>OY970352.1:2372500-4841888 GCA_963718105.1 uncultured Acidobacteriota bacterium | reverse complement strand
AGCGCGGTCGTCCCGCCCGCAAGCGCGATTCATCGCGCTGAATAGTTTTAAGTAAAAGGTTTAGATCGCTGCGCGATCTTTGCGGGGCGGGACGACCGCACTCCCAGGTTGATATGTAAAAACCAAAGGCGTGAATTTTGAACATACGTTTTCAAAACTCACGCCTTCGTTGGATGTATTTCGTTTTTTGTCTTACAGCACTACGCTGGACGCCAGAGCTTCCTCTGTCTCGTCTTCGGTATCGCTGCTTAGCGAAGAGGTATCCGCAACCGGCTCTTCATACGACACCGGCGGATTGCTTGTGTGGATGTAGCTGCGCGATTGAGCTTCGCGTTCATCCCGGGCATCGCGCGCTTTCAGCATGTGGCAGCTTCCCTCAAAAATAGCACCCGGTTCGATCACGACCTGCGGGCCGGTGAGATTCCCCACCACCTTGGCCGCGCGGCCGAGTTCTATTTTTTCCGCAGCGGTAATATCGCCATTGACCGTTCCGTTGACCACCGCCGACATCACTTCGATATCCGCGTCTACCTGCCCGTCCGTACCGATTATCAGCGTGCCTTTTTCCGAGTGAACTTTACCAGTGAGATGGCCGTCCACCCTTAACATCGATTGAAAACTGGTTTCGCCGGTGAGCGTCGTGCCATTGCCGACGTAGCCGCTCAGGCGGCCTTCTTTTATATCACGTGCCATAGACTCGCTCTCCGACACCACTTTTCCATCGGTCCGTAAGACCGACTCTGTTGCATACAAACTTCCGTTGGTGTTGTTAAAAGTCTCCTGGGGCCGAGCCTTTTCCGACGGATCCTCATATTTCGAACTTTTTCCCATTCTAATCATTTGCTTTTCGATACCTCTCCCTTGAACTCTGACAGGACGGTGCCCGCAGGATTCTCGTAATTTGAATTCAAATTTTAGGAATGTGATTCCTGACCTATTATGTTGTTTGAACAAGAAAGGCAAAATTCGCCTAAAAGACCTCTTGCATTAGCTAAATCATACGAAATAGCCTCTGCCGGTGTCTACAATTTTCTTGCTTTTAAAGAAAAGTTAAGTTTTTGATAACACGAAGTGTCAAACGGAATACACTTATCCTGCCTCTTACACTTCGCCGCCCGGAAAAGGTTCCATTATTTTTTATGATTTTTAGCTTTGTCCCTAAAGTCTCTTTTTGCCTGTAAATGAAAGGCCGGCCATCGCCATGAGGTCAGAACCCGAAGCGGTAGCGAGGGGTTTCTTCTTCCTGTTTGCTATTATTCAAATCAACGCGTAAACCCTGATTGCCTCAAATCTCGTAACGGCTAAATTTTCCGGCTGAGCTATGCTTTCAGGTGGCCTGAGATGGGGAAAGAGCCGCGGGTTTAGATTCTAAACCTTTACCGGCTAAAGCCGCCGCAATTTATGACCTTAGAGGCAAAGCCATAATTTTTACTTTCCGTTTATTTCGATATTGGTATGTAAAATGTCCTTATAAACATCGACCGAAACCCTTCTCGGCGCCGATGGAAGCTTGATATTACTCAGGTCCATCGTATTGTTGCCGATGATGGTTATCCGGCCGACGTATTTCCAGCCCTGGCCAAAATCCATATAGAGCGGCACCACCGACGCAAAGCCGTCCGAGACACCGGATTGGGTCAGTTTGCCGTTAAACACGGCCTTACCATTGCTCGTGGAAGTTTCATATGTAAGCTTGAATTCCGGGATCTCCGTGCCGTAGACCCACTGGTCAAAGAACCAATCCATTTTGCCGTTTTTGGTCACATTCATCTGCGGCGTAATGTATTTCTCGGTGATCTTTTTAAGGTCTTCGGTCGAAATATCTTGGGTTTCGTGAGATTTGATGAAGTCGGTCATCATAGCTTTGAAGCGCTCGTCTTCCGTGCCGCCTTTATGGTCGAACATCATCATCCTGATCATCTGCAGGATGTAGGCGCCCTTGAAATATACCGAGATGTATCCGGCGCCGCCTGTCTTGGGGGAATTGAGGCGATAACCTTGTATCGCGGGCCCGATCTTATAAGGCTTTTTCTCTTTGGTAAGCGGCCCGGCCTCAACTATTCTTTTACGCTGATTTTCCCAGAAATTGTTAAATGTGGAGCTGTCTTTATTCGTAAACTGAATGTAAAGCGAGGTTGCGAACTGGGTAAAACCTTCGCTCATCCACCGGTCGTGATAGCTGGTCCATCCCAACTGTCCCCACCACTGACGCGCCACTTCACGCGGAGTAATTTCCTGCCAGAAAGATTGTGTGCTGATACGCCTGCCCATGAAGGTGGTCCGGTGGGTAATATCCATGAATACCGCGTAGGGAAGGTAGACAAGCGTCGGCGGCGTTTGGCCGGAACCGAACGTCGGCTGCTGGGCTATCGCCAACCGGTCATAGCTGTTCTTTCCAAAGTAGTTGTTATAAATGCGCATGGCATTTTGCGCCTCGGTCAGGATCATCTTGTTCCCGCGCGTTGTGTTAAGAGAGCCTATACCGCGCTCCGGAGCAAAATGCTCGCCATCGCCGCCGAGCACAAAGTCGCTTAGGTCATTACGGTGCTGCATTAGTTTGAGCGGCGCCGGAAGTTCTTTATTGGCATAGACCTCGATATTGTAACCGGCATTATCATCACGGATCTCCGTCAGCTTGAAATCGCCGTAGTTGAATGCCGCCGTCACCAGCTCTTTATCGCCCGATGTCCACTTAGACGTTTTCCGATCTCCCGCGATCTGCTCATCGCCTACCCGGCTGCCGACGCCAATGAGCGTAAAGCTCTTCGGAAAATGAAATGTCAGGTCGAATTTCGCTCGATCGCCAAAGGCGGTGTTGGGATTATTGGGATACCAGGTTCCGCGCGCATCCGGTCGTAATAAGAAGTTTCCCGCGCCTGACTCGATCAGCGTATCGACGCCGTCATACTCCACCGTGATCTGAAAGGGCTTGCCCGGTTCCATGGGCTGCGGCAGTATCACGCCGAAATCCGCGTCTTCGTCTTTCTTTTCCTGAACATAATCCCATTCGGAATTGTCCCCGCCTCGTACGTTCCGGACCCGCATTGCGCTATAAAGATCGAAGGGCAGAAATCTGATCTGAGGCACCCGCGTCTGTAAGGTCATAACGTCTTTAACTATCAGGCGCGTCCCGGAAATAGTAGTTTCGAGTTCGTGCCTGGTGATATCGTAAAGCCGTCGATCGGTCCAGCTATTGGCCGTACCCTTTTCGTATTCGCTCTGTAAATGAAAAGCGGTCCAAATACCGCCCGTAGTGTCACTGTAGCTGAGCAGCTCGACTTGTTCGGGATAAACCTCCGCGATCCCCAGCGGATCGATAGTATAGACGAGGTTGTCGTGCTCCTTACCGTTAATAAATGCGGTGAAAAAGCCGGGGCGCTCCGGAGCATAAAGATCGGCCAGAATACGCGAGGAGATATTGTGGTGAAAGTGTTTTTTCAGCAGTGCTTCCTTGACGCGAAACAGGTCGCGGGCTTCGCCGGCCAACGAAGTACTGGTGGGTTTTGCGTTCTGTGAATTCTTGATCTCGTCTTCGGTCTGGTCGGTAAAGATCATTACCAGCTCGCCGAATCGCTCTTTTACCTCGTCCGTTTCAATAAAGATCGTAAGGCTTTTCTTTTCGATCTCATTTGGCGGTGTCAGATAAAATTCGCCGTCACCGATGAAAACCGCGCCGATATTGCGGCCTCTGACAGGGGTGCGAAAGCATATATCGCCGCTCTTAAAGACAAAAATTCCGCGGTCCTTTTTCATGCTCAGGTTATTGACGGCAACACAGTCGGCAAAAGAATTCCGGTCCAGCGAATTAACCTTCAGTTCCTTGTAGACCAGGTCGGAATTGGCTTCCTTGGCCGTAACGGTGACTTCGCCCACTATTCGCGGCGTACCCGTAGGCTCCGGGTCCTGCGCGGACACGGACGTCGAATAAACAGCCAAAACCAACAAGCAGAATAAAATTGAGTTCTTCATAACGCTGAAAAAGGTAACAGGCTGGTATTTAAAGGGAAGAGAATAGCCCTGGTAAATTAGCTCAGATAATAGGTCTTAGTACGGCTATTTTTGCAAAAAGGTTTCCCGCGATCCTGGCTGGTTACGGTTGATTATGGCTGGGTTATGAGAGGCCGCGGATCTGCCGTCACGCCGGTGTTATGCGGAAGTGACGGCAGATCGTGGAACTATCCTGGTTGATGATAAATTTTACTGGCTTTGCCCATAAAGTCTTTAATTTGAAAAGCGCGCGCATACCTGGGAGCGCCTGCGTCTCGCCGGCAAGCGTGACTCCAGTCACGCTAACGGGCGTATTCATAAAGGCTTTTTAGATCGCCGCGCGATCCAAGCCGGCGGGACACCGGCGCTCCCAGGTTAACGACTTTCTTAATAAAAAGGACTTTATAGGCTAAGCCAATTTTACTTTCCGTTCACCGTGATCCTGGTGTTCAGAATATCTTTAAAGGCATCGACCGCCACTTTTTTGGGCGCCGAGGGCAGCGCAATATTGTTCATTTCCAGCGTGGAATTGCCCTTGATCGCGATCCGGCCGATATATTTCAGCCCGATCCCGAAATCCATATAGAGCGGCATTAGCGAGACAAAATCCTTTGATACGCCGGCCTGGGTGATCTTTCCATTGAAAATGGTTTTACCGTCAGGCCCGTTGCTCACCGTGTAGTCGATCTTAAGTTCCGGAATGTCCGCGCCATATACCCAACTGTCAAAGAACCAATCCATTTTGCCGTCGCCCGTCACATTCATTTCCGGCGTGACGTGTTTTTCGACAATGCGTTTGAAATCTTCGGTGGAAACGTCCTGGTTATAGTGGGTCTTGATAAAGTCGTTCATCATTTTGCGGAAATTAGAATCGCCGGTGCCGCCCTTATGATCGAACATCATCATTCTCAGCATGTGCAGGATATAAGCGCCTTTCGGATAGATCATTGATTGGGCGATGGCGCCGGTCTTGGCCGTGTTCAGGCGATAGCCCTGGGTAACCGGCCCGACTGTATAAGGTTTTTTGCCTTTGGTCGCCGGCGTGGCTTCTGTGATCTGCTTTCGCTGGTCTTCCCAGAAATCATTGAACTTGTTGACGTCTTTTTTAACATATTGAATAAAAAGCGCGGTCGAAAACTGGGCAAATCCTTCGCTCATCCACTGGTCGTGATAGCTCGTCCACCCGACCGTGTGCCCCCACCATTGATGAGCAACCTCGTGGGCGGCCACTTCACGCCAGAAACCGTCTGTGCCGCCGCGAATACCGAACAACTGGGTCCGGTGCGTTTCGCCCATAAAGGCAAAGTAAGGCATAAAAACGAGGGTCGGCCACGCCTGCCCGAAAAATCCCGCCGGCTGCTGGGTCATGGCAACCCGCTTATAAGGCAGCTTTCCAAAAAAATTGCTGTAGATGCGGACGGCGTTCTGCGCCTCGGTCAGCACCATTTTAGCGCCGGCGCTGGTGCTCATCGATCCAAAGGTCGTGCCGGTCACGGCCCCGGCGCTTTCGGCCTGTTCGACCTGCACCTGAATTGCTTTCATCTCATCCGGAAGCTCACGATTGGCAAATACTTCCAGGGCGAGCCCGGTGACGTCGTCAGCCACGTCGGTTTGTTTGAAATCGCCATAGTTAAATCCCGCCACTGCCAGGTTCGTTCCCTCCGTGGACCATTTGGACACTTTCAGATCGCCGGCCACTTCTTCCGCTCCGACGCGGTTACCGGTGGCGATCAGGAGGAATTTTTTCGGATAGCGAAAAGTAAGATCGAATTCCGCCCGGTCGCCAAAGGCGGTGTTCGGATTATTCGGGTACCAGGTTGAGCGCGGCAGTAATATATAGTTGCCCTTGCCGGCCAGGCGCAGGGCCTCGGAACCTTCGTATTCGAACGTCAATTTAAAGGGTTTCCCCGGCTCCGGGGCTTTTGGCAGGATGACTCCGAAATCCGCGTCTTCATCCTTGCTTTCCTGGATAAAGTCGAGCTCGGTGTTATCCTCGGTACGGACGCTTTTGACCCGCAGGCTGCGGAAAAGATCGAAGGGGATGAACTGTATATTGGCGGCCCGCATTTGCATGGTAAGCACATCTTTAACGATCAGTTTTGTTCCCTGAATGGTGGTATCGATCTCGTGTTTGGTGATGTCGTAAATACGGCGGTCGGTCCAGCTATTCGCGGTGCCTTTGGCATATTCTTCCTGCAGATGGAAAGCCGTCCATATGCCGCCGGTATTCTCTGCGTAACTAAGCAACTGCACCTGCTCCGGATAGACCTCGGGTATTCCCAAAGGGTCGATGGCATAAACAAGTTTCCCGTAACTTTTGCCGTCGATAAAAGAGATGAAAAAACCGGGGCGGTCAGGCGTATAAAGATCGGCCAGAATACGGGATGACATGTTGTATCGAAACTGCCTTTTCAGCAGCGTCTCTTTATCGCGAAAGAGATCGCGGGCGCGCCCGCCGGCGGCGGCGCTGTCGCCGGCTTTCGCATTAGGAGAACTTTTTATCTCCTCCACCGTCTTATCCGTGAACATCATTACCAGTTGGGCAAATTGTTCATTTACTTCGCCGGCTTCGATAAAAATGGAAATGCTTTTCTTTTCCGTTTCGTTCGGCGGCGTCAGATGAAATTCGCCGTCTCCGATAAATACCGCGCCTGTGTGGCGTCCCTTGACCGGCGCCAGAAAACATATCTCGCCGCCCTTAAAGACGAATGTGCCGCGATCTTTCTTAAGCGTTAGATTGGTGACCAGGACGCAATCTGAGAAAGAACCGGGTTCGAGTGACCTGACCTTGAGCTCTTTATAGAGAGGGTCGGCGTTGGCATTCTTGGCCGTCACCGTCACTTCCCCGACGACGCGGGGTGTTTCCTGGGGCTGCGGATCTTGCGCGAAAATTGCAGGAGCAAAAGAGCCGAGCGCGATAAAATACAATAAAATACGTTTTTTCATATAGCTTTTGGGGAGCAGAACAAGGTTCTGCCGGTTTAATTTTTTAGGGTTACGGTCTATGGAAATTGGGCCGCTTAAACTTTGCAGACATAATAGGTCAAGACCGGCCTATTTGCAAAAAAATATATTTCCTGCCATTTTTAAACGTTTCAGGAGTATAAAATTGTTTACGGAAAGCAAAGTAAAGACCAAATTATTACGCCAGATGGGCCGCGCCATTCGGGATTTTAACATGATCGAGCAAGGCGACCGGGTAATGGTCTGCCTATCCGGCGGCAAAGACAGCTATTCATTGCTGAATCTGCTGCTGGACGTGCAAAAACGCGCGCCGGTGAAATTCGAGATATTGGCCGTCAATCTTGACCAGAAACAGCCCGGTTTTCCCGGGCACGTGCTGCCGGAATACCTGGATGGTATCGGCGTTAATTACCGCATCGTCGAAGAAGATACGTATTCGATCGTCACGCGGCTGGTTCCCGAAGGAAAAACTTTCTGCTCAGTCTGCTCGCGTCTGCGGCGCGGCATTTTGTACAACATCGCGGTCGAAGAAGGCTGCACCAAGATCGCGCTCGGCCATCATTCTGATGACGTGATCGCCACCTTTTTGCTGAATTTATTCTTTGTCGGGCAGTTGAAGGCGATGCCGCCGATCCTGCGTTCGGACGACAAACGCAACACGGTGATCCGCCCGCTTTGCTATTCAAAGGAAAAAGACCTCGCGGCATTTTCCGATGAGATGCAGTTTCCGATCATCCCCTGCAACCTCTGCGGCTCGCAGCCGAATTTAAAACGCGCCCGCGTCAAAGAGATCGTCGCCGAACTGGAAAAAGAGATCCCGCACATTCGCAGCACCATCCTCACCGCGCTCACGAACGTCACGGGCTCGCACCTGCTGGATAACGAATTGTATGATTTCAAAAATTTCGAGCCGCTGGTGAAAAAGATCCCGCCCGGCCACGGCAGCGTCGAAAAAGAACTCGACGCCGTGTTTGATCACAGCGAGGCGGCTTTAGCGCCGAGTTTTATCCAAACCGTAGCGCTGGACGCTTAATTCGTGTAATTTGTGTAATTCGTGGCTAAAATAAATTAACCACGAACCACACCAAACGTATCGCGTATTACGTATCGCCTATCACGCCTACATTTTCTTCAGCTTAAACACATCGTCTTTGATCTCTACGTTGTGTTTCACTTCTTTAACGGTCGTTACGATGTTGCCGCTCGAAGGCGAAGAGTTCACCGTTCTAAACGGCAGTTTTACGCCATCGACATCGCGGTAATCGGAAAACGTGATGGTAAAGGGATATTCGATACTGCTCGTGCTAGACGGCTGGACGCCATCGTGTTTGAGCAGCAGGAAAGACTTGGTCGAGTAATACTCGGTAAATTTCGTTCCTTTTTCCGGTTCGAAGGAAACAACGTAGCATTCCTCGCCGCCGACCTTGGCGATATCGACCACCTGGATCTTCTTGAAGCTTGTTTTCCAATCCAGCAGCGAATAAAAATCCGCACCTAATTTGGCGTCTTCCAATCGTTTGCCGGCGTAGGCCGACACCGGGGCGAACGAATAGTACTCCTGGCCGCCGGTGCCGTCAAAATATTCGTATCCGTCGGCGATGTCTTTACCGAGGGCGGTCATGGTCGTGAGCGTTGCGGTTTTATTCGGCGCCTTGGCATAGATAATTCCGTGGCCTTTGACGCCTTCGTTTTCCAGGTCCATTTCAAAAGTGCTGACGCGCGAACTAAGCTTCCGCCAATTCGTTTCCCCGCCCGATGCTTCGACAACCTTTGCCATCAATTCATCTGACGTGATCTTCGGCGCTTCCTTAACGCCCGTGTATTTAAATTTAACGTTGCCGGTAGGTTGGACCATCTCGATGCCTTCGAGCTTGCCGTCCGCCGCGCGCGTAACTTTCAGGCCGTACTCGTCCGGCAGCGGGATCGAGCTGTAAAGGTCTTTGGCCTTTTCTTTTAATTCGTAGGGCTGCTGTCCCGGGACCACCAGCGAGATCTTGCCGGCCTCGTCTTTTATCTCGACCGAGCGCCCGGTTGCTCCCTCATATTTGCCGATCAATTCTTTTGCGGGATTTGGCCCCGAAGGTGTGGTCACCCCCACGCTGCCGTCATCTTTTATCCGCGGCAGGGTGTAATTTCCCTGCGGCTGCTGCAGGTAGAGTTCGGTTGCGTCGCCCTGTTCGGGATTGAATTTGACCGCAAACCCATCCGGCGCTCCGCCCAATTTGAACTGGCGCGGCGCGAATCTTTCCAGCGTGTAAGCAGGCTGTCCCGGCACATTCAAGGTCATATGATCTCCCTCGATCTTTACCTCGACATCCATTTTGGCTTCGGCAAAGCGGTACCTGCCCGCCATTCTTTCCATTGTTTTCAGCGGCAGCTTGCCTGAATCTTCCGGCGTTTTCTCTCCCAGAATTCCTTTCCAGACGATCTGCATCAGCTCACCGCCCAGCGGCGACCCGGAAACATTTGTCAGCATGACAAATCCCAGTTTCTTTTCCGGGATCATCGCCACCAGCGAATTAAATCCATCGATATTGCCGCCGTGCTGGACCACTTTCAGCCCGTTCCATTCCTGCAGAAACCACCCCAGCCCGTAAGACGACGTGCCGCCTATCTTCATTTGCGGCTTGGTCCATTCCTGGTAGTTTTGCGCTGAAACAAGAGGTTTGTTATTCACCGTGCCGCCGTTTAAGACAAACCGCAGCCACTCAGCCATGTCTCTTGCCGAAGAATTTATCGAGCCCGCGGGCGCGACCTGATCGATATCGCGAAATGGCAGCCGCTGTGTTTCTTTCGTGTCAAAGTTGTATTGATAGCCATAGGAAAAATCTTTTACTTTTTCCATCTGCTTCATCGAGAGCGAGCTGTTTTTCATCCCCAGCGGTTTAAATATTCTTTCGGGAATAAATTTTTCCCAGGGCTCTTTCTGCACCGTCGCGACGATCTCTCCGGCCGCGGTGAACATCAGGTTCTGGTACATGAATTTTTCGCGCAGGCCCGCGACGGGTTTTGCTTCGCCCGCAACCTGGATCAATTCCTGGCGCGTCAATTTTCCGGTGATCATGGCCAGGTCGGTGCGGTTAAGGCCCGAGCTGTGGCACATCAGATCGCGCACGGTGATCTTCGAATCGATGTCCGGATTGTTGATCTTAAAATAGGGCAGGTATTTTTTTGGCGAATCGTCCAGAGAAAGCTTGCCTTCATCAACGGACATCAGCGCGGTCAGCGCGGTAAAAGCTTTGGTGGCCGAGCCGATCGCAAACTGCGTGTCGGGCGTGACCGCGATCTGTTTTTCAAAATCTTTATACCCCAGCCCTTTCATATAAATGATCTGGTCGTCTTTTACAATGACCAGCGACATTCCCGGGATACCGAGTTCTTTGCGGCGTTTTTCAACCTTTTCTTCGATCCCCGCAAGCTTCGTTTGCAGATCGGAAGCGGTTTGCGCAGCGGGGGCGGCGGCCGTCTGGGCCTGTCCGGGCTGCGGCAGGAACGCCGCAAACATTGAAAATAAGAGTGTTAGGGTAAGAAAATAGCGCGTAAAGATGCTTTTATTCATATTTTATTTTATCCGGTTATATAGATACTTTTGCCGTTGTAAGTTACGAAAAAACCGGGGAAAAGGTTTATTTTTTAGTCGTTTCCAAAACGTTCTATCGCTCTTAAAACCCGTAACGTGCTGCGATTGATATGCGCCCCCAACGCCAGCAAGCCAAAAGCGGTAACGGTGTAGATGGCTACGGTTACCAGCAATAAAAGTACGTGCAGGCGATTGGAAAAATCCGCCAACAGCAAATACGCGGCAAAGAAAGCCAATTCTACAGCCGCGGCCCCGATGAACGCCAGCTTATAATTTCGCTCGGTTTTTTCTATTTGAGCGAGAGTTTTTTCGCGAATTTCATCTAATTTGTCCGACATAGTATCTCCTTGCTTTATTTATAGAAAATGACATAAATAACGATCGCACCCAGCACTAACGCCTCAACGACAGCGAAAATAATGATCCACTTTTTCATACTTTTGTCTGCCATCTTTCATTTCTCCTTTTTGATCAGCTTTCGCATTGTTTCCAGTCCATACGCCAGGCGTGATTTCGCGGTGCCCGTTGTGATCCCTAATATTTCCGCCACCTCGCTCAAAGACATTTCATTCAAATAGTGAAGAATTAAGACCGCCCGGCTGGCCGGCGAGACTTCGGAAAGAAATGCGGGGATCTTTTCCACCAATTCGGGTTCATACGCCGGCTTTTCATCTCCGGCCGGCAGCGCTCCGAGAATTTCCTCGTCTCTGACCTGTTCCCGCCACTTCTTTTCTTTCTTCAAATGCCGGAAGGCCTCGCGCGAAGCGATCCGGTAAGCCCATGCCTGAAAAACCTCGGGCGCATCGAGCCAGCCGATCTTTCGGTAAATGATAAGAAACACGTCTTGTAAAATATCTTCAGCCAGGTCTTGGCGGCCGGTCAAACGAAAAATATAGCGGTAAAGCGGCGCCTGGATCGATCTTAACAATTCATCTAATGCCGCGCGGTCGCCCGTCTGAGAGCGCAGCACCAAAAGCATTTCTTTTTTTGCAACATCCATAAACGCTATCCGTATATTTAAGAGACGACAATCTGCCAAACTGTTCGAAGGTTCGCGCAGGATTCCTTATTTTAACGTCAGAAAAAGTATTTTTCCGGTGTTAACATAGCGGGATCCTGAAACGTCTTATTCTTAACGGTTCGCTGTCAAAAGGACAATAATAATGAATATTAAAAGTCTGGTCTTATGTGCCGCTGTGTTTCTGACGCTGATGTGCCACGCTTCATACGGGCAGGGAGGCGCGCAGGAAAACACGCACGCACGCAAAGAAGGCGAAGTCTGGTTTGAACCTTTCAAGATCACTGTCGAGGGGAAACCGGTAGAGGGAGACCTCGGCCATCTTATGGTCCGCGAAAACCGGGCCAAAAAGGATTCCAACCTGATCGAGCTGGCGTTTCTGAAGCTGAAAAGCACCGCGGAAAAGCCGGGTAACCCCGTCGTATTTCTGGATGGCGGCCCCGGTTCTTCGCCGATCGGATTGGCTTATGTTCCGGAATACATGCGCGCCTTTCAAAAACTTCGGGAAGTCGGCGATGTCTATTTACTCGATCAGCGCGGGGTGGGGCGCTCGAAGCCAAATCTTACCCGTCCGGCCGCTGAATCTTTCCCGCCGGATATGTTTGCCGACGAGGCGCTGGCGCAAAAAACATTCAACACCCGCATCAAGGAAACAGCGGATCATTTTCGCTCGCAGGGCGTAGACATTGCGGCCTATAACACCCGCGAAAGCGCTCATGACGTTGACGACCTTCGCAAAGCTCTCGGTGCAGCCAAAATAAACCTGGTCGGGTTTAGCTACGGCACGCATCTTTCGCTCGCCTGTATCCGTTATCACGGCGAAAATCTTGACCGCGTAGTGTTGTTTGGGACCGAAGGCCCGAATAATACCGATAAACTCCCGTTTACTTCCGACAAGTCGCTCAAAAAACTGGCGCAGATCGCCGCCGCCGATCCCGAAATAGGAAGTAAGGTTCCCGATCTGGTCGGCACCTTAAAACGCGTAATGGACCGTCTGGAAAAAGAACCGGCAACCGTTACCATCACCGACCGCCGCACGCGAAAACCGGTTGACATCAAAGTAAGTAAATTCGGCTTACAATTTTTGATAATGCGCGATCTTGGCGATAGTAACGATCTGCCCATCTTTCCCGCCTGGTTTTACACGATGGATAAAGGCGATTATTCGATACTGAAAACATTTGCCGAAAAACGCTACAACCAGTTTGGCGCGGGTATCCAATTGATGACGGTGATGATGGATGCTGCCTCGGGGGCTACCAAAGAGCGCGGCGCCCGGATCGAACGCGAAGCGAAAACGGCCCTGCTCGGCAGCATGGTGAACTTTCCTTCTCTTAATGTCGAAGGCGTGACCGACAATGTCGATCTCGGGGATGAATACCGCAGCGCCCTCCGCACTGCCGTGCCGACGCTTTTCGTCAGCGGTGAACTGGATAACAATACACCGCCGTGGCAGGCCGACGAGGTACGGAAATTCTTTACCAGGAGCGTACATCTCGTCATCGGAAATGCGGGGCACGAAAGCACTCTGATCGACAGCCGCGTGCAGCAGGTTATGGCCGATTATCTAAACGGAAAAGATGTGCGCAAAACGCAGATCTCTTTGCCAAAACTGAAATTTGTCCCGATTCCCGATAAGTAAGAAACCTCGATTCTTATTCGTGTTATTTGTGTAATTCGTGGCCGATATCCGCGACTTTTAGCCAAAGCCAGAATTATTAGATAAATCCCCGCTTTCGATCTACAATTTACAGGTTATGAAACTGTTACCTGACGGGGCTTACGCTATTGGCGGCGAAATATCCATCCCCGGCGAAGGCGTCTCGCCCTTTGTCGTCGGCGCCGGCTGGCTGCTCGAGGTGATGGAGCTTAAGTCCGGCGAGTATTTTTTCTTTTCCGACGGCGAAAAGGTCCCGCTCAGATCAAAACGCTTCGGTATTTTTTATCCGCCGTTTTCGCTGGTAAAACTCCGCGTCAAAGATCTGAAGGGAAAATTCACCGGCATCGGCGGTTTTACGGATGTTCCCGCTGCTTTTCCCAAAGAAGCGTTGATCTTCGAAACGGATTTTGCCGGCCAATTTACCGGCAGCGAACAAGCCCTCGAAATTTTGCATGCCTCTCGTAATAAAACATCAATAGCGATCAATACAAAACCGTCTCTGCTTTCGATTGGGGCCAAACGGCTGATCGATGAAAACTACCAGGTATTCCCCTCGATAACCCGTATCGCCGCGCGGCTTAAGGTTAGCCCCGAGCATTTATCGCGGCAGTTCAAGCGCGATTATGAATTAAATCCGAGCAGCTATCTGCATCAGGTCCGCCTTGCCGAAGCGACTTTTAAACTTTCGATCGGCGAAGAGATCGCCGCAATTTCCTACGACGTCGGTTACAACGATCTGAGCCGCTTTTATAAACAATTTCGCAAAGCCACCAAAACCTCACCGGCAAATTGCCGTACCACCCTGCGCTCCGCGCGTTAAATATCAATATCAAAAAACGCCAAGACAGATGATAGCGGTTTTAATTAACATCTATTTTGTGATGTCGTGCTCACTATCAACTATTAACTGTTTTATCTGATTAACAGTTAATAGTTCACAGTTCATAGTTGATAGTGAGCTTTTGAAAGACACATATTAAAGTCTGATAAATTTGCAGTCCTTAAACTTTAGAGGAGTGATCATGAGAAAAATAATATTTGGCGGGGCAAACAGCCTGGATAATTACATCGCGCGCAAAGACGATGCCGTGGATTGGCTGATGTGGAGCGACGAAGCCGCGGAAATAATGAAAACTTACTGGAAAAAATTTGACGCGATGCTGATGGGCCGCAAAACATACGAGGTCAGCCTTAAAATGTATCCCCGGCCAAAAAAATCGCCAAAAAAATCCGCAAAGAAAAAACAAAGTTCCGATCCCTATGCGGGCATTAATTCCTATGTTTTTTCGAGGACGCTAAAGCCCGGTGAGCATGAAGGCGTCGAGATCGTTAGCGATAATGCGGTGGAATTCGTAAAAAAGCTCAAAACCCAAAAAGGCAAGGATATCTGCCTGATGGGCGGCGGCGATCTGGCGAGAACTTTTTTTGAGGCCGGTTTGATAGATGAGATCGGTTTTAATATCCACCCGGTCCTGCTTGGCTCAGGGATCCCGCTGTTTCACGAGATGGACCGCCAGGTCGATCTGGAGCTGCTGGAATGCCGCCCATTTAAGAACGGCTGCGTCTATGTTTCATATAAAATAAAAAATTAAGCGGCGTTGCGTCGCCTTGAATTGCGCCTGAACTGCGCCCGACGGCTTGCATCCGGCGTCATAATAATTTCGAATACTAATAATATGAGTTTTAACCGGGCGACATTAGCGATTTTCGGCCCCGTGCTGATCTTAGTCGGCGCCTTGGGCTTTCTTCTGTCACCCGAACTTACCCCGACCAGCGATGCCGCGCCTTATAATATCTTTCATATTATTTTTGGCGTGATCGGCCTGGCCATAGTGCTGACGCGGCTGGAGTGGCCCGCGATCGCCTTTAATCTCGTTTTCGGCTCGATCGACCTCTATCAGTTCGCCGCGAGCTACGCCAACCTCTTTCCCGAACAGCTTTTCCAATGGACACCCGCCGACGATGTCTTACATATTGTGCTCGGGCTGATACTTGCGCTTATCGGCCTCTACGGCTATCTGACCAACCGTCCCGTCCCCGTCCGCCAGATATAATATTTATAGGATGAAACCTCGCAAGAAACCGGAAGAGGCCCCGTTCACTTTATTAACCTCTTCGGGGTATAACTATCTAAATTCAGGGGGACATGATGGGTTTGGCATACACTGCACGAAATTTAACTACTTTTTTCCTGCTCGCGCTGGGGCTGCAGTTGTTGCTTTCAACAGCCGCAAGGGCGCAAATCGTGCTGGAAACGACGAAGGCAGAGCTGGTTGGCTGTGTTAAATACGATCATGAAAAGCCCGGCTATGTCTTTGAAGATCAGGACACGCTGGAGGCGGCCTTTTACCGCGCTGACGAATATAACAAGGTCTGCCGGAAAGAAGCCGGACGTATCGATTTCGACAAATACACCCTGCTCGGCGTGGATATTCGCAACGCCCAGTGCCACGAATTCCCTCTCGAACACAAAGTGATCAAGGACGATGCCGCCATGCTCTACCGGCTTCAGATCACACACCCGCATCACTATTCGCCCTGCGCCGGAATAACCACCCACGGCCTCTGGGTCCTCGTGCCAAAACTTCCCTCGGGGTACCGGGCCACTTTTGAGATCAGCGAAAAGCTGACGCCCGAGGAAGAAGAGTACGGCAAAGAAGTCCGGTTCTTTAACACCGGCCTGTCGGCCTCGGCACCCGCTAACTGCCTGCAGATAGATAACCGCGTCTATAACGAGGAAAGCCTGAAAAACCTCCTGAGCTTTGACCAGTGCCGGAAAATATTTGATGTCGACAAGGTCGATCTGAAAGATCAGACGCTGATCGGGTGGCAGGCCGGCGGCGATTGCATGATGCGCGTCGAAACCAATCTCTATCGCGACGACAAGAAAAAATTATTTACCTTGCTGACAAAAAATCGCTGGGGCGGGTGCCGCGCCGGAGGCTGGCGCGAGGGATTGTTCACCATCCCCAAAATTCCGGCCGATTACAATGTAAAATTCATCGAGTATCAGATGGACCTTCGTTCGGAAAGTTTCAGCGATGATTTTGACAAGCACCGTGTTTGGTCCGCCGGCGGGCAGGAACTCTCGCCCAGACCAAATATCAGTTTTGCCTCACCGGAAACACCTGGCAGAAACGCGACAGATATGGAGCGTGCCTTATCCGAAACGGACGTAAAAATTCTGCGTAACGCCGGTTCCAGGTTTTATCGATGCCGCGGCGACACCGGAGGCGTCTATACCGAGGCCGAGTATCAAACTCTTTTGGCGAATAAAGAATGCACCGGGCCGCAGCAATTAAAAGCCGATCTCAAAAAAGAAAGCGTGATCGGATTTAGCGCTAGCGGCGATTGCCACGTCAGCGCCCGCGCACAAGTTTTTCGCAACGATGCTGCCAAAACTTATACGATCTGGGTAAACAAAACTTACGGCGGCTGCCGCGCCTACGGGCAATATCGCGGCTGGATAGTGATCGAAAAAATGCGTCCCGATTACCAGGTGAAATGGGAGCACACCGAGACCGACGAAAGCGGCGTGACCACGGTAAAAGACACTGCTTCATCTCTTCCGCCGCAAACGCTTACGACCACCCAAATCGATCTTGACGGCTGTATCCGGATGTACCTGCAGCATTCTTTTGTCATTAAAAACAATGCCGAATTTTTTGCCGCCGTCCGCCGCGATGCCGGCAACGATATCTGTGTGAAAAAATTCAACGGCAAGATCGATTTCGCAAATTATTCCCTGCTCGGCATCGACATCAACTCCGGCTATTGCCGCATTCCCATCGGCTTGACTCACAAAGCCGTCCGCGACGACGTGAAAAAACTTGTCACTTTACAGATCAGCTACCTCGCGCCGCAGGGAACCTGCCGCGCTATGTCCAGCTACGACCTGTGGGTCACGGTGCCGAAAATTCCTGAAGGTTATGAAGTGAAATTCGAGACTACGCCAACTCTGAGGACCGGCGGGTCCGATCAGTAACGCAACGATCAGTAATAAATAGCGGGCGCAAGCGACCCTTCCCGACCTGAGAG
Organism: uncultured Acidobacteriota bacterium; assembly: GCA_963718105.1. Classification (GTDB taxonomy): domain Bacteria; phylum Acidobacteriota; class Blastocatellia; order Pyrinomonadales; family Pyrinomonadaceae; genus DASYKT01. Next base: position 4,824,641 of record OY970352.1, on the reverse strand, counting down.
GTGTCCGGCTCTAAAGTTAAAATATAGGATCTAAATAAATTTGCAGTTCGGAAGGGTCGCTTGCGCCCGCTCTTACTCTATAAACTTAAATCCTCTTTTCCCGTATACATTTCGAGGTAAAAATGTACAACAAATTGTTTTGCATCCGGCTGATCGTACTTACTATTGTGCTGAGCGCTTCTTCCGCATTTTCCCAAAATACCAACCCGTGCTATCACAAGGAATTCGAAGCTCTCAGATTTCTCGCAGGAAATTGGGACGTCCAGTCCAGCACCAGGGCGGGCGACGGTAAGTGGGAAAAAACAAAAGCCGCTTCGCAGATCGTGCCTGAACTCTCCGGCTGTCTCCTGAAAGAACAGTTTTCGGGCTCGCGCGGCGGCCGGCCTTTTAACATTCTTGCGTTGATCGCCTATAACGGCACTTCGAAAAAAATGCAGCGCGCCTGGAGCGATTCGGAACACGGCCTTTTGATCTTGTACGACGGAGATAAAACCGGGGACACCATGACCTTGAGTACCGCCATAGATCTCGACGGCAAAAAGGTCCTGTTGAGAATTGCTTACACTGAAATAAAGAACGACTCGTTCAGGATGGAAGCCGGGCGTTCACACGACGAAGGCAAAACGTGGATCACCACTTCGACGCTGCTCTATAAACGAAAATAGACTTGCTGATACCGCGCTACTCAAATTTATTTATCTGTCTACTTCTACATATCTTACGCACCTGCTTACGCAGGCGCTACTGACCTCATCAGGCGGCGATGATCTTCTTTAACTCCGCCAACACAATATCCACTTCTTCCTCGACGTTAAATCTGCCGAAAGAAAATCGGATGGCGCCCATGGCGCGTTCGTAGGGGATGTCCATCGCCTGCAGCACGGCTGAAGGCGAGTGGTCGTCTGAGTTGCAGGCCGAACCGGTGGAGACGCACACTCCCGCGTCGTTTAGTTTGGCGAGGATGGCTTCGCCGTTGACCCCGGCAAATGAAATGCTCGACGTGTTGGGCAGGCGAAAGGCGCGGTCGCCGGTACCATTCAAAGTAGCGTTCGGGAACGCGTTAAAAATCTCTTCTTCAAATTTGTCGCGCATAGCCGCGACCCGTTCCATCGCGGACATATCTTTTACCAGTTCCGCGGCCGCGCCGATCCCCGCGATATAAGGCACGTTTTCGGTTCCCGCGCGCCTGCCCTGTTCCTGGTTGCCGCCGATAGCTATCGAAGGCAAATTTACCCCGCTCCGCACATAAAGGGCGCCGATGCCTTTTGGCGCGTGAAACTTGTGCCCCGAGAGCGAAAAAAGATCGACGCCTGAATCTTTCAAGCTGATCTCTATCTTGCCCGCGGCGTTTATGCCATCGACGTGAAACAAAGCACTCGAGCTTTCTTTAACAACCGCCGCCGCCTGCAGCACCGGGAATAAAACCCCCGTCTCGTTATTTGCAAGCATTATTGAAACGACGGCCGTGTCGGCTGTGAGCGCGGCGCGCAATTCTTCCAGATCGAGCAAACCTTCTTCATTTACGCCGAGCCAGGTTACGGTATGCCCGGCTGTTTCCAGCTTTGCGCAAAGTTTGCGCACGGCTTCGTGCTCGACGCGCGTGGTAACGATATGTTTTTTATCGGATTGCGCCGCCAAGGCGCCCAGGATCGCCCAATTGTCGCTTTCGGTGCCGCCGGAGGTAAATATCACCTCGTCATCGCTGTCCGCGCCGATCAGCCCAGCCACCTGTCGTCGCGCTTTCTCGGCCACTGAGCGCATTTCCCGCCCAAACGTATGCTGGGACGAGGGATTGCCGTAAAGATCGGTCAGATAGGGCTGCATTGCCTCAAAAACCTCAGGCGCGACCCTGGTCGTGGCATTGTTGTCGAGATAGATCATATTAGGCAAAAACGATGCGAAAATTCGGTCTTAATGATTAGGAAATACTTTACAACATTTGTAAAATACACAACACTTTCTCCAATGGCTTCGGCAGTTTTAAAAATAAAGGAAATCGGCGGAAATGAATGGGAGTTCGACTTCTCTTCCGGCGCGGATGTCACCATCGGCAGGTCGCGTGACAATAGTGTTGTTTTAAACGACCAGCGGGCCTCGCGCCACCACGCCTTTATCAAACACGACGGCAATGATTTTGTCATCATCGACGGCCATCTGGACGGCGGCGTCATTCGCCCCAGCGTCAACAAAGTTTTTATCAACGGCATCGCGCATCTGCAGAAAGTGCTGGAAGAAGGCGACCGCATCACCATCGGCGGCAGCGAGCTCGGGTTCGCGCTTAAGACCGAAGAAAAAAAGGCCGAAAGATCGCCGACGGAAATTCGTTATGACGATAAACCGCTCGGCCACACGCAGCTCCTGAAATCGGCCAACGAAATTATCAGCCGGAAAAAAATTACCGAGGTCACGGGCGACGCTTCGACCGACGAGATAAAAGAGCTCCGCCGCAAAGCGGAAATTTTGGACCTGCTTTATGAAATGACCAAAACGCTCGGTTCCGTCTTTGACATAAAAGAGATCTTTACCAAGGCGACCGATCTTATCTTTCGCGTCACGCCGGCCGACCGCGTGGTAGCGCTGCTGGCCGATGAAACCCCGGACGGAAAAATTCTGGAATACAGCCTGCAGCCGGTGGCGGTCAGCTCGCGCACCAAACACCTGGAAAATGCCACGGGCCGCATGACGGTCAGCCGCACCATCACCCAGAAAGCTATCAAGGAAAGGGTCGCGCTGCTTTCACAGGATGCCAAAAGCGACGCGCAGTTTTCCGGGTCGGAATCGATCGTGTCGCAGGGCGTGTACTCTACTATCTGCGCGCCGCTGCTGACGGAATCGAGCGTGCACGGCGTGGTCTATGCCGACCGCCTCGATCCCTTTGCCAGTTTTAGCGCGGACGATCTGGAGCTTATTACCGCCGTCGCGGCGCAGACGGCCGTCGCCGTGGAAACGATCAAAGCGCACAAACGCCTGGCCGATGAAGAAGTTGCGCGCGCAAATTACAGCCGGTTCCTGCCCGAATATGTGGTCAAACAAATTCTGGAAAACCCGGAATCGCTGGGCCTCGGCGGTGTCAATCAGACGATCACCGTGCTTTTTGCCGACATTCGCGGATTTACCAGTATTTCCGAAAATGAAAAGCCGGAAAGGATCGTCCAGCTCTTGAACCTTTATTTTACCGAGATGACCGATATTATTTTCGAACACGGCGGGACGCTCGATAAATATATCGGTGACGGGCTTTTGGCGCTTTTCGGCGCGCCGCACACCACGCCCGACGATGCAAAAAATGCTTTAAATGCGGCAGTTGCTATGCAACGCAGATTGAAAGAAATTAATCAAAAACTCCTGGTGGAAGGTTTCCCTGAGATCGGCGTGGGCATCGGGCTCCACACGGGCGAGGCCACCGTCGGCTATATCGGTTCCGATAAACGTTCGGAATATACCGCCATCGGGGACACCGTAAATCTGGCCGCGCGGCTGGAATCGCAAGCAAAAGCGGGGAAAATAATCATCAGCGAAGCCACTGCCGCCCAGGCGGAAAACCTTTACCCGCTTTTATCCAGAGAGCCGGTGCAGGTAAAAAATCGCTTGCAGCCCGTGATACTCTTTGAGGTAGAATGGACTTAAGATAAAATTAATATCAAAGATTTCCCAATTGTCTTTGATCAGAGTTAAATTCGATATATGTCGATAGTCAGCAAAGCAGCTACGTTGATCGGCGTCAAGAATCTGGTGACGGATTCGATGGCGATAGATATGGGTTCGGCCAATACCATTATTGCCGTGCATGGGCGCGACGTCGTTCTGGACGAACCGTCGCTGGTCGCCGTCAATGAGCTTACCGACGAGGTTGTAGCTTTCGGACAGGAAGCCCATGAAATGCGCGGGCGCGAAGCGCGCGAGGTCGTGGTGGTCGCTCCGCTGGTCGGCGGTGTGGTCGCCGATTTTGAGCGGACCAAAAAAATGCTGGCGGAATTTGTGCAGAAAGCGCGCAGCGGCGTTTCACAGGTCAGCCGCGAAGCGGTGATGAGCGTCATCTCGGAAGTGACCCACGTGGAACAGCGCGCTCTGCTAAGCGCCGCCGAAGATGCCAAGATCGACAAAGTTTATATGATGGAAGAAGGACTGGCGGCGGCCTTCGGCGCGGGTGTCGACCCGCACGACCGCCGGGCCTCTGCGATAGTGGACATCGGCGCCAGCACTACTAATATCGCCATCGTCGCCAAAGGCGGTATCGTTCATTCGCGATCCGAGCGGATCGGCAGTTCCGACATCAATTCCGCGCTGATCACGCATATCCGGCGTCATCGCGGCCTGATCATCGGCGAAGAGACCGCGGAAATGCTGAAAGCCGATTTTGTCACCGCCACGCCGCCGGAAGATCTGGCCAAGGAGATATCGGTCCGCGGGCGCGACGTGCAGACGGGAAGCCCCGGCGCGCAGGATATTACCGTAGGCGAGCTTTACCCGATCGCCGAGAGCATTGTGCGTAAAGTTTCCGAGTTGGTCACCGAAGCCTTGACCGAGCTGCGGCCCGAAGTGGCGGCGGATATTTACGACCGCGGCATTATCGTTACCGGCGGCGGCGCGCTCTTTAACGGCATCGACCAGTATTTACGCAACCGCACATCGCTGCCCGTCAGCATTGCTGACGAACCCCGCTACGCTACCGTGCGCGGCCTGCTGAAAATGTTTGACGAAAAAGAACTGCTTCGAAAAGTAGCCCGCAACGAACCTCACCTGTTGCAGAATGCGGAAATCCCGTTTGAGGCATAATTTTCCCGGGCAGAATATTTTTAAGTTCTTTAAACGGCAGCTTCTCATCTTTCGTTTGTTCGGCATCCCGGTTTTTATCGATTACCGCTGGTTTTTGCTTCTGATCCTGATGACGGTCATCACCGCCCTCAGCATTCCTTCGGCTGCGCTTGATGATATTACAGGAAAACTCATTCTTGGTTTTGCCACTACCGTGATCCTCTTTGCCTGTGTTTTCGGGCATGAGTTGGGGCACGCGCTCGCCGCGCGGATAGAAAATATCCGCACTCTCGAGATAGTGCTGCATCCTTTCGGCGGGCTGGCGCGCCTCAGCCGCGAGCCGGATACGCCGCGGGCCGAATTTCGCATCGCCATCGCCGGCCCGGTCGCGAGTTTTTTTATCGCGATGTTTTTTTTCGCACTGGGGCTCTATTCCGGCACGATGCAGGCTCCGGCGCTGACCCTGCTGCTCTACCTGCTTTTCTTTTTCAACATCCTGCTGGCCGTATTTAATCTTTTTCCCGGCTACCCCTTGGACGGCGGCCGCGTGCTGCGGGCTTTCCTGTGGAACCGCGGCTACGACCTCAACGAAGCCACGATAATCACCGGGCGCAGCGGGCAGATCATCGCCCTCGCGCTGATGATCTTCGGGCTTTTCGTGCTGATCACCCGCTGGGATTTTACCGGCCTCTGGACGATATTGGTCGGCCTGTTTCTTTTCGATTCCGCATCCGAGATCATCTCGTATTCACGCACGCAGGGAAAAATGACGGTCGCGCAGATCATGGCCCCGCCCTTCCCCCTCGATCCGGAGCATACCGTCAGCCGGTTCATCGACCGCACCCTGCCGCTGGTCAGACAGCCGATATTTCCCGTCGCCAAAAACAAGCAGCTCTTTGGCGTCCTTATGCTGGAAGACCTGAAATCATTGGCTAGAGAAAACTGGCATGAGACACTGATCGCCACCGTAATGCGCCCGGTAAAACCGGAATATTTCGTCGAACAATCCATGCCGGTAAAAGAGGCCAGGGAATTGATGGCCGGCAACGGCATCGAAGCCCTCTGTGTGATCGACGAAAAAGGAAATCTCATCGGCTTTTTACAGCCGGACAAGATAAAAAATTAATATGGAGCGCGGGCATCCCTGCCCGCAAAGATCGCGCAGCGATCTAAGGCTCTTTACTAATGAGGCGCTATAGCGCGATGAATCGCGCTTGCGGGCAGGATGCCCGCGCTCCATATGCCCCATGTGTTAAAATCTAAAAAGCTTATTCTTACAGGAGATGAAACTATAAATGCTAGCCGTTGTAGGCGCGCTGATCGCCAATGGTCTAATTGCGATCCTAAAATTTATCGGGGCAGTTATCACCGGGTCTTCCGGCATGATGGCCGAGGCTTTTCACTCGCTCGCCGATACCACTAACCAGGTCTTTTTGCTGCTTGGGCTGCGTTTTTACAAAAAGCCGGCCTCGAAAAAACACCCGTTCGGCTATGGCAAAGAGCGCTTTTTCTGGTCTTTTATCGCCGCGATCTTTATTTTCGGCGTCGGCGCCACCTTTGCAATTTACGAAGGAATTGCAAAAGTTCGCGTTCCGCATCACCCCGACCACCTCATTTGGGCGTATGGTATCTTGGGAGTATCCTTTATTCTGGAGGCAATTTCTATCGGAATAGCCCTCTACCAGGAGATGGGTGAGGCCCGCCACGAGAAGATGTCGTTCTTTGAATACCTGAAAGAATCCAAAGATCCGACCGCAAAAACCGTGATCTACGAAGATTCCGCGGCGCTGGTCGGGATCGTGATAGCCGCCGCCGGCCTCTATCTGGGTGAAATACACGCCTGGCCGGGCGATGGCCGTTATTGGGACGGGATAGCCTCTATCCTGATCGGTATCATATTGGCGATAGTGGCATTTGTGCTGGCGCGTTCGGCCAGGGGGCTGCTGCTCGGTGAAGCTGCGACGAAAAAATCGACCCAGGTCATTAGAGAAGCGATCAAAGCGCACCCGAATGTAGAAGGAGTGGTGGAACTTTTGACGATGCACCTGGCGCCAAAGCAAATATTGGTCAATGCGCACGTCAATTTAAAGGACGAACTAACAACCACCGAAATAGTAACTACGATACGTGAGATCGAGAAGGAAATTCTAAAGGCCGAGCCTATGGTTCACCGGATATTTCTGGAAGCCGCGGATACCAAGGGAAATATCTAGGCGCCGCCGCAACTAAAGTTTTAAAAAGGGCGTCTAAATAGAGTCAGAGAGTCTAGGAAGTCTGGAAAGTTAGGGAAGTCTGGAAAGTCAGAAGAGCTAAATTCTCTTCCCAGACTTCCTCCACCTCCTGGACTTTCCAGACCTTCCCAAACTGTAAAGATGATTGTTATTTTCGCACAGCTCAGTGATTACTTCGTAAGACTGACCAGCGCGCGAAACCTGATCGATATAGCGATAGTTTTCGTTATCGTTTATATCATCCTCAGGCTGGTGCGCGGCACTAGAGCTATGCCTATGGCCTTCGGTATGATCGGCGTCGGGCTGATCTACTGGCTGGCGGTTTTTTACGAACTCACCACTCTGGAAGTATTTTTGCGCGGGGCTCTGCTCTACCTGCCGGTGGCGATCATCGTTCTTTTCCAGTCGGAAATAAGACAGGCGCTGATCTATTTCGGCAACCGCCTGCGAATGCCCATCATCAGGCGGCAGACGGGCCTGCTGGGCGAAAATATTTACGACGAGATAGTACTGGCCGCGACCACTTTGGCTTCGGAAAAAACGGGCGCGCTGCTCATCATCGAGAGAAATGTGGGCCTGCGTAATTTTGTCGACGCGGGAGTGCAGATCGACGCCAAGCTGCGTTACGACCTGCTGGTTACTATCTTTAATCCGCAAACGCCGCTGCACGACGGCGCGGTCATAGTGCAGCGCGAACGCATCGCCGCCACCTCGTGCTTTTTGCCGCTGACACAGAACCCGCGCCTGGCCAAAGATCTGGGCACGCGTCACCGCGCCGCGATCGGCATCACCGAAGATACCGACGCCGTGGCCGTGGTCGTGTCGGAAGAAACGGGATTGATCTCATTCGTCAAAAGCGGTGACATTATCAGAAATCTCGACCCGATGACGCTGCGCAGCTTGCTGCTCGAAGCGATGGAAATTCCGCTCATCGAAAGAAAGCGCGAGCGCACCAAGACGATGAAAGAACCGGAAACGGAGATCACTTTAGGTTAAGAAATGGCCTTTCGCCTTCCAACTGAAAAACTCGATCCGCGGGAGCACCTGCAGCCGCTGGCCGGGCTTTGGCTGCGCAAGATCTTTCTGGAAGATTGGAGCACCAAGCTGATCGCGCTGGCCATCACCCTCGCGCTCTGGTTCGGCATCAGCGGCCAGCAAACCCCGGACACGCGCCCCTACAGCGAGGTGCGGCTAAATTATCGTGTGGCCGGCGACCTCGACATCAGCAACGAACCGCAGCGCCAGATCGACGTGACGATTTCCGGGGACAAAGGAAAACTCGACCGCCTGCCCCGCGGCGATCTGATGGCCTCGATCGATCTTTCTTCCTACAACGCGGGCGAACGTCTGGTGCAACTGAGGCCGGATAATATTTCGCTCGAGCTTGCCTCGGGCAACGATCTGCCGACCGGGCTTAAGATCATTGATATCAAACCGAATCTGCTGCTGGTAAAACTGGAAAAACGTGAAGAACGCGAGGTAGATGTAAAACCCGAGTTCGAGGGAAAATTGCCGGAGGGGATGGAAGTCTATGAAGAAAGCACGGTCGTCACCCCCGCCAAAGTAAAAGTGCGCGGGCCTTCCAGCTATGTAAATTCCATCGACACCGTTTCCACCGAAAAGATATCGCTCGACGGCCACAAGTTCGATTTCACCTACAAGCAAATAGCCATCAATTTGCTGAATCCGAAGATCACCGTGCTGGACACCGTGGTCGATGTATCGGTCAAGATCGGGCCGAAACGCAGCGAGCGAAATTTTACCGTTCACGCCGGGCCGTCTTCCGGATCAGCGCAAGTGTTCACCGTGACCTTGACCGGGCCGCAGGCAGAGCTTGAAAAGATCACGGCCAAAGATATCGTCCTCGACCTTACCACCGACCCGGCCGCGCCATACGCCACATTGCCCGATGAATTCAGTAAAATGGTGAGCGTTAAAAGCATCAAACCCCTTAAATAAAAATGCTGTAGACCTGGGAGCGCGGACGTCCCGTCCGCAAAGGCTGCTTGCAGCCTGAAGTCTTGGGGCCTTTCGTCACCGGTCGTGTTCGAACGCTGTCGCGTTCGCTGCGGACGAGACGTCCGCGCTCCCAGCGAAAATATTTTTATTGACAAGCGCTTACCCCAAAACCTATCCTTGAGAAGGGAAAGCTTTTCCCCCAAACCTGCGATCCGCTGCTTACGCTAGAGCAGATTACCTTGGATCAAAATCTACCGTCCATTTAAGAGACTACTTTTAGGAGAACAATCGTAATGCGTTTCTTTGCCCTTGAACGCCTTTCCAGGCGTTTAAATACTCGTTCTATCGCCGCTATTTTTATTTTCATCGCCGGTTTTGTTGTACTGGCACTTCCCTTTGGCATTTTTAACATCGGGGCTTCGGGAACTATCAGCGGAAAGGTTTTCCAGGACTACAACAGCAACGGGACCTTTGACACCACGTCGACCATAAATAACAGCAGCGGCACCGGCACTATCGGGACCGCTATCGATATCGGCGTGCAGAGCGTGGAAGTTCGCGCTTACGATTCGGCGGGAAACAACGTTACCACCGGCGGGGCCGTCACCACCGATTCGAGCGGCAATTATTCGCTCTCGGCGACCGGAACGGGCCCTTATCGCATTGAGTTCACCAATATCCCGGCGGGTTATAGCCCTTCGGCGCGCAGCACCGATTCGGTTCAGGGCGGCACCGCCTCCAACTCCGGCACGACCGTGCAGTTCGTTCTCGACGGCAGCACCTCGAATGTAAATCTCGGGCTTGTCCGCCCGGAAGAGTATTCTCAGAATAATCCGACGCTGGTCACGAATCGCCTGGTAGGCGGTTCGCAAAACGGAGCAAATGCAGCGGAAGACGTGCTGTTGAGTTTCCCCTACTCCGCGGGAACTTCATACACTGACGCGACTGCCACCAATTACGATAACCCGTCGACACACACGGTCAGCCTGAATGCGAACCAGCTCGGGTCCACTTTTGGATTGGCTTACGCGCGCGGCGCCAGACGTATTTACGCCGCTTCGTTCTTCAAAAAATATGCCGGCTTCGGCCCCGGCGCAAACGGAACGTTTAACGAGGGCGGCGCAGCTTCAGACGATCCGGCGGCGATCTACCTGATCAATCCCGCTACTAACGCGGTGACAACCACATTTACCGTATCGGGCGCGGGGACCAATTCTCACAACGTGGCAAATTACAGCACGGACAACGGCGATACGGCTATCGACGCCGTCGGCAAAACCTCGCTGGGCGGCATCGCCCTGTCAGCGGACGAAACAGTTCTGTATGTGATGAATCTGCAGAACCGCACTCTTTATGCATTGAATTCTTCGACCGGCGCGGTGATAACCAGCCAGGCCGTTCCGACCACCGGTGTCCCGACACCCGGCGGAACCGCCACCGATTGTCCCGCCGCTGACGTCCGGCCGTTCGCCGTTCATTATTACCGCGGGCAGGTTTACGTGGGCATGGTATGCTCGGCCGAAACCTCGCAAAACGTCGCGAATCTTCGCGCCTATGTTTACACGGCAAATCCGTCCTCGCTCGCATTCAGCGCCTCTCCTGTTTTTCAGATGGCGATGAACTACGATCGCGGCGTCGCAAACCCCAGTTGGGGGGCGGATTGGAAGGCCTGGCGCGGCACCGCAACGGCGGACTTTGCCTATGCGCAGCCCATGCTCGTCGATCTGGATTTTTACAACGGCAACCTGATCCTCGGCTTTAAAGACCGCGCCGGTGACCAGTATCTCGACAACGCAACCAACGCCAAACGCACCGCGGGCGAAGTCATCCGCACCTGCGGGACCGTCGGCTCGTGGACCGTCGAAAGCAATTCCCGCTGCGGAGGGATCGGCGCCGGGCCGCAGAATAACGGCCAGGGCGTAGGCGACGGCGAATTTTATTACGAAGACGAATTTTCCATCGGCGGCAATACCGGCAATTTCCATGACGAGATAACCTGGGGCGCCGTGATGCAGGTGCCCGGACACCCGAACGTCGTGGCTTCGGGCCTGGACCCGATCGATCGTGACATCAGTAATGGCGCAACCTTTGACGGCGGCTTCCGCTGGTTTAACAATACGACCGGCGCGAGCAACAAAGCCTACCGCATCTATAACGGCACCGGCGCCGCCAGCGTACCGGATTTCGGAAAGGTCAACGGCCTTGGCGATATCGTCGCGCTGTATGACGAAGCGCCGATCGAGATCGGCAACCGCGTCTGGCTCGACGCCAACGCCAACGGTGTTCAGGATGCGGGCGAAGCGGCAATTTCCGGCGTGACCGTCCATTTATTTAACGCCGCCAACTCGCAGATCGGCACCGCGGTGACGGACGCCAGCGGCGAATATTATTTTGTTTCCTCGACCTCGGCCGACGGCAACACGACCGACAACATCGGGCAGATCAACGGCGGAATTTCGACGAGCACCAATTACCAGGTGCGCTTTGACCTGGCGGCGAATTATGCCGGCGGCGGCCCGCTCAACGGACGTTTCCTGACCTCGGTCAATGCAAGTTTCCAAAACGGCAGCGTTGATTCCAGCGACTCCGACGGGCAAAACGTGGTAAACCCAACCGGTTCGCCGGCGGGCACTTTCCCGGTCATATCCTTGACCACCGGGGGCGCGGGTGAAAATAATCACACCTTTGACGTAGGTTTTTCCGCTACCAGTACTTATTCGCTCGGCAACCGCATCTGGTTTGACACGGACAATGACGGGCGCATCGACGCCGGCGAAGTGGGCATCGATAACGTTTCGGTTTCCCTCTTTGCGGACGCGAATGCCGATGGAACGCCCGACACACCGGGCTCACCCGCAGGCACGATGACCACCGCCGGCGGAGGCTATTATCGATTCGACAGCCTGGCCGCGGGCAATTATGTCGTGCGCGTCAATCCGGCGAATTTCGATAATGTGGGCGATCTGCTCTACGGTTATCAGAATACGACCGGCAATGTCACCACCGATTCTGATTCCACCGCTTCGGCAAACGGCGAAAACGGCATCGGTCCCGTTACGGCAAACAGCGTTCAGACGAACGGTATTTTGTCTAATTCCATCACGATCGGAGCGGGCGTCAGCGAGCCCGTGGGTGAAAGCGATCTGAGCGGTTCCGGACAGGGCTCGCCCGACGGCTTTGCCGATATGACGGTCGACTTCGGATTCTACCGCCTCTGCGTGGGAAATATCGTCTGGAACGATATGGGTTCCGGCGGCAATCGCGATAACGGCATTTTAGACGCCGGCGAAATTCCCAAGAACGGCGCGCGCGTGCGCATCTATGATACGGGCGGGACCGAGATCCCGGTCGGCGCGGACGGCATTTTAGGCACCGCCGATGATGGGGCCAACGGTGTAGTGACCGGAGCTCCCGGCACTTACCAGCTCTGCGGATTACCGGCCGGCAGCTACCGCGCAACGGTCGCCGCGGGCCCGCAGAATTCGAGCACGCCGACAGACACTACGCCGAATAACAACGAAGACTCAGACGATAACGGCGGCCCGACTGGTTCGGCCATCGGCAGTATTCCTATCGGAACCATCGTCAGCAATCCGATCGCGCTCACACCGGGTGCGGCGGGCGCCTTAACCAATAACACCGTCAGCAACGCCGCGGGTTCGACGACCGATCCGACGCTCGATTTCGGTTTGGTAACTCCTCCTTCGGCAGTGACGATGTCCGACTTCCGCGCGCTCTCAACCGGCGGCGGTGTCGGCCTCGCGTGGCAGAGCGGTTACGAGGTCAACAATCTCGGCTACCGCGTCTGGCGCGACAACAACGGAACTCGCACGCCGGTAAATAAAGAACTGGTGGCCGGCAGCGCCCTGCAGATCGGCGGCGCGGCCCTGACCGCCGGTAAGGAATACCGTGTGCTCGATCGTTCGCTGAGCACTGGCGCGAGCTACTGGCTGGAAGCCGTTGATATTGACGGTTCCAGTGAATGGTTCGGCCCTGTCACAGCAGACACGGCAGATTCGCGTACAGGTGAAGCTTTCACCGAGTTTGCTCCGACCCTGGCGGAATTAACCGCGGGAAATTCGGGCAGCCAGAGAGAGTATCTGCAAAGTGGCAGAACTTCGGAAGCGGCCCCCGCCGTGGTAAATCAATTTGCCGGCGACAGCCATGCGCTGAAGATCGATGTCAGCCGTGACGGCTGGTACCGTTTGAGCGCCGCGGAGCTTTCCACTCACGGCTTTAACGCCGGGCAGATGGGTTCCTGGCAGATGTTTGCCGATGGACAGGAGCAGGCGATCCTAACGCTTAGCGATGGTTCGGTGGAATTCTACGGACGGGCGTTAGGTAGTCCGGAAAGCAATACCCGGGTTTACTGGCTCGTGGGCGGGCACGCCGCTCCGCGCCGCATCAAATCTCAGAAGATCGAATTTGACGAGAATGCGGCGGAAGGCGTTACGCGGCTGACCGTCGAACGTCAGGACCGTACCGTCCGCGCCACCTCCGTTCACAACGGCGACCGCGAAAACTGGTACGCCGCGATCATTAACGGGCAGGAATCATTATCCAGCCTGAATCTAAACGATGTCGCCGCTGAAAATGGGGAGACTGCCGTAGTCTCGCTTAACATTCAGGGCTTGACCGGCATCGCTCACAACATTGCCGTGACCCTAAACGGAAATGTCATCGGGCAGATCTCGCTCGAATCCTCGGCCAGAAACGAGTGGAGCGCCACCGTTCCCGCCGCCGGGTTGCAGAACGGCGAGAATATCATCGGCCTCCGTTCGCTTAACGGCAGCAGCGACGTCAGCCTGCTGGAAACTGCCGCCATCAGCTATCCGCGTCACGCCAAAGCGGTGAATGATCAAATGCAGCTTCAGCTTGAAGCGGGCCGCAGTATCAAACTTACCGGCTTTAGCGGCGAGATGGTCAACCTTTATGACATCAGCGATCCGGCGCGGCCCGTCCTGTACGGCGCGATCGGACGAGCGGAAGAAAACGGCGCCTACAGCATTACCGTTCCTGCTTCGCCGGTTACGCGTAACCTGCTGGCTTTGGGAATGTCTGTGGCCGCTCTTTCGGCCGATGCGATGAAACTCAATAGTGCTTCCGCGCTGCGAGCTTCGGCGAATCGTGCTGATTTTGTCATCCTCGCTCCGGCTGCGTTCCACCAGCAATTGTCAGCGCTAAAAGCCAAACGCGAAAGCGAAGGCCTGCGCACGATGATCGTGGATATCGAGGACGTCTATGACGAATTTGCCGCGGGTGTGCACACCGCTCAGGGCGTCAAAGACTTTCTGCAATATGCGAAAGAAAGCTGGAACAGCAAACCGTCCTATGTCCTGTTGGTAGGCGATGCTACCGCCGATCCGCGAAATTATTCGGGCCTCGGCGGAGCGCAGGCAGACCTCATTCCGACCGGATGGGTCGACACAGACACGATGGAAGCAAGCAGCGATGAAACCCTCGCCGATCTTAACGGTGATGGGATCAGCGAGATCGCTATCGGCAGGCTGCCGGTTCGGGGCACCGATGACCTGGCCGCGATGCTGGCGAAAATACTTGCGAGCGAACCGATGAAGCTTTCGGTTGCCAACAGCCGCGGCGCTTTGACGGTGGCTGATAACAATATCGGTTACGATTTTATCGCCGGTAATCAGAACATTCGCCAGGCCCTTCCGGCGGAGATGTCGGTCGGGATAGTCAATCGCCAGGATGGCGACGCATCATCTGTCCGGCAGCAGATCACCGAGCGTATCAGCGCCGGCCCGCTGGTGGTCAATTTCTTTGGCCACGGCAGCACCGGTGTCTGGACAGGCGGAAACATCTTTAATCTGAACGATGTTTCGGCGCTGACCAATGAACAGCGTCCCAGCCTGGTGGTGATGCTTACCTGTCTGAACGGGGCTTTTGCCGAGCAGAACGAAACGATGGCGGAAGCTTTCTTAAAAGCGCAGCACGGCGGAGCATTTGCTACCTGGAGCCTGACAAGCATGAACTATGCCGATGTTCAGGAAGCGATGGGAACCGTCTGGTACGGCGCGCTGATGAATGGAAGCCGGCTGGGCGACGCGGCCAAACAGGCCAAGTCGGCAGTCGATCATCGCGATACCCGCACCACTCTCGTGCTTCTAGGCGATCCCACACAGCGGATCGTCACCCAGCGGTAATATAACGACGAACCTGGATTTGTCTTGACGAAAGGCAGAGCTTGCGGGCTCTGCCTTTTCTTTTTTCATTCGTGTTATTTGTGTAATTAGTGGCTAATTATTGTCGTTATGAAGTCAGTACCGGGAACATAGTGACCGGCTTCCGGCAACACTTTATTATCATATTCACAAATAAATATTTAACAAACCAGTTTGTATCACCAGCCGGTCACTACGTTCCCGGTACTGACCCGTTACTTTTTGATTTCAACCGATCTATGGGCAATGCCGGTCAACGACAAAGAAACCATTGAAAGAAGCGCGCATTACCGTTAAAATGCCTAACATCAACTTATCCAACGGAAAGCGCTTTCTTAAAAATGAAAAATATTTCGTTTCCCCTCATAACACGCCTGACACCTGTCCTTACTGCATTTATATTACTTTTCCCGGTCCATGCCTGGGCGCAAAAAGATCGCCCGGCGGTCTCAAACGGGCTTACCACCGCGGTACAGGTCCAGATCTTAAAAGCGGAAGATGAAAGGCGATGGGACCAGACGCTGGAGACGCTTTTACGCAGCCCCGCGGCGGCCGTGAGAAAACGCGCGGCGCTCGCAACCGGACGCATCGGCGATGATATGTCAGTTCCGGCGCTGGCCGCGCTGCTGGAAAAAGATGCGGATGCGGGTGTGCGCGCGATGGCTGCATTTGCGCTCGGCGAAACTGAATCCGGGAAAGCGGCGGATGCAATTCTAAAAGCGCTCTTGAACATAAACGAAAATGTTCAGGTGCGCGCCCGCGCCATCGAAGCCGCCGGCAAGATCGCGGCAAATATCGCCGCCACAAATAAACCGGGCGCCGAAAAACTCGGGGAAGCGATCCTGCACGTGCTGGACGCCGAGTGGCAAAATCCGATGCCGAGCGGCGAGCTCGTCTTGCTCGGGCTGACCGCCGTCTTGCGTGTGCGTCCCGAAAAAGGCGATCAGACGATCGCGAAATTTTTAAAAGACGGGAATCCGCGCGTGCGGGCCGACGCGGCCAACACCCTGGCGCGGCTGCGCGCAAAAAATGCGAACCAGCCGCTTCACGCCCTGTTATCGGATAACGATCCGGTTGTCCGCGCTAATGCGGCGCGCGCGCTCGGCGCGGCGGAAGACAAAACTGCCGGCGGCCTGTTGCTGGGAGCCGTCACCGACGGTGACCTGCGCGTACGTGTCAGCGCCATCCGGGCGCTGGGAAGTCTAAAAGATGCAGCCGCCGCTGAAGTTTTGCTCGGACGCGGCAACCGGCTTTTGGATGACTACAAAATGTCCGGATCGGCTGCGCCTTCAGAAAAAAATGAACTGCTGGAGATCGCGGGAGTACTAGGCAGGCTTTTGCCGAATTCCAATCATGAAGGCGCGGTAAAGTTTTTGAAGAATTTTGATAAAGCCAATGGGCAGATGTCGCCGGAGGTAAAGATTGCGCTGGCCCAGGTTTCACCGCGCGGTTTTTATGAGACGCTGGACGAATATAACAAGTCAAAAGGAAATTTCCCGCCTGACTGGCGCATGATGAGTTCGCTGGCCCAGGCCTTGGGCGAGCTGGCAAAACTCGAAGCGACCGGGCCGAATAAAGAACTGCGCGACCGCGCGATGGGTGAACTCAGCATCTGGCTGGCCGCCTATTTTAATATGAACAGCGTTGATGTAAAAAAGGTGCGCTCTCCCGAACAAAAAGCGATCATTAAAGAGAGAGGCGCGGGAATTTTTGGGCCCGACGGCTCCCCGACCCGGAACGTTTATATGCC
This sequence comes from uncultured Acidobacteriota bacterium, assembly GCA_963718105.1. Lineage (GTDB taxonomy): Bacteria > Acidobacteriota > Blastocatellia > Pyrinomonadales > Pyrinomonadaceae > DASYKT01. The sequence goes on along the minus strand of OY970352.1, from coordinate 4,807,764 downwards.
CTACGCTGACATTCTGACAGCATTCGCCGCCTTTAAGATCGACTCTCTGGATGTGCTTTTACGCGAAAATCTCCAGCTTAATGATGTTTTTATCCGCGCCGCCGCCGCGGGGCTTTTGGCGGAGCAGCCGGCGTCAAAAGAAAATGTTGCGGCATTAAAGACAGCTTTTACCAAAGCTCTTTTGACCGACAAACAATATAACGACGCGCAGCTCGCGATAATGGATGCGCTTTTTAAACTGGATAAAAAAGAATCTGTCGGCGTTTTGCTGGTTGCGCTGAGCGCGCAGGATTACCTGGTGCGGAAAAAAGCGTTTGAACTATTACGCACGCCCGGTCTGGAAAAAGATTTTCCCGGTCTGCCGACGTCGCTGGCAAACGCGGCCGCGAAAAAGAAAGATCTGGTTCTGCCTTACTCCCCCGTCTTTGGCACAAAGCTCGGCCAGGTATTAAACACCACCGCGGATTACACCCGCGCGGCCGCGCGTAAAAACGGCCGGGTCAAAGCTGTGCTTACGACCGACAAAGGCACTTTCACCATCGACCTGCTGGCTGAGGACGCTCCGCTCACCGTCGATAATTTTATTAAACTGGCCAGAGCGAATTATTTTAACGGCGTGTCGGTTCACCGCGTGGTGCCGAATTTTGTGATGCAGGACGGCGACCCGCGCGGCGACGGGAACGGCGGCCCCGGCTGGTCGATCCGCTGCGAAGTAAATATGGTTTCCTATGAGCGCGGCGCGGTAGGAATGGCGCTTTCAGGAAAAGACACCGGCGGCTCGCAATGGTTCGTCACCCATTCACCGCAGCCGCACCTCGACGGCGGCTACACCGTTTTCGGCACCGTAAGCGAAAATGATATGAAGATCGTGGATCTGATCACGCGCGGCGATAAGATTTTAGGCGTTAAGATCATTGAAGCCGGCTCATCAGGGACGGGAAACAAAAAATAATTTAGCAGCGTATTTTGTGAACTATGGTTTTGCCTTTAATGTCCGGTCACTACCTTTTAAGAGCGGGTGCAAGCAACCCTTCCCGACCTGAGAGGTGTTCGGCTTGAAAGGTAAACATAGGATCTAAATAAATTTGCAGTCCGGAAGGGCCGCTTGCGCCCGCTCTTATGCTCTATCGGATCAGCTTGTCTGATAGGAACCAAAATTATGAAGAAATTTTTGCTGCTTCTTATTCTTATTCTTCTTTCTTTTTCGCTCGTATTGGCGGAAAGAAAAGAGCGCTTGCTCGACACCTGGCAGCCAACGCATTTCGAGATCAATTTAACTTTCAACAATGCGCTGTCCGAGCTCACTTCCATCACGACGGAAGTGACGGTCTTGATCCGAAAAGACAATACGTCAGTCATCGACTTCGATTTCGGAAAGATGCCGGTGAAAACCGTCACGGTTGACGGCCGGGCCGCAAGATTCGAGCAGCATGATAATAAGCTCGACGTTCATCTGGCGCAGCCCGCGAAGGAAAAGCAGCAGCTAAAGATCGCCATCACTTATTCGGGCACGCCCGCCGACGGCTTGATCCTGAAAAATGATCAGGACGGGCTGCCTTCGGCGATCGGCGACAACTGGCCCGACCGCGTGCATCACTGGATACCGTGTTTCGATCATCCGTCGGCCAAAGCCTCGGTGCGATTTACGGTGACCGCTCCAAAAAAAGACGACGTGACCGCCAACGGCGTATTGGAATCGAAAAAAGACAATGATTCGACCCGCACCTGGATCTACTCTGAAAATGCGCCGATCTCGCCGTACAACATGGTCGTAGCCGTGGGGCAATTTGCCGACGCGCAGCTAAAGACGAGGTCCGCCATTCCGATCTCCTACTACGTCACGCATTCTGACGGGGCGGTTGCCGAAAAAGGTTTTTCTTCCGCGCCGGCCTCGGTCGATCTCTTTAGCCAACTGGTAGCGCCTTACCCTTATGGAAAGCTTGCGCTTATCGTCGGCGCTACTCGTTTTGGCGGGATGGAAAACGCCAACACGATCGTCTTTGCACCCAACCTGTTCAAAGATTTCGCGACAAAAAAACCGCGCGGCGTGCGCTTTAATATTCCCAGCGGTGTCGAAGGCGTGGTCGCGCACGAGATCGCGCATCAGTGGTTCGGCGATTCGGTGACGGAAGCGACCTGGGCCGATCTCTGGCTTTCGGAAGGGTTTGCCACTTACTTCGCCGGGCTTTTCCTGCAAAAATATGAGGGCGAAGCGGCCTTTCGCGCCTATATGAAAGACAACGCGGCGGAATATTTTGCCTATGAAAAAACCGCGCGCACTCCCATCCACGACACCCAAACCGAAGACCTTTTTGCGCTGCTCAATAAAAATAATTACGAAAAAGGCTCGTGGGTGCTGCACGAATTGCGCGGCATGCTGGGCGATAAAATTTTCTTCGCGGCGCTGAAAAATTATTACAACCGGCATAAGGGTTCGACCGCTACTTCGGAAGATCTTCGCGCGGCGTTTGAAAGGGCTTCGGGAAAGGATCTGCGTGAGTTCTTTGACCGCTGGATCTATCAGGCCGGCCATCCTGTCTATAAAATTTCCTGGACGCAAAAGGGTGCCGGAACGATCGAGCTCACACTCGAACAAAAGCAGCCTGATGAGGCTTTCCTTTTGCCGGTAACGCTTGAGATACAAACTGCGCGCAGCAAACGCCGCGTGCAAATAACGCCTACCGGCAAAACGTCCTCAATAAAATTACGCAGCGCAAAACCTGCCCGGATCACCATCGACCCTGACGCTTTTATTCTGAAAGAGGTAATATCGAATTAGAGAAGATTTAGCCACAGAGATCACAGAAGGCACAGAGAAGAAAAAGGCAAAACGTTTGTTTAGTATTATCTACCTCTGTGAACTCTGTGTCCTCTGTGGTTAAAAACTCTGTAGCTAAAATTTATGGAAGAATTACCGGTACTTTCAGAACTCACGGAGCGCAAACAAATGCGCCGGCAGGTTGAGGTCGAGCAGGGCTTGGAAACGCTCAGCCGTTATCTTGACGGCTTGTTTCGCATCCCGGGCACAGGCTGGCGTTTTGGCTTAGACGCCCTGGTCGGCCTGATACCGAACTACGGCGACATCGCCACTACGCTGGTTTCTTTTTATATTTTGATCGCCGGTGTGCGCTATGGCGTGCCCAAGATCACGCTCCTGCGCATGGCCCTCAATATCGCGGTCGATTACGCGGTCGGCGCGATCCCGTTTATCGGCGACGCTTTCGACTTTGTCTGGAAAGCGAATAAGTGGAACATCGAGCTCATCCGCGAACGCGCCACCGGGCACGGCAAAGGAACGACGAGCGACTGGATATTTATTTTTGTATTGATCGGAGTTTTACTCGCCGTTCTGATCGGCTCAGTAGTGATCAGTCTCTTTATTATCGCGCTGCTAATACGCGCGATCTTTGGCGGGCTTGACGCTCTCTAGTTATCTTTCAGCTAACTATCAACTATACACTGTGAACTATCAACTGTTTTTTACCCGGTTAACAGTTAATAGTTCACAGTGCATAGTTAATAGTTCAATAAGAGCATCTCTCAGGTCCGGAAGGGTCGCTTGCGCCCGCTCTTAAAATTCTATTGACCGCCTGTCTTAAATAAAAAAGGAGGCCGCCGAGCCTCCTTTTTTATTACAGTTAAGCTGCCTTTTAAGCCGCCACAGTTTCCTGTGCCGGAAACATTTTCTCAAGCGCCGTGGTTAAAACCGAAACGCCGTATTCACCGGCGGCGCGGGTTTTCATTTTCCCCTCGGCGTCAAAGAGATAATAGACCGGCACCCAGCCCTGTTCGTTTTGAAAAGCATCCTTCAGCTTATGCAGGTTATCGACCGCGCAAAGATCGTCGATGCAGTGTTCGGTGATCGCCGCTTTTACCTGCTCCAGATCGGTGTCGGCTTCGTAGCGCGGCATATGCACCGCGATAACTTTTAGGCCGCGATCTTTATATTTCGCTTTCAGCGCGATCAGATCAGGCATCTTGTCTTTGCAGATCCCGCAGCTCGTCGCCCAAAAATGCACCAGCGTCGGGCTGCCCTTCACAAATTCTTCGGCCTCATGCTGCAAACCATTCAGCCACTCCGTTGCGCCCTCAAACGAAGGAAGCGCATCTCCTATTCTCATTGACATAAGTCTTTAACCTCTATCACTCATCCCTTGATCTTATATTTTGGATTTTAGATTTTGAATTTTCGAAAGAGCGCCCGAGATTCTAAGTATTCTTTTTCCAATCCAAAATCTAAAATCACAGATCCAAAATCGTTACGCTTTCAAATTCTCCTGGCCCGGTTTCCAATCAGCCGCGCACAGTCCGCCGGTCTGCAGGCCCTGCAGCACGCGCAGAGTTTCATCTACCGAGCGTCCGATGTTCAGATCGTGCACTACCGAATATTTCAGCACGCCTTCCGGGTCGATGATAAAGAGGCCGCGCAGAGCGATGTTCGCATCTTCGACCAGGATGTTATAAGCGCGCGAAAGCTTGCCGCCTACATCCGAAGCGATCGGATACTTAACGCCTTCGATACCGTTCTTGTCCTGCGGAGTTTTCAGCCACGCGCGGTGCGAGTGGACCGAGTCCGTCGAAACACCGATGACTTCCGCGCCGACGCCGTTCAGTTCGTCCAGACGGTCTGAAAAATTGATCAATTCCGTCGGGCAAACAAATGTGAAATCGAGCGGGTAAAACAAAAGGACAAGCCATTTGCCTTTGTAATCGCCCAGCTTAACGTTTTCGTTAAGCGTTTCCATATTCTTGGTCGAAGGCATATTGAAATCCGGGGCCGGTTGGCCGACCTTCGCGATAGTTGCCGGAGCCAATGCTTCAAATGCTGTTCCTGTAGCTGCCATAATTTTATTATTTCTCCTTGTTTGTATAAATATATTTTATTTTTGCCTTAGTTATTCACCACAGAGAGCACAGAGTTCTCATGTTTTCTTTTCTATTCTCTGTGTCCTTTGTGTCCTCTGTGGTTAAAACTCTCACGCACATTCCGGGCATAACCCGCGCAAAGTAAATTCCAGCGATTCGGGTTTGAACTTCGAATATTTCGCCGCCTGCGCCACCAATTCCTGCGGGTGCTCCATTTCGATATCGACCAGCTTTCCGCACGCGGTGCAGAGCGCGTGGTCGTGCCGTGCGGTTATCCGGTCAAAGCGGCTCGCGCCCCTGCTTGAGCCCCTGCTTGAGCTGCCGAAACTTATCTCCGCGATCAGCCCCGTGTCCTTCAGATAGCGCAGGGAGTTGTACACCGTGGCAAAAGATATGGTCGAAAGCAGCCGTTTGGCCTCGCCAAAAACCTCGTTCGCCGTCAGGTGCCCCGTGCTGTCCTTGATGACCTGCAGCACCACTTCGCGCTGCTTCGTCAGCCCCGGATTCTTTTCGCCCGGATTCTTTTCGCCTGTCTTTTTCTCCTTTGCCTGGATCATAACCGTTAAGTTAGATTTAGAATAATTCTAATTCTAAATCTTGTCAAGGCGGGGTTTAAAACGAATATAATTTCAATTTGTTTTATTTGTGTAATTAGTGGCTAATAAGGAATTAGTTTTGCCTCAGTAAAGCCAAAAATAATTATCGAAGTGAATCTGGGAGCGCCGGTGTCCCGCCGGCAAGCGCGACGCGGTCGCGCTAACTAGCTTTTGATAAAGACTTTTCAGATCGCTGCGCGACTCAAGCCGGCGGGACGCAGGCGCTGCCGGATTTATAACTTTATATAATAACTACGGACTTTAGAGGCAAAACCATTTGAATTGTTAAAGGTTTAACGCTGCTTGTTTAAAATCTGGCGGAATTAAATATATCGATGTGACATGGCGTCCGTTACCTTCTCCCCCATACATTACCCGGACGCTCTTCTTCGGAACCTTGTGCGCAGCAGAGAGATAGTTTTGAATATCGGAGGCGCGTTTTTTCTTACTGCCGGGCTCACGCTCTTTGGGTAGTACGTAATTATTATCAATCCCGCACCTTTGGACCTTCTCATTTCTTTGACTGCCTCATCGAGCCTTTGTTTTTCCTCGCGAAAAGTTAACTTTCCGTATTCATCCAGCATTGTAGGATCAACTGTGGCGATACTAGCCGTTTCAGAAGAGAGATCAGGACACCCTGCCGGCAAATTTTTTATTTTGATCCTTGCAGTTATTGTGCGTTTCTCGGCTGCGGCAGTAGAAACATAAATGACCGGCGTGCCCTGGCCGCGAGTGATCTGTCCGCCCTTTACCGTCCAGACATATCCGACCTGATCCGGCTCTACGTTTGAAATATTTGCCGCAAAGATCATTTCATCGCCTGGCAGTATCGCGGAGGATGGCCCGGTTACTGAGATCGCGGGACAGGATGGAGTGCCATTTTCCTGCGCGTAAGCGCAGAAACACAAAGTTGCCAACAGAAAGAAAACGAACGGGAGTTTTCTCATACCGATATAATACACCCCCAAACATCCGGATCGTGAAAATTTTTCGCCCCTCATGCAGATGAAAAGGCCTATGCCTCTCTCTTGTCATTTAGAGGCTGGGCGAGGGGCACGAATCGGTCGTCTTCGTAGCACCAGGCCCAATATTCGTTTGGTTCGAGTGAGGCGATGACCGGGTGATTGGTGGCGTGGAAATGTTTTGACGCGTGGGTATAGACCGACGACTCACAGCAGCCGACGTGCCCGCAGCCGAGACACAGCCGCAGGTGGATCCACTTGTAATTATTTTTGACGCATTCTTCACAGCCTTCCGCCGAGCGCGGCTCAAAGACCTGCATCTGGCCGGCGTGTTCGCACGGGACCAGATGCTGCGGTTCATTTTCTACCGCGGCTTCCTCTCCAAACCGATTTTCCAGCCAGACGCTGCTGGCCAGGATAAGAAAGAAACCGGCCACCGAAACCAAAGGCGGCAGAAACTGCCCGGCGTAGATCAGCAAAAGCGAGACAGCGAGCGAGGCCAGCCGCGCATAAAAAAGACTGCAATTATCCGACACGATCTTGATAAGGGTGATCACCGCCAAATAAACTCCGATGCCGCCGCCTAAAAGCGCCAGCGTGGGAAGATGAAGATGCGCGTCGGAAGTTTCCTTGATCGCATGCTCGACGCCGATGCCGACCGCGACGATGCTTGCCACAATAAAGAAATGCCCGTAGAGATAAACAAAACGCGCGAAAAGCGAACTTGAATCGACCGCGCTGTCTTCGACAAAATCGAAATTTATCCACCAGATCGCCGCCGCCATGGCAAAACCGATCGCGGCCGTGGCCACCGTCGGAAGGGTCCAGACCGTTTCCGACGCGCCCATTGCCGTGGCAATGACCGCTTCGCCCAAAACGATGATCGTAAAAAGCCCTAAGCGCTCGGGGATGTGCGAACGGTCGAGCGGCAGCGAAGCCGTTCTTTTCAAATTCAATAGCGGAGTGGCCAATTCCAGTAACACCGCCGCCGCCCAAACAAAATAACGCGCCGGCGGGGGCAGAAACATTGAGACAACCCAGAGGCCGGCGGCGATACCGAAACCTCTGATAAATTGCCGGACATACGAGCGCGCCAGCGGAACGTAATAAGCGGCGCGGATATAGAGCGCGATAAGAACGACGCGCACCAATACATAACAAACGACGAACGGGAGATCGCCCGTCGCGGAAAAAGAATTTCCCAGGCAGAGGGCCAGCGCGGCTACTCCCAGCATTCCCGAAAACATCAGCACGCGGTAGATGGCCTCGTCGGTCTCAAAGCGGTCGGAGTAAAATGTGTAACCCACCCAGGACCACCAGACCGGGATAAAAAGCGCCAGATACTTCAGTATCCCGCCCCAGTCCGAATGTTCCGCCAGCGTTTTTGCGATCTGCGAAACCGCCAGCACAAAAACCAGGTCGAAAAACAGTTCGAGCCAACTGGCGTGGCGCTCGCCTATTGTCGGGTCAAGCGTACGCAAGCGCGGGCGGTTTCTTATCCGCATTGTTCCAGGGTTTTGTGCCATGTCAGGTATAAATAAAATACACCGAAATAAACCGATTACGAAAGCCACCCTACTGGGAGCGCGGACGTGACGTCCGCAGCGAACGCATAGCGTTCGAAATATAATTGACATTAGACTGCAGAAACGGTCTTGCGGACAAGCCGTCCGCGCTCCCGGTTTTACGCATCGTTTTTTATTGCAATTTAACAGGTTATTTGGCTAAAATGCTACATCTGTTCCCTGCAAACAATCCGGATCTCTCTTTAAGAAAATATTTATGCCGAGTAATAATAATTACATTCAATATTTTAATTTTCTGGACAAAAAAATTAACCGCCGGCTTTACCGGCATGCGTTAAGCATTCGAAATAAATTCGATGCGGCGGCGGTGCTGGATTACTCGGAGGAAAAAGAAGACCTGGCTTACCGCAAGGCAAAGGTTGTTTTCCAGGAAGATTTCGAAGAGTTTAACAAGATGATCACCGCCGGCATACTGGATAAATTTCCCGAGGTCTGCGCGTCGCTGCAGATCAAACCGTATCCCATCGACGAGGTCGAAGTTCATTTGACCGCCCATAATGACGGCGATTATTTCAAGCGGCATTCCGACAGCGGTTCCAGAGAAACAAATAACCGGATCATCACTTTTGTCTACTATTTTAACTGTGTGCCGAAAAAATTTAAGCACGGCGAATTGGTGTTTCTGGAAAAGAAAAAAACCGTCATCGATCCCCGCAATAACAAAATAATTTTCTTTAATTCGTCACTGGAACATGAGGTCAAACCGATAATTTGTTCAAGCCGGAAATTTGAGCACAGCCGGTTCACTTTAAACGGCTGGATCTTAAAAAAGAAAAACAAAAGGCCGCCTCGTAATTAACGAAATTAATGTAATTAATTGGGTTCATTTAAATAAGGCTTGGGTTTCACAAAACCGGTCGCGGAGGCCCGGTTTCGGCAGCGTCTGCTTAAACCTGTAATCGTAACTGCCGCTTTGATCTTCTCGCCTTGATAACCAAGTGTGTCGACCTTTATTTCGGGAGTTCCCTGCCCCTCAAGTATCTCGCCATTTAAGACTGTCCAGCGGTATCGCAGTTTTGATTTACCCACGCCCGTTACTTTAGCGCTAAAGGTCATCGGGTATCCGTCGATCACGGAAATAAATGAGGTTTCCACGGAGACTTTAGGGCAGCGCGCGGGCGTATTCTTCTGCGCAAACGTGCATAAACATAAGGCCGGAGCAATTAATAGCAGCAGGACAGTTTTTCTCATATCGTTTTGTGCAAACTAACTCAGGAATTGAACGATACGAGCGTGTAAAATTGCGTAAGCGGCATCCGCAAAAAAAAATGGCGCCCCTTGTGGAGCGCCCGGCAAATTGGCAGTACTCAACCTATAACATCAAAAACTATTGCGCTTTTTTCGGGGCGGCAGGGGCCTTGACTGTAACGGTCGGGGCTGCGGCAGGAGTCGGCGCGGTGCCTTGTGCGGCCACAGGAGCCGGCGAAGCGGCCGTCGCTATCCGGTAAGCCGAACGGGGGGCGGCCGGCGCGTAACCTTCGGCCTGCGTTTTGTAATCGCCCGGCACTACGAAAACCGACGGGTCCGGTTCGTTGCGGCTGATATTGGTCAGCTTATAGACCTGGTCGCCATAGCGCGGATCGCTGTGCTTGGAATAAACGATGAGCTGCAGGTCCTTGGAATACCATTTTTCATAAACGATCTCTATCGGGCGTTCGTTGCCGATCGCGCCTGCCGGAATGGTGGTGACGTTGCGCGTTCCTTCGGCTTCTACACCCTCGATGTTTTTCGTTCCCAGTGATTCGGTATTGAACGCATAGTTGCTGCCCTCGCGGGCGTGCAGCACGGTTAATTCGCCCCCGCCCTGCCCCACAGACGGCGCGGTGGTAGCGACGGCGATCTTACCGCTCACCAAAGCTTTTTCCAGTTCGGCCTGCGCCGCCGGCGACTGCGCCGAAGGCGTGGTCACAATGGTCATCGTTTTCCCTTGTGCGGCCAGCGTTTTTTCCAGTTCCATCATCGCCTGCGGAGACATTTTCGAATCCGTGGTGGACAATTCCTTAAACTTCGTACGCAATTTTTCATAGTCTTCACCCTTGAATGCGAACGGCGCTTTGATCGCCCACTTGCGAACGGTTTTATCCTTGTCGTTCAGAATAAATTTGGTCCCGGAAACCGGATCCGTAATGGTCGTCGTCATCACGCCGGAATAATATCCGACCATCGTGCTGGCGCCCGAATTTACCGCGCCGTCACGGCGAAAACGCCCTTCGCTGTCGCGATACATTTTCGAATTGGAGGTGCGCACGATGCGGTTGCCGTCAGAGAGTGTCTGCACGCTTTCGTTCGAAACCTCGGCATAAAACGGCGCGCCCTTGACCACTTTTTCCGAGCTCGCCAATAGTTCCGTATATATTTTGGTGTCCATTACCTGCGCGGCCCTGATCTCCGTTTGCCCTTTGGTGACCACGATGCACCCGCCGATAAATAAAATTGTCAATAAATATTTCATCACTTTTCTCCTAAACTGTGCCTGTAAAATTCAAAAATTATTTGACTAAACGAAAGCCCCTGGCCACGCCGTCCGAGCTTATCAAAAGATCGGCTTTGACAGTGCCCGTCCGGTTGTCATCCGGCAGATCGACGCCCATCGAAAACAGCGACGAGCGCGGCAGCTCTACCCTGACTATCTGCGCTCCCGGCGCGATCTCATTTGAGCCGCCGGTAAAAGTAAGCGGATAAAACTCACCATCCGATTCGTAATGGACTGCTTCCCGATCCCCCGCTTTTTTCCGGTAACTTACTTTGGCCGTGCTCGGCTCCGTCTTATAGGCCGGGCGATAAATAGCGGCCTTTGGCTGTGCCGGAATCTCGTCCCCTGTGGGATCCACGGCGGCGCGCGCGGGCCCGTTATCACCCGGTAAAGACGCCTGAACTACCTGCTCCGGCTTTTTCGCCATTTTGGGCTGCGAATTATTCGCCGTCACCCCTGCAATCGGTCCCGGCGGTAACGCCTGGCGTGAGTAAAGATAGAACCCGCCAAACGCAAACACCGCGATCAAAAGGGCGGCAAAGGCCGCTGCCGCATTTGGCTGCGATAAAAATGAAAAAACAGCTCGCCAATTAAGACCTGCCGCGGGTTTTGCGCCTTCTTCGGCCCTGACGCGGTTTTTAATAGCAGAAAAAAGATGCGGCGCGGAGACTATCCTTTCCAGTTCGCTATCCTGTATCCTACTTATTTCCAGCAGTTTGCGGCCCGCCTGGTCTAATTGTTCATCTTGTAATTCGTGCTTTTTCATTTTCACTCAAAATACCCGGCCAAAATGTTAGGCAAAAATGTTCGCCGTCCAAAAGACGTTCGGTATCGCCGAACGGTTACAAAAATTTACGCAGAACTTTTCTCAGTGTTTTCCGCGCGCGGTGTGCCCGGACTTTCACGTTCGATACGGACCAGCCGGTGATCACCGATACTTCTCCGATATTTTTTTCCTCGACATACAACATCTGCAAAAGAGCGCGGTCTTCGGCCGGCAGGTTCGACAGGAGTTTTTCCGCCAGATCGCGTTTTACCAGGCTGTCTTCCGTACCCATCTCGCTGCGGCTGCTATGCAGCCCCGCGGTAAGAAACTTGTTGATCTCAGCTTTCTGTATTTCACCTAACTGGCTCTCCGCGCGGCATTTTTTTGTGCGGAGCGTATTAAGACAGGCGTTGGTCGTGATCCGGCCCAGCCAACTGGCAAGCGAAAAATCATGCCGCCCGCGAAAGTTTTTCAACTCGAAAAACACCTTGGCAAAAGTGATCTGGATCATTTCCTCGATCTGCTCCGGCTGCTGAAAATAACGGGCCGCGGTGGCGCCCACCAGCCGTTTATATCTCTCGAACAATTGTTCAAAAGCCGTTTCGTCACCGGCCAAAACCAGCTCGACCAGGCGTCCATCCGAGGTGCCGGAGGTGTCAGAGGTTGTGTCCGGACACACTGCTGCCTCCGTGCTGTTCGTCTCAGCGCGCGGCATTATCAGGTCGTTTTCCCAGGCTGTCGGGTATCCCATTAGGTCTTTTTGTCAGATCCGATCCGGATAGATTTCGCCTAAAAGACGTTTGATAGCTCTAATTGGTTACAACTTTATCTAAATTTGTATACGGGAGAAAGAAATGTCAGGTTGCGCGTTTGTAGCGGCCGGGCTTCCGGTTAGTGTTTTTCGTGTAATTCGTAGTTAATTCCTAAAACTCCCCTCCTTACGAAGGAGGGGTGGCGCGCGCTCCGCGTGACGGGGTGGTTCTATGGAGCGCGGGCATCCTGCCCGCATTAGCTCTTGTCAGTAGCGTCGGCGTCAGCCGATGCGTTCTTGTCAGAACCGCGAGCGGTAGCGACCGGGTTCTTGTCAGTAGCGTCGGCGTTAGCCGATGCGTGGCCCGATATGAGACGCATCGGCTAACGCCGACGCTACTGACCCGCACCCAAACCACAAATAACACCAAACTCTGCTAACCCGGCTAACTCTGAAAACTCTGCCAATTCACCCAAATCCTCTCTCGCCATCTTCATCCAACATTAATATGATGAAGCTCTGTTTGCGGTGCGCGGGTCAAACCACACGGTTTGGGCTGTGCACGCCGGGCATGCTTGGCAGCCCGGGAGGCGGCTGAACCAAGGGCTGCTGCCTCTGAAAGTCATAGCAAACCCGCATCGTATGCTTTAGCGCTCTGCGGGCATAAACCCTGTATTTAAGGCTAGCCTGCGTTCTGCTCGTGACGTCAGGTGAAAAATTAATTCGGGCCAACCGCTGCGAGGCCTGTTCCCGCCCGATTTCTCCTCGCATGTCGCGCTTGTAAAACCAAATGAAAAACGGCTAAGCGTGTAGTACAGGATTTCATCTCCGCCTAAAAACCACGGATGGCCGCCGCGCGGTGAAGCGTCACCGCGAGTGGATACCCGCCGCCGCAAACAGACCAAAAAAACAAGTTTATAGAGTTTAGAGAGTCCGTAGAGTCTATTGAGTCTTGAGTCGAGTTTTTACGCAAGACTCTCTGGACTCTATAAACTCTCTAGACTCTATAAACTCTCTAAACTCTCTAAACTCTACGGACTCTCTAGACTCTGGATTACTGTTTTTTCACCACCAGTTTTCGCCTGCCTTGTATGGCCAGGCCGGGGCGGCGCGAGGTCACCTCGATGGTGCGTGTTTCTTCCTGTTCCACCTCATTTAGCGGGCGCTTGGGCGTGTAGGTAAGTGTGTATTGCGAATCGATATTTTTTGCCAGCACCGCGGTCTTTTCCTGCATTTCTTCGGTAGTTTCGGGCAAAAACATCTCTCCGTTAGTGCTGTCTGAAAGCTCCGTGAGTTCGGCTTCGCTTTTCTTCAACGCGGCGGAGCGTTCTTTTTGTTTGCGGATCATTGCCTTATCCATATTGATGGAACCGAGGCGTGGTAACCGCAGCAAATCCTGGACCGGCCCGGGCATGGTTATGACCACCTCTTCCGGCAATCTTTTTGGCGTAGGTTCGCCTTTCTGGAATATGCCGCCTTTATTTACGAGCAGATCGTTTCGCTCCATCAGCGTATAGCTGAGCACGTGGACGTTGATATTCGTGGAAAGAACGTTTCTTATCGCGGCGGCTTTTTCCTGCGGAGTGGCGGTGCTGTCCACGCCATCGGTGATCAGTACGATGTGGCGATTTTCGAGCGGAGCGCGTTCCATAAATTTGACCGCCGTTTCCAGCGCCAGCGCCAGCCGCGCCCGGTGGCCAAAGCCGAGCTTTTTAGTAAGGATCTCCAGCAGTTGTGTTTTGTCCGAGGTCCATTCCGCCAGGATGTTGGCCTTATCGTTAAATTCCATCACGGCCACGGAATCATCGGCGCTTAACGCGCTGACCATGCTTTTGGCGACCTGGCGGGTCGCGGTCAGCCCTTTTATCCGGCGCTCTTCGCCGCCGGTGTCGACGATGATCAGCACGCTCGCCGGAACGCGGCGCAGGCTGTCAGCCTGGTGAATGCGGCCGTCTTCCGTGATCACCAGGTCTTCTTTTTTTACGTCAGTGACAAATGCGCCTTTTTCGTTAAAGGCTGAGATGTTAAGCCTGATCTCTTCGGTAAATACTTTGTCTACCTGGTCTTCCGGGGGTTCGGGCGTAGGAGTAGGACGCGCCGCGCCGGACTGCCCGTAGGCAGCAAAGCCAGTAAAAAAGATGCAAATAACTAATACAAATGTGTTTAAGCAGTCGCGCATTATTTTCCAGTCGAAATTGATTATCCCAGATTATGATGTCACACACGGGGAAAAATATGCTTTGGGCGGAAATTTTTGTTTTGGGCCGGGGCACTTTCCGTGGCTATATGTCCGTAAACCTGGAGCGTCGGCAGGATAATGCAGGCTTGTCAGTAGCGTCTGCGTTAGCAGATGCGTAAAACCGCAAGCACGCACTTGCTGACGCAAGCGCTACTGACTTAAAGCGCGACCGGGTTACTGCACTCCCAGGTTTTAAGCACTCCACTTAAAACGATTTTATGGAAACCAGATCCGTTTAACCTTTTTATTAGTTACAAAATGTATTTTGTTTTGCCGATCGGAGATTGTAAAATTCAGGTACAGCAAAATTTGAGAGTGCCTTTTTATTGTTTTACCTGAAAAAATGTCGAATGAAATAGAAAAAATTTTACCGGAAGACAAAGTTGCCCCGGCAGAAACCGCTGCTTCGAAAGATGAATCGCCTGAAAATGAGTTGCCCGAAAATGAATTAAATGCCGCGCGCTGGGCCGTCATTGGCGCGGGTGACCGTACCGTACGTCATCTGACCTATGAGCAGGCGATCGAGTGCCGTAATGTGCTCGATGCCGAAGGGATTTTCGGCCTCGTCATCGTGACCGATGAAACCGCCGAACGCGTCCTGGCCGCTCAGGTCGGGTCCTGAATTTCCAGCACTACCTTTCCAAAACTCGCGTTAGATCCTAGATATTTATACGCCGCCTGAACGTCATCAAGCGGAAATACTTTGTCCACATTTGGCTTTAATTTGCCGTTTTCAAACAAGGGAACGACCTGTTCGGCAAACGCTTTGGTAGCCTCGGCTTTTTCTTCATCCGGACGCGCGCGCAAAACCGTACCGGTAATTGTGGCCCGCTTGTGAAGCGCAAGCCCCATGTTAAACTCGGCAGTTGCCCCGCTCGTCAAACCCACCAGCATCAGCCGCCCCTTCTGTGCCAGGCTCTGCAGGTTAGCCGAAAAATATTTTGCGCCGACCAGATCGAGAATGACGTTGGCGCCGCGGCCGCTGGTTTTTTCTTTAATTACTTCCGCGAAATCCATTTCGCCATCTGTCAAAATTGCTTCATCAAGCCCTAGTTTTTTACAGGCTTTAAGTTTGTCCGCCGTACGCGAAGTGCCGATGACCCACGCAGAATTTGCTTTTGCCAGTTGCAGCGCGGCCAGCCCGACGCCCGATCCGACCGCATGTATCAGCAGTGTCTCGCCTGCTTTTAAACCCGCTTGCGTAAATACCGCATCGTGCGCGGTGATAAAAGCTTCGGGGATAGCGGCGGCCTCTGTGTAATTCAAATTTACCGGAATTTTGACCAGCAGAGATTCTCTGGTCGAGAGATATTCCGCCTGCGCGCCACCGGCGGTGATCCCGAAAACACGGTCGCCGGGTTTAAAAGTCGTGACGGCCTCGCCCACTTCGGCCACGTCACCGGCAAATTCCAGCCCGGGAATTTCCT
This sequence comes from uncultured Acidobacteriota bacterium, assembly GCA_963718105.1. Classification (GTDB taxonomy): domain Bacteria; phylum Acidobacteriota; class Blastocatellia; order Pyrinomonadales; family Pyrinomonadaceae; genus DASYKT01. Next base: position 4,792,098 of record OY970352.1, on the reverse strand, counting down.
GCGGGTATCCGGGCGGCGCGGCGTAGAGCCCTTTGACCTGCAAAAGATCGGCGCGGTTCAATCCGGCCGCGCGTATGCGCACCAGCACCTCTTCACCTGCGGGCGCCGCCGGGCGCTCTACGTCGCGAACTTCGAGGTTTTCCAACTCGCCAAATTCTTTTATCCAGACCGCTTTCATTTTATGGCCTTATAGTAGCTAAGTGTCCCCAGGCTCGTATTGATAAACCCGACTTCCCTTGCGCCGTGAAAGCCTGCCTCCGTGATGTAAGCGGGTATCTTGCCTGCGACATTGTCGCGGGTGGTTTCAAATCCGTCGATCAATTGCACCAAGCCATAGCCCAGGCGCATCAGGAAATTTTTTGCCTCGCCGAAATCGCAGATCAGCAGCTTACCGCCCGGTTTTAAGATACGGTGCAATTCGCGCAGGCTGTTGCGCTTGGTTTCCGCGTCCAGGTGATGAAAGACCAGCGAGCTGACGACCTTGTCGAAAAAATCGTCTTCGAAGGGGAAAACTCCGCCCTCGTACAAACGCAGATCGACCTGCTCATTCGCCCGGGCCAGCTTTTTTTCCGCGATCGCTTTTACTTTCGGATCGATCTCCAGCCCGTAAAGTTTCACGTCCGGACAGCGTCGCTTGACCTGGACCAAATTTTGCCCGGTACCAAACCCGAAGTTAAGTATCGTTTCGCCCGGACGCGGCGCGACAACTTCTATCGTGCGCCGGCGAAACTCAACTTCAGGCATCGTGATCCGAATGGCCAGATCGAAAAATTTGGTCAGCCATCCATAACCCAACGCCGGTGTAAAATCTTGCCCGCTTGCCATCGCCTATCTAGACTTTAGCAAAATTCCGGCGATGACGTGAAAGTCAGTAGCGAGCGCAGGCTTTCTTTCCGGGCTTTCTTTCCGGGCTTTGTTCGTGCCGTTTGGTGTGATTTCATGGTTACAGTCTTAAAGCGTGAGGTAACAAATGATTTAGGCTGGGAACCACGAAACCCACACGAAATAACACAAAAAATGCCGGGGAACAAAAATTTGATTTTTCTTTTAAAAATAGCATTGCCCATAAATGGATAGGGGGGCTATCGTATAAGAGGTCAGAACCGGGAACGCAGTGACCGGGTTTCGGTAATGTTTAATTTGTGAATGATAAATGAATAATTTAGATAGCAAAAAGTTCGTTAATCATTAGCAACTAATCACTAAAAGAACCCGGTCACTTCGTTCCCGGTTCTGACCTCATCCCAGTAAATAAACCGTTAGTCGATTGACACCGCCCTTCTGAAAATTCAAAAATTAAAGTACAGAAGGAGAATTTTTTTATGATAGTGATCCGCGACGTATTTCGCTGTAAACCGGGCAAAGCCAAAGTTTTGATCGAGCAATTCAAGACGGCAATGCCGCTGATGATCGGCGAAGAAAATATGGGTAAGATGCGTATTCTGGTCGATGCCGTTTCGACCTATTGGACGGTCGTGATCGAATCCGAGGCGGAGAGCCTGGCGGAATTTGAAAAGCGCATGAGCGAAATGAAGCCCAGCCCGGAAGCCGAAAAAGCCATGGAAAATTATATGGATAACGTGGATGGCGGCTATCGCGAGATATTTCGCGTCGTCTGACAGCGTCTGATAGCGCCTGACCGCTTTTGATATTTGACACCGGCCGCTTTAACACGCAGAATTAAACCCGTCTTAATTTATGCATATAAAGGGGTTTAGAATGATAAAGAGTTTGCGGATGTTATTGCTGCTGGCAGCTTTCGGGATAGTTTTCGGGGCCGCCGCATCGAGTCCGGCACAAAAGGTAGGCGGTTACAAAACGGCGGCGGTCGATGCCGCTGACGTAAAAGCTGCGGCTGAATTTGCCGTTACCGCGCAAAACAAGATCGACGATTTTGGCCGCACGCTGATGGAAATATTATCGGCGGAAAAGCAGGTTGTGGCCGGTGTTAATTATCGCATGTGTTTAAAATCTAAACTGGGCGGTGATGAAGGCGAGATCCATTTTGTCAGAGCAGTGGTCTATATGGATCTGAAAAAAGTGTATAAATTGAAAAGTTGGGCCGATGATGAAACGTGCAAGAAAGATGAATAGATCGGTATTTACATTATTAATGCCATTGATAACCGCCGCGGCTTTGCTGCTGGTTTTTTCCGCGATCACGCCGGCGCAGGAGGATTTTCCTGACGACAGTGTGGTCTACCGGAAAAATTCACCCGGCTTTTTTAGTTACCGCGAGCCGGTCTATAAAGGCAAGATCGCCGCGGTCAGGATAAACTCCAAACACTCGCGAAACTATCGCACGGTGCTGCGCGATAGCGTCAAGGAAAACGGCGTAAATTTTGCCGGCCATTACACTCTGGCGACGTGGTTCTGCGGCACCAACTGTAACCAGATGGCCGTCATTGATGTAAAGACCGGGCAGACCTATTTCACGCCCGGGCTGCTGTCGATAGTGATGGGCGTACCTAACCAGTCGCTCGATATGACCGAATTCAAACCCAACAGCCGGTTGCTTAAGATCGTCGGCCGAACAAACGGCAAGGATTACGGCACGTGGTTTTATGAATGGAAGAACAACCAATTCAAATTGGTTCGCGCCTATAAAAATCAGCAGGTGAAATAAGCACTTTCAAAAGTTTAGAGTTCAAATTTAGTTTGTCTTTGATCTGAAGAACAAGACAAGCTGAAGTTTGAACTCTGAACCTCGAACTTTGAACATTTAACTAACGCCCTTACTTGCATCCCAATTTCCCGCTATTTTTCTAATGATCACGATCTGTCCTATGTGATAAGCATTGTGGACCATGATATGCGCCAGCGGGTAAAGCCAGGCGTCGGTATAGCTTTCGGACACCGGCTCGTTCAATTTTTCATCGGTGATATTCGGGAGTGTTTCTTTCCAAAAATCCATCACCGCAAAAAGCTTGTCGAGCGCTTCCTGCCATTCTTCATCGGTCGCATTTTCTTTCGCCTGAAAAGTTTCGCTGATCGCCGACGGCCCTTTTTCGTTCTTCTCGTTCAAATAGCGTTTTCGCCAGCGCTCGTTCCAGTACCAAAGATGATAGGTCATCTCCCAAACCGAATGCTCCGTTCCCTGCGGTTTCCACAGCGCCTGCTCGGCGGTCATATTTGCCACCGCGTTTTTCAGCGCCACAAACCAGCCGTTTGTTTCATAACCGGTCTTGAATTGTTCCAATAAAACTTCTTTTGTCATTCTCCAAGATTACTAGAAACCGGCCCATTGTCACAATTTTAAGGGCCATGGTGTTTAAAAAGTGATCTGTCTCAGTCATCTGTTTTACGGAGAATTTGTATGAGGATAATACTAATTTGCTTACTCATCATCGTCTTTACCTGTCCGGCCCCAGCGCAAGTCGCGGCCCAGGCAGATCAGCCGGCCGCCGATACGGAAATCAAAGGCCTCGTTCAGAATGTTACCGCCGGGGCCAAAAGCAGCGAGGAAAAGATCCGTAAACTGGTGAAGTGGATCAATACAAACTTCACCTGGTCTTACACGGATTACCGGAAACGGACTGTAAAAGAGATCATCGAGCGCCGCGCCGGCAATTGCGCCGAATTATCGAATGTTCTGGCCGCGATGCTCACCGAAGGCGGCATTCGGTTCCGCTGGATATCGGAAATAAATATCCAGCCGCGCAAAGAAGACCGGCTGCAGACGGCGATGGAAAAAGTAAAGTCTGCCGGCAATCGCATGTCCGTTTTTGGATTGATGCATAACGACCATGTTTGGCTTGAGATATTTGACGATAAAAACAATTCCTGGTTTCCGGCAGACCCGGCCGTTGGCGTGGTTGGAATGAAAGAATGGATCTCAGCGCGCATGGCGTTTAAGCAGCGGCTGATATCGCCGATCCCGGAAATCGCCAAAGTAGTAGAGGAAATGCTGGTTCCGATCCTGGTCGTCGCAAAAGAGAAAAGAAGCTCGAAACCGACGGAAGACCGCACCCGTTTTTATGTTATAGATGGTTTTAATAATTACTATCGCGGAAGGCTTGCGAAATTGCCCTCATGGAAAGCATGGAGCGCTGAAACCGAAGCCCTGGCCCCTTTTGGCGCCGGGGCGTTCGCCGGCGAAGTCAATTTTCACGACCATCAAAAAGAAATAGAGCGGGTCTGGCAAATCTATCAGGACCTTCGGAAGGAAGCAGCCTCTCTTAAATAAAAAACTACTTCTTCCCTTTCGGCAGAAACTCTTTCGGTATCGGATTGTTCGGGCGTTCTTCATCCCAACTGGCCGATGATATCCACCAGCGCGTGCCGTCCCAGAAAAGCTCGATGCTATTGATGCCGCGGCCTTTCTGCTTACCGTCATCGGCGGAAAATTCATAAGTAGAAAACACGTGCGCGACATTGCCGAACCTTCTCACCACGCGGTTGATCTCGTGCTCGGTAAAGCCGTCCCTGACCAGCATCTCGTTGGTGGCATTGACGTATTGTTTATGACTCATTATTCCCGCGCGGATCTTTCCATCCTGCTCGTCCATCCCGACAAAACGGACATCGGATATATAAAGCGTTTTATCGCGCTGCCATTGACGCGGAGCGCCTTTCGGGCCGGAGATCGTTTCGTAAAACGCCTTGACGATGCCATCTATGGTCGCGACGTCTTTCGGATCGGCCTCGATCTTTTTAATATGGACGGCCTTCTGATCGGCCTCGCATTGGGGTTCCAGCGTCGAGGCCGCATTAGCGATTTTCCACCCGTCGGCGGTGCGCACCAGGTTAAAAGTGTTTCTCCCGCAGTGCGAAAATTTCCCGCCCACCGTGAACGTATAGCGCCCGGTCACGATAGCCATATCGCCATCGACACGCACATCCGGCTCCGGCATGCTTTCGATAAATTCGGGGGCCTTGGCTTCGGAGATCAGCTTGGCAAATTCATCGCCCGTCAACACACGCGTCGTCGACGGGCCTTTGCCGTCGCGCGGTTTATCTATCGCGACCAGTTGTCCGCCGGGCATAAAAACCGCCTTGATCTGGTCGGCGCTTTTCGCCTTCATTCCGGCCCACAGCTTGTCGATCGCGTCAGCCGCGGCCTTCTGGTCTTCCGTTTGAGAAAAGACCGGAATAACGAAGATAAATAGTAAAAGAAGCAGCAGTATCTTTTTCATAAGTTTATTCTTAGTTTTCAAATGCAGTTTTTCGTGTTGTTTCGTGGCTCCAGTCTAAATATCATAATGAGGTCAGTACCGGGAACGTAGTGACCGGCTTCCGGCGTAAAGCTTTACCATCTTATTCACAGATAAAGATTTAACAAAATCAGTTTATCATTAGCCGGTCACTGCGTTCCCGGTACTGACCCGTTACTTTTAACTTCAACCGATATTTATGGGCAATGCCACTGAAACCACAAATCACACTAAACACACTAAAGACTGATTGTTTATCGGTACGCAAATAAGTTTTAATGTTCTTTCGGGACGGCCGCATGCATTTTCGGCGCGGCTTCATCCATCCACTTGTTCATTTCTTCCTGCGTGTAATATTTGCCCTTGAGCATAACGCCGGCGCGTTTTTCGGTATTAGAAATATTATCCAACGGATTTGCCTCAAGCAAGACCAGATCGGCGCGTTTTCCTTTTTCGACCGTCCCGATACTGCCCAGCGTGCCAAAAAACATCGACGGGTTCACGGTCGCCGCCTGCAGCACGGCAAAATTCGGCAAACCGGCATCCGCCAGCGCGCGCATTTCACGATGCTCGGAAAATCCGTAGAGCCACAAAAACTCCGGCGTGTCCGAACCGGTCATGATCTTACCGCCGGCGTCGTAGATCGCCTTGATCAGCTTGTCTCTGATGGCTATCCATTTGGCGCGTTTTTCCGGCGCAATTTCGCGCAGCATCTTGTTGTTTTTTTGAAAATTAATATACGTATCCTGCACCTTCGTTGGGTAGAAACGAAAGTCAGGCTGGGCGCGGATCGATTCTTCGCTGCGCGGCAGCCCGAAAGTGTTTTTCATAAAATGCTGTGTCGGGTCGACGAAGGGATTTGATTCGACCGTTTTCCGCGCGACATCGGGAATTCTGCTTTCGTCTATCACATTCAGGCTGTCCCAATTTTTTACGTTATAGATGTAAAGGTCCGAAACGGAACCGATCAGCCCGGAGCTTTCCGGCACCAGCATCTCCAGGTAGCCGTCCAGGTGTTCGATCTGCTGTTTGGCTTTCCACGCGCGCGGCACGCCGACAAAGCGGCTGTCCGCGTGGCCGACAACGCGAATGTTTTGCTTCGCGGCCTCGTCCACCGCCGCCTCGTAGACCTTTGCGTCGATGAAGGTCGTAATTTTGATGAAATCGTAGCCGGCGGCTTTCGATTTGCGGATCGCTTCGCGCGCTTCCTCTTCGGTTTTGACGACGAAATTATTCCCCTGTTCGCGGCCGGTCAGGTGCTGGCTGGCGGCATAGATCGTCGGCGCAATGATCTCACCTTTGGCAGAACGTGTGCGCAGCACCAACTGTTCCGGCGTGCCGATCATAAAACGCACGGTCGTCACACCGTTGGCAACCATGATCTTCAACTCGTCTTCCGCCATCGAGTCAGGGATCTGATCGTCGTCCGACAACATATGCGCGTGCATATCCACCAATCCCGGGATCAAATATTTCCCCCGCCCGTCTATCTTCACCGCGTCTTTTGGGATCTTGACCTTCCTCGCATCGCCGACCTCGGTGATCAAACCGTCTTTCACTACCACAGTCTGATTCGCGAGCACCCGTTCTTTATCCATCGGGATGACGTTGACGTTGGTGAACGCGACCGTCTGGGCCTTGACCGTAAGCGCCAAAAACAGGGCAAGAACAAAAATTAATGACAATTTTTTCATATAGTTATATCCGGTGACACTTTGTGCCCCTCAAATCTTTTGAATTTCAGGAACTACTGAAGAATTGCGATTAATACGGAGCGAGATTAACTTGGGTTTCAAATATGATTTTGTCTCAGGTTTACACGGAATCATGTTAAAATTTTGTTGTCGAGGTATTAAAAATGATGACAGAAACCATCGAAATCGAAGTTCAAACTGACATAGCCAAAATCTACAATTCCGCCAGCGAGGAAGATAAAGAAAAATTACAGGCTTTATTTGAAATGTGGTTAAAAGAGTATTCGGCCAGCGATGTAGAATCCTTAAAAGAGACGATGGATGAGATCAGCAGGAATGCTCAGAGCAAAGGCCTGAGCCAGGAAATGATACTGCAACACAGTCAGCGAAGCTGACGGCAGAGTTTAGCCACGGGTGAAGCGAAGCGAAACCCGTGGTAAACAAACCCAAAACACAAAAGCCCGCTTTAGCGGGCGACAGAATTACACAGGTTTCTTTATATCTAATCCAGCGATTAGATATAAGTTTAGATTGACAAGGGAACCGCAATAATATTAATTCCAACACTCCAAATTGTTTCCAATAAAGCAATATCTACAAAGTTTAATTTTTGCTCCATATACTTATTCTCCTTCTTATGTCTGTGGTTTACTTTCACTCTATTCATATTGCTATAGGACAATATGAACCATCTAATTACGACTAAAGATAAAAAGAATATTGGAATGAGTATTATACTTGCGGTTCCCATTTCCGCTATCAATCCAGGCATGCCTGCCCACTTAAAATGTAAGATTTTTCTATTCTTTTATTATATCAAATGAAATTCTATTTGTCAAATTTTGTATCACTGCTGCAACAACCCTCAATAACTTTTCAAAATTGATGCTCTATTTTATGGGTAACTTTTCAATAGCTTCACCACATTCTCCACGGCAAAGCCGTGATCCCTAAGAACATCTTCGGCCGGGGGCGGAGGCTCCAAATTTATCGAACACCCCAAATTACAAACATTTAACAATTTAAATCCCAAAATAAGCCAGGCGGAACAAAACCACTCTTACATCGTCCGCGACTTCCTTGTATCCTCACAACAAGGCTCTTAGGCCGTCGATCTTTGAACCTGAAAATCACAACTCTTTCGCGATTGCGAATGCGCTTTTGGTTTAATTTTGGGATTTGAAAATTTTACGAGATTTCTGTTCCAAAAGCGTTCCAGGTGTTCCACTGTACCACCCCCGGAATGGTGGAACACCTGCTCTGAAGGCCTCTGCGCCGAACTAAAAAGAGCCGCGCTGGTATTATCGGCGGCTCTTGCATCAATAATTTTGTTGTTTGCTTATTTTAGGAGTGCTTTGGCTTTCTTAACCACGTTCTCCACCGTAAACCCATAATCGCGAAAAACGTCTTCGGCCGGGGCGGAGGCGCCGAATTTGTCGACGCAAAGAGTATCGCCCGCGTCACCCACATATTTTGCCCAGCCCATCGAAACGCCCGCTTCGATGGCGAGACGCGCTTTTACTTTGGCGGGCAGCACCGATTCTTTGTAGGCGGCTGATTGCGCGTCGAAAAATTCCCAGCACGGCATTGAGACTACGCGGGTTGGAGTGCCATCGGCATTTAATTTTTCGCGCGCCTGCATAGCCAAACCGACTTCGCTGCCCGTCGCAATTAAGATCAATTTAGGCGCGGTAGCTTTGCCCGATTTTGTCTCGGCTTCGGCCAGAATGTAAGCGCCTTTATGCAAACCTTTTGCGTCGGCGAATTTTTTACGATCGATCAAAGCAACTTTCTGCCGCGAAAAAGCAAAAGCCGTCGGCGCGTTGCTGCGCTTTAAAGCGGCCCGCCAGGCTTCGCGGGTTTCGTGCGCGTCGCAGGGGCGGATCAGCGCCAGGCCGGGTATTGCCCTTAAAGCAGCCAGGTGCTCGACGGATTGATGTGTCGGGCCGTCTTCGCCGAGGCCGATCGAATCGTGCGTGAAAACAAAAATCGTTTGAATTTGCGAAAGCGCGGCGAGGCGGATGGCCGGGCGCATATAATCCGAAAAAGTCTGGAACGTGCCCCCATAAGGAATGACGCTGCCATAGAGCGCCATGCCGTTCATCGTCGAGCCCATCGCGTGTTCGCGCACGCCAAAATGAATGTTGCGCCCGTCGTACGCGCCGGCGGCAAAAGCATGCGAGGATTTGATGACAGTGTTGTTCGACGGCGAGAGATCGGCCGATCCGCCGATCATCTGCGGGACGACGCCGGCGATGGCGTTGATGACCTCGCCGCTGTAAGCGCGCGTGGCCTGGCTTGCAGTATCGGCAAAGGACGGCAGCGCCGCTTCCCATCCGTCGGCGAGTTTATTAGCGCGCGTGTCGTTTAAAGTTTGACCCAAGCCGGGGTGCGTCTTGGAGTATTTTTTGACCAGTGCTTCCCAATCTTTTTCCCCTGCAGCGCCGTTCTTAATTGCTGTGCGGAAATGGGTTAGCACATTTTTTGGAATGTAAAAACTCTTATTTTCCGGCCAGCCCAGGTTGCGCTTGGTTTCCTTGACGGCCTCCAAGCCGGGCGCGTCGGAGTGCGCTTTGCTGGTGCCTTGTTTCGGCATTCCAAAACCGATAATGGTTTTGACGCGGATGAGTTTGGGCTTGCCTTTTATTTTCTGCGCGTCGCGAATGGCGCGCTCGATGGCTTTGATATCGTTGCCGTCGGCGACTTCGGAAACGTGCCAGCCGATGGCCTCAAAACGTTTCGTGACGTCTTCGCTAAAGGCGAGATCGGTCGAGCCGTCGATGGTGATATTGTTGTCGTCGTAGAGATAGATCAGATTATCGAGCTGCAAGTGTCCCGCCATCGAAGCCGATTCGTAACTCACGCCTTCCATCAGATCGCCGTCCGAAACGATGGCGTAAATAAAATGATCGATGACCGGAAAGCCGCGCTTGTTAAAGCGTGCTTGCAGATGTTTTTGCGCCATGCCCATCCCCACGCCGTTGGCAAATCCCTGCCCCAGCGGGCCGGTGGTTATCTCGACGCCGGCGGTCAGAATATTTTCCGGGTGGCCCGGCGTTTTCGAATGAAGCTGGCGGAAATTTTTCAGATCGTCGAGCGAGAGATCGTAGCCGGTCAAATGCAAAAGCGAATAGATCAGCATCGACCCGTGCCCGGCGGAAAGCAAAAAGCGGTCGCGGTTAAACCACTTCGGGTTACGCGGGTTGTGGCGCAGAAATTTTGTCCACAGCACATAGGCCGCCGGCGCCATCCCGAGCGGCAATCCGGGATGGCCGGAATTCGCTTTTTGCACCGCGTCGAGCGAAAGCGTGCGGATAGTGTTGATACAAAGCTGGTCGATATTGGTTTTCGTCATTGGTTAAACAATATGTTTTCAAATTTTTACTGAGCAACGAAAGGAAGGGATGGGTTATTTTGGCAGTCCTCTAACTCTATGCTTTCTCCCATAAGTATTTTTTCATATATGTTTTTTATTTCCATCTCATCCAGATCTTTTGAGATGAAGCGAAATGAAGATGTCGCTACATATTCTATTTTTTCTTCGAAAGACAGCCAACGCCTCCCTTCAGCCTCCGCTACAGCTCCCGTCGTATTGGAGCCGGAAAATATATCGACGACCAAATCGTCAGGCTCCGTCAGTAATTTAATAAAAAATTCCGGCAGCTTCACGGGAAACCTTGCCGGGTGCGGTTTTTCCATCACCAGATTGCAGGCCCGCAAGTACAGGCTGCCCGAATCGGTATTCGACAACTGCAACAGATTCGATGGTATGGCCCCACCGTTGTCGGTAGAAAAATTTTTACTTATCTGGTGCCCGGAAGGACGATCTTTTGGAGTATAAAATTTGCCCGGATCCGCGAGCAGTTTTTTCATCCTGTCGCTGTATTTAACCAGCACATTGGTAACATCGGATTTAGGAAATTCTTCCTTGCTTAACCACCAGACCGTATTGACGGAATCCTTGACTCGTATTTTTCTTTTATTGACCCATTCGATAGGGCTCGGTAATTTCGCCGGATTGTGCCAATAAAAATCTTCCGCCAGATGGAAACCGATCTCATCACAGAGATGGATGAGCAGCCTGAAATTGTATAGACTTCTGGTCGGACTGCCTTTTCTGTAAGCCCCTCCCAGATCGATCACAAAGCTCCCCGCCGGCTTTAATTTTTTGTGCACAATTTCGGCAAAAGCAGAAAACCATTCAACATAATTACCCTGATCGATGTTTCCATAATCTTTCTGACGCTGAAGGGCGAAAGGCGGGCTGGTGATCACCAAATCAATGCTTTCATCCGGTAATTCAGGTAGCAAATCTTTTGAGTCTCCGCAAAAAGCCGAGCCTGATATTGTTTTATAAGCAGGAATAAATTGCATATTAACCAAAAATGCTACTTAAAGTCTGTAGACTCAAAGTGTTCATGGAAGTAGCTTTATACCATGAGCCGGCAGACTTCAAAAACGCGCATAATTATTGCAAAGAATTTACGTAAATATAGACTTAAAAACAATCTGTCACAAGAAGCCATAGCGGATTTGGCCGGTCTCCACAGAACTTATATAGGTTCTGTGGAGAGAGGCGAGAGGAATATCTCCATAGATAATATTGAAAAGTTGGCAAAATCGCTTAATTGTAGCGTGGTCGATCTTTTAGAGGACGATTTGGAAGATCTTTCGGATAAAGAAATATTAGAGAATTTATTTGCTTACATACGCCGGTATCAATTACTCGCAAATAAACACGGTATTGGAGATATTTTTCAGGACAATGGCGGAAAACTTTTACAGATCTTGCTAACCAGCGGTTTGAGAATCCTGCCGGGCAGAGAAGGAAATGATGCCGTCGACGACTCAGGAAAAGAGTATGAATTAAAATCTGTAAATATCAGGCTTACTAAAAGTTTTTCAACTCATCATCATATGAATCCGACAATAATCGGGAAATATAGAAAAGTAGATTGGTTGTTCGCAATTTACGAGGGGATCGAGCTTTCATCAATTCATCTTTTAACCCCTGACCAATTGGAACTTTATTTTACTAAATGGGAAGAAAAATGGCACGAATCAGGTGGGAAAGATATAAATAACCCGAAGATACCTGTCAGCTATGTACGAGAAAATGGTGAAATAATTTACCAGTCTCTCAAAGTTATATAATTTTTCTATAGAACTCTTCGTGCCTTGTGCGCGCATTCCGGTAAACTTCGTGACGGTCTTTATCGAAATTGAATTGCTGCCCGCGCGGTGTTTCTATTTCCTCGATGCTCTCTATTTTGCCAATAGTTTTGAGCGCAAGCAAAACCGCGCCGCGGCTTGAGGCTTCGCGCGTGTCGGGCAGGCTTAAGTTTCGGCCCAGCACGTCGGCCATGATCTGCGTCCAGACCGCGGATTCGCGCAGCGCGCCGCCGGATGCGATCATCTCCGTTACCGGGCAAACCGTTTGCAGTTGCTCAAAGATCGCGGCAAAACGAAAAGCAACGGCTTCCATGGCGGCGTGAACTATCTCAACAGCCGTGGAATTTTGCGTCATCCCCAGAATCGCGCCCTTGGCGTTTTCGTGATAGCCGGTGCTGCGTTCGCCGGAAAAAAACGGCATTACCGTAAGCCCATGCGAATCGGGCGCGCGCCGGGCGATCTCGGCCTCGATCTCATCATCGGCTGCTGCAGCAACGGGGGCTATCTTCAGCGTATTTTTCAGCCACGCATAAAGCCCGCCGCCATCGGAAAGCGCGCCGCCGGTGATCACCCGCTGGCGGTCGACACGGTAGCACCACAACCCGTGTGGAATTTCGGCAGGCGGTTCGCCCGCAAACACGGTCCGCATCGCGCCCGACGTGCCGACCATCAGCGCGGCTTTTTCTTTGGTCGTACAGCCGGCGCCGATATTATTCGCCGCACCGTCACCTATGCCCGGAAACCACTTCGCGTTTTTCAGTTTTTCCCAGCGCGCGGTTTGAAACGTGTCGCCGCTTTCGATGATCGCGGGCAAATTCTCCCGCGTGATCCCCAGAAAACTTAAAAGATCATCGTCCCAATCACATCGCCGGACATCGAAAAGGCCCGTACCCGACGCCATTGAAACACTCGTCACGGCCTTGCCCGAAAGCTTCAGCGCGAGATAGTCACTTAGTGACATCCATTTGTCCGCGCGCCCAAAAATTTCCGGCTGTTCTCGTCCGTACCAGAGCAATTTTGCCGGCCAATAACTTGCATGAAAACGAGAGCCGGTACGGTTGTGCATTTCACGCTCGTCGAAATGCCGGCGCAGATCTTTTACGGTATCTTTTGCCCGTGTATCGGCCCAGGTCAAGACCGGCGTCACCGCGTTTCCGTCTCTATCGACGCCGATCAGGCTGTGCCAGAAACAGGACATCGCCACGTATTGGATATGGGTGACTGCAGCGAGCGCCAGCACGTCATCCACGGCGCGGAAAATTTGCTCAATGGCTTTCCCGGCATCGATCTCGGCCCCGCCCTGCTCGGTAAATTCGATCTGCCGGTCATTTTTGACCACGGTGTCCGGCAGCCGCTCGCCGGTTTCATCATAAACGGCGGCGCGCACGCTGGAAGTACCGATGTCTAACGCCAGGATCAAGGTTTCTCACTTTGAAATATTTTTTGACGGGTTCTGGTTTTTAGGGTCACCGGCTGCCTTATTTGCCAATTTATCTGCCGCCTTATTCGCCCCGTTATTTGCCGATGCCAGGTCGTTTTCGTTCTTTTCGTATTTCGCCGCCGACAGGTCCTGAACTTCGAACCGCTTGTTCACCGCATCGTACTGTCCTGGATAGAAGCGAAAATTTGTGCCCATTATGACCGCTTTTCCTTCGTCCGACACCAGTCTTTGATTTGTTTCGGGCGGCGTGTTGGCGCGAATGAATTTACTGTCATCGCCGTCGATCGCTTTACCGTCACGGCGCCGCAAAACGAACATCCAGGTATATTCGCTGTAACGGACCGTTGCCACGTCATCGTCAAACGTTTTTTTCTTTACTTCTACCGTCGGGGCCGGCGTCTCATTTCCCGGCCGCGAAGCCGTATTATTTTCCGGCCCGCAGGCAAAACAGAAAAGCGTCAGCGCCAGTGCCAGCATCTTTATCGCAAAATTCATCGGTCGTTCTTATTATCTTCCGGCGTGTTATCATCCGGTTCCGCCAAATTGTTATCGTTCTCTTCGTCTTCGGCCGCTTTTATTTCATCCGGTGTCGGTTCGTCGCTGTCGTTGTCCGCGCCCGCTTCTTTTGGCGGATCGCCCTTTTCGTCGCGGATCCTGAGAATGTAATCTTCATCGTCTTCATAGATCTTTTCGACCCAGCCGCTTTCCATCGCCTTGGCATACATATCCGGGTGGCGTTTGATATCGGAAAAGATATAGTGCGAGCCGAATTTTTCGCGGATGATCAGCGCCGGGTCGTCGTGTTTTCCGTTAGTGATGTCATCGAAGAGCCGCGAAAGATCGGGATTCTTGCTATACAAATAAGTCGGGTCGAGGCCGGAAACATAAGAGTGCTTCTGGTCGTAGTAGAACATCTTCGGAAAATCGTCCCAGTCCGCGTTAAAGATCAGTTCGCCTTCGGGAATATTATTCTTGACCCATTCCATCGCGCGCCGGTGCTTATCGGCCTTCTCGTTATTTCCGATGCTGGTGATCATGCCTTCCTGTTTGACGTCTTTCAAACCAAATCTTTCCAGGTCGATCCCGATAAAGTTGTAATACATCAACCCTAAAAAGAAAACGCCGATTATTATGGACGCCACCTGCTGCGGCACCACCAACGGGTCTTTCTTCGCCGCTTTAACTTCTACATCGAGAAATGGTTCGAGGTCGCGGCGAAAGTCTTCCGGAAGCTCGACAACCGGCGCCGCCCAGAATGCCTGCCAGCTAAACGCCGCGAAAAGAATAGCGAACGGCGGAAAATATTCGGCGTAACGCTTTGAGCGAAACATCGCGAAGAACAGGATCGTGGCGAACACCAGAAAGAATGTTGCTTTTTCCGGAAGCTTGCCTTCCTTGGGCCCGAACAGAATGTAGCCCAGCAGCATCGCCAGCATCGCGATGGTCAGGTGCGTGATCAATTCCCATCCGGTATAGGGATACCACTCGCCGCCGACGCCGACGGTAAAATCTCCGGATTTAAATTTGGTGATGAAATGTTCAAAAAAGAGGCCGAGGTTATGCGGAAAATAGGGGTTTATTAAATTGCCCAGCACCATGCCGGCAAAGGTATAAGTCGCCGGCCGCCATTCCACTTTCTTTTCGTTCCAGGCGATGATCACGGTCCAGATCAGCGAGGCGATCAGCAGCATCGGAAACAGGCTGTAGGTCCAGACAAAAACGAACATCAGCGGCATCAGCCAGATATATTTGCGCTCGAACAGCAGATAGATGCCGAGCACGGTGTAGATGATCGTGAGCGGCGGCGCTTTGGCCATGTTCATCCGGTAAAAGAACGGATTGGCGCAGGTCAGCAGCGCGCCCAGCCACAACAGCAGATGATTTACCCGGTAGCGGTACATCATCACATAGACGCTGAAAATCGCGAGGCTGCCGAAAATTACCGCGGCGACCTTGGCCGCCAGCACGGGCTCAAAAAACCAGAGAAAAGGTATCTGCAGCAGGTGGAAAAGAAAATGATGATCGGCGTAATCCTGCGGATTTAAAACGGTCAGCGGCAGCCATTTGAATTCCGGCAGCCACTTGCCCTGGCTGAAATTTTCCCAGAGAAGCTGGCTCCAGCGGATGTGGTAATAGCCGTCCCAATCGCCGCAGCACACCGCCGGCGTGGAAAACTGAAGCCGGATCATGATAATAACGATGATCGCCAGCCCAAATAAAAGAAAGACCATGCGGATAGCATCGTCTGAGCCGAACCACTCCGCCCAGCTTCGTCGTTGCGGTTCATCCCGGTCAAAGCCGTTTTTTTCAACTTCCTGCATTTATATCTATGGCACGTTTTCTACGAAATAAGTATGGATCAATTCACCAAAATATCACGAATCAGGCTCGGGAGTTAAATTCAGGAAGGACTTATAATGGAAAATCGACTGGGAGCGCGGGCGTCTCGTCCGCAAAGGCCGCTTTTGCGGCCTAATGTCAGCAGATAGTTCGAACGCTGCGTTCGTGCGGACGGGACGTCCGCGCTCCCGGTACAGTATCGGCCGATATTTAATTTTTACCCGCCGCTTGCTCTTTTCCCGCAAACTGTGCCAAATTCAAGTTAAGTTTTATATTAAATTTACTTAGCAGGGAGCTCCTTTAATGCCTACAATTACCGCGGAAACTGCCCAGGGTACTAAAACCATCGATACGCCCGGCGGGCGTCGGCTCGTACTGATCCTCGAAGATGGCGGCGTAGACATCCTTCACCGCTGCGGCGGGAACGCGCGCTGCACCACTTGCCGTGTCGAGATACTCGACGGAAACACCCCGCCAATGGGCGATACCGAGCGTGAATGCCTGACCTTGCGCGGGGCTCTCGAAGAAGGCTTTCGCCTTTCGTGCCAGATCAAGGTAGCGGACGATCTGAAAGTAAAGGTTTTGAAACAGGTCAGCACCGAGGGAATGGATGCCGGCCCGCGTCCCGAAGAATGGGAATAACTGTTCATTTTTAACTGTTAATTATTCATTGTTTTTAAAGACCAACTGAGCCAAGTTCGCCGCTAAGCCGGCGAGCGCGGCGATCATAACATCAATGGGCACAAGGAGAACATCATGGGTTTGAATACTACTTATAAAGCGAAGAGTTGGGATCTGAGCGATCTCACCGGAATTTCCAACGAAACGTTGGCAATGCATTTTAAACTTTACGAAGGCTACGTTACCAACACTAATACTCTGAACGAAAAGGTCGCCGGCCTGTTAAAGGACGGAAGCCTCGACCCGGCAAATATGGCGGTTTTTTCCGAACTCAAACGCCGCTACGGATTTGAGTACAACGGAATGGTGCTCCACGAATATTATTTCGACAATATGCAAAAGCAGGGCACCGGCGACCCTTCTACGGGCGACGCCTTTATTAACGCGGCGGAAAAAAGTTTTGGCAGCTACGACATCTGGAAAGCTGATTTTACCAGCGTCGGCAAAATGCGCGGAGTGGGCTGGGCGCTGGCGCTGCAAGACCCGTCAAACGGCGAACTTTCCAACCACTGGATCTCGATGCACGAAGAAGGCAACGTCGCCGGCTATACGCCCGTGCTGGTGATGGACGTCTGGGAGCACGCCTTTATCAAAGACTACGCCCCGGCCGACCGCCCGAAATATATCGAAGCGTTTTTCTCGAATATCAATTGGGACACGGTCAACGGCCGCCTGAAATAATTTGCCACCGGAGTTTTCCTAAAGCGTGTCAGGACAAAGTAATTTCCAATACTTACCTGACACGCTTTTTTGTTGGCGCGTGTCATCTTAAAGTGAGTCGGTAAAGGCCGCCCGCGATCTCGAATAAAGATGATCGGCCAATAAAATGACCGGAATGAAAACACACTTGATACTTATCTTATGTGCGTGCCTTGCGGCCGCTCTATTTACGAGCAGCGGCGAGGCGCAGACTGCCGTTTCGCCCCCATTATCCGCCGCCGGAAAAAATGCGCTGGCCGACAGTAAAGCCGGTGTAAAAAAATTGCGCGATCTTTTTTTCGCGCGCGATTTCCGCGCCGGATATGAAACCGGGCAAAAATTGATCGGGCAATTTCCTGAAGACGACGAATTGCGCATGTGGGTCGTTTTAAACGGCGTCCGGTCAACCGATAATTACAAGACGGCGTTTGCTATGGCCGGGGAGATGGCCACCCGCAATGGCCGTAAAGACAGCCCCCAGGAAAGTGATGTGTGGGCACTGGTAGCGATGGCAATGGCCAACAGTTATCGCGGGGACGCGGCAGAGGCGCTTAAAACAGCCGAGACGGCCGTTAAACTCGCGCCCGGCAATGAAGAGGCTATTTTTTGCTACAACACGGTGATCTATCGCGCGGGCAAGTATGCCGGGTCAATCGAGTGGCTTGATAAGAATGAGGATAAGATCAAAGATCGATCGCGATTTTATTACAACAGGGCCCTCAGTAACTACCAGGCTAATAACAAGGAAAAAGCCTTTAAAGATTTCGACACTTCCATCAAGCTCGACCCGGGCTCGGTCAATGCGTTCTATCTCTACGCTGATTGTTTAAATCGGGATAAGAGGACAAAAGAAGCGCTTCCACTGCTAAAAAGAGCGCTGCAATTAGCGCCCGATGCATTGGCCAACCGGGTTGCGTATTGGCGGATGTTAGCATCTCAAACCGATAAAACCGATGAACAAAAAGAGCAGGAAATAGTCGATGATATGAACGCGTTGTTAAAGGCCGGGCCAAATTCGCCGGAGATCCTCTTTAACGTTTCACTTCAATATGGAACATTACAAAACGCCCGGAAGCAGGAATTTTATGAGGCACAGATCTTAAAGAAATTCCCGAATACGAGGTTTGCCGAGCTTATTATCGTGCAGCAGATCTTTAAGATGAACAGGGCTGTAAATGATCGGGCGCCGGCGGCCGGGTTCATGAAGAAATTGAGTGAGCTTGATGAGGGCAGGTTGCTGGGCGACAGAGAATTGCTGGACGAGTCTTTAAAGTACATCAACCCCGATAAAAAGGAAGCCGATAGGATCGACAATGAATGGAGAGCTTTTATCAGGCGTCCCCGGCATTTCGACATGGACCAGCTTGGTACGGCATATTTCTGGTTATTATTGCGGGCAAAGTACGACTTTCAAATGTCCGGCCAAAAACTGAAAGAACTTTTAGACGCGGTCAAAAAATACAAAAATGACCGAAACTCCAACACGAATAAAGAGATCGCCGATCTGCTGGCAGTGCGGAAAGTTTTCGGGCTTGATCCGGGCCTCACCGCAGAAATGCTTTCCTACGCCAGGGCCGGGATAGAAGAAGGTGAGGCGGACATTGCCGATTTCCGCTCGGTCCTAAACGCCAAAGATCTGGAAGGACAAGCAGTGTATATCCGGTCGAACGCGCTGGAAACACTGGGATTTGCGCTGTACCTGGAAAACAGATTTGATGAGGCGGAAAAAGAACTGCTCAAGGCATATGAGATAAACAAAGAAAATGCGGATGTTCTTTTGATCCTTGCCCTGGTACACAAGGCCCGAAAGGAATTTGATAAAGCGGAAGATGTTTATTTGAGATCGGCCACTATCACCAATACCCTCACGGCCAGCATTAAAGAGCTTTATAAAGCGAAAAACGGCGATCTGCGGGGGTTTGACGATTATTACAAAAATATAAAAGAAAAAGTAAGGGCGAGGATAATGGCCGAGGTGGCCGCGTCGCGCATAAAGGAACCGAAAGATCTGGCGCCGTTCGATCTGAAAACCATCGATCGGAGGTCGATATCTTTTGATGACGTAAAAGGAAAAGTGGTGGTCATCAACTTTTGGGGAGTATGGTGCGCGCCCTGCGTAAAGGAAATGCCGGAAATTCAGGAACTCGCCGCAAAATATAAGAGTGACAGCGACGTCGTGCTGCTGACCTTTGATTCGCGCGACGCTCTTGTGACCGTAAAGAAATTTATTGCCGATCGGAAATACGACTTTCCGGTTTTGATGGCGGACAGTTATTCCGAAGAGTTGTTGAAAGTAAATGATGGGGCCGCGACCTACCCGACCACTCTTTTTGTCGATAAGAAAGGTAAGATCTCGTTTATCAAAGTTGGAAATACGGGCAATTTAGTTGAGGAATTCAGCCTGCGGATCGATATTTTGAAGCAGGACAAATAATTACCGAACTTATTTTCGAACTTTAGCAGGCAGCTACGGAAAACACAGTAAATGCGCCCTTTGTCGACCCCATTTCTGTCTTTCTTGGCCAAATGTTAAAATAACAGTTCGTCATAGCGTGGAGTTTTATGCAGGAAATAGCGCGGAGTTTTATGCAGGAACAGGTTTTAATTCAAAACTTCATCAAGAAGAAAAAAGAGCGGCTAAAAAAGCCCGACTGGCTCAAGATCAAGATCGGCGATCCTACCAATTCGAACGCCGTTTTGAAACTGATCGAGGGGCTAAAGCTCCACACGGTCTGCCAGGAAGCGCGCTGCCCGAATATCTTTGAATGCTGGACGGACAAGACCGCCACTTTTATGCTCGGCGGCGATACCTGCACGCGTCACTGTGGTTTTTGCGCGGTCAACAAAGGCAAGCCGATGGAGCTCGACCCGCTCGAGCCGACGCACGTGGCCGAAGCGGTGCAGCATTTAAAACTTGCTCACGCGGTCATCACGTCCGTCAATCGTGACGACCTGCCCGATGGCGGCGCGGCGCACTGGGCGGAAACCATTACACGAGTCCGCGAATTAAACCCCGAATGCAAGGTCGAAGTCTTGATCCCGGATTTTAACGGCGACGAAAATGCGCTAAACACCGTGCTCGCTGCGCGCGCCGACGTGCTCAATCACAATACGGAAACTATCGCCCGTCTCTATCGCCGCGTACGCCCCGACGCCAAATACGATCAGACGCTCGAGCTGCTCGACCGCGCGGCAAAATTCCGCGATAAGCATTTCCCCTCAATGCTGACCAAGAGCGGCATCATGGCCGGCCTCGGCGAAGAGTTTGAAGAAGTGGTCGATCTGATGCGCGACCTGCGCAGATCGGACTGCAACATCATGACCATCGGGCAATACCTGCAGCCTTACGAACGCCGCCTGCCCGTCGAACGCTATGTCACCCCGGAAGAATTTTCCGAATGGAAACGCATCGGTGAAGACATGGGCTTTAAACACGTCGAGTCTTCCCCGCTCACGCGCAGTTCTTACCACGCGCGCCAGCAAACGGAATCAGGTGAAGCAACCCTCGCATAAGCCTCTCGCATCTCCCTTAACGGGAGATCCTATGTTAAAAATAAAGCTTTTTTCGCTCCTGGGTGTGCTTGGTTTGGTCGGCACTGTCCTTTTGAGTTCGCAAGACTTTAAATCCGAAGCCAGCGAGGATGTCATAAAGGAAGTAGCGGGTTATAAAACCTGGAAAAAGCTTGTTAAGCCGCCAATTGAAAACGCGAAGATCGAACCTGCGCAGAGCGAAGTCGCAAAGGTTGAAGCCGGCACCTTTCAAATCTCGGATTCGTCCGTCGCAGGCTGATCGTTCACTTCTATCTCCAGTTTGGGGATACCCACCACCACGTTCTTTCTGACCGAACCACTGCTAACTGATCCTTCGAAAGAAGGCGCGCAGGAGGTCAGGGACATTATCACCAATCCCGGCGGCAGCAGGCTGATCATGCCTGCCGAAGAAACTTCGATAAATCTCGGTGACGCGCCAAAGCCCGAGCCGTTTATTTCTACTCGCAGCTATACCAACCCTAAAGAACCAAAGAACCTGCACGAAAAGACCGCCCAGACATTTGCCCGCGTTTACGTAAATAGCATTGGTCAAACCGAGGCTGAAAAAGAAAATCCACGGTTCGCGCCCGGCTCCATCATCGTTCGCGAAAAACTGCTGTTCGGAAACGATACCGAACCACAGCTCGTCGCGGTAATGATCAAACGCAAAAAAGGCTTTAGCCCCAGGACCGGCGACTGGGAGTTTTTCGTTCTCGACGGAAAAGACCTGAAAATGCAAAAGCGCGAGACCAAAGGCGACTGCGCCAAATGCCACACTCAGGCGCAAAAAACAGATTGGGTTTTTCGTGATTATCTGAAATAATGCCCCTGACGATCTCCGATCTCATAAAGATTTGAAACATGAAATTGTATAAAATCTCAGGGTCACTTGGCCGCGAGGCACTTTCAGGATTCGACGCTTCTTATTCCACTGAATATATCTACCGTGTCTCGGCAAGCGGGATGACGGTTGAACTTTGCAAAGAAAAGCTCGGATCGAAGTTGTCTCGAACTTATGACATTGACGATATAGAGGAGTCGGTATCCAACTCAGACCAAACTTTTATCGCCGACGCTGAAGATAAGATGATCGGCTTTGCGGCGGTGGGATTTGAGAATTGGAACAGCCGGGCGGTCCTGCGGGGTATTTATGTTCTGCCCGAATACAAAGGCCGGGGTCTGGGCGCTACTTTATTGAAAGAAGCTATAAGCTATGCAAACGGCCTTCAGGCCCGGTGTCTATGGCTCGAAACGCAAAACGTCAACTTTCCGGCGATAAGCTTTTACCTAAGATCGGGATTCAGATTTTGCGGTTTCGACAATTCTTTATATGATCCCGAAAAGGTTCTCGGCGACGAAATAGCTTTGTATTTTTGTTTGGACCTGAATTGATTTGAAGATGACAAATTTTGAGATCTTATTAAGCTGTCTAACTTTTCTTTTTGTGGCGCTCACCATTCGCGCTTATTTAAGAGCGGACACCGTTCAGAAATGCATTTTCAAACCGCTGGCGATGCTGTGTATTATCGCTATCGCATGGCTGCAGCCGGACAGCGGTCCGCAATTTTACAAGATCGCTGTTCTGATCGGCCTCGGCTTTTCGCTGGTCGGCGACATTTTTCTTATCTTTGACAAACAGCTTTTTCTTCCCGGCCTGGTGGTTTTTCTGCTGGCGCATTTCTGTTATGTGGCGGCGTTTTACCAGTTGCCGGTAATGCCGGGCGCGGTCTATTCCGCGGTGCCTTTTGTGCTTTTCTTTGCAGTTTTTATGCGGATATTGTGGTACAGCCTCGGCCCGCTCAGGATCCCGGTTTTCGTCTACGCGCTGACTATCTGCATGATGGGCCGGTTTGCAATGAACCGCTGGCTTAATTTACAGACAATAGAAAGCGCCCTGGCCTTTGCCGGAGCGCTCGTCTTTATTCTGTCCGATTCATTTCTCGCCTACGACCGCTTTAAAAAAGCGATCCCGAAAAAAGACATCTATATCCTCAGCACATATTTCCTGGCTCAATGGTTAATTGCGATGTCGATATAAATTTGCAGTCCGGAAGGGCCGCTTGCGCCCGCTCTTATTCCTCTTTTAAATTGCCACTAGCTTTAGCTAGTGGTTATAGGTAAATACAAAGAGAGGGCTTTAGCCCAATTCTTTTTAGTTTGGGCTAAAGCCCAGTCATGAAATCTAATTTGGCCCCGCTAGCTAAAGCTTAGCACGCTCCATAACTGCCCCGGTTTCTGCCTAAATTAGTTTCCGCCCATTAACGTCCTCACCGCGGCATCGAGCTGCGAGTCTTTACCGGTCATCGTTTCCCCGACCGGGCGCGTTACCTGAACATCGACCGGGCGCGGATTCAGTTCCATATCCTTGCCGTCGCTGCCCAATATGAGCTGGCGCGGCAGGCGGAAAGTCGTTCCTTCAAAAAGCTGCGTGTTCCAGGTAAAGATGATCCAGCCGGCGGTTGGCTCGCCCACTACTTTGCCGAGTTTTAGCGAGCGGTAGCCTTCGGTAAAATCTTCGGCATCCGAAAGCGAATGCTGGTTGGTGACGAGCACCGTTGGCCGCTCTAGAGCGCGCTGCCCCAGCGCCGAGCGCGAAGGCACATTCCACAACCCGCGTTCTTTCATCGTCAGGTAACCGCGCCGCGAAAGAATATCGATCACATACGGATTGATAAACCCGCCGTTGTTGTTACGGACGTCGATCACCACACCTTCTTTATTTTGATTTTCAGTATCCAGATCGATGTAAAGCTGGTTTAGCGATCCCTGGCCCATATCGGGCAAATGAACATAACCCAGTTTGCCTCCGCTAATGCGGGCCACATAAGCGCGGTTAGCTTCCACCCATTGCCGGTAGAGCAGGTTTTTCTCTGCCCCGGTGCTGACCGGTTTTACTATCACCTGGCGCTTATCGGCCCCTGTGGCCGCTGCCCCGGTTTTTGAAATGCCCAGCACGACACGTTTGCCGGCCTTGTTTTCCAGTTGCTCGTCGAGATTGGTTTTGCCGTCGATGTTCACACCGTCGACACTCAAGAGGTAATCGCCGACGTTAATGTCTTTTACCACCGCCGCCGGGCTGAGCGTGATGATCTCAGTGATCTTGAGTTTGCCGTTGGTTTCGTATTCGCCGCGGTCAAAACGCAGGCCGAGTTTGCCGACCGGCGCTGCCGTAAAACCCGACGGCCCCGTCACGCCCAAGTGCGAAGCGTTCAATTCACCGACCATCATATTCATCAGCCGGCGCACTTCGTCCATATTGCGCGCGTCATTTATGAGCGGTTCATAGGTCGCGCGCACGGCGTTCCAATCGGCGCCATGATATTTGTCGTCGTAAAAATTGTCGCGCATATAACGCCAGCCCTGCTTAAAAACCTCCATCTTTTCGCGGGCAAATTCCACGTTCATCTCCAGGTTGAGTGACAGCGGCCGCACTTCGCGGCGCTCGAGCGTCACAATATTTACCCGGCCGTTCTCGATGTAATAGATCTCTTTGCTGTCGGGCGAAAATTGCGCATTGGTTTTAAAGCCGGCGGTCGAGGTCAGTTGCCGCGCCGGACCGTCGGTCGAAAGCTCGTCCAGCGACAGGGTGTAAAGATTAAACTGACCTTCGGCCGAAGCAAGTACGAGCAAAGTTTTTCCATCCGGGCTGATGACCTGTCCGCCGTCATTGACGCCGGTATTGATAATGCTCAGGCGTTTGCGGATATCCTCAAAAACGATCTCGGTTTTTTCTTCCTCTTTTTTTGCGGGCTCTGCGGCAGAGACACCGACGCCAGTTGCAGGTGCCGCCGGCGATGCGGAGGGACTAGGCTGCGGCGTGGCTGCGGGCGTCGGTGCAGCAGACGGGCTGGGCGAAGGCGGCGGCCCCGGCGGACGGGTTTGTTTGGGGTTTTCCTGCCGAAAAAGATCGCGGAACTGGTCTTCGCGGAATTTAGGCGTGCGCAGTTTCAGGTCTATGCGCGCGATCGCTCCGTCTTCGGTGCGCTGGCTGGTGTCAAACAAAATATACGAACCATCCGGGCTCCAGGAAAGCGAGCCGCTGTTTGAATTTGCCAGGAAACTGACCGGGCGCGGCGCGCCTCCGCCTACGGGCACCACGCTGACGTTCGTATAGGAACGCGTATCCGGCGCGTAGGTCAGATAGGCGATCCATTTGCTGTCCGGCGACCAGGAATAGCTGTTTTTGCCTAAAAGCGGAACGGGGTCGGTAAAGAATTTGCATAGCTCGCGTTCCTGTTTGGTGGCAGTGTCATAGATCATCATCGCGCGCGCATTGCGGACAAAGGCCAGCAGTTTTCCATCGGGCGAGAACGTGGCGAGCGCATCGATATTGCTGCTATTATTTGCGCCGGTCAGCCGGGTTTCCGTTTCGGTCGAAAAATCATATTGGTAGAGCGTCGTTGAACCTTCGCGCTCGGACGAATACACCAGCGTTTTGCTGTCCGGCGACCAGGTAACGAAAGATTCGGGCGACATGGTGTTGGTCACGCGCACGGCGTCGCCGCCGTCCTTGGAAGATGCGGCAAAAACTTCTCCGCGCGAGACCACCGCCACTTTTTTCCCGTCGGGTGAAAGCGCCAGTTCGCGGACCTGGGTCGAAAGATTGACGCGGTCATTGAGCGGGCTCGAAGCCGAACCGCGCAGAGTTATCGCCACGGCTTCGGCCGCTCCCGCATCGGTTTTCAATTTCCAGATGGCAAAGTTGTGTTCGAAGACGATCTCTTTCCCGTCATACGAAATGCTCGGCCAGAGAACCCGCCCGTCGGTAAAATTGGTGAGCTGTTTGGCCTGCCCGCCTTTAGGCATCGACCAAATGTTCTGCGCGCCGCCGCGGTCCGACATAAAGAACATGCGCGAGCCGTCCGCGCTGGCCATCGGCCACATCTGTTTCGCTCCGCGCGGCGTCAACTCTTCGTACCGGTCTCCCGTTTTTAACCAGAGCTCGGTCTCGTCGATATGGCTTCTGCCCTTGCGCCACCACTGCCCCGAAGAAAGGCCGCGCGCCGCAAACACCAGCGAGCCGTCGGCCAGCGGAGTGGCGCCGAATTCATTGGTATAGCGGTCGGAACTGACCTGCATCGGTGTCCCGCCGCCGGCGGAAACGCGAAAGATGTCGTTCATCCCTGAGATGTCTTTGCTGGTCGAGGAAAAATATATCCAGTTGCCGTCGCGCGACCAGGCTTCGAGCTGATCAAGGCTGTCGTCAAAGGTAAGCCGCCGCAGCTCGCCGCCATCTAAATTTAAAATATAGATATCGCCGGCGCCCGAGCGGTTTGAGGTAAAAGCCAGCCGCTTGCCATCCGGCGAAAAAAGCGGGCGCGATTCCGTCGCCGGATGCGAAACCAGCAGCCGCGCCGTGCCGCCTGCCGCCGGGGCCGACCAGATATCGCCGCCGGAAACGAAGGCTATCTCCGTCCGGTCAGGCGATAGCGAAGGCTCAGTCATATACGGGGCCGCAAACCCGGCAACCGCGCAAATCGATACCAAAAAGACAGTTAGAACAACTCTTGTCAGCGTCATATTTTTCCTTTTTTACAATGAGTATCTTGGATATATCTGAAACACTGATTATACGGGAATAGCGGGAAAATGTTTATGGAGCGCGGATATTTTGAGTCCACGCTTTAGCGTGCCATTTAAATTGCCACTAGCTTTAGCGGTAATAATTTACTTAGCTCAGCGAACAGGCTTTAAGCTCCGTAGGAGCGTCATATTTATAGAAACAATGATTGTAATATCCCCCAGCTCCAGCGGAGCGGCATATGTCGTTCCTAAACGGAACTCCCGCCTTACTTTTTCGTCTGATGCTATAAATATAGCGTTCCTGACGGAACTCAAAAACGCCTCCCTGCTTCGAACCTGGATTACTTTTAAAGTTAGTAGTCAAATATGTCATTACCGCTAAAGCTAGTGGCAATTTATTATTTCCTTTTTCCTCACTTCCTTCTATTTCCCTTTTCAGGCTGATTCTCTTAATCTTAAACAAATGAGTTTAACGGGCGATCTGAGAAAGCTTCCGGCTGAAAAATCGCGTGCGGCTTTGGAAATAAGCGCTGCGCTCGCCGGGGTCAGCCTGCGCGTGAGCAAGGAATTTCTGCAGGCCATGCCGAACGCCGCAAAGGTCTTAAGCGCCGATGAAATAAGAAGTTGGGCAGAGATCGGCCGGAAGCTCGCGATGGGAAATGCCGACCTGGGAGCGAAATTTTTTGCCGATGGCGTGGAATATTACGGGTTGGTACCGTCGGCGGCGCGTTCGCTGGCGTTTCAGATCTGCCTGCGCCAACTGGTGCTTTCAACCTCCGTCGCCCTGGAAACTTTTAAGAAGATCCCTCTCCTGGCAGAGCAGGTAAATGATGACGAGCTTTTCACCGGCATTTTAAAGGTCGGTGTAGAAGTGGCGCAGCGCTCCGCCAAACACAGCGCGGATTTTCTTGCCGCTACCCCGGCAGTCGCCATCACATTAAAACGATTCGAAGATGAGAAGACCTCTGTTGCCGCGATAGATCTGGCTTCGCAATTTGCCGCGCGAACGGGCGGGATGACCTCCGATCTATGGACGCTGCTGCCGACGGCGTTAAAAAGCCTCGACGCAAAGGAGGCCGTCCGGCTATTAACTACCGCGGAAGAATTTTTGCTTTATGGCGGCAGCGTGACGCTCAATTTTATTTCCGCCGGCGGTGAAATACTTCGCGTTGCCGGAGAGGTTTTCCCCGCCTGGTGCGAGGTGCTGCACACCATCGCCAAACATGGAAACGCCGTGCTGGTTTCATTCATTCGCAGCGGCCCGAATTTCTTTCGCCAAATGATCGCCCACAAAAAACACGAAGACGCCGTGCACATTTCGAACCGCGTTTTGGCGCTGACCGGGGAGATCGCCGAAACCGATGCCGAAAGCGCCCTGGCGTGTTTTCGTTCAAGCGCCGGCGCGCTGAGACAGGTTTCGCTGCTGCAATTTGAAGACTGGGTTCGCGCGGGTTTGAGCAAAAGCTCGGAATTTAACAATAACAAAGCCCAGCGCAGCTATTTTGCGCTCGAGACGCGTCACAGCCATGACCTGCTGCACGAAGGGCGTGCCGGGCTGCCGCTGGAAAAAGTGCAGACCACTCTGCGGCTTTATATCGAAGCGCTGACCGGGCGCGAGGTCGAGATCGCTCCGCTCGCCGCGGTGCCGCAGGAATCGCGCCTCAGCGACGGGCGAATGATCTACCTGCCTTCGCTGGTAGCCGAATTTAACGATGACGAGCTGGATTTTCGGCTCTACAAAGTGCTGGCCGCGCATGCCGCCGGGCAGATCGAATTCGACACCTATGAAAAGGACAGCGCCGGATTAAAAGCAGCCTTTTCCGAGCTTTCCTTTGTTTATGAAGAGGGCCGTGAAGCGCAGGATGCTTTTTCATTGGGTGGGTATCTTCACGACCTCGGGCAGGAAGAGAAAATGCTCTCGCTCGAGCAAGCCGCCGGCGAGATAAAAAAGCGCTCGCTGCCAAAAGATTCCGATTACCGCACCGTCCTGCAGGTATTTCCCGAACCGGGCCTGGCACGCAAAATTTTTGGCACGCTGGAAAACGGCCGGATCGACCGGCGCTTGCGTGGAACTTATCGCGGGCTGGTGCGCGATCTCGACCTGATGGCCGCCAACGTGCGTGAAAAACGCCCGATGATCTTTGATCTTCCCATTAATCAGGTCCCGTTTGAATTATTATTTCAAATAACTCTGTGCGGCGGCGCGCTCGATGACGCCCGGCAATTTTACGCGCAGGTCGTCGGCGAACTGGAATCCGTTGTTTTCGACTACCTTGCTAAACCGGCCGCGACGGTCGCCGATACGCTGATGGCGACCAGCCGTATCTACACCCTGTTTCAAAACATCGCACAGGAAGAAAAACAGCAGTCCAGCGAAAACGAGGAAAAAGGCGAAGAGCTGCACGAAGATAAAAGTTCGGAAGAATCCGTTTTGGAGTCGCAAATAAAACGCGACGATAAACAAAAGAAACTGCAGGATGCGCGCGATCTTTTTAACGCCTGGAACAATCTGGAAAATGAAGATGAGCCCGACGATCTGGACGGCGCCGAAGCCTGGTCGCATTCCGAAGTGCCGGAGCAGCCGCTGGAAACCGGTGACCTGGCATTTTCCTATGATGAATGGGACCGTGATCTGATGGACCACCGCCTGGGCTGGTGCCGCGTGGTGGAAAAACAGATCAAGCAGGGCGACCGCAACTTTGTCGAGCTTACGCGCAGCCGTTATAGCGGCGTCATCTCCTCCATCCGGCGGCAGTTTCAGTTGATGAAGCCGGAGAACCTCGCCAAAATTCATAAAGAGATCGACGGCGAGGAATTCGACTTAAACGCCGTGATCGATTACGTCATCGACCGCCGCGCCGACGGCATGCAATCCGACCGGCTTTATACAAAAAGATTGAGAAAACGTCGTGATGTGGCGGTGTCTCTGCTGCTGGACCAATCGTCATCGACCGCGCGCACCATCACGCGCAATCCTTTGCAGCCGTACACGCATCCCGGCCGCCGCATCATCGAGATCGAAAAAGAAGGCTTGATCCTGATGAGTGAGGCGCTCGAGGCCGTGGGCGACGTTTATTCCATCTACGGTTTTACCAGCGAGGGCCGCCGCAATGTAAAGTTTTATATGGTCAAAGATTTTGACGAGCGCTACAGCGAAGAGATCGAGCGGCGCATCGGCGGAATTTCTTTTCAGAATAATACGCGGCTCGGCGCTGCCATCCGCCATGCCTCGGCAAAACTGCAAAAACAGGAAGCGCGGACGAAATTATTGATAATTTTAACTGACGGCCGCCCCTACGATCACGATTACGGCGACGCCCGCTATGCCCGCGAAGATGTGCGC
The DNA here is from genome assembly GCA_963718105.1 of uncultured Acidobacteriota bacterium. Classification (GTDB taxonomy): domain Bacteria; phylum Acidobacteriota; class Blastocatellia; order Pyrinomonadales; family Pyrinomonadaceae; genus DASYKT01. The sequence goes on along the minus strand of OY970352.1, from coordinate 4,762,521 downwards.
GAATCCCTCACCGAAGCGCGCCTCGCCGGCGTCACGCCTTTCTGCATTACCATCGACCGCGACAGCGAAGCCGAACTCAAAGACCTCTACGGCGACGTCGGCTACACCATCATCGACGATGTGCTGTCCCTGCCCGAACGAATGCCGAATATTTACCGGAGATTGACGAGTTAATACCAGTTTTGTAATAACATCCGCGCAGGAATATATACTTCCTGCTACTTAGTTAAGATAATATCAAGCAACTTTCATGTGCTGCTTCTGGAGAGCGATTTCGTGAAGGGTTTCGGGGGCAATGTCGGCACCGTTTTGCCAACCAACGGTCCAGCCATCGAGAGAGAAATTCTTAAAATATTCGATATCTTTTAGTGGGGCAAAGAAAGGAAATTTTTCTATCCAATCGCTAAAATCAATTTCTGCGCTTATTCCATCGCTGAAGGTCAGTTCAAGCGTGTAGCCGGATACGTATCGTGCTTCTTTTACTGTGACCAAGTCAGACATCTATGTTAATGGCGCTATCCTATTAAACTCGCGCCCTTGGCGCATATTTTCCCAATTTACTTGCAACTCCGGCTGATGCAGATCGATCCATTCTCTTATTAATCTGACCGCGGTCCTTGAACTAATATTGCCTCTTAAAATATTTCCTCTAAAATCAAAGACCGCCATCTCTCCCTGGTATTCAGCGTGGAAATGAGGCGGATTATGATCGTCAAAGAACATCTTAATAACAATACCAAAAAATGTGGAAATAGTGGGCATATTCACACAAAATCAATACGGGAATTTTATCACAGCTTTCGCTGACGATTTTAATATTTATAGTTTCATTAACCTACAGAGTTCGCCTTTATTAGCAACACTCTAAGCTTATCTAACGAATGCCCAATATTTACCGGAGATTGACGAGTTAATTATGGTAAAATTTCGTATATGAAAAGTGTTTTTATCGAAATAGATCCGGATAAATTAGGTGGTACTCCCGTCTTTGCCGGAACTCGCGTTCCGATCAAAAATCTTTTTGATTATCTGGAAGGCGGCGAAACTTTGGAGGATTTTCTCGAAGGGTTTCCCCCCGTCACCCGTGAACAAGCTATTGCCGTTCTGGAACTGGCAGAGACATCCTTGCTCAAGGAAGTAGCTTAGATTGAAAATTTTACTCGACCACAATTTAGTAGAAGGCTAAAACAATATCTCCTCAGTCACGAAACTTTCACTACTCAGGAAAAAGGCTGGGCAAATGTTACCAACGGAAAACTACTTACACTCGCCGAACAAAACGGATTCAATGTACTCCTAACGGCGGACACTAATATTAAAAATCAACAAAGTTTGCTTGATCGAAAGGTCGCGATCGTAATTTTGCGGGCTTTTAATAATCGCTTAACCACTCATGTTGACTTAACCACTCATGTTGAAATGATTGAAGAAATTGATGTAGTTTTAGCCGGAATTAAGCCGGGTGAGATCGTGGAGATCTTCCATTCCAACTTCAAAAGTTAAAAGCTTTCCGATCTATCCATTAGCGGTCGTAATAGTATTTCTCGAATTCCGCGCAGGTTATTAATTTCCCTTTGGGATCGGGGCTGCTGCCGGGGACATAAGCATCGACCAGGCATTTTCCCTGGCGGTATTTTTTCCCGTCAAAATTGAAATAGACGTGATGTGTATTGCCGGCGTCGATATGGCCTTTGAGCAAAAGGTCCGAGTATCCGTTCGTCCTGGTTTTTCTGATCTGGCTTCCCATTTCCGAAGCATCTACATAATCCGTCGTCGCCAGAAGGGTACTATAGCGGCCGCCTTTTTTCTCAAAGATCCACATCATACAGTTGCCCACGCCGCCGCAAAACGAAACGGTCTTGCCGCGCAGCATTATCTCCATTTGCCCGTCGCGGTTTAAGTCAGCCGCTTTGTATTCAAACATCCCGGCACAATCGGTGGTGCCGTCTGAAACTTCCATGCGTTCCTGAAAATCTTTGTCCCGCTTTAATGCGTTCCAAACGGGAAGGATCTTCTTATCGTGACAAAAAGGTTTGCCGGCTGGCGTTTCGGCTGCTTCTTCGCCCGCTTGTTGGGCGACCGGAAAATAGGCGACCCACTTCGTTTCCTCAACAGGCGGTCCGGCGGCGAATTTTGGGGGTTTTTGGTAAAACTGAAAGGTAATAAACAGGCTCGCTGTAAAAGTGAGAAGAGTGACGGCAATATTTAGCAGATACCGGATCATCTTTAGTGTTCCACACCTGCAGATTAGCTTAGGCCGCCTTAGAATACAATACTTTTTTAACTTTTTTAGGGTGGTGGCCGCTGCATTATTTCGCGGGAAATTTCAGCAGTGCTAGCAGGTCATTCTCTTCATTTTCGCTCACCGTCCTAAGATCAAGCACCACCTTATCTTCCATTACGCGCGTGATGACCGGCGGTTTGCTCATTCGCAGTTTTTCTTCGAGCTGATTTGCCGAAAGAGTTTTGTGAGTCAGAACAATCAGGCTGGTTTCGAGTTTCGCTTCGGGGGCCGCGCCGCCGCCGACGGCTGAAAAACCGTCTATCACATCAACGTTTAGTAAAGAATTCCCGCCTGATTCACCGCGCAGTTTTTCGACAAATTTTCCGGCGCGTTCGGCCAACTGCTCTTTGGTTTGCGAGAGCATTTCGAGCACCGGGATATCTTCTAATTCAGTGCCGCGCAGATAACTTTCCAGCGTGGCTTCAAGCGCCGCATAGGCGAGTTTATCCACGCGAAGTACTCGATAGAGCGGATGTTTGCGCAGTTTTTCTACCACTGACTCACGGCCGACGATAAGGCCGGTTTGCAGACCGCCGAGGAGTTTATCGCCGCTAAAAGTGACCACATCGGCGCCGGCAGCGATGGAATCGCTAATGCGGGGTTCGCCATCCAGGCCGTAAGCGTGGAGATCAGGCAGCGCGCCGGAGCCGGCATCTTCGAAAAGAGTAAGCCTTTTTTCACGCGCGAGTTCGGCAAGCTCGGAAACCGTTGGTGACGAGGTAAAACCGATGACGCGAAAATTCGACGGATGCACGCGCGCGATCAGGCGCGTGTCTCCCGTGATCGCGTTCTCATAATCCGAAAGCTTTGTGCGGTTTGTCGTGCCAACCTCGACGAGCTGAGTTCCGGCCTGCTTCATCACGTCAGGAATGCGAAAATCGCCGCCGATCTCGACCAGTTCGCCGCGCGAGATTATCGTCTCTCCGCCGGCGGCCCCACCGGCTAACGCCGTCAGCACCAGGTAAGCCGCAGCGGCACAGTTGTTCACGATCAGAGCGGCCTCAGCGCCGGTCAGGCCCGTTAATAATTTTTCAGCCCGCGCGCCGCGCCTGCCGCGTTTGCCTGTGGCGAGGTCGTATTCCAGCGTGCAATAGCCGGAGGCTTCGGCGGCCGCATTTTTTGCTGCTTCGGAAAGCGGCGCGCGGCCCAGATTCGTATGAATTATCACGCCCGTGGCATTGATCACCTTTTGCAGGCCCGATCGCTTTTGCGAGTCCCACTCGGCCGTCAGGCGAGCCCCGGCTTCCTTTAACAATTCTTCCCGGGAAGCGGTCTTTTTTCCATAATCGCCATTATCCTGGGCTATTTCCGCCCGAAGCCCGTCGATAACCGCCCGCGCCAATAATGTCAGGTGTTTAACACCAATTCCGGAAGCCAGATCCTGCCCTGTTTCAGAGCGCAGCAGCGCGTCTACCGAAGGTAATTGGCTTAGATCAGCTTTTTTCGTTGAAGTTTCCGGGTCCGGCATCGTATAGTAATAATAGCTTATTTTTTATTAAATAAGCCTCTTCACTTGTCTCACGCTAAATTCATTCAGATACGGTAATAAAAATGGCGATACAAAATAAACTGGCGCGGCAGCAGCAAAATATGCGCAACCTCGGGAAACATATTCTCGAGGACGTAGTGACGGTCGATCAGCATCTGGCCCGGCTCGAAGAAGACATCCGAAAGCTAAAGATCGATTTTGGCATCTATTTTAACGGCGGGTTAAAGCGCGCGCCCCACGAAGCCCGCGGCCGCGTGGAAGCCCATATTAAACGGCTAAGCGATGACCGCAGCCTGACCTATGCGCAGCGTTATGTGTTAAACAACCTGGTGTCGCGTTTCACATCCTATCGCGAGCTATGGCGCCGGACATTCAAGCAGCGCGGCGAAACAAATTTTTGATCCGGTAAATATATTTGGTAGTAAAAAGGCGGCCTCGCAGGGCCGCCTTTTTTATTTATGAATTTGATCTTCGTGGGATCCCCGACCGAAACTTCTCTCGGTCAATGCTCGGTTAAACCTTGGTTACGTTTTCGGCCTGCGGTCCTTTCGGCCCTTTTATGACTTCAAATTCGACCTCTTGGCCCTGCGTCAGCGTCTTGTAACCATCTCCCTGTATCGCGCTGTAATGCACGAAAATATCAGAGTCTCCGGGCTGTTCGATAAATCCATAGCCCTTTGCATTGTTAAACCATTTTACTTGACCGGTAATTCTAGACATTCTTACAATTTCCTCCTACAAACTTCAATAAATTCTAAAACGAACGGTCCTTGGGCCGATCGCATAAGTGAAAAATACTAGTTGTCGAGATTGAGTGTTAAGCTGCCAGCACAGTATCAACACGGGAACGTATTCACGAACAACTAAATTCGATGTCCAGGCAAACCGGGGAGAGTAGCTTGAGACAGCGAATAATTTGAGCTAAGTTCAAAACAAAACTAACTACGTAAAGAACTATGGGCACCTGACCTTGATACGACATTTCATTTTTAATGATTTAGTGTTTGAACGTCCGTAAATTTATTAGAAACCGGCGTTTATGTCAAGAGTTTTTTCTCATTTTCGGTTAAAATAAATGCACAATTGCTGTTTTTTGCCAAATTAATTGCTTTTAACGTGAAAAACACGCTTTTTTAGAATGTCGTTAACAATACATTGGCTTTTTGGCGCTTACGTTTCTTATGTCAGATAATACCAACCCGTCGATCCGCGTTTCGATGATGCCGCATATGACCAATGCGCAAGGCACTATTTTTGGCGGCGTACTTCTTAGTTACATTGACCAGGCCGGCGCGATCGAGGCCGTAAGGCGAACGAATCACCGCCGCTTTGTCACCGTGGCGATGCGCGAGGTAGTGTTTCACCAGCCGGTTTACGTCGGCGACCTGGTAAGTTTTTATGCCACGGTAACAAAGGTCGGCAATACGTCGATCACGGTCCAGGTTTGTGTGGAAGCCGCGCGTTTTAAAAATGCCAGCGAAACCGTGGAAGTGACCGAAGCCGAGCTGACCTATGTGGCGGTCGACGAACATTTTAAAAAAGTACCGATCCCTAAATTAGTCTAGAGAGTCCAGAGTCTATTGGGTCTGAGAGTCCAGGAAATCAATAGCCTCGCAGGGTTCAAAAAGACTCTGCTGACTCTCTGGACTCTTAAGACTCAACAGACTCTCGACCATTAGAATGTATCCGGTAGGAAATTTATTTATCCCCACATCGCACGGCAAGCTTGAGGCCATTTTAAAAGAGCCTTCAGGTGAACGCAGAGGTGTGGCGCTGGTTTGCCATCCGCATCCGTTGGGCGCCGGCACGATGCATAACAAAGTGGTTTTTCGCGCCGCCGCCGGATTGCTCGACGCCGGTTTGGTTGCGCTGAGATTTAATTTTCGCGGCGTGGGTGCAAGCACCGGAACACACGATGAAGGCCGCGGCGAACAGGATGACGTTCGCACGGCGCTTGATTTTCTCAGCGCGAAATACCCGCAGGAACCTATCACGCTGGCGGGGTTTTCCTTTGGCTCGCGTTTCGGCACCGAAGTAGGCGCTACGGACGATCGGGTGGTGCGGATGATCAGCATCGGGTCGCCGGTCGACAAGTATAACTATAGTTATTTGAACACTTTAGACAAACCGATACTTTTTGTGCACTGCGCGCAGGATGAATACGGTAAGGTCGAAAAATTGCGCGCGCTGGTCGAAAGTTTGCCGGTGACGGCGCAGGCCAAACTGGTGGTCTTTGAAAATTGCGGCCATTTTTTTGATAGTAAACTGGATGATTTGAAAAAAACGATCACCACCTGGGTGACTGAACAGATAAATAAACAATGAGTAACGAATACGGCAAAAATGCGACCCTGTCTTATAACAAATATTTAAAAGTGCCGGAGCTGATCGAGCTGCAGGAAACTCTTTCCGACCCTGTCAGCCACGATGAGCTGCTTTTTATCATCATTCACCAGACCTACGAGCTCTGGTTCAAGCAACTGCTTCACGAACTCGACGCCACCATCGGCTGGCTGGGCCAGGAGCGCATCTTCCGCGCCAATCATTCGCTGCGCGTGATCGTCTCGATCGAGAAAATTCTTGTTTCGCAGATCCACATTCTGGAAACGATGGCGCCGATCGGCTTTCTCGAATTTCGTGACAAGCTTAATCCGGCCAGCGGTTTTCAATCGATGCAGTTTCGCGAACTCGAATTTGTTTCCGGCGCGAAGGATGAAAAAATTCTTAACACTTTTAAGAGCGACGATTACGCCTATCGGCAATTGGTGAAAAGATTTGGCGCGCCGAGCCTGGCGGACACTTTTTGGGCCTTGCTGAACAAGCGAGGCATCGATGTTTCCGATCACGATAAACGCGTTGCGGCGATAGTGGATATTCTTACCCACCCGGAAAACGACCACGACCTTTATCAACTGCAGGACCTGCTGATCGACCACGACGAGCACGTCATCTTCTGGCGTTCGAACCACGTGACGATGGTCGAGCGAATGCTGGGAATGAAGCCCGGCACCGGCGGCAGCGAAGGCGTCGGCTACCTGCAAAAAACCCTGACCAAAAAATTCTTTCCCGAATTGTGGGAAGCAAGAACTCACCTCCAGGTGCCCGTTTCTGATAAAATATAAGTGAGATGTTCGAGACGGTAAAAACAAGCGACCCGGTCAACGCAGAAGCCATCCGGCTTTTTAATGAAGCCTACGCCGCGCAGATGGACGATGATTACGAAAGCGCGATCAAACTCTACAAAGAGTCTATCGCGACCGTGCCGACCGCCGAGGCTTTTACTTTTCTCGGCTGGGTTTACAGCTTTCAGGAGCGTTACGACGAAGCCATCGCCGAATGCCTGGCCGCTATTTCCATCGATGCCGGTTTCGGCAATCCTTATAACGACATCGGCAGCTATCTGATCGCCAAGGGCGACAACTACGGCTGCGTACGCTGGTTCAAACTGGCAATGCAGGCCACCCGCTACGAAGCGCGCGGCTTTCCGCATTTTAATCTCGCGACAGTCATGGAAAAACGCGGGCATTTTTTAGAGGCCGCAAAACATTACGGCCTCGCCCTAAAAATGCAGCCTGATTATATGAACGCCTACAAAGCGCTCAGAAAAATGCAGGAGCGTTTAAATTAATTCCCGGTATGGTTTTTCAATCTTCGCAGCGCATTGGCGGAAGACTGGGAATTAGGATTTATCGAAAGAGCTTTTTCGTAATTCTTCACCGCCTCTGCCGTGTTTCCGCTAAGCTCATACGCTTCCGCCAGGCTGTCATAAACATTTGCTGAACCCGGATAAGCCTGCGTATTTAATTTGAAGATCTCGATCGCTTCGTTCAATTTACGTAACTGCAGAAACCCGTACCCGAGAGCGTTTGTGTCGGCCTCGGTATTGACATACTTGTTAGCCGGATCGGCCTTAAACTCCCGGTATTTTTTTACGAAATTCCCGACATCGTTCGTCTTTATTGCCTCGCTCTTTAAGTCTTTAAAGGTTTGGCCCGGCACGTAATTGGTGATCGCGCGAAGTGCGGGATCGATGTTATTTCTAAAATCTTCCGGCGTCAGCTCGGCAAAAATATCAGGCGTGGTAAAAAGACGATTGTCGTTGGAGATATTTTGATGAAAAAGCGTAGAAACCCGGAACGGCAATTTACTGTTGGGAAGTGTCATTATCACCGGATCACCATAATGACTAGGACTGCTGCCGGTGGGCTCGCCGACCAATATAACGTTCGTGTATTTTTCTATTTCATTGACCAGGTTTTGGGCCGCGGAAAATGTTTGCCGGCCTATGATGACGAATAATTTCCCTTGTTCATTTAGTTTCGATCTGATCAATCCTATGATGATAGGTTTATTGAGAACATTATTACCGCCGGTATTCATTCTTACATCCAGCACAAACTTATCAACCGGGTTATTTTCCACCTGATCAAAGACACGTTTGAAAAATACCGTGACACTTTCGTCAGGTTTATTTAGAACCTCATTGAATTGAACGTACATAATTCTGCTTTCTTTAAGATATTCGAACCAATAAGGATTGTGATGGTCTTTAAGGTATAAGGGCACGGGGTTTTTAGCAGCCCGGTTCGCGTCACCTAAGTGTGCAGTGCGAAAGAAGTTTAAGACATCCTTTACGGCTTTGACCTCTACCGTCCTTTGCTGTCCGTTTACCTCGGCCGTCAGCGAAACACGCTCGTCGCTATCGGCGATCTTCAAACCCTGGAGAACTTTGGGATTGCTAAGTAAAAATGCCGTTTCCACTTTTTTTGATTGTTCGTTGTGCCTGTCGCCCCACGAGATATCGTTGATCCGTTTCAATCCCGTTTCGATCGGAACATTGCCGATCTTTACCACTTTGCCGCCCAAAATATCGTTATATTCCGCCGGGGCCGATTGAACATACACGCCGTCCCGGTAAATGCGATATTGAATTGGATATATTCCGAAATTAAAAAAGCTCTGCTCCTGGATCGAGGTATGCCCGTCGCCCACCATCGCTATGATCCGCATGAATCCGATCAGGATATCTTCGTTTTTGAGAGTGGGGATCTCGTTATCCAGTTTTTTTACCGCCGCTTGAAATTGCTCGCGGGTCATCGTGTGAAACAGGTTTTTATGACGTTTCGGCAGTTCCTCTGCAAAATAACGCAGGTCTGCCCGCCACTGGTCGGCGGTAATATTCATATTGACCGGCGGAATTCCGGGGAGATGCTGCGCAAGAGTTGTTTGGCTGTACGCAAAAAAGTGCGCGATGCAGATAAAAATAAGTGCTTTTTTCATTTCTTTCCTCTTTCTAAAGTCTTTGTGGCTTCTGTGATCGGGATCATTGCGATCTGACCAATTACAGGCGCACATTCTAACGTTAAAAAGGACTAATTTAGCTTGAGGAAAAAGTAATGTTTTTATGAGGGCGTCTGATTCCGAAAAAAAGCCCCCGAAACAAACCCGCACCGTGACTCGCGGCAATATGCCGGACGTTTAACGGAACTTTGCCGCAGCGGCCATCGTATAAAAAACGTTCCTAAACTTAATAAACTTCTCTAATAAGGCAAGAAAAATGAATGAGCCGTTAGATATGCGAACTGGTTTTTATTTGGAAGGTTGGTTTGTCGAACCCGATCTGGGCCGTTTGTCAAAATACGATAAGGTCATCCAACTCGAACCGAAGATAATGGCGGTATTACTTTGCCTGGCGGAAGATCAAGGCAAAGTTGTTAAAAGGGAGCATTTCTTTTCCACCGTTTGGGCCGACGTGAATGTTACGGATCACGTGCTTGCCAGGGCCATCTCGGGGATCCGAAAAGTTTTTAACGATGATCCGCAAAAACCATCCGTTATTCAAACGATACCCAAAGCCGGATACCGGCTGATTGCCCCGCTCTCAAAAGCAGGTTCCGCAGAATCCGAGTCTCATCCCTTGAGTGGAACGACAATAACCGCCGCATCTAACACCGCGATCCAAAGTAATTCCATGAATCTGATCTTTTTCTTTGGCGGCATTATAGCGACGGTTATCGTTATGGCAATGCTTCTCGTTTTCGCGACTCGAATGCATGGCTCACATTAGCATTTGGAACTTAATCGTTCACTTTCTTTCCGGCATCGCTGATCGCTTCACCGACCGAATCTACCGCGTCTGAAACCCCGCGTTTAAATTTGCCCCAGGTTTCCTGGGCCTCGCCGGTGGCCTGCTGAGCCTCACCTTCGGCTTCCAAACGCTCATTTCCGGTTATTTCACCGGCTTTATCTTTGACGTAACCCTTTGCCTGCTCGTATTTACCTTTAACTTCGTCTTTATTGATAATTCCCATTATTTTAACCTCCCTGTCGTATCCATGCATTATTTCAAAACACTAAAACAGTCTCTATTCGATTGACTGCAATCGGCGTTCCAACTACTCTTTGATCACGAATTTTGATACTTATTGCTTCCTCTGCGCGCCTTACATATTTAAGGGACTGATTTTGTGTTTTGAGAAATTTTCAATGGAGAATCTTATGAAAAAGGTCATTTTATTTTTAACGATAATCTTTCTGGCAAATGTCCTAAACGTTTTCGGGCAGCAGGCCGCTGTCCTGGGCAGTTGGAAGACCGGCGACGTCGATCCGTTGAACTACGCCAAGCAAACTACCAATGCGGTAGCCGCGAATAGCGAACCCGCGAGCACCTATAAATTCCTGGCGAATGGCAATTATGAATTCACTTCCTTCAGGGTGTCTTCGACTGGCAACTGTACGCTGACATTCTTTAATTTTAATAAAGGTAAATACGTGATCGACGGTTCTACCATCACGCTTACCCCCGGAAAAGATAATTTGAAAACCGAAAATAGCTGTGCGCCGAGTAACACTTTTGGCAATAAGATCGAGCAGAAAAAAGCGCCGGCCAAACGAAGCTACGAGTTTCGCACGACAACCTCTGTCGAAGGCAAAGAATTACTTTGCTTGAAATTTGAAACCGGCGAAACCTGCTACCATCGTGTCCGCGAATAAAGCCGTCTGAGATCAAAGTAGAAGCGCTGCCCGGGTTAAGATTGCCGGGCAGTTTTTTGCCGTAAATTACCCCCGCGAAAAACAGGGAATCCGGCGAACTAATTTTGTCGAAATAGACCGTCTACAATAGAATTGTCAGGCAGTCTTTATTTTTTCCAAAGGAATTCACGATGCTTAAAAACTTCCGTCCCGTTCTTCGCCTGAGTTTTGTCATTTTTGCGCTGATCATTGGCGCCGCCTTTACTGCGGATGCGGCGGTAAGATTCAGGGTAAACCTTTCCTCGCCGGCGGCCGCAAACGAAGAGCGTACCGGCCGGCTGCTGATCTTTATGACCGCCAAAACCGGATCGATGCAGATGATCGAGCCGGATTTTACCGACCCGAACGCCGTCTGGATCGCCGGCAAAGAGATAAATGCCGGGACGGATGGCGTGGTCTGGATAGACGCCGATGAGACCGCTTTTCCCGCCGGATTTTCTGCGGCGCCCGCGGGCGAATACCAGGTAATGGCGCTGCTCGATACCGACCACTCCTATGCTTACGATGGTGTGAACGCGAGCGATATCTTCAGCAAAGTGAAAAAAATAAGATTGCCGGCGGAGGAGATCGAACTGACCCTTTCCGAGCGGCCGCCCCAAGCCAAACCCGCCCCCTATCCGCCGAATGTAAAGATCATCGATTTTGAAAGCCCGGCGCTTTCGAAATTCTGGGGACGCCCGATCAAAATGCAGGCCAGTGTGGTGCTGCCGCCTTCGTATGACAAGAATCCGCGAGCAAAATTTCCGGCAGTGTACAGCGTGCATGGTTACGGCGGCGATCATTTGAAATCTCTGCGCGGCGTGCCCGACCTGATGAAGGCAATGACGGACGGCAAGCGTCCGGAAATGATCTATGTTTATCTGAACGCGCATTGCCCGCTGGGCCATCACGTCTTTGCCGATTCGGCCAATAACGGCCCGTGGGGCACGGCGCTGGTCAGCGAACTCATCCCCTCTCTGGAAAAACAATTTCGCATGGACGCCAAGCCCTCCGGCCGTTTTCTCACCGGGCATTCCTCCGGCGGCTGGACCACGCTGTGGGTAATGGTCACGCACCCTGATTTCTTTGGCGGCACCTGGCCGACCTCGCCCGACCCGGTCGACTTCCGCAATTTTACCGGTCCGGATATTACCAAATACCCGCCCGCTAATGCTTTTCACGACGCCGGCGGCAAACCCTACAACCTGGTGCGGATGAACGGCAAAGAATTGATGACGGTCGAGCAGTACGCGAAGCAGGAGTATGTGACCGGCTATTACGGCGGGCAATTTGCTTCATTCGAGGCCGTCTTTAGCCCGAAAGGCGACGACGGCCAGCCGATGAAGCTTTTCGACCGCGTGACCGGCCGCATCGATCCTGATGTGCAAAAAGCCTGGGAGAAATACGATATCTCGCTCCTCCTGCGCAACAACTGGCAAACGCTCGGGCCCAAACTAAAAGGTAAGATCCACGTCATCGTCGGCACCGCCGATACTTTTCACCTGGACGAAGCCGTACGCCTGCTCGACGCGGAAATGAAAAAACTCGGCAGCCCCGTTAGTGATGCCAGGTTCACTTACCTGCCCGGCAAAACGCACTTCGATCTCTATCAGGATGGGCTTGGGCTCCAGATCGCGCAGGAGATGTACGCCATTGCGAGGCCCAAAACTAAAGCCGCGACAAAATAGATGGCTTCTCGACGAACAAAGTTAGCAGGAAATTCTTTACGGATCTCCTGCTTTTCTTGTCAAAGAGTAGTCCTAGAGTTATGGTGTTCGATCATTCGGAATAGATAAAAAGATGATAGATGATAACTGAAAGATTGATCTATTCTCTATCATCTATCAGTTATCATCTATTCCGAACGCATTTCATTATCAGTACACAACTTTAGGCAGCACCTGCCAAAGAATTCTCTTGATTTGTGCAAAATTTCTGCTACTCTGAATCCCCTTATTGTCCGCGTTTTTATGAACATCAACGACTCGTCGCAGAACCTTCCGGCCCGGATGGCCGTCATTCAGATCCTCGCTTTCATCTTGCTTACAATTCTTGGCGGCCGCCTTTATTACCTGCAAATATTAAAAGGCGAATATTATGCTTCGAGGGCGGAAAACCAGCGCATCCGCTTGATCACGGTACCGGCGTCGCGGGGCGCTATTTTAGACCGTTACGGCAAACTATTGGTCGATTCACGGCCGACATATTCCATCGTCATTTCCGCTGAAGCGCTCAAACAAACCGGTTTTGCGGGGAATGCCGACAGCTACGCCGAAGGGCTTGGGCTTGACCGCCAATTCGTCGTCGATCGCCTGAAATTTCTTAATGAACATCAGGGCTTTGAGTCGATGGTCCTAAAAACCGACGCCTCTATTGCCGACATTGGCTGGGTCGAAGCACATGCGGCGGAGTTTCCCGAACTACAGACGGAGCCGCGCGCGCAGCGCTTTTATCCCTTGGGCAAAACTCTTAGCCATGTGCTCGGGTATGTGGGTGAAATAAGCCCGAAACAGCTTCAAAGCGAAGTTTATAAGGAACTCCATCCCGGCGATGTCATCGGCAAAGGAGGGCTCGAGCAATATTACGATAGATTTCTGCGCGGACGGGACGGCTACCGGAAAGTGATCGTTGACAGCCGCGGGCGGATCCAGGCGGAGATGGAAAACGTGCCGCCGCAAGCCGGGCAGGACCTGATCACGACCATCGACCTCGACCTGCAAAATTCTGCCGAAACGCAGTTGGCAAATTCCGCCACCAAACGCGGCACGATAATTATCAGCGACCCGAACAACGGTGAAGTGCTCGCCCTGGCTTCCTCGCCGGCTTTCGACCCGAATGTTTTCGTCAGCCGCAGCGCCACTCCCGAAGGCCGCAAAGAGATCGCAAAATATTACAACGATAAGGAGCGTCCGCTGCTGAACCGTGCCATACAAGGACGTTATTTTCCCGGCTCGACCTGGAAGATACCGGAATCTGTCGCCGCGCTGCGCTCGGGCGCGGTCAAGGTCGGCGATTCGAGTATTATTTGCGGCGGCGGCATCCAGATCGGCAACCGCTTTACCCGCGACACGGGCGGCAATCACGGCACGCCCGATCTGCCGCTGGCAATTACTAAATCGTGCGACGGTTATTTCTACCGGCTCGGTCTGCGCATGACGGTAGACGGGCTGATCAAGATGGTCGAAGACTTCGGTTACGACAAACCTTCGGGGATCGATCTGCCGAACGAACTCACACCCCGTACGCCGAAATATTTCAAACCGATCATCGAAAAACGCGACGGGCGCTGGCCTGACATAGAAACCGTTTTTGCCTCGATCGGGCAGGTCACGGTCGAAGTAACGCCCATCTCGCAACTGCATTTTATTTCCAGCGTCGGCGTCCGCGGCCGTATGTACACGCCGCATTTCCTCAAGGAATTCCGGGCCATCCCTGCGGTTGGTGAGGAAGGCGAAGAAAATTATACTCCGGCAAAACCCGGCTTCGCTTACCAGCATCCGGAACCGAAAGTGATTGAGATGACACCTGAACAGTGGGACTACGTCTTAAAAGGAATGTGGGGCGTGGTAAATGCGGCCGGCACCGCGCAGCGAATAAGGATCCCCGGCTTTGAGATCGCGGGAAAAACCGGCACCGCGCAAAATTCCGAGATCGGTTCCGGCGGCGCCAAAGACCATTCGTGGTTCGTCTCGTTCGCGCCGGCTTACAAACCGGAGATCGCCGTTCTCGCTATGATCGAAAATGCCGGCGGCGGCGCGGCCAACGCGGGCGTCGCAGTAGGCGCGGTCTATAAAGATTATTTGCAGATCAAAGCCGGCCGTTAAACCAAAAACTCCCCTCCTACGAAGGAGGGGTGCCCGAAGGGCGGGGTGGTTCTCTGACGGAGCATATAAACACCACTCGATCAGGACGCTACCGCCTAAGAAAAATCTTGCCATTCTTTTCCCGGCGTGATATATAGTCCTTGAAGCCTACAACTTCTTCCATAAATCAAAAATAAGGAGGACATTAATATGTCACAACCTGGTACTGCTGCATCTGCCATCACCCCGGTCGTCGAACCCGGAGAATCAAAACAATTTGTCTATGTCGGAGAACTGATCCCGAATCAGGTGCTCGTAAAAAATCTTGGTGATTCACAAGTTCAATACTACCTGTCCAGCGGACTCGAAGGCTGGCGGCTCTACGACGTCGTCGAAGGCGGCAGAACGCAATCGCTTCAGGTCCAATGGATGGACGGCGTCGCCACATTCACAAATGAAGACGGCACTTCGGCCATCGAGATCGGCGGCGACGGCATCTTCCCGTACGATGCGAACAGCGGCGAAGCCGTCAAAGGCTAGCCCGGCCCAAACGCCTTCGATATCTATCAGGATGAAAACCGAGCGGGAGTTTTCATTTACAGTTCGCTTTAGCGAACGCTTGAAAATAGCCCAGCCATTTATGGCTGGGTATAGATGTTAATAAATATGGAAGCCCCAGAGGGGCGACAGATTATTTTCTCTGCCGTCCCTCTGGACTTCGTTCTTTTATAAAATCAAACCCAGCGATAAATCGCTGGGCTATTTTCAACTGCTCCTACGGAACGATCATTAATATTCTTTTTTCGCTCTCCTGAAACAGGCCCTTCCAGGCATTCTCATCCGCTTGAGAGATTACTAAATCATCAATTTCCCTTCTGAAAAAATTTGTTCATATATTCGACGTAACCGTACAATTGCTTATTTAAGACTCTTGTTTCATCAATTTCTGAACTGCACCGGGGAAAGGAAATAAGGCGTCGGGGTTATTGAACATCGCCCTGCTCCAACCCGAGCCCTTAGAATTCCTCCATAAGCCAATGACCGCGCTTAAAATATTATATTTTCTAAAAAGACCAGTCTCATCAATGTAGCTATATGTAGATCCATCATTTCGAACAACGAATACTTCGTTTCCAAAAAGAATCTCTTCGAGATTATCTACTTCAATTGCAGTATTAAAACTTGGAACAATTGCGACTATCAAGGGTATTTCTAAAGTCTCGGAAATGTTCTTATATTTTGCTACCTTTTCCTCTATATTTTCTACGACAGGCATATTATTGACAACGAAAGCTCCGCTTGTTGGTCCTGCCACTAACACATGAGATTTCTTATTATAGCCAATCACTTCGAAAACTAATCCGTTGAATTCAACTGTTTCTCGCAACGTACGTGTTTTCTCAGTCAACCACTTACTTACTAAATTTGCGACACGTTTCGTCAACTGTGAATTTAGTTCCACTAGATGTGATAAATCCTGATACCTAACGAGTAGACTTATACCGACAGGTATTAACTCCAATCTCCTTGTCAATTCTGATGTTTGACGTTCTCGAGATTCTTCTTCTTTTGAAGACACTCGGCTGAAGACCTCAACCAAAAAACTCGTTGTTTTATCTTTCGAGATTATAAGCCAGTCCGGAGTCAGTCCGTTGCATTCCTTTTCATATTCAACTTGGAACCCCAAGTCAAGAAAAATCCCCGCGACTGCTAGCTCATTGTAGGCGTGTAAAAAACTCTTCGTGTTTCTTAAGTTTTTAATTAAACTAACTTGTGACTCTTGGGAGAGAAGGGCAAACCATTTTTCAATTTCATCTCTTATATATTTCCAATAAGTATCTGTAGCAACACGAAAAAGACCAGGTGCATAAACTCCTGGTCTTTCGTAACGCTCTCTTAATTCCTGAATCCATTTTTCTTCAAAAACAATTTGCATTCTAACTCTCATTGACCTTCAGCACAGCCAAAAAGGCTTCCTGCGGGATCTCGACGCGGCCGACTTTTTTCATGCGTTTTTTGCCTTCTTTTTGTTTTTCCAGCAGCTTGCGTTTGCGCGAGATATCGCCGCCGTAGCATTTGGCGGTGACGTTCTTGCCCATCGCTTTGACGGTTTCGCGGGCGAGCACCTTGCTGCCGATGGCGGCCTGGATCGGCACTTCAAAAAGCTGGCGCGGGATAAGTTCCTTCATCTTGGTGGTGAGCAGGCGGCCCTTGGCAATGGCGGTGGCGCGGTGCAGGATCAGCGAAAGCGCGTCGACCGGCTCGCCTGAGATGAGCACGTCCAGCTTGACCAGATCGCTTTCCTTATAATCGGAAAAGTGGTAATCGAGCGAGGCATACCCGCGCGAAACGCTCTTTAGCCGGTCATAAAAATCAAGCACGATCTCATTGAGCGGCAGTTCGTAGACCAGCATTACGCGGCTGTCCGTCACGTACTCGAATTTTTTCTGCACACCGCGTTTTTCATCCAGCAGCGGCAAAATACCTCCTAAGAATTCGTCCGAGGTCAGAATGGTGGCTTCGATAAAAGGCTCTTCTATTTTCGTGATGCGTCCGACATCGGGCATTTTCGAGGGCGAATCGATCTCAGCGAGAGCCCCGTCAGTCGTCGTCACCCGGTAGCGCACGCCCGGCGCGGTAGTGATCAGTTCAAGATTAAATTCGCGTTCGAGGCGTTCCTGCACGATCTCCATATGCAGCAGGCCGAGGAAGCCGCAGCGAAAACCAAAACCCAGCGCGGTCGAAGATTCGGGCTCGTAAAAGAACGAAGCATCGTTGAGGCGCAGCTTGTCCATCGCATCGCGCAGGTCTTCATACTGCGCGGCATCGATCGGGTACAAGCCCGCGAAAACCATCGGTTTAACTTCCTGAAAACCGGGCAGCGGTTCTTTCACCGGGCGCGCGGCTTCGGTGATGGTGTCGCCGATCTGCACATCGGCCACGGTCTTGATCGAAGCGGTCAGAAAACCTACCTCGCCTACGCTTAGTTCGCCTATCGGCGTCGGGCGCGGGCGGTTTACACCCAGGGTTTCCACCAGGTAATCCCGGCCGGTATTAAAAAATCTTATTTTGGTGCCGGTTTTCAGCGTGCCGTCGATCACACGAAACAGCACGATCACACCCCGGTAAGAGTCGTACCAGGAATCGAAGATCAGCGCTTTGAGCGGGGCCTTCGGGTCGCCCTTTGGCGGGGGCACTTTCTTTATTATCTCTTCTAAAACTTCGTCAATACCGATGCCGGTTTTGGCCGATGTCATCACCGCGTCCTTGGTATCGAGCCCGATGATGTTTTCGATCTGCTCTTTGATCCGGTCGGGCTCCGCCGACGGCAGGTCGATCTTATTCAGCACGGGGATCAGTTCCAGGTCGTTTTCGAGCGCGAGATAAGTGTTGGCCAGGGTCTGCGCCTCGACACCCTGCGAAGCGTCCACCACCAGCAGCGCGCCCTCGCAGGCGGAAAGCGAACGCGAAACTTCGTAGCTGAAATCGACGTGCCCCGGCGTATCGATCAGGTTGAGTATATAATCCTGCCCGTCCTTGGCCTTGTAATCGAGCCGCACGGCGTGCGCCTTGATGGTAATGCCGCGCTCGCGCTCGAGGTCCATATCGTCTAAGACCTGCGCCTCCATATCGCGCGCGGAAACCGCCCCGGTGCGCTCAAGCAGACGGTCGGCCAGGGTAGATTTGCCGTGGTCAATGTGGGCGATGATCGAAAAATTTCTAATGCGTTCAGAATTCATATTGCTATTGACGGCATTTGCGTCACTGATTCAAACTTATAAGATAACAAAATAGGCACCAAACTGCACATCAGAAGGTAAAACTTGCTTACGGCTCCTTCATTATCCATCAGTTTTCATCTATACGTTATTATCTATTCCGGAATAGATTAAAGATGATAACTGATAGATTATAGATAAAAGTAGTATCGGAAATTTTTGGCTGCGTAAGAGGAATTGATCATTTGTGATAAGTTTCGACACAGACATTTGCACCGATTTTGCGGAAAGCTCTTCGCGCGAGTGGCTGGAAACCAACGGCATCGGCGGTTTTGCTTCTTCTACCATTTCGGGGGCGAATACGCGGCGTTATCACGGATTGCTGGTGGCGGCGGTGCGGCCGCCCGTTGGACGCGCGGTGCTGCTGTCGAAATTCGAGGAGATTTTAACCGTAGGCGGCGAGAGTTTTCAGCTTTCCGCCAATCAATATCCCGACGCCGTTTATCCTCAAGGCTTTAAGTATCTGAAAAATTTCCGCCTCGATCCTTTTCCCATCTGGACCTTCGAAGTTGCCAAAATCGAAATAGAAAAAACAGTTTTTATGGTGCACGGTGAAAATACAACCGTGGTCCGGTACCGCATTAAGGGACAAAAACCTGACGATAAGATCGCGCTTGAATTAAAACCCTTGCTCGCTTTTCGCGATTATCATCACCTGGGGCACGAACGCGTGATCAACACCCAGTTGGCCATCGCCGAAGATTACTTGTCTATTCACCCCGATACGGAGCTGCCGGCGCTTTGTATTTCGCACGACGCTGCCCCCGGTGCCGAGGTAACCGAAACTGGCGATTGGTATCACAATTTCGAGTACGCCATCGAGCGCGAACGCGGCTTTGATTTTCATGAAGACCTTTATAATCCGTGCGCGATAAAGTTCGACTTAACAAATGCCGATGAAGTTTCTCTCATTGTTTCCACCGAACATAGAAACGCTTCCGCAGCAGCCGGTTTGGAACAAACGGAGATCGCTCGCCGTAAAGCGCTGATCGCCCGGGCAGATACAAAAGACGACTTTACAAAACAGTTGACACTCGCGGCCGATCAGTTTATCGTCGCGCGCGGCGAAGAAAAAACCGTCATCGCCGGTTATCACTGGTTCACCGATTGGGGCCGCGACACGATGATCGCTTTGCCCGGCCTGACGCTCGCCACCGGGCGTTACGATGTGGCGGAAAGCATCCTGCTGGAATTTTCAAAACATATTTCACAAGGGATGCTGCCCAATCGTTTTCCCGACGCCGGCGAGGAACCGGAATACAACACGGTCGATGCCACGCTCTGGTATTTCGAGGCGGTACGCGCGTACGCCGAAGCAACCGGGAACCTCGCATTCGTCAAAGATCATCTGTACGAAAAGCTGCAAGACATCATTAAATGGCATATTCAGGGCACCCGCTACGGCATTAAAGTCGACCCGGCTGACGGCCTGCTAAGCGCCGGCCGCCGCGGAGTGCAGCTTACCTGGATGGACGCCAAGATCGGCGATTGGGTGGTGACGCCGCGCACGGGCAAGGCGGTCGAGATACAGGCGCTGTGGTATAACGCACTGCGCATAATGGAAAGCTTTGCCGGAAAATTTGGCGACGATACGCGAAAAACTGACTACCGGCTTTTCGCCGAGTTTGCCGCGCGGCATTTCGAAGACGCATTTTGGAATGAAACGGAGCAGTGTCTTTATGATGTGGTAAATGAAAGTGCGAAAGATGCCGCTATTCGCCCAAACCAGATCTTTGCCGTGAGTTTGCCGCATACAATGCTCTCGCCCGAAAAAGCGCAAAGAATAGTTGAGAAAGTGCGCGATGAATTATTGACGCCGGTCGGCTTGCGCAGCCTTTCGCCGAAAGATAACAAATACACGGGAATTTATCTCGGTTCGCCTTTGATGCGCGACGGTTCGTATCACCAGGGCACTGTTTGGGGTTGGCTGATCGGCCCGTATGTTACAGCGCACCAAAAAGTCTTTGGCACGGACAACGCGCGAGAGCTGCTAAAAGATTTTGAGACACATTTAACCGAAGCCGGTCTGGGCACTGTCTCTGAAATATTCGATGGCGACCCGCCGCATAAACCGCGCGGATGCATTGCCCAGGCGTGGAGCGTGGCGGAAATGTTGCGGGTTCTGAAATAGGCGGAAACGCGACAGTTATGGAGCGTGTTTTAGGAGCGCACAATTTATTGTGCAATGCCGAATAAATTCGGCGCTCCATTAGTGCGACCTGTAAAACTCCACACCCTCGCTTAATTCAATTGCAAGTTTTCCTTCGCCCTGCGCATGATCGAGATGCGCGACGGCTTCCGATACGGCGAGAAATCTCTGCGTCAGGTCTTCCATTACATGCGGGAAAAGTTTTTGTGCGATGTCCCACGCAGTGACACCTTGTTTCGGGACCATACCGATAACCCGCGCCTGTCTTTCGTCGATCGCCCGCACATAGCGGTGAAATATTTCCTCAAAATCATGAACGGGTTCGCCGTGGCCGCCGTACACCATTGTCGGCGCGCACGCGCGCAGCCGCGCCAGGCTGACCAGGTATTCCGCCAGCGACCTGAAACGCCGTTTCGGGTCGACCGGGTCGAGCGACAGCACCGGGTTGGGCGTGATGCGTTTCAGCACGCAATCGCCGCAGAGCAGTGTGCGGTTGGCTTCGCGCAGAAAAGAACAGGAGCCCGGCGTGTGCCCCGGTGTATGCAGCACCTTCAGGCTTCCGCCCGAAAATCCGAGTTCCATTTCGTCCTGCAGCAGTGAAAATTCACCGTCTTCGAGCGCGTCGGTCAGCATGCGAAAAGACTGGTAAAATTCCTGCATTTCCAGCCAGACAGATTCCGGGACGCCGGCTTTTATTAACAGCGAATGATGCTCTTCCTTTGCCAGCCGCCCAAACAGGTGGCCCGTTTCCCAGCCGTGGACCAAAATTTCCGCGTCCTTGGCTTCGTCACGAACGGTTTTTGCCAACCCGCAATGATCTTCGTGCGCATGGGTAAGGACGATCCGGCGGATGTCGGAAAATTTCACGCCGTGCCGCTGCAGCCCCTCGCGCAAAGCTTTGATGGCTTCGGGAGTTTTCGGCCCCGCGTCGATCAGCGTGAGCGGGTCTTCTTTGATGAGATAAACGTTGACGTCGCCAACCAAAAAAGGCGTGGGCACGGCTATGGAATGTATCTGCATAACTATTCACTGCTTTTTAACAGTTAAATAGTTATAGCAGAAAAAGAAAGAAACCACGAAAATCAGGCGGAGGCGCCGGCGCTGCGTTCACCGCGGGCGGCCGCAATATGCGGAGCGCTGTCCATATAATGCCTGTATGCGGTGATCTTTCCTTCTTCGTTGAAGGTCCAGAAGTGTATTTCTTCGTCGTCGAAATGCCCGCCTCCGGGTGTGTCGGCCGCTATCCGAAGCAGCGCCGAAACATTATTGCCGCCTTCGGTCAGCGAGATGATATCAAAGACCTTGAAATCGAATTTGCCTACGATCTCAAAAAACTTCGCCGCGCCTTCCTTGCCGCGCTGCGGCTGAAGCCACGGAACCCCGGCCCGCTGCGCTTCGGTTTCCACCGTGCATACTTCCCATTCAACGTTGTCCGCCAGTTTGTTTAGCACCGCGGGAATATCGCCTCTGCCGAATTCCTCGTAAAGTTCCGAAATAGTGTCTGTAAGTTTTCCCATTTTCTTTCCTCTTTCAGAATGTTCTGGGAATGTTTCGCTGGGCATAAGACGTTGGATTCAAGCATGAGGTCAGAACCGGGAGCGGTAGCAACCGGGTTTCCGGTAATATTTAATTGTGAACGATAATGAATAACTAAAAAAGAAACCCGTTTGCTACCGCTCCCGGTTCTGACTTCGTTATCGGATGAGATGTAAAAATAAAAAGCCGGCAGAGTCTTTTAACGCACTCTGCCAACCCGGAAAACTCTGTGAACTCTAACTATTGTTTGGCGCTTTTCTTCGCCATGGCCATTAATTCTTCCGGCATCCATTTGCCCACGCCTTTTTCGGTGATCTCGGTAATGCCTTTTTCGCGGTTGTGCCATTCCTTGACCGGCGCGTCTTCGCGGCCCCATTCGCGCTCGTAGTTTTCCACCTGTTCCAGGCAGATGATCACGCCGTGCGCCACTTCTTTCCAATTCTCCGTTTGAATGCCGCGCAAAACGACCGGCAGCCCGGCGGTCCAGTCTTCTTCGGGCGTGATGCGGTCCTGCTCAGGAATGGTCAACCTATCCGGCGGCGGAAAGGGCTTACCCTCGAATTCTTTCGCCAATTGCGCCGCAACTTCTTTATATGAAAGGTTTACGTTATTTTTCTTTATTTCCTTGGCCCGGCTATACAAGCTGGACACCGTGATTTGGTCGCTCATAGTTTGATTCACGAAAGTATTTTATCTTGAATAAATTCTTCCCTTATACTATAGAATAATTCTTAAAACTCTCATAATTATCATGGAAAAGATTGAACTCGATAATGACTGGTTAAATCAAATAGATGCAGAGAAAGCGAAGAAAGAATATCAACAACCTTATTCTACCATTGGCGCTTTGTATGTCGGATCCTATTACTATGAACACGTTTTTTGGGCAGTCCGCATTCCTGTATTCTTTGGTAGAGTCAATTTGAATCCTTTTGACTCTTTGGTAGACATGCCACCAGAGATAAAGAAAGCTTTAGCAAATAATGCTGACAAATTAAAAGAATTTCTTTCACTTTTTTCAGAATGCCTTGATTACGGTACCGGGATTGATGTCTTGGAAGGGGCGAGTTCAATTGATTTCGTGAAAAATTTATTCAAAGCTGGAGATCAGCAGCTAAGAAGCTGCGTTACCTTATTATTGGAAGATAGACCAAATCCAAGATCTCGAGAATCAGCTCGTATGGCATCTGAAATGTTCCTAAAAGGGTTTATCGCGCTCAAGTCTGGTCTTACAGACCAAGAAGCCAGACAAATTAGCCACAATTTAGACATCGCCTTAGATATTTGCTTGTCAGTGGATTTGACATCAAATTTAGGACTAATCCGAGGAAAACTAAACTGCTTTCCTACCATCGGAGAAAGATATGAAGGTACTCATCCTACGAAAAATGAGATATGGAACGCTTATCGGGTATCACAATTTATCGCTTCGACAATTACAAGAGAACACACTGGGACTAACTCCGCTACGTCATTTTCTAAACGCTAAAGCGTATAGCGTATAACTTTTTGTTGTCTTTTAGCATCAAACGGATTAGTCTTTTACCGTTGAGGAATTATCTTAATGAACAAGCTTTTACTACCGGCAATTTTACTTTTATTATCCTTTACCGCTTTGGCGCAGACTCATGAGTACGCCCCGCTGCAGGAACACGATCTGAAATACAAAGACTGGACCTATAAAACGATCCAGGGCGACGCGGATGTTAACCTGCGCACTGCCATCAAAGGCAAAAAGCTGGTGATGGTCGTTTATTTCGCTTCCTGGTGCCCAAACTGGCGAAACCAGGCGCCCTTTACCGAAAAGCTCTACGAAAAATATAAAGGCAACGGGTTTGAAGTGATCGGCGTGAGCGAGTATTCGCTGCTGAATGACGTTAAAACCAACCTTGAGTTTAACAAGATAACTTTCCCGATCGTGGTCGAATCCGATTCGCGGGCGATGAGAGACAAAACTCCGCATTACGAATACCGCCAGGAAACCGGCGACACGCGCAACTGGGGTTCGCCGTGGAATATTTTTCTCCAACCGGCGCTGCTAAAAAAAGACGGTGATGTGCTGGCTACTAAAGCCTTTGTGGTGAACGGCGAATTGATCGAAGCCGATGTGGAAGATTTTATCAGAGAAAAGCTCGGCCTGCCTAAAGAGGAAAAGAAAGCTGTTGCTGCAGTTGCTACAGCACAGGCGCAAAATAAAGCGCCTGAGGTCTGTGCGGAAGACCCCAAGCTGCTAAATTTGAAAAAACCCAACAAGTAACGCCAGCGTCCCGGCGGCGCTACAGTAACTAAGGCAGATTCTGCAGTGTATCAGTTAGTTTGCCTACCACCTCGAGCAGAGTTTTCCCCGCGGTATTAAATTGGCCGGCCATGGCCTGGTCTTCCGCGATCCCCGCAGTTTCAGAAACTCCCTGAATAAACACTATAAAAGGCCGCAGCTCCGGCTTGGCGTGAAAGTCGCCTTCCAGTTGCGCCATTCCCGCTCGAACGTCCCTGATCGTTTGTAATACCGTCTGTTTAGCGGCGCGATTTTTTTCCCTGATCGAAGGTGACGCCTTGGGGTCTTTGTCGATATCTTCGATCGTCCTGGCGGTTCCGCCCAGCAGGAACACAAAGCGTGAGATCGTCTTGATCTGGTTAGCGACCTTCTGGCTTTCTTCCTTGACCGCAAAAGAAGAGACCGGTTTTGGTGCCGCTTTCGGCGCCGCTTTTTTTACGGGTTTTTTCTGCGCCAGCGCCGGGATAGATAAACTCAACAGGCAGAATAAGATAAGCGCGACCGGCCGCAATAACTTAATGCTTCGATTTTTTAACATTTTTCTCCAATACTCCCCCCTATATTCCTTGATAGCTTCTCTTTTAGATCTATCTTAAAATAGTCTCATAACCGGGATGAAAGAAAAACCCCTAAAAATTCGCCGCCTGGGCAGAGTCGAATACGGCGAGGCCCTGCATCTGCAAAAAGAAGCGGAAACAGCCGTTATCGCCGGTAGTGAAAACGATACTTTTTTGCTGCTTGAACATCCCCATGTTTTCACGCTCGGGCGCCGTGCTAAAGAAGAAGGGGTCTTAGCGAGCAAACCTCTGCTGGAATCTTTGGGCGTGGCGGTTTTTGAAACCGACCGCGGAGGCAAGGTCACCTATCACGGGCTAGGACAGGTCGTCGGCTATCCCGTAATAAACCTCAGTCCCGACCGCGAAGACGTGCATAAATTTGTCCGCGATCTGGAAGAAGTGCTGATCCGCACAATGGCCGATTTCGGGATCGAGGCTTTTCGTATCGAAGGCCTGACCGGCGTCCACACTACGGACGGCAAGATCGCCGCCATCGGCGTGCATATCAAGCGCTGGGTCACCACCCACGGCTTTGCGCTTAATGTAAATACCGATCTGAGTTATTACAATATGATCATCGCCTGCGACGGCGAGCCCGTAACCTCAATGGAAAAACTGCTCGGGCGTGAGCTGACGCTGGCCGAGGTCGAAGACAGGATCATCGAACATTTCTGCGCGGTTTTCTCCCGCCAAAGGGAAGCGGCTGAGGTTGAAAAAGCGTCCGCGTAGCGGACTGGAGAGAATAGCCCAGGGCTTCAGCCTTGGGTAACGGACGGTTAATTGAAAGTAGCCCGTGCTTTAGCGCGGGGCTAGTTAATCAAAAGAGAATCCCAGCCCGCTTCAGCGGGCTTTTTATTTGTTTTGGTTCGCTAGCCCCGCGCTAAAGCATGGGGCTAAACTCTCTTGTCAGCTTTGCCGACTGCAGCCTCTCTATCCTCCGCTTGACGGCAGCCGTCTGCTAAAGGTATTTTGTAAGTTCCTTTTAACTACTTTATTAAACATTTAGGAGTACCAAATGCGCCGAACAACGGCCTGGTTCAGTCACAACCTCGGAATGGAAATGCCCTTAGTGGCATACGGGCACGCGGGCGTACCGCTGCTGATGTTTCCCACGGCGGCTGCCGATTATCTGGAATACGAGCGTTTTTTACTCGTTGACGTGATCCAGCCTTTTATCGAGCAGGGGCTGGTGCGCGCTTATTCCATCAACAGCGTCAACCGCTACAGCCTGCTCAACGACAAGGCTTCGCCGCAATGGAAAGCCGAGCTTTTGTCGCGCTACGACCATTACATAATGGAAGAAGTGCTGCCGCTGATCCGTAACGAATGCGGCGCGACGGCCCGGCCGCTGACCACCGGCGCCAGCCTGGGAGCGTTTCTCGCGGCAAATTGCTACTTCAAGCACCCCGACGAATTTCGCGGCACGATCGCCATGAGCGGCAGTTACGACATCCGTTCGTATCTCTACGACTATTACGACACCAACGTCTATTTCAATAACCCGGCGGATTACCTGCGCAATTTGAACGACGATTACTATCTGCCGCTGCTGCAAAAGGCTGATTCGATCGTCATCACCACCGGCCAGGGATCTTACGAAGCCCCCAACCGCAGCCGAGAGTTTTCCGCGCTGCTAAATTCAAAAGGAATACCGCACCTGCTCGACGTGTGGGGCTACGACGTGAACCATGACTGGGTCTGGTGGCGCAAAATGCTGCCCTATTTCCTGGGCAGATTCTTTGAGAATTAGATGTCAGAGGTTAGTTTTTAAGGAAAAAGGCTGAGCGATATCGCCCAGCCTTTTTATACTATTCACTAGTTACTAATCACTAATCACTATTCACTATTCACTAATTATTGTCGTCCCCGCCTTTTTTACCCTTTTTCTTAGTGCCTTGCGGCGACTTTTCGGGCTGCGGAGTTTTCACGGTTTCGGGCCGTTTTATCTCCGGGAGCTTCGGCGGATCATCGCCGTTATTCTTGGGCTGCATTACCGGCGGAGCGTCGTCACCGGTGGCGGGGTTATCACCCGTGACCGGGGGTTTGCCTAATTCGGTGCCGGCAGTCGGATCGGCCAGGGCCTTATCGCCCGTGTAAGTAGAATCGATAGCCTTACCGGCCAATTCCGCTTTCTCGAGTTTTTCCAGCTCCTCGCGTTTGCGCTGGTCCTGCATCGCTCTGACGTCAGAAGGCATCGGCGGCGGGCCCTGGAAGCTCTCGCGCGGCTTGTCCTTCATAAACGGCACCATGAAAGCGTTAAAGAAAGGCACCGCGCCATGGCCGCCCGTCATGTTTCCGCCGAGCGATTCTTTTCTGGCGGGGTTACCCATCCATACGCCGGTCACATAGGTCGGCGTATAACCGATGAACCAGACATCGGTATGGTCGTTCACGGTACCGGTCTTGCCTGCCAGCGGCTGCCCGCCCGCGCTCGCTGAAGAAGCCGTTCCGCCGCCTGCCGTCACGCCGCGCATCATCTCGACCATCGTCAGCGCCGCGTATTCGCTGGTCACTTTATAAGTGGTCTTTTCCCATTCCTCTAGGGTCGTGCCGTCGCGATTTAAAACTTTCTTGATCAGATGGGGCTGTACGCGGATCCCTTTGTTAGGGAAAGCCGAGTAAGCCGACACCATATCTATCAGCGAAGCTTCCGACGCGCCGAGCGCCGACGGCAGCGCCGGGACCATCGGATTAGTGATGCCAAACCTGCGCACCATCTGCACGCCCGTCTGAACGCCCACCATTTCCAGCAGGTGGACCGCCGCCAGGTTATAAGATTTTGCCAGCGCGATCTTCATCGGCACATTCGGATGGCTCAAAGAACCGTCGTAGTTGTGCGGCTGCCAGCCGCCTTTTTTGATCGGAGCGCCGCTGACCAGCATATCCGGCGTCATTCCCCACTCGACCGCCGCAGTATAGATGAAGGGTTTGTAGGCTGAGCCCGTCTGCCGCAACGCTTGTGTGGCCGTATTGAACTTGCTGGTGGCAAAATCATACCCGCCGACCTCCGCCACGATCTCACCCGTGTGGGCGTTGATACAGATGATCGCCGCTTCAACCTCGGGGACCTGCGACAGTTCCACTTCCAAAGTTTTATTTTCAGCGTCTACATTTTTGACGTGGAATTCCGGAAGTTGTCCAACCTTTAATTCCTGCGCCGGCGTTTTGCCGCTGCGCCCCATATCGCCGGAGTGGACAATTGCTTTAAATCTGCCGAAACGCACTTCGGCCTCATTCTTTCCGGTGTCGACCTTGGTCACCAAACCTTTTACATAATCATCCGTTTCGTAATCATCGCCGTACCAATCGGGATGCTTGTAAATGCTCATCTTCGACTGGATCGCCTTCGGATCGGTGATCGGATTGTTATCGTCATCTACCAGGATATTCTGGTATTCGGAACGCCAGCGCTGTCCTTTGTCGTAAGAACGCAGGCGTTCGCGCACGGCTTTGGTCGCCAGCTTCTGCGCATCGACGTCGATGGTCGTATAAACCTGCAGCCCGCCCTGCGCCACGCGTGTGGTGTATTTGTCTTCCAGATATTTGCGGATCTCTTCGACCGGGTAATCGGTCACGGACGATTTCGGCTGCGATTGATAATAGGCCGTATCGACAAGTTTGATCGGTTTTGCTTTGGCAGTATCGGCTTCGGCCTGGCTGATCTTGTTGTACTTTGCCATCTGATCGAGGACCAGATTGCGGCGCTCAAGCGCCTTATCCATGTTCCGCGTCGGCGCGTATTCGCTGCCTGACTTTGGAATGGCCGCCAGCAGCGCGGCTTCTTCGAGGCTCAGATCTTTCAGAGACTTTTTAAAGTACGTCTGTGATGCCGCCTCAAAACCGTATGAGTTTGCTCCCATGAAGATGTGGTTCATATACATCTCCAGGATCTGGCGCTTAGTGTAAAAGCGTTCGATCTGAAGCGAGAGCATCCACTCGTTATACTTGCGGCTGAAAGTTTGCTCGTTGGAAAGAAACAATCCGCGCGCGAGCTGCTGAGTCAGTGTTGACGCGCCTTCGGTCCGGCCGCCGGTGAAGTATTTATAAATGACGCCCAGCATACGATAGGGATCGATCCCGATGTGATTATAAAAACGCACGTCTTCCACCGCCAGTAGCGCTTCTTCTACCTTCGGCGGGATATCTTTTTCCTTGATCGGAATTCGTTTTTGGATGGCAAACTCGCCGATCACGGTTTCGTTATCGCTGGCGTAAATTTTGGTGACCGTGCTCGGGCGATAATGAGCGAGTGCGGAAACTTCGGTAGTATAGCGGGAATTATTAAAGTAATAGGAAACGATGACGCCCGTTAAGCCCCCGGCTGAAAGCGCCAGTAAAAGCCCCATCGGCAGCCAGACAAAACCCAGCCATCCTTTATTCTTTGCCGGTAATGAGTGGATCTGTTTTCCCTTACCGTTCAAACCGTTTCTTGCCCCATTTGCCATTGCTTTGAAACCTCCGAAAACGTCGCGTAACCTGTGCCCTGTCTTAAGTCGCTAATTAACAAAGCGTCGCATTTTAACACTAATTACAAAACCTATCACTATAAAAGTTGCCAGCACCGACGATAGCCCGGCGCTCATCATCGGCAGCGGAACGCCGATGACCGGCAGAAAGCCCAGTGCCATCCCGACGTTCATAAATATCTGGAACGCCATCGCTCCGGCAATAGACATTATAACAAGCATTCCTTCCCGGTCGGGAGCTTGCCGCGCGCCCGAAATAAGCCTCGAAAGCAGTAGCAGGTACGCGAACAGGAGCGATATGCAGCCGATAAACCCTGTGTGTTCAGCAGTTACGGCAAAAATAAAGTCCGTGTGCGGTTCCGGCAGAAATTTCAGCGCGCTCTGTGAATATTCCGCTTCCGTGCTGGAACCGGCCAGCCCGCCCTTGCCCACGGTCACCATAGACTGCACCGTGTGATAGCCGTATCCTTTCGGATCGACATTTTCCGGGTCGAAAATTACCTTGATGCGCTCCTGTTGATAAGGTTTGATCTTGCCGGTATTAACACCCACGATGTAGGCCACCGGCGTCAAAACCACTATCGCCACGGTCGCCAGCATTACGTACCGGATCTTTATGCCGGAGAGAAAGAAAACTACCGCCAGGATGGGGAAATAAGTTATCGCCTGACCTACGTCCGGTTCGAGCAGGATCAATCCCAACGGCAAGGCCATAATGCCGAAACCTATGATGATCTCTTTCAGGCTCAAAACCTTGGCCTTGCGCCCGCCGAAATATTTCGCCAGCAGCAGGATGACCGGTATCTTGACGAATTCCGACGGCTGGAACTGTCCGATGACAGGTACCCGGATCCAGTTTTGCTGCCCTTTTACTTTCATCCCGATGCCCGGTATCAGTACCATTACCAGGAGCAAAATTCCGATCGCGTAAAAAACCGGTGCGGCATCGATCAGCCGGCGGTAGTCGATAAAGGAAACGGTAAGCAGCGCGGCCAGTGCGATAAAAAGCCCGATTATCTGTTTCTGCCAGTAAGTTTCGTCCGGCTGGGCGTTGTAGATCTGCCAGACACCGAAAGACACGATCGCGATCGCCAGCAGCGCCAGTGCCCAATCGAAATCGCGGAAACTTTTTAACTGTGGTTTTTCTAGTACTGCCGCCATAAATACCTTACTTCTTTACTTACTTGCTCGCCTACTGCTTTCTGCTTTTGCTTCTTCTTTTCCTTCTTCTTTAATTTCCTTTATTTTCCCTTCTTTCCTTACTTTCCCTACTTTCTACTTTCCTACTTCATCGCCACTTGTTGAGGACCATTTTCCACCGGCGGCCCCTGCCGCTTTAAAAGGTACGCATCCCAAACTCCTCTTACCGCCGGGCCGGCATGCGAAGCGCCGAATCCGGCGTTTTCGATCAGTCCTATCACGGCGAGCTCCGGTTTGTAAGCGGGCCCGAAAGAGACAAACCACGAGTGGTCTTTATTTTTTCCGGTATCTTTTCCCAGTGCGGCCACCTGGGCTGTTCCCGTTTTTCCTGCCAGCGGGAAATCGGCGATGCGGATGGACGCCGCGGTTCCGCCGTTATTTACCACACCCCACATGCCGTCGAGTATCATCTTGTCTTGCGCCGGCGTCATCTCGATGATCTTCGGTTCCGGATGATCGAACAGAATACTCGGGCGCTCCGGGACAAAGTCAGGCGAATCGGTGTCGCCCACCGCGCCGATGGCTCTGAATTCTTTCAGAAAATGAGGCACGAACATTTGGCCGTGAACCCCGACACTGGAAATGGCGCGGATCATCGCGATGGGCGTGGCTTCGACCGTCACCTGCCCGATCGATGCAAAAACCGATTCGATATCGGGCCACCGGCCATCGCGCTTTTCTATCATCGCGCGGTAATACTTCGGCGTACGGGTAGCTTTTTCATTCGGCAGGTCGATGCCCGTCGTTTTATCAAACTCGAACATCTCGGCCATCTTGACCATTCCCTCGATGCCCATTTTTAAGCCGAGGCGATAATAGTATCCGTCACAGGATTTGGTGATGGCATAAGGCACGGCCGGGCTTCCGTGATTGCCCATACAGCGCGTGTGTTTGTTTCCGATGGTGATACCGCCGCCGCAAACCAGGTTCGAGTGTTCGACGGTGATCACCCCTTGTTGAAAACCCGCCACTGTTTCCGGGATCTTCCAGGTGGAACCGGGATGATAACGTCCCTGGATCGCGCGATTGAGCAGAGGCTTGTCCGGATCGGTATAATATTTCGCTATCGCCCGGCGTCCCTCCGCGGTGGTGCCGCCGCTGACAAAGACGTTAGGGTCGAAGGTAGGCGCTGAGGCCATCGCCATAAGTTCCCCGTTGTTGGGGTCCATGACCACGATCGCTCCGCGCTTGGTGACGGATTTGGCCAGGCTTTCTTCGGCCGCTAACTGCAGGTCAAGGTCGATAGTGGTGACCATATCCTGTCCGGCTTGCGGTTCGACGACCTCTATTTCTTCCTTGACGCGTCCGCGGCTATCGACCACTACTTTTTTATAGCCGTCCTTGCCGCGCAAAACTTTATCGTAATACTGCTCAAGGCCGCCTTTGCCGATGACATCGCCGGGCGCCAGGTTCTCATACTCTTGCTTTTCCAACTGCGCCGGATTGATCTCGCCGACATACCCGAGCACGTGGGCCAGAGTCGTTCCCAACGGGTAGCGGCGCTGCGGCGTCTGCTGTATCTGCAGTTCCGGGTACTCGAGCGAATGGGCCTCGACCCAGGTTATGTCCTGGATCGTCGCATTCTCTTTGAGCACCATCGTCTCAAATTCGTTCTGCTTTCTGATCAGGTTGAGGCGTTCCAGCAAATACTGTTTATCCATGCCCAGAGCTTCGGCATAGATATCGATGCGGTCGTTCGGATTGATCTCTTTTATCGGCTCGCGGGCTAGAGTGACATTGTAGGTCGAACGGGAATCGACCAGCAGTTTACCGTTGCGGTCAAAAATGGCCCCTCGCGGCGCGGGTAGGCGGATCTTGCGAATGCGCTGATTTTCGGCCTTGCCGGAGTAGTAATCTCCTTTGACGATCTGAAGGAAATAAAGCCTGACGCCGAGCACCGTCAGTAAAATAACGGCGATCGTTTGGATAGTGGCGATCCGGATGCCTAAGTTTTGCGAGAAATCTTCAAATTTCATATTTTCTCACGACCCAAACTATCGTCTCCCCAGCTTGATCGGATTTCGCCGGCGGCCCTGGCGGCGCGGAAAATATTCTTTGGTGCTGCTGCCGCGGCGTGGTTTTGTTCCGGCCGAAAAAGTGTTTTCGAGTAAAAAGAAAAACAGTGTGCCGGCGATGGTCGTGCCGATCAGCGTGTAGGCTATCGTTTCAACGACCGGGACATCCGGCGTCTGTCCCATCAAACGATGCATTCCGTAATAGATCAGATCTTCCAACACTGAAGCACCCGCTATGACGGGAATACGCAGTAAAAGGTTGTCCAGAAAGACCCTGCGCGCCAGTTCCGAAACGATAAAGACGGTCAGCGTTTTTGAGAAACCCGAAGCGCCCAGCAGCCCGCCGCTTAAGGCGTCGATCGCGAGGCCGGAAATGGTGGCGAAAAGCAGCGCCTTGATCGTGTCGCGCTGCAGCGCGGCATAGACCACCACTATCAGGGGAAAGTCCACATAACCCAGCGGCGGGTACACACCCCGCAGCGTCCACTGCAGCAGGATGGAAATGATCAAGGCGACTGTGATCTTTAGACCCTGCATTATTTCTTAGCGCCTCCCCCAATAGAGTTGGTATTGGTATTTACGTTGGGCAGGGCCTGGTCCGGCTTTGGCCGCGGCGGCGCCTGGTAAAGCAGCACGGCCACTTCGCTCAGCGCGCTCATTCTGACGGTCGGGCGGATATAAATAACGTGCGGGACCGTCGCCGAGCCCGAGCGGACCTCGACGATCTCTCCGATCTTGAGGCCCGGCGGGAAAATGCTGTCCTGGCCGCTGGTGAAAACCGTGTCTCCGACCTCGACCTTTTCGTAACCCGGCACATAGCGCATCTCGAGCACGCCTTTTTCACCCGTGCCGCGGATCACACCCAGCGCGTTGGAACTGCTGAGTTCACCGATGACCGCCGCCGCCGCTGCTTTTTCATCCGGCAAAAGAATAAATTGCGCCGTCACCGGGCTGACCGCGACCACGCGTCCCGCCAGGCCTTCATTGGTCACCACCGGCATGTTCAGCTTGACGCCGTCGAGGCTGCCGCGGTTGATCGTCGCCATATCGAACCACGTCGAAGGGTCGCGCGCGATCACCCGCGCGGGCAGGATCTTGTATTTCGATTCGTTTTGAAAATTGAGAAGAGATTTTAACCGCTCGTTTTCGGCGGTCAGCGTTTCGGATTCACGGACCTCGCCTTCGAGCTGCATTACGCGCTCGCGGAGCTGGTCGTTTTCCGTGACCGCTGTGCGCATATTTGAGAAGGATTCAAAAAATCCGCCGACCGCGGACTTAAGGCTGGCAACGGGAGATTGAACGAAAACCGCCAGCGCCTGCGACCAGATCCGGACGACCATTTCCCCGTCCGGGTTGCGGGCGTTGAACGCCATAAAGACAAAATTAAGCAGCAATAAGGCGGCCAGCACCCAGGGCGTTAATTTCCAGACGTCTTTCTGACTTCGTTCAACCATTGAAAAAGCGAATACTGCTTAAGAGCTTTTCCTTTTTTCAAACTATTTCTTTATCCCGGTTATTTATTCCGGTTCCCTAATTTCCCGGTTCCCTAATTTCCCGGTTTCCTGTTCCTCTAATTTCCTATTTCCCCAGGTTCCGGTTTCCTAATTCCCTTTTCCTTAGGTTCCGGTGATCATCGAATTGTCCCACTTCACACGTTTGAGCAGGTCGAAATCCGAAAGCATTTTCCCGGTGCCGAGCACCACCGCCGAGAGCGGATCGTCGGCCAGCACGACCGGCAGCCCGGTTTCCACCATCAGCCGCTTGTCAAGATTTTTCAGCAGGGCGCCGCCGCCGGTCAGCACGATACCGCGTTCGACGATGTCCGCCGAAAGCTCAGGCGGGGTGCGCTCGAGCGCGACGCGCACGGCATTGACGATCGTCGCCACCGAATCCGACAGTGCTTCGCGCACTTCCTCGTCGGTAATGTTGACCGTTTTGGGGATCCCCTCGATCAGGTTGCGCCCGCGAACTTCCATCGAGAGCGGTTCATCGAGCGGATAAGCCGAGCCGAGCGCGATCTTGATCGCTTCGGCGGTACGTTCGCCGATCAGCAGATTGTACTTGCGCTTGATGTACTGGGTGATGGCTTCGTCCATCTCGTTGCCCGCCACGCGGACGGCGCGCGAATAGACGATACCCGAAAGCGAGATGACCGCGATGTCGGTCGTTCCGCCGCCGATATCGACCACCATGTTGCCGTGCGGTTCAGTGATTGGCAGACCGGCGCCGATGGCGGCCGCCATGGCCTCTTCGACCAGGTAGACTTCCGACGCCTTGGCTCGGTAAGCCGAATCTTCGACTGCGCGGCGCTCGACCTGGGTGATCTCCGAAGGAATTCCGATCACCACGCGCGGGCGTACCCATGATTTTCCGTTGTGCGCTTTGCGGATAAAGTGCTGGAGCATTTTCTCTGTCACTTCGAAATTGGCGATGACGCCGTCTTTCATCGGGCGAATGGCGACAATGTTGCCGGGCGTGCGTCCGAGCATCTCTTTGGCGTCGCGGCCGACCGCTTCGACCTGGTTGGTGATCTTGTTGATAGCTACGATCGAGGGTTCGCTGACGACGATACCGCGCCCTTTGGCGTAAACGAGCGTGTTTGCCGTGCCTAAGTCTATTGCTAAATCACTGGAAAATAAGCTAAATAACGATTTTGGAAAGGCCATCTAATAATATCCGTTTCTATAATTGCATTTCAATATGGCTATCGATCTGTAAAATTGCCGCTCACCATGAGCCGAATAATCAAAATTTTAAACAAACTGCCAAGCAAATTAGAATACAAGAATAAAATGCATTTTTCTACTGCAAACACCGGAAAATCTCCTGTTTACGCAAATAATTCTTTGCCGATACGTTTTTTATGCTGCGTTAAAAAATTGTCGATTTACTTTTGCGTCTTTGCGTCTGGAGTAAAATCTCCCGGCGCAAGGGACCCCAGCCTGTAAAGAGTTCCCCCGCGCCGCAAACTTACCGCATTATTCCGACAGGAATTTATTGCTTTTTGCAGCTAATTGGATTACTTTCGACCTACTAATCCACGTAAATTTCCGTTTGTTTTTGGAGAGAAGGTTCTGAGCGCTCGAAATGCTCCCGCGCAAAAGGGGAAGCTTTCAGGCTTTCCACCGCGAGAAACAAAAGAAGTCCTAAATTTACTCTCAAGTTAACAATTATTTAAAGCCGGAGTTACCCTAATTCCCGGAGGAGATAAAATTTTATGAGTATGAGCACGGAACAGGCTCTTGCCGATCAAAAGGCCGGCGGCACTGATCCCAATAGCGATGCGGC
This sequence comes from uncultured Acidobacteriota bacterium, assembly GCA_963718105.1. Taxonomy (GTDB): domain Bacteria; phylum Acidobacteriota; class Blastocatellia; order Pyrinomonadales; family Pyrinomonadaceae; genus DASYKT01. The sequence goes on along the minus strand of OY970352.1, from coordinate 4,726,669 downwards.
TTTTGGTGAAAGGATGCGATACCGGCTGCAGGATATGATCGATAATCCCTACAGTTTTCTTCCCAGCTACACTACGCGCTATCAGACTCTTATAAAGTATGCGCAGTCGCTGACACCGCACCAGGCGTATGCGATGACAATGCTTCTGGGAAAAGACGCCGCGCGTCTCTACCCTGACATGCCGCTGACCGCCGAACTGCAGTTCCCGTCGGTTAACGCCATTGACGTTACGTCACAGGTCGGCTGGTATTACTTCGCCGGGACATGTTTAGATGAAAACGACAAGGAGTATGGCATTCTCTGCATGCTGTTCCATTATGCGCTGCTGCCTCCTCCGATCGCGAAAAAATTCGGGCTCACTGAAGTAGAGAATCAGATCGTTGATGTACAGCTTGCGGTTTCGGTCGAGGGCGGACCGTTTTACCAGGTCGATCCCACGGTCACCGCGGGAACTTCCGGCAATGTCGGCGTTTCGGATAAATTCTATCTCACGGCCGACAACTGCTCCGCCGAATCAACCGGTGAGGATCTGTTTCCGATACGCCTGCAGGCAAAGGGAACGGATCTCGGGCAGCCGGTGCCAACCGACATCGCGATCGATCTCACTTTTAGCTCCGGGCGCGGCTATTTGCTGCAGGGGATGGACGGCGCCGTGCCGCTCGTTGCCGGGATGGGCACTCGTTATTACTCGATCCCGGGCATCGTGCTGGAGGCGAAGAAGAGCAGCCTTTCAATTAGTTCCGGGACCACTCCCATTAAAGACAGCATCCCTCTCAAAAGCGGCACTTTCTGGTTTGACCACCAGTGGGGATCGGGAATGGCGCCGAGCGGCCTCCCGCGTTTTGCTTCGACGCGTGCGACCGCTAACCTTAACCCGCAGGCCCCGCCGGGATGGGATTTCTTCGTGATGAATTTCGACGGCGGTTACGCGATGACGCTTAACTCTGTGCATACAGCAGACAGCGTAAAATATATTCACCAAACCGGACCAACTCCCCCCGCCATGCCGGCTGTTCCAGTGATCGGCAAGTACATGGACCCCTATGGGACGGCTTTCAATATTTCGGGGTTATTGACCGTGACCGATTGGCGCAAAACCACGCACTCGCCAAACCCGGAGAAATATCAGGCCGCATCGACCTGGGTGCCGCACGGCTGGACTTTTGCCCTGACGGAAAAAGTGGTTCCGGAGCGGCTGCGCAATTTCCATGCGAAGCCGATCACCGACGACGCCCAGGGGCTTTTCTTTAGCCAGGGATCGCTCTATGTCGAAGCCGCAACCCGCCTTTACGATGCTAACAATGAGAAGGTGGGTGTCGGGTATTCTGAGGAGGTTGGATGGGTGGACAATCTTCCGAGCATACTTCATTTGGCGGGCATGCCGACAACCGAGGAAATGCAGAAACTCTTCACGGCGGAGCCGCCCTCGTGGCTAATGAAGTTTTTCAGCTTCCTGTATATGCTCAAGCCGTCAGCGCAGAAAGAGCTAAAAGGAATAGGAAATTGCGCGAGCTTTCCACCCGGTCCGCGTTCTCGTGATTGCGGTAATTAAGTCTGAAGTAGGTTCCGTGGATTGAAAAAAAGGTGAGCAAAAACTGCTCACCTTTTTTTAACTCTCCTTTGCGATCAGAGGCTCGCTCACGCCGTCCTGACTGGCGTCCACCTGAACGGAATAATTGCCTCCGTTCGAAGAGGCGGAAGACTCCGGTTCGAGCGCCGCTTTGATGACCTCGTTGATCTTGGTAACGGGGATGATCTCCAGCTCTTTGCGGACGTCTTCTGGTATTTCTCCGGCGTCGGCCTCGTTCTTCTTGGGCAGGATGATGCGCTTGATGCCGGCGCGGTGCGCGGCGAGCACTTTTTCCTTTATTCCCCCCACGGGAAACACCAGCCCGGAGAGCGTGATCTCACCCGTCATCGCCGTATCCGAGCGCACTTTTCTTCCCGTATAAAGCGACGCCAGCGCGGAGGTCATCGTCACCCCGGCCGAAGGGCCGTCTTTCGGGATCGCTCCGGCCGGCACATGCACGTGGACACCGTTTTCCCTCATCATCTCCGGATCGATGCCGAATTCCGCCGAGTGCGACCAGAGATAGCTGCGCGCCGCCTGCGCCGATTCTTTCATCACCTCGCCGAGCTGCCCGGTCAGGGTCAACCCGCCGCCGCCCGGAAGCAGTGTCGCTTCGATGAACAAAACTTCACCGCCCATCTCAGTCCAGGCCATGCCCGTCGCTACACCGGCCGGCAGTTCTTCGCGTGCTTCTTCGGGATAAAAATGCGGCGGGCCAAGATATTTCGCGACCGATTCCGGCGTGATGGTTTCTTTTTCTTCGGAGCCCTGCGCCACTTTGAGCGCCACCTTGCGCGCGAGATTTCCGATCGTCCTTTCCAGTTGGCGGACGCCGGCTTCACGCGTATAGCGTGCGGTCAGCAGGTTGATCGATTCGTCCGTGATCGCAAATTGTTCTTCCTTGAGGCCGTTTTCTTTTGTCTGGCGCGGCACCAGATACTGTTTCGCGATGTGCAGTTTTTCGCGGTCGCTGTAGCCGGGCAGGTAAATTATTTCCATCCGGTCGCGCAGCGGCATCGGGATCGGCCCCAGTTGGTTCGCGGTCGCGATAAAGAAAACCTTCGACAGGTCGAACGGCAGATCCAGATAGTTGTCGCGAAAAGTATTGTTCTGCGCCGGGTCTAAAATTTCCAGCAGCGCCGCCGATGGATCGCCGCGGTAATCGTTGCCGAGCTTATCGATCTCGTCCAGCATCAGCACGGGATTATTGACCGCGACGCGCCGCAGCGATTGGATCACGCGGCCCGGCATCGCGCCGATATAGGTGCGGCGATGGCCACGGAGTTCCGCCTCATCTCGCATTCCGCCCAGGCTCATTCGTTCGAATTCGCGTCCCAAAGCGCGCGCTATCGAGCGTCCCAGGCTCGTCTTACCCACTCCCGGCGGGCCGACAAAAAGCAGGATCGGGCTTTTTGAATCTGGCCGCAGTTTCACAACTGCCAGCGATTCCAGGATGCGTTCCTTGATGTCTTCCAGCCCGTAATGATCTTCGTCCAGAATTTTGCGTGCTTCGTTAAGATCAAGCTTTTCCTCGCTCGATTTTCGCCACGGCAATTCCAGCACATATTCCAGGTAGGTGCGGATGACGTTGTAATCCGGCGCGGCCTGCGGAAGCTGTTCCATCCGGCGCAGTTCGCGTTCGGCTTCTTTGCGCACGTCGTCCGGCAGATCGGCTTTTTCCAGGCGCTCGCGCAACTGCCCTGCTTCGGCTTTTTCGCCGTCCTCTTCGCCGAGCTCTTTCTGGATGGCTTTCATCTGCTGGCGCAGCACGTAATCTCGTTGCGATTTATCTATCTCGGTTTGCGCTTCGTTGGCGATCTTGGTGCGGATCTCCATGATCTCTACTTCGCGCGATAATGCGCGGTGAGCGTGCTGCAGCAATTCATCGACAGTCGCTGCTTCAAGCATCTTCTGCTCAAGCTCGACCCCGAGGTCCATTACCGAGCCGAGAAAATAAGCGATCTGTTCCGGGTCGGTCGCCATCATCACCGCCGAGCGGATCTCCTGCGGCACCTGCGGCAGCATGGCCAGCGCGCGCTGGATCAAACCCTGCACATTTCGTTTTAATGCTTCGACCTCTTCCGGGTCGGAAACGGTCAGCGGCGCCATTTCCTCGACCATCGCTTTTAAGAAAGGCTGTTCCTGTGTCCACCACAAAATCTTGACGCGCTCGACGCCCTGGGTGATCAACTGCATCGCGTCTTCGGCGCGCATCATTCTCTTGATGTTCACCAGCGTGCCTACTTCATAGAGGTCCTTGGGCAGCGCATCCGCCCCCGTCACATCCGAAGATTTAGCGGTGATACAGCAGATGAGTTTTTCTTCCGTACCTAAAGCAAATTCCACTGCCGCGATCGAGCGCGCGCGGCCTACCGCCAGCGGCACTACCGTGCCCGGAAAAAGCGTGGTGTTCTGCAGCGGCAGTATCGCTATCTCAAATTGCTTTGGCAATTGCTTAGCCGGCTCCTCGTTTTCCGATTTTGGCGCCGGCCCTGCCTGAATTGTATTTTGTTCCGCCATAACTTAAACCCCTTGATTCGGGCTTCCTGGTTTTTAGATGCCTGCTTTAGGCCTTGCGCAGGTATATCAAAAGCAGCCCGTCCTGATAATTATGTTCAACGCGCGCGCCATCGATCGACGCGGGAAACCGCAGCGTTTTTTCAAAACGGCTGTAAGTGATCTCCATCTGTTGATACGACATACCGACGGCGCAGGTTCGGTCGCGGCGCGTGCCGGCAATATAAAGAATGTTTCCCTCGATATCGATCTCGAGGTCTTCCGCCGAAACTCCGGCCAGTTCAACCTTTACTATCCAGCCTTCCGGCGTGCGGTAAACGTCCGCCGCCGGGTACCAGAGCTTGCCCGAAGGCTTAGCGTCCTTTGCCGAAGCCAGAAAGTGAAAGTATCGATTGGTCGATCTTGCCATAATTCAGATGCTAGAGGTTAGATGCTGGAGGCTAGTAAGCTTCACTGATTTCACTGGCTTCTAACCTCTGACCTCTAACCTCTACTAACTCTTTCTCCAGAACGCTGCGCCACTCGAGATATCTTCCAGAGTTTCGGCGATCTCGCGCTCATCTTCCATTTCCAGCGCGATGTCCGCCATTGCGATCATGCCGCAAAGTTCACCCGCTGCATTTATCACCGGGATACGCCGGATCTGCTTATCGCCCATCACCCGGATCACTTCAAAAACAAAGGTCTCCGGCGCAGCCGAAAAAACTTCCGCGGTCATCACCTCGGCGGCGGTTACGGTGTTGGTATCTTTTCCTTCGGCCACGGCGCGGACGACGATGTCACGGTCGGTAATGATCCCCACCAACCGGTTCTCTTTTACGACCGGCAGCGCGCCGACATCAGTGTCGCGCAGCAGCGCCGCCACTTCGCGCAGGGTCATTCCCGGCGCGGCGGTGGTCACGCTGCTGGTCATAATATCGCGGCACCGGCGCCTGGCACCGGTTGACACTTCGGCTCTGTTTTTTTCGTTTTCCGGCATCTAAGTGCTCACCTAACTTTTGCAATAGCTATATTTTGCTTTTATCCGAAAACTAAAGCAAGTTTGCAGTGGAAAGAGCGCTTTGTTACCCTTTTTTAAAAGTATGGGAAAGGTTTACCAGAACAAACGGCAGCCTCAGCGCGAGGGAAAATTGGTCACTATCGGCAAGGCTGAGGCCGTTCCGCCCGGGCGCGGCGCGACCGTCCAGTTAAAAGACGGCAGCGAACTGGCGCTCTTTAATGTCGGCGGTGAATTTTACGCCGTGGAGAATTTTTGCCCTCACAAAGGCTACCCGCTGGCCGATTCCAGGCTTTACGGAAATATCGTCGAATGCGACCTGCACGGCTATCGCTTCGACGTCCGCAGCGGCGAATGCTTTACCGACAAACACTGCACCATCGAGCATTACAATGTTGTGGTCGAAGACGGCTGGATAAAGGTTTTGGTTTAGTTTAAAAATGCAGTAAACCTGGGAGCGCCGGCATCCTGCCGGCAAAGCGCGGCTTGGTCGCGCTCATGTCAGTAGCGCTTGTGTCAGCAAGTGCGTTGCTTGCGGCTTTTACGCATCTGCTAACGCAGACGCTACTGACAGAACCGGCCGGCGCTCCCAGTTCACATGCCTATTCTTAAAAATGTGAAACATTTGAAACTTTGGGTACGGGTGATCGATTTGTGTTCTGCGGTGCCTTTGTGGAGAAAATTTTCTTTCGTCTGTTTAGTATGATGTCAGCGGTTTCGAGTCTTTTTTGCCGCAAATAACACAAAAATTCCCGATCGGACAAAAACCGCTCTTCACCTTTAATGCTTCTTCGGATATTCTCTAGCCGCCAGTCTTCCGCCGTCACTCGACTGCCGCTCTTTGAATTCCAAAACTCCCAAAACCGCGTTGCAAAAACGTTTCAGGTCATTCACTTTGGCTCACCCGAAATGAAACAAAGATGAAACAAATTATCAGACGTCCGGGCTTTAGAGGCAAAGCCGATACATTGTTTTAAGCTTGTTTCCGGAACGGCAAATCATTGCTCACGCAATCAAGTTTTTGTCACGCAAAGCTGCCATTTTATTATTTCCTGCATCTATGAAATATTCGTATGTAGAAGGTGGTCTGATGAAATATCTGTTTTTCGCTATAGTTTTGATGGTGAGCGCCGCACTAAATTTATCGGCTCAAACTCCGCAAAAATGTAATGTCCCGGATAACACCGGCGGAAAATTTAAACTGAAATACGCAAGCTACTCACGCGTCGATCAGAGGGATATTCTTTTTCTTACGGTCAAGGCCAAACCGAATAAATTTAACCGGGAAGATCTGACCAGGATCGCTCGCCGGATCAAAGAAACCTATTGTCACGACAATTACATCCTGGCTGAAATTCAGGACAGCTCGGTCAAACTGCCGATGCTGGACGATATGATGCCGCCCCGGCCATTCAGCCTGGCGACCAAATGGCTTTATTCGATCGATCGGAAAAAAGGTGAAGAAGAACTCGTCTTTGTGAATGAAAAAGGCCAGGTCGATAATTCGCGCAAATTTATCCTCGCCGATCAATAACGAAGCCAGAACTAATATGCCATACGGTTTGCCAAAATTTCGGTCGATGGGCGAATTTTGGGACTTCCTGCCCGAAGATCAGCGTGAGATCGTGGACGTACTGCGGCAGATCGTGCTCGACAATATTCCGCCCTATTGCGTCGAGCGGCTCGCGTATAACGTTCCCTATTACTACGGCAAACGCCGCATTTGCATGATCTGGCCGGCTGCCGTTCCGCGCGGCGGCATCAAGACGGGTGTTCTGCTCGGATTTAGCCAGGGCTACCGCCTCGAAGACGTGGACCGGTATCTTACTCATGGAACAAACACCGTCGTGTTTTATCGTATATATCGCTCGCTGAAACAGATCGATGAACGCGCGATCGTTAAGCTCCTGGGCGAAGCCGCTTTGCTGGATGCGGGATTTTGATATTCGTTGGGAGCGCACAATTTATTGTGCCTCTTAAACTCCCCTCCTTGTCGAGGAGGGGTGGTGCATCCGGAGGGTTACTGTTTTATGCTGCCGGTCACTTCGTTTCCCGGTTCTGACTTCAGCAGTTCCAGCAAAAACTTTTTCGTCTCCGGCGCGGCCAATTTCGTATTCAGGTCGTGCCCGGCAGCCTGATGATAAAACACGGTCACATTGCCCATACTCTTTGCCGCATTCTCCAAGGCGCGCCCGTTCCTGACCGGCACCATCCCGTCTTCCACACCGTAATAAGCCTGGGTCTGCGGCAGCCGACCGGCAAAATACAACGCCGAACTTTGGATCATCAGCCGCCGCACTTCAGCCGGAGTTTTCTTGCCTTCGACCGCTTTCGCCAAAAATGTCGCGACGAATTGCCCGCCGTCATCTTCCGGCTTGGCGCGGTGAAGCAGCGCTTCGGAAACAACTTCTTTCTGCCGCCAGCCGCCCTCACCCATCAGCTTGAAAAAATCCGCCGGCCCTGACCAGCTCACGACCCGCTTGATCCGCGAATCGCGAATTCCGGCCAGCATCGCCAGCGCCCCGCCGCGGCTTTTACCGAAAGCGGCAATGCGCGATCTATCCGCCTGTGCGGTAATGCTCAGTGCGACATTCAGAAATGCCAGCGCGTCATCCGTCGCGCCGTCCCATGAATCGGTCGGGTCGCCTTCTGACTTGTATTCTTTGCCGCCAAACTGCAAGACTTCGCCGCGGAAAGAAGGCACGACATAGATGAAGCTACCTTGTTTGTCACCCAAAATTCTCGGCGACATCAAGCGCCCTAAATTAAGCGGAAAGAAATCCGGCGACACGCCCTTGAGATCGAGAATTACCGGGGACGAACCATTTTCCGTCCCCGCCGGAATGATGATCGCGCCGTAATGTTTAAAACCGTGCACCGTATGCGAAATTATCCGCACCTTAGCTTTTGTTTGCCCCAGGTCGATCTCGCCGGTCGTTACTTCCTGAACATCTTTTGGCGCGAGATCGCGTTTTGCCCAATCGGCTTCAGCCGCTTTTATCTCGGCGGCAGTAGGCGGCGCAAAAACTTTGTCTAACGAAAAAGGCAGCCGCCATCCCGCGCGGCGTTCTTCGGCTGACGGCTGCAGAGTTCCCAGACGTCTTAGGGCCGCCTTGGCCGTCTCATTTTTTGCATCCAGTTTATGAGCTTTCCAGAAATTTTCGAGCGCGGCTTTGCGGTTGTCGGTATTGACATAGCCCTGCCCCAACGCAGCGTAAACTGCCGTCTCGCCAGGAAATTGTTTTGCCAGTTCGGCCAGGTACCTGACGGCATACGCGCTCTGCGAAGGCCGCTTATCCAAAAGAGATTCCGCCAGCAGGGCGCTTTTCCGGGGCTCTTTCGGATACGCGGCGATCATCATCTGCGCGGCTTTTTCCGCGCCGCCCTCCAGGCCTTCCATCAAAAGCTCGACCGGCGTTTTTTCTTCGCCCGCTTTTGGAAAGGTACCGTCCGCACCGAAACCTGCGATAACGACCGCATTGATACAGCCTTTATCATCACGGGTAAATTCTATTTTGCGGTCGTCGCGCCCCTCGATGCCGAATTTGTCGCCATCTTTTCTCTGCAGCACCTGGATCGACGTCCAAAAGATCGGCCGCGCCGTCAGCTCGCCCTGGGCCGTGGTGAGAACTAACAACGAGCCGTCTGGTAATTGAAAACGCCCGCTATATTGCGAGAGATCTTTCTGATCGCCGGATGGGCCGCAGCCGCGAGTTTGAGAATTAACAGGAATAAAAGAGAGGAATAAGATTCCCAACAAACCAAGAATTTTTATACTCGACATTTTAAAAACACTTTCGCCTTTACGAGTATTACACCGCCGCGGGATAAATTGTGACATGAAGGAGCGCCGAATTTATTCGGCACTAACATGCAGACTAAAGTCTGCGCTCCGATTTAACCATCCTCGCCGATGGCTTCGACCGGGCAGGCTTCCCTGGCCTCTTCGCAAAGCTCGAGTTCTTCGGATGTAGCGGGCTGGTGATAAACGTAGGAATAACCGTTCTCATCGTTGCGCATAAAATTTTTCGGCGCAGTATCGCGGCAGACATCGCAATCGATACATTGGGAGTCAACATAAAATTTGCCCGTTGTGTTATCGGGCAATTTGTCTTCGATCTCGGCCATTATGGTTATCGGTAATGGGTAATTAGTAACTGGTAAACGTTTTTACCGATTACCTGCTACCAATTACTAATTACTTCTTCTCCGTCATATCGATCATCCGCCGCAGCGCGACGTTGGCGAAGTGTTTTGTTTCTTCGTCCACCACGATCTCGTTGACGATATTTCCTTCCAGTAAATTATCCAGCGCCCAGGCCAGGTTTTGCGGGGCGATGCGGTACATTGTAGCGCACATGCACAGGTCGGGCGCGAGCAATTGAATATGCTGCTCGGGAAAACGTTTGACCAGGCGATTGACCAGGTTGACTTCCGTTCCGACCGCCCACTTTGAGCCTGCCGGGGCATCTTCAATGGTTTTGATGATGAACGAAGTGGAACCGTTCAGGTCGGATTGTTCGGCAACTTCATAAACGCATTCCGGGTGGACCAGCACTTTGATACCCGGTGTGTCTTTGCGCACTTGGTCGACGTGCCACGGTTTAAAACGCCCATGCACCGAACAGTGCCCGCGCCATAATATTAATTTCGCGTTGTGCAGTTCTTCCTCAGTATTACCGCCCAATTCTTTATGCGGGTCCCAGAGCGCCATTTTATCCAAAGGGATACCGAATTTCGCGCCGGTGTTTCGCCCCAGGTGCTGGTCGGGGAAAAACATCAGCTTGTCATGCGTTTTTAAATATTTGTCGAAAAGCGGGATAGCATTTGAAGAGGTGCAGACCGAGCCTTCGTTGCGGCCGCAAAAAGCCTTGATCGCGGCAGTGGAATTCATATAGGTGATCGGCGCTACTTTTGATTTTCCGATCACGCCGATATCTTTTAACTGTTCCCAAGCGTCTTCGACCTGCTCGACCGTGGCCATATCCGCCATCGAGCAGCCCGCGCCCAGATCCGGCAGTATTACATGCTGATGGTCTTTGCCGAGAATGTCGGCCGATTCGGCCATAAAATGCACGCCGCAGAAAACGATGTATTCCGCATCGGTTTGTGAAGCCATTATCGAAAGCTGGTAGGAATCGCCAAAAAGATCGGCATGGCTGATGACATCGTCACGCTGGTAATGATGTCCCAAGATCACCAGGCGCGGACCTAATTCCTTTCGCGCAAATTCAATTCGGGCATCTATCTCGCTCTCATCCATTACGAGATAATCTTCAACGGGTTTGATTCCTTCCAAGACTGCCGGCATTAGCGTGGCAACTCCTTTCGCGTGCTAAAGCAGGAACTTTTCCCGCTCTCTTCACACCAAAATGATGTCACTTTGAGAAAGTTTTCGCAAGAACACGCAAAGAAGGTTGTCCTAAAGTTGTGGTACTGAGAAGAGAAATGTCATTCGGAATAGAGATAACTGATAGTTGATAGAGAATAGATCGAATCTTTCAGTTATCAACTATCATCTTTTATCTACTTGCGAATGATGCCAACACCACAGCTTTAGGACACTACCCGAAAAAGGCTCCGGCGGTTATTATGCGCCGGAGCCGGTGAAACTGAGGCCGTCTTGATGAAACTTAACCGGCCTCGTTCTGAAGTCGCTAACGTCCTACGACAGGAATATCGGTAGAAATCCCAAATTGCCGGTATTCATAGTTAAGGTCGCTGCTTCTCCAGATGAACCAGTAGGTCATGCTTGGCCGGAAGACTGCGATGTCCATCTTGCCGTCGCCGTCATAATCGGCGGCTACCGGAATGTCTCCTTCCATGCCAAAAGGATTGATGCGGTAGGTACCCCTCGTCAGATCATACTCATACCAAACGCCGGTAGTCGGACGATAGATCACCACTTCTGCCTGCGCATCGCCGTTAAAATCTCCGGCTATCGGCGTATCGCCGTTTTGTCCGAAGATGAGGGCGGCTATCTGATTGTCCGAGCTGCGATAGACATACCAGGCGCCGTTCGAATTACGGAACACGGCCAGGTCGGTCTTGCCGTCACCATCAAAATCCGCCGGCACCGGCGTATCTCCATTCAAACCGAATTGGTAGATCGAGATACCGTTGTCGCCGCTGCGGGTGATATACCACGCGCCGTTCGAGCCGCGATAGACCGCGATGTCGTTGATACCGTCGCCGTCAAAATCTCCGCGCAGCGGCACATCGCCTGCCAGCCCGAATTGCCTGGTCGTAAGGCCGCCGTCGGAACTCCGCTTGATGGTCCAGGTGCCGTTGCTGAAAACAGCAGCGTCGGTTCGGCCGTCACCGTCGTAGTCGCCTGACACTAGCTTATCTCCGGGCTGTCCCAAAACCTGCATGGAGTAACCCATGCCTTCACCCGTGTACCAGGTCGAATTAGACGGGCGAAAGACCGAAACTTCATTGCTGCCGTCGCCGTTGAAATCGCTCGCGCTCGAATCGTTTCTGATCAAACCGCGGATCTCACCATTCGGATTTCCGCTGGTATTGAAGATCGCGGAACACATATTCGCGCGCAGCATCTGAACTTGCGAGGTTGAGATCGCCGCCGTCGCTGTAAAGTGTCTCTCGGTGCCGCCCAGCGCGCCGAAATTGTAGATCACGGAAGTGTTGCCCGCGACATCGCAGAAGATCTGTCCGCCCGTCTGGGCGCTGGTCAAGTGGGTGTATTCACCGGTGATCGAAACCTGGTCTTCCGCTGCGTTTAAGACCATTTGTACTTCACCGCGCGGGACGTTATTACCGGTGGCAGGGACCGGCGGAATTCCTGCCAGGTGGCCTTCAAAACGGCGTCCCTGCGGAGTTCCGGTCGGTGTCGGGCTGGGCGTTCCGCTGCCCGCGAACGTGCCGGAGAGAACCGTCGTCGCACCGCTTTTCATGGTGATGGTATGGCCCGGAATCACGACCGGCACTATTTCACCGCGGTCGCTGCGCAGCCGTAACCGGCCTTCGCCGCCGCTCTGCAGGATTAAATTACCTACCGCGGTTCCCTGCACCGTAACGTTTAACGCGGTACCCGCCGGAAGGCTCACACGGCTCACCCGGATCTCAAGTTCCGTACGGCTGCTGTGAATCTCATAGGCGGCGTAACCCTGCGGCAAAATGCCGCCCACTGTCGGTCCGCTAAGGATAGCGTAAATCTCGTTTTCTCCGCCCGGTGACGGGCTGGGCGATGCGCTCGGACTCGGGCTCGGAGACCCGGTCGGCGAGCCTGTCGGTGAAGCGCTGGGACTCGGGCTGGGTGATCCGGTCGGCGACCCGGTAGGTGAGCCTGTCGGCGATCCGGTTGGCGATCCGGTTGGCGATGCCGAAGGGCTTGGCGTCGGATTAGGGCCGCCATTAAATGCTCCGGAAACCAGAACCGTGTCACCGTCGCGCACGTCTACCGCCGCGCCCGCGTCGATCACCGGTACGGCCTGCCCGTCTTCGGTTTTCAGTTTTAGCTTGCCCCGCTGCAGGCTAAGGATCATGGTGCCCACCGGGCTGTTGTTCACAAACGCGGTCAAAACTCTGCCGTTAGGAAGATTCACGTCTTCGATCTCGACTTCCAACTCGCGGTTGCCGTTCGCATCAAGCTGATATTCCGCCTCTCCATGCGGATTTACACTGCCTGTCGGGGATGCCAATACAGCATTTCTAACCAGTATCGGCGGCGTGTCCCCCGCATCTACATGCAGCACGATCGACAGGGCTGACCAGCTCATCGCGATTACCGCGACGACCGCCAGCTTCCAAAACTGGCTTTTCTTTTTACTTATCTGTTTCATTTCTCTAACCTTTCTTACCTAAAACTTTACTGGCCGTTTGGCACGGGGGATTCCTAATCCACAGTGAGAGGTTTTAGGCAAAAAAGACGCGCGGGATGAAATTTTCTTTAAAATAAAAAGCCTGCCGTTTCCGACAGGCTTTTTGAAACAAAATGGAAAAACGTTAAACGTCCAGGTTTCTTACATCAAGCGCGTTGTCTTCGATAAACTTGCGCCGCGGTTCGACCTGATCGCCCATCAGCACCGTAAAGATATTGTCGGTTTCGACCCCGTCCTCGATATGCACCTGCAGCAGCGTGCGTTTTTCCGGGTTCATCGTGGTTTCCCAGAGCTGTTCCGGATTCATTTCACCCAACCCTTTGTAACGCTGGATGGACATATCTTTTTTCGCGGTGCTGAGGATCATTTCCAGCAGCTCTTCACGCGAAGCGATCTCGGAACTTTTGCCGTTTTCGCCCACCGTAAAGGGCGAAGGCATTTTTTCCTCGAGTTCGTATTTCAGTTCGACAGCTTTCTGGAATTCCACATAGCTCGCCAGGTTCCAATCCAGCCGGATCGGCGTTCCCGTAACCGGTTTGACCACGATCGCCCACGAGCCGTGTTCTTCGTCATTGCTGAGGTCGGTAGAATATCCGGCCTCGGCTATCGTGCCCTCGATCTGCGCCATAAGTTCCTGGTTCTCAAAAACTTTTCGCAGCTTGATCTTGTTATTGCGCATCACGCCGTCGCGGCCGCCGATCGCTTCGAGCATCGCATTGAGCAGCGTCATATCGTTGCCCAGGCGGCGCGTCAGGCGCTGCGTGTAGCGCTGGTATTCTTCTACTTCCTCCAGCAGTTTTGAAAGCTCGCGGCCTTCAAACGTTTTTTTGCTCGAGGTCGATTTCACCGTCATCTCGCTGGCAGCCTGTTTCATCAGGTGCTTGAACAGGATGCTGTCATCCTTGATGTACTCTTCTTTTTTGCCGTGCTTCACCTTGTAAAGCGGCGGCTGCGCGATATAGATGTGCCCGTTCTCGATCAGGTGCGGCATCTGCCGGTAAAAGAAGGTCAAAAGCAGAGTGCGGATATGGCTGCCGTCCACATCGGCGTCCGTCATCAGACAGATCTTGTGATAGCGAAGTTTATTGATGTCAAAATCGTCCTTGCCGATACCGGTGCCAAGCGCGGTGATCAGGGCTTTGATCTCGCCATGGCCGAGCATCTTGTCAAAGCGCGCTTTTTCCACATTGAGAATTTTTCCCTTAAGCGGCAGCACCGCCTGATTTTTCCGGTCGCGTCCCTGCTTGGCCGAACCGCCGGCGGAATCTCCCTCTACCAGATAAAGCTCCGAAAGAGCCGGGTCTTTTTCCTGACAGTCAGCCAGCTTGCCGGGAAGCATCGTACTGCCCAAAGCGCTCTTACGTACGATTTCGCGCGCCTTGCGGGCCGCTTCACGGGCGCGGGCGGCATCCACCGCCTTACCGACGATTCTCTTCGAGACATTCGGATTGCGTTCAAAAAATTCGCTCAGTCTTTCGTTTAAGAAAGATTCGACCGGGCCTTTAACGTCCGAGTTCAGTTTACCTTTGGTCTGTCCTTCAAATTGCGGCTGCGGCAGCTTGACCGAGATCACCGCCACCAAACCTTCGCGCACGTCGTCGCCGCTCAGCGAACCCTTAAAGTTTTTCGCCAGGCCGGAGCTTTGCGCATAGTTATTGATCGAGCGCGTCAGCGACGAGCGAAAGCCCGACATATGCGATCCGCCGTCGACCGTGTTGATGTTATTGGCAAAGGAATAGACCTTCTCGTCGTAGCCGTCGTTGTACTGCAGCGCGATCTCGATCGAAAGATTGTCATCGACCTGTTCGAAATAAAGCGGCGTGTCGTGCAGAGGGCTTTTGTTCTTATTCAAATGCTTGACGAATTCGCCAATTCCGCCGCGGTAATAAAACTCGTGTTTCTTTTCGTTCTCTTCGCGCTCATCGACGATGATGATGCGGATGCCTTTATTCAGGAAAGCTTTTTCCCGCAGCCGCTCGGAAAGCTTCTCAAAACTGTACTCGCTTGTCTCGAAAATTTCCGGGTCCGGCTTGAAGGTAATCTTGGTACCGCGCTTGGACGTGGTGCCGGTATTTTTCAACGAATAGTCCGGGATACCGCGCGAATATTCCTGTTCGTGGGTTTTGCCGTCGCGCCAGATCTCAAGCCGCAGCCACTCCGAAAGAAAGTTGACGCAGGAAACGCCCACGCCGTGCAGCCCGCCGGAAACCTTATAGGAATTGCTGTCGAATTTACCGCCCGCGTGCAGAATGGTCATCACGACCTCGGCCGCCGAGCGCCCTTCCTGCTTGTGCATATCGGTGGGAATACCGCGCCCGTTATCGATGACCGTGATCGAATTGTCCATGTGAATGGCGACCTCGATCGTGTCGCAATAACCCGCCAGCGCTTCGTCCACCGAATTGTCCACCACCTCATAGACGAGGTGATGAAGCCCCATATCTCCCGTCGAACCGATGTACATCGCCGGACGCTTGCGCACCGCGTCGCGGCCCTCTAAAACTGTAATTGAATCTGCTTTATAATCCGTTTGTGCCTTAGCCAATTTAATACCTCTTATTATCTTACTGTTATGATCTCGCCGGTTTTGATCGTTTCTGTTACTTCCAATACTTTTGACATCAAGGGAAGAAGTAATTCATAACGATTGCTTCTGGCTGATAAAATTAATACTGCGATAGGAAGTGTCAATATGTTTTGTTGATATTCAATGTTCTCATCCACGGTTATTAGCACATTAAAGTTTTGACCGGCGCTTCTAAGCAATTTACCGTTCTTCAATCCTTTAAAGCCTGCTTGATTAATTGTGAAAGTTTCGTGTTTCCCTAGATGCCCTTTCAGACGCCTCGGTATGCACTCGTCAAGCAGCAACCTCATATTCTGTGAGAAGTGTTTCCTTAAAAAGCCCCAATACTCCTATTACTTGTTCTCGCCCGACGGTGGGAAAATCGTCCAAAAAGACCTCCACACTATCGCCCCCTTCGAGATACCCCTTCGAGATAGTCGAAAAGATTCTTAATAGGGACACGTGTTCCCCTGAATACAGGGGTTCCGCCCATTTTCTCCGGGTCGCTCTCTATCAGTTCGTTATGCGAAAGATTTCCCATAAATTACTCAGTAATTTTACCATTTTTCGGGTAATTTTGATAGTTGACAGGGCGCTATTTTATTCCGTGCTAAATAACAGATTTTATGGGTTTTATCAGATTTTTTGCAGAGTTCTTATCAGGATATTAAAATGGCTTTGCCGATAAAGTCGAAGATAGCTGCCGCGAATGTCACAAATACCATGAATAATAATCCTTGATTCGTGGTATTCGTGTAGTTAGAGGCTAACAATGAACGCGGATTTCCGGCTTATTAATAAGAGATCCGACTGTATAGAAAAAGATTATTTAAGTATTTTAAGTGAGGGCCGGCTTAGCCGACGGCATCCAATACCTTGCGTATGCGGTGCGCGAGGTCAGGCGAGTTGAAAGGTTTTTGTATAAAAGTAATATCGGAACTGAGAATATTGTGCCTGATCATGGCATCGTCGGTATAACCTGACATAAACATTACTTTCACGTCCGGACACAAGTCGATCACTTTGCGAGCGAGTTCGCCGCCGCTCATTTCCGGCATAATTACGTCGGTCAGAAGCAGATCGATAATACCCTCATTATTCCGGCAGATCTTTAATGCCTCGCTGCCGGAGGCCGCTTCCAGTACGGTGTACCCGTAGCTCTTCAGGACCTCCCGGACAAGGTTGCGTACGATCTCATCGTCCTCAACCAACAGTATGGTTTCATTCCCCTGAGTTTCCTCGTCCTTTTCGCGGACCTCCTGCCGGTATTCTTCGGCCGCTTCATCAACCCGCGGAAGAAACATTTTGAACGTGGTTCCCTGTCCCGGTTCACTATCGACCCAGATATACCCGTCAGACTGTTTGATTATTCCGTACACGGTCGAGAGTCCGAGGCCCGTTCCTTTGCCGCGCTCCTTGGTCGTAAAAAAAGGCTCGAAAATATGAGACTGCGTTTCTTTATCTATGCCCTGCCCCGTGTCGCTAACCGTTATCAAAACGTATGGGCCCGGTTTTACCGCAAAATGTTCACCCGAATTTTCTGCCAAAAAACTGTTTTTAGTTTCAATGATCAATACCCCGCCATACGGCATGGCGTCACGGGCATTTACCACCAGGTTCATAATTACCTGTTCGAGTTGTCCCGGATCGGCTTTTATCCGCCCCAGTTCGGGATCGAGAATGGTTCGCAGCTCTATATCCTCACCGATCAGGCGCCGCAGCATTTTTTCCAATTCCGAAACAACTTCGTTGAAATCCAAAACTTTTGGCTGCAAAAGCTGTTTACGGCTGAATGCGAGCAATTGCCGCGTCAGTGAGGCGGCGCGGTTACCGGCTTTTTTTATCTCTTCGATGTTAGGACAAAGCGGATCGTCCGGGGCCAATTTTCTTAACGTAAGTTCGCTATATCCGGTGATACCGGTCAACAAGTTGTTGAAATCATGGGCCACACCTCCCGCCAATTGCCCGATCGCTTCCATCTTTTGGGCCTGCCTGAGCTGCTCCTCGGAAAGGCGCAGATCTTCCTGCGCTTTCCTGAGATCGGTGACATCATCTCCGAGCGCCGCCACTCCGACCACCTTGCCATCAACGTTACGAAGCGTTGTATTCGTCCACCTTACCAGTCGCTGTTGCCCGGAGCGCGTCTTGATCTTATTTTCGAAATGAGGGGTTACAAAACCGTCCGCCGGAATGTCGTCCAGCAAAGATTTGACCAGCTTCATCTGATCGTCCGGAATGAACATTTCAAACCAGTTCTGGCCGATGGCCTGGTCGCGTTCCCATCCTGTCAGCCTCAGCAGGTAATCATTGCAAAAGGTGATCGTGCCCTCGACATCGGTCATTACGGCGATCATATCGAGATTGATAAGGGTATCGCTAAAGCGCCGCTGGCTTTCGCGCAATTCCTCTTCCGCGCGTTTGCGCTCGCTGATATCGATGCCGATACCCACCATATGCGGCTCGCCGTCGATATCGACCCGCCTGCCCGTCAGGAAATAAGGCACCCTGGTGCCGTCGCGCTGATCGACCCATGCTTCGCGCGAAGCATGGCCGACGGTAAAAACTTCTTCAAACGTCTTTTTGACATCATCACGGTCTTCATTCACAACGTTGGCGAATATCGGAATTGCAGTCAGCTCTTCGGTGGTATAGCCGGTGACCTTTTCCATATTCTTATTCCAGCGGATCCGCTTTCCTTTTTGATCGAACATATAGAATACGCCGGGAAGGCTGTCTATGATCGCATCGTTCAGAAGCTTTTCTTTCAATACGTTTTCCTCGGCCCGCTTGCGCTCCGTTACGTCGCGGGCAATTCCCTGCACCGCCACCGGCTTCCCGTTTTCCATTACCAGGTGGCTGTTTACTTCCACGGCAAGCCGTCGTTTATCTTTGGTGATAAGCTCAATATCGTATATCGTTTCTCTCTCTCCATTGAGCTTTTTGGCCACCATTTGCTTTAACTTTTCTATACATTCCGGCGCTACCGTATCGTTGATGTTAAGGGTCATGGCTTCGTCATGGGTATAACCCATCAGCCGTTCGCCCGCCTTATTGACCGAAATATAATTGCCGCTCAGGTCGTGTGCATAAATGATGTCATGGGCGTTTTCGACCATATCGCGGTAGCGCTCTTCGCTTTCCCGCAGCGCGTCAGATGCCCTCCGGCGATCATAAGCGACCCGGAGCATATCTGCGATGGTGTTGATCAGGTCGCGTTCTTCGGCCAGAAACGGGCCTTCGGTTTCCGGTGGCCGGTCTTCCGAATAAATTACGTCGATCCTGCCGTCCAGAGCGTCTGCCGTAATGAATTGCGCGGTTAGTGCAAAACCGGAGTCTATAAAACCCGGTGTGGAAGTTTCGCTTGCTCCCAAACGGATCCGCGCAGCGGTAACCTCCGGGTATTGAAAGGCCGCCGGAAGGAGTGACACGATCTCTTGCAGGAGCACGCCGATATCGGGCCAGGCACCCTGAAGGATCCGCGCCGTCGCATGCAGCGCGGTCAGCTCCTTGACCCGCTCGGTCAGATCATGCAGCAGTTTTCTGTTCTCGTCTTCGGCGCGCTTCCGGTATGAGATGTCGATCACGCTTCCCCGGATCAGTACTTTATCGAGAGAAGGCAGTTGGGTAAGGTAAACCTCGCAGGGAAAATCCGTTCCTTCCACATCCCGGTGCGTCCACTCTAACCGCAGCGTTTCACCGGCGATCACTCTTTTTATATTCTCTATAGCACTCTCGGCCGATGGCCTTCCGTCCGGCTGGAACGGCGGGCTCAGATCGATTGGCCCTTTTTTCATGAGGACTTCGCGGCTCGCCTTAAATAACCGGCAGGCGTTTTCATTGAAGTCTTCAAATTCACCCTTTGCGACATCAAGAACAACGAGTGCCTCAGGGGCATTTTCCACTAAAATTTTATACCGGGCTTCGCTTTGCTGCAGCTCCTCGTCAGCCTTTTTGCGCTCGGTGATATCTACCATGATCCCGCGCAGCAGAACTTGTCCGTCATCGGTGGTAGTTACGGTGACAATATCTTTTAACCAGACTATTGTGCCGCCGGCGGATATCATCCGGTATTCAACGTTATGGCCGACTTTCCGTTCAGCCGCGTCGGCGCAAAATCCTACTATTGCTTCACGGTCATCGGGATGGAGGTGGTTTGCCCAGAAGTTAGATTCTTTTATCCACTGCTTTACCGGGTAGCCCAGAATTCTCTCGGCCTGGTTGCTCACAAAAGTAAATGTCAGGGTATCGCTTTCAGCTTCCCACACTATCCCGTCAATAGATTGCACAAGTGATTCATATCGTCTTGTCGCCATTGCAGAACACCTCTGACACTAATAATTTGCCTGACTTTGAGGGAGTCCGGACGCGAAATTGCCGCTGTTTAGAGGTTATGAGTTTAGCACAGTTGTATCTATTACCGAACCATTTTTTACGGTGAAAACCTGCGCCCCATTTCCGAACTTTTCGGTAAAACTTTCTTTTGAGGTGGTAACGAAAGTTTGGGTTTTTCCATCCAGGTATTCAAGCAGTTGCCCGATGCGTTTGTAATCCAGTTCCGCATCGATATCGTCGAGCAAAAACAAAGGATATTCCTGATTTTGGGTGTGATAGACCGCTAAGCCCGCGAGCAGCAAAATAAGCAAGGCGCTGCGCTGCTGGCCGGAACTGCCAAAGGCGCGCAGGTCGTGCCCGTCAAAGAATATTTCCAGCTCGTCGCGGTGGGGGCCGATCAGCGAGCGCCCGGACGCCAGCTCGGCCTGGACCCGTAGCTTTAACCTCTCCGCTATCAGGTCCGTATATTCGCTTAGATCGCCCTTTCCTTCCAGTGAAGAGACGTAACGGATACTGACTACCTCTTTACCGAAAAGCCTTTGCTCAAGCGCTTCTCGCAGCCGCTCGACATATCTGACACGCGACCGGTGAATGCGCGAGGCCAGCGTAATCAACTGTTCGTTCCACGGTTCCAGCAGTTCGGCGGTTTTCTCGATCGAGTAGTCGTTTTCCGCGGCCGTGTGCAATAGCGAGTTCTTTTGGCGGATAACTTTGTGGTAATCGCTCAGGACCTGAACATACGGAGGATGTATCCCGGTAATGCTGTGGTCGAGGAATTTTCGCCGGGCTTCGGGTTGGCCGCGCACGACATCCAGCTCATCGGCATTAAAAACAACCGTGTGCAGCAGTCCCAAATAACGGGCTACGGCTTCTTTTTTATTATTGACGGATAGAGACTTGGTATTTCCCTGCAGCGCCACCTGCAGAATGCGGTGTACGTCTTCGCCCTCGTGCACCTTGCCGCGTACTATCGCCAGTTCCTGCTCGTATTTGATGGCTTCCTGCAGCCGGACGGTGCGGAAGGAACGCGTGGTGGCCAGCAGGTGAAGCGCTTCGAGCCAGTTGGTTTTGCCCTCGCCATTGTCACCCGCGATTATGTTTAAACCTTTGCCGCACAGTAGTTTTCCTTGTAAATTGCGGAAATTTTCCGCTTCAAGTGACTCGAGCAGCATCCGGAAATCTTAGCATAAAACTTTTATGGAGCGCGGGCATCCCTGCCCGCAAAGCGTGGTTTGCCGCGCTAACCGCGATGGTTAAGCGACATTAGATCGCTGCGCGATCTTTGCGGGCAGGGATGCCCGCGCCCATACAAACTGCGGCAAACTTACCGGTATTTCTTGAAATCTAAACATATTCATCGTTTTCTTTAAAAAGTGTTGAAAATTCTTTAACACTCGCTCATAATTAAAACTGGCTGGTACCCTGCTATGCGAAAAATATCCCTGATTTTACTGCTTTTAACCCTCTCGCTCGCCGCCTCTGGGCAGCATAAAGCGCCTGCTGAAGAATTTAACGCCGTTTCCATGGACGGCAAAACCTTTGATCTCAATGAATTAAAGGGCCAGGTAGTAGCGATCGCCTTTTGGTCGACGCGCTGCGCTATTTGTCATGCGGAAATTCCCAAGCTTAACCAACTGGTCGCGTCAAACAGGGGCAAGAACGTGGTGTTCTTGGCTTTTACCAATGAAAACGAAGCGCGTATCCAGCCCTACCTGGCGAAAAAGCCTTTTGATTACAACGTTATCCCCAACAGTTTCGGCACTCTGCTCAAATACGCCGAAAAGGATAAGAACGGCAACATCAATATGCCGTATCCCGCTTATTTTCTGATAAATCAGCAGGGTGAGATAGAATTCAGGGCCAATGGCTGGGACAAGACTGAGAAGCTCAGTTCTGAGATCACGCGCCTGTTAAACGATCCCTCAAAGTAAAAATAGATCTAAAATTTATTGACCCGCGGCAATTTCTGAGCTAGAAATAAGCTCATATGAAACTGTGCCTGCCGGGTCTTTTGTTTATTTTGCTGCTTATTGCTGTGCCGCTTTTTGCCCAGGACACCGCTGCCACTGCTGCCACGGCCGGCACAAAGCCCATGGCCGCGCCTTTTGACGTAACTTCACTAAAAGGAAAGTCATTTAAACTTGAGGAACTAAAAGGAAAATACGTAGTATTGAACTTTTGGTATATACATTGTCCCCCTTGTTTAAGAGAGCTGCCGCAACTGAACAAATTGGTTACAGCCTACGGTAAGCGTAATTTTGTGTTCATCGCTTTTGCGCTGGACAATAAGTATGATTTGGAGGGGTTTCTTCCTAAGAAACCGTTCACCTACAACATCATTCCGAAAAGCATGGAAGTGGCGCTGAAATACACTCGTCCGGGCAGCGATCAGGTGGTTTTTCCGACGCATGTTGTCATTAACCCCAAAGGCGAGATCGAATTCAGGTCCGAAGGCGCCAGCGGGCTCGTTCCGCTGCAAAAAGAATTAAAACGGCTGGCAGCATTAAAACCTGCTGCGCCAACTACAAATTAATGTTGCCGCAAATTGAGCTTATGAAAACCCTGACCATTTTTACGTTTGTCTTGATACTTAGCATCTCCGCGTCGGCCCAGGCCGTCACCAAAACGGTGACCAAAACCATTGTTCAAGAGCCCGCAACCGCACAGGTCGGCTCGCCCGTACCCGACTTTAGCGTCACCTCGATCGACGGAAAAACTTTCGATACGCGATCGATGCGCGGCAAGGTGGTGGTGCTCAATCTCTGGTTCGTCAACTGCCCGTTCTGTGTGCAGGAGATCGCGCTTTTAAACCCGATCGTTACGCAATTTCCCGAAGCGGTCTTTATCGGGATGGCAGTGAACAGCAAACCTCAACTGGACGCATTCTTAAAAACCAATCCTTTCAGATACAACATCATTCCCAACGCCGGCCAGCTCATGCTTTTCAAATTTGGTGACGTCGATAGCAAGGGCAACTTCGATCTTAAATTCCCCCAGCACATCGTCATCGACCGTACGGGGAATATGATTTTGAAAATGCAGGGAATAAAAGGCGTCGACGCCGTCCGCCAAGAGCTGGAAAAACAATTCAAACGGTAGCGTCGTAGCGCCACCGTCCCGGTGGCTGTCGTGGCGGCGTCTCACCGCCATATTTCTTTTTGAGATGCGCGTGGGCGAGACGCCCACACGACGACCGGCGAGACGCTACAACCCGGATTTGTCTCATCCCAATATTTGCAGTATATTTTTTGTTTCCGCTTCTGGTGCGGAGGGGTAGCATAATTGGTAATGCAGTAGTCTTGAAAACTACCGCCCTTACGGGCTTGCAGGTTCGAGTCCTGTCCCCTCCGCCAGATCCTTCCCGGTAAACTCAACGCAATTTCATTCCGGCAGCGAAGTAAGCCCGTAATTCCATTCACGCATCCAGGCGGGGTAGGTGTAGTGTTCCGAAAAGATCGAGTACCGGTTCCATTCAAAGAAACCTGCGCTGTCAGCTTTGATATCGTTGTCGGGAGTGAGCAGCCGCACTATTCTTTCATCCGGCAGAAAGTTAAAATCGGCCAGGCCGTGCCGCTCCTGCCTGAGGCGGTGGATGATACTGGTAAATGTGCTCCGGCAGGTCCCGATAAAGGTCTGCGAATTAGCGCATAAGATCTGGTTGAGCACGGAAATAGTGTTGAAATCGGTAGACTCCAATTTGCCGAAGTCGCGCCGGTATTCATCAAAGATCAGTTCGTCGATGAACCGGTATTTGAATGGCTTTAATATCTCCGCAAACAGGGCTTTCTCATGCAGGCCGTCCGTGGCCACCAGCAAAGGCGTGTTTTTATCAGGTATTACCTCGTCAAAATATTTGGCGAATCTTTCCACGCTCACGTTATATCCGTCGCTGCCGTAGGCCGCCGGAAAATCGCCCAATCTGAAATGGGTCGCGTTGAATGCGCCGGCTTCCGCGGTGATCTTTGCGGCCAGTTCTTCGAGATCGTCGCGGTAACGGATCTTGATCGAATCCAGTAGATGGTTTTTTTCCATCCTCGGTAAAAAATAAAAAAACGTCGCGTTCACCAGGCTCTCATTGCGGCCGATCTCTACCAGATCAAACGTCTGCAAATGTTCCCGGGTGAAGGCTTCCCTGCCGAGACTGAAAAAATTCCAGATCATGGTGTTCCCGTATTTCGCTTTTTGTTCCTCGGTGGTCAGAAAAGTAAGAAAAAGCTCTTCCAGCCGGATCTTATTTTTCACCTCGCGGTCGACCTCGTACACCCTGCGGTTCGGGATCTTTACCAGATCGGAAACGCGGCTTATCGGGCTCTTCATTAGAATTTCAAACTTGTCCCGCTCGCCGCTGTTCACGGCATAATCGGGCGGGAAATTCGACGGATTCTCAAACTCGAAGAAGAAGTCCCTTCCCAAAAAGTTAGAAAGCGAGATACAGAGCGTGTAAGGTATAACGTGGTTGTTCAGGCCGCAGGTGCCGTTAAGATAATTTTCGAAGTAGATCACGGTTTTTTCTTAAAAAGTTTTTCAGATTCTACGGGCGCGCACAGGATAATTCAATTAAAGGAACTTGAAATCCCCGATTTTGGTACAGTATCATCCGCCTTTTGAGGCTTTCGGTCATGCGTAAGACGATCATAATTTACGGAATTGCGATGGCAGCGTTGATAGCGCTGCTGAAATATCTGGAATACAGCTATTTCATTCGTGACCTTTCGATCGAATTTTATATCGGGGCGATCGCAGTGATGTTCGCTGTGCTGGGCATTTGGGTCGGGATGAGATTTACCCGGGTAAAAACCGTCGTTGTGACTGAAACGATTCCCGGAGGCCCTGAATTTGAACTCGATCCCGCAAAATTAAAAACGCTCGGCATCAGCCCCCGCGAATTCGAAGTGCTCCAGCTCATTTCCGAAGGATTTTCCAATCAGGAAATATCGGAAAAGCTTTTTATTTCTCTCAGCACCGTCAAAACACACTCCGCAAATCTTTTTATGAAGCTCGACGCCAGCCGCCGCACCCAGGCCGTGCAAAAAGCCCGTGAGCTGCGATTAATTCCCTAGACTTTAGTATGATTTACTAAAAAATCCGCGAATTCATACTTTTGGCCGATGTTTTTTCTTTTTGCTTTGTCGTATATTCCTGAAAAATTTGCAGGAGGAATCTTATGAAAAAAGTAGTTTTGATATTCGGTGTGATCGCCGGCCTGGTCCTGGCCGGCATTGGGTATTTGCTCTCGAGCTTGTGCGCAAACGACACGATCTCGCTGGACCATGGTGAGATCTACGGCTATACCATCATGGCGGTCGCGCTTTCAATGATCTTTTTCGGGATCAAGTCTTACCGTGACAACGTCGGGAAAGGCACGATCACTTTTTGGAAAGGCATTCAGATCGGCCTGTTGATAACGCTGATCGCTTCGGTCTTTTATTTTGCCGGCGCCGAGGCTTTCAACATCGCCAATCCCGGTTTTTATGACAAGGTAATGACGAAATTCACCCAAATGCAGACCGAGAAAATGCGACAGGCGGGCGCACCGCAGGAAGAGATCGATAAAACCATTAAGTTTGCCGGTGACATGGCCAAAGCCATGGAAAACCCTTTTATCTTTTACGCTATCTGTTTGATGGAGCTTTCACCCGTGGGAATAATAATCACTTTACTTAGCGCGGCAATCTTACGCAGAAAGGACGTACTGCCGTCGGAACCGGTCGCGGCATAATTTAAAGTTATGAAAATTTCATTAACCAGCATATCGGTCAACGACCCGTTAGCGGCGTTCAAATTTTATACAGAGGTTCTGGGTTTCAAGGAAAAGATGTATATGCCGGAGATGTTTCTGGCGATCGTCGTTTCACCCGAAGACCCCGACGGCACTGCCATCCTGCTAGAACCGCGCGGCAATTACGGCAGTAAGGAATTCTTTGACGGAATATATAACGCCGGCCTGCCGGTGATCATCTTCGGTTCTGACGATGTTCAGGCCGATTACGAAAAACTTAAGGCGCGCGGTGTCGCATTCAAACAGGAACCGACCAAGAATGAGTGGGGCACCCAGGCCATTTTCGACGACACCTGCGGTAATTATATTCAGATACACCAGCCATAAACGACAGTCACAGCTATGAGGTCAGAACCGGGAGCGGTAGCGACCGGGTTTCGGAAGCGACCGTTAGCGAGTGTGTAGTTAGGTTTGCTTATGTCCTACCTCGACCCAAAAAACCCGATGGCCGTCGCCCTGGTGATGGCCATTCACAATGGCGATACCGAAAGCCTAAGGCGGTTGCTGGAAGGCGACCGCGATCTGACCAACGCTCGAATCGGCGATACGAGTGGCTGGCGCACTCTGCTCCACCTTGCGACGGACTGGCCCGGCCATTTCCCGAACGTTGCCGAGACGATCCGCGTTCTCACCGGATCGGGTGCGGATATAAACGCGCGGTTTGAGGGCGCTGCGCACCACCAGGAAACCCCTTTGCACTGGGCCGCCAGCAGTGACGACGTGGCCGCGCTCGATGCATTGCTTGACGCGGGCGCCGATATCGAAGCAGCCGGCGCGGTCATCGGCGGCGGAACCCCGATGGCGGACGCAGCCGCTTTCCTGTGTTTGAAGGCCGCCGCCCGTCTGCTCGAACGCGGTGCGAAAACCACCATCGGCCAGGCTGCCGCGCTGGGATTGCTGGACCGCCTGGAAACTTATGTCTCAGCCGATCCGTCTCCTTCCGCGGCAGATCTCGGCAACGCTTTTTGGATGGCGTGTCATGGCGGGCGGCTGGCGGCTGCCGAATATCTGCTCGGGCACGGCGCTGAGATAAACTGGATCCCGTTCTGGGAACGAATGACGCCCCTCGACGCCGCCGTGCGCAGCAAAGCGACGGATGTGATCCAGTGGTTGTTGCTCCAGGGCGCAAAGCACGCCTGATCCGCGGCGGCGGTGTTTCACTTTTGTTTCATTCCGGGTGAAGCCAAAGTGAATACCTGAAACGTTTTTGCAACGCTGTTTTGGGAATTTTGGATTCAAAGAGCGGCAGTCGAATGACGGCAGGAAGACTGGCGGCTAGAGAATATCTGAAGAAGCGCTCAAGGTGAAGAACGGTTTTTGTCCGATCAGGAATTTTGTGTTATTCGCGGCAAAAAAGGTTCAAAACCACCTGCCTCACACTAAACAGACGAAAGAAAATTTTCTTCACAAAGGCGCCGCACAACACAAAACGATCACCCGCACCCAAAGTTTCAAATGTTTCACATTATAAAGAAAGAGCATGTGAACCTGGGAGCGCCGGCCGGTTCTGTCAGTAGCGTCTGCGTTAGCAGATGCGTAAAAGCCGCAAGCAACGCACTTGCTGACACAAGCGCTACTGACATGAGCGCGACCAGGCCGCGCTTTGCCGGCAAGATGCCGGCGCTCCCAGGTTCAGAAGCATTTCCCGCCACTAAAATTTGAATGGTTTTTGCGAACTGCGGTATTTTATGTTCTATGAAAAGAGCATTGTTCCTTTTGTCGTTCATCGGTGTCTTGAGTTTCATCCCTGCCGCCGCCCAGAATAAGCCCGCCGCTGCTGCTGCCGCGCCTTCGCCACAATCTCCCCAGGCATCGTCTTCACTTGATGCCAATATCCAATCCGTCATCGCCGGATTCAAGGGTAAGGTCTGGATCTATGCCAAAAACCTCGACACCGGCCGGGATTATGCGCTGCGGGCGGACGAGCCTGTTCGCACCGCCAGCACCATCAAGCTGCCGATCATGGCAACCGTGTTTCAGCACGTCGCGCAGGGCAAGGTTAAATGGGACGACGAGATCATTCTTACCAAAGAGAAAAAGAAGGGCGGCTCCGGCATTCTTTTCGAATTTTCCGACAACACAAAACTCGACCTGCGCTCGGCCCTCCACCTGATGATCGTCGTCTCGGACAATTCGGCGACCAATCTTGTGCTCGATAAAGTTCCCTCCGACAGCGTCAATGAATTCATGGCAACGCTCGGCCTCAAGCAGACGCTCAGCCTGCGCAAGGTTTTCGGCGGCGGCGAATCGAAAGCTTTTGCCGACCCGGTGAACACCCCGTTCGGTTTGGGCAAGTCTTCGCCGCGCGATATGGTCCGGCTGCTCGAGATGCTTGGGAAAGGCGAGGTCGTTTCAAAAGAAGCTTCGGCCGAGATGATCGCTATCCTCAAACGCCAGCAGTTAAAAGACGGCCTCTGGCGCGGCGTGCCCGACAACATCTCGACCGCTTCGAAATCAGGCGCGCTCGATGCGCTGCGCAGCGACGTCGGCATCATCTACAGCCCGAACGGGCGCATCGCGATGGCGATCACCATAGATAACATGCCAGTTGTTGCCTACAACCAGGAAAACGCCGGGCTCGCGCTGATCTGGAAGCTTTCACAGGTGCTGCAGGACGGATTAGTAAAACCATAAGCTCCGCCCGGTGAAAGGGCCATTTTCGCGGGTGTTTTGCACGTCGATTTGAATATAGCAAATAGAGAATGAGGTCAGAACCGGGAGCGGTAGCGACCGGGTTCTTTTTAGTGATTAGTTATTAATGGCGGCTTTGCCCATTTACTCTCATTTGCTTAAATACTTTCTCTCGTGTGTGAACTTGCCCAAAACTTCTAGTGCTTAGAGATTCTAGACGCTTTTTCTAGCCATTTTTGTTGACAATTTTTGGGCTAAAGCATACGGTTTATGGACGTTCTACCTCTTAGCGTATGCCCGACAACAAAGAACATACCGAGAAGGCTGCCACAAATCATCCAAAACCCGACCCAATACCAGATTGGGTATTCAACACTGGTTTTGTCGTTCTGCTTTGCTGTGCGGGCGCTCTGGTCGTCGTTGTTTTCATTTTCGCTTACTACACCAAAGACGAAGCCGCCAGAACTAATGTCGTTATTGTGGGTGTTTTTGGTGCTCTCTCTTTTGTTACTAGCTGCATCGCGGCTTTTCTCAATGGTCGCATGGCTATCATAATGGAGCGACAGGAAGTTGAGATTGAATTACAACGGAAAGCCGCTGAAGCCCAAGCTGAAACTTCGGGTAAGCAATGGCAATCCATGGAAGACGCGTTGGTGGAAGCGCAAAAGACACTGGAGCAAAGCGAAAGACATTTTAGAAGCATCAATCGACCTGTCCTCGGTATAGAAAGCATTGAATGGGATAGTCAAAGACCGCGTGCTGGTATGGACGCAGGTAGGTTTTGGCGCGTGATTGTTAAATTGCAAAACTTTGGCAATACTCCCGCATACGAAGTGATGACCGACGCTACTCTGAACGTTATTCCTTACGTCGCTGAGAATGAACCGTGCCCAGAGCCAATTAAAACCCCACATCATGTTAAGAGGTCGAAAGGTGTTATAGCCGCCAAAGCTCTCGTTCAAATCAGTCCGCAGACGCCCCCTCTTACTTCTGAAAACTTTGTTAATTTGTGAACTCAGGATAGAAGCGAATTTCATAATTGGGAGCGCGTCATACTTTGGCTGGAAGTTACCTATAAAGACAGTTTTGGGGAAGACTATGTTCTTAGATATCACGCTACATTTGAGTGGATAAGGTTTAGAGGCTGCGAATTGCACTGTGAAGCCACATAGACAAACCCAAAAGATGATTAAAGCAAGTAATCTAATCATCGGCTGCACTCTTCCCAAATACTCTTGAGCAAATATGACTCTGCCCAAGAACCAAAGGGTAAATAGGCAAAGCCATTAGTTATTAATGGTTAGTCATTAATGACCCTTTGCCATCTCTTTAATTTTCATTGATCATTCACAAATTAAACATTCCTGAAACCCGGTCGCTACCGCTCCCGGTTCTGACCTCATCGCTATAGTCATTCGTTTCATTTGTGGGCAGCGCCATTTTCGCTTGATAAAGTAAAATGTAACTTTTCTGTAATAATCCCCGATAATCTGCTGGGCCGGGCTTAAAATAATTGATTAAATCCGCCCTTGCCCGTAAAATGAATGAAGATTCATTCACTTTACTTTATGGCAAAAGCGGTGCGTAGCAACGGGCAGTCTAAAGCGGCGGTGGCCGACAAATACGAAGCGATCCTTCGCGCGGCAACAGTCGTGTTTGCGCGAAACGGTTATTTTAACGCCAAGGTGTCCGACATTGCCGGCGAGGCAGGTATTGCCGACGGCACGGTCTATCTCTATTTCAAGAGCAAGGAAGAAATTCTTCATTCGATCTTTGACCGCGCGATGGAAAAATTCTTTGCCGAGGCAAAAGAAGAACTCGCCGCGCTCACCACGCCCGAAGAAAAGATCCGCCGCATCGCCCGGCTGCACCTGGAAAAATTGGGCGCGGATAAAAATGCCGCGATCGTCTTTCAGGTCGAACTGCGCGGCTCGACCAAATTCATGGAAGAATTTTCCGCCGCCGGCCTGGGAAAATATCTCGACCTGATCCGCAAGACGTTTGAAGAAGGACAAAGGTCCGGCGCTTTTCGCCCGGCTCTTAATGCCAAGGTCTGCAGCAAGATGCTCTACGGCGCGCTCGATGAAATGGCGACCAACTGGATACTTTCTAAAAAGACCTACCCGTTAGCGCCGATGGCAGACGTGGTACTCGACGTATTTTTTGACGGGGTGACGAGCAAATGAATCCTGGTACCACTACCGCAGTCAATATCGAGGTATCGCGAAAGCGCATGCCCTTCTCACCTGATGAGCCGCTAACCCTCGGCGAACTTTTCTTAAAAGCCGCAAAAAAATATCCGCTCGACAATGCGCTGAGTTACAAAAAAGACGGTGCGTGGCATTCCATCTCTTCGGCGGAGATGATCGCGCGAATTGAAAATATCGGCGCCGGGCTCTACTCGCTCGGCATACCCAACATTGCCAACATCAGCCGCGGCGATCGAGCGGCGATACTTTCCGCCAATTGCCCCGAGTGGACGCTGGTTGACGCGGCCTGCCAGTTCACCGGTATCATCGACGTTCCCATCTATACAACGCTTTCGCCCGCTTCGATCTGCTACATTTTGCGGGATTCCGGCGCGAAAGTTTTGTTTATCGAAAACAAGAAGGTCTGGGAAAGTATCCGCGAAATTTTGCCTGAATGTCCGGCGCTCGAGAAACTTGTGTTTTACGATCCAACTGATATTGGCGGCATCACAGAAGATATCGGCATTTCGCTGGCCGAATTGGAAGAAACCGGGTCAAAGCTCAAAATTCAAAACCCAAACCTGATCGAAGAGCTTTCCCGCGGCATTAAACCGGACGATACGGCCACGCTGATCTACACCTCCGGCACGACCGGCGAGCCAAAAGGCGTGATGCTCTCGCACATGAACCTGATCTCAAATGTGATCGATGCCGGGGCCCGTTTTGATTTTTCGGGCGATGACAAACCGCTTTCGGTTCTGCCTCTCTCGCACGTTTTCGAACGAACCGGAATGTATCTCTACATCCACAACGGAATGCGGGTCCATTACGCGCAGTCCATCGAAAAAGTGCCGGAAAATCTGCAGGAAGTGCGGCCGACCTTATTTGTCGGCGTGCCGCGCATCTTTGAAAAAGTTTACGCCCAGGCAAAATTAAAAGCCGGCAAAGCGAGCCGTCTGAAGGAAAGGATCTTTGACTGGGCCATCGATGTTGCCAAGGAGCAAGCCCGGCTAAAAACTTCGGGCCAGGCGGTTCCACGCATGCTGGCCATAAAGCACAGCATTGCCGACCACCTTGTCTATAAAAAATTCCGCGAATTTTTCGGCGGCGATCTGCGGCACTGCATTTCCGGCGGCGCGGCGCTTTCCGATGAGATCGCTCTGATCTTTACCGGCGCGGGCGTTTCCATCATGCAGGGTTACGGATTGACGGAAACTTCGCCCGTTATCTCTTCCAACAATGTCATCGACTGGCGGCTCGGCACGGTCGGAAAACCCATTCCGAATATCGAGGTGCGCATCGCCGCCGATGGTGAGATCGAGGCGCGCGGCCCTAACGTAATGCTTGGCTACTACAATAAACCCGACGCCACCCGCGAAACTTTTACCGCCGACGGATGGTTTCGCACGGGCGATATCGGCGCGCTCGATGCCGACGGTTTTCTGCGTATCACCGACCGCAAAAAAGAACTCTTTAAGACCAGCGGCGGAAAATATATCGCACCGGCGCCGATCGAGCAGATGATAAAATCGTCGCGCTTTGTCAGCCAGGTGGTGCTGATCGGCAGCGAACGGAAATTCGCCTCGGCCCTGATCGTGCCGAATTTCGAGCAGCTCGAATCTTACGCCCATCTCAAAGGGCTGCATCTGAAAACCCCGGCGGAATTTTGTTCGGATCCCAAGATCAAGGACCTGCTGGAACGGCAGGTAGCGGAAACCACCCAGGGCCTCGCGCAGTTTGAATCGGTGAAAAAGATCGCGCTGATGGAAAATGAGTTTACCGTGGAAGGCGGCGAGCTGACCCCCACCCTAAAAATAAAACGCCGGGTAATAGACGAAAAATATAAAGATGTGATCGACGGAATTTACGGCGTTTAATACTTCTTCCCTGGTAGCGGATATAAATTGCCGCCAGCTTTTGCTAGTGGATATGAATGCTAATTTATGAATTGGCTTAGCCAAATATTTGTGTTGGGCTAAAGCCCCCTATTGTTAAGCTCTTTCAAACCACTAGCTAAAGCTAGTGGCAATTTAAAAGGCAAAGGCTAATGCTTCGATTTTGCCGGTAGTTTGGCAGGTATATCTAATTTGTCGCTGATAATGTAATCAGTCGAAATTCGCGCAGCGTTGGCATAAGCCAACGTAACCAATAGAGTTGGGACACGCTGTCCATATTCATACAAGCTTACATAGCCCAAGTGAATATCCGCGCCTTCGCTTGTAAGAACCTCAAACATTTCCTCTCTGGAAAGTTCCATTTTTTCTCTGATCTCTCTCAGTTTCTTGGCTATTCGTTTTGGTTGTTTGGCTTTTTTGCGGCCCATCAGGATTTATCCTCCTGACAGGTGAGTGCTCTATATTGACAGTAATCTCTAAATAGAGATATACTTTTCGAGCTTGATAAATACGCCCAGATTGCTTGAACGTATAGACGGATGACGCTCAATTGAAATTACCCTTACGCGGTTTCATTAGCTGTTTGTTTTCAAAAATCGTGGGGGAATTACAACGTTGAAAGATTAACAGAATTTCCGTAAGTGATAAAGGTGAAATGATTTTGGGTGCGTAGCGTCCGTTTGAAAGTAGCCGTGGGTTTTAACCCACGGTTCGTTGGAATACACGTCACACGTCGCGTAGCGACGATTGAATTGTTTCATTCCACCCGTGGATTAAAATCCACGGCTACATTCAACCCACCGCTAACGCGGTGAGGAATGTAACACTCTTAGAACTCCTACAACTATGAGAAAACAAAAAGATGGCGGCGCGGGTGTCGCAAGCCTGACGGTGAAAGTCGAAACTGAAGCCGGCTATGTAGAATTAGACGCGCACATGATGGCCGGACAGGTCTTTTACATTTTGGACAGGGACCTCTCGGAAATATTAAAAGAAAACAAAAATGCCATCTGGGGAGATCTGTTAAAAAAGAGAGGCTTGTTTTCAGACACCTCAAGAGGAGAGCACCTCAGAGAGATATTGCTGGCGCCGGAGAACACTCGCAAATATCCGGCGGCGCTGATCTGCACGGCTGAGAAAGCTTCACGGATGAGCCCGGCGATGGGTGTCAGCTACGCCAAAGCGATCGATGTTCTAAGCGCCCGGGCCGTCAGGTTTTTCATTATCGATTCGGATGGGAAAGCCGCGCTGGAAGATCTGAGTTCAGGGACTTGTTATGTCTGCGGTATAGGTAAAACAAAAAAGAAGAGCGGCGTCTGGAACGTGCGGGTGGAACTCAAGCCGGGCAAAAGTAGTTTGATACTGGACGGCAAGAACATGACCGGAAGAAGAATTTAAGGTCTTTTACGGAGCGCGGAGATAGCTTGCCGAAAAGAGAGAACCACCCCGTCACGCTGCGCGTGCCACCCCTCCTTTGTAAGGAGGGGAGTTTTAAGAAACCCCTCGCTACCGCTTCGGGTTCTGACCTCATCGCTGACCTGCGCTTCCCCGGGGCCTGTTCAATTAATACATCACCCGGTAACCCAGCCCGTTGGTGACGCTCGTTATTCCGCCCTTACCGGCGCCGATAGCTATTTCCAGGATGGTCTGAGCAATGCTCTTTTTGGCCTTATCCACTTCGATAATGTCGTAAGGCTCCAGCATTAGATCTTTCTGTTTTCCCGCTTTGATGAGGTCTAAATTGGCGCTCAGGATATCCCGGTCGGTTTTGTCCGTTCTTAGCCGGTAAATTTTTACATCCTTGGTCTTTGCCTCGCGCGTGATGCCGCTCACCATCGCGATCGCCTGGGTCAGGGAAACACCGTTCTCGGTCAGGCGGATACCCTGCGGCGCGCGCACTTCGCCGGTTACATACACAGGCAGCGCTTTTTGCACCACTACTATGTCGCCCGGATAAATGATCGGATTAGCTTCTTCCTTACCCATTTTTACAGCTGAAACGCTGTAAAAACGATATGGCATGCTGCCTTCGTCCTTGTGCGCGGCGATTTCGCCGGGCGCGGTACAAATCGGGGTAGTGCCGTGAAAGACCTGGACCATCCCGCCCGCGTCCTCCGTCAGGCCCCCGGTAAAAGATAAAAGTTCCAGCAGCCGCACCTGCCGCATCATCACTACCTGCTGCGCCGTTTTAACCTCGCCCATGACGCTTGCCGGCGGACGGCTTTTGCGTTCGGTGACACGCAGGCTGACCATCGGATTGCGCAGATATTTCGACATCATCTTGGCGACATCCACCCGTAGGTCTTTTTCTGTCAGGCATTTAGCGTTTAGCCGGCTGTCAAAGAACGGGACCTGTACCATTCCTTCGTCGTCTATCGTGGCATTAAAATCGAACTGCGGCTCACCTAAAACCTTTACGGCGATCTCGTCGCCCGGCCCGATCAGATAGGCACGCTGCTGCTCCGAAAGGGGAATTTCCTGTGCGGCGGCGGCAAAAAAGGTTAAAATGGTAATAAGGGGTATAATAAAGCCGGGAAAAATAAATCTTTTCATAACTGTTACCTTGTTTCCGCTCGCAAGCGGCACGAATACTGAAACATTAGATTATATCACCGAATTTACGGTATCAGATAACTAAATTGGCTTGATTCTTGAAGTATTTACGCGCTTAAACGTGGGTTTATTTGTTGACAGTTCGGCTTTTGCCAAGTAATTTCAATATTTAGGCCAAATAATTTCTTGTCATGGGGAGTTTTACCAAAAAAGAAGAAAATCATATAGAGCACAATATATGGTTTTTGCGGCGTCCGTTTCAGTTCATAGCTGATTTCGTGGTGTTGTGTTCGGCCTTCTTTTTCGCCTACCTGCTGCGGTTGGATTTCAATCTTTCGGATTATCACCTTGATAACGCTCTGAACCAGCTTCCCCTGGTGGTGCTGGTGCAATTTTCGGTGCTCTTTCTGATCGGCGCTTATTCCATTCTTTGGCGCTATGTCAGCCTCGAAGATATCAAAGTATTCTTAAAGGCCGCGCTGATCTCAGGTTTGATACTGCTCGCCTTCCGGCTGCTGCTTTCCCCCGATATTTTTATCCGCTGGCAGGTGCCGCTCTCCGTCACTCTGATGGACACGGTGCTGGCTTTTGGCGGCCTGCTGGGTTTGCGTGTGCTGCGCCGGTTCTTTTACGAGCTCAGCGAGAAAAAGCGATTTACGCTGGCGCGGAAAAAGATCACCCGGCACTCCACGCTTTTTGTCGGCGCGGGCCGGATCGGCGCATCGGTAGTAAAAGAAATCGTCGGCCGCCGCGATGGCGAATTCGACATCAAGGGTTTTATCGACGACGACCGGTTTAAAAAGGCGGCAGTGTCGGAGGATTAAAAGTCCTCGGCACTACCGACGATATGGCGCGGCTGGTCGATGAACTAAAGATAGACCAGATAGTGATCGCCATCGACCAGGCGCAGGGCAAAGAGATCCGCCGGATATTGGATATCTGCCGGGCCATTCCCGTCAAAGCGCGTATCGTTCCCAGTTTTCATGAGATCGTCCACGGCCACGTAAAAGTCAGCCGTATCCGCGACGTTCAGATCGAAGACCTGCTGGGCCGCGAGCCCGTCGCGCTGGACAATCAAAACCTTCATGAATTTTTGACCGATAAAGTGGTGATGGTCACCGGCGCGGGTGGCTCCATTGGTGGAGAACTGGTGCGTCAGGTCGCGGCGTTTCGGCCGCGCAAGATATTACTGGTCGAACGCGCTGAATTTTTCCTCTTTCAGATAGAACAGGAAGTAAGGCGGGCTTTTTCCGATCTCGCTTTCGTTCCGCTGATCGCCGATATCGGCGACGAGCCGCGCATGAAAGAGATCTTTGAAAATTACCGGCCCGCGGTCGTCTTTCACGCCGCCGCGCACAAACATGTGCCGCTGATGGAAAGCAATTCGTGCGAGGCGATCAAAAATAATGTTTTTGCGACGGAGTTGGTTGGAACGCTGGCCGGCACGTATGGCGCCAACGCCTTCGTTCTGGTTTCGACCGACAAGGCCGTCAACCCGACTTCGGTAATGGGCGCCTCCAAACGCGTGGCCGAGATCGTGATCCAGAATTTGGGACATCGTTTTGATACGCGCTACATAGCGGTGCGCTTTGGCAACGTGCTGGGTTCCGCCGGTTCGGTCGTGCCGATCTTTTCCGAGCAGATTCAAAAAGGCGGCCCCGTCACCGTTACCGATCAAAAGATGACCCGCTATTTTATGACCATCCCCGAAGCTTCACAGTTGGTGATGCAGGCGGGCGCGCTGGGCAGCGGCGGCGAAATATTCATCCTCGATATGGGCGTGCCCGTGCGCATCCTCGACCTGGCGGAAGATATGATCCGGCTTTCGGGGCTGCTTCCCTACGAAGATGTGGATATTGTTTTTACCGGCGTGCGCCCGGGCGAAAAGCTTTTCGAGGAATTGGAACTGACCGGCGAAAATCTGGTAAAAACACGCCACCCGAAAATTTTCATCGGCAAGATCGCCGCTTACGAACCGGAAAAGGTCACCCACATCGTGCGCAGCTTCCGCGAAGTCATTAAAGACAGCAACGAAGCCGAACTCCGCCAGCTCTTTAACGAATTTATCCCCGAAGCAACCATAGAAATAAAAAAACAGGAAGTTCTGCAGGTGGCCAAAGACAGCCCCTCATCCAACGGAACCCAGCAGGAAGCCTCTACCCAATCGGCTTAGGCATAAACCGATGTCCGCGTTAGCGGACGATTGATAATAGCCCAGGGCTTCAGCCCTGGGTGTTGATCAGTTTATATTTATGAGCCCTGAAGGGGCGGCAGAACTAAAAACCTTTAGGCAAATCTCTTTCGTCATCGATCAGCAAATCCATCGAAACATTGGCGAGCCTGGCGTAGGCAAGCACTACCAAAATAGGAGGCAGTTGATCCTCCTTCTCATAAGCGCGTATCGAGCTACCGCGCCTTTCTACATCATACTTCCCCAAAGCCTCACCCATTTTCGCCTGGGATAATCCTAATTTGAGACGAACGTTCAGCAATTTCTCCGCCAATCTTTCCGGTCTTTCGATATTATTTTTGCCCATAAGAAATCTCTTCTCCTTTCGGATAGCTCATTCCTTTGCAAAAAAGATAGTTGGGGTTCTTTTCCTTTTCGGATTTGAGAGATAAAGTTATCTTTTAATTCATCTATGCCGGGAGAAATAAAAAACTAAGCATGATGAGAGCCGTTGCGTTACATAAACTCAAAACGGCCCAATTATTCTTCAATTCAATGTTAGGGGAATACTCACCTAACGTCAAGTCAAGCCCCGACTTTTTCCCATTAGGAGGATTTTTCTAATGAGCGGAAAAGCAGCGAGAGAAAAACCTGAAAGATTACCCGAAAAGCTCCTACAGATAAGATCAGGTTTACGCTTATCTCAAAATGGAATGCTTAGAGCTTTGGAGCTTAAGGTAGACCGCAGTGCAGTCTCCGGTTACGAACTAGGCACGCGAGAACCGACACTAATAACGCTTTTAAAATATGCTCGCCTGGCCGGCGTTCATATGGAAGTACTGATCGATGATGAGATGGATTTGCCAAAGAGGTTTTTAAGATAAACCTGCGGGCGCAAGCAACCCTTCCTGACCTTGAGGTTGTTTGTTTGAAGGGTAGAAACCTTAAGCCGAATAAATTTACAGGTCGGGAAGGGCCGCTTGCGCCCGCTCTCAGAAGCAGCATATATCCGTCATATTTAAACAAACATTCATGCTAAAATATTCTAAAATAAAATAACCCAAACTATTTCTTTATGACACAACCAAAAATTTCTAAAAGTCACATTTCAAAAAAGGCCGGTAGTTTTACCGAATCGGTGATCCGCGAGATGACGCGTGAGGCGATGAAGCATGGCGCGGTCAATCTGGGCCAGGGCTTTCCCGATTTTGCCGCGCCCGAAGATATCAAGCAAAAAGCGATGGAAGCGATCGCCGCCGATCACAACCAGTACGCGATCACCTGGGGTGTGAAGGGTTTCCGCGACGCCATTGCCGCCAAGACCAAATGGTTTCTCGACCTCGACGTCGACCCGGAAACCGAGCTGACCGTCACCTGCGGCTCGACCGAGGGAATGATCGCCGGCATGATGGCCTGTGTCGATCCGGGTGAAGAAGTCATCGTCTTCGAACCGTTTTATGAGAATTATGCGCCGGACGCGATCCTTTCAGACGCCGTGCCGCGCCACGTGCCGCTGCGCAATACGGAAGAAGGCTGGGTCTTTGACCGCGACGAGCTGCGCGCCGCTTTCAACGAAAAAACGAAGGCGATCATTATCTGTAATCCAAACAACCCGACCGGCAAAGTTTTCTCGCGCGACGAGCTGGAGTTTATCGCCGATCTCTGCAAAGAATATGACGCCATCGCTTTTACTGACGAGATCTACGAGCATATTTTGTATCCGCGCGACGGCGCCGACATCAAACACATTTCAATGGCGCAGCTCGATGGAATGCGCGAACGAACGGTGGTGGTAAATTCGCTTTCGAAAACCTACTCCGTCACCGGCTGGCGCGTCGGTTATGCAATCGCGCCGCCGAATATCACTTCGGCCATCCGCAAGGTGCACGATTTCTTAACCGTCGGCGCGGCCAACCCGCTCCAGCATGCCGGCGCTTATGCAATGAGCCTGCCGCCGGATTATTACGACGGTCTCCGAAAAGAGTACCAGGCGAAGCGCGACTTCATCGTGCCGCAACTGCAAAACGCGGGCTTCAAATGCAGCTACCCGGACGGCGCTTATTATGTGATGTGCAATATCGAAGATTTCGGTTTTAAGAATGACATCGAATTTACTCACCACCTGATCCGCGAGATCGGCGTGGCGGTTGTGCCCGGTTCTTCCTTCTATCATCACGAAGGCATGGGTTCACAGGAAGTGCGTTTCTGCTACTGCAAAAAAGATGAAACGCTCGAGGCCGCAGCGGAGAGATTGCAAAAATTGAAAAAGGGGTAAGGCTGGGAGCCTTGCGTTTTGAGTCCCGCCTTTAGGCGGCTTCCTTACATTTCAAAGCCCGCTTAAAAGGCGGAACTCAGAACTTATCCCACATTGCTCCATAATTTAATATTGGATACTCTTTCCAGATTTTTTCAGCTCTTTCTTTGCCAGTTTTTTCTAAATGTTCGATCGCGTTTGACCATTCCCAGTCTTGCCAGCGTTCAACATAATTATGATGGACAGCATTATTAAGCACATAGTTAAGCGAGGCATAGAAATGCCGTTCAGATCTCATCACTCGCTCAAAACAATTATGCCAAACCTGCCTGCCGCGCTGCCCATCTTCGCCATTCCACTTAAATGAAGATTTTCCGTGAAACAACCCCAGTTCTTTTCTTAAGTTTTTAATATTCGAAGTTTTTAACAAAACATGATAGTGATTTGGCAAAATGCACCACGTATATATTGCTGAGCTGAATTTTTCACAAGCAGATAGAACTCCCTCTTCACAATCAGTCATACGATCCGGTGACGATCCGATAATATGAAGATGTTCGTAACAAGCAGCCGTAATTAAATATTGCCTCTCGCCTCCGAGATCAAAGTGAGGTGGAGAGTGTTTTGGGAATCGCCGGGAATACCTTACCTTTCGGGCATATTCCCGTTCGCGGTCATTCATTTGCCGCCAGAGATACATAGTGGGAGTGTTATCTTGTGTTTTGAGTCCCTGCTTCAGCAGGCCAATTCTTCAAAGAAGCCGCCTAAAGGCGGGACTCAAAACTATATTAAATTTATTTATTTATCCGGCTGCGGAGTGATACGCAGATAAGGTTTTACTTCATTCCAGCCTTTCGGGAATTTTTCTTTCGCGTCTTCATTCGATAACGAAGGAACGATGATGCAATCGTCGCCGTCTTTCCAATTAACCGGTGTGGCCACGCTGTGCTTGGCGGTCAACTGTAGTGAATCGATCACGCGCAGAATTTCATCGAAATTGCGCCCGGTGCTGGCCGGGTAGGTGATCATCAATTTCACTTTTTTATCCGGCCCGATGACATAGACCGAGCGCACGGTGAACGTGTCATTCGCATTCGGGTGGATCATATCGTAAAGATCGGAAACTTTGCGGTCCGCATCGGCGATCATCGGAAAGTTCACGGCTGATCCTTGAGTTTCCTCAATGTCTTTCGCCCACCCCTCGTGCGAATCCAGCGGGTCGACGCTGAGGCCCATTATCTTCACATTACGCTTATCAAATTCCGGCTTCATCTTTGCCGCCATGCCCAATTCGGTGGTGCAGACCGGCGTGTAATCTTTCGGGTGCGAAAACAGCACGCCCCAGCTATCACCCAGCCATTCGTGAAAATTTACGCTGCCTTCGGTGGTTTCAGCGTTGAAATCGGGCGCGGTATCACCCAGACGGATCGCCATACTTTTGCTCCTTTTAAGATAAGTTCTTATTTATTTAATGGTATGAGTTAGCGGCGCACTTTTCAAGTTTTATTTTCTCCGGGCGTCTTTTGCCGTATAATGCGGGTATTATTTGCCCGCTCAAGGGTTTTGCAACCTTTTAGTTGGCCCGTGCAACCTAAAAGTATTGTATTGCGTATTCTACCTATAATATTAAGAATCCTAAAACTTTTTGGAGGTGCTATGTTAAAGAAATCATTGATCTTAGTTTCGCTTTTTGCGCTCACCTTTACGGCCTTATCGGCCCAGCAGCCGGAGGCTCCGGCGGCCCCTACTGCGCCCCCTGCGCCAAGGCCGTTTGAAAGGGCGATGGCCGTTTGGAATGAGGATGGCGGCTATCTGGGGATAATGACCGTCGGTATCACGAATGATAATCTTTCCAAATTCGGTTTAAAGGACGTCCGCGGCGTGGGCGTTGAAAAGGTGATGGAAAATTCGCCCGCTTCGCAGGCCGGCCTGCAAAACGGCGATGTCATCCTGCGCTTTGACGGCGAAGAAATAAAAAGCACGGCAAAACTTTCGCGGCTGATCGGCGAAGTTTCGCCCGATCAAAAAGTGAGAATAACCATCCTGCGCGGCGGCAATGAACAGGAGATCACCGCCACCCTCGGCAAGCGTCCGGCCTTTAACTACGAACGGTTCGCACCGATGGGCAATTTACAGGCACTTCCGGCGCCGCCGTCGGGCGAATTTAAACTGGGCGACGACTTCTTTAAGAATTTTCCTAAAGAGTTTCCCGGTGGAGGTTCGTTCGTCTGGAATTTCTCTTCAGGCAGAAAGTTGGGCGTAGTCGCCGAGCCGCTCACCAAACAATTGGGCGAGGCTTTTGGCGTGGCCGGCGGTAAAGGGCTTTTACTGATGGAAGTTCGCGAAGACAGCCCTGCCGGTAAAGCAGGACTCAAAGCCGGCGATATCATTCTCGAAGTTGACGGCACCGCGGTATCCGACAGCATGGAACTGGTCCACGCCGTCAATGCCAAAAAGGAAGGCGATGTCGAGATCACTTTTGTCCGCAGCAAGGACCGCCGGAAAGTAAGAGTTACCCCGGAGCAGGCCAAGGAAGGCGAACTGCCGACCGTGTTTCACACCGTTCCGGGAACTAACGGCGAAAAGCAGACGTTCGTGATCCCGCGCGCGCCGGAAATGCCCAGTGCCCCGGTACAGTCCGGCACCATTCAGGCAATACCGGCGGTTCCGGCAACACCAGGCGTACGCGTCTTCCGCCGGGTGATCTAAAACTCTTCGCTGGAAAACCGAAAGACGGTGCAAAGCGGTCAATTTAAAAACGGCATGTCCGCGTAGCGACAGTAGAGAATAGCCCAGGGCTGAAGCCCTGGGTGCCTGGAATCTCAAAAACGTTCAGCCCTGAAGGGGCGGCAGAAACTCCAGTTAATGCTGCCGCCCCTTCAGGGCTACAAATTTCAAATTGATCGTTCGTTACCCAGGGTGGCGTTCGCTTCGCTCACTTACCCTTGGGCTATTTTCTTTGTACCTGCTGGGGACTTTAAGGACAGAAACTTCTTACTCAAACTTTACGGTTTCCCGCCCAGCCTTTGCATCGCCGCGACGGCTTGAGGTTTTGCTCCGCCGGAAATATCGCCCACTTTTATCGTAGCTTCATATTCAGCTTTGGCGGCTTCGATCTGCTCGTTAAATTCGAGGATCCGGCCGAGCCGAAAATGCGCTTGAGAAAGCACTGCCTTGTCGGCGTC
This sequence comes from uncultured Acidobacteriota bacterium, assembly GCA_963718105.1. Taxonomy (GTDB): domain Bacteria; phylum Acidobacteriota; class Blastocatellia; order Pyrinomonadales; family Pyrinomonadaceae; genus DASYKT01. The sequence goes on along the minus strand of OY970352.1, from coordinate 4,684,190 downwards.
GCTCGATTGCGCGCTTAAAATAGCGCTGCGGTAATGCGCGGCCGCGCGGTTGAGGCGTTCGTCTCTGACGGTCTCATCGATAGCTTGCGCGGCCGATAGGTCCGCCGCCAGCCCGCGATAATAAAATATCTTCGGCTCGCCCGGAAACTCGACCTGGAGATCGCTCAGCCGTGATTCAGCCTGGTCAAAGCTTCGCTGCCCGATCAATTCGGTAACATCTTTCAGTTTTGTATCGAGCGCCCTGTCTCGGGCAGATACTGCGACCACGTTTCGAATTTCGGTCTGGGCTTTTCGCTTGCGCTCTTCGCGCGCGGCCACGGCACGTTTTCGCGCCTCCGCATTTTGCGTGAGCCGATCGGACTCTTTTGACGGTTCAAGCGAAAGAATCATGTCCTGCAGCGCGCCGGATATATCAAAACCGGATTCTTCGATCCCTTTTAGCTGCTCGGCAAAATAAAACGACAACACCGCACCCGTCTCGTATGCTTCCGAAAGACGCGCCGACGTTTCATCCGCCAGTTGCGCCTTTACATCCGCCAACTGTTTTGAGATCTGCCGTTTGGCATTATCGTCTTTGGCCTGGTCGATCTGCTGCCGCGCGATGTAGGTTGCGGCCCTTACCCTAACGAATTCATCCTCACGCGCCTCAGCCGCGGCGACCAGCGAACGCGTCACCGAAAGAAAAACATCGGGTGACACGGGCGCGCCTTTCTTTTCCCGTTCATCGAGCAGCTTTTTGATACCGTCGCGGAAAGGCAGCAGGTCCTTTGAATTTTTCAAAACCAGCGGGTCTATCACGAACTGCAGATAAGCGCGCCTTACTTCCGAAAGCGTCAGGTCGGTATTTGGCGGAGCCACCGCGTAATAGTCATCGCCGATGTTGCGGAAATTTACCGTTCCCGGCACCGCCAACAGATCGGGAACGATGAAAAAGCGCCGGGTGTGCCCTTTCTGTTCCGTCTTCTGCAGAGTGCCTTTTCCTTTTGACTTGACCTGGGTCTTGATCGATTCCGTGTATTCCAATTCCGGCCTGGTGTGAAGGTAGGAAAGCAGATCGCGCGCCATCTCTATCGCCGAGGGACGCATTCCATCCGCGGCGGCCTGATAGGCGCGAACGTAATCCGGCATTTTTTCCTCGATACCGGAGCGGCGATAAAATTCCCGCAGCAGCGGCGCGAAATCGAGAACGTCCAAAAGCTCGCCCGGCAGATCGTCCGTACGCGACGGATCGGCCAATTCCGGCACCGGCGAAAGCGAGTAGATCATCGTTATGTACGGCGCGGACTGTTCCGCGGGCGTATTACGATTTCTCATTTTATTGCCGCGCTCGAAAAATTCTTTTAGCCGCCGGCGCAGGTCCGGGTTCAAATTTTGCAGGTCTGCGTGGAGCTGTCGGCGGAAAACGGAAGGCTCGCGCCCCGGTGTCGGGTCAAACCCGGCCGCATCGAGGGCCGCCATTAAAACGATCAGGCGCTTATCGGGTTCTATCTTTATGCCCTGTTCGGAAAGATCGAAGACCTGAGCGGACTTTGAGGCCGGCTTGTTTGGCGCAGGCGTTGGGGCCGCCGTTTGCGCGCAAATGGACACGCCCAAAATTAAAACAAATGTTAAAACAAAAACTTTAGATCTCATTACGGATTTTAATAATTATAACCGATAAAGAGATGATTTATCGGCGGTAAAAGATGCTTCCAATTGATCTTGTCGAATAAAAGGAAAACTCCAAGCCCTGAGCAGGTCAAGGCTTGGAGGCACTCCAAAAAAACGATCGGTCAAACTTGGTTTAGTATTTGCTGAGCGCTTCCGCTTCGCTGTCATAACAGTCAAAGACGGTCAAAAGCTTGGTGATCGCCAGCAGGTCCTGTATTTTCTGGGTCAGATTCAAAAGCTTCAACTGGCCCTGTTCTTTATTGACCGCGGTAAAACTTGAAACCAGCTCGCCGATGCCGCTCGAATCAAGGTAGCCGACGCCCGCTAAATTCAATAGAATGTTCTTTTTACCTTCGCCCAAAAGGCGGCGTACCGCGTTGCGCAGGGCTACGCTGCCCTCGCCGATCGTGATCTTTCCATTGAGGTCTAGGATGGTTACATCACCAGCCTGACGTTCTGTCATACTAAGTTCGCCCATATTATCTCCTCGTGAAGTATTAAATTTAATTGCGTTCTATGAAATTATCAACCTGAATTTAACGTTTTTTCGCCATTTTGACCATGGTCCCGCCGCCCGGCGGATTTGACCATTCGACTTCGTCCATAAAGGAACGCATAAAATGAATGCCGCGCCCCGAAGCCTTTAGCAAATTCTCTTCGGCAGTGCAGTCCGCCACATCGTCAACCGCAAAACCGCCGCCGAAATCGCGCACCGTGATCTCAAAACTCTCCGGCGAATTGCTGAAAGTAAGCTCGACATTTTGTGATTCCTCCAGCTTATTCCCATGTTTAATGGCGTTTGCCACCGCTTCGCGCACCGCCATATCCACACAAAAAAGCTCGCCTTCATCCATGCCGCTCTGCGTCGCAAACCGTGCCGCCTCCTCCGCCGCTTTATCGACGGACTCGAGCTTGCTGGGTAAAAGAATTTCGGTTTTTTCCGCTATCAATAAATATTCCTTTTAACTTGTAAAGTATTAACGATTTAGCACGCAAAAAGTTCTGATGTCAAGAAATTGCTGTAGCGCCGGCGTCTCGCTGGCAGTCGTGTGGGCGTCCCGCCCGCGCAAAAATCTGACGGCGGGACGCCGTCAGGACAGCCGCCGAGACGGCAGCACTACAATTATTTTCCAGTTTTCTTCTTTGCCACCCACCTGTCCACGTTCTGCTCCAGGATATCGAGCGGAAGCGCGCCCGAAAGCAGCACCACATCGTGAAATTCGCGGATGTCGAATTTAACGCCTAGCGCATCTTTACTTCGCTGGCGCAGTTCTTTTAGTTTCAGTTCGCCGATCTTATAGGCCAGGGCCTGGCCGGGGTCGCTGATATAGCGGTCGATCTCATTGACAATGTCCTGATCGGTTTTGGCGGCATTATCCTTGAAATAGTCGATCGCGCGCTGCCGGTCCCATTTGTAGTAATGCATCCCGGTATCAACCACCAGCCGCACCGCCCGCCACATTTCATACGTCAACTGGCCGAATTTCGCATACGGGTCGTCATAGAGCCCCATGTCTTCGCCGAGGCTCTCGGAATACAGCCCCCAGCCTTCGATAAAAGCCGTGTAGCCGCCGTATTTGCGAAAATTCGGCATATCACCCAGTTCCTGCTGCAGCGCCAATTGCAAGTGATGCCCCGGCACCGACTCGTGCAAACTCAGCGCCATCATCTCCCACTTCGGGCGAACCTCGGGCTTATAGAGATTCACGTAATAACGCCCGGCGCGCGAACCGTCCGCCGCCGGTGAATTGTAATAAGCCGTGGTCGTATCGGGTGCGATATTATCAGGGATCGGCACTACGCCATACGGCGTGCGCGGCAGGGTTTTGAAAACTTTCACCAACTCCGGGTCGATGCGTTTGGCCATCGCGCGATAGGCCTGGAAAAGTTCGTCCGGCGTTTTGTAAAAGAATTTTTTGTCCGAACGCAGGTGATCGAAGAAATCATGCAGATCGCCTTTATAACCGACCTGTGTCTTGATCTTTTCCATCTCCGCGCGGATCCGCGCTACTTCGGACAATCCTTTTTGATGTATCTGCTCGGGCGTTAAATTCGTGGTGGTGAATGACCGCGCCAGAAAAGCATAATACTCATTTCCGTTAGGAAGCTGCCAGATGCCGACCTGCGGGTAACACGCCGGCAGATATTCTTTAACAAAATAATCTTTGAATTTACGGTATGAGGGAATGATGTTGTTTGAGATGGCCGTCTTTGCCGCAGCCTTCAAACGCTCCTGCTCCGCCGGTGAAATATCTTTGGGAAAAGTCTTTAGCGGCGCGTAGAACGAACTCTTCTCCGGATCGCTCACGATCTGTTTATCGATCTGCGCCGGAACGCGCGACATCACCGCCGCCGCGCGCAGGATCTTTTTCGCCTGGCCCTCGCGCATCAGCGCGATCGTCTGGTCCGTGTAACCGGGAAAAGCATTCAGCCGCGCGATCCAGTCTTCATAGTCTTTTACCTTGTCGAACGAAATGAATTCCGCCAGCTCATCCTGCGTCTGTATGCCCCCCTGCTGCGACAGCGGCATCAGGTACGCCTGAAACTTGTGGCCTTCGATGTTTTCATCGAGGTCTTTTTTGAAAAGGTCGTAATTCAATTGGTCGGCGGCCGACAGCCGCGCGCGATCGATCTTTTTCAGCCGGAGCAGCGTAGCGATACGATATTGCTGGCGGCGCTCAAAAGATAAAAGGCTTCTGTCAACCCAGCGGTCGTTGTAGCGCTTGTCGCCCAAAAAAGAGGCAAAGTGCGGATTGTCCTTTAAACCCGCTTCCCACACTTCATCAAAAAGCGCATAAAGCTGTTTGGTCGGGAGGTTCTTTAACGAACCTTGAGCGAACATAACAGAAACAAAAAGACACATCAGAACTGCAAACAGGCACAACTTCTTTAGCATATTTCCCTCGTCAAAAATTGAACTTGATAAGCTTGGGTGAATAATATCTCAGTTATTGTTGTAGCGCCAGCGTCTCGCTAGCTGTCGCGGGGGCGTCCCGCCCGCGCAAAAAAGCTGACGGCGGGACGCCATCAGGACAGCCGCCGGGACGGCGGCGCTACAGTTATCCGCTTCAAATGCTATATTCTTTTGATACTTGAATCGATGAAGATCAGCTCCGCCAAAAAAATTTACGGAACTCTGTCGCTCCCCGGCGATAAATCCATTTCGCACCGCGCGGCAATTCTGGCGGCGCTGGCGCGAGGCACGACGCGGATAGAAAATTTCGCGCCCGGGGCGGATTGCGCTTCCACCTTGAGCTGCCTGCGGCAGCTTGGCGTCGAGATCGAGCGCGACGGCGATACGGTTATCGTCCATGGTGTTGGGATGAACGGTTTGAAAGCTCCAGCCGCTGAATTGGATTGCGGCAACAGTGGCTCGACGATGCGGATGCTGGCCGGTGTGCTTGCCGGGCAGGACTTTATCTCGGTATTGACCGGCGATGAGTCTTTATCAAGACGCCCGATGCAGCGAATAATTGAGCCGCTCACGCAAATGGGCGCTGGTATAGAATCTGTCGACGGGCATGCGCCGCTGAAAATAAAGGGCAAATATCCGCTCAGCGCGATCAGCTATCCGCCTCCCAAACCGAGCGCGCAATTAAAATCCTGCGTTCTGCTGGCGGGTTTGTTCGGTGACGGCGTAACCGAAGTTATCGAAACGATTCATACACGCGATCATACCGAGAGAATGCTTCCTCACTTTGGCGTCCCCGTCGGGATAAAAGATGAAATCGGCGGCAGGCATATTTCCATCGGCAGCGGCGCCGAACTAACCGCTAACGACATGGTGATTCCGGGAGATATTTCTTCGGCGGCGTTTTTTCTGGCCGCGGCCGCCTGTTTCGAGAATTCAGAGCTCGTTCTGAAAGATCTGGGACTAAATCCGTCGCGTATCGCGATCATCGAAGTGCTCAAAAATTTCGGTACGGACATCAAAATAACGAATGAAATTCTTCCGGGCCGCGAGCCTTACGGCAATGTCGTAATCAACGGTATCAGCGGCAAAAAATTACGGCCGGGTTCTAATATCATTAACGGAAAACTAACCGCCGCGCTGATCGATGAGATTCCGATCCTGGCAATATTCGGCACACAGATCGACGGTGGCCTGGAAATTCGTGACGCGTCCGAGCTTCGCATAAAAGAATCCGACCGCATTAAAAGCACGGTGGAAAATCTGAGATCAATGGGCGCGACGGTCGAAGAATTCCCCGACGGGCTGCGTGTCGGCAGATCAAACTTAAAAGGCGCGGCGGTTGATTCCTTTGGCGATCACCGAATCGCGATGGCATTTGCGGTCGCGGGCCTGCTGGCCGAAGGCGAAACAGAGATCCTGGGAGCAGACTGCGTCACTATTTCCTATCCAAACTTTTTCCGGGATCTGGCGGAAATAACTCAATGAACGAGCAGCGGATCGTCATCACCGGTTTTATGGGCGTGGGCAAATCGACCGTCGCGCGCCACCTGGGGTTCATGCTAAAAACCAGGCGGATCGACCTCGATCGCTTTATCGAAGAAAGCGAGGGCCGGGCCATCGCCGAGATCATCGAACAGCAAAGCGAGGCCGTTTTTCGCGACATTGAAAGCAGGGCCCTAAAAACCGCGCTCGCGGCCCACGACGCAAAGATCATTTCCCTCGGCGGGGGAACCTGGACCTTTGAAGAAAATCGGAAAACGATCCGCGAGAAAAAATGCCTTACCATCTGGCTCAACGCTCCCTTTGAACATTGCTGGCGTAATATACAGCGCTCGAAAAACAAGCGGCCGCTGCTCAGAAATAAAGAAAACGCCCGCGCGCTTTACGAAGACCGCCAGAAAGCCTATTGCCTGGCCGACTGGCATTTTGTCATCCACCCCGATCAGAATTCCCTCGATGTCGCCCGGCAGATAATCGAAGAAATTTTTTAAAAAAGCTTGCAATTCGTTTCCCAAATTGTGAAACTGGAATTGACAACGCAATACATTAAGGATACCTTGTCCGAACCCGAACAAACGGTTGTCCCGCAGGCGCTGGATATTGTGTAAGCTATTGTAAATAGAATATATACAAAAATACTCCCAGACTGCCGGAAAAGGTACTAACGCATACTGAAACATTGTTTTAGGAGGATAGAATGAAATTTAAGACATTAACGTTTTTAACCATATTAAGCTTGGTTGCCGTTCTTTTACTGGGCGCCTGCACCGGCAGCACCCCGGCCAACAATAGTGCCGCCAGCACGGTAAATAAATCCACGCCCCTGCCCACCACCACGGTCAACGCCGTGACCAATACGGGCGATAAGACGAAGATCGAAGAAGCTTTGAAAAAAGCAGGATTCACTGACGTGACTGTGGATACTTCAACCACTCCGGCCACCCTGCGCGGCTCCGTCGCCAAAGGTAAAACGACGGACATGATGAAAGTAGCCGTTGAGGCTTCCGGCAGCGGTAAACCGCTCAAGAACGAAACCACCGAAAAGTAATATAAGGAGTGTATAAAAATGTCTGCATTACAAGAAAAATATCAATCACTCACCGACATGGCCGGCAGTTACGGCCTGACCGCTGAGGAAGGCGAAGGATTCATCAGAATAACAGGCGCATTAAATTCGGCCGCTGATAAAAAAGCTTTGTGGGAAGAATGGAACCGTCTCGACCCGGACTATCGCTCCGGCGAAGTAGTGGTCGACGTTTCCGCCCCGGAAGAAGAAACTGTCTATACCGTCCAGTCGGGTGACAGCTTAAGCAAGATCGGCAGCCATCACGGCGTCAGTTGGCAGGCTATTTACGATGCCAATAAAGACCTGATCGGCGATAACCCCGACGTTATCCATCCGGGACAGCAGTTGAAAATTCCGCAGGGATAAATTTTATTGACTCTTAGCAAGGCACTTTGGTATGTTTGCGATCAGCAAAGATATCAAAGTGCCTTGCTGCGTTTAGGCATCTTTATCAGCCGGCCGCTACATCTACTAGTTTTAAAGGAGAAATTTATGCGCATATTTTGCCTGTTGCTGATGATATTTGTCGTCTTTTCCGTAGCGCCCGCGCAAACTCGCGAAGCGGCGATCGAGACTTTTAAGAACCTTAAACAACAGCCGTTAACGGACCCCTCGGTGGAGCCGGCCATCCTGGCCCCGGCAAAGTGGGATCTGGAAGCGGCCACCCGCGAGGGCGTGAATGTTTTTCGCATCCTGCCGCGCGAAACATACGATAAAGGAATTTTCCTGGTTCGCGGGGGCGGGGCATACTACTCGTTCACCCAAAAGTCTCACAATTACAACGCTACTCCGCAGATCAGCCTTGAACGGGACAAGTTTCTGGTGAGTTTCTACGGAGCGAATTACGGGTTTATCACAAATTTGGTAAACGCTCCGCTGGTGGATGTCGATCTGAAAACGCCCGCGGTGGTGTTTTTGAGTACCTATCAATCTGTCAGCCAGGAACCCCTGGCCCGGGAAGAATATCGCAGGATCGGCGCCGGGTTGAATGTCGAAGGTGTGACCTACTCCGCATATTTACCGGTTACCGTGGGCGGCACTTACGCTCTGCGCGCGATCAGCTATAACGAAGCCGATACTTTAGTGGCTTTCAAAGTCTATCGCAAGGACCCGGACGGAAGCCTGATCATCTTCTGGAAATCCCTGAAGGATTTTGACAAGCCTCTCCTCGCGAGAAACTAAACTAAAGCTTAAAAAGCCCGTGAAATTCACGGGCTTTTTCTTGCCGAGGCATAAGCTTTCGCTTTAACCTCACTTAACGGTTTTCGGTTTCTTTTCATTCCAGATCTTCAATACCTGAGCGTCTACTTTCGGTTCGTCACGCAGCCGTTTTCCCTGCGCCATCGTCCAGCGTTCAAACCACGAGATACCTGACTTGCCCGTAAAATTTTCCGGCGTGCTGTAGGCCTCATCTTTCAAAGCCTCGTCCATCGAAACGAATTTATACCCGCGTCTTTCGATCATCCCGAAAAGATCATCGGCCGAATCCGACACCAGCCGGCTCGGCGTGAGCACCATGGTCTGCGCGATGTCACGGCCAAACATCTCCTGTGAGTACGCTTCAAAGTGCCCGAACATCTGGTCCATATACTTGATGAATTCCACCCGGATCTCGTTCATCGTGCTGATATCGTTGTCCATCCGCGCCATATCGTAGGCGTATGAATACATCCATTCACTGTTATCGATGGTGTATGGAACAGAACGCAATCCCCGTACTCGCAGCCAGGCCTCAAAGCGTGTTTTATCCTCGGTCGACTTTCCGGTATTAAGATATGGATAGCTGAAATAATGAAGCTCAAGATTTTTCTCCGCTAAAAGCTTGCCGGTTATCTGCTCGGTTTTTTCGACGCCGGCTACGTATTCGTCATAAGGCGTATCGTAAAACCAGATGTGTTTGTAATTGCCGATGCCGATCTCCAGGCCCGCGTCGCGCCACATTCTGACGATGTTGGCCCTCACCGGATACAGTTTTTCGCCGTCCGATATCATCGAGCCATTGACGAACCCGATCGCCGGAACTTTATGCTGCGTCAGCTTGGCAATTATCAAACGCGCGGTGGCGTCCGAATCTTTTGGCGGGTCGCCCGAGCGGTCGACCGGCGGGATCGAGACAAAACCGATCGCCAGTTTTTTATCTTTCGCCGTCTTTTGCGCATTGACAAGCGGCACCTGATTGACCGAAAATATTCCTACCAAAAGTGCCGAGATAAAGGCGAAACCCAGCAATGCCGACCAAGCAGATGGATTTCTTTTTATCTCGGTTTTTTTCTGCAAAATTCTCTGAATTCTCAACATCAAATTACCTCCATTGGCCGTCCCGATCGCCCCAATAGCTAATGCGATCGACGGCACCTGTGTATTCGTCAGCAGACGAAGTTCCTCTAAATTAGCCAGCGCCTGAGCATAAACCACTCGCTTACCTTCGAGCGCCAGCGACACGATGTCGTCGCAGACAAACTCGCGCTCGCGGCGTATCTGCGCCGATATCCACCACACACCGGGGTGATAGAAAAACAATATTTCGATCAGGCTTTGCGCAAAATTGACCAGGTAATCGCGGCGGCGGATGTGAATGAGTTCATGCGCGATAATGGTTTCCAGTTCCTGCGCGTCGATCTTAAAAAAGACGCTGGCCGGGATCAGAATGACGGGTTTTAGCCATCCGATCACGATCGGCGTTTCCACCAATTTCGAACTGATCAATTTCACTTTTTGCGTGATCGCTAATTTTTCGCACACGACAGAGAATTTTTCCCGCCAATACTTTTCCGGTTCACATATCTGCCGTGTCTTAAATTTGTGAAGCTGCCAGACCCCGCCAAAAAGCCGCAGCGTAAAACACGCAACACCCAGCAGCCACAGGGCTACCAGCCACGGCATCTTTGAAGGCAGGCCGGCCGAAGTAAGAATTAAATGGTAATTTGTCTCCGCCGCCGCGCCACTGCCGTCTTTGATATTCTGCGGCCTTTCATTTGGCGGGAACGCTTTTTCTCGTAAAAACGAGTCACGCGTTTGAAAAGTCTCCGCGGCCGGATGTGTGTTTTGCGAATTGCCTGCCAGCCAGATAAAAGTCGTCACCGGTAAAAGAAAAGCGAGGCCCAAAATAAGGACCGAAACCGCGTAGCGAAAATGCGCCGAGGCACCGGACGAAAAACGCAGAAAGGCCAGGAGAAAAAACGCCGCAGCCGCGATCTGCCAGATCGAATGAAGCAAAGCCCAACCTAAATTTTCGATAAACAGGTAATTCATTTTTCTTCGGCCGATCTGTCTTTCTCCGCGTCTTTTTCTGCTTGGCGGATCATCTTTCTGATCTCTTTTAATTCCTCAGGCGAGGCAGCCTTTGATTCCAGCACGTGCTGCACCAATTGCGCCGCCGAGCCGCGAAAAACCCTCTCCAGCAGATCGCTCACCAGATTTTTCTGCGTTTCTTTCTTGGCCGCCACGGCCCGGTAAATATGGGCCTTGCCATGCTCGTCTCGCGCCACTAAACCTTTTTCCTGCATAATTTGCAGATGCTTTAGAGCGGTAGTATAGAGCGTCGGCTTTTGCTTATTGATAACCTCGTGAACTTCTTTGACGGTGATCGGCCCCTGTTCCCAGAGCACTGATAATATTCCCAATTCGGCGGCGGTCGGTTTCATATATTTACCTACGAACTGCTTCGTAGATACATCTTATACGAAGGATTTCGTAGATGTCAAGCGTTTTATTTTGCTGCCATTCGGAATAGATAAAGATCAGAGCTGAAAGCTGAGAGATCCGATCTATTATCTGTCATCTATCAGTTATCATCTATTCCGAATGGCGATCCCCACAAACTAATTACACAGCTTTAGGACACTGCCTATTTTTGTTACAGTTTAAACACTAAATGTCGCTTGAAACTGACTTCATTGTGATCGGCAGCGGTATCGCCGGTTTGCGCGCCGCGATCGAATTGGCCGGAAGCGGCGCTCGGGTCACGGTTCTCACCAAAGACCGCACGGGTGAATCCAATACCGAATACGCCCAGGGCGGGATCGCCGTCGTTCTTTCCGATGACGACCGCGCCGAGCTCCACGAAGAAGACACTCTCTATGCCGGGGACGGCCTCTGCGACGTCGAGGCGGTCCGCACGCTCGTCACAGACGGCACAAAATATATCCAGGAACTAATGGAGTGGGGCACTAAGTTTGACCGCGAAGGCGGCAAGCTTGTTTTCACCCAGGAAGCCGCGCATTCACGCCGCCGCATTTTGCACGCCAATGGCGATTCGACCGGTAAAGAGATCGCGCGTTCTTTGATCGCCCGCGCCCGCCGCGAAAAAAATATTTCCGTGATGCCGTTTGCCGCCACTGAAAGCCTGATCGTGCAGGATGGCCGGTGCTGCGGCGTAACTTTTCTCGACCCGATCCTGCGCGCGCCGCGCGACCTTTTCGGGAAAGCCGTGATCCTGGCTTCCGGCGGCGCCGGCCAGCTTTACCTGCACACGACCAACCCTTCAGTTGCCACCGGCGACGGAATGGCGATGGCGTATTTTGCCGGTGCTGAAGTTTCCGATATCGAATTCGTACAGTTTCACCCGACGGTGTTGAATCTGGAAAATGCTCCGCGGTTTCTTTTGTCCGAAGCGATGCGCGGCGAGGGCGGTGTGCTGCGAAATAAAGCGGGCGAGAGGTTCATGGAACGCTATCACGAACTAAAAGAGCTTGCCCCGCGCGATGTCGTCAGCCGCGCGATCGTGGCGGAAATGACGCGCACCGGAACGCGCACGGTCTTTCTGGATATGTCCGCTCACGATGAAAAATTTCTCGCCGAGCGCTTTCCTAATATTTACCAGACCTGTCTTAATTACGGGCTTAACATCGCCAAAGACAGGCTTCCGATCTCGCCGGCGGTGCATTATTTCATGGGCGGCGTGCGCACCGATCTTGCCGGGCGTTCGACCGTGCCCGGCCTCTACGCAGCGGGCGAGGTCGCCTGCACCGGCGTGCACGGGGCAAACCGGCTCGCTTCAAATTCTCTCCTGGAAGGCCTGGTTTTCGGGGCGCGGGCGGGGAAAGCAGCAGCGGAAAGTTCAGAGTTCAATGTTCAAAGTTCAGAGTCTCCATCACAAACTTTGAACCCTAAACCCGGAACCTCGAACCTTGAACCCGGCAGTGTCGCCACCGCCGTTCGCAAACGCGTCAAGCGCTTGATGTGGGAACGCGTAGGAATTTTAAGAGAAGAGAATTCTCTGAAAAAAGCTCTCGCCGAGTTTGAACAGATATCGCAGGCGCCCTTAAGCACCGCTTCGCAAAATTTTGTTACCCTGGCCAAACTGATCACTACCGCCGCGCTCTGGCGTGAAGAATCACGCGGCGGGCACTACCGCACCGATTTTCCCGCGCGTGATGACGAACGCTGGCAGTCCCATTCCGTCCAAAAACTCGGCTGCGAGATCTCACAAAGTAAGCAGATCGATTTTAACGCCGCCAAAGTCGGGCGGGTAAATTAAGGCTGCGGCAAAATCCGGTCCAGCGTCTCCAGCAAGTCCTCGCCGCGCAGGTCGGAGAAATTTGATCTTAGCGCCCGACGTTCTTTCGCGCTAATATCATCATCATAAATGTTGCGAAAAACTTTTCCATCCGGTGGCCGCGGTTTTATGCAGCGATATCTTTTAAATGAAAGGACATAAATGAAGAAACCATATTTTTTAGCGCTGATCCTGGTATGTTTATTTGGCCTCGGTTCGGCCGCTTCCGCGCAGCCCGCTGAGAGGCCTGAAACCCGTACGATCGAGGTGACCGGTTCTGCCGAAACCCTTGTCACGCCAAACGAATTCACCTTTAAGATTACCCTGCGCGAACGGATCGAAAATAAGCAAAAGGTGACAATCGACCAGCAGGAAGCTAGGCTAAAAGAAAGCCTCGCAAAGATCGGGGTAGATGTGCCAAAAGACCTGACTGTTTTCGATCTGCGTTCGAATTATGTGCCCATTAGAAAACGCAACAGAGATGTGCTCGGAACGAAAGATTACCAGCTAAAAGTTTATGACCTGGACAAAGTTGACCGGCTGCAGGAGCTTGCCGACAATCTCAACGTCGACAACCTCGACCTCATCAACACCACCCACACGGAGCTTACTCGCCTGCGCCGCGAAACTAAAATGGAAGCCGTCAAGGCCGCCAAAATGAAGGCCGACTATATGCTTGGGGCGATCGGCGAAAGCGCCGGTAAAACAGTTTATATCAAAGAAATAGTCAATAATGACGAGCAGCCCGCCATCTCCCGGGGGGTTCTTGGCTATGCGAATACTTCTTCGAATAGCTTTTCTGCTGTTTCGATACCGAGTGCAGACCCGGGAACATTAACTTTTACGAAAATAAAGCTTCGCTATGAAGTATTGGCGAGATTCGAAATTCAGCAGAAATAACCGGAACTGAAATGACCTTGGATGTACGCCGCATCGATCTTCCCCGGTGCGGTGTGGTGTTACTGTATTGGGAGCGCGCGGTAAAGCAACCAAAGACGAAAGATGCCGCATCAATAGATACAGCTACGAAGCCTTAAAAAATCAATATAAACCGGGGTAATCGAAGATGCGACCGAAATTTATCCTCCTGTTCGGCATATTAGCCGTGTGCCTTCTCTCCGCACACGCCCAAACCGTAAATGAAGCGGAAAGCCGGCTGGTATTACAGCCAAACACAGCCGAGGTTTCACTGGCGGTGGAAAATCCCGGCAGAAACCTGGATGCCGATGCCCGGCTTGAATTGTTGGATATAGAAGGAAAAGTTTGCGCGAAAACGTCGGCCCCGCTGCGGATAAAAACCGGTAAAGAAACTTATCAAATTTCTCTGCCTTTCGGCGATCTCCTGAAAACCGTGGGAAACGATATTACCTGGTACCGTTTGCGCTACCGGGTCGGCGCCGCCGAAGGCATTATCTCACTCTCGCAATTGGTGACGGAAAATTTTGAGCTTCGCGTGATCGCCTCCGAAAGCATATTTGCCGGCATTAATTACAGGGCGCGGGTTTTGGCGACACATCCGTTTACGGGCCTGCCTATCGAGGGGGTCGATCTGGATATGGAGTTGAAGGTCCGTCTTAAGGGCGAGGAAGACCGGTGGCTGAAATTGACATCGAGCGGCCGAACCGATGGCGAAGGTTTCGCGATACTGGATTTCCAGATCCCGCTCGAAGCGGATCTCGACGATGAGGGAGAGATCAAAGTCGTCGGCCGTAAGCATGGCCTGGAGTCTTCCGCAGAAGAAGACCTGCAAAGCGCGGCTGACGATACGAATTTTCTGATCCTCACCGATAAGCCCATCTATCAACCGGGCCAGGACCTGCGTGTCCGCGGCATTCTCTTAAAAGGGTCGGAGACAAGAACGGCCGTTTCCGGCGTCGAACTGGTTTTTTCCGTCGAGGATGAAGAAGATACTCTGCTTTATCGTGAAACGGCCAGGACCTCTGAATTCGGAATAGCCTCGATCTCGTGGAAGATCCCGGAAAATGCAAAACTGGGAACTTATAAGATCCTGGTCAAAAGCGCGGGCAACGATAACCTGGCGTATCAAAAAGTCAAAGTTTCACGCTACGATCTGCCCAATTTCACTGTCACTGCCAAACCCGATAAAACCTATTACCTGCCCGGTGAAAACACCGCCAGGGTCGAGGTAACGGCCGATTATCTTTTCGGCAAACCGGTCACCAAAGGCAAAGTTCGCGTAGCACGGGAAAATGAGCGCGAGTGGAACTGGAAAGCGCAAAAATACGATATAGACGAAGGCGAGTCGCACTCCGGCGAAACCGATCAGGCGGGAAAATTTACCGCCACATTCGGCCTCGGCGACGCACTTAAGGATCTGGCTAAGGACGATTGGCTCAAGTTTAAAGATCTGCACTTCGCGGCCTATTTCACCGACGCGGTGACCAATCGCACCGAACAGCGCCGGTTCGACATTCGCGTTACCCGGGAGCCTATCCACGTCTACTTTATCGGCGACAATTACAACAATAATTCGAACTTGCCGATCGACGCCTTCGTCTCTACTTTTTATGCCGATGGCACCCCGGCGGTCTGCAATGTTGAGGTCAAAGGAAGCGAGAAAGACGAAGATAAATTCAAAAAACTGCAGCATTTGAAAACGAGCTCTTTCGGCATAGGCAAGCTGAATTTCAGGCGTCCCGCTTATGAAGACGAAGATTCCGATATGGACCTGAAAATAACCGCCACGGATGCTAATGGAAACAAAGGCACGTTTTCCGACGACATCAGGTTTGACGATGACGATGTGCTGCAGATCCAAACCGACCGAGCGATCTACAAGCCCGGCGAGAGCGTGAACGTTACGATAAATTCCACTCAAAAAACAGGCAAGGTCTATCTCGATGTGGTGCAGGGCTGGTCTGTTATCGATTCATATTTTGCTTCGCTGGCGGACGGACAAGTTAAGTTCAGGCTGCCTTACCAGCCGTCCTTTAAAGGAGAGCTCAAAATAGCGGCTTACCTGGAATCAAATGACGAGGAGGATCTCATCCATGCCGCGCGGGGAATTCTTTACCCGTCACCGCAAAATTTAAAACTTAATGTTAATTCTCTCAAACCGGTTTATAAACCGGGCGAGGATGCAGCGATCAATTTTGATATCTGGGAGCCGGATGGAAAACCGGCCGAGAGCGCTTTGGGAATAGTTATCGTCGACAAAGCGGTCGAAGAACGGGCCCGCACCGATGGTGAATTTAACGGGGTATTCAGCGGCATCGGCGGTTGGATCGGCTACGGCAGTAGTTTAGGTGCGATCAATATCAAGGACCTTAACGAACTGGACCTCTCCAAACCTGTTTCCGATGATCTGCAGACGGTCGGTGAAGCGCTTCTGCGTTACAGTTATTACTATCCTAATATTTTTTACAGCACAAAACGGAAGACATCTGCCGTTTCGGTTTATACAAGTTACTTCCAGGCTCAGTTTGCCCCGGTAGAGAACGCTTTGAGGGCGTATTACATTCACCACGGTCAGGCGCATCCTACTGACGAGCAGTCGCTGAAAAAGATACTCGCCGAAATTTCGATAGATCTCGGCGCCTTTCGCGATCCCTGGGGGCAAAATTACCGCGCGGAATTCACGATTGAAAAAATAAGCGATGTGACGCGTTTTATTTCCGCCGGCGCCGACAAAAAGTTCGGTACGGGTGACGATTTTGCCGCTTCGAGTGTAGGCTTTCTTTATTTTACGGCCGACGGAAACAGGATCGACCAGGCTCTGAAAAATTTTCATGCCCGTACCGGCAGCTATATATTCAATGAAAAAGATTTTTACCGCGAGTTGGGTGTCTCTGAAATAAAAGATCGTTTTGGGCGTCCTTACCAGATAATTTTTGAGGTTTCCTACCGCTATTACAATATCCGGATCCATAGCCTGGGCCCGACTGATGGTTCGCCCTGGGATCGTGGTTTCGATATCTGGACCAGCAAGATCGATTATTTTTCTGAAACCGAGTTAAAGGTCATGAACGCTTTGCAGGCTGCGGCGTCCTTTCCGAAAAACGTGGAAGAATTAAAGTCCTTTCTAAAGGCTTCCCGGATAGATCTTAAAAACGTCCGCGACGGTTACGGAGAGCCGATCTACATTACCCAACTGCAAACGTCCCGTTATTTCGACAAGGTCAGCATCGAAAATATCAGCAAATACGGCGACGAGGCCCCCGGAACGCGGACGATCATAACGCCGGTCACACAGCAGATCCTGCAGTTCATGTTGCGCAGCAAAGGGGCGGATGGAAAAGAAAGCACGTACGATGATTTTACCCTGGCGCAATTTCAGCATGTGCTCTCGGAGCAACCCAGGGACACGCCGAAATCCCAAACACCGATGCAGCCGATCGTTTTTCGCAGCGGTACCGGCGCTCTCGCGGGCGTGGTAATAGATGCGAACGGGGCGGTCTTACCCGGTGCCACTGTTTCCGCGACCAACGATGCCTCGGGCCAGGTCCGAACTGCCACCTCAGACTCTAACGGCAGGTTTTTGATCGCGAATCTCGCCGCCGGAAGCTACACTTTGCGCGTCACTTCGCCGGGTTTTATGACCTATGTGATGACGAGCGTCGCGGTAAAGGCGAATGGCACGGCGAGCGTAAATGTAACACTAAACACGGCCAATATCAGCGCAACCGTGGAGGTCAGCGCGGGGGCGGATACGGTCGAAACTACAAGTAGTTCGACGGGTACCGTAACCTCCAGTCGAACATTGGTCGCTGTACCGAACAAAAAAGCTAAAGATGATGAAAATGCCGGCCCGGAAGGCGGCCCCAAAGATGGCGCGGATCTCAGATCGACCCCGAAACTGCGCGAATATTTCCCTGAAACGCTTGTCTGGTCGCCCGAGATAATTACCGACAAAAACGGCAAGGCCGAACTCAAATTTAAATTCGCCGATAACATCACCACCTGGAAGGTCTACACGATCGCCTCAACCAAACAAGGCAAGCTGGGGGTCGCCGAAAAAGAGCTGCAGGTATTTCAGCCTTTCTTTGTCGATCTTGAACCTCCGAAATTTTTGACGGAAGGCGATGAAATTCATCTGCCGGTAACGATCAGAAATTACACGCCTGAGAAACAGCGCGTCAGCGTATCGATGGCTAAAGCAGATTGGTTCAGTTTTCTCACCCAGGCCGACCAGCAGATCGACGTGTCGTCCAATAGCGCTAAAAACGCCGTCTTCGGTTTTCGGGCTACCTCCCTGGTCAAGGACGGTAAGCAAAGGGTCACCGCGCTCGCGCAAACGGATTCGGACGCGATCGAAAAGCCGGTCACCGTGAAACCGAACGGCCAGGAAATAGTCAAAACCTCTTCGCAATTTTTCAGCGAAAAAGCGGTGTTCAACCTGGAATTTCCCGCCAACGCTTTGCCCCAAACGCAGAAAGCGGAGTTAAAGATCTATCCGAATTTAATGGCCCACGTCAGCGAATCGGTCGAGGGGCTTTTAAGACGGCCTTACGGGTGCGGCGAGCAGACCATCTCTTCGACCTATCCGAACCTGATGCTGCTGAAATTTGTAAAGCGCGAAGGCAAGCTAAAACAAACCGCGCAGAAATACCTCCGGCAAGGTTATGAAAGACTATTGGGTTACCAGGTAGCGGGAGGCGGCTTTTCTTACTGGGGCGGAAAAGATCTACCCGACATTGCGCTGACGGCTTACGCGGTCCGTTTTTTAACGGACGCCGGGGATCATATTTCGGTTGATAAAGAAGTGGTCCAAAAAGCGCAAAGCTGGCTCATCGCGCAGCAGCGCGCCGATGGCAGTTGGACCAAAAAACACATCTACGAAACCACCGAAGATCTTAAACGCACGAAATTATTTACTGCTTATGTGGCGCGGATATTGGCGATGTCCCCAGAAAAAAATGAGCCCGCGAAAAACGAGCCTCCCCTGCAAAAAGCTTTGGGCTATCTCAAAAACCGTGTTGCTGAAATCGATGAACCTTATTCCATGGCGCTTCTGGGATTGGCGTCCTTTGACGCCGGTGACCGCGAAACCGCCGCGGCGCTGGCGGCGAAATTAAGCCAAATGGCGATCGCCGAAGGAGACAGCGCCTATTGGAACCTGGAATCCAACACGCCGTTCTACGGCTGGGGCACTGCCGGCCGGCTTGAGACGACCGCGCTGGTACTGCAGTTATTAACAAAACTCAGGGCCGAAGGCCCCACCTATAACCAACTCATTTCCCGCGGCATGATCTTCATGCTCAAAAACAAAGACCGTTATGGCGTGTGGTATTCGACACAGACCACGATCAATGTTCTCGACGCTTTTTTGGCCCTTCTCAAACCGGAAGACGCTAACTCAGCTCAAACCGAAACGCTCTCGGTTTTACTTAACGGCAACGAGATACAAAATATCTCCATCGCCCCCGATAAGATCGATCCTATAACAGTCGATGTAAGCGATAAATTATCCCTGGTCGAAAACCGCCTGGAGATAAAAACTTCATCGAATTCACCGCTAATGTCGCAACTGGTCTCAGCGCATTATATCGACTGGAAAAACTCCGAAGTTTCAAATACCACCGCGGGTCACACCAGGGCGCTGCGTCTCGCTTATACCTGCGACAAACAAACCGCCGCGATAATGCAGGAAATAAATTGCGGCGCCGAAATGGAGCGGGTCGGCTTTCAGGGTTATGGAATGCTGCTGGCCGAGATCGGAATTCCGCCGGGAGCTGAAGTAAGCCGGGAGTCTCTGGAAAAAGCGATGGAGGCTGATCGGAGCTTAAGCCGCTATGATATTTTACCGGACCGGATAGTGGTCTATATGCGGGCGAAAGCGGGGGGCTCAAAACTTAACTTCAGTTTCCGCCCGCGGTACGGCATAAATGCGCAAACGCCTGCTTCTATTGTCTACGATTATTACAATCCTGAGGCCCAGGCGATCATTGCGCCGCTGAAGTTTTCAGTTAAGTAAAGATCAATCTTCGAACTGCAGTTCGGCGATGATCTCTTTCATATATTCGCGCCCCTGCTCTATCGCGTCCGGCGGCAGCGAGATCGCTCCGACCACGGCGTGGCCGCCGCCGCCGTATCTTTCGCAGATCCTGGCGATATTATGAGTGCGCTCGCGCGGTGACCAGGGATTTGAACCGACCGAGATCTTGGTGCGAAATTCCCCATGCGTCAGCGCCACGTTATAAGTCGTTTCCGGATAAAAATAATACGGGATGAATTTGTTGTAACCTTCCAGCCCGTCTTCGACCAGGTCGAAACTGACCACGCCGCGTTCGTATTTCGCCTTCCTCTTTATCAATTCGACCGTTTTGTGATGTTGATCGAGAATGGGCTGTGATTCTTTTTGCACTTCCGCGCTTTGCAATACTTCATCGATGCTTTGATCGGTCAGGCGGCGGATGATCATTTCCAGAAACGCCGGATCAGGCACGCCTTCGATCACCTGCATTAACTGCAGGGCCGGTGCGCGAAGCTCAACACACTGCGCGGGAGATTCATAAAGCGCGCCGTCGATAATGTGCGCCCAGTGGACCAGGTCGCTTAACGAATCGTCTTTGAACCCGTATTTTTCTTCCGCGATGCGGGCGATAAATTCACAGCAGGATTTGCTGGTAATATCGAGAAAATGTTTGTCGGAACCGCGCTGCTTGAAATAAGCTTCGTCATCGGGTGTAAGAAAGGCCGATTGGTGATGATCAAACCACCAGGTAAGCCGGTCATCGGCGCAGAATTTAAAGTCGACAATGGCGTTTTCGTCGCCGTCCAGCAGCCCGCGGTCAAACGCGTTGCCGGCGCGGTGCGCTACCGGGGCATAAGTAAATTCGGCATCCGGATGAATTTTACTGCGGTAAAATTTGGTGAAAACCGCCGCCGAGGCCGCGCCGTCAAAACAATTTCCGTGATAAAGTATGCGAAGATTCATTGGTACAAAACAATCTAACAATGTAGTTGGTAGGCGCTAAAAGGTCAAGGCTATGGAGCTAGGGGCTCTGCCCGCAAAGGCCGCTCGCGGCCTCAAACCTTTAACTTTGTGGCAAACATGAATTTCGAACGCGCGCGTTCGTTGCGGGCAGGATGCCCGCGCTCCATAATTTATGAACGAAGAAATAATTATCAGGATCGCAAAGTCTTCCGATATTGAATCCCTAATCGCTTTCAACCAGGCCATGGCGCTGGAAACCGAAGGCAAGCAGCTTGACCCGGCGATCTTATCCGCCGGCGTCGGCGCGGTTTTTGCGGATGAGAAAAAAGGTTTTTACGTCGTCGCGGAAAGCGAAAATAACATTATCGGCGGATTAATGGTCACCTACGAATGGAGCGATTGGCGCAACGCGTGGTTTTGGTGGATACAAAGCGTTTATATTTTACCCGCCGCGCGCGGTAAAAAAATTTACAGCCGGTTGTATGATTTTGTAAAAGAAAAAGCTGAAGCTGAAGGAAGCGTGTGCGGTTTCCGTCTTTACGTCGAGACGGAAAATTCTCATGCACAAAGAGTGTATGAAAAAGTGGGAATGGAAAGTTCCCACTACCTGATGTACGAACAACTCAATTAAAATTTGTACGCGCTATCGGCGGGAGGCGGATAATAAAACCCGCCGGACGTTTCCAGTGTTTCCGGGTCGAATTTCTTTCTCGCCCCGCACTTAAGACAAGTGCGATAGCCGATACCGCCGTGCGAAAACGGCCGGCTCAAACTTTTATGCGGACAACCGAAAAGTTTGGCTAAAATACCCAGCCTTTTACCAAACTCATCTGACGGTGTTGAAATAAAATCATTAAGGATCAACTGTTTGGGCATCTTTCCCATTGTGGTCGCCATAAAATTCTCCTCGCGGTTGGGATCTTTTTATCGTTTGCTGTTTTTTGAACGTTTCGCGCGCGTAAAACTTGCTTTTAATTTGCAAGCCTCGTGCCACTGGTCGTTAAAAATTGCATTTTTCCTAAAGTAAGAACCAAATAGACTTGGCTTCTAGAGCATAAAACAGGCCGTGTATTTTTTTAGTATGTCTTTATTTTTTTGGATATTTTTATGTTCTATTTCAATGCACTATGAATCGTTTTCGATTAGTGTTCTAATGTCTCAATGACCAGGATCAGTGAAGCTGAATTTGCGCGCATCGTCGCCGGGATAAACGAGGACCGCGCAGGCATAATCAAACATAATCCGATCGGCACGCCGCAGGAAACACTACTTTGGATGCTTTTGAGTTGTTTGATAAGTTTTTTGAATTTAACCGAAATTGAAACTCCCTGTTTTACCGGTACGCCGACCGCCGAAACTTATCGCGATGCAATACTTTTTGTTTTGCGTGAAAGAAAAATTGAAAACTTTGACGCAGAAAAATATTTGGACACGTTATCCTAATTCGTGTCATTCGTGGCTGCTACAAAAATGCATGAGCTGTATTAGAAAATGAGAATTGAAACTTTTGTCTTGACTGCTTTCCAGCAAAACACGCGTGTGGTTGTTTGCGAAAAAACCGCGCGCGCGATCTGCATCGATCCCGGCGAAGCCTCGCCTGAGATCGTGCAATTTATCAAAGAAAATAATTACACTCTTCAGGCCATTACGCTCACGCACGGGCATCTCGATCACGCCGGCGGCACTCTGTATTTAAAAGAGGAATTCCCCGACGCCGATGTCATCGTTCACCCCGATGAAGAAGAACTTTATTACGGCTTGCCTGAGCAGCCTGCCTTTCTCGGCATACCTAAAGCGGCGCTAGCCTCGCTGGGAATGGATTACGCTTCGCCGCCCAAAGCGACACGCCATTGGCAGGACGGCGAGATCTATGAAGTCGGCGAACTAAAATTCAAAGTGCTGCATTGTCCCGGCCATACGCGCGGACACGTTGTCCTGGCGGAGGAAACCGAACGAAAGGTATTTGTGGGAGATTGCCTTTTCCGCGGCTCGATCGGGCGGACCGATCTGCCCGGCGGCTCTTACGAGCAGTTGATGGACTCGATCACCAATAAAATACTAACAATCGGCGACGACGTGGAAGTTTATTCCGGCCACGGCGAAGTCACCACCATCGGCTTTGAAAAAGCTCATAACCCCTTTCTAACCGGCGTTTACCAGGTCGGCAAGGGAAGATTTATTTAATAGGGAGCGTCCAGAAGCCCAAACGGAGCGCCCAATTTATTGGGCAAAAACATTGCCGAATGAATTCGGCGCTCCGTTTGGGCGTTCCATATAAGAAACCGGAGCGAGAGTGCCCTGATTTACCCTCGCTCCGGTTTTTTTCCTTTGCTTCAAAGAGGCAAAGAGGAATTGTTATTTATTTTTTCTCGACAATATCTTTCTTAAGCGCCGCGACCGCGCCGACCAACTCGCCTTTTTCTTTCGACGGCACTTTGAAATGATCGAGCGTTTCGCCCAGCAGTTTTACGCCTTCTTCCCAATCTTTTTCATCGATCCCGAGGCCGGCATGGGTGGTCTTCATATCGCGCCCGATATACAGGCACGGGCCGCCCGTTGCGTTGCAGATAAAATCCACAAAATGCTGGCGCAGTTTCTTTTTCGAATCTTCGCTCAGCCCCACGACAAACCGGCCGAGGATCTTGCTCTTGCCGAGGCGTCCGATGAAATCGTCGGACACGGCGGCGATCGCATCATACCCGCCCAGGCGTTCGTAGAGAGATTTTTGCTCCGGTTTAGCACCTTCGGTTTTCGTTTCACCGGTGTTCGCCATCTGGCTATAAGCCGCCTGTGTACAAAGAGAAACAGCGAGTAGAACTAACATCAAGGGTAAAAGTTTTTTCATTTGCGGAGAATCCTTTCCTGTTCGTGAGTGACCACGTTTTGCTTATTTTTCGCTCTCGAGGCAGAAACGGATGCAGAAATGCGAGCGTTATTTTACGAGTTTCTAGTATTTGTTTCGTGTGTTTGTGGTTTGGTTTCTTCGGAATAGATAAAAGATGCTACTGATAGATCAGAGATTCCGGAGTCTATCATCTTTCATCTATTAGTTTTCATCTATTCCGAATGTTTATCGCTTAAACAACATCGATCTCAGCTATGATCAAACCAGATTCAAGCAGTTTGGCAGAACAAATAACCGTGCCGTCAGGATCGACGATCCCTGACGAACCGTATGAAACCATTTCTCCCGCATGCCCCGCGACGTCGGCCCGTACGACATGAATACCGTTTTCCGTGGCGCGCGCAATATCGGCGTTTCTCGCTTCTTTGATAAGTTCGATGCCTCCCTTTGCCGGGGGCAATCCGTTATTCGTCGGCACAAACAAAACAGTTGCTCCCTGCGAAGCCATCGCTCTTACCGGTTCGGAAAAGTTAGAGTCATAACAGATAACGATCCCAAAGGTCAGGCCGCCGACAGTAAAGACCGGCATTTTGTCTCCGGCTTGATAAACCGAACGGTTGATCGCCGGGTGGAGTTTGCGATAAATCCCGGCAACCGCGCCCTTATGAAAAACCGCGGCGGAATTGTAAAGCTTACCGCCGTCACTCTCCGTAAATCCAACGATGGCTGTAACAGTCTCACTCGCCAGCGGCGCCAGCAGCGTATCCAGCTCTCCGCTCCGAACGTCAACAGCGATACCGGCAGGCCGGCTCACATAGTCCGCCAAACCTCCCAGCACGCCTTCCGGGCAGCACAAAATTCCGACCCCGGCGGATTCACACCTTTCGATCTGCTCGCGGATCAGCCCCAGGGCGGCATCTATTGAGTTTATGGATCCTAAAGGCGCTTGATAGGCGGCAACTTTCATAGCAGTTTCAGATAATAACTTACTTCCGCAAAACGTTTCAGGACACCGAAAAATTTGTTATTATCACTTTCAGAACCCTTCTATCAGTTCGGAGAAAAAATTATGCGAAAATTGCTTGCGCTTTTTATCTTACTGAGTGTGTGCGCATTAACCACTTTTGCCCACGGCGATGACAGCCATTTTGATAATAAACAGGATGTCACGATCAAGATCACCAAGGTCGCGGGTAATGTTTATCTGCTGCAGGGACGCGGCGGAAATATCGGTGCGCTGGTCGGGCCGGAAGGCATAATGATCGTCGATGACGATTACAAATCGGTGAGTGAAAAACTCGCCGCCGCGTTGAAAGAACTGGGTTCGGAAAAACCTCGTTTTATTTTCAACACCCACTGGCACGGCGATCACACGCAAGGCAACCAGTTCTTCGGCAAAGACTCGATCATCCTGGCGCATATCAATGTGCGAAAACGCTTGTCGCAGGTAAATAAGATATTCGGCGAAGAGATCCAGCCCTATCCGGCCTACGCCTGGCCGATGATCACCTATTCGGACAGCATCACGATGCACTTCAATGGCGAAGAAGTCCGCGCCGTTCACTATCCCAACGGACATACCGACGGCGATACAGTGATCTTTTTTGTTAAATCAAACGTGGTGCATCTGGGCGATGATTTCTTTGTCGGCCGGTTTCCTTTTGTCGACCTCGATAGCGGCGGAAGCGTGCAGGGATTGATAACGAATATCGCGGCGCTCATCCGCCAGATCCCTGCCGGCGCAAAACTGATCCCCGGCCACGGCGCGCTATCTACCATCGACGATCTAAAAACTTATCATCAGGCTCTGGTGGAAACTTCGGATATCGTACGCGAAGCGATGAAGAATAAGAAAACTTTGGATGAAATTAAAAAAGCCGGGCTGCCCGACAAGTATAAAGAATTTGGATCCGGTTTTATCAAATCCGATGCCTGGATAGAAACGGTCTATAAAAGTTATTCGGTAAAGTAACTTCGGCCTGTGCAGCTCTGTTTGGTAAACGGTTTAGAGTTCAAGCTTCAGCTTGTCTTGTTTCTAAAGATCAAAGACAAACTAAAGTTTGAACTCTAAACCGTTTTCTCACGCGTCCTCCTGATAAAACGCGCGAAATATTAGTTAGGCATCAACACGGTATCGATCACATGGATCACGCCGTTTGACTGGCGCACGTCCGCGATGGTTACCTTCGCCTTACCGCCTTTTTCATCGGTCAAATAAAGGTCTTTGCCGTCCATCCACGCGGTCAGGGTTCCACCGGCGACGGTTTTCATCATCGCTTTGCCGTTGCCCTCTTTGATGGCCTTGGCGATCGACTTTGAATCCCATTTTCCCGCCACCACGTGGTAGGTCAATATCTTCGTCAGCATCGCTTTGTTTTCCGGCTTCAGAAGCGTTTCGACCGTTCCCGCGGGCAGCGCGTCAAACGCAGAATTGACGGGCGCGAAAACCGTGAACGGGCCCGCGCTCTGCAGAGTTTCGACCAAACCGGCGGCTTTGACTGCGGCCACCAGCGTAGTGTGGTCTTTCGAATTCACGGCGTTCTCGACGATATTTTTCGTCTTGTACATCGCCGCGCCGCCGACCATCGGGTTTCCCGTATCATTCATCTGCCCAGACATCTGCGCCGAAGCAAACGATGTTCCGACCGCAAACATTCCCATTACAAACAAAATAGATAATGCAAATTTTTTCATTTCTTTAGATCCTTTTATTATTGGCTTACCCAGCCTTGTTTTTTCTTGACTCGTTATTGGTTTCGTCTCAAAAAGAAAGTCGGATTTAAAGGCGGAAATGCGACAGTTATGGAGCGTGTGATCTTATTCGATAAAACACGCTCCATAACTGCCCTGGTTTCCGACTTTTTCAGGGGCTATTAATTAGCAATTTAAATTAAAAATGGCTAAATGTTTCTATTCCGGCTTATAATGTGGGTTCGAAAAAAGAGCTTATGGCCAAGATCTTTATCTCTTATCGCCGGCGTTACAACGCCTACGTCGCGGATTCGCTGAGCGAAAAGCTCCGGCTTCATTTCGGCGACGACTCGGTGTTTTATGACATCGATAATATTCCGCTCGGCGTCGATTTCCGCGAACATATCGGCAATGCCGTCGGCCAGTGCGACGTTCTGCTCGCGGTCATTGGTGAAGAATGGGTGATGGCCGCCGACAAACAAGGCAATAAGCGCCTTGATAACCCGACCGACAGCGTGCGAATCGAGATCGAATCTGCGCTCAATCGAAAAATTCCCGTTATCCCCGTGCTGGTCGAGGAAGCGGAGATGCCGCTGGCCGCCGATCTGCCGAAATCGATCCAGGACATCGTCTATCGAAATGCGGCCGAGCTTCGCGCCGGATCGGATTTTCGTAATCACATCGAGCGGCTGATCCATAACCTTGACCTGTATTTTAATTCCGCTAAAAAACCCAAAGCCGATCCTATAAAAAAAGAGCCGGCAGCCAAGCGAAAACCGGCAGCGCGGAAGAAAGTGCGCGCCAAGCCAAAAGCAGAAGAAGCAACAACCCAGCCGTCATCGCCGTCACCGGTTGAGGCAGCGCCGCCGCCGGCCAAAACGAAAAAAACCTTCGACCGGGATGACGCGCAAGCGCTGATAAGCCAAATTGTGAAAGATCTGTCTGACGAGCATGTATTCCTTGCCGGCTCGATCCCGGGCATCAAGCTGGGCAACGCGCTTCGAGCGTATGCTCCGGGTGTTGACATGGCCGACGTATTGCTGCTCTATGACAATACTGTCTTCGGCAGCGCGAAAGACGGGCTGCTGATTACGCTTGAGGCCGTCTATTGGCACAATATGTGGGAAAACATCGGCATGGCGCGCTTTTCCGATATCAAAACCGTTTCTTATAATATGCAGCCGCTGAGCAGTCAGATAAATGTCGACGGTTCTCTTATTTCAATAGCAAAATCGAACGATCTCGGTAAACTCACGCGGGTCCTGGCCGATCTCATTCTCAACCTGTCACATTCGGTTCGCGGCTATGCAAAGGAAGCGGCAAGGCCGGATGGCGCCCAAACAACTGTGGTCAGCGATGACAATACCTGCCGGCTTTCTACTCCGAAAGATTGGGTCGGCAGAGCAGGTTTGCATTCGCAAGGGATCATTCAGATCAACAAGTCGACCCAGGATCTGTATATCATTATCATTCGCGAACCCAGATCGAGTTTTCCCGCCGACGCTAACCTCAAAACCTACGTCGACCTGGTTTGTAATAATCCGAGCCGGACACTTCAGGATCCGACATTTTCCGCGTTTGTCCCGAATTCCGTCGCCGGCTTTCCGGCCACTCAGTTTGAAATGAGCGGTTACAGCGGCGAGGTCCAATACACCTTCCTCTTCCTGTGTGTCGAAACACCGGCAAACTTTTATCAGATCCTGGGCTGGACGCGCGCTGATTATTTTCATAACAGGAAACCGGAATTGGAAAGCATTATGTATACTTTTGAGGAAAACTGATCCTGGTTTTTTTAGTCTTATCACTTGAAAAAAGTGCGCGAATTCCCCTTTTTTCCGGTTATAATGCAAGTCCGAAAATATCATGGCGAAAATCTTTATCTCCTATCGCCGGGCTCATGACGGTTTTTTAGTCCTTAACCTGAGCGAAAAATTACGACATCATTTTGGGGAAGATTCTGTTTTTCTCGATTTCGATACTATCCCGCTCGGTGCCGATTTCGTGGAATACATCGGTAATGAAGTGGGCCGGTGCGATATTTTGCTCGCCATCATCAGCGAACAGTGGGCCGGCGCAACCGATAAAGAGGGCAATAAGCGGTTGGAACAAGAGGGCGATTATGTGCGGATCGAGATCGAAGCGGCACTCAATCGCGACATTCCGGTGATCCCGGTGCTGGTCGGCGAAGCTTATATGCCTCCGGCGGCCGATCTGCCCGCAACGATCCAAAGTATCGTTCGTCGAAACGCAATTAAAATTCGCGCTGACTCGGAATTCCATCATTACATAGAACGGTTGATCCGCGGTTTGGAATTGCACTTTAAAGCGAAGGAAAACCCTCAACCCGAAACGCCCGCAAAAGAAAGCGCGCCAAAACCGAAGACGAGAGCTACATGGAAGGAAAGGCCTCAATCAAAAGAATCGGAAAGACCGGCCCCGCCCGCGGCGGCAAAAACCGTTGAGCCGGTAGAGGAAATACTTGAAAAAGAAAATGCTTATATTGCGCAAGACAAGCTAAAGTCCTTTTCCAAAGTTCGTAAGAGCTCCCCTGCACCAAAAAAAGGGCTTCAGGCTGCGACTGAAGATCCGGGAAGATCGGAAAAAGAAAAAGCCCGGCAAATTATTGTTAAAGGTTTAGGCAATGTCTCCAGCGCCCAATTATTTACCGGGCAAATTCCGAGCGCCAAGTTAAAGAGCGCGATCAATTCATATGCCCCAAAAGTTGCGGCGCAGAATGTTTTACTGCTTTATGACAACACGGTATTCGGCGGCGCCAAGCAGGGTTTGTTATTGACCTACAAAGCCGTTCATTGGCAGGATGCCTGGGGCGGAAATGCCGGGATGATGCGTTTCTCCGATATAAAAACCGTAACGTCCAGGTCCGACGGTAGCGGCAGTAAAATTTTTATCAATGATTGCGCCATTCAAATAAACCAGGGCGATCATAAAAATTTGGTTAAAGTTCTCGTTAAGGTGATCCTTAATTTGAAGGCGCGTATCCCTGGCAACAAGACGAAAACCCTGGCAGCTAAGACGACCGTTATCAGCGATGACGACTCATATCAGATCACCATTCCGAGCGGTTGGGTGAGAAAAACCGGTATGAATCCTGCCGTATCGCTTGATGTAGTGGATCTGGTTAAGGGTATTACTTTACTTGTCACTCGCGAATCCAGGTCTCATTTGCCTATCACGACCGATCTGAATGCTTATGTCGAATTGGTGTGTAATAACATGTGCAGGTCCAACAAAAACCTCTTGTTTTCAGAATTCGTCCCGACAACCATCGGCGGCTTTTCCGCTCTTCAATTTGACGTTACCGAACCTCGTAGATCCGAGCCTACTATGAGATACATCATTGCCTGCATACAAACACCCAAAAACTATTACCTGATAACAGGAGGAACAAATGCAGAAACATACCCTGAAACCGCGCCGGAAATTTTGAACGTCATTATCAGCTTTAGGGAAAAATAACTTTTAGGTTCTTACCGGCCGTGCGGTTAAATTGCCGGTGTTTTTTATCTGACGGCAATTTATCTGCAGCGACGAAAAAGCGTGCCGCAGAGGTTACGGCACGCTTAAATAAAACCCATCTCGCTTTAGCTAAGCCACGGTTATATCTTTTGCCAGATAAACATCCTGAATGGAATTCAAGAGTTCAACGCCTTCGTTCATCGGGCGCTGGAAAGCCTTGCGGCCGGAGATAAGCCCGGTGCCGCCGCCGCGTTTGTTGATCACGGCGGTGCGCACGGCATCCGCCAGGTCGCTGGCGCCTTTTGATTCGCCGCCGGAATTGATCAGGCCCGCGCGTCCCATATAGCAATTCGCCACCTGGTAGCGGACGAGGTCGATCGGGTTGTCGGTTGTCAGTTCGTCATAGACTTTTTTGTGCGTCTTGCCGTAGCTTCCTTCTTTGTTCAAAGCAGTGTAGCCGCCGTTACGCTCCGGCAATTTTTGCTTGATGATGTCCGCCTGGATCGTCACGCCGAGGTGATTTGCCTGCCCCGTCAGATCGGCGGCCGTGTGCATATCGCCTTCCGCGGTTTTGAATTTCGAATTGCGCAGATAGCACCAGAGGATCGTCGCCATGCCCAGTTCGTGCGCGTAAGCAAAAGCTTCGGCCACTTCCGTGATCTGGCGAGTCGATTGCTCGGAGCCGAAATAGATGGTTGCGCCGACGGCGACCGCGCCCATGTTTTTCGCCTGCTCGATGGTGCCGAACATAACCTGGTCAAATTGATTCGGGTAGGTCAGCAGCTCGTTGTGATTGATCTTTACGATAAAAGGAATTTTGTGCGCGAATTTCCGCGCGACGGCACCGAGCACGCCGTAGGTCGAAGCAACTGCATTGCAACCCCCTTCGATGGCAAGTTTAACTATATTTTCGGGGTCAAAGTAAGCCGGATTCGGCGCAAAGCTGGCGCCGGCGCTGTGTTCGATGCCCTGATCGACCGGCAGGATCGACAGGTACCCTGTTCCCGACAGCCTTCCGCCGCTGAATAACGACTGTAAAGAACGCAGAACATTAGGGTTACGATCGGAGTAAAGCCAGACCCGGTCGATAAAGTCCCCACCGGGCAAATGTAGATCGTCTTTGGAAATAGTATTGCAAGTATGATTCAGCAAAGTATCGGCGTCACTGCCCAGATACTCCTGAATTTTACTCAGTTCGATAGCCATTAAATTAATTCTCCCTGATTTAACTTAAGTTTGATAAAAATATGTTGTATTTGCACTGCTTTTAATGTTAATTGTAACACAAAATTTTTGTGCGGGCTGGAGCGTTTTACCTTGCCCCGCGCAACTGCCTTGGTGTATTATGCGATGTTTCCCAGCAACTGATGATCGCTGACTTCAGTTAAAGAGGTATTTTTTGAAGTTAGTTCTTCGCTTTTTCTTAGGCCGTCCTGAAAGGTTTTTACATATCTATGTCCACCTTCCGAATGACTTTTAAGCTTATTCTTTTGTTACTTTTGTGTCTTCCTGCCGCCGCGCTGGCCGGGGGCGACGGGCCTATAGAATGGCGTCCGGTAACCCAGGAAGAACTGCAGATGAAAACTCCCAAAGTCGAAGCCGATGCCGACGCCGAAGCGATCTTTTGGGAAGTGCGTGTCGATGATAAGAAGGAAAGCAAGGTTTCTTACGATCATTACGTCCGGGTAAAAATATTTACCGAGCGCGGGCGCGAGAAATTCAGTAAATTCGATATTCCTTTTACCAAAGGCAAAAGCGTGGAGGACGTAGCGGCCCGGGTCATCAAGCCGGACGGCACCATCGTCGATCTGGCGCCCGGTGACATTTACGAACGCGAGATCGTAAAGGCCGGGAAAATTAAAGTCATGGCCAAATCTTTCGCCGTTCCCGGAATAGAACCCGGTGTCATCGTCGAGTATCAGTATAAGGAAGTTTTTAAGGACTCGTGGGCCAACGGGATAAGGCTCTTATTTCAACGTGACATCCCGATGCAAAAAGCCGCGTATTACGTGCGGCCGCAAAAGGGATATACCATGAGTTTTAATTATTACAATATCCCTGACACCACCGTGTTCACCCAGGACCCTAACAGCAAGGATTTTTACGTCGCCACGATGAATAACGTCCCTGCTATCAAAACGGAACCTTATATGCCGCCCGATGATGAAGTGCGCCGCTGGGCATACGCTTCATACCGGACCTTCTCTTCCGCGCTGGTCTGGTCCAGCCTCAGCCTCGGATTTGAATATATATTGAAAGAGCGCGTCAGCAATCCTTCCAAGGCTGTTAAGCAAAAAGCCGCGGAGATCACGGCCGGAGCCGCCACGGATGAAGAAAAGCTTCGCCGGTTATACAGCTACGCTCAGAAGAACATCAAAAATATAAATTTCGATCGGTCTTTCACTCCGGAACAGCGGGAAAAAATTTCCGATGACAGCGCCGAGGACACGATCAAAAAAGGAGCGGGAAATTCGCTCCAGATCGACCTCTTATTCGGATCGCTGGCTTTTGCTTCGGGATACGAAGTAGGCGTTGTCCTCTCCGGCGATCGAAGTGAGAATTTTTTTGACCGTGAAAAATATCCTTTTAGATCTTTTGTTCATCCCGCCGCCATGGCGGTAAGAGTCGGTGGCAAGTGGAAGCTGTTTGACCCCGGCACTCCGTATCTACCTTTTGGACGCCTGGTCTGGTATGAAGAAGCTGTTAATGCGATGCTGATCGGGAGCGGGTACACCTGGTTCCGCATTCCGCTTACCGAACCCGGCGGATCTATCCAGCGCAGGTCCGGTAAACTGAAGCTGTCGGAAGACGGCACTCTCGAAGGTTCCGTCAAGCTGGAATACAACGGCCATCCCGCGATCATGCGGCGGCGCGACGAGTTTGACGCTTCGGCTTCGAAACGCGAAGACATCCTCAAAGACGATATCAAAGCGCGGATGAGCTCGGCGGAAGTTACCGATATTTCCATCGAAAATTTTGATGACAACACAAAACCGCTGGTCTATTCCTTTAACATTCGTATCCCGAATTATGCGCAGAAGACGGGAAAACGCCTGATCATCCAGCCCGGGTTTTTCGAATACGGAGTAAAGCCGGTCTTTAGCGCCGCTACCAGGGTAAATAGTATTTCCTTCCCGTATTCGTGGGCGGAAATTGACGATCTTCAAATTCAATTTCCCGCGGGTTACGATCTCGATACCGCCGATTCTCCGGCGGAGGTCGCAGATCAGGGTAAGATCTGCAGCCTGCGTGTTTCGATGAATTTCGATAAACCGACCGGGCTCCTGACATATCGAAGAAACTTTTATTTCGGGGCCGGGGGGAATGTGCTTTTTCCGCCGGAAGCCTATAATTCGCTAAAAGGATTATTTGACGGATTTCACAAAGCCGACTCTCACATTATTACGCTTAAACAAAACTAGTAAGTTAAGGAAAATTTTATGAAACGCCGATTTATTTTTCTGTTTTTATTGAATGTCTTTTTGATCGGCACTGCACTGGCTGCCGGTGTTCCCCGTGTGGGCAGCGACGAAGCTCCGGGCTGGCTGATGCAGGCGGCTTCATTAAAACCTCCGGCATACGACAAAGATGTACCTGCCGTCGTATTGAGGAAAGAACAGCAAACCGTTTATGGCAGCGATGGAAAACTGGTCGTTACCGAAACTTACGCTATCCGGATACTGAACAAAGATGGCCGCAGGCTGGCGCTCGCCAGCGCCTTTTACCTGGTGAGTTCGGGGAAGGTCCGGGAAATGACCGGGTGGCTCATCCGTCCTGACGGCACTACCAAAAAATACGAGAAAAACGCCATTCTCGACATGATCTCAGACCCCGATGATGTGTATAACGAAGGCCGTATCAAGAGCATCAACGCGTCGGCTGATGCCGATTCCGGGGCGGTTTTCGGCTACCAGATAACCAGTGAAGAGCGCCCGCTTTTTTTCCAGGACACCTGGACTTTTCAGGGCCGCCTGCCGACGCTCTCTTCCCGCTACACTCTGACGCTTCCCGCCGGCTGGAAAGCATCGAGCGTAACCTTTAACCATACCGATGTTCAGCCGCAGGTTAGCGGCACCACTTACACCTGGCAATTGGATAACCTTACGCCGATCCCGCCGGAGCCTGCCTCGCCGTCGGTCCGCAATCTTGCTCCGCGATTGACGGTCAATTACTTTCCGGAAAATACAGCCGGCGCCACCGGCCCGAATTTCACCGGTTGGAAAGAAGTTTCCCGTTGGGTTTCCGATCTTCACAGTTCGCAGGTGATAGTGGACGATGCCGTCGCCGGCAAGGCGCGCGAACTCACCTTAAATGCTAAAACCGAGCTGGAAAGAATTCAGGCCATCGCTGTTTTTGTCCAGAATCTCCAGTACATTTCGATCGATATCGGCGTGGGCTACGGAAACGGCATTCGGCCGCGCGCTTCCAATCTGGTCCTGAGCCGGGGTTACGGTGACTGCAAAGATAAAGCAAATCTGATGCGGGCGATGCTGAAAAGCTTAGGGATCGAAGCCTTTCCGGTAGCTATCTATTCGGGTGATCCTACCTACGTGCGGGAAGAGTGGGCTTCGCCGGGGCAATTTAATCACTGCATCATTGCCATTAAGCTCAGCGCCGCCTCTCAGGCCGCGACCGTCATCGATCATCCGAAGCTGGGAAGGCTTTTGATCTTTGACGCGACCGACCCCTACACCCCGGTCGGCGATCTTCCGGAGAGCCTGCAGGGCAGCCTGGCCCTGATACTGGCCGGTGACGACGGCACCCTCAGTAAAATGCCGGTCACCCCGCCCGAAGCCAACAAGCTCGATCGCTTTACCGAATTGACCCTGGACGTCGACGGCAATCTCCAAGGAGTCATTCGTGAACGCTCGGTCGGCCAGGCGGCCGTCGGCGAGCGCGCATTGAAACGCCTTCTGTCACCGCCGGATTATAATAAAAGGATCGAACAATGGATCGTCAACGGCATCTCCACCGCGCGTCTGAGCAAGATAAGCCCGGTCGACAAGATCGCCGAAGGACGTTTTGAGCTCGACGTCGAACTCAGTGCGCCTTCCTACGCACAGTTAATGCAGGGACGCCTGATGATCTTTAAACCGGCGGTCGTCAGCCGCTTAAATTCCCTCTGGCTGACCGAACCTACCCGGACCAGCCCGATAGTGCTCGATCCCTATTCTTTTACCGAAACCTCGACGATCAAGCTTCCGGCCGGTTTTACGGTCGACGAAATGCCCGAGCCTCTTACCCTGGAAACGGCGTTCGGAAAATATTCCAACAGCTACCAGGTAAAGGAAGGCAATCTCTTTTATACGCGTAATATGGTCTTGAATTCAGCACGGATCCCGGCCGATAAATATGCGAGTGTAAAAGACTTTTTTATCAAGATACGCAACGCCGAACAGGCGCCGGTCGTCTTGCTGAAGAAATAAATTCATGTCAGTAGCGTCGCCGTAAGGCGATGCGTTTTTCATCGCTGTAACATCACGCATCGCTACTGACTTTAGAACTTTCCCTTACTCCGAAGGCGATGCTGCGGGTTTTGGCGGGCCCGGCAAATTGGCTTCGATCTGTAGAACGACCTTGATATTGTCATCCACTGCCGAAGTGCCGTCCGGCAGTTTATTATTGTATTTAACGTTATATTCCTGGCGGTTGATCATCGTTTCCGCACCGATGCCCACCCGGGTGCTGCCGTTTTGGCCTTTCAAAAATCCGTAAATATCGAAAGGAAATGTGATCGACTTGGTCACGTCCTTCATCTTAAAGTCACCGGTCACCATCCAGGCATTGCCCTTCTTTTCTATTTTGGTGCTGGTGAATGTGACGTCGGGAAAAGTGGCCACGTCAAAAAAATCCGCGCTGCGCAGGTGATTATCGCGGGGCGCGATGCCCGTATCGATGCTCGTCGCTTTGGCGGTAAAGGTGACCGAAGATTTGCTCACATCGGCCGAATCATAAGTGACCGCGCCCGTGAAATCGCGAAAGAACCCCGGCACTTCGATCAGGCCCATGTGGCGCACTTTAAACCCGATGAACGTGTGTGCTTTGTCAAAACTGTAGGTCCCTGACGGCCCCGTAGCATCCGGTTTAGCGGCGGCAAAACTCTCCGCCAAAGAGGGCGTTTTCGCTGTTGTGAACATAGAAAAAACCAGCGCCCCGCCCAGCGCCAACATCGCAAATAGTAAAACTCTTTTCATTTCTTTAAAACCCTTTCTTCATGTAGCGCCGGCGCCCTAAGCCGGCCGTCATAGCGGCATCTCGCCGCCATATTTTTTATGTTGCAGTTTGTTAATAAATAATAAGATAACCTCGCCCTTATTAAAAGGCCGTGCTTATCCACAGAACTCGTTCTTTAGCATTTTAAATATCTTAACCATCGCGAGCGTATCCATCGCGCAATATTCCAGTAAGCCTTCACGTATGCCGCTCCGCTCTTCTTCGATCATCTGTGCGTCATGCAAACGGAGCCACATTGCCGCGGCCGCCGTACCTTCCTTTATCCGCAGATGCTCGTAGGTCATTTCCGGAAGCATAACGGGAAGCACATTTTTTATCGAATAACTTCCCCGGAATTTCGGGTCGATATAAAGCCCTTTGCTGAAAACACCCATCAGATCGAACGTCCGCCGCGAGATCGAATCAAGATAACCGGCAAACTCCGGCGATCGCCCGCTCATATTTTTATTGTTCGTATTTTCGTAGGCGCTCCAGGCGACGATCGTCCCGCCTTCTTCAGCTATTACTTCACGCAGCGCAGTTAAAAGCAGCGAGGTCGGTTCCGGCCCCGCGTCCGCGAGAAATTCAAAGTGCGCCGGTTCCTCACCGTGGCTTTCCAATACATGAACCGAAAACTGGAACGTCGCCACCTGGAACGGTCGGTAGCCGTCATAGATAGGGATCGCGGGATTGATCGTTTCGTAATCGAGAAAATAGATCGGATATTCCAGCGCGCTCAGTTTTTCACCGATCTCTGCCGCCGAAACATACCGCTCGGCAGAACGCACGATGTCGATCTGCCGGCGCTGGCGCGGCGTAAGCTCGAAATCGTCCGGAACATCGAGCATATTCAATATCCCCATTTCGAGCAGCCGGCCGATCTTTTCCGCCTTAAGATTGCTGATATCAAAGATCGTATACTCGGGCAGGTCCCGGTGAAAATGCTGAATGAACGTGCAGCCGAGTTTGTCGCTGCAGTAACCGGAGATGTTTTTATCGGGCTCGGTTTCCAGATATCGCAGCGCATTTGAAATGTGAACTTTTGTTTCCGCCAGTTTCTCATTCACCAATTCCGTCACATCGACAATTTTCAACAGCTCTTCCGGTTTGATCTCTCCCTGCCGGACATATTCTTTATTGACGTGGATCAGAAAAGTTTTATCGACCTGCGTCCCGGTAAACTCCGCCACAGCTTTCTGAAAGGCGAGATCGTAAATATGTTCATCTTTGACGCTGCCCGAAGATTTAACTTCGTAGATAGACCCGTCGGCATAGATGTCGGCCTTGGCCACAAACTGCTCGGTTTCAAAACGCTTTTCAAATTCGCAGTCGCGATAATTACCTCGCTCAAACATTTCCTGCGCCAGCATCTGCACCCGGTACCCCATCTCTTTAAGGTGCTTTACTCCGACGCTGTCCGGCTCAGCGAATAGCTCCGGTTTGTGATGATGCAGCCAAAATTCCCTCGGGCATTGGAGATAACTTAAATATGCGGATTTTGAGAGTTTCATATTTATTCGTTATAACAACTATTTTCTAGCCAGGATCAGCAGCGCATTGAGCTTTTCCAGCATTTCTTTACCCAAATGTCCCAGAAGCTTTCTCGGCGCCAGGTCGATGTCGGCATCCAGGGCCTGTAAAACTTCGCTTCCGGCTTCTGTGATCCGAACAATTATTACCCTTTTGTCGTGCTCATAACGCTCCCGCCTGATCAGCCCGCGCTTTTCCAGACGATCCAGCAGACGGGTAATGTCGGGGTCTTTGGTTACCAGGCGCTCGCCGATCTCGCTGCAGGCGAGGCCTTTTCTGCTGCCGCGCAATATCCGTAACACATTGTATTGTATATGGCTTAGCTCAAAAGGTTTGAAAACTGTCGAGATCTTTCCCGTCAAAGCATTGGCCGTTCGCTGCAAATTCAGAAAAACTTCCTCTTCCAAGCTGGAAAAGGGCTTATTTTGCTTTATTTCTGTCCGCAGATCGTCCGGCATTAGACAAAAATAGTCGTTGTAACGATCATTGTCAAGCTATTTATTCCGGACAGATAAATTACTGCAATTATCTCAGCAAAAAACATTCAAATAAGTGGTCTTATTTCTTTCAAGACTTCGCCTTATATATTGGGGAGCCATTTGGAGGCCAATTCGAAGTCGGAACGAAAAACTTTTATGAGATCCCGGTTATTATCGCCATTATCGGCATTATTTATTTTATTTCTACTGACGCTGTCGGGCGCGGTGCCCGTCTTTGGCGCTGGTGTGAAGACTTCGCGAAAGATGGTGCTCGGCGAAACGCCCGTGCAAGTCAATGTTTATGAAAACGCCGGGTCGGGATTAACTTTTATCGCCCCGCACCACAACGAACAGACCGGGTTGGATCTTGCGAAAGAATACATCGAAAAATACGGCGGCCGCCTGATCGAGATCGAATCCTACGACGCTAAAGGCAGCCCGGCGCGCTACATTACTTTTACCGCGAATAGCAAAACTTACACGATCGATCCCAATCGCATCTTTACCGCCAACGGCCGGAGCTGCAATGCGGGCCTTTCTGAAGTTGACGCGGCGGTCGCGTCGTTTGCTGCCGGTGTTTTAGACCTGCTGCATATAGACGGAAAATTTCTCGTCGCTGTCCATAACAATACCGATGTCGATTCCAAAGCTGAAAGCACAAGATCAGGCGACCTGACGGCGTACGCATTCGTAAAAGCATCTTTTTCAAAAGAGCTGGCGCATGGAATTTTCCAGGACCAGGCCGATGGAGTTTATCTCTCAAACACCGAAGACGACCAGGACAATTTCGTATTCCTGTCGGGCCCGCGATACGTCGGCTACTTTGCCGAAAAAGGTTTTAATGTCGTGGTGCAAAAATCCGCCGCGAAATTGAATTCGCAAAAATGCAGTATCGATGACGGCTCGCTGTCGGTTTATTCCGCGCAGCAAAACATTTCTTATATCTGTCTCGAAGCTGATGCCGTCAGCGGCGGCTATCGCCAGCGCCAGATGCTGGAAGCCGTTTATCAACTGGCGAGAACTGAAAATGCCATTGACGCCCAGACCGTCGCGAAGAAATAGCTCAGGATCAATTGTCTTTCTAATTTGCCCCTGGCTTTAGCCGGGGGTTTTTGCTCTTAGCAATAAATTCCATTTGACCGAAGGAATGTGTTAATCTTCTTTCGAAATCGCGTTATGGAAATTTCCGTCATCATCCCGACCTTCAACGAAGAACTGATCATCAAGAAAACTCTCGACGCCTTGTCGCGCCTGGTGAACGTGTCGGAAGTTGTCATTGTCGATGGCGGCAGCACCGATAAAACGCTCGGGATAATCGAAGCTCACACGGGACTAAAAAAACTAAAACTTATAAAGACCGGCGAGGCCGACCGCAGCAAGCAGCTTCACGAAGGAACGCTGCATGCCGAAGGCGATATTTTCTGGTTCATTCACGCGGACACGCGCCCGATGCAGGGCTGCGGAGCAAAGATAAAAAGCGTGATGAAATACAGCAAGGTCGCGGGCGGCAACTTCGAAATACTTTTTGACGGTGAAAGCCGCTGGGCGCGTTTCCTCAACCGGCTTTATCCTTATCTGCAGACAATGGATATGGTCTACGGCGATTCGGCTATCTTTGCCGGGCGCAGTTTCTATGAAAAGATCGGCGGATTCAGGCCCGCTTACGGTTTGTTTGCCGATGTCGATCTTTACAAACGGCTGCGAAAAACCGGCGAGTTTATCCACCTTGCGCAAAAGGTCACCATCTCGCAGCGTCGCTTTACCGATCGTCCGTTTTTTTGGAAGATGGCCGGCTGGCTTTTTCTGCAGAGTTTATACTGGGCCGGCATTCCGGCAAAATTTCTCACCAAGCATTCAAAAACCAGGCGGTAAATTTCTACTTGCCTTCTCTGAATCTGCGCGCTATGATTTTCCTATAGCCCTCTCTGTATTGAAATAATAATATCTCTCCTAAACGAGACTCTCCTGAGATCTTAAGAAATGGAAGGGGAAATCTGTATGTTCAAGAAATTATTCGGTGTGTTCGCCCTGATGTTTTTGATGGCGATCGCTATTCCTGTTTTGGCGCAGAGGTATGACAGTTGCAACCGCCGCGGTCATTCTTATGCTCGCCATGACCGGGGCAGGGATCACGGCTATCGCGGAGATCGGGGACAAAGAAACAGGCGCGCATATTATGGCGGCAATAACGGGCGGGTTTATTACGGTGGCAATAACGGGCGTTACGCTCCGGCATATTATCCGCAAACCTATTACACGCCAAACTATTACGTGGTCCGGCGTCCCGTTCGCCGGGTTTATAACAACTACGGTTACCGGCCGTATAATAACCGGCGCAGCCGAGGCCGCGTCAGTTTTACGATAGGGTTCTAAAACCGTACAACACCGACCAAATCGTATAGCAAAAGACCATGGCAAGTCATAAAGACGGGCCATGGTTTTTACTTAGCGAATTTATTCTGCGGGCGTAACTTAGCCAATAATTAACCTTAACACTGCATTTCGCGGATCATGGCAAAAATGTTCGGATCTATACATACGGAGGAACGCTTATTGCTGTTATAAACCGTATCTCGGGTAAATTATTGCCCGAAAATCCATAAGGGGGAGTTTTAATCGTGATGAAAAAGAGAATAATGGCGGCGTTCATAGCGCTGTTTATGCTGGTAGGAATGATACCGTTTCTGGCCACTTCGGCCGAAGCGCAGACAAAGTATTATTACTATCGCGATCGACGCGGAAAAGTTCATAGGACAACCAAGAAGCCGAGTTTTTACCGCAGGCATAGAAATGCTTCTAATATCGGTTTAGCGACCGGTGCAGGCGCTGTGATCGGCGCGCTCGCCGGTGGCAGAAAAGGCGCTTTGATCGGTGCCGGTGTCGGCGCAGGAAGTGGCGCGGTCTACACTTACAAGGTCAAAAAGAAAAAGAGACACTATATCAAGAGACGTTACTAACGAGTAGCAATACTTGCTTTGGAGAAAAGCCGCGTAAGTTCATTCATACGCGGCTTTTTCGCGCTCATAATCAAGATACACGAAATCGTGCACGCCCCTAACTATTTGGTATAATTGAGCTTAGCGTCATAAAAATAAATATTTTTGGCAACGTTACGATAAACCCGGCTCATCTTATCCCACGTAACAGACGCAACGAACGAATCGGATCGATCGTCGTTACAAAACAAGAGGTTCTTTCCTCACCGGTTAACGGATTTTGGAAAAGGAGACTAGAAAGATGAAAAAGAGATTAATAGCAACATTCATAATGATCGCCATGATGGCAGTAATGCTGCCCTTTTCGGCCTCGACAGCGAGCGCGCAAACCGGCAAATATTACAGCAGCCGCAATAATAACCAGCGCGCCTACAATCAGCGCGTATATAAAAAGCCGAGCACTTATAGCAAACACCGTAACCTGATCAATATCGGCGTCGGGACCGGCGCGGGCGCTCTGATCGGCGCGATAGCAGGCGGTAAAAAAGGCGCTCTTCTGGGCGCTCTGATCGGCGGCGGCGGCGCGGCGGTTTATAGCTACGGCATCAAGCCGAAGAAAAAGACTTACTACAATCGCAGATACTAATCCTCCAATTAGTTTGCGAAACAAGAGCCGCGGTGAATATTCGCCGCGGCTTTCTATTTTTAATGGCTTTGCCGGGATAAACGGTTCAGAGTTCAAGCTTCAGCTTGTCTTATTCCTAAGATCGAAGACAAGCTAAAGCTTGAACTCTGAACCGTTTTAATTTTTCGCTCCTATCAAATAAAAGACCACCTCTTCACCGACGACGCGCGCCGCATGCTGCGTTCCGGCGGGCAGGAAATCGCGGTCGCCCGGGCCGAGAATAAAAGTGCCTTCATTTTCCACGGTAAATTCTATCTGCCCGCTGATGATGCAATGTGACTGGTCGTCCTCGTGCTGATGCATGCCGTAAGTGATGCCCGGACGGTCGCTCCATTCAAAGACGCTGTACCCATCGGCCTCCATCTGCGTACGCAAAGCCTTTCCGCTCGGGGCATCGGAAGCCGTCCATTTTTCAATGCGATATTTGCCGCTCATTTTGTTGCCGTCTCCCCTCCCCGTAAAAGGCGTTTTATCATCGCGATCTGCCCGCAGTGATGAGCCTCATGGTTTATCATCCGCTGCAAAATAGAACGCAAGTTTAGCTCCACAGGTTCACCAAAATCGTCACGCAAGTGCAGCGCTTCCAGGTCCGCGTCGGTTTTCTCAAGTAAAAGTTCATGGGTCATCTGCGAGATTCTCTCGAGCCTGTCCAGACAATACTCAGCAGTATATCCCCTATCAAAGTCAGCTTCCAGGGTGTCACAAAAGTGAGCAAATTTCTTTTCCTCTTCGCTTACCTCTCTCTTCGCCACCACTAACTGCATCCAGTAAAATTCCGCCTCGCCCAGGTGCAGCGTCAGCGCGCCGATCGAATGCATGCCCGGTAAAACTCTGCGCGCCAGCTCTTCCGGGCTGAGATCTTCGACAAGCCGGCGGGTGTATGCCCGCGCTTTATCCCACGCCGCCAGGTAATAACCGATCTCCCGCGAAAAACTGGGCAACGGCTCCAAGACGTCCTTTTTTATTTCCATTAGTTACTCTTCAAAGCCCGACTCTTCGATCACTATTCATTCTTCGCTATTCCTTACTCACTATTCACGCCGACTGCCCGGCGGCATATCCGGACGCCCAGGCCCACTGGAAATTATAACCGCCCAGCCAGCCGGTGACATCGACCACTTCACCGATAAAATAAAGCCCCGGCACTTTTTTCGCTTCCATTGTCTGCGAAGAAAGTTCGTCGGTTGAAATGCCGCCCAGCGTGACTTCCGCCTTATCGTAACCCTCGTTGCCGGCAACTTTTATCCGCCAGTTTTTCAGGTCGCCCGCGATCGACTCTATCTCGGACCTCGTCAATTTTTTTACCGCCTTATTCGAAAAATTTTGCGCCGCAAAAACTTCCGAAAAACGTTTGGGTAAAAACTTACTGAGAAAATTTTCCAGCGTACGCTCACTTTTTGCCGCTGTCTCGACAAACTCGCTCTCGTCCAGATCCGGCAGCAGGTCGATCGCGATCTCTTCACCACTCGCCGCATAATTTGAGATCTGCAAAACGGCCGGCCCGGAAAGTCCGCGATGTGTGAACAGGATATTTTCGCGAAACCGGCGCTTTCCGCCAGACACAGTTGCCACTACCGCATCGATTGACACCCCGGCCAGGTTTTTAAAGTCTTTATTCCCTACAGTTATAAGAGGCACTAAGGCCGGGCGTGTTTCCGTCTGCGCCAAGCCGAACTGCCTGGCAATTTCATAACCGAAAGCCGTGGCGCCGATCTTGGGAAACGATAACCCGCCCGAAGCCACCACCAGACTGTCACAGGAAAATTCGCCTTTGTCGGTTCTGAGCAAAAACTCACGGCCTTTACTTACCTCTTTGACCGCACAGCCGGTAATTATTTTTGCGCCCGCGTCTTTGCACTCCTTCAAAAGCATCTCCACTATCAGCCGCGAAGTCTCCCGGCAAAAAAGCTGCCCGAGTTTTTTTTCATAAAATTCGATGCGATGTTTTTTTACGAGCTTGATAAAGTCGTCCGGCGTATAGCGCGCCAGCGCTGATTTACAGAAGTGAGGATTTTCAGATGCGAAATTTTCCGCGCCCGTTTCGATATTTGTAAAGTTGCAGCGCCCGCCGCCGGAGATGATTATTTTTCGGCCGGCCTGGCCGTTGTGCTCTATAACCATCGTTTTGCGGCCGCGCTTGCCGGCCTGGGCGGCGCATAACAAACCGGCCGCACCGCCGCCGATGATGATCACATCGTATTTCACCGTTCAATAATAAACTATCTATTCGTGTTATTAGTGTAATTCGTGGCCAAAATTTCCTAAACTAACTCAGTAAAAAAGAAAAAGAAGAAGGCCGCCGCGTGTTCAGCCGAAATGCCTTTGGCCGAACCGATCGAGTTTCCGCTCGAGTTTCTGACCGACCCGCCGCTGTCGACTTTTCCTATGGAATTGCCGCTCTTATTTCTAACGTTTCCGTCCCGGTCAACCTTACCGATGGTGTTGCCGCTGCTGTCGCGGATGCTGCCGTCGCTCTCTATCGAGCCGATCGAGTTTCCGCTTTTATCGCGCACCGACCCGTCGGATTTAAAATACCCGATCGTGTTACCCGACGAATTTCGTACCGATCCGTCTTCTTTCATGTAACCGATGGTGTTTCCGCTCGAATTACGAAACTCTCCTTCGTCGACTAAAGCGGCAAAAGCCTGCGCGTTTACGAACAGAGCAAGCACTAAAATGCCGCCGGCCATCAATAATTTTTTCATTTTTTCTCCTTGAAAAAGCGCGGGAGAGCGCGCCTGAAATCGGGTAAAGCAAGTCGCAGCATTATGATGCCACAAATTACGTATTGGTTGATACAAAAATGCAGGCCATCACATAGATTGACCGCGCTCGACGAGAATTAAAATTCTCGTCGAGCGCGGCCATGTTAATTATGGTCTATGCACCAGGCTGACGCCTGGTGTTAAACTCTTTCATCCGCTTTGCGGACTTTTATAACCACTCACTGTTTTTCAGAAAGTATATTTATTCGCCGTGATCAGCGTATCGGCGATGCGCTGGCGGGCGGCGACGGTGTTCACCGGAAAATTATTTTTCGTAAAACGTTTCAACGCGGCCAGCATGGTTCGAAGCTCGTCGCCTTCGCTCATGGCAGCGATGGTATTTTTTGCTTTGGCCTCGATGCGCTGAATGGCGTCGTTGCAGAAAACCTGGGCGAT
Source organism: uncultured Acidobacteriota bacterium (assembly GCA_963718105.1). Lineage (GTDB taxonomy): Bacteria > Acidobacteriota > Blastocatellia > Pyrinomonadales > Pyrinomonadaceae > DASYKT01. The sequence continues at coordinate 4,639,649 of OY970352.1, read as the reverse complement.
GTCGACTGCGCGGGCCGCATCACCTTTTTCGGCCAGCTTCTGCGCGCGCAGGATCGCCGTTTCCATCTGGTAAGCGTCGATAATGATATCCGCTGCATTGAGCAAAATTTCCTGCTGATTTTGCAGTTTCATCATATACTTTTGCGCCGCCGTGCCAAGCACCATCAGAGCGACCTTCTTGGCATTTACCGCAAGTTTCAGTTCGGCGGCCAATACCGTTTCGTCCTCATCAAAACTCGGCATCGCCGGGTTCATCACTTCGTCCATCAACGCCTTGGCCGCCGGGATCAATCCCAACTGGCCTTTCATCGCGCGCTTCATCAGCATGCCCGGGATCAGCATCCGGTTGATCTCATTAGTGCCTTCGAAAATGCGGTTGATGCGCGAATCGCGATAAGCTTTTTCCGCCGGGTAATCCGCCGAGTAGCCATAGCCGCCGTAGATCTGCACCATCTCATCCACCACATAATCAAGCGCTTCCGAACAGGCGACCTTGTTGATCGAAGATTCGACCGCATACTCCTCGATCGACTGCAATTTTTTCTGCCCGTCCGCACCGTCGCCGATCAGTGCATCGATCATTCCGACCGTGCGATACGTGATGCTTTCCGCCACCCAGGTACGGATCGCCATCTCCGCCAGCTTGTGTTTGATAGCGCCAAAGCTTGAGATCGCTTTACCGAATTGCTCGCGCTCATTAGCGTAGCGAACGGCCTCGTGGATCGCGAGCTTTGCGCCGCCGGTTACCGAAGCGCCGAGTTTAAAACGCCCGACGTTCAGAATATTAAAAGCGATCTTGGCGCCGTCGCCGACGTTGCCGAGCAGGTTCGTCGCCGGAATTTTCGCGTCGCTCAAAATAAGCGGCGTGGTCGACGAAGATTTGATGCCCATCTTATGCTCTTCGTTTCCGGGATGGCAGTTTTCGCTGCGCTCCACCACAAAGGCCGAGAATTTTTCCTTCTCGCCGTCCACCTTGGCAAAGACGATATAGACATCGGCAAAGCTGCCGTTCGAGATGAACATCTTTTCGCCGTTAAGCGTGTAGGTCGAGCCGTCCTCGCTTAACTTCGCGTTCGTCTTCGCGCCAAGCGCGTCCGAACCGGAACCGCTTTCCGTCAGGCAGTATGCCGTCACTACTTCGCCCGAAATAATTTTCGGTATCCATTCCTGCTTTAATTCTTCAGAACCGAAATAAAGTATCGGAAGCAAGCCGATCGACGTTTGCGCGCCAAAGGTAGTGCCGAAGCCGCCGGCGCGGCCCATCATTTCGGCGATCACCACGCCCGACGTCTGGTCGAGCGCCAGCCCGCCGTATTCTTCCGGAATGGTGGCCCCCAGCAATCCCAATTCGCCGCCTTTTTTCAGCAGTTCACGCGCCACTTCCCAGGCGTGCTGTTCCATCGCCGGCAGGTTCGGATGAATTTCCGTATCGACAAACTCACGCGTCGTTTCCCCGATCATCCGCTGTTCTTCGCTGAGATCTTCGGGGGTAAAAACATCCGCGGTGCCGCTTTCATCGATCAAAAACGAGCCGCCTTTTTTAAATTCTTTTTCCATTTTCGCTTCCATAGTTTTCCTTATCAATAACTTATTTTAATAACGAACATTATACTGAATGAGCGCTCATTCAGCAAGAAAAATAAAGTTTTATTCTATTTGAGGGTAGCCTGTAAAGGTAAACTCCTGCTTGTCCCTAAAGTTGATAAATCAAGTTGTGCAGTTTTCGTGTTACTTCGTGTGCTTTCGTGGTTTCAGTCTTAAGTCTTTGGTTATCTATGTTTAAGACTGGAACCACGAAAGCACACTAAAAAACACGAACATACGACTAATCCCGACTCTTAGACTCTTCACCAGGTTTCTGACTTGCAATTACCGCAATCGCGCTATCCTTCGACAAATTCCCCGAAATACATCGTCGTTCCCGGTTCGGGATAGTGATGGCTAAACTGCTCAGGTGTTTGGGTGACAACTTTGTCCTGGGTATTCGAATAGTGCCATATTTTGTCGCCGATAAATATGCCTATATGTTTCTTCGGAACATTTACCATTTTCTTTTGTGCCAGATTGACGTTGTTTTTATGCGTGATAAATACCAACCCGCTCTTTAGCGTCGCCGGTTTATCGGCCCACTTCCCGACGCTTTTACATTTAGGAAATACTTCCTGCACACGAATATTCGCCTTTTTTTCTTTTGTTCCTTTCCCGGTCATCGAGAAACAGGTGAACCCGAATTGATATCCGATCACATGACTAACAAAATGCGCGCAATGATTAATGTTCGCATCGTGAAATTTGCACGTGCATATTTCTGAAATGGTTTTTCCCAATAGGGCATTCATTTGTACGGTGGAAGGTACGACAAACATGGTCTTCTCCTTTTTTTAGCTTGAAGCTTGGGCGCCCTTACTAACGGCCGGGCTACTGACACCGAAGGTTTAAGATCAAGCTTGGCTGATCATCTTCTGCAGCACTCCATAAGTGACCGTCTCGCTGATATTTTCTACGAATTCTTTATTTTCTTTGGCGACACTGGCGATACCGTTTTTCAGCAGGACCGGAAAATAATCCAGATCTTTTGCGCCGCGGTATGTCGAAAGAACGCAATACTCGGCGCAGAATCCTGTCATCACGACCGTGTCAATCCCGGCATCTTTCAACACCTTGTCGGCTTCGGTCTTGTTAAAACTGTTCCCATAGGTCTTATTTATTTTAACGTCGCCCTCCCCGGGTTTAAGTGAATCGATAAATTCATAATTCTCGTTTCCCGGAACCGCGCCGTCTTCTTCATCCTGGTTATAGACCCAGATGACCGGTAAGCCTTTTTCACGGAAAAAAGGAATGACCGCATTGATATACTCCGCCGCCGCGTCCATCTGCGCAGCGCCTGGCCCGCCGTAATATGCTTTCTGCATATCGATTATCATTAAAGCTGCTTTCATAATAAAAACTCAAGTAGTTTCAAAGCTCCCCTCCTTATCAAGGAGGGGAGGCGCGGCTTGGCGCGACGGGGTGGTTCTCTCTTCAATCTGGTTAACCTTTAAGGAGTGATCCACCCTGCCCGCACATTGAGTGAGTAATTAGCCGGTGCCCCGCGGCGCGCCGCATTGCGAAACAGAAATACGGTTATCGTAAAGTCGCCGTTCTTGCGGACATTGCTTTCCCACGATCGCATTGCGCGGCCTATGCCGCCCGCGCTGAAATACACAGGATTTCTCGAAGTCAATTTCACCCGCACGCTCTGTCCCTTCATTACGCGAAAGGTATAAGTAACGGTCTCGTAGCCTTTGATCACGCCGCTCTTTGTCGCCTCCGAAGTATTACTCGGAAAGTCGATGCGGACATTCCGGTTCTGCGCGAACGCCGCTGAGTAAGAAAGCGCCAGCACACTCAACAAAACAAATAGCTGCAAAGATTTGCGTAATATATTTCCCACTGAATATTTGTAGTTTTGTTCGTGTTTTTTAGTGTGATTTCGTGGTTACAGGTCTTAGTCTTAGGGAACCAAAAAACTTAGGACTGGAACCACGAAAACACACGAATTAACACGAACAATGCATTCCCGTCTTTATTTACGCCCTATAAGCAAGAGCATTTTTAGATTGATATTAAATTCTGCTTTAATTCATCAATTCAAAAATTCCCGCCGCGCCCATGCCGCCGCCCACGCACATCGTCACCATTCCGTAGCGAGCGTTGCGCCGTTTCATTTCCTGCAGTATCGAGGCTGTCAATTTTGCTCCAGTACATCCCAGCGGGTGGCCGAGCGCGACCGCACCGCCGTTGACATTGATCTTTTCCGGATTCATTTCCAGCAATTTGATGACCGACAATCCCTGCACCGCAAAGGCCTCGTTGAGTTCGATAACATCAATGTCATCAAGGGTTAGCCCTGCCAATTTCAGCGCTTTCGGGATCGCATAAACCGGTCCGATGCCCATCTCTTCCGGCAGGCAGCCGGCCGTGGCAAACGATACGAACCGTGCCAGCGGAGCAAGCCCCATCGCTTGCGCTTTTTCGGCGGACATCACCACGACCGCCGCCGCGCCGTCCGACATTTGCGAAGCGTTTCCGGCTGTGACGGTTCCCTTTGCGTGAAATGCGGGCTTAAGTTTTGCCAGGCCTTCGATGGTCGCGTCGTAGCGCACGCCTTCGTCCGTGTCAAACACGATCTCTTTGCGGCGCACGCGGCCTTTCTCGTCCAGCTCGTCGACATAGACGTTCATCGGCACGATCTCGTCTTTAAATCTTCCGGCAGCAATCGCCGCCGCGGCTTTCTGATGCGAGCCTAACGAAAATTCATCGGCCTGTTCGCGGGTGATCTCGTATTTCCGCGCCAGATTTTCCGCCGTCAATCCCATGTTCAGATAATAGTCCGGGTAAGTGTCAACCAGTTTCGGATTTGGCCGCACCACGTTTCCGCCCATCGGGATCATCGACATCGTTTCCAGCCCCCCGGCCACGATCACCTCAGCACCGCCCGTGCGAATGCGGTCGGCCGCCAGCGCGATCGTCTGCAAACCCGACGAACAATAGCGGTTCACTGTCATCGCCGAAACTTCGACCGGCAGCCCGGCTTCTATCGCGGCGGTGCGCGCCACGTTCATGCCCTGCTCGGCTTCGGGAAACGCACAGCCCATGATCACGTCTTCTATTTGCGAGGCATCCAGGCCCTCGGCGCGCGCGACCGCTTCCTTTATCGCCGCCGCGCCCAAATCATCCGGACGCGTATTTTTCAGAGTGCCCTTCGGCGCTTTTCCCACAGCCGTGCGCACGGCCGATACAATTACTGCTTCTTTCATAATTCTTTTACTCTTTCAGCCTGTTTTAACAAGCTTTCTCTTTTAAAATAGCCACGTGCTTTAGCGTGGTCAGCTAATTAATTCCAGGCAGCCGCCGCTGCATTTCGTCTTTAATATTCACAGGTTGCTCATACATAGATAATTCAAACTTTTCAGCAATGCATTCAAATGTTGAATCATGAAGTGTGATGATAAAATGTCTCAGTCCTTGTAAAAACTTTTCTCTATCATGACGGTCATGTACAGAATTTATTTGTTCTTGTCTTCTTATCCACGACGAGTTCTCAACTTCAAAAAAGCCATACCAACTTAATCCTCGGCTATAAAGAGGGTGGCCACGAATGACTTCTTCATTCGGATGCCCAAAGATGTGCGATAAGCAATGTTGAAAATCAACCAGCGCTACACGTTCCGGCTCCATGTCTTCTACCTTGGTATTTTCCCAATCGACATTGTGCAGAATTCGATATGCTAAAAGACATTTACCTTCAGCGCTAAACACTATCGGAGACGGGTCTCCAGTGTCCATTTTCGGAAAATCGCTTAATTTCTTGATCCTATCTTTTTCGTCTACCTGATACATTCTTTTTAACGGCTATTTAAATAGCTACGTGCTTTAACGCACTATTTTTAATTCTGCTTATAAATTTTCCCGTTCCTCATTACGAACGTCACATTTTTCACCGTCGTTATTTTCTCCAGCGGGTTGTCCGCCACGGCTATGATGTCGGCTTTCATTCCCGTCTTTAAAGCGCCGCGGTCTTTGTCCACACCGAGGAGCTTCGCGGGGTTCGTGGTTAATGCCTGCAAAATAACGCCGGCCGGTATGCCGGCCGCGACCCAGTTATCCACCGTGTCTATCGACAGACGCCCGCGCGGATATTCTTTCGTGCTAAAGATGATGTCCGGGCCCCACACCATCGTCACGCCCGCCTTTAGCGCCCGCTTGACCGGATCGGTAAACAATTTTTCGTCTGATTCTTTATTGCCGCCCGGCTCACCGCTCAGCACGGCATCTATCTCGGTAAAAGGGATCGGCACGATCGAGATGCCTTTTTGTTTTGCGATGGTGAGCGCTTCGTCGCTGATCTTGACCGCGTGTTCGATCGAGTCTACCCCGGCTTGCGCCGCGCGCAGGGCGCCGCGCTCCGTCCAGCAATGCGCCGCCAGTTTTACGCCGGCATCGTGCGCTTCATCGACCATGAATTTGATGTCATCGACCGAATAAATATACCGCTGGTCATCGACCACGATCTTTATCACGCGCGCGCCATAGTGCAGATTTTCGCGAATGGCTTTTCGCATTTCATCGCGCGTGTCGGCAAAGGCGTACTCCGGAGTACCCAGCTCCTGCTTGTCCTGCTGCAGATGAAATTGGCCGCCATAAGGCGCAATGATCCGGCCCGCGGTGATCATCGTCGGGCCCGGTATCATTTCCTGATCGACCGCCCGGCGCACCTCGACGCAGGCGTAATTTCCCTCATTGCCGACATCGCGAATAGTGGTAAATCCGTATTCCAGCATCGACTTTGCGTTGACCGTACCCTGGATCGAACGCATCGAATTCGAATCGTACAGAGTGGTGATGTAATAGTACCCGGCATCGCGCTTGTGCTGCAGGTTCATGCAAAGATGCGTATGCGCATCCATCATTCCCGGTATCACGGTCTGCTTTGAAAGATCGATAACCTTTGCTCCTGCGGGTATTTGCACATCGGCGCCGATCGCTTTGATGTTTTGCCCCTCGACCAGGATGACCTGGTTGTTAGCGACCGTGCCCGCGGCCGGATCGACCACCTTGCCCGCGCGGATGGCAGTGATTTGAGAGGAGACTGAAAAAGCTGCGCATAGAATCATCGCAACAAGGAAAATTGATGTTTTAAAGCTGCTGATTTTCTTCATTTGCCGATAGCTCTTTTTTCTTTTAAATTGCCACGAGCTTTAGCTCGTGGTTATCTACATTTATTTAATGATGCGCTTTAGCGCAATTTCTTTTTTGCCTTGTTCGTGTTTTTTCGTGTGATTTCGTGGTTACTTTCTTAAAACTCTATCCATGGCATCCAAAAACTGGAACCACGAATCCACACGAAACGGCCCGAAAAAAACTCCGGCACGGACAAATTAACTTATCGCCACTTCTACTTCCTCAACCGGTAAAACCTCTTTCAAAACCCGCGCTTCGATCTCAACCAAAAATCCGCGCTTGCCGCCATTGATAAAAATTTTGCCGAGATCGAATATGGTTTTCTCGACATACACCGGTAATTTTGTTTTCGTGCCGAAAGGCGACGTGCCGCCGACCAGGTAACCGGTCAGTTTTGCCGCCTTGTCCGGATCGACTGGCGCCACCGATTTCACATTCAAATGCCGCGCCAGTTCTTTCGTTGAAACTTGCCGGTCGCCGTGCATCAGCACGATCAGCGGTTTTTTCTCGTTCGTCTCAAAGATCAATGTTTTAACAACCGCGTGTTCGGGGGCGCCTAACTCTTTCGCCGAATGCGCCGTCCCGCCTTTCTCCGCATAGTCGTAAAGATGCGGCATGAAATCAGCTTTCTTCTCTCTCAAATATCTGACCGCTTGCGTTACCGGATAATCCATAAGAAATATTTTACAGGGATGAAGAAGATAAAAGGGATTTAAGAATCAAATCTTCCTACTTTCCTATTTTCCTTATCTCCTCCATCCCTTTATCCCTGTGAATTAATTTCTTTATATCTAAAGCACTCGCGCGTGTGATCATTCACCATTCCGGTCGCCTGCATAAACGCGTACATGATCGTCGAGCCGACGAAGTTAAATCCCCGCGCGCGCAGGTCTTTGCTTAACCGATCTGATATTTCTGTTTTCGCAGGCACATCCGACATCGCTTTCACTTTATTATTCAATGGTTTACCGCCGACAAATCCCCAGATGTATTTATCAAAACTGCCGAATTCTTTTTGCACTTCCAGAAATGCCTGCGCATTATAAATGGCCGAATTTATTTTCAGACGATTGCGGATGATGCCTTCATTCTGCAAAAGCTTTTCGATTTTTTTGTCAGTGTAGCGCGCCACTTTTGCCGGCTCGAAATTGTCGAACGCTTTGCGGTAGGCGTCACGCTTGCGCAGGATCGTGTCCCAACTGAGGCCCGCCTGCGCGCCCTCCAGGATCAAAAATTCAAAGAACGTGCGGTCATCGTGCACCGGCACGCCCCACTCCTTGTCGTGATATTCGATCGCCAGATCATTCCTCGCCCATGAACAGCGTTTTACCTGTTTCATAATGTTTTTATTACCAATCCCTTGTCCGGCCGCGTATTTTCGTAAAACATTTCTTTTTTATTATTCGCGGTCCCGAAATTTATTGTCAGGCCGGCTTTGGATAATTTCACCACGCTATCGTAATAATTGTAACTGCACGATTCGTAGATCTCGCTCTGAAATTCTTTTTCCTGCAAAGTTTTATTTGCTTTTATCCAAAGGATCGCGCACGGATGGTCGCCGCCGCACGGGGCCATCGGGTTCGAGATCGGCGAGCCGCTGCAAACTTTTACGACAAGGTATAACGATCCGTCTTTTTCGGCGCTGAAAAGAACTTTGTACCGGTGCGGAGGTTCGCCGGCCAGAACGCCGTTGGTTCCAGCCAAAACTTCGTCCAGATCTACTCTTGCCGACTTTTTCCCATAGACCAATTTTATTTGCGAAGACCCTCTAACGGGCACTAGCTGCAGTTTGCCTTGCGCGGCCGCTCGCTGCGCTGTAAAAAACAGCGCGCCTGAAACCAGTATTGCCGCTAAAAATATTTTCACTGTTTTTCTATTTTGGTCACCGTCAGATAACAAACGTCGTGTTCCGGGTTCGAGGCATTCTTGGCGACATTCATCTTGCCCACCAATTTTACCTTGCCGGCCATGTCGATAAAATTGCCGCTGTTATCGCGGATCTTGATGTCTTCTTTTTTATAACCGCTCTGAAGTTTTTCGACCGTATTGGCCGAATTTCCTTGTTCGATGTCGGCGCTAAAGCCTTTTTCGCCGCCGGGATTTTCCAGCACATTGAATCCGCAGCGAACCGGGCCTCCGCCGGTGTTGGAACAAAAAACGCCGCCCTTGTCATTTAAATAGCCGCTGACCTCGATATATTTTTTTTCGTTTTCCACATCGCAGGCCCTGGCGTATTCAACCGGCGTTCCGGTCTGCTGGACGCATGAGGCAAACATGCAGCAGACAAAAAAGATCACTGGCAATAATCCATTTCTCATCGAGTCTTTTCCCTTTTTCGATTTTTTTATGCTCCGGTTTTGTTCGTTTCGTGCACGTGTAATTTCGTGATTACTTTTTCGCTACATAGATCGTTTTTTCTATCAGAGCGTGGACCGCGCCTTCTTTATTTGCCAGTTCGACGTGGTAGATCCGGTCGACTTTCTTCTCATTCTCAAGAATGCCTCTGATCTCGTTTAGTTCTTCATCGTCGATCACAAACCTGGCAAAGAGCGTTTCGCGCCCGGGCTTTTTAAATCTGATGTTCGCCGCCTTGTCCCACACGGTATACCCGCGGCCCAGATTTTTTACCAGCATCAGCATATAGATCGGGTCGATCGCCCCGTAGATGCTGCCGCCATAGATCGTTCCCACGTAATTTCGCGTGCGCCACGAAAGCGGCAGTTTGACCCGCACTTCGCGGTAATCATCCGCGATATAGGTGACCCGCCCGCCGCTGCCGCGATACGCCGGGAAAATGTTGAATTTCAACCGGTCGATCCTGGTCTGAAAACTCTCTGGCATATGGAGCGCGGGCATCCTGCCCGCATTTTTTACGCACCCGCTTACGCAGGCGCTACCGACATGAGAGCCGGCTTCTTACTTCACGGACAAAATGACTCCCCTGATCACTTCGGAAAACCATCCGCCTGCATCACCCGCTCGGCCTGCAGCAGGTGTCGCTTGTCATGCGTGACGATCACGCGAAAGCCGTCCATCACGCTATACGTAATAAAAGATGCGATCGGCGAAGTCATTATTGTTTTTTCCAGATCGACACGATCGCTGCTCTGCATTACGGCTGAGGCTTTCTTTTGAATATCCAGATACCTTTCCACCACATCTGCCTCAATATCGCTTTGCTCCGGATCGATGACCTTCGGATTCTTCATCTTTTTCGGATTTTCCGGCGCCACGGCTTTTAATAAAAACCCGCCGAAAAATTTTGGCAGAAACGGCAGTCGTTCGACAAAGGTCGTTTTATGTTCCCCCTTTATTATCGGCCCGATCCTGGCAACCAGCTCGGCATCGCCCTTGATCAAATGATCCAAGCACTGCCCTACGCTCCAGCTCTCCGCCGAAGGCTTCCAGTTCAACTGCTCCTTGTTAAGTGCGCCGAATTTCGCCCGGGCCTCCGCCGAATTGCTTTCGACCCCGACGATCAATTCTGAAAGTGCGGTGTTCATATTCTGAGTCCGTCGTTTTGAGTCCCGGCTTTAGCCGGCCTCTTCAAACTCCCCTCTTTGTCGAGAAGATGGTGTAAGAAGCCCGCCTGAAGGCGGTACTCAAAGCATTAATTTCTCAGCGGCTTACCCGTCTTTAACATCGCCGCGATGCGTTCCTGTGTTTTGCGCTCGCCGCATAATGAAAGAAAAGCTTCGCGTTCGAGATCGAGCAGGTAACGCTCGGAAACCCGCGTCTGGTGATTCAGGTCGCCGCCGCTCATTACCTTGGCGAGTTTCTTTCCGATCAACTGATCGTGTTCGGAAATAAATCCCCCCTGCCGCATCATATGCAGCGCCAATTTCATCGCCGCCTGCGCCGATTCGCCCAGCGCCAAAATGTCCGTTCTTTCATTCGGCTGAACATAACCCGACGCCGCCAGATTCAAAACTTCCTGCTTGGCATCGGCGATCAGCCGGTCACCGTTCATCGAGATACCGTCCGAAGCGCGCAGTATTCCCCAATCGCGCGCCTCCTGTGCGGAAGTCGCGACCTTGCCCATGCCGATCAGCTCAAATGTTTTCTTGAGAAACGCCAGCGGGTCGGCGTCCGGCGCCCTCATAGCCGCGTCCATCGCGCGCATGGTCATTTCCTTTGTGCCGCAGCCGGCCGGTATCAAACCCACGCCCACTTCCACCAGCCCGATATAAGTTTCCGCCGCCGCCTGCGCATGGTCGCCGTGCATGGTCGTTTCACAGCCGCCCCCCAGCGTAAGGCCGTAAGGCGCCGTCACCACCGGCACCGCCGAATAGCGAATGCGCATCACCGCCTTTTGAAACGTGCTGATCATCAGATTGATGTCGTCCCATTCTTCTTCCTGCGCCGCCAGCAGGAGCAGCATGATGTTCGCTCCGGCGGAAAAATTTCCGCCCTGGTTTCCGATCACCAGGCCTTTGAAATTCTTTTCGGCCTCAGTGATGGCAAAGTTCATCATCTGCACGGTGTCGCCGCCGATGGAATTCATCTTCGAATGAAATTCCAGGCCAGCCACGCCGTCGCCCAGATCGACCATCGAAGCGCCGGTGTTTTTCTTGATCACGCCCGCGCGGTCTTTCACGGATTTGAGAATGATCACGCCCGGCCTTTCGGCTACCGGTTTATATCCGCCGCTAACCAAGTCGTAAAAGGATCTCTGCCCGTTTTCCGTTTTGTAAAAACTCTCCGCGCCCTCGCCGAGCATCTTTTCAACATTTGCCGGAACAGCCTGGCCTTCCGCGCGCATCCGCTCGACCGATTCTTTTACGCCAATCGCGTCCCAGGTTTCAAAAACGCCGATCTCCCAACCGAAACCCCACTTGATGGCGTTGTCGATCTCCACTATCGTGTCGGCAATTTCCGGAATGCGGTTAGCGGAATAACGCAGAGTGCGCGAGATCGTCTTCCATAAAAATTCGCCAACGTTGTCTTTTCCCCAGACGAGCGTTTTGAGCCGTGCCGGCAGATCTTCCACTCCCTTGGCGGCATCGAGCGAAGCAAATTTTGTTTTCTGCTGCGGCTTATATTCAAACGTGGCGGTGTCGAGTTCCAGTATCTCCGTCTTGCCTTCCGCGTTCTTTGTCTTCTTATAAAAACCGCCCCTGGTTTTATCGCCCAGCAGTTTTTTCTCGAGCATATCGTCGATCAGCTTCGGCGTCTTAAAAGCATCGCGGTCTTCATCGTCCGGCACCGCCGGGTAGAGATTTTTATTCACGTGCGCCAGCACATCCAGCCCCACCAGGTCCGAAGTGCGAAACGTCGCGCTTGAGGCGTGGCCGATCGCCTTGCCCGTCATCTGGTCGACCTCGGTCGGCGTAAAACCCATCGCGATCATTTCATGCACAGTCGCCATCATTCCAAATGTGCCGATGCGGTTAGCGATAAAATTCGGGCGGTCCTTGGCCGGCACCACGCCCTTGCCCAGCCGCTGGTCCAAAAAGCCGGACACCTTGCACGCCATCTCGCCGTCGGTCCATTCCGTGGGAATGACCTCGACCAGTTTCATATAGCGCGGCGGGTTGAAAAAGTGGATGCCCAGAAAATGTTTCTTGAAATCATCGGAGAAAGGCTCGGCAATGGATCTGATCGGGATGCCGCTCGTGTTCGAAGCGATGATCGCGCCGGGCTTACGGTGCTTTTCCACCTCTGTGAAAAGCTTGTGCTTGATCTCCAGATTTTCCACCACAGCCTCGATCACGATGTCGCACTCGCCGATCCTGGCCATGTCGTCGGTAAAATTTCCGGCCGTGATAAGCCCGGCATTTGCGCCGAGCATATACGCCGCCGGCCGCGCCTTAGCCAGGCCGCTAAATCCTGCGTTTGCAATACGATTGCGCACCTGCGGCGCGTCAAGCGACGCACCTTTAGCCTCTTCTTCCGGCGTCAGCGCCGTGGGCGCAATGTCCAAAAGATATGTGGGAATGCCCGCATTCGCCAGGTGCGCCGCAATGGTCGCGCCCATCGTTCCCGCGCCCAGAACAGCCGCTTTTCCGATCCGTAACATGTATGTGTATTATACCTTTCCGCTAGAGATAACTAGGCAGAATTATAACTGAATGAGCGCTCATTCAGCAAGAGGGCTGACGTAGTAGGATTTTTTTACTAAATAGATTTATAGCGCGATAGCAGTTCAAAAACCTTTTCCAAAGAACGGCTTAAGGCATCGTAACGTTTAATAAAACCATATTCCAAATGTCTTAAGGGTGATTGATTAAAGTCAAACCTTAAAGTTCGTTCTGCGGAGAGACACTCTTCCAGTCTCTTGTAGGTTCTAACCGGAGCGGAGTTACTAACCGCCCCAATTATTGCCTTTAGGCCAAGAATATTAATTTCCATAGGCGTACCGGAGTATATATGTAATTGATCAAGAAAATAACTCGCTCCATCGAGATCGTTAGCGAGAGCCCGAGCCATGGCCTTGCTAAAAGTCGATAGGCCAAATGATCCCCCAGACTGCTGGGCTTTGGAATACAATCCAAAAGCTTCCTCCGCGTTTCCTTGTTTGAGATTTTCATTGCCATTAGCAACTAATTGAGCCACAAGGTGAAGCGTATCACTTGTTGTAGGTAGAACAATACCTTCCTCATATTGTTGTTTTAATTTTCTAAGATTAATGTCATTAGGCACGCGGTCGACAGCGATTTTAATATCTTCAATCGCTCCCGATCGATCTCCGGCTAAAAATTTTGCTTTCGAACGGCCGGCGTAAAGTAAGTGATTATTCGGAGATTTTGCTATTTGATTCGTGTAAAAGGCAATTGCAGCACTAAAATTACCAGAGGCTACTAAGTCTCTGGCTGTTACCGAAGTCACATAGTTTTTATTGGAAGAATCTATTTTCTTCCCGGCATTAGATTCATTGTCTTCAGCCTTCTCGTAAGCAATGTCTTGAGTAAGCTCATCTTCCAAAGAAGCCTTCAACATCTGTCTCTGACTTTCGTCCTCATCTTGTATCGCTTGAAATTCTCTATCTGCAATTTCAATCATTCCTGCCAGCGCCAAAAATCTCCGTCTAATGCCATCTGGAATTTCTTTAGTCGATTTATATTGAATATCGTGTTCCATTTCCGCCCAGGCGTGTTGCAAGATTGTTCGAATTTGTATTTCACAAACTAAATCAGAAATATCATCATTCTCGGGTAAACCCTTTCTGGACTCCGGAAGTTTCACCAAAAAATGAATGCTTTGATAGGCTAATTCTCCTTGTTTGAATCTCTCTTCTCCGATATCAACCCTCTCAAGCACATCCAAATATCCATAAATTTGTTTTTCTATGGATTTTAGCGTCTTCGGGAAATACGCTATGACTCGAACACCAGCCATATCGGAAATTTCCTTCAAAGGTGTTTCGTATTTTGGAAGAAATTCATTTTCTTTTTTCGTTTTGCACGCTTTTTTTACAAAATTTGATATATCCTTTGCTCTTGATTGAATTTCATACACCTTAATTTGTCTGAGAGAAGTTTTCACAATTCGCTCAACTTCCTCTGCGAGATGTTTGTAGTGGGGCCGGACTTTCTTATATTCGACCTCGGCTTTCATTGCATGTGAATCAAAGTCAAATGGCAAATTTTGAGACATAAATGGGATGAGCCTCCACAAGGAAACAGACATGAGAAAAACAGGATGTCCAGAGAAATAGGGCCAAAAACGCTCCCTGATTATACCAGAAAACCATCATTTAACAAGTATCTTTTCTATAACTTAATTTCGTTAGAAGTTTAATAAATAACGAGTTTTTACTCGCGCTCTTTGAACTAAAATTTAACTATTATATAACGTTTGCATCGACTGCCACGCGGCGAATTTTCATTTGCTTTTTCTTTTAAATCCACACGAGAAAGCTTACCGCGCCGCTAGTCTCGCTGACATTGCTTTGCGGCTCTGCCTTTCCGTTACGAGTTCCTTAAATAGCTTTATCGTCCGACGAGTGTTGGCGAGGTCGGCGCGGCACAATAAACAATAACCGGAACAATGACAGGAATTTCCCCAACCGCGGCAAACTCCCAAAACTCTGCTCACTCAAAAGATTCGGCCGGCTCTATACTCATCCCTCATCTGTTGCGTGCGGCAGGGTTCGACCTCGACGGAAGAGCCTCTGAGCATGCCGGGTCAGCCATTCCGGCCCGTAAAACCTGAGGGAGGCACCAGTCGTGGGCGCACGCTTTCAGCGGAATCACGGACGGACAAAATGAAAGCTGGCTGCGCAATTTTCCCTGCAACGTAGGCGCGGTGAGTCAGAAATCGGTCAGGGCCGCTGTTGGGGCATCAGGCGGTATGTTTGCCCAACGGTTTGTGAGCTGAGAAGCATATCGGGAAAAACCGTCTAAGCATGAAAACTCTTATGCGCGAACCGTCGCTGCCTGAGTTCCACCTGCCGCACGCAACAGAATAAAAAAAGTGAAAAGAGACAGTAGCGAGTAACAAGTACGGTTATTTCTTGTCACTTGTCACTTGTCACTCGTTACTGTTCACTCATCACACTATTCGCGTTGACTGCCACGCCGCGAATTTCCATCTGCCTTTTTCTTTGATCCAGACGGCGAGAAAGCGCACGTCGCCGATGTTGACGGGGTTTCCGTTCATGGCCGCTTTTAAGGCGGCGATACCGGTGATGAGCGCGGTGTTTTTATAGACGCGGATATTCACCTCGCGGCGGTCGATGGCAGTGTAGGTGCGCACGCCGGTGCGCAGGTTATCGATAAAAACTTTCTTACTTTCCACCACGCCGTTGCTGTGGCCATAGGTCATATCGTCGGCCAAAAGCTCTTCCAAAGCCTTGAGGTCTTTTTTCAGAATGGCTTCGGTACGGCGGTCTTCGAGCGCGCGCACCGCCTGCGTTTCTTTGACTGACTGCGCGAAGGCCGTTGCCGTCAACAGGCTAAATAAAAGCAAAAAAACAAGCGTTCTTAACTTCATACCGGATTCTTTCTTTAGAAACTAACTTTTGCCGAGGTCCAGCGCCGGCTTGACCTGGCCGCGGTGGCAAGTGGTGCAGTTTATTATCGAATTCGGGCCTTTTAGATTCTTGATGTTTTTCAGCAGATCGCCGTTAATGGTCTGCACCATTTTGGCCATGTCGCGCGCGGTTTGTTTGGTGGACTTATCTTCTTTTTCCCATTGTCCCGCCACGTGGCAATGCGTGCAATCGACACCCAGCGAACGCGCATAGCCGAGCTCCATGATCTTTAAAACTCTCATAGCCGGCACGCCTTTGAACGTCTGAATGTTTTTGAAGACCGTTTCGGCCGGTTCCTGTTCCTTACCTTTTATCTGCGCGGTCAGATCGGCAATGGCTTTGGCTTGGTCGAAAGCGGCCGGCGCCGGTGTCTGTGCGGGCGTTGTCGGTGCAGTTTGCGCGGTTTGCGCTTGGGCCATTCTATTTTGCTTCCCGATGGCGGCGATAAAAATGATCAATGCCACGACAAAGATCGACGCCTTGATAAGATTCTGATACGAGTTGTTCACGATTGTTTCTCCTGTTCGGATCTTAGAGAACGATATTGCTTGATTTTACGTCAGTTTTCGCAGTTTGTTTCTGATTTTTTTGTATTTCCCGCGTATTTTCCCTACAATTCATCGAACGCTTCGCAAAAACTCAGGGTTGGCTTGAACGACACTTTTTAGGTTGCCTTTATGATGGTAAAAATTTTCTTATTTTTATTTGTCCTGTTGGGAAGTTGTCTGGCAATTTATGCTCAGGACGATTTTCCCTACGATAAATATCTGCCGCGCACACTGGCCGAGATCGGCGAGCTGAATGTAGCCTTGCAGAACGCCAGTCCGGCAGGTAAAGACCTGAAAATGGGCGGGCTTATTTTCGACGCCGATTTTTTGTATTCGCACGCCAGAGTGAAATTTATGAACAAGTCGCGCCCGATCTCAGCCGATAGAAAAGAGTTGATGGGTTTATGGCAAAAAACCTTTAGCATCGACGAAAAAAATATGGCTCTTTTTGAAAATGAGTATCTCTTTAAAGAATGCAATACTGAATATTGGATCCCGGTGCAAAAACAGGTTGCCGGGTATTTCGCCAAGGAGTTGAAAGAGGGAGATATGCTGACGCTATACTTTCTACGGGCGAGCGGCAAAAGGGCTAAAGGCTCTGAGGTTTGGGATTGGATCTATCTGGTCAACGAATTTATTAAATAAAAATGCGTTTTGTTTTCTCACGTCTATTTTTTATTTTGCTGGCGATCGGTTTCATACCGCTCTCGCTATCGTGGAATTTTCCCGTCCTGCGGTGGTTTGTATTGGGATATGACGTATTACTCCTCGGGCTGGCGATAACAGACTGGGCGCTTAGCCGAAAGATCCCCGCGGGTTTAACGATAAAACGCGCCATCGAGAAACGTTTTGCTTTTGGCGATGCGAACGAGGTAGTGCTGAATATCGAAAACGGCGCCGGGCGCGATCTGAATTTGATCGTCAAAGATGAATATCCGCCGGAGATGAAACTTGTTGGCGTGCGCGAGGCCCTCTTTAAGGTTGAAAGACAAACCGCCGCGCGTTTTTCCTACCAACTCACCCCGCCGAATCGCGGTAAATACATATTCGGTAAAACAGTGGTGAGATTTCTCTCGCGGTTCGGCCTGATCTGGTGCCAGGGCGAATTTGATAACGCGCAAACCGTAAAAGTTTATCCGAATATGCGCCGCGCAAAAGAAGTTGAGTTAAAAGCGCTCGGCGCAAATTCGCTGGTCGCGGCGCAGCGCAAAGCCATCCGCCGCGGCGAAGGCCGCGAATTCGAGTCGATGCGCGATTACGTGCGGGGCGACGAACTCCGTCATATTTCCTGGCCCACTACCGCGCGGCGCGGGCGCCTGACCACTCGCCAATACCAGATCGAGCGTGATCAGACAATTATCATCGCCATCGATTCCGGCCGTCTGATGACCGGGCGCATCGAACAGGAATCGAAGCTCGATTCTGCTATCCAGGCTGCCCTGGCCCTGTTGTCGGCGGCGGCACGCGGAGGCGACCATGTCGGCGTGATGGCTTTTGTACGCCGCATCCGACGTTATCTTCCGCCCAAGCGCGGCGTTGAGCACACGGACGCCATACTCGAAGCGCTCCACGATCTGCAGCCGGAATTGATCCAGCCTTCTTACACGCGCGCGTTCCAGCACATCTCGTCAAACATTAAAAAGCGCGCGCTGGTCGTGATCCTCACCGACCTGGTCGATAAAGACAGCTCGCGCGAACTGCTCGAAGCTTTGAAACTTTTGCGCCCGCGGCACCTGCCCTTAGTGGTCACGATCGGCGACCGCGACTTAAACACCGCCGTGAGCCGTGTTCCCGATTCGCTGGATGAAGTTTTTGTGCAATCCGCCGCCGAAGAAATAATCCACCAGCGCGAAGCCGCGCTCCGGTTGGTGGAAACACAAGGCGGGTTAGCGCTCGATGTCACCGCCGCCACGCTTGCGCCGCGTTTGCTGCAAACTTATCTGAGGGTTAAAGAACGCGGCCTGCTGTAATTAATGAGGCCAACCGGTAGCGGTCGTTTACCTTGATGGTGGGTCTTAAGAATAACGCATGATCCAACCCCCTGAAATGAAGCTCGATCGCCCGATCAAGGTTCACGGCGGCGCCGCGGCCACGGGCGATGTCTGGGCGATGTTCACCGCCGCGAGCGAAGGCGATCTGGAACAAATAAAACGTCTGTCGCACGGGCAGCCGGCGCTGCTCACCTGTATGTACGATTACACGACGCCGCTTCATTTCGCCGTGCTGCAGGGCCAAACCGATGTCGTCAAATACCTGGTGCAAAACGGCGCGTTAGGTTCCGACTATCTGACTCACCCGTTTCGCGACTCGCTGGTAACGATGGCCGAAGATCGCGGCTTAACAGAGATCGCCGCGTTTTTAGAAGCAAGCCTAAGCGACGTTTCATTGACACGGGAACTCGGCGACACCGGCGGGATCGATCACGGCAAAGATGAAATTCAAAACCGTTTTGAAGACCGCGTCGATAAAGGCGATCATGCCGGGGTCGAAGCAATGTTGAAAGAACACCCGGAACTGGCCCGCTATGAATTTGCCTTCTGGGGCGAAGGCATTATGGCGGTCCCGGCTAAAGGCGCTGACCGCAGGATGCTGGAAATTCTGACAGGTCACGGCGCCCGCATTCCGAAGCTTTCCAAATGGGGCGCGCGTTATTATTTCAAACACTATGAGATCGCGAAATTTCTTTTAGCTAACGGCATGGATCCGGATCATATGAACTGGCGCGGGTTCACTCTTTTGCACGATATGGCTTTTACCGGTGAAGTGGAAAAAGCGCGGTTATTGCTCGATCACGGTGCGGATATTAACGCTATTGATAGCGAATACTCTTCGACCCCGTTGGGTTACGCGGCGCGTTGGGGAAATAAAGACATAGTGGGACTGCTGTTGGAACGCGGCGCCGATCCCGACAAAGCGGGAGCGCAATGGGCGAGGCCGCTGGTGTGGGCAGAAAAGCGGGGACATACCGAGATCGCAAGTGAGCTAAAACTCGGCGGCGCAACCTAATAACTGAGTAAAGACTTTTTGTGTAATTCGTGTTATTAGTGGCTAAACATCTTATGTTGAAATACCCGCGATATATTTTGCTCCTTATTTTTGTTGTTATCGCCTGCTGCGCTGCCGGGGCCTGCCGCTCGGCCGAAAGCCGCTCGTCCGACACTGCCCCCAACGCGGAGCCGACGCAGACTTCCGCTAAATACGAATGGGTCAAGGTCACTGACAAGGCGGAATATAAGGTCGGCTATAACTATCCCCTCTACAGTATCCAAAACAAACTCTGGGCTTTTCATGCCGAAGAAATTTTTTCTTCCGCCGATGAAGGTAAGACCTGGGCTAGATCCAAACTGCCCTCTATCCGGCGCGATGTTTACCAGGCACAGTACGTAAGATCAGGCGATGCGGTTTATGCCTTCGGCCGCCACAGCGGTAATTACGAAAAGATGAATTTCTCGCCCCTGGTTTCGCGCACCACTGACTTTGAAAATTGGGAAGTGCTTTCGGAAAAGTCTGATCTGCCGGCGCGCATCTTTGCAGCCGTCGTAGAATTTAAAGGGAAATTCTGGCTATTGGGCGGGTTCGATACAAAGAATTATTACAACGACGTCTGGAACTCCGCCGACGGTGTTACCTGGACACGCGTCACGGAAAAAGCTCCGTGGGAAGCGCGCAACACCTACGACCGCGTCCTTGTCTTCCAGGACAAGCTGTGGCTGATCGGCGGCGGCAAGATCGATCAGCCGCCCGGCGATGACGTCTGGAATTCGGCTGACGGTATTAACTGGACGCAGGTAACCGGGAAGATGTACGCGCAGGCTGTGCTCGGCGGCACGCCCGTCGCCTTTGACGATAAACTCTGGATACTCGGTATCAACCGCAACGATACTTTCAGCAACGGCGTGCTCGCGTCCGTTGACGGCAAAACCTGGCAGGAAGAATCCGCTCCCTGGACCCCGCGCGGCGGCGTCGCGGCTTGCGTTCACAATGGCAAGCTGTTTATGACCGGCGGCAAATACTCAGTCACCGAAAACGGCCGGATCAGATTTATCTATAGCAATGATGTCTGGTATATGAATCAAACCCAATAGATAATTTTTCATATGGATGATTTCTCAAATTTTATAGCTCATTTTACAAAGCCTTATTTAGGAAAAGACGAGTATCACAATCAAATGTCAATCTTGTGGAATCGTAAGCTTGAGGCGCGTAATCCTTTCGGAGTTGCACGAAATAATGCCCCTACAGGAAGATCGCAAAATGTAGCTTGCTTTAGCGAGGTTCCTCTTTTCAACCTTAAAAAAATTGCTCATAGAAGAAGTGAATACGGGATTGGTTTCACTAAAGAATTTGCCCGTTCTCGAGGAGCACTTCCTATATGGTATGTAGAAAAGGATAGTCAGCAACATAAGTATATTGAGGCACTAATTGCTCGAGCAAAATCATCGACTGATGATCCTATCTGGGGCTTGACACCATTTATTGACATTCCTGGAGATTATCCGACCGGCGTTTATCGTTTTGAGTGGGAGCGTGAATGGAGATGTAACAGTGATTTTAGCTTTAGCGAATCCGATGTAGCATTTCTTATTATCCCTGAGCGCCTGCATAAACAAGCGCGAATTTTTTTTGACGAAGCCAAAAGAGATAATAGCGGACCAGCCTTCGACTGTCCTTACATAGATAGCTCTTGGAATGAAGGGCAAATTCTTACTGCATTTAAGAACTCGCTGTCTAAATAAAGATAGTGCCCTAAGTTGTCGTGACGGAACCGGCATACCATTTCGGATAGATGAAAGATGATAACGGAGAATCAAGACACCACAAAAATAGAAATTTCTTGCTTTTCAGTCTTCAGTGATCTATAACTTTGACATAGTTTAATAAGCTGTCCGTTTTCACGGACAACTACCGGCTTTCCGGGTCAATGGAAAGCTTCCACAAAAAACAGCTAATTGACTTTGGAAAGGCTTAATAATGCAAACCAAACTGCACCTGGTATCGATGCCCTGGGCCAGCCCGGACCTTCCTTCCATTCAGATAGCCGTGCTCAAGGCGTATATGGACGCGACCTTCGGCAGCCGTGTTAAAACACTCTCTTATTCGGCTTTCACCAATATCCTGGTCAAAGAAACCGCTCACGGTTACGTCAATTATTATGACGATCTGCAGCAGTTCGAGGAATATCCTTACTTTGTGATGTATCTCCGGCGGTTTCTTTTAAAAGACCCGGAAGTGCGCCGCGTTTCACTTGAAAGATTGGTTGCACAGATCAATAAACGCGAGACGGATGAGCCGCTTACCTTGCGCAAAATAACGATCCTGGAACGGCACACTCAGCGCTATATCGAGGACGTTATCGTGCCGCAATTATCAAAACGCTCTCTCAATATCGTGGGATTTACTTTGAATTACTATCAACTGTATGCCTCGCTTTATTGCGCGCGCTACCTGCGCGACCGGTTTCCTGAATACGATTACCTGTTCATGTTTGGCGGGGCTACGGTCAGCTATCCGAAGGTGGCGGATGTTTTGCGGCGTCACGGAATCGAGGGGATCTGCGTTATCGGCGAAGGCGAAGCTAAATTGGAGCTTATCGTTCGCGAAATATTGGCGACGCCCGCCGGGCAGCGCGCAAAATTACATGAGCGGCTGGCGGCTATTCACCCGGCCATTTATGACATCCAGCGGCGCACGCTAAATCTCTACGAGCCGGACACGCATTCTTTGCTTAGCCTGCAGACACCGGTCGAGCGCCTGCCGCTGCCCGATTACGACGAATACTACGCCTCGATGCGCAGAGTGTTTACCAATAAAGATCTGCACAAGGAATATCGCGCCGAGACATGGCTGGCGATGGAGGGTTCGCGGGGGTGTTTTGCCAAGTGCGACTTCTGCGACGTTCACACTAGCTGGTCGGGTTTTCGCAAAGACACGCCGGAACGAATTGTCGACAATGCTTTGACGCTGGTGCGCCGCCACCGCAGCGACCGCATAAAATTTATGGATAACGTCTGCGACACCTGGGCGGAAAAATATGCCGATATTCTGATCGAGCGAAAGATCCGGCTGACCGCTTTTATGGAATGCCGCGTTCATCATCCGGAGATCTACTGGACCAAGCTATCGCTCTGCGGCGTGGAGTTGGTACAGGTCGGCATCGAAGCCATTTCTCCCTCGCTGATAAAGGCGATGAGTAAAGGGACCAAGGCCAAGCAAAATGTAGTGGTGCAAAAATGGCTCAAGGAACTGGGAATAGATTCGCTTTCGAATCTGATCTCGCATCATCCCAAGTCGACGGTCGAACAGGTGCGCGAAACAAAAAAAGTGTTAAAGCTTATCCCGCATCTTGACCGGCTGGACTTTTCCGATCTGTCATTGCAGATCGGCACCCCGCTCGACCGGCGTCTGACACCGGAAGAGCGGCGAAAATTGACCGAGCGCCAGATGTTCGCGCTTCCCAAAAAACTCGATTCGTACTTTGTTCTCAAAGGCGAGTATGAGCCGCCCGATGAATGGTTCACGAAAGGTGTGGCGGATGCCTGGAACGATCTGATCGAATGGGAAGAGGGTTTTGCCGCGCGCTACCGCGAAACCGCGTTTATGACAGCCACGCGCTGCGGCATCGACGAGGTCGTCATCCGCGACGGCCGGTACGGTACGGTCGAGGAGCATTTTCTCGAGGGCGACATTGCCAGGGTTTATAATTTCTGCCACCAGGCAGCCACCGCGGCGGAGATCTGCCGCGAGCTGGATATGCCCGCCGCTGCGGTGGAAAAAATTCTCGCGAAATTGATGGACAAGGGATTGTTGATCGAGCTCGAAGGATTTCATATTTCCCTGGCTTTGCGGCCGCGCGATGAGCTCGTCCATAACTACGTGGCAAACAAAAATCTTAACCGGATAGTATTGCCGAAACTGGACAATGTGGTTCCCCTGGAAAGAGCGGGAAGGGTGGAAAGGGCGGCTTGATAAGGCAGCAAATGAACAAACACTGAAAGGCGTTCGGAATAGATAAAAGATCATAGCTGATAGCTGAGAGATCCGATCTATCATCTCTTATCTATCAGTTATCATCTATTCCGAATTAATAACCCCGCAAACTAACCCCCCAGCTTTAAGACACTACCAAAATGTCTTATTTTTGCTGTTAAGAACGTAATTTTCCCAACAAACATAAATTTGATGTAAACTGCGATTCGTGCTATTCGTGAATTAAGCTTAGAATCATACAAGGAGTTTTTTTGATGGCGCTTAGCCCCGAACTTTTAGAAATATTGGTCTGCCCTGCGGATAAAGCCAAGGTTGAATTAACGGCTGATAAAAGCGGGTTGAAATGTACCGAGTGTAAGCGGGTATATCCCATCCGTGAAGATATTCCCGTGATGTTGGTAGAAGAAGCAACCCTCGAAGAAGCTGCAGCCGAAGACGATACCCCGCACAGTGCCTGACCCGTCGCTCACATCCGCGTCAACTGCGGCGCAGCAGCAGTTCGAACCGCCCTGGGATTGGAGCACAACCCGGCGTATCCTGCTCGTTCGCCTCCGCTCTATCGGCGACGCGGTTTTGACCACCCCAACCATTACGGCATTACGCCGCTTTTTACCTGACGCGCAAATAGACATTTTGCTCGAAGACTGGGTAGCGCCCGTGCTCAAAGGCTTTCCGGGCCTGGATAATATCATCACGTTTTCACCGGGCGACGTTCTCGGCCGTTTTAAAACGATCCGAAAACTTCGCCGGAATAATTACGACGTTATCTATAACCTGCACGGCGGCACTACCTCTACATTTCTGACCTGGCTGGCGGGATCAAAGCATAAGGTCGGATTCGGACATTACCGGTACGGGTTTCTTTACGATCACCTGTCTATACCGGCGCTGGATTTCTGGAAAAGCGCCGATCTGCATTCGGCCGAGCAGCAGCTTGCGCTAATAGGCTGGACCGGAGTTCCCGTAAGCGACCATCCGAAAACTTCGCTCACCGTCTCCGCCGCGGCCGATCTGACAATTATCGAAAGACTTAAGAATGCCGGGGTTTCCCGCGGCGCGGCGCTTGCGCTCTTTCACCCCGCGGCCGCTTTTTCCTCCAAGCAATGGGCGGCGGAAAAATTTGCCCGGGTGGCGGAATATCTAAGCGCCAAAGGATTTGCCGTGGTTGCGGTCGCCGCCGCCGATGAAGAAGGCGTGCTAAGAGCGCTGCGCGAAGCGGCCCGGGAATTGGCTAACGTCAGCATCTCGACGTTTTCCGATCTCTCGCTTCCGGAGATCACGGCATTGGCTGCCCGCTCCTCGCTTTTTGTCGGCAACGATAGTGGTATCGCGCATATCGCCGCGGCGGTCGGGACCAGGTGCGTGGTTATTTTCGGCTCTTCAAATATTGTTCACTGGCGTCCCTATACCGGCGCGCCAAATGAAGTGGTGAGTTCCCCTAAAGGTATTGAAGATATTTCCGTCGGTTCGGTGATCGAAGCGGTCGAGAAAATACTAAACGCCTAAACGCTAAAAAGCACGGGCTAAGTTAACCCGTGCTTTTTAATCTATAATTAATGCTTTAATTATCTGGTGGTGCTGATAGAAGTTTCATCATCACCGTTGGTCAGAGTAAAAGCCGCAGCGGTTCCGACGATACCGGCAAAAACCAGAATCGGGATCCAGATCCCCATTTTATCGTCGTCATCATCATCGTCCTTGTCCTGGACAGGAACGCCGTTGATAAAGGCCGCGCCGTTTTCGGCAACCGCCTGGGTCGAACCCGACCGAACGTCAACCGAGATGCTATCGCTCTTGGTTGCGTCGTTGGTGACCAATTTATCTGCGGTCTTAATATTGACCGTTACACCTTCGTTATTAAAAACCTTGACCTGACCGGCGGAAAGTTCCCCGGAGATGCTATTTTCCGTAAAGCTCAGATTCAACGTAGAACCCGGTAATACAGTTAAACGGCCCAGTTTACCAAGATTAACGACTGCCGAGCCGGTCGCCGAAGTGGTGATCACAGCAGATGAAAGGAATGTACGTCCGCTGGACGCTCTTTCACCATTAAGCAGTACCGCAGGATTTTCACTATCGTTTCCACCTGAAACGATAATTTCAGCCGACATTGCTTTTGCTCCAGGCACCGCCAGAACCAACGTCGAGGAGCTAAGTAATACGGCAAAGACCAGGCAAATTGCGCTCAACTTCATTAGCCCGGATGATACGTGGTTTTTCATAAATACCTCATTTCCCCCTCATAAAATATTTAAGTCCATACTTTAACCTTTAGAAAACAACAAGTCAAAGTTTTTTTGAAAAAAAAGGACAAAAAGACAAGATGAATATAGCACAGGTGTTTTTTCGTGTCTATCTAAAAGTGAATAAAAGCTTTCTGAGCCCGGAATACTGGGTATTTTTTCATACAGAACGGCCCTTTGCCTCGTTCCAAAGCCTATCCATTTCTTCCAGCCCGGCAGATCCAAGTTCCTTATTTTCCGCCTTCAATGTTTTTTCAATATAGCCAAATCGCTTGCGGAATTTACGATTGGTCCGTTTCAAGGCTGTTTCCGCATCGACTTCCAGCTTGCGCGCTAAGTTTAACACTGCAAAGAAGATATCCCCTATTTCATCCTCGATCTTATCGACATCGCCGGTGGCGATAGCACCTTCCAATTCCGCAAATTCCTCTGCTATTTTTTCTTTGACCTGTGCCGTATTTTCCCAATCAAAACCGACTTTGGCGGCTTTTCGGGTTAATTTTTGTCCTTCAAGCAGGGCGGGAAAATTGAGCGAAATATCTTCCAGGATAGATTCTTTTACCTTTTCTTCTTTTCCCGACGCCTTTCGCTGGTCGGCTTTTAGCTGGTCCCAGTTATCGAGAACATCACCCGCGGTATGCAGCTCTACATCGCCAAAAACGTGCGGGTGGCGTAAAACGAGCTTTTGCACGACCTCTTTCATTACTTCATCGATGGTGAAATCTCCGCGTTCGGCGGCAATTTCCGAGTGAAATATGACCTGGAGCAAAATATCGCCAAGCTCTTCGCGCAAGTGGTCGGTATTTCCTTCGGCGGCCTCCTGAATGGCGTCGAAGGTTTCGTAGGTTTCTTCGATCAGATAAGGCGCAAGGGACTGGTAGGTTTGCTCCCGGTCCCACGGACAGCCGCCCGGCGCTCGCAGACGGGCCATAATCGCTACTAATTCATCAAAATTTGCCGACATTTGATAATCAGTTTATATGCGGATCTGCTTTTTCGGCAATGAGCAGAAACCGGGGCACGCTCCATAACTGCCCTGGTTTCCGCTACACCCTGCTTCACGAAAATGATAACATCGGTATTATTCTTAAAAAGTTATGAGTGAACACGAAGAACAGGAAGCTATTTTTAAGGTCACCGACCGGCGCTTATTCAACGCCGATGGATCTGTGCGCGAAGGCGTCGTAATCGAAAAGCCCGCGCCTGAAATTGAAGAACCGGCCCCCGTTGAATCGGCAGAAGCTGCGGAAACGTCTGAAGCTGCCGAGACGGCTGAAGAAGCGGCCGCGGTGCAGGAAGTTTCGTCCGAAACGGCCATACCGGAAGCGCCGGCATCCGATGATGATGATGAAGAGGAAGAAATTCCGGGAGAGCAGGACCCGACCAGTTTTGTGAATTTTATGATGTCGCTGGCTTCGCAGGCGGCCGCGGCCCTGGGCGCGATGCCTCATCCCGTCACCGGCCAGCGCTCGCTCGACCTCGACCTCGGTAAACATTGGATCGACACGATGGCGATGCTCAAAAATAAAACCAAGGGCAATCTGCACCCCAAAGAAGAACAGCTTTTAAATGGATTGCTTTCCGATCTGCGTATGCAGTTTATCCAGCTTTCTCAGGCGGCCGAAGAAAGACTCAAACAACAGGCGGCGCAGAAATTTTCGTCCAAGGACGTGCTGGGCGGGCGATAAGCCCGCCTCGAAGTCTGGGAAGTTTCGGAAGTCTGGAAAGTCTAAGAAGGATGCTTTTATGCCCACATTTAAGCGTTTCGAAGATATTAAGGCATGGCAAAAAGGTCGGGTCTTAGTTAAAGAATTATATTTGCTCTCCGGTAAAGGTGAGTTTGGTAAAGATTTTGAGTTACGTAATCAGTTGCGACGGGCAGCGATCTCAATCGTCGCGAATATAGCAGAAGGTTAGGGACGAAGAACCGATAAAGATTTCGCCAACTTCTTGAATATGTCTCTTGGCTCGATCGCGGAAACTAAATCGCATTTATATTTGGCGCTAGATCTAATGTATATCGGTGACGAAATATTTCAGGAGATATACGAAAGGCTTGATGAAGTAGGAAAGATGGTCTTTGCTCTTAGCAACCATCTTAGAAAAGTCTAGAAAGTAGGGGGAAGTCGGAAAGTCTGGGAAGAAAGTTTTTCGCATCTTCGAACCTACTAAACTTCCTGGACTTCCCAGACTTTTCTGGACTTTCTAGACTTCCCAGACTTAGATATGAAGTTGACTTTCTTAGGAACTGGAACTTCCACCGGCGTCCCGTCGATCGCCTGCGAATGCGAAACGTGCCTGTCCGAGGATTCGCGTGACAAACGCCTTCGCGCTTCTATTCTGGTCGAACACGCCGGCCTCACTATCCTTGTCGATACTTCGTCCGACTTTCGCCAGCAAGCATTGCGTGCCGGTATTAAGCGGCTCGATCTGGTTTTAATAACACATTGCCATGTCGATCACGTTTTCGGGCTCGACGATATACGCCCGCTCAATTTCCGTTACGGCGCGATGGGCATCTATGCCAACGAAGCCGCCTGGAAAGATCTGCGCCGCATTTTCCAATACGTTTTTGTGCCGACGCACACCGGCGGAGGGCTGCCGCAATTCCTGCCGCATACGGTTTATTCCGGCGCCCCGTTTTCCATCGGCAAGGAACTGACCGTCACGCCCCTCGAGGTCATCCACGGCCAACTTCCCGTCATTGCTTACCGCTTTAACGATTTCGCTTACGCCACCGATCTGAAAACAATTCCTGATGAAGCGATGGACGGCCTGCAGGGTCTCGATGTGCTGGTGCTTGATTGCGTGCGGCTGAAACCTCATTCGACGCACCTGGGACTCGAAGACGCGCTTGTTTATATCGAAAAACTCAAACCGAAGCGCACTTTCCTTACTCATATGAATCACGATCTGATGCACGGGCGCGATTCAAAACTGCTGCCCGATGGCGTCGAGTTTGCTTATGACGGGCTGGTCGTGGAATAAAATAAAAACACGGCCGTTGGCGTGCCTGGCTTGACCAATTTTTATGCCAAGAAAATTTCTTCTCATAATGGTCGTCATCGCTGCCCTGGGTGGTTTTCTGGCCTGGATATTCTGGGATTCATCCACTACCGAACCGGAGCTGGCGGTTTATTCCTTGTCGGATCGATCGTTCGGTTACGGTGAATTTCTTTTGATCCGTCGAGTTTCCGCTCACGGCGATCTTCTCTTAAAAATCATCAACCGGGATGAGATCATTCGCTACAACATTTCCGATAACACGATCTCAAAAGAAACAAAAACGCTCTGGGATAACGCCGCCGGTGAAGTTTCGATATGTAAAAATTCGGCAGGATTTGAAGAAGACGGGTATGGCAAATTTGATGCCCACGGAAAATACACGATCGCGGCCGGCGAATCGCCCGGTAAAACAAAGCTCGCCGTCGTCTCAGGTTACGGGCCGGCGCGGCGCGCGCCAAGCTTTTTCTTTCTGGGCGGAGGTTACATTGTCTATGGCTCGAAATATTTCGAGGTCAAGGAAAATTCACCTGCTTACCGGACGATCAGCAAAGTCTTCCGGGTTTCAAACAGAATTTCGGAAATGCTCTGCTGGACCCCGGATGAAAATATGGTTGTGATCTACAGCCGCTCAGGCTTGAACTTTTCCGTGGCCAACTTTGACCAACAGCCGGCGGATGAAAGAGTCTCTTCCGGACCATCTCCAGCCAATAGCTCCAAACCCGACCTGAGCCGCCTGACCGGCCGTTTCAGCGATCACGGTATAGACACGAATGGCGACGGTCTTTTTGAAAAGATCTCAATAGATGTTGAAACGGAAACCACCCTTCCGGGTACCTACAAGTTTTTTGTCGGCGCCGAATCGTCGGGCGGTAAACCTCTCAGCGGCTGGGCGGACGCCCGGCTAAATGGGGGAATAGAAAAAACTCCTATTTACATCGATACGAAAGAATGGTTTGAGCAGGGCGTGGAAGGCCCTTTTAAGATCAATTTTATCCACCTGGACGACGGGTCCGGTTCCAATCTGCAAATACTTAATGATCCGGGAACGACACAGGGATATAAGCGAACTCAGTTTGAGCGGCCTGCTATCGTCTTTACGGGTGAAAACACGGTTACGCCAATAGACAAAAATAAGAACGGAAAATATGAAGGCCTGGAAATACAGATCGGAGTGGATATGTTGTATCCCGGCAATTACATCTACAGAGGCGATCTTTATGACGGGGTCCATGATGATACCGGCAGCGGATTGATCGAATTTGGACCGGAAAAAAAGGCGGCCCTTAAAAAAGGTAAAGGAACCATCACTTTTTACTTTAGCGGGAGCAAGATAGCCGAACACGGAGTTTCCGGGGCCTTTAAGTTAACTTTCGTGAATGTTCGAGGCAATGGATATACGACCCCCACCAACGATCTGACGGGCAATTTAATGAAAACACCGTACTTTGAGGCCGGCCGGTTTGAGCCGGAAAAAAATGAACATTAACTTCCGCCAAGCCACCATCGATGACCTGCCTGCCATCGTCCGCATGCTGGCGGATGATTTTCTCGGCGCATCGCGGGAGAACCCGGCCGAGCCGCTGGATGAAAATTACATCAAAGCTTTCAGGGAGATCGATGCCAGCGACGGCAATGAACTTATCGTTGTCGAATCGGGCAATGCTGACGGGGCGGGCGGTACTATTGTGGGCACGATGCAGCTTACATTTATTCCCGGTATTTCACGTCTCGGTGCAAAGCGCCTGTTGATCGAGGCCGTTCGCGTAGACGGCAAATCACGCGGCGCCGGGATCGGTAAAAAGATGATCGAATGGGCTATCGAGCGGGCGAAAAACACCGGCTGCCAGTCTGTCCAGCTTACTTCGGATAACGCCCGTAAAGACGCGCATCGTTTTTATGAAAGCCTCGGCTTTAAAGGCTCGCATTTAGGAATGAAATTGTCCCTGAAATAAACGGACCATAGGACCAAAAAATCCGTTGCTTTTCCGGCAGAAAGTTCTATACTCAGGCTAAATTGTCGCTAACTCCATCGCCTCCCCATATTTGAACGCGCTCTGAGCCTCACAGGCGTAAAAGAGGACTTATGAAGAACTTTTCCATCGCGCTCTGCACACTTTTTGTACTTTTAATTTTATCGCTGGGAGTTTCGGCCCAACTGAAGGGCTGGGGTTCGAATGAAAGGGGAAAACTCGGTATGGGAATGATAGCCCCGCCGCAGCCGGACCCGCAAAATATACTGGCCGTGCCGGAGGCAACGGGCGTCTACGGCAATTTCCAGCACACCATCTTTCTGATGCCTAACGGCCGGCTCTATTCATCCGGCGATAACTCTCTCGGACAGCTTGGCAATCAAAACGTGACGGACATGGCGCAGATGACACCCGGACCCGCCGCGTACGACTTTAACGTCTTGAACGATGTCATTCAGGTATCGGCCGGTAATTCTCATTCAGTCGCGGTGACCTGGGACGGAAACGTCTGGTCCTGGGGATTGAATAACAACGGGCAGTTCGGCAACGGCACGACCAGCACCAGTCTCGCCTGCATGTGTATTCCTTTTCCCATAAAGGCCCTGGTCGCAGACGCGGTGCAGGTAAAAGCGGGCACGAATTTTTCGGTGGCCTTGCTGGCGAACGGAACTGTTTGGGTTTGGGGACGGAACGATTACGGGCAGGTCGGCAACGGCACGACCACCGGCAGTGAACCGCAGCCGGTGCAAAATACGACGCTCTCCGGTATCGTTCAGATTTCGGCGGGTTCGGTGCATAGTGTCGCCCTGAAAAAGGACGGAACCATTTGGACTTGGGGGCAAAACTCATTTGGCCAGGCTGGTAACGGAACGTTCAGTGATGAAGGCTGCCAGTGTTTGATGGTGCCGCAGCAAAACACCCTGATCATGAACCCGGTAGAGATCGAAGCTTTCCACTTTGGCACTTTTACCCGGCAAAGCGACGGAAGCATTTGGGCTTGGGGAAGAAATCTGGAAGGTACGATAGGAAACGGGACGCAATCGGGC
Source organism: uncultured Acidobacteriota bacterium (assembly GCA_963718105.1). Classification (GTDB taxonomy): domain Bacteria; phylum Acidobacteriota; class Blastocatellia; order Pyrinomonadales; family Pyrinomonadaceae; genus DASYKT01. The sequence goes on along the minus strand of OY970352.1, from coordinate 4,608,152 downwards.
ACAGGGTGCCAATGCCAGCCTTTTCCCGCTCAAACATCCGTCGGGACGGGAAACGCTTTGCTCGGTTCGGGATTTTCCTCCGGTTACGCGTCGATCCCCGCATTCTCAACCCCTACCGGCATCAACGTCATACGCTATGGTAAGAGCGCTTCTTTTGTTTTTCATTACGCTACTTCGGCCGGAACGATCAGTTACTCCGCGATCGACCCGGCCACAACCGGTTTGAATATCCCGGCGGGTTATACAATTCAGAATAGAGCGCCCGCCTACAATGTCACCTCGACTGGTACGGCACAAAAAAAATATGTCTGCCTCAATGTTTCGACCGAGTATGACCCATCGGAATTTGCCTTGCTTAAAGTTCTTCACGAAGAAGGGCCAGACCTGGTTGACCGCACGGCTTCGAGCGTGTTTCTAAAAAGACAGGTTTGCGCGGAGATGGCCTCTTCCGGACGATTTGTGGTGGCCAAAGGAACCGTGCCCACGCCCAACCAGTTGACGGTTTCGGGCAGGCTGACGGATGCCAATGGACAAGGCGTAGCGAACGCTGTCGTTTTTCTGGTGAGAAAACCGGGCAACCAGACCCGGCAGACCCAAACTAACGCCTTTGGTTATTATTCGTTTAATTCCGTCAACGCGCTTGATATGTATGAATTTCTGCCCAGCGCAAAAAGACATAGGTTTCCGAATCCAAACTTCACGATGGTTGGGAATTTAACCGATCTGAATTTTACCGCGCAATAAAAAGCTCAGCGGTTAAATTTCCCGGGCTATTTTACGTTCGGTAAATCCTGCAAATCTTTCTATGCCGTCGAGCGGAATGCCGGCCCGGTCCTCCCCGTCGGGCGATAACGCTTTGCTTACCAACTCCCGCAGATCAGCCGGCAGCTCGTTAATAACAAAAGCCGCCGCTTCCGGTTTCGACGCGATCTCACCCGTGGCATGTGAGTAAAGAATGCGGCACAAAGTCAGAACCGCATAGACCCGGTATTTCGGCACATCGCGCCACTCGCTCGCCGGGTTTTCGATCTCTTCACGCAGATAACCTGTTTCACGCACCAGCGCCTCGTGTAAAATTCCGGGAGTTATTTCCGGCACGAATTCGGACGGCGGCTGGCCGAATAAAACGATCCCGCTTTTCAGAATATTCATCCAGAAGATGGGATTTCCGTCCGAGCTGCCCCGGTCAAATTTTCCAAACTGGTAAAGACACGACTTTGAATTCATGACCAGTACTTCATCCCGGAGCAAAAACTGCATCTGCAACTGCTTCGTCCATGGATTGGAGGCCGATAGCCGCGCGAGCGAATTTTCAATCCCGGTGAATTCTTCATTGCTTAATTCCCCTTGCGTTACCACCAGGCAATCGATATCGCTTCGCTCCGGATCAAACGCGTCCTGAGTGAGCGAACCGTACAAATAGATACCGGTCAGGTTGGCGCCCAGAATATTCTGAAGGCTAACGGTAATATTTTTCAGCAGAGTGTGTACTTCCGGCGGCGCTTGTTTCATAATCCTTTGATATAAAGATACGTAGAACTATTCATTCTTGTTCGCGGGAATGACTGAAACTTAAATGGATCTCGAAACACCACGGCTTTGGATCAGAAAATTAAAAGAGAGCGATCTCGAAGCTTTTACAGCTTATCGCTCCGATCCGGAAGTTTGCCGCCTGCAAAGTTTCGACCCATTCACGCTGGACGACAGCCGGAACTTTATCGCCAACCAGAACAGTGAATTCGGCCAGCCCGGAAAATGGACACAGCTTGGCATCGCGCTTAAGGAAAGTGATGAGTTGATCGGCGACATCGGCCTTGAACCGGACACGGATGAGCCGCGGATAGTCGAGTTCGGCGTTACGCTTTCTCCCCTCTACCAAAAGAACGGCTACGCGCGTGAAGCATTAACCGCGGTTTTTAACGAGCTTTTCCAGTTTCACAATATCAATCGGATCGTCGGCGTAACGGATGTGGAAAATGACGGATGTATCTTTTTACTTGAGAAAATAGGTTTTCGCCGCGAGGGCCATTTCCGGCAAAGCTATTTTGATAAAACGGGCTGGCGTGATGAATATTTATACGCTCTTTTAAGGAAAGAACTTCCCGGGTAAATTTATCGCTTCCAAACGGCGTTTAAATCCCCCTTGTTTTTGACTGAATTTACACTTTATTAACCCTCCGCCAATATTTAATAAATGTTACATAATTTAATAAATGCCCTGTTTTCCGCAATTTAAAATCAGTTATACGTTTATTTAAAATTTAAAGTGATACTTTAAGGTCAAACCACTACATATTGTGTTGACAAATCCCTTTTTGTGCCATATATTCTAACTCCGTTGTCGATACAGAATTGATATTTTAACCATATTTTCGCGAAATTGTTTGTTATTTCCGCGAAAATTCAGCCGCCCGAAGGTAATTTTCTTACGCGGGCGTGGGCGTCTAAAAGAAGTTTGAAGACCTGTCCGGAAATTTGCGCTCCTTAATTTCATAGGCGCAGATGATCTAACGAATTTTGCGGAAGTAAGTGATGAAACGGCCTCGTTTTATGGCGGATTTGCTTCCTCAAAAATAAGATTTCCCCGGATCTTTCCAGCTTCACAAAATTTACAAAGAGTTGAGAACGAAATGAATCCTGTCGGACAAGTTACGCAAGTTATGGGGGCAGCGGCCCGCCAGGCGGAAGAAGTCACTCCTACCTCTATGCGCGTTCGCAAGCGCAACGGCTCGTTTGAGCCGGTGGATATAAACAAGATCGTGCGCGCCATTTCGCGCTGCTGCGTCAGCCTGACGAGTGTCGATGCGATGCGCATTGCGACCAAAACCATCAGCGGTTTGTATGACGGCGCGACCACACAGGAGCTCGATAAGCTTTCTATCCAGACCGCCGCTTCGCTCATTTTTGAGGAGCCGGAATATTCAAAGCTCGCCGCCCGCCTGCTCAACGCCTATGTGCAAAAAGAGGTTGCCAACCAGGAGATCTATTCGTTTTCGCAATCGATCGCGTTTGGCATCAGAGAAGGCATGATCGCTCCGCGCGTAGTGCAGTTCGTGCAGGAGAATGCGCGCAAGCTCAATGATGCGATCGAGCCGGAGCGCGATGACCTCTGCGAATTTTTCGGCCTGCGTACTTTGTACGACCGCTACCTGCTGAAAAACCCGACCACGCGCAAGGTGATCGAAACGCCGCAGTTTTTCTGGATGCGTGTCGCCTGCGGCCTGGCCGAATCGCCGGCCGAAGCGATCGATCTTTACCGGCTGTTTTCTTCGCTCGAATATATTCCGAGCTCGCCGACACTTTTTAATTCCGGCACCAAGCACGAACAGCTCTCGAGCTGCTTTCTGCTCGATTCGCCGCAGGACAGCCTGGAAAGCATCTATCGCAAATACACGGACGTGGCGATGCTCTCGAAATTTTCCGGCGGCATTGGCCTGGCCTATCACCGTGTGCGTTCGCAGGGCTCGCTGATCAAAGGAACGAACGGCCATTCGAACGGCATCGTTCCCTGGCTAAAGACTTTGGACTCAAGCGTTTCCGCCGTTAATCAGGGCGGCAAACGGAAAGGCGCCTGCTGTGTCTATCTCGAATCTTGGCACGCCGATATCGAAGATTTTCTCGAGCTGCGGGAAAACACCGGCGATGAAGCGCGCCGCACGCACAACCTGAACCTGGCCAACTGGATCTCGGACCTTTTTATGAAGCGCGTGTCGGAAGACGGCATGTGGTCGCTCTTTGATCCGAAGGCCGTGCCGCACCTGCCGGATCTTTACGGCGAGGAATTTGAGCGTGCTTACGTCGAAGCAGAAGAGCAAGGCCTGGCGGTCCGTCAATTAAAAGCGCGCGATCTGTACCAGCGCATGATGCGCTCGCTGGCGCAAACCGGAAACGGCTGGATGACGTTTAAAGATGCCAGCAACCGTAAATCGAACCAGACCGGCAAACCGGAAAACGTGATCCATCTTTCCAATCTCTGCACGGAGATCCTGGAAGTAACTTCGGATAACGAAACGGCCGTCTGCAATCTGGGCTCGCTCAACCTGGCACGTTATATGAAAGACGGAGCGTTTGATTTTGAAAAACTGCACCGCAACGTGCGCCTGGCCGTGCGCCAGCTCGACAAAGTGATCGACCTGAATTTTTACGCCATCCCGAGCACGGCTGATTCCAATGCCCGCTGGCGCAACATCGGCCTTGGCTTGATGGGATTGCAGGATGTTTTCTTTCACCTGCGGCTTCCTTTCGACAGCGAAGAAGCGCGTAAGATCTCGGCCCGTATTCAGGAAGAAGTTTATTTTGCGGCGCTTTCGGCTTCGTGCGATCTGGCGGCGGAACGCGGCGCGCACCCTGCCTTTAATGAAACCCGCGCTGCGGAAGGAGTTTTCCAATTCGAACTCTGGGGCGTCACGCCGGAAGATACCACGCGCTGGGATGAATTGCGCGGACGGGTCAGCCGGCACGGGCTGCGCAATTCACTGATGATCGCCATCGCGCCGACCGCGACGATCGCTTCGATCGCCGGCTGCTACGAATGCATCGAGCCGCAGGTATCGAACCTTTTCAAACGCGAAACTTTGTCCGGCGATTTTGTACAGGTCAATCGCTACCTGGTGCAGGAGCTGAAAAAAGCCGGCCTCTGGACAGAAGAGATCCGCAACAAGATCAAGGTCGCCGAAGGCTCCGTGCAAGGCATCGAGGAATTCGCACCCGGGCTGAAAGAAATTTACCGCACGGCGTGGGAACTGCCGATGCGTTCGCTGATCGACATGGCGGCCGACCGCGGCGCCTTTATCGACCAGAGCCAGTCTTTGAATTTATTTATGGAAAGCCCGAACATCGGCAAACTTTCCTCGATGTATATGTATGCCTGGCAAAAAGGTTTGAAAACAACCTATTACCTGCGTTCCAGGCCCGCGACAAAGATCGCGCAAACCAACGCGGCCGATACCGCCAAAGCCGCGGAGCCGGTCAAAGAATATACCGAAGCTGAAAGCTTAGCCTGCTCGCTGGAAAACCCCGAAATGTGTGAGGCTTGCCAGTAGTCAGAACTACCTGCGTTAGCGGGTAGCCGAGTATTTCGAACGCGGTGCGTTCGTTGCGGACAAGATGTCCGCGCTCCCAGTAGAAAGGAAATATATGCTGCTTGATCCCGGATTTAATTTAACGCTGCGCCCGATGAAATACCCGGCGTTTTACGATATGTATCGCAATGCGATCAAAAACACCTGGACCGTCGAGGAAGTCGATTTTTCCACCGACGTCAACGATCTGCGCAACAAGATGACCGAGGCCGAACGGCATCTGATCAACCGTCTCGTCGCATTTTTCGCGACCGGCGATTCGATCGTGTCTAACAATCTGGTATTGAATCTCTACAAGCACATTAATTCACCCGAAGCGCGGATGTATCTCTCGCGCCAGCTTTATGAAGAGGCGCTGCACGTGCAGTTTTACCTCACGCTGCTCGACACCTACATTCCCGATATCAAGCAGCGCGAAGAAGCCTTTGCCGCGGTGGAAAATATTCCGTCCATTCACCACAAGGCACAGTTTTGCCAGAAGTGGATCGATTCGATCCAAAATTTGAACAGCCTGGAAACGATCGGCGATCGCCGTCAATTCCTGCTCAACCTGATCTGCTTCGCCGCCTGTATCGAAGGGCTGTTTTTCTTTGCCGCCTTTGCTTACGTTTATTTCCTGCGCCACAAGGGATTGCTGCACGGCCTCGCCGCCGGGACCAACTGGGTCTTCCGCGACGAATCCGCCCACATGGGATTTGCTTTTGAAGTGGTCAAAAAAGTGCGCGCCGAGGAACCGGAGCTTTTTAACGAAGATTTGAAAATGCAGATCGCCGAGATGATGTTTGAAGCGGTCGAGTGCGAGATGCAGTTTGCCGAAGATATTTTATCCTTAGGCGTGGCCGGAATGTCGATAACCGATATGCGCCAGTATCTCGAATTCATCGCCGACCAGCGCCTGACGATGCTCGGAATGCAAAAGATCTACAACGCAAAAAATCCGTTCGATTTTATGGACCTGCAGGATGTGCAGGAACTGGCCAACTTCTTCGAACGCCGCGTCTCGGCGTACCAGGTGGCGGTGGCCGGCGATGTCGCCTTCGACCACACTTTTTAGCGCTGAAACTTAGAGATAAACGGTTTAGAGTTCAAGCTTCAGCTTGTCTTCATTCAAAAGATAAAGACAAGCTGAAGCTTGAACTCTAAACCGTTTTATTCATTTTCTCTTTCCAGCAGAGTTTTCAATCTCAGCAATCTCTTATCCCATTTGGCTTCGAGCTGTTTTATCCATCTATCCAATTCGTTAAACGGCGCGGGTGTCAGGGTGTAGCGTTTCTCGCGGCCTTTTTGATGGATGGCGACGAGCCCGGCGTCGTGCAAAATATTCAGGTGCTTTAAGATCCCCTGGCGCGTGATCGGGTAACTGCCGGCAAATTGGGTCGCGGTGCGCGGGCTGTTTTCCGCCAGCTCGGTGAGCAGCGCGCGGCGCATCGGGTCGGCCAGGGCCGAAAATACTTCAGCCTGAATTGCCTGAATTGGTGGCTTCATTGCGCATCACCTTGCGGTGTTTCGACATAATTCTTCAAACCCGCCAGCACGGTTTCATACCCTTTTGCCGTCTGGTCGAAACGTTTCTGCCTGATGTCTTCGGGCAAGGCTTCAAAGCCGGTTTCGGAGACCTTTACACGCGTGCCGCCGTTTTCCTCCGTGAGTTCATAGGTCGTGACCACTTCGATATTGTGATACGCCTCCTGCGGCGGCCAGCAGATAGAAAATTTCGCCGGCGGGTCAAGTACAACGATCGTCGCCAGCAACTGGTCACCGGCCTCGCCAAACTTCACGCCGGCGCCCACTTCCAACTTTTCGATCTCCCAATGATCTCCGCCGCCCCACCATTTCATTATCTGCTCGGCATCGGTGACCGCTTGCCAGACCCTTTCCCGCGGTGCATCGATCCAGATGCTTCGCTCAACCGTCATTTTCTCCATTGTCCGCTCCTTCTATGTGCAACTCGATAGTTGCACATAGAATATTATAAGCTAACCGGCAAAGCAAGCATTAAAGGCTTTTCATTTGAAACACGGCAGTTAAAGGTTTAAAGTTTAGAGTTTGAACTCTAGACTTAAGTAAAACTATGAACGGACAGATCACAGAATTTATCAAGCATCACTACCGGCATTTTAATTCCGCGGCGCTGATCGATGCTTCCGAGGGCTATGTGCAACACATGGCGGGGGGCGGCAAGATGATGGTCACGCTGGCCGGGGCGATGTCCACGGCGGAGCTGGGCTTGAGCCTGGCGGAGATGATCCGGCAGGATAAAGTGCAGATCATTTCCTGTACCGGGGCAAATCTTGAAGAAGACCTTTTTAACCTGGTCGCGCACGATTTTTACGAACGCGTGCCGCACTACCGCGATCTGACCCCGCAGGACGAACAGGAATTATTAGACCGCCATATGAACCGCGTGACCGACACCTGCATCCCGGAAATGGAAGCGATGCGGCGGCTGGAAAAAGCGATGGTCGATGTCTGGACGGCGGCTGATGAAAAAGGCGAGCAATATTTTCCGCACGAATTTATGTACCAGGTGCTGCGCGACGGCGCTTTGTCCGAATATTACCAGATCGACCCGAAGGATTCGTGGATGTTTGCCGCGATGGAAAAGAATCTCCCCGTAGTGGTGCCCGGCTGGGAAGATTCCACAATGGGTAATATGTATGCCGGCCACGTTATTACCGGCGACATCAAAAATGTTCACACCACACGCACCGGCATCGAATATATGATGATGCTGGCTGAGTGGTATACAAAGGAATCGGAAAATTCCACGATCGGATTTTTCCAGATCGGCGGCGGCATTGCGGGTGATTTCCCGATCTGCGTGGTGCCGATGCTGCACCAGGACCTGCAGCGCGGCGGCGTGCCGGTCTGGGGCTACTTCTGCCAGATATCGGATTCGACCACCAGCTACGGCTCATACTCCGGCGCGGTGCCGAACGAAAAAATAACCTGGGGCAAGCTCGAAGCGACGACGCCGAAATTCATCGTCGAATCGGACGCGTCGATCGTCGCACCGCTGATGTTTGCTTATATTTTAGGTTGGTAGAAAAGTTATTAAATTAACCGGACAAGCTAAAGCTTGAACTCTGAACCGTTTTAATATGACTTCATTCAAAACCATTGTCACCGGCGGAGCGGGCTTTATCGGCAGCGCCCTGGTGTGGCGTTTAAATCAGTTGGGCGAGACGGATATTTTGATCGTCGACCGGATGGATGAAACTGAGAAGTGGAAAAATCTCGCGCCGCTAAAATTCGGCGATTTCCTTGACGCCGATCAATTTATAAAAGACCTCGACAAATTCAACGACGCGGGAATTGTGCTGCACATGGGCGCCTGTTCTTCGACCACGGAGACCGACGCCGATTACATGATGCGCAACAATTACCAGTACACGCGTGATCTTGCCAGTTGGGCGGTGGGCCGTCATACGCGATTCATTTATGCCTCGTCCGCCGCCACCTACGGCGATGGTTCGGCCGGAATGAATGACGGTACTGATGAGCTTGAGCAACTGCGCCCACTCAATGTTTACGGGTATTCCAAGCACGCCTTTGACCTTTACGCGCAGCAGAACAAAATGTTTGACCGCATCGTCGGCCTGAAATATTTTAACGTCTTTGGCCCGAATGAAAATCACAAAGGCGATATGCGCAGCCTGGTCAATAAGGCTTACGGCCAGATAAATGAGACCGGGAAATTAAAACTTTTCAAAAGCGCGAATCCCAGGTTTCAGGACGGCGAGTTCGGGCGCGATTTCGTGTACGTGAAAGACGCGGTCGAGATGACGCTGCATTTTATCGAAAATAAAAACGGCGGATTATTCAATGTCGGTTCGGGTGAGATGCACACCTGGAATGAACTGGCTGCCGCCATCTTCGATGCGCTTGATCAGCAGCCGAATATTGAATTCATCGAAATGCCGGAGCACCTGCGCGACAAATATCAATATCATACCCAGGCAAATCTGGGGCGCATTCAAAATACCGGTTACGGAAAACCCGGCACGGGCTTAAAAGAAGCCGTGGCGGATTATGTGCAGAATTATCTGGTGCCGGGAAAGTATCTGGGAGACAATTGATTTTTGATTTGCGATTTTGGATTTTAGATTACAGTGCTCGTTATCGCTCAGTGATCCAAAATCTAAAATCCGAAATCTAAAATTCAATGAATTGGTCCGGTAAAGTTTTGTTGTGGGAAGAATACGGCCTCTTCTTAGGAGCCGCCGGGACAGCCGATCTGCACGAATCGCCCGCGATAAAAATTTGTATCTCGCTCGAGGGCGACCTCGGCCTTCGCAATTCGGAAACTGACGATTGGAAAAGTTATACTGCCGCGATCATTCCCGCCGGCATCCTTCATGGCATCGAAGGCCGTGGAAATAAAATGGCGATGTTTTTGCTTGCGCCCGAAGGAAAACTGGGCCAACTGCTGATCCCGGTAACTTCAGAGAACCGTATTTCGACAATTCTTCAGCCCACGCTTGAGAAAATTCGTCCGCACATCGCGCCGTTTGTAGGCCTCGGGATCAATGATAAAACAGGAAGCGATGCCTATCATAAGATCATCGAACAGATAGCCGCCGACTCTTCAGATAAGGCGAGCCCAACTCTTGACCCGCGCGTTTCCCATAGCATTGAATGGATCCGCGCCGGCCGGGAAAACGGCATTTTGGTCAAAGATATCGCCGCCGAGGTCGATCTTTCCGAAAGCCGTTTTTCCCATCTTTTTACCGAACACGTCCGCATTCCCGTCCGCCGTTACCTCCTTTGGCTGCGTTTGCGCGATGCGCTGCACATGCTCGCCGGCGGCGGATCGCTTACCGAAACTGCTCATTCTGCTGGATTTGCAGATTCTGCGCACCTGACCCGCACTTTTAAGACCTCGCTTGGGATAGCTCCCTCAGCGCTGGTAAAAGAAAGCTCGCTCGTCTCATTTCTTTCGTAGCAGAATCGTTCAAGCATTTTTCTTTCTTATCATCCATAATGAGGGATTAAAATGCACAAAAAGAGCCACCTGAAGGCGGTACTCTAAACAGATGAACGATAAACTGATCCATCCTGAGCCGTTAAAAATAACCGCGGATGAAACCGAGAGCTTCGACAACTGGGGTTTTAGCGACACGCGTTTCGCTATCAACGAAAACGGCGTGGCGACAATTTTGGGTGACCGTTACGAACTTAGCGGCAAGGAGCTTTCGCGCCTGCTGCCCTGGATCCGCGAAACACTCGAGATCGAACTCGACCCGAAAGATGTTCACCAAACTTCTTACCCGACGGAAATTCCCGCGGCCGTGGAAAATCCTGCTTTTAACACCGAGCTAAAAAAATTCATCGGTGACCCGCAGATAGACGCGAGCGGCGAAGTGCGCCTGCGTCACGGCCACGGCCATACGCAGGAAGAGATGTTTGCCATCAAACACAAACGGCTCGGGCGCATTCCGGATATGGTCATCTATCCCGAAAGCGAAGATCAAGTGGCGCAGCTCATCGAAGCCGCAAAAAAACATGACGCGGTGCTGATCCCTTTCGGCGGCGGCACCAACGTGACCGACGCCCTTCGCTGCAGTGAAAATGAAAAACGCGTGATCGTCTCGGTCGATATGCGCCGGATGGACCGCGTCCGCTGGATCGACCCGGAAAATATGATGGCCTGTATCGAAGCCGGCGCCGTGGGCCGCCACATCATGGAGCAACTGGCGAAATACGGTTACTCGATGGGGCATGAACCGGACAGCGTCGAATTTTCCACGCTCGGCGGGTGGATCGCCACCAACGCCAGCGGGATGAAGAAAAATAAGTACGGCAACATCGAAGACCTGGTGATCGACGTCACCGTGGCGACGTCCGACGGCAAGCTGGAACGCGCTGCGCCCGCGCCGCGTGAATCGGTCGGTTCCGACCTGCGCCGGCTGATCTTCGGTTCCGAAGGCACGCTCGGCATCATCACCTCCGCCATCGTCAAACTTTTCCCGCTGCCCGAGGCGCAGGAATACGGTTCGGTACTTTTCCCGACCTATGAAGACGGCTACGCATTTATGCACGAGCTGGCGCACACCTCGACGCCGCCGGCGAGCGTGCGTTTGGTCGATAATCTGCAGTTTCAATTCGGGCTGGCGCTCAAGCCTGCTTCGACCGGGCTCAAGGTCTGGAAAAGCCAGTTTGAAAAATTCTTTGTCACAAAGATCAAAGGTTTTGATCCATTTAAAATGGTCGCGCTTACGCTCGTCTTCGAAGGAACAAAAGCCGAAGTTCAGCAGCAGGAATCTGACGTCTACCGCATCGCGAAAAAACACGGCGGGATGAAAGCCGGCGGCGAGAACGGCCGGCGCGGCTACCAGCTTACGTACAGCATCGCCTATATCCGCGATTTTTTGATGAACTATTACATCATCGCCGAATCTTTTGAAACTTCGTGCGCCTGGAGCGACGCGCTGCAAATTTGCGAGAACGTAAAACGCGTTTTGCGCGAAGAATACGAGCGGCGCGGACTGCCCGGAAAACCGTTCGTTACCTCGCGCATCACGCAGGTTTATCGCACCGGCGTCGCCATTTATTTTTATTTCGGCTTTTATTACAAGGGTGTGGAAAATCCTTCGGAAGTGTATCTCGATCTGGAAAATATCGCGCGAACGGAAATTTTGCGTTCCGGCGGCTCGCTTTCGCATCACCACGGTGTGGGAAAAATTCGCCAGGCTTTTTTGCCTGACGTGATGTCTGAGACAGCGTTGAATTTAAAGCGCCGGGTAAAGAACAGTTTCGATCCTAAGAATATTTTTGCCAGCGGCAATCAGGACCTGGGATAGTATCGCCAGCGTCTCGCTGGCAGTCGTGTGGGCGTCCCGCCCCACGCTTTTTAGAAATCTGGCGGCGAGACGCCGTCAGGACAGTCAGCGGGACGCTGGCGATACATCAAGATGCAGGAAGTGAAAGAAATACCAAATTTCGATCCAAAGGCGCGTTTGCTTAGCCGCCTTGACCAGCCGGATGCAGGCACGATCTCTAAAACGAATCTGCAGGCGTTCTTTTGCTGGCTGCTGCTGCTGCCGTTTGGCGGATTACTGGTATTGATGATGCGCGTCTGCGGTTACAGCATCGAAAACATGCGCGAGGTCAGAAAGCAATATCGCGAGATCTGGAAGAATAAAGACAAAGATTCGCCGCTGATCATCTGTGCCAACCATCTGACCTTTATCGACTCGGCATTGATCATCTGGGGGCTGGCGTCTAATGGCTGGTATCTCTTTAATTACAAAGCATTTACATGGAATCTGCCGGCGGGCGATTTCTTTAAGAAAAAACTGCGATATCACCTCACGCTTTATCTCACCAAATGTATTTTTATTCATCGCGACGGCAGCAACGAACATAAAAATGATGTGCTGCGGCTGTGCCGTTATCTGCTGCTGCAAAACAATGTGGTGTTGATCTTTCCCGAAGGGCAGCGTTCGCGAAAAGGTTTTTTCGATCCGGAAAAGATCACGGCCGGCGTGGGCAAGATAATTTATTCGCTGGAGGGCGCTAAGGTTTTATGCATTCACCTGCGCAGCGATAAACAAAATTCTTTTTCAAATTACCCGCCGCGCGGTTCGCGTTTCACAATGTCGATGAAAGTGATCGAACCCGTTACGGAAAAAAGAGGCAAAGCGGCTTATAACGAGATCGTCGGGCAGATCGCGGGAACGATCAAGCAATTCGAAAATGAATATTTTGCGTCTCGCGCTGAGCCCCTTAAGCCGTTCTTTTAGAATGACCGATACCGATGACAAAAAATGGGCACTAATTACCGGCGCTTCATCAGGGATCGGCAAGGCGCTCGCTTACCGATTTGCCGCCGCGGGTTTCAACCTTTTTCTCACCGCGCTCGAACAGGAACAACTGGACCAGGTGGCCGCCGATTGCAACGGCAAATTTGGCATCGAAACGGAAACTGTCGCCGCCGATCTCTCCGATATCGAATCGATCAATAAACTGGCGGCTGAAGTTGCAGCCCATAGCTTTACGGTCCTGGTAAATAATGCGGGCTTTGCGCTTCACGGGCGGTTTGTGGAAACCGCGATGGAGAAAGAGATGATGATGCTCGACCTCCAATTGACCGCGATGCTAAAGCTTACCAAAGCCGCGCTGCCCGCGATGCTCGAACAAAAACGCGGACATATTCTTAACGTCGCTTCGGTATATTCGTTTTCGCCGGTCAAAAAACAGGCGGTCTACAGCGCCTGCAAATCGTTCATCTTTTCTTTTTCCACCGCGCTGCGTTCCGAATTAAAAGACACCGGTGTGAGTGTCACGGTTCTCTGCCCCGGCGTCGTGCAAACGGAATTTCGCGTCCGTGCCGGGATCGAAGATAAAAAAAATTCGGGAATGACCGCGCAGGATGTGGCCGGGATCGCCTTTAAAGGGACTATGCGCGGCACCCATGTAATTATTCCCGGCTTTGCCAATAAGCTATTCGTTTTTTTTTCGCGGCACCTGCCCTACAAAATGCAAACCGCCCTGATCAACTACATCAATGCCAAACGCGGCGTGAATAAGTAATAGGCCTTACGAGTTTTGCCTTTATCTAAAATTCCCTTTAATCTTTTAGTTTCGCATGAAGATTTTTCACGGAACAGAGAATGCTAATATCGCGCGCCCGACGGTGCTGACGCTTGGTGTTTTTGACGGGCTGCACCTCGGCCACCAGCGGATAATTCAGACCGTCGTCGAACAGGCAAAAGAGTTGAACGCGGTTTCGACCGCCATTACTTTCGACCCGCACCCGCGGGCGGTGCTTCACCCCGAATCCGCTCCGCCGCTGCTGCAGACTCTCGACCAACGGCTGGCGGCGCTCGAATTCCTCGGCGTGGAACAAACCATCGTCATCCGTTTCAATCGCGATTTTGCCTCGATAGAGGCTGAAGATTTTTTGCGCGAGGTCATTTACGACCGTTTGCAGGCCAAGGAAGTGTATCTGGGAAAAGGTTTTGCCTTTGGCAAAGGCCGCGCCGGAAACATCGAACTATTAAGACGCATTAGCGCCGAGCTCGGATTTTTTGCCGACGAAGTGCCGGAAGTGCAGCTTCGCGGAACGCGGGTCAGCTCGTCGAAAATACGCGAGCTGCTGGCGGCGGGGCGTGTTAATTCGGCGCGCCGGATGCTGGGACGCCCTTACGGTGTCGAAGGCAAAATTATTCGCGGCGACCGCCGCGGCCATACTATCGGCTTTCCTACCGCCAATCTCCAGCCGCAAAACCGCGTCATCCCTCGCACAGGTGTTTATGTCACCGCCACGCTGATCGGCGATACCTGGCGGCGCAGCATCACAAACGTTGGCGTACGTCCGACCTTTGGCGGCGACGCCGAGCCTTCCGTGGAAACTTATATCTTTGATTTTGACGGCGATCTTTACGGCGACGTTCTGCGCGTCCGTTTTCTGCACCGCCTCCGCGATGAGAAAAAATTTAGCGGCATCGATGAGTTGAAAGCGCAGATCGAACGCGATTCCCGCCGGGCGCTCGGTTACTTTTTGCGCAGCGGTGTTCAGAGTAGTTTGGAAATAGAATAGCGTATATGGAGCTAGAGGCTCCTGCCGCTCAAAGATCTGACGGCGGACGCCGATCAGAAAGCGGCCGCCTAAAGGCGGTACTCAAAACTTACTTACTGCCCTTAGCTTCACGCAGCCTTTGGATCACATCGTAATTCTTTGGATTTAACTCTAACGACCTTTCGAAATTAGCAATAGCCAGATCTTTCTTTCCCATCTGAAAATAGCTCTCACCCAGGGCAAAGTAGGCGCGAAAAGACTCGGGATTTTTTTCTACGTCGATCTGAAAAAGGACAGCCGCCTGCTCAGGCTTTTTCTCATTCAATAATCTTTGCCCGGCTTCGAGCAGCGGCTGCTCTGTCCACGTGTAGCGATGAGCGGGTTCGGCCATAAATTCGCGGAAGCTTTTTACCGCCGCGTCAATGCCGCCTTTGGTCAGCGCTTCATCAAGGACCTCGCTCAATGTTTTTTGCGGCGCGTAGTTAAGGACCGCTTCCAGCGCCGGGTCGCGGTTAAGGCGGTAGTCTTCCGAGGTCAGCTCTGCCGTAATTTCCGGCGCGGTCCATGGGCGCGTGTCCCACGGGTTCCAATCCTGCCAGTAATAAACCGAAACGCGCACCGTCATTCCGCTATTGGGAAGCGTGATCTTGCGCGAATCGCCATAGATATTTCCTTTCGAACCGGAGGGCTCGCCGACAAAGATACAGTTGGTGTATTTTTCCAGATTATTGGCCATAAACTGCGCCGCCGAAAAAGTGCTGCGGCCGATTATCGCAAACAGTTTTCCTCTTTGATTGATTTTGGCCGACTTGATGATATCGAGCAGCAGCGGCCGGTTAAATTCGCCGTTTCCTCCGCGGTTCAAGCGCATGTCGATAACAAGGCGCTCGACCGGATTGGCTTCCACAAAAGCAAAAAGCCGCTTTGAAAACGCCGCCAGAGTCTCGTTATCTTTATTGCCGACCTGGTTGTATTGGAAATAAACGGTCCTGGAATCGGGCAAATATTCATACCAGAATTTATTCTGCGGATCTCTTAGCCAGAGAGGCCCGGCTGCAGTTGCTGAAGCTGCCGCGCCCGCACCGGTGCGGCTGTCCGTCCAGCCGGTTTTTGGAAGCCAGCTCATATCCGTGTCGGCCGGCATCATTTCGACGGCTCCGGCGGCCCTGAGCTCGACAACCTTTTGCCCGCTTTTAGTTTCAAAAGTGAACTTTGCGCTCTCCGCGTTACCGCTCAGCCCGAGCGCGTGCAAAACCTCCGGCATTACTAACAGATGCGCGGCAAAAAATTTCACATCCATTTCGTTGTCGCGCCCGATAATTTCGCGAACGGCAGTATACGCCTGTAGGGCGGTGGCATTTCCGATCTTGATGACCTTAGCTCCCGGCAGATCGGCGTACTCCTTATCGGCTGAGCGTATGAATAGCCCGTCGCGGAAAAAATACATTTTTACCGGGAAAACGTGAAAGCCTATTTTCGGATCGCGGGTCGGGTAAATATTGGTGTGGCCGTCGCCGGCCATGGCGACGATGCGCTGCATTTCGACGATGATCTGATGCCGGGCCAGCGTGGGTATCCGGTCGTAAAGCTTTTTGATGGCGGTGTCGAATTGTTCGCGCGACATCTGGTGAAACAGGTCTTTATGAAACAAAGGCATTTGCCCGGCCATATAACGCAGGTCTTCGCGCCATTTTTCCGTTTCCGTTTTGCCGTTATCGCCGTTTTTCGGCGCAATACCTTGCGCGGCGAGTGCTTGCCCCAAAAAACAAAACAACATGCACCAGACAATGCTGCGAACTAAATAATTGCTTTTCGACATGGTAAATCTAATACACCGCCGCCGGAGGTTTTTGTGACAATACAGGTTTAGGATCTAAGATCCGCGGCCATTTGCGGCCTCGCATTAGGGTGTAACAGTTACAGGGTGTGACAGTGTTACACCTGTTACAAAAATGTTCCAGAAATCTCGTAAAATTCACAAATCCGCAGGCTAAATTAAAAAAGAACATTGAAATCGGGAAATTCAGATACCTGCCGCTCTTTTTCCGACCTCAGCCACCTGAAAGCATAGCTCAGCCGGGAAATTTAGTCGTTAAGAGATTCGAGGTAATCAGGATTTGCGCGTCGATTTGAAATGAGGTCAGAACCGGGAGTAAGCTCCCTCCTGCCCGAGGAGGGGTGGCAGCCGCTTCGGCTGACGGGGTGATGGGAGTAGCGACCGGGTTTCTAAAACTCCCCTCCTTACAAAGGAGGGTGGCACGCGCTTCGCGTGACGGGGTGGTTCTCTCTTTATCAAAGCAAAGGAAACCCCTCGCTACCGCTTCGGGTTCTGACCTCATGCAATGACCATCCGTATTTTAGAGGCAAAGCCCCGTTTCGGATAAACTTCTACAAACATTTCGACATCAAAATACGTTCATATAACGGATTTGTTAATATGTTTACAGGTACCGATACAATGACAGAAGAAAGCGGCCAGGGCCTGATAGTGCGGGAAAGCAAAGTTGAGCCGGATGCTCCGAACACCAATGGGCACAAGGCTTTAACTCCGGTTGAACCAGCCATGGAGACCGCTGAAGATGAGCTTATCGCCCAGAGTTACCAGGGCATTCGCGGCTGGTGGCGGCTGTTTAAGGTTTCACGCGTGATCGGGCTGCTTTCACTCTATCTCTATCTCGACCGCTACGACCTGCACCACGGTCATATGCGCCGGTTTGCCGCGCAGCGCCTGGAAAAAGCCCGGCAATTGGGCCCGCTGGCTGTTATGCAGGTACGGCTTAACGGCGTCGGCAGTTGGTTTTTTGACAAAGGCGTGCGGCTGACGAGCTGGTTCGTCTATCGCGGCTCGCACAAAGAAGAAGTACAGCAAAAGCAGGCCGTCTGGCTAAAAGACAACCTGATCAAGCTCGGACCTACCTTTATCAAGATCGGGCAATCCTTAGGCACGCGCGCCGACCTTTTGCCGCTTAATTTTGTTAAAGAACTCGGCACGCTGCAGGACGAAGTTCCGCCCTTCGATAACGCCGAAGCCCACGCCCGGATCGAAAGAGAATTAAAGCGAACGCTGAAGGAAGCATTTCTCGAATTTGATGTTGAGCCGATCGCTGCCGCTTCGCTGGGGCAGGTTTATCGCGCGCGGCTGTATTCCGGGGAAGAAGTTGCGGTAAAGGTGCAGCGCCCGCACCTGGCAGCGATGATCCGGGGCGATATTTATCTGCTGCAAAAGATCGCCGGTTACGCCGCGCGTTTTCCCAAGCTTAACGAAAACGCCGACTGGGCCGGAATGCTCCGTGAATTTGAAGAAACCATCCAGGAAGAGATGGATTACGCCCAGGAAGGCCGCAACGCCGAACGCTTTCGCGACAATTTCAAAAGCTGGCAAAATATTTATGTGCCGACGATCTACTGGTCGCACACCAGCCAGAAAGTCCTGACGCTGGAATTTATTCGCGGGACCAAGGTCATCGAAACCGAGCTTCTGGCCGCTAAAGGCCTATCGGCCGCAACTACGAACCGGCTGTTGATCAAAACTTACCTGAAGCAGCTTCTCGAGGACGGCTTTTTCCACGCCGATCCGCATCCCGGCAATCTGCTGGTGATGAACGACGGGCGGCTGGCGTTTTTTGATTTCGGTATGGTCGGGCGCATCACGCCTAAGCTTCAGTCGAAGATGATCGACGCGTTTTTTCACGTCGTCTCCAAAGATCCGGCCGGCATCGCGCAGGATCTGATCGAGCTCGATTTCTTAAAACCCGGTGTCGATCCGAACGTGGTCAAACCGATCGTCGAACGTTTGTTCGAACACTATCTGAATTTGAAATTCAAGGAAGTCAATTTCAAAGAGCTCACCTACGAACTGGCGGATGTGATGTACGATTACCCGTTCCGCCTGCCGTCGAATTTCACCTACATCATGCGCGCGCTGATGACGCTCGAAGGCATCGGCATCCGCATCGATCCCGAGTTTAACTTTTTCGAAACCGCCAAACCTTTCGCCAAGGAATTTACCCTCCGCCGCGAAGGCAAACAATTCCGCCAGTTGATCTTAGACAAGCTGACCGGCAAAGACACCGACGGCGATATCGACTGGGGCAAAATGTGGAAGCTCGCCAAAATGGCGGTCAAAGCACTGATCACACCGTAACCTGGGAGCGCAGGCATCCTGCCTGCAAAGAACGCGCAGCGTTCTAAGATTTGCCGCAAAAAGTCCCAAAATGCGCAAAAACCAATTCTTATTTTGTGTCTCTTGCGCTTTTTTGCGGCTATTTGTTTACTTCTTCAAGCTCGCATACACTTTCTCGACAAATTCCGTGATCTTGTCGTTTTCTATCCAGCGCACGACCATTACGATGTCGTTTTCCGGGTCGGCGTAAATGATATTAGTGCCGCTGCCGATATGGGTGATGGCAGAGGCGGGCGCGCCCGGATAGAGCTTATGATCGGTGTTAAGAAACCAGTTCATAAAACCGTAGGTGTCATTGGCGGGGCCGGGCGTTTTCGCCTGCCTGACAAATTCTTCCGGCAGTATCTGCTTTTCGCGCCAACGGCCGCCCCGCGCCGTGAGCAGGCCGAAGCGCGCCATGTCCTGCGCGGAGATAAACATGCCCCCGCCCCAGTGGCCGCCGCCGCTGACGGATTGCACTACCTGTCCATCTAATACCACCCAGGAATTTTCATAGCCGTACCAGCGCCACGAATCCGACGCGCCGATCTCATCCATCAAATTTTCTTTCAGCACCTGCGGCAGCGGACGGCGCCAGACATTAAGCGCCGCCAGCGCCAGCACGTTCACCCGCACATCGTTGTATTTATAAACGGTGCCGGGTTCGTTGCGCTTGCGGGTAAGCCACGAGTTCACATCTTTGTCCGGCCGGTCGGCCCAATCCGGCTTGCCCCAGAGCGTGCCTTCCCAATCGCTGGTTTGCCGCAGCAGATGCTCCCAGGTGATCTTGCGGTTATGTTCTGTGCTGAAAAGCTCGATCAGGCGCGAGCTGCCGAGTTTGCCCGCGTCGCCGAATTTTGTATGCGGATCGTAGGCCAACGTCGGCGCTTCATAACCCAGCACAGGGTCTTGCAGGCTGCGGATCATTTTGCGGCCAAACGCTATCCCGACCGTCGCCGAAAGAAAGCTCTTCGTCACGCTAAAGGTCATATCGACCCTCCGGGTGTCGCCCCACTCCGCAATGACGTAACCGTTGCGCACGATCATTCCGGCCGAACCGCTGCGCTCTTTGAACGGCCCGATCGCTTCCCCAAAAGGCTCGCGCCCGAAAGATTGATAATGCGCAAGCTCGAGGTCTTTCGGCGTCTTCGGCTCCCTGGCGATGGCAAAATCGATCGCTTCCTTAAGCTTTGCCCCGTCAAAACCAGCCTGCTCAACTGTGCGCCGTTCCCAACTGCCCGCCAAAGGAAAATAAGGCTTTTGCGCAAATACATATACAGGGACGAGCAGTAATAAACAGAAAAAGATCCTGAAATTTATTTTCATAAGATAAACCATGCACGATCGGTTACGGGTCAGAACCGGGAACGCCGGCCGGATCCTTGTTTTAGCCGCAAAAATGCGCAGAAAGCACAGAAAAATCTTTGTCTCATTATCTGCTTTTTGCGTTTTATGCGCCTCTTTGCGGCAATACTTCTCAGATCTTCGGATACAAAAATTTTAACACTTTATCGAACCTCGCGCCCCAGGAATATTCGTCATGCCGCGCGCGAGTTGCTTCCAGATAGCGAAAATCGGCCAGAGCGGCTTTGCGGTTTTTTCGCCAGCCTTTGCCGCGCAGTATGTCCTGCATCTGCCGGGTCTGCGCGAGGAAATAGCGGCCTTCGCGCCGGCCCATGTCCAGCCATATTCGCAGCGGCGATCTTCCCGGCAAGGCGGCGGCTTCGCGCAGAAGAAAACCGTTTGCCCACCAAATACTCGGCGACATCGCCGCAATTCGCCCAAAAACATCGGGCCGTGTAAAACCCATGTGCAGCGCAAAAAGCCCGCCGAGCGATGAACCTCCAACACCGGTAAATTCGCGCTGCGGCATGGTGCGATATTCGCGATCGATAAAAGGCTTTAGTTCCTCGATCAAAAACTGTCCATATTCACCGGCGCGGCCGCCGCGCCCGCGAGCGCTCACCGGCGTGTATTCGTCCAGGCGATCGGCAGTGTTGCCGGCCGCAACGATCATCAGGGGCTGAATTTTCTTTTTTTGTATCAATTCCTGAGCCGTTTCATCGGCCCGCCAGGCCGTGCCGGCAAACGAGGTCTTCGGATCAAAGAGATTTTGCCCGTCCTGCATATAGAGCGTAGGAAACCGCTGATCGGGATGAGTGAAATACTCGGGCGGCAGGTAGATGCTGATATCGCGCTTTACCACGGTTTTGCCTGAGCCGAACGCGTAATGATGTTGGATCTGCTCGCTTATCACTTTTTTATTATAAAGGCTTTACCTATAAAGCCGGTTTTCTTATTAAGATGTAAAGCCACCCGGTTCTTTTATTCGCCACTAATTGCACAAATAACACGAATTAAACATTTTCTATTCGTGGTATTTGTGACATTCGTGGCCCTGTCCGTGATCTTATTGGACAGAGCCATTATTAGGCTGGACGAAAAGCCGTTATAAAGAGAATTTTTTAGTTGACACCTGGGCGCTGCGGGTATTAAATGTTTACTCTCTGTTTCATCTATGAGAATTTGTCGAAAGCAAGAAATATTGTAATGGCTATTTCAGCAAATATTTTCGGCCGTTTACAGGTCCATGCCGCGGACCGGTCAAGTAAAATAACGCGGCCTTTGATACTTTCGCGGGTCGCCGCCGGATTCCCTTCGCCCGCCGATGATTTTCTCGAGGGCCGTATCGATCTCAACACGGAATTGGTCGCTCATCCGCTGGCGACCTATTACATTCGCGTCGAGGGCGATTCGATGATCGGCGCGGGGATCAAACCCGGCGCGATCCTGGTAGTAGACCGCTCCGTCGATGCGCGCAGCGGCGATATAGTCGTGGCGCGGGTGGAAAACGAAATGTGCGTGAAAGAGCTGGAAATGAAACACCCGGATAAGTTTCGCCTGCTATCGAGAAATCCTGCTTATCCGCCGATCGAGATCACGCCGGAGACCGACTTCGAAGTCTGGGGACGGGTGATGTATTCGATCACGAGACATTGAAAGGCAGAAACGCGACAGTTATGGAGCGTGTAAATTTAAAACGAAACACGCTCCATAACTGTCGCGTTTCCGCCTGCCCTGATCCAATGACTGTATTTGCCCTACTTGATTGCAACAACTTTTACGCCTCGGTCGAGCGCGTTTTTAATGCGCGCCTGCACAAGCGGCCCGTGGTCGTATTGTCCAACAATGACGGCTGCATCATTTCCCGCAGCAGGGAAGCAAAAGAGTTGGGGATTGCGATGGCGGCGCCGTTGTTTAAGGTCAAAGATATTATTGAAAAACATAATGTCTTTGTTAAATCGGCAAATTTCGAACTTTACGGAGATATGTCTTCGCGGGTGATGGAGTTGTTGGAGGATTACTCACCCGACATTCAGATCTATTCCATCGACGAAGCGTTTTTCCTTATGCCGCCGTCTGCGCCGTTAAAAAAGCGCGGAGCGGAGATCCGTGACCGCGTCAAAAAGTTTACCGGCTTGCCGGTATCGATCGGATTCGCCAAAACTAAAACATTGGCCAAACTTGCTAATTATTTGGGGAAAAAGACCGACGAAATTGTCGATCTTTATAACGCCGGAGACGCGGACATTGAATATGTATTAGCCGGCATTCCGGTGGAAGCCGTGTGGGGCATCGGCCACGGCACGGCCAAAAAACTGAAAGAACACGGTATCGTCAACGCACTGGCGCTGCGTAATGCCGATCTGCACTGGGTGCGAAAAACTCTTTCCGTGCTGGGCGCGCGAACGGTGCTGGAGCTGCGGGGAACGTCCTGCTATTCGCTGACCCATACGCCCGACGAGCTGGCTGCGCGGCGGGCCGTTACCTGCTCGCGCTCGTTTGGAAAAATAGTGTCCACCAGGCAGGAAATGAAAGAAGCGGTTTCGATGTTTTTGACCCGCGCGGCAGAGCGGATGCGCAAGCTTGGTTTTATTGCCGGGGCACTGTCCGTTCATATAAGCAGCGATCGCTTTAAAACCGGTAACGGTTATTATTCAAATACCGCCACCTATACTTCCTGCGTGCCGAGCGACGCCAACCCTGAATTGCTTCACTGGGCATTTGACTGCCTCGACCGAATTTACGATCCGGCTTTCGGGTACAAACGCGCCGGCGTGATCCTCACCGATCTGACGCCCTTTACCGGAGCAAATGCGCGCCTGCTGGATGAAGAATACTGCCGCCGGATGCACAACCTGATGAATGTGATGGACAAAATGAATCGCCGCTGGGGACGCGACACGCTTCGCTTTTTTAACGCGCTCAAGGAAAAGGAGATCAGAAAACGAAAAGAGAGCTGGTATGGCAAATCCGACGTAAATAAAGCCGGTTCGCATACCACGAATTTTAAGGAGCTTTGTGAGATAATTCCCGGCACTAATTTTATCTAGAATAAGTTGTTGTATGCTTCTCGTTAAAGTAATATGCGAAGATGCCTCATGTAGTAGTTATCGCGGGACCTAACGGCGCTGGCAAATCTACCATTGCCCCTTATCTGTTAAGAGATAGTTTAGGGGTTTCAGAGTTTGTCAACGCCGACACGATTGCCCAAGGCCTGTCTGCCTTCTCTCCAGAAAAAACCGCTATTTCTGCCGGCAAGATAATGCTAAAACGCTTGAATGAACTCGCTGAAGCAAAAACGGATTTTGCCTATGAAACTACTCTTTCCACAAAAAGTTTTTTACGTCAGCTAAATGCATTGCGCGAACGCGATTATGAATTCACCTTGATTTTCCTTTGGTTGAGAAATGCCGATCTGGCATTAATGCGCGTTGCCGAAAGAGTTCGTCGAGGCGGTCATAACATTCCGATGGAAACTATTAACAGGCGTTATAAGAAGGGGTTAGAAAATTTTTTCCGTTTGTATCTGCCAATTGCAGATAACTGGTATTTTTACGATAACTCCGCCCTATCGCAACCTGTTTTGATCGCCAAAGGAACATTGCTGCAAACGGTTAATGTATTAAAACCTAAATTATGGCAAAATATAAGTGGAAAATATGAAAGCCCATAAAGTAACAAAGAAAGATCGGATCAAAGAGATTCTCTCCGATGAAAAACGTCTTACTGCCATCCTGCGAAAAGCAGTTCGTGAAGCGGTCAAAGCGCACAAGCTGGTCGGAAACCCTGTCGCCACTATTAAAAACGGCAAAGCTGTTTGGGTCAAAAGTTAAGTAGACACTACCTCTCTTCTATTCTCATCCGCATACCGAATTTCGGCCGGAGAGTTATCTGGGGCTTTAGGCCAATTTTTTGTTCCGGCTGCAATCTTAGTTTCCATTTGCGGGCGAGTGTGGCGAGCAGCAAGATTCCTTCCGCCCAGGCAAACTGTTCGCCGATGCAGCGCCGCACGCCGCCTCCAAACGGGAAATAAATGTAGCGCTGCGAAGCTTCTTTTACACTCAATGTTTCCCATCTCTCAGGTTTAAATTCACCGGCATCCTCCCAATAACGCGGGTCGCGGTGCATCACATACTCGCTCACCAGCACCAGCGAATGCGGCGCAGCTTTATAGCCGTTAAACTCATGCTCTTCGACCACCAGCCGCCCGACGACCCACGCCGGCGGATACAGCCGCATCGATTCCGCGATAACGCTTTCGGTATATTTCAAGTTCGGCAAGTCCTCGAATGCAGGAATCCGTCCCTGTAAAACGCGGTCTAATTCTTCGTGTAATTTTCTTTCCGCTTCCGGGTTTTGCGAAAGCAGGTACCACGTCCACGTCAACAGATTAGCGGTAGTTTCGTGGCCAGCCAGAAAAAGCGTCAGGCATTCGTCGTGCACCTGCACGTCGCTCATCCCGCCTCCGCCTTCTTCGTCCTGCGAGAGCAGCAGCATCGAGAGCAGGTCGCCTTTATCTTCGCCGCTCGCCCGGCGTTCGTTGATAAAGCCGTAAATTATTTCGTCCAGCTTTGCTTTGGCGCGGCGAAAACGGATCGAATGCGGGATCGGCAGTTTCTCGAGTATTTCCGAAAAAGGCAGCAGCAAAAAATTAAAAAGGTTGACGATAGTGGTCATCGCCGCGCCAACCTCATCAGCATCATCGGTAATATCGGCGCTAAACAGCGTTTTAGCCACGATCTGCAGCGTCAGACGCATCATCTCATGATCGATGTCGCGCACTTCGCCCTCCTGCCATTCGTCGCCCATTCGCTCGGCGTAAGCGGTCATTGCCTCGGCATAAGAGATGATGCGCTGTTTGTGGAAAGCAGGCTGCACCAGCCGCCGCTGGCGGAGGTGAAAATCTTCCTCGCTGGTCAGCAGGCCCTCGCCCAGCAGGTTCTTGGCGCGTTTTAAAGCGCGGCCTTTGTGAAACTTATGCGCGTTTACCACCAGCACATCGCGCACCAGATCGGGATGATTTACAAAATACGCCTGCATCGATCCCATCCGGAACGTAGTGACATCGCCAAGCGCCGCCATCCGCGACAGAAAAGCGGTCGGGTCTTTCCTGAATGTGCGAAAATGCCCGCCGATCAGGTCGGGCTTTACAGATGGTGGTAAACTATTGTCGGTCATTTTGTTAGTGTAATTTTTTACGACTAGTGATTAAATATCCACTGATGCATTTTAGAATGCTTTTCGAAAAATATATATGAAGAAAATCCTTTTGGTTCTATTGGTCCTGGCAATTGCCTGCGCCGCCTTTGGGCAGGCGGACAAAGCCGCCGAGGTCGGTACCATCGATGCCTACACCAAAAAGATCGATGCTTACGTAAAGCGCAATAAAGCTCCGCAGCTTGTTTTTGCCGATACCGCATCGCAAACATCGACCAGGTCAAAATGGCGCCAGTTTGATTCGGAAAAAGCGCTGGATAAATTTCGCGAAAAAAGCGAGACCTATGAGATCGCCTATTGCTGGAAACAATCGGGCAGGATCGCGGAAGTAAGCACCACACTTTTTAGCGGCTCGGGCGATTGGGTAAATTATGTCTATCACTATTTCCGCGCTGACGGCTCGCTCGCCAAGGTCGAATCGGACTTTCGTACTTTTTACGGAGACCTGATCGTCGAACAGGAGATCTATTTCAGCGCCGCGGGTAAGCAGCTAAAAAAAGCGACCCGCTACCGCGATCTGAAAACCAAAAAATTCAAAAAGATCGATCCCAAAAGCGATCCGGTATCGCTGAGTAAATTTGACATCTATAAAACGGTGAAAAAACTTCCCTTCGCGCACCTGCTGGCCGCAAGGGCCCCAAAGCCCCCAAAGCCCCCAAAGCCTAAGCAAAAAATAAACGAAAAATAATGAGCTGGCTTAACAAGGTCTACAACGAAGATTTCTTGAGCGGTGTAAAACGCATCCCCGACGCGAGCGTCGATCTGATAGTCGCCGATCCGCCTTACAATCTCGGTAAAGATTACGGTAACGATTCCGACCGGCAGGAATCAGCCGAATTTTTGGAGTGGACCAGGAATTGGCTCGCGCTCGCTATTCCAAAATTAAAAGAAAATGGCAGCCTTTATATCTTTGCCACCTGGCGCTACAGCCCGGAGATTTTTTCGTTTCTCAAAACAAAAATGACGATGATCAACGAGATTATCTGGGACCGCAAAGTCCCGAGCATGGGCGGCTCGACCCGGCGCTATAGCTCGGTGCACGACACCATCGGATTTTTCGCGCGCTCAAAAGATTACTACTTCGATCTTGACGCCGTGCGCATCCCCTACGACGCTGAAACAAAAAAGGCGCGCTCACGCTCGATTTTTGTCGGCAAAAAATGGCTCGAGGTTGGCTACAACCCGAAAGACGTCTGGTCCGTTTCGCGCCTGCACCGCATACACAGCGAACGCGAAAATCACCCGACGCAAAAACCGCTCGAAATAATCGAACGCATGGTGCGCGCTTCCTGTCCTGTTGGCGGAATCGTCTTAGATCCCTTTGCGGGCTCCGGCACCACCGTCGCCGCTTGTTTATTAAACGCGCGAAACTACGCGGCCTTTGAAATAAATAAAGATTATTACCGGACTATTTTGGATAGGATCGAGCGAGTCTACAAAGGAGTCCCACTTAATCAAGAAATTGGTTAATTATTGTTAATTATTAATGAGTGCATCTTCCCAGAAATTAAGCGACGAGGAACGCCTAGAATACGTTGAACTCTGTCAAAGTCAGCGTCAGGACGATACGATTATCTATCAACTGGCAGCAGTGCTTCTGCCGCTTTCTTACGGTTCGTTTGCATTCGCAGCCCAATTTCCCGGGATACGCTATGCATTAGCAGTGTTTTCTGTAGCACTTTATATTTATTGGTGGCTCGTTGCAACGCGCCTCTCATGGCTTTCATCGATTCGATTTTATAGATTGCGCGAGTTAGAAAAGAAGGCAAACCTTACCCATCATTTTCTTTTCACTGACCCTCCGAAAGAGCTATCCAATAAATTTGGTAGGAATATCTCAATAAAACGCATGCGTATCGTTTTTCTACTTGTCCTAATTTTAAGTTGGATAACTCTATTGATTATTATGCATTCCGCATAATAATTTCTACCTTTTAAACTTCAGCACCACGTGGCGGTTTGAGCCGGTGCCGGTCATTGAGACGCCGACGTATTTTGACTTGGTGCGGTAGCCGATGATGTATTCCACCTGGCCCTCGAACTGCTCGATATTTTTCACGTCCATGATCTGCGAAGTAGCGGCTTTAAGATTCCGGCCGATCACGCACGTCCAATAGACCCCGCGAAAGACGATGCCCTTAAAATAGTTTCCTTTTATCCGCAAGATCTTTTCGTCGCCGTACATTTGAAAGGGGCGCTTGGCGTTGCTCACCGAATACTCCGGTGCTTCCGAGCCGACGTCAAACGTCACATATTCGAAATTGCCGGAACGGCTTTTGGAAACGCGCTTGATCGAGTTTTCCTCGGTACATTTTTCCTGGGCCATGGTAAGGCTTGATAAAACGAACAACATGACACACGCCGCCAGAATAAAAAAGAATTTGTTTTTCATAGAATGTCCTTCAGTGTAAAAAGAATGGGATACACGCTCCCTAACCGCCTTGGTTTCTGCCCCTTTAAACGATAATGAATATCGCATCTTTATAATATTAAAGCAATCAAACGGTCATCGGGATCAGGGCAGTCAGAAACAGCAATAACCACAAAACACCGCCAACCGGCATTTTGTGGTTATCCGTTATTTTATCTAGTGGTGTTTAACCGATCGGTCCGTCCATCGGGCAAGCCAGACCGGGGTAGCAGCAGACCTGGCTTTCGGGATACCAAAGGCCGGGAGCACAACCAGCGACACCCGGAATGGGGATATCACCGGTGGTGGCAAGAACCACAAAAGTAAGAGCTAACACCAGTAAAAAGGTTTTAATCATTTTTTTCATCAAATTTTCTCCTGATTTTATTATTTGTAGTCCGAATTCCTTACCGGTGGAAGAGAAAGGTCTTTGACGGGAGTTCGAGACAGGCCAAATATAGCAGAAAATGCCGATGTTGAACACAGAGTTTATTGCAAATTGGCTTTTTTCGGGACATTGTAGGTAATGGTGGGCGTCGTCAGCAATGAGGTCAGAACCCGAAGCGGTAGCGAGGGGTTTCCTTTGCTTTGATAAAAGAGAGAACCACCCCGTCAGCCGAAGCGGCTGCCACCCCTCCTCCGGCAGGAGGGGAGCTTACTCCCGGTTCTGACCTCATTTTTATAGGCAGAGCCCCATTTTACCTTTCTAAACCGCCAATGTACTATAAAATCTCTTTTGTATGCTTTTGAGCAAAGATCATTTATGCACTATCACTTAATAGGAATTTGCGGCACGGCGATGGCGAGTTTGGCGGGGATGCTGCAGGCGCGCGGGCACAAAGTAACGGGCTCAGACCAGAATGTTTACCCGCCGATGTCTACCCAGCTAGGGAGCTTAGGGATTGAGATAATCGAAGGATACAAACCGGAAAACTGCGATGTCGGCGCCGATTGCACCATCATCGGCAACACCATCTCGCGCGGCAACGCGGAGCTGGAAGAAGTATTAAGCCGTAAATTGCTCTACCGTTCGCAGGCTGAGGTCGTCAAGGAAGAATTTATCCGCGGCCGCCGCTCGCTGGTCGTCGCCGGAACGCACGGCAAGACCACCACTACCAGCATCGCCGCGTGGGTTTGCGAAGTGGCGGGGTTAAACCCGAGTTTTTTGGTTGGCGGCATCGTGCAAAATTTCGGCGCCAGTTTTCGCGTGACCGATAGCGACCGTTTTATCGTCGAGGGCGACGAATACGACACTGCCTATTTCGACAAAAAGCCCAAGTTCATGCATTACCTGCCGGAGATCGCGATCGTCGGCAATATCGAATTTGACCATGCCGACATCTACCGCGACCTGCAGGAAATAAAG
Organism: uncultured Acidobacteriota bacterium; assembly: GCA_963718105.1. GTDB lineage: Bacteria > Acidobacteriota > Blastocatellia > Pyrinomonadales > Pyrinomonadaceae > DASYKT01. The sequence continues at coordinate 4,579,049 of OY970352.1, read as the reverse complement.
TTCGCATTTTCGCGGCTGATGAATCTTGTGCCGGCCAACGGAAGATTAATTCTCGGTTGGGATTCGCATATCGTGCGCGAAGTGGAAGGCGAGATGGGCGGGCGGCTTTACACGCTGATCGAAACCTACGGCCTTTGGGAAGAAGCCAAATGGCAGGCGCGCGATCTGGATTTTTCCGGCGAGCTGACAAAATTTTCCGTCCATAAAGAAGGTGAAAAATGGGGCGAATTTGAAACGCCGCTGATCGGCGATTTCAATGTCCGCAATTGCCTGGGCGTGATCGTCGCAGCGGATGCCTGGCAGATCCCGCTGGAAAAAATTCAGGAAGCGCTGCGCACGTTTCAAAGCGTAAAACGGCGCATGGAAGTGCGCGGTATAGAACGCGGCGTGACGGTGATAGACGATTTTGCGCATCACCCGACCGCCGTCGAGGAAACCTTAAAAGCTCTGCGCACCAAATACGCAGGCCGCCGGTTGATCGCCGTGTTCGAACCGCGCTCATGGTCTTCGCGATTGGCGATCTTCCAGGAACCTTACTCGCGCGCTTTCGGGTACGCCGATCACGTGGTCATCGCCGGGGTTTATGACACAGTAAAAGCCGGAGCCATCGGTGAAGTGCTGGATACGGAAAAACTGGTGGCCGATATTGCGGCCAAAGAAAAGACCGCGCTTTCACTGCCCGACGCAGATGCCATCGTGGCGCACCTCGCGTCCGAGATGAAAGAAGGCGACATTGTCGCCATTATGTCAAACGGCGGGTTTGGCGGGATACACGATAAACTCCTGCAAGTCCTAAAGGGATAAGTGATATATGCGCCGCTGTTTTCTGCTGCTGCTATTGTTTTTGTTTTGCTTGCCGGTACCGGCTTTGGCAAAAAATTCAAAGCGGCTGGAAACGCTCGGCACCGTTATCGCGTATGACCGTCTTTTCGGGCATATTTACGATAGCTCGGAAATTAATAATCGTTTCTTTTTGATCAGGATCGATAAGGTAGCCCGCGGCAGCATCGATTCCGAATACCTTCTGGTGAATTACTTTTGGCGCCTCGACGACAAAAATACGCCTATCGACCGCCGGGAACTTGCGCAGTGGGATTTTTCGCTGACCAAAGACGATTCCTGCAAACAATCCATGCGCGAAGCAGAGCTGGTAAGTTACACCGACGGCGGCGTCGAACCGCGATTCCTCAAAATGCCGGGGGTTAAGTTAGCGGACTTTCCGTTCGACCGGGCCCTGCCCTGCTATCGATTGAAACGGGGCAACTTTTCTTTTGTGCAGGCTTTTCCGGCGGACGGCCCGAACGATTCAGATCAGTTTTTTCTGCAGAGGGATATTTGGAAAAATTACCCGGATGCCCCGGTGCAAATTAATATTTCAGGCGGCGGAAGAACGGTTGCAATAAACAATATTTCCGATAAAACGGTGACTTCTTATCTGACGGCGTGTGTCGGAAATAAGAAAACGCTCGCATACACATTTTCCGATATTACCCAAGAAAAAGAAAAGCTGCCTCCGCGAACCGCCTCCTTTGACTCCAATAGCGACGGCACTAACAGTCTGAAAAACAGGTTCGGGGCCTGCTACGGAAAAAATGCTCACCTGGCGGTTATCAAAGTTTTTTTCGAAGACGGTTCGGCCTGGATATTGAAATAGCCTACTGCGTCTTTTCGGTCGGTTTGATCACGGGCTGTTCCGGCGCGACCTCAACCAGGATCGCTTCATTTTTACCGGCCAGCGCGTCGAGCGCCTTGCCCGCGCCGGTAAATTTCACTTCAGCATCGAGCACGCGGGTCACGCGCCGCGGCAGGATCGCGGGGGCAAGCTTGGCGATCGAATCGGCCAGCGCGACGATATCGCCGCCGCCCGACCAGTGATGGCGGACGATGCCGGCATCGGAACGGTTAATGAGGCGCAGCAGCGTCAGCGAGACGAGGTAAATATCATCTATCTGCCCGATGAAAGGAAATACGTCAGGAATAAAATCGAGCGGCATGATGACATAGATGATGGCCGCCGCAAAAAGGGCTTTATCAGTGGCGGGAACGCGCTTGTCAGAAAGCAGCCGGCCGCAAAGCTTTACCAGATTGGGCAAAAACATCAGCAGATTCCGCATCCGCGAGTTTAGCTGCAGTTTGTCTTCTTTTTTCTGTCTACGTGACACGCGCTCCGGTTTATCCATTCTTTCCACCCGTTCCTTTTTTGCCATACATTCAAGTCTAAAGACGACCGGGTATTTGTGCAAGTTTCCCGTAAAAAGGTTGTACTTAAAATGAGGTGCGGTGAATTATCACAAAGTCCGCGTAGCGGACGAGAGAGTTTAACCCCAGGCGTAAGCCTGGGTATAGGTCGAAATTAATATGGCCGCACACGACGAGAAAGAAAATTCTCGTCGTGCGCGGCAGACACTATGGATAGCCTAACCACAGGTTCCGCTGCGCTCCACCTGTGGTTATACTCTGGCGTCAGCTTCGCTGACTTCCTACTTTTTACTCATTGTAACTACAAATATGACGTCTCTACCAGACTAAGAAAATTTCCTGATGAGATTCGAAAGTTTAGCTTGCCTGATAAATAATAGACATTCAAGTAAATAAAATTTGCAGGCCCGGAAGGGATGCCCCGCGCCCGCTCTTGGTTCTTTCCGGCTCTTCTTCCCGGCCATCGAATCCTGATAATGTGAAACTTTGGATACGAGCGATCGCTTTGGGTGATTCAATTCCTTTGTGGTGAAACTTTCTTTTCGCGTGTTTAGCGTGGTGCCGGTGGTGTCGGTCTTTTTGGCCGCAAATTACACAAACATTCCCGCTCGGACAAAAACCGTTCTTCACCTTTAATACATCTTCAGATATTCTCTCACCCGAGGGGGGCTCCCGCCGCCACTCGATTGCCGTTCTTTGAATCACAAAATTCCCAAAACCGCGTTGCAAAAACGTTTCAGGTATCTCACTTTGGCTAACCCCGAATGAAACAAAAGTGAAACCGGCTTTGCCTATAAAGTCAGATGATCAGTTAACTTTATCGGCAGTTGATAGCAGCTTGAACTCTGAGCCGCTTAAATACGCTCGCACGACCGGGACCATCAACGGGAGACGTCCGCGCTCCAATCGTATATAATGACCATGCATAAATCTATGATACTGGAAAAGATACGCCAAAGAGCCGCCGCCGACCAGCAGCACATCATTCTGCCCGAAGGCGAAGACCCGCGCACGCTCCTGGCCGCGGAAATGTGTGTCCGCGACCACCTAGCCAGGGTTTCGGTCATCGGCAATGAAGAAAAAATGCGCGCCGCTGCGCGGGACGCGGGTGCGAACCTTAACGGCGTAAATATTATCGACCACCGCGCCCCTGACAAGACGCCGGATTTTGGCAAGATCGCGACTCTTTTTCATGAATTAAGACGAAGCAAGGGCGTGTCTTTGGAAGAGGCCGAGCAAACCGTCAAAGACCCGCTCTTTTACGGAAATTTACTGGTGCGGTTAGGGCAGGCGGACGGCTCCGTGGCCGGGGCGACCAACACCACCGCGCATACGGTTCGCGCGGCGATCCAGTGCATCGGCGTGCGCGCGGGTTTTAAGATCGTCTCGAGTTTTTTTGTGATGGTCGTGCCCGATACCAAATTCGGTTACGAAGGCGCGATGATCTACGCGGACTGCGGTGTCGTGATCGACCCGGGCGTAGCCGAACTGGCCGAGATCGCCATCGCATCGGCGGATTCCTGCCGCGCGATCCTGGGCGTCGAGCCGCGCGTGGCGATGCTTTCTTTTTCTACCAAAGGTTCGGCGAAACACAAGATGATCGACAAGGTGGTCGAAGCGACCCGGACCGTTCGCGCGCGCATGCCCGACTTGATCATCGACGGCGAACTGCAGGCCGACGCCGCGCTGCTGCCGGGCGTGGCCGAATCAAAAGCGCCGGGCTCCGAAGTCGGCGGCCGCGCCAATGTGCTCATCTTCCCCGACCTGCAGGCCGGCAATATCGCTTATAAACTGACCGAACGCCTGACCGGCGGGACCGCCATCGGCCCCATCCTGCAAGGCCTGGATAAACCCTGCAACGACCTTTCCCGCGGCTGCAAAGCCGAAGACATCGTCGACGCCGTCGCAATCACCGCCGTCCAGGCACAAGCGAGAAAAAATAATTAGCTTGCCTGTAAATTGACCTTCTACGAAAAACCACGCTCAGCTTTAGCTAATAACTGTCAGCTAAACGGCTTTTATTTATCAAAGGCTGACTTTCGCTATCCAAAAAACTGATCTGCAAATCACTCGCCCGGTGTCGGGGTCGGGTTAAGCTTCGGGTTGTATGCTGCCGACCAGATATAAGGGCTGTCGAGCTCGCATTGGTCGGTGGCCGTTCCTACCTGGTATGGGCCCGTGTACAGCGGGCAGCCGCATTGAACCAGCGGCAGGCCGGTTTTTGGATCTTTCTTGCCCGTTCGCTTACAAGGCGCGGTCATGCAACCGGCATAGGCCGAGGGAGTCGGGCAATTCGTTTCACTAATAGGGATCTGCTTTTCCAGGTACAAGCTAAAGGTCGAGATAAGGTCCGCGCCGGGAATCAAAGTATTCTTATTGATATAGTCGCAGACGGGCGCTTCGGCTTTGCCTGTCGGAAGACAATCGCTTCCGTCCTTGCCACAGGTTTTCACCGTTTTAAGATACGCCTCTTCATTTAAAATGCCGTTCATATCGACCATGTAAGGCTGTCCGGCGGGAACTTCATAGCAGGTACAGTTTGCTAAGCCAAGCCCGTCAGGCGTGCAAGGCGTAACTCCATTCGGCCCCGAATAATAGCAAAGCGCGATCGGTGCCGATCCTTTACATGCCAGCATGTTCGAAGGCTTTAAAACCACGTCTGCCCAGGCGGGGCCATAAGGCGTGGTCTGAAGCGTATTAAGCTTAAAAGGTTTGTTTCCGGTATACCGGTCAAAGCTAAAGGTTGCTTTTGCGGACGATTGCGCCGCGACAGGCGACTGACCCGCCCGGTAAGATTCGTAAGAGATGCCGGCGATCACCACCAGGCAAAACAGGCCGACAACGACGGCCGCGGGGAAAAGTTTTTTGACCTTTTTCATCACATACCTCCATTGGTACAAAAAATAAAATCAGTTTGGCTGTTAGCTAATAGCTGTCAGCTAACAGCTTTTAATTGTTAAAGGCAACTCTTAACATCCGCGCGGCAGCTCGCCGATGAACACGCGCGCCCTGGCCACTGCCGGATGCTCCATCAATTCGTCCAAAGAACCTTTCAGTGCATCTTTAAGATCGGCGAGCTTGCCTCCGAGTTTATCTTCCAGTTTACCCAAACCCGACCAGGCGGCTTCGGCGTTTGAGCGCGGGGTGACGATCGGAAACGACGGATCGCTGTCATCGAGCAAGAGAAAGAAATGAAGCAGCGCCGTCACTTCGCCTGTGACCGTGATCAACTTGTCCTGGATCGCGGTCCTGGCGGAGAGTTCGCCGGACATGATCGCGTTAAGCGTGTCGCGGCTTAGCATCAGGCTGACATCGGCGCGCGTCTCCAGCTTGTTCGCCGTATAGTTGAGCACGCCGTCCTGCACCCAGACGAGATAGGGATCGACCGGATCGATAAATATCCAATTCATGACGATCTTTGCGTCACCGACCCGTGGGCCGATGATCTTCGCGGCAAACGCATCGAAGAGCATGTCCGTGGTCATCGCGGCAATGATCGTCGGCGAGGTCTTTTTCGGGCCCGGGGGTACTATGCCGTTGCGCAATTCCTGCGTACCCTGCAGAAAGAAGTTGCGCCAGGTGGCATTCTCCGCCTGGTAACCCATCTGCTCCAGCATATCGGCTTCCAGATTCTTTGCTTCCTGATTGTTCTGGTCCGCGAACACCACGTGGCGGGTAAGCTCAGCAGCCCAGCGATACTCTCCTTCTTCGCCGGCCGCCCTCGCTGCCGCAAGAACCGCGTCGGCCCCGCCCATCAGCTCGACATATTTCGGCGCGGCCTTTTCCGGCGTCAGCCGGTGCAAATTAGCCGGGTCACCGTCGAACCAGCCCATATATTTGTCGTACACCGCCTTGGTATTATGGCTCACGCTGCCATAGTAGCCGCGGCATGACCAGTCCTTAGCCAGCCCTTCGGGCATTTCGAAAACCTCGGCGATCTCGATGCCGGTATAACCCTTGTTGAGCATGCGCAGCGTCTGGTCGTTGAGATAACGATACATGTCGCGCTGGCGGCCGAGAAAAGCGGTAATATTCTCGCGCCCCCAGATCGGCCAATGGTGCGAGGCAAACATCACCTCGGCCTTGCCGCCGAATAATTCGATAGCCTCTCCCAGATATTTGGACCAGGCCAGCGCATCGCGCACGTTAGCGCCGCGCAGGGTCTGGATGTTGTGCATATTGTGGGTGGCATTCTCGGCCGCGCAAAACGCTTTGAATTCCGGGAAAAAGAAATCCATTTCGGCCGGAGCTTCGGAGCCCGGCGTCAGGTGAAAAATGACGCTCACACCGGCGATAACTTCTTCCTGGCCGGTCTGCGTAATGTTGACCGTCGGCGGGTAAAGCGAGACCGCGCCTGTGCTCTGCCCTTTGCCCAAGCCCGTATCCACCTGCCCTTTATCGTCCTGCGGCAGCAGCGGCCCGTACATGTATTGCGCGCGGCGGCCCATGGCGGTGCCGGCATAGACGTTTTCGCTCACGGCGTGTTCGAGAAATCCTTCGGGAGCGTAGATCTGCACCGCGGCTTTCTTTTCCTCGTCTTCGGGAACTACGCCCTCGACCCCGCCAAAGTGATCGACGTGGCTATGAGTGTAGATCACCGCCGTCACGTCCAGGTCGGCGGTCTCGGGCCGCTGCTCGCGGTAAAGTTTAAGGCCGCTTTGCGCGCATTCGACGGAGATCAGCGGGTCGATGATGATCAGCCCTGTCTTGCCTTCGATTATGGTCATGTTAGACATGTCAAAGGCACGAAGCTGGTAAATGCCTTCGCAAACCTGAAACAACCCGTTGAAATTGTTGAGATGCGCCTGACGCCACAGGCTGGGATTCACCGTGGCCGGTAAGTGTTCGCCCGGCCCCTCCATCTGCAGATAAGGCTCGATGTTCCAAACGATATTGTCGCTGGAATCAGTGATCGTGAGCGGGTCCCAGGTGGCTACATATCCCTTTTGAGCATCACTAAAAGATTGTTCGTCCGTCCAGTCCAGGCGCTCAGCCATGGCGGCGTTGCGGGCAATGGTTATTCCCGAGGCATTATTGCGATTGTCAGTCATTTCGGCTCCTTCGTGGGCTAAGGCTCCACCTTATGATCAATTTTTTGCTGTGTAACAGGAGTTTTGGGCTTTCAAAGTTAAGCTATCATAGACATCGAAATACTGTCAATAATCCTTGCTAATGTGTCCTAAAGCTGTGGGATTAATGTGTGGGTCACTATTCGGAATAGATGATAACTGATAGATGATAGAGAATAGATCGGATCTATCAGCTATCACCTATTCCGAATGGTTATTTGATACAGCACCACAACTTTAAGTAAAATGCATACACATTTGGGCTTTGCGATCCGCGAAAAGTTTATGAATCAACCCGGCAGTAATGAAGATCAGATCCCGGAAAAGACCAATGCGTTGACTGTTGAGGAACTCGCATCTCAATTACAGAAGATCAGGCGAAAGATATTTTGGAGAAACTTAGCTATAGGGCTGCTCGTTTGTCTTTTGGCGCTTTCATATTTGCCGCGGGCGGTTGAGTTTATATGGCCGCGGCCCACCGCGGATATCCCCGACTCAAACACCGTGGTCCGGCGTCAAACGCCCGCCGGGGTCATGCAGATCTCAGTAAGCAAAGCCGGGAAAAAGTATCGAGCTCTTACCGTTGACATCAAAAATACAAACCTGGCCCTCTATTACCGCGACGAGAATAAAGAACCCTTTCGCAGTTTCGACCAACTTGATAAGTGGCTCAACGCAAAAAACCAGCGGCTTGTTTTTGCCACCAATGCCGGAATGTACAACAAAGAATTTTTCCCGCTCGGGCTGCACGTAGAGCATGGAAATATCTTGCAAAAAATGCATCTCCCAAAACCCGGAAATAACGTTGACGCGGATACGGTTGTCGGCAATTTCGATCTTCCTCACAATGGCGTTTTTAGCGTCCGGAAAGGCAAAGCAAGCGTAGTAGAAACCCAGAAATTAGCGGGCGCGCAGGATTGGGGCGGTGTGCAATTGGCAACCCAGTCAGGGCCGATGCTGCTGATAGACGGCGCTATAAACCCGGCGTTTAGCGAAAACTCCGGCAACCTGAAAATAAGAAGCGGCGTGGGAATTATCGATGACAATAATATTGTCTTTGTTATCTCTGACGATCCTATCAGCTTTTATGATTTTGCTCTGGTCCTTAAAGAGCAATTTAATTGCGGGAACGCTTTATTTCTCGACGGTGCGATCTCTAAAATGTACATCTACGAATCGGATAATGATAATATCGATGAATCGATATTCGCCGGCATGCTGGCCATTACAGTTCCTAAAAACTAATAGTTAAATTATGCAAACAACAGAATCAGGATTAACTTACATCGTCACCAAACAGGGTGACGGGGCGCCGGCGGAGGCCGGCAAGACCGTCAGTGTTCATTACACGGGCGTGCTGGGCAACGGGGCTATTTTTGACAGCTCGATCGAGCGCGGCGACCCGATCGCGTTTCCGCTCGGACAAGGCATGGTCATCAAAGGCTGGGACGAAGGTATTGCGATGATGAAGGTTGGCGGCCAGGCTGTGCTGATCATTCCGCCGGAACTCGGCTATGGCGCGGGAGGCGTGGGTCCGATCCCGCCAAATTCCATACTGATCTTCGTTGTCGAACTTGTCTCGGTCACATAAATATCTTGGATCTTGTTTTGCTGATATCGGCGGTGCTGCTGCTCTTTATAGTGGTGTGGGTAATAATTCCACCGCCAAACAGATTTTTCTGGCTGTGGTCGATCGGCGTCGGCGAGTGGAGCATGTGGTTTGGCGCGGCCGCCGCGATCGTTATTACAGCCGCTGTTTTAGCGCGCCTTTACGAAGGCCACGGCTGGCTTTGGCTGCCGGCGGCCGTGATCGCCGCTGCCGCGCTTGCGATCACGCTATACCCGCTTTTCAGCATCTTGCCGCTCGCGCGTAAGACTAGCGTTCCTCTTTCACTTCGCAGGTATTTTCGCGGCCTTCCCGCGCGAGATTATTTCTTCGCGTACAAAGAAAAAAGTTTTACGACCTATTCTTTTTCTTCCCCTTCTTCGGAAAGCGAAAACGATCTGCAGCTCGATGTTTATCTGCCGACGGCAAAAACCGAAAACAATGGGGCGAGCATTATCGTCGTTCACGGAGGTTCGTGGAACGGCGGACGGCGCAGTGATTTTCCGCGTTGGAACGGGTGGCTTTGCGACCGGGGGTTTACGGTTTTCGATGTCGATTACCGGCTGTCGCCGCAGCCGAATTATTTAACTGCCCCGGACGATATCAAAACAGCCGTCCGGTGGGTCAAAGAGCATTCGGCCGAATTTAACATCGACCCGCAGCGGTTGGCGCTGATGGGGCGCTCCGCCGGGGCCCACATCGCCTTACTTGCCGCTTATACAATGGACGGCGTGCGCGCGGCCGTATCGTTTTACGGGCCGGTCGATCTGCTGTGGGCTTATGACATTCGCGGAAATAAAAAAGTGCATGACGGCCCTCTCTCGCTGATAAATTTTCTCGGCGGGCGTCCCGGTGATTCCGAAGAGATGCGCGAACGATATTTGACGGCTTCTCCGGTCAGTTATGTTAATGAAAGTACACCGCCGACCTTTCTGGCGCATGGCGGGCGCGACGGCCTGGTCTGGTGGAAGAACATGGAACGGCTGGGCGAAAAACTGGCCGCTGCCCATGTGCCGCACGAGATCCATTTTATCGCGTATGCTCATCACGGATTTGATTACAACCTCAACGGTTGGGGGTCGCAAGTTACCGGTGAGTTAGTTTTAAGATTTTTAACCCGGTATTTAAGTAGCTAGAAATATATTTATTTGATCTCTGCCAGTAATTCGCCGTAATCCTTGACCGCTTCTTTTATCACGTCGTACGCGCCTTCGCGGCCATAAGTGTAGACGATCTCGCATTTGTTCGGCTCGCCCGGTAATTGTTTGTAGGTGAGAAAGTAGTGCCGCAGCCGGTCGATTATTCCTTCGGGAAGGTCCGCAATATCCTTGTAATTTTTGTATACCATGTCGCCCGCCAGGGTCGCGATCAGCTTATCATCGGCCTCGCCGCTGTCTACCAGGCATAATCCGCCTATCGGCGAAGCTTGCAGAATAATATCGCCGCGCGGGATATGGTGTTCGGAAAGCACCAGGATATCGAGCGGGTCGTGATCGCCTTTTTCGATCGTCTTTCCCGAATTTTTACTGGCCAGCCGCGCCACGCCTTCGCCGCAATATGTCTGCGGAATAAAACCGTAATTAGCCGGCACGACATTGGAATATTGCTGCGGGCGATCGATCTTCAAATAACCGGTTTCCTTGTCAGCCTCATATTTAACGGTATCGCTCGGCACGATCTCGATAAAAACGGTGACCTCGCTTGGGGCATTCTTTCCGATCGGAATTCCATGCCAGGGATGCGCTTTGTTAATTCTGAACATGCCCTATTATTGATGCTGAGCAGTGGAATTGTAAATAGGTTTATTCGTTAGTAGATTTAATTTCAAGAAGAAATCGAGACGCTCTTCCCGGGAGCGCCGGTGTCTCGCCGGCTGAATGCGCAGCGTTTGAAAAAGGGGATCAAGCGCAGTTAGCGCGTGAACGCGCTGCCGGAGATACACCGGCGCTCCAGGTAATGCCTCATCTCATTTTGTTAACTTGCCTGATAATTAACTGCTATGCTCACGCATCAAGTCTGATCCGACGGTCTATGCCAGCAGACGGGAAACACAAGCGACGAAAATCAGTATTAAAAACAGAATGATCTGCATAGAAGCCTCTAGAAACTCTTCTTAAAGAGATACGACATCTTGATAAAGAAGGTGCGCCCATTGCTGTGCAAACCTTGCTCGAACGAGAGCGGGTTGTTGAACGAAACAAATGGATTGCGCCCGTTGACGTTAAAATTGTCGCTGTAGCCGGCATAGATGGCTGTGCCGGGGCTTGGTGTCCAGCCGACAACGAGCTGCGGCAGCATACGATCGGCAAGTGTGGAATAATCCAGCCGCAGCCGGGCAAAAGTATTGCGCGAAAACTGGTAAGTAGAGCGCCAGCTAAAAAGATTATCGTCAAAAGCGACCAGGCCGGTATCGTTTCTTGTCAGCTTGATCTTGTTGTAGCGCAGTTGCGTCTGAAAAGCAGTGGTCGGCTGGTAACGCGCCACCGCTTCGATCATCAACTGGTAACCCGCGCCGGGATCGAGCGGCGCGTTTTGTCCCAAGGTCTGCGCTGCATAGCTCGCACGGGGGAAATCGGGCCCGCCGCCGAAATCGTAATCCATCTGGCCCCAGGTATTGTCGGTAAATAAAAACAGGTACCACTTTTTATTTGGCGTGCTTTCGATAAAGGCCTGGAAAGCGCGCAGGTTAGACCCGCGTTGAGCGCTCGGGCCAAAGAATGCCCCCTGCTGCGTAAGCGAGCGCACCGGGCCGAATTCGTGCTCATAGACGCGCTCTGCGCCGTATTGGAGGTTAAGGCCGATAAAGGTCTGTTTCTGCAGCGCCAGCATTCCCCGGCTGTTCGTTATCCAATACTGCATGCGGCCCTGGCCGTCGGTCCGGACATTAGTTTCATTCCAGAACTCTTTGTAAATGATCGCTTTCTTTGCGTCTTTTTCGGTCCGGTATTGAATGAACGAACCGAAATAATTGGTATCCGTACGCGGAGTAAAACCGACATTAGCGCGATAGTCGGGCGTCCGCCCCTCGGCTAAAAAGTTCATGTAAAGATTTCTGCTCGAACGTTCGAGATATGCGCGATAGCCCACGCCATTGCCCGTCCGGTAAGAAACCGCGTCAAGATTCGAATCGTAAAAATTGCGGCGGGAATGCGTGCCGAGCACTTGAAATTCAGCGACGGTCTTGGGATCCAAACGAAAGCGCCCGTCAAAACCGCCGACATAATTGTGCAGGTCGACAAAGTTATACGAAGTGGCAAAAAATCCGAGGCTGTTTTGCTTGCCGATGTCGCGCTTGAACCGCAGCACCCCGATGTCCGCATTTTTATTGATAAAGCGCTCGGTTCCGCAGGTCACGGTCGGGTCCGTCAACTGCTGCTGTTTGCACAACAGCAGATCGGTCCGCTCGTCTTTAGAAAAATTTCCCGGTGCGTTATCAGAAGCGTATAAGATGCCGAACGTATTTTTTCCGCGGCGGCCGGTCAGCTTGGCGGCGATATCGGGATCGACGATCGCGCGCGTGTTGACGACGCTCAACGGGCTTTGAAAAATGTCGATCCTTTCTAAAAAGAAAGGGCGCTTTTCGGAAAAGAAGATCGGGAAACGCTGGTTGGCGGATGTCACGGGCGCGTCGGCCTCGACCTGGGCAAAGTCCGGGTTGTAGGCAAAATCGAGCGTGATGGTCGGCGTTAGGCTAAACTTGGCCGTTACTCCCAATTCGCCCTTCAGCCCGTCATTAACAAAACGGCCCGTCGGATCATTATCAAAAGTAAACCGCGTACGCCGGCCGGATTCGCTTAGCGTCAAACTCGGATTTATCTCCAACTGCCTGGTCGTCTCGATACCTTCGAGGCCGGTAATATGCCCAGCCTTGTTCAGCGAGCCCGAAACGCTGCGGTTATTCGGCGTCCATGAATTGAGTTCATTATTCGAGGATTTGACACGCCGGAAAAGCATCAGTCCCCATTGCTTATCTTTTCCCGCTTCATAGCGCAGAGATTTGAAAGGAATGGCGATCTCGATAGTAAATCCGTTCTCGGTCAGGACGCCTTTTGATTCCATTACCAGATCGACGCTGTAATCTTCCCCGCGCCCCTCGGAAAAAGTTCCGTCGGCCTGTACGCCCAGCGGGTTTAAAAAGATCGCATACGCCTGGCGTTTGTCATTGAACGTATCGAGATACATTCCGACATAATCGTCATCGAAAATATTGTCACGCCGCGCGACCGTCGCGCGCACCGTGTTACGGTCCTGCACTATGCGAAAAGCGATGTAAAGATTTTTCGCGTCATAACCCATCAGCACTTCGGTCGGAAAAGAAGGCTTGATGTTATCGCCCGGCTGAGTTTGCAGAAAATCTCCGAAGACGGCCGCCCTTTCCCAAACGGCGTCGTTCAACTGGCCGTCGATCGCCGGGCTGGCTTCGAAATGCGGTATCGCGGCAGGTGCGTCTTTTTTTACATACTCCCGCGCGGGCGTGTCCCCCACAGGTTTATCGGTTGCCGAGCTTTTTGGGCTCGCCGCTTCGGTTAAAACTTTTGCCACTTTTGTCGGTGCCGTGTTTTGCGCCGTACCGGCAGTGTTTTCGGTTTCGCTATTGGGCGCAACCACGGGCGTAGGCGTCGATGTCTGGGCAAACGTGAACAATGTAAGTAAAACGATAAGAATGCAGAGGGTTGGAACGTATTTCATATAAAACCTTTAAAAAATATAAAAATTCCCTTATGTATGATTGCCGAGCCGACTTTCAGTGCTCCTGAAATGAGAATGGTCTGCAAAGCCTTTACAACCAATAAAACACCGTGTCGAGGCTTTTTGTGACAGGAAAATAGCGTAAACGCGAAAAAGGCGACGTTTGATCGTCGCCTCATAATTGAACTTAAAATTTCCCGGTAAGGAATTAGAACATGGACATTCGGAATAGATCAGAGATGATAGATGATAACTGAGAGATTTGATCTATCATCTCTAATCTATCAGTTATCATCTATTCCGAATGGGTAAAAACCTGACAAAGCAGTTTTAGGACACCCCTCTATTTCGAAAGTCTTGCTATTTCGATTCCGGCACAAATACCACTATCCTCAGCGGCGCGCCGCTGCCGCCTTTTATTTTCATCGGCAGGGCGATGATAAAAGCGCCTTTGACCGGGACCTGGTCAAGGTTCGCGACATTTTCAAACGCGGGAATATTGTTGGTCATCAGCGCGACGTGGGCTTCGAAGGTGGTGGATTGCCCGTAATCGATGCTGGCGGTGTCGATCCCGATCGCGTCGATGGTCCGATTCTGTACCAGCCATTTGGCGGCGTCCGGGTGCAGGCCGGGAAAATGCAGGTCTTTGGCGGCCGCGTCGCCTTTCTGATCGGTGCCGAGATATTGTTTTTTATCGGGCCAATATTTTCCAAAACCGGTTTGCAGCAGCACGATGGCGCCGGCGGGAATTTGCCCGTTTTGTTTTTCCCAATTCTGCATATCTTCGAGGCTTACCAGGTAGTCACGGTTACCGGCCGCCTTCTCCGATACATCTATCTTGACTGCCGGCGCGGTAAGCTGCGTCAGCGGGATCTGCTCGACGGAATGACGCCCTTCGCCAAAGTGCACCGGCGCGTCAATGTGCGTTCCGCCATGCTCCGCCGCGGAGTAGTTATAGGCCGAATAATAATAACCCTTATCCGTCATCCCTTCGGCAACGGTCGTGCGTTTGAACGATTCCGCGTTGACCCAGTAAATTGTTTCATCGGAAAAATCGTGTGTCAGGTCAACCCATGTTCCGGCGAAAAAAGAAGGCTGCTGCGCCTGTTGTAGCACTTGCTGCTGTGCACAGGAACCAACCAGCAAGCATGCCAAGGCAATAAGCAAAACGGATCTGATCGACATAAATGTCCTCCTCGTCATCTTATACACCTCTTTTTACAAAACCGCCAAAAAAGAAACTGCCGCCGCGTTAACTATGTATTATTTAAGATGAAGATAAAATGCCATCAAACTCAAAACCCGTGCTGTTTCTGCAATAACACTACTATGATAAGTTAATAACATAGAATAACTATTCGGTGCTTTACTATTATCTATATATAGAAAATAATCCATAGATAAGGAAATCCGTTTGCGTAAAGGTTAGTCGTAAATATCGATGAATAATTTTATACCCCCCCTCAATATACCTTCAATTGATGTGTTTATTACATACAAATGCGGGTTACGGTGTTCTCATTGTTTCGTAGGAGAGAGGCTAAATCTTAATACCGACATGGATTTTGATCTTTTCGAGAAATTGGTTAAAACTGCAACCACATGGAATACTAAAGAGATCACTTTCCTGGGCGGAGAGCCAACCTTATATCCTCAAATATCAGAAGCCATTCAATTAGCACAGGCTGAAAATATCCATACAAGAATTGTTACTAACGGCCATAGAAGTTATACAAAATTCGTCAATAATTTTAAATCCGCCTCGTTACCATTTATTTGTTTTAGCATCGATGGCTCTAATGATAAGGTTCACGATTCAATACGAGGCGAAGGCAGTTTCGATGTGTTGCTGAAAAACATACGTCTTTCAAAAAAACTGGGCTATAGAATAGGAGGCATAATTTCTATAAGCCGTCAAAATGCCCATGATGTTACTTCCATACTTTCTTTATGTGATGCTCTTGAATTCGAACATGTAAATATTCACTATGTGACGAACAGGGGTTTTGCGACAGCGGCAATGGTTCTTTCAGTCGATGAATGGGAAATGATTTACAGCCAGGTAGAAAAGATCTCATCAAATATTAAAACTTCAATAAGAATTGAAAAAACCTTTTATCCCCATACAGTTGAGTTAAATTGTGCGGTCGTGGAAAAAAGCAATCTAATGTTCTATCCCGATGGCCGTGTTTTTATGTGTATGATGTTTGTGGATGTACCTGGCGCGCATTCGTTTACCTGGACTAAAAATGGCTTAGAGTTAAATCAATCTTTACTAAATGAGCAAACACTTGTTAAAAACAGGACAAGCATAGGATGTCCGGCCATAAAATATGTTAATAAGATCATCGCTGCTGAGGCACAAAATAAAATGAAACTGGTTCAATGCATTTACGATAAACAAACGTTATAAATCCCTAAAAGTAATCCGCTCGCGAGTTTTTAGAATATTATTACACCGCTAACTAATGCCTAAACTCTTGGCAAAACCGGTCGCAGTGAAAACTGCAACCATCTTTTCAGCTGCTTTTCTTCTATAGGAAACTTTGTCTCTTTCTGTTTCGGTCATTTCAGCAAGCGTAACAACACTGCCGTCAGGAATAAAAACCCTGTCTAGATGAAAATCTCCGGCAGCGGGAGTAGTTGCCATTTTCCCGGGATCTTTTTGAAAAACCGTGTGTATTTTGCGGCCATCACAAAACCCAAGATAAACAATAATTTCCGCTTTATCATTATGTAAATTATGAGCTATATCACAAACTTTATTTTGCAGCCTATGCCAAAATTGATTGTTCAATCCCTGAGGCAGCCCATTAAGAGCATCCATCGCTAACCCGCTATGATCGACCAAGACAGGCTGCCTTATTTCAGCATAAGCTTTTACGATCTTATCTCTAATGATCGGCTCAAAATCAAATGTTTGAACTTCGCTTATAGAGATAGGATAATGTTTTAGATTGACACCCATTACTTTGAAGAGTCTATGAAATTCTTGAAATTTGTAGGAATTATGGGTTGCAAAAAACAGTGAATTGTAGCTCATACTACCTCATCTGAATGGAAATAATATATTCAAGTAATTTTTCAAGCTCACCTTTTTTATCCATTGGGTTTAATAATATCGTTTCAATATTTCTCTTTTTAAACAACTCGACTTGGAGAGGATTATTAAAGTAAGTAACAAAGTATGATTTAGGAGGTGTTTCGTATTTAATATTTTGTACCAATTGATTTAATTTATACCAAATGTACCTTATGTTCGGATCGGAAAAGCTATACCCCACAAAGAGAACCGAACGACCGACAATTTCCGATCTAAGCCTGATATCTAATGGGTGTTCAAAATTCTGTCGCTCATAAAATTGATTTTCTGTGTATACGATTGAATTAAAGTCAGAAAAGTCCCCATGAAATTTCACAATAAAAGTTTCATTAAATTTGGTCCTGCTTTTTTTTATTTGCTCGCTGGTGTATTGCGGGGATATTAGAGCCTTAATATCAGCTTCAAAGGTATCGGGAGAAACGAAGTGATCGTGCGTTACTATTTTTGAATAAGGAATTTGTTCATACATAAATCCTTTTTCAATCCAACTATCCCAATTCGTAGTAAATATACTTTGAACATCCAAATAGGGGAGTAATAAATGCGGTCTTGATTCAGTAACTTGTATCTTTTCATCATCCAATTTCTTAGATAACGTGTTATAAAATTCATAAAGTTTTCCTTTAATTGCCAGGTATTCTGCGATTTGTAAAAAATCACCCTGAATTGTAAGAATTTCAGGATCATATTTTATAGAGGCAGCAGCGCCACTTATCGATTGGGACCAATTGGGAAACTCCGCATTTACATTTTTTGAAAAACCTGCACCAATAAAAGGTAGTAGACGTCTTTGTTCTACAGCTTCTTCGAAACTTTCTGGGAATTTTATGTCCATCCGAATTATCAATTAAAGTGGCATGGGGTAATTGCTCAAAGAACAGATTTTTATAGCACACTTAAATAAATTTAGCAAAGAATTTAAAATTTTGAGCAGTGCCTTAAATATATTATTGCTTTTAAGAATTAACTTTGTAGTTGCTAGGCTGGCCCGTTCCATTACACTGCTTTTAATTAAAAAAGGTTACCGGTTCTTAAGAACCGGTAACCTTTTTTTAATTATTTCTGAACTTTACCTGGTTGGAAAAATCCAAGTTTCAAATCATCTGAAATGCCGACTTTATTGTCGCGCAACCAGTATGATTTGTCTGCTATTTTCCGCCGGCGGCAAGTTTTCCGATCAGCGAGAAGAGCGGCAGATACATCGAGATGACGATCGATCCGATGGTGACGCCCAAGAAAGCGATCAGCGCGGGTTCGATCAAAGCCAGCAAGTCGGCGATGGCTGCGTCGACTTCTTCTTCGTAGAAGTCGGCGATCTTGCCGAGCATCGCATCCAGCGCGCCGGTCTGTTCACCGACGCCGATCATCTGCGAAACCATATGCGGGAACACTTCGGTAGCCTTCAGCGGTTCGACAAAGCTTTCACCGCGTTCGACGCCGTCGCGTACTTTCAGGATGGCTTCTTCAACGACGACGTTACCGGAAGTCTTGGCGGTAATTTCCAAAGACTGCAGGATCGGCACGCCCGATGAAAGCAAAGTTGAAAGAATGCGCGAGAATCTGGCCACTGCGACCTTTCGCAGGATGGGCCCGAAAATAGGCAGTTTCAGTAACAGCCAATCGATATTGTAACGGCCCTTTGGCGTCTTATAGTAAAAGAAGGTTCCGATCACACCGCCAATTATCAGCAGCAAGGTTACGAGGCCGCCCCATCCGGCGACAAACGCGCTGATACCCATCACGATACGGGTCGGTAAAGGAAGGAGCTCGCCGGGGCCGAGCAAGCCTAAAAAGATCTGCTCGAACTGCGGGATCACGACCACCATGATCACGGCTATGGCCGCGACCGCGACCACAACCACCGCCGTCGGATAGATCAACGCGGAAACGATGCTGCGTTTTAATTTGACGACCTTTTCGATCAATGTCGCCAGGCGCTGCAGGATAAGGTCGAGCACACCGCCGGTTTCACCGGCTTCGATCATGCTCGAATAGAGATTGTCAAAAACTTTGGGATGGCGCGCCATCGAAGCCGCCAGGGTAGAGCCTTCTTCGACATTTTGCCGTACCTGCGCCAACACGTCTTTAAAGAACTGGTTCTTTTGCTGCTCAGACAAAATATCCAAACACTGGACCAGCGGCAAACCGGCATCGATCATGACGGAAAACTGGCGGGTGAAAACCGCAAGCTCCTTGGCTCCAACCTTTCTCCGGGCACTCAGCTTAGGAATGCTGAATTCGCGCCCTTTTTCATTGGCTGAGGTCATCACGATCTGCTCGCGCCGCAGCAGCATGCGCAGCGCTTCGCGATTGTCGGCATCTTTTTCGCCGGTTACGACCTGGTTCATCCGGTCACGGCCTTTATAGACAAATGTAGGCATTTTCTTAGCTCCTGTTCAAATGGTTCAACTAACGGACCGGCGGACGCGTTCCGATAGAGCGTCCCTGGGCATAGGGACTGGGGTGTCCGCCTTTAGGGGCGGGTCCGCCCTGCATCTTGTTCTTAAATTGGGTTGACTGGTCAACGTAATTTGCGTTGACACCGGCGCCGCGTTCGATCAGATCTCTCAACTCGTCGGAATTGGACGAACGGGCCAGCGCAGTTTCAAGCGTGATCTGCTTTCTGTTATAAAGCGTTGCCAGCGACTGGTTAAAGGTCTGCATTCCGAACTGGTCCTGGCCGGTCTGCATCATCGAATAGATCTGGTGGATCTTGTCTTCGCGGATCAGATTACGGATAGCGGCGTTCGGGATCATTATTTCCATCGCCATCGCGCGTCCCGCGCCTGAGGCTTTCGACAGCAGCGCCTGACACATAATGCCTTCGAGCACCAGCGAGAGCTGGGTGCGGATCTGCGCCTGTTGGCCGGCCGGGAAAACGTCGATGATACGGTTGATGGTAGAGACGGTCGAATTGGTGTGCAGTGTGGCAAACGTCAAGTGGCCGGTTTCCGCGATGCGCAGCGCCATCTCGATAGTTTCGAGGTCGCGCATTTCGCCGATCAGGATAACGTCGGGGTCTTGACGCAGGGCCGTACGGAGCGCGGCGCCGAAACTATGCGTGTCGGCATTGACCTCGCGCTGGTTGACCAGGCAGCTTTTGTGCTGGTGCAAAAATTCGATCGGATCTTCGATCGTCATTATGTGTTCGGTCCGGTCGGTGTTGATCTTGTCAACCATCGTCGCCAGCGTAGTGGATTTACCGGAACCCGTCGGCCCGGTAACCAGGATCAAGCCGCGAGGTTTTTTACAGAGGTCGCGAACTATACTTGGAAGCCCCAGTTCATCGAACTGTTTGATCTCATACGGGATCGCGCGGAAGACGGCGCCGGTAGCACCCTTCTGATTGAAGATGTTGGCACGAAAACGGGCCAGCCCTTTTAAGCCGAATGAAAAATCGAGTTCGAGATTTTCTTCAAAGCGGTGCTTCTGCGAATCGGTCAGAACGGAATAGGCAAGCTGCTTGGTGTCCGCCGGGGTCATATTGCGGTAACCGTCCAGCGGCTTAAGATGCCCGTCAACTCTGACGCGCGGAGGATTGTTGGTCGTCAGGTGCAAGTCCGAACCGCGCATTTCGATCATCTTGCGCAAAAGTTCGGGCAGGGAAAAACCTGAGCTGCCTGGAATCTGTTCGTTATCCATAATACCTCTAGTGGGTGTTGTTTGTGCGGCGGAATAAGTTCAAACGTTCCGCCGCATCTCGAGTTGCGATCAATAGGAGTGGTTATTAACGCAGTGCCGACGCTGACGCCTGCACCGGACGGGAAAGACGGTGAAGTGAGTTCAGAACTTTTTCGGAATCCTGAGCTATTTTTTCCGCCGTTTCAGCCGGAGCGCTGGTGGCAAGGCTATAAACTTTGCCATCGGCTTCCATAAAGTAGAATACGCGTGACTGCACGCCGCCCGCTCCGGGCGATTGCGCCAAAACTACGTAGACCTTTTTACCGTCCACTTCTTTCTGAAAGTCATTAACGACCCAGCCGTTGTCCTTGATCATCTTGTCGATGACCGTGCGGCGCAGCGCGACCGTTGAGACTCCGCCCACGCTTCTGATCCGCTGGCCTCCATCGGTGTCCTCGCCCATTGCCGGGCTGACGATCTTGAGGTCGGCCGAACCGACGTCCATACCGTTGTTGTCAGACAATTTGAACTGTACATCCGTGGCAGTGCCATTACGTTTCCAGCCGATCGGCGCCGTCTCTCCGGACGGCAAGACATTGGGCTGGTAGGTATCGGCAGCCATGACAGTGGCCGCGCCTTTTGTCTTGCGCGATTTGACGACCTTGACGGTCGCTTTGACCGGCTGGCCCGAAGCATCTTTTGCCAGCGTCAATTCAGTGCTGTTGCCGGAAGCTTTTTGAGCTTCTGTCTGGCGCGCTTTTAAGGCGCGTTTGCGAGCCATCAAGGCCCGGCGGCGTTTTTGCTTGGCGCGATAGATCCGCCACCAGGCTCTCGAATATTTTTTGATCTTCTTGCGTTTTTTCTTTTTCTTATTGTATTTTGCGGATGCTTCGGACTGATCGGTCATCAACGTGACCACCGTTCCGAAGGACATCAATAAAACCAGTGACAATGCTATTGCTCGCAACATAACCCCTCCGTTACTTCTTAAAGAACTGTCTCCTTAAGTACTTCTTCGATCGTCGTTATACCGGCGCGGATCTTGCAAAGACCCGATTCACGCAAACTGAGCATTCCCAGTTCGCTCGCCTTTTTCCGAATCTCCAGCGCCGTCGCGCCGATGATTATTAATTCACGCAATTCGTCAACTACTTCCATTACTTCGTAAAGGCCGACCCTTCCCTTAAAACCGGTGTTGTTACAGACCTGGCATCCGCGGCCTTTGTAGGTTTTAAGAGTAGAAATTTCCTCGGCCTTGAAACCTGCCTCGAGCAAAGCTTCCGGCGGTAGGGTGGTTTCTTCCTTGCACTGTTCGCAAATGCGGCGGATAAGCCTCTGGGCCTGGATGATGTTGACGCTGGTGGCCACCAAAAAGGGTTCGATACCCATGTTGACCATACGGGAGATAGTAGAAGGCGCATCGTTCGTATGAAGGGTTGAGAGAACGAGGTGCCCGGTGAGTGCAGCTTTGATAGCTATTTCGGCGGTTTCAAAATCACGAATTTCACCAACGAGGATGATGTTCGGATCCTGGCGCAGGAACGAACGCAGGGCGGCGGCGAAATTAAGTCCGATCTGCTCTTTCATCTGCACCTGGTTGATCCCCGGCAGATTGAATTCGACCGGGTCTTCCGCGGTCATGATATTGGTCTCCGGCGTGTTCAAAGTTTGCAGCGCCGAATACAATGTGTTCGTTTTTCCGGAACCGGTCGGCCCCGTCACCAGCACCATTCCGTACGGCTTCGAAATATTGCGCTGGAACATTTCCAAACTCTCTTCTTCAAATCCGAGTTTGGTCATATCGAGCATCAGTTTGTCTTTATCGAGCAAACGAAGCACGACTTTTTCGCCGAAAAGCGTGGGCAGGGTCGACACGCGGAAATCGAGTTCGCGCCCGCGGTTGTCGATCTTTACCTTGATCTTGATGCGCCCGTCCTGCGGCAGCCGCTTCTCTGAAATGTCGAGTTTCGCCATGATCTTCAGACGCGAGATCAGAGCGTCGCGAATGCGCATGGGCGGGTGCATGATGTCATACAAAATTCCGTCGATGCGGAAGCGGATGCGAAAATCTTTTTCGTACGGCTCGATGTGAATGTCGGATGCGCCGCGGCGTAAAGAATCGACGAGCAAAACGTTTACCAGGCGAACCACCGGAGCGTCTTCGCTGGCACGGGCCAGAGCGCCGAGATCGATCTCGTCGTTTTCTTCGACCAGCTCAAAATCTTCGGCATCGTGGTCGTCGAATTCAAAACGGTCGAGCGAAACATTGAGGTCTTCCTGGGAAATGTTTTCTTTGCCGGTTTTGACCTTGCCGTTGCCGTTGTTTAATTTGGGGCCTCTCCCCGGCTGCTTGCTGGCTATTTTGGCGCCGATCTTCTCAAAGTCGCCTTCCATTATGGCTTCCGCCAATTCTATGTCGGTTGAGCCGCTGTAATACTTGGAGATGGAAATATCGACCGAAGCTTCCGAGGCGACCACCGGTTCCACGCTCAGTCCCGTCATGAACTTGATATCGTCCATGGCAAAGACATTGGTCGGGTCGGCCATTGCCAGGGTCAGGGTGGCGCCCACTTTTGAAATGGGCAGAACGGAGTATTTCTGGGCCACTTCCTGCGGGATCAGGTTGATGACTTCTTTTTCGATCTGGAAAAGCTCTAAATTTACCGAAGGAACGCCGTATTGCCGCGACAATACCGCGGTAATAACGTCGTCCGAGATGAAGCCGAGTTTGACAATGTTAGACCCCAGCCGTCCGCCGGACTGACGCTGGTAGTCCAATGCCTCTCTCAACTGCTCGGAGGTAATGAGATTTTCTCTGACGAGAATTTCGCCTAATTTCGCCGACATTTATTTCGTAAAAGGAGCCGTAAAATCCTTATTTATTCATATTTAACCTTGAGGAAGGCTGTTTAGGACATTAATCGGGAGGTTTGTTAAAACTTCTAATAACGATGATAAACACCGTTGTATCTATAGTATATTTTTGAAGGCGGGGGTGTCAAGCTGTTTTTTCGCAAATTGAACGGTCATTTTGATCTAAAAGAGAAAAGCTGCGCGATTTGGAAAAACCGCGCAGCCTTTGTTCTTTGCTATCTCAATACTCTTAGGTTTTCTTTTTCGCCGGCGCTTTACCGGTCGTTTTGACCGGGGCTAATTTTTGCTCGGTCTTAAGGTATTCAATAGTATTTTTGGCATCCGCCTTCAGTTTATGGGTGTCCGGGGCGACATCCACAAAATGCTGCAGAGTGTTAAGGCCTTCCTGAAGTTTCTCTTTATTATCGGTATTGAAACCAATATTTACCGTGCAGAGGCCTGCGCCGGCCAAGGCGTCCGGATCATCGGGTTTTTCTGCCAGGATAAGGTTATAGGCTCCGACGGCCTTATCACAATCGCCGGTTTCGCGAAAAACGTCAGCCATTTCCATGCGAAAAGCATTCTTTTTATCCGGGGCGGGTTCGGCCGCAATAGTGTCCTGGTAGATCGTCGCCAATTCATCCATTTTTGTCGTATCCAGCTTTGTTTTGGCCAATAAGCGCAAGGCTTCCCGGACAGCGCTACTCGCATCCGCCTTGTATTGCGGAAGTTTATTGGTAATTTCCGGATCCGTAGAGCTGGCTTTACCGGTCAGGGCCAGGCTGGCCTTGCCTGAATCGTATGAAGCTTGAAGATCGGCTTTGGCCGCCTGCTGATCGGCAGCGTCCTTGGTCTTATTAAAAGTATTGTAGCGGTCAATGGCCCGCTGTCTGAGCGCAACGGCCCGATTATTCAATAAGATAGGAGCACTACCCAGGTATTCCGGGTCGGCATTTATTCCTTCGGTATATTTAGTGATAGCCGTGTTGTAATCTTTGGCCTGGAAGGCTGCATTTCCCTCTTTAACCGAGGCATCGATCACTTTATTAACGTCCTGGATCTTGGCGTTTTTGGCATTTACCTCGGCGATCTTTTTTTGCTGTTCTTCCTGCGCCTTTAATTGTGCGGGGGTCAACTTGGCCTCGCTGCCAGAGATCGCATAATTTCCGGCTGCCTTTAAAGCCAGGGCTTCCTCCATAGTGAGCCGCTTGCCGTCACCCGCGCTCAAGATAAAATCGAACGACTTCTCGATACTTCCCTTGATGTCCGGAATGATATCCGGCGCGGCGCCGGGTGCGCTGGCGGCAAATATGAAAACTCCGCCGAAGGTAAGCCCGGCAATATTGTATTCGCCTTTTTTATTGGTCTTGGCAGAAATGCCTTTAAGGCTGATGTCGGTACGGAAAACGTCGATCACCGCGCCCTCAACAGGAGCATACGTTCCGTCCGCCTGCCGCATTTCGACCTTGCCCCGGGCGATAAACGCCTGCGCCGAAACACCGATACTGGCCGCAAGAACCACAGCAATAATAAATAGGCTTGTTATTAAACTTTTACGATGCATTTAACTTCCTCCACTATATTCAGGGACAACTTTTCTTCCCCGCTTAAGATGTCGCGGGCGGGATATTAGTTGTTAGATATTGAAATTTTAACTCAAAATTATAGAAAATGTAACTGCTAAACTGTTCAAGTAACGCCAGCGCTACATATAAGGTATCGGGTCTTCGACCCCGGCCTCACGAAACCCCCGCAACCGCAGCGCGCAGGAGTCGCATTTTCCGCACGCGGCCTCGCTCTCCTGGTAGCATGACCACGTCAAATGCAGCGGAGCGCCAAGCATAAGTCCCATACCTACGATCTCGGACTTTCGCAAATTTATGATCGGCGTAAATATTTCGATCTTTGTTTCCGGCCGCGTACCGGTTTCGATACTTTTATTAAAGGCCGCGAAAAATTCGGGCCGGCAGTCAGGGTAGCCGCTGGAATCTTCCGCTACCGCGCCGATGTAGATCCTTTCCGCACCGATAACCTCTGCCCAACTGGCAGCGATCGCCAGCAGGTGCGCATTGCGAAACGGCACATAGCTGGTAGGGATATCTTCCGAATCGATATCTGCCCCGGCCACCGGGATCGCTTTATCGGTGAGCGATGAGCCGCCGATCTTAGCCAGGTGTTCGATCGAAACCGCAAGGCGTTTTGACCCTCTATCGACGCCGTAAAAATCCGCGATCTCTTCAAACGCACGGCGCTCACGAGCTTCGGTGATCTGGCCGTAAGAGACGTGTAAAAAAGCCGGTTCAAAGCCGTCGCGTTTGGCCATGGCCGCGGTCACGCACGAATCCATCCCGCCCGAAACCAGACAAACAGCGCAAATATTTGGGCCCTTTGAATTTTCAAACCCCTCTGGCATCGGCCCCCCAAATGTATTTGTGCAATTGCAAATTTAATCTTACCGGCAATCCGCTTTCGGTGATCCAGCCGGCGACTTCTGAGAGATCGGTCTGCCCAAAAACGGGCGAGATCAAAATTGCCCGCGTGTGTTTTTCGAGTTCGTATTTTTTAACGATGTCGGCCGTGAACTCCCAATCGCTTTTATCGGCGATGACGAATTTTACTTCATCTTTTTCCGGACGCAGCAGCGCGAGATTTTCCCATCGATTACGTTCCGCTTCACCGGAAGTCGGGCACTTCACGTCCAAAATTATCTGCGCTCTTTCATCGACCTTTTCAGTAGAGACAAATCCGCCGGTTTCGATCAGGACCTCATAGCCTTTGCCGCACAGCAGCGAAATAAATTCAAACACATTTTTCTGCGCCAGCGGTTCGCCGCCGGTGACCTCGACCAGCGAACAATTCCACGTTTCCAACTGCGCAAAGATCTCATCAAAAGTTTTTGTTTCTCCGCCGGTAAAGGTGTATTCGCTGTCGCACCAGACACAGCGCATCGGGCAGCCGGTCAGCCGCACAAAAGCACACGTCCGCCCGGCATGCGTTGACTCTCCCTGAATAGAGAGAAACATCTCAGTGATCCGCAGAGTGTTTTTCACACAAGAATTCTGCGGTAGAGCGTGCGGTTTGACAAGTACGTAGCGAGGAGCGCCGAATTCATTCGGTAACGGACGCGCAAGCGTTCGGGTGTCGGACCGGGAACTCAGTGACTGGGGTTAGCCACCCAGTTCATGCCCAAGCATAACTCTAGACTCGTGCCGAATGAATTCGGCGCTCCATAAAACAAAAAGCCGCTGGAATTTCTTCCAACGGCTTTTAGTTCCTAAGCTGACTGATAAAAGTTTAGACGCTGGCGCCGGGGTAATTGCTGCCCAGTCTGCCTTCGTCGCCTTCCGCCAGAGCATTGACCAGCTCATAGTGGAAGTAATCGAAACGTCCGGCCACGGCGGGCTGTACGCGTTTGTCATACATCTCACGCGAACGGTCGACCGCTTCCTGCAGACGGTTGTAGATATCGCCATTCTCACGGCCTTCTTTAACCTTCTGCTCGTTATAAAGTTTGATCTCCGAAACCAGCAGGCGGGCAAAACGGCGCGCATCGTTATGCAGACGGCGTTCTTCGTCGCTTACTTCGATCGGAAGATCGACGTTGCGTTCACTGAGGCGGCTGCGCACCGGGGTTGACACCGGTTGGACGACCTCGGTCGTGACCGCTGTTTCCGTGGGCATCATGCTGTCGACCGAAGGCTCGGCCTTGAATGATTCAAAAGAGGCTTCCTTGCCGAACGAAGGAGCTTCCGTAACGGGAGCAAAACCTTCAAAGGACGGTGCCGGAGAAGCTTCGTAGCTCGGTTCAACCTCAAATTTCTGGGGCTCAAATTTCTGCGGCTCAAACTTCTGAGTTTCGAATTCCGGTACCGGGTCTTCCTTGTAATCCGTCTGGAAGTCGTAACCGTTGGTTGAAGCAGCTTCTTCCACTTCGGCAACTTCTACGGCCGGCTCTTCACTCACTTCGAATGAATCGCTTACCGGCTGCCATTCGGCCTGCGGCGCTTCTTCTACTTCCTCGACCGCTTCTTCGGCTTCCATGGAAGGCGCCGGAGTTTCTTCGTAAAAAGTTTCGACCGGCTGCTCGATCGGGGCCGCATAAACTTCGGGTTCCACGGCCTGGTACTGATCTACCGGTTCTTCTTCATGGACCTCTTCGTATGAATGCGCTTCTTCGTACTGCGGAGTCTCTGCCGTGTAAGCAGGCTCTTCGGCCGGAGCAGCGGTTTCTGCAGTTTCAGGGGCCGGTTCGGTTGTGCCTTTAAGCGAGGCCAGCAATTCGACACGCAGGCTGGCAACTTGCACCAGCGTATCCAGCGCATCTACGTTTACCGGTTTATTTTCCACGCCTGAATCGGCGTAAAGGACCGCGACACTGCGTCCGCGTACCACGAGCGGCACCGCGTACATCTTTTCCGGTTCGCCAAACTCGACCAGGCTCAAAAATTCATTGTCTTCGGCATATTCGCCAAATGAAGATTCTTTGACCGCATTGTCTTTAACGGCTTCATTAATGACGCTCGGGTCGGAAATTGAAAAAGAAACATGCTTGACCGCTTCGTCAGCCTCATCGGATGTACCGAAAGTTCTCCAGCCGCCAAAGCGTTCGTTCTTGAGAACGAAAAACGCACCGCGCGGAGCAAATTCGGCCGCATGGCCGATCAATGCCTTGAGGATTTCGACCTGAGATCCTTTTTCGCTGACGTCTCTGATAGCGTCGCGCAGGCCGGACATACTGCCCGTCATGACGGGCGCGGCTTCTACCGGCTGGGCGTGCTCTTTTTCATACTTTTCCGCTTCGGCAAAAGCATTGGCAGAGATCTGCGCGCCTTCGTCACGCGCCAACTTTAAATGCTCGGCGACGATATCGGCAAATGCGGGTTTTACCGCACCACGGGCATCAAAATGTTCGCCAGCTTCGCTGAAAACTTTGGCGAATTCTTCTTTATGCCGGTCGATCTCTTCATCGATCTTTGCTTGAAGCTGAGATAGTTTTTCCTTAAAGCCCTCTGTTACTTCTTTCAGATAGCTTTCGAATTCGGCTTTCAAGCTGACTTCAATTTCTTCACTGTTCACAATGAAATCCTCCGTTAAAGATACAAACCCGGTTGGGGGGTAAAATTAGGTTGGCTCAAATAAGATATGTCTAGTTCGTAGTGTCAATTCCCCCCTGGCGAAGGGAACGCTTTTATGATTATCTAATTTTTCCCCGGTTTATGTCAACAACTCTTTTTATGTCATCAGATAAAATTCGTTTTACACCTATAAACAAAGGGTAAAAACGCAAAATCTTTTCTTATATTAATCCACTTCCGGCGCGTTTTAAAGGAATTTTTAGGTCAAAATGAACGAAAACGGCATTTTTTTTCGCGGGCGGCGCATCTATCTTTGTTAGCGATGTAACGTTTAGCGAAATGAGTCATTTCCTATTAGAGAACCCCGTACTCTGAAGCCGTCACAATCTCCCAGACGCAAGTTCTGCCGGCTTTTCCCATAGCGTCTTACCACACTGACGCGGTACCGCATCCCTGTAATTGGTCACTGCAGGAAGGATTTAAATTTACAATGAAACACAGTAGAAATGTATTTTCGTTGCTTGGCCTGATCGCGGCTATGGTTTTAACGAGCTCCGTCCACACGGTGTTTGCTCAAGGTCAGTTCATTCCGAAGGAAGCTGTCGATAAGGCTAAAGCGGAAGCTAAGAGCGGCAAAACATCAAAAGCGTCTGCGCCTATCCCGGCGCCGGCGCCCGAAGTGCTGGAGTGTACCGGTCCTGTTAGCCGGGTACTCGATGTTGCGTTCGAAGGTCTGAAGTTTACGCCGGCAGATTATTTCACCCTCCCGGGCGGCGGTGAAGGCGGTGGTTTCGATAAAACCCCGGTCCTCTCCACCAAAGTACGGCTCGTAGAGGGCGTGTGCCTGAATGCTCATTTCAGCGCCATTGTCGGCGGCGAGCAAACTTACGGTGTTGCGCCCCTGGCTTTGTTCCAGGTTTCGCTTACACCGGCAGTAGCCGGCGGCATGCCGCGTCATATGGTCGGACACTACGAGAACCCCTACGGCACCCCCAATGGCCCGGCCATAGCGGAAGAGGCGGAGCGCGATGTCGATATGATCGCCGGAAACTTTTTCCAAAGAGTGGGAACAGGCCCGCACGAACTTCCCCCGGGCGATTACTACGTTGATGTCTGGTGGGCAGGAAACGGTCCCGGTGGCGCCCTCGCCATGGACTTTGTTTTGAAACTCTATTTTAGATAGATAAATGATAGCGGTGGGCGGCCTCTGCCGTCCGCCGCAGAATTAAACAGCGTAAAAAATACTACCCGCAAATTAATTTTATTGACTCTCACCGTGATCGCGCCTACACTGTTCCCACTATCCCTTGCAAAAGATCCTAACGTCGCTGCAGTCCCGCTCTTCGTTTAAAAGCGAAACAAAATCCCTGTAAAAGTCATTAATGATAAAGGCTGCCAGATAAATTTGTCTGCTTTTTAAATTTTGGCTTTCCATATCCCACTTTACAAAAAGGAGAATATCCAGAATGGAAGATCTACTCTCAACAAAAGATACAGGAAATGTAAGCAGAAGGGCTTTCGTCAAAGGCGTCGGTTTTGTCAGCATGACCTTAATAATGGGAATGCTCGGAGGCTGCGAAAAATTTTGCCAGCAAGTTCAAAACCGGCCTACCCGGCGGCGGCTGCGGACCGGCTCACCGGAAGTGGACGCAGATATAGCCACCTACAAGCAGGCCGTAACGCTTATGAAAGCGCTGCCGGCCGGCGACCCGCGGAGTTATGCCAATCAGGCCGCGATACACGGCACCATCGCCGGGGGTTTTAATTTTTGCCAACACGGTACTAACCACTTTTTCTCCTGGCACCGGGCCTATTTGGTTTATTTTGAAAGAATATGCCAGGAATTGACCGGTAACAAAAATTTCGGATTGCCCTACTGGAACTGGAACCAGGATCCGGTGCTTCATACCGCTTTAACCGATCCGGCCAGTCCTCTTTTTATGGCTCGGACGAATACGACCGTGGCGGGCAATCCGGCCTTTTCCACGTCTAACCTGGATACGATCTTTAGTGACTCTAATTTCTTTACCTTCAGCACGCAGCTCGAAGGCTCGCCGCATAACACCGGCCACACGGCTATCGGCGGTACCATGGGAAGCACCGGCTCGGCCGGAGATCCGCTATTCTGGACGCATCATAATATGATCGATTATTGCTGGTACAAATGGAATACCGATCTCGGCAATAACACCACCAACGATGCCGCCTGGGCCAACACTTCGTGGAATCACTTTGTCGATGCGACGGGAAATCCCGTGAACGTGACCGCGGGCGCGACCACGTTAATGCCTTTGATCAGCTATCAATTTGAAAGCAGCGCTATCGGCAGCGCGGCGGCCAAGGCAGCGGCCACGGCGGAAGAGTTCGTCAAATTGGAGCAAAGGATCAAGGCGGGCGCCGAGGTAAAATTCGATGTTAAACAGCGGTTCCCGATCGCCGACAAGACCGCCTTACGCCCCGAGCGGACATTTTCCACGACCACGAAAATGAAACCGGCCGACGTAACGGCACTGATAAATAGTAATAAGGAGCAAGAGAGAATATTCGCCAGTATCGAGTTTGCTCAACTGCCGGCCGCCAGCGACTTCTTTGTCAGGGTGTTCATAAATATGCCGAGCGCCAATGCCAACACGTCTACCGACGATCAGCACTACGCCGGAAGCTTTGCGTTTTTCGGCACGCACGTCGAGGGCGCGCAGCATGAGCATAAGCCGTATTTTCTGGTGAATATTACCGACACGCTGCAAAAATTGAAACAGAGCCAAGAATTGACCGATAAAACGCCGGTTTCGGTGCATTTAGTGGCGGTTCCCGTTTCAGGGCAGCTTGCCAAACAAGATCTTGAGATTATTCTTGAGAAACTTGAGATAATAATTACACCGGTAATTGTTAAGACCCAATAAGGCCTAAGAAAGCCGGGAAATTTTAATGCAGGAGAAAACCATGCATGCGTTTAAAACAAATGGAGCCGTTTGCCTGTTACTTTGTTTGGTTTTTTTTAGCTACGCATGTGGCGGAAAAAATGCGGCAAGCACCGTAGATCTGGCAAAGGGCAGCAAGGAAATGACCTTGAATTTTAAAACCAGGACCGTTTACCAGCCGATGGATCGCGATCTCACGTCGCCGCAAAACTATAAATTTGTCGAAGTAGAGGTTGCTAAAGTAACTAATCCTAAATTGCATCCGTTGAGGTTTGAGGTTTATTACGAAACGGCGGATGAAAAAACATTCCTTGGAACCTTCAGCCTCTTTCCTTCCGACAACTCCGGAACGTTTATCGTTCCGACCAAGGGTAAGCTAAAAAACGAAGGCAGGTTAATACTTTCAATCGTCTTGCCCGAAGATACTGAAAGAGACGATGATCTGGAAGTGATCGTAAAAGCGCCCCGGCTCAAGGAGAGTTAGAAGGCTTAGGCCCAAAGAAGCGGCAAAGCCTTCAGATCGCCAAAAAGTTTTTCGCGCCTGCCGTCCGCAGCGCCGGGTCGGACTTTTGACACTTTTCCAGGTTACACTGACGCCGGTAAATGGAGGGCTGCGGCATATGATCGGACATTTCGAGCGCCCGTACGGTTCGAGTAACGGCTCGGCCGTGTTTTATCAGCGGAATACGACGCCGATACACTTGCGTCGAACTTCTTTCAAAAGGTGGGAGACGGTAAACACGATATACCGCCGGGTGCCTATCGGGTCGATGTCTGGTGGTCTGGAAACGGGCCGGGCGGCGCCATCGGTGCCGACTTTGTTCTGAAACTCTACTTTAAATAGAAAACCGGTTAGCGGGCGGCCTTACCGTCCGCCGCCTTTTAATTTCATTGTCGATCAAAGTTTTTTGGCAAAATGCCTGCCCGGCAGCGCTCTAATCAGATCGCGCATTTCCATCGCCACCAAAGCATTGGTTACATCAGTGATCGGAAGACCGCTTTGCTCAAGCAGCGTATCGATATGCACAGCGGCGTCGGGCGCAAGCAGTGACCACACCTGCGCTTCAACCTTATCCAGGTCCACCGGACGGAGTTCGGCTTGCACGGGAATGCCGCCATTCTCGCTTTTCGACTGCTTATCAAGGGGCGGGGGAAGTATTGCCGCAGCGATCTCTTTGGGAAATTCGGCAACGACGTCCTGCCATTGCTGGACGAGTTTTGCGCCCGCACTCTTTATCAAAAAATTAGAACCGTATGAATTCGCCGACGTGATATTTCCCGGCACGGCATAAACCTCACGGTTCTGTTCCATCGCCAGGCGCGCCGTGATCAGCGAGCCGCTGCGGTCGGTCGCTTCCACCACCAACACGCCCAGGCTTAATCCGCTGATGATGCGGTTGCGGTAAGGAAAATTATCTTTGAGCGGCGGTGTGCCGAGCGGAAATTGCGTGACCAGCGCTCCGCCTCCGCCGAGAATTTCTTCGGCTAGTTTGCGGTGCTCTTTCGGGTAGATCATGTCCAGGCCGGTACCCATCACGGCTACTGTCCGGCCGCCTCCTACCCCCACAGCTAATGCTCCGCGATGCGCCGCCGCATCTATTCCCCGCGCAAATCCGGACACCACCGTTACACCGCGCACGGCAAGATCTTTGCTGAGCATTTCGGCCGCGTTTTGCCCGTATGTCGAGCAGCGCCGAGAGCCGACGATAGCAACACACGGCGCTTCGAGACATTCCTGCCACGCGCCTTTTACGTATAAAACTATCGGCGGGTCTGCCGTTTCGCGCAGTAGCGCCGGGTACGTTCCATCATCGAGCACCAGCACATCGCCGCCCATCTCACGCAGCGTGTCCAGCTCTTCGGCGGCCTTATCGTGAAACTCTTTTCTGATGATGCTTTCAACCGTTTCCGGCCGCAGACGCAGAGATTCAAGCTCGCTGCGCCGCGCTCCAAAAACGGCCTCCGCCGAGCCAAAACGCTCGAGTAACTTCGTTGCTACACGCGGCCCGACACCGGGAGTCATGTTGAGAGAGATCCATGTTTTCATGCTTCGATTTTAGATTTGTGATCTTGGATTTTGGATTTCTTTGATCTTAAGGTCTTGATCGATGCAACGATCATTGCTACGATTTCGTCGAAGTCTTTTTTCAATTCCGCGAGTCTTTCTTCTTTTACGAGACCGGCCTCGATAAGTAATTCCAACCAATGCATGCTTTCATCGGCTTCCTCTTCGACGATGCTCAATTTGTTTATCATGTCCGCGATGGATTTTGCCCGGCAAGCGGCACGATAATTTGCTCCCACCGAAGTAGCCGAGCGTAAAAGTTGTTTACCTAAGATGTTTGTAGACGTATTTAAAGGGAGAGATTCGACCAGGCGAATTGTTCGCAAGGCAAGATTCTTGATCCTGTATTTAAATTCTTGTTCGTTCATAGTGGGAGCTATTACGAAAAATTATTCCCGATTATAATCCAAAATCTAAAATCCGCAATCTAAAATCGAGCTTGACACAATTTCAGTTCAAATCTACTTTTATGAAACCAAACAAGCGGGAGGCGCATCTGTTCTGGTGAATGGCGCGGTCTTCAAAACCGTCTGTGAGACTGTGAGAGCAGGCTCAGGTGGGTTCGATTCCCACACGCCTCCGCCAAAAAAAGGCGGCTTATTTGCGACATCACAAAATGATTGACCGAAAGCAAGGGTCGAGTTTATACTACCCTCGCCCAGCAATACTTAATTCTCAAATCTGTTTGGAGCCGTGTTATGAAACGCCTGTCGAGTTTCACAATTCTTTCGTTTCTTTCGTTGCTATTTTGCCTGTCACTTTCCTTAACCGTGGCAGCGCAGCAGGATAAAAAGGCCGATAAAGAGACCCGGGAACGAGAAAAACGTGAACGCAAGGAAAATGAAAAAAAAGAGGCCGAGAGATGGTCAAAGCTGGTCATTACTTCCGACCCGCCGGGCGCGGCCGTCGTCTGGGACGGCAAAACGCTCGGCCCTACTCCGTACACCGAACAGGTTAAATACGTTTATTTTTATTACGGCCCTCGTTTCGCCTATTCCACCCGTTTTATCCGCCACGTTACGATGACGATTTCCAAGGAAGGTTATGTTTCGAAAACGATCGTGGTTACCAAAGGGCCTTTTCGCTGGGTCAGCCTCGATAGTTCGAATTGGTTCGATTACTTTGTGGTAAGCCAGCCGGAATTTCATATCAAGCTGGAAAAGATCGGAGAGTTTCTCGGCACCAATCCTTTCGCGCTGAGAAATCCGGACGGCGGTAACGTGGCGCCGCCTAAGCCCACCCGCCCGCCGGTCTCGACCGAAGAATTAGTCAGCAGATCTTTGCCGGCGGTGGTGACCGTAAAAACGCCCAACGGCACCGGCAGCGGTTTTTGTATTCTTAATACCGGCATCATCGTTACCAACAGACACGTGGTAGAAGCGTTTCAGAATGTGTCGATCGTCACTTCCAAGGGCGAGACGATCCCGAGCAAATCCGTCTACATACATCCGACCAAAGACCTGGCGCTGATCAAAATAGACACGGCCAATTTCCCGTTCATCCCGCTGACCAATCCGGCGTATGTAAATGTCGGCGCGGACGTGGTCGCGATCGGCTCGCCCGGCGTGGGCGGCGTGTCGCTGCAAAACACGGTCACCAAAGGCATCATCAGCTCTTTTCGCCAGATGGACGACGAAGGCTTGATGGTGCAGACCGATGTAGCGATCAATCCCGGCAACAGCGGCGGCCCGCTGCTTAACACTTACGGCGAAGTGGTCGGCGTCAATACCATGGGCGCCTCGGGTAAAGAAGGCTTGAACTTTGCCATTTTCACCAGCGAAATACTGGCGATGCTCAAAGAACATTTCGATTTCACGCCGGTCTATGCCGAGGCGGCTGCCCTCTCTGTAAAAGAAGCCGTGAAAGAAGAGGTGAAAGTAGGAGTCCAATTTAGTTCCGAACCGGGCGGGGCCGATATTTATGTCGATGGCGATTTTGTCGGCAGTACGCCTTCGAAGATCAGCCTGGCGCCGGGCGAACATACGATCAAGATCTCGCGCAGCGGTTATACCGCCTGGGAAAGAAAAATGAAGATCGAACCCGACAGCGCGCCGAATATCAACGCGGTGCTGGAAAAACCTGAAGCGCCGGCGGCAACTCCAGCCGAAATTAAAAAGCCCTAGGAAATTTTATGGCCAAATACGAATTGCAAACCAAAAAAACCGAAGCCAGTGTCGAAGATTTTCTTAACGCCATCGAGGATGAGCAGAAACGCACGGACGCCTTTGCCGTAGCGGAAATGATGCGTAAAGCCACCAAAGCCGAGCCCAAAATGTGGGGCCCGGCCATCGTCGGTTTCGGCTCAAGCAAGTACAAATATCCCGACGGGCGCGAAATGGACTGGATGCAGCTCGCCTTCTCGCCGCGTAAGCAAAACCTGACCCTTTACGTAGTGGACGGCTCCGCCGAACAGCAAAAATTGCTCGACAAACTCGGCAAACACTCCACCGGCAAAGGCTGCCTCTATATCAAACGCCTTTCGGACGTCGATATGAAAGTACTGAAAGAATTGATCGCGGCCTCGGTAAGGCATGTAAAGAAGAAGTAATCAGAGTCCGCGTAGCGGACAAATGAAAATAGCCCCGTGCTTTAGCGCGGGGTTACGAGTTTTATCAACACGGGCGGAGTCCAAAAGTCTCCCACTTTTGGACTCCGTACTATTATTTAATTAACCTTTACCCGGCCATAAATGGCCGGGCTATTTAAATCCCCTTTTGAACCTCTTGCCAAGCCAACGTATAATCTCTTTTTATAATTTAACCGGAGATTCTCTTTTGCAGCACGAACTCATCCTTATTCTCGATTTCGGTTCGCAGTACACGCAGCTTATCGCGCGGCGGGTGCGCGAGCTCGGCGTTTATTGTGAGATCGTCCCCTTTCACTACCCCCTGGACAAAATAATTGAAAGAAAACCGAAAGGCGTCATACTTTCCGGCGGCCCTTCGAGCGTGTATGAAGAGGACGCGCCAACTGTAAGCGAAGATTTTTTCGACCGGGTGAGAGCGCCGATCCTCGGTATTTGCTATGGCATGGGATTGATGGCGGCGCGGCTGGGCGGTGAATCAAAGCCGGCTGAAAAGCGCGAATACGGCCACGCCCGGCTCCAGGTCTTAAACGGCGATTCAAATATTTTTTGTAATTTGGAAAAAGAGCTCGACGTGTGGATGAGCCACGGCGATCATGTGACCAGTTTGCCCGCCGGGTTTCATACTACCGCAACGACCGGGATAGGTGGCGATGTCATCACCGCCATTGAAAACAGCGAAGCGAACCTTTACGCCGTTCAGTTTCACCCCGAGGTTTCTCACACGCCGCGCGGTAAAGAGATCTTGAGCAATTTCGTTTTTGGCGTCTGCTCCTGCAAAGGCGATTGGACGTCCGCCAGCTTTATTACCGAAGACATAGAAAGAATTAAAGCTCTGGTGGGCCCTGACGATCTGGTGCTGTGCGGGCTTTCCGGCGGGGTCGATTCGACCGTCGCGGCCGCGCTGGTACACGAAGCCGTGGGCGATCGGCAAACCTGTATCTTTGTCGATAACGGATTGCTGCGCGCGGACGAATTTGAAACCACGCTAAAACTTTTTAAAGACACGATGCACTTGAAAGTGATCGGCGTCGATGCTTCCCGTGAATTTTACGCGGCGTTAGCAAACGTGACCGAACCGGAAAAAAAGCGCAAGATCATCGGCAATCTCTTTATCGAAATTTTTGAACGCGAAGCGAAAAAGCTTGGGCCCAATTCTGCAGGTGCAAAGTGGCTGGTGCAGGGCACCTTGTACCCGGACGTGATCGAATCCGTCTCGCTTCGCGGGGCGAGCGTCACGATCAAGACGCATCACAACGTCGGCGGGCTGCCGGAGAAAATGAATCTGAAACTGATCGAACCGCTGCGTGAACTTTTTAAAGATGAAGTGCGCCGCATCGGAAAAGATCTGCATGTTCCGGAAGAAATTCTCACCCGCCACCCGTTTCCGGGGCCCGGCCTCGCGGTCAGAATTTTAGGCGAGATAACGGAAGAAAAAGTTAAGCTGCTGCAGGCCGCCAACCGCATCTTTAATGAGGAGCTTCATGAGTTTGGCCTTTATCACGACGTCTGGCAGGCGTTTCCCGTCTTGCTGCCGATCGAGACGGTCGGCGTAATGGGCGATTTTCGCACCTACGAACGCATGATCGCCATCCGCGCCGTCACCAGCACTGACGGTATGACCGCCGACTGGGCCCGCCTGCCTCACGATTTTTTGGCGCGTGTTTCCTCGCGCATCACCAGCGAAGTCCGCGGCATCAACCGTGTCGTCTATGACATCACCTCAAAACCCCCCGGCACCATCGAGTGGGAATAATTACTTCACCCGCTTGATCGGAAGCTCCTTGCCGTCGGCGCGCAGGAATTTGCCGGTGTTGTAGGTATCGTCGTCAAAGGCGAAGGTGTTCTCAAATCCGCCGTCTTTATTCTCGCTGGAAAACGAAGGGTTGCTTTCGTCGTCGTTGGCATAAAATGTCTCCACACCGGAGCCTTTTGCCCAGCGAACTTCAAAGGCCATCTTTATCGCTTTGACCGTGCAGGTGGTATCGCCAACCTGGTATTTGCCTTCGAAGCGGTTATCGGGCGCCATTTCGGCCTTGCCGGAGTATTCGTCCCTGAGCCATTTGACCAGCGTGCCCGCTTCGCCGTAATCGATATCGTTTATCTTCCACCCTTTTTCATGGGCGCCTTTTTCCTGAACCAGCAAAAATTTTAGCTTTTGTTTCTGGCCGAAATTATCGAAGGTAACGATGACCGTCGCCTTGTCGCCTTTAACATCGGCTGCACCGACCTTAAAGTTTTTGATGTCGATATCCTGCGCGTTGTAGAGCGGATCGCCGTCGAGCACGCCGACCTCATTTTGATTCTTTCGCGTCGCGTCTTTCCAGATCAGATCGGCGGTCGCTTTCGTGAAATATTTATCCACCAGCGCGCGGTTTTTCGATTGGAAAAAAGGGCTTTTATGCGCGTCGTGCTGTTTATAAAGATCGGCGACCATTGCATCGGGCGCGGTGGGCAGCGCTCCTGAAGCAGCCGGGCCCTGATCGTTCACCGCAGCCGCTGAGGACGGCGCCTCTGTCGCCGTGTTTGCATTGCTTGCCTGGTTGGCAACGCCGGCCGATGAACACGCAATAGATAAAACCGCGGGTAAAAAGATGAGTGCTAAAAGTTTTTTCACAAAAAGATCTTCTCCTATTTATTTTGCGGGCGCAGCCGCCGGCGGACGGATGCCGGTGTAATGTGCCGAGGCGATCTTCCACGCGCCTTTTTCTTTGCGGCAAACATACGTCGCGCGCATACTGCGCGGCGGGGCCGTTTTGCCCTCCGTCATGATCAGAAAGTTAAGCCGTACTATCACTATCGCAAACTTGCCGTAATCGCGAATGGAAAATTCGTCGGCGTCGTTTTTAATTTCCATGTTCTTCGGCTTTAATTCCGGTTTGTAAAAGCCGAGCATTTTTTCGCGCGGGTCAAATTCGCCGAGCGGCGAGATCTCGATGTAATCCGCCGTCGTAAGTTTTCCCAGCGCCGCTATATCAAAAGTGCTCTGCGCATCGACCATCTGCTTGGCCACGGATATCAATGCGGCCTCGGTTTTTACATCCGGCTTTTTTTGCGCGAATACCGATCCGGCCAGAAGTACCGGCAGGATAATCATCAAAGACAGCAAGCTTTTATATTTCATCATAAAAATTTTGGTTTTATCTAGAGTCATAGAATGCTTTTATAACTACGTTAAAATTGCTGCCGCAGTTCGCTGAAAAGCTCGATCAGGTCCGGCAGTTGATAATGCGCATTCAGCCCGCTGGGGCTCGGCAAGATCCATATCTTGGTATCATTTATTTTTTCTTCCTGCAAACCGAGCCTGACCTTTGGTTTTTTGAACGCCTTGCGATAGGCGGTGACACCAAGCACGGCCAAAAATTGCGGGCGATATTTTTTTACTCTTTTTACCAGCTCTTTACCGCCTTCGACCAGCTCGTCGTCGGTGAGTTCGGCGGCCGTGGCAGTTGTGCGTTTGCAAAAATTAGTGATGCCGTAGCCGAGTTCTAAAAGTTCCTGTTCTTCCGAAGGATGAAAACGGCGCGGAGTAAAACCGGCCCGTTCCAGCGCTTTCCAAAAACGATTTCCCGGTCGCGCAAAATTATGGCCGGTTGCGGCGGAATATAAGCCGGGATTAATGCCGCAAAATAATACTTTGAGATCGGGCGAAATTATGTCAGGCGTAGTGCGCAGAGGCGCTTTTTGCAGATCTTCTTTCGAAGGCTTTTGCTTTAAATGTGTCCACAAACCCATAACACAATTTTAGCAAAAATGTCTTGATAAGCTATTTTGGCGGTAACTAGGGAGCTAAAATGGCAGTTTATCTATCTTTCGTTTAGTAACTATAGTTGCCGGAGCCACGACCGGAGAATCAACGGAAATTTCAGATTCTACTATCACTCCCATGAGAAATTCTGCTGAAAGAGTAATATCCAACTCTACTTCCTCGTTTAAATTTACCAGCAGATCTTTCTTTTGATAGAGCTTAAATCCGGGTGAGCGTACGGAAATGTTCAGGCTTCCCGGTTCGAGGTAGGGGAAAAAATACACCCCTTCGTCATTCGTTTTGGCTGTCATGCTGAAGACATAGCTTTTACCCTCTATTTGCACGGCGACTTCCGCCCCCACAACGACGGCGCCGTTGAGATCGGTCACCTTCCCTTTAATGACGGCTGGGCCATTAACTTTACTGATCTTCAGCGTCTCATTTTTGGTGATGGCTTCGTCATCTTTCTTTTCCGGTTCAGTTTGACCGAAAGCGCCAGAAGTGCCAAAAGTGATTGTAAAGAATCCTAATATCGCGCCCAGCGCTGCGCTGTAATACTTCGCCGCTTGCTTGCGGTATTTACGTAGTCCGACCGGGCAATCACGGGTCAGCACGCTTCCGTCGGCTCGCTTGTATATTCTCCCGCAAACGCGCCCGCCGGAAGTTCCGATCAAACTTCGCACTTCGGCCACCGTCATTTCCGAGATGTTATAAACGTTCAGCTCGCAGAGGCTGCAAAAGCGCGTCCGGTCGTCGCCGCTCATATTTTCCCAACTCACCGAGCAGGGTTTTGCCACTTTCAGATCGTTGATGTCGAAATTTTGCATATCATATCGTCTGATGAGACCTGAGAGTTTTCCGGTTGCTTAGCGGAGATTATATTCGCCGAAAGCGGAGCTTTCCGGTTAAAATAAAGAGCAATGCCCGTACAAACTAAAAACCTGTCTCAAAACGTCGTCGAATTTCGCGAGGTCGATTTCGAGATCGGCGGCACGAAAATATTAAGCGGCCTGAGTTTTTCGGTGAGCCGCGGCGAGACCCTTGTGCTGCTGGGCGAATCGGGCTGCGGTAAAACTACCACATTGAAAATGATCAACCGGCTGCTGACACCGACCCGCGGTGAAGTGTTGGTCGACGGCAAAGCCACCGCCAAATGGGATCCGATAAAACTGCGCCGCCGGACGGGCTATGTGTTGCAGGAAGGCGGGCTTTTCCCGCATTTTACGGTCGAACGAAATATCGCGCTGGTGCCTTCGCTCGAGAAATGGAGCGCGGATAAAA
Organism: uncultured Acidobacteriota bacterium; assembly: GCA_963718105.1. Lineage (GTDB taxonomy): Bacteria > Acidobacteriota > Blastocatellia > Pyrinomonadales > Pyrinomonadaceae > DASYKT01. Next base: position 4,538,235 of record OY970352.1, on the reverse strand, counting down.
CGCATTATCGCACCGAACAATTGCTCGACCTGGTCGGGCTCGAACCAAAAAAATTCAGCAGGCGTTTCCCGCGCGAGCTCTCCGGCGGGCAGCAGCAGCGCGTCGGCGTCGCCCGCGCACTGGCGGCCGACCCGGAATTGCTTTTACTGGATGAACCCTTCGGCGCGCTCGACCCGATCACACGCAGCAATCTGCAAAAAGAATTTGCCGCGCTGGTAAAACGCCTGAACAAAACGGCGATCTTTGTCACCCACGACCTTCGCGAAGCCCTCACGCTCGGCACGCGTATCGCGCTGATGGAAAAAGGAAAAATTGTCGTGCTGGAATCGCCGGAGAATTTTGTAAAGTCGGACCACTCTCTGGCGCGGGCATATCTGGAAACAATAAGAACCTGATCAGAAAAGATTTCGCTTTGGCATGCGGTCGAGTTCTTCGCGCGTAAGGACGGTTTTGCCCGGCTCCCATTTGACCTGCGGCCTGACATTAGGAAGTTCGATAAGGCCCATAAAAGCCACGGGGTGGGCAAGCCGCACGTCCATCGTTAATTGCACGCCATCCTCAACGTTAATGTCCTGCAGATGAGCGTAATTGTAATCTTTTGAGGTTACCTGCAAGCGATAGACACCGGCCGGCATTCCTTCAAATATATAATTTCCTTTATCGTCCGACGTCGTTCTGATGAGGTCGTTAAAACTGCCGTTGTAATTTTGCGGAAAAAGCAGCACCTCAGCCCCGGCGGCGGCCGCAGTGGCCGAGCCGGCCGGGCCCCAGATCACTCCGGTCAAAACCCGGTGGCCAACGGGCAGTGTAGAACGCTCGTTTCGCAGTTTTACTTCTATCTGTGTTTCTGTCTGTGTTTCGGGCGCCGTTGTCACTACCGCCCCATTTACCTCGTTTCCTGTCGTCTGAGCGAATGACACAGAAAACAGCCCCAGGATGGTAGAAAAAGCCGCGCCGGCAAATTGTGCCGCGCGTTTTCGCAGCGCCCTTACGCCCGTCGGGCAATCTCTGGTAATAACGGTGCCGTCAAACCGGCGATAGATCCGGCCGCATATCCTGCCCGGCGAACGGCCGATGAGCGCGCGCACTTCCGTCCCGGTCATTTCCGAGATGTTATAAACATTCAGCTCACAGGACGAGCAAAACCGCTTTCGCTCGTCGCCGGCCATGTTCTCCCAGCCCATCGAACACGGCGCCGCTACCCGCAGGCTATTGATATTGAATTGCGTATCTTTCATTTTACTCCTCGGACCTTGTCAAGAGATGCGGTCTAATTTGCCTCCAGTTGCTTTTGCCTCACGTCTTTTCTGCTACAATTTTGCCTGTCCGATGACATTTTTCGACTTTATACAACAAAACTGGGCGGAATTACTCGTTCTTACCCGCGAGCACCTGATATTGGTCGCGCTCTCGACCGGGCTGGCGGTTGTGATCGGCGTGCCGCTGGGGATCTTGCTGACCCGTATCAAGTCTCTGCGCACACCCATTCTGGGTTTTGCCAATATCATGCAGACCGTGCCCAGCCTGGCGCTTTTCGGGCTGCTTATTCCCATTCCGTTTATCGGCGGCATCGGAGCGCGTACGGCGATCATCGCGCTGGCGCTTTATGCGCTGCTTCCGATCATTCGCAATACGGTGACGGGAATTCTCGGCGTCGATCCGAAAGTGCGCGAAGCGGCGGTCGCGATGGGCATGACCGAGTGGCAGATACTTTGGCAGGTTGAGCTGCCGCTGGCGATGAACGTGATGCTGACCGGCGTGCGCGTGGCGGTGGTGATCTCCGTCGGCGTGGCGACCGTAGCCGCGGCCGTCGGCGCGGGCGGCCTGGGCACCTATATCTTCCGGGGTTTGCGGCAGAACGACAACAACTTGCTGCTCGCGGGTGCGTTATCTTCGGCGCTGCTGGCATTGATCGCCGACTTTGCGCTGGAACAGATCGCGCGGATGTTTGCGCCGGAAAAAACCGCCAAAGGCGCCGCGGCGATCTTGAGAAAGATCGTTCTGGCAGCCGCCGTTTTGCTGGTCGCCGTCTTGATCGGCCTAAGTATTTGGCAGTCTAAAACATCTTCTTCCTCATCAGCACAAAAAATAACGGTCGGGTCAAAAGACTTTACCGAGTCTGTGATACTGGCGGAGATCCTGGCGCAGATGCTGGAAAAACGAGGCATCACCGTAGAGCGAAGGCTCGAACTCGGCGGCAATCTCGCGCACGACGGCCTTTTGGCAAAGCAGGTCGATGTTTACCCCGAATACACCGGCACCGCTTATACCGCTATTCTCAAACACGCCCCCATCACCGACAGCCAGGCGGTTTACGACCAGACAAAAAATGAATACGCCGAAAAATTTAATTTGGCAGTCAGCCCGCCGCTTGGTTTTAGCAACGGCTTTGCCGTGCTGGTGCGCGGCGACGAAGCACGAAAATTGAATTTAAAAACTATCTCGGATGCCGTGCCGCACGCCAAAACCTGGCAGGCGGGTTTCGGGCAGGACTTTATGTCGCGGGCCGATGGTTATCCCGGTTTTTCTAAGGCTTACGGATTTCAGTTCGCCAAACAGCCGCGAGAGATGGACCTGTCGCTCACCTACCGCGCGCTGGCTTCGCGGGAACTGGACCTGATCGCCGGCAACGAAACCGATGGCCTGATCGCTACGCTCGACCTCTTTCAACTCGCAGACGATAAGCATTATTTCCCGCCGTATCAGACCGTTTTCATCGCCCGCACCGAAGTTTTAGAAACTCTTAACGAAGTTTTCGAAAAATTAAAAAATGCTATATCGATCGAAGATATGCGGCGGATGAATTACGAGGTGGATGGAAATAAAAAAACGCCTAAAGATGTTGCAAGTGAGTGGGTGCGCAGTAAGAATTTGTAATTATGGAGCTAGGGGCTCTTGCCCGCAAAGTGTGATCCGGTCGTGCTAATGTTTTCGGATATTGTCTTTTAGACGGCGAGCTCAAACGCTACGCGTTTGTTGCGGGCAGGATGCCCGCGCTCCATAATAAACCGCAATTTTATGAGAAAAATAAATCTCTTGTTAGTTTTCTTTTTGTTGTTCGCATCATTTGGCGGGCTGCGTGTATCCGCGCAATATGACATCGTACCAAAACCAAAGTCCATCAAATACCTTAATTCGAAATTTGAGCTGAACCGGCAGACGCGCATCATCGCCGACGATGAAACGGGCTTTAAGATCGCCGCATTGCTTAACGAATACCTGCAGAAAAATTACGGTTTCAAACTGCCGCAGCCCGCCGGTGTTCCGCGAAATAAGCAAAATTCCATCGTCATCGAATCTCAGTCGATCGTTCCCGCCGGATTAAAAGATGAGGCGTATGGGATCTATGTCGTCCCGCAGGGCGTTCTGCTGACGGGCAGGGGCGCCGGAGCATTTTATGCGCTGCAGAGTTTTCTGCAGATGCTGCCCGCGCAGATAAAAAATGGCAGAGCGACACTGCCCGCCGTGGACATAGTCGACGAGCCTCGTTTTCGCTATCGCGGAATGCATCTCGATGTCAGCCGTCATTTTTCGCCTGTCTCTTTCTTAAAAAAATATCTCGATCTGATGGCGCAGTATAAATTCAATTATTTTCACTGGCATCTGACCGATGACCAGGGCTGGCGCATCGAGATAAAAAAATATCCGAAACTGACCGAGGTCGGCGCCTGGCGTAAGGAAACCGTAAAAGAGCGCCAGCTCAACCCTTATGTCGGCGACAATTTTCCGCACGGCGGTTTTTACACCCAGGAACAGGTAAAAGAGGTCGTCGCCTATGCCAAAGCGCTGCATATCACTACCGTTCCGGAGATTGAAATGCCGGGGCATTCCGCCGCCGCGATCGCCGCTTATCCTGAGCTGGCTTGCAAGGAAGACAAGTACGAAGTGACCACTACCTGGGGCATCTTTAAACAAACTTACTGCCCGAAAGAAACGACCTTCAAATTTCTCGAAGATGTGCTGACCGAGGTCATCACCCTCTTTCCCGATTCGCCCTATATTCACGTAGGCGGAGATGAGGTGCTGTACGATCAATGGAAAGAATCGCTGATGGTGCAGGAGCTAAAGCGAACTGAAGGATTGAAAGACGAACACGAAGTTCAGAGTTATTTCATCCGCCGGATGGAAAAATTTCTGAATGCAAAAGGCAAACGCCTGATCGGCTGGGATGAAATTCTCGAAGGCGGCGTCGCGCCTAATGCGACGATAATGTCCTGGCGCGGCGTCAAAGGCGGTATCCAGGCCGCCAAAGCGAAACATGATGTGATCATGACGCCGACCGATTTTGCCTACCTGGATTATGGGCAGGGCGACCCGCGCACCGAACCGCTTAACATCGGCGGCTATCTACCGTTGGAAAAGGTTTATTCGTTCGACCCGGTCCCAAAAGAGCTCTCCGAAGACGAAGCCAAATTTATTATCGGCGGCCAGGGAAACCTCTGGACCGAGTATATAAAAAATCCTGACAAGGTCGAGTACATGGTTTTCCCGCGTATGCTCGCGCTCGCCGAATCTGTCTGGTCTCGCGCCGAAGTGCGTGATTATAAAGACTTTATCAAGCGGCTGCCATATCAGCTTGCGCGTCTCGATAAACAAAATGTGCTCTATCGAATTCCCGAGCCGGAGGGGCTCAGGAATGTGATCTTGAGCAGCGGTCAAACCTCGGCCGAGATCGCGCTAAGTCCGCTCCCCGAAAGCCGGATCTTTTATACGCTGGACGGCAGCGAACCCTCGGAGTTTTCTAACCTGTACACCGCACCGGTAAAAATTTCTTTAACGCCAAACAGCAGCGCGGTCTTAAAAACCATCGTGATGATAAGCAGCGGGCGAAAAAGCTCGACGTATTCGGCCGTGATCACCAACCGTAAGATGCTCCCCGCCAGCGTTGTCGATCCGAAGATCGAAGGAATGACCTATTCGATCCATAAAGGAACTTTTAATAGCGTGCAGATATTGGACGGCGTCGAACCGGCGTTAAAAGGCGAGACCAAAACTTTCGCGCTCAGGCCGCTTAATGAAAAAGAAAATTTCGGCGTGATCTGGGATGCTTACATTAGAGTTGCGGAAGACGGCTTGTACGATTTTGCCATCGATTCCGATGACGGCGCGGTGCTGATGATCGACGATCAAACCGTCGTCGATAACGATGGCATTCATACGCGCAAAACTTCGACCGGCGATGTCCCGCTGGCCAAAGGTTTTCATAAGATCCGCGTAAAATATTTTCAAAAAGACGGCGAGATGCTGCTTAACCTGCGCTGGGGAATTAAAGGAAGGAACTTAACCGGCCTGAGCGGGCTGTTTCACTAAACTGGGAGCGGACGGCTCGTCCGCATAGATTGTCGCAGACGATCTAAATTGATTTTAAATGTTACCTTTACGTCGCTTGCGACGTTTGCGGACGGGACGTCCGCGCCCCAATAAATGAATCAAAACATTTTCAGAGAATATGACATCCGCGGGATCGTCGGCCCGGATCTGAACGTTGAAACGGTGGCGCTTCTTGCGCGTGCGATAGGAACTTTCTTCGTGCAGAACAATGCGAAGCGAATTGCCGTCGGTTTTGATGCGCGCGAAAGCTCGCCGGTGTTTCGCGATCTGCTAGTGAAAGGTTTGAATATCTCGGGCTGTGACGTGCTCGATATCGGCCGCGTGCCCACGCCCGTTTTGTACTTTGCGGTTTTTACCAAAGACGTCGATGGCGGTGTGATGATCACCGGTTCGCACAACCCCGCCAACCATAACGGTTTTAAGATCAGCCTTGGTAAAAACAGCATCCATGGTGCGCAAATTCAGGAAATAAAAGAGATAGCGCTGGCGGGAAAATTCGCGGATGGTACAGGCGAGGTTGAAACTGAAAATGTTCTGGAAGATTATCAGCGGGAAATTTTAAAACGCTTGCAGATCGGCGAGCGAAAATTAAAGGTTGTGGTCGATGGCGGAAACGGCATGGGCGGCGTTACCGCCGTTCCGATCTACCGGGCGCTCGGGATGGACCTGATCGAGATGTTTTGCGAACCCGACAGCACTTTTCCCAACCATCATCCCGATCCGACGATGGTGGAGAATTTGCAGGACGCGGTTAATGCCGTGCGGGAAAATAAAGCCGATCTGGCGCTGGCGTTTGACGGCGACGGCGACCGCATTGGCGTGGTAAATGATAAAGGCGAAATTCTCTGGGGCGATGAACTAATGGTTCTTTTTTCCCGCGCGCTGTTAAAAGAAAACCCCGGCGCGACCATCATCGCCGAGGTTAAATGCTCGCAAAAACTTTTTGACGATATCAATACACACGGCGGAACACCGCTGATGTGGAAAGCAGGGCATTCGCTGATCAAGGCGAAAATGAAAGAAACAAATGCCGCGCTGGCCGGAGAAATGAGCGGGCATATTTTCTTTGCCGACCGCTTCTGGGGATTTGACGATGCGACCTATGCCGGCGCCCGCGTGTTGGAAATTTTGTCTCATACCGATAAGCCGCTTTCCGCACTTCTCGCCGACCTTCCCAAAACTTTTTCCACGCCTGAGCTGCGCGTTCCCTGCGCCGAAGAAAAAAAATTCGGGGTCGTAAAAGCGATCACGGAAGAATTTCGCCAAACGAACGAAGTGATCGATATCGACGGCGCGCGTATTTTGTTCGAGCACGGATGGGGATTAGTGCGGGCGTCGAACACACAAGCGATCCTCGTCTTGCGTTTTGAAGCCGACAGTGAGGAATATTTGAACGCCATCAAAACAACGATCGAAGACCGGGTCAATCAACTGGTCCATTAAATTTTGGATCATTCGCAAGACATTCAATTGCGCCCCGAAGCACGTATTAATCACATAGAAACTCTGCGAAAAATTAATTATGGCGATGCAGCTTCCGAAAGACTTCAGCGAGTTTTTTGAAGTTGTTCAACTCAAAAAAGATTAAAATATCTGCTAGTGGGTGGTTGCCCTGATGATTTCCCGATCGGCCCAAGCAACCATTAAACTCTTTCCACATCTAACCTTACAGTTCCACGTTATTTTCTTTGAGGTGAAATATGAAAGCTATTTTGGCGAGGTTCGGTTTGAGCCTTCTTTTGCTGTCTTTTATGATCACAGCCATTTCCGCGCAAACCGCGCCGGCGTCCGCCGTGACACAGGAAATGCGCGCCGAGGCAAACAAGTTTTACCAGGCACAGGATTGGCAAAAAGCGTCCGATGCCTATGAAAATATCGTCAAGCTGGAGCCTAGTAATCCGAATGCGCATTACCGCGCGGGCAATTCGCTGCTCAATTTAAATAAAAACGCCGAGGCTGTGGCGCATTTGGAAAAAGCATTTTCGATCTCGCCCAACGCGATCTTCGCGCAGTTTTTGGCAAAGGCCTATGCGCGCGCCGGCAATAAGGAAAAAGCTTACGAAGTGCTCGACAAGAGCCTGACGCTGGGCGGCATCTCGCCCGAAGCATTAAGTATTGATAAAGATTTCGACGCAATAAAAACCGAGCAGCGTTTTAAAGACCTGCTGCAAAAAGAAGATGCGGCGGTAAATCCCTGCAAGGCAAGTCCGGAATTTCGCCAGTTCGATTTCTGGATCGGCGAATGGGACACCAAGAATCCGCAGGGAGTGCCTTCCGGTTCCAGCAGTATCCAGTTGATCCTGGGCACGTGCGTGATATTTGAAAACTGGGCGTCTCCTGTCACTACCGGTAAAAGTTTTAATATTTTCGACGTCAACGACAAAAAGTGGCATCAGACCTGGGTCGATGACAAGGGCACTTTCACACACTACATCGGCGAATTCAAAGACGGTAAGATGATGCTCGTTAATGATTCAGTTGTGAATGGTAAAAAGACCCTGGCGAGAATGACCTTTAGCAAATTGCCAAACGGCGATGTGCGCCAGCACGGCGAAAATTCGAGCGACGACGGCAAAACCTGGGCGACCACTTTCGACCTGACCTATTCTCGAAAAAGATCATAATCGTTCCGTCAGAACCGAGAGCTGTAGCAACCGGGCTTCGGTTCGATAAAACGGTTTAGAGTTCAAACTTTAGTTTGTCTTAATCTTAAAACGAGACAAACTAAAGTTTGAACTCTAAACCGTTTCTTTTTGACTAATTCCCCGATTTTTGGCATAAATAGGGTTGTGAAAGATTTCCTAAATATAATCAGCATTATTATCAAAAGGGACTTCGCTCTTTAACGAGCCGAGCCAAAGATGATCTTTGCTCAAAGTCCCAGGCCGAACAAAAGCCTGGGACTTTTCGATTTTGGAACGCAGATTTCGGAATTTTAAGCCGATAAATGTTAAGATTTCTTCTTTAAAACAGGTTAAGAGGCCTGAAAAAACGCACCCGCTTACGCAGGCGCTGCCAACAATCCGGCCACTGACCGCTGATCACTGATCTTATGACTGAACCTTTAGACTTAAAACAAACGGTTAACCTACCCAAAACGAATTTTGCCCAGAAGGCCAATCTCGGGCAGAGCGAGCCTGCGCGCCTCGCCAAGTGGAAAGAAATGGGGCTTTACGAGCGCATCGCCGAAGCCCGTAAAGGCGCGGAAAAATTTATCCTGCACGATGGGCCGCCCTACGCTAATTCCGACATTCACATCGGCACCGCGCTCAACAAAATTCTGAAAGATTTTGTGGTGAAATCGCGTTCGATGATGGGTTTTGACGCGCCTTATGTGCCGGGCTATGACTGTCACGGGCTGCCGATCGAAACCTACGTCGAGAAAAAGCTTGCCGCCAAAAACAAGAACAAGAACGACCTGCCGGTGAACACCTTCCGCCGTCTATGCCGCGAGCACGCCGAACACGCAATGGACGGCCAGACGCGCGATTTTTCCCGGCTCGGCATCCTCGGCGAATGGGAAAATCCTTACCTCACGATGTCCAATGATTACGAAGCGGCGACCGCGCGCCTTTTCGGCAAATTTATCGAGCGCGGCTATGTCTACAAAGGCCTGCGCCCGGTCTATTGGTGCATGCACGACCAGACCGCCCTGGCCGAAGCCGAGGTCGAATACAAAGAACACACCAGTCCCTCGATCTATGTGAAGTTTCCCCTAAAAAGCGACCCCGCGCAGATAGATGAAAAACTGGCGGGCAAAAATGTTTTTGTCGTTATCTGGACCACCACTCCGTGGACGCTTCCCGCCAACTTAGGTATCGCGGTCCATCCGAAATACGACTACTCGGCGCTGGAAGTAAATGGCGAGGTTTATATTGTCGCCAGCGACCTGGCAAAAGGTTTTCTCGATCTTTGCGGTTTGGGTGAAGCAAATGAGATCGTGCGCTTCAAAGGCGAAAAGCTCGACCGGATGGAAGCAAAACACGCCTGGCTCGACCGCACTTCACTGCTGATGAATGGAGAGCACGTCACGCTTGGCGAAGCCGACGCCGAAGTCGAACTCGACGTAAAATTTGAGAGTAAATCTTCCGCCAAATCCGGCACCGGCTGTGTGCACACCGCTCCCGGCCACGGCGCGGACGATTTTTACATCGGCAAACAGTACGGGCTGGAGATCTATTGCCCGGTCGATAACGCCGGTGTTTTCACTGCCGAGGTCGAGCATTTTGCCGGCCAATACATCTTTAAAGCGAATCCTAAGATCGTCGAATTATTAAAAGAGAGCGGCATGCTGCTCTTTACCGAAGACTATCAGCACCGCTATCCGCATTGCTGGCGCTGTAAAAACCCCGTGATCTTTCGCGCTACGCCGCAGTGGTTCATTTCGATGGACGAAAATGCGGCGGACGGCGACCGTGGGTCGCTGCGCGCGAATGCGCTGCGTGAGATTGAAAAGGTCAAATGGTATCCGGGCTGGGGCGAAAGCCGTATGCGCAATATGTTCAAAGGCCGCCCCGATTGGTGCGTTTCGCGCCAGCGTTTGTGGGGAGTGCCGATCCCGGTTTTCTATTGCAAAGGCTGTGACGAGGCCGTCGCCGATCCGAAGATCATCGACCACGTAGCCGATATCTTCCAGCAGGAAACCGCCGACGCCTGGTACAACCGCGAGGCTTCGGAACTGCTGCCCGCAGGATTCAAATGCCCGAAATGCGCCGGTGCGGATTTTACCAAAGAGACCGATATCTTAGACGTTTGGTTCGATTCCGGTTCGTCCTGCGTGGCGGTGCTGGAAACGCGCGACAACCTGCATTTTCCCGCCGATGTTTATCTTGAAGGCGGCGACCAGTTCCGCGGCTGGTTTAACTCCAGCTTGATGTGCGGCCTGGCCGCGCATGATCAGGCGCCGTACAAAGAGATCGTCACCTACGGCTGGGTCGTCGATGGCGAAGGCAAGCAGATGCACAAATCGGGCGGCAACGCCGTCTCGCCCAACGATGTGATGAAACAAAGCGGCGCTGAGATCCTGCGGCTCTGGGCATCGACGATGGACGTGACCGAGGACGTCCGCGTATCGGACGACATCTTAAAACGCATCGCCGATTCTTACCGTAAGATCCGCAACACGCTGCGCTATGCGCTGGGAAATCTCGACGGCTTTCACCCGGCAAGCGACAGTGTTGCTTTTGATGAACTGCAGGAGCTCGATCGGTGGGCGCTGGCTTCGCTCGACGCGGCCACCGCGAAAGTTTTAGCGGCCTATGAAGGTTACAATTTTCAGACGGCAACCAAAGAGTTGACGAATTTTATGAACGTCACGCTCTCCGCGCGGTATTTTGACATCATCAAAGATCGTCTTTACACCGCCGCGCCAAGATCGCTCGCGCGCCGCTCAGCCCAGACAGTTCTGCACCGGCTGGTCGATGCTCTTTGCCGCCTGCTGTCGCCGATCCTGGCTTTCACTTCGGATGAAGCCTGGGAAAATCTTCCGGGCCAGAATGTGGGCTCGGTTCATCTGGCGGTGTTTCCAAAAGCAAGTGAAGCGGAGAATTCCGGATTACTGGCTGACTGGGAGCGTATCTTTGAAGTTCGCGACGAGGTGTTGAAATCGCTCGAAGAATCGCGTAACGAAAAACTGATCGGTTCCGGATTAGAAGCGAAAGTTGTTTTAACCGCTGACACAAATACTTTTGAATTTCTGCAAAAATATGCCGGGCAATTGCGTTATATTTTTATCGTCTCGCAGGTAGAACTTGTGCAGGGCGATGCGCTAAAGGTCGAGATCAAAAAAGCCGACGGCGAAAAATGCGAGCGCTGCTGGAACTACTCGACGCGCGTCGGCGAATCGGAAAAATACCCGACCGCCTGTGAGCGCTGCGTCGAAGCGCTGACCGAGATACAGAAAGCCGTAGGGATATAAGCATATGAAAAAGCATATTAGAACCACCCCGCCCTTTGGGCACCCCTCCTTCGTAAGGAGGGGAGTTTGGAGTCGCTTTTTAAGCTCCCCTCCTTACGAAGGAGGGGTGGCACGCGTTAGCGTGACGGGGTGGTTCTCACTTTTATTTATTTTCGCGTTCACCATTTCGACCTCAGCCCAGATCCACACCCCGGGAAAAGGCTCGGCTGAGCGTAAGGCTATTCTTGATGCGCTGCGTTCACCCATCGAAAAGGATCTGAAACAAAAGATCGTTTTTAACGTTGAACATTTTAACGTGTCAGGAAACTGGGCATTCTTAAGCGGTGAGCCGCAAAACGAGAGTGGCGGCCGGCCAAAATATCGCCATACCAAATACTGGGAGGCGGTGGATGCCGGCGCTTTTGATGATAATTTTTTCGCGCTGCTAAAAAAGACCGGCAGTAGATGGAAGGTGGTAACTTACGCTATCGGCTGTACCGACGTTTGTTATCTGACCTGGTGGAAAGACCACAAAGCGCCAAAAGCAATTTTTCCTTATACGGAATAAATCATTAGGAAGTATTAGTTATGAAAAAAATAAGCGCTCTTATCTTAGTGTTAGTAGTTTTAGGCACGGGTATTTTCTTTGCTTCGGTTTCCAGTCAAAGTGAAGCGCAGGGCCGCGAGATGGAAGCGGTCAAGGTTCCGCTTAACAATTATCTTCAGGCGCACGCCACCGGCAAAGCCGAATTTGTCCGCAAGGCTTTTCATCCCGATGCAAAACTTTTCTGGTATCGCGACGGAAAAATGATGACCCGCACGGCCGAGGAATTCGCCTCCGGCTTTAGCGGCGCGCCCGCGCCCGACGAGGCCCAGCGCAAACGCAATATCGACACCATCGATATATCTGGAAATGCCGCCATCGCCAAGATCACCCTGGATTACCCGGCGGTGACTTTTACCGATTATATGTCTCTGCTCAAGATCGACGGCGAGTGGAAGATCGTGAACAAAACTTTTTACGCGGAGCCCAAGAGCGCCCCGCCGGCAAAACCCAGTGAATAGAAACATTTTTCTTTGGAAGATCGGCTACCTGCTGGCCGCCGGCGCGGTCGTGCTGATCGATCAGTCCAGTAAGGCCTGGGCGGCGCGAAAGCTTCGTTTCAGCGGCGAAGCTTACACCGTCATCCAGGGCTTTCTGAATTTCGATTACGCGGAAAACAACGGCGTGGCTTTCAGCCAACTGCAGAACGGCGGCGACTCCGGGCGCTGGGCGCTCTCGGCGCTGGCTTTGATTGCGGCACTGGCGGTCTTATACTTCTTCTGGCGGACGAAGCGCAGCGATGACCGGATCTTAGGCGCCTGCGCATTGCTGCTGGCCGGAATAATCGGGAATCTGACCGACCGTATCAGGCTCGGGTTTGTCATCGATTTTATCGATGTGCAATTCGGCGGCTGGCATTACCCGACCTTTAACGTGGCGGATGCGGCCATTTGCCTCGGCGCGGGACTGCTGCTGCTGGACATGTTCTTAAATAGAAAGAAAAAAGATAAAGCCGAACCCGACACCGGCGAGCAAACGGCAGCCGGCAATTAACAAAAGTTATGTATCCTGAAATTATCCAGATCTGGGGTTATCCGGTTTATACCTACGGCGTGCTGCTCGCGGTCGCTTTAGTCCTGGCGCTTTTTGTCGCCGCGCGGCTGGCAAAGCGGGACGGGCTTCCCTCGGAACGAATGTACGATCTGGGTTTGTGGATACTGCTCGCCGGGCTGCTCGGTTCCAAACTTTTGCTGGCCTTGCTCGATCCCGGCGCCAGGATCTTTTCGCTCGATTTTCTCCGTTCGGGCGGTGTATTTTACGGCGGTTTTTTGGGCGGGCTGTTAGCGGCCGCGGTCCTGATCCCGTTTTATAAACTGAATTTCTGGAAAGTGGCCGACGCTTTTGCGCCCGCCATTGCACTGGGCCAGTTTTTCGGACGGCAGGGATGTTTTGCCGCCGGCTGCTGCTGGGGCAAACCGACCGATCTGCCGTGGGGCGTGCATTTCAGCGATAAGGCGCACGAGATGACCGGCGTGCCTGTCTACGATTACACCACCAATTCCGCTCTCCGCCTGCACCCGACTCAGCTTTACGAATCGTTCGCGATGCTGGCGGTCTTTGCGCTGCTTTATTTTCTGCACAGCCGCAAAAAATTCAACGGGCAGATCCTGATCATGTACATGATCCTCTATCCGCTGATCCGCTTTACCGTCGAGTTTTTCCGTGACGATCCGCGCGGCGATCTTTTTGGGCTCACTACGATGACCGGCCTTTCCACTTCGCAAATGATCAGCCTGCTGGTCGCGGTCGGCGCCGCCGTCTTTTTGGTGATGCGCCTGCGCCGGGCGTCCAACATAAAAACGCAAGCCGCCGGTGAAGGCGGTGCCCCAGGTGATTGAAGAAAATCAGGTTTTGGTTTTGGTTCCTGCCGAAGCCGATAAAGGTAAACGGCTGGACGCCTATCTGGCGGAAAATGTTGACGGCTGGAGCCGCTCTCGCCTGGTGCGGCTGATCGAAGACGGCGACGTGCTGGTCAACCAAAAACGGGTCAAACCTTCCTATAAAATAAACATCTCCGACGAGATAGAAGTCGAACTCATTGCCGCCGTCGTAGCTTCAAATTTTTTCGCACCCGAAGACATCCCGCTCGACATCGTCTATGAAGATCAGGATATCGCCGTAATAAACAAGCCGGCGGGCATGGTGGTGCATCCGGGAGCGGGTGTTCCCGGCGGCACACTGGCAAATGCGCTGGCGTTTCACTTCGCCGGTCTTTCAAAGTCTGGCGAAACGCGGCCGGGCGTTGTCCACCGCCTGGACAAAGATACTTCTGGTTTGATCGTCGTCGCTAAAAATGAAGCCGCCCACGGACATCTAAGCGAACAATTTAGCAGCCGCAAGGTCTTTAAATCTTATCTGGCGCTGGTCCACGGGCAAATGGAAGCCAACCGCGGCACAGTCGAAGAGCCCATCGCCCGCGATCGCAGCAACCGTTTAAGAATGGCGGTGATAAGAAGCGGCCGGGGTGCTGTCAGCCTCTGGCGGGTGCGTCAAAGTTTTGAAAAATTCACGCTGCTCGGTGTGGAAATAAAGACCGGCCGCACGCATCAGATCCGGGTTCACCTGGCGCATATCAGACACCCGGTCGTCGGCGATGAACTCTATAACGGCGGCCGCGATAATACGATCGCCGATCCTAAAATACGCAAAGCCGTCAGCGGCTTGGGCAGATTTTTTCTCCACGCCGAACGGCTCGAATTCGATCATCCCGTAACCGGAGAACGGGTGAAGTTCATTCAGCCCTTGCCCGAAGAGCTTAATGCGTTTCTAAAGATTCTTGAATAGACGACAAAGCGCGACGAACTCTAAAAATCTTTAGGCAGGTCTCTTTCGTCATCGATGAGCAGATCCATCGAAACATTGGCGAGCCTGGCGTAGGCAAGCACTACCAAAATAGGAGGCAGTTGATCCTCCTTCTCATAAGCGCGTATCGAGCTACCGCGCCTTTCTACATCATACTTCCCCAAAGCCTCACCCATTTTCGCCTGGGATAATCCTAATTTGAGACGAACACGCCGCAATTTCTCCGCCAATCTTTCCGGTCTTTCGATATTATTTTTGCCCATAAGAAATCTCTTCTCCTTACGGATAGCTCATTCCTTTGCAAAAAAGATAGTTGGGGTTCTTTTCCTTTTCGGATTTGAGGGATAAAGTTATCTTTTAATTCATCTATGCCGGGAGAAATAAAAACTTGATCCATCTGCGCTGCCAGACTCAGAAGAATTCAGCGCGTAAAGTTCAAGTTAAATTGCTTCCTGCAATTGAGGGAGATGATAGCTCAGGTCGCACTACCTGTCAAGGAGATTTTTACTGATGGGTACGAGCAAAATCGAAAGACCTGAAAGACTGGCCGAAAAACTGCGTCGTATTCGTTTGAAATTGGGTTTATCTCAACCAAAAATGGCCGAGGCCTTGGAACGATATGACGTAAAGATGTATCCGGGTTATATCGGTTCTTATGAAATCAAAGCTCGAGTGCCTTCATTTCTTGCAGTACTCGCCTATGCAAAACTCGCCAAAATTTCAACCGATGTAATTATTGATGATGAGAGAGATTTACCAAAAGGTTTTTGAGATAGAGTCCGCGTAAGCGGACGGCAGAGTTTAACTCCAGGCGTAAGCCTGGAGTAGGCCATAGTCACCACTGCTGCGCGCGACGAGAAAATTAAAACTCTCGTCGCGCGCGGCAAATACATTTGGGGCCGCCGTACTACAGGTTCCGCTGCGCTCCACCTGTAGTTATATTCTATCGTCAGCTCCGCTGACTTCTTCATGTAATCCGCCTAGCAGACTTGAGAATTTAACCCCCGGCGTCAGCCTGTGGTATAGACCATAATTAATACAGCCGCGCTCCACCTGTAGTTATACTCTGTCGTCAGCTTTGCTGATTTTTACACTTCACTTCTTACCGGAAGCCGGTCACTACGTTCCCGGTACTGACCCCGTTACTTTGCCAATCTCGCCCGCGGCGGTTAATATTACTTAACCCAAAACACCAATAGAAATTCATCCCTGCCTAAAATGCTGTTACCAAGCAGGACTTCCATCTAACCCTCAGACATAAAGGAGAATTTCATGTACGACATATTACTGACGAACAATTACATTTATTCTATTTTCATGGACGGCGGAAACCGGATCATGGCCGCGCCGAATGGCGGTAAGGGCACCATAGTTGACTGGGGAAGCCACTCCCTTAACCTGGCCTGGATGGGAGACATCAATTTTATCGATATGGGCGAATATAAGATCCCTGAATTTACCCATAAAGACATTCCCTGGTCCAATTTAAAATGGGGCGGGCTGATCAGATACCAGGGCCTCGAAGCTTATTTTCGTTATGAAGGCAAAGGTGAGGTCAAAGTGGTCGTGGACCGCTTTGGCGGGGTTAACCTCAGCTTTAAGCAGGGCGGGATGATGGTCAAGATGGACGATCTGAGGGTCGTTCCATACTCGTGACGATGCGGCTTTGCCTGTAAAGTCGCGAATAGTATTCTAAAGCTGTGGCTGTATTAAATAACCATTCGGAATAGATGAGAGATAATAGCTGATAGTTGAGAGAGCGGAGTCTATTATCTATCAGTTATCATCTATTCCGAATGACATTCTCTTCTCAGCACTACAACTTTAGGACAACACTAAGTCCCCGGAAGACTTAGGAAATTCCCCTTTTTTGCTATACTAGATGATTCCGCTGCTCGCTTAAAAGGCAACAAAACATTGACTCCGGGCATCGAATTCGTGCGAAGGTCCGATCTGTTTTAACTATTTTATGAAAAAATCATTCAAGCTGTTTTATTTACCGGCAATGCTGGCCGTCTTTTTCCTGCTGTTTTCCGGGTCCGCGAAAGCTCAAAACCCGGCCGCGACCCCCAAGCCGAGCCCGACCCCGCGCCCTGATGAAGTGGTCAAGATATTCGAAGTTCGTCTGCCGGTTACGGTCAAGAACGGCAAGGGCGAATATGTGCCGGGGCTAAATCAAAATGATTTTGTCATTATGGAAGACGGTATTCCGCAGGAAGTGACCTTTTTCAGCGATGAGAAAAATAATCCGCGGGTTTTCCTCGGTGTGCTGATGGACACTTCGCCCTCGACGGCGGGCAAGATGAAATTCTCCAAGGAGGCCGCCCGGACCTTTCTTTACACCGTCACCCGGCTGCGCAAGGATAAAGCGGCATTTATGACCTTTGACCACGAAGTGACCCTGCGCCAGGATTTTACCGATAAAATGGACCTGCTGGATAAGGCCGTGGAAAATGTCAGTAAGACGGGTTCGCAAACGGCGCTGTACGATGCGATCTGGCAATTCTGCAATGAAAAACTTCGCACGGCCCCGGGAAGGCATGTGCTGGTGGTGATCACCGACGGGGACGATACTTTTAGCCGCGCGGACATAAACGACGCTATCGACCTGGCCCAGCGCACGGAAACGACCATTTTTGCCATTTCCACCAAAGCCGGTTTTTTAGGCACCGTGCCCGGCGTGGATGCCGGCCAGACCAACGATAAAGGCGATAAAGATCTGGTGAAATTGTGCCAGGAAACGGGCGGCGAAGCTTTCTTTACCGGAGACATGACCGCGCTTGAACGCGCTTTTACCCGCATTTCCAAAGAGCTGAGTTCGCAATACATCATTACCTATCGCCCGAAAAATCAGGAGTATGACGGTACCGATCGCGCGATCGAGGTGCGTTTTACAGACCGGCAAAAACAAAACGATTACAAGATCCGGACGAAAAAGAAATATCGTGCCGTAAAGGACAGCCTTAAGTAAGCTTTTGGCATCTTATTTATTCGGGGTTTTATTAAATGAAGAAATATTACGGTTTGCATGTTTTTCTTGTTTTGTTCGCGATCGCGGTTTTGGCCGGTGTTTCCGGCTACCGTGTCTCACAAGCGCAAACGAATACCTCTTCCCGGCCAGCTCCAACGCCGGAGCCGACCCCGGCCCCTCCGCCGACGCCTACCCCGGAGATCATCGATGAAGATGACGAGCCGATAAAGATCGAATCCGAATTGGTGAACGTGCTTTTCACCGCGGCCGATTCGAACCGCCGTTTTATCACCGATCTGAAAAAAGAAGACGTCCGCATCTTTGAAGACGGAAGGCCGCAGCAGATATTCACTTTCTACCGGCAAGTAGACCTGCCGCTTTCCCTCGCCATCCTGATCGATACCAGCCGCTCGCAGGAGCGCACCCTGCCTGAAGAGAAAGAGGCTGCCAAGGGATTTTTGGAAGACGTAGTTCGTTCCAGCAAGGACGAAGTGGCGATCCTCTCATTTACCGGGGAAACAACGCTCGAGCAGGGCTTGACCGGAAATGTTCAGCGTCTGCAGCGCGCGGTTGACCGCGTACAGTTCATTCCGCCGGCCGGTTATATCGGCGGCGGCGTATCGACCGGCACGCCCCCGATAAACGGCTCCAGCGGCAACATCATGGCCGCTACCGCCATCTGGGATGCGATCTGGGTTGCTTCGAACGATATTTTACGGACCGCGCCTTTAGGAACGCGGCGGGCGATCATCCTTATCACGGACGGGGTCAATACTTACGGTTCCAAGAGGTTTAATGACGCGGTGGACGCGGCGATCAAGAGCGACGCGCTGATCTATTGTATCGGTATCGGTGATGATTTTGAGTATACCGGCGTAGATAAAGGAGTGCTGAAAAAACTTTCCGAAAGCACCGGCGGCCGTTCTTATTTCCCGGAAAGCGAGCTCGATCTGCGCCACGCCTTTACTGAAATACAATTAGATATGCGTTCGCAATATCTGCTTGCCTACGAACCGTCAAATGCAAAAAAAGACGGCACCTATCGAAAGATCCAGATAGATATCTCTAATCCGGCCTATTCAAAAAAAGTTAAGTTGGTGCATCGCCAGGGCTATTTCGCCAAAACCGATAGCGGAAAACCCGCGAAGAAATAACTGATCCGATAGTCTGCGAAGCTGACGGCAGAGTATAACCACAGGTGGAGCGCAGCGGAACCTGTGGTATGGCGTCTCAGAATTTTTGCCGCGCGCGACGAGAAATTAAAACTTCTCGTCGCGCGCGCGGCCGTGTTAGCTGCGGCCCACACCCCAGGCTGACGCCTGGGGTTAAACTCTTTCGTCCGCTTACGCGGACTCTATCGACTTCTGCCACCACCTCCGTCAGCCGAAACGGCTGCCACCCTCCTCGGACAGTAGGGGGAGTCTCGGTTCTGACAAAGCTACTATCTTTACACCTCGCCATATTTGACTTAAACGCTTTCTTTGAGTCAAATAACCAAGTGCAATTTCCCTTTACACTGCCTGAAAATAAAAAATTCGATGTGCTCGGCTTTGGCACTAACGCCGTCGACCATCTGATCGTCGTGCCTGAATACCCGCAGTTCGATTCCAAGATCCATTTGACCACACACGTTCAGGCAGCCGGCGGGCAGATAGCTTCGTGCATGGCCGGTGTCAGCCGGTTGGGATTTAAAGCCGCCTACGCCGGGCGGTTCGGTTCCGATCGCGAAGGCGCCTTCGGCCTGCAATCTCTTTCCGATGAAGGCGTCGATATTCGTTTTAGCGAAACCATCGAAGGCGCCCGCACACAGATCGCTTTTATTCTGATAGACGAGCGAAACGGCGAGCGCACCGTCGTCTGGCACCGCGATAGCAAATTGGAATACAGCGCCGGTGATGCGCCCATAGCCGCGGCCGGCCTGGCCAAAGTTTTGCACGCCGATGCGCACGACCCTTTCGCCGTAACGGAAATGGCAAAGGCGGCGCGCGCAAGCGGTGCGATCGTCACCATCGACATCGACGAAATGTCCGATGGCGTGGCGGAAATGCTTCCCTTGGTCGACGTGCTGATCTCGTCTGTCGAATTTCCGGAAAAACTCACCGGCATTCGCGACCGCCGCACCGCGCTGGCGGAGATCCGCTCGCGTTTCGGCTGCACCATCGTCGGCTCGACCAAAGGGGTCCGCGGCTCGTCCGTGCTGGTCGGCGATACCTATATCAAAACTCCCGCTTACGACGTTCCCGGCGGCTGCGTTGACACCACCGGCGCCGGTGACGCCTTCCGCGTCGGCCTGATCTACGGCCTCTTGAAAGGCGTCGAGATCGAAGAAAGCCTGAAATATGCCAACGCCGTCGCCGCGTTAAAATGCCGCCAATTAGGCGCCCGCACTGCCTTACCCACCGAAAATGAGGTACTTAGCCTTATTAACGGCCAATAAACAGTGTTAAAAAAGTTCTTGAAATATTCCCTGCAAAAATGAGAAAATAGACAGACGGGTTCTTCCGGGAGCTCGTTTGCCATCTCAAATCGAATTTAAAAAACCAGATCTCTCCTACTCTCAATGGACTCTTTAACCGGAATTATCGTTCAATTTGCGGGAATCTTTCTGATAACCCTGCTCTCGGTATTTTTAAAACGCTCACTCAAATCGACGGCGCTGAACTATTGGTCTGCCGGGTGGGGGGTACTCTCACTGGCGCTGCTCAGCCTCGTTTGCGGATCTGCCATGCCGCAATACGCTGCCTTGTTTCATTTCAGCTATTTCTTTTGCGAGTATGTGTTTTGTTTTTTCCTGATCGCGGGCTGCCGGAATTATGTTCTCAACCTGCGCATCAATAAACGCTTTTCGCTTTGGCTGCTCTGCGGCGTAGTGGTGGCGGGCGCGCTGGCTTTAACCGGAGAAGACATCGAGAAGTATTTCTTCCTTCACGCACTGGCGCTGTCGGTTTTGTTCATGTCGGCGTTTTACGTTTTGAAGTACGTTAAAAGATCGCGCCAGAAAAGCTTCGGGCTGCAGGTCTTTCGCGCCGGCCTGCTCCTATTGACGCTCGACACCCTGCATTATTTCGTCATCTTCGGATTAAAGCAGACGCCGTACGCGATACCGCTTCCGGAAGCCTATTTCGCCTTTAACAACCTGATCGACCTGGTGGTCGAAGTTATGCTCGGATTTGGAATGATCATCGTGCTGCTGGAAAAAGTGATCCAGGAAGGTGAAAAGACCAACCGCAAATTACAGGACGCTCATTTCCAGTTGGAACAGTTGGCGCAGACCGACCCGCTTACCACTGCCTTTAACCGCCACGCTTTTTATAGCTTTATCCAGAAACAACACGCCGACAAATCCATTCGCGGCTGTGTCTGCGTGCTCGATATCGACAGCCTCAAACCCATCAACGATATTTACGGCCACAGTGTCGGCGATCTGGCCATCAGGGCGGTCGCGACCGAGATACGCGCGCTCATCCGCGCGGACGACCTTTTGTTCCGCTGGGGCGGCGACGAATTTTTTGTGATCATGGTCGGGATGAATCTCGAGCTGGCCGATCTGCGTTTTGCTACGCTTGAAACTTCATTAATGAATCTGAAATTTCACAGCCTCGAAGAAAAGATATCGGTAGGAGTTTCATACGGCATCGCGGAATTTAACCACGCCAGCGAACTGGAAAGCGCCATCACCCGCGCCGATGCCGAAATGTACAAACAAAAAACGGAGCATAAAAAATCCGAAGACGCCGGCGTACCGCTCTATGGCGGCGGGGTGATAAAAGTTCCGGACAGCGCACAGCCGAGAGCTTAGGCGATTTTGGATTTTAGATTTGGGATTGCGGATTGGCGATTAACAATCCAAAATCTCAAATCTAAAATCCAAAATCACTTGAGTGCATATCTTTGGATCGTAAATAAATGCTGAATGCCTTTTTCGGCCAGCGCCAGCATTTCGTCCATTTGCTCGCGGTTAAAAGGCTCGCGCTCTGCCGTGCCCTGCAGCTCGATAAATTTTCCCTGCCCGGTGCAGACGACGTTCATATCCACTTCGGCGATCGAGTCTTCTTCGTATTTCAGATCCAGCAGCGGGGTCTGCTCAACGATGCCCACGCTGATGGCGGCAACTTCGCTGATCAGGGGATTTTTCTTTAGCCTTTTGTCCTGCTCGAGCTTTCTCAACGCCAGCGCCAGCGCGACATAGGCGCCGGTAATGGAAGCGGTGCGCGTTCCGCCGTCCGCCTGCAAAACGTCACAGTCCACAGTTATCGTGCGTTCTCCCATTGCCGTCATATCAACAATGGTCCGCAGGCTGCGGCCGATCAGCCGCTGGATCTCCTGGGTCCTGCCGGAAGGGCGCTGTATTTCACGCTGGGTGCGGGTATGAGTGGCGCGCGGCAGCATCGAATATTCCGCCGTTACCCAGCCGCGCCCCTGGTTGCGCATGAACATCGGCACTTTTTCTTCGACCGATGCGGCACAGATAACTTTTGTGTTGCCGACCTCGATCAGCGCCGAGCCTTCGGCATAGGGCAAAAAATTCGGCGTGATCTTTGTCTGCCGGATCTGGTCCAGCGCACGCCCGTCGCTTCGTGTATAAGTCATAATGTATTTTACAGGGATGGAGGAGATGGAAGGGATAAGAATATTTATTCTTTTTGTGATCTACTATTTCGTTAAATGCTTTTTATCTCCTTTATCCCTTCCATCTCTGTTAATTTCACAAAAGCTCGATCGCTTCCAGTTTAGCAGGTTTCACGCCCAAAAATCTTTCCGCCACGCGGGCAAAGCGCTCTGCCGCGTCGGTCACATAAAAATGGTCCATGTCGTCGCACAAATGGCGCTCGCCGGAGATGGTTTCTGTATTGGCTAAACCTTTTTCATTTAGCAATTGCGCCGTTTCTTCCGCCGCCGCCACTCCTGAATCTATCAGCATTACATCCGGGCCGACGGTTTCCTGTATCACCTGGCGGAGAATGGGATAATGCGTGCACCCGAGCACCAAAGCTTCCACACCGGCCATTTTCTCCAGGTATTTTTTGGCGATGGAATAGGTTTCGGGCTCTTTCGTCCAGCCCTCTTCCGCCAGCGGAACAAAAAGCGGGCAGGCCGACTGAATGATATCGACCTCTACTTCCGTTCTTCGTATCGCTTCGGCATAGGCGTCGCTTAAAACCGTGGCTTCGGTGGCGATCACCCCGATCATTGGCTTATTTTGGAGTTTTTGGGGCCGGCCGTTTTTGTTCTGCGTTTCCGCGACGGCTTTGCGGGCGCCCGGCCCGATCACGCCGACCACATCCAGCCCGATCCTTTCCCGGATCTTGGGCAGCGCCAACGCGGACGCCGTGTTGCAGGCCACCACCAGCATCTTGATGCCGCGCGAGGCAAGAAAACTTGAATTCTCCAACGCATAACGCTCGACCGTCGCCAGCGATTTTGTCCCGTACGGAACACGCGCCGTGTCTCCCAGATAGATAAAGCGTTCATTGGGAAGACGGCTATGCAGCGCGCGATAGACGGTCAGCCCGCCTACGCCGGAGTCAAAAATGCCTATCGGAAGTTCTCTGATGTCTTTTTCGCTCAAGGTCTGAAACAGTATATATAGAGGTTATCGAACTGAACAAATAAAGGGTCGAAAAATATGCTTTAGGCGCCTAAATTTTATCTTAGACATTTGCCGGTGCGAGAGCGTATAATATTCAGTATTGTCGTGCCGGGCGTGGCCCAGATACGATTGGACCCGGAGACGATTGGCAACCTTCAAAGCTTTTAAAGAATCTATCCTTTCGAAAAATAATTTGATACTTTCCTGCTGTATATCATCGACCCATAACCACTTGCGGCTTGTAAATTCCCAAGTCATTGTTACGTAGAGTTTTAGGAGATAATAATGAAAAAAGTTGTACTTCTTTCGGTAGTAGTTTTAACAAGCTGCTTTTTATTTAATAGCCCGGATCAGTTGGCCAGCGTTTCCGCCCAGAAGCAAACCGGGCCGACTGTAACGGGCGGGAATGATGCCGACATGGCCCGGACCATCAAAAAGCTCACCGACCGCTCAAGCGATGGTTTGACGCAAAAGCCCGTGCCAAGCGGCGGCGTTGAGATGGACCTGGACGGGCGCTTTCAAAACGTGGCGCTCGGACGGATAGATGACGACGGCAGTATCGGCGCGGCCTGTGTCACCAGCCTCGGCGAAGCGAATGCGTTTTTCGGCCGTGATCTGGAAACCGGCCGCCAGGTGCCCAAGACAAAGTTCCCGAAACCGACCGAAGCTGAAATTGCCGCAGCCCACGGGATGTCCCTGGAAGAATTTGAATTTTACAAAGCGCTTATTGCCGACGCGGCCAACCGTCCCAGCTCGGCCAATATAGTCATCGTCAATAACGACGGCGCGGGCGAAGGCTTTAATGATCCGAACCCGGCTTTTGCGGCCGGCGAGGGCGGCAACAACGGGGCGACGGTCGGTGAACAGCGGCTTAATCTTTTCCAATTTGCCGCCAGCATCTGGGGTGCTTATCTGGATAGCAACGTTACGATCAGCGTTCGCTCTCAATTCGATGCGCAAACCTGCACTCCCGCCGGAGCTGTTCTGGGTTCCGCCGGAGCACGCGACCTTCTTCGCGACTTTCCTAATGCGCCGTTCACCGGCACCTGGTACCATGCAGCATTGGCGAATAAGCTCGCTAACCAGGATCTGGTCACAGCGCGCGAAGACATCAATGCCACCTTTAACAGCCAAATCGATACCGGCTGTCTGACCGCCGGAAGCCGCTGGTACTACGGGCTGGATAATGCCACGCCGTCCTTGCGCATTAATCTGCTGGTCACCTTGCTTCATGAAATGGGGCACGGGCTCGGATTTTCGTCCACGACCAACGGCCAGACCGGAAATTTCAACTCAGGTTTTCCCGGCGTTTGGGACCGTTATATGTTTGATAACAACACGGGGCTCGTATGGCTCAACATGACCCCCGCGCAGCGCATTGCCTCCGCCGTCGGCAACGGCAGCCTGCGCTGGGACGGTCCGAATGTAAAACTCGCCTCGGGCTTTCTTACCGCCGGTAACGACTCCGCGGGCCGGGTCAGGCTCTATACGCCTACTACATTTCAAGGCGGCTCTTCGGTTTCACACTTTGACACCGTGGTTTCGCCTAATGTTTTGATGGAGCCCAACATAAATGCCGGGCTGCCGATCACGCTCGATCTGACCCGTCAGGTCATGCGCGATGTCGGCTGGTACCGTGATTCAAACGGCGATTTGATCCCCGACACGATAACCGATGTGACGCTGGCTAATCCGGCGGTGATCGGCGCTAGCGACACCGTTCGCTGGACGAATAACGGCGGGTTCAACCGCAATGTCACCATCGAGCTTTCAACCGATGGCGGCAGCACTTTCCCCCTGGCGCTCGCCAGTGATGTCGCCAATACGGGAAGCTTTACCTTTACGGTGCCGAACCTTCCTACCTCAAGCGCGCGCATCCGCGTTCGCGAACATAACTTTACTGATCCGCTGGGCGCCTCGGCCAACTTTGCAATTTCAGCACAAGCAGCGACGTTCAATGTTTCGGGCAAAGTTTTGTCTTTGGGTGGCAGCGGCGTGCCTTTTGCAGAAGTTTTGGTTTTTGATACCGGCGATAATATCATCCGCGTCTCTACGACCAACGCTTTCGGCGATTATATAATTGAAGGACTGCCCTCCGGACAATACACCTTCGTCGCAAGCAAAAAACGGTTTAGATTTTCACCCCAGGCACTCAGTCTCAGTGCAAATGTGACGAATCTGAATTTTGTTTCTTCAAACTAACTTTTAAGATCGCCTTTAAGATCTGAGGTAATAAAAAGAGCGGCTAAAAAATAGCCGCTCTTTTCGTTTTAGGGGTTAGAGGGTGAAGTATCAGGCAAAAGCGGGTTGGCTCTCAAGCAAACTTTCGGAAAAGAGTTTATCTACGGTCGAATTGATCAGGCTCGTGCTGACCTTGGTGCCGATCTCGGTTTCGAGTTCGTGTGCGATATCTTCAGCGTTGCGGTTTCCGTCACATTTTTTCCAGACAAAAGCTGATACGGGGTTCAGCAGGATATATTTTTCACGCTGCAGGTCGTGGATAAAAAGGTCTACTCCATCTCTTTCGATAACAAGATCATGTGTTCTGGCAATTGGATTCATTTTTTTAGGACTACCTCCGTGTGTAAATTCCGCCTCGGGGGGCTGGTCTCTTAATGGCAATGGCTGTGCCAAATGTAAAGATATTGTTAAATGACAGGGAATAAAAGGATTATCAAAAAGCTCAATCCGGCGGCGGCAATTTCTCACCGGTCAATCTGACCGAAATTTGTTTAACATCAGTTCAATTAGGTTGATAGCTACAGCGACCGGGTTTTCAAACAACTCCCCTCCTTACAAAGGAGGGGTGGCGCGCGCTTCGTGCGACGGGGTGGTTCTCTCTTCAAACTTTAAGTTATTGGCTGTCCCGAATAACCATCCGGGATAGATGAAAGATGTAGATGATAGCTGAGAGATTCGAATCTATTATCTGTCATCTATCAGTTATCATCTATTCCGAATGGCAAATCCCTCAAACTTAATAAAACTTCTTGGGAAATCAGGATTACTGTAATAGGATATTTCGCAAAAACAACATCGAAACTTATGCCGGAAGATCCTGACAAAATTGCCCCAACTGCCGGCGCCGAATTTCGCGAAGAAGAGCAGCGCGTAGAAACCAAAAGCGCCGAGTTCAAAAAGGAACTCGGCCTGACCGACCTTGTCCTGACGCAGATCCTTTTTATCGTCGGGCTGCCGTGGGTAGGCGTCGCCGCGAAACAGGGCCAGTCGCACATCGTACTGTGGCTGGCGGCGATCCTGCTTTTTTACATTCCGTCGGCGGTGGTGGTGATCTATCTTAACCGCGCGATGCCGCTTGAAGGCGGTCTCTATCAATGGGCCAAGCTCGGCTTTAACGACATGGTCGGCTTTCTCGTCGCCTGGAACCTATGGCTATTTGCCATCCTAAACACCTCCGAGATCGGCCTGCAGGTAACGCAATACATCGGCTACATTCTCGGCCCCGGCAGCGAAGACCTGGTTTCCAGTAAATCTTTTATCGGCATCGCCAGCGCCGCGATCATCGGCGCGCTGATAGTAATAACGGTGGTGGGCCTCGGCGTCGGCAAGTGGGTCCACAAAGCAGGCGGCATTCTGATGCTGCTGACATTTGCCGCGGTGCTGATCCTTCCGCTGCTCAATCTGGCGAACGGTTCGCTGCCCGCAGGCGCGGGATATCATCCGCTTAAACTCGAAATGCCGGACCTTTCCAGCTCGGCGGTGGCTTTGATGACCTTGAACCTGATGGGCAAGATGGGTTTTGGCGCGCTGGGCGGTTTTGAATACGTGGCGATACACGCCGGCGAGTGCAAAGACCCGGTGCGCTCGATCGGACGCTCCGTGGCAGTGGCGGCGCCCATCATCGCGCTGATGTTCATTCTCGGCACCAGCTCCGTCTTATCGCTCATACCACAGGATCAGATCGACCTGATCGCGCCGGTTCCGCAAGTACTAAGCATCGGCTTTAGCGGCTTCAGCAGCTTTGGGGGCTCGCTGGGATTTTTTGCCGCCGTCGCGCCGGTCACGATCATGGCGCTGCTGGCTATCCGCCTGGCGCAATCAAGCGTGATGTTTGCCGGCAACACCCGCTTGCCAATGGTCGCCGGTTGGGATAATTTGCTGCCCGCGTGGTTTACAAAGCTGCACGCGAAATACAAAACGCCCGTCAACTCCATCCTCTTCGTCGGCGCGGTCACGCTCATTTTAGCGCTGGTCGGATTGATCGGCGTCGGCAAGCAGGAAGCCTTTCAGCTTCTCTGGAACGCTTCGGGCCTGTTTTATGCGCTCACCTATCTCGTGATGTTCGCAATTCCTATTTTCGGCTTAAGAAACGCCGAATTCCGCCCGCCATTTTGGCTGCGGCTGTGTGCGCTTTGCGGATTGCTTATGGTGCTGCTCTTCATCGCGCTATCCGTCGTTCCCATCATCAAGGTCGAAAGCCAGCTCGCGTTTGCTCTGAAAATTTCGGGGCTGATCATCGTGGCGAATGTAATAGGGTTGGGAATTTATCTGCTGGCGAAGAGGCGTCGAAACAGTTGATAAATGGCAGAAATAAGTCGTAAGCAAGTGTGTTTAGTAAAAAGCTTGTTTCCCTGTAAAATTCAACTAGCCTGATAGATTGTCACGGCGGGCGCAACCCTTCCGGACTGCAAATTTATTGATCTTTGGTACTTATCTTTCAAGTCAGACACCTCTCAAGTGTGGAAGGGTCGCTTGCGCCCGCTCTTAAAACGTAAGTTACTCTTTCTCCCGCCGCATTAACCCGTGCAGCTTATCCGTCGGTTCGCCGATGAGGTGCTTTAAAACTTTCCCGACGTTGCGCAGCAAAGACTCCTCGGTTTTCATCGAGCCGAGGTAACGCAGTATTTCTTTTTGGCGGGAGGGCGAGAGTTTGTCGAATTCGATGCGAGCGGTTTTGTTTTTCTTTAGAGCTTTTTCAAGCGGTGCCGGCATCGGAACCGTGCGCGGCGCGGGGTCGTAGTCGATCTCCACATGAGCGATATCGCCGGTGTCTATTCCGGCGCTTTTACGCATCGGGCCGTTGAGATACAACCGCCAGGCGCCCTCGTATTTCACAATGTTGTGGATAAACTTCGCGCCGTTAAGTTTCCCTTTGACGGGAATCGCTCCGGTTCGCTTGCCCGCCTCTTTAAAGAGATATTCCAGCACCTCCCCAGGCACATCGACCACCGGGTTGATCTTGCTAATGATAAAAATTTTGGCGGAGAACTGCCTCATTTTTTGCGTTAAAACCCGGCACTTATCATGACACTTTGAATAGTGCCGGCTCCAGCGGCTCGTTATAAACCACTCCCGCAAATTTCGCGGTCAAATAGGTCCGGGCAGATCCCAGCGACGCCGCGGGTAGACCTGGGCTTGTATCGATAAAATTTTGCCGCACCTGAATGGCGGCTATCTTATACGTCATCGGAAGCGTTAGCTTTCCGGCTGTCTTAAAGTCCTCAAAATCTTCGGTAAGGCTAACATAAGTCGGCTTGGACGAGGGCGAAGTCGTCGCGGACCTTCCCATCGTGGCATCAATAGAATACTTATACTCCGTGCGCAGATGGTGGAAATTTTCGGCATCGAAATACAAACTGATCTGTAGATCGCCGGTCCTGGAAACGTATTTCAGCTTATACGCCTGCTTGCCATCGATCTCAACGGTTCCGGCGTAGGTAACTTTCGCATTCTTTGCTTTTAGATCCAGCAAGGGCCAGGCTGACGAAAGCGCGCCGCCGAATAAACCTTCCTTGAGCACGGCATCCTGAGTTTTGAGAAAATCTCCCAGGAGCGACCTTCGGCCGTTAGAATAACCTATCGTCTGCTCTTTTCCGTCGAATGCCGCTTTTTCATATGAGTAATCTTTTTTATCGAATAACATCGCAAAGATCATCATGTTTTCCGCTGACGCAAACTGTGCCACGCCTTTTGCGTATTCGACCCCCGTCGGCGTAAAGCTCACTTTTCCTTCGCCGGTCATCACCCGCGTTTTAACGGCGGCCAGGTCTTCCGTTTTTCCGATCGAGGCCAGGTGTTTCGCGACGATTTCTTCCGCGCTCAGCTTGGCTGGTTTCTGGGACTCATTCTGCGCCAAACAAAGCGCGTATGAGGTTAATATAAATACCGCCAGTAATAAGGTCTTTCTCATTTTTTTGTACTCCTGCGGGATAAAAAAGAAATGCTTGACGCCGGTTCGGCTGTAAATAAAAAGGAAGACGGAAACAAATTCTCCGGCCTTCCTTTTTCAGTTCTTTTGCTAAGATACCTTGAACACGGCCGCATCCAATTTTTCATCGTAATAAACGTCCGCAAATTTGACCGCCCAATCGGTGGATGTCACGCTTTCATTTTCCTGTATTGTCAAATTGATCTTATAAGAAAAAGGAATGGTCAATTTTCCGGCGGTCTTAAAGTCGGAAAACGTTTCGGTCAGAGTGTAATAATCGGGCTTTATCCCGGAGCTTGTCGTGGGGTCCGTACCTATGCGGGACTGAATCGAATATTTATATTCCGTCAGCACGTGGTGGAAATTTTCGGCGTCGAAATACAAAGTGACTTTCAGATCGCCCACTCCTGAGGTGTATTTTAATTTGTAATAATCCCTTTCGCCGAATTTTTGAATGCCGCCGTATTCCAGCCTGACTTTTTTTGCTTTGGTGTCGAGCAGCGGCCACGCCGTCGATAAAACCCCGCCTAACAAGCCTTCTTTCATGATCGGATTTCGCGCCTGCAGGAATTTGCCCAGGTCGGTCTTTTGGCCGTCGGGTATTCCCACCGTCAGGTCCTTGCCGTTATAACCGATCTTTTCATAAGGATAATTGTTCGAATTGAAGATCATCGCGAAAAGAAACATATTGCCCGCGGCGGCCATCTGCGCCGGGCCGGTCAGCGCGCCGCTGCCGCCGAGTTTTAAACTCAGGCGGCCCTGGCCGATCATTACCCTCGACTTTACTGCCGCCAGATCTTCCGGTGTCCCGATCGAGGCCAGGTGTTTCGTGACGATCTCTTCCGGGGTTAATTTATCCGCTTTCCTGACCTCTTTATTCTCCTGGGAAAAACCCAGAGAGAGCGCTAAATGTATGATCGTTATTAATAATAAACACTTTTTCATCTTTCTATTACTCCTGCAATACTTCAGCTTTTTAACATACAAAACCGGGAGTAAATGCCCCCCGGTTTTTTACTTGTCATCACTCGTTCACTATACCGGCCTATCCTACCTTGAACGTTCCCGGCTGGAGCGGTTCGTTAAAATAAACGTCCTTGTAATTTATGTGCCAAGTCAGCGATCTGGCCCCTTTCCCGGAATTGGGATCAACAATATCTATTTGGATGGTGTATTCATGGGGAAGCGTCAATTTGCCAACCACCTTAAAATCGGAAAATTCTTCCCGGAGCTTGTAATGGCTCTCTTTCGAAGCGGAGGCGGCGGTCGGATCCCTGCTTTTCATTCCCGCCACAATGGAGTACTCATATTCCGTCATAACATGCCTGAAAGTTTCCGGCTCAAAATACATGGCGATCCTTAAATTATCCCCCGGGGAATACTTCACCTTGTAAAGTTGTTTTCCGTCGATCTTTGAAATACTGGCCGAGTCCAGTTTGATCTTATGGCCTTTGACGTCATAAAGTGCCCACGCAGTTGACAAAGCCCCTCCGAAAAAGCCGTTTTTGAGGAGGGCAGACTGCGCCTTGATAAACTCGCTGAGAATGCTTGGGTTTCCATTAGGATAACCGACGGATTGACTCTTCCCGTCATAGGCCACCTTATCGTAGGGATATTCCGTGGAATTAAAGACAATGGCAAAAACCATTTTATTGCCTTCGGACCCGAATTGCGATTGCCCGCTGAGCGAAGCAGTGCTTTTGAGCGTGGATGTCAGCGTTCCGTCCCCGCTGAAGATCAGAGTTTTGACGGCCGCGATATCTTCCGGGGTTCCGATAGACGCTAAATGTTTCGCTACCAGCTCATCACCGGTAACCTTGTCAGATTTTTTATCATCCTGCGCCAGGCCAACCACGCCTAACATCAGGATCGCCGCTAAGATCAAGAGTGTTTTTCTCATTTTTGTACTACTTCCCTTTAATTAATGTAGATCGAAATTTCCCGAATTTCCCAATTTTTGACGATAAGATACCGCTTCCATTACCTAACCGCAAGTTTTTTACATCGAGCTATATCAAAAACCGGCAGAATTTCAGCGAATAAACCGTATATGTAAAACGGAAGTTTGGTGGAGGCGGCGGGATTTGAACCCGCATCCAAGAGCTGTGCCCAGTGGCGTCTACATGCTTAGTCGGTTCTCTTTAATTTTCGCCTCTGACAAGTAAGTGAACCGACAAGACCTTGCCAAAAACTAGCCTGGCTAAATCTCATTTGCGCGCGCAGGCGGTGCGCGCAAACCAGCTTGAACTGTGTTATGCCCTAACCGGTCGCATCAAGCTGACTTCCGGCAGGACACTTGTGGCTAGTTTAAACTAGGCAGCAAGAGCTAATTCTTGATTAGCATTTGTGTTTCTCCGTGTTTTTTAACGAGCTACCCAGAGTGAGCCCGGCATGCATCCAAAGAACTAACAAACCCCTGTCGAAGCCTGTCGCCCCCAAACCGAAGTTGTCCATTGTACCCTACGTTAGACACAAAAACACGCCAAAAGGTTTCAAATGATTTTTTGCGACAAAATAAGCAAAGGATATATTCTATTATAAAGACTTATTGTCTTAAATGGAGAAAAATCTGATATACTTTTGGCAACGGCGGCAGTATAACGATTCAAAAACCGCTTAATAACATCTCCGGGAAATTATTCAATCAATGAGAGTTGCTGGTGTTCCGACTATTTCTCTGTTCAGCGGCTGCGGCGGCACAGACTACGCCTTGCAAAAAGCTGGGTACGATATTGTTTGGGCTAATGACATTTGGCCGGTCGCAGCCGAGATCTATGATCTAAATATTGCGAACAGCAAGATGAAAGTTGGCGATATTTCGAAGTTCGATCGCTTTCCTTCAGCCGAACTTTTGGTCGGTTGTTATCCGTGTCAGTCCTACAGCCAAGCAGGAAGCCGAAACTGGAATTCGAATACAAATTTTCTTTACCGGCAATTTGACCGCGTTCTTCGCAAAGTGAAACCGCGCGCTTTCTTGGTTGAGAATGTAAACGGAATGACCTTTGGTGATAATTTTCAGCTTCTTTGGAACCAGGTCTATCGCTATCGGTTCGCGGGCTATAAAGTAAAATGGCAGGTTCTTAATGCCAAAGACTACGGCGTTGCCCAAAACAGGAAAAGAGTTTTCTTAGTAGGCATTCGAAGCGATATCGACTTCGACTACGAATTTCCAGAACCGACTCATGGTCCTGGAACCGAAAAACCTTACAAAAGCCAACGTGAGGCGATTGGTAATATGCCGGCTTGGCCTGAAGGTGAATTCAATGAAGAAGCTTTTCACTGGTACTACCTCTCTCGCCGAAGAAGAAATACTTGGGGACAGCCTAGCGCATGTATAGTCGGCAACTGGCGGCACGTACCCTTGCATCCTTCTAGTCCACCTCTTAAAAGAATTCACACAGATAAATGGGAATTTACTCATGAAGGCCGAGCGCGGCGGCTTTCATATGGCGAATGTGCGGCTCTTCAAGGATTCAGAAAAAAGGCGAATTGGGGTAAAGCAACGGTAAGAGATCGCTTTCAAGTGATAGGTAACGCGGTCCCGCCGCCGCTTTTTTCTGCGATTCTAAGACCGCTGAGAGAGATTTGGAGCTAAAATAGTTTTATGCCAGATAAATTCGAAGTTGATCTCGACGAGCTTCATTTTGACCCAGACAATCCTCGAATCGTTGGGCCAGATGGCGATGAACCGAATCAGATATTTCGCTACCTTATAACCGAAATCGGAGTTGACGATTTACTCCAGTCTATCTCAGCGTCCGGCTTGATAGACGGTGATCCCATAATAGTAAAATCCAGAGCAGAGGGCGGCTACTATGTGATAGAAGGAAATCGAAGGTTAGCCGCATTAAAACTATTAATTGGCGAAAAGCCTCAAGATGAAGGACCTCTTCCTAAAATTCCAGAGATCTCAAATGAATTGAAAGAGGCTCTTAAGACCGGAATAAAAGTACAGAGCGGATGGTCAGATGAAGCTCTACAAGCCTATTTGGGTTATAAACACGTAACAGCTGCAAAAGAGTGGCCTCCAGAAGCTAAAGCGAATTTCGTTTTTAAACATGCTAACGATGATTTTGGTAAAGACAATCTGACCAAATTTGCAAAAACTTTAGGCACAAATTATGCAACTTTAAAGCGCTGGCTAGTAGCTCTATTAATATTAAAGCAGGCAGAAGATAATGGATTTTTTGATTCCGCAACCGCACCTACTAAAAGGTATTTTGGAACTTTCTATACCTTGTTAGGTGGGCAAGAGGCTCAAAACTTTCTTGATTTACAAGATGAGATAGCTTTGAATCCTGTACCAGAAACAAATCTAAATAACTTGGATGAGTTTATAAAATGGACGATCGGATCAAAAGAAGTAAGTAGAAGGGTTAATAGTAGACAACAAGCAAAATTTGAGCAGGTTTTGGGCAGCCCTACTGCCCTGCAACACTTCAGAGTTAAAGGAGATTTAGAGAGCGCACTTCTTTACACTGAATACAATGCCGATCAAGTAACCGGCAAACTTAGAATAGCAGCATATTCAATTGAAGAATGCCTCCCGAAGTTATTTGATGTCCGTGATAGTGACAACGTTATCGAGGCGTTCTCGGAATTAGAAGGAGCTTACAAAAAAGCTCGCCTTAACATGAAAGGTGACCAATCCCTCTTTGAAGAGAACGAATGAGGCATCTAATTCAACTTAATGAATCTAAGGTCTTTGATATAGCGGACATCGTCGAACTGAAGACATGGGCGAATGACTACCCTTATAGTGTAAGTACACTTAAGGAAGATTTAGAAGCCTCCTTGGCGGGGGAAAATGAAGAAAATGAAGACGATGAAGGTATAAATGCTGAAGAAGATCAAGAAAAGGTTAGCCGTTCTGAAACCTATGCTAATCAAGTATTTGAGGAACTTGAACGACGCTCAAACTTATTGCGCGATTCGTACCCTTTTAACATTAGCGGGAATACAATTAGTACTACGGATGTAAAAAATAATTCTTCTTATCTTTTTTGTTTAGGGTTATGTTTTTTCGACGATATTAATGACGATTTTCGAACCGTCGAATTTGAATCCATTGCAAAAGTAGCTGCTGAAAAATACTTTTGCGGTTCTGCCATCAGAATTGGATCCCCTTGGAAACTTGGACAAATTCAAAACTATAAACAGCTGCTACAGCTAGTAGCTGATTTAATTCCAGATTTAGGTCCTCCGACTCGAGACGCTGCTCCAGGAAAGGGAGATAGCGGTTGGGATGTTGTAGTAGTAAATAATTTTCCAGACAATCAATTTTCAAGAATAATAGCTTTAGGAAATTGTGCGACTGGTAAAACTAATTGGCTGACAAAAGGAGAGGAAACTAAACCTGAGTATTTTTGGTCCTTTTTTACAATGCCACCGACAACATATAATCCTTGTGTGACTTTTTTAGCTGTACCGTTCATGATGACTCTCGATCAAAAAATGCGTAAACAGGGACATAATGCAATAGCCTTCGACCGCTTAAGACTATGTTCAATGGCATCGGGAACAACTGTTACTGTCATGGAATGGCTGGAAAATCACCGCGAAGAAGCCCTCAAAATACCCCTAATCTAGATAGTGATATTTCCGGCATTCATAAAACCAAATAGTGTACGTTCGGCAAACATGCGAGCGATTAAAGCTAAAGGTAATCGTTCTACCGAATGGCGCTTACGTTCGCTGTTGATTCGCAAAAAGATTCGAGGCTGGAAAGTTCATTCAAAGCAATTTCTCGGCACTCCGGATTTTGCCTTTCCCGATTCTAAAGTCCTAATCTTTATTGACGGCTGTTATTGGCACGGATGTCCAAAATGCGGCCATATCCCCAAAACCAATTCGGAATACTGGACGGCTAAAATAGGGCGCAACCAGAAGCGCGACAAAAGATATACGCGAGAGCTTCGCAAACAAGGATTAAAGGTAATTCGAATCTGGGAATGTTCTTTGAAAAAACATCCAGAGCGTTGCTTGCAACGCATACAGAAAGCCTTGGATTCATAAAAGATTGCGGGCGAATCATTGTAATCAATGCAAGTGCGGTAAGACACTGCAGATTTTAAAGTTTTGCGGAATGCGTGTGATTGCTTTGATTTCTGTTCCAAAAGTGTTCCAGTGTTCCGTTTGGACTCGCCCGGAACATGGAACACGTAAAATGCTTTGGGGGAAATATTATTTCTCCCCAAAAGCTTCGAGCACCTCGTCGGCGTGTTCGCTGACGTTGACCTTGGTAAAGATCTTGGCAATTTTGCCCTGTTCGTCGATCAGGTAGGTGTAGCGAAAAATGCCCATATACTTTTTGCCGTACATCGATTTTTCGCCCCAGGCGCCGTATTTTTCCGCGATCTTGTGATCGGGGTCGGTCAATAAAGTAAAAGGCAGGTCGAATTTGCCGATGAATTTCTGGTGCGATTTTTCATTATCGGGCGAGATGCCCAGCACCTTGATCTTCTTCTTTTTATAGACCGTGTTCGAATCGCGAAAAGAGCAGGCCTCTTTGGTACAGCCGGGTGTATCGTCCTTGGGATAAAAGTAAAGAACCACCTTTTGGCCTTTGAAGCCGGATAGTTTTACTTTGTTGCCGTCCTGGTCGGTGGTGGTAAAATCGGGCGCTTTATTGCCTTCTTTGAGCATAAAATACCTCTTTATTTTGAAATTAATAATGCTTTAAGTAATGATACCTAATTGCTCCGAGCAAGAACAACCGTTTAGGAGTCGCGGTGTTTATGGATCTCTTCGGAACAGAGAATAACGGATAGATTCCGGATCTTACTCTATCATCTATAAGTTATTATCTATTCCGAATGATATTTTTAGACAACATCACACGCTTTGCGGTTAAAATCGACGAGACATTGGTAATATCTATTAACGATGCCTGCGAATATTCTTCAACTCATCGGCAGTTTTAACCAGGGCGGCAGCGAACGCCAGGCCGTTCAGCTGGTGAGATTGCTGCGCGAAGACGAGGCGTACAACGTCCGCGTCGCCTGCCTGATCCGCGAAGGCGTACTGCTGGAAGAAATAGAAAAACTGGGTTTTACGGAGATCCCCGAATTTCCTCTGAACAACTTTTATGACGCTAATATGCTCCAGCAGGTGCGTTTGTGCGCGCGTTACCTGCGCGAAAACAAGGTCGATCTTATCCACACGCACGATTTTTATACAAACATCTTCGGAATGCTGGCCGCTCGGTTGGCGAAAACCGCCGCGCGGATTGCCTCTAAACGCGAAACCGACGGCATGCGCAGCGTAACGCAAAAAGCGATGGAGAAAAACTCTTATCTTTTTTCCCACGCCGTGGTCGTAAATGCCGGCACTATCAGAGATTATTTGATAGAACGCGGCGTGCGCGAGAATAAGATCGAGGTCATTCATAACGGTTTGGATACCGCGCGGCTGGCGCCTGATCCGGAAATGAACCGCGCGGAAATTTTGGCGCTGCTCGGCCTGCCGCAAGATAAAAGGCTGATCACCATCGTTGCCAATCTGCGCCATTCGATAAAAAACATCCCGATGTTTTTGCGCGTTGCGCGCATCGTTTCCGATACTGTTTCCGACGCTGCTTTTGTGATCGCGGGCGAAGGCGAATTGATGGAAGAAATGGAAGCGCTGGCGGAAAGCTTGAATATTGGCGACAAAGTGTATTTCCTCGGCCGGTGCGCGATGGTCGCCGAGCTTCTTTCGGTATCTTACGTGGGTGTGCTGAGTTCTACCTCCGAAGGGTTTTCAAATTCCATTTTGGAATATATGGCGGCAGGGCTGCCGGTGGTAGCGACGCGCGTGGGCGGCGCCGAAGAGGCCATCGACGACGGCGAAACCGGTTTCCTGGTCCAATCTAACGACCACACGGCCATGGCGGCTCGGTTGGTGGAGCTGCTGAAAAATACCTTGAAGGCGGAACGCCTGGGCGCTCAGGGCCGGCAAAAAGTCAGCGCCGAGTTTTCGCTCAGCAGGCAACTGCAAAAAACAAAAGCGCTGTATGAAAGGCTTTTAAAATAATAACCGGCAAAATTATTCATTATTCATTGCCCCATTATTAATTGTTTTTTACAAAGATGTATTTTGGACAATTAATAGTGAATAATTAACAATTGATAGATTTTTGTGACCTTAAATTCAAA
The DNA here is from genome assembly GCA_963718105.1 of uncultured Acidobacteriota bacterium. Taxonomy (GTDB): domain Bacteria; phylum Acidobacteriota; class Blastocatellia; order Pyrinomonadales; family Pyrinomonadaceae; genus DASYKT01. The sequence continues at coordinate 4,500,737 of OY970352.1, read as the reverse complement.
TGCAGATCCAATTCGCGTGCTGATCGTCGCGCCGTCGCTCGATATGGTCGGCGGGCAGGCGGTGCAGGCTGCGCGCCTGCGGGAAAAATTTGGCCGTGAGCCGGAGCTCGAAGTTGGTTTTGTTCCTATCAACCCGCGTTTGCCTGCAGCCCTGCGCCTGCTGCAAAAGATAAAATACGTGCGCACGGTTACGACCTCACTCGAGTACCGCCGTTTGCTTCGCCGCGAAATTCCGCGTTACGACATCATTCACATTTTTTCCGCGTCTTATGCTTCGTTTGTCATCGCGCCGACACCCGCGCTCAAGATCGCAAAACGTTTTGGCAAGAAAACTATCCTGAATTATCGCAGCGGGCAGGCGCGTGATCATCTTGCTCGCTGGCCCGGCGCCATTAATATCATTAAGCGTTTTGACCGCATCGTGACTCCCTCAAAATACCTGGTCGATGTTTTTGCGGAGTTTGATCTGAAAGCGCAGGCTGTGCACAATTTTGTCGAGACCGAAAAATACAAATTCCGCGAACGCGCTCCGCTCAAACCCAATTTCCTTTCCAATCGAAATTTCGAATCGCACTACAATGTCGCCTGCGTGTTACGCGCTTTTGCGTTGATACAGAAAAAATACCCTGACGCTAAATTGACCGTCGCCGGCGACGGCCCCGAGCGCGAAAAACTGAAAGCTCTCGCGGCCGAACTAAAATTGCATAACACGGAATTTCTCGGCCTTGTCGCGCAAGATAAAATGCCGGAGCTCTGTAACGCGGCCGACATTTTGCTTAATTCGCCCAGCATCGACAATATGCCTAACTCGCTGATCGAGGCGTACGCGGCCGGGCTGCCGATAGTCTCTACCAACGCCGGCGGAATCCCCTACATCGTGCGGCACGAGGAAACCGGATTGTTGGTCGAGACGGATGATCACGAAGCGCTGGCGCGCGCGGCCGTCCGGCTGCTGGAAGATCCGGCGTTGGCGGAAAAAATAATTGCAGCGGGAAAGCAGGAATCGGAAAAATACACCTGGGCCGCGGTAAGAGAAGATTGGCTCACGCTATACCGCGAGCTGGCATCTGAAAATGAGTGAAGATAGATCGGAACCGAAAGAAGAAAAGTTAGTTGAGGGCCGTGATTATTATTTTGAGAACGGCCTTTTTGTCCTGACCGAATATTTTCTGCTAAAACGCGGCTACTGCTGTGAGAACGGATGCCGCCATTGTCCCTACGGATACGATCCAAAAGGCGGAAACGCGACAGTTATGAAGCGTGCCGACTGACTCAAGAAGAAACAACTCCGTAAATGTCGCGTTTCCCCTCTGTTAAAAAACACGCTCCATAACTGTCGCGTTTCCGCCTGGTTAAATTCCTGACCCTTCATATTTGACAGTTTTCCCCTAAAATGTGAAATTTATACAAGTAAGTAAGCACTTACTTTGCTTTCGGAGGATGTATGAACAGATCGGCCCTGATAAGATTAACCTATTTATTTACAATATTTACCCTTGTTTTATTGGCATCTGGAAGCCTTTTGGCCCAGACGCCAACTCCTACTCCGCCAACTTCTGCAGTCTCGCCGAAGCCGGAAGATAGCCAAAATGTCTCGCCGGATAAACTAAAAGGCGTTCCGGAAGTAGCGCCGGGCTACCGTTCTGACGACCGGAAAATGCCCGATCTGGGCCGCGTCGGCGTGGATATGACGGAGCAAAAACCGATGACGCTGCGCGATACGCTGCAGCTTGCGTTGGAAAATAACAAGGACATCGAGGTCACGCGAAAAAATGTCCGGATAGCGGAGTTTGATTTTAAGGCGGCCCGGGGATTTTACGAACCGCGTTTTGGCGGCACATCCTATTACGAGCGCGCCAAGACCCCGACCACAAGCTTTTTCGGCGGCGGCCCGAACGGTTCGACCACGCAGGAAAATTTTGTAAATAACTTGCAGTTGGATGGATACTTCCGGCCGCAGGGAACGAGTTATCATGCCTCTTTTAATAATTCGAATATCAATACTAATAATCTTTTTACGACGCTGAATCCGCTCTATGTGGCGAATCTTTCTTTCGCTGTAGTGCAGCCGCTTTTCCGCGGGCGGAACTTTGATGCGCCGCGCCGCAATATCGAGGTGGCCAAGAAAAATCTTTCGCTTTCCGACACGCAGTTTCGTCAGCGCACAATCGAGGTCATTGCCGCCGTTCAGCGCGCATATTGGGACCTGACATTTGCGCTGCGCAATTTGCAGATCCAGCGTGATGCCGTGCGCGATGCCAAGGACCAGCTCGAACACAACAAGCGCCTGGTGAACGAAGGCCAGTTGGCGCCGATCGACGTCGTCGCCGTCGAAACACAGGTCGCGAATTTTGAGCTTAGCGTCTACGACGCGCTGGATAATGTGAACCGCGCGGAAAATGTCTTAAAAGGTTTGATCGCGCCAAACAGGAACGACGCGATCTGGTCGGTGGCTTTTGTGCCGGTCGATCCGGTCGACAATGACGTGCCCGTGACATCTTTGGAAGAGGCGCTGAGCGCCGCGCTGCAAAATCGCCCCGAAGTACAGCAAAGCGATATCGCCAAAGATATTAACAAGCTCGATGTAAAACTTTTCAGAGACCTGGTCAAACCGCAGGTCGACCTCACCGCAAGCTACAGCTTAAACGGTACGGCCGGAAGCCTGAGCGGAAGCACCAGCCCCTTTTCGGCTTCCAGCGCCGACAGCGTCAGGGCCATCAGCGAGCTGATCACCCGTGTTAACAACTTAAATCCGAATCTGCCGCCGATCGATCCGCTTATCCCGGCAACGCCCGGAACTCTGCCCGGAAATCTTATCGGCGGTTATTCCGATGTTTTTGGAAATATCTTTGCCAACCGCTACCCGACGCTTCGCGTGGGACTGCAATTCAACCTGCCGCTCTTTGGGAATCAGACGGCCAAAGCGCAGCTCGGCCACTCGCTGGTCGAAGGCGAACGCATCCAGACCCAGCGCGAACAGCTCGAGCAGACGATCCAGATCGATGTGCGTAACTCGCTGCAAACCCTGAGAACTTCAGAAGCCCGCTTGCGTTCCGCCGCTATCGCGCGCGAGAATAGTGAAAGGCAGTACGACTCCGAAAAACGAAAGCTCGACGAAGGCCAGTCAACCATCTTTCTGGTTCTGGAACGCCAGACCGCTCTGGCCAACGCACGCGGTACCGAGCTTCGGGCGCAAACCGAACTCAACAAGGCGATCGCCGATCTGCAGCGCGCCACGGGAAATTCGATGCAGGCAAATAGTATCAATATCGGAACCGATCGCCGCCCGGAAAGTATCACGCGGGTCCTCGGGCCGGATAAAAAATAAAAAATATGCAGACTCTCGAACTTTTCCGTCAACTGTTCGAATTCAACAACTGGGCCAACGGGCTGATCATCACTTCACTGCAAAAATCGCCGAAACCGAGCGAGCCGGCGGTTCGCGCCTTTGCTCATTTGCTGCTGGCGGAAAAGGTCTGGCTGCAGCGGATACTCGAAGGTGTGGATAATACCGGGTTTGATTTCTGGTCGGGCAAAAACGTCGTTTTTTGCGAATTGCTTTTCGAGGAAAACAAAAAAAGCCTGGGACAGTTTTTTTCCGGCCTGACGGAAGAAAAACTGGCAGACATCACCGTCTATAAAAACAGCCGCGGCGAAGAGCACTCAAACACCCTCCGCGAGGTGCTGACCCACATGTTTTTCCACTCCGGGCATCATCGCGGGCAGATCCTTAACCACATCCGCGCCGGCGGCGAAGAACCCCCATACGTCGATTTTATCGGCTTTTTAAGACAAAAATAATCACCGGGAGCGCGGACGTCTCGTCCGCATAATTCGTGAAGAGGATTTAAATGTCTAATTATCAGCGAGTTACGTCACAAGTGACGTATTGCGGACGGGACGTCCGCGCTCCCAGTAAATCTAGGAAAACACTGTTTATTAGGCATTTTCTTTCTCTGTGTTAGTTGGGGAAACTATGGAAATGACCGGTACACTTGCTTCACATCAGGAAGAGATCGAAAGCGGAGCGCGCTTTGAATTCGGCGAAAACTGGACCCGCTTTCTCGCGCTTTTAAACGAAGACCGCATCGCCGAGGCCGAAAATTCGCTGCGGAAAATGCTCGATGTTGAAAACCTCGAGGGCAAAAGTTTTATCGACGTAGGCTCCGGCAGCGGGCTTTTCAGCCTGGCGGCCCGACGTCTCGGCGCCAGTGTCCACTCATTTGATTTTGACCCGAAATCCGTCGCCTGCACCCGGGAATTAAAACGCAGGTTTTTTGCTGATGATCTGAATTGGACCATCAACGAAGCGTCGGCACTGGATAAAGAATATATCGGCACGCTCGGGCAATTCGATGTGGTTTATTCCTGGGGTGTGCTGCATCATACGGGTGAGATGTGGCAGGCGCTGGAAAATGTCACCGCGCTGGTAAAACCCCGTCGCAAACTTTTTATCGCCATCTATAACGACACCGGCAGCCAGGCCGCGCGCTGGACCTGGATCAAGAAAACTTATAACGATCTGCCGCGATCTTTACGCGCGCCTTTTGCCGCGCTGATGATCCTGCCCGAAGAAGCCAAGAGTTTTACCAAAGCGATGCTTAGCTTTAGGCCAGGCAACTATATTAAAAGCTGGACCGCCTATGACAAATCGCGCGGGATGAACCGCTGGCGCGACATCATCGACTGGGTCGGCGGCTACCCGTACGAAGTAGCCACGCCGGACGAGATCTTCGACTTTTATCACGAACGCGGTTTTGAGCTGGATAAAATGCGCTGCGGCGGAGTCGGCCTCGGGTGCAACGAATTTGTGTTTACAAAAAAGTAGTAAAGGATGAGGTCAGAACCCGAAGCGGTAGCGAGGGGTTTCAGAAAGTTCAAAGAACATGCAGGTCAGCCGTAAAGATCGCAAAGGTAGAAATAAACAGCACTCAAGGGCGTGGTTGATATTGTTGCTCTGCGTGATGTTCATCATCGGCGTAGCCGCCGTTATCGTCGTGTATGCGCAAAAGCGGATCACGCGCCCGGAGGGCAAAAATGTCACTATCAGAGTTCCTGCCGGCGGCGACCTGCAGCAGGCGATAAACATCGCCCAGCCCGGCGACATCGTCGAGCTCCAGGCAGGCGCTTCTTATATCAGCGCGATCGTGCTGCCTTATAAACCGGGCAATGAATTCATCACCATCCAATCCTCGGCCGCGAATCGCCTGCCGGAAGGAAAACGGGTCGAAGAATCCGACGCGCAGGTGATGGCGAAAATCCTCAGCTCAGGCCGTGCCGCACCCGCGGTTGCTGCCGCGCCGCGCGCGCATCACTATCGTTTCGTCGGTATCGAATTCGCACCGGCCAACGCCGACATCATTTACAACCTGATCGACTTTGGCAGCGAGGCGCAAAAGGTCGCCGATGTGCCGCATCATCTGGAGATCGACCGCAGTTACCTGCACCCGTTTCGCGCGGGCAAAGTACGCCGCGGGCTCGCCTTAAACAGCGCCGACACGGTGATCAAAAACAGCTATTTCCAGGGCTTCGCTTTTTCGCAGGAAGAAACCCAGGCTATCTGCGGCTGGACTGGCACAAAGAATGTTCAAATCATAAATAACAAGCTCGAAGGCGGCGCGGAAAATATTATGTTTGGTGGCGCCGATCCGGCGTCGGCCGATCTGGTTCCGAGCGATATTGAAATACGGGGCAACTGGATGTACAAGCCGCCCGAGTGGCAGGGACAGGTCACCAGCAAAGCGCTGCTTGAGATAAAGAACGGCAAGCGGATACAGGTGGTCGGTAACCTGATGGAAAATTCGCCCGAAGGCGAGACCATGCGCCTGACCGTCCGTAACCAAAACGGCGGCGCGCCTTTTAGCACGGTCGAAGATATCGTAATAAAGAACAATGTTTTTCTTAACACACTCAACGGCACACAGCTTCTCGGCCGCGACGATATAAATCAAAGCCAGCGAATGCGGCGGATCAAGATCGTCAATAATCTTTTTCTTAACAACGAAAGCTACTTCATCCGTCTCGCCGACGGCGAAGACATCGAGATCGCTCACAACACCGTCACCCAGCGCGGCAACGCCATGACGGCTTACGGTTCGCCCGCCACACGATTCATCCTGCGCGACAATATTTTTGCTTACAACGAGTACGGTTTTTTTGGCGATGGGATCGGCGTCGGCCCGCAGGCCATCGCACGCTATACACCCGGCGGGATCATCAGAAATAACGCCATCGTTAATAATAACGATCTGGACAGCGGCGGTTTTGTCATCCCCAGCGGCAATTTCGAGATCAAGGGTTTTGAAAAGGTCGGATTTGTAAATTATGCCGGAAAGAATTTTCGTCTTGCGCCAAACAGCCGCTTAAAAGGCAAAGCCACCGATGCCACCGATATCGGCTGCAACATGGATGAGCTTCTTGCTGTGCTGCCCAGAGACCTGCAGGCAAGGATCCGCTAGTTAAAAGTTTTCGTTCTAAAACTCCACCACCAGACCATCCTTTGCTTCGATCACTTCACAACGCGGTGAAAATTTTTTGCATTCTTCCAGCAGGTCGATACCGTCCCATTCAGGATAAAAATGTGTGAGCATTACGCGCCTGGGTTCGGCGTAGCGGGTCAGGTGCATTGCCTCCGTCAATTCCAGGTGATAAAGAACCGGTTTGTTCTGGAAAAAAGAACATTCCATCAAAAGCAGATCGGTGTGCCGCGCCAGGTCGCCGATGATCATATCGAACCCGGTATCGGCGGTATAGACCATCGAAACGCCGTCTGCGTCCGTCAGCCGGATAGCCAGGCTTTCTTTTTTATGCGGAGTAGAGATCGCGGCCGCGCTCAGGCCGGGTAAAATTTCCCATTTCTGAAACGGTTCAACCTCGACAACTTCCACCGGAAACGGCTGCTGAAAAAGTTTGTAATTACCCGCCTCATCAAAGGCTGTTAATAAATTCTTCAATCCTTTTCCGCCGAATATCTTCAAGGGTTTTGAGCGCTCTTTTGTTTCGGGTGCATGCCGGGTGGCGAAAAGAAAAGGCGCCAGCCCGCCGCAGTGGTCAAGGTGAAAGTGCGATATCCAGATCGCGTCCAGCGCAGGCCAGGGTAGATTTTCCTGCGCCATCCGGTGCAGCGCCGAAGCGCTGCAATCGAGCAGCAGCGTTCCGCCGGACGCGGATAGCCAGAAGCCGGAAGAAGTTCTTTGAGGATGCGGCACGGCGCAGCCGGAACCGAGTACGGTAAGTTTCATCGTGTTCTTATCTTTCGATCTATTATCTCGAATCTATCATCTATTCCGAAATTAATTTGCGCGGAAGAGGTCGGCCATTATTTGCTTTGACGTCTCTGTGTTAAATTTGATGCTGTTATGGCAGTTGATGTTCTGGCAATTTTTGCTCATCCGGACGACGTGGAATTAAACTGCGGCGGCACGCTGTTAAAGCTCAAATCTCTCGGCTATACCACCGGCATTCTCGATGTTACCAAGGGAGAAATGGGCACGCGCGGCACGGTTGAGCTTCGCATGCAGGAGGCCAACGATGCTGCGGCTATTTTAAAAGTCGATGTTCGCCAAAACCTGGAATTGCCTGACGGCCATGTGTGGTTAACCGAAGAAACACGAACAAAACTTGTGCGCGCGCTGCGCGAGTTAAAGCCAAAACTCCTGATCACTCACCAGCACGACGACCCGCATCCCGATCACAACCACATCGTTCAGCTTGTGCGCGAAGCTTCGCGGCACGCCAGCCTGCGCAAATACGACCCGGAAACCGGCGGTGAGAGAATTCCCGCGCCGATCGTGGCTCATATTGTTTTCTCGCGCCATGTCATCCCGACGTTTATCGTCGATGTAACGGAATTTGCCGACGACAAAATGAAAGCGATCGCCGCGCACAAGTCGCAGTTTTACGATCCGAATTCGACCGAACCGGAAACCGCCTTGACCGGAAAAACCTTTCTCGACCGTCTGCGCACGCGAATGGGCTATTACGGTTCGCTCATCGAGGCCGAAGCGGGCGAACCCTTCTACGTTCGCGAAGCGCTCAATGTAGAAGACCCGTTGGCTCTTTTGACCCGTTCGATGAATATTTATTCGTAGCCTCAAAAATTACTCCAGCGAAATTTATGATCGCTTTTGTCATAAAATGTTTTACCGCTCTTCAAACCCTGCTCGGCCTCGAGCCGAAAGGCCGTTCCTTAACTGAAGACGAGAAAGCCATTTTGAAAAAAGTTTTTGTCGACACTGTCGATCTTTCCAAAGTAGTGGTCAAGGAAGGCAAGCTCGGCCTGATGGGGGCCAGTCGCCGGGCGGTCACTATTTGCAACACGATCTATATTCCGGGTAATGACGGCGCCGGCTATGGCGCGCCCGGTACCGATGGGTATCTGCAATTGCTGGTGCATGAGACGGTCCACGTCTGGCAATTTCAGAATGGCGGCGCGGATTATATAACCGGCTCGATAAAAGCGCAGCTTGGTGGTTGGTGGAGCGGCAAGGGGATGTCCTACGCTTATCGTTTTGAGCGGGGAATAAAGGAAGGCAAAAGCTGGGCAGAGCTGGGGCCGGAGCAACAGGCAAAGCTCATCGAGCACGCCTATCTCGCCGGATTTTTTTCCGACCCGAATGCCCGGGTAGTTGCCGGCGATGGCGAAGATTATACGGATTTTGCGCACATCGCGGCCGGCGAGTTACTGGCCCGGCGAGGCGCGCCTTAATGCGAAACTACGATGGCTAAACGCATTCATATCAAAGCTCTGCTGATCGGCCTTTTGGTGCTTATTTCCTTTACCGCTTGTGTGGAAAAACCGGGCGAGGGAAAACAGGCGCAGCAGGGTTTTGCGGCGGCTGACCCGGTAATTAATGCGCTGGAAAATTATAAGAACGAGCAGGGAAAATACCCCGGCCGCCTAAGCGAACTCGTACCGCAATATCTGGAAAAAGACCCCCAGAAAAACGAGTCCGGTGAGATCCAATTTATCTATTACCCGACAGAAGAAAATACTTCCTATCATCTGCGCATGAGTTATCCGACGCTTTTTGGCGCGGACGAGTGCCGCTATACTCCCACGGAAAAAAAATGGACCTGCGGCGGGGCAATGTAGGATAGGACTTCAACTGACATTCTTTAAATTGCCACTAGCTTTAGCTATTGGATAAGGTCAAAACAATAAAAATGGGCTTTAGCCCAAATCTGGAATTGGGCTAAAGCCCAATCATTAGAGAATTTTTAGTCCACTAGCTAAAGCTAGTGGCAATTGATAAATCACTATGCTTTAGTAAGCTTTTTCCCGAATTCACCTCAATAGGTAAACTGTTTATAATCTAGTAGCAATAACAAAGTCAGCTCAGGGAGACTTATGAAAACCGAGACACTAAATTTTGACACTGCGGGCGGCGCGACTTGCGGCTATGTGGCAATGCCCGATTCCGGGCCCGGCCATAAGGCTGTGATCCTGATCCAGGAATGGTGGGGCTTGAACGATCATATCAAGGACATCGCCGGCCGTTATGCCGAGGAAGGTTTTACCTGCATAGCGCCCGATCTTTATCGCGGCACGATCGCCAAAGACGCAGACGAAGCCGGGAAATTGATGCACGCCCTCGCCGTCGAAGACGGCCTCGATACCATCAAAAACGCAATGGCGAAAGCGCGCGAAACTTACGGTTTTAAGAAATTTTGTATCACCGGTTATTGCATGGGAGGGACGTTTGCGCTGCGCGCCGCCTGCGAACTCGACGGGCTCCTCGCCGCTGCCCCTTTTTACGGCGACATTCCCGGTGACGATGCGCTGGAAAAACTTAAGGTCCCGACTATTTTTATCTCCGGCAAAAAAGATGCGTGGATAAATCCGGAAAAAGTAGCCGCGCTGGAAAAAGCCGCTTCGGAATTTGGCCTGCCGGTGGAATCAGTGGCTTATGATGCGGATCATGCTTTTTTTAATAACACCCGGCCGGAAGTCTACGATGCCGGGGCTGCGGCCGATGCCTGGAAAAAGGTTATTCATTTTTTCAACCTTAATTTTTAAAGCAGAAGCCCAAGCGTAAGCGCGGGCTCTTTAGCCTTCTCTGACGATCGGGCTTTTAGCTTAATACTGAAAATCTAAACGATGACAAAAATTCTTGATGTCGGCTGCGGCAGCAACAAACACCCGGGCGCGATCGGTATCGATAACAACCCGCGCACCGCCGCCGATGTTATTCACGATCTCGGTGAGGTTCCGTACCCTTTTGCCGATAATGAATTCGAAGAGATAATCAGCCGCCACGTGGTGGAACACGTACCGGATGTGATGGCTTTTGTCACCGAACTTTACCGCATTACCAAACCGGGCGGCCGTATCAAGCTGGTCACGCCCCACTACACCAACCCCGACTGGGCCAACGACCCCACGCACCGCAATCACCTGAACTCGTATTCCTTTAACGTATTTATGCCGGACCGCCGCGTTTTTGATTTTTACTCGGATGTGAACCTGCGCCCGCTGAAAACCTATGTGTCCCTGCAGAATCTCTGGCGCGCGCTGGGTATTGAATTCCTCGTGAATCTCGATCAAAAATTTCCGGGTATGCGTTTTTTGAGAAAATTCTGGGAACATTACCTGAGCTATATCTTTCGCGGCAAAGAATTGCACTTCGAGTTTGAAGTAGTGAAGGACTCTTCCCTTTAGCGCCGGCGTCCCGCCGGCTGTCGTGTGAGCGTCCCGCTCACACCTTCTTTCTTTAACTTAGCGAGCGCGGGACGCACTCGCGACAGCCACCGGGACGGTGGCGCTACTGTCTTCTCGGCAAACTATTTTCTTCCGGCGAACATCTTTTAGGTGTTAAACTGTATTAAGTCCGAAGATCGCCAAAGGTTGTTATTATGAATAGGTTTATATTTTCTTTTTTCGCTATTTTTACCCTTTTACTGGCCGGGACTGCCCAGGCCCAGCAGGCGCGCAAACCCGGCCCGTCGCCCACAAATCCTTTAATATCTGCACTTCCAGCTTCGGACGCGGTCATTGCTTTTGACGCGCATAAATTTTTAGGCACCGCTTTGCCGCAGCTTCTGGGGGCCGATTCGCCCCAGATGGCAAAGATCAACGCTCATCTGGACCTGGTAAAAACCAGGACCGGACTCGATCTCCGCCAGTTTGAACAAGCGGCAGTCGGCATCAAATACAAACAGGTTTCAGCCACCGAGGTCGATTTTGAACCGCTCATCCTGGCCAGTGGAAAATTCAACGCGGGTGCTATCTTGGCGCTGGTCAAGATCGCAGCCAATGGCAAATATCGTGAAGAGCAGGCCGGCGGCAAGTCAGTCTACGTCCTTCAGTTGAATGAGATCCTGGCCGAAGTGCAGGGACAGAATCCGGGCAAATCTTCCGGCCTGGAGAAGATGGTCGAAAAAATGCTCCGCACTTTCAGCGGTGAATTTGCCGTCGGCGCTCTCAGCGACAACACCCTGGCGATGGGTTCGCTCGCCCGCGTGCAGGAAACTTTTTCCCGCACCGCGCCGCTCAGCGCCGAATTAAAGACGATGGCACAAACCAAACCTGCCGCCGTGCTCAGCTTTGCGGGAAATATGCCCGTAGGAATGTCCAAAATGTTCGGCTTTGAGAATGATGAGATCGCTAAAACCGTGGATTCGATCAAAAATCTTTTCGGCTATCTGGATATGAATGCCGGTAATGCCTCTATCATGCTCGGCGCGAAAACTCTCAACGCCGACCAGGCGCAAACCCTCGAAGAAACAATTCTCGGTTTTAAAATGCTGGGCAAAGCTTTTATCGGAACGATAAAAGGTTCGCCGGCCGAACGGGAAATGTATTCGCGAATGGTGGACAATGCCCGGATCAGCCGCGCCGGCACGCTCGTGCAGATCGACCTCCAGATACCGCAGAGCGATTTGAGTATTCTGGCCAAAAAGTTGTAACCTAAAGGCCATCAAAAAGGAAAAATTGATGGCCGACGAATATAAACCTAAAATTGGATCTATTGGATGGCACGACCTGACCGTTCCGGATGCGGACGGCGTTCGCGATTTCTACCAGTCAGTGGCCGGATGGGCAGCCGACGCGATCGATATGGGCGGCTATTCCGATTACGTAATGAAACCCGCCGAGGGCGACCCTGCCGGCGGCATCTGTCACCAGCGCGGCGTTAATTCCGATCTGCCGCCCGTCTGGATGATGTATATCGTGGTCGCGGATATCGAGGCCAGCGCCGCCAAGGTAACCGAACTGGGCGGAAAGATACTCAAAGGCCCGACCGGCGGCACGCACAACTATTGCGTCATCCAGGACCCGGCTGGCGCCATCTGCGCTCTGTATCAGGCGTAGCAGTTCAAATGTCACCAAAAAACCTCAACCAGCGGCTAATTTTCATCTCGTTATTTTGCCTGGCGTTTTTTGCCGTTGGGTCCTCGTTTGTCACGGGTGTTTCCGCCTGGCAGGAAACAAACCAGCGCAGCCGCAAGGTTTCCGCCACACCGACTCCGAAACAGACCGCCACGCCAAAAGTTTCACCCACTGTAAAGCCGACGGCCACCCCGGCGCCGACAGCCACACCGACTCCGCCGCCGGTCCAGACCCTGCCGGAGCTGCAATCAAAAATTCGCTCTATTTTGCTGCGCCCGGAACTGCGCCGCGGACAGGTAGGCGTTAAAGTGGTTTCGCTCGACAGCGGAAAGACGATGTTCGAAGAAAATGCCGAAAAGTATTTTATGCCGGCTTCGAATATGAAGATCTTTACCGTCGGCACGGCGCTGGTCCGCCTGACGCCTGATTTTCGTTTTACGACTTCGGTCTACGCCGCGACAAAACCCGATGCCGACGGGGTGATAAAAGGCGACCTGACCATTTACGGGCGCGGCGATCCGTCGCTGGCCGCCGCATTTAATAACGGCGATTATCTCAAGGGCTTTAACGACCTGGCCGACAAGATAGTGCAGGCGGGCGTAAAACGCGTCGAGGGCGGCCTGGTCGGTGACGAAAGCTATTTTACCGACGGCCCGATCCCCGCCGGTTGGGAATGGGACGACCTGCAGTGGTATTACGGCGCCGAAGTTTCTTCGCTCACCGCCAATGACAATTCGATCGACGTAACCGCCAAACCCGGCGCGAGCGTCGGCGCCATCGCCAATGTCACGCTCGGCCCCGCGGTGCCCGGCGTCACTCTTAGAAACAAGGTATTCACCAGCGCGGCAGGAATTAAGCGCGATCTGGGTGTATTCCGCCCGCTCGGTCAAAATATTTTTGAGGTAACGGGCAGCATTCCGATAAACGATGAAGGCAAGCTGGCCAATGTCGGTTCGGTAGCAGTAACGCGCCCGGCAGAGGCGTTTGTAAAAATGCTCCGCCAGGTGCTGGAGCAAAAAGGCGTGGCCGTCACCGGCGCGACGCGCTCGACAGACGCCAAAGAACGCGCTGTTGCGTCTTCCATCTCTGGGGTAGAAATAACCAAGCTCGAATCGCCGCCGCTTTCCGTGATCGCCGCCAACACTTTAAAGCCCAGCCAGAATCTTTATACCGAGCTTATCCTGCGCGCGATGGGCGAAACCATCGGCGACAAAACAAAGGGTAAGAAAAACAGTTTTCAGCTCGGCGTCGGTGTGGTGGACGATTTTATCAGGCAAGCCGGCGTCGCCGATGGCAGCGTGCTGATGAATGACGCCAGCGGCCTCTCGCGCCACGATCTGATCACACCGGCCGCCGTCGTGCAGTTTCACACCTATATGAGCCGGCATCAATATAGTAATATCTGGCGGGGTGCAATGCCGATCGGCGGGGTGGACGGAACGCTGAAAAACCGTCTGAAAAATCCCGCTACCATGAACAACGTCCGGGCAAAGACCGGCACGCTCGATCAGGTTTCCTCGCTCAGCGGATATCTGACTACCGCGTCGGGCGAAAAGCTTGTTTTTTCCCTCATGACAAACGCTATTCCTTCATCTTCGCTCAGGCAAAATACCATCGATGAGATCGTGCTGCTGCTGGCAAATTACAACGGGAAGAGTAATTGAGTTTAGTGATCAGCTTCTGCAAATTCGAAGGCTTTGGCAACGACTATCTGGTGATAGCCGCCGATGAACTGCGCGCCGTCGGTATGGGCGACGATATCGGCGAATTTGCCCGCAAGATCTGCGACCGTGAAAACAGCGGCGCCCATGGAGGAGGCGACGGGCTGGCAGTGTGGGAAAAGCTCGAAACCGGTCCGGAAAATATCGGGGCCGATTTCTCTGTCCGCATCATCAATCCCGACGGCAGCGAGGCCGGATTTTCCGGAAACGGCACGCGCTGCGCCGTAGCGTATTTTTATTATCAAAAACTCTGGGCGGATAGGTCGGTAATACTTTCTACCTTAAGCGGCATAAAAAAATACACGCTGCTCGAAGAAATTTCGCCCGGGCATTATTGGTTTGATGCTGAGATCGGAAAGCCGAAATTTGCGAGCGGGGGTATTCCGATGGCTTTAGAAGATGAGCGGGAACCGGTGGCCGATTTCCCGCTGGAAACTTCCGCCGGGTTGATAAAAATTACCGCGCTCAACGTCGGCAACCCCGTCTGCGTCATTTTTCTCGAAAATTTCGAGAGCTATGATTGGCGCAAGCTCGGTGCAGAGATCGAAACGCACAAATTATTTCCAGAACGCACCAACGTCGTTTTTGTAAAGGCTGACGGCCCTCACAATGTCGAGGTGCGCATCTGGGAACGCGGGGCGGGCGAAACTTCGTCATCCGGCACATGCTCGGTCGCTGCGGCGGTCGCCGCTGCCTTTACCGGGAAAACCGGGCGTAACGTCGCCGTTCACGCGCCGGGCGGAACGACCCAGGTGCTGTGGCGCGAAGATGACGAAATGATACTCAAGGGCCGCGCCGATCTGGTTAAGTGCGGTGAGTATTAGTGGTTAGTGGTTAGAATCAAGAATGTTTTACTACTGTCTACTGTCTAGGCCTTTCTGTCACTGCGTTTTCAGCAGCTTATTCTTTGTCAGAAAAGAATTTAACGCCTGATTGAATTTCTCCGGTTCTTCCATCATCAGAAAATGGCTGACATTTTTCCAGAGCTGAAGATCGGCATTGGGAGCGATCGTGGGCAAATATTTATCGACGTCTGTTTTCCCGAACGAAGCGTCCGCCATGATCGCCAGCACCGGCACGCCGATCTTATCCTGCGGAAAACTTTTTTCATCCATCATGCTTTCCATCGCCGTGACCGCCACATTTTCCGGCGTGGTCGACATCCCGGCCTTTATTTCCTGTTTTAATTCCGCGTTGCTGATAGTAGAGATCATTCCGTCGATCATCATCGTGGCGGTCTGTTTATAGTTTGCCTTGAGCATGCCGATAAACTGCGCGGCTTGCTCTTTATTTCCAAAGGGGCGCAGGCTGCCATCGACCAGCACCAGCCCGAGAGTTTTGCCGGGATAAAACTGGTAAAAATTTCTAATGACCGGCGCGCCCATACTATGCCCGGCCAACACCGCTTTCTTAACTTTTGCATCGCGCATCACCGCGTCTATCGAGCGCGCGAAATATTCCATCGTGTAATTGCCTTGCGGCTTATCGCTTTTGCCGTGCCCCGGCAGATCGATAAAGATCACGCGCCGGCCCGGAAATCCCGCAAATTGCCCTTTCCAAAACTCGGTGCTGCACGTCCAGCCGTGAATAAAAATCAGCGCGTTCTTTCCCTTACCCTGATCGCGGTAATGAACTTTTACGCCGTTATAATCAGCGAATTTATCCTTTTGCGCTGCCACCGCAAAGCTACACAGGCTCATCACTATCAACAGAAAAAGAATGTTCAGTTTTGTCTTCATTTTCACTTCCCCGTTTAAAATGCGTCTTCGTCCCTCTGTTGTTCCATCAACGCAAATCTGATACAGCCCGCCGCTGCCAGCAGTATAGAAAGCGTTCCCAGTATTCTGATAAACCCGGCGACCTGTTTGGTGTATTTCAGCATTCCGGTAGTATCCAGCAAATAATTCCAGTCGTGAAAACTGCCTTCGCTGCCGGTCAGGCCGCTGTTAAGCACGAGCTGCATCACCACCGCGTCATTGGCGTAAACAAAAACATTGAGCAAACTCTGGCCCACCCAAAACAACACGAACGCCGCCGAGTAAAAATGCCTTTGATAGATAAAATAAATAAAGAACGCCAGCGGTATCAGTACCTGCATCAATGAACCGCCCGCCACGCCGATAAATTCTCCGAAGATATGAAAGATCGGATGGCCGGCTTCGTGCAGCAAAAAATCAACGCCGTCCAATAGACGCCAGGTGAACGGGTCATAAGCGCACCACAAAAAATAAAGCGCGGCCAAAATGCCGACGATAAGTTTGGGTATTTTAGTGTTCATTTAGAGCCCTTTAATGCGCCTAAGATATCGTATTCATCGCGCGAGATCGCGTGCATCGCCAGGTCATGGCCGCGAAGAACAATGTTCTTTTCATATTTCATCCCGGCTTTTTCCATTATACGGCGCGAAGGCGTATTTTCGGGAAAAGCGATCGCCGTAATGCGCGTTAATTTCAGCCGATCAAAACCGTAACCCAGCCAGGCTTTGCAGGCTTCCGTTCCAATGCCCAGCCCCCAGTATTCTTTCGTCATGCCGTAACCGATCTCGATCTCGCCCGTATCGTCGAGCGGCTGCAAACCCGCCCAGCCGATCTGCGCGCCGCTTTCCTTATAATTCATCACGTGATAGCCAAAGCCGTGTTTTTCGTAACAATCCAGATACCAGCGCAGACGCTTTTCGATATTTTCGCGCGGCTGCACACCGTCCAGGTAGCGCGCTACTTCTTCATTCCCTCTCAGCGCGCAAAGCCAGTCGAGGTCATCCAATGTAAATTTTCTGAAAAGGAGACGTTCGGTTTCGATCATCTGACGAGAATTTTTACGCTTTATTTAGCGTGTTGAATTCGCTTTTGGAAATGCCGTACATCAGGCAATCTGATTCGTATGCAAAAATATGTTTCTCATATTTCATTCCGCATTTTTCCATGATGTGATACGAACCGAAATTGTTCGGATCGCAAACGGCGATAATGCGTTCGAGGCCATGTTTGTTAAAGCCGTAGTCAAGCCAGCCGCGGCAGGCTTCCGTGCCGATGCCTAAACCCCAGTGCTCTTTACCGATGCTGTAACCGACCTCGATCTCACCCGCAACTTCGAGCGGCTGCAGGCCGGAAAACCCGATCGTTTTACCATCGGGCTTATAGGTCATGATGCACATCCCTATCCCCAGGGTTTCATGGCAATTGATGTGAAAGCGTGTGCGCGTTTCGAGCTTTTCCCGCGTGGGCACGCCGCCCAGATAGCGCGAAACCTCCGGGTCCTGGCGCAGCTCAAAAAGCCAATCGAGATCGTCCCAGGTGATCGGCCGCATTTTTAAACGTTCGGTTTCTATCATGTTCAGGGCTTTACCTCTAAAGTCTTATTTCCCGGAAATCATTTGACGATTTCCCGGGCGGTTTAAATTGCCACTAGCTTTAGCTAGTGGATAGGAACACTCTTTAAATTCTTAGGGCTTTAGCCCAAATAAAGAATTCGGCTAAAGCCAGCCATAAAATGGCTGCTCGATAACCACTAGCTAAAGCTAGTGGCAATTTATGACTTTAGAGTCAAGGCTCATATTCAAATCAAATGGATCAGCAGCCCGTCGCGCAGCTTTGGCTCAAACCAGGTAGACTTCGGCGGCATCACTTCGCCCGCGTCCGAAACGCGCAGCATATCTTCGACCGAGGGCGGGTACAGTGAAAAAGCGGCTTTTGCCCGGCCATTGTCCACGCGCTTTTGCAGTTCCTCGATACTATTTCCGCCGCCGATAAATTTTATCCGCTTATCAGTTTGGAGGTTTTTGATGCCGAGGACGGGCTCGATCAAAAATTCATGCAGAATATTTGCGTCCAGTGTGCGCGCAATGGAACCATTCGCGTCTCGCCCTTCGCGCAACCGCAGATAGTACCACTCGCCCGCCAGGTACATCGAAAATTCACCGCGCTGCTCGGGCACCGGCGGGGCATTTTCCGCCACTTCAAAAGTTTCCGCGATCTTCGCCAGAAAATCGGCTTCGCTCAGATCGTTCAGATCTTTTACCGAGCGATTGTAAGCCAATATCTGAGTTTGCTCAGCGGGAAACATCGCCGCGATAAAATAATTGTAAGGCTCATCGCCGGTATGATTCGGGTTGCGTTTTGCAAAAGCTTCGCGGACGCGCGCGGCGCTGGCAATGCGATGATGCCCATCGGCTATATAAAGTGCCGGAACCTCGGCAAACGCCTGTACCAGCTCCGCCGTTGCCGCCACTTTCCAGACGGTGTTTTGCACCCCGCTTTCACAAACAAAATCGTACAGAGGTTCGCTTTGCTCGGCCTGTTTGACGAGATCGTTTATCGTCTGCGATCCGCGATACGCCAAAAAGATCAGCCCCGTCTGGGCGCGCAGCTTAAGCATATGGCTGGTGCGGTCGGCCACTTTGTCTTCGCGCGTTTGCTCGTGTTTTTTGATCTTACCCGTTTCGTATTCGTCGAGCGAACAGCACGCCACTACACCTGTCTGCGAATGGCTGCCGCCGCTTGATATTGTCGAAAGCCGGTAGATATAGAGGCTGGGCTCCGCCTCCTGAATAAGCGTGCCGTCCTCGATAAAATGCTGCAGGTTTCTTTCCGCCAGGGTCAGTGTTTCTTCCGTGAGCTGGCTTTCGATCTCCGGCTTGGTGATGCGCAGAAAACTCAGCTCATTGCTTTGCGCGGCGGCCTTGGCCTCAGCCACGCTGACCACGTCATAAGGCGCGCATGAAACTCTCTCCGCAAATCCCGCGCCGGGCCGCAGAGCCTGAAAAGGTTTGATCAACGACACAAATTTCTCCTGTCCGTATTATTTTCCATCTGTATCATCTATCGCCTTCCCTGTCCGAGCGTTTTTCCAGCCCCTTGGTGCTTTCCTCTACCTGCCGGATCATCTCTTCCATATATTTATCCATCGCCACTTTCCACTGCCCGTCTTCTTTAGTAAAGTACATCTTCTCCCAGTTACCGCCCGCCATTCTCACTTCAAGGGTCGCGCTGTCTCCGTTGATCTTTTCATTTCGCACGGCCGGAGCGGCTTTGGCAACGATGACAGCCCGCTGGTTTAACATTATTACATCCATGAATTTAGCTTGCGCCCGGGCATCCTCGGCAAACAATTCCAGCGATCTTCGGTTGAACAACTGCACCAGCGCCCTCAGGTCGTCCCGGTTGCCGGCATCGCCCAACGCCTTAAAAGCTTCGGTCGGCGAGGCTATCCGCAGCGGCGCGCCGCCGATTGGCAGATTTGCCAGGGCCTGGCTGATCATTTGATTGGCCGTTTGGTTGGCCATCTGGTTGGCGGGGTTAGCCGCGTTTATAGGCAGAGAGTTAGCGGGATTTACCCCTGAATTTTCGGTCGAATTTACCGGCAGCGCAGCGCGATTGGCCGCCGTATTTACCGGCGGGACCGCTTCCGGCGCCGAACCGCAGCCGGAAAGCAAAAAGAGCGTAAATATTAATAATAAAAATAGTTTAAGCTGCATTATCTTTGAATTTATTTCAGACAAGTAGCTATACTTATCGATAAATTGAAAGTATAAACCAGACCGGGGGAGTTTATTTAACGTGGAAAGACGAAAACTTACAACTGAAGAGATCAACGCGGCGCTGTTTGAAATGACCGATTGGGACGTGAATGACACCGGCCATCTGCACCGGAAATTAAAATTTGAAAACTTTCAGACGGCGCTGGATTTTGTAAATAAAGTGGGCGAAATAGCCGAAAAACACGACCATCATCCTGACATTTGCCTCGGCTGGGGCTATGCCGAAATCTCCCTCACCACCCACGACCGTGGCGGGCTGACGGAATTCGACCTCAACCTGGCCAAAGAAATAAACGAGCTGTGGTTAGAAGCAGAAGTCAGTAGTTAGTAGTCAGAAATAATATGGACGATGGCAATGAGGTCAGAACCGGGAACGCCAATAGGCAGCCGAAACCGGGTTTTCGGATTTAGGATTCTCGCAATCAAAAAACTCCTGGAATTCTCGAGGAGTTTTTTATGAATCTTATATTCTAAGATCTTAAATGCTATCCACAATTCCGTTCAGCGTAGCAGAAGGCCGCATCGCGGCGTAAGCCTTTTCGGAATTCGGATGATAATAGCCGCCAACATCTTGTGGTTTTCCTTGCGCTCCGATCAATTCCTCATTAATTTTTGCTTCGTTTTCGCTCATCGTCTTTGCGATCTGCGCAAATTTAGCAGCAATTTCCGTGTCCGATGTCTGAGTTGCCAAACTCTCAGCCCAGTACATTGCCAAATAGAAATGAGAACCGCGATTATCGATCTGGCCTACTTTTCGTGCCGGAGATTTGTCGGTCGCTAAAAACTTCGCATTCGCTTCATCCAGCGCATCCGCTAAAATTTGGGCTTTTTTATTGCCCCCGGTTTGAGCCAAATGCTCCAAGCTTGCCTGTAACGCTAAAAATTCACCCAAAGAGTCCCAACGCAAATAACCTTCCTTTGCAAATTGTTCGACATGTTTCGGAGCAGAACCACCGGCCCCGGTTTCAAACAGTCCGCCTCCGTTCATTAACGGCACTATTGAAAGCATTTTTGCGGAAGTGCCAAGTTCTAAGATTGGGAACATATCCGTCAGATAATCTCTCAAAACATTTCCTGAAACCGAGATCGTGTCTTTGCCTTCTCTGGCACGCCTCAAAGTTTCAAGCATTGCGTCTTTCACATCCATAATCCGCAAGTCGAGGCCGCTTAGATCATGATCTTTCAAGTACTCTTCAACTTTTTTGATGATCTGCGAATCGTGCGCTCTGCCCTTGTCCAACCAGAAGATCGCCGGCGTGCTGGAAAGTTTTGCACGGTTGACAGCCAATTTTACCCAATCTCGGACGGGCGCGTCTTTGGTCTGGCACATTCTGAAAATATCGCCGTTCTGAACATTTTGCTCGAGCAGAACATTCCCGTCTTCGTTTTCAATTTTCACCGTTCCGGAACCTGAAATTTGGAACGTCTTGTCATGCGAGCCATATTCTTCAGCTTTTTGCGCCATAAGGCCGACATTAGGAACCGAGCCAAAAGTGCGCGGGTCGATCGCTCCATTTTGCTTCATGTCGCAAATGATCGCATCGTAGAAACCGGCATAAGTTCGGTCGGGGATAATGCAGACCGCATCTTCTTCTTTGCCGTCTTTGTTCCACATTTTTCCGCCGCCGCGGACCAGCGCCGCCATCGAAGCATCCACGATCACGTCTGAAGAAACATGGAAATTCGTGATGCCGTTGTCCGAATTTACCATCGCAATTCTCGGACCGTTTTCGATCGTTTTGGCAATGTCAGCTTTGATCTCTGCTTCCTGGCGGTGACCGGCAATTTTTTCGAAAAGCGTGGCCAATCCGAAGTTTGGATTGATGTCTAATTCATTAAATACAACTGAATATTTTTCAAAAACGTCTTTGAAGTAAGTTTCCACGATCGCACCGAAGATGATCGGATCGGAAACTTTCATCATGGTCGCTTTTAAATGAGCCGAAAGCAGAATGTCTTTTTCCTTTGCCTCATTCATCGCGTCCTGAACAAAAGATCTCAACGCGGACATAGTCATCACAGATGAGTCGATCACCTCGCCCGCCTTAAGCGGTGCGTAATCCTTCAGCACTTTTTCGGAACCGTCACTACCATAGAAAACGATTCTGAATTTTCCGCTCTGTTCCGCTGTGGCCGAGTTTTCGGTTCCATAAAAGTCTCCTGACGTCATATGCGCGACGGAAGTTTTTGAATCCGACGCCCAAACTCCCATTCTATGAGGATGCGCTTTGGCGTAATTTTTTACGGCCTTCGGGGCGCGCCGGTCGGAATTTCCTTCTCTCAATACAGGATTTACCGCGCTTCCCAAAGTGCGCGCATACTTTTTGTTGATGGCTTTTTCTTCTTCCGTTTTAGGTTCCGTCGGGTAATTCGGCAATTCAAAACCCTGTTTCTGGAGTTCGGCGATCGCTTCTTCCAACTGCGGAACAGAAGCGGAAATGTTCGGCAACTTGATAATGTTGGCTTCCGGTTTTGCTGCCAATTCACCTAAGTTCGCCAGCGCATCCGGAACTTTTTGGTCGTCTCTCAAATATTCGGGAAAGTTGGCTAAAATTCTTCCCCCGAGCGAAATATCCGGAACTTCAATTTCAACATTTGCGGATTTTGTAAATGCTTTGACGATCGGTAAAAAAGAATGCGTTGCCAACAGCGGCGCTTCATCGGTTAAAGTGTAGTAAATTTTTGACATTTTCTCGCTAGTTTTAATTTAGAGCTTTATTTCAGATTATTGTATTTATTGAACTGAATTTGATCGCCAAATAATAGTTTGCAGCCCGAAATCAGATAATGGCAATCGTAACAAATGTTATTCTAATCTTCTTTGACCGGGCACGTAAATCGGTGAGTTAGAAATATCGTTCCTGAACGCGGTTATGAAAATATTTTTACTTCTTTTTTTCTTTACATTTACCTTGGGTTGTTTTGGCCAAAAGCCGATCCCGGTTGAGACGCCTCCACCACCGCCAAAGTCGAAAACGATCAAATACAACCCGCCCAAACGGTCGGTTGGCCGGCTGCTCGAAGATTATTTCAACGGCAAAGAGATCAAGCCGTACATCGTCGTGAACAATCTTGAAAACGGCCCATATGTAGAGCGCGGTGAAACTGAGATACCGCTCGGAAGGCATAAGGTCAGGTGGATCAAAAAAGAGCGGGACACGGAAGTTGAAATTGACGGCGAACTGATAACGCTAAAGGATAAAGTATCTCTCAGCCCGCTTGACGGTAAGCCGGGCGAGATGGATAAAGTCGATTTTGCTGACGATTGGAACCAGGCGAAATTATACCTGCTCAACGGCCGTGAAGTTATCGGGATAAGTATGGGAAACACTCCCTGTACCGGGAATGGCTGCAGCGTGACCTTTTTTCTTATCTATGACCTGCAGACAAAAAAGGCCGGCTTTTTTGGCAGCTACCGAATAGACTATCATCTCAAACTCTATTATTTTGGCGACGACAATTCGATCGATTTTCTCACCGGAACTTATTTCGACGACGCCGCCAGGGAATCTCAAAAACTATTTCATTTTTATTCGCTAAATGATCAAGGTGACTTTGTACTGCAAAAGAATTCAAAACAACAGCCCTATTTCATCAAACGATTTTTTATTGAGAAAAACTATCAGGATAAAGAGATCGACAGCAAGTTTGCGCACAGTTGGGTCGAGGAAATAAAATAGGCCGGACGGGCTTTTTAAAACTCTATGAAAAAACTGTCATTGTTAATTCTCGCGCTGACCGCGTTTTTGGTATTTTCCGGCTGCAACAATGCCGCCAGTAACAGCGGCACCGCCAAAGCCGCTAACACAGAAACCAAACCCGTAGCTCAACCGGGCGAAACACCCGAATACTTTCTCCTACGGCCCGAGGCCGAAAAAATGTACGGCTATTCTCATGCCGTGCGCATCGGCGATGATCTGAAAATTTCCGGCGCCGTCAGCATGGACGATAAAGGTGACCCGACCGCCAAAGGCGACCTGGCACAGCAGATGAAAAACTGTTATTCCGACCTGGATAAAGTGCTGAAGCATTATGGCTACACCTTTGACGACGTAGTGGCGGAAAATATCTATACCACCAACATGGCCGAATTCATCAAGCAGTCCGAATACCGCAAGACGATTTACAAAAAGAATTTCCCGACCGGGACCTGGCTCGAGGTCAAGGGATTGGCGCTGCCGGAATTTATGATCGAGATCTAACTAGAAGCGCATAAGTCAAAATAATCGACGCGCAACTTCCGATCTGAGGGCGAGGCTTCGGCTTCGTCTTTTTATTGCTTTTAATCCCAGGCTGCTTCAGAGAGCGCAACAATCTTTGCAAAAATCTTGACTTTCGCTTCTCCGGTAAGTTACCTTGAAATACTAATTCTTTTCGTGAGGTCTATCCCCTATATGGCCGGATTTCAAAAAAAACTCGAACTGGGAGCAAACATCGCTATCATTGTGGTTGCGGTCATTTTAGGTTATGTCCTGGTAAAACAATTTGTATTTACCCCGGCGCCTGCCGCGCCCGGACCGATGAAACAGCCCCAGGTGGGTGCCACGCTCACCTTGCCGGATACCGATTTTTCCACTAATGAGAAAACCCTGATCCTGGCGCTGAAAAAGGGCTGTCATTTTTGCAGCGAAAGCGCGCCCTTTTATCAGAAACTGACACAACTGGCGTCCGAAAAAGGTTTTCGCATCATTGCGGCTTTTCCCCACTCCGTCGAAGAGGGCCAGGGATACCTGAAAGAATTGAATGTTCCGATAACGGAAATGAAGCAGGCCGATTTTGCGGCCCTGAGCGTAGGCGGAACTCCTACACTCATCCTGACCGATAAGAACGGCCAGGTGCAAAAATTCTGGGTCGGTAAACTGCCTGCCGATAAAGAAACCGAAGTAATAAACAGTCTCCAATAATTTATCTCTTGCGGACTTATTTAAAGTCATATCCCATTTTCCGATTAAGGAGAGACCATCCATGTGGAAGTACTTCGATACTAAAGTTTTTAAAAAACTTTTGGTCCTCGGTGTGTTGTCGTGCGGGCTAACTGTTGCCTTTTTTACCGGCGCCGGCCAAACGCGCGCGACCATGATCTGCTGTGATCTGTGCGAGCCGAATTACAATACCTGTATAAGTATGTGCGGCGTCAGCGAAACATGCGGGGATGAATGTGCGACTGTCCGGGACAACTGTGTATTGACCTGCGGCGTCGGCGATTGTTAAGAGTTTAAATTCTTTCCCAGGTAAGAGATTAAAGAACGAATGATCGTTTTTTGATCTCTGTCTGAAATTTTCCGTCCCTTATCCCAAAAGGAGAACTCCTATGTTTAGATCTTCCTATTCTAAGCTTTACCGAAAGCTTTTGATCCTGTGTGTTATGACAGCGGGCGTACTTGTTCTGTCTGCTAACGTCTCTGTATCGGCGGTTCCCTGTTGTTTCCCATGTGATAACGCCTACTCGGACTGCCTGGCCTGGTGCAGCGGAGAAGAGTGGAAACCCGAGTTTTATTCCTACTGCGTCGCTACCTATTGCGAACCGGCTTATCAAAGCTGCGGGCAATTTTGCGAGATAGAACCGGGCATCTTTGGCTGCCAGCATTAAGTTTTTTCCCGAAGAAACGGAAAAGTCTTTATCATTTGAATTTTTCAAAAAGTCATATCCCAACCAAAGGAGAAAACTATGTTTAGAACCGTAAGCCTGTATCGAAGGTTTCTGATGCTGGCTGTTTTGCTCGGCTGCCTGTATGCGTTGCCGGTGAGTAATACCGTGGCAGCAATGCCGCCCCTGTGTTGTCATGCCTGCGATGGGGCCTATTTCAATTGTCTGGATTTTTGCGCAACCTACGTCAAGGAAGATGATTATGCAGCTTGCGTTGCGTTAGGGTGCGAGGTGGATTACGACGCTTGTGCAAATGTATGCGAGTCTGATCCCGAATTTCCGGACGTCTGCACGCATCCGTAAAGCCTGCTTACTAACTCAAAGGAGAGGGAACTATGTTTAAAACCACCCGATTAAAACTTTATCGAAAATTTCTGACACTGGCTGTTCTGCTCGCCTGCCTGTATGCGCTGCCGGTCAGTAATAACGTGGCCGCCAACGCCTGTTGTGATGCCTGCGACAGTTTTTATAACAGTTGTACGAGCTTTTGCACAATTACTTATATCAAAGAAGATGATATACCCGCTTGCATCGCGGCGTGCGAAGCAACCTATCAGGATTGCGGAATACTGTGCCCCGGCCCGCCCATGGGCTGCTCGCACCCGTAACGGTTCGGTTTAAGGTCCGGACGTTTGCGTGCCGGATCATAACAATTCGATTTGGCCTTTGCGACCCGGGTTATTAAGGCCGGGCGGGAGGCTGGAAAATTAAAATATTGCCTTTTACAGCTCTATCAAATTAAGGAGAAACTATGCTGAAATTTATCAGTTCCGGCCTCTACCGGAAATTGTTGGTTCTGACGGTTTTGTCAGTTTCACTGTTTGTTCTTTCTTCGGCGAACCGGTCGGCGGCATTACCCTGCTGCCAACCTTTTATTACCGCCTGTGATAATGCTCACGCCACCTGCGTGGTCAATTGCAATGTGTACATAGGCATTCCCCCCAAGTACGCCATCTGCATCGACTCATGCGATAAGGCTCAAATGGCTTGTTATGCGAACATTCCAAATTGCGATTCCAGCCCGAGCTGCCAATAATGTCACACGTAGAAAAAAGCCTTGTTATCAAAAACAGGGCTTTATTTTCAATCCGATCAATGTTATCTAAACGATGCGCGTGCGTTTGTGACCGCGGAGACCTTTGCCTAAAACTCAAAATAACTTAAGGAGAACTATGCTGAGTGTGAAAATTTACCGGAAATTTTTGATCCTGGCCGTGCTGTCGGGATCTTTGTTCGTCTTTTCGTCAGTGAACCGAGCGGGGGCGGCAGACCCTTGCTGCGGCCCTCGGTTGGACGCCTGCGATAACGCCTACAGCACCTGCGTGATCAATTGCCATGTGTACATCGGCATTCCCCCCAAGTACGCCGAGTGCACCAGCGCGTGTGAGCTGGTTCACTTGAATTGCTACATGGCTGCCGAACCGTGCAATCCGACTTGCCGATAATGTCAGTGTTTGAAAAAGCCTTGTTTATCAAAAACAAGGCTTTTATTTCACCTTGAATAAGTTACTATTTTTTAGCCGCAAAATTTCGTAAGACTAAGGAAACAAATTTTCCGTTTTATCCCGGACTTATTTTTTTAAGTCATATCCCAATTTCAAGGAGTAATGTATGTTCAAATTTGCAAACTTAAAACTGTTCAGAAAATTCCTGATCCTGACTGTTCTGTCGGCGGGACTGTTTTTAGTTTCATTTAACAAAGCGACCGCCCGGATGGTCGATTGTGAGGATTGCCTTCCGAGATTGGAAGCCTGTCTTCATGATAATTGTGATCCGCTTACCGACCCGCAAGCCCACGCCGGCTGCGTGCATATCTGCGAAGTGGGCTACAATATCTGTGTTGACTTTAACTGTCCTTAACCGGCCTGTGAAAAGATCTTATTTAAAGGCCTCGTTTAACCTGTTGAACGGGGCTTTTATTTCAAAGCTCTGCGAGCCGATTATACAATTGCATTTTGATCTGCGACCCGGGTTGTTATGGCCGGGCGAAAGTTCATCACACCAAGTAACGCCTTTACAATTCGATCTCAAATTACTTAAGGAGAAATCTATGTTGAAATTTGCCGGTATTTATCGGAAGTTGTTGGTCCTGATGGTTTTGTCAGGATCTTTATTTGTTTTTTCCTCTTCAAACTCCGTCTCGGCGTCGATCTGCTGCACCGATCTGCATGCGATATGTGATCAGTGGTATGACAACTGCGTGCTCGATTGCAATATGTACCAGGGCATTCCCACCAAGTACGCACAGTGTGTCAGCGCCTGCGAAAGCTCCCGCCTTACCTGCCTGGGATTCAACTGCGATATCACCTGTTGATAATTTTTAACCGGGTTTGAAAAGAAGCCTTGTTTTCTGCAAAAACGAGGCTTCCTGACGTTTGGGAACGAAATGCCCGAAGATGCGTTAATAATGCTATGAAAAATTTCCTTCTCTGCCTGCTGCTTATCGTATTTAGCTGCTCTATCTGCGGCCTTGCCCGCGGGCAAACCGTTCAGCCGGCCCAGGCAGCAGCCCCTATACAAACCGCGCAAGCTGCGGTCAGAATAGACGCCCAGCCTGCCAAAGGTTTTTCTTACCCGTATTATATTTACGTTCCCGCGTCGCTGCGGGAAAAGACGGCCGCGAAAAAGACGCACACTTTTCTGGTCTTGCCAAACAACACCCCCAAGCTCAGCGATGACTTAAGCGTGCATGATGCGAATGTAAAGCAGCAAATAAGTAAATGGCGCGACGTGGCCGGCAGTCTCGGCGTGGCCATCCTGATGCCTGTCTTCCCGCGTCCTGAAACGGATTGGAAGATATACACCCACGCGCTCGACCGCGATTCGCTGCTGACCGGCAAAAAAGAATTCCGCCGTTTCGACCTGCAGTTGATCGCAATGATAGACCACGCGCGGGCGAGCCTGAAGAAAGAAAAACTTAAATTCGACAAGCGGGTTTTGATCAACGGATTTTCGGCTTCGGGAATGTTTGCCGATCGTTTTACCTTTCTGCATCCGGGCCGCGTCAAGGCGGCCGCTATCGGATCACCCGGCGGCTGGCCGATCGCTCCGGTAGATTCTTACCAAAAAAAGCTCCTGCGCTATCCCATCGGCACCGGCGATCTTAAGGCCGTCAGCGGTAAAAAGCTTGATTTGAAAACTTTGCGCAAAGTTCCGCTCTTTATTTTTATCGGCGACAAGGACGATAACGACTCGGTTCCCTTTGGCGACGGCTATGAGGAAGAAGACAAAACGCTGATCTTCGAGCTTTTCGGCAAAACGCCGGTCGAACGCTGGGCGGTCAGCGAATCACTCTATAAACAAGCCGGCCTTAACGCTTCCTTTAAAACCTACCCCGGCATCGGGCACGGGACCAATAGCGAGATCAATAAGGATATCTATGCCTTTTTGGGAAAATACGCGCGCTAAAGAGTAGTCCGGTTTCAGTAGCACGGTAATTGCTTTGTTTAATTTTACGGTTCGTTTTGTACGCAAACCGGACAGGACAGCGCTAACAGGCAAAGGGGAAGGGAAAATGGGAGATACCAAACAGGAAGCGATAGAAAAGTTACGCGGCCTTATCAAAGACATTGACATGGCGATGCTTACCACGCTGGACAACGGCGTATTACGCTCGCGCCCGATGAGCACGCAGGAAATGGGATCCGACGGAGAGCTGTGGTTTTTTACCAGCCGCAGCACTCACAAAGCCGAAGAGATCGCACGGGACAACCGCGTTAATGTCAGTTATGCCGCGCCGGGAAAAAGCACTTTTGTTTCAGTTTCCGGAACGGCTTCGCTGATCAGAGACCAGGAGAAAATAGATGAATTTTGGAACCCTTCGCACAAGCTGTGGTTTCCCAAAGGCAAGGACGATCCCGACCTCGTCCTGCTCAAGGTGGATGTGGAACAAGCGGAATACTGGGATTTTCCTTCCGGGACGTTGGTTCACCTATATAGCTCCTTAAAATCAATGGTCACCGGCGCGGCGCCCGATGACAGCGGCGACAGCCAAAAGATCAAGTTATAAAATGGTATTCAGATTTGGAATGCGAGGGGTAACACAAGCTGTTATCCCTTTTGCTTTGGGGGTAACGTCCTAAAGCTGTAGGATTAATTTGTGGGATCACTATTCGGAATAGATCATAACTGATAGATGATAGAGAATAGATCAGATCTCTCAGCTATCATCTATGATCTTTCATCTACTCCGAAGGTTATTGATATAGCACCACAGCTTTAGAACACTACAATTTTGTATTTTCTTGACTTTGGCGGGTAAAAAATATATATCTTGGCTGATAGAAACGTCTATCTTTCCCAACATTCTCAACCTATACATTACCGATCTCAACTCTCAAGGAGAAAAATTATGTTCAAACTTCACGATTTAAAGCTCTATCGTAAATTCCTGTTGCTGGCAGTCATGATAGCGGCTCTCGTTGTGATATCTTCCGCCCATAAGAAAAACACTTCCGATCCGTGCTGCGATGCTTGCGATGAAACTTATGCAGGTTGCGTGGAATACTGCAATACCACCAATGAGATCAAAACCTATATGATCCCCGCCTGTCTGGCGGATTGCGCGGCCGCGCGTGTAACCTGCAGAAATATGTGCTACCCGCAGCCGGGCCCGGAATGCCCTGTTTCGTAATTTCAAGAATTTTGAAGCCCCGATCTTCCAGGCCGGGGCTTTAGATCAACAGACCATGTTCCCGCTAATAAGGAGAAAATATGTCTAAATTTCCCAGCTTGAAACTTTACCGAAAGTTTCTGATCCTGGCCGTTCTTTTGGGCGGGCTGTTTATTACCGCATCAACACATAATGCCGGCGCTTCCACTGTTGCCTGTTGCTCTTTCTGCGACAATAATTACGAAACCTGTGTAACAGGATGCGAGAATGGCAATGGGCCGTCTTTTGATAAGTGTATGCTCAATTGCACCAACACTTATAGTCATTGTTTCAGCGGCCCGCCGCACTGCAATGATGGCTGTTGAATATAGGCGTGCGATAGAAAACGTCTTATCTTTTCCGAATTGTCGTTCTACTTTTCTAATTTCCTAACTCAAAGGAGAAAAATATGTTCAGATTTCCCAACCTGAAACTTTATCGAAAGTTTTTCATCCTGGCCGTTTTGTTGATGGGCCTGTTTATTTCGTCTTCTTCAGCCAATCGTGTCGGAGCAACTTTCTGTTGCGACTACTGCCAGATACTCTACGAGAGCTGCCTGACCAGTTGTGCAAACGGGCTTCCGGAAAATTATGATTCATGCATAACTTACATTTGTGAAGAGAATTATATTTACTGCGGAGGTTTTTGTTATGGCGACTTCGGCGGCTGGGGATGCAATCACCCGTAAATGAATTACCGAGGAGAAAAATTATGTTCAGATTTCCCAACCTGAAACTTCATCGAAAGTTTCTCATCCTGGCCGTTATGCTGACGAGCCTTTTTATACTGTCTTCCACTCGCCGCGTTGCGGCAGATTCTTGTTGTGACGACTGCATAGCGGCGCTGCCGGCCTGTCATACTGCCTGTCTTGAATTGCCGGAACCCTTTGAACGGATTCAATGCGTGCATGGCTGTATTTCGGAATTTTACGCCTGCTCTGACTTGTGCGGAGTTCCGTCCGGCTGTCCGATAACATAAATTGTGATCGGACGCTATACAAGCGGCTATTAAGCCTCGGTTTTTTAAAGCCGGGGCTTTCTCTTTTTTATCGAAGCCGGTACCGAATCGAATTTGTTATTCAAGTGGTTTCGTAATAAAGTTTCCCTAATTACACCCGGTTGAATCTTACGGAGAAAAATATTATGAGGAAACTTAGCCTGTTGTTCGCCCTTATTGTCTTTTGCGCGCCTGCTTTTGCCCAACCATACACTATCCAGCAGTATCTGAACATCAAATCGGCCACCTCGCCGGCGCTTTCGCCGGACGGAAAAAAGCTCGCCTATCTGACCAACGTCAGCGGTACTTCGCAGATCTGGATGGTCAATCTCTCCGGGAATGGTGCGGAAAATAAACCCCGCCAGATCACCAGTTACGATGACAATATCGGTTTTGTCCGCTGGTCGCCGGCGGGAAACGGACTGGTTTTCGGCAAGGCCCGCGGCGGCGATGAAAATACGCAGTTTTACTGGATGGCAGCGGGCGGCGGCGAGATCCGCGAACTCACCAAAGATCCGGCGGTTCGTCATAACTTCGGCGAATGGTCTGAAGACGGCAAGAAAATTTATTACGCCTCGAACAAACGCAACAAAAATTATTTCGATATTTATTCGATGGAAGTTTCGGCTGCTTCAGGCGGCAAGGAAGAATTGCTTTATCAAAATGACGGCAATAACGACTTTGCCGCGGTCGATGGCAACGAGACAAAAATTATCGTCTCGCGCGACGGCACCGAGCTAAGCCTCGATAACAATTTGTATCTGATCGATCTGAAAACAAAGCAGGAATTGCTGCTTACTCCGCACGAAGGTTCGGCCGGGTTTGGCGACGTGCACTTTACGGCGGACGGTATCGTCTATGCGCAAAACGACAAGCGCGAGTTTTACAGTCTTTCGAATATGCGGTTGAAAAATGCCGCGAACAAAAGCGATTGGAGCGACGCCAACCGGACGGTCAAAGTTATCGACGAAACGAATTGGGATATCGGCGGTATTGAAATGCAAACCTACGCC
Source organism: uncultured Acidobacteriota bacterium (assembly GCA_963718105.1). Taxonomy (GTDB): domain Bacteria; phylum Acidobacteriota; class Blastocatellia; order Pyrinomonadales; family Pyrinomonadaceae; genus DASYKT01. The sequence continues at coordinate 4,468,842 of OY970352.1, read as the reverse complement.
AGCCATATCGCCTATACCGTAAATCGCGAGGGCTTTTCCGATCTCTATCTTCGTAAAACCGAAACAGACGGCAAACCGCTGATAACGACGATCGATACAAAAGCGGAGAAGGTTCCGCTGCCCGCGCAGGGCATTGTTGGCGGGCTTACTTTCTCGCAAGACGAGAGCAAGCTGGCCTTTACTTTTTCCAGCGCAAAATACAACACCGATATCTGGCTCTACGATCTGACGACAAAAAAACTAACACAGGTTACCAAAAGCGACCGCGCCGGTATTCCGCAGGAATCTTTTGTCGAACCGCAACTGATCAAATACAAAACTTTTGACGGGCGTGAGATACCGGCCTGGTATTACAAACCAAAAGACTTTGGAAGTTTAAAAAGAGGGGAGTATACCTTTTCAAAAGCATTCGCTAACGACGAAAAGAAAGAGAAAACTGAAGATAGATCGTCAAGCTCACCAGCCGCCCCTCAGGACGCCCCGAAGGGCGGTCCGACGGGAGGACTTTTATATATACCGAAAGGCGGCCCGGTAATCGTCTCCGTCCATGGCGGCCCCGAAGGACAGGAGCGTCCCGGTTTTAGCGGCCTCTATCAATATTATCTCTCGCGCGGCTACGCCATCCTTGCGACGAACGTGCGCGGCTCTACCGGCTACGGGAAAACTTTTACACATCTCGATGACGTTAAGAATCGCGAAGATTCGGTCAAAGACCTTGCTTACGCCGTCGAATGGCTGAAAAGATATGGCGACGGCGATCAGAAACGCATCGCCGTCATGGGCGGAAGCTACGGCGGTTATATGACGCTGGCCGCGATCACGCTCTATCCCGATCTGTGGGCGGCGGCGGTCGATACGGTCGGTATCGCCAATTGGGAAAGCTTTTTGAAAAACACCAGTGGTTATCGCCGTCGCCAGCGCGAAGTAGAGTATGGCCGCCTCGATAAAGACATCGATTTTCTGCGCGCCATCTCGCCGCTCGCCAAAGTCGATAAGATCAAATGCCCGCTCTTTGTCATTCAGGGCAAGAACGACCCGCGCGTGCCCTATACCGAGGCCGAGCAGATCGTCAAAGCCGTAAAAGACCGCGGCGGCATCGTCGAGTATAAACTCTACGACGACGAAGGCCACGGCATCGCCAAACTCAAAAACCGCCTCGACCTATTCCCGCTGGTGGCCGACTTTTTGGATAAATATATGAAGTGATATAACTCTCTTTCCTGCAGAGGTGGCAGCAGCGATCGGTAAAAAGGTTCAGAGTTCAAACTTTAGTTTGTCTTATTCAAGATCAAGACAAACTAAAGTTTGAACTCTGAACCTTTTTTAAATAACGGGTAATAGAATAAATCGACACCGTCTTTCCAAATCTCCTCAAACACGTGTCAATTTCTTATCGAACTTTTGTTAACATCTTGCCTCTTGAGATAAATAAAATTATGAAAAGGAGAAAAATATGCCCAGCGTAATCGAAGACATTACTACCGCATTCAGAAACAAGAAGTTTGCCCAGGTCTCTTTAGAAGAGGGAACTTTGGTAATATCTTTTCAATCCGACCCGGAGGCCCTAAGCCAGGAAAGTCCGACCATCACCGTGGAAAACGTTGACGAAGAAGATATTTCCTACAATATTCCCGTTTAACACCTGCCCCAAAACGGGCGCTTTTCAGATCACCTGCGACCATAAAGAAATGGCTTAACTGATGCATAAAAAACTATTGACAGACAAGGTTTTATGCATTATTATTTTTGGCATCACTGGAAAGGAGGTGATCGAAAAATTTATGAGTAATTATTTAATCAGTGAGGTGGCTGCGACCTAGAACGCGCAAGTTTGTAGAAAGACTTGCGTGCTACAACAGTTCATACAGGTCAATCCAAACAGTACACCGAAAGGCCGCTTGGGAAACCGGGCGGCTTTTCCATTTGGTAAATTTTACAGGGATAAAGGATGGACGGGATAAGAAAGCATTTAAGCGTCAACCTCGTCACAAACTTCTCTTGGTTTTCTTGTTATCCCTTTCATCCTCTCCATCCCTGTAAATTATTTCTTACTGACAAACGGATTATCTTTCACCCAAAAGCGCCAGGGCTTTTCCGCATCTTCGCCGGCGTAATCGATGCCGATGCGTTTTCCCGCGGCGATATCTTTATTCGAAAATTTTTTGCCTTCTTCGAGCCAGATTCGATCGCCCAGCAGATCTTCGCCGTTAAAGCTGCGGTCGATGCCCATCGCGATGGTTAATTTCCCCGGCCCCGAAGTGAGGTTCTTATCAGGCATCGTTTTGCCTTTCGTATTGCGGCGCGCGCGCATTGTCTCGATACCGCCGGTCGGCTCAAGTGCGCGGATCAGCACCACGTGCGGCGTGTCGATAGTGTGGGTAACGACGTTGAGCTGGTAATACATTCCGTAGATAAAAAAGACGTAGACGAATCCGCCCGCGCCGTAGGTGACCTCGTTACGCGCGGTGCGGCGCCCGCCATAGGAATGCGCCGCGCGGTCGATCTGCCCCATATAAGCCTCGCACTCGACGATCATCCCCGAAACACGTTCGCCGTCATCGGCGGGCACCACCAGAATCTTGCCCAGCAGTTCGCGGGCGACCCGGATGGTGTCTTCGCGAAGATAAAACTGGCGGGAAAGTTTTTTCATAAACGGGTAGTAAATCCTCGTTTTTCCTCATGAAGTAATCAAAATCATGGTTATGGTTTAGTTTGTTAGTGTTGTTTCGTGTGATTTCGTGGTTACTTTCTTATATACTTTATTTACAAAGTGGTAAGACTGAAACCACGAAATCACACGAAACAACACGAAAAAAACATATGCACGTGGCATCGAAGACTGAGCACTTTATAGGCAAAGCTGGTAAATATTCAAAATCAACTATCCATTATCTACTATCGATTTTCAACTACTTGACTTCACCTGCTTTCTGGATTTCACTCTATCTATGAAGATCGCATCGCTTTTGCCTTCCGCCACTGAGATCGTCTGTGCCCTCGGGCTGGAAGACAGCCTGGTGGCCGTTACGCACGAATGCGATTTTCCCGCGTCCGTAATGGCCAAACCGCACATGACGGCGAGCCGCATTTCGCACGAGACGATGACCAGCCTTGAGATCGATCACGCGGTGCGCTCACAGCTGGACGGGCATGGATCGATCTACGACCTTGATGAGAAACTACTGGCCGAGCTAAAACCCGATCTAATCCTGACCCAGGAACTCTGTGAAGTTTGCGCCGTTTCCTATAAGACAGTGGAAAAGGCTGCGCGTTTGTACGCGGCGGATGCAACCGTCGTCTCGCTCGAACCGCACACGATCGACGATATTTTCGAGAACATAAAAACCGTCGCAGTTTTGACGAGAACAGTGTTGCGGGCCTTACCGTTACTCGACAATCTGATGCAGCGCATTCGCGCCATTCGTAGTAAAACAGATGGGCTCGCGCGGCCGAAAGTCTTTATGCTGGAATGGCTTGAGCCGCCCTTTGCGCCCGGCCACTGGGTGCCGGAACAGGTTGAGGCCGCCGGTGGCGCGTGCCTGCTGGGCACGGCCGGCGAAAAATCTGTCACGATCAGTTATCAGGAAATTTACCAGGCGCAGCCCGATGTTATGGTTTTGATCCCCTGCGGCTATTACACCGCCGACACCTGCCGGCAACTCGAAAGCACCTTTTTCCCGTCTAATTGGCGTGATATTCCGGCGGTTATGAACGATAATATTTGGGCCCTGGATGCGACGTCCTATTTCAGCCGGCCGGCGCCGCGCGTTATCGACGGCATAGAAATTCTTGCGAAGATATTTCACCCTGAGGTTTTCGGTGAGCCCGGGGCGTCCGAAGCAGTGAGAATTTCCCGGGACATGATCAAATTTGAAACGCCGGTAAAGACCCAATAAATTTACGCAATGAATTTTCGTTTTATCACACTCATTTTTGCAGTTTTATTTCTCGCTACTCTTACATTCGCTCAGACAGATCCGGTCGTTTTAGCTACCGCGGCCGGGCGTTCATTTACCGCTGACGATCTTTCCCCCGCCGCCCGCCAGCTTTTCGCAGCGCGGAAACTGATAGCCTCGGAAACAAGGAAGCAGGAGTTTGACCTGGCGGTCAATGACATATTGCTGGAAGAAGAAGCAAAGTTACGCAAAACCTCGGTCGATGATCTGATCGAACTGGAAATCGGCCGCAAAGTTCCCGCACCTACCGAAGCCCAGATCAAGGCCGTGTATGACGCTAACCGCGATCAATTAGGAGGCGCGGCATTGGCGGATGTTCGCCCGCGGATCGTTCTCTTTTTGCGCGCCGAGCCCGAGCAAAAAGCATTGGAAAGTTTTCTGACCGCGCTGAAAAAGAAATACAAGGTCACCCCCGGCGTGGATATAAATTCCGCGGGGCTTAAACCTACGGACACCGTTTTCACCGTGGGCACGCGCAAGGTCTCAGCCGACTGGTTTGAAGAAAAAGTAAAGCCTGAAATGTACCGGAACGAAATGGGATTGTACCAGCGCTTGAGTTCCAGTTTGGAAGACGCCATTTATGCAAACCTCGTATTGATCGAAGCAAAAAACTTAAAGATCGGGCCGGAAGAGCTGATCGGCCGGGAAATAACCGACCGGATGCAGCAGCAGACCGACGCCGAGCGCAATCGCCTGGAAGCGCTGCTTCGCGACCGGCTGGCGAAAAAATACGATCAAAAAATATTGCTCGCCGAACCGGAGCCTCCCGTGCAAAAGATATCGTTTGACGACGATCCCGCGCAAGGAAACCCCAGGGCGCCGGTGACGATCGTGATGTTCTCTGATTTTCAATGCTCGGTCTGCTCGGCCACGCATCCGGTGGTCAAAGAAGTGATGCAGCAATACGGCGATAAAGTTCGTCTGGTGGTGCGGGATTTTCCGCTTCCGAGCGTTCACGTTAATGCCGAAAAAGCCGCCGAGGCCGCCGCCGCCGCTAATGCGCAGGGCAAATTTTTTGAATATATCGAGATCCTTTACAGCAATCAGAAAGCGCTCGATAATGCTTCGTTAAAAAAATATGCGGCCCAGCTTGGCCTGGACCGCGCAAAATTCGATGCGGAACTGGACAAAGGCGTTTATGCTGCCGAGATCGCCAACGACGTTAAAGACGGTGAGTTTTACGGCGTTCGCGGCACTCCGACGCTGTTTATCAATGGAATGCCCGTCCCGGTGAATTCGGTCGAGGTGATGAAAAAATTGATCGACAAGGCGCTGGCACAAAAATCTTCCCCTAATCAATAAGTTATGAGAAAATCTCAGTTTATGCGCGGTATTATTTTTATCTTTTCCTTTATCATTCTGGGGCTGGCCTCATGCACAAATAATAGTGCCAACAACAAGCCCGCAAGTAATATTAATAACAATACGGGGGCCAATAAAACGCGAACGACAAACACCGTCCCGGTGTACGGTTACGAAGTGGTCAACACCTATCCCCACGACTCTAAAGCATTCACCCAGGGCCTTATTTTTCACGACGGCTGGCTTTATGAAAGTACCGGCGAATTCGGCGAATCTTCCCTCCGGCGGGTCGATCTGAAAACCGGCAAGGTGGCGCAGAATTTCGATCTCGCGCGCGAGATCTTTGGCGAAGGGCTGACCATCTTTAACGACAAGCTTTACCAGATAAGCTGGAAAAACGGCGAAGCTTATACGTACGACCTGAAAACTTTCAAGATGCTGCAGGAATTCGATTACCAGGGCGAAGGTTGGGGGCTGACCCACGACGACACTCACCTGATAATGAGCGACGGCACCCACGTGCTGCGTTTTCTTGACCCTGAAACATTCAAGACCCAAAAAACCGTTCCGGTGTTTCGCGAAGACGGCTCGCCCTTGATGAACATCAATGAATTGGAATATATCCGCGGCGAGATCTGGGCCAACATCTGGCACTCTGAAGCGCCGGAGGTTTTAGGTAAACCGAACCGAATCGCTCGTATCAATCCGAGCAGCGGAAAACTTGTCGGCTGGGTCGATCTGAATAATATCTCGCCCGAAGACGTCAAGCGCGGCTCGGAAAACACGCTCAACGGCATCGCCTATGACGCGCCCACCGACCGCATCTATGTCACCGGGAAACTGTGGAAAAAACTTTTCGAGATCAAACTAACGCAGCCGCCGCAACAACCTCAATAACCGTGAGTATCAATTGCCGCTAGCTTTAGCTAGTGGACTAAAAGCACGTTTTCTCTATGAAATAGGCTAAACGGAAGAATTAGATAGCGCCTTTGGACGCGTAGCGTCCGATTGATAGTAGCCGTGGGTTTTAACCCACGGTTATGTTTGTAACAACCTTGGTGTCGCGCGAGCGACGGCTGATCCATTTGTCGCTGACGCGACAGAAAACCTACTTTTATCTTTCCGTGGATTGAAATCCACGGCTACAGTCAACACACCGCTGACGCGGTGAAACTTGAATAAAGCTCGTGAGTGCTACAGACTAATCTTCCCCATCAGCCGCCTCGGCTTTTAACTTAAGCTCCGGCATTTCCTGCGCTAATTGTTCCGGCGGGGTCGAATCTATCATTGCCCGCAGCGCGCGCGAACCGACATTCGATTTGAACCTGCCGTCCATATCATAAAGCCGCCGGTACTGCAGCATGTTGCGTGTTACGCCTTGCACGTAACCCTTCGTTTCCTTAAAAGGTATCGCTTCCACCCATTCGTCGATATCGAGCGGCAGCGAAGCTTTCCACGTCACCACGCGGCCCGGCCCGGCGTTATAGGCCGCCGCCATATATTCCAGCCGCCCGTATTTATCAAGCTGTTCGCGCATATAGGCGGTGCCGAGCTCGATATTGAGCGCCGGGTTATAGAGCGTTTCCGCATAAATGCCGGTATTGCCGGGGCTGTATTTTCGCGCCATCGCGCCGGCCGTGGGTATCACCAACTGCATCAGGCCGTAAGCGTTCGCGCCGGATTTGGCGCGCGGGTTAAAAACCGATTCCTGCCTGATCAATCCCGCTATCTGATAAGGATCGAGATTGCGGCGCTCCGCCCAGATCTTTATGTCCTGCCAATTCATCAGCGGGTAAAAGATGTCCCACTCTTCCGGCGTCATTTCCTCGGGTTCCATCTGCGCGTAATCGGGATAGGTTTTGGCCAGGGCCAAAAAGGCCAGCGTGTTTTCGTCCCGCTGCCGGTAATACCTCGCCGTCGCCATATTAACTCGCGGGCTGCCCGGCGCGGTTCTCGAAGCCTCGCCCAATTCGTTCAGCGCCCAATCAAATAATCCCGCGGCGCCTAGCTGGTCCGCCTTCTGGATCCTTTCGTCTTCTCTTGCCCCGGCGCTTTCCGGCGCGACGGTCACCGTTTTCAAATTCGCCGCCGCCCGCACCACCAATTCGTTCCCGGACAAACTTATCTTGCCGCATTGCCCGCGGCTTTTTAGCGCGCCGAGCCGCTGCTGCGATAAGTATCCGTACCAGTTGGCGTCGTACCTGGCGGTCATCGCTTCATAAAGCACACAGGCTTCGGTGATCTTTCCCGCCCGTTCCGAATCGCGCGCCGCCCAATAGCCCGCACGCCCGCGATAGGTCGTGTCTTTATTTGCGTAGCGCGCCAGATGCTCGGTCAGCATTTGCGATGAAACCGTGAAATTCTTGCTGTCGTGCTGGAGCCACGCCAGTTCGAATTGCGCCTGCGCGATTTCGATCGCATTCGGATACAAATTAAGCGCCGAGTTAAAAAAGTAAGATTCGTCCGCTTTGTTATTAGCGTCGCGCGCCTGGCCGCCCAGCGCGATCAGAGTTTTCGGCGCCCAGGAACTGCCGGTAAAGTTTTTTGTTAATTCACTAACCGCTTGTTTCGCCGCCGGCCAGTTTTTTGCCGTACCGTAGGCACGCGCCAGCAGATAATAGCCTTCCGCTTTTTGCTCGCCCGCCGATTGCGGGATAGCTGCAAACGCCGACGCCGCATCATCCGGCCTTTTGGACGATGCAAAGGAAGCTCCGCGCCGGAAATTAAACTGTACAGACGAAAGATTTGGAAAAGCCAACAGCGCTTCGGTATAGGCCTTCGCGGCCTCAGCGTAATTTTTCACCTGGTATAACCTGTCGGCGCGTGCGACGGCTTCATCCGGAGTTTGCGGTGCCGGCGGAGAAGCAAGCGCCGCGAGCTTCGTCTCGGCTTCTTTCGCCTCCGCGGTGCCGGCGGCGTAAAAATACGTGCGGCGGTAAAAATTGACGGCTTGGATCTGATTGGCCTGCGCCTCGTACGACTTCGCCGTCATCAACAAAGACGCCCCGTCATTTTTTTCATTGAGTTCATCCAATATCGCCGGAACCAGCGGCTCCTGCCCATTCTTCATTGCCGAATCGGCCCAGCCGAGCCTGGCTTCGCGAACGTGCAGTGAACCCGGAAAATCTTTCACCAGTTGCTCGTAAACCCGCAGCGCGTCCGCAAACCTGCCGGCTTTCGCCAGCGCCTGTCCGCGCATCATCAGGGCATGGTCCGCCACGGTCGTCTTTTGCCGAAAAATATTGGTGTCCAGCAGCGCCGCTGCGCCGTTAAAGTCATTTGCTGCAAGCTTTATCCGCGCGCGAACCAGGCGCGCCAGGGCCGCCGTGCGTGTGTTCGGATAGGCGTTTTCGATCTGGATAGGCAGAGATTCCGGCGGCAGGTCGCCTTTTTTGGTGGCCTGGCGAAGCTGCTGCAGCGCCTGCTCTTCATTCTGAAACGGCGAGGGCGAACAGCTTACATAAAGCGGCACTACCAACAACACAAATAAAAAAGCAAATGAATTAATAAATGAACGCATTTTTTTGACGGTTTCCCTTTCTCCTAACGCACACTTTTGATGCCAATACATCAAAAGCCGTGGTCTTATTGTGCCAAACTCCGGCGGCTAAGGTAAAATATCGCTGCAATATTTAAATTCTGCCAGGCACCAGAGGAAATAATTCGATGATCAGATCGCAGCTAAAAGAGTTTATGAAACGGATGGAGCCCGACTCTGTCGCCATCATCCCCGCCGCACACGAAGTGACCCGTTCTTACGATTCGCACTACCGGTTTCGCCAGGACTCGGACTTTCTTTACCTTACCGGCTTTCCGGAACCGGACGCGGTGGCCGTGATCGCCCCGTCAAATACAAAAAATCCTTTTACGCTTTTCGTCCGCCCGAGCGACCCGCTGATGGAAACGTGGAACGGCAAGCGGTACGGCGTAGCCGGCGCGATGAAGCAATTCGGCGCGACCAGGGCGCTGCCGATCGATAGCTTTGCCAAAGAATTTCCCAAACTCGTCGGCGGCCACGAAAAACTCTACTACCGTTTCGGCCGTTACGATCATTACGATAAGCAGATTCTGGAGTACTATGCGCGCCAGCGTTTCTCGCGCCAGCCCGGCGCCTATCCACCGGCGATCATCATCGACCCTTCGTTGATCACTCACGAAATGCGCTTGATCAAGGATGAGACGGAAGCCGCGCTGATGCAAAAGGCCGCCGACATTTCCGCCGCCGCTCATGTCAAAGCCATGAAGATGTCAAAACCCGGTATGGGCGAACATGAGATCGAGGCGATGATGGAAGCCTACTTTCGCCAGAAGGGCGCGGTCGGCCCGGCCTACACCTCGATCGTCGGCGCGGGCGCAAACGCCACCATCCTGCACTACATCGAAAACAACGGCTCGCTGGGAGACGGCGAACTGCTGCTTATCGACGCCGGCGCTGAGGTAGACGGCTACGCTGCGGACATCACTCGCACCTTTCCCGTAAACGGAAAATACTCGCCAGCGCAGCGCGACATCTATGACATCGTGCTGGAAACTCAGAAAGAGTGCTGCAAGATCACCTCAGTAGGTTCAAGCAACGTCAAACGCCAGCAGTTGGCCGTTGAGATGCTGACCGAAGGGATGGTTAAAATAGGTTTGCTCAAAGGCAAACCGAAAGACCTGATCAAAAAGAAAACTTACCTGAAATATTATATGCACGGCCTCGGCCATTATCTCGGCCTCGACGTGCACGATGCCGGGCGTTATTTTTCCGACAACTATGTGAAAAATTCGCGCCCCTTCGAAGCGGGCATGGTACTCACCGTCGAACCGGGCATCTACGTCCCTGCCGACGACAAAACCGCCCCGCCGAAATACCGCGGCATCGGCATCCGCGTCGAAGACGACGTGCTCATCACCAAGGAAGGCAACATCAACCTGACTTCCAAAGTGCCGAAAGAGCGGGAAGAGATAGAAGAGCTGATGAATAAAGGCAAGGCTAAAGCTGCCGGCAGGTAATTATGACGTTTGAATTGTTGATGAGAAATCTGCCCGTGCTTTTTGGGGCTCTGCTGGTGGCGATACTTTTTATCCAGTCGGGCCTCGACAAAGTGTTTGATTTTAAAGGTAATCTCGAATGGCTTACCGGGCATTTTTCTAAAACGTTCCTGCGCGGGATGGTCTTTCCGATGCTTAGCGTTATCACCGTCATGGAGCTCCTGACCGGATTTCTTGCCGCCGCCGGGCTCGTCTATTTCCTGGTGGCCGGCTCGCTCGCGCTCATCTTTTACGCCGCCGCCCTCGGCGCAACGTCACTCACCGCGCTCTTCTTCGGCCAGCGCGTCGCCAAAGACTATCCCGGCGCGGCCTCCATAGTGCCCTATTTTATTTTGATGATGATCTTGATGTGGCTGACAAATCCGTACCTAAAAAGCTAGCCGGAAGCATTCCGGGCCGCCTCTTCTAACGGCCTTGGTCTGGCAGGAATTTTTACGCTTGCGAATCTCTCGTACAGCCTTCTGGCCCAATCCCGCTTCATGCAAGGTTTTTCTACCAGCAAAAAGTAGATCGCCGCGACGGCCCATACCGACAAAACACAAATAAAAATAAGCGTGAAAGAGTAAAAAACGAGGAAGTGTTGAAAGTGAAAACGAGTGAGCAGTATTTTCCCGCCAACCGATACGGCAAAAGGAAAAAGCAGGTAGATCGAATAACACATTCCGCCGGTCAAGGTCAGAGCATTGATACTGAATATTTTTTTCCACCCGTTGTTGCCAAACACGATCAGATAAAACGCCAGCATGGCCAGCGGCGAAGCGATCCGCAGAGCGAGGCTTTCGGTATAAACGTGCTGGACAGATACCATCGGCACCAGTATCGCCAGCCCCAGCACAAAAACCCACCACCGGCTTAAACGGGCGAGCGCTTCGTTATCGATAAGGTAAATATCGCAAAGCAAAATGCCGCTAAAAAAATATTGTAAAAATAAAGCCAGCGTTCTGGTTTGGACCTGCCAATGGGCCTCGATCAGCCAACTGAGAAATGCAAAGGCGATTATCAATAACAAGTTAACCAAACGGCGCGTGTGCTTGCTCTTGATGCGGCAAAGCGCCCAGATAAAAAAGGGCGCTAAAATATAGTACTGGACCTCGATCTCGAGAGACCAAAAAACGAAATTTATAAATGGAAACTCGCCTGGGAAAGCCAGGTTGTGCACGTAAAAAAGAGAGGCGAACATCGACGCTGTTAAGGTTTCGTTTGAATATTTACTGCCAAAAATAAAAACCTGCAGCAGGTAAAGCCCGATAACAGCTATCACATACGGGGGTTCCAGGCGTGTCAGACGCCGCAAAAAATACGTTTTCAGCCCCGGCTTTTTTTCGCTGAAGCCAAGATAATAGCGCATGAAAGGGACAGCTAAAATAAATCCGCTGATGACGAAAAATAATTCAACACCCTGATTCATGACCGCAAAGACACTTGGAACGTAGGCCTGAATGGTTTCTTCTGAGAATCCGGCGGCCTCCATTGATTTTGCGCGAATAAAAATATCGTAATGAAACAGAACGACCATCGAGATGGCCAAAAAGCGAAGTCCGTCAATGACCGGGATAAATTCTTTCGAGGTAGTCTCACGCCTGAACAAGCGCTCAAAGTATTTCATAAGACAATACTACAAATCTGATCTTAGAAATGTGTTTGAGACGATCTTAACAGCAAAGCCGGAGATTAACGAAATTTACCTCATCAGTTTTATTATCGAGAAAGTCGCGCGGTAATCGTTTCGCCTTATTTTTTTCTTTGAATGGCGGGCCGGGGTGAGTGAAACAAGTTCGACACGGTAGGCGTCGGCCTGGCCGGCTTTTTCGCCGCCGTTGGTACCCAGTTCAAAAATTTTGGTCTCGCCGCCGCGGACCCAGACCTGGATCTTAACTTTCGCGTTTCCGGCCCAGACGCAATCGACGTCTGCCGGGCAGCGCGAATCTTCCATCACCGAAATGAATTTAACGCGCACCTTGCCGTTAGCCATCGACTTTTGCTGGCCCACGCGCAACTGCATCTGATTCTGCGCCTGCGCAAAAGAAACCTGTATCAACCCCAGTATCAAAGCCGCGAATAAAAACCGTGTGAATTTTTTCATTGCCGTCACCTTTTCTTACCCTTATGCCGAAACTATGCCGGCAGTTAATTAGAACATTTAATCACTATTCGCGTTGCAATAAAAAAAGGATGCCGGACATCCTTTAATTAAATAATTTGGTTCGGTAGATACTAAACCGGAGATGAACATGTCTGGGTACTCCAACTAATGCTCACCTCACCGTAATCACAGTATCCGCCTGAGACGACACAGGTCGTTCCTGAACATGTCATCGTCATCGAATAGCAAAAACAATCTCCGCCAACGCACCCCCAGTCGTAAGATTGTTCCTGCGTGGTGCAAGTCCCCTGTGCGAAAACATTGGAACCCAATGGGACCATCATCAAATATATAAGCAGGAGCAAGGTAAGAACTTTTTTCATTGGCCGTTCTCCTTTCTTAATATCATGACTCCGCTTTTGTTTATTCCTTCCGCGGCTTTCCTCATGTGCAATTGGCCCAGCAGGGTGCTCGGCTTATCGATCTTTACCGCTTCTCTTTTGCCGTTGAACACAATAAAAGATTCCTCTGAAAGGCTCAGCTCCATTTCCCCGTCGGCCTTATTCAGCGTCAAACGGGTGGCCGGCGCGACCTCTATGTAAATAACCAGGGTTTGGCGGGCCCCCAGCACGTCGTTAAAAGCGGCCTTTCCTTCCGGGAATCCTCCCGCTTCTACCGGATAATTTTCCATATTCGAAACGTGGAAAAGTCCCTGGATCTTTTGATCCTCTTCCCAGGTTACGATACCGGCGTACATTTTTTCCTTTTCGCCGTCCTTTACCGGTTTTACCCCGATAATATAATCAGCGCCGCTGCTAAAGACGGGAATATCGATCCTAAAGCCGGAATCGACCGGTTTTACCGGCAGCTCGACCCGGTTCCACACCACCGGAGCGTGGCCGGTGTCGATACCTTTTGTCGTTTGACTAAATGTGTTAATGGAAACTAAACTTGCAATAGTTATTGCAAAGGCGGTGGCAAAAAGGGTTAGCATCGGGAAGACCCTTCCTCTGAGTTTCATACTAGTTTCTCCTTCGAGTTGAGAGTAGAGATAACATACCAATGCAGGGAGCGAATGGCATAAACATCAGATTATCTATCAAGATACGTAAAAGTCAAGCCTTTTTTTAAACATTTGTTTAAGTATATTTCGATCCTCAGGCAGTCGAAAAAGAGCAAAAATATTGTAATATTTCTTGCAAACAACCATGAGTAGTAAATCAAAATGGGCCAGTAAAATCAAGGAAGACCTAGAGCGGGAAAAGCTCTTTTACGAGATCAAACAACTAAAAGGTAAGTGGTGGCAACCCTCTTTTATCCTTGCCGCTTTGCCTACTTTGCTAGCTATCGCCTCTTTAATCTATGTCTATAACAGCGGTTATTTTCAGGCATCGACCATCAAGCTCGAAAATGAAAAACAAGCCATTGAAGCAAAGATCCAAAGCTCCCAAGAGCTAAAGAACCAACTCGACGCTGAAGTGAAAAATATCGAACAAAAAAAAGAGAGCTTGAAGAGCGAAATCAACATCTCGCGGAAGAGATTTCGAATAAAAGTGCTATCCGTTTCCAACAAGAATTCGTTGAAACGATAAAACGAAATAAGCGATTTAAGCAAAATAGAAAAAAGCTCAAACGCTAAAACCGCTTAAAGTCTGCTCTAAGTCGTGCTTGCAACGGCCCTTTGCCAATATCTTTACTTGGGTAAGTTTAAGGGTTCACTTGATCAGGAGCTTATGGTAAAAAACAAACATGCTCCTTACTTAAAGGAGCGACAATCTCCCTCAGAGATTGTGTGGGGCTGGGCATCTGGGAGATCACAGCCCCTTTATTTTTAGCGCAGGGACGAAGATATAAAATGTCAGGCCCGTAACGATTTTACAAATCAGAGCGATATAACCCATTTCATTTATTATCCCCTTCGCCGGGCCGGTCCGTCTGTGCTATCTTAGGGTTGGCGTGTACCGGGAGTTACAGACAAAAAGCGCCTCGTTCTTTCAAATATAGTGCAAACAGCCAAAGGCGTGTTTCATCTCGATTTTTTCGAGCTTGGCCGGAAGTGCAGCACCATCAATTATTTCCGGGTAAAAAAGCATCTGCGAGTGTTTCATTTGTTTCATTTGTTTCACCCCGCCTGAAACAGAAACACGGATTTTGAACTTTTTTAACTTTTGAGCTTCTCGATGATCGCGTTGGCAAACTCCGCGGTCTTGGCGGTGCCGCCGAGGTCGCGCGTACGGATATTTCCTTCGGCATAAATTTCGAGCATCGCTTTTTGCACGCGGTCGGCGGCTTCGGTTTCGTCGATATGGCGCAGCATCAAAATTGCCGACATCAGCAGCGCGGTCGGGTTGGCTATGCCCTGCCCGGCTATGTCCGGCGCTGAGCCGTGCACGGCTTCGAAAACGGCGCCCGTTTCGCCGATGTTGGCGCCCGGCGCCAGGCCCAGTCCGCCGATCAACCCGGCGCACAGGTCGGACACGATGTCGCCGTACAAGTTCTCCAGCACCAGCACGTCAAACTGCTCAGGCCGCATCACCAACTGCATGCAGCAATTGTCTATTATTTTGTCGTCGGCCACGATGTCCGGGTAATCTTTCGCCACGTTGTAAAAACATTCGAGGAAAAGCCCGTCCGAAAGTTTCATGATATTCGCCTTGTGCACGGCGGTCACTTTTTTACGGTTCTGCAGCCTGGCAAATTCAAACGCGTAACGCGCTATTCGTGTCGAAGCTTTTTCGGTAATGATCTTGATACTTTCGACCACGCCCGGCACGACCGTATGCTCAAGCCCGGCATAAAGGTCCTCGGTATTTTCGCGCACGACCACCAGGTCCAGGTTTCCAAAGCGGCATTCGACACCTGGCAGCGCCCGCACCGGACGGACGTTGGCGTAAAGATCGAGCGCTTTGCGCAGGCCGACGTTCACCGAAGTAAATCCTTTACCGATCGGCGTCATCAGCGGCCCCTTGAGCGCGACCTTGTTTTTATGGATGGACGCGATGACCGCTTCCGGAATGGTAACGCCGTATTTTTCCAGCGCCTGCGCGCCCATCAGGTGCGTTTCCCATTCAAATTCCACTCCGGCCGCCTCGATAATGCGGACCGTTTCCGATACGATCTCAGGCCCGATGCCGTCGCCCGGGATCAATGTAATGGTGTGTTTCATAATTTAAAAAAATTAAAGCGGCCAAAATATGACCGCTTTTAATTTACAACGTAGTTGAATGTAAAACAATTAAGCCGCTTCCAGTTCTGCCTCCGCCGGTTCGGCCAGTTCGGCAAATTCAAAAGCATCGACGGGCACTTTTACCTTGATCATATCGGCGATCATTCCCGTGCTGGCCAGATTTACCAGGCGTACGAGCAGCGCCGGGGTGATCTCCTGCCCCTGTGAGAGCAGCAAAACGTCATTAGCGGAAAAGATCGCTTCGTCCAGTTGCATGCCGGCCTTTATCTTTCCGACCGGAATGGTCATGCTGACCATCTGTTCCGAGGCGTTGTCGATAAAGTTTTTCAGGTTTTCCAACACCGCAGGTTCGTACCAGCCGGCACGGTTCATCAGTTCTTTGAACGCCGTAGTCGGCTGTTGGCCGCCCTCGAGAAGCTTGTCAAAATCCAGCACTACCTTTAGGATGCGCGCGCCGCGCACGGCATCGCGATTTTTAGCGTTCGGATCGAGCGTGTCTTCAAACTTGCGGTTCTGATTAAGAATGATCTCAGCCACGGTTTCCATGCGCGGGATGCGGGCGATCAGGTCGTGGCCGATCTGCGAATGCTGCTGCAGCAAGCCGAATTCTTCGCCGGTCAGCGTGCGGCCGGTGACGACTTTTTGCAGAACGCTCTCCGGCACCGCCACACAGCCGATCTGCGAAAGCATCGCGGCGATCTCCACTTCCCAGGCGTTTAGAATGCCGCAGCGGGTCGCCAAATTACGCGCCAGTTTTTTCAAGCGGGTCGAGCGGCTAAAAGCGGTCGAATTTACCACGGCCAGTATCTCGACCATTACCTGCAAACTGTTGTTGAGCGTTTCTTCCAGCAACTGCTTTTCCGCGGTGAGCAGGCGATATTGCTCAACGCCGGAGTTGAGAGCATGGATCATCGCTTCAGGAGCGCAGGGTTTGGTCAGAAAGCGAAAGATGCTGCCTTCATTCACAGCGTCCATGGCGGTTTGCTGGTCGGCGTTGCCGGTCAGCATTATGCGGACCGTATCGGGCGCGATCTCGCGCACGCGGCTGAGCACCTGAACACCGTTCATCCCGTGCATCCGCATATCTGATACGACCACGGCAAAGGGGCCTTCTTCTTTAATAACGCCGAATGCTTCAAGGCCGCTTTCAGCGGTAAAAACATTGAAGTCACGGCGCAAACCGCGCCTGAGTCCTTCAAGAATGTTCGGGTCATCGTCAATACACAAAATTTTCTTGTTAATGTTTTCCATCTTTATTTCTCTCTCTTAGGCCTCTTCCGGCATTTCCGTCGCGATCGCGCGCCACTCTTCGAGTTCGTTTTGCAGGCCGAGCTTTTCGATGTAGGCATGATCGATCGGATCGGAATTTTCGACTTCTTCCACCGCCCGCGCCCCGCGATGCAGCGAGTTGGCGACGTGCACCGCCGTTAAAGCGGAAAATGACGCCGACTCATAGCTTCCCGGATCATGATGAAAAGCCACCGCCTCAACCACCTGGTTCGGCAGCCCCCACAACCCGAGGAGATAAGCTCCTACCTCGGCGTGCGATGCTTCGAACACTAACTTTTCGGCTTCGATCTTTTTCATCCCTTCTTCTTTCATCAGCCTTTCTACATCGAGAAATTTCTCGGGCAGATTAGCGGCCAATACGACCTCGCCGATATCGTGGAGCAATCCGGCGGTGAAAGCGTCACTGGCCATTTCCCGGTATTTTTTACCGGCGATCTTTTTGGCCAGCGTTCCGGCCGCAATGCTGTGATTCCAGATCTCATTCAGGCGGCGTTTTGCTTCCGGATTGCCTTCGAATTGCGAGAAGACGCCAATGCTCAGGGTAAGTGACGTGATCGTATCCAGCCCGAGAAACGTCAGCGCTTCGGCAGCGTCCGAAATGGTACGGCGCAGGCCGAAAAAGGCGGAATTTACGATCTGCAGTATCTTGACCGTCATGCCGATGTCCTGCTTGACGATCTCGCCGATCTTTCGCATGCTCGGCTCCGTCGCTTCGAGTTCCTGCATCAACTGCTCGTAGGCCGTCGGCATGCTGGGAACCGTCGGCATCTGTGAGATCAGGCGGCGCAATTTTTCGTCCGTCAGCAGGTCGCGCAGCGCGCAGGCGCGGCCGACCGTCGCCCGCAGCGAATCTGCATCGCACGGTTTGGAAAGAAATTGATGCGTCGTCCCGACGGAGCGCAGGATCATTTCTCTCTCCGAATAACCGGAGAGAATTATTCTCACCACCTGCGGGAAATCCTTGCGGATATTTTGCAGGAGCTGCGCGCCGTCCATTCCCGGCATTCGCATATCGGAAACGATGACGTCGATGCTTTTGTCTTTTACCATCTGCAGCGCTTCGCTGCCGCTCGAGGCAAAAGACATTTCCCACTCGTGCCGCATCGTCCGCAGCATCCTTTGCAGGCCGCTTAATATGTTGGGTTCGTCGTCGACGAAAAGAATATTTATCATACCGTTGATACCGCCGAATTTTCGTGAGCGATAGCAGGGAGGCCGATTATGAATGTCGTCCCTTTACCCTCTTCCGTTTCAAAACTGAGTTTGCCGCCGTGTTTGTCCACCACCACCGAGTGCGAAATTGCCAGGCCCTGGCCGCTGCCTTTGCCGATCTCTTTGGTCGTAAAAAACGGGTCGAAAATGCGGTTTTGTACTTTTGCGGGAATACCGGTCCCGGTGTCCCTGATCCGCACTTCTATCCAATCGTCCTTTACTGCTTTGGTTGAAATAGTTATCTTTCCTTTACCGTCCGCACCGTCACCGACAACGTCTTTGATCGCGTGAGCGGCGTTGATGATCATATTCAAAACGACCTGGTTAAACTCACCGATAAAGCAGGGTACGGGCGGCAGTGTTTCGTCAAAAACGGTTTCCAATTCGGCGACATATTTCCACTCGTTTCTCGCCACGGTGATGGTGCTTTCGATCGCCTTGTTCAGATCGACGGCCGATTTTTCCGTCGAGCCCGGGTGAGCAAAGTCCTTCATCGATTGAACGATCTTGGCGATCCGCGAAACACCGTCGAGTGATTGAGAAATGGCCGTGGGAACTTCGGTCAAAAGATATTCAAGGTCGATAACTTCCATTTCCTTACGAAGGCCTGCGACCAGGGGAGGCTCAAACTTGCCGCTTTCGGCGGCTTGCAGCAGTTCATCGTATTTTTCGAGTATCGACCTTATGTCGTTGTTGGCATCGTCAAGAAACCTGATATTGTCGGAAACGTATTGCGTCGGGGTATTTATTTCGTGCGCGATGCCGGCGGCGAGCTGCCCGATCGATTCCAGTTTTTGAGCGTTGCGGAGCTGGCCTTCCAGTGACCGGCGGTCGGTCAGATCGTTGGCGATAACAAGGATATTTTTCTTGCCGGAATCGCTAAAGAGCGGCCGCTTGATCGTTTCCAGATAATGGACCTCGCCCTTAGCGTCCGTATATCTTTCTTCATATATCGGTTTTTCGCACCACTGCTCAAAAACGATATTGTCTTCTTCCTGTATCCTGCGCAGCTCTTCTGCGTCGTGATGAAAATCGGTAGGAGTTTTGCCGATCATTTGTTCCACGGTGGTTCCCAGCATTTTCGCGAAGGCGCTATTGGCCATCGTAAACTTATCTTCGTTGTCTCTTACCGCGATCAGCGTCGGCACGTGATCGATGACCTTTTTCAAAAACTCGCGCGCGTTTCGCACCTCGATCTCGGCCTTTTTGCGCTCGCTCACTTCCAACTGCATTACCTTGTTCGCTCTTACCAGGTCGCTGGTGCGCTCGATCACGCGCTGTTCTAATTCCTCATAAGCGTTGCGCAGCTTTGATTCCATTTTCTTCCGCTCGGTTATGTCCATTTCAATGGAAATAAAACCTTGCAGAACTCCGTGGTTGTCCTTGATCGGTGTCAGGGACATCGAGGCCCAATAACCGTAGCCGTTCTTTTTGTAGTTATAGATCTCACCATCGAAGGGAAGCTGGGCATTCACCGCTTTAAAGATCTCGGCCAGGGTCTTTCTGTCGGTTTCGTCGCCGCAAAGAACGTTGATGGGATGTCTGCCGGCCACCTCCTGCATTTCGTAGCCGGTGACGCGCATAAATCCTTCATTGACCCACTGTATCTTGCCGTCCGGGTCGCAAACGACCACGGAATTTTGTGTTTTTTGCGCTACCAGCGCCAGCCGCTGCATTTCGGCCTCAGCCCGGTGGCGCTCGCTCAGGTCTTTAAAGGTTGCGCAGATCACCTTTTTGCCGTCAAATTTAATCAGGCTCCCGCTTATCTCGACCAATATCTCCAACCCGTCGCGGCACCGGTAAATTCGTTCCCACGTTAATGAGGTTTCATTCTGAAGAAAATGCTCGCTCACTTCGGCCAGTTGTTCCTCCGTGGCGGTAGAAAAATCGCGGACGCTTAGCGACTTTATCCCTTCGGTGTCTTCATAATTGAGGAGTTTGCGAAATGCCTTATTGAATTCGATAACTCTTAAAGTTTCCGGATCGATCAGAGCGATGCTTTCCGTCGTTTGCTCGACCACCGCGCGGTAGCGTTCTTCATTTGCCTCGAGCGCGGTAGTGCGTGTGGCAGTTTGCCGCATGCTGGTTATGGTGGTGCGCACCCAGACGATCAAAAATACATTTTCAAAAACCATCCACCCGATAAGCTCTAGTGAACGCCACGTATTAAGGCCGGAGTTTGCTCCGCCTGAAACGGAATAAAACCCGCTAAAGATCTGATGGCTGAAAAAAGAGATCACACTGGCGGAGATTAGCAATCTCAGGTCGCGGTAAAAAGAAAGAAGTGCCAGCGAACCAAAAAGATGGAAATAACCTTCCGTGCGATTGCCCGTGGCATTAACCAACAGGGCGGAGATCAATATCTGTCCGATCGCGACCGCGTAGCGCGTGATCGCCCGGCCGGGGCAAAAGACCGCTAAAAGAACGGCCGGTATCGTGATCAGCGTCCCGAGAAAAATTGCCGTCCGAATAGTAGAGTCAGACTCTGAAACAACTCCGTCCCAGACACCCGAAACCAGTGTGAACGAACTTATGATCCCGGCGATCCATTGCAGCGGAAGTAAAACGGCGAAAAGCCGGTCGGTATTTTTATAAACCGACTGGCGCTGCAAATTTAACAAACGGCTTGTCCGTTGACCTTCCGCCTGCGTTCCGTCTAGTGTCAGATCGCTCGTCATTAAACTATGTATGAATATTGATTTCCCAAACCGCCCAAAATCTCTAGGAAGTTATATACAGGCCTGCGGTACGGGTAAAGACGCCTGTCCGTAAAAGGTCATAGCAAGCGATATGCCATTATCCGCACGGCTCAAATATTTGTTGGCAAAGATTTAAATGGCTTATATATGAGGTTTGCGGCGCCCCGGTGTCCTTAAATTTCTCATTTGGCGCAGGAGTGAAAGGACAAAATTGGCGCTTTGCGGAATATTGGCGGGGTAAACTACCGCACCTTACTCCGCCCTGTCCCGCTAACCGGAGGCTGAAGCACGGGTAACGGGTATGTTAGTATGGTGCAATAGTAGATCGTAGTATCAAGTGTTTATAAGTAATAAAGAAATTTCTGATGTCCTGGTGGTCGGCGGCGGCGTAATAGGAATGAGTATCGCGCGCGCGCTAAAGAAAAATGGCGCCGGTAAGGTCACGGTGCTTGATAGCGGCCGATTGGGACAGGAAGCCAGTTCCGCGGCGGCAGGCATGCTTACTTCGCAAGCCGACGCCGAAAAACACGACGATCTTTTCGATCTTTGTTATGAAGGGCGCGGGCTATACGAAGGATTCGCCGAAGAATTAAAGGCCGAAACCGGGATCGATATCGAACTCGAGACCAGCGGCACGCTGTCGGTTTCCTTTAACGAAGACGATGAACGGCGCCTGGACAAGATCTATAGCTGGCAGAACGCGGCCGGCTTTCCGGTGCAAAAGCTCGATACGCGGGAACTTTTGGAATTGGAACCTCGGCTTTCTTCCGAGGTAAAAGGCGGATTGTTTTTCCCCCGCGATGTTCAGGTCGAAAATCGTTTGCTGGTTGAAGCTCTGGCGGTTTCTCTCAAACATCTTGGCGTTAGAATTGTGGAAAATACGCCGGTCACGTCGCTCCTGGCGGAAAACGGCAAAATCTCCGGCGTGGAAACGCCCGTTGGGAATTTCTCTGCGCCGATCGTTGTCCTGGCCGCCGGGGCATGGTCTTCTCTTATCCCGCTTGGCAGGCCAGAAGTGCCGGGAGAAGCCGTAAGAAACCGCTCCTTATCGTTAGACGTAATACCCGTGCGCGGGCAGATGATCAGCTTTCGGCCCGGAAAACGGCTTTTCACGCGGATAATAATGGCCTCTTCAGGGTATCTGGTCCCACGCGCGGATAACCGGCTTCTGGCTGGCGCAACGGTGGAAAAGGCGGGGTTTGATAAAAATGTGACTACATTGGGACTCGAATCTCTCTCAAGATCGGCCTATGAGATCGCCCCGGAGCTTAAAAAGATCGAAATAAGTGAAAAATGGGCGGGTTTACGCCCCTGTGCCGCGGATATGCTGCCTGTGATAGGTCATTATAATAATATTGGTGGGCTTTATGTAGCTACCGGACACTATCGAAACGGTATTCTATTGGCCCCCATCACAGCGCAGATGCTGGCAAAGCAAATAATTGACGGGCAAGACTCTAAATTTTCACGGCTCTAAGGCCTGGGCGTTTTACTCAGGCAGTTTCCGCGTAACTGTAATTACATTGTAAGTATGCAAAGAGCGCTTTTAATACTTTTTCTTACTATACTGGCAATAAACTCGTTGTTTGCCCAGGGAAACGGTGTCCCGCAGGCAGCTACAGGCGTGCCCCCGGTTACAGGCACCGCCCCCGCTGCGGCACCGACTGTAGCCGCGGCCGCTGATCTGCCAAGCGCGGAAAAGCTTTTTACCGAGGCCAGTGAATACGCCGACAAGAAATTTGTCGAGATGAGAAAGAGCGTTCCGCCCCGGGCCCAGGCTGAATACGAACAGGTCCTGCGTGACCAGCGCCAAATGGCTGCCCGTTATGCCGCTGATATTTCCTCCCGACCGGAATTAACCGCCGAAGATAATTATTTTCTCGCCTTACTGCAAAACCTCTCCGCCAATTTTGAGGGCTCGGTCATATCTTTTGGAAAATTCCTGGCTTCGGATAAGCCGGACCCCGAAAAAGCCCAGCGCGCCCGTTTCCTTTTGGTGGCCGTTTATACCTCGCGGTCCGAAGTAAGCACCGCCGAAACCTGGCTGGCTGAATATTCAAAGAATGCGCCGGTAAAAAACAGGGATAAAAGCGATCTGGAAAGCATGCTGGCGCGAAATTACAATGACCGGAAAGACTTTGACCGGGCCGCCGCTCACGCCGGAGAGGCCTATCGGGCCATCAAATCATATTTTGAAGAAAAAGAGGCCCGGCCTGCCGAGATCTATAAGATCTCTCAACTTGCGATGCTTCTTTTTTCGATCCAGAAAGAAAAAGGCGATTCCAAACAGGCTATTTCCACCCTTCAAGACCTGCAAAAGGTCGGGGCATTTCATGATTCCTGGGACATTTTTTTTAACGCAACCGATAAAGCGGTAATGCTCCTGATCGAGTCGGGGCAAAGAGCTGAGGCGATGGCTTTTTACAAAAAGTCATACGGTTCCATCGACAAGCTTTTTCGCAATCAAGGCGCGCTGGCGGAAGTAAGACGGCTTTTGATGAGGCGTGAGCGGCAATATGAAATAATGTTCACAAAAGCGCCCGATCTGAGCGTCGATATCTGGCTGCCGGCCGCGCAGAAATTGTCGGATCTTAATGGCAAGGTGGTACTGATCGATTTTTGGGCGACCTGGTGCGGGCCCTGTATCGCGGCCCTTCCGAAGCTTTCCCGCTGGCAGCAAAGCTATCAGGAACAGGGATTGGAAATTGTAGGCTCAACCCGTTATTATGGTTCGGGTTACGGATTACCGGACAATGAGCCGGCCGAGCTTGAAACGATCAAAAGTTTTATTAAGGCCCATCGAATGCCTTACACGGTAGCGGTCTCGAAAGATGGCGCCAACACCTCTTTCTACAACGCGACTACCCTGCCGACAGTGGTCCTGATCGACCGCAAGGGATTGATACGCTATATCAACAGCGGCAGCAACAGCGCACGCGAAGACGAGATCGAGAGGATGATCAAAAAACTTCTGGCTGAAAAATAAAAAGCGAATGCTTTGTTTTCTAGGTCTGCGCTTTCCTTATAAAATTTTAGTTTTTGCGCTACTATTTACTAGGTTCGACATAACTGAAGACTTACACTGCATCAGCTCCTGGCCCAAGATCTACTAAAGAAACTTGGGCGCGATAAAAGAATTTCTACTAAATGTCAGGCGACAACAACCACAGGCCTCTAATTATCGCGCACCGCGGTTCGTCCGCGCTTGCGCCGGAAAATACGTTTGCCGCTTTTAAGCAGGCGATCAGAGAAGGCGCGGACGGGATAGAATTTGACGTGCGGCTGGCGCGCGACCGCGTCCCCGTGGTGATCCATGATGCCACGCTGCAGCGCACCGCCGGATTTAGCGGGCGGGTAAGCGGCTATTCTTCGCACGAACTCGGCAAGATCGATGTCGGGACCTGGTTCAATAAAAAACATCCCAGTAAAGCGAAAAAAGAATTTTCCGCCGAGACCGTTCCCGCGCTTTCCGATCTGCTAGACCTGCTGCGCGAAACCAAAGGTTTGATCTACCTGGAAATGAAGTGCTCGAAAAAATCCTGCGATGCACTGGTAGAGGCTATCGCCGATATGATCGGCAATTCCGATCTGCTGCCGCGGATCATCGTCAAGAGTTTTAACCTCGAGGCGCTAACCAAATTTCGCGCCCGGCTGCCCGAAGCCCACATCGCTGTGCTTTTTGCGCCGAAGTTTATGCATTTGATAAAACCGAGGAACCGCCTGGTCACCAAAGCTCTCGAACTCCAGGCCAACGAGATCTCGCTTCATTATTCGCTGGCCACCCCGAACGCCGTGCGCGAAGCCGAAGATTACGGCTTTCCGGTAACCATCTGGACCGCCGACCATCCCGCCTGGGTCAAACGCGCCGAAAACCTCGGCATCCACGCCATCGTTACCAATAATCCCGCGCGGCTGCTCGCCCGCAAAAACGAACTTTGGGCCAAGGCGCAGCACGTTTAGAGGTCGGAGCGCGGACGGCTCGTCCGGCAAGATCGCGGAGCGATCTAAGATTCACAAATTCATCCTCAAAGTTAATGAATTACGAACGCGGCGCGTTCGATGCGGACGAGCCGTCCGCGCTCCGACTATTTACTCGCCTTGCGATAAACCCGAATTGTCTTTAAACTTCTTTTTACAATCTCGGTAAATTTCCAAAACTTCTTCGGAGTAAATAAGTGCGTTTTCACGAAAATATTTTATCGCTCATCGGCAACACACCTTTAGTAAAGATCAATCAATTAGCAAAACAGAACGGCATCAAGGCGACCATTCTTGCCAAGATGGAAAGCCTCAATCCGGGGTATTCGGTAAAAGACCGCATCGGCATCTCGATGATCGATTATGCCGAAAAAGAAGGCACTCTGAAACCGGGTGGAACGATCATCGAAGCCACTTCAGGAAACACCGGTATCGGCCTGGCGCTGGTTGCCGGCCTCCGGGGTTATAAATGCATTTTCGTGATGACCGACAAGGTTTCGATGGAAAAAAACCGCTATCTGAAATCGCTCGGCGCGGATGTCATCATTTGCCCGGCGGCGGCCAAGCACGGCACACCAGACCACTACGTCGAAGTAGCCAAGCGCGTCGCCCATGAAACACCGAACTCTTTTTATCCCGATCAATATAATCACCCGGCAAACCCGGCCGCGCATTACCGCACCACCGGCCCGGAAATTTGGGATGCTACCGAAGGCAAGATCACCCACTTTGTTTCCGGTGTCGGCACCGGCGGGACCATTTCCGGAACCGGCCGTTATTTGAAAGAAAAAAATCCGAACATCAGGATCATCGGCGCCGACCCCTACGGATCGATATTTAAGACTTACAAAGAATCCGGCCTGGTACCGGAAGCGACACCCTACCTGGTCGAAGGCATCGGGCAAAGCTTGCCGGTAGGAAACGCCGACATGAAGTTTATCGATGAGATCATCAACATCACCGATCGCGAATCTTTCGAATACGCGCGCCAACTTTCCCGCGTGGAAGGAATATTTTGCGGCGGTTCGACCGGAACGAATTTCGCCGGCGCGCTCAAGGTAGCCAAAGACCTGGACGCGAACGCGGTCGTCGTCTTTATCGTCTGCGACACGGGCGAGCACTATCTGACCAAGTTTCATTCGGACGAGTGGATGAAGGAAAAACTTCTGCTCGAGCCGCAGCGCGTGACCGCGCGCCTGGTGGCTGAGACCAAGAATTCTTCTTCGCCCGGTGCCCTGCTTTTTGTCGCGCCGGATACGACCATAGCCGAGGCGCTAAAATATATGGACGACAACAGCGTCACCCAACTGCCCGTGCTCGATGACGGAAGATCCGTCGGCTCACTCAAGGAAAGCCGCGTGCTGGCAAAACTGCTGGAGAACAGGGACCTGATGGAATCGCCGGTCAGAGAAATAATGGAGAAAAGTTTTCCGGTAGTGGATGTCGATACCAACCTGAACAAGATCGTGCCGATGCTGCACAAATCGCCGGCCGTGCTGGTGGAAGATTTCAAACGCATCACAGGCATCATCACCCGCGCCGATGTACTGGATTTCCCGACGCGGTAAATAAGTTTGAGGTTCAGAGTTTACACGCGTGAACGAACAACTTTGAACCTCGAACCTTAAACTCTGAACTGTTTATTTAGCCGGCTGCTTTGGCAAACATTCCGGGCTGATAATTTCCGGCCGGAGTGCGAAAGGAAATGTTCAACCGGTTCCAATTGTTGATCGTATTGACCGCCATTGTCAGGTCGATCAATTCTGTTTCACTAAAATGTTTTCTTACCTCGTTATAGACCGTATCCGAAACCTCGTTATTCGGCAGCAGCGTTATTTCTTCGGCCCAGGCCAGCGCCGCTCGTTCGCGCTCGCTATAAACGGGTGATTCGCGCCAGGCGCTAAGCATATAAAGGCGCTGCTCAGTCTCGCCCTCGGCGCGCAGATCTTTCGCATGCATATCTAAACAAAACGCACAGCCGTTGATCTGTGAAATCCTGAACGACAGCAAATTTAAAAGCGGCTTATCTACAGATGATTTCGCCAGGTATTTTCCAATTCCGAACAATGCGTTTATCGCGTCTTTTCCTTTTTCAAAATAATTGATCCTCTGTTCCATGATGATTGCTCCTTATTAATTTTTCACGGGCGGCAAATTTTCCGTCGTCTGTTTACTAGACGAACGAGCGATCTTAAAATGGACATTGAGAGAAAAATTTATGTCTTTGCGTCTCAAAGTTTTTAATCTCATCACTTTCATTATTACCCTACTTACATACCTTATCTCCAACATCTTATTATTTTATCAGAGTTTCCTTTATCTATTTATATAACTTTAAAAAACTCATTAATCACACTTATCTAAATAAAATAAAATTTTAATCTGGCTCAGAGTTCAAACTTTAGTTTGTCTTTGCCCAAACAAAAATACCGCTAAAAGAATTAATAACGCGAAGCGATAGCATAAACGGCTTAAATGCAACTTTAGTTTGTTTTCATTTAAGGCAGATGACTTAAAGGAAAAAGTCTCATGTCAGAAATATATAATTTTATCACCAGGATAACTCTGCATTAATAGTGTATCCCAATCTTTGCATCGTAATCCAGTCACCGATTATTCACTGCCAAATGCGTGCGGACTCTTCCGGTCCTATCATCTCCTCCAAAAATGCTTTATCGCTTGCTCAGAATTTGATAGTGCCAATCTTTGCGCCAGCACGACCGATACAAAATCAAGCTGATATGCGACTCATTTACGGTTGCTTTCCTAAGCCCATTAAAGGCAATCATTTTGCCATCGCGTTATTCAATGACACCGGCCATACTTCCATACATATCAGAGCATGTATTCATACTATAAGTGCCCGAGTTATTGAATATAACTATATCTACAAACAAGCTATTAACTATGCTTCACATAACTACTGATGATCGGCATTGTTATTGACGTAATTCATGCTTGCCCAGAAATGGCGGTCAGATCTCATATTCGCGGTCAAAGAATATTAAAATTCCAAGACAACTCTTTACGTTTTACCCGACGAATGGTGAGTATCTAAGATCAATTAAACAATACCTAACATCGACAAATTATATTTTAACGATCTAGAAAGCAGGTGTTTGTTGAGAGTGCCACAGAGGAGGACGTAGACTAGACGTGGGACTGGAAGCAAGAACTTACCCAGACTACCATCCCATACCTAAGAACTTCATCACGCCTCGTATATCGCCAATCCCCCGGCTATTCGGTAATACAAACAGAGGACTGAAATACTCAAGCATATACACATTTTCCCTATAAAGCCTACCAATGTAGACATCCAGCTTAAAAGACTCGAAAATGAACAAGACATCTTACCTGACATGATCTATTCTCATGATGAGCAACATCTTATAGAATCTTTTTATGTCGAACATAATTATTAAGGACAATATACAGATATGAAATCTAAAGCCCTTTTTTGCATTCAGTAAATTTAGAGCGCTGATAACACGCATTAGCGACTCGCAAAACAGCAAAAAGATCTACGAGATAAGCGAACGAGGGGCGAAAGACTTATGAGCAATAGGAATCAATAATAAGGGAGGAAACATAGTCTATTTTGCAATTCTTCGATATAAAACTATGATAACGGCATTGTTGAAATTGATAATTCAAGCTAGTGACACGTTCGACGAAAACGCGATCGGAGATCAGAATGCTGCGGTAAACAAAGTTAAACCAGACTTTGCGACTATTAGATCTAACACAGCTCAGGGCCCTTGTACACAGAATCTTGTCCCATAGATTCCCGCTAACGGCCGCATAGTTGCTACCACCTTTAAAAATTTAACTTATCTCTTTTTCAATAACCTCAATATATAACCATACTAAAGTTATCCAACCAATTTCCTAAAAAAAACAAAATATATATTTATAACAAAATAACTATCAAAAAATTTCATAATTTTATATCAAACTCTTACTACAAAAACATTAATTTAATTTATATACCCTTCTGCAGATCTTTCCTTACTATCATTCTTTCCCTGAGCGATACGAAAATTGCAGCTTTGACAAATGACCCTTCTTTATGACAGCTTCTATTCTTCTTACCTGGCTACTCACCATTTTCAATGTGATCGGATTGAATTTTGGAAAGTGGTTACAAAATCTGTTCTAGCTTTTGCGCCCTTCTACACAGTCTTTTCCATCGATTATTCCAGTAACGTAGCCGTTTCGTCCATGAACCAGTCCCAATTGGCGGCGTAGTCTGTTTTATATTTTCGGTCCGGACAAGTAGGTGATATTGATTCGGCAGGATACACCATGCGTAGGTTTTGGCTTCGCTTGCTTTTTTTATATGTATTATGTACTCTTTCTATCCAGGTATGTATTGAGATCGGAAAAATTAAGCCAATAGGTGTACAGCAGTTGACCGAGGCAATTTTATATTCGGAGTAATTCTTGCCTGCCTATTAAGTGTTAGCCTGGCGGCGGCGCCGCGCAAGACTCTAACGAATCCTTTCGGTCTCAAACTCCAACTCATTCTGTTTCGGATGTTTTCCGATGATATGACCATCCCGTTCATAGCACGCCATAAGCAGTGATGATAAAGGCCTGATCACGACCTTTATAATTATCGTAACCTTCACCCTGTTAGGTTTGAACACAAAAGAGAGCTATCAGACGCTGGTGGATATCTCGGTTGTTATCCAGCTAATTCCCTTTCGTTACATGTTTGCCTTTGAAATCAAAATGCGGTGGTGGAAAGAACCTTTAGGTAATACCCCGTTCTTTAAAAGTTCCTGGCTGTTCTTAGCCGCAGCAGTATGGATTTGAAGCCACGGGAATTCGTCGGCCCTTGATTATCGCTGTGAAAGAACAAACTTTCTCTTTGGCTTCGGTCGTCGGTTACGCCAATTGTTGAACGGCACTTCTTTCTTCGGTCTGTCAAGGTACGCACTTCTACATGGTTGGGAGACCACGAAGACAAACTAAAGTTTGAACTCTAAACCGTTTATCGTTCGCCGCGCGCTGCTTCCGTCGCGGTTTCGAGTTCGACGACGAGCTTGCGCGAGCCGGGCTGATCGAAAGTTTCGATCCAGCGCAGAGATTCGTCGAGCACGCGCTGCTGGTACTGCTTCCAGCCGGGCTTGCCCGCGACGGCGCCGAATTCACCCGTGTAATAGGCGATGCGCGGCGCGCGCGCCATTTCCGCCACCGCGCGGTCAACGGTCGGCATGATGGTCGAGATACCGCTGGCCTCGAGAGAGCGTGCGATCAGCGCACAGGATTGATGGCACAACCTGGAAGCGGGAATTATCAGCGCCGCCTGCACCTCGTATCTTCTTACCCGCGCGGTAAATTCCGCCAGCATCTCGTTCGCCATTTTTGCCGCACTGGGAATGTGGCCGCAAAAGCTGAACCAGATCGGGTTCAAACTGCCGATCACGCCGTTGGCCTGGTATTCGAGCAGGCGCTGAACCGGAACCTGCGCATTCATGTCTTCCCGGACCGACGTCGGGTCGTAACCGCGCGCGGCAAATTTCAGATCGGCCGCTTCGACCTCGATAGGAATTTCGCGAAAGGTCAGATCGCCGTCCTGCGCCGAAGTATCAAAAGGCGTCGTTCCCTCGATATATCCGCCGGCCGAGGATATCAGCGCGAGATTGAGCATCGGCAGGGCTCGCGTAAGCGGCGTGAAAGGCGCAGCCTCGTTCCTGATGAACGGATAATCCTTTAAGTCTTCATTTTTTGGCCATTTAGAGTAATGCCACGACCATTCTTCGGCGTGTTCCAATATTTCCATCGAAATTTCCTCGGCAGCTTGAGCGCTCATAAAATTAGTTTTTGATCAGATCATCTTAATTTTCAACGCATTTTCGCACACTTGCAAGCCGGCAAAAAGCTATCTGCCGCCGGAATGCCTCAAAATCCGCAAATTTCACCCTCTTTTTCCGCTAAACCCTTGCGAAATTACGTCTATTTATTGCATAATTTAAAAGACGTTGTAGTGTGTTTAACAAACAATGCCTATCCCACCGTCTTTTTAGAATCCAATCCTCGGTCACGTTAATTCCCGGAGTCATTTTGAAAGAAACTTTCACGCAAAAAAACACTTATACCCTCAAATTCGGCCTGCCGATAATGATATCGCTGGGCGTTTTTGCCGTTTGGTTCTACGGCCTGGCCTGGACCAATTTGCTTTCATCGATCCTCTCACCGACCGAGGAAAATTACTCGCCCTATTTCTGGCAGGAATTTTTCCTGCTTTTTCTTTCCGGCACGCTGGTCGGATTGCTGATCGAAAAGCTGAGCTTCAAACGCACTTTCATCTATCTTAGTATTTTTTGGCTGCTCTGGTTCATCACCTGCATGGTGACGGCGCGGTTTGCCAGCGACTTGCTTTTTATTCCGGTTTTTTTAACCACGCTGCTCGTTTTTCTCACCATAAAATTCAGCCGCCTGTGGCAGACCGATATGACGCTTCATGAAAAGCTCGGCTTGCTTTCGGAAAAAACTCTGGCCTACGAAGCCAAATCGGCGATCGCCCGGACAGATAGCTGCGTCAACCTTTTGAAATGCGTCCTTCCCATCTCTGAGATAATAATCTTTCATCTCGATAACCAGGGAAA
The DNA here is from genome assembly GCA_963718105.1 of uncultured Acidobacteriota bacterium. Lineage (GTDB taxonomy): Bacteria > Acidobacteriota > Blastocatellia > Pyrinomonadales > Pyrinomonadaceae > DASYKT01. The sequence continues at coordinate 4,437,484 of OY970352.1, read as the reverse complement.
TCTCTCGCCGGTCAGCCGCGCGCGCGATATTCAGAAAGGTTCGGGCTCTTTGCGCAACGCATCCTGGCAGGAAGGCGTAAAACTTTGCGAGCAGGCCCTTTCCACCAAGGATATTATTATCCAGCAAAAAGAGAGTGCCGAAGGTTTCACCCGGATCGCTTTGCCGCTCGTTCATGCCGGTACCGCGGTGGGAACTTTGTTTGTCAAGAGCCAGGAAAAATTTGAGCCCAACGATCAGGCTCTGCTCGAATCGCTCAGCGAACAGCTCGCTTGTGATTTCCAGCGCGAGATGACGCGCGACAAAGATTTTTCCTGGAAATGGTGGAAATCTTTTTCGCTGGCGTCGGCGATGAACCGCCTCGACGTTTGCGATCTCACCACCGGATTTGTCAGCGAGCAAAGCATCGGCCTGCTCGCGCTTTCAAAAGCGAACGACGCACACGCGATAGCGCATCTTGACGGAACATTGTTGTTTCTCAATCCGCAGATGAAGCAGTTGGCTAATCTGACCAGCCAGGAAGCCACCGAGCTCGATATTTTTCAATTGCTCGAGCGTTTTGAATCGGAAATGCTGGGCGAGCCGCACCTGATCGTCCGCCGTGTGCTGCAATCGGAAGAGGGTTTTCAGAAAGAGATCAACTTTCCCGACAAAAACCTGACGCTGGTGTTCACATTGTCTTTGGTAAAAGCGCCGCCCGATAATATTTCGATCCACGACACACATGTCGCGACCAAACCGCTTTGCTTTCTGATGACGCTGCGCGATATCTCTTCACAAAAAGAACTGGAAAAACTGCGCAGCGATATGGTCTCGCTGATGTCGCACGAGCTGCGCACGCCGATCACCAGCATCAAGGGCTTTGCCGAATTGCTGCAGGACGATGAAACCATTCCCGAAGAAGCGCGCGAATTCCTGAGCATCATCGCCGGCGAATCGCAGCGTCTCTCCAAGATGCTGACCACTTTTCTTTCCGTCGCGCGGCTCCAGCAGGGCGACAAACGCGAGGTAGTAAAATCGCCGGTAAAACTTGATCTGATCGTCAAAGAGGTCGTCGGAGAGCTCCAGGAAACCGCCAAGAAAAAACGCATCCGGCTGGTGGAAACGGCCAATCCTTTTATACCGCCGATCGTGGTGGACAAGAGCCTGATCACGCGCGCCGTCAGCCACCTGGTGGACAATGCCATCAAATACAGCCCGGAAAAAACATCCGTTTCGGTTTCCACGCTGCTCGAACGCGAACACCTGCGAGTGGTCGTCGAAGACCGCGGCTTTGGCATACCCAAAGACGAGCTCGACAAGATCTGGCAAAATTTTTACCGCAGCGAACGCAACGGCAAACAACTGGAATCAACCGGCCTGGGCTTACCCTTGGTAAAGGAAATAGTCGAGCAGCACGGCGGCGCCGTGGAAGTAGAATCAGAGGTCGGACACGGCTCGAAATTCAGCTTTGTATTGCCGCGGCTATGATCGGAGCGCCGAATTCATTCGGCACGAACGCTTCGCGTTCGAACGCACCTGCTGACACAGGCGCTACCGACGTATCAATTGCTTGGCTGCCTGCCACATAAATCGCGGATTCAAAACCAAATATCTATACCAAAGACGGCGCGGCTCCTGTGCCAAGCGGTAGAGCCATTCCAGACCGATATTTTGCAGCCATTGCGGCGATTCTTTTACGTTGCCCGCATAAAAATCAAACGACGCGCCGACACCGAGCATCACCGCCGGAATTCGCCCGCGATGCGCCGCCATCCAGTTTTCCTGTTTCGGGCAGCCCAGGCCCATAAATAAAATTTGCGTGCCCGAGTTTTTTATTTCTTCGGTGATCTGCGCATCTTCTTCCGCGGCAAGCGGCCGAAACGGCGGTGAAAAAGCATAGGCGATCTGCAGCCCTGGTAATTCTTTTTTTGCGCGTTCTAAAATGGCATCGATCACTTCCTGCCGCCCGCCGTAAAAACCTACCTTGATGTTTTTCTCCGCCGCGATCTCGCAAAGCCGCGTCATCAAATCATTGGCGCGCACGCGTCCGCCATCAGTTCTTTTTTGCCGGCGCTGCATCCAAACCAGCGGCATTCCGTCCGTCACGACCATATCGGCAGCGTTCACCTTCGCGCCAAATTCCGGATCGTCACGGGATTCCATCACCATATGCACGGTCGAAAAACAGACATAGCGGCTTTCCTGCGCGCGCGTCCATTCGACAATGCGCGCCATCGCGTCATCGATATTAATAACGGTGGTGTCGAGACTTACGACACGCACGCGTTCGGATTTTTCCGAAATGTCTGTCATCTTAAAAAGCACCTCTCCTTTTCAAGGAGGGGGTGGCGCGCGTTTCGCGCGACGGGTGGTTACCCTTTATTATTCCCGAATACATACATGTTTGGAACGGCCGCCTAAAGGCGGGACTCAGAACTGTAAATTCCTTCCAAATTTCTTATATAATCCTCGATCGCGAATTTTTCTTTCACCGTGGCGATAGCGTTTTCCTGCACAGGTTTCCAGAACTCTTTGTTATCCAAAAGCATTTTTAACTTCTCGGCCAACTGTGCGGTATTTTTTGGCTCGACCACATAGCCGTTTTCGCCGTCCGTAACCACCGCCGTGACCGAAGCCACGTCCGCCACTACCACCACACAGCCGGCCGCCATTGCTTCGAGCATTGCCATCGGCAGCCCTTCGCCGTAGCGCGAAGGCAACACAAATATATCGGCTCGGGTGAGCCGCCGCCATTTTTCTTTTCCGGCGATGATCCCGCCGTAGTAAAAATTTTCGCCCAGGGCTTCGCGCATTCCATTCAGAAAAAATTCGCGCTCCGGCCCCTCGCCGTATGCTTTGAAGTTAAAAACATAACCGTCGTTTTTCAAAATGCGGGCGGCTTCGATGGTTTCGTGCAAACCCTTGGATTCGTGAAAGCGGCCGAAGAAAACCATCTCTGGTATCTCGTTGTTGCGGCCCCCTCCAACCACTGCCGGCACATCGGCAAACGGGATCGCGTTTGGCAGCACTTTTACATCAAGCCCCGGCCAGCGTTTTAAAACCTCTGCTTTTTCCAACTCGCTATAAACGACCACCGCGTTTGCCCGGCGCAGCATTTTTTCCGTCGCATTTTTAAGCCGTGCGGAAACGAACGGGTTCATCAGGTACTTGCCGCCGTGGATAGACAAAACGACTTTGCATCTCGCCATTTTCGCCGCCGCGGTCAGCGCCGCGTCGCGCCAGATGGAAAGATCGGTCAGCGCCGTATTGATATGGACCACGTCCGGTTTTTCGGTCACGCAGCGCCAAAAAAATCGCACGGGCATAACCGCCTGTTTAACCAGCCACGCGGCGTTAGCCTTTTCCCCGTCCCTGCGGCCGGCGGTAAAATGAGCGTAATCAAAACCGCTATGCTCTATGATCTGGCGCACGATGGTCGAAATGCCGCTGACATTCTGGCTTTCGTCGAGACTGGGCGCGGTGATCAGGATCTTCATTTCGGTTTAGCTTTTCCGGCGTAAATGTTAAGGTTATGTTCAATAAATATAGCGTCTAAGCGTTATTATTTATACTCAGAACCTTATCGTAAAGCGGCTGATTTGTCAGTTTCACCCGCGAAAGTTAAATGAAGGCGACCACCACACTGGAAAGCAAAACGGAACTCGTGCGCACGGCAAACAGGATGCCGCGCTGGGTTTTGCCGCTGGTGCGGGTGGGTATTTTTCTGCTCGATGCCGGGCTGGCCAAAGTATGTTTTATCGCTGCTTTTTTGCTGCGCGCCGAAGGCCCGCTTTTTGCGGCCGCAAATGGCGGCGGCTGGAGTATCAGCCCGGAGTTTGCCCCTTACTTTGCAGTGATGTGTTTTGCCGTGCCGATCCGTGTACTGATGCTGCTCTATCAACAGGTCTACCGCCTAAGCGGAGCTTTTACTTATACCGAAGAAGCGATAAAAATTTTCAAGGCCGTTTCCGTCGGCTCGCTGCTGATAGTTTCGGCGGCGTTCCTCTTTCGCGGCGGTTTTCTCTACCGCGAATTTTCATACTCGCGCGGGATATTTCTGCTGGACTTTGCGCTGGCGCTGGCTGTTTTTACTACTTTCCATCTCGGCTTGCGTTATATCCAGACGCTCGTGCGGCGGCGCGATATCAATCTCATTCCGGCGCTGGTCGTGGGCCAGGGCGAAGACGCGGAAAATTGCATCGGTGAATTAAGGCGCGGCCCGATCTCGGCTACCGCGTAGTAGGGGTCATCAGCGACACCGCCGATAGAAAGGTGGGGGAAGTGCCGGTCGTAGGTTGTTTGGACGATCTGCCAGACGTTATCGACAAACTCGCCATCCAGGAAGTGGTCATTACCGACAACACCATTCCGCGCGAAAAACTTTTCGAAGCGATGATGAAACTCGGCCGCAAACAGCGTGTCGAATTTCGCGTAGCGCCGAATCTGGTAAATTTCCTGCCGCACAAAACCAGTGTCGAACAGATCGGCGTACTGCCGATGGTCACGCTTTTTTGCGAACCGCTTTCAGACGCCGAGCGAATAGTAAAAAGGGTTTCCGATATCATCATCGCCGCGGCGGTAATAGTTATTTTTTCGCCTGTCTGGCTGATCATTTCTCTGCTCGTAAAACTCGGCTCTCGCGGGCCTGTTCTTTTTAAGCAGGAACGCGTCGGCATGGATGGCCGCATTTTTCTCTGCTACAAATTCCGCACGATGTATGCCGGCGCCGATGAAAATATACATCGCGAAGCGTACGAGAAAAATATCGCCGGCGATACCCGGGCCAATGCCGGAAGCGTCGACAAACCGGTTTTCGGTAAGGTTAAAAATGACGCCCGCGTCACCGGCGCCGGAAAATTTTTGCGCCGGACGAGCCTCGATGAATTGCCGCAGTTATTAAATGTGCTGCTCGGCGATATGAGTGTCGTCGGGCCGCGCCCGCCGATCCCCTACGAAGTCGAAGCCTACGAACTCTGGCATCGCCGCCGCCTGGATATGAAGCCCGGCATCACCGGCCTCTGGCAGGTTTCGGGGCGCAACCGCCTGAGCTTTGACGAAATGGTGCGCATCGATATCTACTACATCGAAAACTGGTCGCTCTGGCTCGACCTGAAAATAATTCTGCTGACGCTGCCCGCCGTGCTGCGCGGCGACGGCGCCCGTTAATTGTTGGCATCTATGAATATCGTAAAACACAACAGCGCCGCCTGGGACCAGGAAGCAAATGCCGGGGGCGAGTGGAGTATTCCGGTCTCGCCGGAAAGGATCGCCGACGCGCGCCGTGGTGAACTTGGAATAAGACTGTCTCCTAACAAACCCGTGCCGCGCGATTGGTTCCCGGTGAATCTGAAAGGCGTGGATATTCTCTGCCTGGCGTCAGGCGGCGGGCAGCAAGCGCCTATTCTAGCCGCCGCCGGGGCGCACGTTACGTCTTTCGATAATTCAGCCGAGCAATTAAAACGCGACAAGCTGGTGTCCGACCGGGAAAACTTAGAAATCGTTTTGGAGCAGGGCGATGCCGCCGATCTGTCGAGGTTTCCGGACGCTAGTTTCGATCTTATTTATCATCCCGTTTCCAATCTCTTCTTCCCCGACATCGGGCCTGTCTGGCGCGAATGTTTTCGGATCTTACGTTCCGGCGGAACGCTGCTTGCCGGTTTTTGCAACCCCGTTCTCTTTATGTTTGCCAAAGCGGCGAACCAGGAAAGAAAGGGCGCTTTGGAAGCGAAATATTCGCTCCCTTATGCGGACATTAATTCTTTGAGCAAAGAAGGCCTGCAGGATGTGATCGATAAAAACGAGCCGCTGGAATTTGGGCACACGCTCGAACAGCAGATCGGCGGGCAAATTGACGCGGGATTTCTGGTCGCCGGTTTTTACGAAGACTACTGGTCTGACGAAGCCATCGAGCTGAACAAATACATGCCCGTTTTTATCGCGACCAAGGCCCTCAAACCCTAAACGTAAACCCCGATATACCGATGCCCGATATCGCCGAAACAGTTAAGCAAGCAGCGGAACTCCTCCGGATAAGTGAGATCGCCGAACCGCGCCGCGAGGCAAACTCACTGCTCGCCCTGGCCCTCGAAAAAGATCTTGCCTTTCTCATCGCGCATCCCGAATACGAGCTCGCCGAAGACGAGCAAAAACTTTTTGAAGAATATCTGCGCCGCCGCGCCGCGCGCGAGCCTTTTCAGTACATCGCCGGGCGGCAGGAATTTTACGGGCTGGATTTTGTCGTTACGCCTGACGTTCTGATCCCGCGGCCGGAAACGGAAATGATAGTCGAAACGGCGATCGAACTTTTTAAAGACAAAGGCGATCTGTTTTTCTGCGAGATCGGCGTCGGGTCGGGATGTATTTCGGTTTCGATCTTGCATGAACTAACAAATGCGCGCGCGATAGGTTTTGATATTTCGCCAAAAGCGCTGGATGTGGCGGAAAAAAATGCTTATCAAAATAATGTTGCGGACAGGTTGGAACTCGGTGTCTCCGATGTGTTTTCTGGGGTCGATACGTCACTGCAATTCGGCCTGATAGTTTCTAACCCTCCCTATATTCCGGCAGAAGACTTTAAGACTCTGCAGCCCGAAGTGCGCGATCACGAACCGGCCTCGGCGCTGACCGATAACGGCGATGGGCTTTCCATCATTGAAAAAATAATCAGCCAGGCGCCGAATTTTCTAAAAACGGGCGGTTATCTGCTGATGGAGATCGGTATTGATCAGGCTGCCGGTGTCGGTGAAATGATCGCTCCCGGTATTTGGCAGACTTTTGAAATACTTCCCGATCTGCAGGGAATTCCGCGGATGGTCAAGCTGCGATTGGAGTAATGAGAATGCGCGGCGGCAAACCTGCGCTTTGGAACTGTTCAAATAACTATTTCGAAATATATGAAGAGATGCCATAGCTGATAACTGCGAGATTATCACGATACTCTGATCTATAATGTATCAGGTTATCATCTATTCCGAATGGCGATCCCTCACAGCTTTTAGGACGTGTTCCTGCCGTAATAAAGCTTGATTTCTAAACGCCACGTGATAACATCAGCTTGTACCTTCTATAAAAATTATTTAATGCCGGTATTTTATGGATAAATTCCTGATTCGCGGCGGTAATCCGCTCAATGGAAAAATCGAGATCAGCGGCGCGAAAAATTCCGCTCTGCCGTGTCTGGCCGCGCCTTGCTGACGGCGGAAACCGTGATGCTGCACAATGTTCCGTATGTCAAAGACCTGATCACGCAACGGCGTCTGCTCGAAGATCTCGGCGCGACGGTTCTCACGCCTGAGCTCCGCACCCACAAAGTTTCGGCGAAAAATATCGAGATTTTTGAAGCCCCGTACGAGCTTGTCAAAACGATGCGCGCGAGCGTGCTGGCGCTGGGGCCGCTGCTGGCGCGTTTCGGCCAGGCAAAGGTTTCGCTGCCCGGCGGCTGCGCTATCGGCACGCGGCCGATTGATCTGCATCTGAAAGCTTTTGAACAGCTCGGCGCGATCGTTTCGCTCGAATCGGGCGACGTTGTCGCGCGCGCGCCGAAAGGAAGCCTTGTCGGCGCCGACGTTCAATTTGAAAAAGTTACCGTCACCGGCACGGAAAACGTGATGATGGCGGCGGCGCTGGCTAACGGCAAAACGACGATTCATAACGCCGCGCTTGAACCCGAGATCGAAGACCTCGCCGAGCTTTTGAATAAAATGGGCGCGCGCATCAAGGGCGCCGGCACGGCATCGATCGAGATCGATGGCGTCGAGCAGCTCGGCGGCGCGGAACACACGATCATTCCCGACCGCATCGAAACCGGCACTTTTATCGTCGCGGCGGCGATCACGGGCGGGCAGCTTGAAATCACCGATTGCGAGCCCCGACCATTTGACGGCGGTTATCGAAAAACTGCGCGAAGCCGGCGTCGAGATCGAAGAATTAAATCCGAGCACGCTTCTCGTCAAATGCTGCGACGGCGGATTGAACGGAAAAGATGTCACGACCGAACCGCACCCGAATTTCCCACCGATATGCAGGCGCAATATATGGCGCTGATGACGCAAGCCGAGGGCGAGTCGACGATCAACGAAACCATTTTTGAAAACCGCTTTATGCACGCTTCGGAGCTGATCCGCATGGGCGCCAATATCCAGATCTCCGGCAACGTGCGGTCGTCACGGGCCGCACAGCTTCTGAGCGGCGCGAAAGTTCAGGCGTCCGATCTGCGCGCTTCGGCTTCGCTGGTTCTCGCGGCGCTTGCGGCGAGGGCGAAACCACCATCGACCGCGTTTATCATATCGACCGCGGCTACGAACACATCGTCCGGAAGCTCAATTCCATCGGCGCCGATATCGAGCGCGTCAAGGAAAGCATCGACCACAGTGAGCGAGGCGCGGAACAGGAAGCGGCCCACGTTTAAATGGTAGCGCGGACGTCCCGTCCGCAAACTTCGCTTCCGACTTAAATGATCTAAATTGAGTCTGGTTAGTTTTTCTGCGACTATTCTTCGGACGAGCCGTCCGCGCTCCCAGTATTGCTCCGTTGTCTTTCCCGTCTTAGTATTTTTTAATTTAATTATCCCTATGGCTCAGGAAAATTGCATTTTTTGCCGCATAATTGCGGGCGATATCCCGTCGAAATAAGTTTACGAAGATGAAGTTTGCGTCGCTTTCAACGACATCAGCCCGCAGGCGCCGGCGCATAATCTGATCATTCCGCGCAAGCATTTCGCGTCGCTCGCGATGGCCGAAAGAGCATCAGGAAATTCTCGGGCATCTGTTTGCTTGCCTGCGGAAGATTGCCCGGGAAAAAGGATTTGCCGGAAGACGGTTACCGCGTGGTAATAAACACCAATGCCGAAACCGGCGGACAGACGGTTTTTCATCTGCACGTTCATTTGCTCGGCGGTCGCCCGTTGTTTTCCCGCTGGGTTAATTCAGGGTTAAAGATTTAAAATGCGAAATTATTTATCGATCATTTTTTTAGTACTGGTGTCCCTAATTTTTTCCGCCTGCGGAAGCACGGCTGGCGGCAATGCAAATACGAATAGCGTCAATGCCGCCGCCACGGAAGTTCCGCAGTACCCGGACGCGCAAACCGCTTTCGCCGAAGGAACTAAATTTTTTGAATCGGGACGCGAAGGAATGGCGATCGAAGCTTTAAAGCAAGCCGTCGCTTTTGATCCCGATCTTGCCGAAGCGCATTTCAAACTCGGGATGGCCTATTCCATTTTGGATAAGGAAAAAGATGCGGAAGCCTCTTTCGAAGCCGCCGTCGAAGCCTACAAGAAACTACTGAAGACTGAACCGGAAAATGCCCAGGCGCAGTTTAATCTCGGGCGCTCTTATAACAAACTCAACAAGGACGAAGATGCCGAAGACGCCCTGCGCCGCGCCGTCAAACTAAAACCTGACGACAGCGGATACCAGACCGAGATGGGCGCTATTCTCATCAAGCTGGCAAAGTATCCCGAAGCGATCGGTTTCCTGAAAAAAGCTCTCGAGATAGACCCGGAAAATCCGCGCGCCGAAGATCTGATGGAAAGGGCCGAAGACGGCCGCCGCCGTGTGGAACAGGGCATCCCTGCCGGCACCAATACCAACAGCAAAACAAACGGCAATAAACCGTCCAACGCCAATACGAACGGCGCGCTTGGATCCAACAAACCTGTAAATGCTCCGCCACCGCCGCCGGCTAACAAGAAACCGGAAGTCAGGCCTACGGTGATCACCATACCATCCAAACCGGCTGCCAAACCAAAAAGTTAAGAGTCAAGCGAGTCTGGAGAGTATAGAGAGTCCAGAGAGTAAAAAGAGTCGAGAGTTAGGAATTGTTCCTGACCCTCGACTCTCGACTCTCCAGACTCTCTATACTCTTAGTGCACCATCTCGTACTTACCGGCTGAGGCAACCAGTTCAGTGACGATGGATTGGAATGAGGAAACTTCGGTTCGTTCCATCACGGAATGCTTGCGCAGTTGGTTCCAGTCCTCCTGCGGGATCTGCTTGAACGCCTCGACCACAAAAGGATCGAACTGCGTTCCGGAGCAGCGCTCTAATTCTTTCAAAGCTTCTTCGTAGCTCGTGCCGCGGCGATAAACGCGGTCGCTGGTCATCGCGTCAAAGGCGTCGACGACCTGGAAAATTCTGGCATTAAGATCAATGTCTTCGCCGCGCATGCCGTGCGGGTATCCGCTGCCGTCCCATTTTTCATGATGCTGTTCGACCACGCGGGCCGAACCTTCCAGAAAAGGAATGTTGCGCAGGATCTTTTGCCCGTGCAGCGGGTGCAGTTTCATCTTCACCCATTCTTCTTCGTTAAGCTTGGCGGGTTTGCGCAGGATCGCATCCGGCACACCGATCTTGCCGATGTCATGCAGCAGCGCGCCCAGTTCCAGATCGCGCAGGTCTTCTTTACTTAAACCCAGCTCGTGCCCGAGCCGCAGGCTGAAAGTGACCACGCGCTCCGAATGCCCGTGCGTTTCAAAATCCCTGGTTTCCAGCGCCTGCACCAGCGCCTTGAGCGCCATGCGGTAGGAAGCCTCGACTTCCTGCAGCGCTTTGTCCAGTTCGACCGTGCGCTCTGAGATCAATTCTTCCAGGTGAACCTGGTAATGATCTTTCAAACTTTTTAACTCGTACTGCTCGGCGGCGCGCCTGACGGTCGCTTCGACCTGCGCCATATCGAATGGTTCCGGGAAATAATCAAAGGCCCCGGCGCGAAATATCTTTAACGTCTCTTCGGAATCGATTTCTCTGCCGGACAGGATCACCACCGTTTTCGGTGACGTGAAATCGACATAGTGGATCAGATCAAAGCCGTTTTTCGCCGCTATGCCGACGTCGCAGATGACCACGGAAAATTCGCGGTCGCGGATCTTGCCCAGCGCGCCATCCAGCGTCGTGGCCCGCTCGCAGTCGTATTCCTTCTGCAAAAGGCCGAGTAATTCATTGCAGGCAGCGGGGTCGCCATTGACCACCAAAATATTGATGTGAATTGGATTGGTTCCGAACATAGGCTATTGGCGCACAATCGCAGTTTTCCAGCTAAGAGAGCCGAAAAAGTGGGCTAGGATCGATCGGCGGACGGTTCTGCCAAGCGCGAGAAATTCAGGTTTTTGAAGGTCTTACATACAAGTGCCAGTCACACTTGTCAAATTAGACTAACATAGTTAAATAGTGTTAATCAAGAGTTTTTAAAGATTCAATATTGTCCTAAAGCTAGCTGATAACTGAGAGATCCGATCTATTCTCTATCATCTATCCGTTATCATCTATTCCGAATGGCGGGCAAAAGAGCGGTTATGTGGATATTTGACCTTCCTTCAAAACCTTACTATTATCGTAAGTCCACGCCGGAGTGGCGAAATTGGTATACGCACTAGACTCAAAATCTAGCGAGCTTAACGCTCATGTCGGTTCGAGTCCGACCTCCGGCACCAACATTTCCTTTAAAAAAGCTAACCACGAATTACGCTAAACATTTAGTGTAAATCCGTGGTTGATCAGCTTTTAACCCGCAGCGGCCTACTTTCCTTTTATTGCTCTATCGAGTTTTACTTCGTTCGCTCTATTCAGTGTCGATACGCCCACGAGGTCGACATCGGCCAGGTTTTCGTTCACCCCGATGTCTTTGGGTTCGAACAGGTATCGTTTTGAGGAAACCGCTATGGTAACGGTCTGTCCTGACATCACGCCGTCAAACTGGTAATAGCCGAACGGTGACGTGAGCGTCCAGCGCGTCACTCCGAAACGGTCCGTTAATCCGACCGAAAGCCCTACGATCGGCTGGCCTGATGCCGTCAGAGTGTTCGGCCATAGATTGAGACGCTGCGTGGGGTTGGAACGTATAGAGTAGGTGGCGGCAAACATTCGATCGCTAGAGCCTTCGAGAACGATATGCCCGAGGCTGTCAGAGACCGATGTTGCGTCCGGCGGAATATGCTCTCGCCGAATATCAGTCTTCCGTTGCTGCTAAACCATGATCGAGAGTAACTGTTGGCGTTGGGCACCGTGACGCCAAAATTTCCGCGGTCAACCCTGAAGAAATTATTTTACCGCCGGGGTGCACTGCTAGCGCGGTTGCGCCGCTGTCGCTATTCATCGGCGCAAGAACAGGCCGTCGCTGCCAAACGAATGGTCTGTTCCGGCGTTCTCATTTAAGCGGATCAATGGACAACTTTCCGAATTATTTCCAGCGGCGAGACATGGCTATTGGGCAAAATGGAAAGAGCAGTTATCGATTCCGTACCCGCCCGGGCTGGGCAGTTTATGCTGCCGCTGCCTACAAATGCAAATCGTAAGCCCGTTTGGATTAAGGCGGATCAATTCGTATCTACATCGGTATCGCCGCCGTTAAAAATATAGTGGTAAGGCTTATGATGCTCTGGCCGTTGGCGGGATAGTGATACACGTCGGAACATTGGCATCGTTGAGCTGGCATCTGTCAAGCTTCTCATGTCGAAGAAAAGTCCCCCGGATTCGTCCGACTCGAAACTCACAGACCGCTGTCTGCCAGGTCTGTCCGTCAAAGATCCTTCCGGCAATGACTATACTTCGATTCGGCGCCACTGCCATCGCGCGAATTTCGCTTACGCGCCGAACGGCGCGAACGATGCCTTGCCGTCGTTACCAACAGATGTTCGAGCGTACCATTGGCGTGCTACTGCGTGACCGAAAAGATCCGGGCCGGGCATGAGAATGCTGAGAAAACCTGCGACTACTATTCTACCGTCAGGCTGCAGGCCGGCGACGCGCCTTCCTATATGCCATTGGCGTCAAAGACCGCTATTACCTTGCCTTGATCTCAAAATGGAGTGTCAAGATAACCGTCGGTTGTTAAAATGTGTCAGTCCGTAAGCGATCGTTGACGTCTGAAACCTCTTCCGGTAGCTTCCACGACTAGACCTTATTGTTGGTCTCGTCTAAAACACTGTGGCCGAGTTCGTCGAACGGGCGTGATATCGACTGTCGCCTTGCTGTAACCGTTAAGTAACGTCGAGCTCCGGCTTAACGTTAACCACAGCCATCCGCAAAGCATGAACGAAATCACGAGAATTCGTGAAAGGTTCTGTGAAATGTTCTTGACGCGCATATCGAGCCCCTTGAGAATCAAAAAGTATTTTAAACGAATATGGAAACCTGCAGATTAAAAGGTAAAGCTAATGATCCTGCCACTAGATCCCCGAAAAGGAGATTGGTAAAGAGGGGTTTTGTAGAACTTCAGCCGTAATCGATCGAACCGTCATTAGCTTAGCTGGTGGGTTAAAACATATTCCCTATAACGGGCTTTAGCCCAATTGTCTTTATTTGGGTCTAAAGCCTGCTCTCTTTTTGGCCGTACGCTGATCTTCACGCCTAAACGGATAACTCTAAACCCTAACCCGGATATACCGTACCCGCCTCCACAAAGCAGAGCGGATTATGCCATTTGGCTTCGGCATAGACGAGCGCTCGCCCCAGGGCCGGACGCTGATCTCGCCGCCCATGTTCCGTGTACACTCTTCCTTCGAGAGGCAGTCGAGATCTTTCGCGCGCGCAAAAACCGCATCGAGGTTGTTCACGGGAAAATACAGGGCCTTGGCCGCCGGGCGCGGCGTGCCGCCAAAAGCCGAAACGTCCAGCACCTGCAAGTCACCGGCCCGCAATCGAAGTAGCAGCGCGAGCCCGCCTGCTTTCGCCCTTCCACGCGAAACAAGCTGCTGTAAAAATCTTCGCCTCGTCTAGGTTGCCTACCTCGACATTGATCCGAAAAAGGCTCGGGACATCTGCGTTGTTTTCTGTCTGTTATTGCTTTCTCCTTAAGTGAACAGTGACGAGTGACAGGTAACAAGATCATCTTTCTGTCACTCGTCCCTTGTCACTTGTTTCTAAAACCATTTAGCGAGTCGCTTACCAATTCCAGCTGCTTGGATTGATGCGGTAGATATGATGGCGGCCTTCGCGCTCGTGGTGAGCAGCCCGGCGGCTTTAAGCACTTTCACGTGCCGCGTTGTCGTCGGCCAGGCTGTATCGAACATCTCCGCGATCTCGCCCGCCGTCATCGAACCGCCCTCAAAATTCAAAGTGAGTAATACCCGCCTCCGCGCCGGATGTGCTAAAGCGCAAAAAACCGCTTCATAACATCCATCCGCGCTTTCGGCTCAGCCTTGATCATGTTTCGCCCCACGATCTAATATTTAGCATTTTTGCTAAATATTAGTCAAGCCGGAATTCGCAACTAATTTGGGAGCGAGTTAGAACGGAGATTCCCCTCCAGCCTGAGGAGGGCCAAAAAGATCTCACCAAGGCCGGGGGGAGTAGACCAAATAGCTTCTTACATTAACCCTGTTTCATCAGCAGATAGTTAAAAGCACCCACAGCATCGGTAGTAGAGTTCTCGATCTTAAAATCTGCGGTCAATAACATATCAAGCGCCTCTGCACAGGATTTGCCGGTTAGGCCATGCCCCCCGGTATTACTACTGCTAACTACTTCTATGTCGGCTCCACTACGCTCGCAATGGATAATTGCCACAACGTGTTGAGTTAGAAAAGGAGCCGGAAGAGATTCTTTGCAATTTCGGGCGTTTGCACGCCAGTTTTGGCCGGTCATGATCACTATCAAAAGAACGGCTGCAAAAATAAGTAAACTTGTTATCCAATTTTTCATGGGAAACTCCTTCTTTCAGTTTTTAATTGTTCTGACAATTTATATGACCAAAAGATTCTTTTCCTTACATCAAAAAACCGACGCGAAATGCTGCGTTCTTATTATTTGTGGTCAATTTTTCTCAAACAAATATAGAATACATATATGAAGAACAAGGGGCTGATACATCTCACATCGAAGGGGCTTTATTGCGAGCCGGGTGATTTTTATATCGACCCGTGGAAGCCGGTGGGGAAAGCCGTTCTGACGCACGCGCACGCCGATCACACCTATCGCGGAAATCAAAACTACCTGGTGCCGGAGGAAGGCAAGCTTCTCTCGCGCATTCGCCTGGGCGACGAAGCGCAGATCGAGACTGCCCCGTACGGCAAAACCGTGTCGATGAACGGCGTGAAAGTTTCTTTTCACCCGGCGGGGCACGTGCTGGGCTCGGCGCAGGTGCGCGTCGAGCACAAAGGCGAGGTCTGGGTGGCCTCGGGCGATTACAAACTGATGCCGGACCCGACGTGCGCCCCGTTTGAACCGCTGCGCTGCCACGCGTTCATTACCGAGGCCACTTTCGGACTGCCGATTTATCGCTGGCAGCCGACCGAAATTATCTTCGCGGAAGATCAGCGATTGGTGGCGCGCGAATCGCGAAGAAGGAAAAGCCTCGATCATTTTCGCCTACTCGCTGGGCAAGGCCCAGCGCATCTTAAACGGCGATTCGAGACAGCTCGATCGGAAATATCTACACGCACGGCGCAGTGGAACGTCTAACGCAAGCCTACCGTGAAACGGGCGTCGATCTTCCGCCGACCACTTACGTCGGCTCGGTCGAAAACAAAAAAGATTTTATCGGGTCGCTGATCGTCGCGCCGCCCTCGGCAGCGGGTTCGACCTGGCTGAAAAGATTCGGCAGGCATTCGACCGGGTTTGCTTCGGGCTGGATGATGGTGCGCGGAGCGCGCCGCCGCCGGGCGATCGATCGTGGATTCGTGCTTTCGGACCATGCCGATTGGCCCGAACTCCTTTCCGCGATCAGCGCGACGCATGCCGAAACCGTCTATGTCACGCACGGCTTTTCCGAAGAGCTTGTGCGCTGGCTAAACGAATCAGGCACGAACGCCAAACCCCTAAAGACCGAATATCACGGCGAGGGAGATGCGCTCGACGAAGTGCTGAGTGAAGAATTTGTGGAGGAGAAGCGAAATTGATAGCAATTGTAGCGCTAGCATCTCGCCGCCTGTACGTGAAGGCGTGCCGCGCTTCGACTTTCTGAGAATCGGTGGACGAGAAGTCCAGCGAACCACCCCGTTAATTCAGCGGCGACGGTGGCGCTCCTGACGGAGCTTTATATGAAACTTTTCACCGAGCTTTACACCAGACTCGACCAGACCAATAAGACCAATGAAAAGGTTCAGGCGCTGAAGGACTATTTTGCCCGCGCCGCGCCGGCCGATGCCGCCTGGGCGCTTTATTTTTTGAGCGGGCGCAAACCGCGCCAGATCGTGCCTTCGAAATTGATCCGCCAATGGGCGATGGAAGAATCGGGCATTCCCGAATGGCTCTTTATGGAATCGCGCGATACGGTCGGCGACACGGCGGAAACGATCGCGCTGCTGCTGCCCAATAATCCGACCGAGGACGAAACGCCGCTAAATGTCCTGGTCGAGCAAGCGCCTGCTTCCGCTTACGAAAATCCGACGAGGAAACCCAGCACCGCGAGGTTTTAAAAGCGTGGCACGGGATGAACTACGCGCAGCGGCTCGTCTATAACAAGCTGATCTCCGGCGCGTTTCGCATCGGCATTTCGCAGCTGCTGGTGATGCGCGCGCTGTCGCAGCTCTCCGGCGTGGAAACCGACATCATCGCGCAGCGCATGATGGGCGAGTGGGAACCGAGCGCGGAATTTTTTGAAAAGGTCACCAACGGCACCCTCGATGAAGACGAAGCGCCGATCGCGCGGCCGTACCCTTTTCATCTCGCGCATCAGGCTGATTTTCCTCTCGAAGATCTGGGCGATGTTGCCGACTGGCAGGCGGAGTGGAAATGGGACGGCATTCGCGCGCAGGTGATAAAACGCGCCGGCCAGGTTTTTATCTGGTCGCGCGGCGAAGACCTGATGACCGAGCGCTTTCCTGAGATTGCGCAGGCTGCCCAGTCGCTGCCCGACGGAACAGTGCTCGACGGCGAAGTATTGCCCTGGGATGAAATAGAAGGTGTGATGCCTTTTACCGTTTTGCAGCGGCGCATCGGCCGCAAAAATCTCTCGCCGAAAATTCTGGCGGAAATCCCGATCATTCTTCAGTGCTATGACATTTTAGAAAGCGAGGCCCGAGACATTCGCGCGGAGCCGATCAAAAAGCGCCGGAAAATTTTGGAAAAGACCATCGGCAAATTAGACGCCGAAGCGAAAAAAGTTTTTCGCCCGACCGATATCGTAACCGCCGGAAGCTGGGAAGAACTGGCGGCCATTCGCGAAGACAGCCGCGCACGCCGGGTCGAAGGCTTTATGCTTAAAGCAGCTTTCATCACCCTACCGGACGGGCCGCCATCGCGGCGATTGGTGGAAATGGAAGATCGATCCGTACACTATTGACGCCGTTCTGATCTATGCGCAGAAAGGCTCGGGCAAGCGCTCGAATCTTTTTACCGATTATACTTTTGCCGTCTGGAAGGGCGGCGAGCTGGTCCCGTTTGCCAAAGCATATTCGGGTTTAACCGATGCGGAAATCCGGAAGGTAGATAATTTTGTCCGGCGAAATACGGTGGAAACTTTTGGCCCCGTGCGCAGCGTCAAACCCGAACTCGTTTTCGAACTCGCTTTTGAAGCCATTCAAAAATCTACCCGCCACAAATCCGGCGTCGCCGTCCGCTTTCCGCGCATCGCCCGCTGGCGGCAGGACAAAACACCCGCGCAGGCCGATTCGATCGAAACCATTTATGCGCTGCTGCTGAGGGAAATTCGGCGTAGGTTTAGTCGCATTTCATAGCTTTAGCTTCGTCCTTAAAATGACTGTAAGATTTGGTGGCCAGCACTGTAAGCACCGCATTAAACTCAGCCGCGTCTTTAAGCCGCAAAGCCTCATGACGCTTAGGGCGCAAAGCGAGATGCCCTTCATACAAATTTTTTTGATATTAAACTCTTCCGCATATTCGGTTATCAGATTCCAGGCCGTAAACATTCCCCTGCAAATCAGATGGAAGTTGCGCTGCCGCTTGGAATATAACGTAAAACTGAGCGCGGACGTCCCGTCCGCAAAGATTGCGAGAGCGATCTGGGTCTTTTCAAAATAAAATTCACCGCTGAATATAATCCCAATATAAGAACCAGGCCGCATTCGATCAGCCTGGACTCCGCGCTTCCATTAAAATGGCCGTTTTATTTATCCGGTGTCATGAACTGCAGCCGCTCCGCGTTTCGCCGCGTCACCAATCCCTTGACGACCTTGCCGCCGGCCTTGTTCCACGCGAGAAAACCGTCGGCGCAGCCCTGGTAGTCTTTTGCGTTAAGCTTTTTCAGCAAGCTGGATTTTGCGAAAGCGCCATTCCCGATATTGAACGTGAGTGAAACAAGCGCGTCGAATTGATTTTGCGAGATCGGGGCCGTCACGCCGTTATTGACTGCGCCTTCGGCCGACTTCAGATCCTGGCGCAGGAGTTTGGTGGATTCCGCCGCGGTGATCGGTTGATTCAGCTTGTAGGGCTCGCCCGGTAAGACCAGGTGGCCGACGCCCACAGTTAATTTTTTTACCGAATCAAGATAACCGTGCAGCACTTCGCCTTCACGGGCCTTGATCGCTTAATTCCATTATCACTGGTTGTTTTGCTCATAATTTTTGTGGGCGGCTCTAATTTTATTTTTCGCCAATTTACTATATTTCCCTCTGCTTTGCAACAATATTTCCTTGGTTGAATCCCTTAGGACATAATATATTTTATTTGGCTTTGCTGATATCGGTAAAATCAGTTTGGCTATAAGCTAATAGCTGTCAGCTAACATCTTTTTAATCTTTCCCGTAATGTTTTTTAACGACTGCTATGCTCATTTCCGATTTTGATTTTCACTTGCCCGAAGAATTAATCGCGCAAACACCGCTCGAAAAACGCGCGGATTCGCGGATGCTGGTGGTCGACCGCGCAAAGCAAAATTGGCGGGACGAGCATTTTTACAATCTTGCGAATTTTCTGGACCCTACCGACGTGCTCGTCTTAAACAACACCAAAGTTTTTCCCGCGCGTTTATTTGGACAAACGGAAACCGGCGCAAAGATAGAGATTTTTTTGGTCAAAGAAAGATGGTAAAGGGACAAAATCTGGGAAGCACTGGCGCGGCCCGCGAAAAGACTTAAAGCCGGAAAGAAAATTATCTTCGGTGAGAAACTTTCGGCGGAAGTTTTGGATGGTGCCCAAGACGGAAAGATCGTGATCAGATTTAATGCCGCCGAAAATCTCGACCGTCTTCTCGACGAACTAGGCAAAACCCCGCTGCCGCCTTACATTAAACGCAACGAAGAAAACATCGACAAAGATCGTGAACGTTACCAAACTGTTTTCGCCAGCGAGCGCGGCGCGATAGCCGCCCCTACAGCCGGGCTGCATTTTACGCCGGAAATAATTTCCCAAATAAAATCGCGCGGTATTACCGTCGCCGAAATAACGCTGCACGTCGGGTACGGCACTTTTGAACCGGTGCGCGCCGAAGATATTTCCCGTCACCGGGTATCCGCCGAAAGATGCGAGATTTCGTCCGAAACCGCAGGGGTGTTAAACGAGGCTAAAAACGCCGGGCGAAAAATTCTCGCCGTCGGCACCACCACCACGCGCGCGCTTGAATCATTCACAGATGAGAACGGTGTTTTGCGCAGCGGCTCTCACCATGCGGACATCACCATCACGCCGGGTTACAAATTCCGCTTTGTCGATAAACTGCTGACTAATTTTCACCTGCCGCGCTCATCGCTGCTGGTGCTGGTTTCGGCCTTTGCCGGCCGCGAATTTATTTTGTCCGCCTACGAACACGCCGTGGCGGAAAACTACCGTTTTTATAGTTATGGCGATTGTATGCTGTTAGTTTAGTTGGAGTGCGGACGTCCCGTCCGCAAAGGTAGCCTTGGAATAGCTGAAGTCAAGATGATCTGAACGCTGCGCCTTCATCCATCACGTTACTACCGCTCTCCCTCAAACACTATCACTTAAAACAAATAGACTCCAAACAGTCGCTTATAGTATCTTATATATCCTGTTCGTATGGCGGTATTAAAAAAAATCCGAGAGATCTGGCGCGGCGACGAAGAACCGGAAGTCATAGTTCCGGCGCCTTTTACGTCTTATCGTATAGCTCCGCTCACGGTCCGGCAGCTGGACGAAGTTTGCAAGCTGAATCGCCGCTGTTTTCCGCTGGGCGATTCCTATACCCGCCACACCTTTAATTTTTTGCTTTCCGAACCCAACGGGCTGGCCATGTGCGTGCTGACGCCGAGTGAAAAGATCGTCGCTTTTATCGTGACCATGGTAAATGAAGACGGGGCTGGGCATATTACTACGCTGGGCGTGGCACCGGAGCACCGGAGGCGCGGCCTGGCGCAAAAACTGCTCAGTTGGGCCGAAGACGCTCTGAAAAAGCGAAATATCAATCTTATCCGCCTCGAGGTCCGCGTCAACAACATCGCGGCGCAAAAGCTTTATAAAGACTTGGGTTACGCCGCCGTCCAGCGCCTTTCACACTATTACGTCAATGGTGACGACGGCTTCCTGATGGTCAAATCCCTCATTCCTAACGTCTGATACCGCCTGATGCATTTTCGCCTTCCCCGCTTATATCCTATTACAGACACACGGCTTAGCGGCCTCTCTCACCCGGAACAGGTGCGCCGGATGATCGCCGGCGGCGCAACACTGATCCAACTGCGTGAAAAACACGCTTCACCCGCGGAATTTTATCGTGAAGCGGAAAAAGCCATCGAAATCGCTCATTCTAGCGGGGCTAAGATCATCATTAACGACCGCGCAGATATCGCTTTGGCGCTAAAAGCGGACGGCGTACACCTGGGCCAGGATGACCTGCCCCCCGCACAGGCCCGTAAACTATTGGGAGATAAAGCGATCATAGGTTTTTCCACGCACAATCTGGAGCAGGTGAACGCTGCCCTAAAGCTGCCTATCGATTACATCGCCTTTGGCCCCGTCTTTACAACCACGACCAAGGAAATCCCGACCCGGTGGTCGGTTTAGAGCTTTTAGCGTTGATCCGAAAGGCCTTAGGTGGCTTTGCCCTGACAGCGATCGGCGGAATAAACGAAACTAATTTCCGCGATGTTTTAGCTGCCGGCGCCGATTCCGTGGCGATCATCAGCGCTGTTTTATCTGCGCCCGATCTCATTTCTGAGCGGGTTAAATTCTTTTCTGCAAATAGTTAAATTTGTTACAACAAACAGCATATTTGTAAAAAATCCTTGATTTTCTTTGAAATTAAGGTAGAATGTTTATTGAGCTTAATGCTCGGTAGTTTTCCTTAACTCGATTCCTGCCTACAGCCACAAAGCCTAAATTTCTTTAGGAGTGAAAATTAGTAAATGAGTCTGCTTGACGTCACGCCCATTATTGAGCAAATGCTGCAAGTCTCTGACGATATCAGTGACTTGAATTTTTCGGTTGGCCAGAGCCCGCAGGTAGAAATAAACGGCTCGCTGGTGCAGATTGCGCCGATGGGATTGGGAAAACTTTCGTCCTTTCAGACAGAGGCGATAGCGATGGCCCTTTTGCGCGACCATGCCGAAGCCTCGGCCATCCTCGCGCACACCGGTTCTACCGATCTCAGCTACAGCCTGCCGGGCCGCTGCCGCTTTCGCGTTAACGTTTTTCAACAGCGCGGTTCTTATTCGATAGTGATGCGCGTTATCCCGCGCGATATTCCTTCTTTCGCCGGCTTGAATCTGCCGCCGCATTTGGAAGACATCGGCAGCCTGCGCAACGGGCTGGTGCTGGTGACCGGGCCGACGGGTTCGGAAAAAGCTCGACGCTGGCGGCCATCATCGATCAGATAAACGAGAACAAAAGTTATCACATCGTCACCATCGAAGACCCTATCGAATTTATGCACAAGCATAAAAAATCGACCGTCAACCAGCGCGAGATCGGGTCCGATACCAGAGATTTTCCCAGCGCCCTGCGCGCCGCCCTGCGCCAGGCGCCAAAAGTAATTCTGATCGGCGAAATGCGCGATCTGGAAACGGCCGAGATCGCCCTGGAAGCGGCGGAAACCGGCCACCTTGTTTTTTCCACCCTGCACACCATCGACGCATCGAAAACCGTCGACCGCATCATCGGGCTTTATCCGAAGAACGAAGAGCGGATCATCCGCAACCGCCTGGCCCAAACCTTCCGCTATATCATCTCGCAGCGCCTGATCCCGAAGGCCGACGGCAAGGGCCGAATTCCGGCCATCGAAATACTCAAATCCAATCAGCGAACCCGCGAGTATATCGAAAAAGGCGAAGAGCATGGCAAGACTTTGCTCGAAGCTATTCGCGACGGGCAGATAGACGGCATGCAGGATTTCGACAGCGTCATCCAGCAGTTTATAGAACGCGACATCATCAAATTGGAAGACGGCCTGTCGTTTGCGACCAACCAAAACAATATGATCCTGATGCTCAAGGGACTAGGCGGAACGGATAGTTTCCAGAAGGAATTTGAGCGCGATCAATCCCTCGAAGAATTTGCGCTGCCGGTCGGAAAGAAAAATCCGAACTCGGTTTTGGATATGCTTGAATAAAATTATTTAGAGAAACACTATGATCATTCGTTGTGATAATTGTTCGGTTTCACTGCAGCTTGATGACGCGAAAGTGCCAAAGGGCAATTTTACCGTGCGCTGCCCGCGCTGCCAGAATCTGCTGCGCGTGACGGCAGGCAGCGGCAGAAGCGCCGCCGTTGAACAGATGAAGCAAAACGCTCCGGCCCCGGCCGTGAGCGGCGCCAATCCGGCGGAATTTGCGCAGAAAGAAAGTGAGCTCGAGATCAATAGCGCGCTGCGCTCATTGCTGGGCGCCCTGCAGAAAGAAACTACCACCATCGAGCTTAACGATGAGGAAGAAGTAAAACCGCGCCGCATTCTTCTTTGCCTCGACCCTTCTAAAAAAGATTTTGTCGCCAATCTTCTTACCAAAGCGGGCTATAAAGTTTATGCCGCGGAAACGCCGGCCCAGGCCAACGAACGCCTGCGCGAAGGCCGCACCGAGATCGTGATATTCTCCACCGATTTCGCCGCTGAATTTGGCGGCGCCGGGATCCTGCAGCAAAAAGTAAATTCGCTGGCCTCCGCCGAACGCCGAAGATTATTCCTGGCCTGCATTGACGACAACATCACTACCATGAACGCCCATGAGGCCTTCCTGAAAAATCTTAATCTGACCATTAACACTTCCGACCTCGACCAGACTCCGCTGATACTCAGCCGCGCTCTGCGTGATTTCAATGAACTCTACCGGCACTACAACAAAGCCGTCGGAGCGGTCGCGGTCTAGCCGGTCAAATTATCGCTTGATGAAAAGGCAGGTGCTTAGCCTGCCTTTTTTATTTGGAGCATAACCGGGAGCGCCATCGGTCGGTTTATAAATTCCCCTCCTTTTCAAAGAGGGTGGCATCCGTTTCGGATGACGGGGTGGTTACCTCTTGTCAGGCCATTTTTTCCCTTGAACTTTCCCTCCGTTTATTCAATTATTAACCCCGGATCGTATGTTAAATTTCACGTTGCTCAAAAATCTGTGTTTTGCATTCCTATGCTGCATGCTTTTTGTCCCGGCGGCTCTCGCCTGTACCGAGCGTAGCAAGTCTGCCTATAAAGGTCTTTATATTGTCTATAAAGACCGAAAAGCCGGCTATATTGATGCCGCGGGAAAACTGGTCATCAGAGCGTCCTATAACCGCGCCACGAATTTCAAAGACGGTTTCGCCATCGTCTCGCTCGCTGACGGTAAGTCATTCTATATCGATATGACGGGCCGCAAGCTCGCCGCGCCGGCATTTGAGGAAGCCTGGCTTTTTAACGAGGGACTCGCCGGTGTGAAGATAAACGGCAAGTGGGGATTTATCGACCTTAAGGGCAAGCTCGTGATACCTGCCAAATTCGATTCCGCCGACAGTTTTTGCGGCGGCCGCGCAGTGGTTGGCATGCGAAGTAGGGAAACGATCAAGTTCGGCTTTATCGACAAGACCGGCAAATATACCCTCCCGCCTACCATCAACTACATTACTGCCTTTGCCGATGGCCTCGCGAAGTTCTCGAATAACGCGAAGTTTATCCAGAGATCTACATATTTCTTAGTAGATGGCGGCGCGCTCTACGGCCTGATCGATCCCACAGGCAAGGTCCTGGTCGAACCTAAATTCGACAGCATCTCCTCCTTTCATGAGGGCTTTGCCGAAGCCGTTTCGGGCAGCCGGACGGGATTTATAGATAAGGCCGGAAAATGGCTCGAAGGATTTGATGGCTACATCACACGCTGGTTTTCCGAGGGGGTCGCGGCCGCCTATGTACCGGGGAAGGGTTACGGCTACGTCGACAAGAACGCCAAATTCATTATCGAGCCGCAATTTTACGAAGGCAAGGAATTCTCCGGCGGGCTCGCGCCGGTAAAGACTGAAAAAGGCTGGGGATATATAGACAAAACCGGGAAAATGGTGATCCCGGAAAAATTCTCCGGGGCTGACCCGTTTTTCGGGCCGGTCGCACAGGTTACGATCACGAGCGGCAAGGTAGATCCAAAGGATAAGTTTCCCGAAATACTTTTCGGCTACATTGATAAGACCGGTAAATACGTCTGGAAGCCATCAACATAGATTCTTGTCAGTAGCGTCGGCGTTAGCCGATGCGTCTCTTATCAGAACTTACGCATCGGCTAACGCCGACGCTACTGACTCCGCTCCCAAAATCACACGAAACTCTGTTAACTCTGCCAGCTTGCCCAAATCCTCTATCGCCATCTACGTCAAACAATAATAAGATGAAATTCTGTTGGTGCGGCAGGGTGAACCACACGGTTTGGCCTGCGCACGCCGGGCATGCTTGGCAGCCTGGGAGGCAGTCGGACAAGGGCCGTCGCCTCTGAAAGTCATAGCGAACCCGCATCGTATGCTTTAGCGCTCGTGCGGGCAACCAGTTACCCTGTAATCTAAAGCTAGCCCCGCCCGGCCCGTGTGCGGTAAGCGAAATTTAATCCGGGCAAAGCCGCGGCGAGACCTTAGCCGGTTGACTATGACTCGTCAGGGAGGCTTGGCCCTTCGGGGCCGAAACAAAGTCAACCGGCTAAACGTGTAGAGCAGTATTCGGTTCCCCGCCTAAAAACCACGGAATCGCCACCGCGCGGTGAAGCGTCACCGCGAGTGGACACCCGCCGCCCCAACAGAACCAGAAAAACAGTAAAGCAGAAGCAGTAGGCAGCAATGAGGTCAGAACCCGAAGCGGTAGCGAGGGGTTTCCTTCTCTTTTTCGTGCGACGGGGTGGTTCTTTCTTGCTCGTGCCGCGCCTTAATAAAAAAGGAGGGCTGCGCCTCCCTTAATGCCCAAACTAAAGTTTGAACTCTAAATTTTTCTGATATTAATTCACCGAATTAGACGACGACACGATGTGGCTTTCGTCCAGTTCCAGCACGAACTGTTCTTCTTCGATGATCGGCTCTACGTTTTCGATGATGCCTTCGAGTATCGCGGCTTTTTCTTTGCGTTTTTTGTGGATCGCTTTAACGGAATACATTTTATTATCGGCCGCCACGATCAGTTGATCAAGAGTATCGCCAAAAGTGGGATACGCCGCCGTTCCGATACTTATGCCGACGCGCGCAAAGCTATCGTCGGTGACCGGACATTTATATGCGCTGACCGCTTCTTCGATGCGGCGGCAGAGTTCCTGCACGGCTTCGTCGGAAAGATCGGGCACGATGGCCAAAAATTCATCGCCGGCATAGCGCGCCAGAAAATCGTAATCGCGTAACTGTTTGCGCATCACCTTGGCAACGTCTTTGAGCAGTCTGTCGCCGATCTTGTGGCCAAAGGTATCGTTGACCGCCTTGAAGCCGTCGAGATCGAACATGACCACCTGGAACGGATTTCCGGTGCGCTTTGAGCGCGCCATTTCTTTTTCAAATTGCGCCTGCAGGCATCTGGCGTTCGGCAGCCCGGTCATCGGGTCCGTCAGCGCGCGGGTTTCGGTTTCCGCGTGATAGATCGCCTTGGCGATGGCATCGGAAGCGATGTTTGAGATCGTCTGTAAAAGCTTGATCTGCTCGTCGTCGTAATAGTCCAGCTCGCAGGAATAGAGCGAGAGCGCGCCGATCAGTTTGCCTTCGTTCATCAGCGGCAGCGAAGACATCGTGGTGTATTCTTCCGCGGCCTCTGAATAGTAGTAGCTAAAATCGAGCCCCGGATTGACCTGGCTGACCATTTCCTGTTTCTGCAGCACATAGCCGGTCGCGCCTTCGCCCGGTTTGATGCGGCGGTCTTTTAGAAAGGCGTCGTTTTTCCCAACGACGTGCGCGGCCACGGCATACCCCTGCGATTTGTCGTAGAGATAAATGGCGCAGGTATCGAAAGGCACATTTTCTTTTACCTTTTTGACGACCAGCGTTAGAGTTTCCCGCAGACCGTGAATAGAGCGGAAAACACGGGTCAGGTCGTATTGAACAAAAACTTCGCGGTTGACGCGCTTGATCTGCTCGACGAATGAAAGCTCGTTTTCAACACGCGGATTCTTTTCGTCCGAGTAGCTAAAGCCGGCGACGGCCAGCGCATCTTCGAACTCGCGCAAATGCCGTAAGAATATGTCTACCAGTTTCGGATCGAATTTTTTACCGGCATTGCTTTGCAGCGCGCGGCGCGCGTCGTCCTTGGTATAAGCCGCTCCATAGGTATACTTCGAGCGCATCGTGTCATAAGCGTCGACCAGTGCCAGGATGCGTCCCAGTAAGGGAATATCCTCGCCTTTTAACCCGTCGGGGTAGCCGGACCCGTCCCAGGCTTCGTGATGCGAGCGGACGGCCGGAACGACCGGGTAAGGAAAATCAACTGTTTCCAGGATCGCCGCGCCCACGACCGGGTGCACCTTGACCTTTTCCATTTCGCCCGGCGTCAATTCCCCGGGTTTGTTCAGAATATGGTCGGGCACGGCGAGCTTGCCGATGTCGTGAAGCAAAGCGCTGATCTGCAGGGCTTTTATCTCCGCCGGGCTGAGGCCTAAAACTTTACCGATGCTGCCGGCGAATATCTGCATTCTTCGCACGTGGCCGTGGGCCAACTGGTCGCGGGCATCAATGGCGGTGGCGAGCGCTTCGACCGTCGCCAGATGGATCGAACCGTTATCGGATAATGCTTCGATCTCTTCTTTTAATCTGCGAAAATGATTGCGGGCGGTTAAATGGCCGATCAATATGAAGGGCAAGCTGGCCCACGCCACCGCCACACCAAATTCAAGCAGCGCCACATGCAGAACGGCCGCGCCCAGAAATCCGAAGATCAAATTTCCCGTGTAAAGCGATATTTTTTCCGGCCACGTTTCGGGGATAAAATTCTGGCCGATCAGCGTTTGCCCGGCAAAGTCGAAAGCCAGCCTGAGCAAATAATGCACAAACCCCATCGAGACTATAAACACCGCAACCGCGCCAAGCGAACTCGCGCTCAAGGCCAGCGGCAGTTCTTTTAAACCGAACAGTATCCCGATCAGGAAATAAGCTGACTGTATGGCGGCGGCAATGGAAACGACGGAGATAAATACCTTCAGCAGGCCGGGCCGTTTATCTTTGGCTTTTATCAGATTACCGATGACCGCGCCGACCAGGCATACCAATACCGCCCCCGGAAGCCCGACCCAGACACCGGCGATAAAGATCAGAAACTCGCGGGTGGTGATCCTTGTGCTCGAGTAGGGAATGTTAAAGCGATAGTCGCCGGTCAGATACCTGGCGGTGAGCAGAATACTAAGCAGGGCCACTTGTCCGGGCGACAAATAGAAAGCCCAGAAAGCAGCGACGCCGGCCGCGCTCATGGCAATTAGCGCCATGAGTACCCAAAATATTTTGGCCTTGATACTGTATCCTGTCAGGTCGATCAGATTCACTGGTATTATTTCCGCATTACTTCCGCATTATTTTCAGCGGGGTTTTAAGAAACTCCGGTTTAGAGTAAATTCTTTATTTAAAGGGATTTTATGTCCGAAGCAAAGGTACGTTTTACTGACCTCGACATCCAGGCTCAAAACCTTGATCATCCTGTATGGCAACAGGTGGAAGCTGTTCAGATCAATAAATACTGGTCTGGCGTTGATGCCGGGATCGGCAGGCATGCTGAGGCTAGACTTCTCTGGACACCAGAAGATCTACTCATTCGCTTTGATTGCGAACAGAGTGAACCTCTGATTATCAATGATAAACCATTTTTAACACAAAAGACAATAGGTTTGTGGGAAAAAGACGTTTGTGAGGCATTTATTGCCCCAAACCCGCAAATGCCTGAAAAATATATAGAGTTCGAGATCTCCCCGACCGGCGAGTGGTTAGACCTGACGGTGCACAAAAATGGCGATAACTTTGAGAAAGACTGGACTTACGAGTCCGGGATGAAATGCGCCGCCGAGATCGTTGCGGAAAAGGTTATAATGGCGATGCAAATACCGTGGGCCGCTTTTGGAAAAAAGCCGGAAAACGGGGCAAAATGGCGCGGAAATCTCTTTCGTCAGGTCGGCCAAGGCGAAACCCGCGGTTATCTGGCCTGGCAGCCGACCTTGACCCCGGAGCCGCAATTTCACGTTCCTGAAGCTTTCGGCTGGTTTGAATTTGTCCGATAAAATGGGCTTTGCAAGTCGGGCGTAACTATTCACTGTGCACTATGAACTTTTAACTATCCTTCAGGAATTTCTCGAAAAATAGTTAATAGTGCACAGTTAAAAGTTGATAGTGAGTTTTATGATTTTAGGATTTACCGGCACTTTTTGCAGATCTGTACTGGTTGTAATTGTTGTTTTACTCTTCTGCCTATCCGTTTCCGCCCAAAACACGCCCAACACGGACGACGATGTTATTCGCATTCGCACCGATCTTATCTCCTTCGAAGCCACCGTCACCGACGCCCAGGGCAAACCTGTCAGCGGCCTGAAACAAGAGGATTTCAAGATCTTTGACGACGGTATCCAGCGCCCGATCGCTTTTTTTGAACAGCAGCGCCAGGAAAATTTCTCCCGTCCTATGTCGATCGTTTTTGCGCTCGATGTTTCGGGCAGCATGACGTACGAGGAATTATTGAAACTGCGTTCGGCGCTGAATGTCTTTACCGGCCGGCTGGCCAATTCCGATTCGTATTTTGCGGTAATGGCTTTCGGTATGGAGGTGAAAACCCTCCAGTCTTTTACCAACAGCGCCGGCAAGCTGGAAAGATCTTTTGACAAGATCCTACGCGAGACGGACGGGCTTTCCACCCATGCCTATGACGCGGTGGACGATGCCGTGCGGATGCTGAACAAAAAAGCTCCCCGCAGCAAACGGCAGATACCGATGCGCAAGGTGGTCATCCTGGTAACAGACGGTTTTCCGGTCGGGGACACGGTCGCGCCGGAAACGGTGGTCGAACGGGCGAACGATTCGGAAGTGTCGGTCTTTAATCTTATCCTGCCCTCGTATTCGCGCAGGCTGTCGGGGCGCAAACCTTTGCCCACGCCGCTTGATGTGAGCGGGCTTTCGGAAAAGACCGGCGGCAGCAGCTTTTATCTCACCGGAGATAATTTTGACGCGATCTTCGGCAAGCTGGCTGAAGAGATCACTTCCACCTATCTGATCGCATTTTACCCGGACGAAATAAAACGCCCCGATGACCGGTTTCGCAAGGTGAAAATAGAAACGGTTAAGGGATTGCAGGTAAAACAAAACCGCGCGGGATACGAACTTGGGAAAGAAAAAGGAAACTAGGCTTTTGCCCTTTCAGGCGCACCCGTTTCCTCTTCCTGTATTTTAACCGTTGGGTTTGACCTGGATCATTCGTCGTAGTCGTAAGCGTCAAACGAGGCATCGTCGTCAAGGTCGTCGGCCTCCTTGTCCGCAAACGCATCCAATTCGATCGGATCTAAACCGACCAGTTCTAATTTGGTGTGACATTCGTCACAGACGATGACACTTCCTTGTTCCGAATCGGCATCAACAAAAACGTCCGATTCACATTCCGGGCATGTTGCAGTGGGCACTTTCTAACCTCCGCTTGTATTAAAAATTAAGATTGCTTAAAGCTCGGCACCGTATCGTGGGAGCTAATTTTTCCTTGTGTATAAAATCTAACTTTTTTATAAATGCCTTGGCAATAGTCAATCGCACTTTTTTACGAGAAATTTAAGATTTATTACTGAGAGTGCAGGATGGCCCGTCCGCTAGATCGCCATTCGGAATAAATGATAACGGATAGATGATGGATCAGAGATCGGATCTCTCAGTTATCAGCTATGATCTTTCATCTATTCCGAATGGTTATTGAGACAGCGCCACAGCTTTAGGCCACTACCGCATTTTTAAATCTCTCGCGTCGATTTCAGCGAATATTGGAATAACTTATGGCTGAGTACTACGAATTCGTTACCGTTTGGCGTTTTGACGCTCCGCTGGAGAGGGTTTGGGACGTGATAAAGCATTCCGAACACTGGCACGAGTGGTGGAAAGGCGTGGTCAAAGTTGTTGAACTAAAACCCGGCGACGCGGACGGCCTGGGCAGTATTCGCCGCTCAACCTGGAAAAGTGCGCTGCCCTATACGCTGGAATTCGATTCGGAGATCGTGCGCATCCTGCCCCTGAATATCATTGAAGCGCGGGCTTTCGGAGAACTCGAGGGCACGGGCCTCTGGACCTTAACAGCCGAGAATGAAAACACGACCCGCGTCCGCTACGACTGGAAAGTAAGAACAACCAAAAGTTGGATGAATCTCATCTCGCCGATCGCCAAGCCCTTTTTCCGCTGGAATCACAACATCATCATGGGCTGGGGCGGTGAAGGCCTGGCTAAGAAGCTGAATTGTAATTACCATCTACCCCTTTTTTTTTTAACAATTACTTAATATTTAATTATCTCATTCTATTCTCCATCTTTTACATTATTTCATTTATTAATTCTGTATAAAAATTCATATCTTCTTTCTTAATTAAACCTCT
Organism: uncultured Acidobacteriota bacterium; assembly: GCA_963718105.1. Lineage (GTDB taxonomy): Bacteria > Acidobacteriota > Blastocatellia > Pyrinomonadales > Pyrinomonadaceae > DASYKT01. Next base: position 4,406,710 of record OY970352.1, on the reverse strand, counting down.
ATCAATTTTATCTAACTCTACCATACCTTTTATCTAAAATATACAAATTCTCACCTTGTTATTTCTATTTAAATTACTGCTTTCTTAGTACACACAAACTATCTACTCAATTTCTTCATTACTTCCCTACATTTTACAGTCTTATTCCTTCTTATCTTTTTCACTGCCATTTTTATCAAATACTTTACATTTTCCCCAATCTCCATCTTCTCTCTTTTTAAAATTGCTTTTATTCCATTATGCAGCGCTACCAATATTATTAAAAACATAATTAATCACTGAATCTTCTTCTTTATCAAAACAATTTTTTACAAAATCACTCTTAAAAAATGCTTTCAAGAATAAACCATTAACATTCAAATACCCGCTCCCCACTCCATTCCTTTTCTTAAACACTCATACATCCCCTTCCTCACATATTCAATCTCCTACTTATTAAAACTTATCACCTTTTCTCTTGCTGGGAGCGCCGGTGTCCCGCCGGCACGAACGCGCAGCGTTTGAAGTGCTCGAACAAAGTGCGAGTTACCGCGAACGGAACAAATCTTGCTGCGCTTGCCGGCGGGACACCGGCGCTCCCAGGGTTACGGCTTAAAAGATCCGCGTTCTTCTCTCATCTAGTGGCATTATGCAAATATATTTTGTAACTTTACTGATCTGATCTCCCTCGTCCAAGTTGTTCACATATAGTCAGGGTGCGTCAGGGTTATCATGAGCCCTATCCTCAACAATTTGATAAACCCACTCTTCTTCTTCCATCTCTTTTTTCTAACGGTTGACACTCGTCTTTTTTTATTATCTCCTTAAGCGCTTCCGGTTGTTTTGCAGGATCCTGATATTCGGCCCTATCAAATGACTTGAGGTTAATTTATCATTCGCCCATTTAAAATGTTTCTGAGTTTTTCACGAAACTCATTACTATTGGCCTCGTCTTCTATCACAAAAATCTCGTAGTCAAGTGGTATTACCTCCCCCTCATCTGTTACGTGAAATCGATCGTGAATAAAATTCGATACGAAATTTATATTTTCGTTCTCTTTATTCCTGTAGAAGCTTATACCAGCAGAATATTAACAAGTACTACGATTGGAACAATTAAAAACTCAATAATTTTCTCAGATATTTCCAAGAGGTGAGAAACAACGATAAAAACCGGCGATAGCGCGATTATCAGGATATGAACTATCTCTTCTATGCTTTTCATGTTTTCTAGGAGTTAATGGACGGTTCGAATTGACCTAAATATAGACCACTTCAAGAAACACGATAACCCAACTTTTAAATTCGACAAGTCGTGGCAAGACATTGGAATTTCGAGCTTATAATCGGAGTTGCCTTTTCGCTGCCACTCTTGACAACACTAATTTACTAAACTCTTTCTTTATTGAAATCGGTTTTCAATTTCAATTAAAGACAAATAAATTGCCTCCGGCGTGCTGGCGCCGAAGGCATTTACACAACACATACGAGCTACGGTTTAAAGTAACGACGGATGGTGTGCAGCTAAATCCTAACACGCTTTTCTTTGCCATTCCAGATATTCCCCTCCCGGGGCGGCGCTGGTTATTGACAAGCTTTTTGGATTCCCCATCCGCAACTGAATTTTGACATTTTTGCGTGGGGAATTTATGAAAAACAATATCTACAAAAAATTAAAACAGAAAAAAAGATCTGCGGGGCCTAAAACCCGGCATTGGATAATTGCGATGGGAGCGATGGGAGCGATCGTCGCTTTCACGATGGGCGGCAGCCACAAGATGATGGTCGCCTATGCGCAGGAAAATCACGGTACGCTGGAGATAGTGCGCACGACGGACGAGGGCGCCGATGTATATCGTTTCGATATTCCGCCGGGTGTTCTAAAAACGGTACTGGAAAGTTTTGAGAGAACGACCGGGATCAGGGTCGAGGCGGAAAACAAGGATATTTTCGATGTGGCCTCGCCCGGTGTTTCCGGCATGTTTTCCTCCGAACAGGCGCTGCAAAAGATCCTGACCGGAACCGGCGTAAGCCATACCTTTAAAGGCACCAGACAAGTCGCGCTCGAATTACACGCGGAAGGAGCGGTCGTAGACATCCGGCAGTCGGACGCAAAGATCGTTTCTTCGCCAAAGTACACTGAGCCCTTGCGCAACATTCCGCAAACGATCTCCGTAATTCCCAAGGAAGTGATCGAGCAACAGGGCGCGGCCACGCTCCGCGATGTGCTGAACAATGTTCCCGGGATCACCATCACCGCCGGTGAAGGCGGCGCGCCGGCCGGCGACAACCTGACCATCCGCGGTTTTAGCGCGCGCAATGATATTTACGTGGACGGCGTGCGCGACCTCGGCCCGCAATCGCGTGACCCGTTCAATTTGGAGCAGGTCGAAGTAGTAAAAGGCCCGAGTTCTTCTTTTACCGGGCGCGGTTCAACCGGCGGCACGATCAATCTGGTCAGCAAGCTGCCTAATCTGAAACGCACGTTCGGCGGCGACTTTACCGTCGGCACTTCGGGAACTCTGCGCGGCACGGCCGACGTCAATTTACCGATCAGTGACAGCATCGCTTTCCGGATGAACGCGATGGCAACCGGCTCCGAATACCCGGGCCGCGAAGTAGTGCAAAATCGCCGCTGGGGCCTGGCGCCTTCGATCAGTTTTGGCATGGGTACCCAGACGCGTTATTCGCTCGGCTATTTTTACCTGCAGCAAAATAATATTTCAGATTACGGAATTCCCTGGGTGCCGGTAACGAATACCGCGCTGGCAACTTTTCGCGATCGCCCCGCCCCGGTCCCGCGCGATACGTTTTACGGATATCTCGACCGCGATAAAGAAAAGCTGCGTTCCGATCTGGTCACGTTCAGGTTCGAGCATGATTTTAACGACAAACTAACTTTGCACAATCAATTGCGCTACGGTTATTCGCGCCGCGATTCGATCGCGACACCGCCGCGTTTTGCCGCTAACAATTCGACCGCCATCAACCGCGAATTGCGTTCGTGGATAACGAATGACGATATCTGGGATAACCAGACCGACCTGAATGCGAGCTTCAAAACGGGCGGGATCGGGCATGCTTTAGTGTTCGGCACCAATCTCACCCACGAAAAAAATACCCGCGTGCTGCGCAATGCGCTCAACGCCCCGACCACTCTGTTAAACCCGAATCCGCATGATGTTTTTACCGGCGTGATCACGGTCAGCCCGTTCGTCGGCGATGTGTCGGGCAATACTTATGCGGCGTATCTGTTTGATACTATTAAATTTACCAGGCATTTAGAATTTGTCGGCGGGCTGCGCTGGGACTATTTCGAGGTCGATGGCGTAAGCGCCGCAGTCGCCGGGCTGACACCGCTCAGCCGCGTCGACCGCATTCTTAGCGGCAGGGCCGCGCTGGTCTTACATCCGGTGGAATACGGTTCGATCTATGGCAGCTTTGGCACTTCAGCCAATCCTTCGCTGGAAGGTTTGTCCTACAGCACGGCCAATACATCGATCGGGCCGGAAAAAACAAATAACTACGAGATCGGAACGAAATGGGACCTGCTCAGCGGCAGGCTGCTGCTGGCCGGAGCGATCTTTCGCGTAGATAAAACTAACGCGCGCACGCCGGGGATCGATCCTTCCGACCCGCCGCAGATACTGGACGGCCAGCAGCGCGTGGACGGTTTTGAGATCAGCGCTACCGGAAACATGACGCGAAACTGGCAGATCTTTGCCGGGTACACCATGCTCGACAGCGAGGTGTTGAAGTCGAATGCTTTTACCCTGGTCAACAACATTCCGATCTACGAACAGGGCAAGGAGTTGGTCAATACGCCGCGCAATTCGTTCAGTCTCTGGACGACCTATCGCTATAAGAAATTCTTTTTCGGCGGCGGCCCGCGATTCGTCGATAGACGCTATGGCAACAATATCAATACTCGTTTTGTGGACAGCTATTGGCTCCTAGACGCGATGGCCTCGTATGAAGTGACAAAAAATTTCACCCTGCGGCTGAATATGAATAACCTGGCCGACAAGTATTACATCGACCGCATCGGCGGCGGGCATATCGTTCCCGGCGCGGGAAGGCTGATATCGCTCAGTACCGGTTTCAGGTTTTAAACTGGGAGCGCGGACGTCCCGTCCGCAGAGAGGGCTGCTCGCAGCCTTTGTCAGTAGCGTCTGCGTTAGATGCGGACGGGACGTCTGCGCTCCAATTAATTAAATAATGCTTCTTCAGATTCCAAATTTATTATCCGCCGAGCAGGTCAAGCACTGCCGCGCCTTGATGGACGCCGCCGAATGGGTGGATGGGCAGGTTACCGCCGGCCACCAATCCGGCCGCGCCAAGAATAATATGCAGCTTCCGGAAAATTCGCAGGCCGCGCTGCAGATGGGCGATCTTATTTTAGGCGCATTGGGAAAAAATCCGCTTTTCATCTCGGCCGCGCTTCCGCTTAAAGTTTTTCCGCCGCTTTTTAACCGCTACCAGGGTGGGCAATCTTTTGGCACGCACGTGGACAACGCGATTCGCCAGGTCGGCGGAACCGAGCACCGCGTCCGCACCGATCTTTCCGCGACGCTTTTTTTTTCCGAACCCGGTGAATATGACGGCGGCGAATTGACGGTCGAAGATAATTACGGTGTTCAGAGTATAAAATTAAACGCCGGCAGCCTGATCCTTTATCCGGCGAGCAGCCTGCATCACGTTACGCCGGTCACGCGCGGCGCGCGGCTCGCTTCGTTTTTCTGGATCCAGAGCATGGTGCGCGACGACGCCCAGCGCACGCTGCTGTTTGACCTCGACACTTCGATCCAAAGGCTAAGCCAGGACGCGCCCGATCACCCGTCGGTTGTACAGCTAACCGGCGTTTATCATAACCTGCTGCGCCGGTGGGCGGATGTCTAACTGGGAGCGCGGACGGCTCGTCCGCCACGGACGCGGTGCGTCCGATTTACGCACCCGCTAACGCAGGCGCTACTGACAAGTGCGGACGGGACGTCCGCGCTCCGACTATTTACATGAAACTTTTTCGCAAAATACTTTTCTGGATGCATCTTATCGCCGGTTCGCTGGCGGGCGTGGTGATCTTTATCATGTGCGTGACCGGCGCGCTGCTTTCTTTCGAAAAAAACATCACCGAGTATTTCGAAAAAGATATGCGTTATGTCGCGGTATCTGAAAATTCGCCCAAACTCGGTGTTCAGGAAATACTGGCGAAAGTATTGGAAGCAAAACCAAAGGTAAAGCCTTCCGCTATCACCTTAACAAACCAGCCTAATACCGCCGCAACCGTCGCTCTCGGCCGCGAAGGCCAGGTTTTTGTCGATCCCTATACGGGAGCTATCACGGGCGAAGGCAGCAGCAGCGTCCGCGCTTTTTTTCGCTTTAACACAGATCTGCACCGCTACATCGCGCTCGGAGGAGATGCCCGGCCGTGGGGCAAGATCGTCACCGGCATCAGCAATATCTTGTTTTTGTTCCTGGCGATCTCCGGAATTTATATCTGGATGCCGCGCCGATTGACCTGGCGGCAGATCAAACCGGTGCTCTGGTTTCGCCGGGGCTTAAGCGGCAAAGCGCGAAATTTTAACTGGCATAACACGATCGGTTTCTGGACATCGCTGGTGCTGATCGTGCTGACGCTCACGGCAACCGTGATCTCGTTTCAGTGGGCAGGAAATTTGCTCTACACCCTGACCGGAAATGAAGTGCCTCCGGCCCAGCAAGGGCCTCAAGGGCCGCCGGGTGGGGCAGCACAGCAAAGCGGACAGCAAAATGATCAGCCTTACGCGCTGCCGGATAATTTGAATGCGCTCTGGGCAAAAGCCGATGCGCAGTCCGAAGGGTGGAGATCGATCAGCCTGCGTCTGCCGCCGGCGAAAGATGCGGTCTTTACAATCGATGAAGGAAAGTCCTGGAATATTTTCGGGCGCTCCACGCTAACGCTCGACACCAGAACGGGCGAGGCCGCAAAATGGGAACCCTACACGGGACAAAATTCCGCGCGCCAACTGCGCTCGTGGTTTCGCTTTACGCACACGGGCGAAACGGGCGGCATCGCCGGGCAGTTCATCGGTTTTGTGGCGTGTATCGGCGGAGCGTTTCTGGTGTGGACAGGCTTTTCACTCGCGCTGCGGCGATTTAGAAACTGGTGGAAAAAACGACCAGCGGAAATGGCGTAAACATGGAGCGCGGGCATCCTGCCCGCAAAGCCGTCTTGCGGCTTAAAGATTTTAGCCGCGGATTAACACGGATTCGATCATACTATCTGAGTAATCCGCGTTTATCCGCAGCTGATTTCGAACGCGATGCGTTCGTGCGGGCAGGGATGCCCGCGCTCCATAAATATTACTTGCTGCCGCCTTTTTTTCCGCCTTTACTGGAAGACACGTGCGTGTCCGGCTTGCCGCGGCCTGAGCCGCTCAAATTACCACCGCCGTCTTCCTTGTTGACCGTGGCCCAGGCGCGCGCCTCCGCTTCCTTGTGCGACACGCCGCTTTTCTCATAGCCTTCCTCAATATGTTCGGCTTTGCGTTTCTGCTTATCGGTGTAAGCCGATTTGTCTCCTCTTGGCATTTTGTAACTTCCTCCTTGTTCTTATTAATTATTCTTTTTCCAGCTCTTTTAATTTCTTAAAAGCCTTTTCCAGGCTTTGCTTGTCCGTCAAAACTTTTTTGAAAAGATCGCCTTTTTTCTTAAGCCGCGCGGGCATATTTTTGATCGTAAAATCATCGATGCTCAAGCTTCCTTTTTCGACCTCTTTCCATTCGACCGGCGCGGAAACGGTCGCGCCCTCTCTGGGACGAACGGAGTAGGGCGCGGCGACCGATTTGCCGATATTATTCTGCATAAAATCGATGTAGATCTGGCCCGGTTTTCTTTTTGCCTTGGCGCGCGCGACGGTGGCCGTCTCAGGGTTTTCGTCGGCCACTATAGTAGCGATCGCTTTCGCCAGGCCGGCAACTTTTTCATACGAATACGCAGGTTTGATCGGAACGTATAAATGCAGCCCGCGCGAGCCCGAAGTTTTCGGATAAGACCTGAGGCCGAATCTTTCTATCACCTCCTTAAGTTTCACGGCGGTCGCGCAGATCGTTTCGAATGTTACTTTTTTCTCCGGGTCGAGATCGAAGACGAACCAATCCGGATGGTCGATGGTGTCCACGCGTGAGTGCCACGGGTGGCGTTCGATCGCGCCGAGATTCGCCAGGTAAAGATGCGTCTGCAGATTATCGCAGACGACGTAATCGACCACGTGCCTGTCTTCTTCTCTTACCCGGTGCGAAGCGGTGCGGACAAATTCCGGCGCTTCATCGACGTCGTGCTGGTGAAAAGACGGGCCTTTGATCCCCTGCGGAAAACGGCGCATTATCAGCGGGCGGTCTTTCAAATGCGGCAAAATATATTTCGAAACATCGCTGTAATAACGGATCAGATCGGCTTTGGTATAGCCCTCCGTATTATTGCTGCCGGGGAAATAGACGCGGTCAAGGCTGGTCAGCTTGACGACATATTTGCCGATCTTTACCAGCCGGCCGCCTGCGGGTTTTTGTTCTTTTAACAGCGCGTTTAATGAAACTGCTTTTTCGCCCTTTTCACCCTTTATACCCTTTTCGGGCCTGGTGCTTTTCTTTACCACTTTGGAACGTGTTTTTGTTTTCTTCACGGCCTTGGAATTCTCCTCCGTGATAACTTTACGTCCGTCCTTGTCGGGCTGCAAAAGATCGAGTTCCCAATTCTCTTTCGCATGCTCATCGTCGACTTTGACCAGCAGCCACCCGCCGCGCCCCTTCATCTCAAAAAAATTGAAAACGCCTTTTAATTTCGTGCCTTTTAGTTCGAATTGAAGCTTGCCTTTTTTGAACTGCTTTTCCGGGTCGTCTCCATCCAAAAGTTCAAAGGTACCGCTGTCCCAAATCAATTGCATCCCGGCGCCGTAATGGCCTTCGGGAATGCGGCCTTCGAATTTTGTGTAAGAGAGCGGGTGGTCTTCGGTGGGAACGGCCAACCGTTTTACTGCCGGGTCCATCGACGGGCCTTTGCGAACCGCCCAGGATTTTAAAACGCCGCCGATCTCCATCCGGAAATCAAAATGCAGGTTCGAAGCATGATGTTCCTGCACCACGAAACGATGCTTGTCCGTTTTCGAGACCTTGCCCTTCGGCTCCGGCGTTCCCTTGAAATCTCTCTTTCGGTTGTAAGTTGCGAGTCCCATTTTTGTATCAATTCAATCCAAAATTTATCGCGCACGACGTGATACCGTACGACGAGAAAGCGAATTTTCTGTTGATTTTTATTGATGCAAGGAGAGTGCCATAAACCAGGAGCGCGGACGTCTCGTCCGCAATCAACGTGCAGCGTTCGACATTCGCTATTGATATCCGATAGTTAGGCTGCGGTGCAGCGGACGAGACGTCCGCGCTCCCAGTTTACACGCCGAATTGTCTCAGATGATGGTCGAGATGTTTATAGGTGAGAAGGTTCCACTGGTTTCTGTTCATCCTGCCAAAAGCCGCGTGGGGGCTCCAGGGAAAATCGTCCGGCGCGGCGGCAAATTTTTCGATATAGGCGATCAGCGTGGCGCGGTCGCTTTCAAAATCGGTGGGTTTCGTACCCTCTTTTTGCTGATCGGCTTCGGGCATGGTGGGAACGTTTTTCGGCACCGGTATCACATATACCGCCAGCCATTTGACCAGCGTCTTTTTGATAAAACTATTTTGATCTTTCCACTGGAGCTCGCCCATGGCGCCGCGAAGCTGGTCGGTCAGATGACAGATCGCCTGGTTCGGGTTCATTTTTCCCCACTGGGCCTGCGCATCCGGAAACAAATGGCCGATGCGCTGGATGATCATTTCGCGTTTTTGGGTTTCGAAAAGACTCATATGATTTTGGATAGAGTAAAACAATCCTTATTAACTTTCAACGTTTTCTGTCGGAGCGCGGACAGCTCATTCACTATAATGCAGGCCATTAATCAGAATTTTTTTGAGCAGGTTATTTAATCCGCTATTATGATGTCCAGATAATCAAATTGACTCGTGGAGGAACAAATGGCAGAAAACGATGATGACGATTTCCCAAGATTTCCCGGAGACAACCTAGCTATGGGAGTAAGCAATATCATGCAGTTAACATGCGTAGTAGTCTTTCTTGCAGTTGCATGGATAGTGCTCACGGGCTTCGCAATCTACTTCTCATGGACAACGGTGGACGGCACGTTTTCGCAAGGATTAGCAACAAATACTCTCGCGGGTTTGCTGTTGCTTCTCATCGTTCCAGTGCTTTTAACCGCGGTTCAGAAATCCATCTGGTACAGCTTAACCGCTGCAATCATAGCGGCAGGCGTTTTATTCGCTGCGGCTTGGTCAAAGGGAGCCTTGAGAGATATTTTGCTCAATGTTGGTACAGGCCTGTGGTTTATGCTGCTTGTAGACTTTTATGTCGTGCATCGTTTTAAGGTCTGGACAGCAAAAATGGAAGAAAAGGCCAGGAAGGCTAGTGAGAAGGACCTTCACCTTCTCCTGTAGTAGGAAATATGTGAAAGAACCCGACCATGTAGATCGCCCATTCGATCTTACCAGATCGCAAAGTCTTATCTAGAGCGAATTCAACCGCTCAATCTTTTTTTCAAGAAACCGGCGGATAGGTTCATTTTGTGTCAGCGCGGCCGCTTTTTGATAAGAAGCGATCGCGCGGGCGTTTTCCCCGAGCTCGCTGAGGAAATGCGCATAAGTAATGTGAAACAAATTGAGATCATTTAGCTTTCCGCTTTTTTCCAAATTGCTTAATTCTTCGAGCGCCTTTTCCGCGCCGTGAATTTTTGACAGCACGATTATCCGGTTGAGTTCGACGATGGGCGAAAATATTTTTTTCTGCAGCAGTTCGTAACAGTCTAAAATGCGCCGCCAATCGGTATCTTCGAAAGTCTCCGCCAGCGTGTAAGCGGAGGCGATCTCGGCTTCCAGGTGATACCCGGTCAATTCATCGCCGCGGGCCGAAAGCCGCATGAACATCATCGCCCTCGCTATCATCGACTGGTCCCACAGCGAACGGTCCTGTTCGGGGAGCAGCAAAAGCTCGCCTTCGCTGTCGCTGCGCGAAGAAAGCCGCGCACCTTGAAACAAAAACAATGCCGCCAGCGCATTTATTTTCGGAGTATCGGTCAAAGGATGCGACGCTAAAAATTCACACAAGCGGATGGCTTCAAAACAAAGGTCTTTGCGAACCAGCTCTTCGCCTTCGGATGCGGAATACCCTTCGTTAAACATCAGATAGAGCACCTTGGCGACCGCTTCCAGACGCGCCGGAATTTCCGCCGGTTCCGGCATTTCCAACTGAACTTTATTTTCGCGCAGCTTTTGTTTCGCGCGCGTGAGCATCTTGGCGATCGCATCGTCTTTAGCCAAAAATGCGCGGGCAATTTCAGACACGCTAAAACCGCCGACGATCTTCAGCGTCAAGGCCACCTGGCTGTCGGGCGCGATCAGCGGATGACAGCAGGCGAAGATCATTCTTAACTGGTCTTCGGAAATTTCTTTGGCGAAATAAGTATCGGTCTGTGTTCCACCCATTTTAAGGGCCGTCAGATCGTACTCCGCGTCGGCGATATCCTCGCCGGTAAATCTGCGGCCGTAACGCAGGCGGTCGAGCACGCGGTTTTTGGCGGTCTCTATCAGCCAGGCTTTTTGATTATCGGGAAACCCGCTGTAGGGCCACACTCTTAGCGCCGCGACCAGCGCATCCTGCACGGCGTCTTCGATCAGGTCGAGATTGCCGATGCCGAAAATTCGCGTCAAAACAGAAACCATCTGCCCTGCCTGGTGGCGGAACAGATGGTCGATCGATTCGCCAATTGATTCGTGAATCGTATTTTCTTCGGCCGGTGCTGTCATCGGTTACGGGCTTACGGTATTACGGGGTCGGCTCGACTTCGCGCAGCTCGATACGCCCGCCGTATTTCAGATGCGGGCAGTCTTTGCAGAGCTCGACCGCTTCGTCATAATTATCGGCCGTGATGGTAAAAAATCCGCCGATCACTTCCTTGGCTTCGGCAAAAGGGCCGTCGGTCACGCGGATCTCACCGTTCGCTCCGCTGATATGTTTTCCGCCTTCGTCGCGCAGCTTGGCGCCGCCCGCCAATTTTCCCTGCTCGGCCACGCCGTTTCGCCAGGCTTTGTAATCATTGATAACCCCCTGGATATCGGCGGCGGAAAATTTACTGAAATCCGGCGGGGCTTCGTGCAGCAGCATCATATAACTTGGCATAGTATTTCTCCTTAATTTTGTCTTTTTGATTTTTAAGCTTTGTTAGCTTTCGATCAATAGACGAACGAGTTTGAACAAAAAGGACATGCTATAGAAAAAAATTTGTTGTTTTGAGTCCCGCCTTTAGGCGGCCTCTTGCCGGTACAAAAGCCGCCTAAAGGCGGGACTCAAAACCCTTACCTCACCGGCCGCGGATAGACCACCGGGCTTTTATTTCCGGCTTTATCGACGGCGCGGACGCCAAAAAAGAAATTGTCCTTGGACATCGCCTTCATTACATAAGTGGTGACATTGCCTACGTTTAGCGCGCTTGTCCAAACCGGCGAGGTGGTGTCGCGCCAGACAATTTCATAGCCGGCGATGTCGGCGTCCGTGTTTGCGTCCCACTTGAGCTCGGTGTCGTTTGTCAGCCGCGCGGTCACGGTCCCGACGTTTTTCGGCTTAGCGGGGCCTATCGCCAGGCAGGCTAGGCTGGCGGTATTTATCCGCGCGATATTTGCCACGTATTCAAAATCGACAAACTCCGGCAGGTCGCCGTATTGCACGCCGTTTTCCGTGCGCACGTTCTGGTGCTGGTGCGTATAGTCTTCGTGCATTTCGGTGATGCGCACGGCGGTAAAACCGCGTTCGAGAAAAGGAATGTGGTCGCCGCCGCGCAGATAGCGGTCGCGGCGATACATCATCCGCACAGGAAATTTCGGCAGGTAGCGGTCGCCCGTTTCTTTGATAAAACGCGCGAGCTGACGCGATTGCGAATCGTTTTCGCCGCCGACGCCGCGCCGCGTATTTGCCTCGGCTTCACTTTCCTTGGTCGGCACGCCTTCGCTAAAAACACGCACGGCATTTCGGTCCGGCATATCTTTCTGCGAGGTCACACCGCCCACAATATCGTTGGTGAACATTCCCTCGATGTTGGTCTTATTTGCTTCGGCCTGCTTCGCAAAATAGGCAGCGCCCAGCAGGCCCTGCTCTTCGCCGGGCACGGCCATAAAAACTATCGTCGCGTCGAACTTATATTTCGACATCACGCGCGCGGCTTCGAGCACGGTGGCGGTCCCGGAAGCGTCGTCGTTCGCGCCGGGCGCATCGCATTTGGCATCGGTCGGCGAGCTGCACATCGAATCGTAATGGCCGGAGACTACATAGACGCGAGTGGGATCGGTCGTGCCTTTTAATGTTGCCACTACATTCGTAAGATTTGTCGGCTCCGGAACGCGGTTGGCTTTCTCCTGCAGAAAAGTCTGCTTTTCCACCTGCAGACACCCGCCGCAATCGGCACTGATCTTTTGAAATTCGCCATACAGCCAATCACGCGCCGCGCCGACACCGCGGTTCGGATCGTTCTGCTCAGACAAAGTATTGCGCGTGCCGAAGCTGACAAGTTTGCGGATCGTCGCTTCGATATTTTTCGCCGAAATGTTTTTTAACATCGCGACGATATCGGCGTTTGGTTTTGGCGGCACAGGTTTCTTTTGCGCCGAAACATATGTTGCCGGTAAAACAAGCGCACAAAGTAATAAAATAATGATCCTATTCATCGGTTCCCTCATAATCTTTTTTCTTACAATCAGGTTCGGTATCGTAGCTAAAATGATAGTAGGAATGCCAAATGCGATCTCCCATTAGAGGTTTTCCTTTCCATACCGTCAAATGCATTCCTTCGGAACTGGTACATGCGCGAAAATATTCGGCTTTTTGGTCGTTATCGATATCGATCGTGACAAACTCACCCTTTATTTTCGGCTCGTTAAGCGGATTCACCAGACCGATACCGTAGCCTGATCTATCAAGCAAGTTACCGCCGATCTCTTTTAATTTGTATTCGAGAATGTCGGGTTCATCCAGATCTCCGGCAAATCTTTCGCCTTCGCAAGCCGTCTTTTCCACTACTTCCGCCATTGCTGTCTTCTGGTGAACTTCGGTAATTATGATCCGAATTTTGTCGCCGGGCAGCAGGTTTGGGTTTTGTATCTTCAGACAAAGCCCCGCGGTAAAGGCCTCAACATTTCCTATCCTTGAATTTATCTCGCTCGTTTTTATTATGGCCGGCGTAGGCGTGTAAAGAGGCGCTTTTTCAACCGGCCTATTTACATTTACGATCTGTTCGGGTTTCGCTGTACTAACGGCCATCGCCTGATTTGAATTTTCATTCGCGACTTTGCTCTGACAGGCAACTGTTAATGCTATACACGCCGCTATTAAAATGCTTTTTCTCACTTCAAGTGCCTCCGCAAAAAGGAAACGATTTTGTAACCGTCCAGATAGACCCACGGTTTTTCACCGAGAGTATAATGCCCGCAGGGCAGCCAACTGAAACTTGCGGGAATTTTTTCTTCGATAAATTTTTGGCGCACCTGCAGAGAAAGATCGTGCGGAAAGGTCAGGTCGTAAAGCGTGTAGATGAATTTCATCGGGCGGACCGGTTTTGCTTTTAGTTTCGCGAGATAAGGCAGAGGGCTGATCGGCAGCCAGAGATCGCGCAACTGCTCAAGCGTTACTTTTTCTTCCAAGCCCTCGCGCACGTGATAGGTCGAAAGCCCGCGCCAGGTCACATCGGCAAAATAGCCGGAGACGTGATTGTAAACTCCGGCGTCGATATCGTCATCGTGCACCGTGGCTAGAAACGCCGTGCACGATCCGATGCTCGTTCCCACCACGCCTACCTTCGCGTAACCCTGCTGTTTTAGCCAGCGTACGGCCGCGCGCGTATCGAGCACAGCCTGGCGGACTGACTGGATAGTGCGCCCGATATTGGGCGAGACAAATTGATCCGCCCGGGCGTCCTGCGACTCGCGGCGCTCTTCGTGATAGGGCAGGGTCACGCGCAGCGCAGCCACGCCAAAACGGTTAAATACCCGGCAAAGATCGAAATAGCTTCCGGCTTTGGCATTCCAGTGCGGCAAAACCACCACTGCGGCGCGTCTATCTTTGGCGGGAAAAAATCGCGCGCGGGCGGTATTGTTTCGAGCGGTCGGAGTTTCGACAGCGCTGGTCCAGGAAAGAAGATCGTCTTGCAGATCAAAGTCCGCGATCGCCGGCAGGTGAAAAAATTCGTCGCTGTTCTTAAAAGCCTCGGCCGAATACTGGCGGATCGCTTCCGCCGGATCCCCATTTGTGTTTAGCCCGAGAAATTCGCCGCCCCACGCAAACGGCCGCACCAGGCGGTCGTCATTGAGCATTGCGAGATAGCGCTCGCGCCGGTGCATAAAGGCCTTTAGCATTTGGGGCAACCTCAGCGTGAAAACAAGTCTCTATCCTAGATAGATTTGAGACTCATCGCAAGCCGCGATTTTGTGATAAACTCTCGATAAAATCGAACCTTTGTGACAGTTGCACCGCAAAAATATGAAACTCAGATACGCGAGAGCGTTTCACGCCTGATCTCGCTGGCGGGAAATTCGCGCGGGCTGACGGCGGACGACCTGCTGCCGCGGGTCAGCAAGTCGCTCGACAAATATCTGCTGCGAGATGCCCCGTCTGCGGCAAAACCTGATATCAAAGAGTTTATCGAAGCATTAAGGGCCGATGACCTGTGCCTTATCGCAGCCTGCGAACGCGGCGACGAGCAGGCGTGGAACGATCTGGTGACAAGCTTTAACTCGGTCGTTAAATCGACCGCGCGGAATTTTTGCTCTAACACAGAGGATGTCGACGACTTGGCAAATTCGATCTGGGCGGAGCTGCACGGGCTAAAAACCGATGCCGACGGCAACCCGACCGGGAAAATTGCGTATTATTCAGGGCGCGGCTCGCTGGCCGGGTGGCTGCGCGCGGTGGTGCATCAACTGGCCATCGACCAGCACCGTAAACTCTCTCGTTTTGTGCAGATAGAGGAAGACCGGGAATTTGAGAACCTGGCGTCGGAATCGGCGGAAAATAGCGACAACGCCCATTTTATGGGTGTGGCGGAGAGTCCTGAAGAAGCTTTTAGCGGAAAAGAAGCGATGGCGGATGTTTCCGCGGCGTTACAGGAAACCATCGCATCGCTCGAGACCGAAGACCGCTTGATCATCAAACTCTATTATTTTGATAGTTTACGGTTGAAAGAGATCGGGCAGATGCTCGGTTTTCACGAGGCGACGGCCAGCCGCCGGCTAGTGAAAATTCAATCCGACCTGCGCAAAGGCGTGGAAAAGCGGCTGCAGACGGATAAAGGCTGGCAGCATGAAGAGGTAAAAAATTACCTCTCGGAAACGGCCGCCAAATTGGGCATCGATCTGGAGAAAATGTTTGCAGCATTGATCTTAGGGGTTATGCTGCAAGAAATTGTAAGGCAAAGCGTTCTTTAAAGTGGCAGAAAGAACGCCCGGTTTAACGGGTGAATATCGATACTATTCTTTAATTCATCCGCGACAACTGAAAAGATAGGTAGTAATGGAACTTAATTTCGACAAAGAAATGGATGCTCTTTTGCGGCAGGCTGCGCGGCGGCAGGAAACACCTGCCCCGGTAATGGAAGCAGCGATAGCAGCGGAAGCACATCTTGACGCAGATGAACTCGCGGCTTTTTCAGCTAACGCGCTGCCGGTCAAGGCGCGCGAGCGTGCCATGGGGCATCTGGTCGATTGCGGAAATTGCCGCACGATCCTGTCGAACCTGGTTTTTTTTGAGGATCGGGAAGAAGAAAAACCGGCTGCTTTTGCGGCAGCTATTGCGGTGCCGCCAGTAACCACCGTAAAAGAATCTTCGCTGATCGAACGCATCTTAGGCGTCTTTAAATTCCCCACGCTGGCCTACGGAATGGCGGCGCTCGTTGTTTTATTCACCGGCGCTATCGGGTTCATGGTTTTTCGCAGTAATTACAGTGCTATGGAAATGGCGCAGGTTTCAAACAAAGAAATGTCTGCCGCCACAAAAGCGGTTTCGGAAAAATTACAGGACACCTCGAATGAGGCGATCCCGGTGATGAACGCCGATACGGTGACCAATGCCGCGCCGATGGCTTCGGCGGCGAATACCGCGGTAGGCGGAGCTTATTCCGTTCCGCCGCAGGGGAGTGTTCCTATCGGCGGCGTTTTTGCTGCCAACACCTCCTCGAATGCCGCTTCGACGCTGCGCAAGGAGACCGACGGCCCGGCCACCCTGGAAGAACAGCCTAAACTCAAAGCGCCCGCAATTGTTATTGATGGAATTTCCACCGAAGCCGCGCCGCCTCCTCCGCCGGCCCCGGCATCAGGAGTTCGCCAGGATGAATTGCGCATGGCCAAGCCGCAGCAGATCCCGGCAGCCGATCAGGGAACCAGGGGGCAGGAAAATTTCCGCAACAATAGCGTGCAGAACAATATATTGACGCCTGACGGCAGCGATAAAGACCGCAGCAGAAGGGCCGTGACCGGTGAGGCCGGCGCCAACCTTTCGCGCGAAGCAACGTCCCGCGACGATAAAGAAAAACAGGACGCGAACGACGCCAAAGCCGGGACACCCGCGAAAACCGAAAATAAAAAAGCGGCCGGTAAAAAGGTTAAAAAGTTGGCGGCGGCGGAAGCTTCTGCTCCGGCACCGACACCGGCAAAAACTCCGGAACCCAAAAAGTCGCCCCAAAAACCGGATGACGAAGAACGCCCGCCGTGTAGATAATTTTCGTCTATGAAAATTTTTGCCGCGACAATTTTTTTATTATGTTGTTGCGGCTTTTCTTTTGCGCATTCCTGCGTTTCCTATTCACTCCTTGACGACAAAAAATACAGCGATGAATTACAAAAGCCCGACGCGATCTTTTTAGGCAGAGTGATCTCCATTAGCGAGCCGGACTACAGTCCGGGTGAAATGGTCCGCGGCACCCAAATGCTGAGGATAAGAATTATTCATACCTGGAAAGGCACTGACAGCGCGGAAACTTTTGTATCCTATCACCGCGCTTATTCTCCGTTCGACGAAGAGATCGGCGGCCTCGGGACCGAGAGAGTTTTTTATTGCTGGAGAGTAGCAGGAGATCAGTATCTTCACACCTGGTATTGTTCTTTTAGGTCCTATAATGACGATCGGGCCAGCGCCTGCTCGGCGAGGGCAAAGCTGTCGAACACCCTGTGCCGCAAGCGGCTATTTCACCGGAGGAAGATCAGGAAAGTTTTTTATCAATAATTTGGAAAACGATTATTTCTTTTTTCAGCTAATCAAATGCGCTAGAATAAAAGTATGAAAGTGTTGTTTCTTTTATGTCTTTTGCTTCTTTTTACGTCAAGTGTTTTTACCCAGACGACTTGGCAAGCCAATCTCGATAATAAAATTCAGTTTTATCAAACCACGGATTTCGGCATTATCCTTACCGGGACGCAAGCGAGCCTTTACGCGATCGACGGAAAGACCGGCGAAACGCTGTGGCGGCGCGGGCACGGCGGTTTGGATGAGAACGCGATCACACCGATACCGGGCACGGACCTGGTCCTGCTCGGCCTGGACGCGGGCGATAAGTCGCGGCTGGAAGCGATCGATATCGCGACGGGCAATGCGCTCTGGCGCAGCGATAAGGTCAAGGGCGATGTGATGCAGTTGGCGGTCGATCCGGATAACGATCTGCTCTGTGTAGTGCTGGTAAAAAAAGCCAAGGGCAAACCCGGCGCGGAATTTAAACGCAATCCGGTGATGCACGTGCTGCAGTTATCGAGCGGCAATGAGCTCTGGAAAAAAGAACTCGATAGCGATGTCGATATGATACCGGCAAATTTTGATGAAGATAAGGAAACGGTTTTTACGCTGGACAATTACCGCGCGCCGCTTTTTCTCGACGGCAGGCTTTATCTCTTTTACGAAGGCTCGACCATCTATGACGGGCGCAGCGGCAAAGAGGTCGACCGGGAAAGATTTCAGGTCAATGAAGGCGGGCTGGCGCTGACGGAAGCCGATCCGGTCTTTGATGAAAAATATGTCTACCTGTCGGGCCACGGAAAAATACGCGCGGTTTCGCGTACGACCGGCAAGATCGAATGGGAAGCGAAAGACCTCGGCGTAACGCCGGAGATGGCCCTGATAGGAAGAACGCTTTACGTGCGAACGGGCGGGCAATTCACGCGGTTAAAAGACGGCGAGACCGAAGACCGTGGCTCCTACGGCATCTCGGCGATCGACACTACCGACGGAAAAACAAAGTGGCGCTATAAAGACGCCGATAAAGGATTGACGAATTTTACTTTCGCCGATCAGAACACGATCGTTTTCGCGGACAAGAATGAAGTGACCACCGTGGACGCGAATTCGGGAAAGCGCACCGGAAAAACACCCCACGAGATAGAAAAAGCGGCTTTTGTTTTGATCAACGAACGCGGCGAACTGGTGGTCGGCGGCCGCAACGAGATCGCGGCTTTTTCCCGGCAAAGTTTGAACAGCAAAGAAAGCACCCCGGTGTGGAAAGTAAAATACAAATCCCCCGACCGCGGTATCTTTCGCATCGTGGCGGGGATCGCGGCCCGCGCGGCGGCGCTTTATTTTCGCTACGGCAGCACCGTCAGTTCGGCGTATAGTTTTGCCCGCGGCGGCTTAAACGCGCTCCGCGCCGTCAATTCATTTCGCTGGTCGGGGTTGCGGTCGCATTTTTCCTCAATGAATCTGACGACGCTGGCGGCAAATCAGGCGCAGAATTATATCCCGTCCGGCATCCGAACATTCGGCACATTGCGAAATTATATTCAGGGCGGGCAGACCTTTGTCCGGCCGCAGCTTCCGAACTTTCGTCCTTCCATTCCATCGCCTTCGGGTTCGGATGTAAAAGAACGTCTGCTTGACCGGCTGGACCCCGCGCGGCAACTGGATAAACTTTCAGATTATTTTCTGCGGCGCAAAAGACTCGCGGAATTGCGCGGGCAGTATATGTATTTTTACACCGACCTGCCAAAACCGTATGGCCGCAAAGGCCTGGCGGGCGTCAATGTAAATAACGGCGCGACGCAGCGGTTCGTGCCCGTGAGCGAACCCGATCAGCGCTTTATTACCGACGAAATCGAGGGGCTTCTTTATTCCGCCGATGGCAGCCGGCTTACGGCCTATGCTATCTTGGCGAGGTAACTTATCAGTGGTTAGAGGCTAGAGGTTAGATGTTAGTGCAGAAATTTTCTTACTAACATCTGACATCTGACCTCTAACCTCTGACACCTTTAACCATGAATCGTTTCATAGACAAACGTAAAAACGATTGGGAGCGGCTGGAAGATCTGCTGGGGATGATCGAGAGCGCCGCGCTGCGCAGCCTGACGCGCGAAGAAGTGCGTGAGCTGGGCCAGCTATACCGGCGGGCCGCTTCCGACTTGGCGATCGCCCGCGCCGAGACGCGCGATCCAAAGCTCATCAATTATCTCAACAGCCTGGTCATTCGCGCGCACGGTAAAATTTACCGCGCGGAGAGCCGCGGCTTTTCCATGATCCGGCAATTTTTTCTAAAGGAATTTCCGCAGGCGTTCCGGCGCACATGGAAATTTACCGCGATAGCTTTCGGCACATTTCTGCTGGCGGCGATACTTTCTTTTTTTGCGACGTGGAACGATATCGGATTTGCGGAGTTCGTTTATCTGGGCGAGGTGCGCTATGACGTCGAGGCAAACAATCACTGGTGGGAAGGCCTTAACGCGGAGGGTAACCAGATCGGCGCCAGCAAGATAATGACCAATAACATCTATGTTACTTTTAGCGCGTTTGCGTCCGGCGTCTTTTTTGGTATCGGTGCGCTCTATGACATGGCATTCGAAGGCGGCAGGTTCGGCGCGGTCTTTGCCGTGTGCTACCAACTCAAGCCGGAGTTTGGCGACGCGCTGGCGACTTTTGTGGTCGGACATGGCGTGCTGGAGCTTTCCTGTATCTTTCTTTGCGGCGGGGCCGGCATGATGATCGGTTATTCCATTTTGGTGCCGGGCGATCTTTCGCGGATCGAAGCGATCAAAAAAAGCGGGCTGGAAGCTATCAGGCTGGTGATCGGGTGCGCCTTTGTGCTGGTCATCGCGGGCATCATCGAAGGGTTTATTTCGCCCTCGGCTTTACCCGCATCCCTGAAGATAGGAACGGGTATTCTCACGGGTATAGCCCTCTTTTCATACCTGCTTCTGGCCGGGCGTGAGAGAAGCGCGGTCAGCACGGAAACCGTTTGATATTTCTCCGGAAAAGAATGGCGTAACACTCATTTAACGCTGTTTTAACGGTATTTTTCCCATAACCTGTTATTTATTGATATTGGCCGGGTTTTGGGAACTCTATTTGCCTTGTTTTTTATCATCTAGACTGGTATATTCTTGGAAAATTTATCCTTTATATTGAGTCACGGTTACAGGTCTGTAAACGTGTGAATTATAACGACATACCAGCAAGGGCCCGGGCAGGGCAAAGATAGCGTTAAATTCTCGGTATTTCAGATTGTTTCCAAAATCCAAATTCCGAGAGTCAAAATCCAAATTTTTCGAAAGCTTTGAAAAAGCAATAGCAATAAATTCAATATTCTAATACGAGGTCGAAAGAATGACTAAAAATATGATGAGATTCGTTGCACTCTTTATGCTCTGCTTCGCCATTGGCGTAACAGGCATTTTGGCGCAAAACCAGACTACAGGTGCGATCGGCGGCAAGGTCGTTGACCCGCAGAGCGCGGTAATTCCAAACGCGACCGTTACGATAACCAATCTTGGGACCAATAAGGTCACGACCGTCAACTCATCGGGAGATGGCGAATACCGTGTTACAAACCTGGAGCCCGGTACCTACTCTGTCGAGGCCACGTCCGGCAGCTTTGCGCCGACAAAAATTGCGAGTGTCATCGTCGAGGTTGGCCGCGAGACATCGCTCGATCTAACGATGTCGGTAAGCGGAGCGAGCGCACAGGTGGATGTTACCGCCGAAGCGCCGGTCATTAACACTAACGACTCGGCGAATGCGACCAACATCGACCAAACACAGATCAGCGAACTGCCGATCAACGGCCGGCGCGCGTCAGATTTTGCGCGCCTGACCCCGGGTGTAAATCCGGAAGGCGATTTTGGCCTTAACAGCTTTCGCGGCCTCTCATCACTATTGAACAACCATACACTTGACGGTACCGACAACAACAACACCTTCTTCTCGGAAGAGCGCGGGCGCACACGCATCCAGTACTCGGTGAGCCAGGCGGCTGTCCGCGAGTTTCAGGTAAATAACACGAACTTCTCGGCTGAGTATGGACGCGCCGCCGGCGGCGTCATCAATACCGTTACAAAGAGCGGTACGAACCACTTCCGCGGTGAGGTGTTTTTCTTCGATCGCGATAACAGGTGGGGCGCGCGCAACCCTTCGGCCCTTCTTCCCACGGTGGCAGGGCTTGTATCCGTCAAGCCTAAGGACACTCGTTACCAGTTCGGCGCGGCGGTCGGCGGTCCTATCATCAAGAACAAGCTGTTCTTCTTCGTTAATTACGATCAGCAAAAACGAGATTTCCCGGGTGTGGCAACGCCCTCTTCCCCTACCGCGTTCAACCCGATCACGCCTCCGGCGGGCGTTACGCAAGCTCAGACGGACGCTGCTCTCGCCTTCCTTCGCTCCCTCACGGGAACGGCAGAAAGAAGACAGGATCAAAAGATCTTCTTCCCGAAGGTAGATTGGAATATCAACCAGCATAATACCTTGACTGTTTCTTATAATCGCGTCCGCACCGATGGACTGAACGCATTTCAGACACCCTCTGTCGTTAATGTCGGCGCAGCGGATTTTGGTGATGATTTCGTGAGTATCGATACCTTCAACGCCAGATTGGTGACGACCATTTCACCGACCATCGTCAATGAAGCTCGCTTTCAAATAGGCCGCGAAAATGCCCGGTCGATCTTTCAAAACCCCAGCGCGGAAGAAGCTGCGCTCGCCGCGCGCGGAACTACGATCGGCGGCCTGTTGCCGCAGGTTTCATTTGCCGCTTCCGCTAACGTCGGTTTCACTTTCGGTACGAGCACTAACTTCCAGCGCGCTGCTTTTCCCGACGAACGCACGACACACATCGTCGATACCGTGACGATCGTCAAGGGCAACCATACGTTCAAGACGGGATTCGATGTTAAGTTTACGAAGGATAAAATCAGCAATCTTCGTAGTGAGTACGGCGCATACTCGTACAGCACTCTCGGAGCCTTCGTCCAGGATTACACGGCAGCGGTCAATGGACTGACACCTCGCTGTTCCGGGGGAACCCCTGTGCACGCGGTTTCATGTTACGCTACCTTTCAGCAGGCTTTCGGTCTGAGGGACTACACGCTTAAGACGCCGGACTATTCATTCTTTGTTCTGGACGACTGGCGGATAAATCGCAGACTGACCCTTAACCTTGGCCTTCGTTACGACTTCCAGGGTTTTCCCGAAGCCAAGTTCCCGAATACGCTTACTCCGACCCTGAACACGCTCACCGCGACGATACCCCAGCGATACACCCAGGTTGAGGCCAACGCGATCATTGCCCGCACAGGTAATGTCCCGAGCGATAAGAACAATTTCGCGCCGCGTCTTGGCGCCGCATGGGATATCTTCGGAAACGGTAAGACCGTGCTGCGCGGCGGTTACGGACTCTATTATGGCCGTGTGCCGAATACGTTCCTGTCGAGCGTGATCACCAATACCGGTGGACTCGGATCGCAGCTATCGGCCCAATCGATCACTCCTGTTACGACAGGCCTCGTGGACGCGGGCGGCGGCGCGATCAATCCGCCGAACTTCCCGAGCGTTCTGTCTGCCACACCGAACAGGTCCAGTGCGGGCTTGAGCATCACGACGGTCGCACCGGACTTTCAGAATCCGCAGGTTCACGAGGTCGATATAATTTTCGAGCGCCAGATCTTTAAGAATACGGTGATCTCCGCTTCTTACCTCTTTACCTCGGCCAAGAAACTTCCGGCTTTCATCGATCTCAATCTCCCGCCGCCGACGGCTACCAAGAACTATGCGATAGTGGGGGGTCCGGACGATGGAACAACCTTTGCTCTTCCGTTTTACCTTAGTTACGGTAATACATCGACTACGACCAGGCCGATAACGAATTTTGCATCCATTATCGATCTGGAAAGCGTTTCCAAATCCAGGTACGATGGTCTCGTGCTGCAAATCCAGCGTCGTATGACCGCCGGCTTGAGCGCCCAGGCTAACTACACCTGGTCGAAGTCCACCGATTTCGGCCAGCAGTTCGCAACTTTTGCGGCATCGTTTATGACCGTCGGCAATCCTTTCGATCTCTCGTACGACCATGGCCCCTCGAGCAACAATGTTCCGCGAAAGTTTGTCGGAAGCGCTGTTTGGGTTCCCGCCACCACCTTCCACCTGCCGAAGAAGGGTGTGGCCTACGCGATCTTTGGAGACCTGCAGATTTCGCCGATCGTGGTGATATCGACCGGCTATTCGATAGCGGCGACGATCCCGACGACGTTCCCGCCGAGCTTCAGCACTCCGTCGAATACGCTATTTGGCGCCGGTGGAGTTCTTACGGTCCCTGTCATACGTAACAAATATCGTCGCCCTTACACCACGACGACCGACTTGCGTATCTCGAAGCGGATCAGGTTCAACGAGAACATGAACCTTGAAATCCTGGCAGAAGGATTCAACATCTTCAATCGTGCTAATGTGACGGCGGTAAATACTGCTTATATTTCGACCATCAATTTTGGAACTACTTCCCAGGTTGGTACTTTGACTTATAATCCGCAGTTTGGAACTCCGACGTCCTTTAATAACACTACTAACCTGGCGCCGCGCCAGATTCAGCTTGGGTTAAAATTCCATTTCTAGGCTTGTATAAATCCCACGGTTACAAGGTCTGTAACCGTGGGATTTATCCCCCCGCCTCCGCCAAACAGAGTGGAATCAGCAGTAAATTTTTTGCATTTTAGATTTCCCAAAATCGACGATAATCAAATCCGAAAACCGAGATATTCTCGGAAAAAAGACCAGCAATAATAATTTGGAATTAGAAACTCAACAATAAGAATAAGAGGTCCAATAATGATAAAAAAGACTTTTACCAGAGGAATTAAATTCCTGGCGCTGGCAGCAATAAGCCTGCTTTTGTGCGCGGGAAGCCTTTTAGCCCAACAGTCCGGCACCGGGCAGATCACCGGAACGGTCCAAGACAGCAATAATCAAGCGGTGGCTAATGCAACAGTAAAGGCGGTAAACAAAGATACCGCGCTGGAAAAAACAGCAAATACTAACGATGAAGGTGTTTATACTTTTGTTCTGCTCCCGCCGGGAAGATATGAGGTCACGGCCAACTCCAGCGGCTTTGCCGAGCAGAAGGTCCAGGTAGAACTTTTTGTCGGCCGCACCGCGGACGTTAACTTCGCTCTGGGCGTACAAGGCGTCAGCGCGGAAGTACAGGTAACCGGTGACAGTGTTCAAACCACCACCAGCAATTTTGACGCGGTGCAAAACGACGCCGCTATTTCCAACCTGCCGATCAACGGCCGCCGCTTTCAGGATTTTGTTACCCTGACCCCGACAGCCCAGGTCGATCCGAGCCGCGGACAGATCTCACTGTCCGGACAGCGCGGTATCAACAGTAATATCAACGTTGACGGTGTAGATTACAACCAACCCTTTTTCGGCGGTATCCGCGGCGGTGAACGCTCCAACTCGGCCTTTACCCTGCCGCAGGAAGCCATTCGCGAATTTCAGGTGGTCGCTGCCGGTTACTCGGCGGAATTCGGACGCAGCTCGGGCGGTATCGTCAATGTGGTCACCAAGTCCGGTACCAACGACCTGCGCGGTTCTGCTTTCTACCTGATCAGGCCGAAACAACTGGCCCGCCCGCACGGGTTTGCCAAAGCGCTGGCCGTTCAGAAACTCGATGCTTTGGGCCTCGATGCCACGCTGGCGCCGACTCTGCACCAGTTCGGCGGTTCCGTCGGCGGACCGATCATCAAAGAAAAACTTTTTTACTTCGCTTCGTACGAGCAGCAGCGTTTCCGCGCTCCGCGCCAGATCCTGTTTCCGACGCTCGGCAACATTGTCCCGCCGGTGCCTGCCAACCAGTCTGAAGCATTCAATTTCTACAGCAACCAGCAGGCCCCTTTCGAGCAGACCAACGATGCAACCGCCCTCCTGGGCAAGATCGATTGGAACATCGGAAGCGCCAACCGTTTCAGCGTCCGTTATAACTTTTCCAACAACAAAGCTATCAACGGCGTTGCGACCGGTGAGACCTCGCTCGACCCGACGACCAACAACTCGATCTCCACGAATGGAACCGAGCGTGACCGCAACCACATCATCGTGGCCCAGTTGGTCACTTCTTTCTCCTCTAACGTGAGCAACGAAGCGCGCTTTCAATACGCCCGCGAAACTCGCCCGCGTATTCCCAATGAGGTCATTGCAAACATCAATACTTCTTTTGGTATTTATGGAACGCGCAACTTTCTGCCGACCACCCAGTTTGACCGCCGCGTTCAGGTTGCCGACGGCGTAACCGTTATCAGCGGCGCTCACACGATGAAGTTCGGCGGCGAGTTCAGCGACATCTTTGCCGATCAGACTTTCGGCTTTAACCAGACGGGTGTTTATACCTTTGCGGGTCTGACCGGCGCCGGCGCGCTGCAGGCGATGGGAACGGTCGTGACCGCTACCTACCGCGGCAGATTCGACGTCACCGCGGCTCGTTATAACCAGCAGATCGGTAACCTGCAGGCCGCTTTCAAGGTCAAGGAACTTGCTTTCTTCGGCCAGGATTCGTGGCGCCTTCGTCCGAATCTGACCTTTAACTTCGGACTTCGTTTTGAGAAGCAGTTCAATCCGACCGCGCAAGCCAACAACAGCACGGTGCTAAACGCGATCAGCGCGGCCAGCTTCCCGATCCTGGAAGGAAGCAAGACCGGCTTTAACCCGTCGAGCCTGCCGGACAGCCAGAATGAATGGGGACCGCGCGTCGGTTTTGCGTGGGATCCGAAAGGCGATGGAAAGACCGTTATCCGCGGATTTTCCGGTGTCTATTACGCCCGCACCCCGCTGATCGTGCTGGCGGGGCCGTTCAATAACTTCCGCGTTCCTGCCGGTGACCTTTCGGTAACGCTGGGTTCGCCCGCATTTAACGCGACCGGGTTTAACCAGGCTGCTTTCGATCTGGCCAATCCGCAGTATGTATCGATCGTAGGCGGAACCGGTTTTGCGCCGAACAGCGTCTTCAGACAGTTTGCCATTCTGGGCGTCAATCTCAATAACGCCAATTTGGCCAACCTTCCGACGCTAAACCCGACGCAGCTTCAGACGATCACGAATGCCATCCTGGCCGCCACGGCCGGTTCGCCTGCCAACCTCGGCGTGTTCCAGAACGCGGCTTTCACGGGTATTACCAATAACTTCAAAAATCCGCAGTCGGTACAGTTCGGCGGCGGTTTTGAACACGAAGTCTGGAAGAACATGACCTTCGGTATCGATTACTCGCAGGTCAACACCAGCTTCCTGCAGCGCAACCGCGATATCAACGTTCCCAGTCCCCTGACGCCGGAACAGTACATCGCCTACCTGCAGTCGGTTAATACGGTGGCCAACTTCAACTCGATAGTTGCCTCGACGAGTAACTTTGCGGCGATCCGTTCGACGGGCCGCAATATTATCGCGATCGTAACGCCGAACAGCATTCCGTCGATCGGGATCACGACCCGCCCGAGGCCCGTACCTGGTATCGGTGCCCTGCAGCTTCGTGATTCGTCAGGCAAATCGCAGTATCGCGCTCTTACCTTCCGGGTAAATATGAATCGTAAATGGGGCCGCATCAACGCCTTCTATACGCTTTCAAGATCACTTTCGGATGACGATAACGAACGCGATGCGGGCGGCGTGCTTTACGACAACCCGTATGACCTGAGAACGGAATACTACCTGTCGCGCCTGGACCGCCGTCACCAGTTCGTTGCCAACCCGGTGTTCTTCCTTCCGTGGGGCTTTGAAGTGGCCAGCGCCATTCGCCTGCGTTCAGGTACACCGTTCAATTCGACGGTCGGCGCCGATCTTAACGGCGACGGTAATAACAACGAACGGCCTATGATCACGCCGGGTCTCGAACTGAGACGCAATTACTTCTACAATCGTAATCTCTTCGATGTAGATCTTCGTGTGCAGAAGGGCTTTAAGTTCTCTGAAAGAGGACGCGTGGTTTTCTCGGCTGAGTTTTTCAACATTCTCAACCGCTCGAACCTGCAGTACAGCGCCTTTGCGGTGACGAACTATTGTAATGCCTCTGCGCCCGGCTGCGGACTCAGCGGAATTACCAATACCAACTTCAAGGACATCCTTTTTGAAAGCGGGCCGTTCCTGGGACAGATCAACACCAACAACTTAAACCCCGGCAGCCAGGTGTTTCAGATGCAGCTCGGCGCGAGATTTTACTTCTAATCTCTCACCCGGGTTTTTATGGGAGGCGTGTTTCTTTACGAAACACGCCTTTTTTGTTTTACTTTTAGCGGATGAGAATTTTACAGGTAAGCTCGGCGAAAAGCTTTGGCGGCGGCGAAAGACATTTGGCCGATCTGATAAACGGCTTAACCGCCCAGGGCCACGAGGTTTTTCTCGCCGCGCCGGCGGACTCGCCCTTGCAGGGAAAAACAAACTTGCCTGCGGAAAACTTCTTGCCGGTGAATGTGCGAAACGCTTTGGATATTTCCGCCACCCGGCAGCTCGCTTCATTAATTAAGGCACATGGAATTGAAATTGTTCATGCCCACCTGGCGCGCGATTATTTTCCCGTGTCGCTCGCAGTGCGAATGGGGCGACTGGCGCGATCGGCTGGGGGCACAAAGTTTGTTCTGACGCGCCATGTTCTTTTCCCGATGAAAACCCTCCACCGGTTTGCCCTGGCTAACGTTTCGCGCGTCATCGCCGTTTCTAACTCTGTCCGGAAGCAATTGCTGGAAGAGCGAATATTTGCTCCGGAAAAGATCGTAACTATATCTAACGGTATCGATATCAAACATTGGCGTGATGCTCCGCGCGAAGATCTGCGAACCGCATTTAGAAGCTCGCACGGCATTCCGCCAGGTGCCCCGCTGGTCGGCGCCGTCGGCGAACTAAAAAAATTAAAAGGACAGGAAGACCTGCTGCTCGCGGCGGAAATGATCCTGCAGCGCTTTCCGGAAACTTATTTTGTCATTGCCGGCGCGGAAAACTCTGCAGACGGTTATCTTAAACATCTGAAAGACCTGGCCGCAGCTATCGGCGCGGCAGACCGTTTTATCTGGATAGACCGGGTCGACGATACCGGGCCTCTGCTCCATGCGTCGGATGTTTTTGTTTCCGCTTCGCATTCGGAAAGTTTCGGGCTGGCGATATTAGAAGCGATGGCTTCCGGGTGCGCGATAGTCTCCACTGCCACCGAAGGCGCCAAAGAACTGCTGGGCGAGGCAGGCCTGGTCCCTATCGGAGATCCGCTAAAACTCGCAGATACAGTGAATTTGTTTTTAGGCGATGAAGATAAAAGAAAAGAGAATGGCCGGGTCAATCAGGAGATCGCGCAAGAAAATTTCGCTCTGGAAAAAATGATAGAGACTACTGAGAAACTTTATCAGGACTTGTAACCATGCATACATTATTAGCCACTAATTACACAAATAACACGAATAAGAATCTTTAATTCGTGTTATTTGTGTAATTAGTGGCCGATATCCGCGACTTTATAGACAAGGCAATTAAACCTGTAAAACGCCCTCGAATTGCTGCACGAATTTGCTGCTTTCGTATGCTGCGTCGTCTATGGCGGCGACATGTCTGATACCGATACCGGCCGAAGTAAGAAAACATTCGTCAGCCTCGAAAAGCTGTTCGACGCCGAATTTTACTTCGAGGCATTCCACGCCGCTTTCCTTTGCCTGTTCGATAACATAAGCGCGCATCGTGCCGGACAAAGCGCCGGTTTTGAGCGAGGGCGTATAGAGCTTTTCGCCTTTTACCCAGAACACATTGGCGATACAGGCCGAGGTGACCTCGCCTTTTTCATTAAGACGCACTGCTTCATCAAATCCCGCGTCCTTTGCTCTCTCCCACGCCAGGAGATTTTCCAGGTAATTGCAGGATTTTAGCCCGGCCAGCGGAGAGGTGGAATTTACCCGGTAAGGCGAAACCGTAAGCGCGAATTTTTCCGGCATATCGCGAAAATCGGCCGTCGCTATCAGTACATTTGTCTTATCTGTCGCCGCGCAATTCCAAAAACCGGCGGCGTTGTCAAAAAAGGTGATCCGGGCGCGGGCGTCCCTTAATTTATTGGCGGAGATGATGGCGATGAGATTTTCATACACCTCTCTTTCCGTGATCTCAGAGATGTCTATACCCACGGCCGCCGCGTATTCGATCAACCGGCTCCAATGTTTTTCCCACAAAAAAGGAATGCCGCCATAGATGCCGAGCGAAGTAAATATACCCCAGCCGTAAAGCGCCGCAGACGAGAGCGCCGGCACCGCAGCGTCCGCGGGATTACAAATTTCACCGTTAAAAGAAATGAACTTGTGCATCTTTATCCAGCTATGTCAGATATTAGCGGCTTTGCGTTTTTTGATGGGTTCGGCAGCCGGAAAGATCAGCCGGAAGGTCGTCCCTTCACCCAGGCGGCTTTCGACTTTTATCTCGCCGGAGTGTTCCTGCACTATGCCGTAGCTGACCGCCAGCCCCAGCCCGGTCCCTTTTCCTACCTCTTTGGTGGTAAAGAAGGGGTCATAGATCTTAGTAAGGTTTTCCGGCGCAATACCTTCGCCGTTGTCGCTGATCTCTATCTCTACGCCATCATCGGTCATGCGCGTGCTGAGGGTTATTTTTCCGCCATCGGGCATTGCATCGCGCGCATTAAGAATGAGGTTGGTAAATACCTGCTGCAGTTTTCCGGCGTTGCCAAAAGTGACGGGAAGCTGCGGCGTATAATTTTTTTCCAATTCGATCTGGCTGCGGCGCAACTGAACTTCCAGCAACTGCAGAGTATCTTCGAGAATGCGGTTCAGATCGAGTTCCATGAACTCTTCGGAATTTCCCGCGCGCGAAAAATTAAGAAGATTGTTGACGATATTGGACGCGCGCTCAGTTTGCTTATGGACCTTTTCCAGCAGAGCGTGTTTAGGATCATCCGGCGAAAGCATCCCCAGCAGCATCTGCGTATAGCTGGAAACGCCGGTCAGCGGCGTATTCACTTCGTGCGCCACACCGGCCGCCAGCAATCCGATACTGGAAAGTTTTTCGCGCTGCTGTAATTGTTCTTCCAGCTTCAAACGCGAACTCACGTCTTCCAGCACGATGATCGCGCCCGTGTTTTCACCGGCGGTAGAACGCAGCGGCGCTATCGCCACATTCAGGATGAGGCCGTCACCTGTTCGGCTTTCGGCAAAAAGTTTATAAGCATTTCGCAGCTCGGTCAGATGCCAGCTTCTTTTTCCGATCAACTGTAACAGGCTCTGCGCGAATTTTTGATCGAAGAGCTTTTCCACGCGATGGCCTACGGCCTGTTCACGGCTAATGCCGAACATCTGCTCAAAGGTCGTGTTGCAGCTTTTTACGCGGCCCCTTTCATCCACGGCCAGCAGCCCTACGTTGACCGATTCGACTATCGATTCGTTAAATTCCTTGAGCAGGGCAAGTTCTTCGGCACGGCGGGTCTGTTCCTGGTAGAGCAAGCTGTTCTCGATCGCCACGGCCACGTAGCCGGCCACCGTATGCAGAATATCGATATCCTCCGAGGAAAGAAGCGAGCCGTCGATGGCGCGCCCCAGCCCGAGCACGGCGATCATTCGCCCGCGCACGACACAGGGAACATAATAGTGAAGCTCCTGCGGATTAAAGCCGCTGCCGGTCCCGTTTTCGGCCATATCGGCCAAACCCAGTTCGTCGGCGCGGATTACGCTCTTATGCGCGGAAAGCGTGCGGATCATGTGACGGAAATCTTTCGGCACGGAAAACCCGCTGCTTAAGCCCGCGGATTTAGCGACGTGATAATGCTCGGCATCACCGTCGTTTTCGATAAACACCGCGACCTTTTCGACATTCAAAACCTGCTGCAGGCGGCTGACCAGCGCGTTAAGCAAAGGCTCAAGCGCGGTAGTAGCTGAAAGCGTGCGGCCAAAATCCATCAGGCCGCGCCTGAGATCGTAGCGCTCGCCGTAAAAATAGCGGTCCACTCTTTCCTGCAAAAAATTCTTGATCGGTTCTGAGATCATCACGATCACAGCCATCGCTATCACCGCCACTAGTACGCGCAGCGTGATCTCAAAATTGGAAAGCCCGTCGCCGATCGCTAAAAACACCAGCACCAGCGCCAGGCCGCCGATCATCATCGCCAAAGCGAGCGTAGTGATAGCGTAGACAAAAGCGCGGCGCACGACGACGTCCACATCCATCAAGCGGTAACGGATCACCGAGTGGCCAAAGGTCAGCGGGATAAGCGCCATCGGCAGGATGGTCAGCGTTGAGAGCCAATCATCGTCCGGCAGATCGAAAGAACGCCTGAGTACCTGGAATATTACCGAAGGAACCACCGCGCCGATCGTGCCCCAGACCGCCCACTTTAATCTCTGCCTGACGATCGTCTGTTTGTTCTTGAAAAATCTCCAGAGCAGGACACCCGAACCGCTCACGATCCCGGCGGTGAAATGAAGCAAATTCACCAGGTAAAAATTACCGATCAAATTGTACCGGTCGATAAAGGACGCGATGGCCGCGGTAGCGCTTTCCGGCAGGAAATGATAGTAGAGCGACAGAAAGGTCAGGCTCAGAGTTATCAAAAGCGCGGGAACATAGAACAGATAGGTGTTCCAGCGAGAGCCTTTGAAAAACACCTCGCTCCGCACCGGATAACGAAGACAGAAATGCACGAACAGCGGCGCAAAAAAGGCAAAGGCCGCGTTATCGATCAATTCGACCGCCAGATCAAGGTCCTGTCCCGTGCCCAGGGGGCGATAGATGTGAAAAATAAAAGCCGTCAGGCACAGCGCGGTAAAATGCAGAATGAAGGGAACACTGCTGCCCTGCTTAAAGAGTACAAAGAGGCCGACGCTGAGATATATCAGGCCGACCAGCGCCATCAGCAGGATGGACGCATCCCAGCGCGCCTGGGTGCCGATATGAGACAGATCGGCGTAGTAATAATTGTTGTTGAACGCGTAAGAAGGCCGCTGGTAGTAATAGGTCAGGCTGCCGTCGACACCCGCTTTATCCAGATAGATCGCCACATCGGCGGGCGAGATCACTTCATCAAAATCCGTCCCGTTAAGGCTGATCGCGATCAGCCGGTCGCCGGATAATATTCCCGCGCGGTCGGCAGCCGAACCGGTCTTTACTTTTCCGGCATAAATGCTGTTTTCCTTAGCCGTCCAGCCCACTCCGTCAATGGGGGGAAGAGGCTGGGTGGCCCGCTGCAGCAGATTGAGAGACGCGCCAACAGAGAAAAATGCCACTGCCAGCAGCAATATCCAACTCCAATTTGTCAGCATCTTTCTTTGCATGGTCAGCTCGTGGCCCGTCGACTATTCGGGACACAATTCACCTTAAGTTCGTTTATACGCAAAAGATGTTCCAAAACAACCGTTTTTAACCGGTATTTATCGCTCTTTCCGGCAGGCTCGTTTTTTCCGTTTTAACAAGCCTCTAATAGTAAATAAACGAACAATTCGCCGGAAATCACCTGATATTTAAGAACTAACTTCCCTATAGCTTTTTAGTCTTTATCCAAGATTTTGGACAAAGAAAATCGCGGCGTAAATTCCGACCGCCGCGCCCTGTAAATAAAATGTAAATAAAATACTTACGAATTTTAGAATCTGACCGAGATCCCGCCGCGAATGCCGCGCCCGGAGGAGTTCAATTTGACCGCGCCTTCTTCGGTCTGCGCCTGAATGGCGTAATCCAGCAGATTGCGGGCATCGATCACCGCTTCGGCACGGAAAGGCAATCCCCAGTTAGGCAGCGACTGAACTATTAAAACGCTGATCGAGGGGTCGTAAATCGCCATTCTTCCGGCAAAAGGGTCGATCGCAAAAACCGTCGCCTGCGGTGAAAGTCGGAAGATCGTTTTTACGCGGGTCCCTTTTTGCAGATCGGCGGAAAACTGGGCAATAAATGTCTGGAATACGTCATTTTCAAAGATCGCCTGCGGGTTGCTGAGAAGGGCCGGTGACAGCTTCTGGCCGCGCCCGAATGCATATCCTGCCCCGGCACTGAACCTCTTGCTAAAACGGCGATTGTACGTGATCCGGAAGCCCTGTGCCTTGCCGCTCTGATTGACGGTTTGAACGAGCGAGTTCTCATCGCCGCTGTTATTGCCGCCCAAGAAACCCATCGGTAAGCCGGCCAGGCCGACTCCCCTTCCGCTAAATGTGTCAAAGAACGCGGCCGCTTCCACAGAAGAGCGGTTATCGAGCACGCGTTCAATGCCGACCTCAAAGCGGCGATTTTTGTTCATGACAGGCTGGCCTTCGCTCTCAGCCACCTCTTCAACCATCGACGAAGAGCGGAAAAGGATCGGTTCGCCCTCCATTTCCACCACGCTCTGCCAGGCTCTCTCTTCGTTACTGCCGGTGTACGATCCGGTCAGCCGGGTTTTGGCATTCAGATCATACTGCACGCCCAGCCGCGGAGAGATTGCGCCCTCGCTGCTGCCGCTTCCGGCACCGATAAAATGAGCGTAATCAAAGCCGTAGACCAGGATAAACCCTTCACGCACCTGCCATTGATCGATAGCCTGGAAAGATACCTGTCCGAGTTCTTTTTCTTCACCCTGCTTCCCAACGGTAAAGGTGCCTAATCTTGCCACGCCGGCCGTCAGGCGCAATTGGTGATCGTTGTGGACTTTGGTTTCGAGGGTGGTTTCTAATCTGTTCGGGGCGGAAGATGAAGAACCGGTCTGGCCGGCCACGATCAGCTTGGTATTATCGCTAAGCGGCTGAACGGTGGCAAAATTAACCCCGAAATACGGGTCGCCGCCGGAAGTACCGGCCGCATAGGTCTCCACCAGGTTCTGCCCGCGCAGCTTTTTGCGGGAATCTTCCGTTTCTTCGATACTGCCGACGCGTTCTTCAATAACCTCGCTCTTGTTTTCAATTTTCGCTACGGTGCTGTCGTTTCCTTCGCCGGCCTGATAGATCGAGCGCTGGCTTTGCGCCGCGCGTATCCGCCACTTCGGGCTGTCGCGGTCGATCTTCTTCTCGGAAAATGTACGCCCGCTGCCGGTGCGCTCCATCCGGAGCCCGTAATACACCTCCGCCGAACGGCCTACCTCAACATCATTTAACGAAACGGAATCGAACCCTTCGGCCCGGGCGAGCAGGCTGTAGGTGCCGGGAACTATCCTGGTAAGAAATGTCCCGTCAGCCGAACTGGTAACCTGTTTAAGAATTTTTAGAGTGCCGGCGCGGAAAATGGAGATAACGGCGCGAGAGAGCGGATTGCCGCGGTCGTCGATAATAACGCCTTTGATAACTCCGTACGCAGCCGTCTTTTCTTTTACCGTAAATTTTTTAGCAACGTTATTCGCGGCTTCGTTAGCTGCGGCTTCACAGACGAACGCCCCCGTCAGCAGAGCCATGACGAACAGATTGAAGCTTATTTTTTTTAAGGCTTCAGGCAAAAACATTTATTAAGCTAACTTCTCCTCCGCAAATGGCTTGCGGGCCGCCCGGCAAAGACGTACCCTCAACCCTGGTTGGATATGGTTATTTTTTAACCCGAATAAGTGACTAACCGCGTCTGTCCAATATTTTCATAATTATAGTCAATTCTGTCAAGATACGAAGCGGTATACGTCGTTTTGGTTCGATGCCTAATACTTGACAAAGTTTGTCTCTCCGCTAGAATGAAATGTGGTTTGGAGACGTGGCTGAGCGGCTGAAAGCGGCGGTTTGCTAAATCGTTAAGGGCCAAAAGCCCTTCACAGGTTCGAATCCTGTCGTCTCCGCCATCATGAAAATATAGCCGATCGTTAGCTGTGAATAGTCAGGAAAAAATGACTTTTGACTTCTGATCATCGGCTATAAATATATAGAAATAATGGACATACGATTCCCACAAATCGAAACTGCACGGCTGAAACTGCGCGCGCCCGTAGCGGAAGACGCTCCGACATTGGCGTCTCTCTGGTCCGACCCGGACGTTACCAAATACATTCCGATCATCTTATTTCGCACCAAAGAAGAACTGGAAGAATTTATTCCCCTGACACGCCAGCGCTGGGCGGAAAGGGGCTTTGGAATGCTCATTGTGACGACCAAAGAAAATGACACGGTGATCGGGTATTGCGGGCTGCAATTCCTTAACAGCAGCCCCCAGGTAGAGATCTACTACGGTTTTTCCAAAAATGCCTGGGACCGGGGATTTGCCACGGAAGCCGCCCGGGCAATGCTCAGATTCGCGTTTGAAACGGTAAAACTGGAGAGCGTCGCCGGGGTCACGCAGCCGGAAAATACCGCTTCGCAAAAAGTGCTGGAAAAGATCGGGCTGAAAAAAGACCCTGAGACCAGGACTTTTTACGATAATGTGTGCGCCTATTTCACCATTTCCCGCGAAGAATTCTCGCCCGATGATTCCCCCTACAAGCTGACCCGCGAAGAATAGGCAAAGATAGAGTTTTCAGTATGTTTGTTTTATCCTGTTTCCCGGTGGATAGATAAATGTATATTCCAAAATTTTTTGCTGAAACGGATGTTGAAAGCCTGCTCGCTTTTATGCGCGAGTTTAATTTTGCGACGCTCGTTTCGGCGGAGAATAATTATCCGACCGCCACGCACCTGCCATTTATCATCGAACAGCGGGAAGACAAGCTCATCCTCTCCGCGCATATGGCCAAAGCCAACCTGCAATGGAAAGAATTTGGCGGCAATGACGCGCTGGTGATCTTTCATGAACCGCACGCTTATATTTCGCCGCTGCTCTATAACAACAAACTCAACGTGCCGACGTGGAACTACGTCGCCGTTCACGCTTACGGCAAAGTAAAATTATTTAAAACGGTCGAAGAAAATATCGCGCTGCTGGAAAAAATGATGGCGGTTTTCGATCCGAAATATTTTGAAACCAACTGGCAGGAGATCCCTTATGAGTACAAGGCCGGTCGCGCCCAGGCCATCGTTGCGTTTGAGATAGAAGTGACGGACCTGCAGGGAAAGAAAAAACTGAATCAGAACAAGCCGGGCGAAGATGCGCAGAGCGTCATCGCCGCCTTTGAAAAAAGCGATGACCGCAACGAGCAGCAGATCGCCAGGTTTATGAAGGAAGTCCACGATGGCAGCGAGTAAACTTTCCAGATCGATGACCGTAGAGCAATTTGAAAACGGGTATTGGTACGCCACCGAGATCAAGGAATTTGCCAGGGAGATCGGAGTTCCATCGGCGGGCAAGCTGAGAAAAGACGAGCTGGAAAAAGAGATCATTTCTTTTCTCCGCACCGGCAGGATAAAAAATTCGGTCAAAAGAGATCTGACGCGGGCGGGCGTAAAAGACATCGAAAAAGGTTTGGCCTTGGGGCTTCCGGTGGTTAATTACACCAGCAATAAGGAAACAAAAGATTTTATCGTCCGTGAAGCATTGAAGATCGCGCCCGCATTAAAAAGGCGATCGGGTGCGCGCTACCGCTTAAATCGCTGGCGCGAAGAACAGTTGACCGCGGGCGTTAAGATAACTTACCGCGATCTGGTAAATAAATATATCGAGTTAAACCAAAGTGAAGAGCCGTTTGCCCAAGTCCCTTCAGGCAGATATATTAATTTTCTCAGTGACTATCTGTCGGCGGAGAAAGGTGCTACCAAAGAAGAAGCCATCAGGGTTTGGAAGAAATTGAAGACTTTAGATATTCCCAAGAACTACAAGAGCTGGAAAAAATATACCCGGCTCTGAAACTATTAACTATTAACTGTGAACTATTCACTGTTTATCAATTGGAAGAGCAGTGAATAGTTGACGCCGTATTTTTTTATGAACGAAAAAAGGCAGATGCTGAAGCATTTTTTAGCGGCGCTGGCGTATCGCACGCAGAAGGCGCTGCGCGGTGCGCCGGATGAATTTGCGAATTTCAGCGCCGGCAACAGCACCCGAACTCCGCACGAACTGATCGCTCACATGCGCAGCGTGCTCGGGTATGCGCGCACTTTTTTTATCGGCGGGAGCTATCCGTTTTCCGTGCCGGAAGATTGGCAAAACGATATCGAAGCGTTTCACGAAATGCTCGAAGACCTGGGTAAATATATCGATTCGGATACGCCGCTGGAAAACACCACCGAAGAGCGAATGCTGCAGGGCCCGTTCTCAGACGCGATGACCCACGCCGGGCAGATCGCGATGCTCCGCCGGCTTTTCGGCGCGCCGGTAGCTTCGGAGAATTTTATTGTGGCCGATGTCAGCCCGGATAACCTCAGCGCGTCTCAACCCGACCCGGTCGCGCCCGACGCGGATTGGCCCAGGCCGGAACATAAAATCTAATACCGGGAGCGCGGACGTCTCGTCCGCAAAGGCTGCTTGCAGCCTAACCGATTCAAATTTCTGGCTTCAAAAAATCAATTCCTAATGCTGATGCATTCGCTGCGGACGGGCCGTCCGCGCTCCCAGTGCTATAATCATTTTTTAAGATTTACATCATTATGACCACACGAGTTCGTTTTGCCCCGTCGCCGACGGGCTATTTACACATCGGTTCTGCGCGTACCGCGCTTTTTAATTATCTTTACGCCCGGCACACCGGCGGAAAATTTTTGCTGCGTATCGAAGACACCGATCTTGCGCGCTCGACCGAGGAATCGACCCGTTCGATCCTCGAAGGCATGGCCTGGCTGGGCTTACGTCACGACGAGACAATAGTTTTTCAATCAGACAACGCGCCGAAACATCGCGCGGCCGCACTGAAATTATTGGAAGAAGGCAAAGCCTATCGCGATTTTACGCCAAAGGAAGAACGCGCCGACGGTGACGTGAAAACGTCGATCGCTGACCGCGCGCGCGCCCAACAGGGCGAAAAAAATATGCGCGATAATCCCTACCGCGATCTCTCTCGTGAAGAATCTGCGCAGCGTGCCGATGCCGGTGAACCGTTTGCTATCCGCCTGAAGGTCGCGGAAGCGGGAAAGACGAGTTTTGAAGATTCGGTTTATGGTTTGCAGGAGCGCGAATACAGCGAGATAGAAGATCTGGTGCTGCTGCGTTCTGACTCTCACCCGCTATATAACCTGGCCGTCGTGTGCGACGACATCGAGATGGAGATCACCAATGTCATCCGCGGGCAGGACCACCTGACCAATACGCATAAGCAAATTTTGATCTATGAAGCGTTAGGCATTGCGCCGCCGACCTTTGCGCACCTGCCGCTGATCATGGCTCCTAATAAAGGCAAGCTGTCGAAACGCAAACACGGCGAAGTCGTTTCCATGACGACCTATCGCGATGCGGGTTTTCTGGCCGCGGCGTTCGTAAATTTCCTGGCGCTTTTGGGCTGGTCATCGAAAACCGAACAGGAACTGATGACGCTTGACGAACTTATCAGCGCATTTACGCTCGACGGAATCCATCGCAGCAACGCCGTCTTTAATTTCGATGCGAACGATCCGCGCCGCTGGACCGACGATAAAGCCATCTGGTTCAACGCGGAATACATCCGCACGATGCCGGTGGGCGAGCTGCTGCCGTTTGTAAAAGCCGAGCTAAAAAGCGAAAAACTCTGGCGCGATGAATACGAAGACGATGATAAATCGTGGTTTGAAGCGACCGTCGATCTGATCCGCCAGCGCTTTTTTACGCTGAAGGATTTTTCACACCAGGGCCGCGCGTTCTTTAGCGAGGATTATGATTTTAATCCCGACGCGATCGCCAAGCATCTGAGTAAAGAGCCGCTGCTAAAAGAATGGCTGCCGCAGCTCGCCGGCGTTTTGGAAAACGTCGATGATTTTACGCACGATAATCTGGAAACGGTGGTCAAACAATTTTGCGAGGAAAAAGGAACAAAGCTCGGCACCGTAATGAACGCTTCGCGCGTGCTGCTGACCGGGCAAGCGGTCGGCCCGTCGATGCTGGCGATCTTTGAAACGCTGGGCAAGGAAAAGTCCGTGCTGCGCCTGAAAAGCCAGATCGCTTGGAACCAGTAAAAAATTCACAGGGATAAAGGGGATGAACGGGATAAGAAAATCCCCAGACAATATAAGCCTTCTTTCTCATCCCTTTTATCACCTCTATCCCTGTAAAATTCTTATGTCTTTAAATGTCGAATCAGCTAGACCCGAGCACATACCCGCGATCCTCGCGCTGCTGCGCGAATTTGCCGAATACGAAAGTCTGCTTGATTACCTGGAAGTAAATGAGGAGCGGATGAACGCGGCTTTGTTTGGCGACGGCGCGGTAGCGGAGGCCATAATCGCAACTATCGATGATCAGCCGGTCGGCTACGCGATCTTCTATCCAAACTTTGCTACCTTTCGCGGGCAGCGCGGAATGTATCTCGAAGACATTTATATACAACCCGCGCACCGCCGGGGCGGCACAGGTGAAAAGATGCTGCGCCATATCTGCCGCGTGGCGAAAGAGCGCGGCTATGAACGAATGGATTTTATGGTGCTCGATTGGAACACACCGGCCGTTAATTTCTACAAAAAACTGGGCGCGGAGATCGACCAGCAGGAGCGGCACTTTAAATTTACCGATGAAGTTTTCAGGGCTCTGGCTTCGTAATTATCTATTTCAATATTCCAGAATTCCAAAGTCTTTCCGGTCCTGGAATTTTTGAAATCGTGAAGCGTGGAATTCCGGAGTTTAGGAACACGCTCCATAACTGTCGCGTTTCCGCCTTTGCAGGCGCTCACCGTGCACTCGATTGTCACAAAAACGCCCATTGTGGTGTTTATAGAGTAGATTGGGGAATGTTTTTACATTTTTATCTCAAGGAACTCTGACTATGAAAACTATCAAACTCGTTTTTTTATTTATATTTACGGCAACTCTTGCCTACGCGACATGCCTGCCGGGCGCCGCAGTCCAGGCGACTGTACAGAGCGAAGCCACTCAAACTACCATAACCGGCACCTGGAAGATCGAACGCCGCTACGATAAAGAGACCAAAGCCGAAAAGCCGGGCGAGATCCAGCTTAGCCTGGAAAGACG
Source organism: uncultured Acidobacteriota bacterium (assembly GCA_963718105.1). GTDB lineage: Bacteria > Acidobacteriota > Blastocatellia > Pyrinomonadales > Pyrinomonadaceae > DASYKT01. The sequence goes on along the minus strand of OY970352.1, from coordinate 4,366,462 downwards.
CACCGAAGGCGGCCGTAACAACCACGGTTCCAGTTATAAGATCAGCGATTTTGAAGGCCTTTCATCGGATCAGATCAACAGCACAAATTCGACCGCCACTTTTCGCATGGTCCGCGAAGCCGGCACGATCGATTTCGAAGGCGTATTTCATAACGGCCTCGGCACCGGAACTTTCCGCTTTACCCCAAATTCCGCCTTTGTCGAAAGCATGAGATCGCGCGGTTATACGAGCATCAGCCAGGAGAGGCTTTTTACCGCCACCTTTCTAAATCTGACGATGTCTTTTATCGATGACCTGCGCTCGGTCGGTTTTGGCGATCTGGGTCTCGAAGAGCTTTTCAAAGCGCGCATCTTTAATGTCACGCCGCAGTTTATGACCGAGATGAAATCGATCGGTTTTCCCGGCCTCGGGATGGAAGACCTGGTCAAGGCGCGCATCTTTAAGATCGACGCGGATTTTGCCCGGCAGGTCAAAGATATGGGGTTCGCCAATGATTCGATGGAAGGCTTGGTCAAGCTGCGCATCTTTAAGATCACGCCGGAATTCTTACGCGAAATGAGGGCCACGAATTTTCCCAATCTTTCGTCTGAAGAAGCCGTAAAGCTTCGCATCTTTAAGGTCACGCCGGAATTTCTTAACGAATTAAAAGCCGAAGGCTTTACGCGTCTCTCCGTCGAAGAGGCCACTAAATTCAAGATCTTTAATATCACCCTGGATTTCGTCCGCCAGGCAAAAGCCGAAAACCCCAACGTGACCGTCGAAGAACTGGTTCGTATGAAGATCGGCGTGCGGCGTCATGATAGTAAAAATACCAAGTGGGATAAAGAAAAAGATAAGCACAAGGATAAAGACGTCGACAACGACAACGATAATGATAACGACAATGACAATGACAATGACGAGGACGAGGACGAGGACAACGTTAATTAACTTCCTGTAAAATAAAGTAGTAATTTGCCGCGGCCCTGTTTTCATCACGAACGGGGCCGTTTTTTATTGGGAGCGCGGACGTCTCGTCCGCAAAAGGCTGCTTGCAGCCTAAACGTCAGTATTAACTGGTCTGGAGAGGTTCGAACGCTGCGTGTTCATGCGGACGAGACGTCCGCGCTCCCAATAAGATTTCTATAGACCGCAACTGCCGCCGCCTGCTATACTTTAAACATCTTTTAACCGCTGTTGCGGCAACTACTTCGACTTAAGTTTCTTCCGTGCTTCGATATCTTTTGGAACCATCCCGACAATTCTGTAGTGAGAATTATTATGAAAAGCCTGTTTTTCCTAGCCGCATTTTTCTCTCTGGCATTATTTGCGACCTCGGTCAAAGCGACCGTTTATGAAGTAAAGCCGGGCACGCCGCTCGACACTATTGCCGAAGTTCCCTGGGCGACGCTTATGGCCGGCGACACGGTTCTGATCTATTGGCGCGCGACTCCGTACAAAGAAAAATGGGTCATCTGCCGCCAGGGCAACGCGGCGGCGCCGATCACCGTGCGCGGCGTGCCTAATACGAATGGCGATCTGCCTGTCATTGACGGCAATGGCGCGGTCACGCCTCTGAATTTGAACTTTCCCAGCGAGCAGCGCGGCGTGATCAAGATCGGCAGCGCCAACATCCCGGCCGACACGATGCCGAAATATATCACCATTGAAAATCTCGATATCCGCAGCGCGCACCCCGATTATCAATTTTCCGACGACGGGGGAAACACTCAAACCTACACCAGCGCCGCTTCGTCCATCTATGTGGAGAAAGGCGAAAATATCATCGTCCGCAATTGCATCCTTCACGACAGTGCCAACGGATTTTTTGTCGCCTCATCGGACGACACCGTCTCGCGAGACATCCTGGTCGAAGGAAATTATATTTTCGGCAACGGCATTTCCGGCAGCGCTTTTCAGCATAACAACTACACCGCCGCGATCGGCATTACTTTTCAGTACAACCGCTTTGGCCCGCTGCGCGCCGGGTCAAACGGCAACGCCCTCAAGGACCGTTCGGCCGGAACCGTGATCCGTTATAACTGGATCGAAAGCGGCAACCGCCAGCTTGATCTGGTCGATGCCGAAGACAGCGTTCAGATCCAAAAAGATCCGGCGTATCACAAAACTTTTGTCTATGGAAATCTTTTGATCGAGCCCGACGGCGCGGGAAATTCGCAGATCGCTCATTACGGCGGCGACAGCGGCAACGAACCGACCTATCGCAAAGGCAAACTTTATTTTTACAACAACACAGTGGTTTCCACGCGCGCGGGCAACACCACTTTGTTTCGCCTTTCAACCAACGATGAGACCTGCGACGCGCGCAATAATATTTTTTACAACACCGCGGCCGGCGCAAACCTGGCGATGCTGGCCGAAGTAGGCGCGCTCACCGTCAGCAACAACTGGGTGAAATCCGGCTGGCGGAATTCGCACGAAGGCGGCGGTTTTGGCGGAAGCGTCACGGTGGCCGGCGCTTTTATCATCGGGACCGCGCCGGGCTTTGCTGACTTTGCCGCGCAGGACTTTCATCTTGTGAACGGTTCGGCGGCGATCAATGCCGGAATTGCCTTGCACGCCGATGTGCAGCCGGCCGATAACGTGGTGCGCCAATATGTGAAACATCAAATGGGCCAGGCTCGGCCGGTGAGCGGCGCGCTCGATCTGGGCGCGTATGAATTTACCGCCGTCGCTCCGCTGCAGATCTTGACGAATAGTTTTCCCAATGGAGTACGCGGAAGATTTTACCGCCAATCGGCGCAGGCGGCCGGGGGATCGGCAAATTTTGTCTGGTCGGTGACGGCGGGCAGCCTGCCTTTGGGAATGTGGTTGGATCCGGCGACAGGGACAATTAATGGCAAGGCTATCTTGAAAGGCACCTGGAATTTCACGCTGAGTGTGCAGGATGCGCAAAACCCGGGAACCCCGCTGACAAAGAACTTTACGATTCAAGTCAGTTTGTTTCCGGGGTTATAACGTAAAGAGAGATTTAGTAATGTGAGGTGCAAAACAACGGGTCAGTACCGGGAACGCAGTGACCGGCTGATTAATTCCGCCAACTGCTAAAATCGTTATCGGCAAGTTACTATAATTTCCTTGCGGAAGCCGGTCACTGCGTTCCCGGTACTGACTTCATCATTTTGATCGTTATTTTTTATTTATAGGCGATGCCATTTTTCTACCTGAAAACTACGCCTATGCCGAGCCGCAGGTTATTGTCGAAGCTGCCGCCGGATTTGATCGGGTTGTAATCTATCTGGAAGGCGCGAACATCGACCCTGCGGTTTACCCGGATGTCCAGGCCGCCGCCGAAAGCCATGGCCAGCCCCTTTTCATCCGAGCCCCCGGGACAAATAACTGTAGTGATGCAGCCTATATTAGTCTCATTTTTCCTCCACCCGAGCCCTACCAATGCATGCGCAAACGGCTTAACACGCGTTTTCGAAGCGTTGTCCTTGACCTGAACGCCGCCCAGGAAATTATAGAGCGAATTCTTAGCGCTAAGTAAGACTGTCGAGGTGGAAGGTCCTGAAACCGGTATCACCTGAAAGCTGACGTTTGATTTACTAAAAGCTCCCGACACGTCTCCCTTGATGCCGAAATAGCGACTCAAGTTGAAAACAGCCGATGCATTAAATCCGTGCAGGGGCGTGCGGTCCCTATATATATTGGGATTGGGACTGAAATGCGCGTCGGCCTGTCCATAAGAATAACCGATAAAAAATTCCGTTTTCTTATATTCGTCATCATCCGACTGCGCCAGGGCGCAAATGCTCGAGACAAGTGTAAGGGTCAATGCAAGAATAAACTTTTTCATTGTAATTGCTCCAAATTGTTGATCTATCTGTAAAAAACGAACAAGCTCCGGGTGGGAAATCTGACTTGTAAGTCTATGGATGGACTTATAATAAAGGCAGTTGCCTCAGCGAACAACCCTTGGTTATTCAAATTGTTTCTTAAACTCTTCGAACGTCTGTTTTAATTCCGTGACCTCTTCCCGCAAATTTTCCACTTCCTGTTCTAATTTTTCGATGCGCTCATCTTTTTGTGCCGATATAGCAGAGGCTGCGGGGCGTGAAACAGCGGCAGTTTCTGCCGTGACGGGGCCTGACAGTAAATGCGCATAGCGCGCATCTTTCTGCCCCGGCTGGCGCTCCAGGCGGACGATCATCGGCTCGTCGCGGCGCGCCAGGCTATCGAGCGATCCCTGCACATCGTTCAAATCTTTAAAATCATAAAGGCGGCCGGTGCGCGAATGTATCTCGCCCGGTGTCTGCGGGCCGCGCAGCAAGAGGACGCAGATGACCGCGGTTTCCGAAGGTTCAAGTTCATAAACGCTCGGCAGCATATGCTTGTATTTCACCGCCCGCGCCGTGCTGCCGTGGAAAAGATAGACCAGGTATTTATCGTGCAGGCTGTCGAGCGCCGATTGCACCGCCGCTTCGTCGTAGGACACAACGGGGTCGCGGCTCGTTTTCTGATTGCAGGCCGCGGTCAGCGCGTTGAGCGTCATCGGATAATATTCGGGCGTGGTCAGTTGTTTTTCGACCAATGACCCTAATACCCGCGCTTCTGCTTCGTTTAATTCGATCATAACTATTAACTATTCACTGTTCATTATTAACTGTTTTACCTGAGAGAACAATGAATAATTAATAGTTAACAACGAACAGTGACATGTTCGGTACCATTGTTTCGCCTTATTTGGCGAATGCCTTACAATTTCAAGGAATGGAAATTTTAGTCGCCCGCACCGCCAAAGAAATAGATTCCGCTTACGATCGGCTTTCCGTGTGTAAAGAGATCGGCTGTGACACGGAAACTTCCGGGTTGATGGCAGGCAAAAGCCGCCTGTTTTCCGTGCAGTTTTCCGACGGCGAGCTGGGAGTGCTGGTTCCTGTAAGCGAGGGCGTGCAGCTTGGCGCGCTGGCCAAGCTTTTATCTTCCGCGGAACATATCAAAATTTTTCACAACGCAAAATTCGACCTGCAATTCCTCGGCGCCGCCGGGTACAGTACCAATAACATTTTCGATACGATGATCGCCGAAAAGGTTTTGACCAAAGGCGCTTATCAATCTTCTTCGCTGGCGGAAACCCTCTACCGCTACTTTGCCGTCGATCTGGAAAAATCGCATCGCGACAAATTCTCTTCGCGAAAATGGGATGGCGTCTGGACCGAGGAACTGGTCAGCTACGCGCTGTCAGATGTGGTTTACTTGCCTAAGTTGATGCAGGAGCAAAATACGTGGCTGGAGAAGCTGGGATTGGCCCGCAGTTTTGAGGAAAAGATGCAAAGTATCGGTTTTTAGTATGAGTAGGACAACTAGATAAAATCTTGTCTAGTTGTCCTCGTCGGTAAAGTCCCATTTACGGAATTTATCCCTCTTATTATATATATTGAAAGACGTTATTCCTATTTGATTTTTCAGATCGTTGGAAATATTGTTCAACTGCTCCACATTTGCAATTATGTCAAAAGATGCCTGGAACTGGCATTTTTCAATATCAGTAATATGTTGCGACACAATACTTACACCGCTTTCCTCGGCAAAGGAAGCCACACTGAAAAAAAGCAATGCGGCTTGAGCCTTGGCGATTCCTATTGAAAAAAGACATTCTATAGTGTAGGAAGGTGCCGCTGCCGTGGAAATAAAAGCCTTTATTATTTCTAATTCGCGATTTCCCCACTTTAAGTTTTTTATCAAGTCAGTATGTTTAATCTGAAAAACACTCTTGAAATCCTTGATATCAGTGTAAGGAAGCAACCGGTCTTTCTCTTTTCCATAGATTGTCTCTATTTTTCGCAAAGCTTCCGCTAAGGCTTTTTCTCCTTTTCCCACCATGTAGCTATGATAAAGACAATGTTCGGCGTGTTCATAAAATTTTTCCAGTTCTTCGTCCGTTGCCTTAAAATCCAGGCTGTTAGGCCAAACGCCTTCTCCGTCTATACACCCGGTTTCTATCTCACCCAAAGGAAATTCCGTCAGACTCAAAATATCTTCGTCTCTCGTTTTGTACAGATCGTAACTGTATGTCGCTTTCGCCGTTTCGAGTTTGTCGCATTTCTCTTCGACAGAGGTTTGCCAATTGTTTTTGAGCAATTCCGCGTAGGTCAAAACATAACCGGCGCAACTAAAAAGACCGGAGTATAACTGATGTTCTATACCTTCTCTACGCGCCCGGAGCCCGTAGTGTGTCGAGCGAATGGATATTACGTTGTTCATTGAAAACCGGCAACACACCCCTTGTTCTAAATCTTCATTTTTTCCTAAATCGGCTACCCGGATTAAGTGCCCGGTTTCGTCGCCGTATCTTAGATGATTAACATCGGCCGGAGCACAAACAAAACTATTCTCTGCAGAAGAAGCTATACAAACGATGATATCAAAATCATTGGTGATCTCGGGTGCATTAATTTTGCGTAAGCCGACCCATTCAGACATCAAATCCACCACCGTTCTGTACGTGAAGGTTTGCTCTTCAGGTTTATCTGTTGAAAGCTGATCACACATACTTTTATCTACGAAATTTTTACGCCAGTGTGAAAACCATGAGTTCCAGTTCCGCAAACTATGCTCATAAGTCTGCGGCATCGAATCATCCGTAGCCATTACCACCAATATCGCTCCGTCCATCTGCGCCGCGCCCGTGATCATATTCTTTACATAATCAGCGTGCCCCGGACAGTCAACATTCACATAGTACTGATTAGCCGTTGTCTCGTATTCAATATGCGCGGTCGCGATCACAATACCTCTAACAGTCTCCTGAGAGGCCTTGTCGATCAAATCGAACGCCCGCGTCGGGATCTCCGGGTTATGCTTCGCCAATACCTTCGTGATCGACGCCGTCAATGTCGTCTTCCCGTGATCTACGTGTCCTATCGTCCCGATATTTATGTGTGGCTTGCTTTTATTAAATTTCTCGTTTGCCATGATATTCTCTAATGCTCCTTTTAGAATTGAGTAGTTTTTGGGGATCGCTCACCAATTTAGGTACTCCCTTAAAGGGAACATTTTTTCTCGTATCCGGTGTTCTGAAATATAAACGGCATTTTTTGTTTTGCTTAACGCGTCGGCAATTTCAGAAACCGGCATTCCAAACGCCATCATTTTTAAAACAACTTGTTCTTTGTATGAAAGAGTATTGAAGCATTCTCGATACATCGTCCGGATTTCGAACGCTTTGGGATGAGAGAGAAGTTTGTCTGATAACTCTGGAAAATCTTCGTCATCGACCGAAGGGTCATATCTTTTAACATTTAAGCTTTTTGCTCGGTTAAGTGCATTATTCGCAGCGGCGGCAATGAGGTAGGTCTTTGGGTTGTCTATTTTCGATTCTTTACCGTGTTGAACTATATTAAGAGCCGCAACCAATGCATCGTGTACGGCGTCCTCAACGTTCTCGTCGGCACAAGGATAACCAAATAATACCCTGTTTGCCGCCTTTCGCATCTTTTCCAGACAATCCATACCCCAATCGGTTGATTCGACCTGGGTGACACTATTATGTTCTATTAAAGTCTTGAGTATGCTTTCAGAGTTTTCTTTCATTTTCCGTTGACCTTTCCAGCGAAAACTTTTATCCGCTGTTGCTGTCAAGTCGTTTTATAGTAACTAAATATGTATCACAAAAAATCATCTTAATTTGTAGAAAAGCTCTTTTCCGTATCCTTACTACCAATAAAACTGTCCTTAATATCTCTGACATCGGTCCAAATAACTCTGATAAGAGTTAATAAGAGCAGCATTATCAACGCAATGCGAAAGATTATTCTTTCTATTCTATGAAGTTTTTGTTCAAAATCATCCATTGCGCCTTCTCCCTACGGCAAAAGAAAATATCTCCGCCATAAATATAGACAAGCGAAGGCAGGTTTTCTTTCATAATTTGAAAATATTTGTTGAAAATCTACTTATTTTTTGCGCCTAATCTAATAAAGAGCGAGGATCGAGCTATTTCTGCTGTTTTGAGCGGGAATCTTGAGAAAGACGAACTTCTCCGGGGAGTTTATGCTGGACGCATTTTGATTTTATCGGTGATACTTTTCGATCACGGCAAAATAATTATCATTGAAAGACTTGATAAATTTTTCTACCTTCCAATCGGTTTCGCTTAAGATGTCCTGCATCTCGTCGCGCGAGACAAAGAGATAATCAAACCACTTACCGATAATATCCTTATAACGGATGCGAAATCTGATCTGGCCGGCCATGCGGCCGAGCTTTTTGTTTCGTTTGTGATAGAGCAAATGATCCGCGTTGGTGGTTTTATAGGGGTCGAGGCTGCCGGCGATGATTTTACCCGCGGGCGCGATGACGCGGGCCAACTTTTTTAGCAGGATCACGGCTTTTCGGCGGCTGCCGAAGAGGCCAAAATTATTGCCCATCATCAAAACCGTATCGAACGAGCCGGCCGGGAATTTATCGACTTCCTCGATCGATCTGACCAGGGCTTTTTTTATGCCGCGAAGCTTGCAGACTTTGATAGCTCCGGGCGAATTGTCGATCGCGGTGACATCAAAACCTTTTTGCTGCAGGTAAAGCGAATGGCGGCCGGCGCCGCAGCCGATGTCGAGGACGCGCCCTTGCGCGCAACCTATCGCGCGCTGTTCGCCTTTTGACCAGTGTTGGTAGGTTTCAAAATACGCGCCGGGGTCGGAGCCGGTGTCGAGATAGCCGTCATCGCGCTCGACGAATTCGGACATCATCCTTCCGCCGTGATGCTGCGTCAGCAGATTTTCGCCAAAGGCGTCCTGAGTTTTTTTCAATTTTCGTCCTTAACTCTTTCGACTTTGACCGACGTGCGCCATTTACCGCCTACCGATCTTTTTCTGACCGTTGTTTTTACAATTCTCTTGTTCGCTTTTTCGTCAAAGCCCATGGCGTCTTCGACATATTCATAGATCTTGACGGGACGGTTGGCAATGACCTTGTACCGTTCGGTGATATGCCAGCAGCAGCCCGATTTATCAAAGGTCTCGAGCTCTTTTTTCTTTTTATCGACGGTGAACATGCCCAGATGATAAGCAAGGTCGGTGAATTTTTGGTTAAAAACGAATTTCTGCGCCGCTCTGGATGATAAATATACCCGATAAGAAGGGCCGTTGTAGGAACCGTTCGTGCCGTCGCAGATGGCGATGTCTTCCATGCCGTCGAAATTAAAATCATCGACGTTGATCACGCTCTGCGCGTCGTAGAGCAAGGTGGTATTGACCAGCGGCTTGCTGTCTTCGCCAAATTCCATGTGAGTGTTTTCCAGCTTTATTACCTGATAGGGCGCGCGGCCGCCTTTCTTGTAAAAAGAAAATGTGGCCTGGCCGTCACAGGAAAAGTCGTCGCACTTTTCCACTTCCATTTTGACGTCAAAAAATTTTGACGCGTTTTTCAGTTCAAAGGCCTGCCGGGCAAAGATCGGCGAGGCTAAAAGAAGGATCAATATTAAAATGTTTTTCATGTTGTTGGTTTTTTAGTGCTGCGCACATGTGAATAGCTTTCTTTTTTACCAGCGGTGATATGCCGGGTGGCCGGGCCCTACGGCGACGAAGGTGCCGCGGCAGGTGGCGCAAACTTTATCGTTGGCGATCAGTTCGGCTTCCACAATGGCGCGGTCATCCGAGGGGGATTCTACTACACGCGCCTTTAAATGCAAGACCGCATCGCTGGGCGTGGGCCGGAGAAGTTTGATGGCGTAATCGGCGGTGACGGTGCAGGGCGCCTCAAGCTGGCCGGCTTTTTTCATCAGGTAATAAGCCGCGGTCCAATTGGAATGACAGTCGAGCAGGGCGCCGATGATGCCGCCGTTAACTACGCCGGGAAAAGCCTGTTGATAAGGTTCGGGGCGAAATTCCGCCACCACATCGCCGCTGCCGTCAGCGTCCTCTGCCTCATCTGCGGCGGGGTAGCTTTTAATGTGCAGCCCTTTTTCATTCAGCACGCCGCAGCCGAAACAGATGCCGCCGGGCGCGTATTTTTCCTGGAGTGATAATTTATCGGTCATAAATAAATCGCTTTAATAAAAAGATTTCCAGAACTTGTCGAAGATCTTTATCCCCTCGCCATTTTCGTCCATAAAATCTCCGCTATCGCTTTTCTTTTTGCTCGTTTTACTTTTCCTGGCAAAATAGCCGTAAACAAAAACCACATTTTTTCGCTGGCGCACGTAATAAGCGACCTGGATCGTTTCAGCGTCACCGTCGTAAGTATTCATTACGCCCGTATCCGCTTTGTCGCCCTGGTGTGCGGGCAGAAGCTTGGTTTGCCAGGTAATTGCATCAACTTTTTTATCATTCTTGATAAACATCCTGGCGATCGCTTTTCCCGCCCCGCTTCTGACCGCATCTAAAGACTCGCCTGCATCCTGGAAAACGATGAACATACCCGAAGGCTTTTTTCCTTCCCGCAGCAGCGTGCCCCTGAAATCCTTCCATTTCACCGGGACGATGCCGTCCAGCATGCCAAAATTTACGCCGTCACTTTCCCTGGCTTCGTCTACCGTCATACCGCGAGTTTGCGTGTATACGGACATAGAGGAAAAAAGAAGCACGCTAAAAATCAATAGAAATTTTCTTTTCATGTTTTTCGGGTCTTATGGATGCGTCATCTCTTCAGGCTTGACCAATTCATCGAATTTTTCTGCGGTCAGCAGATCAAGCTCGACGGCGGCCTCGCGCAGGTTGATACCTTTTTTGTGCGCGTATTTAGCGATCCTGGCGGCATTGTCGTAACCGATGTGTTGATTAAGTGCCGTCACCAGCATCAGCGAATCGCGCAGGTATTCATCGATCTGCCCGGCGTTCACCTCAATGCCTTTGATGCAAAATTCGACGAATCCGTAGCTCGCATCATGCAGCAGACGGACGGAATGCAGAAAATTGTGGATCATCACGGGCTTAAAAACGTTAAGCTCGAAATTTCCCTGTGAGCCGGCAAAACCGATGGCGGCGTCATTGCCGAACACCTGCACGGCGACCATCGTCATCGCTTCCGATTGGGTAGGGTTGACCTTGCCCGGCATGATCGAACTTCCCGGCTCATTTTCGGGAAGCGTTAGTTCACCGATACCACAGCGCGGCCCGGAGGCCAGCCAGCGAATGTCGTTGGCGATCTTCATCAGCGACCCGGCGAGAGTTTTAAGCGCGCCGGACGCAAAAACGATCTCATCGTGCGCCGACAAAGCGGCGAATTTATCCGGGTGCGCTTTGAAGGGCAGGCCGGTAAGCTCGGCAATACGGGCCGCGGCGCGCTCGGCAAATTCCGGGTGCGAGTTAAGCCCGGTGCCGACCGCCGTGCCGCCGATCGCCAGGTCGAGCAATCCGCTCATCGCCATTTTTAATCTTTCTACGTCGCGCTCTATCAGGCTCGCCCAGCCGCCGAATTCCTGGCCCACGGTAAGCGGTGTGGCGTCCTGCAGGTGCGTGCGGCCGATCTTGACCACGTCTTTATATTGCTTCGCCTTGGCGTCGATCGCATCGTGAACTTTTTGCACCTGCGGAATAAGAGCGTTCATCCGCTCGGCGGCGGCGATGTACATCGCGGTCGGAAAAGTGTCGTTCGACGATTGCGATTTGTTGACGTCGTCATTCGGATGCACGGGCGACTTGCTGCCCATTTCACCACCGGCTATTTCGATCGCGCGGTTTGAAATGACCTCGTTGGCGTTCATGTTGGTCTGTGTGCCGGAACCGGTCTGCCACACGCGCAGAGGAAAATGCTCGTCGAGCTTGCCTTCGATCACTTCATCGGCCGCGCGCACGATCAGATCTTTTTTGTCTTCGGGCAGCTTGCCGAGGTCGAAATTCACCATCGCCGCGGCTTTTTTCAGAATGCCCAGCGCGCGGATCATCTCGCGCGGCATCACATCAAAACCGATGTTGAAATGGTGCAAAGAGCGCTCAGTCTGCGCGCCCCAGTATTTATCCGCGGCGACCTCGATCTCGCCCATCGAATCCGATTCCATGCGTGTGTCTTGTTTCATTGCGGTTTCTGACATTATTAGATCCTAAAATAGATATTTCAATAACAATCTAATTTTACCTTAAAACTTTCAGGAAAAAAGTCTTGACAGATTTTTCCAATTCGACGTAGGCTTTTCCACAGCAAATGGAAAACGTCAAACTTCTCTTTCAGCTATATTATCGCCCGGCGGCGGCGATGAGCGATATTATCGATAAAGGCAGTTGGCTATTTGCCGCGCTGGCCATGCTGTTTGTTTTATTCGTCTTTCAATCCACCATCAATACGCGGATCGAGCAAGGCTTCGATGTATCGCCGCGCCATAACGCTCCGGCACGCGAGGAAGCCCCCGACGGGAGCACGCCCGACTCCACCGATGAAGCCCGTGTAAAACCGCAATTTCCCGTGGCCGGCAGATCGATCTTGTTTTTTGTTTCGTTTGACACCTTTTCGATCGGCCCGCTTATCTCGCTTTTGTTATTTTTTGTCCCCGCGCTGCTGATACTGGCGCGTATTTTCGGCGCGGCCGGCTATACCGGCACCAACATTCGCAATAACTATATGCCGCTGGCGGCCTGCACCATGATGGCCTGGACGGCGGCGCACCTGCCATTTGCCGCGGCGGGCGTGATATTCTCCGGCGCGCCGGTGGACGCAGTGGTGTTTGCCGTGATCTGGCTCACCAGCGGGTTGTTTTTCGGGCTGCTTACGGTTTTCGCCGTGCGGACCGTGCTGGGTGTAAATTACGGTTCGGCCGTTTTGGTGGCCGCTGTGGCGGCCTTTGCCTTTCCGCTGGGAATGTACGTTTTCCGTTATGTTTCGCCGCACCTTTTTTCGCCGTTTTTGATAATCATGGCAGTGCTTTATTTTGGAGGTTTTCTGAGCAGCGAGGCACGCGGGTTTGGCAATGCTTTTCGCCAGCGGCAAAATTTCAAGCGTTTTCTGCACAATGCCACCGTCAATCCGCGCGACGCCGATGCGCACGTTCAGTTGGCGCTGATCTACCTGCAGCGAAAACAGGACGCTAAAGCTCTGGATCATCTTAACAAAGCTTTTGAGATCGACCCGGAAGAGATCGACGCCAATTACGAACTGGGCAAAATAGCGCGCCGCGAACGCCGGCTGCAGGATGCGTTAAATCATTTTTCGGTGGTGGTCGAGCAGAACGACAAACACGCACTAAGCGAAGTGTGGCGCGAGATCGGGGCGACCTACCTGGACGCGGGAATGCACAAGGAAGCATTGGGAGCGCTGGAAACTTTCACCACCCGGCGCCCCTTTGACGCGGAAGGGCTGTACTATCTCGGCAAAGTTTATAAAGCAACCGGCGAGCACGACAAGGCCCGCGAGACTTTCCAGCAAGCCATCGAGGCCGCCGCGAACTCACCCGATTACCGCCGTCACGAGATCCGCCACTGGGGCAAACTCGCGCAGAAAGAGATCTAGGGTCCTGAGCTTATGGGAATGATGTAAAAGTGCGCTCGGCTGGGATCGGAATTGTTGAATTTAATTGCCACTTGGTGAACCTTTAAGCCATAGCTATCGATCAGCGTTTTTCTCACCGCGATCGCGTATCTTAAATTCTTACGTCTAACAACGATTTGTCCTTTGAGGTTTTTGTATTTTTTTAATTGATCGGAAAAGAATTTAAAGTCCACCTGGCCGCTTTCCAGGGCCGGAACCGCCGGCTCGCAGCCGATACAACTGCGCGCGTAGTAATACTTCTTATTAAAGATGCTTCGTTTTAATGATATTGATTCGAACTCGGATACATTCTTGTCTTTAGGTACCAGCCAAAGTTCTTTGTACAAAATTTCTTTTCCCACGACTATTAAAAAGGAAAGTCTTTCCTCGGCGATCTTCCGAAAAAAAGCATGATGTTTTATCCCTTTAATGTGCCCGAGTATGTTGCCCAGCCGCTCGCTGTCTGCGCCGCTGTAGATAACGATCAGACCTCTACTTTCCGGTGTTTTATCCAGCTCCACAAAAAAATTATCGAGCCGCGCGGCCTCCATATCCGAATTGCCGATCGCATATTCATCGATCCTGACCTGCGCAAAAACTGTTTGAGCCACAAGCAGCAGAAGAAGTGTTAACCAGAGCTTAGTCATAGGCGCTTACTTTATTTTCGCATACTTTACCACGAACCTTTTCTCCGGCTCCTCTTCATCGCCGAACATCTCGGTGAAAGAAATTTGTTTCAGGCCGCCCCGTTCAAAGCGCGAGAGGTCATGGCGGGAAAGCGGCCAGGGAAGCTGATCGGGTTCTTCCGTATCTTCGCGGCCGCGGGTGACGACGAGGAGTTCGCCGCCGGGCTTTACAAAACCTGCGATGGCATCGATCACCTGCGGGCGCATCTCGATCGGCAAAGGCTGGATAGTGTAAACCTCGAGGACAAATTCAAAAGCGTTTTTCCACTCGGGCGGGGGCGCAAAAAGATCGGCCGTGTAAAAGTCGACGCCGCTGTCGGCATAGAGTTTTTTCGCCCACTCGATGGCGGTTTCAGAGATATCAAACGCGGTGACTTTGAACCCGCGTTCGGCCAGGAATTTGGCGTCGTCGCCAAGGCCGCAGCCGACGACCAGGGCAGTGCGCCCGCTGCCTTCGAGCGGGTGTTCCTTTTCCCACGCGGTGAGAAAACGGTTCGGCTCAAGATCGGCCCAGGGAATATGCTCGTTGTTGCCGGCCGCCTCTTTATATAAAGCCTCAAACCAGCCGAGCGTGTCGCCGCGGGCTGCGAATTCAGCAGCCAGCTCTCTTGCACGGGCCCGCTCATCAGAAGTTTCATTAGTCATAAAATTTATTCACCACAGAGAAATTTACAGGGATGAAGGAGATAAAAGGGATATTTAAAAACAGATGATCTGAAACTTCTTCTATCCCATTCATCCCCTTTATCCCTGTAAAATTATTCTGTCGGGGCGCCGGAATCTTTCCAGGCGGCCCAGCCGCCGGCCATCGACCAAATGTTTGAGTAGCCCATCTTTTGCAGCATATCGGCTGCCAGCGCGGAGCGGTATCCGCCGCCGCAATAGAGGATAAGCTCCTTGTCTTTTTCCGGATAGGTCTGGACGATGTCGCGCTCGATAATGCCGCGGCCCATGTGCATAGCGCCGGCGGCGTGAGCGGCGTCAAACTCATTGTCTTCGCGCACGTCGATCAGCGTCGCGCCCTGTTTCACGCGCTCCTGCGTTTCGGCTACGCTCACTTCGCGAATACGCGATTTTGCATCATCTACTATCTGCAAATATTCTTCAGAATGTTTCATAAGTTTTCTTTACAAAACTGCAAAAACGGCGGACAATCGCGCTCTATCTACAGTTTTTAATTACAAATTACAATAACAGGAGAGAATTGACCAATGAAAAAGATCGCCTTGTTTGTGCTCCTGGCGTGCTGCTTTTGGCTGGCCGGCTGCAGCAAAGACGCCGAAGTGAATGCGTTTATTACCGAATTTGAATCTACCACCAACGAGATCGCCCAGAAGGTTGACGCTAATCCGAGCGCGGCGGGGCTGGATGAAGCGCAAAAAGCGTTCGACGCCAAGCAGCCCGGCTTAAAAGCAAAATGGGAAGCTATTAAGAATGTTCCAAAATTTCAGGTCAGTGCCGACACCCAGAAAAAGCTGGATGAAAGCGTGATGAAAAATATGAAAGCGCTGCAGGACGTGTTCACGAAAAACGGAATGAAGCTGGCGATGGACAAAGAGGCCCAGCCGAAGGTCAAAGCCTTGATGGAGGGCTTTAAAAGCACCCTGGCAATGGATACGAAATAACAAGAAATATAGATCTATCCTTAAAGTCCCCAAAGGGGACAAAGAAAATAGCCCAGGGTGGCGCTCGCTTCGCTCACTTACCCTGGATATCGGGTTCCCAAAATGTTCTAGCCCTGAAGGGGCGGCAAAAATCTCGTCAGTTCTGCCGCCCCTTCAGGGCTAATATATCGAATTGATCGTCGTAACATACTCGTCATTATTTTTAGCCGCGAAAAGCAAAATAAACCGCACCGACGATAAAAACATAAGAAATGATGCTGTTGACGGTGGGCTTTTCATCAAACATAAAAAATGCCAGCACGGAAAATACGGCAAGAGTGATGCATTCCTGCAATATTTTGAGCTGCGTAACTGAGAGCGTCTCAGAGCCGATGCGGTTGGCCGGGACCTGAAATATATATTCAAAAAGCGCCAAGCCCTAACTGGCCGCTATCGCCAGCCATAAAGCGCTGGTTTTGTATTTCAGGTGGCCATACCAGGCCAGCGTCATGAACGTATTTGAGATAATAAGCAATAAAACAAACAACAAGATATTCTGCATTTTCACCCCTTCGCAAAACGGCTCAAACCCGTGGTTTTTGTTTGTTTGACGGCAAGCCGCTATAATAACTTTTTTATATATTATTCTTTGGAAACAGAGGTTTAAAACATTGGCAGACACATTTGACGTAACTATTATCGGATCCGGCCCGGGCGGGTATGTCGCCGCGGTGCGCGGGGCGCAGTTGGGATTAAAAGTAGCGATCGTGGAAAAAGAGAAAGACGCCCGGTTGGGCGGCACCTGCGGATTGCGCGGCTGTATCCCGACCAAGGCACTACTAATGGCGGCGCATCTATATGAAAAAGCGGGGCATTTTGCCGAATTTGGTATCAAAGTAGACAACCTGGGGTTTGATTGGGGACAGGTGCAAAAACGCAAGGGCGATATCGTGGCGAAAAACGCCGCCGGCGTGACCTACCTGATGAAGAAAAACAAGGTGACGGTCTTTAACGGTTTCGGCAAGTTGGCCGGCGCGGGTAAAGTCGAAGTTGCCTACGAAGACGGCAAGAAAGAAACCATCCAGACCAAAAACATCATCATCGCTACCGGCTCAGTCGTGCGGCCGATCCCCGGCTTTGAATGCGACGGCAAACAAGTTGTTAACTCCGATCACATTCTGGAACTCGGCAATGTTCCCAAATCGCTGATCGTGATGGGTTCGGGCGCGGTCGGCGTGGAATTTGCCAGCGTCTATTCGCGCTTTGGCGCGGACACGACGGTGGTCGAATTGCTCGACCGTATAGTTCCGATCGAAGACGCCGACGTTTCCAAAGAGCTCGAGCGCACATTTAAAAAGCGCGGCATCAAATGCCTGACCGGTGTAAAGCTCGACAAAATGGAAAAGACCAAGACGAGCGTGAAAGTTTCCGGTAAAGACGCCAAAGGCAGCGACGTTAACCTGGAAGCCGAAATGCTGCTGGTCGCCGTCGGCCGTATGCCGTCGATTGACAAGATAGGGCTGGAAGGAACGAAAGTTAAAATTAATCCGCGCGGCACAATTGCCGTCAATGAATACTGCGAGACGGGCGAACCGGGCGTCTATGCTATCGGTGATGTGATCGACACCGCCTGGCTGGCGCACCTGGCAAGCAAGGAAGGTATTTTGGTGGTCGAAAAAATCGCCGGCAAAAAAGTAGAGCCGATCAAACAGAACCTCGTTCCGAACTGTACTTACTGCGATCCGGAAGTAGCGAGCGTCGGGCTGACCGAAGCCAAGGCGAAAGAAGCAGGTTATGACGTAAAGACCGGCAAGTTTCCGTTTTCGGCTTCGGGCAAAGCGCGCATCATCGGCGATACCGAGGGCTTTGTAAAGATCGTCGCGGACAAAAAATATGACGAGATCCTCGGCGTTCACATCATCGGCCCGCATGCCACCGAACTCCTCGCCGAAGGCGTCGTCGCCATGCAATTAGAGTCGACCGCCGAAGAATTCGGCAACACCATCCACGCCCACCCGACCGTCTCCGAAAGCGTGATGGAAGCCGCCGAAGGCGTCCACGATAAGACGATCCATATTTAGAGCTCATCTTTACATAATTCATTGCGGAAAGCCCTGTTTTAAAGGGCTTTTTTTCTTTACCCATTAAGCATATAATTAGCCGACTCCTATAAGTCTAAGTCGCCAAGAGGATATTATGAACCGTAAAAATAGTTGGAGAGGGGTAGTCCTTTCATTGGTTGCGTTAGTTTTTTCGGCTTCTACAATTTGTTCTCAATCCATTCTTTACGAGACTTACACTGATCGCGCAAAACTGGCTTATGAAAAAGGCGACTTCACTACTGCTGCGACACTTTTTAAGTCTGCGCTCAGCGAAGCAGAAAGATTGAATGAGCAAGAATTAATTGCTACCGCTTGCGTTAATCTGGGCAAATTACATCACTCCCAAGGCAGACTCGACGAAGCTGAAAAGCTATATCTTCGCGGTATCAAAATTTTTCGTTCAATTGAAGGAGAAGATGGAGAACTTTCGGCATTCCCTCTTAACAACCTCGGCTTGCTCTATACCGAACAAAAGAAATACGACCAAGCGGAGGAAATTTTACGGCAAACAATAACTATTCGGGAAAAATTGTTAGGTAAAGACGATTCGGATGTGGGAGTCACTTTACTTAATCTCGGAAAGCTTTACGCTGATCAGTTAAAGTTCACTGAGGCTGATGCAGTTTACGTGCGTTCTTTACAGATTTTGATACAGCACCCTGAGATGAAAGAAGAGATTCTAATTTGTTTGCATGATTTAGCATTAACAACAAAGGAGTTACGAAGTTATAAGCGTACTGAAGCAGCTTATAAAATGTCAGTGGCAATTATAGAAAAACATTTCGGTAAAAAATCTTATAGATTAGCTGAACCACTCAAGAATTATTCATCTCTTCTAAAACTACTTAAAAGAACGGCTGAATCTAAAACAATTGATGCGCGCATCAAATTGTTAGAAACCCAAGAATAAATTTCAGAAAATGAAGATCATCATCCCTGGCGGGACCGGACATGTCGGCACGGTGCTGGCGCGCGAGTTTAAAAGGCGCGGCGATGAAGTTGTCATGCTGAGCCGCTCAAGCAACCGCCCTGAGAAAGCCGACTGGCGGACGGTGAGTTGGGACGGGGAAACGCTAGGCGATTGGGCGAGCGAAATTGATGGGGCGGATGTGGTCATCAATTTGGCGGGGCGCAGCGTCAATTGCCGCTACACGCCGGAGAACCGCAAGGCAATTATGGATTCGCGCACTGATTCGACCAGGATTGTGGGTGAAGCGATCCGGCGAGCAAAGGATCCGCCGAAAACCTGGCTGCAAATGAGTACGGCGACGATCTACGCGCACCGTTTTGACGCGGCGAACGACGACGTGACCGGGATCATCGGCGGCCCCGGAAACGACGCGCCGGACGCACCGCGTTCGTGGGATTTTAGTATCGATGTTGCTCGAAACTGGGAAAAAGCGGCAAGCGACGCAGACACGCTGCACACCCGCAAAGTGATGATGCGCGCGGCGCTGGTGCTTAGCCCTGATCGGGGTGGTATTTTCGACACGCTGCTCGGTTTGGTAAGAATGGGTTTGGGCGGAACGGCAGCCGGCGGGCGGCAATATATTTCCTGGATGCACCAACAGGATTTTATTCGCGCGGTAAAATTTTTGATCGAGAACGAAAACATTTCAGGCCCGATAAATTTAGCGGCGCCGAATCCTCTGCCTCAGGTGGAATTTATGCGTGTATTGCGCAGAGCTTACGGCATCTCGATCGGCCTTCCGGCCACTAAGTGGATGCTCGGACTCGGCGCGCTTTTGATGCAAAGCGAAACCGAACTGATCTTAAAAAGCCGCCGCGTTGTTCCTAAATTATTGCTTGACGCCGGTTTTAAATTCGATTTTCCCGATTGGCCCGATGCCGCGCGCGACCTCTGTCAAAAATGGCGGGAGCAAGGATGATCATCTATAAGGAATTTGCGCCCGTGGATGTTCTGGCGGAGTTCATCAAATGCTTTTGGGTTCTGGAGCGAACATACGATACGGAAACGCCGTGCGAGAATATCCTGCCGGATAGCTACATCGAATTTATTTTGAATTTTGGGGTTCCCTACTACCTCAAAGGCACCAAAGGCGACGGCCTTCTTCCTTTTGCGTTCATGGTCGGGCTGCTGAAACAGCCGCTGCCGGCGTATGCCGACGGCACGGTGAAATTATTATGCGCGCGGTTCTATCCCTGGGGATTGTTGTCGTTTTTCGACATCAGGCTGGAACAAAATATCAATACGGATTTCACCTTCGATCTGCCCGATAGCCTGAAAGGAAAGCTGGGAAAACTGATGGAAATTCAGGAACACGAAACTGCCGTCAGAGAATTGCAGAATTTCTTTTTGGAAAAATACCTGACGGCAAATTTCGATAAGCAAACGGTCAACGGCGCGGCGCAGGTGCTCTATCGCGAACGCGGAGAATGCCGGATCGAAGACCTGGCGCGAATGTGTTTTACCACACAGCGCACGCTGGAAAGAAATTTTAACGACAAGCTCGGTGTGTCGCCAAAATCCTATGCTTCGAACGTACGCTTTGATAAAGCCAAGAAAGCTCTCACCCACGATCCGTTTATCGACCTGACCGAACTGGCGCAGGAATCGGGTTACTATGACCAGGCGCATTTTATCAAGGATTTTAAAACCTATTGCGGCTGTACGCCGTCGGAATTTGCCGAGGGCATCAAGCGAATGTCAAAAACTTTTACCGACCGCCGGAATGTCGTTTTTTTACAATCGCGCGACTAACGTAAAGCCTAAACTTCGTAACATCAAATCCGGTTTTTAAAACCAGAAAAAAAGGGAATGTTACGAAATGAAAAGAATAAAATTATTTGTACTGCTAGTTCACGATCAGCAGGAAGCATTTGATTTCTACACGGAAAAATTAGGTTTCGGGGCCCACACCGACGCATCTTTTGGCGAAGGCAACCGCTGGCTGACCATCTGTCTGCCGGAGCAGCCCGACGTGGAGATCGCGCTTTCGCCTGCCACAAACGATGATACAAAAACGCGTGTCGGGAACCAGCTCGATGCCGATAACGCTTTGTTTGGAATAGTTACGGAAGATATCAGCGCCGATATCGCCAGCCTGAAAGCCAGGGGCGTGGAGATGGCCAGCGACCTGATCGAAGAGCCCTATGGCAAATTCGTGTTCTTTAAAGACCTCTACGGAAACCGGCTGTATCTATCGGAAGAAAAGTAGTTCGCAGTGTTCAGTAGCCCAACCATTAGGAAGGCTCTTTCTAAAAGCTACGCGCCCTTGCTGACGCGCGGGCTACTGACACGCTCTCACTCCTATCAAATTAACCTTCTTTCTCACGCCGCAATCCTATCCCGGAAGGAAAAATAAAATAGATCGTGACAAAAGCATAAGCCGCAAAAGCGATATACGGATGTATCCAGGCCACGGCTGCGCCGATCAGGTAAAGCGTCGGGCCAAAGAGCAAAACATTTTTCACGCCACTCCAAAGCTCATCTTTCTCGTAGCCATCGGTGATCTCCGGATGACGCCACATATGATAGCGGATGGAAAGAAAGCCGATGCCCATCAGAAAAGAAGCCAACCCGTAAAAACTGGCGGCAAATTTATTGTCGGGATAATCGCCCAGCAGCGCCGTGGAAAAAGGATAGAACGAGATCCAGAGAAGCAAATTGGCGTTGAGCCAGAAAAATGTGTGATCGATCTTTTTTAGCGATTCGAAAATGCGATGGTGGTTTACCCAGATGACCATCACCGTGAAAAAACTGATCACCCAGGCGAGAAATTTGGGAATGACGTCGCGCAGCGCATGAACGAGTTCCTCCACCGAGTTTGCTTCATGAATGTGCGGAACTTTTATCTCCAATACGAGCAAGGTCAGAATGATGGCGAAGATCCCATCACAGACGGCTTCTACCCGGCCTTTTGCAAAATAGCCCATAATTGCAGTAAATCTTATAACTTACAGCCGCAGGATGACAAGCTTTTTATTGAGCGGGTAGTGTCCCTGACGTTGTGGTGCCGGTAAAGGGGATGTCATTCGGAATAGATAATAACTGATAGATGATAGAGAATAGATCGGATCTTTCAGTTATCAGCTATCAGTTATTATCTATTTCGAATAATGCGAGCACCACAAGATCGACCCGTTCAGCAACTGTCGTGTTTCTGCCTTTGCTGTTATTATTTCTTTTTCCTATGACGAACCAGAAAACATCCTATCCGCGCGGCAAGATCAAGGTATTGCTGCTGGAAAATATCTCCGATTCCGCTGCTGCCGAATTAGAACAAAGCGGCTATATCGGGATAAAGCGGATCTCCGGCGCGCTGAGCAAAGCCGAGCTGGTAAAAGCCGTGCGCGATGTGCACCTGCTGGGAATTCGCTCCAAGACACAGATCACAAAAAACGTGATCGAAGCGGCGGAAAAGCTGCTGGCCATCGGATGTTTTTGCATCGGTGTGAACCAGGTAGATCTCAAAAGCGCCACGCAAAAAGGCGTTGCCGTTTTTAACGCGCCGTATTCCAATACGCGCTCGGTGGCGGAGCTGGTGATCGGCCTCTCAGTAATGCTGATCCGAAGGATCACCGATAAAAATACCGCCGCGCACAACGGCACCTGGCTGAAGGATGCAGCGGGGAGTTTTGAACTGCGGGGAAAAACGCTCGGTATCGTCGGCTATGGAAATATCGGTTCGCAGGTTTCGATAATGGCGGAGGCGATGGGCATGCAGGTGCTCTATTACGACATCGCCACCAAGCTGCCGCACGGAAATGCCCGCCAGGTGCGCGATATGAAAGAGCTGTTAAAAAGCTCGCACATCGTGACATTGCACGTTCCATCGGATTGGTCGACGCGCGGAATGTTTGGCGCGGAAACCCTGCGGCTGATGCGCAAAGACGCGCTTTTGATCAACTGCAGCCGGGGCGACATTGTCGATCTCGCGGCCCTTAAAACTCTTATCGAAAAAGATAAAATATCCGGCGCCGCGATCGACGTTTTTCCCGAGGAGCCGGAGAAAAACGGCGATGCTTTTTCGACTGTGATGCAGCATCTGCCGAATGTGATATTAACGCCGCACATTGGCGGCTCGACCGAGGAAGCGCAGGCAAACATCGGGCTCGACGTGACGAACAAGCTGGTAAAATATCTCGAACTCGGCGCTTCGCACGGCTCGCATACCATTCCCCCGGTAGACCTGCCGCCGCACGCAGGCGCCCACCGCATCATGCATATTCACAAAAACATTCCGGGCGTGCTGGGCGAAATAAACTCGAAACTTTCCAAACGCGGCATCAATATTCTGGGACAGTATCTTAAGACAAATGAAGAGATAGGCTACGTTATTGTAGACGTCGATACTAAGATCTCGCAGGAAGCTTTTGAGATATTAAAGAAGATCAAAGGCACGATAAAAACCCGAATGGTCTATTAGATGGTTTGACATCTCTACAACAAAAATTCATATCATATAGATAGAACCTGCAAAAACGAACCAGGAGGGACGATATGAAGTTAATATCTGCTGATCGGAAAAATACCGGTCGTTTTTGTTTATTGATAGTTCTTTTAATGGCCATTATCGCGGGCACATTTGCCGCGAGCGGTGGGGGGCGCAGCAATTTGACGGCAAGCCAGGGTGTGGTCATGCCGACTCCGACACCTTCACCATCGCCGGATATGAGCCCGAGCCCGAGCCCAAGTCCGTCGCCCGCGCCCAGCCCAAGCGTAACACCTATGCCGACACCGCCGACGGGCCCGATCCCGATGCCGTCACCATCAGTCGTACCGACACCGGGGATACCTTAAAGAAATTGCCCCGCAATTTGATATCGGCAAGAAAGCGTCTCTTACAAAAAGAGGCGCTTTTCGCTTTTAGGATTGCTTCCCGTGTTTATAGCGTCGATAATACAGTTTCTATTGCTGGATAAAATACTGGCTGACAGCCGACAACTTACAGCTATTTTCTCTCCGCACGGATTACGCAATGCGACGAACTTATGAACAACGCTAAAAAAACTTTTCTTACCGTATCGCTTTTGTTATCGATGATCTTCGTGGCGAATGCGCAGTGGCAAAAGCAATCCGTTAATACATCGGCCGGTTTTCGCGGCCTGGCGGTGGTGAACGAAAAAGTGATCTGGGCGAGCGGCACCGGCGGCACGGTGATCAGGACCGCGGATAGCGGAAAGACTTGGAAAGTCATCGCCGTGCCGAGCGCGGAAAAGCTGGATTTCCGCGACATCGAAGCCTTTGATGCCAACACGGCTTACATTCTGAGCATCGGCAATGGCGATTCTTCGCGCATCTATAAAACCATCGATGGCGGCGAGACCTGGATGCTGCAATTTAAAAATACAAACGCCAAAGCATTTTTCGACGCTCTGGCGTGCTGGGATAAGACTAATTGCATGGCGATGTCAGACCCGGTAGACAATAAATACGTTTTGATAAAAACCACCGACGGTGAAAACTGGAAACAGATGGATACGGACAAGATGGCGCCCGCGGGAGACGGCGAAGCAGCCTTTGCCGCCAGCGGCACCTGCCTTATCAGCCAGGGCAAAAACAACGCGTTTCTCGTCTCCGGCGGAAAAGCCGCCCGCGTATTTCGTTCCAGCAATCGCGGCCTTTCATGGTTTGTTTCCGACACGCCGATCGTGAGCGGCACAAACGGCAGCGGCATTTTTTCTATCGCGATGCGGGATGCGAAAAATGGTGTCATCGTCGGCGGAGATTATGAAAAGCCGGGCGACATTAACAATAACCTGGCTTTTACCATTGATGGCGGAAAAACCTGGACGCTCGGGAAGGGTTTGAGCGGCTACCGATCCGGGGTCGCTTATGTTCTGAGATATATCGTCGCTGTCGGCGCATCAGGTTCCGATATTTCTTACGATAACGGTCAAAACTGGACATCTCTTGACAAGCTTAGTTATAACGCCGTGCAGTCCAAAGGCAACATTGTCTGGGCGGTTGGTGACAAGGGAATGGTGGCAAAGACCTCATTCACCACCACTCATTAGTTTTTCTTCTTTATATGACATACGCGTGGTTCGACATAATTGGTTTTGCCGGCGTCGGGCTGATAATTCTGACTTATATTCTGCTGCAGGCGGAAAAACTGCGCAGCATGGACCTGCTTTATTCGCTGCTTAACGGCATCGGCGCTGTGCTGATCCTGATCTCGCTTTTTTACAGCTTTAACTTTCCCTCTTTCATAGTTGAATTTTTCTGGCTATTGATTAGTCTATTCGGTATTGGAAAATACTTATTGCGGCGCGGTTAATTTATGAAACAAGGGTTCACGATAGTCCCTTTCAAGGTAGACGACGAACACGGCATCTCGGAATCCGCCGGGCTGGCAAAATTCAGCGCGGCCGGCGTAGTGCTGGAATTTGAAAAGGAATTTTTAGGCTTGGTCAAAGCCGGCGGCGTGCGCGAAGCCCGCATTCCTCTATCGGATATTTTAGACATACAGTTTGGCAAAGGATTTCTGGGAGCTTTTGGCAGCATAATAATACGTTTTAAAAACCTTAGCCCGCTCGAAGGCCTTAATACAAAAAAAGGACGCTTGAAAATGAAGGTTGCCCGCGCCGACCGCGCTGCCGCCATCGAAAGCGTCGAAAATATGAATGGATTTCTCCGCAGTCAGCATCCTGAGATACCGCCGACCACTGTTAGACAATTATTCGGAGACGAAGCGGATACAAAGGAATTGGAATAAATTTCCAATTAAACCTATGGCTAACGACAATGAAAAGAAACTTGATTTATCCCACTTAATCCTCGCAGGAATAGGCGCCTTAGTAGGCTCGTGGTGGGTCAACAATCAAGTAGAAGAATCGAAGAAAAGCAGGGCAGAAAAAGAATATCCAGAAGAAGTTGAAGAAGTCTGTAAAGAAATTTGGGATCTCATTAATGACTGGAGACCGAGAGATTGCGAAAGTGAATCCGACTATTCTGACGATTTGTATAGCTATCTTGATTACTTTAGCCAGTGGGAAGTTGAGTGCTATCCTCACACTAACGAAGGTAAACCTGACATATTAATAGAAGACCTATTGGCCTTAGAACTGAAAATTAATCCTTCAAAATCAGAAAGAGACAGGCTTGTAGGTCAATGTGCAGGTTACTCGCGAGAATGGGTAACCTGGGCAATAATTATTGACGCAGGTGCCAGTAAAATCGGCAAAATCGAAAAACTTTTGGTCGATAAAGGCTTAGAGAAAATTTTAGTTATTTCTTTTAACTAAAACGCCTCGAAACCCTCTGAGACATAGCCTCGTATGAAAGCATATTCACAAACCACTAGCTAAAGCTAGTGGCAATTTATTGGAAGACTTATGAAATTCACCCGGCAAAAGCTCTTTTTTCTTTTTACTCTTTTAATCATCACCGCTTCCTTTACGCTGGCGCAGAGCGCGGCGATCAGTGTGAATGTCGATGCCACGGATGCGGCGCGCAGCCTGCTCCGTGTCAGGGAAACGATGGATGTCAGCCCGGGAAAACTCGATCTGTTTTATCCGAAGTGGATACCGGGCGAGCACTCGCCGACGGGGCCGCTCAATAACATGGTCAACCTGCATATTCATGCCGCAGGAAGCGCCGGAAAAGAGATCGTCTGGGTGCGCGACGATGTTGAGATGTTCGCTTTTCACTGCGAGATCCCGGCGGGTGTGAACCAGATCGAAATAACTTTTGACGATGCGGCGGAGCCCGGCTCGACCTCCAGCTCTTACCTGGCGCGGATCAAGTGGAACCGCCTGGTACTCTACCCGCGCGGTCTTAACAGCGACGATATCCAGGTGACGGCCTCGTTAAAAACTCCCGCGGGTTGGAAGTATGCGACCGCGCTGCCGCTGGCAAAAGAGAACGGTGCGACGGCGAATTTTAAACCCGTAACACTTACGGCATTTGTCGATTCGCCGGCGATCATCGGCAAGTTTTTCAAGAAGATCGAGCTTTCCGAAAAAGGCGCGCTGCATGAAATGGACATCGTTGCCGACAATGCCGACGCGCTAAAAGCAAAACCGGAAACTATCGCCGGGTGGAAAGAACTTATCCGGCAGGCGCATACGATGTTCGGCGCGCATCACTATAACAGCTATCGTTTTCTGCTAACGCTCAGCGATCACGGCGGCGATGAAGGTTTGGAGCATCACGAGTCGAGCGAAGACGGCGTAAGCTTAAATTCTTTTAGCGACGCGAGCGCGCTGCTTGATCTGAGCGATCTGCTCGGCCACGAATATGTTCATTCGTGGAACGGGAAATACCGCCGCCCGGCCCGCCTTGCCACGCCGGATTTTGAAAAGCCGATGCACGGCGATCTGCTCTGGGTATATGAAGGGTTGACGGAATACCTGGGCAAAGTTTTGCCGGCCCGCAGCAAACTCTGGACACCGGAAAATTTTCGCGAAGCGATCGCGGACCTCGCGGCGGAGATGGACTTTCAGACGGGCCGGCGCTGGCGCCCGCTGGTAGACACTGCGCGCGCGGTGCAATTCACCTATGACGGCGGCCGCCAGTGGCGCAACGGCCGGCGCGGCGCCGATTACTATGACGAAGGCGCGCTCGTCTGGCTGGAAGCCGACGTGTTGATCCGGCAGAAAAGCGGCGGCAAACTTTCGCTCGATGATTTTTGCCATAAATTTCACGGCGGCACGGACACGGGGCCGATGGTGAAACCTTATGAGCTGGACGACATCGCAGCGACGCTTAATGATGTGGTGATATATGACTGGAAAGGATTTTTTAACGAGCGCGTCTATGCTGTGCAAGCCCATGCGCCGATGGGCGGCATCACGAGCGGAGGTTGGAAGCTGGAATACAATGAAACTCCGAATGCAATAAACGAAATGAGCGAAAAATCCAATAGCTATACCAGCTTGTTCTATACGATCGGGGTAACGCTTGGCAGCGAAGGTGAGATCCGCGATGTCGCGCCGGGTTCACCGGCGGACAAGGCAGGGCTGGCGCCGGGCATGACCATTAAAAAGGTGGCCGATACCGATTACTCCGATGAAGCGATACGAAGCGCGATCGCCGCGGCCAAACGCGATTCGCAGCCCGTAGTTCTGACCGTGGAGAGTAACGGCGAAGAAGAAGAGTATAAGGTGAATTATCATGGCGGGCTGCTTTACCCGCATCTGGTGCGCGATGCTTCAAAACCCGACTTGCTCTCGGATATAATAAAGCCCAGGTAAAAAGTGCAGGTAAAAGCTACGCTTAAAAATCATAAGGGAGAAATTTTATGCCGAAATATGTGATCGAACGCGAAATAGCCGGGGCGGGCGACCTTTCGTCTGAACAGTTGCACGGCGTTTCGCAGACTTCCTGCAACGTGCTTAACGAAATGGGGCCGCAGATACAGTGGGTGCAGAGCTATGTGACGGGCGATAAAATTTATTGTGTCTATATCGCGCCCAACGAAGAAATGATCCGCGAACACGCCACCCGCGGCGGCTTTCCGGCAAACAAGATCTCAGAAGTTAAAAATATAATCGACCCGACCACGGCAGAATAGACTTAGGTAAAGTGCATGAAGAGAAAGATTATCTTAATTTTGTTTATTTGTGCTTTCTCTGTTTCGGCAGGCTTTGCCGCCGGTTCGGGATCGGGTAACGCAAAAACTGCCGCTAAGAACCATTCTTCCGATCCTGTCAAAAAAGTCGGACGTTGGTTTAAACATCTTTTCAAAAAGAAGAAAAAAGCTCCGGCTTCTGTTAACACATCCGTTCCCGTAGATAGAGTTACGCTGAAGCTGGTGGAAACTCCCATCTACTACGAAAAAGATCGGGAATTTACTTTGATCGAACCGGGCTATATCGAGGTGGCGGCCTACGCGGACGACCCGGAAAATGACACGCTTGTTTATAACTACGACGTTTCCGGCGGACGCCTCGTCGGCTACAACTATGGTCCAAAAGTTTTTTGGGATCTGTCAGGAGTGCCGCCCGGTCTTTATTACATTACCGCCGGCGCGGATGATGGCTGTGGGGTTTGCGGTAAAACCATCACCAGAAAGGTAGTGGTTACCGCCCCGGGGAACACCTTTTTATGTCCGGACGCCCGTATCGCCCCAAGTGTACGTTCATTAAGTCCAGGTGAAACGGTCGCGTTTCATATAGTATTTGAGAACCCGGAAGACTCAGGCCGGGTACCGGTATGGTCACTCTCTTCCGGCGAGATCGTAAGCGGCCATGGTACCGGCACGCTTTTCGTTTTGGCAACGCAGACAGGTGATATCAAACCGTCATTTTATTTTAACGATGAATCGGCCGTCTGTGAGTATTCGATTTACGATGCAGTTAAAGTCGCCCCGCGATAGAAATGTTTTTAGACAAACCTATCGGGTAATTGCTGCGTATAACAATCTACAATGCAGCCTGAAACTCCGGATCTCGGTAAGATACAGAGCGTCCACGCGCTATCGAGCGCGTACAGCCAGCGGGTTGTGGTCATCGCCGGCCTGGCGCTGATATTTTTTTCGGCCATGCTGATCGCCTTTGCGGTGCGGCAGTGGTTTGGCTATGCGCTGCTGGCGGTGGGCTTTCTGGTGGTCGAGATACTGACGATGATCGGGTGGATCAGCCATCGCGGCGCCGATTTTGCCATCTACGAGGAAGGCTTTATCTACAAAGACCAGGTCTGCCGCTGGGAAGATATCGAGTCGATCTATTCGACCACCGAATCCGGATTATTCGGCAAAAGGCTAAAGTTTGAAATACAGAGATCCGGCGGGGAAAAAATAGAAGTGTCCGATACTATTTCCGACCTCGACGGGGTAATTAAAACCGTCGGCAAAAAAATGAAAGTGGAAGCCTGAGCACCGGGAAACCTAATGTTTGGGTTCCGATCCAAGAGCGGGCCTCTCGGATTAGGAAGGGCTGCTTGCGCCCGCCTCTTAAAATGTCCCCTCGAGGACAGCCGCCTAAAGGGGGAACTCAAAACACCAGAACGTCTCTCCGGCCTAACTTTTCCGGGTAGTGTCCTGACTTGTTGTTGTGCCGGAGGCACATCGGATATTAGCCTGCCGTGATAGCGGCAGGTACCGGCGCCGGATAGATTCGCGCCCTTCCCGCCGTCCCTTCAGGACTTTGACTCATTTAACGCACCTGACCGGTGGCTTTCGCCACCGGCTAATTTCCCTTGCGCCTCCAGCGCAAAGCTTCCGACAACCCATATTAGGACACTACCCTTTTCCGTGCCTTGTATACGCGGCTCAAAAAAGCGATTATAATATCCTGTTTCAAGAGGATTTTTATGAGTACAGAAGTCGTAATGCCGCAAATGGGCGAGTCTATTACCGAGGGCACCATCACCAAGTGGCTCAAGCAGGTAGGGGAAAAGATCGACCGTGACGAGCCGCTGCTCGAGATATCGACCGACAAGGTCGACGCCGAGATACCGAGCCCGGCCGGTGGTATTTTGCTTGAGATCCGCAACCAGGAAGGCGAAACCGTCGAGGTAAATCATGTGATCGCCGTCATCGGTGAAGAAGGGGAAGCCGGTGCGCCTGCCGCGCCTGTCGCATCTGCCCCATCCGCTCCGCCGGCAGAAGCCGCCAAACCGGCCGAGGCACCCAACCCAACTGTTGCCGCCGCGACGACAACACCGAGCAACGGGTCGGAAATTCATGCTCCGCAATCCGACGGCACCCCGACCGCCGTCACCACACCCGTGCAGGTAGAGGCTGAAGCCAAAGCTGAAGTAAAGGCCGAAACCGATTCGGTGCCGACTGCTCCTGCCGCTGATTTGACCGAGATCGTGATGCCGCAGATGGGCGAATCGATCACCGAAGGCACCGTCACCAAATGGCTCAAAGCGGTCGGTGACAAGGTCGAGCGCGACGAACCGCTATTTGAAATTTCCACCGATAAAGTAGATGCGGAAATTCCCTCGCCGGTGTCCGGCATTCTACTGGAAATAAAAAATCAGGAAGGCGAGACTGTCGAAGTCGGCCATGTAGTGGCTTATATCGGCGCCGAAGGCGCCGCTCCGGCGGCTACTGCTTCCGATGCACCGAAAAAAGAAGCTCCGGCTACTGCTGCGGAAGCCGCGAAACCTGCGGAAGCGCCAAAGACTGAATCTGTCGCGGCCGTATCTGCTCCTGTTTTTCCCGCAAAAACCAACGGCGACGCCAGCGTCGAAGATCTGCGCAAAACAAAAAGCAGCCCGCTGGTGCGCAATATAGCCAAAGAACACAATGTCGATATCAGCAAAATTCACGGTTCGGGACTTAGCGGACGCGTAACGAAAAACGACATTCTTTCATTTATCGAAACCGGCGCTGCCGTAAAACCGGAAGATCTGCTGGTAGGAGCCGCCGGCAAAGCTTCACCCGCCACTGCGCCTGCGGCGCAACCTGCCGCACCTGTTCCGGCTGCTTCTGCAGCTTCTGCGGGAGGGCAAAAGACCGGTTACACGGCGCCCGCGCTTACCGCCGCGGCGGGCGATCGCGTCGAGCCGATGTCGATCATGCGCAAAAAGATCGCCGAGCATATGGTCTTTTCCAAGCAGACCTCGGCCCACGTTACCAGCGTCTATGAGATCGATATGACAAACGTGGTGAAGTTTCGCGACGCAAATAAGAACGCCTTCGTGGAACGTTTCGGCACGAAGCTGACCTTTATGCCGTTCATCTTCCAGGCGACGGTTGCCGCGCTGCGCAAATTCCCTATCGCCAACGCGCAGGTAAGCGAAGATAAAATAATTTATAAAGGCGATGTGAATCTCGGCATGGCGGTCGCGCTCGATTGGGGCTTGATCGTGCCTGTTATCAAACGCGCCGATCAGCTTTCGCTTTCGGGCCTGGCCCTGGCGGCCAACGATCTGGCCGACCGCGCGCGGATGAAAAAACTTTCACCTGATGAAGTTGCCGGCGGTACTTTTACCATTACCAACCCGGGAGTTTTTGGCGGGCTCTTCGGCACTCCGATCATCAATCAGCCGCAGGTAGCTATCCTCTGCGTCGGCACGATTGAAAAACGCCCGAAGGTTTTGACCACGCCCGACGGTGACGATTATGTCGCCATTCGCAGCATGGCCTATTTTGCGCTGACCTACGATCACCGCATCGTGGACGGTGCCGACGGCGAAAGATTCCTTTCGTTTATGAAGGATTACCTCGAAAATACGCAGTTTAGTGTGTAAGACGGCGCGGAAAGACAAGCCTGTCCGAAACGATTAAGCGATGAATTGTTCCAGGCGAATTCAGAAAAGCCGTTTGAACTTTAACGATCAACCGTATTCCGGAGGGCGGGAGTTTCGAAATTTATTATGAAATTATCTGACTTAAAGTAATAAAGACGGATTGTTTGATCTTTTAATAAAAGAATTTATCAAATTATATATTCTTACTTTAATAAAACGGGTTTTTATATATACGCATCTGTTTTAATCGAAAATTTCATCCAGGATACGTAATTCCAGAGCTTTTTCCAGAATATGATTTGCCAGCAAAGCTTGGGTACTTTCCTGTTGATCGGCCCATTCGCGTAATTTTTCCTTAGTGTCGATAGGCACTTCAACGCTGATATGATTGCCGCCTTTTTCCGCCAAATTCTCCAGCTTGCCTTTGAACCGGCCTTTATTACTACATGCAAAGATAATTACGCCGGAGATAAACGGCCGGGGATTTCTTCCGCGACTGGTAGCCTCCGAATCGTAAAGCTCTTTGATTCCCTGTCCGGCGTTGGAAGATGTTATGTTGATAATTTTCTTCTCGGGAGCCATAGCATTCTCCACTTATAAATAATTTCATATAAGCATAAGTAAGAATAAGTAAAACGAGGTCGAAGTACAATAATTTCCGGTAAGCGTCAAGCACACTTTTGAAGGGGCTAGCGGCCGTTTAAGCATTTATTTAAAATCGAAAATTACACAAATTGGGGTGTGTCCAAAAGTAATAACAATATGTTGGTAATGCGTACTACCTAACGAGGCTTTTTCCTCGATAAAAATTTTTTGCTTAATAGCACGTTTTTTTGCTTAAAACTGGACTTATCGCCCGAAATCTGTCGAGATTTGTGCCATTTTTATTCAAAATGGATCCTGCATCTTAGCCGCGATCATTGGCCCGGACTACTCACTCTCTTTCAGTAAAACATCTTTTTCTTGCTTTTTCCTTATTTTGCAGTAAGATACAGCTGTGTTTTGCCTCAATTTCTCGAAAATACCAAAACTTTTGCAACCTGGGCCATACCTGGAGCGTCTTTAAATGCGGGTCTTATTCTGTTCATTCTCAGAAATGATTGTTTTTGTAAATGAGATTTCGCGTTTTTTTACAGACAGGGAGTAAATTATGAAGAAAAATAATCTTAGGAAGTTAAACGTATTTTTTCTAACGGCGCTCGCCGCTTTGGCATTGAGCGTTCCGGTTTTTGCCCAGGATAACGGTACGGGCGGCACTGATACCGCGCAGATGCGCAATGTCGCCGCCGGCCAAAAGATGAAATTAAAAGGTGTCGTGGTTTCCAAGGACGCCGATAAGATCGTCGTTAAGGACGATCTGGGAATTGACACGCCGGTGGCTATCGGCGGAGCCAGTGTTAAAAGTAAAGGCGGCTTTTTCGGCGGCAGTAAAAATACCCCGGCGGGCGCCATCGTTCGCGGGCTCTATGTTGAGGTCGAAGGCGTAGGCGGAAGTGATGGTTCGCTCAACGCAACGAAAGTTCGTTTTGATAAAGACGATATGCGCACCGCGCAGTCGATCGACAGCCGCGTATCTCCGGCGGAAGAACGCTTAAGCCAGGCTGAACAGAATGCCCAGCGCCTTTCCGGCCAGCTTGATGAGCTGGTAGCGGTTTCCAATGCCGCCCGCGGCGGTGCGAAAGCTGCGCAGGATACGGCGGATGCTGCCGTGGCCGGTGTTAATGCCACCAACAGCAGGATCTCTTCGCTGGATGAATACTCGGTCCAATCGACCGCGACCGTGAACTTCAAAGTTTCCAGTTGGGTGCTTTCACCCGAAGCCAAATCGGCCCTGGATGAAGTTGCACAGGCTTCGACGAGTCTGAAAGGCTATGTGATCGAGGTCACCGGTTTTGCTTCGTCTGACGGAAACACTGCTAAGAATAAAGCGCTCAGCCAGAAACGCGCTCAGGCGGTGATCGACTATTTAGTGGAAAATCACAATATTCCGCTGCGCCGCATCGGTACTTCATACGGTTTTGGTGAATTGCAGGCAGTGGCCGACAACACCACGCTCGAAGGCCGTCAACAGAATCGCCGCGTGGAAGTTAAACTTTTGGTCAGCCGCGGCTTGAATCAGCCGGTCGAAGTAAAAACGGCGCCGACAGAAGCGACGACGTCCAGCATCAACGAAGACTAATTTTGCCTTTCGGCATTGATCCAAAACAGTAGGAAGCCTGCGCACTGCAGCTTTCTACTGTTTTGCATTTAATATTGAATCAGGGGGTGACCCATCGTGTTAAAGCCTTTCCAAAGTTTTCTTTTCCTTTTATCTCTCGCCACATTCAGTTTTGCGCAGGCCGCAGCGCCGCCAAAACCTACCCCGACCCCGGCGCCCGTTATCGAAGATGACGGCGACGTGATCAAGATCAATTCCAAGTTAGTGGTAGTACCGGTTTCCGTGACCGATGCGCAGGGGCTGCCTCTTACCGGCCTTAAGGTGACCGATTTTTACCTGCTCGAAGAAAATAAAGAGCAGCAGCTCGACCAGGTCAGCGCTGCAGAGGAAGTGCCGCTGGAAATAGTCGTGTTATTGGATGTTTCGGCCAGCACTGATCCGATGTATAAGTTTGAGCAGCAAACCGCCGCGCAATTTTTGCAGGAGGTAATGAAAGGTAAAGACCGCGCCTCTGTTTTAACTATCGGAGAAAAACCGTATCTGGCGGCGCCGCTCGGTACGGCTGAAAATGCCGGGAACCGAATTTTATCTCTGCTTCCGACCAAAAGTTACACCGCTTTTTTTGATACCGTGTCTTTCGCGGCCGGGTACTTGCGTAAAAATGCGCTGCCGAACAGCAGACGGGTCATCATTGTGATATCCGATGGCGAGGACAATTTCAGCGAATTTTTGCGGGCGGCTGATAAAACCGCGTCGCAGCAGTTAACAGCCAGAAACCTTACCGAAAAACAATATAGGCGGCTGCTGGTTGCCGAGCGTGATGCGGCCCAGGCGAAGGCGGTCAGTAAAGTCTTAAAGGACCTGCAGGATGCAGATGCGGTTTTTTACTCGGTCAATCCGGCGGGTAATTCTTATCAACTGAATGTCATGAGCCTGCGCGGGCAGGATACGATGCAGAAATTCGCTAACGAAACCGGCGGGTCTGCTTTTTTACCTAAAAAAGCGGAAGACCTTTCGCCGATCTTCCGACGCATTTCTTCCGAGCTGAGAGCTCAGTATCTGCTGCAATATTATGCCGACTCAGATTATCCGGTAGGCAGATATGTCAATCTTCAGGTGAACGTCCCGGGGCGGACGCCCCCGGTCCGCGTGCGTGCGCGGCAGGGCTATTACGTAAAATAAATTAGTCCGACTTTTTCTTTGCGAGTTTCCGGACCGCCTTATCGACGATCGCTTTATCTTCATCGTCGAGGGCGGTCTTTGGTTTGACCGGTTTACCCATTTCAACTCTATTTGGCGCGACCGCACCCATCGTGGCGACATTTCCCATGGTCGGCGTGGGGCTTGGCGTATAAGCGACATCTCCCATCAGATACCCGCGCGTCGGGGTCGGGGTTACGAGAGGCACCAGCTTCCCGACCAAATGTTCTTCACTTTTGTTCGGCACCACCAGCATAATAGTGCTCAGAAAACCCAGTACCAGGGTGCAGGCGGCGGCCGCCAGATTGGTCACCCTTTTTTTCACCGCCCGCCAACCGACCGGGCAATCCTGGGTCAGCACAGAACCGTCAGCGCGGCGGAAATAGCGCACGCAGAGGCGGCCTTCGGTGCTTTGCAAAAGGTTTTCTGCTTCGCCTTTTGTCATTCCGGAAAGATTGTAAACATTGAGTTTACACTCACCGCAGAAGCGGACCTTATCATTGCCGTACATCCCGTCCCAACTGGTCGGGCACGGCGACGCGATCTTAAGATTATTTAACGGATTATCGAAGTTAGCCATAAATTCCCTCTCTCAGATTAATGAACGAGAGAGGGAAACTATCTTGCAAGCCGGAGTAAATTTAATAAAAGACGGAAGTGTTCTAAAAACTGTGGTTAGTTTTGTGGGATTATCATTCGGAATGGCTTTGCCTGTAAAGTCGCGTTTGGCTATAGCTGCTCATGTATAAAGCAGATAAATTAAAAAATGCGGTAAACCTGGGAGCGCCGGCATCCTGCCGGCAAAGCGCGGCCTGGTCGCGCTCATGTCAGTAGCGCTTGTGTCAGCAAGTGCGTTGCTTGCGGCTTTTACGCATCTGCTAACGCAGACGCTACTGACAGAACCGGCCGGCGCTCCCAGGTTCACATGCCGATTCTTTATAATGTGAAACATTTGAAACTTTGGGTACGGGAGATCGATTTGTGTTCTGCGGTGCCTTTGCGAAGAATATTTTTCTTTCCTGTGTTTAATGTGATGCGAGTGGTTTCGAGTCTTTTTTGCCGCAAATAACACAAAAATCCCAACCGGACAAAAACCGCTCTTCACCTTTAATGCTTCTTGAGATATTCTCTCACCCGAGCGGTCTCCCGCCGTCACTCGACTGCCGTTCTTTGAATTCCAAAATTCCCAAAACCGCGTTTCAAAAACGTTTCAGGTGCTTCACTTTGGCTCATCCGGAATGAAACAAGAGTGAAACAAAATATCGGCTGGTCGGGACTTTAGAAGCAAAGCCATTCGGAATAGTAATAACTGATAGATGACAGATGTTAGATCGAATCTTTAGGCTTATAATATCAAACGTACTTTTATAGCTTTATGAAAAAACTTACGATCATTTTAGTTTTGCTTTTCTTCGTTCCCGGAATGGCCTTCGCGCAGGAGGTCGAACAATTTGCCGGAAAATTTGACGCCCATCTGCAGCCGGATATGTTCCATTTTTACGAGAGGGCCTTCGCGCCTCTTGGTGAAGGCGTGAAATACAAGTTTGCTGAAAAGCCGGCCAAAGGCTCGGTACTGACGGCCGGTGACGTTAATAACGAGACGGCCGCAAACGGAAGGTCGAAAATGCTGCTGGTAGAGCCGCCGGACGGGATGCCTTTTCTCGCTTACGATATCAATGCCAACGGGCTCATCGAAGCGAATGAACAATTTGTTTTTGCCCCGTCACGGGAAGCGCGAAACGCACTCGATGTCTCGGTAAATGTTCCTGTCAAAAATTCTCTTTTTAAAACTTTCCCGATCTTTATTCGCTACTGGCGCGGATTCAAACATCCGCAGTTTCCCGCGGAAAACAGGTTATTACAGCAATCGGTCTGGGCGTTTGCCATGGGGCATGTTTCTATCCGCGGTCAGAATATTCTCTTTCAATATCCTTTTGAGGCGGCCGCCGGTACGACCAGCACTACCGAAGGCCTTTTCGGTGTCGATGTGAATGGGGACGGTAAGATAAGGAACGAACAGTTTTCACCTGAAACTTCCTACGCCAATAAGAGCGAACTGGTCTTTCGGCTCGGCGAGCTATACATTTCTACCTCAAAACTCGATCTTGAACGAAACGAGATAGTGGTGCGAAAGCGAGAAAAGGCCGAGTATCTGCGGCACGAGATCGAGGTCGATAAGGAAATGCCTGATTTTCAATTTGTCGACCTGGAAGGCAAAAAGCGGTCGCTTGCCGATTTTCGCGGAAAGTATTTGTTCATAGATTTCTGGGGCGTGTGGTGCGGCGATTGTATTCGGGAAACCCCTTTTCAGGTAGAGGCTTATCGGCGCTTTCGTTCGCGCGGGCTGGAAATACTTGGCCTGGATTGGGACGATGAGGTCGAAAAGGTAAAAGGCTATATGAAAAAAGCCAATGTAACCTGGGCACAGGCAAGAAAAGACAGTATTCTCACTTTGGTCACCGATACTTATCGCATTCAGGAATTTCCTTCTTCTATCCTGCTCGGGCCTGACGGAAAGATTTTGGTGCTCGATCAACATCAGCTTCAGGGCGCGCGGCTGCTGGAAACGCTGGACCGAATATTGCCGAAGTAAGAATCAGATCAGTTTGAATTTCTCGTTATACTTTCGCTTCCACAAGAAGCCGTCGAGAACATAGTGCGTGAGCTGCGGAATGGCGAGCAGCGGCACGATAAAAACTTTTATCTTTTCCCAATCCCAGCCGCCGCCTGCGCCGGCGCCAAAAACCCAGAGCCGCTCATGCCAGACACCGCGGTGCCAGAAGAGCTCTTCAATATAAGCCAGCAGCCAGAGCGTCGCCAGAAAGACCAGCCAGTTGCCGGAAAGCGTTTTATAGAATGTCGTGGCCGATTCGCGGCGCTGCCGCGCGTACCAGTAGACCAGCGCGAAATAGGGCACGCCGTGGATGATCACATTGGTCACGGTAAAAGCATAGTCGGAATTAAGCGCGACAATACCGACGTACCAGCAGACGGCCGTCGTCGCCACGATAATGTCTTTACCCGGATTTAAAAACCCTTTGGCAAAATACAGGTAGGCCGATTTGCCGAAATAAACTGCCAGAGACAAAACATAAAGCGGAAATAATACCTGAGCGACGATCGCGGGAACATGCGCGAAATCGTTTTGCACAAACCATTCGAAATTTCGTGGAAGCGCGGTCATCCAAAAAGCCAGCGGGTAGATCGTCGCCAGGTACACGGCCGCGGCGTCGATGTACCAGGTCACGCGGCTTTTTTCTCGCAGCTTGGCGCGATAGAGCGCGACCCAGCCATATTGCTGCCGCACGAAATGAAATACCGCCAGATAAGCAAGGATACGCCAGAAAGTAAGCGCCGATTCGGAGTAGAGTGCGACGCCGATAAAATAACCGCAAAGCGGGACCAGCGAATAAAGATACGGGCGGCGCTTTAATTCTTCGGTATCGAAATAAACACGAAAGCTGGTTGCCCACACGTGGGCCACATCTATCAACAGCACCGCCGAGATCCACGTCCAGTCAGGCGAATCGGATTCGAGCAACCCGTATTGCGCTCCAATAAGCAAAAGCAAAAGCGACACCACCGCGCTGCCTAAAAAAACACTCAGGTCAACCGAGGGTGAAAAAAGCCATTTTTGTTGTCGGATCGCTTCCGCCATTAAGAAATATTTTACAGGGATGAAAGGGATAAAGGAGATATTAAAAACCTTTTATTATCTTCTTTTCTTACTTTAATTTCTTATCCCTTTCATTCCCTTTATCCCTGTAAATTTTACTTTCCTAAAATTTCATTCACAGCACGCAGGCCATGATAAAACGCTTCTTCAAAAAGCGCGATGCCGCTTAGGTCCGAGTGCGCGAAGTGAATATTGCGAAACGGCTGCGCCGCCTTTTCACGAATGCCGCTCCAGATAAAATTTGGGCGAGGGCTTATCATCGCATGTCCCCAACGCATTATGTCTATCCGTTCGACAAGTGAGCGAATTTCCGGATGCGCGCGCTCCAGGTCGCTTAAGCAAACTTCCGCCAGGTGCTTCCAATCGTAGGAAAAAAGTTTGGCGCGGGCGGTTTGAAAATCGTCCGGGCACATCGGGTAATAATAGGTGAGCACGGTCTTGCCGTAATCGACGCCCGATTGATGCGTCGCCGTCACATAGCCGAGCGAAGGGCTTTCGTAAAGCACATTGTCCCACGCGAGCGGGAAATCCTGCTTGAACCGAGGTTTCGGCCGGTCTTTCAAGGTCAGATTCGCCACCCACCACGCGTTATGCTCAAAGGCGGCGGCATCAAATGCGGCCCGCTCGCGAAAGCCGCGAATAAAGTACGGCGCCATAAAAACCGGCGCGGAAAAAATAACGTTTTTGGCGTGAAAGCCGCGCGCTTCGTTCGTTTGCGGATCAAGGCAAATGATATCCGCACCGCTACTGCCTGCTGATGACGGAACTATCTGCGCCACGCCAAGGCCCGCGCGGATATTGGAGCTTGACGCATCACGCAAATGCGCAACGAAACGCCCGTTGCCCTCGGGAAAAGTAATAAAGGGCTGAGATTCGGCGCCGGTTTTTCTCACCCGCGAGCAAAAATAAAAGAGGCCCGCCCAGGCGCTGGTTTGCCCGATCGTTAAACCGTAATCGTCGCGGCAGGCGTAATCGCAGTACCATAAAAGCCGCTCCGAATTAAAACCTTTCTGCGCGAGCCACTCGGCAAATGTGATCTTATCCAGCGCGGTCGCTTCCGCATCGTCGGAACATTTTTCGACCGGGACCATAAAGGCGCGCGCGCCTTTTTTGTCGCGCCAATTCACCCAATAGTCGATCTGTTTTTGAAACTCAGCCAACTGCCGCGTGTCTTCTTCGCCGGCACCGGCGCGCAGATAAAGCCCTTCGTACCAGCGGCCTTTGTAAAAGACGCGCTCTTCCGGTTCGCGGCAAAGATATTGCTCGGCCACGATGGGCGCGCCATCGCCGGTGCGTCCTTCGAGCAAATGCATCTCGTCAAGTAAAGTAATGAGTTCGGTATTTTCCGCAAACGGCACCGGCAAATAATGTGCCCCCCACGGGTATGCGCTGACCCGCGACGCTCCGCTGCGCGACGTGCCGCCGACTTCTTTTTCGAGTTCGAGCAAGACAAAGTCTTTATAATTTTCGCGCTGGAATTTCCACGCTGCTGTCAGGCCAGCTACTCCGCCGCCGACGATCGCCGTACCGATGTTTTCCCATTTGTCTTGCGGTACTTCGATACGCAGCCCGTCGCGCAGCTTGTGGCCAAAATCGACATTCGCTCCGACGATCTCACCTTCGGGAAAAGTTGTAGCAGGAGAATTTTTACAGGCAGCAATGGCGAACGGTAGTCCAAGGAAAGCGGTTAAAATTTCACGGCGAGTAAACTTCACAGAAATAATTCAGTTGGCGGAAAGCAGCAGCAGTAAGCAGCAGTTAATTGCCAAGTGCTTTCTGCCGCTGCCTACTACTCTCTCTCAAATCTTCTCCACTCGGCTTCGTAATAACGGACCAGCGCCTGGTTATCGAGCCGGTTTATTTCCACGTCGTCCAGACGCGAGGTGTCGGCGGTAAAGGAAAAAAGCAGCGGCATGGCTTCGTTATTTAAAAATTTCAGTTCGATATTTTCCGGTACATTTCTCGGTTCTTCAAAAGGTGAAAGCTTGGCCAGGGCGTATCCCCAAACGCCAAAGCTGGGCACGGTGGTCTGATAAGGCTTGACCGTAAACCCTGCGGCTTCAAGGGTTTTAATGATGCACCAGTAAGACTGACGGGCCATCAACGGCGAGGTGCACTGGATGACGACGGCCGAATCGGGCTTTAAATGCGCCTTTAAAGACTGGTAAAAACGAGTGGTGTAAAGTTTTCCCAGCGCGAAATTATTCGGATCGGGAAAATCCACGATCGCGACGTCAAACGGTTCGGCCGAAGATTCGGCGGCAGTGTTTGCCCAGACAAAAGCGTCGGCATTGGTGACCGCCACGCGCGGGTCGTCAAAAGAGTGGTGATTCATCTCAGCCAGCGCGGGCAGTTTTTTTGCCAGACCGGTCATAGCCGGATCGAGGTCGACCAACTGGATGAATTCCACCGACGGGTATTTCAAAATTTCGCGCAGCGCCAAACCGTCGCCGCCGCCGAGCACCAGAATTCTTTTAGGCTGCGCCCCTCCTGCACTGTAAGCCATCATCGCCGGGTGAACGAGCGCTTCGTGATAACGATGCTCGTCAAAAGAATTAAATTGCAGATTGCCGTTGAGAAAAAGTGAGTAACCCGTTTTGCCTTTGGTGACGACGATGCGCTGATAGTGTGTGGTCTGCGTGTAAATTATGTTGTCGGTAAAAAGCGCATCTTCCGCGAGACTGGTCAGGGCATCGGCTTTGATAAATCCGATCACCAGTAAAACTAAAACAACGATCGCTTTGATGCGCAAAAAATTTACGTTGCCGCGCAGCAGAGGAAGCATCAGCCAGGTACCCCAGAGTGCCACAGCGGCGTTTAGCATTCCGAAAAGAAGCGAGGTGCGGTTTAAGCCCAGACGCGGAACCAGAAAGATCGGAAACAGCAGCGAGGCAACCAGCGCGCCGATGTAATCAAAAGCCAGCACGCGAGAAACCAGTTCCTTAAAGTCTAACTGGTCTTTTAGTATGCGCATCAGCAGCGGGATCTCCAGCCCGACCAGAGTGCCGATGCCTATCACCACGCCGTAGAGTATCAGATTAAAATAGGCGAGCTTGGCAAAACTCAGAAACAGAAGCGGCGCTGAGAATCCGCCCAGAATAGCGACGGCTATCTCGACCTCAATGAACCGGCCGGCCAGATCTTTCTCGATAAAACTGGAAAGCCATGAGCCGACGCCCATGGCAAAAAGATAAAGCCCGATAATGATGGAAAATTGGGCGACCGAATCGCCCAGAACATAGCTGGCCAGCGTTCCCGCCAATAGCTCATAGATCAAACCGCAGGTTGCGATAACCAAAACATTCAGGAAAAGTAGCGGAACGCGGTTCATTATATTTACAGGTATACAAGGGATGAAGGAGATAAAACAATTTCTTTATCCTGTTCATCCCCTTCATCCCTGTAAAAATTCTTAGCTTGAGATCGCGGCCGCGATGATGATGGCAATGCCCAGAATGATCGAACCCATCAGCACCGCCAGGGATGTATTTTGGTCTTCCTCTATCTCTTTCCTCACTGAGAACGGCGCGACCTTGGTCATTATCCAAAAGGCAATGGCAAAGACGACCAGCCCGATACCGACAAAGATGGCCGTGTTCACAAGCGCGGGAAGGAGTTCGTCCCATTTTACAATTAAAGCAAATACAGTACTTAGCATCTATTTTCCTCCACGAAAACCGGTATAAAAGAACGGCGTGCCGAAACGTGAACGGCTGCTTGAATTGGCAAATTCCCAACCGAACCACGAGGCTGTCATATAAAGCAGGATCAGGCCCGTTCCCAAAACCATATAAATTTTTCTAAACATAACTTTTCAAAAAAAGCACTCTAGTCATCGCTGCCGGTATCGCCGCCGGTGTTGGCGCTGCCGCTGGCGGTGAACATACTCTCGCTCCAGCGACGCGATTCAAACGACCATTTGAGAACCAGCATCAGCACCGGAACGATCAGCATCAAAATAAAACACAACCAGAAATTAATGCCGCGCAAAACATTTTGCTCTACTTTGATCTTTACCGGCAGAGGCTGCTGGAAATTTTGCCAACTGCCCGAAACACGCATCGAATATTTTCCGGCCGGCACGGATGAAAGATCGGCTTCGCTGGATTGCCCGCCTTCGGTCCAGGCTTCGCCTTCGTCCACGCCTTTGTAAAACGAGATGTCCAGCGGGAAAGATTCGACTTCGCTGTTCTGCTCATTCACGAGATCGAAATCGAGCTCGGCCCAGGAATTGTCGACCGGCGCGCTCGCCGTGATACGGACGTTGCGGTTTCCTTTCAGATCGAAAGGCTGCGAAAAAGCTGTTTGATCGGCCTGCGCGTTGGGCATCGGCGGAAGCGTAATGTCCTGAGACGTCACCGTGCTGCTGATCGAACCAAGCGGGATCATCAGGATGCCGGCGATGATCAGCACCAGCAACAGCAGCCAACTGTAACGCAGAAAACTCTTGTGCGGCCACGGCTGGTTAGGCGCTACGCTCCACGTGCCGGGAAGGCCGGAAACGCCAAAAGCTTTTTCCACTTCGGCGGCGGTCAGATAGGTTCCCAGCGACCAGTTCAATTCATTCTGCGTGTATTCGCCGGAAAGCATCAGCGGCGGATTTATAAAATCTCGCGCGCGCACCGTTTCGCCATATTCGACGCGCCAGTAAAACTCGCCTTTGACGTATTCGACCACCGCCATCGCGTCCTGAAAGATCTTGAATGTCTTGCCGTTGTAGGTTGCGTTAGTGCCGTTGTCCTGCACTTCGGCGATCGGCAGGGGTTCGACGTAGTTCCAGTGATTGTCGCTATGCACCAGCCAACGGAAACCGATGCGCGGTTCGTAGAGCAGGTATTCGTTCCAGAAATATTTGATGCCTTCGACCGTGACGCTGCGCGTGACACCGCCGAGGATCTTCATTCTGACGTCGTCTTTCAGCGTTCCCTCGGCGCCGATCTCAAGCACGAAGGGACAAGTTTCGGGCTGCGGTACAAGCGCATGCAGCCAGGTCAGATTTCCCTGGTTGACATCGAGCAGCGAATCGCAATTCGGACAGGTTACGCGTTCCGCTTTATCGGGCGCGATCAAATTTAACGGCCCGCCGCAATTCGGACAGCCCATACCGACGGCGCCGACCTTGCGTTCCGGGCGCTCAGCCGGGCGGGCATCCGCCAAACCTATATCTGCCAG
The DNA here is from genome assembly GCA_963718105.1 of uncultured Acidobacteriota bacterium. Taxonomy (GTDB): domain Bacteria; phylum Acidobacteriota; class Blastocatellia; order Pyrinomonadales; family Pyrinomonadaceae; genus DASYKT01. Next base: position 4,322,352 of record OY970352.1, on the reverse strand, counting down.
CGTAACCTCCTGGCCGGTAAAGAGATATGGCGGCGAAGTACTGTAATCAAGGGTGCCGAAAGCGCCGCCCTGGGCGGAAAGATCGGCAAAGCGAAAATTCTCGCCGGGTGTAAGTTGATAGGGAATTTCGCCGGCTGCGCCGAGCGTCGTGGCGGCTCCGCGCTCGGCCACGATGAATGAATCAAGCCCCGGCACGGGCTGGCCGATCTGCAGATATTCAAAAGCCGGAAGCGTAACACCCTGCGGCGTCGGCTGATAAAAAGTGAGATAGAATTTTCCCTGCGCTTCGGCGAGCCAGCCTACCCAGCCGTTAGAAAATGTGGCGTACCATTCGTCCCAAACACCGCCCATCTCATGGCCCATCTGCGCGCGGCCGGTCAGTTCAAAACGCTGGTCTTTGAACATGCCTTTTAAACCGACTTTTAAAGGTGAGCCTGTCTCAGCCAACTCGGCGACTTTTCCCAGGTCTTGCAGCGAACGGTCGGTCCGCGCCACCGCGGAGCGGCAAAACGGACAAACAACAACGATCGTCGCACCCGATCTGAACTCAATCGGCCCGGCACAGGAAGGACATGATGCTTGTAATACGCTCAAGCTTCACCTCCCGCCGACAGCGATCCCGCATTACCGCGCGAAAATTTTGTGACCCGCACACTTTCAGCCCCGATCAATTCCCGCAAATTCTCCTGCCAGTTCCACTCGGGGCGCTGGCGGCAGCAATAGAGATTAAAGGTGGCGGTGCGATGTTCGGGGTAGGTATGGCAGGCCAGGTGCGACTCGGTCAGCATTACCAGGCCGGTCACGCCGCGCTCTTCGGGAAACTGGTGCCAGTTTCCGGAGCCTACAGTTTTAAGCTCGAGGTCGGAAACCAGGCGCTGGAAGACCTCCTGCAGCTTGCCCGGCTGGCGCAGGCTTTCGGCGTCACAGCCGAAAGCATCGATTATCCATTCTGTTCCAACAGTTACGGGCATTATTGCTAAGTGTTTTGCGCTCTAAACGAACATTGCAGCGGCGCTAAGCGTTATAATATTAGTAAGGGTTAGCCTTAAATTATGTTGTCGAAAAATATTATCAAATTCTGCGCTTTTGTCATACTTATTGGCTTCGTTTCTTTGTTTACGCTTAATTGTTCCAGCGGGTTCCCTCATGATGCTTTTCGTTCTAACGCCAACGGCATCCTCGGCGACGCCGAAAAGTCAAAAGATTACAGCGAACCGAAGGTGACCGGCCATATTCAGGATAAAGCCGTGGAAGAAAGCAGCGGCGTGGCGGCTTCGCGCTGCGCGGCCGACGTTTATTGGACACATAACGATTCAGGCGACGAAGCCTTTATTTACGCTTTCAATTTAAAAGGCGAAAAACTGGGCACCTGGCGCGTGCCCGGCGCGCAGAATGACGATTGGGAAGACATTGCGGCCTCTAAAGACAAAGACGGAAAGTGCTACCTGTTTATCGGCGACATCGGCAATAACCGCCACGACCGCGGGCAAATGACCATCTACCGCGTGCCCGAACCCACGGTAGGGCCCGGTGACAAAGACGCTTCACGCCAAAATATGATCTTTACCGAACCGGCCCAGCCCATCCAGATAAAAGATGCAAACTTTAAAGAGGACGCCGAAACCCTGATGGTGCACCCGGTAACGGGCGACATTTATATCCTCGGTAAAAGCTATAAGCAAAAATCTGCGATCTATAAACTCGCTGCACCGTACCAAACGGATGAGAATAACAATACCCTGCAGCAACTCGGGCCCTTTAGCGTGCCCGCGATCCCGGACGGCACCATCACCGGCGGCGATATCTCGCCCGACGGCAAACGAGTGATCGTCTGCGATTATTTCAGCGCCTATGAACTGGTGCTGCCTGAGGGCGCAAAGAATTTCGATGACATCTGGAAGCAAAAACCGCTGATAGTAACCTTGGGCCCGCGCAAAACCGGCGAAGCAGTAGGCTATAGCGCGGACGGCAAATTTCTCATCGCCACAACGGAAGGAAAAAACTCGCCGGTGATAGTGGTGGAAAGAAAGTAGAATGGAGCTAGGGGCTGCTGCCCGCAAAGGCTGCGCAGCAGCCTCGGTCTCATCTTTATTCCCTGCGAACATAATTTCTCGTCGCGCGCTGCTATGTTAACTGCGACCTGGACTCCAGGCTGACGCCTGGAGTTAAACTCTGCCGTCCGCTTACGCGGACTCTATCGATTTCTGATTTTATTTGTTGTACTTTGCGGGCAGGTCTAATTCGTCATTAACAATCTGTTCCATCGAAACTCTGGCTATTTTGGCATAGGCACTTACTGTAAGAAGTCCGGGAACTCTGTGTTCAGATTCATATCGTGAAATGTAAGTGCGATCGGCTCTTGCTCCCTGTCTTTCCAGCGCTTTCGCCATCTCCGACTGAGAAAATCCCAGCTTTGCGCGAATCTTGATCAATTTTTCCGCCAGGCGTTCAGGACGCTCTTGTTTGCCGTGTGCCATCAAGAAAAATTCTCCTTGACAGGCTTTCGGCTTTTTTCTATACTGTTGCTATACAGCAACAGCGCTTGAATCTTTGATTGGCTCGCTACATTCTTTTGAATATAAACGCGAGCGCAATTCAAGATTTATTGCCCTTGGAAATCAATAGCATTTGATGCTCGTTTTCAAAGATGTGGGATGAGAATTAAATTGTAAGCATCCCTGTCAAAATTACGAGATAAATATAGCATTCTTGCCTGTATCTTATTTGAAATAATTTTTGGCCGTCTTAAATGTAACCCAACGCGGCGGCTTTCATCGATGCTTAGTTTTATTTCTCCCAGCTATAGATGAATTACAGATAACTTTATCTCCCAAATACAAAAAGACAAAGAGCCCAACTATCTTTTTGGCAAAGAAACGAGCATCCGAAGGAGCGGAGATCTCTTATGGGCAGGAGAAAAGACGAAAGACCGGAAAAATTAGCTGAGAAATTGCTGCGCATTCGCCTCAAATTAGGATTATCTCAGGCAAAAATGACTGAAGCTTTGGAAGGGTACGGCGTAAAGCTGCATCGAGGCTATATAAGCTTTTATGAGAACGACGTAAGAGTGCCGCCTCTTTTGGTTACGCTCGCCTATGCCAGGCTCGCCAAAGTTCGAAGTGACGTGCTCATTGACGATAAGAGGAACTTGCCTAAAGGTTTTTAGATATGGAGAGCGGGCATCCCTGCCCGCTCGAACGCATAGCGTTCAAAACGCATCTGCTAATGCAGACGCTACTGACTTAGGCTGCTATGCAGCCTTTGCGGGCAGGATGCCCGCGCTCCATATTTAAGGCATTTCGATAGACTGCGCGTGGTTAAAAATATTATGCGGGTCCCAACGCTTTTTCACCTTTTGTAATTCCGCATAATTTTCCTTGTAGTAGAGATACTGCCAATCGGCCAGATCACAGTCCGGGTAATTGATATAGCAGCCATCCAGTTTGCCATCCGGATAAGGGCCTTTGGGGCCGTACATCGCCAGGTAGAAATAATTTATCCAATCGAGATTTACCTGATCTTCATCAGGCTCGGTCCAATAGGTCTGATACTGGAGTTTCATTATCGAAGAGCGCTGCGGGATGGCCGTCGCATCGGGCGCGACAGCGTTGATCTGGCAGCCGTAAGAATCTATCTGTACCAGGGCCTGAGAATTAGAGTATTTATCAGTCGAGAGAAAATCCCACATGACATCGATCTGCTGCTGCGGGAAAACGTCGATCATGTAGGCCGATTTGTATTTGCCGCGCTGGTTAGGCCCGGAGCCGTTGAGCGTTTGGGTGGCTTCGATCCACGGCATTCGCCGCGGCGTGTCGGCATTGCGGACCATGTGGTGGTAGCCGACCGGCACGCGCTGCGCTACATGGGTCAGGCCGGTAAGCTGTATATAGGCCATAAATTTCTCGAGCAGCGCGGGTTCCTTACCGACGTACTGAATGGTCAAAACGATCTGATCCGCCGCCTTTTGCGTCAGGTGCAGGAGAGCAAAAAGCCCGGCGTATTCGCTTCCGACACCGCTGTTTTCTTTAAGAAATGCGCCGTATTTATTTATCAATTCGTTAAAAAGATCCTGCGTCATATCGGACCATTCCCAGGCCATCGTCGCCAACCAGGCTTCGCTGGGCGCTTCCGGCAGATCTTTGAAAAAATACTTGGTCACGATCCCGAAATTTCCGCCGCCGCCCCCCTGGTGCGCCCAGAAAAGCCGGCGCTCGTCTTCAGATGGCGAGCTGGCGCTAACCGTTATCATCTCCGCCTTTTTATTCTCATTTACGCGGATGACCTCCACGGCGTGCAGATAGTCGATCACCAGTCCATGCAGCCGCGAAAGCAGCCCGTAACCGCCGCCGATGATATGCCCGCCCGCGCCCACCGAATAACACGAACCGCCGGGAAACGTTTTGCCGTATTCTTTAAAAAGCTGTGTGTAGACATTCCAGAGCGTGCAGCCGCCTTCAAAACAATAAAGGCCGTCATCCTGGCGGTAGACTGCCATTAGCGGCGAGAGATCGATGATCACGCCGCCGTGATTGCCGGACACAAAATTCTCGTAGCAATGCCCGCCGCCCCGCGCGGTTAACCTTAGGCCCTTATCGATGCCGTATTGCACGGTCTCCAACACTTTCTGCGCGTCGCCGCAGACCTCGACGTAGTTCGGCGTGCCGACCCAACGCTGGTTAAAGCCGCGGACCAATGCCGGGTACCGCGGATCGTCCGGCAAAACTTGTGAACCTTGGAATGTACTCATCGTGACCTCTTTCGAATTTTTTTGTGAGTTACGATTCCATCTACTTTGTAACAATATTTTATTTCAGGTGTTTAGCGTCGAATCGTTTAAATCCTGCATTACGGTATTGCTGTCTCCATAGATGTTTATCGTATTGCCACCCCTTTGGATTTCTAAATCTTGTCGGCGTTGTTTCTTTGAAACGATCCCATCTAAAAATTCTTTTATAGGTAATTTTGCGCGGAGTTCTTTTACCAGGATCGTTTCATCACCCATTTCTTCCGCCAGTATGAGTTCCTCGTAATCTTTTAATATTTCAGGATATTTTGGATGGGGCACTTTCTCAGTTATGCCAAGCTCTGCATATTTACCATGTATTTCTTTTAATTCTTTTCGGATTGCTGAAAGAAGATATTGGTTATCTCGCAGATTACCGCCTTTGATCGAGATCAGCAGTTTTTTATCCACCCGCTCAGCTTTTACCAGCGCCAGGCTGTCCTTATATTCCAACACGAGCCCGCTTTTCCAATACTGCCCTTGATGTTCGTAACCGTACATCTTTACGATAAACCTGGTAAAGATGCTCGGAAGATAGGTTTCATAATGATATTGAAAACCGAGAGAGCCTTTCCAGTCTTCGTCACGAATTTCTTTTGGTTGATTTGGTGTTAGCAGGTCAGGGATGAGAAAAACCTGGTCAGGTTCTATATCGGCACACAGCTCAAAGCGGCGCATCATTTTGATAATAAAATCATATCTGTCGGCCGGATACTTATTCGGATCGAGCAAAGCGCCGAGGTGTTCGCGTCTGAGAATACCATTTTTTTCTTTAATAGAATTGGAATCAATGATCCCGTAAACCCCTTGCGTGATCCACTCCGGGTTAAAAACCATTGTCTCTTTATCGGTTTCCTTAAAATAGATCACCGTACCGACTTCATTCAAAAAGCTGACAATTGTTTCCTGGCTGGTTTTATCTTCAATTTTTGCTTTTACGCAGCGCGTAATATATTCCTGGTATTCTATGAACGGGATGTTCTCTTCCTTCATTGCCTGAAGCTGGTCTTTAATCGCAAACCAGCTTTGCGGAAAAGGTTTGTGAATCTCGTCAAGCTTGCCGATCTCCTTGATCAAACCCTTCTCAAAAGCTCTGAACAACCCTTCGTATTTCTTCTTTTCTTCTTGATTCTGTACCTTTCTCGAGTCGCAGCACAGCGGATAAAAACCTTTTATATTCGGGTATTTATCCAAAAGGCCGCGTTCATTAATGTCGAATCTTCCGATGCCCGGCTCATTCGGATTGCGTTTATTCTGATCTATCTGATTACCGGCGATTATCACCGGCGAATTTCCGCCGAGGCTCTCGATTCGTTTGAGCCACTCTTCTAGCATATTGGTATCCTCGTTCTTTCGGGCGTCGAGAACGAGGATATAAACCGTGCGCCGGGTAAAGAAAAATTGATGGGTGGAATGCATCATTTCCTGCCCGCCAAAATCCCATACGTTCAGTTGAACTTTCTCATCGTTTACTTCGACGTCCGGCCAACGATGAATTTGAATTCCATGAGTGCTCGTAGTATCAAAAATCTTTTTATGAACCAGCTTATTTATCAGAAATGTTTTTCCAATATCAGCTTCCCCGATCACCACGATCTTTGCCTCATTCAGCGGATGCGCGCCTTCCGTGATCAATAGCCAATAATTAATGATCCTTTGCGGATTACTATAATTTTTCAGGATCTCCGTCGGGATGTTTTCCCAGAGAACCGAGTTTCCGCTAAGGTCTAAATGCCTTAACCCCCCCAAACCGGCAAGGGAGCAGATGTCGTCGATCTTGTTAGAAACAAGATTGAGAATTCTACAAAACGTGCAAATTTTTTAAGGCCTGGATATCCGAAATATCATTACCGGGAAGGTGCAGTGTTTTCAGTTTTGTTAAACGCTCCAGCGGCGATATGTCTTGTATTCGATTCTGATAAATAGAAAGGAAAGTTAAGTTGGTTAGGTCCGCCAAGGCCGAGATGTCTCTTATTTGATTATCATCAAGCAGGAGTTCTTCCAGTTTCGTCAAACCTTCAAGCGGGGACAGGTTCCTGATCCGGTTTGCGTTAAGGTTAAGCCATTCCAAACTGGTTAGATTTTCCAGGGCGGAGAGATAGCTGATCTGATTGTTGGAAAGATCCAGTCTTCGCAGTTTGGTCAAACTTCGCAGGGCGGAGAGATCGCTGATCTGATTCATGCTGAAGTACAGCTCCTGCAAATTTTCGATCTGTAGAATATAGGGTACCAACTCTTCCAGATCCTCAGAGGTTAATCTGCCGGTTGTGTGCACAGAATCAAGATTGAGCCTGACGGAATTCTCTTTGATCGCTTCTTGGATTTTTCTTTTAGCTTGATCAATATTCATAAGGGAGGCTTCGAATGAGATTTGGAAAAGAATAAACCCGGAAAGCTAAAAATTCAAAATTTAAACTAGAAAAAGACGAAAGTCTTTTCAAACTTTCGCCTTGATCTTTAGCGTAGTGAACGCTGCGCGTCATGCGGGCAGGAGTCCCGCGCTCCATAACATATTACATTCCGGCGCCGTGGCATTTTTTGTATTTCTTGCCGGAGCCGCAGTAGCAGGGTTCGTTCGGCTTGACCTTGGGCTGGTCGCGGACGAACGGCGTGTGCGCGCCTCATCCGTTCGCCGGCCATGGTGGCCGTCGCCATCGCCCCCGGTAAACGCCATCCGCTGCCGGCGCGCCGGCTGGCTCGAGCGCGTTCGAGGCGCTCGAGCTCGGCCTGCTCGTCCTTGACAGATCTCCAGGTTAAACAGCGCCTTGGTCGTGTTGGTGTCGATGCGGTCGAGCATGTCCTGGAACATATCGAAGCTCTGCTTTTTTGTATTCCACGAGCGGGTCTTTCTGCCCGTAACCGACGAGGCCGATACCCTGCTTCATATGGTCGATCGAGAGCAGGTGGTCCTTCCACTGCGAATCGATGATGTTGAGCATGATGTAGCGCTCGTAGGCCCGCAGGCTTTCGGCGCCGGCCATTTTTTCCTTGGCGGCGTAATCGGCCGAGGCCTTTTTCCAGATGGCCTCCTCGATCTCCATCGGGTTCATCCGCTTAAAATCGACGCCCGCATCTACCGGGTCGACCGAGTAGATGCTCTCGATCTCGGCCGCGTAGGTGTCGACGTCCCAGGTATCCGGGCTGACCTTCGGGTTCAGGAAACATGTCGGTCAGATCGCCCAGCAGGTCCTTGGCACGCCTGATTCGCCGAGCAGGTATTCGCGATGTCTCGGGCTCAACATCAGCTGGCGGCGCAGGCCGTAGATGGTCTCGCGCTGGCGGTTCATCACGTCGTCGTATTTGAGGACGTGTTTACGAGTTTCGAAGTTGCGCGCCTCGACCGCCTTCTGCGCCCGCTCGATCTGCTTGGAAACGGTCCGCGATTCGATCGCCACGCCTTTTTCCATCCCGAGCCATTCCATCATCGAGCGGACCTTGTCGCCCGCGAAGATGCGCATCAGATCGTCTTCGAGCGAGAGAACGAAGCGCGACGAACCGGGGTCGCCCTGGCGTCCGGCGCGGCCGCGAAGCTGGTTATCGATACGGCGCGATTCGTGGCGCTCGGTGCCGAGGATGTGCAGGCCGCCCACGGCGACACTTCCTTGTGCTCCTCGGCGACGACGCGTTTTGCCTTTTCCAATTCTTCCTCAAACTGCTCTTCGGTCGCCTCGTCCGGGTTGATCTCCTGCCGCTTCAGGTAATCGCGGGCGAGAAATTCCGGGTTGCCGCCGAGCAAAATATCGGTACCGCGGCCGGCCATGTTGGTGGCGATGGTGACGGCGCCTTTGCGGCCCGCCTGGGCGATGATCTCGGCTTCCTGCTCGTGATATTTGGCGTTCAGGACCTTGTGCGGAACACTGATCTTTGCAGTTTCCGCGCGACCAGCTCGGAATTTTCGACCGAAACCGTACCGACCAGAACCGGCTGCCCTTTTTCGTGCAGCTCCTTGATCTCCTCGACCACGGCGTCCCATTTTTCGGCGATCGTGCGATAGATCATGTCCGAACCATCCTTGCGGACCATCGGCATATTGGTCGGGATGGCGATCACGTCGAGGTTGTAAGTGGCGCGAATTCCTCGGCCTCGGTCTCGGCCGTACCGGTCATGCCGCCCAGCTTTTCGTACATGCGGAAATAATTCTGCAGTGTGATGGTGGCGAGGGTCTGGTTTTCGCGCTCGATCTTGACGCCTTCCTTGGCTTCGACGGCCTGGTGAAGCCCGTCGGACCAGCGGCGCCCTGCATCAGGCGGCCGGTGAAATCGTCGACGATGATGACCTCGCCTTCCTGGACGACGTAATGGTGGTCGAGCTTGTAAAGCGTGTGGGCCTTTAAGGCCTGCTCGACGCAATGGAGCAGGTCCATATTGGCCGGATCGTAAAGATTGGAGACGCCCAGCAGTTTTTCGGCTTTGGTGACGCCCTGCTCGGTCAGCACCGCCGAGTGGTTCTTTTCGTCGAGAAGATAATCGCCGGTGGTTACCTTGGTTTCCTCGTCCTTGTGGCCTTTTTCGAGCTTGGGGATGATCTCGTTGGCGGTGTAATATTTGTCGGTCGCCTCGTCGGACGCGCCCGAGATGATAAGCGGCGTACGCGCCTCGTCGATCAGGATCGAATCGACCTCGTCGATGACGCCAAAGTAATGATCGCGCTGGACGAGCGACTCGACGTCGAACTTCATATTGTCGCGAAGATAATCGAAGCCGAACTCGTTGTTGGTACCGTAGGTGATGTCGGAGGCGTAGGCCTCCTTGCGCTCGCAGTCGTCCATGTCGTTCTGGATACAGCCGACCTTCAGGCCCAGAAATTGGTGAATCCGGCCCATCCACTCGGCGTCGCGCGAAGCGAGATAATCGTTGACGGTGACGACGTGAACGCCGCCGCGCCCGGTCAGCGCGTTGAGATAAGAGGGAAGGGTCGCGACGAGCGTTTTACCTTCACCGGTGCGCATCTCGGCGATGCGGCCCTGGTGAAGCGCCATGCCGCCGATCATCTGCACGTCGAAGTGGCGCATGCCGGTCGCGCGCACGGAGCCTTCGCGAACGATGGCAAAGGCCTCGGGCAGGATGGCGTTTAGAACTTCCTGCTCTTTTAAGAAAAGCTCTTTTTTGTCGGTGATGCCTTCGACGGCCTTGGCGACTTTTTCCTTGAAGCCGGGGTTTTAGCGCGCAGCTGTTCATCGCTCAGCTTTTTGATGGAAGGCTCGAGTTCGTTGATGCGCTCCACGATCGGCCCTACGTTTTTCAGGAAACGGTCGTTGCTGCTTCCGAAAACTTTGGTTAAAAATTTATCTGCAATATTGCTCATAATAATTATGGGCAGTAAGCCGTCGGCAGTGAGCTGTGCTGCCCGACGCTTGCTGCGAAAACCTGTGAATTGTATTGATAATTAAAAAGCAGGAAAGCTGCTCACGGCTTACCGCTCACCTTCTAGACGGTGAGCAGTGAGTCTATTCAGCTGCGCGGCAATCGGGTAACGACAAAATTCTGATCGTTTTCCGCGCGTGTTGCAGTATTTTGAAAGAAATATTCTGTGGTGCCGGCGTAAAGCTTTACCGGCTGGCGAAGGTTACTGAAATATTCGCTGAAATGCGCGCCTTTTCCAGCTGCACTCTTTCAAAGGAAGCTTGCGTGCTGAATTTGGCTTTATTTAATTCGAACTTGATATGCGGCGCAGATGTCTCCGCCAAAACCTGAGCTAAGACTTACGGGGGCGAGCCGACCAACACTAATCCCATGTAGACCGATAAGGTCGTCAGGAAAAGCATCTGGTTGTGGCGCGTCTGGTTGCTGATTTTACTGCGTTGCCGCTGTTGGCCTCGGAAATGTGGGGTTACTTTTTTTCCTCAAGGTCTTTCTTAAAAGTTTGGTACATATCCTCGGCGATCTTATTGGGCATCGCGATGTCGAGGACGATGTTGCCGCCTTCTCTTTTAACTGAGTCAATTTCAATAATTCGAGTGTGCTTTGTTCCTTCTGTTTGTTTGCCGGATCTGTTTCTTCTTCAATTCCGCGCGGATAAGCATTTTACCAATTTCTATCGCAACGTTAATTCCGTTGAAGATGTTTCTCGCTTCTCTCTCCGTGTCCAGGTCCGTTTCCAGCCGGAAAGAGAAACTGGCTGCCATCCTGTGCACAAGTAAGCTTCACTTTTTGCTTTTCAGATCTTGCAGGAATTTAACATTCCGCTGTCGCTAAGCGCGGCACCGCCGTTTTTACGATCTGCTGTATTTCCGCCGGCCCGGTAAATACCGGGGGCTTTTCAACAATAAGTTTTCCGTCCGCTCCTAGGCTCTTAAGAGTATATTGGCAAACGCGAATAAATATCATTCTGCGGGTCTTTACGCCAATCGACCAGCTTTTGCTGAAAATCCACCAGCGGCTTTTTGTTGTAGACGTTCTCGTCATTCGCCGCGTTTCTCGGTTTGCTCTCCGCTTGCTCCGGCGTCTGCGCGGCGGCCATAAAAACGCTGCCAAACAACACCGCGCTTAAACACAGTGCCGTCTTCGCGGACAAAATTTTCTTAAGAGACCGGCTGATTTACAGACGCCCCATATTTGTATTAGAGTTCACGGCGATGCCCTGGGGGTTACTTTTTTTTTCTTCCAGGTCCTTCTTATAAGTTTGATACATATCCTCGGCAAACTTATTGGGAACCGGCGTGTCGATAATGATTATGTTACCTTCTCTTCTAAGCTGGGCCATTTTCATCAGCTCCAGCGTGGTCATTTCCTTTTGTTTGTTTGCCGGATCGGGCTCGCTGTCGGCGCCGCGCTTGACGAGCGTTTTACCAATTTCCAGCGCGACGTTTAGCCCGCTATACAAACTTCTCGCTTCTTTTTCCGTGCCTTGCGCGGTTTCCAGCCGGACAAGAAATTGGTTTCCGTCCTGCGCAAAAGTGATCTTGACGGCCTTGCTTTGCAGGTCTTTTAGCAGCTTCAGCATCCCGCTATCGCTAAAAGATGCCACCGCCGATTTTATGATCTCCTGCATTTTCGGATCGCCCACAAAATTCGGCTTTCCATCTATGGCAAGCTTTCCTTCCTTGTCTATCTTACCGGCAATGGAATATTGGAAATGCTGGTAAAAATTGTTCTGGCTGGCCTCGCGCCATTCCACCAATTTATCGCGGAAATCGTAAAGCGGCGCTTTATTATAAGCGCCCTCCGGCAGCGGATTTATCGGGGGTTTATTCGCGTTTTGCGCGATCGCATTATTGTTGTTGCTGCCCCCTTCGGCGGTGTATTTATTCCCGCTATCGACGTGTTCGCGTTCGTACCCTTTGCCGAATGGTTCGGCCCCCGCCGCCTTTTGAAATGGCGGTGCCGGCCCGGTTGAAATGGTCGGAGCCTCGATCGGGCCGCCGGTGATCGCGCCCGAACTATTGCCGGGCAGCTCGGCGGATTTACCAGATCGAGCGAAGGCGATGTGCCCGTGCCGTTCATGGTGCCAAAAATATTAGGATCGGTGGCCGTGCCACCCTCGGGCACTCTGCCTTCCAGTTCATCACGCAGCGTCCAATAGCCTTCCGGGTATTGAAAACTATCGGTAGTAACAAATGTTACTTCCCCTTCCCGTTTATCGCCTCGGGGATCTGGGTCGGATCGTATGGCTGATCGATCATATCGCGGGGTTGATACAGGCTGGCGACGTACATGGTGTCGCAAAGCCGCTGGGTGAACTCCGTGGTTTCACAGGTGGTTTCCAAGCACGGGCAGCTGCATCGTGACCGCAAAGATCACCAGGTGCAGCAAGGCCGATGCGGCAAAGACCCGCATGAAAAAAGGCATCTCTTTGGAGTTTGTGATCTCGTACTCTTCGAAAAGCCCGCCGCGGCGCATAAAACCCGATGTCTTCACCGGCCCCTGTTCCAGGACGGCTCCTCTGAGGCGCTCACGCGCGTTCGGCCCACTTCGAGCCAGCGGAGCGACGCGGAGACGGCGCGGTCGAATTGGTTTCGCGTGGCTCGGCCACCGGCTCAGCGGCCTGCATGTTCACTGCGGTTATCTGTTCTTCCGTGGAGTGAGTTTCTGAGGTAGGGCTGATGTTTCCGTTTCCGGATTACCCGCTTGTAAATCTTTTTCTTCCATATCCTACTGCAAAATATGTGTTTAAACAGACAAATTATTAAAGCTTACTACCTGTTTAGACGTCTGAACTCTTCTAAACGTTGTGAAGAGTAAACCTAAATACTATCATTTTTTAAACGCTTTAGAAACCTCAAAGTTTCCGATATTTTCTCCCTTTAGCGCTCACCGGCGGGCCTATTCGTCAAAATCAATGTGACATTGAACCTCTTTGCCTTTAACATTTAGTAATATGCCAAGGGCTCCAAAAGAAAGAGATCGCGGCCGAGTCCAAAGGGAAAAAGCCCGGGGACGTTAAAACCCGTTCGGTCGATCACTTTATCAACCGTCGTAAGGAACGCCGCGCCAAGAGCGAACTTGCGGAAAAAACGGACGCCACACCGGCCGATCCGGAAGGCCGGGTGAATCGCAAAGCCGGGCGCTGGACAAGCTGCTTTCCGGCATCGGAACCCCCGAGCCGCGCCCTTTTCAGCCTGACGATTTTCAGCTTGAAGCGCTGGAAGCTATTGAAACAGAAGACGTTCTGGTTACGGCGCCGACCGGCAGCGGCAAGACCTGGATTGCGCGCGAAGAAATCCGCCGCCTGCTGGCGGCGGGAAAGAAAGCCTGGTACACGACGCCGCTGAAAGCCCTGACCAATTCGAAATACATCGAGTTTCAGCTGGAGTTCGGCGCGGATAACGTCGGCATTCTGACCGGCGACCGGAAGGAAAATGCCAATGCGCCGCTGATCGTCGGCACTACCGAAATCTACCGCAACCAGCTTTTCGACGCGCTGCGCACCGGCGAGGACGTGCGCACGGATTTTGTCATCCTGGACGAAGCCCACTACCTGGCCGACGAAGAGCGCGGGCACGTCTGGGAAGAAGCGATCATCCTGACGCCGCCGCGCATCCGCCTTTTTGCTTTCCGCCACCATCGGAAACGCCGGCGAATTTGCCAACTGGATCTCGGAAGTTCGCGGAATAAGCGTCCGAGTCGTAGTCCGCCCCGGCTCGCGCCCGGTCGAACTGCGCGCCGCTTATTTAAGCACCGAACTGCAGCTGTTGCCGCTCCTCGGCGAAGATAAAAAATTAAATCCGGAAGTCGAGAGATCGACCAAGGAAGAAAACAGCAAAGACGCCAGAGATTTTATAAGCCGCGGCGATAGCCGGAGGGGGTTAATCAGCCCCTCCTTGTTAGGAGGGGTGGCACGCGCTGGCGTGACGGGGTGGTTTCTCCCTCCCTACGAAACCCGGTCGCTACCGCAGTCCCGGTTCTGACTTCATAAAAAAACTTAAGTAATGTTTCAGCCGTTTTGTCCGGCGCTTCCTTAGGCAGAAAGTGGCCGCAGTCGAGCGCCACTCCCTTCACATCTACGGCCTTTCCCGCCATATTTCCATGATGTCGTATTTCGCCCACATGCCGCTTGAACTCCATAACAAAAACAGTGGACAGGAAATTTTCTTTTCTTTGTCGGCTTCATCGTGCTCGAGGTCTATCGTCGCGGCCGCGCGAAATTCTTCGTTTGTCGCTCGTATTGTTTCCGTGTCAAAACACCGGTGATATTCCGCTACCGCTTCCGCGGCCAGCGCGTTTTTTGTTCGCTCCGATGATCGAGAAGGTATTGCAGGTAAAATTCAGGTCGCGCCGATCAGACGCTCGGGCAAACCATCGGGCTGGATCGAGAAAAACCAGTTGAAAGCCGCGGTGGCGATTTCTTTATCAGTTTTGGCAAAGGCGGTGCTGGTCGGGATAATATCGAGCAGCGCGAGTTTGGTGATCTTGTCCGCATGATCGAGCGCCATCCGGTGTGCGACCCGCGCGCCGCGGTCGTGACCGGCGACAGCAAACTTGTCAAAGCCCAGACTCTGCATCACCTCCACCTGGTCCGCGGCCATCACGCGTTTTGAATAAGCCAGATGCTCGGGATCGCCGGGCGGCTTGCCACTGTCCCCGCTGCCGCGCAGGTCGGGGCACACGACGGTAATTTTTCGGCGAGTTTAGGAGCGTCTTTGTGCCAGCAGGCATGAGTTTGCGGGTAACCGTGCAGCAGCAGAAGGGGCAAGCCGCTGCCGCCTTTGACGAGGTTGATAACGGTTTCTTTGGTCTTTATTTGCTCACGAATAAACCCGTCGAACATATAAGTCTTTATGGATTATGGGTCAGCATTTCCTGCGTCGCCGCGCTCTTTTGCATCAGGCGTTTGGCCATTTCCATTCCCAGCGCTTGCAGCCCGTTGGCCGGGCGGATCATCACTTCGAAATCGACGATCTTTCCGTCTGAATTGAGTTCGAGCAGATCGATGCCGCGCAGGTTAAGCCGCCCACCCGCGCTTGAATTCGAGCGCCAGATGATTACCCGCCACCAGCTGGCGGATGTACCGAAATTCTGAAAACCTCGGCCACCGTCATGAGCAAAACGATCGCCGCTTCTTTTCCTTCTTTCGGTTTCCAGACGAACGGCGAGTGAAATTTCACATCGTCGGCCATTATTTCTTCAAGAATTTCCGCGCTCGGATTGGCGACAAAATCGTGCCAGCGCTCTAATGTTTCTTCTACTTTCATTTCCTCTTCTGTGCCTGTTAGGCGCTACGGGTTAAGATGTACACGACTACCGCGCTGCCGGCAAGGCCTATAAGTAACCAGAAGAAGCCTAGAAGTTGCGGTAGATTTCCTTCGACAAGGGTAAAATCATGCCGGCATTGATCATGGATCTCGAAAACGCTGGTCATACCAGGGAATGAGACTTGCTCGTGTTGAAAAAGCTTGATAGGTATTGGTAAAAGTCGTCATCGGAGGCAGGCGCGACTCAATCGACCTGAGCTGGAAGCGGCGAAACCGCACATATTCGGCGTTGCGCACCTGAACGAAGTGCCATACACGGCAGATCAACATAGCGAACACCGAAAAGACGATGGTAACGGCGCCGATATACACGCGGGGAGCACTAAGGCCGGCAGCCGCACCGAGAAAACCGAGTAGTACCGCGTTACCGTGAGGAAGATCCCGTTGTGCTGCTGCCTGAGCATGTCATCGTGCTGCCACAGAGCTACGTTTGCGTCGAACTCGGCCAGTAGATTCGCCTGATCGCCTACTGTTCCCTCGGTCAATCTCCGAATTCGTTCCTTCCTGTTCTTCTCAAATTCTTCTCAAAACCGTGACACTCTAATTTAAGATTGAGCCAAACAATTCGGTATAAGCATTTTAATACGCGGGATCGATTATACGATAAGTGCCGGCTATTACAATAAATTTTACGCTGCGAGAGTGAAGGATAAAAATTACTAATCAAGCGGCTTGCCGTTGTCTGGAACACCGATTTTAGTAACCGCGTCGCCGGTTATTCCCCGATCTTCCAGACAAGCCTTACTTCTTCGGTTTCATCATGGCAAACCAGGCCATTACCTGTTCGCGCGGGAGTTCGGTAAACAATTTGAACTGTCCCGTGCTGGTCAGGCTCGCGCCGCCGTCGAGCGTGATCACTTCGCCGGTCAGATACGAGCTGAGATCGCTTAATAAAAACACCGCCAGGTCGCACAGCTCGCTGTGTTCGCCGACTCGACGCAGCGGGATGAGGTCCACCATTTTCTTGCCGAATTCCGGGCTGGCCATCAGCCGCGACCAGGCGCCCTCGGTCGGAAAAGGGCCGGGTGCGATCGCGTTTAAGCGGATGCCGTAATAGCCCCACTCCGCTGCGAGCGATTTTGTCAGCGAAGAGATTCCCGCTTTTGAAACCGCCGACGGAATCAGGAACGCGCTGCCGTATTCGGCATAGACGGTCGTGATCGACATCACCACGCCTTTTGTTTTACGCTCGATCCAGCGCCGCCCGCACGCTTGCGTGGTGTAAAAGCTGCCGTAAAGATTTGTCTTGACCACGGCGTCAAAACCGTTCGGAGATAGCTGCTCGGTCGGGGCGAGAAAATTCCCGGCGGCGTTGTTTACGAGCCGGGTGATATCGCCTTGCCGGTTTTCCGCCTCGCCGATGCAAGCCTCGACGCTTTCAGCTTCGCGGATGTTGCACGGGATCCTTCGGCGGCGCCGCCGGCGCGCGGATATCTTTTACCGTTTTGGTGAGCGGTTCCTCGCGGCGGCCGTTGATGGTCACTTTTGCGCCGAGCGAAGCGAACCGCATCGCCATCGCGCGCCCCAGACCCGTGCCGCCGCCGGTCACCAATATATGTTCGTCTTTGAATATTTCCGGATGAAAAGTTCCGCCATTAAATGTCCCTATTGTTTCTGTTATTATTTCTAAAAAGTTTATCTTAAGGGAGAACGCTACTGAAACCTGGACCAGCCGAAATCGCGCCATCGAAATTGATCACGACGCTGCGCGGGCACAACCTGCTGCCGGCGATCGTATTTTTGCCGACGCGCAGGCGGTGTGACGAAGCCGCGATGGAAGTTTCACTGGCCGATAAAGGGGAACCAAATTGACGAGCGCAAAAGAAGAAAAGCGCCAACGATTGCTCGACGAATTTACCACCGGTAACCCTGAGATCGCCGGGCACAAGCATCGCCGGATGATCGTGCGCGGCGGCGTGGCGGCGCATCACGCGGGCCATATTCCGGCCTGGAAACTGCTGATCGAAAAAATGATGTCCGCCGGTTTGCTCGACGCGATCTTTGCCACCTCGACCGTGGCGGCGGGAGTGGATTTTCCCGCGCGCACCGTGGTCATCACCAATGCCGATACGCGCGGCAACGACGGCTGGCGGCCTCTGCAGGCTTCCGAGCTGCAGCAGATGACCGGACGCGCCGGACGCCGCGGTAAAGACAAGGTCGGCTTTGTGGTGGCCGCGCCGGGGCGGTTTCAAAATCCGGGACGCATCGCCTATCTGCTGCGCACCCAGCCCGACCCTCTCGAAAGCCGTTTTCGCGCGACCTATACGTCGCTGGTTAATTTGCTCGACGCATTTAAGAGTTTTGACCGCGTGCGCGAGATCGCCGAAAAAAGTTTTGCCTTTCGGGAAACGGCGCGGCAGATAATGCGTCTGGAAAACGAAGCGGAAGAAAAAAAATTCAGATCGGCGAGATACTAAGGGCGAGCGGTTTGAGCTGACGCCGGAAATGCAATGGCGCTGGAAGAGGCCGGCGCCAGGAATAGGCTGCAGGAAAAACTTCCGGTCACGCGCGCGGAGATCCGCCATCGCTGGCTGTAGCAGGTGGTGGAAAAAGGCCGCGTCGTCAGCCAGGGAAAAAGCGGCAAACGTTTGTTTCTGGTTTTGGATATCAACGGCGAAAAAGTTTCCGCCATGCGCGACGACGGTGTCGGGGCCACGCTTACCTTAAGCCGCCTCAACCGCGTTTATGCCAAAAAATATCCGATCAAGGATGAATCGCTCGAACTCGCTTTTCATGACATTTACGAAAAAAAACCCCGCGCTTGAGGAGCCTAAGCTGCCCAAGGAGCGTGACGAGGAAACCGGCGCGGCTGAAATTTTAACGCGGCGATGGAGGCCTCGTGCCTGAGAGGCTCTCGGACGAAGATAAAAAACTCGCGCTTGGTTCCTCTGGCAGACATGGGAGCAGGCCGAATTTATCCAGCGCATCACGCGCGACATCGACAATTTACAGGAAAGGATCTGGACGCCTTTTGAGCAGCGCGCCCGCGTGCTCGATCATTTCGGCTACCTTGATTTTGCGGCGAAAAGGTGACCGAAAGCGGCAAATGGCTGGCCGACGTGCGCGTGGACCGTCCGCTGCTGGTCGGCGAAGCGATAAAACATGGCCTGTTTTCCGGACTTTAAACACGCGGTATGGCCGCGCTGATGGCGGCGCTGGCCGCCGACCCGACCGCAATTACGGCGAACTGGAAATTTCCGACAGCGTAACGAAGATCCTCGGCCAATTGACCGCGTTGATCGACGCCGTCGCCGAGATCGAATGGGAAAACGGTGTCGAGCCCGCGCCCGATCTGAATTTTTCCGCCGCCGCCGCCGCCGAGCTCTGGGCTGATGAAGCGAAGCGACCGAGTGGGACGAGCTGGTAGAGAAAACCGCCGCCGAAGAAGGCGACCTAGTCAGATTATTATCCCGCACCGGCGAAGCCCTTTTGCAGATCGCCGCCCTCAAAGATCCCCGACCGAAGCCGCCGAAGCCGCGCGCGAAACCGCCGCGGTCATCTTAAGAGAGCCGGTGAGATAATTATTTAATTACTTCAATGCGGTCGAAAAAGACGTTTACCAGTTTATGACTTGCACAAAGTTCTTCTACGTCGCGCCAAACTTTCAAAATGAATTTCTCCAATTCCCGTAATTTCATATTTCCTACTTTTATGTGAATAACGCTTGGAGAATCGCCACTGATCATTATTCTGTGAGAAAAATCCGAGTCTTTGGTGATGATTGTAAAGTCGTTTTCAATCGCATAGTCCCAAATTTCGTTGTCGGTCCATTCATCATTTATCAAAACGACAAATTCAAAATCACCGCTTTGCCAGGTTTTTATTTTGAAAGGCAGGTTTGTTCAACAAGAAATTCGCTCATGCCGCAACAGGTCTAATTACATAGTTTCTCTCGACCAGATCAGCGGCAAATTTAAGACAGGCGTATATATCGTCTTCCGTAAAGGTCGGATAATTTTCCAGATATCTAAAATGGAGTCACCGTTGCCGAGAAAATCAAGGATGGTTTGCACGGCAATTCTTATTGCGAATAGCGGGTTTGCCATTACAAATATTGGGGTCGACGGTGATTATTTCGGCGAAGTTTTGCACACAACTATTATCGCACAACAAATTATCTAAACCAATATCTTTTGAGCTCTGAACTTTTTAGTCCCGCAGGGACGTTATATTTATAGTTATGCATCAGAAAAAATCCCTTGAGTTCCGTGGAAACGACATATGCCCACCCCTATCGAGCTCAGGTATTTGTTAAATATATTTGCCTACAAATATTCCGTCCCTACGGGACTTATGAAAGCGGGCGCAAGCGGCCCTTCCGGACTGCAAATTTATCGGACTTTCATATTTTATCATTCAGGTTGAATCCCTCTCAGGTCTGGAAGGGTTGCTTGCGCCCGCTCTTAAAAACCTTTGGGTAAGTCTCTTTCATCGTCAATAAGTACGTCCGTGGAAATGTGAGCAAGTTTTGCGTAGGCTTTGATAGTTAGAACTCCAGGAATTCTTTCTCCCAATTCGTAACGGGCTACATAGCCACGATAAGCTTTAACACCTTGTTTTTCCAGAACATCAGCCATACCTGTTTGTGATAATCCGAGCTTCTCCTAGATTTATAACAATTTCTCAGCTAGGCGTTTTGGCTGTTCGTGTCTCATCAAGAAAAAATCTCCTTGACAGGACTTTTATTCTGTTTTCGCCTAAACTGCCTCCGAGCGAGAGCAATTCGCTAACCTTTAATCCGCACACCACATTCTGTTGAATATGGCTATGCGCGAAGTTCAAGATTTATCGCCCGTAGAGGTCAGTGGCATGTCGATGCTCGTTTTCAAAGATGTGGGATGGAAATATTTTTTAGCATCCCTGTCAATTTCACCGCTAAAGCGGTAAGCAACATAAATATAGCATTCTTACGCGACTCCCAAAACCGTGAAACAGCTCAAAAACACAAAATGCTCTCTCGCCATCAGTTGGCATTTACTTTTAGGCCCGCCTCCTGCATTCGACGGAGAGATGATCTACAAAACACCTAGAGCAGAGCCGATCACCGGGCAGCCTCTTTATGTTTTGGATAAAAGCGCCGAAGATATCTTAAAAAAATACAGAAAAGAGATCTGGTTATTTCCGCCGGTGAGGCCGAATTTGCATTATCCTGATGCCGACCGAATCCTGGGTAAATATATTGATGAGATCTTAGGCAGTGATCCAGATGGCCCGCACAAATATATGGCGGCCCTTATGAATACGGCGGCCCTGATCTCCGACATCACACCGTTATTTCATTTTACTTATAGGATAGCGATGGACGCGCTTGGCAGGAATGCGATCAGATATCTCACTACCAATGGGCAGGGAGCAACCGTGACGGACGATCTCAAGCCGGGAACCTGCTATGTCTGCGGCGTCTTTGCGATGGGCAGAGAGACCTATGCCTGGAATGTTCGGATAAATTTGGAGCCGGGCGAAAATCGCCTTACGCTGGATAATCGAAATATCGTGAAACCAATTACCTTACTGCAAAACGCGTAGCGTCCGCATCTAGGTGCGGATCGGAAATTATTGTGCAATTAAATAAGCGCGTGTTAGTATTTTATTAGCGTTAACCAACATTAACCAGCGCGATTCCTGTAACCAACAATTGTTTCTTCTTAAACGCGTTCTGTCAGTCTTCCGGGCATCTTCCAGTGCTCTCTGGCGGAAAGCATCACCGACTTAAATTTCTAAAGGAGAAAGATCATGAAATTTCTGAAATTGTTCACATTGTCAGCCCTTCTAATCGGCGTCTGGGCGCTTAACAATCCAACGGTAAATGCTAAACAAACATGTCAGCAGATATTTGACGAGTGCTGCGGCAATGCGCAAACGACGCGCGATATGGTCTGTTATCCTATGTGCAGCGGAATTATCGCCTGCGAAGCGATCTGCGACTCCAACTACAGCGGCGCGATCACTCAGTGCGAACTCGATTACTCAGTCTGCGAAGACTTGATAGAAAATTAAATATAAAGCTTATCTAAAGCGGGTGTGGCTTGACGGAAATTATGCGGCTCGCGATCACTTAAGGCATTTCGTGTGTTTCGCGGTCTAAAATTTTTATCATTTCGTACTGAATTAAACTTTCGGAAAATCCGCGATTCTGAAAAAACCCGACCGCGCCGGTCAAAGACTTATCCAGATTAATTACCTGCAGGGAATTTTCCTCATTGGTGTTTTTTTGCAGCTCACTTAAGAGCAGTGAACCGACACCGCGATCTCTGTATTCTTTCGCCACGGCCAGCTGGGCAAGTTTTCCGGAGTCGCCGGAAAATATCACGTAGCCGATGCATTTGTCTTCGATAAACGCGCCGACTATTTTTTTCACCTCACGGGTGCGCTCGATCGCCGCCGTCAATTTTTTCCAGGAAGGTTCGCCGTCCCAAAAACTCCGTAGTAAATTCCAGTCGGGCTGAACGATCTCTCTGACCTTTACGCCTTCCGCGTACGCGCTCAAATTTCAGCGGCTGCTGCTGGGACTGGAGGGGCTTTCGGCTTTTTTGACGAGCAACTTGATGGTTTCTTCAAAATCCAGCGCGCGGTATAAATTGACCGCTTTTTCGTTGTCCGTGATGACTTCCAGAAGTATTTGCCGGGTGCCGCGTTCGTACAAAATGGGTATCATAAATTCGAACATCGCACGGCCGGCGCCGCGGCGGCGAAATTCAGGAATCGTGCCCGTGCCGGAGTCATAGGCGGTCGGACGGCCATTCCACGGCCCGAAGCCGTTTAAGGTGAAGGCGACCATTTTTTGGCCGGCAAAACACCCGACCGAGAAATTCAGATCGACGGCGTTGCCTAAAAGATGGCGGCGAAACTGCTCTTCGGTGTGCTGGAAAGGGACCGGGTAATCGGAAAAGGCCGCCAGGAAAGTTTGAAGCAACTCCTGGAAATAACTTTCGTTTAAGAATTTGCAGGTAAATGTTGAGTTTTCCTTTACTTCGGCCATTTGCTAAGATTATAACGGCTTAACGAAAAGTTGAGTATTAAAAATGAAAGTTTTACTAGCAGACGAATTCGGATTTTGTTTTGGCGTGGAACGCGAGGTGGAATCATCGAAAAAAAGCCATCAATTCCGGTGATACGGTGCGCGCGCTGGGGCCGCTGATCCACAATACGCAGGAAATGGACCGCCTGGAGCGCGAAGGCGTGGCGACCATTTCCGAACCCGTGCAGATACAGCCAAGCGAAACCGCCGTTATTCGCGCGCACGGCGTCACGCCCGAAGTGCAGCGCGATCTGGAACAGCGGGCTTCGAAAGTGGTCGATGCCACCTGCCCGTTCGTCACCCGCGTGCAAAAACTCGCCGCCCGCGCCGCCGCGCAGGACCGCCATGTGATCGTGATCGGAAACCCGGACCATCCGGAAATGATCGGCGTTAAAGGCTACGCGCCGGAGCATGCCTTTGTGGTGCGCGACGCGGAAGAGGTAGCCACGCTGCCGAAACTGAAAAATCCGCTGGTCGTTTCGCAAACGACGATCAAGGCGCAAACTTTTTTTGACGCCGCCGAAGCCGTCAAATTAAAAACCGACGGCGAAACCCAGGTCATCAACACAATCTGCAGCGCCACGAGAGACAGGCAGGATGCCGCGCGCGCGCTTTCGACGCAGGTCGATGCTTTTTATATCATCGGCGGCCGCCATTCATCGAACAGTTTGAAACTGCTTGCCGTGTGCCAGGAAGAATGCTCGAAAAGTTTTCTGATCGAAACCCCGGCTGAGATAGATCCGCACGATCTGGACGGAGTAAAAACCGTAGGCGTAACCGCCGGCGCTTCGACCCCGAAATGGCTGATCGATCAGGTGGTGGAAAGATTGAACGAGTTGGGCAGTTAGGATTAGGAAAAAGGAAACCAGGAAGAGGACGGGAAACCGTCCTCTTTTGTTTTTACAAAGATAGCGGTTAATGGTTTTTGATTTGTTCGTGTTGTTTCGTGTGTCTTCGTGGTTCCAGTCTTAAGACGTTGGTTTCCGAAGGTTAAGATCTGAAACCACTTGCGTCACACTAAAAGACACGAACAAAACTCAAACAAATTTCTACTCATTCCTGAATTTAGAGGCAGTTAAACTGATCTATTGATAATCAAATGCCTTCTTTGCTTCTCCCTTTTAAGAATTCCATTGCTATGCCGGTACGGGCCCGGGCCGTAGCTGATACGCGCCACGCCCAGCTCCGCCATTTTTTTGGGAGACGGCGTGTCAGGCATCACCATGATATTTACGGGCAGCGGCGAAAGCTCGCACATCTTTCCGATCAATTCCGGGTCGCGCATACCGGGAGCGAAAAATCCGCTGGCTCCGGCTTCGGCATAAGCTCTTGGCGCGCGCGGCGGCCTGCTTCCACCAACTCTTCCGTATCGGGCGCCGGTAATATTTTCAGAAAAATATCGGTTCGGGCATTGATGAAAAACGGAATGCCGGCTCCGTCCACTCTATCAGCCACTTCGCGAACGGCGCGTATCCGCGAACTCTGCTGTTCGATGGAATAAAGCCCTTCACCGCCCACGATCTGGTCTTCAAAATTAATTCCCACGGTGCTGGCGGCGATCATGGCAGCAATATTTTCTTTGAGCGCGGAGATATCTTCCGCATACCCGCCTTCGAAAGTCGATGGTGACCGGCAGATCGACCGCGGCCGTTATTCTCTTTGCGTTGGCTATCGCCAGATCGAGCGGCAGATCCTGGCCGTCACTAAAACCGTTTGCCGCGGCGACGGACCAGCTTCCGGTGGCGATCGCTTTTGCTCCGGCTTCTTCCAGCGCCTTTGCTCCGCCGGCGTCCCAGATGTTAAAGAAAATAATGGGTGAGCCCTTGACGTGAAGTTTCTGCAGCAGTTCGGCACGCTCTTTCTGATTCATTGACTCGCACTCCTTGGTTTTATGATTAATATGACGTTGCAGAAATGATACAGCGGTTTATTCGGATATACAAATTAACAAGTCCCCAACTTAGGACAAAGAAAATAGCCCAGGGTAGTTGGCCCGTTAAGTAAGTGGGGCGAGCGTCACC
Organism: uncultured Acidobacteriota bacterium; assembly: GCA_963718105.1. Lineage (GTDB taxonomy): Bacteria > Acidobacteriota > Blastocatellia > Pyrinomonadales > Pyrinomonadaceae > DASYKT01. Next base: position 4,297,840 of record OY970352.1, on the reverse strand, counting down.
CTGGGTACTGAAGTTCCAAATGATCCAGCCCCCAAGGGGCGGCAGAACCAAGTCAGGCTTCTGCCGCCCCTTCAGGGCTGACTATCAAAATCGATCGTTCGTTACCCGGGGCCGAAGCCCCGGGCTACTCTCCTCCAGTCCGCTGACGCGGAATATGATGTTTAGTTATTGAGTGGAGAGAGCATCCGATGTAACCGGGGTTACGGCGGAAACCCTTCCTGCTCCGGAAGCCTGCGTCCAAAAACGCTGGCCGTCAAAGGTAGGGCCGTAGGGCGAAGCCGATACCTGGTATCTATTCACCACCACGCCGTCCAGAGCCTGACACGGTAGATCAAATTGTCGCCATTGGCCACGACCCACATGTGGTTATTTGCATAGTACATTCCGGCCACGCCGTCGCCGACCTTGAAACACCGCTCGATACGCCTGAGGGCGAATCCTTACTATCGTGCCGCCGAAAAAATTGCTCACCCAAATGTCCTTCCTCAAAAGCCACGCCAAAGGCGCCGGCCGCCGGCAACTTTAAATTCGGCTTTTTCACCTGTGGATGCGTTTATCCGGCTGACGGAATCGCTCTGGCTGTTTGCCACCCGTGTCCGCGCTGTGAAAGGCCATCATCGCCGGCTTTTTGCCGACGCCGTAAGCGCCGGTCACCTCTCCGGTTCCCGGGTTTATTTTCTGCACAGATTTAGACAAGCGATTGACGACCCAGAGATCTTTTCCGTTGTAGAGAAGATATCCCGGCCCTTTCTCGGTCTTGACCGTGCCCACGATAGTTCCGGTCGCGCGGTCGAGCGCTACCACATCATTCGCTTCATAACGGCTGACCCAAATGTTCTTGCCGTCAAAAGCGATCCCGAGAGGGTTTCCCGTGACGCTGAAAGTTCCGGCAACGCTCCCGTTCGCCGCGCTCAGCTTTACTACCGTGTCGCTGAATTGGTTCGCGATCCAGACAGCAGTTTCGTCGAAGACGGAAAATTCAGCTCCGCTTCCGACCGTATATTCGGCCGTCCGGTCACCCACGACCGGGCCCGGCAAACGTACCCGGCGGCGATAGAAGACAAATGCCGACCAGAAAGAAAGGAATCGCCAGAATCATGATCTATCTTTCCACTTCCTTCCTCCTTTTCCGCCGCCTTTATGATTATGATGATCCGGCACGGGGGCGCTTTCGGCCGCTTTCATCTTTCCCCGCTGCGCAAGATATTTGGCCTTGAAGCCGCTGTCCATCCAGAGCAGCGATTCCACGATCAATTCAGGCTTACCCAAACCGGGGCAAGGGCCCAGGTTGCATCGGTTCATTTCCGAAACGGACATTTCCGATGTGGTTGGTTTTGTCCTTGTCCAACTCCGGATCGGGATCGACAAAGCCCTGCTTACGCCTGATCAATTCTATATCTTCAGGTTTGCCGGTCAGGAAAAGCCAGCCCGGTTTTACATTCATTTCCTGAGCGTGTTTGTACAGCACCTCAGGGGTGTCGAGCGCAGGTTTGAGCGTGATGGAATACATGAACACATCGCGGCCGACCATGTCGCCAAACATCTGCTGAACCTTCGCCAGGTTTTTGGTGATCGTCGGGCAAATGCCGTCACAGGTGGCATACATAAAATTGAGCGTTATTATCTTGTCCTTGATCAGGTCATCGTAAAACCTGACCTTTTTCCTTCGTGGGTAGTAAGTTCCACGTTTGGAAAAAACCGCTCGCGCAATTTTTCCCGCGAGGCGGCGATCAACTTTTTGACCTTGTCGTCGTTATTATCGATACGGGGGGCGGCGCCGGCCATAGTTGCCGTTTGCGCCGGCATCGTCGGCTCATCGCCAGACCGGTTGAGGCCGCACCTAATAACGAAAAAAAGTTTCTTCTGTTTATGTTAGACATTTTCTTTTCTCCTTTCGTTGTCGGCTACGGCTGCGTTTTGTTGTCGCCGTTTTGGTCTATTTCCCAAAGCACCATCATCGCGTGGTCTTCGTGCACGACGTTGTGGCAGTGGATCGGATATTTTCCTTCGAAATCACGGAAGCGGAAAAACAACTCGATCGTCTGGTTTCGTCCCAGCCGGGCCACGTCCTTGCGCCCGAATTCAAATGAGTTGTTCGGTATCGCGACCCCGTTACGCTTGAGCATCCGGAACTCTTCAAAATGGATATGAATGGGATGCTCCCACCCGCCGGAATTATTTTGGATGATCCATTTTTCGACCGAATTTTTTTGCACTTTGAACCGCGGCGGATCGCTGCATACCCCGACGAACTTGCCGTTGACGGCCCACATCCCGTTCTTGCGTTCAAATCTGAAGGTACGGGTAATGCGCGGGACCGCGGTCGGCCCGGTGATCGTCGGCAGCGCATAGAAACTCGGGTTTGTGGCCGGGTTCACGCTGTTGTCGGTCACGGTCTCGCCGATATTAAATTTCAGCAGGTAATTTCCCTGGCCGGCCGGAAGCGGATCGTCATCGTCAGGCCCGCGGCCGTCGTCCTGCTCCATCCGGTTTTCCAGGTAGACCGTGCTGATGCCCAGATCTTTGAGCGCCTTGAAATCAATGATGATATCGTTTCGCTCGGCCACGCTGATGACCACGCTGGTTTTGAGCAGCGGATTGGGCAGCAGGTTTCCGTCCGAAGAAATTATGTAGAAAGGTATCTGCTGATTCAGATTGTTGGGATTGGTCAGGAAAAGGTTGTAGAACCGGGATGGGCCGGAATTGAGTATCCGGAACCTGTACCGTCTTGCCTTAACATCGAAGAAAGGCTGCACCTTTCCGTTGACCATGAACTTGTCACCGAGGATGCCGTCGAAGCTGGAAAAATCAAAGAAGAGCTGACCGGTGTCCGGATCGATCAGACGGTCGGCGAGCATCAGCGGAACATCGTAATCGGGAAACGTCGGCAGATGAAAACCTGTGTTTTCATTTCCGGTATCCTGCGAGTTGAACAAAATGTAAAAAGCCGCCAGGCCCTTATAAACATTTTGCGAAGTAAAATCCAGACGATGGTCGTGAAACCATAGTGTTCCGAGCGTTTCATTCGGGTCGCCATTCGGCGCATGCGTAGATGCAAAACCAGCCAGTACGTTCGGGTAATGATGATCGTAAAATTGGCCGGTGCCGTAAAAGTCGCAAGGGTGCCCGTCGCTTTCCGAGGGCGTGTGCCCGTTATGCAGGTGCGAAGTGACTGAGTTAAGCCCAAAGCCTCCCGGCGGCGGGCCGGCCGGAAGATTGTTGGAATTTCTCATCAGGACCCGCCGGCCGTATTGCGCGACGATCGTCGGCCCCGGCGCTATCCCGTCAAATCCCCAAATGTATTGCGGATCGAGGTCCGGATGGATATTAACAAATCCGGCCTGCTGGCTGATCTTGTAAAAATCGGTATTAGCGAAATCGAACGGATACTGGTGGTTTCTGGTCCTGCCTTCACCGGCACCCGTATTAGGCGCGATCATCGGCGGATTGGGGTTAAAGGAAACCGGCGCCAGAGCCGGATTCGGATTCGGTGTTTCTTTGGCCTTGATCGGCATACCGCCGTTCATGGCCGTATTGAGAGGTTCCTGAAAAGGCACCAGCGGCGGGCTTACCGATTGATGCAGGGGAACGCGATGATTCGGGTCTGCCCACCTCGCGCTCAGTCCTTTGATCGGAAGGAGCATTCCAGTGCCGGCCACCAGGCCCATCTTGATCAGTTCCCTCCTGCTCAAGCGGGCGGCGATCAGCTCTCTCCTGTTTTTTGTGGCATTGGCGATCTCTTTTAGGGTTCGTTTGGAGTGTTTTTCACCCATATACCTTGTTATCCTCCTTTGTTCGTTTTAGGAAACGGCTAAATACACAACACAGCAAAATTGATTGCTCCAGGTGTAACAAGCGACTCTGTTTTTGTCTGAAATCAGGAGTCAGACGATTCCGACTTTGCGTCAGAATCAGGCACGTATCCGTTAGGAGAATCTTATCGAAAAAAAAGAAAAGACCGGCTAGTGCTTTTTAACGTTTTGGGAAAAACCTTATGATTTAACCTTGTAATTTGATGTTAGCAAAGATGTTTGCCGGAAGACAAGATTTTTGTAGTGGGACAATTTGATTTTAAAAGGAAATAGCGCGCTCTTCCTGGGAGCGCAGGCATCCTGCCTGCAAGATTGCGCCAGCAATCTAAAATTCCATTTATTTATCACCGGTTAGCACGGCAAGCCGCGCTTGCAGGCAGGATGCCTGCGCTCCCAGGTTTACCGCCAAGTTTCTTTGAGGAATAAACAAACGCCGGGATTAGCCGGCGTCTTTATTAAGTTTATGAAAAGCGCTTTAGTTGCCGACCTCGGCAAACTTGGGCAGTGAAACCGATTTGTTAAGATACACGCCGAATTCGGTTCCGGGTTTGACCTCGACGTTTTCGCCTTTGGTTTGATTTTCCGCGATCAGGCCGCCAACCGCGCCGGCAATGCCGCCGATGATGGCGCCTTTGCCTCCGCCGACCGCACCACCCAAAACAGCTCCGCCAACGCCGCCGCCGCCGCCGAAAATTATCTTGCGGTGGCCCATTTTATCGCCCGACACGGTTCCTTCCGAATCACTTTTACCTTTCTTGGTATCCAGATCCGTCAGTGAACCGCTGATCACCTTTTTGGTGCCGTTCGGCAGCCTGAGCTCGACAAATGTCGCATCGATCTCGCCGGGCTTTCCGCCCTTGGCGGCGGCTTTGACCTGATCAACGCGGCCCACGATCTTGCTGCCCTGCGGAATAACGATGACGCCGGTCGAAGAATAGACCGGATCGATGACCGTGGTAGTAAAAGTGTCGCCGATCCTGGCCGTTTTCGAGCTCAGCGTCTGGTCCATGCGGACGTGCAATGTTTCGCCCACCGGTACCGTGTAATATTTTATGGCCGGTTTGGCAACCACCTTTTTGACGGCCGTTTTCTTCAGCACCGGTTTCTTTTTTACCTGTGCGGCGGCCGAGCCGCTTAGGCCTACGGTTAAAGTTATTGCGATCAATACAGCTAAAAAGTTTTTATTTTTTAGAATTTTGTTCATTTTGACTTCCTTTCTCGCCTTCAAATCCAATTTTCGGCAACTACTTTACCCTGCGCCGGCCCGCAGCCTCATCATCGACGTCTCAGACGTCAGCGCCGTAATTATTCGTTGCCCAATTTCCAAACTTCCCCTAATAAAAAAGGTTAAACAACTTTTAATCTACTCTCTTGTAAGGCTTTCAGAATTATTCTAGAAATTTTATCAAATTTCTCCGCTAAATGCTTGAAATTTTTCGGGTTTTAGCACTTTAATAGAACATCAAACCCGGCCAGTTCCTGCCGGTAAACGTTCGGATCTGATATCTTAGGTGAACGTTTTAGTTAGCAGGAACATCGAAATTTTACTTTGAGGTTTCCTTATGGGATTACTGAGAGCTAGCTTTCTTCTTTTTGCGCTTAACCTGCTTGACGCATTGCTTACGATCGTCTGGGTCAGGGCGGGGGTCGCAACAGAAGCTAATGTACTGATGGCTAGCCTGCTCGATATCGGCGATGCTCCTTTTCTCGCCGTAAAGATCCTGATGGGTGGGTTGACCGTCGCGGTAGTAGCCCTTTGGGGAAATCGCAAAGTAGCCCGTTACGGGCTGTCAGTGGCGCTCGGCGCTTATCTGGGTTTGATGATCATCCACGGTTTGACAGGGCTTTCCGCGGTCGGCTACGGCCCGGAAGTCGTTCTACAGTTCTTTTCCGGTGATCTTTCTTTTCTCGCCGGCCGTTCCGATCTCGTCCTTATCTGATCCATTTCCGTTCAAATCCATTTAATCGAATCCTTTCAATTTTAGCTTATCCCTAAGCCTTCTTTTGTTTATTCAAACAGCTAATTTGATAACTTATAAGAGCGGGCGCAAGCGGCCCTTCCTGACTGCAAATTTATTTAGATCTTATGTTTACCTTAAAAGCCGGGACACCTCTCAGGTCCGGAAGGGTTGCTTGCGCCCGCTCTTATAAATGCTATTACCAGACTTTAGAGGCAAAACCTTTAATCTCATCAAAACCCTTAATTTGGCTAAAGAAACGCTGAAACCGGCGGTATCTTTTATTCGTATCTTATCCTGCAATAAGGAACCTGATAAAGTTAACAAACAACGCGGGTTTGTCTTAAAATCATCTTAGTGAGATGTTCCGTTTTTATAGAAGTTAGGAGTATTAATTATGTCAAAAACGACCGTTTATCAGCTTAGCGCGCGACAGGTCATACTGATCGCATTTGCCTCGGCATTTATCGCCGCCGGAACGGTGGCCTGCCTGAGTAATTTTGGAAAGAGTTTTATTTCGGCTTCGCCGACAGAGGCGGGTGAGCCGACACTTTCAGTTGAGTCTCCGGCCGGTATCTCAAATCCGGATACGGTCAGCGATGAGAAGAACAGTATCGAAGTTTATAAGACGCTTTCACCGGGTGTGGCGTTCATCAACACAACCTCGTATGTGCAAAATTGGTTTGGCGACGTAGAGGAAGGCCGCGGTTCGGGCTCCGGTTCGGTGATCGATGCCCAGGGCCATATCCTGACCAATTATCACGTGGTCGAAGGCGCTTCGAAACTGACGGTCAGTTTTGGCGGGGAAAAGGTCTATCCGGCGAAACTTGTCGGGTCCGATCCCGACACCGACCTGGCGGTGATCCAGATCGAAACGCCGGCAGAAGGATTGACCGTAATTCCTTTCGGCGATTCCGGCGCGCTTACCGTCGGGCAGAAAGTTTTGGCGATCGGAAATCCGTTCGGCCTGGACAGGACATTGACGACCGGTGTTATCTCAGGCCTGCAGCGCCCGATCCGTTCACGCCCGACCCAGTCGGCCCCGCAAGGACGCCTGATCGAGGGCGCCATTCAGACCGATGCTTCGATCAACCCGGGCAATTCCGGCGGGCCGCTGCTGGATAAATTCGGCCGCATGATCGGCATCAATTCCCAGATACTTTCACCCGCGGGCGGTTCGGTCGGCGTGGGTTTTGCCATTCCCGTATCGATCGCTAAACGCGTGGTGCCGCAGCTACTCCAGTTCGGCGAAGTAAAACGTCCGAAGCTCGGGATCGACACGCGCGACGTCAACCGGCTGGTGGACAACGGCGCCAGCCTGCCGATCGCAGACGGTTTGCTGGTGGTACGGGTAGCGCCGGGCGGTTCGGCCGAGAAAGCCGGCCTCAAGGGGCTTTCGCAAGGCGCCAGCCGTGACGTAATCCTCGGCGATATCATCACCGGGATGGACGGCCAGAAAATAAAAGGACAGGACGACCTCTTCCGCCTGCTGGATAAAAAGCAGATCGGCGACACGGTCCAAATAGAGGTCTACCGCGACGGCAAAACCGTGAACCTTCCGGTGCGCCTGTTCGATTCGGCGGGACAGCAGCAACAGCGGACAAACAGACGCACGTTCTAAATTTCCGCTTATGCTAACTTTGGAGCGCGGACGTCCCGTCCGCAAAGCGCGATCTGTCGCGCTGATGTTTAGATCGCTGCGCGATCTTTGCGGACGGGACGTCCGCGCTCCTGGGTTTAATGATGGAAATAGATAATTTTTATAACGAAGGTTTTGGTTGGATCTGCAAGCGCTGTGAAGCGGAACTCTCAGAGACTGAAATCTCCACAGACGATAAACTGAACCGCATAATGCGCGAAGGCGAGGCCGAATCTAAACAGCCCCGCCTTTCAAATCTGGCGCTCGCCCGCTGGCAGGATGCAGCGAAAACAATACTCACATGTCCGCGCTGCCACATCACCGAAAAAGCGGATAAAGCCTGAATGGCGAGATGGTTAGCTTGCGTGATAAATATAAAAATTCAAGTAAATAAATTTGCAGGTCCGGAAGGGTTGCTTGCGCCCGCTCTTACTTCCAAAGTCCCGTAGGGACGTTATATTTGTAGAATAGAGACATTTAAATGATCCTAAGCTCCGTTAGGAGCGACATCTGTCCGTTCCTGCGGAACTCAATAAATCATTTCTACAACTCGTTGCTACAAATATGACGTCTCTACGAGACTAAGAACATTTCATGATGAGATTCGAAAGTTTTAGCTCGCCTGATAGTAATAGATATTCAAGTAAGTAAAATTTGCAGGTCCGGAAGGGATGCTCCCCGCCCGCTCTTGGTTCTCTCCGGCTCTTCTTCCCTGATCATTAATTCTTGATAATGTGAAACTTTGGACGCGGTTGATCGCTTTGTGTTCTGCGCTGCCTTTGCGGTGAAAATTCTCTTTCGTGTGTTTGGTGTGAGGCGGGTGGTTCCGGTCTTTTTTTACCGTAAATGATACAAATGATACCGGCCACGCAAAAACCGCTCTTCACCAGCCGCACTTCTTCATATATTCTTCTACCGCGCAGTCTTCCCGCCATTACTCGACGGGCGTTCTTTGAATTACAAAACTCCCAAAACCGCGTTGCAAAAGTGTTTCAGTTCTTTCACTCTTGCATCACCCCAATGAAACAAAAGTGAAATGCTTGTTAGCTGACCTCAACCGGTTTTAACTCGCCTTTGACTCCTTCGCCTCGGAGATCGATGTCACATTGCTCATCGGCTCCAGCTTTTGGGTCCGGCAAAATTCGCTCACTACTTTTACAAAATCCGTAGAACATTCTTCGTGCGGAACGTGCCCGCAACTTTTGAACATCACCAGGCGCGAATCAGGTATCAGCCTATGCAGCAGGCGTCCGTTGTGCGGGGGGATGACGATGTCGTCTTCACCCCAGATCAGCAGGGTGGGTTGTGAGATCAAATGCGCGTCGTGCTCGATGCGCTGGGCGTGCCAATTGCGCACGCTGTGAAGCATCGAATTATGCCCGTCCGCCGCGTGCAGCGGGCGATGAACGCTATTTACCCGCTCCTGGGTGATCATATGATGATTGCCCCGGGCCATAGAAGTGCGCATACGGCTGCGAACAAAGGCTTTGGAATCGACCAGAAAAGCGCCCAGCAGCTCGCCCAGCAAAGGCATCTTTACGATGGGCACCAGCGGATTATTGAGCGCCTCGTCGTTGCAGACGGCATCTACCAGCACCAGTTTGGAAACGCGCTCCGGGTAATCGAGCGTCAGCATTGCCGCGACCGCTCCGCCATAGGAGCTTCCCACGACCAGGGCGCTGCCGATACCCAGGCGGTCCATAAATCTTTCGATAACGCGCGACTGTGATTGGATGGTGTAATCAAACCAGCCCGGCTTGCTGGAAAAACCAAAACCGATCATATCTACCGCGATGACGCGGAAACCTTCGTCAGCCAGCATCGGCGCAGCGCTTTTCCAGGTAAAGGTCGAGGCGCTGTAGCCGTGGATCAGCAGCATCACCGGAGCCGTCGGCTCGCCAAATTCCTGGTAGTGAACGCGCAGGCCGTCGACCTCGGCAAAAGCCGACCTGTCGGCATGATGCATATCGCCGGCCGCCTGTTCCCAGTGGACGGTGTCGGCCCGCGTGGCAAATTTCCAGGCAATGACCGCTCCGATAGCGCCGCCGATCCCGGCCGCTATGTATTTCTTTTTCATACTGCCTCCTGCAGCTTACTGTTACAGCATAAATTTATCACGAATCTACTCGCCCGCATTAACAAAAACTATCTGCGGTTGTAATTTTTTTGTCGCCGGGTCATAGGCGGCGATGGCGATCATTCGCCGCCGGGCATCGAGCAGTTTCACCTGCTGGCCTTCTTTGAAGCGTTCGAGAACGGTGATCTGTTTTCCGTGCAAAATTTGTCCGGTGTCTTCGGGAGACAGAATTATCTCAGGCATATTTGGCACGGCCGCTTCGAGCGGCAGCAGTACTCTGCCCAGCCCGCCTTTTTCTTTCATTTCGGCCAGGGTCTCCAAAGTAATCGCTTTGGCGAGATCGAACGCCCCGGCCGAAGTGCGGCGCAGTTCTACCAGGTGGGCAGACGTGCCGAGGTCTTTGGCAATGTCTTCGGCCAGCACGCGAATATACGTTCCGGCGGAACAGGTAACGACAAATGAAAGATCGGCCGTCCCATCTTCGTTATAAGAAAAAATTTCACCGTCCTCGCGCGGAACGGGTTTGAGCTGCGAGATCTTTATCCGCACCGGTTTTCGTTCTATTTCAACACCCTGGCGCGCGAGCTCGTAAAGTTTTTTCCCTTCGATCTTTTTGGCGGAATACATCGGCGGCGTCTGGTTAGATTCACCGATAAAACGGCCGAAAACTTCTTTTATTTCCTTTTCCTCAATTTCCCTTAATTTCCTTTTTCCTTCGTTCTTCTTCTCCCCAGTCTTGTCGCCGGTGTCGGTAGAAAACCCCAGCCGCATCAGCGCCTGATAGCTTTTTCGGTCTTTGTCCAAAAATTGCGCCAGCCTTGTCGCGCGCCCGACCATGATGACCAGCACGCCGGTCGCAAACGGGTCGAGCGTGCCGGTGTGCCCGACGCGTTTTATCCCTAAAATTTTGCGCACCTTGGCCACTACGTCGTGCGAAGTAAAACCTTCGGGCTTATCGATAATTAAAAATCCGTCCATTGGTTACATATTAGAGGTCTTTTATTATGACAAAAAGCTGAAACCACGAAATAACACTAAAACGCACTAAACTGATGCTCCAATTTCGTATGTTTCGTGGTTAAAATTCTTTTCTTCATGCCTATTGCTTTCTAAACCGCTTTAAGAGAAACTTTGCCCAGTGTACAAAAAGTGGAAAAAACGCGCCGGACGCGGCGAAGACGACGAGTCCAGGGTAGCTCGCGATCCGCAAGCGGCACGCACGGAAATAATGAACCGCGCGATCCGTTTGCTGACTTATAAACCGCGCTCGGTAAAAGAGTTACGCGAACGCCTGCTGGAAAAGGTGTGGGCGGACGAAAAGACCGTGGATGAAGTGATCGAAAAACTTTCGTCCTATGGTTATGTTGACGACGGGCGGCTGGCGCTCGACCTGGCCGCGTCAAAGCTGCGGCAAAAAGCCGTCGGCAAGATACGCCTGCGCCAAAGTTTGATCAGAAAGAAGCTCGATAAAGAAACGATCGACCAGGCGGTCAAACAGGCCTATACCGACACTCCCGAATCTGAACTCATCGACCGCGCGATCGCCTCGCGTCTAAAGACACGCGGAAAACCCGAGAGCCGCGAGGATGCCAAGAAGTTTTTCGATTTTCTGATGCGGCGCGGTTTTAATTACGAGCTGGTGCGCGAAAAAATGGACAAGATCGCCAAGAACGAGATGGAAAATGAATTATAACGGCAAAAAATTTATTTCCATACAAAACTCCGGAACCGGCGAGGCCGGCTCAGAAACCGTTTTTCATTATCATCAAAAAGAAAACATTGTCTGGGCAGAATATAGCGGCGGCGAGATCGTGCGCGGAACACTGATCGCAATTTGTAACGAAGCGGGAGAGCTCGACATGCGCTACCAGCACATAAATGTCCGCGGCGAACTGATGACGGGAAAATGCGGATCCGCGCCGGAAATTTTGCCCGATGGGCGTATCCGCCTGCACGAAAAATGGCAATGGACATGCGGCGACTTTTCTTTCGGCGAGTCTGTTATCGAAGAAATTTACCAACAAGGAGACGTTTGAGATGAGATCACCGCGCGGAATTCTAGGCGCAGCCGTTTTCCTGTCCCTGCTGCCGGTCGCGGTGCTTTATCAAATGCTTTTCGAAAACGGGATCGAAATAGTGATCCACTTTATTCTTGCGGCCGGCTCGATCTTTATCGCGCTGGCCGTTTTCGATTTTAAAACACCGCGGCGAATAATGTGGATTACCTGGGCAGCTTCCGTTTCAATGGGAGCGCTGGCCGTGGTCTTTCTCTTGCAGGCATTAGCTTTGATAGTGCAAAACGATGCTCTGACTTACCTGGCGTTTCAGCTATTGGGCCAGCGGCTGGAAAGCGCGCTGGGTTTGCCGCTCATATTCTGGTGTATCGCAATGCTGCTAACGGACAGCCGCGGTAAGACAAAAATATTCGGGCTGCTGGTGATGTCGTCGGTGGTGTGCCAGCAGGTGTATTTCTATAGTCAGGCTTTATTTGGCGGGACACCCATGGAAGAGTTAAAACTGGTACTTCTTTTTATGTTTGTCTGGCTGCTTTTTGAGAGTGCAAAGAAAAAAATTCTACCCTCTTTTATTTCGGAATAGATGAAAGAGGATGGATGATAACGGATAGATCCGATCTCTCATCTATGATCTATCACTTATCATCTATTCCGAACGAACCCGCCTAAATCTCTTTTACAAAGCCTTTGTGATAAAATTCTCTTTTTACTATATGAACGGACACGAGATCAGAAATAAATTCCTCTTATATTTCGAGAAACAGGGGCATAAGATAATTCACTCTTCGCCGCTGCTGCCGGCGAACGACCCGACTTTGCTTTTTGTTAACGCGGGAATGAACCAGTTCAAGGACGTTTTTCTCGGCAACGACAAACGCGAATACACGCGCGCCGTGACGGCGCAGAAATGCCTGCGCGCCGGGGGTAAGCACAACGATCTGGACGAGGTAGGCAGGACCGCCCGCCACCTGACATTTTTCGAAATGCTGGGTAATTTCAGCTTCGGCGATTATTTCAAGGAAGACGCGATCAACTTCGCCTGGGATTTTCTGGTCAATCAATTAGGCCTCGACAAACGGCGCTTGTGGTTCACGGTCTTTGAAGGCGACTCCAAAGTTGGCGCCGACGATGAGGCACGGGAGCTCTGGGAAAAAGTCGGGGTCAATCCCGAACGCATCCTCCCTTTTGGACGCAAGGATAATTTTTGGCAAATGGGTGACACTGGCCCTTGCGGCCCGTCCTCGGAAATTTTTTATTACCTGGGCGACGACCCGGAAAGCGCGGACAATAACGCGTCTTGGGTGAATGGCCCGGGCGATACCACCGTCGAGATCTGGAACCTGGTCTTTATGCAGTACAACCGCACGGAAACCGCGCCCGGCGAGTTCAAGCTGGAACTATTGCCCGCGCCTTCTGTTGATACCGGAATGGGGTTGGAACGCATGACCACCGTGATGGAAGGCCAGAGTACGATCTACGAAACTTCGCTGATGCGGCCAATAGTTGATTTCACCGCCCGGCTTTCGGGAAAAAATAATGTGTACGATTCACCTGAAGGCTTTGCTATGCGCGTCGTGGCCGATCACGCGCGCTCGACGGCGTTTGCCATTGCGGACGGCATTTTGCCCGGTAACGAAGGCCGCAATTATGTGCTGCGCAAAATTATGCGCCGCGCGATCTACCACGGCCGCGAACACCTCGGCTTTAAGGGCGAGTTCTTTCACGAGATCTGCAGCTTTGTCATAGGCGAAATGCGCGAAGCCTATCCCGAACTCGAGGCCCAACGGGATTTCATCGGCAAAATGGTGCGGCTGGAAGAAGAAAGATTTGGAAATACGCTGACAGTCGGGTTGGCAAAACTGGATGAGCTTTTCAAAGAAAAGTCTGCACCTGACTTTAAAGATTTTGCGAAACTTTACGATACCTATGGAACGCCGCGCGATCTGACACGCATTGCGCTGGAAGAACGCGGCATCGAAGTATCTGAAGAAGAGTTTAATGAAAATTTCGATGCCGCAATAGCAGAGCTGCAGGCGCAAAGCGGCATCGGCAAAACACAGCGTAATGAGCAGATCAATCCGATCTACGCGACCGTTCTGGGATCAACCGGCAAGAATGAATTTCACGGTTACGAAAAGACCGAGGTCGAAAATGCCAAAGTTATTTCGCTGGTGAAAGACGACGCGCAGGTAGAGGAACTGAGCGAGGGTGATGAAGGGTTGATAGTGCTCGATAATACTCCTTTCTATGCGGAGTCCGGCGGGCAGGTAGGCGATACCGGTACTCTAATCAGTAGCGGAAGCGCGGGCGCTTCTGCCAAAGTTTTCGATACTTTTTCACCCGTTACCGGAGTGATCCTGCACAAATCAAAGATCGAGCGCGGTTCTATCAAGGTCGGCGATACGGTCACGGCAACGGTCGACGTGGAAAAGCGCGACGCGACCAGACGTAATCACACGGCCACACACCTGGCCCACGCAGCGCTAAAGGAAGTGCTCGGCTCGCACGTAAAGCAGGCGGGTTCGGTGGTCGCCCCCAACTACCTGCGTTTTGATTTTACGCATTACCAGCCGCTGACCGAGACGGAAGTTTTCGAGATCGAAAATCTGGTCAATCATCACATTCTGCAAAACTTGTCCGTCAATACGAACGTGATGGACATCGAGGAAGCTATGCATAGCGGCGCGGTCGCGCTGTTTGGTGAGAAATACGGCTCGGCCGTGCGCGTGTTGAGCGTAGGCGAAGGCGTGTTTTCCAAAGAACTTTGCGGCGGTACGCATGTGAAGGCGACGGGCGATATCGGCAGCTTTAAAATAACTTCGGATGAAGCGATCGCATCGGGCGTAAGGCGCATTCGCGCGATCACGGGCTTTGATGCCTTTGAGCGTTTTCGTGAGGATGAAAAACTGATCGACCGCTCGTTGGGCGCTTTAAGAACGCAGCGTGATCAACTGCCTATCGCGATCGAAAAATTACAGGAAGAATTAAAACGCACGCGCAAGGAAATGGACGAGCTAAAACTCAAGATCGCTTCGGGCGCGTTCTTTCTCCAGAGGGCGGCGCAGGGGGCGCCGATGAAGGTAGGGACGTGGCGGGCGTTCAGGTCTTCGCAAAGTCGTCGAAGGCCTGGACAAAGGCGGTATGCGCCACCTGTCCGACACGCTGCTTCAAGCTAAAGACAGGCGTAATAATTCTTGGCCAGGTCGTGCCCGGAAAAACTACCGATGGCGTGCAGGAGCCGGACAGGGTTTCGATTATCGCGCGCGTTTCCGACGACCTGACCGCAAAAGTTCAAGCAGGAAATATTATTAAAGAGATCGCGGCGATAGTCGGCGGACGCGGCGGCGGCAAGGCCGACATGGCCGAAGGCGGCGGCACCGAGCCCGGGAAATTAGCGGAAGCGCTCGAAGCCAGCTATGGCGTGATCGAAAAGATGCTGAGCTAGGGTCGTCCGGCATTCTAATTTAAAGGCGCGGCTAATTAAATAGCCGCGCTTTTTCCATTTGTGTTAAAGACGTTCTATAAACGCCTGGCCTTTAAAATTTACCCTCTCATCGGAACCTAAAAACCACTAAGGAGTTAAATTTTATGTTGTTCGCAAAATTGCTGATAGCAACCTTGCTTTTAACCGGAGGCATCGCGTTGGAAAATACCTCAAGTGGTGACGAAGACATCGAAGACTCGTTCGGCTATTGCCATACGGATAATGATTGCCATCCCAGCACTGCATACTACTGCAAGAACAAAAGGTGCAAACGCAGGCCGCTTCCTGATCCTGGCCTGTAATGTAAATAAAAAGCCCTGAGAAAAATCTCCGGGCTTTCCTGTTCCTGTAAGTTTTTGTTCTAAGCACGGGCGGTAGAAATGTTGCCGCCGCCTATGGCCTCCTTCGGCAAATCCTTTTCTTCCGCCGTCGCAGCCGCCACAACCATCACGGCGGGCTTTTTCTTTTGCGAAGTTATCAGCGCAACGGAACCGACGATAATCGCCGCTCCGAAAAGCGTCTGTCCGGTCAGTGTTTCACCGGCGACCGCCAGCCAAGTAAAACCGCGATAGCTGGATTGATGTAGCGTAGGTGAAACCATGGCGGGGCTGCGCGTTTTTCAGCAGCCAGCTATAGGCCGTGTATGCCACGATCGCCCCGACAAAGATCAGATAGGCCAGCGCTAACCATGAACGCGTAGAGATCGTGCTGAGGTTTAACGTGACCATTCGCCGGCGAAAGTTCCCATCAGCAGCAGAACGATACCACCCATAAGCATCTGCATTCCCGAAGCAAGGATCGGCGACTTTGCCGCCTGCGCCCGCGTGCCGTAGAGCGAACCTATCGCCCACGAAAGCGATGCCGCGAGTATCAATACCGTGCCGAAAAGCTGTTCGCCGGTGGTCACTGTAAAGCCGGGGGCCGGCGCGCCGTTAGGCAAGAGCAGCAAGACGCCGACAAATCCTAATAACAGCCCGGCCGAAACCAGAAAATTCGGACGCTGTCCGCGCAGAAAAATCCAGTTGAGCAGCACTATACAAAACGGTGTGGTGGCGATCAAAAGCGCGGTCAGGCTGGACGGAATATAGTGTTCACCGACGACCACGCCGCCGTTGCCGCCCGCCAATAAAAGGATTCCTACGATCAGGCTGGTGTGCCAATGAACGAGTTTCGGTTTTTCATAGCCCGGTGAAAACCTTCCCAGAGATAGAGTAAGCCGCCGGCGATGGTAAATCGAAATCCGGCCATCAGAAATGTCGGCATCGTTTTGATCGCGTATTTGATGGCGAGATAGGTAGAACCCCAAATAATATAAACGGCCGCAAATGCCGCGATCAGTAAAATAAGATTGCGCCTGTTATTTAAATTGCTTCCCGCTTGTTCGCTCATCTCTCTAGTTACTTCCTTTTCTTTCCGTTTTCCTTCTTTCCGTTTTCCGAAACGATCCGGTCCAGCGGCAGCGCCGTCGTTTCCTTAAAGGTTTTTAAGACGACCGTGGTGCGCGTACCCAAAACATTCGGAATAGGCTTAATTTTTTCGCGCAGGAGTTTTGCTAACTCTTCGGTATCTTTGGTGCGCACCTTGAGCAGGTAACAATCCTCGCCCGCTACGTCGTGCACTTCCAGAACCTCGGGGATCGCCGACAAGGCGCCCTCGACCTTGGCGCAATCGCTGGTGCGGACGGAAACAAACACCGTCAGGCCAAAACCTACCTGCCGGGGATCGATGTCCGCGGAGTAACCGCGGATCAATCCACGCTCTTCCAGCTTGCGTACGCGCTCCAACACCGCTGAAGGCGCCAAACCTACCTGCCGGGCTATGTCGGCGTTAGTGATCCGGGCATCCTGCTGGATGATCTCAAGAATTTGCTTATCAGTTTCATTAATCATTCTTATTTATCCGCCATTTGTAGAATATTCTTCTGTAAATAGTTTGTCAAGCAGAATATTTATCTCTATTTAATTTCCAAGCGGCTCTGCCAAAATTTCCCTAGTGGTGTTCCGTTCCACTTCGGCGAGCGGAAATGGAACACCGGAACGCTTTTGGAACAGTGTTTCTGTTTCACCCGCGAGGAGCCAAAGTGAAACACCTGAAACGTTTTTGCAACGCGGTTTTGGGAATTTTGGAATTCAAAGAGCGGCGGTCGAGCGGCAGCCGGAAGACCGTGCGGCTAGAGAATATCTGAAGAGGAGCTAGAGGTGAAGAACGGTTTTTGTCCGAGCGGGAATTTTTGTTTCATTAGCGGCAAAAAAAGACCGGAACCACCTGCCTCACGCTAAAAACATAAAAAGAGAATTTCACCACAAAGACACTTACGAACACAAAGCGATCACCGTTGTCCAAAATTAACAATCTGATGGCTGCCAGCCGCTGCCTGGGAGCGCCATCCGGCTATGTCAGTAGCGTCTGCGTTAGCAGATGCGTAAAAGCCGCAAGCAACGCACTTGCTGACGCAAGCGCTACTGACCTGAGAAAAAATACGGCCGCAAGAAAATGATCTCACGGCCGCTTTTGTCTTTTAGCGATAACTTACTCGATGTTTTATCAGTCGCAGTTAAACGGCTTAGCGCCCGCATAGGTCAAATACGTGCAGCGGCTGTGCTGGCAGCTAGCCTGTTCGAACCACTGGTCTATCAGGGAATCTTTAGTGTCCACCGGGCAAACATGCTTCGAGGTATTAAATTGAATGGTGTTGTTAGTGGGCTGCGTATAATATGAGCTTTGCCACCACTCCATCCTTCCAGAGCAGTCGCCAGGGTCAGGATGGCTTCCTGCAGTGTGACCGTGATGCCGTCGTAGGTAACACTGATCTGGCTGGCCGCCACTGCCGGGGGCGGAAACATAAAGCCCATATTGCCAATAGTGGCCGAAGCCATCGGCACGATGTCGATAATATTATAAAAACGATAGGCAGCGTCGAAAGTCGCGTCATAGGCATCGGCGAATGCCTGGTTGCCGACCGCCGGCGCGGCAAAGGTCATCACCGGAAACAGAATGGGAATGGGCTTTTGTGCCGACTGGATCTGGTAATAAAGCCAGGGAGCAAAGACGGTTGACAGGCCGCCGCCTAAGCTGTGCCCGACCACCCCGATCGAATCGAAGTCGCTGGTCAGATTTTCCAGCAAATAATCGAGCATGTGTGTTTGCGTCTTTTTTACTGGGTCGGTCATGACCATGCTGGTAAGATCTGCCAGCCCGTAGGAAGCGCCTAGCGAAATCCTGGGTTTTGCGGAGCTGGACGGGTAGGTCCAGTCGACCTGTTCGAAGACATTAAAATCCTGCTCGAACCAGTCCTGAAATGTCGCCCAGCTAAAGCTGAGCACCGAACCCCGGATCGCCACTATGTATTGTGCCCCGTTATAGGCTATGTAGGCATAATTTCCGTTCACCTCTTTATCCGGCCACCAAACACATTCCCAATCCGGCGCATGAGCATTCAGCAGATTGGTTATAGCGTCATAACCCGTTTCATAAGCGATCGCCGCCAGCGTCATCGCAATATCTTCTCCCGCGTCCCCGTTATTTTTATCACCGATAGATTTACTCATTTTTTGACCTTCCTTTTAAGCTGACAATTTAATTTCAAAGATTTGCACATAAACTGCTCATATTAATAGAGCAGATAAATTGAACGATGCAGTAAACCTGGGAGCGCCGGCATCTTGCCGGCAGGATCGCGCAGCGATCTAATAAGCCTTTTATTTTACTTTAGTTTAGCGCGAACAAGTCGCGCTTTGCCGGCAGGATGCCGGCGCTCCCAGGTAAAGCCGAATGGCTTACCGATAACTGTCTTTCATGTAACTTCGAGACTTTTTCGACTTTATAGGTAAAGTCCTTTGAAAGCAAAAAAGCCGCGCTGATCCGGCGCGGGCTTTTTCGGACCAGGGTTCAAGAACACACCTAAGCCTTGATACTGTAATGTTTACCTTCTATATTTGTCAATTCATTTATGGCAGTGTTAAACTTTGTTTAAGAATTTTGTGGAAGTTGTAACACTTTCTGCTTTTCTGTTAATTGGATGCTCATTTTCTGGAGTGTCTCACGGTTAAGCGTTCCGGTTACCTTAATATCATTCGTAGCTTGATACTTTCTTAAGCCTTCACGGGTATCTTCGTTAAGTTCACCGTTAGCTTCACCGCTATAAAAACCCTTCTCTTTGAGCAGGGCCTGCGCTAGCTGTATCTGATCTTTGGTAGCACGGAAAATGGGCGGCTTCTTTTTGCCGCCATCTGAAGCAGCAGTTTCCGGTTTTGGCGGTTTCGGAACTCCTTTTTGGGAATCGGTCAATGGAACATTCATTTTTTCCAGCGTTTCCCTGTTCAAAGTTCCGGTGATCCTGAGATCTTCCGCCAATTGATATTTCTGCAGGCCGATGCGCGTCGCATCGTCGAGTTTTCCGGTTTGCTCACCGCTATATAGAGTGCGCTCTTTGAGAATTGCCTGAGCTTGTTTGACCTGGCCTTTCGTAGCACGAAAAACCGGGCCGCGTTTTTTGGCGGTCTTTGCCGTTTCGGCCGTGTTGGCGGAATTTTCCGCGCTCGAATTTCCCGGCACAGCAGTTTGCGCCGAAAGCGCGAAAGAAAACGACAGGGTAAGTAGGAGAAGTCCTACGCTTTTCATATGTAAATCCTCCGTGGAAGTAAAAGATTTATTTCTACATTTGTGAAAAGAATATTCCCCGAAAAACCCCGCCGCTGTCAATGTTTTTACAAACTCAATGCAATTCATTAGCCGGAACTTTTGCCGGTTTGAATTTCCCAAAATTAAAACCTAAGGCGAATACAAATGAAAAAAGTTTTCTCGATCTCATTACTGGTCCTACTTTCGAGCATCTGCGCCGCGGCCCAGCGCGCAAATTATTCTTTTGATAATTTCAGCTCGGGCGGGGTCACCGTCATTTCCCCCGCTAAACCCGCCGCTAAACCTACACTTAAGACCCGCGGTTCCGCAAAAAAGACATCTTCCGCAAAAAATGATGCAGCAAAAACGGCCGCAAACCCGCTGGTGAAAAAGACCGTTCAGCAAAGAACGTCGCGGGTAGAAGATTCGCTGGCGCTGGCGGACGTCTATAAATCCGCTACGGGAAATTCATCTTCCAACAAAATGTCGTCTGGCACAAATGTCGGCAAAGTCCATGCATGGTTTTACCACCGGTGACAGCACGATCGACAGTTATATCGTTGCTTCCTGTGCGCGCTACGGCATCGACCCGCTTTTGATCTATGCGCAAATGCACCAGGAATCGTCTTTCAAACCCCGCGCGCTTTCTTATAAAGGCGCCAGCGGCTATATGCAGTTAATGCCCGGCACGGCGCGGCGCTTTGGCGTGACAAATATTTGGGACCCGCAGCAGAACATCGATGCTGGTGTCCGCTACATGCGCTGGCTGCTGGATACTTTTAATGGCGACATGTCACTGGCGCTGGCCGGTTACAATGCCGGTGAGGGCGCCGTGATGAAGTATGGCTGGCAGATCCCGCCTTACAACGAAACCCGTGAATATGTGCGCCGCATCAGCGCCCGTTACGAAATGATCCGCAACCCCAACGCTCCGCGAATGGCCGCCCGAGTTCCTTCCGCGATGTTGGCCAAACTGGAAAAGAAAGAATCTACCCCGTTAAGCCTTTATGAAAAGGCGATCTATGCCGTGAAAATGCCGGACGGCAGGATGCGCCTGGTAAGCCAATAAAACACATTCCTACGAGTTCTTCTCCTCCTAGTCTTAGACATTCGCGGCCGGTTAAAAGCTGGCCGTTTTTTTATTAGTGCTTTCAATAGAGAACCACCCCGCACTTTTAAGCAACTTTTCTTGTCAGGCGGGCTGTTTTTGCCGTGTCTCATCAAAATTCTCCTTACCAAGGAGGGGTTTCGCTTTAACTCCGAGGTGGTTCTTTCTGCAAATATTTCGATCGGTGTTATTCGCAGCGGGCCCGGGTCATGGGAATATCCATTCCTTTTTTCCCGTCGGCGCTTTCGATGCGCGCGAAGAGCGAGTCCGCTTTATCGGAGCGGTAGATGATGCGCTGCGGAAAATCGTGGGTCAGATTTTCGAAGGCCGCTTCGGTCTTTCCCCATTTAACCAGCTTGAATTGGGTTTCTTCTTTTGCGGACGAGGGACGCGCGATATAGAAAATGCCGTCCGCGTTTTCCGCGATCCGCAGGAATTCGAACATCAGTGTGCTGTCGCCTTTGACCGTGCGCGACATTCCGATCATCGACCCTCCGGCGGGTTTCATCCACTGTTCGGCGATAGTCATCTTTGACGGGGCGACGTTTAATTCCCAGCAACCTGACATCCAGCCGAGCGAACCGATAGACGGTTTTTCCTGTGCGAACAAAATGATGCCGGAGAAAAAAATTAAAATCGTGGCGTTTATTAAGGTCTTCATATTTCCTCGTTTTTTATTAAGTGATGTCTGACAAAGGAATTCTAAACGTTGTCAGCTAATAGTGTATTGTAAAAAAACGTCAGTTCTAAAAGTAGCGCCAGCGTCCCGCTGCGGTCGTGTGGGCGTCTCGCCCACACATGTTTTGTCGAATCTGACGGGTGGGACGTCGTCAGGACAGCCGCCGAGACGGCGGCGTTACAATTTAAGCACTTAGAAAAAATTGCGAGAATTGATATTCGTCGGCAAAAAAAGCGGCCGGGCTTTTTCCGGAAAATTCCCTGAACTCGTGGATGAGATGCGCCTGGTCGTAATAACCGAAGGAAAGCGCGGTGCCAAGCAGGCCTTCTTTTCGCTCTTCGCGTAAAGCGCCCAAAAGATTTTGAAATCTTACTATCCGGGAAAAGAATTTTGGCGTGAGCCCGAAACGATGTTGAAACCGGCGTTCGAGCCGCCTTGTGCTGACACCTAATATTTTCGAAACGTCGTCAATGGAGGCGCGGCCGCGGCGGTCCGTTATCATCTGTGACGCAGATTCCACTATCTCGTCAAATTTGCGGTTGGCGAAGAGCAATCTGCCAAGCTCGCCTTCGACGATCGCTGTGCACTCTTCCGGTGACAAAGCTTCGTTTATCCTTTCTTCCAACTCGCAAGCGCCGCGTCCCCAGACCGAGGCCAGGTCTTCGATCCGGCCGGTCAATTCCGATAGAGAGAACCGGAAAAAAGGGTATGCGCCGGCGGCCTGAAACCTGATGCCAAAAAGCCTGACCCTACCCGAAGGCTCGATCAGGGCGTGTTCGCGCATCTGGCCGGCGACAATGCTGCGCGGTTGGGTTTCGATACTGCCATCTGAGTGGTAGCGCCGAAAGGGATCGGACAAGTTAAAAATTATCTCGATGCTGCCGTCGGGTATTACCGCTTCCGGCGCGCAGCTTTCACCGGCCGCAGGGGCCGCTGACTGCTCAAGCACCCAGAAACACTTCACGTATTTTGCCAGATGTTTTGCCGGGGCTATTTCGATATATCGCATACGGTCGCGGGAATGATTATCCCTGTTTATATGTTTCAACACAAACATTTCTCAGTGTCAGTAGCCCAAGCGTTAGCGCGGGCGCAGTTTTGCAATAGCGCCCTCCCTTACGGTCGGGCTACTGACACATCAATGGCCGCAACATACGGTTTTATTAATTCGTAGTTTACAATTAAGATAGCTGGTGGAAATTTTGACCTGGAAAGATTATGTTTTGTATCAAATGCGGCGCGGTAATGAATGATGAGGCGGAATTTTGCGCCAAGTGCGGTTATGCGGCCGGCGATGCCGAAATTACGCGAGTGGCGGCGCCCCCGTCCAGCCCATCCAGGATGCAGCTCTTTGAGCCGGAGCATCCGGAGGAAGTACACATCTTTTCCATCCGCCCGACCGCGCTTTTTATCAATATCGGTTATGTGCTGGCGATCCTGGCGGGGGTAGCGCTGGTGGTTCTGCTGGCGATGCTGCCAATTTCGGTGCCCTGGTGGATATCGGTGCTGGTGGGGCTGTCGCCGCTTTTGATCCCGGCCTATCATCACCTGATGCGAAATATGATCCTCTATACGCTGACCGATTCAAAGATCGAGATCGACAAAGGTTTTATTTCGCGCACCACGCGCAACATACCGCTCGGCAAAGTGCAGGACGTGACCGTATCGGCGGGAATGCTGCAGCGAATGCTGGGATTTGGCGACCTGGTGATCGAAAACGCCGGTGAAACTACCGGCAGGATCGTGCTAAAAAATATCAGTGCGCCGCGCCACCACGCCGATCTGTTGTTGAAACAACTGCGGCGGGTTCACCGGCTCGATATGTAGCAGCTATGTAGCTGAAATGTGACCAAGATTATGAGAAAGCTTTTTGTGACGGGCGGGGCGGGTTTTATCGGCTCCGCTTTTGTCAGGCAGGTTTTGGAAAACACAACAGACGTCGAAATAGTAAATTTCGACGCTCTGACCTATGCCGGCAATCTGGAAAATCTTTCGGGGATCGATGCTTCGCGCCACCGGTTTGTCAAAGGAAATATCTGTGACAAAGATGCGGTCTTAAATGCGCTGCCGGAAAATGCCGAGGCGGTTTTTAATTTCGCCGCCGAATCGCACGTCGACCGCAGCATCCACTCGGCCGACGAATTTTTGCTTACGAACGTGATGGGCACGCAGGCAATGCTTGACGCCGCGCGCGCAAAAAATGTAAAGCGATTTGTGCAGGTTTCGACCGACGAAGTGATGGGCAGCCTGCCCGAAGACGACAATTCTTTTTTTACCGAAGAATCTCCGATAGCGCCCAACAGCCCTTATGCCGCCTCGAAGGCCGCCGCCGAACACTTTGTCCGCGCCGCGCATCACACTTTCGGTTTAGATACGGTGATCACCCGCTGCGGCAATAACTACGGCCCGCGCCACTTTCCGGAAAAACTGATCCCGCTGATGATCGCCAATGCGATGAACGACGAGCCTCTGCCGGTCTACGGCGACGGAAAGAACGTACGCGATTGGATCTATGTAGAGGACCACTGTCGCGCGATCTGGCTGGCTTTTGAAAAAGGAAGGGCCGGTGAAATTTACAACATCGGCGCGCGTAACGAACGTCAGAATATCGAGGTGGTCAGGTCTCTGCTCGATGCGCTCGGCAAACCGCGCAGCCTGATAAAATTCGTGACAGACCGCCCCGGGCATGACCGGCGCTACGCGATCGATCCCGTGAAAGCTGAAACCGAGCTCGGCTGGAAACCGGTAACCGAGTGGGAAGAGGGCTTGCACAAAACCACCCGGTGGTTTGCGGAAAATCAGGATTGGGTGGCCCATGTGCGCAGCGGCGAATACAGGGAATATTACCTGAAACAATATGGCGCTGAAGGCAGGAGCTGAAGCTTAGCGCCTGAAGAAGATGCCAAGAATATGAGAGTTTTTATTACCGGTGCCAATGGAATGGTAGCGCGCGCCGCTGCCCGGCATTGCCGCGCGCTAGGCGATGAAGTTATCGCCTGCACCAGACAGGAACTGGATATATCCGACGCTGCCGCGGTAGAGAGAATTATCTCCGGGGCTAACGGGGCCGTGCCTGACGCGATCATCAATTGCGCCGCGTATACGGATGTCGATGCTGCAGAAACCAATGCTGCGCTTTGCTACGCGGCAAACGCGCATGGTGTAGAAAATCTCGCGGCTACCGCTAAAAATATTAATGCGGTTTTTGTCACCATCTCTACCGATTATGTTTTTAACGGAGAAAAGACGGGCTTTTATACCGAAGACGATAAGCCCGATCCGCTTGGCGTCTACGGCAAGGCAAAACTCGAAGGGGAATTTCGCGCAAAGGCAGTAAATCTTGATTCGATCATCGTGCGCTCGGGCTGGATCTACGGCGCGGGCGGAACCAATTTCTTAAGCCGTGTGCACCTGCTCTTAGCCGAAGGAAACCAGGTCAGCGCGATCTCAGATTCCTACGGCACACCGACCAATGCTGGCGACCTCGCCGTAAGATTGCGTGAGCTTGCCGCATTAAACGCACCCGGGATCTATCACGTGACGAACGCGGACGAAGGCACCAGCCGCGAAGGCATCAGCCCCAAAGGAATCAGCTATGCGAGGTTTGCGCGCAAGGCCGCGGAGATCAAAGGTTATGATCTGAATTTAATATCCGATGTTTCTTCGAGCACGTTGCAGCGTCCCGCGCCGCGCCCGCGCAGTTCCCGGCTTGCTACCCTGCACAAAAAATTAGCGCCTCTCCCCGATTGGGAAAAGGCGCTGGAGGTGTTTTTAACTGGTTAAATCGACTTTCAAATTGCTCACATTTATAAGAGCCGATAAGTTAAATAATGCAGTAAACCTTGGGAGCGCAGGCATCCTGCCTGCAAGATCACGTAGTGATCTAGAAAAGCCTCTGATTTTACGTTAATTAGCGCGAACAAGTCGCGCTTGCAGGCAGGATGCCTGCGCTCCCAGGTAAAGCCGAATGTTTTTATCGATACTTGTTTTGCCTATAAAGCCCGCGAATAAAGCAAAACTTCCAAAGCTTTTCTTACCAAAATAATATCTATCGGCCATAATATCCTCGCGGTATTTCCGTATGCGGAAGTTCTAACTCTCCGCCGTTCTTTTCAAGCCGCTTTTATTTATTTTTGGGCAACCGCGTATGATTTTTAAGATTTCTGTTGCAAAAGTGTTGCAGGTGTTGCAGTGGTGCACCCCTCTGCAACAATGAAACACTCCGCGTTCCTTGTCGCATCTGTTTGTAACAGCACTATTTATGCGATTTATTGAGCTCAGGCCTTGTTTCAGGTGTTTCACTTTCCCTTTGAACCACATGGAAAGTGAAACACCGCTCATTGAAAATAAAGGTTAATGGATGCGACGGCTCGTCCGCAGTGTAGCGGGCAGGAGCCCCTGGCTTCATACTACCGCTTGCTTTCGTGGATAAATTCTTCCACTTCCTTATCCATGCGCGCGGTAGTGTCGTCATTGGCCGCGCCGTAATAATCATGATAGTTATAGCCGTAGCCGTAATAACCGTATTCCAGTGAATTGGGCTTGATGCCGTTGAGGACCACGCCGTAAATACGCGCGCCGAGATTTTGCAGCCTCTGCTTGAAGCGGCGGATAAGGTGCAGTGAACTCTTGTTGGCCATGGCGACGATCACCACGCCGTCAGCCAGCGTTGAAAGTATGGCCGCGTCGGTAAAAGAGATCGCCGGCGGAGAATCGACAATAATGTGTTTGTAAGTACCGCGAAGCTGCTGCAGCAGATTCCGCATTTCATTTGAACTCAGCAGCTCCGCCGGGTTCGGCGGTATCGGGCCGCTGGTTATCACCCGCAGGTTAGGCACACGCGGATATTTCTTCATCAGCGACTCAGCGTCACTGTCACCCGAAAGATAATTTGTAATACCGGCTACATTGTCGAGCTGGAAATGGTGGTGCAGCCGCGGCCGGCGCAGGTCGCAATCGAGCAAAATAACATCGGCCCCGGCCTGGGCCAGGGTAACCGCGGTATTGATCGCGGTAGTGGTTTTTCCTTCCGAAGGCTGTGACGAAGTCACCAGCACAACTTGCGGAGGCTTGCCCGCCGAAGAAAACAGCAGCGATGTGCGCAGGTGACGATACGATTCCGCCACCACTGAACGGTTATCGTCCAGCGTGGCCAGAGCGATCGCGTTCCCCCCGTTCCCGTTTTCGGTCAACAGTTTGCCGGCCTTGGCGCGTTTTTCTATTCCCTTGTAATGCGGGATCATGGCCAGCGTCGGCAGCCCGACATAACGGCCGATATCGTCAGACGACTTAACGGAATCGTCAACATAATCAAGCAGGAAAGCGAGGCCTATTCCCGCGGTCAGCGAGATCAGCAAGGCGATGATGATGTTCCGGATGCGCTGCGGGCCGACCATTCCGGCGCCTTCCGCGTGCTTGGAAACCGAAATATTGTCCGGCCGGCTGGTGTTAAGCTCCAGCTCTTTTTCCTTTAACCGCTGGGTCAGCGTATCGAGCAGTGTGCGGTTCGTTTCGATCTCGCGCGTGAGCGTCATCAAGCGGGTTTCCGCCTGCCCCTGCTGGTTGGCTGAAGCCACCTCGCGATTGTAGGCCGCGGCAGATTCCGCCTCGCGCTTTTGCGACGTTTCCATCTGGGACTGCAAACCGACCAGCGCCCCGCGGACCGCGCCTTTTTCCAGCGCTTTCTGGTCGCGGTCGATGGTTTTAGAGACTTCTTTTTCCGTGTCGATCCGGGATTGTTTGAGCAGATCGATCTTGGCCGTCCACTCCCTCATCTTCGGATGTTCTTCGGTATATTTAGTTCCGTCCTTTGCTTTCTCAGCCTCGGCATCCTGGATCTGGCGGTCGAGATCGCGGATCTGGTCCTGCAGTTTTGATCTGCGTTCGGTGTTTAAACGCACCGCATCCTGGTAGATCTTGTTATCGACGATATCGGGAATATTCGTAGCGTCGCCTTTGGCATTTGCTTTTAAGGCAGCTTCATACTTGGCTTCCAGTTTGCGGCGTTCTTCTATCGCGCCCAGCCACTGCTGGCTGAATCCCTGCAGCCGGTCGGCATTTAAGCTTTGGCCCTTGCCTTCAAAAAGCGGCAGTCCGCTGGACTGCATATAATTGACGCGGTCCTGCTCCTGGCCGGCGATCGTTCCCTTTAGATCTTCAACGGATTTAACCAGGTCGTCGTATTGTTTCTGGGTGCTGGCGAGCTCGCGCTTTACTTCGCTTTCGATAAATACATTTGCCACTTCCTCGGCGACCCTGGCGGCCATCTCCGGATTGGTATTTTGCACTTTGATCGCGAAAAGATTGGTATTTTCCAGGCGAACGACGCTTAAGCCTCCTAAAAAGCTGGCCGCTGTTCGCTCCGCCCGGGTCCTTTCCGCGAGGGAAAGCGAATCCATCACGTTGCCGGCCGGTGTTTCCTCGTTAGTGTTGTTTATCGTGGGAAGCGTCGCCTGTTTGGGGGCATCGGCCTTTTCGCCAAAGACGGCGGTGCCCAGTTTCTCTAAAATGCCTTTATTAGCGGCTTCATTAGCCAGGCCCGTGTCGCGGTGCAATCCGAGTTTGACGATCGCGCCCTGCATTATGCTGGGGCTTTGGATGAGTTTTATTTGGGTATTCCAGTAAAACTGGTCTCCCCCGAAATTGATGTTGATCGCGTCTTTAGCCATGTTCTTGGGTTTCTTAGGCTCGATCAGCACTTCCGAGGATGCTTCATAAACGGTTGGCAGCCGGAACATGTAAAAGGCGACCGCCGAGGTAACTATCAATGCCAGCGTCACTATCAGCCAAAGACGCTTATATATAACGTTGAAATATTCACGCAGCGACCGCTTTTCGCCGAACGGATCTTCATCGTACGACGGCGCATAGGTGGCGGGAATGTCATTTGTCGATATCGACAATTCGTTTCCCGGAGGAAGCGGTAGCAATCTTTCGTCTTTAGCCATAAAACTGCCTTAAATCTCTAAAAAAACCGGAACTACCTTTAATTATATGATTATTGGTGCCTGATTTTGGATGTTTTTCCGGTGAAACTACCTATCTTATACCAAGAGCAAAGGAAAAATACACTGTTATTGTGCTTTATTCAAGCAATTTTTGCTGTTTGCGTCCTACCAAGGCCGTATTTTGAGTCCGCAAAGCGGACCTAAATACATAGCCTCTGGGCTACATTCTGCCGTCAGCTTCGCTGACTTTCGCTCAAAGTTCAATAAAATTTGCATTCCGAAAGAACCGCTTGCGCCCGCTTTTTATTTTAAATGTCCTGTGAGACATTTGTCCCATTTTGTTAGACATTCGGGGGCGGTGCTATAATCAAAAGTTTGGTTATACTTTGAAGATCACTAATAATGACATCAGGCAATAATACAGCGGCGTCCAAAAACAACCAGAGCAACAGCTACGATTTCCCCCTCGCCGTGGCGGGGTTTAATTATTCCGACCTCTACAAACCGGAAAAACTAAAAGAACTTTGCGAGGTTTTTTACCGGGAACTGGGCCAGACCGACGCAGATCTGCACGGGGCGCTGATGCAGTATATCGAAGCGCGCGGCGCCGGTTACGAGCAAAAAGCCGAATCGGAATTGCTGGTACACGCCGCTCCGCATTTGACGGATTTTATCGTCCGGCTGTTCGGTATCGAACAGGACTATGCCGCCTTGACCGGCTCGGTAAAAATTCAAGACCCGATCTGGAAATATAAATTCTTTGTTCAGCGCCGCGCGATCAAAAAATTCAATGCCGATGCGGTCGCCTTGCTCGACATCGCCGAATTGGAAGCGGCGGTTGATGCCTTAAAAACCGCCTTTGACAGGCTCGGCACCCCCAGCACCCCCAGCACCCCCAGCACCCCCAGCACCCCCAGCACCGACGCAGAGCTTTCCATCGCCGCCATCACTTCGAATATTCTCGACCTGGAAGACTTCCTGACCAAAGAACAGCCGGTTGCTTCTTCTACCGGCTCTACCGGCGAGACGGTGAAAAAGATCGTGCTCGGTTTCGATAACGAGATCGTGAAAAATAATTTCGGCGGCGAGGCTGCCGATAGCGACCTGCTGAAAGTGCAGGCCGTTCTTCGTTTGCTGGAAGCCTGGTCCGCCTACAGATTTTTTAACAAACCGGATCACTGGAAAAGCCTGAAAACTCCACACACGCTTGATTACCAAAATCTGGTCCACATCGTTCGCCCGAGCGAAACGGTGCCGGAAGACATTCGCGGCCTGGACAGCCACCTGCGCCGTCGTGACGGTTTTAAGCTTACCGATACGCGCGGCACCCAGCGCGACGCGCTGTATGAGATCGACTATTGCCTGATCTGTCACGAACGCGATAAGGATTCCTGCTCAAAAGGCCTGCGCGAAAAAGACGGCGCGCCGAAAGCAAACCCGCTCGGCATCAAACTCGACGGCTGCCCGCTGGACGAAAAAATTTCGGAAATGCATTTGCTAAAAAAGAATGGCGATCCGCTGGGCGCGCTGGCGCTGGTTGCGATCGACAATCCGATGTGCGCCGGAACCGGCCACCGCATCTGCAACGATTGTATGAAGGCGTGCATTTTCCAGAAGCAGGAACCGGTCAATATTCCGCTGGCGGAAACTTCGGTGCTGACGGATATATTGGAATTGCCCTACGGTTTTGAGATCTACAGCCTGCTGACGCGCTGGAACCCGATCAATGCCAAGCGCCCCTATCAATTGCCCTATAACGGCAAAAATGTACTGGTCGTCGGTCTCGGGCCGGCCGGTTATACCTTGGCGCATTATCTTCTAAATGAAGGGTTTGGCGTCGTCGGCATGGACGGGCTGAAGATCGAGCCGCCTTCTCTGGAATTGACGGGAAACTATGGAAAAGCGTGCCCAAAACCTGTCAAAGAGATAGGCGATATAACCGATGAGCTCGACGAGCGCATCCTTTCCGGTTTCGGCGGCGTTTCGGAATACGGCATCACCGTGCGCTGGGACAAAAACTTTTTGACGATGCTGCAACTGATGCTGGCGCGGCGCAAACGTTTTCGCGCTTATGGCGGCATTCGTTTTGGCGGAACGCTTTCGATCGAAGACGCGTGGAATTTTGGTTTCGATCATATCGCCATCGCCACCGGCGCCGGCCGCCCGACCATCGTCAAGATGAAAAACAATTTGATCCGCGGCATTCGCAAAGCTTCGGACTTTTTGATGGCGCTGCAGCTAACGGGCGCGTTTAAGAAAAATAATCTTTCGAATCTTCAGGTGCGCCTGCCCGCCATCGTCATCGGCGGCGGACTGACGGGCATCGACACCGCGACCGAGCTTTTTGCTTATTACCCGGTGCAGGTGGAAAAGATGCTCGGGATATTTGAAAAACTCTCGGCGGAATATGGGGAGGAAAAAGTCTGGTCGTATTTTGATGAAGAAGAGAAAGATGTTTTCGGCGAATTTTTAGAACACGGGCGGGCCGTGCGCGCGGAACGCGAAAAAGCGGCAGCGAAAAATGAAGACCCGAATTTTATTCCGCTGGTGCGAAAGTGGGGCGGTGTTTCGCTGGTCTATCGCAAGCGCCTGCAGGATTCCCCTGCTTACCGGCTGAACCACGAGGAAGTGCAAAAAGCGCTGGAAGAAGGTATCGACTTTATCGAGCTGATGAACCCGGCGGAAGCCGTGCCGGATGAATTTGGCGCGGTCAGCGAGCTGATCTTTGAACGGGTGTCTTACGAACCGGAAGGCCACAAATTTGAAAACACCGGCAAGATGGTTTCCTTTCCCGCGCGCACGGTGTGTGTTGCGGCGGGCACCGCGCCTAACGTTATTTACGAAAAAGAAAATCCGGGCACATTTAAACTCGATTCATGGCAGCAGTATTTTCAGCCGCACAAAGTTGAGCGAAACGGCGACGGGAAATTCCACGCGGTAGAAGCAGGAAAAGGCGAGACCGGATTTTTTACTTCCTACGAGCACGAAGGAAAATTCATTTCCTATTACGGCGACAATCATCCGAAATACGCCGGCAACGTAGTCAAAGCGATGGCCAGCGCCAAGCACGGCTACGAAGAGGTCGTGCGCATTTTCGCCGATGAGATAGCGAGCCAGGGTGTTTTACCGCAAGCGGAACGCGACGGCATCTATGACCGTCTGGAAGCCACGCTCGACGAGCAGATGCGCGCGTATGTCGTTCGTGTAGAAAGGCTTACGCCGACGATTGTGGATGTGATAGTAAAGGCCCCGATCCAGGCGCGCAAGTTTCACCCGGGGCAGTTTTACCGCCTGCAGAATTTTGAAACGACCGCGCCGATCGTCGACGGCACCAAGCTCGTGATGGAAGGCCTGGCGCTGACGGGCGCCTGGGTCGATGAAGAAAAAGGTTTGCTTTCGATGATCGTGCTCGAGATGGGAAGCTCGTCGAGATTGTGTTCTTTATTAAAAGAAGGTGAAGAGGTCGTGGTGATGGGCCCGACCGGAACGCCGACCGATATCCCCACCGGCGAAACCGTTTTGCTGGCCGGCGGCGGCCTTGGCAACGCGGTGCTTTTTTCGATCGCCAAAGCGATGCGCGAAAATAATAATAAGGTCGTTTATTTTGCCGGCTACAAAAACGGCGCGGATATTTTTAAGCGCGAGGAAATAGAACGCGCGACTGACAAAGTGGTCTGGGCCACGGATACCGGCGCCGAGATCCCGCCGCACCGCCCGCAGGACGCGCACTTTCGCGGCAACATCGTGCAGGCGATGATCGCCTATGCCGAAGGAAAAGCCGGCGACCAGGTGGTGGATACAAAAAATGTCGACCGCATCATCGCCATCGGTTCGGACAAGATGATGAACGCCGTCAAGGAAGCGCGCTACACCTCGCTCAAGCCTTATCTGAAACCGAATCACACGGCCATCGGCTCGATCAATTCACCGATGCAGTGCATGATGAAAGAAGTCTGCGCGCAATGCCTGCAGCGCCACGTCAACCCGCACACCGGTGAGGAATTTTTTGTCTTTTCCTGCTTTAACCAGGACCAGGATTTAGACAGCGTAGACTTTCACAACCTCAACGACCGACTGCGCATGAACAGCATCCAGGAAAAACTTTCCAACC
This sequence comes from uncultured Acidobacteriota bacterium, assembly GCA_963718105.1. Lineage (GTDB taxonomy): Bacteria > Acidobacteriota > Blastocatellia > Pyrinomonadales > Pyrinomonadaceae > DASYKT01. The sequence continues at coordinate 4,265,390 of OY970352.1, read as the reverse complement.
TCTGGCTGGATAAGATCCTGAAAGAAATGAATCAATAATTAAGGCAGCGCAGGAAACGGTAAATCTTTAAAAAAGAGAAAGGATCCGGATCATGGTTTTCGGAAACGTGTATGTCTTTAATCTTTATGCCGACAATATGTCCGCACTTAACCTTAACGGCATGGGCTCGGCGGGCTCCGTCGGCGCTCCGACAAGATCGAGCGATCCTCCTTACGCGCCCGCGCAACTGATCGTGCCGAGAACAAACCTCAATCAACAACAGATCGATTACCCGCTTTTTGTGAACGGAAGTAATGATCTTTCCTTTAATTTTGGCGGGGAATCGTGGAGGGGCGAGATCAGTATCCCTTCTCCTCCTCAAATTCCTATCCAAGCCGACCTCTGGTTGTATATCTGTTATCGAAAAGCTTTTCTGTTCGATACCACGGGAAATCTGCTCCAAAGTATTTCCATGGATTAGCGGATCTCGATGATGACCCTTTGGTCGTCGCCGGTCAGGTCGCTGTATTTCAGCAATTCATCCTTGCCGATAGAGCCTTCCTTGGTGGTATCGAAATCATCAAGGGCCGGTGCGTTCTTTGACGTAGCTTCCATTTTGCCAGGATTATAATAGACCTTGTCGCCTTCGATCCGGGTTATTTTTTCCGCCCACATCCATTCACGGCCGTCTTTTTTGGCACGGTAAATAAGCTTATCGCCGACCTTTACATTTTTCAGCTGCTCTTTGGTGACCGTGTTGCAGGCCAAAATAAGCATTCCCGAAATCAAAACAATTAGGCCTAAGATCAAAACAAACAGGCTGCGGGCAAGAATCTTCATAATTTCTCCTCTATAATGTTTGTAAATTGACGCTTTAACTATTTTTTCATTTTCGATAATTAAAATGCAAGACGAGACATTGTTAGAACGGGAGGGCGCCACCCCGGTTACGCCCGTTACACCTGTTACGCCCTTTACTGTCGAAGAAAAAGAAGACCGCGATCTAGGGTTTGGGTCGGTCGTCGCGCGCGAAAGCCGCCAGCGGCTGCTAAACCCGGATGGCAGCTTTAACGTCGCCCGGAGCGGGATGTCGCAACTGACCACGATAAATCTTTATCACTGGCTGCTCTTTATGTCGTGGTCGAGGTTTTTGGGGCTGATACTGCTGTTGTATTTTTTGAGCAATATTTTTTTCGGGCTGCTGTATGCGATCATCGGTGACGGCGCGATCGTCGACACTTCCAGCACTCCTTTTGCGAACGCTTATATCCGCGGATTTTTCTTTAGCGTGCAGACCTTTGCCACGATCGGTTACGGCACTATCCACCCGGTCGGCCTTGTCCCTAACATGCTGGTTACTATTGAATCTTATTACAGCCTACTGGCTAACGCGCTGATAACGGGCGTTGTCTTTGCGCGTTTTTCCCGCCCGACGGCGCGGGTGATTTTCAGCAATGTCGCGGTGGTTGCGCCTTATCGCGGCATCACCGGTTTTATGTTTCGCCTGGTCAATGCGCGCAGCAATCAACTGATCGAGGTGGAGGCGAAACTTTTGTTTGCACACCTGGTAAAAAACAAAGACGGCCGTGTCACGCGCATTTTCGATATGCTCGAGCTCGAGCGCCGCAAGGTAACTTTTTTTCCGCTGGCCTGGACCGTGGTGCACCCGATCGACGAAAAAAGCCCGCTGTTTGGCTTGACCGAAGAAGACCTCCACCGGGTAGATGCGGAATTCTTGATATTGCTTTCGGCTATCGACGAGACCTTTGCGCAGACGGTGCACGCGCGCAGCTCTTATAAGCCGCAGGAAATTGTCTGGAGCGCAAAATTCGCGAATATCTATAAGCAGGTAGATAGCGGCGATGCGATATCGATTGATATGAGGAAATTGTCGGCAATTGAGAAAGTGGATTCCTAATCTGTCAGCTATAAATTTATGTTTACGGGAATTGTTGAAGAGCTTGGTTTTGTCTCTATATTAGAACGCCATACTGACGGCGCGAAGATCTCTATTTCCGCAAAGACGGTTACCGAAGATACAAAAGACGGCGATTCGATCGCGGTCAATGGTGTTTGCCTGACGGCATTGAATATCAGGCCGGATGGATTTGACGCCGACGTGTCGGAAGAAACTCTGCGGCGCTCGACGCTGGGAAATCTCGCGGCCGGCTCGAGAGTAAACCTCGAACGCGCGCTGACCTTTTCCTCGCGGCTGGACGGGCATATTGTGCAGGGCCATGTGGATGGGCGCGGGAAATTTATTGCGGCAATTCAGGAAGGTGATTTTTATACCGTGCGCATCGGTTTTCCGCCGGAACTGGCACGCTACCTGGTTCACAAAGGCTCTGTCGCCGTCGAAGGCATCAGCCTCACCATCGCCGAACTCACCGAAGATCATTTCGATATAGCTGTCATTCCCAAAACCTGGGAGCTGACCAATCTTTCCACACTCAAACCTGATGATGCGGTTAATCTCGAAGTGGATATGATCGCTAAATACGTGGAGAGAATGATCGGTAAAACAGTTTAGAGTTCAAACTTTAGTTTGTCTTTATTTTTTTGCAATTAAGACAAGCTTAAGCTTGAACTCTAAACCGTTTTAAAATGCACCGGCTACTACCTCTACCCCGGCCTTTGGCCCCCTCTTCGGGCAGGAGGAAGAGCAGACGCTACCGACAAAATTATCGTGCGCCGGGTTGAGGTTTGCGCGGCATTTTGCCGTCCATCATCGCGCTTTGATAAACGAAGGCCGCCACGATGATCGATATCTGTTTCATATCGTCGGCCTGGATACGGTCAAACACGTCCATGTTGGAATGGTGCGTGCGTGAATCGTATTCGATAGTGTCCTGGATAAATTGAAATCCGGGCAAGCCGATCGCATCAAACGCCAGGTGGTCTGTCCCGCCGGTGTTTGCCAGCGTCAGCGTAGTAGCGCCCATGTCGCGGAACGGCGTGAGCCAACTGCGGAAGGTTGAACGCACGCCTTCATTGCCCTGCATATAGACGCCGCGAATTTTTCCCGTCCCGTTGTCGATATTGAAATAAGCCGAAAATTTCTCGTACTCCGGCAGCGTGGTCAGCTTTTGCGGATTCGCGTTTTGGCCGCCGCCTCCACCACCGCCGCCGCCAAAGAGCGGAGCAGGCGTGTCGCCAAAATAGCCGAAATGTTTTTTCACATACTCGCGCGAGCCGAGCAAGCCCTGCTCTTCACCCGTCCAGAGAGCGATGCGGATGGTGCGGCGCGGCTGCAGTCCGAGGGCTTTGATGATTCGTACGGCTTCCATCATAACGGCGCAGCCGGCGCCATTATCGGTCGCACCGGTCCCGGCCTGCCATGAATCGAGGTGACCGCCCAGCATCACGATCTCATCCTTGAGATCGCTGCCCGGAATTTCGGCGATGGTGTTGTAGCCGTTTAAGTCCTGGTCCTGGTATTCGACGGCCAGGTCAATGGTCATCTTTACATTTTCACCGGCATCGACCATTCGCGCGACGCGGTTAAAATGCTCGCCGGCGGCGCTGATCTGGATGGGAATATTTGCCGCCTTGTCATACAACCTTACTGCCGGAGCTGCCTGCTGGCCGGCCGCCGGCGGCGGCGCCTGGACGGCTGTCGCCTGCTGTACAAAGATCGTTCCGCCGTCGCCGCGGGCGCCGTCTATCAAGATCGCCGCACCTTCTTCGGATAAGAAACGAAGCCGGCGTCCGTTAAATTGCATCTGCTGTTGAAACGCGGCAAAGGCGGCGCTATTGGGCGGCCCTGCCTGCGGAGCGCGGCGCGGAGCGTTCGGGTCCGGAGCATCGGCCAGAGCAAGCAGTTCTTTTTCGGTTTCGCGGGTTCCTTCGGGTTCGAAATGCGCTTTTATCTCGCGCAGCGGGCCGACCAATACGATCTTGCCTTTAAGTTTGCCTCTGTATTGCTCGAGCTCTTCTTCTTTTGTCGCCGTGAAATGAACTACTTCGGCGGTGTAAGCTGTGCTTGCCGGTGCCCCTGACACCGTTGCCGCTGCTGCTGCTGCTGCGGCTTTGCTTTTTTTCCCTGCAGGAGCGGCTGCTGCCGGCGCGGGAAACAATTTGTCGGTTCCCGGCGACCAGGCTTTCGGATAAGCGATCAGCGGGAAAGCCGTCGGGCCGTCGACCATGGCGTAAAAGCGTTTTAACGACCAGCCGCGCCCGAACGGGCCCCAGGCCTCGAGATGCGCGTTTTCCAAACCGAATTTGGTCAGTTGATCGCGCGTCCATTCGTTACCGCGTTTCATTCCCGGCGAAGCGGTCAGCCGCGGCCCGATCACATCGGACAAATAACTTAAGGTCTGCATCACCTGCGAGCGGTTTAAGCCTTCGTCCTTCATCTTATCGATAAGGTTCTCGGCGTCGGATTTCTGGGGCGCGGCCGGGGTGGCTTGTTGAGCAACGGCAAAGCCGGGCAAAAGAATCGCGCCCAGCAACAGCAAAGCAAACGTCTTGCGTAGCAGCATTTCGTGGTCTCCCTATGTTGAAAAAGAATTAGAAAAGAATTTTATACTACGCCTGCGAGGGTTTTGTTTCAAGAATAGTCGCTCGTATTTCAAATAAATTATTTTCTTATTTTTAAGATCAAACCTCATTTTCAATTTCTTTTGCCTTGGAGAATTTCTCCTCAGCTAATCTTGTAAGCTTTGCTTTCTTTTTGTCGTCGCTTTGAATTTCAGCTTGTTTGGAAAGCGTAATTCCCCAGTTATGATAAGCCATAGAGTCTTCGGGGTTGATTTCTATTCCTTTAGCGTATTTGTCTCCCGCTTCTTTGTAAAGCTTTTCGGCTTCTTTTCCAGTCTTGATTTCAGCTTGTCGATAGAGCCCCAGTCCCCAATTGTAATAGGCTAAAAATTCCTTAGGATTAATTTCTGCCGCTTTAGCGTATTTTTCTTCAGCCTCTTTGTAAAGTTTTTCGGCTTCTTTTCCTGTTTTGATTTCGGCTTGGCCATGAAGAGCCAATCCCCAAGTAATATATGCATTAGAATGACTAGGGTCGATTTCTATTGTCTTCACGCATTTTTCTACTGCGTCTTTAAAAAGTTTTTCGGCCTCTTTACCTGTTTTAAGTTTTCCAGATCTGGAAAGCGCAAGCCCCCAATTATAATACGCAATGGATTCCTTCGGGCTGATTTCAATTATTTTTGCATATTTTTTTCCGGCTTCTTTATAGAGTTTTTCCGCTTCTTTTCCTGTTTTATTCCCAGCATGATTATAAAACACCAATCCCCAGGTAATGTACGCATTGATATAGGATGGATCGATTTCGATCGATTTAGCGCATTTTTCTAGCGCTTCCTTAAAAAGCTTTTCAGCCTCTTTACCCGTTTTTATTCCAGCCTGCTCGGAAAGCAATTCTGCCCAAATGCGGTAGGCGATTGAATCTTTAGAATTGATTTCTACCGCAGTTGCATATTTTTCTATTGCTTCCCTGCGAAGTCGCTCCGATTCTTTTCCGGTTTTGATTTCCGCTTCTCTGGAAAGCGTTAGTCCCCAATTGCGATAAGCCATAGAATCCTTGGGATTAATTTCTACTGCTTTCGTACATTTTTCCCTGGCTTCCTTATATAGTTTTTCTGCTTCTTCTCCTGTTTTAGTTTGCGCCTGACTGTAAAGCACGCCCCCCTGACTTAAAAACGCGCGAGAAATCGCCTCCGCGAGTTCTTCATTTGGAGATTTTTGATACTCGGGTAGCAAAGAAATAACCTCATCGAATTTTCCTTTAAATAAAAGTTCCCGAGCCCGAAGTTTTACCTCATTATCACGACGGAATGTATCTCCATAGATCTTTATCAGTTTTCTTACGCTTTCCGTAACCGGAGCATCTTGACCCGGAATGGTATATGGTTGAACCGATGCTAATGTTTCGTCCAAATGTGCGAAGGGATCCGATATGATATACGGAGGGAAACACTTAAGCTCCTGAGCCAAACTAACAAAAAAATCATCCGCGTTAAACCCATTCAGTCTGGATGTGCAACTGATCTTGACTAAAATTTTTTCCTGCACATCCTTGCTGGGCTCACTGTCTTGATAACATATCCATGCCAAGCCTCCGTCATAAGTTCTGATTTTTGCTAGTTTATCTACCACCGGGTCGTTGTCTCCGCTATAACCGACCACGATGCACGGATGACCATTCAACGAATCTTCAATCACAGGTTTAAGTCTTTTAGCTAATTTGTTGCATTGTTCTTTGGTATTAAGAATTACGAAACCCGTTCGCTGTCCGTGCAAATGAAATATAGCTTTGTCATAAACTAAATGAGGGTGAAATTCTAAAGAAGAGGCTAGGTCATAAATTGCCGGATATAATCCCACGAGAGCACAAGCTCGTGAAATAAGGGGATCAAAGTTTGTGGTTAATACGCGTTCGACATAGCCTTCTTTCATCAACTGGGCAATAGCAATATGAGCCCAATTTATTTTTGCTTTATCGATATATTCGGAAATTAGACTTCTTCTTTCGGCTTCTGAAAGCGCACCCATACATTCCGGATAAGTTTTTTCAACAGCCCTTCTATAAGCATTAGGATATTTTTTCTTAATTATTTCGACAAACTTGCTAGCTAGTGGAATTCCCGCGGATTCTGAGCATCCCGCTCCTATGAGCAAGGTCCCACCCCGGCCTCGTTTCTTGGCATGACGCAGATTTTCAGCGATAGAAGAGATATCCGTAACATTCATGTGGGGACGCTCCTGTTATTAAAAACAGGAGCATCTTAAATGAAAATTACGAATTTTTCTAATTAGCTTATTTCGTTGCGGATTGTTCTGATGAAGTAGATTCTGTTACTGCGGTATCGACCGGTGCTTTGTAGTCGCAGTCTTCATTGGCGCAGTAGCGGAAGGTGCCGTCTTTTTTGGTGGTCTTTTGCAGCAAGAAAGGCGCTTTACATTGCGGGCACGGAGTGGCGACGGGTTTGTCCCAGTAGACGGCGTCGCACTTCGGATAGTTGGCACAGCCGTAAAAGACCTTGCCGCGCTTGGATTTTTTCACGACGATCTCGCCGCCGTCCTTCGGGCATTTTACGCCGACGGTTTCGCGCTTGACGTAATCGCACTTCGGATAATTGGCGCAGGAAATAAATTCGCCAAAGCGTCCGAAACGCCGGACGAGATTTGCGCCATCGACCGGGCATTTTTCATCGAGCGGGATCGGCTCCGGCAGCGGCGCTTCCTGGCCCTTGGGTATCTTGCGCACGTTCTTGCATTCCGGGTAACCGGTGCAGCCGTAAAACGATCCGAAGCGTCCCTTGCGCAGCGCCATCGTTTTTCCGCAGAGCTCGCAAATGATCTCTTCCTGCGCGGCGGCCTCGCCTTCTTTACCGTCGCCGTTAGCGGCGCTTTTCTTTGCCACCTCGCGGGTATTTTTACATTCGGGGTAATTCGAGCACGCCAGGAACTGGCCGAAGCGTCCGAATTTGATGACCATACCGCTGCCGCATTTTTCGCAGATCTCGTCGGTAGGGATCTCTTGTTTCTTTTGCTTCTTGATGTTCTCTTCGGCGGCCTTCAGATCGACGGAAAACTTCGCGTAAAAATTCTCGAGCGCCTTGCGCCAGCCGAGATGCCCTTCTTCGATCTCGTCGAGCTGGTTTTCCATCTGCGCCGTGTAATCGGAATTAAAGATGTCGGCAAAGTTCGTCACCAGCACATCGTTGACGGTGGTGCCGAGCGCGGTCGGGTGAAAGCGCCCTTCGACCCTTTCGATATACTCGCGGTCCTGGATATTGGTCAGGATCGCGGCGTAGGTGGACGGGCGGCCGATGCCGCGTTCTTCGAGCGCCTTGACCAGCGTCGCTTCCGTATAGCGCGGCGGCGGTTCGGTAAAATGCTGTTCGGGCGTGACGCCGTTTAGCGTAAGAACTTCGCCTTTTTCGACGAGCGGCAGATTTTTATCTTCGTCGTCCTCTTCATCTTCGCCATCCTGCTTTTTATCGTCGCGGCCTTCCTGATAGACCTTGAGGAACCCGTCAAATTTCTGTACCGAGCCGGTCGCGCGGAAAGTGAATCTGCCCGCATTAATATCGATCGTCGTCTGGTCAAAGATGGCCGGCATCATCTGTGAGGCGACAAAACGCTGCCAGATCAGGCGGTAAAGTTTCAGTTCATCGGCGCTTAAATATTTCGCCAGATCGTCGGGCGTGCGCGCGGTATCGGTCGGGCGGATCGCTTCGTGCGCGTCCTGCGCATCTTTTTTACCTTTGTAAAAGATGGGTTTTTCGGGCATATAATTTGCCCCGTAACTGCCTGTAATATAATCTCTTACCTCGCCGAGCGCGGCATCAGACACACGCACCGAATCGGTACGCATGTAGGTGATCAGGCCGACCGCGCCTTCGCTGCCGATCTCGATGCCCTCATACAGCTTCTGCGCCACCATCATTGTTTTCTTGACCGGAAAACCCAGCTTGCGCGAAGCTTCCTGCTGAAGCTTTGACGTAATGAAAGGCGGTACCGGATTGCGTTTGCGTTCTTTGGTCGTGACGGAATCGACGGTGAAAGTCTGCTGTTTTGCTTCGTCGACTATCGACGTCGCCGTCGCTTCGTCCTTGATGTGCGTTTCGGATTTTTTCTCTTCGTCAAAGCCCGAGGTCTTGATGGTTTTGTTTTCTATCTTATAAAGACGCGTATCGAATTTGGGCGGCAGCTTGGCTGAGACGTTGGCGCCGATCGTCCAGTATTCGTTCTGGATAAAGGCTTCGATCTCGCGCTCGCGGTCGACGACAAGGCGGACGGCCACAGTCTGTACACGGCCGGCCGAAAGTTTTCCGCCGATATTTTTCCAGAGCAGCGGCGACACTTGATAACCTACCAGGCGGTCAAGAATACGGCGGGCCTGCTGCGCATCTACCAGGTTGGCGTCGATGGCTTTCGGATGATTAAAAGCTTCTTTGACCGCGTTCTTGGTAATTTCATTGAACATCACGCGGTAGACGCCTCTTTCTTTTTCCGATTTTTTTGTTTTCGGAACTATTTCTTCCGCCAGGTGCTGGCAGATGGCTTCGCCTTCGCGGTCGGGGTCAGCGGCAAGGAAAATATTCTCAGCGGTCTTGGCCGCTTTCTTAAGGTCCGAGACTATTTTTTTATTATTGCGCTTGCGCGTATCCGGTATTACTTCATAGGTCGGCTCAAACTGGTTTTGGATATCCACACCCAGATCTTTCGTCGGCAAATCCTTAATATGCCCGATCGAAGCCATCACGTGATAGTCGCTCCCGAGATACTTATTTATCGTTTTCGCCTTAGCCGGCGATTCTACTATTACTAAATTCTTTGACATCGCTTTTCTAATTCTTAGTTCAGAACGTAAAAAATATGCAAGTTTAAAATGGGACTTTCGTAAAATCGGTGAATTTTGATGATCCTTGATTTTCCCTTTTTCATTGGTCTTCGTTGTCTACAAGCGGGGTTTCGATGCCGCTAAATTAATTTTGGTTGTTCCGCCCGACCTGACGCATACGAACGAGCGCGAATATCTGATAAATAAGCAAAAGCGATAAAAGCCCGAGGCTAAAATAATCGAAGATCAATGTTTTCCTCGCAAAATTTGAATACCATGGCGGAAATCCGGAACCGATGTTATTAAGGTAGTACATCTTAAAAGAATACAAACCCCCGTAGTAGACCCAAAGCGCGCCGGCCAGTATAAAATTTGCAGGACATGTGTCAGCAGCCTTTCCTTAATTGACGAGGCGATGACCACGATGATCAAAGGAAGCAGCAAACCTATATGATAAACGCCTAAAATGTCATAAACACTACTGAACGGGTCGCAGATCATAGCATTCGGTTCAAGTTCGCGCACCTTGGTAACATATCCTTCTACGAATCCGATGTAAGTTCCGATCAGAACAACATTGATGTAGCAAACAAGGTGTGCCATCACGATAGAAACTTTTCTGAGTATTCCGGTTTCTTTAACTTTTATGAATAAATTCATAACTATTAAACGCCATAAATACTAAAAAGGAGCTTTTGTCCAAAGCTCCTTTTCAAAAAACCATCTAACATCGTTTATTCCGCTATCACTTCAATTTCCGGGTCGACCTCTTCCTTGATCATATTCTCGATCGCCATTAAAGTTCCGGTCAGCGAGCTCGGGCAGCTTCCGCACGCGCCCTGGTAGCGGATCTTCAAAACATTATTTTCCAGGCTGAGGGTTTCCAGCCAGCCGCCATCGCTCGCTAAATACGGGCGAATGCGCTCGTCGAGTATTTCATTGATCTGTACCAATTTCGGATCGTCGCTAATAGCGGCGCCGATGGCCCCCCCAATTCCGTTGCCCCCGGCAGCAGCGGCGACAGCGGGCTCCTTGGCCTGGACACTGTCCGCGGCGCGAATGGGCACTGCCAGCTCAGGTAAAAGCTCATCCCAGTCGGCCTCATCTGATTTTTCGACCGTGATCATCTTGTCCATATAAAATACGGACACGACGTTACCGACATCGAATAAAGACTTGGCCAGGACGCTCTCTTCCGCGTCTTCAACCTTTTTAAATGAATGCGAAGTACCGTGGCTGACGGGCTCTCGTAAAATGAATTTCACCGCGTTCGGATTCGGTGTTTCCTGTATGTCTGCGATCTTTGGCATCGTAAATCGTTAAAACTCCATCGTTTAGTATGCCTGAATCTTTACTTTTTTGTCAAGTTTGCCGTGGAGCGCACAATTTATTGTGCGTTAGATATTATGCCGAATAAATTCGGCGCTCCGATTCGGCGCTTCTTTATGGCATAATTCTCCGGGTTCTTTTGCATCAGAAGACCGATAAGAATTTAGCGAGGTTCATATGTTTAAAAAAGTCTTTTTTCTTTCATTAATAATTTTAACGTTTGCTTTTAGCGCTTTTGCGCAAAAGGGCGCCACCGCGTCCACTACCAAGGCCGATCCCGCCAAGGACGTGCGCGCGGCCTTTGACCGCCTGGTCGAAGGCATCAAGCAGGCGGACGCCGCCAAGGTGATGAGCGTCTACGAAAAATCCGACCGCATTCTTTTCTTTAACAATAACGGCACCGCGACCATCGGCTGGGAAAATATGCGGGCCAACCGCGAAGCCAGCTATGCCAAAGTAAAGAATGTGTCACTTGAGGTGACCGGCGTGCGCGTGGAGATGCTTGGCGCCGATGCGGCCTATCTCACCTGCAAATGGAGCCAGCAGCAGGAAAACAACAGCAAGCTGGAAACGGCTTCGGGCAGAATGACGCTGGTGTTCAAAAAGATCGCCAAGGAATGGAAAGTGGTCCACCTGCACACTTCGCCGGACAACCCGGACCTGACCCGGCCGGTATTTCCTTCGGAAAGAGTGAATTAAGTAACGACTTCAGATAAACGGTTCAGAGTTCAAACTTTAGTTTGTCTTATTTACGGCTAGACAAGCTGAAGCTTGAACTCTGAACCGTTTAAACTTTCTCTAAAATTACCTGTGCGGTGGCGTGTTCGGTGGTGTGAGAGAGCGAGACGTGAACTTGCGTTGCGCCTAAAGATTCCATCACTTCCCGCGCGCCGCCTTCTATTTTCAGATAGGGCGCGCCCTTGTCATCAGAGTAGACTTCGATATCCTGCCAGCCGATCTTTCCCGCCCAGCCGGTTCCCAGAGCTTTTAGCGCGGCTTCCTTGGCGGAAAAACGCGCAGCGTAATGCTGGGCGGCGGCGGCCCCCTTGCTGTCGCAATAGGCGCGCTCCTTTTCGGTAAAGACACGCTCGACAAAGCGCGGCGTTCGTTCTATCGTTTCCCTGATGCGGTGAACTTCTACTATGTCGGTTCCGATGGAAATTATCACAGATGAAAGTTTAGCCGAAAAAGGCTTCTATTGGCGAGAGAAAGACGGCGTGAAAGTGCTGATATGCCGCGCGCTCGAAGCCAGAGGCTTTACCAACGGCTTTTCAACCCGGCTGGGCGGTGTCAGCCCTTTTCCGGAAAAAGCCCTTAGTTTGGCGGGTTTTGACGACGATTCGGCGGAAAATATCTATGAAAATCGCCGGCGGTTTTTGCACATTTTTGAGGGTTCATGGCAATTGGCTTCGTGCTGGCAGGTACACAGCGCGGACGTGCGCACCCTCGCAAGTGACGCCGGCGACGATGACGTTAAGAACGATAAGGAAAAATGCGACGGGATAATTTCGCAGATGCCGGGAGTGTTGGCCGCGGTAAAAACCGCGGATTGTGTGCCGATACTGATCGGCGACCCGGCGACCGGAAGTTTTGCCGCGGTACACGCCGGCTGGCGCGGTACGGCAAGCTCCATCGTAACGATAGCGGTGGAAAAGATGGCAACTGAATTTGGAACACGGCCAAATAATCTGATCGCCGCGATCGGCCCGGCGGCTTTAGGGTGCTGCTATGAAGTGGGAAGCGAAGTCATTGAAATGTTCCGGAAAAATTTTCCCTACGCCAATAGCCTGCTTACTCCTACCGGCGAAGGCCATGCCCTGATCGATCTGCACCTGGCGAATAAAAATCAATTGGCCGACGCCGGTGTCCTGCCGGAAAACATCTATCTCGCCCCGCTCTGCACAATGATGCGGACAGATCTTTTCTTTTCTTACCGGGTGGAAAATAAAACTGCCGGTAAAACCGGCCGGCTGATGTCTGTGATCGGGATACAGAAATAATCTTGACCTGAAACCCGCTTTTAATCTACACTCCACTCGAAATCTTCCTAAGAGGTACCAATTAAATGAAAACACGTCTTCTTGCCGCTGCCGCTGTCTTTTACGTAGTGCTCTTGCTGCTGCCGGTTTCAACCCTGGCGAAAGATACATGGATCAATGTGCGCTCGAAAAATTTTAATCTCATCGGTAACGCTTCGGAAAAAGATATCCGCGCGGTGGCTACCAAACTGGAGCAGTTTCGTGAAACATTTCGCCTTTTATTCGCGGGGCTGAAATTTACTAACGCTATCCAGACGAACGTCGTGGTCTTTAAAAACAGTTCTTCGTTCAAGCCTTTCAAACCAAAACGCGCCGATGGCAAAGCTGACGAGTGGCTGGCCGGTTATTTTCAGTCAGGTGAGGATGTGAATTACATCGCCATATCGACCGAGGGAGAAAAAGAAGACACCTACGGCATCATCTTTCACGAATACGTCCATTACATGGTTGATACCAATTTCGGCAAATCGGATGTTCCGCCGTGGTTTAACGAGGGGCTGGCCGAGTATTACCAGACGTTTCAGATCAAGGAAGATCAGAAAGTGCTGCTCGGGAATCTTCAGGACAATCATTTAGCGCTGCTGCAAAGCAACAAAATGATCCCGCTGCGGCAATTTTTCGGGATCGACAATTATTCTCTTCATCAAAACGGAAACCACTCCCGCAGTATTTTTTATGCGCAGGCCTGGGCATTGATCCATTATCTGATCCAGGCCAATCACGGGGCCAATAGGGAAAACATGGGTAAGTTCCTGGCGCTGGTAATGAGACGGGTCGAACCGGAAACCGCTCTGAAACAGGCGTTTGGCTATGATTATCCGACCATGGAAAAAGAACTGCAAAAGTATGTAGGGCAGCGAACTTTTGTGGGGACGATGATAACGCTGAAAGAAAAGCTTGTCTTTGATGCGGACATTACCACGGCCGCGCTCTCAGACGCGGAAGCAAACGCCTACCTCGGCGATCTGCTTTATCACACACATGAATTTGCCGATGCCGAGAAACAACTGCAAACAGCGCTCAGCCTTGACGAGAATTCCAGCCTGGCCAATACCTCGATGGGTTTGGTCAAAATGCGGCAGCATAAATTTCCCGAGGCTAAAAGCTACCTGGAAAAGGCGGTCGCCAGCGGCCAGCGCAATCATTACGCGTATTACAACTACGCTTATGTATTGAGCCGGGAAAACATGGACGAATTTAATTATGTCTCAAGTTTTCCGGCCGAAAAGGCGGAAAAGATGCGGGCGGCATTGAAAAAATCCATCGAGATAAACCCTGAGTTTGCAGAGAGCTACCGGCTGCTGGGATTTATCAATGTGGTCAACGATGAGAACCTGGATGAAGCGCTCACTTATCTGAAAAAGGGGCTGGCGCTTAAACCCGGCGATCAGGATTATCTTTTGACCATTGCCCAGATCTACGCGCGGCAGGCAAAATTTAAAGACGCCTCAATGATCGCGCAAAAAATTCTGGATACGGCGGGGGACGATGCGAAGCGGCAAAGAGCGCAAAGCGTTCTCTCGATGGTCCAACAAATGGAACAGGCCAAGGCCTATGATAATGACATCGAAAAACGCAATCAGGCCGCTGGCAGCGGACGTCCCGTGCTGGTGAGAAGCAGTAAACCGCTGACCCAGGAAGAGATCGACCGGCTACAGAAACAGCACGCCAATGTCACAATGAATAAACTGATCGAAAAGCCGGCGGAAGGTGAAAAACAATCGGTCGGTTATTTTCAAAAAGTCGCATGTGCCAAAGGCGAGATCGTGTATACCTTCAAAACTGAAAGCGAGATCCTGACCTTGGCGGGTAAAGATTTTGCCGGGCTTAAATTACTGGCCTTAACGCCCGAAGCTAATGAGCTGGCATTTGGATGCGCGGTAAAAGCAGAGAATATTCTTACCGCGATAACCTACCGGCCCGCCAAAGACTCTAAGTCGGGGGCTACCTTGTCATCAATAGCTTTTGTTCCCGGGACATTCAAGCTGATGAGCGCTAACGAGATCGACAAAGTGGAAAAATCTTATGCCGACGGCGAAGTATACGAATCGCCCGAAGCGATCTCAGAGCAAGCCAGCACGCCGGCCGATAAGCAGATGTCCGAGCCTAAAGACGGGCAAGCTGATTTTGAACAACAACGCCGCGAAGCGATGATGCAGCAGATCCGGAATGCCATGCGCAAACCTCAAACGGGTGAGAAACAAGTATTGGGGACCGTGGCAAAGATCGAATGCCTGAAAAACAAGATCGTCTTTCACATCATGGCCGGTTCACAGCTCTTAAAATTTCGAGCTCTAAACACTGCCGACATAAAAATATCCGTTTTTAGCGCGGAAGCAGGAGGCCTTCAAATGGGCTGTAACACCAACGTGCCTCAAATCCCGGCCGTGATCACGTACACTCCCGACAGCGATCCCAAAGCTAAAGAAAACGGACTGCTGATGTCGGTGGAATTCGTACCGCGATCGTTCAAATTGGAATAGGTCAATTGACCCTGGCGGTCATATTAACGGTCTTACTCGTCGGCGGGTAGCAGACCTCGTTAGTACATGCCTGGTAGCGCACGACCGCGCGCACACGCAGAGTATTCCCGCTGAAACTTGCCGGCACGGTCACATTAAAGGTGAAAGAGGTGCGGCCTTCATAAACATTGAGCGCGGTATCGGAAAAACTGAAATTCCGCGATTTTCCACGGGGATAAGCCACGGCGCCGGCTTTGCCGCCGGTCACGGTGACGCGGACCGAGGTCGGAATGGCGTATTCGCTGCCGGGGCGGCTGGAATTTACGTGGAGCCCGCCGGGAATGTTCATCACCACGGTGGCGCGCGCGGTGCCGCCGCGGGCGACAGTGCCTTTGCCGATCGAACCGCTGACGCTAATGGATTGCGCGGAAGCAGACACGGCGGAGCCTGCTAACAAAAGTAAGCCGGTAAAAATAAATGCCCTGAGATTTTTGTTCATCTGTGATTTCCCTTTAAGTTTATTAATCTTTGTTGCTGCGATTATATAAAACGGTTGCCGGAATTAAAACATGGAGCGCGGGCATCCCTGCCCGCAACGAACGCTTCGCGTTCGAGTTCGGCTTATCATATCGACCTACAAGGCTTACTTATTTAGCTTGCCTATCGACAAGCTTTGCGGGCAAGGATGCCCGCGCTCCATGTCATTCGGCGTGGTTTTAGCGGCCAACTGGCCGCAGGCGGCATAGATGTCGCGGCCGCGCGGCTGACGAACGTATGCCGAGACGCCTTTGGATCCCAAAATGTTTTTAAAACGCGCGACCTGTTCGGCTGTCGACGGTTTGTAATCGAGCTGCGCGGCGGAATTGTGCGGGATAAGATTTACCTTCACGCGCTCGAGCCCGTGGCGGTTGAGAAGATTGGCAAGCTGGCGCGCGTGTTCGTCAGTATCGTTTATACCGCCGAGCATCACATATTCAAAAGTAAATTTTTCACCGCGCCGCAGACTTTTTTCAAACTCGCGGCAGGCTTCCATCAGGTCCGCGATCTTCCAGCGCTTATTGATCGGCATCAGCTTGCTGCGCAGCTCATCGTCCGGCGCGGAGAGTGAAACCGCCAGGTGCGGGCGCTGTTCTTTTTTTGCCAGCTCGTAAATTTTCGGAACGATGCCGGCGGTGGAAACCGTCACGCGTTTCGGCACGATGTGCAAACCTTTTTTGTCCGACATAATGCTTAAAGCTTTAAGCAGGTTTTCAAAATTCATGAACGGTTCGCCGGCGCCCATTCCGACCAGGTTTGTTCCGTGCGGGGTTTCGGTGCCCGCGCCATACACATCGTTTAAAACAATTATTATTTGCTCGACAATTTCGCCGGCGGTCAGATTGCGCAGCAACCCGAGCTTTGCCGTCAGACAAAAATCGCACTGCAGCGCGCAGCCCGATTGCGAGGAAAAACAAATGGTGTCGCGGTTTTCCGTCGGGATAAAAACGGTTTCGACGGGAAAGTTGTCGGCGGTTTTCATGAGAAAGCGCCGCGTGCCGTCTTCGCTGATATAGCGCGACTCGACCGTAAGGTTTTTTGTGCTTAACTTTTCCGAGAGCTTGTCGCGCATGCCTTTAGGCAGATCGGTGATCTCGCTTAGATCCTGCACGCGCCGCTCTTGTAAGGCGGAGAATATCTGGCCGCCGCGATACTTTGGCTCGCCCAGCTCGCGCACCAGCCCCTGGAGCTCCTCCCGGCTTAATCCCTGTGCATGGATACGATCGCTCATTCAGAGATAATTTTATCTCAATTCGCACGAAAACACCGTTTAAGACCTTAATTTCGGAATTTTACCGCCTTTTAACTTTTTTCAGACGTTTTTACTCCAAATGTCGCGCTTGTTTATAGAGGCTTAGAAAGCCCCAATAAATACGAGGAGCGGAAATTAACCGGGAATCGCTCAAAAAAATAAGAGCGATTTTGCAAGTAAAAATCATGAAAAAACTAAATACGAAAAATTTATCGCTGAGCGCCTTCAAATTGGCTTTTTCTTTGTTGGTGATGCTGCTGCTTTACGCGAATTTGAACGCGCAGGCATCGCCGGATTCCGTCGAATGCGCCAAAGAAGGCGAGCGCTGCCAATTTAACGGCACCAGCGAGGTTAGTTACGGTGCGGATGCTAACCGAATATCGAGGACGGTGACAGGCGGAATTGTCTGCAGTAATGCGGCGTTCGGTTTAGACCCGGCTCCGGGCATCGTAAAAACGTGCAAGCTTGTTCCGACGAAATGTGCCGATGAAGGCGGGGTCTGTGCGTTTTCCGGCCAGCGCACCGTCAAATATGGGGCGAACGGTATCTGGACGGAGAAGATCGCAACTAATGGGATCAAATGCGGGAATGGGGAAATTGGTAAAGATCCGCTGCCCGGTGTTGCCAAGCAGTGCTTCTTAACTCACACCCCGGCCCGCAGGCTTCAGATCGTTTATGTCGTGCCGAAGGGGCAAACGGCAAAACCATTTGCGGAGACGGTACTGACAGCTATTGCAAATAATATACAACGGCATTTTTTCGAGCAGCTGGGCGTTACTTTTCAATTGGAAGAACCGCTTGTCAGCATTGTCAAAATCGATGAAGATGCCGCCACCGCCATCCAGGGGGACAACAATGTCAAATTGATCAAGGAGCGGTTCCGCACTGGATATCTGGTTAATGAGAATGTGGTCATTACCGTTTTTGAAGGTGCCGATGAAAGTGGCATAGGCGGTTGGAACACTGTAAAAATTCCCGGAAAATCTTTTTTTGACGGGGCCGTTGATACGTTCCTGCGTGACCCTTTAATGGTGTCAACCAAATTACATGTTTTCTCTCATGAATTGGGGCACGCCTTCGGGTTAAGGCATTCAGAGGAGGCAAAGCCTTGTTTTAGCAGCTTGGGATTTACTTTGGATACCTCAAAAAGCCTTATCATGCAGAAGAAAGAGGATCTTGGAGAAGTTTTCAACTACCCGTTTCTGCCTGAGGAAAAACGGGTGCTGCTCGATCCGGATTTTGCCCCGGCCTGTCGCCCTTTACTTAGCGAACCCGGCGCAACGCCGCGCCCTCATCCAAGCCTGCATCTGAGGCTCAATCTCTTTCCGAGACCGGAAGATCAATATTTGGCCGGAGATTGGGACGGCGATAAAAAATCTAATCTTGCGGTGCGCCGGGGAAATCAGATCTTAATGGATCTTAATTTTGCCGGTTTGCACGAAATGGCCCAAAGCTATGGAAACGGCAGCGGCGAGAACCAATATCTGGCCGGAGATTGGGATGGAGACGGCAGAGATAATATCGCGGTGCGTCGCGGAAATCAGATCTTGATGGACACTAATTTCGACGGTCTCCATGACATCGCCCAAAACTACGGAAACGGCAGCGGCGAGGACCAATACCTCGTCGGCGACTGGGACGGAGACGGCAGAGACAATATCGCGGTCCGCCGGGGAAATCAGATCTTGATGGACACTAACTTCAACGGCCGTCATGACATCGCTCAATCTTACGGTAACGGTAACAGCGAGGACCAATACCTCGTGGGCGACTGGGACGGAGACGGCAGAGACAATATTGCCGTCCGCCGCGGCAGTCAGATCTTGATGGACACTAACTTTGACGGCCGCCATGACATCGCTCAAAGCTATGGCAACGGCAGCGGCGAGAGTCAATATTTGGTTGGAGATTGGGATGGAAACGGCACGGACAATATCGCGGTCCGTCGTGGAAACCTGATCCTGATGGACTTCAATTTTGACGGCCTGCATGATAAAGCTCAATCTTACGGCAACGTCAGATAAGCTCCGATGCCGTAAATTTTTTGCACTGGTGGTGGCCCCGGGCTTAAAGCCGGGGTCATCTTGTTGCAAAAAAATGCCGTGGCGCGCCCTTGTTTAAGCAGGAGTTTTTTTTTACCGAATGGAAAAATTCGAGCCGTAAATTTTTATTAATTTTTTTTCAAATTTAATCTTGTGCTAAGTTGTTACGGAAAAAGGCGCTTCTCTTTTGAGCTGGTTTTCCGGTGAGTTTATCCTGTGGATTTCCCTTGCACTTTTTGGATTTTCTTGTTAATCTCTGCTTCGTTCCTGAGCCTGGCAGTTCTTGTAACTAGTTGAAAAATAAGACAGTTGATGTTTCGCCTAAAGTTTTAAGCGCTTTTCCACAAACCTGTGGAAAATGCTGTGGAAATCTTAAACACTTTTTCCTGCTTTTTGGTCTGTTTTGTTTTTTCCCGACCGTAGTTTACTTAGATCCTGCCGCTGGAACCTCTAAGTTTTTAATGCATTTATAATTTAATTTTGTTTCTATGAACCTTGCTACCGACAATAATATTGTCTGGAATAATTTTCTTCAATCCGTAGAGCGGCAGATCAGCAAACAAATCTTCGATGCCTGGTTTCGCCCGATACATTTTGACGGCTGCGACCATGACGAACGGGTGCTGCGGCTGCGCGCCAGCCAGGTCACCTGCGACTGGGTCAATACCTATTACAATGATCTTATCGATAAAACGCTGGATGAGATCGAATTGCCTTCGTATCAAATATCGTGGAACGTGGAAGAAGGAAAGGTTGCCGACGACAGTGTGATCGAGGACGATGTGGATTTCTTTTTTGAGGTCCAATCCAGTTCAAACACTTTTACGCCGGCGGCCAGAAACCTGTCTCCTTCGCGTGACAACGCTCAGCAGGAAACTCCTGCGCTAGCCAAAGCTAAGGGCTACCGCGATCCCGACCCGATAGAAAACTCGCTCAACCCAAAGTACTCTTTCGATAATTTTGTGGTCGGCTCTTGCAATGAATTTGGCCACGCGGCGGCGCTGGCGATCGCTGAGGCCCCGGGGAAAACTTACAACCCGCTTTACCTCTACGGCGGTGTGGGGCTTGGTAAAACACATCTGATGCACGCGGCCGGGCACGCGATCAAGATGCGCAATCCGCATATGCGCGTCGCCTACCTGTCGGCGGAAAAGTTTATGAACGAGCTGATCAACGCGATCCGCTATGACAAGACGCAAAACTTTCGCGACAAGTATCGATCGATCGACGTGCTGATGATAGATGACGTGCAGTTCATGGCCGGCAAGGAGCGCACCCAGGAAGAGTTTTTCCATACTTTTAACGCGCTGCATAACGATCAGAAGCAGATCGTGATCTCATCCGATTGCCCGCCGCGCGAGATACCGTCGCTCGAGGAACGCCTGCATTCGCGTTTTGAATGGGGATTGATTGCCGATATCGAGCCGCCGGACCTGGAAACAAAAATAGCCATTCTAAAAAGAAAGGCCGATCTGGATGGCGTGGTCTTAGCGGATGATGTGGCGCTGTTTATAGCCGGCAAGGTTAAAAATAACATTCGCGAACTGGAAGGCTCGCTGGTGCGGCTGATCGCTATCTCTTCGCTGCGCGGAATGCCTATCTCGAAAATGCTGGCGCAGGACGCCCTGCGAAACATCGTCGACAACGACGATTCGGGCAGCCTGACAATGGAGCGTATCGGCCGCCAGGTGGCTTCGCGCTACAACCTCTCGGTCGAAGAGTTAAAAGAGAAAAATAATTCGCGCCAGATCGCCGTACCGCGGCAGGTGGCGATGTATCTGTGCAAGCGGCTGACCAAACACAGTTTTCCGGAGATCGGGCGGGAGTTTGGCGGAAAACACCATACGACCGTGATGCATTCGTACGAAAAGATCGGCGGTTTGCTCAAGACCGACAAGGACCTGCACCGCATTGTCAGCGAGCTGATCGATTCGCTTTGCGGATAAATCGGGGATAAGAAATCCACAGGCACCTTTTGGTTATCGAGCAGTTGTTATTTGAATAAAAAGCAGGTTTTCCACATATCCACAGGGAAGTTTTCTTTTAGCCTGTGGACGGAAGAGGAAAATTTCGGGATGGGATAGAAATCCACACCCGCCAAACAATTTCATAGCCTGCTGCACAGTTGCCTGTGGACAAAAAATGGTGCCAAGAGCCAACAAATATCGGTAAAGAGCCGGCTTTTCCACATTTCCACAAGGCACTACTAGGACTACTATCAATAAATAAGGTTTTAATTATTAGTTTTAAATAAAAAAGCGGAGAAATAAAAATGGAATTCGTCATCAAACAAAGCGTCTTAAAAGAAGAACTCGGATTTGTGCAGGGAATAGTGGAAAAGAAAAACACTATTCCGGTGCTTTCAAATATCCTGATCGAGTCGGTAGGTGAAAACACCCTGCGGATCATCGGGACCGACCTGGACGTAACTATTCGCTGTGAAGCAGAAGCTGCGATCACTACCCCGGGCGCCATGTGCATTCAGGCACGCAAGCTTTTTGATATCGTGAGGCTGCTGCCCGATGCCGATATCAAATTCAAAAAAGAAGACAACGACTGGGTCAAGGTAGATTGTTTGAAATCGAATTTCCGTTTGGCCGGCGTCGCCCGCGACCAGTTTCCCGAAGTACCGAGCTTTAAATCGGCTCCGATGAAACTGCCGGCAAAAGTAATGCAGTATTTTGTGGGCCACACGGCTTTTGCCATCACGCAGGAGCAATCACGCTTTACGCTCTCAGGCGCGAAATTTATCGTCGGCGAAGGCTCGGTGAAAATGATCACCACCGACGGCCACCGCCTGGCCTATATCGAGAAAAACGACCTGGGCGAAGCCGCACCGGAAGGAACGATGGATTGCCTGATCCCGAAAAAAGCTTTGGTCGAACTGGTCCGGATAAGCAGTAACCCGGAAAACTCGATCAGCTTTGGCGAAGACGAAAACCATATTTACTTCGAAGCGGAAGGCCGTCTGCTGATAACGCGTAAATTGTCCGGCACTTTCCCGAATTACGAAATGGTCATTCCGAAAGGCAACGACAAAACGACGGTTTTCGATTGCGAAGATATGAAAAACGCCCTGGCGCGCGTCTCGCTGATGGCTGACGACCGCAACCGCGCCGTCCGTATAACCTTCAAGGAAAACGAGATACAGCTTAGCGCCCAGACCGCCGAAGAAGGCGAAGCGGTCGAAACCATCCCGGCCGACTACAGCGGCGAAGAAGTGCAGATCGGGTTTAACAGCCGCTATCTGCAGGAATTTCTTTCCGTTGCGACCGGTGAAGGCGAATCATCCACACCGCCCTCTGAAAGCGACAAAGAAACCGCCGGCGACAAGGTGATGGTCAAAGACGGCCGCGCCCGCATCTCTTTCGAATTTAAGGACGCCAACGGCCAGACCCAAATGAAGATCGCCGGCGAAACCGGTTACGACTACAAGTATGTGGTGATGCCGCTGCGGATATGATGAATTAGCTGGTCAGAACCGGGAGCGATAAGCGGCCGGGCGGACAAAAAGCAAAGCGGTTTAGAGTTCAAGCTTCAGCTTGTCTTATCACTAAGATGGAAGACAAACTAAAGTTTGAACTCTAAACCGTTTTATTACGCCCTTCTTTAAATTTAATATTCGATCTGCCGCATTTGCAGGACCCAATCGTTGCCGCGGCGGGTGATGGAAAAGACGTAATTTCCGGTAGCGGAAACGTTTGCCTGAACGATCACGCTGAGCAAAGAAACGTCATCCGCTTCGTTTTCCGCGAGGTGCAGAGGCCGGGCGGCAAAGACTTTTTCTTTCTCGGATCTTTTCGCCGAGATTTCAGCCGACATTTCTGCCGGGCTTTCTGCCAAAGCGGCTTCATCGGCTTCTAGGGGGGCGGCGATCTCTCTTACTTCCATGACAAAGCGGTAGCCGCGGCGCGGGATAGTTTCGATGAATTTTTTATCGGGGCTGGTGCCGAGGACTCTTCGCAAGGTGGAAATGTTTTGCGCCAGCGTAGCTTCCTCTACAAAAGTGTCGGCCCACACTTCGCTTAGCAAAGTGTCTTTTTCAACTACGCGCTCGCGGTATTTTACCAGGACGAGTAAAGTTTCCAGCGCTTTGGGCGTCAGCGAAACCAGGCTGCCGGTGCGCCACAAACACTTCCGCGAAATATCCAAAGTAAAATCTTCAAACAGATATAAATTTCTTGCCTGTTCATCCATCGCAGATCTCCATTGGTTCAAAAATATCTGCCGGGAAAAATCTTTCTTTAAGAGTTATTGCGGATGAGATCTTAACTGACGAGGATGTACTTATGCGTCGAATAAGCAAAAACGCTTAGGTGAAAGATCCAATGGTTAAATATACGGGGGCGCAGTTAAAATTGTTTCACCGCTGGGTAGTGTCTTGATTTGAGTAGGCCGCTGAAAGGCGGCAGCGTTGGCAGCAGGCGGGGCGGATTCCCGAAAAGGTGAAACTTTGGGGGATTGGTGATCACCCGGCATGGCGGCGTACTTTTGCGGTGAAAACCTCTCTTCACGTGTTTAGCCTGGGCCTGGTGGTTACGGCCTCTTTTTGCCTCAAATGACAGGAAAATTACTCCTCTGACAAAAACCTTTCTTCACCGCCGGCGCTTCTTCCTATATTCTCTTGTCGCCGGGGATTCCCGCCCCCGCTCGGCCGCCGTTCTTTGAATCCCAAAACTCCCAAAACAGCGTTTCAAAAACGTTTCAGTACCAGTGTTTCTCACCTGGTGAAATGAAACGCTGGCGCGAAATCGGTGAGGTTGGAAAGTCTTAATTTTAAAGACGCGTTGCAGCGAGGCGCCCTTTTGTCGATCGCGTAAACTTAAATTAAGGCCCAGCCCACCCCGCGCGAAACTTCAAAGAAAATTTCATAAAGATTTAAAAGTTCTTTTATGACTTTTAGCGTCGTTCTTTATTAAAATTTCAGTCCGAAAAGAAAGAGGTGTTTTTGAAACAAACACCGATGGGAACTTCAGGAACAAGGAGTACAAAAACAATGAGAAAAGCGATGTTAAGACTATTGTCTTTTTTAAGCCTGACCGGTTTGCTCGCCGCGAGTGTTTTCGCCACGACGCAGACGATCGGCAATAATATGTATTTTTCAAATTGGGGGCTGGACCGGATCGATCAGAGAAATCTGCCGTTGAGCCAGAGCTACACTTATACCAACACCGGCGCGGGCGTGAACGTTTATATTTTAGATAGCGGGATAAATCTCACTCACCAGGAATTTGGCGGCCGTGCGTTTCATGCTTATGACGCAACGCTGGTGGGAGGAATTTTGAGCGGGTGCGACGATCATGGAACACACGTGGCCGGCATAATCGGCGGCGCCAACTACGGCGTAGCCAAGGGAGCAACTTTATATTCGGTCAAGGTTTCGACCTGCATCGGGTCGCAGCCGGCGCCGGTCGACGATGACGTTTTTATCCGCGGGCTGGATTGGGTTTTGCTCAACCACGTCAAACCGGCGGTGGTTAACCTGAGCCTGGCCAAGCATTTACGATGCTGCGGCAGCAGTTTACCGACCATTACGAGCAAGACGCTGGCGATCGAAGAGCGCGTCAGAGCGCTGGTAAATAACGGTGTCACCGTGGTCGTAGGGGCCGGCAATGAGGCCGACGACGTGATCTATTTTTCTCCGGCCCGGGTGCAGGAGGCGATAACCGTCGGAGGTTCCGACTGGACCGATCAGAGAGATCCGAATTCGGCCTACGGAAATCTTGATTATTATGCGCCGGGAGTTTTTATTTTGTCGGCCAGCACGGGCAGCTCGACGGCGACGGCGATAAAAACGGGCACCTCGATGTCGACCGCGTTTGTCACCGGCGTCGCCGCCAAGTACCTGCAGACAAACCCGACGGCTACGCCGGCACAGGTCAACCAGTTTATTTTCCAAACGGCGACGTATAACAAAATTCCGGATCCTTTCTATGGAATAAACAGGCACCTGGTATTTACCAATAACTAAACCGGCTTTGTCTATAAACCTGGGAGCGCCGCAAGATGCCGGCGCCCCCAGGTTTAGGTGCTCATTTGTCGTTTAGTAAAAAGTCTCTGAAAGGTTTCCTGCCTAAATTGCATTCCTATTAGAAAACGCTAAAAACGATTTCTTCACTTCATAAAATTAGCTAACGAGGAGAACTAAAATGAAAAAGCACTTAATAGCGGCTTTGGCCGTAGTGTGCCTCACTCTCCTCTCCCACGGAGCACAGAAAGTATCTGCCGTTGAACTGATAACCAACGGCGGTTTTGAAACAGGAAACTTTACCGGCTGGGCGGCAACCAATGTCACGACGAATGTCTGGTACAACTGGAATGTCACCGCGGCGACCTGCAACCCCTGCCTCGATGCCTGGACGAACTCTACCTCACCTCGCACAGGCTCATTTTCCGCCTGGAACGGATGGGCCGCCGGCAACCCGGTACCGGACGCTTACCGCCTGCGGCAAACGATCACGATCCCCAATAACCCGAACGACCTGGTATCGCTTAAATGGTGGGACCGCCTGCAATGGAACCTGGCATTTCAGGCAGGGTCGACGCTGCCGCAGTACATGGTCGTCAATGTACTGAACGCTTCGACCAACGCGGTGCTGGCGGAAAAATACCGTCTTACCGCGCCGGCCGCCAGCCAGGGCCCGATGGGGCTGACGGCGGGCCAGGGTTGGGTCCCGCACGCGGTCAACCTTTCGGAGTTCAAGGGGCAAACCATAAAGATCGAATTTATGTGTACTGTGGCCCAAAACACGATGGGCCCGGGAATCTGTGAGTTTGATGACATCAGCCTCACCTCTGCCGTGACCACGGCCTCTTACGTCGCCGTCGGCGGACGGGTGACGACCTCCGGGGGGATGGGAATGGCCAACGTGTCGGTCTCCTTAACGGAAGGCAGCGGTAACGTCCGCAGCACCTTCACAGGCTCAATGGGCTATTACAATTTTGATGATGTTCTGGCAGGCGAAAACTACGTGATAGACGCGCAGAAAAAGAACTATTCATTTTTGGACGCCCCGCGGCTGCTGATGGTGAACGAAGTAATGACAGAAGTTAACTTTCAGGCGAGTCCCTAGACACGGGGAGTTGGGGGACACGCCTGTCGCTAAGGTTGGAAACAGCCTTAGCGATTTTTTTACAGGAGTGATCCGTAGAGTTTCTTAAGCTGGCGCAGATGGGCATCGATGCTGAAATTTTCTGCGGCAAATTCCCGCGCGCTCAGGCCCATTCCTTTCCGCAAGCGGTCGTTCTTTAATAACTTCAATATCTTTTCGGCGAGCGCCTCCGCATCTCCCACGGGAAAAACTTCGGCCAGGTTGCCGCCATCGGAGACTTCCATCAGCGGCCCGATATCGGAGACGATCAAAGGAACACCGGCCAGCATCGCTTCGGTAACGGCGAGTGGAAGCCCCTCGTGCAGAGAGGAAAAAACAAATATCTCAAGCGCGGCAAGCACGTCAGGAATATCCGCGCGGGCGCCGAGAAAGTGTACTCTTTCCGCGATCCCTTCTGCGCGGCACAATTCGATGCATTCCTGAAGTTTATATTCCGCACCCGGCTCAGGCGTGCCGGCAAAGATACAATGCACGTTATCAAATTCCGCAAAAACTTTTGGCAGAGCGCGGCAGATGGTTAATTGGTCTTTACGCGGGTCGCGATAAAAGTTTCCTACCATGCCGATCAGCCGGGTGTTCTCGCTAAGGCCGAGTTCATTTTTCAGGGAATGGCCGCCCGGCTTTATTCGCGCCGGATCTGTGCCGTTGTATATAACGTGGAAATTCTTTGTGGTATCGAATTTATCGACGTCGCGGTGATGATCGAGTATCCCCTGGCTGACCGCGATATTGGCGTCCATCCGGGGGATAAGGTACCGCGCGGCGCGGATATTTTTTCCGGAAGGGCGCATGCCGCCCTGAAAACTCAGCACGCGCCGAACCGGAGGGTTTTTCAGGCCCAGCGTCGCCAGGTATAAATGCAGCCCCTCTACCGGCTGGTACCCGTGAACGACCTGTATCTCTTTCTTTTTTATGATCTTGCGCAAGTTAAAGACCACGCGCGGGTCAACCGGCAGCTTGCGGTGCAGGCGGATAAAATCACCTGCGGCGGCGCGAAAATCATCTTCCAGCGGACCGCCGCGGGTAGCGACCACCGTTAGCTCGATATCATGCCGGGCGGCATTTCGACAGACATCCAGGGCGATGGTTTCAGCGCCGCCGCGTTCAAGGGTGTCGAGTAGGTGCAAAGCTTTTATCATAAAAGCGATAACGACGGTTTCCGTGATAGGTTGAAAAAAGTTAAAATCTTACCTGACCCGAGAATAACAAGCCCTTCGGTTTTAGTTCTTGTCTGCCGCATGATCAGGCGCCCTTAGAGCGCTCGCCGCTCGCTCAGTTTATAGGCAATTATGCCCGAAAAACCTGATTGTAATTGACGCCGATTCAAAAGACGAATCACCGAAGTGTGCCGGAAAACAGCAGATCGGACAAAAGTAAGGACCTTTAGATCGGGCAACAGAGCTGCTAACCTGTTGCACCGGGGGTGATTTTGCGCTAGATTCTAATTTTTTACGGCGGTCTATACGGCGCTCGCTGTTGTTACGGTAAGTTGAATAAATGAGAGAATTAACGGATAAACCGCTGTTGGTGGAGATCAAACCCGGGCGGAAATGGCTTAACTTCGACCTAGGGGAATTATGGACCTACCGCGAGTTGATCTATTTTTTGACCTGGCGCGAGATCAAGATCCGTTATAAACAAACCGCTATCGGCATTTTTTGGGCGATCTTACAGCCGGTCTTAACGACCGTTATCTTCACCGCCATCTTCAGTTCATTTGCGCGTTTTGGCTCAACTCCGATCCCCTATGAAATGTTTGCCCTTTCCGGGCTGCTGATCTGGCTTTATGTGAACACCGCCGTTTCCAACGCCAGCGCTTCGCTGATCGTTAACACTCAGTTAGTCACCAAAGTTTATATCCCGCGTCTTATTCTGCCGCTGGCGATGATACTTTCAGGCCTGGCGGACCTGTTGATAGGGCTGGTAGTGCTCTCTCTGGTATTGCCTTTTTATCCGGTGCAGATAGGATGGCAGGCCCTGCTGGCGCCGATCTTCGTGATCGAAGCGGTATTTCTTGCCTTAAGCGTGGGAATACTTTCTTCCGCGTTAAACGTGCGGTTTCGCGACGTGAAACATGCGCTGCCGTTCTTTTTGCAGGTGTGGATGTTTATGTCGCCGGTTTTTTATCCGGTGGAAATGCTTCCGGACAAGTGGCGCTGGATGTTTTCGTTCAACCCGTTGTACGGACTTTTGCAGGGGTTTCGCGCTTCTATCCTGGGCGGGCAGTTTCACTGGCGGGCGATCGCGATGTCGATGTTCGTGACTTTTTGCCTGCTGGTATTTTCGTTGTTTATCTTTAAGAAAATGGAAGAGGATTTTGCAGATATAATTTGATGGTTCCTATTACGGTCGAAAATCTATCAAAGCTCTATTATTTAGGCCTGGCTAAAAAGCATAACTCTCTCCGCGATCTGCTGAGCAGTTTTGCCAGCAGCATCGGGACCTCGTCTAAGAAGAAGGAACTGTGGGCGCTAAACGATATCAGCTTTCAGGTCAACGAGGGCGATACGCTGGGCATCATCGGAAAGAACGGCGCCGGAAAATCGACCTTGCTGAAGATCTTTTCGCGCATCACCAAGCCGACCAAAGGCAAGGCGTTCATTCGCGGCCGGGTGGGCAGCCTGCTCGAAGTAGGAACGGGGTTTCATAACGAGCTGAGCGGCCGGGAAAACATATTTATGAGCGGCGCGATCATGGGAATGAAACACCGTGAGATCGAGCGCAAATTCGACGAGATAGTGGCCTTTGCCGAAGTGGAAAACTTTCTCGATACGGCGGTCAAGCATTACTCGAGCGGAATGTTCATGCGATTGGCGTTTTCGGTGGCGGCGCACCTGGAACCGGAGATCCTGATCGTGGACGAAGTGCTGGCGGTGGGCGATATTACTTTCCAGCGCAAGTGCCTTAACAAGATGCACGACATCAGCGATCACGGCCGGACCGTTCTTTTCGTTTCTCATAACATGCAATCAGTGGCGAGCTTGTGCACCCGCGCCATCTGGCTCGACAAAGGAAATATTCGCGAAGACGGGCCGGCGCCGGACGTGGTGGGCTCGTATCTTAACGCCGAGGCGAACCTGGGCAACGAAAGAGTATGGAGCGATCACGATTCGCCGGGCGATGAGATCATCAAGCTGAGAAAGATACGCGTTTTTAGCGAGACGCAGCAGATCGAAGCGTCATTCGATATCAGAAAGCCTATCTCGCTGGAGATGGCCTACGAGGTGCTAACCCCGGGCAAGATATTCTCCCCGGCATTTCATCTTTATAACGATGAAGGGATCTGCCTTTTCGGAACCAACGACGTGACCCAGCAGTGGCGCACCCGCCCGCGGGAAAAAGGTATTTATACCAGCCGGGTAGAGATACCGGCCAATTTGCTGGCCGAGGGCAGGTTTTATGTCACCGCCGCCGCTTTTTCACCGCTTAATCATGAAACTTATTTTCTGGAAAGAGATACGATCGCCTTTTCTGTCTATGACCCGATGGAGGGAGATTCGGCCCGCGGAGATTTTGCCGGCGTGATGATCGGCGCAGTAAGGCCGCTCCTGAATTGGGAAACGGATTTTCGCCAAGAGCGATAAAAGATGAAAAAGGAACGGCCCTCAGTTCTGTTTATCACGCCCGGCGCCTCTCCTGTGGGAGGCAATATATTTTTCCTCAACTTCCTCAAGTGGTTCAAACAAAACAGCGATATCCCTTTTCTTACCGTCTATGGCCACGAAGGTGAACTGGCCGGCGAATTTTCCGCGCTCGGCGAAGCCTATCAATTCGATCACGATTTTTCCGAACAGCGGATCTGGAAAAAAGGGCTGGACCGTCTTTCCCAGCGGATGGATCTGCGCAACCGCCGCCTGCGAAAACAGCTTGAGGGAAAAAATATCGGACTTGTCTATTCGAACGCCGTGACAAATTATCGCATCCTCTCGGCGCTGCCTAAGCTGAACGCTCCGGTTATTTCTCACTGCCACGAACTGGAAAGCGTGATCCGCCGCACCGGCCTTGATGAATTTGAAAAAACAAAAGAGATGACCACGCTCTTTGTCGCGGCGTCGGAAGCGGTGAAAAGAAATCTGGCAGATAACCATTCCGTAGATGAAAAAAAGATCGAGGTGATCAGAGAATTTATCCCGATCGGGGAATATTCGGCTGAACAAAAAAAGGTAAGCCGCGCGGAAGTAATGCGTGAACTGAGCATCCCGGAAAATGCTTTTATCGTTGGCGGGTCGGGCACGCTCTACTGGCGGAAAGCGCCGGAGATCTTTGCCTTGATCGCGAATGAAGTGCACAAAAAAACGCCGGACGCGCCGATCTATTTTGTCTGGGTGGGCGGCGCGGCGAAAGGTGATTTCCGCTTTTTCGAACTTGAGTTTGACCTGGAGCGGCTCGGCCTTAAGGATAAGGTCCGCTTTTTAGAACACACCGCCGACCCGCAAAAATATTATTCGGCCATTGACGTATTCCTGCTGACATCGCGCGAAGACCCGTATCCGCTGGTTTGCCTGGAAGCGGCGGCGCTGGGAAAACCTGTTATGTGTTTTGAAAATAGCGGCGGGATGCCGGAATTTATAGAACAGGATTGCGGGTTTACGGTTCCCTATCTGGATATCAGCGCGGCCGCGAAAAAGATCTTCTATCTGGCACAAAACCCGGCGGAAAAAAATTCGCTCGGCGCGGCGGCCGCTAAAAAAGTGCGCGAAAGGCATGACATCAATGTTGCCGCGCCAAAGATGCTGGCGCTTATCGAAACGTATCTTTCCAAGTGAAAAGCTTTCTCAAAAAGATC
This sequence comes from uncultured Acidobacteriota bacterium, assembly GCA_963718105.1. GTDB lineage: Bacteria > Acidobacteriota > Blastocatellia > Pyrinomonadales > Pyrinomonadaceae > DASYKT01. The sequence continues at coordinate 4,234,551 of OY970352.1, read as the reverse complement.
ATTACGCGAATACCCGAAGTCTGGCGGGAATCCGGCTGGCGCGGCCCCCTGCAGATGGTAGAGATCTACCGGCGAAAACAAAAGCAGCAGGAAAATTATCTGGCGTGGATCGCTCAGCAGGAGAAGCTGGACGAGAAGGGCATTCGCGCAGAGATAAATAACTTTTCGCATAGACCTCTCATTTCCGTGATCCTTCCAGTTTATAACGTCGACGAAAAATGGCTGCGGCTCTGTATCGATTCAGTCATAAACCAGCTCTATACAAATTGGGAGCTTTGCATTGCCGACGATGCTTCGACCGCGCCGCATATTGCGCCGCTTCTAAAAGAGTACACGGAAAAAGACGAGCGCATCCGGCTGACGATGCGGCCTCAAAACGGCCATATTTCCGAGGCGTCAAATTCGGCGCTGATGATGGCCGGCGGAGAATGGACGGTTTTGCTGGACCATGACGATGAGCTTTCGCCCGACGCTCTTTATTATGTGGCAAAAGAAATAAACGAACATGCCGACGCGCGGTTGATTTACAGCGATGAAGATCTAATAGACACGCGCGGTGTGCGAAGCGAACCGAAATTTAAACCCGACTGGAGCCCGGACCTTTTTTATTCTCTCAACCTGGTCACTCATCTATCAGCCTTTCGCACGGAACTGCTGCGAAAGATCGGCGGCTTTCGCGTTGGATTTGAGGGCAGCCAGGATTATGACCTGACGCTGCGCGCGATCGAGCAGATAGATGAAAAACAAATCAGGCATATTCCGAAAATCCTTTATCACTGGCGGACGCTGGAAAGCTCGGTAGCGTCAAGCTCGGAGGCAAAGCCTTACGCCCACGAACGCGCGCGCGAGGCCATCCGCGAGCATTTCACGCGCACCGGTATTGCCGCCACCGTAACGGAAGGCTATCCGCCGCTGCACCGCGTAATATACGATCTGCCGGAAGATACGAAGATAAGTGTTATCTACGGCGGCGATAAAAAACCTTTTGCCAGGACCTCTGATGAAAATATAGAGCTGATAGCTGTGGGCGGTGCGCGCGATTCCATGTCGGGCTCCATTTCGGGGAATTTTAATGCCGCGGCGGCAGAAGCCGGCGGGGATGTTCTGATCTTTTTCGAAAGAGATGTAGACGGCGTTTCTATTGAAGGCCTAAAAGAGCTGGCCGCGCTCGCGCTGCAAAAAAATATCGGCGGCGCGGGTGCAAAACTGCTTTATAAGAACGGCCGGATACATCATGGCGGGATAATTCCCGGTGTTAATGGCACGGTTGGTTTTGCTTACCGGGGTTTGCCGGGCTGGTACCGCGATAGCCTGATGCGCGCGCAGGTGATAAATAATTTTTCGGCTGTTTCGGGAGCGTGTTTGGCGACCCGTAGGGCCGTATTTGAAGAAGCCGGCGGATTTAACTCTAATGATTTTCCGGGCGGATTTTATGACGTGGATTATTGCCTGCGGCTGAGAGAAAAAGGCTACCGCATTACATGGACGCCGCACATTGAATTAACAGGGGACGGCAAAACGGCCACGGAAAAAGTCATCGAAGATAAAAATTCGGCTGAAGTAAAAGCATTTCGAGAGAAATGGAAAAGCTTTTTGGAAAACGATCCTTATTACAACCCAAACCTCTTGCATTTTATAGATGACAGATCGACATTATAGGTAAGCCGGCAGCCACTGTTTAAAACAGTTGATAGTGCATAGTGAAAAGTTAATAGTTACATTGTCTGACACCGCGGCGAAAATTTACACTTTATTAGCGGTCAATATTTCGGCAACGGCTTTCTGCCTGAAATCAAATATCCGATCAAGCTCTCTCCGCACCATAAAATGCAGCAGATCGCCCAGGGGTTCAACCGGCAAACGGTAATGCACGATGTCTTCGATCGACGTATCGCCGCCGGGCAGCTCGGTAAAAACGTGCCGGTGTATCCATTGTTTATAAGGGCCCCGAATTTGTTCGTCGATGAATTCGAACGGCGGTTCCCACCGGGAAATAAGCGTGCGCCAATGGATAAGAAAGCCGCGCAGCCTGAGGTCGTATTCGATGAGCGAGCCTTTCTCGAGTCTCATCGGTTGCGGCGTGATGATGTGAAACTGGAGTTCGGGTGGGGTGATCTTTTCCAGGTTGCCGGCGTCGGCAAAAAATTCAAACACCTGCGCGCGCGGCAGCGGCAAGCTCATCTGTCTGGTCAAGATAAATTCCGCCATAAAGATATATTAACCACAAAGACACTAAGCTCATGAAGAAAACTGAAACAATCTTCGTGAGCTTAGTGTCTTTGTGGTTAATTCAAACGGATCAATTTCCGTTCTTGAGATATTTTTCCGGGATCAGATTATCCGGTGTTTCCCCTTGCCAATAGATCGTAATGACCCACCAACGCTTACCGTCGTACAACAATTGAAAGCTATTGATGCCGCGGGCAAAGGGCTTCTCGTCCTTCTTGCTGTGATAAGAAGCGTAGGTCGAAAAAACGTGGGTGATATTGCCGTACGTTTCTGTTTTACGCGCGATCTCGTTTTCGTAAAAGCCTTCCTTGGCGAAGAATGGCGAGGCGCGTTCAATGTAGGCATCGGGAGTTAATGTATCCGCACCGGTAATACCCGTTTTCCGATTTTTGCCCGAAGGAATTAAGCGTGCGCCCGGGTAAAACAGCGACCGGAAGCGGTCCCAGTTACGCGGATGGCCGGCGTCGCCGGAGATCACGTCGTAAACTGCTTTCATTATCGCGTCGAGCGATGAAACATCGGCCGGGTCGGCAGCCGGTGACATTCCTACGACGGCAAGAGCACCGGCAGCAGGTGTTGGAGTTGCAGCCGGAGCAGCTTTGGTTTGTTCCTGCGCCATTGCTGTATTAAAAACCAAAAAACAGAGAGTCAAGATCAATATTGTTTTTTTCATGATTTTATTTTACTGCTATTTTACGGCCGAAATAGGCCCGGGTTTCAGGTTAAGACCAAAAAAAAGTAATACCAGGGAAGTCTATCAATTGCCACTAGCTTTAGCTAGTAGATGCAAAAATGACTCTTACGACTGGGCTTTAGCCCAGTTCATTTAGGTTGGGCTAAAGCCCTATTTTATTTTTTGACGTTAACCACTAGCTAAAGCTAGTGGCAATTTAAGATAGAGATAAGTGTGGGCGCAAGCGGCCCGCGGTTGCGTCAAGCTCTTCGCGCGGGACAACAGGTAAATTCCCGACCGTAAATATCACTTTGCCGTCTTTTATTTCCGCCATCCTTCCGCTGGTGATATCGTTTTCGTCATGCTGCGGCACGATCACCATGTGCGCGTGAGAAACTCCATAGCCGTGGACGACCAGGCCTACCCGCTGGGGCGCAAGCGCGTTCCGCATGGCGCGGGAGAGCTTGTGGGTAAGCGAATAGATCCCCAGGGCCAGATCATCGGGGATGTCCGAGAAATGGTCGATGTGTTCCTTTGGAATCACCAGGACCTGCCCCGGGCGCACCGGCTGAATATCCATAAAGGCGAGAATGCGGTCGTCCTCGTAGACCTTGCTCGATTCGGCTTCGCCGGCCACTATCCGGCAGAAAATACAATTCATTACAGACATATTTTTTAATCGCAGTCCGGCTTTGCCAAAACAAAAGCACGCACTAATTGTTAGCCACTGATTACACAAATAACACGAATAAAGAATTCTTAACAGGCAGGCTATTAAAGGACAAATAAAAAGGCCCAGCTTTCGAGCTGAGCCTTCTGGTAAACCACGATCCTAATAATGCCTAGTTCGAGCTTACGGAACTTGCGCCGGAAGCATTCTTCTTAACATTTTTCGGATTGCCCGAGTAACTGATGCCGCTGGCGCCGGAAGCATCCGCTTCGACGCTCTCCGTGGCGTTCACATAGATCTTGCTGGCGCCGCTGGCGTCTGCCGTAGCTTTAACGGCTTTCAGGTCACTCGCTTCGACGCGGCTGGCCCCGCTGGCCTCCACGCTGAGGTTGTTTGTTTCGCCGTCAAGCTTGATCTTCGAAGCGCCGCTGACATCGAGTTTGAAATTATCACACTTGATATTTGACGCGTTCGCTTTGGACGCGCCCGAAACGTTAAGCGAGTTTAGGTCCGTCACGCTGATGCGCACTTTGACCTTGCTGTGCCAATTGATCCTTTGCTGGTTTGAGATATAAAGAGTGCCGCCTTTAACCTCGGTGGTGATCAAAGGAAGGATATTGTCATCCGCCTCGATCTCAACTCTTTGATCTTTCTGCGCGACGATCTCCATTTCGATAGCGCCGCCGAAATCGACCGCGCTGAATTTCGGTAATTCACGAGTTTCGGTCTTGATCACGCCGGAGCCTTTGACCCCGCGGTCGAATTTAAAGGTCATCCACGAGTTCGCGTTGCTTACATTACCGGTCGCGTAGGCCAGGCTAATACCTATAGCGATAGCGACGATGAATATTAAAAATGCTAGTTTCTTCATTTTGTGCCTCCAGGGTATCCAAGGAAAAGTAGCCAATATTGTGAACGAGCCGGAAACAAAGAAAGTTCAGATTTTCTTTGTTTTGTTCGCGAGCCTTGTATTTAGATGGATTTAAACGCAGAGGGCGCAAGAGTTTACGCCGAGAACGCAAGAGCTGAAAATTACTTAACGAAGGTGAAATAGACAAAGACCGCCTGGACGGCGCCGATGATAAAGCCGAGGACGAGGCCGCAGAGCTCTATTTTGCGCAGGTGTTCACGGGCGACGGAGAGCACCAGTTCCTCGAGTTTTTCGAGCGGATAGGCGTCGACCTTTTCCCGCACGATATTGCCGATATCAAGCTCGGCAATGGCCGCCGGAAGTTTTTCCCTGGCGGCGGCGACAATGCTTTCGGTCAGCGCATCGGCCGCGCGGCGCAGCGCGTCTTCCGGAATGCGGTCAGAGAGTTTTCCGATCGGCATGATGAGAAAATGCTCGATCTGATTGGCGACGGTGGCGTTTACCATGCGCAGCGTTTCGTCGCGCTGGAGCAGGCCGAGTAATCCGCTGACCAGGATGCCGCGCAGTTTCTCGGTCGCTTCGGGATGAACGCGTTCGGCAATGGCCTTGAGCGAATGCGGCCGGATATTGTAGAGCATATCGCTCAAATAAGCGGAGAGCGAAGTTTGCATATCCTGGCTTTCCACCATTTTCAGGATCGCGTCTGAGATCTGTCCTTTTAATTCGTCGAGCTTTTCCGGAGCTATCTGCCCGGTGAGTGCGGGTAAAGGACGTGAAAGCACGCTATCGATCGCTGAGGATAAAAATCCTTCGGCCTCGTCAGCGAAAACTTCGCCGCGCAGGAAATCATCGACCTTTTTCGGCAAAGAGTTATTGACGAGATTATCGACTTCGCGATTTATCTTGTCGCGCGAGACAAAAAATTTCTGAAAGAAGGAAAGCTGGTTGTAATAATCGTTGATCTCGGTTTTGACGAGTGAGCCGATCCGGTCGCGCGTGTTTTCCTGCGTAGCGATCTCCGCCAGATGGTGCACGATCGGCTGTACCTGCCCCTTCAGGCGTTCTTTAACAAAATCCGCCGCCTCGGGCGCCACCATATCACGCAAAGGTATCTCGCTCAGCGCAAGTTCATCGACCTGCATGTTGACGAACTCGCGCACTTTTTCTTTCAAGGCTTTTTCGCTCAGCACACCGCGCAGGCGCTGTTCGAGGAAAGAGTGGATCTGGGTGAAAGTTTCTTCGTCGACAACCTGAGAAACCCGCTGCGAGAGCAGATTGTTTAGCTGTTCGCCGACAAATTTATCAAGCGACCCGGCGGTTTCCTCGCTTTTCAGATTTTCGGTGATGTAACCGGCGATGTGATGCTGCAAAGACGCAACCGTTTCCAGCAGGACTTCGCGGGCGTGCGGCGGCAGCGTTTCGATCACCGACGGAAGGTCCTGGTGGACCAGTTCGTCCACGTAGGAATTGACCAGGCCGGAAATTTTGCGCTGAAAAAAATCGGTGCTGAAAAGAGCGTCGACCAGCGTATCCTGCGACACCAGTTCGTTTCCGACCGCGCGGCCTATCGCGGCGGCCAGGCGGTCGCGGTGGCGCGGGATCATTCCCTGCGGGAAAATGGTGATACCAAAGAGTTTAACCGCCTGATAGGGCCGGAAAAGCATCCGCACGGCCAGCCAGGCCGCGCCGTAGCCGTGCAGCGTGGCGACCAATATCATCGCCCCCAACTGAAACGGGTACCATTCGAAAAGAGCGATTATTTGCTGCCAGAAAGAATCTATTGCCGTTACCCCTTGTGCTATTAGAAAATTTGAAAACCCTTAGAATTCAAGCAAAAATCGGAAAATTCTTTGAGCCAGCCGTAGGTCGCGCCGTAATTTTTCCATGAATCGGCATCGTCACCGCGATAAAGGGTGCCGTCATCAGGCTCACTGGTGATGGAAAGGTCCGTCCGCACGCGGTCTTCCGTTTTCATTTTTGAAAGGTACTTGTCGCGGATGCCGTTGCCCAGTAGCTGCGCTTCCTCAGCCGTTACGGTAAAACCGGTAGCGTTGTACTGCATCTGCCGGGCGCGCATCTCTCCTATCACATCCAGATCCTTGATGATCTCAAGCGTCGGCTTCCAATTCCATACGTTGGTATGGATCTCGTTGTTCGGTGAACCTGAATCGATAAATGTGAAACTCATAGTTTTTTCAGTTGTTTCAGATAATTAAAATGCTAAACGCGCTCAGGGCGCAAGTCAATTGGGTTCCGCGTGGTAACAGCAGATTCCTTACTTAGCCGCTAACTACACAAATAACACGAAGGCTTTACCTCTAAAGTATTAGTAAAGCCGCAAAATCATTTATCGAAGTAAATCCAGGAGCGCCGGCGGGACACCGGCGCTCCCAGGTTAACTGGCCGGATCGGCGGGAAAACCGGCAAAAGCCCTAAGGCCCTCCATCGAGCCATTGAAGCGGTCCATATCGACCTGTCCTGAAATACCGGGGACAGTACCGGTTTCGCTATATTGCCAGAAAGAATAGGCCGGAAACGCGCTGGGGAAATTGGGCTGCGGCGCGCTGGTATATTGCGCGATCCAAAGCGCTCGGCTGCTGAAACGGGTGGAATTGCCAAGCGTATTTTCCCAAAAAGGCGTGTAAGTATAAATTATGATCTGGCGGTTCAAGGCGGCTTCGACAATGTCCATCCACTGCCCGATAGCATTAAGCACGGTATCGGCGCTTTCACCGTCAGCCGTTTCGACGTCGAGAACGGGCGGCAGATCGCCGGGCGCGGGTTGCCCTACGATCGAAACGAACAGGTTGGCGGCGTCAGTCATGTTTCTGCTCGCGCGCAGAAAATAATAGGCCCCGCGAAGAATACCGCTGTCACTCATCCCCTGCCAATTATGCGCAAACTCAGGATCGGCGGTCGTTCCGGTCGCGTCGTCAATGGCGCGGGCAAAACCAAAAGAAAATCCACCGGTTTTAACATCCTGCCAGTTGACGCTGCCTTGAAATTTCGAAACATCGATGCCTGTGGGCATATCCGCTATGTCTACCATTTAAAATCTCCTTTTTAAAAGTTGGTCGTGGAAAACACCGAAGTTCGGATTATACGGCCTCAATTTCTTTACGGCTTCTTACCGGCCATTTCTGAAAAGAGTGGTTTGGTATAACCTTTTTTTTGAAAGTATACTCTATGAAACGAAAGAATGGACATAAAAAAATATTTACAAAGAATAGGAGCGCAGGGAGTAGAGGCAGACGCGGGATCGCCGGCGCGTACGGCGGAAACTCTCAGGTTTTTACAGCGGCAGCATTTGCTGCACGTTCCATTTGAAAATCTGGATATACATTGGAAACGGCCCATCGCTTTAGATACAGATTCGTTTTACCGGAAAATAGTAGGCGAAAACCGCGGCGGATTTTGTTACGAACTTAACGGGCTTTTTAATGCGCTGCTAAAGGGTTTGGGCTATGAAACAAAAATGGTTTCGGCCCGCGTGGGCGGCGATGGAAATTTCAGCCCGGAATACGATCACATGGCGATCATCGTTAAAGCCGGTGATGAAGAGTATTTGGCCGATGTCGGTTTCGGAGGTTTTATTACCGAACCATTAAAGCTTGTTTTAGATATTGAACAGGAAGATAAGACCGGAACTTACCGGATAGGAAAGTACAACTACGAAGGCGGCGAGTATTTTTTAGTCGAAAAGAAAGACGGCGAGAGCTGGAGCGGAGAATATATTTTTACCGCCGCGGCGCGCGAGCTTTCGCAGTACTTGGGCATGTGCAATTTTCATCAGACCTCGCCCGAATCACATTTTATGAAAAACAAGGTCTGCTCGCTGATGACCGGCACAGGGCGCAAAACACTGACCGGCGATAAATTTATCGAGACAACGAACGGCGAAAGAAGCGAAACGCCGGTCACATCGGAAGATCAATTCAACGAGATCTTAAAACGCGAATTTAATATCGCGCCCTTAAACTAAATTATGTCGAAACCCATTTCATATAGTGACGCCGGTGTCTCAATAGACAACGCCAATCTAGCGGTGGCAAAGATCCGTGATTTTGCAAAAGCGACCTTTAACGAGCGAACGCTGACGGACATCGGCAGTTTTGGCGGGATGTTTTCCGCCGCGTTTCCCGGTATGGCGGAGCCGGTGCTGGTGGCTTCGGCGGACGGCGTCGGCACCAAACTGAAGATCGCTTTTATGTCAGGCGTGCACGATACGGTCGGGCAAGACCTGGTCAATCACTGCGTCAACGACATCCTGGTGCAGGGCGCGCGGCCGCTGTTTTTTATGGATTATTTTGCCTGCGGCGTGGTCTTGCCCGAAGTAACTGCTTCGGTCGTAGAGGGCATGGCGATCGGCTGCAAGCAGAACGGCTGTGTGCTGCTGGGCGGCGAGACGGCAGAGATGCCGGGCTTTTATGCCGACGGCGAATATGACGTGGCGGGGTTTATCGTCGGCGTGGTCGATAAACAAAAAGTGATCGACGGGCGAAATATCAAAGCGGGCGATGTGGTTTTAGCGCTGCCCGCGAATGGGCTGCATACCAACGGTTATTCGCTGGCGCGAAAGTTATTGTTTGAGGTCGGCGGATACTCTTTGAATATAAAGCTTGATGGATTTGATCAGACGCTCGGCGAAATTTTATTAAAACCGCATCGCAGTTACTTAAAAGATTTGGATGGCTTATTAGATAGCGGCAAGATCAAAGGCCTGGCGCACATCACCGGCGGCGGCCTGCTGGAAAATATCCCGCGCATTTTACCGGACGGCGTTTCGGTGGAAATAAAACGCGGCACCTGGACCGAACTTCCGATCTATGGCGTGATGCAAAGCTTAGGTAATGTCGAAGACAAGGAAATGTTTCGCACTTTCAATATGGGCGTCGGCATGGTGATAGTGTGCGCGGAGGAAGATAAGGCGGCGATCTGCGAACACCTCGGCGATGAGTGTAAAGAGATCGGCCGCGTAGTTGAAGGAGCTAAAGAAGTGATAATTGTGTGAAAACCGGATAGTTTTGCAGCAATCACTCTAAAAACTAAATTGCGGCCGTAAAATCGGCAGCGCTGCGTTTAGCAAAGAAGCGTTTGGAACGGCTGCGCTGTAAACGACCAGCAACTTTGCGGCATGGTTTTCGTCATCAGTGCCGAAAACAAAGGTGCCGTCGCTCAGTATTTCAAGCCCTTCAATTTTTTTCGTTTTAGACGGAAGCTGATCACCTGCGTAATAGGAAGCTACCAGATTTTGAACCGGGTTATTAAATTCGTACTTATTATTAACTCTCGCAACTTTGCCGATGAGGTAAACCGCTGAACTAAACGGCCCGGGGTTTCCCGGATCATTTGCCGACGATACATAAACATTACCTTTGGTATCGATCTTGATATCGGAAACATGGCGGACTTCTTCACTTCCTAAAAGTGCCCTGTCTTTATTAATAAAGCTGTAATCACTTTGATCGGTAATGGAAACGCGGGGGCCATCCAAATTTAGTTTTGCCAGAAAAAGTTTCGACCCGATATTGTTTTTGCCGCGGGTCGCCCACATTATGACAAATTCTTCACCTATCTTCTGAACCGCAACTCCTTCGATCTCGGTAGAGTCTTTATCTTTCTTTTTATTTTCATATCCCGGCAAATTAATAGTGCCTTTAAACTCTAAAATGTTTTTATTTGTAAGCCTGACATAAAAAGCAATGCCCTTATCGCTCACGATAATAAATTCGCCCCCGGGCCCCGGTATTGCAGAAATGGATTCCAAGTCGCCGACCACTTCGGAGGGCAGCGGGAAAAGTTCCAACCCGAGATCGCTGTGCGGGTTTTTAATGTTGACCGTGATCTTTCCAAATTTTCTCTCTTTCCCGCGCACCACGATAAAAGCAGCCGTGTTTCCATCTTCGCTTATCTTCGCTATACCGCTGATATCTTTACATTCCGTGGTAATAACGCCGTTGTCTTTACAGTTCACTATGTCTTGCCAATTCGGCTCCACAGCAAAAGTCCGGACGGAAAGCGCCGCAAAGATCAAAAAAACTAAAGTAAGAAATGGCGATCTTGATTTGCTCATAATAGAACCCCAATGAAACCTGGAAAACGTTTAAATAGGATGTGGGGGCTTTTGACGCGGTTGCCAGTTGATTCCGAGATCACTTGTTCGAGAGAGCGATCGATATGGGCGAGAGCTTGTGCAGAAGAAGATAAGGCAACCTTAATTCAGCAATTTCGTGAAGAGTGTAGGGAAATCGGAAGAGTTGTTTGAGGGAAAAAAGATGTCATCATCATCAGATCGGTTAAAAAAATTCTTAGAAAACTTAGCCCATCTTGCCTTTGGCTTTACACTTGCTCTGACATTTATTTGGTTAATGGATGTTAATCGGGAGCGGCGTTTTGTTATTTATCACATCATCGGTGAGTTAAAAAAGGACATGCCAAAAGCCGAGGCGGAAGATGTCATCCATCGGCATCAAGCAACTTTTATTAACAGATCCGACAGCGAAGGCCGAACGTTTTTATTAGTGCATATGGGATTAACCGATGCCTTATATTTGTCGATCGATTATGCCGATGGAAAACTGGTTTCGGCGCGCTTGGGGGGCGAAGATAACCCACAGGATGTTCCTAAAGACGCGCCGGCGAATATCGAATAGTATAGGGTTATTTAATAATGATACCGCGCCTGCAGAAAATCGATCCGCTTTTCGCTGACCAGATAGACGACGCGGTGTTCCTGGGTGAGGCGGCGAGACCAGGCGCCGGCGACGTTATATCTGAGCGGTTCCGGTTTTCCTATTCCAGTAAACGGATCTCTAATAATGGCCTCCATAAGGTCCAGGAGCCGAACCAGAGTTTTACGGTCATTTGCGGCCCAATATTTAAGATCCTCGCGAAAATCGTCCGATATGACGGCCTCTCGCTTCTTGCTGCTTTTACCGGGTTTTTCGCTTTTCAACGCCAAACTCCTTACGCAGATCGTCAATCGAAACACGCTCGCCCTTACCGGCCTTCGCATTGTTTAGCGATTTCATAAGCCGGGCAGCGTTTTTAGGCGAACGAAGAAGGTGCGCAGTTTCAAGTAAGCTGGAAAGTTCGTCGGCGCTGACCATGGCTACTGAGTTGCGGCCGCGACGGTTTATAATGACAATTTCCTGTTCGTCGGTTACCCTTTCAAGCAATGAAGCAAGGTTTTCGCGAGCCTGACTGTAGGTAATTTGAATAGACATAGAAGTATCCTTTACTTGTACAGATATATTGTACAAGAACGGATAGCTTTGTCAAAGAAATTAAAATGAAACTAGGCATTCTTATCTCCGGGCGTGGTTCGAATATGCAGGCGATCATTGACGCTGTGCGGCAGGGGCGCATTCCGGGTGCGGAAGTGGCGGTAGTGATCAGCGATCAGCCCAGTGCCGCCGGATTGCAAAAAGCGCAGGAGCGCAGTGTGGATACACAAGTGGTCGAACGCGCAGGACGCAAGCGCGCGGAACACGACGCGGAGATCGCGGCGGAACTGCAAAAGAGAAATGTCGAGCTGGTCTGCCTGGCGGGTTATATGCGGCTGCTGTCGCCGGAATTTATCCGCGCGTTTCCGAATCGAATAATCAATATTCACCCCAGCCTGCTTCCCGATTTTAAAGGGCTCGACGCGCAGCGGCAGGCTTTTGAACAGGGGGCTAAAGTAACCGGCTGCACGGTGCACTTTGTCGATGAAGAGCTGGATAACGGCCCGATCATAGCTCAGCGAACGGTGGAAGTGCGCGAGGATGACACGGCGGAAACGCTGGCTGCGCGTATCCTTGAGCAGGAGCACGAGCTCTATGTCGAGGCGATAGCCGGGCTGGTAAGTTAGAAAGCAGCCTAAAGGCCGGACTCAAAACTGTTTGAAACTACCCGCGGGCCACGCCCGTAATATATAATTGCAATTCCAATACAATTTTGATCAGTAGTCTTAATAGAGGAAAAGTCTATGAATAAGCGCCTGTTTGTATCGTTAATCCTTTTTTCGCTTCTCGTTCAATTTGCTGTTTCTGTAAATGCGCAGAACCGCACGGCGGCTGCTTCCAGGGCGACTCCGGGGGCGGCGTTTGACCGCGCGCGATACGGTATCAAGTATCAGAAATTCGTGCTCGATAACGGCCTGACGCTGCTGGTGCACACTGACAACAGCGTGCCGATCGTCGCGGTCAATTCCTGGTACCACGTAGGCTCGCGAAACGAAAAGCGCGGCAAGACCGGTTTTGCGCATCTCTTCGAACATTTTTTCTTTAACGGTTCGGAGAATTACCCGCACGGTTTTCGCGAAGCGATGGACGACCTGGGCGCAAACAACCGCAATGGCACGACCAACAGCGACCGCACAAATTTTTTCGAAGACGTGCCTGTCTCGGCGCTCGAACGAACGTTGTACCTGGAAGCCGACCGGATGGGATTTCTCGCGAATTATATTTCGAAAGAAATGCTCGAGCGCGAACGCGGCGTAGTGCAGAATGAAAAACGCCAGGGCGAGAACGCGCCCTACGGAAAAGTTTTCGGCGAGGTGCTGGGGAAAATTTATCCCTACTCGCATCCGTATTCGTGGTCAACGATCGGCAGCATGGACGATCTGAACGCCGCCTCGCTGGAGGATGTGAAGGAATGGTACCGCACGTATTACGGGCCGAATAATGCGGTGATCGCGCTGGCCGGCGACATCACGCCGGAACGCGCGCTCGAACTGGTCAAAAAATATTTCGGCGGAATTCCGCCGGGACCGCCGCTTCCGCGAACGGAAAAATGGATCCCGACCTTTGACCGCAATATGCGCGATCAGATGGAAGACCGCGTGCCGCAGACGCGCATCTATCGCTATTATCATGCGCCGTCCTGGAACGATCCGGAGGACGTCACCCTGAGCCTTTTGGCCGATGTGCTGGCGGGTTCGAAAAATTCGAGGTTGGAGAAACGGCTGGTCGATGAAAAAGAATTGGCGACCGGTGTCAACGCTGGAGGGGGCGGGCGTGAGCTGGGCGGCCTTTTTACGATCGTCGTTACGGTCAAACCGGGCGTCGATCCGGCCGCGGTTGAAAAAGAAATAGACGCGGTCTTAAACGAAGTGCTCGCGACCGGGCCCAGTGCCGAAGAACTTCAGCGGATCCAAAATCGTAATCTGGCGGACTTTTTGCGCGGGATAGAAACGCTGGGCGGTTTTGGCGGGCGTTCAGACGTGCTGGCCGAGAGTATGACCTACGGAGGCAGCCCTGATGCCTATCTCGACCGCCTGCAGGTAATGGCCACGGCAAAAGCGGCGGATGTAAAAGCGGTGGGAAATAAATGGCTGCGCGCCAATCATTACACCATGCTGGTCAAGCCTTTTCCAAAGCTCAGCCCCGGACAAACCGCGATCGATCGCAAAATACTGCCGCCGTTAGGCTCAGCGCCCGAGATAAAATTTCCGCAGATCCAGCGAGCTAAATTAAAGAACGGAGTGAATGTGATCTTGCTCGAGCGGCATACGACGCCGATCGTGAACGTGACGCTGGCAGTGGATGCCGGCGCGGCCTCAGACAGCATGGCCAGCGCAGGGCTTTCCGGCCTGACGCTTGACCTGATGGATGAAGGAACCAAAACCCGTAATGCGCTGGCCATGGAGCAGCAGCTTGATTCGCTCGGCGCCAGGCTAAATACGGGCAACGGCCTCGATATGTCATTTGTCCGCCTGCAGGCGACATCGGCGAACCTGCGGCCGTCGCTGGCGATCATGGCCGATGCGACACTGAATCCTTCGTTTCCGGCAGACCGCTTTGAAACGCAAAAGAAGAGGCGGATAGCCCAGATCGAACAGGAAAAAGCTAACCCTGCCGCGATAGCCCAGCGCATAATACCGGGTTTGATCTATGGCAAGAACCACTCGTACGGTAAACCGGCTTCGGGATTTACCAGGTCGCTCGAATCTTTGACACGCGAAGACCTGATCAAATGGCACGGGGAGTGGTTCAAACCGGGCAGCGCAACGATCGTGCTGGCCGGCGATACTACTCTGGCGGCGGCTCTTCCGGCGCTGGAAGAAGTATTCGGCGGATGGAAAGCGGGTAAGGCCCCGGAGAAAAACCTTTCGACCGTAGCAAGAACGCCGGGCAGGAAAATTTATCTCGTCGATAAACCGGACGCTCCGCAATCGGTGATAATCGCGGCGCACGTTTCGGAAACCAGCGGGCAGCCCGAAGACCTCGCGGCCGAACCGGTCTTCACGAATTTCGGCGGTATCGCCACCTCGCGTTTGAACCGCAACCTGAGGCTCGACAAACACTGGAGCTATGGTACGTCCGGCTTTATATCAGGCGCCCGCGGCCAGCGTACTTTTACCGTGATCGCGCCGGTGCAAACGGATAAGACAAAAGAATCGATGGCCGAAGTTCTGAGGGAGATAAAAGACATCGCGGGTGACCGCCCCATCAAAGGTGAAGAGTTTGCCAGCATTATGAGAAATATGACCTCGCGCCTGCCGGGACGATTTGAAACCCTTTCTTCACTGGAAAACGCGGGCGTCAGCCTGGTCAATTTCGGCCTGCCGGACGATTACTGGTCGAATTATGTTACCCGGATGCGTGGGCTGACCGAATCACAGCTCGACGGCGCGGCAAAGAAATTTATCCACCCTAATGAAGTGATCTGGATAGTGGTCGGCGACCTGGCGAAAGTAGAAAAAGGGATCCGCGATCTGGGCTATGGTGAGATCGTGCGGCTTAACGCAGACGGAGAAGTGATCCCTTAAAGGCTGTGACGAACTGGACCAGCTAAAGCTGATGGCAAATCTAAATTCCGGCTTCGTGTGTTTTAGTGTGGTTTCGTGGTTCCAGTCTTATTGCGCAATTCATCAGCCTTTAAAACTGTAACCACGAACACACACTAAACAACACTAAAAAATCTTGTGAGATCTGTGTGTCCAACGTCACCGCCAGAGGGCCAGCCGGCAAATATCCTGCATTATTTCGCGGATCGGGAAATGCCGATCGCGTTCGCGGACGGCAACGGTAAAGACCGTGAAGAAAACGAAGGTCGGGAGTATAAAGTAGAGGATAAAACCGGGAGCAAACATCAAAATTGCAACTGCCAGGACCATCGCGAGCAGCCCTACGTATAACAGACAGAATTTTAAGACGATCCAGACAGGGCGGGGGAAGCTCATACATCTCACACCCCGCAGACCGCTAAAAGTTCCGATTTTACGCTGTTACTTTGACAGAGGCCCCTAAAATCTATAGACTATCCCTTTTCACTTCAGGGTGAAAGGATGGACAAGTATGCCAAAAAGAACATTTCAACCGAACAACCGCCGCCGCGCGAAGAAGCACGGCTTCCGCGCCCGGATGGCGACCAAGAACGGCCGCGCCATATTGAAGCGCCGCCGCGCCAAGGGCCGCAAGAGGCTGACAGTACACCATTATTAAGCACCGGTTTCCGGCTGCCTAAGGAATGCCGCTTGCTTCGCTCGCGCGAGTTTCAGCTTGTTTACAAGCTCGGAAATCGCATACATGCTGAGTTTACTACGGTTTTCCTGATGCCGAATTCGCTGGGACAGCACCGGCTCGGCATTACGGCTTCGCGGAAAGGGATCGGCAAGGCTTTTGCCCGTAACCGGGCGAAACGGCTTTTGCGGGAGGCATTCAGGCTTAGTAAAGCGGAATTGGGCGAGCTTGGCCAAAGCTACGATTGGGTATTTAATGCCCGGCGAAGGCTTTTGGAGGTAAAGCTGGAAGCGCCCTTAGGAGACCTGCAGCGGATAATAGCGGAAGTCAGAAAAAGCGAACTCGGGGCGATAACTGGCGAAACAAAAGAGTCGGATAAAGCGTTAGGAACCTAGGATGAAGGCGATGTTGATCGGTATGGTGCGGCTTTACAAGACTTGTGTTTCGCCATTTTTGCCTTCAGCGTGCCGCTTTGAGCCGACCTGTTCCGAATATGCGATGCAGGCGCTGGAAAAACACGGCAGTATTCGCGGTACGGGACTTTCGATCTACCGGCTGCTAAGATGCCAGCCTTTTTCAAAAGGCGGCTATGACCCGGTTCCATAAAGGTTTTATTTTTTAGATGGAAGATAGTAACAGACAGGATTTTCAAAAACGGTTTTTGATAGCGATCGTATTGTCGATGGCTGTCTTGGCCGGATGGATGTATTTTTTCCCCGCGCCGAAACCCGCGCCGAATTCCAACACAGAACAAGCAGCGGCTAATACGGCCCAGACCCCGGCCCCGGCGCCGGTCCAGGCACCCGGGGCAAATTACCAGGTCCCGGAAACCGCTCAGCCATCAGCCGGTGCGCCGCAAAGGGTCGTTACCGTAGATTCGCCGTTTTACACCGTCAAGCTGGATGCGCGCGGCGCCGTGCCGATCAGTTGGGTGATAAAAAAACACCGCAGCTCGGAAGGTGAAAAAGAGGTCTACTCGATAGCCTCGACCAAGGGCAATCCGGTTCCGCTGGAATTGATCTCGCAAAAGGGATTGGGAAATTCACCGCGCGAAGTTCCGCTGAGAGTTATCACCGGCGATCCGGCGATCGACCAACCGGCGAATGAAAATACTTACGCGGTCAACGTAGAGGGCGACGAGGTCCAGTTGAACGGGCAGGAAAGCAAGACCATCGAGTTCACGCAAACCGATCCGGCTTCAGGATTGGAAATTTCTAAAAAATTCACTTTCCGCGCGGAAAGCACGGTTTCCGATCTGCAGGTCAGGATCACCAGGGGCGGCCAGCCTGTGCCCAGCGCTCGCTTGGGGATCGGGCCGAGTGTGGGCGACCAGGGGATCAAAAAGCATTACTTCTACCGCTCCGAACCGGAAGCCACGGCTTTTGCTAACGGCGATGTCAATCGTCAACTGCCGGCCGCGATCTCGGAACATAAAGACCCGCCGGGCAGAATGCCGGTCACCGGCACGGCCGATTGGGCCGGTATCGGTGACGCTTATTTTGCGATGGCGGTAGTGCCCGCGCAGCCTGCCCTCGGGGTGGAATTTACCGGCACCAAGTATGAGCAGGAAATTCCCGAAGGCGTGCACGAAGGGCAAAGCCTGTTTCAGTGGGTGATGGGGTCGAACGACCTTAAGGAAACCCGCCACCTGACCACTGCCTGGATCCCGATCACAGCGGACGGCTCGGTCAACAAAGTTTTTGTCGGCGCCAAAGACCACTTTGCTTTTGCCCCTAAGGGCGGCGTCAATGACCAGGTCAACGAAGGGCTGAACAGATCGGTCGACCTGGAAAACACGATCAATTACGGCTGGTATTCGTGGGTCAGGACCGTCCTGCGGCCGATAGCCGTGCCGATCCTGTGGTGCGTCGCCAAGCTTAACGAGCTGACCGGCAGCTACGGTATCGCGATCATAATTTTTACGATCGTTCTTTATTCCCTGTTTTTCCCGCTCAAGATGCGCTCGGCCAAGTCGATGAAAAAAGCGCAGAAACATCAGCCCCGGATGAAAGAGATCCAGGACCAGATGAAGAAGCTCAAGGCCGACGATCCGAAGATGAAGGAACTGCAGATGGAGCAGTTGCGGTTGATGAAGGAATCAAATTTCATCGGCGGCTGTCTGCCGATGGTGCTGCAGATCCCGTTCTTCATCGCGCTGTACACGGCGATCACGATCTCACTCGATTTCCGGCAGGCTACTTTCCTGTGGCTGCCCGACCTTTCGGCGAGCGACCCGTTTCACCTGCTGGAATTTGCCATGGCGGGCTCGATGGTGCTTTCAATGATGTTTGCCCCGGCCGCGCCGGCGATGACGCCTGAGCAGGCAATGCAGCAGAAGATGATGAGCTATATGATGCCTGTTATGATGTTATGGGTATTGTGGGGCGCTCCGGCGGGTTTGCTGCTTTACTGGTTCATCGGCAACCTGGTGACCTTCGGGCAGCAGATGGTAATCAACAGGATGAATAAATCCGACACGCAGGGAGAGGAAAAGAACGCCCCGGCTTCGAAAAAAATGAAGCCAAAGCTTTCTGCTTCCTAAGAGAACAAGATGGACGAACTCGGCACAAAAGTTAATGAATTTTTATCCGGCCTGGTGGCGGACTTTGGCTTCGGCCTTGAAATTTCCTCGGAAAAGATCGCGGAAGGTTATCTTTTCGATTTCAAAGGGAAAGATGTGCCGCTGCTGTTAAATGAAAGCGGCGAGCTGCTTGATGCCTTAGAGTACCTTGCTTTTCAGGTCTTCGGACGGGAACTGGAAAAAGACCAGCGCTTTATCTGCGACGCGGACGGTTTTCGCCAGACGCGGCGGACCGAACTTTTGGCGATGGCGCGTTTTGCCGCCGAAAAGGTCCGCAAGACCGGCGCCGCTTTTACCTTTGGCGCGCTCAATTCTACCGAGCGCCGCATCATTCATATGGTGCTGGCCGAAGATGAAGATCTGCACAGCGAATCGGTCGGCGAAGGCAGAAACCGCCGGCTGCAGGTTAGCTTAAAGTAAATAAAATTTTACAGGGATGGAGGGGATAAATGGGATAAAGAAATATCCTGTCTATCCCCTTTATCCCTGTTAATATTTAAAAGTCATGGATACAATCGTTGCACTCTCAACTCCCATCGGACGAAGCGGGGTCGGCGTTATCCGCTTGAGCGGTGACCGCGCGCTCGAGATAACGCGGCGGCTGGTGCGCGACGATAGATACTCTCCCGAACCCAGGCAAACAATTCTCAAAAAAATTCACGATATCGAAAGCGGCGACGTGATAGATCAGGCGCTGATCACATACTTTAAAACGCCGCATACTTTTACCGGCGAAGACGTTATTGAAATAAGCTGCCACGGTTCGCCGGTGCTGCTGCGGCAGATCATCGACATTTGTTTAAAACTGGATGCGCGGATGGCAGAGCCCGGAGAATTTACACTTCGCGCGCTGGCTAATGGGCGGATGAATCTGAGCCAGGCCGAAGCCGTGCGGGATCTGATCGATGCGCAAACAACAGGCTCGGCGCGGCAGGCAATGCGGCAGCTTCGCGGGGAGCTTTCAAACGAGCTGCAGCCGCTAAAGGACGCTCTGCTGGAATCGATCGTGGTGCTGGAATCGGCGCTGGAATTTGTCGAGGACGACCTGCCCGAAGTACAGGCGGAAAATGTTAAGCAGAGGCTTTTTGCGGTGGCAGACGGCATAAGCGCGATGGCGGACACTTTTCGCGCCGGTAGGCTTTTGCGCGAAGGGTTAAAGATCGCGCTAGTGGGCCGGCCTAATGTGGGTAAATCCAGCTTATTCAATGCTTTGCTAGGGCACGACCGCGCCATCGTGACGGAGATCGCGGGTACCACGCGTGACCAGCTTCACGAAAAGTTCACGATCGAAAATATTCCGATCTCGCTGATCGATACGGCCGGATTGCGGGAGACTTCTGACACGGTGGAAAGTATCGGGGTAGAACGCTCAAAGCGCATTATCGCCGATGCGGACCTGGTGATCGTGGTGCTGGACGGCTCGCAGGAGCTAACCCCGGAAGATATCGACATCATCAAAAGCGAGGCAGAGCAAAATAAGATCGTTTTGATCAACAAGATCGATCTGATGCCGGCGGAAGATACAAAACGGGCGGCGGAAAAAATTCGATCGACGATCGACAAGTCATATTTAACGATCGTTGAAGTTTCCGCCAAAACCGGCGCGGGCCTCGATGCATTGGAGCGGGCGATGATCGAACCGTTTTCGCTGGGCAGCACTGGCGAAAGTGGTTTTCTGATTTCCGATGCTCGTCACCACGATCTGCTGCTGCGCGCGAAAACGGAAATAGAAAATTCGATTGGCCTGATGGAGCAAAAAGTAAGCGAAGAGATCACCTTGGTCGGATTGCATAACGCGCTGCGCTACCTGGGCGAGATCACCGGCGAGACGACGACCGAAGATATGCTGACCAGGATCTTTTCGACATTTTGTATCGGAAAATAAGAAGCGATAATCATCCATTACCAGTCACTTATCTTTACCAGTCTCCAATCATTGCTTCGCGATAGTTTGTTTTTTTGTGTATCTTTACTGCATGTGCTTGTCAACGTTGATTTATGTACCTGCTCGTCCTTTTATTGTGGGTCATCTTTGTTATGGCCAGCTTTATCTTAATTGATGTGTTGTTATACATTGAGTTTAACAGCCATCGTGATAGCTGGGAAAAAGATCTTAAACCACACGGAATCTTCTTTTACCCTAAGGAAGTAAATTTAGGGCCCTTTGTTCATCCGATGAGCACCGTGGCCTTACTGCGTTTATCTATAAAATGGATATTTCTGACACCCAAATGGGCTGTTTTAAAAAAGAAAAATGTTTGGCTTTTCCGAATTTATAGAATTGCTGTACTTTCGCAGCTAATCCCTTTTTTAATTTTGATATTTCGTAAGTAGTTATTTAAATTTTTAGAGATAGAACAAGCCTTCTACAAAACCTATTTGATAGACCATAAAAAGCCCGAAGCCGAGGCTGAACAAACCGGCGGCGCCGCGTAAAAAAAGATCGGCGCGGGCAAACCGGTTGGCCGTTAAATGAAACGGCAAACCGACCAGCATACTCATCAGCATCATTCCGCCGATCGAACCCGCGCCAAAGATCAGTATGTAGGCGATGCCGATGGCGGGTGAAGAAATAGTAGAAAGTATCAGCAGCATCAAGGCGCCGCTTCCGGCCAGGCCGTGGATCATCCCGACGATCAGTGGGCGCGGGCTAAGTTTTAATCCGTGGTGTGTTTTGCCCTCGGCGGTTTTCTCGTGCGGGTGCGCGGTGGTTTCGTCATGAATGTGAGGATGGGCGTGAGTTACGTGGCCGTGCCGGTGAATGTGCCAGTGAAGCTGGCCGCCGCGCGCCAGTTTTCTAAGCGCGTCGATGCCTAAGGCCATGAGCATCAGCGCCACGCCGAATTCCAGAATTCGCGCCAGCCCCTCGCTAATCTGAAAATGCAAAAGGATGACCAAAATGCCCGCGATAAAAAGCGAGATCGTATGGCCGATGCCCCACAGGCCGCCGACCAGCGAAGCGCTCCAGATACTTTTGCGCTCGCTGACGATGGTCGAAACTGCCGCTAGGTGATCGGGTTCGGTGGCGTGTTTTAAGCCTAATCCGAAACCGACCAGCAGCAATGAAAGGATCGACAGTGTGGTCATAATTTCCTTTTTAGCAGATACGGGGGAGCTGTTCACCGGCCAGCATATCGACGATGCGCGTGCCGCCAAAACCGGTCGTCAGCGAAACTATTCCCTGCGGTTCGGCTTTTACTTCGCCGATGATGCACGCGCCGCGGCCGTGCTCGTTCTCTCTCATCCGCGCGATGACCGCGCCGGCAATTTCGGCGGAAACGATGGCGATCAATTTTCCTTCGTTGGCTACGTAGAGCGGGTCAAGCCCTAAGATCTCGCACGCGCCTTTTACATTTTCGCGAACGGGGATCAGCTCTTCGCGGAGCTCGATATAGACGTTGGAATCCATCGCGATCTCGTTGAGCGTGGTGGCGACACCGCCGCGCGTTGGGTCGCGCAGTGAGTGAATACTGTCGACCGCATTTAGCTTTACGGCTTCATCGAGCATTTCAGCGACCAGCAAATTCAGCGCGGCAGAATCGCTTTCAATCTCCGTTTCAAGATCGAGCTCGCCGCGGGCGATCATGATCGTAGTGCCGTGATCGCCGATCGTGCCGCTCAGGATAACTTTATCGCCGGCTTGCGCGTTTGCAGAGGAAATATTTCCCGCGTGTTCGATCACGCCGATGCCCGCGGTGTTGATAAAAATTTTATCGGCGCTGCCTTTCTGCACGACCTTGGTATCGCCGGTCACGATCTGCACACCGGCTTCGTCGGCGGCCTGCTTCATTGAGGCCAGAATGCGTTTTAGGTCTTCCATGGGAAAACCTTCTTCGAGAATAAACGCCGAGGAAAGGTAGAGCGGCCGCGCTCCGCTCATCGCCAGGTCGTTGACCGTTCCGTGAATGGCGAGGCTGCCGATATCGCCGCCGGGAAAAAAGATCGGATCGACGACGTAGGAATCTGTTGTAAACGCAAGCTTTGCGGGCGCGTTGTTGATGTAGGGGACTTCGAAAACAGCCTGGTCTTCGAGTTTGTCGAGCAGCGGGTTGGAAAAATATTCCAGGAACAGGCCTTCCACCAGATCGTGCATGGCGCGGCCGCCGCTGCCGTGCGCCAGCGTGATATTAGTCTCGCGGATCTTATGCTTACGACGCCGCGCGCGTTCGACGCGTTCAAAAAGCGGGCTGGTGGCAAAGGAATTGGTCATTGATCAATTTATGTCGTCTTACCCGGTAAATAATAAAATCGCAGCACGATGAGCCCGGCGATGGCGGCGGCGCAGAGCACCAGGTCGAAAGCGTGAATATCGGGGTTGACGGATTTGCGGGCGAGTACGAAGACCACCACTTCGACCACGGCGCTCATCCGGCGAAACAAAAGCAGCAGCGCGAATTCGGCGGCGATGGCGATGAGCAAAAGATTTTCCACTATCTTTTGCAGCGCGGCATATTCATCCTGCGGCTGCCAGAGCATTGGGAAAGCGCGCACGACTGTGTCGTAGGTGGCAAGTACAGCGGCGAGCAGCAGCAGCAAGGCGACGACGGAAAGAAACAGGTGAATTCCGGTCGCCATGTAATTGCTGACGACCTGTTCGACCACGGTCTCTTCGCCGGTACCGATCTCGCTTTCTTTAGGTTGAGATTCTTTTGCCATAATTTTTATGCATTCACATTAACCACGTTAGCCGAACGCTGCGCTACTTTCGACAGCCGTCCGAAATTGTAATAGGCCGCGCAGGCGCCTTCGCTGGAAACCATGCAGGAACCGATCGGCGTTTCGGGCGTGCAGGCGGTGCCGAAAACTTTGCATTCCCACGGTTTTTTTACGCCTTTTAGTATCTCGCCGCACTGGCAAGCCTTCGGGTCGGCCACGCTTAGGCCGGCCACTGGGAATTTTAGCTCGGCGTCAAAAGCGGCATATTTTCCCTTTAACTTCATGCCGCTATGCGCGATCGAACCTAAGCCCCGCCATTCAAAAAAAGCGCGCGGTTCGAAAACTTCCGCCAGCACCTCGAGCGCTTTGCGATTGCCGTTACGCTCTACGGCGCGGCCGTACTGGTTTTCGATCTCGGCGCGTCCTTCGACGATCTGTTTGACGATCATGTAGACGGATTGCAGAATATCGAGCGGTTCAAAGCCGGTCACAACCAGCGGTTTTTTATATTCCGCGGGCACGAATTCATAACAGCGGGTGCCGATGACGGTGCTGACGTGGCCGGGGCCGACAAAACCATCGAGCTGCAGATCGGGCGAATCGAGCATTGCTTTGAGAGCCGGCACGATCATAATGTGATTACAAAAAACGCTGAAGTTTTCGACCTTGTCTTTTTCAGCCTGCAGGATGGTCATCGCAGTCGAGGGCGAGGTGGTTTCAAAACCGAGCGCGAGAAAAACGACGTGCTTTTCCGGATTCATTTTGGCGATCTTGAGCGCGTCAAGCGGCGAATAGACCATGCGCACATCGGCGCCGGCAGCCTTGGCGTCGAAAAGATTTGTTTTCGATCCGGGCACCCGCATCATATCGCCGAAGGTGGTAAAGATCACATTGGGCTGAAGCGCGAGCGAGATCGAATCGTCGGTGCGCCCGAGCGGAATGACGCAAACCGGGCAGCCCGGCCCATGGATCATCTCGATATTCGGCGGCAGCAGATCTTCGATCCCGTATTTAAAAATCGTGTGCGTATGCCCGCCGCAAACCTCCATCAGCTTGAGCGGACGGTCGGTCATTTTTGCGATACGCTCAGCGAGCTTCATCGCCAGATCGCTTTGCCTGTACTCGTCAATGAATTTCATAATGCCTCATTCGCTTTGAGCGCCTGCGTTTTGAGTTCTGCTTTAGCAGGCTTAAGAAGCCGCCAAAGGCGGAACTCAAAACTAATCTTCAAGCAGCGACTTGTGCTGCAAAAATTCGTGCACCAGGTCCCACATAATGTGATAAAGCGTGACGTGCGATTCCTGTATGCGGTGGATGCTGGAGGTCGGCACGGTAAAACAAAAATCGATCAGCCCCTGCGCTTTCATCTCTTCCATTTTGCCGCCTTCGTCGCCGGCAAAACCGATCGTTGCCAGCCCCATCCGCTGCGCGGTTTGAAATGCGTGAAGCAGATTTTCCGAATTGCCGCTGGTCGAAATGGCGATCAATACATCGCCTTCGTTTCCCAGCGCGATGATCTGACGGACAAAGACATCGGCAAAACTGACATCGTTGGCGACGGCCGTAACCATAGCCATGTCATTATTTAGACAAATAGCCGGAAGCGCTTTTCGCCCCACGGTGATGGGGTGCATGAATTCGACCGCGATGTGCTGCGCGTCGGTAGCCGAGCCGCCGTTACCGCAGACGAGCAGCTTGCGCCCGTTCTTGTACGCTCTTGCCAGCGCGAGCGCCGCATCCAGAATACTGTCTTTGTTCTCTTCAAAAAACCGCTGCTTGACCTCGACACTTTCGCGGACCTTTTCCAGTAACGAAAAACGCAGATCGTTCATCAGTTCCTGCGGCTGGTCGCTACCCTCGTGCAGAAAAGGATAAAAAGCCTGTGAAAAATCGTCGATAGGTTTGGTCATAATATTTTAGTTTTGAGTCCCCGCTTTAGCGGGCTATTTTACGCCGCCTGAAGGCGGGACTCAGAGCACATTTACTCTAATGCCATTTCAAACTGCTCAAACTCTTCCTGGTAAGAACCTAATTCCTGTAAAAGCTGCAGAGTTTCATGGGCCTGTTTTTCGTCGATCTTGCTCATGGCAAAACCGACGTGCACCAGCACATAATCTCCGAGCACAATATCGTCAAGCATTCCGATATTGACCGCGCGGCGGACGCCGCCGATCTCGACCTTGGCGATGTGATTTTCCGCGTCAACGATCTCGACGACTTTGCCCGGGATGGCTAGACACATAAATTAGATTCTCCCTGCCGCAATTTGCGCGTTGGCTATCGCCGCTTGGCCGAGCGATATTCCACCGTCATTAGCCGGAACCCGGCTGTGTGTGAAAACTTCAAACCCTTCGCACTCAAGTAAAGCAACCGTTCGCTCCAGCAAAAACATATTTTGAAAGACCCCGCCGGAGAGCGCTATTCGGGTCAGCCTTCTCTCATCTCTGATCTGCCGCGCGGCCCCGGCGATAAGATCGGCCACGCCAAGATGAAACCGGGCCGAAACCTCTGCCGCCGATACGCCGTTAAGCAGATCGCTGACCGCGGATATAATTACAGGTTCAGCTTTTATTATACTCCCATCGGCGATAGTAAACTCATAACTTTTTGCGGCGTTCCTATCGGCCACGGCTTCCAGCTCGATCGCGGCCTGGCCCTCGTAATGCACTGTACTTCTTAGGCTTAGCAGCGCCGAAAGAGCGTCGAAAAGGCGGCCCATACTGGAAGTTTCCGGGCTGTTAGTGCCGGACGCTGCCATGCTTCGCAGCGCTGCCCAAGCGGAGCGGTCCAGAGTGCGGACGAATGGCAGATCTAAATTCAGAAATTCGTCGCCATAGGCGCGGTGCAAGTAACTAGCCGCCATTCGCCAGGGTTCGCGGATAGCTTTGGCGCCGCCGGGCATCGGGATGTAATCGAGATGAAAAACGCGCTCGGCATCGCGGAAGTCCGCGACAAAAAATTCGCCGCCCCATAGTTTTCCATCCGCGCCGAAACCCAGGCCGTCCATGGCCACGCCGATCACTTCGCCTTCGATACGGTTGTCGGCCATGCAGCTTGCGATATGCGCGTGGTGATGCTGGACGCCGATCTTTGTATTTATCTCTTCACCCTCTTTAGCCCCTGCTGTTGCCGCGGCATATTTGGTAGAGAGATATTCGGGATGCAGATCGTAGGCGACGACCTCGGGTTTGAGATGAAAGAGGTTTTTGAAATGCTCGATTCCCTCGGTGAACGAACGAAGCGTTTCCAGATTTTCCAGATCGCCGATGTGATGCGAGATGAAAGCGTGACGATCGCGCGCGAGACAAAAAGTATTTTTGAGCTCGGCGCCGCAAGCGAGAATTTGTTTGTGAAACCTGAAAGAAGTTTTTACCGGAGCCGGCGCATAGCCGCGGGAACGACGCAAAACAACGGTGAACGGTGAACGGTGAACGGTGAATTGCGGAAAACGGACAACCGAGTCGTCCGTGCGAATGTGTATGCGGCGGTTATGAAGCAGATAGTAATCGGCAATATTTTTTAACCGTTCGCGGGCGTCGCTGTCTTCATAGGCGATCGGTTCATCGGAAATATTTCCGCTGGTCATCACCAGAGGGCTATCGGAATTTTCCAACAGCAAATAATGCAGCGGCGTATAGGGCAGCATAAACCCGAGCGTGCGCACGCCGGGAGCGATGGTTTCCGGAATTACCGCATCAGCTTTTCGCTCAAGCAAGACGATCGGGCGCGCGGGCGAAAGCAGCATTTCTTCTTCTGCCGGTGACACGCGGCAATATTTTCTGATCACCTCGGCCGAATTTGCCATCAGGGCAAACGGCTTGTCTTCGCGATATTTTCGCCGGCGAAGTGTTTGCACCGCTTCCTCATCCAGCGCATCGCAGGCCAAATGGTATCCGCCAAGCCCTTTAATTGCAACGATCATGCCGTTTCGCAACAACTCCCGTGCGTCGCTGACCGCATCCTGCAGCCGCCCGCTGACGCCGGGGCTTAGGGCTACCTGCGGCCCGCAATCGGGGCAGCAAGTCGGCTCCGCATGAAAGCGGCGGTTTGCAGGATCGATGTATTCGGCGCGGCACGCCCCGCACATATTAAAGCTGCGCATCGTCGTGCGCGCGCGGTCATAAGGGACGCCTTCGACAATGGTAAAGCGCGGACCGCAATTGGTGCAGTTTATGAACGGGTATCTGTAACGGCGGTCGGCGGGGTCAAATAATTCCGCCAGGCAATCAAAGCAGGTGCCGGTGTCGGCAGCGACCGGGGCGACCGGTGTAAGCAGATCGCCATTTGACTGGCTGGGAAGAATTTGAAAATCGGTAAAATTTATCGATTCAAGGTTGTCGGCCCGCGAGATAGATTCGACCTGTGAAAGCGGCGGCGGATTTTTTCGCAGCTCATCGATAAAATGATCGATGTCGGCACCCCTGCCTTCGACATCGATCAGCACGCCGGTCTCGTTATTGATGACCTTTCCTTTGAGTTCCCGCTTGCTCGCCAGCGAATAAATATACGGCCTGAAGCCGACGCCCTGGACGATTCCGCGCACCAAAATTTGAGTTCGCGTTCCCATAAGTTTTTGAAGCGGCCAATGGAGCGCCGAATTTATTCGGCACGAACGTATAGCGTTCGAACGTATAGCCTATGCATTCACCGCCACGACGGCTCCTATATTTGTTTTCAGAAACGAAAGCCACTCATCCATGCCGAGGCCGCTTTTCGCCGATACTTCCATGATCTTCATACCGGGACGCACAGCCTGTATGCTGGCGTGCGCCGCCGCGCAGTCGAATTCACAAGCATCAGCCAAGTCCATTTTGGTGATCACGGCAACATCGGCGGTGTTAAAAATGGTCGGATATTTTAGCGGCTTGTCTTCGCCTTCGGTCACGGACATCAGCACCACGCGCATAGCTTCGCCCAGGTCGTAACTGGAAGGGCAAACCATATTCCCGACGTTTTCGATAAAGAGCAGGTCGAGTTCGCGCAGGTTCCAGCCCTCGAGCGCGGTCTCGATCATTTGCGCTTCGAGATGGCAGATCGTGCCCGTGGTGATCTGCCGGACCGGAACCTGCGAGCGCGCCAGCCGCGCCGCATCGTTTTCCGTGGCCAGATCGCCGACCAGCGCCGCCACCCGGTTGTCAGGCGCCAATCGCGTCAGGGTCTTTTCCAGAAACTCCGTCTTGCCCGCTCCGGGACTGGAAACCAGGCTGAAGACGGCCACGCCCGCAGCGGTAAAACGCCCGCGCAGCGCCGCCGCCAGCACATCATTTTGCTTTAAGACATTTCTTCTTACTTCAACCAGACGCGGCTGCATATTCTTCTTCCAGCTCCAATCCCGTGATCAATAATTCCCGTCCACGCAAAACTTCCGCCGAAGGCGTGCGGCAAACCGGGCATGAGAAATCCTGTATCGACACCAGTGTCCGCTCCGCATTACAATTCCGGCAAAAGACGGTGGCGGGCACTTCTTCAATGTTTAAAACAGAACCTTCCAGGGCAGTGCCTTCGCAGGCCAGATCGTAGGAAAACAGCAAGGCTTCCCTGACCACGCCGGATAGCTTACCCAATTGCAGGCGCACAGCGCTGACTTTGCTGCCGCTATGCCGGAGAGCTTCTTCGCTTGCCCCCTCGACAATACTGAGTGCGATGGACATTTCGTGCATAGGCTTTTAGGGCTATTACAGGGCGCGCCCTACATACTGCTGATCTTGACGTACCGCATAATGTCCGGCAGTGTCGCAAAAAACAAAACAAGAATAAAAACCGCTATAAAGCCAAGCACCGCGGCCAGTACGCTGATAGTTTTCATGACCGCCAAAACGATAAAAATTATCAAAGCCAGCAAGAGGATCACCGACCAAATTCCAAAGCCGGATTCGCTGTTATTTTTTTGTTTCATTTTAGAAAGTCTCCTTTTTTCTCGGACCCAACTTACATCGTGCTGATCTTTATATACCGCTTGATGTCCGGCAGCACCACGATCACCAGCGCCGCGAGCCCCAGCAGCGCGATCCCGCCAATCACCGCTGCAATGCCCATTTCCGGAGATCTTCGCTCCGGGCGGCGGCGCACGCGTTCGTCATCCCGCTTTACTAATTCGTTTCTTTCCATTACTACACTTCCTTGTTCGATAACTGTATTACACGGCCGTAACCGCCTGGTTTTTTGCGCCTTCTAAAAGGCATTTCTCAATGAGCGATTCGACCATCTCGACGGCTTTTACCAGCGATGCCTCGACGGGCGCGCTCAAGCCCATAAATCCTTCGCCGTCCTCGCCGGTAAATTGCGGTTCGCAGCCGACGACGATGATCTTGTTAAAACTGCCGCCCTGAGATCTGGCCATCCGCAAAACTTTTAGCGGATTCATCGAGTGCGGTTCGAATGTCATTTCATCCGTATTTAATTCAGCTTCTATTTCATCCCGATCCGGTTCGATGACATAGATGGTGCCCGGCGCGCCGCCGCGACGGGAAGCATCGACAAAGATCGTCGTTTCATAGCCGTCCATCAGCGCGTAAGCGAGATCGAAACTCTTGATCCCGAAATCGACTACCTTTACTTCTTCCGGCAGCTTTCGTCCGGCGAGAAGCCGTGCCACCTCGCAGCCGAAACCGTCGTCACCCAAAAAGATGTTGCCGATGCAGGCGACGAGAATGCGGGGCATTTGTGGCTGCGCGGTCAGTGGCTGCATCATTTTTCGGCCTCCATAAATTCCGAAGGGACTACGGGTGAGACCTCTTCCGGCGCGAAAAAGAAGCGATGCCCCGGCTGGCGCAGCATTCCCAGATCGCGGCCGGGATCGTCTTCGAGCACGACGGCAAAGTGTATGTTGTTTTCGTAGTCCTGCTCGATCGCCTCGACAATGGCGATCTGCCCGGCCAGCGCGAGATCGAAAATGTCGCCGCCCGCGCGGGGACGAAGCAAAACACGGTCGCCGGTGCGGACCTCGACGCCGCCGACGTTCACCGCTTCGACCTTACTGCGCTCTTCTAATAGCTGCCATTCCATCTCATCCATAATTAGCTCTGACCTGCCTTTTTTACTTTATCTAAACCGCGGATCACGCCGTGCATTTTTAGAAGCTGTTCTTCGGGCATCATCTCAGTGCGTTCGAGGATCTTTCGCGCGCGATCGTCGACGGAACGCATCTCGCGTTTTTCTTCGTCGGTCAGCGTCATGATGCGCAGCGTCAGGATCTCGTCGATCTCGGTGCCGTCAAATAAATTTCCCGAGCTTTCCGCGGCGATCTGCGGGTAATCGTAAAGAATGATCGGCGAGGAAAGCATGCAATCGAATTCGCCTTCTACGCCGGCGAGCACGGGATATGTTCCCGTGCTTTGGCACAGGGGCGTGAACTCTTTCAGATCATTGGGCGGGTCGAGCAGCGAAACGAACCCGCCATTTTCGACACTGAGGATAGTGTGCGTCGAGACCAGCGAGCGGAGCAGCGCATCGTCGCGGCTGGTCGCTTCCTGAGTTTCAAAGGGCGTTTCATTTTTGATCTGTACCGATAGCTTAAAAATATGTCTTTGATCATCGCTCGTTCCAAGATCGGTTACTTGCAGGTTAATAGCGCCCGTTATTGCCTGCTGTGTGCGGATAATTACTGCGGCGGCAAGGTCGTTTTCGTCGCGAATTCTTTCCCGTTCGTAAGCTGCGGGAAACGAAAACGGAAACTCGAATGAACTCTGCTCCGCCAGATTTAACGGCGGCAGCGCTACATCGCGTTCGACGGCTTCCTGCCAGGATTGGAGCAGATTGCCGCCCACTTCTAACGATTCGACAAGCTGAAACTCTTCGTCTGCGCCGGGAACGTTTAATTTGCCGATCTCGCGCAGCGTGAGATGCAAAAACCGGATCTTTACATTGAGGATCGTTTCGCCGCTGCCTTGTAGGAGACATTCGGTTTGCATTTGCCAGGCTTCGGTGCCGTGCTGCGCCTCGCTATAGGAACGCGGGGCGAGCGCGCCCCAATTGAACCGCTGGCGATTTTTGACCGAAGACGCGCGGTAGGGGTAGAGCATATAGCCCTCATACAAAACCGCATCGGCAATATTTTCAACCAGTTTCAAATCCATTTCATTTCGGCAGTTTCAAGTCCATAACTTATTCGGTTTTGGCAGCAGCCGTTTTTACCTGTTCGCCGTCCGCCAGCAAAGATTCGAGCGCCTGTTCCCAGGTCGGGATCGAGTTTTGCATTTTATAATCCTGCAATTTATCGAATGTATCGCGGCGAATATTTAGCCACGCGCTGTTGGGGTAATACATGTCCATCATCTGTTTCCAGACACTGACGGGCAACTGAAAATTTGCCTCTTTTTCCCACGAGATCTGCGCGGCCTGAAGCAGGCCTTCTTCGTTTTGATAAAACATTGTCCCGCTGAACAAAAAGCAAAGCGGAATTTCGCCGTCTTCAAGCGCGGCAAAATATTTGGTGGACGCGACGTTAAAATCGAAAGTACAGGGTACGGGCAATTCAAATGACGTACTGCCGGTGAATTGCTGAACGACCTTGTCGGCATGCGTCCAGAGCATGGTCTTTAATGTCTGCGCCCAGCGCTCAGGCCGGCCAAAAAGATCGAGCAGCTTAGCCTGTTCGTCCGGCTCATACTTGCGCCGCGTGGTTTCGATCTGGATCTGGCAGCGCAGCATCACGCTCTGGATAACTTCCGCAGCATCGGTGTTTATTACACGCGTTGTAAAATTCAATGTCGGCGCCACGGCGTAAGGCACCGGTTCTGCCCGCTCGATGGTGAAGTTAAGATCAGGCATTGGTGGCCTCCGACAGGATGGACGCGACGGGTGCGACGGACGCCCGGTCTTTAAGCGATGTAAAGAATTTATCGATGTCCTGCCAAACTTCGCTGCCGCCGGAAAGGCCGTGCCATTTCATTCTGATCAAACCCACCAGCTTGTAGCACTCGTCGATGGGCGCGATAAAATATTCGCGCTTTTCGCCGACGCGGTTAACCAGCAGCGCCTCTACATCGGGCTGCATTTTTTCGAGGACCGGGTTGTTTTCCACGATCTCGTTCCAGGAATCCAAGGGCAGTTGTGATTCGGTTGCGCCGGCGGGGCTGGGGTAAAGAGCGACCAGCCTCGCGTCCGGCGTGCTGTTAAGAAAAAACGCCAACTGGATGGGCAGCATCAAACCCGTCCACTGCATATCCGTCAGCACAAAATCTGGCATGAATAATATCCGGCGCGGAACGCGGGTATATTTGTGTTCGCCCTGGTTGCTGAAGAGAATGGCGCACGGGTCGCAGGCGCAGTGCAATGCGCGAGTCGCAAGTTCTACCAGGTGCGGGTGCTCCGCGGCCAGCGAAGCGCTGCACAGATCACACCTTTCCACAGCCACCCGTGGACGGATGAAACGTCGCAGTGCGGTGAAGTCCTGATCCATAACTAATCTTACAAGCCCTTTTTATGCGCCCTTTTATATTAGGCCGGCGGCATATTCGGGCTGTCCGGATGGATCGGTTCCGCGTCCTCCGGATTTACACTGGTCGAATTCCGCGCGGTCGTTCCGCCGGCGGGGCGATCGGCCCCGGATTCGTCTTTATCGTAACGTCCCGGTTCATTTTCCCAACCGGCAGTCTCTTCGCCTTTGTTGGTCCCGGCGTCATGCGATGGTGTATCGGTTCCTTTATCTGTATCTTCCATTTTTTACCTCCCCTTGCTCAATTAATGCTCGATCATGTTTAGCTTATGCAATTCATGCGGCGGCAAATTCACAGTCCGCATATTTCGCCGCGTTTTGTTTTTCGATCTGAACAAATCCGTTAGTATTCGGTTTTGTTTCTACTACACCTTCGACCTCGATGGCGGTAACGTCCGGCGCGGACCGATAGATCGCTTCTTCGATCGTGTGCTTGAGTGTCAAAGCCGACGAAGGGCACCCGTCGCAGCTTCCCTGCAGGCGCAATTTCACCACGCCGCCGGCAATGCCGAGCAACTCAACGCCGCCTTCGTGCAGGTTCAAAGACGGGCGAACTTTTTCGATGGCCTCTGCCACGCGTTCTTCGATCGCGCGCGGGTGCAGATCGTAAAGCAGCAGGAGGCTGGCGACCAGATCGTCGCGCGCAAAATCGTCAAAGACGGCATAGCCCGCGGCGCCGACGTCTGCCGTGATGTCCATCATCCGTCCGATACCGGCGCCATGAAAATCCATCAGGGTTTGCACCAGTTCCAGCACCTTGGCGCGCAGGACGGGGTCGGCAGTGTTCTCGATCTCGTCGACCAGGATTTCGACGCGCTGCATCTGTTGCCCGAATTTTGTCTCTTCTGGTTTCATATCAAAAATTAACTTGCGTTAGACTCAAATGCCGCAACAACAAGGTGAACCATATCGACCTTAAGTCAAACGGTCGCCTTAATTGTTGCGGCGAACGGTAATGAAATCGGTCCTCTAGTACTGCACGCCGAACATCGGCGAGTGGTGCGTTTCAAGAACCTTGCCGTTACCCAGATACATATGAACACCGCACGGCAGGCACGGATCGAAACTCCGCACGGCGCGCATGATGTCTATCCCTTTGAAATTGTCCGGGCCGTTCTCTTCAAAGATCGGCGTGTTTTGCACCGCGTCTTCGTAAGGGCCGGGCGTGCCGTAAATGTCGCGCGGGTTGGCGTTCCACGGCGTCGGCGGGTACGGGTGATAATTGGCGATCTTGCCCTCGCGAATGACGACGTGATGCGACAGCACACCGCGCACGGCTTCGTGAAATCCGCAGCCGATGGCTTCGTCCGGCACCTTGAAATCGGTCCAGGTCTTGGTGTTGCCGGCATGCAGTTCGGCCATCGCCTTTTCCGCAAAGTGGAGCGCCGCCGCCGCCGCGTAGGCCTGGAAATAAGTTCGCGCGCGGTCGCGTTCGATGGCGTTTGACCACTTCGGGGTGTGCCATTCGAATTCGACTTCGTCCTTCATCGCGGTCTTGGGCAGATAGATCTTGACGCTGTGGCCGGTGGCCTTGATATAGCCGATGTCCACCTTGCCGGCCAGCGCCGTCGCCCAGAGACGCGCGATCGCGCCGCCGCCGGTGTCGAGCGCAAGGTATTTACTGCCGCCGCCCTGCTCGCCCTCGTGATACCAGCGCGGTGACATCACCCAGGTATACTTGCCGTTGAAATCGCGTTTTTGCGGCCGGGGAATGGTGGTTTGATTCCACGGGTGGCGCGGGTCGACCGGATTGCCGAGCGGATCGGTCTTGACGAACATTTCCTGTCCCTGCCAGTCGTCATAATAGGAACTTCCGAGGAGAATGCGGATGCCCAAATTGATGTCGACCAGATCGGTGGTCACGAGTTTACCGTCAACGATCACGCCCGGGGTAACGAACATATCGTTGCCCCACTTGTTCATGTTCTTGTAGGTGTAATCACAGGTGTCCGGGTCCTGGAACGAACCCCAGCAGCCGAGCAGGATACGCCGCTGGCCGACCTTTTCATAACCCGGCAGCGCATCGTAAAAGAAGTCGAAGAGATCGTCATGCAGCGGTACGACCTTTTTCATGAATTCACAGTAGCGCATCAGGCGCACCATATAATCAGTGAACAATTGCACGGTAGGAACAGTGCCGACGCCGCCCGGATAGAGTGTAGACGGGTGAACGTGGCGGCCTTCCATCAGGCAGAACATTTCGCGCGTGTAACGGCTGACGTGCAGCGTCTCGCGATAAAATTCGCCGGTGAAAGGATTAAGCGCGGTCATGATGTCCGAGATCTTTTTATAACCGTGCTGCTCGGCATGGGGGGCGTCGGTCACTTTAGCTTTTTCCCAGACGCTGGGATTTGTTTCCTTGACCATCTGCTCGCAAAAATCGACGCCGACCAGATTATCCTGAAAGATATTGTGGTCAAACATATACTCGGCGGCTTCGCCAAGATTTACGATCCATTCCGCGATGGCCGGCGGGCGAATGCCGAACGCCATGTTCTGCGCATAACAGGCACAGGTAGCGTGATTATCACCGCAGATGCCGCAGATGCGGCTGGTGATAAAGTGCGCGTCACGCGGATCTTTGCCTTTCATGAAAATGCTGTAGCCGCGAAATATGGACGACGTGCTCCAGCATTCGGCTACTTCCCGATTTTCGAAATCGATCTTAGTGTAAATACCCAGACTACCGACGATTCTGGTGATCGGATCCCAATTCATATCCACTAATGTGCGCGGCTTTGTCGGCGCCTGCGGCATAGTTACTGTTGAGTCCATTTATTTGATCTCCTTCTTTTTATCGTCAGTAGGTTTTCGGTTGATAGCCGGTGGTAAGTTTAGGGCCGGGGTGACGCCACTTCGGTTCTTTATTAACGGTGGAATTGGTAATGCTGCGCAGTTTGCGAATTATGCTGCCATAGATGCCGATAGTTCCGGCAGAGACCCTTGCTCCCGGAGGCTCGTCCATAAAGGGCATAAATTTATCGGGGAAACCGGGCATGGTGCAGCCGATGCAGATGCCGCCGACATTGGGGCAGCCGCCGATACCCATCATCCAGCCGCGTTTCGGCACGTTGCAGTTTACGACCGGCCCCCAGCAGCCGAGTTTGACGATGCATTTTGGCGAACCGTATTCCGAGGCGAAATCCCCCTGCTCGTAGTAGCCTGCGCGGTCGCACCCCTCGTGAACGGTTTTGCCGAAAAGCCACGTCGGCCGAAGCTGCGCATCGAGCGGGATCATCGGCGCCAGCCCGGCAACCTGGTAGAGAAGATAAAGCACCGTCTCCATAAAATTGTCCGGTTGCACGGGGCAGCCGGGAACATTAATAATGGGCAGTCCTAACGGGGACTTGAAATCCCAGCCGAGATAATCGGCGAGACCCATGGCGCCGGTCGGGTTTCCCTCCATGGCGTGGATACCGCCATAGGTGGCGCAGGTGCCGATGGCGATGGTCGCCGCCGCTTTCGGCGCGAGCCGGTCGATCCAATCGCAGGTCGGTATCGGCTGGCCGGAGATCGCATCCGTGCCGAATGCCGCCCAATAACCTTCCGCCTTGATCTTTTCATTTGGAATGGAGCCTTCGACCACCAGAACAAAAGGATCGATCAAACCCTGCTCGGCCTGATAGAAAAATTTCATGAAATCGTCGCCGACCTCATAAGCCAGAACGGGATTGTGAAGATGTACCTTGGGAAGCCCGGGGATAGCGCTCATCACTACGTCTTCCAGGCTGGGCTGGGTGGCGGCCGTTATCGAAACAGAATCGCCGTCGCATCCCAATCCCGCGGTTATCCAGACAATGTGAATGTCGCTGATGGCGGGTGCTTTCTGTGTTTTCCGACCGTATGGAACTTCTGCCATGAAGAGCCTCCTTGCTTAATTGGTGTGACCAAATAACAGACTACTACGAGCAAAAAAAGAGAAACCGATAGTTACCATTATTGGAAGAATTTGTCGGTCATGTCCATACGTAAACCTACGTACTTTTTCTGAAAAGGATACGTATTTAAATGCGTGTTTGCCACTAATTACACGAATACCACGAATTAAAAGAGTTCTCATTTATGTTATTGCGACATTCGCGGCACTCGTTACTTATTCCATGGAGATGATCCCGCGGCGGAGCGCGTAGCGGGTGAGATCGGCCTGGGTGTGGACATCGAGTTTGTGCATAACATTGGCGCGATGGGTTTCGGCGGTGCGGACGCTGATGCCGAGGCGGTTTGCTATTTCGTTGTTGGTCAAGCCTTCGGCGGAAAGATGCAGGACCTCACGCTCGCGGGTAGTAAGCGTTTCGTATTTATCGGCGATCACGGCGCGGTTCATCTGTTCATAAATTTCGATCGCGCGGTCGGAAAGCGGCGGGCTTAGATAACGATGCCCTCGTTTTACTTCGCGAACGGCATTTATCAGATC
Source organism: uncultured Acidobacteriota bacterium (assembly GCA_963718105.1). Taxonomy (GTDB): domain Bacteria; phylum Acidobacteriota; class Blastocatellia; order Pyrinomonadales; family Pyrinomonadaceae; genus DASYKT01. The sequence goes on along the minus strand of OY970352.1, from coordinate 4,197,574 downwards.
GGCTGAGCCGGTGTCTTTAAGGACGTAGGCCGAAACGCCGTTGGCGAGAGCTTCGAGGACAAAACCCTCGTCATCGTACATAGAGAGGATGATGATTTTTGTCTGCGGGGCTTGTTTGCCGAGTTGGCGGGCGACCTCGATGCCGTTTAAGCCGGGCATCATCAGATCTAAAATGACGACATCCGGCGACGATCGTTTTACCAATTCGACGGCTTCGAGCCCGTCACCGGTTTCACCGATCACCTCAAAATCAGCCTCGGCCGCAAGCAGCGCGCGCAAACCCTGGCGCACGATCAGATGATCGTCGGCCAATACAATGCTGATGGTTCTGCCGTCTGTCATTACAATTGAGGCTGCGAGCTAAGCGTAGAAAGATTCCATACGGCTGTCAAACGAGTGAGGCCGGGGCAGGATTCCACCGCAAATTCACCGCCCAGCAGCATCACCCTTTCGCGCATACCGGTCAGGCCGCTCGATTGGCCGACCGCCATCGCCGCGCTCGGATCAAAACCTTTTCCGTTATCTTCGATCTCGATGGTCAGCGTGTGTTCGCCCGCCCAAATGCGGACCTTGGCTTTTTCCGTCTCGGCGTGGCGCGCGATATTTGTTAACCCTTCCTGCACGATGCGAAAGGCGGCGGTTTCGAGCTCCGGATCGAAACGTGTTCCATCGAGCCCGTCGTGTTGAAAATCGACGGCCACATTTGTCTGCGAAGTATAGTGGCGCAGGTGGCGCAGCAGCGCGGAGAGCAAGCCAAGATGGTCGAGCGTGGCGGGCCGCAGATCGAGTGATAACTCGCGCGTCCGGAAGAGCAGTTCATTTACCATTTCCTGCGCTTCGTTAAATTGCGCCGGAGATTCTTCGGCGGGTGTGCGGGCAAGCATTTCAAGTTTTAGTTTTAGCCCGGTCAATATCTGGCCGATCTGATCGTGAAGCTCAAGGGCGATCCGGCGCCGTTCGGATTCCTGAATGTCGATCAATTTTTGCGAGAGCACCTTCATTCGCTCGGCGTATTCACGCAGCGCTTCTTCATCTTTTGTGCGGCGCGTAATGTCGCGGATGACGGAGATGACCATTTCTCCATCGGCCGCCGAAACAGGGCTGAGCATTATCTCGATCGGAAATTCGCTGCCGTCTTTCCGCAAGCCGTGCAGCACCAGGCCGGCTCCTACCGGCGGCAAATATGCATCGGCGATATGGTTTTCGAGATTTGCCGAGTGGTGTTCCATAAAACGATTGGGAACCAGAATTTCCACGGGTTGGCCGATCAATTCATCCGGGTTGTATCCAAAGACGCGCGAGACCTGTGCATTCGCCCTGGCGATCCGTCCATCACTGTTTACGACGATCATCGTGTCCGGCGCATATTCAAAAATACCGCTCAGCATTTCTTCGCTTTTGGTCAGCGCTTCTTCGGCGTTCTTGAGATCGCTGATATCGAATCCGATGCCGTGGATGAACCAAGGGTGGCCATCGGCGCGGCGCACCATTTTTACTTCGCAATGAAACCAGACGATCTTTCCCTCGCGGGACAGGACACGGTAGACGGAAACCAGGGGTTCGCCGGAGAGAAATATGCGGGCGGCATCGGCGCTCCAGCGCTCTTTATCATCGGGATGTATCTGGCGGTACCAGCGGATAGGATCGTTCAGCCATTCTTCCTGGGTAAAACCGAGCGCGGCTTCGATCTGCGGGCTGACATAAGCCTCGCCAAAACTTTTATCGAAAAAGGCGATGAAGACGACGGCGGGTATCTGCTCGACCAGGATCTTGTAGGTGTCGGCGACGGTGGGGATCTGCGTTTCAGTGGGAACGCGCGAGCGCCCGTTGATCTTTAGGTTGGGAGCAAAGAAAACGCCGGCCAACTGGGCGAGAACGGTTTCAGCCTGAGACAATTCAGGCGAGAGGGCCTTGCCGTTTGACGGATCGTATTTTAGATCGTCCGCCGCATCTGCTAATGCTGCGGCTGCCGAGTTTTCTCTTCCCCCCTGCATCAGGTATCCCCCGTGTCTGTAATCGCTTCATTATATACTTTTGCACCGGTTATTAGCCTGCGTTTACGCCACGCCGGTTCTTTATTTAAAGAGGATTGAGTGTACCGGCGCAGCGCCAGGATCGCTTTGCCGTAGGTCATCACCGCCTGTGAAGATAAAAGCGAGCCGGGAGGCTGGTCCATGAACGGCATAAACTTGTCGGGAAAACCGGGCATGGTGCAGCCGATGCAGATGCCGCCGACATTAGCACAGCCGCCCACGCCGCCTATCCAGCCGCGCTTGCCGACATTGCACTGCACCACCGGGCCCCAGCAGCCGAGTTTTACGATGCACAGTTTTGAACCGTACTCTTCGGCAAACTGGCCTTGCTCGTAATAGCCGCCGCGGTCGCACCCTTCGTGAAGCGTTTCGCTAAAGAGCCAGGTTGGACGCAGCTCATCATCTAGCGGGATCATCGGCGAGCGTCCCACGGATTGATAGATAAGATATAAAAGAATTTCAGTAATATTATCGGGCTGGGTGGGGCAGCCCGGAACACAGACGATAGGCACGCCGGCCTTCGACTTCCAGTTCCAACCGAGATGATCGGGGAGGCCCATCGCCCCGGTGAGGTTACCTTCCATTGCGTGAATGCCGCCGTATGCCGCGCAGGTACCGACCGCCATCACCGCCCACGCATTTGGCGCGAGGCGATCGATCCAATCGCAGGTCAGGATCGGTTCACCCGTAGATCTGTCGGTGCCGAGCGCGGCCCAATAGCCTTCGGCCTTGTTTGTCTCGTCAGGAAGCGAGCCTTCGACGACGAGAATGAAAGGTTCGAGTTTGCCCGCGGCGGCGAGCTCGAGATAGCGGATATATTCGTCACCATTCTCGTAAGAATAAAACGGATTAAGAAGATGTATTTCGGGAAGTCCGGGCATACCGCCCATCACGATGTCTTCGATACCAGGCTGAGTGGCGGCGGTGAGCGCTACGGATTCCCCGTCACAACCCAAACCGGCCGTGATCCAGAGGATGGTAAGTTTTGAAGCAGATGCGTCACTCATGATCCAGATCTTTGTTTATTTTGCTGAAGGCTAGCTAGAGTATAAGTCTTATTTCCCCGCGGGGTCTATAAAATAAAAGCGCCTAAGTTGTCCGATCAAGTCAGTGTGCCGGAGGCACATCGGATATTAGCCGGTGGCGAAAGCCGCCGGTCAAGGGTGCGTAAAAATGAAATTAGTCCCGAAGGGGACGCGGGAAATAGACGGGAGAAGGTCGCACGAAATCTATCCGGCGCTCCGTCAGAGCGCAGGCAGGCTAATATCCGATGTGCCTCCGGCACCGGCAACTCAAAAAAGGACAATAAAAACGCCCGGCTTTCATCTATATAAAAGCCGGGCGTTATCTGAATAAGTCGATCTTACAGATCTAATTAGTAATTCTGAATGTTTAAGACCTGCTGCAAAATGGTCCCGAGGATATTCACGCCGCCATTGTTGTTAGAGCCATAACGGTAACGGCTGTTGTACCCGTCTTCGTAACCGCGTTTGAAACCTTCGCGGAAATAATACTGATACTGGCTAGAGTCGACATAGCTCTGGTAGCCGTAGTTTCCGGTGCGGTACATCGAAGAATTGTTGTAGCTTCCGCCGCGGCGATATGAACGGTCATTTTTACCGGCATTGAAACCCTGCTGGTAACCTTTGTTCACGGCTTGTCTTAACAGCTCGGCGCCGCGGTTATCGGTCTGGTAGTAGTTGCCGTTACGATAAACGCGATAACGGTTGGCATTTTTCTGCTGCTGTTTCCAAACCTTTTGCTGCTGCTTGATGACCTTTTTATTCTGCTTGTTGTAATCGCCATATTGCGCGCTGGCGATCTGGCTCGTGCCCAGTAAAGTAACTAATCCTAAAGCGGATATTGCTAACGTTCGTTTTAAGTTAAATAATTTCATGATTGCCTCCCTTATAAATGTCCCGGATGATCGAAACATTCGACCTTCCGCTGTTATATAGCGCAAAGGCCGTGCCATAAAGCGTAAATGGCTGTGTTTGCAACACTTAAATTTTAACGTAGGATGAGTTTAGGACGTATATGGTATGTTTTTAGCCCGTATCGGTCATTGAGGCAATTATTAGTTATTGATTACCATTCGGAATAGATGAGAGATCATAGATGATAGCTGAGAGAGCCCGGATCTATTATCTTTCAGCTATCAGTTATCATCTATTCCGAATTGTTATCTTCAAACCTTTCAGCTTTATTGAGTAAAAAATGACGGCTCTCAAACAGATAATTTTAGGTTTGTTTCTTTTGTTTATGGCGGCGGCGTGCGCTTGCCGGTTCGAGGGAATTTCTTCGGGCAATAACAACAACAGCAGTAATGATCCGCCGCCTAAAAATAGCGTGCCATCCAATGAGCCCCCAACAAATGACTCCACGCGTAACACGTATATCAAGGGCACGGCGATCCAGATCTCCGACGGCGATACTTTTATCATCGAAGAGGAAAATGGAAAAAGGACGAGAGTCAGAATTCACGCCATTGACGCGCCGGAACTGGCGCAGGATTTCGGCCGGGAATCGCGGGAAAATTTGCGGGCGCTGATCGCGAATCAGCAGGTCGAGGTCCGCAAACACGATACGGACCAGTTTCAGCGGATCGTCGGCAGCGTTTTTATCAGCGAAAAAAACACCGGGCCGAAAGATATCGGTTTGGCGCAGATAGCCGGCGGTTTTGCCTGGCATTTCAAACAGTATCAAAAAGAACAACCGGCCGATGAACGGCAGGCTTATGCGCAGGCGGAAGAGACGGCCCGCAGCTCGCGCCTCGGCCTCTGGCGTGAAAACAACCCTTTACCACCGAAGGATTACCGTCAAACACACAATCCGCGCCGGTAAATTTAATTGTCGAAAATCGTTATAATTATTTGTTAAACTTAATAAGGACGGCTTTTTCTTCCTAGAGCAACCTGAGAGGAACTCGTAATTTATGCCGAGGCAATACGAGCGTATCCCCGTCTCTTTGGATGTGATTTTGGAATTATCCTGGGGAAATCGCGAAGCACGCGTCAGCGACATCAGCCGCGGGGGATGTTTTGTCGATACGATCATCGACGTCCCCGAGGGCGAAGTGATCTTCTTTAGCCTGAAGGTGCCGGGCGGGGAATGGGTGCGTCTATCGGGCAAGATCGTTCACTGCTTTCCGGGAATTGGATTTGGTATAAGTTTTATTCTCCCGCTGACAGAAGAGCAGCGCACCCACGTTTTCCGTATCATTTTTGCGCAGGGCGGCAAACTCTCGGGCTATGTCGACCCGGGTACATAGAAAACTTTGGCCGCAGGTTTTTGAGTTTTATTCGTTCTTATATTGTGTGCATATTTGCGCACGTGTTTTTTAGTAAGAATAAGGAAGTACGCGACTATGAAAAGAATATTTATAACGACTGCAATATTTATATTTACGTTAATGCTTGTGAGCCAGGCGTCAGCTCAGGTGGGCCGGCTTTCGGGCGAATGGACGCTGACCCGAATGGTCAGAGATACGTGGGACGTGCCGGTGGTAACTACCGGGAAAACTCCCACGATCAAATTTACGGACGAAGGGTTTTCCGGCAACGGAGGCTGTAACAGCTATGGCGGAAGCTTTACGACCGAGGGCAGTAAAGGATTTAAAGCGGGGCCGATCCGCTCGACCAAGATGGCTTGTGCGCAAGGGGGAGCAGGTGGCCAGGAAACCGCTTTCTTTGACATTATCGGCAGAGCGGACACTTATCACGTTACCGGAAACACGCTGGTACTAAGCAGCGACGGCGGCGCTTACTCGCTCACGTTTCAGAAAAAGCCGGCAGCGGAAGAAAAACCTTTTCTGTGGATCGTAGATAAAAGACAAGTTGATTGCCGCGGCGTCGTTCACCAGAATTGTTTGCAGGTAAAGAAAACGGATGCGGCCGAATGGCAGATACTGCGCGAGCCGATAAAGGGATTTAAATACCGGCCGGGCAAATATTATCTGATCCGCGTGCAACCTACCGCGAAAGGCTACCAACTGGTGAGGGTGATCAGCCGCACCAGGCTGATGGCGCACGTGGATTAGCATGGAGCGCGGGCATCCCTGCCCGCATTTTCAGGCGGAAACCAGGGCAGTTATGGAGCGTGCCTTCTAATTCCAAGTTCCACGCTTCGCTATTCCAAAAAATTCCAGGGCGGGATCGTTTTGGAATCCTGAAATCACTGGAATATTGGAAATAAAAACACGCTCCATACTGCCTGGTTTCCGCCTATTATTCCCCTGCCGGTTTATTGAGAAACGCCGCGGTCACTCCCACCAGAATACTGCCGATAAATTCAAAGACGATCTGTTTGATGACCAGACCGAAGGGCATATTCTGCACCGCGTAATAGGTCAGGTACATATAAATACAGGTGACGAACGACAGCGCGATGCCGAAACGCACTCCCTGCGTAAGCCACGACACGCCGGGCTTAACACCCTGCTGGTAGATCCACGCGACACCAAAAGCAAAGAATACGTGCGACAAAAGCAGGTAGGGAAAATGCGCCATCGCATCTGCATCGCCGCGCATAATTCCCGGCAGCAGATCGTACTCAGGTTTTAACAAAGTGGCATGCACCACAAACCCGATCACCATCGTCAACACAAAAAGCACCACACCCGTGATCCAGAATCTTGCGTTCATAGAAGCCTTTCTTTCCGCTCGAAAAAAGCGGTCTAATTTACAGTTTGTTAAATGGTTGGAACGCGGCGATTTTATCGTAGTTACAAGTAAAGGACAATGCTGATTATTGGGAGCGCGGACGTCTCGTCCGCATTTATCATCTGTAGTATCAGAGGTCTACCTATTCATGCGGACGAGCCGTCCGCGCTCCGACAAGATCACTCGTTCTTCTTCAAATACTTTTTCCCCTTTAATTTCTCGGGCAGAAAGTTAGTGTCTTCGGGATACATTTCGTAGCCTTTGCCGTAGCCGAGGTTTTTCATCAGCTTGGTGGGGGCGTTGCGGATCTGCATGGGGACGGGCAGGTTGCCGTGCTGTTTGACGTCGTTCATCGCTTCGCCGATGGCGTCGCACGAGTCGCGGTTTTTCGGAGCGTTGGCAAGATAGGCGACGCCGTGCGCGAGGTTTAAAACGCATTCGGGCAGGCCGATGGTTTCGACGGCGCGAAAGACGGCGTTGGCGACGACGAGCGCGGTCGGCACAGCTAAGCCGATGTCTTCGGAAGCGAAGATGACCATGCGGCGGGCGATAAATTTCGGGTCCTCGCCGGCGTCGATCATGCGCGCTAGATAATAGATGGCGGCATCGGCCTGGCTGGCGCGCATCGATTTGATAAAGGCGCTGATGACGTTGTAATGTTCCTCGCCTTTTTTGTCGTAGCGCAGAAATTTCGATTGCAGCGTTTCTTTGAGCGTCTCGAGATTTATTTCGTCGTAGAGATTCGACGTGTTTTCGAGCATCGTTAAGGCCTGGCGCGCATCGCCGTTGGCCATCGAGACCAGCCACTCTTTTGCTTCCGTATCAAGTTTGAATTCGGTGCGGTCGATGATCTCGCGCATATCTTCATCAGTGAGTTCCTGCAGAGTGAAAACGCGCAGGCGCGAAAGCAGCGGTGAGATGACTTCGAAACTGGGGTTTTCGGTGGTGGCGCCGATCAAAACAAGCTCACCGCTTTCGACGAACGGAAGAAGAAAATCCTGCTGGGCTTTATTAAAGCGATGAATTTCGTCGAGAAACAAAACCACCGGACGGCCGTCGTCGTGTTTCTCTTTTATTATTTTGCGGATGTCGTCTTTACCGGCGGAGACGGCGGAGAGTTCGTAAAAATGCGCGTTGATGGCGCCGGCATAAATACGCGCGAGCGTGGTCTTGCCGGTGCCGGGCGTTCCCCACAAAACAAACGAAAATACGTGCCCCTGCTCGATAGCCAGGCGCAGAGGTTTCCCGTCACCCACCAAATGCTTTTGTCCGACAAACTCGCCCAAAGTAGCGGGCCGGATCCTGTCCGCCAACGGCTGCATGAAAGTAGTGTAGCAGAAAACCGGAAATTAAAGTTTAAGCAGTTGGTATGCCAGATTACCGAAAACCTTAAGCATAAGTGTTAGGGTTAACCTAAAGTATTTTATGAGCCGAGACGAGATAAAAGACAGGATCTGCAAAGCGATCGACGAGAGAAAGACGATCCGCTTCTATTATGGCAGCGGCGAGCGGCTGGTAGAACCGTATATTTGCGGGATCAGCCGGACAAATAAACTCGTTCTGATCGGATTTCAAGTGGGCGAAAGAGGGTCGGGATTAAGACGCTTTGGCTGGCATATGTTTGACTTGATGAGCATCTCGTATCTGGGTGTTACGAAGAAGGAATTTAATATTTCGCGAATATCGCCAAGCCGCCCGTTCAACCCGCTCACTTCTAAAATGAAGGAAATATTTTGCTCGGCTCTTCAGCTTGAGACTCAAAGTATTGAACGCTTGCCTGAGAAGAGATCACACGCCGCTGCTAAGTGATGGAAAGTGATGGCGAAGTGATAAAATTACCCCGTGACATTAAATGAGTCTAGAGATGAGATCTGCCGCGCGATCGGCGAACACAGCGTAATTAAATTTAACTATAAAGGAAAACAGCGCGTCGTCGAACCTTATCTCTGCGGGCTAAGTAACGCGAATAAATATGTGCTGCTGGGATTTCAAACCGGCGGGCATAGTTCGACAAATAAATTCGGCTGGAAACTTTTTGAACTGCTGAATATTTCACACCTGGAAATTACAGACACGGAATTTAATGTTTCCGGCGCCGAACGCCTGCGCTACGATCCGGTCGATCGAAGAATTAAGAAAACATTTTGCGCAATACCGAGGCCGTGATCGAAAAGCACGGAGGTTCAATTAGCGGAGGCTTGAGCCTCCGCTTTCTGTTTAAAGATGCAACACGAAAAAGGCAGAGCCTTCCGCAGCGAGCGGGCAAAGCCGCGCGAACAGAGAGAACCACCCCGTCACGCGAAGCGCGCGTCACCCCTCCTTTTGTAGGAGGGAGTTAAGCAGCGGCTTACTGCTTACTGTTTTTTTGGTCTGCTGCGGGCGGCGGGATGGACAACGGGCGGCGATCCGGAAAGATCTAAGCTCGGGAGTTTTACACGTTTAGCTCGGCTCTCTTAAAACATTTAACGGGCTCTTTCTGCGAGGGTGGAACCAAGCGGAGTCTCGCAGCGTACCGGCCCGGTATTGAAATTTCGCCGGCGACACGGGCAAGTCGCGGCTAGCTTTAATGGTTTGATGTCCCCGGGATTACGCTAAAGCGACGCTCCCAGGTCAAAGCCTGACTTCATTCGGAAGAGATGCGCTATCGCATCGCTCCGCAGGCCGTCAGGCGAACCCGGCGTGCTCAAGGCTTTTTTGACCGCTTATGGCCAGAGCCCGTCGCACGCAGCAGACGAGTGAATCATATATTTTATTTGGCGTGGATGGCGATGATGGTTTTGGGTGAATTTGAAAAACGGTTGAGAGTTCAAACTTTAGTTTGTCTTGTTCTTTAAGATATAAAGACAAGCTGAAGCTTTGGAGCGTGGTTACCAAAGTCTTAAGACTGGAACCACGAAATCACACGAAGTAACACGAAAAAAAGCAAACAAAGAAGAAACCCGGTCGCTCTCCCACCACCCCGTCAGCCGAAAACGGCTGCCACCCCTCCTCGGGCAGGAGGGGAGCCTCCCAATTCTGATCTCATTGCCGTGTAGTCGCGTTCCATGAAAAGGGCAAGTGCAAGACCTGCCCCTACAAATATACACGCTCCATAACTGACGCGTTTCTGCCGGAACCTAACTGTTACCGCTTGCGACACATATCGGCTGACGCCGACGCTAGTGACAAGAGAGAAAAAAGATCATTCGTGAAGTCATAACCTCGGACAAGAATAATGCTTTAAATATTTGTTTTATGTAAAATAGACAGTTCTGTTACCTGACAGATCTGTGCTAATGAGTTTTGACGAAATATTTGATGTGATCGTGATCGGTGCGGGGCACGCGGGCTGTGAGGCGGCGTCTGCTTCGGCGAGGCTTGGGGCGCAAACGGCGCTGGTCACGATCAATCTCGACCTGATCGGGCAGATGTCGTGCAATCCGGCGGTGGGCGGGATTGCCAAAGGGCACATCGTGCGCGAGGTCGATGCGCTGGGCGGGATCATGGGACGTGTGATCGACCGCACCGGGATACAGTTTCGTTTGCTTAACCGTTCGCGTGGGCCGGCCGTGCAATCGCCGCGGGCGCAGGCGGACCGTTCGCTTTATCGCACCGAGATGCGCGCTGTGCTCGAAGCGACTCCGAACCTGCATTTAAGACAAGGCATCGTCGTCAATCTAATCGTTGTAAATAATACGGTTATCGGCGTAGAAATGCAGGATTCGCGGCGGTTGGGAGCGAAGGCCGTGGTTGTGGCGACCGGAACATTTCTAAACGGCACGATACATACCGGCAAGAAAACTTATTCCGCCGGGCGGGCAGGCGAACCTGCCTCGATAGAGTTGGCGGAGAGTTTGAAACGGCTCGGCTTTCCCGTTGGAAGACTAAAGACCGGAACACCGCCGCGGTTAGATGGGCGCACGATCGATTGGGACGCATTCGAGCCGCAGCCGGCGGATGAAAATCCGGTAGCGTTTTCGTTTGCCACGGATGAAATTTCGCAGCCGCAGATCAAATGCTACATCGGTTACACAGGGCAGGACCTTCATAACAAGATCCGCGAGAATTTAAATCAGTCGCCGCTCTATTCGGGAAAGATCAAAGGTGTCGGCCCGCGCTATTGTCCGTCGATCGAAGACAAGGTGGTGAAGTTTGCCGACAAGGATCGCCACCAACTTTTTCTCGAACCCGAAGGCCATCACACCAACGAAGTTTATCTCAACGGTTTTTCAACTTCCCTTCCGGCGGAGCTGCAGCAGGACCTTTTGCGGATGATCCCGGGTTTTGAAAACGTCAGCATTATTCGGCCGGGCTATGCTATCGAGTACGATTTTGTCGACCCGCGGCAACTCACTCCGTTTCTGGAAACTATTCAAACTAAAGGACTTTTCTTTGCAGGACAGATAAATGGGACGACCGGTTACGAAGAAGCCGCCTGCCAGGGTTTGATGGCCGGCATCAACGCCGCGCTGCAAACGCAAAGGCGCTCACCGTTTCGAGTACGCCGCGATGAATCGTATATTGGCGTGCTGGTTGACGATCTGCTGCAGCATGGCGTCGACGAACCGTATCGCATTTTTACTTCGCGCGCGGAAGCGAGATTGACGCTTCGCCACGACAACGCGGATTCGAGATTGATGGGTTATGGCCGAGAGATCGGCCTGGTGGGAGATTCGGACTGGGAGCGATTTAATGCGCGGCGTGACCGCATTGCGATGATCAGAAATTCGCTGGACAATGTGCGGTTCAAGCGTTCGGATGTGGTGTATGCCACCGCTGCCCAAATGCTGGGCGCCGATCTCGGTGACGCATTCACGCTCGGGCAACTGGCGCAGCGCAGCGGAGTGACGCCGGGATTTGTTCATCGCCTCTTGCCGGAGAGCGTACGGAGCCAGGTATCAAAGATCGATCTGGAATCAGCCCTGGCGGATTCGCTTTATCGCGGATATATCGAAACCCAAAAGACCGCTACCGAACGCGTTAACCGGCACGATAATATGAAAGTACCTGAATTGCTTGATTACAAAGGGATTAGCGGACTTTCTAACGAAATGGTCGAACGCCTTGAGCGTGCGCGCCCGCAAACCTTTGGACATATCAGAAAAATCCGCGGCTTGACCCCAACCGCAATTTCTACTGTTTTGGTCCATTTGACTGCTCAATCACAAAAAGCTGCGGTTTAGTCCTAATTTCACACAATTCTTAAAATCATATTGTTTCACGTGAAACAATCGAAAGACAACACGCTCCATTATTGTCGCGTTTCTGCCTAATCTTATAAAACGTGAAACAATTTTGCATAAATTCCACGTTCAGCTTATTATTAACGTCCGATTTAGATTAAATTCCGCTTTATCGAGTCAAAAATGGGAAAAATCATCGCTGTTGCCAACCAGAAAGGTGGAGTAGGTAAAACTACCACCGTGGTAAATCTCTCTGCCGCGCTCGCGATCCATGAAAAAAAGGTTTTGATCGTGGATGCCGATCCGCAGTCAAATGCCACTTCCGGAGCCGGTGTCCAGCGTAACGTTGAGAGAAAGAGTCTCTATCATGCGTTAATTTTAGATGAGCCGGTCAACAGCCTGACGGTACACACCGAGCTACCGATGATGTTCGTTCTTCCCTGCGACAAGAATCTGGCCGGGGCGGAGATCGAGTTAGTGGAAATGGAGCGCCGGGAGTATCGTCTGCGAGAGATTTTGGAAACGGTCAGGCATCAATACGATTACATTTTGATTGACTGCCCTCCTTCGCTGGGGTTGCTTACGATCAATGGATTGACAGCGGCCGACACTTTATTAGTACCGATCCAGACCGAATACTATGCCTTGGAAGGCGTGAGCGAATTGTTCGATACTTTATCGCGAGTGCGCAGAGGGCTAAATCCCAATCTGGAAGTCGAAGGTCTGCTGCTCACTATGTATGACGAGCGGACCAATCTTTCCGGGGCAGTCGCCCAAGATCTTCGGGAGTTCTATAAAGAGGCCGTTTTGCAGACGGTTATTCCTCGGAATGTTCGTCTCGCGGAAGCGCCAAGTTACGGTAAGCCGATTATTTTGTATGATATACGCTCAAAAGGGGCGGAGAGTTATATGCAGTTGGCAAAGGAGATTATAAGTCATGAGCAGACAAGCGTTGGGGCGGGGTCTGAGCGCGCTGGTGCGTGAGGAAGTTGTCGTTCAACCCGGAGACAGTCTTCGGGAAATAGATATTGATCTGATCAAACCGAATTCCGAACAGCCGCGAACGCGCTTTGCGGAAACCGCGCTGGAAGAATTGGCGCAGTCGATTCGCGAAAACGGCATTATTCAGCCGGTGATATTACGGCCGTCGGGGACCGGTTTTGAATTGATCGCCGGAGAGCGGCGCTGGCGGGCGGCGCAGCGGGCCGAGCTGCGGAAGATCCCGGCTGTGATCCGGGAAGTAACGGACGAGAAAAAGCTCGAGCTCGCTCTTATCGAAAACATCCAGCGCCAGGAGCTTAATCCGATCGAAGAGGCCAAGGCTTTTAAGAGGCTCATCGAAATCTTTGGATTGACGCAGGAAAAACTGGCCGAGCGGGTCGGTAAAGACCGCGTTCTTATTGCTAACCACTTGAGATTATTGAAGTTACCGGAAGATATCCAGGTTTTGGTGGAAGAAAGAAAGATCAGCGCCGGGCATGCCAGGGCGATCCTGAGCATTGTTGAGATCGGCGAGCAGCGCCGGCTGGCCCGGGAAGTGATCGATCGTTCCCTTTCGGTTCGCGAGGCCGAGCGCATTGCAAAACGGATCAACGGACTGAGCGGTAAATCGACTTCGAAAGGCGCGAAGAAAGAGCCGGATGCAAATATCAAGGCAGCCGAAGTAAAACTGCAGCGCCGGCTGGGAACTAAAGTTGAGATCGTTCCTAATGCTAAAAATCAGGGCGGCAGGATCGAGATCGAATATTACGGTATTACCGACCTGCACCGTATTTATGAGCTGCTAATGCAGGGGGAAGAATCGGTACAGGCGTAATTATATGGCAACAAAGCGTTTAACAGAAATGGTCTCGTGCGCGGGATGTGCGGCAAAACTTCCCCCGCATGATCTGGCGAAGGCTTTAGCGACGCTGCCCTCGCAAAGTTTTTCTAAAAATTTGCTGGTAGGTTTTGATACTTCCGATGATGCCGGTGTTTTTCAAATTTCTGAAGATCTGGCGCTGGTGCAGACGGTGGACTTCTTTACGCCGATCGCCGATGATCCGGCGACGTTCGGCCGTATCGCCGCCAACAATTCTCTGAACGATGTTTATGCCATGGGCGGCGTGCCGCTGACCGCGCTGTCGGTGACCTGTTATCCGCGCGATGAAGATATGAGTGTTCTGGCTGAGATCATGCGCGGCGGAATGGAGGCCATGCACGCCGAAGGCGTGGTCGTGCTGGGCGGGCATTCGGTTGACGACAAGGAAATGAAATTCGGCTATGCGGTGACCGGAACTATTGATCCTAAAAGAGTTGTGACGAATGCGGGAGCAAAACCCGGAGACGTTCTGATACTGACAAAGCCGATCGGGACGGGCGTGATCAGCACCGGCGTGAAGTTTCAGAAGGCGGGGCAGGAGTCGATCGATGCCGCTTTAGAAGCGATGACAACTTCGGCGCGGCAGGCGTCAAAAGTAATGCAGGAGATAGGAGCAAATTCCTGCACGGACGTGACCGGATTTTCGCTGATGGGCCACGGTTATGAAATGGCCAAGGCAAGCGGTGTGACGCTCAGAATTAATTCGGCGGAGGTTCCGCTACTGCCCGGCGTTTTAGAACTCATTGCGCAGAAGATGGTGACGCGCGGCGACAAGAACAATCGTATTTACGTCGGCGATACTGTTAGAATAGCGGAGAGCGTTTCACGAGAAATGCAAAGCGCGCTCTTCGATCCGCAGACGGCGGGCGGATTGCTGATCAGCATGGAAGAGGAAAAAGCCGCGCGATTTGTAAATGAGGTTTCCGGCGCGAAAGTGATCGGCAGCGTGGAAACGTTCAAAGATTTTTTGATCGAAGTAAGTTAGCGACAAGTGACAAGTGACAAGTGATAAGAAACCAGTGACAAGTGAAGGGTTGAGAAGTTGGTTTTATTAATCGGAGAGACAATCGGAATGCAGGAGCTGATCTTTATCGGCATTCTTGCGCTGATATTTTTGGGCCCGCGCAAGTTGCCGACGATGGCGCGTACCATCGGAAAATATATGGCGGAATTTCGCCGCGCTACCACAGAATTTAAATCCACCTGGGAGAGCGAGGTTTCTTCGATCACCACCGACTTTAAAGAAGAGCTGAAAGATACCAACAACGATCTGCGGATGCTCGAACTTTTGGATAAGCCGAAGCCGGTAGAAAATTCCATCGGCCGGAATCAGGATCCGGTGGAAGAAAACGGCCCAGCAGCAAACGGAACAAACGGTGCCGTGAAAGAGGGGCAGTTGGAACTGCCGACCGTCACTCAGGTAGAGCCTTCACAAATGGATCAGATCAAAGAAACCTTCCCCGTCGAAACCGTTGCGGAAACGGTAAAGGAAAGCAAAAAAGACTGGCTGTGATCACACCCGACCGCCTCAGAATAAATGGAACAAACAATCGATAGCAGCGAAGATCAATTAGGCGGGCAAATGTCCTTTTTGGAACATTTAGACGAATTTCGCAAGCGTCTGATCCGTTCCATTATTTTTGTCGGAATAGCCTTTATCTTTTGCTGGTTCGTGTCCGACCGCATCTATAATTTTTTGGCGGTACCGGTACAAAGAGCGCTGGCTTATGCGCAGACGCGCCAGATAAAAGTAGAAGGCAAGAGCGGTGAAGAAACCATCCAGCCGCTGGCGAGTTTGCGTGAAGGAGATAAGGGCAGGTTTGTTTTCGACAAGGCGAGCAAATTAGGGATCATCACTGTTCCGATCGGAACGTCGGTCAACGTCGAGTTCAGCAACGATAACGAAGGCAAGCTCGGTGTCTTTACGACAGAACAGATCCTGACCAACAGCGCAATAATTCCGGCGGGCGTTCGGCTGCCGCTCGACCTGACGGTAAAACCGTCGGATGCGCCCGGCGCGGAAGGGCAACTGATCGTGACCACCGCGGTCGAACCTTTTACTCTTTATGTCACAGTTTCGCTTTATGCGGCGATCGCGCTTTCGGTTCCCTTTTTGCTTTTACAGATCTGGGGATTTATCTCGCCGGCGCTGTACAAACATGAGCGCGGTTATGTGACGCCGTTCATTTTGCTTTCGTCAATATTTTTTATCGGCGGTATGGCGTTCGCGTATTACGTTTTATTTCCGCCGTCGGTGACTTACCTGCTCGGGCTCGGCCAGGATTTTCAGTTGATGTTAAAGGCGACGGATTATTTCGATCTGATCACGCTGATCATGCTGGCGATGGGGTTGATCTTTCAAATGCCGGCGATCACTTATATTCTGTCGAGGATAGGGATCGTTAATGCCAAGATGCTGCTCAAAAGCTGGCGGCTGGCGATCGTCGTCATACTGATCGTGGCCGCGGTAGTTTCCCCGACCGGTGACGTGCCGAATTTGATGCTGTTTTCGGCGCCGATGGTGTTTCTTTACCTGATCTCGATCCTGGTCGCTTTTATCTTCGGGAAAAAAAGGAAAACGGATGAGGAGGCGGGATTTGCCTAAAATAGCGCCCGGAATAAGTGTTTATAAGGGTTTAGGCAACCTGAGACAAGCCGAAACGCATCTTGAATTTAGACGGTGTAGTGTCTAAATTTATTGCTTTCGCAGCGTATATTGAATAAAATTAACTCTTTTGAATCTACAAGACTGCCGAGAATAGCCGGGAGATCGCATTTATGTCTGAAATGAAAAAAATTCGCAATATTATTTTTGTTGTTGTCCTAACCACTTTGGCCTCGTCTTTTGCCTTCGCGCAGAAGCCGCAGCCCTCGGTCGATCCGAGTGAAAAAGTGCGTAACGTTAAGCCCGAACTCAAAAGGGCTTACAAGGATTGGCTTGAGAAAGACGTAGCTTACATTATTACGTCGGAAGAAAAACGGGCCTTTAAACAGCTTCAAACAGATGAAGAGCGCGAAAATTTTATCGAAAATTTCTGGCGCCGCCGCGATCCGGACCCG
The DNA here is from genome assembly GCA_963718105.1 of uncultured Acidobacteriota bacterium. Taxonomy (GTDB): domain Bacteria; phylum Acidobacteriota; class Blastocatellia; order Pyrinomonadales; family Pyrinomonadaceae; genus DASYKT01. The sequence continues at coordinate 4,180,797 of OY970352.1, read as the reverse complement.
GACACCGAGGAAAATGAATTTCGCGAAGAATATTATGAGCGTATCGCTTATTCCAACGAACATTTCTCTTCCGGGATCCCGGGCTGGAAAACCGACCGCGGCCGGATCTATATAACTTTCGGCAAACCGGACGAAAAAGAAACGCACCCGACCGGCGGCGGTTACGACCGTCCGAGTTATGAAGGCGGCGGTTCGACGACCACCTATCCTTTTGAAGTTTGGTTCTATCGCCACCTGGATAACGTCGGCGACGGCATCGAGATCGAGTTTGTCGATCCGACCGGCACCGGCGAATACCGCATAGCCCGCAGCCCGGATGAAAAAGACGCCATGCGTACAGTTCCCGGCGCAGGTTTGACGCTGGCGGAACAGTTAGGGTTTAGCACCAAAGCAGACCGCATTACCAATGCCGGCAACGGCGGCGCAAACTACATGCGCGAGCAGGATGCGCCCTTCCGCCGGATGGAGATAATCACTGCCCTGCAGCGTCCGCCCCAAGTTAAATTCAACGACCTGCAAGCGGCTTTGACCGATTCGGCGCTGATCGATAATAACCCGCTCGATTTCGGCATGCGTGTCGATTTCTTTCGCCAGTCGGACGACCGCGTAATGGTCACCTTTACCGTTCAGGCGGAAAACCGGGAATTGGTGTTCAAGGAAGTCGGCGGAGTTCCGACCGCGAGGATGAACATCTTTGGCCGCATCACCAGCGTCTCAAATAAACGGACGGGAATTTTCGAAGATACCGTTACGGCGGATTCAACCGCCGAAGACCTGGCGCAGGTTAAGGACCGGAAATCCGTTTATCAAAAAGGCTATGTTCTGATGCCCGGCACTTACAAAGTGGATGTCGTGGTCCGCGATGTCGAATCGGGCAATCGCGGCATCATCAGCAAGGGATTTACGGTTCCGAAATATGAAGCCAGCAAGCTTAATACTTCGACGCTGATCCTTGCTTCGCGTCTTTACAGCACGACGGATCGTGATATCGGCGGCCAGTTTGTGATCGGCGATAAAAAGGTCATCCCGAATCTTTCCGGTATCTATAAGAGAGGCCAGGACGTCGGGGTTTATATGCAGGTCTATAATACCGGCATCGACCAGACGACGCTGCGGCCGGCCGTGGATGTGGAATATGTGCTGTCAAAAGGCGGCAAGGAACTCTTGCGGCAATCCGAAGATTGGTCGGGCCTGAGCGATTCTGGGCAGCGGCTGACCCTGGCCCGTTTGCTGCCTACGGCGCAATTGGATGCCGGTGAGTACGAGCTGAAGATCCGCATCAAAGACCGGGTAACCGGCCAGATGCAGGAGCCCAGCGAGAAATTCACGATCATAGCGCAGTAAATTTTTGGGTAAATTTTTTGCGGGTCAAAATACAGCCTCTGCTATAAAAAGCAGGGGCTTTTATTTATGGAAACATTCGAAACGGAAAGATTGATATTCACTCTTTACAGCGAAGAGCTGCGCGCGGATTTCACGCGGCTTTTTACCGATGAAGAGGTGATGAAGTACGTCGATAAGGGAGTGCTGAGCCGCGAGGCGGTCGATGCGTTATGGCGACGGCTGGTCAACGAATTCTATCCCAAAGGGATCAAAACAATTTGGGCCGTGCTGGCAAAGGAAGACGGCCGCTTTATCGCCAACGCCAGTATTCGCCCGCGGCCCGAGTATAAACACGAAATGGAGATCGGTTATGTGCTGGCGAAAAACGAATGGGGCAAAGGTTTCGCCACGGAGATCGCGTTGCGCCTGGCCGCTTACGGCTTTGATGAATTAAAACTGGACGCGGTTTATGCCACCGTCGATACCGGCAACGAAGCTTCGAGGCGCGTGCTGGAAAAATGCGGGATGAATGTGGTGCGCACGGAATATGACGAACAGGGAAAGTTTTATGTGTACGGGATAAAGCGGTAAAAAACGGTTCAGAGTTCAAGCTTCAGCTTGTCTTATTTTCATGATCAAAGACAAACTGAAGTTTGAACTCTAAACCGTTTTCCGGTTTAAAAAATTGTCGTACCAAAGCTGAAAGACCAACAGAGTCCAGAGTTCCTTATGATGGCTTGCGACGCTTTTTTCATGTTCGGAGATAAGTTCTTGCACATATAGCGGGTTAAATAAACCCTGTGTTTTCAGTCTTTCCGGAGACAACAGGTCATTCATCAGCGGATTAAGCCGGCCGCGCAGCCACTGCGCAACGGGAATTCCAAATCCTTTCTTCGGCCGATGCAAAATACTTTTCGGCAGCAGGTCCTTCACTGCTTCTTTGAGGATGTACTTCCCTTTACTGCCATGCAATTTGTAACCAGGCGGAAGTTTCGCGGCGTACTCCGCCACGCGCGGGTCGAGAAACGGCGCCCGGGTTTCGAGCGATACCGCCATCGCAGCGCGATCGACCTTGGTCAAAATATCTTCCGCCATGTAGAAATTCATGTCGAGAAACTGCATCTGCTCGACACGGTTTTCGGCGTCGCAGGTTGCGAGCAGATCTTTCGCGCCGCGGTAAATATCGGAAGAAGTATTCTCAAGAACATCATTCGTCAGTAATTGTTTTTGTGCATCGATAGAAAACGAACCGAACCAGGAGTGATGGCGCGTGACGGGATCGTAATTTGCCGCCCGGATAAAACGCTTCGCCTTGTAATCCAGCGAAAGATTTTTCGAACTGACCGGCAAACTATTTACCAGCGGCGCGATCACGCCATTGCGCAAGATACGCGGAACGCGGTCGTAGATCTGCGCCATGCGGTGGCCGTAATATGTCGGATAGCCGGCAAAAATTTCATCGCCGCCGTCACCGCCCAGCGCGACCGTCACATGCCGGCGCACAAAACGCGCGAGTAAAAATGTCGGCAGCAGCGAACCGTCAGAGAGCGGTTCGTCCAGCCATTGTCCGATCTCAGCCGTAAGTTCCGCCGCCGTGTCGACGCTTAAACGGTCCTCGTAATGCTCGGTGCCGAGATGGCGTGAAACTTCGCGCGCATATTTCGATTCGTCAAAAGAGTCTTCTTCAAAACCGATGGAAAAAGTTTTGACGGTTTCGGTCGCATGGCGCACCGCGAATGCGGCGACGGTGGAGGAATCGACACCGCCGGAAAGCAGGATGCCCAGCGGCACATCGGCGACAAGCTGCCGGCGCACGGCATCTGAAAGCAGCTCTTTCAAATGCTCGGCAGCCTCTTTTATCGACGGGGTCTCATCCGGTTTTTTAAAGCTCAGCGACCAGTAGCGTTCTATCTTTATCTCGCCGTTTTCCAGCACCAGTTTGTGGGCGGCGGGAAGTTTATTGATCCCCCGGTAGATGGACTGCGGCGCCGGTACGTAATCGAACGAAAGAAATGACCGCAGCGCGTCAAGGTTTAGGTCCGCCTTTACATCCGGGTGCGCCAGCAGAGTTTTGGGCTCCGAACCGTAGATCAGCTTGCCGTTAAATACGCCGTAATAAAGCGGTTTTTCGCCAAAGCGGTCGCGCGCTATCAGCAGGCGTTTTTTCCGCATGTCCCACAGCGCGAAAGCAAACATCCCGCTGACGTGTTCGAGCATCGCGTCACCGTACTCACAGTAAAGATGCGGCAGAATTTCGGTGTCGGAATTTGTCGTGAATTTATAACCGCGTTTTTGCAGGTCGGCACGGACCTCGCGGTAATTGTAGAGCTCGCCGTTCATCATCACGATGACGGAGCGGTCGGTGCTAAAAACCGGCTGATCTCCGGTAGCCAGGTCGATCACTGAAAGCCGACGCATGCCAAGCGCGACTCCGGCATCAGTCCACAGCCCCTCGGAATCGGGGCCGCGATGACGGATCGCTTCGCACATCGCATGTAGGGAATGCAGCACGGCCTCATCGCTCGTCTGCGATGGTGTGTTAGCGTCTAAATTTGCCCAGCCGGTTATTCCGCACATAGTCAGTGGCCAGTATCGGGGTCAGTTAGTTTATTTCACCTTTGCTGCCTGACGTTCGTTAGCGCCCTGCCGCAAGATCAGTTTATCGATGTTGCCTTCTGCGTTCTTCGAGAAAACAAACCGCCCGGGACCGGGAAGCATAAAGTAAAACGTATTCTCGGTTTCCGCGAAAAGTTCGAGTTTGGCGCGCTGCGTCTGCTGAATAAAAAGTTTGCCGCCTTCGAGTGTCACGGTAAAGCGCGGGCCGTTCTCCGGAGCTTGATATTCTCCGACATAGGTTTTAAGAACGTCTTCGCTAACGGTAACCAGTTTGCGGTCGTCCGGTTTTAGGTCATCCCAGCCGTATTCGGCGGCGACAGCGCGCAGGAGTTCCATCATCAGGTCTGAGCCATTATCGGAATTTGTCATAATGACCGCACCCTGGCCGCGGTCGAAGTAGCCAACCAGGATACAGCGAAAACCCTCGTTAGCACCGTTGTGACTGAGGCGGAAAGGAACCGGGCGGCCTTTGAGGAAAAAGCCCAGGCCGGCTTCGTCGATCTGGTAGGTCAGCATCTGTTTGGCCGTCATTTGCGACAAAACTTTTTTCGACTGGCCAAGGTTCGCTTTCTGAACTTCAATCGTAAGCAGCGCCAGATCGGTCGGAGTGGTCCATAGTCCGGCGGCAGCCATCTCAGGATAAACGTGCCATTTGCCCTCGATCGGCCGGCCTTCGCTGTCATGGCCGACGGCGGCCTGCGCCTGGAGCCGGGCCGGAAGAGGCTGCTCGTAAGTGCTGTTCTTCATCCCGATGCGGCTCAGCACCAGGTCGTTCATCAGTTCGGGAAATGCTTTATTCGCAGTATCACTCATCAGCAGTTGAAGGACGGTCAGGCCGCCGCCCGAGTAGCGTGAGCGGCTGCCGGGAATGTAATCGACGCGCACTGCCGGCGAGTTGGCCGGGCTTTCGCCATTCAATATTTGATTGATCGCAGGCAGGACGCCGCCCATTTTGTAACCATCAAAACCGTGCACGGTCAGCCCGGCGCTGTGGGTGGCAAGCCGGCGCAGGGTCACTTTTTCGGTGGCGGTAAATTCATTGTCCGGCACTTTCCACGAAGTCAGTTTTTTGTTCACGTCCTCGTCCAGCGAGAGCCGCCCGGCCTCGACCATGCGCAGCGCTCCCACCACCGCGACCGGTTTGCTGATCGAAGCCGCCTGGAAAAGAGTTTGCGGAGTGACGGGCGCAGGCTTTCCGCTTTCGACAAATCCGTAACCGCGCGCCCATTCGATCTTATTATTATTGATAACGGCTATGCTGATGCCAGGATTTTTATGGTGCGCCAATCGCTCGGCGATCGTCATCAGTTTTATCTCGCCGTTGAAAATGATCTGCGGGAGCAGGCCATTCTCGATGCGCTTGATCCGAGCTTCAAGCGAGTTGTCGATGCGAGCTTGTTGCTGAGCCGAAACTAAGGCCGGAAATATTATCGCTAAAGCAGTTAAAGCAAAAAATGGTTTTCTGGTGAACATATCAATTTTAGAAACTACTAGTGATAGTTAACAGTTCATAGCACGCAGTTAATAGTTAGAAACCTATCTTCTCACGCACGGCATAGATCGCCTTGTCCTGCGATTCGTGATAGGTGCGCACGAGTAATTCCGCCAGCAGACCCATCAGGAAGAATTGGACGGCGATGGCAAACATAACGATGCACAGCACCGGCAGCGGAGTTTCGACAAAGTCCGCATGATAGCGTTCGGGCAGGCCGATGTAGCGCGAAAGTTTTAAGACGACCGCGTAGAGCCCGGCGAGGATGGAAACAAAAAATGCGATCAGGCCGCAGGTGCCGAAAACATAGATCGGTTTAGTGTGATATTCGGCCATGAATTTGATGGTGATCAGATCGAAGACGACCTTGACCGTGCGCGAAAGGCCGTACTTGGATTTGCCCATCGTGCGGGCGTGGTGCTCGACGGGGATTTCCGTGACGCGGGCGCCGGCCCAACTGGCATAGATCGGGATAAAGCGGTGCATCTCTCCATAGAGTTTTACGTCCTGCAGCACTTCGCGGCGATAGGCTTTGAGCGAGCAGCCGTAATCGTGCAGGTGAACGCCGCCGATCCAGGAAATTATCTTGTTGGCGATCTGCGAAGGGATCTTGCGCGTCAGCATCTTGTCCTGGCGGTTCTTGCGCCAACCGGAAACAACGTCGTAACCCTCGTCAAGCTTTTCCAGCAGGCGGGCGATATCGGCCGGGTCGTTTTGCAGATCGGCGTCCATCGGGATCAGAATTTCGCCGCGCGCCGCGTCTATGCCGGCGGACATCGCCGCTGTCTGGCCGTAATTGCGGCGCAGAGAGATCACGCGCACGCGCTCGTCGCCGGCCGCTATTTCTTTCAGGACCGCGAGGCTTTTATCCGCCGAACCGTCGTCGACATAAATGACCTCGGCCGGTTTGCCGAGCGCGTCGAGCGCCGCCGCGATCTTCTGATGCATCAGCGGCAGATTTTCTTCTTCGTCCAGGACGGGCAGGAAAAGTGATATTTCAGGCTTCGTTTCCATTTGGTTAGACCAACAAACTTAATAATGTAAGCTTTTCCGGCGAAAAAATACAGTTTGGGTGATGGTTGATGGAGATGGAGTCAGAACCGGAGCGCTTTCTGTAGCCGTAACCGGGTTCTTCTGTCAAACATTTCGGCTTAGTCCCGTAGGGACGCTAATGGAACTCAAAGAATCATTCCCAAGGGGCGTGCATCTATAAATATAACGTCCCTACGGGACTAAGAAGTAAGAGCGGGCGCAAGCGGCCCTTCCGGACTGCAAATTAGTTGAGCTTTAATATCTATCGTTCAAGTAGGGTGTCTCTCAGGTCGGGAAGGGTTGCTTGCGCCCGCTCTTAAAAAAGCCATTAAGCCAGCGACACGCCCGGCTCTTTACAAGCAGAAACAAAAGCCCGTAAAGCAGCGTAAAAACAACAAGTAACATCTGTCATAAAGATCCGATTTGAAGTGTTTACTATCTGAAACTTTCTAAAACAGCAGGAGACAAGTAAATGAACGTTAGAAACCGTACGTTTTACGCGGAATTTTTATTACTGATCGGGCTTATTTGCGGCCAGGTCCCGTTGGCGCTGGCCAAAAGTGCCCAAAGCGGCGCAAATCCTTTTGACAGCCTGACAAAGGGCCAGGTGATCCACGGTTTTCGCACGGAAGCCATTTATCTGGACGATGTGGATAAGCCTATCGGCGGCCGTTTTATTCATCAAACCGGATTTACGCTTGACCTGCTGCAGATCCAGTCCGTGCCGCAGGCGTATGTTTACGCCAATACTTTTACGGTTTCCGATATGGGCGAGCCGCACACACAGGAACACCTGCTGATCGGCAAGGGTAACAAGGGGCGCAATATCAATGTGCGGGAGAGCATGTCGCTCACGCAATCGAATGCTTCCACTTACCAGACCTACACGAATTATCAATTCAACACGGCGGGCGGCGCCGAAGCGTTTTACGGGCTTTTCACGGAGCTGATCGATGTGCTGCTGCACCCGGATTACACTGAAGAAGAAGTGCGCCGCGAGGTGCGCAACTGGGGTGTCACCGAAAATCCCGACAAGACGCTGCGGCTGGAAGAAAAAGGCTCGGTCTATAACGAAATGTCCAGCTCGCTTAATAACCCGGATTACCGGCTTTACGATGCGTCGTTAAGAATGCTCTATGGCGATGCGCACCCGTTGTCGTTTAATGCCGGGGGCACGCCGGACGGCATTCGCAAAATGACCGCCGACGATATCAAGCGCTATCACGAAGCAAATTATCACCTGGGAAATATGGGCGCGGTGGTTTCGGTGCCGAAAGATATGACGCTGGAGACCGTGCTGACTCGGATGGACGCCGCTTTTACGGCGGCCGAACCAAAATCGGAAAAGCGCGATTATATGTCAGTCGATAAACTGCCCGCGCCCAGATCGGCGGAGCCGGGCACGATCCGCACGATCGAATTTCCCAGCGAAAATGCGCAGCAGCCTTCGTCGATGTATTTCACTTACCCGGCTACCCAGAAACTGGATCTTTCGGAAAAGCTTTTGCTGGATAATTTCCTCGGTGTTTTTGCCGGCGACGCCAATACCAATCTCTATAAAAAATTCATCGACAGTAAAACGCGCGAGATGGATACGGGCGCGCAAAATGTCTATAGCTACATCGACGATTCGCCCGGCTTTCCCGTCTGGGTGGTATTGACGGATGTGCCCACCGCCAACCTGACCACGGACAAGGCGACCCAGGTAAGGCAAAAGATCACGGAAGAATTTGCGCGCATTGCGGCTTTCAAAGACGGTTCGCCGGAGCTAAAAGAATTTAACGACCGTTTTCGCAACTCTTTGACGAACTATCGCCGCTCGCTTTCCAAATTCGTCAACACGCCGCCGGGATTCGGTTTTCGCAATGGCGGCAACGGCTACGGCTGGCTGTGGCAGACGCGTTATCTCAACACCGAAAATGATTTTCGCAAGTCGGTAACGATGAAACCGGCAATGGCAAAGGCCGAGGCGCTGCTGGCGAGCGGGAAAAATTTCTGGCGCGATTACCTGGCGAAATGGAAGTTTGCCGAAACCAAACCTTACGGCGCGGTGGGCAAAGCCAACCCCGCTTTGATCCAGCAAGAGCAGCAGGCCCGCAAGGCGCGCGCCGATGCGGAAGTGGCCGGATTGAAAACAAAATACGGCGTGAGCGACGATCAGGAAGCCATTAGAAAATACAAGGCGGAATACGACGGGACCACCGCGGAGCTGGAAAAACTGGAACAGGGAAGCACGGCAAAATTCATCGAAAATCCGCCGCTGACCTTAGACGATCAGATCGATTACAAAGAGTCGATGATCGGCAAAGTAAAGCTGGGCGCATCGACCTTTGACAACATGACGGGCGCGACCAGCGGGTTGGCGCTGCGGTTAGACAGCGTGCCGGAAAACGAGCTGGTATATCTTTCTTCGCTGCCCGGGCTGCTGCGAAGCACCGGCGTGATCAAAGACGGCAAAGCGCTCTCTTACGAAGAGATGTCGGAAATGCTGCGCAAAGAGATCCTGGACCTCGGCGCGGGATTTGATATCTTTGCCGCTTCCGACCGGTATGAATTAGAGGTGACGGGTTCGGGAAATGACCCGGCCGAATCGGCGCGCGCGGTCGCGTGGATGAAGCTTATCCTGCAGGCGCCTAACTGGCGCAAGGAAAATCTTCCCCGCATTCGCGACGTCGTCGATCAGCAGCTCAGCGGTTTGCGCCGCATGATGCAGGCCTCGGAAGAAGCATGGGTCAATAACCCGGCGGACGCTTACCGCAATCAAAATAAGCCGCTGTATCTGGCGACCACTTCGTTTTTGACGCAGACGCATAACGCGATGCGCTTGCGCTGGATGTTAAAAGACGCCGGCGCTGCGGCGGATGCCAAAGCCATTGACGGTTATTTAACAAAACTCGCCGCTGCCCCAAAAGCTAGTGCAAATCGCGAAGAATTAAAAACGCTCGTTACCGCCATGGGCGGCGACAAGGCGCAGGCGGAAAAGATCAGCGCCGGTTTGAAAACTTATTACGATGAAATGAACGCGCTGCCGCCCGCGGCCCGCAAGCTAGCGGAAGCCGCAGCGAATGATCTGAGCCAGACGCTGGGCGATATTCCCGATACTTCACTGGCGGCTGACTGGGCGTACCTGTGCAATGAGATGAGGCAGGACCTTGCGCAAGGGCCGGAAAAAACCCTGGCGCAACTGGAGACGCTTCGCCGCCGTTTGCTCAATGTAAATGACGCGCGGCTGTTTTATATCGGCTCGGCCTCGACGCGGCAAAAACTCGAACCCGGCTTTGCGGACCTGCTCAGCGGTTTCGATACGGCGAAGAACGCCAGGACCAATTTTGCCGCGACGCGGCGCATCGAAGAGCGCCTGTCAGGCCGCGGTGAAGGGGCGGCAAAACCAGTATACGTTGGACTTATGGCGCCGAACATGGGTGGAGGCGTGATCATCAACAGCGCGACACTGGTGAATTACGCCGATTATAACGACCGCGATAAGATCCTGGATTTTCTTGCTTCCAAGCTCTACTCGGGCGCCGGGGCGCACGCAGTATTCTCTAAAACTATCGGCGCCGGGCTGGCCTACAGCAACGGAATTTCGAGCAGCGCGGGAACCGGCCTGATGGGTTACTACGCGGAGCGAACTCCGGAGATACCGCAGACCCTGCGCTTTGCCATGGGCGAAGTAAAACGCCCGCTGGATACTCCGCTTAGTGAATATGTGACCGCGCTGGCTTTTAATTCGCGCGCTTCTTCTCCGTATGAGGCTCGCGGCGAAGCGATGGCGAGCAATATGGCTGACGGCTTTACGCCCGAAGTGGTCTCGCGTTTTCGCCGCGCGATATTAGAGGCAAGAAAAATTCCTAACCTTTCCGCGGAATTGTTCAAACGAAAAGACCGTGTCTATGAACGCGTGTTTCCCGGTTACGGCATGCGCGGCAAAGACGTGGCCGGATCAAACTTTTTTGTCATCGGCCCGGAAAAACAAATGGCCGCCTATGAAGCGTACCTGAGATCGGTAGAAGGCGCCGATACGAAATTGTACCGGCTATATCCGAGAGATTTTTGGATGCCGTAAAGTTCCCAAATAGAATCGGAAATTCATAAAGTCCGCGCAAGCGGACGGCAGAGTTTAACCCCAGGCGTCAGCCTGGGGTACAGAACCGCAATTAACAAGGCCGGGCGCGATGAGAATTAAACTCTCGTCGCGCCCGGCAAATATTTGGGACATCATACTACAGGTTCCGCTGCGCTTCACCTGTAGTTATATTCTGTCGTCGGCTTTGCCGACTTTTACATGTTTTGCTCATTGCCGCAGTAAACATTTTGGAACACCACCTGTAGTTACACTTCTCGTCAGCTTCGCTGACTTTCACTTTTCCAGTCCTAATTTTTTGACCAGGGCTTTAAATCTTTTGTCCTTGCGCAGCCCGTCGAGCCTTGAATCGACCTTCAAAGCGGAGAGTGAACTGTCGCGCATTTCAAAGGCTTTGTCGAGATAGCTAAAAGCTTCGTCCGTTTCGGCCGGCTCACTCAATGCCGCGTGGATCATCGCCATGTAATACGGGGGAACATAGCCGACCTTTTCAGCTTCCTTTAGTTCATCGAGCAATTCCAGAGCTTTATCTTTTTGTCCCGCCAGCGCGTAAGCCGCTGCTATAGAAGAGCTTATCATCGGCGACCGATCCATTTCCGCGGCTTTACGGTAATGCTGCAGCGCTTCTTTATACTTGCCCATTTCCGCGCAGCAGTAACCGAGCGACCAGTGCCCGCCCCAGAAATAGGGCTGTATATCTATCAGGTTCTGCGCCTTTTCCGCCGCGTTTTCAAACTGCCGCGCGAATCCGTAGGAAGCGATCAAGAACCAGTGTACGCCGATCGAAAACGGATCGAGACGCTTGGCCGTTTCAGATTCGACAATGGCTTCGTCATGCCTGCCCAGCACGCTCAGCAGCCAGCCGTACCATTGATGCGCGGGCGCAAAATTCGGGTTGAGCTCTATCGCGCGGCGGTAATGTCTTTCGGTTTCGCTCCAGTTCCAGTCAGTGCTTTGCAGCGCCGCGCCAAAAAAAGTGTGCCCTTCGGCAAGGTTTGGGTCGAGCTCGATCGCCTTCGCCGCTTTTTCCTTGACGGTTTGCAGCGCTTCTTTCGGATTTAAATAAAGATCAGCGGCTATCCAATTTGCTTCGGCGATCCCGGCGTAGGCCAGCGCATAATCCGGATCGAATTCCAGCGCCCGTTCGAAAGACCCGATGGCTTTATGAAAATTCTCGAGCGTGAACTTATTGGCGTAAAAGCGGCCCTTAAGATAGGCTTCGTGCGCATCGGGATTTTCCGTGTAATGCTTTTTGAGCAGCGATATTTCGTCGGCGCTCAAATGCAGCGACAGAGCCCCGGCCACGCGTTCCGCTATCGAATCTTCCACGGAAAAGATATCGGTAAAATCCTCGTCAAATTTTTCCGCCCAGAGCGGATTTCCCGTCGAAACATCGACCAATTGAACGGTCACACGAAAACGCCCGCCCGCGCGGCGAATACTTCCTTCCAGCACGGCGCCCACGCCCAGCTCGGCCCCGGCCTCGCCCGGCGGCTTTTCACTTTGCGCGTAATGCAGGATAGAGCTGGTCGGACGCACGGCAACTTTGCGGCTATTGCTCAGGCGCGTGATCAGCGCGTCAGCCATTCCTATGCCCAGAAACTCATCGCTACTGCCATCGCCGTCATCTTTAGCGCCCAAAATTTTAAACGGCAGGACCGCGAGCACCGGAATTGGCAGAGTTGGCGCGGAAGTTTTAACGGCAGATAGCTCGGCTTTATTTTCCAATGCTGCGGCAAAGCGATAGCCGCGCTTAGGAATGGTTTCTATATAGATAGGGTTGGCGGCGTCATCGCCGATGGCCTGGCGGATCTCTTTGATAACGCGGGTCAGGGCATTGTCGGTGACAAAACTTTCTTTCCAGACCTGCTCAAATATTTCCTGCTTTTCCACCAGCCGGCCGTCTTGTTTTATCAGGTAAAGCAGAACGTCAAAAGCCCGCGGCGTAAGGCCCCGCACCTCGCCTGCTTTTTGCAGGCGAAAATTTTTCTCGTCGACCGTTACGTCATCAAAGCAAAACATCATTTACAGCTTCGAAAAAAACAAAATTTATCAGGGCAGATCTTTATCACGGTTTTATCAGAGTTTTGTCATTACCGCAATTTTACGGACGGGTATATTCACATCATTGGAAGCGAGAGTTTCCAAAAATTAAATTATTCAGGAGATAAGAAAAGTGAGAAAGATATATTCATTATTGATCGCAGCATTATTTTTAACGGTACTTAACATCGCGGCCCCGGCGCAGGCAAAGGAACTGGCCGCCCCGCAGACGCCCGCGGAAGTAACCGGAACGTGGCTCTTTGATCTCGAGTGCGCGTGTGACGGGCTTTCAGCCAAAGGTAATTTACCGATGGCGATCGATCTTCCCGAGATCGCAAGATCGCTGGAAGGCGCGAACACTCAGGCGCCGTTTAATGCGGTCGGGACTTTTAACGCCGACGGCACCTTTGCCGAAAACACCTTTGTCGAATACCTTTCGCCGCAAACCACGGCCGCGCGGGGTGTCTGGGAAAAGGTAAGCGCTCGCCAGGTCGCCGTCACCCTCTATGGAATAGTGATCGGCAGCAGCGGCCAGCCGGAATTTCAGGGAACGTACAGGGTCCGCTGGAATTTGTATTTCAACCAGCGCGCAGACCGCCTCAGCGGCCCCTATACGGTTGACGTTTATGCGCCGGACGGCAGCCTGATCTTCAGCTTTAACGGAACGTCGGAAGGCCGGCGCGCCACGTCCGAACGCCTGCTGCCGTAGACCCGGGGAAACGGCAGGCCAAAAAGCGGTGAATGTAAGCAGTAAGCGGAAATGGACCTCTTACTTACTGCCTGCAAATTCACCGCTTACTTTTTTTGGCGACGATGACGATCGACGCAGTGAAATGGGGTATTTAAAACTCCGCGAATTCGGGGCCGTATTTTATCAGGCCTTGTTTTCCATTAAGCGCACCGGGTTTTAATTCCACTACCATGAATGATTCATCAGGCGAAGGATATTCACAGGAAAAGCTTCTGAGTTTCGCGGTCTCGAAACCGAAGCGCGGGTAGTAATGCGAGTGGCCGAGCACAAAGACCGCAGTGAAGCCTTCGTCGGCGCACAGCTTTAAACCCTCTTTGACAAGCATTGAACCGATTCCCTGACTTTGAAAATCGGGCAGGACAGACATTGGCGCGAGACCGAGAAAATCCGTCGTCTCGTCTTCGAGTGTGACGGCGCTAAAGGAAATGTGCCCGACAACTTTTCCGTCCGTTTCCGCGACAAGGCCAATGTAGGTTTTTGCTTTCCGCAGCTTTTCTACGAGCTTTGCCTCGGCCTCGTTCTCAAAAGCCAGTGAATTGACCTGGTAGACCTGGGGTATATCTTCTTCTTTTTCTCTTCGTATTGTCGTCACATTGTTTTATGGGTTTTCCGGGCGACGATCACGATGGAAACGCCGAAGGGAATATTCGCACGCCCCAGCCAGAATCTTTCCGCGCTGAAGATCTTTCCGAAGAGCCCGTTAAGGGCTGAGATGTTGATGTTGTTTTCCGAGGCCGGTTTTAGCCCGGTGAGTTTCATGATAGTGCGACCGGCGAGCACCGGCGCAAAGAAAGTGATGTTGGCATAGGTCGCGCGCTCTACCGCGAAACCGGCTTTTTCGAGCCGCTCGACGATCTGCGATTTGGTATAGCGGATGCGGTGATTGGAGATATCGTCCTGCACGCCCCAGAGCCACATAAAGGCGGGAACGAAGATCAGCGCGCGCCCGTCGTCGGTCATCACGCGGTTCATTTCCTTGAGGCCCGCAACGTCGTCATCAAGATGCTCGACCACATCAAGCGCCGTTACGATATCGAAACTCCGATCGGCAAAAGGCATTTCTTCCGCCAGGCCCTTTTGTACCTTTAAACCTTTTTGCCGGCAAAACTCCAGCGCGTCGTCCGAGACATCTACGCCCTCGGCCTCGCCGAATTGCGCGAGCATCTCAAGATTCGCACCCGTGCCGCAGCCGACGTCCAATATTTTTGGATTTTGAGATCTTAGATTTTGGACTATGGATTTTAGAAAACTTTCCAGAATGGCGCGCCGCCCGACAAACCACCAGTGCGAGCCTTCCACCTCGTCCATAATGCCGTAGGTGTGCTGCTCCATCTCTTTTGCCAGAATTTGACTCACGAATAAATCTTGTCACAGAAGTCGAAAACTGAAAAGCCCGCACGGCATCGAACGCAATCGCCAAGCTTCTTCTAAAACCTGCCTTTCCTGTGCTATCTTCGTTCTACAAAATAAGTCCACAACCGAACTGCCTTCTCCTTTTCAGTAGCTTTCGGAGACCGCGTTCCGGACATGCGCTTATTTCCCACTAAATTCTATAAAAAGGAGATGCTCTTCCTTTCTCTCGGCCTTTTCTCATTATTGGGGGAAGAGCAATGAAAAAAATTATGCCCTGGACCAAAACCGCTAATTCCGCGCAGTTTAAAGGTGCTGACTGGAACAATTTCGTCATGAAGCGATCTGACTGCACGCCTGAGCAGGCGCGGCGGATCGCCTTTATGAACCCTCAAATTACGTTTTATTTCTTTTGCCGCGAGTACATGGTGCTCGAAGGGCCGGTTTATGATAAATACGGTGCTTTCGAGCCCGGCGATGCAGTTTTCTTCACCGGCGAACCGTGGCTGGGGTCTGCGCCACAGGCGGACACCTACCAGAAAAACGGTATCGCGCTGGCTTATATAAACCCGGCTTCACCGGACCAATTTAAGGGCCTCGGATGTTTTACGCTGGCTGATGGCGATGCGGCGGTCGATGCCGTCAGCATCTTTGGCGGCAACTATTGCACGAATGAAATTCCGTGCCTGCGAGCGCAAAATAATGATCCGCCGACGACCAAGCCTTTTAACGACAACATTCAAGCCATCCTCGATGACGGGTCTGTAAAATATTTGCAGGACAAAGGGATAGTCGTCTTGCTCACGATCCTGAACGGGCACTCGCAGGTCGGGTGGTCGGAATTTACCGATCAGACGACGGCGCAGAATTTTGTGAATTACCTGCAGCAATATGTGATCACTCCTTACGGGCTGGATGGGATAGATATCGACGATGAATGGAGCGACGGCACCGCCAATGACACATCGCTGATCATGGTTTCCACGCTTTTCAAGCAAACAATGCCCGGTACGCTGCTCACCAAAGCGCTTTGGAACGATCAGGAATATTTTCAAACGAATTGGCAGGGAAACACCCTGGCCGGGGCGCTCGACTACGGTTGGGAAATGAGCTACTACGGCGGCGACGGCAACGACCGGCTGACCTTTTATGCAGAAAATGGCATGAGCAAGACGTCGCTGGTACTCGGGTTTTCGGCGGAAAATACTTTCAGCGGCGACTGGGGACAGGTCGCGACAACAATGCCGGAAGTGGTGAGCGATGGCTGGGGCGGCGGCATGATCTTCGATTATGAGAACACCGCTACATATCAAGGAGGCCCGGTAGGAGTGACCTTATTAGGTCAGATCGTCACGGCCGAAATGGGTCCCGGCAACTGGAATCAAACGCCGAACTGCCCCTAGATGACGTAATATGAGCGGGGAGCCGGAGATAAATTCGGCTTCTCGCTTTTAAGACTTAGAAAAATTTTGACGATGCCGGAAAAATAAATATAGCTTGCCTCTAAAGTCAGAAATTTGTCTTTGTTTTGTTTGTGTGTTTTAGTGTGATTTCGTGGTTCCAGTCCTAAGTCTTTGGTTCTGAAAAGTTTAAGAACTGAAACCACGAAATCACACTAAAACACACGAAAACTGAAAAACTTGATCTACTTTAGCTAATTAACTTATGAAAATAATACGGGCAATTTTAATGATCGCGCTTTTTTCGCTTATGACAGTGGCGGCGGGGGCGCAGGATGTTTCGGCCGACAAGAGTTTTGCGGCGAACATCAAGAAATTCAAGGTAGAAAAATACAGCATGGGCGAGGATGCTTCGAGCGGTTACGATTACCTTATCTACAAGCAGGGAAGGAAGATCGTAAAAATTCGCACTGTCTGGAGCAGCAGCGCTAACCCGAAATGGTGGGTTGAGGATGCGTACTTCGAAGCGGGCAAACCCGTCATGTTCGTACAACTGTCCCTTACCAAAAAGCAGTATAAATCCGTCATTCGAGGCAGCCAGATCGCGCTCTCCGTAAAGGATAAGTTCTACTTCAAAGACGCCAAACTCGTTAAATGGATCGAAAACGGCAAGGCCGTTCCAACTACCGACACGCGCTGGGCGGAGATGGAAAAAGAAGCTTTTATGTCGGCAAAAGACACCCTCGAATTTTATCCGGAACTCAAAGAACTCTAATTGCCGGAGTTGTCCTGATGTGGGTTGCCGGTTCCTTGCGCTATGTACGTAAGAAAATTAGCCGGTGATGAAAGCTCTTCAGCCTGAAGGGCTGCGGGATTAGCCGTGGGTGAAAACCCACGGCTTCACAGTCCATTGCCGGTCAGCCCTGAAAGGGCGATGGATGCCCGGCGCTCCTACCGGAGCTAATATTTGCCGCGCGTTTCCGTGGGCTTTCACCCACGGCTAATTTCCGATGTGCCTCCGGCACAGTAGTGCTCACGCCCATCGTCAGATTTTCCAGCTAATAAAGAAGAAATTCTTTTTTCCAATTTTTCTACATTCGTAAATTACTATTGAAGCTGACCAAAACCGCACCAGCTATTTTGATTATGCCAGGTGATCTCGACATTTTCGGCGTGGATCTCTTTCCACCACTCCGCGAATTCTTCTTTTGAAATGTAAAAAGCGGTCGGGGCGACCAGGTGGTCAAAGACTATATTGTGCTGTTCGCGCCAGCCGAAGCCGCCGAGATGATTCATGTAATCGTTGTAAAACAGCGATTTAGCGGCGGCAGGGGCGAGTTTGTTGGCGGGACGGTAAAGCATTTTGGTGCCGAGAAAAAGCGCCAGTGTAGGGATCTTGGAAAGCTGCAGCAGGACGGGCTGCGAGATGCGCGAGGTAAAGCGTTCGCGCAGCGGCGAAACGTAATTTGTGATCCACTCGTTATTTTCCGCGCCGTAGACCCAGGCGGAAATGTGCCCGCCGTGCCGCACCTTTGAGGCGAGCGAAAGAAAAGCCTTTTTCGGATCGGGCGTGTGATGCAACACACCGACGCTAAAGGCATAGTCGAAGGCGCGCTTTAACGGCAGCTTGAAAATGTCGGCCTGGATGATGTGCACATTTGGCAGATCGCGGGTTGCGGCAAAAGCGGATTCGACCGCCGCGCTCAGGTCTATGCCGATAACTTCTTTAGCGCCCCATTCGGCGGCAAGACGGGTGTGACGGCCCTTGCCGCAGCCGCCTTCGAGCACGACCTTGTCTTTGAAAAATTCGGGTTTTACCGGCTGAAGCCAGCCGAGGAATTGATCGGAATATTTTGTGTCTTCCTGAGTGAAATGCTGCCACTGCCAGCCGAAATTTTCTGCGGTGTCGGCTTTGTCCTGTTCAATTTTTGAAAGGTCGGCAAAACGCGGCACTCCGCGCACCACTTTGTATTCATGCGAATTTTTCTTGCAGGAGAGTACGCCGGTGATGATCTCGCCGCCGTCATATTCCGAAGCCGAAGCCAATAAAAGATCGCCGCCGCAAACCGGACAGGCGAGCAGGTCTAAAAGTTTTTCCTTCATTTAAAATCAGCCACTTAGGGGCAACAGAAAATTCTACAGGGATAAAAGGGATGAACAGGATAATTTTCCGTTATCCCATGCATCCCCTTTATCCCTGTAATTCTACCTGTATTTGATTATTGTTTCATTCCCGGCGGGCTAATTTTTATTTACCGCATCACGGAGCGAACGCCATGAGCGGTGCAGCAGATCGTCGATCTTTTGCCAGTCTTCCTCGGTCACGCCGCCTTGTTCTGCCTTGTTATCGCGGATGTTCATTGCCTCGGCGCGCAAGGCGCCGTGCTCGATAAAGCCTTCTACGGGCAAGTTATAAACGGCCGACGCGGTTTCGGCCAGGGCGCGGGCGAGGTCGCCTTCCCGGTACTTTTTACGTTCGCGATGGACGATCCACCATTCGAGCTCCAGTTTGGCGGCTTTGCGCAGGTCAAAATCCGTCGTGCTCAGATCGTGGATCTCACCGTAAAATCTTTCCACGTCCGGCAAGGCCTTTTCGTAATCTTCGCGGGACTTTCCGTCTTTAAAGACAAAGGCTGCCCTGGTCGCATAGAAAGCGGTTAGCTGACGCCGCCAGAACGGCAGGCGGTATTGTTTTTGCAGAAGCTCGGTCAGCTCGCTGTAAAGTTTAAATCGCTGGCGGCTGTAGTATGAACGCCACATGGCGGTGTCTAACCGCGCCAATTCATCCGCATCAAAGTCGCGAATGTCGACCTTGAGCGGGACGTTTAAGTCATACGTGATCCAACCCGCGAGCAGCACGATCACAAAGAGTAAGCCGAGTAAAATTCTGCTGAAAATTTTTCGCATAAAAAAACAGTTTAGAGTTCAAGCTTTAGCTTGTCTGATCCAGGATCGAAAGAACAAACTAAAGTTTGAACTCTAAACGTTTAAACAATTCGCAGGTCTTTTACTTTGGATTCAAAATTTGCGAACTCGATTTCGGGAAAAGGCTGGCGCCAGTTGAATTCAAATTCGTCGGTGTGGCGGTCGGCGTGGAGTTGGGTAAATGTTTCGTGAAAGGCGCGGGCTATCTTATCCGCGGCGCCTTCGTAAAAAAATACGGTTTCGCCCTCGCCGGCTTTACGTTCGTCGGTCGGGTATTGGACGATCTCGACTTTCGCGTTTTGTCCCGCCTTATGAAAAACAAAATCGAATTCTTCCGGGTCCCGATTCCATTTCAGAATATGCGTAAAGGCCGGCTTGTCACGATCGAGCAGATCACCCAGCACGGTAAGGAGTTCCGGCAGGGCGCGTTCGTGCGGCGCGTGAGCGGTCGTCGTATGAAACTCACTTGCGCCGGCGGTAAAACCGATCGACATCCAGCCGCACTGGGGAGAGTTAAAACTGACTTCGAAATTACCGGACATAATTTTATTGCCGCAAAAAAAGCGCAGAAAACACAAAAGAAATTTTATCCAATCTCTGTGGTCTCCCGATAACAGATATGGTAACTTTTAGGTTGAATTTGTACAAAACTGATAACGAATTTCCGGATAATTTTATGAAGACCAAAGTTCTGCTGATCATCGTGCTAATGTTTCTCGGCGGCACACTTGTATACGCGCAAAAAAGCAAGATCAAGCCAAAGCCAAAGCCAAAGCGTGACAATACTGTTTCCATAATGGAGATGGGATTTGAGCAGGACGAATCCGGAATCGTACCGCAACTAAAAGATTTTGCCTATGTGGTTGAAATAGATAAAAACTCTAATATCGGCGTCACTATACAAACTTCCGAAGACGTAAAATTTCTCACCAACACGGCGGACATAAAACCGCTGGGCGATTTTTTTTCCGGGGCGGCCACAGGCGGCAAAACCGCCAAGACCGCCAAGACCGCGATTCGACCCATAGTGCCCATAGTGATCGTCAGGGCGCAGCCGCATCTGAACTTCGGCGTTCTGTTCGATGTCATAAATAAGATCAGAAGCTCCTCAAAATTGAGAATAAAACTCGAAACGGCCCCGTCCTATTATGTTCTTGTTCAGGCGATCGATACCACGCCTTTAAGACTGCGGCCGAATCCTTTATCGCTCGTGGTTAGTTTGGACCGCGGCTTTAACATTAAACTGAATATGGAACCGCTGGGCACGCTCAAGGAAACCAAAGCCGTTACCGATCGTTTGATAGAAATATTTAAGGCGCGGGAAGAAAACGGCGTATACCGGGAAGGCTCGAACGAAGTAGAAAAAACCGTGTTTGTGAGCGCCGACAGGTCGGTCGATTTTAAAGATGTGATCGAATTGATCGAAGTTATCAGAGCTGCCGGGGCATCGCCTATCGGACTGCAGATGGACGAAATCAACTTCGTATTGCAGGTAGAAGACATCAACTAATGAAACAGTATCAAGAACTTTTAAGGGCCATTCTCGAGCGCGGTACGCGGCATGAAGACCGCACCGGCGTGGGAACCATTTCGCATTTCGGGCACCAGATGCGTTTTGACCTGCGCGCGGGGTTTCCGATCGTCACTACCAAACGAGTGCCTTTTCGCTGGGTGGCGGAAGAGCTGTTCTGGTTTCTTTCCGGCGATACGAGCGAGAAAAATCTGAGCGCAAGAGGCGTGGATATCTGGGCGGAATGGGCCGATGCGGAGCACACCGCGCGCTTTGGCCGGGAAGAAGGAGATCTGGGGCCGGTGTACGGCTATCTGTGGCGCAGCTTTGGCGGTAAATACCCGGAACAAAACGGGTTTGACCAGATCGCGTGGCTGATAAACGAGATCGAAAAAAATCCCAATTCGCGCCGGCTGATCGTTTCCGGCTGGAACCCGCCGCAGGCGGAGCAAGTCGATCTGCCTCCGTGCCATACACTGTTTCAATTCAAGGTCGATAACGGTGAGACGCTGCACTGCCAGCTATACCAGCGCAGCGCCGATGCTTTTCTGGGCGTGCCTTTTAATATCAGCAGCTACGCTCTGCTGACGCATCTGATCGCGCATGTTTCCGGCCTCAGGGTGGGCGAATTTATCCATACCTTTGGCGATTGCCATATTTATTTAAATCATCTCGAGCAGGTCGAAGAATTGCTCGCCCGCGAACCGATGCCGCTGCCGGTGCTGGAAATAACCGGCGCGGAAAATTTAAAGGGTTTAGAAGGCCTGCTCAATTTCAAATACGAGAATCTAAATCTGGTTGGTTACCAGTCACACGCCAAGATCGCCGCGCCCGTGGCGGTTTAGAAAGATCAGCCACAAAGTTCACGGTACACGGGGAAAAATAACAGGACCCGAAAGTCCTGCCTTTTATTTCTTTCTCTTCTTTTAAGTGAACTCTGTGCTCCGTTGTGGCAAAGTATTAATATGAGGAAATTTCTCACGGCAAAATGGCAGGACCTGATAATGGCCAATTACAAAGTTGAGCCCAAGCTTCTGGACGATCTGATCCCTTTCGGCACGGAGGTCGATCTTTATCAGGGCGATTGTTATCTGAGCCTGGTGGCTTTTAAATTTATCGATACCGCCGTGATGGGAATGAAGATCCCTTTTCATACGAATTTTGAAGAGATAAACCTGCGTTTTTATGTCGAGCGAAAACTGACGAATGAGATCCGCCGCGGTGTCGTGTTTGTAAAAGAGATCGTGCCGCGCGCGGCGATCTGCCTGGTGGCAAATTCAATGTACGGCGAAAATTACGAACGCTGGAACACCGCGCACGAAGACACCGAAAAAGGCCACACTTATTTCTGGTCGCGTGGCGAATGCGAAAACAGTGTTCTGGTGGAATACAAAAATTCCCTGGGTGTGCCGGCCGACGAATCGCGCGAAGCTTTTATCATTGAGCATTACTGGGGCTATACCAGGCGCGGCGAACACCGCACGGACGAGTACCTGGTCGAACATCCGAAGTGGGAATTGTCCAATGTGAATTATGCCGAGATCGATGTGGATTTCGGTGAGACGTACGGCGACCGGTTCGATTTTTTAAGCGATGCCGCGCCGGACAGCGTACTGCTGGCAAAAGGTTCTGACATAAGCGTTTGTCGCGGCCAAAGAATGGCGTGAAGATGTCATGAGGGATGCCTGAAGATGGTGTGAGAAGATAACATAATGGCGATGATCGGCATTGTAGCAGTGGCAAAAAATCTGGCCATCGGGCGGGGCGGAAAGCTCCCGTGGCACTATTCATCCGACCTGAAATTCTTTAAGGAAACAACCGGCGGCAACGCCGTGGTGATGGGCCGCACCACCTGGGAATCGATCGGAAAACCGCTCCCGAACCGGCTTAATATCGTGCTCAGCCGCACCACGGATATCGGCGATCAGCCACACGTCTTAAAACATTTGCTCAGCAAAGAAGAGGTGCTGGAATTTGCGCGGGACTTTGGCCGCGACGTCTATATCATCGGCGGCGCCCGCGTTTTTGAAAGCTTTGCCGATGTGATGGATAAATGGATCGTAACGGAAGTTCCGCTCACGGTCGAAGACGCGGATACATTTATGCCCGCAAATTTTTTGGACGGATTTGAAGTGACGGAAACCAAAGAGCTGGAAGAAGGATTGAAAGTTAAGTTTTTCAGCCGCATTTGATCTTTGGTGCGTCTGCATTTTTTTTGGACGGAAAGACTGGAACCACGAACACACACGAAACAACACGAAAGTCATTTCTTATTAGTGTTATTTAGTGTATTTTCGTGGTTTCAGTCTTCTTACGGCCAATAAATGTCTTTTAATCAAACAACCTATGCAGTAGAATAACCGAAACCGGAAAAGGAGCGTGGAACGTATGCTAGGCGGAAAACCCTGGGAAGAATGGATCGAGGAATATTCTGACGGGCACCAGCACCCGATGAACCGTTTGACGCACAAGATCGGCATCCCGATGATCGCCGTCTCGCTGCCGCTCTTTCTGGTGGCGATCTTCGTTCCCTGGTTTTGGATCCTGCCTGTTTTATTATTTGTCCTGGGATGGGTCTTTCAATTTATTGGCCACGCCTTCGAAGGCAAGCCGCCCGAGTTCTTTAAAGATCCACGCTTCCTCTTTGTCGGCCTCAGGTGGTGGATAAAAAAGACGTTTGGGTAAAGGGTAAATGGCAAAACATTTAATTCGCTGTACTACAGGTTCCGCTGCGTTCCACCTGTAGTTTATACTCTGTCGTCAGCTTCGCTGACTTTCTACTCTTCATCCTCATTGCAGCTATAAATATAACGGGATTAAAGAACGAACCACCTGCTGCAAAGCAGCACCCTCTCTTCGTGAGGGGGAGTTTAATTGGTCTTTCCCTGGTTCGTTAGGCTGGCGATGACGAGGGCCAGTTCGGCGGGTTCGACCGGTTTGGCGACGTGCATGTTGTAGCCTTCAGTCAGCGCTTTCAGGCGGTCTTCAACGCGGGCAAAGGCGGTGAGCGCCACGGCGGGCAGCCGTTTGCCCGTTCCTGCCTCGAGGGCACGGACCTTGCGGATGAGGCTATAGCCGTCTTCTTCCGGCAGGCCGATGTCTGAGACCAAAACATCCGGCTCCATTTCCTTTAGTATTTCCAGCGCCTGCGCGACAGATTCACAGGTGCGTATTTCGGCGCCGCAGTGTTCCAGCACGGCAACCAGCAGATCGCGCGCGTCCTTTTCATCTTCGACCGCGAGCACTTTCACACCCTTTAATTCCGGCGGGCAATCAAACGGCACACTCCAGTTTGTCGCCGGGTGTACCCGTTCGGACTGATCCGCAGTCTGCTTGGTTTGCGAGCGCATCGCCATTACCGGAAGTTTGATGGTAAAGATCGCGCCGCTTTCTTCCTGGCGGTTGGCGGCTTCGACGGTGCCGCCGTGGAGTTCCACCAGATGGCGGACGATGGAAAGCCCGAGCCCGAGCCCGCCGTGTTTTTTGCTGCTGGTACTGTCTTCCTGGCGAAAGCGGTCAAAGACGTGCGGCAGAAAATCCTCGGCGATGCCGCTGCCGCTATCGCTCACCGTAAGTTCGACGTGTGAATTTATGCGTTCGAGCGAGACACGGATGCTGCCGCCGCGCGGCGTGAACTTGATGGCGTTCGAGAGCAGATTCCAGGCGACCTGCTGCAGGCGGACCGGATCTCCCAACACACTTCCCGCGCCAAAATCGAGTATTACATACACGCGAATGTCTTTAGCGTCGGCCGCCGGGCGCAGGGTATCGACCGAGGAATTTATCACGGTCGTCAGATCTGTGGGCTGCGCATCGAGCCGCAGCTTGCCGGAGATGATGCGCGAAACATCGAGCATGTCTTCGATCAACCGCGATTGAAGCTTGGCATTGCGGTCAATGGTATCTATAGCCCTGCTGACAAATTCCTCATTCAGCGAGCCGCTGCTCAGCATCCGCGTCCAGCCGAGGATGGCATTGAGCGGCGTGCGCAGTTCATGCGAAAGCAAACCGAGAAAATCGTCCTTGGTGCGGCTGGCCAATTCCGCCTGCTGGCGGGCTGCCTGCTCCCGCGTCAGCAGCGCGTCCCGCTCGCGGATAGCAGCCTGCGCGCTCTCAAAAAGACGCGCGTTATCCATGGCGATGGCCGCCTGGGCGGCAATTCCTTCGACGATCTTTCCGTGGCGCTCGCTGAAAACGGCTTTTTCCGAGTGTCCGAAAAAGAGCCCCCCGAGTACTTCGCCCGAACGCGAAATGACCGGAACGGCCAGATAGCTATTGACCGGCAGATGTCCCGCCGGCATACCGTGATACGGCGCGCTTTTGCCGTAACGAGGATCTTTTTTTACTTCGTCGATGCGGATAGTACCTTCGCCGCGGAAAGTGGGCCCGAAAAGCTCGGTCGCGCGCGGCATGGGAAAATCCGAAAAAGCTTCGCGCGGCACGCCTGAAAGGCCGTAGAGCATGTACGAGCCGCCTGTATCGCTGAGGACGTTGTAAAAGAAAGCGCCAAACCCGGCGCCGGTCAATTCCGTGGCGGCATCGGTCACCGCCTGGACGAGCTTTTCCAGATCCAGTTCCGCGGAAAGCAATTGCCCCAGCCCCTGGATAGTTTCGATGATCTCTTTTTGTTCCTGCAGCGCAGCCGCCGCACGGCGGCTTTCGGTAACGTCGCGGGCGATCTTTGACGCGCCGACCACGTTTCCATCCGGCCCTTTGATCGGAGACACGGTCAAAGAAATATCCAGCAGCTCGCCATCTTTAGTCTTACGGGTTGTTTCGTAATGGTCGGTGCGCAGGCCGTTTTTTATCCGGCCGATAATGACGGTTTCTTCGTCCTGCAGATCGTCAGGTATCAAGATCGAAATATGCCGGCCGATGGCCTCATCCGCGGTGTAACCGAAAATGCGTTCCGCGCCGCTGTTCCAACTGGTGATGATGCCGTCGAGCGTCTTGCTGATGATGGCGTCGTCGGCCGATTCGATAATTGCGGTAAGCCAATTAGACGCGACATTGTTGCTCGTCAATTCGCTCAGCCAATTAGTGACAGTTTTTTCTGAATGAGAAACGTGAATATCCTCTTCCGGCATATGGACACAGTTAGGCAAAATTCCAGGCAGGTTCAAAGGAGTAACCAGTATAACAGTAATCAGTTACGGATGTTAGTTTTTTATGATGGTAATGTGGATTTTAAGATTTGGGCGCGTAGCACTCCGGGGAAATGCGAATGATTTGCTATGAGGTCAGAACCGGGAGCCGTAGCGACCGGGTAAATGAGCGCAGCGAAAAAACTGTAGCATCCAGCCGGTCGGAAAAGAACCCGGTCACTACCGTTCCCGGTTCTGACCTCATAATCCACGTCCTTAAAAACTTTTGGCAAGTCTTTTCGTCATTATGAGCACATCGGCAGAACTTTGAAGAGCTTTGACATTCGGAATGTATCTTATAAATTGCCACTAACTTTAGCTAGTGGGCTAAAAGCCTTTTATTGTTTACCCTAAACCACTAGCTTTAGCGGCAATAATATACTTGACACACCCGCAAGCAGGGACTTATCATCAAAGCGTACCATATGGGCATATTGGAGGTATGTTATGATAGCGCCTCCAGCAATACCTGTATCATATCCACATCGAGGCTACAAAATGATTGAGTCCCTTGAAATTAAAAATTTTCGGTGCTTTGAGCATATCCACTTAACAGACCTAAAGACTGTCAATTTAATCGTTGGGCGTAATGCGAGTGGAAAGACTGCGCTGCTAGAGGCGCTTTATTTTACCTTCGGCAATCCAGCGCTTACTTTAAAGCTAAAGGGCTGGCGGGGCATCGCAGCACCGATTCAAATCACAGACATGGCGGAGTCCCGAAGTGCGGTCTGGCGCGACTTATTTATTAATTTTGATCGCACTCAAATAATTACAATTAACATTAAAGGCTCATCAGACGTTGCTCGTAACGTCAAAATTGCCTGTAGAGGCACTGACACGCAAGTAGCTTCCTTTAAACATGGAAAAGCCGCTATAAAAAGCGTGCCTCCCATTGAATTTGAATATAAGATAGGCGTGAAAACCTTCAAAGCTGAGCCTATATTCATGGAAGGCACGGTTGTGTTTAAAAATGCCCCAGAACCTCTTGAGGCATCTTTTTTCTCTAGTGCCATGCCGCTAGACCCTCAAGAGTCTGCGGTTCATTTTTCAAGTCTCAGTAGGCGGGGAAAGCATGAGCCGATAGTAGTCGCAATGCACAAAATGTTTCCAGTAATAAGCAATCTTTCCATTGAATTGAACGATAAAGTTCCTATGGTTTATGCAACATTAAGCAATGCAGACGAAAAGGTTCCTTTAGGGTTGTTGTCGGCTGGCGTATCTAAAATATTTGCGTATTTAGTGGCAATAGCAAATCAACCAAAAGGCTTTATGCTTATTGATGAAATAGAAAACGGGCTACATTATGAACTTTTGCCAAAGGCATGGGAATTATTTTATGAATTTGCTGATTTATACGGCACACAATTATTTGTTTCCACTCACAGCTTAGAAAATCTCAAAGCCGTTTTGCCAATCATAGAGACTAATGAAAATGGATTTAGTTTGATACGGATTGAGAAAGACTTGTCTCGTCCGACTGTGGCCAAACAATTTACAGGAAAGAAGCTTAAGCACGCTTTGGAACAGGACATTGATCCTAGGTGAAAAGGAGGGGTCGGTGATTCCAAAAAAATTCACAGAACCGTTCTTTATTCTGTGCGAAGGCGCAGCAGACGAGGCGTTTCTGAGATACTTATTAGAAGTGCGAGGAATAGCACATTCTTTTCAGATTGGTTCGCCGGGTGGTAACTATGGCTTTGGTAATTCTGCCTTTGGTGCCGCTTTGGATGGCTCAACTTTAGTTCCTGGATTTCAAGACGTAAAAGCAATTTTAGTTTTGACAGACTGCGATGAAGACCCGGATGCTGCATTTAAGTTTGTTCGAGAGCAAATAACCGAACAAACTTCATTTAATGCTCCTCGTGCGCTTTTGGAGATTGTCGAAACAATAGACCTGCCCAAACTAGTGGTAGGCATGATTCCGTTTGATAACGTTTGCGGCAATCTTGAATCATACATTGTAAGGGCAATGGAGCAGACTTGGGGCGACGTTAAAATAAGTGCTGACCGTCATTTAGCCGACACGCCTGCCGCTGTTTGGAGGCATTGCAAGCAATCTAAATCCATTATGCAATGCATGATTGCAGTACTGCATTTAGAAGACCCAAACAAATCGCTTGCTTGGATCTGGAGCGATAATGAGGAATTTCGCGACATGCTTAGACATCCTACATTTGATGGTCTAAGTGAATACTTAACTGAGTTTCCTAAACTTTTTATAGAGCCACATGAAGATGACTAAGAAAATAGAGACAAAAAAAGATGGTAAGGAATTTGAGCGCTTTGAAGATTTTGTTCGCAAGATCGTGAGAGTGCCTAAGTCTGAATTGGATAAACACGAAAAGGAATACAAAAAGGAACGCGAAAAACAGGCAAAGAAAAAAGCCTAGCGCTTGCCAGACTTTTTCTTTCGACCGCGTTTTTGAATGAATTTATGCTGGCGTTTCATACCCAATCAACTCGGAATAAGTAAGGCGTTTTCCGGTGATTGAGTTCAGCACTTTCAAGAATCTATCTTGATCGTTTCCGTCCTTTTCGTTATAGCGAAACGCTTGTTCTTCGACATACTTTTGCAGGTGTGCAGGGTCAACGGCAACATAGGTTCCTTTGATGGTTCTTTTCAGTAAAGACCAAAAGTTTTCGATACCGTTAGTATGAATATGACCATTAACATATTCGATAGAGTGATTGATTACTTGATGAGTATAAACATCATGCAGATTGTGATAACCGCGCCACTGGTCGGTCATCATCTCGGAACCGAGTTCAACACCATCGGTCACAAAATCACGAATGGTTTGAGCATCACGGCTTTTGACAACCTGAGCGCGAACTTTACCGCCGCGCTGAATCATACCGAGAACGGCGGATTTATGTTCGGTCGAACCGTTTGATTTGACGCGAACCTTACGCTTTTTTTCGTGCATATTCTTGGCATCACCTCCGATATAAGTTTCGTCGGCTTCGATAATGCCAGAGAATTTTTCAAGGCTTCCGGTTTCCATCGCTATGCGGATTCTGTGAAGCATAAACCAAGTGGACTTTTGGGTCACACCGATAGCGCGGTGAAGTTCCCAAGAACTGATACCGTTCTTTGCATTGACGATCAGCCACATCGCGGTTAGCCACTTGTCTAGCCCGATAGGTGAATCCTCAAAGATAGTTCCCATTTTGACCGAGAACTGTTTTTTGCATCCTTTGCACTTCCAGATTTTGCGAGTCGAAAGAAACGAAGTTTCGGTTGCTTGGCATCTCGGACAAACGGCAATACCGTCTTTCCAACGCATATCTGCAATGAAGCCGATGCAGATGTTAATGTCGGAAAAGTAGCGGATAGCTTCTAGCAAGGTTTTCGGTAAGTTGTTTGCGCTCATCATAATAAGGATTATGACAGAAAACTCTAGGTGTGTCAAGTATATTATTGCCGCTTTAGCTAGTGGCAATTTATAAGAGACTAAGCGGACATACCGGTTCAAGCTGACTCACTATTAGTTTTTTATGATGGTTTCCGCCAGTTCCACTAAAACGCGTCCGAGAGGCTTGCCGAGGTCCGGCGGAACGCTGGAATTGACCTGTATGGCGAGGGCGAATTTTTTGTCCGGAAAGTACATCATGTCGGTCATATAACCGGGAAAGAATCCGCTGTGCCCGTAGGTGAGCCCGGCGCGGGTCGGGCGAATGATCACCCCAAGGCCGTATTTTGTCTCGCGGCCGAGCATCGGCGCCGAAACACCGTCGAGCATGACCGGAACCATGTCAGAGGGAAACGCGCGGCCTTCGTACATCGTTTTTGCCCAGACGGCGAGGTCTTCGGTGGTGGCGGCCATTCCGCCGCCCGTCCATTCAAACTGCGGGTTGATGATGAATTTGCCGTTCTCGATCACCGCATCTTTACCGCCGAAAGGATTATCCTTTCCCGCGTAACCCTGGATGAGGCCTTTGATCTTAAGGCCGTCGGAAGGAACGGTGTTCTTTAATTTCAAAGGTTTTAAGACACGCGCCTTTACCAGGTCGTAATACTTTTTGCCGGTGGTTTTTTCCATTATCATTCCGAGCACGATGTAATTGGTATCGGAATAGTCCCAGCCTTGCCCGGCTTTAAACGGAGCCTCGGTGTCCAGAATGTAAGCAATAAGTTCTTCGGGTTTCCAAACTTTGGCCGGGTTGGCGGTGAGGTCTTTGGTGAATTGCTCTTTAAATTCGTAGCGCACCAGGCCGCTGGTGTGATTCATCAGTTGGCGGACGGTAATGTCTTTTGCATTGGGCAGGCGCGCAAACCATTTTTCCTTGCCCAGATGTTTTTCTATTTTGTCATCGAGGGTGAAAAAGCCTTCCTTGATCAATTGCATCGCGGCGGCGGCGCAATAAGTTTTGCCCACGCTCCCGGCCAGCATAAGATCGGAAGCGCGCATCGGTGTTTTTGCGTCGCGATCGGAATAGCCGACGGCAAGGCCGAAAGAAGTTCCATCAGCCATCACCACACCGACGGTCGCACCGGCGAATTTTCCGTTCTTGTGCCATTCGTCGAGCTGGCCCTGCAGTTTTTGCTTTAGGGCCTCGCCAGTTGCAGTTTGGCCGACGGCCTTTTGTACGCACTGCGACATGCCGGACAACAACAGTACGACCAAAAAAAACAGAATTCTCAGGTGAATGATGGTGAAATTCATAGCTCTCGCCTGCATTTGAATTGTTTTACGCAGCAAAGGCGGATAACGTTTCGGATAATCGAACGCCCGGTTTTCTAATTCCAGAGGCTTTGCCCTCTAAAAATTTCTACTTATAAAAAATCACCTAAACCTGGGAGCGCCGGTGTCTCGCCGGCTTGGGTCGCGCAGCGACCTAAAAAGTCTCCTCTTTAATGTAAGTTAGCGCGACCGGATCGCGCTTGCCGGCGAGACACCGGCGCTCCCAGGTTTGCCGTCGCATTATCTTATTGATCGGTAGTAATCTTTCGCGGACGCTGAAAACCAAGCACTGTCTGTAAAACGAGTAAGGTCAGCACGCTGAATAATAAAAGGAACATTCCGCTGCGCAGGCTGCTCGAATAATTTGAGATATAGCCGATGAACCAGTTGGTGAGCGCGGCGCCAAGCGTTCCCAGGATAAAGAACGGCGTTGCGCGGCGATTGGCGGACGGGCCGAAAAATTCGGTGAAGCGCGAAAGATTTGCCGGAAAAACGGAAGAAGTGCCAAAACCCGCGATCGACGCGCCAATGCCGAGCGTAACGACATCACGCGCAAACAATAAAACTATCATGCCGGTAAGCACTACCAGAAGGCTTAAAAAAAGCATTTTGTTTTTGCTGAGGAAACGAAAGAAGAGCGGCGCCACACCGCGGCCCGCGACAAAGAAAACAAAGAACAAAAGTATCGGCGGAAAAAGACCGGGCGCTTCGCCGCCATCGACCCGCAGAGTGTAAGTTTTTAACCAGCCGCCCATCGCGCTTTCAAACCCCACGTGGATAAAATTAAATGCCGCGATCGTCCATGCGATCGGTGTTTTCCAGATCGGCACAAAAGTGTTATCGACGAGCGTGTCACTCGCTAGCGATCTTCGCCCGGTGTTTTGCGGGACCAGCAAAAGCCCGCCGCCGACGATCAGAAGCGAAAGCGACAGAACGAAAGTGGGGATCAGTATATTTTGGCCGCGGGAAAAGAAATCGACAAAAGGCTGGCTAAGAATAGCGCCGAATCCCCAGAAGAAATTCAGGACGCTAAGACGCGAGACGGCCCCGGCCGGATCGAGTTCGAGGATCAGCAGGTTCATCGAAGGCAGCGTAAGCCCGATGCCGACGCCATTGATAAAAAATCCCAACAGGCAAAGTTCGATGCTGTTTGAATTGAGCATCAGCACGCCGGCGCCCATCGCAAAACATCCGATCAGACAGGCCAGTAAAAAACGATCTTTTTTTCCAAACCAGTTTGTCAGGATCGTGCCGGTCAGAGAACCGATAAACTGGGCGGGGAAAAAATTGCCGGTCTGTTCGTCGTTGAGAGAAAATTTGGCGGCCAGGATCGGCAGCACCTGCCCGATCAAAACGGTAGCGATGCCGGAGAGAAAAAATCCGGCATGGACCAGGATCTTTAAGATCCTGAGATTGATGTTTTGCGCGGGCATAAAATGAAGAAGCAAAAATTAAAGGTAAGAAGTTAAAGGCAAAAAGTAAAGTGCAGGCCAACCGGGTTTGAAATAAAGGAACAAACGGGCGCTAAAAGCCGTAAAATAAGATATAAGGGAACTTCGGATATGGATATTTATTTTCTGATATTTTCGCTGTTTTTTCCGCGCATCACGCTGCTGGTGTGCTTTGTGCAGGAGTGGTATCCGAAGAACACCGTTCCTTTCCTGGCCGATGTTTTACTCGGCGTTTTTCTTCCCCGCGCCTTGATACTGATCTACATCTATCAAAATATGGGCTATGACAACATTTGGTTCGTCGCTCATCTGATCGTAATGATAATGGTTTATTTCGGCGGCGGCCGTGAAACCAGGCGCCGGAGATGGAAGCGACGAAGAGTGGTAGTCGAACCTTAATCATTTAATTGTTGTCATACAGCCACGAATGTCACAAATAACACGAATAAAAACTTTAATTCGTGTTATTTGTGTAATTAGTGGCTAATAAAGAGCTTATGGCATTTGCATTTAATGAGAAAAGCGTTCGTCCAAAAAAATTCAAAAAAAGGCTTGACAAATATATAGATGTTTGTCAATATATCTATCAGGTAGTTGATAGAGGGGTTATTCCTGATGGATGACAAGAGTTTTCAAAAGATAGCAAAAGCATTGGCCGACCCGCGGCGGTTCGAGATCTTTCAGACGATCGCGGCAGCCAAACAAGAATTGAGCTGTGGCGCCGTTTCGGAAAAGAACTGCACCGTATCGCAGCCGACGGTTTCGCATCACATCAAAGAGCTAAAGGAAGCCGGCCTGCTGGAAGTAAGAAGCGAAGGCCAGTCGAAATACCTGACGGTCAATAGCGAATTGATGAACGAATACATTGCGGAATTGCAGCATCGTTTGCAGCTATCGGCAATGGCGACAGTAAGCTAACGGCATATATTTTTTACCTGGTTATATAGACGATTGTATATATATCAGAACATCGAATAAGGAGGCGAGAGAAAGAAAATGAACACGGTCATAAGCAACAACATTTCGGCCCCATCGGTTCGCCCCGATCAGCGCTGCGTATTTGTTTCAAACGGAAACAGCAGCTTGGGCCTACCGGCGCCGGCAAATTTCAACTTTAATTTACAGCCGTACAAATTCACGGCCGTCCCGGATCAAGCGGAGATAGGACTAGAGATCGGTATTGACGAAAGAGCGGAATTAAACCGGTTCATTGCCTTTGGCAAAATCCTCGCTCCCTCTGTAAATGCCGGAAGCGGTTTGTACTAAGCAGCAGCGCACAAAGAACAAGGAAGGGAGAAAGTAAAAAATGAAGTCACTTTTATCCAATTTGATATCAGAAATAGTAAGCCTCGATATGTGGTTTCAACAATTCAATCGAGTCTTATCGAGGCTGGTATAACACGCGGGATTCGGCGATCAAAAGATCATGCGCGTCGGTAGCACGCGCGAAAGCAAGGGCGCCCTTCCTAACGGTCGGGCTACTGACACAGGCGGTTGAAAATTTATAAAGAACAAGAGGAGAAAATAATGAGCAGCAAAGTAGCACTAATAACCGGAGCGAATAAAGGTATCGGATTTGAAACAGCGCGCCAACTGGGGCAGCAGGGGATCAAAGTTTTGATCGGCGCGCGCAATGAAGAGCGCGGCAAAGAGGCCGAATCGAAATTAAAGAACGAGGGCATCGATGCCGAATATATACATCTCGACCTGGCGGACGAAAAAACACACACGGCGGCGGCAGAATATATCGAAGAAAAATTCGGCAAGCTCGATATTTTGGTCAACAACGCCGGCATCTGGCTGGAAGGCCCGGAAATAAAATCGGCAAGCAATGTTTCGCTCGATGTTTTTCGCAAGACGTTCGATACGAACTTTTTCGACCAGATAAAAATCACGCAGACATTTCTGCCGCTGGTGAAAAAGAGCGAAGCCGGGCGCATCGTAAATCTTTCGAGCGCGCTGGGTTCCAACGCACTGCACGCCGATCCGTCGAGCCAGATCTGGAATTTTAAGGTTCCGGCATACGACGCTTCGAAAGCTGCGCTCAATTCATACACCATCCACCTGGCATACGAACTCAAAGACACGCCGATCAAGGTCAACGCCGTTCATCCCGGTTCGGTCGAAACCGATATGAACGTAAGCGGCGAGTTAGGCCTTAAGGAAGGCGCCCAAACATCGGTCGATATGGCGACACTTCCGGCGGACGGCTACACCGGTAAATTTGTCCACCTGGGACAGGAATTGCCGTGGTAAGTAGTCGGTAATCAGCTTTTACGAGCAAGGGGTGGCTAAAAATACGCCAGGCTATTACAGCTTGGCGTATTTTTTTAATAATTAAAGAGTTAAGTCCCGTAGGGACGCCATATTTATAGAACAGAAATTATTTTAAGATGATTCCGTTCCGTTAGGAGCGACACATACATAACAGGCATTTCTATAGATAAGATGGTGGATGACGAATTAGAACTGCCGGCAAAATATAAAT
The DNA here is from genome assembly GCA_963718105.1 of uncultured Acidobacteriota bacterium. Classification (GTDB taxonomy): domain Bacteria; phylum Acidobacteriota; class Blastocatellia; order Pyrinomonadales; family Pyrinomonadaceae; genus DASYKT01. The sequence goes on along the minus strand of OY970352.1, from coordinate 4,146,503 downwards.
AAATCAGAGCGGGCGCAAGCGACCTTTCCCAACCTGAGAGGTGGTCAACTCGCGTGATAAATAATAAACATTCAAGTAAATAAAATTTGCAGGTCCGGAAGGGTTGCTTGCGCCCGCTCTTACGCTATATTTAAAGATCACCAAAAAACATACTTCTCCAAAACCCCTTCTACAAAAACGAACAGCTATCGGCAATAATATCCTTGCGGTCTTTTCTGTTTTGCGGAAGTTCTAACTTTCCGCCGCTCTTTTCAAACCGCTTTTATTTATTTTTGGGGGATCTCGTATGATTTTTAAGATTTCTGTTTCATTTTTGTTTCACTGTTTCATCCTGAAACGCCTGAAACAATGAAACACTTCGCGTCCCTTATCGCATCTGCTTATAACAGCACTATTTATGCGATTTATTGAGCTCGGGCCTGTTCCAAAAGCGTTCCGGGTGTTCCACTCTGTTCCATACAAATGGAACGGAACGCCTCCCGCGCGCCATCGTTTCGCAAGTTCGCGCAACAATCCGACAGGATTAGCAATTTTGTGATAGTTTGTGCGAACCGCTAATGCTAACCTTGCACTAATACAAAGCGGCGCTGCCTATAAGCAGATGCGAAACGGCGAGCTTTGAAGGAAGAAACTAAAGTAACAGGAAAAAAAGATGCACATTATCAAACCGGAAAACGCTGTGAAAATAAACTTACTTTGGGGCCTGCTGATCACGGGAGTTATTCTGAGCTCGAGCGTTTTTGCTCAACCTGAACTGGATACCAGTTTTAACGGATCAGGCAAGACGACCTTTCAGATAATGGGGCTAGGCAATACCAGGGCGATGGCCGTTCAGCCCGATAACAAGATCGTTGTGGTCGGAACCTGCTCTGATATAAACAACACCTATTACACTTTCTGTTACACCCGCATAAACGAAACCGGTACGCGTGAGTCGTTTGGGACGGGTTTGATCCTTGTTCCCGGCGCCGCTACCAGCGGCACGGCTGCTGGCGGTGTCGCTATTCAGAGCGATGGCAAGGTCGTGATGTCCGGTTACGCCAGTTTGTCCGGCGAAGCGCGGGTTGTGGTGGCGCGCCTTAATGCCGATGGCAGCCTTGATCCTTCGTTTGGAACATCCGGTATCGTGACCACCGACGTTAATGCGGGAGAGAACGACATAGGACACCGGGTGGCGATCCAGAGCGACGGCAAGATCGTCGTGGTCGGTTTTTCGGACACCCAGCAGTTTGTCGCGCGCTATGACACGAACGGCGATCTTGACAGTTCATTCGGTAAAGGCGGAATAGCCAGAACCACCGTTTCCGGAAGTTCTACCCGCGGAAGATCCGTCGCCATCCAGCCCGACGGCAAGATCGTGGTCGGCGGCCTGATGATAACGAGTTCACCGACCCCTTCGATATCGTATCTTCTGACGAGGTTTAACCCGGACGGCAGCCCTGACAACACCTGGGATGGCGATGGGATCAAAAGCATTCCTTACGGTACTTCTCCGATGACGGATGAGCCCGGTGTCAGGTCGGTGGCGGTAGCGCCTGATGGGCGGATTATCGCGCTAGGCTATGCCAACAGGGTTGTTTACAGTTTTGGCCCCGACGGCTCGACGGATACAGGCTTTGGTACCGGCGGCTCCGCTAATGTCTGGGGTAGTGCCAACAACGCTCCTTATGACTTAACGGTATCTGCGGGCGGCCGGATCACCGTCGTCGGTAATACCACATCCACCAGCCCGAGCGGCTCGCAGTACGTGCAAACCATAACCAAATTCAAGAAGGATGGATCACTCGATACGAGTTTTAGCGGAGATGGTTATCTTACGGTCGGCTCCAACGAGGGGGGAAGAATAGTTGCGCTGGATTCGCAGGGCCGAACGATAGTGGCGGGGCTTTCGTCGACCAGCGTCGTGTATTTCGAATTTGCCAAATTCTCCGTTATTCGCTTGATAGCGCCGGCAGCAGGCCCGAATGTGACAATTTCAGGAAGAGTGACGCATCCCGACGGCACCCCGGTAGGCGGGGCTATCCTGCTTCTACAGGACAGCACGGGTAATTCCTTTTCGGCCCTGACAAATCCGTTCGGGTTTTACATCTTCTCAAATATTCCTTCGGGCAAGGCCTATGCGGTCTCGACCGGATCGAAAAAAGTCTTCTTCAACGACCGCAGCATTTTCGTCGACGATGAGATACAAAATTTTAACATCACCGCCGACCCAGCCAGCCGCATCGCCAAGTCTAAATAATGACAATGAAGGCCCTGCAAACTTGCGGGGCCTTCTTCTATTTAAACGACTCGGCCATATTGAGAGTGTCGGTATATTGCTGAAACCTAACCGGCTTCCCTTCGGCGTTAAGGGTGCAGATATGAGCAAGCTGCGAGAACGATTGTTTGCCGTTCGATCTGGGTATGCCGTCATAGTAACCGAGCACGACAACTTTATCTTCGGCGCTGAATATTTCGTCGATCCTTATCGTCAATTTTTCATAGCCGGCAGCGATCCGTCCGAACACGCCTTCGCGTATCGCATCGATACCCTGATACGGGCTTTTGTCTGCCAACGGCGAATTATCCGCCGCGACCCATTCTATGTTCTCGTCAAAAAAACCGAGTGCCGTTTCGTAATCTCTTGAATTAAATGCGTCGTATACTTTTTTTATTGTTTCTATATTTTCCTGTGACATTTTATCTCCTGAGTTCAGGTTCAGAGTTCGAGGTTCGAAGCTCAAAGTTCAACCTTCAGATGCTCTCGTTGCAGAAAGCAGCGTACCAAACATGAACTTTGAACGCGAAGCCTTGAACTCTGAACATTTGAGTTATGCCGCTTCTTCCATTGCCTTGGCGGCGCACTCGTCGCAGCAGACGGTTATTTCTTTTCCGCCTACAGTTACCTTGATCCCGCCGTCTTTTATTTCCCAATCGCAAACGGGACATTTTGTGTTTTCCATTTTCTTTCTCCTTGAATTTATTTAACGAGCTATCGTTATAAATAGAGTTTAGAAAACACAGGAAAGATCACACTATCAGATTCTTGCTCATTTCAGAGAAAGAATTACGGCGCGTCTCAGAAGGCGTGCAGCCGAATTCGCGGCGAAAGGTTTCGGTAAAATGGCTGTGGCTGGAAAAGCCCAGCTCGAGCGCGAGCGCGGTAATGTCATCGGCGCCATTTGCCAGTTGTTCAAGCGATGCGCGCAGCCGCAACTGTGTCAGGTAGCGGTGAACAGGCACGCCGGTCTGCTGCTGGAAAATGCGCGCGAAATTAAACGGCGATGAATAAACCGCGCGGGCTACATCGTCGAGCGTGATGCGTTCACCGATACGGCCGGCCATGTAGGTCTTGGCGGCTTCGGCTCGCTCGGCGTGATCGGCATTTGTACCGCTGCGTTTATGTTTGCGAGTGACGCCGTGCTGCTGATAAGCGGATTCCAGCACGTCAGCCATCAGTTGGATCGCGGTCACATCCGCCCAAAGCGGTTCGAGCGCTTCAGCCTCTGCATTTGCTTCAGCCATTTCCAGCCGCGTGACAAATTCGCGGTGCCGCCAGAAGATCTGGTTGTCGCACGGGCCGGTGACAAAGGGAAAAGCGTACTCCGGCCGCTCGTCAACCGCGGGGTCGAGCTCGCGCACGATGTCTTTTAAGATGCGCGGCGAAAGGTTAAAGATCGTGCCGCGGTCGCCGCAATCGGCCGGATGGCTGACACGGTACTCTGAATTTTTGGCAAAAAATACGGACTGGTTAACCGTTGCGGTAACATTCTTTTTTCCGAAATGTTTACAGAAAGCCCCGTGGCGCATCAGCACGATGCTGTTGCCGCCGTTTTGCTCTTCGGCCTGGGGGCCGCCGCGCTCGATGCGGCAGTTGTAATCGCTCACCGCAATAAGCGGGCTCTCGTAAAGGACCTTGAAATCGATCCGATCTTCCGGAAAATTTGCCACAAATGTATTTTAATGCAAAATGAGAAAGAAAGAACCATTAAGATGCGCGAAATGACATCGCCAAAAGAACAAAAACCGACCGATGAGTTACTGCTTATACGCGATCTGATACGGGAAAGAACGGGCCTTTTTTTTCGTGAACCGGAAGGGGTCGAGTGTGTGGAAGCGCGCTTAAGTGACCGGTTGGAAAAAACCGGGTGCGGGTCGTTTTCGCAGTACCGCCGGCTTTTGAGCGGAAGAGAAGAAGAGGCCGATGCCGAGTGGCTGCAGGTCATTGCCGCGCTGTCGAAACCGGTCTCCGGTTTTTATCGCCACTCGAGGCGCGTGCGGCTGCTGACGGAGATGGTGCTGCCGCGGCTGGCTGCCAAGAATGAAGCGCATCCGCTGAAGATCTGGAGCGCCGGCTGCGCCACCGGCGAAGAGCCGCTGATGATCGCGATGGGTATTAGCGAAGCAGGTTGGTTCGACCGGCTGGAGATCGATATTTATGCCAGCGATGCCAGCTTTACCGCGCTGGAAAAGGCAGGCCGGGGAATATATGAGGATAGTAAGGTCAGGCACTTATCTCCCGAATTACGGGAAAAATATTTCACGCCGGTAAGTGATGAATGGCAAATTCAGCCTGAGCTGCACGGCCGTGTCAGGTGGTCGCTGGCTAATCTGATGAATGAAAGCGAAATAGCCGCGCTGGCAGCGTCACACGTTATTTTTTGCCGCAATGTGTTTATCTACTTTTCCGATCCGGCTATCAGCCAAACCCTGCAGTTATTCGGAAAGCATATGCCCGCCGGGGGATATCTGATCACGGATGACGGCGATCATTTTGTCTCGTTAATATCACAAACGGGTGTTTTCGAGCGGCAAGAGACGGTTCGTGAGTCGGTCTGGATGAAAAGCAGCCGCACTTAATGCTCGTAATGCATTGCCTTCTTCCCTAGTAAAGATGTAAATCTTTGTTTATTATTAAATTGCTGTAAAGACACACATTGAATCAGGTAGTGACGATTTGAAACCGACCAACATAAAAGACCCGGAATATTTTCATAAGGTAGTGGATTGCCAGTACGCCTGCCCGGCGCACACGCCTGTGCCGGAATACATCCGCCTGATCGCCGAGGGCCGCTATACCGAGGCTTATATGATCAACTGGGATTCGAACGTGTTTCCCGGCATTTTGGGCCGCACCTGCGACCGCCCGTGCGAACCGGCTTGCCGCCGCGGCCGGCTCAATCCCGAAGAGGCAGAAAAACCCGTCGCGATCTGCCGGCTGAAGCGCGTCGCCGCCGACAATAAAGGCGAGGTCAAGCATCTTATGCCGCAAGGCCCCTTTGCGCCGAACGGCAAGAAAGTGGCGCTGATCGGCGCCGGCCCGGCTTCGCTGACCGTGGCGCGCGACCTGGCCCCGCTGGGTTACGAGATACATCTCTTTGACGAGCAGTACAAGGGCGGCGGTTTTATGCTCAGCCAGATCCCGGCGTTTCGCCTGCCGGAAACGGTGCTGGACGAAGAAGTAAATTACATCCTCGATCTGGGGATACACACGCATTTCAAACATTACGTGGACAGTTTAAAAGGCGTGCTTGAGCAGGATTATGACGCGGTCTTTGTCGGGACGGGCGCTCCGCGCGGGCGCGAGCTGAAAATTCCCGGCCGCGAAGAAGGCACGGCAAACATTCACATCGGCATCAACTGGCTGGGCAGCGTCGCTTTTGAACACACCAGCTCGATAGGTAAAAACGTTATCGTGCTCGGCGGCGGAAACACCGCGATGGATTGCTGCCGGACGGCCCGGCGGCTGGGCGGCACTGATGTAAAGGTGATCGTGCGCTCGCCGTTTGCCGATATGAAGGCTAGCCCGTGGGAAAAAGAAGACGCCCAGCACGAAGACATCCCTATCGTCGACAACCACGTGCCCAAATCTTTTGTCGTCGAAGACGGACGGCTTACAGGCGTGATGTTTGAAAAGGTCGAAGCCAAGTATGACGAAGCGGGTAAACGCAGTTTGGTGCCGACGGGCGAGCCGGAGGTTTTCTACCCGGCGGACGACGTGCTGATCGCCATCGGGCAGGAAAATTCTTTCCCGTGGATAGAACGCGACCTGGGTGTCGATTTTGATGACAAGTGGGACATGCCTATTGTAGATAAAGTGACTTTCGCATCGACGCACCCGAAAGTTTTCTTTGGCGGCGATGCGGCCTTTGGCCCGGAAAATGTCATTACCGCCGTCGCGCACGGCCACCAGGCCGCGATCTCGATCGACCTGTTTTGCAAAGGCGAAGATCTGGGCAAGCGGCTCGACCCGATGGTCAACCTCATCTCGCAAAAAATGGGCATCCACGAATGGGCCTACGACAGCGAGATCGATCATGACCCGCGCTACGTGGTTCCGCAGGCGCCGAAAACCCTCACGCTGATCAACCGCAAGCAGGAAGTCGAACTCGGCTTTGACCAGCTTGCCGGTTACAGGGAAGCCGAGCGCTGCCTCAATTGCGATGTGCAGACGGTTTTTGAAGAAGTAAAATGCATCGAGTGTGATGCCTGCGTCGACATCTGCCCGACGAGCTGCATCACCTTTACGGCGAATGCCGAAGAACCGCAGTTGCGCGAAATGGTAAAAGTGCCCGCGCTAAATCTAACCCAGGACCTCTATGTTTCCGACACTCTCAAAACCACCCGCGTGATGGTCAAAGACGAAGACGTCTGCCTGCACTGCGGGCTCTGCGCCGAACGCTGCCCCACCGCCGCCTGGGATATGCAAAAATTCTGGTACAACGTGACCAAAGCCGGCAACGTGAAGTACGGGTGTAACGGGCATGAATGACATTTTCATAACAAGAAAGTTACGCGGCTCTGCCGCTCGATGCGCTGAAAAGCTGTGCCTTTCCAAGAAAGCGGCGTAGCCGCCTTGAGACTATTCAGCTAAACGGAAAAGCGAAGCTTTTCCGCACATCGACGGGCATAGCCCGAGAAATAAATGCCTGAGAAACGACATATCTGCTTTGTATACAGCAGTTAAATCTATCAATCCGATCCATCCATTTGTGATAAAATAATTCAACCTCGTTAATTTTTAGTTGGAGTTTTACTGATGCTATGCCTTAAACAGGCAATGGCGTTTCTCGAAAGATAAGGAGTATAGCGATGGGTACGATCACTACAAAAGATGGAGTTGAGATTTTTTATAAAGACTCGGGTTCCGGGCAGCCGATAGTTTTTAGCCATGGGTGGCCGCTCTCTGCGGACGATTGGGATAATCAGATATTTTATTTTGCGTCGCGCGGATTTCGCTGTATTGCGCATGACCGGCGCGGGCACGGGCGTTCGAGCCAGACGTGGGACGGCAACGATATGGACCATTATGCGGCGGACCTGGCGGCGTTGACTGAGGCGCTCGATCTGAAAGACGTGATCCACGTCGGCCACTCGACGGGCGGCGGCGAGGTCGCGCATTACATCGGCCAATATGGTAGCTCGCGCGTGGCGAAGGCGGTGCTGATCGGCGCGGTCCCGCCGGTGATGATCAAGAAAGATTCAAATCCGGGCGGGCTGCCGATTGAGATTTTCGACGGCCTTCGCGAATCGTATGCGAAAGACCGCGCCCAGTTTTTCCGTGATCTTCCGAGCGGGCCTTTTTACGGTTTTAACCGCGAGGGCGCGAAAGTTTCGCAAGGGATAATCGATAACTGGTGGCGGCAGGGGATGATGTGCGGATTCAAGGCAGGTTACGATTGCATCAAGGCGTTTTCCGAAACGGATTTTACCGAGGACCTGAAAAAATTCGATGTGCCGACGCTCGTCATGCACGGCGATGACGATCAGATCGTTCCCATCGCCGATTCGGCAATGCTCTCGTCAAAACTTGTGCCGAACGCCACGCTAAAAGTCTATGCGGGATTTCCGCACGGCATGTGCACCACTCATCATGAAGTGGTCAACGCGGACCTGTTGGAATTTTTCCGGGCGGAAACGCCCAAGGCAACGTCGGCTTAAAGTTGCGGAAAGATCATTTTCTAATTTTGAATAACCTCCAGGTTAGGCCTGGGGGTTCTTTTTTTGAATCGGCATTTTGTCCATAAAGTCTGTTCTGCCTGTTCCGCTCTCGATTTTCTTATAGTTTATGAGAGAACCACCCCGCCCTTCGGGCACCCCTCCTTCGTAAGGAGGGAGTTTAAAGGAACCTTTCTTAACGCACCGTCGTAAACTGCTTGCGAGGCGGGCGATCATTACGGACGACAAATACATTTTAGAGACACAGAACCTTGTCCATTCATTTTCGGAAAACGAGGTCGTTTTGGACGATATCAATCTGCGGGTCGAGTTCGGCAGCATCTACGGCTTTTTAGGGCCGAACGGCGCGGGGAAAACGACGACGCTGAGGCTGGTGCTGGGTTTGCTAAAGAAACAGCGCGGTTCGATCCGGATCTTCGGGCGGAAATTCGACGACGACCGGGTCGAGATCTTAAGCCGGATCGGCTCGCTGATCGAAAGCCCTTCCATTTACGGGCATCTGACAGCGGCGGAAAATCTGAAGCTGCTGCAAAAGATCTATCAATGCCCGAAAGCACGGATCACGGAAGTGCTGGAGCTGGTCGGCCTGGCAAATACCGGCAAGAAAAAGGCGGGCCAGTTTTCACTCGGCATGAAACAGCGGCTAAGTATCGCCATCGCCCTGCTCCACAGCCCAACGCTGCTGATACTGGATGAACCGACCAACGGGCTCGACCCGAACGGCATCATCGAGATCAGGGAATTGCTGCGCCGGTTGAACCGCGAACACGGTATCACTATCGTTATCTCAAGCCACCTGCTTTCAGAGATAGACAAGCTGGTCAGCCACATCGGTATCATCAACAAAGGGCAGATGATATTTCAGGGCACGCTCGATGACCTGAAACAAAAGCAGCAGCAATCCTTATCGGTTGTTTTTGAGACGAGCGACGAAACCGTAACGCGCGAGGTTTTTGCGCGCAACAGCCTGAAGGTGAGTTTTAAAGACGGGAAATTCAACATGCCCGCTCTGCCGAAAGAACAGATCGCCCGGATCAACCGCGAACTGGTTGACGGCGGTGTCGAAGTTTTCGAGATAAGCGTGATCAAAAACGACCTGGAAACGATCTTTATCGATATGGTGCGCGATTAGAACAGTAATGATGACATTTATTCACAGCTTTCAGAGCGAGTGGCTCAAGACAAAACGCAGCCTGGCATTTTGGATGGTCGTCATCGGCGGGTTTTTTACGCCGTCGATCGTGATCGCCGCGCGGCTATTTCATTACGACAAGCTGCATCAGATCTATTCGAGCGATAATTTCTGGAACCTGCTCTGGAAAAACTCCTGGGAGTCAATGGCGCTGTTTTTTCTGCCGCTGGGGGCGATACTATCGACCAGCCTGATCACTCAGATCGAATATAAGAACAACACCTGGAAACAGTTACACACGCTGCCGCTTGGTTTTACCACAATCTTTTTTGCCAAGCTGGCGGTGATCGTCGTGCTGATGCTGGAATTTTTCGCGCTGTTCAATCTGGGGATCTATCTTTCGGCCCTGGTGCCGTATCTGTTGGTAAGCGGCACTCCCTACCCGGCACAGCCGCTGCCTTACATGTTCTTTCTGCGAGAGAACGCGCTGTATTTTATAGACTGCCTGCCGATCGTGGCGCTGCAATATCTGATCAGCCTGAAATTCAAGAACTTTCTGGTGCCGGTCGGGCTCGGGTTTGTTTTCTGGGTCGCCGCGCTCGGGGCGCTCTCATGGAAATACGGGTATATCATTCCTTACACCTACGGGATGTTCAACTACCTGAAAGATGTGACCGAAACGCGCGCCATAGTTCCGGACGTGAATGTGCATCTGCTCGCGATCGGCTATTTCGCCGTAATAACCGCCATCAGCTATTTTCTTTATATAACCAAGAAAGAAAAGGGGTAGTAGGGCTTACAGCTTCATATCGTTACCAGAACAATGTGACAAATCGGATGTACAACGAGGGATAAACATAAAATGTATCTATCAGGACAGTTTTCTTTTCATTCGTTCAAGTATCTGATCATAAGTTTTTAAGATGATATCTTGTGTGCCCCACCCTGCTTTTCTGGCTTCGAAGGGATCTACCTTGCCTGTCCTACCCAAAATAATGAACATGCGCGGTTTGTATGTCTCAAGCCCATACATTTCCTTTATTTTTTCTCTGTGCTTTTTTTCCTCGAAGTACAAACTATATTCTCTGATTTGCGCTACAGCCTCAAAAACAGCACTGGAAAATCTAATTCGGTTTTTTTTAAGAACATAAACCGGGGCATCCGGTTTTTTAATTTCCAGCAGATCGCAAAAGGATGATGTATCGAAAGGTTCGAGAACAAAATCCGGGATCAAAGTTCCCACATCTTCTCTTTCTAAAAAGATCTTAGAATGGGCTTTTTTGTAATCGTCGTTGAGAATAAAATCGGGGTTTCTTTCAAAAAATTCCTGAAAATCATGCTCTGAAGATTTTTTGTAGTTGATCATTTCCTCAAATTCTTCCACGGCCCGTTTAAAGACGGCTCCTTCCAAACTATAAGTGTATAAAAGATGATGGTATTGCTGCGTGCCGTCGATGAATTTGTAGGTACCGTCCGGCAGCAGGGAAACCGGTTTTATTTTTCCATCCAGTTCGACTAATGCTAAAAACTCATTCTCTTCTTTTGATTCGAAATTTTCTTCAGTTTCAGGCGTCTCAGAAACGTGTTTTTGTATAGCTTCGCGTACACTTTCTGTTGATACTGCCCCTACAATTCGTTCCCGTTCCTCACCATCCTTCATAACAATGATGGTGGGGACTCCCCTTATATCGTACCTCTGAGGAACCATAAAATTTTCATCGCAGTCAATTTTGAGAATAGAAACATTTTTTCCCAACTCATTCGAAAGAGATTCCATTCCGGGCTGCATCATTCTGCAAGGCCCCGCCCAAGTAGCGAAAAACCAAATGACGACGGTTTTTTTGCTGGCCAAAGCTAGTTTTTCAAAAGCTTGATCTGTTACGGGAATCATGGAAGAAAACCTTTCTGGTAAAAAAACGGGTATTCGAGAAGAAGTCAATTTGATTCTTGTCCATAAAGAATACTGAACATTCTAAATAGCTCTTCAGTCACCAGTTAAACGGGGCTTGATATCTGTTTGCCAAGCCGTCCGCTGAAGCGGCTACACTTGAACCCACACTGACCTACTACCAGATATTTTTATACACAAGGACGTGAAAATTTCCAAACTATAAGCATGAAGTGTAACGAAGCTGGGGACCCTTGTTTGCTATCGCTCTCGCCTTTGTCATGCTACTATATTCACCTCAGTTTTAACGTTATTTTTCAGGAAATAAAAAGCAATTACTCAGAAATATGAGCGACCAAATGTCCCCTGGCTCGAACGGGACTGTACCTAACATTAAGATAAACGATTTCGTTGTGCGGTTTGCGAACGTCAACGGCACGGGTTCGGCTTCGGCCAACGCGCTGTTCACGAAAGCGATCTTTCGCATGGGTGTGCCGGTCACGCCGAAGAATATTTTTCCGTCAAACATCCAGGGGCTGCCGACCTGGTACGAAGTGCGCGTGAGTGAAAAAGGCCATCTTGGACGCCGCGAAGGCGTCGATCTGATGGTTGCCGTCAATCCGCAGTCGATGAAAAAAGATTACGCGGACGTGCATCCGGGCGGTTATTTTTTTTATGACAGCTCGAAGCCGCTGCCGCCCGGCTACGACCGCACGGACATCACGCACATCGGCGTCCCGCTGATGAAATTGAGTAACGCCGCTTTTACCGATGCGCGGCAGCGCCAGCTTTTCAAAAACATTATTTATATCGGCGCGCTGTCGGCCTTGTTCGACATTGAGTTTCCGGTGCTCGAAGGATTGATCGGCGAGCAATTTAAAGGCAAGGAAAAACTGATCGAACCGAATATCAAAGCGCTCAACATCGGCGTCGATCATGTGAGGGAAAATTTCGAATGCCCGTTCGGCCTGCGGATGGAGCGCCGCGACCTGCTGGGCGACAAAATTCTTTACGGCGGCAATTCCGCCTGCGCGCTGGGGGCGATCTACGCCGGCGCGACCGTCGCCGCATGGTATCCGATCACGCCTTCGACATCGGTCGTCGACGCTTTTGCAAAATACGCCGCGAAATACCGCGTCGATGCCGAAACAGGAAAGAATAATTACGCCATCGTGCAGGCCGAAGACGAACTGGCCGCGATCGGCATGGTGATGGGCGCTTGCTGGAACGGCGCGCGGGCATTTACGGCGACCAGCGGCCCGGGCGTTTCGTTAATGAATGAATTTTTGGGCCTCGGTTATTTTGCCGAGGTGCCGACGGTGCTGATCGATGTACAGCGCACCGGCCCTTCGACCGGAATGCCGACGCGCACGCAGCAATCCGATATCCTGCTGGCGGCCTACGCCTCGCATGGCGACACCAAGCATCCGCTGCTTTTCCCCGCCACGCCAAAAGAATGTTTTGAAATGACCGCCGACGCTTTTGATCTGACGGAGCAACTGCAGACACCGGTAATAATAATGACGGACCTGGATCTGGGGATGAACGACCACGTGACCGAAGCGCTGGAGTGGGACGACACGCGCGCCTATGACCGCGGTAAGATCCTGACTGCCGAACAACTGGACCGGATCGGCGGAGTGGCCGGATTTGTCGAACTGGAGCTGGAAGCCAATGGCAACCAGGCCCCCACCTCACCGCTGGAACAATTTCAAGGTAAATTTGGCCGCTATCTGGATATTGACGACGACGGAATTCCCTACCGCACCATTCCCGGCACGCACTCTACCAAGGGCGCTTTTGTTACTCGCGGGTCTTCGCGCGATGAATATGCGGTCTATACCGAAGACGGCGATGTCTATCGCCGCAACGTCGACCGCCTGGCACGCAAATGGGACACGGCGAAAGAGCTGGTCCCGCAGCCTGTATTTTATTGGGGTGACAAGGGACAAGTGACAGGTGAAAAGAAAGACGATCCCGACTCGTCACTCGTCACTCATCACTCATCACTAAAAGATGGCGTTATTTTCTTTGGCACATCCACTTACGCGGCAGAAGAAGCGATCGAATTTTTAGCCGGAGATGGTATAAAACTGGATGCGATGCGCGTGCGCGGATTTCCCTTCGGCAAGGCGTTTCGCGAATTCATCGAGCGCCATGAGAAAGTTTTTGTCATCGAACAAAACCGCGACGCGCAATTCAAAAGCCTGATGATGATCGAACTGGGAATAAACCCGGCGAAACTTGTCTCGGTGCTAAACTACGACGGCATGCCCATCACCGCGGATAATATTTACCGGCAGATCAAGGGAAATTTAGATAGCCGGACACGAATATGATCTCGGTTCGCCTAGCCACCCATAATGACATTGAGGCTCTATTTTCACTTGACCTCATCGCGCAGAGTGAAAATGAACGCCGCGAGTTTATCCGCAATGAAGTCATGTCCGGCAATTGCTTTGTCGCCGTAGCGGCCGGAGCGGACGAAAAGATCATCGGTTACGGGGTATTAAATTACACTTTTCATCACGTCGGCTGTATCGATATGCTTTACGTTGATTCGGACCACCGGCGAAGCGGGGCGGGCGCGGCGCTGCTTCAGCATATGGAGTCGCTCTGCCAAACTCCTAAATTGTTTACTTCGACCAATCTTTCAAACTTGCCGATGCAATCGCTGCTGACAAAGTCAGGCTACAGCTTGAGCGGAGTTATTCATAACCTGGACGAAAACGACCCGGAGATCGTGTATTTTAAGCGGCTTCGCTGAACCGAAAATTCAATGACAACTGTATGTCATCAACGCGGACAATATTTACAGGCGAATAATGAAAAGCATTCAGGGGCGCAACAAAAAATCTATCTTTGATCTGGTTTAACTGAAGTGTCTTTAATGCCCTCAATCTTGGTTGAAGGCGCGCTTTCCGCAAAATCAAGATTTGCTACGTCGTCCGCAACAAAAATGTCGTGCTGTGGAAATAGGGAGCCTCGGGGTACCTAATCTTCACTTTTTACAATAAACAAATTACAATCGCTTTAACGGCAATTTCTTTATCCGGAGATACAATGACATACGTTAGATCAACATTCAGGCACCCGGCATTGCCGAAAAACGAGCTCGGCTACACGGTCGATTATTACGAAGGCTCGCTTTCGACGCTCTGCGCCGGCTGTGGACATGATTCCATCAACGCGGCGATCTCGCAGGCCTGCTGGGAGATGAGCATTGAGCCGCACAAGGTGGCGAAGCTTTCCGGCATCGGCTGTTCGTCAAAATCGCCGGCCTACTTTCTGTCGAATTCGCATGGCTTTAACTCAGTGCACGGCCGGATGCCTTCGGTGGCGACGGGCGCCAACCTGGCAAACCGCGATCTGATCTATTTGGGTGTGTCGGGCGACGGAGATTCGGCGTCGATCGGGATGGGCCAATTCGTTCACGTCATTCGCCGCAATCTGAACATGGTCTACCTGGTGATGAACAACGGCTGTTACGGATTGACCAAGGGCCAGGATTCCGCCACCGCCGATGCCGGTTCGAAGAGCAAAGCGGGTTCGGTAAATCTGTTCGAAGCGATCGATCTGGCGAGCCTTGCCATCGAGCTCGGCGCAACTTTTGTCGCGCAGAGTTTTTCCGGCGACAAAGAACAACTTGTACCGCTGCTCAAGGCCGCGATACATCATAAAGGTTTTGCGTTCCTCAATGTCATCTCGCCTTGCGTTACTTTCAACAACAATCCGGGTTCGACAAAATCTTATGATTACGTCCGCGAACACATGGAAACGACCGCGCTGGTTGATTTTGTTCCGCTGATGCGCGAGATCACTGCTAACTACGAATCCGGAAGTGTCGAGGATCTGACCATGCACGACGGTACAAGTATTCACCTGCGCAAACTCGCTAAAGACTGGGACCCGCTTGACCGTGTTTCCGCGGCGAACGCCATGATGAAGGCGCGGGCGAAAGACGAGATATTGACCGGCTTGCTCTATCTGGATGAAAACTCAAAAGATCTGCACGAACTGGTTCAAACTACCGATAACCCGCTTAATTCTTTGGGAGCCGCCGATCTATGCCCCGGTTCGGATATTTTATCTAAACTAAATAGCAGCCTGCGCTGAGCGGCGGTTGATCTGCAAAAAAAGGTGAGTTTCATTCGCCTCATAGATCTACCTTTAAGGTTTTACTGGGCCTCAGGACTCCTCACATACCGTTAATAAATATGTCGACGAAGTTAAGAATTTTGTTCGCGATCCGTTCGATTTGCGGCTTACGCTCGAGCAGTTTCGGTTTTGTCGGGAGCAAATTAATGATGGTATTCGGTAAGAGTTTCCTTTCCGTAAACAGATAGTCGCTGATTATTTCGATTACCTTATCTGCAGGAATATTTTATTCTTCGCAGAGTTTGCGAATACTTCGAGTTGTTTCGCACTCCAAAAAAGTCGACTCATCGATCACGCGGTTCGAGTCCGGAATATTCGCCAAGTTATTGTCGATAAATTCCAGGATAAGCCCTCCCCCTACTTCTCAGCCTTATTGGTGGAGACAAAGGATCGAACCCTGACCCAAAGATCGTAGCGGAAAGATTGGGCCATACAAGCGTCAAAATGACTTTGGATACCTAAGTCATGTTCTACCTAGCATGCAGCGAGATGCCACCGACAGACTCGAATCTTTACTCTACCAAAACATGAAATAGAAGTGCTACTTTAGTAGTTAGGCTAGTATTTAGCTTATTAGTAGAAATGATTGGGTTGAACTATGGAGTAGATGGGTTTGCAGCGTTAAAGGCACTTTCCGGCATTTGCATCTTTAGAAGGAGAACCTCTTTTTCCCGGGTGACGGTAAAATCCCGAATAGCCTGTTCATCCTTCTTACTGACTGAGGATGCGATTGCAGATAATTCCTTTAATATGCTCAGTGAATCGGCGGCGATCTCCGCGGTCTTTTCATCACGCAAAAGTACGGAAAAGCTAACGGCACAATTTGCATTTTTACCTCGGGCGATAGAAAAACCAATACCGCTCGCAATGTTTAGCCTTTTTAAGATATCGGCAATTCCGCTCGCGTCAAAAAGAGATAAAGTGCCGCCTGCGATCGACAACGCGGAATCCATTATCTCTATACTATTATCAGGGGCCAGCATATAGGCGGTGATCGGGCTCTTGCCGGAGGAGAGCGTTGCACGCATCTTTTTAAATGAGGCGGAGGTGCTCAAACTCTCCTTGGAACTTTTCAGGGTGCGCAAGGATGCAGAAACACCTTCACGGGTCCCGGCGACTAGCATATTGTCATCCGGCGCTGCCGCGTAATCCTTACCGCTCGAATAAACCTTGCGTCCTTCAACCGAGTCTTCGCTCCAACCCTGTGATTTCAGTGAAGCAAGAACCCGGCGGGCCTCAAAGTTACCGCGAAATATCAGGCCGCCTTGTGTTTCCGCCCGGATGATTCCAAAAACCGCCAATTCGCTGAGCTCTGACTCATCGATACCGAAACGCCTAATTTGAGACTCGTAGATCTGGCTATTGATAACCCGCTTCAATCCCGGGTCTTTCCTTACAGCCGACCAGTTAATAAGAATGATCATATTGCTATTCGATGGCAGAAATTCGGTAAGACGAGATTCGCTCCGACCGCAACCACATAAAAGCAATACATAAAGGCAGATGGCAAAAGCAACAAATTTGGGAGTTAGCAACATATTTCATTTACCTCTAACAATGAACGGCTTTGGCCGTCGAACATACCTGGCGGTAGAAACCGCGCTCTCGCGATTATCCCCGGCAATTATTTTGACCTTGAGAACTATTTCCTGATCTAGCGCGATCGGGAGGATAAACGGCCGCTCATAAAGATTAGAATCCGGGTTCGGAGTAGTACCATCGAGCGTGTAATAGATCTTTCCATCTTTAGTGGGTGACTTCAGATCGACGACGGCATCCTCATCCGCCGAAAGGTCCCGGTCACGAAAACCAAGGGGAGCTGGCAGCCGGTAATTTACATTTTCGCGATCGAGCCATCGAAACTCGATAAACATGCGTTTCGTAAAATGGGCATAATTTCGATTCTCGGGATTCGACCAGAGTACTTCCGCTAGAGCCAAAGCCCGGGGGAATGCCATGTATTCCAGGTTCTCGGGCTTTTTAATAAATTCGGTCCAAAGGCAGGCTTGGGCACCGATTACGTAACGAGACTCCGCCTCGGTCAGCGCGGACGGCACCGGCTCAAAGCTATAGACCTTCTCGAGCGGAACGATCGGCTGAATACTGAGGGGCTCAAAGGCCGGATCACCCTGCAAGCGGTCGAAATAAGTAAATTTGTAAGGTGACATTATAACCGGCAGCCTTGCTCGCGCTGCTGCGATGCCGCCTGCATCACCACGCCAGGACATTACCGTTGCATCCGGCGGCGGAACACCATCGACGATTTCATCCCACCCGATCATTCTTTTACCCTGCGCGCGAACGACATCTGCGACCCGTCGCATAAACCAACTTCGAACTTCAATGTCGTTCCGCAGGTTTTCCCTCTTCATAAGAGCGGCTACCACGGGCGATTCTCGCCATTGATCTGTATTAACCTCATCTCCGCCCACATGGATGTACGGCGAGTCAGGAAAAAGTTCTGCGACCTCGGCAATAACGTCTTTAATAAATTGAAAGGTTTGCTCTTTTGGGCAAAGCACATTGGCTGAAGCCTTCCAGGTTGTCGGTACGCCGGAAGGATACCGGTCGCGGCATCCGAGCTCAGGATAGGACGCTACCGCTGCAGCAGCGTGGCCAGGCATGTCGATCTCCGGGATTATTGTTATGTGTTTTGACTTGGCAAAAGCTACGATCTCCCGAATTTGTTCATGAGTATAATAACCTCCAACCGGGGTGCGATCGCCAATGTACGGCACTTCCTCCTTGCCAACCATTGACTCCCGGCGTTTCGATCCTATTTCAGTTAATTGCGGATAATTCCTAATCTCGATCCGCCAACCCTGGTCGTCAGTAAGATGCCAGTGGAAATAATTGTACTTATAGCGGGAGATAATCCCGATGAACTTTTTTATGAACTCAACTGGCATGAAATGACGGGCAACATCCAGGTGCATTCCTCTGTAAGGAAAGCGAGGTGTATCAAGTATTTCGACGGCAGGTATTGTCACCTTGCCATCAAAGTCGGTCGGAAGCAGCTGACTTAGTGTTTGTATTCCATAGAATAAGCCTTGTTCGTAGCCTATGATCTGGACGGACTCCGGCTCAACACGGAGAAAGTATGTTTCCTGGCCGAGTCCATCGGCAGGAGTGGCGGCCAGAAGTTTGATCGAATTCGATAAATTATCTTGCCGGGCTAAGTCGAGCGTGAAGCCATAGTTTTGCCGCAATACTTCATTAAGAACCGCCGCGGCCTGTACGCCCCGTTGATCGACGGCCACGATCTTGGTTTCCCAATCTAATTCAAATTGTCCGCCTATGCGTTTGATGGAGTTCGGTTGGGGGATGACATTGATCTCGCCGACGATCGGATCAGTCGGCCGCTCCAGGGGGACGTAAGACCCTGAGCAGGCCGAGAGGAAAAAAATAGCGATTACTAAGAATTTTTTCATAGCAAAGGAATTGAAAATGCAGCTCCTCACGCAGTACCTGTGAATATGGAAGAAGGCCAGGTTAACTTTCGATCAAACGCCTATCTATTGTTTGTAAACAGTAAAATCCGATCCGTTAGTACCGTCGCTCCACCTGCCCGATATCGTTCCACTGCCGTATATTTGCCCCGTGTATTGGCCGGTGTTCAGGTCCATATCTCCTCTTTGGTAACCGGCAAGATCAAAGTTGCCGTTACTATCAATGGTGCCGACAAGCTTGTCCCAACTCCCCGGGGTCTCGGCCTTGCCTGTGATTTGGTTGTCGCTTCTGGTTAGTGAGATCGAAAATTTCAAATTTCTCGCCCCGATCGTTCCGGAGAATTTGTGTTCGACATTTTCTGACAAAGCAATGGAATTTGTGTTACTCGCCGAACTACGATTGGCCGCCGACGATGTAGATCCGGGCAAGGGAGTGCGATCGCCGCTGTTTGTGGAAGGACTTCTATTAAGATTGCTGTTGATCCCAATGACAATTAGCACAATGAGAAAAACCCCTCCCACCAGCCCTACGAGAACCTTCGTTGGCAAAGCCGATACAGGAGGCAGATTCGCGGAATTTGAAGCCGGAGGTGGAGGTGGAGGAGGTGGCGGTGGAGGCGGTAACATCTCCGATCTGACAGCCTGTCCGCACTCCACACAATACGCGGAACCGAGTGATATCGGCGTACTGCAATTCGGACAAAATGATCCGAGCAATTGCGGCCTGGTAACGTCGGTTCCCAGTTTTTCGGTAGAGATATCGCTCCGCAACTGATATTTGCATTGCCCGCAAAATGCCGCGCCTGAAACGACGGGCGCCCGGCACTGAGGACAATGATCTCCGATTATTGGAGTCGACGCGTTCACCTCCACGATTTTTTCAAGACAAAACGAACACGATCCAACTGCAATGTAAATAGCCGCCTCTATATCCGCACATTCGTGCCGGACAACTTCCGCTGCGGTAATACTCCGGCATCCGGGACACTCGGGTTCAATTCCGCTCGGCGTTACGAAGTAGTTTCTTCCTTTAGCTTGCGTGGCGCATTCAAAGCTTACGATCTTGCACGAAGGGCATAAGGAGCGTTTCGACACTTCATTCTCGCAACTGAAACATACCGTTCGCGCCTTTTCACCCCGTCCGAGTTTGCTTGGGGAAAACGTGCCGCAGTTACAGCAAAATTCCCAAAATTCGGCGTGCGGAAAATCGGATGAAAGCGTGTGTCCGGTTATTTCGCAAAGAATTTTTGGAGCGTCAGTCTGTCTCGAAGGAGGCTTCGTGTGTGGGACAAAAAATACGCATTCAAATCTCCTACTCAGTCGAGAAGTATTATTTTTTCTTTGACTTTACGATCACGATTTGGGCCTTTCCAAACATATGTGATTCCATTCACCCATCCGATGTCACCGCTACCGGGATCCTTGCCTAGACCTTCGTTACTCGGGTCTACACTCTTACCGTATCGAACGACTTTAATTTGGTACCACCTGGACACACCGCCTTCGTCGTTTGGAATATTTTCCGCAACATCCAGAACCTCAAATGAAGCGCCTTTGTAATGAACTCCCAGTCTCACCGAATCTTTTTGCGGAAACTCTCTAAGAGCACTATCCCAACCTAAAGTACCGGTTCTTCCAACCAGGGGGCCACCGTTTGAAGGGCGAATATTGGAGTTTATGTTGTTTGAATTCACAGCAGCTTTCGGCCCGTTTGCTATAGTGTTTGCCCCAATTCGCGCAGTGTTGGCGGCGGTGTTCGTAACGTTGACCGTTGTATTGCGGGACTGGTTGTTAGAGGGATCTGTACCTCCCGTTCTTGAACTGATCGCCACGATCAAAATAGCGAATAATATAATCCCACCAACAGTAAAGGCGATTACTTTGAAAGCTGGCTCTTTAAGAATTGATGTGACGGCATCTGGGCCACCGAGTTTGCCCGTAATAGAAGTCGATTCGCTTCGAAGCTTTTCCGCTTGATACGCCTCTTCTTCTCCATTGTCGAGATCTGCCATAAAGGAATTTGCTAAACGCCCAGTCCTGTTTGGCGGGGGGGGTGGTGGAGGGAGCGGAAAGTCACCGGTCATTTTTACCGCTTGTCCGCATTCGCCGCAAAAAGGAAATCCCGGACGAACCGGAGTACTACAATTAGGGCATAGCGAACCGAGCGCCTGGGTTTTGCTGATATCCGAGCCGGGATTCGCAACTTCGATATCAGGACGGAGGTGATATTTGCATTTTCCGCAAAAGACGGCGGACGGCGGATTGATCGCATGACAATTCGGACAAGCCCCGGTTTCTTCGCGCACAGAAGGTCGGGTGGGCAGCACAAATCCCTCCGACGTTTTCTCAAGGCAGAATGGGCAAGTTTCGAGCTCTGTGAGAAATCCCGCCCCGGCTTCACTACAATCGTGGCGGATCATCGCGCGGCTTTGTTTCGACGTTCCACAGCCAGGACAGGATGGCTCAATACCCTGCTCGGGAATAAAATAGGTTTGGCCCTTTGCGGGTTTATCGCTTACAAAGCTGACCGTCTTGCAGTGGGCGCAGATAAAATATCTCGAAATCTCATTCTGGCAGCTGAAACAAACGGTCCGAGCCCTTTCACCCTTATCCAATCTACTCGGCGAAAATGTATCGCAGGTGCAGCAATACTCCCAAAACTCTGCACTAGGAAAATTCGACGAAAGGGCATGCCCGGTTATCTCACAGAGAATTTTGGGAGCATTGGCAGCCTCGAAGGAAGCTTCGTGGACGGGACAGAAAATGCGGAGAGTTTTTTTGTCGGACATATCGGTCAACGAACTTCCAGGTCACCCTTGGATGTTATCTGCCAACCGGTACCGGACTTGGTCGCGCCAGCGGGCTCGCGGATCCAGATGGTACCAGCCATCGGTTTGGCGCAGTTGTAATACCGCTCCAGATAAGTGGTGTAATCACTTTTGGTGGAAA
Organism: uncultured Acidobacteriota bacterium; assembly: GCA_963718105.1. Lineage (GTDB taxonomy): Bacteria > Acidobacteriota > Blastocatellia > Pyrinomonadales > Pyrinomonadaceae > DASYKT01. The sequence goes on along the minus strand of OY970352.1, from coordinate 4,124,989 downwards.
GAGTGGTAAAGCTGGGAACGACGTAAAGACGGCCTTCATCCTGTACGAGCAGCAAATTACCCTCCTCTGTCGGATCCATCACAAGCAAGCGCTCTTTATAATCGTATTTGACAGGCCGCTTAGCCTGTCCGATGCGAGTAAGGTAGTCATCAACCGCAACGGGAAAACGAGGCTGTTCTCGTGGAACATCGAACGCTGGCGTCGAAAATGAAGGCGACGCGGCAGATTGGGTTGCCAGTCCCTGCTTGAGTTTGAGTATCTCGGATTTTTGCTGTGCTACTTGCTGGCTGAGATCGGTTACCACTTTCTGAAAACCTTCGAGCTTAATGCCAAGCTCTTTGTCACGGGCCTTGAGACTGTTGAAGGATCCCTGTAATTTCGCCTTTTCCTGCTCCCTATATTTCAAAAGGAAATAAATACCGACGCCGATGCCGGCAAGAATGACCAGGCCGACTACACCGTATATGACCCATTCCCAAAGGTTGAAGGGTTCATTTTGTTCTTTAACAGTAGTCGGTTTAGGTGATTGGGTTGGTTCAGGAGTTGCCGTTGGAGTGGGATCGGAGGCTATATTTGCTTGAGTGAGCGGATTTTTAAGTGATCGATGACGCTCGCGAAATTCAGGAAGTTGTCTCTGAATGTTTTCAACTGTCTCAGGACTTGCAGGCTTCCTTCCAGTCAGCTGTAATTTTACCGTTTGAATCTCCCTAATAAGATTTGCTCTATCATCTTTTCTTGGACCATTCGGTGGAAGGTTTTTGGCGAGTTGTTCTATTTCCGAAACTTCCCGTAATACACGCTTTTGCAAATCTTCTGCACCGCCGCCTTCACGGACCCCTGTGGTCGCAGTAGTTTCCCTGACCTTTAATGGCGTGGGGGAAGGCGTATCTATCGAAGCTGTGCCAGCAGAAAACGCGTTAACACAGAAACCAATCAGCAAAAATATGCTCAACAAAAGAAGTGTTGCTTTTTTCATCGCTTAATCCTCCCCTTCTTCGCCGCCGTTCAGATTGGTGTCGGCAAGTTTATCAAGCAGGCTATTAACAGCATCGGCCGGATATAAAATTTCAGATAAGAAATAGTTGATCGGGTTAAGATTCAATCTGGTGCCTTCGGTCTGAAGCTTATCGGTCACGCTCTTGACGATCTGTGAGTTCAGTTTCATCCAGAGCCCATCCGGCGAATTATCTCTTCCGAAATTGCTCGAGTTTCCAACTGCCGTAAACACGCCCAGCGTTTTGTCGATCGGATCCTTAAGTTCATCCGGTTGATTAAATTTGCGATTTTTTATGGCTTCAAACCGGCCGAATTTATCCCGGAAGTTATCGTAGCTCCAGCGCTCACACCAGCGCACAGTTTTCGGTTCCGAGCCATTGATCTCAAGGTCGCGGACGGTAATTCCGGCAAACGGTTCGGTGTCGGATACCGAAGTATTTCTCGATCCGTCGAATAAAGCCCCAAGGGCGACGCTGGTCTTGGCATGACTCAGGCTTTCCTCATTAAGCAGGTCGACACTTTCGATATAAATCTTTTCGAGAAGCGGTTTTTCTTCGTCAGAGATTTCGGCGGCGAGTTTTTCCTTCAAAAGATTCAAAATGTCTTTTGCCTCACGTAAAAGAACCGAGGATTTTCGCGGAAGTTCCGCAAAAAGCAGGAGGCCCCATCCATTTCCGCCGAGAATCAAATTGATGCCATTGTTTAGCACTATCTTTTGATCAATCACCGTCGCACAGGCCTGCAGCAACGCGTAGGTGAGTAGATGATAAAAGAACAGACGGGAACGATACCGTTGGTAAGATACGTCACCCATTCTCTGTCTCAATACATTTTCTTCAGCCTCGCGGAATGCGTCTTCGTCCAGTTCATTAACCTCTACCGCATAAAAAGCGCCGAGGTCATTTGCCAGGCTACCCATGTCCGTCAGCTCGAAGTCATCGGCTTTACCATAAACTACCCGGGCCATGTTTTTTCGAAAATCCATCGCCCCGGGGAGCTTAATATTTTTTCCAAAGTTCTTTTTTGCGAATTCGAAATAAGACTTGCCTGCTACCCTTACGCTATCAAGCACCAAAAATTCATTTTGATGCCGGATGGCCATATCCGCCGTGCCGCCGCCGATATCGACGAAAACTTCAAGACGGCCGCGCATACCCTCGCTGCTGGTAGACCGGGCGATGGCAGTGCTTTCGTCCACTTTGCGATACATCGAATTAACATCAGCCAAACGGTCTTCTCCATAGCAGTAGTGACGTATTTTCCGCAATGCCTCTTGAGCTTTGTTATGGTATGTATCACCATAATCTTCGGAAAAGGCTAGCGGGTACGTGAATACGTAGTCTTCGATACGCGCATTCCGATTGAAGAACACCTCGGCATGTCCATACATCATGATCAGTTCGAGAAATAGCGACCGCCAGGGCGTGCGCGTATCGGTATTCCATTTCAAATTGCTGTGGGTCCGCCAATCCGCGTTAAACGCGCCAGTTACAAAAGGTGTATTTATACCTTTATGAAGGCTTGGAATGTCGACCTTAAATAAGTGCTCGAGGAGCAAATTTTCCGGAGCGATATTCGGAAGCCGGTCGTCAAATTTACGGGAAAGAAGAATAGAGGGAAAGAAACCGCGCTTGCCGCCCCATTTTTTTGGAATGAATCCGGGATTTTCCAAATGCGTCGTCTGTCCCCAAAGGGGGAGCGGACTAAGCGAGAAATCAAGCACCTCCGCATTTCTATCTTTAACTTTTATGGCAAGGCATGTATTACTTGTCCCGAAGTCGACCGCCAGGCTGGCCGTCTGATCGCTGTCCAGGTCAACGTTATCGAAGTCAGCGAGAAACATTATCCCGCGCTCCTTTTCCGCAGCGTCTTTGAAAAGCATCGCTTTCGGACGGTTTGGGCCTTCGCCCTTGGGCTGAAGTATGCTGAGATATTCCTCTTCCTCAAGCTCCACGGGCTGGCCTAGGTTTCCATTCTCATCGATCAATTGCCATCTTCCACTTGTTTCCTTGTTGCCCGTACCGTGAGCGACATATAGTTTCCATTGAGGTGAAACCTTTGGCGGGTAGATCGAGAGTGTATTAGTCGTTGCCAGGTTGGCAAGTAATATAGGTTTAGATTTCCAAAACACTTCGTGGCCGAGTATTCCTACGGTCCATTGGACCCCACCGTCCGGAGTAGGTTCCGCCCTAACCATTTTCATTTCTTTGAATACCTCAGGAAATTCCTGAAAGAATTCATGCTGTAGGGGCGCAAGACAGATGGCCTTTTCTTGCGGGCGAATTGTATTGTCTTGTAAGGCAACCTCATGTTTAAAGCTAATGCGGGTTGCAAAGGTCTCTGTTTCGCGCGGGACCTTGCAGAAAAAAGGCGCATGACTCAAAAAAAGATTCTTGACGAGTAAAATTTCATCATCTTCTGACAACATGCAGATATGTTTTTTTCCGGCAAATTCAACGGTGATCTGACGCGGGCCGCTACGCATGAAATCCACCGGTGCCGGCAACTCCGGTGAGATTTTGGTTTTCATCCAGGGCGGCTGATAACTTAGGTCAAGATCCGTAAGCAAATAGTATGTTTTGCCGCCATTTTTATTCGACTGCTGTAAGGGATATTCGAGTAAAAGTTCTTTAGGATCGATCTCTTTTGGAATCCGGGTTTCCCATCCACCGGGGTGAGGAGACAGAGTTCTTGCTTGGCCATAAAACGCTCCAAAACGCTGGTTGCAGAATGCTTCCGTCAGCTCCTTAAGATCACGACGCGGAAGAATATTCGGTATCGAACGCAAATGAACGTGAAACTCGTTTTTGTAATGATCGGATTCCAGGAGAAGGGCGGACGACTTATCCCAAGACAGGCGATTATTTTCCAGGTACGGTTTCAGGCTTTCACTTGCCAACCAAGTGTCGCGTCCTCGGCTTGGGAAAAAAATTATCTGTGGGTAATATGCCCCAACCACCGCGCGATCGGTAGTTTGCAATATCCCGATCGACTGCAACTCGCCTTCATCGCGGCTGCGAGGATATGTTCCAGTGTAGGCCAGCCAAAGGTCTTTGTCGAATTCTTTTTGAATTACTCGCTGGTCAAAGTTCTCGAGATGGAGAACGCCGAAGTAATGAAGAAGAAACAAAGTGAACCATTCACCGACGGCTTCCGGCGAGCCCGCTTCCAACTCCTTGCGGAACGCATACGCGTTTGCCCAAACCGTGGGAAATGTTTCAAAATAACGTCCGTCGTATTCTGGGACCGGTAAATTGTCTGTATTGATCGCACGGAAGCCTCGCCCGCCCGCGGCTACATTTGCACCCAAAATTCCTGAATTTAGAAAATCTCTTGCCATATTGATTCCTTAAACGTCTTGCTGTTTCATTTCGAAAATACGTTTTACTTTCTCGGCTCGCTATATATATATAAGTAATGCCGAAGCCTCACTTCTTCACTGAAGCGAGTAGGCATAGTTTCGCTCACTTATTTACGTAATAAACTCTTAGGTCTTTTTCCCCAGTAATCAACCATTCACCACCGATCGTTCTAAACTGCAGCCGTTGCCGAACTTTTCCAGAAAGGTAACCGCCACCCTGAAAAAGCCATTCCTTGTCGATTAGAACATCTGCCTGATTGCCGCTTGAATCGGGCGTAATACTCACAATGTCGATTTTCAAGGAGATCGAATCAAATTTCGAAAAAGCTCGTTGTTTATCATTCTGCACAAAGCTCTTGCTGGCAGACGTTTTCTTATAGTAATCAACGGTCTCGGCATAACTTTGCATGTATAAATTCAAATCGCGTGCTTCACTAGCTTTTTTCCAACTATTGATTCGATTGGAAATGTCGCGTTTTATTACCTCTGTATTGGGAGTAGAGATTGTGGTCAGAGGTGTCGAATTACTGGGTATGTTGTTCGACGGCGAATACGCGATATTACGAGAGAGTTCAATTCCATTGCTCGTTTGCGTGGCGGCTGAGTCAGAATCATTCGCGGGAATCTTACTTTTAGTGTTTGTGAAAATGCTTGAATCAAGTCGAATGAGTAATGACAATAAGATACCGATCAGAAGAAATACCGCGGCAAATGCCACGTACAAGTACGTAGGTTTCGGCCGTTGCCGCGAATTCATGTTCTGCTCATTGGAATTCGCCTGGGGGTGAATCCCAGTTGATTCGTAGACTGTTGGCAAAGCGGTACCGTCTGCAAGGCAGAATTTCAAAGAATCGTCGTACGCCTTATTACAGGTCGGGCATTGCTTCATAGAATTACTTTCCCAAATAGCTGTCAAACACGCCCTAGGTTCCAAGTTGTGTCTGGCATCTTCTGAATATCTCAGCCCATACATGACGCAAGTAATCGCCACGGGTAAACTGATCGCCCGCTGGACACCATTTTCCGAATTCCTGTGTTGTGAATTTAGCGGCTGAATTCCCCAGCGTCAACGATCCTTTCGCCTCACTACCAAGCCATTTCTTTGTCAGTTTCTTCTCTACATCGTTTTTGGAAATCGGGTCGGATGCGAGGTATTTCGACATCTCATGAGCATCGCTGCTGCTCCAACCAGTCGGGAAATTCTCATGATTTCCGCGGGTCAAATTCTGGAGCGATATGGAGATAAGCCTAAGAGCCTCAGCGAAACTCGCCTTGTCGGGCGCGATACGGTTTTCTTTATCTTCGTAGAACTTGCCCAGTTGGAAATCCTTAATCGACGCACGGACGTTATCCCATGGAATCTGATACTGCACCAGGTGACTAAGAAGTGCGGTTGCGAGCATCACTTTTTCTGCGTCTATTTCCACTCCTTCGACCTTATACGAAGGCAAATGGCTCACACGCATATCCTCCGCTGGCACATCTTCCGCAGAGCTGCCGATGACATAAGACTTCTGGTTTCCGGTATTCGCCAGGGAGAAAAAGTTCAAAGCCGCCAGCGCTGCGACAACTTCTGCCGAATTAAGCGGATTTCTTTGCGTCGCTCCGCCATTGCTCCATGTTTTCAATTTGTTTGGATTGGGTTTTCCGACCAGATAAAGTTCGTCAAAATAATCCGCGCTATGATCGCGATAATATGCCAAACCTTGTTTAGCGCGTGCTTCCATATCTTCGGGGTCGGCATAAAAGCCTTGCAAGATCTGTTTAACCAGTTCGTGCTTCTCTTCGGGCGTCATACCGGTAAAGGCTGGCTCATTTCCAAAGCGTTCAATATATTGACTTATATCGCGTTCGTTGAAGTCGACACCTTCTTCGAGCGCGTTAAAAGGAGGATTTGGCGGAGTAACATAAGGCGCCAACAGGCAACCGCCGATACGCCAACCCCATCCGGTATTTTGATCCTTGCGGTTCTTTAGAAAATTTGCCACCACGGGCACACCGCATGCCCCGGTTCCTCCATGAAGGCTCCCACACAAAAAGAAATTTGTTGGAGTATTGCTATAGGAAGTAAGCCCAGCGGCACGGCCTCCAGGGGTGGCGTCATCCTCCAGAGATTTAGCAAAGATCGACATAATAGCCGAACCGATAAAAGGCTTTTGATAAAAACCCCGGTCGATCTGCACATCCAGATCTTTGGTTTCGTAGAAGGGCGCTAATAAGGAGGCCGAGGAATTGACGTTCTGTCCATTGCGGTTGTGTCGAGAATCAAGCACCCCCCGTAACGTTTTCAGGACATTATCGTTCTCGTTTTCCATCGGCAAGTCCAAGGGGTCAAGGTGCCGGACGGAAGTTTCGATGTCCATGGCCCAATTGCTTTGGGCAAGTGTCCGTATCTCGTCGTTATCGCTAAGACAGCTCTGGAGCCTGCGATATTCCTGCAATGCCTGATTCAGATCCTCAGACGCTCCGGAACTTCTATCAGGGTCAAGTCGCCAGATCTGAAGATTGTCTCCGGCACTTGTGACGATCCCATTTGCACCTTTTCGGGTAGGAAAACCTATACCTAGGAGTCTTACCAAAGCCTCGGCCACCTTTGTCCCGCTTCCGCCAATTGCAATAAATACGTGTTTCATTTATTAAAAGTCCTTAAACAAGTTCGCGCCGCCAGGGGCTGATCAAATGACCGGCCACCATCACTGCCAGATATACCAGCCACGCAAAGAGAGTACCCTTAAGCAAACCGCCAACCTGGATAAAATTGTAGTAATCCCGCGACATGTACCAAATCAGTATGAGCGCCAGAAATATCGGAAAGATACCTATGAAGATCAACAGCCATGTACGGCCTCGCGTCCATATTTTTTTCCTTGCGATGCCGGCCGTAGATTTACGAGCCGCCTTGAACGCAAAAACACCTCCCGCCACCAAAACCGCTACGACGATCGCCACCAGCACCCAACTAAATGCTGTATCAGCCCAATCGTCGGGTTCGACGTTGTCGATAAATATGCGAAGAAAGTCATTCTCCAGGAAAAAAGCAAGCATTTTCTACTCCTTTACTTTTGGCCGATCCGGACGGTGATCTCGGCAACTATGTAGTTTTCCAGGGCCGAGTTATCCCAAAGATTCGCTAACGAACTTTCAAGATTTAATGTCTTATTGGCGTTGTCCGGCATGGAATCAAGGTTGGTCGTCCAGGCCGATACCCATGGCAGCGCTTTTCGTTCCACATCAAGTTTTCCGACGATCTGATACATTCTCCAGTCTCTGCCGCCGGGGGCCTTAGCCCATCCCGCATCGAACGTTAACTCGACATTCCCTTCCTTGGCTTCCTGCTTAACCAGACTAAATTCCGGGTATCGAGTCTTGTCCTTTTCTTTTTCATCCTTTTCTTTTTCAGGATATATCGGCTGAAGTTCCCATTTTATCGTCGTCGCTAATTCATTGGGCGAGCCGCCGGCGATCGCGTGCGCGGTCCAGGCTGGCTTTATACTGACGATAAACTGCTTCTTTCCCTTGTTTTCCGTGTCGAGTCCGACCTTGACCTGGATTCGCGGCGTACCGTCCTTCCCTTTCTCCAACTGCTTTACTTGAAGCAAATCCTCGGTTTCTTTCTCTTGTCGAACTTCGATCGCTTCGATCCCGTTCGAATACTCCGTAGTCAGAGCAAATTCGCGAAATGCGTCTTTATGTCCGAGAGGTGCAAGCCTCTCTCGCAAGGACTCGACCAATTTGTTCAAACCCGCTCGATCAGGAGAAAAAACATATAAATAGAATGGGCGAAACTTGTTCACGTCTTTACCGGAAACGAACGGTACTGCCTTGTGCGTAACCTCCGAGTAAACGTTGCCGTTAAACTCACTTCGCATGCCGAGAACAACTCCGCCCCATCCCTTGTTGATCAATTCGAGCAATTGCTTCTTGACGCATCTGGAATCGGAGCCTTTCGCACACGATACATCGGCATCATCCTTGTCAGACGACTGGACCCCGTCGGTTACGAGGATATGGAACCGGGGAGGTGCTTGATCCTCGGAATCTTTTTCAAGTGGCTCGGTAAAACTCTTTATCGCACCGGCAAGATTTGTACTTTTTCCGGCAAAAATACCCCGGGTGAGCGATGCCTTCGACAACTCCAGATCACTGAATACAGGGGCAGAGACGTTAATATCGATATTTCTGACAACGATCTGCGGCTGCGGGTTCATTGTCGTCACGACGTCGCGCAACTCAAGCAAAGCCTTGCTAAAGATAGTTCCTTCAGGAGCACCGGCAAATACCGTTTTTCCATTCGGCGAAATATAACCGGCCATACTAGCACTGGTGTCGACATAGACAACCAGATGGTCAGTGACCCGGCTTATTTCGGCTGCCGGGATCTCTTTTTTGACCGGTTTTGCCACTTCCCACCGCGGAGGATCAGCGATCCCCGAATTGCAGCCTGTTAAGCCAAGCAGCGCGAAAAACAAAATAACCGACCTCATGATCTGGTTCATGAACATAATTGGTTTGTATTACCTTTTACCCTAAGGACGTTGGGTCTAAAGATCTCCGACAGCGGATTATCGAAAGCCGCCTATCTCGGCCACTAATCTGTTGTTATGCTCACGAATCCAGCCTGAGATCAAAAATAAGTCAATAAAGATCCACAGAAAGGGAATCCACACGATCAATAAACCGATCAATACATAACAGAGAAGTATCGAACACCATAAAAACAGTAGCTGCCCGATGGCACTTCCGGTTTTGCCCATATAAAACCGGTGCGCGCTAAATCCACCAAGAAAGAACCACAGCAAATAAGCTGTCGATGCCGACTTCTGATTAGCTTGGTAATACATCAGTCGTCCAACATCCGTTGGCCCTGAATGGTAGTTAGCCGCGGGCGGTTGATATACAACAACCGGCGCCTGCTGCTGCGGTCGATGAACCGGAGGAGGAGGCTGATATGAAACTTGCGGCTTGGCCGTCAGGAGCGGAAAAAAGATACCTAGATCTCTCCACTCAGTTTCACCCACACGGCAGCCTAGATCATTGGACTGAAGGCGGCCTGACCGAAGCGCATTTACCAATTCGTCTTCAGACAATGGGCCTACATTCTGTTCGTTCTTGTAAACATAGAAGTACATGTGGGGTATCACTCCTCATCTAACAATCACAACAGCCGTTGTATCTGCTCAAAATAATCAGATTTAGGAGGCTAACTGGGATATTTAGTTTTAGGGTAGCGAGATTCTACGCTAAAAATTTCAAATAGTAAACATAAAAATTTTATCTCTCAAATCCATCTATGATCGTCAATTTTTGTCCAGATCCAGATGGCCATTCCAACGCCCTCCATTTCGAGCTACGCCGGTAAGGTGGTGTCCGTCTTCAGAAACCGTCAAGCGGTAGTTATCCAACATTACAAGAACATCATTCGGGTCATCTTTTCGGTAACCGCTCGCAGTTAGGAGGCGCGTGGAAGGATCGAAACTTCCACGAATGTATTCAGTCGCCGATAAACCGATCTTTTCCTTTTTGTCCGGCCGGACAGTACGACGCATCGTCCATTTGATCTGACCTTCGACCCGATTATCTCCCACGCTTCTGAGAGTAAACTCGATGTCGAGCATCGTGCCTGAATCGGTGCTCCATTTGCCTTTCCAAAATCCGTCCACATCCGTAAGATTTATGCGGGGTGCCGGGGTTTTTGACGGCGCCTCACGGATAGCCTGAGTGGTTTCCGCCGCTGACGGAGGACGGACCGATGGTTGTGCCCGTCCGGGCGGCGAATTTGCCTGAACTCCCGGTTCAACGGCATTCCTGTTTCCGTACATGGCGATCAGGGAAAACCCTAAGCCGAGAATTACCAGGCCCATTCCACTTATAACCAGGTAAAGGCGGCTCACCTGATGTTTAGCGTTTGCCCCGGAGTTCAATGAAGGTGTGTTTAACTGTTCGGACGGGGGCATGGCCGGCGGCGTGATCAATACCGATGCATCATAGATGCAAAAAAGAATATCATCAGCAAAAGTCTGACTGCATGTGGGACATTTTTTCATTGTGTTTGATTGCTTCGACAGGGAGTTGTCGGATTCTTTTGCGACCCAGGTGCTTTGCGGGAGCATCGGTTCTTTATCCTATTCAGCCTGTTCAAACTTTAGTGCGTCGGGAAGATTAACATGAAAAATTTCATTTGCAAACATAAAACTGCATGCCTTGCTTTGAAATGGCTAGAGATTATTGAGCGGCCCTCGAACGGCCAGTGTATAGATGCAAAAGGCGAGGGCTTTAAATTTATACTGCTGGCTCATCGCATAAAAAGTTTTCGCACACCAAATGAAAAGGGCAACCGTGATGGTTGCCTAAGTTATTGATTTTATTGGTGGAGACGAGGGGGATCGAACCCCTGACCTCATGAATGCCATTCTCAATTTGGGGTGTTTTTGAGTTTCTCTGAGTTTGCCTAAGTATTGTGTATATTAACTTTCCAGTGTTTTCCGTTTAGTTCAATTTGCCTCAATCTTGACCACTTTTAAACATTTGGCACACATTTGGCACACATTTTTTAGCATGAATCATGACAACTTTAGGTTAGAAAATTATCCCCGATTAGCCACCTAAATCGACACCATCTCTTTGAATCACCTCCGGCAATATTTACAATCCGTTCAAAGTTCTTTCAACGGCTTCAAACAAAGATCTGTCGAGTCCTTGAAAATCATCGAATGACCAAAACGGAATTTCGATCGCCGTAATTTTGATTTTTTCACGACCCTCGAATCCAGAGATGATCTCAAACGCGTCACCGTCGTGCAACGTCTCTGAGATATTAGGATAGACAAGTAATATTTCGGTGCAACCTCGTTTCAGGGCATAACTAACCATTTGGTAAAGATCGTTTTGGGAAACGCCCTTTTTCTTATCTTCCTTAAAATTTGCTTCTCGGAGCTTATACTTGGTATCAACTATAACCTTTCTTTGAGACGCGTCTTTTGAGGTTAAAACGATGTCATGCTGCATCTGGAAAACCGGAGGATTATCGACCAGGTTCAAGTTTGATTTTTGGTATTCTACTTTCCACTTGTTGTTAAATTTCTTTTCAAGAAACCCGGCGAAAAAATCTTCAAAAATATATTCCATTGGGAACAACAAGCACCATTGCGACAACTCATTAGCGTTACTTGAATACAGTTGTTGAGCGAGAATTATTCGGCAGGTATCAATTATGAGCACATAATCGGAGAAGAACGTGCTTATCGAAACATTCTCTACATCGTGAATAGTGCAAACGACATCCTCGACATCATCGAGAACAAACATCACCTCTTGAAGAAGTCGCAAATTCTCAGCGAATCTTGTTTGAGTTATTAGAAGCCGCGCGCAATGTTTGATAATGCGGTTTACCCTGTTATCAAATAAAAATGGTTCATGATCGCAATCTAGAACATGAAAGTTTCCATGAGAGAGGCCGTTATTTAAGTAGCGTTTGAAATTTATTGAGCCTCTAGGAGTCTGCAACGCCTCCTCTATAGGCTGATATAGCATGAGGGGTTGGTTGGATATAGTCTCCAGAAACTGCCTGGAGATCAGGTTAATTATAAGTTCAGGGAACTTATCAATGTGGATGGTTTCAAGATCGGCTTGAGTAAAAGGGAATCGCCATTTTCGACAATAGCTAAACCAATAGAAGATATGCCGAAGCATTAGACTTTTCTTTTCGATCAAAACCGATTCATCCCTAGCTTGTAAATGTCTAAAGACCTTGGGATACATTTCAATTAGATCATTTTCATTCTGAATAAAACCAACAAAGTTATTGGCCCGAATTTGATTGCCGTCAACCTTTAAGTAAGGTTGATATTTTGTGTCCTGCTCGTCCTCCGTCAATTCCCGCTCCGAATCGACAAAGAGACGTTGATTCCATATTTCGCGCAAGAGACTTTTGAGATCATAGGAACCGCCAATTCTTGCCCAATCGCCAAATTCAAAAAGAGTTGTCATATTACTTTTCAAGAATATTCCATCTAAACAAATCTGTATCGTAGATAACAGACCAAGGTGTGTCGGAAAAGATCTCGGAAATTATGTCCGTTTTGCCTGCAAAGTATTCAGTTAGAAGCGGAATAACCTTGTTCCTGAGAACAGAGTCTAAAGAGGCGTCACCCATAAAATAAGCATGGCCAATCAGATAATCAGGCGATTTCTTTTTTTCAAATATATGAGAATTGATCGTTCTGAGAACGTTGGCGGCCTCGTCCGGCAATTGATCGTACTGCGGATAGTATCCAACGAAATCAAATCGTCTCCGCAGAGCTATATCGATCAAAGCGATGGATTTGTCAGCAGTATTCATTGTTCCCAGTAAGTAAAGATTTGGTGGCACGCTAAAATCTTTTTCGCCATCAGGTAAAGTGACTCGAAGTTCATTCTCGCCGCCGAGCCGTTTGTCTTCTTCTAACAATGTGATAAGTTCGCCAAAAACTTTAGATATGTTTGCCCGATTGATCTCATCAATTATCAAAACGTACCTCTTGAGTTCGGATGCAGATTGCCCCATTTCCCGTCGTTCTCGAATAAGTTCTACTAAGGGTATGTAGTAAGGCTTAAGTCCGTTGGTCTTAAGATCTCTTAGACCATTGACCGTATCCTCTAATGTCGAAATGCTAAGTGTATGTTTGGAGGTTCCTGATGGTTTATCAAAATGAATCGAAGTTTCGGTCACGTCAGTGATCTTATAGGAACCCCCCGACGCCATTGTTACGGATACAGCTTCTCCGCGTTCAAGAGGCTCGACAAATTCGGAAAATACTTGATCAAATGTTCGCCTAGAGCGCCCTAGTAAAGATGCATCGTAATTTTCACGCGCTCGCCTAGCTATTTGATAGAAGACCCCTTTCTGCGTATGAAATCTTAGCTGGTCATTGTCTACGTCCGGTCGTATTCCGACCATGAAGTCTTCGTAAGCGTAGTTCTGATGAAAGGTTACAAACTCTATTTGGCCCTTGGAACGCAGCTCATCAAACTTAACCTTGGCAGACGCATGATCAGAGGCGCGATGCCCCTCGGCGATTTCGACAGCTTTATCAATGCTGTGATATGTCTTACCTGTTCCGGGAGGGCCGTAGAGGATTGTGTTTAAGGGGTGTGTAACAAAAGGTGCGGATGGCTGTTCAACCTCAGATTCTTCAACAATCTCTGGCATGGATTTGTCGCCCTTATCAAGCATTTGATACAACACATCCTGAGCTAATATCATGCGATTCGGATCGCGATAACAATCATCGGATAAAAGGGTATCAACGACTCCTAGCAGTTCTTCGTCTTTCTTAATGTAATTGGTGACCAGTTTTTCGACCAGTTCTAAATAATGAAGATATTTTTCACCAGTTTTTCGCGACCCAACGCCCAAGAGATCACAATATTTTCGATAATACGAATCCTTGTAAAACGTATACTTTTTCGGGTTGTGGAAGGTAAGCATAGTCGCCATTGTTCGCTCATCGTGGTAAGGGGAAAATTTCTCATCCGTTTTGATTTTCTCGAAGATCCTCTGCACTTCTTTTCTAAACTCATTTAATCGCACAGCTAATGGGACCTCTTCATCAAAAAAAGCTTTAAGAGCCTCTCTATATTCGTCTCCGGCTCGTTCGGCAATGTCTTTGATGACGGCTCTGGGAGTTTGGTAGATCAAGTTATAATAGTTAATACCTTTTATTTCTTCGCCTAGATTCGGCGCATCAAGGTTTGGCCTACCATAAAACTGTTTTAGAAGCTTCCATTTATAAAGTTCATCCGTAAGCCTGCTGTCCTTTAAGTGTGTCTTGTACCGTTCGACCATGGTCGAGACGGGATCATTCATGTGGGTTGGTTCAATAGTCATAATATTTATTCTGACGTCATGGATAAGTTTTTAATTTGGGAAAGCTCTGTTATTTTCATCAATCTTTCGAGTGCTCCGCCCGGACTGGCGTGGCCGATTACAGCGCTACCGGCCAAATCGAGCATAAGTTTGTTACGAATGCTTGCCGTTAGCTCACCGGCACGAATAACCGTAGAATCAAAAGGCGATATTATCAATAGTCTTCCGTCTTTAAGTGGTTTTACTAGCTCTGGTTCCAAGCGCATTTTGAGGCCACGGGCGAGCGCGACAATGATTGGCTGACTACCTTTCAACAGGTAATGCAGAACGTCTTTTTCTATCTTGCTGTGAAAGCCGCTGATGATACAGTTTCCTGCCTCGCGCTGGGCAATGGCCCAATCGTAACATTTCAACACAATACTCGCAGGAATCTTTCGGCTGCAAAGAAATGCCGTTTTTGGAAGGCGGATCAGTTCGCATTTACCTTGTGTAAAAAGCGTTTCGACCAGTTTGGCGGGTTTGTCCCTCTCGCCATATACAATGGCGCGTTGGCCAAATCGGATCGCTAGCGATTTAGCAGCCTTAAGGGAAATTCCTGCAACGAAAAAGCTCCTCTCGGGCTGCCAGGTTCCGCCTGGATCTCTGCCTTCGCCTTCAAGAACACGATATTCAGACAATTCGGTACGTAATCTGATATTTCTCTCTACATTTTCCACACCTGAAAGTTCACCTGAAAGTGGATTCCAAGCAGTGATAAAGCACCACGACGAGGTCCCAGTTTGTTTTAACAGGTCTTTAATTTCTAAGTTCTCATCGCCGATCCTTATAGGTTCATTGATTCCGTCAATGTAGTATTCGGCCTTAGTGTAGGAGGTAATGACATCTTCCATAGCTAAAACTTAGGTTGAATCACTTATTTGATTTACTTCCAGTTGTGCGACATTACGTCGCATACAGTGTCGGGAAAGCACTATATCGCTAACATTTGGGCCGTATCCCGACATTATGTCGCGCTTTATGTCGGGATAATTTCGTAATAAATTGACCGACCGGTGCCAATTCTGCGAATTAAGCGAAGATCCGTCATTTTTCTCAAATGTCTTTCGGCTTTCTTGTCGCTCTCAATTTCGAAGGCTTCCTGATATTGCTTTCGAGTTACAGAACCCTTTAATTTGATATATTCATAACCTTCTAATTCTTCGTCGTTTAATTGGGCTAACTCGGGATGATGAGAAACTTTTTTGACGGCCTCAAAATCTCTTGGAAATGTTAGCGTTAGAAAAGGTGCTTTGTAAGAATATTCGGGCAATGGAAGTTTGTAAGTCTCGCCTAGCGACTTGATGGTTTTCATTCCAAAACCAGTTTCTTCAACATAATCCATTAAATTAAAGACATAGGTTATTACCGGATTTCGGCTAATTGATGGCGCAGTAAATTTGTTAAGTTGTTCAAGCGAAATTGACGGTAACGGCGCCCCCGGACTTTTGACGACTATTTTCTCATCGTCTATCTCCAACGAAGATTTAGCTCCTGCAATTTCATAGTCACGGTGGACGATTGCATTCAGAACTGCCTCGCGAAGTACTTCAATTGGGAAAGCCGGCACATTCTTTCGTTTAAAAGAAGAAGTGTCTTTTGACGCCGGGAGTGCTTTTTTGATCCATTCTTCGACCAAATCGGGGATTAAAACCAATGCCTGATCAAAGCTTTGCGGTTCGATTTTATTCCCACCGTACTCCACATAGGCTTTCAAAGAGGCATTTTGAAATGTCGCTCGCGGATTCTTCCCGAAAAGCAGAATGCCCAAACCGGTAGGTCGATAAGATTTCCTTTTTTCATCGAATTCCATCGCCCCAATCTCCGCGAGAAAAGATTGAAACTCCGGTTCCTCAATCGAATACTGTAGTTCGGACTCGTCAAGAAACTTTTGTAATGCTACGACCGAGAACTGACTAAAATCAGCGTTCGGAATGGGTTGTTGTAACTGGCTGGCTTGGATCTCTTTTTTCGTTTTCTTAGCTCGTTGTTTAGCTTGTCTGTCAAATTCGGCGTTTTCGGCATCTATCTCTTTTTGAAATTCACGGTCGAACATGATCACGTCAACATCACGGTCTTCCATATATTTATTGCCTTGGCCTGCAACCGTCGGATCAAAGTCAATTTTACCTACATATACAGTTTTTATCCGGGCACTGATAACATGCTTACAGCATCCCCGTTTCGGTTCATTTCGTTCTACGCAAGGCTCAAGTGTGGTAAAGAGAATACAGTCATCAAGTTTTTTGCCGACACATTTTCTTTCCAGCAGGGTAAATTCTGCGTGATTCCCATTGCGTAATTCACCACGATGGGCGGTTTCTACCGACCCGTCGGGAAATACCAAAACAGCACCAACCTTTGGGCTGATTTTGCCATCCTCACGAATCTCCGGGATCGATTTCTTCATTTCATCGATCGCCATCTGCATATATGTTCGAGGATCAAATACATCCTCTTTTGCTTTTACCATACCAAATTATCTGAAGAATAATTCCTATTCCTCGCCGTCGTTATCCAGTCCTTTGCCCATTCGGTATTTGATGTCGTAGTTGATAATGAAATCTAACTCTTCATCTGTAAAGCCATAATGAGATGCTAACGTCTTGTCAATTTCGTCAATAATTGACTTAGATTTTTGAATTTTAAAGGATTGGGTTTCAGTCGTCCCCGTTTGCTTTTGTTCCCGGACAAGCATTGCGCTATTACGTTTTAAGTTTGCTATGTATTCCTTGCCAAGTTGTATTAACTCAGGATCGCGCAAGGCGCTATCTGGAACAGGGAAATTTTGTATATCAGAAGGGTTTAAGTCCCGAAGATTAGAAGCAATTGTGTACCACCACCAAAAAGTATTACTACTAAGAATAGCAATCATTGGCTGAATAAAACTTTTCTCACCAACCTGAAATGAAGTTTCTCTTGTTGAATGCCCGGCTACTCCGTTGACATTAAAAGCGGGCGCAAAATCAGTAAAAACCTTCCAATAAAGCCCACCTGTAGTTCGATAATAAATCCTATTGCCGCTAATCCTCGCGGAAAAGCTTGAAACTGTTCTAGGGACCTTAAGACACTTTTCAAGTATAGAGTCTTCAATGTTGCTGCCGAGTTTTGGAACCCAAAAAAACTTTCGTTTTCGTGGAACCTCCATAAAATGACAGCTACCCATTAAAGCATCCCGTGTGTCGGAGATCCACTTTTGATAATTATTCGAATAGGTTTTTTCGTTTTTCAGTGGAGTGGAAACGAAGATAGTCAGTGCGCGATTTACCGTATCGAAAAGTTTGGCCGGCCGCCACGCATAATTTGAATACCAGGCATCCCGATCTTTCTCAAGAATATTTTGGACGACTTTCATTCGCTGTGTCGAAACCAAGGCAAGTGGAACGATCATTGAAATATTGCCGCGCTGTCCAAGGATTTGAAGGCTCCTTTCAATACACATGGCGTGAACTGCACTTGTCTCCAGTGTAATCAAATCCTTAGGCTCGTAATCTATCTGTCTTATTTCCAGATATGGAGGATTACCAATAATTACATCAAACCCACCTTTATCGTGAATAATTTCATAAAACTCCGCAAACCAATGAAACGGTTCGTGGGAGTCTTTCCAGTTTCCGTAATTCATTCCCTCGTAATGTTCTTTGAAGAGAGTCTTATTGAGCGATTTGTTAAGGCTATTCAGACGAGTGTTCAACTCATGTTTAGCGAGTTTGAAATCCTGGAAATCATAGTTCTGCGACAATTGTATTTCCTTGTATCGCTTAAATGCCAAGGCTACGACATCGCAATCTTCCAGTAACTTTGCTTTTTCCTCGTCACTTACTAATAGTGCCGTAAGATCATCAATGTCGCGCTGTGATGCGTAACCAACTAAGGTATTTCCCGAACGGATATTAAAATCAATATCAGGCAGTGGTTCCAGCCCCAAATTAGGTTTGCGCTGGTCAGCCTCAACTGTGGCGACAAGTTTAAGGAATAGTCGAAGCTTGGCGATTTCGACAGCTTCATTCATCAGGTCCACACCGTACAGATTGTGTAGAATTATGTTCTTATAAACAAAATACTGTTGATTCGGATGCTTTTCACTCTTTATGTTGTTTAGAACATCACGAAAATATTGAAACTTATGCGCGAATGTCTCAATATTGTCCCGATTACGGCGGTCTTCGTCCTCGATGAAGTTCCTCATGCGCTGAATACAGCTTTCATACATGGATTCGAGAATGTTCATCGCGGCAAACAAAAATGCACCAGAACCGCATGTCGGATCAATGATCGTTACGCTGTTCAAAGCTTTGTAAAAGGCCTCTAAGAACTTTGGATCTGTAGTGTGAAAGATTACGTCTTCAGCAAATTGAATGATGTCTAAGTTGTAAGTAATAAAATTATTTATGCTATCGATCTCGCCGCTTTCTATCTTGGTTTTTATTGCTGTGTAGCGCTCACGGCGATCGACAACCTCGCGCCAGGTTTCGGTCGATAAGGCGAGACTTTCTGGCGCCTGTTTATTCCAATCCTTTCGACGCTCAAGGAGGTTCGGTTTTGCCTTATCTAATCCGAGCTTGATCTCCTCGGGAAGAGGCTCATTTACGCCATGTTTGGCGGTCTCATAAATATAAGTATCCCCTCTTGTTTTAAGCATCTGCCAGATTTCTGAAGAGTCCAAAAAGGCCTTGGGATAATTACGCTTTGTTTCCTCGAAAAGAAAAGGCAGAATGCAATTCTTGCTAATGTAACCGGTAATGTCTTCTTTTGTATAATACGCACCCATTTGTGCGCGATCGTTTATATACTTTTCAAAAATGTAACCAATGACGTCGGGATTTATGTCCTTGCCTTTTGCTTCTTTCCGCGTATCAAGATGCCAATTCCATTCATCGAAGAAGTCAAAAAGGCGCTTAAACGCCTCATCTTCTATTTCAATTTCTCTGAACTCATCTTCGAGTTCATGAATGTCAAATAACCCCCCGTTTAAATAAGGAATTTTACCGATCTCTTCTATCAGTTCTTCATCATGATTAGGCTTGCCCAGGCCGTCATGAAATAAAACCATTATGAAAGTCTTGTAAAAGGAATAAAACTTATCTTTGCCGTATTTCTCCTGATGCGATTTTAACTTTTCTTTTAAGTAGTTTTGATTATTATCAAGAAAGCGTTGCTTTTGAATGAAATAACAGAACATTAGTCGGTTTAGCATTAGAGAAACGTACCATTGCTTCTTTTTATTTTCCGTTTTATTGGAGGGTTTTTTCTGTTTCGCATTGAACTCATCGATATGATCATCGATACCAGATACGAAACCATAAAAAGAGTGGTGATGTTTACTGAAATCGGTATAGAAGCGTTTAACTACTGTTTCGGCATTTTGATTAAAATTCTCCGTAATTCTTTTAGTAACATCAACAATGGTAATGTTTTCTTCCTCGTCGAGTTCGAAGAATATCCCGGCCGCGCGTTGGAAAAGCAATTCTGGGTCCTGATTGATGTTATAGCGCGTTTCGGTGGCCTTGGTCGGCTTTCCGGTTTGCCGAACCACAAGCTGCCAGATCTGCTCTGTCTTTTTGGCATTCTGAAAAATGATGAGATGTTCCTGGAATAATTTAGTTACTCTGTTTTCGATCTTTTTGCGGGTATTGGAATCGGGAATAGCGCCGTCTGAATCCGGATCGCAAACAAGTATTCTGAACCCGCTTTTTTGGGCAACTGAACGGAGAGTAAACTCGTAGTCGTCAACGATAATAGGTGCGGAAGTTTTGTCTGTGTTCCATCCCATTTCGTTAAACAACTCGCGGAAATTAAACTCACGAATATATTGGGAAAATTCTTTTTTATTCAGCGCCATAGTCTTTACCTATTGCGGAGCCCGAGGGAGCAAATTATCTGTGGAGCCTTAATGGGTTGTTCTTCATCATGGGTTATGACTAATTTCTCGTCTTCGCGAAGGGACACGACAAGCTCTGCAAGTTGGTCATCCGAGATTCCGGCTTTCATCTGCCTGTTTAGTGTTTCCCGGCCGAAATCTTTAAGTGGAAACTTAAAAATATCATCAACGCCTTTTTTAAGCTGTTCCGTAACAAAAAGCGTTCCTTCGTTTTCCTTGCAATAGCGGTCAAGCCGCATATAAACACGGTACTTAACTCCAGTTTTCTTACCAAGTGAGCTACCAGAAACATTCTCATTCTCCCTGGCAAAATCGACACCTTTTTTAACAAGTTCGTGATGATTCGGGATCTTGTGCAACGGCTCGGTATCGGCTGAACATTGCGCGGCCTTGAGTATGGTGTATTGAGATTGAGTTATTACTTCGCCGTTTTCATTGATCCAGGACAAAACATCGTTGTCCTCTGAGGTGCGAGTGTACACAATCACGCCCTGGTTTTCTGGACTGTCGGTATTTTCTTTGGTGGCATAGATAACATTGGGCAGATCAGGAATTATCTTATTCAGTTCAGGATCAGCGTCAGTCGCGTTTTTCCAGATCTGATATGCGTACGAAGCAAGGTCAACTTCGGTGTCATCACCTTCTTCGTCGAGGATCCCACTTCGTTCATTATATAAGTCTGCAATATTGACAGGATCACCATCAAAAAAAGTCTCATCGGAACCCACAACTTCGGCATTCTGCTTGATGCGACTTGTTAGACGGCCTCTTAGCGTAATGATTTCTTCGATACCATCTTCAGGTAAGAATGAATAACAAATAATCTCATCCGCCTTTTGCCCTATACGATCGACACGACCGGCCCGTTGGATAAGACGGATAATTGCCCAAGGCAGATCAAAATTGAGGATTATATGCGCATCCTGCAAATTTTGACCTTCGCTTAAAACGTCGGTACTTATGAGCACCCGTATCTCTTCATTGGTGCCGGCTATTTCTGGTTTATCGTTGCTTCGTGGGCTAAAACGATGAGCGGAGTGGGTCGGGCTCTCGCTATCTCCGGTGACCCATTCCACTTGTTTTAGGCCACGTTTATTCAATTGTTCAGCAAGATAATAAGCAGTATCGGCAAATTGTGTAAATATCAGAACCTTTTCGTCTTTATGCGTGTAAGTTACCAGATCACAAAGAGCGTTAAGCTGACGATCTTCATCAGGATTCCAATTTTTCCCTATTTGCAGAACCTTAATGATCTCCCGACAGTCTTTGAGAAGTTTGGTATTAAGCGCAGAAAGAAAGAGTTCACTTCGTATCCAATCGAATTTGTGTTTATTAGCCTCGCTCGAATATAGTTCATAAACTTTCTCGGCCTGTTCAAAGTACTTCTCTTCATCCAAGAGTAAATTCAAGTAATTATCTTCATTAGTGTCGGAATCTGTGTCGCTATCTTCCAAGAAATCATCGAGATTTTGTGAAATCTTTTTGCCGATCGGAACCGGTAGCCCGTTTTGTAGAGCATAAATGAAAATAAAATTACGCAGGATATGCCGACTCAATGAAAGCAAAAATGAAAAACCACTGCTTTCTAAACGTTTAAACAGATTCGTCCGACAAAACCCCATCAATCGTTTTCCCGCCCGCGATAAATTTGCGGTAATCGCGTCTTCATTTTTGGTTGGAATGATCTTTGGTGTTTTATCTAGAAAGTGCCATAAACCATAACGTGGCAATTCAAGGTTGTTAATAAGTTCGACCACCGTAGAGGAATATAATTTTGCGTACTGATCTCGGGGATCTTTGGGATCGAATGCATATTCAACCTTTTTTGGGATGCGGTCCGGAAAATATGATCGTGAGCCATCTGCAAATGTCAGATATTTTCGTCCTGGACCCTCTTTCGGTTCGGCATAGTTGTTCTTAATAAAACTTCGCGTTCTACGCACCATATATAAACGCATTAACTCTCGCCAATCGTCTGCAAAATGACTACGCTCAAAGGCTTTGATACTCCGGACAAATGTTTCCGTGTGCTGAGCCCCAAATTGTACGGGCCCGCCCAACGCTTCAATGTAACGTTCCGGGCTGATACCAATGTCTTTGTCGTCCGGAACAAAAAGCCGCAATTGATTCGATAAATCAACAAATGACTTATTGTAGGGAGTTGCAGACAGCAAGATCACCTTGCTGTCGTTTTCCTCCAGATAGGACTTGATAGCTCGGTACCGACTTCCTTGGTCATTACGTAGATTATGGCTTTCATCAATTATTACTATTCGATACCGGCGCAAATTTGGTAGTACCGTCTGGACACGACTTTGGGAAATAACTTTGGCGCGTAGTTGATATTTGTGGACATATTCTTCCCACATATCAACAAGGTTTTTAGGGCAAATAATCAGTGTTTCGAGGAAAAAATCATCTTCAAACATTTTGGCAAGCGCAGTGGCGGTAATAGTTTTTCCCAAACCAACAACGTCTCCAACCAGGACACCATCACGCTTGTTAAGATGGTGAGCGGCAACCTGAACCGCCTTTTGCTGAAAATCGAGCAATTTAGTTTGAAATACTTTCGGCAGCTTAAATTCGTTAATACCAGCTCGAGCTTCACGCGATAGATGGTAGGCCATTTTTAAATAGACATGATAAGGCGAAAGTAATCGGTCGGCAGCCCAGCTTTCGTCAATGATTTCTATCAATTCATCAGAGATGTCGAAACACCAGCGGTCATTCCAACGATCGTCAAACCAATTAGCGAGCTTTTGTGCGGCATCTTGGTCCATGACGTCTATATTGAGTTCGCCCTGCTTGGCAAGGCCCGCAAGAGTCAAGTTACTACTGCCTAGGAAACCAACCACAGGAACTCTTACGTCGTCGCTATAGGCCAAATATAGCTTTGCATGAAGGGTATAGCGTAAGTGAAGTCTAACGACAACCGTTTTTTCTTTAAGTTGTTTACTTAATTTTCTAAGGGCCGTCTCATCGCTTTCAGTTGGTGTACCAATGGTAAGTTGTTCCTTGAATTCTAGAGCCAGTCTTTTTTTAAGCTTTGTAGCCTCAGATTGATCGAGAAGATGACTTTCATCCCGTGAAAAATGCTCGCGAAGGATTTCAATCGGCATCTTTTGCATGCCAACCAACAGCCTGCAAATGCGATGAACGTCCTCGTTTTTCTCACTAACTTCTGCCCCGGACAAATTTTCAAGCTTGTCGGCAATTTCTTTCCAACCACGAAGATTGAAATATCCAACACAGAAATCTGTTCGCCTTGAGACTGAAAGAGTTTCATTTAAAGCGACTGTGAGACTGTTTTCGATGTTGTCGTATATTTTGGGCATTTCTAAGACCTGGTTAATGGTACCTTTATCTCGCCATCCTGACCGTCAACCTCATTATTTATTGCCTCATATTGAGTGTGTCATTCAGCATAAATCCTACACGTGCCAGAGTTTTTCGAGTGTAAGAGTCACTGGTACTTTAGGTGACCGAAGTGGACGGATGAATAGTATCCAAAGTAACAAAAAGATAGCAGTTTTCCCTTTTATCGGCAATCTTTCAGTTGCTATAATTTTCCCTTAGTTTACCGTTATTTCCACGATTTAATCATGGAGTAAATTGCAGTTATGAATGAAAATGAGAGGTTATCAACTGCCAAACATTCGGGCCGATTAGAAGAAGGCCATTACTTTTGAAGGGCAATTTAATATTCCTCAAGAAAGAACCAATACAGTTAAACATCCATCAGTGTGTGGTCTTGGGACATATGAAAAGTAAAAAAGGAAACATAGCTCCTTTGCGACTAGGCGGAGAGATGCAATTGAAGGACAGAACGCCTAATTCTGCCACATTGGAAGCGCGTGAATTGTTCTTAAGGCTATTAAAAGATTTGAAACCTGAAGTCGTAAGAGATCTAACTCAACTATTTAAACATGATTCCATCCCTGAAAACTGGAAAGACGATCAGGAAGGATTAGAGCTGGCCGTCAAGATATTTCTATGTCATACGAAGAATCATAAATATTATCTAATGGATCTGGACGCATTGGGCTTTCATGCCGACGTCAGAAACACACCGGCGCTGGCTTTGTTTGACTATCTCTTTTGCAATCAAGACGCGTTTGATCGAGCACTAAAAAAGAGTCGCAAGAAATATGCGAAAAATTTAACGATGTATAGCGAAGAAATTGCCATTTTTTTTGCTTTGCGTGAAATAATTCCAGGTTGGCAAGCCCTGAAGAAGAAAAAAGGCGCTGAATGGTTCCGTCGAGAACTCACTAATTGGGGAGAAAGGTGGAATTTAACAGACGAGTGGTGTATGGATTTTGCTTTGGAGTGCGTAAAGAACATTAAGACCGATTTTGCAGACAAGTTAACTTTGCCGGACAATTATTTGTCCGAGGGCAACGGCTTTATGGCGAAATGGGAATACGAACGTTTCTGGAGCTATGGCAAGGCGTGGTTTAACACACTTTTTCATTTTGGCAATGAAAGGCACGAGGATTATTTTTTCACTAGCGAAATTAAAAACTATCCCGCATTTGAATTTGTGTGGAAAACGAGAGGAGAAGATCAGAGCGGCAGCGGCTTTTCGGTTGATGGATGGTACAACCCGCTGGTAATGTCCGCCGAGAGCTTTCGCCGAAAAGTTGAGGAGCAGTTTTTAGGGAAATTTTTCAAATTACTATCAATATAAATGGACTGCTTTCATTGCGGAAATGCAACCATGGATAAATGAGCTCAGAGCATTTAGAACATATGTTGACCGACATATTTCCGCATGTCATCGCGCTCTCAAGCCATACGCGAGAAAGACACCTGTTAAGAAAACCGGAGATTTGCATATCCGATGGCTAATAGAATCCTTGATTCCACCGGTTAAAACTTACACGGAAATAGCTGATGCTCATTCGGTTACAGTTCCCTCGGTGAGCGATGCGGTAAAAGAGATGAGCGCGCTGATCGGGATAACGTTGCCAGAGCGGTCGGGCGCTGGTCGCCCTAAAGGAGCTAAAGACAAATTTGGCCCGCGGCGGAGGGCTCATAAAAATTATTAGGACAACCTCATAATATTTTTTTCTTACCTTAGTATATTAAGAATTTCGGATGAGGTTTAATTGGTGGTGTTGGCATTGCTGGCACCATTTTTGTTTTTAGCAGGAGTTGAACGAAATGAGTAATGAAATTTTAGTTGCCCAGGAAGCGGCAGAGATGCTGAGGGTATCAACACAGCGGCTATACGAGCTTTCCAGAACACGGCAGATCCCCGTGATTGTACTCGGGCAGAGACAATTCAGGTATTCCAAACAGGCCATCGAAAAATGGCTCGAATCTGGAGGTAATTCGCAGAAAGCAACTGTCAATACGCCGGAGAATCATAGCGATGGGGATAAGTGATTTTTTATCTGCATTTTACCAGGACGAAAACCAGCCCGTTTTTATTCGCTCATTCAAGCCAAAAAACGCGCCGCCCGGGTATGCCTACCCACAAACCCACCAGATAACCCGCAGAGAGTTAAAAACTAATAAAACCCTGCAATCGGATCTGGTGAGTTTAAATGAAAAGACGGGTCTTTACTTCGTGGTCAACGCTGGCGGTAACGCTGACGACGAGATAACCACGTTTTCAACACTCTTTATTGAGAACGACGAACTTCCCATCGAAGAGCAGCATAAAAGACTAGACCAGGCCCCGATTCAGCCGTCTATTCGGGTAATAACACGAAAATCTGTACACGCTTATTGGCTGCTGGATGAGCCACTGACACGGACCGTGCCTCAACTCTTAATAGAAACGAAAACGATTTAGAAACACTCAGCTCAAAGAGTCGGATTGGCTGAGGACTGACGATGGCAAATCGTGGACAAGAAGTTGGGATGAATGGCTTAGATCAGATGACGGAGCAGAGTGGCAGAGCGTTGCAGAGCAGTGGCGCGGCGTACAGCGACTATTGATCGAGTTTTTTGCTGGGGATAAGTCAATTCAAAATCCGTCACGATTGATGCGGCTGCCATTCTTTAACCATTTGAGCTATGACGAAGCGACCGGTGAAGTTGAAAGGAAAAAAGTAGAGATTCACACATTTAATCCGAATCATCGAGTGACGGTAGAGGAGATGATAAAAGCCTTTCGGTTAAAAGTCGAACAAACGCCTGAGGGACTAGAACCGGTAAAGAGTCATCAGACGTTTGAGTATCACGAAGACCGGCATACGGAATTGTTACGCCTTATAACTTCAGAGGCCAGAGTGAACAAGCTCGGTAATTATGAAATGCGTTGCCCTTTTCATTACGGCAAAGGCGAAACTTCATTGGTCTATTTCCCTTCTTCGGATGCAGTATCCTGCAATAACAAGTGCAGTTATTTCGATATTCTCATAGGTTTCGGGTTACAAACAGGGACTCTACCGCATCGTAAATCACAGCCTTCGACAGAATATCACCTGGAATTTGAACTCCACGAAAACGCATATCACGGACCCGCAGGCGATTTTGCACGTTTGGTGGGCCCTCGGTCTGAAGCTGACGAAGCGGCTCTGTTAGTTCAGATGCTATGCGCATTTGGCAACGCCGCTGGGCGAAATGCCTATTTTACGGTAGAAGCCGACCGACATTACCTAAACCTCTTTGTCCTCTTAGTCGGCGGCACTTCAACAGGTAGGAAAGGCACCTCATGGAGCTATGTGAAGCTGGTTATGGGTTCTGTGGATGATGAATGGGAAAGAAATTGCATTGCCTCAGGGTTGTCGTCCGGTGAGGGTCTAATGTATAGAGTGCGCGATCCGATTATTCAGCGGAAAAAGAGTAAAGACGATCCTTCCGGATTCAAAGAGGTAGAAGTTGATCTGGGAGTAGAAGATAAACGGCTATTGGTAACGGAAGGTGAGTTTGCCCAGGTTTTAAGAGTCCAAGGTCGAGAATCAAACACCCTTTCGGCGATGCTGCGGAATTTCTGGGATTATGGAACACACTCAAATTTGGTCAAAAATTCTCCGCTCAAAACAACTAACGCACATATTTCAATAATCGGGCATATAACTCCCGAAGAATTTACATCGAGCTTGAAACAAAACGAGATGGTCAACGGGTACTTGAATCGTTTCCTGATGATACGGTCTCAGCGTTCGAGGCTAATGCCATTCGGCGGGAACGTTTCGGGAGTTGATCTCGGTCCGATCGTTAGAAGGTTGACAGAAGCAAAAGAGTACGCAGAGAGGGTCTCTGAAATGACGCTGAGCGACGAGGCTAGAGATTTGTGGTCAAAGATCTATATTCCGCTTGAGACCAGCCGGTCAGGAACCTTGGCGAAGGTTACGCAGAGAGCTTCGCCATATGTACTAAGACTCGCATGTATTTATGCGCTGCTGGACCTGAATAAAGTCGTTAGTATCGTTCATTT
Source organism: uncultured Acidobacteriota bacterium (assembly GCA_963718105.1). Classification (GTDB taxonomy): domain Bacteria; phylum Acidobacteriota; class Blastocatellia; order Pyrinomonadales; family Pyrinomonadaceae; genus DASYKT01. Next base: position 4,097,478 of record OY970352.1, on the reverse strand, counting down.
GGAGGGTGCTCTCGCCGTTTGGCAATATGCAGAGAACACCGCTCGAAGTCTCTTTGGCGGCAAAACAGAAAATAAGAACGCGCAAAAGCTTCTGGACGTCTTACGACAAAAAGAAGCAGGAATGACGAAAACTGACATCCGGGATCTATTTCAAAGAAATATTGGCGCTGAAGAAATCGAAATGATCACTCTTCAGCTTCAGTCCGCAAATTTGATATACCTGACGCAAACCCGGACGGAAGGGGCAAAAAGGCCCACGACGACCCTGCACGCCGTACGCGATAATCAATCAAACCCCGACGACATTAACGATATTTACGATTTTTATCTAAATACGGAGAGTGGCCCGGACATTAACATCGTTAATGTCGTAAATATCGTAGCTGAGGAAACTGAATCTGAGGACGAAATGCTAGTTCGGTTAGAACGCGAGGCGATCCAGTAGCTGAGGCAGCGGTCGGTAGAGGATAAAAAAGATACTACGCCTAAAAGAGTTCGGAGTAAGCGGAGATGAAAACAAAATTCGAGAATTTGTTACCTAAGAATTTTGCTCAAATAGAGAACGGCAGTCTGCATCAGCAATCAGTCAGGTGCGGAAAATCCGGATGCCGATGCGCACAAGGCAAATTGCACGGAGGCTATTACTATTTTTTCACGCGAATCGATGGGAAATTAAAAAAATATTACATCCCGAAAGCTTCAGTCGCAATTTTTACTTCGTTTGTGAACCGAGCTGCATCGAGAAGAAAAGAGCGCCGGCAAACAATCAAATTGTCGAAACAGTTACTTAGGGAGCTCCGCCATCGACTGCGCGAGTACAAAAATTAATGTTATGTCGAGAACCAAAGTAAAAGACAAAACAAAGGAAAAGTTAGCCCAAACTTTAGAGCAAATACCTGAGTCGAATAAGAACGGCCGAGATACTAAAACTCCGTCCCATAAAAGGTCGGACATAGAAAACCGCCAGGCGTCCAGTGAAAAGGAGGTCATTCTTTCCGAAGCCGACATCGCAGCACAAAACGACGCAATCTATAACGACATCTTCGAGCAGTGGGACGGAGAAGAGTTTGTGCCGACCGACTTTACCCTAGACATTCCTATCGACTCGCTCGAATCGGCGGTCGGTTACACCTCATTGTTCCGTCAATTTCATCAAGCATTTATTCGCAGTGTTGCATTCTATCAAACGCCGGCGGGCGGTTCGCTTTCCGTAGAAGAAGCAAGGAAGGCCTCCTTTCATCCCTGCAAGAATGAGGAAGAAGCTAAGAAGCACTTTAAGACGATGATGCGGCTCCCACTTGAAAGCTTGAATTTTATCGATCTGGAAGAGCTTCACCAAATAGCCCCTCGCGTTGCGGAGAGATTATGGGAAAGAGCCAAGGACGAGGGCAACAAGGAATTTATTAGCGGTCATCTCGGGGCAAACATTACCTTTCCCGTGGGCTATATGAAGCAGCTTTGGAATATCGCCAGATATTTGGGGGTTAGAGACAGTTTCATCGCTGAATGGCAACCCAAAGGCGGCATCGAGGTCGCTATGATCGATATGATGACCCAGAGTTATTTCCAGTGGCAATACTGGCTTGAACAAACGGTTAAACGGTCTGAGACAAAGGAGAGATACGAACACCCGGAATATTCTGATTGGAAATCGCGCCGCCAAGCACACAACAAGGCTATGGGCTGGACTGTGGATGGTTACTGGTTCCGGCCTTATGTTTCCGAGCGAGAAGCACTAGATCAGGCTGTTCAAATGGCAGATCGATTTAACAGGATATTCATGAGGACCCTTAGACAGTTAAGAGATTTGCGTCGCTATGCGCCGGTGACCATAAACAATCCGAATCAAGTGAACATTGCGACGGATGGCGGACAACAAATAAATTTAACGAAAGAATAACGAGAACTGCTTTTATCAAATTCAGTTTCTAAAATTCTCTTAACGGGCCGGAAATCTAGTGTCTGTTTTCCATCCTGAACAATATTCCACACGAGTGGAAAATGTTATTTAAATCTCGACAGGTCAACCACGAAGTCTGTATAGGCCGTATTTCTACAATAGATGCGACAGGCAAGGTTTCAGGCAAGAGGAAGCCATTTTATGTATCCGAGTACAAAAACTAGGAATAAAATGTAGAAAGGACTTAACTTTGATTCTTTGAATGATAAAACAAATTTGACCGCCGTGAAAAAGTAGTCTAATTTACCAGCCTCATAAGCTGTGCGGATCATAGACATCATTTCAACGATATGATGATTTATGAAGCACAAAATAAAGGCGCGTTTAGAGTGGGTGAAACTCTACGAGACGACGAGGAATGCGGGATTGGTTTGCCGCCGCTGTGGGATATCCCGGCCGACATTGAGGAAATGGTGGCGGCGTTTTCAGGTCGAAGGTAAGACCGGTTTGGAAGACCGCAGCCAGCGGCCGCACAATTCACCGGAACGGAAAGTTTTTGAACAAGAGTTGAGCTGGATTGCCGATCTGCGAAAGCGTCGGCTCGGGTCGCGCCGGATTCAAAGTGAGTTAGTCAGGAATCACGGGTTTTCATTGTCGCGCGCTACTCTGGCAAAGGTTCTGCGAAAACTAAAGGCGGTCCCACTGAAGAAAAGCCGCATTCCGCGCAAAGGACGACATCGTTATGAACGGTCGATTCCCGGTGAACGCGTACAAGTGGATACCTGTCAGATCGCGCCCGGACTCTACCAGTACACGGCAGTAGATGATTGCACCAGGATACGCTGTTTAGCGCTCTACAAGCGCCGCACGGCCGCCAATTCCTTGCTCTTCCTCGAACAGCTTATCGAAGAGATGCCGTTCCCGATCCAGCGCATCCAGACCGATCGGGGCCGCGAATTCTTTGCTTATAAATTTCAAGAGCAACTCAAAAAATATGCCATCAAGTTTCGCCCGATCAAACCGGCCTCGCCGCACTTGAACGGAAAGGTCGAGCGTTCGCAAAGAACCGATCTTGAAGAGTTTTATCCGACGGTCCATCTGCAAGATCCAGACCTTAGCCACAAACTTCGTGATTGGCAGGATTATTACAATGAATTTCGCCCACACGGCTCTCTTGAGGGCAAAACTCCATGGGAAAAGTGGGGTGATCTGTTTATGAAAACTCTGTATCAGGATGAAGTCGAAGCCGCCTTTGATGACTCAAAAGAACGGCTTCGGTTGCAGAACTATCGCGATGATTTATACTGGCAAAAGTTGAAACTATCTCTGTGACCCGCACATCTAATGTTCTTTGGATCGTGCTGTTCTTGTAGAATTCGATGCTGCATGAGACTGAGTATTAATTCGCCAACGGACTGTTTCTGAATAATATGTTGGAAAAATTCTTCGAGAATTGAGCAAACGAACTTTCAATCTCCAACTCCTTGATCTCCGAATCGTGGCGCATTAATTGTTCAAAAGTGAGAATTGTGGGGATCATACGGTCTTTTCTAACCTCCGCGACTCCGATCCCCGTCCAAAAGTGAACAGTGGAGCCGGCGCACGAACCAATATGAATAGATTGCTTAGGACCACCGATAAACACGAGTTGGATTCGGTTGGATTGCTTATTAAAGCAACGCCTTTTAGAAAGACTATCCAACGCATCACACATCATCGCCGACTTTAAATATTCCTCTTCTAGTTCACTTCTTGAAAGCCCGGTCAAATCCAACTCCCCATCGAGAATTAAGTTGTGCCTCGCGCTATTCATTTTCTTGTCCCTTGTGGATGCGTCATAAAGCTGATCCCACTGTTTCTCATTTCGCTTGAACAGCTCGGCAAATTCTTCTTCCCAGATCGAATCACTTTCATAAAGTTGATTAATCTGCTGTGTTCTAATCTTCAAGTTTTGTGGCAAGCCACTGCTGAGTTGCTCAATCAATTTCAAAAAACAGATTTCATACTTCCGTTGCTTTTCGAGTGGTAAATTACTCACTCTATGCATTATTTGGCTGTTATAGGAGTAACTCAAGATTACGCCGGGTGTGTAGACCTCGGCAATTGGAAGCAAGTAGCTAATGATAAAACGTAGATTGAAAACTTCCGCCCAATCACATTCGGGAAACGAGGGGAGCCGATAGTTTTTGTAGCCGCCGAACGGTACGGAAAATTCAATAGGAACTCTATCGATGTATGCCATGCCAATCTTCTGTTTAAGATCAGCCTGCGATTCCGCATCAATCTTGGTTCTGCGAAACTTAGACCTGATTGCCAGGCGGAAAATTACGTCTTGAGAGTTGAGAGTGCTCGTCGATAATCCCCCCAATACGATCGAATCGAGCCTTGGAGTGAACTCCAAATCTTTGACAAATTCCTTTAACCGCTCCTTCGTTTTGCTTTCGTCGTCCATTAGTTGCTCCGGATGTGGATAAAATGGCCGGTACTTACGATGATAGTGTTTGAAGATTTGATTTTGGTTAAAATGTTGCCCCTCCACCTATTCATCGGTAATTGCGATAAAATCGTCTTCCCAGGTAATGAAATCGTATCTCGAAGACTCAAACGAAACATTGGGCTTCGGAATATCCACATCTACACTGTTATTGAAAATAATTTCTCCCAAATCAATCTCCGACTGAGAGTTATTCCTCTTATCTTCCAAATCGTTGTTAACCTTATCCAATTCATATACAACACCGATTTGTATTTTGAATTCACTTGCATATTCAATAAAGACCGTCGAACCGCATGTGTTAGTGAACCCACCTTCCTGAACAGAGTGGGCTCCAAGTAAGATCAGATCAATTCGCCCTTGGGCAATAAGATTTAACCCAGTGAAGTCTGAGCAAAAAACAAATTTGAATTTCGAATCACGAAAAAGATTATAGATAGCTTTAGCTTCAAAGTAATCTCCGGAAGATTTTTCCCTGCATTCCGCTATGTAAAGCGTAATGTTTTCCTGAAGTTCCCATGGAACTGCGAGTAAAAGGTCCGCTACTCTTTGACTCTGACTATATAGCAAAATGTTCTTATAAGGAGAAATCAAAGGGTGTTTGGCTTGAATCTTCCGCTTTATTGTGCCTTGATCGGCCTTTATGCTCTCTATGCCGCTTAGGGCAGGTTCCGAATTATTTTTAACTTTTTCGAACAAAACAGATAATTCATCGCGTAGATTTTCAAGTGCCCGAAAATTTGACTTTGTTCTTAGTACATCGTCAATGGCACCGTAGGTTTTGTTTTCTATCGTGCTTATCGATTCATGATCAGAAACATCAGCTAGAATCCTCTCTATTAACTCTTCGATAATCTGTGTCTCGGTAGGAACTGAATCCGATTCCAAGAATTTATGAAAATAGGGATTCTTTACCCAGGATTCCTTGGTTCTATCAATCGTCTTTCGTGCCCTGTCAATCTCAAGGACCAACTCGTCCAAAAAGCCGGTTGCATCGTCTTGGATTATGTCGATACTATGCTTCTTCCAAAACTCAATTTGGAAGTATGAAGCTTCTTTCACAATCGCATAACTCTTGGGGAAATAGTTCCCGATCGACCCCTTCAGATGGTAAATCAACGAAATAAAATCAGGGTCATTTAGTCCAAACCCTAAAAATACTACTTCCTTATTTAATAAGATGGAGCTCAAATACAATTGTAATACCGGGGAGAAATTTAGAACTTCGTCAGTAGCAGCTCGAAGCGTATTGGGCGTGCTTAGGGTACCATGGGGTTTAATTATTGGGATACTTTTATGGGTAACCTTTGAAACATCCGAGTCAATAATTATTGGCAGAATCCTTTTGCTATCCCCAATTTCTCTCTCCAATAACTCATCAAAATTCATCGATACATAGGCAGCAAAATCAATCCTAGCTAAAGCGCGATGACAAGGTAATGGGGCAATGTCAGGTTGTTTTAATTCTTCAGTCAAGAATTTTTCAACCGCTCTTCTTGACTCATTCCTTCGTAATAGAAATAAAGCTTGTCCCAAGTCATTGCAATCCGCTAAGTAGTCCTTTGTCTTTCGTATTAATGCAAGCAAATCTCTTGCAAGTGGCAAACCTTTATGTTGTGTGCCGTCCTTTGCGTGAAAAGATGCTGAGACGCCAGCCCCAATAAAAGCAATACAATTGTATTCCTCGATTGATTTCGCGATCGCCTTGATTGAATCACTCTTATTCATTTTTATGATCGGATTTATGGTCGGAGCCTTAACCTTTCTAAATGCTTAGGAATATTTTTGCGTTTTTTGAACCCCAGTAGCCTATTCCCTAAGAGAGCCAGTATTGCAATAAAGGCGATAATCTTATCCTCCCTCTCCGGTTCTTTGTTGTAGTGGTAAAAAAGAAAACTGAAGACATGCACCCATTCGCTTACCATTACCGACAGGTAAAATTGCTCTTCTGAAGTATTCTCAAGTTCAGAGAAATATTTCAATTTCGACATTAAAGCACGTAGGCAACCTTCATAAAGTTCGGAGTTTTCGGTATTAATATCAAAATCAATCTTAACGCCGTCTGTCTTCGTGAAGCTGTCTATTCGGAACCCGTTGTAACTTATTTCATCGTAATAACCCTCCAATGTTAAAAGTAGCTTTGAGAAGTCGTAATGAGATGGCCCTACAAGCTCACCTCTTGGATCGATTAAGGTGACTTCGTCTTTTGATGGGGTTTCGCTGGAGCTTGCTAGAATATTATCTAAATGCAAGTTGCCGTGAAAAGCAACTAAGCGAGATCCAGTAAAGTAGATGCTTGAACGACTCTGAATATGATTTAGGACTTCGAAAATAGGAGGACACTCCATATCATTAATAATTATTCTCTTAGCGGAAAAAATGTCATGGATAAAGGGAAGCTTTTGTAAATAGTAATTGGCAAAAAATAATCTCGATGAATGGTACTGTTGAAAGATTGCATCCCCACTTGAAATTGTGTTTCGAATTGGGTAAATATTTTCAGTTAATAACGCTATAGCATGGTCCATAAAACTGAGAGCTTGTCCATTGTCAATATTGCCTTTTAATATCCCCTTTGTTAATGATGTTCTTGGTATGAGCGAGAGATGTAGTTCAACTAGATTTTCCGTTTCAATATATTTAAGAATTTCTGGGACACATAAAGAGAATTGAGTTTTTAGACTAGTAGGTAGTTTTTCTAACCATATTTTCTCATTTCGGAGCTTCTCAAATCCACGGTAGATTTTTCCTGAGTACCTTTTAATTACTTTGTTTTCTCCAATATCAATTGAGGATAATGAAGTCCCATAGAATTCCTTTATTTCACCAAAAGGTATTTTCTGGTTGATCATATTATTTTTGCTTCCTTCTGCCGGAACAGAAGCGACGGACAAACTGTTTTCTACCAGTTTTTGATATCCGGTATCGTCCGGGACATTCGCAACTTTCATGCATTTGTCTAGGTCATCAAGGATCAGTCTTATTGCGTTCAGACATGTGGTTGCCTCCGCTTATTTGGTTAGTATGTGAAGGAATAATAGTCTCGAAAAGCAGAAATGTAAAGACAACAGCTCATCAGTAAATTATCGCGACAGAGAGAGCCAGCAACCTGTCTTCCCTTAAGAATAATTAGGAGCAGTTACCTTTTTTGAATGGTCGGCCAGGCTTTCTATCTTTTACCCGAGACAAGTCAGACTCTTTTATCAGGTGAATACGGCCTATAGATTCGGCTGGTAAAGAACCCGCTTTGATCATTGCAACGACTCGTCTGGCAGAAACTCCTAGCCTATCCCCTGCCTCTTTAGTCGTGAGAAAGCCCTTCATAAGTTAGAGATTATTACACAAAATAAACTATTCTGCAACGCGAATAGTTGTTGACACATATATACCCTCCACGGTATAGTTAAAAAGAGGTGAAATGTATGTCAAAGGCTAGAGAACGGGGACAAATTATTGATCGCGGAACTGGTAGCTGGTTGGTTAAGATTTATCGCGGCCGGGATGGTAATGGAAAGCGCTTGTATTCAAACCATACTGTTCGCGGGAACGATCCGACGCCCAGAAATTTTTAACAGCGAAGTTACGAGACAAAGATCTGGGTGTACTGATCGAAGTAAATAAGCAGACGCTAAACGAGCATCTTGATAACTGGCTGAAACTCATTAAGGCTCGAATAGCAGAGCAAACTTTTTACAGCTACGAAGGGACTTTGCGCGTGCACATTCGACCTCGGCTTGGTCAACTAAAACTGCCAAGTATTAAAACGCATGACGTTCAAAAGGTTTACAGCGCTATGTTAGAACGAGGATTATCGCCGCGCACAGTTCGTTACGCACACGCGATTCTATCAATGGCTCTGAGAAAAGCAGTTGAGTTCAACTACATAGTCAGGAATCCTTGTGAGTTTACAGAGTTACCGAAAGAGATAAAAGAAGAGACAAAGGCAATGTCTCCGAGCCAAGCCTCGGAGTTCTTAAGTCATGCGCAGAATGATCGGCTCGGCCTGGTGTTTGAATTCGCGATGATAAGTGGAATGCGACCGGAAGAATATCTCGCGCTCCGATGGTCCGATATTGATTTTGTAAATCGCACTGCCAAAGTTCAACGGGCTTTAGTCTGGCTTAAAGGAGGTTATAAGATGAGCGAACCTAAGACTAAGAAGTCTCGTCGAAATATCCCCTTGCCAAACGATCTGATGTTGAAGCTGAAAGAACATAAAAAACAGCAGCTAGAGCATCGTTTCAAACTCAGTGAGTCTTATGAAAAACTGGATTTGGTGTTTGCTACTGAAATGGGAACACCAATTCATTATCGAAATCTCACGCAAAGACATTACGAAAAAATCATTAAAAAAGCAGGACTAGAAGGTGGCGGATTCGTTTTATATTCCTTACGCCATACCTGCGCGACTTTGCTATTAGCAAGTGGTGAGAACCCGAAAGTTGTAGCTGACCGATTAGGACATACGAGCGTGAAAATGACATTGGATACTTATAGCCACGTCTTGCCTGATATGCAGCGGAGTGCGTCGGACAAATTAGGCGCGATGTTGTACTCTAAATAGGTCGAGATTTAGACTAAGACGCGTGGTTGCGCCGAGGCTGGTTGTATCACCAGCCGAGAATTTTCTTGCGCTGCTCCGTCGCTTATAATCTAAAAAATTACCCGCCGACTGATGCCCTTATCGGCGATCTTAACCTTGAGTGCATACCCAGGGTAGACAAGCCGTCCGATCTAAAGTCTTAGCAGTGTTAGTGTCCCGGTAATCGTGTCGAAGGTTCCGCTAAAAGGTTAGACGTCGTGTTGTCTCCCTTTAAGGGGGCCATGTTCATGTCTGCAAATAACTCTCCAACTTTCAGGCCAGCTATTAAGATTATAGCCACCAGCAAACAATACCACGCAGTCGGCCAACGAACCGAGGAGTCCACTTGTCCCAGTACTTCCTTTACCAATATGTAGGTTGGAGCGATATTTTGAGTAGAATCCTGAAATACGGCGACGTACGACTCCGTACCTTTATTTGAAGGCTCATTAAGGTTAATCGTCTCGACCGGGAGAGTGGAAGGTGGTTGCTTTATTTTTATCACAGCAGAATTGTCTATGAACCGGGGCGCTTCTTCATTGAGAAGATATGCTACTCCAAGACTAAGAAACGGCACGATGAGGACAAGCGAGACCGCTATCTTATAAACGGCTAGTAACAATTTTCGTATTCGCTCGTTCGCTTCTTTTGGTTGTGGTGCCCATTGACGATGGCGCCACTGTATTCCTAATGCGACGAAAGCGATGATGACAAATATCATACTTAGTACGACGTCGCCTATGCTAATAAAACCTTTTACTACAAAGAATATCAACAATGCCACGGTGGGGCTAATCAAAGTAAAGAAGCGAGCAACGTCCATTATTGTAATGCCTCCTCCGAGGCTGGTTTGGCCTCGACTTCGTACTTCTTACCAAAGGCTGCCATTATACCAACCACCACCGGGGCCAACGCGGCTGCTAGCGTCCATGCGAAATTAGACTCGGGCTGCATCAACCCCAATATTGCGCAAATAAAATATAATAAAAGTGAAAATAAAATATACCACGGCCGCTGAGGTAATCCTCGAAATGCTCTGACAAATGCCGGGAATACATTTAGACTTAATGGAAACACAATAAACAAAAGTTTTTCTACCGGCAATTGAAATACCTCTATTAGGGCGTATCCTCCAGCAAAGCACGCTGCAACCAATATCGACGTTAGATAGGGGCGTATGTTTGCCATAATCCGGTTATCGAGCATTCCTGTTTTCGAGTTAAAAGCAGATACAACTAATAGAGAATAAAGAGTCTCGTCAGCAGTCGAGAAAAGCGCCGCGATCCCTCCAATCCAAAAGACCGCACTAAAAACTATGGAGAGTTCGTTGAGCTTACCTAATAAACCTGCTACAGCTTTCACCCCAATAGCTTGGTCGGATGCATAATACGCCATGAAACCTAATATTATGAGAATGGCCCAAACAAAACCGGTTGCAAGCGAGGACTGAGGCAGGTATTTGATTTCACGCTCGCGAAAAATCCAAATGCGCAACCAATGGGCCTCAGTTACCAAAAGCAAGAGTCCGTTTAAACAAATGTTATGAAATACAAACAACACGCAGTCCAAATTCGATAGCAATGGAGCGACAAGCTTCGGGACAGGGGGAAGGGATACTTTGCCAAGAAACCAAAGGGCGATGCAACCGCCCAGAATTGCAAGCCCCGCCAGCAAAATCATTGGACTCTGGAAGAGATCGGCAAAAACAAATCCCCGCAGACCGTAACGCAAAGTGAAAAAAACGATCGTGAAACAACATATCAACAGAAATAATGAGATCCATAATGTCGAGTGCAGAGCTAATAAGTGGCTTCCGATAGAGGCAAAAACTGAAAATTCTAACCAGAGAATCGCAACTAAATTCAAAATGCTTACCCATTTAACCAACTGAGCTGTTCGTCGAGATTTAGGATCTGGTGCCCAAAATATCGACGCTATTACTCCGCCGGTTTGATCCGGTGACTCAACTAATGCGCGAATACGGGGAGAATTAAGTATCCGGTTGGTGAAGATATTTGCAATTTTCGCACCCGCAAATATTGAAACGGAACAGATCAGAATCCAGAAACCAAAAAGTTTGGAGCTACCAATAAAGAAGACATAAGCACCTGCCAATGACGTTAGGGTACCGACCACGTTAGCAATAGTCAGCCAACCACCTGCCCGCCCACCGATAAAAGAATCCCATTGCTTTTTCTCCTCTGCTGTATAAAGCAGATTTTTTCGACGCGCACCTAGAGTTTGATAAATGACATAAGTCATTCCGATCATTAAGATTATTGTAAGTATTTGAATCAACTGCATATCAATCATTCAACCTTCACTAAATAATATTGCACCCACGAGGGTCCTTTGATCTGCTCGTTAATATCTTATGGAATTCTGCGTAAAGTTTTGAGTGAGCTAGGTTTACTTTTTACAGGTTTTCGAGATGCCACACCCAGCAAAATGCCTATCGAAAACAATCACAAAATCCATTAAGTATTTGTAATAGGAGATTGATACCGGGAGCTTTACTACGCGTTCTTTTCGCACGAATCCTAAGCACAGAAATTCAGCATCTTCACAGCTAAAGCTCCGTCATCGACAAAAACATCGAATACAACCAAGAGTGAAGACAATATAAACCACCCATTCAAGAAACACAAGATTTTTCTGCGAACGTTTCCGATGAGAATCTAACGGTAATAAGTTTGGCACACATTTGGCACACAAAATGGAAAAGGGCAATCGCTATGATTGCCCTAAGTTATTGATTTTATTGGTGGAGACGAGGGGGATCGAACCCCTGACCTCATGAATGCCATTCATGCGCTCTCCCAGCTGAGCTACGTCCCCAAAAGCTATCAAATGCCGTTCGTTAAAAATCGGCAAGCATCGAATTTAACAAAATTCAAGAATCGCATCAAGCCAACGTTATCGAATGGTCAAATCAGCTACCTGTTAATATGCTGCCTGTGACCGAGTGGCTAGGGCGCAGACGGGCGAAAAAAGCCCGACTAAATGCTTATTAACCTTAACCTATTTCCCTTTAAACACCGGCTTGCGTTTTTCCAGGAAGGCGCTGACACCTTCGGTTTTGTCTTCGGTCGAAAAGCAAAGCGCGAAAAGATCTACTTCACGGCGGAGGCCTTCGTCCAGATTAGAGCGCGAGGCGAACTTCACAGCTTCTTTTGACATCTGCAAGGCGATCGGGGCTTTTTCGGCGATCTTGCCGGCAAATTCCATGGTTTTCGCTTCCAATTCTTCCGCGGTGAAAACGTAATTGACCAGGCCAAATTTCAGCGCCGTTTGGGCGTCGATCATATCGCCGGTCAGGACCATCTCCATCGCGCGGCCTTCGCCGATCAGGCGCGTCAGGCGCTGGGTGCCGCCGCCGCCGCACATAATACCCAAATTGATTTCCGGCTGCGAAAATTTTGCATTCTCGCTGCACACGCGCAGGTCACAGGTCAGGGCGAGTTCGTTTCCGCCGCCGAGACAAAATCCGTTGATCATGGCGATCACCGGTTTGGGAAAACTATCGAGCGAATTAAAGAGCGACTTTTCCTGAAACGTGCTGCGCTGCGAAACCGGGGTCTGCCCGGCAAATTCGCTGATGTCGGCGCCGGCGATAAATGATTTTTGCCCGGCGCCGGTGATAACTACCACGCGCGCTTCGTCGTCGTGTCTGAGTTCCTCCAGCGCGGCTACTCCCTCGGCGTGAACTTTCGAGTTCAAAGAATTGAGTTTATCGGGGCGGTTAATGGTAATGACCGCGACGTTACCTTTTTTTTCTACCAGGATGGTTTCAAAATTAGCCATAAATATTTAGTGAATAATAAATGATGATAAATGATTAATTACATAAGGAAAACCACGGGTGAGGTATTTTCCAGGATCACACCGGAAACCTGCGGCCGATCTTTAAACTTCCCACTACCCTGCTTTAATGAAAAGTGTTCCACCCGGAACGGGTGTGTACAAGTGGAACATCTGGAACGCTTTTGGAACAGAAATCTTAAAAATCAATCATGATCGGCCAATAATAAATAAAACGGCCTTGCACAGGATCTTTAGCGAGAGTGGAACACCCTGTTCCAGTGCGTGCCAACGTTCCACCTGTTCCAAAAATGTTCCAGAAATCTTAAAAATCATTCGTGATCCGCAGAAAATAAATAAAGACGGCTTGTAAAAGATCTTTAGCTGATTAATGTCGCCGGAAGGCAGAAATGCCGCGAGGTTATTATCGCTTACATTTACGGGACTTGGTAAGAGCGTATTTTTAAAGGCTTTGGATTTTGTAGAGAATTACGTTAAAAGGCAAAGTCTAGCCTTCAAAGGGAGTTGCCCATAAATACTGTTGACGCACGATCATCGCGGAGCGATGGGTTGACTGTAGCAGTGGGTTTTAACCCACGGGAAATGTTGAGTAGGCAAAGCGCGTCGCGCGAGCGAACGGATGAACAAATCAATCGTCGCGATGCGACGGCGTGATTATTTGACTCGTACCGTGGGTTAAAACCCACGGCTACAGTCGGAATACCACTACGCGGTAATGTCGCTCCTAACGGAGCTATTTATTCGTGATTCCGATCTATAAATATAACGTCGCTACGGGACTTAAGATATGAGCAGGCGCAAGCAACCCTTCCGGACCTGCAAATTTTATTTACCAGAATGTTTATTATTTATTACGCGAACTGACCACCTCTCAGGTTGGGAAGGGCCGCTTGCGCCCGCGTTTGATTTATTTATATTTAGCGGGAAGGTCTAATTCGTCGTCAACAATTGATCTTGCCTTTGTAGGCAAACCCGCTAATACTTGATGTTTTTCGCGCAGATACCGGGACGGAAAATCCATTCGGAATAGATGAAAGATTATAGATAACAGATGAGAGATTCGATCGCTAACTGACTATAAAACAAAAGTGAGAACCACCCCCTCCTTTGTAAGTAGGGGAGCTTTTTGCTCAGGCGGCGCCTTCGGCTGCTTCGCCGGCCTGGTCGTCAGCGACCCACGCGACAAAAAGCCGCAGCCAGGTATCCCTGGGTTCGGTTATCGAGACGCCGACACGGGCGGTACCGTAAATGGCGGGAGCGATCCGCGCAACCGTAGCTTTGACCTCGACGGCGGAGCCATCCGGCCGATGGGAACGAAGAAAAAGCTCTTCACCCGGAGCGACCACCTGGTTCAAATGAAACAGCGCGCCCGAAGTAGAAATATCGTCGGTTTCCGTGGGTTCGCTCCAGGCCGCACCGTCGTCAGCCCGTCCCGAAACAACGACAGGCAAACGCAGAGCCATGCGAAGGGCAAACCGCTTCTCTTCGTATTGAGATTGCAAAATTGTCGACATTCCTTAAAAGCAAGTACCACGGGGAACAAGAGCAACCACAGTTTAACACAGGTTTTACAAAATTTTGCAATGGTAGCGGGCCATTATCGGGAGGTTCGCATAGTCATGTTTCGGGCAAGCTGATAACAGCTCCCGGTCAATATCGTTCTCTTGACAACTTTTATATAATATAAGAGTTGAGATAAAAAAATATATGGCAATCGAACAGATCAAAAGCAAAGTCGTGATCTTAGGATCAGGCCCGGCGGGGCTGACCGCCGCAATCTATGCAGCGCGGGCTGAGCTAGGGCCCCTGGTGATCGACGGGCCGCAGCCCGGCGGCCAGTTGACCATCACCACCGACGTGGAAAATTACCCGGGTTTTTCCAAGGGGATAATGGGCCCCGATCTGATGGTGGAATTTCGCGAACAGGCCGTGCGCTTCGGCACCAAGATCATTAACGTGTGGATCGACCGCGTAGATCTAAGTGAGCGCCCTTTTACGCTATACGGCAAGGAAAGCCACGATACCGAAGAGATAACGCACGAGATAAAAGCCGAAACGTTGATCATCGCGACCGGGGCTTCGGCCAAATGGCTGGGCATACCGGGCGAAGCGCCGGCGCCGGAAGGCCTGGGCGGAAACGGTGTTTCGGCCTGCGCTACCTGTGACGGGTTTTTCTTTCGCGGAAAACCGCTGGTGGTAGTGGGCGGCGGCGACACCGCGATCGAGGAAGCTTCTTACCTGACGAAATTTGCCACCAGGGTGACCCTTATTCACCGCCGCGAGGCGTTGCGTGCTTCCAAGATCATGCAGGAACGCGCCTTTAAAAATGACAAGATCGATTACATCTGGAACACGGAAGTAAAAGAGATCGTCGGTTCTAAAGAAGACGGCGTTACGGGCGTAAAACTTTTCAATAATCAAACCAACGAGGAAAGCAGCTTTGATACGAGCGGCGTTTTTATCGCCATCGGCCACCAGCCGAATACCCAGCTCTTTAAAGACTGGCTGGATATGGACGAGGTCGGCTACATCATTACCGAAAAGGATTCGATGAAAACCAAGATCCCCGGAGTGTTTGCCAGCGGCGACGCGCAGGATGCTATCTACCGCCAGGCCGTCACCGCCGCGGGTACCGGCTGTATGGCAGCTATCGACGCCGAGCGTTTCCTGGCCGAGCATGGCGAAGAAACTGTGATCGAAGTACCCGCCGGCATCGAAGTAACGACGTCCGCTTAAAGATCGGTATTGGAGTCAGAAAGTAACGGGTCAGTACCGGGAACGAAAGTGACCGCTAGTTCTTTTTGTGAGACAAGTGAGGATAAGAACAATTCGCTTCGCTCAGAGCCGGTCACTTTCGTTCCCGGTACTGACTTCATTTCGATAAAATCAGCTATTTCATTATGAACGGCCGGTAAAATACCTGAGAGGAAATAAAATGACAGTGGAAAACAAGCCCGTGTGGTTCATCACCGGATGTTCAACGGGATTTGGCCGCGCGCTGGCGGCGGAATTATTGGAAAACGGATACCGCGTGGCGGTGACCGCGCGTGACGTGGACAAGGTCGCAGACCTGGTGGAAATTAATAAAGACAACGCACTGGCGCTGGCGCTCGATGTAACGAACGAAGCGCAGGTAAAAGACGCGGCCGCGAAAGCCGAAGAACATTTCGGCCGGATAGATGTGCTGGTCAACAACGCGGGCTTTGGCTACTTTGGCTCGGTCGAAGAATCGGACGAAGCGGAAGTGCGCTCGATGTTTGAGACGAATTTCTGGGGACTGGCGGCGATGACTCGCGCCGTGCTGCCGAAGATGCGCGAACGCCGCAGCGGCACGATCGTAAATATTTCTTCCATCGGCGGCTTTAACGGTAACCCGAGCGTCGGGTATTACAACGCCACAAAATTCGCCGTCAATGGTTTTTCCGAAGCGCTCGCGAAAGAAGTTAAACCGCTCGGGATGAATGTGATCATTGTCGGCCCCAGCGGTTTTCGCACCGATTGGGCCGGGCGGTCCGCTAACGATGCATCGTTTACTATTTCGGATTACGCTGAAACAGCCGGAGAATTTAAAAATATGATCCGCGGCTATAGCGGCAATCAGCCGGGCGATCCGGTCCGCGCCGCGAAAGCAATCGTCAAAGCAGTCGAGGCGGAGAACCCGCCGCTCTATTTTTTCCTGGGAAAAGCGGCGCTCAAAGGCGCGCGCGCCAAGATAGAGTCGGTGCAGAATGATATAGAGACATGGGCGGAAACAACCGAAGGCGCGGATTTTCCGGAAAGCGAGATAGGTACGGCCGTAAGGTAACACTGGGAGCGCGGACGGCTCGTCCGCACGTTTGTCGTGAGACAAACGAAAATAGGATCGCCGCAAAAAGCCACAAAAGACACAAAGCGGACGAGACGTCCGCGCTCCGACAAGAACGAGTCGCTCATTTCTTTTTTAGAAAATCCGAAATCGCCCGGTAGGTGTCTTTCGGATTGTCGTACCATAAAAAGAGATGGGTGCCCGCGATCGTTTGAAATTCGATCAACGGACTTTTGCTTTCCCGCATGCCGTTCCAGCATTCGATAAAATAATTTTTCATCCATTCGCGCGTGCGCGGGCCGCCCAGGGAATCCTGCGACTCTTTTAAAAACGAATCGCTAAACGATGGAAGCAAGACGAGGACCGGCGTTTTTATTTCCGCGTAATGAGCAGAGATATCGTAGGCGTGAAATTCCAGCAGGTACCGGACCATCACCGGGACGGGGACTTTTGCCGAAAGGTCGAAAAGCTTTTGCCCGGTGGCGGGGTCGGCCGAATATTCGGCGGGCTGATGGTTGCCTTTGTCCCAGGTGTTTTTGGTCACGGTCTTAAACCAATTGTCCGCATACCAGCGGGTAAAGGCCTCTCTTTTTTCGAGCGATATCATGCGCTCTTTGCCTGAAATTGTATCCGCGCCCGCTCCCAGATAGCGGAGCGGCATTCCGCCCATTATTATCACCTTGCCGACCTTGTCCGGATGATAAAGCGCAAGATCCAAAGCCGCCTGGCTGCCGGTGACAAAGTGCCCGGCGATCACGGGCTTTTTGAGTTTTTCTTTTTCGATCAGGTTCAATATCCCGGTAACGACACCGCGCGTCCAGGTATTTTCCGAATATTTCGCGGCGGCTTCTGAAGGGGCCGGCATCGGCGGCGCGGCCGTACCGCCGAATCCCGCCGGGGTAACGGCGTACATCGTGTAATTTTTGCTGTTTGCCCGGATGAAATTATCAAAGACCTCAGCGCCAAATCCCCAGCCGGCGATCAAGATCAGCGTTTGCTTTCCGCTGCCGGCTTTTTTTACCGCGCCGAGCCCGCCCGGTTTACCGGTTTTATAATCAGCGGGCAAGGCCAGATTGTTTAACGAACCGTCTTGCCTGGAACGGTCAAGCTCTGTCTGGGCTGTCTGGGCGGGGGCGGGCCCGAAGAGAATTAAACCCAGTACTATCAGCAACACTACCGATAAGAGATACATAAAAACGGCATTCATAATTTTGCGGTCGGGAGTCTGAAGATCAGACGCACCATGCTCCTTTTAGGTCAATATACGGCCCGGCTGACCTGTCAGTCGCCTTGTTTTATAAAGCTGGACTCGAATGCGAAGAATTTAAGAATAAAGAGCGGGCGCAAGCGGCCCTTCCTGACCTGAGAGGTGCTAAAACTTGAAAGGCAAAATTTGAGGTTAGCTAATTGCAGTCCGGAAGGGCCGCTTGCGCCCGCTCATACTACATAGACGAGACGCCGGCGTTACACTTGTTGCTTATATTCCGAAGGAGTTTTTCCGGTGACTTTTTTGAAGACCGTATTAAAAGAAGATTTGCTGTTAAACCCGACGTCGAGGGCTATCCCGAACATCGAGCGCGATTCGTAACGCGGATCATTCATACAGGCGATAAATTCCCGCACCCGGTATTCGTTCACCAGGTCTTTGAATGATTTACCGAATTTTTCGTTGATGAGTTTCGATACCTGGTGAGCGGGCAGGCCGAGATCTTTGGAAAGAGAGGCAAGTTTTAGCTCAGGGTCGGTAAAGACCTTTTCCTCCGCCAAAAGGAATTCCAGCTTTTGCACATAATGAGCGCCTTCTTCCCCGTCAAATTGCATATACGTGCGGTACTTGCGGGTAAAATCGGGGCTTATCAATTCCGGGTTAAGCACCACCTTGTAGGCGATAAAGTAAATAACTCCTGAAGTTATCAGCGTATAAATATAGTTATAGACCGGGTTGAACCACCCATCGAGGACAAGAAAAACGAAATAGCACAAGGTGACCGCCAGCAGTGCCGCAAAGCAGATCATAAGTTGGGTCAGCCAGGTTTTTCGCGCCGCGATCGGGATCATTAAAGTGCCCTTTTTCGTGCTCTTACCGGCGGCGGCTATCAGCCTGAACGATAAAAACAGGTAGATAAAGAAATGAACATCCTGGATCAAAAAGAAAACGTAAAAAAGCCCCCACACCGGCAAACTGCCCGAAACTAATTGCTCCGCCATCGCTAATTTTGCCGCGCCGCTCGCAAAGTAAAAGTTCGCTCCCAGCAGTAGATAAAGCACGTACGGAGCGAAATGAGCTAGGTAAGCCCATCTCCATTTAAAAGCGCTGTCGATAATGGTTTTGGCGTAGAGATAAAACAGCGGGCCGAGCAGAAAGATCATGCCGAAAGAAATCCCGTACAGGTGCGGGTAGGTCTGGTAGAGCCCGCTGGAGAGGCTGAGCAGGTTGAGATTCCCTGCCACCATGACCGCCAGTAAACCGCCGATCAAAGCGGACGCAGCACGGTTGCCGCTCTTTCTAAACAGCAAGAGCGAGATAAGAAACACCGCTTGCGCGATGCTGATCAAAAAAACCGCCGGCCAGATCATACATCCTTTACGATATATGCAGGCCGACGGTTCAGACAAGTATTTTTTGGAGCGCGGACGTCTCGTCCGCAGCGAACGCGCAGCGTTCGAACGCATCTGCTAACGCAGACGCTACAGACATTAGGCTGCTATGCAGCCTTTGCGGACGGGACGTCCGCGCTCCCAGTTAAGTCAGGGCCGGCAAAATAACAGTGAAGACCGCGCCTTTATTTTCGCCCGGGCTTTCGGCGGTGACGCTGCCGCCGTGAAGTTCGACGACATGGCGCGTGATCGCCAAACCCAATCCAAGGCCGCTGTAGCTCGATGTATCGTTTGTATTTTCCTGCAGGAAACGGTCGAAAACGTAGGGCAAAAATTCCGCGCTGATGCCTTTTCCGGTATCGCTTACCTTGATCTCGGCGTTAGGGCCAGAGCGGCCCATACTGATATTTATCCGGCCTTTTTTCGGCGTGAATTTAATGGCGTTGGCCAGCAGGTTCCATAACACCTGCTGCAAGCGCATCGCGTCGCCCATGACAAAAACATCCGCGCCCAGATCGCTCTCAATGTGAATTTCCTTTGCGTCCGCCGCAGGAACCACGATCTCCATAGAGCTCGTAATTATCTCTTTCAGGTCGACGGGACGAGCGTCGATCCTCAGCTTGCCGGAGCTGATCCGCGCGAAATCCAGGATATCCTCGATCAGCGTCTTCTGCGTCTCAGCGCCGCGTTTTATGGTGGCCAGTGCTTTTTTTACCAACTCGGCGTCGTTTTCCTTGCCTTTAAGTATTTCTATCCAACCGAGGATAGACGTGAGCGGCGTTCGCAGGTCGTGCGAAACCGCCGACAAGAATTCTTCCTTGGTACGGTTCGCCGTTTCCGCGGTCCTTTTAGCTTGTAAAATGTCGTCTTCGTACACGTGCCGCTGGTGCATTGCCATTAATACGCAGTCGTAAAAAACGGCGCCGTTTTGCTCTCGCCGGGCGGCGTTCACTAAAACCGGAATTTCCTCGCCCGCGCTGCTGCGCATCGGCAAATAGATCTCTTCTATCCTGCCCTGAAGTTTAAGCAGCGGGAAAAAATGTGTTTGATAAAAGATATTTCCCGCGGCCGAGAAAAGTTTCCTGACATGGGCGCCGATCAATTCTTCGCGGGCGTAGCCGAGCAGCTTTAAGAGCGTAGCGTTTGCCTCGACCGTATCGCCGTTATCGGTGATCACCAGAAAACCGCACGGCGCGTTATTTAATAACTCGTCCATCTTAAACGCTTTTTAAATATTCTTTGATGACTTCGATCGTTTCCCGCGGATGGCTGACATGCGGGCAGTGGCCGGTGACGTCCATCAGGCGAAGAGTGCTGCCGGGCAGATTTTGGCGCATAAATTCGCCTACCGAAACGGGAGCAATGGCATCGTCTACAACCTGAATGATAAGAGAGGGCGTAGTTACCCGGCCTAAGTCGGCGCGGTTGTCGGAGTAAAAAGTGGCTTCGGCAAAACGGCGCGAGATCGCCGGATCGATCGAGCAAAAACTTTCTTCGAGTTCCCGGACAAGCTCGGGGCGCTCGGGATTTTTCATGATCACCGGCGCGAGAAAGCTGGCCCAGCTCATGTAATTTTTATCCATCAGATCAAGCAGGCCCTGGATATCGGCGCGGTCAAACCCGCCTATATAACCCGTGTCGTTTATATAACAGGGCGACGGCACGATCTGGACCAGTTGTTTGAAAAGCCCGGGCCGTTCAAGCGAGGCTAGCACACCGACCATAGAACTCACGGAATGACCGACGAAGATCACATCCTCCAGGCCGAGCTCATCGCAGATATCGAGAACATCCTGCGCATACCCGCCCAATGTCGAATACCGCTCCGGGTCGTAAGCGCTCACGTCGGATCTTCCGGAACCGACGTAATCGAACAAGATCACTTTATAATCATCTTCGAACGCGGGCGCGACAAAACGCCACATGTGCTGGTCACAGCCCAACCCGTGCGCAAACAGAAGAGGCTTGGCGCCCCTGCCGGAGATCTTGACGTTATTTCGCTGTGAGATATTTGCGGCCATTTGATATAAAGAGAGATAAGCCTAAAGTTGTTTTCAGAAGTTGAATACTAACACAAAAAAGACGAGTCTTTTTGCAAGAATCGAAACGCAAGAAGAGATAAGATGCTTGTTATGGGAAAACAGAGCGCTGGAATATTACTCTATCGAATAAAAGACGGCGGGCTGGAAGTGCTTTTGGGGCATCCGGGCGGGCCGTTTCACGCGCGGAAAGATCCGGGCGCCTGGTCTATACCAAAAGGTGAATTTGATAAAGAAGCGCCGCTCGTAGCCGCCAGGCGTGAATTCCTGGAAGAAACAGGATTTGAAGTCACCGGCGAAACCATTCAGCTAATGCCGATCAAACAGGCGGGCGGAAAAACGGTTTTCGCCTGGGCGGTGGAACAGGACATCGACGCGTCACAGATCAAAAGCAACACATTTTCTTTGGAAATGCCGCGCGGTTCCGGAAATTGGAAAGAGTACCCGGAGATAGACCGCGCCGAATGGTTTGATGTTCCCACGGCGCTGGAAAAAATTAATCCCGCCCAGGCCGCGCTGATAAAACAGCTAATAAAGAAATTGGGGTTATAAGCCTGGGAGCGCGGACGTCCCGTCCGCAATGCGCGGTCACGCGCAAAGCATCTGTCCAATCCGTGTTCCATCTACTTGAAAAACACTCAGATCGCTGCGCGACCTTTGCGGACGGGACGTCCGCGCTCCAGTAAAAAACCGCACCCGGCAATGTGAGTACGGTTTTCCATGGAGGACCCAAGGCCGGCATCCAGTCTCCCCACGTCAAGCTCGAACCGGTCAGGCTAAAGCCGCTGACGGCGTCTCGCTAACGCTGGCGCTACAGTAAGTTTGCTTTTCCCGGCATATAATTCCTATAATTTCATTGGAATTAAAAGAATTATGCCTATTTACGAGTATAAATGTCAGGACTGCGGCCATAATGTCGAGGTTATGCAGAAGGTTTCTGACGAACCTCTCAAAGAATGTGATAAATGCGGCGGAAAGCTGGAAAAACAGTGGTCACTGTCGGGTTTTCAGTTCAAGGGAGGCGGCTGGTACAAGACGGATTACGCCCCTTCCAAGGCCCCGGACGTAAAGGTAGAGCCTAATGAAAAAATGGTGGCTACAAATCTGTTAAAAGATGAAAAAAAATCGGCCAGTGAATCAACCCCAAAAGCTTCCGACGCATCAAACAAACCGGACAAGAAGGAAAAATGAACAGGCTTAAACGCACTGCTGGTCTTTCTGCCGGAATGCTCTTTAGCATGCTGGTGGTTTCAGTGTGCCTTGCGTCCGTACTTGGCGTTTTAGGTCAGTCCCGGCACAGTGCAAAACCCCTTTCGCCGGATGACGGGCAGGTGCTAAGTGTGGTGGCTTACCGCAACAACGGCTCTGCCGAACAGATTAAACTGGATAACCTGGCCCTTTATGAAAACGGCATCGAGCAAAAGATACGTAATTTCGCTTATGACCCATCGCCGTCGAAGATAGTTTTGCTGGTGGATAATTCCCAAACGATCCGTGCCGACATCGAAAAACTGAAATCCGCGGTCCGCGAATTCGCCTATGAGATCTACGATGGCGATCAGATCTTTATCCTGGCCTATGATGAGAAAGCCGAGATCATTCAGGAATGGACCGATAATTCGAAAAAAGTCGAAGCGGCGCTGGGGACCATTCGGAAAAAAGGCAATCCTTATCTGTTCGATGCGCTGGAGGATACTGTTTCGCAGGTATTGCGCCCCCTGATGCCGGGAACACGTAAGACCGCGATAGTTTTGGTCAGCGACGGCCTTGACCGCGGGAGTAAAACATCCTTCGATAACATTTTGAGCGATCTGCAGCGAGAGAATATAGTGGTTTATGCGCTGCAGCTTCCCGACCGAACCGGCGGCGCCTATCGCCGCGATCAGCCTAAGGCTGCCGAGGCTATCAACCAGATCGTCGAGGGAACCGGCGGCACGATCTTTCCTTTTAATGAGCCGCAAGCTGCCGCCAAGGCAGTCTGTGATGAACTGAGAAAAAACAGGTATCTTGTTTCTTATGTCCCGCTTAATGCTTCATCTTTCGATGCCCGCCGGGTGTTATTGACCGCCGGCGAAGGCATCACCGTCCGGACCAAGAACGCCCAGCCGCCCAACGTCAAGTGAGAAAGTTTCAGATGCGTATTTTTTATTCCGCTATTTTTATCGTTTTAGTATTATGCGCGGCCGTTTGTGTGAGCGCGCAGGAAAAACCGCTGACCCAGCCGGAATACGTTCAGCTTTTATACGACCTGCAGAAAAATCCCCAGAAGAAAGATCAGGTAGTGGAAACCGTGAGAAAGCGGGGCATCGCTTTTGTGGTAACGGACGGTTTGCGCGAACTCACGCTCAGCAAAAGCCGCAGCGATGAAATGCTAAAAAGGACTTTGGAAGAAGCAAACCGGCGCCGGGAAAATCCGGCTGCCGCGCAGTTGCCGTCGGAAAAAGAGAGCGCCGATGTTTTAGCAAAAGCGCGCGAAGCAACGCTTAGGGCATCGGAAGAAATGCCGGATTTTATCGTCAAGCAGATAGTGCTGCGTTCCGAAGCATTTGCGGGAACAAATAAATTTTCCCCGCTTGACCGTTTACTGGTGGCGGTAGGGTATCGTGCCAGCGGGCACGAAGAATACAGGCTGCTGACGGTAAACGGCATTCCGCAGCAGGATACGGAAAAAAACAGGAACAGTTACCGCGAGGCCGGAGGAGCAACTTCGACAGGCGAATTTGTGAACGCTCTGAAGACCATGTTTAACGAAGAAAGCGAGGCGAAATTCGAACCGATCGATACCGATCTGATCAAAGGCCGCCGAACCATCGTTTATAATTTTGGCATCATAAAAGGCAAAGCGGAACAGGGGATCACTTATTATGGAGACCCGGTGCGGCAGACGGCGATAGGTTTGAAAGGAAGGCTCTGGATAGACCGCGATAATTTTCGGGTCCTCCGCATGGAGTCTCAGGCGACGGAGATCCCGGCCGGGTTTCCGGTCACGGCGCTTACCCGCAATATCGATTACGAGTGGGTGACGATCAATAATCAGAAATATTTATTGCCCTGGGTCTCGGAAGTCAGAATGACCAGCCGCGATAAAAAAGAGCTTATTGAAAATCGCAATGAGATAAGGTTTCGGGAATATCGTAAGTTCGATGTGGATATCAAGGTCCTGGATGACGATGAGCCTGTCGAAGAAGAAAAGCCCGCGGCCGCGGAAAAGCCGGTGGAAAAGAAACCCTAAAAAAGGTCAGTGAGATCAGGTAAGCGAAAAGTAAGCTATCAGTGCGGGCACGATCAGCCAAAGCAACCCCTTGACTAGAAAAAACATAAAACCGGCCACGCCGAGGCGTTTTACCCATTTCAGGAGCCCGGTTTTTTCCGTTTTTTCCGTCATTTCCCAAAGATACTCTTTTTGAAAACGGATTTCAACTACAATCTGCAGGATAACAAGCCGGTATTTGAGTATAAAAGAGCCGTTCCTACGGAACTCCAAAAGATTATTCCTTAAATCTATTAACTATAAATATAACGTCCATACGGGACTAAAGAGCGGGCGCAAGCAACCCTTCCCAACCTGAGAGGTGATCAGCCTGAGTGATAAATATTAAAGTCTGATAGATGCGGGCAATTTAAAAACCGGAACTTGAAACTATCAACTGTAATCAAATGAAAAATAGTTAATAGTTCACAGTGCACAAGTTAATAGTTGGCCTACATTTGTCTATTTTAGAAAAGATAAAAGATAATATCTGACGGAGGGCGTCCCGAATGACGATGCGTGTTTTTTGCAGGGAAAGAAAATTAACGTTGACCGCCGTGCTGGCCGTGTTGCTGCTTTGTTTCGCGGTTTCCCCGGCGCAAGAAGGCACCCCTTCTCAAGAAATAAAAAAAGAGGCTGATTTGATAGAACTGACCAAGCTGGATAAGACCATAAAACTCGATATTCGTTATGCCACCGCGAATAACTTCGTGGGAAAACCCGTTTACCCGGAAGCCCGCGCTTTTCTGCAGCGCCCGGCCGCCGAAGGATTGCTCCGCGTGCATAAAAAGCTGAAAGAACAGGGCTTAGGGCTCGTTATCTTTGACGGCTATCGCCCCTGGACGATCACAAAACTGTTTTGGGAGGTGGTCACATTGGACCAGCGGAAATTTGTCGCCGACCCGGCCAAAGGCTCAAAGCATAATCGCGGCTGCGCCATAGATCTGAGCATTTACGATCTGAAGACCGGCGCGCTGCTCGAGATGCCCTCAGGTTATGACGAATTTACCGAGCGGGCCTCGCCCGATTATAAAGGCGGCACTGAACTGGAAACAAAGAACCGTGAACTTTTGCGCCGGCTGATGGAAGCCGAAGGCTTTACCGTCAACCCGAACGAGTGGTGGCATTTCGATTACGAAGGCTGGCAGGATTATGCGATTTACGATGTGCCGTTCACAAAAATAAGGGACGCCGGTGAGCTAGACGGGATGATGATCAGGCACGTGTATTTTGCGGGTAACGCAACAACCCGCGACAGGACCATTCGCCGGAAAGTTTTTCTGCGGGAAAGCGACTTTTTTGATATCGAAAATCTCTATAAGAGTGTGCGGGAAGTTAACAAGCTAAAAATTTTCGAGCCTATTACCGATCAGGATATTTCCTGGATGATAGATAAAGAAAACAAAATGGCGGACTTTGTTTTTTATTTTAAGGAAAAGAAAAAGACTGATTAATTATGGAGCGCGGGCATCCCTGCCCGCAAAGGCTGCTAAAAATTTAGCCGCGGATGAACGCGGATTTACACAGATAGTAAGAATTCGAATCGTGTTGATCCGTGAAATCCGCGGCCAATTATTTTTAAGCTTACGGGCAGCCACAAGGACTGCCCCTACAATTTCACTTCACCGTATTAATTTCCACATTATTGGTTTCCAGAGTAGTGCCGACTGCGCGGCGGTATTCGGAGATGGCTTTGTTGAGGGCGGTCTGTGCCTGGAGTTCGTTTCCGCGAGCTGCGACAAGCTCGTTCTGCCGCTGCTGGACGAGGAAAACGGTAGAGGTGCCGGCGCGAAACTGGCGCTCTTCGCTGGCGTAAAGTTTTTCCGCGGCTTCACGCGAGGCGGTAGCGGCACTCAAACGCGCTTCGGCTGAGCGCAGGGCCTGCAAAGCGTTGCGCACTTCGGCTTCGACGCCTTGCTCGGTTTTCTTTTGCTGCACCTGGATCTGGTCCCCTTCCGCTAAGGAAGCGCCGAGATTCGCCTCAGCTACGGTATTGCGGAGCGGAATCGAGATCGTTACACCGACACGGTAGGTGGGAAATTCCTGTCCCAAAAGATTGCCGAGCGATTTGCCGATGCCGCCGATCAGAATATCTGGCGGCGGTGAATTTCCCACACCGGTGTTCGTACCCGCGAGGCCGGCCCCGGTATACGCGCCATAGAGGTTGACCTGGGGTTTGGTCAGATCGCGAAGATAGCGCGTGGCATAGCGATTCTTTTCCAGATTGATCTGCGCCTGTGTTAGCTCAGGGCGATTTTTTAGCGCCTCCGCGAGCGATTCCTGCAGCGTTATTTGCGGCGCTTCCAGATCGACAGGCGTGACCGGTGTAAGCGGGCGCGACCATATTTCCGCTGTCCGATCGGGCAGCAGCAAAGCCTTTAAAGTATTTTCCGCACGCGTGATAGCTTCCTGCGCAATATAAACATTCTGCTCAAAGGTGGTCACCTGCACCTCGGCGGAAGTGATCTCGATGGGCGCCAGCACGCCTTGTTTTACTAAGCGCTGATTGCTTTCCAACTGCAGCCGCGCCTGCTTTACCGCCTCGATCTGCACCTGCAGGTTTTTCAACGCAAAGGCAAGGTCCCAATACGATTGCTCTACCTGGGCGATTATTTCCGTGGCGATGCGGCGAAATTCCACGTCTGAAAGCGTAACGTTCTTTTTGGCGATCTCGATATTAAAACGATTCTGATCAAAACGAAGCCCGCGCAGCAGCGGCTGCGTATAAGTAAAAACGAGCGACGAGGGAAACTGCGGATTCAGCGTGGCAAACACATTGTTGGTGACGTTTTTCGAAGCGGCAAAGGTCGCCTGGTACGAGCCGCCGGCAAAAGGGGAAAAACCGCCGAACGAAGATGTGCTGCTATAGAATTTTTGTTTAACGGAACCATTAGCGCCGCCGGACACGGTCGAAGAGGTCGGGGTGGTGCGGTTCTCGTAAAAATTATCCGAATTGAAGATCGGGTCATAAACGCCGCGCGCGGATTTGAGATTAAACTCCGCGATCTTTACGTCGATACGCGATGAATCGATATCATTATTATTTTTTAAGGCCAGCGTAATTGCCTCGCGCAATGTCAGGGACAGTTGGTTTGCATTGTCCACGCCGATACGGTCGACGCTGGGAAGCGGACGGATCGGCACATTTATCTCCGGCGCTACGGGGGGCGCATCATCCTCTGCGGGTGTAGCTTGCGGCGTCGGCTGCGGGGTCGGCGCCGGGTTCAGTGTTCGCTGAGTTTCGTTTTGCGCAAAAACAGACGCAGAAAAAATTAACGCCAAAAAAAGCGTTTGCATTGCCGACGTGATCTTACTTTTACTTACTCGGTTCATGCTTAACAATGTCTTCCCCGCCGAGATCCTCGTCATCCTCGTCCGATCTTTTCCGGCCCAACATACTCATTGCCGCAGCCTTTAATTTCTGTCTTGCCATCCGGAAAGGCCAGGCGATATGTTGAAACACATTCGATTCCCGAATGTCTTCAAAGAACGAATAAAAAACGGGCACCGCCAATAGCGTGAGCAGCAAACACATGCTCTGTCCGCCGACCACCAGAATGCCGATCGAGCGGTTGGTCGCGGCGCCGGCCCCGCTGCCGACGATCAAAGGGATCATACCGGCGATCAGCGCCATGGTGGTCATCAGGATCGGCCGCAGCCGGTCGCGGTTGGCGCGGATGATGGCGTCATAACGGCTCATTCCCTGCGCGTGCAGATGGCTGGTGTGGTCTATCTGCAGGATGGCGTTCTTTTTAACGATACCGAACAAAAGCAAAATGCCGAGCGCCGAGAAAATATTCAAACGCTGGCCGGATATCAGCGTGGAAAGCAGCGCAAAGGGTATCGACAGCGGCAGCGTGAGCAGGATCGTGACCGGATGGATGAACGATTCGAACTGCGCCGCCAGGATCAGATACATAAAGACGAACGACAAAAGGAATGCCAGCGCGAATGAATTGACGGCGCGCGCAAGTTCGCGCGATTGCCCGGTCACACCCGTTTGATATTCGGGGCCCATATTGAGTTCCTGGGCGTAACCCTGAATGGTCTTAACAGCCTCGCCTTCGGAAGTAGAAGGAGCGACACTCGCGGTGACCGTTACCTGCCGCTGGCGATTTAACCGCGCGATCGAGGCCGCGCTCTTGTCATCCTTGAAAGAAACAAGCTGGTCAAGACTGACCAGGCCGCCTTTACTAGACGTCACCGTGAAATTTTTCATGTCCTGTCGCGTACGGCGGTAGGGTTCGTCGGATTGCACATAGACGTCGAATTGATCCGTGCCTTCACTGTAAGAGGAAACACGCTGCCCATTGGCAAAAACGTTAAGCGCCTGCGCGACATTGCCCGTCAGGACGCCGAGATCGGCGGCCTTGTTGCGGTCGATACTGATCTGCAGTTCGGGGCTGGAAAGATCGAGCGAGCGGTCGGCGTCACGGAAATTCGGGTCCTGTTTTATCCGGTCAACGAGTTTTTGCGAGTATTCGTCGAGCTTATCGATATCGGGCCCGGCAATATAAAAACCGGTGGATGAAGCGCCGCTGCGGCCGCCGATGCCAAGGCTGGCGCCGATCGATGACGTGCCGGAAACACCGACGGTCGTTCCCTGCTGCGCGTATTTTTTCACCAGGTCGCGGGTCCGATTAATAAGCTGGGCCTGAGAAAACGTGCGTTTTTCGACGGGAAGCAAACGAACGCTGACATTACCCGCGTTAGGCGAACCGCCGCCCGCGCCGGCCACTGAAAGAGTGTTTTCCACGCCGGGGATCTGTTCGCGAATGTCGCGCCCGATGCGGTCTAAAACTGATTGCGTTGCGGCCAGGCTGGTGCCCTGCGGCGCGCGAAAGCTGACCTGGTAAAGCGATTCATCTTCTTCCGGCAGAAAATTGATACCGACATAATTGTAAAGCGGGTAGATAGACGCCACCACGATCACGCAGATCCCCAGCACTACCCAGCGATGCGCCATCGCCGCTTTTAACAGCCAGGTGTAGGACCTATCTATTTTGCTATAGGCCCACGACTCTTTACTGTCGTGATGTTCGGCGGCGGCCGTGTGTCCTGTTTCCGATGCTTCTCCATTTTCCCCGTTGCCGTTTTTCTTTCCGTTCTTTTTAATGCGCGGCTTGATCCAGCGCGCCGCCAGCATCGGCGTCAGCGTAAAAGAAACGATCAGCGAAACGGCGATGGCCGCCGCCGCGGTCAATCCGAAAGACGACATAAAACGTCCGACGATGCCGGTCAAAAATCCGACCGGAATGAAAACCGCCAGCAATGAAAGCGTAGTGGCCAGCACGGCGAGGCCGATCTCTTTTGTTCCTTCGATCGCCGCCTGAAAAGGTTTCATTCCTTTTTCTTCGACAAAGCGGAAAATATTTTCCAGCACCACGATGGCGTCGTCGATCACGATACCCACCATCAGCGTCAGCGCAAGCATCGTCATTTGGTTGAGCGTATAGCCAAGCGCGGCGATCAGTGCAAAGGCGGAAATGATCGAGGTCGGTATGGCCAGTGAAGCGATCAGCGTCGAGCGAAAATTCCACAAAAAGATAAAGACGACGATGGCCGCAAAGATCGCGCCGAGAATAAGGTGTTCTTCGATAGCGTGCAGCGACGTTTCGATAAATTCCGATTGATCGCGGACGATGGCGATCTTTACATCCGGCGGAAGGGTTTGCTGCAACTGCGCCATGCGCTGTTTTACGCCCTGAATGACGGCGACTGTATTAGCGCCCGATTGTTTGATAACGGCCAGCGAGACGGAAGGGTTTCCGTTCATCGAAACCGCGCTGTTCGCATCCGCGCCGGTGTCGTCAACCCGCCCAATATCGTTGATCTTGATCGGGTAGCCGTTTTGATTTTTGACGATGATCTCGCCAAAGCCTTCGACGGTAGTAACCTTGCTCAGCGTGCGCAGCGTGACGGAAGTAGCGCCTTCGTTTAAGCGGCCGCTGGGCAGTTCCTGATTCTGGGCGCTGATGGCGGAAGTGACGTCGTTGACAGCGAGGTTATACGACTTAAGCTTATTGGGGTCGAGATAAACTCTGACCTGGCGCGCGCGTCCGCCGAAAACCTGCACATCGCCGACGCCGTCGACGGACTGGATTCTTTCCTGGATCTGCTTCGTGACAAACTGGGTAAGATCGACCACCGAACCCGGCTTGCTGATGGCGAATTGAATGATCGGGCTGGCGTTAGGGTCCGATTTTTGGACGATCGGCGGATCGGCGCTATCCGGCAATTGGCGCAGCGCGCTGCTTACCTTATCGCGAACTTCCTGCGCGGCGACCTCAGGGTCTTTTTCCAGAACAAAAGTGATGGTGACGTTCGAACGGCCGAGCGAGGAATTCGAGGTCATCTGATCGATGCCGGTGACGGTATTGACCGCGCCTTCGATCACATCGGTAACCTCGGTTTCCATTTCCTGCGGCGCGGCACCGGCGTTAGTGGTTTGCACCGTTACTGTCGGCAGATCGATGCGGGGAAAGCGGTCCACGCCCAAAGTAAAGAACGAAAAGCCGCCGATGACCGTGAGCAATAGAACGATAACGGTGGCAAAGACCGGACGGTGAACGCAAATTTGAGCTAACCACTGCATTGTTTAAGATGTTAGATGTCAGATGCTAGAGGTTAGAGAATAGCTAAAAACTAGCCTCTGACCTCTGACATCTACTGTATTATCTGTATCCTTGCCCCCTCGTAAAGTTGCTCCAGATTGCTAACCGCCAAAGTTTCATCACCCTGCAGGCCGGAAACTATCTGCCAGGTGTCGTTTTCCTGTACGCCAAGCTGCACTACCTTTAGCCTTACCACGTCGCCATCAACCGTAAACACGCGATATGACTGCGTATTGATGTCGGAATAGACCGCGCTCTTCGGTACGAAAACACCTTTTTCGCCGCCGGGGCGTAAAATTCTCGCGGTAGCGAACATCCCGCCGCGCAGGGCGTTGTCGCCGTTTTCTACTTCGCCCTCGACGATCGCGGTGCGGGTGTTCTGGTCGACCGAAGGATTAATTGCACTGACCGTGCCCGCAAATTTACGATCCTGCCAGGCCTTTACCTCAAGGGAAATTCCCAGGCCGGGCCTAACCGACGGCACATCGGCTTCGCTAACGGAAAGCTGGGCTTTCAAAGGATTTGTGCGAACCAGCGTTATCAGCGGAGTAGAAGTAGAGACGAATTCGCCCAGGGCCACGTTGCGCGCGCTGATATAACCGGCGTAGGGGGATTTGATCACCATATCGGCCACCGATTTTTGCGCCATTTCAAGCTGCGTCCGAGAGGCATCTACCGCGACCTGCGCGTTTTTGACTCCTTCGTTACTTTGCCGGGCGGTATTTTTGGCCGCTTCCAGCGCCTGTTTGGCACTATTGGTTTTGGCCCGGGCGGTATCGCGCGTCGTCCGGAACTGGTCGTAAAGAATGGAGGCCACATCGCCGGTCTCAACCAGCTCGCGATAGCGTTTCTCGTTGCTTTCGGCCAGTTTTTGTTCGGCTAAAGCCTGTTCATAATTAGCGTTAGCGGCGCGAACCTCGGGGATGTTGTTGGCAATAAAATTCCCGTTGCTGTCCAGGCCAAGCTTGGCTTCGGCCTGCCGGACCGCCACCTGGGCCTGTCTTAGATTTACCTCAGCCTCCTTGACGCGAAGACGCGCGTCCCGGTCGTCAAGCTTTGCGATCACAGTGCCCTGGCGGACAAAATCTCCAATGTTTACCGGGGTAGAAACCAGTTTTCCGGCGACCAGGGGCGATACATCCGAAGTTTCATCGGCGATCAGGTTGCCGGTCACCTGGATATACGCGGGTAATTCTTTGGTTTCGGCTTTGGCAGTGGAAATGGTGATGACTTCGACGGACGTACCGGAGTTGGAATTCGCATTATTCGCGCTTCGCGCGCCGCGTCCACCCGAACCGCAGGACACGGCTGAAAACGCCGCCGTCAGCGCAAAAAAGAAAAAAATGGCCACCCAAAGTGTTTTTGAGGCTCTAAACAAATTCATAATCGGATTTTTTGCCACATCTAATGATACGGCAAACTTGCAGGCATAGTTTTACTAGTCATTCTATTCCATGGTTAGACACAGAGAAAGTCATTCAGGTTACAGTTTGCGACGCTTTTTTATTAAAAAGAAACCATTTAGCAGAGGTTGTAACCAACCCGAGAATTTTCGTGTCTAGGTCATTGAGGGACAATTAGCTCCCTGTAAGGATAAGTGAATTTTCCGAAAATCCTGCTAAAATCAAAGCCTGTTTCTTAGAGGGCTGACACAAAAAGGGCTTTGAGCCGGGCTTAAAAAGCGGTAAGACGCCGCCGGCGGCCTGGAAGCTGCAGCGAAAAGGACCTATTTGCCGGAAAATTATCACGATCTATCCGATCTGGAATTGGTAAATTCCTCCCTGGCCGGTGACGAGATGGCTTTTGCCGAGATCGTCCGGCGGTTTAGCCCGCGCGTCTTTCGTTTTGCCGGACGTTTTTTCCGGCAGCCGGCGCAGGTGGAAGAGATCGCCCAGGATGTTTTTTTGAAAGCGTTCACGCAGCTAAAGAAGTTTGAAGGACGCGGATCTTTGGAAGGATGGCTGACCCGGATAACGGTCAATACATGCTTAAACGCTCTCAGGCATGCCAGGTACAACGCCGAACAGACCTTTGCCGATCTGTCTGAAGACGAAGGTTCGTGGCTGGAAGAAAAGCTGCTGGAAGCTTCTGCCGGAAAACAGTTATCCGCGGAAGACAACCTGGTAACGGCCGATCTGGTTGACCGGACATTGGCAATTTTACCGCCGGACGTGCGTCTGGTTTTGGTGATGATCGACGGTGAGGGTTACTCGATCAAGGACGCGGCTGCGGCTTCGGGCTGGTCGGAATCAAAGGTTAAAGTTACGGTTTTTCGCTACCGGCGCAAATTGCGCGAACGGCTGGAAAAACTTTTGAACAAGGATGGGGTAGAGAAATGAACGAACAGCACATCATTGAAAATTTAGACGCCAGGCCGTGGGCGGAATTTAGCGAAGGCGAAATTTCCCGGATGCAGGTGCACAGCGCCGAATGCGCCGATTGCGAAATTGCTTTTCGGGCGGCGCAAAGGTCGGCAGCCATTTTGAAATTCGAAGCGGGACGCATCTCCCAGCCTTCACCTTTCTTTCATGCGAAGGTGGCGGCGGCGCTTAAGGAAAAGCGCGGCAACTTGCGGCCGGTGTTGGATCTTTGGAAAATCTGGCAGGCATCGGGCGCGCTGGTTTCTATAATGGTGGCGATGGTGGCAGTACTGTTCTTTGCCGGCGCCGTCGCGCCGAACGCTTCGGGCAATGTAGTTCCGACATCCGATACAGCCGAAGCCGTTATTTTTGAACAGGACAATACTTTGAAAGATATTACGAACGAGCAGGTCTTTCAGGAAATATACGAGAGATAGGGATATGGAAACTGAGATCAAAAGTAAATGGCAGATCAGACTAGCGACGCTGAGCATTTTTTTACTCGGGGCAATGGCCGGAGCATTTGCGCTAAACGCGTATAACCTGTGGTTCCCCACTCCGCCCCAGCCGCTGTCGCGCGCTGAGCGGCTGCAAAAACTGGCCCGGCAACTCGACCTCGATGAAAGCCAGACCTCGGAAGTGCAGAAAATATTCGGCGAGACGAGAGAAAAATTCCAGGCCTTAAAACAGGAAGACGAGCCGAAAGTGAAAGAGATACGCGGCGAAATGGACGGCAAACTGCAAAAGGTTTTAAGCGGCGATCAGTGGCAAAAATTAGACAAGATCCGCCAGGCTAAAAGAGAAGAAGAAAAGCAGAGAAACGCGGAAAGATAACGCGTCAGCTTTTTAAAGTTTGTGCGAGCTGGGGAGGCTCACACAAATCCGGCTTTGGCCGGGGAACAAGGGGTAAGGGCAGGTTCGCAAGAACTTGCCCTTTCTATTATTTAAAACTGGGAGCGCGGACGTCCCGTCCGCCACGAACGCGCTGCGTTCGAACGCATCTACTAACACAGACATTAGGCTGCTGAAGCAGCCTTTGCGGACGGGACGTCCGCGCTCCAGTTTTAGTGAATGATCTGGCGGAAATTTTTTGGCGTCACGCCGATA
Source organism: uncultured Acidobacteriota bacterium (assembly GCA_963718105.1). GTDB lineage: Bacteria > Acidobacteriota > Blastocatellia > Pyrinomonadales > Pyrinomonadaceae > DASYKT01. Next base: position 4,062,907 of record OY970352.1, on the reverse strand, counting down.
TATTGTTTGAAGCAGCGAATGAAATGGCTTTGATCGGCGAAGCCGCAGATACAGGCAATGTCCGCCATTGAGAGCGAGCGTTTTCGCAGCAGGCCCAGCGATCTTTCGACCTTTATCTTTCTTATATACTGGCTAAAGTTGCAGTGAAAGTACTTGGGAAAATCACGCGAGAGGTGTGCCCAATGCACGCCCAGCTCGGCCGATATTTCCAACAGGGACAGCGGCCGCGCCAGATCTTCGTGAAGGATTGCATCAATTTTTTTTACCCATTGCGGTGGTGTCGAGGCATCGACATCCTCAACGCCGCGCATCGTCCCAAAGGCTTCGAGCAGCAGCGCATCGATGGCGAGGTTTGAAGAAACTGCGTCAAAAAGACATGCTTCCTTGTAGATATTATGGATGAGCAATTTTATACCGGGATGCTCGACCTGGGCCGTGGCCGGCAGATCGTTTAGCCGCACTTCGAATTTTTCGTACCACGCGGGGTTGATCTCTACCTGAAATCCGAAAGAAACATCGCCCGACTTTAAATTGTAATGAGGCTCGTGGGCGTTATGAAACAAGATCGAATTGGCTGAGCAGTGGTAGGTCTTCCGCCGGTTGCTCTCAAGGCAATGCCCCGCGAGCGTGATGGAAAAATACGGATTGTCGTGATAATGCCAGTCAATGAATTTGTATTCGAATTCAGTTTCAGTGACGGTCACATTTTCAAACGAACCGATCCGGTTATTATGTCCCGAAAAATTTCCTGTCTGGGAGTTATTCATAAAGCTAACCGGGAGCGCGGACGGCTTGTCCGCAATGAACGCGTCAGCGTTCATAAAGTATTAAGTGACAATAATAAAACATTCAGAGCACTTCGTGATCTTGCGGACGAGCCGTCCGCGCTCCGACTAATCCGCTTAGTGAAAAACCAAACCTACGCCGATGCGAAAATTACCTAAGGTCCCGTCATTAACAAAGATCGGGTTGTAGTCGGCCTGGACGACGCGGACCGACAATCGCTTGGTCGCCCTGACATCGAGCCCGGCGCCGACCAACGCGGAAAACCCCGTCGAAGAAAAACTAAAATCGCTGCAGGCGGCCTGAACATCGCTCGGACAATCGCCGCTCAGTGTCTGCCTGAAAGTTGCGCCGCCCGCAAGCGCATGGAAAAAGGGTTTGAATCTTTTCTCTTTTGTGTTGTCTTTGACCTGGATCCCGGCCATGTAGGTGTAGACCGAAGTTTTGAACGAGAAATTTAAGGTCGTATTCGGAGCAAATCCCGGGATAGAAAAATCGTCTTTTTTAAAGCCGCCGGAAAAGGCGCCTTTTACCCCGACCAGGCGGTTAATGTTTTTCGTCAACGAAACGTCAAAACCGTTCAAGGCCACGCTGTCGTCAAAGCCGCCGGTATCGCTGATCCTCTGATGTGAAAAATTTACGCCGCCTTCGACCTTGTGATAGTCATCCTGCGCAAAAGCGAACGAGACGTTCAATATCGCGAGCAAAAACATAAATACGAACTTCATTTAATAACTTCCTTTAGATCAATTTTTACTTCAGGCGTACGGGTCGGTTTGATTATAAGATAAGTGGCTCTTTAGTTATAGAATAAATTTAACGTCAGACGTAAAACCTGCGGCCCTGGCCGCTGGCAACGTATTGACAGATCAAGGGTTAAGGAAAACAGGCGGGTTGTTTTAAGATCGTGGCAAATGCAAATGAGAGCGGCTTTTGACCGGCCCTCATTTACTTTTAGCTCATGGATCTGATGTTAAATGGGTTCGCAGTAAGGGTCCGTTTGAATGCAAATCGCGTCCGGTGGCGGAACCGTAGGACAGGCTATATGTGCCTGCGTCCACTGACAGTAAAACCATATATCCTTGTTCGGGAGCTTTACACAGGCACGGCATTCTGTGGGCGGCGCTTTTGCGGCGCCGGCCGTGACGACGAATCCGAGACTGAAAAGCATGATGCTTAACGCGGCTAATTTGGTAATGATCTTTCTTGTTAACATTTTGTTTTACTCCTTTTTATGATGTTTTAATGACCGGGCCAGTACACGGGACACTGTTCCACGAAACCGCAAGACGCGTTGGGCGGCGGCGGGGCCTCCGGGTTGCTATGCGGCGGGCAAAATGTCAGCGGCGGCGCGGTCCAGGTGCAAAATTTTACCTGGCCGCCGACGTCGTAGCATCTCTCGCAATATTGCACGGCTGATACCTTTTCGGGGCTGGCCGCCAAAGCAAACCCCAGACATGAAAGCATGATGCTTAACGCGGCAAACTTCACAAGAATTTTTCTTTTTAACATATACATTTACTCCTTATTTGATTTGCAGTTAAAACTGCAGTTTTCCTGCGACGCGTAAAAAGATCAGCTTGTCTTAGAAATCGCAGGACAAGCTTTGCAGACAATCTTCCTGCATATGCGGCCCGGTGGCGCAGTTGCCTTCGGGTGTAAACCAGCGACAGGTAAGATATATATCCGGAATGGTCGGATGCGGTTCGCACGATTGGCAATTCCACATGTTTGCGGATGCTTTTTCGGTGTTGGCCGTAACGATAAACCCCAGACACGAAAGCAGAACACTCAGCGCGAGCAGCCTGGAAATAATTTTTCTTTTGAACATTTGTTTACTCCTTTAATTTTTGTGGCAGATGCACTACGGTATTCGCGATCTTAGTAAAAAAAAGATGCTGAGAGATAGGATAGTTTTAACGTCCTGGCCGCGGAAGAGGAAACGGAGTCAGTACCGGGAACGCAGTGACCGGCTCATGAGAGTAAGCGAATAAGCGACGATCTGCTGATTTTGATCAATGAGGGTAAGAAACACTCGCTGCGCTCGAAGCCGGTCACTGCGTTCCCGGTACTGATCTCATTGTAAAAAAATAAAAAAAGCGGAGATCATTTCTCCGCTTTTTTGTTCGAAACTACCTGCGAAAATTATTCCGCGATGGGGTTTCCGTCGGCATCCATTATGGTAATGGAATAGCCGAGTGTTTTAAGTTTATCCTCGATCACCTTCCGGTCACCGACGATAACGATCGACATCTTAGACGGGTCGAGATATTTATTCGCCACGCGATTAATGTCGTCCACAGTAACGGCGTTTATCTTCTGGATGAAATCGTTAAAGTAAGTGTCGGGCAGGCCATAAACCACCAGGTTTGAAAGCTGGCTGGAGATCTGTCCGATAGTTTCAAAGCCGGACGGATAACGGCGGATTATTCCCTGCTTGTTCTGTTCCAGTTCGGAGGCGCTGACCGGGATCGTACCGCGGATGCCGTTGAGTTCTTTCATGAACTCGACCACGGATTCCTTGGTGACGGCCGTTTGCACTTCGGCGGAAGCGGAGAACGGCCCCGCGCCGCGCCGGTACTGAAAGCGGCTGTAGGCGCCATAGGTGTAGCCTTTGTCTTCGCGCAGGTTGTTAAATAAACGGGCCGAACCGCCGCCGCCAAGAATGGAATTCATCACCTGCAGCGCATAGTAGTCCGGATTGCTGCGGTCGACGCCGACCTGCCCGATGGAAACGGACGACTGTGCCGCGTTCGGTTTATCGACCAGGTAGATACCCGGTTTACCCATCATTTCCGCCTCCGGCGCATTCATCATCGTCACATCACCCGATTTCCAGCCGCCGAATGTTTTTTCGAGTTTCGGCATCAGGGTTTTGCTGTCTACGTCGCCGACGACAATGAGGGTCGCATTATTCGGACGATAGTTGGCGTCATAGAATTTCACCAGGTCGTCACGGGTCATCGCTTTAATGCTCTTTTCGTCGCCGGTAAGCTGGCGGCCGTAAGGCTGATTCCCGTAGAGCACCTTGTTGTAGACGACATCGGAAACCGCTGCCGGGTTTGATTTACGCTGGAAGAGCGCTCCCAGCGCGCGGCGACGAAGGCTTTCGAGTTCCGTGGCCGGGAAGGCCGGGTTCATTACGACGTCCGAATAAATATCTAAGGCAGGATCCAGATTTTTAGTAAGGGTCTGCATTGATACGGTGTTTGAATCCCAACCGGACCCGGGGAATACAGACGCGCCGATCGATTGCAGTTGATTGGCGATGTCATTGGCCGAACGGGTCTTGCTTCCCTGATTGAGCATATTAGCGGTAAGCGAAGCAGCCCCGGAGCGATCTTCCGGATCAAGCGTACCGCCGGACCTAAAGACCAGGTTCATGGAAACTATCGGCAGATTGTGCCGCTGAACGATCCAGACATTTAAACCATTAGAAAGCCTGGTCTTTTGAACCGGCGGCAGGGCAAATTTCGGATTCGGGCCCGGCTTTGGCAGCTTAGCGGCCTGTTCCGCCAATTTGGCGGTGTCTTTTTTCTTCTCGGCGGTGGAGGAAGGCTTGTTGGCGTCCGGATTCATTTTCGGCGCGCTTTTGCCGGGGAGAAAACTCATCACCAGGCGGTTGTTTCCCAGATAAGTGTTGGCGGCGCGCTGAACATCGGCGGCCGTAACCTTGCGGTAGCGGTCAAGGTCGGGCTGGAAATAATCCGCCTGGCCTTTGTAGCCCACATAAGAACTGATCCGCCCGTTCAACCCGAGCGAGTTCTGCAGGCCGTAAATCGATTGTGATTCGACACTGTTGAGCGCGCGCGCCATTTCTTCGGCGGTCGGCGGGTCTTTTTTGATGCGCTCGATCTCGACATTGATCTCTTTCTCGATGTCGTCGAGAGATTTTCCGCGCGCCGCGGTGGCGGTGACCTGAAAGACACCGGCGATCTCGCTGGTGTTATTGCCGGCAAATGCCGTTTGCGCCAGCTCTTTCTGAAACACGATGTTGCTCAGAATGCGCGAGCCTCTTCCCTGCGCGAGAACCGAGCCTAGCATATCCAGGGCGGCTTCGTCGGGCGCAAAAAGCGGAACCGAATGCCAGACCATATAAAGGCGCGGAAGCGGAACGGTGTCTTCGTACGACTTGCGGACCTCGCCGCTGAGTTTAGGGGCAGCCGGATTGGGCCGGTTGATCGGCGCAGCGCCTTTGGCGATAGTGCCGAAATATTTCTCTATCCAGGCCTTGGCCTGCTTCTGCTCGAAATCGCCTGAAAGCACCAGTATCGCGTTTTCCGGCACATAGTATTTACGGAAAAAGCCCTTGACGTCATCCATCGAGGCGGCGGTAAGGTCTTCCATAGAGCCGATCGGCGTCCAGTTATAAGGGTGGCCTACCGGATACATGATCTCCTGGATCCTTTCAGACGCCGTTCCGTACGGCTGGTTGTCGATGCGCTGGCGGCGCTCGTTTTTCACCACGTCGCGCTGGTTGTCGAGCTTTTCCTGCGACATCGCGTCAAGCAGGCCGCCCATGCGGTCGGCTTCCAGGTAAAGCGCGCGCTCTAAAAAGTTGGACGGTACGACTTCGTAATAATAAGTACGGTCTTCATCGGTCGTGCCGTTGAGATTGGCGCCGGCTTCGTCCAGCGGTTTGGAGTAATTGTCCTCGTAATTCTTTGACCCCTGGAACATCATATGTTCGAAGAGGTGGGCGAAACCCGTTTTGCCGGTATCCTCATTTTTTGATCCCACGTGATACCACACGCTGACGGCCACGATCGGAGTGGAATTGTCCTGGTGCAGAATGACCTTGAGGCCATTGGGCAGCGTAAATTGCTGCATTTTGATCGGCGGCAGTTTTTCGCCGTTCTGAGCATTTATTACAGTCGTCATTAAAGAGACAAGTAAAAGCAGACAGATCGATATTCTTTTGAATCGCATAGCGCTCCTTGATGGAAATATGTTGTTTTGAAATAAAAACGGTACTGGGTAAATAGACACTTCCGTCCTAAAACCGGTTACAGTTGTTATTGTTTTTACGGGATATTTATCTATTGGGTTTCAACGTTTTTTGAGTAAGCTATTAGCTAACAGCCAATTGATATTACCTGTCCGTCGGTTTTTCTTATTTTAATTAACGAGCGCGACAAAAAGGGACCGGCCTGATGGCGCATGTCCCTTAAATAGTTGAGTTTAGATGAGTTCTATGGGGTCGCTCCCAATCTTATCAGGCCGGTTTTAGCAAAAACATTGTTCGGGTCCAGTTTTTGGGCCGTCTTGTAATCGGCGATGGCCAGGTCTTTTTGAGCTTTCTTTTCGTACACCTCGGCCCGCATCGCATAATTATGCGCCGTTTTAGGGTCAAGCCTGATGCACTCACTTAAGTCCGCCAGGGAAAGATCGTAATTCTTCTGATTGTAATAAGCGATGCTGCGGTCTTTATAACCCTTGTGGTTTTTCGGCATCAGCTTGATCGCCTGGGTAAAATCGGCGATGGCCAGGTCATATTGCCCCTTGGCGTTGTAGGTCAGGCCGCGATTGTCCCATGCGTCGTGATAGCCGGGATCGAGTTTTAGCGCCTGGCTGTAATCGGCGATGGCCAGATCGTAACTTTTGCGCTTGTAATTTACATTGCCCCGCGCCAGCAGAGTTTTGGCTGCCTCCGGTTTTAGTTTTAGCGCTTCGCTGAGATCGGCGATCGCCAGGTCCCACAGCCCTTTATCGGAATAAGTGTTGCCGCGATTGTGCAGCAAGTCGGTGTTCTGCGGGGCCAGCTTTAACCCTGCAGTATAGTCTGCGATGGCCAGATCGTATTCACGTTTTTTCTGATAAGACAATCCGCGCTGCATGTAGGCATCATGCCGGTTCGGGGCCATTTTGAGTACTTCAGTATAGTGCAGGATGGCAGCGTCGTAGTTCTGGCTGAAATAATTTGCCTGCCCGAGGTTATAGCGCGCCTCGATCAGATTCGGGTCAAGTTTGCCGGCCTGAGTATAATCGGCGATCGCCAGATCGTAATTCTTTCGCTTGAAATGCACATTGCCGCGGTTTAAGAAAGCTTTCACGTATTTCGGGTCCAGCCGGACAGCTTCGTTATAGTCGGCCAGCGCCTGGTCGTACATGGCCTTATCGTAATAGACCAATCCGCGGTTATGGTAGAGCTGCGCATCGGCCGGCGCGAGCTTGAGCGCCTGGCTATAATCGGCGATCGAGGCATCATGATTTTTCTTTCTTGAATAGGCCAGGCCGCGTTGGAAATAACAATCGACAAAATCAGGTTTTAGTTTGAGCGCCTGAGTATAGTCGGTTATGGCGGCATCGTAATTTCCCTTGTAGAAATACGATTGACCGCGGTTATACCAGGCATTCGTGAAAGCAGGACTAAGATTTATGGCCGCCGAAAAATTAGTTATCGCCTCATCGTATGACTTTTTGTCATAGTGACCGAGGCCGGTTTTGAAGTATTGATCGGCGGTCTGCGCCGTCATCACGACGGCTGACAATAACAAGAAAAGAACGGGTAAAAGAATTTTTTTCATGACACATTGAACCTCTTATTAACAATCGCAGAAATCTTGCGCGATTCGTGTCATAAAATCGTGCTGTTTAGCAAACACCGGCAAAGTAGATAGTGTTTTAAGCCGTGGCATTAGCTTTTTTGAGAATCCATTCGGAATAGATGATAGAGAATAGATCGGATCTCTCAGCTATCATCTATGATCTTTCATCTATTCCGAAACGATCTTTCACTTTAAATTAATTGCACACCACAAGATCAGGATACCAAATAAAAGGGTGCGGTATTTCTACCACACCCTTCAACTTTTTCCGGTTGGATAAGCGGTTATTTGATCGGATTTCCATCGGTATCGAGATACATGATAGAGCTTCCCCAGCCTTCTATTTCTTTCAGCCTGGATTCGATCACGCTCTTGTCGCCGACGATCAGGATAGCCATTTTATCCGGTGTCAGGTATTTGTTTGCCACGCGATTTACATCGGCGACGGTCACAGCCTGAATATTCCTAATGTAATCGTTAAAGTAAGTATCAGGCAGGCCATAAACCACCAGGTTTGAAAGCTGCCCGGAGATCCCGCCGACGGTTTCAAACCCGCCCGGATAGCGGCGGATCAGGCTCTGCTTGTTGTATTCCAGTTCCTGCGGTGTCACGGGAATAGCTCCGCGAATGCCGTTGAGTTCTTTCATGAACTCCATCACGGATTCTTTGGTGACAGCGGTCTGCACCTGCGCCGAGGCATCGAACGGGCCTGCTCCCCGGCGGAAACTCCAGCCGGTCCGCGCGCCGTAAGTGTAGCCTTTATCTTCGCGCAGGTTCATATTAACGCGCGCCGAGAATTGCCCGCCAAGGATAGAGTTCATCACCGAAAGCGGGAAATAATCAGGGTTATTACGCGCTACGCCGACCTGGCCGATGGTGACGACCGATTGGGCCGCCCCGGGTTTGTCGATAAGATAGATCCCCGGTTTATCAAAGGCGGCAGCGGCCGGGACCTGCATTTGGGGCGCTTCACCCGCTTTCCATCCACCGAGCGCTTTTTCAAGTTTCGGTATCAGGGTTTTACTGTCGACATCGCCGACCACGATCAGGGTCGCGTTGTTGGGGCGATAAGAAGCCGAGTAAAATTTTTCCAGTTCTTCACGGGTGATCGCGTTTATGGAAGTGGCATCCAGCGATCTGCCGTACGGGTGGTCCTTTCCATAAAGCAATTTACTGTAAGCAACGTTGGCGATCGCGTTGGCGTTATCCTTGCGTTGGAGCAAGCCGACCAGCGTCTGTTTGCGCAGGGTCTCAAGCTCGTCCGCCGGAAACACCGGGTTCATTACCACATCTGCATAGATGTCGAGAGCGGCGTCAAGATTTTTGGTCAGCGTCTGCATCGTGACAGTCGCCGAATCCCAACCTGAGCCGGTTCCCATATTTACGCCGAGAGCGGATGTTTGATTTGCGATGTCGACCGCGCTGCGCGTTTTGGTCCCGTTGTCCATCAAATTTGCGGTAAAGGTAGCAAGCCCCGCGCGGTCTGCCGGATCGGCCGTGCCGCCGGTATTAACCACCAGGTTCATGGATACTATCGGGAGCTCGCCTTGCCTGACCAGCCAGACGTTTAGACCGTTGGCGAGTTTTTTCTTTTCGATCGAAGGCAGAGTGATCTTAGGATTCGGCCCATCCGGCGGAAGATTAGCGGAGTAATCTTTTTTCTCCTCGGATTTCTTGGCAGCGGCTGAGGTCGGACGGTTGGCCGCGGTGTTTCCCTGTGAAGCAGCCTTATCCTTGCGCGGCACAAAACTCATTATAAAGCGGTCGGGTGTTAAATAAGTTTTGGCTACGCGCTGCACGTCGGCCGCGGTGATCTTGCGATAGCGGTCAAGATCGGCCTGAAAATAATCGGCTTTGCCGATGTAGGTGTTGTAGTTATTTATCTGGTCCGCCTTACCCAAAACGGTTTGCATACCGTAGATGGTTTGCGCCTCGATTGAATTAAGCGCGCGCGCCATTTCTTCGGCTGAGGGCGGCTCGGCTTTAAGCCGTTCGATCTCGACGTTGAGTTCCTTTTCGATCTCGTCAAGCGTTTTACCCGGCTTGGCGGTGGCCTGCACGATCACCATTCCGCCGGCTTCCAGCGTGTAAGGGAACATATTGGCGTTTTGCGCTATCTGTTTTCCGTAGACCAGATTGCTCTGGAGGCGCGAACCTCGCCCGTCGGAAAGAACGATGCTCAAAATGTCCAGCGCCGCCTCATCGTCCGCGAAAAACTTCGAACCCTGCCAGGCCATATAGATACGCGGCAACTGTATGGAGTCTTCAAACGTTTTGCGCGTTTCACCCGCTACTGCCGGGCGGGCGGGGTTCGGGCGGACGATCGGCGTAGTACCTTTGGGGATCGGGCCGAAATATTTTTCCACCCACGTCCGGGCTTGTTTCGGATCGAAGTCGCCGGCGAGCACCAGCGAAGCATTGTTAGGCACATAATATTGACGGAAGAAAGCTTTTACGTCGTCCATCGAAGCAGCGGTCAGGTCATCGAGCGAACCGATGGTCGTCCAGCTATAAGGGTGAGTGGCCGGGAACATCTGCGCGAAGATCTTTTCAAACGCCGTTCCGTACGGCTGGTTGTCATAACTCTGGCGGCGCTCGTTTTTCACTACATCGCGCTGGTTATCGAGTTTGTCCTGCGTCATCGCATCGAGCAAACCGCCCATCCGGTCGGCTTCCATAAAGAGCGCGCGTTCGAGAAAATTAGACGGCACTACTTCAAAATAATTCGTGCGATCCGGATTGGTCGAACCGTTAATGGTGGCGCCCACTTCCTGCAGCGGCTTAAAATAATCGTCGTTATAATTTTTCGACCCCTGGAACATCATGTGTTCGAAGAGATGGGCAAAACCGGTGCGGCCGGCAACCTCGTTTTTCGAGCCGACGTGATACCAGATGTTGACCGCCACCACAGGCGTGGAATTATCCTGGTGCATGATCACACGCAAGCCGTTAGGCAGCGTGAATTCCTGGATCTTGATAGGCGGTAATTTTTCACCGTTTTGCGCGGAAATAGTCGTTGTCATAACAGAAATCAGAATAAGCAGACCAATAAATACCTTACCGATTCGCATAGCAAACTCCTTATTTTCAAATATTTAGAACAGCTTGCGTTGTCAGTAGCGTCTGCGTTAGCAGATGCGTAAAAGCTACAGGCAACGCACTCGCTGACGCAAGCGCTACTGACATGAGCGCGCGATTCATCGCGCTTTGCCGGCAAGATGACGGCGCTCCCAGGTTTAAACTGCGGTTTATTTTTCTGAACTTTTAGATCTCAACTTTAGCGAGAGCCGCGATCTTGTCCCGTTTGGAAACCACGACCCCGCCCGGTTTTTCAACCGTAACGGCAAACATCTTGGGTTTTGAAGCCTTCAATTTAGCGTTAATAGGAATGATAACATCTCCTCCATTCCCGATGTCAAAAGTTCCGCCGTCGATAGGCGTCTTTTCATCCTGGGTTTCGTCGAAGATCCATAGTTGGTAGGTTTGCTTGGTAACGTCATTGACCGGCAGCCCGCGAAAGCGCATATAGCCGGCTTGTTTCGCGTCGCTCCAGACGATATCGCCTGAGATCTCCTGAACATTTTTGTCGTTTCCGACGGTCCATTTGGCCTGTATCACATCGCTGCCTGAATCGATCATGCGCTGACGCATTTGCGCGGGAGTTAATTGTTCTATCTTCTCGGGTACTTTTACCTGCTGGGGTGGTTGAAGCCGCGTCATCCAGATATTGACGGCCAGCGCGATACACGCCGCCGCGGCCGCGGCCCAGCCCAGCCAGTTGAGGTTCCAGAAAGAGCTTTTCGGCGCATCGAATGAAACCTGCCGGACCGTTTTCATGGGGACGTCGTGGGGAGTGTCCAGTATCCGGTCGGCATCAGCCAAAATTTTGGCCTGCAGATGTTCGGGAAGAGGTTCGTTTGTTTTCAGATCGATCATACTGATCGCCGCGGCCGCCATTTCAAAAGATTCGTCTTCTATTCCGGAAACGGCTATCAATTCATCGAGTTGTTTTTGCTCTCTCGGGTCTAACCCTTCAGAAGCTTTTTTGCTCAGGAGGTCGAGCATCAATTCGTCGTTCATATCGATACCCCTCCCGCGTTAGCCGTATTGTTCGTATTCACCAGTCCAAGATATTCCCTTACTAATGTCAGCCCGCGCCGCGCGTGGGTTTTTACCGTTCCGAGCGGCATCCCGGTCGCGTCGGATATTTCCTGGTGCGACATTCCCTGCACGATCGAGAGTTTGAGTACCTGCTGCTGCTCAGGCCGCAAGGTATTTAGCGCCTTCACGGCTTCTCTTGCCTCGACGGTCGTCTGCAATTCATGATCGAAGCGATTCGCCGGTTCGCTTACCATATCTTCGATCGAGTCTGTCGCGATGCGGCGATTCGTGTAACGGATGCGGTCTATCAACCGCCGCCGGGCGATCATCGCGATAAAGGTCGTTTCCGAAGCCTGTTCAGGATCGAACCTCTCAGCGTTTTTCCAAACATCGATAAATATCTCCTGCACGGCGTCCTCGGCGTCGTCCTGATTGATGCACAGCTTTCGCGCCAATGACCAGATAAGGCCGCCGTAGGTTTTCAGGCAATCCTGGACGGCAGTTTTATCTCCTGAAGCGATTCGTTTTAGGATAGCCTGAGCCACAATTAAAAAGTCGCGTTCACCCTCTCTAAGCTACTTATGCAGCCGGAATGAGTTTAAACTTCCGGACATACTTAATATTCGCCCGGTGTTTCGGTTCGGTTTTAAAGTTTTGAGTCCCGCCTTTAGGCGGCTTTTTGGAGCGCGGGCATCCTTGGCCCGCAACGGATGCTATGCATCCGAACGCACCCGCTGACGCAGGCGCTACTGACAAAAACAAGCCGCCTAAAGGCGGGACTCAAAACTTACTTCGCGCGAAACAATTTCGAGACGATAAATAAAAGCAAAAGCGTAAAGGTCGTCGCTGCCGAAAGCAGGCAGAATTGGCAAAAGGCGCCGATAACGTAAGCCTGCAGGTAGGTCAGCCAGGCGGTAAAGATAAACATCAGAACAACCTGGATCCCGTATAACTTCCACATAGTGCGGTTGCCGAAAGCGGTTAGCAGCGCCAGCGAAAAGGCGGCGAAATAAGCGAGCGCGCCCAGCAAAGATAGCGGGACGCCGTAAATTTCGGCATAAGGGCTGGTCAGCACGAGTTCGCAGCCCTGCACGATGCTGCACGGCGGAATTTCGTTCTTATAATGTTCAACCGTGAGATAGATCGAATCAACCAAACCGACCAATGCAACCAAAGCCGCCAGCAAAGGGATGATGGCGACTTTGGAAGTAGTGTTTAAGTTTTCGTTCGGAGTGCTCATCGAGCGTTTTGGTTCGAATTAGACGCGGCCGGTGCGGCGCTCTTTTGCAGCTCGGTTTCGATCGCCTGGCGAAGCAGGTCGATCTTTACGACCTCGTCGTTAGTCAAAAGACGGCTGCCGTTTAAAATAACCGAAGGAGTTGAGCTTAAGTCTAACGCCTTCCCACGATTCATGTCCGATGCGACACGCGCGGCAGTTACCTGGCTGTTGGTCATATCCTCTTTGAATTTTTCGACATCGATCCCGATAGATTTTGCGTAATCGGTAAAAGTATTACGCGCATCATTTTCAGACTGCACCGTCCACACCTTCTGATTACTAAAGATCATATTCTGCATTTCCCAAAACCTGCCCTGGATCCCGGCTGCCTCAGCAGCGCGGGCGGCGTTGTAGGAATTTTCATGCCCTTTTATCTGAAGCGGAAAGTGACGGTAGGTGATCTTTATTTTCTGCCCGTAGCTTTTTTCGAGCTCTTTTAAAGTCTGATGAAAATTGGCGCAGGTGGGGCAGGAAAAATCAGCGAACTCTTCAAGAGTGATCTTGGCTGCGGGGTCGCCCTTCGTCCAGGCGGGCGACGCTCCCTGCGGGGCCTTATTAAGGGTATCCACAAACGCGGCAGCCTGTTTCGCGGCCTTATTCGAATTGTTGCTGTTACCGTTACTCGGCGGCGTTGGGGTCGGACTGCGAAACAAGGCGACAGCGACCACGACCGCGACGATAAATACGATCACAATGATAAAAATAGGTAGATTCTTTTTCATTTTGCTGTTTTTGCTTTTTCACGCTTCCAGTCTGTCCGGCGTGATTCTAAGATATCCAGATTTTCTTTGACCTTGTTGTAAATTCCGTCGGCGTCAAGGCCATATTTCGCTAATAAAAGTTTAGGGTCTCCGTGTGTGATGATCCGGTCAGGCACGCCCATGCGCACCACTTTGACCTGATCCTGCAGCCCGTTCTCTTCCAGCAGTTCCATCACCGCCGAGCCGAATCCCCCGGCGAGATAGGCTTCCTCGACGGTGACGATCAGGCGTTTGGTCTGTGCCAGCGCCAGGATCAATTCCGCATCGAGAGGTTTGACGAAGCGGGCGTTGACAAGGGTTGCTTCGACACCTTCTTTGGCTAAATTCTCCGTGGCTTCAGCGGCCGGAGCAACCATGGAGCCGTAGGCCAGAATAGCAACCTCGCCGCCGTCACGCAATATTTCCGCTTTGCCTATCTCAAGCTGTTTGGGCGGCGCGCTGATATCGACCCCCAACCCGTTGCCGCGCGGATAACGCAGCGCCGCCGGGCCCTGATGTTCGATGGCGGTCAACATCATATCGCGCATCTCGGCCTCGTCTTTCGGAGCCATCAGAACGATATTCGGATAGCCGCGCAAGTAGGCGATATCAAGCAGGCCATGATGCGTCGGGCCGTCTGCCCCGACGATGCCGGCGCGGTCCATCGCGATCGTGACGTTCAGATTCTGCAGGCAGACGTCGTGAATGATCTGGTCGAAGGCGCGCTGTAAAAATGTGGAATAGATAGCGGCGACAGGCTTTAAACCTTCGCAAGCCATTCCGGCGCAAAACGTCATCGCGTGCTGCTCGGCAATGCCGACGTCAAAAGCGCGTTCGGGATGTTTTACCAGGATCTTATCAACGCCGGTCCCGTCCGGCATCGCGGCCGTCAAGGCAACGATCGCCGGATCATTGTCCATCAGCTCGCACATCGTGTTTCCAAAAACAGCGGTGTATTGCGGCGGCGCGGGCTTGCCGGACGCGATCGCTTTTCCGGTCGCCAGGTCGAAGGGGCCGGTAGCATGCCAGGCGTAGTAATTTTTTTCCAGCGACGGGTAGCCTTTTCCTTTTGTCGTGAGCGCGTGGACGATGACCGGGCCATCGTGAACTTTCTTTGCTTCCTCGAGGGCGTGAACCAGCGAAGTTGTGTTATGCCCGTCAACATAGCCGATATATTTAAATCCGAGTTCGTTGACCAGCGCGCCCGGCAGCACCGCGGCAGCGATAGCGTCCTTGAAAGTTTTGGCTACCTTGCGCAGCGCGCCGCCGATACCCGGAACGGACTCCAGCGTGTCGCCGATCCCTTCTTTTAAGAGATGATAATTTTGCGCTTCCTTGATGCGGTTAAGATAACGCGCAAGGGCGCCCACCGCCGGGGCGATCGACATCTCATTGTCATTAAGCAAAACGATCAGCCGAGTCTTTAAATGGCCGGCCTGGTTAAGCGCTTCCATTGCCATGCCGCCGGCGAGCGACGAATCGCCTATCAAAGCGACGACGTGATGATCTTCACCTTTTTTATCGCGCGCGATCGCCATGCCGAGCGCGGCCGAAAGCGATGTCGAAGCATGGCCCGCGCCGAAGGTGTCATATTCCGATTCTTCGCGCCGGAGAAAACCGGAGAGTCCGCCGTACTGTTTAATAGTATGAAGCTGGTCGCGGCGGCCGGTCAGGATCTTGTGCGCGTAGGCCTGGTGGCCGACGTCCCAGACCAGGCGGTCGGCCGGCGTGTTAAAGGCGTAATGCATTGCCACGGCAAGCTCGACGGCGCCGAGCGAAGCCCCGGTGTGGCCGCCGACACGCGAGGTGGTCTCCAGAATGAACTGGCGCACTTCATCGGCCACGGTCTGGAGTTTGTCCAGCGGCAGCTTTCTCAGATCTTCCGGCGAGTCTATCGAAGGTAAATATTTCATCATTAACTAAATAGCAATATCAAAGTTCGCATTTTAACGCGGCATTTGGCAAATGTTAAGCGGCCAATAGGCCGGAAAATGAAAAAAATCAGACCAAACGCACAGTTCAGGCATCAAAAGTAGTGAACCGGAGAACGGTTATCAGCCCGTCTCAAAAATATGATCAGAGAGGTATACGTTAGAAAAATGACAGTTAGAAACAAATTATTCACGGTTTTGTCTTCATTTTTAATGGTTTTTGCGGTGGGCACATTTGCGCTTGCACAGGAAACCACGACCAAGCAGGAAGATAGCAGCAAGCAGGATACCCAAAAGGCTGAAAAAGGCTTCGGACGCCATGGCGGGCACGGAAAAGGTGGCCGTCACGGATTCGGCAAAGGCTTTGGCCACGGTGGTGGAATGCGGGGCGGTATGCGAGGCGGTTTCCACCAACTGAACTTAAGTGAAGATCAGAAAACCCAAATGAAAACACTGCACGAATCTTTCAAAGCCAATAACAAGGCCGCTTTTGATGAAATGCATACGCTGTTTCAGCAGAAGCGTGACAAGACCATCACCGCCGATGGTGACGCCCGTATGAAGGTTCTGCGCGATCAGATGAAATCGGCCCACGAACAGCTTCGTGCCAACTCGATGAATCTGCTGACGGCGGACCAGAAAACCCAGCTCGAAACCATGAAGGCCGAGCGCAAACAGAAATGGGAAGAGCGCCGCAAAATGAGAGAGCAAAGGGCTCCCCGGACGGAAAAACCGGCCAACCAGTAAAGCGCTGCTCCCAAGCGGAAATAGTTAAGGCACAGGATTTAGTTTCCTGTGCCTTTTTACTAACAGCCCAATCCGTTATAGAAAAATTCTACCGGGGCCTCCGCTACCTTTTTTCCGTTCAGGAATTTCGTCAAGGTGCCTCTGAGCACTGCCTCGGCATTGTATTCGTACTGATAATCTTCAATAGAAAAGCTGTGCCCGGTAAAGTTTCCTTCAAAGATATACTTTATCCCATCGATCTCAGCGGTCTTAAAAAAGATCTTTTTCCCATCTATTTTAACAACGTTGCCCTCGTCGATAAATCCCCGTCGCCTGTCGTTAACCCATAAGCTATGCTCCTGGGCAGAGTTTGGCGGGGAAAGTTCATAGCCGAGATTAAACTCGAATCCGCGAAATGCCTTTGCCGTGTTTTTTATGGCGTAATATCCTGACTCGGGAAAAGTGCAGGTATAGAAAGAGTAGTCCGCATTCTCATCCACGACAGGCACCAGGGCGGGCGGGAGCTCCGGTACGGCTATGTTAAAGGTATCTGCCCGAAACACCCGCGCGGGCTCTAGAAGAATTCTGAAGTCGCTTAAGATCATGGCAAAGTTAAATGACACGACCCCGAAGAAAAAGGTAAAAAATCCCGCCAAAACGAAGATCAGCTTTCGCATATAACCTCCTATGCTGCGGCAGAATTTACGCCTAACGTAAGCAGTTGTCAATAGAAATCTTTTACAAAATTCCAGGTTATAAACACATATGCTATAACGTATATGTTATAGCCTGGCGAGAGCATTTTCCAGGTCGGCAATAATATCATCAGCCTCTTCTACGCCGACCGAAAGCCTGATCATCCCATCCGTAATTCCCGACTTTAATCTCACGTCTCGCGGCATCTTGGCATTGGTCATTGAAGCCGAATGCTGGATGACCGTTTCCACACCGCCGAGTGAGGTGGCAATGTGGCAAAGCTCCAGATTATTCAGAAGAGCTACGCCGGCTTCTATATTGCCCACGTCGAAAGAAACCATTCCGCCAAAGCCGCGCATTTGTTTTGCCGCGACCTCGTGATTCTTATGCGAACTTAAGCCGGGATAATGAACGGCCGATACTTTGGAATGCCCTGATAAGAACTCCGCTGTCTTCAGGGCATTTGCGTTGTGGCGCTCCATTCTCAGAGCGAGCGTTTTGATCCCGCGCAGGACGAGCCAAGCGGTTTGCGGCGCGATGTTGCCGCCGAAAAGCAGGGTGGTTTTATAACGCGCAATATCGATAAGTTCACGGCTTCCGATCAGTACCCCGGCGGTAAGGTCGCTGTGGCCGCCCAGGTATTTGGTGGCGCTATGCGCGACAAGGTCCACACCCATATCCAGCGGCGTCTGATTGAAAGGGCTGGCGAAAGTATTGTCGATGAGGGTGCGGATATTACGGGCCTTTGCTATCTCTGCGACGGCAGCGATATCGGTGATCTTAAGGATGGGGTTGGAAGGCGATTCCAGGTGAAAAAGCTTTGTCTCAGGGCGAGCGGCCGCGGCATAGTTTTCAGCGTCCGTGGCGTCCACGTAGGTGACGGAAATGCCCAGACTTTCCTGCAGATAATCAAAAAGCTTTTGCGCGTTGGCGTAGATCCCTTCAGGCGCGACGATATGATCGCCCGCCTTAACTACCGAGAGAACTCCCGCGCTTATCGCGGCCATTCCCGAAGCAAAGGCCAGCGCGGCTTCCCCGTGCTCGAGCTGCGCCATGGCGAGCTCCAGCGCCTCCTGCGTGGGATTGCCCAGGCGGCCGTAAAAATAACCTTCCTGCTCGTAATTGTGAATGCGGCGCCCTTCCTCGGCATCTTCAAAAACGTAGAGCGAGGCGTTGTAGATAGGCACCGACGCTGCGCCGTAATGTTTAGAAAGATCGTCGCCGGCGTGTACCGACCGGGTAAAGATCGAGATATCCTTTTTCATATCTGTTTGTCCATATGTTTTGTTTTGAAAACGAGTTAAAACGCTTGTATAGAACTATCATACTTAGCTTCGCCCGGCCTTGCAATAATAGAGGTTTTACCGAATGGCCGCACCGTTATTCGACAAAGCAATAACTATATATACGATTAAGCATATGTATCCTTACGAGGCCGGTTAAGATATATTTGACATTGCATATATGAGTGTTAATATTATGGCGTCATGGCGCTGCCCAAAACACTTAACCAACTCGAATCTTTATTTCTGGCGCTGGCCGATAAAACCCGCTTGAGGATACTTAATCTGATCGGCGAGGACGAGATCTGTGTGGGGCATTTGGTAGAGGTGCTGGGCGAAAGCCAGCCTAAAGTATCGCGCCATCTGGCCTACCTGCGAAACGCGGGATTGGTTACCGTCCGGCGCGACGGCAAATGGATGCATTACCGGATCGGAGAGCAAGAGAATGAGATCGCGGTATCAATGCTTGAAGACCTGATCGCCGGGCTAAGCGATCAGGAGCAGATGCGAAAAGAACGCCGGCGGATGGAAGAGATCGGCGGTATTACCCGAAAGACCGTCAAACCGAAAAAAACCGCAGCCGCCCGGCCGCAAAAGAAGATAGAAAAAACGGAAGAATACATCGAACCCATAATAGATGTTTTGCCGCAAGAAGAAGAGCCGCCCGCCGAACCTGAGCCTCGTCCCTATCAGAGACAAGAACTGGAAACGTTTTTGCTTTAGTCGGAGCGCGGACGGCTCGTCCGCAAGGCTGCTTGCAGCCTATTCAACGGCAGTAATATTCGATATATATCATTCGAACGCAGCGCGTTCATGCGGACGGGACGTCCGCGCTCCCAGTTAAAACTACTTATTTGATCCCAAAGAATGATGAAGCGGTTGTAGCCAATCTTCGTTTTCCGCGTCCGATCAAACCTTCCATTCGTTTGAAAAGCGCCAAGTGGGCAATGTCGTCAAAAACGGAATAGAAGACCGGCACTGCCAGCAGCGTCAGCAGCAAACACAAACTCTGTCCGCCCACGACCAGTACGCCGACGGAGCGGTTCGTTCCGCTGCCGGGACCGCTGGAGACAACCAACGGCATCATACCGGCGACCAGCGCGATGGTGGTCATCAGGATCGGGCGTAAGCGGTGGCGGTTAGCGGTGATGATCGCATCGTAACGGTTCATGCCGCGCGAGCGCAGTTGATTCGTGTGATCGATCTGCAGAATAGCGTTCTTCTTTACCACGCCGAAGAGCAGCAGGAGGCCCAAGCCCGAAAAGATATTAACGTTCTGATTCATTATCAGCAGCGAAATAATGCCGAAAGGAATCGACAGCGGCAGCGAAAGCAGGATCGTCACCGGGTGAATAAAGCTTTCAAACTGCGCCGCCAGCACCATGTACATAAAGATGAATGACAGCAGGAATGCGATCAGAAAATAGAAGCCTGCTTTGCCGAGTTCTTTTGACTGGCCAACGTAGCCGCTCGAGTATCCCGGAGGCAGATTTAGCTGCTTGACGGCATTGTCGATCTCAGACTGAATGTTGGTCTGGGACATTCCCGGACGCGTGTTCGCCAGAATGGTAACCTGGCGCTGGCGATTAACGCGGTCGATCGCCGCGGGGCCTGTGCCTTCCTGGATCTTTACTACATTATCGAGCGTGGTATATCCATTTTTGACTGACGGAACGATCAGGCGTTTAAGTTTTTCCTGGCTGGTGCGAAATTCCCCGATCGCGCGCACGCGTACCGGATACTGGTCGGCATCGGCATTAAAGGTAGAAACTTCCTGCCCCTCCATAAAAACATTTAGAGCTTGCGAGACGTTCGCCACACTGACACCGAGATCGGTTGCTTTGGCGCGGTCAACGGAAAGACGCAGTTCGGGTTTTCCGCTGATAAGAGTCGTATCCGCGTCGACCGCGTCAGGTACTTGTTTTACTTTCTCGAGTATCTGTAGTGAATACTGCTCCAGAACTTTCAGATCCGGGCCGGCAATAAAAAACTGCACATTGGCGCTGCGAAAACCGCCGCCGGAAAAAGCCTGCACAGGCTGAACGGAGGTGCGCAGCTCGGGTGGAAAGTTCTTAATTATATCGCGCGATACGATCATCAGGTCCTGCTGTGAACGGCTGCGCGTGCTGAGGTCGGTAAGCTTCACATAGATCGAAGCACTGTTAACCAGTTTCTGCTGATCGCCGCCGATGGTGGTTAAAGTGTCCGTCACTTCCGGCATCTTGCGCACTTCGCCCGCGATCTTTTCCACCAGCGCCGATGTGGCCGCTAACGTGTAACCTTCCGGCGCGCGCACAGAAATTTCAAATTGATTTTGATCGTCCGTCGGCAGGAAGTTCTTGCCGACGAGAACAAACAAAGGAACGATGCTGACGACCGCTACCAGACACAAGAGCAGGATCACCCAGCGATGCGCCATCGAGAATTTAAGCAGTTTTGTATAGGTGCCGTCGATGTAGCGGTAAAAACCCCGCTCGCGGCTTTCGCCGTGTATTTCTTCATCACCGGCATTTCGCATCATGCCGTCGCCCCAGATCTCTTCCTCGGAAAGCTTTGGCTTTTGCTTATGCTTGACCTTGATAAAGCGCGCGGCCAGCATAGGCGTCAGCGTAAAGGAAACGATCAGCGAGATCATTACGGCGAAGGCGGAGGTTAAACCGAAGGCGGACATAAAACGTCCGACTATGCCGCCCATAAATCCGACCGGCACAAAAACGGCGAGCAGGGAAAGCGTCGTCGCCAGCACGGCCAACCCGATCTCTCGCGTTCCTTCGATCGCGGCCTCATAGGGCGACATGCCTTTTTCTTCGATAAAACGAAAGATATTTTCCAGCACCACGATCGCGTCGTCGATGACGATACCCACCATCAGGGTGAGCGACAGCATCGTGATCTGGTTCAGCGTGTAATTCATCGCATACATCAATCCAAAGGTAGAAATGATCGACGTCGGAATAGCGATGGCGGCAATGAGTGTCGAGCGAAAATTCCAGAGAAAGACGAACACCACTATCGCCGCGAAAAACGCGCCTTCGATCAGATGGGTCTCGATCGATTCGACGGCCGCGCGGATAAACAGAGAGTTGTCCGCCAGGATCTGAATGCGGTAACCGCCGGGCAAGGTGGCTTGAACTTCCTTAAGACGGGCTTTGACCGCTTCGGCGGTAGCGACAGTATTGGTGCCGGATTGCTTATAAACGATCAGCGTAACCGCCGGCTGGCCGTTAAGGCGCGCTTCGGTGCGCGATTCTTCCACGCCGTCTTCGACATAACCGATATCTTTTACTTTGACCCCGTAGCCGCCGCGGTCGGCGATCACAATATTGTTAAACTGCTCGGGCTTGGTCAGCCGCCCCAGCGTGCGAACGGTCCTTTCCGTCGCTCCCTCGTCGACACGGCCGCCGGGAAACTCCAAATTCTGCGCCTTGACTGCAGCGGTGACATCGGTAGTGGTGACGTTATATGAGCGCATTTTGTCCGGGTCGACCCAGACCTGGATCTCACGGTCGCGGGTGCCGACCATTATCACCTGGCCTACGCCGTTGATGGATTCGATGCGTTCCTTGATCTTTTTATCGGCGATCTCAGTTACTTCACGCAGGGAAGCGGGCGCTGACACGGCAAAACGCAGCACCGGCGCGGCGTCGGTATCGAGCTTTTGCACAAAAGGCTTTTCGGCTGTTTCGGGCAAGTCGGAAATGACGGTGTTGACCTTTTGTTCTACTTCCTGGGCGGCAACGTTAACATCCTTATCAAGCAAAAACTGGACGAAGACCTGGCTGACGCCTTCAACGGAAGTTGAGCGCAATTCGTCGATACCGCTGATGGTATTGACCGATTCTTCGATCTTTTGCGTGATCTCGGTTTCCACCTCTTCCGGCGAAGCACCGGGGTTTACCACCGTGACGGTTAAGGTAGGAAAGTCGATCTTAGGGAAAAGATCCACGCCGAGGGAAAAGAACGAAAAGGCGCCGACCACGGTCAAAGACAAAATGATCATCGTGGCAAAAACCGGACGCCGGACACATAATTCAGCTAACCATTGCATAAAAACACCCTATTTATTGCTGTCACTTTTCGGCCAATTTATTGCGCCGCCTGATTTACCGAAACTCCGTCATAAAGCTGATCGAGATTATTGACCGCGATCTTTTCATCGCCGTTAAGCCCCTGTTTTATCTGCACCAGATCGTTTTCGGTATCACCTACCTGCACAATGTGCTGCTCGGCATGGCCGTCTTTAATAACAAAGACCTTACTGGTTCCCCCGTCGGAACGAACAGCATTGGCCGGCACCATCACAACTTTTTGCATGTCGCCCTGGGCGATGCGAACGGTCGCGAAAAGCCCCGGTTTAAGTACGCCGGCGGAATCGACTTCCGCTTCGACGGCCATCGTACGCGAGGTGGTATTAAGCCCCGGCGAGATCCGCGCTATCGTTCCGCTAAAATTACGGTCCGGATAAGCGCTGGTGCGCAAGCTGACAGACTGGCCGACCTTGATAGTTCCGACCGATGCTTCGGGAACGTCGATCTTCAGGCGCAGCGTGCTGGTGCGCATGATAGTAGCGATCTTGTTTGAGGTGGCGACAAATTCACCCGGATCGGCGGTCTTGTCCGAAACATAACCGCTGATCGGCGCCAGCACCGACATATCACCCAGAGATTTTTTTGCCTGATCCACCGCGACCTGCGCTGTTTTGGCGGCGCTGATCGAAGACTGCAGGGCGGCTTGCGCGATCTTGATCCCGGCGTAGTTCTGATTCGCCAAATTTAGCGAGACATTATACTGGGCCCGGGCCTGGTCTCGTTCAGCCCGCCGCTGATCGTACATCGTGCGCGGAACATCGCCGGATTCGAGCAAACGCGTGGCGCGCGTGTACTCAATTTCCGCGCGGTCCAGGATGGCTTTCGCGTTTTTAACTTCGGCAACCTGCTCTACATTAAAATTCTGCGTTTCGCCAAGTCCAAGTTTTGCAAAAGCTTGCCGCAAGTTAGCGCGAGCCTGCTCGACGGCGTCACGGGCCTGCTGAGCCTGCTTTTCGTTTTGTTCGATCTTCAAACGCGCATCGCGGTCGTCCAGGCGAACCAGCACCGCGCCCTTGGTCACATAGCTTCCGATATCGAAATTCACTTCGGTGATCTTGCCGCCGACGAGCGGGGCAACGTCGGTCTGCTCGTCACTGCTGAGTGTGCCTGTGGCTTCGAAATAGACCGGAATATCGCGCGGTTCGACACCGGCCACATTGACCTCAACGTTTGCCGGGCGGGTGTCTTTATTAGTGTTATTGGCGGTCTGCGCCCTGAAGCCGCAAGCCGTCTGCAGAGCGATAAGAAAACCGGATAAGATAAAAATTATTACGGGGGCTGAATATTTTTTCATTATTTTTCAGTCAATACTCCGTTCAATAAAATTTGCGCAAACTGCCGCGCCGCGTCCTCATTTGATATCGGCAGGAGTTTTTGCTGCCTGTCCCAGAGCGTATTGTTAAGAGAGTGATGCATTATCATTCCTATGAACGAGCGAACTACGATGCGAGGTTCCATCTGACGAAAAATGCCTTCGCGCTGGCGCTGCGCAATGTATTCACCGAGAAAGTTATAAACTTCGACCACGAAATTTTCGAAAAACATCTGCGAT
Organism: uncultured Acidobacteriota bacterium; assembly: GCA_963718105.1. Taxonomy (GTDB): domain Bacteria; phylum Acidobacteriota; class Blastocatellia; order Pyrinomonadales; family Pyrinomonadaceae; genus DASYKT01. The sequence continues at coordinate 4,039,180 of OY970352.1, read as the reverse complement.
AGCTCGTGGCCTTCGAGCGCGGCATACAGCAGCAGCCGCATAAAATTCGGATCGTCGCGGTGCTTATTCAGCGCATTGAGCGCCAGGCCGTAAAAAAGCGCGTAATCGTCTTTGGCCTGGGCCAGCTCGGACATTTTTTCCAGGGGAGTTTTGATGTCCAACTGGTTACAGGCTTTGTGGTCGATGATCGCCCGGTAAAGCTCATTTTTATTGGCATAATGGCGAAAAACCATCGCTTCTGAAACGCCTGCGGCCTGCGCGATCTCTTTAGTAGTGGTCCCGCGAAAACCGTGCTCGGAAAACAGGCGCATCGCAATATGCAGGATCTGGTCACGCCGCTCGTCACTAGCCATTCGGCTGTTGGATTGTAAATTTGTCGTAAAGGTATCCATTTCTTATAGTTAGCTTCTATATACCCGTAAAGTAAGTCCTTACTAACTTAATAATTTGTCATTTTGCGAGAGGAATGTCAAGAAAAGAGGGCAATCTGTAGCGCTGCCGTCCCGGTGACTGTCCTGAATGCGTCTCGCATTCAGTTTGGCGGCAAGATGCCGCCAGCGTTACAAAAATACGCAAAAATCCCGTTCCTTATTCGTCGAACTTTCACGGGTCATTTTCGTATGAACCTTTACAAGCGGGAAGGCATCTCAATTGCCTGGAGAGATGACAACTGAAGGAACGCCAGCAGGGATATATATTAGAAGGGAGCTATTTTAATAATGGACAATATTAATAATAACGACGAACAGAGCCTGATACTGACGGGAATGCCCGAGGCGGAAAGTAAAGAGTTTGATTTTATGAACGATGTAAGCGCGAGAGCGCAGGAATACGGCCAGAAAATTTCCGACGTGGCGGTCAAAGCCAAAGATTTCGCCACCGAGAAATTCGAACAGGCCAGCGACAAGTTTAAGGAATTGCAGGGCAAGGATTTTAGCGAGCTCGCCAGCGACGCGAAAGAATACGCGAAAAAGAATCCGGGCCAGACAATTTTGATCTCAGCGGCCGTCGGATTAGTGCTCGGACTTATCCTCCGCAGCGGCAGAAAATAGTAGAAATAATTCGGTTAGTTTTTCCTAAAGCAAAAAGCAAAGTTGGGCAGGTGATAAGCCTGCCCTTTTTTTTGGCAGAAACCGGGGCAGTTATGGAGCGTGTGAAATAGATCGCTGATACACGTCCATAACTGCCCTGGTTTTCGCCTATTTCTTCCACACGACCGTGTAACGCCAGAGCCAGTGGTCGATGACGCGTGCGCCTGGCAGGTAGTGTGCGGCCATTTCTTTTGTCTCTTTTACACTAAGATAAGTTTCGCCGGCGGCGTGCCGCTCCCAGAACTGGCGAACGGCGCGAGGCTGGCGCAGGCGTCCGGTTTGCAGCAACTGCCTGAATGAATCAAAAGCGAAAGCCGTACAAGATCTGGCAGCGTCGATCATGCCGTCGTCCGAGCGGAGGTCATGAATAATGAGCGTACCGCCCGGACTTAGCAGTTCTTTCATGCGCGGTATGGCTGTTTCAACAGACATATGATGGAGCGTTGCCGCGGAGATAATGCAATCGAATTTTAGAGCGGCAAAATTTTCTTCTAAAAAATCTCCGCAGATGAAAGATATGGATCCTGAGGCGTCGGCCCTTGCAATTCTTGCGGTCCTTTCCCGGGCCATGGCGATCATCGCCGGGGAAAGATCGAGAGCAGTTATTTTGCACGCACTGCCGGCGCTGCCCGCATTATTAGCGAGCAGCCCGGTGAACCGCGCGCTGCCGCAACCGATCTCGAGAATATTTTTAGCTTCGGTGGGAATTAATTTGAGCAGCAGCAAATCATAACGGTCGGAACCGCTGTGCCCGCCGGCCAGGTGAGCAAGTTCGTCAAAATCACTCTGTACTTTTTCCCGGTCCATTTGAATCGGGAATTATTATGGCAGAAACCGGGGCAGTTATGGGAGCGTGTAACTGTCATTATTTTGAAAGATTTTTACGAGGAGAGAACTGGAAATTTCTGCGAGCATATTTTAAACGGTTTAGAGTTCAAGCTTCAGCTTGTCTTACTCTTGAGGAAAAAAGACAAACTAAAGTTGAACTCCAAACCGTTTTCAGAAGTTACAGGCGTTCCTGTAAAGACTTTATCCAATCGACCATACTTTTCTGGCGGACAAGGTAAAACCCTTTATCGGTTTGAAAACCGTCGAGCGTGCCGTCGAGCACATAGTTGATCAGAGTTTGGTGTGTGGGTACGGGTTTTAAGATGTCGTGCTTGCGCAGCAGTTCGCGCACTTCGGACACTTTCCATAGCGGGTCGATATCGAAATCAATTACTTCTTTTTTCATAGCGGTGTACTTCCTTTGAGGTTAGTTTATTTGCGGGCGGGCGGTTTTTTTGAGACGCCTGCGTTATAAAAGGTTTTTGTTTGGGATCTGGCGGGAGTCCGGCGGAGATGGGTCCCGCAAAAAGGTGAGTTCAAAAAATCACCCGAACATTATTAACGACATCAATCCGCGAAAGAAGAATCCTTTGGAAAGTTTTGGGAGCTTTTAGTTATTTAACGTCTTTACGTCAGATTACTTTAAACTCTCAGCGCGTTCCTTTAGTTTCCCGTTCCACGTCTTTACAAATTCATTCAAGTCAAAAAACGGATACATCATTATCTTCATGGCCCAGCTCTTGGCCCGCATCCGGTCTTCGACAGTGAGGTGCGTGCCGGCCGGTGTGGCCTTGATCTCGCCTTTCCAATGGCCTTCGAAAAATTCGCCCATCGTATAGCTTATTTCCATCTGCTCGACCGGCTTTTCGCTGACCACGGAAAAGTTGATCGGGTCAGGCGAATCCTTCAAATATTCCTTCCATTTCTTGTCGCTCTCGATCTCGACCCGGACAATATTCGGCGCCCATTCCGGGTACTTTTGGTGATCGGTAAGGGCAAGCCAAACCTTCTCAGGCGGCGCGGCTACGTCAAATTCCGTGCGCACGACGGTTTCATCCGGCAGGGTGTAACCCATTATCAAATAACCAATTGCGAGCACGATCACGAGGACCGCTGCGATAGTGGCGAGAATTTTCAAGATCTTCATAACCACTCTTTTACTCTAAACACGAAAATAATACAATAGTTTCATGAATGATACAAATAATTATTGAAGAAATATTTCAAAGATGCGATAATTAATTTATGGAGGCCGTTTCGCTGTCACAATTAGAGGCACACGACCCGCAGCCGCTGCGGCAGGGGAGCCGCGCGCGCTATCTTTGCCCGCTGTCGGCCGAGTGCCGGGAAAAGCCACGCGACAATGCGCACCGCAGCCTCTCCGTGGAAACTGCGACTGGAGTTTTTTATTGCCACCGCTGCGGCGAAAAAGGAAAGCTGCGCGAATTTTGGGAAGAACGTAAGGACACAAAGCCTTTGGTGAAAAAAACTCATCTGCGCCCGGTCGCGGCGCTTGTTTCCCGCGCTATCGTAAAAGAAATAAAACCGGAAAAAAAGGCAGGCTTAAAGATCCTGCGCGAACGAATGGCGGCGTTCGCCGAAGCGTTTTCCGGTTCGCCGGCCGAAGAATATCTTGCGGGGCGAAAGATCTCAGCAGAGGCTGCGCGCGGGGCCGGCTGTGGTTATGCGGGAAACTGGGAGCATTGGGAAAAGAAAAGCGAGGAATGGATGCTGAGCGGCGCCGATCGCCGCACGGCGTTTCCGGTTTGTGACGGCGAGGGAAAACTCGTTGCCGTGCACACTCGCGCGATTGATGAAGAACACATCAATTCTTCAAAGATCACCCGGGGAAATAAATCGCTCGGAGTTTTTCGCTCGTCAGCGGATGTATTTGCTTCTCCGGTGATAGCGATCTGCGAAGGTCCGGTAGACGCACTGGCTTTGCAGACGTGCGGCGTTCCGGCGATAGCGATGATCGGTACCACGGCGCCCGAATGGCTGGCCGAGAAATTAGCCGGTAAAGCGGTAATGCTGGCGACCGATGCCGATAAGGCCGGCGACGATGCGGCGATGAAATTAAAATTTATGCTGCAGCAGAGCACAAAAAATATTTTCCGCCTGCGTCCGCTGGCCGCGAAGGATTGGGCCGAAGAATTGGAACTTGCCGGCCTCGAAAATTTACGCGAATATCTTTTACCTTTTTCGCCTCAGCTCGACGATGCCGCCCGGGTAAATGCCGCCTGGCAGTTTGCCGAGCAGGGCTTTTACGAAGAGGCAGAGTTTATCGCCCGGCTGGTGAAAGATACGGAACTAAAAAAGTCTTTTTTCTCCCTCGTTCATAGAGAACATCTAAAAGCTGCCTAGCATTAACAAGCCTTTTGTAACGCAAGCGAAACCAAATATCTTGCCGGCCGAATAATGCTCAGGAGATCTTTGTGTATAATCACCAAAACTTTAAAGCGTCTTTGGAGGCATTAATTCATGATCAGGGCTCAAATCCGTTCCGGCCTGCTTATTCTTTTCATATTGATCCTATCGTCGGCCGCGATCGCGCAAGCGCAGAGTAAGGCCGTTACCGTATTTGGCGCGAAGATACAATACCTCGAAGCCGGAGACGCGGCGAATCCGACCGTCGTCCTGCTCCATGGGTTGGGCGGCAATTCCGAAAATTGGACATTGAACATTGCCGCGCTGGCGGCAAAATATCATGTTTTGGCGCCGGACCAGATCGGTTTCGGCAGATCGGATAAACCTCTGATCGGTTATCGCATCGGGACTTACTCAGATTTCCTGGATAAATTCCTGACCGAGTTGAAAATAGAAAAGGCCACTTTGGTAGGAAATTCGCTGGGCGGTTGGATCGGCGCATTTTATGCATTGAAATATCCGAACCGGGTGGAAAAACTGGTGCTGGTAGACGCTGCCGGTTTTGCGCCGCGGAAAGATTTCGATCAGGAGGTATTACAAAGTCTCAATCCTTCGACGCGCGAACAAGTGCGCGATCTGCTCAAGCTGGTAGTCTACAACCAGATGTTAGTGAACGATGCTTTTGTAGACGCCGCTATCGCCTCGCGAGTTTCCGCGGGTGACGGGTACACTGTTCAATCAATGATCGAATCGATCAAACGCGGGGAAGATATGCTGGACGGAAAATTGAGGGACCTGAAAAAACCGACGCTTATCATCTGGGGCAAGCAGGACGGCTTGCTCACGCTGGCCGAATTCGGCGAGCGTTTTAAGAGAGAGATCGCCGGTTCCGAGTTGATAGTTTATGACCGGTGCGGCCACGCCCCGATGCTCGAAAAAGCTGTCGAATTTAACGCCGCGCTGTTAAAATTTTTAGAAAAGAAATAGGAGCGCACAATTTATTGTGCGTTCGAATGCTGCGCACTCGTGCGGATTAAAATCTGCGCTCCAAATAAATATATGACTTTAAAAACAGGCGACACTTTCTCCTCGACAAAACAGATCACGGATAAAGAGATACGCACATTCGCCGATCTGGTGAACGACTACAACCCTATTCACCTGGATGACGAGTATGCAAAGACGACGCGCTTCGGTAAGCGTATTGCGCACGGCCTGCTGACCGCGGGGTTGATCTCGGGCGTGCTCGGCTACCAGTTGAGCGAACGCAAGGTTCTTTATCTCGGCCAGACGCTAAAATTTACCGCGCCGGTTTTTGTCGACGATACGATCACTGCCAGCGCCACGGTAAAAAACATTCGTCAAGAGAAACAGATAGTGACGCTCGATACCATCTGCACGAATCAAAATGGCGAAATGGTACTTAAGGGCGAAGCCGTAATAATGCTGCTTTAAAACGGCTTAAAGAAATAACAGGGATGGACTGGATAAAAATTTCTACATATAACAGTTTCTTATCCCTGTTTATCCTGCATATCCCTGTAAAATTCCTCTTATCGCCCAGCGCTTACTCGGTTGCGTAAGCCCATTGTTCAAAGAGATTAGCCCAATAGATCCAGCCGAAAAATCCGCTTACCGCAGAGCTGCTGGAGGGGCGAAAATACGGTGTATCACGGACGCCCGTCTTCCACAGGATCATGCCGATGGTGATGCTGAAAAGACATTGGACCAGAAAATTGAAAGCATAGTTCAAGCCGAATATCGGCAGATACGAGGGGCCGAACACGCGCGCCTGTAAAAGATGCACCTTTTCGTGAGCACCCGCTCCGCCGAGGTTGACGTTTCCCAGAGTTTGCAGGACCTGGTCGGTATCGCCGCCGAAATGTCCGTCAAAAGATATCCAGCCGTTGCCCTCGCTCAGCTTGCGAGAGGGAAGCCCCGCGACGAAAACATAGATAATGTTTCCCAGCACAAAGCCGAACATCGTGTTGGGCAAACTCCAGGTCAGGTCCACGACCATCAGCAGCCACCCCAGGGGTTCATCCAGCTTGTAGATCAAAAGCACACCGGCTTCTAATCCGTAAAGCAAACCAAAGATCAGGCCGATCCATACGGCCACCGTCATGCTGGTCAGGCCGCTAACGGCGAACAGCACTATCGCCATGGGAATTCCCAGCGCAAGTGAAACAATAACAGTTAAAAAAATCTTTAAGCCTTCAGGCATAGAAATACTTTCTCCTTTTTCTTTGTCCAGGGAAATAATTATCGATGAAAAAGCAGGGGGTTAAAATTGCGAGCTACTCTGAAACTTAGGAGAGGAGCTTTAGTTAGTGAATAGCCTTGACGATCGAAACGATCGCCATTACCAGAAAAATTATCAGCCAGATGATGGCAATTATCGCCACGATGATCCCGCCCACCGCATCGGTGATGCTGACCAAAAATATCGGGAGAAAATTGTGCAGAAAGCTGATGATCAGATTGCATAACAGCGAGGTCAATATCAACAGCACCAGGCTTTTGTTTTCGATGAATTTCTGGTGCGCCAGCAGCAGTAAAACGATGAAGACGATCTTTAGCGTCATGATGATGCTCAAAGTGACGGCCGCGCCCGAACGGTCGAAATGCCCGTAGATAACGAAATACGCGATCGTGCCGAAGATCGGCGCCAGCAGCATGGTGACCATCACGAGTAAAAAGATCAGCGCCGTAAAACAGGAGGCGATCGCCCCCAGGCATCCGAAAAATGAGACGATCAGGGTAACGATGCCCTGGATCCTGCCCTGCACGCTTTCCGGCAGGAGCATGGCCAGCGTTATCAATATTGAGACATAGAGCAGCAGCCCATCGATGAACGCCATGTACGATATTCCGTAGCCCGGCGTATCGAAACCTTTGGTGTGCTCCATCAGCCACGGCGAACCGATCTCTATCAACACGACGATCGCCATCACGACCAGCGCGATAATAAAGAAAGGTTTTCGCAGATTCTCAAGCATCGTTTATTTCACACCAACCTGGCATTGCGTATTGTGAAGGCAGGAGATCGTCAGCCTGCCGCCTTGCTCAAATATAATGATCGAGTTCTTTTTTACAGTATTGGCGCCTGAATTAGCCAGGACAAAATCCTGGTGATCATCCATCTCGTCGTCACCGGTCTTATCGGCCTCATCGTCATATTTCACATCAGCTTCACCTTTTTTCCAGACCAGGGTGGCGACGCGAAAAGTAGTTCCTTTTTTCGCGGGAATGCGGATCTCGCCTATCGATAAAGCATCACAGGTCAACTCGGCATCTTTCGGGGCGGGAACGGCGCAGGGAATGCCGGGATCGGGAAGAAAGCGCCCCAGCCAATCTCCCATAATGTTGCCGAACTGCTTGGTCGAAGAGTCAGGAGTGTAATTTTTGCCGTTGACCGGCGTTTTTTTCGGATGCGCGGGATCGGGTTTGTTATCGTCGCTCGTCCCGCCCCACACGACAAAGAAAATATATGCCGCCACGATCAGCACCAAAACAATTAGAAGAATGATCTTGTTTCGATCCATATAAGCTATCCAAAAACGATCACGGTTTGTTCGATTTTAGAGTTGTCGTCGTTTCGCCCAACTTTTTGGCGTCGATCCCCTTTATACCATCGACTAACTTGTCAGTCTTAACCTGAACGTCCCCGGTACGGATGTTTGCGCAGAGTTTACCCGGTTTGTTGACACAGTTGAAGTTCAGGGTTACGGAGGAACCTTTGGCGACTACGCTTTTTCCCGCGGGCGAGGTAGTTTGAACTTTACTGGTACAGGCCTGAATGTCGGCCAGGTTGCCGTTTATATTGTCGTTGACCTTTAACCCGGCCTTGGAAATGGTGGACATCGCCTCAACCAGGCAGATGTTTTGCATCGTCGGCACGGTGGCCTTTTCCGGCTGGGTAAGTTTTACCACGGTGTTGTCTTCCGCTTCCGCGTTCGCGAGGGGGTCCTGGCTGACGACGGTCCCTACTTTTTTATCGCCGGCCAAAATATCTTTTATCTCAGAGGTAAAACCCGCGTCTTCGATCTGCTTTTTGGCATCCTCAACGGTAGTCACCTTGCTGGTCACATCCGGGATCCGTTTTTTCGCTTTCTCACCGCTGAAAATGAAGAACAGGACAGCACCCACGATCGCCAAAACAACGACCCCGATAATGAGAAAAACCCACCATGGTATTCCCGCCTTTTTTACCTGACTTTTTCTTTCCGGTTTATAAATGGTTACCAACGGGCCTTCGTCAAAATCCTCATCCGGCCTAACGGCAGAAGCGACAATTAAACGGTAGGGATATTTTTCTTCCGGTTCGGTCTGGCCCTGGGCGAGAGGCTGCAGCGGTTTATTAAAGATAACCGTGTATTGCAGCGTGCCGCCGGCGGGAAAGTCTTTTTCCGCTTCGCCGTCGAACGAAAGCCAGGCTTCCTCAGTCTTCTCCAGCGGCTGCAGATTCGCGATACCGCGGATAGGCTTTTCGGAATTATTAGTAACGGTAAAAATGATGGAGGCTTTGGCCGTGCCATTAACATCCGCTATCAGATTTTCGGTAGTTGTTGTGATCGCAAAAAATTTCGCCATAGTTTTTACCCGTCAAAAAATATTAAGGCCTATTACGGCGCAGCCTGCCTGTTGAAAGTTAAAGTCGCCGTTTGAGCAGTGCCCCCGCCATACCTGCTGATCAGGTTGAAGGTCACGGTGAGCTTGTCATTCGCATCGTCTTTGGTGAGCTCGATATTATGATAGAGAAAACCGTGATCCAACAAGAGCTTGCCTTTCCCGTCGTCGCCGACCGTTCCCGATGCCCTGCCGAAATCGCAATCCGCCGGCACGCATTTATTAAAGGCGTGCATCTGCAGGTTATTCCCCGATTGATCTATCTCGAGCTTGGTAATAATAATATTAAAGCCCGGCAGCGTTGCGGCAGGATTTGAATTGACCCAGTTGCCGCTAAATTTGCCGCCTCCCTTGCCGCAAAAAGCAAAGAAGAGCACCACTCCCGCGATCAATGCCACCGCGCCGACGATTATCGGAATGAGCCACCATTTAAAAGGAGGGGGCGGGGGCTTTATGATCGTCGGTGTTACTTCGACATTTATGGTCGGGCCTTCGGTAAATTGTTCGTCCGGATTTAGAGCAGAGGCCACGTCGAGACGGAAGGGGAATTTTTCAGGAGTAGCCGGAGTGCCGGCCGCTGCCTGGGTAACGGGTTTGCGGAAATTTACGGTGAACTGCTGAGTTCCATTAGCGGAAAAATCACGTTCCGTTTCGCCATCCAGGCTGAGCCAGTCCTGCTGGGTGTTTCCCAGCGGCCGTGCCTTGGCAATACCCCGCATCGGTTTGTTAGAAGTATTGGTGACAGTAAAAACCGCAGTTGCCTTCCCATCGGTGCTTGCCTTGATGTCTTCCGTCGCGGTGGTAATAGCAAAAATGTTAGCCATAGTTTTTCCTCTACAAAAAATTTGTGAGAGAGATGTTCCTTTTTTATCTGGGTTCGTTCATGATCCTGGGATTTATCCAACATATCCAACCCTGGGCCGATGTCGGCAGGGCGATTACCTGAAGCGAGATCGTACCGCTTTGCCCCTGAAACGGAGTAAGATCCACGTCCCAATCCCTCAACGAACCATCATATTGTTTTGGTAATTCGCCTGCCACGGCACCGTTAAAGAGCAATCGCAGCCTTAAATTACCTGCCCCCGCTCCCTGAAGAAATCCGATGGTGGCACGGAATCTGTCGCCGGCCCTGATCGGGGCGTCAAGATTGTAAGTTCCGGAAATAGCGCCGCCAACCACCCAGGCCGGGTGTGTTTCCAATATCCTTTCGGCCGGGCTGCCATTTTCCATCCGCGCACCGTCACGCGGTTTGACGAAGCCGCGGCTGTCTCCATCCGAGCCGTTATACGGAAGACTTTCACCGTTTGTGCTTCTCCAGGCGGCGGCCGGCGCCGTCTGATAAAGATTCTTTACTTCGACTATGCTGCGCGGTGTCGGTGTCGCATTATTGTTACCGGGGCCGCCGGGGCTCCTCGTCAGAACGATCACCAGGACCACGACTCCCGCCAGGAGCGCGGCCGCGCCGATCACGATCAAGATCCACCACGGAAAAGGTTTTTTCTCCTCTACGATCGGCCGTGCCTTGACCTGAACTTTGACCTGAGGCCCTTCGGTAAAAACCTCATCGGGATTTGCCGCAGAGGCGATGTCGAACCGGAAAGGGAATTTTTCGGCCTGCTGTCCGGCGATCGACGGCTTGTCGAAAGTTACCGTGAACGGTTGGCCGCTATTAGCGGAAAAATCGCGTTCGACCTCACCCTCGATAGTCAGCCAATCCTGCTGCGTATTTCCCAGAGGCTTTACCGTGGCGATACCGCGCACGGGTTTATTGGAGGTATTGAGAACGTTAAAAACCGCGGAGGCCCTGCCTGCCGAATCTGCTTCAATTTCTTCCTTGCCCGTGGTGATAGTAAAAAGGGTCGCCATAGGTTCCTAGTAAAAATCGATCAGACCTTTAACACCTCAAGTTCATAAGTCACATAAATCGGTTTTTCCGTATCCACGATCCGCCTGATCAGATCGGTAAATTGTTCCGCCGCGAGCGGTATTAATATCTTTAGGTGAAAAGGCTTTATCTTTTGGGATTCATCAAGTACTGTTTCTTCTATCTTAAACCCACTTATGCCTGTAGCCAATTCCAAAAACGCCATTAAGCCCTTATTTGTCCCGCGCCATTGCGAAAGAAATGCGGCATTCGAGATCAGGTCGCGGATACAGGCCATTCGCGACGCATAATCCGGCGAGCTTAAAACTTCTTCATCGGAAAGCCCGCCCAATACATAATCAAAATCCACCCAGCTCGCCAGAAAAGGAACAAACCGGTCCGCCGTACGGTACGGGTCAAAGACGGCGTCGATTTTGCCGAGGATGATGTCGGTCGGCGTATGCAGATCTTCCATGACCCGCAGGAACGCGTACATCAGATTTCCCGGCCGCGCCATTCTTTCATCCGGCTCTTCTACGGTTCGTTGAATTACGGCCGGCAGAAATTGTTTAATCTCGTTTTGCTTCATCTTCTGAAACCACTTCTATCCGGTGCTCGCCTGAGCATAAGAGCCAGGTACTGGGCAGCGTCACCTTATCGGTGAAAACGTTTTTAGAAACCGACTGATAAGAGGTGCCGTCGTCCACACTGCGATAGATGCCGTTTATTCCTCCGGCCATCAAATGGGCCCCCTCCGGGTGGGCGGCTACTTCGGTGACAGGCTGGAAGACGCGATCGGCATCGCGCACCGGCAAACCGACATTCAGATCGGGCGGTACGTGCCATGAAGCAGCTTCACCTTTAGTTGCGTCCAGCCACAAGACTCCCTTGTCATGTGTCGCGGCAAAGACGTAAGGCCCCTTAAAAGCCAGACCGTGACAACTTCCGCCATCCCAGTTCTTTTGAAACTTGGTACCCGATGTCGGCGGGTCTGAGCCCTGCAGCTCCCAACGGAAGCAGCCTTTGCCGGGCTCGCTTCCGGTGACGGTAATTCCCGCCCATAGATACGTGCGCACGCCATCCTGCTGTATGCGCAGCACCCGGATATTTTCTTTTTGCAGGCCGATATGGGTAAAAGTTTCTTTCCGTCCGCCCTGGCTGGAAAGATAAACACCGGCGAGGTTTCGCGCCGCGACCGCCACATAAAAAGTTCCGCGAATACCTACCGAGGCGGTTACCGCATAAAATCCCAGATCGCGTTTTTGCGGATCGACCTCGAGCATAACGGGGCTGGCGCCTTCCTCTAATGAAAGCTCGTAAAGGCCCTTGTCGGTGGCCAGTATCAGCAGCGACAAGCCGTTGCGTATCGTCCAGGAAAGATCGTTGATAAGAAACGGTGTCTGCGCGATCGCCCGCCATGATTCACCGCAGTCTTCTGAAACATAAAGGTGTGAGCCGTTATCGGGCAGAGTAGTTACGACCGCCGTCATTCCGGCGCGGTTCTTATTGCAGTTTATGATCTGGATCTCTTCGCCGGTAAATGTTTTGATCAACTCCCAGCCGTCACCGTTATCCATTGAGCGGAACAATTCGGCCCCGGTTGACGAATACCAGGTATTGGGCTGAAACGCATCCGCCGCGAGCGATGAAATATTGGCTTCCGGCACCTCGTCCAGATGAAGCTTGACGTCCTCGACATAACGAACGTCAGGTTCTTTCAAAACTATGTCGTAAATATGTGAAACGCGCAGCGGTTCGCCGAATTCCCACCCACCCGAAGTTTCGGTCGGCAGCGGATTGATATGGCTGTAAAGGCGTTTGAGAATGCGCGACTTTAACGAGGCGGCGTCGGAACCATGGCGCATCACGGCGCGCGCCGAGGCACTCACTTTTTTATAACGCACCCAGTTAACCATAGTCGATGTTCCCAGCGGGCGTTTTTCCTCGAGCGCGGTGTAGATTATTTTCTTGGCTTCGTTGGTTTCTCTTTCCTGCAAAGCTTTAATATCCACCCTGTCGCCTGACCTTTGTTCGGCGGGGACCTCGGGCACTAACAGGACTTCGACGGTGCCTGGCAGCGCGTGGACCCAAAGATCGGCGCGGGTGATGGCCTTGGCGCGAGCGACCGCACCGGAACTTCGCCGGGCCAATAATTCAAAGTCGCTGGCGGTTACGGCGCGCTGCAGCGAATGAAATTCCTGCGGCCCGCGCAGCAGCGCATTCTGCAGTGACTCGGTATCGCGGCCGCCGGTAGCAGCTTCGGGATTGATCACCGAAACACCGGCGATAGGAGATTTCATCACCACCAGCGTTTCTTTTGAAACGTTGCCCTGCGCGCCGCCGCCGCGGCAATACCACACACGTATTTCACTGTTTTCACGCGGTTTTTCCGCCAGGCCGCGTCCGATAAGTTCCAACTGTCCCTTAGGTTCTTTTAACTGCACCTGCGGCGCGAACGAGATCACGCCCGTGACGCGGTCGACCGTATAGACAAACTGCTTATCGTCGAGATTGCTGAAATTCGGGACCTCGTCCCAAATCCGGTAAGCTTTTTCACCGTACTTGATGACCGGCACTCTTTCCGTCAACTCTTCGACCGGGGTTTCCACGCCGATGATCATTTTCAGATCGTCGTTGACCGGCGAGACGATCGGCGGGCGCCTGACGGTGACCGACAGGCCAAAAGTTCCGGTACCTTTACCGGCCAACTCGGCCTCGATCCATTCACATTGGTAAGCAAGCACCTCGATCTCAGTTTTATTTTTCGGTATCGCGACGGTTTTCAGGGTGGTAAAGACAGGCGGTTCCTGCCCGCCGCCCGAACGGCTGATGGTGACTTTTGTTCCGCGCGGTATTTCGATCGCGGCCGTGGCCGCTTTCGGAACGCTGAACTTCAAATTGACCACCGCCGCCGAAGGCGCGCTGACCGTCACCCCGATCAGCCGCAGAAATTCCACGTAAGCTTTTTCCGGCAGGCGATTGAGCCGGTAGATCATCGCTTCGTTTAAGTAAGCGAAAAGCTCGAGAAGAATGATGCCGGGATCGCTCGGCGAGGTATCCGTCCATTGCGGGCACAGTTCTCTGATCCGGTTCTTTGACTCTTCGACCATCTGGTCGAAACTGCGATTATCTAAATTGGGCGCTCTTAATGACATTTAACTTTGCTCCCCTGCTAAATGAAGCGAAAAATTCAATTGGTCTATCGTCTGTGTCGCGCGGAGGCGGTACTCCATCACGATGTTCAGTTTTTCCTGGTTTTGCCGGTCGTTATAGGCGTCGAGAAGTAATATTTCCACTCGTCTTTCCCAGCGCTCTATCGCCTGCTTTACATAATGGATCGCCAGGCCGGCGGTCGTATAATCGTTCGGCGCAAAGATCAGTTTATAAAGATCGCACCCGTAATCGGGTCGCATCACGCGCTCGCCGGGAACGGTCGAAAGCAGCATAAAGATCGCCTGCCTGACGGAATCTTTTTCCTCAACCATTTCGATACCGCCGGTCGGAGAAACGTTAAGGCCGGGCAGTTCCTGAGTTTCCATTAAAAGAAAAAGTTTTTCCGCTTCCTTTTCCCCGATCAGCTTTGCTACCGCAAATTGTCCGGCCTTTTTGATATCCTCGTCATTGCCGAACCGGGCACGCAGTTTCTGCGCATTCTCCTCGCTAATACCCGACCACAGGCCAAAGGTGTAGGCCAGGTCGGGATGCACAAATTTCCATGAGCGGTAGCGGCTTTTTCTCATCTTATTTCTCCGAAACAAAAACCTGTCCCGGTTCGCGCACGATATAGTTCACTACTCCCGGCGGCGTGCCGTCCGTTAATCCGGTCACGGTATCGAGGCAAATACTTCGTCCGCCGATCTTTATCCAGGTGGAATAACCTTTTTTTACTTTCAAAGTCGTCGTACACGGTTTTATGCCGACGCCGATGTTCGGGCACCCGGCGATACTTTTGCCTTCCGGGTCGTTATCGACCTGTACCGGGCTTTGGGCAATTTGTACCCAATTCTGCGACGCCTTGTCCTTAACTATCCCGCGCGTGTGCAGGCAGATCAGAACTCCATTTTCAGTTAATACAAACACCTTTATTCTATTTCTCCGATACAAATTTCTGCCCCGGCTGAGATACCGTGTAAAGAGCAATGTGCTGCGCAATGCCATCGGTAAAACCGGTCAGAGTATCAAGGCAGATGCGCTTGCCGTTCACCCGGATCCAGGTCGAATAGCCGCTCTCTACCGTTTCGGTTATCAAACAGGGCTTCATGGCCGGCGGCTGATTGGGACAGCCTGTGATCTTCCATGCGACGGTATCGGGTTCGACCAGCATTCGCTGTTTTTCGATCGTGACCCAATCCTGCGACGGATCGTTTTGTACCGCTCCGGGATGATTGCAGCTAAGACTCGCTTTTTCATTCAGCACAAACATATCAACCCTGTTCAAATCAGCCTGTTCATCAGCCCTGTTCAAAATCTACGGTCTTGGCTTTTATCCGGATCGCGCGTCCGGGCGCTTCTATTTCCAGATCGCGCTGCGCGTGCAGCTTAAATTTTTCCGGCGACATTTCGATAAAACTGCCGTCGCTGTTTTCCACCCGCAGTTTCTGGGCCGTGTCGTCAAAGATCATTTTCTGGCCGCCGCCGGTGAGCAGTGAAAAGCGCTTTACGCGCGCATCGTCCACGCCCCAGTCAAAGTCTTCGCGCTGCATCGCGCCGAAAAGGCCGCCCAGTACGATACCCTGGGTCAACTCGCCGTTCGGGAAAAACACCAGCACGGAATCTTCCACGTCCGGTATCGCCAGCAGGCCTTTGCCGATCCCGGCGCCGGCTGTAAGTACTTGCAGCCAATCGGTTTCCACGTCATTGTAATTGGGCAGCTTGACGCACACCCGGCCGAATCTGTCCGGGTCGTCGACCTTGGTCACGATCCCCAGCGTCGCTAATGAGCGATGCAGATGAGAGACCGGCGCTGGTGGCAGCGTGGATATTTCAGAGATAAAACCTTTTTCGGTGTCGATGGTATGCGTGACCGAACTGAGAATATAATCGCCCGACAAATTAGCGGCCAGCCCCGAAACGTTTAGCGGCACACCGGGGATCAAATTCGTATTTCCTTCGGTTACACCCCAGAGAGAAATTTCACGAGCGGTCCGCCAATCCAGTTCGGCCTGAGAAATGGTTTGCGCCTGGCTTTCGTCAAACACCGCGCGGTCAACCAAAAATCTTTCCATTCCACCGGTAAATGAACTCGCGTCAATTTCGGCGCTTACGCTGCGCCCGCTGCGCCCGGCAGCCGCGGCGGCGGAAAAAGGTTCGGCACGAGTGGCGTCCCAGCCGGTAGCGGTAACTCCGCGGCAGGCATGCTCGGCGTTTATCTCGGCTTGCGCTTCGAAAAGATTCGCGCCTAATTTTAGTTCGACGGCGTCGCCGCTTCCTTCCAGAGTAAAAATTCCGAGCGTGCCGTTATGTAAATTAAAGTAAAGGCCGTTCTCCTGGGCGTAACGCGAAAGCAGATCGAAATCGGTCTGTTCGAATTGAATGATGCGCGGAAGCAGCGTGCTGTTTTCCGCCAGTTCGACACTGATACCCAGATCCCTGGTCAGCTCATTCACCAGATCGGAAAGGGTCGTCTGCACGAACGCCCGCACGGGCTGGCGTTTGCGTAAGATGTTGAGCTTGTCATAACCGCGCACGCGGATCTGGCGCTCGCCGCCGGCACCGTAGATCTGCTGCACCGCGGTGACCTGTCCGTCGAAAAGCGCATTCGCGTCATCATTAATATTTAATCGCAGCGACTTTCCGGGCGCTAACGAACCGGATGTACTGAGAGATTCTGTGGGAGAAAAAAAAGTGATCTCACAAACCGCCGGCAATGACAGGCCGCGCTGCACGCGCGCTTCCGCGATGTTAGACATATCCGCACTGCTGAGGGCAGAGCCGTCCAGCTCTATCGAGAGGCGCGGTAATGTTTGCAATTGCCTGTTCATTATTTATTCTCCAAAACCGAGATCGGCGGAAACTGTATTATCTTTCCGATATCAATATTAAGAGGATCAGAAATACCGTTATAAGCGGCGATCAGCCGCCAGAGCGACGGGTGCCCGTAAAATCCGTAATATTCCCGTACCAGTTGATCGAGCCGCTGCCCGGCGACATACTGGTGAAGCTTTACCTCGGCGTTCGGCGTTTCAGTGACGGTTTGCGCTTCGCGGGCCAGATCGTCCGGCAGCGATTGATTCGGGAATGCTTCTACCGGCAAGGGCGCGCGTTCGATATCGTCTTTTAATTTTTCCGTCACGCGCAGAAAACGCATCTTCAGCCATGAGCGCAGCGGGATGCCGGTCGAATCAAAAAAATCCAGATGCTCGGAAACCGCCGCCACGACACCGAGAATGTTCCAGCTCTTTCCCCAAAGAAATCGCACCATGTCAGGCAGCCCATAGTTGTCATTGCCGCCCTGGGTATTTTCGGCCAACTGCCAGAGCGGCGCCGTCAGGCTGCGCACGTCAGGCGTGATGGTGGCCGGGTCATCCGGGATCGCTACTTCAAAGAGCAGTTCCAGGTCCATCTCGGTCATTCCGCCGCCGGTATAGAGCAAAGTGTCATCGGTCAAACCCACGCCGGTCAGGTTTCCGCCCAGCGAACGGCGCGTTCCGATACCGGCCGTACGCCGCACGGTCAGGCTTTCCGGGTTCAACATGCAGGAGATGCGTTCGCCCGATTCTTCGATCAAAAACGCTACACGCTCCATCTTTCACCCTTCTGCTCGCGGTCGAGCAGCGTCAAATGCCGCCGCCGCAAATTTTCCGCTCCCGGCGCTCCGGCGGCACTGTTCAAATCAAGCTCCGGCAGGGCGGCCCACTTAGAAGGCGGAACCGAAGAATTATTTCCAGGCGCTTCATTCTGTGTTCCGGTATTTTTGCCCGGCGGAAAAACACTGCCAATTTCTTTTCGCTCCGGTGACGGGAAGAAAACATTTTCACCCGCGCCTGCCCGGCCAGCTTCCGGCGAAACAACATTCTTCGGAAATTCCGCAGAATGTCCGGGAAAAGATCGCGAGGAAGAATTCACGAACGCTCCGCCTTTTGAAATTTTAGGTTCTGAAACTCCAGGTCCTGAAATTCCATGTCCTGAAACTTCGGGCCGGGAAATGTCAGCCTTGTTGAAAGCCGCCGAACCCGGCACGGATGCGGTATGCGGTTCGGAAAATACTACCGGAATATCGTCCGTAACATTCTGTTTAGGAAACTCGGCCGGCACGTACTGCATTTTACGGCCTTTCCCGATAAACGCGCCTTTTGTTTCCGGCCCGGCTTTGGGACTTGAAACTGCGGGTTTTCGGATCGCACTTTCGTTATTTGCCGCGACGTAGGGACGCACAAAACCACTCTCCGCAATGTCAGGCTTTGTTTCGGTTGCTTTCACGCCCGGGACAGATCTTTCGCCTTCACCGGTTGCAGGCGTGATCTCAAAAAATCGCGCCGGTAATCGTTCTGCAGGTTTTTGCGCCCGCACGAATTTAGCACCCGGTTCCGTTTCATTTCCTTTGTCGGAAAAGCTCAGGAAACTTGTCTTGCTTTCTGCCGTACGGATCTGACGCCGGACAAATTCCGCTTCTTCCGGGGTCGCCACTCTTTTATCGATAAAAGAGGAACGTGCCCCTGAATCGAGAGCTGGACCGGAAGTTACTGCCGGCGGCGCTGCCCCTTGAGAAGTATCAAAGTAGGCGCCTCTCACACTTCCGGGTTCCGCCACGGTTTCTGCAGGCCCCGGAAGATCGGGTAAAACAGGCGCCTCACCATTTGCACCTTCTGGGCGGCTCGCTTCGGCTTCGCGGCTTGCTTCAGCTTCGCGGCCCCCATCTGCTTCACCTTCCTGTCTGCCCCATTCGGTGAACGAAAGCCCGGCGGTCATTTCCAGCCAGTGATCCGGAGGACCAGAGACGAACGGATCTTTTGGCGCCGGCCGTTCTTCGGCTCGCGGCTCAATCCGCAGGCGCAGAAATCCCGCCCACGAATCGAAAACCTGCACGAGAAAACCAAAGAAGCCGTCTTTTATTTCAGCCAAACGCAAAGTTCGCCTCCGTCACCTAGTCTCTTTCGATAGTTTCACAAACCAGCGTGAGCGATTCGATCGCCACTTCCTGGCTTAGCGCATTGAGCATGGAACCGCGCCAGTGTGTCGGCCAGGCGTCACGCAAATTCCACTGCATAACGGAAGTTGTTCCGTCAGCGTCGAGCAGTATGATGGAAATGTTTTTGCGTTCCACTTTGCCTTTAGCGCCGCTCATGAACCAATCCCAGAGCTCGCGCGATTTGGTCAGCCCGTAGCGCAGGGTAATGGTGCCGTATTCCACATAACCCGGAACGTAGTGCACCACCTGGCCGCCGCCTTCGCGGTAGGCGATCGGGTTTACCTTGATCTCCATATTGCTGACTTCGGTAAAATGCGCTTCGGTTACACCCAAAATATCCATTTTGAAGTTATAAGCGCGATACGGGTCGATGAAAGTATTCATTGCCGCTGCCGGGGCAGCCGGTTGGGGTGTTGCTGGATCAGCCATTGTCTAATTCCTCCTTCTTAGGCAGTTTCTACCTGAGTTCCGCCGGCGCTTTGGCCGATACGGAAAATAACGAACTCCGCGGGTTTTACGGGAGCGATACCGATCACGGCCACCACCTGGCCGGCGTCGATCACCTCCGGCGGATTTGTTTCCGCATCGCATTGCACAAAAAACGCTTCTTCCGGCGTGGCACCCATCAGGGCCCCTTGCCGCCACTGCATCGTGAGAAAAGCGCTGATATCACGTTTGATACCTTTCCAGAGCGTCATATCGTTGGGTTCAAACACAACCCAGCGGGTCCCGCGCCCGATCGATTCCTCGATCATATTAAAAAGACGGCGGACGTTGATATAGCGCCACTCGTTGGCCGCGTCGGCCAGGGTGCGCGCGCCCCAGACACGGATGCCCTGGGTTGGGAAAAAGCGGATACAGTTCACGCCGTTGGTGTTTAATTCGCCCTGTTCCTGGGGCGTGATGCGATAGGTCAGGTCGAGTGCTCCGCGCACGACTTCATTAGCGGGGGCCTTATGAACGCCGCGGGTCGCATCGGTGCGGGCATAAATACCGGCCATGTGACCTGAGGGCGGAACGTTTATCGCGTCGCCTTTCGGGTTGAGCGGGTCAGCCACGCTGAGCCAGGGAAAGTAAAACGAGCCAAAGCCCTTATCCTGCGTCGGCGGACGCATGCCGCTTTTATCTCCGCCCGTGTCAGGGGCGTCACCGGCCGGCTTTTTGGTCTTGCCTCCGCTGGCGACTACCTTGAGCTGATCGATATCAGCGACATTTTCAGGGGCGTCGAGAATAGCGACGCGGTCGAGCATCTTGTTGCAGTGATCGAGCACGGCGTTATACGATGCGAGATCGGTATAACCGGGCGCGGCCACGATCGCGACTTCGTCAACGGATTCGAGGCTGTCGATACCCTGCTTGCCTTTGCCGTCGCCTTTGAGCGAGCCGTCCTTTCCGACATTGACCACATAGCAGCGGCTGCCGCCATTCTGGAAAAATCCATAAACGGCGTTGGAAAGATAAGTACTGGCCGTAGCAGTGCCGATGAATTGCGTGACAAACTGCGTCCAGTTATTGACCGCCAACGGCTGGTGAAGCGGAGCATCTTCTTTCGGCGCGACACCGATAAAAGCGGCCGTGCTGGTGCCGACTGCTTCGATCGGACGTGTGCCGGTCGATACCTCCTCGATATAAACTCCGGGTGTTAAATAATTTGGCATTTTACTCCTCCATTGGTAACTGAATCACAAGCTTTCCGCCTTTGCTTTCGGCTTGTTTAGTGGAAATCGAAAACTCACGCCCCTTGGCGCGAATGAACAAATTTTTGACCTTGGGATCAGCCGGTACGGCCGGAAAAATAAAGACCCCGTCGGCATTCGTGGTTGTATAAAGTTTGAAAGACGGTAATTCGACCTTGATGCCCGCCAGCGGGATATTTCCCGTGCTGGTCACTTTTCCCTGCAGCGGCGCTAGCGGCGATTTTTCCATTTTCAGCGGGAAGCGCACCATCTTGACGGGTCTTTCTTTTCTTTCGTGTTTGAAAGGGACCCGTAAAACGAAGGCGGGACGCGGGCTTAAGTTGAATGACTGCCACAATTCCACAGGCAGCGGGTCTTTTTCCATCTCGAAATCAGGTTCATCGGCAGCAGCTACCATTAACTCTCCCAGGAGCCGGTGCGCGCCTTTCTGATCTTCGGCCTGAGCGGTTATCAAATAGCGTAAGATAGCCTGCACGGGCGGCTGCCGCATGCCCCGGGCGGGCGGTGTCGGCACCACTTCCATCAAATAAAGGCTGACGCACTTTTTATCGGCGCTGTCGGAGGGCGGAGACAGTGACACCTCGATACCCTCCAGAGCGCTTTTTGTCCAAGCCTCTAAGCGTGCATCTGTTTCATCGAACATAAACGTCGGATGAGAAAATTTATTCGTAAATGAACCCGCGCTCTTTTCTCCAAATGAACGCGGCTAATCGCTAAAATTTTGAGTGCCTTGCAGGACCGGTAACAAAATTTTGGCCGGTAACAAATGTTTGGCTGGCACGAATCCAACCGGGAGCCTGACTACAAGACGCTGACCTTTGTTTTATTATTTGCCCGCCTCACGGCGGAAAAGCGAAATTAAAACAACGTTGATATAGGGACGAAAGGGAATCGCGCTTTTTGCGTAAGAGGATCGGTGAGTAGCGCCAGCGTCCCGCCCGCGCTTGTAACTGATGGCCGGACGCCATCAGGACAGCCCCATCAAATTACTCCGACGGCAGCGCTACATATGATTATCTTTTTCTTCCGCCAAAGATGGTACCCATCAGGCCGCGCACGAGCGAACCGCTGAGCTGCACACCGATCGAACGGACGACGCTGGTGGCGACACTGCCGATCACCTTGTTTCGCTGGGCGGCGGCCTTTTCATCCGCCTTGGCCTGAATTTCAGCGGCCCTGGCATCGGCTTTTGCCTGGGCGGCGTCTGCCTTTGCCTGAGCGGCGGCGGCTTTGGCGTCGAGTTCCGCCTGCTGCTGTTGGGCGACCGCGGTTTGTTCCTGCTGGCCTTGCGCGGTCAGTATCTCATAGGCAGATTCGCGGTCGAGTTTTTGCGCATAAGCGTGAAACGGCGAATTGCCTATCACCGCTTTGCGTTCATCGGCCGTGATCATTCCGATCTGGCTTTCCGGGGGAAGGATAAGGGCGCGCTGGACAAATTCGGGTGTGCCGTCGGGCGCCAGAAAAGAAACCAGCGCTTCGCCCACGCCCATGGTGGTCACGGCTTCTTCGACATCAAAACTTTTATCCTGGCGGAAATTTTCCGCGACGGCTTTGACCGCCTTTTGATCTTTCACGGTAAAGGCGCGGAGCGCGTGCTGCACACGGTTGCCGAGCTGCGCGGCGATAAGTTCGGGAATGTCGAGCGGGTTTTGCGTGACAAAATAAACGCCCACGCCTTTTGAACGGATCAGGCGGACAAGCTGCTCCACCTTATCGACCAGGGCCTTGGGCGTGTCTTTAAATAAAAGGTGCGCTTCATCAAAAAAGAAAACCAGCTTGGGCAGTTCCTGGTCGCCCACTTCGGGCAACTGTTCGAACAATTCCGAAAGCAGCCATAAAAGCAAAGTCGAATAGCTCAACGGCGCAAGCAGCAGCTTATCGGCGGCAATGATGTTGACCACGCCTTTGCCGCCTTCGACACGCGCCAGGTCTTCTAATTGCAGCGCCGGCTCGCCAAAAAGTTCTTCGCCGCCCTGCTGTTCCAGGGATAAAAGGTTTCGCTGGATGGTCCCCAGGCTGGCCGGGCTGATGTTGCCGTATTCAGCGCGCAGCTCATCAGTGTGGTCGGCGAGATAGATCAGCAATTGCTGCAGGTCTTTTAAGTCGAGCAGCAGCATCCCCTTGTCATCGGCATATTTAAAGGCAGCGCTCAAGACACCGGTCTGGGTTTCGTTTAGCGCCAGCAGGCGGCCCAAAAGCATCGGGCCCATTTCGGAAATGGTGGTGCGAAGGTTAGTACCCTGTTCGCCCCAGACATCCCAAAACTGCACCGGCACCGCGCGAAATTCCGGCATCGGGTAACCGAGCTGTTCCATTCGCGCTTTGATACGGTCGCTGAGCGCGCCGGCCTTGGCCATTCCGGAAAGATCGCCTTTGACGTCAGCCATAAATACCGGCACGCCAAGCTCGGAAAAACCCTGCGCCAGCCGCTGCAGCGTTACCGTCTTGCCGGTTCCGGTCGCGCCGGAGATCAAGCCGTGGCGGTTTGCCATCTTGCTCTTTAACTTAACTTCGTTGGTGCCTTTGCCGACCAATATCTCTGCCATCTGCTTTTATAAACGGCTGCCAGCGGCCGTTCCTCCTTCATAGAAAAATATATAAGGAAGCAATATGAGAATGCTTCCTTATAATTTACCACTATTTTATCTGCCCGAACTATTTTCCTAACACGGCTTCTTTAACCATGACATTGCCCAGCGCGCCGGTGCATTTTCCGGTCGCCTTGATGGACTGGCCTTTTTTGAGGTCGCCCAGCTTTTTGTTTTCCTCGTCGGTAAAATAAACCTGCACGGTATAGATCATCTCTTTGGTTTTTAGCGCCACATAAGGGCTATTCATAATATCTTTACCCACTTCGCTGACGACGCCCGATACCTCGACGGTTTTATCTTTGTAAGTGTCGTCCGCCTTAACTTTGTTATCGACATAAGCCTGCATCAGTTCAGAAGCGGTCACCTTTACGGCTGCGGGTGCTTCCGGAGTGGCTGCGACCGTGGTCTTGGTGGTGCTGGTATTTTGTCCGGGTGCCGGGGCGGTAGTGCCCGAGTTTGTTGCGGGTTTATCCGCCGGCGGCGAACAGGCCAGGCCGACAAAAATAAGAAGCGACAAGGCACAGATAAAGGTCAATGAATTTTTCATCTAGGTATTCCTTCTTTTTTAGGGTTAAAAATTTTAGACAGCTTAGCCCAGACTTCTAATGTTGTAAAGCATAAAGTAGCTTTGCCTATAAAGTAGATAAATCAAATGTTTTTGCAGTTTTCGTGTTGCTTCGTGTAATTTCGTGGTTCCAGTCTTAAGTCTTTAGTTCCCACAGTTTAAGATCTGAAACCACGAAATTACACGAAAACACATAAACAAAACAAAAGACAAATTTCTGACTTTATGGCAAAGCCTCCTATCTGATTTAAAGCAACTAAAACAAGCTCAGTTGCTGCGTTTGTGAAGGGTTTTCCGTCAAAAGATCCTTAAGCCCGGTTGTCTCGCTTTCCGCGGGCCGCCGCGCTACAAAGCCCAGTTTTTTGTGCCAGAGATTAAAGAGCCTGACCGCCGTATGGTATTCCTCGGTCGTGCCTTTCATCCTTTCGAAAAACTGCGGGTTGTTAAGCTTTCCGTGCCGTTCGCGTTTTACCTTATTGATGATCTTGTCGGCCATCAGCGGCAGGCGTCGCCGGGTCGTCTCGACAAAATACGGCGCGACGCTTCCCGGCAGCCGCAGATAGTTCATAAAAGCCCAACAGGCCCCGGCATCTTTGGCGGCCTGCAGCACGAGCGGGATCTGCGGCGCATTGACGCCGGGAATGATCGGCGCGATCGCCACGCCGGTTTTAATCCCGGCCTCGGATAATTTTTTAAGCGCGCGGAAACGGCTGGCCGGAAGCGCGGTGTGCGGCTCAAAGGCCTGGGACATTTTCGGATCGACAAACGGGATGGTCATGTGAATGCCGGCGAGCAGACCCTTTTCCGCCATCGGAACCAGGATGTCGATGTCGCGCGTGATCAGCGGCCCTTTGGTCAAAATTCCTACGGGCTGGTTCATCTCAAGACAAACTTTCAAACACTCGCGGGTCAGTTTATAAACGCCTTCGAGCGGCTGGTAGGCGTCGGAGGCGAACGAAAACATGATGCGGTCGCCTTTGTGCCGGTTGGCCTTGATATCGGCGCGCAGAAGTTCGGGGGCGTTTATTTTGACCACGATCTTGGTCTCAAAATCCGTCCCCGCGCCAAAATCGAGGTATTCGTGATACGGCCGCGCAAAGCAGTAATTACAGGCGTGGGTACAGCCCCGGTAAACATTGACGGTGTAATCGAAACCGACGTCCGGGCTGCTGTTTTTGGTGATGATGTGTTTGGTGGCGGTCTCTTCGTAGATTTGCAATTTCGCCGCCGGCGGCTCTCCCAGCCACTCCGACTCCTGCGCATGCCAGGGATTCGGCGGATTCGCCACAAACCGTAAACCCTCGTTGTTCTTGCCCGTATTCATCGGACTTTAAAGTATAGCGGTTTAGCTGGTCTGTTGCAAGAAGGCGTGAATGTATTACATATGCAACGCATGACATCCTTAAGGTAGGGGGTCAGTTTTTAAAATGATAATGTCCGCGTAGCGGACTGTAGAAAATAGCCCAGGCTTTGTCTGGAGCGCGGACGTCCCGTCCGCAAAGATCGCGCAGAGATCTAAAATTAATTTTATCTAACATATTCAGCGCGAGCGAGTCGCGCTTTGCGGACGGGACGTCCGCGCTCCCAAGTTTAAAGGCTTGTTTTAAAGTAAAAACATGCGAACAAAGCAAAACTTCCAAAGCCTTTCTTACCAAAATAATATCTATCGGTAATAATAACCTTGCGGTATTTCTGTTTTGTGGAGTCCACCGGTTCCGCCGATCTTTTCAAGCCGCTTTTATTTACTTTTGGGCGATCGCTTATGATTTTTAAGATTTCTGTTTCATTTTTGTTTCACTGTTTCAGTGTGAGACGCCTGAAACAATGAAACACTTCGCGTCTTTACCGCATCTGCCTGTAGCAGCACTATTTATGCGATCTATTGAGCTCGGGCCCTGTTTCACGTTACGGGTCAGGTACATTTATTTCAACGGCTTTACCCATTTGCCTTTTTCAAAAATGCCGTCGGGCGGATATTTCTTTTGCAGGTCTTTTTCTGTCCAGTCGATATTTTGCGCTTTGTCTTTTTGGTAAAAGAGAAAGCCGGCGGGCGAACCGGGGCGCAGTGTGCTGCCGTCAATCGGCACCAGATAGTAGTTGCTGACATCTATTTCTTCCAAGCCGAAAAAGTTATCGAGATCGCCGATCTCCTGCACGGAGAGCGCGGGCTCGTCTCCGGCGCGGCGGCGATAGGAATTGACCGCGACATCGGCCTTAAAAGGCGCCGGTTTGGCAACATCACTGGGGCCATTTGGCGGATCGGCCGGGCGTTCGACTATATGGCCGTCCCGGAAGATGTAACTGTAAAGCCAGCCGTTATCGTTAAAGGTCAGCGAGTCATAAATTTTTGCGTCGGCTTGCTTTTCGCTGCCGCCGGCCAGCGCGTGAAGGGCGGAAAGAAAAGCGACAAAATTCATTTTGATCAAAAACATTTCGTCCTTGCCGTGAAGCTCGCCGGTTTCGATCAGTATCGTCGCCGTGCCCCATTCGCTCATGCGGTCGCCAAAGGCGCGCGGATTGTAATCGTCTTCGTAACGCGCGACGTGGCCTTTGATGAACATATTCAGCGCGTTTATCATCACCGCGCAGAGGCGTTTGTTGCGCTCGCCTTCGGGTGAAAATTTGCTCTCGGCATTACCGGAAACCGCGAGCAGAGAGATGGTTGATTGATCGCGGCTTTTGCCCACGGTGGTCAGCCCGTTTTGGTTGTGAAGATTAAAACCGATCTCCGGCTGCCACGCGTCGCGCAAGGTTTTTAAGAGCTGCCCTTCGGGCGTGGCCAGATCGCGGGCGTCGCGGTTGATATCGATCGATTGCGCATTGCGGCGCTGAAAACGCTCCTGGCCGTCAGGGTTAAGCATCGGCAGCGCGCGGATGGTAACCGCTTTTTCGAGTTCCGCCACCCACTTCAAATTCTTATTTTGCTGCAGAAAGTAAAACATATCCATCAGCGCGCTGGTGGCGGTCGGTTCATCGCCGTGCATCTGCGACCACATAAAGATCTTTGTTTTACCTTTACCCCATTCGACCTGGTAAATTTCACGGCTTTCACCGGAAAAGCCAACCGGGTCAACTTTGATCCCGGCTTGTTTTAGTTTTTCGAGATATTTTTTCAGATCGGCGTGACGCACCTGTGAAGCAGGCATCGTCGTGATGTGCTGTTTATCCCAGATAGCAGCAAGGTCTTTCGGCGATTGTGCGTCAGCAGAGTTGGCCATCAGAAAAACAAAAAGGAAAGTTAATAAAACCGGCACTATTCTCATGCAGAATAAGATAAACCTTTCTCTTTTCAAAACCAAAACCCCGTTCATCAAAACCGGCTAAAACGCCCGACGCACAAAAGTCTCCAAAAATTTGTTGACTTAAGTTTTCGAAGATAGTAGTTTCAAAATAGTTCAGACAATTTTGTCTTTTTGCGTAGAAACAATTTGCTTTTTGTTTTTCAAGGGTCAGATCATACGGGCTTACTTTAGCGAGATACCCCGTACAAAATCACCGGTTTTCCGCATAAAAGTTTTCCCGTTTTTATGTGGTCTGACATTCACCCATAACGTTAAAAACGCATTCCGGGGCATCAAAAATAATGCTCGATGAGGGTGATCTGTTATTTTGCTGACACATTAAAGGTCAAACAAGATCTGATTGCGCTCCCTTGCCGCCGAAAACAAGAGATACGTTTATCGTCGTTATCCCAGTGTCCCTTCTTTAAACCAAGCTAACCGGTCGTTTGCCTGTTCATTCAGGACATAGACCGCACATAACTGCTGCACAGATTAAAGAGCGAAAGAGTTTTAGAGCTCCGGAACCCTGTGCTCCGGTACGGCTTCGAAGTGTCTCTACGACACTCGATTTTAAGGAGGATAAAAATGAAAGTAACAAAACTATTTTGCGGTATTGTGATCTTGCTGGCGGTCGCCCTTGTGACCTTTGCAAACAAATTCGAAGGATATTCTTTCACCCTCAACGCTGATAGTACCGGCGTATGCCCGCTGCAATACCTCAGTTATCCGAATAACAGCATTACCGTTTATATTGCCGGTACCGGCCAGACAATGGCGGCAACCGGGCTGACGGCTTGCAGCGGCGGCGGCCCTGTCGTTGGTAATGCGGTCGGTCCTAACGGCGACGGCCAGTGGTGCTTCAACGGCGGCGAGGATTTTTATGATATTAAATTAACCACCAATACCTCCTACCTCTGGTATCCCACTACCAAAACCACCGGTTTTATCAATGTCAAGGATTTTCGTCCGGTTACCTACGTCGCCAGCTTCCCGGCCACCTACAGCGTTAGCGAGCCCGCGGACTACACCAAAACGATCAGAAACGCCCTGTATTTTATGGCGGCGAAACAAGGCGGGACTTTGTATTTTCCGGCAGGCGATTATGTGGTGGGAACGACCAACGGGAACACGATAGATCCGGCTTACAAAGCTATTACGCTTCCGTCCGGAGTTGTTATCCAGGGCGCGAGTTCTAATTACTCCATCCCCACTACAAATGTTCCCGAAAAGTCCTCGCCTTCGCGGATACGTTTGCGCCATCCCGGCCAGACGATCTTTCGGATCGGCGGATGCACTAACCAGGTAACGGTCCGGTTTATCGAACTGCTGGGCAATTCCGCTCTTTATGGGGAACAGCCGCGCGATCAGACCGGTGATTACGGCATCGAAGGGTATGGTAAATGGGCAATACTTCCTCCGCCAAAGGGGGGCCAGCCGATCCATGTGCCCAATTCAAGCCAAAACTTCAAATTTGAAAATGTTACCTTTCAAAATCTGGACAAAGCGCTTTACGTTCACAATGTGAATGACGACAATTGCAATCCCGCGGAGCAGTTTTGCTACGCCTGGCAATTCGATTATGTGAAAGTGGACCATTGTACTTTCTACAATAACAGGACGGGTATTCTGATCGATACCTACGATACCGATTGGAAGATCACTAATACTTTTCTGGCCTATGTCGCGTCCAACGCGCCCGGAAACGGAGTACACATCAAAAGGGCCGGGACCGTGCTGCTGGAGCAAACCTTTGGCGGCGGTTACGATTACGGCGCCGGCATCGGCGGCACATTTTTATACATCGACACGGTAGGCAACGTGACAATGATAAATTCCGCCTCCGAGCGCGGTCAGCGAAGCATTTATACAAATCCCCTGGGAGCTACCCGTTCGGTGATGATAACTAATATCGGCGGCACCTTTGGCGATACGATCGAGCTTCATGGAAACCTGAATTATATCTCGACCGGAAATTCCTATGGCGCCATCACGGTCCAGGCAGACCCCAATGTCATGCTCACCTCAAACGGAGACCGGTTTTGTTACGACCCGGACATTTTTCCGGGCGTATGCAAAGACATCAACGGAAACACGGTCAGCGACCCGAATTTTGTCGGAGGCAGAAGAGTGTTTCAGACAGGACGTCCGAAGGAAGGCTCGGGAGTAAACGAGATCGTAAAACGGCCGACCTTTTTCGGATTCGATGTCCTAATGGCAGACGACGATACGAATAACAATGACCCGATGTTGTTTTCCAGGTCGTATAACTTCAATAAACCCCTGCTCCGGCTGGGGCAAAATTATTTTTACGATTTCAAACGTTCGGGAGATAACGGTTTCCTTACCATTTTGGGCAATCAGAATAAGCCGTATCGCGGTGTTGTCATTAACGGCCCGGTGCAATTCGATAAGGATATGACCTTTAACGAAATTGTGACTTACGCTAACACCATCTTCAACGGTCTTCCGGTGATCACTGACGGCACGCTGGTCTATTGCAAAGACTGCGTGAAAAACGGCTCGGGCATTTGCGTGCAGGGAACGGCCGGGGTTGACGGCGCGTTTGCCAAACGTATAAACAATGCCTGGCGATGCGATTAAATTTTTCGCCTCTGAACCCGATAAATGAGAGAGAAGCCGGCAGCCATTAAACTGCCGGCTCATTTTTTTCACCAATATGTATTTTAAAATACACACATCTCTTCAAAAACACCTTTTCACCAATAAACAAGAGTAGCCAACCCCACGGGAAGAGATAAGAATTAATTCACGCGTCTATTCGGAAAAAACCATTCGGAATTTCCAAAAAGAGCCGCTGATCTAAACCCGCCTTCTTTTACTTAAGCCGGAGCGTAAGGTTCTGATCAATTCACAACTAAAAAATTTATTGTCGGAATGATGCGGCGGCAGTTTATTCCTCTCAAACGCATCGCGAAAAGGAGATTTAGTTATGGCAGAACCAGATGCCTCTAGTACAGTCAAAGGAATCACAAAACTATCGCTCGACCCGGTGAGCGCAACCAGCCCGATCGCCGTGGGCGATAATGACGCGCGCGTGAGCGAATACAACGCTGCCGCTTATGCCTCATTTTCCGATGCGGTAGACGCGGTTGCGGCGGTAAGCGGAACCAACAAGCTGGTAATTTCGACCCCGCTAACCGTCGGCAGCAGCAAGACGGTGCCGGCCGACGTGATCCTCGTCTTCGTCAGCGCGGGTATGCTGACGGTCACTTCCGGAACGGTTACGATCCAGGGAGAGATCCGCGCCAAAGCCGATAAAATATTCAATATTTCCGGCGGTGCGGTCGATATTTCCGCGGCCGCTTTCGACGAATGCTATTTCGAGTGGTACGGAATTACCTCGAGCAGCGATAACACCACCGCCATCCAGAGATTGCTTACGGCCCGTAAATCGAGTTTTTCGACCAGGGTCCGGATGCTGCCGGGGATCGTATATTCATTTGCCAGCCCTCTCTCGTTTACCGAATGCAATGGCATATCGCTGGTTGGCGGCGGCGGCAGCGAACACAATCCGACCGCCGAATTGCGCTATACGGGAAGCGGCAGTTTGTCGGCAATGGGGTTTTATTCGACGCACGGTTTTACCGCCGAGTCCGTCAAATTCTCTTATACATCGAATAGTTTTGCCGGATATCTGATCGATATGGATTGGGCCGATCAGCCGAGCGATGCGGCTTACAATCATTTTCGTAATTGCCAATTCACCGGAACGGAAACCGCATATGGCGCGCTCGCGCTGGTCAGCGCAAATCGAACCATCATCTCGACTTTCGAGCAATGTCTTTTCTTTCATGCGCTGAAAGGTATTTCGGGGGCGAGAGACAACATGGTCAAGAATTTTACTGTGGCCAGCGTGTCATTCGATACGCTGACAGTAACTGCCCACGGCCTAAGAACCGGCGATATAATCAGTCTTTCTTCGACCGGGACCTTGCCGGCGCCGCTTTCGTCGAGTCCGGCTCAGCCGTACCACGCCATCGTGGTCGATGCGAACACTCTTCAGGTCGCCACCAGCCGGGCAAACGCCGAAGCCGGAACCAAAATAAATATCACCAATAGCGGGAGCGGTACCCACACCATCACGGCCAGCGGATATTCCTATGTGATCAAGCTCGACAGCAACACTTTTGTAGACGTCGGCCTGGCGATCTACAACCCGGATCAGTGCTGGACGATCATCAACAACACGTTCGAACCGACCAGAACCGACATGTCGGGCGGGATACTGACCGGCGAGGTGCGGGTCATTAACGGCCAGGGGGGCAATTTCGGCGATCCCACTCCGCGCGTGTCATGGAACATGGTTTTCTCGGGAAACTGGATCGGCGACGTGTCTTCGACCGCCAACGACTATTCGGTCGTTCATCTTCAGGGGGCGCTAGGCGCGGTTATTTCGGGCAACCTGTTTTACGGCGCGCCGGGAACTTCCGGACACTTCACAACCGCAATCGAAATGAGCGCCTGCCAGGGAGTTGCGATCGAAGCCAACCGGTTCGACGGCTGGAACCGGCCGTTCATTTATTCCGGCAATTACAACTACGGCATAACGTATACGGCCAATGATAACCCGGGTGGAGTTTCGACTTACACGGCAAGCGGCGGCCTGGGCGGCCCGGAAGCGCGTTTGGGTAATAACGGTTTAAGCAACCGCCTGACCCTGGGGTTGGAAGTGATCGGCTCACCCGGCACCACGGCGCTTCCCGGTGATGATAATTCGATACTTTTCGGAAGCGTCGTTACCGGTTCGGTCGACCGAAATTACGGCTCGGCGATCAGAAACACGTATTCGGTTTCGGGTTTTCCGGAGGGCTCGTTGGTGATACAACCGAGAACCGCGGGTACTGCCGGGGACATCGCTTTTCTTACACTAACAACGGAACCGTTTCGCATCACCGATTCCGGAATCAAGGTCGGACAGGGAACCGCGATCAGCAAAGTGTTAAGGGGAACGGTGTCGGTCAACCCTGCCAGCGTGGCCGCTAATTCGGTTTCCACGCAAACGGTAACGATTACCGGCGCTGTCGCCGGTGATTCGGTAGTGCTCAATCCGCCGGCCGCCGGGCTGACCGCCGGGCTTTTGGTCACCCAGGTCAGGGTGTCCGCCGCGGATACCGTGAGCGTTACTTATTACAATACGACCGGCTCGGCCATCGATGAAGGATCAGGAAACTGGAACTACCTGTTAGTTCGTTGATCTTTGGAAGAGCGGTTTGGTTAACTGAAAAAACGGCGGGTTTAAAGCTCGCCGTTTAATTTTGGTTGCGGAGGAGGGATCGAACTTTCGACCTAGCTCAGTAGCTCGAAACTATCCCCATTTTTGATCAGCACCTCACCGTCCCGCAGAGTCTTATAGGGTATATTGTGCTTCTTGTAGTATTCGATCTCCTGATCCATTAAAGCTGATTCCGGATGGTCCGAATCGTAATGGACCGCGACGGAGAAATCTATCAGGCCAAGCCCGTCCCACAGTGCTTCCGGCTCATAACCTTCAGATACTTCGATGGGGTCATCTACTATCTCCAGGCCCTCGAGGCTTGGAGAGAGGATAACCACGGCTGCGCTAAAGCCGCCGTAAACTATTTCGTCTTTTTCCAGCAGGTCTTTGATGATACGGTCGAAACCGCTCTGCTTCATTGCTCGCCTGAGAAGAAATGTGTTGCCGCCGTTGATCCATACCGCATCTTTGCCTTGCAGCAGTGCTCCCAGCTCTTTGGACCTGTCAAAGTATTTACGCAGGTCTAACTCTTCTACTTCGAGCCCCAGCCCGGTAAGCGTTTCGGTCTGACTTGCGAGGAATTTATCTCGGGAA
The DNA here is from genome assembly GCA_963718105.1 of uncultured Acidobacteriota bacterium. Classification (GTDB taxonomy): domain Bacteria; phylum Acidobacteriota; class Blastocatellia; order Pyrinomonadales; family Pyrinomonadaceae; genus DASYKT01. The sequence goes on along the minus strand of OY970352.1, from coordinate 4,006,309 downwards.
GCCGGCCGAATATCCAGGGCGTTGAGTATCAGCGCGACGCGCTTACCGGGACCGATAAGCTCAACAAATTTCTCCGGATGATCGCCGATCAGGAATGACGAAAGATAAAGCCTCATGATGAAAACAATATTATCAACCTTCCCGGATTCGAACTAGTTTGCATGGTTTAAGCCCCGGTTTAGTAAAGAATGGCAGCGGAAGAAAAACGGCAAGCCCGAAAGCTTACCGTTAATTTATGGTGGCGGGGGGGAGGATCGAACTCCCGACCTTGGGGTTATGAATCCCACGCTCTAACCATCTGAGCTACCCAGCCACGAACTTTAAAGATTAAGATTTATCCCGAAAAACGTCAAGTGATTTGAAGGCGGCTTTTTTCCACGCGATTTCATCTAAAATGGATTAGAATCGTCGCAGAGGCAATTATGAAGCTAAAGAGCGCGCTATTCGCAGTATTCACCATTCTACTTTTTTCATTTTCGGTATTCTCACAAAAAACAGCCAGGCCGGCGTCTAGTGTTTTGTCTTCGCGTACGATCACCGTTTCCACCGAACCTAACGCAACGGTCTGGGTCGATGATGTAAAACGCGGCGTAACCGATACGACGGGAAAGCTTGCGGGCGTGAAGCTTTCCGCGGCGAGCAAGGTTCTGCGTGTGCGCGCTAATGGATTTAAGCAGGCGGTGATAAATCTGACGGCGGCTTCGAGAGGAGTTGTCAGGGTAAATCTGCAGGTGACCGGCGATACGGCAGAATTGCTTTTTCAAAAGGCCGAAGCGCTGCGCGAAAAACCGGGGGCCGGCGAAGACGACCGGAAAAAAGCTATCGATCTTTATGAACAGGCGATAAAGGTCCGTCCGAAGTTTCCCGAAGCATACCTTGGGTTGGCGCGTGTTTATTTCGACCTGAAAGACACCGACAGCGCGATGCAGCAGGTCGTAAAGGCACGCCGTGACCGGCCCGTTTTCCCGGAGATCTCAGCCGTAGAAGGCCGCATCTATCATGCAGATATTGAAGACGAAAATGCCATCAAAGCTTACAACCGCGCGATCAAAGAAGGCCGCGGCTATCAGCCCGAGGCCCATACCGGGCTGGGATTGATCTATGAAGAACAGGAAAAATACGAAGAGGCAATAAAAGAATTTAAGATCGCGGTCAGCCAGCTTTTTGATACCGAGCCGGTGCTCTATCAACTGCTGGGCGGCCTTTACGAAAAAACCAGAAACTACAAAGAGGCGATCAAAGTATACGAGCAATATTTAAAGGCGGCGCCCAGTAGCGTGGAAGCGACCGCTGTCCGTTCGATGATGGAACAATTGAAAAAAGAAATGGCGCAGGACGGGCAGCCTGAATAACCCTAGCGTGATTTTCGCGTGGGCGAGGGGCGGTTGTCGCTGCCGCCGGAGGAATTGAAGTACCAGAGAGAGACCGCGCCGACGATGACGATCAGCAGCACCACGCCGGCGATCACCAGCCGCACGGCCATCTTCATGACTTTGCGCCCGATAAAAAAGATCACCACGCCCGCTATCAAAACCAACAATAAAATACCGCCGCCGATTATTTCCATAGTGTTTATTTTACGTTAAAAAATTCAGGAATGTTCGTCTTTTTCCGATGCCTCGAGCGCCGCTTCTATCTGCCGCAGATCATCTTCATTAAGCGAAGAGTTTTCGTCCGGCACACGGTAACCTTCCTCGATCCATTCGCCCAGATCGAGCAATTTACATTTTTCCGAACAAAAAGGCCGGTGTTCACTCTCAGACCATTCGATCTGTTTCCCGCAGGTTGGGCAATTCACTAGAGGCATAAATTAACAGTATTTTATATAAGAATTTGGCTAACAGCTAATAGCTATAAGCTGTTAACTTAATACGCCGAACCCCAGTTATAAAGGGATGATATAATTATTCCAGTGAACAAACCGTGCCGAAAAAGCGTATTTGTTTGCAGCAGCGAAGGAGAAGTGTGACCGATGGCAAGTTATAAAGAAACACTGGAAGAATGGCAGAAAACAGCACAGGAAAAGCTGGCCGATATCGATAAACAGTTCGGGATTACTGACAAACTGGGAGATGCGGGCAAAACCGTGCGCGAAACCGCCGAAAAGGGCGCTGAAGTGCTAAAGGACGGGGCCGAGAAGATCCGCGCGGGTGCGGAAAAACTGGCTGAAGATACCGAGCTGGGGAAACAGGTCGATGAATTTGGCAAACAGGCCAAGGAAACCGCCGAAAAAGTTTGGGATGCAAGCGAGCCTCTGCGCGGCGCGGCTACTGAGGCAGGCGGGAAGGCCGGTGAAGTATTAAATACCGCAGTAGAAAAAGCCGGTGAAGTCTTTAAAGATACGGCGAGTTCTTTTGAAGAAACCGCTAACCGCGCTTCAGGAATTTTTAATTTCGGCCTGAGCTGGACGCGAACCGTCGACGCCGCTCTTACCGGAATAAATAAAACAGGACAATGGGTGCGCGATTACCCTTTAAAAGCCGTCGGCTCCGGCGTTTCGGTGGCAGCGGGTTCGATCGGCGGGCTGCTCTTTACCGGCCTGGGTTCGCATTGGATCTATAGCTCGGCGCTGCCCGTGTGGGGTATGAAAAAGGTCAGCGATTATTACCTGGAATATCTCACAACACAGGAAGACCTTATCCGGCAGGGAGAATTGACCGAAGCCGAGGCCGAACGCGTTAAATTCGAGCGCGACATCGTGAAATACGTAGGTGCTCCGCTGCTGGGTGCTTTTAGCTGCGCGGCAGGCGCGGCGATGTGGTGGCATATTTTTAATCCCGCGCGTATCACCGGCGCTCCGATCAGTTGGATACTGGGCGGAAACCCGGTGCTTGAAGGCATCTGGCTTTTTGGCAACGGCGTCGTGTGTTTCAAATACGGCTATGAATTTTTTATGATCGCGCTCGACGATCACGAGGAAGTACAGCGTATTGTGAAAGAAATAAAAGGAATGCTGCCGGAAACCACGCTGGTCTAGAAATTGACCTGTATCGGAAACGGCGTAAAGGAAAGTATAAATACCAGCAGTGTAAAAGCGGCGACCAAACGCCGCTTTAGATCTAATGGGGTATTATCGTAAGGCTCCGGATGCCCGATGCGCAGCATAATTATCAGTATCACCAGGAAAAGTAGCCCGCTCGGGCTGTTGAAAAAGATCATTCCCAAGACCGTTAGAACGAGCATCGCGGCAAATGCTATTTTCGCTATGATCCCGTGCAGGCGCTCACCAAAAACGGCATAGACCGCGTGTCCGCCATCTAACTGTCCGGCGGGTATCAGGTTCAGGCTGGTCACTATCAACCCCAGCCAGGCAGAAAAATAAAAAGGCCCGCCGATTGAATTTGCCAGATCAACCCCCATGAACCACGCTATCAAACGCATTAAGAGAGGATCGTTAAAGACAAGGCCCGCTTTAAAGTCCGGCGGTAGCGGTTGTGTGAGATAAACCCCGACTATCGCTATCGGGATCAAAGCGATAAAGCCGGCGATCGGGCCGGCGACACCGATATCAAAAACCGCCCGCCGCGAAGGCAGCGGTTCGCGAATTCTTATGAAAGCGCCGAATGTTCCGATACCTATCAGCGGCGGCGACGGAAGAAAATACGGAAGAGATGCGTCGATCCTATAGATCCGGCAGGCAATATAATGGCCGAATTCATGGCAGATCAAAATGAAAAGTAAAGAGACCGAGTATTCCAGGCCCTCCAGCAAAGCCGCAGGATGACTTGGCAGGGCAAGTATCAAATTACCTATCGTTTGAAAATACAGGCCGGGGAGCAGCGCGAGCTGCTGAAAAGTATCGACCCAGCCTTGCGTTTCCGGCAACTGGGCTTCGAGACTGTCCCCTAAAGATAAAAGAGGCAGCACACCCGTTAGAGTGGTGGTAATAAAAGTAATTAAAAACCAGAAGAGGTGTTTGAGCCAGACACCAGCGGGCGGGTAACTTACTCGTCGCGGCAAATACTCAACTGATGAAAAAGCTGGATCAGACATTAACTATAACCGGCGACGAGCAAGCCTCAGGGATTATTTTTTGATTACAGGCTTACAGCTCTATTCGTCGTCATCGGTGCTGGAAGCCTGCAGATCCTTGCCGGGTTTAAAGCGGATGGTTTTACCCGCCGGAATAGCGACTTCCTGCCCGGTCCGCGGATTGCGCCCTATCCCGCGCTTGCGCGGTTTCACTACAAATACACCGAAACCACGTAATTCTATCCTTTTTCCTTGAGCCAGGCCTTCTTTCATGGCATCAAAGAGTGAGTCTACCACCTGTTCGGCCTTCTGTTTGGAAACACCGGTTTGGTCAGCTAAGCGATTAACAATATCTAATTTGATCATGGCTAATTCCTCTGAGATTCTGAAATTGGAGACAAAAAACACCGAGGACTACGAAAGACTCTGTAAGTTATAATAAAAATTATACTTAGTAGCTGTCAAGAAATAATCTGCCCTGATAAAATAAAATTATCGTATTTAGAATCACGGGTTTAGCAAAAATAAGCCGCCCTGACGACGAAAGAAGCGGTTAACCCAATAGATATAAGCAGATACGGCAAAAGAGATGGACGATAAAAATCTACCTGACAGAGCGACGGGCAAAGAAAATGTTTTAGATCCCGTGTGCGGAATGACGGTCTCGCCGGAAACCGCCGTTGGTAGTTTTTTATACAAAAATAAAACTTACTATTTCTGCGCCCCCGGCTGCCTGAATAAATTCAGGCAAAACCCGGAATATTACCTCGCCCCCAGACAAGAAAAAGTCCAGGAAAAAGCCGAAGCAGCCGATGTCGAGTACACCTGTCCGATGCATCCCGAAATAGTGCAGATAGGACCGGGAAGCTGTCCGATCTGCGGGATGGCGCTCGAACCGAAAGTTTTTTCGCTGGACGCTGAGGAAGATAATTCCGAGCTGCGTGATATGACGCGCCGGTTTTGGATCTGCGCTGTTTTGGCGCTGCCGGTTTTTTTGCTGGGTATGGCGGAGATGCTGCCCGCCAGCTTAACGGTTGGGCCCTTGACGAAAGTTTTACCGGCGGGCGCGACAGGATGGATACAGCTAATGCTGGCGACACCGGTAGTGTTGTGGGGCGGGCTGCCGTTTTTTGAACGCGGAGTAATGTCCGTCATCAACCGCAGCCTGAACATGTTTACGCTGATCGCGCTCGGTACCGGTACGGCGTGGGTGTATAGCATCATCGCTTTTTTTATTCCCGATATATTTCCGCATATGCTGCGGGGCCACGGCGGCGCGGTTCCGCTCTATTTCGAAGCAGCGGCAGTGATCACTACACTCGTTCTGCTGGGGCAGGTTTTGGAACTGCGCGCGCGCAGCAAAACTTCCAGCGCTATCAGGGAACTTCTTGGCCTTCAGCCGAAAACCGCGCGCGTGGTGATGCCGGACGGTGGTGAAGAAGAAGATATTCCGCTCGAGCATGTTCAGGTGGGGGCGATGCTGCGCGTGCGGCCCGGCGAAAAAATTCCGGTGGACGGCAGCGTGGTCGAAGGCCACAGCTCGGTCGATGAATCGATGGTTACGGGTGAACCGATCGCGGTTGAAAAAGAAACCGGCAGCAAAGTAACCGGCGGCACAATTAACGGCACCGGCAGTTTTGTAATGCGCGCCGAACGCGTGGGCAGCGATACGCTGCTGGCGCAGATCGTAAAAATGGTCAGTGAGGCGCAGCGCAGCCGCGCACCGATCCAGCGCCTGGCCGATGTGGTTTCGGCTTATTTTGTTCCGGCCGTGATCGTCGCGGCAATAATTACTTTTATTGCCTGGATGTTTCTCGGGCCCGATCCGCCGCTTGCTTATGCGCTGGCAAATGCTATCGCGGTATTGATAATCGCCTGCCCGTGCGCGCTGGGGCTGGCGACCCCGATGTCGATCATGGTCGGAACGGGGCGCGGAGCGCGGGCGGGCGTGCTGGTAAAGACGGCCGAGGCGCTGGAAGTGCTGAGGAAAGTAAATGTACTGGTGCTGGACAAGACAGGAACGCTAACGGAAGGAAACCCGCGGCTTGTCTCGATAGTTTCAAACACCAGTGAAAAGGGGGGCGAGAACGAACTTCTAAGCATTGCAGCCGGCCTGGAAAATCACAGCGAACACCCGCTGGCGGAAGCGATCGTCGCCGGGGCGAAAGAACGCGGCGTTAGAATATTTTCGGCGGAAGGTTTTAAGTCCGTGACGGGAAAAGGCGTCATCGGTTTTGTTAACGGAAAACAAGCCGCGCTGGGAAATCAGAATTTTATCGAGCAACTGGGCTTCACGGTCGACGATCACTTGCTGGGCCAGGCAGAGGCTTTGAGAAATGAAGGGCAGACGGTGATGTTCGTTGCCGCCGACGGAAAGTGCGCCGGGCTTCTCGGTGTAGCGGATACGGTGAAGGATTCCGCGCGCGAAGCCATCGGCGAGCTGCAAAAAAAAGGCCTGGAGATCGTGATGCTGACCGGCGACAACCGCGTAACAGCAAACGCGGTCGCGAAACAATTAGGCATATCGCAAATAAAGGCGGAAGTTTTACCGGAAGGTAAAAACGCCGTGATAAAAGAATTTCAGGACGCGCAGAAAATAGTCGCCATGGCGGGCGACGGCATCAACGACGCGCCGGCGCTTGCCGCAGCCGACGTCGGAATCGCGATGGGGACCGGCACCGATGTCGCAATGGAAAGCGCGGATATCACGCTTGTAAAAGGCGATCTGCGCGGCATCGTGCGGGCGCGAAAACTAAGCAGCGCCGTGATGGCAAACATCCGCCAGAATTTATTCTTCGCATTTCTCTATAACGTGCTCGGCGTGCCGATAGCGGCGGGTATTCTATATCCCTTTTTCGGGCTGCTGCTTTCACCGATGATCGCCAGCGCGGCAATGACCTTCAGCTCGGTTTCGGTGATAGTGAATGCGCTGCGGCTGAGAAATCTAAAACTGAAATAGAAATTAGCGGGCTTAACGCCTGTGTTTCCATCGCTTATATCCTTTACCTTTATAACCCTTCCATAAATTCGTTAAGAAAAAATTTCCGGTTAATGATAGTTTTGCGCATTTCATTGGTGCGTTCTTAAGTAGGCCATTAAAAATATTGCGCTAAAAGATCTTTTACTGGCCCACGATCCGCGGCCCGAGCGATTCTGCGGAATACTTCGTTCTTCCAGCGGATATAGAATTCTGTATTTTTGAGGTAAATAAATATGACCGATAGTAACAAAACAAAAGATTATGAAAGCCCAACCCCGGACAGGACGACCGAATATACCGCAACGCCGGCGAGCGGCTTTTCGCAAGTTTGCTCGGTTCCCGAAGTGATACCGGAAGTTTTCTCTTCGTCCGTAGGCCCCGGCAGATTAGAGCTAATACTCGACTCGAACAAAAAATGGGTGAACGGTACCACGCTCAGATACTATTTTTTTAACGAGAACACAGACGGCCGCATTGTTGGCGGGGGCCCGTTTCGCCCCTGGAAAACCACCGAACAGGAAAAGAATGTTGTACGAAATGCTTTTAAAAAGTGGAAAGACGTCGGGATCGGGCTCAAGTTTCAGGAAGTCAATTCCCGCGATGAAGCGGAGATCCGCATCGGTTTCGAACGGGGAGACGGCGCCTGGTCATATGTCGGGCGGGACATTATCGATCTGGTTCCCGGCCGCAATGAACGGACAATGAACTTCGGCTGGGACCTTACCCGGAGTCCCAGAGAAATAGATACGGCAGTTCATGAGATCGGACACACTATAGGGTTTAATCACGAGCATCAAAATCCGACCGGCGGGATCGTCTGGGACGAGGAGGCTGTTTATGCCGCGCTCGCTTTACCGCCGAATAGGTGGAGCAGGGATAAGACATTTTTTAATATTATCCGGAAGATTCCATCCGATACCGTGCAGGGTTCCGAGTGGGATCCCAATTCCATTATGCATTATCCATTTGAACCCGGTCTGGTCAGATTACCGGAACAATACCGCACGGCAGGGATCCATCCGGCGGGCGGATTGTCGGCCCGGGACGTTTTGTGGATCAAGAGATTTTACCCGGCGCAAGGCGGGGCCGGGGAACCACAGGAAATGAAAATAGCCGAATCTATCAAATTACTGCTTTCACCCGGAGAGCAAAAGGACTTTTCGATCGCGCCGACGGCAACCAGAAACTACGAGATCAGCACTTTCGGGGCATCCGACACGGTGATGGTCTTATTTGAAGATGACGGCGGCGAGACGCGTTTCCTGGCCGGCGACGATGACGGCGGCGAAGATCGCAATGCCAACATAAAGATCAAATTGCTGAGCGGCAGAAAATACGTGCTCCGGCTTCGTCTGTACTATGCCGAAAGGGAAGATGAAACAGCGGTCATGGTCTGGTAATAGTGTGTTTTGACCGGAATGGTGAGCGGCCGGAAATTAAAGGCCGCTCCGAAACTCAAAATACAATTGCAAAACTTTCTCAGGGCATTCGAAATGAGGGTAATGGCCGATGCCGGGCAGTTCGATGATATCCGTTTGCGGCATTATTTCACGAAAGCGAGCGACGAGATGCGCGCCGGAAACCGGATCGTCGAGGCCGTTAATAAACCTGAAAGGGATGCTTGTTCGCTGCAGCGCGCCGACCCAGCGCTCGCGGTAAATTTTTCTCTCACTCATATAGCGGATCAATTTATGGGCGATCTTTTTCCCGTCATTGTATTTAAATACGGTGCGGAAATCCGCCAGCTCTTCTCCGGTCGGTTTGGTATCTTTGCCAAAGATAGCGGAAAAACTTCGTTCAAATTTTTTATCGGAAATTAATTTCGCAAAAAGAAAGCCCACCGGCGAGATGAGAATTTTCTGCGCCAAAACGGGGCGATGAGTTTCGGGAAACAAAGCGCCGTTGAGCATACAGATCGACTGGACCTGAAAATTTAACCGCTTTTCTTCCGCGCGAGCGAGCAGTTCCTGAGTGATGGTATTGCCGTAGTCGTGCGCGATAATGTGGACATCGGTAATTCCCAAATGCTGCAAAAGCTCCTGCAGCAGATCGGCCTGGTCGAAGGTCGTGTAGGAAAAATTGCGCGGCTTGGCGGAAAATCCGTAACCGATCATGTCGTAGGCGAGCAGCGGAAAGCTTTCATCAAGCCGGTTCCAGATTTTGTGAAAGTCGAAAGATGACGAAGGAAAACCGTGCAGTAAAAGTGTCGCTTCTTTGTCCGTCGAACTATTAGGCGAATTATCACGCGAATTATTCCGGTAAAAGATCGGGTGGCCGCCGTAGGTGAAATATTTTCCCGACTGTTTCCAATCATCTATTGTCATAGGGAGCGTCATAGAAGGTTAATGAATAATTTATTAGCAGTTTGTTTTCGCCACGGCTATAATACAGCAATACATTATGCGCTGGAGAGACCAAAGACAAAGTTCTAATGTCGAAGACCGCCGCGGGTTTTCGGGACGCAATATTGCGATCGGCGGCGGCGGCCTGGGTACGATCGTTATTATTGTTCTGGCGCTGCTTTGCGGCCAGGACCCGCGGACGCTGCTGCAGCAGTTGCCGGCGGACACCGATGTTCCGACGCAAAACCAGACTGCCCCGCAAAATGACGACGAAAAAAAATTCGTCGCCAGCGTTTTAGGAAGCACCGAGGACGCCTGGAACGATGTTTTTCAGCGTAACGGCGCCAGGTATCGCCAGCCTAAACTCGTTCTTTATTCCGAGGCGGTGCGCTCCGCCTGCGGCACCAGCAGCTCTTCGGTCGGCCCGTTCTATTGCCCCGGTGACGAACAGCTTTATCTCGACACCTCTTTTTTCCGCGAGCTGAGAGATGAATTTAAGGCGCCCGGCGATTTCGCAGAGGCTTATGTCATTGCGCACGAAGTGGGCCACCATGTGCAAAATCTGCTGGGAACGATGGACAAGGTTTCGCAGGCACAGTCGCAGGGCAGCCGCACCCAGGCAAATCAATATTCCGTGCGGCTCGAACTCCAGGCGGATTGCTACGCCGGCATCTGGGCAAAATACGCGCAGGGCAAGGGGTTGATCGAGACCGGCGATATCGAGGAAGCTTTACGCGCGGCTTCGGCCGTAGGCGACGACCAGATCCAAAAGCGGTCGCAAGGCTTTGTAGTGCCCGATTCTTTCACCCACGGCTCGGCCCGTGAACGGATGACCTGGTTTTCGCAAGGATTCAAGACGGGCGATCTGCGGCAATGCAATACTTTCGGCGGGAAATAATTAGAGCATGAGGTCAGTACCGGGAACGTAGTGACCGGCTGGCTTTATCGCTTAGGTAGTGTAACGTGTGAACAATTCGCTTCGCTCAGAGCCGGTCACTACGTTCCCGGTACTGACTTGACCCGTAGCCGAAAAATTTACGCCGGAGGCTGGCTGGGTTCAAAGGTCACGCCGTAGATCTCCTGATAGATCCAACCGAGGACACGCGCTTCGGCGGTGCAGAGCGCTTCCAACCAACTGCCGGTAAGATATAGACGTTTTTCGGTGTTCGAAGGAATTTTGTTAGCTTCCTCGACCGGCGACTTTCCCTGACTGGTTTCCAGTTTATAACTGTGATCGATCTGCTCGGTCGTTTCTTTGGCCTGGCCTAAAGCTTCCAGCACATCGGTGATCCACATTTGCAGCAGCGGCTGGGAATCGTTTTCCTGCAGCGCCAACACAATGCCGATGGCAAAGCGCTCTTCGGCCGTGGTGAAGGGAGAAGGAGTAATGCCGCTCGTCTTGTCGTCCTGCTGTTTCCAGACAAAAAGCTCCTCGACATGGGGATGCCTGACGAGCGCGACGCGCTGGTCATTATTCAAAAACCACTCCAATACATCGGCCACCGAGCCGTTGTCCAATTGACCATCCGTACTCCGCCTCAATTTTGGTGGGGCGCTTTGTTGTGCTGCTTCGTTCATAAAATATTAAAGACCGGCTTAACCTCACCCACTATATCACCGCGCCGATTTTTTATCGCCAGCGGCGAATGTTCCCACAGCATCCGATGATCAGCTTCGTCCAAAATGCCCAACTGTTTTAAGATCTCCAGCGCGGCGGCTGCCCGGGCGCGGTTGTCGTTGCCGTCCTCTATCTTAAGGGCGATCCCCAGGCCGGTTTCGAATTTGGGCGATGGTAAAATACCCGCCAGCCAGACACCTTCCGCCCCGATCTTGGAGATCATTTGCCCCTTCAGGCACTGCATTATCAGCGTATCCAGCCGTTCGGTGCCGCCGATCATTTCCGGATAATCCATCATGGCCGAGGCCACCCGGCGACATGCTTTACGCAATTCTTCATCGAAATTTTCGGGCGGATAAGCCAAATGAGAAAATCCCCGGGCCATATTTATGAGCGGCAGCGCAAAGTTCGGCGCGCAGCAGCCATCGATGCCGATCTTTATTTCCTCGCGCGATATCTCACACATCTTGGCCATCATGCCGAGCATCTTTTGCTGGATCGGGTGCTCAGGCATTTCATAATTGTTTAGCGGCGTGCCGAGATATTTGGCAAAGGCCAGCATGGCTGCGTGCTTGCCGGAGCAATTATTATGAAGCTGGTTAGGTTCACGGTGGGCTTCGCTGAGGGCGCGGGCGGCGGCTTCATTGAACGGCGTGTGCGTGCCGCAGCGCAGATCTTTTTCACCCAGGCCGGCTTTATCCAGCATCGCCGCGGCGGTCTCGGTGTGCATCGGTTCGCCGCCATGGGAACCGCATGCCAGCGCGATCTCTTTTTCGGTGAAACCGAGTTCTTCGGCCCCGCCGCTCATTACAAATGGCATTACCTGCAGCGGCTTGGAGGACGAACGGATGAACGCCACTCTTTCCGTGTCACCCAGAGAAGTGATCGTATTGCCGCCGCCATCAAGAATGACAAGATGGCCCCGGTGCAGGGATTCAAGCGTGCCGCCGCGGGTGACGTGTACCAGAACCTCACCGGGCGATCGAGAAGTTTCGTCAGGCATTAAAATAGATGTTACCTGAGAGCGCAAAAAGGTTAAAGCTGGGAGCAGATGCGTTTCGAACGCGCAGCGTTCGTTGCGGGCGGGACGTCCGCGCTCCCAATAAAAAAGCCGCTACCTGTATAGATAGCGGCTTTAGGTCTAACCTGTCAACCCTGGTTATTTAGCTTTTTTTACTGTACGTCCGACTCTGCTAACGTGGACCGTGCGGCGTCCGAAACGATTTGCTTCGGCACAGCTCGGAACCCAGAAATCAAGAATACGTCCGCGAATGGCACCGCCGGTGTCGGCGACGACATAAGTTCCGCTATAAGCTCCCGCATTAACCTGAATGCGCGAGCCCAACGGCAAAACGCGCGGGTCGGCCGCCACGATGCCGCGGCGAACGCCACTGCCCGATGCGGTCCTTCCTCTCAGACAATACGCGGTTGCCCGAAATGCTCCCATCGCGCTGAGCGCTTCGGTCGTTACCACGAGCGGTTCGGTCTTTCCGGCGCCTAAAGATGTAGGGGCCGCCTTGGAAGTCGTATTTACCGCTACGGTTGAAGCATCGTTGATAGGTATCTCAACTGCGTCAACTGGGGGGGTAAGTAAGGCTTCTTCGGTTACCGGTACCGGGGTTACTTCTACTTGTAAAGCATCCGATTTGTTATATGGAAAAGCCTGTGCGTCAGGCTGAATATAGAAAACGTTAATTAAAACGAATAGTAATATAGATAAAACACTGAATTTAACTGAAGTTTTGATCAATACACTGTCCTCCTTTCTTCAAAAATAAAAATAAACATGACAAAAACACTTCGCCCATCGGCAAATGCACACAGCGTAAAAAGTAAATTTAAGGGATTAGGTTAAGATTACTGTGCGACTATTTTTTGGATATCTTTGTCACATGTAGATCAATGGTAGCAAAAAAGACCTATTCTGTCCACCCTCACAAGATATTGTGTTGAACGCCGTTAAACACCACAAGTTTTGAAAATTAATTTTCTTAAATCACGTTTTTAATATAGACGGGTGCCATACAGATTTCGTATATTGCAAGAGTTTCCCTTTCTCTCGGAAACCACCAGAAAGGAAGTTATGGTATTGGCAGAAGAAAGAAGAAGAGGCGACCGGTATGTGCTGGCGATGCCTGTCCGGGTCGAATGGAAAGGCCAGGACGGCCAACCCAAGGTCGAAGAGGGGCTGACCGAGAATATTGGCGTCAGCGGTACGCTGATCCATTTGCCGCGTGAGCTGCCCGACGTCGGCACTAAGGTCAATCTTTATGTCATAGACGAAAAGAACCGTGAGGTGGCGGTAGAGGCAGAAGTTCTCCGGTTGGAGAGAAATGCCGCCCACCCCCAGGCGGCGCTCGAACTGGTCAGCTCTCAGGAAAAATGGGAAAAGAAACTTTACAATCAAGCTCCAAAGCGAATTGCCGCGCTTCACGCCGACAACGACTACGACGATTTTTAAGGCGATTAACTGTTTTAGCCGATCCCTATAATGACCGAACCCGAGCCGCAGGAAAATAATAAAACCGAGAGAAGGGTCTTTTTCGACCCTTCTACACCGGCTGTGCGCTCGGTCAGCCGCGTGGTGGTTGTTACTTTGGTGATACTGCTGCTCGTCGCCCTGCTCGGATTTCTTCTCTACTCTCTGCACAATCTGATCCTGCTGGTTATCCTGGCCGTCTTTTTCGGCTACCTGATCGACCCGCTCGTTAAACTCATCCGGCGGCCGTTCAAAAAACGCGGGCTCGTCAAATTTATGCCGCGCTGGCTGGCGATAGTGGTCGCCTACCTGGCGGTTTTTACAGTTCTGACGCTTTTCATTTCCTATCTCGCGCCGCGCATCAGCGACCAGTTTCGCGAATTTACCAACGCTTTTCCCGGTTATTCCGAGGCCGTGCGCAACCGGATGAACGACCTGAGCGAGCGCTACAGGAGTTACCCGATCCCGGAAAAAGTGCGCGAGGCGATAAATGATCGGGCGCAGACCCTGCTGGCCGATCTGGGAGAAAACATAGCGGCCGGCGCGGGAAATTTTCTTACCACCCTGGTGCCTTATCTGCCGTGGCTGGTGCTGATACCGGTGATCGCCTTCTTTTTCTTAAAAGACATAAACGAATTCAAGGTGGCGGCGCTGGGACTGTTTCCCGCCGGGCGATGGCGCTACCAGGCCGAGGTCTTTTTTTACGATCTGAACCGGACACTGGCGGCCTACACGCGCGCACAGCTTATCTCGTGCCTGCTGATCGGCACGGTGTGCACGATCGCATTTTATATTCTGGGGGTTCCCTATGCTTTGCTGCTGGGTATAATCGCCGGCGCGCTGGAATTTGTCCCATTGGTCGGGCCGCTGATCATCGGTCTGATCACCGTCTCGATATGTCTTTTCTATTCTCCCTGGCAAGCGCTCAATGTTGGGATATTTCTCACGGTCCTGCGCGGCGTACATGATTATGTGACCTATCCGCGCATTGTCCGCGAAGGAATACATCTTCATCCGATCGCGATCATCCTGGCTGTTCTGGCCGGCGCAGAAATCGCCGGAGTGGTGGGAATATTCCTGTCCATCCCGGTGGTGGCGATCCTGGCCGTGCTATATAAACACATCCTCTGGATAACCGGCCGGACGACCTTAATGGCAAATTTCCTCGAAGGCGAACCAGCGATAGCTGGGAGCGCGGACGTCCCGTCCGCAAAGATTGTCGAAGACAAACTAAAAAAGCCTTTAGTTTGATTCTTCTACGTCGCCAGCAACGTTTGCGGACGAGACGTCCGCGCTCCGACTATAAGCACTTCCATATTTCCAATCGCTCGCTTTTTTACACAGATGTGCTTTGACCGGATTGTTTTCTATATAGAAAAGCGTATTTTCGTAGTGCTTATAGTTTCGGATATAGCGGTCGAAATAGTCTTCTTGCCAAAATTTTCCAGACCTGTTTAACAATTTATTAGCTTCGTGTGCGATATACGACTTAAAGTTCTTCATGATTTCCGAAAGAAGATGATTTTCAATTGGTCTCATTAAAAAATGAATATGATTGGGCATGATCGCCCACGAGAGCAGTTTGTAACGCGGTGCGTCAAAATGCAGTATAGACTTCTGCATCAGGCCGGCAATATCGTCCTTTTTGCTAAATGACACTCGCCGTATCCCTCATCCAGGTAATTTTCAAAACGTTGATATAGAACGAGCTTTGCCTGCTCATCTTTTTCCTGTTCGAGTTCGGCTTTCCATCTTAACCAAACACTTTGTGGTAATGCGTCGCCGAGATGCAATGTGATGAATTGCAAAATCTCGCCGCCATCAAAGTGCGGTAAATATCCGCGGCTGTGCCAGCCTCTTGGAGTTTGGGAGTCGGTCATACCGGGAGCGCGGACGTCCCGTCCGCAAAGATTGTCGAAGACAATCTAAATGATTTTAATTTAATTTCACGTTGAAGTGATGAATACAGAGAAGACAACTGCAGATACTGGCAAAGATCGTTGCACACGATTGAAATATCTTCTACGTCGCAAGCGACGTCTGCGGACGGGACGTCCGCGCTCCAAAGCAAGCGACGTTTGCGGATGGGACGTCCGCGCTCCAAGCAAGCGACGTCTGCGGACGGGACGTCCGCGCTCCAAAGCAAGCGACGTCTGCGGACGAGACGTCCGCGCTCCAAAGCAAGCGACGTCTGCGGACGGGACGTCCGCGCTCCAAGGCAAGCGATGTCTGCGGACGAGACGTCCGCGCTCCAATTATTTGCTTGATTCTATTAATTCCACAAACCGCTTGAAATAATCTTCGGCGTCGTGGGGGCCGGGGGCGGCTTCAGGGTGGTATTGCACGGAAAAAACGGGCAGGTGTTTGTGCCGCATTCCTTCGACGCATTTGTCGTTGAGATTGAGATGCGTGACCTCGACGTCTTCCGGCAAGCTATCGGCATCGACGGCGAATCCGTGATTGTGCGAAGTGATCTCGATCTTGTCGTGGGGCAGATCCATCACCGGTTGGTTGCCGCCGCGATGGCCAAATTTTAGTTTATAAGTGCTTCCGCCAAAAACCTGTCCCAGGATCTGATGGCCCAGGCAAATACCAAATGTCGGCACGCCCGCATCGACCACTTTTTTTATTTCTTCAACCACCGGCTGCATCGAACCGGGATCACCGGGCCCGTTTGAAAGAAAAACACCGTCGGGTTTAAGAGCAAAGATCTCTTCAGCGCCGGTATTTTCCGGGACGACGGTCAGGCGGCAGCCCTGTTTGGCAAACTCGCGCAGGGAATTGGCCTTTACGCCAAAGTCATAACAG
Organism: uncultured Acidobacteriota bacterium; assembly: GCA_963718105.1. Taxonomy (GTDB): domain Bacteria; phylum Acidobacteriota; class Blastocatellia; order Pyrinomonadales; family Pyrinomonadaceae; genus DASYKT01. The sequence goes on along the minus strand of OY970352.1, from coordinate 3,990,110 downwards.
ATAAGGTGGTGCTTTTCTTCGCCGAAGGCTTCAAAGCTGTACTTTTCCGGTGTCGTGACGCGGCTGGCCAGCTCGAGGTTATTCATCTCCGGCGAAGTGCGCGCCTTGTTTAATAAGCTCTCTACATCGAGGTCGACCGAAGACAAACAGGCACGCATCGCGCCTTTATCGCGAATGTGGCGCACCAGAGCGCGTGTGTCGATGTGTTCGATAGCGGGAATGTTCCAGCGCTTCAGGTAGGTATCCAGGGTTTCTTCGGCCCGCCAATTGGACATCGCCGGGCTGGCCTCACGGACAATAAAACCTTCAACCCACGGGCGGCGCGATTCGGCATCTTCACCGGTCGTTCCGTAATTGCCGATCAGCGGATAGGTCATGCAGACGATCTGCCCGGCATAGGAAGGGTCGGTCAGGATCTCCTGATAACCGGTCATGGAGGTGTTAAAAACAACTTCGCCGCAGATCTCACTGTCGGCCCCCCACGAACGCCCGCGAAACGCGCGTCCGTCTTCGAGAACTAGTAATGCGGGTTTATAGAGATTCATTCGTTGCGGCTATCCTGGCCCTCACGGCTGCCGGGGGGACGATATTGGTTTTCATTGCGTTCGTTGCGTTCATTGCCGGGCTGGTCTTTGAAATCGCTGGCGCCGCGCACGATAAATCCGACATTTGAAGGCATCCAGTAGCGAAAGAACACTTTGCCGTAGACATACTTTTCAGGCACCTGTCCCCAGATATGCGAATCAGAGGAATTGTCGCGATTGTCGCCCAGCACGAAATACTGGTGCTGCTTGACCGTGACGGGCGCCATATTAGTATGATTTTCGTTTAGCGCAGTGTCCAGATAAGGTTCCTGCAATTCCTTGTCATTTATGAAAACCACGCCATTTCGGATCTCAACCCTTTCCTCAGGGAAGGCTATCAGGCGTTTGACAAAACTTTTTTCCGGATCGTTCGGCCACCAGAAGACGACGATGTCGCCGCGTTCCAGTTTGGTCCAGCCGTAAGGTTCCAGGCTGGGGAATTTGTAATAAATGAGTTTATTGACCAGCAGGCGCTCGCCGTTGTGCAGATTGGGCAGCATCGATTCGCCGTCTACCACCACCGGCTGGGCGACGAAAACTCCAAAAAGTATCATCACCGTCAGCACCAGCAGGATGTCGCGAAAAAGCAAAAATATTTCCGCCCAGAGCCCGCGCCGCGAATCCTTTTTCAGACGCTGCACGTCTATCGAAGGGTCGTCATCTATCGAGATAGAACCGAACGGGGATTTTGGTTTATTATTAAAGCCGAACATACGCGCGCGAGTTATGATGAAAACCAGCCGTCAGGGGTTGGAAGTCACCTTTCACCAGTTCAAAATTTGCCTTATTCGGCTTGTTTTGTCAAAGGGGTTTTGTCAGTAGCGCCTGCGTCAGCGGGTGCGTGCCAGGCCGCCAAGCGGCCTTTGCGGGCAAGGATGCCCGCGCTCCATAATTATGAACGAAAACGTCCGCCATCTTTTCCCCATTACTAAAGACTACGTCTATCTGAACAGCGCGGCGGTGGCGCCGCTGCCGTGGACGACCGTTAAAGAGGTTAATTCCGCGCTGCAGGACGTGATGTACAACGGCTCGACCCATTTCATGAAATGGCTGAGTAATAAACAGCGCGCGCGTGAGATCATCGCCGGGCTGCTAAAAGTGCGTCCGGAGCAGATCGCGTTTATGCGAAACACCTCGGACGGGCTGTCCGCGCTGGCAAACGGCGTCTCGTGGCAAAGCGGCGACAATATTGTCAGCTTTGAAAGAGAGTTTCCTTCCAATTTTTATCCGTGGCGGCGGATCCGCGACCAGCTTGGCGTCGAGATCAGGCTTTGCCCGGAACGTGAAGGCCGCATCGATCTCGATGAATTTATCTCGCTGATAAATGAACGAACGCGCGTGGTCGCGATCAGCGCGGTGCAATACGGTTCGGGTTACAGCGCCGATCTGCGGCGTATCGGCCAGGCAGCCCGGCAGCACGGGGCGCTTTTTATCGTCGATTTTATCCAGGCTTTCGGCGCCAAAACTTTCGATATGGAATTTGTCGACGCCGCGGCCGGCAGCAGCCACAAGTGGCTCTGCGCGCCGGAAGGCTGCGGGATAATGTATCTTTCGGACCGCGCGCGTGAAGTTATCGAACCGACATTGGTAGGTTGGACCAGCGTCGAGGGCTGGGAGCAGTTCAGCAACAGCCAGAGCCACTGGTACAACAACGCCCTGGCGTGGGAAACCGGTACCGGGCCGAACGCGCTTTATTTCGGGTTGACCAACAGCCTGGAACTGCTGCGCTCGGTCGGAATAGAAAATATCGAGAGCCATCTGGCGCTATTGACCGATCATCTTTGCGACAGCCTGCAGGGAAAGAATTACGAGATCGTAAGTTCGCGCGCGCCTGGTGAAAGATCGCAGATCGTCTGCCTTAACCATCGCGGAGGAATGAATGCGAACGATATCTATCACCAATTAGAAACTAAAAAGATCGTCGTCTCCGCCCGCGAAGGCCGCCTGCGAATAGCACCGCATCTTTTTAATGACCTGGAAGATATAGACAGGTTGGTGGAAGCGCTGCCGTAAAGTTAAAAGTACAAATTTTATTACCTCAAGGTCAGGAAGGGTTGCTTGCGCCCGCTTCTTTTTAAAGTTGGATAAAAGAGCGGGTGCAAGCAACCCTTCCTGACTGCAATTTAACTTAACCTCTAAATTCTTATTTTCAGCAGTGGATTCTATTGATTAAGAAGTTTATCCGTGGAAACCGGTGAAGCTTCAAGGTTAAGCCGCGTCATCCCGCCGGCATCGGTGTAGGTGTCGGCCTGCAGGCGCCTACGGTTGCGCGAGCGAAAGACCATAAAGCCCGCCAATCCCCCGATAGCCAGAGTAACCAGCAGGATATAGCCCGTTATCTGAATCGCGTTTAAAACTACTTCGGAGGTCGTCCTGACAGTATCGCGCTCTTTCTTTTGCTGAATGTGGGGATTGCGGCCGAGCCACTGCACTACTTTCTCGTATTTGACCTGGTCGATCAACGCCGCCGCGGCCGCGTCATCCCTGGAATTAAAGACAAAAACCGCGTAGTTTCCTATCCGGCGATAAACAGGAACGTTTTGCCCGGATGCGGCTGCTTGGCCCAGATCTGCCTGAATTTTTGCATCAGCCTCGGTCGCCAACTGCGGCGAGGTAAATTCCACGATCGCCAGTTTTCCGGCGTCATAATCGGCGATGGCGGCCTCGGTACCGGGGGTAAATGCGATGGTAATTGCTAAAGAGTGGTTATTTACCGCCTTGAGAAATTCTTCCGAGCTGGAAGCAAAGACTGCCCTTTCCTTCACTTTTTCGTAATCCGGCAAGTGCTTCATTATCACCGGCACGTTGTCGGATTCTGAGACCTCCTGCACCACTTCATCGATCATTGCGGTTTGTGCGGAGAAAGAACCGGCGAAGAATACGACTGAAAAAAAAGAGGCAATCAATACTTTTGACACTAAACTAAACATCTTTAACCGCGATAGTAACACCCGCCCGTTACTTCTTCCAAAAGTACCGGCAAAGGTTTGGCAAAAGGTTTTCCCGGAACTTTTGATGCTAAAACTTGTCTAATAACGTGAAATAAATATGGAGGGCATACATAAAACAACTCAAACGGTATATTTCGTGCGCGAAAAGGTACACGATTTGAGCAATTGTGATCGTTGAGATGAAGGGACACAGTGATGAGATGCCCATAAAACCTTATAAAAAAGGACGTTTTGAACAAATCTGAATTTACGTGGGCAACGAATTCAATTATGGCACGGCAATTGAGATATAACAGGCGAGGGGGGTAGAAAACAATGACTGAAGTTTTAACATATCCTTTAATACAAAACGCTGCGAACATTGAAGTTGCGGCAAAGGAAGCTTTTGAGGACGTGGATAAATCGTCCGAAAACGGTACAAAAACCGACATTTCGCTGGCACAGGCCGCGGGGTGGGGCGATAAGATGGCTTTTGAAGAGCTTTATAACCGCCATCATCGCAGGGTTTACAGCCTTTGTTTGAGAATGCTGCAAAACCCGGTCGAAGCCGAAGACCTGACACAGGAAGTTTTTATCCAGTTGTACAGGAAGATCGGCAGCTTCCGCGGAGACTCAGCCTTTACGACCTGGCTGCACAGGATGACCGTTAATCAGGTCCTGATGCACTTTCGCAAACGAAGCGTAAAGTTTGAGAAAACGACCGAGGAAGGCGACACACCGGAACAGATCGTGTCGGGCACGGAAAATCCGGGCCACATGCGCATCGTGGATAAGATCGCGCTCGATAATGCGATCGAGCAGTTGCCTCCGGGCTACCGGTCGGTGTTCGTGCTCCACGATATCGAAGGCTACGAACACGAAGAGATCTCAAAGCTTTTGGGATGCTCGGTCGGTACTTCGAAATCACAGCTTCATAAAGCGCGCCTGAAACTGCGCCGCTTGCTGAAGAAAAAAGCGGCCCCGAGACTGGTGCCGGTGACCTGGTAATTCTGAAATTATTCCTTAAGCAATGATAGTTTTATTCCGGCGGCTTCTCTGGTAACAGGGAAGCCGTTTTACTCTGAAGAGAGTCTATAGAGTCCAGAGAGTTTAGAGAGTTTATAGAGTCTAGAGAGTTTATAGAGTCCAGAGAGTCTTGCGTAAAAACTCGACTCAAGACTCAATAGACTCTACGGACTCTCTAAACTCTATAAACTTGTTTTTTTGGTCTGTTTGCGGCGGCGGGGATCCACTCGCGGTGACGCTTCACCGCGCGGCGGCCATCCGTGGTTTTTAGGCGGAGATGAAATCCTGTACTACACGCTTAGCCGTTTTTCATTTGGTTTTACAAGCGCGACATGCGAGGAGAAATCGGGCGGGAACAGGCCTCGCAGCGGTTGGCCCGAATTAATTTTTCACCTGACGTCACGAGCAGAACGCAGGCTAGCCTTAAATACAGGGTTTATGCCCGCAGAGCGCTAAAGCATACGATGCGGGTTTGCTATGACTTTCAGAGGCAGCAGTCCTTGGTTCAGCCGCCTCCCGGGCTGCCAAGCATGCCCGGCGTGCACAGCCCAAACCGTGTGGTTTGACCCGCGCACCGCAAACAGAGCTTCATCATATTACGATTGAGTATGAATGGCGAGAGAGGATTTGGGTGAATTGGCGGAGTTTTCAGAGTTAGCCGGGTTAGCAGAGTTTTGTATTATTTGTGGTTTGGGTACGGGCCAGTAGCGTCGGCGTTAGCCGATGCGTAAGTTCTGATAAGAGACGCATCGGCTAACGCCGACGCTACTGACAAGAACGCATCGGCTAACACCGACGCTACTGACAAGAGCTAATGCGGGCAGGATGCCCGCGCTCCATAGAACCACCCCGTCACGCGAAACGCGCGCGCCACCCCCTCTCCGATAGCATGAGGGCGTAAGAAGGGAGATTTTATTTGTGGTAATATTTTCGCGATGTTTTACGAAGGCCTGATGAAAGTTTTACTGGTTGCGTTGGGCGGCGCTTTTGGCGCGGCCGCGCGCTACCTGATAAACATTTCACCGGTCGCCGCGTTTCTTCAGCCATTTCCTTTTCACACCTTTATCATTAACGTCAGCGGTTCTTTTCTGATCGGGTTTTTGGCGGTGAAATTCGATATCAGCGACACGATGAAGCTGCTGGCGATAACAGGATTCTTAGGCGCCTTTACGACTTTCTCAGCATTTGAACTGGAGACGTTTGAGCTGATGCGGGAAAAGAATTTATTGACCGCTGTTTTGTATGTGACCCTTAGCTTTGCCGTCGGATTTTTAGGCGTGGCGGCCGGGGTTTGGCTGGGGCGAAAGATCTAGCCGGTGAGACAACCGCGAGCCTTTTTTACTATTTCGACAGCTTCCTGAACCGTATCTGCCATGGCGGTCAGATGTCCCATTTTCCTTCCCGGGCGGGCGGCGGCTTTGCCGTAAAGATGCAGTTTGACGTTGGGCATTTTCAATACTTCTTCCCAGTTGGGCTCGCCGTTTTCCCAGAGATCGCCAAGCAGATTTGCCATTGCCGCCGGCCGGAGAAATTCCGTGGAGCCTAACGGCAAACCGCAAACCGCGCGAAGCTGCTGCTCGAATTGCGAGGTGATGCAGGCATCGACAGTGAGGTGGCCTGAATTGTGAGGGCGCGGCGCGAGCTCATTGATCAATAGCCTTTCTTTTTTAGTGAGAAAAAACTCAACGCACATCACGCCCACGACATCCAACGCTTCCAAAACATTGCGCGCGATCTCGACGGCTTCGGAATATACTTTTTCGGAAACAAAAGCGGGCGCAGAACTTATATCGAGAATATGGTTCGCATGCGCGTTCTCGATCACGCCGTAATCCGCAAAGTTTCCTTTCTCATCGCGCGCGGCCACCACGGAAACCTCTTTTTCAAAATCAACGAAAGCTTCCAAAACCGCCTCGCGGCCGTTCAGATTCGCGAAAGCGGTTTCGATATCTTCGGCCGTCCTGATCTTTGACTGGCCCTTTCCGTCATAGCCAAATCCGGCGGTCTTTAATATACAGGGAGATCCGAGCTCGCCGACGGCGCTGCGCAGATCGTCAAGGGTTTTTATATGGCGAAAACAGGTAACGGGAAATCCGTTGCCGGCCAGAAAAGTTTTTTCGCGCAGGCGGTTTTGCGTGATATGCAAAACCTCGCCGCGCGGGCGAACGGGAACAATTTCCGCTACCGCACTGGCGGTGGCAGATAACACGTTCTCGAATTCGAAAGTGACAACCTGTACGCCGCGGGCAAATTCACGCACTGCGTCCAGGTCTTCATAGGGCGCGGTAACCTCGTGGTCCGCAACCTGTCCGGTCGGCGTGTCGCTCTCGGGGGAAAAAGTGTGGACGCGATAACCCATGCGGCGCGCGGCGATGGCAAACATCCGCCCGAGCTGCCCGCTGCCCAGCACACCCACGGTTGAATTAGGAAGGATCATCGTGATCTTAACGAGGAAATCACGAGAATTTTATAACAGAAGAAAAATTGTTTCGAATCCTACTTTAATTTTTTACCTCGTATTCCACGTAAAGCGGATCTTTTGTGCCGGGAAGGAAGCTCTTTTGGGCAAATTTGACACTATTTATAAAATCATTGTCCTCACACCTTTTGGTGAGGCCGGTGTGGTTTTTCTCATCGGCAATTATCACTCTGCCTTGAGATCTTTCCTGTAAGCGGGTAAAAAGATGCGCCTCCGGCATTTCCCAGCCCTTGGGGTTCGTTTTGGTGGTTTTGCTCTCCGCTTTTTTCCTGTCGACCGGGATCATCGCGGCCAATTGCGGGCTATTCATCAGTTCCAGGCCGTGTTCGCGTAAGGTAGCGTTGTGGCTGCCGTGGTGTCCGACCTTATAAAGAACCGTGCGGTTCAAGAGATCGGCCGTCGTTACCGGGAGGAGCTTTCCGTCTTTGTCTCTGAACTCAAGGTCTTTCCACGACATCCAGTTGCCGAACTGCGCATCACCGGGAAACACCAGCACCTTACCGCTTTCGACCAGCTCAACGGCAAATGCCAGGCAGGAATTATTGGTATAGGAGTCAAGATGCAGCGCCAGGGGCTCTATCATCAGCAGCCAGTCATCGTCGATCTGCCGCCATTTTTCTTCTTCGGAAAAATAGGAGGAAAACATGTCTCCTACCTCTTTGCAGGGCAATTCGGAATCGTCAAAAGGCATTATCGTCAATAAGTCTTTTTCAAACGGGCGGCAGGCGTCGATAAGCGGGTCGGTGCCGTCTTCGGCAAACGAGGCGAAGAAACTTCCGGCGAGCGCGAATTTGGATTCTTCGCGATAAGTTTCCTTGGCGGCGTCTTTCTTTGTAGGCTCGGTTTTGGTGAACATTTCGAAATCGGCCGGAGGCCCTAAAACGTAAATTTTAACCTGGCCTTCCAGGCCTTTGGGCGAGAACACATTACCGGGAGTGCAGTAATTAGGCTCGCCCTTGCTCATGATATATTCCCAGGTGGCCGACCGCCCTTTACCGCCCACGCCCAGATCCTCGGCGAAAAAATCATCGACCAAAGCAGCCGCAACCTGAAAGAAGCCGGGCATCTCTTCATCCGATCCGCTCATCTTGCTGAGCTTTTCCTTTTTGGCTTTGATCTGGCCGAGCGCTTTTTTCAGCCCGGTGATCTGCTTGCTGAAACGGTCGCGCATCGCTTTCGATTTAGGATGACTTAAGTCTTCGGTCCAGCCGAGCCAAACCTCGTGAAATGTTATCTCGTTAAATATTTTCTGAGCCTGCGAAAATCCGGAAATATGATCCCAATGTTCGTGGGTGACGGCGACCGCGTTGAGGCCGTCCGTCGCCTTCGACGCGGCCTGAATATCTTTTGCCACCGCGTTCATTATTTCGGTCGAGCCTTCCGTGCCTTGCAGTAAACCGCAATCGATCAAAAGGTTATATTTTGTTTCTTTCCCCAGCTTGAACGTCAGCAGAAAGCAATCGCCCAAGCCCTGACGGTACATGCGAACATTGATCGACAAATTACTAATATCAGACATGTAAAATGGCCTCCAGGATCTCAAAATTCATTGTGTAAAAAGGCGAACGGTTCCTTGCTTTCCCTCTGCTCAGACTGGCCGGCATAGGTCGCGTGGAGAGACATGCTCATTTCTCCCTGCCGGTGTTCGCGCTGTCTTTGCACCCGCGCGTCATCGCTAATAGCTTTTCTTATTACATAGCGCAGGCTGTTTCTATAATTCTTATTAAAGATATGCTCCAGATCGAAGATCAGATTACACCCGCCGCGAAACTTAAAGTGCGGAACTTTACTACGCTCGTCATCCGAAACCCCGTCCATTGGCCCCGCCGTTTCGTCGAAGGCGATGAGGCGCGTCTGGGTGATGGAGACAATGACCTGATGGACGGCATCGCCGTCAGGCCCGATCCGCCGCGCGCCGCGCAATGTATGAATTTCAAATACCGGATTGTTGTCCGCCGCGCGGCGCAGCCCGTCGACCTTCGGATGTTTGCCGGAGGAAAGATAAAGCCCGGTTATTTTTTCAAACTCTTTGCGGGTTTGATCGTCTTTGATCAGGTCCTCTATCAAATCGTGAAGGTTCTTTTTATAGTTTCTTGTCTCATTATAAATTTTTTCCCGGTCGCCGATGTGCTCCAGCTCGAGGATATAATCCCGCAGAATTTCACCGATCTCCTTGAGCACGTCGACCCCCTTGGTTTGCACGTTCCAGCAAAGACTTTCTTCCGAAAGCGTGCGAATATCGCGGGGATAAATTCCCCTGCGCCGAAAGGACTCGATAAAGGCGACACGGTACCCGAGGTCATCGTCGGGCACCAGATCGATGTCCGCAGTGATGATCGCCCGCAGATAGTCGCCGAAATTAATATCTACCGGCGGACAGTAATCCAGCGCTCGAATGCACATGTTGAGAATATGCTGCGCGATCTTGGAAGCTTCCTTAGCCAGGCGCCTGACGAGATCGGGATGAAGGTCGCCGTCCGGCAGGACACCGGAGCCGCTGGTCGCTATGCGAAAGATGTCGGCGGTACGCGTTTTGTAGATCTCGCGAAAGGCGGAGAAAACGGCGGCCACCAGGATAGCGCCGCGATCATGCGGTTCAAAGACGGTCTGGTAACCGGCCGGATCGGCCTCGGCCCCGATATATTCGCGCAGCGCGCCGTACCTGCCGATCGCATGACCGAATTGCTGGGCCAACTGCCCCAACAGATTTTGTGACGACAGATCGCCCCGCGTTTTCGCGATCTGATGCCGTAAGACATCCGGAAAAGTGAAATGCTGGAATAATGCGACGATATCCGCAAACGCCTCGTGAAAAGCGAGCGTGTCCGGGTGGCTGGGCTCGATAAAACGCTGGTGCATCCCGTCCAGCAAGGCGTGGGTGGTTTCGTGAGCGATAATGTCGTGCGACAGACAGGTAAATACGATACCGCCGGGAAACTGCTCGCCCGGAGCATTGTCGGAAGCGGGAAAGTAACCAAAAAGCAGCGCTTTTTTACTGGGACTGTAATAGGCGTTGGCCTGGCGCAGCGCGTGCGGATATATCCGCAGACGCTGTAAAAATTCACCTTCCCGCCGGTCACGCACCGACGACCACAGAGCAACACGCCCCAAGGCATGCTCAAAATTCTGGATGGTCGTCATGGCCACGGCATAGACCATCTGTTGATGAAACTGGGGATTACTTTCCGAGGGCAGCAAACCGTCCTGCGCCAGGATATAGGAATTATCCAGATCTATCGGCGTATAAAAACATTTGCTCGCCGGATCATAATCGATCACCTCGAGATATTCACCGATCGGCCCCCGGGACAGGTTTTCCTCCCAGCGAATCTTAAATACTGTTTTATTGACTAAAGCAGTATCTAATTTGGTGGACAGGCTGGGATCAAAACTGTAGCCGTACAAGCGACGGAAGTTGGGCTTGTATTTGGATTCGTCATCTTTTTCCATAAGCTTATTTAAGATCCGGGACTAAGCTGCCAGACCGTTTTATAACTTCATTTATTTGGTTTTCTATAGGTATATGCGATTTCAACGCAAAACATTTCACCAAATCACCAAAACACCCAAAAATTACTTTGAGGCGGGGTTGTCGCTTATCAATACGCCGGTACCTGCCGCTATCACGGCAGGCTAATATCCGATGTGCCTCCGGCACAGCAACTCAAATCAGGATACTGCTCAAAAGAAAATATCTTGCTTGCACCCGGCCAAGCCACTAACATAACAGTATCGCTTTCAAAAAACGTACTTTCATAAAGGAGAAAATATGGCTTCCGGTGATCAATTAGTTAATGCCTGGATCCTTTTGAGCGAGGATGACCCGCCGGGGGTGCCTTATGGCAATTCCCAGAGCGCTTACCAGGCGCTGATAAAAAACGATGTCTACAGCTCGGTGGATATGTTGTTCTTATGTTTTGTGACGACGGTGCCGACCGGGAGCGACACCGTACCTACGGGTGACGGCTCTTCATTCACGATACAGCTAGAGCCCGCCGCCGACCCGCCGCACCCGGACGGGCTGACCAACCAGCAATATATGAATTGGGTTTTAAGGGACGCAAAAAACAACAACCCGAACATAAAGTTTATGGTCACGCTCGATTGGGGGACCGTGACCGTACTGCAAAATATTTTTTCGCTTAAGGATCATACCGACCAGCAGAACGCCGATAACTTTGCCGACAATCTGATGGCGTACCTGAAAGCTTACGGGCTGGACGGTTTTGATATGGATTGGGAAAAGCCGGCTTATAACGCCCTGACGCCGGACCAGTTTGCCATGCTGCTTAAGGCCATCCGCGCGCGTTTCGATCAGGAAACCGACAAGCATTATTACCTGACCCTCTCTCCGGACGCTACCCTTAATCTCCAGGCGGACGCGGTGAATAGCAGTGTCGATTTTCTTAACCTGCAGCTTTATTACGATCCCGACCTGCAGGAGGAATTTACGCAGATAAATGTCAACGCAGATCTGCTGGCCTACGGCGCCAAGTTTGAAGCCGACTGGCCGGATGAGCCGATCGGGCATCAAAGCGCCCAGGACGCCTATCAGGGATATGTCGCCGGCGGGTACAAAATCATCACCCAATGGCGGCTGAATTCCGGTAATTTTCCATTCGAACAGGAAAACCAAAAACAGCTTTATTCACTGATCTTTCCTAAAACCGAATAAAGAAAGCGTTTTCTAAAAAACCATCCTTCTCTTAGCAGGAAGGCCGTTTTATTATAAATAAAACGGCCTTATTTTTTGCCCTGAAAGGCGTTCGAGCACAGGCTAAGCCCTGCATTTTCAGTGATATAGGAGGTATTTACAATTTTCAGGCAAATTCATAGCGTTAAATATTGCAAAACGACGTTGAATTTGATATTCTCGCAGACAGATTGAAAAAATCGGTGCAATTGCGGTGAAGAATTCAGGTTGAACTGAATTTTGATTTTTGCATTTTCCAAGCTGCGGATTTCCTACCCGCGGCAGTTCATTTCGCTCCCGAAATAACACGTTAAAGCGCGAGCTTTCGGTAACGGACGTATTTTGTCTTCTTCGCCTTTTTGCCACCCTGTGTGTTAGCCGTCTCCTAACACTTTCGGCCCCCGCAGCCGCGAGCGTTTCCAGCTCGGCCTGAATAACATCAAGGTCACTACTAAACCCACAACCACCTAAGAATTTAAAGAGTGTACTCCTACATTTCTTCCATTCTCTTTGGTGAAGATCGAACCTTAGGAGGGTATTAAAAATGAAAAAAATAGTTGTAGCGTTTTTCGCAACAATGGCGGTAAGCCTTTTGTCGGCGGCGGCAATGGCCCAACCTTTTTCGCACAGTGTCTGGACGAACAATAACGGATTGGCCATTCGCGACGCTCTAACCGGATGCAACTACAATTCGCTGACCGGCGGGTTTTCCGGTTTTAACATGGCGACCTCATGGACGGAACCGACACCCGGCAATCCGGCGGATGCGCATTTTCGCGGCGTCGGCAAAGCGGTGGGATTTTCCCTGGCCTGTGTAACCCGGACGTATGATTTTCGTCTCGTGGCTTCGTCAGCGACCCTTCCCGATAGCATCACCGGAACCTGGAACATCTTTCGCAACGGTGTGCTGGTCTGCGCCGCCTGCAACGGTGTCGCCTATAACCTGAGCGTGCCGGCCGGCGTCGGAAATTACTACAAAGTGTACGTGGATGACCCCGGCGCGGGCCCGCAGACGTGGCTTTATAGCGGTTATCTCGATGTCCGTAAAGACTTCTAACGATCTGCCTTCAGGGGACGAATTAAACGGTTCGTCTCCTGAAACTTTAAAGGAGAAAAAATGAAAAAAACTGTTCTAACCATTTTTGTTTTGGTATTCACCGGGATCCTCTCGGGGTCGGCAATGGCGCAGCCGTTCACGCACAGCGTGTGGACGAACTTCAACGGATTTTATATTCGCGATGCCCAGACCGGGTGTCTCTATCCGGCGTTTGCCGGTTTTAACATGGCCACCTCATGGACGGAGCCGACACCGGGCAATCCGGCTGACGCTCATTTTCGCGGCGTGGCCAAAGCGGGCGGCGCGGGGATAGCCTGCGGCGTCAGGTTCTATGATTTCCGCCTGGTAGCCTCGACGGTTACCGGGCCGGATAACATCGACGGCACCTGGGATGTTTACCGCAACGGGATACTGGTCTGCGGCGGGTGTAACGGAACGGCCTACGGCCTCAGCCAGGCGGCAGGCGTGGGCAACTATTACAAGGTGTATATCGACGACCCGTTTGCCGGGCCGCAGACGTGGCTCTATAGCGGGTTTCTTGATGTCCGTAAGGACTTTTAGGCGCGTAAGACCGGGGATGAATTTTAAAGATTCATCCCCAAGCTTTTAAAGGAGAGAGAAAATGAAAAAGACTGTTCTAACTATTTTTGTTTTGGTACTCGTCGGAATGTTTTCGACGTCGGCGATGGCGCAATTAAAAACCCATAGCGTTTGGACGAACGACAACGGGCTGGTCATCGTGGATGCGGAAAACAAATGTGAGTACACACTTCTATACTCTTTTGACATGGCAACCTCGTGGACCCAGCCGACCCCGGGCTATCCGGCGCAGGCGCATTTCCGCGGGGTGTCCAAGGCCGAGGGATGGACCCATGGGTGCGGCAACCATTTCTACGAGTTTTCGCTTAACAACTCGGTCGGCACCGACGGTGACACGATCAAAGGTTACTGGGATGTGTATCGTGACGGCGTCCTGAAGTGCAGCAGCTGCCCCGGAAACGCCTACGGCTTAGGCGCGTCTGTCGGCAACTACTACAAATTAATAATCGACGACCCATTCTCCGCAACTGACTGGGCCTATGTCGGCTACATCGATCAGCGCAAGGATTTCTAAGCAAACGTAACGGGGATGAATTTGAGAAAGTTCATCCCTGAACTTTATTCCCCGAAAGTTAAACAAGGAGAGAAAATGAAAAAGTATATCGTTCCGGCCTTCTTTGCTCTGATCGTGACCGCCATGATGACGGTTTCGGCAGCAGCGTTTGACCATACCCACAGCGTTTGGACCAACAACAGCGGCGGCGTCAAGATGGTCGATCCGGATATCGGCTGCGAAGCCACCTCTTTTTTCAAATTCCGGACCATCACATCCTGGACGGAAATTTCGCCCGGTTACAATGCCGAGGCGCATTTTCGCGGGTTCGCGTCTTTCAGCAGATTTTTTCCGGGGCCGTGCGGGGAGCATACCTATGAGTTCACGCTCAATTCGGCGAGCGCTACTTCAGTGAGCTCGATCACCGGAAGTTGGGATGTTCGCCGTGACGGCACGCTGCTGTGTTCCGCCTGCAGCGGATCAGTAACGGGACTAAACCAGACGGTAGGTAATTCTTACGACCTGCTTATCGACGACCCGGTCTACGGCCCCGCCGCATGGGAGTTCAGCGGCTTAATCGACGTGAGAAACGACTACTAGTAAACGACTACAGGGGATGAACTTTCAAAAATTGTAACGCCACCGTCGCTTCTTTCAATCGCGGCTGTCGCGAGTGCTCGCTAAATTAAGGAAGTGTGAGCGGGACGCTCACACGACAGCCGGCGGGACGCCGGCGCTACGATAACATTCATCCCTTAAATTTACCCACGAAAAAAAGGAGAGAGAAATGAAAAAGACCTTCCTAACTTTTATTGCGTTAATTATCACCGGAATGATCTCGTTGCCGGCAATGGCCCAGCTAACCACCCGCGGCATCTGGACCTTCGATGGCGGCGGGCGTCAGTTAAACGACCCGGAGCTCGGATGCGAGGTTACGACTTTTGAAAAGTTCCGAATGATATCCGCCTGGACGGAACCGACGCCCGGCTACCCGGCAGAGGCCCATTGGCGCGGCGTGGCCATCACTTTTTCCCCCAACCGCGGCTGCGATAATCATTTTTACGAGTTCACGCTTATCCAAACGACCGTCACGAACTTCAATAGCATTCAAGGTATTTGGGACGTTTATCGCGACGGCGTGCTGGTGTGCAGCAGTTGCACAGGGTCGGCTAACGGGCTGATCCAGCCGGTCACCAATTATTACAAGGTGACAATTGACGATCCGGTCTACGGGTCCGGAGCCTGGTTTTACAGCGGTTTTATCGATGCCCGCGACGACTTTTAGTCCATTGTGCAAGCGCCGGAACTTCGGCAAAGGCCGGCTCCGGCTTTTTAAGGAAACAGACAAATACAACCTTAAGGAGGTTATATGACAAAGAAAAGAATAGCGATCATATCAATTTCGGTGGTGATGGTCGCAGCGGTGCTGTTCTCAGGCAGGGCCATTCTCAGGTCCGTTCTGGCCGGCGGCACGATACACACGCACAGCGTCTGGACGGAAGACGATCCGGTTTCGGTACGCGACGGCAATACGGGTTGCTCATACACGTCGATCCAAAAATGGCGGTCGATAACTTCGTGGTCTGAAGAAGGCCCGCCGCTTTATCCCGCGATCGCACATTTTCGCGGCGTGGTGGTGAACGCTTCGGGGTCTTTCTTTTGCGGAACTCACGACTATGATTTTCGTCTGATCGATGCAAGTCAAACGGACAAGGAAAATATTGTAGGCACATGGGATGTTTACCGCGACGGCAGCCTGGTTTGCTCCGGCTGCACCGGAACGGCCTCTAATTTAAGCGCGGCGGTCAGCACCACTTATTATGTGGACATCGACGACCCGTTTAATGGCGCCGGCGCATGGCAGTTTTATGCCAATGTTAATAGCCGGTATGACTTTTAGATGCCGGCGAAGACAGAAGACGCGCGGGCACGGGCTGTAAAAAATCGGTGCCCGCACTATTAACTATGCACTGTGAACTGTCAACCGTTTTACATTTGATCAACAGTTAATAGTTCACAGTGCATAGTTGATAGTTCAGGCTTGGTAACGGAAAAAGCCGCCTAAAGGCGGGACTCAAAACAGCTTTGATTTCAAGACCGTCTTTGTCTGCTCCGCGCGGAATTTTTTTAATTTTGTTCGCAGATCTTTTCTGGTATTAGAAAGAATAGCTACCGCCAGCAGGGCGGCATTTTTCGCGCCGGCTTCGCCGATGGCGAGCGTGCCGACGGGAATGCCGGCGGGCATCTGGGCAATTGAAAGCAGGGAATCCAAACCTTTTAGAGCGCGGCTTTCGACCGGCACGCCGAGCACGGGCACGACCGTTTGCGCCGCCACCATTCCCGCCAAATGGGCCGCGCCGCCGGCGCCGGCAATGATCACTTCGATGCCGCGGCTTTCGGCGGAATCGGCAAACTCCCCCATAAGTTTGGGAGTGCGGTGCGCCGAGACCACTTTGGTTTCGTGCGGCACGCCAAAAGACTCTAGCATCTCAGCGGCGTGCTGCATTGTCGCCCAATCTGATTTGCTGCCCATAATAATAGCGACGAGCGGCTTTTGGTTTTGAGGCATCTTGTTTAACCGGGATTTTACAGGCATCGCTTACAACATAAAAAAGATGAGCGGCAAAAGCAACCGAAGAAGATCTTCAAACTAGCTGGTATGATCGTGTATGATCCTCCAGCCGTCCTTGAATTTGCGAAAGATGAGGGTAAATTTTCCGCCGGGATCATCCTTCTCGCGACGGAGTGCCCAACTGCCGAGCACGACCGCGGAATCTTTGGAAAGAACGGTGATCTCCAGGCCGGAAAAAGTAAGCGTGCCCATCTTGGCTTTTGAATCGTAATTTTTCCTGTAGCGGTCAAGCGCCGCCTGCCAGCCGCGGGCGACATCGGTGCCGGAGACAAAATTTAATTTCTCCGACTTCCAGTAGCCCTGCATAAAGCCTTCGACATCGCCGCGATTCCACGCGGCAGCCTGCTCGTCCATTACCTTACGGATGGCGGCGGCAGTTTTATCATCGCTTTTTGACATATTAGCTGTTTGGGCGGAAAGGGAAATTTGCATCAACAAAACGACTAAGAAGGCGAACAGAATTTTCATCACATTCTCCGAGTAAAATTTTACTGCTCAGATTATAAAACAAAAAAGTGCAAAACGGTTCAGAGTTCAAACTTTAGTTTGTCCGGCATGGAGCGCGGGCATCCTGCCCGGAACAAACGCCCCGGGCGTTCGAAGAGGTAACCACCCCGTCATCGCCCGCGGCAATGCCACCACTCCTTCAAAAGGAGGAAGCTTTAAGATGCTACCCGTTAACGCAGGTAGTTCTGACACGCATCGGCTAACACCGACGCTACTGACAAGAATCCGGTTTCTAAAAGTAACGGTAGTGGCCGGTGACCTTCCAGTCGAAAATGCGGTCTTCGGCCTCGGCGCCGCCGCCGATGTTGTGAATGATGTAATAGCGTTTATTTTTTTCCGACCAGATGCCCGAAACGATGCCGATGTGCGTCAGGCCTTTGCCGTCCAGGTCCCAGGTGACAAAGTCGCCGGGTTTATAATCGCCGGCATTCGCGGTCACGGATAAGGATTTGCCTTTGCGGGTGAAGTAGGTTTGCAGGTTGGGTACGCGGCGATGATCGATGTTCGAATCGGCAGCGGGAAGGCCCCACTTCTTCGGGTAAAGCGAAAAATTCGCAGCCATATCTTCGTGCACTTCTTTTTGCAGGTCGACGCCGGCTTTGCGCATCGCGCGGATAATGACGTCGGTGCAGACGCCGCGCTCGGCGGGAACGTCGCCGTTCGGATAGGCCAGCACGACATACGCCGGGTCATAAGTTTTTGTTATTTTCGTTTGCTCGACAGCGCCTTCCAGCATCTTTTTAATGGCTTCCGGCGTGTCCGGCGCGAGCGGTTTTTCCAGAGACGCTCCGCCCGTGAGCGTGCCGCTCGCTTTTTGAGCGCCAAATACACCCTGGGTACTAACGCCCTGGCAGGAAACGCTCAAGGATGCGGTAAGGATCAAGAGAAGTTTTATCAGCAGATTCCGGTTCATATTTTTGATACGCCACAGGAAGGGCGGTAGTTCACCATAAGATGTTTTCTCATATATCCCGGATGCTTACAATAAAAATCTTTTATGGAGCGCGGGCATCCTGCCCGCAGACACAGCTTGCCGGGGATCTTAGATCGCTGTGCGACCCAAGCGGGCAAGGTGCCCGCGCTCCGATAAATGGGTCAGTTTGAAAACGATAATGTCCGCGTAGCGGACTGTAGAAAATAGCCCAGGGCTTTAGCCCTGGGTACTGATCAATTTGAGGTGCCGGCCCTGAGAGGGCGGCAGAAATCACCGGGTTCTGCCGCCCTCTCAGGGCTGCATCGTTTTGGGATCATATACCCAGGGTGGCGCTCGCTCCGCTCACTTACCCTGGGCTATTTTCTTTGGTCCCCGTTGGGGACTTTTAAGGATAGATTTCAAACTGACCCACCACCCGCGCTCCATACAGTTTTGATATTTACCGTGTCCGGTGGCAAGATTGAGCGAAGGATCAGTGCGGGAAATTCTTAACAAACTGGATAAGATCGCGGATATCGGTGCGGATGGCCGGCTCATCGTATGGCTTGAACGCGCGGCATTCGTTTTTCTGATACTGATGGCGGCGGCGATGCCCCATTCAATTGCCGCTACACAGATCGCCTGGCTGATAGGAATGCTGCTCTGGTTTATCAGGCTAACGATCAAACCACGCCCGGCGCTGCCCCGCACACCTCTCGATAAAGCTATCTGGATATTTTTCGCTCTAACGGTAATTTCCTCGCTGCTTTCTTACGCTCCCGATATTTCCATCGACAAACTGCGCGGCGCGGCATTGTTTCCGATCGTCTATTTTGTGGTGGCGAACGTGCGCACCGGCCGGGCGGCGAGATTGCTGGTCACGGTCCTGATAGCATCGTGCATGATCAATGTTATCTGGACGCCGGTCGAGCGCCTGCTCGGGCGCGGAGTGGAAATTCACGGGATTGCGCCGGAAAGCCCGCTGGCCAAAGCGCTGCTTTACGAAGGCGACACTCTGCTAAAAGCGAACGGCAAAAAGATCACCCAGCCCGATCAGTTGCTGGCCGAATTTGAAAATAATGAAATAACCCGGGTGGATTTTTACCGGCCCGACTTTTATTTTTTTGTCGATATAAAGCGCGCCGATCTGCTGCCGGGCGATCAAATAAATCAAAGGCTCGGGATTGAAAGCTGGAAGAAAAGCCGCAACTGGCGCTCAGCCGGTTTCTACGGCCATTACACCACCTATTCTGAAGTCTTACAGCTCATTCTTTCACTTACGCTGGGTTTGTGGCTGGCACTGCCGGACAAAAAATCCAAACTCAGCCTGATCCTGATCACTACCGTTGCCGCGATGTGCCTGGCGTTATTGCTGACCGTAACCCGCGCTTCGCAGGGAGCTTTCGCGGTGTCGGCGCTGCTGATGGTTTCGCTTAGCGCAAACAAAAAAACCGTGCTGGCTTTTCTCGCGATATTGGTGCCGCTCGCGGCGATCGGAGTTTATGTTTTGCAGCAAAGCCGGGGTGTAGGATTTTTCGATCAGAACGATACCTCGACCACCTGGCGCGAGACGGTCTATGGCGAGGGGGTAAAGCTGCTGACAGACAGCCCGCGTAATTTGGCCGTGGGCGTCGGGATGGATTCGATCAAGCGTTACTGGCAGGAGTGGAATTTGTTCGAAGGCGGCAAGCTGCCGATCGGCCATTTTCACTCAACCTACCTGCAAATAGCGGTCGAACGCGGCCTGCCCGCGCTGGCGGCGTGGCTCTTTTTTATCTGGGTGTATTTGAAGATGCTGCGGCGATTATTAAAAAGCAATCAACTGAGCCTGTGGCAGGACCGCGGGATAGTCTTGGGTATCCTCGGCGGCGCGATCGGATTTTTTATCAGCGGGCTGGTGCATTACAACTATGGCGATCAGGAAGTGGCCATGGTGTTTTATTTTCTGATGGGAATCGCAGCAAGCTATTACCGCAAAAAGCAAGTTACGCCGATCGGCGACCCGGTCGAAGAAGCCGTGGAAGAACTTGCCCAGCCCTATCTGGATGCCGCCCCGGCTTAGTGAGCTTTTAGTCGGAGCGCGGACGGCTCGTCCGCAAAGGCTGCTCTAGCAGCCTAAATTTCAGCAGATGCGTTCGAACGCGGCGCCGTCGCTGCGGACGAGACGTCCGCGCTCCCAGTTTGTACTTAAGCGATCTTGCTGAGCTGGTACCGCTCCAGCTTAAGATACAAGCCGCGGCGCGTGAGGCCGAGTTCGCGCGACACGCGAGAGATGTTTCCGTTGTTACGGTCCATTGACTCTCTGATCATATTTTTTTCCAGTTCAGTGACCGCTTCTTCCATGGTTGCGCCTTCGGTATTTACGCTGAAGGAACCGGACAGCCCGCTGGTAAAGGAACTGATACTCGTTACGTTATTTCCAAAGGCACCGCCCGGCGCCGCCATCGGCATGGCGCTGCGGTTTAGTTCCGGTGAAAGCTGTGCGGCGGTGATCACTTCGCCATCGGCGGCGCGCGCCACCAGGCGCTGCAATTCGTTACATAGCTGCCGGACGTTTCCTTCCCATTCGCAAACCATCAGCAGATCGACCGCTTCCGGGGTGATGGTGATATCGCGGCGCGTGAATTTTGCGGCGTAGTGATTAAGGTAGTAGCTGACCATCGGCGGGATCTCGGAACGGCGTTCGCGCAGCGGCGGAACGCGCAGCCGGATAACATTGAGACGATAATACAAGTCTTCGCGAAACAGGCCCTGCTCGACTTTTTCTTCCAGCGGAACGTTGGTCGCGGCAATTATGCGGACGTCTATGCTGATCGGTTTTCTTTCGCCGAGCGGCTGAATTTCACCCTCCTGCAGGAAACGCAGCAATTTCGGCTGCACATCCAGCGGCAGATCGCCGACTTCGTCCAAAAACAAAGTACCGTCGGCGGCGGAACGGATGACACCGGGCGAATCGACGACCGCTCCGGTAAAGGCGCCTTTTTTATAGCCGAACAAATGGCCTTCGGCTAATTCTTTGGGCACCGCGGTGCAGTTGAACGGAATGAAGGCTTTGTCTTTACGCGCCGAGGCGGCGTGGATAGCGCGCGAAACCAGTTCTTTACCGGTGCCGGATTCGCCGGTCACTAAAACCGTCACA
The DNA here is from genome assembly GCA_963718105.1 of uncultured Acidobacteriota bacterium. GTDB lineage: Bacteria > Acidobacteriota > Blastocatellia > Pyrinomonadales > Pyrinomonadaceae > DASYKT01. The sequence continues at coordinate 3,969,057 of OY970352.1, read as the reverse complement.
TTAGAAGAACGTATCTTATAGATCTCTTCCACCAATGTGGTCATGGCCGGGCTCGAATGGATAAATCCCGGCAGGATGCTGTGCGCGCTCATTGAGCTCGTGTCGAGATCGCTGAGCATCGTTTTATCTTTTTCCCGCAGCGCGCAGATGTCCATTCCCAGTTCGACGATACGCAAAAAAGGCTGGACCGAAGAGCCGTCAAAAACGGTCGTGGCCGAGCGCGGGTAAATAAGAAGCTGGGCCGGAAGAGAGTTTGGCGAATGCAGGTGAAAGATCGCCAGATTTTCCGTCTGGCTGAAGTTTTCCAGCCGGTCGTTTGCTTTCGCTTCTTTGAATCTATTAGCCAGTTCAGAGCCGTCTTTCAGATCGTAACCATGCGAAACCGCCACTGAAAGTTCTTTTTCTTCATTCGGCTGGATCACCAGAACGCGTTTGGCTTTGGTTTCCTGCAGCAGCACGGCCTGTAACTCACGAAATAAAAGTTCGCGGGAAGCGACCGCTTCAGCCAGCCGCAGCACCATTAATTGGGTCGAGGCCGAAGGCGTATGTTTTTTAACCGGCTCCTGGGTCTTTATCTTTTCGAGCTCGGCCTCGGCTTTTTTCAGCAGCGGCTGGGCGCCTAATTTACGAAAAACCTCGATCGCGCCGGACAGGTTCTTAAGGGCTTTATCGGTTTGCGAGCCGCCGATGGCTTTTCCGAGCTCGTAATTTGCCCGCGCGCTGCGATACACGTCGCCGGTCGTTTCAAAGATCGAAAGACTGCGGCTAAAGTAGTGCGCCGCCAGATCGTCTTTGGATTGCGCCAGCGCGACCAGGCCGCGCGCTCTTTGCGCTTCGCCGGAGACCGCGAAATCGGTCGAGACGTCCATCTCCTCGAGCTTTTGCAGGATCGACTCCGCCTTTAAAAGCTCGCCGGCCTCGATATAGGTTTCCGCCAGAATAGTGTTTGCCAGACTTGCCCACTGGCCTTCGCCGATCTTTTCTCCGAAAGAAACGGTTTCCTGTGCGAGGGTGACCGCCTTGGGAATGTTTTCCTGGGCCAGATAACAACGCGCAAGGTTTTGCAGTATCTGGATGCGGTACCAGTCTCGCTTTGATTCGGTAGCGACGACCATCGCGCGGTCGAGATAATCCTGGGCCGCTTCAAATTCGCCGCGGAGATATTTCAGCTCTCCCAGCGAATCCATCACAACGGCAATATGCGGGCTGTCTATTTCGGTGGCAATGTCGAGTGAATGTTTAAAGGTTTCTTCAGCCTGCTTCCAATCTCCGATCAGCATCAGGTTTAACCCGAGATTGTTATAAGCGCCGATCGCGTGTGATTTGTGCTCGGTCTTTTTAAAGTAATCGATGGATTTGACCAGGCACTCGATACCTTTGTGCGGCTGGCGCAGCAGCCAGTAAGCGCCCGCCAGATCGGCGTAGGCAATACCCAGAAGGAAGGGAGCGGGGCGGTCGCCGATAATGCTGATGACCTGTTTAAATCCTTCGACGGCTTCCTCACTTTTGCCTTCATAAAAATATGCGGTAGCGGTCGTGTAGTAGGCCTGCGCCATTCCGCGCCAATCGCCGGCTTCCCGGTATTCGGTCAAACCTTTGGCGGCGTAATCGCGCGCGATCGAATGTTCGTTGAGCTTGCGATAGACCCGCGCGAGCGCGGTGTGGATCTTTCCGTAAAGCTGATGGAGCGAAAGCCCCTGAGCTTCTTCTAATACGATCTTTAAAATGGCGACGGCTTTCGGATAATCACCGATGTTGCTATAGCAGAGGGCGAGCTGCACCAATACCGGAATGGCCGCCGATTCATCTTCGATCTCTTCGACCAGGTCGTCGTCTTCATAAGGCCGGACAGCCTCGAGCGCGTCCTGATATTTGCCGCGCATCTCAAGCGCCAGCGAGAGGAAAGAGTGGAGGGTGGCGGTATCCTGGATCTTTAAATTGTAGGTGCTAAAGATCAGCTCGATCTGATTTTGAGCCGCGCTGGAAAGCCCCAGATCGAGCTTTTCTTGTATCTCGTCGTAAAACCGGGAAAGCTCTTCGCGCGTGACAGGCTTTAGCTTGCGCCCGCCCGCTGCCACCACGGGCCGCAGAGGCGGTGCATCGGCCTGCTCTGTCAGGGTTCCTTTAGATTTCGTGGAAAGCCGGCTTTTTTTCATCTAAACTCTTATTTTGCAGTAGTTTGTAAGTTTATTGAGGCTTTTCGGCCGTTCTTAAAGTGATTACTTAGTAAACACTTTTAGAAATCTAACAAACTTTTGAACGAGAGTCTAGAGGTTTTATTTTAAAGTAGTGGTATTAAAAAGAAATCGGCCCGCTCTTCCTGGGAGCGCAGGCATCCTGCCTGCAAGCACGGCTTGCCGTGCTAACCCGACGTTAAATTAAACGCTATTTAGATCGCTACACGCGATCTTGCAGGCAAGATGCCTGCGCTCCCAGGTTTACCGCCGCGTTCTGATTTCGGGTAACTACTATTTAAAACGGTTTAGAGTTCTGCTTATTCTACTGCCTGCAAGCGCTTCCGTACTTTTGCAGGCAATTGAATTTTTCCAGAAAGAACAGTTCACTCTCCAAAGGTTTTTCCTGCGCGTCCATCGTATAAAGAAGGAATGCGTCCGGAGCGATCGCGCCATGCTCAGGGTACTGAAGCACCCGGCCGACAACATACGGGATTTGCCCGCGTACGTCATTCGGGGTTATGGAAACCAGGTTTCTGCGCTGCAATTGGCCCAGTTCTTTGACCGTGCGGATGATCGGCGTCCCATCGGCCGAAAGGCCATTTTGTTTTGCCAGCGCTTCTAAAAATGCCACGTCCAATTTGGTCCTGACCGCGCTGTAGTTGTATTCCACCAGCATTAACGCGCCCAGTCCAAGGGCGTTCTTTTCGAAATACCCCGCGGTGAGATCGATGATGGGAGATTGACGCTCGGCTTTGCTTCGGCTTTCGCCGGGAAAAATATAGATCGGAAAATCGTAGACCATATTATAGGCCGCGTTTCCCGCGTCATCCCCGGTAAAACCGTCTTTAAAAAATCCGCCGTAAAAATTCCAGTAAAGCGTTTCGCCTTCGGTTCCATAAGCGGGACGCGTCGCGAGAATGCGGACGTTGTTATGATCCTGATCGGCCGCGGCGTCGATTATCGATAGGCCGTCTTCGCCGGTGTGACGGTTAATAAGTTTATCCGGCCGCACACCATTTAACGCATAATATTTGTCGCTGAAATCGAACGGGCGCAGGTCGTCGATCGTTGCCGTCGGGCCGCCGCCGCCGTTAAATCCCGCGAGACCTGTCTTCTGCGGAAATGCATTAATATTGCCAAAAATTACAAACGCGAAAATAAAAAGAACACCTGAAACAAACCCCTGATAGTTTTTCATAAAACACTCCTTGTTAATTTTTAACTGCCTCCTCGCTAAGACAGTGCTGGCATTCGGATGAAAAAGACAGGGCGGCGATCTTTTGTTTGAAAAGCTTTGCCTATAAATATCGGTTGAAGTCAAAAAGTAACGGGTCAGTACGGGAACGTAGTGACCGGCTAATGAGACACTGGTTTGTTTTTATTCCGGAAGCCGGTCACTCTGGTTCCCGGTACTGACTTCATTGCAATGAACGCTCCTGCGGCCTCTGTCTTTTTTTAACGCGATATGCCATCCTTTTATGCGCATTAAATTTGCCCAGGGAGAAGTGCTTTGACCGCTGAAAAACAAAGGCTGCAGGAAGACAAGGACCAAAAGGCCGTTTGGAAACGCTGGGGTCCCTATCTAAGCGAGCGCGCGTGGGGCACGGTCCGCGAAGATTACAGCGCCGATGGCGCAGCGTGGGACTATTTTCCTTTCGATCAGGCGCGTTCCAAAGCGTACCGCTGGAATGAGGACGGCCTGCTGGGTTTTTGCGACCGGCGCCAGCGCATTTGTTTCGCAATGGCTTTTTGGAACGGCAAGGATCCGTTCCTAAAAGAAAGGCTTTTCGGACTCAACAACCCGGAAGGGAACCACGGCGAAGACGTCAAGGAATATTATTATTATCTCGATTCGACCCCGACACACTCTTATGTCAAGCAGCTTTATAAATACCCGCAGGCGGAATTTCCCTACGGGCAACTGCGCGACGAAAATCGCAGCCGCGGCAGAGACAACCCTGAATTCGAACTGATCGACACCGGCGTCTTTAACGAAGACCGTTACTTTGACATCACGATCGAATACGCCAAGTTTGACGCCGAAGATATTTGCATTCGGGTGACCGCCGAAAATCGCGGCCCCGAAGCGGCCGTACTGCATCTCTTGCCGACGATCTGGTTTCGCAACACCTGGTCATGGGCGAATGACAGTCCCCGCCCTTTGTTAAAGGCTGAGGAAGACGGTTCCGGCCTTTCGGTCGTTCATTTGGAAGAAGAATTGCGCGGAATTCGCAGGCTTTATTGTGCCGGCGGGGCTTCGTTATTGTTCACCGAAAATGAAACTAACTACGCGCGGGTTTATAACGGTGAAAACAAATCGGCGTTTGTAAAAGACGGCATAGGCGATTTTGTAGTTGGCGGAATTAAAGACGCGGTCTGCCCCGAGCAGCACGGCACCAAAGCCGCCGCGCACTATCAGTTGACCATTCCCGCCGGCGGGAAAGAGGTCGTCTATCTGCGTTTTACCGATAAAAAACTATCGACCACCGCAAAAGCCTTTCCCAAAAATTGCGAAAAAGTTTTTACGAAAAGGAAACAGGAAGCGGATGAATTTTACGCCGAAATAATTCCCGCCGCGCTGTCGGACGACGCAAAGAATGTGATGCGGCAGGCGCTGGGCGGCACACTCTGCTCCAAGCAGTTTTATCATTACATCGTCAAAACCTGGCTCGATGGCGACCCGGTTTTTTCGCCTCCGCCGGCCATCCGTAAAAAGGGGAGGAACGCCCGCTGGACACATCTTTACAATGAAGACGTGATCTCAATGCCGGATAAATGGGAGTACCCGTGGTACGCGGCCTGGGACCTGGCTTTTCATTGCATCACGCTGGCGATGGTCGACGCGGAATTTGCCAAGGAGCAGCTCATCCTGATGCTGCGGGAATGGTTTATGCATCCGAACGGGCAAATACCCGCGTACGAATGGAAATTTGAGGATGTAAACCCGCCGGTGCACGCATGGGCGGCGCTGCGCGTGTACCAGATGGACGGCAAACGCAGCGGTATTTATGACCGTGCTTTCCTGGAAAAAATATTTCACAAACTGCTGTTGAATTTTACCTGGTGGGTGAACCGCAAGGACCCCGAAGACAACAACGTCTTCGAGGGCGGTTTTCTCGGCATGGACAACATCGGCGTTTTCGATCGCAGCGCGCCGCTGCCGGACGGAGCTCATCTGGAACAATCCGACGGCACGAGCCTGATGGCGATGTATTGCCTTAATTTGCTCGCCATCGCCTTTGAGCTGGCAAAAGAGGATAAGGCCTATGAGGATGTGGCCAGCAAATTTTTCGAGCATTTCGTTCAGATCGCCGATGCGATGAACAACATCGGCCACGATAATATCGAGCTCTGGAACGAACGCGACGGTTTTTATTATGACGTTCTTCACATCAACGGCCGTCACATACAGCTAAAGGCATGTTCGATGGTAGGCCTGACACCTCTGTTTGCGGTCGAGACTTTAGAGCAAGAATGGCTCACGGCCATGCCGGATTTCAAAAAGAGAATGGACTGGTTTCTGGAGCACCGGCCCGACCTGACCGACCAGTGCGCAAATTTAGAGATACCGGGCAATAACCGCCGCATTCTTCTGGCGGTTGTTAACCGCGACCGGCTGCGGCGCGTCCTGCAGACGATGTTAAGCGAAGCCGAGTTTTTATCCGATCACGGCATCCGCGCGCTTTCGCGCCGCCACAAGGAAGAACCTTTGACTTTAAATTACGACGGGACAAATTACGAGGTGACGTATGAACCGGCGGAATCGCGTTCCGGGCTTTTTGGCGGAAATTCGAATTGGCGCGGCCCGGTCTGGTTCCCGTCAAACTATCTGCTGATCGAATCGCTGCAAAAATTTCACTACTATTACGGCGACGACCTGAAGGTCGAATTTCCCACCGGTTCAGGGAAGATGCTGGATCTTTGGGAAGTGAGCCAGGAACTTTCCCGCCGCTTGTCGTCTATCTTTTTGAAAGACCAGGACAACAGGCGGGCGGTTTTCGGCAATGACGAGAAGTTTCAGGCCGATGAACATTTCCGCGACCATATTCTTTTTTATGAATATTTTCACGGCGACAACGGCTCGGGATTAGGCGCCAGCCATCAAACCGGCTGGACGGGGCTAGTGGCAAAATTATTACAACAAAGCGGCGAGTAATTGCGTATACTTTGAGGCGTAGGGTAATGTCCTAAAGTTGTGATGCTGTACGAATAACCATTCGGAATAGATAAAAGATGATAGCTGATAACTGAGAGATTTAATCTATGATCTGTCATCTATCAGTTATCATCTATTCCAAATGGCGGTTGCACAAACTTTACGCGACAGCTTTGGGCGCTACCAGCCTGGAATAAAGTATGAGCGACTCTCCGGATCTTTTTAGCCGCATTACCGATAAACCCGTATTTTTCGATTCCAAGGGAAAACGCGGCAAAATATTCAAAGCAGCGTGGCTGATAGTAACGATAGTATCGACCGTTCTCTTTTTGTTTTTCGCGCTGAGCCTGCTGATAAATCCTTTCCTGCCCGAGGTGAAACTAAAGCCGGTCTATCCCGCGCTGACAAATGCCAAACCGAATCTGCTGGAACTGGGGCCCACCAGCCGACACGAAGCCCAGTTAAAACAGATCACCCAAAAAGTAAAAACCGAAAAAATAACCCGCCAAAAGAAAGTCGAACAAGCAAGGATCCAGAGAGCGCAGCTCGATCCGGCCAAGCAAGCCGCGCTGCTCAAAACACCAGATCATGAACTGGCGATCGGCTTTTATGTGAACTGGGACGATTCAAGCTATATCTCGCTAAAGCGCAACATCGACCGCCTGGATTGGCTGGTGCCGGAATGGATCAGGCTTTCGGGCGATGAAAACGCCCCGCTCGTTTTAGACTTTGACCAAAACGCCATCGATTATATCCAGCAGAAAAAACCCTCGATGCCGATCCTGCCGCTGGTGCAAAATTACAAAAACGAGGAGTGGAATTCGGAAATACTGGCGAAGGCGATCGGAAGCGAGGCGGCGCGCGCGAATTTGATAAATTCGCTGCTCGAGACGGTGCAGAAAAACAAATTTGGCGGGCTGACCATCGACCTCGAAGAAGTGCCGGAATCGTCACAGGCAGATCTGTTCACTTTCATGACGGAGCTTCACAAAGCTTTTGGTGAAAAAGGATTGCTGCTGGCGCAGGCGGTGCCGTTTGACAACCCGGCGTGGGATTATCCGGCGTATGCAAAGGTCAATGATTATCTGATGTTGATGGCTTACGACCAGCACTGGTCGACCGGCGAGCCCGGCCCGATAGCGGGACAAGATTGGTACGACTCGGTCCTGCAAAAACGGATGAAGGACCTCGATCCGGAACGCACGATCATTTGCTTTGGCAACTATGGATACGATTGGATAAAGGGCGCGAAGAGCGCCGAAGACGTAAGCTTTCAGGAAGCCGTGCTGGCCGCGCGCGATTCGCTGGATTCACCCGCCGACATCAAATTCGATCCCGTCTCGCGAAACCCGTACTTCAGCTACGAAGAGGAAGACGGGCAGACCCATACCATCTGGTTTCTTGACGCGGCCACCGCCTACAACCAGATCCGCAGCGCGCGCGATAAAAAAGTAGCGGGGCTGGCGATGTGGCGGATGGGGAGCGAGGACCCGTCGCTCTGGGAAATATTCGGCAATGGAAGCACGGCGGATTCGCTGGACGATATAGCAACGATCGAATACGGTTACGATGTCGATTTCGAAGGCGAAGGCGAGATCCTGCAAGTAAAGGCGCAGCCGAAACCGGGCCTGCGCGATTTCAAGACCGATGGCATCGGCAGCGGCGCCAGGATTACCGGTGAGATCTATAAACAGATCCCTTCGTCATACGTAATGATGCGTACCGGGTATAAGCAGGGCAAGATCGCGCTTACTTTTGACGACGGGCCTGATGCGGAGTGGACACCGAAGGTACTCGACATTTTGAAACAGGAAAATGTAAAAGCCACGTTTTTTATTGTGGGAGAGAACGGCCAGGCAAACCCCGACCTGGTCAGGCGCATTTTTAACGAAGGCCACGCGGTGGGAAACCACTCCTTCACTCACCCCAACCTGGGCGAAGTGCCCGATACCGTCACCGATCTGGAGCTTAACGCTACCCAGCGGCTGATCGAATCTTTGACGGGGCACTCCACCCGTCTTTTTCGCGCGCCGTACTTTGGCGACGCCGAGCCGCGCACGCCCGATGAAGTGCAGCCGACGGTGGTGTCGCAAAATCTCGGTTATATAACCGTCGGGCTTCATCTCGACCCTGACGACTGGAAACTGACGGACGACCAAGGCCGTGCCCGCACGGCGGACGATATGGTACAGGCGGCGCTGGACGCGGCGGCGGTGACCAACCCGGAAGAACGCGGTTCCGTCATGCTGCTGCACGACGGCGGCGGAAACCGCCAGGCTACCATCGAAGCCCTGCCGAGAATAATTCACGAACTAAAAGCCAAAGGCTACGAGTTTACGACCGTGGCGGACCTGGCGGGAATTACCGACGAACAGGCAATGCCGGCCGTGCCGCAGGAGCAAAACTTTTACGTTCGCGTAGACGGCGTGGTGTTTTACACGCTGGCAATGGGCGGCTGGCTGATCCGGCTGATCTTTTTAGCGGGAATAATCTTAGGCATCTCGCGTTCGCTCATCATAGGCGCGCTGGCGCTGGCGCAATACTTACGCTCGCGCAAAAGAGAGCAGGAACATTTCGGGGAAAAATACGCTCCTTTTGTTTCCGTCGTCGTACCCGCCTACAACGAAGAAAAAGTTATCATCAGAACCATCGAGAGTCTGCTGACATCCGATCACAAAAATTTGGAGATCATCGTGGTGGATGACGGATCGAGCGATGCGACCTATGACATAGCCAGAGAAAAATTTGCCGGTGATCCGCAGATCAGGATCTTTCGCAAGGAGAACGGCGGTAAAGCATCGGCGCTCAACTTTGGCTGGCGGCAGGCGACGGGCGAAATAATTATCGCGCTGGATGCCGATACTTTGTTTTTACCGAATACCATCTTGGAGCTTATTCACAGGTTTGCCGATGAAAAGATCGGTGCGGTAGCGGGAAATGCCAAGGTCGGCAACCGCATCAATATCGTCACCAAATGGCAGGCGCTGGAATATATCACGTCGCAAAACATGGACCGCCGAGCGTTTTCCAGCCTGAATTGCATCACGGTCGTGCCGGGCTCGGTCGGCGCGTGGCGGCGCGAGATATTAGAGCAAACCGGCGGATTTTCCGCCGACACGCTGGCCGAAGACCAGGACCTGACGATCCAGATCCGCAAACTCGGCTACGCGATAGGTTATGAAGAAAACGCGATCGGCCTGACCGAAGCGCCGGACACACTAAGCGGCCTGGCCAAGCAAAGATTCCGCTGGTCATACGGCACGCTGCAATGCATGTGGAAACACAAGCGCGCGCTTTTTAATCCGAAATACGGCACGCTCGGTTTTATTGCGATGCCTAATGTCTGGATCTACCAGGTGATATTTCCGCTTATCTCGCCGCTGATGGACCTGATGTTTATCTGGACGTTTATCTCAGAGATAATGGTCTATCTTGAACACCAGAAAGAATACACGCCGACCAATATCGGCGCCGTGATGTTTTATTACGCGCTGTTTTTGCTGGTCGATTGGCTGGGCGCTTTCTTTGCTTTTATGCTGGAGCGCCGCGAGCAGAAAAATCTGCTCTGGTGGCTGTTCATCCAGCGCTTCGGCTATCGCCAGGTTATGTACTGGGTGATGGTAAAATCTGTTTATACGGCGATCCGCGGCGCGGTCGTCGGCTGGGGCAAACTGGAAAGAAAAGCCACGGTGCAGGTAAATTAGAGTTAGTAGAGTTAGTAGAGTTAATAGAGTTTATTGAGTAAGTAGAGATAAAAAAGGTTGTGAATTATTAAATGTGAAAGAAAAGAAGACACGAAAAGGAGATGCTCCCATGGCAACTTTTCAGAGATTCGAAGATATTCAGGTTTGGCAGAAAGCACGGCAAGCAACGAAGTGCGTTTATGAAATTACCAGGAATGAGATTTTTTCGCGAGACTTTGGACTTGCTAATCAAATTCGTCGAGCAGCAGTTTCGGTGATGGCAAATATAGCGGAAGGTAACGGAAGGAAGTCCAATAAAGATTTTGCGAATTTCCTGGTTATGTCGCACGGCTCGGCCGCTGAGGTTCAATCACATTTATACATAGCGCTTGATTTAGGATACATTAATGAAAACGAGTTTTCGGAGATATACAAACTGTTCGATGAAATTTCAAGAATGACAATGTCTTTATGCAAGCATTTGCAGAAAAGCTGATTACTCTACTAACTCAACAAACTCTATTTACTCAATAAACTCTTATGAAAGCAGTTGCGGTAATTCCTAAACAAGCGAATTCGGTCCATCTGGTAGAGATGGACAAGCCAAAGGTTTCGGACGTGCCGGATGGGCGCGGCGTGCTGGTCGAGGTGCTGCGCGTCGGAGCCTGCGGTACCGACCGCGAGATAAACAACGCCGAATACGGCATCGCCCCGCCGGGTTCGGAGTTTTTAGTGCTGGGGCACGAAAATCTCGGGCGCGTGAGCGAGATCGGCGAAAATGTAAAAGAATTGGCCGTGGGCGACTATGTTGTTGCCAGCGTGCGCCGGCCGGGCAAAAGTTTTTACGACCGGATCGGCGAGCAGGATTTCACGCTCGATGAAGAATATTTCGAACGCGGCATCTCACGCCTGCATGGCTACATGGCGGAATACTATGTAGAGTCGGCCGATTTTCTGGTGAAAATTCCGCCGGAAATTGCCGACGTGGCCGTCTTGCTGGAACCGCTATCTATAATAGAAAAAGGTATTTGGCAGGCTTATGTGATACAAGAGCGGCTGAAGATCTGGAAGCCAAAGTCGGCCGCGATCTTTGGCACGGGAACGGTGGGCTTGCTGGCGGCGATGGCTTTTCGCGTGCGCGGAGTAGAAGTGCACGGTTTCGGAAGACAGCCGCGCGAGGGGTATCTGAACGCCGATCTTCTGGAAGCGATCGGCGCCGGCTATGATTCGACGGTCGACCTGCCGCCGATCGAAAGCGTAAAAAAATACGGCAGCTATGACCTGGTGTTTGAATGTACGGGTTTTTCGCCGATAGTTTTTGACGCGATGCAGATATTGAGCAAAAACGGCGTGCTGATACTTTCCAGCGTGACGGGCGGCTCGCGAACGATCGACGCCGTGCCTTCGGACAAGATCAACCAGCAATTCGTGCTCGGCAACCGAGTGATGGTCGGGACCGTTAATGCCGGCCGCGAACATTTTGAAATGGGCGTGCGTGACCTGGCCTTAAGCGAAGCTATGTATGCCGGTTGGCTTAAAAGAATTCTTACGCACAAGGTCGAAGGCCTGGAAAACTTTGCTGAAGTGTTCGACATTCTAAACAATTCATCGAAGTATAATGCGATCAAAGCATACTTTGAGGTGAGTAATATCTAGCTAGGAGAATTGGGCTGGAGCGCGGTGCTTGCCTGAAACGCGCGTTTCAAAGGAGACCTCGAAACATTTGCGCGTCACAACTCCCACTTGTTGCAGGCAAGCCTTGGGCGCTCCCGAGCTTTATGCGATGGAGACCGTTCCTCTTTATCACTTACCGAAATTCTGTTAATCTTTCAAAGTTAATTCCCCCACGATTTTTGACAACAATGAAACCGCGTAATGGTAATTTCAGTTGAACCAAACCAGATCATATTCCCAGGTATTTTGGGCGTATCGGTTGAGTTCGAAAAGTATATCTCTATCACGAGTATTCAGTCAAGAAAAAATATCCGGTTATTTCAGGAGGCTTACCTGAATGGCCAAGAAATTACTGGATGTACCCAAACGAATGGGAGAGAAGGTTAAAGCGATTCGGCTCAATTTAGGCTTTACCCAGCAACAAATGTACGATCTGCTGAAAAGTAAGGGAGCAAAGATTCACCTTGGATATATTGGACTTTACGAAAATGATGACCGGCTGCCGTCACACATGGTTACGTTAGCTTATGCGCGAGCGGTAGGTATCTCAACTGATATTTTGATCGATGATGAACTAGACCTGCCTAAAAAACTTCCCGGCAAACCAAAGCATTGATCTCTGTCTTTAAATTGCCACTAGCTTTAGCTAGTGGTTAAAGATACATACAAGGCCGGGCTTTAGCCCAACCTAAATGAATTGGGCTAAAGCCCGGTTCAAAAATTAGCATTTAGTCCACTAGCTAAAGCTAGTGGCAATTGATAGATCACAAAAATAACATATGCCGCTCCTACGAAGCTCGAAATCACTTGCCACGCCTAATTCTAATTGAAGATAAACGCATTATCGGCAACGCCATGCGGGATATAGCCGGAATATAGGTTTTGTTATCGACAACTATCTTCTGTATTCTGAATTCTGTCTTCTAACGATGAACGATTTTAATACCGATGTTCTGACCGAGAGCGAAGCTAAACTGGAAAAGCCGCCGCTCTTTAAGGTCTTGCTGCACAACGACGATTTCACCACCATGGAATTCGTCGTGTTTGTGCTGCTCACCGTCTTTCACAAATCCGAAGCCGATGCTTTTTACACCATGATGAAGGTCCACCAGGAAGGCGCAGGTATTGCCGGCATCTATACTTACGAGATCGCCAATATGAAAGCCGAGAAAACGATGAGCCTGGCCCGCTCGCACGAATTTCCGCTTTTATGTACCGTGGAGGAAGAATGAAGGTTAGGTTAATCGGATAAGCGGAACCCGTGGTTCCCGGCATAAAATAATAAGCCCGCTTTAGCGGGCGATAGACAAACCGGTATTCTGCCGCCCGTAAAACGGGCTTAAAATATTGAATTTGTTCTGACCACAGGCTTACGCCTGTGGTTACACGCTATCGTCCGCTGGCGCGGACTTTTATCGCCGAGAGTTCTGACAGATTTATATTCGGGGTATTATTGAAAAAGAACATCGAAAAGACGAAAATGTATTTGGAACTTTTTTGTCCGAAAGATACGGAAGTTAGCAAATATTAAGATCACCTATGCTGACGAAGGAATTAGAAGCGACATTGGGAATTGCGGTTGATGAAGCGGTCAAGCGGCGGCATGAGTATGTCACGCTCGAGCACCTGCTTTTTGCGCTGCTGTCGGACGATGCGGCGTCGGAAGTGTTGCTTAATTGCGGCGCGGATATTAGCGGGCTGCGCACGCTGCTCGAAACCTATCTTTCCGAGGTCATCGAAAAGCTTCCGGAAAATGTGCAGCAGATGCCTGAGCTGACTTCGTCTTTCCAGGCAATTGTCGATTACGCCATCCGGCAGGCGGAGGGCAGCGGGCAGAAATCTATCGACGGCGGAAATATCCTGGCGGCGATCTTTCAGGCCGAGCAGTCGTACGCGCTTTATTTGTTAAAGCAGCAGGGCGTCACCAAGCTCGACGTTTTGAATTATATCTCGCACGGCATTTCAAAGATCTATGAAGAAGGCGAACCGGGCTTTGAGGGCGATGAAGATGAATTTGATATGGACGGGATGCCCCGGCGCCAGCGCAACACGCTCGAGCAATTCACCGTCGAGCTGGTCGCCAAAGCTGCCGAAGGGTTGATCGATCCGCTGATCGGCCGCATGGCCGAGATCGAGCGCACGGTCCAGGTGCTCTGCCGCCGGCGGAAAAATAACCCTCTTTACGTGGGCGAACCGGGCGTGGGCAAGACCGCCATTGCCGAAGGCCTGGCGCTGAAAATTCACGAAGGCGACGTGCCCGATGTGTTAAAGGACGCAAAAGTTTTTGCGCTGGACATGGGCGCGGTGCTGGCGGGAACGCGTTATCGCGGCGATTTTGAACAGCGGTTCAAATTTATCGTCAATGAACTGCGCAAACAGGAAAACGCCATCATGTTCATTGACGAAATTCACACGATCGTCGGCGCCGGTGCGGTACAGGGCGGTGCGATGGATGCGTCCAACATTTTAAAACCCGCGCTGGCGGCGGGCGACCTGCGCTGTATCGGTTCGACCACTTACACGGAATACAAGGCTGCTTTTGAACGCGACCGCGCGCTGGCACGCCGCTTTCAAAAGATCGAGATCAATGAACCGACGATCGAAGAGACATACCAGATCCTGCAGGGCCTGAAGAGGTTTTACGAGAAGCATCACGAAGTGAAATATTCGGACGAGGCGCTGAAAGTAGCCGCGGAGCTGGCCGGAAAATATATCAACGACCGGTTCCTGCCGGACAAGGCCATCGATGTGATGGATGAAGTAGGCGCGGCCGTTAAGCTTTTACCGGAAAGCAAGCGGCCGAAAAAGATCACCTCGCGAATGGTGGAGACGACCATCGCGCGGATGGCAAAGATCCCGCCCAAGACAGTGGTAGCCGATGAAAAAGAGCGCCTGAAAACACTGCGCGGCGACATTAAGCGTTATCTCTTCGGGCAGGACGAAGCCGTGGACCGCGTGGTCGATGCGATACAGATCTCGCGCGCGGGCCTGGGCCACCAGACAAAACCGGTCGGCTCGTTTTTATTTTCCGGCCCGACAGGCGTGGGCAAGACCGAGCTTTCCAAACAGTTGGCGGAACAACTCGGCGTGGAATTTATCCGCTTTGATATGAGCGAGTATGCCGAGCCGCACACTGTCTCGCGGCTGATCGGCGCTCCGCCGGGATATGTCGGCTTTGACCAGGGCGGGCTGCTGACGGAAGCGATCATGAAGACGCCGCACGCCGTGCTGGTGCTCGACGAGATCGAAAAAGCGCATCCCAATCTTTTCAATCTGCTGCTGCAGGTGATGGATAATGCCACGCTGACCGACAACAACGGCAAGAAGGCGGATTTCCGCAACGTCATTCTGATCATGACCACCAACGCAGGCGCGCGCGAACTCTCATCGGGCGGCGTTGGTTTCCGCAACGCCAGCGACACCAAGGGCCAGGCCAAGGGTGTGATCGAGCGCACCTTTTCGCCGGAATTTCGCAACCGCCTTGATGCCTGGGTGCCATTTAAACCGCTCGGTATGGATGTCATTAAAATGGTTGTCGATAAATTTATCACCGAACTCAATACCCAACTGATCGAAAAACGCGTGCTGGTAAAACTCACCGATCCGGCGAGCGAATGGCTTGCCAAACACGGCTTTGACCCGAAATTCGGCGCCCGCCCCATGCAGCGCCTCATCCACGACAAAATAAAACAGCCGCTGGCGCATGAGATCCTGTTCGGCAAACTGGCCGAAGGCGGCAGCGTCCAAGTGGATGTGAAAGATGAGCAGTTGGTGCTGAATTTTTAGGCTGCTCTTGGGAGATGGAACACCCGAAGCCGATAATCGCTTATCCCACTATAAGTTCCTAAAGCGTTCCGTTCCACCCGGGTGAGTGCGCGAGTGGAACACCGGAACACTTTTGGAACACGCTTTTGAGAAATTTGGACTTTTCAAATAACACGCGCGTTCTCCCGCGCCCACGCAGGATAACTTAAAGCAGCAAGTTTTTGAATAGAGGTTTTTGAAGACGACAGCCGTTTAGTAAATTTCAGCCCGATTTGCCGGATTACTAGTGATTCAATTGGCGAAATGAGGTCAGAACCGGGAGCGGTAGCGACCGGGTTTCATGCTGTCGATGAAGAGAGAACCACCCCGTCACGCTGGCGCGTGCCACCCCTCCTTTGTAAGGAGGGGAACTTTAAGCATCTAAGTCTCCTCCCGACATAACAATCAACATTTTCCTGTAACCGGATCCGGCCATTTTTGCGTCTAACAAACGTGGACGCATTCGTCCGCTTTTTTTAATACTCTCCGCCATAAAGGGCTTATAATAGCTAAATATTAGTTTTCAAGGGGTTTAATTGTGACGGATTATTTAAGAAAGGTTTTATTTCGCGGCGCGGTATTGCTTTTAGTGACGCTGGCGCTTTTTATTTCGGTTAGCGCGCAGCAGACAGGAACTATCCGCGGCAAGGTGGCCGATTCGGTCGGCGCGCTGATCGGCGGCGCAACCGCGACGGCTGTAAGCGAAAGCGGCGCGGAAAAAACGGCGCAGGCTAACCAGGAAGGCTCGTTCACTATCGGCGGTTTGGCGGCGGGAAAATATACCTTGCGGGTTAGCGCGGCCGGTTTCGCGAATTATGAAAATACCGAAGTTGTCATCGAAGCCGGAAAAAGCGTATCGCTGGACATCGCCCTGGATATCGCGGCGCAGGAGATAAACGTCGATGTAAATCAGAACCAGGCGGTCGGTACCGATCCGGAAGCATCTGCCGGCGCTATCGTGTTAAAGGATAAGGACATAGAAGCGCTGCCAGACGATCCTGAGGAGCTAGCCGCAGCTTTACAGGCGCTGGCGGGGCCGGGCGCGGGCCCAAATGGCGGCGAGATCTTTATCGACGGTTTTAGCGGTGGAAGAATGCCGCCGCGCAATACCATCCGCGAGATCCGCATAAATCAAAATCCGTTTTCTTCCGAGTACGACCGCCTTGGGTTCGGGCGCATCGAGATACTGACCAAGCCCGGTACGGATAAATACCGCGGTGAAATTGAATTTGAATTTGAAGACGAAACTTTCAATTCGCGCAATCCTTTTGCGCCGAACCGCGCTCCGTTTCAGGTCCGCAATATCGACGGCAGCCTGGGAGGGCCTTTGATCAAAAAACGCGCGTCTTTCTTTTTTGATATCGAGTACCAGACTACCGACAACAATGCGCTGATCAACGCATTGATCCTCGACCCCGGTTTAAATGTCGTGCCTTTTCAATTGGCCGTGCGGACGCCGTCAAAAGATTTTGAGTTCAGCCCGCGAGTCGATCTCAAGATCAATGAAAATAACACGCTCGTCGCGCGTTACAATTTTTCCCGTTCCAATTCTGAAAATGCCGGTTTGGGCGGGTTCGATCTGCTTACGCGGGCTTACAATACGCACGACAGTGACCAAAGCATCCGCTTGACGGAAACGGCGATAGTCAGCCCCACGGTGATCAACGAGACGCGTTTTCAATATATTCGCCGCCGCAGCCGACAAGAGGGCGACGCCAGCAACCCGACCGTTCGCGTCAACGATGCTTTTACCGGCGGGGGCGCCAATGTGGGATCCGGTTTTTCCGACGCAGACCGTTTTGAATTTCAAAATTACATGTCCGTCCTGCGCGGAAGACATGCATTTAAATTCGGCCTGCGGCTGCGTTCTAATAAATTCGATAACGCGTCGCCGAATAATTTCGCGGGAACATATACCTTTACCACGCTCGATCAATATCGTAATGCCATCCTGAATTTACCGGGCGCTATCCCGACCCAATTTACCATCGCCGGCGGGACGCCGGAAGCGGCCGTGAGCCAAACGGACATGGGTGTTTTCTTCCAGGACGATTGGCGCTATAGCCCGAAACTCACGCTTTCGTTCGGGCTGCGTTACGAAAATCAA
Source organism: uncultured Acidobacteriota bacterium (assembly GCA_963718105.1). Lineage (GTDB taxonomy): Bacteria > Acidobacteriota > Blastocatellia > Pyrinomonadales > Pyrinomonadaceae > DASYKT01. The sequence goes on along the minus strand of OY970352.1, from coordinate 3,951,456 downwards.
AACAATATCTCGAGCAACAATAATTTTGCGCCGCGCTTCGGATTTGCCTATGCGCCCGGCGCCGGCGGCAAAGGCGAGGCGAAGACAGTTTTTCGCGGCGGGTTCGGTATATTTTATGACCGCTTCAGCGAAAACCTGACGCTGCAGGCGATCCGTTTTAATGGCGTAAATCAAATAAATTATACGGTCAGCGCGGATGACCCCGACCCGGTTAGAAGGCAGATCGCGATCATGCTTTTAAGCCAGCCGGTATTTACCTTGAACGGCGTGACAAATTCGCTGACGGCGGCACAGATCGGAGCAGTTTTGCCGGGGACCAGCATAATTCGATCGGTGTCTCCCGATCTGCAGGCGCCCTATACGATGCAGGCCGCCTTTGCCGTCGAGCGGCAATTGCCCTTTAAGACAACTTTCAGCGCCACCTTTGTCAACGCGCGGACCAGGCGGCTGCTGCGGTCACGCAACATCAATGCGCCGCTTAACGGAGTGCGTCCCGATCCGGCGAGAGGAGATATTTTCGAGTACGAATCCACCGGGCGGTTCGATCAAAACCAGTTGATCTTAAATGCCCGTTCAAATTTTCTGGACAGCGTATCGCTCTTTGCAAATTATTCCTTTGGCGGAGCGAAAAGCGATTCGGACGGGGCGGGAAGTTTTCCGGCAAATTCTTATGATCTGACCGGAGAATACGGTAATGCCGCGCTCGATATCAGGCACCGTTTTACCGTGGGCGGAAATTTTACGGCGCCGTGGGGAATACGCCTGAGCCCGTTCGTTACATACCGTTCGGGCGTTCCTTTCAATATAACGACCGGCGCGGATCTGAACGGCGATAATCTTTTTACCGAGCGCCCGGCATTTGCCACAGATCTGACGGAACCCGGTATTATCGTCACGCCTTTCGGCGCTTTCGACCCGACGCCCGACCCGGGCGATACGATCATCCCGCGTAACTACGGCCGCGGCCCGGATTTTTTTAACGTAAATCTGCGCGCCGCTAAAACTTTCGGTTTCGGCGGCAGCGAAAAGCAAGCTTCCGTCTCGTCTCAGGGCGGTGGAGGCGGTGGCAGCAGGGGCGGGGGAAATGGCCCGTTTGGCGGCAGCAGTGGAGGGGGCGGTGGAGGACAACGCGGCGGCGGCGATGATGAAAAACGTTTCAACCTGGAATTTGCCGTGCAGATCCGCAATATTTTTAACCGCACCAATCTCGGCACGCCGGTGGGGAATCTGCGCTCGCTGTTTTTTGGCCAGTCTACTTCACTGGCCGGCGGCTTTGGATTTGGCGGCGGAGGCGGCGGCCAGGCAGGCAATCGCCGGATCGAATTCCAGATCCAATTTAGTTTTTAAGATCATTTAATATTTTCGCGGTGATAAGGCCCCTATTGATGGGTGACGAACGATCAATTTGCTGTTAGCCCTGAAAGAGTGACAGAAACCTGACTGGTGTTCTGTCGCCCCTCCAGGGCTGGAACGTTTTGAGAATTCTATACCCAGGGTGGCGTTCGCTTCGCTCCCTTACCCCGGGCTATTTTCTTTGTCCCCGTTGGGGACCTTTTAAAGATAGATTTTCAAACTGGGCTGTTATTGGTTTTTGCAATAGCGGGCCGTTGTGTTATATTTTCCAAACTATGAAGATCATTGTCCTCTAACTCCGCTCGTTAATGGTTTGCTGTGCGGTCTCACGCCGTACGGTAAAATTCTTTCAGGCACTTTTGTGTCTCAACTGTTTTTAATAATTTAAATTTTTTTATATGGAAAACCTCGATAAAACTCTGCCTGAGGCAGAGATGAACAATTCTTTTTGGTCGATCCTGCGCGAAGCGGTGTGGGGAACGAAACGTGATCTGACGGAGATCCCGATCGGGCTGGCGATATTTTTATTGGCGGTGCCGATGGTGATCGAGATGTTCATGGAGAGCCTTTTTGCCATCGTGGACATATTCTTTGTTTCCAAGCTGGGCGCGGATTCGGTGGCGGTAGTTGGAATTACCGAGTCGCTGATCACATTGATCTATGCCGTGGCGATCGGCCTTAGTATCGGAGCGACGGCCACGGTGGCCCGGCGCATCGGCGAAAAAAATCCGGACGCCGCGGCGAAAACGGCGGTGCAGGTGATCTATCTGGGAATCATCGTCTCGGCTATTTTCGGCTTGGCCGGGGCGCTGTTCGCTCACCGGTTTTTAGAGTTGATGGGCGCCGCGCCGGACGTGATCGAGCATGTGAATTTTACCCGTGTTCTGCTGGGCGGTTCGATGAGCGTGGTGATGATATTTCTCATCAGCGGCATCTTTCGCGGCGCGGGAAATGCCGCGATCGCGATGCGCACCCTAATCCTGGCAAATACGATCAACATAATTCTCAACCCGTGTTTTATTTTCGGATTGTGGTTTTTCCCGGAGCTGGGCGTGGTGGGTTCGGCGGTAGCGACGACCATCGGGCGCAGCGTGGGTGTGATCTTTGCATTCTCGATGCTGCTGCGCAAGGGTAACAAATTTGAAATTCACGCTCATCACTGGAAGCCCGACTTTGTGCTGATATGGCATTTGATCAAGCTTTCCAGCGCGGCAATTTTCCAGGTCACCATCGGTATGCTGAGCTGGATGGGGCTGATCCGGATCATGTCGGGTTTTGGCAGCGAGGCGCTGGCCGGGTATGTGATCGGGATCCGGGTGATCATATTTGCCCTGCTGCCTTCGGTGGGAATGAGCAACGCCGCGGCCACGCTGGTCGGCCAATCGCTCGGCGCGGGAAAGCCCGAACGGGCTGAACAGGCGGTCTGGAAAGCGGCTTTTTATAACGCTGTATTTCTGGGCACGATCGGAGTGGTCTTTGTCATTTTGGCTTATCCGATAGTGGGGCTTTTTGATAGTAAAGACCCGGCGGTGGTAGAGTATGCGGCAAACTGCCTGCGAACCGTTGCCTATGGTTTTGTTTTTTATGCATTCGGCATGGTGTTCGGCACTTCATTTAACGGCGCCGGTGATACCTGGACGCCGACTTACATAAATCTGTTCATTTTCTGGCTGTTCGAGATTCCGTTGGCTTATGTTTTGGCTTACCATACCAGCATGCAGGTATACGGTGTTTTCTGGGCGATCACGATAGCTTTTTCAGTCTATGCGCTCATTACCGGACTGTTTTTCCGGCGTGGTAAATGGAAGCTGCAAACAGTATAGAAAATAAATATTTCCCCGATCTCCGGACGCATGATTTTCCGCGATGGCTCGAGGTTGAAGGCGCGCATTTCGACGCCAAAGACATCGTGTGTTTCGGCACCCCGCTAACGATTGACAGCCTTACGGAAGCCTATCACAAAGGCATTTTTCCGTGGGATGTCAGCCCGTATGTGCCGCTGCCGTGGTATTGCCCGCAGCGGCGCGCCATTCTCGAATTTGCCGATCTGAAAATACCGCGGAGCCTGCGGCGTGAATGGAAAAAAACGCAATTCACTTTTTCCATCGACCGCAATTTTCTCGGCGTTATCAGGACCTGCCGCGCGGTAAAGCGCCAGGGGCAGCGCGGCCCCTCGTGGATCACGGGCGAATTTGTGCGCGGCTTTTATGAGCTGCATCAGGCGGGCAAGGCGCACAGCGTCGAGGTCTGGGAAGGCGAAGAAATGGTGGGCGGGCTTTACGGTGTCGATTGCGGCGGCGTGTTTTGCGGCGAAAGTATGTTTCATTTTCGCTCTAACGCGTCGAAATTCGCCGTGCTTTTTCTGATCGAGCATTTAAAAGAGCGCGGCGCAGCCTGGCTAGATATCGAGGTGATGACGCCGCATTTTGAGATGCTGGGCGCGAAAGAGATAGACCGGGCGGAGTTTCTTGATAAACTTAAGAATACCCAAGCATTGGAGTTAAAAATATTTTAAGGCGGGGCCATGGACAAGCAAAAGGAATTACGCGCGCACGTATTGGAACTACTGGACGGAAGATCCGCGCACATCGATCTGAAAAATGCGCTGAAAGATTTCCCTCTGGAAAAGATAAATAAAAAAGTAAAACATTCACCGCATTCGGCGTGGGACCTGCTGGAACATCTGCGTCTCGCGCAATGGGACATCGTTGAATTTTCGCGTGACGCTAATCACGAATCGCCCGAATTTCCCGACGGCTACTGGCCGCCAAGAAAAGACGCGAAAGGTACCGAAGACGGGTGGAAAAAGTCTGTCAAGCAGATCCACAAAGACCTGAAAACGATGCGCGATCTGGTGGCCGACGCAAAGAACGATCTCTACGGCAAGATACCGCACGGCAGCGGGCAGACGCTTTTGCGCGAAGCCCTGCTCGTGGCCGATCATAACGCTTACCATTTGGGGCAGCTAATGCTACTGAAAAAAGCCCTCGAAAAAAGAACGAAGAAATAGCCGAAAAACAGGTGAAAAAATAAATGCCGCATCGCGAACGTAAAAATATCCACGCGGGCTTAAAAGTGACGATCGTCCTAAAACAGGATCAGCGTACCGGCAAACAAACTACCGGCACGGTAAAGGACATCCTGACAAATTCTTCGCACCACCCGCACGGAATTAAAGTAAGATTGACCGACGGACAGGTCGGCAGGGTGCAGGAGATTTTGAAAGTAGAGTAGTGTCTTAAAACTTGTGGTGTTGATTCTGAGATACCATTCGGAATAGATAATAACTGATAGTTGAAAGATAATAGATCGAATCTTTCAGTTATCAACTATCATCTCTTACTACTCCGAAATGATCGCCGGTTTCAATTAGTAACACCACAATTTTCAGCCATCATCTGAAAGAGAATAAACTATATGAATTTTCTTATCTACGGAGCAAACGGATACACGGGCGAGATAATCGCTCGTGAAGCAGCCTCGCGCGGTTTAAAACCGATCCTGGCCGGACGGAAAAAAGAAAGCATCGAGAAACTGGCGACGGAGCTTGGGTTGGAATTTCGCGTTTTCTCGCTGGAAGAGACCGACAAGCTCGAAGCCGCGCTTAACGAGGTAGATTTTGTGCTGCATTGCGCCGGGCCGTTTTCCGTAACTTCAAAGCCGATGTGCCAGGCCTGTTTGCGTACAGGGAGACACTACCTGGACATTACGGGTGAGATCGCGGTTTTCGAAGCAATGGCGCGGCTGGATGAAAAAGCTAAGGCTGCCGGCATTATGATAATGCCCGGCGTGGGGTTTGACGTGGTGCCGACCGATTCGCTGGCACGGCATTTAAAGAACCGGCTGCCCGAGGCAACAAATTTAACGCTGGCATTTCACGGCAGCGGAAGCCGTATTTCACACGGCACACAGGCCACCATGACGATGAACATAGGGCGCGGCGGCGCGGTTCGCAGGGGCGGAGAGATCGTCAGCGTTCCGGCGGCGTGGAAGGTGCGCCCGATCGATTTTGGCCCGGTCTTAAAGCGCGGGGTGACCATTCCCTGGGGCGATGTCTCGACGGCGTATTATTCCACCGGCATTCCGAATATCGAAGTCTATACGGTCGTGCCGCCGCAGGTGCAAAAGATGATGATCTTAAGCCGCTATATCGGCTGGCTGCTGGCCTGGGGGCCGGTGCAAAAATATCTTCAGAGCAAAATTCCACTTGGCGGTGCTTCGGCTGAACAGCGCGCCGCCGGGAAATCATATGTATACGGAGAAGCTGCGGACGATAACGGCAACAAAATCGCCGCGCGTTTGTCCGGGCCGGAAGGTTATGATTTTACCGTGCAAACGGCGCTTAAAATTTGTGAAAGAATTTTAGACGGTGACGCACCCGTCGGATTCCAGACTCCGGCAAAGGCCTATGGCGCGGATATGATATTGGAAATTCCGGGCGTGACGCGCGAAGATGTCGTGAATATCGTTTAGTTTTGAGTACCTGCTTTAGCAGGGCCGCCTAAAGGCGGTACTCAAAACACACAGATAAAGCCAGCCGTTCAGATAACGAACGGCTTTCTTATTGAAATAAATTGAGCTGATGAGAAATTATTCGTGGGTTTCGGCGGTGTAGAGTTCCATGATCTGCTTACCCTCACTGGAGCGCGGGTCGATCGTGCGCAGGTGCTTGCGTCCCTGCATTTCCCAGATCGCCGTGACATGGCCTTCTTTTTCCACCGCGTGATACGAAATTTCTTCCGGCTCTGCAGCTACTTCGACAGGCGCTTCAGCAACAGGTGCCTCAGCAGCAGGCGCTTCCGCAGCCGGTGCTTCGGTCGCTACAGTTGCCGCTGCAGTTACTTCTGCGGCCGTTTCGACAGTTTCGGCCGTTTCCTCAGCTTTTGGCGCTGTTACTGCTTCTGCCGCCTGTGCTGCCGGGGCAGTTCCGTTTTCTTCCATTCCTTAAAAAACTCCTTTTAATGATTGTATTACGAATAAAGTGTTAATAACAGAGAATTTTGGCACATAGTGCGATGTTTTGTCGAGTTTATAGGTTTATTATGCAAATCAGATTCGTCCGGTTCCAGGTATAGACCGATGGCTTAGCGCACGTTCTGCAAAGCCTCTTCCCGGGCCTTTCCCTGTTACCAACAGCCTTTAAGCGAAGGTACCCTTACCACAAAATAACCATCTTCACCGGGTTCGATGACAACTTTGATGTTTATAACGTCTATTATGTCAGCAAATAACCGGACTCATTTAGTACGATTATTCCGACGCTGACATAGAATAAACTTTTTACGTGGGAGACATTTTCCTACTTTTCTTCTTCCGGGCAATCAGGCACAATATTGCCGAAAGCCACTCCGCCTACTCCTACTAATTGAATATTATCGACGGGGCCGTTCTGATGAGAACTGGTGCCGATCAGAACAGTGACCGTCGACGAGCTCTCGTTCTCAGCATCGGTTTTTAGCTGGGCTTCGGTTTCGAGCACTATCGCGCCGTGGGAAATAACCGCCCCGTTCGCGGCATTTATCTTGGTCATGTCCATCGCATATAAAAGGTCCGCGTTTTTGCGCATTTTAGGCTGCGACGTCATCAAAACAGCCGCGCCTACGACCGTCAATACAAAAAGAACAAAGATCAAACTTAGCGTTTTTTTCATTGTGGGCTCCTTGAGAGTAAATTTACCGTGTGAACGGTGCTGAGATTATATCGGATTTTTCTTTTATCGCCGCAACAAAAAGAAAGGATCTGAGAGATTTGTCTTATTACTGCATTCGAAATGTTTTTTGCAGTTTTGAGTTAAAGTGCTATTTTATTCACGCAATCTCTATCCCAACATTCCGGAGAACTCCTGTGGCCATTAACAAGTACGCTGAAAAGATTAGAAGAAGAAAACAGCTTCTTAAAGAAGTCACTGCCGAATATGGACAGACTTTAACGAAAAAGCAAAATTCATGGCTCTGGGTTCTTGCCATGTGCCTGCTTATTTATTCCTTAATTTTCTTGATTTTGGTCTGTCAGGATCAATCGTTTGAAGGTTGGAGTCCTGTGAGCGTGATGTTCCTAGTATCCATTTCTGCAACAAGTTTATTACTTTTAGTTTTATGGTTAATGCCAAAACTTTATGTCAGATCACTAAGATATAGAAGTTTAGGTGTCAATCAATCGGAGTTTGACCGTGAAAAGGAGAAATTAAAACTTGAAGATGATACCCGCAAGACCCTTGCTCAAATAATTGGCGGTGCGGTCTTTCTTTTCGGTCTTCTTTTTACTTACAATACATATCAGCTTAGCATTGAAAAGCAAAATCTTGATCGGGAAAGTCAGATAACGGACCGGTTCACTAAAGCAGTTTCACAATTAGGCAGTGAAGATATCTCAGTGAGATTAGGGGGATTGTATGCGCTGGAAAGGATTGCTAAGGATTCTCCAAAAGATCACTGGACGGTGATGGAAATCCTTTCCGCTTATATCCGAGAAAAATTGTCGAGCAGGAAGCTGACACTAATAATTGCTTCGGGAAGAAAACAAAATAACGCTACAGAAGCAAATCAAACCGAAAACAATAGTTTAAAGACTGATGTACAGACGGCTCTAACCATTATCGGAAGAAGAAAAATTGAGCAAGATCCTCCTAGTCGGCGAATAGATCTGAGTAATGTAAATCTCAGTGGTGCAAATCTAAATGGCGGAAATTTGAGTAATGCAAATCTCAGCGGCTCAAATCTGAACGGAGCCACTCTTAGTTTTGTAACTCTTAACTTTGCAAATCTCAGCAAAGCACAACTTACCAATGCAGAACTCGACAATGCAAGTCTTAAAGCTGCGAATCTTAGCGATGCTAATCTCCGCGGCACAGACTTAAGTAATGCAAACCTCGACACCGCAAATCTTCAAGACTCAGACCTCAGTTTTGTAAACTTTACAAACGCAAACCTCAACTATGCGGAACTCAGCAACGCAAACCTCAACGGTACATTCTTTAAGGGCGCAGACCTCCGCGGTTCGGTAGCCGGTGACTTTTATAGTAGCAACGCAAAGGGGCTGAAATATGAACAAGTCAAGAATGCTTTTATAGATGTAAATACAAAACTGCCGGCATATCTTGATTCTGATAGACAAAAACTTCTAGATTCTGCCGAAGAAAACAAGTTGAAATAGGTTCTTGATATTTATCTCGTTCGTTTAAGGCTCAGTCGTAAAACCGGAGTCGTTATTGGCCGGTCGATCTTAGCCGGCCTGTTTTGCTTCCTTCATCGATGATAAAGAACCAGCTAACTCCGGTTGTCTTACGGAGCTGTGAATTCATATTCCAGCGAACCTGAGATCGGTGACGGGCCGGGTTTAAATTTAGCCTGGCGCGCGGCTGCGACGGCGGCGGCTTTTAAGAGCGGGTGGCCGGTTTCGGCTACGGCCTTTACTACGCTCCCGTCGGGCGCCACTTCGATATTTACGACAACCTTTCCGGCTGCTCTAACCGCGCGGGCGACGGGCGGATATGGAGGCGTTGGCATACTGATGGCTTTGTCATTGAGCAGCCCGCCGGCTTTGGTGCGGCTGTCGCCGGTGCGCACCTCGCTGTTGTCCTTATCCTTATCCGATTTTTCTGCGAGAAAGGTCTTCTTCGAAGTTTCCTCGTCTTGTCTCGCCAGGTCGTCACGGCCCAGCTTCCTGTAGGCCGCGGCGCGCAATTCATAGTAGGACTTTAAACCATCGTCGCGATAGACTGCCCCGTCCGCGCTAATACCGATCGCTTCGGAATAGTCGCTGACGGCTTTTTCGTAGTCGCCTTTCTTCTCGTGGAGCCCGGCGCGGGTTACGTAGTTATTTTCCGTCGGAGCGAGTGCTATGATGTTGTCCATATCGGCGACAGCGCCCGCCAGATCGCCAGTTTCTTCATTGAGCCTGCTGCGATAGAGATAGGCGGTCGAATATGTCGGATCAAGCCGGATCGCTCTGTCAAAATCCGCTTTGGCTTCGTCAAATCGCTTGTCGTACATGAGCATCAAACCGCGTCCCGTGTAAGCGATAAAATTCTTATCGTCGAGTTTTACCGCCTGATCGAGATCATGATAGACACACTGGTTGAACTGCTCGGCGTAATTGCCTTTTTCCATATGCACGCCGGCGCGCTGCACAAAATCATCCGATGTTACCGGATTCGGTACGCTGTCCGCCGTGCAGGTTTTGCTCGCCATAAATTTCGTCACATTATTACAGCCCAAACCCACACACAAGATCAAAATTATAAAGGGAAGCGACTTTGACAGATTTTTCATTACTGGAAGCACCTTAATAAACAATTAAAAGATAATAAAAAGTATGAGCCTTTTCAGACCCATACTTCTATCTGACGAGGTAAGTTATCAAATTTGCGAAAACATCACTTTCGTTTAAGTTCGAGTTCATAGAACCAGAAGTCGTTGTTGGGCTGGTCGATCTTTAGCTGATCGGATTTGCCGGCGTTGACGGTGAAAATGGCGAAGCCGCGCGGGAAATTGTAGGCCACGCTGGGGCGCCATTTTATCTGAAAGGTGTCGTCCTGCCAGTGTTCGAGATCGGCGACAAAATTCGGCGCAGGGATCATACGCAAGACAAGCTTTCCGTTTTCCGCCGCGATAGTGACATCGCCGTACATCTGGCTGGTGTAGGTCCCGGCATAGTCCGCGAGGGCGAGCGTCGGTTTGGTATTCGCTTTGCGCTCATCATCGGCTTTTTTGATCTCGGCGGCATCGGCTTCTTTCGCGGTTTTTGTCTGCTTTAGCGATTCCGCGCTGCGGTCGCGCTTGGGCGCACCGGTAAAAATATCCAGAATGGTGCTGTTCATTATTACGAAGGCGGGCGTTTCGCTGTTGCTGAGCACGACAAAGCCGAGATTGTCTTCCGGCACGAGCGTCGTGTAAGAAAGCATCCCGTCCAGGCCGCCGCTGTGATTCATCACCTTTTTGCCCTGGTAATCGAAAAGAAACCAGCCCATTCCGTAACTGTTGAAATGCCGGGTGGGATTTGCCCTGGCGGCATTTTCGCTGATGGGGATCATGATATTCGGCTGCCACATTTCCCACGAACGCTGTGAGCTAAAGATCTGTTTTCCCTCGAACGTTCCGCGGCCGAGCTGCAGGCGGATCCATTTGGAAAGATCGGCGACCGACGCATTAAGCCCCGCGGCCGAATCCGCGCCGTCCACGTTCCCACGATGCAGCACGCGCATCGTTCCGCCGGATTCATTGTGCGGCAGCGCGGCATTGTCTTTCAGATCTTTTATGCTCGTCGTGGTGCGCGACATCCCGAGCGGGTCCAGAATGCGTTCTTTGACGAATTGCGCCCAGGGTTTACCCGATACTTTTTGGATCACCTGGCCGGCGGCGATGAACATCAGATTCTGATAACCGTAAGCGGAGCGAAAACTCGAGGCCGGTTTCAGATAACGCACGCGGCGCAAAACTTCCGCCGGTGAATAAGTGGTTTCGTACCAGAGCAGGTCTCCGCTAAAAGTGGCGAAGCCGGAGCGATGGCTGACGATATCGCGAATGGTCATTTCGTTGGTGACATAATCGTCCGGCATCTTAAAATCGGGTAAGTATTTAATTACTTTGTCATTCCAGTTCAATTTCTTTTCATCGACCAAAATTGCCAGCGCCGCCGTGGTGAACGCCTTTGAGTTTGACGCGATCGCAAAGAGCGTATTTTCGTCAACCTTGTCGGGCTTACCCAGTTCGCGCACCCCGTAGCCTTTAGCAAAAACTACTTTGTCGTCTTTTACGATCGCGATCGCCATGCCCGGCTGGCCCCAGTCAGTCATGACTTTCTGCGCATAGGCATCGATCTCTTTGAGCTTGTCATCGAGAGAAGTTGTTTGAGCTAACGAGACGAACGAAAGAATGAAAATCAGTGCAAAGAGTTGAAGAAAATTGCGGCGCATAAGATGACTCCTGATGTGTTGAATATCTTTGTATAAATTGCCTCTGGCTTTAGCCAGGGGATACAAATTATTTATAGTTCGGGCTTTTAGCCCAATTAATTTCCATTCGGCTAAAGCCGAAAGAAATTTTCGCTCTTATATCCACTAGCTAAAGCTAGTGGCAATTTAAAAGACCGTAGCGGTTAGTTTACGCCAAAAGCGTATGAAATTCGAAGATCACCAACCATTAAAGCGTGCCCAGCGGTCAACGATGAGATTGTTATCCAGCACGTTGTAAGCCCCGAATTGCGCGGCGGTCAGACATGAGTGATTAGCCAGAATGCGCAGGCGCGTGCCGACCGGCAGTTTCGCCAGCAGCGCCTCGTCCGCGACGAAGATCTTGCCGTGTTCCTGCGACACCCCATCGATATGCAGCCCAAGCGAATTTCCTTCGAGATCGAGCACTGTGCCGTAACCGCAGCCCGCGTCAAACTGCACCGCGCCGCGATCTTTTGAAAGCGCGATGGCGCCGGCGTCGACGATGATCTGCCTCCGGTCAAAGCTGCGGTGGACGACGGCCGCCAGAACCGTCAGCGCGCAATCGGCGAACGAACAACTGCCCAGTTTTGCCTGGAACGCATCGTAAAAAATGTAATTTCCCGGGCGAGCTTCGGTTACGCCGTCGAGATGATCGATCGCGGCCATGGTCGGTGTCGAGCCGACACTCACATCCGCAACCTCAATGCCGTCCACGGTTAGCTTTTCCGCCAGGCCGCGCATCAGGTCGCGTTCGGCGCGGGCGATCTTAAATCTCTCGTCTTCAGACGGTGCATCGTACGAATGCCCGGCGTGCGTTAATATGCCGGCAAAGCGCAAACTTTTCGCAGCAGCTATCAAGCGGGAAATCGCGAGCGCGGAGTCGGAATCCGGCGCCACGCCGCTGCGATGGTCACCGGTGTCGATTTCGAGAAAGACGGAAACTTCAGCGCCCGCTTTTTCACTTTCCGCTGCCAGCAGAGAGGCGGTTTCCGTATCGTCAATCAGCACCGCGAATCTTTTACACGCGCGGGCAAGCTCAAAAACTTCAGCAAATTTGCCGGGCTCGACCGGTACGCCGTAAGTGATGTCGTCAAAACCGGCCGCCAAAAACGCGCGGGCTTCGGCGAGCGTGGAAACCATTATGCGGCCGCCATCACCGGTGGGCCCGGCGGTTTGGATACGCGCGATCTCGATAGATTTGTGTGTCTTGACGTGGGGCCGCAATTTTACGCCGAGTGATCTGATACGCTCGCTCATCTGCGCGGCGTTGCGCTTCATCTTTTCGGCGTCGAGAATGAGCGCGGGTGTTTTAATTGTCGCCAAATCTGTCATGGTCAATCATGGGTCTATCAGGCGCTTTCCGACGAGAAGGACAATGCGGTTTCAATAGCTATGCGCGGATTCATCACGCCCCAGCCCTGGCGATCGACCTCGTAATGCGGCAGGCGTTCGGCGGTCGAGATCAAAATGCGCTTGATCTGCTGCGGCGTGAGCCCGGGATTGGCCTCCAGCATACAGGCGACCACGGAAGAAACTATCGGCGCGGAAAAAGAAGTTCCGTCCACGTATTTGTAATAGCGGTTGATGACGTTTTCGTCGCGGATCTGCAGCGCGATGATCTGCCGCAGGGCATAGACCGGCTGGTTAAGCGCGGCATCGAGCTCAGCCACCACACCCGGATTCGCGCGGATGATACTGTGCAGGTTGCTGTCCTTTGCCTTGTCGAGAATTTCCAGCAGCGCGGCTTCTTTGGCGGTCGGCGTATTGGGCAGGATCGGTGCCGGCACCCAGATGCTGGGCGCGATGATCTCGGGTTTTTGAAAACCATCAGGCGTCGGCCCATACGAAGAGCGATACATTCCGCGCTGGGCGCGATTGATCGAATTATTATCATCCAAGCCGCCGACCGCGATCGACGAAGGCGCACTGGCCGGCGGAAAAACAGGATGGCCGGGAGCGTTGCCGGCATTGCCCACGGCGCAGACGATCACCAGCCCCGCTTTGACACATTCTTCCACCGTTTGCGACAAAGGGTCGTGCAGGTAAGACTGTTCAAAATCGCCGCCGGCGGAAATATTCACCACCTTGATATCGTATTTCGCGCGATTTTCCAGCACCCACTCCAGCCCGGTTTGAATATTCTGTTCGCTGATGCGGCCGGTCTTAGCGAGCTTTACCAGCACGACATTCGATTCGGGCGCGATGCCGCGGTAAAAGCCGTTGGAAAGAGAGCCGTTTCCGGCGGCGACCACGCTGGTCATCATTCCATGCCAGCTTGCTACGTCGGGCTCGAAGAGTGAAGTGAGATCGTCTTCTTCATCCAGCAGGCTGCGGTAACCGAGGATGCGGTTTTCGGGAACGGTCAGGTCTTTGTGCGGGTAAAATCCGGAATCGAGGAAAGCTATCGTGACGCCTTTGCCGGTATAGCGTTCGTCGGCATCGAGCCGCAGCGGCGTGGAAAGCACGTGCGAGCCGTCCTTGGCCATCGCGGCGTCTTTTACGATCTGTTTCCGCGCGCGGGAAAAAAGATCGACACAGCGCCTGCAGACATTTTCAGCGGCAGACGACCCAGGCGCGTTGGCGCGGATCAGTTTGGCCAGCCTCTCCGGCAAGGTATCCACCGAAACGTATTCGTCCGTCTCACGCGCGCAAACGGGACACACCTGCTCGCCGGCCGCTATGTCCGCGCTCGTTTGCTGTCTGGGAAATGAAAGTGCTTCTGATGGAGTCATTTCTGGCGTTTAGAGTGTTCCATAAATAAACCCTAAAATCAATCAGGCTCCTTTCGCCGGGGTGTATGTGAAAAATATATCCGCAAAGAATTAACTAAGGCAGTGTCTTAGTTTGAGTTTCTACGATCGGCAAAAAAGCGTGCCGGTAGCCCGCGCTTGAAGCTTGGGCCGCCCCCTAACGATCGGGCTACTGACACGGCCGCGGCGCATCCTTAAATCAAGACATCACAATTTAAAAATAACAGTTGCAACGATTTCGCGAATTGTGCAATATTATTAATTGTTAATCCTTCTCTCGCGCATCAACGGTGATGCGCCAGTCCGATAGAGTTTCATGTGACGGCGTCAGGGATGAGTTCGAGAGTTGGCTGTTATTTGGTTAAAAGAAGCCACGCTTATTTTTTTGAGTACCCGAACGCGACCCTTCGCAGCTGACCGTTTCTTCGAAGTTAAATCCTGTTCCAATGCTTCTTACAGATATTCCCTGAAGACAGGGATGAGGATAATTTTTATTTATGAAACTTTACGTAGGAAATCTTTCTTTTCAGACTACTAACGAAGATCTGCAACAGCACTTTTCATCGGTCGGTACGGTTGAATCGGCCAATGTCGTCGAAGACCGCGACACCGGCCGCTCACGCGGATTCGGTTTTGTCGAAATGGCCTCACAGGCGGAAGGCGAAACGGCTATCTCTGAGCTTAACGGCAAGGAACTTAACGGCCGTGAGTTGAAGGTCAACGAAGCCCGCCCGCGCGAAAATCGCGGCGGGGGCGGCGGTGGCGGCCATCGTGGTGGCGGCGGAGGCTACGGCGGCGGCGGCGGACGCGGCGGAAACAACCGCTGGTAGGTTTGTAAAAAAACTTTATGAAAAGGCCCTCGGGATCTCTCGGGGGCTTTTTTATTTTGGGTCTCCGAATTGTTGTCAGCGGGAAACGAAGTCAGAACCGGGAACGGTAGTGACCGGGTAAATGAGCGCAGCGAAAACTAACAGCATATCGCCCGTCGGAGAAAGAACCCGGTCACTACCGTTCCCGGTTCTGACCTCATTTCCGAAGTACTTGCGATCAGGCTACCGGGTCAGTTTCAAATTGACCCGTCACCATCAGGGCGCATTGTTTGCAAAATTTTCTCTCTCAGGTCATTTACACTACCCGCCTCCACTGTTTCAATGCCATCGATCTGCGAAACACCGCAAGCGACGGAGGCAATGACGGGAATTTTGCGGGCGGCGGCATCGAGCAGGCGGCGAGGCCGGTGTTCGACAAAGGCGGGAAGAACGACGAGATTCGCATCATCGAGCCAGCCGTTAGCGGCGGGGCGCTGCTCGGTATCAAAGCTCTGCCAGAAATCGGCGCCCTCGATCTGCGCGCCGACGGTGATGAGCGTGACATCCAAACCGCGCAAAGCTTCGCGGAGCTCGTAAGCGCCTTTGCGCCCGACGGTCGCGGCCGGAAAGACGATCTTTGGGCGAGCCTGTTTGGCGGCGGCGCGGGGTTCGCGTACCGGCATTTTCCACTCGAGGAGTTCCACTTTTTCGGCAAAGAGAGAGGCAATGCCGGAATGAGGCGTGATTATTTTTCGCGCTCGCGCCAAAGCTTCGTTTTCGGCCTTTACCAACAGAGGATCGGCGCGGAAATCTCCCAGCGTTCTGCTTTCCGGATGTAAAGTTTTAGCCGCGTCCAGGCATTTTTGCAGCTCGCTCATCGGCAGCGCGGTCATCAGCACATCGAACGTGCGCCCGCCCAGAAAACCGCCCAGCCACAGATAAGGCAAAAGATTTTGCTGCACGGTCAAATGAAGCGCATCGTATTTCAAACGCGCGGCATAGCTCGCCGCCAATTTCTCCGCCATCGAAAGCAGGTTGAGCTGCCGCGCCGGCCCTTGCGCGGCAAGTTTGCGTGAGCGATAAGCGCGCTCGGCGGTGACCAGGTAACTTTGATTTACTTTTGCAAAACCGTTCACACCCCAGGCGTAATTCGCCTTGCGGAATCGCTTGCCGTCCAGCGGGAGAAACAGAATATCTT
This sequence comes from uncultured Acidobacteriota bacterium, assembly GCA_963718105.1. Classification (GTDB taxonomy): domain Bacteria; phylum Acidobacteriota; class Blastocatellia; order Pyrinomonadales; family Pyrinomonadaceae; genus DASYKT01. The sequence continues at coordinate 3,935,415 of OY970352.1, read as the reverse complement.
TCCCTGTTCTTTGCCGCTGAATGTATTCGTCAAGCTCCGGGGTAAATTCATCGACTAAAAAAGCGGCCCGGCCGAAATCAAGGGTTTTTGCCGAATGCTTGACTACCCGGAAACAATCGTCGATCCCGCAGGACGCACAGCTATTCGGGCCGCTGGAACCGCCGTTAGAACTGTGAGTTTTTAGCTTTGAAATTTGAATTAACGGCTGGGGCTTTTGGATGTCGCTCTTAAACCTGACCGTTAAATATTCGCTGTCTAAAAAAGCCTCGATGCGGTAGGTGAACGGCGAGCGGAAACGCAGATCGATGTAGTTCCAGAATACGGTCGCGTCCCGCCCCAGTTCGGCGGACGAACCGGGAATGACCTGGGTGTGCGGATGGCGCTCGGTTATCTCAAAGTTTGCCTGCAGCGCGCCGTCGTAAAGAGCATTTGACAACTGGCAGAGCCCGCCGCCGACATTTGGAATGATACAACCTTCACGAAGCTCCCGGCCCGCGACGTAACCGCCGGACCGCTTGACACGTCCCACGTGTTTCCAAAAACTGAAAACCGAACCGGCGGGGATCTCCAGCCCGTCCAGCGCCTTTACGGCCAGCCTTAAATTATGAATTTTGCCGGCCTGCAGAAATTGCTCTTCCGGCGCGGTCTCGGTCCAGAGGGCGGTCCTGGACTCGGCAATCACAGGTAATTCCGGGATATTTTTAGCTTGCGGAAAGCGTTTCAGGCGGGAATCGAGCAGGTCTTCCGCCTTGCGCCTAGCCTGTAACAGCGTCGCTTTTCCGCGAAAAACCAGGGCCCCAAATCTTGTCGGCATACGTGTATCACTCATAAACCTACACGCAATGTACACGAAAAAAATAATATGTCTAGAGCCGGACGTTCGAAGTTCACGCTTTTTGGAGGCCGACGAGGCAGAAACAACCGCTGGTAAATCCGGGAATTCCGGGGGCGTTTCTTTGGCAGGTTTAATGCTTTCACAGCTTGAGATTTTTCGTCGCCATTTACGTCTCCAACCGGACGATCTCAATTCTTCCGGTTGAGCGCTATTTTTTCAGCTTCGACGGGCTCTCAATAATTAAAGCAGATTCCTTACTCAGATAGACCTTGATTATGTCCGCGGGCGGCTCGTAAGCGGCTTTTCCGTCCTGATGAGCATCTAACTTCGTGAGCTTCCCGAATAAACATGTAACTTCGCGGTAAAGCGTTTTGGAGTTCCGATCGTCCTGTGCTTTTTTAATAAGATTTTCCGGATTTGTCAGAGAAAAGTAGTAACACTCCAAAGCCGGAAAAAACATATTCCATACCATTTCTTCGTCAAGAATTTTTTTGCAGGTAAGATAAGCCAGATCTTCAAAAAACCCCAAGACCGGTTCGCTCAAGGTGAGATTGATAAGTTTTTTTTGATTTTCGTTGAGCAGCCTTTTTGCCAAATACTGGCGATGTCCTTTCATTTCAACCGAGTCATAAGTGTTTAAAAGATGAGCTATAAGCGTGGCCGAGGTAGATAATCTTTGGTATTCAGCGGCCTGTTTTTGATCCTGGGCTACTTGTTTTTGATCCTTGGACATTACTCTTTGATACTGGACCGTACGGAACGTCAGCCATGCCACGACGACGGATACGAAGAAAGCAAAAAAAGCTATTACTGAGCTGAACAAAGCGGCGAAAGCATTTAATACGTCGGGTTTTAAGAGATCATCACTCACGTGGATATGTATTGGAAAAGGGAGAAACATAAAGATCGTCCTTTCGTGAAAGAATTTGTGGGGAAGCGTATTTTTGAGCAGGTGGTTTTCTGCTAACTGCGATTTGCAGAAAACTTAAATCTAAAACAAGTCAGCCCTTCGGATTCAAAGGATTTGAAAAACCGAAAGGGCTGGTCTTTTTACAGGTAAGTGAAATTATTTTGTAATATGTATCTCTTCCTGTTTGTTTACTCTGCCGAGCATAAAGAAAACACCGCAGACGATCGCCACGACGGCGGCCGCAATGGCAATGATAAGATGCATGGTGCTGGGGTCTTTCGGGGACTGATTAATATAAACATACATTTGCCACGCCCCGATCGCGACGGCTATTATACCGACTCCAATAGAAAGCATATCTTTCATAAGTTACCCTCCGGCAATCAGAAAAGTTTAGCGCTTTAATCGATCACTACCGAGTTGGCCGCTAACTGCAGCAATTAAAGGAATAAGCCTGTTTAACCGTAAAAAAAGTGATGCTTTTAACCGGGTCTCAGGGCAACTCGACTACCTTCTGTAAGGAAGCTTTAGTAACCGCGTAAAGCATTTAGAACACTCAAAATATCAAAATTCGGCTTGGTACAAAATTTCTTCGGAATTTGCCTAATGGTAACGCTTTTTTGTCACAAAAGGCAAGAAGTTTCTTACAACACCAGTCTTTTATCACCGGCGCGGCGGGTTATTTTTTCGCGATCGAGGTATTCCAGCAGCGGAATGGCATATTTACGGGAAATTCCGGCTAACTCTTTGAAAATACTGATATCTATCAGGCGATCGGAAGACCGGCCGGCAAAAGCACGGATATTTTGGGTTAGCTTGTGTATCTCATCCGGATGAAAAAGCAGCTCCGGGGAAACCCGTACCAGTTCGCCGGAATCGAGCAGCAATTGGACGATCCGCCGCGCCTGATCTTTAGATACCGGGCTCTCTCCGGCGGACTCCCCGGCCCCGGCAGCCGCTGCAGCCTCAGTCAGGGCGCTTTCAAGAGGCGGAACCTCCAATCCGGCATCGCCATAGATATCCAAAAGTTTTTGCCGGACCGCCCTGTCCGGTGAAGCGAGGTCCAGGTGATAAGAGGCGGCGCGGACCGTGTCTTTTTCGGCCACGATCTGTTTTTGGCCTTCCAGGGTTTGCAGCGTTTTGTGAAACACCTCGACAGGCAAGTGCGAAAATAGTTTTTCACGCAAAGTTTCTTTTAACATGCCGCGGGCCAAAGGTTCGCGTTGGTGAAAGCTTTCGATCTCTGCGACGGTTTTTGCAGCCAGGGTTTCAAAGTGGCGGTGATCGAGAAATATTCCGCCAGCGTCAATCACGGTATTCACCCCGATAGCTTTTTGAATGGTTTCATTCAATTTATCAGTGTGCCATCCCGTGCGGGACTGGAGGGCGCTGCCGGCCAGGCCGCGTTCGCCCGCGGCGGCGAGAAAAAGTTTTAGCTGCGCCTGTTTGTCGTCTGCATTTTTTGCTGCAGACAGTTTCTCCAGCCAATTTTTTACCTCAGCGAAATCGCGCCGGCGGTGCCGGACAGCGGAGTTATTTAGCACCGTTCCGCCGGCAATGGTGATCTGCGGCGAATAGGAACGAATGACAAAGCGCTCGCCGGCGATCGCAACTATTTCGGATTCCAGTCTTATTTGAGCAAAACCGGCCTGGCCGGCGGGGACCTCGTTAGCTTCGCCCAAGATAGCTTCGTCCAAGATAGCTTCGCCCCCTTTAGCTCCGCCGATGATCTGCAGCCGCCCCAGGACCTCACTGGCGCCAAGATGGACCCGCACTCGCTGGCGCGTCTTGAGCGGCTTTGACGCCTCGGGCAAAACTTCTATCTGCACATCTATGCTCTGCGTAGGCGATAATGCTCCCGGCGGAGCGAGTGTCATTCCCCGCTCAATATCAGAAGTATTTATCCCGCCCAGGTTTACCGCGACCCTGTTTCCCGCCGCCGAGCTTTCCACGTCTTTGCCGTGTACCTGCAAATTGCGCACACGAACTTTTTTCCCGGCGGGCAGAAGCTCGAGCTCATCACCTGTTTTGATCTCGCCGGAAACGAGCGTACCGGTAACGACCGCGCCGAATCCCTTAACGGAAAAAATGCGGTCGATCGGAAGACGCGCCACATAGTCGTTATTTCGCGCAGGGACCTGAAAGGCGGCGCCGCGCAGCGCCTCACGTAATTCCGGCACGCCTTCGCCGGTTTTTGCGCTGACACAGATGATCGGGGCATTTTCGAGAAAGGAATCTTTTACCAGGCCGCGGGCATCGAGTTTAGCCAGCTCGAGGATCTCTTCATCGACAAGGTCTGTCTTGGTGAGGATTATCAAGCCTGTTTTAACAGCGAGCAGGCGGCAGATATCAAAGTGTTCGCGGGTTTGCGGCATTACGCCTTCGTCAGCGGCGATCACCAGTGCGACCAGGTCGATGCCGTGCGCCCCGGCGAGCATATTCTTAACGAATCTTTCGTGGCCCGGAACGTCGATAAACCCGATCCGCAGTTCGCCCAGATCGAGTTCCGCAAAACCCAGCTCGATGGTTATTCCACGGCGTTTTTCCTCCGGCAGCCGATCGGCGTCAACGCCCGTGAGCGCTTTTACCAAAGCAGTTTTGCCGTGGTCGATATGCCCGGCTGTGCCGACGATCACTTCCACAGTATTTCGGGGATCATTTTACGATCTCAAAATCCAGCCATTTGGTTTGCAGGCGGTTCTTTTCCTTGGCCGCCATATCCCTGACGATTATCTGAAGGATGTATTGACCCGGCGGCATGGCTTCGCCCAAACGCAGGGCCCCGCGAAGTGTCAGCTTCCTGAAATTTGAATACCCATCTAAAACATAGGGAATTTCTTCCGAAGTGAAAACCTCCTGGCCGTCGCTAAATATCTTGACCTGGGTTTTTAGGTCGGGCCTGGCATTAGAGCCTAACTTCGGATTGAAAATTGTCGTGTTGTAAAACAGAGCGGAGCCGGATTTGAATTGCCGCAGGGCAGTATTCAATAAGTAGTCGGAGGCGGAATCGTCCGGCGCCACGGAATCGTTCTGGCCTTTTTGAGCTTCAACATTTTGCAGGATAATGTCGGAAATTACCATCCGGGATTTTTTTAGGTCGGGCACCTCGATAAACTGATTGGCAGAACCGATCCTGGTGGTTTCCGCATCGCGCAAGGCTATCCTGAGCTGGTAGGCACCGGGTTTTTTGATAGGGAAAGGAACGGCATAGACAAAACCGTCCTGCAGTATTTTTTGATAAGCGTCATCCTTTACCTTGATGGTTTCAGCGCGGGAAAGCTGATCGACCAAAATGCCATTGTCACCCAGGGCGATGGCAACTATGTCAAACGTGATCTTTTTCCATCCGTCCGGTTCATCGGTAAATTTCAGGTCAGAAGCTTTGACGTGGATAAGCGAACTAATATAGTAACCCTGCTTAACATCCGTGGTGGTAAAAATAGGCGTCAGGCGGATGGTGATCTCGCCGGTGGTAAAAGGCGAGACCAAGGCATCGACGATCTGTTCCTGCGCGGGCTTATTAGGGGACGGTTTTATATTTTCATCGGTAATGCCGAAAAAACCGCTGCGGAAACGGACCGTTACTCCGGGCCGTGTCACTCTCACATTAAGATTATTGAATCGTCTTTTGAGCGGGTCAAAAGTGTCTCCCGCGGGCTGGTAACCGACGAGGTAGTAGCCTTTCTGGTCGTCAAGGATCTTTTCCAGGCCGTCGCTTAAGTCGTTTTGATTTCTGATAGCGATCCCGCCGGTTGTCTTGGCGAGATAATTCAGGCCCGATTGAGAATCAAAGAATTGACCTGCCCGCGCATTAAGTTTGGCAAAATCGGAGCTCACGTTCTTCGGGTCCAGGCCTCCGATGCTGTCCGCGGCGGTCAAACCAAACGGCTGCAGGCCCCGCGCATCCATCGTATAGATGACCACGGCGGCACGATTCGCCAGATCGGTCAAAAGCCGCAGGCCGGTCATCGTTCTGGGATTAATTCCAAAATCTTCCGACTGGATCTTAAAGCCATCGGAAAACAACACGATGGATTTACGTCCCGGCAATCCTCTCATGCCCTTGACAATATAATTGATCGAGCCAAGCGTTCCCACCGTATACACATCCTGACGATACTGTTCGAGCTCTCTCGTGTCTTCATCGGGCTGTTTACCGATCAGGCTGAGCGGGCGGATATAGTCGGGGAGGCCGGAGTCTATCGGGGCCACGGCGCTGATGTCGCCTTTTCCCGTAGGGCTCCACCTTACCCGTTCAATGGCCGCATAAAGCTGACGCTTATTCGTAGTAAATTGCTGCAGCGCGCCCACGCCGCTGCCGGTGCGGATAATGGCCACCATATCTTCCGGCTGCATCATTTCATCGACGAATTTCTTCAATGCCTGACGCACGTGAGCGGTACTTTCAAATGAAAGGCTAAGGTCGTCCACGACCAGCGCGATCATTCTTTTTACCTGTTCGGGCTTTAGCAGCCTTGGCACTTCAGGTGTCGGGGCGGCGTTCTTATCTTTTTTAACAGGCGGGTTTTCTTTGCCTGCCGTGTTTATAAAAGAGAAATTAGTGATCGTTTGCTTATCGTCGTTTTCGAATATTTCAATCTCTTCCGGCTTTAGGTCGGTAACCAGGCGTCCTTTGGAATCGGTCACGGTTACGTCGATCTGGATCAGGTTGGTCGTGATCTTTACCACGTCACGGTCTTCGTCCTGAGTCGGCGGAGTCGGCGCGGGCGAAGGCGTCTGGGCGAAAGCTGCTGCGCCGGTAACAAACAGAAACAGGTGAACAAGCAAAAATCTCTTCATATTTTTACGACCCTCCAAAGGACTGGCCCTCACACAATATCCGAATTTCCACTATCACTGTACGATCTCAAAATCCGTCCAGGCGGTTTGGAGGCGATATTTCTCTTTTGCCAAAAGGTCAAAGACGATTATCTGCAGTATATATTGGCCGGGCGGAAGCCCGTTAATAAATTGTACCGCGCCACGAAACGGCAGCCGACCGGTATCACCACCCGCAGCCGGGACGTAATCGGTTTCGGGCTCCAAAAATATTTCTTTTCCATCCCGGTATATTTTTACCTGGGTCTTTAAATGCGGCTTTTTTCCGCCGTCCAGCTTAGCGCCGTAGAAAGTCGTGTTGTAAAACAAAGCCGAGCCTGCCTTAAACTGCCGCAGGGCGGTATTCTGTACGTAATCCGTTTGAGAAGGGTCCGGCACCGCCGCGCTGCCGCTCTGTTGTTTATCATCTACATTCTGCAGGGTTATGCCGCCGATGGTCACTCTTTCTTTCTTTAGATCGGGCACGTCGATGAACTGATTGGCGGAGCCTATTTTGGCGGTGGCCGCATCGCGCAGGACTATCCGCATTTGATACGGGCCGGGTTTTTTGATCGGGAACGGAATAGTGTAAACAAATCCGTCTCGCATTAGCCTTTCATAAGTGGGCCCTTTTACCCTCATTATTTGTTCACGAGAGACGGAATCCACGACAGCCCCGTCCGCGCCCATCGCAGCGACAACGATGTTGAAGACGCTCTTTTTCCATCCATCGGGTTCATCTGTAAATTTAAGGTCGGAGGCTTTGACGTGTATCAAGGAACTGATATAAGGGCCCTGGTTCTCGGTGTCGGTGAATACAGGCGTCAAATTGACGGTGATCTCGCCGGCCGAAAAGGGCGACAAGAGCGCCTCGAATATTTGCGCTTTCGGAGTGACCGGTTTCCCGGTGAATCCCTCATTATTTACATCCCTTCGATTGACAAAGCCGCTCCGAAAACTCACACGCACCCCGGGCCTGGTCACCTTTACGTCGAGCCAGTTAAATCGCAGCTTCGCCGGGTCGAATGTTTTTTCGTCCGGTTGATACCCGACCAGATAATAGCTCGCCTGGTGATAGAGAATGCGTTCTAATCCGAGAGTTAGATCGTTTCTATTTTTAATGGAGACACCCCCGGTGACCTTAGCTAAAAAATCGAGGGAGCCCTGGGTGACAAACAGCTCGGTCCTGCGCCCGCTCAAACGGGTCTGCACTTCCTGAATAGACATTTCGCCCACGTTGTCTTCGGCGGTGAGCTCAAGCGGCTGCAGGCCCCGCGCGTCCAGTGTGGAAATGATCACAGCGCTGCGATTCGCCAGATCGGCCAATTCCCGCAAGCTGGTCACCACATCCGAGTTGACCCCGGCATCGCGCTGAAAACCAAATCCGTCAGAAAACAGGACCAGCGACTTACGCCCGGGAATACGCCGCATCCCCTTAAGGATGTAATTGATCGCGGAGATGCTGCCGAGCTGGAATCGATTCTGGCGCTCGTCCTCGGCCTCTCTTACATCTTCGTCCGGCTGTTTCCCGATCATGCTGGGCGGCCGTATGTTTTTACTGATCCCCGGGCTGAACGCCGCAAAGGCGGTAACTCCCGCTTTGCCTCCGGGGTACCACTTGATCCTGTCGATCACCGCGCGCAACTGGCGCTTGTCTGAAGTAAATTGCTGTGATGCGCCGACGCCGCTGGCGGTGCGAACTATCGCCACCAGGTCGTTCGGCTGCATTTGCTCGTCGACGAATTTTTTCAAGGTTTTGATCACCGCGCTCATGCTTTCGAAAGAGAGGGTAAGGTCGTCCACCACTAAGGCCAGAGTTCTTCTTACCTGTTCGGGGCGAAGCTTAAGCGGGGGCTGCGGGACCAACGGCTTGTTCTTAGGGGCTGCTTTCTCCGCCAACTGCCGTTCGACCGTTTTCGTCTCGGCGTTGATAAAAGAAAAATTTGTGATCTCCTGCTTTTTTTTGTTCTCGTAGATCTCGATCTCTTCAGGCTTTAGGTCGGTAACGATGCGGCCCTTGGAGTCCGTTACCGTAACGTCGACCTGGATCAGATTGGTCGTTATTTTGACAACATCACGGTCTTCTTCCGGTGTCGGAGCAGGGGTTTGTGAAAATGCCGCAAGGCAACCGGCCGAAAGAAACAGCAAAACAAGCAAAAATCTTTTCATATTTATTCTCTTATGATTAAGCTAGCGCCCTCATCATAACTGAAACCCCCTATTTTGTTAAGGATTTTTCCAAATGCGCACCACCGGGATTTTTTTGAAAAAAGCCTTGACAAGCTTCTTTTCATTTGATATTTTACCATTAGGTTAAATAACCAGATGGTTAAATACGATATGACGACAGATCAACTCAGTTCAACTTTTGCGGCACTGGCCGATCCGACCCGGCGGGCGATACTGGCCAAGCTGGCATCGGGCGAGGCTTCGGTCAATGAGATCGCGCGGCCGTTCAAGATGTCGCTGCCGGCGGTCTCAAAGCATTTAAAGGTGCTGTCTAAGGCCGGCCTGGTAAAACGAAGCCGGACGGCGCAATGGCGCCCGGTCGCGCTGCAGGCCGCCCCGCTAAAAGAAGCTTTGGACTGGATCGACCGCTACCGCGATTTCTGGGAACAGAGCTTTGACCGGTTGGATGAATATCTGAAAGAACTGCAGGCCAAGGAAGCCGGAAAAGAAGAGGGAATAAAGGAAACAAAGGAAGTAAGGAAAATTAGGGAAATTAAGGGAAGCAAGGAAATCAGGAGAGCGAAAGTTAAGGGGAAAAAGAAATGACCGGCCCCGCTTTACGACAAATTGGCGAGTTGGTGAGTGTAATAGCCAATAGCTATGGAAAACAATAACGCAATTATATAAGGAGTGAAAACAATGACAGCAGTAGAAATGGCAAATGAAAACGTAATTGAGATCATCCGCGAATTCGATGCTCCGCGCGACCTTTTGTGGGATGTGTGGACCGAAAGCAAGCATATTGAAAAATGGTTCGGGCCGAAAGGTTTCGACACACGCGTCGAGGAACTGGATCTTCGCGTGGGCGGCAAGTCGCATTATGTGATGATCGGCCCGGATGGAAAAGAATATCCGGGCAAGGGAGTTTTTCTTGAAATTTCGCCGAAGGACCGCATCGTCAGCACCGACGAATTCGGCGAAGGCGCGGAAGAAACGCTTCCCGGTGTCGATCTGCCGTCAGGCATGGTTACCACTGCGCTCTTCGACGTGGTATCGGAAAAGAAAAGCAAGCTGACAATACGTGTGGCACACCCGACGCCGGAAGATAAAAAGAAACACGAAGCAATGGGCGTGGTCGAAGGTTGGAAATCGAGCCTTGAAAAGATGGACGAATACCTGGCCGAGCTGCAGGGTTGAAAACTGCTTTTGAATTGCCACTAGTTTTAACTAGTGGTTTAGAAAAGCAAATAAGTCGCGGGCTTTAGCCCAAGATGGGTTTGGGCTAAAGCCCGATTCAAGTTACTTCATCCAACCCACTAGCTAAAGCTAGTGGCAAGTAATTGAAACGGAGTTATTAAGGAGAAAATTATGTCAAGCAACAACAAAACAGAAATAATCGCCGAACCCGGCAAACAGGAACTTTTTATAATCCGTGAGTTTGAAGCGCCGCGCGAGTTGGTCTTTAAAGCGCACACCGATCCGGAGATCTATCAGAAGTGGTTAGGCCCGCGCGATCTGACGATGACGATCGAAGAAATGGATGCGCGCGATGGCGGCTCGTTCAGGTTCGTTCACGAAAGAGACGGGCACAAGTACACATTTCATGGCGTCTACCACGAAGCGCTGACGCCGGAGCGGATCATCGGCACATTCGAGTTTGACGGGCTGCCGGAAAAAGGGCACGTGATCCTCGGCACAACAAAATTTGAAGAACTGCCCGGTGGGCGCACCCGCCTGGTCCATCAATCCGTTTTTCAATCGGTCGCCGACCGCGACGGAATGATCCAGTCAGGCATGGAGCGCGGCGTAGGTGACGGTTACGAAAAACTCGACGACCTGCTGGCGGCCACGGACAGAGGCGCGGCGGGAGCGGGAAACTAACGCTAATAAAAGATATCCATTAGTTTTTAAAGAGCTGTTAGCTGACAGCTATTAGCTTATAGCCAGATCGATCTATTGGTTTTCTTTATTTAATTTATAGGCAGTCAATTCTTAAGGAGATAATACAATGCAAAAAATAACACCGTGTTTATGGTTTGATAAAAATGGCGAAGAAGCAATGGAGTTTTATGCTTCGATATTTAAAGACGCCAAGATCAACAAAGGCTCGCGTTATAACAAAGAAGCGGCAGAGAGTATGGGAATGCCGGAAGGCTCGCTGCTCGCGGCCACATTTGAACTCGCCGGACAGAAATTCCTGGCCTTAAACGGCGGGCCGATGTTTAAATTCACCGAAGCGATCTCGCTGATGATCGATTGCAAGGACCAGGAAGAGATCGACTACTACTGGAACGCGCTGACAGCCGACGGCGGCGAGGAAAGTATGTGCGGCTGGTTGAAGGACAAGTTTGGTTTGTCATGGCAGGTCTGTCCGGCGGTGATGAACGAAATGATGGCCAATGGCACGCCGGAACAAGCCGCCCGGGTAATGGCGGCGATGATGAAGATGAAAAAGATCATCCTCAAGGACATACAGGACGCATACGACGGAAAATAACGGGGCAATAAAATGTCGAAACTTGCAGCGATACTTACAGGGGTCGAATTCGTTAAAAAGCTGAAAACTTTTCAGTCCGCGGCGGAGCTTAAAAAATACGAGCGATACTTTCCGCTGGACAAACGACAAGTCGATGATGAATTTGCCGGCGTGCGAATGGGCCACGTTTTTGAAACGGCAAAACAGTTCGTAGATATGCCCGTAGACGAGATCGAAAAGCTGATGGAAAGTTCGATCCATGAAGTGCGCGCCGGTGCGCTCAGCATTATGGGCAAATCGGCGTCGGCGAAAAATACGTCACCAGAACGGCTAAAGGAACTTTACGATCTTTACATCCGCCGGCACGACCGCGTCAACAACTGGGACCTGGTCGACCTCGCGGCACACTACGTGGTCGGACGCTACCTGGCGGATAAGCCGCGCAAGATCCTTTACAAACTGGCGAAATCCAAAAGCCCATGGGAGCGCCGCACCGCAATTTTGGCGACCGCGCATTTCATCATGAAACTAAAGGAAGTGGACGACACTTTTGAGATCGCCGAAATGCTGGTAGGTGACAAGGACGATTTTGTAAATAAAGGCACCGGGTGGATGCTGCGCACGGCGGGCGGCGTTGACCGCGGGAGGCTGGAAAAATTTCTGGACAAACATGCCGCGACGATGCCGCGGACCACTTTAAGAATGGCGATCGAGCATTTTGATAAAAAACAGCGCGACGGGTATCTGGGGATGAAGAAGAAAGGGTAACTAATGAAAATTGTACGGAGCATTCCGGCGGTTTTGGCGGGCCTGGTATTTATCTTTGTTACACACACCGGCACCGATATGATCCTGGAATATTACGAGATATTGACGCCGCCCGCTAAGGGATTCCCCAACACCTGGATGCTGATCGGCGCGCTTTGTTACCGCTTCGTTTTTTCGGTGCTGGGCTGCTACATCACGGCCCGTTTGGCGCCAAGCAAACCCGTGCTTCATGCATGGATACTGGGCGCGATCGGTGTCGTTTTAAGCATCATGGGTATCTTCGCGGCAATGGCGATGAAGCTGCCGAATAAAGATATGTGGTACCCGGTCGCTCTGGTGTTAGTTACGCCGTTATGCGCGTGGCTGGGCGGGAAGCTGGCAACAGGAAAGAAGCGGAAAGATAGGGAAGAAGGAAAATGAGGAAATTGGGGAAATTGGGGAAATTAGGGAAATTAGGGGAATTAGGGAAATTAGAAAGCGGGCCAGCGAAGGAATTATTTATGAGTAATGAAAATACGAATACCGCCGAGCGCGAGATCGCTTCGACACGCGTCTTTGACGCGCCGCGCGAACTGGTATGGAAAGTGTGGACCGATCCGGAGCATATCGGGCGCTGGTGGGGGCCGAACGGTTTCACGGTCACTACCAAACAATTTGATCTGAAGCCGGGCGGTTTGTGGTTATTCACGATGCATGGGCCCGATGGAACGGATTATCGCAACGAAATAACCTTTAGCGATATCGTGGAACCCGAGCGGATAGAATACGATCACGGCCCCAGCCCGATCTTTCATACTACCGTTACTTTTGAAGAAGAAGGCAGCAGCCAAACAAAACTTTCGATGACGGCGGTGTTCCCGACCAAGGCAGAACGCGACCGCACGGTGGAGAAATTCCACGCGATCGAGGGAATGAAACAGACGCTGCAGCGCCTGGCGGATTACGTGGCTGAACAACAGGCAGCGAAAAGATAAACAACAAAAGGAAAGCTGAATAATGGAAGCGGAAAATAAAATAAACACATCTTCAAATGCAATGATATGGACTGGCCGTATCATCAGCATCCTGGCAATATTGTTTTTATTAATGGATGCGGTAATGAAATTAATGAAACCGGGGATGGTAATTGATATAAATAAAAAACTCGGTTACGCCGAAAGCGCGATCGTCCCGATCGGCATCGTTTTGCTGATCTGTACGCTGCTCTATGCTTTTCCGCGTACCTCGGTGCTGGGAGCCATATTTTTGACCGGATATCTGGGCGGCGCGGTGGCGACGCAGGTCCGGGTAAGCTCGCCGGAGACCAACCACGGGTTTGGCGGAGAGCCTTTTAATATCGTCTTTCCGTTTATAATCGCGGTGTTTATCTGGGGCGGGCTTTATTTTCGTAATGCGAGGTTAAGATCGCTGGTGCCATTCGATCGGGGTATGTAACAAGCAGAAGTCCGTGGTGTCTAAAGCTGTGGTGTTCGCATCATTCGGAATAGATAAGCTGATAGATGAGAACTGAAAGATTCGATCTATTCTCCATCATCTATCAGTTATTATCTATTCCGAATGATATTCCCTTCCCAGCACCACAACTTTAGGACAACACGAAGCCCGAATATTCTTGACAATAAATATTGTGAGTGTTAGAAATAGCCGAAAATAAAGTATATAACCGAACGGAACGCTCGAAAGGCATTTTTGCCCCTTTTAAGATATTCCGGATCAATTATTTCTATAGGAGAAAAGTCTATGAAAAGAGCCTTGTTGCTCATAGTTACCATGGCCGCGGCGTCGATACTGATCGCCTGCAGCGGCGAAGCCGTTAACAATAAACCGGCAAACGCTAACACCGCAAATACCAACGCAGCGAAAACTACCGCCCCGGCCCCGACCAGGGAAGCCCTGATGGCGCTGGAGACGAAAGCTTTCGAAGCCTGGAAAAACAAAGACACCAAATTCTGGGAAGGTTTCCTGGTGGACAATTATGTCGGGGCGGACGAACACGGAAAACGCGTTGATAAAGCAGGCGTCATCAAGATGATCACTGAAGACAAATGCGAGATCACCAAGTCCGCGTTTTCCGATGAACAAATGACGCCGGCTGGCCCGGATGCCGCCATCGTTACATACAAAATTGCGTATGAAGGCAAATGCGGTACGCAAACCCTGCCGCCGGCTATGTGGGCCGCGAGCGTTTATGTCCGCAGCGGCGATACTTGGAAGGGCGCTTATCATAACGAGGCTCCGGCAATGGAACCTCCCCCCGCAGGCGCCAAGAAGGATGAAGGCAGCAAACCGCCGCCCCCGCCGCCGGCTGAAAAGAAAGACGAGAAAAAAGCCGCACCGGCAGCGAAATCCGCCAACGCGCCCGACGATAAAGCGCCCGCCGCGCCCGCCGAAGACCCGTATATAGCGGTGGTGAAAAAAGGCTGGGAAGCCTGGAAAAATCATGACGCCAAAGCTTTAGGCGACAGCCTTGCCAAAGACTTTGTTATGGTCAATCCGATGGGCAGCCGCTTAGACAGCGCCGGTGCGCTGAAAATGTGGTCCGAAGGAAAATGCGAGATCAAAAGCGTTTCATTTGACGACGCCAAGAGCACCGCTTTCGGCAAGGACATGGCTATCGTGACGCTGAAAGGAAACGCCGAGGGAACTTGTGAAGGCAAACCGGTGCCGTCGCTGATCGGAACTTACCTTTTGGTAAAAGACGGCGATAACTGGAAAGCGGCGATGATCTTTGAGTCGCCGGTGATGTAAGCCAGGCTAAATGAGCTGAGGAGAAGAGCGCCGTAGACTGAAAGTTTATGTATTACGGCGTTTTTCTATCCGCTTCGGATGGGAGAATTGATTTGAATACAACGGCGGTAAGCGACCGCGAGCTGGTCATAACACGTGTTTTTGACGCGCCCCGCGAACTTGTTTTCAGTGTCTGGACACGGCCTGAACAGGTGACGCGCTGGTGGGGGCCGAATGATTTCACGCTGCCGGTTTGCGAAATGGATTTTCGCGTCGGCGGTTCTTATAAATATTGCATGCGCTCGCCGGAAGGCAGCGATCACTGGGTTTGGGGTATGTACCGCGAAATTATCGAGCCGGAAAAGATCGCTTTTACCTGGCACCGCGGCGACAAAGACGGCGGCAACATCACCACCGACAGCACGCTCGTCGATCTGACGTTTTTAGATTCGGACGGGCGAACAGAATTCACGCTGCGGCAGGGCGTTTTTGAAACGCAGAAAGAATGCGAAGAACACTACGGCGGATGGTCGCAGTGCATGAACCGCCTAAAAGAATATGTGGAATTTGTAGAGAAGAAGCAGGTCAGTAAAAGATAAAATAAATAAGGAGAATCATAAAAAATGGCAAACATAAATCCATACCTACTTTTTGACGATAAATGTGAGGAGGCTTTTGAATTTTACCGCTCGGTCTTCGGAGGAGAGTTCATGGCCAAAATGCGGTTTAGCGAAATGATGCCCGACGCCGGTGACGAGGCCGATAAAATAATGCACATCGCGCTGCCGATCTCGGACGGAAACGTCCTGATGGGCAGTGACAATGCCTCCAAAATGGGGCCCGCGCCGACGATCGGCAGCAATGTCTCGATCGCCATCGGTTCAAGCGACCGAGGCGAAGCCGATAAGCTTTTTGCCGGACTTTCGGCCGGCGGCAATGTTACGATGCCGATGAACGACGCGCCGTGGGGCGACTACTTCGGCATGTTCACCGACAAATACGGCTTTAACTGGTTGATCAATTGCCGCGAGGCCAAGTAAAAATACTTTGAAGTCAAATACGGGTCAGAACCGGGAACGGTAGTGACCGGGTTTCGGCAAAAAATTACAGATAAAAATGCGGCAAAAAGCCGTATCATTACCCGGTCACTACGTTCCCGGTTCTGACTTCATTACGGCAGTCATTTTTTTCATTTATGGACGATGCCATATAAACTATTAATATCACTGGTGGAGAAAAAATTATGAAGATCGCAATGATAATTGTTCGCACGCTGATGGGGCTTCTTTTCGTGGCTTCATCTGTGCCGTTTTTTTTAGGCCTGATGCCGCCGCCTCCGCCCGATGCTCCGGCGGCCCTGAAAGCATTTGGCGACATCGGCTATCTGATCAATTTGGTCAAGATAACCGAGCTGGTCTGCGGATTGCTTTTCCTTTCGGGTTATTACGTACCGCTGGCCACGATATTGATCGCGCCGGTGATCGTGAATATTTTCCTGATAAATCTTTTATACATGCCTGCCGGCCTGGTGATAGCGATACCTATGGTTCTGGCAAATTGCTTTATCGCTTATTACTATTGGGCCAGCTACGGCCCGCTGCTCCGGCCGACAATGCAACCTGAGTAAGAAGGCATGAAAGGTAAAACGGGAAAATGAAAATTGCATACTATATCGTGACCGGGTTGATGGCGGCGTTCATGGCGTTCTCCGCCATACCTGACATTTTGATGATAAAGGAAGCGGTAGAGGTTTTTCGCCACCTTGGCTACCCGGATTATTTACTTCCCTTTATCGGCGTGGCCAAGCTGCTGGGAGTGATCGCCGTGCTGCAACCCTGGTTTCCGCGCCTGCGTGAATGGGCTTACGCCGGGCTTGCGATCGACGTCATCGGCGCTTTTTACTCGCATGTGTCGAGCGGTGATCCGCTGCCGATGACATTGGGCCCGGTCATCGCGCTGGTGCTCATCTTTGGTTCGTATATTCTGTACCGCCGGGTTTTTACCGTGACAGTGAAAGAACAGGGTTATGTGTCGTAATATCAAAAATCTTTACAATTTTGCCCCGCCGGCGACGGATGAAGAAATTCAGGCATCGTCGCTGCAGTTCGTCAGAAAACTGAGCGGGTTTAACAGCCCGTCAAAAGCAAACGAAGAAGCGTTCGATGCCGCGGTGGAAAAAGTTTCCCGCGCCGCGCGTGAATTGATCGACTCTCTGGTGACCAACGCGCCGCCAAAGAACCGCGAGGAAGAAGCCGCTAAAGCGAAGGCCAGGGCGGCGGAGCGGTACGGCAACTAGCAAAACCAAGTCGGCAGAAACGCGACAGTTATGGAGCGTGCTGTTGATAGTCAGGAGGCTATCGAGTCTGTTGAGTCTATCGAGTCAAAGATGACTCTAAACTCGACAGACTCGCTGGACTCGACAGACTGTTTGACACGCTCCATAACTGTCGCGTTTCTGCCTTCAAGTGACGCGTAGCGTGTATCAATTTGACATCCCTGCATCAAAATTACACAATATTTAAAGTTTTATGGCTTCCAAATCCAGGGAAAATAAGGTAAATCAGGAGCTTTCGCTCGAGCGCAAGATCAAGATGCACGAGGCGCGCGAAGGCATCATCAGCCGCCTGGCGCGGGATCTGCCGACAAATATCGACCTCGAAAGGTTTCTGAATGTGGTCGTTTCGGAGATCGGCCGGATGATGAATGCCGATCGCTGCGATCTTTTGCAGTTGGCGCACGGCAGCGATCTGCGCATCAGCCATGAATGGCGCGCATCCGAAGACATCCCGCCCAGCGAAGGGACGACCATTCCCATCGACGCCGCAAAACTCGCCGAGCAATTCGACCTGACCAAACCTATCCGCATCGACGACACCTCCGCCGCCAAGAACGCCACCGTGCGGTTTTTTACCAAGGCGCTGGAAACGCGTTCGCTGCTGGTCATTCCCATCATGCTGAACGGCAAAGTTTTCGGGCTGCTCGGCTTGCACAACGTTTATGAGCCGCGCGTCTGGCTGGACGAAGAAGTTGAATTTTTACAGTCGATCGCGCGCGAGATAGCGACCGGTTACCAGTACACGCGGCTTTATGTAAATCAGGAGCAGGAAACCAAGCGCACCAACGCGCTGCTTGAGATAGCCAACATTCTCAACTCGCATTCCGATTTCGGCGAGGTTTCGGCAAAAGTTTTAGAACGCGCGATCGAGTTGGTCGGCGCCGATTACGGCGCGCTCGGCGTGCTCGATCAGACGGGAAAAAAAATATCGCTGGCGTCATTCAAGCAGGCGCCGAACGTGGAGCCTACTGCCGTGATGCAAATGATCGAAGAACACGGCCAGTCGCTCGACATCGAGCCGTTCCCGGCGCTCGGCGAAATTCTGACTTCCGGCAAAACGCTGAGCATCGTGGACACGCAGCTTCCGTTTGCCATCCGGCTGATATTTAATTCGCAGCTCAACGGCAAGGCCGCGCTCGTTTCTCCGGTAAAGGTGGCGGGCCAATCTTTCGGTTTGCTGGGCTTCGTCTGGGGAACGGAGCGCGATGAAACCTTTGGCGAACACGACGTAGCGCTGGTCGAAGGCATCGCCGACCAGATCGGGACCGCGCTCGAACGCGACCAGCTTTCGGCCGAAGTGATGCGCCTAAAAAGCGAGCTGCACCAGCGGCAGGACGGCAGCAAGCTGATCGGCCAGGCGCGCGGTATCCGCCGCGCGATCGAATTGGCGCTTAATGTGGCCGACACCCAAACCACTGTTTTGGTACAAGGCGAATCAGGCACGGGCAAGGAACTCATCGCCAATCTTATTCATTACAATTCCGACCGCAAAAATAATCCGTATATAAAACTGAACTGCGGCGCGATACCGGAAAGCCTGCTCGAATCGGAACTTTTCGGCCACGAAAAAGGCGCCTTTACCGACGCGCGCTCGCGGAGGCTGGGACGCTTTGAAGAAGCCGATACCGGCACGCTTTTTCTTGACGAGATCGGAGAGATGTCGATGTCGGCGCAGGTAAAACTTTTGCGCGTGCTGCAGGACGGCGAATTTAACCGGGTCGGCGGCAAGGAAGTGGTAAAGACGGATGTGCGCGTGCTGGCAGCTTCCAACGTTAATCTGGAACAGGCCGTAGAGGAAGGAAAATTCCGGCGCGATCTGTATTATCGCCTTTCCGTTTTTCCCGTCACTCTTCCGCCCCTGCGCGAACGAGCGGCGGACATCCACCTGCTGGTCCTGCATTTTTTGGAGCTCTACAAGCAAAAGACAGGGCGCTTTGTTTCCGGTATCTCGAAAGAAGCGATGTCGGCGCTGGTGAATTACGAATGGCCGGGCAACGTGCGCGAATTGGAAAATGCCATCGAGCGCGCGGTGATCATCGCTTCGGGCCGCCAGATCGAGGCCGAGGACCTGCCGGAAGCGATCAGCAGAAAAGCGCTGGAAAATTCCGCGGAGACCCGCCAGGAGAGATTGCGCGCCGCGAGTGAAGGGCGCTCGCTGAGTCTCGAGATCGAGGTGCCGTCCACCATCGACGAGATCGAACGAATGGTCATCGAAGCAACGCTCGATTACGCTAGCGGTGACAAGACCCGGACCTCCAAACTCCTCGGTATCGGCCGCAAAACCCTGTACCGGAAATTAGAGGAATATTACGGAAAGAATGGAAATGAAGAAGCAAAAGCCGGATTGAAAATGGATTTTGTGGATTGAAGGACACACCATCCCTTAATAACTGCGTTTCTCGACGAATTAGACCTGCCGGCGAAATACAACAAATAATTCTTAACTGTTTTTAGCAAGTCCGCGCAGCGGACGAAAGAGTTTAACCCCAGGCGTCAGCCTGGGGAATAGGCCATAGTTAATACAGCCGCGCGCGATGAGAATTTTTAAGTTCTCGTCGCGCGCGGCAGACATTTTGGGCCGCCTACCACAGGTTCCGCTGCGCTCCACCTGTAGTTATACTCTGTTGTCAGCTTTGCTGACTTTATAAGGTTTTCTATAAAGTCGAAGTAATCCGAAAAATTGCTCTGCCCGCCGGCGAGCGGGCGCAAGCAACCCTTCCCGACCTGAGAGGTAATTCGACTCAAACAATAAATATTAACTTCAAATAAATTTGCAGTCCGGAAGGGCCGCTTGCGCCCGCTCTTGTCTTTAAGTCCTGTAGGGACGCCATATTTATAGATAAGATAATTAAGACGATAACGAACTCTGTTAGTAGTGACATTTGCCGTTCCTACGGAACTCACAAAATCTTTCTCACTGCGACTATAAATATAACGTCCCTATGGGACTTATTTTATCCCGGAAAGCCTCTTCGGCAAGTCCCTTCCATCATCGATGAGCAGATCGATGGAAACTTTAGCGAGTTTGCCGTAAGCGAGCGCAACCATTGGAGGAGGCAGCCGCTCCCCATTTTCATAAGCGCGTATCGAGCTCCCGTGTCTCTCTACACCGTACTGCTCCAAAGCCTCAGCCATTTTCGCCTGGGATAATCCAAATTTAAGGCGAATGCTCAGTAACTTCTCCGCTAATCTTTTGGGTCCTTCGACCTTACTTTTACGCATAAGAAATTTCCGCTCCTTTCGGATAGCTCATTCCTTTGCAAAAAAGATAGTTGGGGTTCTTTTCCTTTTCGGGTTTGAGAGATAAAGTTATTTTGTTATTCATCTATGCCGGGAGAAATAAAAACCAGGCAATGATAAAAGCCGCTGCGTTGGGTACATTTAACGGCTACAAAATTATTTCAATAATATACAGATGAACAATGCTATATTTAACTCGTAATTTTGACAGGGATGCTTACAAATTTAGTTCTCATCCCACATCTTTGAAAAACTAGCATCTGAAAATGCCGATAACTAATAAGGGCAATAAAGCTTGATCTGCGCTTGCGTCCAGGTTCAAAAGAATTTGGCCCGCAATTTATTGACTAAGCTTGTACCATTATTTAATGGCAATTTTAGCTTGGTTCGAAATACTTGTCAAGGAGTCTTTCTTGATGGGTAAAGCTAAAGCTGAACAGCCTAAGAAACTAGCCGATAAACTACGCCGGATTCGCGAAAAGCTGGGTCTGTCTCAAGCTGGAATGGCTGATGCTATAGAAAGACATGGCGTGAAAACACAACGAGGGTCTATCGGCTCCTTTGAGATCAAGACTCGTGTGCCCTCGCCTCTAGTGCTGCTTGCTTATGCGAGAATAGCTAACGTATCCGTCGAACAAATTATCGATGACGAATTAGACCTGCCGGCGAAATACAAGTAAACACAAAGAACCACCCCGTCGCGCAAGGCGCGCCACCCCTCCTTCGTAAGGAGGGGAGTTTTATGGCACCACTTAAGCTTAATTTCACATTTTGATTGCCCCTCTAATCTCTTTTCTGTTAATATTTAGGTATAGAAAAGTTTAGAAGTATTTGTTCGGCACTAGTGCCGGAAAGGATTTATTTACTATGGGATACGATAGAGATGAAGAATCGGGAGCGATGACCAAGCTTACTTACCTGATAATCGGCGGCGGCATAGGCGCTATTCTGGCGCTGCTTTTTGCGCCGAAATCGGGCCAGGAGCTTCGTGAGGATATTGCCGATGTGACCCGCAAGGGCCTAGAAAAAGGCCGTGAAGCAGCCGGGCACCTGGGCGAGACTGCCGGCGAATATTATGAAGTAGCTAAAGACAAGACCGGCGAGCTTTATAGCGCCGCGCAGGAAAAAGCCGAAGAATTAGCGGGACGCGCCCGTGAAGTGGCCACGCGCACGGCGAACCCGTTCACGGCCGCGGTGGAGGCCGGTAAGAAAGCTTATTACGAGGAAAAGCATAAAACCGTCGGCGACGGCGATACCGAAGAACGCCCGACCTATCCGGTAAAAGACCAGGACAGCGGAAATAACTAGCCAAGATTATGAATGCCAGTGAACCTATTTTTTGGATAATGGTCGCCTCGATCGTGATCGCGATATCTTTTATTGTGATCGCGTTTGCCGTAATATTTATCGCTTTGCTGGTGCGGCGGGCGGTGCAAACCGTGCACCGGGTCGAAGAGCGGATCGAACCGCTGATAGACAAGGTGACCATGATCGGCGATCAGGGCAAGGAAATGGCCGGGCAATTTAACGAAGTTTCCGGGCACCTCGCATCGGCGGCCAAGAACCTGGCCGAATCGACTGAGTTGATCAAGGAAGAAGTTGCCGAGTTAAAAGAACTGGTCGGGCATACGGCGGTCGTTGCGAAAGACAAGGTCGCGCTGGTCAGCCGGACGATAGATAAAACTCAGCTTCAGGTAGCGAACACGACGGATTTTATCCAGGAACGCATCGTCCAACCCGCGCGCGAGGTCGCCGCGATAATGGCCGGTTTGCGAAAAGGATTGGAAGTACTGCTGGCGCCCTCGCCAAAACAGATCGACCGCGTTTATACCGACGAGGAAATGTTTATCGGGTAGATCGAACCCGAAATAATTTTGTTATAAGAATGCCCGGCGATGACCGGGCGTTTTTATTTTCTTTTGCGAAGTCCGCAAAAGCGGACGATAGAATTTAACCCCAGGCGTAAGCCTGGGGTATAGGCCATAATTAATACTGCCGTGCGCACCGAGAATTTTTAAGTTCTCATCGCTCGCGGCAAACATTGTGGGGTTGCCTTTACTACAGGTTTCGCTGCGCTCCACCTGTAGTTATAGTCTGCCGTCAGCTTCGCTGACTTAGTATCGTAGATCGCTGCGCGATCTTTGCGGACGAGCCGTCCGCGCTCCCAGTTACTTACTTTTCCCTAAACATCCTCGCTAATTCACGTTTCAATAATTTTCCTGTCGGGCCTTTGGGAATGTCAGTTAAAAAATGCACGGACTTTGGGCATTTGAAATCGGCTAAACGCTCGCGGCAGAAATTTATTACTTCGTCTTCCGATATCTCGGAGCCGTCCTTTAAAACTACGAACGCCGCTACTTCTTCGCCATAGAGTTCATCGGGCACGCCGATCACCGCCGCCGAAGACACGGCCGGATGAGAAAAAAGAAGCTCGTCGATCTCGCGCGGGTAGATGTTTTCTCCGCCGCGGATGATCATATCGGATTTGCGGTCGGCGATGTAAAAGAAACCGTCGGGCGAGCGGTAGCCGATGTCCCCGGTATGAAACCAGCCATTACGAAAAGCTTTTTCGGTCGCTTCTTCGTTTTTGAAATAGGCTTTAAAGATATTGTCGCCGCGCAGGACGATCTCGCCCAGTTCACCGTCCGTGACCGGACGGTCTTCTTCGTCAAAAACCGCCATTTCATTACCGATGGGTTTCCCGCACGAACCGGCCCGGCGACTTTCATCAGGCGGATTAAAAGTAGAGCGGCAGGTCGATTCCGACAGGCCGTAACCTTCTATTACAGGGCAGTTAAAGGTTTCTTCAAACTTTTTCATGACCTCCGCCGGGACCGGCGCGGAGCCGCACATCGCAAAACGAAGCTGCGCGGTGTCTAAATTTTCCGGCACGCCATCCGGGTACTTTTGCAGCAGCATCGAGAGCATTGTGGCGACCGAGCCGAAGGAAGTAATTTTATAGTCGGATATTATCTGCCAGAATTTTGAGGCGGAGAATTTCGGGCTGACCACGCTCGAGCCCCCGGCGTAAAGCGGCGTCATAGTAGTCACCGAAACCGCGTTCATGTGAAAGAGCGGCATGATGGTCAGCAGCCGATCTTTTTCCGAAAACATGAGCCACTCGGTTATCTGACGGGCATTGGCGATCACGTTACCGTGGGTGAGCAGGCAGCCTTTCGGCTTTCCGGTCGTGCCGCTGGTGTAAATAATTATTGCATCGTCGTCACCGGATAATTCGATTCCCTCAAGTTCGTCGCTTTGATCCCGGGTCGCCGCATCAACGTCGTTGAATTCAATGACGCCGGTTAGCAATGGCATGGCTTCCCGACGAGGCAGACTGAAGTCTGCGCTCCCGGGTGCGCTCCAGAGCAGTAGTTTCGCTTCCGAATTATTTACGACGTATTGGATCTCTTCGGCTTTGAGTAAGGAATTTACCGGCCCGGCCAGGGCGCCGATCTTAAAGCAGGCGAAATACGCGATTATATATTCCGCGCTGTTGGGCATCAGCAGGCTGACGACATCGCCTTTGCCAATCCCATTCGCTTTTAGCAAATTAGCGGTGCGATCGACGGTTTTGTTCAGCTCGGCATAGGTCCAGGTTCGCCCGTCAGCCTCGGAAAACAAAAATATTTCCCCCGGCCTTTCCGCGGCGCGCTGTTCTAAAAGCTCACGCAAATTTCGTGTCTCTGTCATCTTTAATAAAAATACGAAGCTCTGAAATTATAAGGAAAGTTCGGAAATAATGTAACATTTCAAAACATTTTCTCATTAACAAGTATAAACGAGACGCTCGCGCCTTTTGGCAGAGGGTCAATTTGATATTTCTTATCCTTCCCGGTTAGCGCGACGAATCGCGCCTGGCAGGCAAGATGCCGGCGCTCACAGGAATAGCGCCCTGATTTTATGATCGTTAAAGGAGTTTCTTCTTATGAAAAGTAAAGGCAAATCGTTCGGGTATCAAACCAAATCCGGGTTTGTGATGTCGGAGTTTGAAACGCCCGATACCCCTGATTATGTTATTGCAGAATTAAAATATGAGAGCCCGGTGGCTTTTAACACGATGAAATTTGCCGCTCCGGCGGCGGCAAAACCGGAGGCCGAATCGCTTAACAAGATCCTGGAGAGATTTGATATTGAGAAAATGGGTTCGCATTTTCAGATGAAAGTTGACGAGGTAAAAGAGAGGATCGCGGTAGCAAACGCTCTGCCGCCGGAACCCGAGATAAAGAAATTCAAAGCAAAAGGCGCCGACGAAGAATTCCTGAAAAGCGGTTTTGTGCAGATAGTTCCCAAGAACGGCTCGGATGCGAAGAAGATCGCCCAGGCCCTGCAAAAACATGATTCCGTTTGGCAGGCGTATGTAGCGCCGAAGCCGGTCCCGGCCAGCCTGAGTGGCGCCGCGGTGGGAAGCCGCAATTTCGAGCCCAGCCAGGGATATCTCTGCTCTGCCCCGGACGGCATAGATGCGATGAGCGCCTGGCCGCTGGCCGGCGCCAAGGGCAAAGGCGTGACGATCTGCGATATCGAAGGCGCGTGGAACCTGCGTCATGAAGACCTGCCGGCCGGCATTCAACTGATCGGCGGCAATATGCTTACCGATATCGGCTGGCGTAATCATGGTACGGCTGTTTTAGGCGAAATGGTTTCGGTCTCTAATCAATTCGGCACGGTCGGCATCAGCCGGGAAGCTACCGCGGTGGTTAATTCCGCTTTTACCAATGGTGTCTTTAACACGGCGGCGGCGATCACTAACGCGACCGGCAAATTAAAGGCCGGCGATGTGATACTGATCGAATTACAGGCTACCGGCCCGAACGGTAAATATGTCGCAATGCAGTACTGGGATGACATCTATACCGCCATCAAGGCCGCCGTGGCAAAAGGCATCACCGTGGTCGAAGCGGCCGGTAACGGCAACGATAACTTCGATCTGCCGATCTTTAATAACACGGGGCTGCAAAAAGACAGCGGCGCGATCGTGGTCGGCGCCGGCATTCCTCCCACTAATTATTTCGACATTGACGGTTTCGGCACGCAATTCGCGGGTTATTCGAACATAGGCGTTCCGCGCTCGCGCATCTTTTTCTCGAATTACGGAAAGATCGTAAATGTTCAGGGCTGGGGCTTTCATGTCAGCACGCTGGGTTATGGAGACGCGCAGGGCGGAACGGCTTCGGAAAACAACTGGTATACGCTGCGTTTTTCCGGAACTTCGAGCGCTTCGCCGATCGTTACCGGCGCGGTGGCCTGCCTGCAGGGACGCGCCAAAGCGAAAAACGGCGCGCCATTGACACCCGCCAGAGTGAGGAAGATACTTATGGATACAGGCACGCCGCAGCAGGCCGGGCCGGGAGTTCCGCTAACGCAGAATATCGGGCCGCAGCCCAACCTGGCGAAGGCGATGACGCAAGTATAAGGGCGAGAAGTAAGCGATGATCCCTGCAGTACCATTACCGGAAAATTCCGGGATCAAAAAGTCCGTGGAAGTAAAATTAAAACCCGGCTGGGTTTTAAATGAACGGCGCGATACGATAACGTCCGCTAAGGGAGAGAAATTCTCCCTTAAAAAGTCACTCCCGGAAAAGTGCCGCGTGATCCATAAAATTCCGGAATTGGCGGGGGCCGATCCCAAAAAGCTTTCGAAGGAAGAACATGAATTGCGCCGCTACCTGCAGGTGATAGTTTCGGACGAGGGCTCGCCCGAAGAATGTCTGAAGAGTATTGAAGATTGGCCCGGCGTGGAAAAGGTTTATCACACACCGGATGTCAGTTTGCCTTAGCAACGGAGTCCTAAAAAGTTACGAAAGCCGCTCATTGTTTGGGCGGCTTTTTATTTAGAACTCCTTAACGCCGGCGTCAGCGATGAGGTCAGAACCCGAAGCGGTAGCGAGGGGTTTCTTTTTGCTCCCTTTAGGCTCGTGCTGCATGAAACCCGGTCGCTACTGCTCCCGGTTCTGACCTCATTACCGGCGCTCCCTAAAAAGATCATAAAATATGTCTGCCTGTCATGTTCCGGCCGTCCAGCCGCAAATTATTTTTACCCGGCTTTAAGTCCACCTGCACGTTCCACACGCCGCTTTTCTTTTTTGTTTTACCTATCCCGCAGACATAGCAAGTACCGGAATTCAGATCTTCCAGCGCGGCTTTTCCTTCCGCATCGATGATAAAGAATCTGATAGCTTGGGCGCTTAGTACATCGATCGCCTTGGCGTAGCTGATACCCATGCCCGGGCTCATCCGTGAAGCCTTATCGGCCGTGTAGATCAGCGCCGCTGGGTATTTTCGAGTGTTCTCTGGCGCCCGCAATATCTCTTCTGAGGTGTTCTTCTCGCCCGCTATCCTTCGTTTTTAACAGGTCTCCCCAGATCGTATTTTTATTTTCTTTTAATACTTCCGAAAAGTCTTTGTCCAAAATATAAAAGACCTGTCCGGCCAGCATATGCGCATCTAATTCTATAAAGCTCGACTCCGATTCGATCTTTACCGTCAGGCTCGCGTTTAGAGTCCCGCCTTCGGGAGGTTTCCTGACATTAGTTTTACCATTTTTGTGGGATGACATGGTTTACTCTCTCCTAAGAGTGTTATATTTATGTTGCTCACCGCACACCATTATGGGCGCGGTGAAAATTGACAGGGATGCTAACTAAATCGTTCGACATCCCACATCTTTGAAAACGAGCATCTGAGTAATGCCGCTGACCTCTAAGAGCGATAAATCTTGAACTACTCGCACTGCCATATTCAAAAGAATACGGCGTGGGATTTTCAAGTAAAGTCTTTGCCTAAATACTTAGGCAGTTTAAGCAAAACTCCGATTCCTGTCAAGGAGAAGAATTCCTGATGGGACTCGGAAGAACAGAAAAGCCGACTCGCTTGGCAGAAAAACTATTGCGAATCCGTGAGAAACTCGGCTTATCCCAAACCGGAATGTGCAACGCTATTCAGAATCAAAATAGTGAGATCACAATTTATAGAGGTTACATTGCCCAATATGAGGCCGGTCGAGTACCGGGACCGCTTACATTACTTGCTTACGCCAAAATAGCCGGAGTTTCCATGGAACAAATTGTTAATGACGAGTTAGACCTGCCGGCGAAATTCAAATAAAACAGCGGGCGCAAGCAACCCTTCCAGACCTGAGAGATGGTCAGCTCGCGTGATAAATAATAAACATTCAAGTAAATAAATTTGCAGTCCGGAAGGGTTGCTTGCGCCCGCTCTTGCTTTTATAGAGCTAATAACAAAAATTACCCCAGCTCCGTTAGGAGCGATATATGCCGTTCCTACGGAACTCGAAAGATTCCAGATACACTGAACTACAAATGTTACGCTCCTACGGGGCTAGAGAAAGAACCACCCCGTCACGCGAAGCGCGTGCCACCCCTCCTTTGTAAGGAGGGGAGTTTTCTTGAGCATCAAGTTTCTCTTGGCTTATTAATATATGTAAGCTAGGGTTATAATCAACAAAAATATGACTGTCTATAAGAATTTTATCAACGGACAATGGGTCGAATCGTCTTCGGAGCGAACCGTCCCGAATATAAATCCCGCCTGCACTGATGACATTATCGGTACGGTCAAGCTGGCTACGCGCCATGAAGCAAAAATGGCGGTGGAATTTGCCTGGGAAAATTTCAAGCGCTGGCGCGACACGCCGGCCCCGCAGCGCGGTAAAATACTCGCCCGCGCGGCGCAGTTGATGGAAGCCGATAAAGAAAATCTGGCGCAGATACTTACCCGCGAAGAGGGGAAAACGCTGGCCGAATCTCGCGGCGAACTCGGCCGCGCCATCAACGTGGTGGATTTTTGCGCCGGTGAAACCCGCCGGATGAACGGCGAAACCATTCAATCGGAACTGCCCGCCAATTTTGCCTACACGATAAAGGAACCGCACGGCGTCGTCGCCGTCATCACGCCCTGGAATTTTCCGGTGGCGATCCCGGCGTGGAAAATAGCGCCGGCGCTGGCGGCGGGAAACACGGTGGTATTTAAACCGGCGACCGTCACCCCGGCCACGGCGGTACGCCTGGTCGAGATATTTACCGAGGCCGGCGTGCCCTCCGGCGTTCTGAATTTAATTTTAGGCTCCGGTTCGGAAGCCGGTGACGAGATCGTGGGCCATCCGGCGGTCAAGGCCATTTCTTTTACCGGCTCGACCGGGATCGGGCTGAAGCTTTACGAGCAGGCCGCCAGGCGCGGAGCGAAAGTACAGTGCGAGATGGGCGGAAAAAATCCGGTCGTGGTGCTGGAAGACGCCGATATGGATCTGGCGGTGGAATCGACGGCGCAGGGCGCATTCGGCTCCACGGGCCAGCGCTGCACGGCGACCAGCCGCGCGATAGTGATCGATTCGGTGGCGGATGAATTTGTGGCAAAGATCGTGGAGAACGCCAAAAACATCGTGCTCGGTGACGGCGCAAACCCGCTGGCGCAGGTTGGCCCTTCGGTCGACGAGGGACAGTTCAAAACAGTGCTGGATTATATCGAGATCGGTAAAGAGGACGGCGCAAAACTGCTTTGCGGCGGCAAAAAAGCCGAAGGCGAACACCTGGAAAAAGGCTACTTTGTCGAACCGACGGTGTTTGATCACGTCACGCCGGATATGCGTATCGCGCGTGAAGAAATTTTCGGGCCGGTGCTTTCCGTGCTGCGCGTAAAAGATTTTGACGAGGCGATGGCCGTCGCCAATGACAGCGAGTTCGGTTTATCGTCGTCGATATTTTCCGGCGACCCTTCGCGCATATTTAAGTTTGTGCACGAGATCGAAACCGGTATGACGCATATCAATTCGCCCACGACCGGCGGCGAAGCGCATATTCCCTTCGGCGGAACAAAAGCGACCAGCGTAGGCGCGCGCGAGCAAGGCTCAACCTCGCTCGATTTTTATACCGAACTGAAAGTGGTCTATGTAGATTACACCGGCCGCAAACGCGAAGGAAATTTGTATTAGTGAGGTAACTCTTGTAGAGGCGGCCAATAGTATTTAAGAGCGGGCGCAAGCAACCCTTCCCGACCTGAGAGGTGCTTCGGCCTTGAGGTAAATATAAGGATCTAAATAAATTTGCAGTCGGGAAGGGCCGCTTGCGCCCGCTTCAGATATTTCATTGAATCATATGAGGAGAAGAATGCGTCCCTTTAAAAACCTAACCTTCCGAGTTTTATTTTTTAGTTTAATTTTAGTTTTCACATGGCAGACTTTTGCTCAGGCCAAGGTTCCGATCACCCACGAATCTATGTGGCTGTTGAAGCGCACGGGTGCCCCGGTGCCGAGCCCGGATGGAAAATGGGTGGTGTTTTCGCTGACGGAGCCTGCTTATGATGAAAAAGAGCAGGTTTCGGACCTGTGGATAGTACCGGCGGACGGCAGCGTGAAACCGCGCCGGCTGACCTCCACCAAAGCAGGTGAAAGCGGCGCGACATGGTCGCCGGACAGCACTCGCATCGCCTTTTCGGCCAAGCGTGAAACCGACGAGGCCAATCAAATTTATGTGCTGAACATCAGCGGCGGCGAAGCCGTACGCGCGACAAATATTTCCACCGGCGCGCGCAATCCGCAGTGGCGGCCGGACGGCAAAGCGCTTCTTTTTATCAGCAGCGTGTATCCCGGCGCGATGAATGACGACGACAACAAACGCGTCGCAAAAGACCGCAAGGACCGTAAGTACAAGGCGCGCGTCTACGATTCATTTCCCGTGCGCAACTGGGACCGTTGGATAGATGAAATGCAGACGCACGTCATCGTCCAGGAGCTTGTGGACGGCGCGAAACCGAAAGACCTGTTGGCGGGTACAAAACTCGTGGCGGAAAAAGGCTTCGGCGGGCGCATAGGCAGCGGCAGCGACGACATCGATGCGGTGTGGGCGCCGGATGGAAATTCGGTAGTATTTATCGCGTCGGTAAATCGCGCTTCCGGCGCTTCGGAAGAAAATAAGATCAACGCCTACCGCATTTCTACATCAAGCGGCGAAGCTGCTCAGATCACCAACGGCAACGGAGAGTATGGCCGCCCGACATTTAGCCCCGATGGAAAAACGCTTTATCTGACCTTTAGCCCGTTCGGCGAAAAAGTCTATAACCTGACGCGCCTGGCCTCGGTCGATTGGACAAATCCGGGCGAGCCCAAAGTTCTTACGTCAACCTTTGACCGGTCGGTGGGAAGCTTTGCGTTATCGTCTAACAGCAAAACCGTCTATCTCACCGCCGAAGAAGCCGGCCATGAAAAAATTTACCTGATGGGAGCCGGCGGCGGTGAGGTTAATCCGCTGACCGAACTCAATAATGGCTGCTACACGAATTTAGCGATCGCGTCTAAATCAAATACACCGCAGCTTTTTGTTAATTGGGACAGCGCGGTAAATCCGCCGGAAATATACACCCTGGGCCTCGGTGATGAAAAATCGGGGAAAGCACTGACCGGTTTTAACTCGGAAGCTTTGGCGAAATGGGATGTCGAATCGGTGAAAGAATTTTGGTTCACCAGCAAAGGCGGACGGCGCATTCACAATATGTATGTGACACCGCCGAATTTCGATCCGAATAAAAAGTATCCTCTTTTGGTGGTGATGCACGGTGGCCCGCACAGCCAGTGGCGCGATAATTGGGGCCTGCGCTGGAATTATCATTTGCTGGCTTCGCCCGGTTATATCGTTCTTTTAACGAATTACACGGGTTCGACCGGGTTTGGTGAAAAATTTGCGCAGTCTATTCAAGGCGACCCGTTCCGCACGCCCGCCGACGAGATAAATGAAGCGGCCGATGAAGCCATCAAGCGTTTTTCGTTCGTTGACGGGACACGTCAGTGCGCGGCCGGCGCCAGCTATGGCGGCCACCTGGCAAACTGGATGGAAGCGACTACCACTCGTTACAAATGCATCGTGTCGCACGCCGGCCTGGTCAATGCCGAAGCGCAGTGGGGAACCAGTGACAGTATTTTCGACCGCGAAAAAAATCAGGGCGCGCCGCACTGGGAAAAAGCGTGGAACGATCAAAACCCGATCAAATACGCGAAGAATTTCAAGACACCGATCCTGGTAACTGTCGGCGAGAACGATTTTCGCGTGCCGCTCAATAATTCGCTGGAAAATTTTGCGACGCTGCAGCGGATGAAAGTTCCCAGCCGGCTGATCGTTTTTCCGGAGGAAAATCACTGGATATTAAAGGCCGAAGACAGCCGGTATTTCTATACGGAATTGCACGGCTGGTTGAAAAAATGGTTGTAAAAGGAGTGGATCTCTAGGAGCGCGGACGTCCCGTCCGCATTACGCGATCACGCAAAATATCTTTTAATAAGAGCTTTTAGATCGCTGTGCGCGATCTTTGCGGACGGGACGTCCGCGCTCCCAAGGGTTGAAACAAAATCGGCGGCAGCCCGTTTACAATCTAACTTCGGTAACGGTTTTCACGTAATTTCATAAGTTAAGGAGAGGTCTATGCGCCTTACAGCAGGTTTTGTTTTCTTTTTGATAGTTACAGTATTTTTTTCCGGCTGCCAACAAAAGCCGGCGGTGTCAAATCAAGTGGCTAACACAAATACCAACAGCACAGGGACGAACGCCCAGTGGGACGCTTACGCGGCAAAATTTATTGACGATTATTTCGCCGCCAATCCAACATTTGCCGTATACCAGGGTAAGCACGAGTATGACGGCAAGCTGCCCGATTGGAGCGAGGAAGGCCTGAAGAAAGAGGTCGACCGGCTCAAGGCCGAGCGCGATAAAGCATCGGCGTTTAAGGACGAGCAACTCGATGAGCGCCAGCGCTTTGAGCGCGATTACCTGATCGCGCAGATCGACAAAGACCTTTTCTGGCGCGAGACGGCCGACCAGCCGCACAAAAATCCGACCTTTTACGGTGACTCGCTCGACCCGGATGTGTATGTTTCGCGCGAGTATGCGCCGCTGGAAACGCGCATTAAATCCTATACCGCATACGCGAAAAATGTCCCCGGCGCGCTCGAGCAGGCCAAGAAGAATTTGAAACTTCCACTGGCGCCGACTTTGACCAAGATCGGGCTGACCTCTATCGGCGGTTTAGCGGATTTTTATCACAAAGATGTTCCTAAAATTTTTGAACCGGTCAAAGACGAGCAGTTGCAAAAAGATTTCAAGGAAGCTAACGACCTGGCGATAAAGGCCGTCGAAGATTTTAAGGCATGGCTTTCCAAGGAGAACGGAACTCCCAGCCCGGAAAGCTTTGCTTTAGGCGATAAGCTTTTTACCTGGATGCTGAAAGCTACCGAAGGCGTCGATATAGATCTGGCAAAACTCGAAGAGATCGCTAAACAAGACCTGCAAAGAAATCTCGACGCGCTCAAAACGGAGTGTGATAAATATGCACCGGGCAAAACGCTGAAAGAATGCAGCGATAAAGTTTCCGCCATTAAGGCCGATAAAGACATCGTCAAAGCGGCGACTGCGCAGCTCGGCGACCTGAAAAAATTTCTTCAGGAAAAAGACATCGTCAGCATTCCCGGCACCGAAGAGTGCAAGGTTGATCTGGCGCCGGCGTATAAAGCTTCGAATTTTGCTTATATAAATATTCCGGGCCCGTATGAAACCGGGCAGCCGTCGACCTATTATGTGGCGCCGCCGGACCCGGCCTGGCCGGAGAAAAAGCAACAGGATTATCTGCCGGGAAGAACCAGCCTGCTGTTCACGTCGGTCCACGAAGGCTATCCCGGACATTTTCTGCAGTTTCTTCACGCCAATCGCTCGCAGTCAAAATTCGGCCAGGTTTTTGTCGGCTATGCTTATGCCGAAGGCTGGGCGCATTACACGGAAGAGATGATGTGGGACGCCGGCCTGGGCGAAGGCGACCCCGAAACGCACATCGGGCAATTGCAGGAAGCGCTGCTGCGCAACATTCGTTTTATTTCGACCATCGGTCTGCACACCAAGGGAATGACGGTCAAGGAATCGGAGAAGATGTTTATCGAGCAAGGCATGCAGGACGAAGGCAACGCCGAGCAGCAAGCCGCCCGCGGAACTTACGATCCGGCCTATCTGAATTACACTATGGGCAAGCTGATGATCAAAAAACTCCGCGAAGATTGGTGCGCCTCGCGCGGCGGGCGCAGCGCGTGGAAACAGTTTCACGACCAGTTCCTGTCATACGGCGGCCCGCCGATCCCGCTCGTCCGCAAGGCGATGATGGGCAAGGACGACAAAGGCTCTTTGTTTTAAAGGGAGTTTGAGTAAACGGTTCAGAGTTCAGCCTTCAGCTTGTTTGTTTGAGATAAAAGACAACTGAAGTTTGAACTCTGAACTTTTTTTGTCAGATCGTTTCGCGCGGCTGTGGTGCTGGCATCATCCGCAAGTAGATAAAAGATGATAACTGAGAACTGAAAGATTCGATCTATTCTCTATCAACTATCAGTTATCATCTATTCCGAATGACATTTCTCTTCTCAGCACCATAACTTTAGGACAACACCCAAGGTTCAAAACATTCCATTGTGACCCTATTTCTGCTATTATTCGCAAAGTTAATTGTATATCCTGTAAATATTTAGATGTGTTCGTTTTAATTTTAGCGCGGAGCGAAGACGGGCAAAAACTTTAGTAATAAATCACTTCTATCGGCATATTTTGAATCGTAAAATGCCAACTTAGACGGTAAGAATTTTCAGGAGCCAAAATGAAACAAAATCGAAACATCCTACTTCGAAGAACTTCCACTTGTTTATTATTCCTGCTTCTTTTTTCGCTCGCCGTTTCGGCGCAGACGACCACGCTGCGGTTTGAAACAACAATCGTCCGCGGGCTGATCTCTGCTCCGCAAAACGGGCGTTTGTTTATTTTTCTCAATTTGGAAAATCCTGAGCCGCGGCTGGCCGATGACGACGTTGGTTTAAACGCGCCGCCGATACTGGCGAAGGATGTGGTAAATTTTGCGCCCGGCTCGAACATAGTAACGATCGACAATCGTTCGATCGCCTATCCGATAAAAAACCTGGCTGGATTGCCCGCCGGAGATTATTATGTGCAAGCATTGTTTGACACTAACAATGACCTGCGCTCGCTCAATGCTCCCGGTAATTTATATAGCGCAGTTCGAAAGATCAGATTAGACCCCAAACTCGGCGGAAGAATCAAACTTGAGTTAACCCAGGTCGTGCCGCCCGAACAGATGCCTGCGGAAACCGAATATGTGAAATTTGTCAAAATTCAATCACAGTTGCTGAGTAAATTTCACGGCCGGCCGATCTTTCTACGGGCGGGGATTATTCTACCGCGAGATTACGAGCGCAATCGGACCCGGCGTTATCCGCTGTTGATTCGCATTGGCGGCTACGGCAATAAATTTTCGCTCGTTCAGGAACTGATGAGCGAGGAAGCTGAAAGATCAAATGCCCGGCCGTGGGTGAGGGAGTTTCGCAAACAATGGCTGGCCGACGACACCCCGCGAATGATTAGTGTGCAGCTTGACGGCGACGGCCCTTACGGCGATTCCTATCAGATCAACTCCGCAAACAATGGGCCTTATGGCGACGCGTTGATACAGGAATTGATCCCGCAGATCGAAAAGCAATTTCGCGCCATCGGAAAACCGGAGGCCCGGTTTCTTACGGGCGGTTCGACGGGCGGCTGGGTTTCACTCGCACTGCAAATTTTTTACCCGGATCATTTTAATGGCACCTGGTCGGGGTTTCCCGATCCGCTCGATTTTCGCGCTTATCAACTGGTAAATATTTACGAAGACAAAAATGCGTACGTTAACGCCAAAGGGTTTGATCGTCCGAGCGCGCGCGAGCCGAACGGCGATACGCAATTTACCATGCGGCTCGAGTGCCTGAAAGAAAACGTTCTCGGCGCAGGAGATAGTTATACGATGTCGGGGGGACAGTGGGGCGCATGGAATGCCGTCTACAGTACGCGCGGTATGGACGGCCGTCCCGTTCCGCTGTGGGACGCGAAAACTGGTAAAATCAACAGCGAAGTCGCCAACCAATGGAAAAAGTATGATTTGCGAATGGTGATCGAACAGAATTGGCAGATACTTGCGCCAAAACTAAAGGGTAAATTGCATATTTGGGTCGGCGAACAGGACGATTATTTCTTAAATAACGCCGTCCATCTGTTCGACGATCTTTTGACCAAAACCGAGCCAAAATACGGCGGCTGGATAATGTACAGCCGTACCGGAAGACACGGATGGAATCCGAAATCTCAAGTGGAATTAATAAAGGAAATGACACAAAGACTCGATGACCATTAAATAAAGAGATAATGTATGAATCAAGCAGAACAAAAATCGACAGTCTCCGAAGCCGTGCGCAAGCACAAGGAATTTCTTTTCCCGGCGGTGGCCACTTACTACCAGGAACCGATCGCGCTGGTAAAGGGCGAGGGCAGCCACGTCTGGGACGATGCGGGTAATAAATACCTGGATTGTTTCGGCGGAGTGCTGACGGTCAGCGTGGGCCACGCCAATCCGCGCGTGAATGAAGCCTGGATAAACCAGGTGAACGCCGTTGCGCATACCTCGACGCTTTACGCCAACGGGCCGCAGGGCGACCTGGCGGAAAAGCTGGCCGAGATATCACCGGGGCGGCTAAAGAAATCTTTCTTTACCAATAGCGGTACGGAGGCGGACGACACGGCCATTCTTGCCGCCAAGATCGCCACGGGAAACAACGAGATCGTGGTGCTGCGCCACAGTTACGCCGGGCGCTCAGCCACCGCGCTTTCGACGATCGGGCACTCTAATTGGAAGCCCATCGCGTCACAGGTGGCGGGGGTCGTTCACGCGGTTGCGCCTTATTGCTACCGCTGCCCGTTCAAGCTGGAATACCCGTCGTGCGGCGTTGCCTGTGCGGACGATGTCGAGGAGCTGATCAACACCACTACCACGGGTAAGATCGCCGCCTTTATGGCGGAGACGATCCTCGGCGTAGGCGGTTTTATCATCCCGCCGAAGGAGTATTTTCCGCGGGTGGCCGAGATCGCGCGGCGTCATGGCGGGCTGTTCATTTCGGACGAGGTGCAGGCGGCCTGGGGACGCACGGGCGACAAGTGGTTCGGTATCGAACATTGGGGCGTCGAGCCGGACATCATCACCTCAGCCAAGGGAATGGGTAACGGCGTGCCGATCGGCTGGACCATTGCCACGCCCGAAGTGGCCGATGCATTTCCGGGACTGACATTTTCGACCTTTGGCGGAAACCCGGTTTCGGCTGCCGTCGGCCTGGCGGTGATCAAGGTCATCGAAGAAGATGATCTGCGCACCAACGCGCGCGTGGTGGGAGATTATCTGCTGAAACGCATGCTGGAGCTGCAGGAAAAATATGCCATTATCGGCGACGTTCGCGGGATGGGATTGATGCTCGGCCTGGAACTGGTCAAAGACCGCAAGACAAAAGAACCTGCCCCGGAGGCGGTGCTGAAAGTTTTTGAGGAAACGCGAGCGCGCGGCGTGCTGATCGGCAAAGGCGGGCTTTACGGCAACGTTATCCGCACCGGGCTGATGCTCAATTCGACCACGGCGCACGTGGATGAAATGGTCGAGGCGATGGATGCCGGCTTTGCGCTTTGTTAGTGGCAACAGAGAACACAGAGGGTAAAGAATGTCTAGACCTTAAGTTATTTGTCAATATTGTCGTAAACCTATAGCCAGCGTGGAGCTACAAGCTCATTGCCATAACGATTGTAAGCAAATAACATATAAAATTTGTCCATATTGCAGTATTAAGATTGGCAAAATGGCGTTCAAAAGATCATATAAAAATATGTCTTAAGAACCCTAAAAATATTACTTTTAAAGAAGTAGAATCTGAGCCTAAAATTCAAAAAAAGGAGATTTCACATACGCCTTATCTTAAAAACACAAAAAAGTCGGAATATGTGCAGCGTCTGTGGGGAAAATCTTCCAATGTATCCGTCAAATATTTGTTATGAGTGTAAAGACAAATAAATTACACCCATCTTATAAATTGCCACTAGCTTTAGCTAGTGGTTACTGAATAACAAAATAACAAGGCTTTAGCCAAATTCTTCCATCTATGCATTGGTTAAAGTTTGGATACATTTTGTCTGGTCAACAAAGAATCGCAAACCGATGTTGACGGAAAATATCAGGCCCGCTGTATTTCAGCATATAAGAGATAATGAGTATGAAGAGTTTATGGAAAGAGCGGGTTTTAGAAATTGAATGCGGCTAAAGCCGGGTTATTTCTTCTAGGATCTTAACCACTAGCTAAAGCTAGTGGCAATTTAAAAAAAGATGACATTATTAAGAATTTCAATTCTAACTCTACTTTTATCGATAATGGTTTTCGCGCAAACTCCCGTGGAAAAAGTGCAGAAGATGGCCGATCTGATCATGGCCGTCTATAACGCGAAAGATTACGCGCAGATCGAAGGGCAATTCAATGCGGCGATGAAAAGCGACATTTCCGGCAATGAGCTGAAAGAGTTTTTGGACGGTTGTCATAAAGATCTCGGCAAGATAGTAAAACTCGGCACGCCGAATTTTGTCGGAACTTCGATAGCGGTCTTCCCGGTGGATTTTGAAAAAGCGAAGATGGACATGCTGGTGGCGCTCGACGGCGAAGGCAAGATCGGCGGGCTTAGCATAAACCCGCCAACGCCGCCCAAGGCAAAGAATACTTCGCGCAACAAGACCGTGCTCGCGCTGCCGTTTAAGGGCGAGTGGTTTGTCTTCTGGGGCGGCGACACCCGCGAGCAGAATTATCATCAGGATGCGGCCACACAGCGTTTTGCTTTCGATATCGTCAAGGTCGACGCCGAGGGCAAAACTCACAAAGGCGACGGAAAGGTAAATGAAGATTATTACGCCTTCGGGCAGGAGATCACCGCCGATGCGGACGGCGTAGTGACGGACGTTGTGACCGGCATCAAGAACAATGTTCCCGGCGTGATGAACCCGCTGATGGCGGTGGGAAATGTGGTGATGATAAAACACCCCAACGGCGAGGTTTCGGTCTTTGCGCACCTGAAATACGACAGCACCCGCGTGCGTACCGGCCAGCAGGTAAAGAAGGGGGACGTCATCGGGCTCTGCGGAAACTCCGGCAACTCGAGCGAGGCGCACCTGCATTACCAGGTCCAGGGCACGACGCTTTTTGAAGCGGAAAACAGCATGAAGGTTTTCTTTGAAAAAATAATGGTGCGCCGCGATGTCAGCAAGACCGCCGCCAAAACGGAATACTCGCCGGTCAAAGGCGATATTGTGAGCCAGAATTAGTGTAAAAATTTACAGGGATAGACTTAGATGAACAGGATAAGAAATGTAGGCAACGGCGGTAGGCACTTGGCAGCCGATGTTTACTGCAAACCGTCTCATCCCCTCATCCCTGTAAAATTCTCTGTGAACTCTGTGGCTGATAAAAAATTATGAAAACACGCCGGGAATTCATCGGCGGCGCGCTGGGAGCGGCTGCCCTGTCAAGTGCGATCCTGGGTTCACGGGTCGAGGCTGCGGAGCGGCCGAATATTTTATTTATCCTGGCCGATGATCTGGGCTGGGGAGATCTGAGCTGCTACGGGCGGCCCGATTACCGGACGCCTAATCTGGACCGCCTCGCGCTCGAGGGGATGCGTTTTACCAATGCCTATTCGGCCGCGCCTGTCTGCACGCCGACCCGCGTCGGGTTTCTTACCGGACGTTATCCGGCCCGGCTGCCGGTCGGCCTGGAAGAGCCGATCACCGAACGTAAAGAGCTGGGCGAACGCACCAAAACCGTCGGCCTTTCGCCGGAGCATCCCACGGTCTCGTCCCTCATCAAGGCGGTGGGTTACGAGACGGCCCTGATAGGTAAATGGCATCTTGGCTACCTGCCGGTATACGGGCCGCTGCGCTGCGGTTTCGATGAATTTTTTGGAATCATGAGCGGCGCGGGAGATTTTTTTTCGCATACGGACATGACGGGCGACCCTGATCTTTTCGAAGGCGAAGTTCCCGTAGAGCGCGTGGGTTATATCACCGATCTGCTGACCAACCGGGCGGTGGATTACATTCGCCGCCCGCACAAAAAGCCTTTTTATCTTAGCCTGCACTACACCGCGCCTCATTGGCCGTGGGAAGGCCCGAAGGATGAAGCCGTCAGCAGGAAACTGGGCCTCGGCCCGGAAGCTTTCAGAAGCGGGGGTTCGCTGAAAGTTTATGCCGAGATGATGAAAAGCCTCGACGATGGAATAGGAAAA
This sequence comes from uncultured Acidobacteriota bacterium, assembly GCA_963718105.1. Classification (GTDB taxonomy): domain Bacteria; phylum Acidobacteriota; class Blastocatellia; order Pyrinomonadales; family Pyrinomonadaceae; genus DASYKT01. The sequence continues at coordinate 3,895,974 of OY970352.1, read as the reverse complement.
GTGCTTGACGCTCTGAAGACCGCCGGACTCGAGCGCAACACGCTGGTAATTTTCACCAGCGATAACGGCGGCGAGCGGTTTTCCTACAACTGGCCGTTCACGGGCCAAAAGATGAACGTTCGCGAAGGCGGCGTGCGTGTGCCGGGCATCGTTCGCTGGCCGGGAGTCACCACAGCCGGAAGCGAGAGCGACCAGCCTGTCATTACGATGGATTGGACGGCGACGATGATCGCCGCGGCGGGCGCAAAACCGGCGCCGGAATACCCGCTCGACGGCGAAGATGTGAGATCGGTTTTGAGCGGCAGGCGCGGCCTCTATGACCGGACATTTTTCTGGCGGATCCGTGCGCAGGGAGCCGCGCGCAGCGGCAAATGGAAATATATCCGCGAGGGAAAGAACGAATTTCTCTTCGACCTTTCGACCGACGAGCGCGAGCAGGCAAATTATAAGGACAAAGAGCCGCAAACGTTCGAACGTCTGCGCGGGGAATTTAACAAATGGGAAGCGGGCGTGTTGCCGTACCCGAAGAATTAGGCTATTTCGCAAACTGACCAAAAATGAAAAGATATCTTCAGGGAGAAGAGCAAACCGTAGATAGCTTGTTAAAAAAAGGAGTCTGGTTTTCTATTTTTTGGCTGGCGGGCTTGGGTTCGCTGATAGCGATACGAAATGCATTAAAAGCCTGGCGCCTGATAAACAGATCCGGCGGCTCGATGAAATACGATGGACGGATAACATGGTGCCTGATCGTGGGCGGGGCCGGGATAGGTTTCTGGGTATTCGGGATAATTATGATGTTCGTCAATAACAGATAATCATTATGAAAACACTTATTAAAAATGGCCGCGTGGTGACCGCGGTGGATGATTACCATGCCGATATTTTGATCGACGGTGAAAAGGTTTCGGTGATCGGCGCGAGTTTGGACATGGAAGCCGACAAGGTGATCGACGCGAGCGGCAAGCTGGTGATACCCGGCGGGATCGATCCGCACACGCACATGGAATTGCCATTTGGCGGCACGTCGGCGTCGGACGATTTTTTTACCGGCACGCGCGCGGCGGCGTTTGGCGGCACGACGACGATCATCGATTTTGCGGTGCAGTACAAAGGCGAATCGATGATCCAGGCGGTCGATAACTGGCACTCCAAGGCCGAGGGCAAAACCGTCATCGACCACGGCTTTCATCTGATCACCACCGATTTCGAAGACGGCCGGGAAACGGAAATGTATAAGCTGATGGACGAAGGCATCACCAGCTTTAAACTTTTCATGGCCTACCCGGGCGTTTTTCTGGCGGATGACGCGACCATCTTTCGCGCGATGTCGGCGGCCGGCGCGCGCGGCGGTTTAGTCTGTATGCACGCCGAAAACGGCATCGTGATCGACGAGATAGTAAAACGCGCGTTGGCGCAGGGGCGGACCGCGCCGAAATACCACGCGCTGACGCGGCCGACCGTCGCCGAAGCCGAAGGCGTTCACCGCGCCATTGCCATCGCCGAGATGGCGGAATCGCCCGTTTATATCGTGCACCTTTCGTGCTCCGACGCGCTAAATCAGGTACGCGAAGCGCGCGACCGCGGCATTCCGGCCTTTGCCGAAACCTGCCCGCAATATCTTTTCCTTTCCATTGACGATTACGGCGAAGATTTCGAGGGCGCGAAATATGTGATGACGCCGGCGCTGCGCGAAAAATGGAACCAGGACGACCTGTGGAAAGGTTTGAAGATGGACGACCTGCAGGTGATCTCGACCGATCACTGCCCGTTCTGCATGAAGGAGCAAAAAGAACTGGGCAGGAACGATTTTTCGAAGATCCCGAACGGCGCGCCCGGCGTGGAATACCGAATGTCGCTGATCTATAACGGCGGGGTGGTGGAAAACAGGATTTCGCTGAATCGCTTTGTCGAGCTGACCTCGACCGCGGCGGCCAAGATGTTCGGGCTGTTTCCGCGCAAGGGTACGATTGCCGTCGGTTCCGATGCGGACATCGTTATCTTCGACGCGGAAAAAGAACACACGCTCACGCTCGAAGCCCAGCACATGAACGTCGATTACTGCACCTACGAAGGCAAAAAAGTAAAAGGCGCGGTCGAGACCGTTCTTTCGCGCGGACGCGTGGTGATCGAGAACGGCGAATGCCTCGTCGATAAAGGCAGCGGGCAATTCTTAAAACGCGGAACGTGCGTGAATATTTAGTAGTTTTTTGAATATTAATGATAAAGAAGGGCTCTCACTATGAAAATCACACTAACCATTTTTTTAGTTTTCTTTCTAACTTTAAGTTCTATTGCTCAGCAGCCGGTAAACTTTCTGCAGTTTTTCAAGACACTTAAATCTTTTGACGGAAAACCTATAGCCTGCGATCCCTCCAAAGCTGTTGAAAAAGCTATTTTGGAAGAGTATGGTGCAGTCTATATTTCGAAAATGGCTACATTTTCCGACACATGCCGGTTTAAAGATGAGGCTGCAGTAACTAAATTTACCGGTCAGTTCAAGGTTGCCACTAACAAATTTAGTTTCGGGGATTTTTACTTACAGAGCACCGCCAAGATTTCCTTGGAAAATGTTTTCAGCAAATTAGGTGGTTACATAAATGTAGCAAGAAATTGCAATGACCCGGGCAACTGCACGAGCGGTATAAACAATGATTGGTCTTTGAGAACGTACAAGCAAACCGAAGATAATTGGAACAATAATTTGCCTTCGGATTTACAAGGAAAAACCGAGGAATGGATAGTTGTAAATAAACGTTACTATATGCGTTCCTATGCAATTCCCGGAGCTTCACAACACAATTTAGGGCTCGCGATCGACGTCAATAATAAGGGAGCAAAAATTTGTAATGATAATTGTGAAAAGGTCTTGAATGACAACGGGTGGTTTAGGACCGTTATAACCGATGCTTATCATTTTACGTATTTAGGCTACAAAGAAACAGAACTACCGTCCAAGGGACTAAAAAAGGTTATAAATAATAACAAGGCATATTGGATCCCCGATATGTAATTCGAATTAGAAGCCGCGAAGTATGTAAGGTTTGATAAAACTCTGGCAGGCTAAAGATTTGGCTTGGTTATTTGGATGGCTGCGGTTAGCGAGTGTTGAGCAATATTCGAGCGGTTGGTAGCTGGCCTCAAGAATTGATCAAGACAGCCCTAAAATCTCGACGGTTTTGATGAACGCACGATCATCCGGTTTGGCGACGAGATGAAAAAGCCTTTCGGATGTTTGTTTGAAAAAGCTTCGCTAAACGCGAAGCAGCGATCAAGACAAATAATGCCTGTGGTTAGTGAAATAAGTTGAAGTGATCTTTCCGGCTTTATATAAAAATAAATATGACGATATTTTCGGACAAAACTCTTTCGCAAAAACTGGAGCGGACCGAGGCGCGCGCCAATGCGGGCTTTGTCGAATCGCGGGCGCAGCTTTACCCGGAAAGCGGGGCGCAATGGATCGAGATAGCGGGCACGTACGCGATGTTCGACGGGGTAGAGTCGCCGTGTACTCAGACATTCGGGCTGGGGTTGTTTGATGAAATAGGCGACGCAGAGTTGGAACAGATCGAGATGTTTTTTACCTCGCGCTCCGCCCCGGTTTTTCATGAGGTAAGCCCGATGGGCGACCCTTCACTTTTATCGCTCTTAAACGCCAGGGGTTATCAGCCCCTGGAATTGTCCAACGTTTTGTTTCAACCCCTGGAGCCGGCACCTGAGCAGAATATGGTAAGTTCCGCGCCGATCAATGGCCAGATCTCGACGCGGATAGTCGCCGGCGATGAGATCGACTTGTGGGCGGCGACGTCAGCCGGCGGCTGGGCGACCGAGGCCGACGGGCTCTCGGATTTTATGCTCACCTTTGGACGGATCGGCGCCAACAGTACGGGCGCGTCGCCTTTTCTGGCCGAGCATGAGGGCAAAGCGATCGCGGCCGGCATGCTCCTTATGTATGGTGAGGTAGCCGTTTTGGCCGGCGCCAGCACGATCCCCGAAGGGCGAAATCTCGGCGCGCAAAATGCTTTGCTGCGGTCGCGCCTCACGTATGCCGCGGAGAGCGGCTGCACACTGGCGATGATGGTCACCGCGCCGGGCAGCCAATCGCAGAAAAATGCGCAGAAGAATAATTTTCGCATCGCCTACACGCGGACGAAATGGCAGCTAAAAAAGTAAATGTTGAGATTCGTGAGATAAGACAGGACGAGTATGACTTTCTGTTCGACATGCTGCATGAAGCCATCTTCGTTCCCGAGGGCGAGGAAAAGCTGCCTGAGTCTGTCGTTCATGAGCCTTACCTTTCGAAATACGTAAAGAATTTCGGTAAGAACGGCGATCTGGCTTTTGTTTTGGTAAAAGATGGGCAATTGATAGGCGCGGTTTGGGCGCGCTTGCTTTGCGGTGAAGAAAAAGGCTACGGGTTTGTCGATGAAAATACACCTGAACTCAGCATGGCGATCAAAGCGGATTTTCGCGGCCGGGGATTTGGCACCCGGTTGTTAGAAAAAATATTTGAAAGATTCCAAAGTGACGGGGTCAAAAAAATATCTCTAAGCGTGGATAAATTGAATGCGGCGGTAAGGCTTTATCAAAGACACGGATTTGAAATAGCCGGTGAAAAAGGAACTGCTTACACCATGCTTAAAAGATTATAAAAAGTGTGATCGGGAAAGTGATATGAAAAAACTCGGACTGATAGGCGGAACAACCTGGGTTTCAACGGTCGACTATTACAGCTACATCAACAAGATGGCCGCTGAGAGATTGGGCGGCTCGGCTTCGGCCGAGCTTATTCTTTATTCAGTGAATTTTGCCGAGATAAAGGCCTGGGCAGATGAAAGTAACTGGCAGGCCATAGGCGAACGCCTATCGGACATCGCCGCCAGGCTCGAAAGCATCGGCGCGGAAGCGATCGTGTTATGCGCAAACACAATGCATATCGTTGCCGAAACGGTCCAGGAAAGTGTCGGCATTCCGGTGCTTCACATCGTGGATGCCGTAGCCAAAGAGATCGAGAAGCAAAACGGTAAAAAAGTGGCGCTGCTCGGAACGGGCTTCACCATGGATAATGATTTTTACCAGAACAGGCTGCTGACGTTTGGTATCGAGACGATCGTGCCGGCAAAAGAGGACCGCGATTTTATTCATAATTCGATCTTTGACGAACTGGGCAAAGAAATTTATCGCGATGAAACAAAACAGCGATACCTGGAAATAATAAACCGTTTGAATAAAGAAGGCGCTGAAGGTATTATCCTCGGCTGCACGGAAATTCCTTTACTTATCAAACAGGACGATTGCAGCGAGCCGGTTTTTGACACGACAATGATCCACGCAAAATACGCGGTTGATTTTGCGCTGTTATAAAGCGGATCTGTCGAGAATAAGTTGAATTCGCGGAGAGCAATTATTCGGAAATAGATGAGAGATCATAGATAATAACTGAAAGATCCGATCTATCCTCTATTATCTATCAGTTATCATCTATTCCGAATGGTATTTGACCATCACTTGATAATTTTAAGAACGAAATCATACTGAAAAACAAAAATCTCAAGGAGAATAATTTCCAATGTCCAACGTAAATAATGTAAGAATCATCGGCCCGGCGATCAATTTCGGCAATTTGACGGGCCTTGTCGGCACCTGGCAGGGAGCGAACGGATTTAACATGATCGCGGTGCCGAATCAAAAGGGAGAATTTACCCTGCTCGTCGCGCCGTACACCGAAACCTTGATAATTAACGCCGTGCCGGCCACTACTCCCAACCGGGGGCTGACGGTGATCGAGAATATTCCGACCCTGCAATATGCCACCACCATCCAGGATTCGCGCGATAATTCGCTGATGCACGTCGAATGCGGCTTTTGGGAATCGCTGGAATTTTCCACCAGAAACGCCGGTTACGATATCTTTCGGATAGCGAGCGTGCCGCACGGCGATGCGGTAGAGGCGATGGGCAATTCGTTTGTCAGCGAAGGCCCGCCGGTGATAGATCCCTTGTTTAGCGGTTTGCCCACGGGCGATCTGCCGGACGCAAGCGGATACACCGACGGTTACCTGTTTCCGTTCGAGTTTCCCGACTTTAATCCTACCAAGCCCAATCAAACGCTTATCAACTATCTCGCCCAGCAAGAGGCGAAACACGGGCTAAAGGTCACAAAGACGACAACGCTTCAGGTCAGCACACAAAACAAGGGCGGGATCAGCAACATTGCTTCGCTACAGACCAACGCTAATCCAACGCAGTTCGACGCGATCTTTTGGGTGGAAACGGTCGAAGACGAAAGCGGCAACATAACGCAGCAGCTCCAATACTCGCAGCGGATCATGATCGAGTTTCCGATCAAATCCGATCTTTCGGGTCAGACGATCGCCTGGCCGCACATTAATGTGAACAGCCTTACTAAGATCAGTTAATCAGAAGCGGTGTTTTTGAAAGCGGTTTTAGAAGTAAGGACAATAGTGAGGTGAAAGACCCAAGTTGTCCTTTCCTTTAGCGAACAGCTCTAATAAAAAAAGTTCAGGTAGAGTGGAAAACTATTATGAGCGAAACCATCCAACACGAAGACGGCCGGGTCGAACTCCAGCCCGAAGCCCTGCAGGAAATAAGCGCGAGCCCGCTGTATAACGAAGACCTGGCGCCGGTGGCGATAGAAAAGCGCAACTGGACGACGTATAACTATGCGGCGCTGTGGATCTCGATGGCGCACTGCATCCCGACCTACATGATGGCTTCGGGATTGATCTCTGCCGGGATGAACTGGTGGCAGGCGCTGATCACTATCCTGCTCGGCAACATCATTGTGCTGGTTCCCATTTTGCTCAACTCACACCCAGGCACAAAATACGGCATTCCGTTTCCGGTTTTTGCGCGCGCGGCCTACGGCACCTACGGCTCGAACCTGCCGGCGCTGATGCGCGCGATCGTGGCGTGCGGGTGGTTTGGCATTCAGGCGTGGATAGGCGGCCAGGCGATACACATTTTCTTTGGCTCGATCATTCCCGGCTGGAACAATCTGCTCGGCGGCGAGATCGGCGGCCACACACCGACCGAATGGCTTTCGTTCCTGCTGTTTTGGGGAATGAATATTTTTATCATCTACCGCGGAATGGACCTGCTCAGGCGCGTGGAAAATTGGGCAGCGCCATTCGTGCTGGTGATGACCGCCGTACTGCTGGCGTGGATATTGTGGCAGGCGGGCGGCGTCGGATTTTTACTGCACGAGCCCGGCAAGTTTCATTCGTGGTCGGAATTTTACCGGGTCTTTATTCCTTCGCTGACGGCGATGATCGGCTTTTGGGCGACACTAAGTCTAAATATGCCTGACTTTACACGGTTCGGGCGAAGCCAGAAAGAACAAGCGGTCGGCCAGGTCGTGGCGCTGCCGACGACGATGGTGCTATTTGCCGCGATGGGAATTTTGATCACCTCGGCAGCAGTCGTTGTTTTTCCGCATATGAAGCCGGACGAGCTTTGGGACCCGGTAAAACTGGTCGGGCAATTCTCGCAGCCGCTGGTAGTGGCCATCTCGATGTTCACCATTATTGTCGCGACGCTTTCAGTAAACATCGCCGCCAATGTCGTGTCGCCCGCCAATGATTTCGCCAACGCTTTTCCGCGCTGGATATCGTTTAGCACCGGCGGATTGATCACCGGCATCGTCGGCATCCTTATCCAGCCGTGGCGGCTTTTGTCCGATGCCAGCGTTTATATTTTTGATTGGCTGGTAGGTTATTCCGGCGGGCTTGGTTCGATCGCCGGGGTATTGGTCGTCGACTATTGGCTGTTGAGGAAAAAGAAATTAGATCTTGGCGATCTCTATCGCACGGAAGGCAGGTACAAATATGCAGGCGGCTGGAACTGGCGCGCGGTCGTCGCCACACTTCTGGGCTGTTTCCTCGCCTGGAGTTGGTGGATCGTATTGGCCGTCTACTGGTTTGGGTATGGCATCGATCTGAAAAGCGATCCTAATACTCTGTCGGAATATACAAAAGGAATATTCGACTATGCCTGGTTTGTCGGCTTTGGAGTCTCAGCCGTGGCGCACTACGTTTTGATGACGGCATTTCCGCCGCGAGAAAATATCGTGATAGCTGATGAAATTTAGTATAAAATTTACACCTAAAAACGGAGGAACTATGGACCCGCTCACTCTCACAGCATTAGGAGTTTTTCTCGCGCCATACTTACAAAAAGCCGGGGAAAAAGTCGCTGAAAAAACCGTCGAAGCGTTTTTTGATTCTCGCAAAGACTTAGCAGAAAATTTTCGCGGACTTTTTCAGCAGGAAATAATTACGCTGGGTTTAAATGATTTAACTACAGCCGAAGAGGTAACTCAAAAATTAGGTGCGAAGCCTGAGATCAGGGCCGAGATCGATAAAAAGCTGGTCGATAATAAAGATCTGGTTAAGGAACTGGAAGAAGCTTTTAAGCCTATGGGAATAACTATCAACGCAAAAAATATCGGTGCTGTGATAAATAATCCTACCGGCCCAATTAATTTGAATAACACATTCTCCTAAAACATATGTCGGACACCACCGCGAAAAATCTTGGCGCTCAAATAAACGATCCCAAAGCGCCGGTCAATATAACTAATGTGTTCGAGGCTGAAAAGCCGCAGACTTTGCCTTCCAACATTCCGGCGGCAAAAGGTTTTGTCGGGCGGGAAGACGAATTGAGTGTCTTGCGCAGAGAGAAACAAAACGGTAAGACATCTTTTGTTTTGCATGGAACTGGCGGAGTCGGCAAAACGGAACTCGCTTTGAAATTTATCGAAGAAGTAAAAGACGAATTTGAGGCCCGCATCAGGGTCGATATGCAGGGTCTGGCAAATGCCTTGTCGCCGGATGATGCGATGCTCGAAGTTATTAGAGCATTTGAACCGAACGTGCCGAGTTTGCCTTCAGAACAGATTGAGGGTCTTTATATTTCACTTTTGAATCAACACAAAACGCTTCTTTTTTTCGATAACGCCAGAGACCGGGACCAAGTCGAGTCGTTGAATCAAAAGACAGCGTTTGTGGTGATAACCTCCCGCGCGACTTTTAATGTGACGGGAGGATATAGCAAAGAGATCGAGCAGATGCTGCCAAAAGACGCGATTAACCTGCTTTATTCGATTGCCGAAGAAAGACGTTTTGACGGGAAAGCCGATGAACTCGCCCGCCTGACGGGTTACCTGCCGATGGCTTTGTCGCCGCTGGCGAGTATTTTGGCAGAGGACATAACTGAAGATGCGGCAAGCCTGATTCAGAAATACTCCGATCGAAAAGAGCGCTTGCGGCTGGCAGATCCGAATCGTGAGAATTTGTCTATCGAGGCTTCGTTTGATTTGAGTTATGAACGCCTGAGCGACGAACTGAAAGAACGTTGGCGAAGGCTGGCGGTTTTTCCGGCCGACTTTGATCTGGAGGTGTTAAAAACTCTTTGGCAGGATGAAAATGCAAAGGCTTCGCTTTCGAGCTTGATCAAGAGTAACCTCGTTATCTTTGATGGAAAAAACAAACGCTCGCGTTTACACGACCTTGCCCGGGATTATGCGCGGGAAAAGCTGAGTGACAAAGAGCTTTCTCTAGCTGAAGCACTTCATGCCTCATATTATGGATGGCTTCTGTCAAATTTACATTCAGCTTCATTGGAAAATCTTGCCGTTTTTGATCTTGAACGAACTAACATTGAAACAGGATTTGCCTGGGATAAAGAGAAAATTCAACTTTCTGACGAGTTTGCCAAATTTTGTGATTATTATACGGGTTATTCGAACAGAATTCTCGCATTACGGCTTCATCCGCGCAATTTTATACAATGGTCAGAAATAGGGCTTACCGCTTCTCGAAAAAACGGCAATCTACAAGGTGAAGCCAATTACTTAGTCACTTTAGGATATGCCTATGATGATTTAGGTGATTACCTGAAAGCAATTGAATATTATGAACAAACTTTAGCAATCGTCAGAGAAATCAGCGACCGGATGGGCGAAGCTGGTGCCTTAGGTAATATGGGAGTTTCCTATAGGAATTTGGGTGAATACCAGAAGGCAATCGAATTTTACGAAGCGGCTTTAGAAATCTTCAAAGAAATTGGTAACCGAAGCGGTGAGGGTGCGTTTCTAGGTAACCTGGGAGATGCTTATGATTACATAGGTAAAAAGGCCGAAGGAGTTGAGTATTATGAAAAAGCTTTGGCAATAGCCAAAGAAATCGGCGATCGGCAACGCGAAAGTATATGGTTAGGCAATTTGGGAAATGCATATGAGAGTTCAGGGGAATATCAAAAAGCGATTGATTATTTTGAACAAGCTTTAATAATTTCCAGAGAAATCGGTGACCGAAGTAGTGAGGGTTATCAGCTAAGCAATTTAGGACTTGCTTACGCAAATGCAGGTGAAACAGAGAAAGCCATAGATTTGTCGAAAAAAGCAGTGCAGATCCTAGAAGAAATTGAGTCACCTGTCGCTAAGGTTGTTCGACAAAATTTGGCACTGTGGAATGCAAAGTGAAGAACATATTTTCGGCTTCGCTAAATGTAGACTGCAACTTTGCCATATATCCGAGACTGAATTTGAGAAAAACGGCAAAAAAAGAAAGAAATCGCGCGCCAGACGATCGTGATGCTCTTTACGTGATAAACCTATTTTAACTGGAAACTCTATGCATGGTCGCACACGAAAGCGGTGCCGCAGGAAAAGGCGGTTGCCGCAGAAAATATAGCGGAAATATAGTTAAAGCTTTGGGGCTCGTTATCGGTTTATTTTTATTTAGGAGAATAAAACAATGAGAAAAACTGGAAATATCGTGTCGGTAAAACTCCCATTCAATGTATGGGCACTTTGTCTGGTTATTTGTTTATTGGCGATCAGTGTCAGCGCGCAGTCGTTCCGGGGCAAGATACTCGGCACGGTAACCGATCCGAACGGAGCGGCCGTTCCGGGTGCGACGGTGACCGCTAAAAATCTCGGCACCGGTATCGAGCGCAGCACGATCACCGACGAGGAAGGAAACTTTGCCGTGACCGAGCTGCAGATCGGCGAATACGAAGTTCGCGCGACGGCCTCGGGGCTGGAAAGCGATACGATCCGCGGCATACTGGTCGAGGTGGCCGGCGACCGGCAGGTCAATATTCCCATGCATGTCACGAGCGGGACCCAAACGGTCGTTATTGCCGCGCAGGAACAAGTCGAAACCGCCAGCACCACGCTCGGAGGCACGATCTCCGCACGCACGGTAGAAGCGCTGCCGGTTAACGGGCGCGATTTCACCAAGTTTCTCGTGCTGGTGCCCGGCGCGGCCGGCGACCCTTCCGGGGCGACCGATTCGCCCGGATCGTTCGGCCTTTTTAGCGCGAATGGAAGCCGCGGGCGTTCGAATAATTACCTGCTCGACGGAACCGATATGAACGACGGCTACCGCAACCTGCCGGCGATAAACGAGGCGGGTGTTTTCGGTACCCCGGCGACCATTCTGCCGCTCGAAGCCATTCAGGAAGTGGCCGTTCTCTCGAATTTTGAAGCAGAGTACGGGCGAAATTCCGGCACGGTGGTCAATATCGTGACCAAATCCGGCACCAACGATTTTCACGGGGCGTTGTTCGAATTTATCCGGAACGACGTTTTCGATGCGCGAAACTTTTTTAATCCGAAGCCGGACCAGCAAACCGCTCTTAGAAACAACCAATTCGGGGCCTCTTTCGGCGGGCGGATCGTCCGCAATAAAACCTTCTTTTTCCTGAATTACGAAGGGCAGCGCGAGCGGGTAGGCTTAAATTCCACCGCCCGCATTCCGGACCCGGGCGAAATAGCGGCCCTCGGCGGCCCGACAAATCCGGTGATCGCCCAATTGCTGCAGCGAAATCCCTGGGGCACGCCAAACCGCCCCTTGCCGCTTTTTGACGACACGGGCAGGCCGAACCTGTTTGCCACGACCCGGGCGCTCAATGACGTCGACAGTTTTATCGGGAAGATCGACCATTCCTTCGACAAGGACAATCTTTTAACGGGGCGGTACTATTTCGGGACCAGCAACCAATCCTTCCCGCTCGCCATCCAGGGCGGCAACGTTCTGCCGGGCTATAACACCGTGACCCCGACCGACGTGCACCTGCTTTCCGTCTCGTACCTGAAAATACTTTCGCCGGACAAGCTCAATGAGGCGCGTTTCGGCTACAACAATTTCAAGCAGGGATTTTTTCCCGAGGACAGCGCTTTCGACCCGCGCACGATCGGCCTCAATACCGGCGTGACGAATGAGCGGGATTTCGGCCTGCCGTTCATTCGCATCAGAAATGATGCCATCGGCTCGATCGCTTCGATCGGGGCGAACCTTTCCGTGCCCAGAGCGCGAACGGATGTTAACTGGCATTTTATCGATAACTTTTCCTGGAAAATGGGGAGCCACGATGTAAAGCTCGGCTATGAATATCGCCGCACGGATGTCGATGCGTTTTTCGACGCGGGCTATCGCGGGCGGCTTGATTTCGATTCGCTGGCTGATTTTCTCAGCGGCACTTTAAGCGGCGGACGCTCGGCGCAGGGCGAATCGCAGCGGCAGACCTTTCAGACGTCGCACGCCGCTTATGTCCAGGATATGTGGCGCGTCAACCGGAATCTGACGATCAATGCCGGCCTCCGCTGGGATTATTTCGGAGTGCTTGGCGAAAAGAACGATCTGTTGAGCAACTTTGATCTCGCCCAGGGTTTGATAATGGTCGGCACCGGCGGGCTGGACAGGCTCTACGATCCGCAATGGAGCAACTTTAGCCCCCGCGCCGGTTTTGCGTGGGACGTGACCGGGAAAAGCAAAACGGTGGTAAGAGCCGGCTGGGGCATTTTTTACGACGCGTTTTCGCAGGACTTTTTTGTCGGGCAGCTTCCCTTTAATACTTTTAATCCCGGCCCGGCCTACAACCCGGCCGGCCCTTCGCCGATCCTGTTCTCGTTCTCCACCGTTCCGCAGATACTAAACAACGTTCCCATTTTTACGGATTATCTGGACTCAGACGTGTTTGCGGTCGACCGGAATCTGGGAACGCCGACGGTGCAGAATTTTAATGTGAACCTGCAGCAGGAACTGGTTCCGAACGTGGTTTGGCAGATCGGTTATGTCGGTTCGCGCGGGCAAAAGCTGTTTCGCTACCGCGACATAAATCAGCCCGTAAACCCGGCCGTGTCCACCGCCCGTCCTTTTGATAACGGCCCCTTTGCTCCTTCGGGCGGCACCTTCTTTTATGTTAATTACCTGGAGACGACGGCCGAATCTGAGTACAACGGGCTGCAAACGAGCCTCAGCGCGCGCGGGTTCAAAGGTTTTACGGCCCAGATAAACTACACCTGGTCGCACTCGATCGACAACGCTTCCGACGGGCAGGATTACGTGGCAAACGCGACCCAGCCCGATAACAGCTACCGGCCGGATTTTGAGCGGGGAAACTCGAATTTCGATATTCGTCACCGTTTCGTGGCAGCCGTCAGTTACGAAGTGCCGAATCTCATCAAGCGTTACCCGCGGCTGGGCAGCGGCTGGCAGTTGAACGCGATCTGGACCTTAAGAAGCGGCAGCCCGTTTCACGTAAACTTTTTTGACGATTACAACGGCACGGGCGAATTTTTTCCGCGGCCCGATTTGATCGGCGATCCGTATGCCGGGACCAGCCTGCCGGATAATTTCCTGAACCTTTCGGCATTTCAGGTCCCATGCACACTGGATGGCGGCGGGGCCTGCCTGCCGGGAACATATCATTTCGGCAATCTGGGAAGAAATTCTCTGATCGGACCGGATTATAAGAACCTCGATTTCTCGCTTTTCAAAAATACGAAAATAACGGAAAGGGTGAGCCTCCAACTCCGCGCCGAAGTGTTCAATATTCTGAACCGGCCTAACTTTGCCTCGCCGCTGCTTCCGGGCTTTTCGGTGGACGCGGGGTTTAACGGCCTCGACGCCGCCGGGCGCGGCCAGGGCTTTTTGCCGATCACCGTCACCCCGGACGTGGGGATAGGCAATCCTTTTTTGGGCGGCGGCGGTTCGCGCAATTTCCAGTTTTCGGCGCGGCTGGCTTTTTAGCGGCTGAGAATGGCTTTGCCTGAAAAGTCCGGATCAAGCATTTGCTGATAAATTGCCACTAGCTTTAGCTAGTGGACAAGAAGTGGATATTTATCCGGGCTTTAGCCCAAATCAGTACCAGAATTTGGCTAAAGCCGGCGCATTAAAATGCCTCGGAAAACCACTAGCTAAAGCTAGTGGCAATTTATAAAGACTGCGCCCTAATTTAACTTTTAGGGCAAAAGCCGCTGTTTTAATAATGAGAAAAATAAAATTTCTTATCCTGTGCTGCAGCCTTCCGCTATTTGTTTTGCTGTTTGAAAACACATTTTGGAAAAAAGCGGCCGGCCAGACCGGTACGGTCACCGCCGGGCAGAAATTCAAGAACATAAAAGTATTGAACGATATGCCCGCCGATCAGATGGGCAAGGTAATGAACATCATGTCGGCATCACTCGGCGTGGATTGTAATTTTTGCCACATATCGGAAACTGAATTTGATAAAGACGGTAAGAAGGAAAAAGACATCGCGCGTAAGATGATCGCGATGACCTTTATGCTGAACAAAGATTATTTTGACGGCAAGCTTGAGGTTACCTGCAATACCTGTCACCAGGGGCGAGAGCATCCGGTCTCGGCTATCTCGCTGCCCTCTTTAATGTCGCTAATGCCGCAGCAGCCGGCAGCGCGTAAGCCGTCTGAGAATGAAAATAAAGTAAACGTCGATACCATTCTGGATAATTACGCAAAGGCGCTGGGCGGCAAAGCGGCGCTCGGCAAGATCAAGACCCGCGTGATAAAAGCCCGGCGGATCGAAGCCGATGGCAAGACGGCCGAGACGGAAGACGTCTACCTGAAAGCGCCCAACAAGTCGCTGATGATAACCGCGTACGGCAAATACCTGGTCGCGGAAGGTTACGACGGCTCTGCGGCATGGAAGCGCGGCGACGGAGAAAATATCGCGCTCTACGAAGAGGAAGCCGAACAGATAAAACGCGAAGCGGAACTTTTCGATATTCCAAACATCAAAACGATATACGCGCAGATGGTTTTTGGCACCACGGATAAGATCAAGGACCGCGAAGTGTATGTCATAAGGGCGACGCCAATTGCAGGGGGTGCCGCGGGCGCGCGCGAACGGCTGTATTTCGATGTGCAAACGGGCTTGCTGGTGCGGCGAACGGCGTCTATTATGACGGTGCTCGGTGTTTTTCAGTTTCAGGTCGATTACGAAGACTACCGGGCGTTTGACGGCGTGAAAATTCCGCTGACCACGCGCTGGTCGATGCCTAATTTAAGCTGGACAAGGAAGGCCTTGACGGTTAAAAATAATGTGCCGATTGATGATGCTAAATTTGTTAATAAATAGTTTATTATGATGCGCCTGGCGGAAAGAAAATTAAAAACAAAGTTTGGAGAGTTCCGCGAGGTTCTTTATTACGACGGGAAAAAAGAAGCTATCGCGCTGGTGATGGGCGATGTCGAAAATAAAGAAAATGTTCTTTGCCGTATTCATTCGCACTGCATTGGCGCGCACATTTTTAACAGCGTCGAGTGCGATTGCCGCGAGCAGATGGAACTGGCGCAATTTTGGGTCGAACAACAGGGGGAAGGCGTGATAATCTGGCTCGATCAGGAAGGCAAGGGAAACGGCCACCTGGCGTTGATAAAAAGCACGGAGTATAAGCTGAAAGGCGTTCCCCAGGCTGATGCGTATGTCGCGGCGGGCTATGAAAAAGATGCGCGCAGCTACCTGGCTGCCGCGGGAATACTTAAGGATCTGAAAGTAAGGTCCATCACCCTTTTGGCAAATGACGAAGGAAAAACGGATCGCCTGCGCGAGGAAGCGATCGAAGTTTCCGGTATTAAAAAACTCGGAATAGAAGATGAAAAACTCTGGAAAGCCTTTGAAGAAAAACTCAGAGGCAATCATTTAATGACCGATCTGTGGAGAAACTATGTCAAGAATTATTAAAGGCGGGCTTATTCAGGCCCACAACCAGGTGGCGACGGATGCGCCGATCGAAGAGATCAGAAAAGGCAATCTCGATCACCAGATGAAATTGGTGGAAGAGGCGGCAAAGCAAGGCGTGCAGATGCTTTGTTTTCAGGAAATTTTCACCATGCCGTATTTTTGCGCCGAGCAGCAGACGCGCTGGTACGAAGCGGTGGAAAAAATTCCCGACGGGCCGACCGTCAAGCTGATGCAGGATGTGGCCAAGCAGTACGGAATGGTGCTGATCGTGCCGATCTATGAAGAAGAAATTTCCGGCATCTATTACAACACTGCCGCGGTGATCGACGCTGATGGAAAATACCTGGGAAAATACCGCAAAACGCACATCCCGCACGTCAATCCCGGCTTTTGGGAAAAATTCTATTTCCGTCCGGGCAATATGGGTTATCCTTGTTTTGATACGGCGTTTGCACGGATCGGCGTCTATATTTGCTACGACCGGCATTTTCCGGAAGGCGCAAGATGTCTGGGCCTAAACGGCGCGGAGATAATCTTTAACCCGTCGGCGACGGTGGCGGGGCTTTCCGAATATCTTTGGAAACTCGAGCAGCCGGCGCACGCCGTGGCCAACGGCTATTTCGTCGGCGCGATCAACCGGGTCGGCACCGAAGCGCCGTGGAATATCGGCGAGTTTTACGGGCAGAGCTATTTCTGCGATCCACGCGGGCAGATCATCGCCGAAGGCAGCCGCGATCAAGACGAACTGATCGTGGCCGACCTCGACATGGACAAGATCCGCGAAGTGCGCAACACCTGGCAGTTTTTCCGCGACCGCCGCCCCGATGCTTACGGGCCGATCGTGGCTGATTAATAACAAAGGCTTGCCTTTAAAGTTTTATATTTTCACAGCAGTGATGCCACTAGCTGTCAGCTAACAGCTATTAGCTTATAGCTAAATTCTTACTTTTATAGGCAAAGCAAAAAACAAATGAAAATAATTATTAGCTTTATCTTTTTGCTGGCGTTTTCCGTGTTGCCCGTTTTTGGGCAAACCAATGCGCAGATCGAAAAAGAATTGATCGCATCTCTCAAAGAGATAGAGAAATATTCAACATACGGGAGCGGTTACGACGAGGAAAAATTAACCGAAACGAACGACGCTTTTGAGAAAAAGCTGCTGAAATACACAAAGGCTGCCTCGACGCTGACCTACAAGTTCGGCGCGTTAGGGCAGCTAATGCATATCGCCACTTCCGATGACGGGAAGCTCCGCATCTACTCATGGGACATGGAAAACGGCGGCACGATGCACTATTACGCGCGCGTGTACCAGTATAAAGGCGCCGACGGCAAGGTCTATTCAAAAGGCGAAAGCGAAACGGAAGAGGGCGACAACGGAAGTTTTGTTTACGACGTTTTTTCGGTCGCGACAAAAGGCGGCACCGTCCATATCATCTGCTCGACCTCGATCGGTGACAGATCAGACCACTATCAATCGGCAGACCTGTTCCAAATAACCGGCAGCAAGATAAACGATAAAATAAGGCTGATCAAAACCAGTTCCGGACTAACAAACACACTAGGGTTTGAATACAATCCGTGGTCGATAAGCGACCGGAACGGGTCGTTTGAGCTGATCAAGTTCGATAAGAAAACGAATACGCTCAAGATACCGGTCGTGATCGAAGATAAGGAATATCCCAATGGCAAAGTGACCGTCAAACAGATCAGTTACAGATTTGACGGGACTTATTTTGTAAAGGTCGGCTGAATTAAAATGCGCGAAAGGCAAAAATATTTCTCCGGCACGAAGTGGGAATCGGTCGTGGGTTATTCGCGGGCGATCAAGGTCGGCGAGCGGATCTATGTTACGGGCACGACCGCGACGGATGAAAGCGGCGCGATCGTTGGGCCGGGCGATGCCTACGCGCAGACGGTACAGGCGATCCGAAATATCGAAAGAGCTTTGAAAGCCCTGGACGCCGGGCTGGAAAACGTGGTCAGAACGCGGATGTTCGTCACCGATATTTCGCGCTGGGAAGAATATGGCCGGGCGCACGGCGAATTTTTTAGTGAAGTTATGCCTTGCGCCACGATGGTCGAGATCGCAAAACTGGTCGACCCCGATATGCTGATCGAGATCGAAGTCGATGCCGAACTTTAGCTTGAGAATTTTTACCACAGAGTTCACAGAGAACACAGAGAGAAATTTACAGGGATGAAAGGGATGGAGGAGATAAAGCAAAACTCATTCTTATATCCCTTTTATCCCCTTAATCCCTGTAAAATCTCTCAATGAAAACATTATGTCAATAACACACCATTCACCGCTCGATATTTCGCAGATCGAGAAAAACTTTGCGGAGATCAACCCGGCGTTGACCGAAGCCGAGGCGCTGCACGAAGCAAACCGCTGTCTATATTGTTATGACGCACCGTGCATTCATGCCTGCCCCACGCACATCGACGTGCCGTCTTTTATCAAAAAGATCGCCAGCGGAAATCTGATGGGCTCGGCGCGGGTGATCTTTGACGCTAATCCTATCGGCGCGACCTGCGCGCGTGTCTGCCCGGTCGAAGCCTTATGCGAAGGCGCGTGTGTGGAAAAAACTCTGATCGACAAACCGATCGAGATCGGACGGCTGCAGCGCTATGCCACCGACTATGCGATGGAAAAAGGGCGGCAGATATACGAGAAGGGCGAACCGACGGGTAAGTCCGTGGCGATCATCGGTTCCGGCCCGGCGGGCATTTCCTGCGCGTCATATCTCTCGCGGCTCGGTCACGAGGTGACCGTTTTTGAGCGCAAGCCGATGGCCGGGGGCCTTGATACTTACGGCATGGCGGAATACAAAATGCCGCAAAAAGTTTCGCTCGATGAAGTCGAGCACGTCAAAAAAATGGGTGTGGAATTTAAGACCGGCACCGAGATCG
Organism: uncultured Acidobacteriota bacterium; assembly: GCA_963718105.1. Classification (GTDB taxonomy): domain Bacteria; phylum Acidobacteriota; class Blastocatellia; order Pyrinomonadales; family Pyrinomonadaceae; genus DASYKT01. The sequence continues at coordinate 3,877,048 of OY970352.1, read as the reverse complement.
GAAAAGAAATTCCTGTCGCGGCCCTGCTGGCAGATCACGACGCAGTGTTCGTGGCGGTCGGTTTGGGAAGCACAAACCATCTCAACATTCCGGGCGAAAACCTGGCCGGAGTTTATGACGCGCTCGCTTTTATCGAATACGTGAAAACGCGCGATTGGAAAAGTATACCGCTCGGCAAAACGGTTGCGGTGATCGGCGCGGGCAACACGGCGGTCGATGCCGTGACACAGGCCAAACGCTTAGGCGCCGAAAAAGTGATGATGATCTATCGCCGTTCGCAAAAAGATATGCCCGCTTACGATTATGAGTATGAGCTGGCGAAAAAAGATGAGATCGAATTTCATTGGAACACCGTGCCGGTCGAGGTCGTGGGTAATGGCGAGGTCACGGCGCTGCGATGTAAATCAACTTCCTCGGACGAAACTTTCGACATTCCCTGCGAAATGGTGATCAAAGCGACGGGCCAGCAAAAGATGCGCGGCTTTCTGGCGGCGGCGGGCGTCGAAACCGATATTGACGGAAAAGTAAAAGTAGACCCCGAAACGATGCAAACCAGCAACGCGCAGATATTTGCCGGCGGCGACTGCGTCAACGGCGGCCGTGAGGCGGTGGACGCTTCGCAGATGGGGAAACTGGCCGCGCAGGGGATTCATAAAAGTTTGACAGGTCAAGAAGTTAACTTCGCGGGAGCAAAGGTGCCTGTCGTCGAAAAAATTTACGCGCCGCACTAAAACTATACATCTGAAGTTTGATGGCAAACTCGTGGCGCAGAGAATACATAAAGTTTGAGCGGCGAAGACATAAATTCGCCCGAATAAAATTAAGAAAGGCTGATTTCAAGATATGACTCTCACAAAAGTTTTATTTTTACTGATCGCAGCGATGCTGCTGCTTCAAACAGCGCTGGCACAGCCAAAAAAACCTATACCGACTTCTGCTGTTATTGTTAATGTCCAGCAGATGCTGCTTGACGTGGAAACACTCTCCGCTGACGATATGCTGGGGCGGAAAGTTGGCACAGACGGCGGGAAAAAAGCGCGCGAATATGTCTTGAAAAGATTTCAGGAAGTCGGTTTGAAATCACAGGGCAATTCTTATCTGCAGCCGTTCACGTTTACCGACAGCAATAAAGAAACATTCAACGGCACTAATGTAATCGGCTACATTAAAGGAAAGAGCAAACCGGGTAAATATATTGTTATAACAGCGCATTATGATCATCTCGGTATCAGGGATGGCCAGATCCATAACGGCGCTGACGACAATGCCTCGGGTACAGCCGCTTTATTTGCCCTAGCTGAATATTTCAACAAAAACCCTCCTGAAAATTCGATAATATTTGCAGCATTCGACGCCGAGGAAAGAACCGTCGACACCAGGGGAATGACCGACGAACAAAAAAAGACAGTAAGCGATGGACTTCAAGGCAGTAGACATTTTGTCGCCTCGCCGCCGGTAGCATTGGATTCGATGATAATTAATATCAATCTCGATATGATTAGTCATAATTGCAACGAGCTTTATGCGGCCGGAACATTTCAGTATCCGTTTTTTAATCGGTACCTGATTAAAATTGCCAAAATAGCTAAAAACAAAGGGATAAAATTGTTAACCGGACACGACAGCTCTAAGTGGAATCCGAAAGGGGGAGAGGATCAAGATTGGACGGACGAGTCAGATCATTATCCTTTTCATTTACAAAACATCCCGTTTATTTATTTTGCCGTCGAGGATCACCGGGATTATCACCAATCAACCGACGATTTTAAGTATATTAAAAATGAATATGCTGAATTCTACGTTCGCGCGGTAGAAATAACCCTTGAGGCGGTCAAAACATTTGACGAGAAGTTGACGCAAATTGAGAAAGAAAATATTGAGCTCCAAAAGACAAAATCCAAAAGAAGTCCGGATAAATAGCTTTTGGAACGAATATTAGGATGAGCAAGTATTAATCTTTAATAAAAGGCGTTGTGCGTGCCTGACCCGCGAAAAATTGCAATTTTCCGGAATGAGATAGTTCATATAACATCTGAGAAATTATCGGAAATCTACCCGGACCCGAAAGATGTGCAATATGAAAAAAATAATTTACCTGGTTTTTATCGCGATATGTTTTTGCGGTGCGATTGCCGAAGCGCGCGCGGAAAAACTTACTCTCGGGGCAAGGTTTCCGGTCGAGAACATATCCACCGATAAAAATTTGGGTGACAAAAAGCCGGCCGATAATACGATCGTCGTTTTTATGCCTTCGCTCACCTATGATTGCGATTATGCGAGCATGCTCACCCAGTCGTTTTACTATTACTTTGACCAAAAGCTGGCCTTCGAAGGTTTAAAGAAAGCCCCTGCAACCAAAATATTTTTGATAGTAAAAGATAAGCCCGACGAAGCGAAAAGCACCATGAACATCCTGGGCGGGATGACTGTCATCTACGACGAAAAAGGAGATTGGTTTTCCTATTTCGAAGTGGGACACCCGGCGGACAAAAAAGCCGATTCCACGGTAGTTTTGCTCGACTCGAAAGAAATTATCACGCATATTGACAGGGCCTACCGCGCGCAGGGCGAGCATCTTAAGCCGCTGGAAAAGAAGTTGAAGGAACAGAGCGGCCTCGATGGAAAAGTAAATGCTCCAGCCAAAAGATCTTTGAAAGTCGGCGACAAAGCGCCGGATTTTCAGGTGAACGAAAAGGAAATGCTTTCCGATCTGCGCGGCACGGTCGTTCTGCTTTCTTTTTACCCGGCGGCGTTTAGCGGAACATTGCCGAAACCCGGCGAAATATTCGCGGTGGCCGTAAGCCCGCTCTTTGCCCCGCAGATGGAGACCTGCATCGCGCAGATAAAAGCCATCGACCGCGTTCCCAAAAAAACACCGAAAGAGCCGCGGCGGATCATGATCTCGAGCTCGACAACTTCTATTTTGAATAAGTGGAAAGAGGTCATCGGGACGTATAACGTCGAATACGCGAACGACCCGGATTATTCGGTCTCGTCACAATATTTCAGCTACAATCCGAACGGGTATAATAATCGCGTCTCGGTGATCGTCGATCAAAAAGGCAAGGTCGCCTACATCGACCCTGATTTTACTTTTAACGACGAAGCGGTGCTGAATGAGAAGATGTATCAATTGGCCAAAAAAGATTAGATCTGATCTATCCGTTTAGAAGCGGTCTTTGACCCCTTGGATAAGATGACAACTTTTAATTCAAAAAAGCCTAATACTTTCCACTATAAAAGATGGCGGTCGGAGACCGTCTCTAAACAGATTTCAGGTAATCACTATGCAGACCTGAATGTAAAATGGCTTTGCCTATAAGGTCGAGAAGGCCTCCACGAATGTCACAAATAGCACGAATAAGAATCTTCAATATTTAACGAAAAGAGCTTCGCCGGAGCGAAGCTCTTTTTTTTGCGGAAACGTACACAGATCTATTTACACGCCCAGTTGCCGCTTTCGATCCTGATCGCGAGTGCGCCGCCGCCTCCCCCGCTGGTCGAGCACGGATTGGTTCCGGCAGTACAATTAGAACAATAAAGCATTGATCCCTTGTCACCGCTCGACAGATTATAACCACCGCCGGATAGATCAGACGCGGTAACGCCGTGCAGTTGTACCGGCCCGTTCTTAAAGGAATAACCGATAGACGGGCTGCTGGAACTATGAGGGTAGGTACCGTTCAGATCGCCATCCACCTCAAGCCGGCCCGTGGTCGCATTTCTCGCGAAAGTGTAGCGGTATTTATACCACGTTCCCGAAGTATAAAGGCTGTGTGTCAGCGAAAGCAGCGGTTTATGAGGCGGTTCTGACGACAAGTAAGTAGATGTAATATCGACAAATGCCTTGGTGTAATCATTGTAGTCTCCGATCGAATCGGTCCGTACCAGGGCAATAGGACTGTTTATAGCCCAACCGCTGCGAGCGCTATCGTCAAATGGATTGCTGGTGTCAAAACAGTCGGCAGAAGCGTCGTAGCAGAATTTATCACCGGTAGAATAGACTTCTGCCCAGCCCTCGACGCTCGGTCTTGCTTGCGTACCAGGACAGGAATAACTATTCGCCTGGGAAACCACCGTCGTATTTTTAAAAACCACGGAAGGCTTGGTAACGAGACCGTCCTGCCAATGACACTCCTGCAGATCGCTGTTGGAAATGATTATAGGAAAGGTCTTATAACTGTCGGTGCCATCCACGATCAAGGTCTTTTTAAAAGCCTCACCATTGATATTCTGCATGGTTATTGGCCCGTGCTGGCCATTGATCCAAATGAATTCACCGGCCGCGGGAACGCCATGACTCCTGGTCCCGTTTCCGACGATCAGATTCATATTAATGTATCCGCCATATTCGATGTGGATACCATTTTGATTGACACCCGAATTGAACATGAGATTGTTCATCTCCCATCCGGAATTTATAGTATCCAGGTAGATGCCATAGCTACAACCTTCGAAAACAGTGTCTTCGATGTGGACATTGTCAAACTGCCAGCCTTTTGTGGTGTCCGTGGTGTGAACGTAGATACCTTTAGAAAAACCCGCGATCCACAGATTACTAAAATGAAACATCTGGCTGGAGTAGGCGCCGGTGGTTCCCAGTGCTTCTATACCGTAGGTGTTCGTAGTTGAAGTGGCAGCGAGCCCCAGCTTTTTGATCGAGATCCCCTTAAGCCCCGTGCTAATGCGAAAGATGCTATCGTTGCCTACGGTCAAAGTGATCTTTGAAATAGTGACACCTCCCTCGGCAGGAGCCAATCCTTCCAGTGTGATCTTTTGAGGCAGGTTCAAGTGTGCACTCACCAGGTAATTGGATTCGTTAAAGATAAGCGTAGATTCCGACGCGGCCGTGATCGCAGCTTGCAGCCTAAGTGTATCATCGGGGTCGCTCCCGATAGGATAGCAATCTGTGTAAAAGTAATTGTCAGCATGTTTTCCGGTTGGAGTGCTTCCGACGAGGATGCAGCCGGGACCAATAGCTAATACTTCGGCGCCGCAAAATATTGTAATTACAGCGAGTAAAACTACCGAAAGAATCGATTTCATATGTACTCTCCTTTAAGTTTTTTTGACGGTATTTTACAGGGGTATTGCCAGCTTAAGGTAAATAGGCCTGCATTGTCGAGCATTTTTGGAAAAGTGGGTTTAGACCGATAAAGAACATAAGCAGGCATCCGTTTTCTGCGGCTTCGTCGTGACATTTTTGACTGATGAGTATAAGAGATCAAGATCCAAAAAAGTTACGATAAGTTTTGAAATTTGTGAGATAATACGCGCAGTCATTTTGGAAATAAATCTAATACCACCTTTTGAATAATAGCTATGGCAGATCTAAGTATAAATTTTGCGGGTATAAAATCGCCGAATCCTTTCTGGCTGGCTTCGGCGCCGCCGGCGAATATGGGTTCGATGGTCGAGCGCGCGTTTGACGCGGGCTGGGGCGGCGCGGTGTGGAAAACGCTGGGCGAACCGATCATGAACGTTTCTTCGCGCCTGGCCGCGATCGATCACGGCGCGATGCGCATGATCGGCCTTAACAACATCGAACTTATCACCGACCGTTCGCTCGAAGTAAATCTCAAAGAGATCACCGAGTGCAAAAAGAAATATCCGGACCACGCGGTGATCATTTCGCTGATGGTCGAATCAAAACGCGAGGCCTGGCACGAGATCGTGAAACGTTCGCAGGACACCGGCGCCGACGGGTTCGAACTCAATTTCGGCTGCCCGCACGGGATGTCGGAACGCGGAATGGGCGCCGCCATGGGCCAGGTGCCTGAATACACCTGCATGGTCACCGAATGGGTCAAAGAGGTCTCTGAACTGCCTGTGATCGTTAAGCTTACGCCGAACGTGGCACACATCGTACCACCCGGCCGCGCGGCGCAAAAAGGCGGGGCTGACGCCGTTTCGCTCATCAACACCATCAATTCCGTCATCGGTGTGGACCTCGACACGATGGTCCCGTATCCGAACGTCAACGGCAAAGCCGCGCACGGCGGATACTGCGGCCCGGCCGTAAAACCGATCGCGCTCAATATGGTTTCCGAGCTCGCCCGCGACGAAGAGTTCAATATTCCCATCAGCGGCATCGGCGGAATTTCGACCTGGCGAGACGCGGTCGAATTTATGCTGCTCGGCGCGGGTAACGTGCAGGTCTGCACGGCGGTGATGCATTACGGCTACCGCATCGTCGAAGACATGATCGACGGGATGAATAATTATCTTGATGAAAAAGGTTTTGCCTCGGTGAACGACATCATCGGCAAGAGCGTCAGCAGCGTGACCGATTGGGGAAACCTCGATCTCAATTACAAGGTCGTCGCCCAGGTAAATCAAGAGAAATGCATCCGCTGCAACTTGTGCTACATCGCCTGCGAAGACGGCGCGCACCAGAGCTTCGATTTTGAAACGGTTGACGGTAAAACTTACCCGCACGTGATCGAAGAAGAATGTGTCGGCTGCAATCTTTGTTATTTGATCTGCCCTTCGCCGGGCGCGATCACGATGGAGCGCCGCGACGACGGCAGCAACCCGCAGAGCTGGAAAGAAAGAACGGCGGCACAGTAATGCCCTATACTATTCGGAAACGAGAAAGACGGTTAGAGCCTCCGGCTAAACCTTAATATGTTCTTAGTTGACATAAAAAAGCGCGAGTTAAACAGCTCGCGCTTTTTTATTTGTCGAGGCTGTTGAAAAACAGTAGTGTCCTAATTTGAGTTGTCGGAAATTTGCGCCGGAGGCGCAGGGGAAATTAGCCGGCGGTGAAAGCCGCCGGTCAAGTGCGCAAGATAAGTTAAAGTCCTGAACGGACGGCGGAAGATCGAATCTGCCCCGGCGCTCCTCCAGAGCGCAGCGTTTCTAATGATTGCCGGTACCTGCTGTTATCACGGCAGGCTAATATCCGATGTGCCTCCGCACTTACAACCCAAATTAGGACACTACCGAAAAACAGGCGCGAAGGAACAGACACCCGGCGGACCGGCAAAAACTTTTTGGGGGTTCGAAATTATGTTAAATTCTAATCGTGAATTTGTGTCAAAACATCTGTGGCTGAAATACAGGCCGGGGAATCTGTGAGAAATGTTTAGTAATTGATCGCGCACTTCCGGTGATCTGAAATTGTAGAAGTTGAGGGCTTTTCGATGAAACTGCGACGACTCTGCTTTCTTTTAATATTTGCTCTCCTTATTATTGCCGCGTCTTTCACCGGTCTTAATGCTCGCAGCGATCTTCGCCCTGCTCCGACTACTCTTTATGAAGCTGAGCAGGCCGGTTACGGACCGTTATCCTGGCTATCAATGCTACCCATGCCCGGACCGGACGGAGCCTTTGAAAGTTCCGACACAGAGGTACATATCGTTAATACGCCCACGGACGGAGGCATTAAAGAGGACATCCCAAAAAAATACAGGGCCAGGTTCGAAAAATGGAAAACGGAATTACTCTCCACCGAATTTGGCCGCCGGCAGTGGGAAAGCTATGCGGACAACAAAGGGTTTGTCCTGACGATCAAAGTCGCCGGCGATAAAGGGAAAGGGGCCGGAACCGACAAGTTTCAATGGGACACCGCCGGCAATTTTGTCGGGGCTACTATTACCCTCGGCGCCGAGCTCGATGACGGCTATCCCGCACCCGTTTATTACCCGGTGCTGAATTCCTTGTCGACCGGCGGATCGTACTCGATAAGCGGAAGGATCCTCGCCGCCACCAAGATCTCTCACGAGATCGGGCACGTCAACCAAACCGCCCAGGCAAATGTGAAATCTTTGCAGTTGCAGAATAAGCTTACGCCGGTCTATATTTCGATCTTCCTGAAAAACGGATCGGATACAAACGATAAAAAGCTGGTCGACCTTGCCGCCCAGATGGGCGGAACGCCCACCGAATTATGGGCGAGCCGGGAATATTGGAGCGAGATCAACGCAATGCTTTTTTTGAAGGAACGCATTAGCAAAGAGATCTTTTATTGCCACGTATTTAATAAGATCAAGCACAATCTCAAGGAATACGCCGGCGATTACGAACAACGTTTCGACCAATATCCCGAGTATTCCGATTCGCCTTGCTGGAGATAACAGCTTGCCTGTAAAGGGCGGTTTCTCATTAATATGTAAAGCCACACAGTTCATTATTCGCCACGAATGTCACAAATAACACGAATTAAACAATCCCCCAGGCCGATCGCCCGGCTTGCCTGACCTTTAAAACCTTATTTCGATTGGTCAAACCCATCAAACTTTTTTGCTCAGATTGGTAAAACACCCTTGACAAGTTTTTTTGTCTTGTGCATAATAACTGCGCATCACACACATAAATAACACGGCATATTTTGTAATAACAAGCAAAAGAAAAGAGAATGTTGAAAAAACAATATTCAGGAAAATTGGTAACACCAATCACCTTTTTCACACATGATTTTTAGAATTGTTGTTTGCGGCAAATCATGACGGACCAAGTCGTGACCTATAAAATAAGAAGGATGTACGGTTATGAACAGAAAATTGATCGCTAAAGTAACGTTTTTTAGCGTTTTGGTATTTATGACCCTGGTAGGAACGGGTTTCGCACAGGAATTTCGCGGAACCATAACCGGAACTGTGGCCGACCCGAATGGGGCTGTTCTTCCGGGCTCCACCGTGGTGGTTAAGAACACGGAAACCAATATCGCCACGACCGTCAAAACAAACGATGACGGGGCGTACACGGTAACCGCGTTGATACCGGGAAATTATACCGTCTCAGCAACGGGAAACGGCTTTAAGACTTCCACCAGAGAAAACCTTGGCGTCAATGTTGATGACCGGCTGACAGTGGATTTCAAATTAGAGATCGGAAGCGCGGCCGAAGTTACGATCGTGGCCGGCGATGAACTTCTCGAGCGGGGAGCGGTGACGACCGGACTGGTAATCAACTCGCGGCAGGTAGAAGAACTCCCGCTGCCCGAAGGCGCGGTGTTCACACTAGCGACACAATCGCCCGGCATCAATTACACCGGCGATCCTAATTTTGTCGGGCCTACCGCCAACGGCAACCTGGCCGGCTTTCGCACGAACGGCACCGCGGGGAACTTGATAAACCTCGATGGCTCGCCGAATCTCGGGTCGAATGCGGCAGTGGCTTTTACACCGCCGTCGGATGCCGTCCAGGAATTTAAGGTAAACACGAACAGTTTTGACGCCCAAAACGGATTTACCTCAGGGTCAACCGTGAACGTCGCCTTAAAGAGCGGAACAAATAAGCTTCACGGAGCGCTTTATTATTTCAACCGCGATAAGAGCCGCACGGCAAACAATTTTTTTAATAACAAGCAGGGATTGGAACGCCCCGAAAGAAAATATTTTCGTATGGGCGGAGTCGTGAACGGCCCGGTCTGGATTCCGAAACTATACAACGGGCGCGACCGGACATTTTTCCTTTTTTCGTATGAAAAGCAAAACGATAACGTAGCCCAGCCGACCACCTTTTTTGTCCCTACCGCCCTTCAGCGAACCGGCAACTTTTCCGAAATCCTGGCGACCACACCTATTTACGATCCGGCCACCGCTTTCACCGGCGGCCCCTGCGCAGCCGGTGTTGTTTGCCGCAACGCATTTGGGGGAAATTTGATCCCCGGGTTCAGGCTGAATCAAGTCGCTTTGAACTACCTGGCGCTTTATCCGCTGCCGAATCTTCCGGTACTTAACGGCATCGGACAGTATGCTTCGAATATGAACCTGCATCGTCCCTATTCATCTTACCTGGGACGCATCGACCATAATATTAACGGTAAGCAAAAGATCTTTGGCAAGTATTATTTTAGCAAGAGCCAGGAAGACCGTTACAACTGGATCGGCGGGGACGATTCGCCGACGCGCGGGTTTGAATATCGCATCAACAAAGGCGGCAATGTGGATTACACTGCCATGATCTCATCGAGCTTCATACTCGATATCCGCGGCAGCTACAATCTGTTCAGCTTGCAGCGCGCGAACGCCAATCCTATCTCACCGGCGGAGATCGGATTTACGGGCCCGGCATTAACCGCGTTCGGAAATGCCGAAGTAATGCCGAGGATGGACTTTGCCAGTTTTGCTTCGACAAATATTTCCAACGCGATCGGTTCCAACCGCGCCGATTATAACGAAGGACGCCTGGTCCCATTCAATTTGTTTTCCCTTCAACCGACCATCACTCAACTTGCAGGCAATCACACATTCAGATACGGATACGACTTTCGGCAGCTCCAGGAACAATTCAGTTCGAACGGTTTTAATGCCGGACGCTTCCTGTTCGACGGAACTTACACAACGCCGGCCTCAAACTCGAGCACGGCGCTGAGAAATGCTTATGGCCGCGACCTGGCCGCATTCCTGCTGGGAATACCCACCGCGAATGCGAATAGCCTGATCGATAATCCGACGGTTTATAATGTGAAGTCGAAATATCACGGGTTCTTTTTCCAGGACGATTGGCGCGTGACACCGAAATTGACATTGAATCTCGGCCTGCGTTATGAGCTGGAAGCCGGGATCACGGATTCGGAAAACCGGATCGTGACGGGTTTTGACACCATCACCCCGAATCCGCTGCAATCGGCGGCACAGACCAATTTCACAGCCAGCCCGCCGTCGGGCGTCCCTGCGGGTTTCAACGTTCTGGGCGGCCTGCAGTTTGCGGACAATGGCAGCCGCGCGGGCCAGTCGGCTGACAAAAATAATATCCAGCCGCGCATCGGAGTTTCGTGGTCGCTGGATAATAAAACGGTTTTGCGGGCGGGCTTCGCGATATTTACCGCGCCGTTCCAGATCCAGGCCCCCAATCAGTCGGGATTTTCGACACCAACCTTGTTTGTTCCTTCGACCAACAACGGCTTGACGTTCATTGCCACTTTGGCCAATCCGTTTCCGGGCGGCGTAGCGCCGTCACCGGGTTCGAGCCAGGGGCTGGCGACATTTATCGGCCGTGACCTGACGGTTTTGGCGCACGACCGTAAGAACGCCCAGTACCGAAGATTTATAGTAAGCGTTCAGCGCGAACTGCCGTTTGGCGTCGGGTTTGAGGCTACTGTGGTAATAGCGCGCGGCTCCAATTTAGCGGTTGCCCGCCAGATCAATTACATCCCGCTTCAGTATCTGAATACCACCACGCCTACCTTCGACGCGGCGGTTTCAACATTCCTGTCGGCGTCGGTTCCTAATCCGTTCAGGACCCTGGTGCCGAGCAACGCGACCTACAACGCCGCGACGATCGCCCGCCGGTCTTTGCTCACCGCGTTTCCGGGATTCGGGAATATTACCCAGACGGAATACAACGGGACAAACAGTTACAACTCATTGCAGCTTCAGATCGTCAAGCGTTTCACCAAGGGACTGTCGCTGAATGGTTCTTACACGTTTTCACAGGAAAAGGAGAGAACATCACGCCTCAACCCGCAGGACGCAAATCTTACCGAACAGATCGGGCCTAACGACCGCCCGCACCGCTTTGCGTTTTCGGCAATTTACGAACTGCCGATCGGCCGCGGCCGCTATATCGGAAAAAATTGGAACCATCTGGTCGACGCTCTGGTCGGAGGATGGCAGTTCCAAACCAATTACGAATGGCAGAGCGGTGAACCGCTGATTTTTGCCAACGTATTTTTCAACGGAGATCCGCAGAGCCTGGTCAGCAGGCTCGGGAAAAAAGATGCCCAGGGCCGCCGCTACGGCATCGATATACCGGCCTTTGATGTCACGGGATTTTATCCGGCCGGGTTTGTGATCAACGGCAGCGCGGCGCCGGCGTCGATCGGCGTAGGTGTTAACACTACCCAGGCCGGGGCCAACACAATACGGTATTTCCCGCTGACGACCGCGGGACTGCGAAACCAGCGCTTCTTAAACTTTAATCTCGGTATGTCAAAGAATTTTCGCATTCGTGAAGGAATGAAGTTTCAGATCCGCGTGGAAGCGGTCAACCTTCTTAACAACCCGTACTTCTCGCCGCCGAATCTGACACCGGGCAACGTCCCGAACCTGTTAGATCCGACGGCCAACAATCTCGGCAGATTCGGGTTCACGTCAGGCCCGACGCGACAGCCGCCCAGAGACGTTCAGATCGGCGGGCGATTTACATTCTAGAACGCCGCCGGTTTAGACCTTAGTCTATCAAGCTACGCGTCACATAAACGGCCGTCCCTTTTTACGAGGCGCTTTATGTGACGCATTTTTCATTCCGATCCGGATCTATCTCGATGAACGCATTTCAGTACTTTTGCATCGGTGTTCTGTTGCTGCTTAGCTCTCCGGCGGCAAGAGCTGCAGGCGGTGTCGATCTGACCGTTGCCGCGGACGGCAGCGGCAATGTAAAGAGCGTGCAGGAAGCGATAAATAAAGTGCCGGATAACAATCCGAAAAGATTTGTTATCGCCATCAAACCGGGAGTATATAAAGAACAGATCCGCGTTCCCGCGAATAAACCGTTCATTTCATTAATCGGTGAATCCGCGGAAAACACTATCCTGACGTTTAACTTGTCAAATAAAGACGCCGGTTCGACATCGGCCGCTTACGCCACTTACATCGGCGGGCATGATTTTTACGCTGAGAATATTACTTTCGAGAATTCATTCGGCGCCGGTTCACAGGCCGTCGCGGTTTTAGCCGAGGCCGATCGCGTAGTGTTTAAACGCTGCCGGTTTTTGGGCTGGCAGGATACGCTTTACGCCAAAAACGGGCGGCAATTTTACCGGGATTGTTATATCGCGGGGCATGTCGATTTTATCTTTGGCCAGGCTTCAGCCGTGTTTGAGAATTGCGAGATCCACAGCAGGGGCGACGGCTATCTGACCGCGCCGATGCGTTTCGCGGCGGATGAGCCCAGCGGATTTGTTTTTAATAAATGCCGGCTGACGGGCGAAAACGTGAAAGGCGGCGTTTATCTCGGACGCCCGTGGCGCGACTATGGCCGCACGGTTTTTCTGGATACGGAAATGGGTGAATATATACGTCCCGAAGGCTGGCACCACTGGCTACCGGAACGCGAGAAAACGGCTTATTTTGCGGAATACAGATCGTCCGGCAAAGGGGCGAATAATGCGGCGCGCGTCAAGTGGGCGCACCAGCTTACCGAAGACGAAGCAGGAGCTTTTTCGACGGAAAACTTCCTGAAAGGAAAAGACGGCTGGAACCCGAAAAAAGCCGATGATGAGTGGCTCAAAAAAAATCCGCCGAATTGGAAACTGGTCACCTGGACTGAAGTGTTCAAGCAAAAGCCGCTGTGGTATCAGACCGACGAAGCCGCGCGCATCGCCGATCAGCTTCTCATCTATCAAAAAGAAAACGGCGGGTGGGAAAAAAATATCGACATGGCGCTGATGCTGACCCGGCAGGAAAGCGAGGCGCTCGCCGCCCGGCGCTCGGACATCAGCGAGACGACCATCGATAACCGCGCTACCTATACGCAGGCAGCTTATCTGGCGCGGGTGATCACGGCGAGTATGCTCAAACAAACTCCGCCGGCAAATTTTCCGAAATACAAAGAAGCGTTTGGTCGCGGCCTCGATTATCTGCTGGCTTCGCAATACGATAACGGCGGCTTTCCGCAATACTTTCCGCTCAAGAGGGGTTACTATACCCGCATTACTTTTAATGACGATGCGATGATCGGCGTGCTTGAGGTGCTTCGCGATATCGCGAGAAAAGCGGACGATTATAAATTTGTCGATGAAGAGCGCCGGGTGAAAGCCGAACAGGCGGTTATCAAAGGGACCGCGCTTATCCTGAAACTTCAGGTTGATAGCGCCGGCAGGAAAACCGTTTGGGCGCAGCAGTACGACGAGGTGACGCTTAAACCGGCTTGGGCTCGCAAATTCGAACCGCCGTGCCTGGCCAGCAGCGAGAGCGCCGGCATCGTGCGTTTCCTGATGCAGGAAAAGCAAACGCCCGAGATCACCCGGGCAATAGAAGCGGCGATAGAATGGTTTCGCAAAACACGGCTGGGCGGCATTCGCTGGGTGCGGACAGATGGGCAGAATAGGGTTGTTAAAGATCCTGCCGCGCCGCCGATCTGGGCGAGATTTTATGAGCTGGAAACGATGAAGCCGATATTTCTCGGGCGGGATTCGGTCATTAAATATGACGTGGCGGAGATAGAATCCGAGCGGCGCAACGGGTACGCGTGGTACGTTTTGTCACCGAACGAGCTTCTGGAAAAAGACTATCTGAAATGGAAGGCCGGCATTAAATAAAATGACTGGTAAACCTGGGAGCGCAGGCATCTTGCCTGCAAGGCTGCTTGCAGCCTGAGAAAGTTAATGGAACACGGTTTTAACGGATAAGACGGCCCTAACGAATTTTAGTCCGCCTGATCCCGATGCTATTTCGAACGCTGCGCGTTCATGCAGGCAAGATGCCTGCGCTCCCAGGAAGAGCGGCAAACTTTTGAGAATTAATGAAGCTTATGTATAACAGGCGGGATTTTCTAAAAACTTTGATGATGGGAGCGGCGGGCACGCTAGTCTTGCCAAGAACCCTCTTTGGCCAAACGAAAGATGCCTGGGAAACTGTTTACCCGCAGATACTCGCGCGTATCAAGCCGCCGAAGTTTCGCAGGAAAGATTTTGTCATCACAAAATTCGGAGCGAAAGCGGGTATCGGCAATGATTCCACCGCCGCGATCACCAGAGCGATCGACGCTTGCAGCAAAACGGGCGGCGGGCGTGTGGTTGTGCCGGCGGGAGAGTTTCTGACCGGCGCCGTTCATCTAAAGTCGAACGTTAATCTGTATATCTCAAAAGGCGCGACGCTGAAATTTTCCGCCGACAGCTCAAAGTACCCGGTAGTTTTTACCCGCTGGGAAGGCATGGAATGTATGAACGTTTCGCCGTTCATCTACGCCTTTGAGCAAAACAATATCGCCATCACGGGCGAAGGCACGCTCGACGGCCAGAGCGATAACGAGCATTGGTGGCTGTGGCACGGCAATCCGAAATACGGCTGGAAAGAAGGCATGCCCAACCAGCGAGCGGCGCGCGCGAAACTTTACGACATGATGCAAAGAGGCGTTTCGGTAAAAGACCGCGTCTTTGGCGAGGCCTCGCGTCTTAGGCCCAATTTTATCCAGCCTTACCGTTGTAAAAATGTGCTTATCGAGGGCGTCAAGATCGTAAATTCACCGATGTGGGAAGTTCACCCGGTGCTTTGCGAAAACGTTACGATACGCAAAGTATGGATCTCGTCGCACGGGCCGAATAACGATGGCTGTGACCCCGAATCGTGTAAGGACGTGCTGATCGAGAATTGTTATTTCGATACCGGTGACGATTGCATCGCAATAAAAGCCGGGCGCAATGAAGATGGCCGGCGCATCGGCGTCGCCACCGAAAATGTGATCATCCGTGATTGCGAAATGAAGGACGGCCACGGCGGTGTGACCATCGGAAGCGAAATCTCGGGCGGCGTGCGAAATGTCTTTGCGGAAAACTGCCGGATGGACAGTCCGAATCTTGACCACGCGCTGCGCGTGAAAAACAACGCGGCCCGCGGCGGACTGCTGGAAAATTTTTACTTTCGCAATATAACCATCGGCCAGGTCGCCCACGCGGCGATCACGATCGATTTTAATTATGAAGAAGGAGCGAAGGGAAAATTTACGCCCGTCATGCGAAATTTTGTCGTCGATAATTTGAAGAGCGGCAAGAGCCAGTACGGGGTGGATATACAGGGCCTGGATAATGCCCCGGTATATGACGTGACGATCTCAAACAGCGCCTTTAACAACGTGGCAAAAGGAAATGTGGTGAAAAATGTCAAAGGCTCGACGCTTAAGAATGTGAGTTTTAACGGAAAGCCGGCGGACTATTTAAAATAGAGATGAAGTTTATTTTTGCATCCATGATCGCGTTGGCGTTTTGGGCCACGGCGGTGTCTTCGACGCAGGCCCAGATCACAATATACCTGGCCGGTGATTCGACCTGTGCGGCTAAGCTGCCGGAAAAACGCCCGGAAACCGGCTGGGGCGAGATGCTGCAGCAATACTTTGACCCGAGTAAGGTGAAGATCGAAAATCACGCGCAGAACGGCCGCAGTACCAAAACATTTATTTCCGAAGGACGCTGGCAGGCGATCACAGGTAATCTGAAACGCGGTGATTGGGTGTTGGTTCAATTCGGCCACAATGACGAGTCAAAAGAAAAAGGCGAGCGCTACACGCCGCCGGATGCATATCGCGCCAACCTCATTCGTTTTATCGCGGATGTAAAAGCAAAAAAGGCCCACATCGTTCTGCTGACGCCCGTGATGCGGCGTAAATTTGATTCCGGCGGCGTGTTTCTGGATACTCACGGCGAATACCCGGACATTGTTCGTAATGTGGCAAAGGAACAAAAGGTGCCGCTTATCGATATGCATCGCAAGAGCGAGGCGGTGATAAAACGATACGGAGTCGAGGGCTCGCGTCTGCTGTTTTTGCAGCTAAAGCCCGGCGAGAATGCGAACTATCCGAACGGCATCGAAGACAATACACACTTTCGCCCGGCGGGTGCGGAAGAGATGGCAAAGCTTGCGGTCGAAGGAATTCGGGAAGATAGATTGAAACTGAAAAAATATTTGAAAAAGACTTTGCCTATAAAATAAGTTTGAACCATTAGTACTGGTTTTAGGTTTGTTAGTGTTGTTTCGTGTGTTTTCGTGGTTACCTCTTAAATGCTTATTTATAGGTCATAAGACTGGAACCACGAAACAACACGAAAAAAACATTTATGTGTTATATCCGGGACTGAATACTTTATGAGCAAAGCCGCTGTCAGGTAACAACCTTTAAAGAATGACAATGAAATCACGAAAACACATCATTTTAATCTTGCTTATTTTAGCCGGCGCATCGGCAGCAGCTTTTGCCCAGTCACGCCCGCTGTCAGAGCAGATGGCTGAAACGGCGATGAACCGTATTTGGACCGAATCGCCAAACGGCAAAGGAATTCCGCCCAAGTGGCTCTATGATTTCGGCGTTATTCTAAACGGCATGAAAACGCAGTGGTACACGACCGGCGACCGCCGTTATTTCGATTTCATCAAACGCGGAGTCGATACGTTCGTAAGTGACGATGGCACGATCAAAACTTATACGGTCGAAGAATACAACATCGATCAGGTACGGATGGGTTCGGCGGTGTTAATGCTCTACCGCGTGACCGGCGAGGCGAAATACAAAAAGGCCGCCGACCTGATTCGCTCGCAGCTCAAAGGACATCCCCGCACTAACGAGGGCGGATTTTGGCACAAGAAAATTTACCCGTATCAGATGTGGCTCGACGGGCTCTATATGGGCGAGCCGTTCTACGCGGAATACTCTGAAATTTTTGGCGAGAATAATTGGGACGACATCACCAAACAGTTCATCTGGATGGAAGCCCATGTGCGCGACGATAAGACGGGACTGCTCTATCATGCATGGGATGAATCGAAAAAAATGCCCTGGGCGGACAAAGGGACGGGACGCGCGCCGATGTTCTGGGGACGTGCGATGGGCTGGTACGCGATGGCGCTGGTAGACGTGCTAGACCATCTGCCGAAAGATCATCCGAAACGCAATGAGTTGATCGCCATTCTCAACCGTGAAATGACGGCGCTGGAAAAAGTGCAGGATAAACGCACCGGCCTCTGGTGGCTGATCCTCGATATGCCGGATAAGAAAGGGAACTACCTGGAAGCGTCGGCGTCGTGCATGTTCACCTACGCGCTGGCCAAAGGCGTGCGGATGGGGTACCTGCCCGCAAGCTTTATGACGTCGGCAAATGCGGCCTGGAACGGCATTCAAAAAGAATTTGTCGAGAGTAAAGATGGCCAGATAAATCTGCTCAAAACGATCGGCGGGGCGGGCCTCGGCGGCAATCCGTACCGCGACGGCACCTTTAACTATTACGTGAATGAAAGAATAGTGACCAACGACCCGAAAGGCATCGGGGCGTTCATTTTGGCCGCGGTCGAAATGGAAAACGCAAACAGAGCGGCCTCCGCAACTGGGGGCAGAGGCAAGACCGTGCTACTGGATGACTATTTCAATCATGAGTTTAAAAAGGACGATAATGGCCGCGAAATAACCTGGCATTACAAATGGGATGAGATGTCCAACGGCGGCTATTATCTGTGGGGAGATGTTTTTAACCGTCTGGGCGTGGTGACAAGCACGCTGTCTTCGGCGCCGACTGCGGCGAATCTTGCCGGCGCGAATATCTATATCATCGTCGACCCCGACACGGACAAAGAAACGCCAAAGCCGAATTTCATCTCAGCCGCCGATATCAAGGCGATCGCAGCCTGGGTAAAAAAAGGCGGCGTGCTGGTGCTAATGGCAAACGATACCGGCAACTGCGAGTTTGCGCATCTTAATGAACTGGCAAAAACTTTCGGCATCAGGTTTGGCGAGGACAGTTTGAATCGCGTACAGGGAACGCAGTTCGAGCAGGGCAAGGTTTTGGTTACTTCACCGAATGCGGTTTTTACCACCGCGAAAACTTTGTACCTGAAAGAAATTTCTTCCCTTACCTTGAGCAAGCCGGCAACGCCGCTTCTTTCGCAGAACGGCAAGGTTTTGATGGCAACCGCAAAATTCGGTAAAGGTACGGTCTTCGCGGTCGGCGATCCATGGCTTTATGATGAATACACCGACGGCCGCAAACTGCCGGCGGAATACGAAAATTTCAAGGCGATGAACGATCTGAGCCGCTGGCTTCTGGCGCAGGTGAAAGCAAAAAAATAGTGATATGAAAAAAACCTTACTGCCCGTCATCATTTTTGTTCTTTGTGTTTCGGCGCTAGCGCAGACGCGCCAGCCTTCGCTTGCTTCGCGGCCCTTTGTCGTTAAGACAAAGCAGCAGGTTGCCGATATTCAAAAAACGCTTGAAGGACAGCCCGGAAACAAGAACGAAGACATCGTAGCCGCGGGCGGCATGCAGATGCGGGTCGCGGTTTTTCACGACGAGAAACGCGAAAACGATCTGGTCGAGGTTCACGACACATCCGACGATATTTACTACGTGCTTAAAGGAACCGCTACGCTAATGCTCGGCGGCTCGCAAATAGATGCCACGGAGATCTCGCCGGGCGAATGGCGGGCAAAGACAGCGACGGGCGGGCAAAAAGTTATCATCAAAAAAGGCGATCTGATCGTAGTGCCGCGCGGGACGCCGCATCAGCGGACGGTGACTGGAAAGGGCTTTTCCATGATATTGATCAAGGTCTTCGCACAGCAGCAGCCGGCAAAATGAGGGCAGTCATCAGATTGGCGCAAAATTTTCGACAAGCGGACGAAATTGCGATAAAATAAGGCTAAAATTGCATAAAATGCCACGAAAGAACCCCGCCATTTTTAGTAATCTCAACTCAGAGAAAAACGGCACCACCGCCGAAGAGGTCGTGACGCGCCTGCGCGACATGATCCACAGAGGCGAATTGTCACCGGGTGACCGTCTTCCGCCGGAGCGTGACCTGGCCAAAATACTCGGGGTCAGCCGGCCGACCCTGCGGGCGGGTATCAGATCGCTGGCGACGGTAGGTATTTTGCAGTCGCGTCAGGGTGCCGGAACTTTTGTCGCTGAGCGGGGCGAATCGCCGATGCTCGATAGCAGCCCGCTGCGAATGCTTTCGGCGCTTCACGGTTTTACCTCGGATGAAATGTTCGAGGCGCGTTTGGCTTTGGAAATGAGCATCGCGGGCCTGGCGGCCGAGCGCGCGACCAGCGAACAGATGACGCTGATGGCCGAGGAGATCGCGGGAATGTACGCTTCGCTGAGTGAACCGGAACAGTACCTGGTCCACGACATGAAGTTTCACCAGACGATCGCGGTCGCATCCAACAACCGCATTCTCACGTCGCTCATGAACATGATCGCGACGATACTTTTTGACAACCGCAGCAAAACCGTAAAACGGGCAAAGGACCTGAAACAATCTGCCGAGCAGCACCACAACATCTATCGGGCGATGCGTGAGCGCGATCCGGAAGTGGCCCGCCGTGCGATGCACGACCATCTTATCGAAACTCAAAAAGCGCAGCGGCTCGAGGAACAGGAAGACGCCGCCGCTCTTAACGGCAGCAGTTCCGCCGACTGACGGTACCTGATGATGCCCGTCTATCGAACCGTTCTTCTTTGGGCCGTCTTTGGACTGGCCCTGTTTCCGATCTGCATTTATTCCCAAACAATACGAGCTATTTCCCCTAATATTTCCGGGGTATGGGCGGCCGACAACGGCAATGGCACATACAATAATCCGATCATCCACGCCGATTATTCCGATCCTGATGTGATCCGCGCCGGTGACGATTTTTATATGACGGCTTCGAGTTTTAACGCGGCGCCGGGATTGCCGATACTCCGTTCAAAAGATCTTGTTAACTGGCGGATCGTGGGTCACGTTTTCCGTGAACAGACACCGCGTGAAATTTTTGCCGGGCCTCAGCACGGAGGCGGCGTGTGGGCCCCGTCGATACGTTTTCACGACGGCGAATTTTACATTTACTATGGCGACCCGGACTTTGGTATCTACATGACCAAGGCAAAAGATCCGGCAGGCCGATGGTCTGAGCCGAAACTCATAAAAGAGGCAAAGGGCTGGATCGACCCGTGTCCCTTTTGGGATGATGACGGCAATGCATATCTGGTCCACGCATTTGCCGGAAGCCGCGCAGCCGTCAAGAGCATTCTGGTCATCAACAGGATGAGCGCCGACGGCACTCAGCTTCTGGATGACGGTGTGGTGGTGTTTGACGGGCACGGATCGGACCCAACGGTCGAAGGGCCGAAATTTTATAAGCTGGGCGGTTACTATTACATACTGGCACCCGCGGGCGGTGTGGCAACCGGCTGGCAGTTGGCGCTCAGGTCCAAAGAGATCTATGGCCCTTATGAAAAAAAGATCGTACTGGCCCAGGGAAATTCGGCGATCAACGGCCCGCATCAGGGAGCTCTGGTCGATACGCCGACGGGCGAATGGTGGTTTCTGCATTTTCAGGACAAGGGGCCTTATGGCCGCGTGGTCCATCTGCAGCCTGCGAAGTGGAAAGACGGATTCCCGGTCATCGGCTCTGACCCGGACGGCGACGGGACGGGTGAACCCGTTCTTAAATACAAAAAGCCGAATGTCGGCAAGACTTATTCTATTGAAACTCCGCAGGACAGTGACGAATTCGACAGCATGAGGATTGGCCTCGGGTGGCAATGGCATGGCAATCCTCAAGCCGTGTGGGCGTTTCCTTTCCCGCAAAAAGGCGTGCTGCGAATGAACTCGGTGCAATTGCCGGATGGTTATAAGAACCTCTGGGACCTGCCGAATTTGCTTTTGCAAAAGTTTCCCGCCGAGCGGTTCACGGCAACTGCCAAGATTAGGCTGGAACCTCGATTCGAAGGGGAAAAATTCGGCCTGGTTATTATGGGGCTGGATTATTCCTATCTGGGAGTGACCTACCGGAACGGCAAACTTTATCTCGCGCAGGCGACGGCAAAAAACGCTGATACGGGGTCAGCGGAAAAGGAGAGCCCGCCGCAACCTATCGCCTCAAACGAATTTTACCTGCGAGTTAAGGTAACGGGCGGAGCAATGTGCCGATTCAGTTACAGCATCGATGGAAAAGTTTTTCAAAATATCGGCGAAGAATTCAGTGCGCGCGAAGGCCGCTGGATAGGCGCCAAAACCGGCTTCTTTTTCACTCGTCTCGGTAAATTCAACGACGCCGGATCGGCCGATATAGACTGGTTTCGTTTTGAATCATTACAACTCTAAGTCCTAAAATTGTGGTGAAAGAAATCAGATACAATTCGGAGTAGATGATAACTGATAGATAATAGATGACAGATCGGATCTTTCAGTTATCATCTATGATCTTTTATCTATTCCGAAGATTCCTATATCCAGTCTATTCATAATTGATATTCGCAGGTGCCAGCTTTGGTGCCAGTAAATGAATTATCAGCAAAGCGATCAAATAAGCCGAAGCGGCGATGATAAAGATCGGCAGGTAGCTGCCAGTTTTATCGAGTATCCAGCCGACCAACGGTGAGATCACCATTCCGCCCACTGCGCCCATCATACCGCCGATCCCAACCACGGAACCAACCGCCTGCTTTGGAAACATATCCGACGCGATGGTGAAGATATTGGCCGACCAGCCCTGATGGGCGGCGGCGGCAATGCCGATCAAAATAACGGCGATCCACAGGTTGGACGTGATCGAAGCAAAAACGATCGGCACGACAGCCAGGGCACAGATCAGCATCGCGAATTTACGGCTGCGGTTGATAGTCCAGCCGCGCTTGATCAGCTTGGAAGAGATATATCCGCCGCCGACGCTGCCGACATCGGCGATGATGTAAATGACCGCCAGCGGAATGCCGAAATTCTTGAGGTCAAGGCCGTGCTGTTTGTTAAGAAAATCAGGCAGCCAAAACAGGTAGATCCACCAGATGGGGTCGGTCAGGAATTTCCCGATGCCGAAAGCCCAGGTTTGCCGGTGCGGAAAGAGCCGCCGCCATGGTATTTTTGCGGTGGGTTCGGCCGGATCGCTTTGAATATAGGCAAGTTCGGCGGGCGACAACCGCTTGTGCTCCTCGGGCCGCTTATAAATAAGCAGCCAGAACAAGAGCCAGATAAAACCGATCACGCCGGTAAAAATAAATGCCTCGAACCAACCCCAGGCGAGCACGATCACCGGTACCAGCAGCGGCGTGGCAAGGGCGCCGACGTTGGTGCCGGCGTTGAAAATACCGGTGGCCAGCGCGCGTTCTTTTTTCGGAAACCACTCTGCCACGGTTTTGATCGAGGCGGGAAAATTCCCGGCTTCACCCAGCCCCAGCACAAAACGCGCGACCATGAAACCGATCACCGAGACCGACAAAGTAAAGGTCCAGGGGGCCGCGCCAAAGAGCGAGCTGATCCCGTTAAACACCGACACCAGCGCGGCCACGATGGGTGCGACGACCGGCGACGAGATCGTTCCGATCGAGATCGCCCACGCATGCCCGATGGCGGCCACGCTCCAGACGACGATGGCCAGGGCAAAACCCTTCTTGGTGCCGATCTTGTCCATCAGCTTGCCGACAAAAAGCAGCCCGATAGCGTAGGCGGTCTGGAAGGAAAAAACGATCCAACTGTAATCGAGTTCCGTCCAGCCGAACTCGCCGGCGAGCGTCGGCTTAAGAATGCCGATCACCTGGCGGTCGATGTAGTTGACGGTGGCCGCGAAAAAAAGCAGCGAGCAGATAGCCCAGCGGAAATTGCCCACCCGCGGCGGTGTTTCCTCAATAGCTGCGATAACGGCGCCGGTGGCCGTCGCTGCCGATTCCTCCGGAGGCGAAACTTCGGAGAGGGATTTTGGCTCTTCAAATTCTTCGACGATCTCGTTTATATCGCCCATTCAGTTTGGCTCCTATAAAGACAATATTCCCGGTGAAAAATATTCACGCCCTTTTATGCTGCTCGCGATCTGCGGAAAATCCGGCGATGCGGTAATGACTTCGATACCATTCTCTCCATCCGCTCCTTCCGCTCCATCCACTGCCGTAATGCATGTTTCCTCGACCTTGGTTCCCGTGATCGACGGGTTCCATGCAAAAGCTTGGCCCGGCTGCACGGCCTCCGCGCTATCGGGATGCGCGACCCATTCGCGGGTTTTGTACCCGGCGGCGCCACCCTGATGATGGCGGTTTATTTCGTCAGCAAAGCCTCTGTTCGAATAAGCGTCCGCCGCTGCCGCATAAAGTTCGGCCCCTGTTGCTCCGCTTCTCGTTGCGTCGAGAAGGCAGGCGTTGACATAAGCGGCGGCTTCGGTCTTTATCTTCAGTTCGTCCGGTACGCTGCCAGCACGGACCATGCGGCTGAGGCTGACGATCAGGCCGCCGCGTTTGGCACAGGTAACCAGCAAAAGTGTTTTCTTCCAACGGTTTGCGGTTGGCAGCGGGTGGCGAAACAGGGAAATCCTTTCGTCCGCCGCAACCAGCGTTACCACCGACACCATCCCGCCCAAAGCCAGTTCGTGCCGCATCTTTTCGGCGACCTCAAGCTCGGTTTCCCCGCAATCCAGCTTGCCGATCACGCGTCTTACGGCTGCCCCGGCGTCATGCCCAAGTGCGCGATAGCGCTCGATCTCGCGGCTCGTCAACCGGTAACGGCAAGCGGCGATCTTGTTTTCTATCACGGGTGCTGCCGGGCCGATCGGGAGATCCGCGGCGATCACAGCTCCCGTTTCGAGTACCTGTTTGGCTTTATCGATGATCAGGTTGCTGTTCGCTTTTTCGTCCTGCCATGAATACTCGACCGGTTCGAAATTCTTTTCAGAGATTTCTTCCGAGAGCATCCGCGGCATTTCAATATTGTTTGCGATCACAAACCGCCTGCCCTGGCGTGTGACTAAAAGCGATGCCGCACCATTTTCGCGGCTCGTGTCTATGCCACTTGACCCGCCGCCGGTAAGCCACGCGAAATTGTGCTGAGAATTAAGCAGC
The DNA here is from genome assembly GCA_963718105.1 of uncultured Acidobacteriota bacterium. Classification (GTDB taxonomy): domain Bacteria; phylum Acidobacteriota; class Blastocatellia; order Pyrinomonadales; family Pyrinomonadaceae; genus DASYKT01. The sequence goes on along the minus strand of OY970352.1, from coordinate 3,852,591 downwards.
ACCGCGCCGATATTTTCGCGCTCCAGTATTTCGACAAGCCGTCCGGTTTTTTCTTCGAGCTCGTCATTTATGGTGTTTATTGGCATCGGGACGTTTTTTATTGATTCACACCGCTCGCCAAAAATCCGCCGTCTACGACCAAAACTTCGCCGGTCACGTAGCTTGCCGCTTCAGATGACAAAAATACCGCCGCGCCGGCAAGCTCCTCTACATTGCCAAAACGCCCCATCGGCGTACGGGTCAAAAACTCCCGGCCGCGGGGTGTTTCGTCAAGCAGTTTTTCATTTAGCGCCGTGCGGAAAACACCGGGCGCGATCGCGTTCACATTGACGCCGTGACGCGCCCATTCGATCGCGAGCGATTTTGTCAGCGACGCGACCGCCGCTTTGCTGGCGGAATAGGCCGCGACTTCGAATAGCGAAACAAATGTGGAAAGTGAGGCGATATTGACGATCCGGCCGTAGCCGTTTTTGATCATGTGCCGGCCAAACACCTGACACGAACGCAGCGTTCCGGTCAGGTTCGTTTCGAGAATGGAATTCCAAGTCTCGTCATCCAGGTCGAGGCTCGGTTCGCGTTTTGTCCGGCCCGCCGAATTTACCAGAATATCGATCTTGCCAAAAACACCCACGCATTCGCTCAGCAGGTTTTCGAGCGATGACTTGTCCAGCACGTCCGATACCATGCGGATCGTTTTGCGCCCGATCGCCTCGATCTCAGCGGCGGTAGTTTCCACCTGCTCAGCTCTTCGCGACGAACAAACAACATCAGCCCCGGCTTCAGCCAGGCCGTGAGCGATCGCCCGCCCGATGCCTGAAGTGCCCCCGATAACGACGGCTGTGCGGCCGTCCAGATCCAATTTGGAATAGCTCATAAAATAAAGAAATAGAAATTGGGCAATGACCCTATTTTTACAAAGGTATGACCATTTTAGTTCTTTTGCTGCTCATTTGCCTAGTGTAAAATCAGATCGTAAAACCCGTAAATAGCCTGACATTGCCTATACTTATCCAAAAATCCTACAATATCAAGGCGGATTTTAAACATTTCCGGAAATTATACTTGATTTTAATTGGTTTAACCAATTAAAATGTTAGACTATAAAGATTCGAAAGATAGAAGAGTGAAAACATCCTCAAAAAAGATAGTAGACCGCCGTGTCAGCGGAAACAACATTTGGCTGAGTTTTCCGGATGCCTCAAAAAAAGTTGCAAGCGCAGCGGCGCCCGGGGAGGAATTTAGCTACAACGTTCTCGAAACGGAGGACGCGGTGGGAAGGGCGATGTTTGACGAGCTGGCTGCATATGCCGTCGAGACACCCGGCGATATCACGATCGTCCTGCTGGGCGGCCGCGGTGGGCAGGCGATGTATCGTCTTATTAACACACTCGCCGAAACCGATGAGATCGATGAGTTGCTCGGCAGGCTACATGTATTTACGCAGGACGCCCTGGCGCCGATGCGGATGGCGAACGGGCTCAGTTTTGTACGCGATTTTGAGCGGCTGCTGGGGGAAAACTTTTTCGCAAAAGTAAAAAGCTTTACACCGATGCAGACCGAAGTGAGTGGGGGGACGGATGACCTGGAAAGCGCCTTCACAGGTTATCTGGAAAAACTAACATCGCTTGGCGGGATAGATATATTTTTTCTCGGGCTCGGCCCGGAGGCCGGCGCGGCGTCGCACCTTTGTTATATCAAACCCGGCTGCGGCGCAACGTTTTCAGACTTTGCCGGAATAATTCCGATCAGCCCGAGCATACTCGAACATCATATTGCGAAATTCAAGGTCGGCGGCAGCGACGTGTCGGAGGCTGATGAAGCGGAATGCAGGAACGCGGCCTATATTCTGACGCTTGGCCCGGCGGCGATCCTCGGTGCAAAACGGATCGTGCAGTCGATCGTGGATGCATCGACCGCGCCGGCAAAGCGCGAAAGTTTTAAGCGAATGACCGAAACCGAATTGTCCGCGGACGCGGATGAGCTGCAAAGCCAAGTTGATGAAAATCCGGGGCTTCTTATTCGTTTGCACCCGGACGTGAGATCGTACGTTTTGCCGGATCTTTTGGCGTGACATTTTATGTTGGAGACTTATATAGAAACGGGCACCGAAACAGCCGTACCGGTCAGCGACTACGCGATCATCGTAAATCCCGATGATAACGTCGCCGTGGTTAAGAGCGAGACTTCGGAAGGGCTGGCGCTCACGCTGCCGTTCGGAGATACGGTCGTTGTTAACAATGTCATTCCCCCCGGGCACCGGTTCGCTACACAGGACATACCGGCAGGCGAGTTCGTTCGCCAATACGGCCAGCCCATCGGCACATCATTGGGGATAGGGAAAGGCGATTGGGTCACGCACGATAACATGACGGACGATATTCCTGTGGTGCGCGATCTTTCGGATGAACTGCACACTCCGGCCCCGGATTATTTCGCTGCGGACCAGATCGAGACTTTCATGGGATTTCGCCGGCCCGACGGCCGGGTGGGAACACGTAACTATGTATTGATCGTGCCGACATCTATGTGCGCCAGCCACGAGGCGACGCAGATCTCAATGATGTCGGAGTTCATGCAATACAGCCGTGAAAAATTTCCTAATGTTGACGGCGTGGTCGCGATACCTCACAACAAAGGCTGCGGCTGCCAGGACGGTTCGACACTGGACGTGATGATGCGCACGCTGGCTAATTATGCCGATCATCCGAATGTCGGCGGCGTTATTCTGATCGACCTCGGATGTGAAAAAACGAATCTTTCATTCGTCGAAAAATATCTTACAAAGCGAGAAAAGCCGATCGAAAAACCGGTCTTCAAGATCGGTATTCAGGATGTAGGCGGCACGCAGGCGGCGATCGAACTCGGCCTGAAAGAGGTTGAGAAGATGCTGCCGGAAGTAAACAGTTGCGTGCGCGAAGAATTTCCCGTCAGCGAACTGGTGCTCGGCGTAAAGTGCGGAAGCTCCGATGGATTTTCCGGTATCTCGGCCAACCCGTCGCTCGGCTATTGCTCAGACCTGCTGGTGCGCAGCGGCGGCACGGTCTTACTGACTGAGGTGCCGGAATTTTGCGGCGCCGAACATATCCTGGCGAACCGCGCGAAAGATTCAGCGACGGGCCGCAAGATCTATGCGCTGGTGGATTGGTATAAAGATTACGCGTCGAAATTTGGCGGCGTGCTCGGCCAAAACCCGAGCACCGGCAATAAAGCGGGCGGCCTGCTAAACATTACGATCAAATCGCTTGGAGCGATCGTTAAAGCGGGAACGACGCGGATCGAAGACTGTGTAGAGTATGCGGAAACGCCGCGGGCCCGCGGGATAAATCTGATGCAGGGGCCGGGCTACGATCAGGAATCAACCCCGGGACTGGTGGCCGCCGGGGCGACGGCAATTATTTTTACGACCGGCAACGGGACCACGATCGGAAATGCCATCGCGCCTGTTATCAAGCTTGCTTCCAATAACAGGGTCTTTGAAAAAATGTCGCAGGACCTGGATATTTCCGCCGGCAACGTGATCGAAGGAACGGAAAGTATTTCGGAAGTAGGCACTCGGCTTTTCGAACATCTGCGCAGAGTGGCAAGCGGCGAGATCCCGGCAAAAGCCGAGATCCTTAAACATCGCGAGTTCCAGTTCTGGGCGGAACAAACCGTTTCTTTGTAGCTGGGAGCGCGGGCATCCTGCCCGCAAAGCGCGGCTTTGTCGCGCTAACTCGCCTTAATTAATTAAATGAATTTAGATCGCTGCGCGATCTTGCGGGCAAGGATGCCCGCGCTCCAAATATTTTTATGCAAGCACAAACCAAATTAGAAAACATCGATCCTGCAACCTGCGTCATTAAGGGGACGCATCAGCTTAAAGGGAGAAATATTTCCGTTAAGCCAGGCGAAACTGCGTCGCGAAATCTTTTTTACGGCCGCATTATTCTTGAGGCGGGCGACGCGCCCATCGTCTTTGAGAACGGATCGCACGAAACCGGCCTGATCTGTTTGAACGGCTCCGGAAATATTACTACCGGCGGGCAGACATTTGCGATGAATCGCTACGACGCGCTCTATGTGCCGCGCGATTCCAATATAACGGTAGCCGGTGAGACGGGTTTTGATCTCGCCGAGCTTTCATCACCGGTTGAGAGGAAATATCCGCTGCAGTTTGTCGCGTTTAGCGATGTGCGCCAGGATCCGGCGCTTCATTTTATGGCCGGAAAACCACCCGCCGAACGCGATCTGAATATCCTTTTAGGAAAAAATGTCGAGGCCGGGCGCATCATGGCCGGAGTCACATTTTCGACAGACGGCAACTGGACCTCATTTCCGCCGCATGAGCATCAGGATATGCTTGAGGAAGCTTATCTTTATATCGATATGCCCGCGCCGCAATGGGGAATTCAAATGGTATATACCAATCTCGAAGAGCCCGAGCTGGTTCAGGTGGTCCACGAAGGCGACGTTGTGATAATGCCGCAAGGTTACCACCCGAATGTTGCCGCGCCGGGAAGCTCTATAAAATTTTTATGGATGATGGCCGCAAACCGCGAAGGCGATGACCGCCAGTTTGGTGTAGTGAACGTCCAACCGGAATATGCCGCGGTCGGTTCGGGTTTGGAAGCGTCGCAGAAATAATTCGAACAGGGATAAATAGGATGGGAAAATAAAACATATAACCCACCTCCCTATAATTAAAATTTAAAAATGATCCTTGATAAATTCAAACTGGACGGCAAAGTAGCCCTGGTCACCGGTTCCGCGCGGGGCATCGGAAAGGCGATCGCGATTGCGCTGGCAGAAGCGGGCGCAGATGTGGCCTGCCATTGCCGCAATGAGGGCGACGCGGGCGAGACAGTTGCGGCAATTACGGCACTCGGCCGCCGCTCGTTTTCGGTTGCAGGCGATATGTCTGAGAAAGACACGCCGGGAAAAGTAGTGGAAGCGGCCGTTGCCGAGTTTGGCCGCATCGACATTCTGATAAATAACGCCGGGATGATCCGCCGCGCTCCGGCAGTTGAGTTTTCGGAAGACGATTGGTCAGCGGTCATCGAGGTCAATCTTTCGAGCGTCTTTCGCATGTCACAGGCCGCCGGGCGGCACATGATCGGGCAGGGATCGGGCAAGATCGTAAATATCGCTTCACTGCTTTCGTTTCAGGGCGGCATCACGGTTCCGGCTTACACGGCTTCAAAATCGGGCGTCGCCGGCGTGACCAAAGCGCTGGCCAACGAATGGGCAAAACACAATGTGAATGTGAACGCGATCGCGCCCGGCTACATGGTTACCGATAACACGGCCGCGCTGCGTGCCGACGAAACGCGCAACCGCCAGATACTGGAACGCATTCCCGCCGGACGGTGGGGCGGGCCCGATGAGTTGGCGGGAGCGGCGGTCTTTCTTTCCTCAGCGGCCAGCGACTACATGCAGGGGCACATACTGGTGGTGGACGGCGGATGGATGGCGCGTTGAGTGAAGAATTATTAATTGGTTTTTCAGAGATTCTGCGAAAATAATGAACAATGCGCAATTAATAATTAACAATTGAATTCGTGTTGCCGAAGTGGATTTTCACTTTGGAGGCAAAGCGAATAAAAACAAAAAAGCGAAATGTTGAAGATCAAACCAAAAGATAATTGTAAGTGGGACATCGTCAGCCTGGGCGAAGTGATGCTCCGGCTCGACCCGGGCGACAAGCGCGTGCATACGACGCGCTCCTTTGATGTATGGGAAGGCGGCGGGGAGTACAACGTCGCGCGCGGATTAAAACGCTGTTTCGGTTTGGACGCGGCGGTCGTGACGGCATTTGCGGACAATCCGGTAGGCCGGCTGGTCCAGGATCTGATCTATCAGGGCGGCGTAGATCAGTCGCACGTGAAATGGGTCAAGTATGACGGGGTCGGACGCACGGTGCGAAACGGGATGAATTTTACCGAACGCGGCTTTGGCGTACGCGCGGCGCTGGGCTGTTCGGACCGCGGCAATACTGCCGTCTCGCAGCTAAAGAAAGGCGATATCGATTGGGAGAAAATATTCGGCGAGGAAGGCGCGCGCTGGTTTCATACCGGCGGCATCTTTTGCGCTTTGTCGGAGTCGACACCGGAGGTTGCTAAAGAAGCGATGGAGACTGCCAAAAAACACGGCACCATCATCTCTTACGATCTCAACTTTCGCGACTCGCTCTGGAGATCGATCGGCGGGCCGGCCAAAGCCCAGGAAGTAAATCGCGATCTGGGCCGCTATGTCGACGTGATGATCGGTAACGAAGAAGATTTCACCGCCTGCCTCGGCTATGAAGTAGAAGGCCAGGATGAGAACCACTCCAAACTCGATATTGTAAATTTTGAAAAGATGATCAGACGGGCCGTCGCTGATTTCCCGAACTTTGCGGTCGCCGCGACGACCTTAAGAAACGCCAAGACCGCGACCGTCAATGATTGGGGAGCGGTTTGTTTTACTAACGGTGAATTGTTTCAGGCCCCTCTGCGGGAAGGCCTGGAAATATTCGACCGCGTGGGCGGCGGCGATTCATTCGCGTCAGGCTTGATCTATGGTTTCTTAAGCGGCGAATCTGCGCAGTACGCCGTAAATTGCGGGGCGGCCCATGGAGCGCTGGCCATGACCACACCGGGCGATACCACCATGGCGAGCCTGGCAGATGTGCAGCGGGTAATGAAAGGCGGCGGCGCGCGCGTGGCCCGGTAAAAAATCAATGAGCAGAGAAAAAGTGATCGGTGTTATCGAAGAGTTGGGTTTGGTGCCGGTGATTCGCGCGGCTTCGGCGGATGAGGCGATGCGCGCCATCGACGCGATCAAAGAAGGCGGGATCTCGGTGCTGGAAATAACGATGACCGTTCCCGGCGCGGTCGGGGTCATCGAGGAAGTAGTAAAACGATACGGCTCGGAAGCGACGGTCGGCGCCGGTACGGTGCTCGACCCGGAGACGGCGCGTATTTGCATACTTGCAGGAGCGCAGTTTGTCGTCAGCCCCGCCTTAAATGTTGATACGATCGCTATCTGCCGCCGCTATGGAGTTCCCATCATACCCGGAGCTCTGACGCCGACTGAGGTTGTCACGGCCTGGACCGCCGGCGCTGACTTTGTAAAAATATTTCCGGCGGGTTCGGTTGGCGGGGCGAGTTATATCAAAAATCTCAAAGGGCCGCTGCCCCAGATCAAGATCATCCCGACCGGCGGAGTTTCATTAAAAACCGCCGCCGACTTTATCAAAGCCGGGGCCAGCGCCCTCGGTGTCGGAACCGATCTCGTCGACGTAAAAGCTATCCGCGCGGGCGAAGCCCACGTCATTACGGAACGAGCGAAACAGTTTATCGAGATAATACGTGAAGCACGCGCGGCGTAATTTATTTAATCAGGCCCTCGCGCAACGTGCCATGGATTGGTCGCCGGCGCCAAGCCTAATGTAATGGCCATTTTTACCAGATCGGCGAGTGAATCGGCCTTCATTTTCAGCATCATCTTTCCCCGGTGGGCTTTCACCGTGATCTCACTGATCCCAAGCTGCAGACCGACCTGCTTATTCAAAAGCCCTGAGACTACCAATGACATTACTTCCTGTTCGCGCGGCGTCAATGATCCATGGCGCGCGCGGAGGTCGCGTATCTCGGCTTCCTGATCAAGCACAGCCTTGCTGCGGTCGAGAGCGAACCGGATAGCGTTCAGCAGCACATCATCATCGAATGGTTTTGTTAAGAACTCGACAGCGCCGCCCTTCATGGCCTGGACCGTCATCGGCACATCGCCGTGCCCGGTGATAAAGATGATCGGCATATCGACCCGGTCTCCGGCGATCATTTTCTGCAGGTCGAGACCGCCCAGATCCGGCAGGGAAACATCAAGCACCAGGCAGTTCGGAGCATTGACGCGCGGGCGGGCGAGAAATTCTTCCGCGGAAGCGAAAGTCTCCGGCTGCCAGCCGACACAGCCGATCAGCAGCTCAAGCGATTCGCGGACAGAAATGTCGTCGTCGACGACAAAAACGATCGGTGTGGCTTCCGATTCAGGCGATAATTTGGTCGCATTCATAGCTACTCCCTATATCCGGCCCTTAGTTCATTCGAAAGGCGGTATTGAGCGCCTCAAGCAAAGCGGTCTCGCTAAATGGTTTGAACAGGCATTCTACCGCGCCATTTTCCATCATACGCGGACGAAGCGACTCATCCGAATTAGCCGTGATGAAAATTATGGGGATCTGGTGCCCGCGAAGTTTCAATTCTTTTTGGAGTTCCGGCCCGGACATGCCCGGCATGGCTATGTCTAAGATCAGGCATCCTGTTTCGCCGATGCGGCCCGAAGCGAGAAATTCTTCACCCGATGAAAACGTCTGAGCCGCAAAGCCGAATTCTTTCAGCAGATCGGGCAAAGATTCACGCACCGATTCATCGTCATCGACGACGGATATGAAGGGGAGTGTTCTCATGATAAGCTCCCCAGGGCTTGTTTCCCGGATATGCACGGGAGGGAAAAAGAAAAAGCGGCACCAGGGCCGTTATTAGGCTCCGCCCATAAAGTTCCCCGGTGGCTTTCGATGATCGAGCGGCTGACGGACAGCCCGATCCCCATGCCGGTTTTCTTGGTTGTATAAAATGCTTCAAATAATTTATTCATATTTTCGGTCTCGAGGCCTACTCCCGAATCCTGCACGGTCAGAAGTACACGATCCTCCTTGTCTCTCGCAGTTTTGACCAACAAATGCCGTGGACGGTCATCGATGTCGTTCATGGCATCGGAGGCATTCAACAGTAAATTCAAAATGACCTGCTGAAGCTGCACACGATCACCGGTAACCCGCGGCAGGTCGCCCGCCAGTTCTTTTCGCAGCAGCACCTGCCCTCTTTGCAGTTCGCTTTGCGACAGCGCGATCACTTCACGCGCGGCTTCATTCAAATCCACTAGTTCCGCCGCAACATCACCCTTGCTAAAAAGCGCGCGCAGGCGAGTGATCACATCGGACGCGCGATGGCCGTCGCGGATCGTGCGCCGAGCGGTCTCCAGTGCGCCATCGACGTTCGGCGGGTCGGCGGCAAGCATCCGCAGGCAAGTGCTGGCGTTGGTGATAATGCCCGAGAGCGGCTGGTTGACCTCGTGAGCGATGGACGCCGTCAAGGCCCCGAGGGCCGTAACTCTGGCGACGTGCGCGAGTTCCGACCTTGCTTTACTAAGGGCCTCTTCCGAGAGCCGGCGTTCCGTAATATCCTGGATCGCGCCAAAATATTCCAGCCGGCCATCGTCATGCTGAAGGCAGTGAGCGATGGTGTGAATGTGCTTGACGCTGCCGTCAGGCATTAGCAGCCGGTTCTCGAAATCCTGGTCGTCATTACCGGTTCGCGCATTTTCGATACTTTCACTCGTCGAGGGGAAATCCTCCGGGTGAATTCGCGCGCCGATCATCGACAATGTCACATCTCCATCGGGTGCGAAATCGAAGATGCGGCGAGACTGATCGGAAAAAATGACCTCGTCCGTGTCGAGGCGCCAGGAAAAACTGCCGGTCAGGCTGAGACGCTGGCCCTCGGCGAGAAACGCCTCACTGCGGCGCAGCTCTTCTTCGACCAGCTTTCTCCGTGTGACATCTGCGGTGAATCCTACCATACGAAAAGGACGGCCCTGGTCGTCGAAAAACATCTGTCCATTAGCCGACAGCCAGTGAGTGGAGCCATCCGGCCAGACCACCCGGTATTCGGCCGAAATGTCGCCCGTCTCATACGACCGCTTTAAGGCCTCTACCACGAGCGGCCAGTCTTTCGGATGTACCAGCTTTCTCCAACTCTCAAAGGTCCCGTCGAAAGTTCCGGGCACGAGGCCGTACAACGCTTCTTGTTCGGGCGACCAGGTGTTAACTTCTTCTTGAATGTACCAGTCAAAGGCCATCGCCCGGGCCGCTTTCTGCGCCAGGTCGAGAAGCTCCTGATTTGCCTGCAGCTTTTGCAGAGCGAGTTTCCGTTCGGTGATGTCTTCATGGATCGAGATCACATAGCGGGGCGCCCCGGCCGGATCCCGAAGAAGCGTAAAGATGACGTTAGCCCACACCGAACGGCCGTCCTTTAAAATAAAATGTTTTTCCTGTCTAAGCTGCTCAAGTTTTCCGTGGCGAAGCTCGACGAAAAGCTCCAGGTCCAGGTCGCGATCTTTTTCGGCAGTCAAAGCGGTAAACATCTCAACCGTTCGGAGCTCTTCATCGCTGCAATCGAGCATGGCCTTCATGGCGCGATTGTTACGTAACGGGGCGTCAGACTTAAGATCCAGCAGCGTAATGCCGGCGCCGGCTTCGTCGAACACCGCTCTAAATTGCTGCTCACTTTCTCTCAAGGATTCCTCGCTCCGTTTTCGTTCGTCGATGTCGATGCCGATTCCGCACCATTTAATAATCTGTTCCGCATCGAATACAGGTGAGGAGCGAAAGAGAAACCAGCGGTACTCTCCATCAAAACGCCGCAGGCGAGCTTCCATTTCGCGCGGCCCGCGGGAAGTACCGGTTGACTCCCACCATTTGAGCAGCCTGGGCAGATCGTCCGGATGGATCACAGTTTGCCACGCGGAACCGCATAATTCTTCCAAGGCCGACCCGGTGTATTCGCGCCAGCGCCGGTTGAGGAACTCAATGTTCCCGTCAGGCAGAGCTGTCCAAACCAGTCCGGGCAGATGATAGACTACGCAACCGAGTTCGGCTTCTAATCCTTGCGCTTGCATTTAGCAAACCTCCTTAACAGAATGCACTTTTTAACTCCTAAATATCTATCATACTTTGGTATCGGTCCAACACCTGAACGAAACCATCAGCAGCGGTGTAAAAGTGCGCTGTTCGCAACAAGTGATATGGTGTCGGCTTCTGCCGCCCCGCAGTCGATCATTGCCGCCAAACCCCGCCTGAAGTAATTTCCAACGCAGCTTATACCAAGGTATCGACCAATACCTTAGTCCAATATCTTTTGCCTTTTTGCTTGTGATTTACTCGCATTTATAACGCGACCAAATAGGTCCAGCAGGTAAAACCAAAAAGATAATAATAAGGAGAACAAAAAATGACACAAGCTCAAAAAGCAGCAGAAACTACTCAGGCCGGCGAATCGATCCGTCCCTTTAACATCAACTTTTCGGAAGAGGCGCTTACCGATCTTCGCCGCCGGGTTGCGGCGACCAATTGGCCGGAAAAAGAACCGGTCGCAGATACGTCGCAAGGAGTGCAGCTTGCGACCATGCAGAAACTCGCCGAATATTGGGCGACCGGCTACGATTGGCGCACATGCGAGGCGAAACTGAAGGCCCTCCCGAACTTTATCACCGAAATTGACGGACTGGACATTCATTTTATTCATGTTCGTTCAAAAGAAACGAACGCGCTTCCGATGATCCTTACTCATGGCTGGCCCGGCTCGGTCATTGAATTAATGAAGGTCATCGGCCCGCTGACCGATCCGGCAGCCTACGGCGGAAAAGCAGAAGACGCCTTCGACGTGGTGATCCCCTCGATGCCGGGTTACGGATTTTCCGGCAAGCCTACCGCAACCGGATGGGGGCCCACTCAAATCGCAAGTGCCTGGACCACGCTGATGAAGCGCCTCGGATACAGCAAGTTCGTCGCGCAGGGCGGCGATTGGGGTGCGCTTATCGTCGATCTGATGGGAGTACAGGCCCCTCCGGAATTGCTTGCGATCCACACCAACATGGCCGGCGCGGTCCCGGTTGAAATCGACCAGGCGGCCTTTACCGGCACACCGCCGCCGGCCGACCTCTCGGCCGAGGAAAAGGAGTCGTATGACCATCTCGTAGATTTCTATAAGAACGGCCTGTCTTACGCTCAGCAGATGGCGAACCATCCGCAGACGCTCTACGGGATCGCGGATTCACCGATCGGATTGGCCGCCTGGATCCTCGACCATGACATACGCAGCTACAAACTCATCTCGCGTGTCTTCGACGGCCAGAGCGAGGGCCTCACGCGGGACGACATTCTCGACAACATGACGCTCTACTGGCTGACGAACACGGCGATTTCTTCGGCCCGTCTGTACCGGGAGAACAAATCGAGTTTCTTCGCCCCGAAGAACGTCGGCATCCCGGTGGCCGTGAGCGTTTTCCCGGACGAGATCTATACAGTATCGAGAAGTTGGGCAGAGAAAGCATATCCCAAGCTTATTCATTACAACCGGCTTCCCAAAGGCTGCCACTTTGCCGCCTGGGAACAACCGGAACTTCTCACTGACGAACTCCGAACGGCTTTCAAAACACTGCGTTAATTTGCAGTGGCGGGGGAGTACCGGCAGCGCCTGATACTCCCCGCGCGCAAACACATTCAGATGAACTCACAGGAGAAAAACACATGACAGCTCTAAAGCATTCAGAAAAAGTAACGATGGATCATTCAACTTTATGCCGCGCGGCATCTCGCAATATCGCAATTTTAATTAGCACATTCTCTCTAGGCCTTTGCTTGATGGCCGTGTCCGGCCAGGCTCAAAGCCCGGGTGTCGATAACAATGCGATACGTCCGTTTCGCGTGAACACTCCCAAAGAGGCGCTCGCCGATCTTCGCCGCAGGGTCACGGCGACGCGCTGGCCCGATAAGGAAACCGTCGCCGACGGGTCGCAGGGCGTGCAGTTGGCGAAGCTGCAGGAGCTGGTGCGGTATTGGGGCAAAGGCTATGACTGGCGCAAGGCGGAAGCGAAGCTAAACGCCCTGCCGCAATTTGTCACGAATATCGATGGAGTGGACATTCATTTCATTCATGTCCGCTCAAAAAATCCGAACGCGCTGCCGGTGATCATCACGCACGGTTGGCCGGGATCGGTGATCGAATTATTAAAAGTGATCGGCCCGCTTACGGACCCGGTTGCGCATGGAGGCAAGGCCGAAGACGCCTTCGACATTGTCATGCCGTCGGTACCGGGCTACGGCTTTTCGGGCAAGCCGGCCGGCACTGGATGGGGCCCGGAACGCATTGCCAAAGCCTGGGCAGAGCTGATGAAGCGCCTTGGGTATCAGCGCTACGCGGCACAGGGCGGCGATTGGGGCGCGCCGATCTCAAGCGAGATGGCTCGCCAGGCACCGGCAGGGCTGCTCGGTATCCACCTCAATCTGCCGGCAACCGTGCCGCCCGAGGTAGGCGCAGCGCTGGCCGGCGGCCCGGCACCGGCGGGACTTTCCGAACAGGAACGCTCGGTGCTTGACACGCTTAGGGCGTACGGAATGAAGGGAGGCTCAGCTTACTTCACGATGATGACCGCGCGGCCGCAGGCCGTCGGTTACGGCGCGACAGACTCTCCGGCCGGCCTGGCGGCGTGGATGCTCGTGCATCCCGGTTTCTCGCAATGGAAGTACGGCGACGAACCCGCCGCCTCCCCGACGAAAGACGACGTGCTCGATAACATCACGCTGTACTGGCTGACCAACAGCGCGACATCATCAGCCCGTTTGTACTGGGAGAACGGCGGACGCAGCGCGATCATTTCGGCGGCGTGGAAAACGACTGAGATCTCATTGCCGGTAGCCATCACTGTATTTCCAGAAGATGTATACCGGCCGCCGGAAACCTGGGCCCGGCGCGCCTATAAAAACCTGATCTATTTTCACGAGGTCGATAAGGGCGGGCACTTCGCGGCTTGGGAACAGCCGGAGCTTTTTGCCGCGGAACTGAGGGCGGCGTTCCGGCAATTAAGGTCCGGCGACACTCCACGGCCGATGACCGGAAGCAGTGTCATGCCGGCCCCGCAGCCGGGAAGCAAACGCACCGATCTGCAGCGGCACGACCTGAGCATACCCGGGCGCGAGGTCGTCCAGGTGCGCGTCGATTTCGATCCAGGATATGTCGCGCCCAGGCATACACATTTCGGCGAAGAGATCATTTATGTCATCGAAGGCGAACTGGAATACGAGATCGACGGTAAGACTTTTAAGGTCAAGGCAGGTGACGTTTTATTCGTCCCCGCCGGAAGTGTCCACACCGCAAAGAACATCGGCAGCGGCAACGGCGCGGAACTCGCCACGTATACCGTCGAAAAAGGGAAGCCGCTTCTCACGCTGGTGAAGTGATGCCCTTTCGTTCATGAGCCCGGAAAAAGGAGTGAGATATGTTTGAAGAGATCAACCTTAACCGCCGCCGGTTTTTGAGCACCTCGGTTATGGCTTTTCTGGCAACCCAGTTTGGCCGGTTTGCCCCGTTTGTCGGGCCCGGTCTCGCGCAGGCGCAGGCGGGCGATATAAAACAAGCCGATGCGCTAACAACGCCAACGACGACGTTCGGCCCGCTGAAACAGATCGACGCCGGTGTTCTAAATATCGGCTATGCCGAGGCCGGGCCCGGCCTCGGACCCGGCAGCGGACGCGCGGTAATTCTTCTGCACGGCTGGCCGTACGACATTTACAGTTTTGTCGATGTTGCGCCAAGGCTGGCAGCTAAGGGCTACCGGGTGATCGTCCCTTACTTGCGCGGATACGGCACCACACGCTTTCTTTCCAGTAAGACGCCGCGCAACGGCCAGCAGGCCGCGCTGGCGCTCGACACGATCGCATTGATGGACGCGCTCAAGATCGATAAGGCGATCGTCGCCGGATTTGACTGGGGCGCGCGGACGGCCAACATCGTCGCTGCGCTCTGGCCGGAGCGCTGCAAAGCAATGGTGTCGGTGAGCGGTTATCTGATCGGCAGCCAGGCAGCCAACAGGACGCCGCTGCCGCCGGGTGCGGAGCTTCAGTGGTGGTACCAATATTATTTCGCCACGGAACGCGGCCGCGCAGGATATGAAAAATACCGGCGCGACTTTGCCAAACTTATTTGGCAGCTCGCTTCGCCAAAGTGGAATTTTGACGATGCCGTTTTCGATCGCAGCGCAGCCGCTTTCGACAATCCGGACCACGTCGAGATCGTGATCCATAATTACCGCTGGCGGCTGGGACTGACTCAAGGCGAATCGCAATATGACGAGCTGGAAAAGAAGCTCGCTGCCGGCCCGGCGATCACCGTTCCAACTATCACGCTTGAAGGCGATGCCAACGGCGCACCGCATCCTGAGCCGGCGGCGTATGCAAAAAAGTTCACCGGTAAATATTCACATCGGACGATCAACGGCGGTACCGGGCACGATCTGCCGCGGGAAGCCCCGCAGGCTTTTGCCGACGCAATCGTCGAAGTCGATAGCTATTGATCTTTGCAACCTATGCAACCTATACGATGGTATCGACCAATACCATCGTCTAATATCTTCGCCCTGCAGCTTGTGATGTACTGGCGTTTAAGTAACGCATCCGAATTATCTAAAAGCGTGCAATGAACAGTTTTTATCAGGGAGAACATTCAAAATGACACCACTCGAAAAAGAACCAAACAACGTAAAAGCCCGAACGAGCGGACGCGGCTCTTTTGGCACCCTAACAGGCGCCTTAATCATGGGCATTATTTTATTTGCCGCCACCGGCCGGGCGCAGAACGCCCAGGCAGTCTCGGCTAACCAAAAGGAGAAAACAATGACACAAGTTCAAAAAGCAGCGGAAATAACCCCGGCGGGCGGCGATGCGATCCGTCCCTTTCAGATCAACATTCCGGAAGAAGCGCTGACCGATCTTCGCCGCCGGGTAAAAGCGACAAAGTGGCCCAGCCGCGAACTCGTGGCGGACGCCACCCAAGGTGTACAGTTGGCGACGATGCAGAAGCTCGCGAGCTATTGGGCGACTGACTATGATTGGCGCAAGGTCGAGGCGAAACTAAAAACCATTCCGCAATTCATGACCACCATCGATGGCGTCGACATTCATTTCATCCATGTCAAATCGAAACATCCGAATGCGCTGCCGCTGATAATCACGCACGGGTGGCCGGGCTCGATCATGGAGGAACTGAAGGTGATCGATCCGCTGACGAATCCGACCGCGCACGGCGGAAAGCCTGAAGACGCGTTCGATGTCGTAATTCCGTCGATGCCCGGCTATGGCTTTTCGGGAAAACCCACCGAGTTAGGCTGGGACCCGGTCCGCATCGCGCGTGCCTGGGAAGTGCTGATGAAGCGCCTGGGATATGCGAAATTTGTTGCTTCGGGCGGCGATTGGGGTGACCCGGTGACGGAGCAGTTGGCAGTGCTTTTCCCGACGGAAGTACTCGGCATCCATCTGAATATGCCCTCCGCCGTACCGCCTGAGATCTTCAAGGCGCTGCAGGGCGGCCCCGTACCTAGCGGCCTCTCAGCCGATGAGAAGCAGGCGTACGACCAGCTCGATTTCTTTTTCAAGAACGGCCTTGCCTACGCGCAGGAAATGAACAAACGGCCGCAAACCTTGTACGCGATCGATGATTCACCGGCCGGCCTGGCCGCCTGGATACTAGACCACGATGCGCGCAGTTACACGCTTATTGCCCGCGTATTTAACGATGGTAAGGCCGAGGCTCTTACGCGTGACGACATCCTCGATAACATCACGCTCTACTGGCTGACAAACACCGGGGTTTCTTCGGCCCGCCTGTACTGGGAGAACAAGCTTGCGTTCTTTGCCCCGCAGGGCGTTACAGTTCCGGTTGCCGTGAGCGCTTTTCCGGACGAGCTTTATCAAGTTCCGAAGAGTTGGGCGGAGAAAACGTTTCCCAAACTTATCCATTACAACCGCCTCCCCAAAGGCGGGCACTTTGCCGCCTGGGAACAGCCGGAACTTTTTACCTCCGAGCTTCGCGCGGGATTTAAATCATTGCGTTAATTAGAAAGGCGTGGGAATGCGAGCAGCACACACTGCAAGTATTCCCACGCGGATCCCGCGACCACGCGGTTAGCCGCCAAGGTAATACGGGCTCGAAATCATCCGTGAAGTTTGTGATTTGCGCGGGAAGCGATCTTTCCGGATTTTAAAGCAAAAATAGAAAGCCTGCTTTTTACTGAAGCAGGCTTTTCTATTCATCAAATTGGCTCCGCAGGTAAGACTCGAACTTACAACCCTTCGGTTAACAGCAAAGTAGAAATAGGCGAGGCGATTTTATCAACTAACAGATCTGCGATTATTTTGCAGCTCAGCCGCACATTTCCGATTCTATCGAAATATAAAACCGTTTCGCGAGCCCCTTTGGACCGCAACTCAGGCGATAACCGCAAAATGAATGTGATCCTTGTGCCTATCCAAAGTTGCCGCGTCGTAAACGTGTTTTCTTCCTTGATCGAAATTCCATTTATTACGATCATTGGCAGCGTCGGCGACTTTGGCATCGAAGATAATTTCGTCGATTTTAAGTGCAGCCACTTTCGTAGGTGTGGCAACTACATCAAGTAAGGCTTTCGCTATAGTCTCATTCCCTACATCAAAAGCACGGCCTGTGCCGTGATGACCTTCGTTTCTTATTATCGAACTTATCTGTATTTTCTGAAGCTTGGACACTTCCAACGCAAGATTCTGCAATTTATCGGTAACTTTCGTCGTACCCGCGTTTTCGCCAAGCAATTCTTTTTTCAAACGATCGGGTTCGGTCGGAGTTAGATCGAATGTGACCCTCCCCGAAGTGATTTGTGCCTTTAGATCATCTATTACACTCATTTGTTCTCCTTTTCGTATTATTTTAGGTCAATATTATCCAGTCAAGGCACTTTCGGGCGCTTGTAAATGACGCCGGTTTAATTTCGAAGCACAAGTTTGCCGGGCATTTTTTGATGGCTTTGCGCCTAGGTCCCGAATTTCAGGGTATTGTTCTTAAAGTCGTAATCTAAGTCCATAAAGGAGTCCCGCAACTCCCCGATGTATGAGTTTGGACGCGGATCCACCATCGACGGCAAGGTCAGATTCGCGGCCGAAAGGGCGTCTTTCACAAAATGCATGCAATTATTTGTCAGGATGTTATACCGTTTCCGCTCAGGATCGGAATTTTGCTTGAAACGATTTTCCGCAAATTGATTGACCGCGACGAACTTCGCATCCGCCGGAATAAAAGCAGCAGCAATATTGCTTTTTCCACCGGATTTTTCCGAGATCGCTTTGAGGACTTTTTTAAGGCTCTCGTCAGTAGGTTTACCATTCGCCTGCATTTGTACATTGGGGATCGAACCTACCCTGACCAGCCCGAGATTTTGCGGCGGGTCATAGCGGCCGTATTCGTAATACTTGGTCAATCCATCGGAGCCGCGAATCAACAGGATACCCGCATGGCCCAGTTCAGGAACGGGCCCGCTCGGAGTGCCGACCAGGAAATCCGGGAAATTGATGGGTATTAAAATGTCACCGGCTTTTGCGGCCCCGGCCGAAATTAACAAAACAATAAGCATAAAAACGAGCGGGAGAAGAAACCGGCTCTGTAACTGTAAGCTTTTCATATTTATTTCACCCTTTTTATTCATGGAAGTTTCAGCGCCTTAGGTAACCCGGCGCCGAAGCGTATCAATTGTCAATGACGACGTGACCAACCCTCGTATCGGGCGGCCGGGGCGGGGAATGTTCTCTGGTTTTGCCTCGTAATCCCCCGGTTAATATTCTACGCTCGGTATTTACTTTTTGAATGTGCTGACTAAAACAACCCGGCTGTTTTTGTCGTCTAAGATTTCCTGCGAGCTGCGCGGACGGGTTTGCCCATCCGTGAGGCCTGTTCTCTCTTCCGTTTCGATAAGGACTAGCCGATATTCGTTATTAGACGAATCGGCAGCCAACTCGGCGCTGTAATTATTGATCGCCTTCAGCTCGTCAAACGCAAATTGCTCCTGGCCGCCAACGATCCTTGTAGCATCGACCCATTTGATATCGGATTTGGCCTTCCACTGAACAAATGCGAAAAATCGCGTTTTTACCGATTTTTGCATCGACGGCGTTCTATTCTGGATCTTTTCTATGTCTTGGGCCAGCGTGGTCTTAGCGGTATCGGTGATACTGGTCGGGTGGAATTGGATCTTAACGTCGGCCCGGGTGCCGACCCATGTGCAGGTTATCAGGCGTGAGCCCATTATGTACACAAATCCCGACTTATAAACATCTGAAAGACGGCAATCGAGCAGGGTATCCTTCTGATCACCCTGGTTATAGTTGAAAGAATTTTCCTGGTAGTGAACGAGCGCAAATTGAAGGAACGGGTTATGGAGCTCGAGGCCCGCGGCAGTATTGATATCCAGTTCGACATCGACGTACCACAGGTCAAGGCCGGTATCAAACCTGGGCAGGTAGGTCATGAGCCCCAGATCCGGAACGTACATCGGGGAAAAACTTTCGAGGTCGCTGGTCGGTTTTCCCTTCTCGTCCTTTAGATCGTAAGGATCGGTAATAACAAAATTCGCCTGGGTCAGAAGGGTTTCTTCGTTGCGATAAAGCCCGTCATAAGGTTTGGCGGAATCGGTAACAATATCTCTTCCAACAGTGGAAACCAATCCCTTTGCGATAAATTCATCGTTAAACTTGCTCTCGGGCTCATTCAGCACGAATCCGATCCGTTCCCCATTACCGGACGACAATCTTCCCCGCCTGAAATAAAATCTCAGGCGATTTAACGAAACTGTCCGCGATTTTTTTTTGTCGTTATCTTCAGCGACAGCCACAAGAATTATGTTCCGGTCAGCCAGTTCGGGCGGGTCAGGCTTTTTGTTATTCAAGAATCTGATAACGAAAGGAACTTCGGAAACCCGGTTGAACACTCCCTTTTTCTCCTGATCGGAAGCATTTTGGTCGGAATCGTCCTTAACTCCCCAGCCATCGGGATAATATCCCGAGTGCTTTGTCTTGTTCTTGATCCAGAACGATTTCTCTATGAACCTGGTTTCGCGCAGATCGTAATCAGCGGTGACATCAACGGCATAGTTCATGGATTCGAGGGAAACAGGTTCAGTGACACGATTCAATGTTTTCTCCATGCTATCGAGCTGTTTAGAGATATTTATTTCCGTCTCAAAGACGGCTGCCGATTCGCCATCTATGTTTTCAAAACGCCTGAGATTGACAGAATTGACAGGTTCCAGTGGCGTCCAATTTTTCGTGCTGATGTGCCTCGGATCGTCAGAATACTCTTTCCATTTGGCGTAAAGTTCGACCTTACCCGTCGGCAGCATGTCTTCGACGTACCGGACGACGCCCTTCTTGTCTTTATATATTCCTAGCTGCTCCACATTGAGTGTATTTGTAAGCGACACGCGGGTTTGCCCGATTTCTTTTTCGCAGCGCAGGGTGTTGTTGAATTGTGGGATGACCAGGGGTTTATCGGTCGCATGCACCAGATCGAATTCGAGCGGCGGAGAGAGCAGGTCGTTATTGCCGTACCGGGTAAAACTATTATAGTTTCCGAAGGTTTCGAGCTGTTTCTCGTATGATTCATGAAGTATGGTCCGCGCGGTGACAAACAGTTCTTCCCCTTTCGCAAGGCGGATGGTTATCAAGCCCGTTACCTTGTCGGGCCACTTTCCGGATGTGACCAAAGGGCCGCCATCGATGTCCTGAAGGATCAACATCCACGGGTTGATTTTGGGATACTTTCCCGTGAAATAAAATTCCAGCTGCTCAAATTCTTTGTATTCCTGGGCCTTGATCAGCCGGTGCCGGTCCTTGAAGAACTGAAACCGGAATCCTTTACTCAGGGGGTCGGATAAATAATTTATCTCGCATGAGGGCCGCATGTCCGGGGAACCCAGAGCCCTTGTGGGGAGGGGATAGAAAGGTTTCATCCGCGGGGAGCCGTCGATTGCGTCCTTGAAAGTAATTTTCTTTTTATTTTCATCCAATTCGCCCTCGATCAGAGGGCGGTGGTACTTTTTATACCAGCGATACGATTCGTCGAAATCCATTGCCTCGGAATCGTTCTGAGTGTTAAAGAGCTTGTTGTGCCAGAGCGCATGCTCAAATGGAATGGGGGGAGGCAGAATGTATCTGACAGAGGCTTGCCCTTTTTTTGTTTCGCCCCTTTTGGGTGTCTCGTTTCTGATAACCAGGTGAAAAAGAGATTCTCCCTGTCGCATGTCTACGGCGGTCCGATCGGTCTTAGGGCCCTCCACTCCCGGAGGAGTTTTAAGAAGCGGGTCCTGCAGATAAAAAGTGACCGGTTTGACCGGTTCGTTCCTTTTGAAAAGAAAATCGACCGTTCTCGCCTTTTGATATCCTGGCTCGAAGTCTAAAAAGCCTAATTCGTTGGAAGCTGTTTCAAAAGCCGGGCCCCAGCCGTTTTTGTATTCCGGAACAAAGCAGATCTTGTGATTACGCCCGAGCAAAAGTTTTGCGTTTTTATTGATCGAGTATTGGATCGTTAAGGTTTTCAGCTCCGGGGGTCTATTTTGCTCGTGCTGCAGTATTTCGCTGGACGTCCTTTCATACGATACGCCCACCGGAAAAAACCGTTCTGTAAAAAAGGTGCTGAAGAGCCGGGTCGTGTCCTGGAAGGAAAGCGGTGCCGAGCCTTCATTTTGAGTAGCCTCAAAATTTTCTTCATCTTCCCGGTTGGAAAAGACGCTCGGCATTCCGATATTCTCGCCGGACCAGGTCAGGATCACCGAATCGATCAACAGCTCGTGCTCGAGCGTAGTTTGCGTGTCATTTCGCACACCCGTGGTCTTTTCGGTCAAAGAATGCATCCCGGATTCCGAGTTGATCGAAAACACCTGGGTTTGGAAAACCTGGGGAAGATCTTTCATCGGACCTTTCTCGTCTGTCACGACAACTTTCCGGGAACCGAGATGAATAGCCTTTTGTTCTACTCGCCCCCGGGCCGGTGTTGCCACAATCGAGGCGTACCTGTACCCGCGAGTGACCAGGTGGTCGTTGATGATCACGACGCCGTCAGGATTGGTTTCGAGGTCGATCGTTTCGGTGCCGGGTTTGTTCAGGACACTCAGATTAAGACAATCTTTCAAGTTATCGGCGTTTAACCCATCATATAGATTCAGCCCCCGGGTCAACGCGCTTGAATCGAGCTTGATCAGCTGCTTTTTCAACTTTATCCGCTCCGATTCCTTTTTTTCCGTTTTGAGCTTTTCGCAGACGTCCCCGAATAATTCCTTTACATTTTGAAGGTTTTTTAATTTGGCTCCGATATCGTAGTTTTGAGCCATAAGTTCCGGGGCTTTTACAGTTCTTTTCACCAAAATTGTAGAGGCGATGTTGCCATCCCGGTCCCGGCCGGTCACGATCTCCATCGGAGTTACAAGGGGCTGCCACTTTACACCGTTTGTTTCACCGGGGTTGATCTCCTTGAACTCGTCGCTGCGAACTTCGATCGTAAATTCGGTTTTATTGCCGATAGCGGCGGCGAGATTCGCGGCGGTGATCTCGAAATCGATCGTGATTCCAAAAAACCTTTGCAGCAGGACATTCGAGCCGATGAACGCAAATGTGTCAAAAATTCGGGCGACGTTAACGAGTCCCGATCCATCAAACGCTTCCAACGATTTATTCAATTTCAAATTTAACCTGCCGACCTCTATCTTATTTTGCGAGGAGGCAAAGGCGGAAATTCCTGTAAGATTTGCATCGACGCGGGCAATCGGTTCCTCGAGTTTTTGTAGAACACTACCTAAAACATTCTGGATCTGCTCGACCGACTTGCCGTTAAAGGCGACCATCTGCATGATGCTGGCCTTTTGCAGACCGTTAGCGTCCACTTTCGGAGAGGTGAATTGTGATACGGTTTTGGGAATCACCGGCTTGCTCCCGTGAAAGCTGTTCGTTCCTTCCTCATAGTCGCCTTTCGTAACGGCCAATTCATCCGAGGTTAGCCGATCCCAGTAACCCTTGACCCTTTCGGGAGAGAAGAAGCCCTCGACTTTTTTGGGAGTAGTGACCCCGGAAGAAAAGGGCTTTTGAATAACGACTGTGGTGGCTTTGGAAACCGGAGCGGTATTCGGAGTCGGGGTAGCCGGAGGAGCACCGGGTGCCGGTGTAACCGGAGTCGTACCGGGGGCAGCGGCGACGGGGATTTTCTGACCATCCGTGGTCCGGATAATTACGTGTTGAAAATCCCGGATGATCGCCGAGTAGATCGAGGAATCTCCAGAGCCGTAATTCTCAAAAAAGTATTGCAGGAACGACGGATCGGGCTCCTCATTGTCCGGATAGGCGTGCCGCAGATCGATGCAAAGAGAAAAGCGGTAATTGCCTTCTTTTTCGCTTCTTCCAAATGGAAGTATGGTCGTCAGGGCTACGGGCCTGACTTTTGTACGCTCTGTCTGTGTTTGTTTGCTCATTGCCTACTCTTTTCCTGCTAGCTAGTTGTAAGAATTGATGAATATTTTCCACTCATCCGAGGTTAAAAGCCTTACCTTCCGAGTCAGGTCGGACTGCATTTTTTCTGACTGCAAATCTGCCGAGTTTTCCCCGGCTTCCGGCGCGCCGCTCAAAAGAGCCTGGGGCGATGGGTCATCGGACCCGAAAGCGGTTAACATGCTCGACGAACCGCCGCTCGCTATAGCCGGACTGTTTGACTGGCCGCCGCCGCTGCCGCCGCTGGCACCCGCAATTTTTTTATAGTACGTGACCGTAAAGGAGCGCTTGAAGAAGGCCCCCAGTTTTACCTCGTGCGTGACCGTGCAGCGCCCTTCGACATAACCTCCCTGGCTTGTTACCCCCATGTAATATCTCACCGTGAGCGTAACGATCCAGAGCAGCACTCTTCCTTCGCAGAGAATATATCCTTCGATAACAACGCCGGAATCTTTTTTGTTCTCGTAATAGAGGCCCACGACTAGCTTAACCTCGCCCCGAAGTGGTCCGATACTCAATCCAAAATACCCGCCGTATTCGAGCCCGATCTCAATTCCGACCAATCCTCTCTTCGGTTCGGCAATTAAGCTGAAATAGCCGAATCCCGCATAGGCACCCACGGCAATACCGAATTTGTTGTCCCGCCGGGCAAGAGAAAAAGCGAGCTGAAGGGGCCGTTTATCGAAGTAGAGAAAGAAATCGAAATTCAAGGTCAAATTAAAGAAGCTGAAAGAAGGTGTTTTGATATCGGGAATGGGAAGCGTGTACCCGATATTTACCCGGTCGTACATGAGTTTGAGGCGGAACGCATCGCCGAGCATCGACTGCAGCCAGCTTTCGAAAGCCTGGACAAAAGACAGCGCGCCCGAAAACTCGACTCCCCGTATCTTAACGTCGAATTTTGGCTTCTCATCGGTTCCCACTACAAAGCTCGCCTCGCTAAAACCGATCGTCATCGACTTCATCAGGCTGATCCCGAAATTCCGCAGCCTGTTTTCAGCACGCACATCGACCTTGCTGACCACCGGGGGAAACTGATTGGCCTGAAAGTGGATCGTGCTCTTGACGTCGACCGTCAACGACGTTTTAGGGCTGACGGAAGGAATAAACGAAACAATGCCGAAATCCTTCTCCTTGAAGGACGAGGTTTCCCATTTATAGTTGATCTCTTTTTTTTCCAGTGAGGTAAGAATGTTGTAAAATTGTCTGCCCCGGGCCAGAGCATCGAGTATATCCTGAGCTCCAGGCTGTTCCCGAGCCTGTCTTTCAAGGTCCCGTATCTTCTGCTTCAAGACCCCTACCACATTGTCGGCACCTTCGGAAAGTTGCTTTTTGAGCGCATCCTCATATGTTTTGACCGCGGTTTGTAGTTCCGATCGTTCCTTGTTTAAACGCGTTTCAAGGTCAGCGATCGTTTTTTTCGCGGTTCCAACAACAGGCGCATTATTCCAGTGGCTATCTATCGCTTTATTGACAATATCTTCAACGTCTTCTACTTTGCCGTTTACCTCGCGAATAATTTTTTGGATATCATTTTTAATATCTTTAAGATTTTCATCTTTAAGGTATTCATTGGTAGAAAAGTATCGGACCAACTTGGAATGCTTTTCATCGATCGCTATTTTCAACCCGGTTACCTGCGACTGCACTTTGGCGCCCACGTCTCCGGTTTTTCTTTCGAGCACTTTAAACTCTCTCTCCAGCGTATCGAAGGTCTCCAGCAAATAGGAAAATTGGGTCGTTAGTATCGTTTCGTATATGGAGATGGCCCTGGATTCAAAAAGCCGCAGATCGCTCTCAAGCTTATTTCGTTCTTCAGCGGTAAGCTTTCTTAACTGTTCAACCTGTCCGCCGGCCGAATTGACCTCTTCGGTAAGAATGGGAGTTTCGAACTTATCGAGCGTTTCGATCTTCGTCCTGACGGTCTCTTTCAGCGCCATTATCTCCGATTTGATATCGGACACTGGCTGTTCAAATAGGTTCTTAGCATCCGTATATGTCTTTACTACCTGTGCGGCTACTTCATTTTTCCGGCCGACGACAACCTGTTGTTTTTCTTGAGCCAAAGTACTGGCTTTTCGTAAGAAGTCATGGTACAAACGGGCCGACTGCAAAACTTCTTCGGTCACTACAGTAACCACCGAGCGCACTTCCTTACCATCTACTATGCTATCTACGCTAAACTCCTTCAATTGATCTAACGTGGGACCTGTAAAAAGCATCTTCCGGATCGCAACATACTTTTTTTCTAATTCGTTCAAGTGGAGCGCGACGACGGATTTGATCTGCGGATATTGGTTGATTACTTTGAAGAATTTGATATTTACTTCGTTACGATACTTGTCAATCGCTTCAATTTTCGACAGCAGATTGGACGCTATAAATTTCGATAATTCATTGACAATCGGTATTAGACGGGCATTAAGGTCAGCGGGAGAAATGGATTGCAATCCTTCGACCGCTTCCTTTAATTTTTCAAGTTTTTGCAATTCATACCGCTTTTTGAAGTTATCAATCAAATTTTGAAGGTCCGGGAATGTAAAATTCTTGTCCAGCTCATCTTTTAGCCCCTTTAATTGGTTTCCTGTCGACTCGACCTGCGCCTGGAATGTTTCGTAGCCGGTTTTAAGGTCATTTAGCGTCTTTCTTGCGGCCTTAACGGCATCCTGGACGCTGTCAATAAGAGGGTGTTTAAGTAAACTGTCCTGGATCGTCTCGATTTGTCCGGCGATATTTTTTATTTCATTAATAGGGCCTTCAGCTTCCGGAAAGACTTCCTTCAGAATATCGGTGAGGCTTATACCGTTAAAGATCTCGGGAGATTGGCGGAAAAGGTCCGACGGATTGAAGGCTTCAACTTTCCCGGCAAACTTCGTAACTTGCGCGTATTTCTCGTTGAAGTCTTTTCCGATCGCGATGCCTTGTTTTACAAGCCCGACGGATTGAATGTCAAAATCGGGATTGACCATCCCGCCGATCTTGTCACCCGCTCCGCCAAAAGCCTGCTTTATTTTTTCATATCCCCTGGATATATCACGCTGAACGACTTGTGCCTGTTTCTCGCCAAGTTTTATCGGATTTTCCCCGTTAACGAGAAACTTTGCCGTGTGGTCGAATATCAGCCGGCCTTTGTTGTGAATGACTGTTGGAACATCTTTCGAACGTTCGAAGCCGTAAGTGATAAAGTCCGGATTGTACTCGATTATCGATGGAAGAGGCTCGCTCGAGTAGCCCTGGATATTTTCGATATACAATTGCACCCTTTTCACTTGCGGAAAGAGTGGGAAAGCGCGCTCGTTAAAGGCCGAGCAGGCGAGGATCGGGGTTGAACTCTTTTGGATCTTGCCGTCGACGAGCTCGAGCAATGTGCCGTCACTTAAGCTTTCCCGGCAGATCGAAAAATAATATTCCAGGAAATCGGTTTTAGCTGTATTGGATTTGTTTTCAAGCTCTTCTGTTGTTTCTTCGGCGCCTTTCTCGGTTGGAATAAAATCCCTTGTAAACGAGATCTCCGAATTTGTGAACAAAATATGCCTTCGCGAATCCTTCTGCTTTGCAAAATTGTCATAGAGCTCAGCGAGCCGGTCTTTTCGCGCATCGTCCTGAACCCCCTCGATAAACACTTTTCGGATAAACAGAAACGTAGATGTGAAATTTACCGGGTTGTTATTCCAATCGGTCCCGGTAAAACTCAGCTCGCAGTCGGGGCGCGTGTCGCCGACCGGTTGTTCAAGAACCGGCCAAAAGGCGCCGACGCAAGGTATGCATTCCCCCAATTTCCGGGGTTCCGTAGGCACTACCAGCTCGACGGGCATGGCTTCCGGCGCGCAGCTGTCTATAGGAGGGCTTACCAGGCTGACCGAGGAAGCCGATTTGAACGGCCACCTTCGATAATGGGTTTTCCATTTACCTGGTAGAAAATCGGCGGTTGTTTTCTCACGTTTTGGCTTCTCTTTGTCCGAGTTTGTTACCCACTCCCTGGTTTCCCAAAGCGTGCGGTCCATCCAGACATCGTCCTCTTTAACTTTGGCGGCTTTATTAACGTCGTCGTCGTCGTCGTAACTATGAATGAAGCCTTCTTTAGAAACTAGGTACGGGGGATGGTTTCTGGCGTGAATATAATTTAATGGTTCTTCTATAACCGGTTTCTCAATAGTGGGTTTCTCAATAAACAGTTTTTCGTCAAAATATTTGATCTCCTTTTGGACGATCTCGATATATTCCTTGAAATCCATGTAGGAAACGCCGTTCTTGATCTTGCGCTGACCGATCTTGATGTGGAGGGCGCGTTGCCCGGTGACGGAAATAACCCCAATCCGGGCGACTTTTATGTATTCATCCCGTCCGAGCGTTATGTGATGTTCGTACTCGGCCAGATCAGTGCCCAGCGGCGGGGCAAAGTTTTTATAATGAAACTTGGCGATCGCTCCGAGGCCGGTGAAGGTCAGTCCTTTTGTTTCGATATTCCATTCTTTCCCTTCATTATGAGCATTTTTGCGCCCCAGGCTCGCTATATAAGTAAGCTCTTTCTTGTCTATCAACTCGGGTAAGAACCCGGGGTGGCTCTCGGGGCATTCAGTCCGGACCTTATCGCCTGTTTGATCATTTACGTAACCGGCCGGCCGGAGAGAAGGCGAGTGTTTGTCTTTGAAGGGAACAAGTTCGGGGTTTCCGTTTTTATCGAATATAGGGTTTTTATCTTTATCCACACTCTGTTGGAACTGCTGGAACCACATCTGCGCGCTCCATATCTCCTGCACGGAACGCGTCATTTTTCCTTCATCCGATTGGTAAATAAATTGCCGTTTCGCGACCCCAGGCTCGGAAAATACAGCTTTAACCGTGTCCTTTGTGTCGCCGGTATAGGGAGTTACAAAAAGGCCTTGCGGAATTTCGAGCACGGTGACCGGAAAGATAGCCTTACTGCCATCACTGCCTTTGAATAGTTTTTCACAGACTGCTTTATAAAAATCGCAAATTCTGCCTTTTGCTTCATCAACACCCAGGTGGTTTTCGAGGAGGTATTTTTCGAAAGCGTCGCGATCACCGCACTTGCCATCATTTTCCGCCCCGGTGATCGTCGTATAGCTTTCTTTCGGCGGTATGATCAGCTCGAAATATTTTCGATTGTTCCAATCGAACAAATTTTTTATATCATCGGTTTCTAGTGAAAGAGGCTCGCTGGTGTTATTGAAGAGTTTGAACGCCAGGTATGAGAAACCGGATATTCTGGAATCCGTGTTTCTTCCATCGTCCAGGTAAGGCCTGGGGCCCGGAACTTTCTCATCTTTTTTTTGGAAGGCGCTCTCACGCAATAACCGTTCGGAGATGTGTTGTTGGGGAATCTTGACGACCATGAACGCGTCCCCGCTCACGGTCTTCTTCGTCAAACGTTCTCCCTTGATTTGGGCGTTAATAAAGTAAAAGTGGATGTTTGAAAGGTTATCGTCGAAATAATGAAGCTCATCGCTAAACCAGTCTTCTACCTGTGGTTCACTGAAGTTGATGCATCCTGAAAGGAAGGAAACCAAAGGGGATAATCCAAACGTAGCTATAGAGGATCTTTTAAAAAACTCCCTCCGAGACAAATTTTGCTTTTTTTCGCTCATATTCGAGTACCTATGATTCTCTTATGAAGAATGAGTCAAAGTCGTTTTTTATTACAAATTTACTACCCTGGGATCGTGGGATCCGTATGCTTGCTTTTTGAATGGGTCTCGGTGCAAATAAATGAATTTAGACAGCCGCTAACAATGAGCGCAAATCCATTTTTGCGAGGTAGAAATCTGCCGAACGAAACCGTTAGGATTTTCTAGGATGGCGACAGGGTAAACCGGTATCACAAAACTTGTCAAGTGCAAATGTAGCTAGCTCGTTATATGTCCGGTTGAAATAGACCAATCTCGCTTTCGATTACAGGTTATAAACCCGCATCCTATGCGGATTAGATATTGAACGTTCAATGGGCATACAAATGCTTTAACGTACGCCTTCGGAAGTAAGGTGTGAGTACAGCAAAACGGGCACCTTTTGAGTGCCCGTAACTTGTGATCAAATTGGCTCCGCAAGGTAAGACTCGCACTTACAACCCTTCGGTTAACAGCCAAAGTTTATACAATTTCAATCCGTTTCAATCACGCTCAATTTCTCGCCTCTTACCCTTGTTTATAAGGGTTTTATGCGTATACTTATTTCAGTGGATTTCATTAATTTTCATTATCTTTCAGATTATTAGAGGAAACATTAGAGGAAATTTTTATGTCAGAGTGGAGAAAAAGCAAGCGGTCACACGAAGGCGGAATCAAGGTCGTTAAAGGTAATTTATACGCTCGCATCCAGTGGGTCGATGAGGTAAGCGGTAAGCGTAAAGAAAAGCACGAAGGGTGGCTAATCGGACTGAAGCCCGAAAAGTGATAAAGGAAATGGTTGCGGAACTAGAAAACCATGGTGAAGAGACGTTGAAGTCAGATAAGTTGACCTTTGTCAATCTTGCTGCGGATTACGAATCCAAGAGACTTGTAGAAGCGACCTTTGCAAACGGGATAAAGGTATCTGGGAAACGGTCTGTGCAACCCTCTAAATCGTCGCTTAAGCCTCTTAGAGAATACTTTGGGCGTATGTTGGTACGTTCTATCAAATTCAGCGATATCGAAGCCTACAAAGCTCAGAGATTTAAAACCCAAGTTGTAATCAAAACAAAAGATGGAAAGATTGTCAGAGATAGAAAAATCTCGTCAATCAATAGGGAGCTGGAGCATCTTCGAGCCGCTTTCAATTTTGTTAAAGATGATGGGCTAATTGTAAAAAGTCCATTTGAGGTTAAAGGAAAATCACTAATCGTGAAAACTGCCGAAAATAGCCGCGATCGTATTTTGTCCAAAGATGAGGAAAGCCGCTTACTCGAAGCTTGCGGCCCGCGCACTGTTTCCTACATGCGTGGTGGCAAAGAAATTACTAAGCAAGATGACGGTGAGTCGCGTGGTTATCTTCGGGCTTTGATAATGGTAGCAGTGGATACGGGAGCGCGTCGCGGAGAACTCTTCAAACTTCAATGGAAGGACGTTAATCTAATTGATGGGACGATAACAATTCAAGCCTCAAATTCCAAAACCGAAAAAACGCGAGTTATCGGTTTAACCTCCCGGGCAAGAAATGAACGGCAAGAACTTTGGAAACAGTCTGTAAAATCTCTTTCGGGTTCTGTATTCGGTATTCACTCAACCATTAAGAACGCTTGGAAAACCCTTTGCGAAATTGCAGAGATCGAAGACCTAAATTTCCATGATTTAAGACATTCGGCCACGACGCGCATGATAAATGCCGGTATTCCACATACCGAAGTAATGAAAATCACCGGTCACACTCAAATCATAACCTTCTTGAGATATCTTAATCTTTCAAATGAAAGTCTAATACGGTCGGCAGGAATGCTTGATGTTTATTTAACAAATGAAGGTAACCAAATTTCAAATAGACTAAATTTTGATTCGGTAAATTAACTGCATGTTTAAGCTAAGCACTAATTGAGTTATATATATGTCCCGAAAAGAAACTAGAAAAGAGCGCGAAGCAAGGTTACGCGACGAAGAGAAGGCTAGACTTCTGGAATCGTATCAGGAAGGAATATCGAATATCGAATGGAACAAGGTCGTCACGAGCGATTTGGAGTACCCTATTCGCAGAAACCCGGAAAGATGACCTTCCCATGATAACTAAGGAAGAGTGGCTCGCTCGAAAACTCGCGAAATATGATGAGGGACGACCGAAAGTCCCAAATCATAGAGTTCAAGATCCTGAGGCCAAGGTTGTGATATACCGGCGCAAATTTGTTGAATTCGCAAAAGAGGCTAAACCAGATGCTTTTGAAGAACTCAGGAGTTTAGTGCCAGCATTTAAGGCATTGTTCACACACAAAGCTGAAAAAGACTACATCGCTTTAATCAACGATTTAAAGATTGATCTAATTCAACAGCGACTACCCAATCCTGCAAAATCGTTCAATTACAGATTCAATTACAATTATGTTTGGGGCGAATTAAGAACAACATTTAACTATGCGCACTTCACGATGTATATTGGAAAACCCGACTTTGACGATATTTTTTCGGACGATGATCGGGCGATAGTCGAATACTATGGATCTTGGTTATCCGGTTTCACTCGGGCGGTTACGCGCCGCTTCCAGGAGACTGCGAATAATAAAGATGATATTCTTTTTCGTTTCTTTCACTTGCACGGAGGGTATATAAATGGATTGAAAAATACAATCTCCGAAAAGATTGGCTCGTAGATTATGCCTACTATTTTATATTCCAATTTAGCGAAAAACCGGATATACCCATAAAGAACATTGAGGTAGGTCAGAGATATTATTCGCCGAGAACTATGTATATGCCGTTTGACTTCAAGATGAATGGCTGGTGGGCATCAGAAGAGGGGGAAACGGCGAATCAATATCAAAAGAGAGTAACTGAGGAGTTCGACGAAGCGTTAGAACAGTATATCCTAGACGCAACCTCATATCTTGATCTCGATAAAATGAAGAAGCTTACGAAACCTCCCACCTATGAACGCGTAGAATGGCTCGCATATCGTATGGTTAGGGATTGGAACTCCGAGAAAATTGTCGAAAGATTCTTTCCTGAGATTGCAGCCAGCCGGACCAGAACACAGACCGCTAAAAGGGCATTTGAAAGCAAAAAGAAAAATATTGAAAATGAAATGCGGGAATTGAAAAAATATGGCCTTCCGGTTCCCGACCAAGTGCTGAAATAGCAGACTTTCTTTCTCGAATTTTGAAAAAGATTTTCTGCTAAAAGGTGATTGATCTCACGTCGCTGATCACACGCAACCTGAATATTATGAGAGTGTCTGAAAGTAATTTAGGCACTCTTTTTGTATTTGGAGATATTGGACTATGGACGAAAGCAAACAGATCTACACAGATAAAGAAGCAAGCGATTTCCTCCGCATTTCGCAAACAACCCTATGGCGCGAACGCAAAAGCGGAAAGATTACGTTCCGACGCGTGGCCAGTAAAATCGTTTATCTTCGCGAGGACTTGGATGCGTACCTCAATCGCAACCGGCGGGATGCAATAGCTTCGAGGTAGCGTGGACGCATTCTTCGATTCGACGGGTTTGAGCCGGGGTTCACCGGTCGGACCGAACGAGAGCCATTTACTTGAAAAAGGGGCAAAGGTTTTTCGGTACGGTTATGTTGGTGAGCCCTATAAGTTTGTCCTGAATCCAAAGGATGGATACATAGAACCAGCGATCACTATTAGCAGGACGCCGAACAACTATTGGATCACATCTGCCGAAGTATCAATAGGGCCATGGCTGTATGGAAGCACGCTCGACCGCGCTGAGATGAAAGACATACCCGATTTTCTCGTGAAATGTCACAGTTTGTCGAAGATATAACCCTTGCACCTTTTAATGCTGCTAATGCACGAGTCAGCCGAATCGACGTTGCAGCCGATCTTTTGATGGATGAATCCGATATTCCCTCATTCGTCGATGCTCGAAGAAAACTCGTGCTAGCAAAATATGATCGCAACTTAATTAACGACACTACACTTAGTTTTGACGTTAAAGGTAGGGAAAGAACCAGCGTAAGCACATATACGGACGGCAGCAGAAAATGCGCGATAAGAAAGAGGCTCCCGAAATCATAAAAGCGGCGGCCGGAATCCTGCGTGCAGAGGCACAATATAAAAATAACCGTGCAGTTACAAATTTAGCCAAATCATTAAAATTACCCGATCACGATGCGTTGACGATTCTTACCCAAGCAACGGCTGATACTGTGATTGCAAAAGTATTCAAATTATTCCAATTAGATTCAGCTCTACAAGGGAAGTCTGCCAGCATTCAGGATATCTATGCGGTCTATGGGCCTGTCGTTGCACCGAGACTTGTGAACCATCTCCATTTAAAGAGGCAGTTCGGGACCGAGTACCATAATTTATCGTTTTTAAAGACGACCCGCTCAGCTTTCAAAAGATACAACAAAATGTGTGCCCAAGTAGGACTTTTGTCATTAGAGTAATACTGGGGATAAACTTGATAACTTTTTCATAAATAATCGGTATCGATTGAATGCTCTGAATGCGTAATATGAACGATAATAAAGTCGGTTTTTCGACAATTCCAGGACAAGAACAAAGGAACAACAAAGAGAAACGGCGTATGGAAGGGTATATCAAATAACATAGAATAAACGTAGAAAAGAGTTAAAACCTGTCTATTTTTATCTTCGATCGTATCTATATCAGAAAGCAACGATTGATCGGGAAGTAGTAGCCGAAACCTAAAGTGTGGAAGTTATGCTACTGCTATTGCCTTGTCTCGGTGTGGACAGAGACATTCTTAACGTTCGCTGTAGAAAAAATAAATAAAGTGGGTTTTTCGGCACTTTCACAACAAAAGAGCGCAGTTATGCGGAGATGTCGAGAGCTTAAGCAATTTGCGGTTGCTATAAGCGACAATGTTTCCATGCTGATCTGGTTCGGAAAACAGCGTCTCGGTGAGGCCGATAAAGCAGGAAATAAAGACGAAAGAAGTTCCCGCGTTCTCCAAATAACCGTGAAATCTACCTTCTGTATGCCTGGGAACGGCACTCGCGATGAGTATATGAAGCATACGATTTAGGTTCCATGGGGAAAGAATGTGAAAAAAAGTCTAATCATAACTGGGTTCCCCGTTTTCTTTTCCCAATTTTCTGATCGTTTGGAAATTCTCCCTGTGAAATCAACACCTCGCCAATCCCTTACAGTACAGGCCTATTTAGTCATTAGAGGCTGTCTAAGGGGTGAAGGGGTATATTAAGTGTTTCGGTACCACGGGCTCTGATATGCTGCCTAATAGGCAAACGGGATATCAAGCGAACGGACGGGAAGACGGCTATTGGTTCCGGCCTTACGTGTCCGAAAAAGAAGCGCTAGATCAGGCTGTTCAAATGGCCGATCGATTTAATCGAATATTTATGAGAACGCTAAGGCAGTTGAGAGATTTGCGTCGATATGCGCCTGTTACAATTAACAATCCCAATCAGGAATATAGCAACAGAGGGAGGGCAGCAGCTGAATCTGTCAAATGGTTAGGGGTCCCCTATTCTTGATCGACGCTCCTTGCTCTGGCATTGTAGATTCAAATTACCGTGGAGATTTTTATGTTAAATGAAGCGCTACTTTATTTCTTACTATTCTTATAATTATTGACTTGATCTAATAAGTTTTAGAACCGTCTTCCACCGTAATCGCTCCCTTGGCCTTAAGCTCTTTTTTTACAGGGTCGAAACTGGCTTCGGTTGCGTAAAATGTTAAATGATTATACGTAATGATGACTCCGGGAAACGGTGTGCCAAAAATATATTTCCGCGAGTGTTTAGAAAAAACTCGAGGCCCCTTCACCGGGTCATAAAGAATAAGTCCACCCTTTTTCCTTCTTACTCCAAATTGAATTACAAGATCCAGATCTTCTCCGAACTCACCGGTGGGATAGTGAAGCGTTTCAAACCTGCTTCTAGCTCCTTTGTTAAGGTCAGTGGGATTTGAAAACGTTCCTGTGACATCCGAATTTGACTATCGGAGGTATCGACACAATCAACTTCAGTTAAAACAAAATTAATTTCCACAGACTCATTTTTTGTCAAACGAAAACTTGATCTGTAAGATTCACGGAAATATGAAAAGCATTTGTCATTGAAAAAGATTTCGTCTTTAGGGTAATTCAACTTACCAACCCACATAGTAGAAAAAGAGTCTATAGACGCTTGGATACAACCTAATGCTGTAATTTCCTTCCTCATCCGTTTTTACTTTGTGGAATGTAAATTGGGATCAAAGATGATTTCTGCATTTTTTAGAGGCAATCCTACTACATTGAGTACGCGACCGTGAACTGTGCCCTGGATATCCGATTGTTGTGCGACTACTTGAAAAGAAGTCCCGACAACTAAAATCGCCGCAAAAAGAAATCCGATCATTTGTATATGTCTTCATCTTAATCCTTACTTTGTTTGTTCAATTTCTTCAAAAGTTTTTTGCAGTCTTTCAACCTCTCCCTGTTTCGCTTTTGAGCGGCGGAGTTCTGATTATCTCCTTCAATTGATGAGAACGGCGTTTTACCCTCTGCTGACCACGCGTCATTGTTTATTTTCTTCGCTAAATAACGATTAAATGCATGACCCAATTCGTGAACAATTGTTTCTGCTAATTCCGCCACCGATACTCCGCTTGTGCTCACCACCATGGCGGTAGAATCCCCGAAATAATTGGTATAACCTTGGACCTCTTGGCCGTCCACCTCTAAGTCCTGCCCAGTATAGGTCAATTTTTCATTCTTCAAAAAAGTTTCAAGTACAGATCCTGGAGTATAACTAGCATAATTATAAAATAGTTTGGAACAATCGGTATTCTCCTTATCGTTAAGCACTTGTAACGCAAGCTTATAAGCTTCTCGAAATTTTGTAGCAGCCTCATCCGGAGTATCTTTCGGAATTGGGGTGAAAGAAAAATAATCAATTACTTGAGGAAGACTGGAAACCATATAAGGAGATGGACTAGATATATTTACAGTAACCTGGCCCTCCCCAAAACTAACGTTAGTTCCGACATAGTTCATCTGAAAAGGCATGGGACCTGCATCCGGATTAGCGGGGTCAGGCGAATGGCCGTTTGCGTCTGCGGGGGAATTACCATCAGAATGATCATGGCCAGCCGGTGGCCCGTCATTGGTGCTAGGACTAGAATGTGCTCCCCCATCAGAACCGGTATGACCGCTAGTGTCAGGTCTAGGAGCTCTTGCTTTTGGCTGGAAACTGGTTAGATAGTTTCCACGTTGTGCCGCTCCGCTTTGGAGCAGAGTAAGTCCAATCCCACACGGAATTAGAATCCCATCCAATTCACAATCTCCCATTTCCATATCTGCAAAGGGAACACGACCGGTACTCATGCCGTTTTTCGGGGGAATATTGGCAAGCAGACCGCCAAAAAGTCCGATATTGTTTCCTGACGCATCTAGCTCCCATTCCACACTTGTTTCATCATTTAATGATGATCCCACCTTTGACGTAGAACGTGCGCTCATGCCTGTAGCATCACGATGTTCCCAACCGATATATTCAGTCGATCCTGTTTTGCTTTGACGTGCGAGAATTCCCCCGCCTAATACGTATGTAACAAGTTTTTTTCCTGTGCCGTCTGTTTCGCTAACAACACCTCCCATAACGCTCGAGTAGATATAGTAACGAGATTCCCCGTTATTCCAATTGCTGCTAGTGCTATTCCAAGTACGCTGCATGCGTTTGACATTCACACCCGTCCCGTCATTGTAAAGGGATGTTTCGTAAGTCTGATTCCTACTAGTTTTTTCCAACTCTCCGGCTGCGTCGTAGTAATAATTGATGCCGTCTCCGGAGATCAGATTTCCGTCACTATCATAACTATAACCAGTGTCCGTAATTCGATTACTCGAAAACGTATAGCTAAAACTGTAATGATCTGTATTGAAATTAAAGTGGGTAGAATCACGTCCAGTTAAATTCCCCAAAGCGTTATAGTTAATTGTCTGTTGATAAGGAATATACGTAGAAGAAGACGGCGCACCTCCAGTGGTTTGTATTCCGGCTTCCGCCTGACTCACTCGTCCGAGGAAGTCGTAATCAAATGTCCGGTCAAACATATTGGCAAATTCTATAGCATGAGTGCCGCTCCCAATATTCGTCCTATTTTCATCCAGCGATCTTAATCTTCCATCGGGAAAGTATTGGTATTCGCGATTAAATATTTCTCGAGTGGAGTCATTAGGGTCGTAAAGATGGTAAGTAGAAGTTTGTAAGCGATCATTATATGTCGCGTCCAACTCAATACTGTCCCCGTACTCAAGGTGTTTCAACGCGCCCCAGGCACGATACTCGGGATTATTTGCATAGCTCGTTACCCCTGCAAAAGAACTGCCTGTAATCGAGGTTAAACGTCCTCTATTATCTTTGGAATAATTTATTTCTTGGCCATAAGGATCGGTATACGATTTTATCTGACCTGTCTTGTCGTATTCATAAGTCAGTTGGAAGTTGTTATTTGAAAGAGGAGCGTCCGTCAGCGTGTCATTAAAATGCCGCGTTTCAGAAACAACTTGCGAAAGCTCATTGTGGGAATAGGTTGTACTTCCATAACCGTCAGTCATTGACAGCCGATTTCCCAGGTCATCATAAGTAAATTCGATATTGCTCGGCACAGTAATCCCCGAGCCTCCTGGAACCGAGTAGCTTATTCCTGTCACCTTGCCGATGGAGTTATAGTCATAGCTTGCTACCGCGCCGCGGCCATCGGTGAAGGAAGCGATAGAACTATCTTTGTTATAAGCATATGTAGTGTAAGTCGGACTTGGCGTGGAGTTGAATTGCTCTGGTTTATGTGAGGTAGATAGCCTTCCATAACCGTCGTAACTGGCAGTAGACTCCTGATGGGTAGTGCTGCTGGTAGTGCCGGCATATTGGATTGTGCCGGTTATTTGATCTCGAGCGTTAAAAGTATTTACTGCTGTCGAATATACAGTCGTGCCGTCCCATTCATAAGCTTCTTGTTTCACGGTTCTGCCAAGAATATCGGCATACGATTTTTGTATTCGTCTCGCTTCAGAACTTGTGCCGGGAATAGGCACACTTGGGCCTTGAACAGTAACTATCTCGCCGCCGGCGCAACCGCAGCCGTCATAGCTGATCAGGGTCTCCTTGCCGTCATTGCCATTTGAATCGGTAGGAATTGATTTCGTTGTCCTTCCCTTCCAATCATATTCCCTCGCGTTCCAAAGCCAGATCGGATTATTATTTGCATCAAGACCTCGATCGTCGTCGCCCGTCGGATCCCAGTCGGAATCGACTTCTGTTGGTACGCTTACGCGGGTAACCCTGCCAACTGCATCATATTCCGTCTTGGTTGCTGAGTAATTGCTGCCATTGTGGGGAATTCTCGACATGCGGACCCTGCCGGCGCCGTCCATCCAGGAATCGGTCAGTACCTCATCTTCGGCTATATTATCGTCACCGTCAGCGTCTGAAATCGTGCCATAAGCCTTACTTTCAATTCCATTAGTAGGATATTCATAGCGAACATAAGATCTTTCAATGGTGTTTACATAAACGGACTGCCGCTCTAATCTTCCCAGGGAATCAAATACCTTTACACCGGTTTTACCGTACGACTGTCCGGCTGGAGCAGGAGCGTTAGTTTCTATGTTAACTCCTATGTCATGACGGTATTTTAGGCTAACACTGTGATTTGCCGGATCCGTTATAGTCGTTGGATAGGCAAAGGCATTATAAGTGCCAG
This sequence comes from uncultured Acidobacteriota bacterium, assembly GCA_963718105.1. Classification (GTDB taxonomy): domain Bacteria; phylum Acidobacteriota; class Blastocatellia; order Pyrinomonadales; family Pyrinomonadaceae; genus DASYKT01. Next base: position 3,814,129 of record OY970352.1, on the reverse strand, counting down.
ACGAATTAAAACTGTCCGCGTAACTGATCTTGATAGTTCGGTCAGTGCCGGTTTTCCAAGGTATTACCTGCGCAACAACAGCACCAACCGTGTTGTACTTCATTGTTGAAGCAAGTGAATCACTTGAACTCACGTCCCAACGCGAGACGGAAGTAAGGTTTCCTCTGCCGGAGATGAAACTCGAAGAATAATTCGTGTTGTCGTGATGCACCGCAGTCGTAATATTTTGGCTCAGTGACGAGTCGGAGAAGTCTCCGCCATCATACGCGTAGGTCGTTTTCGAGTAGAGATTGTTACTGCCATCATAGAGCTTAACCTCTGAAGTAAGCCCAATTATTCTTCGATCGGTGTAAGTACTGGAAAGTTGATAGTCGGTAGTTATTTTCTTTAGCACCGTTGTTTGATCGGCAGCATATTGTTTTACTTCATTGACCAAACCATATGGATAGGTAGCAGGGCTGCCCGTGCTGTAATAGCCCAATGTTGTCCGCTTGGTGTTGGTCCCGTCGCCAACTTTGGTTTCCGTCACGCGCGGGTTGAGCATGTAAGAAAGACCCGTGTTGTCCTGCGTCCAATAGGTCGACGTCCAGCGTTTTCGGTTCGTTCCGGAACAACTGCTGTTAATGCAATCTTCTGTAGCGATGGGTAATCCTTCATCCCAACCTGACTGCCTAACATAAGTATTGGAAATGAGATCGTCCGGGTGATCTGCCACTGCGACTGTAATTTTGGTCTTAGTTCCGGACAAACTATCCGGCATCGTGTCGGTCGCGCTGCTAGTAAAAGAGTTATTAACAATTACCGACTCAGCGTCGCTCTCGACATCGTTAGTGTCACCATTAAAGTTCTGAGCCCAATTTTTTGTTTGAGAGAGTCTGGGACAATCCGAAAAAGAACCGCTGACACTATTAAGATTGGTGGTAACCGAATTCAGCAGGTGGCCGTCATAAGCATAATTTCTTATTTTACCGACTTGAATATAACCGTTGTAGTCGAATTTTGTGTAAGAGTGGGCATCGGCATAGGTGATCGTGTCCAACACTTTTAAAACGGTATCGTTAGGCGGTCCGTATACTGTCGGACTGCCGCTGAAACTCGTGCTTACTGTTTTGGTGGTATAAGCAAAAGTAGCATAAGTGTGGGTGACGTTTGAGCCGTGACCGTTATCATCCTTCCATGTTTGAGTAATCGATACCGGATAAAGGTCAATATCATAATTAACAGAGATTTCACGACCGAGTGTGTCCGTGATCGTATATAAAAGACCGCTGTCGCTATGGTAGATAGAGATGTAATTACCGTTGCGATCCTTTATCTCCTTGCAGCGATAAGCACCACCTTTCCATTCATAGGACATCTGTGTTCCGTCAGTTCCATAGACCGTAATGGTAAGATTTTCCACCGGATCAGTCGGATGACTCGCCCCTATTACTTTAAGCTGTAGATAGCTGGAGTCGGCGGTTTCGTAGTAATTGGTAACCGCAGTTTGCTTGAATTCGGTTCTAGAACCTGATGGAGAAACCATTACATAATAAAAATCGCCACCCGATTCCTGATACACTGGCTCGATCGTGGGGAACCCTAAGCGAAAGCCGGGTGAGACATTGCTATTATCAGAATCGAAAAAGATGTTGCTGCCCTGTTTTGTCCAGACCAATGAGTTATAAGAGATGCCGAGGCCGGCATGCAATCCGGCTCGTCCGGGCAAGCCTACTAGTTGAGTCCCCCAAGCAAAATTCTGTGAATACAAATTAGTTCCGCCGGTCGCATTTCTGGGGGATAGTCGAGCTTTAGCGAGATCGTTCGTAATGGGCTGGGCACCAATCTGTTTCGTATAAGCTGACGAAGCCGGAATATCGCCGATCTGTCCTAAGGATTCATATTGATAGGCGCCGGTTGAGCTTTTAACGATGTACCAAACACCGGTAGCTGGGCGCCAAATCGCTAAGTCAGCTTTATAATCACCGTCATAGTCTCCGGGAACAGGTTGATCACCATAATTACCCCAGTTTGGTGCTATGTACGTTCCGGTAGCGCTTTTGTAGATCCACCAGGCACCTGTTGAAGGCCGGTAAATTGCGTAATCGGTCTTTCCGTCATAGTCGTAATCGGCTGGCACCGGGGTGTCGCCTGAATTTCCCCAAGCGAAGGTACTACTGCCGCCGCTACTTTTCGTTACATACCAGTAGCCATTCGAGGGTCGATAGACCGCCACATCGGCTTTACCATCGCCTTCATAATCAGCTTGAACTGTAAGATCTCCCGAAGTGCCTAAGGTAACCGACGTATAGGTGGCGGTGGCGCTGTAATAGATCCACCAAGTATTAGTCGATGGACGATAAATAGCATAATCAGTGATATCGTCCCCGTCGTAATCGGCTGGCACGGGTTTATCGCCGGTCGTTCCCCATCCAACCGTGATCGTGCTGCCGTTAGAGCTTTTCTTAACTGTCCATGTTCCCGCGCTAAATACCGCACGATCGGTGATGTCGTCACCGTCAAAGTCGCCGGGAGCGATCACGGAACTTGAAGAACCGATGGTGATATTGGTCGTACTGCCTCCACTGCTGGGCTTGACGCGCCACTCCTGGCTGGATGACTGCCAACGAGAAAAATCGGTCTTACCATCGCCATCGAAATCAAAATCGACGTTTGCCGAAGGCTGATACAAAGGTTCAGGAGCCTCAGAATTTACGGGGACGAAAAATCCCAAAAGTGAACCTACCGAGGAGAATATTTTGTCGCTGATCGAAGGAACCCTTGCATTGCTAAATTCCTGAGGTAGCTGCGGCGTAGAAAAGAAGTCTCCAATCGACAAAACCGATGAAGCAAGATAGACCGTGAACTGGTCTGAGAAAGGCGAATTTCCCGTCCCGATGACAAAGGGTTCGGGCGGTGCAGCGATGACGGTAGAAGTTTGAGCGACATGAAAGCGCTTTCCCTTGGCCGAAACCGTTTGGCCGGGATTTAGAAAAAATAAAGGAACAAGCAACGCGGAGATAAGTAGGACCGCTATCAAACGCGATGCGATATAGAGCGAAACCCCCTGAAAGATCTTAACTTCAGTAATCTTTCCGTAACCATTTGAAACACCAACCGCCGAACCTTTTCTACTTGATCGCATCTCGTGCCCGTCCTTCTCGATATTTAATTTTCCCGCTTGAAAATTGACCTTGATACGTACAAGACAGCTTCTTTGATTAAAAGCCGCCCCGCAGTTTTAGGAGGGAGCATAAAACTGATTTGATGTTTTAATAACTATGGCTTTTTTGCCAAAATGTTACATGGTTCCTCAAAGAAACCTTAGAATATTCAATTACTACCCGTACAAAATTATTAGACAGGAGAAAACTCGGAAAGTTCCCGGTAAAAAGAAAAACACCGGCAGGCGGAGCATTAAGTAGCGCTCATCCTGCGGTGCCATCTGGACAGTTGGGGAAACTCAGGAGCTGTCTCATTTACTAAACCTGCTTTAATTAAATTGACGAGACTTTATATACTTCCTCGATTCTCATTGTCAAGAAAATATTTACCCGGAGATGTTAAATCTCACTAACACTCATTAAGCCATTTTGAAGGATAGATACACATTTGAGGATATTGGTTGCTTAAGGTGTTGCGATCTGCCACGAATTAGTATGAATTTACATTCAAAATTTGACTTGATTCTAAAAAGTAGTTGTATTAAATTTTAGCTCTCCTGTTTTAGGAGAGCAGGAGTACAATCTCCCCCAAAAGAGATTGGGGAAAGGGCTGAATGTCTGTGGGAGCAGAATCTAATCAGCCCTTTTCGTCTCTCTATTTTTTCAGTGCCTTTCCCAAAATCGAAACCAAATTATCTAGGTCTTTTTCGCGCTGTCTTTTTTCCCTTGCGATATTTTTATAAGCTTGTTCTGGCGTAGCATAAGCCGTAACCCCTGTATAGTGACCCTCAATAACTTTGGAACGACCAAGCTCAGTGAAGTACCCAATCGCTGACCCGTAAATCTTAGCCCGTTACGGAGCGTCAAAACCTCATCACCATCCACATCTAAGACGCGTCTAACGATCTGTTTTTCAAACCAAGCCGAAACCCCGTCCCCAATTCGCCCGTATCCGCGCAAATGTTTTTGTTGTCGCCCATCCAATTTCATAGAAGGGAGATTTTAAGAAATCGGATCGTATTAGAGAATGAGTCTTTTGGGATGTTTGGGATTTTTTATTGACAATTAAATTGCTAAGGTTATCCGATGAAATCATTCGTATATGAAATGCCAAATACCGTAGAATAACCGTAGAAAAAGGACTTAACCTTCGTCTTTTTATCTTTTGATACTAGTTTTTCAAACCTTGACTTATGCTAAAAGGACAGCCATCAGTATTACGATCACCGGCGCACACTCAGCAAGAGACTGTTCGGGGCCACCTATACCGCGCTAAACATACTCAGTCAACGAATGGCGCGAGTCCGACAATCCTATGAGATACACGAGGATTCACTTCAGTTTCGTCTAAGATCAATAAGAAGCGATTTGTCTATCTTTGGTAACTATGTGCAGCTCATCATTGGCCGGTCTCAGCAGCCTCTACTAAAGGGGAGAATGCGCGAATGGCATGTCTCATGCGAATCTCGTCGGATCGCCGCAGAAACCGGGGCCTCTTTTGATGACATCTACGAACTCTTCATGTCACTGATGAGTGATTACATTCGCTTGAGGGAGTATTAATGTTTTGTTCTATCTGCCAACACCCGCGCAAAGCTGATATCGTCACCCATTACGCTCGCAGTTCTTCGCTAAGATTTACGGCAACCTGCTTTCGCGTCGGTTATAGGAGTTTACAGAGGCATATCTCGCGATGCATTTATGCTCTATTAGAATCTGAAGAGCAGAGAGAATTCGAGCAAGAGTTTGAAAGAATCGCGAGACTACTGCGATTACATTTCACACCCTTACCGAAACGACGCTGCCGGAGGTCGATCATCACAAAGCCTGTCGAATTTACCTGGAGTCGAAGGGCATGGAAAAAGCCTTAGGTAATGTTACAAAGGTTTACACAATGTTACAAAAAACAGTGGTAGAACAGTGAAAGGCGCGGGTTTAAGTGTCACAGCAAATAACTTAGAAAAAGCTTAGAAAATGGATATCTTTAATAATTATAAAGATTTACGAAACACTCCTTAACCTGTCGAAACGCCAATATTAGGTTTTTAACGTAACAAGAAGGGATAAATAACGAAAATCCAAATATTTAGAAATCAGGGTTTACACAGAATAAACAACTTAACTTTGATATTTTGATTTTCAATACACGTTTTTAGTCTATGGTATTTACTCTCAAGCTTCCACTTCTTCTACCGAAATCTCTAATTCTTCATATATGCCCGCAAACTGTTCTAATGCGGATTGCAGGTTTTCGAGTATGTCCCGCGCTAATACGTCCGGGGCTGGAATGTTGGCAGAGTCCTCAACGCTTTCGTCTTTCAGCCAAAAAATATCCAGGCTCGTTTTGTCGCGCTGTATCAGTTCTTCATAGCTGAAGCTTTTGAAGCGCTCGGATTCTTTACGTTCGTGGCGTTTCTTGGGGTTGTAGCTTTTGATAAAACCTTGCAGATCATCCAGTTTGAGCGTGTTGGTTTTCAAAGTGAAATGCTTGTTGGTTCGCAGGTCGTATATCCAGAGTTTTGAGGTCCAGGGTTTTTCGCGTCCCGGCTTTTTGTCGAAAAATATTACATTCGCTTTCACGCCTTGGGCGTAGAAGATGCCAGTAGGCAGTCTCAGCAACGTGTGGACATCGCAGGTGCTTAGCAACTTCTTTCTAATCGTTTCACCCGCCCCGCCTTCAAATAAAACGTTGTCAGGAACAACCACAGCGGCGCGGCCATGGGTCTCTAATTGCGCAGCGATGTGCTGAACGAAATTCAACTGTTTATTAGAGGTCGCTGTAAATCCTGTGCGTTGGTAAGTAATACTTTCTTTACCGGCCTTGCCGTCTTCGTCGATGATAGTGATGCTGGATTTTTTCCCGAACGGCGGATTGGACAGGACCATCTGGAAAAATTCGCTTGGGTCGGATTTTAAGGCGTCGTCCACAACCACCGGCACATCGTCATCGTCGCCGATCCCGTGCAGGTAAAGATTCATCACGCACAGCCGCGCCGTAGCATCGACGATCTCATTTCCGCTCAGGGCCTTTTCGCGCAAAAAATCTTTTTGTTTTTGATCGAGCTTGTAATGCTTTGTAATGTAATCATGGGCAGCGAGCAGAAAGCCGCCGGTGCCGCAGGCAGGGTCGCAAATTCGTGTATCGGGCTGCGGGCGCATTACCTCGACGATTGCTTTGATCAAATTGCGCGGCGTGAAATATTGGCCCGCCCCGCTCTTTGTATCCTGGGCATTCTTTTCCAACAGGCCTTCATAAATTTCCGACTTAACATTTACATCAAGGCCAATCCAATTTTCTCCGTCAATAAGATTGACTAATCGTTTAAGTTTAGCCGGATCCTGAATTTTGTTCTGCGCTTTGCGAAATATCGTCGCCAGCAGACCTGAACCATATCCCAGATTTTCCAACGTATGACGATATTGGATTTCCAACTCGTCTCCTTCCGGCTTCCTAAGCGCCTTCCAATTGTAAGCTTCCGGGACTTTGGATTTGATGCGAAATTTTCCCGGAAACGAATCATTCTCATCATCCATTTTCAGAAAAATTAGATAGGTCAACTGTTCAAGATAATCGGTGTACGAAACACCATCATCTTTTAAGACGTTACAGTAATTCCAGACGCGCCCAATTATATTTGATGCTTCATTAGACATTTTGATTAAATGGATGATTCAACGACTTTCCTTGCCCATCCCCAATTTGATTTTAATAAACAAGCCCTTGCTGTGCCGGCCAATTCACTTTCACGAGAAGTCATTTCTCTCAGTTCACGAATTAACTCCCTAATTTGGCCCGTAATATGTACACTCGGATTTGGATTTTGATCTCTCTCCTTTATCAATTGCTGAATCCTGTTGATTTTTCTAACGCACGTCTGCCAAACTTTTTTTCTTTCATCTACGAGCAATGCGTATTTTAAATCTAAAATCTCTATACTTGCTTCAACCCTTGCTTCGTTCCATTGTCCTATGTCCGCTGTCGCTATCGGGAAACCGGTCTCATCGAATGTAATCAGCATGACGTCGTCGGCATTTGTCGGATCTAGTAGATAGAACGCCTCATTATTGATGTCATCCCCGGGCTGAAGCGCTATTCCACCTTTGACGGGAAAGCGGTTTCCTTTTTTCTTATTGCCGACATCTCCACAAACTCGATAATTTTTCCAATCGAATGCCAACCACCAATAGCCGTCGGGACGATCAATTTCGTCGTCAAAGTATTTCACGACTCCTTTCTTCGGGCGAAAGTGATCCACCTCGTAATGCGAATAAATCTCTTTAGCTTCGGAATACCAACACTTCTGGTTCGACAGCCCTAAGAGCCATGCCTTTAACTTTCTCCAAAACGGTTGCTTACCGTCAATAAAGGTAAATTTCTCGGCAATTGTCGCTTTACCGGTTAGCTCCGTCAGATGACGTACCGATTCATCCAACCAATCGGCTGCCGGAGTCTGTTCATCTATGGGAATGTGAATCATCTTTCTCCAGAATATCATTCAATATTTCATCGGCTAATTCTTCTTGCCGAACAATTTCTTCTTTAGTTAGAATGGGTTTTTGAAACTCTACATGTCGTGATAAGGCTTTCGCAAATGCTTCATAACTTGGATCTCGGAACGTCGTTGCGAACCCCATTTGGGACAACTCAGCCGATAATGCTGCCAACCTAATATTTTGGTCGGGACTGCGGTTTTCATTTACAAAGAGTTTCTCACGCTCGTCCATCAATCGTTGTGTCTCTAATCCGACCGTAGAGCGCAAACCATATAACTCACTCTTCAATAACCCTTCAACGCCCATCCCTCTGGGATCTTCATCCGGAGGATGGGTGACTATATGGGCGCTCTTTTCCTCAAAAATTTGTACTTGGCTTTTCTCAAGGTCACTTATTACTAATGGATCGTGCGTTGAAATTATTAAGTGGCTATTCGACTGCTTACCAACAACTTTTTCTAACAATGATAAATACTCGACTTTCCATGCCGGATTCAAATGAGTATCAGGCTCGTCGAGTAAAAACAAAGATTCAGTCTCATTTGTAAATTTCAAGAGCCCTAAGACTGTTAATAACTGTTGTTCACCTTCACTTAGTTCGGTGAACGTTAGATTTCCATCTGTATCTTTTTTCCTAACTTTGATTCTTATTTCTCGAATCAAATCGGAAATGTAAGTGCTTTCCAGCATTTTGAAAAATCTCGTATTATCACCATATAATTTCGCTAATTTTTCTAATCTTGCCTGATCTTTTATGTAGAGAAATAGACGTTCTTCGTCTATTAGGTTTTTTATTAAAAGCCGGAGTATATTTTTCTCTCGTTTTTATTGGAGCCAGGGCCAATTCATAAAGATCACTGAGAAACTCTTGAACAATTCCTCTAGCATACCAAAACCTCTTGTCTCCAACCTTCTTCATTTCATTACTAACTTTCCATTCTGGTTGTTTGAAAACAAAGAGTACTGATTCTAGATCATCAATCTGCAAATAGTCCGTTAAAAGTTTGTGGACTGCAATTGTGTCAAAGGAAAAATAAGCTAGTAGAACAAAATGACTATGAATTAAGCGGGCATAAAAAAGTGGGCGAAGGGGTAATTCGTGGCCTTTCAACAGTTCTCGATAAAATAGATTTTGATGTGCATCGAAATGATTCTCCAAGCGACTACTTGCCCCCGAATAATACGCGAAGACATGGCTGGGCAAATATTCGTGTTTATTTTCCAAGAATTTGCCAAAAGGAAGTGCCTCGCCGTTGACTATGACTCGCGTATGCCTAGTTTTTCGATCTGAATCCCCCGAGATCTCAACGCGATGCTTCCGGCACTCATATTTTATATCGTATGCAAATGAAGGTGATTCATTTAGATCCAAATCACGAAAAATGAGCACCAAAGCCTCTAAAAGATTAGATTTTCCAGTGCCATTGTGTCCGATCAGTATCGTTGTAAGTTGGTTCTCATCAAAATCAATGGTGAAATTGATGAGGTTCTTAAATTTAGCTATGAATAACTTATCGATTCTCATAGGAGGCTTTCTAACTGGCGTTGCGTATCATCGATCACATTTTCCACGATAAAATTCATATCGATTTCAACTTTTAGCTGCGCATAAAAATCATCGATACTCATTCGTGACGTGCGCCATAGCTCAACGGGGGAAAGGGTCCGTTTCTCGGTGTTTAAAATGTCACTCAAATATGTTTCGGTGACCTCATCTTGGCGGACTAAATTATCCATCTTAATGTTCTCCTTTTTTGGTACGCGAATCGATTTAACTGTTTTTGTGGTAATTTCACTGCGTTTTTGTTTAATGCGCTCGAGTAATAAAACCGCTTCTTCGTCGGCAGGATCTTGCGGAACTAGGTTCCCCTCGAAAGCATCTACTAAAATACTTTGGCGAAGACGTTCGGCAGCTCTCAAACTTTGCTCCACCGTTTTTTCAATCGCATCGGCTTCGGAAAATATTCGCTCGACTTTCTCGACAATTTTCTGCTGCTCGGCTATCGGGGGAAGGAAAAGAAAAAATTTGGCTAAATCCCCTAATGTTACCGTCCTCTGTGCAACGCCCTTGGCTACATTTTCCGCTTGCAAACTTCCAATAATTGAGTTCAAAAAATGAGCAACATAGTGCTCATTAATAAATTCGGAGGGTTTAATATGTGCAATGTGCCTTTGAAATGAAAACATTTTATCGGTATCTACAGTAACAGCAACCCCGAATGAACCAACCGCGGAGTAAAGAATATCTCCTTTTTCTACCGGGCATCTCTTGTTCAATTGTTCATACGTATATTGGGAAATAAATTTAGTATTATTAAAAGAAATCCTCCCTTTGACGATATGTTTTACAAAAATAAAAGGAACACCTTCACTTGTGAATTTAGGTGGTTGATGAGTCCCGTCCGTTATTCTGTAGGTAATCTCATCCAAGGATACGTAAGCCCAATTTGATGGTAATTCGGGAGGTTTTACACCGCCAGGCTTACTGGCCGTTCTATATTTCTTTTTCCACTCGTCATTTTTTGGGGTCTTATCCGATTCGGCAAATTTCTTAAGTTGATCTTTCTCCCAACGCTCGCGACGTTCGATCAAAATACGTTGAAGAAGTGCATTTGCTGATTCCTGTTCCTCTTGATGCCGTTCGCGCCATGCTTTGGTGAGTTCGCCGGTAACGGCGTCGCGCAAAACAGCTTGGCGATAACGCTTTAACTGTTTCTGCATCTTTTTCAGCGCATCAACGCCCGCATCCAGTTTGGTAAAAAGCTCCTCTACCTTTGCGACGATTCGAGCTTGTTCATTTAGTGGCGGGAGATGTATTTGAGAATTCTCTAAGAATTGAAAATGACGCGCATAACCTTTATCTGGAAATTCAACAGCATGTAAAAAATAGAAAAACAACTTCGGAAGAAAGCACGGGAAAGGTCTCAACACCTTGATACCGTCCGCGCCAGGAACGAATTCAAAATTCACAAATTTGAGGGTCTTAGTATGATCACCAAAGATTATTACCGGTAATTCGGTTTCAACTACTAACGTCTCATCATTTGAGAATCCACCAATAAAATCCTGACCCTGATCAATTACCGGAAAAAGACCTTTCTCTAGATAATTTTTCTGGGCTAATTTTATTCCTGTTAGGGACGGTTTATCAATTACTTCTTTTATGGGAATTGACAACCATCCTTGTGGAAGTTTATTAGCCCCTTCTTGACCGTTCATAATTAACTTTACATTTTACGCAGCCAGTGCGTTATTGAGCTCATCTAGTACGGCTTCGATCTTTCCGTAGTCGTTATTAAAGGCCCGCGCTACGCCGAAGACGCCGCCTTTGTCGCTGAACGGGGTTTCCTGCAGGTCCTCGATGCGGATTTCGGCGGAGCTGGCGATCTGGTCGCGCATCATTTCCAGCCATTCGATCTGATCCGGCGTGAATTTATTTCCTTTTGCTTCCTGCTGGGTGAGCCAGATATTAAAACGCTGGTTCACGGTTTCCGGCCACGCTTCGAGCGTCGTGGTTTCACCGATCGCAAAACATATCAGAGCAATAATATTGGTCAACACCTTTTCCGGTGAAATATTTCTGACTTTCGATTTTTCGATCACGGAATAAGCATTCCAGACGGCTTCCGGCGCGATGTTGTACGGCGGACGCCGCAGTGCAACCGCGAGCTCGTCAATCATTTGATAGGTAAGCCGCCGCTGGCCGTAGGGCCGGTTGAAAATGATCTGCAGGGCCGTTATCTCATCCCGGTTTTCACCGATAAACCGTTTGAAGCGATCGACGTGGTTTTTCGCCGCCACCTGCAATGCCGAATCGTCAAAACCGGCACTGATAACTTCATCTATAACTGACGGCGCGATCGTCTGTTCATTCTGTTGTTTGATCGCCTTGATCTTATTACGCAGCGCGGCATTGTCGAACGGAGCGCAAAACTCTTTAGCCAGCTCGTCAAACGCCTTTTTGAATTGCTCGTCGCTCGGTTCTTCTGTGACGAATAAATTCTTAGCTTTGGTTTCCTGCTCGTCGGCGTTGATGGATTTTAACAATCCGGCAACCAGTTCGCTCAGGGTTTTCCCATTCGCGGCTTGCCTTATTTCCTCTCTCTCGACATCGTCAAGCTGGCGATCGAGCCGTGCGAGCCTGCCCGCAAGCGAAGAGATAGTATCCTCGTCCCGTCTGTATTGCAGCGAATCGAGCAGAGTCGCAAAAGGAACCGTTCGTTTGCGTTCGAGCGGGCGCGAATCCGTCTTGTCCGATTCGCAAACGCCGACCGCATCGACGATAAGAAAGTGCGTTTTCTCTTTTGCTTCTTCGCCCGAGGCAGATTGCAGATCGGTGGTTTCGATGGTGCGCGTTCCGCGCCCCTTCATCTGTTCAAAATAAACCTGGGATTTCACATCGCGCAAAAATATCAGGCACTCAAGCGAGCGAATATCTGTACCGGTGGAGATCATGTCAACCGTGACAGCAATGCGGGGCATGAATTCGCTGCGGAACTGCCCGATAAGTGCTTCGGGATCTTGAGCCTGATAAGTGATCTTTTTGCAGAAATCATCGCCCTTGCCGAAAACTTCTTTGACAATGCCAGTAATGTCTTCGGCGTGGCTGTCGTCCTTGGCAAAGATCAGGGTTTTCGGAACATTCGTTCGATCGGGAAAAAGCACCTGCAGATTATCGCGGTAGGATTTCAATATCGTGCGGATTTGGTCGGGTACCACGATGCTTCTATCCAATTGGGCCGCCTCAAAAGTTAGGTCTTCGTCTAACTGTTCCATTCGCACCCGGCGCGTAGCTCTCTCACGTTTATCTACATAGAAATTTGCTTCAACGGTTCCGCCCTGCTCGCTAACCTGCGTCTTTATGCGGAAAACGTCATAGCCGACATTTACGCCGTCCGCTACTGCCTTTTCGTGGCTGTATTCGGTCACCAAATTTTGATTGAAAAACCCCAGGGTTTGTTTCGACGGTGTTGCTGTTAAGCCGATAAGAGAGGCGTCGAAATATTCCAACACCTGCCGCCATACATTATAAATAGAACGATGGCATTCGTCGGTCACAATGAAATCGAACGTTTCGATCGGTATCGCTGGATTGTAGTGAACATCAACTGGGCGTTCGAGCCGTACTCGCGCAATCGAGGTATCTTCGTTTTCGGGATCGAATTCTGCTTCGCCGCGAAGCATCGAATAAAGCCGCTGGATCGTTGTTATACAAACTTTGCTGGTTAGATCGAGTGTGTTCGATCTAAGATGCTGAACGTTATAAAGCTGTGTAAATTTCCGTCCATCATCAGGAGTGTTATATTGCTCAAATTCGAGCTTGGCCTGCTTGCCCAGTGTATTGCGGTCAACGAGAAATAATATTCTTTTTGCACCGGCGAATTTGATCATTCGGTAAGCCGACGTGACCGCCGTAAACGTCTTTCCGCTGCCTGTCGCCATCTGCAAAAGCGAACGCGGCTGGTTGTTAAATAAAGACTCTTCTAGCCCTTTAACCGCAACGATCTGGCAATCTCTTAGACCTTCTTCAATAAGCGTTGGTAAATGTCTTAAACGGTCGCGCAGTGTATCTTTCTCCTCTGCCCATGCTAGAAGAGTCTCAGGCCGATGAAAAGAAAAGACCCGCCGCGAACGTGCATCCGGGTCACGGGAGTCGGAGAAGTAAGTTTCGACGCCAGTAGAAACATATATAAACGGCAGAGCTCGGGTTAGCTGGAAGTATCGGGGTTGGCCCGCTGCATAACCGCGCGCTTGCTCAAAAATTGCACTCAACGTTGTGCCTTCCGGCTTTGCCTCGACCACACCGACAGCTCTCCTATCAACAAAAAGCGCATAGTCAGCATCGCCCGAATCAAAATTAAATTCTCGAATAGCGATGCCCAGACCGGCGCTCAGGTCGGCATCCTGCTTGTTTTGGATGATCCAACCGACTTCAGTCAAAAGTTTATCTATATTTAGTCGAGCGCTTTCTTCTGGGAACATGATAAATAGTCTATGTCTTTGGAGACTCGACGAATCCACGCAGAGTCAAATAATTACACTTATTTAACATAAATTTGCTTTCATTGATAGGTTTTGAAACAATTTGCAGAATTCCCAGACGGAGAAACTCTCAATTATTACTACTGATCAAATTATGCGGACGGAGATCAGTGAGGGTCTAGCCTTTCGTCACGACCATTTCCGCAATTAGAGGGAACTTTAGAGGAAAATAGAAAAGCTCATCCGTTATAGAATGAGCTAAACTATTGATTAATATGGCTCCGCAGGTAAGACTCGAACTTACAACCCTTCGGTTAACAGCCGAATGCTCTGCCATTGAGCTACTGCGGAAAAACTGAAACCGCCGTTTAAGGCGGAACACTTAAAATAATAATTTCCCATATCTAAGTCAAGCTTGGCACCGATCTTTATTAGATCAGGGCTCATTGAGGATAACTATCTCTGCTCTTTCCCGCGCGTTATCCAGAAACCGGTCCAGATCGCTGGCGATCCGCGAGGTCGTCATATCCTGGTTTATTCGTCCGCGGACCTCAGTGACCGGCGGCACTACCACTCCGGGATTTCGCTGGCGAAAGGCCGGCACAAAAACGTCACGGTAATAGCTTTCTTCTTCATCGCCCGTGATCACCACAAACGAGCGGAAACGGAAGTCGAGGTATTTTTCTACCGCAACCCGCTGCGACATCAATTTTTGGAAGTTGTAGTCAGTTATCGACTCAAAGCCCACGGTGCGCAGCCTCTGAGCGAATTCCGTCGGTGAAGGAAACTGGTCCACCACGCGTTTTATCTCTGCCTGGGTTTCGGCATCGGTTACCGATATCGAGGGGAGCCGCCGCGTTTCCAGGATGATCAGACGCTGGTCTATGACCAATCGGAGTGCCTGGTCCAGATCGTCCTTGCTCGGAGAATCCAGCGGCGACTGTGGCTGTAAAGCCAATTGCCACAACAGATCTGAGCGTGTGATCAGTTCCGTGCGGACACGGTCGCTGACAGTTGCGACTGTCTTATCCACTATCTCCTGGGCCTGGACCGGTTCAAAACCGGCAAAAAGCCCCAAAAATAACGTTAGCAGGCAGAAAAATCTTAATTTAACCTCTAAAGCTTTCATTGCTAACTAAATAATATCAAAATCAGGCCAAAGTAATAGCTAAATATACAAAAAATCTCCACTTAACGGTCAAAAAACGTTGACAAATGTTCAACATTTTTGTTCAATAGAAGAGGAAGCTTGTTGACTTCTCTCTCTACAGTTTTAACTTCACCTCGACAACCGCGACAAGAACCGCGACAAGTTTATTCTGACTAAAATGCTGTCCACTCCGAAAATCGTTAAGAAAAACTCAGGCAGTTTTGTGAATGAGTCCGGGGCGGATCTCTATAGCGAGATCCAGTTCCTGTCGGAGTTTGTCCGTGATGTTTCAGCGGAATCGGACCTGCGGCATACGGTTAGAAAAACCGCTGAACTGCTTTTCGAAATGCTGGACGGCGAAGTATGCGCCGCGGTGGTAGAAGCAGGGATCGGTGAATTGGTCGGCTCTTGTCAAAGCAGGGATAAAAGTGAAAAAGCTGTCCTCGATGAAAACACGGTGGCCGAATGGATAAATAGTTCTCCGGCCGCGATCCCGTTTTCACAAAAAGAAAATTTGTGGCTGAGAAAGAGCAGCCACAGTGCTGAATTTATCACTCCGCTGATGATCGGCGGAAAAATATCGGGCGCGCTCGTTATCGGTTTTAAAGAGACTGAAGGCCCCGGCAAATCTCAAAGATTCATCATAGATGCTATCGCGCAGGTCGCCGCTATGGCGATGAGCCTGAGCCTGAAAGATGACTCGGCCATTAAAGCTTCGCTCAAACGCGCGCGCGAAGAGCATCAAAAATTTACCGGCGCCGTGCTGGATACCCTGCCTCTTTCGCTCTATGTGATCGACCGTGACTTTAAGATCGTAGCCTGGAACAAACATCGCGAGATCGGCAGCCAGGGCGTTCCGCGCGAAGAAGCGCTGGGTAAAAATGTTTTTGAAGTGCTGACCCGCCAGCCGCAATCAAAACTTAAAACGGAATTTGAGCGGGCATTTCGTTTGGGTAAGATCGAGCGGATAGAGCAGCGCACCACCGATGAAGCGGGCGGCACACGCCATTGGCTGATCAGCAAGATTCCGATGCGCGACGAAAAGACCGGCGAGGTAACGCACGTTATCTCGGTCGGTGAAGATATCACGATGCGCGTCGAAGCCATTCACGCTGTTTCCCGCGCGGAAAAACTCGCGGCGGTCGGCCGGCTGGCAGCCGGTGTCGTGCACGAGATAAACAATCCGCTGGCGACGATCTCTGCCTGTGCGGAGTCACTGGAAGTCAGGGCGGCGGAAGGAGCTTTTTCCGCTTCACCCGAAGTAGACGACCTGAAAGAATATCTGGCGCTGATCCGCAGCGAAACTTTCCGCTGCAAATCGATCACAGACAATCTGTTGAATTTCAGCCGGCTGCGTTCGGGAAACTGGGCGCCGATCGAGGTAGATAAAATAGTCTCTTCATCCGTGCGGTTGCTGGAACACCAGAAACGCAAAAACAACATCGAGATAAAGATCAAAAATTCAGAGGGCCTTCCGCCGGTAAACGGCGATGAAGGCAAATTGCAGCAAGCCGTAATAGCGCTTGCCAGTAACGCGATCGACGCGATGCCTGACGGCGGAACCCTGACCTTCCGCTTGTCTCATCAGGCAAGGCAGATCGTTCTCGAGATCGAAGATACGGGCATCGGGATCGCCGCCGAAGACATGCCCAAGATCTTCGAACCATTCTTTACCACTAAAGAAGTAGGAAAAGGCACCGGTTTGGGGCTCGCCGTTACTTACGGCATCGTCACCGAACATCGGGGCAAACTCAGTGTTCGCTCCAATCCCGGCAAGGGGACAACTTTCACGATCTACGTCCCTGTCTACGAAGAAAAAACTCACAAATAGAAGGTACGCTAACTTATGTCGCGATTTTTAGTCGTCGATGACGAAAACAATTTGCGGATGGTAGTTCAAAAAGAACTAAGCCGTCTTGGACACGAAGTCGAAACAGCAGCCGACGGCGAGGCCGCCTGGGTGCTGCTCGAGGAAAAAGACTTCGATGTCATGCTCTGTGATATCAATATGCCCCGCCTGGATGGCATCAGCCTGCTGCGCCGCCTGCGCGAAAAACGTCAGAATCCTCCTGAAGTTATCATGCTCACCGGCCATGCTTCGCTGGAAACGGCCATCGAGACGATGAAGCTGGGCGCGTATGACTATCTCACCAAACCGTATCGCATAACGGAACTCACCGCTCTGGTGATGAAAGCCGCGGACAAAAAGCAGTTACAACTGGACAATCAGCGTCTGCGCGCACAATTGGAGCGAACTTCAGGGCTGCCGGAGATGGTCGCCGAATCGGCGCAGATGAAAGAAGTGCTGCGGCTCGCCCAGCGCGTCGCCGTGTCGGAAACTTCCGTTCTCATTACGGGTGAATCCGGCGTGGGTAAAGAACTGATCGCCCAAACGATCCACCAGCTTTCGCGCCGCGCGAAATCTTCCTTTGTCGACCTGAACTGCGCCGCGCTGCAGGATACCTTGCTTGAATCGGAACTCTTCGGCCACGAAGCCGGGGCATTTTCCGGCGCCCGCGCGCGCAAGCTCGGATTATTCGAGATCGCCGATCACGGCACGCTCTTCCTTGACGAAGTAATGGAAATGCCGATGGCGCTGCAGTCAAAATTATTGCGGGCGCTGGAAACCCGCTCATTCTTCCGCGTGGGCGGAGTGCGTAAGGTAGATGTTGATGTGCGCCTGGTGGCGGCGACCAACCGTGATCCGAAAAAAGCGGTGACGGACGAAATGTTCCGCGCCGATCTTTTATACCGCATCAATAGTTTTGAGATCAACGTTCCGCCGCTGCGCGAACGTCCCGAAGACATCGAACCGCTTGCCAGCCATATTATGCAAAAACTGGCCGGTGCGAACGCGCCTGAGATCACGCCGTCCGCAATGGATGCGCTGTGTTCGTATCACTGGCAGGGAAATGTGCGCCAATTGCGCAACTGCCTGGAACGCGCCGTGCTGCTGGCCGATAACGGCAAGATAACGCCGCGCGAACTTCCGCCCGAAGTTTTGACGGGAAAACCCGAGCCGGTAATCTCCACCAGCTATAACCCGCCGTCGGAACACACTACCACCAGCTTCTTTAACGTGAATTCGTCCTCGCTGCGCGAAACGGAAAAACAACAGATATTAAAAGCGCTGGAACAAACCGGCTGGCACCGCGGACGCACCGCCGATATGCTCGGTATTTCGCCCTCGACGCTTTATCGCAGATTGCGGGATTACGGGCTGGATAGGTAGGGCCTAATAAACTTCATCGTGAGTTCCGATGTCGATAAAGACGGCTTTATCATCGTCAGCGTAATAAAATATTATTCGCAGGTCATATTCTACCGTGAAACTCCACAGGTCTTTAAGTTTGCCGGATAATTTGTGAGTTCTAAGCGAGGGGTCAAAGGAGTCTTTTGAAAGATCTCCAGCTTATCCCAAAATCTTTTTTCTCGTTCGATATTTCCTTTGATCTTGCGCTTGAAAGCTCGTTTAAAGGAACTACTGAACGAAATATTAATCATCAAGTATTTCCTTTAGTTCATTTAAATTGGAAGAGAACTCAGGTTGTTCCTGCTTGCTTTGCTCGTAGTTTACGAGAATTTGTTGACGGCGTTCCTCTACCAAATAATTGTCAAGCAAGTCTCTTAACTCCTGCTTTTCTTCGGTCGAAAGCTGTTTTGCCTCTTCAACAATATCAACAAATGTCGTACCCATATTAACTCCTGCACGATTTTACCATAAATTTACCGCAGTTTTTGTACGACTAAGACGTTACGGATTCTTAAAATCCCAGAGCGATATCGATGTCTTCTCGTTGTTGATGATGTAGAGGGTTTTACCGTCTTCACTCCATCCTGCCTTATTGACGTACGTCTTTTCCCGTATCGCGCGTTTTAGTTTTACCACCGTTAGAGGCGGCTGCAGGATCGTTTCGATCAGCTCACCGGAATCGGCTTTATAGAGCTTTACATACTGATTGCTGTAGGTTAGATAAACCTTGCCGGCGGGATTTGGCACAACTATCGTTTGATCGGTAACAATGGTTTCAGTACTGGTAGTATCCCCGCTCACATCAGTACTGGACGAACTATAAGACTCATAAATAAGCGGATTTTCGTAGATCATATTTCCGGTCGCAACACTAAAAGCGCGCATTTTTTTGGCAAATGTCGTAAAGAGCAGTTGGTCGCCGGGCAGCCAATGATCCGGCAGATTCGTGTTCAATATCTCTCCTTTCTTTTGACCGGTTTCGGATTGGTACACCTGGATATTTTTCCCCGAATCAACCGCGAAAAATCTTTCATCCGGGCTGTAACGGATATTCGAATCACTCAGCCTCGGATCCGCCTTGATGGAATATTTAGGCGCCTCGCTGCCGTTTAGTTCCCAGAAAAGTATTCGGTGTTCTTCTTCCTTAGATTTGTGTTTGGAGACCATCGCTATGTAACGCCCGCTGGGGCTGGGCATCAGTTTCCAGGTCAGAACGCCAAAATCTTCATCTCCGATGGAAAGCTTTTTCGCCACCTGTCCTGTTTTCGTATCCCAGACGGTTATCGTGGTCGCCTTGTTGGCCATCTCATTCGGGATCAGGCCGAGCCATTTTTTTGTCGGGACCGAGGTGGCAAAAAATTGCGCGCCGTCGGGGCTTAAATACCACCAATTAAGGTCCTGTATGGTAAGCGATTTGAGGGGTTCCAGCGTATCGCCGTCCCAAAAAGAAACGATAAAATTTTTATTGCTCTTTTTAGGGTCCGGTTTATCGCCTTCGGACACGGAGACAAAAGTGCGGCCGTCCTTGCTCCATTCGCCGCGGATAAATTTCCGCGGGTCAAAGACCCTTACCTGTTTGAGCGTATTCAGATCGAAAACATAGACCGAATGAAAACTTCCGTACTCTATACGTTTACGGCGCGTATAAAAGAGCTTGCTCATGTCCGGGCTTAGCTCGTCCACATTATAGCGGCGCAGCTCTTCGATCTCGTGCCGCCGCGCGGAGATCACTTCCTGTTTTTCCACATCCCAGATCTGAATAGTATTCGCGCCCAGCAGCGAGAGCTTTCGCCCATCATCCAGAAAACGATGAGTGACGATCTCTTCCGCCGGATTTTCGAAATCGAAGGTGCCCTTAAGAGTGAAAAGGGAAGTATCCGTTTGGCCAAAGACAGCGCCAAAAGCAGTAAATGCGAACAGCACGGCAAAAAGAAAAAAACGCGGTAGCTTCATAACACCTCAAAATTTATGTAATTCAGATCTCTATATCTGCCAGACAGACCGGGGCGGAAATAAGTTACAAACTGCCGGAAAAACTATTTCCCGGTAAATTCATACTGCAGAATAGAGCGGCCGTCTTGTCCCTGGACATAAAGATATTTTCCGTCCGCCGACCAGCGCGCCGAACGCCCTTTTATATGATCGTCACTTTTAGGTTTTCTGAGTTTTTCCGCTTCGAAACCGGGCGCCACCACGGTTTGCAGCAATTCGCCGGTAGCCGCATTCCAGATACGGACGGCGGTTCCACTATAGGTCAAAAAATATTTACCGTTCGGATGCGGCCTCAAAAGATCTTCGTCGTCAGAAACCGATTCGAGGATCTCGGTGTGATCCTTGCAAACGAGTTTTATTTGATAGAGCAGCGCGCCTGTTTCCGTCGACCACGCCTTTGCCTTTCCGCAGTAAGATGCAATAAAGACCTTGTCGTCATTTATCCACAAGCGCGGGGTCCATTCCATCCCCGGGAAAGAGGATCTCAGCTTGCCGGTTTTTGCTTCGTAAATTTCGACAACATTCTTCCCGTTTTCAACGGTGGCATATTTTCCGTCGGAACTAAAACCGCCGAAATTCACCAGCCGTTCGCCGCCCCGGTTGAACCGGGTCACCTGAAACATTTTTGCAGGAGCGTCATCCGTATCCCAAAATTCGACCGAGTCGGCGGTACTGTTCACGAATATTTTCTCGCTCTGGTTAAAGGGAGCAGGTGTGGCCCACATCCGGCCGCCTTCGATATTTTTCAGCACCGTTCCGGTCGTCGTATCCAAAATATAAATACGGTCTGCCACATAGAATGGCGGGGAAGTGCTAACGCCCGCAAAAAATTTCTCGCCGTCTTTGGCGAGGTGATCCCAATCCAATTTTCCCGGTAATATTACGCAGGTTCGTTTTTGTAATGTCTCGCCATCCCAAAAACAAGCTTCGGTTTCCTTCTCATCGGAGGAAAAAACGGTTTGATCCACGGTGACAAGAGTTTGGCCGTTCGCGCTCCAGGAGGCGGTGCGGACCGAGTTGCGGTCGTTTTTCAGTTCGGCGAAAAATTGTCCTGTCGTCAGATCATAAACGCGCGCTCCAAGCTGAATTTTTTCTTTTCCGAATTTCCAGCGGAACGAATCGGTCACGATAAGTTTGCTGCCGTCCGGGCTGAGCCGCGATCCAAGATCAAAATGTCTGTCTTTTCCCGCTTCGTGCGAAACCTCGGATAAAAGTTTTCTACTTTTCGTATCCCAAACGCGCACGGTCTGCTTTCCTATAATAAGCAGTTTTTTATCGTCATCAAAAAATTGAGACAGGACGACCGGCTCCTTTTCAGAGAAGACAAATTGCTGCTTGAAGCGGACGATCTCCCGGGGTTTTTCCGGGACAAATTGAAAACTTTGCGCAGCGGTACCCGAAATAAAGGCCAATATCAATAATAAAACACGCATATATTAATAAATTAGGTGTTTTGAGATATTTCGAAAGTGAAAGGTTGCTCTGCTTTTTTAAGATCATTTCGCCACGCGACGATATTTGTGAGTGATGGGGCGGCGGCGGCCGATACCGATGGCGTTTTTTGAGATGATCAGCGTCGGCGGAAGCTGCTGGCGCTTGAATTCATTGGCCGGAGATTCGACCTTGTTCAATATATGATAGGTCAATTCCCGGTCGTGGCCATAGGCAACTATTTCCTCAGGCGAAAGTTTTTGCTCAAGATAAAGCTGCAGGATCGGGTCCATCTTTTCATAAGGCGGCAGCGTATCCTGATCAAATTGGTTTGGCGCCAGCTCAGCCGAAGGTTTTTTGTCGATGATCACGTTCGGAATTATTTCGCGCCCGGCAGATTCGTTGATGTGCCGCGCGATCTGCCAAACCTCGGTCTTTAAAACATCGCCGAGCACGGCCAGGCCGCCATTAGTATCGCCATAAAGGGTGCAATAACCGACGGCCAGCTCGGATTTATTTCCCGTGGAAAGCAGCAAGCGGCCTTCGGCATTTGAGATCGCCATCAGGATCACGCCGCGCAGCCGCGCCTGCATATTTTCCGCCGCGAGAGACTCACCCCCCCTGGTGGGTTTATCAAGCTTAAGCTGTTTGAGCAAAACATCGAACGAATCCGAGATCGATTCAAGGCGGCTTTCGCAGCCGAGATTTTTTATCAGGCCTTGCGAATCTTTCACGCTGCCTTCGGAAGAAAACGGCGAAGGCATCATGACGCACAGCACATTCTCCGCGCCGAGCGCTTCGGCGGCTAATTCAGCGACCAGAGCGGAATCCATTCCGCCGGAAAGCCCGAGCACGACTTTTTGGAAGTTATTTTTTCTCGCGTAATCGCGAATACCCAAGATCAGCGCCTGCCGGATGGTTTCGCATTCATTTCCGGTGATGCCGCGGCTGTCAGGTTTGCGCACGTCGAGCTCGACGGTTTCGACAAACTCTTCGAAGGCATCTGCCTGCAGGATAATGTCGCCTTCTTCATCCGCGATCAGGCTTGCGCCGTCAAAAATTATCCCGTCATTTCCGCCGATAAGATTTACAAAAACGATGGGCACCCTAGCCTCTCTGGCGCGGTGCGCCACCATGTCGCAGCGCAGCTTGATCTTTCCTTTATTAAAAGGCGACGCGTTAACGGCCACGATCAGGTCGGCGCCTTTTTTGATCAGCTCATCCGCCGGGTCTTCGTCATAGAGACGCTCTTTCCAGAAAGTCTTGTCGTTCCAAAAGTCTTCGCAAACGACCACGCCGAGTTTTAGTGTGCCGATCTCAAAAATTCTTTTATGCCCGCCGGGTTCGAAATAGCGCGGATCGTCAAAAACATCGTATTCGGGCAAGAGTTCTTTATCGGCAAAACCGAGCAGCGTTTGGTCGTGAATGACGGCGGCGGAATTTATCAGGCGCTTTCCGTCCGCATCCGGGTTAGGACGTATGGTGCCGAGGACGACCGTCAGCCCGGCGGTGGCGGGAATGATGCTTTCCAGCGGTTCCAGCGAATTTTCGATGATGTCGCGGTCCTGAAACCAATCGAGCGAGGTATAGCCGTGCGTCGCCACCTCGGGAAAAACGATCATATCCGAGCCGTCCGAACGGGCCTTATCTATAGCTGCCAGGATCTTTGAAACATTGCCGGCGATATCGCCGTTGGTGGTGTTGATCTGTCCGATTGTGACCTTCATTTGAACTTATTTTACATTCTCCAACATTTTTCTTCTGTTTGCCATATGAAGAACTGTCTCAAAATCTCGCACGGTGGTGTTTACATTTTCAGAAAGCGCAATTCGCAAAAAAATTCAAGGCATCTTTTGGAGGAACTAAATGAAAACTACTTCGGTAAATACAAGATCTTACTTTATCTCTTTATTATTGGTAATAATCGGTTTAGCCGGTTCGATGGCCTGCATCGCGCAGGAAAAGGCGGCAGCTAAAAGCGGGCAGGACGAATTCTGTAATAACTGGAATTCCGGCGACAGAGCTTCGGTCAATGAAGTGCGCGAATACACCGTGGCGGGCAGCGGCAGCCTGACCGTCGATGGCGGAACCAACGGCGGGATCAGCATTATCGGCGAAGACAGAGGCGATATTTTTATCCGCGCCTGCGTTCAGGCCCATGGAAAAACCGAAGAAGAAGCGCGCGCGGTAGCCAAAGGCATAACCATTCGTACGGGCGCGACAATCAGCGCCGAAGGCGACACCTCCGCCGACAGGGGTTGGGGAGTTTCTTACCGCATTTACGTTCCGCGCAGCACGAATTTGAAATTGGATACGCATAACGGCGGGATCAAAATATCGGGCGTGAACAGCACCATGGAATTTTCCGCGCTAAACGGCGGGATCAAATTGAGCGACGTTTCCGGAGCGGTCAAAGGCAGAACGACCAACGGCGGCGTGAAGATCGATCTCGGCGGCAAAAGCTGGAACGGCACGGGCCTCGATGTGCAGACGACCAACGGCGGCATCGTCGTTTCAATGCCGGAAAATTATGCGGCCCACGTTGAGACAGGCACCGTCAACGGCGGATTCAAGAGCGAGATCGCGGGTATTGCTGCTCCGGAAGACCGCCAGAATAAATACGGCGCACCCAGGGCGGTTCGCATCAGCACTGACATCAACGGCGGCGGCGCCCCGGTCAGAGTAGTCACCGTAAATGGCGGTGTGAAAATAGTTTCCTCCTCTAACAAAGAAGACTAAACACGGTCTTTCTCGCTAAAGGAGCTTTTGCACGGGAAGAAGGTAAATGACGCGGTATTTACCCCAAGCCCGTGCAAAAGCTTTTTAAAAGAGAATTTTCGGTTTTGATATTTCAAATGGAGGGAGCGCGGCCCTGCCTTACTGAACTCCCAACGTTCAGCCTCCCCATGAGTCAGGCAGTTTCCCAGCGCGCTCCCATAGACATTACTTTCCGATCATATTACTGTTATCCAGCACCAACCTGTTTTTGCCGTACTGCATATTTACCTGGACATTCCAAATTACAACCTCCTGCTGCGTATGGCCGATGCCGCAGATATAAT
The DNA here is from genome assembly GCA_963718105.1 of uncultured Acidobacteriota bacterium. Taxonomy (GTDB): domain Bacteria; phylum Acidobacteriota; class Blastocatellia; order Pyrinomonadales; family Pyrinomonadaceae; genus DASYKT01. Next base: position 3,789,622 of record OY970352.1, on the reverse strand, counting down.
AAATTCCCGTTTTCAGGTTTTTTACCTCGGCCCCGCCCTGCGAATCGGTAATAAAGAATGTCAGGGCATGGTTTCTCAGCGCATTCATCGTTTTCGCATACCAGATCTCGCTAGTGACATCTCCTCTTAATAGGTCGTCCGGGCTTTTTTCCAGCACATAAAACGTCTGCCCGGAAAGCGGCAGGGTGCTATTCCCTTTGTAGATAACCTCCGCTTCGACTTCCAGAATTGGAACAAGACCTAATCTCATACTTTTGGGAGTTTGGTAAGAATGCTATATATTTATTGTCGATCACCACAAACCCCGTTACGGGGTGGTGAAATTGACAGGGCTGTTACAATTTTTTCAACACCCACATCTTTGAAAAAACCGAGCATCAGAATGCCGCTGATCCTTAGAAAGAGCGTTACGGTTTGAACCAATTCCGCAACCGGATAAATAACAATTCGGTGTGCGGAGTAAAGTTTGAATCACTACTTGTAATTACAAGTAGTATAAGAAAGCAGCAACGCCGTGTCAAGGAGAATTTTTCCTGATGGGACACGGCAAACAACAACGGCCTGAGAGATTAGCGGAAAAGTTGAAAATGATCCGCACAAAATTGGGTTTGTCGCAAACCGGGATGGCTGCTGCTTTAGAACGACAAGGAGTGACGGTAAGGGCGAGTTCCGTTGCTTTATACGAGCTCGGACGAAACATGCCCGGAGTTTTGACTCTCAGAGCTTACGCTAAAATAACAGGCATTATTATAGATAAGATGGTGGATGACGAATTAGATCTACCGGCAAAATACAAATAAATCAAAAGCGGGCGCAAGCAACCCTTCCTGACCTGATAGGTATCCGGCTTGAAACTATTAACTATGCACTGTGAACTATTAACTATTTTTCATTTGATTACAGTTAATAGTTCACAGTGCATAGTTAATAGTGAGACTAAATAAACTTGCAGTCCGGAAGGGCCGCTTGCGCCCGCTCTTATCTTAAAGTCCTATAGGAATGAGGTCAGAACCGGGAGCGGTAGCGACCGGGTTTCGGTCCTAAAATAATACTCGGCCGCAAAAAAAGCGCAAAAGGCACAAACTCCCTTACGAAGGAGGGGTGGCATCGCGAAGCGATGACGGGGTGGTTCTTTAACTGACAAAAAGAAACCCGGTCACTATCGTTCCCGGTTCTGGCCTCATCATAATAGCTAAAGATCACCAAAAAACAGACTTCTCCAAAACCCCTTCTACAAAAAGGAACAGCTATCGGCCATAATAACCTCGCGGTATTTCATTTTCGGAAGTTCTAACTCTCCGCCGCTCTTTTCAAGCCGCTTTTATTTATTTTTGGGCAACCGCGTATGATTTTTAAGATTTCTGTTTCATTTTTGTTTCACTGTTTCATTGTGAAACGCCTGAAACAATGAAACACTTCGCGTTCCTTGTCGCATCTGCTTGTAACAGCACTATTTATGAGATTTTCTGGAGCCCGGCCTGTTTCATTGCTCCATTTAAAACCGCATGGAACAAAAACAATTTCCTAGTTCTCAGCAGGCTGCTGGTGATCGTGTGATTTTTTCTTGACCATTGTCAGACGGTTGCCGCGTTCGTTATAGGTGACTTCGTCCATTATGTTGTGGATCAGGAGGACGCCGCGGCCGGATGTTTTGAAAAGATTATCGGGGTCGAGCGGATCGGGAATTTCGGCGACGTTAAAGCCGTCTCCTTCATCTTCGACGGTAAAACTCACTTCTTTAGTAGAGACATCGGCGGTAATTCGTACCAGTTTGTCCGGGTTGTAACGATTGCCGTGCTTGACCGCGTTTACAAAAGCTTCGTCCAGCGCGACAAAAAGATTTGAGCTTTCGACATCGCAAACGCCGACTTTTTCCGTCCGCTTCATCAGGTAATCGAGCACGACATGCATCAGCGCGATGGTGCTGGGCAGTTCGAATTCGATCTTCTCTCTGACATTTTGGATGTCCTCGGCTTTATCCACATATCTTTCTTTGAAGTCGAGAGTGATGGCAAAAAGCTCCAGCAATTCGTTTTCGTCAAAATTGTGGCGGGAATAATTGGCGGCTGAGATCTTGAAAGCTTTTATCACCTCATCGTCTGAGATAGAAGAAATGTTTGAGGGCAGGCAGGCGGCGGTCTTTCCGTTCAGATTCAGATTCGCGCAATGATCGATATTGTCGAGGTCCGTGATTATCAGGTCAAAATCGGCGAGGCCTGAAACTTCCAGGGCTTCAGGGCGGTTATCCAAAGCTATAACCTGATGCCCCAGGGCGCTGAATGTTACGTCCAAAGCGGTGCCGAGGTCGTCATGGTCATCGATTAGTAGGATCTTTCGCTGCATTTTTTACACAACTCAGCCGTCGGGGAAAGCTCTAAATCAATCTACGTCAAAATTTCAGCACTTGTTGCAAATAATAGCACTTTTTCGCATCATCTTTGAAGCAATTTGATGAGCAAACAGGAACTGGAAAATATCGAAGCATTTCAACTGTCCCGCCTTGAGGATTATTCATGGGATAAAGGGCTGCAGATCCGGGCGATCGCGCGGGTGGCGTCCTGGCTGATCGGCCTGACTGCCCGGACCATCAGTTTTGAAAGCGAAGGCGAGCAGCATTACGAAAATATCCTTAAGAAGGGCGAGAAACCTATCTGGGTCCTTTGGCACGACCGCCTTTTTCTGAGCACATATTACCTGCGCAAGCGAAAGATCATCGCCATGACCTCGCAAAGCTTTGACGGTGAATACATTGCCCGCCTGATCCAACTGCAGGGCAACGGCGCGGTGCGAGGGTCTTCCACCCGCGGCGGGGTCAAAGGTTTGGTGGAAATGATCCGCCTGGCAAAGCAGGGTATTGCCATGTGTTTTATCGTGGACGGGCCGAAAGGGCCTCCTTATGTGGCCAAGGACGGCGCCGTTTTGCTGGCCAGGAAAGCGGGAATGCCCATGCTTCCGCTTCATATTGAGGTAAAACATTTCAGCGAAACAAATAGCTGGGACAAGATGCAAATACCTCGCCCGTTCACCAAAGCTAAGGTTTTCATCGGTGAACCGATCTATGTTTCGGCTGCAAAGGGTGAAAAGGGCGATACGGAAAATAAACAAAAGGAACTCCAGGCTGCGCTCGATGCCCTGGTGGAAAAAGGAAAAAAGTGGCGGTTGGAACAAAAATAAGGTAAAGTTACCTAAACTCAAAGCTATCAAAGATCAGCCGCTACTCCAGAGGAAAGAGGGACTTCGACTATGAAATGGCTAGTGCCGCTTATAATCATAATTATTTTGATCATCTTTGGTGCGTGGTTTTGCACTCATCACCCGGAACCGCCGCCGGCGCCTAAACCGCCCGCCAACGCGAACGCAAATAAGGCAAATACCAACAGCAATACGAATATTGCCGCAAATTCAGCGGTTAACTCAGCGGCCGCGGATAATACTAATAAGCCGGCTAACACCAACGCGCCGCTCTAAGCTGCGTTAAAAGAGGTAACGGAAAAGGCGAGGTATTTACTACCCCGCCTTTATTTTTTGCGAATTTGAAAAAGCTTATTTCTTGTTCGCGTTTGCCGGCCTGGTGTTTCCGTTGACCACGTGATTGGCCACCGAATCGGTTGCGGAAACCTTCAGCTCATTTTTGACGCTTTTAACGCCGGTGACGCCTTTGGCGGTTTTCTCCGCCGAGGCTTTGTGAGCAGCGCTTGCCACGGTCCCGGCCAAAGTTACCACTTCGTCCGAAACGCTGACGCTGACCGTCGAATCGCGCAGATCGTCTACCATCGCCAGCGCCGAGCGTACCTTGAACCACAGCCAGCTATCGTTTAAGCCAGTACCGATGACCTCGGTCGTAGACTTACCTTTTTCATAGCCGGACTTGTCCTTTTCGTACTCTTCCTTGCTGATGTTGGCATTCCACTTGTTGCTATTGCCGGGTGTGGCGGTTGCCGCGGGCGTGGGGGTCGCCTTATTTATGTTGGTATTGCGGGTGTTATTACCCTCGGAACCGCCGCTGCAAGCCGCAAAAAATATTGCCACGGCCAGCAAACCAACGGTTAATGTTAAAAGTTTATACTTCATTCTAATCCTCCATTTTTGTCCATTCGGACAGTATTAAAAGATGTAGTAATTGCATACATCCAGTCCCAAAGAACGATATAAAATGCAAAACTTGTGCCTTTAAATTTTATTTTTTGGATAATCAAGAAAACAAGTTCTGTACTTAACTTGGTAGGAGGCTTTCTCTGTAGAAGCTTTAGTAAAAGAGCGTCGTCCAACCTTCACTGAGGGCAAACCAGCCAAATGTTTGAATATTGGCTGCGGAAACACCCCCTACATAGCTCAAAATGCGTTTTTTACTAGCAAGCATGGGGAGCATGTCCGCATTTTGATTGCCGATTACTTAGCTGCTATTTCTGTAGGCGCGGATCGGCTACCGCGTTGGGCGGTCGCGCGCGGTCTCCACAAGTTTAATTACAATTTTATATTGATTTGTAAATTGCTTAATTCTTATAAATAAACATCTTAACTATTTTAACTACAATGATTATAGTTATAGTATATTACAAGTAATCGCCAAGTAAATGTATTTCTTGTTTGACAGCTTTCTCTGTAGAGACTTTAGTAAAAGAGCGTCGTCCAACCTTCACTGAGGGCAAACCAGCCAAATGTTTGAATATTGGCTGCGGAAACACCCCCTACATAGCTCAAAATGCGTTTTTTACTAGCAAGCATGGGGAGCATGTCCGCATTTTGATTGCCGATTACTTAGCTGCTATTTCTGTAGGCGCGGATCGGCTACCGCGTTGGGCGGTCGCGCGCGGTCCCTGCAAGCGTGTATGAGCTATTTGACTTGACTTGTTTACAGATTACATCTATTATAGAAAAGTTTTTAATCTAAGAGGTGACTATGGAAGATAGAATTACGGCAACAATAGAAATAAATGACAAGCGTATTACGTTAGAAGGGCCACGAGACTTTGTGCAAGATGAAATAAGAAGATTAACTTCTGCTATAGCCTCAGCGCCGCCTTCACAAAAACCTAGCACATCCTATTCGATAAATGAATCAGCGGAAAATATGTCTGAGCGAGCTTTTATCGAAATGAAAGGTCCGCAAGGACATCTAGAAACAGTGACAGTCCTAGGATTTTATTTATCTGAGCACGGTCAAGAGGAGTTCACCGAGGAAGACATACGTCGAGCCTATATTCGCGCAGCGGTGCGGCCACCGAAAGTAGTAGGCCAGTCTTTGCGCGATGCCAAGAGCAAAAAAGATTTCATACAGTCAGGAAGCGTAAGAGGAACGTATAAACTTACGCATCATGGCGATCGGTTTGTTCGTTTTGATTTACCTGTTTCATCGAAATGATTAATGAAAGTTTTCAGATACGAGCATTAAAAAGAAGGACCAGCTTATGGATAAAAATGAATTAAAAAAGAAATTTATCGTTAGCGCTGATGTATTGAACGAAAGAATAGAAGTGTTGATTACGAAGGCGTTGAAACACTGCGTTGTAACAGAGAATGGCACCGTTCACATATCGTCTGGATCATTGAGCGCAAAGGACAAAATTAAACTTGTTTTGGCAGCGAGATCCCTTGCCGCACAGTTGACAGATGACATCCCGGCTAGCGTCAGCGTTAGCGAGCTGGCAGCTAGTACAGGGTTGCCTGATAATCAAATCCGCGCACGGGCTAAAGATGCCATTGAGGATCGGTTTGCAAACTCTCCTATAAAAGGCACGTATACCGCCAATGGTCATAAAGTAGAAGCGTTTTTGGACTCCCTTCCTAAAGAGCAGTCGACGAAATCTCAAAGGTAGAGAAATGCTAACAATTGAACAACTTAAACAGGCAGTTCATAGGCAAAGTCTAAATAAGACCGATGCGGCGTTACTCTGCGTGGCTGCGGGAGGTGGGAGCGCGGTTTTAACCGCTATGGTGCGAAAACTTGCGATCGAAAGCGGCATAAAAGGAGCAAAAAAGATTAATTTCTCTTCCCATCTGGCCTCAGCCGGAGACAAGGTGTTCAGAAATTTACTCGGATGGGAGTTAACAACTTTAGGGCGTGAGTATGTTGCTGAATTAGCCGCCCATGAATTAGCGGGCTCGCCGGCGGCTGTCGAAGCAAAGTCGTTGCGAGAACATCTTAGCAAAATTACGAATAAAGATGTGCTGGCTTTTCTGACCGAAGCGATTGTATGTGCCGAACAATCATTGTTTCGAGCGGCTGTTGTTCTATCCTGGGTTGGCGCGATTGCTCTGCTTTACGACATTACGGTCAAAAAGCATCTGGCCACCTTCAATATAGAAGCGGTTAAACGCGACCTCAAATGGAAAGCTGCGGCGACAGTCGATGATCTAAGCAAGATGAAGGAATCGACGTTCCTAGAAATAGCTGTCTCTATTTCTTTGATTGGTAAAAACGTTAAGCAAGAGCTCGATAGTTGCTTAAAACTACGTAATGCATGCGGACACCCCAACTCACTGAAAATTGGTGCCAGTACAGTAGCCAGGCATTTGGAGATATTAGCTCTCAATGTTTATGCCGTTTTTGCATAGACTATATTTATACCCGACAACCCACAATTAGGAGGCATATAACAATGCAGGATTTAAAAGAAGTCTTCAAAGAAGCCGCTGAGATTGCAAAGCAGGTTCCGGAAAGCATGCAAGAAGCAGCTTTCAATCGAGCTTTGGATTTACTGACAACCGATTCAAGAACTAAAGTCTCTTCGCGAAAAACCAACCGAAAGACTACGTCTAAGAGAAGTAGTAAAAGTTTGAGTGGTCCGGGCTCTTCAAACGCAAACTCTTCTGTCCCTATCAAGAAAAATAAAAAATCTTCTGGCCTGGGTCCGAAGCCGGCAATTCTCGCTTTAATAGAGGCTGGATTTTTTAATACCCCTCAGCCAGTGTCAGTTATTAGAGAGTATTTAAAGAAGAAGCGTGGGTATGACATTGATTCGAAAAAGCTTAGTACGGCTCTGCTGAGGCTGGTACGAGACGAACTACTAGAGCGAGACGAGAATGAAAACGCGCAAATGGTGTACAAAAAACCTTAGGTGTTCGGTAGGGTCGACACCAATATTTCAAATTTGGTGAATGAGCGTTCGGGATTGGAAATGATTTCTGAACGTCCTGGTTGGCATTCTTTTTGTTTGTTCGATCTATCTATCCATTAGCTAAAGCTGGCGGCAATTTAAAGCCAATGGCGCGCCGAATAAATTTTCGTCGAAAAACCGGCCAAAGAATGGTATTCTTTTTGAGCGCATACCATTCCCGGAGAGAAAAAACATGGCAAATATTTTTAATATCACCGTTGCCGCAGCGGATGTAAAAGCAGATGCCGGCGGCAAGGCGACCATCATTTTTACTGTGACCAACACTTTAGATAAGCCCGTCCGCGGTATTGCCAAAGCCAAAGCGCTGGGCAACACGCAACAGGATTGGCTCAGTGTAAAAGAGGAAGTAGAAAGAGATTTTGCCGCTCGCGCGACGGAGCAATTCACGGTCGAATTCAGCAAGCCGGCCGGTTCCGCGGGTCCGGGCACCGCGGGCGGGCCGCCGGAGAAATTCCCTTTCCGGCTGGACGTTTTCTCGGCCGCCAATCCGGACGAGGAATTCACCGAAGGGCAAACCGTGAATGTGGAAGTGAAACAACCGGAAGCGCTTCCGGTGAAAAAGCCTTTTCCCTGGTGGATCCTTATTGTCGCCGGCGCGGCCTTGATTCTGATCGTGATCCTGTTGTTCCTTATTTTCGGCAGGGGAGACAAGACCGGCGGCAATAATAATGTCGGTAACAATAATGCCGGTAGTTTCACTGTTGAGCGAGATACGGACCGCGCGGGAAGCGACATCACGAATTTCGACCTGCCTCAGCCCAACTTTGAGTTATGTCGTACTGCCTGCGCCGCCCAATCAAATTGCCGCGCTTACGTTTTCGTCAAACCAGGAGTACAAGGGCCGAGCGCGCGCTGCTGGCTCAAGTCAGCCGTACCTCCCGCCACCAAAAATACCTGCTGCACTGCGGGGGTGAAGAGTCCATAGGTGGCCGGCTGAGGAAAGATTTAAGGAAGAGTTGGAAATTTAAAAGACAGAAATGTTTCGGCGCGTAGCACCCGTTTGATAATAGCCGTGGGTTTTAACCCACGGTCCCCGGATAAAACAACCGGCGCGTCGCGCGAGCGACGGCTTAATCATTCGCCGCACGAGCGACAGAAAGCATTATTTTTATCTTTCTTTATTTGCAATAGTTCTGAAGTAGGATTAACACGCGGAAGGGGCTTTGGGATAGCAAGTGGCGTATGCGGACGAGCCGTCCGCGCTCCCGGCGAAGAAGTTGAATTGTTTATTTAGATTTAGGCTGACCCTAAGCTCGCTTTCATTAGCCGTCATGGCGTTTTCTCTGATTTATTCGAGATCATATTAATGGCCGTAAGCCACGTCTCCACAAGTTGTGGCCACCGTGTAATAGGGAATTCTGTCGGTCGGAGCCCAAAGGCATGCCCGCCTTTTAAATATATGTGCATCTCTGCGGGAACGCCCAATTTCCTCAACGCCGAATAATAGACCAGGGAATTCTCGACCGGATCCACTGGGTCATCCTGAGCTTGAATCAAAAGCGTAGGCGGAGTTCGACTTGTGACTTTGATATCAGGGTTCAAAACAAAGCCTTTTTCAGGGACTGCCAGGTGTCCAGGATAAAGGGCGATTGCGAAATCCGGCCGACAGCTTTCCTTGTCAGCGGCATCCACGGCCGGGTATAGACGCTTTTGCCAATCGTTGCTCAGCGCGGCAACGAGATGCCCGCCCGCCGAAAAGCCGAGTACTCCGATCTTCTTTGGATCTATATGCAACTGTGCGGCCTTTGATCGCACTAATCCCACCGTCCTCTGCGCGTCTTGCATAGCCGTCGGGCAGTTTCGATAGGGGCCTATCTTTATACAAGGAACACGATATTTTGACAGGACGCACGTAATCCCCCGTGATGTGAGCCAATCACACGCTTCCGTCCCTTCAAGGTCGATAGCCAAAACATTATAGCCTCCTCCGGGAAAAACAATGACGGCAGCACCAGTGTTGTGAACCTGCGGCGAATAGATCGTCATGGTTGGTTGCGAGACTCTGTCGACATAAATCCACGGCCTGCCGCCGACCAGCGCCTCACTACCGTTATCTTTGATCACCCGGCCAAAGACTTCGGCACCGTCGAGACTCCGCGCATTCGGCACAGCTCCCGGCCATATCGGAATTTGTGAATAGCCTTGCGCCGGCTGCCAAATTGTCGGCCGAGGCAATTTAACGGTGGGTAAGTTGTTATTTTGAGAATAGGAGTAATCTACAATTATTAACGGAAGAATTATTAGGATAAGTATAAATACTGGTCTCATAACTGTGCGATATAGGTATTAAAATCAATGTAGTGTACTAAAACGGATCGTTTTTGATAGGCTATTATAACAGCATCTATTTTATAATTTTATAGCTCTGTTTCTTCCTAGCGAAATTTTTTGCCAATTCACCCAAAGCGGACGGCGCTACAATGGGACCAAAACCCTTTAAATAGTTAACTTGCCTCGGTTTTCTTGACACTTTGCCCTTCTGACAGTAGTATTTATAGTTTCGGCTCTTGACGGCTGAAGTGTCTTTATATGTTCGAGTCGTTATCCGATAAGCTCAAGCGAACGCTGAAGAATCTGCGCGGTGAAGGGACTTTGACCCCGGAGCACGTTGATGCGGCGCTGCGAGAGATCCGGATGGCGCTGCTGGAAGCGGACGTTAACTATAAGGTCGCAAAAGACTTTATCGCTTCCGTGAAGATGAAGGCCGAGGGACAGGCGGTTTGGACCGACCTGAAACCTCACGAGCAGGTGGTCAAGATCGTCTATGACGAACTGGTCGAATTGCTCGGCGGCACATCGTCGCGGCTGGTCTTTACCCGGCAGATACCGAATACGGTGATGATCGTCGGCCTGCAGGGTTCGGGTAAGACGACCTCGACGGGCAAGATCGCCAGTTGGCTGGCAAAAAATCAGGAACGAAAACCGCTTTTGGTATCGGTTGACGTTTATCGTCCCGCGGCGCGCGCGCAGCTTAAGGTTGTCGCCAATGCCGTCGGACAAGCGATATTTGAAAATTCCGAAACGAACGATCCGCTGACCCTGGTGCGCGAAGCTCACAAGTACGCGCAGGAGATGGGTTATGACACGCTGATGATCGACACCGCCGGGCGTCTGCACATCGACGACGACCTGATGGTCGAGCTCGAGCAGATCAAGGCGGAGACGAAACCGTCGGAAGTATTGTTCGTGGCGGATGCCATGACCGGGCAGGACGCGGTCAAATCGGCGGAAGAATTCCATCGACGGGTCGGCCTGACAGGAGTGATCCTGACCAAGATGGACGGCGATGCCCGCGGCGGCGCGGCGCTTTCCATCAAGCAGGTGATCGGCCAGCCGGTAAAGTTTGTCGGCGTCGGCGAAAAGTACGACGCGATCGAGCAGTTTTATCCTGACCGCGTAGCGCAGCGAATCTTAGGAATGGGCGACGTGCTGTCGCTGATCGAAGAGGTCCAGGACAAGATCGATCAGGGCGAGGCGGAAAAGCAGCTCGCCAAAATGCAGCGCAACGAGTTTTCGCTCGAAGATTTTCGCGATCAACTGCGGCAGTTTAAGAAATTAGGTTCTTTCTCAAAAATAATGAATATGCTGCCGGAGCAATTGACGGGCGGCATTCAGCTAGACGATGAGCAATCGGCGAAGATCGAATCGGAAATGAAAAAGACCGAGGCTTTGATCGATTCGATGACGCGCGAAGAGCGCAACAACGCCAAGGTCATCAATGCCGGCCGCAAGACGCGCATCGCCAACGGATCGGGAACGACGATCGCCGATGTCAACGCGCTGCTCAAGCAATACGGCCAGATGCGCCAGATGATGACGCAGATGAACAAGGGCGGCCTGCTCGGCAAACTGGGCCGCGGAATGATGGGCGGCATGGGAAATATGTTGGGCATGGGCGGCGGAGGAATGGGCGGTTTAGGAAACGGCATTCCCGGCGGCCTGCTCGGCGGAATGGGCGGCAGTGATAGCAACAGTGCAGGCGATGAAACAGATTCGTTATCCAAGAGGATAAAAAAGAAGAAGAGACACAAGAAGAGGTGATAAGTGAACAGTGACAAGTGACGAGAAAAACACTTGTTACTTGTCACTCGTAACTAGTAACTAGGAGAATTATGTTAGCAATTAGTTTAATGAGAATGGGCGCGAAGAAAAAACCTTTCTATCGCGTAGTAGTAAAAGAAAAACGCAGCAAGCGTGACGGTGCTTGTTTGGAAAATCTCGGAACATACGATCCGATGACCGACCCTTCAACCGTTAACCTGAAGATCGACCGCGTGAATTACTGGGTCAGCGTCGGCGCGCAGCCGACGGATACCGTCAAGCGTTTGATCAAAACCTTTAATAGTGTTGAAGCTACTGCCGCTCCGGCGGAATAGTTTTAAGGTTTTTGCTGATATGAAAGAAGCGTTGGAAAATCTGGTGCGCTCGCTGGTCGGCAACGCCGAGGCCGTCGAGGTGATCGAAAAGCAGAACGGTTCGACTACCGTGCTGCAGGTTCACGTCGAGCAGGCTGATATCGGCCGGTTGATCGGGCGCGAAGGCCGTACGGTCAAAGCGATCCGTTCGATACTTTACGCCATCAGCCAAAAGCAGGGTAAGCGTTACCAGCTCGAGATCGCCGAGTAAAACGCGTGAGCGCTAATACCGGCGAACTTATTGCGATAGCTTTTACGGTCAGGCCAAGGGGCTTGCGCGGCGAATTGGTGGCCGACCTGCTGACCGACTTTCCCGAAAGGTTCGAAGGGTTAGAAGAAGTAACCCTGATAAAACCGGACGGCGAAAAAGATAGTTTGAAAATTGAAGATTTTTGGTTTCAGAAAAACCGCATCGTATTGAAATTTGCCGGTGTCGATTTGATTGAGACCGCGCAGGCTTTAGTTAATGCCCAAGTCTGCGTGCCGGAAGGCGAAGCAGTGGAACTCGAGGCCGGTGAGTTTTTTGATTGGCAGCTTGAAGGCTGCATGGTTTTAACACTGGAAGGTAAGAAGGTAGGGCTAGTGCGCGAAGTGATGCGCACAGGCGGCACAGAGCTCCTCGTAATAGCCGATGAAGAGGAGAAAGGCAAAGATCGCCTGGTGCCCTTTGCCGAAACCATCTGTGTAGAGGTAGATATTGAAAATAAGATAATAACGATAGATCCTCCCGACGGTTTATTGGAATTTTGATTTAGGTTTGGCCTTGAATAATCAAAGGCGCTAAACCTAGGACTGATGAGAATTGACGTCTTAACAATTTTCCCGGGGTTCTTTCGCGAGGTCTTTGACTTTGGCATTATTCGCCGCGCGCAGGCCGCAAATATTTTGCAGATCAAAATTCACGATCTGCGGGAATTTGTCGAAAAGGCCGATAAGCGCAAGCAGATCGATGACCGCCCTTTTGGCGGCGGCGACGGGATGGTGATCAAACCCGAGCCGATCTTTGCCGCGGTGGAACAGTTTACCGGCACTTTGAAAAGAGACGAGTATCCGGCGGGGACAAAAGTGGTTTTGCTTTCACCGCAGGGCAGGCCGCTGAAACAGAATATCGTCAGGGAATTTTCCGAGGACGCCAAACATGTCATTTTGATATGCGGCCGCTACGAGGGTGTCGATGAGCGCGTAAATGAAGCGCTGGTAACGGATGAGATCTCGATCGGAGATTACGTGCTCTCGGGCGGTGAAGCGGCGGCGCTGGTATTGGTCGATGCGATAACAAGGCTATTGCCGGGAGCGCTGGGAAGCGAAACCTCGGCGGAAAACGAATCTTTTAGCGACAGTTTGGGGGGCCTGCTGGATTATCCGCATTATACAAGGCCGGCGGAATTTATGGGGATGGAAGTTCCCTTGGTGCTGCAGGGCGGCAACCATATTGAAATTGAAAAATGGCGCAAGGAAAAAGCGCTGGAAAAAACAATATCTAATAGACCCGATCTATTGAAAGGAGAAGCGGCCGGAGAAAATTAAGAGCTGCTTACCATTATTATATGAACCGATTAGATTCAATTGAAAACTTACAAATAAAGAGTGATATTCCCAATTTTAAAGCCGGTGACACGGTGCGCGTGCAAGTGCGCATCAAGGAAGGCGGCAAGGAACGCCTGCAGGCTTTTGAAGGCATCGTGATCGCCCGCAAGCACGGCGGAGTGCGCGAAACTTTTACTGTCCGTAAGGTCAGCGCCGGCGGCATCGGCGTGGAAAGAATTTTCCCGCTGCATGCCACGATCATTTCCAAGATCGAGCTGATCCGCCGGGGACGCGTTCGCCGCGCCAAGCTTTACTACCTGCGCAATCTGCGTGGTAAAGCGGCCCGTATTCGCGAACTGGATACCCGCAACAAGGATGCGGCCGCCGGAAAAGGCAAAGCGTCAGATAAAAAACAGTAACTTTAAAGAATGGCAGTCGGCCTTCATTTCGAAAGACAGGCAGTCACAGACGGCTACCGTTTCGTAGCCGGGGTCGATGAGGTCGGCCGCGGTTGTCTGGCCGGCGCCGTCGTGGCGGGAGCGGTCATTCTGGACCTGCAAAAGCCGCTGCCAAAAGGCCTGAACGATTCCAAGCAGTTGACGCTGAAACAGCGTGAGACGATCGCGGAAAAGATCAAGCAAAGAGCCGTTTGCTATGCCGTGGCCGAAGTCGATGCCGAAGAGATCGACCGGATAAATATTTTACAGGCTTCGAAAAAAGCTATGCGCCTGGCTGTTGAAAAATTACAGCCGGGCGCTGATTTTTTGCTGGTTGATGCGCTCCAGTTAAAAGAATTGCTGCTTCCGCAACTCGGCATTATCAAGGGCGATTCGATCTCCGCCTCGATCGCCGCCGCCTCCGTCATTGCCAAAACCTATCGCGATAATCTTATGCGGGAAATGCACGATATCTATCCGCAATACGGATTCGACTCCCACGTCGGATACGCTACCCGGTTCCATAAAGATGCCCTCCGCGCCCATGGCGCCTGCCCTCTGCACCGCAAAACTTTTCACGGCGTATTGCCGCCGACGGACTTGCTGTTCGAGCTTTAGAAGATCGCTAAAACTTTAGCTTTACCTCTAAATCTTTTTCCTATCAAACAAAGCTGATCTGGTTGCTATTTTGAGCGGGCGCAAGCGACCCTTCCGGACTGCAAATTTATTCAGGTCCCTATTTTACCTTCAAAGCCGAAACTTTTTATTGACACCCGCTCTTACACCGGGTATAAAACAATTAAACCCAACAAGGCAGGGCAGTTTTACTTTCCCATACCGGGATGTTTGTTTTTACAAGATTAAATCAAAAGGAGTTTCCCCATGAAACAGTCTCTCTTCCACGTTTTCGTTTTTGCTATTCTTATTTTTACGGCGGCAGCCACAGCCCAGGCGCAAGCAACTCGCACCTGGATCTCCGGTGTCGGCGACGATGCCAATCCCTGCAGCCGCACCGCGCCGTGTAAAACGTTTGCCGGGTCGATCTCAAAGACCGCCGCCGGCGGTGAGATCAACTGTCTCGATCCGGGCGGCTTTGGAGGTCTGACGATTACGAAAAGCATTACGTTGGATTGCTCGGGTGCTTTTGGAAGCATTTTGGTATCAACCGGCAACGCTATCACCATTAATAGTGCCGGCGCCATAGTACGCCTGCGCGGTTTATCGCTTAGCGGACAGAATGGGGGTGCATACGGCGTGCGGATATTGGCGGCCAGCCGGGTGACGATCGAAGACTCGGCCATTGACGGATTTACCAACTGCGGAGTTTCACTGGAGGCTCCGGGGGCCTCGGGGGCGCCGCAGCTCCTGATCAGCAATACTACCTTTAGAAACAATGCGGTGACCGGCATTAACGTAATGTCTTCGGACGGCAACCCTTCAAAAGCGGCGATCATTCGCTCGCAGATACTAGGCAATGGAGAGGGAGTAACCGCGCAGACGTCAGACGTAGCGGTGACGGATTGCCTGATCGCGGGAAATAGCACGGGCATTCGGACTGCTCTAGGCGGTACGGTCAGGATCTCCGGCAATACGATCAGCGAAAACACCACCAATTTGAATTACCCGAAAGGATCGATCCTTTCTTACGGTAATAATTCGATCACCGGTAACGGCACCAACAACGCGCCATCCGGAAATGTGGTGCCGGCCGGGCTGCAATAAGAGTTAAGAGATTAACAGGTACTCAAACTGATTATTCAACCAGGCGCTTCTGAGCGGTTAACTGTCTATTTAATAACAGTTAACCGCTCAGAAGTGCCTGGTTATCAGTGGGCGTTTGAATGCTCCGGCGCGCGGGCGGAATAAATTCCGCGCTCCCGGCTAAATCTTCAAAAACAAGGACTTTTGACGGCATTCCTTAAATCTTTTAAAATCTTCGCAAAAAGCCCAAATAGCGCCGTCTTATGGTTATGACGTTTCGAAAAGAGGAATATACTCTAGCTAAATTTATGTAGTTAGTCCGTGTTTATTTTTCCCACACACGATATCAATTGTAACTTTCAAGAAAGATAAAAGGAGATACTTTCGAATGAATAAGATCATGTTTATATTGCGCACATCAATTTTCGCCGGCATTATTTTGGCGGCGGCATCGTTGACAGCTCAGGCTCAGGCGACACGTACATGGGTATCGGGTGTAGGCGATGACGTCAATCCGTGCAGCCGTACCGCACCTTGTAAAACATTTGCAGGCGCTATTTCAAAAACTGCCACCAATGGCGAGATCAACTGTCTGGACCCGGCCGGCTACGGCGCGGTGACTGTTTCCAAATCGATCACGATCGATTGTGAAGATACCCAGGGTTCGATCCTGTCCGCCGGCACCAACGGCGTGATCGTCAACATCACCGCCGTGACCGACACCAAAAAAGCATTCATGCTTCGCGGAGTAAGCATTAACGGTGCGGGAACCGGCATCAACGGTATTCGCGTACTGTCGGCCAGCCAGGTGACCCTTGATGAAGTTGTCATCCAGGGCGTTACCCAGCACGGTGTTTCACTCGAAACGACCACCGGCTCGACCAAGGTCAATATTGGCAACACCCTTATCCGCAACAATGCAAGCAACGGCATCAATTCGTTCATCATTGGCGGAAGCGTAACGTTGGCGATAACCGATTCGAAAATTTACGCTAACTCTAACACCGGCATCAACCTGAGCAACGGCACCAAGGCCTCTGTCACCAATACGGTCATCAGCGGCAACGGCACGGGCGTGGGAACGTTCAACGCTGAAATGGCCATATCAGGCTGCGATGTTTCGCACAACACCGTCGGAGTTACGGCCAGCACGGGCTCGACCGTCAGGCTCGCGGGCAATACGATCACCAACAACGGCACCGGCTTGAACAATACGGGCGGCACTATCACGTCCTTTGGCACCAACATGCGCCAGGGCAATGGCGTTGATGGAGCGCCGACCTCGACCATCGGCCTGCAGTAAGATAACAACACACAAAAGTTGTGATAAAGACCACGGAGGCTTCGAAAGCTTCCGTGGTTTTTTTGGTTTGTTATCAGGCCTGCAATAAAAAAAAACCGGCCGGAGCCGGGAACCAAAACCTCGCTCGACGCATCAAACCACGAAAGCAATTAAAA
This sequence comes from uncultured Acidobacteriota bacterium, assembly GCA_963718105.1. Classification (GTDB taxonomy): domain Bacteria; phylum Acidobacteriota; class Blastocatellia; order Pyrinomonadales; family Pyrinomonadaceae; genus DASYKT01. The sequence goes on along the minus strand of OY970352.1, from coordinate 3,772,966 downwards.
TCAATGTTTTTAGTGGTTTTTGTTTTGGCGTATAATTCCGGGACCACGTTGAAACGTAAAATACGAGGTAATTTTATGAGTGAAGATTCACCCGAAATGGGAAAACCGCGCGCGTTTGAGACGATCCTTTTAGGCTGGCTGGCGGTCGGCATACTGGATATGTTCGACGCTTATTTCTTTTTCGGGTTTTATTACAACATATCGTTTTTTCGTGTATTTCAGGGCGTTGCCGCCGGGATCTACGGCCGCGAGACGGCAGTCGCGGGCGGCGCGACGACGGGCATGATCGGCCTGGCACTGCATTATGTCGTAGCGCTGGGCATCGCGGTATTTTTCTATTTGCTTTGCACCCAGCTAAAATTTATTTACCGGCAGCCGTGGATCTGGGGGCCGCTTTACGGCATCGGCGTTCATTTCTTTATGCAGTATGTGGTGGTGCCGCATTCGGCGATCCCGGCCAACCCCGCCCATCCTTATCCGCCGCTGAAATTCGACTGGCCGCTGGTCAACAGTATCGTCGGCCACGCGCTGCTGGTCGGACTGCCGGTGGCATTGATCGCCAATTGGTCGGCGCGAAGAAATAAATAGAATAACTTTCTTGATTCAAGTTAAAACCGGCAGTAAAGAGAGGTAACTACCATAAAGTTCGCATAAGTTCGTAGAAATGCTTAAAACAGATCGCCAAGACTAAAATTATACCAAGGAGAAAGATAATGAAGACAACGCTCCGGAGTACCAGTGATTCTAGCTTAGCGAATTGTTCGTTTTCTAGAAGCTGATTTTCTGTCTTAGAGGTCTTTAATTCTTTTCCGCGTTTCATTTATCTGCTCTTTTCATATTCATAAGCCTCATAGAACTTACTGTCCAAATAAGATTTTTTTCCAAACTCATAAAGTCCGAAAGTATTAGGAGCTGGTCGAGTGAAAATTTCCTCTCGTCTAACATAAGCACCGAGTTGCCCTACTAGAGATTGCTTTTTGGTTTTAGAAGGACTTTCACCTAATCGCTCTATTATTTTATCGATATGGAGAGGCTTACCTATCGCTTTTAAAATAGCTCGTACTTTGAACATATCACTTCCGTTACGGAGTTCTTTTTCTGCCTTTTTTTCCGTTTCCTCCCGAGGCAGTGCTTCAGCGGCAATTTCTAATCCAGAAATGACCTTTTCAAGTTCGACTTTATGCTGTGCGAGTCGGAATAAGTCCTGATCGACTTTTTCTAGCTCTTTCTTTTTCTCCCTTATCCATTTAACTAGAGTAGATTTCATATGGCGTCAAAATAACAAATTATTCACTTGAATGCAACAGAAAATGTGATAAAGAGTGAAAAAATGTGAGAAATATTTTATCTCATTGCCCCTAAAACACACTTTTTATCTTGCTTTACAACAATAGTTAAAGTAAACTCCCTGAGAATGCTTAAAAACGGAATTCATCAACGCATCTGGTTTTACGACTTGGAATGGGTGCCGGACTGGGTGGCCGCAAAACGGTTATGCGATCTGCCGGAGGGCGCGACCGAGCGCGAAGCTTTCGAAGCGCTTTGGAAGCATGCCGGCGCAACGGAAGAAAAGCCGATGCCGTTTTTGAAATATCTTTTTTCGCGCGTGGTATCGATCGCATTTCTTTCGCGCAATCTGGAAAGCATCGATGGGGAGACGCAGGTCGTTTTTCGTTTGCACTCGATGCCCGAAGATCCAGAGGAAAAAGACGAAGCCGTTCTGCTCGCCAAGTTCCTGCATTACGTGGGCGAACGCAAACCGCAACTGGTCGGCTTTAACTCGCTCAATTCCGATATTCGCGTTTTAGTACAGCGCGCGATGGTCAATGACATAGAGGCAAAAGAATTTAACCTGCGTCCCGACAAACCGTGGGAAGGCCGCGACTACTACACCGATTACGGCGAATGGCACATCGATATATTAAAGCTGCTTTGCGGCCCGAATCTGCGCCAGACGCCCTCGCTTAATGAGCTGGCTAAGATGTGCGGTTTTCCCGGCAAGATCGATATGGACGGCAAACAGGTCCCCGATCTATGGCTTGCGGGTGAGCTGCCTAAGATCATTGCTTACAATGAGATAGATACGCTTAACACCTATCTTGTCTGGCTTCGCCTGGCACATTTTTGCGGATTTTTTGAAGACGCAGACTATGCCGCCGAACAGGAAAACTTCTACAATTTCCTGCTGGCGGAATCGCAAAAAACCGGCCGCGCGCACATCAAAGATTTTCTCGCCAAATGGGAATATTAAGATTTTTTACCACAAAGACACAAAGCACACAAAGAATTTTACAGGGATAAAGGGGAAGAAAGGGATTAAATAAAGACGGGTTCAGTATTTTTTCTTTATCCCGTTCATCCTGTCCATCCCTGTTTGAATTCTTCTTTGTGTGCTTAGTGTCTTTGTGGTTAATTTTTCTTTTGTTACGATAATGTATCGACTATGGCTTATACGTTAATAACAGGAGCATCGAGCGGGATAGGCGAGGTTTTTGCGCGCAAGTTGGCGGCAAAAAAGCACGATCTTGTACTAGTGGCGCGTTCGGAAAAAAAGCTGCACGAGCTCTGCGACGAACTGATGCTTGAGCATAAGATCATCGCTCACTATGTCGCGCTTGATCTGTCGGGGCACGATGCCGATGAGCGGCTTTTTGAAGAAACACAGAAACACGGCTTTGAAATAGACTGGCTGATCAACAACGCGGGTTTTGGTTCGATGGGCGACTTTGCCGAGCTTCCGCTCGAGCGTGAATTGGAAATGGTCGATCTTAATGTGCGCGCGCTGGTGGCGCTGACCCATCGCTATCTTCCGCAGATGCGCGAACGAAAGCGTGGAACTATCATCAATGTTTCCTCAACGATCAGTTTTCAGCCGCTTCCTTTTATGTCGACTTACGCCGCGAGCAAAGCCTTTGTGACCGCGTTTACCGAAGGCATTGCCGCCGAAAATCGTCCTTATGGCATCCAGGTCACGGCGCTTTGCCCCGGTGTGACCGATACTAATTTTTTCGCCGCCGCCAGGATCAGCGACCCTTTCAAGTTAAAAGGAATGCAAACACCGGAGCAGGTGGTCGATACGGCCTTGCGCGGGGTCGAACGAAAAAAGACCGTGGTCATCTCCGGCGCGATGAATAAATTTGTGGCCTATGCCGTTACCATTACGCCGAACAGTTTGATAACGAGAGTGATCGGAAACGCGCTGCGGGGAAAATTTGGTAAAAAATAATTTGATGCAGGTAAAAACTTCCAGCGAAAGAATTTTCAATTTCAGCTCCGGCCCGGCGATGCTGCCCTTACCCGTTTTGGAACAGGCGCGTGACGAACTGCTTTCAATTAACGGCAGCGGAATGTCGGTGATGGAAATCAGCCACCGCTCAAAGATCTTTGACAAAATTCTGGATGATGCGCGACGCGGTATCAAAGACATACTTTCGGTGCCGGACAACTATCAGATACTTTTTTTGCAAGGCGGTGCTTCGCTGCAATTCAATATGGTGCCGATGAATTTTTTGGCGGCCAATGAGCCGGGGGGCGCTTCGGCTGATTTTGTCATCACCGGCATCTGGGGAAAGAAGGCCGCCGCCGAAGCGCGCCGGTGCGGAAATGTAAATATCGTCTACGATTCCGAGGCAGACAGTTTCACGACCATCCCCGGACAGGAAGAGTTAAAGTTCGACCCAAACGCCCGCTATCTTCATTATGTATCTAACGAAACTATTGATGGTGTTGAGTTTAGCTATGACCTCGATGGCGGCATAACACCCGTCATCTGCGATGCTTCTTCCAATATTCTGTCCAAACCGATCGACATTTCCAAGTATTCGATGATCTACGCCGGGGCGCAAAAAAACATCGGCCCGGCGGGGATCACGCTGGTAATTATTAGCGATGAAATGTTGGAACGCGTACCCGCGGGCCAGCACAAGATGCTCGATTATCGCTACCACGCCGAAAACGGTTCGCGCGGAAATACGCCGAATACTTTCGGGATCTACATTATCGATCTGGTCTGCGGCTGGCTAAAGGAAAAGGGCGGGCTGGCGGCGATGCAGCGGGAAAATGAAGCCAAGGCAAAATTGCTCTATGACGCGCTCGATAAAAGTGACGGGTATTATCGCGGCCGGGCCGAGCGCGACGCGCGTTCGCTGATGAACGTAACTTTTAATCTGCCTACGGCGGAATTAGAAGAGAAGTTTTGCGAGGAAGCTTTGACGCAGGGGCTCGACGGGTTGCGCGGGCACCGCAGCGTGGGCGGAATTCGCGCCTCTATCTACAACGCCTTCCCGAAAGAAGGCGTCGAAAAATTAATAGAATTTATGAAGGATTTCGCGCAGCGAGGCTAGTTTAGTTATTCGGCAAAGATAATGCTGCCCAGCACTTCATCGACCTTGGTCAACCCGTCAAACCCGGGAAGCTGGCGCACGCGCCCGGTCACATTTCGCTGCAGTTGTTCAAAACCGCCTTCACCGTGAAATAGGGTTTTCACCGCATACCTCGCGTCCTTGGCCGACTTTAAACCCTGTCCCACCGGAACCCAGGTTTTATCGATGATAAAACGCGCCAGTTTTTGCGCGCCGCCCGATTTGCGCAGCTCCAGGCGCGCCACGCTCCAGTAAAAGGTGGTATGGATGGATTCCTCGCGGATGATCGCGGTCAGCAGTTTATTTAAGATCGGGTGATCGGAGATGGCTTTCATCCGGCGATAGCTCTGTGCGGTACACAGCTCGTTGATCGCGCCGAACGACATGTGCGTGGCGGTAAATTTTTTGCCGATCAGATTGGTAATGGTCGTGATCAGCCGGATATTCGCCTTGTAGGAAAAAGTGATATCGCGTTTCAGATGCTCGTACCACTTATCCTCGGTCGGGTAGCCGGCCTCGTTCAAAAAGCGGTTCAGAACGTCGCCGTGCGTGCACTCCTCGACACCCCAGCGTTCCATAAATTTGCGGATGACCGGGTCTTTGCCGGTAGGCGTACGCAGCATGTGGTTGTGATATTCTTCGGTAAATTTTTCCACATCGCGCATATATAGCAGCACGCGCACAAAACGTTCGTCCAGGTGGTAGTTTTTGACCTCGTCCCAGGGAATATTATCTATAAACTCCTTTGTCAGGGAACGCTCTTGTCGTTCATACCAGTCCAGCACTTCTTTGTTCGTTTCGAAAAGCATATGTATTATTGAAATTTAGAAACTTTTTTATAATTTTAGCGAATAATAATCAAGCTCGCTTAACTTTATTATTCGTCTAACTTATTCTCTCAGATTCAGTGAAATGGAGCTGTAATGCTATGATTGAGCGCATGAAACAAGCATTTTTATTGTACTTTTTAATTATAACCTGTTCGGCCGCGATTTTCGCACAAAATAATTCACTGGCCGCCCCCGGCGAAAAACACCTGAAAAATATCCGGCAATTAACAAATGGCGGGGAAAACGCCGAGGCGTATTTTTCCTTTGACGGCAAGCAGCTTATTTTTCAATCGAAACGCGACGGGCGCGGCTGCGACCAGATCTACCGCATGAATATCGACGGGTCCGGGGTTAAGATGGTTTCAAACGCGGAAGGCCGCACGACCTGCTCGTATTTTTTCAAAGGCGGGAAAAAAGTGCTTTACGCTTCGACCTTCGGCGGCAAAAAAGAGTGCCCGCCGAACCCGGACTACTCTAAAGGCTACGTCTGGGCGATCTATCCCGATTACGATATTTATACTTCAAAACCTGACGGTACCGGCATCAAGAAAATGACCGACACACCAGGCTATGATGCGGAAGCCACGATCTCGCCCGACGGGAAAAAGATCATTTTTACCTCGACGCGCGATGGCGATCTCGATCTCTATGTGATGAATACGGACGGTAAAAATGTAAAGCGCCTGACCACCGAACTCGGCTATGACGGTGGGGCTTTTTTCTCGCCGGACAGCAAGCAGATAGTTTATCGCGGCAGCCATCCGAAGACCGACGCCGATATCGCGCTCTATAAAGAACGCCTTTCGCAAAATCTGGTACAGCCGACGGTGTTTGAAGTGTGGACGATGAATGCCGACGGCTCGAATAAAAAACAGATCACGAATCTCGGCGTGGCTTCATTTGCCCCGTACTTTACGCCAGACGGCAAACGCATAATTTTCTGCACCAATTATTTCGCCACCGACGCGCGCAAACGCAATTTCGATCTGGCCCTGATAAACGTCGACGGTACAGGACTGGAACAGGTCACGTTCAATGAAACTTTTGACGGGTTCCCGATGTTTTCGCCCGACGGCAAGAAGCTGGTCTTTGCCTCGAACCGCAACGCCGAGAAACAAGGCGACACCAATGTCTTCATCGCCGATTGGGTTTGGTAAAAATGTTTGCCTGCGCTCCCAGTTTTACTATATGAAAAAATATTTGCTGGGATTTTTCTTTATTCTGTTATTTACCGGCGCTGTTTTCGCGCAGACGCTCGATAAGAGGGTTGAGAAGATCCGCGCGTTCTATGATGAGATCGCGGAAAAAGCCAGGGCGGCCGAAGAAGAAGACGACCAGGGTGAGTTTGGCGAACTGGTGATGAACGAGTTGGTGATCAATAAGCGCGGCCATCAATGGCGCGCCGTCGGCAACTATGTGTTGACCTACAAGTTCTTTTACCGCGGCGGCGATAGCGAAGAGCATTTATACCCGGATGAATTGGTGATGGTAAAGGTGCGGCAGAACATTTCATCGCGCTCGTATTATCAGGAATTTCTTTATGACAAAAGCGGCGCACTGATCTTTTATTTTATGAAGCCGGAAAATGATGAAGAGGTTCCGGCGGAGCGCAGAGTTTATTTTTCCGCCGGCAAAGCCATTCGCATTATCGATGCTGATAAAAAGCGCGACAAGCTGACCTTAAAAGATGCGGCTACGGTCAAAGGGGTAACTCAAGACAGTATTAAGATCAAAGATATTTTCGTGAAGTCTATTAAGTTATGAAAAAGCAATTATTCAGTTTTCTTCTTTTAGTTTCGTTAGCGGTTAGTATTTCTGCGCAAAAACCCGCGGCAGCCACAGGGGCGGCCAAGCCGGATGCGATGCAGGAGCGCTTACGCGCGGATGTGACCTACCTCGCTTCCGATAAACTCGAAGGCCGCGAGACAGGTTCGGCGGGCGCGATCTCGGCGGCGAGCTATATCGCCGGCCGATTTACTGCGCTAAAACTTAAACCGGGCTTAAAGGGATCTTATCTTCGCTCGTTCCCATATTTTTCCGGCGTCGAGCTCGGTAAGAATAACGCGCTAAAAATAACGCTGCCGCAGATGTCCGCCGCGATCAATTTGAGATCTAACTGGATGCCGGCCGGTTTTTCTTCGAACGGCTCGCTGCCGAATACCGATATAATCTTTGCCGGTTACGGCATCGTATCGGAAGAAGCGAAGGTCGACGAATATGCCGGCCTGGATGTAAAAGACAAGATCGTGCTCGTTTTTAGCGGCGCGCCTGACGCGGGAAATCCGCACTCGCCGTTCATGCGTTTTAGCGACGTGCGCGTCAAGGCAAAGATCGCTCACGATAAGGGCGCCAAAGCGCTGCTGGTGATCTCCGCTGAAACAAAACTCGAAGACGATAAACTAGCGCAGCTTAAATTTGACCAGACTTTAGGAGATACGGCCATTCCCGCCGCTGTGATAGCACGCACGGTCGGGGCGCTCCTTTTGGGAGACAATAGCGAAGAAGAATTAAAAAAAGATGAGCAATGGATCGGCCTGCGAAAGGAAGCGGGTGAGATAAAACTAAATCTCTCCGGCCGCCCCAAAGCTTCGGCGGAAATAAAAGTTGACCTGGTAAAAAAACAGGTCGAAGCAACAAATGTTATCGGCATTTTAGAAGGCACCGATCCGCAATTGAAAAATGAAGCGATCATAATCGGAGCGCACTACGACCATTTGGGCCATGGCGGGCCGAGCAGCCTGGCGGTCAATTCAACCGAGATACATCATGGGGCGGACGATAATGCTTCCGGCACGGCGGCCGTGATGGAGCTGGCGCGCCAATTCGCGAAAGCAAAGAATAATAAACGCACTCTTATTTTTATGTGCTTCAGCGGTGAAGAAGAAGGCCTGCTGGGATCAAAAGCTTATACCAATGATCCGGTGTTTCCGCTCGATAAGACCATCGCGATGATCAATATGGATATGGTCGGGCGTCTGAGAGACGGCAAGCTTAGCATCGGCGGGATCGGTACCGCGACGGAATGGAAGGCGCTGATCGAGGGAAAAAATATTAATGAAGCAGCGGTTATCCCCGCCGGCAATGCGACAAACGGCGCTACGAATATCAAAACATCCGTGCCGCCGTTAAATAAATTTGACCTGGCGCTGAGCGAAGACGGATTTGGCCCGTCGGACCACTCTTCTTTTTACGGCAAGCAGATCCCGGTGCTGTTCTTTTTTACCGGCGCCCACGAAGATTATCACAAACCTTCCGACACCGCGGACAAGATCAATTACGCAGGCGAAAGCCATATAATCTCTTACATTTCCGAGATCATTAAAAGTATCGACGGAAATCCGGCCAGGCCTACTTACACCGTCGCGAAAAGCTCGAGTATGGGCCGCTCAACTTTTAGCGTTTCACTGGGTACCGTGCCTAACTACGCGGAAGGGAATAATGACGGGTTGCTGCTCGACGGCGTGCGTGACGGCTCACCGGCGGCGAAAGCAGGTGTGAAGCCGGGCGACAAGATCGTGATGCTGGCGGGAAAAGAAATTCGCAATATCAGCGACTACACTTATGTCCTGGGCGAGATGAAAGCCGGCGAGGAATACGAGATCATCGTCGTGCGCGGCACCGAAAAAGTTACGATGAAGATAGTGCCCGCGGCAAGGAAGTAGCTATGGAGCGCGGGCATCCCTGCCCGCAACGAACGCGGGGCGTTCGAAAGAAAGAACCACCCCGCTGCTAAAGCGGCACCCCTCCTTTGTAAGGAGGGGAGTCTTAGAACGCCTAAAGGCGGGATTCAAAACTTAATGCTTTCCTGTTTATCCTTATCCCGAAATAATAAGCCCATAAAATAAAAAAGATCTGCAGCGGGATCCTGAAATAGAGATATGCGGGCCCGTTTTCCATGCCGCCGATCGGTACCTCTTTAAAACTGCCGACAATGTTGGCCGGAAGAATGCAGATAAAAAATATTATCAGCATGATCGCTGTCAGCTTTGAAAACCTTTCGGTCAACAGGCCGATGACGGCAAGAAATTCCAGTACGCCGGTCAGATAAACTATTTCACGCTTGATCGGCATTACATCGGGCATCATCGCGATCATCAGATCAGGAGCGGCAAAATGTGCGGAGCCGGTAACTATCAGCATGACAGAAAGCGCCGCCCTGCCGATAAATGAAAAGCTGAACCTGTTTTTGAGAATAAACCTGTTGATCAGGAGAAACAGAAAGAATGAACCAAATAAAAATACTAATGGTGCCATCTTTAAAGCTTAGCTAAAAAGTTTCGCCCGTTCAAAGATGCGTCTCTTTAAACAAAGTGATCAGTGCGCTAAACACCTGTGTTTTCAGAGACTTTCACAAAACATCCCGAAGCGTCTGACTCGCGCGCGGCATCGAGCACCAGTTGATTACGGTGGCCGTCTACAAGATCGGCGGCTTGCGGGATCTCCGTTCTGCCTTCGAGCAGGGCGTCTTTTATTTCGCGCGCAAAATTCAAAAACCCGCGCGACCACCCGCCGACTTTGCTGCCCGGCGGCACCTCGCCAAGCTCGACTTCGATATCCTGCCAATCGGTGTCCGTGATCCCGGCAAATTTTAATTCACCGCCGTCTTCTATCATCAGGCCGCCTTTGTCGCCGTAGATCTCGGTGCGATGGCCATACTTGCCCGATTCCGTAACCGACATCGAGATCAGCGCGCTGGTGTCACGAGTGAATTCGCCATCCGCCATTTTCAGGATCAAATTGGATTCGTCATCGCTGGTGACCGCGCGTTTTTCGCCCGTCGACTCATCGAGCCGTTCTTTAAAATTAGTTTTTAGCAGGCAGAAAACTTCGCTGACCTCGGCGCCGGAAAACCAGCGCAGAGTATCTACCGCGTGCGAGCCGATGGCGCCCAGCGTGCCGCCACCGCGCCGTTCATCAGACCACCAGTTCCACTTCACGCCTTCGTGCCCGCGCGAGGCATTGCGGAACCAGACCTTCATATGAGTGATCTTTCCGATATCGCCGCCTTGTATCATTTCCAATGCTTTCCGGCGGCCGTTTAGAAAACGCAATTCGTGGTCGATCAGCGCCAGCAGCTTTTTTTCACGCGCTTTTTCGAGCATTGCCAGGGCCTCGGCGGCATTCATCGCCGTGGGTTTTTCGCAGAGAACGTGCTTGCCCGCTTCGAGCGCGGCAATGGCCATCTCTTTGTGCAGATAAGGCGGTGTGACGATGCTGATCAGATCGATATCTTCGCGCGCGACGGTCTCACGCCAGTCCGCGGTAAAGTGCGGGATGTTGAAATCGCGGGCGGTCTTTTCCGCGTTTTCCAGCGAGCCGCTGGCGACGGAAACCACCTCGATTTCCGGAAACATCTGGAACGCGGGGATCTGTATCAGCCGCGTAAATCCCGTGCCGATAAAACCGAGCCTGATCTTTTTAGCCATATCTGCCAGTTTACAATAAAAGGCGGAAACCAGGGCAGTCATGGAGCGTGCTTCCCATTCCAAAATTCCATATATTCTTTTGGAATCCTGAAATTGTGAAATCCTGGAATTCAGAACATGCTTGATAATTGTCGCGCTCGCAGTAAAAAAGCGTAAAAGAATAATTCCTTTACGCTTACAAAATTGTTAATGGCGTTTTACTTACCAGCGTCCGCCGCCGCCGCCATCGCCGTTGTAATTATTACGGCGTCCACCGCCACCGCCGCCGCCGCCGCGGTCTTCGCGCGGCTGGGCTTCTTTGACCGCCATGTTGCGGCCTTCGTAATCCATACCGTTAAATTTATCGATCGCATTTGCCGCTTCGTCGGCAGTTGCCATTTCCACAAACCCGAAACCGCGTGAGCGCCCGGTTTCACGGTCTTCGATAACGCGCGCCGATTCCACCGATCCAACTTCACCAAAAAGAGCCTGCAGGTCTTCGCTGGACACACGGAAACTCAAATTTCCTACGTAAAGTTTATTATTCATTTTCCTCTAAATTATTTGGAAGAAGCCAGGAAGGAAAGTAAACCGAAAACACAAAACTGCTGTAAATCCAACTACCCGCGACGCCCCAACCCTTATTGTAAAAATAACAATCGCTTCCCTGATAAAACCTTACACTTACTCTCTAACCGGACCGAAAACGTCGCTTTTATTGTCGAGCACGGGCGCAGATACGCATCTGCTGCGAGAACTGTTAAACGTAAGTTTAGCTCGATTTAGAGAAATAAAGCAAGAAAAATCAAAATAACCTTTTAATACTATTCGATTTCAGTGTGTTAGCGTTTTGTAGTAAATATTACTGGGACGATTTAGACTTGATAAACCTCTTCTAAGCAAGTAGTATTGCAGTGCAAAACGGATAACTCTCATACGATGATAGATAGTACTGATTTCGCTAAGAATATTACTGAGATTTTTAACAGAGAATACGGATTACGCTTAAAGTGTGATCAGACTGCTAGACTGTTATGTGAAATTTTAGGTGCCGGAGTTGTTTCTTTACTGCTATACGAAAGTAAAGAGGATGCCCTAGTGTGCCGAGGCAGCTATATTAATCCGTCTAATTCAAATCTAACCTTACATAATGAAAGCTTAAGAATTATATTAGAAAATATAAGTATATTTGAGTTTTTAAAATCAAAAAAATATTCCACTGGGAGCTTAAATTGTCCAGAATTATATAGAGATTTTGCTCGCAATTCTCAAAACGACAAGATCGCCGATGAGGAGCAATTTCTTGTATTATGCGATGAGTTTACAAAATATGGCAAACTTTTTGACGAGTATAAAAATCTTTTTCTAAAAGAAAAATATTACATTGATGATAAAACCATAACGGGCGAGTACTTTAGGAGTCTTTTGCAACTGAAAAATGAGTACTTGATGGAAGCAAAAATATGCAATTTAGCCGAGTATCCTACTTCAAAAAAGCAATGTGTTAATTTGTTGAAGGACGAGATTGATATTCAAATAGAAGAAAATGGTTTTTATGTAGCTCTTCCTTTATATGCGACTGAAAGGTATTTCGGGATAATTAGAATTTTATACCCCACTAAACAGACATTTATTTTAGAACATGGTAACGAGTATAAACTAACGGAAGAATACCAGGAAAGATTAGGCTATTTTTCACAGTTAATATCTTTACATATTGAGACCAATTATTACTTGGCAGGTTATAAAAAGCTTTCCTCGGTAAACGAAACAATAACCGAAATTTCACTCCTGAAACTTAGCAAAGCATGCGAATTGTTAAGCGAGGTGGTTAATTGCAACGGGGCAATGATTCGATTATTCAAGGAATCTACACTCCAACCGGAAATAAGAGGATACACAGACACCCTAGCTGGGTATGTACGCTTCTTAAAAAGCTTTAAAGATCCGCAATACCCAGAAGTCAATCAATTCAGTCAAGCGGTTATTTCATTATTTACAGAAGATGGCAACATCATGGCAGTTAGCTTCAGCACCGAATTAGAAGCAGAGAAAAAAGTGAATATCTTTAGTATTGATAATGATAACAATATAATTCAATCTCAAAGAATAATGGAAATTGGAGATCTAAAATCAGAGAAATATCGGGGCAAATTAGATGAGTTAAATATCAAACAGATTACAATTGTTCCTATACAAAATATAAATAACAGCTACATGGTATTAACAAACACGATAAATCGTAAGTTTATCACAGCGGACGTAGAGATGTTAATACTAGCGGTTAAAGGAATGGGCTTGGAAATAAAGCATATTCAAGATAGTGAAAAAATAACAAAACAACAACAGGAAATTGCTCAAACAGAAAGCATGAGAACTGTAATACATCAGGTTGCAGCTCCTTTACACGGAATGCGTTCGCATATTAGCAATATGTTAAAAGGAGACATAGAGGTTAATGCGCGAAAAGAAAAGCTGAAACAGATGTTTTTCATGATTAAACATTCCATAAGGCAACTTACAAGATTTCAGAAGACGTTGAATTTTGATGTAAAACCTGTAAAGGAAATACTAGGATTACGAAAATTTTTGATCGAAAGATGTATAGAATTTCAATCTCTTGCAAAATCAAAAGGCATTGGTATATTTACGTATAGTTCCGAAGAGAAGTTTAAGAGCTTAGAGAGTATAGAAACTGACAGAGAGCTTTTAGAAGAGGTTATGAATAATCTCATTGATAACGCTATTAAATATTCCTTCAATGCGTCTTCTCTTAGGGCAAACGGTATTAATTACGATGAATCGAATCCGAAAAGTGATGGAAACATACTAATTTACCATTACACTAAGCTGGATAAAACTTTTATTAGAGTGACGAGTTGGGGGGCTTCTATATCCGAAGAAGAAAAACTAAAGATTTTTGAAAAAGATTATAGAGGTGAGAATGCGAATCAATTTTCCACAATGGGTTCTGGCATAGGGCTTTTTTTAGTTAAGAGAATTATTGAGGCGCTAAAGGCAGAAATATCCGTTTCCAGTAGGGGCAATAAAACGGAGTTTATAATTGCAATTAGGAATTAAGAAGGATGAAGATGACTGGTAAGGTGCTAATAGTTGATGAAGAAAAATGGTATATGGATGCCATTTTCGACAGAATGGACGCCGAATTTGGCCTTGGGCATTATGATTATGTTTTTAATGGGCATGATGCTTTGGAATTATTGAAAATAAATAATTACAGCCTAATCGTCTTAGACATGATGTTACCCTTGGGCGGCGATTTAACATTACCTGAAGACGAACCTGATCTAATGTATGGAATATATATATTAAGAAAAATTCGTGAATATAACAAGCGCATTCCAGTCATTTGCTACACGATATTAAACGAAGAGTCCATTAAAAACGAGATTAGGGATTTACATGCAATACATCTTCATAAACTCGGAGATAGAAGTGACGAAAAGCTGTTTGATGAAATTAAAAGATGCGGAAATAAAGTATGACGCGTTCCATTTTATCTTTATTAGAATATGGCGTAATGCCTTTCCTGTTAGTTTTCTCAACAGCAGTTATTAAATGTTTGACAAAAGAAGCATCGCGAGTTAAGTGGCAAGAGTTTCTTTCGGTCGGTCTGGATCTTATTCTCATGTGTGCATTCGGCACGTTTATTTACGGCATAAGTGTTTTTAATCATTTCGGAAGTAACGTGGAATCCCCGGCTCTTCTGATCATTTCTACTATCGTTTCTTTTATTTTGTTTATTCTTGCCGTCATTATGGCCCTCTTTATAAGAAATTGGGGCGAAGGCGCAAAACTATCTTTTTGGATTCCTAATATTGTAGGCTTCGCATGTTTAATTTTTCTAATTTATCTTGTGTCACTCGGAGGAGGATTATTGAACAGCGAAAAAACAATAAAAGATCCACCAACCGTTTCTGAGAATAATAAATAATGGATATATATTTCGGGCTTGTTTTATCTGTGGGCAGCGCCTTTTTAGGTTTCTTATGTGCTTACCTGTATGTAAAAAAATGGAGTACATATTACCAATCAGACTATGTAAATGCTCAAACCGAATTTCACAAAAGACAGTATCAACTTGCGATAGAATTATTTAATAAAGTTTTAGCCAACACTAATACCAAAAATCCCATTTATTTAAGCTCTTTAGTGGGAATTTCAGAATCATATAAAGAGATCGAAGACTACGATAACGCGGTCGCTTATTTGGATAAGGCCATTAAAATATCACAAAATACCGAGAATGAACTTTATGCTACTCAGTTACACAAACTGAAAGCTAAGATGCAAAGAAACAAAACTGCGTAATTAAATCTCTCAATAAGGAACAAATTCCGCGAACCGGTGTCTAATAAGTGAATGGAAAACGTTCCATTCGTTGTTTGGCACCGTTTTTTATGACAAGTCCCTGCACCTCGGCGGCACCGAAAAGGGAGGAAGTTATGTTAGATCAATTGGTAGTATCGAGCGGGCACGGCAGGGAAAGCAGAAAGTTTCGCGCATTTTTCCTGGGCACGGCCGTAGTAGTTTTAGTTGGATGTTTTTCGGTTTTTGTCTGGAGCATTATGGCCGCGGAATTAACGCTCACCGATGACGGTTTGGAGCTTTCCGCGATGATCGCGCCGGTTCCTATCCCGGCCGTCGAACCGCCCAAGCCGGAGCTGCCGCAGGCTGCGTCCAGGCCGCAGCAGCAGGCGGTCAAAGATGAATTGCCTTCGCGCCAGGTCAATATGATGCGGCTGGACGAGTCGCAGAATCCGCCGACGAATATCTCTACCACGCCGAATACGCAAAAGGCGCGCCCGACAACCCCATTTACGATGGGAAAGATAGATACCGAAGGGATCTCTACGGGCATGACGCCGACCAGAAGTGATGGTAATGGCGGCGGCGGTAATGACGGCCTTTTTAATTCCGGCACGGTAGCTAAAAGCGGCGGTGACGGGGAAGACAAACCGCCCGTAATGCCGAAAAAGGACCCGGAGACAAGACGCACCACCCCCGTTTCAGGCGGAGTATTAAACGGCAAGGCAAGATCGCTGCCGGTGCCGCCGTACCCGAGACCGGCGCAACTGATGAACATCCGGGACAATGTCAGCGTGCAGGTAACGATAGATGAGCAGGGAAACGTGATCTCGGCCAAGGCCGTAAGCGGACACCAGCTCTTAAGGCAAGCGGCGGAACAGGCCGCACGCCAGGCGAAATTCGGCCCGACCTTACTCACCGGACAAGCGGTCAAGGTTACCGGGGTGATAATTTACAGGTTTTCGAACGGATAAGTTTAATTCTTTAGATTCTTTTATTCATGCGGTGGAATCTATATTTTTCCGCCGCATTTTTTTTGGAATAGCTGATCTGATTGCCCTAAGAGCGGGCGCAAGCGGCCCTTCCTGACTGCAAATTTATCAAACTTAATTTTTACCACTCATCTTGAATACCTCTCAGGTCAGGAAGGGTTGCTTGCGCCCGCTCTTAAAAGTTATTGACGGCTTCAGAGGCAAAGCCATATTTAAATACAGCTTATCTTTTATCAGTAAGAAGCCTGTTGATCAGGTCGATCACATCCATGTCATAGACCGGCACTTTGAATTGAGCTTTAAGTTCATCGAACTTCATTCCATCGAGAAAGATCGGCTCATCGGATTTGATCGTGTTTTTAGGAATGACGGCAAAATCGCCTTCGACCTTGTCTTTCACGGCCAGAAAGTCCTGCCCGGTCAGTAATCCCGCCACCGCGACATCGCCGCCGAAATAGGTATTGGGAACACCCATTACACTAAGCCGCGCGCCGGTCAGCTTGTTGAATTTTTCGACCTGCTCAGCCAACACGGGCGCAAACATTTCGCCGGTAAAGACGGTGCCGTGAAGGGAAGACGGAATGCTAAAGGCGGAGTGCGGAACCTGCGGTTTTATTGCAACCGGGTGAGTTCTCGCATCTTTGTTTTTATGCCGAATGAATTCGGCGCTCCCGGCGGTCTCCACTTTTTTCAATACGCTCTCGAATTTATTCAAAAACGTGCGCACCATTCCCACGCCGTCTTCGATCTGAGGATATTTTCCATAGTGCGCGCGCGAAGGGATAGGCAGTCCGGCTTTCAAATATATTTCGTCACCCAGAAAAGCAAAGGTAACTCCGAATTTTTTGCGAAATTCGCGCTGCAGCGGCGTGATCTCTTTTATCACCTGCCGGCAAAACTCCGGCGTGACGGCGGTCAGGCGCTCGTCAGTGTTATAGCGGGTCAGCCCGAGCGGCACGATCGCCGTGCTAATTATTTTCGGATAGTGCGCCGCCAAATCGCGCACGGTTTTTTGCAGCACTTCGCCGTCGTTAATGCCGGGACATAAGACCACTTGCGCGTGGATCTCAATGTTGTTGTCGAGCAGACGCTGCAGCTTGTCAGAGATATCCGCGCGCGTTTTATTTACGCCGAGCAGGTAAGCGCGCACGTCGAGATCCGTTGCGTGCACCGACACGTACTGCGGTGAAAGGCGCTGCTCCACGATGCGGTTCATTTCATCCGGTGTGATCGAGGTCAGCGTGGTGTAATTGCCGTAGAGAAACGAAAGGCGGACGTCTTCGTCACGCACAAAAAGCGAAGGCCGCGCTGTTTCCGGGTTGCCCTTGCAAAAGCAGAACAGGCATTCGTTGGCGCACTGGCGGGGCACGATCTGCTCAAACATCATTCCGAAGTCTTCGCCCTCGTCGCGTTCGAGTTCGATCTCCCAACTTTCACCGTTCGGCTTGCGCACCAGCCAGGTCATCTCGGTCTCGCCCGCGGTTTGAAAACGAAAATCGAGATAGTCGCGGACGGTCCGGCCGTTCACCTTGACGATGCGATCGCCGGGCGCAAGCTCCAATTCTTCGGCCAGGCTTCCCTGTTCTACTTCGGTAAGCAGAACACCCGGGCGGCGTAACTGGGTGATGGCTGGTGTGACTGCAAATTCGTACATTTAATACACAAAAGAGAACCATTTTTAGGTCCCTGGCATCTAACTATTGATAAGACGCATTTTAACACAGATGCGTTTGACAAAAAGTTACCCGGAAATTAAGCTAGCGGTGAAAGCGTCTAAAGGATAACGATATCTTTTATAAACAAACGCTTTATCGCGCAGGGCTAACCGGCCTCCGACATTGCCCTTGCCAATGCGCAATTACTCAAAACCGTAAACTTAAAAGACGAGCTGGTCGATGTTCTTTCCGAACTTCTCCAGCCCGCCCTTACTTCTGCATAACCGGGAGCGCAGACTTCAGTCTGCAACGGATGCCTTGCATCCGGGCCGCCCGCCGGTCTAGATCATGAGATGACGAAAGCAAGAACTCACGAACGCTGCGCGTTCATTTGCAGACTAAAGTCTGCGCCCCGGTGCTAAACCAGCGAATCGAACGGCGTATATTCCAGTCCTTGCGAAGCAGCGACCGCATCGTACGTCAATTTGCCGGCATAGGTATTAACGCCTTCTTTTAATCCCGCATCTTCACCGACCGCTTTTAAGAAACCTTTATTCGCCAGATCGAGCGCGTACGGCAGCGTAGCGTTTGTCAGCGCAAAGGTCGATGTACGCGGAACTGCGCCCGGCATGTTCGCCACGCAGTAATGCAAAACGCCTTCTTCGTAATAAGTCGGGTTTGAGTGCGTAGTGGCATGCGTCGTTTCAAAACATCCGCCCTGATCTACGGCGACGTCCACCAGTATCGAGCCTTTGGGAATATCAGCCAACATATCGCGCGTCACCAGTTTCGGGGCGGCCGCGCCGACCACCAGCACGGCGCCGATGACCAGATCGGCATGTGAAATAGCTTCGTGAATTTGATCGCGGGTAGAAGCCATCGTGGAGACTTTGGAAAGGAAAATGTCATCGAGATAGCGCAAACGGTCCAAACTTTTATCGATGATGGTAACGTGCGCGCCCAGGCCGATCGCCATCTTGGCAGCTTCGGTTCCCACCACGCCGCCGCCGATTATTACCACGCGCCCGGCCGGTACGCCCGGCACGCCGCCGAGCAGGATTCCTTTACCGCCGTTCATTTTCTCCAGGTAGGTTGCGCCGACCTGGACCGACATTCTTCCCGCCACTTCAGACATCGGGGTCAGCAGCGGCAGCCGGCCCTGTTTATCGGTGATGGTCTCATAAGCCACGCCGGTCACTTTTCTTTCCAGCAACTGCTTGGTCAATTCCGGTTCCGGAGCCAGGTGCAGGTAGGTGAAAAGCAATTGGTTTTCACGCATGCGCGGGTATTCCGGCGCGATCGGTTCCTTGACCTTGACGATCATATCGCCTTCGGCCCAGATCTCATCGGCTGTGTCCAGAATCGTAGCGCCCGATTTTACATAAAGCGCGTCTTCAAACCCCGAGCCCTCACCGGCACTTTTTTGCACGGAAACCTGGTGCCCCGCGTCCGTAAAAGCGCGTACGCCGGCCGGTGTCAGGCCTACGCGATATTCATTGTCCTTTATCTCTTTCGGTAATCCGATCTTCATTATTCACTCCAAAAATGTGTATTTTTATATTACTGGGTATATTTACATTATGCCGATTTTTTTAATTTTTACTAAGTGCATCCACCCGAAAATTGAAAAAACCGTCCCCCCGGTTTCGCTGACGGGCGATCTGACAAAAAAAGCGGAGGCCTTATCAGCCTCCGCTTGAACAAAGGAAAGGAAATACCTTTTATCTAGGTGTTACTGCGGGAATATCGCCATTTAAGCCGAATTTCGTGAAATAATACGAGTTGGTAGCGCTCCCGTTTATATACCAAACACCGTTTCTCGGGCGGAAAACAGCGATATCGGCTACTCCGTCCTTATCGAAATCGGCCGGAACGGGGATGTCTCCGCTGATACCCAGGTTACGTATGATCACGTTATCTTCCAGGCTGGCGTAGATGTACCAGGTGCCATTGGACGGGCGATAAACCGCCAGATCCGTCCTGCGATCGCCGTCAAAGTCGCGAGCTATCGGAATGTCGCCGCTCGTTCCCCAATGGAAGATCTCAAAACTGTTTTTGGCAAAGTTATAGATATACCAGTTGCCTTCTGACGGACGAAAAACCACCAGCTCATCGATCTTATCGTTATCAAAATCTCCGGCCAGGGGTATGTCTCCGTTGGTGCCCCACTGGAAAACATAATACTGCGATCCGCCGTTTTCAGGGGCCATAGATTTGGCTGATTTCGCTGATGCGAGCGGCTTGATAATGTCGCCCATTCGCTTGATATACCATGTGCCGGTCGACGGGCGGAAAACACCCAGATCGACGGCGTTATTTGTGTCGATGCTCATGGCGATCGGAATATCGCTGTCCAGGCCCCATTGAACGGTTTGAAGCACGCCATCGGACGATCTGAGGATCTGCCAGGCGCCTTTGCCGGGATAATCGGGATGATCGGGCTGGAAGGTCGCAATGTCAGCTTTGCGATCGCTGTCGTAATCGCCCACGACCAATTTGTCGTTCGCATGTCCGAAGATGACGCTTTGCGTTTGGTCCGTGGAACTTAACTTCATATACCACGCCAGCTCGGATGGCCGGAAAACGGTGAGGTCGGCCATCCCGTCCCCTTCAAAATCGCTGCCTGTGTTAATACCCTGCGTATGGATAGTGATGCTCGAATAACCTCCCGGATGCGCGGCGGTGTAAGTATTCACCGTCAAGAGGCCCTGCCTCATCTTTGTGAATTGGTCTTCGGTCAAAACAGTGTCCGTTTGCACGATGCGGGTGGTCGCCCAGCCGTTAAAAGTGGTTATATTGCCAAGCTGCAACTGGGCGATCTCCGCGCCAATAACTCCCGGCGCATCCTCACTCGGCTCATTGATCGTAATTTTGGTTACCGGATTCGCGACCGGAGTGACCGTCCACATAAAGGCCGATCTTAAAGTGCGCGGATGTGCCGAAGTAGGAAGAAATGCCTTGGCCCGATAGACCGTGCAATTAGCGGTAGGCGCAACTCGAGTGCTGGCGTCCGCGGCTTCGTAGTCAACCGCCTCGCGCGTGTAGCTGCCGGTGACAAACGGTTGGCCGTTCATCGTGACCGACATCACATCGCCGACGTGCCCGACCGGATGCGGTAGGCCGAATCCTTCCCACGCCCAGTACTCGCCAAAGAGCGAGTTCGGAACGCGCTCCAGTGTCGCTATCTCCGTTCCGTTAAAGTAAGCCTTGAAAACCGTATTATCCGGAGCGTCGTAAAAGATGTGAATGTAGTGGTCCGTTTCGCCGCTATTCAAAATATGGTAACCCGAATCACCAAAGGCGCCGGTTTGAGCATTCGTGTAATTGGTCGAAACGCTGGTTACTATCTGCGCCGCTACCACATCGCACGGAGCCTGGGCAAAGACCTCAGCGCCGGAGAGCACAAAAACACCGAAAAGCATGGCGGCTAAAATAACTCCGCGCCGGAGAATGGCGTTCCTTTTTTCTTCGATTGAATTTCGGTATGGTTTTGTCATAAATTTATTCCTCAAAAATTGCCTATTCGATTTTTTCGTGATAACGATGTAAAACTAGCGTTGCTGTAATTCGAAGAAAATTGTGCCCGAATAAGCGCGAAAAGTCCTTACAAAAGGCTTACAATTTGGATTTTTTTACCAATAATAGACTAAAAATGGCGGACGACAAGTCTTTTTTGTACGAGTTTGGCAATTATCGCCTCTCTCCGGCCGAACGGCAGCTTTCCCGGGGCGACCGTCCCATCGCTCTGACCCCAAAAGCTTTTGAAACTCTGCTCGCCCTCGTCGAAAAAGAAAATCAATTGGTGACCAAAGACGAACTGATGAGGATCGTCTGGGGCGACGTGATCGTCGAGGAGATCGGGCTGACGCGAAACATTTCCGTTTTGCGAAAAGTTTTTGACGATAACGATCACAGAAACCCGAAATTTATCGAGACGGTGTCGCGCTTTGGCTATCGCTTTGTCGCCGATGTCAGAAAGATCTCAAAAACTTCCGAAGAAAATTTTCTGCACTCGGTTTCGTTGGCGATCCTGCCGTTCCAGATCATCGGTTTAGCTGAGGAAGACAAGTATCTCGGGCTCGGATTTGCCGATTCATTGATCACGCGCCTGAGCAGTATTACGCGGATCGTTGTCCGTCCTACGGGGAGCGTTTTACAGTATGTCGAAAAGGACAGAAATCCGCTGCAGATAGGAGCTGATCTCGATGTTCAGTTCGTTCTTGACGGTGTTTTGATGCAGATCGGCGAAGACGTAAAAATAACCGTTCAGGGAATAAACCTGGCCACGCAAAGCACTACCTTCGGAGAGAAATTTGAAGCAAAACTGCAGGACCTGCCGCGCCTGCAGGACATGATCTCAGAGCAGATCGCACAGCAAATATTGTTAAATATGACCAACGAAGAACGGGCGGCTTTGTCGCCTAAACATCTGCCGAATGCCCAGGCCTACCAGGCCTACCTGAAGGGCCGATTTTATCTGAGCAAGCAAACGCCGCAGAATCTCTGGGAAGCTTTTGAGCAATTCGTTTCGGCGACACAGCTTGACCCGAATTTTGCCCTCGCGTTTTGCGGCCTGGCCGATGTTTATGCGCATTTGCATCTGCGGATGTCGCTTTCGCCCGCCAGTGAACATCTGGTAAAGGCGCGCGCCTGGCTTACCAAAGCGCTCGAGCTCGATCCGACGATCGCCGAAGCTCATGCCACGCTCGGTTATTTTGCCTACTTTTATGACTGGAATTGGGAGCGCGCCGAGAAGGAATTTCAAAACGCGCTCGAGATCAGCCCGAACGACGTCGAAACACACCGTCTCTATGCGAATTTTCTCGGCCGCAGGGGCCGCTTTCGTGAAGCTCACGAACAAATACAGCGCGCACTGGAGCTGGATTCCTCTTCGTTTCAAACTCTCTGGCTGAAAGCACAGCTTTATTACCGCGAGAAAAATTTTGAATTGGCCTGGGACATCGGCGAGAAACTGATTGAGGAATACAAAGACGAACCAAAACTTTATCACGTCTATCTGCTTTTCGGGACGAGCTATTCGATCCGCCAGCAGCACGACGTCGCCTTTGCTCTGCTGCGCAAAGCGGAAACGCTTTCGATGCGCTCGTTTGACGGAGCTAAGGAATTGATCGGAACCTTCGGCTCGGCCTTTGCCCGCGCGGGAAAGACCGAGGAGGCGCAGAATTGCCTGCAGAAACTTGAGGCCCTGGGAAAAGAAAATGACGTAGCCTATGAGTTTGCCACCATTTACGCGAACTTAGGTGAGTTTGATAAAGCGTTTGAATATCTCGATCAACTGGTTGAAAAACGCGACTGGCGGATGGTGCATCTGCAGGCGGAACTCGATCTTTTTGTTTTGCACGACGACGCACATTTCCAACAGCTTCTGAAAACCATCGGAATTGAAGACGGGAACTAGGCCTCAACTATAATTAACCTTTAGTTTTGTATCGGCGGATCATTCACGCTGCCGAATGCGCCGGCATGGTCCGCGCCGCGCAGCACTCCGGTGTCGTCAATATAAAAAGACCTGATCCCGGTCACGGGATATTGCCAGGGACGCGCCAAAACTCTGAACGACGCCGGTGTTGCTGTGGCCGGCACGGCCGCAATGGTAATGACCTGGAAAAAGTAACCGCACTTTTCTCCGTCGGCGAGCGTCTGATCGATCAGCAACATATTGTTAAGCTCGACCATGGAACCGTAGTGAATGTTTACCCCCGCCGTTGAGAAATAAGTCGACTCCGCGGAGTGCAGTGCCCGCATCGAAGCGATAACGGTCGACTCACCGTAGCAGATCGTAATAAGCGGGTCTTTGATGGTGGCCGGTTCGCCATTGTGATCTTCGCCCCGGATCGAGCCTGACTGATCGATATAAAAAGAACGTTTTCCGGTTTTCCCGTAGCGTGAGGGGACGGCCGATACCTGAAACCTTGCCGGGCCCTGGCCGGGTATGAAAGGGACGGTGGTCAGCGAAAATCTATAGCCGTATTTTTCACCCGCCGCCAGCGCGGCATCGATGAACCCGGCATCTCGAAGCTGCTGCATGCTTCCAAAATTTCCCGCACCGGCCGTAGCGTAAAACGTTGCCTCGGCCGCGTGAATAGTTTGCAGCGCGTGAGTCGCAAACTTTTCATTTACCGTCACACCCTGTGCTGAAGCTTCCCCGGTAAGGCCCAGGATGACAAACATTAAGATAGCGAAAAGTTTTAGGTTGGATCTGATAAGCATTATTTTGATCTCCGTGGTTGAAAAAAGAAGAAAAGCAAATGGGGTAGCAGCGAACTACTATCCCATTATCAAACTAATGCCGGGGCTTTGTCTACAAAAATCGTATTCAGAGGTTAGAGGTCAGAGATTAGAGCGCCGCGCGTTAGAGGTTATTCGTTCAAAGATCGAAGCAAACCGTTTACCAACCGTCCTACTTCTTGGATCTGAGGATAAACAGCCTGATATTCCTCAATATTTATATAATTAAAACGTAAAGCTAACTCCAAATGAGTGTCGAGTTCTAATAAAGAACCACGAGCATGTCCTAAAAATTGTTGAAAATTCCTTTTTTGAACGTCTCCCTTGTCCTTCTGCAATGTTTGCAGGAATAGAAGTAACCGAACGTTTTACTTGACTTGTTAATCCATAGATTTCTTCCCTGGGAAACTTGTAAGTCAATTTATAAACAGATTCTGCCAGCGTCATGGCTTTCTGCCATGCAATTAAATCACGATGACTTTTGATATTAGTTTCGCTCATGTGGGAAACAGCAAACTAACCTCTAGTCTCTAAACTCTAGCCTCTCTACTTCAAATTTCCACTTCATCGATCTGCGCTTTCTGGAGTTTTCCGGAGTAATCGACATAGATCGATTTCCATTCGCTAAAGATATCGAGCACTTGCGTGCCGGCTTCGCGGTGGCCGTTGCCGGTGCCTTTGGTTCCTCCAAAAGGCAGGTGGACCTCAGCGCCGATGGTAGCGGAATTGATGTAGCAGATACCGGTGTAAAGCTCCTGCATGGCGTGAAAAGCCTGATTCACATCCTGCGTGTAAATTGCCGAAGACAGCCCGTACTGCACGCCGTTTACGATCTTGATCGCTTCGTCGAGCGTCGAAAACGGAATGACCGTTGTTACCGGGCCGAAAATTTCCTCCTGCGAAATACGCATATTCGGCGAAGCATCGCTGAAAACTGTCGGCTCTATAAAGAAGCCTTTTTTATACGCCCCACCCGTAAGCTGATTGCCGCCGCAAGCGAGCGTCGCTTTATCCTGATTTTTGCCGATCTCGATATAGCCCAGGATCTTATCAACGGCCTTTTGATTGATGACCGGGCCCATTTCCGTTTTCCCGTCCAGGCCGTTGCCGACCCGAAGCTGTTTAACTTTCTCGACCAATTTCGCGACAAACTTTTTGTAGATCTTTTTGTGCACCACCAGCCGCGACGAAGCGGTGCAGCGCTGTCCGCTGGTGCCGAACGCGCCCCATAAGCTACCTTCGACGGCGTTATCGATATCGGCGTCGTCCATCACGATGATGGCATTCTTGCCGCCCATCTCGAGCGAGACGATAGCGTTGCGCGCGGCACAGGCTTCGGCCACCACGCGGCCGGTCTGCGTCGAGCCGGTGAATGAAATTAATCTTACGTCT
This sequence comes from uncultured Acidobacteriota bacterium, assembly GCA_963718105.1. Taxonomy (GTDB): domain Bacteria; phylum Acidobacteriota; class Blastocatellia; order Pyrinomonadales; family Pyrinomonadaceae; genus DASYKT01. The sequence continues at coordinate 3,747,753 of OY970352.1, read as the reverse complement.
TTGTGATTGGTCAGCGGCGAACCGGCATCGGGGCCGAAGCCGTTGATGACGTTGACCACGCCTTTCGGGATCCCGGCTTCTTCGCAGGCCTTGACCAGATTGATGGTGGAAAGCGGCACGTCTTCACCGGATTTAATGACGACGGTATTGCCGCAGACGAGCGCGGGAATAAGTTTCCAGCTCGGGATCGCCATCGGGAAATTCCACGGCGTGATCAGCCCGCAGATGCCGACCGGCTGGCGCACGCACATCGCAAATTTGTTGGGCATTTCTGCCGGCGTGGTAAAGCCGTGTAAGCGGCGGCCTTCACCGGCAGTGTAATAAGTGCAGTCGATCGCTTCCTGAACGTCGCCGCCGGCTTCCTTCAGCACCTTGCCCATCTCGCGGGTCATGTCGCGCGTGTAGGCATCTTTGTTTTTGCGCAGGATCTCGCCGAGCTTGAAAAGAAGCTCAGCGCGTTTCGGCGCCGGGGTCAGGCGCCAACGGTCGGCGGCTGATTTGGCGGCGGCGACAGCCTTATTTACGTCCTCGGCGCTGGAACGCGGAAAACGCCCGACGACATCCGAAGTGTCAGCCGGATTAAGATTTTCAAACCATTCGCCGGAAGCGGACTTTACCCACTCGCCGCCGACGTAATTGTAATAAGTTTTAGTTGAAGTTTTTTTAGTAGTTTTAGCAGACGATATTTTTGCCGGTTGTGCTTTAGCCATAAGTAGTTATAAGTAATTAGTAATTGATCCTGCCTGGTTTAATAAAATCGGTGATGAAGCAAGCCTTTTCTTTCAAGTTTTGTTCGTGTTGTTTCGTGTGATTTCGTGGTTACCCGCTTTAAGTCTGCGGTAAACAAACGAGTTAAGACTGGAACCACGAACCTACACGAAACAACACGAAAAATGCACGAAGCCTCAAACCGAATCAGTAATAATAAACCTAAATTATTGAACCGTAAACTGCACCAGGTGCGGCACGGCCTTTTGCACGCGAGACTCGTAGCGCATGACCTGCAATACGATCGCATCGCCGATTTTTAGTTTAGCTACCAGGGCCGTAAATTCGGCGATGGTTTTGACCGGTGCACGGTTCACACTCTGGATCAGATCATTCTGAAGCAGCATATTTTGTCCGTTGTCATCGCCCACATCGGCCAGAAAACTCGCTGGGTCGATCCCTTTTACCACCACGCCTTTTAAGCCTTCCATTTTGGCGGTCGCGGCGGCCTGCGGCGTGAGTTCGAGCAGGTTAAGCCCCCAGGGTTTTGTGTCGGCGGTGCCCGGTGTCAATTTTCTCGGAGGGTCGGGCGTCTCTGATGGCGTTAAGCTGGCAGACAGCCGCTCGCCCAGTTTTACCATCACCGAGCTTTTCTCCAGTTTCGCATTGACCTCTCGATAGTACGTCAGGTTGACCTGCCGGTCAGGCGCTACAGACGCGATCTTTGAGATCAGGTCCTGCGAACCCGTGACCGGTCTCCCGTCTATTTCAGTGATGATATCGCCCGCCTGAAGTCCCGCTTTTCCCGCCGGGCTTTGCTTGTCCTGAACGTTGGTCACAATAGCGCCGGTCAGGTTCGGCATTTCATAAACTTTTCCAAATTCAGGCCGGATAGATTCCAGGTTGACGCCCAGATAACCGCGTTTTACTTTGCCCTCGGCGAGAATTTGCTGATAGACAAAAGCTACTTCGTTCGAAGGCAGCGCAAAACCGATGCCGTTAAAATCGCCCGTTACGGAAGCGATCTGCGAATTTATCCCGATCACTTCACCGCGCATATTTACCAGCGGCCCGCCGGAATTTCCTTTGTTGATGGCGGCGTCGGTTTGAATGAATTTTCTAAAAACGGTGCCGCCCGGCGTCTCTCGCCCGAGCTGGGAAATGATGCCCGCGGTGACGCTCTGCGCTAGGCCGAAAGGAGAGCCGATCGCCAGCACCCAATCGCCGACCTGCACGACATTTGAATCTCCCAGTTTGACCGCCGGCAGATCGCGGCCCGCATTTACTTTGACCACCGCGAGGTCCGTTTCCTCATCGGTGCCGACCACGGTCCCGATATATTCTTCGCCGTTCTGCAGGCGCACGGTAATGCGTGAAGAATCAGAGATCACATGGTAGTTGGTTAAAATGTAGCCCTTCGGGTCGACGATAAAACCGCTGCCCACACCATATACCGGACGCGGCGAAAACTGCTTTTGCAGAAAATCGTAAAGCTCCTTATCGCCTTTTTCATCGCCCTGTGACGGCTTTACGGCGACCTCGGGAATTTTGCCTTTGGTGTCGATATTGACCACGGCCGGTTCGACCGTTTTTGCGACTTCGGCAAACGATGCGGAAAGATATTCTGCGGTGAGCGCCGATTCCGGCGCTTCGGTGGCTTTGGCACTGCGTCCGGCCAATGAATAGCCCAGAAAACCCCCGACAGTCAGAAGCCCGGCCGACAAAACCAAAATAAATACCGCAAGTTTTTGCAGGATACGTTTTTCCAAAAGTTCCGTGTTTTCTTTGATAGCCATAATACAAGCGCCTTCAACCAAGTTTATCGAAATTCCGACAGATAATAAGTATAGCCAATCATAAGTTTAGAGTCCATGTTCAGAGTTCACAGCTTTAATACACTTTGAAGTGTGTTAAAGCTGTGGGATTTGCACTCGGAATAGACGATAACGGATAGATGACAGAAAAGAGACCCGAATCTCTCAGTTATCATCTATGATCTTTCATCTATTCCGAATGGTTATCTGATACAGGACCACAGCTTAGGACTACCATGCGTTTGGAAAGGAGTAGAGTTAAGGCTTGAGAAGAACTTTCATCACATCTTTTTCGGCGGCGCGGCTCATCGCGGTGATACCGGAGGATAAGCTAAACTCTTCGCTGATCAGGCTTTCGACATCCACTTGCCCGCGACGCAGGAGTTCGAGCGCCGGGGCAAACCGGCCGCAGCGCGAACCGATGATCGTTATTTCATCGACCACCAACCGCCAGGCGGGCCACTTCGGCTCACCGTGAAAGGTGGATTTCAAAACGAGCTTTCCGCGGGTCTTCAGCAGATCGAGCGCAAGTGCGAATCCGCTTTCCGAACCGCTGGCTTCTACCACGATATCAAAACCACGTTTTATCTTTTCGGCCTCCGGCAATAGCAGGCTTTCGATTCCGCGATTTTCCACCAGCTTTAATTTTTCTTTGTGTTTTCCGATCAGCGTTACGTTTCCTGTGGATGGATTTCCGATCGCCAGCGCCTGCGCGCAGAGGATGCCCAGTTTGCCGTCGCCGATGACGGCAATCTTTTGTTCCGGTTGCGGCTGTAATTGTTCGGTGATGCCAAAAGCGGCGGCGAGAGGTTCGGTAAAGACAGCTTGCTCGTCGGTGACCCCGGCGGGAACTTCGAGCAGATTGCGTGAGGGAAGGGTCAGGAATTCGGCATGAGCGCCGTCGCGCCCGACAATGCCCAGCACGGTCCGGTCCGGGCAATGGCGCGGGTCACCCGCCAGACATAAAGCACATATTCCGCAGCCCGCGTTGATCTCGCCGACCACCCGTTTTCCTATCAACTGCGGCGCGTCGTCCGCGCGTTCTACTATGCCGACAAATTCATGCCCGATCGTTCCGGAAAATCCGGCGTAGCCGCGCACGATCTCAAGATCGGTGTTACAGATACCGGACATCGTCACCCGAACGAGCGCTTCATTTTCCGCACCTTCCACGGACGGCTGAGCGATATCCGCCAAGCTCAATTTGTTATTTTCAAAACGGAGCGCTTTCATAATTCCAACGAGAAGGTCTGATCGCAGCGCGCGGAATGTTTGCCTGCGCAGGACTCCGCAAAGCCGAAGCTTTTATACAGGCCGATCGCTTCTTTTAACGAGCTGTGGGTTTCCAGGGTGATGCGCCCAAAACCAAGCCGGCGGGCGCGCTCGATCATCCGCGTCAAAGTTTTCTTGCCCCAGCCATGCCCGCGCAAACCGGGAAGAAAATACATCTTGCGCAATTCAACTGTTTTGGGTGTTTCGGCATCTACCGAATATGGCATCGGATAAAGCCCGACGGTCCCCACTATGTTTCCGCGCGTGTCTTCCAATACTTCAAAGACGCCGCCGCGCTGCAGATAATGTTTATCGATATCTTCCAGGTCGGCGTCGGTTCCGCCCGGTTCTGGAACCAATCCATATTCTTCCAGCACACCGTAGACGATCTTTTTTATTTGCCCGGCGTCTTCATTAGTTGCTGAACGAAAAGTTATTTCCGGAGCGGACATCATTGGTTGGCATTAACATTCGCGGCGTTAGAGCCGGCGGGATTTTGGCTGTTGTTCATATTGTAGATCTGCAGGTCTTTTTCGATCACGATATACCATTTGCCGTCGCTTTTAACCAGGCCCATTTCCTGCTGCACCGCGCCGGAAGAAAACCTGTCTTTTCCGCGAAAGACCCAGTTCTTATCAAAGACGACCTTGGCAAAGCGCTCTGATTCAGGCGTTACTTCGATCTTTGTCAGATACAGGTTCAATGTTTCGTAACGCTCGATCGCTTTTAGCCGCTCGGCCCGCACACTGTTCTGGTCTTTGCCGCTGTCGCGATAAAAAATTTCCAATGTCTTGGCATAGTGGCGCATCTGGTCGTTGATGTCGCGTTTCTCGATCGAATTTTTCCACGAGTTAAGAAAATCTTCTACCTCTTTTTGTATCTGGGCCGTTTGCTCGGGCGTCAGCGGCGAGATGATCTTTTTTGCTTCGGAAGAAGCGATGACCACTTTTGGCGGATTGTAGATCTCGCGAATGCTGTCACGGAAATTCCACCAGACCGCGACGCCGCCGCCGGCCACGACGATCAAAAGCGCCAGGATAGCGTAGAGCAGAGTTTTGGATGATCTTGGCTTTGCCTCAAGGATCTGGGTTTGCTGCGCCGCAAAATGGGTCGTGGTCGGGTTGGCAAAAGAGCCGGCCAGGGTAGGCTCGCGGTCAAAGACCGTATCGGCATCGGAAAATTCCGTGGATGAAAAGTCCGGATTCGCATCCGTATGAACAAGCGGAGAGCCGTCCGTTAGGCAAAAACTCAACGTTTCATCCGTAAAGCTGGAGTGACATTTTGGACAGACTTTCATCGTTCGAGACCAGAAAAACCTAAATAAAGCCCGGGGGTGTCGCTAAAAATCATCAAATTCTTAAACTGTGTAAGGACTTTCATTAGTGTAATAAACTTTTGAGCCTTTTTCACTATCAAACTATGCTTTTTTATGATTTTATGGAATTTTTGTTTCAGGGCGAGCAATAGGAAAGCGGCCGGCCCGTATAGGACACGTGTAAGATCAGGGCGTTTTAGATTTAGCTACCGGGGAAATTTTGTATATACTTACAAAAATTCTTTATTAGGATGGTTATGAGCAAAACAGCATTTTTATTAATATTCGTTATTCTTTCTTTGTGCCTGGCCGGCCTTACGGGCTGTACCGGTACTACCGGGCAGGCCACCAATTCCCCGGCCGCCAATGTCGACCCTAACGTCGGCCGCGTGCCGCACTCCGGCGGTGAATGCGCGGAAGGCGGCGGCGAACCCACCGTGGCGATCAATTCTCCCGTCGAGGCCTATACTTTTTTGTTTGAAGCAGTGAAAAGAGGCGACACCGAGGGGGTTAAGCAGATCTCTTCGAAAGCGACCCGTGAGCTGGCGCAATTTACCGCCAATAGCTACAAAAAATCCTGCGCCGAATCTTACAAGAATGGTTTTACCGAAACCGCCATGCAGGAAAAAATGCCGCAAACCCGTGACGTACGGACCTCGGAAGACGGCAATACTGCCTCGATGGAAGTAAAAAACTCCAAAGGAACCTGGGACGATATCCCCTTTGTTAAGGAAGGGAACGGGTGGAAACTGGCGCTTGGCGATCTGTTTTTCGGCAAGATCAAAAAAGTGGGCACCCCGCAGAGCGTGCGCGAACAGGAAAATGCAAATGCCCGCGGTTTAGGAAACATACCTATCAATCCGCTGGCCAACAAGAACGGGGCAAACGGAAATACTTTCAAACCCGTGCCGGTTCCGAATGAGAAGATCGAAAAACCGCTGAAGAGGTCGGGCCAGCCGCTGGCTAATCAGCAGAAGTAATAGAAGTAGTAATGTCGCGGGTTGAAAATATTCTTGAGGCGCTCAGTCTCTACAAAAAGCATGGCTGGACGCTGCGGCGGGTCTTGTTAAGCGAAGAGAGCCGGCGTGATCTGGGAAGCTCCGCTCAGGAATTATTCGGCCCGGCCCGGATCGTCGGATTCGGAAAGGACGCTGCGTGGTTTTCGCGCGCTTCCGGTAAGGACAGAGAAGCATGGGAGCTTCGCCTTTTTGGCGACGCTCCTTTTGCTTTAGTAGAGGTTTTCGAGGCCGATCAGGACGAAGAATCCCGCAATGAGATTCGCAGCGAACTGGAACAAAGAATACTGGAGCCCAGGGAGCCTATCGAGTCTGGGGAGTCCGGAGAGTCTGGGGAGTCTAAAGAGTCCAGCGGGCCTATCGAGTCAAAGGTTCCTAATGCTTGACCTTCAGGACTCTGTAGACTCAATAGACTCGTCATGTTACCCTAGAAACAGGAAGATGACGATAAAAGATCTAGGAGCGCGAGTTGTCAGTGTCTGGGAAGGCCTCAGGCCCATGACTCGCAAAATGATAGTTGCCGCACTGCAGAATGTTACCGGCAATACCGGTTCGACCGCTCCCAACCTTAGTAAAAGTTATTCGTATGACGCCCATGCGGACTGGGAATTAAGCCGCCTGCTGACCGCCCTGGATGAACAGGCCGCCGACCCCGAAGTTCGAAAAAATCCGGAAAAACTGGCCGAAATAAAGCGGATGGCAAAAACCTGTGCCGATGTGCTCGAAGCGCAAACCGAATCGGCCGAGGTCTTTATTCAGTTGGCCGAGCGCGCGCTCGGCCGCGAAGATTATGACAAGCTCGACGTGCTTGCCAATGTGCTCGGCGACAGGTTTTCGGTAGGCGAGATCTGCGAGATCGCGCGCCAGACCAGTAACGGCGCCATCCGCGCTTTGGCGCAGGAAGCCCTGGCGCTGATGCCGATCCCCGCGCTCATACCGCTGCTCGATGACCCCCTCTACTCCGGCATCGTCCGCCTGGCACTCGAACAGCAGGCTTATGATTATGAGTCTGAAGATGCGCAGGAACTCTTGGACGAACTGGATTCATAACAAATTAAAAAATTGAGAATGGAGATTGGAAAAGCCCGGTAAAATTACCAGGCTTTTCCCTTGCTGCGGATCCAATTTTTGTATCTCTTTAACCGGCAGCAGCTTTTTCGCTGCTTTCGCCTTCTGCTTTGTGTTTGACAACGAACGAATCGAGTTTTGCGATCTGATCGCCGCTAAATTCGTAAATGTCGCAATAGGAATACTTGCCCTCGACCCCGTCTTTGCCCTTCATCGTCATGTCTCCGTAACACACGACGGAGTCTTCGTCTGAGATGAGCTTATCGACTGTGAATCTCGGCGGTTCATGGCCCTCCATGGACGACATCCATTCACGAACGGCTTTTTTACCTTCTGTTGTTTTCTCGCCGACCATTGTCCAAACGAAGTCTTCAGTGCACTGAGCAAGGAAATCTTCCGTTTTTCCCGCTGAGAAAGCTGCATTTACTTTTTCAACGATAGCTTTATTTTGCTCTGACATATAAAACCTCCTATATCAAATGAAATGATGATAACTCGATGAAATTTATCTACCGATGCATTTCATCAAAATCGATACGTGATCCGTATTGTGTCGGATAATAAGCCGGAATGCCTCGAATACGTACACTCGTGCGCATTCAAATCCGGCCTGATCCGAACAAAATCTCCTAAAATAGAGAGAGGCAAAAACTATTCCGTGAGAGCTTAAGAAGTTACCGGGAACAAGTGACCGGCTACAAAGTCAGCGAAGCTGACGGTAGAATATAACTACAGGTGGAGCGCAGCGGAACCTGTGGTAGGGCGTCTTTAGAATATTTGCCGCGCGCGACGAGAAACAAAAAATTCTCGTCGCGCGCGGCAGTGGTAACTATGGCCTATACTCCAGGCTTACGCCTGGAGTTAAACTCTGCCGTCCGCTTACGCGGACTCTATTTCAAAAACCTTTTGGTAAATCTCTCTCATCATCAATAATTACATCGGTTGAAATTTTGGCGAGTTTTGCATAGGCGAGCAATGTTAGCGGTCCCGGCACTCGGCCGGCTTCATATTGGGCAATATAACTTCTATACATTGTAATCTCACTATTTTGATTTTGAATGGCGTCGCACATTCCGGTTTGTGATAAACCCAGTTTCGTACGGATTCGCAATAGTTTTTCCGCTAGACGGGCTGGCCGCTCTGTTTTTCCGAGACCCATTAGGAATTTTTCTCCTTGACAGGAATTCGGATTTCGTCTAGACTGCTTAAATATACCAGCAGTAAATTTACTTGAAATTGCGCCGCCAAACTCTCCCGAATCTGATGGTGCAAATAGTTCAAGACTTATTGCTCTTATTGGTCATTGGCATTTTCGATGCTTGTTTTAAAAGATATGGATAACGAACTAAATTGTAAGCATCCCTGTCAAAATTACGAGTTAAATATAGCATTCATATTTGTATCTTATTGAAGTAGTTTTAGCCGTTTTGAATATACCCAACGCGACGGCTTCCATCATTGCCAGGTTTTATTTCTCCCGGGCATAGATGAATTAAAAGATAACTTTATCTCTCAAATCCGAAAAGGAAAAGAACCCCAACTATCTTTTTTGCAAAGGAATGAGCTATCCGAAAGGAGCGTAAGATTCTTATGCGCAAAAATAAAATAGAAAAGCCGGAAAGATTGGCGGAGAAATTGCTGAGCATTCGTCTCAAATTAGGCTTATCCCAGGCGAAAATGGCTGAGGCTTTGGGGCAGTATTGTATGAAGAAACACCCAAGTTCGATACGCGCTTATGAGAACGGCGACCGGCTGCCTCCACCTTTGGTCGCGCTGGCCTACGGCAAACTCGCTAAAGTTTCAATCGATCTATTAATCGACGATGAAAGAGACCTGCCCAAAAGACTTCTTGGATAAAAAGAGCGGGCGCGGGGCAACCCTCCTGACCTTGAGGTAGCCTAACGACCGCTTATTTGAATTCAGGCTTGTTAAATTAAGGTAGTGTCTTAATTTGAATAGACGGCTGAAAGGCCGGGATCTCAGCAACCCCAATCGAATTCATTAAGCTCTAATTCCTGATAATGTGAAACTTTTGACGCAGGGGATCGCTTTGGGCTTTGCAGTGCCTTTGCGGTGAAATTCTCTTCTCGTGTCTTTAGCGTGGTGCAGGTGGTTGCGGTCTTTTTTGGCTCTAATAACACAAAAATTCCCGCCCGGACAAAAACCGTTCTTCACCGGCAGCGCTTCTTCATATATGCTCTTGTCGCCGGAGCCTCCCGCCACTTGCTGGAAGTCGTTCTTTGAATCCCAAAACTCCCAAAACCGCGTTGCAAAAACGTTTCAGGTGTTTCACTTTCTCTCGCCCCGGGTGAAACGTGAGCGCTAACCGAAGTTATTATTCTCCGCTTACCACATCCGCCCTATCCTGCTTCAACCTGCCCGGATACATCGGAAACTTCGCGGTCAATTCCAATACTTCCTGTTTGGTTTTAGTTTTCACATCTTCCGATTGCGGCTCGTGCAGCACGTCGGCTATCAGCCGTCCGATCAGGCGCATATCTTCTTCCTTCATTCCGCGGGTGGTCAGCGCGGGTGTTCCGATGCGGATCCCGCTCGCGATAAAAGGCTTGTTCGGGTCAAAGGGAATGGTGTTTTTATTTACCGTAATGTGCACTTCATCGAGCGCTTTTTCGGCTTCCTTGCCGGTGATGCCTTTGCCGTCCATAAAGACATCGACCAGCATCAGGTGATTGTCAGTGCCGCCGGAAACGATGCGCAGTCCCTGTTCTTTTAGTTCGCCGGCCAACGCCTGCGCGTTATCCAGCACTTGCTGCTGGTAGGCTTTAAAGTCAGTACGGAGAGCTTCGCCAAACGCGACTGCCTTGGCGGCGATGATATGCACCAGCGGGCCGCCCTGCACGCCGGGAAACAGGCGCTTGTTCACATCGGCGGCAAATTCTTCCTTGCACATGATCATTCCGCCGCGCGGGCCGCGCAGTGTTTTATGCGTGGTGGTCGTGACGTATTCCGCATGCGGGACCGGCGAAGGGTGCAGCCCCACGGCGACCAGCCCGGCAATGTGCGCGATGTCCGCCATTACTTTGGCGCCTACGCTGCGGGCGATCTCGCCGATACGCTCAAAATCTATAATGCGCGGGTAAGCGCTCGCGCCGCAGATCAAAAGTTTCGGGCGATGCTCTTCGGCGATCTTTTGCAGCGCGTCGTAATCTATCGTTTCCGTTTCTTTACTTACGCCGTAATCGGCGACCTTGTAATTTAAGCCGGAAAAATTGAGCGGGTGGCCGTGGGTCAGATGGCCGCCGTGCGACAGGTTCATTCCCAGTATTTGATCGCCGTGCTCGAGCGCGGCCAGCAGCACGGTCATGTTCGCCTGCGCGCCGCTGTGCGGCTGAACATTGGCGTGATCGCAGCCGAAAATTTCCTTCGCGCGGTCTATCGCCAGTTGCTCTACCACGTCGGCAAATTCGCACCCGCCGTAATAGCGTTTTTGCGGATAGCCTTCGGCATACTTGTTGGTAAAAACCGAACCCATCGCCTGCAGCACGGCTTCGGACACGAAATTCTCCGAAGCGATCAGCTCCAGCCCGTTCACCTCGCGGCGCACTTCGTTATCAATTGCTTCGCTGACGATCGGGTCAACTTCTTGTAAATTTGCAGTGAAAAAATTATTCATTTGCTTTGCTCGAGATATATTCAACTTCTTTTTTTAGTATAGCCAGGTTATTTTTCGATTGCGTTATTTGTTTTCACTAAGCCCCAAAGTCAGCGGTCGTTCAGTTTCACCTTTTTTAGAACTCAGTTTAAATAAAACCCCCATACCGCCCAGCAGTGCAAACTCGCCCATAATGAGCAAGAATCTCGTGTGCCCCAGGTCGCTGTCGATCTTTCTCAATTGTTCGTTTTGGCGCTGAAGATATTGCGGGGTCACGCTGCTGACATCTGTCGGCTCATACGGCGCGTTAATGTATGACGGAACGGTGAAAAAAGCCAAAACGAACAGGATTATGCCCTGCATCATGAACGCTTCAACCGCGAGGTGGATCCTGCGTGTCGGAGATGAGGTTTTTTTCCGGCGGAAATAATAGACCGTAAAAATTATCGCCGCGCTTCCCATAAATATTAGCGATGCCCAGTTGCCAATTTCGATCATAGATCATTTCTCCAATTCGCTTATTTTTTCCACCCTGCGCTCGTGGCGGCCGCCCTCGAATTTTGCGTCGAACCAGGCCTTGACGATGTTTTTGGCTTCGTCGTCGGAAGTAAAGCGCGCGGGCAATGCGAGCACGTTGGCGTTGTTGTGTTCGCGCGCGAGCCGGGCGATGTCCGGGTTCCAGGCGACGGCGGCGCGGATGCCGTGGATCTTGTTTGCGGAAATTGCCATCCCCGTGCCGGAGCCGCAAAATAAAATGCCTTCCTCGGCCTCGCCTTTAGCTATCGCTTCGCCTACTTTTTTGGCGTAATCCGGGTAATCGACCGAATCACCGGAATTTGTGCCCAGATCATTATATTCGACGCCTAATTCGTCCAAAAAAGGCTTTAACTTCTCTTTTTCCTCAAAACCCGCGTGGTCGGCAGCAATGGCTATTTTCATAGCCCGATTTTATCACAAAGATGAGGACGCACCCGCTTACGCAGGCGCTACTGACAAAAATTTCGCAGCTCTTTTATCTTTTCCTTATGTTCTTCGATAAACCAGGGATTCAGCAGCGGTAAATATTCCAACTGTAATTCGAGCGGCAATTCAAAGAAGCTGGAAACGATCCTCCCCCGGCAGCGCGGGCTGCCGCAATTGCATTGCCAGACAATCCCGCCGTGACAGTCGATAATATAATCCGAAGTGAGTTCTTCTCCTGCTTTAATAGGCCGGCGGGCGATCTGATGCCTGACGTTATCAATTGTTTTTACGAAAGTGTTGGGATCGCAGCAGGAATTGATATGGCGTTCGGGCGAGCGCATCAGTACCGTCGTTTGATTCGCCAGGTAGTCGCAGTGAAATTCAAATTCGCCGAGTTCGGGCCGCAGCGGATGTTCGTCATCGACTATCCGCGTGTCGTCGATGGCCAAAATAATTTCACCTTCGGCAAGATCGCGCTCCGCAAAAACGCCGAGGCCGTGGATGCCGGAATTTTTTACCGTAACGTCAGCCATAAGTTTTAGTATCGCCGCCGTCCCGGCGGCTGTCCTAACGGCGTCTCGCCGTCAGATTCTTGTGCGGGCGGGACGCCCGCACGGACTGCCAGCGAAACGCTGGCGCTACTTTTCGGGATCGCAGGATTTCAGGTCTTCAGGAAGCTTATCCAGCGTGTCGATATTTTTGATGACCGCAGGCAGAGAAGTGCGAAACATTTTCTTCCAGCCGCTGCTCATCATATAGCTGATCATCAGTCCCTTCACTCCGGTAAAGCCGGTGTGCTCCAGATAAAGTTTGGTGCCGCCCTGCACGGGCTCGAGCAAAAATTTTAAGACCGTGTCGATCGGGCCGCCTCGCCAACTGATCCGTAAAAGCCGCGGTTCCTGGAGTTCCAAAACCTCGCAATGAACGATCCCGTCGAAACCCGGCGCGGGCTTTGTGCGAAACTGAAATTTGTGTCCGAGCTTGGGTTCAAAATCGTTAGGCATCAGCCACTTTGCCATCGCTTTGCCGTCGGCGACCGCTCGCCACACGCGCTCCGGCGGGTAGGGGTAGAAAGCCTCCAGTTTAATATCTCGCTTCATTCGTTTTCCTCCAGATATTTACCTAAATTGTCCAGTTTTTCTTCCCAGAACCGCGTATAGTGGGCGACCCAATCATAGACCCCTTGTAATTGCGCGGCTCGAAGGCGGTAACGCTGCTCGCGGCCGCTTCGGCGCACCTCCACCAGCCCTACATCAAGCAAGACCCGCAGATGCTGCGAAACAGCCGGGCGTGACATCTCAAAAGGCTCGGCCAGGTTCTGCACTGAGCTTTCCCCGGCCGCTAAAAGGTCTAATATTTGTCTGCGCGCCGGATGCGCGATCGCCGTAAAGGCGTCAATGTCGGCCTGCCGGGATGTTTTTGTTATTTGATCCATAACTCTTCCATAATACGTAAGCTATAGCTTACGTGTCAAGAGAAAAATAAAGTTCTTTTGCCGGAGCGCCGACGGCCCGTCCGCGCTCCCGGTGAAAACTTGAATCTTGCCCTCAGCAAAAATCGCGGTTAGACTTATAAGTTACCCATGCCTATGCAGTTCAAAAAAGGCACAATTCTACTTGTTTTGCTCATCTCGGCCTTCGGCTGCGCGGGTATCGGTGCGCAGGAGCTGCTGCCCGAGCTGGTCAAGCGCATCAAGCCTTCGGCGGTTTCCATCGAAACATTCTCGGCCCGCGGCGAGCAGCTTTCTCGCGGGAGCGGATTTTTTGTCGCGGTCGACAAGGTCATCACCAACCGCCACGTGATCGAAAACGCTCAGCGGGTAGAGATCAGCCTGATGAACGACAAGCGCTATGTGGTGAAAGGCGTATTGGCCGTGGATGGTGAAGGCGATCTGGCGCTGCTGCAGGTAGATGTGCCGCGGGAAAATGTCAGGCCGCTTTCGATCGACAAAACAACGCCGCTCGAAGGCGAGAGCATTGTCGTCATCGGTAATCCTTACGGCCTGGAAGGCTCGGTTTCAAACGGCATCGTTTCGGCCGTGCGCGTGATACCGGGCTACGGCAAGATCATCCAGATCACGGCGCCGATCTCGCCGGGTTCCAGCGGTTCCCCGGTGGTTAACATGGCCGGACAGGTGGTGGGCGTCGCCACTCTGCAGGCCGCCGAAGGACAAAGCCTTAATTTCGCCGTGCCCTCGGAAAGAATTTCGCAATTAAAGATCGGCAGTTTGCAAACCTTTAATAATTTGAACTCCGAGGCCAAGCGCAGCAAAAGAGCGGCGGCCGAAAAATTATATTCGCAGGGGCTGGGAATTTTATCGCGCGACGATTATGCCCGCGCCGTGGTGCTTTTTGAAAGGGCGACCGATACCGATCCCGATTACGCCGAGGCCTGGTACCAGGCGGGATTTTGTTACGGGATGCTGGGCCGGCATAACGAAGCGCTGCGTTCCTCGCGCCAGGCTGCGCGGCTTCGTCCTGACTGGGCGGAAACTTTTGTCAATATAGGCGCGTCATCCTTTGCGCTGGGGCAATTCAAAGATGCCGCTGATGCTTATAAGAACGCGACCAAGCTCGATCCGGAAAATGCCGAGGCGCAATACGCGCTGGGGTTGAGTTTTAATAAACTCAACCGGACCGAGGAAGAAATTCTCGCTTATAAACGCGCGGTTTCCACCAAGCCCGACCATATCAATGCCTACGACCACCTGGGGCAGGCTTACTTCAAACTAAAGCGCTACGGTGAAGCTCTGCAGGCTTTTGAGCAGGTGCGCAATTACCGGCCGGAAGCCAAGACCTTTAATTACCTGGGCGAATGTTATTTGGAGCTGGGAAGAATGAGCGAGAGCATCGATGCTTTTAATAACTCGCTCGGCAGCGATCCCGATTTTGATAAGGCCCGGTACAATCTCGGCCGCGCCTATTTAAAGCAAGGCGACCGCGACCAGGCTGAGGTTCAATACCAGATGTTGCGCAACGCCAGGTCCGATTGGGCCGACCGGCTCTACGTCCTTATTAATCCCTAAGCAATTGTTCGAGCACGCTATCCTGAATGATCTTGTTACTTAAGAGCGAGGCGTGATCTTCACAGGCAAAAAATACCGCCGCGGCATTGCCGATCGGTTTAGCCCCTTTTTCCGCTGTATAGAGTGAATCTACCATCAACGAACTATTCGTGACAGTTCCGTCTCCGTCCGTGTAGAGAATTTTTTTGACTTCTTTATCGTCGATCTTTTCACCGCGGGAATTGCGGAAAGAATCTCCCCGGGTCAGAGTTTTCCAGGCGCTGCTGTCTTTTTCCTTGTAGACGACCGCGCCATCCAGCGTGCGCTTGCAGTTACTCCCATAAGTAAAAAAGTAGAGGCTCGGCGGCGGCGGCGATTTAACCGCCAGCGCGTTATGGAATTTTTTAGCGCGGCCTAACACGGCCGTGAAATAATTATCCATTTGCGCCAGGGCCGTCTTGCTCAGGGTCGACCTGAACCGCTCATCAAAAGCGGCCGACCAGCCATACGTCTTCCAGGTGGCTGGATCGTAAATATCCAGCTTCACCGGCTGTAATTCTTCATCGTAGAAATTTAGAGAATCGCCGTGGGGTAAAAGCTCGAACAGGGCCGGTGCGGAAAGCGCGACCTCGCTGCTTAAAACCCCGAGATGGCGCCGGCCAGCAAAGGTGGCAAAAGTGTACCCGTTGAGCATCGTATCGAATGCTTCCATCGCTCCGTCGTTCGGCACTCCGAAAAGACAAATGTCGTGAAAATATTTCGTGCCTTCCCAATTGGGGCGCGGATTATCGGTCAGGTCTGCGCGGCCGTACATCGCAGCATAACGCGCGACCAGGCCGCCCATGGAATGCGCCATGATGTCGAATTTGAGCGTGGGTTTCCCCAGCTTGCGGCGAAGCTGCTCGATCTGCTGCAGCAGTTTCGCGGCGGATTCGACATTGTCGCGCCGCCAATCGTACGCAAAGAGGTAATAAGTATCATGGTCGCCGGGCGCGCCGTCCAGATGCGGATTTTCCCAATCGCCCCGCTTGTAACCCGCGGTCTGAAAAAAATCGACCACGCCCTGGTAGACGGAGATCTTCGGAAAATATTTGATGATCTTTATTTTATCGAGCACCTGGTTGGCGATGAGCTTGTCGCGATTGGCGGTAAGGTTGGCCGACATCGGCAGGCGCATATCGTCGTCTTTTGAGCGCCGGATGTTGACCCAGACATTTTCACCGGTATCGCCGTTGATCAGGCGCGAGCCAAGAACCCCGGGAATAAAAATGATCGGCCGTTTTTCTTTGGCCCCGGCGGCAGGCGCAGTCGGCGCGGCCGGACCGGCCGTTGGCGTAGCCGCGGGGGCTGCTGTCGGCGTAGCGGCTGGCTTGACCGGCGGTTTAGCATTTTGCGCCCAGAGAGTTTGTGAAACGAAAACCAGTGATATCAGAACAAAAAGAATGCGTTTTCTCATAAATTAGTAATGACGTTAGCATCAGAAAAGCCAGAATTCAATATTTATGGAGCCAGGGGCTCTGCCCGCAACGGGCGTCTTCGCGCCCGAAGGCTTTGATGCCAACTCTTAGCTCCGGGAAGCCAGCTTTGCCTAACGGCAAGCTTTGCGGGCAGAGCCCCCTAGCTCCATAGTTTTACCCGCAAAGATAAATAGTAGATAATTTAGCTTTGCTGACCCCCCTTTACTGACTATGGAAATGACCTTAGCCATTACCGGAGCTTCGGGAAGCGTTTACGCTTACCGCGCGCTTCAGATGATTCATGAGAGCGGCGCGGTCGAGACGGTGAACCTGATCATGTCGGATTCCGCCGTGACCGTCGCGCAGGTCGAGCTGGGCGTTAATTTGAAAAATGCCGATCAGAAAAAGATCAACCAGTGGCTGGGCTTGAGCGAAGATTCAAAACTGGTCCGGCTATGGCGGCTGGACAACATGGCGGCCAAGCCTTCGTCGGGGTCGCACCCGCAGGCGGGAATGCTGATCATACCGTGCTCGATGGGAACGCTGGGCGCGATCGCTTCCGGAGCGGGCACGAATCTTATTCACCGCGCGGCCGACGTCACTCTAAAAGAAGGGCGCAAGCTGGTGCTTGTTCCGCGCGAAACTCCCTATAACGCGATCCATCTGGAAAACATGCTGCGGCTGGCACGGGCCGGCGCGCGCATTCTGCCCGCCAGCCCCGGTTTTTATCACAAACCCCAGTCGGTGGCGGAACTCGTCGATCATCTCGTCTATCGCATTCTCGATCAGTTCGGCATACCGCATTCCAAAAAAACACAGTGGACGGGCGAAGAAGTTCCGCAGGATTAATGAGGTCAGTAGCGTCTGCGTTAGCAGACGCGTCTCGAACGCTGCGCGTTCGTCACAGAATAAATTCTGCGCTCCCGATAAAAAAAGGCGGCCCGAAAGCCGCCTTTTGCTTTGCGAAAAATTCGCGTCTATTTGCCGGGCCGTGCTTGTGGTGTCAGCACAAAGTCAACGTTCAAGTTGTCATTGACTGCCATCGTCTGCGGGTCGGCTGAGAAACGCTTCGATGAAATTCCGACCGAGTAGGTTCCACCGCCAATGACCTGGTCAAAGCTGTAGAAACCAAACGGGCTCGAAAGCGTAAAGCGCGCGCCACCCGGGCCGTCGAGGATGACTACCACGCCACCGACACCCTGTCCGTTACCATTCGTCAGGCGGCCGCTCACTGTGAAGGGGCCGGTTGCGACGACAGGGCTCGGGCCCTGGATCTGGACAACGATCGGAGCACCGGTCTTGTAGAAACCGATGGTCGCGTTCATGGTCTGCGGCGGGCGATTAGAATCGAAGCGGAAGTTATACATGGTTCCCCAACGGATAGCATTCGCATTCTGATTCTGAGCCAGCGTTTCCGAATTCCAGGTCATCGCGCCGCCTGCCTGAGACTGGGTCCAGGCCGCGTTGCTAAACCCGAGATTATTGAAGGTTCCGTCAAACGTCCATCCCGGCTGCTGCGGCGGGGCGTGGAACCCGACGTTGCTGACCGTTACACCTGATCCGGTCGGTACGCTAAACGACTGGATACCGCGGTCCAGGTTCTGGTTATAAACGGCATATTCGTAATG
This sequence comes from uncultured Acidobacteriota bacterium, assembly GCA_963718105.1. Lineage (GTDB taxonomy): Bacteria > Acidobacteriota > Blastocatellia > Pyrinomonadales > Pyrinomonadaceae > DASYKT01. The sequence continues at coordinate 3,729,895 of OY970352.1, read as the reverse complement.
CCAGACGCCCGGTGATGTTTCCGTCACTTTGTAGCCTACCGTTCCGATACCGTCGTTACCCGGATCCGGCTCGAACCCGACCAGGGTGGCCCCCGTCCAGGCCGTGATGGCCGCTTTGGTGCGCTGTGTCGCTCCCCCTTGAGTAAAGCTGAAGGGGCTGCCCGTTCCGTTCACGCTGTATTTGCGATACGAAACGTTGTTGTTCATGTTGCACTGTCCGGCATGGCTCTGGCACCAGACGTATTCATGCGGAGTGATGTACTGCGACTCGGCATAATAGGTCGCGCCGGGATTCAAAGTCGTGCTCAGATCGGCGATCTCGACCAGGATCTTGTGCGCCGTGTTGGGGTGCGTGTGGCCGCTGTGGCTGTTGGGGTTCTGCGAAGTGTCGCCGCGCGGATAAACACCGGTAAAGGGATTGATCCAGGCGCGCGAGCCGAGGCTCGGGCCGGCGTTCAAACCGGCATCGTAGGGATCGGAGCATCCCGAGCCGAGATTGGTGCCGCCCACGCCGTTACAGCCAAGGTTGCAGATATTGTTGGTCAATGCCGTGAACGCGTGTTTGACGTTGGATTGGCCGATCTGCTCGAAGCGGGCGTCATTCGTCGCGCCGCCGCTCATGCGGTAAAGATTTTGCGGAATGACCGGGTGGTCATTGTCCGGCAGCCGGAACCAGTGCAGGTTCTCAGTACCGAAGTTGCAGGAATCCGTTCCCACGGCGAGGCCGACCTGCGTGCCGGTGGAGCCGTTAAACTGCGCCAGGCCGGAAAGATCACCGACGATGACATCCGGTCCCGGTACGCCGCCCGCTTCGGGGCTTAAGGAAGGCATGTCTGCCGATCTTGCTTCGCCGTCGACGACCTGCGTTACTTCAATCGGGCGCATGCTGGCGGTGATATTGATCTGTCCCACGACCGCGCCGGAATCCGACGGGCGTCCGAGTTCGGCGGCAAATTCTTTGGACAACAAAACTCTTCCCGTCTGTACGCTGAACGTCTTCGAGGCCGAGTCGTAATCAAACTGATGTCCTTCAATGTTGAAATAGATAAAGCCCGTCTTGCCATCGCGAACGACAAGTTGGTACTCGCCGCCCCATGGCATGCTCTCAACCACAAGCTGGTTATAGGAAGCACTTAATTTTGCGGGCAGAGCCGGAGTATTCTGGGGGATTAAAGCCATCGAGCTGGGCAGCGGGCCGCGCAACTCGCCATCAAAAACAAGAACCGTAAAGAAAGCATCGCGTTCGACGTCAAAACGCATTGCGGTTGTCGCCGATCCTTTTGCTCCTTTGAGCCGGTTCAAATTAACGTCCATCGTGACGGTACCGCTGGCCACGATCAATTTTTCCTGAATTCCGGTATTGCCGTCCCGGCCGGCTTTGTTGACGCCAGTCAACGTATTGTCAGTACTGTTGCCAAAGAACGCTAGAAACGGAAGCAACACTAAAAAGATAGTTTTCAACATAATTTTTTGGATTCCAGCCCTGGGGGCTAAGCTAAAGTGGTGATCTCTTGTTTGTTTAGGTACGTATAACCGTAACTTTCCTTATACCTCTTTTAGGTGCTTTAATCAAGTAGGATATAGTATCCATCCGCCAGTAGATTTATGAAAAGTGGCTGTACCAGCAAAAAAGCAGAGAAAAAGCGGTCGATCGAGCTTCCGGTCCTGAAAACTTCGCCAGGTAATTCGCCGCCGCAGGAAGAGGCCATGGGCCATTCCCGGGCCGCTATTTGGCGGGCCGGAGCGCTGATCGCGCTCACCCTGCTGATGATCGCGCATGTCATTCAGTGGCGCCTCATGGGGCAGACGGTTTCGCCGATCGAACCGTCCGAAACCATGCATACCCTCCAGCGCGGGGCGGTCAATGCGGGCTTTATCTTCTTTAGTTTAGCCATTTTAGCGACTCTGATCTTCGGGCGGTTTGTTTGCGGGTGGGGCTGTCACATCGTCGCGCTGCAGGATTTTTGCGCCTGGCTGATGAAGAAATTCGGCATTAAACCGAGGCCGTTTCGGTCACGGCTGCTGCTTTTTGTGCCGCTTATAGTGGCGCTATATATGTTCGTTTGGCCGACGGCGTATCGTATTTTTGCCCTCTATTATGCCGGGCCGCCGAGCGAACCGATCATCCCGCCGTTCACCAACCACCTGATCACCAGCGATTTTTGGGCGACTTTTCCTCCGGTGGCGGTGGCTATCCCTTTTCTCTTTATCTGCGGCTTTATGACCGTCTATTTCCTGGGGTCGAAAGGTTTCTGCACTTACGCCTGTCCGTATGGAGGTGTTTTTGTCCTGGCCGACCGTATCGCGCCGGGTAAGATCCGCGTCACTGACGCCTGTAATCAATGCGGCCATTGCACGGCTACCTGCACTTCGAACGTGCTGGTCCATGCCGAGGTAAAACAATTCGGGATGGTGGTGGATCCGGGCTGCATGAAGTGCATGGATTGCATCAGCGTCTGTCCTAACGACGCTTTGTACTTCGGTTTTGGCAAACCGGCGATCGCCATTTCGAAAACTGCCGCGCCGAAAACGATCAAGAAAAATTATTCCCTGACCTGGCCCGAGGAAGCGGCCGCGGCCATCATATTCTTCTTTAGCTTTTTGGCCATCTGGGACGTGTATCAACTCGTTCCCATGCTGATGGCGCTGGGTGTCGCTACCATCACCACATTTCTCGCCCTTAGAGTGTGGCGGTTGTTCCGCGCTAAAGACCTGTCGTTATACCGGTTCAATTTAAAGTCGTCGGGCACGATCCGCCGGGCGGGTTGGGTGTTTCTGGCGCTCGCGCTGCTATGGATCGGAGTGAACGCACACAGCGGCTGGATCCACTACAACGAATCCGTCGGCGCGCGCACTTTTGAAGCTCTCAAGATACCGGACGAACTTGCGCTCGCGCGGACAAATCCCGTTAGGTGGCTAAGCGCCGCCGATCAGGCAAACATCGCTGCCGGTAAAAAGCATTTTCATGCGGCAATCGACGGCGGCTTGTTTGTAAATAGCACGGCGCTGCCGAAACTCGCCTGGATGGAATATCTCTCCGGCAATACCGAACAAGCCATTGGGCTGCTCGGCAAGGCCGCGGAGCACCAGGAAGGCCAGGGCAGGGCGTTAAGCCTTTATTACCGGGGAGCGATCCTCAACCGTCTGGGGCGTTATGACCAGGCACTGGCGAGTTTGGACGGTGCCTTGGCGGAGCGGCCCGATCTGATCGCCGCCCGCGAGGAAAGAGGCGAATCGCTCTGGCTGCTGGGCCGCAAAGAAGAAGCCGTTTCAACCTGGAGAGACGCGGCGGGAAGCGCAAGCCTTCCCTTGGCGAACAATATGCTGGCCGGAGCGGCCGCGGCGGCGGTGGTTGGGGGAGATGCGGACGCTGCTGCTGAAGCCGCGGAATATGAAAAACAGGCTGACGCCTCGACGCCTAAAGATCCGCTTTTTCACTGGATGCTGGGCTTGAGGCTGCAAAATGTCGGGATGAACGAGCTGGCCGAAAAACATTTCAGCCGTGCCATCGAACTTAACCCGGCATTCCAACGTGCTCGGGAACCCAGAAATCGATGAAATAACACGAATTAAAATTCTTATTCGTGTTATTTGTGACATTGGTGGCTAACAAAGAACGGCGTAGTTTATAATTTAATGAGAAACCAACTTTATAGACAATTATGCTTTTCAGATCACTCACATTTCTCTTTCTCATCACGGCATTAACCCTCACGTGCTTTGCGCAGGAGCGTTATGTAAAATTCGTTGACGAGGCAAAAAAAGACCCTTCATTTTTTGCCTTTCGAGAAAAGCTGATCGCGGCCGCAAAAAAGAAAGACTCGAAATATCTTTTGAGCATCGTCGCCACCGATATCAAGAACGGTTTTGGCGGCGAAGACGGCATCAATGAATTCAAGAGCAGGTGGGATTTCGGCGGGCCGGATAACGGTGATTTCTGGGTCGAATTTCTTCCCGTTATCATGAACGGCGGAAGCTTTACTAAAGACGGGAAGAATACGATCTTCTTCGCTCCCTATGTGTTTCAGGCGTTTCCCGAAGACCTGGATGTTTTTAAACATCGCGTGGTCATCGGCAAAAATGTAAATCTGCGAAAAGATGGAAGCGCCAATGCCCCGGTCGTGGCCGCGCTTTCTTACAATATCGTCAAGGTCGACGAGGAAAACTCGATCGAAGGCCGCGGCAAAGACGGCGTGATGGATTGGTACGCCGTGGAAACGCTGGGCGGCAAAAAGGGTTTTGTCAAAGCGGAATATGTCCGCAGCCCGGTCGATTTCCGCGCCGGTTTTGAGAAGATAAAAGGCGAATGGAAAATGACGATCTTTATCGCCGGCGACTGAAGCATTGGCAAATGAAAGACTCTACTAAAAGATTTTCCAACCGGGTTGAAAATTACATCAAATACCGCCCCGGTTATCCGCAGGAAATATTAAATGTTTTTCGCGATGAGATGGGTTTAACAACCACATCCGTGATCGCCGATATCGGTTCCGGCACAGGCATCTCTGCAAAACTTTTTCTGGAAAACGGCAACCCCGTTTTTGGCGTCGAGCCAAATGAACCGATGCGCCGCGCGGCCGAAGAATTCTTGAAAGAGTTTCCGGATTTTACCAGCATCGACGGCACTTCTACTGCCACCACCCTGCCGGACGATTCGGTTGACCTCATCATTGCCGCGCAGGCATTCCACTGGTTCGAGCCGGAAAAAACGCGCACGGAATTTAAACGCATTTTGCGTCGCAGTGATCATAGAGAGGATCATGGCGGCGATCATACCGGCGGCTATGTCGCGCTGATCTGGAATGAACGGCAGACCGACACCACGGATTTTTTGCGCGAGTATGAAAAATTCCTCCTGCATTTTGCGACCGACTATACAAAAGTGCGCCACGAAAATACCGGCGAAAAAGAATTGCGCGCTTTTTTCGGTAACGAATTCTCCGTGTCGACATTTAAAAATGAACAAATATTCGATCTCGCAGGGCTAAAAGGCCGCGCGCTTTCGTCTTCTTATATGCCTGCTGAGGGCGACGAGCGCTACGATGATATGATCGAAGAATTGCAGGCGCTTTTTACTAAACATGAGGAACAAGGTAGAATAACCATTCTTTACGACACGAGGGTAAATTACGGCCACATTTAATGGCAGCTTTAATATGGATTTAAATACTGAAAAGAAAACAATTACGGTGGCGCATTCGCCCGATTCGGACGATGCTTTTATGTTTTACGGGTTGGCTACCAACAAGCTCGACACGGGCGGTTTAAAATTCGAACATACGTTAACCGACATTCAGACACTTAACGAAAAAGCCAAGGAAGGCGTGTACGACGTTACCGCCATCAGCTTTCACGCTTACGCTTATATTCACGATAAGTACGCGCTGCTGCCGCATGGCGCGAGCATCGGCGACAAGTACGGCCCGATCGTGGTTTCCAAAGAACCGCGCCAGGCTGCGGACATCGGCAATATGACCATTGCCATTCCGGGGGAATTGACCAGCGCTTTTCTGGCGCTGCGTATCTTTAATTCGGATTTTAAATATGTGGTCGTCGCGTTCGATGAAATTATCGACGCGGTTCTAGAAGGCCAGGTAGATGCCGGCTTGCTGATCCACGAAGGCCAGCTTTTTTACAAGCAGCTCGGGTTGGATAAAGTGATCGATCTGGGCGAGTGGTGGTTTGAAAAAACCGGCCTGCCGCTGCCGATGGGTGGAAATGTGATCAGGCGCGACCTGGGCAAGGAATTGATGCATCATGTTTCGCGCTGTTTGAAGGACAGCATTCAATATTCGCTCGATAACCGGGAGGACGCATTGTCTTATGCGATGCAGTTTGCCCGTGACATGGAACCGGGCATGGCGGACCGTTTTGTGGCGATGTGGGTCAACAATATGACGCTCGATTACGGGGAGCGCGGACGCGCCGGTGTAAAGCGTTTGCTCGACGAAGGCTACGAAAAAGGCATCATCCCAAATAAGGTAGAAATCGAATTTATCGACTAAACGGTGAACCCAAGCGTCTATTTGAGCATCTATTTGATTTGAAATAATAGATAATTTAGGGATCCGCGATGTTCAAAATGAAAAAACTCTTGCTTGCAATCTGCCTCCTGATTCTTACGGTTCCGGCCTTTTATGCCCAAAAAGAGGACCAAATAACCAAGGCCAGCCTTAGTCCGGAAGAAATTCAAAAGGTAATAAAGGCCTTTAGCGATCACGAGACCACCTACCGCCGGGCGCTGAATAATTATTCTTTCAAGCGCGATGCTATCGTGCAAACGCTGGGTTTCGGCGCCGGGCAGGTGACCGGCCAGTATCACCGAACTTCACTTTTTACCTTTGATGACAGCGGTAAAAAGTATGAAAAGATCTTGTTTTTCCCCATGCCCACGCTCACCGAGATCCAGATAACCCCGGCGGACCTGGAAGATCTGGGCGGTGTGAACCCCTTCGCGCTCGAACCCGAAAAACTTTCTTACTACAATGTCACCTTCGTCGGAAAACAAAAGATCGACGAACTCGACCTCTATGTTTTTGATGTCGCGCCCAAAGTAATGCCTGAGGTTAAATCCGGCCTGAGGCTTTTTCAAGGCCGTATCTGGGTTGATGATCACGATCTGCAGATCGTTAAATCTAAGGGCAAAGGCGTGCCCGAAGATAAAAAAAGCAAGTATCCGGTGGTGGAAACGTGGCGTGAAAATATCGGCGGCAAATATTGGTTTCCTACCTTTGCCACTTCTAACGACGAACTGCTTTTCGAATCGACCGGGCAAACCGTCAGGCTCAGGCTGCGTATAAGGTACACCGATTACAAGGAAGCTTCCGCCACGGTCAGGATCCTGGATGACGACGAGGAAGTAAAACCGACTCCGACCCCTGCGCCGGCGAAGAAACCGTAAAAATGGGAGCGCGTACGTCCCGTCCGCACACGAACGCGCAGCGTTCGAAACCAACTTTAACTTAAACCACTACTTTTAGGCTGCTGCGCAGCCTTTGCGGACGGACGTCCGCGCTCCCAGTCTATGAAGCTCCCAGCAATATCCGCACGATCATCGGCGAATTGGCCAGCAGGATAGTGAACCACGCTGCTGGCCTGCGCAGGTCTTCCGCCAGGTAAAAGATGCGCGGCGGGAAGTAGATCAACAGGGCGAGAAAGCAGATCAGAAAAAGGCGTCCGAGAAAGTCTTCTACACCGGCCACTTTACCTAATTCCGTCCGGCCGAAAACACCCCACATCACCTGAAACAGGATCATATTAAGAAAGATACAGAGATCGCCCAGTATTTCCGATAAAGGGCTGCGAAAAAATTCCGAGCGCGGTTCTTTTTTAGGAGCGGAAAAAAAGCGGTAGACCAGGAACGTTTGAATTATCACAAATACCAGCCCGCCGATAACCATGGAAACGAAAACCGTTTCACCCGGATCTTTTCCCCCGTAAAAAAATTGGATGATAAAAGCGTTGAGCGCGGAAACTATCACCACGTTCAGGCAGAAGTAAAAGATCGGGTTGAACAGGCATCCGGTTAAAAAAGTTTCCCCGCCCGGCGCCGTTTTACCCTGCAGTTTCAGGCGATAATGAAAATGCGGCCGCTTCAAAACAGCGCCCAAAGGGGGCAGGATAAATATTCCGAGGCAAAAAAGAAAAACGGCAAAGCCCGCCACTTTGTCGCCTTCGTTTGCGGCTTGCGCGAGGCCGATAAAATTGCCGGTAAGCGTGTGCATTAAGAACACGCTTACCAGAAAAATAATTATGTCGAAAAGAATACCGCGGTGAGTTTCGGCAAAGAGATGTTTTATCGAAAAATTGCCGCTGCCGGCCCCGTCTTTTTTCCCGCGTGACACAAATTTAGGCCGGCATTTTCGCCAGGAATATACGAATTATCAGCGGCAGATTCGCCAGCGCGATCGTAAACCACGCCAGCGGATTACGGATGTCCTCCGCCGCATAAAACACGCGCGCCGGATAGTACATCAGCAGCCCGACAAAGAACAGGAAAACTATCCTCATGACAAAGCCGCCGGCATCCGCCGATTTTTCAAAAGGCGTCAGGCTGACGATGTTCCAAAGCAGTTGGAACATAAAGATGTTCAGGAACAACAGCACGTCGCCCAGCGGTTCGGAAAAAGAGCTGGCCAGGATCTTTTTCTTCGGCTCGTTTTTGGGAGAAAGAAAATATTTGTAATAGGCAACCGCATGCACCACGCTGACCAGGAAGCCCAACAAAACGAGAACGATGAAATACGGGTCGTCATCAGCGAAAAACCTGCCCGTGATGAGCTGGTTCAGATACGTGATGATCATCGTCGAAATAAAAAGCAGCGAGAGAAAATAAACGATCGGATTGAATATCAGGCTCCAGACCTTGTCGTCGGTCCAATTGAAGATCATTCCCTCGGTATTTTTCTTTCTCCGGCGTCCGGCGCGTCTTCGGTGGTGAAAGCTCCAGCGTTTGAATAGCGCGCCGTAGGGTTGAATAAAATACATCGCGCCGAAAAAGACGACCAGAAATATAATGTACAAGCGGTTGCCGGCCGCCGCGGATCTGCTCAAATCGAGAAAGGCCCTGGTCAAAAACGGCATCAATAAAAGATTGATGGCGAACATGAAAAGGTCGAAAAGGATCCCGCGATTTTCCTGGGCCAGGATGTTCAAGGACCCGTTTTGGCCCATTGTAAGATCAGGATCCAGCCTGGGATCGTGTCTTTTCCTGGGCTCCTTTTCTCTGGATGATGATGTTTGTGCAGTGCTCATAGTGTCTGAAATTAAAAGTTATACGATTCGCATTATATTTCTATCACAGTAAATGCGAGCATAGAAATCCTAACCCCCTTATCCCCGAACAAATCGCCTCAAAAAACCGCATACGGCTCGATCGGTCAGATAACAAGGTATCTTTGGAATTTCCAATTGTAGCATTTTAGCAAATTTCGTTCGATATTTAACTGACCGGATGAGAAAAAAATGAGGCTAAATGAATTATTTCGGGCCTTACCCTTCTGTTTTTGCCAGTTCTTCGGCAATAACGCCCCGAACTTTATCCATTAAAGGCTTTAACTCCGTTTTGGCGGAGAGGTTTTTGGTCTCGATAGCCGGAAAAAGCACTACTTCAATAGTGCCGGGAAACATTAAACCGGTCTTTTTGCCCATCAGCCGGTCGGTATTTTTGATCGCGATCGGTACGATGGCGGCCTCTGTCTGAAGGGCCAGGTGGAAAGCGCCTTTTTTGAAGGGAAGAAGCTCACCCGGCATCGCTCTTGTCCCTTCGGCAAAAACACCGAAAGAAAAACCCTGGGCCAGCACATCGCGGGCTTTATCGATGGTTTCGATGGCGCGCTGCGGGTTTGAGCGGTCGATCGCCAGCACGTTCACAAAAGCCATTCCCGGTCCCAAAACCGGCACTTTCAGTAATTCCTTTTTTGCCACCAGCCCCATTCTTTTGCCGGTACAAATAAAAAGCGTCGCGGTATCCAGATAAGAGCGGTGATTCGAGATGAAAACATAGGACCTCTCCGGATCGAGGTTTTCCAGGCCCTTGACCACCAGTTTTGTTCCGCAGGCCTTTAGCCAAAAGCCGGCCCCCCAGATCGCCCACGGGTAGACCCAGTATCGCCGGTTCAGCAGCGCTGTAAAGATCAGCAGCGGCGTGGCAATGAACAAAAGCAGCACTCCGACCACCAGCCAGCACCACCAGTAGCGCAATTTTCCCGCCAGCTTTTTACCGCTGCTAATGTCAGCGGCGCTTATGTTAGACTGTTGGGCAGAAAAAACGATCTTCTCGTTTCGTTCAATCAGATCCAAAAAAGGGTTTTCCGCATGATCAGTCATTTAATCCGCCTGAAAATAATTGTTGTGTCTTTGTGCCTATTGCTGTTGCCGGCGCTAACAGCTTACGCGCAAAAAAAGGCCGAAGACAAGCTTCGCGAAATACCGAGCCCGAAGTCGGTCCTCGGATTTCATCCTACCGATGAAAAAACATTCGCCGATTGGACGCAGATCAGCGGCTATTTCGCCAAGCTCGACACCGCCAGTGCCCGGGTCAAAGTTCAAACGCTGGGCGAGACGACCCTGAAAAAACCATTTATCGTGGCTTTTATCAGTTCCGAGCAAAACATTCGCGACCTTGCCAATATACAACTGATCAATCAAAAACTGGCCGACCCGCGCAAGATAAAAGATAAAGCCGAGCTGGACTCACTGGTCGCCAAAGGAAAAACCATCGTTTCAATTGCCTGCTCTATCCACTCGACCGAGGTCGTGGCCGCGCAGATGTCGATGAATCTCGCCTACGAGCTTGCCACCGCCAGGGACGAGGAAACGCTCGAAATTCTTAATAATACGGTGCTGATCCTGATCCCTTCGACAAACCCGGACGGCGTGGACATCGTTGCCAACTGGTACCGTAAAACTCTGGGAACGCCCTACGAGGCTTCGGATCCGCCCGAACTTTATCACCATTACGCCGGCCACGACAACAACCGCGACTGGTTTATGATGAACCTGTCCGAAACCCGATTGGTGACAAAACTCTTTTGGCACGAATGGTTTCCGGAAGTTGTCTATGACATTCACCAGATGGGACAGAACGGCGCGCGGATGGTGATACCGCCATTTTTCGATCCGCCGAACCCCAATATCCCGCCGCTTATTTTGCGCGAGTTGGGATTGATCGGTTACAAGATGGCGGCCGATCTGCAGGCCGCGAAATTTGCGGGCGTGGCGACCAACACTACTTTTGACACCTGGTGGCATGGCGGGTTTCGCTCCGCGCCCTACTTTCATAATTCGATCGGCATTTTATCAGAGGCGGCCAGCGCAGATCTGATGACGCCCATTCGCGTGACCGAAGAAAAAATGAAAGATCAGCGCTCGCGGGGCCTTAATTCGCCGATGGAGCGAAGCACTAATCAGCCGCAGCCCTGGCGTCCGGGCCCGTGGGGCTCGCGCGATATCGCCGCAATGGAAATGACGGCTTGCCGTTCGCTTTTAACGACGGCGGCAAAATTCCGTTCAAACTATCTGAAAAATTTTGCCGAGCTAAACCGCGCCGCCTCGCAGCCGCCCTCGCAGTCGACGCCTAATCCGGAGCATCCGGCGGCTTACATCATACTGGCCGGCCAGCCGGACGCTGAAAAGGTCGCGCGCTTTATCGAGATATTGCTGTGGCAGGGGATCGAAGTTCATAAGATGAACCACGAGCTGATGGCCGCCGTCGCGGGCAGCAGCGTGCCTCATGTTGAAATGCCTTTGGGCAGCTATATTATTTTTACCGCTCAGCCGCAGCGAAATAACGTCGTCGCGCTGATGGACAAACAGGTTTATCCCCAGCGTCTGAATGCCAACGGCGAAGCCGAGGTGCCCTACGACGTTGCCGGGTGGACGCTGCCATTGCAGATGGGTGTGGAAACATACGCCGTCACGCAGATCATGGGCGATCCTCATACGCAGCAGATGGAAAAGATGACCGACATAAATAAAGTTCGCCGTTCATTGAACCTGCAGCCAACGGCCGCGCCTTTTGCCAAATTGCCAAACCCGATAAAAGGACAAATGCGAACCGGAATTTACAGAGGCTTCGCGCCCTCGATGGATGAAGGTTGGACGCGCCTTGTTTTTGACAACTTTCAGATCCCTTATACGTCTCTGCGCGATGCCGATATTAAAAGCGGCAGCCTGCGGGCAAAAGTTGATGCGATCATTCTTCCCTCGCAATCAGAAGACAGCATCGTCAATGGGTTGAAGAAGGCAAACTATCCGGAAGAATTCACCGGCGGGATCGGCGAGCAGGGGATCGAGAATTTGAAAAAGTTCACCGAGGACGGCGGTAAAATAATCTGTTTTGATGCCGCTTGCAACGCGCTTATAAAGCGATTTAAGCTGCCGGTAAAAAATGTGCTGGAAGGTTTAAAGCGCAGCGAATTTTACTGTCCGGGCTCGGTGCTGAACCTTGACGGCCCTCCAACTCAGTCCTGGGTAAAGGGGATCAATGCGCCTAATCCTATCTATTTTATTAACAGCTCGGCCTATGAGATCACCGATAATGAAAAAGTAAGGCAGCTTGCGAGCTATGCAAAAAAAGATGTGCTGCTTTCGGGCTGGCTGCTGGGCGAAAAATACCTGCAAGGCAAGACCGCGCTGGCTGAGGCCGATTACGGCAAGGGAAAGATACTGATGTTTGCCTTTCGCCCGCAGCACCGCGGCCAGACCTGGGCAACATTTCCGCTAATTTTTAAGGCGCTGGAACGGTAATTTTGTAGCGCTGCCGTCCCGGCGGCCGTCCTGACGGCGTCTCGCCGTCAGATTCTGAGTAAAAGCGCGGGCGGGACGCCCACGCGACAGCCAGCGGGACGCTGGCGCTGCAAAAAAATCTGCTATTATTAAAAGGTTATGAATTTACGGGCTTTACTTCTTTTATCTGTCTTATTCCTTTCTATTTCAACTATCTCCGCGTCAGAACCCGAGGTGGCCGTTTTCCGGTTAAAAGAAGAACCGCTGATCCGCATCGGCCTGGCGACGAGCGCGGCTTCGGTAACGATCTCGACCGGCGATACGCAGTTGGTTTCCATCAGCTCCAGCGAGCAGCCTAAATTTCTCGAGACGGCTAAAGTGACCGTTTCGGCGCGCTCTTACCAGCCGCCGGTGGTGGAATATTATTATTTCGATATAAGTGACATTGCGACTAAGGACGAAGCCGACCAGGTGGCCAAAGACGTTCGCGAATCTACCGGTGAAAAGGCGGAAGTTTCATACGGCGAAAAACCTAATACCTGGCGCGTGCGCATCGGCGAGCGAAAAGAAACTATCGAAGAGGCCGGCGCCTACAAAGATTTTTTGAGCGACAAAGGTTTTGACGAAGCCGAGATGACGACCGAAAAAGTCACGCTTCCGTCGCAGGATGCTCTGGCGCTGACCCAGCAATTAAAAACAACCGGCAATTCCCAGGTGCGAAGTTTGATGTCGGCCAAACCCGGCGGCCCGAATGCAAATAGCAGCAACGGTGTGAAAAGCACAGTGATGACGGATATTATTCAGCCCGCCATCAATCCTAACTTGCGCGAAGTGGTAGTGGCGGGAACGAGTGTGACCTCGAGATTTTCTTCGCTCAAGCCGATCGCTTTCGGCTCCGTCAATGAACGCCTGACGCCAGTGCGCGTGGGCGGCAAAGCATACCGCGGCCGGATCGAAGTTTTTGTAAATGACCGCGGCAGCCTGACCGTGGTCAACGTTGTCGCGCTGGAAGATTACCTGCGCGGCGTGGTGCCTAACGAACTCGGCTTGCCCGCGATCGAAGCGCAAAAGGCACAGGCCGTCGCTGCTCGCACCTACGCCGTGGCAAATATCAATCAATTCGGCAAGCAGGGTTTCGATCTGCTGCCGACCACGCGTTCGCAGGTTTATCGCGGCTATAGTTCGGAATCGCAGATGGGAACACGCGCGGTAATGGAAACCTCGGGCATTGTCGCTACATACCGGGGCAAGCCCATAAACGCCATGTATACTTCTACTTGCGGCGGGCGCACGGAAAACTCCGAGAATATTTTTGAATTCAATGAACCCTATCTGCGCGGCGTCGAATGCTCGCTCGAGGGACGCCTGCAGTTCGCTCCGTTCCTGGTTAAAAGCTCGCGCGACATCTCGCGCGTTCGTGATGAGAGCTATTTGGAACTGGTTCGTCAGGCGGCAGCTCTTAGTGTGAACGGATTTTCGATGCAGACCTCCCGGTTTTCCGATGAGTGGTTTGAAGAGCAGCCTAATCAAAGTGAACTGACCAATTGGATGGGGCAGCTTGCGCTGCGCTTTAGCAGACCGACACCGCCGGTTACGGCAAATTCAGGAAAGCCGACTGAGATCGCGCGCGTCCTCGCTTCATTTATGTATGCGGATTCTTACGCCGATACGCTCTTGAGCGATTCAGACATTAACTACCAGCTTTCATTTTTAGACGCCGGCGAAATTCCGCGCGAGTCGCGCGCCAACATCGCCGCGCTGCTGCGCGACGGCTGGATGTCGCTCTACCCGGATATGACGCTGCAGCCGAATCGCAGCTATTCGCGCGCGAAAATGCTGCGCCTGGTTTTGCAGATCTACGACAAGAAAAAGTGGATGCCGCAGATGCAAACCGGCACCGCGCAGCCGAGCGTCGACGGCAAACTGGTTTTAAAGAGCGGCAAGTCAACCAGGCAATTGACCGTGCGTCCTGACGTTTATCTTTTCCGCCAATTCGGCGATTACTATTACCAGGTGAAAGAAGCGGCGCTGATCGGCGGCGAGACCGTCGGCTATCACACCAATTTTGCCGGCGAGGTAGATTATCTTGAGATCAAACCTACTACCGCCGTCACCACCGCCGAGCGCATGTCGAGCTTTACCCAGTGGAACGCCACGCTTTCCGCATCCAACGTGCAGGCGCGCCTCTCGCGCTATGTTCGCGGCATCGGAACGCTCGTCGATGTGCGTATCGCCGCGAAAGGTTATTCGCGCCGTGCCACCGACCTTGAGATCGTCGGAACGAACGGCGTGTTTCACTTAAAAGGCGGCAAGATCCGCTCTGCCCTGCGCCTGAAAGAACAGCTCTTTGTTTTGAATAAACGCTACGAGGGCACGCGTGCCGTCAGCTACAGCTTCACCGGCCGCGGCTGGGGCCACGGCGTCGGCATGTGCCAGTACGGCGCTTACGGCCTCGCCAAAATGGGGCAGAAATACGATCAGATCGTGAAGCACTACTACACCGGCGTCGATCTGACCAAGGCTTACTGAGTAAAAGTCCGCGTTAGCGGACGAAAGCAAATAGCCTCGTGCTTTAGCGCGGGGTGACGATCGGATAAATTAATAAGCCCGTTTTAACGGGCGGTAAAATTGAAGTAAACCTGGGAGCGCCGGCATCCTGCCGGCAAAGATCGCGAGAGCGATCTAATGTTAAAACTTTGTCGATGGAAATTCAGACTCGGATCCCAACCACCTCTCAGGTCCGGAAGGGTTGCTTGCACCCGCTCTTTACATCACAGAACTCCCCTCCTTACGAAGGAGGGGTGCCCGCCAGGGCGGGGTGGTTCTTTCTGAAATTGGAAAGGCACTTGCGCCTGCTCTTAAAATCCTTAGGTAAGTCTCTTTCGTCGTCGATGAGCAGATCGAGCGAGAATTTAGCGAGCCTGGCATAAGCGAGCGCCACCAAATGAGGAGGCAGCCGGTCGCCGTTCTCATAAGCGCGTATCGAATTCCCGCCCCTCTCCATCCCATACTGTCCCAAAGCCTCACCCATTTTCGCTTGGGATAATCCTAATTTGCGGCGAACCCGCAGCAATTTCTCCGCCAGCCTTTCGGGTCCTTCGACCTTATTTTTGCCCATAAGAATCTTACGCTCCTTTCGGATAGCTCATTCCTTTGCAAAAAAGATAGTTGGGGTTCTTTTCCTTTTCGGATTTGAGAGATAAAGTTATTTGTGATTCATCTATGCTGGGAGAAATAAAAAACTAAGCAATGATGAAAGCCGTAAGAAATATTCTTAAACTTACGGCGAATCCTTCAAACAATCTAAGAGTAGCGTTAATTAACGCTAAAAGCAAGGACGTTTCTTACATTTTCCCATTGGAGGTTTCTTTCAATGGGAAAGGCTAAAAGAATGAAGCCAAAGCGTCTTGCGAATAAGCTCTTGCGGATTCGGGAAAGTCTTGGATTATCTCAGAGTGAAATGGTTCAAAGATTAGGATTTTCTGAGTTGTTTACCAGAAATTATATCTCGGCTTTCGAGTTGGGAATTCGAGAGCCGCCTTTGCCGGTTCTGCTGTCATATGCGCGTATTGTCAGAATTTCTACTGATGTGCTGATTGACGACGAGATGGATCTGCCGAAGAAATTTCAAAAGTAAGTCAGAAATTGATACAGTCCGCGTAAGCGGACGGCAGAGTTTAACTCCAGGCGTAAGCCTGGAGTATAGGCCATAATTACCACTGCCGCGCGCGACTAGAATTTTTAAATTCTAGTCGCGCGCGGCAAATACATTTGGGGCCATCGTACTACAGGTTCCGCTGCGCTTCACCTGTAGTTATACTCTACCGTCGGCTTTGCCGACTTTACACTTATTTGATCATTTGCAGCTATAAATACGGCGCTTTTTTGCGGTCTCTCTTCCGCTTTTTTCGTGTTGTTTTCGTGCAATTTCGTGGTTAATTCTTAAAACTCCGCCTCATTCTCTACTTGCTATATTCAAATCCCATTCAAATTGACGCGCAAATCCTGATTATCTCGAATCTCTTAACGACTAAATTTCCCGGCTGAGCTATGCTTCCAGGTGCCTGAGATGGGAAAAGAGCGGGCAGTGCCCAAATTCCCGATCTCAATGTTCTTTTTTAATTTAGCCCGCGGATTTGTGAATTTTACGGGATTTCTGGAACATTTTTGTAACAGGTGTATCAGTGTCACACACTGAAACTGTTACACCAGCAAAATGGCTGCGGATTTTAGGAATGTTTGATCAATTTGGCAGAGTAACCACCCCCTCGCGGAAGTAGCGCTACTCTTTCTGGAAAAAGGGGTGTTTATTTTTTACGTCGCTATCACGTACTCACTTTGCACTATGCCGCTGGGATAAGACCGGGTGGCGATATGTTCCAAACGGATGTCGTGTGATAGATCGCCAAACAAGGGAATCCCGCTTCCGAGGAGCACCGGTATGCGGGTGATGGTCATACGCTGGATCAGTCCGGCCTCGAGGAAGCGCTGGATGGTCACTCCTCCGTCGATATAAAGATGTTTCAGGCCGCGTTCGGTGAGCCGCTCTACGATCTCGTGCGGAGTTCCGCTCATCGCTTCAAACACCGCGCCGTCGGGCGCTTTTAGTTCTGACGGTCTTGAGCTGAGTACGATCACCGGCTTAACGTCAAACGGCCAGGCGCCAAACCCCAGCACTATCTCAAACGTGTTGCGGCCCATCACGATGGCGTCCACAGTAGCGATGAATTCGTCATAGCCATGCGGCTCGGGGTTTTCCGGCAGCCAGTCAAGCCCGCCGTCAAGCCGCGCAATGAACCCGTCAAGACTGGTAGCAATGAATACTGACGCTTTCATTTTATCGACACCTCAAGCAACTTCATTCTCGCCTAAATGTAGCACGATTTTCTTCCCTCAGGTGGAACTAAACAGGCCCTTTCGGTATCTAATAAACAGACAAATGGATTTAGGAGGTGCGGGAAATGAACGAACGATTTAGATTGAGTTTAAGCCAGATCTGGGTTTTGATAAGCAGTTTTTGTTTGCTCCTGCCGGTTTTTATGCCTTCGTCGGCCGATCCGCAGCATTTTTTTGCAAATGTGATGGGAACGGTCACGGTGACGATGTTCATACTTTCTTTTCCGATGAGCCTTTTCGGGTTGCCGCTGATGTATATGACAGGCGAAGTTTTAGGAGTGGATACCAGGTCCATCGAAGGGATGTATTTGAATCTCACCATGATGTTCGTCTTTGGTGTTATCCAATGGTTTTGGATCCTGCCGCGCTTTCTCGCCAAAGATCCAAAATTTCAGACGCTGAATCTGCTCGGGGCCAGGCCGGAAGTTCTGTTGGCGGAGGCAAAAATCGAAAGCCGCGTAGATTTTTATGACGTTCGCGGCAGAACCCCGCTTGAGCGGGTCATTCAGAGCGATCCGGAAAGCCCGATCAACCCTTCCTGAGTTACAGTTTGGCAATCCTAAAACTGCGGGATTTCAATTCGGAATAGATGATAACTGATAGATGACAGATGATAGATAATAGATCTGATCTCTCAGCTATCATCTATGATCTGTCATCTACTCCGAATTATTTCAGCTTGCTATGTTCAACGATTAATTTCATCGCCGGCTCGCTGACAAAAACCTTGGCGTGAAACCTTTCGCCCCATTCCAAAGCCGTGACATTGCGGTATTCATGCAATTCCAGATCGTAGCGCGGCGCGTAGCCGGGGTGGAGTTGCTTGCGCAGTGAAGCACGAACCGTTACATCCGCGCCATGTGCCAATAATAATTCCGTAAAAGGAGCTTCCTGCTCGCGAGATTGGTAATTCATCCAGAAATTCGGCTGCGAGACGACGGTGCAGAAAAGCGCGGTGTGGCCTCCAAAACCGTCCGCGTCGACCGCCGCTCGAGTGTTGACGTCGGCGCCGCGTTCGATCAGCCATTTGGCGATTTCAAATTCATCATAATCCACACACATGTGCAGCAGCGTCGTGTTACCCAGAGGCGTTCCTTGCGTCGCGAGCACTTCATCGTTGCAGCCGAGATCAGGAGGGTAAATTTCTTCGTGAGTAAAAGTGCGCGTCAAAAGATCTGGATCGCGGCGCAGATGTTCTTCGAGCAGGTCGAGGCGGCCGCGGTGCAGCGCCATAGTAGGCGTGTCCGGCAGCACCAGCCCGTGCTGAACATACATTTCCAGTATCGCGTGTTTATCCGACGGTTTCCGGCTGTCGCTTTCCAGCACGACCGCGACCGGCGCCAGGCGCTTTCCGTTTTCGTCCACCACCCGCGCGCCCAGCTCGAGCATTAGTTCGGTTCCGGCGGCGCTCAGCGTATAGGCCGGGCCGCCGAGTGAATCTTCCGGCACCGCGGGCGAACCCATCATCTCATACAGCATTTTTGCCGTACCGATCTTGCTTTGCAGCGTGGCGCGGCCGATCGCGTGTTCCAGATCGGTAGCGCCCAGCCCGTGCAGCATTTTGATAATTTCATCGCGGCCGAGATTCGCCGCATAGCTCATCGGCGGCCCCCAATTACTGTTGCGGATGGTTGCGTGTTCGTGCAATAGGTTAGGATTTTTTGTCACGAGTTCGCGCACCGCCTGGGCGTCGTCGCGCCAGATAGCGTCGATCAATTTGCAAGCCTGCACGAGGCGCGTCCAGTTGGGCGCCTGGTAGCTGCGCGCCAGGGCGAGTTGGGCATCGGCCAGTTTCGCCTCGCCGGGCGCCGGCGGGCCCGGATGGAATTGGTTGAATTCTTCGGTCGCGGCCGCATCACCGCTGCGAATTGCGCGCAGCAGGTCCTTGGCCTGGTGTTTTAATTGTTCGAGATTTGGGCGAACGGGAAGATTACGGTCATCCAGCATAACGAGCCTCCTTTAGCGTCGTGCCCGATGTCCGCTAGTCCGGGCGAAAAGGAGGTTCTCGCTTACGGAACCTGTAGTGAAAAATGCTCTCAGGTGGACTCTGTCCTGTCCGCGGACGGGTGGCGGCCTGCACGCCTGCTCCACAGCATAATATCCGCGAGCAGGCAGAGTCAAGCTTTACCGGATTGGAATTCTACCCGCAAAAATGTTATTCCTGTTTTAAAAGATCGGCAGTATTCGGAGTAAATTCAATGAAAAAATATTTCTTCTTAGTCTCGTTAATGATTTTGGCGGTGTCGATAACCGTCGGCGCTCAGACAACAGCGAAACCGGGCGCCACAGCTGATGCTTACGATGCCGAGCTGGCCAAAAAGACCGGCGCGGACGATTACGGAATGAAGCAGTATGTCTTTGCCATATTGCGCGTCGGCAAAGCGAAGAGGCCGGAAGGTAAAGCAATGGAAGCGCTGCAAGACGGGCACTTTAAAAACATCATGAAATTGGCTGACGAAGGAAAATTGTCGCTGGCCGGCCCTTTTATGGACGGCGGGGAAATGCGCGGGCTTTTTATTTTTAATGTAAAGACCGTTGAGGAAGCTAAAAAACTGGTTGAAAGCGATCCGCTGATCAGCGGCGGCTATCTCGAAGCGGAATTCCACCCGTGGTATGGTTCCGCCGCGCTGACCGAAGTAACTCAGTTACACAAAAAGCTGCAGAAGAAAAAGATCATGTAATGATCGTAGCGCCGCCGTCTCGGCGGCTGTCCTGACGGCGTCCCGCCGTCAGCATTTTGCGTGGGCGGGACGCCCACACGACAGCCAGCGGGACGCTGGCGCTACTGATACTCTATTCGCGCTCCCGGTCTTAAGCTCCCGCGCCTGAGGATGTTTCCGCCGGGATACGTTCGTTGACCCAATTGATGATGTCGGTCATGACGAGTTCCTTGTTTATATCGTGGAGCGGGTCATGATAGGTGTCTTCATAAAGTTTTAGCGTCTTGTCTGTCGATCCGACATTGTCATAAAATTCCTGGCTTCCGCTCGGTTTTGTCACTTTATCCGCCGCGCCATGGATTATCAAGACAGGAAGAGTGATCTCGGGAAACCCTTTTTTCAACCTTTCGTCAGCGCGCACCATCTCAGCCAGAGTTTCAAGCGGCTGGGATTCGCCTTTGATAAGCGGGTCGTTATTCAATGATTCGACCGCCTCCGGATCACGTGAAAAGAGTTCGTTCTTAAGTGTAAGCGCCTGAAAATGCGGGGCTATATAACTTAACCCCTTAAATACGGCCAGTACAAAATCCGGAGCGGGGATCTGGTACGCAAAATCTTCGCAAATAAGTCCGTTAATTTCCGATTGATGGTCCAGAGCATAGTTGCAGGCGATGACCCCGCCGGCGCTGTGACCGAGCAGAAAAACCGGCAAATCCCGATTTTCGGCCTTGGCCATCGAGACAAAAGTTGCCAGATCGTTTTCGTAATCAGCAAATTTATCTACGTAAAAACGCTCGCCTTCCGACTTTCCGCGACCGCGGTGGTCGAGCGCATAAACAGCTAAACCTTGAGCAAGAAATTGATCGGCTACCCAAAAATATTGGCCGCTATGAGCGTTAAAGCCGTGTGAAATCACAACCACGCCACGCGGTGTTTCCGCCGGGCGCCACGTGCGCGTAAAGATACTAAGGTCTCCCACGCCCTTAAATGATGATTCGAGCATTTATTTCTCCCCCTTTTTCAAAAATGATTTTGATAACGAACAGGTATCTACCGTCCGGCGGCCGGGACCTGTCCACTGACGGGTGGCGGCCTCAATATATGCGTAATTATGAGTATAGCTGAATACGCAGCCGCCAAGGAAGAGTCCACGGAGGATTTGCATGATTTGAACTATTTTGCGGTTTCCGCCGTAAAAACATTTTGATACTTCGTGAACCATAGGAGCAATAACGTGAAAATTCTGATCTGTATCTTAGGACTGATGATCTTTGCCGCGGCGCCATTATTTGCGCAGGGCGGCGGAGTGATGTTTCACCAGCAAATCGAGTGGTCGCCGGACGGCAAAAGCCTGGTCTTTACCGGGATGCGCGATTTCGATCAGAAGACGAACGATTTCAAAACCGATATTTACATCATCAAAGCAGATGGTTCAGGCCTGATAAAGATCACCGGCGATACAAAAAATGAATTTTACGCTGACTGGAACAGGGACGGCAATTCCGTTATTTTTAACGCCGACAATAAAGCGGATAAGTCGTCCGACATCTTTTTCGCAAAAAAAGACGGGTCGGGCCTGTTTCAATTGACCAAGGCCTCGGGAAAAAACACAGCGCCCTCGGTTTCGCCTGATGGTAAGCAGATCGCTTTTGTTTCCACCCGCGACGGCGAGAAATATCAGATCTATGTGATGGATCCTTACGGGCAGAACGTCAAACGTCTGACGAATGATCCGACGGTCGGATTTTTCAATCCGGTTTGGTCTCCGAACGGAAAAAAACTGGTCTATTACACGGAAAAAGGCGATCGCCGCGATCAGGTTTGGGTGATGAACGCCGATGGTTCAAATCAAATTTTACTTACCGCCAATATCGGCCATAATATTTTTCCCGGCTGGTCGTCCGACGGCAAGCAGATACTATTTAGCAGTTCAAACCGTGAGACGAACGGCAGCGGTTCTTACGTCGATGGAAGTTTTTTATACACGATGAATGCCGACGGTACGGGAGTGACGCGCTTGCCCGCCAATATCAACAGCTTTTTTGCCCGCTTTTCGCCGGATGGAAAAAAGATCGCGTATATAATGGGCAGGTTTCCCAGCACCCATATTTATATCGCCAATGCCGACGGCAGCGCTCCCGTTCAAATAACTAAATGAAATGAGTTTCTCCCGCAATCAAATAAAAGGCTCGCTGATTTTACTGGCCGTCATAGTAGCATTTGCGTTGGTGCGGATGATGATTTATTAACAAGGTGCCCGCGCTCTCCCCGGGTTACAACTATCAACTATGCACTGTGAACTATTAACTGTCTTTCAGAAATTCTCCGGGAACAGTTAATAGTGCATAGTTTATTTTCTTCAATCCCTCTGTGATATTCTGTGTTCTTTAAGTGGCGGATAATAAACCAATCTATGCGATCGTGGGGCCGACGGCGTCCGGTAAGAGCGAGCTTGCTATCGAGCTTGCGCTGCGGGTGGGCGTCAACGGGGGTGGACGGGGTGAAATAATAAACTGCGATTCGGTGCAGATATACAAAGAGATCGAGATCGCCACCGCCAAGGTGCCGCTGGAAGAGCGTCGCGGAGTGCCGCACCACCTGCTCGATTATATCGACCCGCGCATAAATTACACGGCGGCCGATTGGGCAAAAGATGCCGTGGCGAAGATCGCCGAGATCGAAGCGCGCGGCAATATCCCCATCCTGGCCGGCGGCACCGGTTTTTATTTGCGCGCTCTGCGCCGGCCTTTTTTTGAAGGGCCGAAAACCGACGAAGCATTGCGCGTGAAACTTAAAAGCATTCGATTAAAAAAAGGCGCGGAGCATCTGCATAAAATGCTCAGAAGAGTTGACGGGGCATCCGCCGAGCTGCTTTTCCCGCGAGATTATGTGCGGGTGCAAAGAGCGCTCGAAGTTTTCTTTCAAACCGGCGAACAATTTTCGGAAGTGAAACCCAGGCGTGAGGCGCCGCCGGAATGCGCCGCGCGGCTGCAAATATTTGCGCTGGGCCCGCCGCGCGCGGAGCTCTATGAGCGAATAAACCGGCGGACGGCAGTTCATTTTGAAAACGGCTTGATCGAAGAAGTAAAACGCCTTCGTGAAATGGGTGTTCCTGATGATTCAAATGCGCTGGGCGCCCACGGATACCGGCGGGCAGTTGAGTTTCTGCGCGGCGAAAGAACCCTCGAAAGCGCGGTCGAACAGACCAAACTCGATGTCCGGCATTACTCAAAAAGACAGCTTACCTGGTTTCGCCGCGAAGAAGGCGTTATCTGGTTAAGCGCCTTCGGTTCTGATCCCCACATTAAATATATCTTGTTTGAAATGATGCGTTTAGCATGATTTGTTGCTAATTTTTATTATGAATTTTTTGTGAAAAAAATAATTTTTTGATGTAATATGTTTCGTAGCAAGAATTAATAGAAGGACCTAAACGCGTGGACAAAGCTTCTCCTCAAAATATACAAGATGCGTTTCTAAACTCATCGCGCCGCGAGAAAGTGCCCGTCACACTCCATCTTTTGCATGGAGCCACTCTTTCCGGCCGGATAAAGAGTTTTGATAAATTCTCGGTTTTGCTTGATGACGGCACGCAAGATGTTTTGATATTTAAACACGCCATTTCAACAATTTCACTAGCCCGGAAAAACGACGACCATAAAAAAGATTAAGGTCCTGCAGCGATGACTGAAACAGGACTTTTTTTGACGCTGGAAGGAATTGACGGAAGCGGAAAATCCACCCAGATGCGTCTGCTGGCGGAAGCTCTGCGCGGGGACGGCTATGAGGTCGTCACCACTTTTGAGCCCGGCGATACCAACATCGGGCGGATCGTGCGCCAGGCCGTGCTTGAGCTCCACGAAGATGTCGACCCGATGGCTGAGATCCTGCTTTTTGCTTCCGACCGGGCCCAGCATGTGCAGCACCTGATACGTCCCGCCCTCGCTGAAGGAAAAATAGTTATCTCCGATCGTTATGCCGATTCGACCCGCGTTTATCAAGGCGTGGCGCGCGGATTTTCTTCCGAGCTGGTCGAACAGGTCATCGAACTCGCCACCGGCGGGTTGAAACCCGACCTGACAATTTTTTATGATATTTCAGTAGAGGAAGCTCTGGAGCGCACCTACCGGCGGATAAGCTCCGGTAAAACGCGCGATCGTTTGGACAAGGAAAAAACGAAATTTCACGAGCTTGCGCGCGAAGGTTATCTGGC
This sequence comes from uncultured Acidobacteriota bacterium, assembly GCA_963718105.1. GTDB lineage: Bacteria > Acidobacteriota > Blastocatellia > Pyrinomonadales > Pyrinomonadaceae > DASYKT01. Next base: position 3,705,898 of record OY970352.1, on the reverse strand, counting down.
GATCGCCCGCCGCGACCCGGAACGGTTTCGGGTGATCGAGGCCAATGTCCCGCCCGATGAGCTCCACCGGCGAACGATGCCGGTAGTGACGGAATTTTTGGCGCAGCATATAAAAAAATAAAATGCCCGACAGGCTTATCGGAAATACAGAGATCAAGGAATTCCTCGGGCGCATATTCGCCTCGGGCAGGCTGCCGGGCGCTTTGCTTTTTACCGGGCCTGACGGTGTCGGAAAAAAACAATTTGCGCTGGAAATTGCGCGGAGCGTTCTCTGTGCCGGGACTGAAACTTTCGGTGCCTGCGGAGAGTGTAGTGTTTGTAAGAGGGTCGGTAAATTCGTTTTTCCCACTTCGGATAAAAAAGACGATTACGAGCGAATTTTTATCAGCGAGCATGCCGATGTGGGGCAGGTAATTGCTTTTCGGAGAAATATTCTGGTCGATGCGATCCGCGCGCTCGAACGCGAAGCGAATTTTCGCCCATACGAAGGCAAAGCGCGATTTTTTATCGTTGAGGATGCCGATAAGATGAACGTGCAGGCCGCCAACGCGCTGTTAAAAACGCTGGAAGAGCCTCCGCCGACGACCCACATTTTTCTTATCACCTCGCGTTACAATTCGCTTTTACCGACCATCATTTCACGCTGCCAGGTAATGCGGTTTCAGCCGATAGCCGAAACCGAGATCGAAAAGTTTTTGCTGCAGACCAAAGAATTTTCACCGGAAGATGCCCCGGTGGCCGCGCGAATATCCGGCGGAAGCCTGGGGCGCGCGCTGGAAATGAACGGTGAAGAATTTCGCGCACATCGCATGGCAATGATGGAAGTTGTCGAAGCAAGAACAACGGGGCGCGATCGCACGGCGCTGCTGAGGGCCGCCGAAGAAATGGGCGACGCGCGGATGAAGGACGATTACGAACCGCGCCTGGAGATCCTGCAGAGTTTGCTGCGCGATGTCTGGCAACTGAAAAAAGGCCGGGCAAAAGACATTTTGATAAATACCGACCTCCACGATAGGCTCGCTCGCTGCGCGGAAAACGCCGCGGCCGAAGACCTCACCTTTTTTATCACCGAGATCGAACGCGTCAGAGAAAACCTGCTCGTCAATATCAACCGCAAGATCGCCACCGATGCGCTTTTTATGAGCGCGGCTAAATAAATCTCTTCGGAACAAAAATCCTTCCGCGGTGTCTAATCAACAAAGCAAGTAATTTTTATTTCAGAATAAACTAAGCGGAGGAAGAACGATGAAGTACAAAGCCTTAGCGGGAGTTCTATTTCTACTTTTGTTCACTGCGGTATCGATCTCGGCTCAAACCCCTGAGACGAGGCCGCGGGTGCCGGTCATCAAAACAGGCGTCTTGAATAAAAAAGCGATCTCGCCGCTGCCTGCCCCCGTGCTTCCTCCCTCGATCGACCGGGACGATTTGGAAGGGTCGGGCCCGGTAAATGTTGAAGCCCTGATCGATATGAACGGTAAGGTAATTTCAGCGAAGGCCATCTCCGGCCACCCGCTGCTTCGCCGGCCTGCCGAAGAAGCCGCGCTAAAGACCAGGTTCAGGCCTACCTTAATTAACGGCCCGCCGATCAATGTGTCCGGCACTCTTGTTTATGATCTGGCTTCTTTCGGTTTGGAAAAGAAAGAGATCACCACGACTTTGAGGTTTATTAGTCATGGACTGACGAAAACAACACCGCTGCATTTACCAAAACCGGCCTATCCTCTGGTGGCTTCGGATATTAATGTCAGCGGGCCGGTAAACGTTTCGATCACTATCGGTAAAAAGGGAAAGGTCATTTCGGCGAAAGTTTTGTCCGGCCATCCATTGCTGCGCCAGGCCTCTTTGGCCGCGGCGAAACGAGCCAGGTTCCGGCCCGTTACTGTTTCCGGCACGCCGGTAAATGCTTACGGCCTTATTGTGTATAATTATGTATTGGATAAATAAGCGGCTATATTCTGCTCAATAAATGGAACAGGCACTGCAAAATAAGCTCAAAGCATCCACCGCCGAACGGATCATCAACGGCGGGGTACTTTTTACCGGTGCCGCGGTCGCCGCGGTGGTAGGATATTTCAATCCGGTCACGGCCGGGTTCTTTCCCGCCTGCCCGCTTTATTCTGCTACCGGTATTTTTTGTCCGGGATGCGGGCTGACGCGCGGCGCTCACGCGCTTTTGCACGGAGATGTTTTAGGGGCGTTTCATTTCAACGCGCTTTGGCCGTTTTACGCGTTTCTTTTCGGGTATGTGCTGCTCTCGACGTCGCTGGTAGTAGTAAGAGGACGCGGCCTGGGCTACGGAGTTTTTAAGCCGTGGCTGCTATACGGATTTTTGGGGCTTTCGCTGCTCTATATGGTGCTGAGAAATATTCCGGGTTACCCGTTCAATTTACTGACCCCCTGATCGGCCTTAAAGAAAAACTGAACTATCAACTATACACTGTGAACTATTAACTGTACTCAAATGTAAACAGTTGATAGTTAATAGTAGGCTTGGAAAAAGGAAAAGGTTCAGAGTTCAAACTTTAGTTTGTCTTTTCCAGGAGAATAAGACCCGCTGAAGCGTGAACTCTGAACCGTTAAAAAATCTAACCGATCGTGACAAGGTTTGAGGCGGGGGCAAGCGGCTTTGCCTTTTCGCCTTCTTCCAGCAGGATCTCCACTTCCTTCACAAATTCATCGACGATATTTTCACCGCCGACCTTGCGCATGGGCACGCCGTTCTTAAAGATCATTCCGACATTGCGTCCGAAGGTCACGCCGAGTTGGGAATCGTGTGCTTCGCCGGGGCCGTTCACCGCGCAGCCCATGATCGAGAGGTGCAGCGGTTCCTCGACGTAGGCCAGGCGGCGTTCGATCTCGGTCACGATCTCGACAAAATTATCTATATCGAGCCGGCCGCAGGTCGGACAGGCCACGACGGTCACGCCGCGCTTTCTCAGTTCCAAAGATTTCAGGATTTCCCAGCCCACACGCACTTCCTCGTGCGGTTCGGCGGCGAGCGAAACGCGAATGGTGTCGCCGATGCCTTCGTGCAGCAGCGTTCCCAATCCGATGGCAGACTTGATCGTGCCGCCAAACGGTGTGCCTGCTTCGGTCACGCCCAGGTGCAGTGGATAATCTACTTTCTCAGCCATCAAACGATAGGCCGCAACCATGCGATTTACGTCAGAAGCTTTTAAGCTGATCACGATATCGGAAAAACCGAGGTCTTCCAGAATGCGCACGTGGCGCAGGCCTGATTCGACCATCGCTTCCGGCGTGGCCGTGCCGTATTTTTTCAGCAGGTCTTTCTCGAGCGATCCGCCGTTGACGCCGATGCGAATGGGTATCTTACGGGCTTCGGTCGCGCGCACAACTTCGCGCACGCGGTCGATCGAACCGATATTGCCGGGATTGAGCCGGAGCTTGTCTATTCCCGCGTCGAGCGCCATTAGCGCCAGTTTGTAGTGAAAGTGAATGTCCGCGACGATCGGTACTTTGACCTGCTTGCAGATATTGGGAAGCGCGAGCGCGGCGTCTTTATCGGGCACGGCAATGCGAACTATTTCGCATCCGGCCGCCACCATTTCCTCGATCTGTTTCAGAGTGCCGGCCACGTCGGTAGTGTCGGTTTTCGTCATCGACTGCACGGAGACGGGCGCGCCGCCGCCGACCTGGACACTGCCCACCATGACCGCTTTTGAGGTTCTTCTCATAAATTACCTGGTGTTGCTATTCGCCGCGGGCGCCGGCTCTTTAGATGAGAAGTTCGAAGCGATCCTCGAAAAATCCAGGAAGAAAACAAACGCCATCAGCAGCAGTATCACCGCCAGCCCGGTGAGCTGGATCCTTTCCTTGGCCACCATCGAAAGTGTTTTCCCGAACCAGGAAAGAACTTTTTCGATACCCAGCACCATTATCTGGCCGCCATCGAGCATCGGGATCGGCAGCAAATTAAACACGCCCAGGCTCAGGCTGATGCCGGAGAGGATGACAAACACGCCTTCCCAGCCCAGCGCGCGGGTGGCTTCGGCTGATTGCTGAAAGATTCCGACCGGGCCGGATATGCCTGCATCGCGGGCGGAGCGCTGTCCGGAAAATACTTGTCCCAGGACAGTGCCGATGGTTTTGATCGTCAGAACATTTACCCCGACCGAATGCTGCAGCGCCGTGTACGGCGTAGCCGGTTCAAGGGGAAGATCGGGAAGCAAAAATCCGAATCCCAATCGTTCGGTGCCGTCCGGCAATCTTCTGACGAGGGCGGTAATTTCTTTTGTCTGGCCGTCACGCTCTATCAACAGCTTGATCGGCTCGGCCTTGAACTGCTGGACCAGGCCGGACACTTGTTGCGGGTTGCGGACGTTGGTGCCGTTGATCGCCAGCATGCGATCGCCTTTTTGCAGCCCGGCTTCGGCCGCGGGCGTATCGGGGCTGACATCTCCCACGATCGCGGGCATAGCGCCCATATCGACGTCCATATCGATGACGCCGCCTTCCTGTCCGCCAAAGGTCTTTTGCCGCCGCGGGGTCAGCTCTAATTGAATGCGCTGTCCATTGCGGTCTACCGTCGTTGCCAGCGGCTTATCCGGGTAGAGAAAGGCTTCGATCTGCACGGCTCTCCAGGTCGGGTTTTCCGTGCCGTTAAATGTGACAATGCGGTCGCCTTCCTTTATCCCTTGTTTTTCCGCGTCGCTGCCGGCCCTGACCACGCCCACGATCGGGGCGGGCATAGATGGAATGCCGTATAACAAAGCTGCTCCGAAGGGAATGGCCAGCGCGAGCATGATATTCATGAACGGCCCGCCCAGCATTACCAAAAATTTTTGCCAGCGCGGCCGCAGCTCGTAAAGCTCCGAATTCGGAACTCGCTCGACGACGGGTTTTTCCGCGTCGGCCTTGGCGATATCCCGTTCATCCATCCATTCTTTGAGGTCCGGTTTTTCTGATTCACCGCCCTCTAGACCCATATTCGATTCGTCGCCGTAGAGTTTTACGTATGCCCCGAGCGGAATGGCGCTGATCCGGTAATCGGTGTGTCCCCACTTAAATCCCCAGATACGCGGTCCGAGGCCGAAAAACGAGTAAGCTTCGACGCGCATCCCAAAAAGCCGGGCGATAATAAAATGGCCGAACTCGTGAATATTGATAGCGATACCGAGAATGAACAGGGGTACCAGAACGTAGTAAAAAATTATTGCTAAAAAGCCCATTAAAAAATGCCTTTCCGCCCGACTACAGGCAGTAAATAAAGTGTATGTCGCCTGTTAAATTGAGTCAAATTAGTTTTTACTGGGAGCGCGGACGGCTCGTCCGCAGTTAAGGCCTCAGTGTTTCCATTTATATGAATATTTAGACCGCTCCGCGATCTTGCGGACGAGCCGTCCGCGCTCCGACTAGAACGCTCCCGGCAGCAAAAATTTCACGAGCCGCTGTCCGGGCGCTGTTATCGGCGGCAAGAACAGCTTCCAGGCTGTCAGCGGGGCGAGGTTGGTGGCCATCCAGGACGCTTTCAATAGTTTGCGCGATCTCGTTTAATTTAATATTGCCTTTTAAGAAAGCTTCCACGGCTACCTCATTAGCGGCATTAAGCGCCACCGGCATCGTGCCCCCGGTTTTTAGGGCCCTATATGCCAATCCAAGACAGGGGAAACGCTCGAGATCGGGTTCTTCAAACGTCAATTGGGAGAGCCTGGCAATGTCCAATTGGGGTGTGCAATTCGGTTTCCGGTCGGGATAGGTCAGCGCATACTGGATGGCGTGTTTCATATCGGTCACGCCCATCTGGGCGATGACGGAACCGTCCATCAGTTCCACCATCGAGTGAATAACAGATTGCGGGTGAACCACTACATCTATCCGCTCCGCGCCATATCCGAATAGCCAGTACGCCTCGATCACTTCCAGCCCTTTGTTCATCAGCGTAGCGGAATCGATGGTGATCTTGTCGCCCATGTTCCAGGTCGGGTGGTCCAATGCTTCAGAGACCGTGGCCGCGGCGATCTCTTCTCTGGTTTTTGTGCGAAAAGGGCCGCCGGAAGCGGTCAGGATCAACCGTTTTACTTCCGACTTTTTTTCACCGCGCAGGCATTGATGCAGCGCATTGTGTTCGGAATCGACCGGCAGAATTTCCGCGCCGGACCTCACTGCCGCGGCGGTCATCAATTCTCCGGCCATCACCAGTGTTTCTTTGTTAGCCAGGGCGATACGCTTGCCCGCTTCGATCGCTCTTAAGGTGGGCACAAACCCGACGGCGCCGACGGTGGCGGAAACGACCGTCTCGGCTTGTTCATGTGTGGCTACGGCGACCAGGCCTGCCTCGCCCAGTTCGATACGCGGCGGTTTGGCGTCCAGTTCAAACAGAGCGGCGAGCAGTTTCTCGGCGCAGCTTTCATTCTTGACCGAAACCAGCTCCGGCTGAAAACGCGCGATCTGCTCCGCCAGCTTGCCGATGTTTTCACCCGCGCCCAGCGCGACAACACGAAATTCCGGCTCACGCAAAAATTCGATCACCTTCAGCGTATTGCAGCCGATGGAACCGGTAGAGCCTAAAATTGATATGCCTTTTTCCGCCATAAAACACTTTTTCGCACTAAAAACGGCTGAAAAGTGACAGCTTCACAAATTAACCACGAACCGCGGAAAAAGGCAAAAGAGCCGTTTCCAAAAAACCGGCCGGGATACGGGGAAATTCTTTGAATCTTTCAGATAAGCTGGTAAACTGCGCACCGGAACCGCGAGTTTTTCCCGTTTGCAAGTGTTGTCCTAAAGTTGTGCTGAGAAGGGAATAGATCGAATCTTTCAGTTATTATCTGTCATTTTTTATCTATTCCGAAATGATGCGAACACACAGCTTTAGGTAGCTGCCCGTTTGTACAAAGACCGTTTTTACGAGAGGAAGAGAATGAATTTTTTAGACGATCTGGAAAATGACTTTATCCGGCAATTTCGCACTATCCCGTCGGTCACAACATCGATCTTTGACCTCGTTACTTATCTCGAAGCCAGCCAATATGAACTGATCCAATTGATGGTCAATAACGGCATCTGGCAGGGGACTGTTCCGCCGGACCCGGGTGGTGAGGGAACGATGGAATTGGGGTTGGTGCCTTACTGGATCAAAAACCCGCCTGGGTTCATTTCAGTTTACATAGATTCAAACCCGATCCTGAAAGGGGTCTGGACTATTTTGACCATTCTCATTCCCGACAAATTCAGCACGGACAATTATAACGCGCTCGTCGCCCGCGCAAGGACAACGGGCGTAACGGCCGATGACGGCACCATCTTTGGCGAAAGCACTTATGAGCAACTGGACCCGCACTGGATGTGGGCTTATTTAAATTACCTGGTCGTTAAATACGCGGACGACCGCGCAGCGTTCAACACCTTGCCGCCGGCGCAAGTGACGCCTATCGCGCTTACCGGCGCGACAGCGGGACAGGTCAGGATCGCGATCGTCGGCGATTGGGGAACCGGATTTTACGAGAGCGGATCGGCGGCGCAAAGTGTGATAGATCAGATCATGGCGATGACGCCCAAGCCCGACTACATCATTCACCTCGGCGATGTGTATTACGCCGGAACCGCGGACCTTTTCTTTCCGCTAAACGAAGAGCAGGATAATTTTCTTAATGTCTGGCCGACAGCGGAACAACAGGCGCCGGGCACGTCGTTCACGCTCAATTCAAACCATGAAATGTACGGCGGCGCCAAAGGTTATTACAAGGCGCTGGCCGATGCGCGGTTTGCTCAGCAAAATCACCTCAGCTATTTCGCCTTGAAATACTGCGGCTGGACACTGCTCGGGCTCGACTCGGCTTATTTTACGACCTCGCATTTTTATATGCAGGGCAGCATCGGCGGCAACTCGGGAATTCAGGCGACATGGATGCAGGGTTTGGGGCTCGCACCCGATAAAACCATCGTGATGACGCATCACACTGGCCTTAGCGCCAGCGGCGCAGATGAAAACAGCTTGATCTGCAATGAGGTGAAATCTGCTCTGGGCGGTGACCCGGCAGCGTGGTATTGGGGACACATTCACAACGCTATCGTCTACAAATCACCCACCAAGACAGGAAGAAACACTCTCTCGCGCTGTGTCGGCCATGGTGCCATTCCTTTTGGTGACGGTTGGGGAATACCGGGCCCGTATGTTGATTATTACGCGCATACGCCTGATCCGAGCCGGCCGGACAGCCACCGTGTCTTAAACGGATTTGCCACGCTGACGATCTCAGAAAACGGGTCGATAACCGAGGAATTCTTCGAGGTGGGAAACACCACTCACGTGTACTCAAACACGTATTAGTAGCGCCAGCATCTCGCTGGCTTCCTCGCAGGACAGCCGCCGGGACGGCAGCGCTACACTAAGCCCAGTAAATTCGGGCGAAATAATATATCAGCGGGGCGTTAAAGAGGAGGCTGTCCAGGCGGTCGAGAAAACCGCCATGGCCGGGCAGGATGCTGGCGGCGTCCTTGGCGCCGGCGCCGCGCTTGATCGCGCTTTCGGTCAGGTCGCCCAGCACGCCCAGCACGTTCATTGCGCCGGCAAGCGGCAGTGAAGCCTGCAGCGGCAGTTCGGGAAAGAAGGTATAGCTTGCCAACGCGGCCGCGCCGAGGCTGCCGAGCATCCCGCCGATGCAGCCTTCCCACGTTTTACCCGGGCTGATCTTGGGTGCGAGTTTATGTTTGCCAAGGTATTTCCCGCTGTAATAAGCAAGGCTGTCACCGATCCACAGGACCAGGAAAAAGAAGATAAGCAGGTTAGTGGAAAGCGACCCGCGCGTTTCCAGCGTCATCCGCAAAGACACCAAATACCCGCCGAGAAAAAATAAATAAAAGATGCCTAAAAGCGTGACGCCGGTGCCGATCAGCATCTTGCTGAAATCTACACGAAAGCGGAAAGCCTGCGAGATGAGGATTATTAAGATGGCGCTGACGACGGCGATGCCAAAAAAATTGTCAGCCTTGGCGGGCGAATCAAAAAGAAATGCAATGAATAGGACCGCCGCCGCTAAAATGCCGGCTGTGGCATCCGCCTTTAACTCCATCTTTTTCGTGAGAGAAAAAAATTCATACATTCCCGCCAGCAGAGCGGCAGCGGCGATGACCACGAAAGGAAGTTTGGCGGCGTATTCGAACGGGAAAAAGTACGGCAGGATGATCGCCGCTATCAGTATCGGCAAGGCGATGAGCGCGGTTAAAAGTCGGTTCATAAAATAATTATTTCACGGTGCTGGCACTGTTGGCACTGCCGATACCGCCAAAGCGCCGTTCGCGGCGCTGAAAATCCAGCACCGCCTCCAAAAAATCTTTCAGCCGAAAATCCGGGAAAAGTGTCGGCGTCACATAGATCTCGCTATAGGCCAGTTGCCAGAGCAGAAAATTTGAGATGCGAAATTCACCGCTGGTCCTGATCATCAGGTCCACCTCAGGCAGCCCGCGGGTGTAGAGGTTTTCGGCGATCATTTCCTCGGTTATCTTTTGCGTATCTGCGCCGTTTTGCAAAATTTTTTCCGCGGCCGCGCGGCAGGCATCCACGATCTCGGCCCGCCCGCCGTAGTTTAGCGCCACGCTCAAGGTCATTTCCTTATTATCTTTCGTGACCTCCATCGCGCGCAGTATTTCTTTGCGCACTTTCGGCGCGAGCGCATCGAGCCGTCCGATCGCCTGAAAACGAATGCCTTGCTTATGGACCTTTTCCAGCTCGTTATTCAAATAGCGGATGAGCATTCGCATCAGCGCTTTTACTTCGTCTTCGGGGCGTTTCCAGTTTTCGGTCGAAAACGCATAAAGCGTCAGCGCTTTGGCGCCCAACCGCGCGGCTGAATCTACGATCACGCGGACCGATTCGGCGCCGGCGCGATGCCCGAAGATGCGAGGTTTTCCCCGCCGCGCCGCCCAGCGCCCGTTGCCGTCCATAATGACCGCCACGTGCTGCGGGATGCGCGCCCAATCCACCTGCTTTAAAGCTTCCGCCTCGGGCGTGCCGGGTTTAACAACTTCTTTGAAATGTTTGAGCATTAAATTTAATCACGCCGACTATCAACTATTAACTGTTTAGATATATGAAAAATAGTTAATAGTTGATAGTTAATCGTAGCGCACTTCCAAAAGGGTCAGGCCGTTGGCCGGTGCGGTCGGCCCGCAGAGTTTGCGGTCGCCGGTCACGATCGCTTCCTGGATCAGCTCGGCGCTTTTTTCGCCGCGTCCTACTTCCAGCAGCGTGCCTACTATCGAGCGCACCATGTACCTTAAAAAACCGTCGGCCGTCACGCTTAACTGGATCAGGCTGGCGTTGGCCCGGTCGTCCCAGCGCGATTCGACCAGCACCCTGGAAATGGTGCGGACACGCGATTCGGTATCGCTTTGGGCCGCGGAAAACGCCGTCCAGTCATGCAGGCCGAGAAAACTGCGTCCCACTTCATTCATCCGCGTCACATCCAGCGGACGTGTTTCCAGATGCGCAAAGCGGCACCAGAAAGGCGATATGATCGGGGCATTGATGATCCGGTAAAGATATGTTTTGCTGCGGGCCGAAAAGCGCGCGTGAAAATCATCCGCCACTTTATCGACCGCAAAAACCCGCAGGTCGTACCAGAGGTTTCCATTGATGGCGTGCCGCAATTTTTCCAGGTCCCACGCCTTTGTCAATTTTACGTTGGCGACCTGCCCTTCGGCGTGAACGCCGGCGTCGGTCCGCCCGGAACCGCTGACGTGAACGTCACCGCCCTCCAGCATGGAAAGCACACGGGTCAATTCTCCCTGCACTGTGCGCAGCCCTTCCTGCACCTGCCAGCCGTGAAAATCAGTGCCGTCGTATTGTAACAAAAGGCGATAATTCATTCTGAGATAAGCCCGAAAAAATAGTAACCCCTGGCGCGGAGATATCAAAGCTGAACAAAGAGTTTAGAGTTCAAGCTTCAGCTTGTCTTATTTCCAGGATCAAAAAACAAACTAAAGTTTGAACTCTAAACCGTTTACTTCCGGCTTCCCGGTTTAACAGCTTCATCGCCGCGCGCGCACATCGGGCAGCTTTCCGTCTTAAAGCTTTCCACTTCCAGTGTCGCCAGGGCTACGCGGGGAACGCCGATATCGGCCGACCCGCCCGAGCGGTCGATGATCGAAGCCCCGGCCGCAACTTTTGCCCCCAGGTTTTCTATCGCCATGATGCATTCGCGCGTCGAGCCGCCGGTGGTGATGACATCTTCCACCACCAAAAAGCGCTCGCCTTCTGAGACGGTAAACCCGCGCCGCAGCGTCATCACGCCGCCCTCACGCTCGGTCCAGATAAACCTCACGCCCAGTGCCTGCGCCGTCGCAAAACCGATCACCAGGCCGCCGATGGCCGGGGAAACTACCCCGTCAAATTTGGGCCCGGCGCACTTATCAGCCAACGCCAGCCCGAACCGCAGTGCGTCCGACGGGTTTTGCAGCGCCCGCGCGCATTGCAAATAGGTCGAGCTGTGCAAGCCGCTGGACAAAATAAAATGCCCTTCGAGCAGGGCATTGGTACTTCGGAAATGTTCGAGAATTTCGGCTTCGGTCATCTTAAAAAGTATTTTCTCCGAAAAGCACTTTTGAGTCTATGCTTTAGCGCGGTTTTTCGCGGTTTTTCGCGGGGCGGTAAAATAATCGGGATAAAATAACCATTCGGAACAGATTAAAGATCATAGATAATAACTGAGAGATTCGATCTAGGATCTGTCATCTATCCGTTATCATCTATTCCGGATGATAACCCGTGCAGCTCCAGGACACCATCAAATACCCTAAGCTCTATGCGGCGTGAAAATAAAGTGCTAAAATCTTCAGCTAAGCGATGTCTTCATATCCTAATCTCATCTCAAACTCGGTTTTGATCAGCGACACAATTGCTCTATTGGAATCTTCGACAGGCCCGGTTACCGTGGTCGATATCGTCGATTCCATTATGAAAATATCGCGTCCCGAACCGAATTTTGCCAAGCTGCTGGTTTCTGATCTGATCCAGATCGATCCGCGTTTGAAGTTCAGCGACGAGCTGACCGTTGAACTGGTGCCGTGCGATTTCGATTCACGGGTGCTGAGCGAAACCGACTTTGTGGTTTTTGATGTGGAAACCACCGGCGCAAAAGTTCCGCCCTGCCGCATAACCGAGATCGGAGCTTTTCGCGTTTCCGGCGGCAAAATAGTGGACGAATATCAAACCCTGATCAATCCGCTCATGCCGATACCCGCTTTTATCTCTGAGCTGACCGGGATCTCGGACGAAATGGTGCGCAGCGCGCCTGAGTTTCATGAGGTTGCCGATGAGTTTTTGGGGTTTGTCGGCGATTCGGTGCTGGTGGCGCACAATGCGCAATTCGACATTCGCTTTATCAATCACGAGATCGGCAAGGTTTTTGACGGCTACCGGCTGGGCAATCCGCATCTTTGCACCGTCCAGCTTTCACGCAAATTATTGCCGGATATCGATAACCACCGGCTCCACACCGTGGCGGATTATTATTCCATCACCATCGAAAACCGGCACCGCGCCGGTGACGACGCCTTGGCGACGGCCAAAATATTTGTCGAGTTTTTGCAGCGGTTTGCGGAAGATGGTATCAGCGATCTGCAGAGCCTGAACAGGCTAAATAATTAACCCCACTTCTTTTCTTTCTTGAATCTTTTTATCACCATCTCGCGCCGCATTTTCGGCAGGTGGTCGACGAAGAGTTTTCCGTTGCAATGATCGGTCTCGTGCAGAAAACAGCGCGCGGCATAGCCTTCGGCCTCGCGTTCAAACCATTCGCCTTTCAAATCCTGGGCGCGGAGCGTAACTTTTTCCGCGCGGGTAAGCACTGCCGGGACTTTGCCGATAGAAAGGCATCCTTCCTGGCCGGATTGCTCGCCTTCGGTGGCGACGATCTCCGGGTTGGCAGCGGTAAGCTTGACGCCCTCACAATCCATCACGAAAAGCCGCAACGAGAGCCCGATCTGCTGCGCCGCCAGGCCCACGCCCTCGGCATCGTACATCGTCTCAAACATATCGGCCGCGAGCGCTTCCAGCTCCGCGTCAAATTTCACCACCGGCTCGCCGGTCTTCCCGAGCACGTCGTTGGGGTATTCAGTTATTTTTCTTACTGCCATTATTTTTTGGGCATGTTATTTTTTCGATACAAACGAATTTTTTCCAGATAGAACTCTTTGCTGTCAATCATAGTGTAATTTGAATAGAAGTATTCTTCCAAAGCGCTGCAGGAGATGAGCGTCTTCGGGTGGTCGCATATCTCGCCGGTCAGCAGCCACACCTCGCCGGTATCCGGCGGTATTTGTGAAATAAGGGAATTGGTCTGGTCATCCAAAGCTGCGGTAGCTTCAGTAAAATTAAAATGATTTTGTTGTGACCAGGTGAAAAACCCTTCGCGGGGCAATACTGTGTTCGGGCCTTTGTAATAGACTTTGAAGGCCAGCGAATCATAGGGTTTGAAGAGCAAGATCGTTTGCCCCGGCTTTTCATTTGCCTGAACATAGGCCGCCGCTTTTTCCCAATCGCCGCGTTTTACCAGCGCAGTAGATCCTGGCGCAGTAGATCCTGGCCCGGTAAATTCTTGCCCGGAAAACTCCTGTAAGGTCGCAAACGGAATGAAAAAAGCGAGTAATATTGCCCACACTAACAAGCCTTTTTTAGAAAAAGCTTCGTAAAGCAGCGCGCTAAAAAACATTATTACCGGCAGCAGCAGCAGCGAAGCGTGCCGGATATTTGCGTAACCCGAACCAAGCAGCCAGACCACCGCCAGTAAAAATAGCGCCGGGACCAAACTGATAATTCCCAGGGCAATGGTGTTGTCTGAGAGTCCTTTGAATCTTTTGGCGCAAAGATAGATCGCTATTCCGGCCGCGCCCAGCCGAAAGATCCACAGGCGTAAAAACGCCGGAGCATTTGCCTCTTCGCCAAAAATATTTACCGGCAGTAGAAAGGTTTGCAGGTGCTGCCAGAGGGTTCGTACGCTCTCGAAAAAAGACCGTTCGCCCATCTGGGTGCGGGTTTCAAGCTGCCCGGCCAGCGCATAACCCAGCGGCGAAAATAAAGCTCCGACGATCGCCATATGCCCCAGATAATGCGTGGCCTGCCGGAATTTCCGCAGCGCGAGCAGCGCGCAAAAATTTCCCACCAGAATAAATCCCAGAAAATAATTGGTGTATAGCGAGACAGCCGCGATCACGATGTAGATCACACGGTCTTTTAGCGCCGGTTTTTCCGCCAGGTATGCGTCGTAAAAAAAACGCAGCAGCAGCCCCGAAAGCAGTATCACCAGCGCATAGCCGCGGATCTCAGTACTCGCCCAAAACAGCAAAGGGTGCAGGGCGAAAACGGCGACAATAATAGGCGCAAATTTCCGCGCGTATTCCGGCAAAAAACGCCGGGCGACATCAAAAGCAACTTTGATGGATGCCAGGCTGCAAAGTATCGAAAAAGCCCTGGCAAAAAATATCGAGCCGTCGATCTGCCGCCAAACGCTTAGCATCCAGAAATAGAGCGGCGCCTGCAGCTCGTCCGCCATAGCATGGTTTAAGGCGTGAGAAATGTTCCCGGTGGTGTAAAGGGTCGAGGCTTCGTCAACCCAGATGTTTAAAGCATAGGCGAGGGGCAGGGCAACGGCGAGGTGAACCGCCATTAAGAGCAGAACAAATTTCGGGGACGAAAAAAAGAACGCCCCGCTTTTTGTTTGCCGCGGCATTTCGCTGTCTCCGGGATTTATTTTTTTCTGTATAGCGCCCAAAACAAGTCTTCCGAAGGATACGGAAAATACATTTCTTCGGGAATCAATTTCAATGCAAAGCTATCACCTAAACGATATCTAAGCAACGATTTGGCGTGGCCGCCGCTGATCTTTTTCGGCGGGCGCCCATGCGTGACCTTTTCAAAACCCAGCCCGGCCAGAAAATCGCTCAGCCCTTCCAGCGAAAACCAGTGCAGCACGCTCGGCGGTGAATACTCGTGCCAATGGCGGCCCAAAACGCGCGCCGAAAACGAACCGCGGTTCCAGGTTTCGATCAGCAAGTGACCTTTGCTGTCGAGGATGCGCGCGGCATTTTCAAATGCCTTTCGCGGCTGGTAAAAATGCCCGGCCACCTGGATCATCGATACCAGATCGAATTTTCCCACCGCCTCAAAATTTTCCAGCGTGCCGCAGCGCAGGTCCAATCCCAGTTTCCGGCGGCCGTAAGAAACCATTCGTTCATTCGGCTCGAGCCCAGTGCCGCGCCAGCCTTCATCCGTAAAACCTTTCAAGATAAATCCGGCCGCCGCGCCGACGTCGAGCATCCGGCCCGGTTTGAGATAGCTCTCCAATTTTTGCGCATACATTCGTCCGCGCTGCCGCAGCATCTTGTCTTCCTGCAGGTAATCCTGATAGCCCGCGCCGCCGCCGGTAAAATATGAATCGTCATACACGGCCTGTGCGTGGTTACTTCTGACCGTGACTTCCGCAAAACGGTGCGTGCACTTGCGGCAGTCGAGCAGCGAATAACCTTTTACCGTAAAGGCCGTTTCGGATATACATTGGCAGAGCGGGCATTTCATGAAGCGCTTTTATTTATTACCGATATCGAAAACCAAAAAATCTTCCGTGCCGGAAACGAGCGTGAAATTTTCTCTTAACGCCGCTTCAAATCCCGGCGCGTCGTTCAAGTGAGATCTCTGCGCGATAAAATAAGCGGCCCCGCCGGCGGAAAATTCCCGCACCTTTTCGAGCCTCTGGTCTTCGACACAAATGCTGAACCCTTTGCGGCCGAGCCAGTAAAACATATAAGACGCGTTGTAGGCCAGGGCGTAACCGTCTTTATCAAAACAGTTACCGCCGGACGCCACGATCAGCCCATCTTTTTTTAGCACGGGTTTTATTTGCTGCGCGGAGATAAAACTTTTATCGGCCAGATGTCTTTCGAGCATTTCCGCCCTCACCCGAACAGCTTCATAAAGCAGCGCAAAGATAGCGGAGCCCGCCACCATCGCAATGACCGCGCCTTTTAAAACGATCTGAGTGCGCGGCTCTTTTGAGTAATCCCAAAGTTTTTGCAGGCCGAATCCAAAAAGCAGTGCCGCCGGTGCCACGCTAAAAATATGGTAATAGCTGGCCCAGTCATCAGCGGTTGTGCGCGCTGCGGCCAGATAAATGACAAAGATCGCCGCCAGCCACAAAAACATATGCCGCGTGACTTTTTCACCGGCTCCGCGCCAGATGGCAAAAAGGCCGACGATCAGGCCCGAGATCATCCAGACCTTAAAAAATTCCGTCCGCAGTATTCCTTCGATAAAATACGGGTTGGTAAAAAAATCCCACCCTATCCAGTGATATTCATTGGAAACGCCGAGCGAGTTTCCGTAAGTTTTCCAGAGGCTTTTGGCGTGGATGTACCATATGCCTGCAGGCAGTAAAGTAAGCGCGCCAAAAATCCAAACCTTAGTCTGCCTGAAAGTGCTCGCGCCGTATTTCTGCAGCAGCAGGACCGCAAAAAATATTCCGATGTGTGCAGCGGTCGCTTTGGCCAAAAGAGTGAGCGCGGTAAAAATAACCGCCGGCCAAAAATACTTACTTTTTTCGTTCTCCTGCCAGCGGAGAAAGAAATACACCGCCGCCACATAGCTAAAGATCATTAGCCCTTCAGGCTGGATCGCGGTGGAAATTTCTATTACCAGCGGATTAAACGTAAAAAAGAGCGCGGCGAAAACGGCAAAGCGTTCGCCCAAATAAAAGCGGGCGAGTTTAAAGAAAAAGAACAGCGTCAGCAGCGAAAAAATGAACGCCCAGATGCGCCCGATAAAGTCGTGCCCGGCAATATCGTAAATGCCGAAAATTTCGTAGCTGCCCGCGATCAATGCCGGGTAAAGCGTAAATTCCATCTCGGCATAGCCGGGCGACACGCCGCGCCAATCTATCTGCGGGTAGAGCGGGTTAAACCCTTCAGTGACAAAGTTTCGAGAGATGCTGCCGAGGTCGCACTCGCGCCACGAAGGTTTATCGATCGGGCGAAAAACATCGGCGAACCGCACCAGCGACCCGGCGATAAAGATCAAAATAAGAACAATTTTGGCCTTACTCATATACCGGCTCAAACGAGGTGCCACAGCTTCGGAAGGTAGATGACAAAACCGGCGGTCAGTATCCACAGCAGCAGATTTAAAAGCGTAGGCCGGTCGCGAAAAAGTATCTGGACCGGGTCGCCGCCTTCGTTGCGGCGGTGGATCAAAAACAGGTAGCGAAAAACTCCATAGACCACAAAGGGGATGGTCAGCAGCATTCCGTGCGAGCCGACACGCAGGACTGTTTCATCCGCCCGGGTATAAAGCGCGTAAGTGATAACCGCAGCTCCGGCGCAGATGTTCATCAGCGAATCGACAAAATGTATCGAGTATTCTCCCAGCGCGCGGCGATGATTTTCCGCGCCGTCTTCCAGCAGAGCAAGTTCGTGCCTGCGCTTGCCGAAGCCGACCAGCAGCGCCACCATCGAGGTGCAAAGAACCAGCCATTCCGATACATTGACACCGATCAATACCGCGCCGGAAACCGCGCGCAAAACAAATCCGCTGGCGATCAGGATCACGTCAAGAATAACGACGTCTTTGAGCTTTAGTGAATAGGAAAGACAAGTGGTGAGATAGATCGCGATAACCAGCGCGAAAGAATAATTCAGCGCCAGCGATCCGAGCGTCGCCGTCACCAGCAAAATGACCAGAGCAAAACGCGCCAGGTTCAGATTTAGCGCGCCCGATGCCAGCGGCCGCTTGCATTTGACCGGGTGCTGGCGGTCGCGCGCCAGATCGCACAGATCGTTAAATAGATAGATGCCGCTGCTGGCACAGCAAAAAATAATAAAACCGAGCAGGCTGATCCAGAGGCTGTGCGTGTCGGTCAGCGATTTGGAAAAGATCACGCCGCTGAAAACCAGCAGGTTCTTGCTCCACTCACGCGGGCGCATTTCGATAAGTAATGCGCGCAGGTTCCGCCCGACGGAAATGGATAAAGGCTGTTCGAGTTTAAGCGATTCCAACTTCTACCCCCATCGTCCGCTTGGCAGAACGCGCAAACTCTTCCGCGTGCTCGCGCATATTTACGATCTCAAATTTATTATCGAGCGCTTCCAATATTTCGCTGACGAATTCCAGTTTTTTCTCAAGCGGCAGATCCATCCCGGGAAAAAATTTCAGCTCCGGCGCATCTTCGCCGCTTAAAAAATCCAGCGGATGCAGCAGCAGCGAAAGCTGTGTGCCGGTCGCGCGGCACATTTCCAGCGCCGTCGCCCAATAGGTTTTGGCCAGTACTTTGGAAAATGTCGAAAGATAGATCACATAGCTGGCGTGGATCGGCGTCTTGACGAGCGGCATCGTGGTCACCGGAATTTCCACCAGCGACTTTTCGCCGATCCGGCGAAAGTAAGGCTTGAGCGGCTGAAAACCGTCCGAGAATTTACCGAAAAGCTGTTTGCGTTTTTCTTTTTCTGCGGCGCTTAAATCTTTGGAAGCAAAGAAGTAATAGGCACGTGCCAGCGGCCCGATATAGGTCGGCAGCGTCGAGCAGTCGTAAAAATAATCACGTTCTGCCAGCACTTTCAGCACCGTTGGCGAGAGGCTGTAACCCGGCCCGCGAAAACCTCGCGGCCGCTGTCCCGTCACTTTTTCCAGCGCGTCTTCGGTGCGGGCAAATTCACTGACGATCTCTTCTTCACTATAAAGATGCAGCCAGGGTTCGTGATTAAAACTGTGATTTCCGATCTCGTGCCCGGCGGCGGAAAGCTGCCCGATGGCGTCGGCGTTCTTATCCAGAGCGGCGTCTTGCCCGACGATAAAAAAAGTAATATTCAGATCGCGCTCTTTGAGAAACTGAGTGACGCGCGGCACGACCGTATCCAGATACGACGGAAAGCTTTCCCACCCGGCGTCGCCGTGGGTTTTCATATAGGACCATTTGTTGTCCAGGTCCAGGGATAAGCTTGCGATCGGTTTTCTCATTACTACACAGATCAAACAGGATGAACCAGCCGAACGGGAAATCTCAGGTCCACGTCCCATCCTTTTTTCGCGTCCTGCTCCAAATATTCTTTATAAAAATTTTCCGCCAATTGAACGGTCTCGTTCACGTTGAGCGTGCCATTGACGATGTGCGCGGAATTTATGACATAAACTCCCTTTACCGAAGTTTGTATCTCGGGCAGCTTCTGTGAATAGTCGACAACCGGGATCGGGAAAACCTGCCGCACTCTCGAGACTTTAAATTCCACCACGTCGCTGCGATGAAAATCCAGGTACATTTTTTCCAGAGCGGATAAAAATATCCGCCGGATCTCTTCGTCGTTTTTTTCAAAAAGCTTGTCATCGGACGCGACGTATTTCGGCAGGTAGACCAGGGCGTTTCCGCCGAATTCTTTTTTATCGACCAGCGCCGACATTTCGATGATGCCCGTAAAAGGCGTTTCATCGGTGACGTTTGTGACATAAAAATTTGACAGCGACTTTTTCATCAGCACCGAAGCGCAAACGATCCCCTGGTATTTAATGCCGTTCAACTTTTCTTTCTCTTCTGCGCCAAGCTGCGGGATGACCTTTGCCGCGACATTAGAAGGGCCGGTGAAGATCACCTTATCGAACTTTTCTGTCCGCTCCGTCGTTCCATCCGCGAAAATTACGGAAGGCTGGCCGCTGTCATTGGCGATTTCCACCACCTTTGTCCCCAGGCGAATTTTCACGCCCTTTTTGTGCAGTGTCTGCTGAAAACGTTTCAGAACTTGCGCATAACCGCCCCGCACATAGCCGAACATTTCTTTTTTCAGGCCCGATCTGCGCGCGGAATACATCCGCTGGATCGTCGCCCAGATAAATGCAGCGGAAGTTTCCCGATAAGCCTCGCCCAATTTCGCTTTGAGCAGCGGCAGCCACATTTTGTTGAAAGTCTTTTTTCCGGAAAGGCGCGTCAGCCATTTTTCGACCGGAATTTTTTCCAGCTTTTTCCAGTCATTGATCTTTGAAGCAAGAAAGATAGTACCGCCGAGGCGTAGTTTTGAAATTATGCCGAGCGGCGGAAATCTCAAAAACTCCATCGTGTTGGACATCGAAACCAACCTGCCGTTGGTGTAAAAACCCGTCTTGGTCTCGACCCATTCAAATTCATCGCCGAGCCCTATTTCCTCGACAATTTTGCGGGTGTGCGTGTCGGAAAGCAGCGTGACGTGGTAATGCTTGTCCCAAACAACATCTCCGATCTGCCATGCGCTTGCCAGCCCGCCGATCTCACCGGCGGATTCAAACACGGTCACTTTTGCGCCCGCGTTGGCCAGCCGCAGCGCCAGCGTCAGGCCGAGAAACCCTGAACCGACAACTGCTATTTTTGGGGCACTTTTTTGAGGCATTGGTAAATTTGTAGGGGCGGCACCTGTGGCCGCCCGCAAACGGGCAGGGACAAGCCCTGCCCCTACAGGTCTTTCACTTTCTCGTTTTCGATCTCATAACTCAGATCGCACGCGGTACATTTCACTGTTTGTTTACCGGTTTCGTCATCGAACTTATGAAAAAGCTGTCCGCATTTGCAGACCGCGCCGATCGAGCGCGCCGGCGAGCCGATCGCCAGGTGAAAATCCGGAACACTTTTGGTAACCAGCGAACCCATCCCGATCATTGCCCAGCGGCCGATCACCAGGTCGTTGCCGATAGTGCAGCCCGCTCCGATAGTCGCTCCTTCGCGGACCAGTGTCGGCAGCGTGTGCTCGTCCGGAGCTGAATCTCGCAGTTGCTTCAGGTCCGGCGTGGTCGCGCGGGGAAAGCGGTCGTTGGTAAAGGTCGTCGAGGCAGAGATCATCACGCCGTCTTCAATCGTCACTGCCGCGCAGATATAAACCATCGCGTTGATCTTTACGCGGCTGCCGATCTTTACGTCGTAGGCGATATAAGATTTTTCACCGACGATGCACTCTTCACCGATCTCGGCGCCGTGGCGAATGTGGACGTTGTCCCACACGCTCGTGCCTTCGCCGATCTGGACGTTATCTTCGATTATTGCTGTCGGATGTATGCGAACCATAAGATCAAGGAAAGAAGGGAAATTAAGGGAAAAGGAGGGAAATTAGTGGAAATCATCTTTTCCTTTTTGCCTCAATTTCCTCCTTTTCTTTAACTCCTAGCTTTTAGCTGACGCTGCTTTCTCAATCACCACTTGCCACAGATTCTGATTAAGTGACTTATAAGCGGCTTCGATCACCTGCACGGAAGCCATCGCATCCGAAGGCTGGATCAGCAGTTCTTCGCTGCCGCGCAGAGCGCCGGCAAAGTTTTCGATCTTGCCTTTGAACGAGGCCGTTTTGTCATAGCCTTTGCCAAAGACGGTCCAGTCCGGGCTGGAATTGAGTTTGTATTTCGATTCGCGCCAGCCGATATGCAGCGTGCCGTTCGTGCCGTAGATGCTGATGAAATAAGGCAGCTCTTTATTGATGCCCCAGGTCAGATCGACGCTGGCGACGATGCCGTCTTTCGTCTTGGCAAACATCTTGACGTTTTCATCTACCGACAGGCCTTGCGTGCTGCCCGAATCTACCACCAGCACGGACTCTACCGGCCCGAGCATATAGCGAATGATGTCGACGGAGTGCGTGCCGTTATCGATCAGTACGCCGCCGCCGGAAACCTTCGCATCGGAATTCCAGCGTTTTGACATATCGACCTTGGCGGTAAAAGCGTTTTCAAATTGCACGACTTCGCCGAGCGTTCCCGAAGCGACAATTCCCCTGGCTTTGATCACGTCGTCGCAATAGCGAAACTTCGAAGCCATAGTAAACAGCACCGAATTTGCCTCGGCGGTGCGGATCATTTTTTCGGCTTCGGCGACGGTGGTGCAGAGGGGTTTTTCGCAGAGCACGGGAATTTTGCGCTCCATAAAATAGCAGGCGATCTCAGCGTGCGTGGTCGGCGGAGTAGCGACTATCACAGCATCGAGCTCCACGCTATTTTCAATAAACGCCTGGTACGATTCATAGGCCTTGCCGCCCACGATCTCTGCCAGCGCTTTGGCTGATTCTTCGCGCACATCGGCGACAGCAACCAGTTCGCAGCAAGTGCTTTCATTAAAGGCCTGGGCATATGCCTGGGCGATACCGCCCGCTCCAACTAATCCAAATTTCAATTTCTTCATAAGATTTTTTGTCCAGAGATGAACACAGATGCACACAGATTTTTTCTTCTTATCCGTGTTTATCTGTGTTCATCTTGGATAATTTATTTCCTCAACGCCTCAACTACGGCGCGGACGTTATCGGCGATATATTCCACGTGTTCGTCGGTATATTTTTCGTTCCACGGCAGCACCAGCACGTCGTGCAAAGCTTTAGCAGTATCCGGGTAGTTTTCCATCTGGTAATCGATGGCTTCCGGACGCGCCAGATTGAACGGGAACTGGCTGTCGCCGAGCGTGTTCTTTTCCTGGAAAACCTGGCACATAAAGGCCGGTTTCACGATGTAGCGCGGGGCCGAGAAAATGTTTTTCTCTTTGAGCAGCGCGGCCATACCCGGCGAACCGCCTTCGATCTTAGTGTCGTCAACCGTCAGGCAATATTTCCAATAAACGTGCTTGGCTTTTTCCGAGATGACCGGCGTTTCAATTCCGTCAATGCCTTTTAACATTTCGGTCAGCTTGCCGGCGGTCCTGACGCGGTTGTCCACACAGTCCTGAAGTTTTTCCAACTGTCCCAAGGCAACGGCGGCCTGCAATTCGCTGATGCGGTAATTGAGCGCCATGAAGTAGTGATCGGGATTTGCATCGCCGTAGCCCCAGGCTTTGTTGATGTAGAGAAACATGTGGCGGGCGAGTTTTTCGTCGTTGGTCACGACCATGCCGCCTTCGCCGGTGGTCATGTGCTTGCCTTGCTGCAGGCTGAAGCAGCCGATGTCACCAATGGTGCCGGCCATCTTGTCGCCGTAATCGGCGAGGAAGGTCTGCGCGGAATCTTCGATCACCGGCAGGTTGTGTTTTTTCGCCAGCGCCATGATCTCGTCCATCTCGCACGGGTTGCCGAAGAGGTGCGTGACGATGATCGCCTTGGTGCGTTCACTGATCCTGGCTTCGATGGTCTTGGCGGTGACGTTCAAAGTCTTGGTATCGACCTCGGCAAAAACTGGGACCACGCCGCGGTACATCAACGGCGCCAGCGCGCCCATGTCGGTGATCGAGGTCGTGATAATTTCGTCGCCGGGGTTCGGATTGACGGTCGCCACCGCGATATGGATGGCCGCCGAACCGCTGGTGCAGGCATAGGCATATTTTACGCCAAAGGCTTCAGCGAATTTCTGCTCCAGCATCTTGCCGAATTTCCCCTTGGTCGTAGTTAAAGTTCCGCTCTCCAGCGCTTCAGCGACATACATCAATTCGGCTTCGCCGAAAGTGCGTCCGCTCAAGTCCTGGTCGGACGGTAAGGTCATAAGTTTTTCTTCTTGCATTAAAGCTGTCGTCATAAATACTCCGTTAAATAATGTTAATCCCTGTGAATTATAGGTTTAATTGCTTGCGAATTCCGAAATCCTGATTCGACTTAGTTTAAGTTGGAAGGTTCTTTTTCCAGTTTAACTAATGAGGTGTCTTCTGCCGGCGCCGTAGCCCAGCGCAGCCGCAAAAGATAAGAAAGAAGTTTGAGATGGCCGAGGATGGTGCGGGCGGTTTTCATCTTGGAAAAACCGAACAGGCGCACTTCCAGCACGGCCGGGTATTCGGCGATCTTTCCGCCGCTTAGGTCCAGTTTCCCGAGCATTTCCGCCACGCCCAGAAATCCGTTTTCCTTGATCTCGAGACTTTCCAGCGCGCTTCGGCGGTAGACGCGAAAACAACTGGTATAGGTGCTCAGTTTTGAACGCAGCACCCGGCGGTAAAGGAACGACGCGCCTTTGGAAAGGAACAAGCGCCATTCGGGCACGTTGCGCACGCCGCCTTTCGGGTGATAGGGCGAGGCCGTCACCATATCGACTTTATCAGGGCCATCTGAAAGCAGCGGGATCATTTTTACCAGCTCGTGCGGATCGTAGGTGCAGTCGCAATCCATCGAGCACACTATTTCTGTCTCAGCCGCGCGCAGCCCGGTCAGAATACCCGCCGCGACGCCCTTATTTTCTTCGTGGCGGATCAGCCGTACGTTCGACCGGTCGGCAAAGAGCTCTTCGATCTTGGCGGCGGTATTGTCGGAGCTTCTATCATCGACAAAGATAAAATTGGCCGAATATTTGTCGCTCAGTTCCTGTTCTACGCTGCGCAGAGTATTCGCCAGATACGGCAGAGTCGGTTCTTCGTTGTAGCAGGGAATTACCACCGTTACCGGGGTCCGGGCCTTGCTTGTCTTTCCGGAGACAACGATCTTTTCGATCGCCGGGCCGCTGCCGGGCTTTGCTTCCAAAGCTTTTGCTTGCTCTTTTACGCCCAGGTATTCCGCGCCGCAGACAAAATCGTAGCGGCGGAAATATTCCTTGATGACCCACTCCATCTTATCCAGCTTGCGGTAATGGCGAATGCGGTTGTATGACGAAGCGGCGTTAATGCGCGGCTGTTCCGGGTCGAGTTCCCAAACGTGAAAATACAGCATAAAAGGCGCATTGCGCTTTTCGTGCCAATCGCGCACCGCGTATTTCAGCATCGTGTAGGGAATTTGCCGGAAATAATTTCCGCCGGAGATCGGCAGTAGATAGCCGCCCAGGTTCTGTGTCGAGTAAGGAAATTCCCAGAGCACACGGCCGTCCGAATGGTGCTGATGCGCAAAGCGTTTGGCATTTGCGTCACCCGCTTTTGGCAAAAAGCTGGCGTCATAAAGCAGGCCTTCCTCGGCCAAAACGTCCAGCACCCAGGAATCGTTCTTATAAGACAATTTTTCCGCCGAGCGGTACCCGATCACTTTCTGCCCGCACGCGTCTTCCAGCACGCGGTTGGCACGGCGCAGATCTTCGCGAAACTCTTCGTTCGTTAAATAATGCAGGCTGCGGTGATAGTAGCCGCGGCTGGCGACCTCATGGCCGCGCGCGGCGATCTCGCGGATAAGTTTCGGATTTTGTTCGGCGATCCATCCTAAAACGAAAAAGCTGGCTTTGACCTTAAACTCATCGAGCAGGTCAAGCGTTTTCATCGTGTTGCGTTCATAGCGAGGATCGAAATGCTGCCACTGGCGCTGGTGGATGAGTTTCTCAAACGCGCCGACGTGGAAATAGTCCTCGACCAGAACGGTCAATAGATGCTGCTTTTTTTCGTTGATAACAGGCATTAAGTAAGGGCTAAGGTGGCGGCCGCTGTCTCAGACGTCTCAAACTCCAGAGACCCGGCGCCTTTCGAACGCGAAGCCTTCCCCGAAGAAGACTCGTAAAAGAGGGTGTTTTTCAAAATTCCCGCGATCTTTTCGGCGGCGGTGCCGTCGCCAAACGGATTGGCGACTTTTTCGACCGAGGCGATCCACGAATCATCCCCGGTATCGTCGTAATTTTCCTCGAGCATGCGGGCAAATTCAGCCGGGTCGTTTCCGACCAGCTTTGCCACCCCGCTCCAGAGCGCTTCCGGCCTTTCGGTGTTTTCGCGCAATACCAGCAATGGTTTGCCCAGGCTCGGGGCTTCTTCCTGCACGCCGCCGGAATCGGAAACGATCAGCCAGGCGTTTGCCAGCGTGTGGACAAAATCGGCGTAATCCAGCGGGTCTATCAAATGGATCCGCTGATGCTCCGTCAAAACCGTCCGGGCTGCTTCACGGACAGCCGGATTCGGATGCACCGGAAAAAACAGGCAAATATCTGCATGTTTTTCCACAAAACGGCGCAGGGCGGTAAGGTTTCCGGTCATTACCTCCCCGAAATTTTCCCGTCGGTGCGTGGTCAGCAGGACCCTTTTCAAACCGTCGGTTTTCGTCAATAAGCTCTTAATTGCCTCGCCCGGTTCAAAATCTCTCAATATTGACCGCAGCGAATCGACCACCGGATTGCCTGTGACAAATATATTTTCCGGGTCAACTCCTTCTGAAATAAGGGTTTCACAGTTGTAATCGGTGGCGGCGAAATGAAATTTAGCGACTTGTGAGATCAGCCGGCGGTTCATTTCCTCCGGAAACGGGCTCAAAGGGTTTCCCGAACGCAAGCCCGCTTCGACGTGCCCGACCGGAATTTTGCGGTGAAAAGCCGCCATTGCGCCCGCCAGTGCTGACGACGTATCTCCCTGAACTAAAACGACATCCGGGTTTTCCTCGGCAAGAATTTTATCCATCGCGCTCATCACCCGCGCGCAAACATCCGAAGGCGTCTGGTTGGCCGACATCACATTGAGGTCAAGATCGGGCTGGATGTCGAATATTTTCAGGAAAGGCTTCAGAAGATCCGTATGCTGCCCGGTCGATACCGTAACTGTCTGAAAATATTGGGATTGTGCTTTTAGTGTTTTGACGATCGGGGCAAATTTGATCACTTCGGGCCTGGTGCCGAAGAGGACAAGGATTTTCTTTTTGCTGGTTACCAGATCGTGCATTAGAGGCCGGTTCCGCCGGGGAACGTTATTCCTTTAGAGTCACAATAGTGCCGTATTTCCGAGTTCTTTTGAGGCTCGATCAGGCTTGTCAATATCTTTTAATTGGTATTTCGAACGAAGGGTTTAAAATGCCCGGGGTGGTTTCGGACGTTCCCATTAATAATAAAGCACTAAAAGCGTTTGTTTTCCTATTTTTAGGCGCAAAAAAGCCGCAAGCCGCCGATAGGCTTACGGCCTTGTAAAACTTCATACCTGTTACGGCAGCTTCGGCCCGGTACAGCCCGGCCCGTTTAGCGCGGGGATCTTGGTGCTGATGATCGGGTGATTTTCCGCATCGGCGTTTATTGCCAGCCATTCGCTATATTCTTCGGGCAGCGCCATGTCGGCGTAAATGGCTTCCACGGGGCATTCGGGCAAGCAGGCGTCGCAATCTATGCAGGTATCAGGGTTGATCAGCAATCTGTCGGAAAGCTCGTGAAACGCTTCGACCGGGCAAACGGCCGCACAGTCGGTATATTTACATTCGATACAGGGTGGGGTCACCACGTAGGTCATTCTAAAAAGTTCTCCTTAAAACTTGCGAGTAAAGATAATAATTAAACACCAGAAAGCATATACTTGTCATATCCCAATAGACAAGTGCCAATAGACAAGTGATAGAATGCAAGCAAATAATATAAGTGTTTAATCATAAATATCAAAGGACACCGAAGCAATGACAACTCTGAAAGCCGACCGGGAACTTTCTTTAGACTTTTTGCGGGTAACTGAAGCCGCCGCCATCGAATCGGCCCGCACCATGGGCCAGGGCGACCGCAAATACTCCGATCACGTAGCGGTCGAGGCCATGCGCGAGGCAATGGATACCGTGCCCATGCGCGGCCGGATCGTCATCGGCGAAGGCGAGCGCGACGAAGCGCCGATGCTTTACATCAATGAAGAGGTGGGCGGCGGCAGATTTGCCGAAGAAGAGCGCATCAATTTTCCCGAGGTCGACATCGCCGTCGATCCGCTCGAGGGGACCAATCTCTGCGCGCTTGGCGCTAATAATGCCATTGCGGTGCTGGCCGCCGCCGAACGCGGCGGGCTGCTCAACGCGCCTGATATTTATATGGACAAGATCGTGGTCGGGCCTTCGTGCCGCGGAGCTATCGATATAGATGCCCCTGTCAAAGATAATTTAAAAGTGATCGCCCGCAGCCTCAGCCGCGATGTCGAAGATCTTACGATCATCGCGCTCGACCGCCCGCGCCATAGACAGCTTGTGCAGGATATCCGCTCCGCCGGCGCTCGTATCCGCCTCATTTCTGACGGCGATCTTTCCGCGGGAATTTCGGCGGCCGTGGCGGGAACTAACATTCACGCGCTGATGGGTATCGGCGGCGCGCCCGAAGGCGTGATCACCGCCGCAGCGATGAAATGTCTGAACGGCGAAATTTTGGCCAAGCTGGTTTTCGATCCCGAAAGACTGGGAGTCGACAAATCCAAGGTGCCGCCGGCAGAGGAAGTCAAAGAACGCCTGCAGTCGATGGGTATCAGCGATCCGAATAAAATCTATGACACCAATGACCTCGCTCCCGGGAAAAAAGTGATCTTTGCCGCGACGGGCGTAACGGACGGGGCGCTGCTGCGCGGCGTGCGCTTCTTCGGTTCCGGCAAACGCACACATTCCGTTGTGATGACCACCGAATCGAAGAACATCCGCTTTGTCGATACCGTTCATGTCGAGGGTGGCCCCGATGCGGTGATCAGATTTTAAAAAACGGGTCAGTAGCGTCGGCGTTAGCCGATGCGTCTCTTTGTATATTTACGCATCGCCTGACGGCGACGCTACTGACCTCTTAGCATTACCCATGGCTGAGACCATAGAAAACTATGCGCCGCAGGTTGTTAATAAGCCTGCGGCAAATACGACCGGCTTGAAAGTTTGGCTGGTTTTATTTTTCTTGAGCGCCTTGTGGGTGGTATTGATAATTTCGGCCCCGCTGTTAAAGCAGATGGGCTACACCGCTCTTTCCGCGGACATCTACTACGGCTTAAGTTTTATCTGCCACCAGATCCCCGAGCGCAGCTTTCACATTCACGAAGACAAACTCGCCGTTTGCGCGCGCTGCGCAGGCGTCTACGCCGGGGTGCTTTTAGGGTTTTTGTTTTACCCGCTTTTTCGTTCTCTTAATAACATTCACCCGCTGCCCAAAGTGTGGCTGATACTCGCTACCTTGCCCGTGGCGATCGATTGGGGCCTGACCTTTTTCGGCATCTGGGAAAACACCCACCTCACTCGCTTTCTAACGGGCGCGCTGCTCGGCGCGGCCTGCGCCGTCTATATCCTGCCCGCACTCGTCGAAATAAGCCTGTGGTTTTCGAAGCGACATAGGCAGACTACCGGCTGATGGGGTGGTGGGAGAGCGCCTGGCAATGAGGTCAGAACCGGGAGTAAGCTCCTCCTACCTGAGGAGGGGTGGCAGCCGCTTCGGCTGACGGGGTGGTGGGAGCAGCGACCAGGTTTCTTCGAAGAAACCTAAAAACAAACCCCTCGCTGCCGCTTCGGGTTCTGACCTCATACCTTTGACCCGCAAAATCCGTTGCCGCTTTTTTAACGGCTGTCATAAATATCCTGTCAAAAGACAAATAAAGCGTTTATATTACCTTCGGCAAGGCAACTATTCTCAGCTAGCTTTTTAACTCTCCGTGTTTATTGCTATTTAGAAGGCAAACGTCTTGATTAGCCAAATTCATTGCTATGCTCATCGGTTTGAAGAGACTTTTGCAATATTGTCGGCTAATGGCTGTGTTCGCCGGATAAAAACATTGACTACCCAAAAGCGCGGTCATAAACTAGCTGTATCGGCATGTATTATGGTTATTCTGTCTCCCGAAAAGGCAACTATTCTTTAATTTTCCACAATCCAACAATTGATTTGCTGTTCTCATAGAAAGATCTTATGAAAAAAATGAAGCTGGTTTCTATTACCTTCTTATTGTTGATGGCCGGAGTTGTGTATTTCATTGGCACAAGCGTTGGCAAACCTCAGCCATTAATTGTGTCCGCTCAAACTAAACCAACTGTTGAAAATGAAGCTGACAAGAACTTCCCGATAGCAACTTGGGAAGACACAGCTCAAGCCAGAAATATAGATGAGAAAAGGCGAAAAAAGAACAGTCGTTTCGAAGGCACAAAATGGGTAGAAAAAACCGTCTACGACACTGATAGTAAATCGAACTTGATAACCCATTGGCAAATCGGATTACCCGCGCTTCCAACAAAGAAAAGCGATGCCGTGATCATTGGAACGGTGGAGTCGGGAGAGGCCTTTTTATGCAATGACAATGGCAGTATCTATTCAGAGTTTTCCGTAAAGATAGACACCATTCTAAAAGATAGAAAAGATTCTTCGTTAAAGATCAATGACCACCTGGCGATCGATCGAGCCGGGGGACGAGTTAAATATCCTGCCGGGAGAGTTTTTAAATATGAGATATACGGCCAGGCGATGCCGCGAGTAAATGGCAGATATGTCTTCTTTTTGAACTACGACGAAGGAAGAGACATGTACCTTATACTAACCGGCTACGAAATATCAGAGGGGAGAATAACGGCGCTGGACGGTAAAGGCGCGGCCAAAGGAAGTGGCTTCGATTTCATTGAATATAATGGAATGGGTGAGTTTGATTTTCTAAACCGGGTGCGTGATGTAGATCAAAAAGAAGATGCTTAGCAATGTCCGCGCGGCTATTAATGCTTTGACTAGCTGTGTTCATTGCTATAGCTCTCAACTCGCTTTTTAATATTATCCTTCAGTTTGTATCGAGGTTTTTGTATGAATATGTTTAAAAAAATAGCGGTAGGCACAGCATTAGCTTTTTTTTCCTTATTAGTATTTTTTATCGCGACAAAACAGGAGGCCCAAGATAAATCTGCAATGCAGAAAGACGATGCAACGCTAATTAAACTTGGTGAAATGACCGAGCAGCAGAAAAGGCATAGCAAGCTTTATGCTCGAGGTGAGGAAAACGAAGGTAAAGATCTGTTGGCCTTTGGAAAAGACATCAAGTTAACAGTAACTGCTCCATGGGGTGAAGCGTTTTGGGAAGGTGAAACAAAACCTTCTCAGGATCAGTTCATTCAAAAACTCTCCTGTGATTCGGACGCGATCGTTCAGGCGAAGGTGCTCAGCAAAGCTTCACAGCTTACCGAGAATCATCGCTTTGTTTTTACCGACTACGTCCTTGAACTATCGACCGTAAATAAAATCTTATTTGAACCGAAACTTGAAATCGGAACGAAAATAATCCTGACCTCTCCCGGCGGCATGGTAAAAGTTGAAGGAAAAACAATCGATGTAAAGGTTAAAACGGATAAGCGTCTCACGATGGGCGACAGTTACGTTTTTTTTCTTAAATACTTAAAAGATTCCGCCTCATTTAGAACTGTAAGTGGAGAAGGTGTCTTTCTTAAAAACGGAGAGGAAGTCACGAGATACAACGACACGAACGCACCCTATCTAAATATGAGCCAATCGAGGGCGAGTCTTAGCAGTTTTATAAATACCTCAATTCAAATGTGTCGGGAACAAGAAAAATGAGATTTAAACTCCCACTCATCACAAAAACTTTTGCGCTCTTCGTTTTCGCACTCATTTCTGGTCCTGCAATCCTACATCACTCGGAACAATTGGCGAATGCCCAGGTTCTTTTCGGTTGTCCTAGCCTACGGCATCGTTTGCCGAAAGTGTTGCAAGTATCTTGATTAAGGCTGAAAAATTTTGTTGACGCAAGCCCGTTCCGGGATATATCGTTAAAAAACTTACAGCAATTCACGGTTGCTCTTTTAGGCCATCGATCTTTTCTGTAAAACTGCTCCTAAGAGCAGAAAGGATATCAATGAAATTAACTCTCACAAAGCATTCGGTCATTTTAAATACCTTGATCCCGATTAGTTTGTTTGTAATCACTCAACTAGCGATTTTTGGCCAATTTATTCCTACCAAAACAGATCAGATCCACCTCGAAGTCGCTGAGCAAAGCGGTTCACCTGTGCAGATCACGGCAATCGGAGTAAGGGATAACCCAAATTTTGAAGACGTACAGATTGTCGAATTCACCATTCAAAATATAAGTCAAAAGAAAATAATCGCTTTTTGCCCGGCTCTGTGGACGGCGTCTTACACGGACAAGTGTTCTACTATTTATCATCAGTTCGACTTCGTCCCCGGAAAAGTTATCCAAACTTCATTGCAGCTTAATAAAAACCTAAGATCGAGTGACAAATTAACCTTATCCATAGACTATATTTTATTCTCCAACCTGAGTGGATGGGGACCCGATTCACAGAAACAATCTGAATTCGAGGCCGGTTATTATGCCGGGGAAAAGCATGCGATTGATCAGACGAAACAGTTCATTAAAGATCGAAACAAGGTGGATCTATTCGTTCTGCTCCGGTTGGCCCAAACGGGAGAGATTGACGAGTATCCGTTGATAATGACAAAAGGCCGTTCACAAAAATGGGGTGAAGGTTTTAAATCGGGATACGGCGTCGCATTGATTCAGCTTCTTCCGCCTATCGATGCAAAAACAGGAAAGTATCCTCCGATAGAGGACAAGCTGGCGCTGGAAGATTTCGCCGGCAGATTGAAGAAGGTTGAGTACAACCGCGCAGTATATCTCGACAACCCGAATTGAAAGATCGCTCTTATCGGCAATCCGGTACAAATTCATATTCGAATTATGCATCGATGAAACAAGCGTAATAACGCGCTGGAATTTGATAAGAAGTTTTAGCCCTCATCCAACGGAAAATCAAGTGTCTTTTCTGTTAGTTATTCTCTAGCTCTTCCACGAGCAGAAAGGAAATCCTAATGAGGAAAATCCTCTATCTATTTATTTCCCTGAGTATTTTTATAGCGTTGTTTATATTTTCCCAGAGCGGCGCGCGTGAGACACAGGCCGTAGCAAACTCGTCAATCGCTGATCAACAAATTGACCCCGAAAAAGAAAAATTTGAACCTGCCAGAAAAATGCTGCTTGAAGCTGGAGTGGCGTTCGATCCGGATATATTGCTCTCTCCTGACTGGCGAGTGAAATTGGGGGCGACTTTTACTCGCAGTTATGAAATGCACACCTCTCTTAGAGTGAGTGAACGACTCCAAGGCGCTCAGATCGCCGATACAGTGGTCTTGCCGGAAAAAGTGGAACTGACAGGAGACTTAATTATTATTGCTAATACATTGGTCTATGAAGGTAATAATACCGTTATCGAAGGTGTGGGGAAAAACGTTTATGTTTTCCCTATAAAAGATGAAATCTCTTTAGGAAAGACATTTGAATCTGAATTGCGGCAACAAGGTTTTTCCGCTAACTCTATTCCTGAAAAAGGACAGAGAGTAGAGCAAACATTTATATTCAAGGACCGGGTAAAGGGATTTATTACTATCAGAGTAAACGGACAAGGTCCGGAAGAATGGCGTAAAACTTTAGAAAACGGCTTTGAAGAAACCCCTAATATACAAAACTTGAGTCCGGAGGTAACTTGTCCTCAAGGAACAAAAATCTGTAATGGCGGACCAGGCGCAACGGGGGGCATTGGGAATCCCGGAGTGGCTAGCGGTAACTTTCCTGAATCTCCCAGCAATGGACGTCCCGCAATATGTAGTCGTAGGAATCCCGAGTTAGCAGATGGCGGTGACGGCGATCCGGGCGAGAATTTTTCATTGTTGGGCCAAACAACGCCGGCCGAGGCCAACAGGGTTTTGAAGGCGGCGGCGGTGGCGATGTGGTTTATGACATCACTTCAATCTCACAAGAGCTGTATCATTTTGAATCACGCGGGGGGCGAGGTGGTCAAGGTGGTCCGGGAGGAACCGGAGCACCGGGTGACGATGCCCAAGGCGGAGGTTCGGGGGCTGATGGGATGGATTGCCCTTGTAATCAAGGAGGATCTGGCAATGGTGGAAACGGAAATAGAGGCGGACGTGGAGGAAAAGGCGGAATAGGCGGTAAAGGCGGAACGGGCGGACGGGGTGGTCCGGGAGGACGAATCGTCGTAAAAGCTCCAGCAGGATACAATTGGAATAATGTATCAACATTATTTGACGGCGGCCCTCCGGGCCTTCCCGGCGAAGGAGGTATAGGGGGGTCTCCGGGAAGATCGGGAGAACCAGGTCGCGCAGGTTTTCCTGGGGGAAATCTAAATTGTCCCTCAGATCAAGGTCATGCTGGTGTTCCGGGCGGATCTCCGCTATTGAGCTATGGTCAAGGTGAAAGAGGGCCGGAAGGCGATTACGGAACTGACTCCGGCCCCGATGGCTCTTTTATTCCTGTTCCCGTATCTACTGCTATTGCAGGTGGGTGCAATGGCCCGATAAATCCGGGACAGTATCCTTCCGGCTGTGCTCCGGGACTTGTTGCTACCGGCGGGGTGTGCACTAACAGTCCTGCTTTTATCAATCGCTGTGATCTTTTTGGCGGTTATGACGCGGGTTCGTGCGGATGTTTTGGCATGTGCGACCCGAATATAGGCGGCTGTTCGCCGGTAGTAGTCGATGTGCTGGGCAACGGCTTTGCCATGACCAGCGCGGCAAACGGCGTAATGTTCGATCTACAGGGTAACGGCACTCAGCAGCAGTTTTCCTGGATCGCGGCTGATTCGGACGATTCATGGCTGGCGCTCGATAGAAACAATAACGGCACGATCGACAGCGGACGGGAACTTTTCGGCAACGTTACTTCACAGCCTCCGCCGCCGGACGGGGAAGAGATGAATGGTTTTCTCGCGCTGGCACAGTACGACACGGCTGCTTTTGGCGGAAACGGTGACGGGAAGATCAATCAACTGGACGCCATCTTCGAGCGTTTAAGTTTGTGGCAGGACGTCAATCACAATGGAATCTCCGAATCGTGCGAGATGAAGACGCTGCCGGAAGTTGGCTTGAGAAAGATCGACCTCGATTACCGGAGCTCGAACCGGGTCGATGAATTCGGCAACCAGTTCAGGTACAAAGCAAAAGTAAGAGATGCGCAGGACGCGCAACTTGGCCGCTGGGCGTGGGACGTGTTTCTCGTTCTTCAGCCTTAAGCCGAGCTTTTATCACGATCCGATCAAGGCGGGCCGCACGGCTCGCCTTTTTTAACTTTAAAAGCACTTTTTGAAACGACTTCGAAAGAATTCTCTTGCAATCCACCGAACCCGGTCTGTATAATTCGAGACATCCGAAATAATCTCCTTGTTTAAAACTGGTTTTGGATCGCCGGATTTAGCGGGCCTTCGTGTCGGTAAAAATCGGGCTTTTTGAGAGATTTATGAGAAAGAAATCCGAGAAATTTTTTCATTTCGAAGATCGGTTTGATTATTTGATCATCGGGGCTATTTGTTTAATGTTGGCGGCGATACTGTCCGGCGGCTTATTTATGAAGTAACCCTGCGGAACCCCCCTAGAAATCGGGGCTTTTTTACTTGCCTTTTTATTTTCCTGGATTATTCTAACCCTATGCTATATCTCTCGCAGGTATTGGGCCGGCCCGTGCAGGATGTCGAAGGCGAAAAGCTCGCCGGCATCCGGGATATCGTGGTGCGCTTTGGCGCCAAGGATTACCCGCCCGTTATCGGCCTGGTGGCGCGTTTTAGCCGCCGCAATTTTTTTCTCCCCTGGGGACAGCTCTCTTACTTTAACGAGGGCGGGGCCAAGCTTAACAACGACATTCTCAATCTGCGCCCTTTTACCCGCCGCGAAGGCGAGGTACTGCTCGCGCGTGACGTGCTCGATAAACAATTGATCGATGTGGACGGAAAACGCGTGGTGCGCGTAAATGACGTGCAGCTTATCGAGGCCGGCGACGAATGGCGCGTGACCGGCGCGGACGTCACCTTCCAGGGATTTTTACGCCGCCTGCTCCCTCACGGATTTTACGGCGCCAGCCGCCCCGTCGAAGTGATCGATTGGGCCGACGTGGGTTATCTGGCGACCGAAACATCGACCGCCGCCGTGCAGCTAAAATCTTCCAAGAACAAATTGTCGCGCCTGCACCCGGTCGAGATCGCGCAGTTGGCGGAATCTCTTTCGCCTATCCACCGCACCGGCATTGTAGAAAGCCTCGATAACGAAACCGCCGCCGAGATGCTGGAAGAAATGTCCACCGAAAATCAGGCGCGCATCCTTGAGGTCATCGATCAGGAACGCGCTGCCGATATTCTGGAGATGATGTCGCCCGATGAAGCGGCCGACGTGCTCGGCGAGCTTCCCGAAGAAAAAGCGCAGGAACTCTTTGACCTGATGGAAGAAGAGGAAAAGGCCGACGTGGCGGAGCTTTTGCCCTACGATCAGGACACGGCGGGCGGCTTGATGACCACGGAATTTATCGTTTTTCCGCGCGAGCTCACCGTCGGCGAGGCGCTTGCGCGGCTTCGTTCCATGGCGGAAACGCCCAACATGATCTACACGTTTTATGTGGTAGAGAAAGAAAACTCTTGGCGGCTTTGCGGCGTAATATCATTGCGCAGCCTTATTTTGGCCGATCCGCTCTTCCGTTTGGACGAGGTAATGCGCGACAATTACCAGCAGGCGCACCCGGAAGATTCCGCCCAGGAAGTCTCGCAAATCGTTGCGGATTATAATCTTCTGGCGCTGCCGGTGGTTGATGACGAGGGTGATATCGTCGGTATCGTAACGGTCGACGACGCGATGGAGATACTTTTACCAAAAGGCCTGGGCAAACGTTTGCCGAGAATTTTCAACTAATATCTAGGCTAAACCATCTAAAGTTTTATATAATTTAGGTTCATCTGTTAAAGGAGTTTGAGGACTATGACACGTAAAAGCTTTACTTTTTTCCTGCTGCTGGCGTTAGCGGCACTGGCCATCATTCCTTCATCTGTCGGGGTTAAGGCTGAAGAAGCCAAATTGGCGATCGGCGCTCCGCTCGAAGCATTTTCGCTTTCCGATATCAATAGCAAGACCTTGTCCGTAAAAGAGCTGAAAGGCGCCAAAGGCACGGTATTCGTTTTCCTGTCGGCACAATGCCCGGTGGTCAAAGGCTATGTCGAGAGAATTCAGGCTGTGGCCAAAGATTACAGCGGCAAGGGTATCAACTTTGTCGGGATCAATTCCAACAGCACGGAAGATCTGGCCTGGGTCAAATCAAACGCCGAAGCGAATTACAAATTCCCTATGTTGATCGACAGCGGAAACAAGGTCGCCGATAAATGGGGAGCTTCGGTTACGCCGGAAGTTTATTTCTTCGACGCCGACGGCAAACTCGCCTATCGCGGAGGCATCGATAACGACCGCCGCGGCGACAACGTTACCAAGAATTACCTGCGCGATGCGCTGGACAACGCTCTGGCCGGCAAAGCGATCGCGGAAAAAGAAACCAACGCTTTCGGCTGCACGATCAAGCGCCTCGGGCAGTAAGAACTGGTGAGTAGTACGATCCTGTATTTCGTAAAGGCGAAAATGAACGCGGCATTTTTATTATTGCCCGTGTTCGTTTTCGTCTTTTGTATTTTTACGCTCGATGCTTACGCGCAAAAAGCCAAAGGGAAGTCTTCGGCGAAAGGCAGCGCGACGGCCCAGGTGGCCGACCCCAAACTGCCCAAGGTTACGCAGATTGATGAAACTACATTTAGCGGATTGATCAAAAAAAGCACCGCCGCATCGCGCCCGCTGCTGGTAAATTTCTGGGCCACGTGGTGCGATCCCTGCCGCGAAGAATTTCCCGACCTGGTAAAAATAGACACCGATTACCGCGCAAAGGGCCTCGACTTCATCGTCGTTTCGATGGATGACCTGGTAGACCTGAAAACGACGGTGCCGCGTTTTCTGGCTGATGTAAAAGCGAAAATGCCCGCATTTTTGCTGATCGCCAAAGACGAAGGCGCATTCCTGGAATCTATCACCGTCGTCGAAAGTAAAGACGATGCCGTGGTCGGGCTTCCGGTTACTGTTTTGTTTGATTCAAGCGGCAAGATCGCTTACAAAAAATCAGGCAAGATAAAACCCGAAGTCCTCAGGGCTGAGATCGATAAACTGATTCCGCCCGCTCCGATACAGAGTTCATCAACTAGATAAGTACGTCAAGTTGTATCGGATGCTATAAATTGCCACTAGCTTTAGCTAGTGGTTTTTTGCAGCACTAAGAAGATACCGCTTTAGCCGAACAGTTGTTTTCGGCTAAAGCCGCATTGACTGCTCGCTTTTTTATCCACTAGCTAAAGCTAGTGGCAATTTAAATAACCCGTATCCATTTCCTGGCCACCCGCGCCATTTCGACAAAAATATCTTCTTTACTTTCCCGCGTGCGTTTTAAGATTTTATAACTGTGGTCGGCGGTGTCGAGCAGGTGAAGCGTTGCACTCTTACCCAGTTTTTCCACGACGGGCTGGAATAGGCTTAGGTCCGCCAGGGCATCGCGCGTGCCGCTAAGAAAAAGCATCGGGATATTGATCGCCGGCAGATGCTCGGCGCGTTTGTCGTCCGGTTTGTTTGGAGCGTGCAGAGGGAACGCGAAAAACACCAGGCCTTTGACATCCGGCAGTCGCGCTTCCGCCGCCGCTTTTGAGGTCATCCGCCCGCCGTAGGAATGTCCTCCGGCCAGCAGCGGCAGATCGGGGCAGATCTCTTTTGCTTTGTCTACGGCCGCGCTCACGGTATCGACCGCAACTTTTGGCGACCCGACCGATTTCCGCTTTTCCATAAACGGAAAATTGTAGCGAAACGTCGCGATGCCGTTTTCCGCCAAACGCTCGGCGATCGTCTGCATTGTAATATGCCGCATGTCGGCGCCCGCCCCGTGGCCGAGCACAAGCAGGTGAGTAGCGCCCGCAGGTTTCATCAGCAGCGCCGAAACTTCTTCTTCCGGTGTTGCGGTAAATTTTAGTTCTTTGAGTGTATCTGCCATCTTAGACTTCCACAAAATCTCCCGGCTCGATCTTCTTTATCATTTCATCAATTTGCGAAAGCAAGTCCCTAATGACCGGGACCTGATTACTTGGTAAAAGAATGACGCCGAACTTCAGGCTACTCAGATCTTGCTGATGTTGTAAATTTTTATCAGAGGTAATAAAGATATCGAACTCGGCCGTGACTAATTTAAGAAGTTCGCCATTTTTTATCCCGGACCAGCCTTGTTCCTGTACGGTTCGGATGTCATATTGAGGGAGACCTTTTTTAACGATGTGGGGGACGCATTCGTCAATGATGATCTTCATGCGGCTTTTTCGAAATTATCTAAAGACGATTTAAAGTACTCCAAAACTTGGATAGCTTGTTCTCTTGTTACCGAAGGAAAGTTTTCCAAAAATTCATCGAGCGAAATCCCGGCCTCCAGATTATCGACCAGCGCTGACACAGGAACACGTGTTCCTTCAAATACCGGGGTTCCGCTAAGTATCTCTTTGTCCGTTTTTATTGGTATATTTTCCGATTCCATATTATGCCTCATAAATAATTCTATCTGATTTTCGCACGCTTCAACACGGTCTTCAATATTTAATTATACTGCCGGTTTATCACTCATATAAAACACGATCTTGCCGCCGCCCATGATCTCTGCGTGGGTGATGTAATTTCTATTTAGAGTTTTGCCG
The DNA here is from genome assembly GCA_963718105.1 of uncultured Acidobacteriota bacterium. Classification (GTDB taxonomy): domain Bacteria; phylum Acidobacteriota; class Blastocatellia; order Pyrinomonadales; family Pyrinomonadaceae; genus DASYKT01. Next base: position 3,666,850 of record OY970352.1, on the reverse strand, counting down.
TTCACCGTCACTCTCTTAACATAAACGTTTTTGTCGCTTTGGTTTACTGCCTCGATGGTTAATGCTCTTCCGTTTTCCAATTTCAGGACGGCGCTTTTTATCGCCGGGCTTCCCAGCGCATAATGGTCCGAGCCGGGCGCGACCGGATAAAATCCCAGCGATGAGAAAAGATACCAGGCCGACATCTGCCCGCAGTCGTCATTGCCGCCCAAGCCATCGGGCGCCGCGTGGTATTGGTGGTTCAAGATCATCCGCACGCGTTCCTGCGTTTTCCACGGCTCGTCCGTCCAGTTATACAAATACGCCACGTGATGCGAAGGCTCGTTGCCGTGCACGTAATTTCCGATGATGCCTTCGCGCGTGATGTCCTCGGTCTCGGCAAAAAACTCGTCAGGCAGGTGCATCGTAAAAAGCTGGTCCAGATAGGCCGTGAATTTCTTTCTGCCGCCCATCGCCGAGATCATGCCGTCCGGGTCATGCGGTACGTAAAGACTGTAATTCCAGGAGTTGCCTTCGATAAAACCCTGATCGTGAGTTTGCAGCGCGTCGAATTTCCGGCGAAACTTTCCGTCGCTCATTTTCGGGCGCATAAATCCGATCGACGCGTCATAAACGTTCTTCCAGTTTTCCGAGCGCTTGATAAATTCGTTATAAACATCCGCGCGGTTCAATTTTTTCGCCATTTGTGCGATCGCCCAATCGTCATAGGCGTACTCGAGCGTCTTCGAAACGGACGAAGAGTTTTTGTCCTCCGGCACGTAGCCCATCTTTATGTAGTATTCCAGCCCATCGTAATATTTCGTGTGCGCCGTTTGCACTGCGGCGTCGAGCGCGCGGTTCGCGTCGATACCGGCGATGTTTCCTTTTACCACGGCGTCGGCGATCACCGATACGCTGTGATAACCGATCATGCACCAATTCTCATTCGCATAATGCGACCAGACGGGCAGCATGTGCTCGGCGCTCTGATCATAGTGCGCCATCATCGAGCGGATCATTTCGCGGTTGCGCTTTGGCTGCACGATGTTGAAAAAAGGATGCAGCGCCCGGTAAGTGTCCCACAGCGAAAAAGTCGTGTAATTGGTAAAGCCTACGGCACGGTGAATGTTTTGGTCCAGGCCCTTATAACTGCCGTCCGTATCCATATAAACGGTCGGCGATAAAAACGTGTGATAAAGCGCGGTGTAAAAATTCACCAGATCGTCGCGCTTGTTCATCGTAACGGCGGCCTTGCCCAGCTCTTTGTTCCACGCTGCCTGAGCTTCGGTCTTCACGCGCTCAAAATCCCAGTGCGGAATTTCGCTGGTGAGATTTTTCTTGGCGCCTTCGGTCGAAACGGGCGAGAGCGCAAATTTAATTTTTATCTTTTCGTTCGCCGAGGTTTTGAAATCAAAATATGCGCGAAGCTGTTTGCCGGCCATTTCCGGGAAGTTTTTTGATTGGTCGAATTTCCGCCAGAAACCGCGATAATCTTCCTTGCCGAAATTTTTGAAACCATAGCCGGTAAAAGGCTTGGAAAATTCCATCGCGAAATAGACCGTGCGCGTGCGCGCCCAACCGTTGGTCTGGCGATAGCCGGTGATAGTGTGATCGTTTTCTACCCGCGCATAGGTCCAGACGTTTTTGTCATCGTAATTATAGATACCGTGCATCAGGTCTAAAATGATGTGTGCGTTTTCAGACTGCGGAAAAGTGTATTGATGAAACCCGACGCGCGTGGTGGCGGTCATCTCGGCCAGGACGTTGTCATCTTCCAGTCTGACTTTGTAGTAACCGGGCTCGGCCGTCTCGGTCGCATGTGAAAACGCCGAGCGAAATCCGCTTTTCGGTTTATCTTTGCCGCCCGGTTCAAGCTGCAGATCGCCTGCCGTCGGCATGATCAAAAAATCACCCAGATCGGAATGCCCAGTGCCGCTAAAATGCGTGTGCGAAAACCCGACGATCGTTTTATCGTCATACTGATAACCTGCACAATATTTGTAAGCGTCCGGATTGTATTTACCGCCGATGTTGTGCGGCTGTTCGTCGGTATCCGGCGAAAGCTGCACCGCGCCGAAGGGAACGGTCGCGCCGGGATACGTATGTCCCATTTTCTGTGTGCCGATCAGCGGATTAACATACTGGATAAAACTTTGCGCCGGGACGTTTGAGCACAACCCGAGCAGGATCAGACAGGTTAAGATCTTTTTCATTCCCCGATGATATACAAAACGGTTTAGAGTTCAAACTTTAGTTGTTGGCGCTGAGGTCAGTAGCGTCGCCGTCAGGCGGTGCGTAAAAGCATCCAGATGGGCGCATCGCCTGACGGCGACGCTACTGACAAGCGATATTCGACATCCACCCCCTAAAAAGCTAGAATATCTGTTTCGTTTTTAACGCCGGAAATAAACAGATGAACCAAAGCGCAATTACACCCGAAATCATCGCCCAACATAACCTTACTGCCGAGGAATACGAGAAAATAAAACAGATAATGGGCCGCGAGCCGAATCTGACGGAATTGGGCGTATTTTCCGTCATGTGGTCGGAACATTGCTCTTACAAGTCTTCGCGGATCCATCTGAAACGCCTGCCTACCCAGAGCGAGCGCGTTATTGTGCCGCCGGGCGAAAACGCCGGTGTGGTCGATATCGGCGACGATTGGTGCGTTGCTTTTAAGGTCGAATCGCACAATCATCCCAGCTTTATCGAGCCCTTTCAGGGTGCGGCGACCGGAGTGGGCGGCATCCTGCGCGATGTTTTTACGATGGGGGCGCGGCCGATCGCCGCCATGAACTCGCTGCGGTTCGGGCCGCTCGATCACCCGGAACACGGGGCGCGCAACAAATCTATTTTGCGCGGCGTGGTCGATGGCATCGCGCATTACGGAAATTGCTTTGGCGTGCCGACCGTCGGTGGCGAGGTTGTTTTTGACGATGCCTATTGCTTAAACCCGCTGGTCAATGCCTTTGCGCTGGGCCTGGTGAAAAAAGACCAGATCTTTTTTGGCAAGGCATCGGGTGTGGGAAATCCCGTGCTTTATGTCGGCGCAAAAACCGGGCGCGACGGCATTCACGGCGCGACGATGGCCTCGGCGGAGTTTGACGAAGAGGCGCTGGAAAAACGTCCGACCGTGCAGGTGGGCGATCCCTTCCTGGAAAAACTTTTACTCGAAGCCTGTCTGGAAGCAATGCGCTCGGGCGCGATCGCCGGCATCCAGGATATGGGCGCAGCCGGGCTGACCTCTTCGTCGGTAGAGATGGCGGCGCGCGCCGGTACGGGGCTGGAACTCGACCTGACCCTCGTGCCGCAGCGTGAATCCGGGATGACCGCCTACGAGATGCTGCTTTCCGAATCTCAGGAGCGAATGCTGATCGTGGCGCACGTGGGCCGCGAAAAACAGGTCGTCGATATTTTCAAAAAGTGGGACCTGGACGCGGTCGTGATCGGGAAAGTTGTCGAAGGCGACAAGCTGAAAATAGTTCACAATGGCGTGCTCGAAGCCGATCTGCCGGTGATGGCGCTGACCGATGAAGCGCCGAAATACCAGCGCGAAATGTTTAATTCCAAACAGCCCGTCCGCCTGCCGGCGCCGCGGGAGCCGAAAACAAAAGATCTTGCCGAAGCCTTAAAACTCCTTCTTGCGTCGCCTAATATATGTTCTAAACATTGGGTTTATGAGCAATACGACCACATGGTTCGGACCAACACCGCCGTTCTTCCCGGTGCCGATGCCGCCGTGGTGCGGATAAAAGAAACGCGCCGCGCGGTGGCCATGTGTCTGGACGGGCAGGGTCGTTACTGCGCGATCGATCCGCGCGAAGGCGCCAAGCTCGCCGTGGCCGAAGCCGCGCGAAACGTCGTTTGCGTCGGCGCGAAACCGATCGCCGTCACTAACTGTTTGAATTTTGCTTCGCCCGAACGTTCTGCCGTTATGTGGACATTTTCCGAGGTGATCGACGGCATGAAAGAAGCCTGCGAAACATTCGGCACACCGGTCGTATCCGGCAATGTTTCTTTTTATAACGAAACCGACGGCAGCGGTATTTTGCCGACGCCGGTGATCGGTATGGTCGGTTTGGTTGACGACGTTCGCAAATTAGTGACGCAGGGTTTTAAGAACGAAGGCGATATGGTCGCACTGCTCGGCACGACAAAAGACGATCTTGAAATGAGTGAATATGCGCAAACGATTTTGGGTTACACGACAGATGAATTGATCGGCAACGCAAAAGTGCCCCGTCTCGATCTCGCGCTTGAAAAAACCGTCCAGGACACGTGCGTGAAATTGATCGACGAGATGCTGTTAAATTCCGCGCATGATTGTTCCGATGGCGGCCTGGCCGTTGCCATAGCCGAAAGCTGCTTTTCATCGCTGAACCGTGAGGCGGCCGGGGCCGAAATAGAATTAAAATACGACGGGCTTCCTGGTGATGCGGCGCTATTTTCCGAATCGCCTTCGCGTATCGTTATCAGTTTTGCTCCGGAAAAGTTGCCGGACGTTGAAGCCATCGCAAAACAATTCAACTGCCCGTTTGCAGTGATCGGAAAAGTCGGCGGAGAAAGCCTGGCCATTGCCATCGACGGCAGGCAAGCGATCTCGACTCCGGTAGCTGAGCTTGAAAGTGTCTGGAAGAATTCACTTGAAAAAAAATTGGCCAACTAACTTCTTTGTGTTCTTTGCGCCTTTGTGGTGAACTTTAAAGGTGCCTGCCGGAATTTACATTCACATCCCGTTTTGCCGTTCGCGCTGCTCTTACTGCGATTTCGCTACCGATGTATTTAAGAATGAAGAGACGGTCGAGCGATATGTTTCGGCGCTGGTGAAGGAGATAGAAAAATTCGAACCGCCTGAAGGCGTGACTCAAAACACGGCCGACACGATCTATTTCGGCGGCGGCACGCCGTCGCTGCTCACGCCTCATCAACTCGAAAAAATTCTCCGGGCCGTTCACGATAAATTTTCTTTTCTCCCGCATTCCGAGCTGACCATGGAGATGAACCCGGCCACGGTGACTGTGGAGACCTTGAAAAACTACCGTTCACTCGGTATAAACCGGGCCAGTTTTGGCGCGCAAACCTTTGATGATACTGAGCTTAAACGACTGGGCAGAAAACACACCGCGGCAGATGTAAGGGAAACCATCGAGCTTTTGCGCGCGGCAGATTTTGATAATGTCAGCTTTGATCTGATCGCCGGGTTGCCTCGCCAGACACCGGCTGATTGGGAAAGAAATCTTAATGAAGCGCTGCAGCTCGCGCCCGAACACATCTCGCTTTACCTGCTCGAAGTTCACGAAGGCACGCCGCTGGCCGAGCAAATTCGCAGCGGACGCCAGCCCCTGCCTGACGAAGACACTGCCGCCGCGATGTACGATCTGCTGCTCAAAAAAACCTCAGCGGCGGGTTATGAACAATACGAAATATCCAATTTCAGCCGGCCCGGGTTCGAGTCGCGACACAATATGAAATACTGGCGCTTTGACCCTTATTACAGCTTTGGCTGTTCGGCGCACTCGTTCGATGGCGTTTCCAGACGCTGGGCGAATGAACGCGACACCGCCGCCTATGTGAACCTGATCGAGAAATTGGGTTCGGCCACGTCTGACATAACACAGCTTGATGAAAGGGCCCGCAAAGCCGAATATATTTTTCTCGGCTTAAGGTTGAATGAAGGTGTGATGCTGGACGAGTACCGGGAAAAATTCGGCAGCGAGCTGATGGAAGAATTTTCCGCCGACCTGCAGGAATTTATCACCGGCGGGCTGCTGGAAATAAAAAAGGCCTCCCTCAAATTGACGTCTAAAGGAAGGCTTTTTTCCAACGAAGTTTTTGCCGTCTTTGTTTAGCTGCGGGTTAGTTATTTACCCGGCTATTTACCTGACGGAGCGCCTAGTAAATTCTCACTGCCTTTTTCCAGAAAGCGAAATTCATTGTCGCCGGCCGGATCGATAAAGGTGATATTCAGCTCTTTATTTTGATATATCCACTTTTCAAAGGCGATGTCGTCAAGGTTCGCAAAAGAAGCGCGGCCTTTCTCGATCTGATCGGGCGCTCCCAGCAGAATGTACGTTTTGCCGCGGTCGCTCTGCCAGCCCGTGATGGTTCCGGGAATCAGGGGGAAATGCTCATTGGTATAAGCAATCCGGCTGTAATATTCATCTCTGAATTCGTTTCTTTCCGTTTTCGGGCTAGGGTCGCGCCTGCGCCAAAAATTCTCGACAAATTGCTCGCGGTCATTATCCGTTCTCAGCGCCGTAAAAACTTCTTTTTCGGCAGGCGTAATAAGATAAAGAACATCGCGCTCAAGCCAGTTCTTGTAGGCCTGGTCTTTGATCGTCTGACGGCTTTCAGCGGTCATAGGGGCCTTAGCGGCCTCCGGGGCCTCAGTAGTTGCAGGCGTAGCGACAACTTTCGTAGCGACAGTCCTTTGCGCCTTCTGCGCAAAGACGCCAAACGCAAATATACCGATAAATATTGCAGTAACAAGAATTTTGTTTGTCATGATAAAAGTCCGATGCATTTCGGGTATTATAAGTTTCCTCTGGGGTTAGCTAAATGATCTTTATAACCACTTTTCTTTCGCGGGCGCCGTCAAATTCGCAAAGATAAATGCCCTGCCAGCGTCCGAGTTGTAGTTTACCACCGGTAAAGGGAATGGTCACGCTGGCGCCCACGAGCGTGGTCTTGATATGCGCGTCCGAATTTTCTTCGCCATGGCGAAAGCCCATTCCGTGCTGCGGGATAAGCGTGCGCAGGGCATGCAGCATATCTCGCTGCACATCCGGGTCGGCGTTCTCGTTCACCGTTAGCCCGCAGGTCGTATGCTGTGAAAAAGCTATCACGACGCCGTCCTTTAGCCCGGAATTGCTCAGGACCTTTTCGACATCGGAAGTAATGTCGATCATCTCTTCGCGCTCGGTAGAGCGAACCTTGATCGTGCTTGTCATTTCTTTATTTTACAGCAGGGGATCGCAGGTGGAAATGTGGAACTGTTCCAGGGTGTGCCAGTGGATTTGAAGATAGCAAGTGGAGAATGAGGTCAGAACCGGGAGCGGTAGCGACCGGGTAAATGAGCGTAGCGAAAGAAACGAATAGCATCTAGCCCATTGATAAGAAACCCGGTCACTACCGTTCCCGGTTCCGACTCCATTTCCTGTTTAGAATCTTTGGGCTAAAAATTAAGAGCGGGCGCAAGCAACCCTTCCGGACTGCAAATTTATTTACTTGAATTTTTAATATTGATCACGCAGGTTTGATCACCTCTCAGGTCGGGAAGGATCGCCCCGCGCCCACTCTTAAAAACCTTAGGCAAATCTCTCTCATCATCAATGATCACATCGGTTGAAATTTTGGCGAGTTTTGCATTGACCCGGGAGCGCCCGGATTCTTACGGCCGCGCCTTTACCTTGCGGCTCTGCCGCAGAAGAGAGAACCACCCCGTCACGCGAAGCGCGTGCCACCCCTCCTTGGTAAGGAGGGGAGTTTGTTTGCGGACGAGCCGTCCGCGCTCCGACTATAAACGTCTAATGCGCAGTTCTGGAATCGAGTACTTCTCTGACCTTTAGGGCGAGTGTTTGCGGGGTAAATGGCTTGCCGAGGAAATTCACATTCTTTTCGAGGAACCCTTCGGTGGCGATTATGTCGCCCGTGTAGCCGGACATAAAGAGCACCGAGCTTTCAGGGTGAAATTTTTTGAGCTTATCGGCCATGTCCTGGCCGTTCATCTTCGGCATTACCACGTCCGTTAAAAGAAGATGCACCGGCTCCTTGACCAGTTCCGCCAACTGCAGCGCCTGAATACCGTTGCCTGCTTCCAGGACCTTGTAACCCAGCAGTGTCAAAACTTCCACCGCCACGTGCCGGATCTGGCTTTCATCTTCGACCAGCAGAATGGTTTCATTTCCCTGGGGCATCGCGTCCACGGAAGTTTCGTAAGTTTCCCGCTCGGCCGGCGCAGGCGCGGCATTGGCGATCTGCGGGAAGAATAACTTAAAGCATGCGCCTTCGCCGGGGCTGCTGTCGACCCAGATAAAACCGTTCGACTGTTTGACGATCCCGTACACGGTCGAGAGCCCGAGCCCGGTTCCTTTTCCGGCGTCTTTGCTGGTAAAGAAGGGCTCGAATATATGCGTCTGCGTGGCGGCGTCCATTCCCGTTCCGGTGTCCGTGACATTCATCTGCACGTACGGGCCGAACGGCTGTGCTTTATGTATCTGCGTGTGCTCGGTCACTTCGGTGTTAAAGGTTTCAAACTTTATCACGCCGCCTTTTGGCATCGCGTCGCGGGAATTGACCGCCAGGTTCATCAGTATCTGCGTGATCTGGTGCGGATCGACAAAGCAAACGCCGAGGCCTTCGGCAAGTTGCAGATCGACTTCGATATTGTCTCCCGTAAGAGGTTTTGCGATCTTGACGAATTCGCGGATAACGTCGTTAAGGACCGATGGACGGGGCTGCATTGTCTGTTTGCGCCCGTAGGCCAGTAATTGCTTCACCATTTCCGCAGCGTTATCGGTGACGGTCTTTATCTCGCCGATGCGGTAGCGCAAGGGGCTGTCCGCCGCGAGCTGCAGGTTGAGCATATCTATGTGCAGCATTATCACCGCCAGAAAATTGTTAAAGTCATGCGCGATCCCGCCGGCCAGCCTTCCCAGCGCTTCCACTTTCTGCGATTGGCGCAGTTGGTTCTCAGATTCCTGGTAGGCGTTCTCGGCCTGCCGGGCCGCCGTGATATCTTCCCGCGTGCCCCAGATGCGGACCAGCTTTCCGTTATCGAGGATCCCGGTCAGGTTGTTAAGAAAGAAATATTCATCGCCTTCGTTATCGATAAAGCGGGTTTCGTAAGTGCTCAGTTGATAATTGCTTTTAACGAACGCTTCCAGAAGCTGGACATTTGAATCCTGAAAACGCGGCAGAAGAGTTTCGATCGTGGCGCCGTAGAGTTCATCCAGGCTCGAGCGTTTGTATTGTTTCGCGATCGCCAGATTGCATTCCGCCAGATGCCCGTCGCGAAAGATGCCTTCCACCTGCGCGGAGAGCGGAAGATCGGCCGCGATCGGATCGCTGATCTCAAACCGCCAGATGCCTTCGCTGCTTTGTTTGATAAACGCCCGGTAACGCTGTTCGGATTCGCGCAGCGCGTCTTCGGTCCGCTTGCGCCGGGTGATGTCGCGCGCGATCTTTGAAGCGCCGACGATCTGCCCGTGAAGATCTTTGATCGGAGAAACGGTAAGCGAGACCGGGACCGGCGTGCCGCCTTTTCGCAGGCGGACGGTTTCATAATGGTTCACCCGCTTATCTTCCTTGATCCGGTTCATTATTTCGCTTTCTTCTTTCCGGCGGTCGGCGGGAATTAAAAGCGACATATGACGGCCGACAATTTCGCTGGCATGATAACCGTAAAGCGACGCGGCGCCTTCATTCCAGCTTTCGATATTGCCGTCCATATCCATGCTCATAATGGCGTCACCCGAAGAGGTCACCAGCGAGGCCAGTTTGAGGCTTTCTTTTTCCGCTTGCAGGCGGGCGGAAATATCTATTCCCATCCCGACAATGCAAGGCTGATCGTCAAAGACGATGCGGCTTCCGGTAAAGAAGTGAGGGATCCGTCTTCCGTCCTTCGTTAAGAAATCTTTCTGGGCGGTTGATTCGCCCTTTTCAAAGACCTCTCTAATCCTTCCGCCGATATATTCGCGGTCTTCTTCCGCAAAAAACTGCGACGGGTGCATCTGCGAGATCTCTTCATCGGTGTAACCCGAAAGCGTCCGGAAGTTTTCGTTCCAGCGCAGAAACTGCCGGTCCATACTGATCAGATAAAAGATGCCCGGCAGGCTGTTTATGGCCGATCCGACAAACTCTTTTTCTTCCGACAGGGCCGAGATCTGATTTTTGTAACCGGTGATGTCAAAGACGAGCAGTTCCAGCGAACCGTTGCGCAGCGGGCTCGGATAGACCTCTGCCCAGAGGGTCGTGCCGTCGTGATGCCGCAGGGGAACTTCGAATTTTTGTCCTTTTTTGTGTGAGCCGGAAAGCTGTCTGAGGTCTTCGGCGCGGAAAATGTCCGTGGCCGGTTTCCCGTAGAGTTCGTCTTTGGAATAACCGGTGTAGGCCAGGGCTGCGTCGTTGGTGAAGAGCAGACAGTCCTGTACATCTACGACAAACAAGGGAAGTGAGATGGATTCGCTTATTCGGTATTCGTAGTCTTCGTTTAAATCTGACCTTGAGAGCGCACTTCCAAAAGCACTATTGCTAATGAAAAAGCCTGACCTATTTTCCATGTCTTGCAGGGGGGTTCAGCAAAAGACGAGCAATATATAGCAAGTTTACTTGTTTATTTCAACCCCTATTAACGTTTAAATAACGATTTATAAATAAAAAACTGTGTTTAATTATAGCGTCTATAACCTCGCCTAATGGCCTTTTTGTCTAAAAACGTAGGCTAATACTTCCGCCACCGCGCTGAAAAATTCGACCGGGATCATCTGATTTGGCTCTACCGTTGCGTAGAGCGCCCGCGCCAGGGGTTTGTTTTCGATCAGCGGAACGTTATTTTCGTTGGCGATGGAACGGATCTTGGCGGCAATGTTGTCAGCGCCTTTGGCGACGACCACCGGCGCGGCGTCCTTGTCGCGGTCATAACGGATGGCGACGGCAAAATGGGTCGGGTTCGTTATCACGACCGAAGCTGTCGGCACGGCGGCGAGCGAGCGTTTTTGCACCAGCATCCGGGCATTGCGGCGGCGCTGTCCCTTGACCATCGGGTCGCCTTCCTGCTCCTTGAATTCGTCGCGCACTTCCTGCTTGGTCATTTTCATCGACTTTTCATTTTTGTACCATTGGTAGCCATAGTCGGCTGCCGCCATCAAAACCATGACCAGCGCGCAGCGGATCGCGATGGTAAAGATCGTTTCGCCGAGCTTGAATGCCACGGTGTTAAGCGGCGCATTTATCAGGGTCGGCGCATCGGAAATTACCGGCGCCAGCGCGCTCCAGACCACTACGCTTAGCAGCAGAAATTTCACCAGCGTTTTGGCGAGGTTCACCAGCGAGTCGAGCCCGAAAACCTTTTTGATATTTTTGGCCGGGTTAAATTTATCGGCTTTAGGTTTGAAAGCTTCAACGGTCAATGACAAACCGCCCTGGGCAAAGTTTCCCGCCAGGCTGGCGGTCATCGCTACCGCCACTATCGGCATCACCAGCAGCGCAAAAACTTTTGCCGCATCGAAAAAAAGCATCTGTACGTCAGCCACATTAAGCTCGCTGCCGGCAAATACCGACGAAGACGAAGTGCTGATATATTTCCCGATCGCGCCGACCAGGTCGCGCCCGATAAAACTCATCACTGTCAGCCCGCCCAGAAATGCCGCCGCCGCGGGAAGCTCCGGCCCGCGGGCTATCTGCCCCTTTTTGCGCGCGTCTTGCCGCCGCTTTGGAGTAGCTTTTTCTGTGCGTTCCATCGACATAGGTTTCTACATCACTCCTAATGCCTGGTTCAGATTGTGGTAGAGCGTGCCCATAATACCGCGAAATGCCGAGGGCATCAGGTATACCGAAGTTCCCAGCAGCCAAAGCCCGACGCCGATCTTGAGCGGAAATCCGAGAAAGAAAACCTGTAGCTGCGGGGCCGTGCGGCCGAGAAATTCCAGCGCCAGTTCGACTGATAATAAAACGATGATCGCCGGCGCCGCCAATGTTACGCCGACGGTCAGTGCATTGCCGGATAATCGCAGGATCAGGTCGAGCAATTGCGGCGAAAAAACAAATGCGCCCGGAGGCGTAGTAGAAAAACTTTTGATCGTCGCCATCAAAAACCAGTGATGCCCGTCGATGGAAAGCAAAACCATCAGCGCCATCATCTGCGCGATCATTCCGAAAGCCGCCGTTTGCGCCTGGGTCGAAGGGTCGATCGTCCCGGCGAGGGAAAATCCCATCTGCGAACTGACCACGTGCGCGGCTAATTCAAACGCGCTGAAAACCACCCGTCCGACATATCCCAAAACCATTCCGATCAAAATTTCGCCTAACAGCACCAATGTGAACGGCCCGATCTCAGCGGGCGGCGGTGCGAGCCGGTTCATCAGCACCGGTGTTAAGGTCAGCGCGAGCATGAATGCCAGCGTTACGCGGATCTTCATCGTCGCGCCTTTATGAGACCAGAACGGCGCAAAAGTAACCAAGCCGCCGACCCTGGCCAGCACCACCAGAAATACCAGTATCGGATTTAATGGAAGGACAAAGTTTTCCAACGTAAATTTCTCCGGGTTCTAGATTCTCCGGCCCACGGACGTCATTTTATAAAGGGAGTAAAATCTCCGAGAATGGATTCGGTAAAAGTTGCCAGCACGTGCAGTATCCACGGAAAGGTCAGCAGAAAGACCGCAAAGATCGCGACCACGCGCGGTGCGAATGAAAACGTCTGGTCCTGAATCGACGTGAGTGTCTGGATAAGGCTGATCACGACACCAACCGCGATGGCCGCGCCGAGCATCGGCGCCACGATCCACAGTAGTGTCGAAAGGGCATTTTGTATCAGGCTGATTATTACTGCGTCAGTCATAGTTTCCTCACATCACACTCTTTACTAGTGACCCGACTATCAGGTACCAGCCGTCCACCATTACAAAAAGCAGTATCTTTAGCGGCATCGATATCATGACCGGCGGCAACTGCATCATGCCCATCGAAAGCAGGACGCTGGAAACTGCCAGGTCTATTACCAGGAAGGGAAGGAAGAGCACAAAGCCGATCTGAAAAGCGGTCTTTAGCTCAGAGATCATATAGGCCGGGACCAGCGCGGTGGTCGATACGTCGTCGATAGTATTCGGACGCGCGCCGTCAGAGAGTTTGATAAAAAGTGCCAGGTCGCGTTCGCGCGTGTGGCGGATCATATAAGCGCGCAGCGGAACGAGCGCTTTTTCCAGCGCGACGGACTGCGAGATCTCGTTGTCCATCATCGGTTTGAGCGCGTCGTTATACACGGTGGTAAGTGTCGGCCCCATCACAAAAAGCGTGATAAAGAGCGAAAGCCCGAGCAGCACCTGGTTATTCGGTGTTTCCTGTGTTCCCAGCGCCTGCCGCAAAAAGTGAAAGACCACGATCAGCCGCGTAAAGCACGTCATCGAGATCAACAGCGCCGGGATAAAGCTCAGCACGGTCAGCAAAACGATGATCTGCAGCGGCATCGAGCTGCCGACCGTTTTGCTCAGGTCGACGGTTTCTTCCGCTTTCGGCTGTTCCGGCGGTTTGGGTTGGGCGTGTGATACCGCGGGGGCGAAAATGATAAATGCGCCGGCGAGATAGACCGCGAGAAAAATTTTACCTAACAGAGTACGCTTCATTACGAACGCCCTCCGCCAAATAGAGAGATCAGCCCGGCATCGGCCCTGGCCAATTCCTTGTCAAAAGATTCTTCCGCTTCCAGCATCTCTGCCACCGAACGCGGGCCTATCGGAGTTGCCGCTGAAAACGACCCGTCATAGTTGTCATCGGGGCCATCTGCCAGCAGCGTAAATGATTGCGGGGTAGAGCCGACCAGCAGCACGCGGCTGCCGAATTTAATACTTGAGATGGTGCGGCCGCTTCCGACCGTTACGGTAGAAACGATGGTCAGCTCGGGTGCGTCGGCATTAGCGGCGGACTTGTTTCCGAAGCCGAATTTTTTCAATCCCCAGGCGGCAAAAAATATCAGCCCGACAATGATCAGCATCGCCCCGAATGTTTTAATGATAATGCCGCCGGTGCCGACGGAATCCGCCGATTCACGGGCTTCTTCGTGCGGCATAAAGGGCAGCCGGTCATCGGTGGCGGCAGATTGCGTGCTGCTTTCGGCAGGAGCATTTTCCGCTGCGGTTTGCGCCATGACAAATGGCGTAAAAACCATCCACACGGTCAACAGCAATATTATTTTTGAAATGAATTTCATTATTTTTTGGGTGGTATTCTAAAGTTGTGGTGCTCTATCAAATAATCATTCGGAATAGATGAAAGATCAGAGATGATAGCTGAGAGATTTAATCTATTATCTGTCATCTATCAGTTATCATCTATTCCGAACGGCAACTTTCATAAACTAACACTGCAGCTTTAGACACTGCCATTTTTCGGCTACTTATCTTCCGCCAAAATTTCCGTTACGCGCACGCCGGCGCGATCTTCGATCACGATTATCTCTCCGCGAACGAGGGTGCGGTCGTCTGCCAGTACGACCACTCCCTCGCCGGTTGAACGGGGAAGCTGAACCACGGAGCCTTCTTCGAGATCGAGGATCTCCTGCATACTGAGGGTCGTCCGGCCGAGTTCGACATTTACCGCAAGCGGCACGTCGAGCATATCGCGCCATGACTGGATCATTTCTTCACAAGCTTTTTCCATAATCTTTATGAGTTTGCAGAGTTACCAGGGTTACAGAGTTGTTTGAGTAACAGAGCACTCCATTTACTCAACAAACTCTATGAACTCAATGAACTTTCTTTACAACTGCACAATAAAGTCGGTGATGTAGATAGCGTGGACTTCAGGCTTCGCCGATGCGGCCTGGGCGGCCTGAAGCAGTTCTTCGCGGAGTTTTTGTTTTCCTTCGACGCTCAACACGTCGCTGGATTTTTTCGTTGCCAGCACGGAAAGCATCGCGTTCTTAACGCGGGTCAGGAAAAGAGAGTCGGGTTTTTCTTCGCCGCCTTCTTCACCGATGCCGACGCTGACCGTCATGCGCAGGTAGCGCGCCGATTCAAGATCGGCCAGATTAACGATGAACGGCGGGAGTTCGACCACGCCCTTTACTTCGTCATCTTCGGGCAGAGAGAATTTCTCGCCGGCTTCTTTTTTCGCCGCGGAGTGTTCTTCGCTATGCTCGCCTTTCTTTTCGGTCTGGGCGTGCGATGCGCGGGTCCAGAAATAAAATCCGCCGGCGCCGCCTCCGCCAAGCACCACCAAAAGAATGATGATAATGAGAAGTTTGCCTTTTTTCTTCGGTTTCGCGGTTTCTTCCGCGTCGCCATTTATATTTTCGATTTCAGCCATAGAGAGCCTCCGCGGGAAGTTAATGCGAACCCCGTGCCAAAAGAAAAACGCCAAAAACCTCAGTTTTTAGGCGCTTTTTAGCTATTTCGCAGAGTTTAAACGACTATTTCCCGACATGCGTCAAGAAATCGTCACCCGAAACTGGGAGCGCGGACGTCCCGTCCGCACGAACGCTCCGCGTTTGAACGCATCCGCTACTGAGGTTAGGCTGCCGTGCAGCCTTTGCGGACGGGACGTCCGCGCTCCCGGTAAAAAAGGTGCTACTGAACCTTAGTTTTCTTTACATCCGGGATCGCGTCCGGTTCGCCGACGGCCACACTGCCTTCGCTGTTAAGTTTTTTCTTTGCCGTGTTGAGTTCCTGCTTCTGGCTGTCTGAAAGAGGCTGCTGGGAATTTTCGGCCTGCGGTTTATCGGGCGTCGCGGCCTCGTTATTTCCCATTCGGCGGATAGTGATGCTGATGCGGCGGTTGGCCGGAGCGAACGGATCTTCGGGAACCAGCAGGTCGCTGTCGGCATAACCGATGATGCGAATGATCTGTTTGGGATTTACGCCGGAGGCATCCAAAAATCTGCGCGCGGCATTGGCGCGGTCGGCGGAAAGTTCCCAGTTGGAATAGCCGTTTTCCATTTGCATCGGGCGGCTGTCCGTATGGCCGCCGATCACGATCGGATTGGGCAGGGTGCTGATCGCTTCCGCTATGTCGGTCAGAATGGTTTTTGCTTCTTCGGTCAGATCGGCGCTTCCGACCGGAAAGGAAACACGCTCGGCCTTATCCAGTATCTGTATGCGCAGGCCGTCTTCGGTTACTTCGACCTTGACCTGGTCTTTGAACTTGGAAAACTCCGGCCGCTTTTCAAACTTTTTCTGCAGGGTCTGCGCCACGTTGAACAGCGCCTGCTCTTCATCCTTCGAAGCCAGGTTGGTGGGTTCTTTGCTTACCTTTTTGGCGGCGGAAAGAATACCGCCCTGCATGGTGTCAAAAACACCGGGCGAGCGGAAATAGTTAGCGATCGATTCTTTTAGTTTTGTATCGGCCTGCGAAACCAGCCAGAGGACCAGAAACAGCGCCATCATCGCCGTGACAAAGTCGGCGTACGCCACTTTCCACGCGCCGCCGTGATGCCCGTGCCCGTGCCTTACTTTTTTTACGCGACGCCGGCGTTTTGGTTGTTCCTGTTCTTTGGGGGCAGGTTTTTTCATTTAACTAAAATTCAAAACTTATCTGGGTTTGATTTCCCTTAACATCGGTTCGATCTCGGATGAAGGCGGGCGGTCGAAAGAAAAAATGGTCTTGCGGGCAAACTCCACCGCCGTCGAAGGCGCCGAGCCATTGGCAAAAGCGACGATGCCCGATTTGAGACAGGTAAAATAGCGCGTTTCATCCTGCGCCAGGTTTTCCAGGTTGGCGGCGATCGGCGCGATCAATCCGTATGAAAGCAGCAGGCCGAGAAAGGTTCCGACCAGTGCCGCGCCTACGTGATGCCCGAGTTCTTCGGGCGGGCCGTCCAGGTGCTGCATGGTGACCACGATGCCGAGCACCGCGGCCACGATACCGAGGCCGGGCAGGGCGTCCGAAACACGCTGTAACAGGGCCGGGGAAACGCCGTTCTCTTCGTGGTGCGTTTCCATCTCCGAATCAAGCATTATTTCCAGCTCGTCCGGCTGGCAGGCGCCGTTGACCAGCATTTTCATCGCGTCGCAAAAGAAATCGATCGCGTGATGATTGGCCAGAAATTTTGGATATTTTGTAAAAAGCGAAGAAGTGTGTGGGTCGTTCACGTCTTCTTCTAAAGAAAGGATGCCGTTCTTTTTGGCGTTAACAAAAATGTCGTACTGCATTTGCAGCACTTCGATATAGGTAACCTTGTTATAAGGTGAGCCCTTCATGGCCGCCGGGATCTTTTTGGTCAGCAGCATGAGAAATTTCGTCGGGTTGGCCGCGAGAGTAGCGCCGAGCGCCGCTCCGACGATCACGACGAATTCCGAAGGTTGCACCAGCACGCCCAAGGGGCCGTTGATCATCAGAAACCCGCCGATGACACATGCAAAAACTATTACTATTCCGATTATTAGAAGCATTATGGTGGATTATTGCGCTTAGATATCAGCGTGAGAAAAAAGACCACGGAAGGTGTTAATGCCCCCCATTAATACCGTTCCGTGGTTAAGCCTAAAAAGGTCAGTCATTTTGTTTTCATTCCTATTTTGCTTGCGGGACTTTACTCCTCGCAATTTACTTATCGGAAGGAAACAAAAAAACTTTAGACAATTTGCAGCAGATCCTGGAAGGTCTGATTTAAGGTGGTGATCACGCGCGAATTCGCCTGAAAACCGCGCTGGGCTTCGATCAGGTCGATGAACTCGTTGGTGATGTTCACATTGCTCTGTTCCACGTATCCGCCGGCGATCAGCCCGCGCGAACCGCTGCCCGGAACGCCGATGATGGCCTGGCCCGAACCGGTCGTTTCTTTGAACATATTTCCGCCCGCTTTGCCGAGGCCTTCTTCGGAATTGAAGTTTGCCAGAGCATACTGTCCGATCACGCGCGACTGTCCGTTGGAAAACGTTCCGTAGATCATGCCTTGCGCATCGACCAGAGCGCCGTTAAGCTCACCCGCGCCGTAACCGTCCTGCGTGGTCGAAGCGACCGCCGAAGGCATAGCAAAGCTGGTGACGTTGAAGGCGCCTGGGCTTCCGTCGGGGTTGGTCTGGCGAAGGTTGATGTCGATCGAAGGCAGCGTCGCGCCGTCCAGTTGCGTCTGATCGGGAACGATCGTCAGCGAGGTGGGTGCGGTCGGATTGCCGTTTGAATCAAACGCGAAATTGACCGTTCCACCACCGTTTAACTGCACCGCGGTGCCGTCCAGCGTTCCCGTGGCATCGAAGGTTCCGTTGGCTAAACGGGTAAAAGTGATATCGAGCGTCCGTTCGTTTCCGAGCGAATCATGGACCTGCATCGGGGCATGGAAGACGGAACCGGTCTCAGCCGAAGAATTCAGGTTCATCCGGAAAGTGCCGTTGGTGGTGGTATTGGGCGCCAGCACCTGTCCGATCGGTATCTGCAGATCGCTCAGCCGCGCTCCCTGCGGAATAGTACCGTCCTGCGCCATATAGCCCATCACGTGTCCGCCATTGGAAGCGACCAGAAAGCCCTGGTTGTTGACCGTGAAATCGCCGGCGCGGGTATAGGCCTGTGTGCCGTCAGAATTTCTGAGGACAAAAAAGCCGTTACCCTGGATGGCGGCCTGAAGCGGCGAACCGGCTTCGTTAAAATTTCCTTGCGAAAAATTCGTGTGGACGGCCCCGACCTGTACGCCGTTTCCGATCTGCATTGAATTTCCCGCACCATTCAGACGCGCGCCGTATGAAGTGGCAAAGACGTCCATGAACGTGACATTGCTGCTGCGAAAACCGATGGTGTTCGCGTTGGCAATGTTGTTTCCGACCACGCCGAGGGCGTTGGAATTGGCGTTGAGGCCGGAAAGTGAAGCATTGAATGAAAATGACATTGTAGTTATCTCTCCTGTCTATTTGGTTTGGTCAGAAGTGTTTGACTCCTGCCCTTGCTGCATTGCCGCAACCAACTGGTCCATCGACTGCCGGATACCGACAAGCTGATCGAGCGAATTGAATTGCGCCAACTGTGCGACGAACTGTGCCCCGTCTTGCGGGGCCAGGGGGTCCTGGTTTTTCAACTGCGCCACCAGCAAGGTCATGAACATGTCGCGTTCCGAACTGCTGTTTGTCGTAGATGATGCTGAACGGGAAGAAGCGGTATTCTCCCCTAAGATCGAATTAATATTCATTTTTTCTTACCTCTGACCGGCTTTGTTTTTTATTCGTTTATTTCTGTCATTCGTGTTATTCGTGTGATTCGTGGCAAAAAACAAAAACAAAGCCTTTTTAACTGTGAGCCTTCATCAGGCCCGCAGATTTACCAGGCGATCGGCGGAAGTACTTTCCGGATCGTCGGATCTTGTATTATCCGGCCCAAAGCTTTTTGCGCCTGAACCGGTTGAAGATGTTTCATTGTGACGGCCGGCATTTTTTTGTGCCGAACCATCGCCGGACGAAAACGCGCCGGTGGAAATTTCCACGCGGCCTACCTGCCAACCGGCGTTTTGCAGCGAATGGCGCAGCGCGTCTAAACCCTGCGTCAGAAAATGTTTTGCCCCTTCGGTGTCGGTCTTAAAATGCGCTTCCAGAACACCGGCGTCATTTCTTTCCAGCCTGATCTCGACCGTGCCGAGCTCGGCCGGGTGCAGCCGCATTCTTAATATCTGTTTGCCTTCATTAGCGGTGGCCGCCGCGAGTTGAATGACGACCGGTTTGATCTGTTCGAACAGGGCAGCGGCTGCGGGCGCTTTCGGCGCCGGCGCTTCGGCCTGCGCTATTTCACCGTGCGAAACGGAGGCAGTTTCTGCGGTTTCTCCGGGGGTAATTCCCGCCACGTCGCTGATCAGTTTGGGCAGTTTGCGCTGCGCCCTGACAAAATCGGTGGCCTTGATAGAGCCATCGGGCAGCAGGCAGCCGCGCTGTTCGAGGATGTAGTTATGGTCGAAATGCGTGTCGCCCGTTTCAACGCTCGTATCGCTTGTATTAAGCACCGCCGGGTCTTCCAGGTGTACGTGTGCCCCGAGATCGGCCAGAGCTTTTACCACGGCTATCTTGTCCTGCGTCATCGCGGCGAAATTTTTCGCCGTCTTGATCGAAGCCGTAGTATCGGGCGTCTCTTCGAATTTGTTGGCCTGGGTTTTAATATCTTTTACGAGCGGCTTGAACGGCCCCGCGAGCTGCGGCGCCATCTTGGCGTCTGCCGGTTTGGGGCCGTCCGGGGGCAAAAATTTGAAGTTTGTTAACCGGTCCAGTTTCTGCGCGAGATCTGACTTAACTCCGGTTAGAATAGGCGCGTTTTGCGAATTAGGAGTAAGTTCGACGGGTTCCGGCAGTTGACCGAAGGCGGGGTTTTTAGGATCGTTAAATTTAACCGAACCGAGATTCGCGCGGTCGTTTGCCATCCGGGCTTCGGCGTCCCCGCTCCCGCCGCCGGTATCAGCGGGTTTTTTCGTGGGGTCGGGTTTGAGACCGTCCGCCGGCGTCATGCACAGGCCTGAGATCAAAGCGTTAAAATCATCGCTCCGGCCGTCTTTTTCCTGCGCTTCACCCGCTGATGCGGCCTGCGAAGCCTGGTTTTCCTGTTTCGTAAAATGTGCGTTGATCATATACATCATCTGCTTTCTCCTGATCTGTGCGAGAAACTTATTGTCGCCATCTCATCCAGCGTGTTTTGCTCGTGCCTTGAGGCTGCCAACCGGTGATCTTTCACCTGGTTGTCGCGCAGCTTGCCGGTGACCTTGACGTCGCGGGCCGCCAGGGTGACTTGAGAGATCTGGCGGGCGCGGGCGTCCTGTTTCTCTAAAACTTCTTCGCGGGCGGCGGTTTTCTTTCTTCTCAGCGCGGAAATGTGGTGTGAATTAAGCTCCATCTCCAGCGCGTTGATGGCCTCACCGGGTTTGATCCTGTCGTTGTATTGTTCGACGGCCGTGACCAGCGCACCCTCGACCGCGGTGAGGCGCTCGGCGGCTTGCTCGGCTTCGAGGTTGAGCTGCGACAGGACCATCAGCTCTTTTTCTTCGCGCATCTCGCGTACGTTGTGCACGCTTTGTAAGGTGAATTTGAATTTCTTCATATTGTTTTAATGCCCATCAGTTGTTCGACTGACTGCGTCAGGTGAGACTCGTCGGTCGAACTTTGTTTGAGGAAGGTGAGAATTTCATCGTGGCGGCTGATCGCCAGATCGATCTTGCGGTTGCTGCCCGGTTGGTAGGCGCCGATGTTGATCAGATCTTCGGCTTTTTGATAGGCGGCGATGAGTTCACGCACGTCGCCGGCATGGGTGCGATGCTCGGCGCCCGCGAGAGTGGAGAACAATCGCGAGGCGGAATTTAAAATGTCGATACACGGGTAGTGATTTTGCGTGGCGAGCTGGCGCGAGAGAACGATATGCCCGTCCAGTATCGAACGCACCGCGTCGGCTACGGGCTCGTTCATATCGTCGCCTTCGACGAGCACGGTGTAAAAACCGGTGATCGATCCGGCGTTGGTAAATTTACCCGCGCGTTCCAGCAGTCTCGGCAGTAATGCAAAAACCGAGGGCGTGTAGCCTTTGGATGACGGCGGCTCGCCCGCTGCCAGCCCTACTTCGCGCTGCGCCATGCAAAAGCGCGTGACCGAATCCATGATCAGCAGCACATTAGCGCCGCAATCCTTAAAATATTCCGCGATGGCGGTAGCGGCCAGCGCCGCCCTGATGCGGATCAAACCCGAATCGTCCGAAGTAGAAACGATCACCACCGAGCGTTTCATTCCTTCTTCGCCCAATTCTTTTTCGATGAACTCGCGCACTTCGCGCCCGCGCTCGCCGATCAGCGCGATGACATTGATGTCCGCCGCCGAACGCTTGGCCATCATTCCCAGCAGCGTGGATTTACCGACACCTGAACCGCCAAAAATTCCGATCCGCTGCCCGGCGCCGACGGTCAGCATGCCGTCGATCGCGCGCACGCCGGTTTCCAGCGTGGTGTCGATATTTTCGCGGGCCAGCGGGTTGGTGGCATCGCGATTAAGCGGGTAAGAAAGAGAAGTTTTGATCTCGCCGAGGCCGTCAAGCGGGCGTCCCAGCGCGTCGATGGTCCGGCCCAGCAATCCGTCGCCCACGCCGATCTCGCCGCTTTCGCCGGCGGCCACAATGGTGTCGCCCACGCGCACCGAAGGCATTTGCCCGAGCGGCATCAGCAATACGCGGTCGTCTTTAAATCCGATCACTTCCAGCATCGTCTCGCGCGAATGATTTTCTGCCCTTTGTGACGCCAGATAACAGAGATCGCCGACCGAAACCGCCGGGCCCTGCGACTCGATGATCAAACCGATAGCGCGGGTCACCCTGCCGAGCGATTTCAGCGGGTCAATTTCTGCCAGTTTTTGCCGGTAAGCGGAAAGCATAAGGTTAGTAAGTGTCGATTCCTAAAAGTCCATTAGTTATTTCATCGAATTGCGATTCTATCCGGGCGTCGATATCGCCGGTATCGGTGTGGATCAGGCACCCGCCGGGTGTAACCGAAGCGTCTTCGATCAATTCCAGCGAGCCGTGAAAGTTCAATTTGTTTCTTTGTTCCTGTACAAAGGCGAGGTCTTGCGGGTGCAGGTGGACGGAAGCCAGGCAGCGCGAGTGCAGTTTTGAAAGCGCGTTTTTCGTCACGGAAAGGACGACTTCCTGATCGATGCCGACTTCACGCGCGACCACTTTTTTGGCGATCTCAAGCGCCAGCGCTACCGCTTCGGTTTCGAGTTTCGCGCTGATCTCATTTGCCAGGCCCGATATGCGATCGATAGTTTGCGCCAGGTTTTCGCGCAGGCTGCCGATCTCGTAATTGATCTCGGCTTCGACAGAGGCGCGCATTTCCTGCAAACTTTTTTCGCGCATCGCTTTTTCCAGCACGCTGTTTTCATTCTCATGAATAAGCGTTTCGACCGGAAGCTCGTCGATCGCGGGAAAGGTGTGGTTATGCGTGCCGTGCCCGTAGTCGGTGTTTATTACTTTCGCGGCGGGAGTATGGATAGAAGAAAGATCGAGCACGGGAAATTGATAAACCTGCGATCCGCCGGAAGACGGCGCAGAAGACCCGGTTGAAGACGAAACTCCATTTCCCAATTCGGCGGGCGTGAAAGGCAGCACGACAGCAGCGTTAGCGGCGCTGTCATTGCGCAGGACTTTAGCTAACGTATTCATCAGCGTCACCTCCTCCGCCGCCGAGCGAGATAACTCCCTGCTCATCCAGCTCGCGTAAAACTTCGACGATCTCGCGCTGCGCGCCGTTCACGTCCTTGAGTTTTACCTGGCCCATAAATTCCATTTCTTCCTTCATCATCTCGACCGCGCGGCTCGACATATTGGTAAAGAAACGGTCCTGCAATTCCTGCACGGTGCCTTTTAATGCCAGGGCAAGCACTTTTTTGTCTACGCGCTGGATGATCTCGCGGATGCCGACGTCGTCGACCAGCAGGATATCGTCAAAGGTCACCATCAAATTCCTGATCTCGAGCGAAAGCTCAGGGCTGCTGCCCTCTATCTGTTCGAGCAGACCGCGCATGGCGTCTTTGTCCAGGCGGTTGCAGATCTCCGCGACCGACCGGATACCGCCGACGCTGGCCCGGCTGATGCTGCTCACACTGGTGAGCTTTTGGTTAAAGACGGTTGAGATTCGTTTGACCACGTCCTGTGAAACGGTCTGCAGCGAAGCCAGCCGCAGCATCACATCACCGCGGGTCTCGTCCGGCATCTGACGGATCACATCCGCGGCGGTCGAAGGGTCTAAATATGCGAGCACCACGGCAACGGTCTGCGGGTGTTCGTTCTGAAAAAGTTTGACCAGTTGCTGCGGGTCGGTTTTCTTGAGCGCGTCAAAATTTGCGGAGTCGGCGGAGTTGACCACTTTATCGGTCAGGCGTTTTGCCGTTTCGGCGCCAAAGCTTTTGTTGAGCAGGCGCTTGGCATACTCCACGCCGCCGGTCGCCACATAGCTTCGGGCTACCAGCAACTGGTTGAATTCTTCGATGATGTTATTGACGACATCGGATTTTACATTCGGCAATGACGCGAGTTCCTTCAGAACCAACTGCACTTCGTCTTCGCCGAGATGTTTAAAAACTTCCGCGGCGGCATCTTCGCCCAGCGAGAGGCAAAAGATCGCGGCCTTGCGCGCGCCGGAGACGTCCGGTTTTTTCGGAGCGGCAGGTTCGTGATGATCGTGCGGCGGGTGTGACTGCCGGGGGCTTTCGATGATCGTTTCGGTGGTCATAGTCTTGTGTGTTTGATCGATAGGAATGAATGAAATAAGTTTTTACTGTTTATTCGCGGAGCCAACCTCTTAAGGTTCCGGCAACGAGGTCGGGTTGGGCCAGGGTCTGGTCGACCAGGCTTTTGCGGATCGATTCGGCGCGCTGCGCCGTGTGGCTGATGGCGCTTGACGGGTCGCCGCTGCGCATCTGCGCTTCCAGTTCGGCCACGGTCATCATCGAGTTCGGATCGATATCATCGGCCCTTCTGAGCTGTCCCGCGCCGAGTTGTTTTGCACCCGACGGGGTTGCCAGCGCCAGCTTGATAGCTTTGCGCGCCGGGCGGACCACAAAGAAGAGAACGAGTATCGCGATCACAACCATCGCCGCGTATTTGGCGATCGATGTCAGAAAGGGCTTGTTATTTTCCAGCCATGAAGGAGCGTTTGCCTCAAGCTGCTGCGGCTTGTCGAAGGGAAGTGTCTGAACTACGACGGTGTCGCCGCGGTTCATGTCCACGCCTACGGCCGCGGTCACTAATTGCTGGATCTGCTGCAGTTCATCGTTGGTGCGGGCGACGGTCACGTCGTTGACGGTCTTGTGATCGACCAGCACCGAAACATTCAGGCGATTGACCCGCCCGCCGCCTCCCAGGGTTTTGCGCGTGGTCTTATCTATTTCATAATTCACGGTCGAGGTCGTCCGCTGGTCTCCGCCGTTTTGCTGAGTTGTTTGCTGCGCCGGAGTGGCGGCGGCGGTTGCCGGGTTATTCGATCTCGCACCGGCAATTCCGCCGGGAGCGGCGGTAGTAGTAGTGCCGGCGTTTCGCGATTCCTGCGAAGTTTGCTGCGAACGCACGATCTGCGATTGCGGCGTATATTTTTCTTCGGTCTGTTCGACCTGGCTGAAATCCACATCCGAAGCTACGTCGGCGCGGACGTGGCCCTCGCCGGTGATCGGTTCCAGCAGGGTGATCACGCGCGCGGCGGTCTCGGTTTCAAACTTGCGCTTGGCTTCCAATTGCGCGTTAAAAGCTCCGGCGTCTCCGGTCGAGCCGCCCTTGCCGCCACCGGCGGTCAGTAATCTTCCGCGCGTATCCATCACGGAAACGCTGCCGGCATCCAGTCCTTCAACAGAGCTCGCGACCAGGCTGACGATCGCCTCCGTTCGTTCCGAAGACAATTCTTTCCCCTGCTTGACGCGCACCATTACCGAGGCTTTCGCGCCTTCTTCTTTTTCGGTAAAGACCGATTCTTTTTTCGGAGTGATGTGAACGCGCACCGCTTCGAGCTCGTCCATCGCCTCAAGTGTTTTGGAAAGCTCGCCTTCGATAGCGCGGCGATAATTTACTTTTTGCGCGAAATCCGTCGCGCCAAAATTTGTTTTATCAAAAAGATCGAAACCCACGTGGCCGCCGGTCAGCACGCCCTCGCCCGCCATCTGCAGGCGCAGTTCCGGCACGCGGTCGGCCGGTACGCTGATGGTCGTGCCGCCGTTAGACAGGGAATAGGCGACGTTGGCCGTTTTGAGTTTTTCGACGATGGTCTGAGCTTCCTCAGGTTTTAAGTCGGAAAACAAAACGCGGTAATCGGGCTGCGAGCCGTAATAGAACACGCCGGCGATCAGGGCGACCGTCGCGAGCACCGCCGCGATGGTCATCACGCGGCCCGACATCGGCATCCGGCTCCAAATTTCTGTTGCTTGTGATAGAGGTGAACTCATTTTATTAAGGATTTATCTTTCAGATATGGACCGGCGCTCAGACTTGCATCCGCATTATTTCTTCGTAAGCGCCGATCAATTTATTGCGGACCTGCAGGCCGAGTTGGAATTTAAGATCGGCGGTTTGCAGGGCGATGATGGTTTTGTGCAGGTCGGGCGATTCACCGGTCACGGCTTTGGCGATCTCCTGCTCGGCGGCTTTCTGCGAACCGTCCAGCGTTTCCAGTGAATTTTTCACCATTGAGCCAAAGCTGTCGCCGGACTCTCCCGCCCCTCCGATAGAGGGTTTGGCATTTGTGCCGATCTGGCCTAATGGGTTTGGTGAACTGATTCCGTTGATGGTCATTTCTTTCTACCTCTTTTTGGGCTCTTTTTGGGCTCTTTTTGGGAACGCACAATTTATTGTGCCTGCCGAATAAATTCGGCGCTCCGGTCTTATGCGTCGCCCAGGTTCAGGCTGATCTTTGCCAGGTCTTTGGCGGTATTAAAAACGGTGGCGTTTGCTTCGAACGAGCGTGCGGCCGAGATCATATTGACGGTCTCTTCCAGCGGGTCGACATCCGGCATTTGCACATAGCCGTTGGCGTCGGCATCCGGGTGGCCCGGTTGATATTGCATCTGAAACTGGTCCTGCCCGGATACGACGACCTCCGACGCTACACCCTGTGAAGGGTTGTTCTCTCCGCCGAAAAGCCCGCTTTGCATTGCATTCTGCGACCATTTGTCGTTGATCTGCTGCGTGCTAAAAACTATATCCCGCCGCCGGTAGGGGCCTCCTTCAGCGGTGCGGGTGGTATTGGCGTTCGCCAAATTGGCAGAGGCCGCTTCCAGCCGTTCGCGCTGTGCGGTCATTCCCTGCGAAGATATTTTGAAAATAGAAAAAAGTGACATAACTGGTCCTTTTGCCCTCCGAAAGGTGGAGTTATTTGCCCTCACGAATGGCGGTGCGCAGCAGCCGCAGCCGCGACTGCAGCATCTTTGCTCCAAAACTAAAAGCCCCGCCGGCGCTTGCCAGCTCGGCCATTTCCTTGCCCAGGTCGACGGTGTTTCCGTCCATACCGACGGCATCGGATTGCTGATCTACTACGTTTAACCCCGACATCGGAAGCTGCTCCTGCTGTGAAGGGGGGAGGGAGGCTTGCCGCGCCGCATCATGCAGAAAACTTTCAAATTCAAGTTTTTTGGCGACATAGCCGGGCGTATCGGCATTAGCGATATTGCCGGCGGTAACCTCGGCGCGTTTAGAATTAACGTCCAGAAAGGTTTGTAAAAGGTTGGTGATATTGTCTGATGATAACGGGGTCATGCGGATACCTCCGCCGTGCTTTCTGCAAGGGGTGTGCCGCAAGGCAAAATACGTAAAAACATCGAAAAATAGGGGGAATTAGGTCTTTTATTACCTGTGCAGCGTCAAAAAGGCCCACACTCGACAGCGCCGAGCGTCAAGCCGTTGACACCGCCAAAATAACGGTTGCAAGGGTAATTTAATTGCGGTATAGTGCAATTGGCTGACTGCCCAGCCTTTTATATCCCTCGTTGTGTTATAACGATTTGCCGCCGCCATAATCGATAACCTGATATCCTTATTCTTGGTATGAAAGCTAAAATACTTGTCGTCGAAGACGATCTATCTCTCCAAAAACTTTTACTTGAAGCCATTGGCTGTGAAGGTCACGAAACCCGCGGCGCCGACTCCGTAGGCCAGGCGCTGGAACTCCTCAAAACTGACAAATTCGATGTTCTCCTGACAGATGTGCAATTAAAAGCAAGCAGCGGTTTAGACCTGCTGCCGATCGCCCTGCAGCATAACCCCGATTGTTTTATGCTGGTGATGACCGGCCATGGCACGATCGATATTGCGGTTCAGGCGATGAAGCTCGGCGCCGCCGATTTTTTGAGCAAACCCATTTCGCTAAGCGATTTGACCACCGCCATTCAAGTTGCCGCCGAACGCAGTTCCGAAACTTTTACCGCTGAGACGACCCGCAAAAAACAGGAGGTCTCTATCATCGCCAAGTCCAAGGTGATGAACGACTTGCTGGAGCAGGTCGCGACCATCGCCGGATTTAATTTAAACGTTTTGGTGACCGGCGAAACCGGCACAGGCAAGGAACTGATCGCCCGCGCGATCCATAAAAGCAGCCCGCGCACAAAGAACGCTTTTGTCGCGCTCAACTGCGCCGCCATCCCCGAACAGCTTTTGGAGGATGAATTATTCGGCCACGTCAAAGGCGCTTTCACCGGCGCGCAGACGGACCGTGCCGGCCGCTTTGAGCAGGCCCACAACGGAACGCTTTTCCTGGACGAGATCGGCGATATGAATCTGTCGCTGCAGGCAAAATTATTGCGCGTGCTGCAGGAGAGTGAATTTGAAAAAGTAGGCTCGTCAAAAACGATCAAGGTCGATGTCAGGATCGTGGCCGCGACCAGCGCGAACCTCGAGAAAAAGATCGAGGACGGAAGCTTTCGCGCCGATCTTTATCACCGGTTAAATGTGGTGCATCTGCGCATTCCGCCGCTGCGCGAACGCCCCGGCGATATGCTGCCTTTGGCGCAGGGGCTGCTCGATAATTTCTGCCAGAAAAGCGGCCTGCCGAAAAAGAGCATCTCAGCCGACACCGTCAATATTCTCAACAGTTACCACTACCCGGGCAACGTCCGTCAACTGCAAAACTGTATGGAGCGGGCAGCCGTGTTTTCCGGTGTAAAAACCGAGATCCTGCCGGAACATTTGCCGGATGAGATCGGTAAAAATCGCGCGCTGTATCAGCCGCCCGCCAGCCAATCTTTCAGGCCCGATGCGATCCCCGATGAAGGCATCGATTTTCTCGGCGTCGTTTCCAATCTGGAAAGAGAACTGCTGCTGCAGACTTTGGACAAGACCGGCGGAAATAAAATGCAGGCGGCAAAACTTCTCAATATGAAACGCACCACCTTGGTGGAAAAAATAAAACGCCTCAATATCGAAGAAGAAAACGACGATAATTCTTCCGAAACGAAAAACGCCTCAGTTGCTTAATTGGAGCGCGGACGGCTCGTCCGCATGCTTGTCGCAGACAAGCAAAATATTTGCCGCAAAAAAAGCACAAAATTCACAAAAGATCTTTAGTGTTTCTTGTGCCTTTTTGCGGCAATTTATTTCGTGCAAAGCGCTCATTGCGGACGAGCCGTCCGCGCTCCCGGTTTTACAAACTCTCGTTATAGCTCAAGCCTTTTTGCATCTCCTGCAAATACACGTTTATGCTGCGTTTTCCGGTCGCGAGATTTCTTAACTCGAGCGCGGTTTCTTCGCGGGCATCGTTTAAGAGAAGTTTTGTCTGCGCGTCCTGCGCGAGGGTTTGCTCGGCGAGCTGATTGATCCGCGCCGTTAGCGAAGAGCTCTCGTACACGCTTTCGGAGCCTGCCAGAAAGCTGCGAAGTTCGGCGATCTGACGCTGGTACGTTTCCAGCTTTTCGCCTATTCTGGCGCGCTCGGTGACGATGTTAAATACCGTCTCGAAATCTTTTTGCCCGGCAGCCGCAGTCTCGCGCTGCGCCAGATCGAAGAGAACTTCCAGATCGGCGCACTGCCCGGCCAGCAGGCCGATCAGCGAATCCGAATTTTCTTTCAATCTATTTGTATAGTTCATAACATCTTGCGGTCGATCCGCTGCTGCGATATCTCGAGCTTTTTCCCCAGCTCGTCCTGCTCATCGCGGATGCTGGTTACCGCGCTGCTGTCTGCGCTGCGCATGGCTTCCAGTTGCTTGCGCATCAGGCCCATTAATTCTTCCAGGTCGTCGCACTGGTTGATCAGAAGATCGAGCAGCGGAGCGGGTTGTTCGTTTTCTTCTTCAAAGTGTTGCATTTGATAATCAGGCTTTTTAGGCCATCCGGTTTATCTGCGCTGTGTTGGGGACAGCGTTTTCCGGCAGTACTTCAAAGGGAGAGGTTTTCATCGAGGCGTTTTTTGAGTTGGTTTCCCAGGCGTCTCTCACCGGGATCATCAACTCTGCCGCGCGCCGCATCAGTTTCGGGTCGAGTTCCGCGCTTGCGCGCAGAATCAGGACCGTGATGCTGCGATACAGCTTATCCAGGCTAACGGCAACCGAACCGCCGCGTTCAAAATCCAGTATCGATTGAAGGTAGTTGATGATGTCCAGCGCTCTGTTAGAGTGCTCTGCCTTGGCCACCATGTCCTTGTTTTCGATATCCTGCGCCGTCAGGCTGAGAAACTTGATCGCTCCGTCATAGAGCATCACTACCTGCGTCAGCGGGTTGGTTTCGATATTGGCTACACGGCCGTAACTGGCTAATGCTTTTGGTTGGGGATACATTCTGATCTTCCTTTTTTAAGTGGTACGCGTGAATACCAATTACCTTATCGGCATTTGTCGGAAAATCTTTAACGGCCCAAAGTCAAAGAACGTAAAAGTAGCGCCACCGAGACGGTGGCGCTACTTATTACTGTTGGCGTTTTGCAGCGAGGTCATGATGCTCGACAGGGCGGTTCCCTGTGAGTTTATCTGTCCGATGGCGGCATCCACCGCGGCAAACTGCCGGGTCAGGCTTTCTCTCAATCGTGCGATAGCTTCCATCTTTTTTGAAATGGAAGTGTTCATACTTCTGATCGAAGATTCATATCCGGTGATCGCGCTTTGTATGCTGCCGGTGGCGGCGTCGCTCATCCCGCTCGAGGTTTTATGAATGCCCTGGAAAATTCCGGTGTCGCCGGCGGTCGCGCCGTAGAGCAGCGCGCGAACGTCCGCCGCATTGGTTTGCAGCTTTTCATTCAGCACGGTGGAGTCTAATTTCAGATGGCCGTCGGCAGCAGCCGTCAGGCCGATCTCCGACAGCGTTTCCAGCGAGCCGCCGTTAGTTTCAGAGATGGTGTTAAGCGCGCCGCGCAATTGCTGCTGAACGCTGCGCAGGGTCGTATCGCCGGCCAGAACGCCGGTCGGCCTGCCGCTGGCGTCTTTGGTATACTGCGCCGCGACAAGGGCCTGCACCGCATTATAGGCATCGACAAAGCTTTTCAGTTTTGTTTCTACGTCGTTCGACTGCGTGATGTTGATCGTGGCCGTACCGGCTTTTTTCAAGCTCAACGTTACGCCCGATACCGCGTCCGAAATTGTGTTGTTCGAGCGCGTGATGTTCAGGCCGTTGATCGAAAGAGAAGCGTCTAATTTGGAAAAGTCATTGTCCGCCGGGTTGATCGAGGCCAGATTCATGTCGGCGAGCGTTCCCGTATCGCCGGCCGCAGTGGTTTCCACCAGTTCGACACGGCCTGCCGCTCCGGTTTCCGCCGAACTCAAAACTAATTTTTGCTGGGTGCCGTCGCCGGTGATATCGACGATAGTGGCGGTCACTCCGGCATTCGCGTTATTGATGGCGTCGCGCAGCCCGGCCAGCGTGTTGTTGCCGGAATCGATAGTGATCGGCGTTCCGGTGGCCGCTCCGCCTTTTCGCAGCTCGAAGGTGGCGGTCGTTGCGCCGCCGGCGAGAACGGCTTCGCTGGTCGAGCCGTACGTACGTGAACTCTGCGTCAATGCGGTCGCGACCCGCGTCACATTTACTTCAAAGCCGCCCAGCGTCGCCTGGCTGGTGGCAGTCGCGGTAGCGATAGATTCGTCGGTCGCGGTTCCGGTGCGTCCGGTGCCGACATCGCGCCCGGTCAACGCCTCGGAAGCGGTGGTAAGCGTTGCCAGCAAAGTGTTTAGCTGCCGGAGCGCGCCCATGCGGCTATTGTAGCTGCTGACCTTTGTTTGCAGTTGCGTGATCGGGACCGAGCGCTGCGAGATGATCGCATCGCGGATCAGGCTGAAATCTATGCCGCTGCCGATGCCGCTAAAATTTACTGTTGCCATAAGATTTTATGTAGATCACGGCCGCCGGAGCCTCTACACTCCGGCAGCCGTTTTCATTCAGGCCGTTTCGTCCACGATCAAGCCGGACAGCTTGATATTGACGGCGGCCAATTTCAGCGAAACTTCATTCGGTATTTGAATAATGGTTTCGCCGGTAGTTTCGTCGACCAGTTGGACAACGATCCCGCTTGTCTGTTCGCTCGAAGTGAATTTCATGCTGATGTTGCTTTCCGCTAACACAGTTTGGACCTCGGCGAGCCTTTCGCTTTTGACACTTCTTTTCGGAGTGTCATCGGCGGCCTTTTGTTGCGTTCGGGTTTGTCCGGGAAGGAATGTTGCATCGCTGACCTCGATGCCCCGAACGGGTTGAGTTGATTTCACAGAATAAAGATACATATTACTTTCTTCTCCTTTATTCCTTCTC
This sequence comes from uncultured Acidobacteriota bacterium, assembly GCA_963718105.1. Classification (GTDB taxonomy): domain Bacteria; phylum Acidobacteriota; class Blastocatellia; order Pyrinomonadales; family Pyrinomonadaceae; genus DASYKT01. The sequence continues at coordinate 3,635,021 of OY970352.1, read as the reverse complement.
AAAAGCCTTTTGGGCGAAGTCCGGTGAAAGCTTTTTCACCGAACTTCGCCGCGAGGCTTAAGAAGAAATCAACCGTGGAACTAGCGTAACAGCGACAGCAGAGCCTGGCTCGACTGATTCGCCTGCGCCAAAGCAGAGACACCAGCCTGCTGCAAGGTCGCCAGACGCGCCATGTTCGAAGCTTCAGCAGCGATGTCCGCGTCGCGGATAGCCGATTCAGCAGCCTGGAAGTTGGTGATCTGCGCAGAGGCAAGGTCCACCGCCTGGCTCAGATTGTTCTGGCCCGCACCGACCTGGCCCTGAACGGTTCCGAGGGTGGCAACCGCAGTTCTGATGGCCGCGATCGCGTCCTTCGCGCCGTCAACGTCCGTGATATCCAGGCCGTCGACTTCGAGGGTTTCGGCATCGGCCGCAGCGGCGGAAAGATCGATCATAACCGAGTTTCCGGTAGCTTCCGCGGAAGCTCCGCCGCCGATGTAGACTTCGAGTTCAGCAACGTACTTGTCGTCGCCGTCGTCAACGCCGGCTGCGCTCAAGCCGATGTTGCCGGCCTGACGCGTGATTTCCGCAGTGACCTTGTCGAGCTCATCCTGCAGCGTCTGACGATCGCCCGCAAAAGTTCCCGAAGCAGCCTGGGTCGCCAGCGAAGCCGCGCGATCCAGCAGGCCCGAGATGGTGTTCAAACCACCGTCGATGATCTGCAGGGTCGAGAGGCCGTCGTTAGCATTACGGACGCCCTGTGACAGGACCGAGATGTCGCTGCGGAACTGGTTTGCGATGGCCAAACCGGCCGCATCGTCACCGGATCTGTTGATACGCAGACCCGACGAAAGGCGCTGCAAGGTTTTGTTAAGCTTGGCACTGGTAACGCCCAGGCTGCTCTGTGAAGTGGCAGATGAAGTGTTATTTACTAATGAAAAGTTAGACATGTTATTTTAGTTCCTCCGTGAACTTGGTTGGTTGATGACCTTAAGCGTCCTTGCTTGGTCGGGTTAAAGTGAATGGTTATTTACAAAGTTGAAACGCGCGGTGCGCCTCAAGTGAACTTATCGGTTTCTTATCAAAAAACTTTAGCGGTTTTTCAAAGAAAAAATGCAAATCGCTAAACTTATGTGTTAAAAGGGGTTAGCGATTCAAAATGACAATATCCACGCGGCGGTTCTGGGCGCGCCCCTCGGCTGTGCCGTTATCCGCTACCGGTTGAAAGCCTCCGTAACCTGCCGCCGAGAGTTTGTCGGGCGGAAAGCCATACTCGATCAGTTTTTGCAGCACGGTTGCGGCCCGCGCCGTAGAGAGTTCCCAATTCGACGAAAAGCGCGAATTCGAGATCGGTGTCGCGTCCGTATGACCTTCCACGCGGATGGGCGTGTTTTCATTCTTTAATGTTTCGGCCAGGGTAGAGATGATGTGTGCTGCTTCAGGGCTGATCGCAGCTTCACCGGGCGCAAAAAACCCCGCTTCTGAAATTGAAACTATCAGCCCGCGCGAGGTCTGTTGGACCTTTGCTTTTTGCATCAGGACGGGGTTGTTCGTCAAGGTTTTTTCCGTGTTATTTTCGCTCTCGTCGGGGCTGGCGTTGCCCGGTAAAATTCCGGAGCCCCCGTAATTATGCGCGGCAAAACTTGCGGCGATCTGTTTCGCCCTTTCATGATCGCTGGCGGCATAGAGCACTATGAACAGCGCCAGCAGCAGCGTCACCAGATCGGCATACGAGATCAGCCACCGGTCGCGATGGCGGTCTTCGGTTTCAACAGCAACTTTTCGCCGGCGAATCATCATTTTCTTAAATTGAATTTATTTATTATCGCGCGCGGAGTTTCTTTGAGGCCCAGGGCGAGGATAACGGAAGCGATCTCGTCGCGGCGTTTCATAACAACTTCGTGGCGTGAGCGGAGGCGGGTAGCGAGAGGAAAAAGCAGCAGGTTGGCAATGCCGATGCCATAGATCGTGGCGACAAAAGCGGTTGCGATCCCGGCGCCGAGCGCGTCGGGGCGGTCGAGAATGCGCAGCACGCCGATCAGCCCGATGACCGCGCCCAGTATTCCAAAGGTAGGAGCAAATCCGCCGGCGGCTTCGAGCGTCGCGGAATCCTGCAGCCCGTCGCGGTCTTCCTGTTCCAGTCTCTGGGCAAGCGCCACGCGCACTTCTTCGATATTGGTATTGTCGGCCAGTAAAACTAATCCCTGTGCGACCAGAAGGTCATCGCATTTCTCGGCATAAGTTTCAAATTCCTTCAGCCCGTTTTTCTTTACATTGCGCGAGAGCCAGGCCAGTTTGGCCAGTTCCATCGGGTGCTCTTCCGCGCCTTCGTCTTTTAAGCGCAATCTCCAGACCGCGCGGATCGCGCCGAACACTCCGCCCATTCCGCGGCGAATGATCACCGCGCCCAGCGTTCCGCCGCCGACGATCATGGCCGCCGTCGGATGCCAGAGAAAGCTCAAGTTCAAACCTTCGATCCACGCACCGCCGCCCACGGCCGCGATGCCGATCAAAAGCCCGATTCCGATGGTCCAGTCAAAACGTTTCATTTGTCTTTGTTGCGGAGATGCGCCGAGAGGTCTTTTAGCGCTGAGTTGTTTGGTTCGCCCACCACTGCTTCGGCAGCCAGGTTGGCCGCTTCTATTTCGGCAAACACTTCAAAGCGATGCACCGAAGTTTCGCGCGGCGCGCTGATCCCGAGACGCACGCCCTCGCCGCTTACCGAAAGTACTTCGATAAAAACTTCGTTCCCGATCACTATTTTTTCGCCGGGGCGGCGTGATAAGACCAGCATTTATTTAGTTTAGCGGCAGCGCTTCCTCCAGTTGGTATTCGCTTTCGGTAAGGATGACCTGGCCGCCGCATCTTGTTTTTTTATCGACAAAAATAGGCGCGCGCAGATTGACCGTCGTTTTTTGCCAATCGGAATTAACTTTTACGATCACCCAAAAAGAAAATTCATCATCTTCTTCGCTCTCGGTTTCATAACCGGGATAGACTGCGCAAGGGTCGACCACGACAAAACGAATATTTTCGTCATCCAGCGAAGCGAGCCAGCAGAACGGCGAATACTCGTCTGACTCGACCAGCGCCGCGCGTTTTAAACGCGGCAGCCCGATGAGCCCTTCGGCAAATTCGATCACCTGATCATCTTCGTAAGAATGATCTTTTCCATTAATTTTTATTGCGGGCATAGGAATAAAAGCAGTAATTAGTTAATAGTGACTAGTGAAAAACGGTTGAGTCAATAAATGTTGTAGTTAATCACTCACCGTTAGGACAGATAGTCAAAGAGTGAGCGGCGTCCGGCGGCGGCCGTTTGAAGGGTGGCTTCGAGGGCAGACTGTGCGTCGGAGAGTTCAAGCGCCGTTTGCGCGAAATCAGCATCTTCGATCTCACCGGCGCGGCTGTCGATCGAGAGAGAGTCGTTGGTCAGGCGGTCAAGCGCCATTTCCGTAATGCTCATATTGGCGCCCACCACCGCGTGGGCAAGCGTTACCTGGTCGGTATAGATCTGCAGGCGCGAGATGGTGCCGTGCAGGGTAGCTTTGTCGGCGACGGGATCGCCGGTTCCGCGCAGCGCGGCGGCGGCGGCCGTCAGATCGGCAAAGATCGTCGAGCTTGAATCGGAAAAAACATTTTCCGCCGTCACACCTACCGGGATGGCGTTCGCGCCCGGTTCGATCTGGATATATTGTGACGAAGCCGGTGTTCCGGCCGGGGACTGTGTCGTGGGATCAAAAGGCGGAGCGTCTTGCCGCGTGCCGCCATACAGATATGAATCGCCGTATTTGGTATTGGCGACATTTAATATCCGTGCTTTCAAAGCATCGAGTTCGGTAGCGATAGAATTTTTCGCCGCCTGCGTGGTGGTATCGCTCAATCCCTGGGACACCAGCGCGCGAATTCTTTCCAGAATATTTTCGTAACCGGTCAGCGAATTGTCCGCGGCAACTAATTGATGGTCCACCGCCTGCGCATTTCTTTTAAACCCGTCGATCTCTTTTTGCGAGGTGCGCAAATTCAACACCGCTTCCGCGCCGGCCGGATCGTCCGAAGGGCGGTTGATGCGTTTATTCGTCGCCAGCCGTTCCTGTAAAACGCTCAAGCGGCTTCGCTGCGCGTTTATGCGCGCCATAAAGTCAGAGCGGGTCATTGATTCGGTTACTCGGAAGGGCATAAAGATTTACCTCTGGGGGGATCACTGGGCTAATGAAAGAATGGTCTGGGTCATTTCGTCGGCCACTTTTAAGAAGCGCGCCGCCGCGTCATAAGCTTTTTGATATTGCAGCAGGTTGATCGCTTCTTCATCAAGCGACACACCCGAGACGGCGTCGCGCTGCGCGGAAAGCTGCGAAACTATTGCCGCCTGTGTCAGCAAGTCGTCTTCGGCCGAGCGCACCTGCGTGCCGGCGTCCGACAGCATCGAGTTAAAGATCGAGCTGAACGAGCCGGTCCTGGCGCCAACGGTCGTATTCGGGTCGGTCAACAAATTGGCGATCCCGCCGGCCACCGTTCCGGTCGCTCCCGGCGTTGCCAGCGGTGATGCTACGACCAGCCGCGGGTTTCCCGCCACGATCGCGTTAATCGAAATATTTGCCGCAGTTACAGTGCCCGTGGCATTAAAAAAATTAGCCCCGGCGTTGCCGTCCAGATCGGTGCCGGAAGTGTGCAGGCCGTTGACCCTGGCCACTACCTGCGCCGCCAATCCATCGAGCGAATCTATCTGCGCGGTAACCGCATCGATAGCATCCTGAAATCCGCGGATCGTGCCTTCGTCGAGCTTGACGCCGTCACCGTCTATAGTGATATTCGCCAGGCCGAGCGGCGGAGTATCGTTTGCCACCAACTGCTTCGCCGTGTTACCGATCACCAAAGCTTTGCCTTCGCCGATGGTCAGCGTAACCGTACCGTCGCTGTTTTCCACCGAACGCGCTCCGGTCATTTCCGAGATCTGCGAGATCAGTACGCTGCGTTGATCGCGCAGCGATGAGGCGTCACCGCCCGCGGCCTGGGCCACGCTGATCTGCCCATTCAGATCGGCCACGCGCTGCGTCATTTCATTTACCTGATCGACCGTCGAGCGGATTTGCGAATCGGTGCCGCGGCGAATGTCGTCTAATTTTGTGCGCGTCGAATGAAAAGCGTTTGCCAGCGCGTTGCCTTGCTGGGTGACGGCGGCGCGCAGCGAAAGGGAATTCGGATTTGCTTCGAGGTCGCGAAAAGCGCTGAAGAAATTATTCATCGCGTTCTGCAGCCCGCTGGTTTCCGTGCCCTGCAGCGCGGTTTCCACCGCCGAAAGCGAATCTCGCCGGGCCGTCAAGCGGCCGCTGATGCCGGTCTCGACCTGCATTCTCGATTCAATGAACTGGTTGCGAAACGACTGCACCCCGGCGACGGTCACGCCGCTGCCGATGGCAAAACGCCCGAACTGGGTCGCGTTTCCCTCGTTAAATACGGCGCTCTGCCGCGTGTAACCGTGCGTGTTTACGTTAGAGATATTTTGGCCGGTAACGGAAATGCCGAATTGATTGGCGAGCAGGGCGCGGCGGCCGATCTCAAAAGCGGAAAAATTTATGCTCATCGTGCAGCGGCTCCTTCCGCGTATTTAAGGACCGGCGCGCGATAGGTTGACGGCGGAACACCGCAAACCTGCAGGCAGGCGGACGAAAAAGCCGAACCGCCCAGCGCGAGGCTGGTGCAGCGGCTGGCGACGGCCTGAAAACTTCCGGCGGCTTCCAGTAATTGCTTGGCCGAAATATCGAATTGTTCCCTGATCATTTTATCCAGCGGCGCCTTTTCGGTTTCCGCCGCGCGCATTTCCGAAAACTCCGTCAGCGCAGAGATCATTTCCAGCAGCCGGGCGCGCATTCTCATCAGCTCCGTTTCACCCGCGCGCGAAAGCGATTCGATGTTATCGGGCTCGCCCTGCACTAACGCCGCGGACAATTGCCTGGCGGCAGACTGCAGGCGGTTGTAGGCCGTTGTCTGGTCGGCCATCAGAGTCGCTACTTTTTTGATCAGTTCGTTTTGCATAACCAATTTTATCCGGGAGGGATTTTTATTTTTCGTCGTTTAAGATCGCGTCGGCGATGTCTTCCGCCGAGGGTTCGTAATTGCCCGACGCTATTTTTTGCTTAAGTTCGTTCACACGGTCCTGCCTGACATCGGGAAGCTGCTTTAGCTCATCGACAAGTTTTCCGAATTCGGCGCTCTTGCCCGAAAGCTCGACCTTGTCTTTTCCCTGCGAAACTTTTAATTCCTTGCCGGGTACGCCCTGTGCGCCGGCCGTTTTTTCCGCGCGCTCGTTTTGGGCGCGCTTTGCGTTGGTGACGGCGCCGGCGGCGTCGTTATTGTGCAAGTTGTCTCTATTTACTTTGACCATAATGTTTTTCTCCCGAAAACTGGTTATATGCCTTTCTACCTATCGGCACTTTTCGGTAATACATTAGACAAATATTTCAGCGGATTCAAAATTTCTCCGTTTTCCCTGATCTCAAAATGCAGATGCGGGCCGGTGGATTTCCCGGTCGAACCGGAAAGCGCGATTTGCTGGCGGGAAGTCACTGATTCTCCTTCATTTACAAGGATCTTCTGCAGATGCCCGTAACGGGTCTCTTTTCCGTCCGGGTGGCGAATGATGACCAGGTTGCCGTAACCGCCTTTCGGGCCGGCAAATACGACGGTCCCTTCAGCGGCGGCATCTACCCGCGTGCCTTTGGGCACGGCTATGTCCAGGCCGGTGTGAAATTTAGTGATCTTGTCGATCGGGTGAAAGCGGTTTCCGAATCCCGACGAGATCCGTCCGCGGACCGGAAAATTAAAAGCGATCGGGCCCGAAACAGTTGGTGCTGTGTTTGCAGAAACGGCCGCGGGCGTCATTTCTGTTGCATTTGCTGCAGCCACATTTACCCGGCGGGCGCGTGTCGCGGCATAGACTTTTTCATTGCGAAAGAGCGGGCTGATAGTTGTATCGTTCGCCTGTTCCTTCAACTGGTCTTCGAAGGTCGAAACGACAGCCGCGTCATTCGGATCGCCCGCAAAAGTTTCAGGAATTACAGGCGTTTGCCGGGCGGAGCGGTTGATCAGCGGTGATGTCCTGGCATTTAACTGCTGCTCCGGTGCAGCCTGGCTATTAATGTCTTTGATCGCGCTCATCATCTTGACCAGGCTGATCGGGCTAACCGGGCCGTCCGTTTTCTTTGAGGAAAGTTTGGAGGCATCAAAGCCATATTGCCGCATCATCATTTCGGCCAGGCCGATACCGCCCGAATCTGCCATCGTGGTCGCCATCTGCTCACTGAACATCTGCTTGGCCAGCGAAGAACCGCTGTCGCCACCGAAGAGCGAATCTTCATCGTCGTTGTTCGAGCCGCTCAGCGCCGAGGTAAGCTGCATTAGCAGAATGGCTTCAAACTGCTTGGCCGCCTGCTGCAGCGCTTGCTGAGACTGTGGCGATTGGTTGGGCTTCGTTTGGCCAGTTTGATTTGCCGCTATCAGGCTATTTATTTGTTCGAGTGCGTTCATTTCTTTATTCACTAGTCACTTGTCACTGATCTCTTTTCACTGTCTTACTGCATTTCCAGATCCGCATTCATTGCGCCGGCGGATTTGATCGCCTGCAGAATGCTGATGATGTCGCGGGCCGATACGCCCAGCGTGCGCAAACCGCGGACAACTTCATCGACCGTGGCGCCGTCCGGCAGCACGACCGATTCCGGTGTCTTTTCTTTTACTTCCACGCTGGTGCGGGGCACCACGGCGGTTTCTTTCTGATTTGTCAGCGGCGCGGGCTGATAAACGTCATATTCGGTGCCGACGCGGATCGTCACGCCGCCCTGCGAAATCGCCACTGCGCCGATACGCACTTCGCGGCCCATGATGATGGTGCCGGTGCGCTCGTTAATAATTATTTTCGCGATCTTCTCCGGGTTGACCCGCAGATTTTCCAGTTCCGCAATAAAGCCGACGCGGTTATCCGTATAAGATGTGGGGAGGCTCACTTCAATATTTCGCCCATCAGCGGCTTTCGAAGTCCCCGCGCCGAATTTTTTGTTGATCGCCGTATTTAATTTCGCGGCGGTAGAAAAGTCCTCGTTGCGCAATACCAGTGTCAGGTGATTATTGGCAGCCAGCTCCGTGGCGACCACTCTTTCCACGTTCGCGCCGTTCGGAACGCGTCCCACGGTGGGATGATTTATCTCGACCGAATTTCCCGTGTCACCGGCGGATATTCCGCCGATCGAAACCGAGCCTTGCGCGACGGCATAAACCTGCCCGTCGATACCTTTCAGCGACGTCAGTATCAGAGTTCCGCCCTGCAGCGAGCGGGCATCGCCGATGGATGAAACAGTCACGTCGATCTTCGAGCCCTGGCGGATAAAAGGCGGCAGCGTGGCAGTGACCAGAACGGTCGCCACGTTTTCCGGCTTGAGCCCGGCGGCCGAAGTTGAAATGCCCATTCTCTCCAAAAGGTTCTGCAAAGTCTGCCGCGCGTAAAGATTTTGCTGAACGCGGTCGCCGGTGCGATTTAATCCGACAACCAGCCCGTAACCGATCAGTTGGTTGGACCGTACACCCTCGATATCCGCCAAATCCTTGACGCGGATAGACATTGCCTCGTCGGGTTTCTGACAGTAAGTACCAAGGGGCAAAACGGCGAAAACGAGCCCGAAAAACATCGCGACTCGTGCCGAAAAGGTAAGATATGATTGCTTGAAGCCCTTATTTATGAAGTGTTTACTCATTTTCTTAAAAGTGTCAGCCGCTTACGGGGGAAACGGCTGACTAGTGGTCATTGACAGTTTAGAAAGGTGATATCTTGTCAAACAACCGGAACAACCATCCGGGTGCATTATCTGCTGATGCAACTCCCTTGCCATTGAAATCGACCCGCAGGTCGCCGATGGCCACGGTCGGGATAGAATTGTCCGCCGCGAGGTCTGTTTTGCGCACGATCCCGGTCACAGCCATCTGTTCGGTCTCTTTATTTACGCGCACCAGTTTGAGCGCCTGGATGCGCAGATCGCCGTTCGGCAGCACTTCGACCACGCGGGCGGTGATGCGCGCTTTAACATTCGATTTGCGTTGAGTGTTGCCGCTGCCTTCGAATTTACGCTGTCCAAGCGCTGTTATCCCCGATGCGATAGCGGCAGCGCCTGAGATCGGCAGCGAACCGGCGACAGTTGCCAATCCGCCCACGGTACCCGAATCGCGTTTGCGATCAGCTCCTGACGAAACCGTTGCCGTGCTGGTTTCCACCACATCGACAAAGACCAGGTCGCCCACGCGCCCGGCTTTAAAATCCGCCAGCAGGCTGCCGCCCACGGCGTCCGGGGTAAAGAGCGAGCCGTTCGCCGGTTTCTGCGCGAGGGGCGCTTCTACTACGGGGGCGTCCTCGATGGTTACCACGGCCAGCGCCGGCTGTTTATTTTTTTTCTTCCTGGGTTTTTTATCCTGGGCGGCAACACTGAAAGCGCCGGTGCTAAGAAGAATGAGCGACAAAATGACTAACACTTTATTTTTCATATATTTAAAAACTTAATTTAACCAGGCCTTCGGCCTCGACCCGGGCTTGAAGGATTATTCCCGATTGGGTGTTTTTGACCGCGATGCGGTCACCGATGCGCCCTGAGGCGCGGGCTTCACCGGTCACGGATATTTGCGTATTGCCTGAGCGCACGATGATGCTGACGGTATCGCCCGTTTTAATGACGGTATCGGCAGCCACGGCGTCGGCCGTCAGCGGCGTCAGTTCCGCCACGTTCTTGAGAAGTTTTTTCCCGCCGATCTCGGCCGGGGTGCGAAAGTAACTGGAAAGCGATCTTTCCAGCCGAATCTTTTCCGTGTGCACATCCGCCGCGGTAAGTTTTGTTCCCGCAACGCCGCTGCGGTTTAAAACTAAAACGTCCGCCGAGGCTTCGACTTCGATGTTTGCCGGCACGCGCCGCAGCACTTTGCCGTCGACCCGCAGTTCAAGCGAGATCACCGAAGGCGCAAGAAAGTTTGTAATGCCGGAAAAATTAACGACGCGAATTTCCACATTGCCCGTCGGCAGCTCGAGCGAGTCCGGAAGCTGGAGTTTGGTAATTCGCGCGGAAACTTTTTCGGCTTCGAGCGGCGGCAGGATAGCTTTCTCCACCGCTTCACGAAGCATAATTTGCGACAGTACCTGCGCCGCGCGTTTTACCAGCACTTTTGCCGGTATATCTAAAGAGAGCTCGTTTTCGTTAAATCCGGCGGCGGCCAACGCAAGCAAGATATTGGCCCGCCCGATTTCCCGCATCGCACCGACTCTCGGCGAAAAGCCGAGTGAAACTTGCCGGGCGCGTGCGGCAGCCGCGAGGGCCGCGCTGGTCTCACCACCGGATATTTCGGCGATGTCGCCGAGAGCAATTTGATCTGTAGTAATCGTCGTTTCCGCCGGAATGCGGACCGCCAGTTTGCCTTGCGCCAAAACACTCGCACAAAGACAAACACCAACCATCGCAGAGAAAATGGCCACGAAAATAGACGTCCTGAAAAAGGAATGAAACAGAATGTCAAAGGGTGTGGTTTTCATCTTCTCCGCGATTCTTTAAGGGAAAGCCGTACTAGGAAACGGCCTGGTTGATGGTGCCGAGCATGCGGTCGGCAGTGGAAATTACTTTCGAATTGGTTTCGTAGACGCGCTGGGCTGAGATCATATTGACCAGTTCTTCCACCACGTTGACGTTCGAACCTTCGACATAGCCCTGGTTGACGCGTCCGATGCCGTCCGCATCCGGCGAGCCTACCGTGGACTGTCCGGAAGCGCCGGTCTCTTTAAAGAGATTGCGTCCGATGGCTTCCAGTCCGGCCGGGTTCGGAAAGATCGCGAGCTGTATCTGGCCTACGTTTGACGCGGCGGCCTGGCCCGGCTGGGTAATTGACACCGTTCCATCCGTGCCGACGGTAAGGCCGGTGGCTTCGGTCGGAATAGTGATAGCCGGTTCGAGCGTTTCGCCGGTCGCGGTCACGACCTGTCCCTGCGCGTTCAAGTGAAAAGAACCCGCGCGGGTATAGGCAAGATCGCCGTTCGCCATGCGCACCTGAAAAAAGCCGCTGCCTTCGATCACCATATCAAGCGGATTTTCCGTCTGCTTGAAATCGCCCTGCGTAAAGATCTTTTCGCTGGCGATAGAGCGCGACCCGAGGCCGATCTGCAATCCCACGGGCAAATTGGTCGAAGCATTGGCTGCTCCGCCCGCCGCCCGCATATTCTGGTAAAGCAGGTCCTGAAATTCCAGCCGCGTGCGTTTAAAACCCACGGTCGAGGCGTTGGCCAGATTGTTGGCGATGTTGTCTACGTTTTGCTGCTGCACCTGCATACCGGTGGCAGCGGTTAGTAATGCTCTGTTCGGCATATACTTATCCTCCTATTTTTCCTATCTCGCTTGAGATCTTGCGGCCGATGTCGTTCATCAGCAGCGTTACGGATTTCTGCAGCGATTCGAACTCGCGGTTGTTATTTATCATGGCGACCATTTCCGAGATCGAGTTGACGTTCGAGCCTTCGAGCGCTCCCTGCATCACCCGCGAATTTACATTTGCTTGCGGAACTTCCGTGCCGGTCATCATAAAAAGTGTTCCGCCCGCTTTTTGCAGCGCGGCTGCGGGGTTATTAAAATGCACCATCTTTAATTTATCGATCGGTGTTTTGCCGGCGCTGATGGCGCCGTCATCGCCGATGGAAATTTCGCCTTTATTGTCGGGAATAGTGATCGGCCCTCTTTCGCCGACGACGAGGTCGCCGCTGTTCGTTACCAACTGGCCGTCCTTGTTCAGCGTCAGATTTCCCGCGCGGGTAAAGCGCACGCCCTGCGGTGTCTGCACCTGCAGAAAAGAGTCGCCGTCGATCGCTACATCCAGCGCCCGCCCGGTTTGCTGGATCGAGCCGGTGGAAAAATCGATCCCGCCATTGGCTGTCACGCCGCCGACCAGCGATTGCTTGTTGCTCCCGCCTGGGGCCCCTTTTTTCCCGGCCTCCGCCGAAGAGTAAAGCAGGCGTTCGGCTTTAAAGCCCGTGGTCGAAGCGTTGGCGATGTTGTTGGATTGCGTGTCCAGCGTTTGCTGGCGCGCGCGCATTCCCAAAAAAGCGTTGTAGAGTCCGTAGTTCATATATTTAGCTGTGCGCTGACACGGCTGAGAAATTAGCGCCGGCCAGGCTGCGGTTAAGATTGATGATAAGTTCCACTTCGCCGGGCATCATCCCGAGCGTGGCGGCGATGCCTTCGGGCGACTGCCCGCGCGAAGCGAGTTTTAGCACGTGATGGCGGCGCTCGGTCATATTCCATTTGAGCGGCTGTTTCGGGGTCAGCACGGTGTCGTCGATCACCTCGTCCGAGTTAAGTTTCGGCTGGCGCAGGCGCGATTCGAGCCACGCGATGCGGCGCGATTGGTCGGCGGTTTTCTTTTTATAACCTTCCACGGTTTCGTGCAGGTCGCCGGCGGAGTGGTCCAGTTCATCGATCTGGCGCTCGGTAAATTCGAGCAGGCCGCGGCAGATGCGGTATTGCCGGAAACTGATCACGGCGGCGAACAATCCGGCCAGCGAGATCAGGGTTGCGGCCATGGCGATGGTCAACTCTAAATTCATTTCGATATTCATTGGGTCACCTCCGGCGCGGTCTCGGCCACTGGCAGCGAGTGCGAGATCATGGTTTCCGTGCTTTCGCAATTCGCGCTGAGCTTGCTGATGCGCACGCCGTAATAGCCGTCGACCACCACCACTTCGCCCTGTGCGAAAGGCGCGTTATTGACCAGCAGGTCAACCGGTTCATCGACGTTTCTGTCCAGTTCGATCATTGAACCGACGCCGAAATTCGCCACCTCGCGCAGCGGTATCTGCGTCGAGCCGAATCTGACCGTGACGTTCATTTCCACGTCCAGAAGGCGGTTAATATTTTTGGTGTTTTCGTTTTCCATAGCTTTAGTGTTTTGCGGCTTTAGTGTTTTTACCTGCAACTTGCCTATAATTTGTCGATTATTTGAGACTCGGTTTTTCTGGTGACCTGCACCACCATCCGGCTGTCAAAAGAAGCGACGCTGCCGGCAAATTTTGTCAGGCCGCCGATCTTTACATTTACCGGCATATCAACGCGGTGATTGGTTTTGATCACATCGCCCACCATCAAAGCCGCCAGGTCCGAGATCGCCGCCGGTGTTTCCGCCAGCTCGGCGGTAACGGGCAGGCGGACGGCCGCCAGGTTTTTGAGGTGCGAAAGAGTGGCCGTGTGGTTCGGCGCATGTTCCGCCGCGGCGTATGAAGAGCGCGTAAATTTATCGATGACCGGTTCGAGCATTCCCACCGGCAGGCAAAAACTCATTGTGCCGCGCACATCGCCGACCTGTATCTGGTAAGAGACGATCACGACGGTTTCGTTCGGCGCCACTATCTGCAGCATCTGCGGGCGCGTCTCGCGGCCCACGATCTTGGCCTTGATCTTGCTGATCGGTTCCCAGGCGGCGCTGTAGCTTTCGATCACGGTGCTCATAAAAGCTTCCAGTATCTTGAGTTCCAGATCGGTGGCGACTTTCTGCCCGCCCTGTTTTTCCGCGCCGTTTCCGCCCAGCATCCGGTCGATGATCGGAAAAGCGATGGTCGGGCTCAGGTCGATGGCAAAAACTCCGCCTTCGGGCTCGACGGCCACGGTAAAGAGCGTGGTCGGTTCCGGCAGGCTCCGCATAAATTCGCTATAAGGGCTCTGATCGACCGAGATCAGATTTACCTCGGCCATCGAATGCAGGTGCAGCGGCAAACTGGAAGACAGGCTCTGCGCAAAAAGATCGTGCAGCAGGTAAAGCCCGCGGATCTGTTCTTTCGACCAGCGGTCGGGGCGGCGGAAGTTATAGGACACGATGCGATTTTTCTTTTCGCGCTCCGCGCCGGCAGCGCCGTTTTCCGGCAGCAGGGCATCCATTTCTTCACTGGTCAATAAATTTTCCTGTTCGTTCATGGTCATTTTGCAAGTTTTGCGCGCAGGCGGATGATGGCTTGCGTGCGTAATTGAGAAACGCGCGATTCGGAAACTCCCAGGACCTCGCCGATCTCTTTCATATTCAATTCTTCCAGGTAATAGAGCGCTATCACCTGATGTTCTTTTTCCGGGAGATTGTCGATGGCCTGCGCCAGCAATTTCCGATGCTCCGATTCCTCCAGCTCTTCCAGCGGGGAATTCGTATGATCGGAGATCATTTCGGAAAGGCTGAGGCCGGTTGAATTATCCGGCTCGTCTAAATTTGTGATGGTCAGATCGCGCATCTCGCGCATAGAATCGCGCAGTTCCGAAAGCGGGATCTGCATTTGCGCGGCCACTTCTTCTTCGGTCGCGCTTTCGCCTTTAGTGTTTTCGACGGTGACAAAAGCTTCCTGTATTTCACGCGCGCGGCGGCGGGTATTTCTTGACGCCCAATCGAGCGAGCGAAGATTATCGAGGATCGCCCCGCGTACCCGCATTTCCGCAAAGGTCGTAAAAGCGACACCGCGCGAAGCGTCAAAACGCTCGACGGCATCGATCAATCCCACCACGCCGGCGCCGTAAAGATCGTCGCGCTCGACCGAAGGCGGCAGCTTGGCGGCCATCCGGTCGGCGATATATTTGACCTTCGGCAGGTGCTGGGTGATCAGGGCGTCACGTTCCGCGGGCGACACCGCCATGTAGGCGGCGTGTCCGGATTTTCGGTATATGTTTGTAGCAGGCGAAGCAAACATGTTAGTGAATGAAAAGTTGAAACAAAAGGTAAAGTTAGTTAGCGGTCAAAGCGGTCCAGAAAGAGGCGGACGGCGCAAAGTTATTGTTGGCCAGCGAGGGGGAAGCAGCTTGCTGGCAGAATTGTCTGGCTATCAGCCGGGTAGCGCGGCTGGCGGGGGCCTGGGGGGCGTACTGAACTACCGGGATCTGTTCGCGCACCGCTTCCTGCACGCGGGCATCCAGCGGCACCATGCCGAGGAAGTCGAGATTGCGTCCGAGAAAATTGCGCACGGCGGAATCAAGCTGCATAAAAACTTTGTTGGCTTCGGCCAGCGTGACCACGCTGTTCACCAAAACCGAGATGTTTTTCTGCGGTGAATATTTCAGGATAACTTTGATGGTCGCGTAAGCGTCCACTACCGAGGTCGGTTCCGGCGTGGCGATGACCACCACTTCGCCGGCCGAAGCAAGCACGTCGATAACGTTGCCGCCAATTCCCGCGGCGGTGTCGATCACCATAAAATCGTGTTCATTTTCCATCGCCCGCAGTTTTCTGGCGATATCGGTGCGGCCGGCCAGGGAAAAATTTGCCAGCTCTTCGATACCGCTGCCGCCGGGAACGAGGTGAACGTTTTCCGTCAGCTCGAGCGTGATATCTTCCAGTTCCTTGATGCCCGAAACGACGTGGCCGAGGTGAAACTTCGGCGAAAGCCCGCAGAGCAGGTCGGCGTTGGCCAGCCCGTAATCGGCGTCGAGCAGCAAAACTTTTTTGCCCAGGGCCCCGAGTTCCAGCGCCAGGTTGACCGCAAAATTCGATTTGCCCACGCCGCCTTTGCCGGCGGTGATGGCGATGCTGCGTGTTTTGCGTGCGGTTGTTATTGTCGTGCTGGCCATTGTGATCGGAAACCTGTTTGAAGAAATTAGTCTTAAGGTTGAAGCCTGGTCTCTCATTTGAATATTCATTTCTGTTGTTTTAGTTATTGGGGAAGATACGGGAAACGAGATTTCTCAAAGTTGCTTCCTGCAGGTCTTCGGGAACGCGCTGTCCCATGCAAAAGTAAGCCAGCGGCAGAGCGCTCTCGGAAAGAACTTCCAGCAGCGCTCCGGGCCGTTCGGTTTCGTCGAATTTGGTCACCGTCAGGTAAGACGGGCCGTACATTTTGAATTTTCTGATCGCCGACGCGGCGTCGACCGGGTGCGTCGTGGCCTGTATCACCAGGCATTTCTTTATGTCTTCATTGTGGCGCAGATATTCCGCCAGGTTATATTGGTCGGCCAGATCGTGCGGGCTTTTACCGGTTGAATCTATCAGCACGGTCGCGTCCTGCGGCAGGCGGCGCAGCAGCGCATCGAGTTCCAGTACGGAACGGACGGTGTGACAGCCGGCGCCGATGATCTCGGCATAGGTCTTTAACTGTTCGACCGCGCCGATGCGATAGGTGTCGAGCGCTACCAGTTCGACACGGCGGTTTTGCTGCAGCGCGACGCGCGCGGCCAGCTTGGCGATGGTGGTGGTTTTACCCACACCGGTCGGGCCTACGAAAGCAAGAATGCGGTCGTTGTCCGGCTGGAGCGGGTCGGGGGCAAATGTCAGGCGCGAAGACAGCGCGCTGCTTAAGGCAAGCCGGGCAATGTCTTCATCGTTTGACACACTGCCGCGGAGTTCGGGGATGATCTCGAGGACAATATTTTTTGCCAGGTCGGCCGGCACGCCGAGCGTGGCCAGTTCGACATAGGCTTCGTGATAGGGCGATTCGTAACTGCCGCCCAGCAGTTCGTGGTCCTGGTCGCGCTGGTATTCGGCGGCGTTGGTCCGGTAGGCGATCTTGCCGAGCGCGAATTTTACTTCGCGGAGCTCGGCGCGCAGAAATTCCAGTTCGCGGGTGTCTACGTTTGAATTTGCGCCGATCACTGCCGGAGCAAAAGATTCTTCAGTTACCACTGCTGCCGGTGCTGATGGCGCCGGTGCTTTCTCTCTCTTCGGGTGCACCACTACCGGGGCTTCGGTCGAGATCTCGGCGGTTTCAAACCGGGCCGGACGATTGGCAAAGATCGATTCCAGCGTGTAAGCAGGTTCGCCTCTTTCGTAATGCTCGGCAGTAATGTCCCGGGCGGCGAGAATTTCCAGAATGTCGTCATCGTCATCTTTTTCATTTACCGGCATTGCGGGCGCCGGCTTCGCAGGGGCGTTGTCAAGCAGCAGGATGCTGGGCGCCGCCGCCGATCTGGAATGTTTTTTAGGGGATGAAGAGTTTGCTTCAGCTTTTTGCGAAACGGATGTAACAGACGTGCCCGGTGCGGCCGCGGCGCTGATCTCGATCTCGGTCGATTTTCCTAAACCTAAGAAACCGCCTGTGCGTACCTGTTTCGTTTCCAGCACGAAAGCATCCTGACCCAGATCCTGTTTGATCTGTTCGAGTGCTTCTCTGGTGGTGGCTGCTCTGTATTTTTTGACCTGCATCATAATTTGATCCTGAAAGTTTTTTGTTTAGTTGACCGTTCCCATCGATACCAATCTGACGCTTGGAGCGACTTCGCCGTGGGCGATCACTACCAGTTCAGGCAAAAACCGTTCCGTTAGCTTCCGCAGGTGCGGGCGCACCATCGAAGAGCACAAAACAATGGGCTGCGACATCACCGCCGCGCGGCAGGCGGTCTCTATTTTTTCCAGCAGCGAACGGCCGAATTCCGGCTCGATAGGCTGTTGATTACTGCCTCCGAAGAGCCCGAGGCGTTCGGCGATCTGCGCTTCCAGCGTCGGATCGAGCGTCAAAACCGACAGTTCGTTATTTTCATTTGCCAGCCCCGAAGAGATGGTCCGGGCCAGTGAAGCGCGGGCCGCCTCTGTCAAGGCGTTGACATCGCGCGTCACGACCGCGACATCGGTAATTGATTCCAGAATGGTCGCCAGATCGCGGATAGGCACGCGCTCGCGCAGCAGGTTCTGCAGCACGCGCTGCGTCTCGCCCAGCGAGAGAACTTTCGGCGTGGCTTCTTCCACCGTCTTCGGATGCGTTTCGGCCAGCGCGTCAAGCAAGGCGCGGGTTTCCTGCCGTCCCAGCAGTTCGTGCGCGTAAGTTTTAATGGTTTCAGCCAGATGCGTGCAGACGACCGTTGTTGCATCCACCACCGTGTAACCGGCGGCGACGGCGCGGTCGCGGTCTTCGCTGCGGCGTATCCAGACGGCCGGCATTCCAAACGTCGGATCGACGGTTTCGATACCGGGAATTTTCTCGCGCACCACGCCCGGATCGATCGCCAGGTAGCCGTCGGGAAATACCTCTCCCTTGGCGATACGTTCGCCTTTTAAGAGCAATGCGTACTCTCTCGGGGCGAGCTGCAAATTATCCGTAACATGAACGGACGGAACAATTATGCCAAGTTCGACAGCGGCCTGGCGGCGTATTTCGCGAATGCGGTTCAGGAAGGAATCGCCGGCGCTGACCAGTCCCACCAATCCATAACCGACCTCGAGCGCGAGCGCGTCGACCTTGAGCAGGCTCTCGATCTTGTCCGGCGCTTTTTGCAGTTCGAGATGTTTTTGCTCGGCCTCATGTTCGTCCGCGGTAGCCTGGTTTTGCTTGGCGCGCTGCATCGAAAGATAACCGACCACGCTGACCCCGGCGGCCAGCGCTAAAAATGCAAAGTGCGGCATGCCCGGTAAAATTCCCAGGAATGCTAAAACGCCCGCGGCGATAAAAAGCGGCCTGGGATTGCTCAAAAGCTGTCCGCTGGTTTCTTTACCGATGCTTGCTTCGGTGGCTGAGCGCGTGGTGATAATGGCCGCCGCGACCGAGATAAAAAGCGAAGGCACAGCCGCCGCCACGCCGTCGCCGATGGTCAGTGTTGAATAGGTTTTGATGGCTTCGGAAATGTTCAGCCCGTGCTGGAAAACGCCGATGGCAAAACCGGCGCCGATATTTACGATGACGATAATGATCGAAGCCACGGCGTCGCGCTGGGTAAAGCGGATCGCGCCGTCCATCGAGCCGTGAAATTCCGCTCCCTGGCTAATATCTTTCCGCCGCTGTTGAGCTTCTTTTTCGTCGATCATCCCGGCCGCCAGATCGGCGTCTACCGCCATCTGTTTTCCGGGCATCGCGTCTAAGGTAAACCTCGCGGTTACTTCACTTGAACGCACCGCACCGTGGTTGACCACAAGAAATTGTATGGCCAGCAATATTAGAAAAATAACGATACCGACGACATAGTTTCCGCCGATCACAAATTCACCAAACGACTTGATCACCGCGCCGGCGGCCGATTCACCCATGTTGCCGTGCGTCAGTATCAGGCGCGAGGTCGCCACGTTAAGCGCCAGCCGGAATAAAGTCGTCAGCAGCAGCAGGTTAGGAAAGGACGAGAATTTCACCGGCTGCAGGATGTACATCGAAACCATCAGCACCAGGACCGAGATCATCAGGTTAAAACTGATGAGAATGTCCAGCATAAAAGGCGGGAGCGGCACCAATAAAACCAGCAGGATAATGACCGCCGCGATAGGAACCGTCAGGTGCGAATAATTGTTGGCTTGATTCAAAAGCCGGTTGGTAGGTGAATTTGTCATAAGGTTTGTGCGAATGGCGGAAAGAAAAAGTGACGCTTTCTTGACAGAAAACGGCCATTCCACAGGTGGTAGTGCAAACGCGGTGCCATTGAACTGGGAGCGCGGACGTCTCGTCCGCAAACATCGCTTGCGACGTTAAGAGTTTATACCTTCGAACGCTGCGCGTTCGTTGCGGACGAGACGTCCGTGCTCCATAAAGAGAAGCCGCGTCCGATCCACGCGGATATTTCTGTTACTATTCCGATAGATGAATATTCAGGAACTTGCGTTTGAGAATACACCGCTGGGCGACCTTACACTTCGCCGCAGGACGGAAACGCTTTTGCGGGACCGGGAAGTTTTTGAAGTTAAACTCGGCGACGAATATCTGATGTCGAGCCTCTTTACCGAGAGCGAGCAGCAGCTAGCGACGCTTTCGCTGGCCCCGCTTGAGGGCGATCTGGATGTGGTGATCGGCGGCCTGGGGCTCGGTTATACCGCCGTCGAAGCCTTGAAAAACAAGATGGTGAAGCGGGTGATGGTCATCGATCTTTTTCAGGCGGTGATCGATTGGCATCAGGCAGGGCTTGTCCCGAATGGAGAGGCGCTCACCAAAGACCCCAGATGCGAACTGCGGCAAGGCGATTTTTTTGATCTCGCACGCACGGGGTTCGACGCTTCCGCACCCGAACGCAAGTATGACGCAGTACTGTTAGACATCGACCACTCGCCCGAGCATTTTCTTAACCAAAGCAACCAGTCCCTTTACACCGCTGAGGGACTCGCTTCGGTCCGGGATCAACTAAAACCGGGCGGATGCTTCGCGCTCTGGTCCAACGATCCGGCGGGTGAAGACTTTACCGCGCATCTCGGCAAAATATTCGGCTCTGCAACCGCTCACAACATCGAGTTTCCAAATCCGTACACGAACTCGATATCCGTCAATTCCGTCTACGTCGCTCAAAGGAACCGGGGGCGGTAGCGACCGGGTTTTAGTAGCGCCAGCGTCTCGCTGGCTGTCGTGCGTGCGTCCCGCCCGCGCAAGAAACTGATGGCGAGACGCCTTCAGGACAGCCGCCGGGACGGCGGCGCTACAATAAAAGGCCCGCGCTTTCGCACGGACCTCTTTTTACTCAACTATACGATTTACAGGCTCTTCTCTGTAGAGACTGTTTGTTCCACTGTCACCTTCGGAGTTATTTCTGTTTTGTGTGACTCGGCCCTATGCACGTTGATATGCGGAGCGATGATCAGGGCCACGATACTCATCAGCTTGATCAGAATATTCATCGAAGGGCCGGATGTATCCTTGAACGGATCGCCGACCGTATCGCCGGTAACGCTTGCCTTGTGGGCGTCGCTTCCTTTGTATTGCATTTTGCCGTTGATCTCTACGCCCGCTTCAAAAGATTTCTTGGCGTTGTCCCAGGCTCCGCCGGCATTGTTCTGAAACATTCCCAGCAGCACGCCCGAAACGGTAACGCCTGCCAGCAAACCTCCGAGAACTTCGGGACCGAAAATGAATCCCACCAGGACCGGCGTGATCAGCGCGATGGCGCCCGGCAGCATCATCTCTCTCAGCGACGCCTTGGTAGAAATGGCGACGCACTTGTCGTACTCCGGTTTCGCCTTGTACTCCATGATGCCCGGAATTTCCCTGAACTGCCGTCTCACTTCCTGGACCATCGCCATGGCCGCGCGGCCTACTGCCGCGATCGCCAACGAAGAAAAGATAAAAGGGATCATACCGCCGACAAACAGTCCGGCCAGAACATCCGCTTTATAAATATCGATCGACGAAATTCCCGCCAGTCCGACGAAAGCGGCAAACAATGCCAGCGCCGTCAGCGCAGCCGAAGCGATCGCAAAGCCTTTACCCGTCGCTGCCGTAGTGTTTCCGGTGGCGTCTAAAATGTCGGTCCTCGCCCTGACCTCTTTCGGCAGACCGCTCATCTCGGCAATACCGCCGGCGTTATCGGCGATCGGCCCGAAAGCGTCGATTGCCAACTGCATGGCGGTCGTTGCCATCATACCGGCGGCCGCGATCGCAACCCCGTAAAGTCCAGCAAAATAATGGGATAAATAAATACCCGAGGCCAAAATAAGGGTCGGCACCAGGGTCGATTCCATTCCGACGGAAAGGCCGCCGATAATATTTGTCGCCGCTCCGGTATCTGATTGCCGGACGATCGACATCACCGGGCGCTTGCCCATCGCCGTGTAAAATTCCGTGACCACGCTCATCAAAGCGCCGACGATCGATCCAATTAAGATCGCCAGGAAAACTCCCGTATTGGTGAACTTATGTCCTCTCAGCGTCATTTCCGCCGGAAGCATCCACATCACGATAAAGTAACAGGCGATGGTCGTGATAATGACCGACGTCCAGTTGCCGATATTCAGCGCTCTTTGAACGTTGCCTTTATCGTCTGAAATTCTGACCAGTGAGCAGCCGATGATCGAAAAGATAATTCCCAGCCCGGCGATCAGCATCGGGAGCAGCATCGGCGAAAGGCCGTTAAATTTATCGACTGCGATGATCTCTCTTCCCAAAACCATCGTGGCCAGAATTGTCGCCACATAAGATCCGAAAAGATCGGCCCCCATACCGGCCACATCGCCTACGTTATCACCCACGTTGTCCGCGATGGTCGCGGGGTTTCTGACATCGTCTTCCGGAATTCCGGCTTCCACTTTACCGACCAGGTCCGCGCCGACGTCGGCCGCCTTGGTATAAATACCGCCGCCGACCCTGGCAAAAAGAGCGATCGATTCGGCGCCCAGTGAAAAACCCGCCAAAACTTCGATGGCTTTTTCCATCGCCACGCCGTTTGCCGTTCCGCCGGTGCTGACCACGTAAATATTGTAAAAAAGGATAAAAAGCGAGCCGATACCCAAAACCGCCAGCCCGGCTACGCCCAGCCCCATCACCGATCCGCCGGTGAAGGCTACATTTAACGCGCTTTTCAGGCTGGTCCTGGCAGCCTGCGTTGTTCTGACATTTGCTTTGGTCGCAATATTCATCCCGAAGTATCCGGCTGTCGCGCTGAATACCGCTCCCACAAGGAATGAAAGCGCAATGACCGGGGAAGAAGTTTCGACCAGCGTTCCCGACCACGCCAGCAGGGCTGCGGCGATGACCGCAAAAATACCTAAAATTTTCCATTCGGCTTTTAAAAACGCCATGGCGCCTTCGGCAATATAACCCGACAGCTCAACCATATTTTCATCGCCGGCAGGTTGTTTGCTGACCCATGAAGACTTAAAGGCCATTACGACCAGTCCGAGGATCCCTAACGCAGGGATAAGATAAAGAATTGTAGATTCCATTAAAAAACCACCCTATTTTGATAACAAATTATTGATGTGAATATACCTGTCCGGCACTAACCTGACAGGGCAAAAGGGTAATTATTGCCGATTTACCCCCCGTTTATCAAATACAGGGGCTGTTTCTTTGATTTACGGGGGATTTTAGTAGTGTTCAGTTTTGTATTTAACGACCCATATCAAAAAATGTGCCCGTAAACCTGGGAGCGCAGGCATCTTGCCTGCAAGCACGGCTCGTCCGTGCTAATCGGATATAAAATAAAGAAATTCAGATCGCTGGCGCGATCTTGCAGGCAAGATGCCTGCGCTCCCAGGAAGAGCGCTTCGATTACCTTACGGTCGGGCTGCCGGCTCAAAGATGGTAAACTTGGCAAACCTTATGAGGTAGAAAAAGAGATATGCACAAAAAACCGCAGGAAGTAGCTAAGTATGTATTGAACCGCGACTGGGAATCGATGGACGATGCAGAAAAAAAGGTTTTAGAGGAATTCGTGGCGCGCATACCGATCAGTCACGATTCATCCTCCCATGATCTGGAAAAACGTACCTTTGGTGAAAAAGTGGCGGACCGGGTAGCGGCTTTCGGCGGCTCCTGGACGTTCATCATTCTATTTTTCATCATCCTGTTTTTGTGGGTGATCTTAAATACGATCATCCTCGTCACAAAACCTTTCGATGCCTACCCGTTCATTTTCCTCAACCTGGTTCTCTCGATGCTGGCGGCGGTACAGGCGCCGATCATTATGATGTCGCAAAACCGCCAGGCCGCCAAAGACCGGATGTCTGCCGAGCACGATTATGAAGTGAACCTGCGCGCGGAACTCGAGATCATCGGGTTAAATCACAAGCTCGACGAACTGCGCGAGATCAAATGGATCGAGCTGCTTGAGATCCAGCAGAAACAGATCGCGCTGCTGGAAAAACTCGTGACCGAAAAACGCTGAATATTTAAAATTGGAGCGCGGATGTCTCGTCCGCAAGGCTTGCAGCCTAAACATTCCGAAACGCTGCGCGTTCCATGCGGACGAGATGTCCGCGCTCCCACGCCTTTTCAAAAAAATATAGCTTTTTTCCCGTTTTTGGAGTAAAAGTTAAGGGAATAGCTTGAAAGGTGGCCCGGAAATGAAAAGATCGCAAACACGTCTCGTCTCAAAATTAGCCTTAATTTTGACAATACTTTTCAGCCTGAACGCGGGCGGTTTTGCTATCGGCAAAATTGATCCGACTTTTGGAACAGCAGGCTCGGTCGCCATCAATCCCGGCGCGAACACGAAAGTCGTCGATATGGCCGTCCAGGCCGACGGTAAGATCCTGATCGCGGGATATTTTGACGCGGGCGTTTTTGTCATGCGCCTCAATGCCGACGGCAGCGTCGATAGCGGGTACGGCGTAAGCGGCGTGGCCCTCGTGACCCTTCCCTTTTCACACTTTATAGCAGACATAGAGCTTCAGTCTGACGGCAAGCTGGTGGGCGTCGGGGTAGCCTCCAGTGATTTCCTGGTTTTCCGGCTCAAGACCGACGGTTCGCTCGACGAGACTTTCAACGGCGCCGGTTTCCGGACGATAGATCAGGGTGTGACTGATTTCTTTAACAAGGTCGCGATCCAGCCCGACGGTAAGATCGTCGCCGTCGGCCAGTCATTCAACAATATGTTCGATTTCTCGAGGTTGGCGGTTACCATGCGTTTTACCGCCGGGGGAGAATTCGACCGCACTTTCAACCGGACAGGAATTGCCGCCTATTCTTATTCGTATGCATGGGACCCGGGCATGGGCTATTTTCCCCTGGCGGACGTTGAAATTTTAGGCGATGGACGGATCATGACCCTCGGGCATTACGATACCGGCGGCGATGACGGGTACTTCATCCAAATGCTGAACCCCAACGGCAGCATCGACAGCTCATTCGGCGTGCCGAAAATTTATGCCCCCGACTACCGGACGTGGGATACCGACGGCGCCCATACCCCGGACGCGGAAATTCTCGCTGACGGCAGCGTGGCGATCGCTTCCCAGGTCGGAATAAGAATTACCGACTTTAGTACTTTTGACAAGACCTTGCCGCAATATGGCGGGGCGATAACGGCGCTGCCGGACGGCGGCTTCGTCACGGTTTCCGGGTTCGGCGCTCGGGTCTTTTCGCGCGGGAAATATTTGAGCAATGCCTGGAATTTCGGCGCGGAGCGCACTGCCCGCCAGCCGGACGGGAAACTTCTTTTTCTCAAAAATAACGGGAATGCCGGCGGCCTGGTTACCCGCGGAACGATCACCGGTTCGCAGGGAAACCGGCAGGCGAATTTCAGCCGGGACCACCGTTCCGATATGGCGATCTTCCGGCACAGCGAGAAAAATCTTTACGTGGCCCAGCTTGCGGGCGGAAGTTTTATCCGGAAAACCGGCCAGAACTTTATCAAGTATTTTCCCGAATATGCCCAATTCGAAACAACCAGCCCCCAGCGTATCTGGCGTGAGGCGACCATCGGTTGGGGCAACAACACCAGCAGTACGCCCGGCTCTCCGGTTTATTTTATTTTTGAGATCGGTTCCAATACTAATTGTTTTGGCTGCGGATACCTGGTCCAGTGGGGGGTGGTCGGCGATATTCCATACGGCGGCGATTTTACCGGTGACGGATTTTTGGATGTCGGTGTGTTCCGCCCGGAAACAGGGGTTTGGTGGGGCTTTAACAGCGCTCAGTTCAGCCAGCAAAGCCCGACCGTTCAATGGGGCGAAAACGGGGACAAGCCGGTTCCGGCCGATTACGATTTTGACGGCTTGACGGATTACGCGGTCTATCGCCCGTCCAACGGCACCTGGTGGGTGCGCCGGAGTTCGGACGGCAGCTTTTTCGTCGTCAATTTCGGCCTCTCGACCGATATTCCGTTGACGGGAGATTACGACGGTGATGGTTTCGCGGACTTTACCGTTTATCGCCCCAGCGAGGGTGCCTGGTACCAATATACGACCACCGAAGGGTTCAAATATTACCAGTTCGGATTGCCCACCGATACTCCGGTTCCCAACGATTATGACGGCGACGGAAGATTCGACATCGCCGTTTATCGTGACGGCGTCTGGCATCTTTTGCAAAGCAGGGATGGCTACCGGACCATTAACTGGGGAAGTTCCGGCGACATGCTCGTCACCACCCGCTACGATCAGTAACAGTTTTGAGTCCCGCCTTTAGGCGGCCTCTGGCGACGAGTGACAAATGACAAGTTGAATAAACTTGCAGGTTCGGAAGGGTTGCTTGCGCCCGCTCTCAGATAAGACGGAAACTTTTGGACGCGTAGCGTCCCATTGACTGTAGCCGTGGTTTTAACCCACGGTCTCTGATTAAAACACACAACGCGTCGCGCGAGCGACGGTTGATAAATTCATTCGTCGCTGACGCGACGCAGGTGTATTGCCATTCGTTACCGTGGATTGAAATCCACGGCTACAGTCAGCACACCGCTGACGAGGTGATGAAACATCCGACATAGCCCCAAACTATGAGATCGGTATTCTCCATCCCAGCAAAACTAAACACTTTCCGCCGGTTCCATCTTCGACCGTTCGCCCCGCAGTTTGATGGCGGCGGCGATTATCAGGTAGATGGACAGGCCGACCAGCGCGAGGGAAGTGATCGCGTTGATAAATTTCATATCAAAGCCCTGCATCGCGCGGAAATTGCCGATGGCCAGCCCCGTCAGCGCCCAGAGCGTGATCACCAGCACAAAGAACATCGGGATCAGCGTAAAAGCTATCCGCTGCCGCGCGTGATAGAGCCAGGCCGAGATCGAAAGCAGCGTCAGCCCCGCCAGCAATTGGTTCGAAGCGCCGAACAATGTCCAGAATTCCAGGTAGGCTCCCTTGGGCGCGGTGAAAACCAGAAAGAACGGCAGCACCACGGTCGCCACCGTGCCGGCCAGCGCGCCCAGGCGTCCTTTTAAACCGAAAAGCTCCTGGATGATATAGCGCCCCAGCCGCATACAGACATCCAGCGTGTCGAAGACAAAGGTCGAAAAAGCCATCGCGCCAAAGGTGATCGCAAAAGGCAGATTTTCTTTTCCGATGATCAGGGTCAGAAAATTGCCGATCCCGTTGCCGTAAACTTTTCCCGCCGGCATTCCTTTTACCGCCTCCGAAGTAACGATCATTATCGTGACCAGTGCGATGAACGCGACAAATCCTTCGGCCAGCATCGCGCCGTAACCGACCGGCCGCGTGTGGCTTTCCTTATCGATCTGTTTCGAGGTAGTGCCCGAACAAACCAGCCCGTGAAATCCCGAGCACGCTCCGCACGCGATCGTGACAAACAGGAACGGGAACATCTGGCCGGTCATCCCGCCGATGTCAAAAGATTTAAATGCCGGCTGCACGATCTCATACCCGCCAAAGAAAATTCCCATCACGCCCACCGCGATCGCCGCGTAGAGCACAAACCCGCCGAGGTATCCGCGCGGCTGCAGCAGCGCCCACACCGGCACTACCGATGCGACACAGCAGTAAACCAAGATCAGTATCGACCACGTCATCTGGTTTAGCACCAGCACGGTGGAAAGGTGTGTGCCCAGGTAAGAAAGCGCAAAAGTCGCGGGCACAAAAATTATCGTCGTGAGCCAGAGCGGCGGCTTCAAATATCTTTCCACCAGGCCCAGAATTAACGACAGGCCGAGGTACATCACGCTGGCGATGGCGACCGCGCCGCCGGGATTAAAGCGCGTTTCGCCCAGCAGCGATTCGTCGCCCGAGACAAATGTGCCGGCGGTGATGTCGGTAAAAGCGACGATCACATAGATCAGCGCTATCCAGATAAAGGCCATCATCGCCCGCCCCGCGCCGCGCCCGAGCTGCTCGCGCGTGATTTCGGCGATCGAGGTCGCCCCGTGCCGCACTGAAGAAGTGAGGCTGGAAAAATCATGCACCGCGCCGATCAGCACCACGCCCAGCGCGATCCACAGCAGGCACGGCAGCCAGCCAAAGCTCTGGCAGGCAATGATCGGCCCGGCGATCGGCCCGGCCGCGGCGATGGCGGAAAAATGCTGCCCGAAAAGATAAAAAGGCTTGGTGGGAACGTAGTCCAGCCCGTCGTTCACAGTATGGGCCGGCGTGGTGTGATCGTCGTCGAGTTTAAATTGCCTGGCGACCCACCGGCCGTAAACAAAATATCCAAAGATAAGCCAGGACAGAAAAATGACAGCTAAAAGCGCTAATTGCATACCGCTCCTCTAGTCTAAAAAAGTTTTCAGGCAGGAAAAGAAAAACGAGAATTATTAACGCAGATTTTAGCAAAAACGGCAAGCGTTCTTCGAGGCAGAAACCAGGGCAGTTATGGAGCGTGCCCTTGATTCCAAGATTTCATAAATTTCAAGATTCCAAAATTGATATATGGAATGTCGGAATACCGGAATTTTTTGAAATGGAAAAGGCACGCTCCATAACTGTCGCGTTTCCGCCTATTGAATCGGCTATCGAGTCACCCGCTTGGCGACTAAAATGTCGCTTTGACCCGATTGACTCTGTTAAGACTCAACAGACTCAATAGACTCAATAGACTCAATAGACTCGCCAGACTCTATAGGCCCGATTTCCATTCTCATTTCCAGCATAAGCGATTTAAAGCCTGCTTTTTCGTATGCTTTTATCGCCGACAGATTTTCGCTGAAAACTTCCAGCCGGATCTCGGTTAGGTCCCGTTCTTTCGCCCAATTTAACAGCGCATCCAGGACCTTTTGATTCACGCCTTTTCCGCGGTGTTCCGGCTTTACATACATAAACCCAAGATAGGCGTAACGGTCGTGTTGCAAATAATCTGCCGCCTCTTTTTCCAGCACGTATCCTGAAGCTATCAACTCGCCGTCTGTCTCCGCGACAAACACTGCCGACCGCGGCGACTCGACCAGTTTTGCCAGATCGTAATAATGTATTTCGCCTTCTTTCAGCGTCGGGTTAAACGGACGTTCAGCGGTAACTATGCCTTGCTCGAATTCGAGCAGGGTTTCAAGCTCTTCGATCTTTGCTTGTCTGACGATCAACATGTTTCTCACTACTCCCCGATGGGCTCTTCGCTTTCTTGTCAGTAGCGCTTGCGTGAGTAAGTGCGTAAAAACACGCATCTGCTGACGCAGACGCTACTGACAGGAAGTGAATGTCCTGTGCCTAGGTAGCGGCGCTGCTATTTATTGTATCGGTTCTTTCTCGCCGCCGATCGGTTTGAAGGGAATAAAATTCATCTCAAACCACGCGCTTAGCACGGAAAAGAATTCGCGCAGCCGCCAGTATCTTTCTTCCAGGTACCGGAAACGGTCGGCGTTTATCCCGATGCTCTCGATGCCCATATTGCTGCAGAGATACAAAGCGCGCGGCTGGTGAAATTCCTGCGTTACCAGGATGGCGCGTTTTACCTCAAAAACTTCCTTGGCGCGGTAGCAGGTGTCGTAGGTTCGCCGCCCGGCAAAATCCATCACGATATCGCTTTCCGGCACGCCAAGTTTTACCGCGGTGTCTTTCATCACGGTCGGTTCGTCATAACCGCGCACGGGGTTGTCGCCGCTCATCAGGAGTTTTTTGACCTTGCCTGCTTTATAGAGATCGACGGCGGTTTCCACCCGGTTGCGCAGCACCGGCGAAGGCTCGCCATTTGCCCACACCGATGCGCCAAAGACTATCGCAATACGCGGCGGGTCTTCGGCGGGGATCTCGTCTATCGACTTATACAACCGGCCATTTGTATACGAGCCGACATAAAGATGAACGGCGAAAATAGACGCCGTTCCGAGAAGGGCCAAAATAACCAGGATAAGAAGAATTCGACGCAGCCGCTTCAGATAAAACCTTCCGCGGAAATTTCCGCAGAAAGATAATGCTACCGAACCGGTTTAAAGGCAAGCCTCTTGTCAGTAGCGTCTGCGTCAGCAGATGCGTTTTTACGCACTTGCTCACGCAAGCGCTACTGACAGGAAGTTTTTACTTCTGTTTCTTGAGGTTCATTTCAAAGAATTTTACCCAGGTCTTTCCGCTGTCGCCGGAAAACTCGCCCACTTCACTCCACATACCGTCGGCGATCTTGATAGTGTATTTGATCTTTCCGCTCGGGGTATCAAATCCCCACTCGAATGTGTCGGGAGAAAGGATTTTTATCACCTGGTCGCCGCCCGTAGCTCCGCTGGCCAGATAGGTGCGAAAGCGGTAGATGTTTTGCCTGGTATCGTAGGAGATCACGGCCAGCGTTTCATGGATAGTTTTTCCTTCGGGCGATTTGAATTTGCCTTCGACCAGTAAAGCCAACCCGTCGATCTTTCGCTGGACGGTTTCCGTGCCGGAAAAAGTGCCTTTGGTTTTTCCCTGCAGCGTCCAACCCGTACCTTCCCACACGCCCGCCATGCTTTCCAGCTTTTTCATCTCCGCGCGCTGCTGGTCCGCGCCCATGTCCGGCTGCTGCGCAAAAGCGGCTAACCCGGCGGCAAAGATAATGATCGACAAAAATAATATTTTTCTCATAATAACTTCAGATCTTGGCAGAAAAAAACGGGAAAGTCTTGTAGATTTGCGACACTCTGGGAGCGCGGACGTCTCGTCCGCAAAGGCTGCACGGCAGCCTAACTGTTTCAGCAGTGTCTGTGTTAGCCGATGCGTTCGAACGCGGAGCGTTCACTGCGGACGAGACGTCCGCGCTCCCGGTATTACACCAGATCGCCGTGCTCGATCTTTCCGACGTTTTCGGCAAAGGAACCGGGAGAGCGCCCCGTTAAGGAAACAAATTCGTGGGTAAGGTGTGATTGATCGGTAAAGCCCGTTTCGGCCGCGCGGTCCGCCCAATTCATCTCCGCGTTTTCGACCACGCTGACGGCGGCCGCACGGATGCGCCGCGCGCGGATAAATTGCTTGGGCGTAAATCCGGTGGTTTTTCTAAATCGCCTTTCCAGTTGGCGCGTGCTCAGGTTCACCGCCGCGGCCAGCTCGGCGACCTTTATTTCGCCGCTTGAGATCTCGATCAAGCGCACGGTTTCTGCAACTTTCTCGTCCACCGTTTCCGGTGAAATGTTCAATTTCTTCAGAGCGTCGCCGAAAACTTTCATGGCTCGGGAAAAGTCCCCGCAAGCCCCGAGTTTTTCGTGCAGTCCTCCGGTAAGTTGCGAAGCCGTAGCGCCGCCCGAAACGACGGCCGGCGGGCCGTCCGGAACGTTGGCCGGATCACAGCCCAGAACCTGTGCGCAAGCGGCCGGGGCCAATCTCATTCCCCAATAAAGATTTCCCGGCTGCACCTGGGTAACGAAAGTTTCCAGCCTCAGCGAGCTGAACATTAATCCGTCATAACCGTATTTTTTATTGCAAAAATAAAACAGGGAAATACAGCCGTCGGGAAATATCTCGTGCGGCAAAGGGCCGGGAGCATCCTCGCTCACCCTGAACTCCCAGAACGACCAGACAAGATGAGCGATCTCTTCGGCCGGCGCCGCTTCACGATAATGGAGGTAACTCCGGGTCATATATAAAGCTGATTTAAATTGCCACTAGCTTTAGCTAGTGGCTACTGATCTAATTCAATAACCGGCTTTAGCCGAATCTTTACTTGGGCTAAAGCCCGTTCTTTCAGTTATTTCTTTCGTCCACTAGCTAAAGCTAGTGGCAATTTAAAGAGAAAATGATATTTAGCTTTCCTTGATCACGATATTCCGCCGCGCCAATTCCGCCACGAATTTATCCGCTTGAATAGCCTTTTCCTGCGGTGTCGCGCCGCGCATCAAGACATCGCCGCGCGCGGCCATCTGCGCGATGATCGAAGCGGGAAAAGCGGTGGTGCGCATCATTGCGCTGAGGCCCGTTTTCGTATCCAGTTTGTCGACGATGTCATAACGCAGCCGCCGCGTTTCACCGTCTTTTGTCCCCACAAATTCCAGCCTCACCAGCACATAGTCCGGCCCATCGGCGGGCAGATTTTTTTGCAGCAATTCGCCAAAGAGGCGGCGCGGTTTTACGCTTAGGCCATCGACGTCTATCTCATCGCTTTTGCACAATCCGAGGTCGATCATCGCCCCGAATTTTTCACAGTGCCCGGCATAGCGGATGGTTTTGTAATCCAGCTCGCGAATTTTGCCGAGGAAGGTGTCGGGCAAAGTCGAAGTGCCGCCCGATGTCTGAAAAGCTTCGAGCGGCGGAAATCCGTCAAACGCCAGGCTTTCGATCTCGGTCATCGATTCGACTTCGACGATCTTCCCGTCGCGGATAACACGCGCCACTTCGATGTATTCGTTGATCAAACCTTCGACCGAAAACACGAGTTGATAATTTAGCGGTGGACGGGGATCTTGCGGCAGCCCGCCGACGCGGATGTGGATTTCCTCCACATTGTCGAAACGCGCGGCGCCATGCATTGCCAGTACCGAAACCATTCCCGGCGCCAGCCCGCAATCGGGAACGATATTGATCCCGGCGGCCCTGGCTTCTTCGTCCATTGCGAGCTGCTCATCGACGACGTAGTTATTTCCGCCCAGATCGCAAAAATTCGTTTTTGTTTCTATCGCCGCCCGCGAAAGCCCGGCGTTATACCAATAGTTAACGCAGGAGATCGCCGCGTCGTGCCCGCGCATCAGCGCCACCACGTCAGAGTAATTTGCCGCGTCCAGGCGACGGGGAGTTATCCTGGCGCCGCCAATAGTGTCGATCGTTTCGGAGACCAGTTCGGCCTTCTTAACATCAAAATCGGCAACCGTGACGCTTTCGACCTCCGGAGAATTGTGGATCAGATCATAAACCGCGCCGTGTCCCATTCGCCCGGCGCCTAAAACGAGGATTTTCATAATTTATTCGAATGAATAATCTAAATAATTCCGGCGCAAAAAACAAAACGCAAAGGCCGAAATGCCCTCGCGCTTTTGGCGATAGTTTAGGCTTTGCCTATAAAATCCGGGTCAATATCATTTTAAGAGCGGGCGCAAGCGGCCCTTCCCGACTGCAAATTTATTTAGACCCTATATTTATCTTTCAAGCAGGACAACTCTCAGGTCCGGAAGGGTTGCCCCGCGCCGCTTCAGATACCCAAACAAAAACGCGAGAGCCGAATGGCCCCCGCGTCTTTTTTTACTTTATTAGAAAGAAAGTATCTCTACTATCAATAGTTAGACACCCCTTTTATCGTTTTGGTTTCACCTGTCCGTTAAAAAAAGAAATTTTTCGCTAAAAATGTTCTTTATTTGGTCTTTTTGGTGAAAATTAATTCGTTTGATTCGCTGCCGCGCGGCGATTCCGTGCTGCGTTTTACTTTGAGCGAACCGTCGGCCTGCAGCTCCCAGGTTTCCGTGCTCTTGATATCGCCCATCTGAGTTGAACGCGAAGTGCTCAGGTTCAGTTTGCCGCCGTCGATCTTGGCAGTGCTCTTAAGCGTCGCTGTGCCGCCGCCCGGGCCGGGAACTTCCGTGGAAGTTTCCTTGCCGTCCAGCGCATAGGTCAGCGTCTGGTCTCCCATGCCCATGCCGCCGCCCATGCCGCGTCCGCCGCCTCCACCGCCGCCACCGCCCGGAGGAGGCCCGCCTGCCGGAGGTGCGCCGCGCTTGACCGAGGTCGTAACTTTAAGCTCTTTATCCGTCTGCGCGACCGTCATGTCCATGCTTTCAACGGTCTTCATTCTTTCGCTAAGCGTGCTTTTGCCCTTGTCCAGTGACCATTCACCCGAGAAATCCGTTGTTTTCTGAGCAAAAATGGCTACCCCTGCCAGGCAAAACACTGCCAATAAAAATACCAGTCGTTTCATTAAATCTCCTTTAAAATGGAAAAAGTTCCTATGAGCTTAGACGCATAGGAACTCTTTTTAGTTACAAAAATATCAACTTATCGGTGGATCATAATTTGAAGAAGAGCGGCGGCCGTGTCAGCAGCCCGGCCGTCAGGAAGGGCGCCCTTGCTTACGCGCGGGCTACCGACACGCTTTTGTCGACCCAAATTAAGCTACCAACCTATCAGGTTTTAGCCGTAGCCTCCGGATGACTGAGTTTGCTGTGGGTAAAACTGTAGAGGAAATAGACCACTAAACCCACCAGCATCCAGATCGCAAAGCGGAACCAGTTTGTCCAGCCCAGCTCGGTCATCAGATAGGTACAGCACATCACGCCCAGTACCGGGATAAGCGTAAATCGCTTAACGAAACATAGGATCGTCATTACGACCGATAAAATGGCAAAGGCAAGATACGGGATCTTATGCAGGAAAACATTAAACGCCGTATCGCCGGGCACGGTCGGTGTCATGTCGGTAAAGAAGGTCCTGATCGCTTCGCCGTTGTAGTAAAGCAAGCCGCCCCAGATCAAAACAAAGAGCACCGGGGCAATGTATTGCGAGTTTATATAAGGCACAAAACGTTTTTCGCCCGCAAATTCCTTGTCTTTGACCAGCACACCCGCGCATACGATCGTAAAGGCGAACAGCGTGCCGATCACGGAAAGATCGGTCACTTCCGAGAGGTTCATGAAGAGCGCCGGAATGGCCACCATGAAACCGGTCAGGATCGTGGAAAACCACGGAGTGCGAAACTTCGGATGAATGGACGAAAATATTTTGGGTAGCAGTCCGTCGCGGCTCATCGCCATCCAGAGGCGCGGTTGGCCGAGTTGGAAAACCAGCAGCACGGTCGCGATGGCAATGATCGCGCTAACCGCGATGATGCCTGAGAGCCACGGCAGATTGACGCCTTCCGGCCCGAATACATAGGCCAGCGGATCGCCGACGGCCAGGTCCTTGTACGAGACCATGCCAGTTAAGACCAGCGCCAAAATGACATAGAGAACGGTACAGATCAGCAGGGAATAGATCATTCCCCTGGGCAGGGTCTTATACGGGTCTTTACACTCCTCGGCCGTGGTCGAGAGGGCGTCAAAGCCGATGTACGCGAAAAAGACCGCCGCCACGCCGGACATCACACCGGTAAAGCCGTTAGGCATAAAGTCGGCCCAATTGACGACCTTGACATAAAAGGCCCCGACAACGATGACCAGCAAAATGACCGCCAATTTCAGCGCCACCATGATATTTGACGCGGTCTTCGATTCCCGGATGCCGACATAAACCAGCGCCGTAATAAGAACGACGATCCCCAGCGCCGGCAGGTCTAAAATGACGTGCCAACCGCCGAAAACCGGCGACGTGGTCCAGGCAGTGTATGCTTCGATCATCCCGGGCGTAAGCTTATCGGAAACTGCGGCGAGCTGATCGCCCGTCATTTTTCCCAGGGCGTCCAGCGTATGCCCCTGCGCCAGCACACCTTCCATCAATTCCTTGTTATCGCTAAATCCGCGCGAGGCGCTTAGATAGTCCATCGCGAAATAAGGGGGAATATTTATCCCGTTGGCGGTCAGCAGGCGGGTAAAATAATCGCTCCACGAAATGGCGACAGCGATATTTCCGATGGCGTATTCAACCAGCAGGTCCCAGCCGATTATCCAGGCCAGCAATTCGCCAAAGCTCGCATAGGCATAGGTATAAGCCGAACCGGCGATCGGTATCTTTGACGCAAACTCCGCGTAGCAAAGCGCGGCAAATCCGCACGCGATCGCGGCAAAAATAAACAGTACGATGACCGCCGGGCCGCCTTTGTTTGCGGCATTTCCGACCATGGCAAAAATTCCCGCGCCGATGATCGCCGCGATACCGAGCATGGTCAGGTCAAAGGTGCCCAGCGAACGCCGCAGCGTGGGCGCGCCTGACGCCTCGGCATCGGAAAAGCCCGCTTCGGCATCGGCTTTGATCTGAGCGATAGATTTTTTTCGAAAAAGGTCGCCAATATTCATATGTTTAATGTTCTAACGAAAAAGTTTGCGCTAAAAAGTCGGAGGTTTGAAGGCGAGTTTTGCACGAAATCCCCCTCAAGCGCAAGATAAAATCCCTTTTTTTCAGAAATTCATTGAAAAAACGAATTCATTAGTCTTTTTTATTATCAAAATTGAACCAGTAAAAGCGTTTGTTCACATCCTGCCCCGATTCGGAACAAGCTGCTGTTGGTGTTAAATCCTAATGAAGATCCGTCCGTTATATAAAAACCTGGATACCAGCTTTGTAGATCTCTCCGCTTTACTACGCTATTTACGGCAGAGAGGTTTTGTGGGGCTGGTGCGCGTCGATATAGAAAACTACCGCGCCGAAATAAACTTTGAAGAATCGCACAAGGTGCGCATGCGCGAGTTTGTGAACGGCACCGGGCGTCCGGCGGACGGCAGCGGGGCTCTGCAGCGCCTGTTGGCGCGCGCGCGCATGGCGGGCGGCTCGATCTATGTCTACGAAGCGGTCGCGTCCCAGGCGCCCATTGCCGAGGAGATCGAACTGGATGACATACTCGATCTGGACGAAAAATTAACGCTGACCGAAAAAGCCCAAAAATCTGAATCCAAACCGGTGCCGCCCAAGATCCCTAAACCCGTCGAGAAGATATTTTCGACACCAATCGGCAAAAACGGCAACGGCCACGCCACCAACGGCAACAGCGCTCATTTCCCACCGGCTTCCCCAGCTTCAGGAGCTAACGGGCAAAACGATAGCGCTTCGCAGCCGTCGGCTTATGACATCTTTCCGATGTACAGCCACCCGGTCGAACTTGCTGAAGAAAAGCAGCCGGAAAAACAGGAAGAAAAAGTTTCGTATCTTTCCGTGCCCGATTGGGAAGAGCTGACTTCGGTCACCGCGGCCCTGCTGCTCAGCGTGGACGATGTCTTAAAAGCCGCCAAGCTTGGTTTTCCCGACGCTTTTAACAAAGCCCGCGCCGAGGTCTCAAACGAATTTCCGTTTCTCCATCCGGAGCAGGGAATTTTTCTCTATTCCGCGGGTAGCGTAATGCTGAAACAGGAAGTAGAACCCCATCTGCTGGTATCGGGCATTTGCGAATGCCTGCGCCGCATTCTTAACAAACTCATTGCCAATCCAAAATTCTTCACTCATTACCGGCACATCACACAGCAAATAGTGGTCCTTATTCGCCGCCGCCAGCCTCAATTTGATAAATTCGGGTATACTCAAAAACTCGAGAAGATCATCAAATTTTAGAGGCTTAATATGGAATGGAAAACTTTTTTCACGGCATTTGGCGTGCTTTTTCTGGCTGAGCTCGGCGATAAAACCCAGCTTGCGGTCATTACCATGACGGCGGATACCAAGTCTCCGCTGGCCGTCTTTCTCGGAGCATCGGCGGCGCTGGTCCTGGTTTCGCTTTTAGGTGTGGTTTTTGGCGCGGTGCTGGGACAGTATATTCCCACCGAATGGCTGCAAAGAATAGTCGCCGTCGCCTTTATCGTGATCGGCATTCTGATGCTGTTGAAGATCTTGTAGGTAGGGGCAGGGCTTGTCCCTGCCCGCGAACGCTTGCGTTCGATAGATAAACAGCCTGTCCCTGCCCGCGAACGCTTGCGTTCGATAGATAAACAGCCTGTCCCTGCCCGCGAACGCTTGCGTTCGATAGATAAACAGCCTGTCCCTGCCCGCGAACGCCTGCATTCGATAGATAAACACGGGCAACCACGAGGGTTGCCCCTACTATTATTTCTTCACCGTATCTCCATCCATCGGGTACCCGGCAGTTTTCCAGCCATCGGTTCCACCCACCAAAGCCGCCGCATTTTTCAAACCTTTTTCATTCGCGATAAGCACCGCCCGGGCGCTTGTGTGTTCGGCCGGTCAGGAACAGTAGAAGATAAGCTGTTTATTCTTCGGCAGCTCGGCGATATGCTTGTCGGTTTCACCGGCCGGGATGTTGATCGCACCTTTGATGTGTTCGCCTTTATAAGCCGTATCGGGACGGGTATCTATAAAAAGGGCATTGCCGCTGTCATACGCGGCCTTGGCATCCTTTAACGAAATTCTCTGCGCATTATCCTCAGCATGCGGCGCCGCCGTCGGAGAAGGTTTTACATTTTTCGCCTGGTTGGTTGTCTGGCCCGGCGTCTGAGTCGAAGCCTGCTGGCAAGCCGTCACCAGCCCTAAAATAAAAAGAGTAAAAATTGCAAGATAACGCATTTTGATTTCTCCCTAAGATCTTCTTTAACTATTTTCCACCGTCGGCTGGCCATTTGCAATAGGCGTGGGATATTTGCCCGACCAGCACGCTACGCAGGAACCGTGCGGGCCCAGGCCGATGGCTTCCAGCATTCCCTCCATCGAAAGGTACCCGAGCGAATCTGCTTCGATAAAACGGCACACTTCGTCAACCGACATTTGCGCGGCGATCAGGTCTTCCTTGCGCGGCGTATCGACACCGTAATAACACGGCGAAACCGTCGGCGGGCAGCTTATCCGCATATGCACTTCTTTCGCCCCGGACTCGCGCACCATCTGCACGATCTTTTTCGAAGTAGTGCCGCGCACGATCGAATCGTCCACCAGGATGACCCGGCGGTCTTTAATTAAGTCTCTGATAGGATTGAGTTTAAGCCTGACGCCAAATGAGCGGATCGATTGGGTCGGCTCGATAAAAGTGCGTCCTACGTAATGGTTCCTGATGATCGCCTGGCGAAAATTTATGCCCGATTGCGCGGCGTAGCCGATCGCCGCCGCCACGCCCGAATCCGGCACCGGCACTACCAGGTCGGCATCACAGGGCTGCTCGATAGCGAGCTGCTTTCCCATTTTGTGGCGCGATTCATTGACCGATTTGCCGAAGATGGTCGAATCCGGCCGCGAGAAATACACGTGCTCAAAAGTGCAAACGGAAAGCTGTTTCTTTTCAAAAGGAAAGAACGAGCTAGGCCCGCCAACAGTGCTGCCGTCGATCACCAGCATCTCGCCGGCCTCGATTTCGCGAATATATTCCGCGTCGATCAGATCGAACGCGCAGGTCTCCGAGGCCACGCACCACGCGTCGTTGAGTTTACCGAGAACCATCGGGCGAAAGCCGCGCGGGTCGCGTACGGCGATCAGCGCGTCGGGCGTCAGAAAAAGAAGCGAGAAAGCGCCCTCGGTATTTTTCAACACTTTTTGGATAGCTTCGATAACATTTACCGCCGGCGTGCGGGCAATGTCGTGCAGAATGGTTTCCGTGTCGGAGGTGGATGAAAATATCGCGCCGGCTCGTTCGAGTTCCTCGCGGCGTTTTTGCGCAAAGGGCAAATTGCCGTTATGACAGATGGCGATCTTGCCGTGCTGGCAGGTGACGGAAAACGGCTGGACTTCCTTGATGGTATTTTTCCCGGCGGTAGAATAGCGCGTGTGCCCGATCGCGCTCGCGCCGACGAGCTTTTTCAGCACCGGCTCATCCAAAACATCAGCTACCAGCCCCGACGAGCGAAATTGATAAAGCTCTTCACCGTCTGACGAAACAATGCCGCAGGCTTCCTGCCCGCGATGCTGCACCGCAAAAAGCCCCAATTGCGTCAGAGTCGAGGCTTCCGCGTGTCCGAACACGCCAAAGATCCCGCATTCCTCGTGAAATTTATCTAATAAAAGATCCACTTGTCTATTTTGCCATAAAGTAGCGCCAGCGTCTCGCTGGCTGTCGCGTGGGCGTCCCGCCCGCGCTTTTGGCTGACGGCGGGACACCGTCAGGACAGCCCCATCTAGTTATATGCGACGGCGGCGTTACAGCCTTTCCACATCTTCCGGCGTATTCAGATTTAAAAAGAAATTTTCCGCGCCGGGCAAATGATCTATTTCCTTAAACGTAACCAAGCGTGTTCTTACTTTTTCAAAAACCGTATGCAGGGGCGGCAATTTTTCTTCCGCCTTTTCTTCCGCCGCCAAAAAACTTTCAATAATTTCCAAGCAAGGCGCAGCCCGGTAAAAAGCGCAGAGCGGCTGCACTCTGTCGTCCGGCTGAACAGGCGCCACTGCATCGAACGCTCCTTCGATCAGTTCCGCCAAAAATTTCAGCAAGTCGCCGGACACCAGCGGGTAGTCGCAGGCCAGCACCAATATCCATTCAGTTTTAGCCGTATTTAGCGCCGCGTGCAGCCCGCTATAAGCGCCGCGATCTTTATAGATGTCATAGATGATCGGAAACCCCGATGGCAGGCCTTCAGCGGCGAATTGTTTTTCGTCGCGCGCAACAAAATAAATTTCTTCTGGCGAGAGCGCGGCGGCGATAGTATTCGCGGTTCTTTCAGCGAGTGTCACACCATCGATCTGAAGCAGCGCTTTGCCGTGACCTAAGGGGCCCATTCGGCTCGATCTTCCGCCGACAAGAATAAAAGCTTCCAACTCTATCAAGGTACCCATTAGGTAGAAACTGCTTTCGCGTGATCATATGCAAAATCCCCGGTGATCTCTGCCGTCGGCTGGATGGAAATGACCGTGCACTTTGAAGTCGGGGTAAAACTTTTGGCGGCAAAACTTCCCACCGGGATCAGCGGATTGGCTTCGGGAAAATATGTCGCCGCGCAATTTCGCGGGATCGGGTACGGAACGGCAATAAAGCGCGGCGCGTGCCGCTCGCCGTCCTCGAAATGGCTGGTCAAATTTACTACCTGGCCTTTTTCCAGGCCCAACTCGCGCATATCTTTCGGGTTGAGCAGTATCACGCGCCGCTCTCCGTGAATGCCGCGATAGCGGTCGCTCAGATCGTAAATAGTGGTATTAAACTGGTTATGGGCACGAATAGTGGTCATCAGCAAGCGGCCTTTGGCGAGTTCGATCTTCTCTAGTCGATTAGATCTAAACTCAGCCTTTTCCGATTCGGTATGAAATTCCCGTTTCCTCGGCGGGTTGGGTAAATGGAAACCGCCTTTTTTCCTGATGCGTTCGTTGTAATTTTCGCAGCCGAAAACCACGCGCGAGATCGAGTCGCGGATCTTATCGTAATCGGCCGCCATCGCGTCCCAATCGACCGTCGTCTTTTCGCCCAGCACCGCTTTGGCCATCCGCGCCACTATCCACGGTTCGCTGCGCAGACATTTCGACGCCGGTTTCAGAATGCCTTTCGACATCTGCACCTGCAGCATCGTGCTCTCGGTCGAGACAAATTGTTCGCCTTCGGCTTGCATATCTATTTCCGAACGCCCGAGGCAGGGAAGCACCAGCGACTGTTCGCCGGTTGTCAGGGCCGTGCGGTTGAACTTGGTCAAAACCTGCACGGTCAATTTCAATTTTTGTAAGCCCTCCGCCACGCGATCGGTGTCGGGCGTAGCGCTCAAAAAATTTCCGCCCATCGCGATAAAGACCTTCGCCCGGCCGTCACCCATCGCGCCTATCGCCTCGACGGTATTAAACCCGTCTTTTTCCGGCGTCTTAAAATCAAATTCCTGTTCCAGGTTGGCGCGGAATTTATCGTTCATCTTTTCCCAGATGCCCATCGTGCGGTCGCCCTGCACATTTGAATGCCCGCGCACCGGGCAGAGGCCCGCGCCGTCCTTGCCGATCTGTCCGCGCAAAAAATGCATATTGGCGATGTCCTGGATCGTCGCCACGGCGTGTTTGTGCTGCGTTATTCCCATTGCCCAGCACGTGATCACTCGCCCGGCTTCCATGAACATCTGTGCGGCTTTTTCTATCTGCGCGCGTTCCAGCCCGCTCTCGGAAAGAATGTCATCCCACGAAACGGCATCGAGCGAGGCGATAAATTCTTCATAACCCGTGGTGTATTCCGAGATAAATTTCTGATCGAAAACCGTGCCGGGTTTTTCTCTTTCCCGCTCCAGCATTGTTTTCATCACGCCTTTGAGCACGGCCATGTCGCCGCCGATGCGCAGCGGCAGATGAAGGTCGGCAAATTTGGTCGGAATATTTCCCAGCACATCTACCGGAAACCCGATCGGGTTTTCGTAATGCTGCGGGTTCGGATTAACAAAATTCATCAGCCCGGCTTCCGGCAGCGGATTGATCGCGATCATCTTTGCGCCGGCGTATTTGGCATCCTGCAGCGAAGACATCATCCGCGGCGCATTCGTGCCCGGATTTTGCCCTATCACTATCACCAGGTCCGTCTTCTTAAAATCTTCCAGCCCGATGGTCGCTTTACCCAATCCGATCGATTCCGTTAAGCCCACGCTCGAAGATTCGTGGCACATATTCGAACAGTCCGGCATATTGTTGGTGCCGAATTGCCGCACAAAAAGCTGGTAAAGAAAAGCAGCCTCGTTCGACGTTCGCCCCGAAGTGTAAAAGATCGCCTCATCGGGCGAATCAAGCGCGTTTAATTCTTCCGCGATCAATTTAAAAGCGTTCTCCCACGAGATCTCTTCGTAATGAGTTGCGTCTTTGCGCCGCACCACCGGGTGCGTCAGCCGTCCCTGCGCGTTTAACCAATGATCGGTTTGTTCCGCGAGTTCTGCGACACTATGCGCGCGAAAAAACTGCGCGTCGATCCGCGCGGTCATTCCTTCATCCGCCATCGCTTTTGCGCCGCTTTCGCAAAATTCGGCGATGGTGCGGCGGCCTTCCGGGTCGCTCCATGCGCACGATTGGCAATCGATACCGTTCTTTTGGTTTAGCTTGAGCAGAGTCCGTGTGCCGCGAAAAAAACCCATCTTGCCATAGGCATTGGTCATCGTTTCCCAGATAGCCTTCATCCCGGCCGCGATCCTGAGCGGCTTGGTGACCCGCAGGCTTTCCAGTTTTTCCGGCGCGCGGCCATTTGAGTCTTTAAAGGCGTTTTCGCTCATACTATTCTTTCCCCGCCGGTGTAAATATTAAACCGGTCGTCACGAACAAAACCCACCAGCGTCATATCAAACTCCTTCGCCAATTCGACCGCCAGGCTCGAAGGCGCGCCGACCGCGGCCAGCACCGGAATTCCCGCCATCAGCGCCTTTTGCACCAGTTCAAAGCTCGCCCGCCCGCTGACCAGCAATATCTTGTCTTTTAGCGGCAGCTCGCCCGCCAAAAACTTCGCGCCGATCACTTTATCCAGCGCGTTGTGCCGCCCCACGTCTTCGCGTACGATCTCAAGCCCGCCTTTAACATCAAAAAGCGCCGAGGCGTGCAAGCCCCCGGTTTGCTCAAATACATTTTGCGAAGCGCGCAAAATTTCGGGAAGTTTATTTATCAATTGCGGATCGAATTTAAAGCCGTTCGACGCGACTTTTTGCACGCCGGTGCGTAATGCGTCGATCGAGCTTTTGCCGCACACGCCGCAGCTAGAGGTAGTATAAAAATTTCGCTCCAGCCGTTTAAGGTCGATATCGATATCTTCCTTTAGCTCGGCCACGATCGTGTTTTGAATATTTTTACTTTTATCGGGCAGGCCGCAATGGCGAATTTGCGCGATCTGTTCCGGCGTTTTCAAAATGCCCTCGGTAAAGAGAAAACCGGCGGCCAGCTCTTTGTCATCACCCGGCGTCCGCATGGTGATAGAGATCGCTTTGTGTGTTTTATCAGGAAAGCCAAGCCGTATCTCCAGCGGCTCTTCCACGGCCAGCGTGTCGGCTTCGGCGGCGGCGCGCCCGTCAGCGTGCATCCTGCTGATCAAAGCTTCCATCACACCGGAATTTTTTGTCGCGCTGATCATAAAACAATTCTAACTTATTGCGGGAATTTTTTGCCTCTGATAGCTCATTCGGAATAGATAAAAGATGACAGATAATAACTGAAAGATTCGATCTATTCTCTATCAACTATTAGTTATCATCTATTCCGAATGAAAATTTCTTTCTCAGCACATCTTTAGGACAACTGATAAATTTGCAGTCCGGAAGGGCCGCTTGCGCCCGCTCTTTGTGTGTCCGTAGCCCGATTGTTAGGGAGGGCACTCTTGCTAACGCGCGGGCTACTGACACTTTTGCGATACGCTATTCAATAAATATCTCGTCGACAAAAATGAAAGCATCGTCGCCCGCGCCGGGGTGCCATGAAGGGATCTTGCCCAGATTGTAAGCGCGCACGCGCACATAGCGGGCTTTTACGGGGGTTATAGCCTGCTTGTAATCGCGCATCGTCGGCGTCATCTCGCGGGGGTCAATGTCGGTCTTGATATCGGCAACTTTGGTCCAGGTGACATTGTCCTGTGAAACTTCAAATTCGATGTGCGTCGGCATCCAGATCCACGGGCGCGCGTCCTGCAGAAACCCGCCGCCTACCCGCCGAACTTCCGTCTCGCGCTGCAGGTCGATGACCGCGTCCAGATCGAAAGGCTGGTAGCCCTGCCACTCGCCCGAAGCAAAATTCAGCGTGCCGCGAATACCGTCGATCAGCCCTTCGTCACCGCCGCCGGTATACTGCCGGTTGTATCTATTCGCTATTTTTATGGTCCAGTCGTGGGGCTTTTTATGAAACGTGGCCTCGGCGGCGAGGCTTGTCCGTCCCACCGCATCTTCCGTGATCGCCTTGAACGTGGTCGTTGAGTTAATAGAGATCGGGCGCGTATAAACCGGCGATCTTACGGTCGGGGTGGAGCCGTCGGTCGTAAAGTGGATCTTTGCAGTTGGCTTGGTCGCCGATAGCGTCACGGAAGTTTGCCGGTTGAATAAACGCCCGCCGCCGTCTATCAGGGGAACGGCCACAGCATTTCCCGGCAGCGCCGAACCCGCAGCTCCGGTAAAGGCGCTCATCGACGGCTTATCGGTCATCTCCAGGTCCAATATTGCGCCGGACATCAGCTCTTCGTGCGTCAGGATAGGGGCATCCTTTTTTACGCCGTTAAGCGCGGCGCTGCTTATATATTTATTCGCGGATGAAACATTACGCGCGCGCACCGTGAACGTTTTTCCGTTTTCCAGATGGTATTTCACCTCCGGGAA
Organism: uncultured Acidobacteriota bacterium; assembly: GCA_963718105.1. Classification (GTDB taxonomy): domain Bacteria; phylum Acidobacteriota; class Blastocatellia; order Pyrinomonadales; family Pyrinomonadaceae; genus DASYKT01. The sequence goes on along the minus strand of OY970352.1, from coordinate 3,590,832 downwards.
AAGCGGTGTGCCCAAAACGTAGAGGCCATCGCCGGGAGTTACCGGATAAAAGCCGCTCGCGCTGAGCACGTACCAGGCCGACATCTGGCCGCAGTCTTCATTGCCGATCAAACCGTCGGGCGCCGGCTTGTAAAATTCATCCAGGATGCGGCGGACAATTTGCTGAGTTTTCCACGGCTGGCCGGCATAGTCATAGAGATAGGCGATATGATGTGAAGGCTCGTTTCCGTGGGCGTATTGGCCGATCAGGCCGGTGATGTCCGGCTGTTCACGCCCGGCCAGCTTATCGTCCGTGGTAAAAAGCGCGTCCAGCTTTGCCGCAAATTTATCGCGGCCTCCGTGCAGCTCGATCAGGCGGTGCAGATCGTGCGGAACAAAAAAGGAATAGACCCAGCTATTGCCTTCGGTAAAATGAAACGTTACTTCATTCGGAGCGAATGGTTTTACAAAACCGCCGTTCTGCTTTGGCCGCATAAAGCCGGTTTGCGAATCAAACAGGTTTTCGTAATAACCGGCCCGCGCCGAGTAGCGATCGCCTTCCGCCGCGTAACGCTGCAAGATAGGGTCGGCATTTGCCTGTTTGGCCGTGTAGTTTTTCTGCGTCGCGCGCTGCGTATACAAAACCGCGGCCATCTGCCCGATGCAGTAATCGTCATAGGCATATTCCAGCGTCTTTGAAACAGATTCCTGTTCGTCTTCCATCGAAATGTAACCGCGCTTTTTATAGGCGGCCAACCCGAAATGATTCAGCTCCGCCGAGTGTTTTGCCGCTTCGTAAGCCTTTTCGTAATCGAACCCTTGCATACCTTTGTTCATCGCATCGGCGATCACCGAAACCGCGTGATAGCCGATCATGCAATCGGTTTCATTGCCTGCCAGTTCCCACACCGGCAGGCGGCCGCCCTGCTCGTATTGGTGAATGAAAGTATTGATAAAATCCGCGGTTCGTTTCTGATCGATGATCGTGTAGAGCGGGTGCGCGGCGCGAAACGTGTCCCAGAGGGAAAAGACCGTGTAGTTGGTATCTTTTGGCGCGATATGTATTTTTTTGTCGAGCCCCCGGTACCCGCCGTCCACATCCTGAAAAGTATTCGGCTGGATCGCAGTGTGATAGAGCGCGGTGTAAAAATTGACCGTTTGCTCATTCGTGCCGCCGGTGGCTTCTATTTTTGCAAGCTGTTTGTTCCACGCTGCTTTAGCGTCGGCGCGCACTTTTTCAAAATCCCAGCCGGGCAGCTCGGCGGCGAGATTTTTGCGCGCGCCTTCGATCGATACGGGCGACAGGGCGACCTTGACCAGGATCTGTTCTCCGGGTTTTGTCTTAAACTTGAAGGCCGTTTGATGGCCGTGTTTATTAACCGTAAGAATTTTTTTTAAGCTTTCCCGCGTGTTTCCGGGCAGGCCGAATACCTTCATTGAAGCGATCGGTTTTGAAAATTCCGCGACGAAATATATCACCTGGTCTTTCGCCCATGAAGAAGACCGCCGAAACCCCTCCACGCGGTTGCCGCGCATGACGGTGAAACCCGAATCCAGCACCTGGTCGCGCCATTTGAGGTTCAAAATAATATTTGCCTCATCGCTTTCGGGAAATGTATAGCGATGCAAACCCACGCGCGTGGTGGTCGTCATCTCGGCCAGAATATTGTCGTCGTCCAGCTTTACCGAATAATAGCCGGGCTCGGCTTTTTCATTGGCGTGCGAAAATTTCGAAGCATCGCCGTTCACGGTTTTGTCGCCCGCCTTAGCTTTGAACTCAGGTTTTCCCAGCATCGGCATGAACAAAATATCGCAGTAATCCGGAATGCCGGTGCCGCTCAAATGAGTATGCGAAAAGCCGTAGATAATATCGTCCGAGTAATGATAACCGGAGCTGCCGTCCCAGTTATCAAGCCTCGTGTCGGGAGAAAGCTGGACCATGCCGAAAGGGACCGTCGCCCCCGGAAATGTATGCCCGTGGCCGCCGGTCCCGATAAACGGATCGACATAGCGCGTGTAATCTTTGGTCTGGGCAGTAAGACAGAAAGTGCAGAGCAGAAGGAGAATGATAACGCGTAGCGATGATTTCATAATTTGACAGTGATCTTGGCCGGCAGATCAAATGGTTTAGAGTTCAAACTTTAGTTTGTCTTATTTCCTAACTATCTGCCAAGCAGATTCACGCGGCAAGCCGGTTTCTTCTTTGGTTTCTTCTTTTGGTCCCTCTTTGTTTTGCTTTTTTCGTGTCTCTTCGTGTGTTTTCGTGGTTCCAGTCTTATTACCGCGTAGCGGTATTCCGACTATAGCCGTGGGTTTTAACCCGCGGTACGAGATAATTACAGGTGCGCCGTCGCGCAAAAGAGAGGATGTAACGATTGATTTTCATCCGTCGCTCGCGCGACGTGTCTTACCCGTCAACGTTTTCCGTGGGTTAAAACCCACGGCTACATTCAAGACATCGCTACGCGATGATGGTGCTTACTTTCGTGTGCTTTGTGGTTAATTCTGAAAAACCACGAATCACACCAAACACACGAAACTCTGAAAACTCTGCCAGCTTGCCCAAATCCTCTCTCGCCATCTACGTCAAACAACAATATGCTGAAATTCTGTTGGTGCGGCAGGTAAAACCACACGGTTTGGCCTGCGCACGCCGGGCATGCTTGGCAGCCCGGGAGTGCGGCACAAAAGGTTGCCGCCTCCGAAAGTCATAGCAAACCCGAGGGCCGTTCGCTTTAAGCGGCCGCGGGCATGAACCACCTATTAAAGCTAGCCGGCACTGCAGCCCGTGTCGCCGCGCGAATCTTTAAATACCGGGCGAGCCGCTGCGAATGTCTTGGCCGATTGACTGTCGCACCCACGGCTTGGTTAGCAGGTCTGCTCATCAGATACCACTATTGCCAAAAACTGAGGTGAACCGGACAAGCGTGTAGTGCAGTATTCGATTCCCCGCCTAAAAACCACGGAATCGCCACCGCGCGGTGAAACGTCGCCGCGAGTGGACACCCGCCGCCCCCAACAGACAAAAAATCAGTTTAGAGAGTCCGGAGAGTCCAAGAGTCTGGAGAGCCGGAGTGTTCCGAGGATCGGTCTTTACGCACGACTCTCCGGACTCCCTAGACTCATTTACTTCGCCGGCAAAATTATTCCTCTGCATTCGCCAAATCCTATCCGGCGAAAACCTTCGCGTTCGCAGTAGCCGCGCATGATCACTTCGTCGCCGTCTTCCAGGAAACGGCGTTCTTCGCCGGTCGGCAGGGTCAGCGGTTCTTTTCCGCGCCAGGTCAATTCCAGTAAACAGCCGCGCTCTGATTTTTCTTTGCCTGACACCGTACCGGACGCGATCAGGTCGCCGGGCTGCAGGTTGCAGCCGCCGGAAGCGTGGTGCGTCAGCATCTGCCCGATCGTCCAGTACAGGTCTTTCATATTCGACTTCGAAAGCAGCATCGGTGCTATTTTTTCATCGCGCATTTTTTGCGACGCGATCAAAACTTCCAGGTTGATATCGAGCCCGCCGAATTTTTGATTTTGCTCGTCGGCCAGGTACGGCAGCGGGGCCGGGTCGCCGTCCGGCCGCGCAAAAGCCGCGGTGCGAAACGGCGCTAAGGCTTCCATCGTTACGACAAAAGGCGAAACCGACGTGGCAAAATTCTTCGCCAGAAAAGGCCCGAGCGGCTGGTATTCCCAACCCTGAATATCGCGCGCCGACCAATCGTTGACCAGGCACAGGCCGAAAATATGTTCTTCGGCTTCGCTGATCGGGATCGTCTCGCCCATTTCAGTTCCGCGCCCGACAAAAAATCCGACCTCCATTTCGTAGTCGAGATTTTTGCAGGGAATATAAACCGGCGGATTTTCAGTGTCAGCGCGGTTCTGTCCCTTAGGACGCCTGATCTTCGTGCCCGAGATCACTATTGACGAAGCCCGCCCGTGATAGCCGATCGGCACGTATTTATAATTCGGCAGCAGCGGATTGTCCGGGCGAAACATCGAGCCGACATTCGTGGCGTGAAAAACCGAGGCGTAGAAATCGGTGTAATCTCCAATTGAATAAGGCATTGCGAAAGATACTTCAGCGATCGGGGTCATTGCCTGCTGAACATCCGATCTGGCATATTCATCCGCGCTTTCGCTCAGGTATTTAACCAGCCCGCCTCGCAATTCGGTCATTTTAAATCCGGAAATATTTGCCAGGTTTTCCCGGGCCGTGCCGTCAAGGTTAAAATATTTAATTTCAAGGACTTCCTGTATAAAATATTTAAGGTCAATAACAAAATCCCCGATAACGGTCCCGAGCGTCTCGTCCAGGTCCCCCTCTCTTGTAAAAACACAAAACGGCAGATTCTGGATCGGAAAATCGTTATTAGGATCGTTGGCTGATTCGACCCAGCTTTTCAGGCCGGGCGAGTGAGTTTCGTTTATTTCGTAGGTCATAAAATTTGTAGGGGCAGCCCTCGCGGCTGCCCGTTCTTAATAATTCGAACGCCCTGCGTTCGCGGGCAGGGACGAGCCCCGCCCCTACAATACTCCCAATTCCTTTAACTCTTCCACCGGCTCGGTAAAAGAGCAGGAACCGAAAGAGATGGCATTTTTTTCGCGCAGGCGCTGCAGTTGCGGCGTGCCTAAGAAATGTTTCTGCCGCCACCAGACGCCGTTATATTCGACGGTGAAAGCGCCGGGATCGTCTTCCTCAAGGATCTCTATAATATGCGCGCCCGACAGGCCCTCGCGAATAAATCCGGCCGCCAGAAACACGTTCAAAAAGCCGTGCATTTTTCCCTTAACGCTGTCCGGCTCATAGGTCAGCGGTTTGGTGCAGCGCAGCGGGTGGTGCAGCCCGGCCGTCGCTTTGAAAGGAACGTTGGCTGCCAGGCAGGTCCTGATAAATCTCGCGACATCGGCCGTTGCCGGGAAGGCATCGGGCGTAACGCCGCCGGTGCGGATCTTGGCGCGCTGGCGCGTGGTAAATAAAACCGGCAGCACTTCGGCCAGGCTGTCGTTCGGCGCGATCTCAAAATACGCGGTAAGGTTTTGCGGCAAAATATCGGCGGCGCGTTCGATATCCGCTTCGTTATCGGCCTTGATCTCGATCGTGTCGCACTCGGCAAAAGCTGCACTTTCCGCGTTAAATTCTTCTATTATGCGGAGCGTTTCAAAAAGATCGCCGCCATCGAGCACGCTGAGTTTCCAGATCGTACTCGCCGGCAGCTCTTTCGCGTGCAAAGCAAATTCGTCCAATCTCGTGGCCGGCACGATAAACTTGCCCAGCACCCAGTTCAAACTGCTTTTCTGATACGCCGCATAGTTTTTCACGGCTTCGCCCATCGACAGCGCCGCAGGCGGAAAAAGCCCTGCATAGTCGACGATACCGGTTAGGAGCGTCCGGACTGAGGATTTGATGTTTTCTGCCATTTGTTGAAATTGAAATGACGACGGTTCTAAGTATAAGAAATTAGCCGCCAAAAAGCACAATGGTAATGAATAATGGTGGGTGATTAGTGATTAATGAAGAGCCCGGAAACACTTCTCTGATAATTAATCATTAATCATTATCCGTTAAAATTTTTCTTCAGGTCCTGCCAGCATTCAAAATAATCATGCTGGAGCGATGCGGTTTCCATCGCAAATTTTGTCGGGCGCAGGATGTAGCGCGTTTCAAACATAAAGGCCATCGTGCCGGAATATTTGACCGGCTCAAGCTCGGCATTGGAAGCCTTTTCAAAGCCTTGCGCGTCCGGCCCGTGCGCCGACATGCAGTTGTGCAGCGATCCGCCGCCCTTTACAAAACCTTCTTCCTTGGCGTCGTATGTGCCAAAGATCAGCCCCATGTATTCCGACATCACATTGCGGTGATACCACGGCGGGCGAAACGTATTTTCCGCCACCATCCAGCGTTCGGGAAAGATCACAAAGTCGCAATTGGCAACGCCCGGCGTGTCTGAATTAGAGGTCAGCACGGTAAAGATGCTCGGGTCGGGATGATCGAAAGAGATAGAGCCGATGGTGTTAAAACGCCGCAGGTCATAACGGTAAGGCGCATAATTTCCGTGCCACGCGACCACGTCCAGCGGCGAATGGCCCATTTCCGCCGCCCACAGATTCCCGCCGAATTTAGCGACCAGTTCCATTTCGCCTTCGCGGTCTTCGTACCACGCTTCGGGAGTTTCAAAATCGCGCGAATTCGCCAGCCCGTTCGAACCTATCGGCCCCAGTTCAGGCAGGCGAAAATGCTGGCCGTAATTTTCACAGATGTATCCGCGCGCTTTTCCGTCGGCCAGCGCGACGCTGAATTTAAGGCCCCGCGGAATTACGGCGATCGAGCCCGGCCCTACCTGTATAGCGCCCATCTCGGTCAGAATTCCGATGCGCCCTTCTTCGGGCACGATCGTCATCTCGCCATCGGCGTTATAGAAAAACCGGTTCTCCATATGCTTGTTGCAGGCGTAGATATGAACGGCGATTCCGAATTGCGCAAATGAATCCCCGCATCCGGCGATGGTGATAAGGCTGTCGACAAAATCTTTTTCCTTGTCGGGAAATTCTACCGGGTCCCAGCGCAGTTGATTCGGCGTGGTTTCCAGGTCGAACGGCGTCGAGCACAGCAGGTTATTATCGATCCGCCGGAAAGGTTTGTGCATCACCGAAGGGCGGATACGGTAAAGCCAGCTCCGTTGATTGAGCAGCCGCGGCGTAGTAAAAGAAGTGCCGGAAAACTGCTCGGCATAAAGCCCGAGCGGAGCTTTCTGCGGCGAGTTTTGCCCGACGGGCAGCGCGCCGGGTGCGGCCTCCGTTGCGAATGAATTACCAAAACCTGTTTGATATTTTAGGTCCATAAAAATTGTGTCAACCCAAGCGTTAGCACAGGGCGCTGATCTTCACTCAGCCCAAATACCTATTTTTGCGGCCTGAGCTTTTTCTTCTTCCTGATTAAATATGCACAACTCGTAATTCGAAACACTGTAAAAATACTCCGGCTCCAGATATTTCGCCATACCGCGTTCGAACAATTCCCGGTTCAAACTGCGAAACCGTCCGGTGCGCACGATACCGAAGAAACTTTCATCCGAGTCATTCTCCGGATTGCCCCACACCTCAACTTTTTTGTTCAGGAATTTTTTAGTGACGAATTTTATCACTTCAGATTCATTAGGGCCCACATCGATCCCGGCCAGGTGAAGCGAAAACTTTTTGCCGTTGGGCTTTCTCGATTTCGATTTAGCCTCAAAGATTACGGTGTTTCCGTCAACGATCTTGGTGATCTTGCCCTTCCACCTGGTGTAAAACTGACTCTCGACTTCCGGAGAACCGCACACGGATTCATATTCGTAGATGAATTTCTTCTCGCCGGTTTTATCCGTTTGCCCGGTGACCGGGAAGCAAAAAGATAATACGAGTGAAATAAGTAACAGTATTTTAAGCATTGTCTTACCTGTATCCCGCCACATTGGCCGGCTTGCCTTTATCCTGCACTTCGACAGTATAGCGCCAGGCATCGGGACGAGAACCGTCGAGGTCGGTAAAGCCGTAAACTTTCGCGAGCTGGCCGCTATTGAGCGACTGGCCGTTCCAGCGCGTATGTTCGGGATCGGCGGCGAGGTGCGCCACGGCGCGGCCGACAAAATGCGGCGTTTCGGTAATAGCGAAATGCGGCTGCTGACTGATCGCATCGCGCCAGTTTTCTTCTTTCACGCCATAGGCATCGAGCATCATTTCCGACCGCAGCCAGCCTGGCGAGATCGCCACCGCCGTACACCCGTGCGGCTCCAATTCATGCGCCAATGCGAATGCCATCCGCAGGTTCGCCGCTTTGGCCAGATCGTAAAAGAAAGAAACGCGGTAGTTTTTATCGTTGTATTCACGCGTGCCGTCGGTGATCTCAACCGCCAGCCCGCCAGGGTTTTTGATCATCAGCGGCAGGGCGAAATGGCTGGTGATGGCGTGTGTATCAATGGCGAGCCGCAGCGTGCGCAATCCGTAATCAAGGTCCGATTCCCAGACGGTTTTGTTCCACTCCATTTTGGTCGCGCCCCAGATGTCATTGACCAAAATATCGAGCCGGCCTTGTTCTTTCCCGATCCGCTCAACCAGCGCTTTTACCTGGCCGTGTTCCAGGTGATCGGCCTGCACGGCGATCCCGTTGCCGCCCGCTTTATTCACAAGCTCGGCGGTTTCCTCGATCGTTTCCGGCCGGTTCATTTCCGAAGGGTGTTCACTCGTCGAACGCCCGGTGCAATACACGCTTGCTCCAGCCGCGCCAAGCTCGACCGCAATGCCGCGCCCCGCCGCGCGCGTAGCACCGGCAACCAAAAGCTACTTTGCCTTTTAACGGTTGATCGGACATAGCTTAATAATTATATCCAAAAAGTCGAGAACCGGTTTCAGCTAGCAGCTTTTAATGGTTCCGATCATTTCTTACTTTATTTCTGTCACATTTGTTCAAGCTTGGGGACGCACTGTGCCGGATGCCAGAAACATCCAACCGAAGAAATACTCTTTTATCTCCAGGCTTTCCAGCCGCGGCGCTATTATTTTCCACGGCGTACGGTCGGGGACCGGCGTGGCCGGCGCCACCGTCGCGCATAATTTACGGAGCCCGCTGTTTAATAACCATCCGGACCGCTTATCCGAAGTTTTTGCGCCAAAGAAAACAACCCGCGCGCCAGCTCTTAAATGAGGAAATATATTTTCTAAAGCAGCCTCAGAAGCGAAAACATCGGGCGCGGCAAACATCAGCAGCCCGTCAAACGTGCCCGTTAATTTCACCTCACGCACATCGCCTTCGGCCAGTTCGACATTTTCCCATTTATTTCGCGCTATTCTATTTCGCGTATTTACACAGGTTCCGGAGCTTATTTCAATTCCCAGGACTTGTCCGGAAGGTCCGACGGCATTGCGAAGATAAGGAAAACTTCCACCCGATCCGCATCCCGCATCCAAAACCAGGTCGCCGGGTCTCAGTTCCAGGAGTTCGACAGCCTTTTTACGCACCGGTTTTATAAAAGAAAAATCAAAATCAGGAAAAGGCCGAACAAGCGGGCTCAGAAAGCGGGCATAAAGGGGAGATATATCTTTGGTTTTATCGATCATCAGATCGCCGCCTTTTCTGTCTTATTTAATTATTACAAATTTTTGCGTTATAGAATGTAAAAGATCAGACAAGTCTTCTCAGGGACAGACTGCTGAGCATTAAACTTTTTCGTGGACCTGCTTGCGGGCGACTTTTATCAGCATTCGCAATGCCTCGTTAACTGCAACAGAGTCGGGAAATGCCGCCTGTACGTCAGACTCCAGTAAAACCAGATTTGTGCCTTCCTGGTAACGCTCGACGTATTTACCTCGGACCTTGCCCTTTAACTTGGAAAGGTCATACTCAGGCCGCATTTCGTCTTCACTAATTGAAATTTTATTCTTGTCCATATGATTCTTTTTCTCCGCGCGTCAGTTCACGCGCGCTAATGATACGGATTGTCGTTCCATCGTCGGTATGGGAAACGAATAGCAATCTGTTCGTTTCGGAATGCCCAATGATCAGGAAACGATGCTCACCTATGGAATGGTCGGGATCGTCAAATGTATCTGAAAGCGGATCGCCGAAAACCGTCGCGGCCTCTTCAAACGAAACCTTATGTTTGGCGAAATTACTTGCCGCTTTATGTTTATCCCAATCAAATAGCACAATATAATATAGCGGTTATCAGCGTATTTAACTACTTTTTACAAATTCCCCCGCCGCCGCTGCTCTTCTTCGATTGAGACGAACAGAGCTTTGAAGTTGCCCTTACCGAAGCCCTTACAGCCCTTACGCTGGAGAATTTCAAAGAAAAGTGTCGGACGATCTTCCACCGGCTTGGTAAATATCTGCAGCAGATAGCCTTCTTCGTCTTTGTCGACCAGCAGGCCGAGTTTTTTCAGTTCCGTAATATCTTCATCTATCTCGCCCACGCGTTCCGGCATTTCTTCGTAATAAGTGTCAGGCACGGTCAGGAATTCGACGCCGTTTTCTTTTAGCTGCGCGACGGTTTGGACGATGTCTTTACACAGCAGCGCGACGTGCTGGACGCCGGCCGATCTGTAATAGTCGATATATTCCTGGATCTGGCTTTTGCCTTTTTTGCTCTCGGCGGGTTCATTGATGGGGAATTTGATATTGTGGCCGCCGTCCGACATCACTATCGACATCAGCGCCGAATATTCCGTCGAGATGTCTTTATCGTCAAAGGTGATATAGCGGTAAAAACCGAGAGTGTCGCGATAAAAATCGCACCAATAATTCATCTTGCCGAGTTCGACGTTGCCGACCATGTGATCGATCAGCACGATGCCGACATCTTTGCCTTCGACCTTTTGCTCTTCGAAGCCCGGCAGAAAAACGCCGCTGTAATCATAGCTCCCCTCCTTACCAAGGAGGGGTGGCGTCCCGGCTTCAGATGGGACGACGGGGTGGTTCTCGGCCGCGGTACTATTTCCATTACCGTTTGCACCCTTACTGACGTGCGGGTTTCCGCCATACGAGATCAGCGAATGGATCGTGTCGCCATAGGTGGCGATCGCCGCATGGCGCACTGTGCCGTGGGCGTCTTTCATGTCGTGCGGTTCGGTCACGACCTTGGCGCCGCGCCTGACCGCTTCGTTAAAAGCAAAATCGCAATCTTCGACCTGAAAGGCGATGTCGCGCACGCCGTCGCCGTGGACGCGGATATGCTCGGCGGCGAAATGGTCTTCGGAAAGCGGCGTCGTCAAAATAAAATTGACGCGGTTCTGCCGCATGACGTACGAGGTCACTTCGCGGTTGCCCGTCTCCAGGCCCGAATAGGCCAGCCGCGAAAAACCGAATGCATGCCGGTAATAAAACTCCGCCTGCTTCGCATTGCCGACGTAAAACTCAACGTGATGTATCTTTTTTAACCCTAAAGGATTTTGTGTTGTTGTCATCATGATTGCCTCAAATAATTATCTAATAAATGTATCAACTTCAAATAGCTCCGCAGGAGCGTCAATGTGGTAGCCAGTGGTGAACGCGTAGCGTGAACCTCTGGAACTGTATGGTTAAGTGCGTAAGCTCTGAAAGAGCGTAACGATTTCACCATAAATATTTGTCATCATATTCAATGCCGCTCTTATTCAATATATCAGTATATTCTTCCTGAAAAGATGTTTGTTTATGATGCGCTTCCTGGTTGCGAATATAATGTTCAGCTTTATCCAGATTTGTCGCGCTAACAGCGAATGCGCCGTAACCATTTGCCACGCGAATTTCGGATTCTTTTCTCGACGAACCCAACCCGATGAGCTTGCCTTTAATTCGCGCAGAAAATAATCCAATCTGTGCGATGTTTTCAAGCCAACCAGCAAATGAACATGATCTTCAATACCACCGACCGCCAGTAAAATACCGCCTTGATTTTTCACGATCCCGCCAAGATAACCGTAAAGATCTTCACGCCAATCGCCGGTAATGAACGGCCGGCGATCTTTGGTGCTAAAAACCAGGTGATAATGCAAACTAGTGTGGGTAGATGGCATATGTCGTCACGCTCTTCCAGAGCTTTATTTAATTTTCAAAATTCACCAGAGGTTCGCTGCGCTCACCACTGGCTACCTCATAACGCATCTACGATGCTTGTAAGGAAGTCATTTTCCGACCGGATATCAAAAACTCTCGATATACTTCTTTGTCACTTCTTTCAGCTCCGTGTATGAAGGGATCACGTACAGGATCTTTTGCATATCCGAATAATCGTAGCCGGTGTTAATGACTTCCTCTAAATTAAATTCCCGTCGTTCCACTCCATCGCCGAAGGCGTGTTCGAGTTCGCCGAAACTTGAAAGCAGCCCGGCGCCGTAAGCTTTGAGTTCGCCTTTTTCCTCGATCAAACCGAATTCGACCGTGAACCAGTACAATCTTCCGAGCTCTTCCAATTGTTTGTCGGTCGCGATGCGCGCGCCGTGGCCGATGAATTGCGAAAAGTCCGCGAAGTTGCGGTTGGTGAACATCGGAATGTGGCCGATGGCTTCGTGCACTATGTCCGGCTCCGGCGTGTATTCCGGCCGAGAAGCGTGGCGGATATACTGCGTCGAAAGCATTGTGCGCCACGAAAGCCAGCTCAGAAAAGCGCGCGTTTCCACCAGGCCCTCGATCGGCGCCAGGCGAAAGTTCGACGTTTCTTTTAAGCGGCGATTCATCTCCGTCAACTGCGGAATGCGGTCATTGGAAATTCCCAGATCGCGTTTCGCCTGCAGGTAAAACGCCGAGGCCCGCCGCGCTTGTATCTCTTCCAACTGCCCGGCGACGAATTTCCAGACACCCTGTTCCTCGTCCGAATAATCTACGTCGGTTATCACGCCTGTTTCGCGAAATCTTTTTGAGAGGCCGGCGATATAATTGCGTCTTTCCAGGTAGGCCGGGTCGCTTGCGCCGGGATGGTCCAGATGAAGCTGGTTGATGTTCTCAAATTGCATGTCCCGAAATTCGGGCAGGTCTTCATCTTTTATCTCATAATTCGAGATGCTAAAAGCGGGTTCGGTTGTCGCGATCGTATCGGTGATCATAGGAGCGTCCTCTTCTTCAGGTTTCGATGCCGGGCTAAAAAATAAAGTTATCCATGAATAATATATTGTAATAAACGGAGGCTATAGTTTAAATAAGCAAGATTTGGTTTTTATGGCAATCTACCTTATATTCTAAGTTAATTTAGCGAATTACTTTAAAAGTTAAATGTTAGACAGTATAGATTGGAAAATTCTTAAAGAATTACAAGCAGATGCCCGGATCAGTTTTGCCGAACTTGGCCGCCGCGTCGGCCTGACCACGCCGGCCGTTATCGAGCGTGTGCGGAAACTGGAAGACGCGGGCGTAATCACCGGCTACCGGGCTGAGATAGATACGGCGAAGGTCGGCCTGCCCATCACCGCCTTTATCCGCATGAGCATTTCCGGTGTGGATTACAGCCACATTATCGAGGTCGCCCAGGAATCGAGCGAAGTGCTCGAGTGCCACCGCGGAACAGGCAACGATTCTTTTATCATGAAAGTGGCGGTCAGCGATGTCAGCCATCTGCAAACTCTCATCGACAAGCTCACGCCGTACGGAATTACTACTACCTCGATAGTGCTGTCCTCGCCGGTGCAAAAAAGAGTGATCGAAGCCAAACCCAGATAATTTTTCGCTAATTTTCGCAAGCCCTGCCAAAGACATTCGTTCTTAACGTTAACTACTGCGACTCACTGTGGACACATTTTAATTTCTCTCTTTACCCCTGGGGCCGTTATGAAAATTTTTTTATTCGCGATACTTCTGCTTTTTCCATCGGCCCTGATTTGCCAGGTGAATGAAGATCTAAAACTTCCTGGAGCTGAGGATGTGGAGCGTATCGAGATAAGCAATACCAGTATGGTGAACTGGTACAAGCCGGAAGAACTGCTCAAACTCCTGCCAAAGCTTGTGCCTTCCGAAGGGACCTATCTCACCAAGGGAGCTTTCCAGCGGGGAATGTTTATCCTGAAAAACGGCAAAAATATCGCCTGGATGGTGGGGGACAAAGGTTCGATCCTGCTTTATGGCGGCGGAAAGGAACAGTTGTATATTTTGCCGAAAGAAGAGAAGAAAAAGCAGCCGGTCGCAGCCTGGCCGCTTTTTGCGATCTGGGACGCCGATGGTAAAAAGGGATTTATCGACATCGAGGGAAACATAGTTTTCAAGCCAACTGAAGAGGTACGCCAATTCAGCGAGGGGCTGGCGCCGGTAAAGGTCGGCGACAAATGGGGCTACGTGGATCTTACGGGCAAGGTCGTGATCGAACCGCGCTGGAAAACCTACAACATTTACAATCCGCCGGTCACGGCTTTTTCCGAAGGGCTGGCGGCGGTCAATGAATCGGCGCAAGGATATAGTGAGGACGACAACGAATACTGGACGTATGAGTGCGGTTACATCGACAGGACGGGCAAGTATGTTATTAAACCTGTCAGGCGGCAATGGTGTGGGCCGTTTCACGAAGGCCGGGCGGCGGTAAAAGTCGATCCGCGCGGGCCGGAAAAATTAAAGACCATCGGCGACATCGGTTATATCGACACCAAAGGCAATATGGTGATCCCACCGAAATTTTATGAAGCTGGGGTTTTCATGGATGGCTACGCACTGGTCAGCGACGATTGGGAAGAATTTCCCCAGCTAAATTCATACCTGGTAGATAAAACCGGCAATAAGGCCGCCGGTGTTAAGGATTGCCGCTGGCGCCACCGGTTTTCCGATGGGCTGGCGCTCGTGTTTTCGGCAAAAGAGAAAAGGTTCGACGGTTATATCAATGAAAACTGCGAATATGTCATAAAACTTCCGGCCGATATTTTTGCAGAGATGGGAACATCGTATTTTTCGCAGGGACTCGCAGCGGTGTACAAACAGCGCGCTCTTCTGCCGGGTGAAGAATCATATTCCGCCCACCGCCCGAAGACGTGGGGATACATAGATGTTACCGGTAAAATTGCCATCCCGATACAGTATAAAAACGCCGGCCGCTTTTCCGAAGACTTTGCGATAGTCGGCAGGGAAATGGATGGCGATACCTATATCGACCTCAAGGGAAACGTCGCTTTCGGAAAAAGTATAAGTAAGGGAACATTCGAAAACGGGCTGGCTTTTCAAATGCTTCATCTCTGGACCATCGGCGAAAAACCGAACGCCCGCAATATCTACGGTTATATGAACAAGCAAGGAAAATACGTCTGGCTTTCGCCGCGGGCGGAAAATTATCTCAGCAAAGAATGGATATTGGAAAATTATACGGGGCCGCAAAAATTCAATTTTCCCGCGCGGCCATGATCGGAAACTGTGCTGTATCAAATAACCATTCGGAATAGATGAAAGATCATAGATGATAACTGAGAGATCCGATCTCTTATCTGTCATCTATCAGTTATCATCTATTCCGAATGACGGTCCCATATTACCTCGGGCTTTACCAGGTCTTGTTTCTTTTTTCGGAAAGATAAAAGTGCCACAGCAGCCGGGCGGCGGAGGCGCGATGAGGACGCCATTTTTCCGCGATCTCGATAAATTCATCTGAGCCGGGCCGGCGCTCGAGGCCTTTAAGTTTTTGATACGCCGCGTGCAGCGCGATATCGCCGCGCGGCATAACATCCTGTCTTAGCAGACACATCAGCAGATAAACGTCCGCCGTCCAATCGCCGACGCCTTTTAGCTGCTTCAATGTCTCGCGCGCGTCATCGTCGGGCATTGTCTCCAAAGCTTTCAGAGATAGTTTACGCGCCAGAATGGTTTCAGCCAGATTTCGCGTGTAAGCCGTTTTCTGCCGGCTGAATCCGACGGCCTTTAGCTCCGCATCGTCTAGTGTCAAAAAAGTTTTCGGGGTAAGCTTTCCCAATTTTACGCACAGCTTGTCGTGACACGCCTTGGCCGAAGCCAGCGAAACCTGCTGTTCGAGAATGATGTGGACAAGCGTGGGAAAACCTCCCGGCCGCGCCCACAAAGGCGGCGTGCCGTAGGTTTGATGGATACGGGCCAGGTCGCTATCGGCCCTGGCCAGTTTGCGGCAGGCGGCGGCAAGAGTTTTCTCGTTGATTGATCTGTTCACCAGGAAAAACTTTAGCAGATACCGCCGCTGCCAGTCGACCGCGCTCGTTTAAGAAAAAGTCCACGATAGCGTACACATAAACACCGCGCCCGAAAGGAAAAGCAGCGCGCCCATGCCCAGGATCGGCCAGCGAATGTTGGTTCTAAAGACAAGTGAGATACCGGTAAAAAATAGGCTGATCGCGAATATTACATTGGCGAGTTCAAACGAATCGCCGCGCTCGTTAGCCTCCTGTCCTTCCTTAAACGCCGCATCTGCTTTTTCCGAATCCGCTTTGCTGGCGGCAAGCATTTCGGTGCGATAGTTTTCGTCATCAGCGAGGTCTTTCTCCATCGCTTTTTCCAATATCTCTTCTTTCAAGGCGGCTGTTTTATCTTCGGTCTCGGGTGTGTCAGGGTCGTCCACCACGGGAGCTTTAGCTTCCGGCGGCAGCCCCAGCGATTTGTATCCCGCATCGCTCAACTGCTTGGTGTAGAGATAGGTAGCGATCTCGTATGAGCGTTCTTTAATGGCGGGATTGTCATCGCCTTCGAGTATCAAACGCATCGCCTGGATATCGACGGATGAATCTTTGGACATTTCCACGATCGCGCGGCTCTGTTCGCTCGCGGCCGAGGTGGCGATCTTATTTGAACGCCCGTAGCCTTCTACCATTTTGCCGTCCCAGAGGCCGGCTTGAAAACTGGCCAAAGCTGTGGCGATCGCTGCCAGGCCCAGCAGGATGGCTGCATACAACTCGAACTTGTCGATGGTTTCATCGCTCATGAAAAACTCCAGATTTTGGATTGGACTTCAATTACCCCGCAAGTTTCACCGACTCCAGTGCTTTTCGTCAAGGAAAGTGTATTTATTTAATACGGGAGATTGTCTTTGGACGCATGATATAACTATTACAACAGAAACAAACTATTGCGAATAAAGAAGTTACAGCCGTGGTATCGCAGTTGCTTATTTGTTAGCAGCTAAGAGCTGATCAAATTTATATTATCTAAGGGGGAAGAAAGAAGTGGCGGAAATAGTTGAAAGAGAAAGTACGGCGAGTAATTTCATCTGGGCATTGGCAATGATCATTATCGTGGGGATAATCATGGGTGCCCTTTATTACGGCGGGGTTTTTCGCAGCTTGACCAAGGATAAGAAAACGGATGTCGACGTGACCATCACGGCGCCCGCCACCCGCTAAATACCGCGGGGTAGAAACGGCAGAAACAAGGGCTCCCACTCTTTATTTTTGCGCGATCGTTTCTCTTAATTTTCCGATGAGGTCTTTTGCCTGCCACTCTTTCCAGAGTTGAAGGGCGATGTTGTAATTTTTATTTCGTTTTTTGACCAGCTTCGCGGCGATCCACTTTGCAGCGAGCCCGTCCACGATCAAAACTTTTTTGTTTTCATGGTTCAGCCGCGAGGTCAGGTCTGTCAGCCATCCGTCGCGGTCGTGCACCCTGCCCAGGATCAGTTGCATTTTAGCGACTTCTTCAATAACACGCTCTACTTCTTCGCCCCAGCAAATCGCAAAAAGCTCGAGCGCTGTGCGCAGCCGCTTCGAAGCGATGCGGAATTTATGCAGCGCCTCAAAATCGTAAGCGGTGTAAAGATTGTCACTCAGCTTGCAGAATTTTTTCAAGATCCTTTCGACGGACTCTCTGCCCACGTCTTCAAAACTTCTTTCAGCATGAGGCCCTTCTTTTACGGCGCGCAGCAAACCGGTAAGGTCCGATTCGAGTTCGGCAAAACGCTCGGCGGTCAAGATATCCCGCAGCTTGTCTCTGGCGGCCTCGCGGCTTTCCTGATGGGCATGAATAAGATTATCTATCCCCTGGCGAACTATTTCGCTATCGGTCTTGGTGCGCATTCTACCCAATGAATCGATAGCCACGTCTTCATCACGGACGGCCCCCACCCGGTCATACATTTTCTTTAGCTGATTATTGAAATGTTTGTAATGATCTTTTTTTAACACGTGGCGCAGATCGCGCATCGCATTACGCATCCGGCGCATTCCCACGCGCATATCGTGAATACCATCGATGCTGGAAAAATCGAGCGCTGCCGCACGCAGTGCCGACATCTCTTCAAATCTCGCTCGCAAAATTATCGCCGCGCCATGCGCAGCGACCATGTTACAACTGAGCCCGTTTATCTCGTCCGCTTTTGCCATTTATTTAGCCATCTTGAACGCATAGATTAACATAACTAACTTTTTAAGATTTGTAGCATAATAAACAATCATGAGCATCACCCTTAAACTTGCCACCTCACTCGGCCGCCGCGACGAGGTTCCCAATCAGGAACTCGCTGCTGCGATCGTGGCGAAAAATGACACAAAAGCCGTAGCGGAACTGGTCGAAAATCTCAGCAATAAAAACAAAGCCATCCGCTACGATTGCATCAAGGTGCTCTATGAGATTGGCTATGTTAAACCAAAGCTGCTCGCCGCGCATTACCATGCTTTTCTTGCCGAACTCGAAAGCAAGGACAACCGGATGCAGTGGGGTGCGATGACCGCTCTGGGAACCATTGCGCTGGAAAAACCCGATGAGATCTATGGGGTGCTGGGAAAGATAATCGACATCGCAGACCGTGGCTCCGTCATCACCCGCGACCACTGCGTGAACATCCTGATAAAATTGACCTCGCTGGCGAAATTCGCCGACAAAACTTTCCCGCTGTTAAACGAACAGTTAATGAGCTGCCCGACCAATCAGCTCCCGATGTATGCCGAAAATGCCGCGCCCGTTATCAGCGAAAAATATAAGGATAAATTTGTTAAGACCCTTACCTCGCGCCTCGGCGACATCGAAAAGGAAAGCAAGCGAAAGCGGGTAGAGAAGGTGATAAAGAAATTGAAAAATTAGCCCGGGCCAGATCCTCTCTTAATGAATCTTCCCATTAAATTATTTTGTCGCAAAACGAAATGTTTTTAAGATCTCAGCGGGACATCCCGCGCAAATATTGCCGATCACAACCGTTACCGTCAGTGTTTCACCGGTCTGTCCGGCCGGGGTTATCACTATGATTTGCGACCGGTCACCACCCGCGATCACCGAACCGTCGGATACAGTCCACTGGTAAGTAACATGCTTTTGAATGCCGCCTTCCACTTTGGCTTCGAAAATAACCGAGCTGCCCGGTTTAACCGGACCATTGGGGCCGAGGAGGGTGATAGTCGGGCATTCGCATCGCGGCGGATGGCAATTCAGGCATTCGTTCAAATTGATCGTTTTTGTGATGGTTTTCCCAAAAATCACATTGTCTTTGCCGATGCCGGCAGTTATTTCGTAGTTGCCCGGACGAGTATTTTCAAAATCCCAAACTACGCTGGCTCCCTTGCCTACGATCTTTCCGCCTGTGACAACGTAGTAGAAACATCGCCGGGATCAAAATTCCGGTTGTTTTTAAGATTACTTTAAAAAGTTATTCATTTAATTAGTTTCGCGATCGCGGCCGCGGTTTGGAAAGCTTACTTTTGTCCATATCAACGACCACTACATCCGCAGTTGGACAGCCTTCGGGCACATTGCTGGCTTCGACAAATAAGGCGAGCGTATCACCGTAGGTTTTCGATAGATCAATGGTCATTAGTGACAAGCCTTGGCCGCTTATTATTTGCCCATCGGAAATTTTCCAGTTAAAGGAACTCCCGACAGGGCTCCTGTCCATGTTGACCGTTACAAATGCAGGTACTCTGTTGATAACGATCTGTTCAGGCGGCGAGATTTTTATATCCGGACATTGAACCGACGCCTCACGTGCGCATTCAGATGACTGCCTGATAATGACCTGTCGGATCATTTTTCTGCCAACGATACCCATACCATCATCTGCACCGGCGAGGAGCTTATAGGTACCCGGCTTCATGCCCGAAAGATCCCAAATTACCTCCGATCCCTGTCCTTTTATCAGTCCGCCGGTAACCCAATAATCGTACACGAGCGTATCGTTTTCCGGGTCCGAAGCTTTCATCTTGATCTTTACCGGGAAGAGATCCGCTGTGTTTTCTTTTACGCAGGGCAGAACTAATTCCGTACGGTCTAATTCGAGTGAATCGACATTTGCCGGGTGATTGAAACTAGTTGGCTCCGGAACGGGTTCAACTAAATTGAATTGGAATTTTTTGGCCGTGCCATCGGCAAAGGGAGAAATGCATAAAAACAAGATCAGAACATACGTTGTCTTTAGCATCATAGCGGGAATTATATAGCAACTACGTTTATTTAGAAGAGTTTTTTATTTCCTCAACCGCTTGCGGATTTTCCAGCGCCGAGAGGTCGCCGGGGTCTTCGCCCAGATAGGCGGAGCGGATGAGGCGGCGCATCACTTTGGCGTTGCGCGTTTTTGGCAGCGCGCTGACGAAATAAATGCGCGAGGGCGCGAGCGGCTTGCCCATGTCTTTTGTGACGAGCGCTTTGAGTTCGGATTCGAACGACGCGGCCGTGTCAGTAGCGCCTGCGTCAGCGGGTGCGTCCGAACGCTTTGCGTTCGTTGGAGAACCACCCCGGCCTTCGGCCACCCCTCCTTCGTAAGGAGGGGAGCTTTCGGAATGAGAACCACCCCGTCGCACTTCGTGCTCCACCCCTCCTTCGTAAGGAGGGGAGTTAAGAGCGTCCGCGCCTTCTTTCGTTAAAACGCAGAACACCACCATGGCGGTGCCTTTTAGTTCGTCAGGTATGCCGATGACGGCGGCTTCGGTGACCAGGTCATGCGCGACGAGCAGCGATTCGATCTCGGCGGGCCCGACGCGTTTGCCGGCCACCTTGAGCGTGTCGTCCGAGCGCCCGAGGATATACCAATGGCCCTCTTTATCGCGCAGCGCCCAATCGCCGTGCACCCAGATACCGGGAAAACGCCGCCAGTAGGTATCAAGATAACGCTCCGGTTCCTGCCAGAATCCGCGCGCCATTCCGATCCAGGGTTTGCGGATGGCGAGTTCGCCGACCGAACCTTCGGGCGCGGAATTGCCATTCTCATCTAAAATATCGGCGTCGATGCCAAGACAAGACGCGGGAAAAGAGCAAGGCTTGATAGGCAGCAGCGGGTTGCCCATCAGGATGCCGCCGGAAATTTCAGTTCCGCCGGAATAGTTGATGATCGGAAGCCTGCTGTCGCCGACTTTTTCAAACAGCCACCACCACGGCGCCGGGTTCCACGGCTCGCCGGTCGAGGCAAATGCGCGCAGCGCGGAAAGATCGTGTTTTTTCGGCAGCTCGTCGCCGCAGGCGGAAAGCGCGCGCACCAGCGTCGGCGAAATGCCTAAGATCTCCACTTTGTGTTTCGCGCAAAATTCCCACATCCGGTCGGCCGTGGGGAAATCAGGAGCGCCGTCATAGATGACGATCGTCGCAGAATTTATCAACGCGCCATAGATCAGCCACGGGCCCATCATCCAGCCCAGATCGGTGTACCAGGAAATGCGCGTTCCCGGCCCGACGTCCGTGCCAAACGCCATGTCCTGCGCCGCCTTGACGGGAAAGCCGCAATGGGTGTGCGCGATGCCTTTCGGTACGCCGGTGGTGCCGCTGGTATAGAGAATGATCAGCGGATCTTCGGCCAGGGTGGGTTCGGCCCCGTATAAATTTTCTTCTCCAACTCCGGGTCTAACTCCGGGCTGGTCCAGCGATGAAGAATAATTGATGATCGACAACGTCGAATTAACGACTCCGTCGCCGCGAGTGACAACGAAAACTTTCTCGATCGTCGGGCAATTGGCGATGGCCTGCTCGGCGATCTCAAAAGCATTAAAAAATTTGCCCCGCCGCGGAAACCCGTCGCAGGTAAAGATGGCCTTAGCGCCGACGGCGTTCATGCGCGATTCGATGGCCGAAACCCCGTAACCGGAAAACACCGGCACGGCGATCGCGCCGATGCGGTTTATCGCCAGCATCGCCACGACCGTTTCCACCATCATCGGCAAATGGATGCCGACCGCATCGCCTTTGCCCAGCCCGTTCGCGCGCAGCGCCGCCGCGCAATTCTCTGTGTTGTCGAGCAGCTCCTCGTAGGTCACACTACGGCTATCGCCTTCTTCGCCTTCCCAGATGATAGCTAGCTGGTTTTTTATTTCATCTGTCTGCCAGCGGTCGAGGCACATGGTAGTGATGTTCAGCTCGCCGCCCTTGCACCACTCCGCCCATTCGATGCCGCGCGAAGTATCGAGCAGCGTTTCATAAGGCGGGTCGAATTTAATATCGAGAAATTTCAGCAGCTCCGTATGAAACCACTCCACGTCTTCGATCGAGCGGCGGTAGACTTCGTCAAATGTTTTCGCGCCCACCTGCTGCATAAATTCGGTCAGACGCGCGCGCTTAATTACGTCTTCGCCCGGGGCCCAGGCTATCGGTTGGTGTTCAAAGGTATTGGCGTCGTTCATTATTGAGATTTTAATATTGAAAGCGGCTTTGCCTATAAAGTTATATACAAAATCTGTTTTTGATAGCAAGGGCTGCCATAAACATTAAATAGCTGTCAGCTAACAGCTATTAGCTTATAGCTAAATTGTTTTTACCGTTAATAAGCTTTTGACTCAGTAAAAAGGCCGGCGAATACCGGCCTCTTCCCGTAATGGTTTCAACAAAACTATCTGATCTGGTAAGAGATCGCCTTAAAACCTTCAGACAGGTTTTTGCCCCCGTCATTGCCGCCAAAAGTAGCGCGCTGCAGGACCAATTCGACCGCCGCCCCGGACTTTCCGGCAGGCGAAACATTCAGGGTAAAAGAATTGCTCCCGCGGTTTTCCGCGATCGTAACATCGTAGGTGACGACGGTGCGATCTTTGGCCAGAGTTTCGTTGACCCGCTGAACGAGCAGTTTAAAGTACGGGGAGTCCGCCGGCTGCGTCAGTTGGTTCTCGACGTCGTCCAAAGTGTACTCCAGGGTCGAAAGGTTGACCCGCGCCATTGAAAATTCGGCTTTGATCTTGCCCAGGCTGATCAGGGCCACGGCCAGGCGCGCATCGGTAGCGCCTATCTCGCGAATGATCGAATCGGGAATCGCTATCTGCGGATTACTGAGCGCTTTCGGGGCGCACCCGCCGCCCGCAGTCCGGTCGCCGCCCGGTGTACAGGGGCTGATCAGCGTGCACGATCCGCCATCGGTGGTGCATCCGCCCCCGCCTATTTGCGCCGGAACGCATACCCACCCGGAAGGCGGCGCGGGCGCGCACTGGACGCATTGAGCACTGCCTGCGGACGGCAAAAGCATCAGACACAAAGATCCAAGAACTACAAAAAATGCCTTGCTTATTGTTTTCATTTTACTTCTCCTTTAAAACTATGGAAGAGGAGGTTATCGGCCTGGACGGAAAAGCCGCGAGAGAAGCGGGAAGACCGCCGTTCTTTGATCGAAAGAAAAACCGATCGATCAAGATCGTTCAAGTCAGGTTCAATATAGAAAGTATCTCAAAACTAACAGAGAAAGATTGTTTAGTCAAGTTTAGCAATGTTAAACGCTAAGCATTAATCGCTTTTTTGGTCTACAAATCAGGCATTACTCTTTTTCGGGTAGTGTCCTGATTTGAGTGACCGTGCCGGAGGCACATCGGATATTAGCCTGCCGTGATAGCGGCAGGTACCGGCGCCTGGGAGACGGGCTGCGCTCTGGAGGAGCGCCGGGTAGATTTCCCGCCGTCCCTTCAGGACTTTGACTCATTTAACGCACCTGACCGGTGGCTTTCGCCACCGGCTAATTTCCCTTGCGCCTCCAGCGCAAAGTTCCAGCAACCCATATTAGGGCACTACTCTTTTTCGCATAAACTTGACATCTGAACAGGATTTGCTTGAATTACATTCAATGTGGCTGGCATTGTGACAGAACGAAAAATTCCAACTGTGATGAAATTCGGCGGCACTTCGGTGCAGGACGCCGAGGCGTTTTCGCGTGTAGCGTCGATCGTGGCGGGTGAGAAAGAAAACTCGCCGGTGGTCGTGGTGTCGGCAATGTCGAAGATGACCGACGCCCTGTTGAGTGCGTTTGAAACCGCCAAGAAAGGCGATTTTGAGGCCGGATTTGCTTCGCTTGGCGAACATTTTGACCGTCATGCTAAAGTCGCCGCCGAACTTCTCAGCGAAGACAGGCAAAAAGCTTTCAGTCACGAACTGGAGCTTTCAAAAAAAGAATTAGTGGAACTCTTGGAGCGAGCTTCGCGCCGGTCGCTGCCGCTGGCGATGTTAAAAGACGCGATCGTCTCCTATGGCGAGCAGCTTTCGTCGCGTTTGCTGGCGGAAGTTTGCAAGGCCAAGGGCTTGAACGCCCGCCAGATGGATTCGCGCCGGCTGATCGTGACCGATGACGAATATGGCGCGGCGATCCCCATTTGGGACGAAACCGAAAAGCTTATCCAGCTCGAACTCCAGCCGCTGGTCGACGCCGGTGAAATTCCCATTATGGGCGGCTTTATCGCCGGCAGCCGCAGCGGCGAAACGACCACGCTCGGGCGCGGAGGTTCTGATTATTCGGCGGCGCTGGTCGGCGGGGCCTTGCGGGCCGGTGAAATTCAGATCTGGACGGATGTGACCGGCGTGCTGACGACCGATCCGCGCATCGTTCCGGGCGCGCGTACGCTGCCCGTTTTGAGCTACGAGGAAGCGGCGGAGCTGGCCTACTTCGGCGCAAAAGTATTGCATCCGAAAACCATTCAGCCGGCGGTCGATTGCGGCATTCCCGTGCGGGTTTGCAATTCCCACGCCCCGGAAGAACGCGGCACGATGATCCTTGCCGAACCGGAAATTGCGGAAAACAAGATCAAATCCATCGCCTATAAAAAAGGCATCACCATTCTTCGCATTTCTTCGGCGCGCATGCTGGGAAGCTACGGTTTTATGTCGGCGCTATTCCAGGTTTTCGAACGCCACCGCACGGTCATCGACGTCATCTCGACCTCGGAGGTCTCGCTGGCTTTAACCGTTGACAATACCCATTCACTCGAAAATGTAGTGACAGATCTAAAGCGGCTCGGTGAAGTTGAAACCGAAGAAGGCAGCGCCGTAGTTTGTGTGGTCGGCGAAGGCCTGCGCTCCACACCCGGCCTCGCGTCAAAGATCTTCTCAGAACTCGAAGATGTAAATATTTCGCTGATCTCGCACGGGGCTTCGGCGGTGAATTTGACCTTTGTGGTCAAGGAAGATCAGTTGACGGACGTTGTAAAAAGATTGCACAGCGCCTTCTTTGCGGAGGAAGCAAAATGAGAAAGTTCATACTCATTATCGGGGCGTTTGTCATTGCGGGTGCTATTGCCGGCTGCGACGGTAAAAGACACGAAGATTTTTTCGATACTCGCCAGGTCACGGTTGGCGCCAATACTTATAACTACCGGATTTTTGTCCCGAAGAGCAGGCAGCCGGGTGAAAAATTGCCGGTGATGTTATACCTCCACGGCAGCGGCGCGCGCGGTGAAGGCAACGAAGCCCAGGTCAAGGGATTTAATGATTACATCAACGAAAATCCTGAGAGATTTACCTTTATCATTGTCGCCCCGCAATGCCGGTCGGGGACCGTTTGGACGGGGGAAATGATCGAGCAGGCGGTGGCCGCGCTGGACCAGTCAATAGCCGAATTTAACGGAGACGATAGCAGGGTATACCTGTCCGGATATTCCATGGGCGGATATGGCGTCTGGCACTTAGGGGTCCTTTACCCGAATAAATTTGCCGCGCTGATGCCTATCGCCGGAGGGATCAAACCCAACAGCACTTTGGTGCGCGATGAAATACCTCCTCCTTCTCCGAAAATAAGCGCGCTTACCGATTCGGCGGACCCGTACAGGGCCTTTGCTGAAGAGCTTAAACAAAAGCCGGTCTGGGATTTTCACGGTGTAAAAGACGATGCCGTCTCTGTCGAAGAATCCCGCAAGATCGTCGCCGCGCTCAAAGCCGCCGGGAATAGTAATGTCAATTTCACTGAATTTGAAACCATGGGGCACAACATTGTAGGCGCGGCGTTTAACGAACTCGAACTTTTTGAATGGCTGGGAAAGCAAAAACTTAATAAATAATGATTTTACTTTTACAAGTTGGTCATAGCTTTTAAGAGCGGGCGCAAGCAACCCTTCCCGACCTGAGAGGTGTTTAAGCTTGAAAGATACATATAAACATCAATAAATTTGCAGTCCGGAAGGGCCGCTTGCGCCCGCTCTGATGTCTGATAGGCAAAGGGAGTTTAGAGGTAAAGCAGAAAATAAATAAATGAACCTTTTTGAATTAACAAAAGAACTAATGTCCATCCCTTCGGTTTCGGGCGATGAAGAGGCCGTCGGCTTTTTTCTGCGCGATCATCTTGAAGGCTTAGGTTGGACAGTGGAGCTGCAAGAGGTATCACCAAACCAGCGCAACGTCATCGCCTGGTTAAACGATACGCCGCGCGTTTTTCTCTCTACGCATATTGACACCGTGCCGCCTTTTATCGCGCCGACCGAAGATGAAGAGAAGATCTACGGGCGCGGCGCCTGTGATGCGAAAGGGATCGTCGCGGCGCAGATCGCGGCGGCGGAGGAATTAAGAAAGCAGGGGATAACCGACATCGGGCTGCTTTACACGATCGAGGAAGAGCAGGCCAGCACAGGTGCGAAAGCCGCCAATGAACACCCGCTGGCAAAAAAATGCGAATATCTCATCAACGGTGAGCCGACCGACAACGACCTGGCGATCGGTTCAAAGGGCGCGCTGCGGCTGAAATTAAAAACCCGGGGCAAAGCGGCACACTCCGCTTATCCGGAAGAAGGCGATTCCGCCATTTTGAAACTGCTGGATATTCTGGCCGATATCGGAAAACTGGAATTTCCGCACGGCGAATTTTTTGGGGAGACGACCTGCAATATCGGCACTATCAACGCCGGGCTGAAAATAAACATCATCCCCGCCGAAGCCGAAGCCGGTTTGCTTATTCGTTTGACGACGCCGTTAGAGCCGGTCCTGGAACTGCTGGAAAAAACCGTCGCCGGGCGCGGCGAACTGGAAGTGATGTCCTACAGCCTGCCGGTGAAAATGGTGGCGGTCGATGGCTTCAAACAAAAGACGGTGCGCTTTACGACCGACATTCCGCATCTGGGAAATTGGGGCCGTCCCTTGCTGCTCGGCCCCGGATCGATCCTGGTGGCGCATACAAAAGATGAATTTGTCTTGAAGAAAGATCTGGAAGAGGCGGTCGGGCTTTATATAGATCTGGTAAAGAAATTATTAGCCAGTGATAATTTGGATGAATAAAAATGTCCACAGATAAACACAGATGAACACAGATAGATCAAATCTCCTACAGGCTCTATTTGACGAATCAAGCAATGATGCAGCAAATGTTGCGATGCGATAAACAATATTACCGAGAAGATCATCGGTTGCTCATATACAGTAAGTAATAGTTTGGGTTGCGGCTTTTTAGAGAGAGTTTATGAAAATGCACTGGCCCATGAATTAAGAAAAGCGGCGTTGAATATTTCTCAACAGCATTTGATAAAAGTTTATTATGATGGAGTTATTGTTGGTGATTATATCGCGGATCTCCTTGTCGAAAATACAGTGATCGTCGAAGTAAAAGCCATCAAGGGGCTGGAGGAATCTCATATCGCTCAATGCTTGAATTATTTGAAAGCGACGAAAGAAAAAATCGCGCTACTGATAAATTTCGGTAAGCCGAAAATTGAAATTAAACGAATTGCTTTGTAATTCTTATCTGTGTTTATCCGTGTGTATCTGTGGACATTTTTCTTATGAAACGAAGAAAATTTCACCGGGCAGTTTTCATCCTCGCCGGTATTTACAATATTTGCTGGGGGCTTTTTACCGCGCTCTGGCCGGAGTGGCTTTTTCAATTTGCCGGGATGCCGCCGATGAATTACCCGGAAATTTATGCCTGTGTCGGCATGATCGTCGGGCTTTACGGGCTGGTCTATCTGGAGGTCGCCCGGCGGCCCGAGCGTGGTTTTCTGCTGGCGGCGGTCGGATTGATCGGCAAGGTACTCGGCCCGATCGGCGCGGCAACGATGGTCGTGCAGGGAAAATGGACTTTCGCCGCGCTGGTGCTTAACATCGGAAACGATTTTATCTGGCTGGTACCTTTTGTAATCTATCTGATAGATTCCTGGCCGTATTACAAAAGGGATATTCAGTCGGGAAATAATTTACAGGGATAGAGGGATGAACAGGATAAGATAAAGAGAGAAAATTCATATTGTTTTTTATCCCTTTTATCCCCCGTCTCCCTGTAAAATAAGTTTATGAAAATAGCCCTGATAGGTTATGGCGCGATGGGACAATTGATCGAGTCGCTGGCAAAAAAGGCCGGCGATGAAATCGTGATCACCATTGACGAAACAGACGCGGCGCTTTCGTCCGAAGCGCTGGCGGAAAAATTGAAAGGTGCGCCTATAGCAGATGTCGCGATAGATTTTACGACGGCCGAAACCGTGCGCCGCAACATCGAGGCTTGCTGCATTGCGGGCGTACCCATAGTAGAAGGCACAACCGGGTGGAACGCGGAACTCGAAACCATCAGGCAACTCGTCGCGGACAAGAACGGCGCGCTGGTTTTCGGCGCTAATTTTAGCGTGGGCGTAAATATTTTTTACCGGGTAGTTTCCGCCGCGTCTGAGCTCTTCGCGCAGTTTCCGGAGTACGAGCCGTTTATCGAAGAGCAGCATCACTCACGCAAAAAAGACGCGCCCAGCGGAACCGCGCTGAAGCTCAAAGCCCTGGTCGAGGAAAAAGTAAACCGCGATTTTAGCGTCAGCTCGACCCGCGCGGGAAATATTCCCGGCACGCACACCGTCGGGTTTGACGGCCCGGCCGACCAGGTGACGCTGACCCACACCGCGCGTTCACGCGAAGGTTTTGCATCCGGCGCCCTGGTTGCAGCGAAATGGATAATAGGGAAACGCGGGGTCTACGAATTTACCGAGGTGATGGAAGAAATAATTTCAGCAGGCGGTAAGCGGTAGGCAGTAAGCAATAAGCAATAAGCAGGGGCAGTAGCAGTAAAATACTGCCGAGTGCCAATTGCTGCTGCCTACTATTGAAAAAAAATATGACGATAAAAATTGATTGGATGCGCGGCTGCGCGACGGCCCTGGTTACTCCCTTCAAAAAAGACGGCTCGATCGATGACGCTTGTTTTAAGAAACTGGTCGAGCGGCAGATAAAAGGCGGCGTAAAGATCCTTGTTCCCTGTGGTACGACGGGCGAAAGCGCCACGATGACCGAAGAAGAGCGCCTGCACGTGATCGAGATGACGGTTGCGGTCGCTCGAAAAAAAGGCGGCTATGTGATCGCCGGAACGGGCTCGAATAATACGGCGGCAACGGCGGATTTTACCTGGCGGGCGTGGCAGCTTGGCATTGACGCCGCGCTGGTCGTCGCGCCTTTTTACAACAAACCGACCCAGGAAGGAATGTTCGCGCATTTTTCCGCAGTAGCCTGTGCCGTACCCGAATTACCGGTGATGCTTTACAACGTGCCAAGCCGTACGTCGTCGAACATTTCCTCCGCCACGACATTAAGACTCGCCGCCGCGCACGAAAATATTGTCGCCACCAAGGAAGCTTCGGGAAATTTTTCGCAGGTCATGGAAATATTGCGCGACCGCCCGAAAAATTTCAAAGTTTTTTCCGGTGACGATGCGACGGCGCTGCCTTTTATCGCGCTCGGCGCGGACGGGCTGGTTTCCGTTTGCGCAAATGAGATCCCGAAGCAGACCTCGTCAATGGTAAGAGCGATGATCGAGGCCAATGCTAAGGAAGCCCGCAAACTTCATTACCAGATCCTGGAGCTGATGGAAGCAAATTTTGTCGAGTCTTCGCCCGGCCCTTGTAAATTCGTGATGGCGGAGATGGGTTTGTTGGAAGAAAATCTGCGCCTGCCGCTGGTGCCCGTGACGGATGCGACGCGGAAAATATTGCGCGAGGTTATGAAGGAAACCGGGATAAAGAAATGAAAACCGCTTTGACAGTCCTCTTTCTCTTACTGTCGGTCTGGGCATGGACTGTAGTTGGGGTTGCGGTTGGGGCTGCGCAAACCGGCGCGCAAATATCCGGGGCTGAAACCGAAGTGCGGGCTGCCAACAAAGCCTGGGCTGATGCGCAGGTCAAAGGCGATCTGGAAGCGCTGGATAAACTTTTTGCGGAAGAATTGATCGTCACTTCGGGCAACGGCGCTCTGCGCGATAAAAAAGGCGAATTGGCCGACGCCAAACCCAATCCCGATTTTAAAACCTACTTTTTTAATACCGAAGATCTGCGCATCAAGATCTATGGCAAGACCGCCGTCGTCACCGGGCACGCCAAATGGCGCACCAGTTATAAAGGTAAGGATTCCGACAACGAACGGCGTTTTACCTGTGTTTATGTCAAACGCGACGGCCGCTGGCAGATGGTTGCCTTGCAGGTAACACGCATCGCAAAGCCTTAGTAATTGCAGTGCCGCCGTCGCATAAAATTGGCGGGGGCTGTCCTGAAGGCGTCCCGCCTTCAGATTTTGCGCGGGCGGGACGCCCACACGACAGCCAGCGAGACGCTGGCGTTACGATAAGAATCTTATGAAAAAGCTCGTCTTATCTTTGTTTATCTTTCTCGCGTCACAGGCTATTTGTTTCGGCCAAGCCTCCCAAAAAGCGCAGAAGATAAGTAAAGAGGAGCAGCAGGTCCGCGCCACCGTGAAACAGTGGGCCGACGCCGTTGCCGCGCGCGATATGGCCGCGCTCGATAAACTTTTTGCCGAGGATCTTTTTATCACTGCTTATGACGGCAGCACGCGCGGAAAAAAAGAGGAGCTGGAAGCACTCAAGCCTTCGCCCGATCTTAAAACGCTATCCGTTGAGAACGAAGACCTGAGAGTAAAGATCTATGGCAAGTCGACGGCAATTACAGGGGTGGTCACGGCGATCTTAAAAATGCGCTTCGAATCCGGCGGTAAAGAAATTGCCGTGGCTTTTCGTTACACCGCCGTTTTCATAAAAAAAGATGGCCGCTGGCAGATAACGGTACTGCAAACCACTCGCTATACCCCGCCCCAGACAAATATGGCGCCAAAATTGGGGACAAACTAATGAAGCTGAGCGAATCAATATCCGTCGCGGTAGGTGAAAGGGCCCCCGATTTTCAGCTCAAGACCCAAAAGGGTGAAGACTGGAGCCTTTCCGGCCAATCGGGCAGCGTCGTCGCGCTGCTTTTTTACCCCAAAGACGAGACCCTGGTTTGCACCAAACAGATGTGTTCGCTGCGCGACCATTGGGTGGATTATATCGAGACAAAAGCGCTGGTCGTAGGCGTATCGCCGGGAACCGTCGATGACCACAGCGAATTTTCCCGCAAACACAGATTGCCCATCACTCTTTTAGCCGACGCCGACCGCGGCGTAACGGAAACCTACGCGTTTCACTGGCTCTTTCCGATATCGCTCACCCGCTCGATAGTGATCATCGACGCAAAGGGCATCATCCGCAGCCGCCGCGTCATGCTGCGCGCATTTCGCCCGACGGACCGCTCGGTGATAGCCTCTATTTATGCGGCGCGCACCGATCATTACAACGAAAAACTTGAAGACCTGAGAAACAAGCGCCTGTAAAAAACTTATGGAAAGCAAAGCGATAACACGGATCTGGCACGGCGTGACCAAAGCGGAACACAGCGATGAATATCTGCAGTTAATTATCGACACCGGCGTCAGCGATTATAAAAATACGCCAGGAAATTTGAGTGTCGAAATATTGCGCCGTATCGAAGGCGACAAGTGCCATTTCTGGACCGTCACCAAATGGGACAGCTACGAGAGCATCAAAAAATTTGCCGGTGAAGACTACGAAAAAGCGCGGTATTATCCGGAGGACGATAAATATCTGCTGGAATTTGAGCCGGATGTTATACACTGCGAAACGTTCGAGTTTTGAGAATTTTCTCACCACAGAGGCACAGAGAACGCAGAGACTCCCAAAATGGAATTAAACGATATAAGCGGACAAATTATCAATTGCGCTATTAAAGTTCATAAGACCTTGGGGCCTGGACTTTTGGAGAGTACTTACGAAGTCTGCCTGCTCCATGAGCTAAGAAAATCGGGGTTGAGAGTCGAATCTCAACTTGTCTTACCGATCGTTTATGATGAGATATTGATCGAGGCTGGTTATCGAATCGATCTAATGGTTGAAGATTCCGTAGTTATCGAATTGAAGTCGATAGAAGGACTTCTTCCGATTCATGAGGCTCAACTGCTTACATATCTAAAACTAAGTAGAAAAAAACTTGGACTACTCATTAATTTCAACGTGCCATTATTAAAAAACGGCATTAAAAGAATGGTAAATTAATAACCCTGTGTCCTCTGTGACTCTGTGGTGTAATTCTTAATTCTTATTATGAATCTACAAGAAAAGATCGAACAATTATTCGCTAAAACCGAATTTACCGCCGAGGACCGCGCGGTTTATGAAGAATTCAAAACGGCGTTAAGACGTGGCGAGATCCGCTCGGCGGAAAAGCGCGAAGACGGCAATTGGCACGCCAATCCGTGGGTAAAGCAGGGAATTCTGCTTGGCTTTCGCATGGGCAAGATGGAAGAGATGTCGAAAGAGACGGAGACTTTCCGTTTTTTTGACAAAGACACTTTTCCGCTCAGGCCGATGTCGCTTGAAGATAATGTGCGCATCGTGATCGGCGGCTCGACCATTCGCGACGGATCGTATGTCGCGCCGGGCGTGGTAGTAGTGCCGCCCGCGTACATCAATGTCGGAGCTTACGTCGATGAAGGCACGATGGTCGACAGCCACGCGCTGGTCGGCTCCTGCGCGCAGATCGGCAAGCGCGTTCACCTGTCGGCGGCGGCGCAGATCGGCGGCGTGCTCGAACCTATCAATGCCGCGCCGGTCGTGATCGAAGACGACGTGCTGGTCGGCGGCAACACCGGCGTCTACGAAGGCACCGTCGTCCGCGCGGGCGCGGTGCTCGCTTCCGGCGTTATCCTCACGCGTTCGACCCCGCTTTTCGACCTGGTCAATCACACGATAATTAAATCCGACGGCGAAAAACCGCTCGAAGTGCCGGCGGGCGCCGTCGTGGTGCAGGGCTCACGCGCCGTGACCAGCGAAAAGGGAAAAGAATGGGGCCTTTCCATCTACGCGCCGATCATCGTCAAATACCGCGACGAAAAAACCGACGCCGCCACAAAACTCGAAGACTATTTGCGCTAGAATAACGTATGCGCAAGGCGGTCGTCATTATTAATGCTGGTTCGGGCACCGGGAGTGACGACGAAGTTTTGACGAATGACATTTGGAGCCTTTTTGCCGCGCACGACATCGAGGCCGATATCAAGCTGGCTGAAGACGGCAAACAGTTGTCGGCATTTGCCGCCGAGGCAGCCAAAAGCGAGTGCGAGATGATCGTGGCCGGAGGCGGTGACGGCACCATCAGCGCGGTCGCCGAAGAGGCAATAAAGGCCGGCAAAACTCTCGGCGTTCTCCCCTTGGGCACACTCAATCATTTTTCCCGCGATCTGAAAATTCCTCCGGTCCTGGCCGAAGCTATCGATATTATCGCCGGTGGACACACTGCGGAGGTCGACGTCGGCGAGGTCAACGGCCATATTTTTCTTAATAATTCCAGCATCGGGCTCTATCCGCACATCGTGCACAAACGCGAACAGCAGCAGCACCGCTTAAAGCGCGGCAAATGGCCGTCGGCTTTTTGGGCGACCGTGATGGTGCTGCGGCGTCACCCTTTTTTGGATATCAAACTCCGGCTCGGCGGTGAAATATTAAAACGCCGGACACCGATGGTGTTTATCGGCAATAACGATTATGAGATGGAAGGGTTTAATATCGGCCGGCGGCCCAGCCTCACCGGCGGTAAATTGAGCCTCTATATTTTGCCTCAAACCGGGCGCTGGGGATTATTAAAACTGGCCGTCCGCGCTCTTTTTGGAACGTTAAGACAAGCAAAAGAGTTTGAGGAAATAATGATCGAAGAATGCCGGATAGAAACACGGCGCAGAAAGGTTCTGTTGGTCGCTTTTGACGGCGAGGTTACCGCGCTGCAGACGCCGTTGGAGTACAAGATCAAGTCGAAGGCGCTGAAAGTAATGGTCCCGGCGGCGGAAACGCAACAGTAATGGAGCGTGTAAAATGGACCTACTGGAATATAAGATCAGGCCGAAAGGCGCTAAAGGTAATTGTGAATTAATAATGAAGAGGCCAGAATGCAGAAGACAGGACGGAGCGCATTCCGGATTCTGACTACTGAATTTTAATTAAAAATATGAATAGCACGCTCCATAACTGTCGCGTTTCTGCCTACTGATGAAAACCATCGTACAAATTTCCGACACGCATTTCGGGCGCATCAATTACGATGTGATCGAGCACCTGCGCGAAGCGGTGATCGCGGCGGGGCCCGATCTGCTGGTGGTCTCCGGAGATCTGACCCAGCGCGCTCGTTCACATGAATTTGAAGAGGCGCGCAAATTTCTCGATTCTCTGCCAAAACCGCAGATCGTCGTGCCGGGAAATCACGATGTTCCGCTGCACAATATTTTTACGCGGTTTTTCTCGCCGCTAAAAAAATACAAAAAATTTATTACCGATGACCTGCGGCCTTTTTACGCCGACGAAGAAATTGCGGTGATGGGCATCAATACCGCGCGTTCTCTTACCGTTAAAGGCGGACGCATAAACGAAGGCCAGGTGGCCGCCATTCGCGAAAAATTCTGCGGCCTTAAAGATGAGGTCTTAAAAGCGGTGGTCACCCACCATCCTTTTGACGTTCCCGAAGGCTTTGACGAAGGCGACATTGTTGGGCGCGCCCGCATGGCGATGCGGTTTGTCGCTGAGTGCGGGGTAGACCTTTTTCTCGCCGGGCATATTCACATCGGTCATACGGGCGACACCGCCAAGCGCTACAATGTCGGCGCGGGCCGCCCGGCGCTGATCGTGCAGGCGGGCACGGCTACTTCGACCCGCAGCCGCGGGCATACCAATTCGTTCAATGTGATCGAATTCGACCATCCGAATCTCACCATCAAAAGGCTGGATTGGCAGCCCGATCAAAAGGCATTCACCGCGGTTGAGATAAAAGCTTATCGTCATTCCGACAAAGGCTGGCAGCACAGGGATGCTGCCTAAGCTAACGGCTTTACCCATAAAGTCGATTTTTTTCTTATTAATAGTCAAAAACACGCAATCATTGTCCGCCACTAATTACACAAATAACACGAATTAAAGAATTCTTATTCGTGTGATTAGTGACATTCGTGGCAACTATCTCCGACTTTATAGGCAAAGCTTAGATTTTTGCGGGAGAAAGCGCCTTATTTGCACTTTAGTTAAGCGGGAAATCCTTTTCCCGGAGGAAATATGGTCTCGCAAGCGCTAACCCACCCGTCAGAAATCAGGGGCATTTCACGTAAAGCCTGCCTGGCAATGACAAATCTCTTCACCAGCACACCGCTTAAAAAATTCGGTTTTAAGACGGAAACGATCACTCGTTTCGACAGCATGGAAAACTACATCAGCGACCGCGTCGAACAGATCGATGATTACCAGGCGCTTTTCAAACAGTTTTGCCCGTTCGAAGGCAAGACCGTGCTTGAGATCGGCTGCAACAAGGGCTATATGCTCGATTCGTTTTTGCAGCATGAAAATTTTACCGCGATCGGCGGCGACATAAATACCGAAGCGCTCGCCTACGGCAAAAATAAATTCGGAGACAAGATCCAGTTCATCCGCACCACGCCGGACGCTATCCCGCTGCCGGATGAAAGCGTCGATGCGATCTACACCATCGATACCGTTGAACATCTGAGCGACCCGAAAGCGATCTTTATGGAAGCCGACCGGGTCTTACGGCCGGGCGGATGGTTTTTGGTGCACTTTCACCCGTGGTTCGGGCCTTATGGAACGCACCTCGAAGACATCATTCCTTACCCGTGGGCAAACGCCATTTTTTCGATGGATACGCTTTTAGATGTGGCGGCGCATCTTTACGATCAGCCGGATTACCGCGTGCCCTGTTATTTCCAGGATGAAGAGACCGGCGAAAAACGGCCCAACCCGTATCTCGACCGCGAGATGTGGAGCGAATATCTCAATCACATTACGCTGCGGCAATTTCGCTCGATGTTGAAAGATCTGCCTTTTGAATTGGTACACAAGGAACAGATCGGTTTCGGCGGAAAAGTATTTCGCTTAGGCCGTTATATGAGCGCCTTTTCACAGGTGCCCGTGCTCGATGAATTTTTTACCAAGGCATATTTTTGTGTGCTGAGAAAGAAAGATTAAAGCCGGGGAATATTAAGACTGCTCGTACCCTAGAAGCGAGCAGAAAATGCGGCAGTATGGAGTATGTCCTCGGACACGCTCCATAACTGTCGCGTTTCTGTCTGATATGCTACCCTGTGGTTTTGGAGTTTAAACGACTATGAAAGCGATCACAGAAATGGAAGGGTTTCGTATCCCGCAGCGCCTGCAGGGACTCGAAAAATCAAAGATAAGACAGGTAGCCGACCGCGCGCTGCCGGGCAGCATCAGCTTCGGTTTGGGCGAACCGGATCTGCCTACCGCCGAGTGCATCAAGCGCGAGGCCGTGCGTGTCATCACCGAAGAAATGAACGGCTACACGCTGCAGGCGGGAATACCCGCGCTGCGTGAAAAGATCATCGGCGAATACCCGCATTTAAATCTGGGCATCGACGACGTTTTTGTGACCGTCGGTTCTTCCGAAGCCCTTTTTTGCGCGCTGATGACCCTGGTCGAAGACGGCGACGAAGTGCTGACGCCGAATCCGGGATTTCCCGCTTATCCGGGCATCACCAAAATTGCCGGCGGCGTGACCAAATATTACCGCCTGGCCGGTGAGAATGGATTTGCTTTCGACGTCGAGGAATTCAAAGCGCAGCTCACCGATAAGACGCGGGTCGTGATCGTCTTGAGCCCCTCTAATCCGACCGGCAGGTCTTTGTCGCGTGCCGATCTGCAGGCGATGGCCGAAGCACTGAAAGACAGCGGCATTTATGTCATTTCAGACGAGATCTATCGCGATGTTTACTATGGCGATGAGCGCCCGGCTTCGATCTCCGAGTATTACGATAAGACGTTAATTGTCAGCGGTTTGTCAAAGATAATGAGCATGACCGGGTGGCGTCTGGGCTGGCTGGCCGGCCCGACGGACGTGATCCGGCCGGCGTGGGTTTTGCACGGTTACGATGTGACCTGCGCTTCGGCAATTTCGCAAAAGGCGGCGCTGGCGGCCTGGACCGACGAAGGCAAACAAGCAATGACCGATGCGCGGGCAGTTTATCAAAAACGCCGCGATCTGATCGTCGATCTTTTTAAGACGGAACTCGGCCTGACCGCCTTTGTTCCCGAAGGCGCTTTTTACACGATGCTCGATGTGCGCCACCTGGGCGACGAAATGGAGATCGTGGAAAAATTCCTGCAGGCCAAAGTCGTGACCATTCCCGGCTCAGCTTTTGGCAGCGAAGCCGAAGGTTATTTACGCATCTCTTTTTGCGCTAGTGAAGACAAGATCCGGGAAGGCGTGAAGAGAATGAAAGAGGCGCTGGAGCAGTAGACAGCAGCAGTAAGTAGTAGGCAAAATGCGGCGAGGTGAACGGGTGATCCCGGCCCCGCCGCTTTTCTTTGCGATTTTCCGATCAACAAATGACGCAATGCGACCAGCAGTTATAGATGTCGGACAGGCACGCGTCCACGCATGGGCCGTTGCGAACGCCGCACTGGTCCTGACAGTATTCCTGCGGTGTCGGCGCATACGGGTCGAACGGGTCGACTGCGCAGTTATGACAGCAGGGAGCGGTTGATGCCTCCTGCGGCGAAAGGTTCCCCGTCATCACAAATCCCAGACAGAGCACCAGCACCGCCAAAATACCTAACCTCTTTAACAATCCAAGTTTGTTTTTCATTTTCTAACCTCCTAAAAAATGAGTTCCGGAGTTGACGGAAGTTAGCAGAGTTCGTCGAGTTTTCTGAGCCTCATAAGATATAAATTCCAATAACCTGGTTGACCCGGAAAACTCTGATAACTCTGCTAACCTTATGCTTAACAACCGAACTGACACCAGTGCCAACAGTTATAGATGCTGTTGACGCAAGAGGTGTAACAGGGACCGGAGCTGGAACCGCACTGATCCTCGCAATATTGTTCCGGCCATTGCCCCTGCGGATCTTCGGGATTTATTGCACAGTCCGAGCAGCAGGGGCGGGCCAAAGCCGACTGTGTCCCGCTGGGCGCAAACATAACGAATCCCAGGCAGAACATTAGAACCGCCAAGATTCCCAATCTTTTGATCAAGCCAAGTTTATTTTTCATTATCTGACCTCCGTGTGTAATTCAAAAACCAGCTTCCGCTTTGAGAGTAGGGTGGAAGTAAACCCTGACCGGATAAAAATAACGGATAGTTACCCGCACCCGATCGATCGCAGGTTCATTTTTCCGATTTTATGGAAGAAAAAGAACTTAAGTTAGATATCTAGAATAACCACCCGCGGTATTACAAGTCAACGTTTGTTTTTGAGAGGTATTGTCCTTAAAGTTGTGGTGCTGTATCAAATAAACCATTCGGAATAGATAAAAGATCATAGATAATAGCTGAGAGATTCGATCTATCATCTGTCATCTATCAGTTATCATCTATTCCGAATGGAAAACCCAAAAGCTAACTCTGCCTTTTTATAAAATGAACGGGGAAAATAATTTAACGCTTTCCTTTTTATTAAGCCTAAATTACACTTAATTTTTTGTGACCCTATGAGTAAAAGATACCGTGTAGGAATTCTGGGAGCGACCGGAACTGTCGGCCAGAGATTTATTCAGCTTTTAGCCGATCATCCGCAATTCGAGATCGCCGCGCTGGCTGCCTCCGACCGCTCGGCGGGCAAGACCTTTGTCGAGGCCTGCCCGTGGAAATTGGCGACGCCGATGCCGGATAAGGTTAAAGAGATCGTGGTGCAGCCGATCGAACCGCCGCTCGAATGCGACCTGGTTTTTTCCAGCCTGCCTTCAAATGTCGCGAGGGCTACAGAGGAAGCTTTTGCCCGCGCGGGTTACCCGGTCATCAGCAATTCATCGTCTTTTCGCATGGACGAAGACGTGCCGCTGCTTATCCCGGAGATAAACCACGACCACCTCGGCCTGATCGAAACTCAGCGGGTCAAGCGCGGATTTGGTAAAGGCTTTATCGTCACCAACCCGAATTGCGCGGTGATAAGCTTTGCGCCGCCGATCGCCGCGATGCATGAAAAATTCGGCGTTGAATCGCTGATAATTTCCACTTACCAGGCCATTTCCGGCGCCGGTTATCCGGGCGTGGCGGCGCTCGATATAATGGACAATGTAATGCCCTATATCGCCGGCGAAGAGCCGAAGGTCGAGATAGAGGCGCAGAAAATTCTTGGCAAATTCACCGGGCAGGAGATCGAAAAAGCCGACTTTGTAGTAAGCGCCCAATGTTTCCGCGTCAATGTCATAGACGGGCACACTGTTTCGGCGCGGGTGAAATTAAGGGAGACTTCAACCCTGGAAGAAGTGACCGAGGCCATTGAAAATTATCCCCGGCTGGACCTTTATTCTTCGCCGGAACATTTTATGGTCGTGCGCGAAGAACCGGATCGCCCGCAGCCGCGCATGGACCGCGATACGGGTAAAGGAATGACCATCACCGTCGGACGATTGTTTCCCGATAATATCTTCGATTACCGTTTTGTGTGCCTGAGCCATAACACCATCCGCGGCGCCGCCGGAGCGGCGGTTTTAAATGCCGAACTGCTTATTAGCAAAGGACTGATCTAATTTGATGGAAACGGGTCGTATAATTAACGCAACGGTCAGAATGGATTTTTGGTATTACTGGACCTTTTTCCTCGGATATTTTTTCAGCTTCAACAATATTATTTGGGCGCTGATGATATCGGTAGTATTCAGTATGCTTTTGATATTTGTCACGAATGAAAAAGTTTTTGAACTCTTCGGGCTAAGAATGTTAGCTGCCGGCGTCGTGTTTTACACGGTTATCTTGCAGATATTCTTTCTTTTTTACTCAGTGTACGCTAACTGGAAGCAGGGAACAGAAGAGATCGAATATTCTTTTGCGGACGACGGTGTGCGATACAAAGCAAAGAATTTTGAAAGCAAATTAAATTGGAGCTATCTGCTGAGAGTGCGGGAAACGGGCAGTTCTTTTAAGATCACACCCAGACTCGGGAATTCTATTTTGATCCCCAAACTCGCTTTTAATAGTCTGGAAAATATACTTGAATTGAGAGAATTGTTTCGCGAAAAATTGGGCACCGAAGCTTATCTCAAAAGGTAGACGCAAAAAATCAGGAATAAAATGATACCTCGCTACACATTGCCCGAAATGGGCGCCATCTGGTCTGAGCAAAATAAATTCCAAAAATGGCTCGATGTCGAAATAGCCGTCTGCGAAGTGCACGCTGAGATGGGGACCATCCCCGCCGATGCAGTCGCCGAGATAAAAGCCAGGGCGGCTTTTACGCCTGAACGCATCAGCGAAATAGAAAAGACCACCGATCACGATGTCATCGCCTTTACCACCAACCTGGCGGAAAACATCGGTTCCGCCGCGCGCTTTGTTCACTACGGGCTCACTTCGTCAGACGTGGTCGACACCGCCAACGCGCTGCTGCTAAAAGAGGCGTGCGGTGTATTGCTTACGAAAGTCGACGGCCTGCTGGAGGTTCTTAAAAAGCGTGCGTTTGAATTTAAAGACACTCCGCAGATCGGGCGCACACACGGGATCCATGCAGAGCCGACCTCGTTCGGAATGACCTTTGCGCTCTGGTATAGCGAAATACAGCGCAATAAAGAGCGCCTGAATAAAGCAAAAGATATTGTGTCGGTAGGAAAGATCAGCGGCGCGGTCGGCGCTTTTGCGCATCTCGATCCGGAAGTCGAAGAGCGCGTCTGCGAAAAGCTGGGACTTAAAGCCGCGGCCGTTTCAACGCAGATCATCCAGCGCGACCGTTACGCCGAATATCTCTGCACGCTGGCGATCATCGCTGCAAGCTTGGAAAAATTTGCGCTGCAGGTACGCCATTGGCAGCGAACGGAGGTGCGCGAGGCGCAGGAAAAATTCAAGACCGGGCAGAAAGGCTCCTCGGCGATGCCGCACAAACGCAATCCGATCCTTTCGGAGCGCATCTGCGGAATGGCGCGCACCGTTCGGGCGAATTCTATCGTCGGGTTGGAGAACGTGGCGCTCTGGCACGAGCGCGATATTTCTCACAGCTCGGCTGAGCGTATCGTGCTGCCTGATTCTTCCGCGGCGCTTGATTACATTCTCGCCAAAGCCGCCTCGCTGCTAGATACCTTGGTGGTCTACCCCGAAAGGATGCTGGAAAATATCAACCTGACGCGCGGCCTTGTTTTCAGCGGCCAATTGCTTTTGGCGCTGACGCAGAAAGGCGTGTCACGCGAAGACGCTTATCTTTGGGCGCAGCGCAATGCGATGAAGGTTTGGGACGAAGGCGGGGAGTTTAAAGAACTGGTAATGAAAGACGCGGACATTTCCTCACGTTTGTCACCAGAGGAAATAGCCCGCGCCTTTGATCTTAAACACTACCTGCGCAACGTTGATAAGGTGTACGCAAGAGTTTTTGGCTAAGCAACTTCTAAGAGTATCGCTTGGGGTTCAGGAAGGGCGATACCTTTTTCCTGATACGTTTCGATCATCAGCTCCAGGGCGGTCTGGGCTTCGCGCAACGCTTCCTCGTGAGTTTCTCCCAACGCGGACAAGCCGGAGAATTCAGCACACGTGGCAACATATGCCTGATCTTCTTCACTCCAAAAAATTTGAAAAGAATACTTATTTTCATTTCTGATAGCGTCGCCTATAAAGTCTTTTGCTTATCAAACAAGTTAATTTGATAGCCTATCAGAGCGGGCGCAAGCGGCCCTTCCGGACTGCAAATTTATTTAGATCCTTTTATTTACCTCCAAGCTGGGCATCTCTCAGGTCGGGAAGGGTTGCTTGCACCCGCTCTTAAAATGATATCTGCCTGACTTTAGAGGCAAAATTAAAATAGCGAGAACACAAGTCCTCGCTATTTTAATAACGACGTTTCACGAGCGAGGGAGTGCCCGCGTCTTTGATCTTAAGCACTACCTGCGCAACGCCAGATAAGGTGTACGCAAGAGTTTTTGGCCCGGTTTAGTTAGACCATTGATCAGCCAGATTGCCGATGATCGGAAGCTTAAAGATCTGGCCCTGGAAAGCTTTGATGGCGCAGAAAATGATCGCGATCAAAACACCCAAACCAAATATCAAATAGATGATACTGACAAGCCCCATACTGCCGGCCGCGGCGGCTCCGCTGCCCGTGGCTGAAGCGCCTCCGATAAGTATCGCAGTCAAAATGTTTAAGACTATCGCGATAACAAAACAGGAAACGGACAAAAGAATCGATTGAAACGCGTGGAAACGGGGCAGTTTATTTGTTTTATCCGTTACCACAACGATAATGCTGTATATCAGGCCCAAGGCGCAGATAATATTTCCGACATAACAGATCAAAGCTCCAACATTGTTGTCCAAGCCAAGTGCAGTTTTACCCGCTGGGTTATTTTCCATTTCTAATTCTCCTTCTGAAGAGTCAAGTGTAATTTTAAAAAGAATAATTTCTTAGAGATGACGAAATAGTATACCAATAATTGCATAAGAACAAGAGATTTATCAACGTTTTTGAGGTAAGATAGGCAAATGAAGGCAAAAGTTTATGTAAATCTGAAGCCGAGCGTCCTTGACCCGCAAGGCAAGGCTATCCAGCATTCGGTCGAATTGCTCGGTTTTGACAAAATAGTGGATGTCAGACAGGGTAAATTCTTCGAAATCTCTTTAGATTCAGGGATTTCAGAATCAGAAGCGGCCGCGGCGGCGGAAAAGATCGCTAAAGACGTCCTGGCCAATCCGGTAATTGAAGATTACAAAGTAGAGATCGTTTCTTAAAGCAGCCAGAAGCCAGAATTCAGAAGCTTTTTCTGACTACTGACTACTGACTACTGACTACTGACTACTGACTACTGATATGAAATTTGGAGTTATTGTTTTTCCCGGTTCAAATTGTGACCACGACGCCTACCATGCAGTGTCGAAATACGTGGGCCAGCCCGTTGATTTTATCTGGCACAGAGACACTGATCTCAGCAGTTACGATGCGGTGATCGTTCCCGGCGGATTTTCTTATGGAGATTACCTGCGCGCGGGGGCCTTGGCGAGATTTTCACCCGTCATGCAATCAGTCAAGAAATTTGCCGCGGAAGGTAAATTCGTTTTCGGCATCTGCAACGGTTTTCAGATCCTTTGCGAGGCGGGGCTTTTACCAGGAGCGCTGATGCGCAACCGCGGCCTGCACTTTGTCTGCCGGCACGTCAATATCAAAGTTGAAAATAACAACACGCCTTACACCAGCGAGATCGCGGGTGAGAAAATTCTTTCGATCCCGGTCGCGCATGCCGAGGGAAATTATGTCTGCGATGACGAAACCTTCAGCCAAATGG
The DNA here is from genome assembly GCA_963718105.1 of uncultured Acidobacteriota bacterium. GTDB lineage: Bacteria > Acidobacteriota > Blastocatellia > Pyrinomonadales > Pyrinomonadaceae > DASYKT01. The sequence goes on along the minus strand of OY970352.1, from coordinate 3,547,770 downwards.
AAGAGAACGGCCAGATAGTTTTCCGCTATTGCGACGAATCCGGCGAGATAACCGATGAAGCGAACCCCAACGGAGCGCGCGCGAATATTGCCGGAATTTGTAATCTCAACAGGAACGTTTTAGGTATGATGCCGCACCCGGAACGCGCCTGCGAAGATCTGCTCGGCTCGACCGACGGACGGGGAATTTTCAGCTCACTGACAAAAGCGATCGCCGCAAGCGCTAATTAGATATGGAGCGCGGGCATCTCTGCCCGCATGGATCCTGGGCATCGAAAGGCAGAAACGCGACAGTTATGGAGCGTGCCGCTATGTCCCAATTATGCACGCTCCATAACTGTCGCGTTTCTGCCACTGCGGCGGAGCCGCAAAAACCCGGTCATTACCGTTCCCGGTTCTGACCTCATACCAGAAGCCACAGTAATTTCGTTAACTACGATTCCCTGACAACTAAACCTTCCGGCGCTAAAGTCCACTTGAGAACTTCGCAGCCTTCCATTGCCGCGAGTGCAGCTTCCACTTCATCACGCCGGCCTTCTTCACAATAAAAGGCTATGCAGCCGCCGCCGCCCGCGCCGCACACTTTGGCGGCGATCGCGCCACCTGCCAGCGCGGCCTCGATCAAGTCGTCCATGTGCGAGGTAGTGATGTTCGGCGAGAGGCGTTTGCGCAGAGGGTAAGACTTTTTCAAAATTTCTCCCACGCGGTCCCATTCGTTCATCAGCAGCGCTTCACGCAGTTCGAGCGAGCCGTCGCGAATGCCTTCGAAAATATCGAAGAGTTCGTTATCGCCGTCGATATGGCGTTTAGTTATCTCCCAATTATTCGTGCCCGAATTACGCGGTTCGCCCGTGTAGCAAACGACGATCCGGCTTTCCAGCATCGCCGTATCGGCCGCCAGGGCCTCGCGGCGAAAACCGTCCGGGCGGAAATGAATGCAGGACAGCCCGCCATATTGCGCCGAGTAGTAATCCTGAAAACCCGCCGGCACGCGGATGACCTGTGTTTCTATGCTGGAAGCGATCGCGATGAACTCGTCCTCTTTGTAGCGGCCGCCCAGCAAACGGTTCAGCGCGCCGACACAGGCGATGTTAAGTGTCGAAGAACCGGCCAGGCCCGCTCCCGCCGGAGCTTCCGATTCGGTGATCATATGCAGGCCGGTTTCGGGTTTGAAAAAATAAACGAGTTTGGAGAGCAATTCCAGCCGCGGCTCATGCGCGAGTTCGTGAAAATGATCGAGGTCGGTCTCGAATTTTACGCCGCGGTCGATCGATTCGAGAATTATTTTGTTATCGTCGCGCGTTTCGATACGGCAGTGCGCGCGCAGGCTAATGGCGAAATTAACGGTCGCCGCGCCTTCGTGAAAAAGAAAAAGGGGCGGAATGTCGATAGTGCCTCCGGCCAGATCGACCCGCGTTGGAGCAGATGATTCGATTATCACAAATAAAAGTCCTTTAAATTTTTAATGCGCCGATCTTATGTAACGCCAGCGTCTCGCTGGCTGTCGTGCGGGCGTCCCGCCCGCGCAAAAGAATCTGACGGCGGGACGCCATCAGGACAGCCGCCGGGACGGCGGCACTACTATAAACTAATCTTTTTCCGCCTTGGAGGCCTTGGCCGATGATGCGGCAGGCTTGTTTTCCTGCGGGTCGGCATTTTCCGGTTCCTTTGAATTTGCCGGCTGGGTCAGGTGAAGCTTTTCCTGAATATTTTCCGAGACAGCGTGAAGTTTTTCTTCTATCTCGTGAATGGTTTCGGGGTTGGCGCTTTCCACTTTTTTCGAAAGCCAGAATCTTTCCAGCAGATAAAACCCGACCACGCCGAATACGATGATACCCAGCAGTACAAAACCTATCTGCTGAAAATCGCCGATGATCCCGGTAATGGCCCCGCCAAAGAAGTAACCCGTCGTGCTTAAGATCAAAGCCCAGATCGAGCAGCTCAAAAGATCGGTATAAAGAAAACGCCAGAAAGGCATTTTGCCGACGCCCGTGGAGATGCACATCGCCGCCCGGATACCGTAAATGTATTTAGAAATGACCAGGGCATAGCCGCCGAATGTTTCCACCAATTTTTCAATACGCGGCTGCGAACGCTGGTACCACTTGAACCCTTTGATCGTTTTGGCAAACACGCGTCCGATCAGGTATCCGATCGAGTCGCCCACCACGCCGCCTGCTATACCGGCTCCCAGCACTTTGAAAAAACTGCCACTCCCGAAAAAACCGCTGTTAGCCATGGCGCCCGCCAGAAGCAAAGTAATATCTCCTTCGATCATGCACAGCCCGAAAACGGCGAAAATACCATAGAGGTCAATTATTGCTTGTATTTGTTGTAGCGGATTTTCCATTTATGAAAGCCGAATGAAATAACAGTATGACAGAGTAACCATCTGACGCGGTGTAGTCAAAACTATACCAGCCGCCGGAACATAAGATTCCCTTAAATGCATATCTTAAATTATAGGACAAAAAGAGGATGAATGACGGATATTTTTTGCAAAAGTCCTTATTTGACAGTTCATTGGACTGTGCATAGAATCTCTCTAGTTTCCTTTCTGAGGTCTCGCATGCGGGCGCGGCCACCGTATAAAATGCCGTAATTAAAAATAATGACTGAATCAGGCGAAAAAACTGGAACCATGATCGGGGTTGAACTTTCCGGCGATGTCCTGCGAGGTGTCATTCTTAACGCCGACGGCACCATGGCCGCCAGTATCGAGACCGCCGTTTCCCAGGACGAAGAACGTCTTAACCAATTAGCAGGATTTATCAACGAGCTTAAACCACGGGCGCCGGAAGCCGCCTGTGTCGGGGTCGCCGTGCCGGGGCTGGTTGAAATGAGATCGGGCCGGGTGGCGCTTTCCCGGCATTTGCCTGAGAACGAAAGTCTTAATATGGCGCAGGAAGTATCCCGTGCGACCGGGCTTAAAATAAATCTCGAAAACGACGCCAACGCGGCTGCTTATGCCGAATACAAGTTCGGTGCGGGGCGCGGCGCGAAAGATATGTTTTACGTCACGCTGGGCAAAGGCGTCGGCGGCGCGCTTATCCTGGACGGCAAATTATGGCACGGAGCATCGGGTTTTGCGGGGGAATTCGGTTATGTGACCATCAATTCCGAGGGCCTGAGAGTGGAAGACATGGCCTCGGCCGACAATATCGTACGGCGGACCAAGGATAGGCTGCACCAGGACAGCACAACGTCCCTGCAAAAGATAGCGGAAGAAAATTTGAAATTGGCCGATATCGTCGACGCGGCGAATAATGACGACGATTTTGCCAACATGATGCTCGAACGCACCGGAATGTTCGTCGGCACGGCCGTGGCCAGCGTGATCAACCTGCTGAATATCGAACGAGTGGTGATCGGCGGCGAGGTGATGGCAGCCGGAACTCCTGTGGTTAAAGGAGTTACCGATAGAGCAAAAGAGTTTTCATTTGCGCCCGGCTTTGAGGGCACCAGCATTGCGGCCGGTGAATTAGGGAAAAATGCCGCCGCTATCGGCGCCGCGCTTTTATCCTGTGAGGTGTAAACACCGGGAGCGCGGGTGTCCCGCCCCGCAAAGATCGCGCAGCGATCTAAATGTTTTTGATCCCAGGGATCGGCGCGGCGAGCCGCGCTCTAATAAATAAAGCTTAATTTCATTGATGAGCAAATCTTATTTTGTGAAAACTTGCACAAATACCGGAAAAATTATATTTCTTAACCGGAGTAATTGAAAATTCTGTGCAGAGTAAGTTATTCTGAACATAGGTCTTATTTTACAAAATTAAATATTCGTCTGCTCAGAGTTTTGATCTAGATATCTCTGTTGAGGGGAAAATGTAGTTTTTCGCAATAAATCTTATTGTGAAAGTTGAGAAAGCGATGGCTCAAGTATTTCACCGCAGTGCAAATAACATTGCCAAGGCCAGTATTGTGGCCGCTGTTTTGTTAGGCGGAGTTGCGTTTTTTGTGGTTACCCAGATCGCCCGGTCGTCATATGTTACCGGCCGCTTTTTGGAAAAGCAGCAGCCCATTCAATTCAGTCATAAACACCACGTCGGCGACGACGGCATAGATTGTCGTTACTGTCACACGTCGGTCGAAACCTCATCTTCAGCAGGGCTGCCGCCCACCCAAACCTGTATGAACTGTCACAGCCAGATCTGGTCTGACAGCCCCTACCTGGAACCGGTGCGCGCGAGCTTTCGCGAGAACAAGCCCATTCAGTGGGAAAGAGTTCACGACCTTCCGGAATACGTCTATTTCAACCACAGCATTCACGTTAATAAGGGCGTAGGATGCTCGACCTGCCACGGCCAGGTTGATGAAATGGCCAGCGTGTACATGGAAAATACGCTGCAGATGGAATGGTGTATCGCCTGTCACAAGGACCCGTCGCAATATATCCGGCCCAAGGCCGAGGTTTATAACATGGCCTGGAACGATAGCGATATCGGGCCGAAAGAGCGGGAAAAGCTAAAAGAAGAATACCGTATTCGCAGCCGGCAGCAACTGACCAGTTGCTCTACCTGTCACAGATAATTCTGGCCACAGGCACAGGCAATTTTCAGCTTCAGTAGAGTTGGCGGTAAGTGTTAGTAAATTTGGAGAAGAGTTAAGGAATCAGAAAAATGGCGACTCAAGATAGTCAAAAGAATTTTGCTCTCTTGCGTGAAAGAATTTTAGACCAGCAAGGAAAAGAATACTGGCGCAGCCTGGAAGAATTTGTCGACGCGCCCGAATTCGAAGAATTCGTTAACCGGGAATTTCCCCAGCATTCGGAAGAGTGGAGCGATCCCGTAAGCCGCCGCAGTTTTATCAAGCTGATGGGCGCCTCGCTGGCTTTGGCCGGCATCAGCGGCTGCGTCATCCAACCGCCCGAAAAAGCGATTCCTTACGTTACCCAGCCCGAAGAATACACACCCGGAAAACCCGATTTTTATGCGACGGCGATGACCCTGGGCGGTATCGCTACCGGTCTGCTCGTCAGAAGCAATGATTTTCGCCCCACCAAGATCGAGGGAAATCCGCAGCATCCCGGCAGCCTCGGCGGAACCGATACCCGCGCGCAGGCGTCCATCCTGGGAATGTACGATCCGGACCGCTCGCAGGAAATAACCTACCGCGGCGGCGCGCAAAGCTGGGAAGCTTTTGTCAAAGCGTTCCGTACGGAACTCGATAAAGAACGCGGAACGAACGGTGCCGGAATTCGTTTTCTGACCGAAACCGTTACGTCGCCGACGCTCATCAATCAGTTCAAACAAATTCTTACCGAAATTCCCGGCGCCAAGTGGTATCAATACGAGCCCGTCAACAATGACAGCGCGATGGCCGGCGCAAAACTGGCGTTCGGCTCGCCGGTAAATACGGTCTATAAATTCGATCTGGCGGAAAGAGTGTTTTCGCTCGATGCCGATTTTATGAGCGGATTTAATGTTCGCTATATCAAGGATTATTCCGCGCAGCGCCGTACCTCGGAAGAGAAAAAAGAAATGAACCGCCTGTATGCGGTGGGCACCACGCCCAGCATTACGATGGCAAAATCCGACCACCATCTTTCGCTCAAACCGAGCCAGATGGAAGGTTTTGCCAAAGCGGCCGCCAAGGCGTTGGGCGTGGTGGGAGCGGCGTCAGACTATACCGATAACGCCAAGTGGATCGAAGCAATGGCCAAAGACCTGCTCGAACACAAAGGCAAATCGATCGTTATTCCGGGCGACCAGCAATCACCGGCCGTACACGCACTGGCCCATGCGATGAATGCCGCGCTCGGCAATGTCGGGCAGACCGTTGTTTACACCGATCCGCTGCACGCCAATCCCGAGATGCTGCAGATGGACGGCCTGCGCGAGCTGGTCAGGGATATCGATGCCGGTGCGGTCAAAATGCTGGTCATCTTTGGCGGTAACCCGATGTATAACACACCGGCCGATCTGAAACTGACGCCCGAGCGAATGGAAAAGATCGGATTGCGTTTGCAGCTCAGCCAGTACAAAGACGAGACGACCGATTACTGCCACTGGCATATTTGCGAAAAACATTTTCTTGAGATGTGGAGCGACACGCGCGCTTATGACGGCACGGTGACCTTTGTACAGCCGCTGATCGAACCGCTTTACGGCGGCAAGAGCTCGCATGAAATGATCCAGCTTTTCGCCAAGGAAAAATTCGATTCCAAAGATGCCGACATCTTAAAGACCGCCTGGAGTGCGGCCGGATCGCCGATCGCAGGCGCGGATTTTGAAAAAGCCTGGCGTCGCGCGGTCCACGACGGATTTCTGCCCAACACGGCACTGCCGGCAAAAACGGTGGCGGCGAAAACCGATTTTCTCAGCCAGCCTTCGCCCGCAATGGCTGCCGGCGAAGTTGAATTTGTGATCTTGCCCGACCCGGGTGTTTATGACGGGCGCTATGCCAATAACGGCTGGCTGCAGGAACTGCCCAACCCGCTCAACAAAGTGACCTGGGAAAACGTGGCGCTGGTCAGCCCGAAAACGGCCCAGCGTTTGGGGCTCAATCAAAACCGTAAATTCAACCCCGGTACCGGTGCCGAAGAAGGAACTACTTTTATCGATTCTACCGGCGGTAATCTTTTCTCGGATGCGGTCGAATTGACTGTCGGCGGGCAAAAGATAAGCGGCAAAGTGCCGGCGTGGATCATGCCCGGCCAGCCGGACGACACCGTGACGATCTATCTGGGCTATGGCCGTTCGAGAGCGGGCAAAGTCGGTAACGGCATTGGCTACAATGTTTACGACGTGCGCCAATCGAACGCGATGAACTTCTCGACAGGGTCGCTGAGAAAGATCGGCGAGCAACTGCGCGTGTCGTCGACGCAGACGCACTTTAATATGGAAGGCCGCGACATCCTGCGCGTCTTCGATTTTGAAACGTTTGAGAAGAACCCGGCCATGGGCCACCAGCACGACGAATACGACAAGTCGATGTACCCGCGCTACGAGTACAAGGACCACAAGTGGGGAATGACCATCGATCTTAATTCCTGCGTCGGCTGTAACGCGTGCGTCGTCGCCTGCCAGTCGGAAAACAACATTCCGGTCGTGGGTAAAGAGCAGGTCGGGCGCAGCCGCGAAATGCACTGGCTTCGCATCGATACTTATTTCGGCGGGCGCGATGCGAACGATCCGGAAGGCCCGCACTTTATGCCGGTCCTTTGCCAGCAGTGCGAGCAGGCGCCGTGCGAACCGGTTTGCCCGGTCCATGCCACGGTGCACAGCGCCGAGGGCCTCAACGACATGGTCTACAACCGCTGCGTCGGAACGCGCTATTGTTCGAACAACTGCCCGTACAAAGTTCGCCGTTTTAATTTCCTTTTATTCCAGGATTGGTACACGCCGCAATACAAATTGATGCGCAATCCGGAAGTCACCGTCCGCAGCCGCGGTGTGATGGAAAAATGCACTTACTGTACGCAGAGAATTTCTGCCGCGCGTATCGAGTCGGAGAAAAAAGGCGTGAAGATCAAGGACGGCGATATCGTCACGGCCTGCCAGGCGGCCTGCCCGGCGGACGCGATAGTTTTCGGCGATATCAACGATGAAAGCAGCCAGGTGGCGAAACTCAAAAAAGATCATCGCAATTACAACCTGCTCAATGAATTGAATACGCAGCCGCGCACCACTTATCTGGCAGCGCTGAAAAACCAGAATCACGAAATGCCGGACTATCGTCAGATGACGGCGCCGGCCGCGGAAACAGTAGGCGGGACCCAGAAAGAACCGGCGGGAGAGAGCCACTAAAATTTTCAGGATAAACTATGCAGGACGCACAGGAAATCAGAAATAAACTTTATCCGCCGATGGTCGAAGGCGACTATACATTGGGCGAGATGTCCGACAGTATCGGGGATTGGGCTTTAAGTAAAAAGAAAAAATTCCCGCTTGCCTGGTATATCGGTTTTGCGATCTCGTTCATGGTGATGCAGCTTTTGCTGGTCACGGTCACCTACCTGGTAACGACCGGTATCGGTATCTGGGGAAACAACCAGCCGGTCGGCTGGGCGTTCGACATCATCAATTTCGTATGGTGGATCGGCATCGGCCACGCCGGAACGCTGATCTCCGCCATCCTGCTTTTGCTCAATCAAAAATGGCGCACATCCATTAACCGCTTTGCCGAGGCGATGACGCTTTTCGCGGTGGCTTGCGCCGGCATGTTCCCGCTGCTGCATACGGGCCGCCCGTGGGTCGCTTACTGGCTGCTGCCTTACCCGAATGTGATGGGTATGTGGCCGCAATTCCGCAGCCCGCTGATGTGGGACGTGTTCGCCGTCTCGACGTATTTAACGGTCTCGCTTTTGTTCTGGTATATCGGATTGATACCCGATCTGGCTACCTTACGCGACCGCGCCAAGAACAGATTTTTCAAAGCCGTGTACGGGATCCTGTGTTGGGGCTGGCGCGGCTCGGCGCGTCACTGGCACCGGTATGAGATGGCTTATCTCATTCTGGCCGGGCTTTCCACGCCGCTGGTTTTGTCCGTCCACTCGATCGTCAGTTTAGACTTCTCGGTGTCGCAGGTCCCGGGCTGGCACGCCACCATTTTCCCGCCTTACTTTGTGGCGGGCGCGATCTTTGCCGGATTCGCCATGGTGCTCATTCTTTGTATCCCGCTGCGCCACTGGTTCAACATGAAAGATTTCATTACCAAGACCCACCTGATCTATATGGGCAAGGTAATGCTGGCGACGGGATTGATCGTCGTCTACGGCTATGGAATGGAAGCTTTCTTCGGATGGTACAGCGGTTCGGAATCAGAATGGTTCATGATCACAAACCGCATCTGGAACGGGCCTTACTGGCTGTTTTACTGGATGCTGATCTTTTGTAACTTCCTGAGCATTCAACTGCTCTGGATGAAGCGTTTCCGCGAGAGCGAGTTTTGGCTTTTTGTCATCTCGGTGGTCGTCAGTTTTGGTATGTGGCTGGAACGTTTCGTGATCATCGTAACCAGTTTGAACCGCGACTTTCTGCCGTCATCGTGGGCGATGTATTCGCCGACGATCTGGGACCTTTCGATGTTCACCGGCACGGTAGGGTTTTTCTTTACGCTGATATTTTTGTTCGTGCGGTTCTTGCCGGCGATCTCGATCTTCGAAATGCGCACCCTGCTGCCGGAGGCCGAGGTGGCGCACGACGGGCACCATCACTCGCCGGATATCGATGACCTTCCGGAAGGTGCGGAAGAGCCGGCTTAGTTTAGTGAAGCGATAATTACTGGCAGTGGCTAAATTGGAAAGAAAACATATTCTGCAGATTTTCCTGGTCGTTTTGGCGATCCTTTTAGCCGTGGGCGCGGTGATCGCGACCGGAGTAAATAACATCGATTTTGTCGACAGCGACGATTACCTGGCGGCGGCAAAAATGATGGTCGAACAGGGAAGCTATCCGACGGTCGGGATCAAACTGCCGTTTTTCCGCGCACCCGGATATCCGATGTTCATCGCGCTGATCTGGCTGGTCTTACCCAATAGCATTATCGCCATCAAAGCGGTCCAGATCATTTTGCACGGGCTTACCTGCTGGTTTGTTTTTCGCATCGCGTTCACGATCACCAAAAATGAGTTCCTTTCATTTCTGGGGGGCCTTATTTTCGCGATAAATCCGCTGCTTCTGTACAACACGGCCGGCATACAGACCGAAGGCCCGCACACATTTTTAATGACCTGGCTGCTGTTTATTTTTGTCCGCTCGATAATGTCCGGCGAGGTCAGGATAAAAGACGCGGTACTGTCGGGTGTCTTGCTGGGATTGGGTTGTTTGATCAAGCCCTCGGCGCTGGGAATAGGAGCGGTCCTGGTAGCGGCGTTCTTCCTGCTTCAGTACCGGAAGAAGGGAATTTTCGCGGCGACCGCGGCCATTCCCGTGGCGATGATCCTGGTGATATTGCCCTGGTCTTTTTACAATTTGCAGACCAAAGGCGAGTTTATGCTGATCAATGATTCCGCCGGCTTCGCTTTATGGCTGGGAAATCATCCCGATTGGATACCGCTTTTTGAAGGCCGCTTCGCCACAGCCGAAGAAGCCGCCGCCCATGAAGAAGGGATCGTTACCAAGCGCAAGGAGCAGATAGCGGAGTGGGAAAACACGGTCGGCTATTCCACCCTGACCTATACCCAGAGAGATAAGCTCTGGCGGCAAAAAGCCGTTGAGATGATGATGGCCGATCCGGGCGCAACGCTGAAATTATTCGCGCTCAAGCTTTACCTGTTCTGGAAGCCTTTTACCAACCCGTTTTCTTTTTCGCTGGGAAAGACCATCTTGTCGGGCCTGGCGACCGTTCCCATTTATCTTTTCGGTATTCTGGGGATATTCAATGTGAGACGGACCAAAAACGGCAAGAAAATAGTCTGGCTGTTTTTAATGCTGGCGGCGGGCGCATCGCTTTTGCACATGCTGATAATCAGCACCGTGAGGTACCGGCTTCCTTATATAGATCCGTTCCTGATCGTTTTTGCCGGGATCGGATTCGGTGGTTTGTTACTAAGGTTGGCGTCAAAAATGAAATTCGCCGGGTTTTTAAATAACGATACTAATCTGGCGCCAGGAGTGTGAGGCTTTGTTTTTAATAAAGCCTGTTTTGAAACAGAAATTAAGTTTTTCAGGGAATTTGCACCTGTAGAATGGTTATGAAGGAAAATCTTTACGGATTATTGGCAGAGTTCAATACCCCGACGGAATTGGTCGAGGCGGCGAGGAAAACTCGCGAAGCCGGCTATACCAAGACCGACGCATTTTCGCCCTTCCCGATCCACGAGATGGATGAGGCGCTGGGTATTAAGCGTTCAATTTTGTCGTTCCTGATATTCGGCGGCGGATTGCTGGGGTTACTGGGCGGCCTGGGAATGCAGGTCTATCTGATGGGGGTGGAATATCCGCTGAACGTCGGCGGGCGCCCGTATCTGAGCTGGCCGTCATTTATACCGATCACGTTCGAGTGCACGATCCTGCTTGCTTCGGCAACGGCGGTTTTCGGAATGCTGTTCTTAAACGGCTTGCCGCAGCCCTATCACCCGGTCTTTAATGTGCCGCGTTTCGCCCTTGCTTCGAGAGAGAAATTTTTCCTGGTGATAGAGACTTCCGATCCGAATTTTAAGTACGAAGAAACTGCAGAATTTATGCAGGGCCTACATCCGCAGGAGGTTTATGACGTCGATGAATAAATTCTCCGCATCGCGGGTTTTAGCCTGCTTAGTGCTTATCGCTTCCTGCCTGCTGGCACTGGGCTGCCGCTATGACATGCAGGACCAGCCGCGCCTGAAAGCTTATAAACAAAGCGAGTTCTTTTCCGATGGGATGGGTTCGCGCCAGCCGGTTGCCGGCACGATAGCCAGAGGTTATTTGCGCGAAGACAATGCGCTTTATACCGGCAAGAAAGATGTTCTTTCGACCGAAGCGCCACAGACCATGACCGACGCCGAAGGCAATGTTCGCGTGACGACATTTCCTAACGACATCGATTATTTTCCCATACCGGTCACCAAGGAGCTGTTAGACCGCGGTGAGGAAAGATTCAAGATCTATTGTTCGGTGTGCCACGGCCCGTTGGGCACCGGCGACGGGATGATCGTCCGCCGCGGATTTTCCAAGCCGCCGACCTATCACGATGACCGCTTGCGCAATGCGCCGGTCGGACACCTTTTCGATGTCGCCACAAACGGCTCCGGCAAGATGAACGGTTATGCGGCGCAGGTTTCCGTGGCCGACCGCTGGGCGATCGTGGCTTATATCCGCGCGCTGCAGATCAGCCAGAACCCGAGCGGGGCGGCGTCGCTGCCGATGAGCAATGCGAACAGCGCGGTGAATTCAAACTCGGCGGGTAGCGAAATGAAAACAGGAAATAGCGCGGTGGGGGCAAAACCTACCGTACCGGATTCAAAGGCGAGCAGCACCAAACCGACTACAGACGGAGGTAACCATTAAAGTGAAACACGATTTTTCACCTCCGGCAGTAGAACTGGGCCGTTTTCAAATGCTTTCGCTGGGCGTAGGCGTGATCGGTATCATTCTGCTGTTGATCGGCGCGATGTTCAATCCTGAACAGGGCCTGCGTTCCTATCTGATCGGGTTTGTATTTTGGGGCGGCATGGGTATCGGTTCGCTGGGGCTGCTGCTTTTGCAGCACATAACCGGCGGCGCGTGGGGCCTGGTCATTCGCCGGGTCGTCGAGGCAGGGTCGAGGACACTCTTCCCCTGGGTATTTATCTTGTCGCTGCCGCTGCTGATTTGGACCTCCATTCTCTACTTTGGCTGGTTTCACATCGATCCGAGCGATAAGGTGCTGGTTTGGAAATCGGCATACCTTAACCATCCGTTTTTCATTATCCGCACGGTCGTTTATTTTCTGCTGTGGGGATTAATGGCCTACATGCTGAATAAATGGTCGCTTGAGCACGATAAGACCGGCGATTGGAAACTGCTCAAGAAGATGACCCATTTCAGCGGGCCGATAATAGTGCTTTTCGTGCTGGTAGTGACGTTTGCCTCGGTCGACTGGGTGATGTCGCTCGACCCGCACTGGTTCTCTACCATCTACGGGCTTTTGTTCCTGATCGGCTGGGGCTTGAGCTGCCTGGCGTTCGTCATCACGATATTGAGCTGGCTGGTGCAGCGCGAGCCGATGAAACATGTTCTCGGCCCGAGGCATTTTCACGATGTCGGAAAGCTGATGCTGGCGTTCACGATGGTGTGGGCTTATTTCAACCTGTCGCAGTACCTGATCATCTGGTCGGGCAACCTGCCGGAAGAAACCACCTGGTACCTGACGCGTTCAAGAGGCGGTTGGGGAGTGGTCGGGGTCATCGTTATCCTGTTCCACTTTGCCTTCCCGTTCGTGATCCTGCTGTCGCGCGACGTCAAGCGGAATTTCCGCTGGATCTCGATGATGGCGATCTTCATTTTATTTATGCGGGTGATCGATCTTTTCTATCTGATCGGGCCAAATCCGATGAAGAGCATCCCCGGCACCGATTTTCATATTAGCTGGATGGATTTTGTCGCGCCCGTAGCCGTAGGCGGATTGTGGCTCTGGTGGTTTTTTGGCGAATTAAAGCGCCGGCCGCTGATGCCGCCCAACGATCCGTTCATCGAAACCGCCATTGAACACGGAAAGCAACATTGATCCCAGAGGAAGTTATGTCGAAACCGAAAAAAGTTGAAATAGATCTGAGCAAGCCTTACGAGGATAATGATATTAAGCTGCGCGGCACCGTCATTTTTTGCGCCGTCACGTTTTTAATGATCCTTTTCTCATTTGTCTCGATGTATTTCGTGAATAAATGGGTAGAGACGGGCATGGCGGATTACGAAAAGAAAAATGAAAAGCCGATGGCTTTTAGCAAGGAAGAAAAGCTTCCGCCCGAGCCCCGCCTTCAGTTGGCGCCGGGTTTTGGCGTCGGCGAAGGTGAAAACAGGGCCAATCTCGAACTGTTAAATCCGCACGCGGAGTACTGGGAAGTCAGAAAACGCTGGAACCTGATCGAGAAGGAAGGCGCGAAAGACCCGCACACCGGCGCGGTGATCGCGATCCCGGTGGCCGAAGCCAAAGCAAAATTATTGGAAAAGGGTGAGAAGCAGCGGCCGGCTGAAGACGCCCAAAAAGCTATGCAGGACGCCTCTTCGATCTATTCGGGGTCGAGTTCCGGCAGAGTGATGACCGGCAGATAAGAAGGAAAGATGAAAAGAGTTTCAGCATTTTTGAAACAGGCGGTATTTATCGCGGCGGTTTTAGCATTCTTTGTCATTGGCTTTGTTTCCAGCGGGGAAGCGCAGCGGCTCGAACATTATAATTCGCCGCTCTATTCGCCGAAGAATTACGATCCCAGCGAGACATCGGGAAACGGTTTGCCCGACGCTTTGCAGAATATCGGGATCGAACAGAGGTTGAACGAACAGCTTCCTTTGGAAACTCAGCTCAAGGACGAGAACGGAAACCCCGTCAAACTCGGACAGTTCTTTGGAAATAAAAAACCGGTCATCCTGGCTTTGGTTTATTACGAATGCCCGATGCTTTGCAACGAAGTTTTAAACGGGCTGGTCGGCGGCCTGAAAGGGATTTCCTTTAACGCGGGAAAAGAATTTGACGTGGTAGCGATCAGTTTTGACGCGAGGGAAAACGATAAAGCCGGCCTGGCGCTGAGGAAAAAGGAAAATTATCTGGCGCGCTATGACCGCAAGGATGCGGAAAACGGCTGGCATTTTTTGACCGGCGATCAGGCCGCGATAGATGCCGTGACCAAAGCCGCCGGGTTTAACTATCGCTGGGATGAAAAGACCGGCCAGTTTGCCCATGCTGCCGGAGTGATGGTGGTGACGCCGGAAGGAAAGTTGGCCCGGTATTTTTACGGGGTCGAGTATGCGCCGAAAGATCTCAAGTTCGGCTTGATGGAAGCGTCGCAGGAAAAGATCGGATCGCCGGTGGACCAGTTGGCCCTTTACTGCTATCACTACGATCCGGCGACGGGGAAATACGGCCTCGTAATTTTGAACATCATCCGGCTCGGCGGGGTGTTCACACTTTTAGGAATGGGAATTATGTTCGTTGTTTTTTGGCAGCGCAACAAACATAGGAAAATAGATTTGAACGAAAATTTATCATAATCGTTATGCAGAATGCTTCATTTCCATTATGGCCAGAACAAGCGTCCACTTTTGCGTGGCAGGTCGATGCCTTGTTCGTCTATATCACGCTGATCTGCCTCTTTTTCGGGGTAGGCTCGGTGGCGGCGCTTATTTACTTTTCGCTGAAGTATCGTGAGAAAAGGAAATTTGCCGTGCCTGATCCGATCCACGGATCGGACCTGCTGGAACTTACCTGGACGGGTATCCCGTTCGTGTTGGCGCTGACCATTTTTGTCTTCGGGACCATTGTCTTTTACCAGCTCTACACTATGCCCACGGACGGCATGGAAGTGTACGTGGTCGGGAAGCAATGGATGTGGAAGTTTCAGCACAGCACCGGCCAGCGTGAAATAAACGAACTGCATATTCCCGTCGGGCGGCGGGTCAAGCTGACGATGACCACCGAGGACGTTCTTCACGACGTTTTTATTCCGGCATTCCGCACCAAGGCCGACGTCGTTCCCGGCCGCTACACGCATCTCTGGTTTGAAGCGACCAAGCCGGGCAAATACCGCCTTTACTGCGCGGAATACTGCGGCCTGAACCACTCCGGCATGGGCGGATGGATCTATGTCATGGAGCAGCGCGATTTTGACAACTGGCTTAGTGGAAACGCCACCAGCCAATCGCCGATCGAAGCCGGCAAAGAACTGTTTCAGGCAAAACTCCAGTGTTCGTCCTGCCACCTGGATAACGGCGCCGGCCGCGGCCCGAAATTGACGGGGATCATCGGCAAGCCGGTAAAACTCAACAACGGCGAAACCATCACTGTCGATGAAGCTTACCTGCGCGAATCGATCCTGAACTCGCAAAAGCAGGTCGTGGATGGTTATACGCCGATAATGCCGACTTTCAAGGGCCAGGTTAACGAAGAACAATTGCTCAGCCTTATCGCATACATTAAATCTCTGAGCGGAGACACGTCGGGCGCCACGACAGCGCCGGCGGCAAGCTCGACAAGTTCGGCAAACTCGTCGGGCACCGCATCTCCATCCGGGGCAGGAAATTCCAATGCGGCGGCAACTTCGGCAAACACACCAACAAGGGGGCTAGCGAATCCTCACGCTAAAGACGGAAGGTAGTATATGGAAAGCATACTGACAGAGGGGCAGATAGCGGCACAATCATCGCCGGATGCGCCTAAATTAAATTACCTGACAAACGGGCACAGCGTGGCAT
This sequence comes from uncultured Acidobacteriota bacterium, assembly GCA_963718105.1. Classification (GTDB taxonomy): domain Bacteria; phylum Acidobacteriota; class Blastocatellia; order Pyrinomonadales; family Pyrinomonadaceae; genus DASYKT01. Next base: position 3,531,965 of record OY970352.1, on the reverse strand, counting down.
CCTGGCTGCTGACGCGCGATCATAAACGCATCGCGATACTTTATTTGATAAGTATCTCCGTTTTCTTTTTGGTCGGCGGGCTGTTTGCCGCTACGATCCGTCTGGAATTGCTCACGCCGCACAGCGATCTGCTCGATCCCGCCACCTACAACCGCGTCTTTACCGCGCACGGGATCATCATGATCTTTTTGTTCCTGATCCCGTCGATACCGGCGACGCTGGGGAATTTTCTGATCCCGATCATGATCGGCGCCAAGGACCTGGCATTTCCGCGCATCAATCTGATGAGCTGGTACCTGTACATCATCGGGGCGGCCTTTGCTCTTTACGCGCTGATGCAGGGCGGTGTCGACACCGGCTGGACGTTTTACGCGCCGTATTCGACCACCTTCTCTAACGGCTATGTGATCGCGACGGGCCTCGGCGCATTCATCGTCGGGTTTTCTTCGATAACTACCGGACTCAACTTTATCGTCACGATCCATACGATGCGCGCGCCGGGAATGACCTGGTTCAAGATGCCGCTGTTCGTCTGGGCGCATTATGCCACCAGCATCATGATGATGCTCGGAACGCCGGTCATCGCCATCACGCTCTTGCTGATGGTGCTGGAAAGATTTGCCCGCATCGGTATCTTTGATCCGGCCATCGGCGGCGATCCGATCCTGTTCCAGCATTTGTTCTGGTTCTACTCGCACCCCGCGGTTTATATCATGATCCTGCCGGGAATGGGTGTGGTCAGCGAGCTGATCTCGTCGTTCTCGCGCAAGAGAATTTTCGGATACGTTTTCGTCGCTTTCTCCAGCATCGCGATCGCCGTGATCGGTTTTCTCGTCTGGGGACACCATATGTTTGTCAGCGGCCAGTCCGTATATGCGGGATTGGTTTTCTCGCTGCTCACGCTGATCGTGGCGGTCCCTTCGGCGGTCAAGATCTTTAACTGGACGGCGACACTTTACAAAGGCTCGATATCTTACGAAACGCCGATGCTTTACGGTTTCGGATTTATCGGATTGTTTCTCATCGGCGGGCTGACCGGCCTCTACCTGGCCGCGGCGGGAATGGACGTTCATTTAAGCGACACATATTTTATCGTGGCGCATTTCCACTATGTGATGGTGGGCGGACAGGTGATCGCTTACCTGGGCGGACTACATCTTTGGTGGCCGAAGATGACCGGTAAAATGTACTCGGAATTTTGGGGCAAGATCTCTGCAATGCTTGTCTTCATTGGGTTTAACCTGACATTCTTTCCGCAGTTCCTGCTCGGTTATCTGGGCATGCCGCGCCGTTACGCCGCCTATCCGGAAGAATTACAGGTGCTCAATATTTTCTCCAGCCTGGGCGCGACCGTGCTCGGCGTGGGAATGCTGCTGCCGGTCATTTATCTGACGGCATCGCTTTTCAGCAAGAGAAATGCCGGGGCCAATCCGTGGTTCCTGCCGGGGCTGGAATGGAGAATTCCTTCGCCGCCGCCGACCGAGAACTTTGAGAAAACGCCTGTTGTTACCTGGGAAGCTTACGATTTCGGAAAGGACAACGGCCTCGAGATCAAGGAAGCCGAAGATTTTTTTAGTTAGGAAATTAAAAATTTAATAGGTTGAAATAAATGTCAGCAAAAGTCGAAGCACACGGTGCCGAACATCACTATCATCCGCCTGGCCTCCAGCATCAATTCGATGACATGGCCCAGCAGAAGGATTCTACCTCGATCGGAATGTGGGCATTCCTGGCCCAGGAAATAATGTTCTTTGGCGGTGTTTTCACTGCATACCTGGTCTACCGCGCGAAATTTCCGATGGCCTTTGCCGCCGGCAGTAACCACCTTGATGTGGTGCTCGGCGCGCTCAATACGGTGGTGCTTATTGTCAGCAGTTTGACGATGGCCCTGACCGTATATTTTGCGCAGAAGAACAACCGCAACATGCAGGTGATCTTTATCATCCTGACGATGATCCTGGGTTCGACATTTTTGGTCGTAAAATATTTCGAATATAAAGAAAAGTGGAAAGACGGGCTGATTCCGGTAGCAGGCTGGAATCATAAGATGAGCGAAGAAGAGCTGAAGGCGGAAGAGCATGCCGCACCTTCAGCGGCTGGTGGCGGCGCTCATAAGCTTAATGCTGAATCCGCCGCGTACGAAGCCAGCGAAGAATTCAGGACGAAGGCCCGCCGCGGGGAATTTCGCTGGGCGGATTCTTCACTTGCCAGGCAGGCCGAACATGGCCACGAAGGCAAAGGATTTTTGACAACTGACGAAAAGCAGGGTTATTTCGAGAACGGCGAACTCAGCCCGGAAAAATTCGAATCCAAAGTGCGGATCTTTTTCTGGATCTATTTTGTAATGACCGGCCTGCACGCGCTGCACATGATCATCGGGCTCGGGATAATGGCCTGGCTCTTGTGGCGGGCGTGGTTGGGTTCATTTACGATCGACTATTACGCGCCGGTTGAAATATCGGGGCTCTACTGGCACTTTGTCGATATCGTCTGGATATTCCTGTTCCCGCTGCTTTATTTGCTGGGAAGACACTTTCTGGCAGGTCATGGAGGTTAAAATTACGTATGTCTGAACACGGCCACAGTCACGATAACGAGCATGGGCACGGGCACAATGAGCCGCATATAGTTCCAATTCCGATGTATCTTTTGATCTTCGGGATACTGATGATCGGTACGATCGCTACATATTTTGTGGCTTTGATGGACCTGGACGGGATCTTTCCCGGGGCCAATACACTGGTTGCGCTGGGAATCGCTTTTTTCAAAATGACCTGCGTTGTATTGATCTTTATGCACGTTTGGTACAGTAAACGCCTGATCTGGCTGGTCGTCGTAAGCAGCTTTTTCTGCCTGGCGATCATGTTCGCTTTTACGATGCAGGATTACCTGACTAGGAGTATGGGAACTTTTTAGCTAAAATTAAGTAATTAATATAAGGGGCGCGGCGGGAAACGAGCTTTTTCCCAGCCGCGTTTTACGCTAATAGATAGGCAAATAAAACCGCGTAAATACGTATATATTTAGTGATAAGAATTAATAACGGACAACAGGCACTTATTAAGGTTCATCAAAATTCAGCAATGTCAGTATTAAAAAATACCTTGGTTTCGGGGAATAGCAATAAGATCCTTATAGCGATATTGTTGGTTATTTCCGCCGTTTTTTTGAATGGATGTATTAAAACCAAAGTATCCAAAGACATAGCCGTCTTACCGCGATTAGAAACAGCATCTAAAGAACAATTGATCGAATCTGCCAATCAACTGGCAAAAGTAGGTTCGCTCAGAGGAAAATTCGACGTGGTGTTCGAAGATACCACTGCGGCGAATCTCGGCAAATCCGACAAGTATCAACGCGCCGACGGAGAGATCGTCGTCCAGCGGCCGGCAAATATTTATTTAAAGATCGAAGCGCCGGTCGTAAAGGTCGATATCGCGCAAATGACCTCTAACGGCAAAAATTTTCGGGTTGCCGTATTGGCCGATGGCGGCAGCGGCAAGAATCGCACATTTGTGTCGGGGTCGAATGACGCCGATTATTCCGTCTTGCAGAAAACGGTTTCTGATGCTCCTTCTTCCGGAAATGAGAACGAAAAACTTTTTCAAAAAGGTGTGAATGCTTTTTCCAATCTTCGCCCGCAGCATTTTACCGATGCCCTTCTGATCAAGCCGCTCCAACCGGAAGCGGGACAGGTCTTTTATATCCAAAGCGAATTTTTTCAGGATGAAGCCGCACCCGGAAGAAAAGATTCTCCGATGGCGCTGGTTACGCACGGATATTATCTGCTGGAAGAAGTGCGAAAGCAGGGAGATGAGCTGGTCGTCACGCGCCGTTTCTGGTTTGACCGGATAGGTACGATAAGGCTGGCGCGCCAACAGATCTTTGACAACGCAAGCGCGCTCGAGGCTGACATTCTTTACGGCAGCATTGGTGATTTCACGGCCACCAAAGATTACCATCTTCCGATGCGGGTCGAGCTTACGCGGCCCAAGGAAAAGTATAAAATGACACTGACGTACCAGAAACCGGAATCCGTAGTGATCGGTAAAGCCTGGCCGGAAGAAATATTCACCCTGGAAAACCGGTGGTCACTGCCGGAGGTGGACCTGGATAAAAAGCTGTTGGAGAGAAAACAGACGGCGAGCCAGACTACCGCCAAAGGCGAGCAATAGAATCATTAATGAGCATTATTCTGCAGACGAATGGTCTGACAAAAAATTATAAGATCGGCAAGATGGAAGTGCCCGCTTTGCGGGGCATTTCTCTTGATATCGAAGAAGGCGAGTTTCTTGCCATCATGGGCCCTTCGGGCTGCGGTAAATCGACGCTGCTGCACCTGCTGGGCGGGCTGCTGAGCCCCAGCAGCGGTAAGATCGTGATCGATGGCGATGATCTTTCAGAAGTTTCCGATGCCAAGCGTACCGAGATACGCCGCCGCAAAATAGGTTTTGTATTTCAGCGCTTTAATCTTTTTCCGACCTTAACGGCGGAAGGGAATCTGCGCCTGGCGGAAAGAATACACCTGGGCAAAACCAACGGTAATTCGGAAAACCGCAGAGAGATACTGCGGTTGCTCAAGCTGGAAGAAAAGATCCATCACAAGCCGCTGGAGCTTTCCGGCGGTGAACAGCAGCGGGTGGCGCTGGCCCGCGCGGTGATCAATAGCCCGGCGATAATTTTGGCGGATGAGCCGACGGGAAATCTCGATTCGGAAAATTCGCAGATCGTGCTGAATATGTTCAGCGAATTGAATCGTAAATTCAAGCAGACCATTATTATGATCACGCACAATCCGGAGGCGGCAGCCGTCTGCTCGCGGGTCATCCGGATGCGCGACGGCATGGTGGTAGACGACTAAACAGCCTTTACCCGGACAACTTCAGAGATGCCCCAAACCATCAAAAGGATTGTTTTATGGGACTTTGCCAGGGCCAGTTGGCAGTGGGACGTCCTTTGTCTTTTGATCATCTGTTTTATTTTTTTGACGCCAAAAACCTGGTACGAAAACGTTAAGCCCTCCATTCCGGTAAGAACGCTGACATTGAGCGCGGAAAATTATTCGGCGGATAAGGCCCAGTTGGAAACTGAAGTACGCAGTTTAAGCGGCGATCCGCAGGCGGAAATTCTCGGGTCCAGAAAGATGGTAAAAGAAGACGGCCAGATCGTGTACGAGATAGATATTCGTTAAGGCAGCTTCGGGCTTGTTATAAAACCGGGGCAAGGAGTTTTTATATATGCATAATTTTTTAAGATCGAACGGACGAAAAGTTTTATTCGCACTGATGTTTGTAATGTTTGTTTTTACCGTGCAGGCCAGTGCCCAATTGACGGAAATATTTAACCGGATAGAAGCTCACCGAAAGGCGCTAACCTCGCTTAAAGCGGATGTGCAGATGGGGAAATACAATCCCAGCCTGAAGGAATGGGAGTACAGCAAGGGCAAGGTAATGTCTCTTGCCAAATCCACCGGTATAAAGGACGGACTTTTTCGGGTAGATTGGAGCGAGCCCCGGCCGGAAATTTTTGCGGTCATCCAGGGTAAATATTATGCCTATACTCCGAGTTTGAAGCAGGCCTATACCGGCGAGGCCAACGCTAAAAAGGCCGAGGAAAAAGGCGGCAGTGTCTTTTCGTTCCTATCGATGTCCAAAGCCGAATTACAGGCCAATTATGATGCGAAGTTGCTTGGCTCTGAAACACTGAGCGGTAATGTAGTGACCGCGCATATTCAGTTTGTACCTAAAAAAGCATCGAAATATAAAAGCGCGGAGATCTGGGCGGACAAAGACGGCATGATCCACCAGATGAAAACCATTCCGAATAGCGGTGACGAGAATTATGTCCGGCTGACTAATCTGGATAAGAATTCGATCCGGGACACTTCACTATTTCGCGTTTCATGGCCCAAGGATGTGAAAGTCACTAAGGCATAAATGTTGCGTATGCAAGTATTTACAAAGGTTCTGCCGGCTGAGGCAGAACCTTTTGATTTGAAAAGAATGCCCGCGAAACCTATAATCTAAGATTCACCCAGGTGAAACGCATTAAGCAGTAAATGGCAAAGTCAAATTTCATCAGCCGCCGGTTGCGCGAACTCAGCTTTATCGGCAATGGTTTGCTCAATACCAAACACGTCGTTCTGGCGCACATAGTGCCGATGCGGCGCTGTAATCTGGCGTGTACCTACTGCAACGAGTACGACAAGGTTTCCGAACCGGTGCCGCTCGAGGAAATGAAGGCGCGCATCGATAAGCTGGCATATTTCAAAACTTCGATCGTTACCATTTCCGGCGGCGAACCGATGATGCACCCGCAGATCTATGAGATCATTGAGCACATCCGCTCGCACGGCATTATCGCGGGAATGATCTCGAACGGTTATTATTTTACGCCCGCGAAAATTCAAAAGTTAAACGAAGCCGGGTTGGAACACCTGCAGATCAGCATCGATAACGTCGAACCTGATGATGTGTCCAAGAAAAGCCTTAAGCTGCTCGACAAAAAACTGACGTGGCTTTCCGAGCATGCGGCGTTTCATATCAACATCAATTCCGTGCTTGGGAGCGGAGTGAAAAATCCCGACGATGCGCTTGAGATCGCGCGTTTTGCCGTAAAGCAGGGTTTTACCAGCACGGTCGGTGTGATCCACGACGGGATGGGATTGCTCAAGCCTTTAAATGATAAAGACCGGACCACTTTTAACGAGATCAAAAAGATCGGCGCTAAAAGCTACGCGCGTTTCAATAAATTTCAGAACAGCCTGGTCAACGGCGAGTCGTATGACTGGCGCTGCCGTGCGGGCGCCCGTTATCTCTATATCTGCGAAGACGGGCTGGTCCACTGGTGTTCGCAGCAGCGCGGCACTCCCGGCACTCCGCTCAAAGATTACACCTGGCAGGATTTCGACCGCGAATACAACACCGAAAAATGGTGCGCCAAGGATTGCACCATCCAATGCGTGCACCAGGTAGCGCTGCTCGATAACTGGCGCGACCCGCAAATTTCACTCGGCGATTATAATAAACGCAACGGCCAGGGCCTCAAAAAAGAAACCGTCGCCCAGGTTTTAAGTACAAAGTAAATACAGAGCGCGACGCGTGAAGCTAATGCCGAATCTCACCGATTCAAAAACCGAAATTGTCGCGCGCCTCATCAAGCAATTTCATCCTGAAAAAATAAATAAACTACTGGTCGTCGGCTGCGGCTCCGGGCTGGAGGCGGCTATTTTGGCGCAGCAGCTTCCGGCGGAAGTTTCAGGCATCGATCTGAAAAACGAATTCGATCCGGAGGCTGCCAGGATCGCTACGCTGCAAACCGGCGATGCCACCGCGCTCGCCTTTGCGGATGAAACTTTTGATTTTATTTTCAGCTATCACGCGCTCGAACATATCGATGATCCCGTTAAGGCTTTGCAGGAAATGCGCCGGGTGATGAAACCGGGCGCGGGTTTCTGGATCGGCACGCCCAACCGTTCGCGGATGATCGGTTATATCGGCGGCAAAAATACTTCTTTTAGAGAAAAAATAAGCTGGAACATATTAGACTGGAAACAGCGGATCAAGGGCGAGTTTCGTAACGAACTGGGCGCGCACGCCGGCTTTACTTCCAAAGAGCTGCACGATCTGCTGGCCGGTGTTTTTTCGCGCGTCGATGAAAGAACCTCGGAATATTTTCTCTCGATCTACGAAAATAAAAAGAGTATTATTGGCGGTATCCAAACATCGGGACTGTCACGCTTTATCTATCCGAGCGTATATTTTAGCGGGACAAAGTAAAGTTGTAGCGCCGGCGCCCAAGCCCACGTTGTTAAATTTTTTAAGAGGATCAACTATGTCATTAGCAAACGATAAGATAATGGCTTTTGCCGCGACCACGAACTGCGAAGCGGCGAGAGATTTTTACGAAAACAAACTCGGACTGAAATTGATCGAGGATGGCGAATATGCCATCGTTTATGACGCCGGCGGCACGATGCTGCGCGTGCAAAAAGCGCAAAAATTAGACCCGCCGCAATTTACCGTGCTCGGCTGGCAGGTGGACGACATTGCCGCCAAGATAAAAGAATTGGTTGCGCGCGGCGTCGTATTTAATCAATATGGGATGGATTTTATCCCGCAGGACGAACTGGGAGTGTGGACCACGTCCGACGGGGCGAAAATAGCCTGGTTTGCCGATCCGGACGGCCATACTTTTTCATTGACCCAGTTTTAGATCCGGCAGCACCGCGACGTTCAAAGGAGTGAAATCCGACAGTTGCCCGGTGACAGTTATTTAGTTTTTCTTTTAGGGATGAGGATCATGAAGAAACTTTTTTGGTTATTGTTTGTCGCACTGGTTTTGGTAGCACCGGCAATGTCGCAGACCGAGCCGGATGTCATCGACCTTACCAGGCGGTTGAACGTATTTCTTGACGGTGCATCTCGTAATGATGCAGCCATTCACGACGAGTTTTGGGCCGCTGATCTGATCTATACCGGTTCCGGCGGAGTACGGCGGGGCAAAGTGGAGTTGATGAAGGATGTGAGTTCATCTCCGGCTCCGAAGCCCGGCGATCCCAAGACCGTCTTTACGTCGGAAGATGTTCGCATTCAGGTATATGGTATGGCCGCGGTAGTAGCTTTCCGCCTGGTCGGCACGACCACCGAAGGGAATAAAGTGACGGTTGCGAAATATTACAACACCGGTACTTTTATTAAACACGATGGCAAATGGCAGGCCGTTGCCTGGCAGGCTACGCGGATACCCGATGCCAAAGAGGATGCGAAGAAGGAAAAGTAATGACTTAATTTATTATTGAAGTCAGAAAATAATGAGGTCAGAACCGGGAACGGTAGTGACCGGGTCTCTTTTAATGACTAATGATTAATGACTAGTGATTAATTTTGCCTGTTGCCGTCTCTTAAATCATTACTCATTCACCGATATACATTGAATAGGAAACCCGGTCACTGCGTTCCCGGTTCTGACCTTATTACAATGACCATTTATTTCACTTACAGGTAAAGCCGCTTAAATTTACAAACAACCCAAAGCTCCATTTCATCAACACGAGAAACTTTCTATACTAGCCGCGCGAAGTTTGTTATTTGAAAAGCCGGAAGTGCTAAGATCCCAAATTTCCCAAAGGCGTGTTCCATTTCTGTTCCAGTGTTCCATTTACGCGCACACAGTTCGAATGGAACGGTACGATCCTGTAAATTAAACTTTTACTGACCCTTAGCGGCCCGGGGTGTTCCACCGGCTATTTTCTCGGCACGTTTTCGCCGATGGTCCACATCACCACGGAGCTTGAGAGGCCCAGTCCGGAGAGCCGGCCGGCCATCATAATGATGGTCTCGTGCGCATTAACGACGCCGTTTGCCAGCAGCAATTTTTCCCCGAGTTTGAGCATTTCTTCGGTCGATTCGGCGGAAGTGTGAAAGAGCGGGCGAACGCCCCAGATCAGCGCGAGCTGGCGGCAAGCGTCTTCCGAAGTAGTGATAGCAAAGGTGTTAAGCCCCGACCGGAAGGACGAGAGCCGCCGCGCCATCAGGCCCGATTCGGTAAATACCGCTACTTTTTCCGTGCCTTTTTCTTTGGCGGCGTAGGCCGCGGCCACGCACAGGGCCTGGCTGGTGCGGCCGGTCGGTTCCTGCGTAAATTTCACCGGCTTTTTCAAAAACTTCGGCTTGATGGTTTCGGCGGAGATGATGATCCTGGCCATCGTCGCGACGGATTCGACCGGATATTTTCCCGAAGCGGTTTCGGCGGAAAGCATTACGGCGTCGCTGCCGTCCCACACGGCGTTGGCAATGTCGGAAGCCTCGGCGCGTGTCGGGTGCGAATGCTCGATCATCGACTGCATCATTTGCGTCGCGGTGATCACAAAGCGGTCGTTGGCCACCGATTTTTGAATTATCATTTTCTGATAGACCGGCACCAGTTCGACACTGGTTTCCACACCCAGGTCGCCGCGCGCGACCATCACGCCATCGGTGGCCTGAATGATCTCGTCGAGATTTTCTATCGCCTCGGCTTTTTCTATCTTGGCAACCAGCAGCGCCCGGCCATGTTTGCGAAACCCGAACTTATCGTTTAACGCTTTGATAAGTTCTTTCGCTTCCAGGCAATCTTTCGCCGTGCGTACAAACGAGAGCGCGATGTAATCCACATTCTGCGACATCGCCCACTCCAGATCTTCGCGGTCTTTTTGCGTCAGCGAAGGTATCGGCAGATGGGTGTGCGGCAGATTAATGCCTTTGTGGTCAAAAAGAAAACCGCCTTCGATCACGCGGCAGATCACATCCGTCTCGGTCTCTTCTTCGACCTGCAGCGTTAGCGCGCCGTCGTCCAGCAAAATAATATCGCCGGGCTGCACGACTTTAGGCAGGTCTTTATAATTTGTCGAGACCTGTGTCGCATCGCCCACGACATCGCGGCTGGTGATGATAAAACGCTCGCCTTTGATCAACTGCGCGGAAGCGGCTTCCAGTTTGCCGGTGCGGATCTTCGGCCCGCAGAGGTCAACTAAGACCGCCAGCGGTTCGCGCAATTCGGCGGCCGCTTCGCGCACCAGCCGGATGGTTTCGGTGTGTTCCGCCTGCGTTCCATGGGAACGATTGATGCGGATAGCGTTCATACCGGCCTGGATCAGGCGGATGATGATTTCTTTATTGGCGGACGCGGGCCCGATGGTAGCTAGGATCTTTGCTCTGCGCATAATATCAACACTAAATTGTAAACGCTCTGCGGTCAGGATTAAAGCGCGGGCGCTGGCACATTTCACAGGGTGAAAATTCCGCCAGCTTGCGCAGGTAAGATACCACCGTGGCAACATAGGTCGAGTGCGACCATGTTAGCGGCGAAACAGACATCGGCGAGCCGTCAAACGGATCCAACTGTTCCGCCATCACGCCCGATGGCAAGGCCCTTTTCACGGCCCACTCCAGGATCCGGTAAGCCTGCTGCAGATCGTTTTCGTTCTTTGCCTTGGCAATGTAGTAGTCCGCCAGCCAGAGCGTGCAGATGAACCATGGATTGCCTGGGGTATTGCCTGGGGCATTCGTATCTTCGGTAACGCGCATATAACTGTCATTCTGAAAACGCGCCACGCCGCCGATCTCGGTTTTTATCTCCAAATGCTCTTCTATGGCCTGCACGGTGGCACGCACCATTTCGTCATCCGCGGGAAAAGCCCCGAAAAAGAAAGTGCCGAATAACGAGGCATCGATGATCGGGTCGGCTTCGAGTTTTCCCTCGTAATTAAATTGCAGCGAGCGCAAAAATCTTCCCGCCGTTTTACTAAACAGATGCTCACGCATCGCGGCCGTTATTTCTTTTGCCGCGGTTTCGTATGTCTCCGCGCGCGAGGTTTCGTTAAAGAGCCGGGCGAAATTCGCCGCAGCGCGCAAACCACCGATGACGGACGAACAGGTGAAGGTGTGAACGCCCTTGCGGTCTTCCCAGAGATTCCATGAAGGAAGCGGAAGTTTTGTCTCCTTGTCGCGAAACTCCAACATAAAATCCGCGCACTTGACGATCAATGGCTGGTAAAGGCGCAGCGCAAATTCAATGTCGCGAAATTCGGCGTAGTGCTGCCACAGGGCCCACAGCACCAGCGACGTCTCATCTTCCTGGATCGGTATCAGCGGTGTTTGCGTAAACGCATCCCACGAGGCATGCCAGCCCGATGCGACCGCGCCGTCCGGAGCGTATTTTTGCAGGAAATACCCGTCGCGATGAACTATCTGGCGGCACAGGTCAAAGAACGTGCGGGTCAGGCTGGGATAGCCCGCGAGGTCTAAAGCATGCGCGATAAACGCTCCGTCACGCGTCCAGAGATAGCTGTAATGGTCTGTAGCTCTTAGGGTTACGTCCGAGTCATTAGCCGCTATGATGGCCCCGCCGTTATCGATCTGGGTACGCGCCACCAGCAGCGAGCGTTTGTAAAGGTCGATTATTTCCGGTGACAAATGATCGAAATGAATATCGTTCTTATTTACCCAGGCGCGCCAGTAATTTTCCGTTTGCGCCAGCGCGGCGGGCGGCGACGTCTCATTGATAAAAGTATTCAGCGCGCTTACTTCGGCGTGCGATGTTCCGGCGGCGATCCAATAAAAAAATTCGCGCTCGCCGTTCGGCTCCACTTCCAGTTTTATGCCGATCATCGAATCGACCGAGCCTTCGGTGATAGCCACGCCGGAAAGACGGCCGTCTTCGGCGTCGCGCCAGGTACCTTCCTGTTCTTTGAAAGCTTTGCGGCCGGTGGTGAATTGATCGAAATGCGGCGCGGTGTTGATAAGAAAATAGCGGTTGCTTTTATAGTGTATCAGCGAGCGCGTTTCCGGATCGTAAAACGCGGTATCGCCTATCTTGTTTTCAAAAATGCGAAAATCCTGGTGTAGGAAAATGTTTATCTCGCGCGCAGAACCCTTGAGGTCTTTTACCCGCATTCGGCGCAGAAAAATGTTTCGATGGCTGATGACGGTGTCGTTTGAAACGATCTCCAGCCCGAGGGCTTCATTCTTAAGTTTTACTTCGGTCACCAAAGTTTCCGGCAGGTACCGCAATTCCCGCTGCCACTCGGCGTCATCGACCCAGGAAAAATCGGCGTCGGCCTTTACACCCAGCCGAAACGGGTAGCCGTCAGTGTGATTTTCTTTTCCCACGTGCGGAAAATATATGTCGCGGATACGGTAAAGCTCGTCAAAGGTCACGAGCAGCGAACCGTTTCCGACCGGAATGTCTCTCATAAGGTGATCAATTACTTATTTTACACGAACGGCGTCAAAGCTAATAAAAATGACGTTTGTTTTCTGCCACAAACGCCATTAAATGTTCCTTAATTTACTTTGGTATAAAATTACCAGTTACACTCGCCCCAATCCCAAGATGTCAGCGAGCGTTTTCCCTTAAGATCGCGATATACAACGGCCGTGGCATAACGGACGCGCTTGCCGTTACGAACTTTAAGACACAGCTTATAGTTCATTCCGGCGACGACCTGCTGCTCAGCTTTAACTAGCGATAGGAGCACCACTCCGGACCGGACCTTTCGATTTTCGACCGTAACCGCGTACCGGGCCGCCGCTTTAACCTGCGGGTCTTTTGTATCGACGGAGCCGTATCCGCCGGCGATCTGCGCCTTTGCGGCTTGCGCGCCGATGGCGAGAAAACAAAAGACGATGAGAGGTAACAACAAATTCAGTTTTTGCATATTTTATCCTCGAATGATGAGATGAATGACCGCCTGATTCTGCGCCATAAAATGCAGTATGTCAAAAAGTCCAGGTAGTGTCCTAAAGCTGTGAAGTTACTTTGTGGGACTGCCACTCGGAATAGATGATAACTGATAGATGACAGATAAGAGATCGGATCTCTCAGTTATCATCTATGATTTTTCATCTATTCCGAACGGTTATTTGATACATCAAAAATCTACTCACTCGCCAGGGCGCGCTGTACCGCGCGGTCCAGTTCTTCGCGCACGGCCGTGTCGTAGCTGGAAAAATTCTCGACCAGTTTGCCGTTGCGGTCAAAGATGAATGTTTGCGGAATTACATCCGTTCCATTAAAAAGCGCGTCGACAAGTTCGGCTTCAGGCTCGCCCATATCGTATTGGATCTTTAATTTCGTGACAAAATCCGGAACAAAGGGCCGGTCGTCCGGCCCGCCGACGTGCAGGCCGATAACCCGCAGCCCGTCGCCCTTAAATTTATCCTGCAGGCTGACCAGGTGCGGAATTTCTTCCAGGCATGGGGGACAATACGTGGCCCAAAAGTCGAGCACGACCACTTTTCCTTTGTAATCGGATAACGTCTGTTTTTTGCCGCTTTGTAATGTCCAGCCGAATTTTTCCATGCCTGCCGTATTTGGCGAAGGCGGCGCCGGTGGTAACGTCCGATTGATCTGGGTTTGCGTATTCACGGGCGAAACTATCTTCGGCGCGCTGGACGGCTGGCAGGCAGTGATAAATACGCTAAAAAAAACTAGTGCCGGAAGTTTATGAATGATTAATTTCATAAAATCAAAGTAATATTCTTATGGCATTTTCTTACAGATTTAGTAGGATTCAAAATGTGCTGCTCATAAAAGAATGAAGCTGCTTTGCTTATAAAAGTTCGGTCAAAATAACTTTAAGAGCGGGCGCAAGCAATCCTTCCGGACCTGAGAGGTGTTCGGTTTGCAGGGTTAATATAAGAATTGATAAATTTGCAGTCGGGAAGGGTCGCTTGCGCCCGCTCTTTCGTAGTAGATTTTCAGTAAGTAATGAGTTTTTATCCAACGAAGATCAGTGAGAGGTTTCACGCGCCGAGATATGCCGGCGAGACCAAAGCAGCCAATGCAGAGGGCGCCGATGCGGCATTTTCATGCGGCTCGGTGGTGCGATTTTCGCTGGTTATCGATACGGACAGCAAAGAAATTCTCGCGGCCAGGTTCCGCACTAATGGCTGCGGATATATGACGGCGGCGGCGGATATATTGGCGGAAATTGTCACCGGCAAAAAGTTGATACAGCTCGACGGCCTGCATGACGAAGTGATCCACGGCTGGTTAAAAGACCGGTTGGACGAGTTTCCGGCCGCTCGCGTAAATTGCGCCGAGGCCTGTATTTTTGCGCTTCACAAGGCCTTAGCGGACTTTCGCACCCGGCAGATCGAAGAGTGGAAAGGCGAAAATGCTCTGATCTGCACCTGCTTTGGCGTAGCGGAAGAAACGATCGAAACTGCAATCCGGAACGGTGGTTTGCTGACCGTTGAAGAGGTAACGGGCGCGTGCAATGCCGGCGGCGGCTGCGGCTCGTGCCAGCCTCTTATACAAGACATTTTAGACTCCCTTGAGCGCGAGATGATATAATTGCTGAAATTGCTCACACGGTGTGAAAATTAATACCGACAGGCAAGTATATTTTTATGGACGATCCTGCTAGTAGCAGCTTATTTCTTTTAGCCACAGACGTGACCGGTTCCACTGCCGACCCTTCCACCTGGCTGGTTATTTTATTGAAATTTCTTCTGGTTCTTCTTTTGGTTTTTGCCAACGGATTTTTCGTTGCGGCCGAATTTGCCTTTGTCGCGGTCAGGCGCTCGCGGATCGAATCAATGGTGAATGAAGGGAATACGAGCGCCAAACGCCTGATGAGGATCCTGAATAATCTGAACGCGTATCTTTCGGCTTCGCAGTTGGGGATCACGCTGGCGTCCCTGGCGCTGGGATGGGTAGGAGAACCGTTCGTGGCGCAGGTCTTTGCCCAGCCGCTGGAAATGCTGCCGGAAACGGCGCGCCACGCGGCCGCTTTTATAATCGCCTTTGCGCTGATCAGCAGTCTCCATATCGTGCTCGGCGAACAGGCGCCAAAACTCATCGGCTTAGAGATGGCGGAGCGGGTGGCGCTGGGCGTGTCGCTGCCGATGAAGGTCTTCTATCAGGTTTTCAAGCTCCCGATCCACGCGCTCGATTGGGCCAGCGCCAAGGTCGTGCGGTTGTTCGGCCTGAAATCGACCGCGGAACAAGCGTCCATTTACACCGAAGAAGAGATCCGTCAGCTCGTCCGCATTTCTGAGGAAAGCGGGCATCTCAATAAAGAAGAGCGGCGGCTGATCAACCGCGTTTTTGAGTTTTCGGATACGACCGTAAAAGAGGCGATGATCCCGCGTACGCAGATCGCGGCCATACCCGTGATGTCGACGCTGGAAGAGATCGCGGAGTCGTTTCAACACTTCGGATACTCACGGCTGCCGGTCTATCGCGAATCGCTTGACGACATCGCCGGTGTCGTCCACAGCAAAGACCTGCTGCCGTATCTGACGCAGCCGAAAAATTTCGCGCTCGAAAAGGTGCTGCATAAACCGCTCTATGTGGTCGATACCGCGAAACTGGAAGAGGTCCTGCGCCAGATGCAAAAGGCCAAATCGCACTTCGGTTTTGTGGTCGATGAGCACGGCGGCGTGGAAGGCATCATCACGCTCGAAGATCTGCTGGAAGAGATCGTGGGTGAAATTTCCGATGAGCATGACGAGGAAGTAAAAGAACAGATCCGTGAGCAAAAGGACGGCTCCTATGCGCTGGACGGCGGTGTTGCCGTGCGTGACCTGAACCGGAAATTGGGCCTTAATATCCCGGTTTCCGAAGCCTATACCACCGTCGCGGGGTTTTTGATGGCCGAAGCCGGCCAGGTGCTCAAAGAAGGCGACAAAGTTCCTTTTAACGGGCACGTGTTTCAAATAGACAAGGTCGATAAACGCCGCATTCTGAAAGTTACGATGAAAAAGACGGTAAAAGCAGAGGAAAGCCCGACGGAAGCCTGATCTCATAGTTTTTTTCACATTTTCTGATGAAAAATTCAACGTTCATCAAATCGCTGCTGGTGACACTGATCGTCGCTCTCGGTGTCTTTGCGCTTACCTCGGCGATGCGTCCGAATTACATCGGAACGCGCGCCGGAAAGGCTGATGAAAACTACATCCGCTCGGAAAACTGCCTGACCTGTCACGAAGAAAAATATAAAAGCTGGTCGCATACTTACCACAGCAAGATGACGCAGGAAGCATCGAATGCTTCGGTCACCGGCGATTTCGAAAAAAACAATACGTTTGAATACCTAGGTGTAAAGTCAAAGATGGAACGCCGCGGAAGCGAGTTCTTTATGAACTTCGAATACCCGGACGGCAGGAAAGAATCAAACAAAATTTACCGCACTGTCGGCTCGCGCCGGATGCAGCAATATGTAACCCGCCAAAACGGACAGTACACGCGGCTGCCGATCGCTTTCGACCTGGTCAACGGGCGCTGGATGAGCCTCAACGGTTCTTTCTTTTACCCCGACGGCGATAATTTTTCACAGCACAGATCGACCTGGGACCTGAATTGCGTTTTCTGCCACAACGTCAAAGCTCAGCCAAATTACAACCGCCAGACGCAACTGGCCAATACCGAAGTGGCCGAGATCGGGATAGCATGCGGCGCTTGCCACGGTGCGGGCGCGGAGCATGCGCAGATGGCCGGCTCGCCCGCCGTTAGGGCGCAGTGGGCCCTGGATGAAAGCGCGGACCGCAAAATTACTTTCCCGCCAAAATTAGACACGGATAGATCAATGATGGTTTGCGCGCATTGTCATGGGCAGCGCGTACCCAACCCGCCCGAACGCATCAATGAGATCATGGGAAAAGGCGACCCGTTTGACGCTGGGGAAGATCTTTCGACATTTTTCACACCGGTCCAGCGGGGTACCCACATCGGCGATTATTCTTTTTCGGCGCGTTTTTGGGACAACGGCTCGCCGCGGCTGACGGCTTTTGAATACCAGGCGCTGACGCGCAGTGCGTGTTTTGTAAAAGGAAAGCCCGGCAACCGGATCAACTGCCTGAGCTGCCATACGATGCACGAGGGCGATCCGAAGGGGCAGTTGACCGAAGAAAAACGCACCAACCAGGCATGCACACAATGCCACCAGGAATTAAAAGCGCCCGATGCGCTAAAAATTCATACCAAACATTCGACGGACTCTGCCGGAAGCAGTTGCTACGCCTGTCATATGCCGCAAGTCGTCTACGGCGTGATGTCTTTTCACCCGACGCATGACATCACCGTGCCGCAGCCTAAACTTACAGCTTTGGAAGGTGTGCCAAACGCCTGCAACCAATGCCACGTCGACAGATCGGTAAATTGGGCGATCGCGCAAACGAAAGATCTCTGGCCGGAGACGTATAAAAATTCGCAGGTGAGCTCCGACGTGCAGTTTGACGAAGCCGAAGGCGTGCGCCAGCTTTTCGCGGGCGATGCGCTGACCCGCGCGATGGCGGCCAATGCTTTAAGCGAACACAGCGCGCCGGATTTTTACCTGCCGTTTCTTTCACAAGCCTTTGCCGCGGAAAATTATCCGATCGTGCGTTTCTTTGCGGCTAACGGCATGGCGGCGGCGCATTGGAATCTGCCAAAGCCGGATTACCTGGCGGATGAAAATCAGCGCAACGCGGTTTTGGCCGCCTGGCTGGAGCGACAAGCGCAGATAGATTCTTCCAACCAACTTACGGCAAAGCAGCGGGCTGACAAACTAAGGCTAAAACGCAAGGACGTCGATCTCGAGGTGGGCGAATAACTAATGGCGAAAAATAAAGAAGAAAACGCTCCCATTGAAATTTCCCGCCCTGTTTCGGTGCGGGGTGCGATGCTGCAA
Source organism: uncultured Acidobacteriota bacterium (assembly GCA_963718105.1). Taxonomy (GTDB): domain Bacteria; phylum Acidobacteriota; class Blastocatellia; order Pyrinomonadales; family Pyrinomonadaceae; genus DASYKT01. The sequence goes on along the minus strand of OY970352.1, from coordinate 3,513,808 downwards.
GCGTGGCTGAGCATTGCCATTTGGATGAGTTTCGGTTTGCTGCTGGAAAGCCTGATCGGCTACCGCGTTCCGGCGTATTTGCGTGACGAGCTTCGCCGCGAGATCTTTCGGCTGGCCCATACACACGGCGCGCTGCTTAATTTGGTACTGCTCGGGGCCGCGCTCTCGATCGACCGCGAGCTGGTCCGGCCTTCGAAAATGGGTCTGTTATCGCTGCGTCTGGGCGCGGTTCTGATGCCGGTAGGGTTTTTACTCGGCGGCATCTGGCATACCGAAGGCGAACCGGGAATCGGCGTCTGGTTGGCCCCGCTGGGCGGCGTCATGGTTATCCTGGGGGCCGTCGATCTGGCTATTTCTGCATTTAAAAGGCGAAAATAAGGTAAGGGCTGTCAGTAGCGTCTGCGTTAGCAGATGCGTAAAAGCCGCAAGCAACGCACTTGCTGACGCAAGCGCTACTGACATGAGCGCAACTCAACTGCCGAAATAGCGAACATTTTGAATTAACCTCCAAAAAGAGTTACATTTACCTCAGCAGGTTTTACAATAAAAATTTACCGGAGCAATTTATCAAATGAGTTTAATTGAACAAGTTTGGGCACGTGAAATTCTGGATTCGCGCGGCAATCCGACGGTCGAAGCAGAAGTTATTTTGGAATCGGGTGAGACGGGCCGGGCGGCGGTGCCCAGCGGCGCATCGACCGGCGAAAACGAGGCGGTCGAGCTGCGCGACGGCGACGATTCGCGCTATTTAGGCAAGGGCGTCTTAAAGGCCGTTGAGAATATCAACGAAAAAATTTCCTACGAACTCGAAGGGCTGGATTGTCTCGATCAAACGCTGATCGACGAGATGCTGCTCGAGCTGGACGGCACCGAAAATAAATCCAATCTCGGCGCGAACGCTCTGCTGGCGGTTTCGATGGCAAACGCCCGCGCGGCTGCGCTCTATCAGGGGATGCCGCTTTATCGTTATATCGGCGGCATCAATGCCAAAACGCTGCCGGTGCCGATGATGAACATCCTTAACGGAGGCGCGCACGCCGATAACAACGTCGATTTCCAGGAATTTATGGTGATACCGGTCGGCGCCGAAGATTTCAGCGAAGCGCTGCGCGCGGGCGCGGAAATTTTTCATCATTTAAAGGCGGTCTTAAAAAAGCGCGGCTACTCGACTTCGGTCGGTGACGAAGGCGGCTTTGCTCCGAATCTGAAATCGAACGAGGAAGCGGTCGAAACTATTTTAGAAGCGATCGACAACGCCGGTTACAAAGCCGGTGAAAATGTGATGATAGCGCTCGATCCGGCCTCGAGTGAATTTTACAAAGACGGCAAATACATTTTCAAAAAATCCGATAAGCGCGAGCTCTCGAGTGAAGAAATGGCTGCCTATTGGGCGGACTGGTGCGGTAAATACCCGATCATTTCCATCGAAGACGGAATGGCGGAAAATGATTGGGACGGATGGAAAAAGTTAACGCAGATGGTCGGCGATAAAGTGCAGCTCGTGGGCGACGATCTTTTTGTCACCAACGTAAAATTTCTCCAGCGCGGTATCGATGAAAAAGCAGCGAATTCGATCCTGATCAAGGTCAACCAGATCGGTACGCTGACCGAAACCCTAGACGCGATCGAACTCGCCAAGACGCATAATATGACCTCTGTAATTTCGCACCGTTCCGGCGAAACGGAAGATTCGTTTATCGCCGACCTGGCCGTGGCGACCAATGCCGGGCAGATCAAAACGGGCAGCCTCTCGCGCTCCGATCGCATCGCTAAGTATAATCAGTTGTTGAGGATAGAAGAAGATCTGGGAAGCTCAGCAATCTACCCCGGCAGAAAAACTTTCTATCAGATCAAGCAATAGATGTTATGAAGATCTTGCTGATCGGTGGGCCTAAATTTCTCGGGCGGCATTTGACTACGGCCGCGCTTGCCGCCGGCCATTTGGTTACGCATTTTAATCGCGGGAATTATACAGCAGACGATCTTCCCGAAGTAGAAACCATTCACGGCGACCGCTATCGTGATCTCGATAAGCTTACCGGGCGAAAGTGGGATGCGGTGATCGACACTTGCGGCTATTTCCCGGAGAACGTAAAGGCTTTGGCGAAAGCCCTTACCCGTTCTGTGGATCGCTATGTTTTTATTTCCAGCATCTCCGCTTATTCTGAATTTTCAAAAACCGATTTTGATGAGTCGGCACCGCCGGCGGTTTCGACAAAGGAACAACAGGCGCGCGCCGGTGCCATCAATCGCGAGGGCGAGATCACGGCGTTCAAATTAGGCGATCTGTACGGACCACTGAAAGCTGAATGCGAGCAGGCCGTCGAAGATACGATGCCGGGACGAACGATAATCGTCAGGCCGGGCTTGATCGTCGGCGCTTTTGACACTACCGACAGATTTCCTTATTGGGTGATGCGTGTTGCCAGGGGCGGCGAGGTTTTGGCGCCGGGCAGCCCTAAACGTTTTATCCAGTTGATCGATGCTCGCGACCTGTCCGAATTTATCATCAAGCTTATAGAAAATGCCGAAACAGGCGCCTACAACGTTACCGGAAAACCGTTCGATCTGACCATGGAAAAGATGCTTTTGGAAATAAAGGAAGTGGCCGGAAGCGATGCCTCATTCATTTGGGCTAACGAAAAGTTTTTAATAAATGAAAAGGTGCAGCCCTGGAGCGAGATGCCGTTTTACCTGCCTGAATCAAGCGAAGACTCGCAGGGCTTTTTGTCGGCAAATATAGACAAGGCGATAGAAAAAGGGTTGAAATTTCGCCCGTTAAAAGAAACAATAAGTGACACGCTGAACTGGGCAGAAGAACATCTGGTGGGAAGAACTTTAAAGGCCGGTCTTGCCGCTGAAAGAGAAGCGGAATTGCTTGGGAAAATGGCAGCGAATAAATAGTAATGGACATCGGCGCGGTTCTCAGGAGCGGGCACACTAAAAACAATACGATGCGCATTGTTCGCTATGTCGGCAGCGACGGTAAAAAGTTTGCGGTGCTGATGGATATATTTTTCCACGGCGAATATAGGATGGCACAACGCTCGGCCTGGGCTGTTAATTACTGCGTGCAGTATCATCCGGAGCTGATCAAACCGTATTTGAATAAATGCATCGACCTGCTGCTGAATAAGGAAATTCACGTGGCCGTCCGGCGCAATGTGGTTAGGCTGCTGCAGTATGTCGAGATCCCGCAAAAATTAAAGGGCAAAGTTTATTCGCATTGCCTAGATCTGATAGACGATCTGAACGAGGCCATCGCGGTCAAGGCATTTGCCGTATCGGTCGCGACAAAAATAGCCAAACCCGAACCGTCATTGGTAAAGGAATTGCAGTTGGTAGTAAAAAAACATTTGCCGCATACGACCGTGGCTTTTCACAAACGCGCGCTGGATATCCTGTCCCGGTGAATGCCTGTATGAAGAGGATCTTGATAATCGGTTCAGGCGGATCGGGAAAAACAACGCTGGCGCAACGGCTCGGTGAAAAAACAGGTATTGAGGTCATTCACCTGGATGCTCTCTACTGGAAGCCGAACTGGGTAAGGACAGATAACGACGATTGGGATAGAACCATTGCGGAGCTGATCGCCGGCGACGAATGGATCATGGACGGCAATTACAGCCGCACTATGAAAATGAGAATGCCGGCGGCCGATACCGTGATCTTTCTCGATCTGCCGCGAACGATCTGCTTCTGGCGGATATTTAAACGGGTAATGCGCTATCACGGCCGGAATCGCCCTGATGTGGCCCCAGGCTGTAACGAAAAATTCGACCTCGAATTTCTGCTGTGGATCTGGAATTACCCGAACCGAACAAAGCCCAAGGTGGAAGCATTATTAAAGAGTTTTCATAATAAAATAAAAGTTATCCGGTTGAGATCGGCAAAGGAAGTCGAAAATTTTATCGGAGATATTTCGCGGTAATTTTATGGAATGGCAACATGAAGAATTTGTGATCAGCACCGACAAAGAGCGGCTGCAGTTGGATGTGATCCACAAATACCTGTCCGAAGAATCTTACTGGGCACAGGGGCGCACTTTTGAAGATACCCGAAAAGCCATCGAAAATTCCATCTGTTTTGGAGTTTATAGGGGCGATGAGCAGGTCGGTTTTGCGCGCGTAATTACTGATAAAGCGATATTTGCCTATATCGGCGACGTTTTTATCCTGACGGCGTATCAAAAAAAAGGCTTGAGCAAAAGGCTGATGGAAGCTATACTATCAGACCCTGATTTACAAAATTTGCGGCGCTGGATATTGGCGACTAGAGATGCGCACGGGCTTTATGCGCAATACGAATTTACGCCATTGAAATTTCCCGAGCGCTGGATGGAGCGCCCGGCCCCGTGGGCCTACTAGAGTTTATTTTATGCAACTGGTCAGTCAAGCAAGGAAACCGTTGGTGCTGATGATCCTGGACGGTTGGGGATATACCCTCCGCGCCGAGGGCAACGCGATCGCGATGGCGCAAACCCCTAACTACGACCAGATCTGCGCGCGTTACCCGATGACTTTGCTGCAGGCTTCCGGCGCCCACGTCGGGCTGCCGGATAATCAACCGGGCACTTCCGAATCGGGCCACATGACGATCGGGGCCGGCCGTGTAATGCAAACCAGTTTGCAGGAGATCGACCACGCTATTGAAACCGGCGAATTCTTTAAAAATTCAAAACTCACCCGGGCGATGCAGCTTGTCAAAGAGCGCGGCACGGCGCTGCATCTGATCGGCCTGCTTTCAAACGGCAAGATCCACTCTTCGCAGGAGCATCTTTTTGCGCTGCTCCGCATGGCAAAGTTGAGCGGGGTGGAAAAGGTTTTTATTCACTGCATTCTTGATGGCCAGGATGTTGCCTGGAGTTCGGCGGACATTTTTGTCGAGGCGCTGGAAATAAAACTCGCCGATATCGGAACGGGCAAGATCGCCACTCTTTGCGGCCGCCATTTCGCGATGGATAAAGAGCAGAATTGGGACAAGACCGCCCGCGCCTACACGATGCTGGCCCATGCCGAAGGCGAACGCGCCACGGACCCGGTCGATGCCATCCGCTCTTCATACCAGCGCAGCGTGACGGATGAAATGATCGAACCCGTGGTTATCGAAGATAACGACGGCGCCCCGATCGGAAAGATCGAAAGCGGCGACGCCGTCATCTTTTTTAATCACCGCGGCGACAGGATGCGCCAGTTGGTTCGCGCGGTCACCTTTTTGGAGTTAGAAACCGAAGTCGAGACGGACAAGCCTAAGCTCGATGTTTATTGCCTGACCGATTACGACACCGATTCCGAATGGGGCCTTAATCTCACCGCGGCCTTTCCAAACCGCGATGAAAGGAATTTTCTGGCTGCGATCTTTGCGCAAAATTCGATCCGCAATTGCCGCATCGCGGAAGCGGAAAGAGAATTGTACGTGACGCATTATTTCGACGGGTGCCCGGAAGAAAAGCATCTCTTTGAAGAAAGGCTGATCGTTCCTTCTTCCAGCAGCGCGGCCAATCCGGAAACGCCCCTGGCTGAAATAACCGGCTGGCTTTTGGAAAAGCTGGACGCCGGAAAGACAGACGTATTCGTTGTTAATTTTGCTTCGGCGGATATTGCGGCCCATAGCGGCAGCATTCCACGCACGGTAAAAGCTATCGAGGATATCGACGTTAATCTCGGCCTTATTTTTGGTCTTATTCAAGACCTGGGCGGAACTTTATTGATCACTTCAGACCACGGCAATTGCGAGCAAATATTAAACCGGGAAACCGGTGAATTCGACCGCGGGCATACTTCCAATCCCGTGCCTTTTCATTTGGTCGATACCGGAATACACCGCTGGCGTTTAAAAGACGGCGGCTCGCTGGCCGATGTCGCGCCGACCGTTCTGGCGCTGCTGGATATTTCAAAACCCGCCGAAATGACCGGGAGCGACCTGCGCGTCGCGCGTGAGGCCGCCATCGCCGCCTAGACAAAATGAAAGCACGCCCGACAGTCGTATTCCTCCTAACTCTTCTTTTAACTTTTTTTGCCGCCTGTCATTACAATTCCGCAACACAACAAACACCGCCTCCGGCAGCGGACAGCCCGGTCGAATTGCCCGCCGGCAATATTCAATTACCCGCACAACTGGAAATTTCCACGCAGCCGAAAGACGTTGCGCTGGCGCAAAAGATAAACACCGCAATCGACAATAGTGAATTTTCCAACGCCCGCTGGGGCGTGATCGTGCTTAGTTTAAAGGACGGCCGGGTACTGGCTGCGCGCGAGGCGCAAAAACTTTTTTCCCCGGCTTCGACGCTCAAATTAATTACGACCGCCGCCGCGCTCGATAAGCTCGGCGCGGATTTTCGCTGGAAGACCTCAGTCTACGGAAATGAAAAAATAGACGGTGACGGCAAACTTGCCGGTAGTTTAACCCTTTACGGGCGCGGCGCCCCGGACCTGTCTTCGGAAAAAATTTCCCAGCTTGCCGATACGCTGAAAAACAAAGGACTGCGGCGGATCGAAGGCGACATCGCCGGCGACGGCAGTTATTTTAGCGGTGAAGGCCTGGGCGACGGCTGGCTGTGGGCCGACGCTCAATGGTATTACGGCGCGGAGGCCGCGGCGCTGACATTTAACGACAATCAGATAGATATCGAAGTATCCGCCGAAACGCAAAAGGCCGAAGGCGATCAGATCAGCATCGAAAGCGACCTGAAAACGCTGACGGGTGACAAGGTCGAGGCCGTCGGTATCAATCGTAAATTCGGGTCGAACACGGTTTATGTTTGGGGCGACAAACAGGCCGGTACAGTCCAAAAAGCTCGGATCGCCGTGCCGAATTCGGCGCTCTGGGCGGCGCAGGAGTTAAAAAAAGAATTGGAAAAACGCGGCATAACCGTCCGCGGCAATGCGCGCGCGGTAGATTGGCAGTCGAAAGATAAGCTCAATGAAAGCAAGGCGGTCGAACTGGCCGCGATCGAAAGCAAACCGTTAGCCGAGGTGGTGCGAAGAACGAATAAAGACAGCGTCAATCTTTATGCGGAGTTGATGCTGCGCACCCTCGGCAAAAAATTCGGCGCGGAGGCGCCCGATGAAGATGCAAGGGTAAATGCCGTGCGAAGCGACGACCGGGCGGGCACCACGGTCATTAAAAAATGGCTGGTGGAAAACGGGATCGCGTCAGGTGAAATAGCGCTGCACGACGGGTCCGGTTTATCGCGGCTGGATATGATATCGCCTGAAACACTTGCGCGATTATTAGTTTTTGCGCTTCAGATGAAACACGCCGAAGCGTTCAAAAATTCTTTGCCTGTAGCCGGCACCGACGGCACGATGCGCGGCAGGCTGGCAAATTTTGCCGGAAAAGTTCTGGCCAAAACGGGTTCGATAACTTATGTGAACTCTTTGGCAGGCTACGCCAAAACGCCGGATGAAACCCTCGCTTTTGTCATTTTCTGCAACAACGAAACACGCAAGACGGACATAACGCCTGTCATTGATGAGATGGCCGGGGCGATCGCGGGGTTTTAAGTAAACAGTTCAGAGTTCAAGCTTCAGCTTGTCCTGGCTTAAGATCAAAGACAAGCTAAAGTTTGAACTCTGAACTGTTTTGCCAGGCGCGATGCTTCTACTTATTACTCTTTTGGTCTGTTTGCGGCGGCGGGGATCCACTCGCGGTGACGCTTCACCGCGCGGCGGCCATCCGTGGTTTTTAGGCGGAGATGAAATCCTGTACTACACGCTTAGCCGTTTTTCATTTGGTTTTACAATGCGACATGCGAGGAGAAATCGGGCGGGAACAGGCCTCGCAGCGGTTGGCCCGAATTAATCTTTCACCTGACGCCACGAGCAGAACGCAGGCTAGCCTTAAATACAGGGTTTATGCCCGCAGAGCGCTAAAGCATACGATGCGGGTTTGCTATGACTTTCAGAGGCAGCAGCCCTTGGTTCAGCCGCCTCCCGGGCTGCCAAGCATGCCCGGCGTGCACAGCCCAAACCGTGTGGTTTGACCCGCACACCGCAAACAGAGCTTCATCATATTAATGTTGGATGAAGATGGCGAGAGAGGATTTGGGTAAGTGGGCAGAGTTTTCAGAGTTTGGTGTTATTTGTGGTTTGGGTGCGGGTCAGTAGCGTCGGTGTTAGCCGATGCGTAAGTTCTGATAAGAGACGCATCGGCTAACGCCGACGCTACTGACAAGAACCCGGTCGCTACCGCTTCCGGTTCTGACAAGAACGCATCGGCTAACGCCGACGCTACTGACAAGAACCCGGTCGCTACCGCCCCCGGTTCTGACAAGAACGCATCGGCTAACACCGACGCTACTGACAAGAACCCGGTCGCTACCGCCTCCGGTTCTGACAAGAACGCATCGGCTAACACCGACGCTACTGACAAGAATTAATGCGGGCAGGATGCCCGCGCTCCATAGAACCACCCCGTCACGCGAAGCGCGCGCCTCCCCTCTTTTGTAAGGAGGGAGTTTAAGAGCCGTTCAAAAATTTTAGCGAACAAAGAAGCTTAGGAACAAAACCATCCAAAAGATGATCATGCCGATCAAGGCCAGGATACCTATCACGATACAGCCCAAACTGCCGTAGCTTTCTTCTTTTCCTTCGAACGGATCGCGGGGGCAATGCGGGCAGTGCTCGTCTGTGGCGAGGTAAGGCTTTTCACATATCGGACAGAGTTTAAGTTCCATCTTCTCTCCAGCATAGCAGAAAAAGGCGTCTTAGACTCGCACCGGTTTTTGTGTGATAATCTCTTCCATTCTTAAATAAATAAACACTAATGGTTGAAGAATTAATTCACGACACAAACGAAGAACGCGTTAAACACCGGCACCCTGAGATCGGCTGGATAGAAGTGATCGCCGGTTCGATGTTTTCCGGCAAATCCGAAGAGCTTATCCGCCGCCTGACCCGCGCGCGAATCGCCCGGCTAAAGGTGCAAGTCTTTAAGCCTCAGATAGATAACCGCTATTCGGAAGCAGAGATCGCTTCGCACTCCGGCTTAAAACATCTGTCCATACCGGTTTCGACGGCGCGGGAACTTCTGGAAAAAGTCGACAGCGAAGTAGACGTGATCGGTATCGATGAAGGACAGTTTTTCGATATGGAACTGCTCGAGGTGGCCAACCAGCTCGCGCTGCGCGGCATTCGCGTCATTATCGCCGGCCTTGACCAGGATTACACCGGCAAACCGTTCGAGCCGATGCCGCAGCTTCTGTCGATCGCCGAATTTATTACCAAGACCCACGCCATCTGCGTCAAATGCGGCAGCACCGCAAATTATTCCCAGCGCACTTTTGAATCGGAAGAGCTGGTCGAAGTGGGCGCCAGCAACAAATACGAGGCCCGCTGCCGGAAATGCTTTGTGCCGCATTCGGATAAACCGACTACCTATTGAGCCGGCGTTGCGAAAGAGGTTAGCTTTATGAAAAAGGCTTTGATCGTTTTAATATTTGCGGCAACTCTTTTGGGCTTTTTAGGGCTTTTGGGATTTTCCGGCTGCGGAAAGCAAAGCCTGATCCCTGATTCGCCGCACGAACAGTATGAAGAAGCCGCTGCCAAAACGATCCCCGACGCGCGGATATTGACCGAAGCTCCGCAGACGCCCGATCCGAAGGCGCGCTATCTTTTTTATCTTCACGGACGCATTATCGAAGATCAGGGTGGGGAAAATGCTGTCAGCCCGGAATTCGGCAGATACGAATACGCGGAAATTCTCGATACCTTTGCCGATCGCGGATTTGTGGTCATTAGCGAAGTCCGTCCGAAAAATACCAATGTCATACAATATGCCCAGAAGATCGCCGAACAGATCAACTCTCTGCTAAAAGGCGGCGTGCCGCCGGCAAATATCACGGTGGCCGGAGCGTCGAAGGGCGGCGCGATCACACATAAAATTTCTTCCATACTCCACAACAAGGATTTGAATTTTGTGCTGCTCGCCGGCTGCGGCGAAGGCTATCACGAAGGATTTGATATCGACCTGGCCGGTAATGTGCTTTCGGTCTACGACTACAAAGACAACAAAGGCGCGGGAAGCTGCGCCGACTTTTTCACGAAGTCGAAAGATATAAACCACCATAAAGAGATCGAGCTAAAACTCGGAACGGGCCACGGCATTCTTTATAAGCCGCTGGAAGAATGGGTCGAGCCGACGGTGCAGTGGGCAAGCGGGAATTACAAATAGCTTATGCCCTATATTCTTGCACTCGACCAGGGAACGACCAGCAGCCGCGCGATCATTTTTGACGCGCAAGCAAATGTTATCGCCACCGGGCAGAAGGAATATACGCAATTCTACCCGCGCGCCGGCTGGGTCGAACACGACCCGCGGGAAATCTGGGAAACGCAGATCGAAACCGCACTCGAAGCTTTACGAACAGCAAACCTTACCAAAAAAGACATCGCCGCCATCGGCATTACCAACCAGCGCGAAACCACGATAATCTGGAACAAGAAAACCGGTGAGCCGATACATAACGCTATCGTCTGGCAAGACCGGCGAACGTCAGCTTTTTGCGATGAGATACGGTACGAACACGCCGAAACTATCCGGCAAAAAACCGGGCTGGAGGTCGATGCATATTTTTCCGCCAGCAAAATAAACTGGCTGTTGGAAAATATTGACGGCACGCGAACGTCGGTCGAACACGGCGAGCTGGCTTTCGGAACGGTTGATTCGTGGCTGGTGTGGAAATTGACGGGCGGCGAACGGCATTTGACCGACGTCTCTAATGCTTCGCGCACGATGTTGTTTGATATCAACGAGTTAGCGTGGGATGACGAATTGCTCCGGATATTCAATATTCCCCGAATCCTCTTACCTGAAGTGCGCTCTTCTTCGGAAATTTACGGCGAAGTCAGCGCCGTCCCCGAATTAAACGGCATCCCGATCTCAGGGTTAGCGGGCGATCAGCAGGCCGCTTTGTTTGGCCAGCTTTGCCTGAAAAAAGGCTTGAGCAAAAACACTTATGGCACCGGATGCTTCATGCTGCAGAACATCGGGACCAAGCCCGCCCGATCAAAAAACCGGCTGCTGACGACCGTGGCCTGGCAGATCGGCGACACAACCGAGTACGCGCTCGAAGGAAGCGTTTTTATCGGCGGGGCGGTGGTGCAATGGCTGCGCGATTCGCTCGGGGTGATAGAAAATTCCGCTGATGTCGAAGCGCTGGCAAATATGGCCGAAGATAGCGGCGGTGTCTATTTTGTTCCTGCCTTTGCCGGGCTGGGAGCGCCGCACTGGGACCAGGACGCGCGCGGTTTGATCATCGGCTTAACGCGCGGCACCGGCAAGGCGCACATCGCCCGCGCCGCCCTGGAATCGATCGCTTACCAGACCGCCGATCTGGTTGACGCGATGCATGCCGATTCCGGAATTCAGTTGAAAGAATTGCGCGTCGATGGCGGCGCGACCAAGAACGAAACTCTGATGCAATTTCAGGCGGACGTTCTGGGCATTCCCGTGGTGCGAGGAAAAAATACCGAAACCACGGCGCTCGGCGCCGCCTTTTTGGCGGGGCTGGCAACCGGATTTTGGCGGTCTAAAAGAGATCTGGCAGAAACCTGGCAGGAAGATAAACGCTTCGAGCCGCAAATGCCGCGCGAAAAAGTCGCAGCGATGCGCGCGCAATGGAATGAAGCCGTGAAGCGCGCGCTGAAATGGGAGAATTAAAGCGGCGGTAAGCGGCCGTAATCCGGGGAGCGCAGGTGTCCCGCCTGCAAGCGCGGTTAGTCTGCGCTAATCTCGCACTAATAAAACGAATTTAGATCGCTGCGCGACCTAAGCGGGCAGGATGCCCGCGCTCCATATTATGCAAAGAGACGAAATGATCGACCGCGTTCGCGCGCGTACCAGGCCGTGGGACATGGTCATTATCGGCGGCGGCGCGACGGGCATGGGCTGCGCGGTCGACGCGGCTTCGCGCGGTTACGAAGTGCTTCTGCTCGAGCAGCATGATTTCGGCAAGGGCACTTCCAGCCGGTCGACCAAGCTTGTGCACGGCGGCGTTCGCTATCTTGAACAGGGAAATATTTCGCTCGTAATGGAAGCGCTTAAAGAGCGCGGCATTTTGCGGCAGAACGCTCCGCACCTGGTCCATGATCTTGCTTTCATCGTGCCGAATTACGACTGGTGGGAGATGCCTTTTTACGGCGTCGGGCTAAAAGTATACGATCTGCTGGCGGCGAAATATCGTTTCGGCAGATCGCAGATGCTTTCCAAGGAAGAAACTCTCAAACGCCTGCCGACGATCAAGACCGAGGGCCTGCGCGGCGGCGTGATCTATTATGACGGGCAATTCGATGACACGAGACTCTTGATCAGCCTGGCGCGGACCGCGGTAGAGCATGGCGCTACGGTTTTGAATTACACGCGGGCTTTCGGGTTCAGAAAAAACGCGCAGGGGATGATAGACGCCGTTAATTTCAGCGGTGAAGAAACCGGGCAAGTGTTTCGCGCCGAGGCGAAAGTGGTCATCAATGCGACCGGCGCTTTTTGTGATGGCGTGCGGCAAATTGTCGATCCGGAAAGCGAAAAACTGATCGCGCCCAGCCAGGGTATCCATATAGTACTGGACCGGTCTTTTTTGCCTTCCGAGAGCGCGATAATGATCCCGCGCACCGATGACGGCCGCGTTTTGTTTGCGATCCCCTGGCACGGCCATACCCTGGTCGGCACTACGGACACGCCGGTTAATGAGACCCCGCTGGAACCTAAAGCGCTCGACGAAGAGATCGAATTTATTCTCCACACGTCACAAAAATATTTGCACAAACCGCCCACCCGCGAAGATATTCTGAGTGTATTTACCGGCATTCGTCCGCTGGTAAAAGAGGGCGGCGCAAAAAGCTCGGCAAATACGGCTGCGCTTTCGCGCGACCACACGATAGAAATAAACAACGCCGGGCTTTTGACCGTTACCGGCGGCAAGTGGACGACATATCGCCGGATGGCCGAAGACGCCGTGAACCAGGCGTTGATGCTGGCGGACCTGCCGGAAAAGCCGTGTGTGACAAAAGAGCTTAAAATACACGGATATATTGAAGACACTTCGCATCTGGATGACCTTGCTCAATACGGCTCTGATGCATCCCAGATCAGAAAAATGACGGCCTCGGACGAGAGTCTCGCGGAAAAACTTCATCCCAAACTGTTTTATACCGCTGCCGAAGTAGTCTGGGCCGTACGAAATGAAATGGCGCGCACGGTAGAGGATGTTCTCGCGCGGCGCACGCGTGCTCTTTTTCTCGACGCAAAAGCGGCGATCGAAATTGCCCCGAAAGTCGCGGCTATCATGGCCAAAGAATTAGATAAAGATGAAGACTGGCAGGCCCAACAGGTCGAGTCTTTTAATAAGGTTGCAAAAAATTATTGCGTTTAAGAGGCAACAGGTCAGTACCGGGAACGTAGTGACCGGCTAATAAGCGCAGCAAACCCAGTATCAGCTACGTAATGCTCCGGTAAAACCAACTCGCTCCGCTCGGAGCCGGTCACTGCGTTCCCGGTACTGACTAGCCACGAATGGCACTAATAACACGAATAGCCGAATAAATTCGGCGCTCCGACAAATTTTTCCTGCAAGATAATTTCCCGCCCATCGTTCATTAATCAACAAGTAGTGATCTCCCCTAAAATCTGATCCTATAGGAGTAGTCTGTTATGAATTTACGAAAGATCTGTATTAGTTTGGCTTTGTTGATCTTGACACTCGGCGCGGTATCGGCGGCCAGTGCGCAAAATACAAAAATTTCCACCCCTTATATTCACAAAAATCTGAGCGTGTATCTTATCTATGGCAAAGATGCGATGGGGCATAAAAACCTTCTCACGCTGCAGGAAGCGATGGCCAAGGACCTGATAATCGTCTATGAGACCGGTGATGTGAACCAGCTCGAGGTCGAAAACGTATCGACGTCGTTCGAAGTTTTTATTCAATCCGGCGATATCGTCAAAGGCGGCAAGCAGGACCGCGTGTTAGCCGTCGATATTATTCTGCCGATCAAATCCGGAAGAATTAAGATCTCGGCCTATTGTGTCGAGAGCGGACGCTGGACACAGCGCAAAGGCGAGGATAAAGAAAAATTTTCTTCTTCGAATGAGCGCGTGGTCACCCGCGACCTGAAACTCGCGGCCAACCTTTCCCGCTCGCAGGGCGAGGTCTGGAAAGAAGTTAGTAAAGCTCAGGATAAACTTAGCGCCAACGTCGGCGCCAAGGTCAATTCACCCACGTCGCAATCGAGCCTGCAACTGGCGCTGGAAAATAAACAGGTCGCAGCCACCACCGATGAATACATCAAAAAGCTGGCGGCTATTATCGAAGGCCAGCCTAACGTGATCGGTTATGCCTTTGTCATCAACGGCGAGATCAACAGCGCCGATGTCTATGCTTCAAATGCGCTGTTCAAAAAACTCTGGCCGAAACTTCTGCGGGCCACCGCCACCGAAGCTGTCGCGGAACTGACCAAAGACAAAACCTTTATTCAGCTAAAGCCGCAAACCGTTCAGACATTTATGGACAACGCAGACAAGGGGGCGGCCAGGGAAGAGACCGTCAACTCGCGAATGACCAACGTTACCCGCGATGAAAAAGACTCCGTGGTATTTGAATCGCGTGATGAAAAGCAAAAGGTCGTGCTGCATAAAAGCTATGTGAAAAAGCAGTAAGGTTTTAGCCGCGCTGCCCTAAAACTGCGGTGTTGGTTTGTGAATCACCATTCGGAATAGATGAAAGATCATAGATGATAGCTGAGAGATTCGATCTCTTATCTTCATCTATCCGTTATCATCTATTCCGAATGGTTATTTTTAATACAGCAGCTAAAGACTTCGCCCGCGCTAACGCCCGGCTGCAGACATTGTGAGCGATTCAAATTTAGGAGACTACCCGCTAAAAAATATTTGTTACTTTGGCCGCTATATCTTAAGATAATACTCTTCACAAGAAAGGCCGGGTTATCAATTTATGCGTATTACGATCAACTCTATCTTAAGAAGCTCTTTGGTTTTTATTCTGCTGGTTTCTGCGGCAATCTCCGCCCAGGCACAGGATAATAAAGGTGATGAAGTTATCCGGATCGAAACCGATCTGATCCAGACGGACGTTACGGTCGTGGACAAAAACGGTAAATTTGTCGAAGGCCTCAAACCGGAGCAGTTTGTCTTAAAGATCGACGGCAAGCCGGTCAAGATCGATTTTTTTGAACCGGTAGTGGCTAACCGCAGCGTTTCTTCTTTTACGGAAGGTAAAACGGTGAACGGCCAACAGCCCGCGACAAATTCTACCCCGGCCCCGGGCGTATCACTGCGCGACCGTAAGGTCGTTTTCTTTGTCGATGATTTTCATCTGTCTCTGACCAGCCTGGCGACGGCCCGCCTGGCGATCACGCATTTTATCGATATCGATATGATGCCGGAGGATCAGGTGATCATCATCGCCGCCAGCGGCAACCTGGGATTTTTGCAGCAGTTCACTAACAACAAAACTGTTTTGCGCGACGCGCTGGCGAAATTAAGAGTGATGCCCAATACCTATCGCGATACCGACCAGCCGCCGCTGCCGGAATATGTCGCGGTGCGGATCCTTAATGACGACAAGCAGGCCGCCGGGTTGTATGTTGAAAAGATGCTCCAGAGCTACAACACCAAGAAATCTACGACCTTACAGTACGCCGCGGCGCTGGATATGGTTAAACAGCGCGCCAACAATATCGTGTCCGGCATGGCTGCCGCGACAAAAAACACTCTCAGTTCGCTGGAAAATCTTTTGTTGTCGGTAAACGGATTGAAAGGAAGAAAACTGGTTTTCTTTATCTCCGACGGATTTTATCTTGAGAATAAACATGTCGTTTATGCTACCAGCGAAGGCCTGGAGCGCGCGGTCAACCTGGCGACACGCTCGGGTTCTTCTATTTATACGATAGATGCGCGCGGGCTTTTCAGCCTGGCCGCCGGCGATGCGACGGGCGAGCGCCCTTTCGATCTGCAGGGAAGGCTGGATAAAGGCCGCATCGGCGAAGAGATGGCCAGCCAGGAAGGAATGGCGACGCTTTCCAATTTGACCGGGGGGCGTTTCCTGAAAAATCAAAACTATTTCGATAAATGGATCGACCAGGTGGTGGATGAAAATTCCAGCTACTACGTTTTGGCGTGGACACCGGAAAAGAGCGAGCTGCTGACCAAAAAATTCAAAAGCATAGAAGTGGAAGTAACCGGCCGTCCGGATCTTAAAGTTCGTCAGCAGCGCGGTTATCTTACCAATTGGCAGAAGCCCGGCGCTAAATCCGGCGATGCCTCGGCCAAGGGAACCGGCAAAAAGAATATCCCGGTGCTGCTTTCGTTGAGTTATCTTGACGTGCCCAATGTAGGCAGCGTATTGGGCAGCTCGGTCCAGGTTGCCACCGCTGCGCTTAGCTACGGTGAGAAAAACGACAAACCTGCCGCGGTCGAGCTGATGGCTGTCATTTTTGACGAACAGGGAAAAAAGGCGGGCACATTTAAGACCGGCCTGACCATTAACCCGAATTCCGGGGCGGAGCAGAACGTCATTTATAGTGAAAAAACCCCGCTAGCGCCCGGCGTATACCAGGTGCAGGTGCAGGTTCGCGAAACCCAGACCGGGGTTATGGGCGCCGCCGCCCAGTGGATAGAGATACCCGATCTTTCTAAAAACCAGCTAACCCTGGGCAGCCTGTTTCTCGGCGGCCAACTGGTCGGAGGTGCCGGCAAAACGGACAACGCGGCCACCGCCCCCGCACAAGTCCAGTTCAGCGTCGATCGCCGCTTTAACCGGCCCGTTACGCTGGATTTTATGTACTTTGTTTATAATGCCGCGCACGCCACCGAAGGCGTAAGACTGGCGACACGGGTGGAAGTCTTAAATGCAAACGGCCAGACGGTCATCGATACCGACCTGCGCCCGCTGGTGACGAAAGGGAATCTCGACCTGGCGCGTATTCCGGTTCGCGGCTCGATCAAGCAGCAAACCCTTTCGCCGGGAAATTATCTGCTGCGAATGACCGTCGCCGATAATATCGCCAATACCAAAGCCACCCAGCAGACCGTCTTTATCGTTGACTAGTCTTGCTGGGTGAACCGTTCGATCAAAAATGCCGAAATATTTTAAGTTTCCGCAGCGCTTTGACGCCGCGCTGCTAAAGCGCGATCTGGCCGTTATTGGGTCCGCGGAATGGACGCCGCATTTCAACCAGCAGTATTACGAAGGCGATTGGAGCGGCGTCTCGCTGCGCTCCATCGGCGGCCGCGCCGATTCGATCCTGCCCCATCACGCACCCGAAGAACCTTATCTGGACACCGCAACGCTGGAACGCGCGCCTTACGTGCGCTTCGTGCTGGATGAAATAAAGTGCGAAAAAGAATCGGTGCGTTTTTTGCGCCTCGCCGCGGGCGCAAAGATCAAAGAGCACAAAGATTACTTTATCGGCATCGAAGACGGCACCATCCGCCTCCACCTCCCCATCATCACCAATCCCCTCATCGAATTCTATCTGGATGGGGAAAGAGTCGATATGAAAGAAGGCGAGCTATGGTACCTCGACTTCGGCCTCAAACACCGCGTGGAAAATAACAGCAATGTGGACCGAATTCACCTCGTGCTGGACTGCAAGGTAAACGAGTGGCTGCTGGGATATATAGGTGAAGACGAAATGCGCCCAGGATACGATTTTAGAGGGGCAATTCGCGGCAAACACATTGATGAACTACAGGAAAGTCATAGAACGATTATTCATAAAGAAGACGGCACCATTGAAATTGCCACTAGGCCGCTGCAGGATAATAAATAGGTTCTTCGTTCCATTCTTTGCCCAAGAGAATGCGCCCGTTTGCTTTTTTATTGCGCTTTTGCCCGTCTGCGCCCCAAGCGCCCCACTGTTTGAAAAAGAATGAAACGCCCTGTTGGTCGCATTGTTTTTGAATGTCGATAGCCCACTCAGGTTTCATTGGCCGAGCACCGTGGCCGCTCTCACCGCCAACAATTACCCAATGAATATTTGCCAGATCGAGTTTTCCAACGCTTTCCAAAAGAGGCTCAATTGATAAAAAGCGAATTTTTGCATCGATGTTTCTTAGCGCATCAATTCTATTTTTTCTTTTGCCCTCTTCAACAGTAACGCCTAACCAAACATTATCTGGAACGCTTTTAGTACGAAAATATTTTTCTAAAATTGCTTCTCGTTTGGTCAGAATTTGGTAAGTATGACGAGGCGTGTTCTGTATTGTCTCAAATACTTGATCGAGAAATTCGAAAGGCATTTTTTCATGAAACAAATCGCTCATCGAATTTACGAAAAACTTTGTTGGTTTTTTGGTTTTTACCGGGATATCTAAACGGTCCGGCATTATGTTAAATTTGAATCCGTTTAGGTACCCAGCCGAGCCCATAGCCTGCAACCGCTTAGCCATTACTTCTGCGTAACAATGCTTACAGCCGGCCGATACTTTGTCACAACCAACCGACGGATTCCAAGTTGCTTCTGTCCATTCAATTTTTGAATATTTCATTACGTGACCTTGTACTCTAGTTTACGCTTTTTGGCGACATTTTGATAAGTAACCAATGGCGATAGACCTTCATAAGATACTTCACCGTTCTTTTTCATCTCTTTAAGGCACTCTGCAGCGTGAGATCCTAAGTGCCCTTCATCAAATGCAAAATCAAGAAGCTGAAAATTGTTAGTTATCTGTCGAGAAAGAATTTTCCTTCTTACATCTTCTTTGAACTCATCTATTTTTATAAGTTTAGCAGCCTCAAACAGACTAGCTTGCGCCTTTGCCTCGTCATCGTTAATGTCAAAGTTTGCTGCCCCATTATCCGGCGCTCTTTTCCACGCTATCGATAAAAATTTATCTACTGCCCTAGGATGAGAAGCACCGAAAATTATCCCATGAATGTTGGCCCCCTTTTTTAGGGAGAAAGGATAGAGCTTAAGGGTTGTATTATCAGGCAATTTCTTTTTTAACTGATTAATAATACTACGATGAATATGAGTGTAAGGCTCATTCTTGGCAATAACCATATCTATATCCAAATGCTTTTTAAATTCCTCACTATCTCCAAAACGCCATAAATAAGAAGACGAAATAAAATAAAGAAAATCGGTTTGTCGACTCTTTTCTAATTCCAGTAAATATTTTTCGGACAGAAATTTAATCCCATTTTGATCAAAGTAAACTAAGGAAGGAAAATTTTTTATTGTAGATAAGAGTTTAGGAAAAAGCGTTTCAACGTCTTCATTAAAAAAAGTTATATCAATGGCGCGTCCGACGTCCTTATTTTGCTCAAGATAATTTGAACATGCCTCTTTTAACAATTCAAATTTTATTTGGTCTTTCTTGCCAGGTTCGTACTCATTTAGATAAACAGAGACTTTGACCTTCTTTTGAAAAATATACCCAACTTGTTCTTTAATTTTTTCTAAAATACGTATCGGACTTCCCGCTATGCCGCTTTTGTCATAACCAGTTCCAGCAAAAAAATCAAAAACGGCGACTTGAGGGACACTCTGCATCAACCAGGTCGGTAACCATGCTTGAGCATAATCCTCAAATATCTCTAATTTTGTAATTGTGCTTTCGTCAAAAGGTTCTTCATGTAAGTCTTTATACGGCATTAACTATTTTCCTGTGGATGAGAGTGAACAGAATCCGCGTAAGTCCAATAAGCTTTTGCCAGCGAGATTAGCACCGAACAAGTTGTTTTGCAATACATTTCTGCCACCCGCTAAAGCCGGCTTTTAAATTTTAGGGCTGGTTATCCCAGGCAAGCGTAGCGCCGCCTGGGGCTACTATCTTTCGTCGGCTCCGCCGACTGTAAAGTTGAAGTTACCTAACATCGTAAGGCGTTGTCCGGTAAACAAATTCGCTTCGCTCAGAGCCGGTCACTCCGTTCCCGGTACTGACTTATTTGCAGGATCCACGCCGTAGTTTTGGCTTGGTGCGTTTAAGCCTGCTTCCAAGTTTTCTTCGATGTCACGTTTAACTAACTTTGCTGACTGCTTGCGGGCGCGGCGGGGTATTTCGGTTGGCGGGGCTTCCGGTGCGAGGGCGCGTTGTCTCTCAAAATGCTCGACGATCTTTTGCGCGGTTTGTTTGCCGACGAAGGGTGTGAGTGCTTCGACGCTGGCGACGGCGACTTTGGTGATCGAGCCGAGATTTCTCAGCAGGCGCATTTTGCGTTTTTCGCCGACGCCTTCGATGGCGGTAAGCTCAGAGGTGAAGTCGCGGATCTCGCGGCGTTTCTGGTGATAGCGGACGGCGGTGGTGTGCGTCTCGTCGCGGATCTGCTGGATCAGGCGAAAGGCAGCCGAGTCCGGGTCAAACGGCACGGGGCCGTTGTCGATGCCGCGCGGCAGCAGGTGCGAAATGGCGTTGTGTTTGCGCGGCGGTTTGACCACGCCGAAGAGCGGAATGGCTTCGAGGTCGAGCTCGCGCATGGCGTCGCCGGCAAAAGCGACCTGGCCTTTACCGCCGTCGATCAGGATCAGATCGGGCAGCGGTTTATTTTCTTCGAGCTGGCGGCGATAGCGGCGAAAAACGGCTTCGCGCATCGAAGCGAAATCGTTCGCGCCCTCGACCGTTTTTATCTTCAGGCGGCGATATTCGGAACGGTTCGGTTTGCCGTTTTCAAAGACGACAATGCCCGCCACGTTTTCCGCGCCTTGAATATTCGAGATATCAAAGCTCTCGATCCGCGCGGGAAAGCGCGGCAGTTCGAGCAGTTCCTGCAGTTCTTCGAGCACGCGTTCGGTGTCGGGTTTGAGCACGCGGAAGCGCTGTTCAAAGGCGAGCTTGGCATTTTTTTCGACCAGCGAGATCATGTCGCGTTTCTTGCCGCGCTTCGGGTCGTAGATGCGCACCTTGCGGCCGCGCCGTTCGGTCAGGGCTTTTTCCAGCACCTCGCGGTCTTCGAAATCGTAGGGCACGTGAATTTCGCGCGGCACATAATCGGTCGAATAATATTGCGACAGCACCTCGCCTAAAAATTCCGACACGTTAAAGCCTTCCGGGTCGAGGTCTTCCCAGAAAAATTCGCGGCGGCCGACGATCTTGCCTTCGCGCATGGTGAAAAGCTGCAGCGCGAGCCGCGCGCCTTCGTGATAAAAACCAAAAATGTCTTCGTCGCGGTCGGGGCTGGCCGCCATCTTTTGATCGTTGGCAAGATCAAGCACGGTCTTTCGCAGGTCGCGATACTTTCCCGCGAGCTCATATTTCTCGTCCTGAGAAGACTGCCACATTCTTTCCTCGAGCGTCTTTGCCAGCTCTTTATTTTTTCCTTCGAGCAAAAGACGCACGTCTTCCGTCGCCGCGGTGTATTCGGCCTTGGTGCAGAGGCCTTTGACACACGGGCCCAGGCAGCGCTTGATGTGATATTCCAGGCAGGGGCGCGGCAGTTTTCCATCGATCTCGATATCGCAGGTGCGAAGCTGAAAAGTGCGGTTGATCAGATCAAGCGTACGCCGGGCAAGATTGGCCGGCAGAAACGGGCCGTAATAAAGCGAGCCGTCGCGCCTGACCTGCCGCGTCAGCACCACCCGCGGGAACGGTTCCTTGATGGTCAGTTTCAGATGCGGGTACTGCTTGTCGTCGCGCAGCAGGATGTTAAAGCGCGGTTTGTGTTTTTTGATCAGGTTCGATTCGAGCACCAGCGCTTCGATCTCGTTATCGACGACGATGTATTCCAGATCAGCGATGCGCGCCACGAGTTCGCGGGTTTTGTGGTCCTGATTTTTTGAGCTTTGGAAATATTGGCGGACGCGGTTGCGCAGGCTCTTGGCCTTGCCGACGTAGATGATCTTGCCCTTGTTGTTTTTATAAAGATACACGCCGGGGGAAACGGGCAACTGTTTTAATTTTTCGCTCAACTCCACAACTGAAATGTAACAAAGCCTCGCGGTACAAGCAAAGTTGACTTTTGTCCGGGTATCGCAAAAATGGAAGTGTTATTTCCACTAAAAATTTGAGCAGGAGAGAAATATGTCGAAATCTGTCGCACAAGCAAAGGCTATGATCCAATCGATGATCACTTTGGCTTCGGCTGCGCTGGGGTTGGTCTGCGCCCTGGCCTGGAACGAGGCGATCAAAACAGCCATGAAACATTTCCTGGGTGAAGACGATAGCCTGGCCGGGCTTTTTACCTACGCCATTCTGGCAACGCTGCTGGCGGTCATTGTTCTTTTGGTCCTGGCTAAAATTGCGGGCAGGATCGGCGGTGAAGCGTCGATCGACCGCGAAGCCGAGGGATGATCGCTTTTACTCTTAAATGGTTTATTGACGCGGGTCAATTTTACAAAAGCAAACATGATAACCTCTTAGGTCGGGAAGGGTCGCTTGCGCCCGCTGCTTTCGTTTTTAATTTTTGGCTGCTTTCGTCATGCATTTAAGAGCGGGCGCAAGCGACCCTTCCCGACCTGCAAATTACCCTGGCTTGCCCATCTTCGAATTGGCAACTTTCTGATCAAAGTCTTTAAACTTTAGGTTGCCTTTGTTCTCTTTAATTTCACACGCTTATTTTTCTGGTCGAAGGTAAGGGAAAATTCGCTCAGAATACGGCCGCCGATATTCGCGTCTGAAAGCGAAGGATAAATTACGGTCGGTTCGGGAAATTCAAAACTGCCGAGGCGGATGGGATCTTTCAGCCTGGCTTGTTTTATTTCGATATCGTTACTGACCGTCCGGGCCCTTCCGACGACCACCGGTTGCGAGAGAAGCTGCGCGCTTTCGACCATCGCCGCCGGCAGCATAAATCCGCCCATCATATTTCCTGAATCGATATGGGCCTTTATTTTTTGTCCGCCCACGCTTAAGTCCACGATGGCTATTCCGCGCGAATCGTCCAGCGTCAAAACGTCTTTGCCGTTTACTTCGGGAAGCTCGCCCTTCTCAATGCGCACTCGTTTTCCGGGATAATCCAGCGTCAAAAGGTGGCCGGAGAAAAGCCCGAAGCCCAGGATGCCGTCGATATGAGCGACGTCCGGCGCGGTATTGTAATTGCGGGTCGGCGCGGTCAGCTTATGAAATTCGAAGCCGCCGACTTTGACGGAATCGACCTCGACCGTTTCCAGCGTGCGCGCGTTTTGCCCCGAACCGTCGCCGGCGCGGACCTCGCCGCTCTTCTTTAGCGCAAGCTTTTCCACCAGCGAGCTATCGATCCGCAGCGTGCCTTGGGCGCCGGTGTCGATGGCAAATAGAAACGGGCCTTTGCCGTTGACCATTACCTCGACGGCGGGCATCCGGCCGCGAAAGCGCATCGGCAATTCCGTCGCGGAAATTTTTTGTGCGAAAATCGTAACGTCACAGCAAAACAGGATGAGAAAGAATGAAAGCAAACTTAAAATTTTATTCGTCATATAATGTCTCCTGAACTATTTTTGATGATCTTTGCACACTTCGATCTTTGTTTTGTTAAGGCAAAGAAAAGTGTTTGTTAAGGATGTAAATTTTTGACGGTTTGTATGCAAACGATTTTAACCACATCGGCGGCCGAGGCTGCTGAAGTTATAAAAAAAGGCGGGCTGGCGGCTTTCCCGACCGAGACCGTATATGGACTCGGCGCCGATGTCTTTAATGAGGCGGCGCTGGGGAATATCTTTTTGGCCAAAGGCCGCCCGGCGGATAATCCGCTGATCGTTCACATCGCAAACCTGGAACAGATAGGCCTTTTAACATCCGCGGTAACCGCCGTCGCGGAAAAATTTATCACCGCCTTTTTTCCGGGTGCGCTCACCCTGGTCTTGCCAAAGTCGGATAAAGTTTCTCCGCTGGTTACGGCCGGGCTGGATACGGTCGGTATTCGAATGCCGGGAAACGATGCGGCGCAGGAATTTTTGCGGCTGTGCGCGACACCGGTCGCGGCCCCGTCGGCAAATCTTTCGGGAAGGCCGAGCCCAACTACCTGGCAGGCGGTTTTTGAAGACCTCGACGGGCGGATAGACTGCATCTTAAAAGGTGAGGAAACTGAGGTCGGGTTGGAATCGACCGTGGTCGATTGCACCGGCGAAGTTCCGCAGGTTTTGCGCAGCGGCGCGGTGACGCTGGAACAACTGCGCGAAGTGGTGCCGGAAACCAAAGCGGCGGCTATTGACGCGGACGGCGATTCGGTAGGGAGCGCCAAAAGCCCCGGGCTAAAACATAAACATTATTCGCCGCGGGCGCGGGTGGTTTTGATGGATGACATCTCAGAAGCGGAGATCGCTCCGCGTTTCGCTTACATTGGTATGGGGGGTATAAGGGGCACAGCATCCGCTGAGAAAATAGACGGCTGGGGATTAGTAAAAATCTGTCATTCGGTGCCAGAATATGCACATGCGGTTTTTGAATTTTTTCGCGAATGCGACCGGCGCGGGATCGAGACGATCTATTGCCAAAAGGTGGCCGTTTCAGGCCTCGGAGCGGCGCTGATGGACCGCCTGCAGCGAGCAACGCAAAGCTAATAGATGCATATAGTTGAAGTAAAACTGGAGAACATCAAATCTCATCGAAATTCATCCTTTAATTTCGAGCGGGGGACGACCGCGATCGTGGGCGAAAACGGCGCCGGTAAGACCACCATCATCGAAGCCGTGGCGTGGGCGCTGTTCGATCTGCTCGATTATAAAAAAGACGATTTTGTCCGGCGGGGCGAAAAAAAAGGCAGCGTGCTGGTCACCTTCGAAAGCGGCACGGACGAGCGGCGTTATACCGTCTATCGCGACACCGGCACGGGCTATAATATTTTCGACCCCGAACTGGGCGTTAAGGTCGCTGATAAAAAAGAAGACGTCGGCAGATTTTTGCGCGAACATCTCGGCGTAGAACCCGGCACCGATCTGGAGCTTCTTTTTCGCTCCGCCATCGGTGTCCCGCAGGGAACTTTTACCGCCATCTTTCTCGATACTGCCGCCCGCCGCAAAGAAGCCTTTGACAAATTATTAAAGGTCGAAGAGTACCGCCAGAGTTCCGAGAAATTGCGCGCCACTTCCCGCTATGTCGAAAATCAGATAATGAACGTCCGCGAAAAGATCGCGCACTCGGAAGGGGAATTGGCAGGTTTCGATCGCATAGAGGCCGAGCACAAAGAGATCGTTTTACAATTGGACGCACTGGGCGGCGCATTAAGTGAATTAAAGCTGGAGTCGGATAAAAAACGCTCGCAACTGCAGCAATTCGATAAAGAAGAATCGGCGGTCAGAGATGCGCAGATGGCGCTGGATAAACTGCGAGCGGAACTTGCCACATCTGAAGTTTTGCTGAAACAGAAACAAGGCGAGGTCGACACGGCCAGAGAGGCCGTAAAAAAGATCGGGACCGTCGAAGCGGGCCACCAGCGGCATCTCGCGGCGCTGGCGGAACTGAAAACTCTGGAAAAACAGCGCGGCGAGCGCGACAAAATTCTGGCCGAGCTAAAAACGGTTGAGACCGCGGCGATCAAAATGGAAGCCGAGCAGAAAAACCTGCGCGCGGCGCTGGAAAGGTCTGAAAACGCCGCTAACGAAATAAAAGTGCTCGAGCCGCAGATCGAACAGCAAAAAAAGCTCGAGACCAAGCGCGAATACCTGAGAGGGAAACTCTCGGACGCCAAAGCTTACAAAGCGCAGATCGGCTCCATTGAAGCAAAGCTGATAGTCCTGCGCGACGATTTCAAAAAGACCGAGGCCGATGTTAAAGAGGCGCAGGAAAAAAGCCGGGCCGCGGCCGAAGTCGAAGCGCTCAGCACGCGCGATATCGAGGTCACGCGCCGGATCGCTTCGCTCCAGGCCAAGCTCGAAAGCGACGAGCGTTTTCAGCGGGAAATAAAAAACGGTTTGTGCCCGATACTGACTGAGAAATGCCTGAACCTTAAAGAGGGGCAGACGCTGGAAGCTTTTGTCAGCAGCCAGTTTGACGAGACGCGGGCCGAGATCGGCGTGGCGGAAAATGAGCAGGTAAAAATCGCGGTTGCTTTAAAGACCGCCCGTCAAGCGGAGCAATTCCTGAAGGCGCTGGAAACGCTGCAAAAACGGCACGAAGAGGTAAAAGCGCTGGGCTTAAAACTGGGAACGGACAAAAAGTCCGCCGAGAAAAGGGCCGCGGAATTGCCGAAGTTTGAAGGCGAGCTGGATGAGGCCGAGAAATTGCTAGCCGAATTAAAAGATCCGCGCGGGAGAGTTGAAGCACTTACGCGCGAAGCGCAGGACATCGCCGCGACAAGAGAAAAAGTCGGGAGTAATGAGCGGGAGATCGCAGCGTCTAATGACAAGAAAATGTCTCTCTCGCAAACGCTGGAAAAATTTGCCGGGTTTGAATCGGACTGGGCCAGATTCTCCGATCAGCGGGATGGCACCGCCGACGCGCATCGCGAATATCTGACCAATGAACTTTCCGCCAAAGCGCTGCCGGAGCGGGAAAAAGAGTTGGAAAATTTGACCGCCGGGTTCGACAAAATCAGAACCGGGGCCGAAAGCGCCGAACAGCAATTTAACGAGACTGCAAAAAATTACGACCGCGAAAAACACACCGTCGTCAGGGCCGAGCTTTTGTCTTTGGAAAAAGAATTGGCGGAGACGAACGCGCGGCTTTCGCTGACCAAAAACAGGCAAGGTGAACTGGAAAAAGAGCTCGGCCGTTTGAGCGAAGTGCGAACGTTAATGCGGGCGGAGTATCAGGAAAAAGACCGGCTGGATAAGATAGGCGAGGTGACCAAATTCATCCGCGACACTCTCAAAGAGGCGGCGCCGCGCGTGGCAAAGCTTCGCATTTACCAGGTCTCGAATGAAGCCAATCAGATATTTCGCGAGATCACGGGAAACCCCGAGCGCAGCCTGAAATGGACGGAAGATTACGGCCTGGTGCTGGAAGAAGGCGGTTATGAGCGCCCCTTTCAGAGCCTTTCCGGCGGCGAGCAAATGGCGGCGGCGCTGAGCATCCGGCTGGCTTTGCTTAAACAATTGTCCGATGTGCGGCTGGCGTTTTTTGACGAACCAACGACCAATATGGACGCCGAACGCCGGCAAAATCTGGCGGAACAGATCAGCCAGATCACGGAAAAACACACCTTCGACCAGCTTTTCGTCATTTCCCACGATGATACTTTCGAAGATTATGTGAATAATATAGTCAAGGTCGGCGATAACGAGGAAAATTTAGAGAAGGCCGTTGCGGCTTAAGGCTGGAGCGCGGCCGACGCAACTGCCTCGTGCGCATGATTGCGCAGCGATTGAAATATATTTTATTGGATAAAGGCTTTTTGCGACGCTGTGCGTCGCTGCGGACGAGACGTCCGCGCTCCGACTATTAGCAACTCCATATATGAAACAAGTCACTATAGTCTGCGACGGCTCAAGTCTGAGCAACGGGCGGGAGAATCCGCGGGCCGCGGCGGTCGCCTTGCTCGGCTACAAAGGCATCTGGCGGGCGGTCGGTAAATTTTTGGGCGCAGCGACCAACCAGCAGGCGGAGATCGCGGCGGCGACCGTCGGGCTGGAAAATTTGAAAGAGGCCTGCCGCGTGAAAGTATTGAGCGATTCGCGTTATGTGGTGGAAACGATGAAAGGCAACTTCAAGCGCAAAACCAATCTCGAATGGTGGGACAAGCTTGACCGTGCCGCGCAAAAACACCAGGTAGAATGGGAATGGCTCAAGGGCCATGCCGGCCACGAGATCCAGGAGATAGCCGATAAGACGGCGCGCAAAATAGCCTCGCTCGGCAAGGCCGATCAAGACCTGCTGGAAGATGCCGTGGTGAATATAGGCGTGGCGGAGATCGAAGAGTAAACAACTATTAACTTTTAAACGGGCTTTGCCTAATAATGCAGATAAATCAAGTTTTTGCAGTTTTCGTGTTACTTAGTGTGGTTCCAGTCTTAAGTCTCTAGTTGCCGAAGTTTAAGACCTGAAACCACGAATTACACTAAAGACACGAACAAAACAGGAGGCAAATTCCTGACTTTTATAGGCAAAGCCAGTTCACAGTTAAAAGTTAATAGTGATCGCTGATCAGATTTTGTGAAAAGTAATAGAAAAAAGTTAAGGGCATTTACATTTCCAACGCTCATTACCGGCGTTTTTTTAATGCTCTGTTTAGCGGCCGGCGCTGCCGGGCAAAACAGAAAGAGCATCCAGGGCTGGGTGTGGCAAAATCCTCTGCCGCAGGGAAACTCGATCCTTTCCATCCATTTCACTTCGGACAAACAAACCGGGTGGGCGGTCGGCGCGGGCGGCGTCATCCTTTATACAAAAGACGGCGGTTTTACCTGGACACAGCAAAATTCCGGGGTCAGTTCGACCTTGTCGGGCGTCTTTGCGCGGAGCAAGACCCAGGCCGTCATCGTGGGCGCCCGCGGAGTGGTACTTAGTACTTCAGATAGCGGAACCTCGTGGCAAAGGATCGGAGCGGCGGTAAAGGACCATCTCTACGGGGTGACGTTCGGCGGCAGCAGCGGCGTCAGCGGGGGCGGCGGGGGATGCTCCGAAAAAGGATGGGCCGTCGGTTCGTACGGCAAAATGATCACTACCGATAACGGCGGGCAGACCTGGCGCGATATGCCCGGCGGAACGGCGGAACATCTCTACAACATTAGTTTCGCCGATTGCCTGCACGGCTCGGCGGCCGGTTCCGGTGGAACGGTTTTGCTGACAGCGGATGGCGGCGCTACCTGGAAAATAAAAAATCCCTGCCCGGTATTGCAGGTATCGGAGGCGGTAATGCTTGGGCCGGATAAGATAGTCGCGGCCGGGTCGAGCGGCTGCGTGGTAAAAAGCATTGACGGCGGTGAGACCTGGGACAAAATAAATATCCTCAGCCGCGCCGATTTTCTCTCGCTTTACTTTGTCGATGACAAGCAGGGTTGGATGACCGACAGCAACGGGATGGTCTGGCTGACCGGCGACGGCGGCAGCACCTGGCTGCCTTTCTCTTTGCGCACAAAACCACGCCTGGTCTCATTGTTTTTCGTCGATAAATTTACCGGCTGGGCAGTCGGTGAAAACGGTTTGCTGGTGCGCACGGACGACGGCGGCTTTGGGTGGCAGCGATTGACCGATGGCGGCCGCGAGGATGTGAACGACCTGGCTTTTGTCGATAACTCGAACGGCTTTGCCGTCGGGTCAAAGGGCCGGATATACCTGACCGAAGACGGCGGCGATTCGTGGCTGCCGGTTTTCTCTGGCACCGGGGAAGATCTGAACGCGGTGAGTTTCTCCGGGGTGGAAAAAGGCTGGGTGGCCGGTGATAACGGGACGGTCCTTCGGACCATCAACGGCGGTATCAGTTGGGGAAAAGGAGTAACTTCTTCGGAAGACGATCTTTACGGGCTCCACTTTGTAAATGAAAATTCCGGCTGGGCGGTCGGAGCGCGGGGTACGATCCTGCATTCTGTAGATGGCGGGATCAGTTGGGACAAGCAGGATTCGGGAACGCGCGAATGGCTGGAGGACGTCCGCTTTACCGACGAGCAGCACGGAGTGGCGATTGGGTCGGGCGGCGTCATTCTTTACACCGAAGACGGCGGCAGGATATGGCAAAAAAATAAGGTCGGTTATGACAAGACACTTTACGCCCTTCAGTTTGCCGATTCCAAAACCGGTTATATCGTCGGCGCCGAGGGCATCGTCCTGCGGACGGATGACGGCGGTGTTAACTGGAAAGATATCGAGTCGAATTTACAGCAGAATTTTTACGCCCTGGCGGTTTATAAGAAAGAATCTCTCATAATTTCGGGTGAGCAGGGAATGGTGCTTTACTCGGAAACCGGCGGAAAAACCTGGCAGTCGCAACCCGTTATTACCGGTAATTCTCTGTTGGCGCTGGCCTATCGCGGCAGTGACGACCTGTGGGTCGCCGGCCGCGGAGGAGCGATCCTGAAAAGGTCCGAGCGGCTGGCCGGCCGTGACATCATGTTTCCGAAGATCGCGCCGGTTTTGCGGCTGGGCAACTCCAAAAAACCTAGGCTGAAAGATCCGCTGACACCGCTGGTAGATGACGGCGATCTTCCCAGGGCGGTTCAGCCTGAGAGAAAGCCTTAAGACTGGGAGCGCGGACGTCTCGTCCGCACGAACGCTCCAGCGTTCGAAAATCGTAAGCGAAACTCAAACATTTAGCGCGACAAAGCCGCGCTTTGCGGACGAGACGTCCGCGCTCCCATTTAAACGCTCCCAGTGCCAAAAGTTTTCACGAACTCAGGAGATCTCTGCCTGATCGCCACCCAATTCTCAAATAGTTCGGGAGTTTCCAGCCAGAGGGTAAACCAGGACGCTATCTCATTTTGCTCGGGAGTTCCCGCGGCGGCGGCCTCGGCCTTTCCCCGCAGCCCCAATTCGCGCAGGCGGCGAAGCCCTTTTTTGTCGCTATCGCCCGTGAATTTGCGGCGAAAATTCTCCAGGTGTTTTATCGTGGTGAGCGTTTGTTTCAGCGTTTCGGTCTTTAGCAAGCCGCGCAGCATGGCATCGTAAGGGTCATTTTGCTCATAATTTACAAAGAGTTCCATGATCTCCGGATGGCGTAATTCTGCTCCTTCATCGGCCAGCAGGCGTGCTATAATCATCGGGTTGTCAACAGCGCCGTCTCCGAATCGTTCGCGCACGGCCTGTTCTATCGCAGAAAGCTCTTTTGCTCCGACTGACTCGCAATCCAGGTATTCCCACACTTCGATTATGAGATCGTCCTTGGCTCGCGATTTCCAATGGGGGTTTTCCATAAGAGATACTTGTCAACAGGGTTAAAAATGCGGTGTTGTCCTAAAGTTTGTTGAAAGGAAATATCATTCGGAATAGATGATAACTGATAGATGATAGAGGATAGATCGAATCTATCGGTATCATCTTTTATCTATTTCGGATGATGCGACACCACATGCCCTCCGGCATTAATAAAATAGGATAAATTCGACATAAGGGCTAGTTTTAAATCTCAGGTAATATGACGGAGCCGATAACCGAAATAAGAAATCAAAAAAGGGAACTGCGCCCGACCCTCGTTTTTTTGAACGGCGATTCAATGTCGATGTCCGTGCCGCTGGAGCGCGAAGAGGTGATCCTGGGCAGGGCTTTGGGGGCTGATTTCCGTCTGAACGATTTTAAGGTGTCCCGCCAGCATGCCAGCATCACGACCATCTACGAAGCCGAAAAAGGCGAAACGAAATACCTGCTGACCGACCTCGATTCAAAAAACGGCACGTTCATCAACGGCGAAAAGATCGACCGGGAATGGCTGCACAACGGGGATAAGATAGGCTTAGGCGAGCTTCTGCTGCGCTTTGAGCTGCTTGATGAGGTAGACCGCGAATACCACCGGCAGATCAGACGCCTGGTGACGCATGACGATCTGACGGGCTTGCATTCCAGCCGCTCATTCTTTTCCGAGCTGCGCCGCGAAACCGCGCGGTCGGCCGCGGAAAAACGCCCTTTTTGCGTGCTGATGCTGGATGTGGATCATTTTAAGAATGTGAACGACACCTACGGCCACTTAACGGGCAGCCACACGCTGGAAGAGATCGGAGGCTGTATCACCAAAAATCTGCGTACCGGCGATGTAGCCGCGAGGTTCGGCGGCGAAGAATTTGCCGCGTTTTTGCTGGACGCGGAATTGACCCAGGGGCTGGTGGCGGCGGAAAGGATCCGTCAATCCATCGAAGAAGCCCCGTTTTCGGTAGTGCGGCAGGGTAAAAGGACCGATACGCACCAGGTTACGATCAGTATCGGAGTGGCATCGTTTCCGACCGATTCCAAAGACCCGATAGAACTGGTCGAAATGGCCGATTCAGCGCTCTACCGGGCCAAAAGGGCCGGCCGAAACCGTGTTTGCGCCTATCGCGACCTGACGAATGAAGAAGCCGCGATGCCACTTCCGGCGCGCCGCGAATAAAAACTTTCGCAACCGCCTGCCCGTATCTAACGTGGAAAAGAATGCTTTAGCGGATTTCGCCGATCTTTACGGTAACTGGGGGCATCTAATAGCCAGGTATAGATACTTTGAAGTAAAATCATTTCAAGTGTATTCTTTGAAGTCTGCGTTTAAACCAGAGTTTACCGCCATATAAGTAGTTAGAGAGATAGATAGTGATCAATAGACTTAACCTTTCCAGTAAACCCTTTCGCAACAGCACTATTCCGTGGCTGCTTTCGGCCGCTATTCTGCTCATTTCATTCATTTCCTTTGTTTTCCTTTATGCCCGGTGGGGAAATATCACCTCCGAAGCGCAGTTGGTCAAAACCAGCAGCCAGCAGATCGAGGACGAATTAAAGGTCTATCAGGAAAAAGAGCAGCAGGTCAGGCAGCAGCTTACACCGCAGCAGCAGCAGGTTTTACTGGCTGCCCACAAGCTGGTGATAATGAAGCAATTCTCCTGGTCGCGGCTTTTTTCGGACGTGGAAAATATACTGCCGGGCGGCGTAAGTTTGTCGGTCGTGAATGTAGACGACGTGGCGCTCAGAAACGGCCGGACCGAGGCTGAGATCCAACTCGGCGTGCTTAGCCGCAACTATCAAAGTGTGGTCGGGATGATCGACAATATGAATTCATCGGGTATCTTTCGCGCGGAACTGCGCGGCCAGGACCTGCAGCGAAGCGAGTCAGGCGATTATTCCGAATACACTGTG
Source organism: uncultured Acidobacteriota bacterium (assembly GCA_963718105.1). GTDB lineage: Bacteria > Acidobacteriota > Blastocatellia > Pyrinomonadales > Pyrinomonadaceae > DASYKT01. Next base: position 3,481,255 of record OY970352.1, on the reverse strand, counting down.
CATTTGGTCTATTCGCCCCACTACAATGCTTCGCCGCAGCAAATGGATACTACTGACCAAACTGCCTCAAATTCGATCTCGGGGGTGCAGCAATGAACCGCGAACCTGAATTCGAAGCACAAAACACCGTGGTGGAACCGGTAGAAGAACAACAAGCAGAAGCCCCAATGTTGATGCCTAGCGTTCCGGCGGCCACGGCCGCGCCGATCATGACGGAATCTTACCGCAAAGTCCGGGGCGGAATGTTCGGTGTGCCCGAGATGATCGTGATGGCCCTTAGCGGGCTGGTTTTGCTCGGGGTACTGGGATTTTATTTTCTCGTGGTTGCCCCGGCGGCGAGCGATCTTAAAACCAAAAAAGACCAGCGCAACGATCAGGAGACAAAACTCACCGGTCTCAAGAAACAATTTGGCGACAGCACCACGACCGAAGAAAGAGTGGCCAAACTGGAACAGAGTGTCAGCGACTTTGAGTTTCGCTATCTGCCGATCGCAAGCATAGGCCAGACGGGCCTCTACGATCGGCTCAACGGACTGATGTCCGCCTACCATTTACGCAATACCGCCGGCCCGGATTACGTTCCGCTGGAGATCGTCAGCCAGAGAAACGACCAGCCGCAGGGAGAGCGCGGTAAGAATAAATTTCAAACTCTTTTCCCCGGCGTTTATATCAACATGACGGTGGAGGGAACTTATCCCAGCCTGCGGCGGTTCATCGGCGAGATCGAAGCGAGCCCGCAGTTTGTCGTCATCAGTACGGTGGAACTCCAGGCGACGGAAGCTAAAGAACAGGAAGACCTGTCGAAGTATCAGGCGCCGGCCAATCCAAATTCGATGGGCGGAAAAATGGGCGCACCCATGACCGGGCCGCCGCTGCAGACAAGGCCGATCGAGCGAAAAGGAAAAACGCTGGGTGAAGTGGTTAGTATGCACATAGAACTGGCGGCCTATTTCCGCCGTGTAACGGCACCGGAAAGTGCTTTGGCGCCGGCAGCGCAGTAACAGAGCGAGGTAAATATGAAATTTTTAGAAGGAAAACCCCCGGCTGAAAGAAACAAGATAATCGCCGCTTTGGTGCTGGGCGGGTTAGCACTGCTTGCTGTCAGCTATACGCTCTCGGGCTTTGTTATTGCGAAAAAGGCGGATGGCCCCAAGCCGACCCCGACACCGAGCCCGACCGTGTCACGGCAGGCGGAAGTGGTCAATGGCGTTACGATGTCGCCGGACGACGTCGCTTTACTAACTCAGCCCGTGGCTTACTACCCGGCCGCATTTTCTTCCGAAGCGGGCCGAAACGTGTTTGCTTTTTACGAGCCGCCGCCGCCGACACCCTGGTCGCCGACGCCGGTCGTGATAGTAACTCCAAAACCGCCGCCGCCGCCGACCCCGCTGCCCCAGGCATTGGCCTATGTTACTCCATCGTCGATCTATGCCGGTTCAAAGAGTTTCCGGATGGAAGCGGTCGGGGATAAATTTACGGCGGACACGATCATACTTTTTAACGGCAGCGAACTGCCGACAAATTTTATCAGCAGCCAGAAACTTACCGCCGATATCCCGGCTGTTTTGATCGCCAGTGAAGGTTCAAAAACCGTGATGGTCCGCACGCCGGACGGCAAGCTTTATTCAAACCAGATAATGCTGCAGGTGCAGCAGCCGCCGGTGCCCAATTTCGAATACATCGGATTGGTCGAGAAAAAACACCGCAATAACGATATGGCCATCCTGCGGGAAAAGGGCAAGACCGAAGTAACAGGTTTTCGCTTAAACGATCCCGTCGGCGACCGCTTTCGCCTGATCAGTATTTCCGGGCGCGAAGTCGTTCTGGAAGACCGCAGCCTCGGCTTTAAGCATCGCCTGCCGTTTTCTGAAGGTAAAGGGGGCGGAGGGCCCGGTTCAAATACGGGCAGCGGGCTAGGTTTTACGAACGGGGGACGCGGGCAAAACACCGGCCTGCAGAATCAGTATCCGCAGTTCAATCCGAACGGCCCGAATCCGACACTGCCGCCGGGCGAAATGATCGCGCCGGGGATCCCGCAGAATCCGAACGTTCGGACCAATAGTAATTCAAATCCGACCCGTCAGAATAACCCGACGAAAAAGGATTTTGAAGACGATAATGACAATGACAACGACCGCTAGAAAAAATGAGCAAGGCGCTGCCTTGATCGTCTTGCTGGCCATGATAACTCTGGTGACCATCACACTGCTTGCGGTGGCGCCGAGTATTCACCAGCAGGTCCAGCGGGAACGCGAGTTGGAAGAGATCCGCCGCGGCGAAGAAGTGGCCGAAGCCATTCGTCTTTACGTTGACCATTACAAGGGAACAAAACTGCCCACCTCGATCGACGAGCTGTTGGAAGGCCTTCCGCAGGGCACAAAAAAACGTCAGATACTGCGCCCTTCGGCTGCGATAGACCTGTTTTCCGAAGACGGCAAATGGCATCTGGTACAGGTCAACAGTAATTCGCTGCGGCAATTCGGCCGCCGCGTACAGCTATTTTTTGACGGCGCCCTGCCTTCCAATCCTGAACCCCAGCGGATCCTGGACCAGTACAGCGTGGCGGCGCTGGTCAACGTTTCCGATCTCGGAAGTGAAGAAGACAGCACCGGTTCCGCCGATGAAACGGACAACACGTCAGATGACTTTACGGACAATGTTCCGTTTATCGGCGTGGTCAGCGGCGGCAAGAGTAAATCGGTGATCGCCTATTACGGAATTGAAAATCACAGCAAGTGGATCTTTACGCCGCTCTTTCGCGGACGCAACGTGCGCGCGATCAGAGGAACAGGGCCCGATAGGCCTGACGCCACGGTCGACGGTCCCGGCGGCGGTATCAAAAACGGCCCACCACGCCCCATCAGAGACCAGTAAGAGTTTTTTCATCCCCTTAAATATAGGTTGAAGTCAAAAGGTATGAGGTCAGTACCGGGAACGTAGTGACCTCATACGATTCAGAAAATATTTTTCCGGTCAACAATTGTTACTAAAGTGTGAAAACTTAAGGAATTACGTTAAGTCGTCCTTTTTAATTAGGTATTAATTGCACTTACAACCCCAAGATATAGTGATTTTTTTGTTGACAAATACATTTTATAGTGCCAGAATGCTTCTCATTCTTGGAGACAAAACTCCAAAAAATAAATAAACCTAAGTTTTTGAAATAAAGTTCGAACGTTAGTTATTCCACTCCTAACTGCGCTTTCAGTCAGGCAGAAAAAGAGTAAAATAGAAGTTCACTTAGTTTTTTGGGAGCATTCCCTACGGCAGAAAGGCGAGTCTGATGAGTCAATTTTTTGAAGCACCCGTGTCCGGTGATTTAACGGCTTCGAACGGAGATGCTAATGGACATGGCGGCGGTAATGGCGGCAACGGGGGGGCAGCCGGAACGGCGGCGGCTCCGAGCGCGATCGAGGAGAAATTTCACGCCAGGCCGATCGGCTTAAACGCGCAGAAAGTTGTCAGCAAGCGATACTCCGTCAAAGACTTTAACGGAAACCCCGTCGAGCAGTGGCCGGACATCGTCTACCGCGTGGTCGGCCACGTGGCAAAAGCCGAGCAGAACCCGCAGCGGCGCGATGAATTTTTTGGCGCGATGGCAAAAGTGATGCTCGACCGCGAGTTTATTCCTAACACGCCTTGTCTCGTCAACGCCGGAAAAACCAACGGGCAGCTCGCCGCCTGTTTCGTTTTAAAAGTGCCGGATTCGATCAACGGTATTATGGAACACGCCCGCAATTGCGCGGTCATTCACCAGACCGGCGGCGGCACCGGAATGACGTATGAATTTTTGCGGCCATCGGGCTCGATGGTAAATTCCACGCGCGGCGTGGCATCGGGGCCGGTGTCGTTCATGAACATCGTCAACCAGGTGACGGACGTGGTGAAACAGGGCGGCGTTCGCCGCGGCGCGAACATGGGAATGATGCGCGTGACCCACCCGGACGTGCTGCGTTTTATCCACGCCAAAAACGATCAGACCAGCCTGACGAATTTTAATATTTCGGTTAACGTGACCGACGATTTTATGGCGGCGGTAGATAACGGCGAGTGGTTTCAATCGACGTTTGACGATGAGCCCTGGACGCAATCCATTTTTGACCCGCTCACGGGCGAAGATTATGTCGTCTATCGCGCCGCCGACGGAAGCGTGGCGACCTTTGCCGACAAGGCTGCTTTTGCGGCAGCTACTTTGGCGGGAGATCTTTCCGATCACACCATCGAGCAGCCGCCCGCAGCGGGTATGGTCTTTGCGCCCGACATCTGGAACCGGATTATCGCCAGCGCGCACAAATATGCCGAACCGGGCATCGCCTTTATCGATGAAGTGAACCGTCATAATCACATGAAGTCGTCGATGGGCGAGATCTATTCATGCAATCCGTGCGGCGAGCAATTTCTGCATTTCTCGAATTCCTGCAATTTAGGTTCGATCGATCTTTCGAAATTCTACACGCGTGTGGGTGAGGGTACCGATCCCGACAGTTGCGTTGATTGGGACCGGCTGCGCCGCGTGACGCATTTGAGCACGCAGTTTCTCGATAACGTGATCGACACCTGCCAGTGGCCGCTGCCCGAAGTAGAAGACGTGGTGAAACGCACCCGTCCCGTGGGCCTGGGTATCATGGGTTTTGCCGATCTTTGCCTGAAACTGAAAGTGGTCTATGGCGAAGGCGAATCCATCAAACTGATGGATAAAGTGATGGGATTTGTCCGCAAGGAAGCGTGGACGGCTTCGATGGAGTTGGGCGCGGAAAAAGGCGTCTTCCCCGAGCTGGAATCAAACAAGGATGCCTATGCCGAATTTATTTACGATGAGCTTGGCATCTCTCGCGAACTGCCGCTGACGCTGCGCAATTACGAAGTGACGACGATCGCGCCGACCGGCACTATCTCGCTGGTGGCGGAAACTTCGTCGGGCATCGAACCGAATTTTTCCTGGGCCTATGTCCGCCAGGACACGCTCGGAACCAGGACCTACGTCCACCCGCTGGCGGCTGAAGCGCTCGGGATGGAAGTGGATATGAACGATGAAGAATCGATCGTACGCGCGGCGCAACTTGTTGTAGACAATCAAGATAAGCTGCCCGGTTATTTTATTTCAGCAATGGATATAACCGCCAAGCAGCACGTGCAGGTGCTGGCCGCGGCGCAGCGCCACGTGGACAACAGCGTGTCAAAAACCTGCAACGGCGCGAAGAACGACACGGTCGAATCCGTTGACGAGCTTTATCGCCTGGCGCGCGATCTGGGCTGCAAAGCGGTGAGCTACTACCGCGACGGCTCGCGCGACGGGCAGGTATTAACTTCGATGAAGAGCGAAGAAAAGAAACCAGAAGCGGAATCCATTGCAGATGCGATCTCAGAAGAATTCGACGAAACTCCACAGGAACACGGGAGCATCGTGGCAGAGAAAGGCGCTGAAAAGGCCAATGAAAAGACCGGTGAAAAGGGCACGCGCGTGGATCGCCCGCGCGAGCTGCAGGGTTCGACCTGGGTCATTCCTTTTGAAGAGCGAAAGCTTTATGTGACCGTCAACCACGACGGCAGTCATGTGCGGGAGATCTTTGCTACGGGCGTGATCAGCGAAGGCGTGGGATTGCTCGCTTCTAAAATGCTCCGCGGCGGATTTACCGTCAGGGAAGTTTCGCACAGTTTGAACAAAGTAACGGGCACGAATTCGGTCTGGTTCAATGAGCGGCTGCTGACCTCGCCGGAGCAGGCGATCGCGGAATGCCTGCTGCTGACGGAGCGCCGTCTGCAGAATATGCCTGATTCGCACCGGCAGATCCAGAAAGCAATGGCGGCCTATGCAGCCGAGGCGCATCCGGAACCGATCATGTCCAGCCTGATCGGAACCTGCCCGGAATGCAGCGGCCAACTCGAGCACGCCAGCGGCTGCGATTTTTGCCGTGATTGCGGTTATTCCAAGTGTAAGTAAGCCAAAGGGCTAATTCGGGAAAACCTGCTCCGCATCCCCCGCGGGGCAGGTTTTTTTAACAGTTACAAGTGATGAGTGACAAGTGACAAGTGACAAGTGACAGGATCAGCATATAGCTTTCCTGTCACTATTCACTCATCTCTATTCACTAATCATTACCTGGGTACTTCCACGCTTTGCAAAATATCGGTGATGACGGAATCGGTGGTCGAACCGTCGAGCTCGGCTTCGGCGCGAAGCGTCAGGCGGTGGCGCAGTACCGGCCGGGCAATGTCGCGAATATCATCCGGCGTGGGGAAGTCGCGTCCGCGGATCGCCGCCAGCGCTTTTGAACAGAGCAGCAGCGCCACTGAAGCGCGCGGGCTGGCCCCGTACATTACACCGGGATGCGTGCGCGTCCGGCGCACTATCTCGACGGCGTATTTTTGCACACCCGGTTCCATCCGCATATTGCGTACCTCGGCCCGGCAGATGATCAACAGGTTCCTGTCCTGTAAAGGCGCAAACGGGATCTTTTCCAGATGCCTTGAGTTAAAGCCTGCGTCCCAGCGCGCCACGACTTCGGCTTCCGCTTCGGCGCTCGGATAACCGATCAATATTTTGAGCAGAAAGCGGTCAAGCTGGGCTTCGGGAAGCGGATAAGTTCCCTCGTACTCGATCGGATTTTCCGTCGCCAGCACGGTAAAGATCTGCGAAAGCGGATGACGCTCGCCGTCGATGGTGGTCTGGCGTTCTTCCATCGCTTCGAGCAGCGCAGCCTGCGTTTTTGGCGGCGTGCGGTTGATCTCGTCAGCCAGCAGGATGTCGGTAAAGATCGGCCCCTGCCGCAGTGAAAACTGCGACGTCTGCATATTAAAAACATTGGTGCCGGTAATATCCGAAGGCATCAGATCGGGCGTAAATTGAATACGCGAAAAATGCGCGCCGATAATATGCGAAAGCGTTTTGATGGTCAGGGTCTTGGCCGTACCGGGCACGCCTTCAAGAAGCGCGTGGCCTTCGGCAAGCAGCGCTACCATGATCTGCTCGATCACTTCATCCTGTCCGACTACGACCTTGCGCAGTTCGTTCAGGATATGTGCGGTAGTTTGGGGAACGTAAGTTAACATTTATTTATCGATATATCAGGTCGAAAATAGTTTTTATCGCCAAAAGAAAAACCGTGGTGAAGAAAATTCTCTTAAGCCACAGGTCGCTCATTTTTGTCACGAGCTTGGCGCCGGCGAATGCCGCGACGAACATCGTGACGCCTAAGATCAGCCCCAGCTTATAATCTACCAGCCCCTGCCACATAAAAATAAGCGTGGCAACGAAGGAAGAACAGACATTAACAAGCTTGGTGTTGGCGATGGCCTCGGTAAAGGTCATCCCCAAAAAGGCGACAAAGACGGCTGTCAGCATAGTAACATAACCGCCGCTGAAAAGGCCTCCGTAAATGCCCAGTAAAAAGGTCAAAGCAAAGGCGGTATACATGGCCGCCGCGCTTAAATTATCACGCTTTTCCACCCCGCTTTTTCGCCGCAAGAGTGTAAAGATCGTCATTCCGATCATCGAGACCGAAACGATCAGGGACATCACCGCGCTGGATATGATGCCAACCAGGCTGGCCCCTAAAATGGAGCCAAGGACCGTCAGCACCGCCAGCCGGGGGAGGCGTTTTTTATCCAGCAGGCCGGTGCGCAAAAAAGGCAGCGTGCCGCCCACCGCCATAAACGTCAACCCGAACATGTTGGTCGCCACCGCCACGCGGGGATCGATCCCGAATTGAAACATCACCGGGACGCAGATCAGCGAATTACTGCCGGTGACCACGCCTACCACGCTGGTAAGAAAAAAAACGAGTACCAGCACCGCCAAAGCAAAAAAAGAAAGAGTAACGAAAGGCATTATTATTTCTTCATTGTTTCCTTCACGATTTCTTGGGCATTATTTCTTGAGCATCTATTTCCGGGGGGCCGCTGTTCTCTTACGGTGCACTCCGAGTTTTTCTTCCAGCGCCCGCAATTCCGTGATCAGATTCATTGTTTCCCTGGCGTTGGTCGGCTCGCCCGCAATTATATCCTCGCATTTCGCCATCAACAGATAGAGGCTTTTTGCGTCTAAGCCCGCCCGCTCGGCCACTGCCTGGGCCAGTTGTTTTCGCTGGATGGTGTTGTCCGCGCTTACCAGCCGTATCATTTCACGCTTGGTTTGGGTGTAGACGTTTTCTATCGCCAGATCGTAGGCGCGCGTGCTTCGCTGCAGGTCAGCCATTGCCGCGACGTACTCGAGTTTGGAGCGGCGGTCTTTGACAGCCGCCGGCAGCGGCCGGGCAAATCTTTTTCCCCTGGTCCAGACGAGGACAAGTATCAGCAGGGCAGCCTGGCCCAAAAGCGCCGGGACCGGAGTTCCGGCAAAATAACGAAGGAACGTATTCTCCGAGCCGTAGCCCTGGTGATATTCGTCAAAGGCGATCGTGCCGTCATCGACAGCCACCATATTTATCGCCAGTGTCGCATTATCGACCAGCTTTATCCCCGCATTCGAAACAATAAAAGGGTCGGTCAAAAAAACGATATGTCCCGCCCCGTGCGGATAATCCGCCAGAATATCTCTTTCCGGATTCGCCAAAAGAATGACCGGCGCGGCAGACGTTACCGGGCCGTCGAAGTTATCGTCTTTATCAGCGGCAGTCCCGATCCTGATCGTCGACTTGCCGGAACCGGATGGAGGCGGAGTGGAATTGCTCGACAAGACCGGCGACGACGATGGGGGAGAGCTCCCGGTTTTATTGGCGGAAGGCTGGCCCATAAATTTACCGCTAAATTTACCGGCTTTCGGCGCGGGGCGCGGCGGGGGAATATCCGCGGGTGTGATCTTAGCCGGGCTGATGCCTTCTTTATCGGAATAATTAACCTGGATCGTCGAGGCTAACTTGGAAGGCTGGACGGCGATGATACCTTTCATCAGGTTAGTGGGTTGAACCGGTTTCGCGGCGGTTACCCCGTCGGTCAGCGAGGCGGGGTTGCTTTGATCGATATTTACTTCGGAACTTTCCGTGGGGGAAACGGCGGTCAGCTTCCATTTGCCTTCCGTTCCTATCAGGCCGGGATGCGGATAACGGTCGATCAAAACCAGCCTGCCTCCCCTGCTTACCCAGCGGAGAAGGGTTTCGGTTTCTTCATCCGATACGAACCTGCGCGGCTCTCCGATGATCACGAATGTCCTGATCTTGCTGTTGGCTGAAGCATTAAGCGCGGAAGGCGGCTGCTGCCAGCGGACGACCTTGTTTTTGGTTTCGGCCAACAGGGAATAAAACGCGCTGGTGCCGGTGGTGCCCGAGTTATAACTCGAGCGGTTGGGAAAGTATTCGGAATCGGGTTTTTGTTCGAGCTTGGTATATGAGATGGCATTGACACCCGCCAGGACGAGTATCAGCACTACAAACAATATCACAACAAAAAATTGCCGTTTCATATAAGCGAACTAAAACTTGCCGGTGCTATAGCGATAGCTTTCGCGAAACTCTCCCCAATCTTCCTCCGACGCGGATGACAGGCCATACCAGTGGTCTTCGAAAATCGAGGTGAGCTCTCCGACACCGCGGTGCAGCTCTTTATCTTTGCTTACATCGCGCAGATAATCGCGATTAGTTTTGTGCTGGGCCAGGCGGACGATCTTGCGGTCTCCCAGATCACACAGCAGCGCAATATAACCCTTACGAATAGCGCCGCGAAAATTGCCCTCCCGCGCCATCGATTCGGCCTGCTCGAACAAACTGGAAGAGGACTCGTTCGCGGCCAGCCTTTCGCCCAGGATGATACGGTCCCCGGAATCCTTGCTTGTTTTTTTCAGCTTTCGCCGGTCGCGGAACGCAGGCGCAAACCGCCAGATAACAAAGGCAATGATCGCCAGCGCCGCACCTACTATCAGTATCTGGACCAGCTCCGGCGGTATGCCGGAACCCGCCCTTGTTGTTTCGACCGGCTGCAGCGGCTCAGGCCTGGGGAAAAGGCCTTTCAGCCAGTTGGAAAAAGATTCCCACCAGCGTTCCAGCGCGCCTTTTTCTTTTTTTTCGGGGGCCTGGTATTCCGGGCGTTCCAGGATCTGCGCCAGTTTTTGTTTTTCCTCGTCTTTATTGCGGGTAGCGGCCGCCGCCGCTAGGTCTTCGACTTCCTGAAGTTTTGCCCCGATCGCTGAAAGCCGCTCGCTCAGCTCCGTGACTATCGGGCCGCGCTCCTTAGACTCGGCGGGGAGTTTCTTAAGATCTTCCAGCCGGGTGTGCAGCCAGCGGTTATCAACCTCTACTTCGGCGCCTTGCCATTCAACATTTTCCCGGGCCGGCAGACGTTTCGAAATATTTTCGTAGAAGTTTTTTTCGTAGTCGAGCCGGTCTTGTTTGCTCCAGCCCTCAAAATCTTTTTTAGTAAGAGACTGCATCGAGGAGAGGTCAGCGCCGACAGACTTGATCTCCTCGTTGTACTGCTTCAGGGTTCTCTTTTTTCCTTCATAAGCCTCGCCGTTTTGGGGCTGGGCGAACAAAGTTCCGCCTGACTGCAGCAGCAGGAACAGGACAGCGAAGCTGAACAAGATACGGCAAAAAATTTGAAGAAAACTCTGGCGCATAGCAATTCTGCTAAGTTTAGCCGACGATCAAAATTAACTCAATGCAAATCGGCTCAATGTAAGTCTAGGCTCAATGCAGGTCCAGGGAAGTAAAGGACGAGGGACGGGCCGGCGGCGGGCCGGTGCTGATCGCTTGCTGTGCCAGGGCCGGATGCAGGGGGTTAAGGAACTGTTTGGGCAGGGCCGGCATCTCGCCAAGCTGGCGCGCGGCCATCAGTTCGATATCATAGCCTTCATGCCGCACCCTTTCATCGACGTAAAGGAGCGACAACCCGATCATCCAGATCGGCGTGAGCAATATCCAGCTCAATTGCCAAACCACCTGCCAGCCGATCAGGTACCAGACCGGCGTCGCATCCGGATCCAGTGAGTATATTTCGATGCCGTTTAGGGCTGCGTACCAGACCAGAGGCACCAGCAGTATCATCAAAGCAGACAGCGTGGCAAAAGCCGCAAAAACGGCCAGCGCCATCAGGCGTTTTACATTTCCGCTGGCCAGGGAAGTGCTGCGCCCGAAGGCGGCAAAGACACCCTGCCCCTCGACCAGCATTACCTGCGGTACGTAAGCAAAGCGCGAAGCGATCAGAAAAAACAGCCAAAATACCAGTAAGCCGCAGGCGATGGAAAGGATAGTTCCGATGAGAGACGCCAAAAACGATGAGATCGGATTGAGCAGCATCGAGACAAAGTAAACCACCACGACCAGGATCATCAAAACGTAGAACAGGATAGTTAAGGCAAAATGAAGAATTAAGCCGATGATCATCGATGCGCCGAGAAGGCCGAAAAAACGCGACAAGGTATTGCGATAGGTCTCACGAAAAGATATCGCTTCTCCCCAGAGCAGATGCCTGACAAGATTTCGCGAAGCGCCGCCCATCACCATCACGATCAGAAGAGTTCCCAGCAGCCAGAAAAGCCCGCCGGCCAGAAGCATGCTCACGTAAGCCGCGGCGTCCAGATCTTTTTCGGTGATGGAGGCTTCCCGCAGCCCGATCGTGAAGAGCATTGAACCGAAAGTTGAAACCAGCACCGGCGGAATGGCGATCTTTACCAGCGTCCAGAAGTTTTTCCGGTAGAGCCGCACGGCGCGGTCGATCAGATCGCCGGCCTCGAGCGGATTGACGTTGGTAAATTGTAAGACTTCTGCCATTACGCCTATAAGTATCCAATAAAAAAGGGAGAAGATAAAATCCTCTCCCTTTAATTTCTATTTAGAAATAACTGGTATCTCTAATTAGAAGTCATAACGGATAGCGAACTGCATTTCGCGCGGCGTCGAGGCAGATGTAGTGATCTGGCCAAAGGTCGCCGACGAGTTGATGTTAGCAGCCGGTATTCCGAAAACATGATGGTTAAACGCATTGTACGATTCCCAACGGACCTGGATCTTCTGACCTTCCCAAGGAAGTTTGAAGTTCTTGAGGACCGCGATATCGGTTCCCCAGTAGCTGCCGCTGCGAAGCGTGTTACGGTTACCCGTTTCACCGCCGATCGGATTACGGAATTGAGACAACGCATTCGGGCCGAAGAATTGGATAATATCTCCTCCGGTGCTCGGTACGTTGTGGACCTGACCCGACGTGGCTGCCGCGTCCGATCCGCCGACCAATACACCCGGGCTGTCCACGAGGAAGCCGACCGGGAACGATCCGGTAGTGGTGCTAAAGGGCAGTCCCGATCTGTAGGTGTAGATACCGCTGACGGTCCATCCACCGATGACCTGGTCTAACCAGCCCGGAGCATTCTTACCGAAGTATTTGCCTCTTCCGAACGGAAGTTCATAAATGAAGTTAGCGTTGACCAGGTGACGAATGTCGAAATCCGAAGGCCCGCGACAAACCGTAAGGTCGTCAAGGTCGCAGATCAAACCGCCGAATACGGTATTCGTAACGCTGGACTGGTTATCGATCGAATGAGACCAGGTATAGTTGAAATCAAACTGCAGGCCTTTTGAAAAGCGTTTCTGCAGGCTGAGCAGCATACCGTGATAGTTCGACGATGCCAGGTTGGTGATATACGAGTTCGTAGCGAACTGTGAACTCAAACCGACGTTGTAGTTAAGCAACCCGTTTTGGTACAAAGCAGCGATCGTGTCCGAAGAATCTCCAATACCGACGAGGTCGGAGAAGAAGTCCGAGACGAGCTCGGTACAGTTGGCACTAAAGCTGGCACAGGTTGTTCCCGGACCCCAAATTCCGCCCGGGATGCCGACATTATTAAGTCCGATCGGCATCTGGTTTTCGAACCAGGGCTGCGGAGTAACGCCGCCGGAGAGATCGTCAGGCGTGTTAGGAATGCCATCGGGGCCGCGAACATCTCTTAACAGGTTGTTAAACGCCTGCAGGAAAGTCTGTCCAGAGACCGGGTCTTTGAAGTTCGTCAACTGCGCGGCGTCCGCCTGGGCAAAAAGCTTTTTGCCTAAACGTCCGACATACGAAACGTCGATCAGCATATCGCCCGGTAATTCGCGTTCGAACCCGACGCTCCACTGATACGAGAACGGGATCTTGAAGTTTTCCGTGATCGTATAGTTGGTCTGCAGAGGCTGATTGACATCAGGAACCCCGCCCACCGAGAACGGCACGAACGGATGCGTAATGACCGGCGCCGTGTTGCTTACCGGCAGAGTATTAAGATTTGTAAAACGCGGATCGTTCAACAATGAACTGTTGGGGTTAGTACCCACACCGAAGGCCCGTGACGCGGCGCCATCAAACAGGTAGGTAACCTGATCCTGAATAAAGGTGATACCACCGCCGACGCGGTCATATGTGATCGAAGCGCCGCCGCGGATAACCGTCTTGCGATCTCCGAACAACTGGCCCAAAACGCCTTCTTTAAAGGAGGGGTTCCAGGCAAAGCCGAGGCGCGGAGCAAAATTATCCCAATCCGCTTTATAAAGATCGCGCTCTCCGTTTTTCGGGCCGATCAGGTCGTAAGCGAGCAGCGGTTCCGAATTACCTCCGGCGATACCTGCCGCAGCGTTTGCACGCCTGGTGGCATAAAGCGCTTCCCAATCCACGTCTTGAGCAGCCTGGAAGCCGTTGGCTTCGTAAGGCGGTTTGTAATACTGCCAGCGAACGCCGAGGTTCAGGTTGAGATCGCTGCGGACCTTCCAGTTATCCTGAAAATAAAATTCATATTCATTGTAACGGTAGTCGCGGCGTTTTCCGCTCGCCAGGGGTAACACTGTCGAGGCGGGGTCATAGTTGAAGTTGGTGTCCAACTGGGCAATTCTTCCCAGCAGGAACGCGTACGCTGTGTCATAACGGGAACGCGCCGTGGCATTGGCCAGCAGCGGCGTCGAACCCGGGATCGTAGGCGCACCCGGACGCAACGACGCATTAAGAGTGGTCAAGTTGCCTCCGAGACCCATGGTCACGAAGTTGAAATCGTTCTTAATACCCGATTGCGAGCGGATCGGTTTGATCTGCGTACCGAAAAGAAGCGTGTGCGAACCTTTGGTCCACGTCACGTCATCGCGGATGGTCGGAGTATCGACGAAGCGATCCTGAGTATCGATTCCCGCATACGGATTCGAAAGGATTCCGAAGGTGAATTCCTGCGGGCTTGCCGGATCGAAAGGCGAATCGAAATTCAGACCCGAGTGGGTAACGCCAACAGTGATCTGGTTGATCAGATTGCTGTTGATGGTCCAGCCGTGCCCGAACGCAACGCCATAGTCCTTCTGTATAAGAAGCGCGGTATCCGGGTCACCCGGGAACTGCGCCGCGACAGAGTTGATGGTATCGGTCTGGTTTCTGCGGGCAATCGTAAGACGTCCGAAGATACGCTGATTGTCTTTGAAGTTCCAGTCGATACGGGTGGTGTAAGTATTGTCCTCTCTTCTGGAAGGAGCATTGAACCTGAAACCGGCGGTATTGATACCGTCACCCAAAGTCAGATCGTTGGGCAGCGGATAACGGCCGTTAACGAAGCTGAGCAGCGCGGCATTTGCGCCGACACCCTGCGGGTCGAGCGTGGCAACCTGCGCCGGGGTCAGAAAGCTGATACAGCTCGGCTGAGTGTTCAGACGGCTGGCCGCGGTACAACCGGCCGTGTTGTTGATGTAACCGACGCTGCCGGCGCGGAAATGCGCAAGCGGAACAGTGCGGGTGTAAGTAACGCCCTGGGCGTCACGACGGCCTTCGTAATCAAAGAAGAAAAATAATTTATTTTTCACGATCGGCCCGCCGAGGCTGCCGCCGAACTGATTACGGGTCAACTGCGGACGGGGCGCTTTTTCGTCGCCGACATTCGCCTGGCCGTTGATGACCTGCGGATCCGTCGCGACATAACGTCCCAGCTTGTTATTGAAAAAGCTGTTGGCAGCCGTCTGCGCAGTACGATTGTATTCACGCAAAGAGCCGTGAAAATCGTTGGTACCGCTATTGGTCACCAGTTCGATCTGTCCGCCGCTGCTTCTACCTTGGGCAGAAGTCGGGTTGGCGGTGGTGCCGCGAAATTCCTGAATAGAGTCGATCGGAGCATTACCGACGGTGGCGAACGCCTGTCCGGTAGCCTGATCGTTGGCATCGATACCATCAATAGTAATATTGCCTTGGTCTGTACGTGATCCGGTTACCGAGCCGACGCGGTTGGTCGCACCGGTACCGACGTTATTGCCGATAACGCCCGGCTGGAGTCCAAGTAATGCCGCCGGTGAATTGCGGATCTGGATCGGCAGTTCGTGAAGCTGGCGTCTGCCGATCACGTTACCGATACTGGGATCAGTCGTATTCAAGGTCACATCGTTAGACGAGTTCACCTCGACGGTGACGGACACTTCGCCGGGGGACAAGGTAACGTTGTGAGTTTCAGTTCTGCTAACTCCCAAAATGACGTCAGTCACTGCTAACGTCTGAAAACCCTGAAGCGAAAAAGTTAATTTATAAGCTTCTCCGGGAGGGATATTGGTGAACTGATAGACTCCCTGATCGTTGGTTTTACCGGTTGTATCTTTTTGTGTTTTAGTGTCTGTCAAAGTGACAGCGACACCCGGCACAACGGCGCCGTTCGCGTCAGTCACCACTCCGGTAACGGCCGAAAATGACTGCGCGAAGATCATAATAGGAGACAGCAGTAAAAGTAATGATACTAATAGTACGCTTGGTACGTTTAACTGTTTCCTCATGTTTTTCTTGCTAAACATTGAAACTATCCTCCATGTCTTGAGTGGTTGAGTATTATAAGTCGAAAAATACAAGATTCTTTCTGATAAGATTCTGTTTTTTCCAAACCTGAAAGCCGACTGACAAGGAGTCACATCCGCTTATATTCTTCAACTTAACATTGCCAGCTTGTGTTAAGGCAAGCGCTATTCCAATGGTTTTTGCGAACTAAGTTATTGATTTTATTGGTTATACAGTAGAAAAGAGGCCTTTTATCATCCATTTTTTTGAATAATTTCACGATAAAACATAAATCGATTAACACTAATATAAACCCGATTTAGAGGGGTTTTTGCTCGAAAAAGGCTCCAACGACGGTCTTGAAATAGCGGAAAAGAGAGGGTAAAAAAGCAGGCGGTGAGCGATAAAAAAGGGCAGAGAGTTTTGAACTCTCCGCCCTTCTTATTTCAAAACGGCTTCTTCTTAAAACTCGAAGCGTGCCGCGAACTGAATGGTACGCGAAGCGCCCGCAGACGTGATACGTCCGAAGGTGGTGCTCTGAATACCGGTCAACTGCGCGTTCGCATTAAAGTTCGTATTGTTCAGCAGGTTGAAGGCTTCAACTCTGAGCTGAAGACGCATCGGTGATTCCGATCTGAACGCAATGTTCTTTAACACGGCGGAGTTGATGTTGAAGTTCTTCGGTCCGTTCACAAGGAAGCGGCCCAGGTTTCCGGTCTGTCCGGGTTCGGCGGCAAAGAACACCTGGCCGGAGAAGGCCGAGTTGGTGTTGACGCCCGAATGGATATAACCGGGTGCGGCTGCTCCGTTGGCAGCATTGATGACCGACGGATTGATCCAATAGATATTACCGTTCGCTTCGTAGATACCCATCAGCGCTCTGATCTCTTGATAAGAAAGAGAGCTGTTAGGCGCCTGTCGGGTCGAACGTCCGGCCCTGTTGAGAGTTCCGCGAGCATCGGTAAATGTGATCGGTCCGCCCGATGCCCATTGTACCAATCCGGAAACTTCCCAACCGCCTAATATCATGTTGGCAACGCCGCCATAGTTCAGGAAGGATTTACCCTTACCGAACGGAAGCTGGTATACACCGTTGAAGTTGAACACATGCGTTTGATCGAAATCGGCGCGCGTGTAATCAAATTCCTTGTGATTGTTATCCAGATACGGCTCAAAGAGCGACTGTCCGCTGTTCGGCGAGTTGATACTGCCGAGAGCGTTGGTCAGGTTCTTCGAGAACGTATAGTTAGCCTGGAAGTACAAGCCTTTGGAAAAACGGCGGCGAACTTCGAACTGCAGCGAGTGATAACGGAACTTCGCGTCGTTCAACATAACGTCGACCGCGCCCGTTCCCGGGTTCGGCACGAAGTTGATGAACGGAACCGCATTCGGAGTGGCCAGTACCGGATGATTGTTGAAACCATTCGAAATGAAGCTGAACGCGAGTTCAGCAGGCTGTCCCGAAATGAACGGACTATTGAACGTTGCTCCGGGAAGGCCGCCCGTGCCTACCACCAGGATACCCGGCCCCGGCGCAGTTGCCGCATAGGTAACTGTCTGGTTGGTCAGGGTAGAGGTGTTGGCAAAGGTATAAGCACCGCTCGGACGAATGATCTGCAGAGGAACGCAACCCGGCGTCGCGGACCCGACGGTCGGGGTAAATCCGCAGAACGGGTTTCCGTTCGAGATAGTTGCATTAGCGATCGCACGGTTGAAGTCAGCCGCGAAACCGTTAGTGAAAATATCGACCTGGTTCAGATCGACGCCGCGAACGAAGTTGTCGCTGCGCGTTCCGACATAGCGAAGTTCGAAGGCGGTATTGCCGCCGAATTCGCGCTGCCAGCCGACACTGTACTGATCGACGGACGGAGTCTGCAGTTGCGGATCGACCGCGAAGACCGTTCCAAAGAACGGCGTCGTGACTCCCGAAATGCCCGGGCTTTGGTTACGGATGTAAGTAAACGGCGGGGGCACGAAGGCCGGGGTCGCGAAAGCCGGGAACGGATCGAAACCAATGTTGAAATTCAACAGGTTGTTTCCGGTCGGCGAAAGAGGCGTTCCCGTTCTGGAGGCCAAACCGACGTTTTGTCCGGTAGCGTTATTAAGCGCGGTTACCAGTTGGTCGTTACCAAAGGCACGGCTGAATCCACCGCGGAAAACGGAGTTGCCAAACAGGAATTTGCCAATGCCGCTGTCAAAATTCGGCGCCCATGCAACACCGACGCTGGGAGCGAAGTTGTCGAAATCGGTCTTATGATAAGTTCCGATCTCGCCGGCATTCGTTCCGATCACGTCATATGTTCCATTTCGATTCAGCAGATCCGGAATAGGATTGCTCGGATCGTGGATGACCGGCTCAACGCTCAGGTTGTTGCCAAGTTTCAAAGCCGGGAATAATTCCCAACGCACGCCGGCGGTGATGGTCAGATTGTTGCTGACCTGGTACCGGTCTGAAAAATACAGCGCGTGATTGGAATATTTGAACGGTGTGATGTTCGGTCCGACTTCAAACGAGGTAGCGGTTCCATCGGGCAGGTTATATCTCAACTGACCCTGAACGGTGATTCCCGCCAGGAGGGCCAGCAGTCCGTTGGCAGTTCCGAGCTGTGTAGCACTGATACCGCCCGCGGTCGAGAAGTTACCGGCCACGAAATTCGGTGTCGAGGTGGTGTTTGTTTGCACCAGCCAACCCGGAGTCGTGGTCGGAATACCATTACCGAAGTTATAGGAATTGATCTTGTAGAACTGAAGCTGTCCACCAAATCTGAAATTGTGATGGCCGGCGATCCAGTCAACGTTGTCTTGCAGCGTATGGTAACGCGGGTTGCGTCCCTGATCGGTAAAGTTCGTTTCCGGGCTCGTGATCAGCGGAACTGAAAGCATGTAGGCCGGAGTATCGACGATCCTTCTGAAGGGGACATCGCTGAAGAAGAGGCCGCCTCTTATTTCATTTACAACGTTAGCGCTGAAAACTCTACGCCATGACAAAGACAGCGTTTTATTTTTAGCGATCTGATCGGCCTGCGGGTCCGGAGTATAGCCGTTGGTGTCAACGTCCGGGCGCAGGTTGGTTTCAAAGTTGTAGCTGTACACACCGTTGACCGAGTTTGTCTCGTTGACGTCAAGGTCGATACGGCTGGTATAGGTCGAACGTTCCTGATTCGATTTGCGATTCAGGAAGTAGCCCGCGGTATTGAGTCCATCACCGCCCGAGGCATTACTGGCCGACGGCATCGGTCCAATGATACGGCTCAGAATGACCGGGGAAATGGTGTTCGGGATCGGCCTTCCGGGAAGCCCGGTCACGGCATTGATAACTGCCGGATTGGTATTCGGCAAGCTCGAACCGCCGGCATAAAGCAGGATGTTCGAGATCGAGCAGGTTCCGGTGTTATTTGCTACCGTCGCGGGACAAGTAACAGTTGCGCCGTTAACCACTGTGTTGATCGCCGCTCCTGCAACGGCACGCGTGTACTGGAAAACACCGGTCCTTGCGCCGGGTGTCAGGATCGTGCGGTTGGCGGTAGCGGAAAGCGGATCGATGATCTTTTCATATGAAAAGAAGAAAAACGCTTTATCCTTATAAAGGAACGGGCCGCCTTCGTTAAATCCCGGAACCGGCAGCGGGCCGCTGACCTTGCCGCCGAATTGGTTACGGTTGCGGAACGCGATCGGAGTGCCCGAACGGTTTCCAAAGAACGTATTTGCGGCAAATTCAGAGTTGCGGTTGTAGGCGAACAGCGCTCCGTGAAAATCTTTTGTGCCGCGGGGCGTCACAAGTCTGATCTGCGCGGAACCGTATCCCTGGTCGGCTTCCTGGTTGGAAGTGATAACCGTGAATTCGGCCGTGTCGTCTACCGACGGTCTGCCAGGCGCAAAGTCCGTGGCATTGGTACGAATGAATGAGTCCTGAATATTGATGCCATCGCGCGTGATATTCGTAAATGAGGTACGGACACCGTTGATGGTCGTATTCTGGAACTGATTGCTCTGGGTTCCGGCCTGCAGTCTCGTCAGGTCGAGCGGGTTACGCGCGATCAACGGGAGAGACAAGATTTGCTGCGGGCTGACCGTGTTACTGATCTGCGACGTAGTAGCGGTGATTATGTCCGCACCGGCCGTAACAGTAACGCTGGCGCTAATATCACCGACCTCAAGTTTCGGTTCGAGTTTATAGTCACGTCCGACGTCGATCTTAACTTCCTGCGCAATGTATGTTTTGAAACCCTGCGCGGTCACCTTGACCGTGTAGTTTCCAAACTCAAGCTGCGGGAAGAGGAAGTTTCCTTCGGAGTCAGTTGTCACTGTTGTTTCTTTGGCGGTTGTGGAGTCGGTCGCTACCACGGTAGCTCCCGGCAACACGCCGTCCGGACCTGAAACAACGCCAGAGAGCCGTCCGGTAGTTGTCTGTGCTTGAATGGACAGTTGGAAAACTAAGACCAACAGCCCGAGAATCAAGCCCTTAACAAGCTTTTTCATTTTTTTTCCTCCCAATAAAGTAGTATAACTGTGTCACTTAAAAGTGCTGTTATTTGGGTATAAACAACTTTCTGCCAGGGATTTTTTCAGCCCACTGAGAAGACCGAAATCGCATATAAACCTTGTTCCCGCAGAGTAGATAAGTATTAAGTTGTTTATTGGTATTAAGTTGATAAAAACAATTTATCGCGGCATAACGTGCAATCATTATGCCATGCCTTACGTATCAGTCAAGAAATTTCTTAAAAACTTATTTATTAAGGGTTAATAGATGGCCGGGGTGGCCGTCGGGCAGGTTTTTAACGATTATAAACAACAAAATGAGGGAAAAAATCGAAAATAATTCATTTATTTGGATAAATAACGTCCCAAACTTAAGAGCGGGAAGGAATGTTATAAGTCTTTATTTTCGAATTCAAAGTGGTGGCATTTAATCCCAGCAAACGGGCGGCGCGAGACTGGTGCCCGCCGGTCTGATCGAGCGCCCTGCGAATGAGATCGATCTCAAACCGGCGCACCTCATCATAGAAATTTATTCCGCGAGAGAGATCGATGTTTTCCGACGCGCCGGCGGTGTCGCGGATCATCGCCTGGGCGGCTTCCGGATCGCGCACTTCGGGCCGCAGGCAATCGACGGTCAGGTCATCTATCGGCGCGATCACCACCGCGCGTTCGATGATATTTTCCAGCTCGCGCACATTACCGGGGTAATAATAATTTTCCAGCAGAGATAAAACTTCAGGCGAGATCTGTTCGGAAATTTCGCGCGCGTTTTCGGCGTTGTACTTGCGAATAAAATGCTGCGTCAGCGGCAGAATGTCTTCGCGTCTTTCGCGCAGAGAGGGAAGTTCGATCGGAACGACGGACAAACGATAGTAAAGGTCTTCGCGAAACGTTCCGTTGCGGACGGACTCTTTCAGATCGACGTTGGTCGCGGCGATGATGCGCACATCGACTTTGCGTGACGATGTTTCGCCCAGGGGAGTGAACTCGCGCTCCTGGATCACGCGCAGCAAACGCACCTGAGTTTCCGGCGGAATATCTCCTACTTCATCGAGAAAGATCGAGCCGTTATCGGCAACTTCAAACAAGCCTTTTTTGGCCGCGACCGCGCCGGTAAAAGCACCTTTGGTATGGCCGAATAATTCACTCTCCAAAAGTTCCGAAGGAATGTTAGAACAGTTGACGACGACAAAAGGTTTATCGTGCCGCGGGCTTGCTTCGTGAATTGCTTTGGCGACGAGCTCTTTACCCGTGCCGCTTTCGCCGGTGATCAAAACGGTCGAGCGCGCCGGTGCTACTCTGTCCACCATCCGGAAAACGGTTTCCATCAGCGGCGACCGTCCGATGATCGCATCGCGTTTGACGCTGCGCGTCATCGCCTGGCGCAAGGTCTGGCGTTCCTCTTCCTGGCGGCGTTTGCGAATGCCCTTGGTGACCATCGCCAGGATCTGTTCGTTTTGAAAAGGTTTGCGAATACACCCGGTCGCGCCTTTTTCCCAGGCGGAGACCGCGGTGTCAAAAGTCGCGTAGGCGGTGACCATCAGGACGACGGCTTCGGCGTCGATCTTGATAATTTCTTCCAGTGTGGTAAGGCCGCCGATGCCCGGCATCGAGACGTCCAGCAAGACGACGTCGTAGGGTTTTTTGGTGTAAGCCTCGACGCCCTCCTCGCCGGTTTTTGCGAGATCTACTTTATAACCCGCGCCGGAGAGAATGGTCTCCAGCACGTCGCGCATTATTTCTTCGTCATCTACTACTAAGACGGAGCCTTTTCTAGCCATAAGCGAAAAAGTCTAACATAAATGTAGCGCCGCCGTCGCAATATGACTGTTGGGGCTGTCCTGACGGGCGTCCCGCCGTCAGTTTTTGCGCGGGCGGGACGCCCGCACGACAGCCAGCGGGACGCTGGCGATACTATTGTGTAAAATCCATTACGTGCCCAAACCCATCTACGATAAACTGGCCGGCCGTTACGAAAAAGCCATGGCCCCGTTTGAGCGCCGGTTTCTCTCGCACTGGCGGCAGGAAACGATCTCGCGGCTGCCATCCGCCGCCCGAATACTGGAAGTAGGCGCCGGCACGGGTTTGAATTTTCCTTTCTACCCGGCGCATAAATATGCCGTCGCTAGTGAGATCAGTTGCCGGATGATCGAGATCACCGCGCAAAAATCGGAGGCGGATAATATCCGTTTGATACAAACCGACGCCGAATCGCTGCCGTTTGCCGCGAATTCGTTTGATGCCGCTTTTGCCACGCTGGTTTTCTGTTCGCTGGGGGAACCGCAAAAAGCTTTTGCCGAATTGCAGAGAGTGGTTGTAGCCGGCGGAAGGATCGTTTTGCTCGAACACGTGCGGCCGCCCGGCGTGCTTGGATATGTTTTTGATGGGCTTAGTATTTTAACGGAAGCTTTGATCGAAGATCATTTCAATCGCCGCACCGTAAAACTTGCGGAAGAAGCGGGTTTGAAAATTGTCGAGGTAAAACAAAAAGCTTTCGGTATCGTGAACCTGATCGTCTGTGAAGTTAATAAGTAAGTTCAAGGTTCGGAGTCCAAGCTTTAGCTTGTCTTCGCTAAATAAGACAAACTAAAGTTTGAACTCTGAACCGTTTGAACTTCGAACTCTGAACCTTGAACCCTGAACTCTATTGCACCAGCGATCCGGGAACAGTCTTGTCCTGAGTTAGGCCCCAGGTGGTGACGCTGAAGATCCCGCTGGTCGAAGGCAGCACATACCAGTTATGGTCGGCCTGCCTGAAGACCGTCAGATCGTTCTTGCCGTCCCCGTCATAGTCTCCCGGTGAAGGAAGATCGGTCGATAAGCCGAACTGGTTTCCGCCCACCGTCTGATCGCTGCTCTTAAAGAAGAACCAGACCCCATTGCTCGGCCTGAACACTGCCAGGTCAGCTTTGCCGTCGGCGTCATAGTCGCCCAAGACAGGTTTGTCTTCCGCCAGCCCGAACTGGGAGATGGCCAATCCATCACGGCTTCTGAGCATGAACCAGATGCCGTCGCGATAGACAGCGATGTCGGTCTTACCGTCGCCATCATAGTCTGCCGCTACCGGGCGGTCCTGTGACAGGCCGAACTGCGTGATCGATAGACCGTCACGGCTGCCGTTGATATACCAGGTGCTGGTGCTCGGACGGAACACCGCCTGATCGGCTATCCCGTCACCGTCGTAATCTCCGGGCTGCGGTTTGTCTCCCGGAAGTCCGAATGAGATCCCTAAGAAACCGTCACGGCTTCTTTGCAGGAACCAGCCTCCGTCGCGATAGATGGCGACATCGGCTTTTCCGTCACCGTCGTAGTCTTCCGGCACCAGGGTGTCCGTTCCTATCCCCAGCGTGACCGCATTAAAGGTGCCGTTCGAGCTATTGAGGATGTACCAGTTGCCTTCACTCGGACGAAAGACCGAGATGTCCGTCTTGCCGTCTCCATCAAAGTCGGCGTGTTTGGCATGAGAGGCAAAGGTAGCTTCACCAAAAACGGTGAAACTAAATGCCTGAGAAACTGAGAAGCCTCCCGCTGCTCCGCCGTCATTGACATACCATCTTCCGGTAAAGGTTCTGCCAACTAAAGAAGCACTGTCGGGGACCGCGATACTGACCGAACCGTAACCGTTGCCCGAACCGCTGCCGCCTAGATTGACGACGCTATGATGGAATGAGCCTGCCTGAGGAATGCCTCCTTTAGGGGCCTGACCGGGATCGTTGTCACTGATGACCAGGGTCGCCTGCGCGCCTCCCAAACCTCCGCTGACAGCCACGGTGAAACTGGGATTGCCGACCAGAGGAGGCTCGGCCGCGATCACCTGCGGAGTTACTCCGCCCGAACCCGAAACTCCGCTCCCCAGGAGCACCGGCACCCGGTTAGATTCTGTATACAATGTCGGCCGGTCAAAAGGCGATGTTTCACTAGCCACGCGGGCATCGGTCAAAGGGCGTTTGAGAAAATTGACGAGATCCGTTTTTTGCTGCGCCGACAGATTTCGCGGGCGGACGAGATTGGCGGGAAAATTATTTGCGTTCGGAAAATCTCCGCCGCGGTTGTAAAACTCCACCACTTCTTCGAGCGTCGAAAAACGCCCGTTGTGCATATAGGGGCCGCGCAGTTCGACGTTGCGCAGGCTGGGCGTGCGAAATTCGCCAAGGTTTTGCGGATTACCCGTCACGGCAAAACGGCCGGTGTCTTCCGCCTGCGGGCGCAGCCCGATGTTGTGAAAAGCATTGTCGGAAAACAACGGGCCGGCATGGCAGACGCCGCATTGTATCGCGCCGAAGAGCCCGCGCCCGCGCTGTTCCGAAGCGGTCAAAGGCGCGCCTCCGCCGGCGGTGACGTCAAGCGGAGTGCGGTCGGCAAATTGCGTCCGTTCGTAAGTTCCGATGGCCAGCGCGATGCGGCTCGGAGTTACATCGGGCGACCCGAAAGCTTCCTGAAATAATTCGGCGTAAGTGCGCCCTTCAACCCAGGTTTGCAGTCCGGCCGGTACCGAAGGCGCAAGCGCCAGCGGTTTTGAAGCGGCGAGTTGCGAAGCGACCTGCGTCCAATCGCGCCCGGAGTGCGCCATCTCGGCAGAGCTCACCGGCGGGCCGACCGCCTGGCTTTCGAGCGCGCCGCCGCCGTTTAAGATCGTCGCCTGCGTGAGCGGGTCGACAAAAATTCCCGTGGCGCGGCCGTCCCAAAATAAAAGCTGCGCATAAGTGGCATTAATATATGAAGGCGATTTTCTTCCGGTCACCTGTTCGCGCAAGCCGTATTGAGCGGACCATTCATATCGCCCGTCGGCCGTATTTAATGGAACACCGGGCGAACCGGTCACATCATCGGCAGTTCCGGTGATCCCGTCAAAACCGGGATTGTCAGAGCGCGCGGTGTTAAAAACAGAGCGCGGATCGGAACCGCCTTTGCCGCCGCGGTGGCACGTGCCGCATGAAACCGTGCGGGTGGATGAAAGCTGCTCTTCCCAAAACAGCACTTTACCTAAAGAAGCTTTGGCGGCGGTGAGCGGATTTGCCGGCGGCGCGGGCGGCGGCGGTTCGATCGGCGGGATCGGCCCCGTTACCTGCCCGATCGCGCGAAAGCCCTGTTCGGCCTGGCTCGGCCCGCTGGTGATGGCACCGTTTTCCGCTCGTATCCAATAAAAGAAATTTTGCCCGGCGGCGGCTGTGGTATCGAAAAAGAAATTCGACGGCGTGAGGCCGACAGCGGCGGCCCCGGCGGAGTCATTGACGGTATTACGCAGTATCCGGTACTGCGCGGCGCCGCGAACGGCGTCCCAGTTCAAGCCCACTTTATTAATATAAGAACCGTCAGAAGCGATAACGCCGGTCGGCGCCCCGAGGCCCGTTTGCCCTGTGACCACGGGCGCCAGCAGCTTATTACTAACCCCAACCACGGCTATGAGAAAAAATAAGCCGGTAACTATTAATTTGATCCGTCGCATCGATATTTAATTCTTTCAAAAAGAGATAGGTAAAGCTTTTAGTCGAAGGATTAGACGCGGGTGTATTGCCAAAAGTCTTAATTTATACCAAAAAAAGTTGTCGATTATTTGTTGATCCCGAAAATAGCTGACAGCTAATAGCTATGAGCTGTTAGCTGTCGAACTTATTCCAATGTGCGATATATCACTGCACCAGTGAGCCGGGGACTGTCTTGTCCTGAGTAAGGCCCCAGGTGGTGACGCTAAAGATCCCGCTGGTCGAAGGCAGCACATACCAGTTGTGGTCGGCCTGCCGGAACACGGTCAGATCGTTCTTGCCGTCCCCGTCATAGTCTCCCGGTGAAGGAAGATCGGTCGATAGTCCGAACTGGTTTCCGCCCACCGTCTGATCGCTGCTCTTAAAGAAGAACCAGACCCCGTTGCTCGGCCTGAACACTGCCAGGTCGGCCTTGCCGTCGGCGTCATAGTCGCCCAAGACGGGTTTGTCTTCCGCCAGCCCGAACTGGGAGATGGCCAATCCATCACGGCTTCTGAGCATGAACCAGATGCCGTCTCGATAGACAGCGATGTCGGTCTTACCGTCGCCGTCATAGTCTGCCGCTACCGGGCGGTCCTGTGACAGGCCGAATTGGGTGATCGATAGACCGTCACGGCTGCCGTTGATGTACCAGGTGCTGGTGCTCGGGCGGAATACCGCCTGATCGGCTATCCCGTCACCGTCGTAATCTCCGGGCTGTGGTTTGTCTCCCGGAAGTCCGAATGAGATCCCTAAGAAACCGTCACGGCTTCTTTGCAGGAACCAGCCTCCGTCGCGATAGATGGCGACATCTGCTTTTCCGTCACCGTCATAGTCTTCCGGCACCAGGGTGTCCGTTCCTATCCCCAGCGTGACCGCATTAAAGGTGCCGTTCGAGCTGTTGAGGATGTACCAGTTGCCTTCACTCGGACGAAAGACCGAGATATCAGTCTTGCCATCTCCATCAAAGTCAGCGTGTTTGGCATGAGAGGCAAAGGTCGCTTCGCCAAAAACGGTGAAACGAAAGGCCTGAGAAACTGAGAAGCCTCCCGCTGCTCCGCCGTCATTGACGTACCACCTGCCGGTAAAGGTTCTTCCTACCAGAGCAGCGCTGTCGGGGATCGCGATACTGACCGAACCGTAACCGTTGCCCGAACCGCTGCCGCCCAAATTGACGACACTATGATGGAATGAGCCTGCCTGAGGAATGCCTCCTTTAGGGGCCTGACCGGGATCGTTGTCACTGATGACCAGGGTCGCCTGCGCGCCTCCCAAACCTCCGCTGACAGCCACGGTGAAACTGGGATTGCCGACCAGAGGAGGCTCGGCCGCGATCACCTGCGGAACCACTCCGCCCGAACCCGAAACTCCGCTGCCCAGGAGCACCGGCACCCGGTTAGATTCTGTATACAATGTCGGCCGGTCAAAAGGAGGGGTCTCCGCCGCGACACGCGGATCGGTCAGCGGCCGTTTTAAAAACGCTATCAAGTCGGCTTTTTGCTGCGGGGACAAATTAAGCGGATTGATGACCCCGAAATTCTGGAAGTCTCCGCCGCGATTATAGAATTCGACCACGTCCTCGATCGCGGCAAACCTGCCGTTATGCATATACGGCGCGCGCAATTCTATATTGCGCAGGCTGGGCGTGCGAAACTCCGCCAATTGGTTTTGGTTTCCCGTTACTTCGGCCCGCCCGCCATCTTCGCTGGTAGGGCGAACACCCAGGTTAAAAAAGCTGTTTCCGGTAAACGCGCTACCCAGGTGGCAAGTCGAGCTGCACTGCGACTGGGTAAAGACCGTGCGGCCGCGCAATTCCGCCGCCGTCAATATCGGAGCGGAAGTTTGAATATATTTATCCCACGGAGTGCGGTCGGAAACGAGAACGCGTTCGTAAGTAGCGATCGCAAAAGCCATGCGGGCCGGCGTGACCTCGGGCGAACCGAAGGCTTCCTGAAAAAGTTCGGGGTAAGTACTGTCGCCGATCCAATCCTTTAATCCGGCGGGAACGGATGGCGAAAGCGCCAGCGGCTTTGAGGCGGCAAGCTGGGTTGTGACCTGATTCCAATCTCTACCCTGATGCGCCATCTCGCCATCCGAAAGCGGCGGGGCCATCGACTGGGTCTCGAGCGCGCCGTTAAAATCGATGAGGATCTGGCTGGTCAGCGGGTCGCGGAAAATTTCGCCGGCGCGGCCGTCCCAAAATAAAAAGTTAGAAGAAAAAGCGGCATTGATAACCGGCGGCGATTTGCGGCGGGTCACCTGATCGCGCATGCCGAATTGGTTCGACCAGCTATAAAGTCCGGCGGCGGTTTTTAGCGGCACGCCGGGGGAACCCGTCTTATCGTCAGGCGTCCCGTAAACATTATCCGGGCCGGGGTGGGTAGAGCGAATATCACCGACCACGGAACGTACGTCCGAACCGCCTTTTGCCAGTTGGTGGCAAGTGCCGCACGAAACCGTCCGCGTGGATGAGAGCTGCTCATCCCAGAACAGGGCTTTTCCCAAAAAAACTTTTGCCGCGGTAATGGTGTTTTGCGTGGGGACCGGCGGCTGTCCCAAAGGGCAGCAAATGCCGGTGTCCGTACCGGACGCGCTGGAACCCTGGTCGGTCGCGCTCATCGGGCTGACGATAGCACCGTTTTCCGCGCGCACCCAGTAGAAAAAGTTCACGTCGTTTGTCGAACTCAGGTCGAAGCCCACCACCGAAGCGCTCACCCCCACACTGGCCGCGGTCACCGGATCATTCACCGTATTGCGGAAAATGCGATACACCGTCGCGCCGCGAACCGCGTTCCAGTTCAGCCCTACCTTATCCTTATAAGATCCATCGGAGGCGATCAGGCCGGTCGGCGCAGCCAGGCCGCTTCGGCCCTGGACTGCAGGCATAAAAAGACGAGTGCTGATAAATGTTAAAAACAGCACTACAAACAAGCCGATAACGGCTAACTTAATTCGCAGCATTTTTTAGTGTTACTTTCTTTCCCGGTGTGTCCTTACAACCAGATTCGACGAAATTATAGTCCAAAAGTCCTGTTTAATACAGAAAGCTCTCTGTAAAACCTTTAATATTAAAGCCAATATTAGGGATTTTCAACTCGGGAAACGGGCAAAAAGGATGACGCCGCAAACAACCTCAGCGACAAAGATAATGGTGGGCTGCCAGGCGTGGGGATATGACGATTGGAAAACCCTGCGCGGCGGCCCGGCTATCTTTTTTCCGCTCGGCACCAAGCCGCATGAAAAGCTCGCCTTTTATGCGAAGATCTTCGACACCGTCGAGGTAGACAGTTCTTTTTACGCGATGCCCAAAATTTCAGATATGGAAAATTGGTCACGGCAGGTACCGGAACATTTTAAATTTTCATTCAAAATGCCGCGCGACGTAACGCACAACGAAAATCTCAGCAGCGCGTCATACGAGCTGGCGAAAGAATTTATCGGACGGCTCGCTGTTTTAAAAAACAAGCTCGGCGCGGTCCTGATCCAATTGCCGCAGGCCTTCAAAATGACCGCGGCGAATGCGGCTAACCTGGCGAATTTTCTGGAGTTTCTTCCCGGCGATATTCGTTTTGCGGTAGAACTGCGTTCGCCGGAATGGTTTGTGCCGGAGATATTGGAATTGCTTGCCCGGCGCAATGCGGCCCTGTGCCTGGGCCAAAATGAATTTCTTTCACGAGAGATCATAATGAAAGCACTCGAATTTCCTTCGGCCGAATTTCCTTCCGCTGATCTTGCCTATTTCCGTTTTAGCGGCGCCCGCGATCTGACCAAACTCGACCGCATCCAGCGCCCGCAGCAAGAGAGCATTAATTTTTGGGCCGAACAGATAAAAACGATCAAAAGCAAAACTACCTTTATCTATTTCAGTAATCTTTTTGAAGGCTTTTCACCGGAGAGCGCCATGACCTTTCGCACCCTGCTCGGGCAGAAGTTTTTGACGCCCGAAGAACTGAATTCCGCTCCCAGCCTCTTCTGATTTCGATAGTGTCCTAAGTGTCGTGCCGGTAAAGTATTACCTTGGGAATAGATGATAACTGATAGATAACAGATGATAGATCAGATCGCGCTAACCCGTTACCTTTTGATTCTACATAGCTTACCCTACCTCCTAAAGAAATCACGCGGCCTGATTGCCTAACTTTATAAAAGTTTGTTAAACTTTGCAAAACACGTTGCTAGTTGCCGCGCGGTAATTAAGCACACCCACCACACATCTCTCAAGGTTCAAACATGTATTTGCTGTATTGAAGCAGATCAATAGCATCGGCTCGGCGAAAATGTCGAAGACGATAGGAGAAAAAATCAAAATGAACACATTACATCCCAATTTCCCAAAACTGTTCCCGGTTTTTCAGAAGGGAATGCTCATCCTGGGCCTTCTGATAGTTTTCGTTTGGGCCGCGCCCGCGCAAACCAATGAAGGTTTTGAAGCGGGCGGAAAAGCAGCTTATGCCGCGGGCAACGTTACGCTCGGTTCCGGCAGTTGGTACCTGGACGAAGCGCTGACCGGAAATCTCGCGGCGGACGTAAAGGTCGGATCGTATGCCGCGCGCGTCCGCAGCAGCGCCGGTAAAGTGCGCATGAATTTCAATGTCGCCAATGCCGGGACCGTAGCCATCAGCTATGCGCGCTATGGCACCGACGGCGCTTCTGATTGGGAACTGTGGCAATCGGTCGACAGCGGTTCCAACTGGACGAAGGTCGGCTCGACGATCACCAACAGTTCGACCTCACTGCAGACGGCATACTTCGCGGTCAATTCGGCTGTTCCGATCCGTTTTGAAATTCGCAAAACAAGCGGCGGCACTTCCAACCGTTTGAATTTTGACGATATTTCGCTGGCCGACAATACCGGCTCGACTTCGGTGCACCTGACCATGGGTAACCCGTCGGACGCAACTACTAACACATCATTTCCCGCCAACTACCTGATGGAAAAAGACCAGTATGTGATGTCTTATCATCGCGACAACGGCGGCCCCAATTGGGTTTCCTGGCACCTCGATCCTTCATGGCTCGGCACGACCCCGCGGCAGGATGATTTTCGCGGCGACAGCTCGCTGCCGGCCGGCTGGTACAAAGTAGTCAGCACCAGCTATTCCGGTTCCGGCTACGACCGCGGGCACATGTGTCCTTCGGCTGACCGGACGGCGACCGTGGCCGACAACAGCGCGACTTTCCTGATGACCAATATGCTGCCGCAGGCGCCGGACAATAACCGCATCACCTGGGAAGGGCTGGAAGAATATTCGCGCGACCTGGTCACCGATGACGGCGATGAGCTTTATATCATCTCCGGCGGCTATGGAAATGCG
Organism: uncultured Acidobacteriota bacterium; assembly: GCA_963718105.1. Classification (GTDB taxonomy): domain Bacteria; phylum Acidobacteriota; class Blastocatellia; order Pyrinomonadales; family Pyrinomonadaceae; genus DASYKT01. The sequence continues at coordinate 3,450,315 of OY970352.1, read as the reverse complement.
GGAACGATCAACAGCGGCCATGTGCTGGTACCGACCTACACCTGGAAGGTGATCATCGTTTTGTCGCAGGGTTCCAATGACGTTTCGCGCGTGACCACTTCGACGCGCACGATCGCCGTTTGGGTGCCTAACCAAAACAGCATCAACCACGACTGGAAAACGTATCGCGTGTCGGTCGATTACGTCGAAAGCATGACCGGTTACGATTTCTTCTCGAACGTGTCCGATTCGACCGAGAACACGATCGAAGCCGTGGTCGATAACCAGTAGAAAAAGTATGGAGCGCGGGCAGGAATGCCCGCGCGATGCGTAAAGGCGTAAGAAGCGCACTGGCTTACGCAAGCGCTTTCCGAAATTACGACGCCCCTCTTTCCCCCGAGCGTGTTGGAGAAACATAAACAAAATATTCATCGAAAAACGGCGTCTCAAATTACGGAGTTCTTGAAATTTTGAGCGCAAATTTGACTTACAAGGTCAATTCCGCACCTCGATACCCCAAGCGTCGCGATCCGCTGCACATATTTTGTATTCGCCCGTCTTCAAATCGCTCGGGGGCTGCGTTTTCACATCGGGCTTATCGCGCCAGGCTTTGGATGGAGGAGGAGGAGTTATGATAATTTCACCTCCCTTTGGGTAAAAGAATAATGGAGCGGCATATACTTTTACGACCACACAACCGTCTGGAGGAAACCGATAAAGACTTGTTTCCCCTTCAATGCTCAAATCTAATGCAGCAAATTGGAAGCCAGCGTATTTAGTTTTCCACTCTCGCAATGCGCGTGTAAGATCAGCAAAAAACCGATCGCGCTCCTGCTGCGTTTCAAATGGAATAGTATTCGTGCACGGAGCATTTACAAGAAACCACTCCGCGGGATCAAAACTTATCTTGAAAGAATATTTACCTCGTGAGATTCGTCCCTTTGCACGGTTGTAGAAGTCGCAATCTATTTTCGTCCTATGATCTGTGCTTATCGCGTGGTTACCATCTAGCAAGGAATAGCCTACGTCTGTCAGTATTAGCCTTCCTACTCCCCGCTCACGAGAACTGTAATAAATATGTTCAGACATGTACTCGTAATTCCCGATTTCTTTCGTCGGTTTTTGAGCTGCCATTGATGCCAAACTCCACTCCTCGCCGGTTTTTGGCAGCGAGTTAATTCTGCGAATATCTCCCAGTTTTCGAGTCATACCTTCATCAGCAAATACTTCAACTGAATATACAAAGTATTGAAAAGCGTAGCTTAGACAGGCTGTGCTTGCACGAGAACCATCCACCGCATCGTTCACGAAAGAGTAGATAGTCCTGACCTTGACAGTTCGATTTATATTTCCCGATTCTCTCGCTCGGCTCTTTACAAAGATATTCGCATCACCCTCAGACATTGGAAGCGACGAAGCAAACTGATCTCCGTTAACACCAGCTCGAGAACCAACAGGAAACGAATGACTTTCGAAAGAGTATTCGCCTAGTGTTTGGTAACTAATGGAAGAAAACTTTTGGTTAAAATCAACTTTCTTTACTTCGTCTTCTATTTTCGCGCGGATCCGTGCCCTATATCGGTTTCTTTCAAATTCGTCCGCCATCGCCCGCCTGTAATTGTCGTTATCAAAATTTGCGCCGTAGCAATCGACCTTGTCATAGTCCTCGCTGTCGTAAAGCTTGCGAAGAGTTTTAGCCCTAGCATAACTATCAAGGGCGGCTTGATAGTAGAACATCTGTAAATCTGTCATGGGAGGCACTGGTGATGCCGACGGCCTGGGCTGTATGGCGGGCACAACAGGTTTTATTACTGGTTTTTTGACCCGTTGTCCGTAGACTAAACAAGGAAGTGCAACTGTAAGAAATAATGCTGCTATTCGCGTAAATCTCATATTGTCTCCTCCAAAAAGTAGGTGTCAGCCTTGGGGAGCGCGCCCTCGAATCAACCGAGCGGCATTCAAATTCCCTGCATTCTCACGATGGGTTGGGATATAAGCAGCCTGCTTTATTATCTGGAATGGATCGTGGGAATACGCTCGTAGGGACGTTATACACGGGTTTAAGTGGACATGCAACAAAAACCTACATTACTTTGATCATGTCAGTGCCGTTGCCAAAATACGTCATCTTAGTCAATCCGCGCTTTGATAGCTGTAAAATAATAAAGGTGCATTCACCGGTTTAGCATGCACCTAAAATCTTCGAGCGGGCGACGAGGATCGAACTCGCAACCCCCAGCTTTGCGGGCAGGGATGCCCGCGCTCCATATTAAAATATCTGGCTGAAGCGGAAATGAAGCTGTCCTTGTTTGACGCGATGGATGGTGTCGGGCGGCACGATCTGCGGGATGATAAATTCCGGCGGGTTGAGCATGTAACCGTAATCGACCGCGAACGAACCGCCGAAAGGCGTCTTGATACGCAGGCCTAAGCCGACCGTGTTCGTCCAGATCGTGCGCAGGTTTTGATCGAAATTGTCGCCCGGTATTACCTGGCGCGGTTTGAAGATTTCGCTGGCGTGCGAGAAAACGTTCCCACCGTCATAGAAAGGCACTACCTGAACGGTGCTCGTCACCGGAAGCCGGGCTTCGAGGTTGGCGATCGCTAAGCCGTTGCCGCCCAGCGGGACCGTAAATGGCTGCAGGAATACCTGTGTGCCGCTGGTGTTAAAGAAATTTCCCTGCGGAAGAAATGCGACGCGCGGCCCGGCGGATTCAAATTCAAAACCGCGCAGCGAGGTTGAGCCGCCGGAGAAAAATCTTTCGCTGATCGGCAGCAGATCATTGAGCGTGGCAAATTGCCCCTGGCCGAAATTGGTGCGGCGGCTCCAGACAGTGGCCAGGCCCAAAGTCGCGCGTCCCGCCAGTATCAGCCCGTTCAACTGGGGAACATAAAAATAGGTCTGATAGTTAGCCTGCAATTTGTGAAACGAGATATTAGCGCCCAACTGTTCCAGCGACAGCGCGTAATCGACGGTCAGATAATGCCCGTTGGTCGGTTCGGTCGAGCTATAAGGGCACTGCTCGGCGGGCTCGCCGCGGGCGATGATCTGCAGCAGTGAATATTTGCGATTACAATTTTTACGCGTGTCCTGTACCAGCGACGCGCCCGGCCCGGAGATCCTGACGCGCGAATCCGGCCGCAGCAGGTCTGCGATAAGCAGGCTTTCAAAGTTAAAAAGCCTTACGTCTTCGAACCGGAAACGGAAAAAAGATATCGTGCGCGATTTCAGGTCGATCGTGCGCTGCGTTTCGGCGATCAGCGAGAAACGGTTGATGGTCGGGTCGCCGGCAGGCTGGCCGAAAGTGTCCACCGGGGTGCCGTTCGGGTCCAGGCGCTGGACGACGCCAAAAGTTCCGCGGTCGATGGTCGAGCGGAAAAAGCGGGTAACGGTAGAGTCCCGCTGGTATTGCGCGGTGATGGTCAGCGGGGCAAACCTGCCTTTGCCGTCGCGCATAAAACGCGGATTGAGAAAATCGATCTGCGCAAGCTGCTGGCGCTGGCTGATGCGCAGGCGCGCGCCGCCCTGGTACAATCCGCCGAGCAGATTGACGTGACGGATATCGACAAATCCGGAAGCCCCCGCGTCCGTCGAAAAGCCGCCGCCGTAATTCAAAATGCGCGAGGCTTTTTCTTCCATGTTGATGGTGACGTCGCGCAATTCATTACCGTCTTTATCTTCGCCGGCCAGATCGGCCTCGATAGTTACGCGGTCAAAAGCATCGGTGGAATATAAGGATTGTTCACTGGCTGAAATTTCCGTCGCCCGCAGAACATTGCCGGGTTTTAGAAAGATGGCCTTATGAATTGCCGCGTCTTTTGTGTTCTCGTTCCCATTTAAAAAGATGCGGTTGATGATGACCTTTTTGCCTTCATTCTCAATCGAGTAGATTATTTTTACACGCTTTTCTTCCGGATTTTCCTGCGGCAGTTCGACAAATGAGAAAAACGATTTGACGTTGAAATAGCCTTCCTGCGTATAAAGTTCGAGGATCTTGTCATTGCCGTTGCGCATGCGCGCTCGGGAAAAATTCTTGCCGACCAGATCGGGCAAAACTTTTTGGATACTGTCGGTCGGGAAGGCTTTGTTGCCGCTTACTTCGACCGCGGCGATGCGGGTCGGCACTCCTTCGCCCACGACAAAAGTAATGATCAGGTTTTCGCCTTCGGGCGAAACACCCTGGCGGACATTGACCTTTACATCGCGGTAGCCGAGCTCGCGCATCAGCGCAACGATGGTTTGCCGGTCGTCTTCCAAAAGCTCGACGTTGGTATAGCCGCGGCCATAACCGAAAGCGGGAATAAATCCGAGTATGTTCGCTTTTTGAGTTTCCAGCACCGAAGCGATCTCAGGGATCTTCAGCTTGTCGGTCCCTTCCAGGCGGATATCGACCAAACGCAGACGGCGGTTGAGGTCGACCTTGTAATCGATCTCGACTAAGCGGCCTTCGAGCTCGGTGCTGCTCAGCGCGCGGCATATTTCTTCCGTGCCGTTGGAAAGATCGTTGGCCTCGTCTTTCGGGATCGGCGGCGTGACCGAGCAAACCGGGTGAATGTCGGCAAAGAAATATCCGCGTTCCTGAAAATGATTACGCAAGCGGCGGCGGCCTTCTTCGATCGCCGAAGGATCGATCGTGCCTTCGCGCTTGATGGGCAGCAAAACGGTCTGAGTTTTATCGCTTACCTTTAGCGGGTCGGAACTGACCTTAACGGTTATTTTTGCGCCGAGCTCGCCGGTCAAAGCGATCGCCACGGTATTTTTGTCGGGGTCAAAGGTCGTCTTCGGTTCATCGAGCGACGGGGCGAGATAGTCGTCCTCGATCATCGCCTTGCGGATGGCGGTGACATCATTTTGCAGTTTGTCGCGGGTATAAGGCTCGCCGGGCTTAAGCGTCAGGTCTTTCTGCGCTTTAGCCGGGTTGAAATCCTTGACCTGGATGTCAAATTTTTCTACCCGCGCCTGCGCGTGCGGGTTCACATTAAAGGTGACTATCACGGCCGCCCCGCGGTCGCCGGGCCGCGTCGAATAATTTACCTCCGCGTTGTAGTAACCCTTCTCGCGCAGATATGTCTGGATCAGGTCGGCGTTGGATTTCAGGCTTGCATCGGTGACGGAATTTCCCGGCGCGAGCAGGTTCACGCGTAAAAGCAATTCCTGTTCGGTCACGGTCTCGCCGATCGGGTCCGTCACATTGACGTCGACCCTTTCCGCCTGAACTTTGCGTTTGATGATAAAGCGCAGATCGACGCTTTCGGGAGGAACTTCGGTGGCCTCTACCTTGGCGGAAACTATCTTGCTCGTGTCATAGAGCGCTTCGAGCGCTTCACGCACGTTTACGACGGCGTAGCGATCGCCCAAAACGGAGCGCAGAAGGGTTTTGAATTGTTCCTCGGTAGTTTTATCTTCACCCGTCTCTTCGAAAGTGATGGTAACGTCGCGGATCAGCGAATTTTCGTATTTGTTTTGCGCCCGGGTGAGCCCGGAAAAGGACAGGCAAATAAGCAGCGTCAAAAAAAGACGCGTGAAGAATTTGACCGTTATGTTAATGAACTGCCCCCGTTTCATCTATGCTCGATCGCAAACTAAAATCGTTTTCTCAATCTGATTTCAAAACTAAAACTGTTGTCGTGCCGCGTTACGTTTTCCGACGAGTTCTGCTCATACTGCGCCACAAAAGACAGGCGATTTGAGACACGATATTCCAATGCCAGGACCTGGTTTCGCTCCTGCGAAAGGTTGGTCGAAAAAGTCACCGCCAGATTTTTATTTATCTGCCGCCCGACGGTCAGCCGCGCGGTCGGCGTCAGCCGCCTGCCGGAAAGTATCGGGTCGATCTCAAAGCGGTTCAGGCCGAAAAGTTTATCGGTGGCCTTGCGCGCCGGATTATTAATTAATGTATCCGCAAGTACTTTAGTTGCCGTATTTATACCGGATTGCGCGAGGGTCGGAATGCCCGTGTCGGTGTTCGAAAGCCCGCCGGTTGTGACCAGCGAGACGACGTCCGCCTGCGGCAGCGCCGGGCTCGAGCGCAGCACTACGTTGAGAGCGTCCAGATCAGAGAGCGAGCCGGCCACGCTGGCAAAAACCTGGTAGCCCTGGATCTCGCTTTCCGCCTGCAGGTTGATGCTGGCGGATTCGCTATAGCTTGCCGGAAATTCCAGGCTGCCCTGCTGTATCTCGTAACGGTCGTTGCGGAAAAAGAGCGTGCCGCGGGTGGCCGTGATCCGGCCTGAGAGCAGGGCGTTATCCACATCGCCCGTAACCCTGAGGGAAACCGACGCCACCATATCGGCGATATTATTTTTTACGATCAAGGCATCGCGCCCCTCGAGCCGCAGGTCGAGCTGCGGTACGCCCAGCAGCGGCTGCGAGCTATTGCCTTCGGAGATCGTGCCTTCGCGCCGCGCGCCGAGAAAATCCGCCAGGTCGATGTCTTTATTATAAAGCGCGCGCTTGCCGTAGATGGTGCCCGAAATGATCGTGTTGTAATCGTTGCCGCGCAGCTCGCTGCTGATCTCGACCTCGGCATCGCCGGTGGTGGTAAATCCTTTAGGGAGCGGAGCCGTTACATCCGTTCCGCGCAGGTTGATCCGCAGGCGCTGCAGCTTTAATCCTTCGACCACCGCTCCGCCGTTGGCGACCACGCGCCCGCCGCCCAGATAGCCGGTCATGTTTACCAACTGCGCCTGGTTGGTATTAAACAAAATGCGCCCGCGGATGCGGTCGAAGTAAAGCCGCTCGTTGCTGACGATGGTCGAGACGGTGGCGCTTTGCGTTCGCGCGGAACCGTTCAAGCGGGCTTCCGCGTTCGAACCGGCCAGGCGAACGGAGACGTCGGCAAGCCCGGCGAAAAACGTGTTGCGCGAGAGCGCGTCGAGGATGCGAAGGTTCACTTTTCCGTCAACGGTGAGGTTGTTCATGCCCTTTTCGTTGAGCGCCTTCGTTCCATTCACCACGACGTTTGAACCGGCGCCGGCAAAACGCACGTTGTCGATGGTGACCTCAGATGACGTGTAATGAATTACCAGCGGCCCGGCGGCGTTAAAAGGCGTGTCGTTTATCAGCAAACCAAATTCACTGAAATCAGCCAGGCCCTTCAGATTTTCGTAGGTGAAAACGGACCTGCCGTTCTCGTCCTTGACCGCGAGATTGCCGCTAAAGACAACTTTACCGGTGGCGGTGCCGCGCACGGTGACCGATTCGGGCGGCTGCAGCAGCGCGATGAACGGGGCCAGTTCGGTTTGCTTAAAATTGCTCTCTACATAAAGCGGCAGATTTGCGTCGCCGAAATTCAGGGTGGCACTTACCACTTGCTGCTGGCCGGAAAGATCGGCGGTGAAAGCCGCGGTCAGGATCTGATTGACGGTTTTGCCTTCGAAAGCGAGCGAGCCGACCTGGTTCTCATTGACCGTGATGCCGGTGCCCGAGCCGCTAAAATTTATGTCGAAAGTTTCATATTTGCCGAGCTCGCCGGTGCCTTTCGCCTGCGCGTTGACGAGGCCGCTGATCACGGGGAAGTTCGGATCTTCGGTGATGAATTTCCGGAAATTCTGCACCTGGATATTGGTGGCCTGCAGCGTGATATCAAAACGAGAAGTGTCGAGCGAGTAATTTCCGCCGACGACGAGCGAGCCGTCGCCCTGGTGCAATTCAAGCTTTTCAATTTTTGCGACGCGGCCGGCAATGGTAAAACGCGAAGCCAGGCTGTCAAAAGAAACTCCCGCCAGCGTCCCTTGCGTGGCGGTCAGATCGGCGGAGCCTTCGGCGGCATTTGGCAATCCCGTCAGATCGATCTTTCCCGAGGTGGCCGCGCTCAGGTCGCGCAACTGCGCCGGCAAATATTCGTCGATCGGCAGCGCGGCAAAAAGACTGCCGGTATTTAAATTGTTAAGCGTGGCGGTGACCGAGATATTGTCGGTGCCGGTGCGGGGAATAACCAGGTCGAAACTGGCCGTGCCGCCGCCGGTTTGTTTGAGCGTTCCTTCGGCGATCTCGGTTGTCAGCGGCGATACTTTGACCAGCGCCGCCACGGCGCCGACCTCCTGGCCTTTCATATTCAACCGGTCGAGGCTCGCGCGTCCTTCAACGGTCGGGTCGGTCAGGTTTCCTTTTAAAGTGCCGTTAAAGGTTAAGCTGCCCCCCAACTCGACGCCATAGCTGGCGAGCTGCCGGTTCAACTCTTCCGATAACTGAAGGGAAGTGGCCAACCGCTGCACTTCGGCCGCATCGGTGGAATTAAGCGCGATGTTAAGATTCGAATCATAGCCGTTTAAGTCAAAGGTCCCGGTTGCCGCGGCGCTGCTTTTGGCGGTCTTAAAATCGGCGGTTTCGATATTGAAGAGGCCGTTCGTGGCGCGCGCCGCCAGCGTGCCGTTTAGAGGGATCGCGCCGCTGACGGCATCACCGGCGTTGGCGGTGAAATCCGCGTTGATCGTTCCGCTGGCCGTGCGGAAATTAGTTCCGGCAAAAGTCAGATCGGCGCGCCCGTTCGTTTTTCCTTCGAGCGGGACGACCTGGCCCCCGGACAATGTCAAAATTTTTGCCAGATCGACGTTGTCGAATTGGACTCCCACGCGCGAAGCCGTTTTTGCATTTCTGCCTATGACGGCGTTACCGGTGATCTTGCCATCCATCAGATCGGCGTTCAGATCGGTAAGTTCCACGGTGCTGCTGGTGATGACTGCTTTGGCGCTGGCCGCGCCCAGGCGAATGCTTCCGATCACGCCGCCGCCCAGGCTCAGATCGGCACTGGCCCGGTAACGCCCCGAAGGCTCGAGCACAAAAACAGGGCGGGCAAAATTTACCGCTTCGAGTTTGCCGCCCTCCGGTGTGTATTCCGATTTGGTGAGCGTGATATCGCCGGCGGTAAAATCTTTGGACGTTCCCTCGACGCGTCCGGAACGAATGGTCATCCGCACGCCCGCGATATTGAGTTTGCCGAGGACCAGGCCCTGGGCCGCGAGGCTATTGATATTCAAACTGTCGGACGTGACCTCGGTTTGCCCGGCGCGGCTGTCGACCTCGACGTTTTTTGCATCCAGCGAATTAATTTTAGTTCCCGCGGCGTCCAACTGGTCGGCGTGCACTTCGGGAGCGCTGGTCTTAAAATCGTTCCCGTTGACCGCGACCTTGACATTATTGGAGCGGAGATTTTTTAGCCGCGTTCCTTGCGCGTTCAATTCGCCGGCCTGCAGCTTTGCCACTTCGACGTCGGTTTTCCTGCCCTGGTTCCGGATCCTTACATCGCCCGCATTGATGTCGCTGAGCTGAGCGTTTTTCGTTTTAAGTTTACCGGCGCGCGCGCTGGGCAGCGTGATATTGGTCACGCCGTTTTTGGAATCGAATTGCGGCTTACTGGCCTGGAGGTCCTGAAATTCAGCGTCGGGGATGATAAAACTTTTGGCGGAAACTTTTCCCACGCTTCCCTTGAATTTTTCATCTTCATATTCCGCAACGACGTCTGAAAAGATCAGGTTCATTACCGTGCCGCCGGTGAATTTCGCCGCCGCCGCGCGCAATTCGCCAAACCAGCGAAAGTCGCTGCCGGTCCCGCGGATCTGGCCGAGCACTTGTATCCAGTTGATCTCAAAATCGCCGGCGGTCAAAAGCTCCGCCACGGCTTTGCCGTTGGCCTCGTAATTCGAACCTTGCCCGCTGCCTGAGCCGCTGACGTTTAAGGCTTTGAGCCGGATATTATCCGCCGCCAGCGCATCGGAGCTTATCGTGCCTACGATCTGGTAATTTTCCCCGGTGCCGGTAACATCGCCTTCAAATTCGCCGCTGCCGCGCAGCGTGTGTCCGACCGGCAGGAGGGAAGAAGTCTGCGTCAGATCGACCGAAGAGACGATGTGAAAGTTGTAGCGCAGGTTTTCCCAGTCTTCGATAGTGCCGGTGAGCGTCGATTTTCCGATCGGTGAATCGATCACCCATTCGTCAATCGTGGCGCCTTCGCGCGAACCCGTTCCGCGCGCGGAAATATTGACTGGCTCTACGGGCGAGCCTTCGTAAATAAAAGTCGAGTTGTCGGCTCTTAAATTGAAATTGTATTGCGCCGGCTCGATCTGTACCGGTGCGACCGGGTCCAAAACGACGCTGATATTTTTTGCTTCGCCGCCGATACGCCGTGAAACGTCGCCGTAATGCACGATCGCATCCTGCAGCCGGAAATTCACCGAGGCAAAAGAGATCTTGAGGTTGGGGTCTTCGTCGAATTTAAAATGCAGGTTGCTGAAATTCGAACGCCCTTGTTCGTCAAAACGCACCCAGACTTCCAGTCCCTGGACATCGGTTGAATTGACGGTGATGGTGCGCGCGGCGCGCAGCGCGAGAATGTTGGAAATGGTCAGGTCGATGTTGAGCTGGTCGATCCTGGCCAGCTTTTCACCATTCTGTTCATCGTACAATTCGATGTTCCGCAGTTTCGCCGTAGTAGGGAAAAGAGTGGTTTCGAGTGTTTTGATATCAGCCCGGATACCAAACTTGGAAAAGCGGTCGAGCAGCGCATTTCTGATCAACCCGTCTACATAACCGGTTTGAAAAGCGATGATGGTGGCGAGAAAGGCAAAGAGGAAAAGCCCGGCTATGACCAGCCCCGAGATGAGCAGCCGGCGTCTTAGCGCGCTGCCGGGTTTGGACAGCCCGCGGGGGCTCTGCGGTGCAGACGGTTCTTCCCTCTGATAATTTTCCTGTTCGGCCATGACATTCCGCGGAGAGAGCTGTTTAAAAATTCTAACTTAATCCGCCGTCTTTTAAAAGCAAATTCGGCTGAAATCTATCTCAGCGGAATCGACCCAACTACTTCCAGATCAAAGCCTTCCAGCGCGTTTACATGCGGAGGGTGATTTGTCAGAAGTTTTATCCGCCGCAAACCGAGGTCGTGGAGGATCTGCGCCCCTACGCCGTGGTCACGGTCGGCGCCGTAACCTGTCTCTTTTCGGGCGCCGGCAAAATCGACGTTTTTCTCCTGCATCAGCGCATAAGTTTCCAGTTGATGCACGAGGTCAAGGTTATGCTCCCGCTGGCGTAAATAGAGAATTACGCCGCGCCCGGCCTCGGAGATCTTTTTCAGGGCTGACTGAATGGCCGCCGAAGCCTCACCAAGTTTTGAGCCGAACATCGCAAAAGTGATGTTTTCCGTCTGGACACGCACCAGAACGGGGTCCGCCGGGTCTGAGATATCACCCATCACCAGCGCCAGGTGTACATCATTATTAATTATATTTTCGTAGGCGACGGTATGGAATACTCCATACTCGGTCGGAAGATCGGTTTCCGCCCGCCGCCGTATCAATTTTTCCTTACTCATCCGGTAGCGAACAAGGTCGGCTACCGAGATGATCTTCAACCCGTGCTTCCCCGCAAAAATTTCGAGTTCCGGCATCCGCGCCATGGTCCCGTCGTCGTTCATTATTTCGCAGATGACGGCGGCCGGGGAAAGCCCGGCGATACGCGCTATATCGACGCTGGCCTCGGTTTGGCCGGTGCGGACGAGGACTCCGCCGTCCCTTGAGCGCAAGGGGAAAATGTGTCCGGGGCGGGCCAGGTCGTCGGCGGTTTTATTGGGATCGACGGCGGTCAGGATGGTTTTTGCCCGGTCGGCAGCGGAAATTCCGGTGGTCACGCCTTCGCGGGCTTCGATAGAAACGGTAAAAGCGGTGCCGAAACCGGAGGTGTTTTTCTCTACCTGCATCGGCAAATTAAGCTGGTCGCAGCGCTCTTCGGTCAGCGGCAGGCAGATCAGCCCTCGGCCGTGCACCGCCATGAAAGAAATTATCTCCGGGGTCACTTTTTCCGCCGCGCAAACGAGATCGCCTTCATTTTCGCGATTCTCATCATCCGTGATGATTATCATCCTGCCTGCGCGAATATCCGCCGCGGCATCCTCTATTGTTGCAAAAGCCATAGCTTGGTGTTATCCAAAGAGTCTATTTTTGCGGCAGATACAGGAAAAAGCAAACTTAACTATTAACTGGCCACTATTAACTATTAATTATTTTTCAGTAAGTCCTGTAAAACAGTTCATAGTGAATAGTCATTCGTAATTATGCGCTTCGAACTATCACTGGCCCGGCGTTATCTGCGTTCACCGGGGCGCGGCCCGATAAAATTGGCAAAGATCACCGGACGGCTGGCGGTAGCGGGGATCGCTTTCGGCGTGGCCGCGATGATATTTGCCCTGGCGCTGAGCCGCGGTTTTCGTGAAGAGGTGCAGGAAAAACTCCTGGCCAACACCGCGCACATCAGTATCAGCCGGGTGGACGGTGGGGATATTGAAAATACCGGCGAAATCAAAGCCGAACTGTCAAACATCAATGGCGTCAGAAATATCGCCGCCGCGCGTTACGAGAGCGCGCTTCTTATCACCGCAAACGTCAACACTTATACAGTGCTCCGGGCACGCGAAGAAATACAGCCGGAACAAAGAGATGGATGCATTGCGGCATCTTTCGGTACGGAATTGGCGCAAAAAGCCGGTCTGAAAACCGGAGATCCTGCCGATGCGATCTTTGGTGTCGACGACGCGGGCGTGCCTAGAAAGATATGTCTCTTTGTAAAGGATACGTTTTCTACCGGGATCTATGACTATGACTCAACGCAGATCCGGCTTTCGCTTACCCGCCTGCTGCAAAAGACCGGCACGCCGCCGTCAACGCTTGAGATCTCCGTCGATGATATTTACGGATCTAAGAACATTGCGGAAACGATCGGGAGAAAACTTGGCGGGGAGTACAAAGTTCTCGATTGGCAAGAGGCCAACAAACCGTTCTTTGCGGCGATGAGTTTTGAACGCAAGGTGGTATTGATAATTATTTCGCTGGTTATTTTGCTTTCGGCGCTGAACATAACTTTCACCCTGGCATTAGGGGTCACCCAGCGCCGGCAGGACATCGCCATTATGAAAACAGCCGGCGCAAAAACTCCAAATATCATTCAGATCTTTTTATTCGAGGGGCTTTGTTTAGGGATTATCGGGACCGTTTTTGGGACCGTGCTCGGACTTTCAGCTTGTTTTTTAGCAAATCACTTCGGCTTATTAACTCTTCCCCCGGAAGTTTATGCCGTTAATAAAATAACCCTGCGTCCGGATGCGATCGAGATACTGTTTGTGATCCTCGTTACGCTTTTGCTTACGCTGGCTTCCACTCTCTATCCCGCATTTCTCGCCGCCCGGGTAAAGCCCTGGGAAAATCTCCGGCAATAATTGATGCGTCACCAATAAATTGCCACTAGCTCTAGCTAGTGGTTCGAGCAGGCAGAGTTATGATTGGCTTTAGCCAAATTCTTTCTCCTGTTCGGCTAAAGCCGCGCGATCAAAATCGCCCTTCCCCGCTAGCTGAAGCTAGTGGCAATGTATGGAAATTCTCACGCTCTTTTAGAGGCAAGCCATGATATTTTGTAAAACTTTTGGGAAATTTGGCTTATTTGTGCCGAATTAATCTATAATATTATTTCAGCGAGACGATCTAAGAAAATTATTTTCAACGACCTTGTCCCCGCTCACTTCTTTTTTATGTTTGAACGTTATACCGAAAAGGCCCGCCGGGTAATATTTTTTGCCCGTTATGAGGCTTTACAATTTGGGTCACAAACCATTGCGCCGGAGCACGTCCTGTTAGGGCTGATGCGCGAGGACAAAACCATGTCCGCCCGGTTCTTTCAATCGCGCTCCGCTTTGAGCGTGGAAAAAATGCGCCGCGAGATCGAAGAGCGCAGTGTGATCAAGGACAAGATCCCGCAATCGGCCGAGCTCCACCTGGCCCCGGAGACCAAAAAGGTTTTGGCCTTCGCCCATGAAGAAAGCGACCGCCTGCAAAACGGGCATATCGGCACGGAGCATCTGCTGCTGGGGCTTTTGCGGCAGGAAAGCTCGATGGCGGCGGAAATTTTGCACGAGTACGGATTGACGCTTGAGTCGGTGCGAGAAGAAGTGGCCAAGCAAAACGGCTACCCTTCGAATTACTCCGGCTCGCTGAAAAAAGAATCGCCGCACCTGAGCGAATTTACCCGCGATCTGACCGCCGACGCCGCCGAAGGAAAACTCGACCCGCTGATCGGGCGCGAGCTCGAGATCGAAAGATTGGTGGAAATACTTTGCCGCCGCACCAAGAACAATCCGGTTTTGATCGGCGAACCGGGGGTAGGCAAAACCGCCATCGTCGAAGGGCTGGCGCAAAAGGTCGTCTCCGGAAACGTCCCGACCTTCCTCGAAGGCAAACGCATTTTGATGCTCGACCTTTCGCTGATCGTGGCGGGAACAAAATACCGCGGCCAGTTTGAAGAACGGCTCAAGCTGATCATGCGCGAGCTGGCGGACAACAGGCAGTACGTTATTTTTATCGACGAACTTCATACTCTGGTCGGCGCCGGTTCGGCCGAAGGGTCGCTCGATGCCGCGAATATCTTAAAACCCGCGCTTTCACGGGGTGAGATTCAATGTATCGGCGCGACGACACCTGCCGAATTTCGCAGAACCATCGAAAAAGACCGCTCGCTTGAGCGCCGTTTCCAGGCGGTCAAGGTCGAGCCGCCGACGGCGGAAGAGGCGCTGACGGTTATCGAAGGCATCTGCGCCCGGTACGAAGCTTTTCACCAGATCCGCTACACGCGTGACGCTCTCGAAGCGGCGGTGTATCAATCGAATCGTTATATCCCCGACAGGTTTTTGCCTGATAAAGCCATCGATGTTTTGGACGAAGCGGGCGCCCGCGCCAAGCTGCGTCACCAGGCCGAAGAGGAAACCGAACCTTCCTGGAAACAGACGGTCAACAGTTGGAAGCGCACCGCTGCCGACGACCGCCGGTTCTCACTCGAGCTCAACAATCTGGAAAGCTCTTTCTTTACCGTTGAGGTGACCAAGGACGATGTCGAAGCCGTGATCGCCCGCTGGACGGGAATTCCCGTCACCGCTATTCAGCAAAAGGAAGCGCAAAAACTTCTGGGGTTGGAAAAAGAATTGCACCGCCGCGTTATCTCGCAACGCACTGCGATCTCCGCGCTGGCCCGCGCGGTAAGACGTTCGCGCGCCGGGCTGAAAAACCCCTCGCGCCCGATCGGAGCATTTTTATTTCTCGGCCCGACCGGTGTCGGCAAGACCGAGGTCGCCCGTTCGCTGGCGGAATATCTCTTCGGGTCGGAACGCTCGATGATCCGCTTTGATATGTCGGAATTCATGGAGAAGCATTCGGTGGCGAAGATCATCGGCTCACCGCCGGGATACGTGGGCCATGAAGAAGGCGGCCAGTTGACGGAAAGGATCCGCCGCGCGCCTTACTCGGTAGTGCTTTTCGATGAGGTGGAAAAGGCGCACCCGGACCTCTATAACATTTTGCTGCAGATATTTGAAGATGGAATATTGACCGACGCCCAGGGCAATACGGTCGATTGCAAAAACGCCATCTTTATCATGACCTCAAACATCGGCGCGCGTTATATCCAAAAACGCACCACCATGGGTTTCCAGGGCAATGCCGAAATTTCGCGGGAGCGGATGGAAGAAATGGTGATGAGTTCGGTAAAACAGACGTTTTCACCGGAATTTATCAACCGCCTGGATGAGATCATCATTTTTGACGAGCTGACGGATGAAGACCTGCTGCAGATCGTAGACCTGCAGATCGTTAAACTTAATGAAGTTTTGGAAAAACACGCTTTGCAAGTGCGTCTGACTGAGGAAGCGAAACGCTGGCTGGTAGCTAAAGCCTGCACAGACCGCAGTTACGGGGCGCGGCCGCTGCGCCGGGCATTGCAGAAATACGTCGAAGACGAGCTTTCCGAAGCCCTCATACGAGGTGATCTGACGGAAGAAACGCTGATCGAAATATTCTGCGAGGAAAATAAACTCAGCTATCGTTCTATCGGTATAGAGGAAAACGAAGACGCACTCCTGGTCAGATAAAGACCAAAGTTGCCATTATCCATAAGCACGAAGGGTACCGGAAGAGACTTTCGTGCTTTTCGCTTTTTGGGATTTTACTAGTATAATGCCGAAGTTTGTAAGGTTTTTAGCGCTTTCCGGTTAAGGCAACCTGAAAAAGGTATATCGAATCAAAAACTGTTGCAGCTATCAAAGTACGAAGCCCCGGTTTTTCTTTCTAATATCATATTATCCGGTTCCTTTAACAGGGGGTAATGGCGACTTTAAATTCAGATAGCAAAGCATTTATACGTTTTAATCAAGGGAAAGAAGCATTTATGAAGGTTTTTCGCGCGCTCGGGCTAATAAGTTTCGTGCTGCTAATGACGATACTTAGCTTGGCCTCGACCGGTGACGTGCCAAACGGTCCCGACGACAAAGATAAAAAACCTGCCGCTGCGCCTCAGCAGCAATTGGTCGAATCGGTTGATATTCAGGGTAACCGACGTCAACGTGACGATGACCTTCTTTATTACATCAAAACCCGCCCGGGGGATGTTTATGACCCCGCTCAGCTTGAAAGAGACCTAAAAGAACTTCTCGCCCTGAACTTTTTCGACAAGACCTCGACCCGCGTTCTGGTGGAAGACGGTGTCCGCGGCGGCGTGAATGTGATCTTTGAGGTCAAGGAACTGCCGATCATTCGCGACCTTCAGTTCGAAGGATTAAAGGCCGTTCAGGAATCCGACGTGTTGAAAGAGTTTCGTGAAAACCGCGCCGGTATTTCCAAAGAAGCGATCTTCGATCCCGTTAAAGTCAGAAATGCCAGCCGGATCTTACGCGAACTGCTAGCCTCCAAAGGTTTTCCAAACGCCAAGATCGACATCAAGGAAGAAGAAGTTTCTGCGACCTCGGTGGCGATCACCTTTGTCATCGATCAGGGTGAAAGGTCACGCATCATCCAGATCGAATTTGAAGGCAATGAGCATTTTAAGGACGGCGAACTGCGCGGCCAGCTTCAACTGGTGAAAAAGTCGGGTTTATTTTCCCGCTTTAAAGGCCAGGACATTCTCGATACCCGCAAGCTTCAGTATGACCTGAACAAGAACGTTCGCGAGTATATGTTCTCGAAAGGCTATTTCCAGGCCCGCATCGGCGAACCGGAGATCATCGGCCTGGGCAATCGCCGCACCGGATTTTTTCTTCCGGTACCTTTTCTGTCTTCAAAAGACGACGCTTTGAGAATAGTCATCCCTGTCACCGAAGGAAAAATTTTCCGCGTAGGGGAACTAAAGGTCGAAGGCAATTCGATCTTCACCGAGGACCAGCTTCTCGGATACGTCGGCCTGAAAAAAGGTGAGGTTGCCGACGGAAAAAGATTGCGCGCCGCGCTTTACGAAGACCTGAAAAAAGTCTATGGCTCGCAAGGCTTTATTCTCTACGACGCCGAAACGGAAACGACCTTCAAGGACAACCCGGCCAACCCGGAAGAAGGCATAGTAGATATCACCGTTAAGATCGAAGAGGGCAAACAGTTCAGCTTACGCCGGATTGAATTTGCCGGTAACACGTTCACCCGCGATAACGTCCTGCGGCGGGAAATCATCCTCAACGAAGGCGATATCTATAACCAGTTGATGCTGGAAACATCGGTCATTCGCCTTAATCAGACACAATATTTCGATCCGATCGACAAGGATAAAGACGTTGAGGTCAGAACCGACGAAGAAACCGGACAAGTAGATATGATCATCCGGGTCAAGGAAAAAGGAAGACAGCAGATCTCGTTCAACGGCGGTATTTCGGGTATCGGCGGATCATTTTTCGGTTTCGAATATTCGACAAATAACCTTTTCGGACGCGGTGAAGTTTTCTCGCTTTCCGGAGGTTTTGGCAACCGGCAGACGTCACTGCAATTATCGTTCACGGAACCGTATTTCCGCGACCGCCCGATCTCCGTAGGTTTTTCGGTCTTTGCCTACAGCCAAAAGTTTTTTGGAGAAGGAACGTTCCTTTCGCAGAACCAGCAGGCGCTGGTCGATGCGACCAATCCGTTTGGCACCGTTACGGCGGACGAAAGCAATTTGTTCACCCGCAACAGCTACGGCGCATCGGTCTTTGCCACCGCTCCTCTTTCCGAGCTTTTCTTTAAGAAGCGGCGTTTTACCCAGTTTTCGCGCATCGGATTGACCTACCAGTTTTCGGCGAGCACCATCAAAGACCCGCCGGTAAACAGTGATCTCGACGGCCAACAGGCGATCCCTATCGTGTTTTCGCAGCCGAATATCACCACCAGCAGGATAACGCCGAGCTTTGTTTATGATTCGCGTCAGCCGGCTGCCAATGGCATCGACACTTTGAAGGGAATGCAGATCGCCGCCTCGCTGGCATTTTCGGGCCTGGGCGGAGATGTCAGAACTTATCAGCCCAACATTTCCTGGACGCAGTTCATTCCGATCCGGAGAAAGAGGTCGAAAAATGCCGAAGTGTTCGGCTTCCGCATCCTCGCCGGAACTATCGGCAGTTTTGCCACTTCGGACAAGGTGCGAAACGGCAATTCGCTGGCTTTTGTTAATGGCGTTCCCATCTTCGAACGTTACTTCCTCGGCAGCGAACAGGATATTCGCGGTTATGATGTCCGCTCAATCTCGCCCGTCGCGCCGGCCAATACCTATGTGACCACGCGAAATGTAGTGGCTGCGTTAAATCAAACAGGAACTCCGGTACCGGTCCCGGGCTTAAATACCCGCGACGCTGAAGAGTTAGCGGCCTTCGGCACATTTACCGGTTTTGCCGGGTCAAATCCCGCGCTGATCTCGCGTTCTTTCCAATATATCGGGGGAGATACGCAATTACTGGGTAATTTCGAATATCGTATACCTATCATCGGCCCGGCGAGCCTGGCATTTTTCGCGGATATCGGAAGTGTTTTTAATATTAAAAAAGGCGCCGTTCAGGAAATCAACAGTAATTTTCTTCCTGACCAGCCGTTTTTAGGAATATTCAACGACCTGAGTCTGACCTTTTTGCGCAACAACCTTCAGTATCAGCCGGCGAACCAGTTTTTCGGCGGATTGGTGCTGGGCCGCGAGCCGCGCCCGCTGACGCGCGAAGAATTTAACAGCATGTTGAGTTCCGGTGCGCAGATCGACCCGAGAACCGGATTGCCCCTGGGACTTCAGGCCATCTACCTGCGCGGCGATGCGCAGTCAAATGCCCGGGTCGAGATCAATAATACCCAGTTCGGGAAATTAAAAGATTATCGTTCGAGCGTGGGAGTTGAATTACGAATTCAGGTGCCGATCGTGAATGTACCGTTCAGGCTGATCTATTATATAAATCCCAACGCGAAATTCGGATTTTATGATAATCTGCCGAACTTCTTCTTTAATGAAAAGAAGAGAGGATTTCGCTTTACCGTAGGAAGAACATTCTAGGAAGCATTCTTTCTTGCATTTTTTTACATCAAACGGCAAAGTTAAGAAAGACGCTTAACCAGCCTGTTCAATTTTTTAAGGAGTATTTCAGAGATATGAAAAGAGTTAGTTTTATTGCCGCAACGTTTATATTAGTGCTTGGTTTTGCTTTGCCGATATTTGCCCAGGCGGGAGCGCAGCAGACCGGTAAGATCGGAATTATCAACACCGCTGGTTTTTTAGGCGAGAAGGTCAATATCGTCCGGCTTCTGACCGCTGTTACCACCCTCGATAAAGAATTCGAGCCGCGGCAGCAGGAACTCGTAACGATGAATGCGAGAGTCGAAACCCTGGCCAAAGAGATCCAGAGCCTGCAGGCCCAGTTGAATAATGCAAAGCCGCAGGCCCCGATCGATACCAATTCGATCCGCACCAGCATTATTTCCAAGAATGAAGAGGGCGAAAGACTGCAGATCGAAATGAAGCGCAAACAGGAAGACGGCAAAGCCGCTTACGAAAGGCGCGAAGCGGTGGTGCTTGGCCCTATTCAGAGAGAGATCTTTAATGCGATCAACGAATATGCCAAACAGAAGGGTTTTGCACTGGTTTTGGACGGCGCCAAGATGGCGGATGCCGGGATTTTGATCGGCGTGGGCGATCAGTCTGTCGATGTCACCGAAGATTTTATTAAATACTTCAACGCCAAACCGGCCACGACCGCTTCGACCGCGAAACCGGCGGCGGGAACCGCTGCCAAGCCTAACTAAACAACACGTTTAAGAGTAGTTTTCATAAACGTTGAGCGGGACAAGTTTGTCTTGCTCAACGTTTGTGATTTAGTTTAAAAATACTTCATGATAACTCTAGACATCCGCGCCATTCAGGAGATCCTGCCGCACCGCTATCCTTTCTTGCTGGTCGACAAGATAATCGAACTTATTCCCCGGGAAAAGATCGTCGGCATCAAGCAGGTCACCATCAACGAATATTTCTTTCAGGGCCATTTTCCTAACGCTCCGGTAATGCCGGGAGTTTTGCAGATAGAAGCCCTGGCACAGGTCGGCGCGATCCTGGCGCTGCGTGAGTTCGAAGACCGCGACAGCAAGATACCTTATTTCAGCGGTATAGAAAATGCCCGTTTCCGGCGGCCGGTCGTTCCCGGAGATACTTTAGTGCTGGAAGTGGTGCCGATCCGCATGGGAAATAAAGTGCAAAAGATGCGCGGCGAAGCCAGAGTTGACGGCAAAATTACCGCCGAAGCCGAGATCATGTGCGTTCTCGGAGACCGGGTAGCATAATGAATAATGGTGAATGAATAATGAATAGTGATAAGAACTTTTAGCATTAATCATTATTCACTAAATCACTAATCATCATTCGCTCATCATCCATTCACCATTATCATGACATTTATCCATCCAACCGCAATAATAAATGAAAATGCAAAGGTCGGAGAGAACTGCCATATCGGGCCTTTCTGCACTATCGGAGCGGAAGTCACCCTTGGCAGCGGCGTACAGCTTGATTCGCACGTGGCCGTTGACGGAAAGACCTCGATCGGCGACGAAACTCACATCTATCCTTTTGTTTCCATCGGCCTCGCCCCGCAGGATCTGAAGTACGGCGGCGAGCCCACCGAAACCCGGATCGGCAAGCGCAATCAAATTCGCGAATTTGTGACCGTTCATCGCGGCACGGCGGGCGGCGGCGGCCTGACCAAAATAGGCGACGATAATTTGCTGATGGCCCAGGCCCACGTGGCGCACGATTGCCAGATCGGCAGCCAGGTCATCATGGCCAATGCCGCCACGCTGGCAGGGCACGTAGAGATCGCCGATAAAGCGAATGTGGGAGCTTACTCTGGGGTTCACCAGTTTTGCCGGATAGGTTATGAGGCTTTTGTCGGCGGCTACTCGGTGGTGGTAAAAGACGCCATGCCGTTTGCCATCATCCAGGGAAACCACGCCAAGTGCTACGGCCTTAACAAACTGGGAATGCGCCGGCGCGGTTATGCCAGGGAAATTATCGAGCAGCTCCATCACGCTTTTCATTTGCTGCTTTCGTCCAAGCTCAATACCACCCAGGCCGTGGAAAAGATCAAGGAAGATATCAAGGACTGTAAGGAAGTCGATCTCCTGGTCGATTTTATCGAGACCTCAAAACGCGGCGTCGTGAAATAACCGGGAGCGCGGACGGCCCGTCCGCAATGAACGGCTTTGTTGTTCATGATCGCGTTATTAACTCAAACTTGTATTATTGAGATATTTCAGATCGCCGGCGATCTTTGCGGACGAGCCGTCCGCGCTCCGACAAGAAGAAGCCTGTGCAACCTGAAGCGGACTTTGTTCGTATTAAAAGGCAACAATACTTCCGAGGTACATTATGAAAAAGTTTGCCGCATTTCTTCTGACATCGTTCCTGCTATTAAATATTTTTTCAGTATATTCGCTGGCCTGCACTACCTTCTGCCTGAAGAATAAGGGCGAGGTGCTTTTCGGAAAAAATTATGACTGGATGGTTGGTGACGGGCTGCTCTTTGTTAATAAACGCGGCGTCGCAAAAGTCGGCGCGGCAAAGGGTAACGCGGCCAGGTGGGTTTCGAAATACGGCAGCGTGACCTTTAATCAATACGGATGGGAAAGCCCTTCGGGCGGAATGAACGAAGCGGGTTTGGTCATCGAGCTGATGTGGCTCGACGACACGCAGTATCCGAAAACGGAAGGCAAGCCGACCGTGGATGTCCTGGAGTGGATACAATACCAACTCGATAATTCCGCCACGACCGCGGAAGTAATAAAGAACTCCGAGGACGTCCGGATCGACGATCAGCCGACGCTTCATTATCTCGTCAGCGACAAGTCCGGAAACGCGGCCTCCATCGAATTTCTTAACGGCAAACTTACTCCTCATACGGGTGACAGTTTGCCCGTAGCGACGCTGACCAATGACACTTACGAAAAGTCTCTCGAGTTTGCCAAAAATACCGGGGCGGCCAACGCCCGGGGCAGCGGTTCGCTGCAGCGTTTTACCCGCGCCGCCGAAAAGACAAAAGAATTCGATAAGCAGCCCAAGAGTGAAAAAGAAGCGGTCGATTACGCGTTCTCTATTTTGAGCGACGTCGCCCAGCCGAACTATACACAGTGGAGCATTGTCTACGATCAAAAGCGGGGCCGGATATATTTTCGTTCGCTGCAAAGCCCGCAGATAAAAAGTGTCGATGCAAAAAGTTTTGACTACTCCTGCGCGGGTGCTGTTAAACTATTCGATGTGAACGCAAAGGCCACGGGCGATGTGACCGCGCTCTTTAAAGATTACACCCGCGAAGCAAACCGTGACCTGATCGAACGCGCATTTAACGGAACGGAGTTTTTAAAGAACGTTCCGGCCTCGGTCAAAGAGAAGCTTGCTATTTACCCTGAGAGCTTCCAGTGCCGGAAGTAACTTCAGGGGCGGCTTTTTGTCCCTACTCTCTTTCGCAAGTTAATGGCTAAGAGCGCCCGCTTGCGCCCGCTCTTAATCTGTCTTATCTATATAAGTGCTATACTGATAGCCTCATATATGTCCTCTAAATTCGGACTCATAGCAGGTAATGGGAAATTTCCTTTCCTCGTCGTCGAAGGCGCAAAAAAGGCGGGCGCCAGCCTGTCCGTCGTCGCGATCAAAGAAGAAACCGATAAGCGCATAGATGAAGTGGCGGATAACGTCATCTGGGTCGGCATCGGGCAGCTCGGCAAGATGATCTCTTTCTTTGAAAAAGAAGGAGTATCAAAAGCGATGATGGCCGGACAGGTCAAGCACGTCCAGATCTTTAGCGGAGCGCTGCCAGATCTGCGGATGATGAAAATGCTCTTTGGCCTCAAGCAGCGCAATACCGATGCGCTGATCGGCGGTGTCGCCGACGAGATGGCGAAAGACGGCATCGAGCTGATCGATTCAACTTATTTTATCCAGGACCAACTGGCGCAGGAAGGCGTGCTGACCAAACGCCAGCCTTCCGACATCGAAAAAGAAAATGTCGATTACGGCCTGAGGGTCGCGCAGGAGATCGCCCGGCTCGACCTGGGGCAGACGATCGTCGTGCGCGCCAAGGCCTGCGTGGCGGTCGAGGCAATGGAAGGCACCGATGCCACGATAAAACGCGCCGGAGAGCTCGCCCGCGGCAAGCTGACCGTGGTCAAGGTAGCCAAGCCCGGCCAGGATATGCGGTTTGACGTGCCGGTCGTGGGCGTCCCCACCATCCAGACAATGATCGATGCCGGGGCCACTTGTATCAGCCTGACGGCGGGAAAAACCCTTATTTTCGACCGTGAGGAAATGCTCAGCCTGGCGGACCGCAACAAAATAGCCATCGTGGCTCAAAAATAGAAACAAATATGGCTTTATTTGCGTAACATCGTGAAAAAATGGGAATAGGTTCCGGGTTTTAGCTGTTAGCATGAGGAATGCCCATTAAGAGTTATCAAGATTTGATTGTTTGGCAAAAAGCTATGGATCTGGTAGTAATTTGCTACCTGATTGCATCATCCTTTCCAAAGGATGAACTACTTGGCTTAACATCACAATTGAGACGCGCCGCCGTTTCTGTACCGGCAAATATAGCTGAAGGACACGGTCGTGCTAGTAAGATGCTTTCAAGTCTAATTTCAAAACTGAGGAATAAATAACTCTGACCCCTAAAACCTGACCACTATCCCTTAATTATCGGAGAGAAAATGAAAAAGACCTTTGCCGCGTTTATTCTGACCATTGCCATCCTGCTGCCGTCCTTAACTTTTGGGCAAGCTGAAGCAGCCAAACCTGATTCCGCTGCGCGAAAGGCAGTCGAAGGAGTAAGTGCCGCTCAATTAAAAGACTACTTGTATTTTATCGCTTCTGACGAACTGGAAGGGCGCGACACGCCCTCGCGCGGGCTTAACACCGCCGCCCGGTTTATCGCCACACAGCTTTCGCGCTGGGGAGTAAAACCGGCGGGCGATGACGGCACTTATTTTCAGAAAATATCGCTGCGCGGTATGGTGCCGGACACTGCGCTGGCATCGGCGGAAGTGAACGGACAGCAGTTCTCCCTGGGCGGCGATTTTATTCGCCTGTCCGGTTCAGCGGTTAGCCCCGTGACCGCGCCGATCGTCTATGGCGGCAACGGCTGGATGATCAAATCAAAGAACATTGACACGCTGCAGGGGATCGACGTCAAAGGCAAATTCGTGGTGGTTTCAAGCCCCGGCGTGCCTTCAGTCTTTTCGCTCGCCTCATTGCCGGCGGGTGTCACGCCGCAGGATATTACCGGGCGGCGAAACGTCGATTGGATCGACCCGATATCAAACGCGCGTAATAAAGGCGCGGCAGGCGTCATCATTATCGCTTCTGACTTTGCCCAAAACCGCTGGGGGGACATACGCGATTTTTACACCCGGCCGTTTTATTCAGTAGAGAAATTTGCGCGCGGCGGCGGTGGAGGCGGTGGCGGACAATTCAATGCTCCGCCGGCGATCCTGATCACGCCCCGCATGGCCAAAGCGCTCTTTACCGGTGAAACAAATAATCCGGTCGGCTCAAGTTCCGAAGCCGGCGCGTTTAGCTTGAGCGCGGGTAAAAATCTGGCGCTCAACATCCCCATGAAGGGCGAGACCACGACCACGCAAAATGTCGCGGGCATGATCGAGGGCTCTGACCCGACGCTCAAAAGCGAGATCGTTGCCATTGGCGCTCACTATGACCATATCGGCATGGGGCGTCCTTCGACTTCCGAGGACCGTATTAATAACGGCGCCGACGATGACGGTTCCGGCACGGTTGCCATCCTGAGCATCGCCGAAGCATTGGCAAAATCGCCAAAGAAACCGAAACGCTCGATACTCTTCGTCTGGCATTGCGGAGAAGAGAAAGGCCTTTGGGGCAGCGAATATTTCAACAAGTTTCCCACCGTCGATATCAAAAAAGTTGTCGCTCAGCTAAACATCGATATGATCGGCCGAAGCCGCAAGGCGGACGACGCTAATCCCGATAATAAAGATCTGAGCGGCGAGAATGCGGTCTATGTGATCGGTTCGGAAATGATGAGTTCCACGCTCGGCTCTATCGTTAAGGGAATAAACAACTCGTACTTGAATCTAACCTACGATCTCAGGTACGACGATCCTAAAGATCCTAACCGGTTCTTTTTCCGCTCCGATCATTTTAATTATGCGGTCAACGGCATCCCGGTCACTTTTTGGTTTGACGGCGTACATGAAGACTATCACCAGGTAGGCGACGAAGTGCAAAAGATCGATTATCCGAAAATGGAAAAGATCACCCGCACCATCTTTCTGACCATGTGGGAAGTGGCCGATCTGAAAGACCGCCCGGCTGTGGATAAGCAGCTTCCGGCGGAATTGACGCGGAGAAATTAGGCTTTGCCTCTAAAGTCAGGATGAATATTTTGCCGTATCGGTAAGTGAAAACGTCCTCGAAAATGTCAGAAAATATATTGCAGATCAGGAAGAACATCATCGAACAAAAACTTTCGATGAAGAGTTTGAGCTTTTTATGAAAAGGGCAGGGTTTTTATAATTTAAGAATTGGGCTGAAGCCCAGTTATAAGAGTCATATTTAAATCCACTAGCTAAAGCTAGTGGCAATTGATAGATCACAAAACCAATTCCTGAAAAGAACCACCCCGTCAGCCGAAGCGGCTGCCACCCTTCTCAGGCAGGGGGCTATATTCTCTCCCGGCCAAATTCCGCCAGGAGCGGTTGTAAATTTTCGATCACGCTTTGATGCGCGGCGCCGTTGGATGCCGCCACGCCGTTTAAGTTTCGTACTTCGGCCGCGTCATAGCGAATGGGATGGCCAAAAAGATCGGTCAGCTTTCCGCCTGCCTCTTCCAGAATTATCTGCGGCGCGCAGGTGTCCCATAATTTCGTGCGCGGCGAAAGATGTAAATAAAGATCGCAAATTTGCTGTGTGATCAGCCCTATCTTTAATCCCACCGACCCGCGTTGAGTCTCATTTTTTAAGCCTAGGTGCGCAAAGATCTCACTTATTTTCGGGCTGCGGTGATCGCGGCTGACCGCCAGATTCATTTTACTAAAATCGGTTTTGACCGATACCTTGAGGCGTTTCGGGCCTTTATCGGGGGCGGTCATCCATGCGCCGCGCCCTTTTACGGCCCGGTACAAAATATCTTCGCGCGGCAGGTAGACCACGCCCAGGATCGGATCCCCTTTTTCCGCCAGGCCGATCTGCACGGCAAAATCGCCATCGCTATTGATAAAGCCTTTGGTGCCGTCGAGCGGGTCGATCACCCAGACGCGGTCTTTTTTCAGACGTTCTTTGTCGTCAGGCGTTTCTTCGGAAAGGATGCCGTCGGCGGGGAATTCTTCGGCCAGGCCCTCGACGATGATCTTATTCGAAGCATGGTCGGCTTCCGTCACCGGTTCGGCATAATTATCGTCGGCGATCTTTTCTTCAACGAGAACGCCTGATTTGTAAAAACCCATGATGGCCGTGCCCGCCTTTCGGGCGAGCAAACAGGCCGTTTCTAACTCTTTTTCCCACATTACTTTGAATGTAGCACAAGAAACAGCGCCCTGTTAGAACGGCTGCGCTTTTTCTGTTAGACTTTTTTCTTATGGCGAAAAGCCTGGCAATTTCACAAACCGCGGATCGGTATGTCATTTATGATGAGATCGCGCCGCAGATCGCCGCCCTGGTCGAGGGCGAGCCGGACTTGATAGCGAATCTGGCCAACATCGCCGCCGTGTTAAAAGAAGCGTTCGGCTTTTTCTGGGTGGGATTTTATCTGAAAAAAGGCGATGAACTCGTGCTCGGCCCGTTTCAAGGCCCGCTGGCGTGTACGCGCATCAAATTCGGCGAAGGCGTCTGCGGCCATTGTTACACCACGCGGGAAACGGTCATCGTTCCGGACGTCGAAGCCTTTCCCGGGCACATTGCCTGCAGTTCGCTTTCGCGGTCAGAGATCGTCCTGCCTGTGTTTGATAAAAACAATGAGGTGGCGATGGTGCTCGATGTCGACAGCGATAAGCTAAACGATTTTTCCGAGGCCGATGCTCAAGGGTTAAAGCAGATAGTAAAAATTATCGAAACATTTATTTAAGCTGACATTATGATCAAAGGTTTTGCTACAACCGAAGGGACCGAAAAATATGCCGCGCGCTTTCCGCAAGCGGCCGCCGGGCATTTTCGCACGGCGCACGGGCTTTCTCTTTCGTCGATCGGTATCGGAACATACCTCGGTGATTGGGATGTGGAGACGGATGAAAATTACGCGCGCTCGATCACACGCTTTGTCGAGTTGGGCGGGAATGTCATCGACACCGCGGCGAACTACCGTTTTCAGCGAAGCGAGCGGAGCATCGGCGCGGCGTTAAAAGAACTCACGGCAAAAGATTTCGGGCGCGAAGAAATTTTGATCTGCACCAAGGGCGGTTATCTGCCTTTCGACGGGGAACCGCCGCGAAATGTGCAGCAGTATTTCGAAGACACTTTTGTAAAGACCGGCATCGCAAAACCCGAAGACCTGGTCGGCGGCAGCCATTGCATGACGCCGAAGTATCTACAGAGCCAGATCGACCAGTCGCGGGCGAATATGGGAATTGAAACGCTCGACGTGTTTTATATTCACAATCCCGAATCGCAGCTATCCGAAATAGATAAATACACTTTTGAGGCGAAGCTGGCACAAGCATTTGAAATGCTCGAAGAAAATCGCGCGGCCGGCAAGATCAAATTTTACGGCATTGCCACCTGGAACGGTTTTCGTGTCCAGCCCGCCGAGCGCGGCTATCACTCGCTGGAGCGAATGGTGAGCATTGCCAAACAAGTGGGCGGCGATGCGCATGGTTTCAAATTCATCCAGCTTCCGTACAACCTGGCGATGCCTGAGGCGTATCTTTTGCCGAATCAGGCCAGCGGCGGCCAGGCGGTTTCTGCCACCCGCGCGGCAGGCGCGATGGACGTAACGGTGATGGTCAGCGCTTCGATACTGCAGGGGAAACTGGCGAGCGGGCTGCCGCCGAATATCGTCGAGGCAATGGGTGAA
Source organism: uncultured Acidobacteriota bacterium (assembly GCA_963718105.1). Lineage (GTDB taxonomy): Bacteria > Acidobacteriota > Blastocatellia > Pyrinomonadales > Pyrinomonadaceae > DASYKT01. The sequence goes on along the minus strand of OY970352.1, from coordinate 3,422,023 downwards.
CCGGCCTCGGAAGCTCTGGCCAGTATACAGTTCGTACGTTCGACGCCGGGTGTGGCCACAGCCCTGGTCGGCATGAGCCGGGTGGAACATGTCGAAGAAAATCTTTCTCTGGTCAATGTCGAGCCGGTAAATGTGGAAGCTTTTCAAGCTCTCTTTGTAAAACCAGAGAACTAAAGTAGTTAGATACTTGCTCTGGAGCTCCAGGTTGGTTACAGTAATCTAAAAAATGCTTAACGGTAAAAAGATCATCGTAGTGATGCCCGCCTATAATGCGGCCAAAACTCTGGCCCAAACGGTCGCCGAGATCCCGCGCGACATCGTTGACGAGATTTTGCTGGTAGACGACGCAAGTCACGATGAAACCGTGGCGCTGGCGCGGTCGCTCGGTATCGTAACCTTTCTCCATGAAAAAAATTTTGGCTACGGCAGAAACCAGAAGACCTGCTACCGCGAAGCGCTGCGGTCTGACGCGGATATTGTCGTGATGGTGCACCCCGATTATCAATACTCGCCTAATCTGATAGTGCCTATGGCCGGGATGATAGCTTTTGGCGAATACGATACGGTGATGGGGTCGCGAATTTTAGGCAAAGGTAGTTTGGAAGGCGGCATGCCGTATTACAAATTCGTCGCCAACCGCTTTCTTACCTTGTTTCAAAACATTCTCATCAATTTTAAGCTTTCCGAATATCACACAGGCTTTCGAGCTTTTAGCCGCGAGGTGCTGGAAGCGCTGCCGCTCGAAGAAAATTCGGACGATTTTGTCTTTGATAACCAAATGATCTCGCAAGCGATCTTTTTTGGTTTTCGCGTTGGTGAGATAAGCTGCCCGACGCGGTATTTTCCCGAAGCATCGTCAATAAATTTTTCGCGCAGTACGCGCTACGGATTTGGGGTACTTGCTACCTCATTGAAATTTCGTTTTCATAAGATGGGTTTGATCAAGGCGCGTATCTTTCGCGGGCGCGGCCAAAAACTTTTTCCGGGTTATTACAAAGAGATCGCAAAAGATTAACTATGGCCAAGAAGAAAAGGAGTAAACAAGCTGCCCGCACCGCCGAGGTTTTAGGAAAAATAAGACCGAAAGATGGCGGACCGGGCGGCGGTTTCGGATTGCGCGATTTTTTCTCGGAGCGGGTGAATGTTTACGTAATGCTGGCGCTTGCGGCCGGCTGTTTTTTGATCTACGGGCAAACCTACGGCTTTAACTTTATCAGTATCGATGACAGCGGTTATATTTATGAAAACGCTGTAGTTACCAAAGGGCTTTCCTGGGACGCGATCAAGTGGGCATTTACCACTTACAGCCAGGCAAACTGGCACCCGCTCACCTGGCTTTCATATCTCGCGGACACTACTTTCTTTGGGGCGAGGCCGGGCGCGTATCACCTGGTGAACGTACTTTTTCACACTGCTAATTCCATTCTTCTTTTCATTATCCTGAAAGCGCTGACCGGTTCGACAAAGCGCAGCGCTCTTGTTGCCGCCCTTTTTGCGTTTCATCCGACGCATGTCGAGTCCGTCGCCTGGATAGCTGAGAGAAAAGATGTTCTCAGCACGCTTTTCTGGTTTTTGACGACATATTTTTATATCAGATATGTCAGGGCCGGAAGCGATCAAACTCAGGACAGCGAGGGCGCTCTAAAACGGCGGCGCATATTTTATATCGAAATGGTCGCGGCGATGGTCTTAGGGCTGCTGGCTAAACCGATGCTGGTGACGCTGCCTTTTACCTTGCTTCTGCTGGATTACTGGCCGCTGGGAAGGATCGAGAAATTTAGCGTCACAAACATCTGGCCGCTGATAAAAGAAAAGGTCCCGCTCTTTGCGCTCAGCGCGGCTTCGTCAGTGATAACGGTGATCGCGCAAAAGGCCGGCGGCGCGGTGGTGCCGCTTGAACAGCTTCCTTTTTATGCACGCCTGGTCAATTCCGTTATCGCCTACGCGAAATACACCGGGATGATGTTTTACCCGGCGAATCTGGGAGTGATCTATCCTTTTGAAAGAGAACTCTCGGTGCCAATGCTTGCCGTTTCGATTCTCGTGGTGGTGCTTGTTTCCATCTACAGCATTTTGGAGATCAAGAGAAAGAAATATCTTTTTGTCGGATGGTTTTGGTTCATCGGCACACTGATCCCGGTGATCGGGCTGGTCCAGGTCGGTTTGCAGTCTCTCGCCGACCGCTACACTTATATTCCGTTCATCGGCCTCGGTATCGCGGTCGTTTGGCTGGCGGCCGAACTGCTGAAAAGCCTGGATAAAAGAATTTTGGCGGCTGCGGCTTGCGCCGTCGTTATTATTTTCGGATGGCTGGCGTTCAAACAGGCCGCGCGCTGGAAAGATAGCGAAAGCCTTTATCTGCATACTATCGCGGTCACCAAAAACAACGGTTTTATCGAACAAAATCTTTGCCTTCACTACACCAACCAGAACCGGCTGGAAGAGGCCGAGGTGCAATGTAAAAACGCGGCGCTGCATAACCCGGCCTATTTTAATACCTACAAGCAGTTGGGCGTGATCAATTTCAAGCGCGGTAATTTTACCGAAGCGGCAGCGCAGTTCATGCAGGCCATTCAGTTGAAACCCGACGATTCCGGGACATTTTCAGACCTGGCAAAGGCCCTTTTACTCCAGGGAAAACTGGACGAGGCGGCGCAGATGACGGAGGCGATGGCTTCCGCTTCGTCAAATCCGCCGCCGATAATGAAAGAGATCTTGTATCAAAATTACGATTCGCTGGGTTTGAGCTATTCGGCGAAAAGCGATTTTGAAAAAGCGGCGCTCTATTTCGGGAAAGCTTTGGAAATAAAAGAAGATAATACCGATGTCCGCTCCAATCTTGGGTTTATGCTTTACCGCGCCGGCAAAAAAGATGAAGGCATTGCGCAGATAGAAGAGTCTATAAAACGCGACCCCGCCAAGCCGGAGTTGTATAATATGCTCGGGACAGTGCTGGCCGATCAGGGGAAAAAAGACGAGGCCATCAAGCAGTTTGAAAAAGCGCTGGAGCTAAAGCCCGATTATGCGCCGGCAAAAAATAATCTCGAAAAAATGAAGAATCGAAAGTGAAATGATAAGCGACCCGCAAAATTATACTGAGTTTTGGGACTTCTATGTGCAGGAGCACAGCCAGCCCTTAACGCGCATACTTCATTTTATCGGCACTTCGCTGGGGATAATATTACTGGCTTGGTTTATTCTGCGCGGCACCTGGTATTACTTTCCGCTTTGTTTTGTGACCGGCTACGGCTTCGCCTGGATCTCGCACTTTTTTGTAGAACACAATAAACCCGCCACCTTCAAATACCCGCTCTGGTCTTTTATCTCTGATTACAAAATGATGTGGTACATGCTGACCGGCCGGATGAATAGCGAGATCCGTCGCGTCCTCGGTCGCTAACTTTATTTGCTTTGCGCCTCCTGGGCGGCTTTTACCGCCTGCAGTTTAGATTTCAATTCTTTTAACAAGACACACATCTTTTGGGTTTTTACCTGGCCTTCCTCTAACGTGTAATTCCGCGGAGGTTTGGTCTTCGGATTTATCATTCCCGTCAAACGATTGGCGGTTTGGAGTTCACCTTCCTTGGTGCAGGGGTCGAGCATCGCTCCCATTACCTGGTAAAGCCCGCCCAGGGCCTGGATCGAACCGATCGGTATCGGGCCGTTGGCAGTATAATCAGCCGCGCCGGAAACCATCTCACTAACGACTTGCTCCACCGTTTTGCCGAGAATATCGGGGACGATCTTGTCAATGACCGCATCGAAAGCGCCCGGAACATCTTTAAACGGGGTTGAAGATATCAAGCCCAGCTTTTTAATATTATCGAGCAGATAATCCCGTTCAGCTGCCAGAGCAGCGGCGCGCTCGGCGGCAGCTTTGGCCCGTTCTTCATCTTCTTTTTTCTTTTTCTCAGCTTCGGAAGCTGCAGCCGCGACTCGGGCTTCATCTTCTTTTTTCTTTTTTTCCGCCGCGGCTTTGGCCTCCTGCTGGCGTTTGCATTCGTCTTCCAATTGTTTCAGGCATTTCTTATAGGCCTCCAACGCGGCGGCGGCGGCCTGTTTAGCGGCATCTGCCTCACCTTGAACGGCGGCTGCGGCGGCATTCGCGGCGTTGGCGGCGGCGCGCTCGGCATTAGCTTTCTTTTTGGCTTCCTCGGCTTCTTTTATTAGCTTTGCCTGCTCGGCGAGTCTTTCCTCGCGGGCCACTTTGGTGGTCAATGAATTAGCGCGGGCCTGGTGTTGTGTGGTTGAAATTTTTCCGGCCGCCAGATCGGCATTATTTCTATCCCGCAAAGTTTGCAGGTAAGCAGAGTCGGCCTCAGTATAACCCTCGCCATCTACCACAGCATTGGTCGGCCCCTCGGGTTGGACGAGGGCGGCAGCTTTTCGGGCAGCTTCTTCCGCGTCTTTTGCCTTTTGTTCAGTTTGCGCGGCGGCGGCTTTGGCGGCATCGGCTTTCGCCTGGGCATCGGCGGCGCCGGCTTCGGCCTGAGCGGCAAGCAGCCGCAATTTTTCACAGTCGATCTCCATTATCGCGCACGGGCCTTTCAGGAAACCGTCAAAAATAGCGCTGACCAGCGGAATCTTCTTCTTTGGTATCGAGTCCCACGAATCACCCGTAGTTGTACCTGCATTGGGTGGGTTTCCTGCTGCCGGATTTCCCGGAGGATTTTGCGGGCCGGGATTCGGCGGATCATTCGGTTGGTTTGCCGCCGGCGGCGCAACGTTCAAAACGAGCTGTAAAACTTCGCGGTCCTGGTTACAGGTTGGTTCGCTGCGGCAGGTCAGGCAGATCATAAACACTTGTCCCCGGTAATTACCAGGAGACATATTTTGCGTATTGAACTGGACCGGGACGCTCACCGTCTGCCCGCCGTTTACCTGCACCTGATTTTGATTGATGTTAAGGAACGGAACATTTTGCGGTTGGATCTGAAAATTGTGTTTCTGGCTGCAGCTATTAACGACCGAAATGTTACTTGAAGCGGTCGAATTCGGCTGGAGCGTTACGTTCCATACCGGCGAGGACGCAGGTTGTTGGGCCAGAGAGAGGTTTACAAAAAATAACAATAAACCCCAGCACACTATTACCCGGTTCATAAAGATTCTCCTTTGTTGCAGGGGATTTGTGCCGAGTATACACCCAAAAAACAGATTTGAAACAAAAAACTTTACCTAAAATTTTTCGAGATCAATTCCAGCGAGCGATCATAACGATAACCGATATTAAAATGCCCGTCGCTGAATTCTTCGTGAATAAAAGGAATGTTCAGCTTCTTACATTTTTCCACAAAAATTCTCGCGCCCAGGTCCAGGGCAAATTCATCATTCGTTCCCGCGTCGAGATAAAGCAGCTTCAAACTCTTTAACGCATCGGCATATTTTTCGGCCATTCTTACCGGGTCGTGTTCCAGCCACTGAGAGAAAACCGCAAAGTCTATCTCGCCGGTTTCCAGATCGAAGGGAAGATCGAAACCGAGCTCGGCTTCCGGATTAGGTGAATAGCAGGCGCTCATTCCCATTAAGTTAAAAGCCGGAAAGTCATTTTTGCCCTTCTTTTCTTCCGCCCAAAATTTTTCCACGAAACTTTTAGGATCGCCTTGCGTCAACTGAAGGGCGCGAAAAGCTTTCGGAATGTCCGGCAGATAGCAGTGCTCGAAATAAGCATCGCCGGCGTGCGAAGCGCACAGGCCAAACACGTCCGGATGCCGCATCGCATTTACCAGGGCGCCATAGCCGCCCGAAGATTTTCCCATCACCGCGCGCGAGTCTTTGTCGGCAATTGTGCGGAAATTTTCGTCCACAAAGGGCACTATTTCGCCAATTAAATAATCTTCGTAATTACCTGTAGCGCTTGAGTTTATGTATTGCGACCCGCCGTAATAAGTGAAACAATCGGGCATGATCACGATCATCGGCCGGATCTTTCCGGCATCGATCAGCCTGTCCATTCTTTCCGCCAGGTTCGGCGAAAAAGCGCTGTCGTTAAGGAGCATCTTTCCCCGCCCGGTAAACCCGGTCAGGCAATAGACCACGGGAAAATTTTTTTCACCGTCATGCTCCTCATATTGGGGCGGCAGGTATACGTATAGCTCCCGCTCGTGTTTGTCGCCCAGCGGGTTTTCGCGCAAAACTTCGCTTTTATGGTTTAAGATTTTTATGGTTCCCTGTAACATATTAGTTCGGATTATAACGCAAATTTATGAACGGCCTAGCAGACCTTTTTAACATGAATCCCAAGGGGCTTTCGACGACCATCGAATTGCTGACGGCGATGATCACGCCGGCGCTGCTGATATCTGCTTCGGGCAGCCTGGTGCTGTCTACTTCGACGCGTTTGGGCCGGGTGATCGACCGCGCGCGCGACCTTATCAGCCGTTTGGACGATCTCATTCTAAAGGAAGACAAGGATTCCATACCGTTTCACACACGCCGGCTGGAGGCGAATTTTGACCTGCTTGATAAAGTAACCAGCCGCGCCAGAATTTTACAACGGGCAATGGTCGCCTTTTATCGCGGGCTGGCATTGTATGTTTTGACCAGCGTTTCGATCGGCCTTTCTATTCTTCCGATCCCGTTTATGAGTTATGTGGCGATACCTGTCGGGATAATAGGCATATTTTTTACTTTTTACGGCAGTATCCTGATGATCTACGAAGCGCAAATGGCGACCACGACGGTGAATACTGAAATGGATTACACCTGGGAGATCGCCAAAAAACTCGCGCCGAAGGAACTCGCCGGAAAATATAAAATGAGCCACACCGGAGAATTGGAGCGCACTGACGGGCAATGACCAGACCGGGTTACCAGAAACTTTTACACACCGGTGAATTGGAACGCCGTGTTGAAGCGCTCGAGCGCCTGCTCTCGTCGTGTACCGTTTGTCCGAAAGATTGCGGCAATGACCGTTTGAATGATGAAATAGCCGCCTGCTATTCGGGCCGGCTGCCGATCGTTTCCAGCTACACCGCGCATTTCGGCGAGGAGCCGGCGCTTTCCGGCACGCACGGCGCGGGAAATATTTTTTTCGGCAATTGTAATCTGCGCTGTGTCTATTGCCAGAATTACCAGATCTCGCAAACCTGGAAAGAGCAAAAGCGAAACGAGGTCACGCACGAGCGGCTGGCCGAAATGATGCTGGAACTGCAGGCAAAAGGCTGCCACAATATCGGTTTTGTTTCGCCCACGCATTTTGCGCCGCAGATGGCCCGCGCGGTGCTGATAGCGGCGCAAAACGGTTTGAAATTGCCCATCGTATATAATACGAATGCCTATGATTCGGTCGAGGTTTTGCGACTGCTTGAAGGCATTGTCGATGTTTATTTGCCCGATCTGAAGTATGCCGAAGACGAGAACGGTTTTGAGTATTCAAAAGTGCGTGGATATGCGAAATTTGCCCGCCTCGCGATCGCGGAAATGCACCGGCAGATGGGCGCCAAGCTTACCTTTGACGATAACGGATTGTTAAAACGCGGTTTGGTCATTCGCCTGCTTGTTTTGCCGAACGATATGGCCGGGATCGCGGAAAATCTGCGCTGGATACGCGAAGAGCTTTCTCCGCAAACGGCGGTCTCGTTAATGGCGCAGTATTACGCAACCAACAAAGCCGGCACCGATCCGCGCTACATTTTGCTGTCGCGCCGCATTACAGAGCGCGAGTGGTATGAAGCCGTAGGGCAGTTAGAAGATGCGGGCACCCACGAAGGCTGGCTGCAGGAATACAACGGCGCTTCGCATTATTACCGCCCGGATTTTACCGACAGCGAAAAGCCGTTTAAGGATATCAGGGATTTCCAGCAGGTTTAAGATGAGCGATTCACACGAACAATTTATGCGCCGGGCAATAGAGCTTGCTCAGCACGGTGTTGATACTAACGCCGGCGGCCCATTCGGCTGTGTGGTGGTAAAAGACGGACACGTCATCGGCGAAGGCTGTAACGAAGTAACATCGAGCAACGATCCGACCGCTCATGCAGAGGTCGTCGCCATTAGAAATGCCTGCGCGGCGATCGGCTCTTTCCAGCTTGACGGTTGTCATATTTATACTTCGTGCGAGCCCTGCCCAATGTGCCTGGGCGCTATCTACTGGGCGCGCCCGGCCAGAATTTTTTACGCCGGTACCCGTGAAGATGCCGCCGATGCCGGCTTTGACGACCGGTTCATCTATGAAGAAATGGAAAAACAGATGGAAGACCGGACAATGAAACTCGAAAATCTCTCACGTGAAGAAGCGCAGAGAGTTTTCAGGAACTGGGCCGACAAGCCGGATAAAATCGAGTATTAATGGGTTAGTAGAAAGTGGAACTGAAAACTGACAGTTGATAACTGATAATCGAGAATAAAAAAGGCTTTGCCTATAAAGTCAGGAATTTGTCTTATGTTTTGTTCGTGTCTTTTAGTGTGATTTCGTGGTTTCAGGTTTTAGACTTCAGTAACCAAAGACTTAAGACTGGAGCCACTAAATCACACGAAGCAACACGAAAACTGCAAAAACTTGATTTATCTACTTTATAGGCAAAACTAAAAACTGAAGACCGCTTACCAATTGCCTTTTCTAATTTATGATCAAGTTCATTTTGAATGAACAAACAACCGAAACCGATCTGCCGCCGGGGATGACGGTTCTCGATTTTGTTCGATACCAAAAAGACTTAAAAGGAACAAAGATCGGCTGCCGCGAAGGCGACTGCGGCGCTTGCACTATATTGGTCGGCGAACTCGCGGGCGATAAATTAAATTATCGCTCCATGACCTCATGCTTAATGCCGTTGGCGAACGCTTACGGAAAACACATCGTCACCGTCGAAGGCATCAATAGACCTGACGGCAGCCTGACCAATGTGCAGCAGGCAATGGTCGACGAAAGCGGAACTCAATGCGGATTTTGCACGGTCGGTTTTGTCATGTCGCTGACCGGGTTTTGTATCGACGATACGCCCAAGACCTGCGAAGCGGCAGTTTCATCGGTTGATGGAAATATATGCCGCTGCACGGGTTACAAATCTATCGAACGCGCCGCGTGCGGTATCAGTGAGCGGTTAGCGGTGAGCAGTGAGCAGAGCAATGAATATCTAGAACTTGCGCTCAAAAATAATATCGTTCCGGATTATTTTTCCGGCATAAAAAACCGCCTTCTTGAGTTTAAGGAAACTAACTCATCATTAAACATTCATAATTCATCATTCCGGCCTGTGGCGGGCGGCACCGATCTCTACGTGCAGCGTCCAGAGGAGATGGCTGAAACCTCCGGTAACTATGTTTTCGACAATTCCGATCTGCGGCGGATAACGGAAAATGAAACGCACGTGGAAGTGGGCGCTTCGGCCGTGGTTACCGACCTGATGGTTTCGCCGATCTTTCAGAAACTTTTCCCCGATCTCTACAAACATCTGAAACTTGTTTCATCCACGCCGATCCGAAATATGGCGACGCTGGCCGGCAACTTTGTCAATGCATCGCCCATTGGCGATATGACCGCGTGGTTTTTGGCGCTCGATGCGGAGATAGAGTTGTCAGCACAGGGCGGAAACGCGACAGTTATGGAGCGTGCGCCGGTAGCGTCAGCAGCAGCCGCAAGCGGGTTAAACACAAGCCGTTGGTTTTTACTCAAAGATCTTTATCTCGGTTACAAGCAACTTGCCAAAACTGAAGACGAATTTATAACCAACATTCGCTTCAGAAAAGACTTTACGCATTTTAATTTTGAAAAGGTCTGCAAGCGCACGTATCTCGACATTGCCTCGGTCAACACCGCGATCTCACTGCGAGTCGAGGAGAGCATTATTTCTGACGCGCACGTTTCCGCCGGTGGCGTCGCCCCGACCCCATTATATTTAACGAAAACTTCGGGACACTTGCGCGGTAAAGAAATAAACGAAACGACGATCGCCGAAGCAAACGAAATTATTCAAACAGAGATCAGCCCGATCTCAGACGTGCGCGGCTCGGAAGCGTATAAAAGATTATTGCTGCGCCAGCTTTTCACGGCGCATTTTGTGGAGCTGTTTGAGAGGTAAGCCGAGTGAGGGCGGGACGCCCTCACGACTGCCGGCGAGACGCCAGCGCTACAACAGGCATAACAGCCGGCGAGACGCCGGCGATACTTGAATGAAAAATCTCGACTCAAAAACACACGTCCGCGGCGAATCGGTTTATCTGGACGATATCCCTCTGCTCAGAGGGACGCTGTTTGCATGCGTGTTTGATTCGCCGGTGGCGCACGGTAAATTAAAAAGCGTCGATATATCGAAAGCCGAAAAATGCGCGGGCGTTCATAAAATAATCGTTGCCAAAGACATTGTCGGCGAGAATGAAATAGGCGGGGTTATCCCGGACGAGCCTTTGCTGGCCGACGCGGAAGTCCATTTTCAAGGGATGCCGATCGCTATCATATTGGCCGAAACGGAAGAGCAGGCCCGTCACGCGGCAAAACAGATCACGGCTGAGATCGGGCCGCTGCCGGTGGTGACCGATCCGCGCGTGGCGTATGCGAACAACGATCTGATAGTTCCGCCAAAACGTTTCAAACTGGGTGACACCGAAACCGCTTTTCAGAATTGCGAACACGTTTTTGCCGGCCGCACGGAGCAGAACGGGCAAGAGCATCTCTATATCGAAACACAGGGCGCGTATGCCGTGCCGGCCGAGCAAGGCGGCTTGAAAGTTTATTCTTCTACGCAGGGGCCGACCGCGGTTCAGCGGGCAGTTTCCCGCGTCACAGATTTGCCGATGCACCAGATCGAGGTGGATGTCACGCGGTTAGGCGGTGGATTTGGCGGCAAGGAAGATCAGGCCAATGCCTGGGCGGCGATCTGCGCGGTCGGAGCGCAGTTGACGCGGCGTCCGGTAAAATATGCGCTGCACCGGATGGAAGACATGCGCATGACGGGCAAGCGCCATCCTTATTCTTCGGATTATAAGATCGGTTTGGATAAAGACCTGAAGATCACCGCCTACGAAGCCGAGTTTTTTCAAAACGCCGGCGCATCGGCCGATCTTTCGCCGCCCGTGCTTGAGCGCACGCTTTTTCATTGCACGAATTCCTATTACATCCCGAATGTGACGGTCGCTGCTTATAGCTGCCGCACTCACCTGCCGCCAAACACCGCCTTTCGCGGCTTCGGCGGGCCGCAGGGAATGTTCGTCATTGAAGCCGCGATCGCGCACGCGGCCGATAAATTGGGAGTTTCATCTGCCGAAATTCAGCGAAAAAATCTTTTACGCAGCGGCGATGAATTTCCTTATGGTCAACTGGCCGAAAGCGAAGCGGAAACCACCTGGGCGCAGGCTGACGAGAAATTTGATTTTACCGCGCTGCAAAGCGAAGCCGACGAATTCAATAAGACCAGCAAGTATTTGAAAAAAGGCGTGGCGCTGATGCCGATCTGTTTTGGCATCTCATTTACCAAAACTCCGATGAACCAGGCGCGTTCGCTGGTGCACGTTTATACCGACGGCAGCGTGGCGGTTTCGACCGGCGCGGTCGAGATGGGGCAGGGTGTCAACACAAAGATGGCGCAGGTCGCCGCCGAAGTTTTTTCGCTGCCGATCGAAAGCGTTCGCGTGCACACGACCAACACGCTCCGTATTGCCAACACCTCGCCGACCGCCGCTTCTGCAGCCGCCGATCTGAACGGCAAAGCAACGCTGATGGCGTGCGAGGAAATATCACGGCGTTTGAAAGAAGTTGCGCTGCCTTTGGTCGAGGCAAAAGGTGTAGAAGATATCACGCTCGAAAAGGGCTTTGTATGCAACAAAGGCGAGAAAACGAGCCTCGATTGGAACACGCTGTTAAATGAAGCGTATCTCCAGCGCGTCTGCTTAAGCGAACACGCGCACTATGCTACGCCCGGCATCAATTTCGATTGGGGCACGGCAAAGGGCCATCCCTTCGCCTATCACGTGTACGGCACCGCGATCACCGGCGTGACGGTCGATTGCCTGCGCGGGCGGTATGAGGTCGATTATGTTAAGGCCTGCCACGATTTCGGCAGCTCGATGAATACGGCGGTCGATTTCGGGCAGATCGAAGGCGGCATCGTGCAGGGCATCGGCTGGATGACGATGGAAGAGGTCGTCTATGACGCGCAAGGACGCTTACGCTCAAACGCGCTTTCGACCTATAAAGTTCCAGACATTCATTCCGTGCCGCGCGAGATCGAATTTATCCCGCTTGAAACCGACCGCGAAAATCTCGCTATCTTTAACTCCAAAGCCGTCGGCGAACCACCGCTCATGTACGGCATCGGCTCGTACTTCGCGATCAGAAATGCGATCAAGGCGTTTAAAGACGACGCGAACCTGAAATTCGATGCGCCCTTTACACCGGAAAAAGTTTTGATGAACCTGTATTCCTGAAAAGAGAGTGGAACAGTTCCAGTGTGTGCCAGTGAACCACCTGTTCCAAAAATGTTCCAGAAATCTTTCCAATTTACGTAGAAAGCACTGTTCGTCAAAAAGCACCCTTTTTTAGGTTATTCAGACACGAGAGTTAGAGGCTAGATCATTCTTAGAATCTAATTGAGAAAGAACCGTGATCTTTATAGATCCGACAGCGATCAGGGTAAATTAAATGGGATAAATCCGCAATGGGGAATTAGGACAGACGGTGCGTTTTTACAGCGTATCGGATATTAATTATCAGCGTGAACGCGGGGAAATTGATGCGCAAAGAACTGGAGATCTGGCGATTTGCTTTTGGGCAAATAAAGCAGAATGAACCGGTGATGCTGCTGGTGGTGGCGGAAAGTTCCGGCAGCAGCCCCGGCCGGCGCGGGTTTAAGATGGCTGTCTCGGCTGACGACATGTCGGGCAGCATCGGCGGCGGAGTGATGGAGGTCAGCCTGGTCGAACAGGCGCGCGGGCTTTTGTCGGCAGCGTCTGCATCGGCAGATGCGTCCAGAGCTTTGATCAAACAGCAAGACCATCAAAAAAATTCCGCGAATCCGAGCGGCATGATCTGTTCGGGTAAGCAAACGGTTATTTTTTTCCGGCTGGAGCTTTCGCATTTGGAAACTGTTGCAGAAATCATCGACGCGCTGGAGAAAAATGAGCCGAAGGCCTTGCGTGTGTCGGCGAATAAGATAGAGGTGCAAGGGCCGCCTGAAGGCGGTACTCAAAACAAAGCTCATACTCATGATTCGGCGGATCTTATTTACGAAGAGAAACTCGGTTACAAAAATAAACTTTTTATTGTCGGCGGAGGGCATTGCGCGCTGGCGCTGTCGGAACTGATGTCGCAGATGGATTTTTATATCGAGCTATTCGATGACCGCCCCGATCTCAATACCCTCGACAAAAATAAATACGCGCATAAAAAAACCATCATCGAGTCTTATGAAAACATTGCGGAGTTTATCCCGGAGGGAAATGAGACAAATTTTGTGGTCGTGATGACGCTCGGATATAAGACGGACGAGCTGGTTATCAGAAAATTAATCGATAAGAAATTGAAATATTTCGGTGTGCTGGGCAGCAAAGCAAAGATGGGCGCTTTACTAAAGGAATTGGAGAAAGAAGGGTTTACCAGAGAAAAACTCGATCTGCTGCACACCCCGATCGGACTTCCGATAAACAGCCAAACACCTGAAGAGATTGCAGTTAGCATCGCTGCAGAGATCATCGCCGTGAAAAATGCGGCAAAGTGAAATAAGTTTTAATGCTGGAACCACGAAACGACACGAAAGAATGCGAACAAAGCAAAGAGAGAACCACCCGTCACGGCTTTGCCGTGCCACCCCTCCTTTGTAAGGAGGGGAGTTTGGAATTAGAATAAAGTCATGCCGGAAAGCGAATTAAAATTAGGGAATCAGGAAGGCGATGCCGCCCCGGATTTTTCGTTAAAGGATGGCGACGGCCTTGACTGGAAGCTTTCGGCCCACCGGGGCAAGACGGTGGTGCTGCTTTTTTATCCGGGTGATAACACGCCTGTTTGTACGAAGCAGCTTTGCTCGGTGCGCGACAACTGGGACCAGTATGTCGAAAGCGGCGCGGAAGTGGTGGGTATCTCAACCGATTCCGCCGAATCGCACGGCAGCTTTAGCACAAAATATAATTTGCCTTTGAGATTGCTGGCGGACAGCGGAGGTGAGGTTGCGGGACTATACGACGTAAAGTCGTGGTTTCCGAATCGTTCGGCGCGCGCGGTTTTTGTGATCGATAAAAACGGCATCATTCGCCACCGCAGCGTGCAGTCATTGAGCATTTTTCGTCCCAAGGATGAAGATATTTTAGCGGCAATCAAGAAAGCGAGTGGGTAATACGCTCAGAGTTCAAACTTTAGTTAGTCTTTACTCAATAAAAAAGACAAACTAAAGTTTGAACTCTGAACTGTTTTTTAGAGGAGAATTACAATGGGTTTATTTTCGAGTGACAAATTTACGTGCGCGCGCTGCGGGCAAAAGAACGAACCGATCGGTTATGCGCCGATCCCGACCGAGCTCGGGCAAAGGATCGGCACAGAGTGCTGCCAGAATTGCTGGAAAGAATGGCTGCAAAAACAAAATCAGCTTATCAATCACTTTGGTATTGATGTTTCCGATCCGGATGCGCACACATTTCTTTTTGATAATATGAAGATCTTTTTTTACGGCGAAGGCGTCGAATTAGCACAGATCGACACGACGCAAGAGGGAAGCGTAAAGTGGTGACCCGGAAAACTTCAGCGTATTCTGCTTGTCAGTTCCTTTATCTCTCACTATACTTGTTATTGGTGTTTAGCTTGTTTGAATATGAGTCTGCAACCTAAGGTTCATCAGGGAGAAATTACGGCGGAAGGTTTTCGTTTTGCGATCGTGGCCAGCCGTTGGACGGAATCACTGGTGGCTAAGTTGATAGATGGCGCGGTTGAGGCGCTGGAAGAGCACGGTGCGGCAGAAGGATCGATCGAGATCTTCCGGGTGCCGGGCGCATATGAACTCCCGCTGGCGGCAAAAAAAGTGGCTGAGTCTAAGAAATGGGACGCGGTCATTTGTCTGGGAGTGGTCATTCGCGGCGGAACGCCGCATTTTGACTATGTCGCCGGCGCCGCTGCAACCGGCAGCACACAGGTGAGTTTAGAAACAGGCATACCCGTTTTATTCGGTGTTATTACCGCCGACAACGTTCAGCAGGCAGTAGATCGGTCCGGTAAAAGGAACGACAACAAGGGGTTTGAAGCGGCCATGGCTGCGATAGAAGTAGTAAATTTATATAAGGAAATAACCTAGAGGACAGGCTTTTACGGCCCTGTCTTTTATTTTTGGTTTTAAAAACAAGGAGTTATGGGAACCAGGCGTAAAGCGCGCGAATGCGCTTTGCAAATGTTATTTGCGGCCGATGTGACAGGTGTTTTGCCGGATACGCTTTCCGGTGAATTCTGGTCGGAACTGGACGATGGCGATGCCGATCAGGCAACGCGCGACTTTGCCGACAACCTGGCCAAAGGCACGATTGAAAAAGTGAACGAGATCGACGAACTGATCCGTTCCCGGGCCGAGCATTGGCGTATTCCGCGAATGGCCGTGGTCGACCGTAATATTTTACGCATGGCGGTGTACGAATTTGTCTATGAACCGACGCCGCGCACAGTGGTCATCAATGAAGCGCTGGAAATAGCGCGCCGGTTTTCCACTTACGAAGCAACGCAATTTATTAACGGTATTCTCGATGCCGTAAAACACGATCTTGATTCGGACTCCACCGATGCTCAAGAAGCGGACAAAAAGAAAAAAGGCACCACAGCTTAACTTCCTAAATATCTGATGGAAAAAGCTCCGGCAGAATTTCTTGAAGATGCAATTCACGGTCTTTCCGAGATCTCAAGCGAACTCCGGTCGATGACATTCGCCGGCGATCAAACTCTGCCGCCGCTTTTTTCAAAAAAACTCTTTCGCCTGCTTCATACCATAAAAGGCGCCAGGTTTGAGATTGCATTGCCGTTATAGGGGCTGCTTATAAATTAAATCGCAGATATCGGCCACGAATGTTACAAATAACACGAATAAGAATCTCAATTAAATGCATATTCGAGTAAATAACTGTCGCATATACGCAAAGCGCATTCCGTTCTTTTGCCTTATTTTCCTTATTTTAGCTTGCAGTAATTTTGCGCAGGAAAAAATTAGCGGTTACAAGGTGTATAACGCCAAAGTATCGGTCATCTCCGCGCGCGATAATGTGCCTCCGAATATCAAAAACGATTTTGATTCGCTGGTAAAGATCGGCAAACCGCGAAATTTTACGCTCACCACCGCCGGGGCAAGTTTTGAGATCCCTCTTTCAGTGAACATCTTCAAGTCCGGAGGCAGGATAGAACGGGTTTCTTTTGAGAACGTGCAAGTCAACGGTTTAAAGATGCAGGTCGAAGACTTTATTGAAGTGTTTGATTTTGAAAAAGGCCTGGACATGCCGTTTCCGCGCCCGCTGAAAGTAAAGATACATCTATCCGACACCGCCAGGTCGTTGTTTAGTTTGAAGCCGTCGATAAGGAATTTCGAAGTAGCGGGCAGAGTGATGGTCTTTGGCACCTTCAAAAAGCTTGGCTTCAAATTTAAACGGGCCATCCCGGTCGATCTTAAGTTTAAAGTAAAATTCGAGATGCCATTTAGCGGTGCGAATTAGCCAACTAACCGTAAATATCCGATAATATCCGAAATGAAGATCGCTACCTGGAACGTTAACTCGATCAATATTCGTCTGGAAGCCGTGCTTCGCTGGATCGCCGAAGAAAAGCCGGATGTGCTTTGCCTGCAAGAGATAAAATGCACCGACGATAAATTTCCTTTTCTCGATTTTGCTGAGATCGGTTACAAAGCCGTCATCCTCGGGCAAAAAAGTTATAACGGCGTCGCGATACTTTCGCCGATGGACATGGGAAATGTGAAATACAATTTTCCCGGCGATGACCGGGAAGCGCCTTCGCGGCTGATCTCCGCCGATATCGAAAAAATTCACGTGGTAAATGTCTATGTGCCAAACGGTACTGAGCTGGGGACGGACAAGTTCGTCTTTAAATTAGATTGGCTGCAGCGCCTGCGGCATTACTTTGACGAAGGCTGCTCGCCCGATTCAGATGTATTGCTCTGCGGCGATTTTAATATCGCGCCCGACGAACGCGATGTTTATGACGTAGCGACCTGGACCGGAAAACTTCACTTTACATTTACCGAGCGGGCGGCGCTCGATTATGCCCGGCGCTGGGGGTTCGTCGATGCCTTCCGGCAATTTAATGCCGAGCCGAAACAATATACCTGGTGGAATTATCGCGAAGGCGCGTTTCAGCGCGACAACGGTTTGCGGATCGATTTCATCTGGGTGTCGCCATCGCTGGCAAAAAAATGCACCCGCTGCTGGATCGACCGCGATCCGCGCAATTGGGAACGCCCTTCTGATCACGTGCCCGTCGTGGCCGAATTCACACTCTAAAGACGGAAATGAGTTTACCCAAAGTATTATGGCTGGCGCGCCACGGCGAAAGCATCGCGAATGTCGCGCGGCATAAAGCCGAGGCCGAAGGGCTGCTGATGATGGAATACAACCATCGCGAGCCGGACGTGCCGTTATCGGAACTGGGAAAACTGCAGTCTACAGCCATGGGAAAATGGTTTGCCGCGCTTCCGGATGAGGATAAGCCAAATCGTATTTACACATCGACATTCGTCCGGACGACCGAATCGGCGGACATACTGATCAAAAGCGCGGGGTTAGATACCCGAATTATTTCCGACGAACGTTTGCGCGAACGTGAGCTGGGCATTTTTGACCGGATGACAATGCTGGGCGCGATACAAAAATATCCCGACGAATGCGCGCGCCGTGAACATCTGGGCAAATATTATTATCGCGCGCCCGGAGGCGAAAATTGGTGCGATGTTATTCTGCGGGTGCGAAGTTTTTGGGATGAAGTTATAGAAGAAAGTTCGGCGGCGAATATTTTGATCATCACTCACGAGGTCGTGGTGCGCTGTTTTCGCTGCGTCATCGAATCATTGACCGAAGCCGAAATAATGCAGATCGACCGGGAATCGGATTTTCATAACGGCGCATTGTCGGAATACCGTTTGGACGAAACGGCTGATAAATTAACATCGGTTCGCGACAATTTTCTTCCGGGAGTGTAAGGCGGGCTACATAGATGCATAAGGGCGCTCATATATATTTACAAAGATAGTAGCAGCTTTGCCTGTAAAGTAGGTAAATCAATTTTTGCAGTTTTCGTGTTACTTAGTGTGGTTTAGTGGTTCCAGTCTCAGGTCTTTGGTTGCCAAAGTTTAAGACCTGAAACCACTAAATCACACTAAAAATACACAAACAAAACATAAGACAAATTTACGACTTATAAGCAAGGCAGATATAGTAAAACCTCCGTACCTTTTTGATGAAAGATCACATATCTGAAAAAGATGTAAAACTAAAAGCATCCCGTCTGCAAAAGACGGACGCCGACCTTTTGCTTGCCTGCCGCCGCGGGGAACAGACGGCGTGGGACGAGCTGGTGGAAAGATTTCAGCGGCTGGTTTCGACCGTACCGCGCCGCGCGGGCCTTAGCGAAGAGCAGGCGGCCGATATCTTTCAGGAAGTTTTTTTGACGCTTTTTCAAAAGATGGATGAGATCGAACAGCCCGATAAGCTGCGTTCCTGGCTGGTGACGACCGCCAAATTCAAAACCTGGAATATAATCCGCGGTGAGAAAGAGTTCACTACTGGTAATGGGGATAGCGGAGAGGACGAGGTTGATATCCTGAACCTGATACCGGATGATTCTCCGCTGGCGGATAAAAAATTGATCGAACTCGAGGAACAGCACCTGGTTCGCACGGCACTCAAGGAGCTTGAAGAGCGCTGCCGCACCATCCTTTCAATGCTGTATCTGAGCGATGAGGGCGCTTCCTATGCCGAGGTGGCAAAGGTTGTTAAGGTGAGCGAAACCAGTATCAGCCCGCTGCGGGCCCGCTGCCTGAAAAAGCTTTCGCAGATATTGGAAAAGTAATGTCTTTTTTATCCCGGCCGCCGCACTGTATTAATGGAGAACGCGGCTTTTCGCGGATAAAATGATGGATCTGATGAGTAAACATATTCCTTCCGAACAACTTATTAACTTTGCCGACGGCACTATTCTGAGCGCCGAAAAGGGCAAGGTAGAGCAGCACCTGGCCCAGTGTAAAAACTGCATGGGCGAGCTAAGTCTTTTTAACAAAGCAATTGCGTCTATGCGCGCCGATCATTCGGTTGACGCTCCGCAAGATGCGATCAAGTGGACAAAGAATCTGTTTCGCACCCGCGCGGCGGCGCCGCGACAGACCGTGGCTCAGAAAATATTGGCTGTTTTGCAAATGGACCTTTCGCAGATGTCGCCCGCTTTTGGCGAGCGTTCGGCTGCGGCGGCTGCCCAGATGCTCTTCCAGGCCGGCGAAAACAGCGTCGATCTGCGCATTTCTCAAGGTGAAAAAGGGCGCGAAAAAGGCCTGATTCTTAAAGGGCAGGTGCTCGGCAGTGGGTTTGAAAATTGCTCGGTGATCCTGCGCGCGGAGAAGAAAGAATTTAAGGCAGAGGCCAATGAGTTGGCGGAGTTTACGATCAAGAATATTAAGGCCGGCACTTACGAAATGAGCCTGATATCCACCACCGGCGATGCGAAGGAGATTACCCTGGAGAATTTGGTGCTAAAATAGTTCTTATACTATGAAGCGCCGTGATCTGGTCGCTCGTTTGATCGAGACCGAGGAAAAAACTGTACAAAGGTCTTTACTGACCGAAAATTCGAGGCTGGCTGATATGAAGCTGGCCTATTTGCTCAAAGATACTTTTTACGATCTCTGGACCACCCAGCCGAAGAAAGTGCGCAACGCAGCTTCGGCCCTTTCTATTTTAGCCAAACAAAAAAAAGACCTCGAGATCGGAGCGCTGGCCGATTGGGTTTACGGGATCGCCGATCTTACCAGGGGAAAAACCGAACACGCCATCCTCAATCTCGATAAGGCCGCTGATTTTTTCAGCCTCGAAAACAAAGAGCTCGCCGCCGCGCAAACACGCGTCAGCAAACTCTACGCTCTGGCCCTGCTCGGGCGATACGACGAAGCGATAAGCTGCGGAAAAGCCGTCCTTAAAGTATTTGAAAAATACGATGACGATCTGGCGGCGGGAAAGATCGAACATAATCTCGGCAACATCCTGATGCGGCAGGAGCGCTACGCCCAGGCGCAAAGTTATCTCGCCTCAGCCCGCGCCCGCTTTCTCAAGATAAATAATCAGCCGCAGGTGACGATGGCGGAAAACGCGCTGGCGATCATTTATGCGCTGCAGAATGATTTTCGCGCCGCCGAAAAGTTTTATCACCAGGCGCTGGGGCGCGCGCAAGACTTGAATATGCTGGTGACGCAGGCGGAGATCGAAGCCAGCATGGGAAACCTGGCGCTTTTTCGCGGAACATTTCGCTCGGCGCTGGAACTGCTGGAAAGATCGCGCGAAAAATATATCTCGCTCCAAATGCCGCACCAGCAGGTTATTGCCGAGCTCGAAATAGCCGACGCATATCTGGAATTAAACCTCGTCAGCGAGGCGGTGGAAATTTACCAGAGCATCGCGCCGAAATTTGCCGCCCTGAAAATGAAAGCTGAAGAAGCGCGCGCGCGGCTGCAATTCGCCCGGTCTTTGGTCTTGACCGCCGAGAGTAGCAGGGCGTTCGCGCAATTAAAAAAAGCCGCCACACTTTTTTCCGACGAACAAAATGAGGTCGGTGTCGGGGCGGTCAAATTGCTGGAAGCCCAGATCAGCCTGGATAATAAAGATTGGCGCGATGCGGCGGCGGCTGCTGGCAAAGCAGAACGAATATTTTCCAAGAACGGTAACGTCCGTCACGGGCTTAACGCGCTTTGGGTTCGCGGAGAGGCGCTGCGAAACCTCGCCAAGCCGGCCGCGGAAGATCTGTTAAATAAGACATTTAAGGAATCCCTGCGTTACGAAAACCCGGTCATCGCGCAGCTCTGCCAGATCTCGCTGGGGAAATTGAAATTGCATAAAGGCGCGCTTCGCGACGCCGAGCAGCACTTCAAAAAAGCACTGCGTTTGATCGAGGATCTGCGCGCCCCGCTTCCGGCCGAAGAATTCCGCATGGCTTTTCTCGCCGATAAGCTGGCGCCCTATCACGAACTCGCCAGGATCTGCCTGGCTGATGAAAAACGCATCTTCGAAGCTTTTACCTATGTAGAAGAAGCGCGCTCTCGTTCGCTGGCGGAGTCCACCGAATTGGCGGAAGAAGAGCCGTCGATAAAGTCGATAAAACCGCAACGCTTAAATAAACTTTCCGAAGAACTGGGCAGCTTGCGCGAAGAGCTTAACTGGTTTTACAGCCGGCTAAATCGCGCCCGGCCGGATGAGATCCCCGGCCTTCAGCAGCAGGCGCGGCAGCGCGAGAAAAAGATCGCGGAAGTGATGCGCCGGATAGCGAGCGCCGGGGGAAAAAATTTCCGGGAAAAACAGAAATTCGATATTAATAAATTACAGCGGCAGTTGGGTGGCGCGCGCGCCTTGGTCGAATATTTTGGTCTGGACGGAAATATCTCCGCTTTTGTGCTAACCAACAATGACCTGAAGGTTTTTCGCGATCTGTGCGACGAGAGCGAGATCCCCGCTCTGCTTGAACAGCTTCATTTTCAGTTCGGCGCCCTGCGTTACGGCGCAAAAAACCTGGGCAACTTTGTGGCCGATCTGACCAACAAAACCAATTCTTATTTGCATAAGCTCTATGAAAAATTGCTCGCGCCTTTAGAGACGTATCTGGGCGGCAGAAATTTGGTGATAGTTCCGTATCGCGAGCTACACTATGTTCCTTTTCACGCCCTGCATAATGGGCGCGAGTATGTCATCCAATCGCGGACGGTATCTTATGCGCCCAGCGCGGCCGTTTTGCAAAAGTGCCTGTTGAAAAAGCTAACGGAGCCTAAGGACGTGCTGCTGATGGGTTTTGCCGATGAAAAGATCCCGCTGGTCGATAAAGAGATCGAGTCTCTGGCAAAAATATTCCGGCCTAACAGGCATCTTAGATGCAGGCATTTGAAGGGAAAAAGAGCGACCTTTGCGGCGTTTCGTGAAAGCGCGGGAGAGGCGGATATCCTGCACCTGGCCTGTCACGGAGAGTTTCGGCCGGACAATCCAATGTTCTCGTCTTTGCGGCTGGCGGACGGCTGGGTAACGGTGCGCGATGTTTGCGCGATGAGGCTAAAGAGCAGCCTGGTGACCTTGAGCGCCTGCGCTACGGGCCTCAATTCGGTTTTTGGCGGTGACGAGCTTTTAGGATTATCGCGAGGTTTTTTTTCCGCCGGCGCGGCCTCGCTTTTATTGACTTTATGGACGGTAAATGACGAAGCGGCTACCGAGCTGATGGGCAGTTTTTACCGTAACCTGCAGCGCGATATGACCTTAGCTGAAGCTTTAAGAGAGGCGCAGTTGGGATTTATCAGCGAGGGTTCCCATCCTTATTTCTGGTCCCCGTTCGTGTTGACCGGCAGGTGGTAAACATTTTTTGAAAGCAGTGTATTTTTTGTCTGACCCGGCACACTGTTTGAATGGTACAGGAAGTATGGCCGGGCGCGTTTTAGATAAATGAAAAGAAGTATCAGAAAAATTTGGTTGCGGATAGCCGCAGTAATAGGGATAACGGCGGCAGCGGCGTTTATATTCTTGTTTTCCGCCGGTCTAACTCAGATTACAGCAATTACGGCGGCCCACGCCTCCGGGGCTCGTTCAACGGTGCATGCAGGGGGCGATGACGATCCGTACGTGCCGGAGCAGATAGTTCTTAAACTCCAGCCGGGCGCGGACCTTTCCGCGGTTGCCACTCAATATCACCTTGATCTCGCTCCGTTAAGCCAACTCGGAAACCCGCCGGTTTATTTAATGCATATTAACGACGGGCAGCTTCCGCCGGCCAAAGTTGCGGCAATGGCTGCGGATCTGCGGGTTTTTTATGTAGAGGTCAATAGCTTTTACGGCTCGCCCGAGGCCAGCGGGACTTCCTGGAGCGTCGGCACATCGTGGAGCGTGGGAACTTCGTGGAGCGTCGGCGGCAGCGTCAAAGGCTACAGTTCGCAATGGTTTGAAAAAACCATCCGCCTTTCCGAAGCGCATGAGGTCATCGTGCCGAATACCACGGATAAAGTACGCGGCAAAGGCATCACGATAGCGGTCTTTGATACCGGTATCGAACTTAACCATCCTGCTTTCGCCGGAAGATTGCTGCCGGGCTATGATTTTGTGCAGGGCGATAACGACCCGAGTGAAGTTTTAGGCGGCAGCGCTTCGGGCCACGGTACGCACGTGGCGGGGATCATTGCCAAGATCGCGCCGGAAGCAAAGATCATCCCGATCAGGGTGCTGGATAAAGACGGCGTGGGCGAGGGCTGGCGCATTGTCGAGGCGTTAAAATTCGCAGCGAATTATGACGCCGATAATGACCCGAGCACTCCGAACGGTGTCGATGTCGTAAATATGAGTTTTGGCACGCTCGCTCCGGCAGGAACCGACCCGATCGACGGGCCGCACGCGATGCGGGAAATTCTCGAGGCGGCCTGTGGTAACGAAGCTTCTTCCGATTTTCCCGATATCAATGGCGCGCAGATGTTATGTGTGGCGGCGGCAGGTAATCACGCTCCGCTGGCTACCGCGACCACGAGATTGTTTCCGGCCGCTACCCGAAGCGTTGACGGCCTGATCGGGGTTGCTGCGACCGATCGCGCGGACCAGATAGCGTCGTTTTCAAATATCGACCTGGCGGCGACGAACAGCGGCGGGCAGAGCGAAAATAATTGGATCTGGGTAGCTGCGCCCGGCGACCGGATAATCAGCGCGATACCGAACGGGCGTTATGGCGCGTGGAGCGGAACATCGATGGCGGCCCCGGTAATCGCAGGCGTAGCGGCGCTGGTAAAGCAGAGATATAAACAGCAAAATGCGACCGTTCATGATCTGGCGGAGCATATCCAAAAGACGGGCGTAGTATCCATATTACCGTCGAACCGGCCGGTGAATGTGCGGACCGATGCTTTTCTGGCGGTGACGCGCGCGCTCGTGATAGACGACGACCGGTCCAAAAATAAAATTATTCAGCGTAAGAAATAAACGGACTTAAGGTTGAGGGACAGAGGTGATCAACTGTTTCTCATCGAAACAAAGCCCTGTGCTTCAACCTCCTCGAAGCCCGGGGCTTTTTGCTATACGGATGCTATACGCCTATACAAGCGGGCGCAGCAGTACCGAGCGGCGAAGTTTCTCGTATCGTTCGGGGAGAGAGTTAAGCAGGTCCGCCGCGGTGTCAGTCGGATAAGTATCCTGGATCGCCTGGCGCGTCTCGTCTTCCGATCTTCCTTTTAACACGCATTCCAATACAAAGAGATCGTGATCGCCAAAATCTTCTATTCCGAGCGCGTTCGGTAAATTCAACCCGACCACTTTTGTTTCCGCCAGGTCTAAACTCCAATCCAGTATCTTGTCTATCGGATCTGCGTCAGGAAAGCGGCGTTTTATCAGCGAAAGAACATTTTCGCGGTCGGTGACATTTAAAAGCAGCGCCAAAAAGAACCTGTGTTCCGGGTGAGAGATATAAGAACGGCGGCTGACAATTTCTTCCAGGCGGTTTTGCTCGGCAAAAATATCGGGCAGGGAACCGGCCGTCATGCCGTGGCGTTTTATTACCTGCTCCACAAATTTGTCGAAGGTGTCCTGCGAGGTTTCGATCCCGAACATTTGGTCGAGCTGACTGGCGCCAAGCATCTGCTTTATATTCGACAGCACAAAATATGATGTCTGAAAATCGGATGCAGCCAGCAGGCTTGAGATCATCTCGTTGGCCTGCGGGTGTTTCGTCCGCACCAGCATCGAAATGGTTTGGATCTTTTTAAGAGTATTGGGTTCTTCAAAATACGGATCGATGGCCAGGGTCGGTTTGCGATATGAGAACTGCGGCAAGTGAAGGGGGCTGCTGTGCGTGCGGACCACCACCGTGGCCGACGGGTGGTCTAAATGAAACAGCGCGTGTATGAACTGACGCCCGGCAAGTATCGGCCGGATATCGCCTACCTGCAGCAGCTCAACGTCAGCCAGGCCGAGCCCGCCAAGTTCGGTAAAAGAGTTGATCTTTTCCTGCACGTCAAATTCGTAATGGCTGTGAATGCTGGAGCCGAGCAGCACCTGAAACGCGCCGCAAAATCCATGCTGGTGAATTTCCGTGGTGCCTTCCAGCCAAAAATAGATGTCGATGTGAAACCGCGGTGAATTATAAAGCGTGATCGGCGGGTCGCCGAATTTAGCCGGCAGGTCGCGCTGCTGCGGCAGGGTGGTTTCGCCCAGCGCCCAATTGACTATTTCCCAGGCCGATACTTTTGCCGGCAGATCAGCGTCCCGCAGTGCCTCTTCACAGATCACGGCGAAAGCATCTTCGTTATAGTGCCGGTCGCGCCAGAGAGTTTCTACTTGTTTTCCGAGTTGTTGAAATACTTCCATTTGATATGTTTCGCGCTGATATGTTTTACGCAAAAGTCGGCGGCGGCGGCGGTTCCGCTTGCGAATAAAACTGTCCTCTTCTTTCGAACCGCTCCGCCTGGCGCCCGGTTATGCCCTTGACTACCATTATAGCCGCGATCGCCGCAGCAACCGACAGGCCGTTTGCGACAGCGTACAAAGTGAGCGCGATGGCTGCCTCGCGTCCCGTCATATCCAGCCGCGAAGAAAGATTGGTCGTAATATTTGATGTTATCCACAATGCCCACCAGAAACCTATCAGGGCGGGAGTTCCGGTGCTGGACAGGAAATTCAACTGCGGGTCAGCGTCAGGGTCGCTTTGATTCCAGACCTCGCGGACCACCTGGAAAGGTTTTATCAGGTTAATAAAAGGAATGAACCAGTATCCCACCGCCCAGCCGGAGGAAAATTCCAGATGCTGAGCGCCCAGCGGGGTAAGATTTTTATATGACCGGTTAAGCCATATCAGAAAGAAAATAACCGTCAGGATGTATACCGGCGCCTGCAAAAAAACAAGCAAACCGATCAGCATTATCCAAACAGATAAGATCTCGTCGCCCAGGTCCATCGGATAGGGCGCATACAACTCTACCAGGCTAAGTAACACATTTAATACATCAATGGCGGCCATCGCGGCCAATAAGCCGATGGCGATAAGAGAGAAGTTTTTCGTCGATAGATACGAGTCAGTTTGCATACATTTGTTTTTGGCGCTGATAATTTAATGGATAAATTTACGGCATTTGCGCTTTTTCGTCAAAAATCAAATTTTGTGATCTATTTTGCCGGGGTTACGCCTTGGGATGAGCCTTGTCATATACCTCGATGAGTTTTTCCATCGAGACCTGGGTATATATCTGGGTGGTGGAAAGCCGTGCGTGGCCGAGGAGTTCCTGGATGTCGCGCAGGTCGGCGCCGGAATCGAGCAGATGGGTGGCAAACGAGTGGCGCAGGCTGTGCGGGCTGATATCGTGGATGTCGGCGCACTGGCGGATGTATTTATCGACCATACGCCCGACGGAGCGCGTGGTGATGCGCGTGCCCTGGTAATTAAGAAAAACGGCCTGATCGTCGCGGCCAACGGCGGCGGGCGGCGCGTTGTTCAAAAAATTCGGGCGGATGTTTAAATAAATTTTTAGCGCGGTCAGAGCGTGATCGCCAAACGGCACGATGCGCTGTTTGCGGCGTTTGCCGGTTACGCGCACGCTTTTGTTCTCGTAATCGATGTCGCGCAGGTTCAATTTTGTCAGCTCGGAAACACGCACGCCGGTGGCGTAGAGAAACTCCAGGATGGCGCGGTCGCGTTTGCCCATATCGCTATCGGCGTCGGGCGATTCGATAAACCGGACGGCGTCTTCCATCGAAAGGTGATTCGGCAGTTTGCGTTCTATTTTCGGCGTGGAAACCAGCTTGGCCGGATTCATTTCCAGCTTGCCTTCGCGGACGAGAAATTGGAAAAAGGTGCGGGCGCTGGCCAGTTTGCGGGCGATGGAAGTTTTCTTTTTATTTGCGCTGTGGAGTTCCGACATCCATTCGCGGATGGTGATGTGGTCGACATCTTTCAGATCGAGCGCGCGGCGCTCCAGCGTTTTTTCGTCGATGACGGGCGCGAGAAAATCGTGGAATTGCCCCAGATCGCTGGCGTAGTTTCGCAGCGTATGCTCGCTGACGTTGCGCTCATAGCGCATATGTTCGAGAAATTCCCGGAGATATTCTTCAAACATATAAAAAACAGTGAATAGGTAATAGTGAATAGTGAATAGTTGTTTTCCTCGATTCGCTTACTATCTTTTTCGCGGAACGTAGTAACCTTTTCTGGTGCGCACTGTTAAGCCCGGTTTGTTTTTTACTTTTAACAAAATGGAGTGAAAATCGTTGCCGAGCATTTTCTCATCCGGATAGTAGCTCAGAATATACTGCTGCGAAAGTTCGGCGGAGATGCGGATAAAGGCCGCCTCGAGTTCTTTTTCATCCAGCGGGGAATAGACCGCGCCGCCCGTTTGCTTGGTGATCTCCTGCATCCGGTGTTCGGCGATGAGATTCATTATATTAGCGTTGCCGCCGCGATTGCCTGTCTTTGTGTAATTTTCAAAATCGGTGGTTTTTACCACATACACCTGGCAATTTTTAAGCTGCACGCTTTGCACTACTTTTTCCAGCGTGGTTTCCACATCGCTGATAGTATCTTCGCCGTCAGACACTATTACGATCACGCGGCGCCCTTCATATTCGCTGAGATATTTACTGGCTTCCAGTATCCCGTCCAGCAGCGCGGTCGCGCCTGAGGGCGGTGGCAAAAGATCTACCGCATTAACCAGGCTTCCAACGTTAGGGGTCATTGCCTGCTCGAGATTATTGATCGTGGAAATGCTATAGAGCGCGGCCTGGTCTTTGCCGGGGCGTAAAACGCGACGCAGAAACCGTGTCGCCGCTTTCAGCTCAAAATCGCGGGCGGAGGTCAGGCTCGAACTGTTGTCAAATAACAGCGCCATCCGTACCGGTGAATCGGACTGCGAAAGATCGCTGATCTCGGCAGTTTTGTTGTCGACCAGAAGCTCGAAATCTTTTAGCTGCAGCGTAGTGATCGCGCGGCCGACCTCGTCCGTCACGGACACCGGTATCGGGATAAGTATCGAATCGATCTTGATGATATCGTCGTCATCTGAAACTGCCGGTGTCGGTGAAGGGGACGGCGCGGGCGTTGCGGCAACTGTCGGGGAAGAAACAGGCCGCCCCTTCGTTTTTGGTGTGTCTTTGACGGTTCGCGGACGCGAGTCGGCAGGGTCTTCCGGCGTCTTTACACGGCCTGACTGCGCCGGGCACAACGGGCACAGAAAAACGATCAAAAGAAACAAGGTTAAAAACTTCATTAAAAAATCTATTTCCAATCCGGCGGAGCGATCATGCCCATCGCCGGCTGTAATTCATTTTGAGGCATAACGCCAAACAACTGTTTTACCGGTTCGCGCATTAAAACGAGTACCGTTAAAATTCCCAGCACGGTCCCCATCGGGGGAAACATGCAGTTAACAACCGCTATCGTAAAACAAAAATTGTATTTTTTATGCTGATTTAAGGACCTGCCGGCCAGAGCGTTGCAGACCGCTATCGCCATTCCCGATAGAATAATAATCGAGGAGACAAAGATAAATAACCAGCCTACGAACATACCCGGCAAAGATTTGTCGTAATCGGAAGGCGTTTGGGTGACCATCGCTATTCCCACAGTAAGGTGGAGGACCGGAAACAGTGAGCAAAGCGCCAGTAAGGGCGCATACACATAGTTGCCGATCGAAAGATAGCGCAAATATTTCAGGTTTTCGTCCATTAACTTCTCAAAATATCCCCGGCAAATTCTCCGATTCTGACAAACACGCTCCATAACTGTCGCGTTTCCGCCTATTGAAATTAATCAAGTAAATATCAATTTTACACCGGCAATGACCAGTACTACTGAAAGAATGCGGCGCAGCGTCATAATAGCAAAATAACGGCTGCCCAGTGTGGAGCCAATGATGCCGCCTACGATCGCCGCCAAAACCCAAAGCCAGACGGCCGGAGGCAAAGCCTGTATCTGCGCGTAACTGCCCAAAAGCCCGGCAATGGAATTCACCAAAATGAACAGTGCCGAAATTCCGGCCGCCTTTTTTGTTTCCGCCCAATTTGCGAACAGCAGCAAAGGAGTTAGAAAAACGCCGCCTCCCACGCCGGTCAACCCGGATAACAAACCAAGTAAAGCTCCGATCGCCAGGGCCAGCCAGAGGTTGACTTGTTTAACTTCATCTACGCGCGAGAATTTCCACAAAAAACGAAACGCCGTAAATAGAAGCACCGCGCCCAAAAGTTTTTTATGCCAATCGACCGGCAAATGGATCATTCCGCCCAGAAATGCAAAGGGAACGGAAGTGACCGCAAAGGACAAAAACGTCCGCCAATCGAAGTAACCCGCGCGATAAAACTGCACCGTCGCGATGAGCGCCACGAAAATATTCAGCGTCAGCGCGGTCGGCCGCGAGATATCGGGTGCGACGCTTAGCAAGGCCATCACCGCCAGGTAGCCGGATGCCCCGGCGTGGCCTACCGACGAATACAGGATGGCGACCAGCAGGATCGCGGCAATTATAAGTATTTCAAACATTTGCGCTTATTCCCGAAGCTCGCAGATCGCGCAAAAACTCATCCCACTTTACGAGCGCCATATCGACCTGTATTTGATGCCGCTCGCGCTTGTTACGATGCTTTTTACGAAGTTCCACAGAGAGAGGTTCCAGCAGAGCAAAAGTTATATTTACGGGCTGGAAATTTTTGGTTTCGGTGTTTGAAACATAATTACACAATGCGCCGGTCGCGCTCGATAAAGGCGCCGTTATCAGGGGCTTGCCGCCTGCCAGCCGCGCCGCGTTCAAACCTGCCAGCCAGCCCGTCGCTACCGATTCAACATAGCCTTCGACCCCGGTGATCTGCCCGGCGAAAAAGAGACCGGGCCTGGTCTTTGTTTGCAAAGCAGCGTTGATGACTTCGGGCGATTTGATATACGTATTCCGGTGGATCTGGCCGAACTGCAGAAATTCGGCATTTTCCAAACCCGGTATCAGTTTCAGCACCCGCTCCTGTTCGCCGTAGCGGAGGTGATTCTGAAATCCTACCAGCCCGTATGCGTCCGCCATCAGATCTTCCTGCCTTAACTGAACGGCGGCGTAAGGTTCCCTGCCCGTCTCCGGAACGGGCAAACCTTTTGGTTTCATCGGCCCGAAACGGAGCGTGTCGACACCGCGCCGCGCGGCCTCCTCGATCGGCAGGCAGGATTCGAACCAGCGCGTATCTTCAAAGCGTTTTAGCGGAACCGACCTGGCTTCGATCAGCGCGTTGTAAAAAACTTCGTACTGCTCGCGGTTGAAAGGGCAATTGATGTAGTCATCACCGCCCTTGCCGTAACGCGCGGCTTTGAAAGCGATCGACATATCGATGGAATCGGCCGCCACGATGGGCGCGATCGCATCGTAAAAATAAAGCTGGTCATTGCCGGTCAGCTTCATAATGTCAGCCGTTAAGGCTTCCGATGTAAGCGGCCCGGTGCAGACGATAGAGATCTCATCCGTTGGAATTTCTTTTATCTCTTCGCGGACGATCTCGATGTTGGGGTGCTGCTCGATGCGCTCGGTTATCAGTTCGGCGAATTTGATACGGTCAACTGCCAGCGCGGCCCCGGCCGGCACGCGGGTTTGCATCGCCGCGTCCATCACCAGCGAATTTCCGCGGCGCAGCTCTTCTTTTAACAGGTAAGGCGCGGAACCGTTTTCGTCGGATTTCAGAGAGTTTGAGCAGACTATTTCGGCCAGTTTGTCGGTCCGGTGCGCAGGCGTAGAGGCCACCGGGCGCATTTCGTAAAGCTTTACTCGCACGCCGTTTTCCGCCGCCTGCCAGGCTGCTTCAACACCCGCCAGCCCCCCGCCGATCACAGTTATCTCTTTCACGCTCTAAATGATAGCAAAAGTTAGTTCATTAGAGTCTTGTATCGACCCCGGTTTTCTTGCTTTGGTATAAAAAATGCCTTTGTAACAAATAGTACTTTTAAAGGGGGAATTTTATTTATGTCGTTAATAAACTGTCCTGAATGCGGACACGAAGTCTCAACATCGGCGCTCGAATGTCCCAACTGCGGTCGTCCGGTTCATCGCCCGGCAGTAGCCCCGGATAACGTGGTGAGGGCCGTTCCGGTCGAAAGATCGGGGTTTCCAAACTGGGCATTTATTCCGCTTGGCATTTTAGGCGCGCTCCTTCTACTCGTGGTTTTTCTGATGCTCGGCAGAAACGGCGCTGAGGATTCGAACGTAAATATTAACGTTTCCGCCAGACGGACGGCCAATACGAAAGATATGCCCGATACACGCAGCCAGGCAGGGTCGCAAACCGTTACGGTGCCCCCGGCGGCCGATACACAGGTAGTCACGCCCCCTTCCTCGCAGACCGGATCGCAAACAAGTACGACCACGATTCCCGGCGCCGCGGGCGCGCCTTCTGATCGGGGCACAGTCGTTATCGACGCCAGAGTGACCAGCCGAAGCGGTTCGCCGCAGGCAGTAAAAAATGAAAAATTTTATTTACTGGACGATGACCTTGAATCGATCCTGCACGATGCGGGCCTGGAACCGCTCGAAGGGCAAAGCCTGACGAATAGTTTGGGGCTGGCTGTGTTGTATCCCGATCGTTACCAGGATTTTTATCGCGCGGCGCTAAAAGAGATCAATCGTCATATTAAATATTCGGCTCAAACGGATAGTTCGGGCAAGGCCCAGATCGGTGATATCAAACCCGATAATTACTATCTTTTCGGTGTCACCAGAACCGGTAAAGGTTTTGCCGTGTGGAGTTCATCGGTGCTGGTCAACGCGGGCCAAAATGCATTAAACCTGAGCCCCCAGCCTCTGACGGAAATGGGTGACGGAAATGGGTAATTGATCCGGCTGCCGGATCAGGATAATTAGTAGATAAGATTAAAAAGAGAGTGCCTGGGTGCTCTCTTTTGTCGTAAATTCTCAGTTGGCTTAAAAGTCTGGTAGAATTGTTTAACCCGACCCGGAAGCTCTTTGCCTGGCCTTTGCTTGACAGGGCGGTTGCTTCTTTTTATAGTCTTAAATTCGGCCTCTAAGCCACCCTAGCTCAGTTGGTAGAGCATTCGATTCGTAATCGAAAGGTCGTCGGTTCAAATCCGACGGGTGGCTCCAGAACATAATTAATGATCCCGATCATGAATTATCCGGGGCGCGGCGGTAATTCGCGGCAGATCGAACACCTTAAGCAACCAATCTCTTCAAATCCGTATCTATTCTTCAAAATGCCATAAAGAGTGTTGGAAATATTTAATCACTCTGAGTAAGAATTTTCTTGACAAGTAGGACGAACACATTTTTATTCTCGTCAATTTACGTAAGAAGGGCTTTAAATGAGACAGCTTCGAATTCCCCAACTGTCCAGATGGCACCGCCGCTTGAGCGATAGTTAGTGCTCCGCCTGCCGGTGTTTTCATTTATCGGGAACTTTTCGAGTTTTTTTCCGTCTAATAAGTGAACAGGTAATTGATCTCTGAATTTTATTCAGAGAGTTTTGTAACATTTTGGCAAGAAAAAGCCATTAGGTATTGAGACATCAAATCAGTTTTATACTCCCTCCTAAAACTGCGGGCGGCTTTTATTTGAGAAAGCTGTCTTTGCACGTATCAAGCAGGTCAATCAAGCGGTTTCAAGCAAAGGTCAAATTCAAGCGGGAAAATTAAATCTTTAGAAGATCGGATAGGTCTAACTATGTCCAAAAGAAGACGCGAGGCGATGGAAGGGCGAAGTGTCGCCGAAGAACAGACAAACGGCAGCACAAACGCAACGAAAACCGGTAGAAGACAGTGGTGGCGCAGTTTGAATGTAACACAGCGATGGTTAGTGATCGGCCTGATGGCTTTTCTATCGCTAGGGGTTTTAGGTGCAGGATTGAAATACCTGGAAGAGTCGGGGAGTTTTAACGCAAAGAACAACGGTTTTCTTTCCAGCGTGAATCCGTTCCCTCCGCCACCTACACCGACACCAACGCCTTTGCCTTTATCCAAACAATATATTTATGCCGGGTCGCGTTTGCTGGCGGTGAAGGATGCCGGAGTGGATGTTCCCGCTCCCTCGGACCTGACGGTCTGGCGGCCTTCGAGCGGCGTCTGGTATTGCCTGGGCGGGCCGGGCTCACAGCAGTTCGCGGCCGCCTGGGGAAACGGAAGCTTATTGGATAAGCCCACTCCCGGCGATTACGACGGAGACACCAAGACCGACCTCGCCATCTGGCGTCCATTGGCAGGAGGAACCGGTTCCTGGTGGATCTACCGCAGCAGCAACGGCACTTACTATACCGAGACGCTGGGGGCAGAGAATTCCACCCCGGCGCAGGCCGACTATGACGGTGACGGAAAGACGGACATCGCCAGCTTTGTTCCAGGCACGGGTAACTGGCAGATCAAATACAGCAGCAACTCGCAGACCTATTCCTTCACTTTCGGCACCAATGGGGATGAACCTGTACCGGCGGATTATACCGGAGACGGAAAAAGCGACCCGGCAGTATGGCGCAACACCACAGCCACTTTCTGGGGGTATTCACTTCCTGACCAGCAAACTCTCTATCAGCCGTTTGGCGCGTCCGGCGACAAGCCTGTGCCGGCGGATTATGACGGGGATGGAAGAGCGGATTACGCAACCTGGCGCAAAGACGGAGATCACAATTGGCGGATATTGCAAAGCTCCAACGGTCAGACAAAGACGGTTACCTGGGGAGAAACGGGCGATATAACCGTGCCTTCCGATTACGATGCTGACGGGAAAGTTGACATTGCCGTCTGGCGCCCCTCCGGCACTTATACCGGTTACTGGTACATCAGCCAGAGTGCGAGCGGACAGGCCCGTATCCAGCAATGGGGGATCGCGGGCGATATTCCCGTGCCCAGCAAGTATCGGAGATAGAGCGAAATATATAGAAGCTATTAAAGGCTGAATAAAGACCAGGGCATTATCAAATTTTGAGGAAGAATATGAGAGTAAAATACACTACCCGCGCTAATGGCTGGAAATCCCGTTTAATGATTTTCACGGCTTCATTTGTTTTAAGTTTAGTCAGTTTGGCATCAGCGACATTTGCGCAAGAGACGCAAACCACTGACAACAAGGCGGACAGTAATCTAAAGTCGATGGCGCGGGTAAATCCTTCGACACTGGCGATGGAACTTTCAGTGCCGCTGGCTGAGTATCCGGGCCGCGCGGGTAACTCGACACCGGTTGTTTTCGATTATTCTTCCAAGGTCTGGAAGACGAAAATGTACCGGTTTCGTTCCTATAGCACCGGGGCTACCGACCCTTATTACGATTCGATCCTGCATGAAACGACTGATGTTCGCGCTTATTTTTCCCAGCGCCAGGTCTCCGGTTGGACAAGCAGCCTTCGGCCTTTGCAGTTAATGCGGCCCCGGGAAACTTTTGACGGATCGGGTAATTTTTCCCGACGATTTGGTATCGGGCTGCTTGAATCGATGCCAGCTCCGGAAGATATTCCCAATACTCTCTGTTACAACGTCTGGAGTCCTATATTTGCCGTGCCGGCTTCACAATGCAGTTCCGGTTTGGCCTTTACGTCTCAGGAGCAGTGTTTTCAAAGTAACTTCCCCAGCGAACCGTGGTGGACGGGTCCGTCGACATTTTATTGCCTTAACGGTCCCGAACCCCCCGACCCGCATCAGCCTCTTCCGATACCGTTGGAACAGCCCAAAAAAGTCTATCGCATGAGGGTTCAGATGTCGGATGGGACAACCCATGAATTCAGAAAAGACGACAAAGTATATGACTGTGCCTACACCCCGCAAGAATGCGTGTCTCATCCGGAAGGCACCTATCTGGCGGTAGACGGCTCCAGCATGAAAATAGTGACTAACCAGGTAATTGACGGCGTTACCAGTGATGTTTTATATCTGCCGGACGGTGGTAAATATATCTTCCCGCGGCAAAACCCGGGCAATCCTGTCTATAACGGTGTGCAGAAGTTTGTAGATCGTAATGGTAATACCTCCAGCTACGATTTTGCCACGGGCACCTGGACGGACACGTTAGGACGCTCGATCCAGGATCCCTTCGCGGGTTATTCAAGTTCTCCGAATTCAACTGGAGAACACTCATTTAATCTGAAGGGTAAAGACAACACGGACCGAACTCATTTCTTAACGTGGAGCAGTTTAGGCGGGGTGCTGGAAGACACGAACACCATGGCCTTAAAGCATACCGGCGCCGAAAACTGTATCAATATGGATGAAAGCCCTGTTTCCGGCGGAGTTCTTTTTCCCAACCCGACGGCCGACCCCAATGATGATGAAATATTACCCAATCGCATTCGCCGGATAAGAAGAGAGCGTACTTGTGACGATGGTGTTTTTAACCCTGTCGTTCTGTCAAAGATCACTTTACCGAACGGTAAATTTTACGAATTCAAATACAACGAGTACGGAGAGATAACTAAAATCAAATATCCCGGCGGTGCATTCGAACGTTTTGAATATCAGCAGGTCGCTCCGATGGGCGCCAATGTGAAAGATGTCTACGCACAGGGTAATCGCGGTGTCCATAAAAGATATGTAAGTTTTGACGGTACTAATATCGCGCAAACGTGGACGTATGACGTTGACGATACCGCAGGATATAAGGTCAAGACGACTGCTCCCGATAACAGTCTGAGTGAAAGAGACCTGTGGGTTTCAGGGGATTCCGCCTACGGATTTGAGGATCCTCGCGCGGGAAAGGTTCTGGAGGAAAAAGTTTTTGATAACGCTGACCATGTACATCCCCGGTCGCGTACGCTGACAAAATGGGAGACCAAAGGGCCGCAAGGTGAGGGCGCTTTTTCGGGTGCCGAGCGTGACGCAAGGGTTAAAGAGACGGCCACCATTATTTTTGAGCCGGCCTCTAACAGCGCGCTGGCGACAATGACAAAATTTGAATATGACGATAGCGGGAGTGCCGATCCTTCTTATTTTTCCCATCTAAACCTTAAACGAAAAAAGACGTATCACTATGCCGTCATCCAGAATAAAACTACCGTCGATAACGAAGTATTGGATTGGAACACGATAGAAGGTTGGTTCACCAATGTTCCGCTGGCTTCGGACGTTCAAACCAACTATTCATATAACGCTGATTTTTGGGCGCGGGGGATCATCGGTTTGCCATGGGAAACCATAGTTTGGGACCCGGCAAACTCTAACGTGATCCTGTCTCAATCCCAGTCCTATTACGACGACGGGACAAACTATCCTCTGATCAATGCCGGAACGTCCTCGGCCTGGCAAGACCCGAGCTCAGGCTTGCGCGGCAATGTCACGACCTCAAAAACTCTGCTGAAGGATCCGGTGACAAATACCAGTTCCTGGATCGAGACTCATACCCAATATGACAACTTCGGCAATCCGAGAAAGGCCTGGGATGCGGCCGGTAATATGACCGAAACGCAATACAGCTCAGACTACGGTTATGCCTATCCAACCAAGGTTATTGCACCCGCTCCCGATCCGAATAACAGCGGCCACGGCACTGATCAGACTTCATCCGTGGAAACAACCTATGATCTGACGACCGGTTTGGTTCTTTCAGTCAAAAATGATTACGGACAAATAATCAAAACCGAATACAACGATCCGCTGCTGCGCCCGACGCGTACTTATGCCTACAACTTTACCGCGCCGGAATCGCAAATAATCTATGACGACGACGCTCATACCGTAAAGCTCCGCAAGCAGATAGATGAAACCAACTGGGACGAGGCGACTACCTTTATGGATGTCTCCGGGCGCACGATAAGGACGGAGGCAAAGGATTCGCAGGGCGACGTCATTGTCAATACTCACTATGACCTGATGGGACGGGTCGATTGCATCACTAACCCCTATCGCAGCGGCGAAGCGGCCTATTGGAACAAGATTCGTTTTGATGAAAGCGGGCGGGCGGTGGAAACCTATGCGCCGATAGCGGTTAGTTTGTGCCAGACCGCGGGGCAAACCCTACAGAGCCTGGGCACGACCAGCTTCGATATCTCGACGGTCGCGAATTACCAAGGCACGGTGGTTATTTCGACGGACGCTTCGCAACGCAAGGGGCGCTCGATAACCAATGCGCTGGGCCAGCTTGTCAGGGTCGATGAGCCGACCGCTTTTGGCGGTACGGTGACGGCCGATCTGGGCGCGATCGATGCTCCATTACAACCAACTTATTACACTTACTCGAAGCTGGGCCAAATGGTCAAAGTTCAGCAAGGCAAGGCCGGCGAAACCATCCAGTATCGCCACTTCCTTTACGACAACCTCGGCCGCCTGCTGCGCATAAAACAGCCCGAACAGGAAGCCAACACCGGCCTCCCGGCGTACACAGATCCGATCACGGGAAATTCCAGTTGGAGCGCGGCATTTACCTATGACGTGCAAGGCAATACGCTGACCGCCACCGATGCCAAGGGCACGATCACCGCCAACGACTACGACAATGCCGGGCGAGTGAAAACCCGCAGCTATTCGAACGAGCCTTCGGGGATAACTACGCCCACGGTCAATTATTTTTACGACGGCAAGGGCTTGAGCGGAACGGTGAATTTTGCCAAAGGCAAGCTGACCAAAGTAAGCAGTAGTGTGTCTGAAACGCGCTACACGAATTTCGACCACATGGGCCGCGCGCTTTCGAGCGAACAGATAACCGACGGCCAGACCTACCCGATGAGCTACAAGTACAATTTGCCGGGCGCGCTCGTGGAAGAAACTTATCCATCGGGCGAAGTGGTGAGAAGTTTTCTTGAAACCGACGGCGATCTATCAAGAGTAGCCGTGTCCGGGTATACCTATGTCAGCAACTTTACCTACACTGCGAAGGGCGAAATAAGCGCTCTTAAGTTAGGAAATGGCACTTGGGAGACAGCTCAGTTTAATACGAGGCGGCAAGTCACACAGCTTGGGCTGGGTACAGCGTCAAACAATACCAGTCTCTGGAAAGTAAATTACGAATACGGTGAATTGCAGTCTAACGACGTAGTCGATGTCGTGAAGAACACCGGCAATATCGCCAGGCAAACGCTGACTATTCCGAATACCAGTTTTGTTCAGAGCTATAAATACGACTCACTTAAGCGTCTGACGGAAGCAAAGGAAACAACCGGCAGCCAAAACTGGATCCAGACTTTCGGCTATGACCGGTTTGGAAACCGGACCGGCTTTAATCAGCAGATGGGTTCGTTGACGCTAAATACAACGCCTGCAGTTGATGCAAACACCAATCGATTCAGCACCGGCTTTGTTTATGATAAGAATGGAAACATCATCCAGGACGGCCAGAGTACATCAACCCGTTCTTTCAGCTTCAATGGCGATAACAAACAAATACAAGTCAGAAACAGCGTGGGAACGCCGATCGGAACCTATCTTTACGACGGAGATGGAAAGCGAGTTAAGAAAGTAACGAACTCGGAAACTACGGTCTTCGTTTATGACGGCCTTGGTAAGTTGGTCGCTGAGTATTCAAATCAGGTTTCATCGACTCCTACTATTTCTTACACCACGACCGACCATCTGGGCAGCCCTCGGGTAATAACGGACAAAAACGGAAACGTTACCAGCCGCCGCGACTTTATGCCGTTCGGCGAAGAGCTTAATGCCGGTACTCCGAATAGAACTGAAGCGGCAAAATATGCGCCGGCAAGCGATGGCTTGAGAAAGAAATTTACCGGCTACGAAAAGGACGCCGAAACGGGTTTGGACTTTGCCGCGGCCCGCTATTACAACAACCAGTACGGCAGATTTACCGCGGTAGATCCGTTATTGGCCAGTGGAAGATCGGCCAATCCGCAGACGTTTAATCGATTTGTCTATGTAGGCAATAACCCAATGTTAAGGATCGATCCTACAGGACAAGATTGGTGGGAACATACTGAGCTGACATTAAATGGATATAGCGGTACCTCAAGTTATGTAACCTTCTATGAATGGCGAGATGAACCGGGAAATAATTTTTCCGGGAGTTACGTTTATCAAATTACCCACGGGCCAGGTAGGGGAAATTGGATGGCTCTAAACCCGTACGAGAACCAATATCGTGAAGTTAAAACCCAAGCGCAGGCACAGCGCGCATTTAAGAATTTTCTAGGTGAAAGAAATATAAATGCCTCCCGGGGATTTACCGACGCATTAGCAAGTTTTGCTAATGCTGGAACTAATCCAATTGTAGGTTCCATCTACGCTACTTTATACGAATGGGGAGCGGACGCGACGATCGGCAGACCTGATCCGAATTCGAACGTTTATGTGGTAACAAACCGCGTAACCAACGCGTCAATCATAATAACATTAACGGTGGCAGGCCCTGCTCTTGAGGTGTTTACGGGGAGCGCAGAAATCGTCACCATTGCTAGAGAAGCCGAAGTGATCTCAACGTCTGGCGAGGTTAGTACCGCTTCTACTTTAGAACCAGGTCAATTTGCGGGACGATCAATACCCGCGCGGGGCCCAGGCCCTGTAAATGCCTCAGAACAATCTGCTATTAATGAGATAGGTGGCCAAACGGGATGCCATACATGTGGTACCACCAACCCAGGCACTAAGAGTGGAAATTTTGTGGCGGATCACCAGCCACCATCAAGTTTAGCTACTCCGGAAAGGCTATATCCTCATTGTATAAGATGTTCTAACAGTCAAGGTGGGGTGGTTCGCGGAGTACAATCGGGTCGAATCCCTAATCCATTTCCGCCTAGTCAACAATAGTAAAAAGGCGCTTTTGGAGTATAAAATAGATTTATGCTAAAAATCGAAAAAGAGTTGAAATGGATCTCAACTCTGGGCGGGCCGTTGATATTGATGGAACATACCGCGTTGAACGCCTGGCGCGGAGATTCGGATCCTGAGTCATCCTCAGATGAAATCGAGACATCAGATTATGAGCGGGCTTGTTCCATCGAAGATTATGTCGGAGTTATAAAAGTCGCTGACTCAACTGCTTTAGTTCTAGGAGACTTGCCTTCGCAAACCGCCCATGTCCAAATAAATACCAGGACGTTTTTGCTTGTTCGGTGGATCTGGGCCAATGACGAAGAGCAAGTGAGAGAAATTTTAAGCGGCTTATCTTTAGAACAAGACTGGTCAGATACAGAAGCAAATTTAACTTTCCCGAAAGGCAATCTGGTATTATTCGACTCGGTCTACGATGGAGAATCGCTTAGCGAATGTCTGAAAATTCAAGTTGAGCCGGGAAATTATCACGTTTCCACCCGTAGTTATCAACCCAACAAAGAGATCAATTTATTTTTAATTTTAATCACCGATAAATAATTCATTTTGGAGGTGAGAAAGTGGTTGGGGCAAGCCTTTAAATGCCGTTCGGCGAAGAGCTTAATGCCGGTACTCCGAATAGAACTGAAGCGGCAAAATATGCGCCGGCAAGCGATGGCTTTGAGAAAGAAGTTCACCGGCTACGAAAAGGACGCCGAAACGGGTTTGGACTTTGCCGCGGCCCGCTATTACAACAACCAGTACTAATAGTCCGGAGGTAATTGCCGGACGGCCTTATTCGGGCACTCCTTTGGATAAAATGCAAGGACGAGGACTTACTCCTACTGTGGTGGAGGATACGATCCAAACAGGCAGGCAGGTCCCGGAAAAGCTCCGGGCACGGTAGCCCACCATTCAACCGAAAATAAGTTACTGTCGTAACTAACCAACAAAACGGAACGGTAGTAACAACGAGGAGAGGGAAACCCTAGGAAAAAATGCATACAGATTATAATGAACGTCAATATCATCTCATGCTCGAGATTCTGCTGGACTATAAGAGAAATCAAATTGATCTCGGCAGTTTGATTAATAAACTCGAAGCATTGCGTAATGTCTTAGAAGATCCTGCGCAAGATTGGTTGGAACGATTTGATGCTGCCTGGGCGAACCTTGAGGATGTTTATTCATTTATACTTTCTGAAAATCGAAAAACACCTGAACCCGACGAAACAAGAATACTTAATGAGTCTACTGAAGAACTTATAGCTCTGGTGAAAAACATACCAGATTAAAAAGTAACCTGGGAGCGTAATAAAGAAGCCTGCGCCCGGGATTAGCCGGTCAAATACTTTATTGGCAAAGTCAATCAAATCTTAGGGTCCTGTTAAAAGAGGACTGGCGGGTAAATAGACCCCAACGAACCCAAGTTCACCTTCTCCTGCCAATCTTTAGGAATGGTCTGGGGGATTGCCCTCAGGTGGAGTAGAAAGTGGTGGTGTTACGAGTACCGCTGACTTTATGATTCAAGGACAAGTAAACCCCGCAAATATTATCAGATCACGACCTGCGTCTCCGCTGGAGGGCAATCTAGGCGGCCTTCCAGAGCTAGTAATAAATCCGGAAAATGTAACGATTACCGGTTTTCGGGTTCTCAAACCGTAAATTTTTATGGCGGTATGGGTAGTCGATCTAACTATTCTATCAACTGCGATCTATCCACCGGATAATGATAAATGGTTAGATCCGGGTTTAGTCGAAAATCAAACTTGGTTTTTTTTCCTTTTGCTTGCTAGAATGTTTGCTAGTCCTAAACATTTTCCGAAAATTTACCCTAAAAACGATGTTAGTTAAAACTTGCATTGCATTACTCTCACTTGGATTGTTTCTTGCCCAATTCACGTCGTCCGCATTTGCCCAAAACCAGACCACGGGAAGCATTTCCGGTTTAGTAAAGGACCAAAATGGTGCTCTACTCGCCGGCGCAGAGGTAAAGGTCAGCAACAAGGCGACCGGCGAAAAAAGGAACGTTGTCGCCGACAAGGAGGCCAGCTACGTAGTGCCCCTTCTGGCGCCCGGCATATATTCCGTCAGGGTCGGATACAGCGGTTTCGCTGACGCTGTGTTTGAATTGGTCCAGGTCGTCGTCACTGAAACGACCCGTGTAAATGCGGAGCTGGCGGTCGCCGACATAGACGCCCAGTCCGTATTGATCGATCCGATGATCCATGACACCGGGCCCGGTCTCGGCCGGGTAGTCGATTCGCGCGCGGTATCAGGGCTGCCGCTCGCGACCCGCAACTTCACGCAGATCCTCGCACTCTCTCCGGGGACCGTGGTCTCCCTGCCCGATAACACGGCGCTTGGCCGTAATTCACAAAATGTATCGGTTAACGGAGCACGCGTTACGCAGAACAATCTGGAGATCAACGGCATAGATGCGAATAATCTGGCTACTAACGCGGCTTCGCTGGTGGCCGTGCCGGCGCCTGAGAGCATTCAGGAATTCAAAGTCCAGACCTCGCTTTATGCGGCGGTTTACGGGCGGGGCGGCGGCGGTAGTATCCAGGCGATAACTAAAAGCGGAAGCAATAATTTTCACGGCGCGGCCTATGAATATTTCCGCAATGAGTTCCTTAACGCCAACAACCCGTTCCTGATCGCAGCCGATGTTCGCCGTCCTACCCTGGACCGCAATGTCTTCGGCGGCCTGCTCGGAGGCCCGATCAAGCCTGATAAATTATTTTTCTTTGTCTCGTATCAGGGCACGCGCGAAAGCAATGGCGCCTCGCCCAATAGCCTGACATCGAACGTCTTTATCGCGCCGGGCCTGACGGACGACCGCTCCCAACAAACGCTTCTGACGACTTTCGATCCGCGTATCACGCCGACCTCGCCGCCGGCGATGTCGATCCATCCGGTCGCGCTAGCCCTGCTTAATACAAGGCTTTCGGACGGTCAATTCATGATCCCGACGCCGCAACCCGACGGCCATTTTTCAGGGACATCTCTCTCCACGTATCGCGAGAACCAGTTCAACGCGAACATCGACTACCGCTTAAGCAAATACGATTGGCTGGCGGGAAGGTTTTTCTTTTCAAATGCGCCGCAGTTTTTTGCGCTTCCCGCCAATGGCGCAAATGTCGCCGGGTTCGGCGCCGATCAAGAGCAGAACAATCGCTTGTTTTCCCTCCAGCACATGCGCACGATCAATGCAAAAACCATCAACGAGGCGCGGATCGGCTACAACTTTATTCGCGCGGACACGTTAGGGCAGACCCCTCTTAAAGACTCGACGATCGGCATCACAAGGGCCAATGCCGATGCTTACCCGGGCCTCGGGATAATCAGGATAGGGCCCGACGGAACGAACGCGGTAGCGATCGGAAATGCCGGTACAAATGTCGACACCGGAAATGTCCAGTCCTCGATAACACTGACCGATATTCTCTCGGTCATCCGCGGCCGGCATAACCTTCGAATAGGTGCGAGCTTTATCTTTTACCGGAATGATCTGGTCGCGAACAATAACCGGCGGGGCACGATAACATTTCGGGATTTCAATAGTTTTCTGCTCGGCCGGGCCGCCAGCTCAGTTTATGGAGATGGCATCGGGACCCGCAATCTGAAGGCGGCGGACTATAGTTTCTTCGTCCAGGATGACTGGCGGGTTTTCGGCCGCGTGAATCTTAATCTCGGCTTGCGCTACGAATTGGATCTCCCCCCCTTTGAAACGAGCGGAGCCATGTCGACATTCGATCCGGCACTTTACAGGCCGAGGATGGCGGTCGACGGCAGCGGAAACCCGGTCGGACCGCCGATCGGCGGATTTGTCCAGGCCGGGAATGTAATTCCCCAATACGATCTGGCAGAGGTCCCCAATGTCGGCAAGCGGATCCTGACTGACATCGATAAAAATAACTTTGGCCCGCGGGTCGGTTTTGCCTACTCGGTATTAAAAACGGGCCGCCTTGTTGTGCGCGGCGGCTACGGCATCTATTTTTCCCGGCCATCGAACGCCTATATCGGGATCTCTATCAACGCTCCGCCGATGTACACCATTCGCCGCAGCCCGGCCGGCGCGGTGGTCCCATTGTCGACACCGTTTTTCCCGCTGCCGTCGCAGAGTCAAT
This sequence comes from uncultured Acidobacteriota bacterium, assembly GCA_963718105.1. GTDB lineage: Bacteria > Acidobacteriota > Blastocatellia > Pyrinomonadales > Pyrinomonadaceae > DASYKT01. Next base: position 3,378,085 of record OY970352.1, on the reverse strand, counting down.
TTCCGGCGATCGTGACGGGCGTCGATCTGACCGGCCAGGTATTCGACCGTGGCCTTCGTACGGCTTATATTCAACAGTATAATGGCGGCGTTCAATATTCTCTGAGCAAAGATCTTTTGTTGGAAGCAGCTTACGTGGGATCGCGCGGGATCAACCTGATCCGCGACATTGCCATCAATCAGGCGGGGCTCGCCAGCCCGCAGAACCCGATCTTCAACCCGGTAACCGGACAGGTCATAACCACAAACACGCCCGCTAATGCCGCACGGCGCGCGCCCTTTCAAGGCATCGCGGTGGGAAATTTTCTGCAGATCCAGTCGACGGCCCAATCCGGCTACAACTCGATGCAGATAAGTTTGACCCGGCGTTTCTCGAAGGGGCTGCAATTTCTCGCCTCATATACTTACGGCAAATCACTCGACAACGCCTCCGGCGGTAGTGACAGTACCGGAGAGGCCCGGGATACGATCAATATCGCCGGCGACCAGACGAATAACCGCGCCAATAGAGGCGTGTCGGATTTTGACCGGACCCACCGTTTTGCCTTTAGCTATTTATGGGATCTGCCGCGTCCCGGTTTTGCCGCCCGGTCAACTGTCGCGAGATGGGTATTTTCCAACTGGCAATTGTCAGGGATCGCGACCATCATGTCCGGCTTACCGATCGATATAGTTGACGGCGGGGCGGGTTCTCTTTATGGGTTGAACGGCGGCAATAACGGGCTCATGCGGCCAAGTTGGGCGCCCGGCGCAACGGTTAGCACCGCGACCCACAACGTGCCTGCCGGATATTTCTTCAATCCGGCCGCGTTTGCCCGTCCTGTTGTTGTGCAGGGCAGGATAATTCCGAGTTCAAACGGGACGGCCACGGCGGGTGCAACGGGAACGGACTTTGGCAACGTCGGCCGCAATGTCCTTCGCGGTCCGGGTCAGAGAAATATGGACCTTGCCGTCATAAGGCGATTTCCCATCAGCGAAGCGAGAAATATCGAGCTGCGCGCCGAATTTTTTAACATCTTCAATATCGCCAACTTTGCAAATCCGATCAGTAATCTAAGCGCCGTTCCGGCCACCTCGGTAGATGCAGTCACCGGGCAGATCATCGGCGATCCGGGTGATTTTGGCAGGATCATTTCAACGAGCAGCAATCCCCGCCTGATCCAATTGGCGGTAAAGTTTAATTTTTGACGGTTAAATACCGGCACCCGACGGCATTTTCGCTAGTACGTTGACATCGAGTCCATAATAGCAATAGAATGTGCTAGTCAGCTTTAACAAGTAGTGCTTTACATGTAACAAGGAATGTTTGAGGCGCCTTGGTACGCTCGGCGCCGGAACTCTTATCATCTCCAGTATCCTGATATTTATTTACGAAGTTTAGCCCGAATCCGGGTACTTCCCGTGTGCGGCAGGGGAAGTCGGGCACTTGGATTACGAGTCACGGAGCAACCGATAGATCTTGTAACCGGCGCTAATTTCAAATGCTTCGCGGCCAAATACTAAGGGTGAGATGAAGCTTCAACTCGAGAGGAAACTCTATGCAAAAGATCAAAATAACGAGAGACACCATCAACAATAACGTTGTATTCGAAACCGTTTCGATCGATAACACCGAGAACGTGTTTTTTACCAATCTCGACCCTCAAGAGGCGCACTGGCCCACGATCGCCTCTAATCAGGTGGGAGCTGCGCCGTCGCCCCCGTCAAGCCAATGCCAACCCGACCCGACCGGTAAGAAGACCCAGGTCATTTACCAGTGCCAGATGCCGGGGCATTCAAATGAGCAGGGGATCATCAATATTTTCCAACTGTTGTCTGCCGCCAATACAACCTTGAACCCGGCGGTCAGCGGCCGGCCGATCGCCAGCCAGCAGGTGGTACAGGGAGGAATGTCTCCCTATCAGATCTCCGGCGAGTTGTTTGAGGTTGAAGGGCTGGTACCGCAAAGCGGCTCCGGCATCGGGCCGGGACTCCAGTTGACCCCGACGACAGATAACACCGGGGTATTCGTGAGTGGTACACCGACCGTGTCGGGCACCTATACTTTTACCTTCACGGTGAACGATGGAATGGGAACGAATCTCCAGCAAATTCAATATACGATGGTCGTGAGTTGAAAACGCGTGCGGCCTTGTAGGTCTCCCAGCGACAGGAAAAGGATTTATATGAAAACAGCTAAAGATAGAGTATTGAAGAATAGCCGCACTACACGCATCATTACGATGGTAACGATCATCGTAGTGATCGTGTTTGCCGCGCTGCTGCAATTCACATTCGTAACTACGCCTCCGGCCGCGGCACAGCTGGGCAGCCTGCCATTTGTAAACCCGCCCGAACTGGTCTCCAGCAAAGGGAAGCTGAGGGCGGTCATGGAGATCATCAGCGGCAACTTTACGGTTCCCAGCCAGAAAGCCGAGCAGTACCGGCAGTTTCGCGGCCACTATCCTAACCAGCCTCTGGTTGCGGGCACCGCTGTCGGCCCCGGCCCGACGTTGCGCGCGCGTCTGGGAGATCAGATGCAGTTAGCTTTCCTGAACAAGGTAGATGGGAACGAGTTTCCCTACACTTACGTCACGGGCAAAGATAAACCGCCGTTTTCGGATCTGGGCTGCGACAGCGCCGGTCTGCTCGATCCGGTAACCGGAAAGTTCCCATACCCGGCGAACGATATTTATCCTAATTGCTTTCACGGTTCCAACACCGCCAACATCCATTTTCACGGCACGCACACCAGTCCGGACGGATTGGGTGATAATGTGCTGGTCCAGGTGCTGCCCGAAATGAGGCAGCCGGATTGGACGACCGTTTTTAACAAGATCTACAGCACGGGCAAGATCCCGCAAAACTGGTCCGATCTGCCTCCGGCATTTCGTACCGCGCAGACAGCGCTGGTGAAAAAGCGCGATGCCACGGATATGGCCAATGCCATGAAGAACAACTTGCGGCCGCCCGAATCCATGTCAAAGGCAAATGCGGAACAGATCGCCGCTGGCGAATGGCCGCAGTATTTCATCGGTGCGTTTCCCAACTTCTTCGACATCCCGGATTATAGCTCGGGCAATTACAAGGCCGGCCAGGCGCCCGGCACCCAGTGGTATCACGCGCACAAACACGGCTCGACCTCGCTTCATATGCGCAACGGCCTCTCCGGGGCTTTGGTCATAGAATCCAGCCAGGAAGGCGGTTACGATCACTTTATCCGCAAGTCCCTCGGGTGGGGCGCGACCTACGGAGATCACGAAAAGATCCTGGTCATTCAACAATACGACTCGACGTCGAATCTCGAAAGATCCCCCAAAGTCCCCGGCGGCGCGGCGCCAAACCTTGTTAACGGCCTGCTCACACCGACCATTACCATGAAGCCCGGTGAAATTCAGCTCTGGCGGTTAGTGAACGCGACCGAGGGAAATGGGGGCGGAGTAATTACCGCCGGAACCACCGCCGGCGGAGTGTTTGGGGCTCCGACGTTCAAATTTGTCCAGACGGCGCAGGACGGCGTGCAGTTTAGCCCGGCCAACTATCTCAGCCAGCCGTATCTCAATCCGGATGCCAGTAATCCGGCGTCCGCGGCCGGTCTCGTTTTAGCGGGCGGCAATCGCGCCGATCTATTGGTCCAGGCTCCGCTGGAGGCAGGCACCACGACATTCGTATCCGTCGGCGGGGCGACGCTTTTCTTTGTCAAGGTCGAAGGCACCCCAGTCACCAGCATGTCATTTCCCACCACCTGGGCCGAGATGCCGAAGTTTTTGCTCGACCTGCCCGTGCCGGTTCCGGGTCCGACAAACCCTTCAAATCCCAATTCGCCAGTGAAATTCCAGTGGGAAGCAGGCAGGAAAGGACCGGGTCGGTCGAAGGTGCCGCCGCCGGCCGGACCGCACTTTATGATCAATGGTAAACAGTTTGGCGAAAGCGGGCCGATAGTCGACCAGTGCATGCCGCTGGATGGTTTACAGGATTGGGTGCTCGAGAATTATACGTCGGTTATTGCCCACCCGTTCCACATTCACATCAATCCGTTTCAGGTGTTACAAATTCAAACTCCGACGGCCGAAAATACCTATTCGACTTATACGCCAGCCAATAATTACATCTGGCAGGACGTGATCGCGATACCGCCGGCGATCTTCAATAAAGACGGTACGATCACACCCGGCAAGGTCGTTATCCGACAAACATACCTGGACTTTACCGGGACCTACGTACTTCACTGTCACATACTCGCGCACGAGGACCGGGGCATGATGCAGCTCGTTCGTGTTGTGCCTTTGGCAAATTACCCGCAGGGCTGTCAGACTGCTCCGCCTCAACACCATTAAAATTATGCGTTCAAAGTTAACAATCTGACAGCGGGATTGATGCTTAGCTTTACGTTAATTACAATAGGTAGATAGAAAAAAAGGACGACTTACCAGTCGTCCTTTTCTCTTTTCCAATTATCAACTAGCACAGGGATCATTTTTCCTTGAACGGCCGGTCAGAGGTAGCCTCCGGAAGAAACGCGTTCGGCACGGCTTTATCACCTGACAAACCGAATTGCTGGCTAAAGAAGCCGCCGGTGGAGCGCATCGCAAACCACATTCCGTTCGACGGCCGGTAGATCGCGAAGTCCGTTTTTCCATCGCCGTCGTAATCGCCCGGTGTCGGACGATCATCCGCGTATCCCCATGCATAGACCGTCACGGAAGAATCGCGGCTATTAAAGACATGCCAGTAACCGCCTCTGAATACGGCCGCATCGGTCTTTCCGTCGCCGTCATAATCACCCAGAACGGGAGTGTCACCGGGTTGTCCCCAGGGATGAGCGTAGAATAAACCATCCATGCTGCTCATGTACCAGATGACGCCGTCCGTCGGCCTGAAGATGGTCGGGTCGGCCTTGCCGTCGCCGTCGAAATCGGCGATCAAGGGAATATCCCCGGGCAAGCCGAAATGGATGTTGGAGATAACGCCGGTCGAACCTTTACGGCACCATATTCCGGTCGAAGGTTGGAAATAGACAAAATCCGCTTTACCGTCGCCGTCAAAATCCGAGGGCATCGGGATATCGTCGGTCGTCCCCCAATACGTGAGCGCGACCGTTTCGCTGCCGCTATTGAAATACCACCATTGGCCATTGCGGTAAATGCCCAGATCGGTCATGCCGTCGCCGTCATAGTCGGCCGGGGCCAGGCGGTCCGTATCTATTCCCCAGTGGAATATCGAAAGCCCGGCTGCACTCCGGTCCAGATACCAGTTGCCTTCCGTGGGCCGGAAAATGCCGACATCAGTCCGCCCGTCACCATCGAAATCGAATGGCGTCCGTCCATCGGTAAGCCGCGCAACGTACGAGCGGCTTGCGCCCCCGCCATTGGCCCCGATGACGGTAAAGCCGCCACCGACCAGAACGCGGCCTTCGCTATCCGCCGCCAGGCACAGCACCTCGTCATTGAGGTTGTAGATCGTCGATTCAAAATTGCCGTCCTCGTCGAGCTGCAATAAATTCTTGGCCGACTCTCCGCTGATGGTGAGCGTGAACTTGCCGCCGACAAATATTTTTCCGTTAGGCAGAACCAGCAGCGCGTTGAGCTTAGCGGTACTGTCTGATAACGACACCGAATTAAATGTAGCGTCGAGGCTTCCGTTAGAGTTCAATCTTTGAATTTTCGCTGAACCTCCGCCGATAGCATATTTGGTGATCAGAATTTTCCCGCTGGGAAGCAGAGCGAGCCTTGAATACAACCGGTTCGGTTCTTCGGTGTAGGGAAAGGCCGGATCCAGGCTTCCGTCGGTGTTAAAGCGCGCGACAAAACTCTTGAAAATGCTGTTGGAATTATTTTCATACGTGCCGCTGGCAACGATCTTACCGTCCGGCTGGATCAGCACATCGTCGATATACATCGAAGTCGCTGCGCTGTTAAGGGTCGTAGTAAACGACGTATCGATCGCGCCGCCCGCCGTCAGTTTGACCGGGCCGAGACGTCCCCCGTTGGTACTTCTCGAAGTTCCGACCATCAGTTTGCCGTCGCTGTAGATCTGAAATCTATTCTGTCCGCCGATCAAGATCTGGGACCAGTCCGGGATAGGTGGAATTAAATTAAAAGTAGGATCAATGCTGCCGTCGGAATTAAGCCGCACGAAATTCTTTTTGGTCTCGCCGTTTAGAACATAATCAAAATATCCGGTCAGTACGATCTTGCCGTCCGCCTGCGCGCGAATCAGATAAATGTCTCTGATATCCGAAAAATAATTTCCGGTTGCGTTTGTATTGACCTGAAAAGAAGTATCAACCGTCGAATCCGCATTAAGCCGTGCCACCCGGTAACGAGAGATTTCGTTTATCAGGTCAAATTTTCCACCGAGTAAAATTTTCCCGTCCGGATACGTCTCGATCGCCTGGATGACACCGGGCAGCAGAGTTTGAAATCCTTCGCCCCCGGAATTAAATGTAGGGTCGATCGCGCCGCCGGGCGCGAGTCTTACAAAGTAATTCGTATCGAAACCGCCAAAGCCGCCCATATGGCCCGCATCGCCGATCACGGTGCCGTCGTCGGGCGCGATGGTAAAGCAGGCCGGCGACGACTGCGTAGAGGGAGTGAAGGAAGGATCGGTTGCGCCGTCCGGCAAAAACCGGCTGAATTGGCCTGAATTGATAAACTGCTGATTAAGGATGACTATTTTGCCGTTACCGGTGAACTTTATTTTGTTTTGCGCGGGTGCCGGCGAAGACGGCGACTGGAAAGTGCCGTCGCTGCCCCCGTTTTCGTTTAAGCGCAAGATGCTATCGCCAACCCGGTATAAAATTTTATTACCCGGCTGAATGGCCAGGAGGCCGGAAGATCCGGTGAAAGTCGTAAACGAAGCGTCAGTCGAGCCGTCTTCACTTAAACGATAAATGCCGCTGCTCCCGCCGACGATCAAGCGGCTGCCCTGCGCCGCGATATTTTGCACAGTGCTGCCGGCCGGAGGAGTAAAGTTAAAGGAACTGTCGATCGAGCCGTCATCATTAAGACGAATAATGAGGCGTGGGCCTTGCGGAGTTGTAAAACCATTCCCCAAAAGCAGGAGCCTGCCCAGCGAATCCATCTCGATATTATTAATGAAATTATTCGAACCGCTCAGTGTGAAATTGAAGGTCGAGTCAAATGTACCGTCGGCGTTAAGACGCAGCAGGTGTTTCGGCCCCTGCCCGCCGGCGACAAGCCCTACGCATTTGAGAACGATCTTTCCGTCCGGCTGCAGCAAGATCTTCGCTTGCCCTTCGCCTGTCGAAGCCTCGGTCACGGTTTGGTTGTTAAAGGTCGGGTCGAGCGAACCGTCGGCGTTAAGGCGGACCAGCTTTCCGACCGGCACGCCGTTATAAGTATTAAAGCCCCCGAGCGCCAGGATCTTTCCATCCGGCAAGGCCTGAATTTGATTTACCCACTTCCAGGCGTATGAATTTGTCTGGACCTGCGGGTTAAATGAAGGATCGACCCGGTCCAAAATGCTGTGCCCGGCATGGACCGGGTAGCTGAAAGCGATAACTACGAGAAACAGCAAAACTATCCTCATATTTATGACATCGAGGGTGGAAACACCCTTTAAAATATTTGTCCTGACGCCCGTTGCCGGTTTGATAATTCTCATCTTTTCCTCGCAAGTTTAATTGTAAGTCTACTTTTTTTCCCCAAAGCTTCGGCGGTTACGCCGGCGCAGGTTGTTTTGTTGTGCAAAGTTAGCATTAAAGATTCGCGCAAACTATCATAAAATTGCTACTCTTGTCGGATTGTTGCGCCGACCTTGCGAAAAAGGGCGAGTCAAAAAAAGCAAAAAACACTTTACTTTTGGGGTTATAATAGGTAAATCAAATATACTTGTTTTGTATATGAGCCGGAAAAAAGCGGAAAACATTGACGAAGGCAGAACCACAACCAGCTACAACTGGCGTGGCGATTGGACCGTGAACAGCCGCGACCGCTGGCAAAATCTGAAGGTCATCCGCAACCGCCACCACATTCGCGAATCTTATATCAAACCGGACAAGCTGATCTATCATTTGATCACCGTGTATATGGGCGCGCCTTCGCGCCAGCAGGCTTGTCTTTCCGGGCGCAACTTCAACATTTTGCAGACCGCCGGAAATGTCGCGGTAATTTCCGCCGCCACGGCTTTACAATCCTGGTACGACGAAGCCGAGCAGGATGATATTTACCTGCATCTCGAACCCGAATTTATCAGAACGGTGGCGGCGGGCGCGGATATGGACCCGGACAAGGTCGAGATCGTAACAACGCTCGATTCGCGCAGCCCGGTCATCGAATCGATGGCGCGGATGGCGTTTGACGAGCTGCAGCGCGGGCCCGACGTGATGGCGGGAAATCTCTACGCCGACGCGCTCGCCAATCTGCTCGCCGTGCAGCTTCTGCGCGAATATTCGTCGGAAAAAATGCCCGCCGAGCGCCGCTATGTCAACGGCTTGACGAACAGAAAGCTGACCCAGGTTTTAGATCTGATCGAAAGCGATCTGGCGGAAGATCTGCCGCTCAGAGTTTTGGCCAACACCGCGGGCTTGAGCGAGTATCATTTTCTGCGGATGTTCAAACAAGCGACCGGTTACACGCCGCACCAATACGTTATCAACCAGCGCATCGAACGCGCCAAAGACCTGCTGCGCAAAACCGACATCAGCATCACCGAGATCGCTTACCTGCTCGGCTTTTCCACCCCCGCGCATTTTACCCATCACTTTCGCAAAAAAACCGGAGTTACACCGAGCGCGATGCGCTAACCGTGCGTCGATAGGCGGCTCGATAGATGGGGTAACAGCACGTTTTAAAGTCCCCCAACGGTGAGCAAAGCGAACGCCACCCTGGTCTATTCTCTACAGTCCGCTGCGCGGACAACCGTTTTCAAATTCACCACCTTTTTAAGGACGCGCTTTTTTATTACCTTTAATTTTTGTAAAATTAGGGAATACTAAATTTACCGTTATTGTCATCCAAGGCAATTAGGTGCGAGAACAAGGGGTGATATGGAAACAGAATCCAGGCAGGAAAAAGTTGCCGAGCTTAAACAGGACGAAGACATCCGGCGTGAGTTAGAGCAGGCGACGGAAACTACCTCATCGGAGAAGCCCGAAACCGGCGATAGTTATAAATTCCAGATCGGCATCTATATTTTGCTGATACTGGGTTTGGCGGTGCTTTACTACCTGCTGCGGCTCGGATTTTTTGAATTTGCGACAGACCTGATACGCGATGAAGCGCGGCGGGGATTTGTCGTAATGTTTTTGCGCCGGGCGATGGTGGGCGCCGTTGCGATCCTGTTCGTACTGATGGCGACCAAGCTTGTCAGGGTTTTTCTGCTTCGTCCGATAAAGAACGGCGCCGCCCGGTACAACCTCCGCCGGGTGGTCAATTTGATCGCCGGCCTGCTTACGGCGCTGATCGTGGTTTCCGTGCTTTTTGCCGATTGGTACACGGCGGTTGTTTCACTGGGGCTGATCTCATTGGTATTGGGTTTTGCGCTGCAGACACCGATCACCAGTTTTATCGGGTGGATCTATATCCTGGTCAGAGTTCCTTACCAGGTCGGCGACCGGATCAAGATCGAAGGCGCGACCGGCGATGTCATCAGCGTCAGCTATCTTGACACCACGCTGTGGGAATTTGGCGGCGACTATCTTTCGACCGATCACCCGAGCGGCCGTGTGATAAAATTTCCCAACTCAAAAGTTCTCGATACCGCTATTTACAATTATTCCTGGTCGCTTTTCCCTTACATCTGGACGGAAATAAAATTCAACGTGGCCTATCAAAGCGATCTGGAATTTGTCGCGCGCGTGATGCGCGAAACCGCCGCCGAAGAAGTGGGCAAGGAAATGATGGAGCACGTCGGGACTTACCGGGAGCTGCTAAAGCAAACGCCGGTCGATCAGTTTGAGGTCCAGGAATACCCGACGGTGGTTTTTCGCATCAGCAGCAACACCTGGATCGAGGCGATAGTTCGCTACCTGGTAAACCCGAAGAACGCCGGAGCGGTCAAAAACCGGCTCCTTAAAAAGATGCTGGAAAAATTAAACGCCGAGCCCGACCGCGTGATGTTTCCCAAGGGAGATAATCGGTAGTTTTTCGTTTTAATTAACACTAAAACCGGCGGGCGGATTGCCAAAAAGCGCATCGGTTTGCCAGGCGGCGGCGTTATATTGCCCATCGCCGGCGCCCAGAATTTTTGCCGGTATGATCATTCGCACGCCGCCCAGTTTTACGTTTTTGGCGAGCATGTTATCGACGATCTTTCCGTCACTGCCTACGGTAAATTTTATCGAACGAGCCACTGCTGCGTCGCGCATCACCCTGATCTCATATTCACCGGGATTTTTATCGAGGAAAAATTGTTCCGCGTAGCTGTTGTTGCTCGAGCTTTTATTAAAACCGCGCACTCTGGCGAAAGTGAATTCCCAGATCGCCCAGCGATGGCTTGGCTCGTCGGCGCCGGAAGTAAAGACCTGTTTCTGCGCATAGCTCGAGCCTGATTGCTGCCCAACCTGTTTCCCGTTCAAAAATAAAAGCGCTTCCAGCTTGGAGGAATCCACCGCGCCGCGCAGGCAGATCTGCGCTGCGAGCTGCGGCACATCTTCATCCGAGAGAGGATTTAACCAAACGTAGGCCAGCGGAAGATGCCAATCGTAATCGACAAAAAAATCTTTCTTGCCTTTGTAATCGGGAATTTTCTGATCGAGCAGATATGTTCCCACCCGAAACTTTCCGGAAAACAGAGTGGATTCAGCGCCGGACGCCGGTTTTAGCTTGATGCGAAAGGGAACCAACCCTTCGCTGAGAATAGCTTTTTTCTCGAGCGCGTCATCTGAGATGTCCATCGAAACGGTCTCGAGCTCATCGTCGCCGAGAGAGGGCGTTCGCATGTCGTATTTCAGCCATTGTTTTCCGTCCGGCGTATCAAATTCGACAAAGATCTTGTCGCCGCTGCCGATCGGCCCCAGCACGTCAAACTGTATCTTTGGCACCCAGCTATAAGTATTGTAAACGGGCTCGGCGGCCGCCGGATTTTTCCAGTAACGCAGGAAACGTTTGGGCGTGATCTGAATAGTGCGTTTGAGCAGCGTCAGCTCCGCGGCATGAGCCGAGGCGGTTAAGAATGCTGCCAGGAATAAAAAGAAAATGGCTTTTTTCACAGTGTACACTCCGGTGTAAAGGTTTTGTCTGTAAAGTTAAAAAAATTGTGTCTTATTGTTTTGTTCGTGTTTTTTAGTGTGGTTTCGTGGTTTCAGCCTTAAACTTAGGGAGCCAAAGACTAAGACTGGAACCACGAAACCACACTAAATTACGCGAAAACTGCAATATGAAATTTAGATCGCTTCGCGCTCCTAAGTTAATCGCCGAAAAGGCTGGCAAATAACATCAATAAAATAAGCGCGGCAAAACCGATCATGGCGCCGCCGCCGATGCGATACCAGATAGTACCGGGGCGCGGCATCATCGGCGTGACGATATAATCCGCATCATCAGGATGAAAGCTGATCTTTATCTTGTCGCCTTCTTTGACCGCATCATATTCATCGCGATCTACCTGCACGTCGAGCGGATGATATTTCCCGTCTTCGTAATAACCCATCTGGAGGAAGTTGGCGTCCGCGCTGCCGGTGTCGTGATCGTTTATGCCGGAAGTCTTAACGCTGCGGATGCTCTTGTAACGGATCTCAGCCTGGTAAGTTTTGCTTTCGCTTCCCGTCGCCGCGTCATACCTGGCGCGCTCCTGGCCGCCGATCCGCCAGACGTAAATTCCGCCGACGATCAACACAACGGCCAACAGAAAAATCCAGACTTTACCGGGAATTATCTGGAACAACAGCTCGAAAATAAATTCCATCATAATCGTTAATTATAAGCGGACGGTTTATTTATTTTGTTTCCCAAGGAGGTTGGTCTTGTCGATATTATACCTGTCGATAGCCTGGCGGTGAAGAGCGCTTTTGCCTTCATCGCCTATCTCGGTGTACAAGGTTTGCAGGCTGTGATGATTTTTGATAATTTCCGACAGTATCTCCGTATTTTGCGGGTCGTCCTGATAGACGTTTTTCTGCAGCGCCAGCGCCTTTTCTATTTCATCGATCTCGTTTTTCTTTTCCCCCAGCGACCGCCAGATATTTGCGATCGCCATATAGGAAAAAGCGATGTCAGAGCGCACCTCTTTATTATTTCTGTCCTCGGCCTCCATCTGAGAAAGCGTTTTCATGCATTGCTCGATCATCGTCATCGCGTCGGGGCGCTTTCCGTTGCGCGCATAGCTTTCCGCCAAATTGATCGAGCCCATGGCAAAATTTCGCTGGTAAGAAATATTGTTAGGCTCGGATTCAAAAAGTTTCTGCGACATTTCAAAAGAAGCCAGATGGAATGGCAGCCCCTGCGCATAGCGCTCGGCGGCTTTTTGTTTATCGCCGCCTTTCTCCGCCGCATCGCCCAGCCAGGTATAGGCCGTGCCTAACCGCTGGTTGACGCGCATGTTATTTCTGATCGCTTCTTTGTCATCGGGGAAAGCTGCGAGCAATTCTTTGCTGAGTACGAGCGCTTGTTCATACCGGGGAAGTTTGGATTCGATCGTGCCGGTCGAGTCGCCTGAAAGCATGAGGAGCGTCGCTTTCTGCAATTTGTAACCGGTGTTCCCCGGATCGGCGCTGACAAGTTTTTCCTGCACCTGCAAAGCCTTTTCCAGCGTGGGAAGTTTATCCGGATCTGAAGTGCGCATATATATCTGAAACAAAGCCTCATAGGCTTTGACCAGATCGAATTGAAGTTCTTTATTATTTTCTTTGGTGGAAACGGCGCTTTCCAAAAGCGCGACGGCCTTGCGGTAGCTTTCGACCGCGCCGGCTGTGTCGCCGATGTTTGCCGCGTAAGCTTTTCCCTGAACGTCGCCGAGTTTGATATAAGCAAGCGCGAGTTCGCGCTGAAGCGCCGGATCGTTGGCCGATTCATTGGCCAGGCTGTCCAGATATTTCGTGGCGTCTTTGACCAGCAGTTCGCGAACGGAAGTCGAGCCGGGCAGCGCCGCGATGGCGTCGTGATATTTGAAGATCACCGAATTTGCCAGTTCGCGCACTTCGGTAAAACGATTCTCCGCCAGCACTCGCTGCTGCTCGGCACGCCGCGCCTGCCAGACCACGATAGCGATGCCGGCGCAGAGTGAAAGAAAAACCAGAACGGCGGCGATCAGCGAAACTTTATTGCGCCGCGCGAATTTACTAAAACGATATGAAAAAGTATCGGGCCGCGCGGAAACCGGCTGCCCGGACAGATATCGCTTTATGTCTTCGGAAAATTGTTCGACCGAACGGTAGCGCCGTAAAGGCTCTTTTTGTAATGCCTTAAGGGCGATATTATCGAGGTCGCCTTTGAGGTTCGAATTTTTTAAATTCGATTCTTTGGGCGCTGCGGCAGATACCGATGCCGTATCGCTGGGTTTGCGCGGCTGTGTGTTTGCGATCAGTTCGATCAGCTCCGGGTAACTTTTCCCGGACGTTTGATACGGGCGTTCGCCGGTAAGCAGTTCGTAAAGTACGATCCCGAGCGAATAAACATCGCTGACGGTGGTGACCTTTTCGCCGCGAATTTGCTCCGGCGATGCATAGGCCGGTGTCATCATTCCGAGCTGCGTGGCAGTACCCGGCGTTTCCTGTGAATCGGCGTTTAAAACTTTTGCGATCCCGAAATCGAGCAATTTTACAGTGTTATTTTTGGGGCCGTCACGGGTTATTAAAATGTTTGAAGGTTTCAGGTCGCGGTGCACGATCAATTGCGAGTGCGCGTAGGAAACGGCGGCGCAGACCTGGCAAAAGAGGTTGAGTTTTTCCGCCACGCTCAGATCATTTTCGCGAGAGTAAGCATCGATCGGCAGGCCTTCGATAAATTCCATCACGTAGAAAGGCGAGCCTTCGTCGCTAACACCGCCGTCAAAAAGCCGGGCGATGTTAGGATGCTGCAACTCCGCGAGTATCTGGCGTTCGTTGCGAAACCGCCGCACGATCTCATCCGAATCCATTCCGCGTTTGATGATCTTTACCGCGACCCGCTGGGAAAATTGCCCGTCGTCACGCACTGCTTCATAGACCGCGCCCATTCCGCCCCGCCCGATCTCGCGCACGATCTTATAGTTTCCGATCTTTTCCGGGGCTTTGTTCCCGTTTTCCGAAAGCTGCGAAAACGGCGAATGCCCGATCAGGCTTTCCTCATCGGCGGCAAACATCTTTCTTACTTCGGCCAGGATCTCACCGTCGATGGAAGCCGACGCGAGAAATTTCTCCCGCTCCGCCGGGGCAAACTCAACGGCTTCGTCGAAAAATGATTTTATTTTTTGCCACGTCTCGGGATTCATAAAAGTAAGGAGCGCAGACTCTAGTCTGCAAAAGAAGAAAGCCGAATAAATTCGGCGCTCCATTTATTTCATCTGCGCCATGATCCAGGCTTTTGCGCTGCGCCATTCGCGGTTCACGGTGGCTTCGGAAATTTTCAGGACATCGGCCGTTTCCGCTACGGACAGGCCGCCGAAAAATCTCAGCTCAACTATTTTGGATTGTCTTTCATCCATCTCCGCCAGCCGGTGCAATGTTTCATCCAGCAGCACGACATCAAGGCCGGGTCCACCGGCCGGGCCGCCGCTGATCTCTTCAATCGAGATGAGAGTTTCCCCGGCGCCGCGTTTTTGCGCCTTTTTCTCGATCGCGTGATTTACCAGAATGCGCCGCATCATTTCGGCCGCGATGGAAAAAAAATGCGCGCGGTTAGCCCAATCGACGGAGTGCTGCCCGATCAGCCGCAGGTAGGCTTCGTGCACCAGCGCCGTCGGCTGCAGCGTATGGTTGGCGCGTTCGTCGGCCAACTGGTGCGAAGCTACCCGGCGCAGTTCTTTATAAACGACCGGAAAAAGCAGGTCCAGCGCTTCTTTATCGCCCTTTTGGGCCTTGCTCAATAGCTGTGTAACTTCAGATATTTCAGTCATTTACAACGAATAAAACGTTAACGGTTGCAGCCTGGGGTTAGCAAATTTTGCCACAAATTCAGCCCAAACTAAAGAAAGAATGGTTTTTTATGACACTTTTTGCAGAAAAAACCTGCGATTCATGTAAAAGGCGAAAATTTCGCGAGAAAAACAAATTCGGAGAACCTGCAATGCAAAACAAAATTGAATATCTGAAAAGCGAGCTTTCGCTAAAAAGAAAGATCTATGCGGCTCTAATAATGGCGGTGCTGGCTTTTGCTGCCGCGCTCATTACAACCATTTCGGCCATTTCGGCCCGGGCCGACACACCGCTGTGGAGCTTCAAGGGCGCCAAGTGGTACTCGATGATGGAAACGGGAAACGTGATGGTCGGGCTGCCCAGCGGCGTCACGATGCTTGACGGCGAGAACGGCAAAACGCTCTGGCAGCGCAGCGATCTCGGCGAAATAAAAGAAACCGAGTACACCGAGCTTCCCGGCACGCCGCTCGTTCTCATTTCAGATAATTCAGGTTTTGCGCAGCGCAAAACAAAACTCACCGCGCTGGATGTGCTGACCGGCGAAACCGTCTGGCAAACCGACAAGATGCTCGGCTTTACCGTGGAGGTGTCGCCGATCTACGAACGCGACATGATCGTCTTTCTCACCATCAGGGACAACCGCATCAACAAAGACAAGCCGGATATCTTCGCCTTGAAAATGTCGACCGGCGAATTGCTCTGGCAAAACGAGTATACGGAAAAAGTCGATCTCTACGGCGTGGAAAAGAAAAAGCGCGGCGGTGCGGGCGCGATGTTTTTAGGCAGCGGCGGCGGGGCAAGCGACCGGTTTGATCTGAGCGGCGAAAACCCGCCGATCTTTGACGGCGATTCGATGTATATGACCTATGCCGGATTGCATCGCTACAGCCTCTCCGACGGCAAGCTGGTCTGGAAAACTTTGTATGACGTTACCGACGGTTCACTCAAAAATACCAACGGCCAGGCGATCGTCGATGGCGACACGATCTTCACCTCGGCGCAGGGGATCATCCGCGCGATCGATAAGAACAGCGGCGCGCTTAAATGGACGACCAAAGATTTCGGCAAGGGCGGCATCGCCGAGATGCTGCTTTACGGCGACACCATCTATGGCCGAATGGGCGGGCAATTTTTCAGCGCTAAAAAAGGCGAGTGGCAAAAGAAAACTCCCATTGGAGTCGTAGCTTTGAACAAAGCCAACGGCGGCACTAACTGGATCTATGAAGGCGCGAAAAATTCCATCACTAATATGGTCGTCTTGCCGCAGCAAAACGTTCTCATGATCGGCGATGAAAAAAATCTCATCGGGCTCGATCTTGGCAGCCAGGGCAAAGTTAAAGAAGCTTACAAGGTCCCGCTCAAATTCAAATTCAAGGTCGGCGCGGCGGCTACCGCCGGGAAAGTGGCGGCAGTGGCTTTGGGCGGCGTCGGCGGATTCTTCAAAAAAGGCGCGGATACGACCGACGAACCCATCTCGCTGGTGCGTCAGGAAAACGGCACGGTGGTGGCGCGCGGTCGCCAGCACCTGCTCGCTTTCGATCCGTCGTCGCGGCAAATAACCTGGTCGACAAAATACGAAGCGCCCGGCATAGATGGCTGGCAATCTATTGTAATGACTGCGCTTACCGTTACGGCGGCGGCGCTTTCGCAGGCAGTTGAGACGCAGCATTCCTACAACGGAAATTACAATTCCGCCTATCGCGAAAACAACCGGTTTCTTAATCTGATGACCAACTATCAGAGCTTTATGTCGAAAAAATATTCGTCATCGAAGCAGAGCGGAAACGTCTATTACGTGCTCACGAGTTTAAAGACGAAAGAAGACAAAGGCTCAGGCCTGGTTGGCGTGAATCTGCTTTCGGGCCGCGGCATCAGCCAGATCATCTTTAAAGATAAATCGCCGGATTACGAAGTGGATGAAACCGCCGGACGCCTTTTCAATATGAACAAAGGCGAGCTTTCGGCTTACAGCATCAACGATCAAACCGAGCAAAGCGCTAATGGCGACGACGACGATGACGATAAAAAAGGCGACAAGAATAAGTAGGTAAGAACATTTATGGCCCGGCAGGAAACTTCAAGCAGCTTTACCGTCCGCGACGTAGTGCTCGTTATTTTTGCGATCCTGGCGATCTTGCTTTTTACGTATTACGGAAAAGCCCAGTCGCCGGGACTTTCGCGCTGGGCGCTGGGACGGCCCGCTCTGCTGATAGACATGCCCGCCGATCCCGGCAGCGGCGGCGTTGCGTGGGCCGAACGTCCCATCTATTCCATCTTTCCCAATTCCTGGTCGGCGGAAGGCAGCGGCGTGCGGGTCGAGGTCGCCAGGATCTATACGACAAAAGGCCCGGCGGAGCTTTTGGCTGAGGTCGGGCAAAAAATAAACATCCCGATGACGCCGCGCGGCCGCGGAGATCTCTCCGGCCGAGAGTTCGTCAATTTTATGAGCGCCACCCGGATGGCCGCGGTGATCGGCAAAGACGATGGCATTTTTGGCGGGGCCAGTTGGGTGGTGATGGCCACATACAAAGATCAGGCGGGCCAGGCGCTGGCCGGCGCGATCTTTGATTCCATCAAGGTCGAACGCGAAGGCAATCGCCACTGGGCGCTGCGCAGCCTGGGGCCCACGTTTCTCGCCGCGGAGCTTCCGTTCGAGCTTCTGCAGCAAAAAAGAAGCTCGGACAACGGCACGCTATCGCGTTACGAATCGAGCTTTGACGGGATGGATATCAGGGTGACCAGCCAATCGCCCGGCGAAGGCATGGTGTTTGAAAGGGAAGCGACGCTAAAAGACATTGCCGAAGACGAACGCGCACTGCCCGGCGTGACAAATTTCACCTCTACCCGCGATAAATACAAACTGGGCACTCGCGAAGGCGATATCATTACCAAAAATTTTAAGCGCGGCTATCGCAGCTACCGTGTTTATGAAATTGTTTTTATCGAGAAACGCAGCGCGCTTACCGTCAGCATTCAGATCGACCCGGCGCGCGCCGATCACCAGGCAACCACCGAGCGCATACTTCGCACATTAAAAGCGACGCAGAATACGATCTACGGCTGGAAGACGTACGCCGTCGGTAATCAAGGGCTCTATGTCGATCTTCCGGTGGCGCCTACCGCGCCGCGGCAGATGAACTCCGTCACCATCTATGAGTCGAACACTCCGCTGGCGATGGTCGAAATGCGCGAGCTTGAGGTCGGGTTTCCTTCCGCCCACAATCCCGACTTTGCCGCCAAACAGTATTTTGAAATGCAGCAGGCGCTAAACAGCAAGGCGAATTTTCAAATGCAAAGTATCGACAAACTTTTGATCGACGGAATGGAAGCGCGCCTGGTCAAGGCCACCTGGCAAAACGGCAAGGAAACAAATTTCCGGCAGATACTGACGATCTACGGCTACCAGACGCAGTGGATCATCGACATGCTCGCCAGCAAAGAGACCGCCGAGTATATGGAACGCGTGATGCAGAGCGTCCGCGTCAAAGTAAATTTCCCGCCCGCCGCCGTCAGACAATCTTTCGGCACCATGGGAGTTTCATTTCTGGTGGGAGATCAGCGCCTGGAACCGCAGATCAAACAAGATCCGGCGGATCCCGATTTTGCCCGCGAAGAATCGGCCACCGCCCAATACGGCAATTCGATACTGATGGTCTATGAAATGAATTTCAAAAACCAGGCGCCCGAGATCAATGACGGACGCGGGAAATATTTTATGGATTCATTTCTGGGTGGATTAGGCAAAGGCGCCGGGGTCACCCTGACCGCCAAACAGCGCGACAGCTTTGCGATAAATATCGACGGCGTCGAAGGCCGTCACATTATCTACGACGTTACGGCCAGTGCTATGAAACCGGGCGCGGTCATTCAGGCCGATTTCATAATGCTCGGGCAGGATAAAAAACTGTGGACGGCGATCGTCATCACAAATTATGAGGGCGGGCTTTCCGCCCGTTACAACCGCGCGCGGATCTTAAATTCATTGCGGGTAGGAATGTAAAACCTCAGGAGAAAAAATGAGAAACACATCAAGAACAATTTTGCTTTCAATACTGCTTATGCTGGCCGGTGTCATTTCCGCTGCTGCTCAACCCGCGCAGCCGGGGCAAACGACCCCGCAAACACACGATGAGTTTGTCGAGGCCGGAAGACAGGCTGCGATCAAAAAAGATTACAACGGCGCGATCCAGTGGTATTCAAAAGCCATCGCGGTACGCCCGGACAATTACGATCTTTTGTACGCACGCGCCGGGGCGTATGTTATGAACGGGAAATATGAGGAGGCGATCAAAGACTTGACCGTTATATTGAACGCACACCCGCAAAATATACAAGTGCTTTTTGCCCGCGCCAGCTATCTAAACGCCAAAGGCGATTACAAAAAAGGCTTTAAGGACGCCGAAGCCATACTAAAAATCGATGCCAACCATGCCGGCGGCTACCAGGCGCGCGGCACCTCCTATGCCGGGCAGAAAAAATGGAAAGAAGCCGAAGCCGACCTTACCAAATCGATCCAGCTTAATCCAAGAGATCCGGGTTCGTATACGGTCCGCGCCGCTGTCTATGAAATGCAGGGAATGGCGGCGCAGGCCCAGGCAGATAAATTAAAGGCCGAGCAGCTCCAGCGCGGCAACTAGTTTGTGCGGGGAATATGAGACAAATATTTTTCACGATCGCGATCATCACCGGCCTGTCCGGAGCCGTCTTTGCGCAGGAAGTCTTTAAGTACCGGGGCGTGGAGCTTAAGACGCCAAAGATGTTCACCCAGACGGCAGAGCGGGTGAGGATAGAACGGGTAAAGAGCAACGCGACGGTAAAAGGTGAAAAGAAACGTGATCCGGATGTGCTGATGCTGCTGCAAAAATGCGTCGAGCTTTTTCCGGATAATATGACCTGCAGTCAGAAATTTATCGAGGGGTATGACGGTTTTACCAAGGAACGCGGTTTCTACGGCAGCGCTGCGAATAAGGATGCCCAAAAATATCTGCTCATCGCCTTAACAACAATATTGAAAACAAGTCCGAATGATTTTACTTATTATCTACGGGGAACCCACTATTTCGAGCTGGAGCAATACGAACTGGCGATCGCGGATTTTTCAGAAAATATCCGGCTTTCCAAAACGCTCGGCGCCGGAGACTACACTATTCGAGCGCGTGCCTATCGCGCGCTAAAAAAATATGATCTGGCGATCGCGGACTATAAAAAAGCCCTCAGTATTGGGATCGCCAAGGCCGAGGCGGCGCAGGGCTTGATAAATATTTACCTGGAACAAAACAAGGGCGAAGACGCGCTTTCGGTTGTTAACTCGATGATCGAAATGGAGGCCGAAGTAAAAACCGGCTGGATCGAAGAGCGCGCCCGCGTATATACCGCGATGAAAAAATACGACCTGGCGATGAAGGACATAGATGAGCTTGAAAAGATCTGGCAGGATAGCGCTCAGATCCCTTACAATCGCGGCCTGGTTTTTGCGGCGCAGGGCGAGAAAGAAAAAGCGATCGTTGAATTTCGCAAGGCTTACGAAAAAATGCCCTATGACACGAGATTTAAAGAAGCGCTGGAAAAACTCGGCGTAAAACCTTAATTCCGCTTTCAGGCGGCGTTAAAAGCGTCGCTTTCCTTACCTGTATCAAAAACACTCAAAAAAGAATCTCTATCTGTATGTTCCCAGACTAAATAAAATCCGAATTTAACTTAAGCTGGTCTATTCCATTTGCAACGCGTTTCCGCGAATATCAAGTATTGCTTGTAAATGCCTGATATCGCATAAGTTAATGAAACGCAGGGCTCGCGTGAAAAGAAGCGGGAGATGAGCACGCAAATTGCTCTGTACCTTTTGCGCAGGTTGAAAATATTTTCACGGATCTATAACACCTGCCCGTCTTTTTACAGCAAAAAACAACACTGTGGTTTAGTGGCAAATGGTTTGCACCAACAAGGATGAAGTTCGGGGGATCTATGAAAAACTATCAGAAGCTTGCCCTTTTGGCGGCTATCACTGTCTTTTTACTCTTTTTATCAGGAGGATTCTATTTCAGCTTTTTTACCAAATCAACAGATCAAAATGCGGTACCGGTAGCAAAAACGGAAACGCTGGCTCCGGCGCAGGACTCGTCCGTCTTGCCGGCGGACAAGGCGAAGATAGCAGAGTCGTACGGCAGCCTTCCGATTCATTTTGAGCCAAATCTCGGCCAGACCGATGAACAGGTGAAATTCGTCGCGCGGGGAAACAACTACGGGTTGTTTTTGACCGGCACCGAAGCCGTGCTTTCCCTGCGTCAAGCGGGCAAGAGTAAAGCTCCGGACAAAACTGCGGTTGTCCGCATGCAGATCGACGGCGCGAACCCGTCCGCCGAATCAACGGGTTTAAGCGAACTCGAAGGACGCACAAACTATTTCATCGGCAACGACCCTGAGCAGTGGCGCACCGAGGTTCCCAATTATGAAAAAGTAAAATTTAGCGGCGTCTATGAAGGCGTTGATCTCGTTTACTACGGCAACGGACGCCAGCTCGAGTACGACTTTATCGTCGCGCCTAACGCCGATCCAAACCTTATCAAACTAAAGTTCGCCGGCATAAAAAAGGCGAGCATCGAAAAACAAAGCGGCGATCTTTTGCTCGAAACCGGAGCCGGAACAATCCGCCAGCACAAACCTCTGGTCTATCAAAATATCAGCGGCGAAGGGGGCGAACGCCGCGAAGTTGCGAGTCTTTATAAACTCGAGGGAGGCAAGGTGAGCATCGCGCTTGGCGAATACGACCGTTCGAAAGAGTTGGTCATCGATCCGGTGCTGGCCTACGGCAGTTATATCGGCGGGGCAGCTTTTGACGAAGGGCGCAGTATCGCCGTCGACGCGCAGTCCAATGCCTATGTGGTGGGCAGCGCTTCTTCGCTAAACTTTCCCACGACGGCAGGCGCGCTCAAAACGGCGAATCCTCCGTCAACGAACAACGTTCAGTGGACGGACGCTTTTGTCGCCAAGATCAACCCGGCAGGAACGGCACTCATCTATGCGACCTATTTTGGCGGGCGCAACGGCAGTGAATCGGGCGGCGGCGTAGCGGTCGACACGGCAGGAAACGCTTTGATAAGCGGAACGACGATGTCCAACGACCTGCCGGTCATCAATGCATTTCAGACGACTTTCGGCGGTACCGACGATGCTTTTGCGGCAAAGCTTAACGCGACCGGTTCGGCGCTGGTCTACTCAACCTACATTGGCGGAAACAACACCGACCTCGGCGGAAAGATCACCTTGAACCAAACCACCGGCGAAGCCGTCTTTACCGGCACTGCTTACTCGGGAAATTTTCCGACCACGCCCGGCGCTTACAAACCGCAGCTTTGCACCGGCGGCCAGAGTTGCAACGGCATCTTTTTTAGCGGCGGTTACCTGGTCAAGCTTTCCGCGGCGGGCAATCTTATTTACTCGACATTATTCGAAGCCAACATTTTGGACGTCACTTTGGATTCGGCTAACAATGCCGTTTTTGTCGGCGGCGCGGGCAGCGGCCTGCCCACCACTCCGGGCGCTTTCCAACCGGCCAACAGCGGCGGCATCGACGGCTATATCGCCAAGATGAACGGGTCAGGCAGCGCGCTCACCTTTGCCACATATCTGGGCGGCGGTTTGCAATCCGACACGGTAAAAGGCGTAGCGCTCGATAGCGCCGACAATATTTATGTCACCGGCCAGACGGAAAACGCGGGGTTCCCGGTTACGCCCGGCGCGTTTGATATGACCTTTAACGGCGGCACCGACGGCTTCGTGACAAAACTCAACGCGGCCGGTTCGTCTCTGGCCCTCTCGACATTCCTGGGCGGCACCGGGAAAGATCAGCCCGCGGCCATTGGCCTGAGTCAAAACAATGAGATCTTTGTGGCCGGCGAAACCACCAGCGGAGCAAACTTTCCGCTGCGGCATTCTTTGAACGGTACGGCGGGAAACATTTTTCTCACGCGTTTGGATTCCAGCGCGGCAACCCTGGTCTTTTCTACTTTTTTGGGAGTCGGCAGCCCCTTCGACATGGTGGTCGACGCTTCAAACAATGCCTATATGACCGGGCATACAACTTCGATCCTGACTACGCCCAACGCGTTTCAGACCATATTGAACAACGACCCGGCAAACATTTCCAGCAAGGACGGCTTTGTTTTAAAACTCGCGCCGGCGGATGAGAGCGCGCTTACTTTTAGCGTCGGCGGAATGGTCACCGACCAGAACACCGGATTTACCAATGACTATACACAGATCGTCGTAACGCTGACCGGGTCGGCAAACCGCCAGGTCATAATTCCTTATAGCGGAGGCCCATTTAATTTTAGCGATCTTCCGGCCGGCGGAACTTATACAGTGACGGTTAAGAAGGTTGGTTATGTCACAGCGCCTGAAAGCGTAACGTTTAACAATCTGGGCGCCAATCAATCGGCGGATTTCACGATCCTGACAAATCACAAGCCGATGGGTACTATTACCACGCCGGCGCACGGCGCGGTCTTTAACGCGCCGGGGACGATAAATATCAAGGCGACTGCCGCTGATGAAGACGGCGATGCGATCCAGAAAGTGGATTTTGTGGCGTACTCCAGCTCGACCGGCTCGATACCGCTCGGCACCGACACCACCGCGCCTTATGAATTCACCTGGACCAATGTTCCGGTCGGCACCTGGGCTTTGTATGCCATCCCGACCGATAGCAAAGGCTTGCGCGGCGACTCGCAGCCGGTTGTCCACGTTCAGGTTGTCGATCCCTCGCCGGTCAGCGTTTCGATCACCAGCCCGGCCGAGAATCAAACTTTTGTCGAGGGAGATTATGTGCCGATCCAGGTCCAGGTTTCTCCCTCGGTGACGCTGGTGCAGGTACGCGATCAAAATAATGTTTTGGTCGGCTGGCTCACCGGCGGCACGTGGTCTACCACTTGGCGCGTGATGAATACCGGCAGCTACACTCTGACCGCGACCGCGCAAAACTCTCGCGGAGAAACCGCTGTATCCGCGCCCATCCATATCACGGTTGGCAATATCAATCACCGGATATCCGGAAAAGTGATCGATAAGTTTACCAGCCAGCCGATACCGAACGTCACGATAAGATTGGCGTGCACGACAAATACGAATATAAACGCCACCACGACGACGGATGAGAACGGCGATTATCTTTTTACCAATTTAGGCGCGACGGTTAACGACGGCGTTGTCATCACACCCGAACTTTCAGGTTACACTTTTGAACCGCCCAGCCGCAGCATCGGTTATCTCGGTTACATCAACTGGGAGTTTCAAACTTTTAGCGCCGTTCGCAATACGACAATCAACGTCAGTTTGACCAGCCCAACGGCCGGGCAGGCATTTACCGCCCCGGCGACGATAAACCTCGCTGCCACTGCTACTTCCGGCGAGGGGACGATCACCAAAGTCGAGTTTTATCGCGGGCAAAACCACCTGGCGACCCTGATAGCCACGGACACGACCGCGCCGTACGAATTTCAATGGACGAATGTGCCGGCCGGAAACTACGAGCTTTATGCACGGGCGACCGATTCTACCGGCGGGGTGAAAACTTCCGGGATAACTTTTATTTCCGTAAATGCGCCCACCGCCACTGTCCGCCTGCAAGGGGATATCTCAAACCCGGGCGGCGGGGCGATGCAAGGCATCACCGTTAATCTGACCGGCACCGCAAACGGACAGCCGGTGAATCAAACCGCGTTCACTAATTTCTTTGGCGCGTACGGGTTCTTTAGCGTGCCCGCCGGCGGCAATTACACCATCACCCCGCAGGCACCTAACATAAGCTTCACTCCGCCTTCATTTAGCGTGACCAACGCGATGACCGACATGCTCGACATCGACTTTGTTGCTTCCGCATCGAATCAATCGCCGACAGTACAAATAAATAGTCCCGTGGACGGCGCGGTTTATACGATGCCGGCGTCGATCCCGGTCAACGCGACGGCGACCGATGCCGACGGCAATATCGTGCGCCTGACGCTTACGGCGGTTAGCCAGACCAGGTCTACCACGATCGGCCAGGCGCTGGGCGGCACGTTCAGCCTTCTCTGGCAGCCCAACGAACCGGGCAGCTACACGATCTGGGCCAACGCGGTCGATAACGGTGGCTTTAGCACTTCCGTCAACATTCACATCACCGTCAACCCGCCGGGGCCGGTCAGCATTTCGGGCCGCGCGGTGGATAGAAACAGCGTCGGTATTGAGGGAGCGACCATCGAACTCCACGAATTTGGAAATGACGAACCGATCGTCGCGACGGCCACGACCGGCGCGGACGGAAGCTACACGATCGGAAATATCACTACGTTTAGAAATTACATTCTGAAAGCGGTGAAACAGGACTACAGCTTCTCGCCGCAGCGGCGCAGCTACACTAACTTGAGCCAAACCCTCACCGGGGTCGATTTCACCGGTACTTTGCAGGTGCAGCCTTCGGATTTCGACGGCGACGGCGAATCGGACCTCGCCGTCTGGCGTCCGTCTAACGGAATGTGGCACGTTTCGCGTTCGAACGACGGATCGTATAACGCGCTGCAATTCGGTGAAGCAGCCCAGGGAGATGCGGTCACGCCGGGCAATTTCGATGGCGATAAGAAGATCGACTACGCTTTTTATCGCAACGGCACCTGGCACATTTTGAACAGCTCAAATAGCCAGATCCGCACCATCCAGTTCGGCACTGCCGGCGACCAACCCGTTCCCGGAGATTACGACGGCGACGGCAAGACGGATGTGGCAGTGTTCCGTGCTTCAACGGGCGTCTGGTACATCTGGCGCAGCAGCGACGGCCAGTTCGACATTCGCCAGTTCGGTTTGAACGGCGATAAGGCCCTGACCGGCGATTATGACGGCGACGGAATGTCAGACGTCACGATCTGGCGGCCTTCAAATGGCGCCTGGTATATCTGGCTCAGCGGCGGAAGCTATCTCATCACCCAGTTCGGGCTCGACGGAGACATCCCGACGGTCGGCGATTTCGACGGTGACAAGAAAGCCGACATCACCATCTATCGCCCGTCCAACGGCGCCTGGTATGTGATCGAAAGCGGCAGCGGCAACTACCGGATCATGAACTGGGGATTGGCCTCTGACAAACCCGTGCCGGGAGATTACGACCGCGACGGCAAGACCGATTTTGCCGTGTTCCGCGAATCCGAGGGCAATTGGTACATCTACAAGAGCTCGATCAATAACTTCGTCGTCCAGCATTTCGGAATGGCGGGTGATATACCGATCCCGGCTGCTTTTACCCGTTAGGCAAAGCAAATTGAGGCAGCAGCGAACAAGGGTGATCTTCGGGTTACCCTTTTTTGTTGATTTTTTAGCGGCGCATACAAAACTATTACAATTGAAACACTTATTGTTCTTGTCGGGTGCACCTGCGAGGAGTAACCTAGAAGAAAGGAAGAGAGCGTGCGGTATGAAAATATTACTTGTCTATCCCATCTTTCCCGACACTTACTGGAGTTTTAAGTATGCTTTGTCGTTTGAAAATAAAAAGGCCTCTTTTCCGCCGCTCGGATTATTGACGGTTTCCTCCATGCTGCCCGCTTCGTGGGAGAAACGCCTGGTGGATATGAATGTCGAAGACCTTGACCCGGCCGATATCGAGTGGGCCGATATGGTTTTTGTCAGCGCGATGATAGTCCAGCAGGAATCGCTGATGGAAGTCGTCAGGCTAAGCAAGGCGATGGGCAAGCGCGTTGCGGTGGGCGGGCCGTATGTTTCGACCAGCGCCGATAAATTGTCCGAGGCCGATTTTATTTTTATCGGCGAAGCGGAAACGACGCTGCCCGAATTTATCCACGATCTCGAGATCGGCGCGGCCAAGCGCACCTATGAGGCCGCCGAAAAACCCTCGCTTCTGAATACGCCGGTGCCGGACTTTAGCCTGATCCAGCATAAAAATTACAGCGCGATGAACGTGCAGTATTCGCGCGGCTGTCCGTTTAATTGTGAATTTTGCGACATCATCGAAATCTACGGGCGAGTTCCGCGCACTAAATCAGACGATCAGATGCTGGCCGAATTAGAAGCGCTGCGGCAGACGGGCTGGCGCGGTTTGGTGTTTATCGTCGACGACAATTTTATCGGGAATAAAAAGAACGTAAAGCTTTTTATGCCTCACCTGATAGAGTGGGCAGAGCAGCACTCTCATCCTTTCTCTTTTATCACCGAAGCCAGCCTCAATTTGGCCGAGGACGAGATCTTACTCAAGATGATGCAGGACGCCGGCTTTAGCCGCGTATTCTTAGGCATCGAAACACCTGTCGAAGAAAGTCTCAAGGAAGCTCAGAAAGGGCAGAATACGCGCCGCGCTCTGCTTGATTCCGTCGGGCGGATACAGAGTTTCGGGATGGAAGTGATGGCCGGATTTATCGTCGGATTTGATAACGATCCGGAAAATATCTTTGAAAGGCAGATCACGTTCATCCAGGAGAGTGCCATTCCCCTTGCGATGGTCGGGCTGCTGACGGCGCTGCCTGATACCCAGCTCTGGAAACGCCTGGAAAAAGAAGGCCGCCTTTTAGAGGACAGCAGCGGAAACAACACCGATTGTTCGCTGAATTTTGTTCCGAAAATGGATAGAACCGTGCTGATCGAAGGCTATAAAACCATCCTGCGCAAAATTTACGGCTCGCGCGAATACTATCAGCGCGCTTTGGGCTGCCTGGCCCGCCTCAAACAGGAAAAGGCCGTGGCGCGGCAGGGCGGCGTTCTCGGCGATCTCAAAACCTTTGCCAAGCTCGTTATGACCCTCGGCATTAAAGACTCGGAGCGTTTTCAATTCTGGCGGTATTTATTCCGCTCGCTCGCCTTCCATCGCGAAAACTTTGCGCACGCCATGACGCTCGCCGCCATGGGTTATCACTTTCGCAAAGTTACCGCTATTTACTGTGATTAAAAAAATATAAAGGTAGTGGCGCTGTCTCAAATAACCATGCGGAATAGATGAAAGATCATAGCTGATAACTGAGAGATTCGATCTCTTATCCGTCATCGTCTATTCAAAATGACTATTTCCAAACAGCTTTAGGATACTACCGGTATAAATAAACTCGAAAATTATTCTCAGACAAGGTATACTCTTTGTTTTCAGAAGATATAGCTTTATTTATTGAGAACGATAATGACGAAAACCTTTTTGATCGCGAGCACGGCGTGCTTATTTTTTTCCCTGATACTGGCGGCGGCCGCAATTCCGGTAAATGCTCAAAAGATCCCGCGTAAGCCAAAATCTCCAAAATCCGACGTTCAAAAACAAACCATAATATTAAAAGATGGAGAATACCGCCCGGCGAGTTTTCGCTTAAAACGCGGGGTTCCCGCGCAGTTGACCATTATCCGTAAAAGCGCGGACGAATGCGGTGAAGAAATAGTTTTTCCGGCCTACGGCATTCGCCGCCGTCTGCCTCTTAACCGCGCCGTGACGGTCAGATTCACACCGAATAAAAAGGGTTCGTTCGGGTTTATGTGCGGAATGGATATGATGTACGGCAAGGTCATCGTGCAATAAAATGCTGTATTGCCTTGCCCGCTTGTGCTAGAGTATCGGTAAAGAAATGTCCCAGTCTGTCCAGGTAAAAAAGCCGGCTTTTATCGTAAAAAGCGTTGCGCATATGCTGACGCTGCTGGTGCTATTCTGTGTTTATCTGGGTTCACTGCCATTGTCGCACGCGGCGGTCCGGCGCTCTTCAGACGAGGTTTTTTGCCCCCTGCAAAAAACGTGGGTAAAGAAAAATTCCGCGGCCTTACTAAAGAGTCAAAAACAACCGCTAAAAGATATCTGCGCCCGTGTCGAGCGAAAAGACATTTTCCTTTCTGAACTTACCGAAAGCCTTCGTTTTACCAGGGCGACGCCGAGCTATAGAGAAACAGAAAAATTATTTTTCACCTACCTGGCCAAAGGCAAACCCTCGCTCACCCGGTATTTTTACTCGCAAAATGTACCGGAACCGCAGTACATCAGTTCGGCGCGTACCCAAAAAAACGTCAACAACACTCGTTTTGAATTTGCCGAGCAGGCGGCCGAAGCCTTAACGCCTAAATTGCCGCGGCGGCTGATGCGCACGCCGGTAAATAATTTCGTTTCCCGCAGCTTTACCGAATTAAAAAATATTTCCCGCCATCTTAATCCCCGCGCCCCGCCGGCCCACGTTTAAGAACTGTAAATAATTTATTGAAGCAAAAATATCGACGGAAAATTCTGTCGATCTCAGATTATTTGACTTAAACAGGAATAAGGTATGAAGCGCAACAGGTCCCCACAATTATTTATCCTGCTCTTACTAGCAGCCGGCTGCATCTTTTTAAGCGCCGGTAGATCAAGCGCACAGCAAAACATCTCCGCCGCCACACTTAGCGGCGTGGTCCAGGACCCCAACGGCGCGGTGATCCCGGGCGCCACGGTTTCCGCGATAAATCTTGAGACCGATCAAACCGTGACCTTAAAAAGCGACGGGCAGGGATACTTTCGTTTTTCCTATTTGCCGGTCGGGAATTACCGGATCAAGGCTTCAGCCACCGGTTTTGCTGTGGCTGCCAGGGAACTCGACATGCGAGTAGGACAAGCGCTCGAGATAACATTGGTTTTAAACGTGGGGGAATTGGGGCTTCATGTGGTGGTCGAACCGGCCCCGGTGATCGAAACCACCCGCACGCAGGTGTCGGAAACGATCCTCCCGAAAGATGTCGAAAGCCTGCCGCTTAACGGGCGTAATTTTCTTGATCTCGCGCTGCTGCTTCCGGCGGTTTCGCGTACCAATACCGGCAGCGTTCAGCGGTTTGCGGAGACGTCGGCCGTGCCCGGAACCGGTATTTCGATCGCCGGACAGCGCAATCTGAATGTCAGCTTTATCGTTGACGGTTCATCCGCAAATGATGATTCCGTTGAGCTTGCAGGCACATATTACAGCCAGGAAGTGATCCGCGAATTCCAGGTGGTCTCTAATGGAGCGGTCGCGCAATTCGGGCGGGCTTCGAGCGGTTTTGTAAATATCGTGACGCGCTCCGGCACAAATCAGTTTCACGGAAAAGCTTACGGTTTTTTACGCAGCGACAGGCTGGACGCCCGCAATCCGCTGGCGGTGAGCAAAGATCCTTTGACGCAGACGCAATACGGCGCGTCACTGGGCGGGCCCGTCGTTAAAAACAAAACTTTTTTCTTTACCAATTTTGAGCAGACGCGCCGCAACGACAGCAACATCATCACTATCGCGCCCGCTAACGTAACGGCTATCAATAACCGTCTGGCCGCGGTTGGTTATCATGGGCCGCAAATTCAAACCGGCCTCGTTCCCGGCGGTTTCGACTCGACAAATTTCTTTGCCCGTTTCGATCACCGGATAAACGAGAAAAATTCGTTTGCGGCCACCTATAATTTTTATGACATCTCCGCGCAGAACGCCCGCACGGTCGGCGGCTTAAATGCCGTGAGCCGCGGGACCGATCTGGAAAATACCGATCACACTGTAAATCTCGCAAACGTTACCACGCTCGGTATGGGCGCCATCAATGAGTTTCGTTTCCAGTTTCGCCGCAGCCGGCTGGGCGCGCCGGCCATCGATCAAACCGGCCCGGCGGTAAATATTGCCGGTGTCGCAAATTTCGGGACCGCCACGAATTCGCCAACCGGGCGCGATATCGATCTTTACCAACTGACTAACAGTTTAAGCGCCATCCTGGGTAAGCACTCGGTAAAGGGCGGAGTGGAATTTATCTACAACAAACTGAATATCGTCTTTCCCGGCCAGCTCCAGGGTGTTTATAATTTTTCGCCCGTGACCGTGCCGAGGATCGCCGGCTGCGACCCGCCGGGCGGCGCCACGATCTCTCTTTCCGCGCTGCAAAGTTTCACGGACCCATGCCGGCCGCCGGTATACAGCCAGTTTCAACAGGCTTTTGGAGCGGTGGAACAAGCGCAAAACAATCCCAACTTCGGTTTATTCGCACAGGATGAATTTAAGCCTTACCAAAAATTGACCTTGAATTTCGGTTTGCGCTACGACCTGCAATTTTTACCGGGGCCGATAAATACCGACCGCAACAATATTTCGCCGCGCTTTGGTTTTGCTTATGCGCCCGATGAAAAGACGGTTATCAGAGGGAGCTTCGGGCTTTATTACGACCGTATCCCTACGCGCGCCACTTCGAATGCGCTGCAGCGCGACGGCAGCAAATATATTGTCGTCCAGCTCGCAGCGGGTTCGCCGGGCGCTCCGATTTTTCCGAACGTTCTTACCGGCCCGCCTTCCGTTCTGCTGGTCAAACCCAACATCACTCGTATCGATCCCGATATCGAAAACAGCTATACCGAACAAGCCAGCCTGCAGGTTGAGCGCGAATTGCCGTTTAACTCTTCCTTGTCTATCGGCTATATATTTGTGCGCGGGTTAAACCTGATACTTTCGCGCAATGTGAACGTGCCCACTTGTGCGGCGGCAGTAAACCCCAATCTTTGCCGGCCCGATCCGAATTTTGGAAACATCGGCCGCTTCGAAGGTTCCGGCGAGTCAAACTACAACGGAATGATAGTGTCTTTTAACAAAAGGCAGGGACGCTGGGCCGATGTTCGCGTCTCTTACACTTTTTCCAAAGCGCTCGACAACTCGGGAAATTTTTTCTTCTCGACGCCGCAAAATAATTTCGATCTTAATGATGAATGGGGATTGTCCGACAACGACCAGCGTCACCGGTTAACTCTCAACGGCAGTTTTTATTCGCCCAAGACTTCGGGCGGATCCTTTGCACGAAAACTCTACAGCAACCTGGAACTAAGCTATATTTTTACTTACGCCTCGCGGCTGCCGTTCAATATCGTGGCCGGCAATGACCGCAATGGCGATACAAATAATAATGACCGTCCCGTTGGTGTCGGCCGCAACACCGGACGCGGGTTTGATCATTCATCGCTCGACCTGCGGCTCAGCCGCCGGTTCGTATTTTCCGAAGCAATGAACCTGGAATTACTGGTTGAATCTTTTAATGTCTTAAACCGCGCGAATTTCTCGGTGCCTAACAATACCTTTGGCACGGGAACGGTTCCACTCGCCGCGTTTGGCCGGCCGACGGCGGCTTTTGATCCGCGGCAGATCCAGGTAGGTTTTAGATTCAATTTTTGATTGTCGGCGCAGAATGTATTCGGAACAGATGATAGATGATAGATCGAATCTTTAAGTTATCATCTATCATCTTTTATCTATTCCGGATGGTACTGCAAACCGGGATCACAACTTTAGGACATCACTGATTTTCAAGAGGGACTTTATGAATTTTGCTCGCATTCACGCCGGAAATTTCGCTGCGATCCTGTATTTCTGCCTGGCCCTGAGCGGCTGCTCTTATAATGACATTAGGTCCCTGTCGGAAACCAAGTCGGCCATTGAGCCCGGTATCGAAGTTCCGGTCTCTCCTATCAATGTGGAAGCGGGCGAGCCGGCGATCGCGGCGGATGAGAATGAAAATATTTACGTGGCGTATGTCGAACACGGCGCCGATAAGGCAGCCGATCTTTATCTGCAAAAATATAACAGCGGGGGCGCGGCCGGAAACCGCGTGCGCATCAATCCCGATCCCGGCAGCGTAAAAGCCTGGCGCGGCGACCAGCCCACGCTGCAAATTTCGGGGAAGGAAAATGTGTATATCGGCTGGAATTTGCGTTCGCGCGACCCCAAAGAAGACGGCAACGATCTGATGCTTTCGGTCTCGACGGATGGCGGGAAAAGTTTTGCTCCGCCGGTAAAGGTCAACGATGACACTGCTGCGGCTTCGCATGGCATGCATGGAATGAGCATGAGCGGCAGCGCAGGTGGCGCAGGTTATTTTGCCTGGCTGGATGAGCGGAGCGTAAAAAATGAACCGAAAGCGAAAATGAAAACGGCTTCCCCGGCGGCCAAACATGAACATTTTGAACCGAATGCCGAAATTTATTTCAGTTCACTGAGCGATAACGGGAAAACGGCCGGGCAAAATAAAAAGATCGCCGGCGAGATATGCCCCTGCTGCAAAGTTTCCGTTACCAGGGCCAGCGACGGACGCACCTATATCAGTTGGCGTCAGGTCCTGAGCGGCGAGCTGAGACATATTGCGGTTACCTCTACCAGCGACAACGGCCAGACTTTCGCCGAACCGGCCATCGTCAGCGACGATAAATGGCAGCTCAACGCCTGTCCGGTCAGCGGCGCGCCCCTCGTCGTGGGAGCAGACGGAACTCTTAGAGTCGCCTGGTACACGGCCGGAGACGCCGGCGCCGAAGGGCTCTATTGGGCGAGTTCGGCCGATCAGGGAAAGACCTTTTCGCCGCGCATGCTGGTAAGTGAAGGCGTCGTTTTCGGCACGCCGGTGCTGGTTTCCGACCGGGTTGTCTGGACGGCGAATGGGCAAATATGGGCGAAAAAGCTTTCCGGCAAGCAGGCCGGTGAAGCGCCGCAGGAAATTGCCTATGGCGAACTGCCTTCCGCGGCTGCTTCGGCTGTCGGGGGTGGCGGCTTTATCTACCTCGCCTATGTTAAGGACGCAAACGGCAAAAAGGCCGTTTATTTCCAAAAAATAGCGGATTGACGGCCAAAGTGAAATCACTGACTCTGCTTGATTTATCGCGCAAATTCGCGTAAAAATTAAAACTAGTAATCCAAGTTAATTCCGGATCATTTTGAGCGCGGGAAAATGACATTCATACCGGGTCTGCAAGTATAAAATTCTATTAGCTTCCGGGGCAGTTGATCTGCCGTGAGAGGTCCTTTGCGCGCAGGAGGTGGACAAACTTAGTATGTCAACGGTGCTGGTTCAACTTAAGCGGCGTCCTTTTGGCAAGACCATGCGCAAGGGCGCGTGGTGGCTGCCGTCGCTGCTGACTTTTATCGGGTTAGGGGCTTTTGTGGTTTATTCCACCTGGGCAGCCTTTCAGGGAAATAATTATCGCTTCGATCATTATCTTTCCCCGATGTACTCGCCGGAGCTTTTCGGCTCGGCAAGAGCATTATTCGGCCCTATCCCTTCATGGATACCGTCATGGCTGCCTTTTTCACCCGCGCTGCTGATCCTCTGGGCGCCGGGCGGATTTCGCTTCACCTGCTACTACTATCGCGGGGCCTATTACAAAGCGATGTGGGCCGACCCTATTTCCTGCGCCGTCGGCGAACCGCGCACGGGTTATCGCGGCGAGAAAAAATTTCCGCTTATCCTGCAAAATATTCACCGGTACTTTTTATATCTTGCATTGATGTTTTTGATAGTGCTGGCTTATGACGCTTACGAGGCGATGTGGCTTACGGACGCGGCGGGGAAGGTACATTTTGGCATCGGTGTGGGCACGGTCATTCTGACGGCAAACGTGATCTGTCTCAGCCTTTACACTTTTAGCTGCCATTCACTGCGTCATTTGATCGGCGGCCGCAAAAAAGAATTATCCAAAAATAAAATGCAGAAGGCATGTTACGACTGTGTCAGCGGGCTTAATACCAGACACATGCTGTATGCCTGGATCAGCCTTTTTGTCGTCGGATTTTCCGACATTTATGTACGCCTGTGCGCGCTGGGCGTGTGGCACGACTTTAGAATTTATTTGATGTAGCGCCACCGTCCCGGTGGCTGTCGTGAGGGCGTCTCGCCCTCACTTCAAGTCAGCAGCGAGACGCTGCCGACACAGCCGGCGAGACGCCGGCGATACGATTTTATGACGGATTACACCACATACGAACATGATGTTTTAGTAATAGGCGCGGGCGGCGCCGGTTTGCGCGCTGCTATCGAAGCCTCGGCGGCGGGCGTAAAGGTCGGCCTGGTTTGCAAATCGCTGCTGGGCAAAGCGCATACCGTGATGGCCGAAGGCGGCATGGCGGCGGCGATGGGAAACGCCGACGACCGCGACAACTGGAAAGTGCATTTTTCCGACACGATGCGCGGCGGCCAGTATGTCAACAACTGGCGCATGGCCGAGCTCCATGCCAAGGAAGCGCCCGACCGCGTGCGCGAACTCGAAGCCTGGGGCGCCGTTTTCGACCGCACCAAGGACGGCCGCATCAATCAGCGCAATTTTGGAGGGCACCGCTATCCGCGCCTCGCTCACGTCGGCGACCGCACCGGGCTCGAACTCATCCGCACCCTGCAGGACCACGGCATTCACCAGGGCATCGAGGTCTATATGGAGGTCACCGTCGTTACTTTATTAAAAGACGGCGACAGAGTGGTCGGCGCGCTGGCCTACGAACGCGAGCATGGGCGCTTCCGCATCTTTAAAGCCAAAGCTGTCGTGCTGGCGACCGGCGGTGTCGGCCGCGCGTACAAGATCACCAGTAACAGTTGGGAAGGCACGGGCGACGGCCACGCGCTCGGATACATGGCTGGGGCGGAACTGATAGATATGGAATTCATCCAGTTTCACCCGACCGGGATGGTCTGGCCGCCGAGCGTGCGCGGCATCCTCGTGACGGAAGGCGTGCGCGGCGAGGGCGGCATTCTGAAAAATAGTGAAGGCAGCCGGTTCATGTTTGACGACATTCCGGACAACTACAAAGATCAAACGGCCGACACGCCGGAAGAAGGCTGGCGCTATACGCAGAACGACAAGAGCGCCCGCCGCCCGCCGGAACTGCTGACCCGCGATCACGTCGCGCGCTGTATCAATCGCGAGGTAAAAGCCGGGCGCGGTTCGCCACATGGCGGCGTTTATCTGGATATCGCCTGGATCAAGGAAAAACTTCCGAACGCGGCCGAGCATATCAAGAAAAAGCTGCCGTCGATGTATCACCAGTTCAAGCAGTTGGCGGACCTGGATATTACCAAAGAGCCGATGGAAGTCGGCCCCACCACCCATTACATCATGGGCGGTATTCGTGTTGACGCCGATACGCAGATGTCGACCGTGCCGGGGCTTTTTGCCGCCGGCGAATGCGCCGCCGGTATCAACGGCGCAAACCGTCTCGGCGGAAATTCGCTATCCGATCTGCTGGTCTTCGGCAAGCGCGCCGGTGAATACGCGGCGATCTATGCGAAGGAAAACGCGGCCGGGCAGGTGAACGACGCACAAGTGCAATCCGCGATCAAAAATGCGTTGGCGCCGTTTGAAAACGAAGGCGGCGAAAATCCGTTTGCGATCCAAAACGACCTGCAGGAAATGATGCAGGACCTGGTCGGCATCGTGCGCATCGAGGAAGAAATGCAGCGCGCGCTTGAAGGCATCGCAAAGTTGAAAGAGCGTGCGGCGAATGTTTTCTCTCCGGGCAATATCGATTTCAATCCCGGCTGGCACACCGCGCTCGACCTGCGCAACCTGCTGACGATTTCCGAAGCGATCACGCTTTCCGCCATCGCGCGAAAAGAAAGCCGCGGCGGACAATTCCGCGACGATTATCCGGATAAAGATCCGGAATTCGCAAAATTCAATCACACGGTCAAGGACGTAAACGGCAGTATGCAGCTAGCGCGCGAACCGCTGCCGGAGATGCCGGAAGAACTGAAGAAAGTGATTGAAGAGATGGGATAACGCAGCACCAGTTCAGATAAAACGAAATGAATCGGAATTTTACACAGCAAGCAATATGTTTTTCATTCCTGTTTGATCGATCATTTGGGAGAACCAGTACGTGCATAATTTCAATTTCAAAAGCTGGGAAGAGTTCAAATCCGATTCCGTCAAACGATTGTTGACGAGTTCGGGGAAACAAAGCCTTAAAGGTTTTTTATTTCGCGGACAGGCCGATTCAAAATGGCAGTTGCATTCTTCTTTTGACCGCATTGAAAAAGACAAATCGAAATATGATCTGTTGCTCGATAATTTTCGTGCGATATGTGAAACTTATAATTTTAACGAGGAATTATTTAATAAAAAGGAACCTGAATTGGTCGCGGCGTTTGCTCAGCATTACGGATTGCCTACGCGCTTGCTGGATTGGACAACGAGCCCGTATTTTGCCGCGTTTTTCGCTTTTTCCACGGCTTTATCGCTGAAAGCGAAAATAAATAATCCCTGCACCATATGGGCGATAAATAAAGACTCGGTGGCGCTGAAAAAAAAGCAGGGGCTTAAGTTTGTAGCTTTATCGACGAATAAATACAACTACCGGATGAAGAACCAACTGGGGCATTTTACCTTGTCGGAACACACGGAAGATTCCATTGATGAATTTGATACGTCAGTAGTTAAAAGCACCAACATTAATGACTTGCTCTGGAAGCTGGACATCCGGTATCTGGATATAAAAGAGATCCTGGGGGATTTGGAAGTAATGGGGATCACTCATAGCATAGCCTACCCGGATGTCGAAGGTTACATTGAAGAAGCGATCTTTAAGACCGGATTGATAAGGCCGTAATCGCAGACCCGCTGAAGCGAACGGTACATCAAATAAAGAATATTTTTCGGGAGAGAGGCCGTTAGCGGGCTTTTTGAGATCAGGGTTCAAAGAGGAGAATATGGCTCAAGCAACATTCAGGATTTGGCGCGGCGAGCGCGGTGAAGGGGAATTTGTCGACTATCAGACCGAGGTCTCTGAGGGCATGGTCGTGCTCGACGCCGTGCTGCAGGTGCAGAGCGAGCAAGCTAACGATCTGGCCTGCCGCTGGAATTGCAAAGCGGGTAAATGCGGCTCGTGCTCAGCGGAGATAAACGGGATGCCGAAGTTGATGTGCATGACCCGGCTCAACACCTTGCCGATGGAAGAACCGGTGACCGTCGAGCCGATGCAAACCTTTCCGCACGTGCGCGATCTGCTGACCGATGTTTCCTGGAATTACGAGGTCAAAAAACGCATCAAAAAATTTACGCCGCGCAAGCCCGACGCCGAAGACGGAACCTGGCGCATGCAGCAGGAAGACGTCGACCGCGTACAGGAATTTCGCAAATGTATCGAATGCTTTCTCTGCCAGGATGTTTGCCACGTGCTGCGCGACCACCACAAGCACGAGGAATTTATCGGCCCGCGCTTTCTGGTTTATGCCGGCGCGCTGGAGATGCACCCGCTGGATACCGTCGATCGCCGCCAGGAATTAAAAGACGAGTTTGGCATTGGCTACTGCAACATCACCAAGTGCTGCACCAAGGTCTGCCCGGAACATATCACCATCACCGATAATGCTATAATTCCGCTTAAGGAGCGGGTGGTCGATGAATTTTATGATCCCGTCGCCAAACTGGTGAAGCTGTTCCGGAAAAAGAAATAAGCAGAAACCATAATTGTCGCGTTTCAGCCTGAAAAAGTATGTTCGAGCTAAAACCTTTATCTAAAGAAGCGGTTCCGGCGGCGCTGGAAAAAGCCAAACATTACCGGCTGCTCAATGAACCCGGGGCGGCCGAAAGTATTTGCATGGATGTCCTGGCGGTCGACCCGGAAAATCAGGAGGCGTTGATAAATGTCGTGCTGGCAATGACCGACCGTTTCGGTAAAGATTACGCCATCGGCGATAGCCGTGTGCAGGACTATCTGTCCGCTTTAACCGACGAATATGAGCGCTCTTATTACACGGGTATCACCTATGAGCGGCGGGCCAAAGCCACGCTTAATAAAGGCGGTTTGAACGCTTACGAACTCATTTTGCAAGCTATGGAATGGTTTGAAAGAGCCGAAAATGTTCGTCCGCCCGGCAATGATGACGCCATTTTGCGTTGGAATGGCTGTGCCCGTATCATTATGCGGAATAAGCTCGGGCCGCGTGAAATGGGCCTCGATTTTCTTGAGTAATGACGAAAAGCGGCACAAGTGTAAATTCAAGAACATCTTGACTTTCCCAAAGTGTCTCTCTACTATTTGAACACATCCAAATTATTGTCTGTCTAATGTCCGTACCAAAAGCCAAAGAATCTCAAATTGTTTCACCGATGGACGATTATAAAAAGACCATTTATGACACCTATATAAGTACCCATAACCGGAACTTGCATGGTGAAAACTCTTTGGCGCATGTAAAACCTGCCGCTATCGAGCATTACTACGGCCGGCATATGCCGGCGGAGAAAAGCGCGCGGATCCTGGAGATCGGCTGCGGAGACGGTTATTTTGTCTATCACCTGCAAAAGAAGGGCTACGAAAATACCTGGGGTATCGATGTCTCTCCCGAGCAGATAAACAAAGGCCGTGCGATGGAGATAAACAACCTGGAGTGCGGGGATTTTGTAGAATTTCTCAGCAATAACAGCGAACCGTTCGATATGATCGTGGCCAAAGACGTCATCGAACATTTCACGAAACAAGAGGCGTTCGACCTGCTCCGGCTGATCAACCGCAATCTGAAAAAAGGCGGCCGGTTCCTGATGCAGGTCCCCAATGGCCAGGGATTTTTTTACAGCAGTATTTTTTACGGGGATTATACTCACGAAATGGCTTATACGGAGTCCTCGATCAGTCAGGTAATGCTCAATACGGGTTTTAGCAGCGTACAGTGTTTCCCGACGGGCCCCGTTCCGTACGGCATCAAGTCCGGTATCAGATATGTATTG
Organism: uncultured Acidobacteriota bacterium; assembly: GCA_963718105.1. Lineage (GTDB taxonomy): Bacteria > Acidobacteriota > Blastocatellia > Pyrinomonadales > Pyrinomonadaceae > DASYKT01. The sequence goes on along the minus strand of OY970352.1, from coordinate 3,338,646 downwards.
TGGAGTTTGCTGGTACTGAGATTGAAATTCTGGAAAATGGTTGAGACCGGAAGCCCCCGGGGAATTTTTACGCAAAATATAATAGCGGTAGCGGAAAAATAGTGATCCCACCCAAATAATAATTCGCAATTTTTTTTAACACGCGCAGGGCCTGTCATTATAGAATAAGTAAGTCGTATGAACGGGTACTTTTTCTGTCTTGGGCGCCCGCAAAAACGAATAGAATCTCTAAAGCTGGCTTTTAGGTCTTGACGAGGCTGCCCCACTTAATGGTGTAAAGAATTATGAGGGCAGCCAAGTCCCCGTTTTGGCTTTAGGCAAAGCTGAGTATTTGAATGGTCCCAACTACATTTGAACCTGAGCAATTTGAGAAACTACTAACCTGGCTGAATGATGACAGGGAAGCAGCGGGAGAAAAATATGCGGCGATCCGTGAGCGGTTGGTCAAAATTTTTCATGCCCGCGGCTGTCATCAGGCTGACGAGTTGGCAGATGAAACGATCGATCGGGTAGTAAAAAAAATAGATACGATCTTCGACTCATATCAGGGTGATCCCGCCCTGTATTTTTACGCCGTTGCCAAAAATGTGTTTTTGGAGTCTGTCCGCGCCCCCAAATCAACCGAACTTACCGACAATATAGCTGTTGTCGAATCTCCCGAAAAAGATGAGGATTCTGAGGCCGAAGATCAGAACTACGGGTGTCTGGATGAATGCCTGGCGGAACTCACCCCCGAACAGCGTGAATTTATCCTTGGTTACTACACGGATAACAAGGGCGCCAAGGTAGAACGGCGCAAAAAGATCGCCACCGACCTGGGGATCTCTAATAAGGCGCTCCGAATACGGGCTTTTCGCATTCGCGAAGGACTCCGGAAGTGCATTACAAACTGTATTAAAAAATACCGTCCGGGGTAACGTTTTTGGCAAAAAAACATAAGAAATAGGAGCGTTTACCGGGGGGAATCAGTGTATGCGAGAAGAAATACGGCAATATAAGGAATTAAAGGCATATTTGCTTGGAATGTTCGGTTCCGAGCAGGAGCTGGAGCACGTCGAAAAACGTCTGCTGACCGACAATGAATATTATGAAAATATGCAGTCGATCGAAGATGAATTGATCCAGTATTATGCCGATGGAAAGCTGGCCGGAGCCGAAAAAGAGGCTTTTGAGGCCCGCTTTTTGACTTCCAAAGACAGTCTCGAAAAGATCAAATTTGCCCGTATTTTCAGGAATTATCTGGATGATCCCGTTTCCCGCGTCATCCTGCCGGTAAAAAAATCGATATTCGCCCGTTTATTCTCATTCCCTTCATCACAATTGATTGGGCAATTGATAGGCGGGCCCGGTTCCGCTCCTTCATTGCGCCTGGCCGGCGCAGTAGGCCTGACCGCTATTCTGGTGGTTTTTTCATCGTTCTTTGCATGGAATTGGTACTCAACTTACGGCACCAGACAGGGACTCGCCCTGCTTAACAAAGCATATGAGCACGAGCGGCCGCTGGAATCCCGCGTTTCCGGGTTAAATTACGCCCCTTACTTTCGTTTGCGCAGCGGCGAGGATTCCCAGGTGGATAAGAACGAGGTCGACCGCGCTAAACGCCAGATCGTGGATAGCGGTGACCCTTTCCTGCTGGCCAGCCTCTATTTGACGCAAAAGGATTTTGACGCGGCCATCCAGCAGTTGAAAAAAGCCCTGCTAAAAGACCCGAAAAATGCTCAGATATATAGCGATCTGGGTGTGGCGTATCTGGAAAAAGGACAGCTTGAGGAAGATAAAGGCGTCCGCTTCAAGATGACCGTGCAGGCATACGAGAATATTGAAAAAGCTTTGCAGATAAAGCCCGGTCTGCTGGAGGCATTGTTTAATAAGGCCCGCTGTCTGGAAGCATTGCCCCTGGTCAATCAGGCAAAAGAGGCATGGCAGGAATATCTGAAACACGATCAGACCTCAAGATGGGCGGACGAAGCGCGAGACCATTTGCGGGAGCTGGAAGAGCAGGCTTCGCAGGAAAAAATGGATGCGAATAATTTTCAGCAGACCTTTCTCGATGCCGCCGCTGCCGGGCGCGACGACGAAGCATTTAAACTGGCCAGCGTGAACCGGGAATTGATCAAGGAAAGATACCTGCCGCAAAAACTGGCTATGTCTTTAGTAGAGACGGACGATGAGGGAAAACAGGCTGAGCTTTTACGCGCGCTTAAATATCTCGGCCGTCTGGAAAAAGAGCGTAACCAGGACAACTACGCCTCCGATCTGGCCGGTTTTTATGAAAACCTGCCGCAAAAGAAAAAAGAGATCTTAAAGAATGCGCAGGCGCAGATGCGTCAGGGATATGCATTGTGCACCGGTAAAGGATTCAACCAGGCTATCAACAATTTCACGTCTGCCCGGGACCTGTTCCTGCAGGCCGGAGATACGATCGAAGCAAAAACTGTAGCCGACTATTTCATCGCTTATTGGAAGTATTCTTCGGATCGCCAGGGTGCGCTTGAATTGTTTAAGCAGGTAGATGCTTTTTCCCGGCAAAAAAATTACCGCTGGTTCACATTAATGAATCTCGACTGGGTGATCGGCGGGCAAGCGTCCCTGGGATTGCTTTTGCCGACGGACGTAGACAACCGCTACCAACTGGCGCTGAAAGAAGCCGAAGCGATGGGCGACATATATATGACGCAAAAGTTCCTGCGTTCGCTCAATTCGCGTGACCGTTCCGTCCGGCAGGAGAAAAATACATACACTTACTTACAGCGCATCTTCGAATATTCGGGCGAGGTTAGTGCCAGCTCCCGGCAAAAAGAACGCGGTCTGAATGAAGCTTTTGAAACTCTCGCTTCGATGGGGTTTACGTCACTATCCCAGGCAATTGTACGGGAGAGGATGGAATCGCAGGAAAATCAAAAGGACCAGTTGTTTGTCATTGACACCCAGAAGAGCGCCGGCAAGGTTTACACTCAGAACGGCGATCTACCCGAGGCAGAAAGATGGTTCAATGAAGCGATAGCGAGCGCCGGAGATCTTGGTGATGCTCTAAAGCAGCAGGAGATGGCGGAAATAATGCTCGGCTTAGGCAGCCTGGAGTTTAAAAAGAAAAATTTCCTGGCCGCGGTCCAGCGCTACGACCAATCGTTACAGATCCAAAAAGAGATAAAAGAGCAGGAGCTGCAGGCCCAAAAAGAGACCGCCGGCCAACCGCCGCAAGTCAAAAAAGAGGTGAGCGATTCGCAGTTGTTATATGAAACCAGGAAATTGCGTTTGCTGGCCTATGAAGCCCTGGGAGATGACGCCGAGATCGAAAAAGATCTGCCGCAAATAATCACTCTCGCCGAAGAAAAACGAAGCCGGCTCACCAAAGAAGAGGAACGGGCCAGTTTCTTTAATTACGAGCAGGAGATCTATGACGTGGCGATCGAGCATGAACTCCGCGCGAACAATATTGAAGAAGCATTCAATTACGCGGAAGCGTCAAACTCCCGTTCTTTATTAGACCAATTACAAAGCAATAAGAACGTCGCCAATGATGCTGCGAGCCTTCGTCCCGGTGAATCGGCCCAGCCTTTGAACGCGAGCCAGATCAGAAGCCAGATACCCGCTAACGTTCAGCTTCTGCAATATGCCGTACTAAAAGACCGGGTCCTGATCTGGGTGATCTCGAATGACAAGTTTGAAATGGTGTCCTCGAGCGTGAATCTCGCGGATATGAAGAACAAGATCGAGCTTTATATCGATAAGATCACTTCTCATGACCGTTCCCAACAGGATCAGGCGCGCGGCCTCGCCCAGGAATTTTATAACCTGCTGATCACACCGGTCTTGCCGCAGCTTGATAGAGATAAAGAAATTTGCCTGATCCCGAACAAAATATTGTTTAATCTGCCTTTTGCCGCGCTTGTTTCTCCCAACGGCAGATATCTTATTCAGGAATTCGATATGTTTTATTCGCCCAGCGCGAATGTCTTTGTTCTTTCTACCCAAAAGGCGCAGGAAAGATCGGGCCCGACCGAAAGCCTTCTGGCGATCGGTGATCCCGCCTTCGACCGCCAGCAATTACCCGGCTTGCAGAATCTTCCCGAATCGATAAAAGAGGTCAGAAATATTGCGGGAAATTATGTGGGGCCGAATGTATTGGTTAGCGGAGAAGCTACCAAAAAAGCCTTTCGCCAGGCGATGGGCAATTCGGACGTTATTCATTTCGCGGGTCACTATCTGGTTCATCCTGAGGCGCCGTTGTTGTCTGAACTCGTGATGGCTAAAAGCCCGAACGCGGAAGATAACTTCTTTACCAATGCAGAGCTGAGGGCGGAAAAACTGCCCCGCACACGGCTGGTCATATTATCCGCTTGCCAGACAGGTGTGGAAAGCGATTATAACGGAGAAGGCCTGGTAGGGCTGTCGCGCACTTTTCTATCGTTAAGTGTGCCGCTAGTGGTTGCCAGCCAGTGGTCGGTGGATTCCGGCGCAACTGCTGAATTGATGAAAAAACTTCACAAGTATCGCAAAGGGGAATCGCTTTCTACCGTAAAAGCTCTGCGCAAGGCTCAATTGGAAATGGTAAACGCGGCCGATGAACGATTTAGATCGCCTTACTACTGGGCATCATTTGCCGCTTTTGGCGGATATGCTGAATTTTAATTAATCCCCGGCTTAATGAAAATAAGGAGACAACTATGAGCAAGTTCACAATTATTACCAGGGGCATCGCAGCCAGTTATAGGAAAGATGATGTTTGGAAACTCTTGTTACCGTTCAATGAATGCCATCAAGTAAGGCTCCAGATAGGCAGCGTCAGCGCCGCTAACAATTCCGATAACAACGGCAATGACAGTGGCATCCCTCTCGGGCAGCGTGGTGTGAAAATTGAGATCAGCGTTTCCGATCCGCTCACCAAGACCTGCGAAGGCGACAATTATAACGACTTTGTCGACCTCACCGCTGAGGGCGTGCACGAAGCTATGTCAGCCAGATTTCCCATGGACGAAATGAATGCGGTTTTGATGTGCATCGAGAATGCCAAATTTTCCGCGTTAGACCATCTCCCTCGCCGTTACCGGCTGGTTAGTCAGAGCGGTTCGGAAGCGGTAACACCCTTTCAGGATATCGGTAATTCCGGTAAAGCCGAGATCGAAGGCGGCGAGCTGACGATCCGGGTCACCGGCCTTAGCAACGGTTCTTTTTCGATGGTGTTTTCCGACGATGCGACAATAGTTTTCGATAACGATTGCTATGAGCAGCCGATGAGCAAAAAGGGCGATCTGGAAATGCTGTACGACATAATTTCCGATGCCGACAGAGACTCGGTGAGATTCACGCTTGAAGCCGAGCCTATGGATGTGGCTGAGCCCGCGACCGCGAGCTCGAACGGCGGCGGTGTATCCGCTGCGGTTTCAGCAAGTGCCGGGGCCGGGCTGGATTCTGTAGATGCTCCTTTGCGAAATCCCGCGCTCGATGGCGGAGAAGGCCTGCCGTGCAACAAATTCCGGATCAGTAATCCGCGGACACTGCCCTAAACTACCGGCAGCGTTCAAACCTGAAATAAAAAAGCCGTGTATTTTTACACGGCTTTTTTGATCGATGATCTTAAGTCTTACCTTCGCGATGGAGAGATCATACGGCCGCGGCCTTTCCAAAAGCGCCGAGGCTCATTATTTCTCTCATCCGGTTAAAACCGCGGCGGATGTTAGTTTTCACCGTGCCCAGCGGCATGCCGGTGAGCCGCGCGATCTCGCCGTGCGAGAGGCCGTCGAAGACGGTCATTAATATCAGGCTGCGCTGTTCCGGACGCAATTGTTTCATTGCCTTGACGGCCTGTTTTGCTTCTACCTTGGTTTGCATCTGTTTATCACCGCCGCCAAACATTTGGATCTCAAAGGAATTTTCCATCGATTGAGTTTGCGGCTGGCGATAGGTTTTACGCAGCCGGTCGATCAGCCGGCGGCGGGCGATCATCGTGATAAATGTGCTCTCGGCCGCTTTCGCGCAGTCGTAACGACCGGCGTTTTGCCAGATCTCAAGAAATATTTCCTGGACGGCATCTTCGGCGTCTTCCGAACTGTTAGTGAATCTTTTGGCGAGCGCCCAAACCAGATTGCCGTATGAACTCATAAATTCTTCGACGGCAAAGTCTTCACCGCGGGCGATGCGGGTCAGGACGGGAACGGAAACAGGGACGGTTTTTTCGGATACACGGAAATTCATTGTCTTTCACCTTCAAAATGTTTATATTTCAAGCAGAAAACTGTGAAAAAATTGCGTTTCAGCCCATAACGCGCAATTCGCCGGTAAAAACCACAATAAAAGTTCTAATTTTTTTGAATAATTCACATCCGGCTCGGTTTTGCATCCAAAATGACCGAAAAAGCGAATAAACATGAGCTTAGTTCCCCTGAGATAACCCGGCTTCTGTCCGCGCTTAATGAAGGAAATCGTGACGCTGTGGACGCATTGATACCACTTGTATATGCTGAGCTGCGCCGTCTGGCGGGGCACTACCTGCGCGGCGAAAGAGGCGGGCATACGCTGCAGCCGACCGCGCTGGTACACGAAGCGTTCCTTAAACTTGTCGAACAGGAAACGCCGTGGCAAAACCGGGCACATTTTTTCGCCATGGCCGCCAGCCTGATGCGCCGCATTTTGGTGGATTATGCCCGCGGACACAAAGCCGAAAAACGCGGCGGCGCGGCGGAAAAGATCCCGCTCGAAGAAGCCTTTGTTTTTGCCCGGGAAAAACCCGCGCAAATGATCGCGCTCGATGATGCGCTGAAAAAACTGGCCGAGAAAGATCCGCGCCGCAGCCAGATCGTCGAACTGAAATTCTTCGGCGGCCTGACCAATGACGAAATAGCCGAAGTGCTCGGCGTTCATTCCAATACAGTTTTACGTGATTGGAATCTGGCGCGGGCGTGGCTCAAGACGCAATTGTAATGAGGTCAGAACCGGGAGCGGTAGCGACCGGGTTTCGGATCGATTAAGAAGATGGTTTTTCCAAAACAGATACGCTGCATTGATCACCCGGTTGCTACCGCTCCCGGTTCTGACCTCGTAATGATTGTTTTGCATTTTCCTCTACAATCATTAAACTCTAGCGGGATTAATTAGATTTGAGTGACAAGAATTGGAAAGAAATAAGCCGTATTTTTAATACGGCATTGGCTAAAGAACCGTCGGCGCGAAGCTCCTATCTTGATGAAGTGTGCGGCGAAGACGCAGGTGTGCGCGCGGAGATCGAGGAACTCCTGGCCGCCAGCGAACAGCCCGACAGTTTTATCGATTCTCCCAAAGCAAGTTTGGCAGCCGCTGCAGGGGGCGCTGATTCACCGCGATTGCAGCCCGACGATCTGGTGGGGTCGTTTCAGGTGATCCGCCTGCTTGGCGTCGGCGGTATGGGCGAAGTTTATCTGGCCAAAGATCTGCGGTTAAACCGCCAGGTCGCTTTAAAAGTTTTGCCGCCCGCGTCTGCCATCGACCCCAACGCCAACAAAAGATTTTTGCGCGAAGCCCAGGCGGCCGCCGCGCTCGAACATCCGCATATTTGCAGCACTCACGAGATCGGCGAAGAGCGTGGCCTCAGTTTTATCGTGATGCAGTTTATCGAAGGCGAAACCCTCGCCGACCGGATAAAACGCGAACCGCCCGGCCCGCAGAACGTGCTTGATATCGGAATTCAGATCGCGGACGCTTTGTGCGAAGCCCACACGCACGGGATCATTCATCGCGATATTAAACCCGCCAACATTATTATTACCGCGCAGAACCAGGTGCAGGTGCTGGATTTCGGCCTGGCGAAAAAAGTTCTGTTCGACCCGGCCGACAGTGAATCGAGCCTGAAAACATTTCTGAGCCAGCCCGGTTTGATAATGGGAACGGTCAGCTATATGTCGCCCGAACAGGTGCGGGGGCAGGATGCGGATGCGCGCAGCGATCTCTGGAGCCTGGGCGTCGTTCTTTATGAAACCGTGACCGGCAAAACTCCTTTTCCCGGCGCGACGTCGGTCGAAAAACTGGCTGCCGTTTTGTATCACGAACCCGAATTAGAGGACATCCCGGATGAGATCTGCGCCATTCTTAAAAAGGCTTTGCAAAAACAGCCTGACGAACGTTTTCAAAGCGCGGCGGAAATGATGGCCGAACTTAAGCGCCAGAAACAGGAACTGGATTTTGAAGAACAGTTGAAAATGCATGTCTCCATTGCGCCGTCCGATGCAGTGCTGAGCGAAAAGGTCAGCCGGATGCTGGGCGAACGCTCGCAGGAGATAGCGCTGGCGCGGCGGCCGGTAAAGAAGTTCAAATGGATCCAGGCGATATTGGCGGGAGCGACGGCACTGGCGGTGATAATCGGCGGCTGGTATCTCTGGAATTTTTGGGTAGTGATGCAGGCGCGGGAAAATATACGCAAGGTCGAAGAGCTGGCAAAACAGGAAAAGAATTTCGAAGCCTATGATCTCGCCCGCCAGGTGGAAACCGTTTTGCCCGACGATAAAAAATTAGCCGAACTGCTGCCTACCATCTCCGATTCGCTTTCCGTCAGTTCCGAACCTGTGGGCGCGCGCGTTTACTTGCGGCGATTTTCTCCCGACGCCAAGGGAGATCTCCCGGCGCGCGAATTGATCGGCGAAACACCCATCAAAGATCAGCGCATCGCCCGCGGCCAGTATATTTTGCAGATTGAAAAAGACGGTTATGCGCCGTTCGAGCGCAGCATCTCCGGAATTATTCCGCGCGTAGGCGGCAGTTTTATTTCCTCGCCTCCTCTTAATTTGTCGGTTAATTTGCTGGAGACGGAAAAAATGCCGCCGGGTATGGTTTTTGTTCCCGGCAGCGAATACAGCCTGGTCAATTGGTCGCGGCCGACCGAGACCAAGGTCAGTCTGAGCAGCTACTTTATCGATAAATATGAGGTCAGTAACCAGGACTTTAAGGATTTTATTTCCGCCGGCGGCTATGTAAAAAAAGAGTATTGGAAATATCCGGTCAAAAAAGATAAAAAGACCTTGAGCTGGGACGAAGCGATACAGTTGTTCAAGGACAAGACGGGACTACCCGGCCCGCGGACCTGGTCTGATCAGAATTTTCCAGCCGGCCAGGCTGGCCATCCCGTCACCGATATCACCTGGTACGAGGCCGCGGCGTACGCGGAATTTCGCGGCAAGAAACTGCCCACCGTTTTTCAATGGGAAAAAGCCGCGCGCGACGGCGCCTTTGATCCGCGCTACAACGCGCTGCCTTGGGGTTTTATCAAGCAGGGTGAGACCACCGATAAGCGCGCCAATTTCCGCGGGCAGGGAACTACGCCGGTGACCGAAATGGAATTCGGCATGAGCCCTTTCGGCTGCTACAACATGGCGGGGAACGTCACCGAATGGTGCGCTAATCAAAGCCCGCCGGAAGGATTTGTCACCAGCGGCGGCGCCTGGAACGATCTTGCTTATTCCTTTGGAGATTACGGGGAAGTTCCGGGAAGCTATTCTTCGAACCGTATCGGCTTTCGCTGCGTGCTTAATATGCCCGGCACTCAGGGTGATCAGGGCGGGGAAATGCTTCCGCCCGCGGTGACGCCCGATTATAAACCTTCGAGCGATGCCGATTTTAAAGTCTGGCTGACACATTATAGCTACGATAAAACGGCGCTCAACGCCAAGGTTACCGAAACCGTGGAGACCAACGATTGGCGGCGTGAAACGATAACCTTTGCCGGGGAAGACGGCAGCCTTGCGACCGCCTATCTCTATTTGCCGAAGAGCTATGCAAAGCCTCTGCAGATCGTGCATTATGTTCCGGCGGGTGACGTGGTGCGCGGCCTGCGCCCGCTGCCCGATTCGGTCGAGATGTTTTTGACGCCGCTGATAAAATCCGGCCGCGCGGTTTTCACCGTCGTGCTGAAAGGATATGTCGGCCGCCCTTACCCGCCGAATTATTCGCCGCCGGATAATTCCACCGTGGAATTTCGCAAGCAAATGGTCAACTGGATAACCGATATTCGCCGCGGGGTGGATTATCTGGAAACCCGCACCGATCTCGATACCCCGCGCCTTACTTTCCTGGGCATCAGCAATGGCGCCAACCTGGGATTGCTACTCACGGCGGTGGAAACGCGCTACAAATATTCGGTCTTTGTCAGCGCCGGCCTGGAGCCGCAGGTAAAGGGCTGGATAGCGGAAACGAATTATATAAATTTCGCCTCGCAATCGCGCCAGACAAAACTCGTGGTGAACGGGCGCTTTGATGAAACGTTCCCTTACAACACAGACTTTAAACCTCTTTACAAACTCCTGCGTGAGCCGAAAAAACCGGTCACCTACGATGGCGGGCATATTCCTACCGTCGAGTTTTTCTCGACCACCGTCAACGGCTGGCTGGACGAGATGCTGGGAACGCCGGGAAGATGAGTTCGAATTCAGTCAGCGTCAGAAGATTTGTAAGCCTGCGTGGCGGGCGAAAGATCCGACACATCTGTCGTTCGCTACGCGAACTTAATACCTTTGTTTGGGCTCTTGCCCCACAGGCTTACGCCTGTGGCTACACGCTTTCGTCCGCTGCGCGGACTGGGCTGGAGTAAGACTCATGTTTGGGATTTTTACAAAAATAAAAAAGCGCCAGGAGCTAACCCAGCGCTTTTTGTAGTCCAGAGAAAATTACTCTTAACTCTCCGAGCTATTTTCGATATTGCCTTTGCTTCTACCGGCTGCTGCGGCTTGCGGCAGGGGTATTCCCACGGCGTCTGATTTCGCGAGGGTGTTATCTTCTTTCTCCTGTTTCTCGCCCGGTTCGGCCACTATCATTCCGCCCGACTGTTTCGAGAAGAGAAGTTTATTATCAACGGTGTCCAGATCGACCGAAACGATATCGCCGTTCTTTACCTGCTCCGTAGCTACCAGATTGGACAGCGGGTAGACCAGGTAACGCTCGATGGCGCGCTTTAAGTGGCGGGCGCCGTATTTGAAATCGATGCCTTCGTGCAGCAAGAATTCTTTTGCTTCGGTGCTGCAGGAAAAGACGAATTTGGTGCCGGCGGAATTCGTAATGCGGTTTTGCACGGACTGCAATTCGATCTCGAGGATCTGGCGCAGGTGATGTTCTTTCAGGCTGCGGAAGACCACGACCTTATCGATGCGGTTCATAAATTCCGGCGAGAATTTACGCTTGGCGGCTTCGAGCGCGGTGCGATAGATCTTCAGATCGACGTCGCTGTCGTTCGGATTTTTTCCGCCTTTGGCCGGGGCAAAACCGATCCCGCCCGAGATCATATCCGACATTTCGCGCGCGCCCAGGTTCGAGGTCATCACGACGATGGTCTTCGAAAAATCAACGCGGCGATTGTCGCCCAGGGTCAGCGTGGCTTTATCCAAAATTCCCAGCAAAAGCTGCCACAGCGAATCCGACGCTTTTTCGATCTCGTCAAAAAGCACAAAGGTCAATTTATTCTCGTCATTATGATAGCGATCGAGATTTTCCTGCGTCAGCATCGGCGAAGTTTCGCGGTGTCCGAGATATCCCGGGGGTGAACCGATCAGTTTGGCGATCTCGTGCGAGTGTTGAAACTCGGCACAGTCGATCTTAACGACCGCATGCTGTTCGCCAAAAAGAATTTCGGAAGCGGCTTCGACCACGCGGGTCTTGCCGGAACCGGTCGGGCCCAGAAACAAAAGTGTGCCGATCGGGCGTGACGGGTTATTTAGTCCCGCCAGGTAGATCTGGAACAGACCGCTCAAGCGGCGAACGGCGCGTTCCTGTCCGACTATAAAATGGCCTAAAGAGCCTTCAAAATCGGCCGCGCGCGGGCTCTTTTGATCCGGGTCAAGGAAGACTTTTTCTTCCGCCGTTTTTTTCGATTTAACTTCGCTAGTCATGATGACACTCCTCTAAGGTTACTTAAACCCCTAAAAGTTACAGGCAATATTTCATACGCTTTTCAGCACGTAGAAGTTGCCTATTCAAAGAACGTTACATGCTGCGAAATTTTGCAGATGTAACTGATTCTAAAGATGTGTAGTGGACTTCTTTAGTTGGCTGGATTCGCCAGATTTGAGTTTTTCAAGTTTTACGGTTTTGAGTTTGGCAAGAAGCTGACCAAACCATTGGCAATTATCATTCTAGCAATTGCCTTGCCACGAAATCAAGATTTTTCTGGAATTTTTCCCGGATTGATCATAACGGCCGCCGGGCCGGCGTTTAACAAGTGAGTTTTCCTTAGTTTAATCGTAATACTCCAATCCCAGGTGAGTGATCATATCTTCGCCCTTTATATGCCGCAGGGTATTTTTTAGTTTCATCAGTTGGATAAAAAGGTCGTGTTCGGGGTAAAGTTCCGGGGCAGACTGGGGCGCTTTGAAATAGAACGACAGCCATTCCTGGATGCCGCGCATTTTGCTGCGCTGCGCCAGGTCCATGAACAGCGCGAGGTCGAGCGCCAGCGGCGCCGCCAAAATAGAATCGCGGCAGAGGAAATCGACCTTGATCTGCATCTTGTAGCCGAGCCAGCCAAAAATGTCGATGTTGTCCCAGCCTTCCTTATTGTCGCCGCGCGGCGGGTAATAGTTGATGCGCACGACGTGAGAAAAGCCTTCGTAAAGATCGGGATAAACTTCCGGCTGCAAAATATGCTCGAGCACGGAAAGTTTTGACTCTTCCTTGGTCTTGAAATTTTCCGGATCGTCAAGCACCTCGCCGTCGCGGTTGCCGAGGATGTTGGTCGAATACCAACCTTCCAGACCCAGCATACGCGATTTTAGTCCGGGGGCGAGAATGGTTTTCATCAGCGTCTGCCCGGTTTTGAAATCTTTGCCGCAGATGGGGACATTATTGGTTTCGGCAAGTTTTGTCAGCGCCGGAATATCGACGGTCAGGTTTGGCGCGCCGTTGGCAAAGGGAACTCCCGACTTGAGCGCCGCGTAGGCGTAGATCATCGAGGGCGCGATCAGCGGATCGCTGTCGTACAGACCTTTCTCGAAATTTTCCAGCGATTCGTGCACCGCCGATTGTTCGAGATATATTTCGGTCGAGGCGGCCCACACCATCACCAGCCGGTCGCAATTGTTTTCCGATTTGAATTTCGCGATCTCGGCGATCAACTGCTCCGCCAGATCCATCTTGTTCTTGCCGGTTTTGACGTTTTCGCCGGTGATGCGCTTAACGTAGCTTTGTTCGAACACCGCCGCCATCGGCTTGAGCGAGGTCATTTGCTCGGAGACTTGATTGAGGAGATCTTTTTCCAGCACGCCTGCATTCATCGCGGCGTCAAAAGCATTGTCGGAGAAAATGTCCCACGCGCCAAAGACGATATCGTTAAGGTCCGCGAGCGGAACAAAATCCTTGATCTTGGGAATGTTGTTGTCGGTGCGTTTGCCCAGCCGGATGGTCCCCATCTGGGTCAAAGAGCCGACGGGTTTTGACAGCCCGCGTTTAATTGCCTCGACACCGGCCACCAGAGTAGTGCTCACCGCACCCAATCCGACCAATAAAATACCCAATTTCCCGCTTGCGGGCGCGATCTCAACGCCTTTATTCACTGGCAATTCTCCTTAAAGTAGTTCAAACAAAAATGATAGCGTTATGGCCAAAGTAAGGCAACCGTGAGACGCTTATAGTTATCTAAAATGCTGGAACACAGGACATATTAAATCCGAATAAAGAAGTTGGTCATTCCGCCTTTTTGAGGTAGAATCTCCGCTTTGTTCCCCGTCATCAGAAAAAATATTTTACAAAAGAAGTTTTAAGAGGTACCCCGCTATGAGATATTCACGCACGATCCTGTCCGTTGCAGTTTTCATTTTATGCTTAATTTTCGCCGGCAGTGGTTTAGCTGCAACTTTAAATGTCATCAATACTAATAACAGCGGTCCGGGAAGTTTAAGACAGGCGATCCTTACCGCCAACACAAATAATCAGGACGACTCGATCGTATTTGATCCTGTTGTGTTTGCCGGGGCGCAGACAATAACGCTAACCAGCGGTTTCTTATTGATAGAGGCGGATAATGCGATGGGTACCGTCAGAACTCTGACGATAAACGGTACTGGTTCCAATCAGTTGACGATATCGGGAAATAACTCAAGCCGCATTTTTGTGCTGGATGCGCTGGCGTCCGTGACTTTGAGCGGCGTAAAGCTCACGCAGGGAAAAGGCGTCGGATTCGAAAATGGGGGAGCGGTTTGGAATCACCTGGGTACGTTAACGATTAATAACTCTCTGATAACAGGAAACTCCACTGAGAATTTCGGCGGCGGTGTAATGAATGATGCCGGAACGATGGTCATTAATAACACGACGATCAGCAACAATACTGCTGTTCGACAAGGGGGCGGTATTCATTCCGCCGACGAAAGCGTTTCAGGACATGACGCTGTTTTGACCATCGATAATTGTGCTATCACAGGCAATAATGTGACGGCCGGTCCCGGTGGGGGAATCTCGAGCGACCTGTTGACGATGACCGACAGCCAGGTCTTGAATAATTCTAGCCAGAATAGCGCAGGCGGCGGTATCTCTACCGGAAGGGTAACCACATTACTTCGGGTAAACGTTAGTTCCAATAGTTCGGTTTCAGGCTGGGCAGGCGGAATTCTCAATAACAGCGGAACTCTTGATATTACAGATTCGAAGATCACGAATAATATCGCGAGCATGGGCGGCGGCGGGATATATAACAATGACGGCGGAAGGGTCACACTTAATAATTCGCGGGTGCGTGAAAATGCTGCCGATACCGTTTCGACCGGGCCAAATCATGGCGGCGGAGGGATCCACAATTTCAGAGGGACCGTGAATATTAATAATTCGGCCGTTACATTTAATTCAGGGCTCGACGGCGGCGGTATTTTTAGCAACAGTGTGGGTGCCGCTCTGAATGTTACCAATACCACCATCTGTAACAACGGCGCCTCCAGGGAGGGCGGCGGTATTTATAACAGCAACGCGGTAAGTTTAACGAATACCACTGTCTGTCAGAATCACGCGAGCGGTACGGGAGGCGGCGGCGGTATCTATAACCTTAATTCAAATCCGGTCAGCGCCCGCAATAGTATTGTCGCGGATAATACTACCAACAGCGGCACGGCGCCGGACTTTCGCGGCACCCTGACATCGCTGGGTTATAATTTGGTCGAAAACACTAACGGCACCACGATAACCGGCGTTTTGACAGGAAATATTACCGGGCAGGATCCCCAATTACTGGCGATCACAAATGACGGGATCACTCTTGAGATCGCCAGTCTTCATGCGGCCAGCCCGGCGGTCGACGCCGCCGACCCGGCAAATTTCCCGGCGACGGATCAGCGCGGGATCGCGCGTCCGCAGGACGGCGACCTTAACGGCTCAGCCCTGCCCGACATGGGCGCCTATGAGAGACAAGTGACGATCTTTACCGTTACCAAGACCGCTGACACGAATGATAACGCCTGTGACGCCGATTGCTCGCTGCGCGAGGCGTTCTTCGCGACAAACAACGCCGTGACACCGGACAATGCCATCCTTTTCTCGCCGGCGGTATTTAATATCCCGCAGACGATAGTGCTTGGCGGTACCGGGCTGACCGTAAATTCCGGCCGGAACCTGGCGATCATGGGAACGGGAGCGGATATGCTGACGATCAGCGGAAATAATTCCGTCAGGATATTGACCACTTTGAGTTCGCTGCTGCTTGAGGATATTACGCTGGCCTTCGGGTCGCATGGCGCAGGCAGCAGTGGGGGCGCGATCTTTAACAGTCAGGGCGTGGTGACAATAAGGGACTCGGTGATAAGGAATTGCACGGTCATCGACGACGGCGGCGGTATCGTCAATTTCGGCGGCCGGATGTCTATCCTTAATTCGACGGTGAAGGATAACAAGGCGCTGGGAACGGGCACGACTCGCGGCGGCGGCGGGATCCAGAATGCAGGTTTCGGATCTCTCATCATCAGAGACTCTAACATCACCGGCAACACGGCCGGAGGAAAAGGAGGCGGCGTGATGAATACCGATCAGAGCGCCGTGGTAATCATTACGAGGTCGAATGTCACCAATAATTCGGCGATGGGCGACGGCGGCGGGGTCTATAATACCGGCAGTTCCAACACGATATCGATCACCGATTCTTTTTTCACGGGCAATAGTTCCGGCGCCCGCGGCGGAGCCGTATTCAGTCATGCCGGAACGTTGAACCTGACAAACTCGACGCTCAGCGGTAATTCGGCCGGCACCAGCGGCGGCGGATTTTATAATTTATTCGGAGGGGTCGCAAACATCGTGCACGCGACCGTCACAAATAACTCTTCGCCATCGGGGACCGGCGGCGGGGGCGGGAACGAAGGCGCCCTCACCAACCTTCGTAATACCATTATCGCGAATAACACAGCCGGGACTTCCCCGGATTTCGCCGGGCAACTGATTTCTCAGGGTTACAATTTGATCGAAGATACTGCCGGCGCGAAGATCTTCGGCACAACCACCGGAAACATTCTCGGCCAGGATCCGAAGCTCGGTTTATTGGCAAGCAACGGCGGCCCGACGCTTACACATGCGCTTCTTCCCGGAAGCCCGGCGATCGACGCGGCCGACCCGGCTAATGTTTTACCGGCCGATCAGCGTGGATTTGCTCGCCCCAAAGATGGAAACAGAGACGGCGTGGTGCGGGCTGACATGGGAGCGTTCGAACGCGACCTGGCGCTCGATAGCACTCTCTATGATTTCGATGGTGATGGCAAAACCGATGTCGGGATCTTCCGGCCGTCGGTTGGCGTGTGGTGGTATCTGAGAAGTATCGACGGCGCCGATCGCCTTTACCAATTCGGGCTCGGCAGTGACAAACAGGTGCCGGCCGATTACACCGGCGATGGCAGAACGGATGTTGCCTTCTTCCGCCCCTCAACGGGTGAATGGTTTGTCGAGAGAAGTGAAGACGACCAGTTCTACGCTTTTACTTTCGGATCCCCCGGGGATATACCCGCGCCGGGCGATTATGATGGTGACGGCAAAGCGGACGCGGCTGTCTTCCGGCCGTCGATCGCCAGTTGGTTCATCTCTAAATCTAGCGGCGGGATAGACATCCGCCAATTCGGTTCCGACGGCGACGTGCCCGCGATCGGGGATTATGATGGAGACGGCAAAGCTGATATCGCCATCTATCGCCCTTCGCTGGGGCAGTGGTGGGTGCAGCGAAGCAAGGATGGTTTGTTGGCATTCCAGTTCGGACTTTCGACCGATAAACCTGTGCAGGGCGATTATACCGGCGATGGAAAAACGGATGTTGCCATCTATCGTCCCTCGACGGGAGAATGGTTCGTGCTTACCAGTGAGGCCTTCGGGGTTTACGCATTCCCATTCGGCGCGGCCGGCGACTTACCCGCGGCAGGCGATTACGACGGAGACGGGCGAACCGATGCCGCTGTTTTCAGGCCTTCGACCGGCGCCTGGTTCATTCTCGGCTCGACCTCGGGAGTGCAGATCGTCCCGCAATTCGGCAGCGCGGAAGACAAGCCGCTTCCGGCTTCGTTCATTCCTTAGACGGCGCTTGCTTAAAATAAAAGAAGGACGAGTTTTGCGGCTCGTCCTTTTTTTAGTACGAAGTCAGAACCGGGAACGTAGTGACCGGCTTCTTTTCCGAAGGGCTGGGTGCTGTTAGTTTTTTTCGCTGCGCTCATTTAGCCGGTCACTACGTTCCCGGTTCTGACCCGTTGCTAACAGACACCTACTAATGCTTCCCATCTTCTTTCTGTGATAAACTCGAATTTCCATTAAATTACAACCACCAGATCCCAAGGAGGTAGGCGTATGGGTCAGAACATACATTCTTCACGCCCTTTAAGGCGCGCATTCCCGATTATTTTACTTGGCTTTACGATATTGTCCGGCTTGGCCTTTTTTGCGAGTCCCGCGCCGTCTCGCGCCCAAAAAGCGGAACCCGATGAGCGGCCCGCTAAAGACCTCGGGATTCCGCTGCCGCCGCAATATCAGATCATCGACATAGGCATCGTCCAGGCCGGCGACACCGCCTCGCAAGGGTTAGGTGTATCCAGGGGCGGCGCCGCGGTCGGCCGCTCCGTCCGCACGGGCGGGGCACAAGCGTTCAAATGGACGCCGAGCGGCGGGATCGTCGGCCTGCCCAATCTTTCGGGCCGCGCCTTTTGCGTATCTAACGGCGCGAGTTCTGAAGGCTTTGTCACCACCGTGGGCACCTGCGCCACGTCGCTCTTTGGAACGGCCCGCCTGCCGGTGGTCTGGTTTGAAAACGGGTCGGTGGTCCAGCTCACGCTTCCGCCGGGCGAGACGCTGGGCGATGCCAACGATGTTAACTCGACAGGTTTTGCGGTCGGCTCGGTCGATAGCGGCAGTGCTCAGCAGGCGGTTATTTACTTCGGCGCCAACGTGACGGTAATAACGCAAACGACCCCTGCCGGCTGCTTTTTTACTACGGCTTTTGGTATCAACGATTCCGGCCTGATCGTCGGAACGGGCATTGACCCGAGTAACGCCGCCAGAAACGTGGGTATGGTGTACCAAAAGGACAGTAGTTCCGCCTCAGAGGTTGGCGCGCTGAGCGGCGCTAACGGCGCCCTGGCATTCGGCGTGAGCAACGGGGGCCATGTGGTCGGCTCTTCCATGATGAACCAGGGTTCGGGGCTGCCGTTTATCTGGACGCAGGCTAACGGCATATTGCCGATACCGCTTCCCGTCGGTACGAGCCAGGGTTCCGCGCGCGCGGTGAATTCAAACGGCTGGGCGGTGGGCACCGCTTCCTCGGCATTTGCCATTCCGTTCCTTTATGACGGTGCTAACACCCACCGGCTGGCGGACCTGATCCCGAGCGGCACGGGTTGGGACCTTTCGACAAATACCTCTTCGGGGGCGCTCGGCATCAGCGACAACAATATCATTGTCGGGACCGGCGTGTTTAATGGCGCGGTTCACGCTTTTGCGATGGTGCCGGTAGCAAATACATCGGTCGGCGGAAGGATCATGACCGCCGGCGGCGCAGGGATCAGCAATGCGAGGGTTACGATCTCAGGCGGAAATCTGCTCTCGCCGGTAACGACGCTGACAAACCCGTTTGGCTGGTACAACTTCTCCGGGCTGCAAGCCGGTGCCACGTTTACTATCACGGTCCAGACGAAAAGCTACTCCTTTGCGCAGCCTGCGCGTACCATAACGCCCGGCGGAAACATAACCAACTTCGACTTTACCGCGGAGCCTTAATGTCCGCGTAGCGGACTGTAGAAAATAGCCCTGGGTACCGAACGATCAATGAATTGTCAGCCCTGAAAAGGGCGGCAGAACTGACGGGGTTCTACCGCCCTTTCAGGGCTGGAACGTTGGGGATTTCAGATACCCAGGGTGGCGTTTCGCTTCGCTCACTTACCCTGGGCTATTTTCTTTGTCCCCGTTGGGGGCTTTTAAGGATAGGTACTATTTTTTTCCTTCGATCTGTTTCAAAAGCCTTCCCGCATGATTCCGCGCGATCATCGGGATCCGCTCGTCTTCGCTGAGTTCTTTCAGGATCGGCGTCAGTTGCTGCGGGTCGGAGATCTCATTGCGTTTAAGCATTCCTTCCAGCGAGCTTATTAACGTGGGCGCTTCCAGAGGCTGGTTTTCACGCGAAAGAACTATCTTGAACATCCAGACGAATTGAAATCCGAGATTACGATATTCGTCCATCAGCGCTTTGACGTCTTTATTTTCCGTCCAGTTAAATTCTGCGGTGCGCTCGCGTTTATCCCGTTTCAAGCGCAGTTTGATCGTGCCGAGGTGTCCGTATTGACGAACGGACTGGTAATCTTCCGTCGAGTCGAGAAAATTCAGCGCGTCCCACCAGCCTTTTAATTTTTGCATCGTGACCGCGGAAAGCTGGATAGGGTCCGTGTAAGACTCATCATAATCACGGTTGCTGAAAGTGACGGTCCCTTTTCCCGTGTCATCGTGTTCGATCACAACGTGATCGACATCATAAGCGGGCTGGCGGAATTCGTAAAAAAATGGATAGACCGGCTTGGGCGCGGTTTTGTCCCCGGGGCGGTTATTTTTTTTAGGATCGGCCCCGGTGGTTTCATCCGGCCGCTCATTTTTTTTAGCCGGTGTCGGTTGTGCCGCAGCGGGCGCAGTTGTTGTAGTGGTAGAGGCCGGCTCAGCCTTTACCGCCGCCGACTTTTTCACCGGTTTCTTGACGGGCTTCTTTTTAGCTTGAGCGAATACCGCCGGCACCAGAAATACCAGCAGCAGCAAGCAGAGAGATCGTTTCATCACTCAAATCTTACCGAAACCAGCTTGGATACGCCAGCTTCTTCCATCGTAACGCCGTAAAGAGCCTTGGCAGATTCCATCGTGCGTTTGCTGTGGGTGACCACGATAAACTGTGTTTTTTCAGACATTTCGTCGATCTTATTAACAAATCGGCCGATGTTGGCTTCATCCAGCGGCGCATCGACTTCGTCCAGCAGGCAGAAGGGCGACGGGCGATATTTAAAGATCCCCATTACCAGCGCGATGGCCGAGAGAGCTTTTTCACCGCCCGAAAGCAGCATTACGCTCTGCAGGCGTTTGCCCGGCGGCTGGGCAATAACCTCAATACCGGCATCGAGAATATCATCGGCTTCGAGCAAGGTCATCTCGCCTTTTCCGCCGCCAAAAAGCTCGACAAAAAATTCACTGAAGTTGGCATTGATCTTTTCAAAGGCGTCGCGGAAGCGTTCGCGCGAGCGCGTTTTGATCTCACGCAGAGCTTCATCGGCGGATTTGATACTGTCGATGATGTCCTGCCGCTGGCTGGTCAGGAACAGGAATCTTTCCTCGACCTCGCCCAATTCTTCCAGCGCCAGTAAATTTACCGCACCGTAATTTTCCAGGCGCTGGCGCAATTCATCGAGCCGCGCGCGGCCGGTCTCATATTCAAAATCTTCGGCAAACTCGACGGTGGCGGAAAGCTCCTCGAGCGTCTGCGAAAGTTCCTGCTGGCAGGTCTCGCGCAGATTTTCCAGCCGCGTGGTGACCTCGGCCTGGGTGATCTCCAGATCGCCGCGCGCATTGCGGGCGGCAGCGGCGTTGTGATTAAGTTCCGTCAGATTCTCCGACATCTGGTCGGCCGACGAGCGCGCCGTTTTCAGTTTTTCCGACGCGGCTATGAGTTCTTCATGCTCGCGCGCCTGATCTTCTTCTACCAGCGCTATCTTCTCGCTCAGCGCGGTGATCGAAGCAGTTGTCTCTTCGATCTTGCTTTCAGTTTCGCGCCTTTCAAAGGTCTGACGGGCGATACGCGATTCGAGCTCGATCTGTTCGACCTCGATCCGGCGCAGCGAGGAAACCAGCGCGCGTCCGCGTTCGGCAGCGGCGGCGGCAGTGGCGCGTTTTTCGCTGAGGTCGGCGCTTTCACGTTCCACCTCATTGCGAATGTCATTTAAGTTTGCGTTGATCTGCGTCAGGGCATCTGCCGCCAGCGACCGCGCGCTTTCAGCTTCGCGGGCATCGAACTGAGTTTTTTGCGATCTCTCTCTGACCGCCTGAACTTCCTGCGCCGTTTGCTCGATCTCATCGGCAACAACTTTGCTGTGGCGTTCCGCGCGTTCGACTTCCTGCGCCAGATTTTTAGCTTCGATCTCCTGGGCGAAGAGGTCGCGTTCAAAACCGGCTATCTCGGTTTTTAGCGCCGCTGCTTTTTCTTCTTTTTCCTGCAGAGAGGCGCGTGTTTCTTCCACCGAAGCTTCGGTCGACGTTAGCTGCAGCGCCATTTCTACCAGAGCGGCGGTCAGCTCGCGGATCTCGCGTTTGAAAGCCAGGAGGCTTGAATCTTCGCCGTCATTCGGCGCTTTTCCGGCCGTGAAAAATTTTCCGCCCGCGATCAGATCGCCATCCAGTGTCACCCAAACGCCGGACTGGTTCAGATCGACCGCGTCGATATTTCCCGTGACCCACGCCGACATTTCGCGCGGAAAAACACGCGCCAGTGTACGGACAAACTCCGGCGAAACGCCCAGATATTCGGCGATATTGCCGACGGGCTGCGCCGGGCCATAATTTGTGCCAGATGACGCGGAAAGTGCCAAAATCGACACGCGCCCGATATTATTTGCATTAAGCCATTTGGTGACGCGAATAGCGTCGCCTTCGGTTTCGACCAGCACGGTTTGCAGCAGCGGCCCGAAAAGATTTTCCACCGCGCGCTCGACCCTGGCATCGACATTAAATTTATCGGCCAGTGTTCCGGCAAACCTCACGCCGATCTGCTCCGCAGCGCCGAGAAGTTTCTGCACCGGCGGTTCATAGATCGCATAGCGGGCTTCGAGTTCCTGCAGGCTTTCCAACCGGTGCTGCGAACGCGAATGTTTTTGCTGCACCGCATGGAGATTTTTTTCCAGCCCCTGAAGTTCCGCGCGTGTCTCTTCGGCCTGGCCAGCTTCCAGTTTTTCTCTTTCCTGAATACGGGTAAGCGCTCCGCGAGCTTCATCGATCTTTTCGTTAAGGCCTTTGGCGCGGGCCAGCACTTCCTGATGGGTAGCGGCGGCGCGCTCGCTTTCGACGGCCAGCCCACCCGCCCGCTCGTGCAGTTTTTCCCGGTTATCTTCCAGTTGGCGGGCGATCTCGGCAAAACGCTCGATGGCGGTAGTGTGCTGGAAAAGCTCGACCCGTTTTGTTTCCTGCCGGTCTTCCGTTTCACGCAGGCGCGTCATTTTTGTATGGTAACGGTCTTCGGCGGCCAGCAATTCTTCCGCTTCGCGGTCGCTTTCCGTGCGATGCGTTCCTTCTTCGTCGCGCAAGCGTTTTACTTCCGCCGTGATCTCGTTAATCCTGTTTTCGGAAACTTCAATGTCTCCCTGGAGCGCGGCCAGGCGTTCTTTCAAACCTTCGATCTGTTTTTCCTGAAAGGCGAGTTCGCGCGCGTCGCGGTCACGCTGCAGGGCGGAATCGGCGTGCCGGGCGCGAAGCTCGGAAAGCTCTTCCTCGACGCTGCGGGCGGCCTGGGTGGCACCGCGAAAATTTTCTTCGAGCGCGGCCACTTCACCGGCCAGCGTCGTTTCATTTTCGCGGGCGGCGGATAATTTACCCTGCAGTTCTTCCAACTGCTTGCCGAATCGTTCGTTTTCCGCGGAAAAGACCTGGCCCAGCAGCCCGCGGAATTCTTCCTGCATGATCTTATAGCGGCGGGTCTTGGCGGCCTGGCGGCGCAGGCTGTTGGCCTGGCGCTCGATCTCGTCAACGATGTCCGAAATGCGGCGCAGATTGGTGCGCGCGGTTTCCAGGCGTACTTCGGCGGCACGTTGGCGCGTGCGGAATTTGGCGATGCCGGCGGCTTCCTCGATCAGCGCCCGGCGGTCGGCCGGTTTGGCGGAAAGGATCTGTCCGATACGGCCCTGCTCGACGATGGCATAGTGAGCGCCGGAAAGCCCCGTTCCGGAAAACAGGTCATTGATATCGCGCAGGCGGCAAGCCTTATTATTGAGCAGGTATTCGCTCTCGCCGGACATATAAAGACGGCGCGTGACGCTGACGGATTCACCCGGCGCAAAGTCCAGGCCCACGTGCCGCGGACGCCAGTGCCGTTTGCTGTATTTTTTTATCGTCGTGGCGGTGCCGACACTCGCTTCGGCGGCTTCGGGGGCTTCCGGGATCGCTTCCATCTCCGGCGCTATCGCCGGGGCCGCTCCCGTGGCACCCGTGCTTGCTGATAAGGCCATTCCGTTTTGCTGCCCCTGAGGGCCGGAACCGTTGGTTACGGGTTCGATAGTTTGGGCAGTTTCCGTGAGTTCAGCTATAACCTCCGCTGACGGGTCGAAATCTTCCAGGCGAACCGCGTTTTCATCGTATTCGCTAAGAGTTTCGTCGATCTCGACCAGATCCGCGTCTTCGTAAGCATCGTCGGTCCGTACCAGGTGCAAAATGACTTCGGCCATGCCGCTGGGCTGGCGTTTGGCGGTTCCCTGAAAGATCAGGTCCTTCATTTCGTCGCCGCGCAGGGCTTTGGCGCGCTGTTCGCCCAGCACCCACGAGATAGCGTCAGAGATGTTGGATTTGCCGCAGCCGTTCGGGCCGACGACCGCGGTGATGCCGTTTCCGGTAAATAACACCTCGGTGTAATCGGCAAAAGATTTGAATCCGGTAATTTCTAAACGTTGAAGTCTGAACATAGATATGGCACTAATCCGTAATTTTAGCACTATATTTGGTAGTTTGGATAGTCTCGGAGGGCAAAATTTTGTAACAGAAGTGTAACTTAAAAATGTAGCGCCAGCGTCTCGCTGGCAGTCGTGCGGCGTCCCGCCCGCGCAGGAATCTGACGGCGAGACGCCGTCAGGACAGCCGCCGGGACGGCGGCGCTGCGTAAAGTTGCAGATAACAGCACTTCGAGATTAAATTAAGACTATGTCCGACAATAAATCCGCCATCGAATCTTTTTCGCACGAAAACCGTGTTTTTCCGCCGCCTGCAGACTTTTCCGCCGCCGCCCATATCAAGAGCTTTGCCGAATATGAAAAGCTCTATGCCGAGGCCGCCGCCGATCCTGAAGGATTCTGGGCAAAAATAGCCGAGGAAAACATCCACTGGTTCAAAAAATGGGACAAAGTGCTGGAATGGGAAGAGCCCCATGCTAAGTGGTTCGTCGGCGGGACGACCAATATTTCCTATAACTGTCTCGACCGCCATCTGGAAACGCGGGGGGACAAAAAGGCTTTTATCTGGGAAGGCGAGCCGGGCGAGATCCGCACGCTGACATACCGTGAACTCCATACCGAGGTCTGCAAATTTGCCAACGTTTTAAAGAGCCTGGGCGTGGAAACGGGCGATCGCGTGGCGCTCTATATGCCGCTCGTTCCCGAACTCGCCATCGCGATGCTGGCCTGTGCGCGGATCGGCGCCACGCATACGGTTATCTTTGGCGGTTTTTCGGCAGATGCCATTCGCGACCGCGTGAATGACGGGCAGTGCAAACTGATCGTGACCGCTGACGGCGGATACCGGCGCGGCAAAGAAATAAAACTAAAAGCCATCGTCGATGAAGCCGCCGTGCAGTGCCCGAGCGTGAAAAACGTGGTCGTATTCAAACGCACCGGCTCGGAAATTTCGCTGGCCGAAGGCCGCGATCACTGGTGGCATGACTTAATGCAAACCGCGTCGGCAGATTGTCCCGCCGCCGAACTCGATTCCGAGCATCCGCTTTACATTCTTTACACCAGCGGCACCACCGGCAAACCCAAAGGTATTTTGCACACGACCGGCGGCTATATCACCCAGGCGACTATCACTACAAAATGGGTCTTTGATCTGAAAGATGAAGACATTTATTGGTGTACGGCCGATATCGGCTGGGTAACCGGGCACAGCTATGTCGTCTACGGGCCGCTGTCGAATGGCGCGACCGTAATGATGTATGAAGGCGCGCCTAATCATCCTGACTTTGACCGTTTTTGGGACATCATCGCTCGGCATAAGGTCAATATCTTTTACACCGCGCCGACCGCCATCCGCGCCTTTATCAAATGGGGCGAGCAATACCCGCTGAAACACGATCTTTCATCACTAAGATTGCTGGGCACGGTCGGCGAGCCGATCAACCCCGAAGCGTGGATGTGGTATCACCAGGTGATCGGAAAAGAAAAATGCCCGATCGTAGACACCTGGTGGCAGACGGAGACGGGAACGATAATGATCTCGCCTCTGCCCGGCGCCACGCCGACGGTTCCCGGCACCGCCACCCGTCCGTTTCCCGGCATCATCGTCGATATCGTCAACAGGCCAGGCGAATCCGTCGGGCCCAACGAAGGCGGCTACCTCGTGATCAAACACCCGTGGCCGTCGATGCTGCGCACCTTGTGGGGCGACGACGAAAGGTACAAACAAGCTTACTGGTCGGAAATTCCGGGGATGTATTTCGCCGGCGATGGCGCACGCCGCGACGAGCGCGGATATTTCTGGATCATGGGGCGCGTGGATGATGTGATCAACGTCAGCGGCCACCGGCTTGGCACGGCCGAGGTCGAATCCGCCCTGGTCTCACACGAAGCCGTCGCCGAAGCCGCCGTTGTCGGCCGCCCGGACGAACTTAAAGGGCAGGCCATCTCCGCTTTTGTCACGCTGGAAGGCACGCACAAGGGAAGCGACGCGCTCAAAGAAGAACTCCGCGCTCATGTCGCCAAAGAGATCGGCGCGTTAGCCCGTCCCGACGACATCCGCTTTACCGACGCGCTGCCCAAAACACGCTCCGGCAAAATTATGCGCCGCTTGTTAAGGGAACTCGCCTCCGGCGGCAAAGTCGCGGGCGACGTGACGACTTTGGAAGATTTTTCGGTGCTGGAGAAATTAAGGGAAGAGGAAGAGTAAGCTCTTTACTGGGAGCGCGGACGGCTCGTCCGCAAAGGCTGCACGGCAGCCTAATGTCAGTGGCGTCAGCCGATGTGTATCAGAACCGGGAGCGGTAGCGACCGGGTTTCTCAGGTTTTATGAATTAATATTTTCTTCCTGCGACAGGATTGATGGTAAAAGGGTATTCCGAACGAGCTATTGATGAGGCCTCATCCCGTCGATTATCCAAAAGCAGATCGCAAACATTTTTTAATATCAGACCTTTATCATTCATGGAAGAATTCCGACCGAATCGACTTTAATTACAGGTTATCTTAAAGATAAAACGGTTCAGAGTTCAAACTTTAGTTTGTTTTTATTGTAAGGGGACAAGCTGAAGCTTGAACTCTGACGTTAACCCGGTCGCTACCGCTCCCGGTTCTGACCTCATACTCGACGACGAGCACATACGCTGACGCAGGGTGCTATTCACAAGAAGGCGGCGTTACAGAAAAAAAGCCCGGAAGATTTTCGCTTCCGGGCTTTATTAAACGGGTAGGACTACTCCGCTTTGCATCACTCTTTATCAGAGAGATTCTTTTTAAACTTCTAAAAATTCAGATTCTTCGTCTTCTTCGGTGATCTCGCGCATCATTCTTTCCGTATCCATTTCGGCCAGCAGGTCGAGCAGGAAATTG
The DNA here is from genome assembly GCA_963718105.1 of uncultured Acidobacteriota bacterium. Lineage (GTDB taxonomy): Bacteria > Acidobacteriota > Blastocatellia > Pyrinomonadales > Pyrinomonadaceae > DASYKT01. The sequence goes on along the minus strand of OY970352.1, from coordinate 3,311,713 downwards.
GTGTTGGCGCTGACGCTGATGACGATCGGAAATTCATCCGCCGACGTGTTGAATTCAAACGAGCCGCTGTTTATTTCCAGTATCTGGCGGAAGGCGGCTTTGCCGTTGTGGCCCTGCGCTTCGGCATCGACGATCTTGCCTTCGTTAAAAGCAATGCTGCCGTTGTACCGGTCGGACCTCAGGATCAGGAGTCCGGTCATGCCGGAATTTTCGATCACATGCACGGCGTCAAACAAGCTGACCAGCGCCAGGTTTCCGGCCAGCGCGCAATCTTTGCGCACTTCTACCGGGGCATGGCTCTTGGTGGCTTCAAAATCCGGGCGGCGCGCGCGGCGGATGGCTTCCAGGCCCGGCGCAACCGAGACACGCGGGTCGAGCAGCTTGGCTTCCTGCAGCCGGTCGTAAGCTTTCTCAAAATCCTCGCGGTTGATATAAAGATTTGCCAGCGCCAGGCATTGCTTCGAAGCCTCGGTCGGTTCTTTGAGCGAAATAAAAACATCACGCAATTTTTCGCGCAGAGAGATAGAACGCGGGCTGCGCTGGATCGCCTGATTCAGCAGCGCCACGGCCCGTTCCGGATGCTTGTATTTCACGAACAGATCGGCATCGAGCAAAACGGCTTCGACTGATTGTCCGGTGAAGGGTGCTTCTACAACTGTTTTCATTAGTTCTTATTCCAAATGTCAAACCGGTTTGTTTAACATTTATAAACTACCATAAACAGTTTATAAAATCGGACACGCTTTTGTCAAAATAAAAGAATTACTTTCAGCCGAATGGTCAGATTGACCGGTGGCCAAAGATAACCGGTTAAACGCTTATTTGGGAAGGCTTTGGCGCCCCCTGGATCCTGACCGGCTGTTTTGCCGGCGACAGACAGCACATTTTTACCAGATGTTTTCGGTCCTGTTGCATTTCAGGGTCGTCTTTTAGCCATTTTTTGACGTCGCTAAAAACGCGGGCTGCTTGCGGATCCTGGAGCTCGATGAGCCGGTAATGCGCCCATTTCCAGTCGCGCCGGACGCTGACCAGGCCGGCCCGTTTCAGATAGGCCAGATGGCGCGAGATCTTGGGTTGATTGGGCCCGATCACTTCCACCAGGAAACAAACGCATACCTCATCATCGCCGATCAGGTTGATCAGCCGCAGCCTCGTACGGTCTGCCAGCGCCGCAAAAAACAATCCGATATCAAACGCCTTTTCTTTTGCCATCACAAAATTATTATAACATATGGAATATGGCTTGACATATATGAAATGCAGGAGTAGTTTAATTATTCAGATACGGTAAACCGTATTTGATCTATAAAGGAGCAAAAAATATGTCAACCGAAACCAAAAATATCGAAATCTTAAAAGCACATTTGGCTATCAAGGTGCGCAATGTTGAAGAGAGTACTGAGTTTTATAAAAAGATGTTCTGTATAGAACCGAGCAAGGTCCGCACCGGCTATGCGAAATTCGATGTGCAAAACCCACCGCTGAATTTTACGCTCAATCAGGCGCAATTCGAGGGCATTTCAGGTGGGGGAGCTCTGTCGCATCTCGGTATTCAGGTGGCTTCGACCGAAGACGTCTTAGCCATGCGCGAACGCTGGGTCGAACAGGGTTTGATCACGCGCGATGAAATGGACACCAATTGCTGTTACGCGCTGCAGGACAAAACCTGGGTGCGCGATCCTGACAATAACGAGTGGGAAGTTTTCGTCGTCAAGGAAGACAACCTCGCTGAAGCCCCTAAAGCTGGAGAATCGAACGCCTGCTGCGTGACCGATGAAAAGGGAAACGAGTTTTGCGCGACGACTGGGAAGATCGTACTTGAAGCCGGAGCTATCAATGAAACAAAACCTGCTGCCCCATCTAAGGCGTGCTGCGGCTGAATTTACCGGCACCGCTTTTTTGCTGGCGGCTATCATCGGCTCCGGAATAATGGGCGAACGATTGGCCGCCGGCGCCCCCGCCAGTGCCGCGATTACTTTGCTGGCGAATAGTTTGGCCGTGGGCGCAGCTTTGATAGCGCTCATATCGGCCTTCGAAAAAATTTCCGGCGCGCACTTTAATCCGGCGGTCACTGTTTCGGCGGCTTTGATAAAAGAGTTTAAGTGGAGCGAGGTTCCCGCTTATTTGTTTGCACAAATTACGGGAGCGCTGGCGGGTGTCGGTTTGGCAAATCTGATGTTCGATCTGCCGGTGTTTTTCGCTTCCACAAAAGTGCGCACCGGCGCCTCTCAGCTACTCAGTGAATTTATCGCCACCTTCGGTCTTTTGGCGGTTATCCGGTGCTGCTCTCGCCTGCGTCCAAACGCCATTCCGCTTGCGGTGGGAACTTATATAATAGCGGCATTTTGGTTCACGGCTTCAACGTCTTTTGCCAACCCGGCCGTGACGCTGGCGCGCAGCCTGAGCGATACCTTCGCCGGGGTCCGCCCGGCGGACGTGCTGCCGTTTATCGGGGTGCAATTTTTGGCGGCCGTTTTTGCTGCCTACCTGTTTCGCTGGTTATTGAAAGGAAAATCTGATGAGCGATAAAAAACGCGTCCTGATAATGTGCACGGGAAATTCCGCCCGCAGCCAGATGGGCGAAGGATTACTGCGTCATCTCGCGGGCGGGATGTTTGAAGTAGAAAGCGCTGGTTTTAAGCCGAGCAAGGTGCGTCCTGAAGCGATAAAAGTTATGCGCGAGATCGGGATAGATATTTCCGGCCAGCGCTCAAAATCCGTTGAGGAATTTGCCGGACAGGAGTTTGATTACGTAATTACGGTTTGCGACAGCGCGAGGGAAACCTGCCCTATTTTCCCGGGCAAAGCTATTCGGATCCACCAAACTTTCGAAGACCCGCCTCCTGAAATGATCGGCGACGAGGCCTCGAGGATGTTGATATTTCGCCGCGTCAGGAATGAAATAAAAGAATGGCTGGAAGGTCAGATTGGTTTGGCCGGATTTATTGATGCCGAAGGGCATCGCGGAAATTAGCCGTGGGTGAAAGCCCACGGTAAAGATTTTATTAATAAAGCCCTGAAAGGGCGTAGGAAGGTCTGCTGCCCTCTACAAGGGAGGGCTCTGGTTGCGATCTATTCCGTGGCTTTCGCCCACGGCTAATATCCAACACCGCTCCGCGGCGGCTGAACGTATTCAAAAGTCTTAATTCTTCCTTCTATGAATGATGGAAATTCTTGAGACGGGAACCAGCGCTTCGGAATCGGAAGGCGGTTCGCCGGAGGTGGAAAATTCTTTGGCGTGGTTGCGCAGGTAATCAAAGAAGCGTTCAAATTCGCGCTGCATTTCATCCATCTTTTCGCGCATATTCAAAATGATTTCCACGCCCGCGAGATTCACGCCGAGGTCGCGCGTTAGAGACAAGATGACTTCCAGGCGTTCCAGATCGGGATCGGTATAGAGGCGTGTGTTGCCTTCGGAGCGCGAAGGCTTCAGCAACCCCTCGCGTTCGTAGAGGCGCAAGGTCTGCGGGTGGATCTCATAAAGCTCCGCCACGGCGCTGATCGTATAAGTTTTAACCTTGCGTTTCATAAAGTAGTCATTGGTGATTAGTAGTTGGTAATTGGTTAGCGGTTTTTCTGACTACCAATTACTAATTACCAACCGCCAATTACCCGTCATTCCAGCCCCATTACCTTCCGGGGATTTTCGGGATTCGTTTTTTCAAACTGCCGCAAAACTTCTTTGGTTTCTTCTGAGATAACTTTCGGCAGCGTGATCTGCACTTCGATGAACTGGTCGCCGTGCATGTCCGTATTGCGCAGGGATGGCACTCCTCTGTCTTTTAAGCGAAACTTTTGGCCGGACTGTGTTCCGGCAGGAATTTTCAACTGTGCTTTTCCTTCCACGGTAGGCACTTCGATCCGTGCGCCCAGCGCGGCTTCCGGAACGGTGATCGGCACTGTCACATAGATGTTGTCGCCTTTGCGGGTGAAATATTTGTGCTTGCCGACATTGGTAATGATAAAGAGATCGCCCGGGGGCGCACCGAGGCGTCCGCCATGGCCCTTTTTCGGTATCCGCACGCGCGAGCCGGTATCGACCCCGGCGGGAATGCGTACCTTTACCTGTTCGGTTTTCGGCGTGGTGCCCTTGCCGTGACAAACGGTGCAGGGTTCGCGCCGGCGTCCCGTGCCGCTGCAATCCGGGCAGGTTTGCGCAAACTGTAATCTGCCGCCAACTTTTTGCACCTGTCCCGCTCCTTTGCAGGTCGGGCAGGTAATGACCGCGCCGCCCGTATCGCCCGCGCCGTTGCAGCGCGAACATTGCTCGGAGCGATTGACGGTAATATTTGTGGTCAAGCCTTTGACCGATTCTTCAAACGAAAGCGCCAGGGGAATTTCAATATCCGCGCCGCGTTTTGGCTGCACGCGCGGAGGCTCCGGTTCGCGCCGCGTGCCTGCGCCGCCGCCGCCGCCGAAAAGGTCGGAAAAAATATCGCGGAAACTCGAACCAGACCCGCTCTGTGCTCCGGAAGATTCCCAGTTAAAACCCGAAAAATCAAAGCCGCCGGGTGAGCCCGCCGTTCCCGCGCCAAAGGGCATGGAATCTGCGGTCAGTTGGTCGGAATAATATCCGAAACGGTCATAGATCTTGCGTTTCTTTTCGTCGGATAAGACTTCGTGAGCTTCGGTGATCCCCTTGAATTTATCTTCCGCGGATTTGTCGCCAGGATTTACGTCAGGGTGATGCTTGCGCGCCAGGCGGCGATAAGCTTTTTTGATCTCGTCCGCCGTCGCGCCCTTTTTAATACCCAGGACCTCGTAATAATCTGTATTAGTTTTAGCCATTTTTCGATAAGTTAAAATAAAACAATAACTATCTGTCGAAAATAAAATTATATTCTGTCAAAACCGAAAGCGAATTTGATCGCTTCAAAAACTTCGCTCCTACGATCATCAGATAGATGCGTAATATAGGAACCAAGCTTATCCTTTGCGACTGTCTGGATCAGATCTAAATTGATCGCGCACGGTTCATTCATTCCATCTTCTTCCGTCAGTACTACATGTGACTGCAAGTCCCTGATTGAAGTGGTTATCGGTACGACTGTGAGCGCATTCAAGGTCGGGATCGCTCCGTTTCTCGTCAAAACCAAAACCGGCCGCGTCTTATCCGGTTCCTTAAATTTGTGCCAGACCACGTCGCCACGATTCATAGATCTTTCCAAGCCTCGATCTGCTGTTCTTCATCGACCTCCCATTCGTCCGGCTGGAGAGGCTGTTTCGCGTAAGATTCGGCGTATCGACGAGCTACTTCAGCTTCACGTTTTTTCTTTTTCACAAGTTCGGCAAAAGCTTCGCGAACAACATTGTCGCGATCTTCATTCAGCAAACCAAGTGCTTCATCAAGATCGCTCAAAACCTGTGTATCGATATCCAGTTGAATCGTCATAACAATCACCAAAAAGCTGAGTGTAATTAGTGTTTCTGATTAAACCATATTCTCAAAAAAATAGTGAATCATGAACTGGTTTTCCGATTCACGATTCACTATTTTCGATTCACGTGCTTACCTTACTTCTTCTCGTCTTCTACGTCTACATATTCGGCGTCGATGACATTGTCATCTCCGGTCGGTACCGAGCTATCGGCGCCCGCCGTGGCCGAAGAAGCCGAAGCTTGTTCTTCCGCGCCGCCGCCCGCTGCGTCCGCAGCCGCACCGCCCTGGTTGCTGCTATAGAGCACTTCAGCCAGTTTGTGCGAAGCCGTCTGCAGATTGCCGAACGCGGTGTTGATCGCCTCAACATCGTTTCCGCTGAGCGCGGTTTTCGCCTCGGCGATCGCCGTCTCGAGTTCGCTGACCGTTCCCGCGTCGAGTTTTTCCTTGTTCTCGCTCAGGGTTTTCTCGACCTGGTGCGTTAAGCCGTCAAGATGGTTGCGCGCTTCCACGGCTTCCTTTTTCTTAACGTCTTCTTCCGAATGCGATTCGGCTTCCTTGACCATGCGGTCGATCTCGTCTTTTGCCAGGCCGCTCGATGAAGTAATGGTGATCTTTTGCTCGCGGCCGGTGCCCATATCCTTGGCGGAAACGTGGGCGATGCCGTTGGCGTCGATATCAAAAGTGACCTCGACCTGCGGAACGCCGCGCGGCGCCGGGGGAATACCCACCAGATGGAATTTGCCGAGCGTCCTATTGTCGCCGGCCATCGGGCGTTCGCCCTGCATCACGTGAACTTCCACGCTCGTCTGGTTGTCCGAAGCGGTCGAGAATATCTCTGACTTGCGCGTCGGAATGGTGGTATTGCGCGGTATCATCTGCGTCATCACGCCGCCATAGGTTTCGATGCCCAGCGTGAGCGGGGTAACGTCCAGCAGCAGGATGTCGGTCTTTTCGCCCGACAGCACGCCCGCCTGAACCGCCGCGCCGACCGCGACCACTTCATCCGGGTTCACCGATTTGTTCGGGTCCTTGCCAAAAAATTCCTTGACCAGTTCCTGAACTTTTGGGATACGCGTCGAACCGCCGACGAGTACGATCTCGTCAATGTCTTTCGCCGAAATTCCCGCGTCCTTGATGGCCTGTTCCACCGGCGGCATCAGCCGCTTTAAGATCGGGTCGACCAGTCCTTCGAATTTCGCGCGGGTGAGTTTCATCACCAAATGTTTCGGGCCCGATTGATCGGCCGTGATGAACGGCAGGTTGATCTCGGTTTCCATCGCCGACGACAATTCGATCTTGGCTTTTTCCGCCGCCTCTTTCAGACGCTGCAGGGCCATCTTGTCGGACGTCACGTCGATGCCCTGATCTTTTTTGAATTCTTCGATGATCCATTTGATTAGAACTTCGTCAACGTCGTCGCCGCCTAAGTGCGTATCACCGTTGGTGGATTTTACTTCGACCACGCCTTCGCCGACTTCAAGCACCGAGATATCAAAAGTACCGCCGCCAAAGTCGAACACCGCGATCGTTTCATCTTTTTTCTTGTCCAAACCGTAAGCCAGCGCGGCCGCGGTCGGTTCGTTCACGATACGATCGACTTCCAGGCCCGCGATGCGGCCGGCGTCCTTGGTCGCCTGCCGCTGGGCATCGTTAAAATAGGCCGGTACCGTAATGACCGCTTTTTCGACCTTCTGGCCGAGATAGTCTTCGGCTGACTGCTTTAGTTTTTGCAGGATCATGGCCGCGATCTCGGGCGGGCTGTAATGCTTGCCGTCCACATTGATGCGAACGTCGCCGTTTGAGGCTTTTTCAACCTTATAAGGAACCTGTTTGATCTCTCCTTCGACTTCTTCATACTTGCGTCCCATAAACCGTTTGATCGAATAAAGTGTGTTTTCGGGGTTGGTCACAGACTGGCGTTTCGCCACCTGTCCAACTAACCGGTTGCCGTCCTTGGCAAACGCAACCACGGAAGGAGTGGTACGGCCGCCTTCGGCGTTGGTGATCACCACCGGCTCGCCGCCTTCCATTACCGCCACGACCGAGTTGGTCGTTCCGAGGTCAATTCCAATAATTTTGCTCATATAATTCTCCAATAATGAATTCGCCCTTCAGAATGCTGGCGTTAATAAAGTCAATACAACCCATCTGAAAGTTATATTAGGATAATAGTTGAGTGTGTCATTGTCAAGTTTTATTTAGCGAGTTGATGTAGATTTAAGAGAAAAAGGCAGAAACGCGACAGTTATGGAGCGTGTTTTCAATTAGGGTCTGGGTATAAAGGAACAAATTCGACCTTTTGACTCGGTAAATGTAATTCAATAGATTATTAGTCACGCTCCATAACTGTCGCGTTTCTGCCTGAAAACTTGAATCATGAGGCACGCCCCATAACTGTCGCGTTTCTGCCTGAAAATTTGAAAGATCATGAGCACGCTCCATAACTGTGGCGTTTCTGCCCCAAAAAGCTTGACATATATCCGCAACGGATATAATCTAACATCGTGAATAACCAAACGCCCTTAACTCCGGCTGTCTTTCATATCCTGCTCGCGCTTTCCACCGGCGAGCGACACGGCTACGGAATAATGAAAGAGGTCGAAACCGATTCGCAGGGAAAGGTTAGAATGGGCGCCGGGACGCTTTACGGGTCGCTCAAGCGAATGCTCGATGCCGGGCTGGTCGTTGAAAGCGACAAGCGCGCGGATCCCGAGATGCCCGATACGAGTGACACCCGGCGCATTTATTACAAGATCACCGGCGCCGGTGAACGGGCCCTGGCCGAAGAGCTCGATCGTTTGAGGCATCTGGTGACGATAACGAACGAACGCGAGCTTTTACCAAAAACATTTGCTTATGGCGGATGAACTATATTCGGCTTTCCGAAAGCTGTATAGAAAATTAGTCGCTCTTTACCCAAAGCCTTTCCGCGAGCGGTTTGGTGAATCGATGATGCAGACCTTTGACGATCTTTGGAGAGAACGGGTAAAGAGTGCGGAAGGAGCAGGGACGGCATTTGGATTCGTCCTCAGCCTCTGTTTTAACACTTGCGCGGGAGTCATCACGGAGCATTTGTTCCATTTTACTCAAAGAAATTCTATGAACGAAAAGATCTCAAATTCGCGGCGAGCGGCGATCGTCAGTTTTATCCTCGCCCTGCCAATGACGATCATGTTTTTTCTGTTCAAGTTTGGGATAGAACCGCCGTTTGCTGCCTGGCTTGACGATCCGGATCCGGACAAGCCGGATGTGATCGGTTCTCTGATCGTACTTGTGCTGGCCCTGCTGCTGCCGGTCGCGTTCATAATTATCCTCCGGCCGATCGGGCAAAGTATCCGCGTCGGGAACGGTCTGGCAGCCAGCCCCTTAAATCTTATTCTGGCGGCCGGCATCTTTCTGGTATTCGCATTTTTTGTCGGGCATATTGTGGTCGATCAATATCCCTGTTGGATGGGTGTTCCCAATTGTGATTAAAGATGTATCGCGCCTTATACAGAAAACTTCTTATGCTTTATCCCCGGGCGTTTCGAGAGCGCCTCGGTGAATCGATGATGCAGACCTTTGACGATCTTTGCGCTGAACGGAAAGACCAGGGGAAGCCATTACACATTTTTGAGCTATTTACCTTTGCGGAAACGCTCACCGGGATCGTCCGGGAACATGCGCTGCAGATCAGGCCGGGAGAAATTATGAAAAACATTACAGATCCAATACCAGCCGCAAGCATTAGTTTTATTCTTGCTTTGCCTATCGGGCTTTTAGCCGCAATATTTTTTCTGGATATCGAGCTGCTTCAAGCGCCGGTTAAATACGCTCTCAGCGTCGACGGCCAGCAAGTCAATATGTTAGGCCGGGCTGTGATATTGGGCGGAATGCTGGCTTTACCGGTAGCGTTCGTGCTGGACCTTGTCCCGATGATCAAATCTTTCAGGACCGGCGGCAAGTTGGCCGCGCACCCGGCTAATCTGATCGTTGGCGTGCTGATCTTTGCTCTGATGACTGTGACCTGGGGCGGCCTGGCGTTTGAAACGGTTCGCTGCGGTATGGGAATTTCCTGTGATTAAGGCAGAATGCGACAGTTATGGAGCGTGTAATAGTTTTTAATTTTGAGTTTTGAATTTTTAGTTTGTTCTTATTAAGGTCAAATTCAAAATTCAGCATCCAAAACTAAGAACTAAAAACACACGCTCCATAACTGCCCTGGTTTCTGCCTTTTTGATTATTAAAGGGCGCTTTTGGGCTACGGTAAACTCAATGTCTTTTCGGTCTGGTCAAAATCGGCCGAGAGCGCCGAGTATTTGTCCGACGGGGCCCAGATCTGAAAAATGTATAAATTATTTTTGTCCTGAGCGGCAATTAAATGAGTGGTGGTACTCGCATCCACCGATCTGTCGCGCCGGCTAAAGATACTTTTGCGGGCCGGGTAGTTTCCGAACTGGACATCGTAATCGGCGATCACGCTAAAAGGCCCGACGGTATTGACCCGGTACTTTTGCAGGATCTCGGACATCTTTTCTTTCATGTGCGCTTTGGCCGTGTCCGCCGGCAGCACCTGGAGGGCGGCAAACATTTTCTTATCAAAATTCACCGCGAACATCTTCGCGTCCGGCGCCTGAACTTTTGCTTCCGGTGTGTTCGGCGAAACCAGGCTCCACCCGCCGGGCAAATTTATCTTAACGCCGGACGGGTCATTGAACGGTTTTCCGATCACCTGCGTTTTTAGCGCCGTGATCTCACTGTTATTCGAAAAAGAGATCGTATCCTGGTAAAAGACAAAATTTACCAGCAACAAATATGCGATCGCGCCGAAAACCGAAAAAACGGCCAGCGTAGCCAGCGCCGTCATTCCGGGAATGGACCTTCGCTGCGGTTTTGCAACCGAGTGATAATGTTCGGGGGCGGTGTGCTGTATGGTTTGAAAATCGGCGTCAGGAGGCACGGCCAGCGATGTTATTTCCTCAAAATAAACCGGTTGATTTTCTTCGGAATCCGCAGATTGTGCTCCGGCTTCACCGGAATTTCTTCCCCATGAACGAATATCAAACATCCAGCCCAACAGCCGCCAATCTCCCGCCTCGGAAGAAAAGATCAGCGATTCGTCATTAAGATGTTTTTCCACATACCATCTTTTTATGGTTTCCATATCGACAGCAGGATGCTCTCGACCGTCGGTCGTCACGACCGCGAAAGTTTCGCCGTTCATATTGAGATCTCCTTCTACTTCAGGATCATTCGCCTTTTTAATGGAAGAACGCCGGGAAAGATCTCCCGGAAAAGGCGTTGCCGCAGGACGATCGGCAATACAAACATTTTAATAAAAATGTTTAACAAATTACAACAGTTATTTTTACTAGTGAATGGTAAATCGTGAATAGTGAATAGAAAGTCTCCAGACATGCGGGCGTTAGAATCGGAGCGGTAGCGACCGTTAGGTCGTAAATGGTGAAATGATCAATAGTGAACTGTTGCTCTGACCATTCACGATTCACTATTTTCTATTCACGATTTTTGCCGTCTTCGTTGAGGAGTTTGGCGACATGCCAAACGTAATGCATACCCGAAAAGAAGGCAAAAGCGCCCACAAATGCATAAACCACAGGCAGATAGAAGCCGTTTATCGAGGGAAAAGCAGCGGCGATCAGCACCAGCCCGATGGCGGCGACCTGTACGCCGGTACTGATCTTTCCCAGTAAAGACGGGCGAAATCCGCGGAATCCGGTAACTATATGGATCGCGCCGGCAACTACCACGATAACGACATCGCGGCCGATCACCAGCGCCGTCACCCAAAACGGGATGGGCAGGTGCCTGACCGAGGGAACCATGCCCGGGATGGTCAGGGCAATAAAGGCGGTGGTCATCAGCAGTTTGTCAGCGGCCGGGTCGATGATCAGGCCCAAAGATGATTGCTGGTCAAACCGGCGCGCGATAAAGCCGTCCAGTCCATCGGAAAGACCCGCGGCCAGGAAAACGAACAGCGCCCAGCTAAATTCCTGGTAGTAGAGCAAAATGGCAAAGATCGGGATCAGCGCCATGCGCATAAAGGTCAGGATATTGGGAATGGTCAGTACTCTACTGGACATTTTCTGTTTTAAGTTCGATAACCGATACTTCCGGCGGGCAGCCGTAGCGAACGGGAAGCACCACGGTCCCTATTCCGCGCGTAATGTAAATTTGGGTGTCGCCGCGGCGGTGCAGCCCGCTCGACAGACGCCTTTGCCGGCGCGGGAAAAGAATGCTCTCCTTTGTTTCGCGCAAGCGGATCTGCCCGCCGTGCGTATGCCCGCTCAACATCAGGTCTATGCCGGCAGGTTCCGCCATCCGGATGATAGACGGATTGTGCGCCAGCAGCAATTTCATTTCCTTTTTATGCGAGCCTTTTAAAGCCGCCGGAAGATCGGTCAATCCCACCAGCAGATCGTCGACCCCGGCCAGCCAGATCGAAGCTCCGTTGTATTCAAAACGAAAGCCTTCATTATTCAGCACACGGATCCCCTCGTTTTTCATCATATCCGAGATCAGGGTGCCGTCCGTCCAGTGATCGTGATTGCCCATCACCGCGTACACGCCGTGCTTTGCGCGCAGCTTGCCCATCGCTTCCACCACCGGCGGAATAAAACGGGCGTCGTGCGATATATAATCGCCGGTAAGCGCGATGATATCGGGCGCAAGTTCATTGGCCTGGTTAAAAGCGCGCATGATGTGCTTTATGTCCGTGTACGGGCTGTGATGTATGTCGGAAAGCTGCACGATGCGAAAGCCGTCAAATTTTTTTGGCAGCCGCGCCAGGCGCACGGAAACATGCTCGACAATTATGGAATTTGCCTCCGCCAGGGCTTCGCGCGCCACGCTGGAAAGGCTCCCGGCCAGATCGCGAAACGGCGTCGGGGATTTTGCCGCGGCATTTAGACGCTGCGAAAGCTTGACCTTTTTTTGGCTGGTACTACGCATAATAAACATAACTCCGCCGTACTTAGATGCACCAAAAAGGCGGCAGCGGAGTATAAGGTTAGACTAAATTATTTGGATAGTGAAAGCAAAGCAGGTTTTTACCGGAAGCGCAGATACTGGGAGCGCGGACGGCTCGTCCGCAATGAACGGGCAGCGTTCATAAGACGAGCTAATTGAAGCGTCATTTTTATAGTTACATTTTAGATCGCTTCGCGATCTTTGCGGACGAACCGTCCGCGCTCCGACCGGAACTGCCCTGGTTTCTGCCCTGAAGCGGCGCACACTTGTCAGAAGAACCGGACGGTATAGCCAAAGCGCACGCCGCGCCCGATCTCCGGAGCTATATCCTTAATAAAGGAAATGTGATTCAGATAAAACGCATCGCCTAAATTGTAGGCATTGACCGAGAAAATATGAGCGTAATGCTTTTTAAGAAAGATATACGAGCCCGCAATATTAAAAAGCTTATATCCATCGGTCGGTGTCTCATTAACAAAAACTTTATTTTGGGTCGCCGTCATAATATATTCCGGGCGAATGCTGGCCCCCTTGTAATGAAAGTCCACGCCTAAGCGCCCGCGCGCCGGCGCAATGCGGGGAAGAAACGTCCCGCCCTTCAACTTGGCGTTCACATAATCAAAGCCGCCCAGGACATTGAGATATTTATGCAGTTTCATGTCCACGCTTAGCTCGGTCCCCATAAAGCGGCTGTCGCCCTGCAAGTAATTTGTGATCTCAAAACCGCTGCCTGGATCGATGACACCGGTCGGAGCCAGGAAAACAAAATTCTTGATGCTGTAGTAATAAAGATTTGCTTCGGCGTGCAGCCATTTATTTTGCTGGCGCAGCGAGAGATCGAGCCCGTCATTTTTTTCCATCTTTAGCGCCGGATCGCCCACTTCAAAAGCGAGCGTGCCGTCGTGCGGGCCGTTATTATAAAGTTCGTCGAGCGCAGGAGTGCGTTCGGCGTGAGAATAGTTGGCGACAAAAGCGCCGTCTTTCCAAACCCCGATGCGCACGCCGGCGGCCGCAGAAATTCCCGTGAAACTTCGATCGGTCAAAGTCGGGTTGACCGGGTTGTAACGGTTGTTTTCGATGCGGCCGCCGAACTGGAACGTCATGCGTTCGAAATTTATTTCCTGCAGGCCGAATGCCGCGAAAGAATTTTCCTTGACCGGCCCGTCGATCAGAACTTCATCGCCGACCGTGGAAAAATTACGATAAAAACCTTCGAAGCCGAATCGCCCGGTAAGTTTCCCGGTCTTACGCTGGTCAAACATTCCCCGGTAGCTGTAGACGCGGTTGCGAAAGGTGGTGCCCACCACATCGTCTTCCATTTCCTGGTGGCGATAATTGGTGTGGTCAAGCGTGAATTTTGCGTCGGTGATAAAAGAATTTTCAATGTCGGTAAAACCCGTGTTGATGCGAAAATCATTTCGCCAGACACGCAGGCTGTGCGGTTCGGCATCAGGGTCGTTAAAATCCAGCGGGACGCCGTAGCGGCTCTGATAAAAATTGTAATCACCGCTGATAAACTCTTTCTTGCCGTAGTAACCGCCGCCCAGCGTCCCGCTCGCGCTGCGCGTAAAGGTGTTTTCGACTTTGCCGAAATTGCCGCCGGCCGTGTAATCGTCCGTGCGCTGGCCGCTGCCGCTCCACCACATCATCCATTTCTGCGTGCCGTATTCGACCCCGCCCGCGGCAGAACCCTGATCGTTATTTGTTCCGCCGGTGGTGGAAAAATATCCGCGCAGGCCCGGGTGCGCTCCCTCGTCATGTCCGCTGATGGCATTGACCACACCGCCGATGGCGCTGCTGCCGTAGAGCAGGGTAGCGGGGCCTTTTACTACTTCAATTCTTTCGACGGACATCACATCGATCGGTTCGGCATGATCGCCCGATTGCGAAGCCAGCGAACCGACGCTCACGCCATCCGTGGTGACTTTCACCCTATCCCCGTCAAAGCCGCGAATTACCGGACGTGAATTTCCCGGTCCCGAAGAGCGTTTGGCGACACCGGGCTGAGTGTCCAAAACTTCACCGATGCCGGTCGATGAACGTTCGATGATCTTATTAGTGTCGACCGAAGCGACCGATTCGATGGCTTCGAAAGCGGATTGCTCGGTGCCGGTCGCGCTGACCGTGACTTGGGTAGTGACGCCGGAGATCAAAAGTTGAAAATCGGCGGTGGCGGGCGTGCCGGCAGTAACCGTCACCGGCTTGGCCTGGTCGGCAAAGCCTTCCAAATGCGAAACGACGGAATAGCGGCCCGGCGGAACATTATCGAACGCATATTTTCCATCGGCGTCCGCTGACGTGGAGCGCTTTAGCTCGGCGATGCGAACGGTCGTGCCGGGCAGCGCGGAACCGTCATTGCCGAAAGTGACCTTGCCGCTCAACTGGCCACTCGCAGGCGCGGTCTGCGCGGCCGCCGTCAGCGATATCGCCGTAAGTAAAAACAAAAAGAGAAATGTGTGTTTGATCGCGTGCTTCATAATTTGGGCCGACCTGAACCGGGATGGTACAAAGTAAGAAGCTTAGCGGGAAACGTTTATTTTCTGATGAAGAATTTCACAAACGGCGGAAATCGGAGAATGAATGGTAAATATCTGCTGATGGGATTTTAGCGGGCGACAGAAGGCAGAAACCAGGGCAGTTATGGAGCGTGTTTTTTAACGACAAATCGCACGCTCCATAACTGTCGCGTTTCCGCCTATTACTCGCGTATTGCTGCGGCAGGCCGCGACGCTATATTTTCAGCAATCTTTCTCTTAACAATTTTGACTGCAGCCGGCTGACGGAAAGTTCCTGCTGATTTTTGAGGGTCACGGCGTAGGTGCCGCCGGGCATCGGGCTGATGCGCGCGATCATCTCGACATTGGCCAGCGACCCGCGCGAAAGCCGCACAAATTTATTGGGGTCGAGCCGCGCCTCAAGATCTTTCAGCCGGTGGTTGATGATAAAGCGCTGATTTTGCGCGGTAGTGATATTTAGCAGTTCGCCATCGGCCACGACCGACGCGATCTCGCGCACGGGCAGCAGGTAAATGTCATCGCGGCGCTTGACGGGAATTCTTTCCAGGTACCGCGGCTCAAAAGCATCATCGTAAATTTCCGCGACCGTTTTTAGTTTTTCGGCTTCGTGGGCAAGCACTTCCGACTGTTCCAGTCTTTCCGAAGCTCGCTGCAGCGTTTCCCGGAGCCGCGCTTTTTCGATCGGCTTGAGCAGGTAATCGACCGCGTTCACTTCAAAAGCCTGCACGGCGTATTCGTCGTAGGCGGTGACGAAAGCGACGAGCGGCAGTTGATTTTTGCGCAGCAGCTTTATTACCTCGAGACCCGTGGCTTCGGGCATCTGCAGGTCGAGCAGCGCAAGGTCGGGCTTTTTCTCTTTGATCAGTTCGACGGCCTCCAAGCCGTTTTCCGCTTCGCCAACCAGTTCCACCTGTTCAAATTCCTGCAAGATAGCTTTCAGGAAAGAACGCGCGGGGCGTTCGTCGTCGGCAATGATAATTCTGAGTTTGTTCATACGTTATACATGCTCATCTTCACAAAATACTATCGAGACCATGGCAATGAAGTCAGAACCGGGAACGGTAGTGACCGGGTTCTTTTTAAGTGATTTAATAATGATTAGCAACTCTTTTTATTCATTAATCATTCACAATTAAAGCGCCACCAGAAACCCGGTCACTACCGTTCCCGGTTCTGACCTCATTCCCAAGCGTCACAGCAAACCCATCAAATGCCAAACGATGCCGATACCGGCAAAACTATCTTCGCGGTCGTGCCGGTGCCGGGCGCGCTTTCGATCTCGAGCATGGCCTTTGCCCCGTAATAAGAGCGCAGCCGCTGCTCGATATTATTCAAGCCGATCCTTTCTTTTCGCCGTCCGGGCAATTCCGCGGTGTCGATCCCCGCGCCGGTATCTTTTACCGAAAGCATCAAATTTACATTCTCGCCGATATTTTCGAGCCGCGCCGATATTTCCACGCGGCCGCCGCGGGCCATTTTGGAGATGCCGTGCTTGATGGCATTTTCTACTAAGGGCTGCAGTATTAGCGAAGGCACGCGGATATTTTCCAGGTCTTTGGCCACGGCTATCTCTACCTCGAGCCGCTCTTCAAACCGCGCCTGCTCAATTTCCAGATAGGCCTGGATCAGTTTTATCTCCTCGCCCAGCGCGCAAAATTCTTCCGTCGAACTCAGCAGCGAGCGCAGCAGCTTGGTCAACCGCATCAGCGTCCCGAAAGCCTTGTCCGGCGAGGTCTGAATAAGATATCCGATCGTCGTCAGCGCGTTAAAAAGAAAATGCGGATTGATCTGCGAACGCAGGGAAGTCAACTGCGCTTCGGTAGCGAGTTTGGAAAATTCCTGCTCGCGCATTTCCTGTTCGTGACGCTGCCGGGTTACGCGCAGCACGTCTATCCGCCGGGCGGAGATCAGGGCGATGCTTTCCAGCACTTCCACTTCATCCGAAAGCAGATTTCGCCCGCCGAGAAAATCCTGCAGGATGATCTTGTAATACGGCGCTTCGACCGCCGGGATAAAAACTTCGGCGTAAAAGGCGGTGGCATTAACAGTGGAGCTGTTCTCGGCTGGCTCCATGGTCTCTTCCCAGATCGCGCTGTGCGCGGTCAGCGCGACAGAGAGCGAACGGCAGACGTGGTCCAGTATCTCCGGGGTAGATTCGGTCTGCTCGATATAAGCCGCGATCTCACTGCGCAGAACGGCGTAATTCGCCCGGCGCAATACCACTTTATCCACCAACCAGACAGCAAATTGATGCAGTTTCGGATAGGCCAGCGCGGTCGCTACCCAGAGGGCGAGCATTATTCCGGTGGCCTGCACGTCGTTTCGCGCGTGCTCTTCGTGCAAGGAGAGGAGCGGAACGCCGATAAAAACATACAACCCGAAAGCCGTCAGTGAAACCAGCATCAGCGACAACGCTCGTTTGAGAAAAAGATCGGCAAAAGCAAAACGAAAATCCTGCAGCAAAAGCGCCAGCGCCAGCGGCAGCGAACATTGATGCGCTACCAGTTCTATCAGCCAGGATCTTTCTTCCGCGCCTCCGCTGATGCCGCTTAAATGCAGCGCTGACACCGCAAAAACACCCAGCGCCGATGCCAGTACAAGTTTTCGCTCAAGGCTTTTCCGGAAAGTAAAGAACAGCAGCCCCACCAGCAGCGCCAGCGAACCGTAGGTCAATACCTGCAGCGCCAGATTCGAGGGCGCGACGCCGTAAACTATCGCCGATTCCAGGTACAGTACCGCGGCAAAGGCACTCAAGGCATAGGCGATAAATGTCAGCAGCCGCGCTTTGGAATTTCCCCTTTGCGAACTGTGCACCACCACCGACGGCAGAAAACCCAGCGCCGAAAAAGAAATGGCGGTCAACAGCGGTGAAACTTCAGTGTGATTAAAATCCTGGCGGATAAAAGTAAAAAGCTCGCCTACATTCCAGAGAATGCCAAGCACCGCGGCTGTCAGAAGGAGAAGATCGGGCCGGAATTTTTCGCTGGCCTGACCGGGCGCCTGCCGGTGGCGAATGACCATCGCCAGCAAAAGCCCGTACAACGCCACGCCGACCGTAAAGCCGAGCAGGTTTACCAGCGATGCCGCGTTGAGTGGATCCATTTACGTAAAGTATAAACTAGCGGCAACAGCCGCTAAAGACAATTTTTCTTAAACGAATGGAAGTTTTAGGGAGATGAAAGGCAGAAATTGTAGCGCCAGCGTCACATTGTCTGGCGGGGCTGTCGTGTCGGCGTCCCGCCGACACATTAGTTATTTTTGAAAGTGGAGATACGCAAGCATCCTGCCCGCTAAATAAAAGTGGCAGCGAGACGCTGCCACGACAGCCGCCGAGACGGCGGCGCTACAGTTTTAGTACTTCATCAATTCCTGCACGGCTTTTTCCACGTCTTCCGATTGCGGCAGGATGAAATCTTCGACCTGCGGTGCATAGGCGACAAACGTATCTTTTGCGCCGACGCGGCGGACCGGAGCATCGAGATATTCGAAAAGTTCGTTTCCAATTCGCGCGGCGATCTCCGCGCCGTAGCCCCAGGAGACAGGGTCTTCGTGCGCCACGATCGCGCGATTGGTTTTCCTGACGCTTTCGGCGACGGCCTCCCAATCGTAGGGAACCAGCGTGCGCAGATCGATCAGCTCGACCGAGATGCCCTGCGCTTCCAGCCGCTTGCAGGCCTGGTTGGAACGCTCCACCAGCGCGCCATAGGTAATGATGGTCAGGTCGCTGCCTTCGCGCACTTTTCTCGCCTTGCCGAACGGGATCAAAAACTCGTTCGACGGATACTGCGATTTGTTATAGACCTGGCGGTAAAGGTGCTTGTGTTCCAAAAACAAGACCGGATCGTCGCAGCGGATCGACGTGCGCAGCAGCCCGTTGGCGTCCAGCGCGTTTGAGGGGTACACGATCATCAATCCCGGCGTGTGTGAAAAGAGTGTCGTGCCGGATTGCGAGTGATAGACCGCGCCGCCTTTTAAATAACCGCCGACCGGAACGCGCATCACCATCGGGCATTTCCAATCGCCGTCGCTGCGCCAGCGCATCAGCGCCACTTCATTGCGGATCTGGTGAAACGCGGGCCAGATGTAATCGAAAAATTGGATCTCGACGACCGGTTTCAAATTGCGCGTTGCCATGCCGACGGCGCGTCCGACGATGTTCGCTTCGGCCAGCGGCGAATTGAAAACGCGCGCCGAGCCGAAGTTGCGCTGCAGATTGGCCGTCACCTTAAACACGCCGCCTTTGCCCTTGACCGTTTCCAGATATTCTTCGCGCGAGCAATCGGCTACGTCTTCGCCAAAGACGACGATGCGCGGATCGCGCTCCATTTCCTCATGCATGCAGCGGTTGATGAGATCGACCATCGTACCGGCGGTGCCGGAAAGTTCCACGCCTTCTTCGGTATCGAAAAGCTTGCGGTCGGTCGGATCGACGTCCGGCGAAAACACATTGCGAAGGGCCGTTTCCGGCGCGGGCTGCGGCGAAGCCAGCGCGGCATCCGCGGCGGCGTTCACTTCGGCATCCACCTCGGTGCGAACCTTTTCCAGCTCTTCCGAAGAAGCCAGCCCCGCGGTCATCAAATATTCCGCGTACGTTTTGATCGGATCGACCGTGGCGTCCTGTTCACGCTCTTCGGCCGGACGATAGAGTTTTTCGTCGTCCGACAAACTGTGCGAATAAGGACGGATGACTTTGGCGTGAACGAAAGCCGGGCCTTTTTTCGCGCGGCAATATTCCACTGCCCGTTTGAAAGTTTCGTACGATTCGAGCGGATCGGTGCCGTCGCATTTCTGAATGTAAAGATTAGGGAAACCGGAAACCAGTTGCGAGATATCGCCGCCCGCCACGCCTACTTCGACCGGGACCGAAATGGCATAACCATTGTCTTCAACCAGGAAAATCACCGGCAGTTTCAGATTGCAGGCCGTATTAAGCGCTTCCCAGACTTCGCCCTCGCTCGAGGTGCCGTCGCCGATCGACATATAGACGACTTCATCGCCTTTAAAGCCGAGGACCTTGTCCTGCATTTCCTTGACCATCGACGCGCGATAAGTGGCCTCGGCCGCGCCGACCGCCTGCAGCGCCTGCGTGCCTGTAGGCGAAGATTGCGAAGGGACATTAAGACGGACCGAGCCCCAGTGCGAAGGCATCTGGCGGCCGTGTGAATTTGGGTCGGCTTCGGCACCCACGGCGGATTGCAGCATTTCCTCGGCCGTCATGCCGAGCTGCAGCATCAGCGCGCGGTCGCGATAGTAGGGATAAAACCAATCGTAGCCGGACTTCATCGCCAGGCCCGCGCCAACCAAAATGCCTTCGTGCCCGGCGCCGCTGATCTGAAAGAAGATCTTGTTCTGCCCTTTAAGCTGAATTTCCTTGTCGTCGATGCGGCGAGAGAGAAACATTGTGCGGTAAATGCCGATCAGCGCTTCTTTATCCAGCCCGTGGCTGGCACCATTGTCCGAAGCGTGCTCCAGATCTTTTAAGACAGGTTCGCCGGCGGCAGCCTTGCTCAATTTCAATACCCGGGTAGCGGTTTTTTCGGTTGCAGTTTCCATTATTTAAACACCTATGATCGCGATATTAGTTGGCAAATATTCAATATTAAACGCTAAACGATACAGTATCCAGCGCAGGGAGGTAGATTTAGTTTGTTCGTTAAAGAATAACTTAATTTCGGGGAAACTAAAAATGGAAATTTTTTGAGGGTTAGTCGGCGTAATCGATGTCTAAAGTCATCTTGTATTCCGAGGCCATGGACGGGTGCCCGTGCGCCTGGGCGACGGAAATACCTCGTTCTAAAGCACTTTTGGCCTTTTCGCGGTCGCCGGCCGCGTCATAGGCTTTGGCCAGCATCCCGTAGGCATTGCCTTCATCGTCGGCCTGGGCGAGATAGCCTTCCAGCAGGGCAATAACTTCGTCATTTTGCCCGAGCTTTTCATACTCCTTCGCCAACCCGAACATCACCATCGTGTTCGACGGATCATCGGCCAACATTTGTTTGAAAACATCGATACGGTTCTGCATGTTTTATATTTAACCACAGAGCTCACAGAGATCACAGAGTATGAAATAAATTTTCTCAGTTTCCTCTCTGTGAGCTCTGTGGTTAAAAAAGTTTTTGCTGGACGATTTCCGGCCTTTCTTCAATCGATTTTTCTTCCGGCTCAGCTTCACGCCTGCGCCCAAAACCCAGCCGCTTATAGTGGAAATCAAACAGCTTTCGGGTCACATCCCACTGTTCGGTTTTTCCGGCGCCGCGCTCGTCCCAATTGCGGTGGCGCAGGTTGCCGCCCCGCTCGCGCTTGATGGTGTTGATTATTTTTTGCGCGCGGGTCGGCGAAACGCGTTCGTGCAGTTTCTGTAGAAAATAATCCAGTATCGAATCAGTATCGAAATGGATCATATTCATAAACGCCGATCGCGCTCCGCAGTTGTAAGCTCTTTCCAAAAGTTTCGGAATATCCGATTCGTTATAGCCGGGAATGACCGGCGCAATAGCGATACCCACCGGAATCCCCGCACTGGCCAGGGTTTCCATTGCGCGAAAGCGTACTTCTGGAACAGGAACATACGGCTCGAAAGGATTCGACTTCTCCTTGGTATAAAACGGAATTGAAAGGTACACCGAGACACTTTTCAGTTTTGTCAGAATGTCCAGATCCCGTGTAATAAGCGGTGATTTTGTCATTATGCCGACCGGCATCTGAAATTCGGCACACACTTTAAGACACTCACGCGTCAATTCATAATGCGCTTCGAGCGGCAGATACGGATCGGTGGCAAAAGAAAATTCCAGGTGGGGAACGTTCTTACCCGACCGCTTCAATTCTTCGCGCAGAACTTTCGGCGCATTCGGTTTTACCACGATCTTGGTCTCAAAGTCCGTCCCGCAGCCGAAATCGAGCAGCTCGTGATACCGGCGCGCAAAACAATAGGTGCAGCCGTGCATACAGCCGCGATAGCAATTGACGATAAAGCGGTCGCCCATGCCCGGCAGCTTGCTTTTACTGATAACGCTTTTGGTGACGTACTCTTCGAACACCTCAAGCTTGGTTTGACGGGGTGGCTCTCCCAAAAAGTCCGTGGAGTATTTGAGGTAGGGATTAGGCGGGTTTATTACTTGTCGCATAAATGCAACAATAATGCATCTGTGATTTTAAAGCAAGATTTTTTTGGCCACTAATTGCACGAATAACACGAATTATTTGAGTTTTATTCGTGTAATTTGTGTCATTCGTGGCCACTAAGCTCTTTCTGCATCAATAGATCGGTTTGCGGGTCGGAGCCGAATTGGAAGATATGGTTACCGGCAAATTGAAAGCTGTATTTTTTGTAAAAAGCCTGCGCGCGCGGATTGTATTCCCAGACGCCCAGCCAGATCACATCGTGGCCGTTTTCTTTTCCTGTTTCAAAACATTTTTCCATCAGCGCCGGGCCGACGCCTTTGCCCAGGAATTGTTGGTGGACGTAAAGGCGGTTGAGTTCGAGGGGCTTTTCGGCAACGATGCCGTCTTCGGTGCTGTGGCGCACCAGCCGGGCATAACCCGCCGGCTCATTGTCGATCTCGGCGACGAGGAAAATATTATCCGGATCGGAAAGCTGCCCGGTCATGCGCTCGACACTGAAAGCATTCGCCATGTACTCTTCCGTGTCATGCGGAGCGTTTTTCGGGTGCCCGGCAAAGGCGTCCCAAAAAGTCACACGGGCGAGCTCGACGACCATGTCGATGTCCTGGATAGTAGCTCGCCGAATGTTTATCTCAGACATATCAGAATATTATAGGTTTTGCCTCTGAGTCTTTTTGCCCATAAAACAAGCTAATTTCACAAATTATCAGAGCGGGCGCAAGCAACCCTTCCGGACTGCAAATTTATTTGGACTCTACATTTACCTTTCAAGCCGGACACCTCTCAGGTCGGGAAGGGTTGCTTGCGCCCGCTCTTTAAGGCGAACTATTTTCCGCTCGTGATCAGCTTAGCGATCGTCTGCAACTGCATATTCGACGTGCCTTCGTAGATCGCGCCGATCTTCGAATCGCGCCAGAATTTTTCCACCGGGTAATCTTTTACAAATCCGTAACCGCCGTAGAGCTCGACCGCTTTCGAAGAAACTTTTTCCGCCACGCGTGACGAGTAAAGCTTGGCGATGGCCGCCTCTTTAAGAAACGGTTTGCCCTGGTCTTTCAGACGAGCGGCGTTATAGACCAGCAGCCGCGCGGCTTCGATCTCGACCGCCATTTCCGCGAGCTGGAATTGCACGCCCTGAAAGCTGTTGATCGATTGGCCGAATTGTTCGCGTTCGGCGGTGTAGCGCAGCGCGCTCTCAAAAGCGCCTTGCGCGATGCCGACCATTTGCGCGCCGATGCCGATGCGGCCTTCGTTCAGCGTTTCGATGGAAACCTTATAACCTTTGCCCACTTCGCCGAGCACGTTTTCCTTCGGCACTTTGCAAGCATCTAAAATTAATTCGGTGGTCGATGAAGCGCGGATGCCTAGCTTGTCTTCTTTTTTGCCGACCGAAAAACCTTCAAAGCTTTTCTCGACGACAAAAGCCGTGATGCCTTTGTAGCCCGCCGCCGGATCGGCCGTGGCAAAGAGCACGAAGAATTCCGCCTCGTTGCCGTTCGTGATCCAGAGTTTCTGTCCCGTCAGCTCGTAATGATCGCCTTTATCGACCGCACGTGTTTTTAAGGCAAAAGCATCCGAACCCGACGACGCTTCCGACAGCGCATAGGCACCCACTTTATTCTGCGCCATCTGCGGCAGATATTTTTTCTTTATCTCATCGCTGCCCCAACGCAAAAAGGCATTGGTCACCAGCGTGTTATGAACGTCGACAAAGACCGAGATCGAGGCGTCTATCCGGGCCAGTTCCTCGATGGCGATGATGGCGTTAAAAAAACTCGAACCGGCCCCACCGTATTCTTCCGGCGTTTCGATCGCCATCAGCCCCAGTTCAAAACATTGTTTGATAAGTTCCGGGTCCAGTTTCGAGGCGTGTTCCATCGGTTCGACCCGCGGGCGGACCTCGCCTTCGGCAAATTCGCGGACGGAACTGCGAAATAATTCTTCTTCTTCGGAAAGTACGGTCAGAGCGCCGTGTGAAATATCAGTCATTTAAAGTTCACCTTGTTATAAATTTGCTGAATAATAATAGCTACGCTAGCATCATAAACAACGCACTGAGCAAATGGCAAAACCTCAACAAGACCCGTCCGTCAAAAAACTTCCCCGATACCGCAAATTGCGGCTTTTATTTGCCGTTTTTACGCTTTTCGGTTTGGCGCTTTTTCTGTTTTTTCTGACGCAGATCGGTTTTGGCGAAATTCTTGAAAACATCGCCAAATTCAGTTTGTTAAGTTTCGGGCTGGTGCTGCTGATCTACCTGGCGAGGATAATGGTGCGCGCATGGGCATGGAAAATGTCGGTCATCGAACCGCATAAGCTGAGCTATTTCGATGTTTTACGGGGAGTTTTGATCGGCGAAGCGCTGAGCAGCATGCTGCCGCTTGGGATCGCGGTCAGCGGCACGGCCAAGGCGATCTCCGTCAGCAACCGGGTGCCGCTGGTGGTCGGGTTTTCGTCCGTCGCCACGGAAAATCTTTTTTACAGCCTTTCCACCTGCATAGTCATCCTGCTCGGCGCGGTCGCGTTTCTTTTAGGATTCGATCTTCCGGGCGCGTGGGTTTGGACGCTTTATGTTTTGATCGCGGGAATCGTTGCCGTGCTGGTTTTGGGAACAACGATGGTGGTCCGGCAGTGGCACTGGGCCAGCGGCGTGCTGAATGCGCTTTTTCTGCGCGGGTTTGCCCAGGAAAAACTCCGAGTTTTTCGTCACAAGGTGCGTGAATTCGAAGACCTGATCTATGGTTTTTACCGCCGTTATCCCGGCCGTTTTATTCCGATATTTTTACTCGAGATCGTTTTTCATTTGCTGGGGGTTTTAGAGGCCTGGTATGTGCTGCACAAGTTAAGCGAGATTGCGCCTGATCTCTATTCAGCGTTTTTGCTGGAAACGCTGAACCGCGCCATCACCGTCTTTTTCAAACTGGTGCCTTTTGTCATCGGCTTTGACGAGGCCGGCGCGCATTTTGTGACCGAAACCCTGGGCTTGGGCATTGGCATCGGTTTTACGCTGGCCATTATCCGCAAGGGAAGGCTGCTCTTCTGGTCGATCATCGGAATGCTGTTCTTACTGCAGCGCGGCCTTTCGATCGGCGACATAATAAAAGGATCGGAAAATGATCTACAGGATGAAGGAAATTCACAGGGATAAAAAGTAAGAGTAAAATTTTAATAACTGCTTTCTGGTTTTATCCCTTAGATTTCCTCCATCCCTGTGAATTAATTTACCTGCGTGACATAAAGAGCTGCAGGATATACCAGAACAGCAGTGCGACGCTGGCAAAAAGCGCTAAGGAAGCCGCCACATGCTGGTTCGGATTGAACCGGTGCAGCACGTTCGAAGTGTTGTAAAGTATCGTTCCGCCGGCAAAAAGCACCATCACCGCCGAGAAAATTATTCCCATATTAAAACCGATGACGAGGCTGAGCCCGATAGCTCCCAGCGCGACGAAACCGCCTATCATCAGAATCGGCCCCAGGAAAGAAAAATCCTTGCGGGTAATAAAAACAGTGGCGGTCAGCGTGACAAAAAGCAGCAAGGTCAAAAAGCCCGCCGAAAGGATCGCGCCCGGGAAATAAAGATTCGCCAAAAACAGCAGAGGCAGGAAGATCACGGCTTCGGCCACGACATAAAGCGCCAGGCCAAGATACTGCATGGCCGTCGAGGTCTGTGAATTTGCCCACCAGTTGGCCAGGTAGGAAACGCCCATAAACGCCACCAGCACAACCAGCCAGGCCAGCCTGCCGCCAAACAACAGGCTCGTCAGCGGCGCGGCGATAGGCGAGTTAATCAACAAAAATTCTATTGCCGCAAAAGCCAATATCGCACAGGCCAGGTGCAGGTAGGTTTTACGAATAAATGCGGCCCGCACATCCGGCTCGGCGTCGGCCGCGGAATAGCCACTAAAATGATCGGTATAGCCATTGTTCATATTTTTTCTCGGATATTTGATTGGTATTATCGGCGATTGGTTGTCAGAAAACAAATAAAGAGCGCTTTAGTCGGAGCGGGGACGTCCCGTCCGCAATGAGCGCTTCGCGCGAAAAATGATCGCCGCAAAAAAGTTTCATTTATTTTGTGAATTTTGTGCTTCCTTGCGGCGATGTTGTTTTAGGCTGTGCTTGTCTGCGACAAGCTTGCGGACGGGACGTCCGCGCTCCCAGTGCATTTTCTCTTTACGCCCGGTTCCGCTGAGGTTATATTAATGACTTCTAATTTATGACGCTGCATTTTGAATCTGCGATCAATCCTTACGGCTGCTCTCCGCGCGCGGCCGAAGCCATGCAAAAGTTAGCGGCGGCAAGGGAATATCGTTTTTACGGCGAGCCGGCGGCCGATTCGCTGCGGGAAAAACTGGCCGGGCACTTCGCGCTTTCACCGGAAAATTTCGTGGTTTTTAATGGCTCCGGCGACGCGCTGGCGGCGATTTATTTGCTGCGGCTGGTGATGAAAAAAGGCACGCTTATCGCGCCTCATCCTTCGTACGAACGATTCGTCGATGGGGGACGGCGCTTTGCGGCTGACTTTGTCGAGGTAAAACTGGAAGAGGAAACGTGGCGGCTTCCGCTGCCGCAGTTGATCGAAGAAACACAAAACAAAAAAGCCACGCTCGGCATGATCAGCAGCCCGAACAACCCGACGGGAAATATTCTGCTGGATGAAACCGGCCTGGCGGATCTGCTCGAAAAAACGCCGGATTGTCTTTGGATAATTGACGAGGCCTACGCGGAATATCCGGGCATTACTTTCGCCCCGCTGGTGAACCGCTATCCGAACCTCGCGGTTTTGAAGACGTTTTCCAAAGCCTATGGAATGGCCGGTTTGCGGGTCGGTTATGTCGTCACAAACCCCGTTCTGGCCGGGCATCTGGCAAAACTTCGCCTGCCGTGGAATGTAAATTCAATGTCGCTCGCGGCCGCGCAGGCTGCGCTGGAAGATCAGGAATATTTACAAACGGTGCGCGGTAATATCAAAGCCGATCGCGACAAATTTTATGGCGATTTGAGTTCTTTCGGCTCTCTTAAAGTCTACCCGTCCGACGCGAACTTTTTCCTTATCAAAGTGGCCGAAGAAAAGATCGCGGGCCTGCCGGAATATTTAGCCGCCCGGGAAATCTCGATAAGAACGCGTCCCGATATGCCCAGCTATATCCGCGTGACCTCGCTCCTTCCGGAAGATAACCAGGCTCTGCTTGAAGCGTTTAAAGAATTTGGTTTGTAAGTAGCGCCGCCGTCCCGTCCGCACGAACGCGCAGCGTTCGAGACGCATCTGCTACTCCCTCCACCCCGGCAGGCTGCCAAGCAGCCTTTGCGGACGAGACGTCCGCGCTCCCAGCAAAAAAGGGGCGAGCTTTAGCTCCCGCCCCAAATCACCAAGTTAGCATTTTTTTACATTTGAGGAATTTAGTTATTTGCCCAAT
Source organism: uncultured Acidobacteriota bacterium (assembly GCA_963718105.1). Lineage (GTDB taxonomy): Bacteria > Acidobacteriota > Blastocatellia > Pyrinomonadales > Pyrinomonadaceae > DASYKT01. The sequence goes on along the minus strand of OY970352.1, from coordinate 3,284,306 downwards.
CGCCGATCAGGCGCAGGCTGTCGAATTGGCGCAGGAGTTCGGGTTCGAGCGGTTCGCCGTTCACGCGTACCTGGGCCAGGGTGTCGATCACGACGATGCCGCCGTCAGTCGGGTCTTTGATGACCGGGCAGATGCCGTACATCGGGCCTTCGGAGCCGTCCGGGTTGCGAAAGCGTTTCCGCGCCAGACCCTTATCCAGCAAATTATTCAGTTCGCTGAGGGTTTTGATGATCGGTGTGCCGTCTGAGGCGAGGCCGTTCTTGCGCTGCAGTTGGGTCAACTGTTTCTGTCCTTCGCGGGTGTTAAAAGCGGCGTCGGTGTAACTCACCCAAACGTGCAGCCACAATCCGAGCGGATCGTTGCTGAAATATCCGCCGCGCAGATCGACGATATCCGCCTGGCGATTGTTGCCGAGGCCGATCTGGTTTCCGGTACGGGTGGGGAAAACATACAGAATGTAGCTGTTGGCAATATCGCGGGCCCGCTGTCCGGCGCGGTTATTGAGAAAGCCGCCGTTATCCAGATCGCCCATCACCGCCCAAAAAGTAGGCGTGCCATTGTCGCTGTAGGCCGGGTTCAAACGCGAAGCGCGAACGTTTCGCTGAAAGGAAAAATTCGGATTATCGAAAACCGAGTTACCGTTTCCGGTCACCTGGCGGCGGTTAAATATCTTAGTGATATCCACGCCATTCTGGGCGTAGTACTGGTCGGTAAAATCAAAGATCCGATCGCGGACATCAGCGCGCGTCAGTACCGGCACCGAGCCCACAACCATTAACATTAATAAGAACATCAAACTTTTTTTCATTACATCTCTCCTAAAAAACATACTTCTAAACCGCAGGTGTGTAATCGGTTTAACTAACAGTGTCGGCTGGAAAGGAAAAAAGACAGCCTAACTGGGAGCGCGGACGTCCCGTCCGCAAAAGGCCGCTGCGTTCTATTTGGACGCTTAATTTAAAAAGCAATTAGGTTGTCTGCGACAACCTTGGCGGACGTGACGTCCGCGCTCCCAGTAAAAAACGCGGCCTCTAGCGAAGCCGCGTCTTTTCGTCGTGTAGCGTGAGGACAGGTATCTGTTTAGTAATTTCTCCTGTTATAGACCCGGTTATTGTTACCCCTATTGTAATTGCCGCGGCGATCTCTTACGCGATCAAAGCCCTCGCGGTATCCCTGCATATAGGCGTCGCGGTAGGCGCTTCGATAGGCATTCTTGCTTCCAAAACGGTCTTCATAACCGTTGGTCCCTTTTTGCCAGTCGCCCGAATTCTGCGGATGAAAGCGGTCGCCTTCTCTGGCGGCATCGGAGCCGTCGTTAAGGCCGTCGCGATAACCGTTCTGCCGCGCCTGCTCCAGCGCATTATAACGATAGTTATTATCATAGCGGTCGTTACGGTTATTGCGGTCATAACCCCTGTAAGTGGGGTATTGGGCCTGCGCCAATGTGTTTGTAAGTGCAATTAAGCCAATATTTAAGGAGAGAATTAAACCGAACCTCTGGAATTGTTTCAGTGAACTGTTGTAATACATAATAATTACCTCCGCCTATGTATTTCGCAATCACCGTGCCAGAAAACCGGAAATATCAACCACAGAGAGCACAGAGTTCACAGAGGGTTTAAAAACAGATCTAATAATTCTTTTCTGTGACTCTGTGCTCTCTATGGTTAATTAATATTCTTCAATCCAAAAACATCTGGACTATGCTGCCACCGATCAGAAACACACCGCCGAGGAAGAGAATGAAATAGACAAGGACCATATTTCGCCGGCCGAAAATTAGCTGCCAGAGCCCGGCGATCACCGCTACAAAACCAAACAGCAGTACGAATCCGAACACGGCGAAAATCATCAGCATCTGATCTTTGGTACCGGTAAAGCGCGCGCTTGTGCCCGGTTTTCCGCTCTGCCCGATAATGCCAATAACGGCGATCGTGACCGCGCCCATTATCACGATCAAAACTCCGCCCAGCGCGGCCAGCGCCGCCCCGGTAGCGCGGATAAAACCCCTGGTCTGGGTAGGTTTGCGACAGCGCGGGCAAAGTTTCTCAGCGGTTTCGCCTTCCCATTTGCACTTAAAGCAGAACCGGTACATAAAATCAATGAATAGTGATTAGTGAATAGTGGCAACCTTTATCCTTGTTAATCATTGTCACTATTCATTATTCATTAACCACTAACCACTCACCGTTAATAATTATTACGATTTCTTTTGCGCGGCTTTGGCCGCATCTATTTTGGCTGCGACCTCGCTCAGGTATTCCTTGGCGTCGCCTTTTGTTTTTATCTGTTCGAACCGGGCGATGGCGGCTTGTTTTTCCGCTTCGCTGGTTGAAAGATCGACATCGGCTTTGACGGCGGCCTGCAAAAAGCCAAACACGTTTCCTTCTTCCGGCAGCGGTTCCATATCCGCTACGGGGTTGTCCATCGCCGATATCTGGGCCAGCGCCGATGCCGGTTCCGCAGACGGGGCTGACGCACCGGTCATCAACGCTATTGACTCAGGACTATCCGTGCGCGGAGCGCTCGCGCTGAGCAGGTGACGAAGGTCGTTTGCCGCTGCGTCACGCGCCGTCAGTGAAGGCATCGAGAAAAGGCCTTCCAGGGTTTTCAGGATCGACGTGTGATCGTACACCGTGTGATCGATCGTATTTGTTGCGATCAGCGGTGACACTATCACCGCCGGGACCCTGACGCCGAGTTGCTCGAAATTAAACCCGTACACGTTAAGCCCGTAGTCGGGGTTGTCGCCGGGACTCACGGCCGCCGGCGGGACGGTGTGATCGTAGAATCCGCCGTGCTCATCATAAGTAATGACCAGCAGGCTGGTGTTCCAGACGGGAGAGTTGCGGATGGCGTTATAAACGTAAGCTACCAGCGCGTCGCCGGCGGCGAGGCTATCCATCGGGTGCTGCGAAGAGCCGCCCTTATAATTATTGAAAACGATGTCGCCGTAATTCGGCTCGATAAAAGTATACGTGTAGGGATAACCGGAGTTAAGGTCGCCGGGAAGATCTTTAAGGTCGTGGACGTCAAAGACCGTGATGCCTTTGAGCGAGGCCACGATCGGGATCTGCCCGCCCAGCGAGATCCCGCCGGAAAACTGGTTGCTGTGATCGTTATACAAGCGATACTGCATGCCGTGTTTTTTTATCAGGTCAAAGATCGAGCCGTTCTTATACTTAAAGCCGCTCGGCCCGAACCACTTTGCCATCTGGGTCTTAGTGGGGCTGCTGTCCAAACCTGACGATGAAGCGCCCATCGCAAAAAAGCGGTTCGGCCAGGTCGGGCCCGGCATCGAGCAGTACCAGTTGTCACAGACGGCAAATTCTTTGGCCAGGGTATAAAGCGCGTTCACGTACTGGGGCGGGTTGACGCAGGCCATGATGTCGCCGACGTGAGCATCGGTCGGCAGCGTTTTGCCCTCGGTCGTGGTGGTGGAATAGTTGGCCGCAAAGCCGGAATTGTCGATCGCCGGGTATTTCACATTCGTGTTAGGCTGGCCCGGCGTGTAGGGATTGGGCGTGCCCGCGCCGCATAATTGCTCCAGCGTATCGAGAAATTCATGGCCCGGATCGGTCGTCATAGATTCCTGCCCATTTTCCGATACCTGGCAGGTTTGCTGCTGCTTTTGCGAATTTGTAAAAACGTTCGTTTCGCTGCCGGAAGGGCCGTTGATCTGCGTCGGCTGGTGGCTGACGGCGTCCGTGCCGGTGATGGCGGAATATCCCAGCAAATGATCAAACGAGTGGTTTTCCAGCATCACGACAAAAACATTGGTGATCGGCGAATAGGGCGCGACCTTGCTCATGCCCGTGCTGCAGGCGCCGGATTTCAGGTTGATATTAAAGTTGCGGGTATCGACAATGTTGGTGATGTTCTGGCCGGAGTCGGAACCTCGCAGCATGCACTCTTTTCGGTTCGGAGCGATGATCGAACCCCCGCTGGTGTAGATGCCCGGCGTAGCGCCGTCCTTTACCGTGAGAACGATCCACCACCAGTCGAGCCCGGTGCCGAAACCCGTTTCAAAATGAACCGTCAGCGGCCCGACGGTTTGGCCGGGGCTCGCGCTCCACGATCCGGTGTCCGGCGTGGTGTCGGAATACTGGTGCGTCATCTGAATTTGGGCGTTACCGTCCGTGTTGTTTTTTATGAAAATATTCGCCGTATGTTTGGTTGACATAAAATTTTATAGAGGTGATGTGATTACATCTTTCTGCGAAAACGAAGATCAAAAAGACAAGGATCTCCGGGTTTCAAGTGGTTTTTTCACGCACTGCGGACGCTCTTGAGGTATCTGAAAACTGACTTGCCGGGGATGCCCCGGGATCGAAACGTCGAACGGCCGCACAGTTAATTTAAGGTGGTTAATAATAGGTCCGGCGGCAAAATTTTGCAAGCAGATTTGCGGCAGATTTTGGGGCGGCACACCTCCCCGCGAAGTTTTCAGAATAAAAAAAGGGCGGATGTTAAGTCCGCCCGAAAACTGAAGGAATATCTATAGTTACAGTAGTGAATTATTCGTCCGGACCGCTTTCGTCTTCCGGCTCTTCGTCGGACTCTTCATCCGCCTCGTTGCCATCTTCATCTTCGGCCACTTCTTCGGGGGCCACATCTACTTCTTCAATATCTTTAACATCAGTGCTCATAAATATGTATGCTCCTTGTTCATTTTTTAAGATCAGAGCAGAGAATAACAATCCTCTATTAAAACCGTGTGAACGGAATGTTGTAGAAATAAGAATTTTTTAAGATTTGAAAGAAAGACACGGTTTTGTGCTGTCAGACATAGGCTTACCGCACATCACTGCGGCATAGCCGCGCGAACAGAGAGAACCACCCCGTCACGCGAAGCGCGCGTCACCCCTCCTTTTGTAGGAGGGAGTTAAGCAGCGGCTTACTGCTTACTGTTTTTTTGGTCTGCTGCGGGCGGCGGGATGGACAACGGGCGGCGATCCGGAAAGATCTAAGCTCGGGAGTTTTACACGTTTAGCTCGGCTCTCTTAAAACATTTAACGGGCTCTTTCTGCGAGGGTGGAACCAAGCGGAGTCTCGCAGCGTACCGGCCCGGTATTGAAATTTCGCCGGCGACACGGGCAAGTCGCGGCTAGCTTTAATGGTTTGATGTCCCCGGGATTACGCTAAAGCGACGCTCCCAGGTCAAAGCCTGACTTCATTCGGAAGAGATGCGCTATCGCATCGCTCCGCAGGCCGTCAGGCGAACCCGGCGTGCTCAAGGCTTTTTTGACCGCTTATGGCCAGAGCCCGTCGCACGCAGCAGACGAGTGAATCATATATTTTATTTGGTGCGGATGGCGATGATGGTTTTGGAAGTTCTTTTTGTTTCGTGTGAATTAGGGAATTTTCGTGGTTACGGTTTTTGGAGCGAGTGAATAAAGTCTTAAGAGCTAATCGCGAAAATAAGAATATTATTGAACTCTCTACGCCCACCATTGCCTTCGCCAACCAACCTCGCTAACACTCGTTGGTTAGCCGGGCATGTGGGCGCGAATGTGGGCCTACTCGCTAGCGCCGAAAGTGCGCCGTATATTAGCCTGGGTCTATCGCTTTCTTCTCAACCGTTTATAGACTTGCTTACGATCCTCGACCATCAGCACTTTGACCTCGCGCTTAATATCGTCAATCTCGAAAATGATACGACGGTTTCCGACTCGCAGTTTGTATTCGGGAAAGGCGGTTAATTTCTCCGCGCCGGGCATCCGTGGATTTTCTTCCAACTGCCGTAGGTGGGCGATGACTTTGTCGTGAATCTTGGCTGGAAGGCTTTCGGGTTCTTTAATTGCTGATCTGGTGAGAGATATTTTATAGGGCATTTACTTTTTCTTTGCACGCTTCTCCAGATAATCGTCGAGCGCAACCGTCGGCTCTTTTTTGCGCTTATTTATCGTCACCGCCAAACGCAAATCGTCCGCAAACTTTTTATCCTGCAAAAGCTTGGCAATAAATGCCTCTTTTTCAGACTTTTTCATAGCCTGAAAAGCTGTCCAGAAAACTTCAACTGTCGCTTGTGATTGGGTCATAGTTCGTAAATTATATCACTAAAGATGGAAGGCCAAGTTCAAGATCCGTTTTTCTTCCTTCCGTCTTAACCCCTTTTTATCAGAGTCGTTTACCCCTCTTTTGGTTTCAGTCTTTCAATTTCGGAAGTTACGAGTTTGTCGAATTCCTGTTTCTTTTTCGCATTTTCTTCAGCCTTCTTAATGCGCTCTGTTTCTTTGATTTTATGTCTGACGACCGCAATTTTCGCACCGATCAAAGGCATTAGTATGAATTGTGAAAAATCCAATATTTTATATCCGATACTAACTTCCTCACTGAAAAAAACCGATTTAAATTCTTTTCCTTCTAAAGAAAACATAACCATTGTAAGGAGAGAACTCAGAGTAAAAAAAGAAAAAGAGCCAAGAACAGCGTGTCGGTAAGGTGGAATAGATTTGCCCAAAGCCAATCTGGCTGAAAAATAACCGCCTACTAAAAAGGATAAATACATTAAAATAAAAAACGAAATTGCGATAGAAAGAGAACAATCGCAAGAAATATACTCCAAGAAACCAGAATATCCCTCAGGAGAAACATCTGTAGTGTCGAAAGAGGAAACAATATAACCACTAACAAATTGAAATACAAAAATAAATAGAATGGATAAAAAGATATTTGAATAACTTATCTTTACCAAATTGAAGATGTTACGAACGTTATTTAGGCTGATTTCCTTAGATTCACGCAATCTATCCCAACGAGCGGTAAGAAAAAGCGACACTGCGGTTAGTGGAGTGGCTATAAAACCACCAACGGTATTTCCAAAAAGTAAGGAAAAAAAAGTGTACGAGATAAAATAAACGGCAATTGAAACACCAAGAGCCTTCATTAAGGTAGAGTCCAGAAGCTCCGTCTTTAATTTAGAACTGTCTTCTTCTTTAACTTCTAAATTTTCACTCTCATCGCTCATAACATGGAAGATGCCGTGCGTGTACTTACGGAATATGTCATAAAAAAAGAGCGAAAACAAAGCTCGCTCCTTTTTATAGTTAGACAAATTTGGGCACCATAAGCGGCGCGCAATTATTATCTTTACTTCTCTCCCGCGGCTTTCACTGCTTCTTCCGGTTCGATGCGGGGAGTCGCTAAGCCGAGGTCGCTTGAGCGCCAGAGGCTCGAAACCAAAAGCTCTCTGATGAACGTCATTTCCTTGGGCAGGCGGTCATAGAGTTTAAAGAAGAGTTCGTCGTGCATTGAGATCTCTTTGATCCACATATCGCGATCGAGTTTCATGACGGCCTCAAACTGTTCGCGCGAAAAATCCAGCCCGCGCCAATCGAGGTCTTCGTACTTAGGCATCCAGCCGAGCGGAGTTTCCACACTGGCCGCTTCGCCGCGCGAGCGTTCCACGATCCATTTCAGCACGCGCATATTATCGCCAAAACCGGGCCAGGCAAATTTGCCGTCCTTGTCCTTGAGGAACCAGTTGACGGTAAACATCCGCGGCGGGTTGGGGATCTGGCGGCCGAAATCGAGCCAGTGTCCGAAGTAGTCGCCCATGTGATAACCGCAGAAGGGAAGCATCGCGAACGGGTCGCGGCGCACTTCGCCGATGTTGCCAAACGCGGCGGCCGTCATTTCCGAACCCATCGTGGCCGCGCTGTAGACGCCAAACGTCCAGTTAAAAGATTGCATCACGAGCGGCACGACGCTGTTGCGGCGTCCGCCAAAGACGAAGGCCGAAACGGGCACGCCTTTCGGGTCGTCAAAGTTTTCATCAACGACCGGGCACTGTGTGATCGGCGCGGTAAAGCGCGCGTTCGGGTGCGCGGCCTTGGCGTCGGTACCGGGTGTCCAATCGTTATTCTGCCAATCGATGGCGTGCGCCGGCGCGGGGCCCATGCCTTCCCACCAGACGTCGCCGTCATCGGTCAGCGCCACGTTAGTAAAGATGGTGTTTTCCTTGATGGACTCCATCGCGTTCGGATTGGTTTCGTAATTCGTGCCGGGCGCGACGCCGAAAAATCCGGCTTCGGGATTGATGGCGAAAAGCTTGCCGTTCTCATCCGGCTTGATCCAGGCGATGTCGTCGCCGACGGTCGTGATCTCCCAGCCGTCTTCCTGAAAAGGCTTGGGCGGAATGAGCATCGCAAAATTCGTTTTGCCGCAGGCCGAGGGGAAAGCGGCGCAGACATAATCCTTGCGGCCGTCGGGCGATTTCACGCCGACGATGAGCATGTGTTCGGCCAGCCAGCCCTGCGCGCGTCCGAGCGTGGAAGCGATACGCAGCGCCAGACATTTTTTACCGAGCAGCGCATTACCGCCATAGCCCGAGCCGTAGCTGGCGATCAATCTTTCTTCAGGGAAGTGGACGATGTATTTATCTTTCGGGTCCGGGCTGCACGGCCATGAGACATCGGCCTGGCCCTCGGCGAGCGGCATACCCACGGAGTGCAGGCAGTGCACGAATTCACCGTCGCCCAGCGCATCGAGCGCCCCGGTGCCCATGCGGGTCATGATGTTCATGTTGACCACGACGTAGGGCGAATCGGAAAGCTGCAGGCCGAATTGCGAGATCGGCGAACCCAGCGGGCCCATGCAGAAGGGGATGACGTACATCGTGCGCCCCTTCATCGAGCCGTCAAATTTCGGATTGAGGAGGGCCTTCATTTCTTTGGGCGCCATCCAGTTATTGGTCGGGCCGGCGTCGCCCTTGCTGAGCGAGCAGATGTAGGTGCGGTCTTCGACCCGCGCTACGTCCGACGGGTGCGAGCGCGCCAAAAAAGAATTGGGGCGCTTGGCCTGGTCCAGTTTGATAAAAGTTCCGCTGTCCACCATCTGCTGGCAGAGGCGGTCGTATTCTTCCTGCGAACCGTCGCACCAATAGACGCTGTCTGGCTTGCAAAGGCTGACCATTTCCGTCACCCAGTGCAGCAATTCTTCGTTCTTGACGCTCGCCGGCGCATTGATATCTGTCATAAGAGTTTTCTCCAAAAATTATTGCAGCAAGATCATGTAATAGCTTTTAAAATTAAGACGAGCAATAAGCCCGTGTTTTCACGTTTATTAGCTAAGTTTATCATAAGATACGGGAAATTAAAGCTTTCAGCAGCCACCCGTGTCTAAACCCGAAATCATCAAAGAGGTGTAACGTTTAGCCCGTTTTCTCATAAAAACGCAGATAGACAGTAAACGGGCTTTGTAAAGTTCCCAAAAGACCTGACATGCCCGTATTTATCCGATAAACACATTACGTCTTCTTTCGTCTTACGCGATGGAAAAGATAAGAAGACGGATTCTCCCGAAATTCCCTGTAAATTTTCGGAAAATTAACGACCGGAAACGGCGTCTGCCAGCGTCCGGTTGCAACTCACAACCATAATTTACGGAGGATATTTATGAAAAATTTTACAAGAGTGTTATTTATTGTCGCGGCGATGGCGCTGACCTCGACCGCGGCTTCGGCCCAGGTAAGTAAGTTTTTAGGCAAGTTCAAGAATGTGGATGCCGCCACCAGCGGAATGACCGTTCTGGAGATCACCGGCAGCGGCGCGGCTCTTAAAGTACACGCCTGGGCAAAGTGCGGCGCGAGCGATTGTGACTGGGGCATAGTGCCGGGATTTGCTTATAGCGAAAACGTCAGCAGTAATCCGACCACGGACGCTTTGTCGGTTTCGGCGATCTTTACCACCGGATTTAGCAGCAAGATCGTGGTGATTACGCCGCTGCCTAACAAACAGCTGCTGGTTACATTTTATAACCGCTTTACAGATTCCAGCGGCCGCTCCGCCTATACCGATACCTTTATCTTCAAGAAAGTCTAAATTCTAAAGAGCCTTTTCCTTGCCAGCGGGCTTCTTTAGCGATCTACGTCAATTGAGTGTCCAATGGGCGCTCAATTTTTTGTCTCGTAAAGTTACGGAGGAATTAAAGGTTAAAGGAGTAGGAGATACCAAAAGAAACAGAATAAAACCAAAGGCCCAAAAACCACGATTCAGCTAGTGTTGGGAATATTAGGGTCTTATAAAATGCAGATATGAGTGATGTTAAATAATCATGGGCGACAAATGCTCAAACTGTGATGGATTTGGCAACCTTCATAGAATTTGGGGTTTTACCGAAGAAGATGTTCCTAAAGATGTACAACATTTATCTTCTAAATGTCTTGCTTGTAACGGAGAGGGTTGGATAGGGATGCCGCCCCGATTTATGGACTTAAAAAACGCCTTACAAGATGCGGAGTTTCAGGCAGAATTAAAGCGGACCAGCAAACCCTATTCCCTTTAAAACTGGGGTAGACAAAATTTAAATGTGTAAGCCCTGAAAGGGCGACGTATGCGTCTGTCGCCCTTTCAGGGCTTCGTTCCTATCCGTCTTTACCCCGGGTCGCGTTCGCTTCGCTCACTTACCCGGGGCTATTATCTCGCGTCCCCGCTGGGGACTTTAAGGAAATTTTGTTCTAAGTTACCGGCTCGAGCGGCGGAGCCGAGTTTTTTGTGTGGCGGATGGTGTGAATGACCACTGCGGTGACGATGACCGCGCCGCCGATCAGCGCCCATTTGGCGGGCTGCTCGCCCACGACGAGAAACACCCAGAGGGGATTAAATATCGGCTCGATAAAACCGATGATGCTGGCGTCGAGCGAGCGCACGCCTTTGGCTACGCCGAGCGTGAAAAAGTAATAGGCCAGCCCGATCTGAAAAATTCCCAAAATAGCGACAGCCAGAAAGTCCATCGGTTTCCACACCGAAGGCGCGCTGATCACGAATGGCAGCATAAAAAGTATTGCCATCAGGTTGCCGTAAAAAACGGAAACGGCCGGGTTGTGTTTGAGGGCACGGGGTGTGCGCAGCAAAAGCATATAGACCCCGAAACAAACTCCGGAAGCCAGGCCCAGGATATTGCCCTGCATCTGCGATTCGGGCGAAAGATCGCCGACCGGCGTTTGATCAAAAAAGAAAAACGACATACCCGTCAGGCAGATCGCGACAGTGATCAGGTCTGTCCATTTGAATTTTTCTTTTAAGACAAAAGGCGCGAGCACCAGCACATAGATCGGCGCGGTGTATTGCAGAAAGATGGCGTTGGCGGCAGTGGTCTTTTTATTGGCGAGCGCAAAGAACGAAAGCGCGCCGGTGTAAAAAAGGGAATTGAGCAGCACCCAGCGGTCGAGTTTCAAACCCAAATGCCGGGTGAGAAAAAATATCGTGATCGCCGCAAAAAAACAGCGGCCCATATTCGCCTCGAAACCCGTGATCGAGGTCAGCTTGAACATCACGCCGCCCAGGCTCCAGAGCGTGACCCCGAAAACTACGTAAAGCACGGGCGGAAAGTTTGTCTGCTGTTCTTCGTTCATTTGAAAATTGAAGTTTAGATTGAGTTGCCGCCTTTTTCAATCAGGCGACGTGAATCTGCGGGATCGCCATTCGGAATAGATGATAACTGATAGCTGACAGATAAGAGATTCGGCTCTCTCACCTCTATGATCTTTCATCTATTCCGAATTGTTATGACACTATCAATCTCCCAAAAACCTTGACTTTGCCAAAATGAAAGATTGATGATGGAAATCTATTGCCTTAGCATTTGAGCAGTAGTTTTTCCCGCTTACTACAGTCTCATATTCCTTCGATAACGTTTCGAAGTAGTCAGTTTTCCCAAGCGGACTTAAATAAAAAAATGGAGGGATTTTTATGTTCAAGCAAGTATTGAGAGCGGTCTCTTTGTTGGCCTTGCTCTGTGGATGTTTATTTACTGTTCAGGCAAATACCCTTTCGGGTTATGCGATCGATCAAAGGTCAAAAACCGTCAAAACAAAAATACCGGGCGCCCTGGTGGAATTCAGAGATGCGCAGACCGGTAAACCGGTGTCAGTGAAAATGAAGATCGGGACGGCGATCCCGGGCCGTAAAGACGCGTTTTACGCGCTCTCTTCCGGGGATGTAGGAAAATGGCAGGCCGATGTTAAGTCGGGCCGTTACAAGGTCATTATCAGTTCCGACAAAAAAGAAAAACCGGAAAGTTATACCTTGAATTTGAATGCCATGCTGCCGGCTTGCACGGCCGGAAACGGGTATCTCAATATCATGTCGTGCGGCGCGGCCGGCACCGGCGGCAGCAGCGACGATACGCAAGAGATCATTGACGGCTTAAACGCGTTAGACGCGATCGGCGGGGGAACTTTATTTTTTCCCAATGGATTCTTTAACGTGGGAACGACGAGTACTACGGCGGGAATGCTTCCCATCGAGCTTCCGTCAAACACAATATTACAGGGGATCGCGGGCGGTCTTGGAAGCGGGAGCTACGGCAATAGCCGTATCACATTGATCTCAACCAGCAACCCGACCGGAATTCACGGTAAGGCGGTGTTTAAAATCGGCGAGTCGAAATACGGAATTACGATTCGCGATGTCGGCCTGTTAGCGTATGACACCGCCAACAGCGGCGGTATCGTTCCCGACTCGATCGGCATTCTCGGTGAAGGTAATTGGCCGAATTCGACCTTTAAGATAACCTTCTCAGAAATGGATATCCGTGGTTTCGATATCGGTATTGACGTGCGGCAGTGTAAGGAAGTTAACGCGTCCGGGCTTAATTGTGTGTCAAATCCCAATGAAGATCCGCCTGCTTATTTGGTACCCTGGCAATTCGATCAGGTCAAAGCAGATCATGTCACCTTTACCAATAATATCGGTGTGCGGATCGATACGATGAATTCGGATTGGAATTTTTCGAGCTGCTGGTTTAATACGCCTGTCGATACCGGCGAAGATGCCGATCATCCGTCGACCATCGGTATTCACTTGAAGCGCGGCGGATTTATCCAGATGAACAATACATTCGGCGGCGGGACCAGTGGGAATCCTGGCGGCGCGTTTATCTACATAAACTCCGAGGCGCGGCTCCAGATCGTGAATTCACAGACGGAAAATATCAATAACTCGATCATCTACGGACGCGATCGCATTCTTCCGGGTGAACAATACGCCGACATGGGCAACACGGCATCCGCAATTGTTATTACCGGAAGCCAGTTCGGCGCTCCGATAAAATTGCGCGGAAGAGTGGCGTTTGTTTCCACCGGGAACAATTACGCCGCCGACACGATCCAAACCGATAACTCAATGGTGCGTGTCTATTCGATGGGCGATAAGTACTGCTACGACGGTTACCAATCGAGCGGGCCGGCTTGTACGACCCCGGGAGTCAGCGGGCCGGGAACGATAGTCTTTTCAGCCGGGGCGCCGGAAGAAGGATCGTTCGACGGCAGCGGCAATCCGATCGGCGGCGCGATCCGCGAACTGCCGAATAAATTCGGAGTGAAATCCGTGTTTTCGAAAGAAGTACAACTGGGCTCCGTTACCTACAGTGTTTTGTCGAGCACTTACTCAGCGGCGGATAACGGAACGCTGCTGTATTGCAGCGATTGCGCAGCGAATAGCGGCACCGGCGCCTGCCAGGCAAGCGGCGGCGGGGCTTTGGCCAAACGTATCGGCGGGGCCTGGAAATGTAATTAATTTCCGCCGGTGAATGATGAAAGCCTGTCCCTTATGTGGGGCGGGCTTTATTCATGTCAGTAGCGCTTGCGTCAGCAAGTGCGTTGGTTGCGTCAGCAAGCGCGTTGGTTGCGGTTTTACGCATCTGCTAACGCAAGACGCTACTGACAGGCACTTCAAGATCAGAACACTAACAAGCTCCCAGGAAAATCTTGACTTTGCCAAAAGGAAAGATCGATGATGGATGTCTGATTACACTAATTTGAAACGCAGTTTTTCCCGCTTGCTGCGTTTCATAATCCTTGTCGATACCCTGCGAATCGATACCATTTTCCCAAGCGGTTCTACCAAGTAAAGGAGAGAAAATATGTGTAAATCTATTATGCAAGGAATTTGCTGTCTAATTCTATTGTTTGGAAGTTCGGCTTTCGCAAATGCCAATACATTGTCGGGCTATGCCGTAAGCCATCAAGGGTCAAATATCAACACGAAAATGCCGGGCGCGCTGATCGAATTCAAGGACGCGCTGACCGGCAAACCGGTCTCGGTCAAAATGAAAATAGGCGTGGAGTTAAAAGGCAGAAAAGATGCTTTTTACGCCACCTCGGGCTTAGACGGCGGCAAGTGGCAGGCCGATGTCAAACAGGGGCGTTATATCGTGACCATTACGGGTAAGTCGGGAAGTAAAAACGACACCTACAGCTTGAATTTAAACGCCATGCTGCCCACCTGCTCGACCTCCACCGGTTACCTTGATGTGACCTCGTGCGGAGCGGTAGGTTCGGGGGCTGTCGATGATACTCAGGCGATCATCGACGGGGTCGCGGCGATCGCGCTCGGCCGGGGGCGGAGTGCTGGCTTTCCCGAAAGGATTTTTTAATGTCGGGACTAACAGCACCACTGCCGGATACCTGCCGATCGTGCTCCCGTCGGGTATTACTATCCAGGGGATCAACGGCGGCATCACCGGAACGGATTGGGGCAACAGCCGCATCACGCTGATCAATTCGGGGAGCCCGTCCACTATTTACAATAAGACGCTCTTTAAGATAGGCGAGAATAAAAGGCACATTTCCTTTAAGGATATAACGCTGCTGGCTTATCACTATCCGGACCCGAGCCTGGGCGTTTCCGGTTCGATCGGAGTGCTGGGCGAAGGAAATTATCCCAACACCACAACGGACATATTGTTTTCCAACATGACCATCTGGGGTTTCGCATACGATGTCGACGTGCGGGGCTGTACGGCGGAACACGTCTCCGGGCTTGGCTGCGCCGTCGATCCCGAGGCGGACCCGATAGTCTGGATGGTGCCGTGGCAATTCGACCAGGTAAAGGCCGATCACGTGAACTTTTTCGGCGCTGTGGCCGGCGTCCGGATGGACAGCGAAAACACCGACTGGAATTTTTCCAGTTGCTGGTTTCACATGCCGGTAGACACGACCGAGGAAGGAACGCCGCAGACCAGCGGAATACATATCAAGCGCGGCGGGTTTATCCAGGTGAATAACACCTTTGGCGGATCCGACAGTGGTTCGCCGGGAGGTAATTTCATCTGGGCCGGAAGCCTGGGCACGCTGATGATCACCAATTCGCAATGCGAAAATGTGAAAAATTCACTGGTTTGGGGGCGCGATCCGCTAAAAGGCGAAGAGTATGACCTGGGCACAACTCTTTCCCGGATTATGGTCATCGGCAGTGAATTTGGCGCTCCGGTCAAGCTCCGTTACCGCGTCAATTATATTTCCGAAGGCAATCACTACGGGCCGGACACTATCGTCGCGGATACAGACCTGGTGCGGATCTGGTCGACCGGCGACAAGTTTTGCGGTGACGGGTATATCGCCAGTTCGTGCACGCCGACGATCAGCGGCGGAACGGTCGTCTTTATGTCCGGGGCGCCGGCCGAGGCGGCCAATATTCCGCAAATTCCCGCGCAGTTCGGTGTGAAGGCTGAGTTCAAAGAGGTGGTCCAGCTCGGCACGGTCACCTACAGCGTTTTAAGCGGCACCTATTCCTCCGCGAATAACGGTTCGCTGCTTTACTGCAGTGATTGCGCGGCGAATGTTTCCACCGGGAACTGCCAGGCCAGCGGAAGCGGCGCTTTCGCTAAGCGTGTCAACAGCACCTGGAAATGTAATTAGAACTTTGTAGCGCCGGCGGGACGCCGGCGCTACATTTTTACATCAACTTATTTTTAACGGCATCTTTGACAATACCGCGATTATTTTTTGCGGTCGTGGTGTTCGGTTCGAGTTCCACATCGGCAACGTTGTTATAGATCTTTTTACCAAACACTCCGTTCCAGGGCGGAATGACGACTGAGACCGCGCCGGTCGCTTTGGCCTGGCAGGCCAGGCGGATCAGCGGTTTCTTATCATCGCTGGAAGAATAACCGAAAACTCTGAGCTGTTTTTTCTCGCGCTCGGAGACATCGGAAAGTTTTTCGCTGCCGCCCAGCACGCCCACCCAGCAGGTCCCGCAACTGGCGGAACGGCATTCCACGGGAATCGGGCCTTCGGGACGGCGCGGGTCGATCTCGATCCAGTTTTTCGA
This sequence comes from uncultured Acidobacteriota bacterium, assembly GCA_963718105.1. GTDB lineage: Bacteria > Acidobacteriota > Blastocatellia > Pyrinomonadales > Pyrinomonadaceae > DASYKT01. The sequence goes on along the minus strand of OY970352.1, from coordinate 3,268,251 downwards.
CTGGTCTTTGGCGGCGGCGGAAGCGATCTCTTCAGCGTTCATCAATTTAAAGCGCGCCGAAGGATCGGTCTCGTCGTAGTTGACCGACCACTGTTTATCCACCGTGCGCAGAAAACCAAAAAGCCCTTGCGAATCGTCTTTGGCGCGGGCGGCGAGAATTTGCTCCGGAGTTTTCTTAAGGTGCGCGCGGCTGGTGCCTATCTGTCCGGGCGCGGCTTTGAAAGCTTCAGCGCCAACCTGGCGCAGGGTCATTAGTCCCGCGGCGGTGATCGCTAATAAAACGGAAACGTCGGCGCCGGTAGTGACGGCGGCGGCGCCCGCTGCACTGCGTATTTCAGAAGCGAGATCAAAACTATCGCCGGTAAAGGAATCTGCCCGGGCGCTGATGGCGTCTTTCACCTGTTTCCAATAGGTGTGCCCGTAAAAGAATTTGTGCGAGCTGTCGATCTGGTCTTTCAGGTCGTAGGTGCCCTGCATCACAAATTTCCTGCGCGCCGTCTCCTGATCTTCGGACGCCTGCAGAAACTCGAACAGCGCCAGCGGGTAAAAGCGAAACCAGATCTGTACCGCGTTGCGGTCGACCTCGTGAATATCCGGCAGCAGGCCCTCGAGCGCGCCCCACCACTGCTTTTCAGTTTGCTTATCTAAATGTGTTTCAAATACTGTCATATATACCTATTCAAATAATAATGAGTTAAGAAAACAGTTAGTCTAGCAATATTTAAAGTTCTTCTCAAATCCGGTGCTCTGAAGCAGTTTCATAAAGTGAGTTAAAGCTTGAACTCTGAGCAAATTACTGGGAGCGCGGACGGCTCGTCCGCACGAACGCGACGCGCTCGAGAGATACCCGTAACGCAAGGCGCCACTGAAATTAGGCTGCAGGCAGCCTCTGCGGACGAGCCGTCCGCGCTCCCAGTAAAACCACTTGCCGCATTTTAACGAATAAACTATTAACAATATGGTAATTTGTATGGATAAGACCTTTTATGGCTAAACGGTTGGAAAAGAAACATCCGCTGGTCGTGCGCTGGCTGCACTGGTTAAACTTTCCGCTTCTGGCGCTGATGATCTGGAGCGGGATGCTGATCTACTGGGCAAATCCTGCCTACGGCATCAGGATCTTCGGCTACGAGTTGTTTCATTTTTTCCCGCAGTGGTTCTATGAATATTTAGGCATTCCTTTCCGCCTGGCCGAAGGCATGAGCCTGCACTTCTTTTTTATGTGGTTCTTTGTCGTGAACGGAGTGGCCTATGTGCTCTACACGATAATTTCCGGCGAGTGGCGAGCGCTCATGCCGGTGCCCGGTTCTTTTAAACGCGCGTTTCGGGTGATGCTGCACGACATGTACCTGGTCAAAGAACTTCCGCCGCAGGGAAAATACAACGACGCCCAGCGCATCGCATACAGCGCCGTAATTTTGATGGGTATCGGTTCCGTGCTGACCGGATTTGCGATCTATAAGCCGACCCAGCTTGCCTGGCTGACCACGCTGCTGGGCGGTTATGAATGGGCGCGGTGGGAACACTTCTGGCTGACGATCGGGTACGTAGCCTTCTTTTTAGTTCACGTGCTGCAGGTGATAAAAGCAGGCTGGGCAAATTTCCGTTCGATGGTGACGGGGTACGACGTCATCCCTATTACCGGGCCGGCAAAAGAATTGGAAGGAGAAAATTCGTGAGCGCCGATAAAAACAGCCGCGATGAAAAGAATTTAGCCGCCTCGAATGACTCCGAAGTGCTGGTCGAGAAAGTTCGTGAACTGGAAGTCGCAAAACGAGAGGAAGAAGCCGCCCGGCTGGAGCAGCTTGAGCAGCGGCATAATACAGCTAAAATTCTTGGTGAAAAAATTCATCTCTCGCCGCCGATGAGTGATGAAGAGGCGCGCAAGCAGATGGGCAAGTATTCCCGCCGCAGTTTTTTGATCGGCGGCGGAGCGGCTGCGCTTGGGGGCTTGGGTTTTTGGTGGCTGCGCCAGCCGGAACAAGCGGGCTTGTGGGACAGCATTTTTACGCGCACGTTTAGAACCAACGAAGAGCTGTCAAAACTTTATTACAGCCCGGCGAATCTCGCGCCTGAGTTTCCGAAGGAACGCATCGGCCAGCTTCGCGTCAACGGCGGCGAAGGAATGAGCGACGGGTTTGACCCGGCCACATGGCGGCTGCAGGTTCTGGGTGTTCACGGCCAGCAGGACTATCCGCAATATAAAGATGACATCTCTTACGAAACCGCGGCGTCCACAGCCGGCGCGACAGAAGCCGAGAAAAAAGAGCTCGACGCCAAGCGGGCCAAAGACGCGGCCGCGCGCGGTGAATTGACGCCGCCCAAGGATAAGGGCCCGACGTCGGAAAAAATACCCGGGCTGCTTTTAACGCTCGATGACATTAAAGCGCTGCCGCGTACAGAGATGATCACCGAGCTTAAATGCATCGAAGGCTGGAGCACGATCACGCACTGGGCGGGCGCGCGGTTCTCTGACCTGGCCGCGAATTTCAAACCGGCAATGATGACTTATGTCTCGCTGGTGACGCCGGATGGCGGCTACTACGTCGGGATGGATATGCAAAGCATGCTGCACCCGCAGACGCTGCTTTGCTATGAAATGAATTTTGCGCCGCTGGCGATCGAGCATGGCGCCCCGCTGCGGCTGGTCACACCTATGAAGTACGGCATCAAAAACATCAAGCGCATCGGCCGCATCGAATTCACCAACGAGCGTCCGAAAGATTTCTGGGCCGAAAGCGGCTATGACTGGTATTCAGGCCACTAAATGCCGTTAGCTTACCGGCGCTCCTTGCCCGGCCGACGGACCCTGCTCCGGCTGCCGGAAGATCAGCCCGGCCGCTTCCAACTCCGAAAGAATATCGATAACCGTTTGGGGAAGTATGCGGCCCAGGGCCGCCGCCGCTTCGTGTCCGTGAAACGGCCGCTTTCTTATTGCGAGCCACCTCAAAACCGCGGCCGCTTCCCCGGGCAGCTCGATATTTTCGGTTTTACGCCCGGACCTTAATTTCAGGATGATCGTGGTTTCGCCGCGGCTTTCCCGCGCTTCCGTCCGGTAGCTGAGGCCCGTATTCTTTTCATACCGGGCGGTCAGCGAATCGCCCCAATCCGCCAATAAGCGGCCGGGGGCCATGAGCCACGTAAGGCTTTTTCTGCCAGTAGCTTGACAGGAAACGCTCAACGGAAAGCGGGTGGAGAAGCTCGGCGAGCCCCATTCGTTTCATGCGTTTGCTCCCAAAGCGCGTCTAAAGCGCTTATTTATTTATTATCAGGAGTAAGTAGTGAGAAATAACCTTAAAAACAAGAGCATTTATACACCAGTATTTTCAGGCGCGCAATAGAAATATTTAACCGGCATTGCCCATATCTATAAATAACTGAACGGAAATCCGTGCCTGCCCTTTTTGAGTTTTCCATACCAGGCGCAGAGCGGGTAGAGAATTATCAGCCCGGCGATCCACACCGCGTAAACCACCCATAGCGGAAACCCGACATCGGGCGGGGCCGTGCTGGCCAGTTCCGGAAAATTAACGAAAAAGTGATGAACGTCTTTGCCCGCCAGGTAACCCAGCAGAACGCCCGCGCCGTGCGCATAGAACATCTGCAAAATAAAATAAAACAGCGGAACGCGGCCAAAGGTGACGAGGACCTTATTTAGCACGTTGTCTTCTTTTCTCGCGCCGTCGGCGGCCGCCAATATCATCAGCGACGGCCCAAGCGTCATCAGCAAAAAGAGCAGCGAGACGGGATACTTGGTGGTGTTGAGAAACGAGAGGAAGGTGAAGAGGCCCGAGGCTTGAGAAGCCCAGGGCGACGGATCGCCGTAAACATTTATCGTGCGCAAAACGATAAAAAGAGCGGTAAGGCCCAGGCCGAGGCGAAGCAAAAACTTCTTTCGTTTTTCCGCTTCCCAGGTATAGACCGCGCCCAGCGTGTAACCCAGCGCCATCACACCGATCCACGGCAGGACCGGGTAGGCGACGAATACTTGCACCCCATCGGCAAGCGGCACGGCGCCGGGTTGATGCAGGAACATCCACAGTTTTTGCCAGGTATCCGGCGGCGGTGTTCCGGCAAAGGCGACCGCCGGCGGCACGATAAATCTATCCAGCAAATTATGCAGCGCTACCATGGCGATGCCGATCGCGGCTACCACCCTGACCGGAAGATAAATAAGCGCCGCCAGCGCGATCATCGAAACGCCGAAGATCCAGAACACCGTGGCGAAACCGAGGAACGTGTAATCGAGATTGAAAACGATCGAAAACCTGACGACGGTAAATTCCAGCACGATCAGCCATAGCCCGCGCGTCAGCAAAAAACGAGACAGTTCGCCGCGGCTCTTTCCGCGGATAAGCTGCAGGTAGATGCTCGTCCCGGCGAGAAAAACAAAGGTGGGCGCGCAGAGATGCGTGATCCAGCGGGTAAAGAAAAGTATCGTGCCGGTTTTTGAGAGGTCGGTCGGTTGATAGTGGAACGCTTCGGAATGGACGTACTCGCGCACGTGGTCAAGCACCATGATGACCATTACCAGCCCGCGCAGAAGGTCGACTGAATCGATACGGGAGGTGAGTTTTGGAGCGTCGTCAGGCATATCCGATATCAATTGCCACTAGCTTTAGCTAGTGGATAGAAGAAATAAAAAATATTCCGGCTTAGCCTAATTTTCAATTAGGCTAAGCCGATAATGAATCAATTACTCTGTTTAACCCCTGGCTAAAGCCAGGGGCACTTTAAATTTTGCGTTTACTGCACCACGTTTCGCGGGTCGGGTTTTGATTTCAGCACGTATTCCTTAGGCGGTTCGGCGCCGAGCAGGTTGCGCACGAAATAATCCCAGCGGCGGCGCATCATATAATAGCTCGCCTCGCCGTAGCCGTGCCGCGCGTTAGGTATCATCAACAGATCAAAATCCTTGTTTGCTTTGATCAGCGCATCTACTACGAGCAGCGTGTTGTAGGGCGGAACGTTGTCGTCGGCGGTGCCGTGCGCGAGCATCAATTTGCCCTTCAGGTTTTTGGCGTCGAGCTGGTTGGCCTGCGGCTCATAGTTGTTCTTGCCGTCTTTCTCGACCAGCAGGCCGATGTAGCGCTCGCCCCAATCATCCTCGTAATTGCGGTTTTCGTGGTTGCCGGATTCGGAAATGCCGACCTTGAAGAAATCGGGATAGCGGAACATTGCCGCCGCCGTGGCATAGCCGCCGCCGGAGTGTCCCCAGATGCCGACGCGCGTCAGGTCTATATAAGGATATTTTGCGGCAAGCTGCTGCATCGCGGTGATCTGGTCGGGCAGGGTATTGTCCGCCATGTTGCCGTAGCACGCATCGTGGAATTTTTTCGAACGCAGCGGGTTACAGGTCCCTTCGATCTTAACGACCACAAAGCCGAGTTCGGCCAAAGCCTGCGAATCGCCGCTGGCGCTGGTAAATCCCCAGTTGCCGACGCTTCCACCCTGCGGGCCGGGATAGATGTTGTTGATGATCGGGTATTTTTTGTTCGGATCGAGATTGGTCGGCACGTACATCACGCCGTAGATATCGGTCTGCCCGTCGCGCGCTTTGAGCGTGAGCGGCATGGGCGCTTTCCAACCGGCTGCCGTCAGGCGAGAGATGTCGGTCTTTTCCAGGGCCACGATCGCTTTGCCGTCGTTGTCGCGCAGAACGCTTGTCGCCGGCGCGTCAAATTTCGAATAGGTGTCGATAAAATATTTTCCAGATTTGGAAAGCGTAATGTCGTGATCGCCATCGTCGGGTGTCAGGAGTTTCAGCCCGGTGCCGTCAAAGTTGATGCTGTAGAAATGGCTGTAATAAGGATTGCGTCCGGTTTCGCGTCCGCCGGCCTTGAACCAGAGCTTACGCCCTTTGACATCGACCTTTAATACTTCAGTGATCGTCCAATCGCCCCTGGTCATCTGGCTTTTTACTTTTCCCGTCGCCAGGTCGTAGAGATAAAGATGCGCCCAGCCGTCGCGCTCCGAATACCAGATGGCCTCGTTTGTCTCCGGCAGGTAGCGCCAGCTTGCGCTGCCCTGGCCTGATTCGTATTGCGTCGGTGAAACTTCTTCAAACACATCGCGGACCGCGCCGGTCGCGGGGTTGGCGATACGAAACTTTGCCTGTTTGTGATCGCGCGAACTGGAAACAAAAGCGAGCGTCGAGCCGTCTTCGCTCCACTCGTTATCGTCAAAGCTGCCGCTGCAAACGATGTCGTCGCAGATAGTGCTGCGGTGCGCATCCGGGGCCATCTGCAAACGAATGACCTTTGGCGTATCCACCTCGATGATCACGCGCGAGATCATGGCAATGTCCTTGTCACCGGGCAAAGGGTATTTCCAGGCCTGGAGTTTCGGCTTGCCGACATTGGTCGAAACCAGGTACATATCGCTCACGTTGCGCTCGTCCTGCTGAAAGGTCGAGATCCTTTTTGAATCCGGCGACCAGAGCACTACCGGGCGGTCGCTCTTGCGCCAGCCGGCGTTGTCGGTCGCGTAACCGAAATCTTTCACGCCGTCGGCCGTCAACTGCGTTTCCTTATTAGTGGCCGTGTCGCGCACCCATAGATTGAAGCTGCGAATAAAGACCGCCTTCTTTCCGTCAGGCGACAGCACTTCCGGCCCGCCGCTGCCGCGCACTGGCGCTGCCGCGACCGCAGTATTTTCCTCGCAGTTGTAAGCCCTGAGGTCACATCGCCATTTTTTCTTGAGGGCGAGGAAAGTGAGCGACTTACCGTCGAATTTTTCGAAAGGCGGAAGCATCGCAGCCGTATAAGTGCCGCCGGAAGCCGTCGAGATCGCGGCGGCGAGCCTGGCATGATCGAATGCCAGTAACTTGGTGCCCCTGGCGGGATCGACCAGGAAATACTCCCGCCCGGCCGGCGTCATTGCGCGATACCAGAAGCGGTCCGTGCCGTCGTCGAGCCAATTAGGCATGACCGGGCCGTGATCTACCAGCGGGCCGGTGTTATAGGAAAGGAATTTTTCCGCGCGGGCGTAATCGGCAGTGGTTAGGCTCTGGCCCAAGGCTAACCCGGCAAGAGCGGAAAGGACAAAAACGAGCGCAAAGGCAACCTTTGAAAGACGGATAGTATTCATATGTTTTGAGTCTTTACGTAACACGATCAGGACCGGAATTAATTTAAATGAAAATATAGCGCTTTAAAGAAGGAAAATCCAAGCGGGCAAAGAATTTCGTTAGAAGCTCTAATAAAGGTGTTGTCCTAAAGTTGTGGTGCTGAGAAGGGAATGCCGTTCGGAATAGATGATAACTGATAGATGATAGAGAATAGATCGGATCTTTCAGTTATCAACTATCATTTTTTATCTGCTTGCGAATGATGCAGCACCAGCTTAGGGCACTACCCCGGTATAATGCGGGCAAAATTTACATGGTTGGGATCAGGTTAAAATTCAGGTTGATGAGCGCGCTGCTGTCGCTGCTCTGTTTCGCCGCGCTTGATGCAGGCGCGCAGACCAAACAAGAGGCTTATCAGAACCAGCAAAGGGCCGCCAATCTGGCGGTGATGCGGCCGACCATCAAACTGCTCGATGACGCCCCGCAGCGCTGCGCTCTCAAGATCCAGATCGCCGTTTTCATTTACGAACAAAACGTCGCGAATTATTTCGAGACGGCCAATTCACTGGTGCTCGAATGCCTGGACGAAACGGCCGATAACAGCGAGCAATTTTCCTATTCCAGTTCTCGTTTCTGGAAAAGCCGGGCCCAGCTTCTGCTGAAAAAGTATGCTCCAGAACTCGCCGGGAAAGCTGAAAAGAAATATTTCACCGGCTACGAAGACGCCGACCTGGCCGATCAACTGGAAGCAAGTTCGGGCAACCCGACTGATCTGGCGAATAAAATAACGGCACAGATCAATAACGGAGAAATGCCTAACCAGCTTAATTTTGTGGTCGGCGAATTAAGAGAGGTAAATGAACCCGCCACATTGCGGCTGTTAAGCGCGGTGCTCGGCTACTATCAGGCGCACATCGAAAAAACATACACCGATATCAACCTGATCTTTTTGGGGCCGGAATATCTGGATATCCGCACGCCGCTCGACCTCAGGCAGAGATATCACGCGCTGCTGGTGCGGATGGGAGAAGCGGCGCTGGCAGAGCCGCAAAACAATCAGCTTTCATGGCTGAGCACCGAACTGCTGAAGAACGCGCTCCCCGATATCAAAATGGTAAACGCGGAACTGTATCCGCGCGCTTTTTCCATCTACAACGCGCTAAAGAGCAGAAGATCCGCCGCGGACAGGGAAAGAGAAGAGGTGATGGAGCGCATAAACGCGAGCAAAGACAAGCTGGCGCAAACCATTTCCGAAGCAGAGTCAGCGGAAAACAAGGAGCTGAAAAACGATCTCTGGCTGTCCGCCTCGGCCTACGCGATGGAAGCAAAGAAATTTCGCATGGCGGCCGACACCCGGCTGAGAATGGAAACTTCCAGTAGTCTCGTCAAGACGGCAAACTTTTTCTTTTTGACCGAGAACCTGCTAGACGAATGCCTGAAAGAGAACGACATTGAATCGGCGCAGTATATTGTCGGCCTGGTGGAAGACGCCCGGATGAAAGGCCAGGGCCTGTTTAAGATCGCAGCCAGGCTGGTCGAACTTAAAAAGATCACGGCCGCCTTTGACAGGTTAAATGACGGGTTAAAAGTGGTTGAGAAAATGGATACGGGTGTAGCCAAGATGTGGTTGATGAAGACGGCCATACCCATCGCGTTTAAGATAGATAAGACACGGGCCTTTGATATTGCAGTAGATATGGTCAAGGCCGTCAACAGGTTTCCCACGCCGGGCCCCGACGATAAGCCCGGCACCGAAGCGCGCCAGAAATACGCCGAAACATTGGCCGGTATGTCCTCTAATTTAGATATCGTTTTTCGCCAATTGGGTAAGGAAAATATGGCCTTGGCCGATGCGATCAGCCAGGGAATACAGCTTAAAGAATGGCGCTTGGCGGCGCAGATGGCGCTCGAAACCGAGCGTATTTACCCGCTGCCGCCGGAACCGCCCGCAAGCAGCCCGGCCAAACCTTAACTTGTTTATTTTCAACGTGAAAGCTAGGTGCGCTGATATTAGCGATATAATTTGCAAACTTACCGGAATTTATTAGGATTTACCGGCCCATCGTGATAATCTCCGCTCATAGTTTGGTAATCCCGCCGAATTTCCCAAATAACCAGCTTTATTTATTTAGAGCGACACCGATATATCAGGAGAAAAAATGAATAGTAATCTCAGATCGAGACTCTAAATACTAGGAATTCTCTCTATAGCTCTTAGTTTCTTTATAGTTTTTTCTACAGATGTTCAAGCGTCTAGTTGCTCGGCAACTGTCCAATGTGACGGCGGCGGACCATTACTTTGGTGCGCTGGTCAAAACGATTGTAGTGCAGATGAGGACAGTGTCACCTGTCATAATAACAACGGTTTGGTAATCACAAAAAAGTGTCCGAAGCCGCCCAAAATAGGGTATTGATGTTTATTGAACGAAACTTTAAATCATCAGAGGGCTATAAAGAATCTGATGATTTAAAGTTTGCAGATGGATTCTCTGAGGAATATCAAGTTTTCAGTGCCTATACCCTGAATTTGAAGAGGTTGTGATGGTCGATAAGATTTTTGAATATATGCTGATAAGTGTTTTTAGCTTATTTTGTTTTGGCGTATTGAGCATAAACGCGCAAACCGAGTTGGCAAAAAAGCAGGAAGCCTACCAGAATCAGCAAAGAGCGGCGAACCTCAGTGTTTTCAAATCGAATATAAAAATAGTGGATGATGCGCCGGAGAGATGTCAGCTTCGTCTGCAGATCATCCGGTTTATTTTTGAAAAGAAGGTCACAAATTATTACGATACGGCAAACTCAATAGCATTAGAGTGTCTGGATGAAACCGTCGATAACAAGGAGCAATTTTCGTCGTCACAAGCAAGCTGGCAGAAAAGCGAGATCTTATCTCTATTGCGAAAACATTCTCCCGCCCTGGCAATTAAAGTTGAAAAGAAATATTTCGTTGACGGCAATAGTACCGATCTAACCGATTCGATAGACGCGCAACTGGGACAAGACCCGAACGGGCTTGCTAACAGGCAGGTCGCCAAGATCGCCCGCGAGGGGGTTACTTCTTCGGTACATTCTTTGGTTTATTCGTTACGACAGGGGAATAATAATGCTGCCGCTGTGCGGATATTAAGCGCCGCGCTTGATTATTACGAATCGCATTTGGAGTCCGCGTATGAAGGAAACGCACTAATCTTTTTAGAGTCTGAATACCGGGACACCCGAACACCTGTCGATCTGCACCGCAGGTTCTATAATTTTATGGTCAGGATCGGTGAGGCAGCGATAGCTAATCCGGAAAATGACGAACCGTCGCGGATATATCTTGACATAATGTCTTATGCAATGACCGATCTAAAGCAGGTAATCCCGGAATTATACCCGCGAGCATCCGCTATATATAACGCGCTGAACAGTAAAAAGGACGGACGTGAAAAAGAGCGTGACGAAATTTATAAAAGGATAGAGGAAAGCAAGGATAAACTGGCCCAAACGATCTCGGAAGCGGAATCGGCCAGGGACAATGACCTGAAAGATAGCCTTTGGTTGCGTGCTTCGGATTATGCGATGGAGGCAAAGAAATTTCGCATTGCGGCTGAGTCAAGGCTGAAATTTGTAGCGGGAGCAGAAGCGTTTCGGATGGCGAATTATTTTTTCATCAAGGATGAGGTGGTGGACGGCTGCTTAAAAGAAAACGACATTGAATCGGCGCAATACGTAATTGGGCTGGTGGAAGACCCGGAAATGAAAGCCGAGGGGTTGTTCAAGATCGCGGCGAAGCTGGTTGAGCTGAAAAAGCGCGAGGCGGCTTTCGATACATTGAATGAAGGCTGGAAAGTGCTGGAGAAGGTTGAAATTAAACTTCCGAAGATATGGATAATGCATCTGGCCATTCCGATCGCGCTCAAGATCGACAAGAACCGCGCTTTTGATATGGCGGGAGATATTGTCAAAACCGTCAACAGGTTTCTCACGCCCGGCCCTGATGATAAGCCGGGGACCGAGGCGCGGCAAAAATACGCCGGTGTGCTGACCGGGGTTTCCTCTAACCTGGAATCGGTGTTTCGGCTTTTAGGTAAAGAAAACATGGCTCTGGCCGACCCTGTCAGCCAGGGGATCCAGCTTAAAGAATGGCGCTTGGCGGCGCAGATCGCTCTGGAAACACAAAGAATTTATCCTCTTCCGGCGGAGCTTGAGAAAGCCGCAAAATAACACCCGCAGCAAAGGCTTGGGAAAAATCTCACAAACCAGCCGGTTTCGCCCTTGACAAAGGCCCCCCAAATGCATAGAATCTACGGTTTCGGACTTTAATGGCCGGATAGGTAAGAGTAGCGGGCGAGAAGTTTTGCCTTCTACTGATAAGGTTAGCCGTTTGAAAATTATTGTAGCGTAAAGCCGGATATGCGTTCCATCGTTTGAGGGGGCGTCCAATACCCGGTGCGAAGTTGAGATACTTCATAATTTACCCGCCTTTTATATAACGAATTGGCGCACGCTACAGAAAAGCTAAGGCATAACCCGTTAGTTCAGAACAATTACATTTAGTGCAAGGTAACCGCTTGCGCTTACTGCCGGAAAAATTTTTTCCGGTAAGAGGCAGGTTTAGGGGTTATTTTCGTTTTTATTAAGGAAACAAATGCCGACGATCAACCAACTTATTCGCAAAGGACGCCACGCCGTTAAATATAAGACTTCGAGCCCGGCGCTGCAGAGCTGCCCGCAAAAACGGGGCGTTTGCACCCGCGTGTACACGCAAACCCCGAAGAAGCCGAACTCGGCCCTTCGTAAAGTGGCGCGTGTCCGTCTGACCAACAGCATCGAGGTCACGACCTATATTCCCGGCATCGGCCACAATCTGCAGGAACACTCGATCGTGATGATCCGCGGCGGCCGTGTCAAAGACCTGCCGGGTGTGCGTTATCACGTGATCCGCGGAACGCTGGATTCCGCCGGTGTCGCAAACAGAAACCAGTCACGTTCGAAATACGGCGCAAAACGTCCGAAAGCGGCCAAGTAAGATCGCAGCAGCAGTAGGCATCAGGCAGTAAAAGACTGCCAACCGCCGCTGCCGACTGCCAACTAAATAAAGATATGCCTAGAAGAAGAGTTGCAGGAAAAAGAGAAGTTTTACCGGATCCGGTATACAACAGCATCATGGTGACCAAGTTCATCAACGGCCTGATGTGGCAGGGTAAAAAAGCCGTCGCCGAAAAGATCTTTTACGGTGCGATGGACCAGGTCCAGCAAAAGACCGGTGATGAAGCGCTGAAAGTGTTCAAGAAAGCGCTCGATAACGTAGCGCCGGCGCTGGAAGTAAAGTCCCGCCGTATCGGCGGCGCCACTTACCAGGTTCCGCTCGAAGTAAACCGTGACCGCCGCAATACATTAGCTATTCGCTGGATGGTCGGTTTTGCCCGCAATCGCGGCGAAAAAACGATGCAGGACCGTCTGGTAGGCGAAATTCTCGACGCGGCCAACGGACGCGGAAACGCCATTAAAAAGAAAGACGATACGCACCGTATGGCCGAGGCCAACAAGGCGTTCGCACATTACAGGTTTTAATTTTTTAGCGCGGCAGAGCCCCATCGGTTCTGCCGTCATTTATTTATAAGCACTTTATTTTCAGATATTTATATTAAGCAGTCATGGCTAACATAGCATTAGATAAATACAGGAACATCGGCATCATGGCGCACATCGACGCGGGTAAGACCACGACGACCGAGCGCGTGCTGTTCTACACCGGTGTTTCGCACAAGATCGGTGAGGTTCACGAAGGGACCGCTACGATGGACTGGATGGAGCAGGAGCAGGAGCGTGGCATCACGATCACTTCGGCTGCGACCACCTGTTTCTGGACCCGCAGCGGCGTTGAGCATCGCATCAATATTATCGATACCCCGGGACACGTCGATTTCACTATGGAAGTCGAGCGTTCACTGCGCGTCCTTGACGGCGCGGTTGCCGTTTTCGACGGCGTGGCCGGTGTCGAACCGCAGTCTGAAACCGTCTGGCGTCAGGCCGATAAGTACGGCGTTCCGCGTATCTGCTTTATCAATAAGCTGGATCGCGCCGGCGCCTCATTCGAACGCTCGTTCGATTCGATCCTGAAGCGTTTGGGCGCCAACGCGGTCGCCATTCAAATGCCGATCGGTGAAGAAGACAAGTTTGTCGGCGTGGTCGATCTGCTGCAGATGAAAGCCATCCTTTGGACGGACGAATCCAAAGGCGCCGAATATACCGTGACGGATATTCCGGCCGAACTGCTGGAAAAAGCGCAGGCCGAACGCGAGAAAATGGTGGAAGCCATTGCCAGTATCGACGACGCGCTGACCGAAAAATATCTGGAAGGTTCGGAGATCACCGAAAGTGAACTTCGCGCTGCCCTGCGCAAAGGCACGATCGCGATGACCATCGTTCCGGTCGTGACCGGCACCGCCTTTAAGAATAAAGGTGTGCAGACTTTGCTTGACGCGGTAGTCGATTTTCTGCCCAGCCCGCTGGATGTTAAAGCTATCGAAGGCATCAATCCTAAAACGGATGAGCTGGAAGAACGTCCGGCTGACGCCAAGGCTCCTTTTTCGGGCCTGGTGTTCAAGCTGATGGCCGATAAGCATCTCGGGCAATTGGCTTTCGTGCGCATTTACAGCGGCACGATCAAGTCAGGTTCTTATGCTTACAATCCGATCAAGGAAAGCAAGGAACGCGTGGGCCGTTTGATGTTGATGCACGCCAACAAGCGTGAAGATATCGAACAGGCAAGCGCGGGCGAGATCGTCGCTATCGGCGGCATGAAAAATGTCACCACCGGCGACACCGTCTGCGACGAAACCAACCGCATCATTTTGGAATCGATGGAGTTTCCGGATCCGGTCGTCCGTGTGGCGGTGGAACCGAAAACCCGCGCCGACCAGGACAAAATGGGCATCGCGCTCAATCGCCTGGCCCAGGAAGATCCCAGTTTCCGCGTCAATACCGATCACGAAACCGGTCAGACAATTATTGCCGGTATGGGTGAGCTTCACCTGGAAATTATCGTCGACCGCATGAAGCGCGAGTTTGGCGTCGAAGCCAATGTGGGCAAACCGCAGGTTGCTTATCGCGAGACGATCACCAAGGCAGCGCCGGGTAAAGAAATATATAAGAAGCAGACGGGTGGACGCGGTGCGTTCGGCCACGTCGAGGTGGAGATCGAACCGGCCCCCGGCGAAGGGTACGTGTTCGAAGACAAGATCAGCGGCGGCGTTATTCCGCGCCAGTTCATCAAGCCTGTTTCCGAAGGTATCAAGGACGCGATGGCGCGCGGTTACCTGGCCGGTTACGAGCTGGTGGACATTCGCGTCCGGCTCGTGTTCGGTTCGTATCACGAGGTCGATTCGGACGAGCGTTCGTTCCATATCGCCGGTTCGCTGGCGTTCCAGGATGCCGTTAAGAAGGCAACCCCGGTACTGCTCGAACCGATCATGATGGTCGAAGTCGTGACGCCGGAAGAATATATGGGATCGGTCAACGGCGACCTTAATAAGCGCCGCGGCCAGATCGAAAAAATGGAACCGCGTCCGGGCGGCGTTCAGGTGGTCACGGCTTATGTGCCGCTGTCGGAGATGTTCGGTTACACGACCGACCTTCGCTCGGCGACGCAGGGACGCGCCACTTCGACGATGCACTTCGCGCGCTATGACCAGGCCCCGCGCAACGTGGCGGAAGAAGTTATCGCCAAGGTCAAGGGAGCAGCCAGCTAGAATTTTAGATTTAGGATTTGTGATTTTTGATTAAGATCAAGAACTTTTAGGAGACAGTATGAGCAAGGAAAAATTCGATCGAAGCAAGCCGCACGTAAATATCGGAACAATCGGACACGTAGATCACGGTAAGACGACATTGACGGCGGCGATCACGAAGGTATTGGCGAAGCACAATCCGAAGATCCAGGTGCGTGCGTTTGATTCGATTGACAATGCGCCGGAGGAGAAAGCGCGCGGGATCACGATCGCGACGGCGCACGTGGAGTATGAGACGGCGAATCGTCACTATGCGCACGTGGACTGTCCGGGTCACGCTGACTATGTCAAGAACATGATCACGGGAGCGGCGCAGATGGACGGAGCCATCCTGGTGGTGGCGGCGACGGACGGCCCGATGCCGCAGACGAGAGAGCACATTTTGCTGGCCCGTCAGGTGGGAGTGCCTTCGATCGTAGTGTTCATGAACAAGGTGGACGCGGTCGACGATGCCGAGCTGCTGGAACTGGTTGAGCTGGAAGTCAGAGAACTGCTCTCGAGCTACGAGTTCCCGGG
The DNA here is from genome assembly GCA_963718105.1 of uncultured Acidobacteriota bacterium. Lineage (GTDB taxonomy): Bacteria > Acidobacteriota > Blastocatellia > Pyrinomonadales > Pyrinomonadaceae > DASYKT01. Next base: position 3,252,891 of record OY970352.1, on the reverse strand, counting down.
AGACGACATTCCTGTTATTCAGGGCTCGGCCTTAAAGGCTTTGGAAGGCGATGCCGCCTGGGAGCCTAAGATCGATGAGCTGATGCAGTCGGTAGATGAATATATCCCGACCCCGGAGCGCGAGATCGACAAACCGTTCCTGATGCCGGTGGAAGACATCTTTACCATCCAGGGACGCGGAACAGTGGCTACCGGAAGAATTGAGCGCGGGATCGTTAAGGTCAACGAGTCGGTGGAGATCATCGGTATCAAGGACACGAAGACGACGGTGGTAACCGGTGTGGAAATGTTCAAGAAGCTATTGGATGAGGGCAGAGCGGGAGACAACGTCGGCCTGCTGCTCAGAGGCGTGGAAAGAAAAGAGATCGAACGCGGACAGGTAATAGCCAAACCGGGATCGATCACCCCGCACACGAAGTTCAAGGCCGAAGCCTATGTCTTGACGAAGGAAGAAGGCGGACGCCACACCCCGTTCTTTACGGGCTATCGTCCCCAGTTCTACTTCAGGACCACGGACGTGACGGGTGTCGCGCACCTTCCCGCCGGAGTGGAGATGGTGATGCCGGGAGACAACATCCAGATGGAGATCGAGCTGATCGCTCCGATCGCGATGGAAAAAGGACTGCGCTTCGCTATTCGTGAAGGCGGCCGCACGGTCGGCGCCGGTACGGTTTCCGATATCGTGGAATAAGGTTTAGAGTCCCGCCTTTAGGCGGCTAAAAGAATTCCGCCTAAAGGCGGGACTCAAAACGGAAAATTATGTTGAACGAAAAAATTCGCATCAAGTTAAAAGCTTACGACCACCGCGTGCTGGACCAGTCCACGATAGAGATCGTGGAAACGGCGCGCCGGACGGGAGCCAGGGTTGCCGGTCCCATTCCTCTTCCGACAGTGAAGAATAAGTGGACGGTCCTGCGCTCGCCGCACGTGGATAAAAAATCCCGCGAGCAGTTCGAGATCAGAACGCACAAGCGTTTGATGGATATTCTCGACCCGACGCCGCAAACGGTTGACGCGCTGATGAAGCTCGATCTGCCCGCCGGTGTGGATGTGGAAATCAAGGCTTTTGGAAAGAGTTAGTTTGTAGAGTTTAAGGTTAATAGAGTTCGTTGAGTAAGACGCTGACTCTATAGACTCAATGAACTCGACAAACTCTGGAAACTGGAGATTTATGATGATTAACGGAATCATCGGAAGAAAAGTTGGAATGACGCAGATATTCGCCGAAGACGGCACGGTGACACCCGTGACCGTGATCAAGGCGGGGCCCTGTGTTGTGGTGCAAAAGAAAACTTCCGGCGGACGCGACGGCTATAACGCTGTTCAGCTTGGCCTGGTCGAAGACAAACCGATCAAGGTAAAGAACGTGACCAAGCCTTTGCAGGGGCACTTTGAAAAGACCGGCGGCGGCATTCCGCCGACCCGCATCCTGCGCGAAGTGCGCATGGACGTGGAACCGGAAGCGAACATCGGCGACCAGATCCTGGTCGACCAGTTTGCCGACGGCGACGCGATCGAGGTCGTTGGTAAATCCAAAGGCCGCGGTTTTGCCGGTACCATCAAGCGCCATAATTTTGCGCGCGGCCCGGAATCGCACGGTTCGATGAACGTGCGCGCGCCGGGTTCGATCGGCCAATCGGCTTACCCGTCGAGAGTTATTAAAGGCACCCGTTCATCCGGCCACATGGGCGATGCCCGTGTGACGGTCAGAGGTTTGACCGTGGCCAAGGTTGATGTGGAAAACCACCTGCTGATGGTGCGCGGGGCAGTACCCGGCGCGAACGGCAGCCTGGTTGTTGTCAAAAAAAGCAAGTAAAGACAAGTCTGGGGAAGTCCAGAAAGTCTAGAAAGTGTGGGAAGTAATTTTTTCTTCCCAGACTTCCTAAACTTCCCGAACTTTCCAGACTAGTGAAAATTGGAGTTAATTTATGCCTACCGTTGAGGTTCGCAATTTAAAGAATAAGAAAGTCGGCGACATCGAATTGCCGGATGCCGTTTTCGGCGCTGAATTAAATGAAGCGCTGATCCACGCGGCGGTCTTGAATTACCAGGCCAACGGACGCCAGGGAACTTCCGCGACGAAAACGCGCGGTAATGTTTCAGGTTCCGGCCGCAAGCTCTGGAAACAGAAAGGCACCGGCCGCGCCCGTATCGCTTCGCTTCGCTCGCCCTTGTGGAAAGGCGGCGGTAACGTTCACGGCCCGCAGCCGCGCGACTGGTCGTACCAGATGCCGAAGAAAATGCGCCGCGGCGCTCTTCGCTCGGCCATCTCGGAACGCCTGCGCGAAGGCAACCTGATCATTATCGATGAGCTGAGCTTTAAAGAAGCCAAGACCAAGGGTTTTCTCGAAGTCCTGAGCACGCTGGGATTGATCGAAGACAAGAAACAGAAAAAAGCTTTGATCGTCGATTCATTGGACAACGCGAATCTGATCCTTTCTGCGCGCAACGTCAAGAAGGCAAAAGTGGTCAATAGCTTTGGCGTGAATATTTACGACCTGCTCTATCACGAAAAACTCGTGCTGACGCAGAGCGCCGCTAAAGAGTTAGGCGAATTGCTTGACCCGGCCAGGGAAAAAGGCGTCGAAACGGGAGGCGAAAAAGAAGCCGAACAGGCCCCGAAAAAAGCGCCCAAGAAAGCTGCTAAAAAAGCTGACGTAGAGGAGGCGGCGTAACAAGATGATGAACATTTGGGATGTATTAAAGTCGCCCGTGGTTACGGAAAAATCCGTTCTTCTTAAGGAAGTGTCCAGCGAAGACGGCGGAAAGCAGATCCTGACCTTTAAGGTCGCGATAGATGCCGACAAGGAAGATATCAGAAAAGCCGTTGAAGGAATCTTCAGCGTCAAGGTTTCGCATATCCGCACCGTGCATTACGAGGGCAAATTGAAAAGACGCGGCCGCAGCGAAGGCCGGCGCGCTTCATACAAAAAAGCGTACGTCACTATCAAAGCGGGCGAACCGTTCGTTGATTACGGAGAAGCGATCTAGTGGGATTTTAGATTTGGGATTAAATGATTTTAGATTGGGAATTTTAGATTTTAGATTGATTTCAAGCTAAATCCAAAATCACCAATCCAAAATCCAAAATCGAGTGTTATGGCTATCAAAAAGTTAAAACCGACATCACCGGCAAGACGCTATCAGACATATCTGACGCGTGACGAACTGACTCCCGGCGCGAAACCGGAACGTTCCTTGCTGGAACCGAAGATCAGAATTTCGGGACGCAACAGTGACGGGCGCATTACCGTGCGCCGCCGCGGCGGAGGCCACAAGCGTTTTTATCGCATCGTCGATTTCAAACGCGACAAGACCGGTATTCCCGGAAAGGTCACGCAGATCGAATACGATCCGAACCGCTCCGCGCACATCGCGCTGATCACCTATCTCGACGGCGAAAAACGTTATATTTTGGCGCCGGTCGGCTTAACGGTGGGAACCATGGTCGTGAGCGGCCCCGATGCGGATATTCTGCCGGGTAACGCGCTGCCGATAACCAATATCCCGCTGGGAACGCAGATCCATAACATCGAGATCCGTCCCGGCAAAGGCGGCCAGATGGCGCGCTCGGCCGGCACCTTTGCGCAGTTGGTGGCCAAAGAAGGCGATTTCGCTCAGTTGAGAATGCCGTCCGGTGAAGTCCGGCGCGTTCCCGTGGTCTGCCAGGCGACGGTCGGCCAGGTCGGCAATGTCGAGAATGAAAATGTTTCGGTCGGTAAAGCGGGCCGTACGCGCTGGAAAGGTATTCGCCCGCACGTTCGCGGCGTGGCGATGAACCCGGTCGATCACCCGCACGGCGGCGGTGAAGGTAAAACTTCCGGCGGCCGTCACCCGGTGACGCCCTGGGGCCAGCCCACCCGCGGTTACAAGACCCGTAACAACAAACGCACTCAGAAGATGATCGTGCGCGACAGGAGAACGAAGTAGAAATTGGGAATTCGGAATGCGGACTGCGGAATTTAAGAGCAAGACGATGATATTCCGAGGGAATTGAAAAAAATAAAAGCGGCAGCGAAAAAACGGGATAACAATCCGCAATCCGCAATCCGCAATCGGAAATTAAGATTATGCCACGTTCAGTTAGAAAAGGACCTTTTATCGATACCAGCCTGGCCAAGACCCTGGCCAAGATCGCTGCGGGCGGATCGAAACCGCCGGCGATCAAGACCTGGTCGCGCCGTTCAACTATTACGCCGGATATGGTCGGGATGACCTTTGGCGTGCACAACGGCAAACGCCATATCCCCGTCTATGTCACGGAAAATATGGTCGGACACAAGCTCGGAGAATTTTCACCGACGCGGGTTTTTAAGGGCCACCCGGGAACGAAAGCCGAAAAATCGGCGAAGAGGAAATAAGGTTTGAAATTGCGTAATTGCTACGCGATTTGAAGAGGAATTATGGAAGCTAAAGCAAGTGCCAAGAATATGCGCGGTTCGGCGCAAAAAGCGCGGCTGGTAGTGGATCTGATCCGCGGAAAGAATGTCGCTCACGCGCTGGCCATTTTACAGTTCACGCACAAGCGCGCGGCGGGCGTGATCAGCAAATGCCTGAAGTCGGCCATCGCCAATGCGAACTTCGCGGCGGAAAAACAGAACATCGCGATCGATCCGGACGATCTCTGGGTCAAGTCTTGTTTCGTTGACATCGGCCCGACCAAGCGCCGTTTTCGTATGCGCCCGGCCCCGCAGGGACGCGCCTACCGCGAACGCCGCCACTATTGCCACATTACGGTGGAAGTGACCAGCGAAAAACCGGCGGCCGAACTGGAAAAAGATAATAAGGCTAAAACGGCCAAGGAAAACAGCGCCAAGAGAGTAGCCGAAAAGAAAGCCGCTCCGAAAGCTGCTTCGAAAGATGGGAAAGAAACTAAGGCCGCGCCGAAGACGAAGAAAGCCGAAGCTGCACCGGCGGAAGATGTATTAGAGATACCGGCGGCAGGAACGGTGGGAACCGCGGAAGGAATGGAAACGGCTGCGCCGGAAATTACTTCTGAAGAGAACGTTCAGGCTGAAGAGGCAAAAGTTGAAACGGAAGTGAAAGCCGCCGAAACCGAAGCGGTTGAAGCTAAAGCTGAGATGAATACGCCCGACGTAGCGGAAGAAACCGTGGAGCGTAAAACGGAATCTACGACCACCGAGCAGAGTGAAGTCGCTAAAGAGCCGTCATCAGGACAAAACGCCGAGGGCGATAAGAAAGAATAACGGAGTAAATTGTGGGACAAAAAGTTCATCCATACGGTTTTCGCGTAGGCTACAACAAAGATTGGCACTCGCACTGGTTTGCCAAAAAAGACTTTGCCGCCTTTCTGGCTGAGGACTTAAAGCTCAAGCGCGAACTGAAAAAGCGTTTTACCGGGGCCGGCGTTTCGCATATCGATGTGGAAAGGGCCGCCAACCGTTTGAAGATCATCATCTATACCTCGCGCCCGGGCATTATCATCGGACGCAAAGGCAGCGAGATCGAAAAGCTGAAAGAGGATCTTTCGAACAAAACGGGACGCGAAGTGATCGTTTCCATACAGGAAGTGCAGAAGCCGGAGCTTAACGCTCAACTGCAGGCCGAGAAGGTCGCGCAGCAACTGGAAAAACGTATCGCCTTTCGCCGCGCGATGAGAAAGATCATGGAAGAATCTCAGCGTTTCGGCGCGCTCGGCATCAAGATCATGTGTGCCGGCCGTCTGAACGGAGCTGAGATCGCCCGCACCGAATGGTCGCTCGAAGGACAGCTTCCGCTGCACACGCTGCGCGCGGATGTGGACTACGGACTGGCCGAAGCGCACACCACCTTCGGTGTCATCGGTGTCAAAGTTTGGATCTATCGCGGGGAAATTCTCGACCCGAACGCTTCGATGGCGCGCGGCACCACCACCGATCCGATGAACGAGACCAAGGTCAATGACCGCGGACGCGGCAGCGGACGCCGCCGTCGTGACAGGGACCGCGAATAGCAAAAAGAGTTTTAGATCAGAGTAGAGGGTACTTAGATTATGTTAATGCCGAAAAAGGTCAAGCACCGCAAACAAATGAAAGGGCGCATGAAAGGCAATGCTTCCCGCGGTGAAAAAGTAAGCTTCGGAGATTTCGCGCTCAAGGCGATGGAATCGGCTTGGATTACCGACCGCCAGATCGAAGCGGCTCGTATCGCGATGACCCGCCACATTAAACGCGGCGGAAAGATCTGGATCCGTATTTTCCCGGATAAGCCGATCACCAAGAAGCCGGCGGAAACCCGCATGGGTTCCGGTAAAGGCGCACCCGATCACTGGGTAGCCGTGATCAAACCCGGCCGAGTGCTTTATGAGATCCAGGGAGTGGACGAAACTTTGGCCCGCGAAGCGATGCGTTTAGCCGCGCAGAAGCTGCCGCTCAAGACCAGATTCGTCACCCGCGCCGACCAGGAAGGGGGCGTCGTTTAAACAATGAAAAGAAAAGAACAGTTAGACAGATTAAAGGAATTGTCGATCGAAGAGCTTCGTGAGGAAGCCGACAGGCTGAAAGAATCGCTCTTTCGCTTGAAGTTCAAAAGGACGTTGGGCGTAGGACAGGTGACCGCAGATGTGCGGCGCGAAAAGAAAACGCTAGCCCGTGTCAGCACGATGATCCGCGGCAAGGAATCACAAGGGTAAGCGATTGGTAAAAAGAAATGGCAAATAAACAAGAGGAAATTGAAGGAACGTTGACGGAAACGGCCGAAACAGCTGTGGAAGGAACCGTGGAAACCGCGCCGGCTGAAGAAGCTGTGGAAGCGAAAGCGGAAACCCCGATAGAAGATAACCCGGTGGAAACGCCGAAGGCGGCAGCCGGCGAGACCGATGGTGAAAAGCCGGTCCGTAAAGGCGAGCGCGGAAACCGCGCGGAGAAAGTCGGCACGGTTTCTTCGGACAAGATGACAAAAACCTGCGTGGTACGCGTGGACCGTTTGGTCAAGCACCCGAGGTATCGCCGTTATGTCCGCCGCCGCACCAAGTTTATGGCGCACAACGAAATGGGCGCCACCACCGGAGACCGCGTAAGGATCGTGGAAACCAGGCCGCTGTCCGCGCACAAGCGCTGGAGAGTAGTAGAGATAATTCAAAAAGCGGCGAAATAGGATTGGTTCAAGGTTCGCAGTTCAAAGTTTAAGGTTCGGGTACGGAATCAACTTTGAACCTTGAACTTCGAACTCGGAACTCGTTAGTTGGAGTGAAATTATGATTCAGATGCAAACCTCTTTGGAGGTCGCAGACAATTCGGGAGCAAAACGCGTTGAGATGATCATGCCGATCGGCGGTTCGACCGGAAGGGTCGCCCGGCTCGGCGACAAGATCAAGGTCACCGTCAAGGAAGCGTCGCCCGATGGCGTCGCCAAAAAAGGCAAGGTCTACAACGCCGTGATCGTTCGCACGCGTAAAGAAGTCCGCCGCAAAGACGGTACTTACATCCGCTTTGACCAGAACGCCGCCGTGCTTATCAAAGACGACGGCACGCCGATGGGAACCCGCGTGTTCGGCCCCGTGGCGCGCGAACTGCGCGACAAGAATTTTATGAAGATCGTTTCGCTGGCGCCGGAGGTTATATAGGTCAATGAGTAAAGAAGTGAAAAAAGGAACGATCCGCACCCGCATCAAGAATGGCGACATGGTTGTCTTTATCGCGGGCCGGGATTACAACAAATTCGATAACACGGGCGCGCGTAAACCGCACCGCGGCAAAGTGATCGCGGTCGACCCGCGCAAGGGCCGCGTCAAGGTCGAAGGCGCCGGGATCGTGAAAAAACACCGCAAGGCCGATACCACGCGCAACATCGACGGCGGCATCGTCGAAATGGAAAACTGGGTAAATATTTCCAACGTGATGCTGATCGATCCGGAAAGCGGCAAACCGACCCGCGTGCGTTATGAGATCCAGGACGACAAGAAGGTCCGTGTGGCCAAGAGCGGCAAGGTTATATAGAGAGATTGCGCGGGGAGATTTGCCCAATAAATTGGGCGCTCCAATCGGCGCTCCGAGGAAGAAATGGCAAGGTTAAAAGAAAAATATCGTAGTGTGATAGCGCCGGCTCTGGCAAAAGAGTTCGGTATCAAGAATCCGATGGCGATCCCGCGCCTGCAGAAGATCGTGCTCAATATGGGTGTCGGCGAAGCGATCGCCAATTCCAAAGCGCTCGATGCGGCAGCCGATGAGCTTCGCACAGTCTCAGGCCAAAAGCCGGTGATCACCAAGGCGAAAAAGTCCATCGCGTCGTTCAAACTGCGCCAGGGGATGAACATCGGCACGATGGTCACGCTGCGCGGCGAAAGAATGTATGAATTTCTCGACCGCTTTATCACGGTCGCTCTGCCGCGCGTCCGCGACTTTCGCGGAATTTCCGCCAAAGCTTTTGACGGCCGGGGAAATTACACCCTCGGTATTCGCGAGCAGATGATCTTTCCGGAGATCGACTTTAACAAGATCGACAAGGTTCGCGGAATGAATATCTCGATCGTAACCACTGCCGGATCGGACGACCAGGCTTTTGCATTGCTGAAAGCTTTCGGTATGCCCTTCCGTCAATAAATGGCAGTAATTATTGGAGAAATAAGAAGATAAAGATATGGCGAAAACCAGTAAAATCGTCAAAAACAATGTGCGCAAGAAAATGGTAGGCGTCTACGCCGCCAAACGCACTGAGCTTAAAAAGATCATCAAGCATCCGAATTCGACCCCGGAGCAGGTGGAAACAGCGCAAGGCAAGCTGCAAAAGATGCCGCGCGATGCGAGCCCCGTCAGGGTGCGCAACCGCTGCTCGCAGACGGGCCGCCCGCGCGGATTCCTGCGCAAGTTCGGTGTCTCGCGCGTTGCGCTGCGAGATCTCGCACGGTGCGGACAGATCCCGGGTGTGGTCAAGTCGAGTTGGTAAAGTTTAGTGACGAGTGACGAGTGACAAGTGGCAGATCAACTGAACACTAACCACTGACCTCCGATCACTGAAGTTTTTTGGAGTTAGCAGTAGTCAGCCGTTTAAGGTAACGGGCTGAAACCTGATAACAAATTATTTGGAGTAAAGTAAATGACAGATCCTATTGCCGATATGCTAACGAGAATCCGCAATGCCATCGTGGCAAAGCATTCCCGTGTCGACGTTCCTTTTTCGCGGATGAAATCAGAGATCGCGCGGATCCTGAAGGAAGAAGGCTATATCAATAATTTTGTGAATAAAGGCGACGGCTCGCATAAAGTGATCCGCATCTTTTTGCGCTACGACGCAAAGGGAGCTTCGTCGATCACCCATCTGGCGAGAGTTTCGCGCCCCGGAAGACGTGTTTATATGGGCGCGCAGGGCATGCCGCGCGTGCTGGGCGGTTACGGTATCAGTATCGTTTCCACCTCCCGCGGATTGATGAGCGGAAAAAATGCGCGCCGGGAAAATATCGGCGGCGAATTATTAGCGGAAGTTTATTAGGATTTTGGATTTTTGATTTTGGATTTGGGATTGAAATCTAAAATCGGCAATCGCAAATCCAAAATGTAAAGAGGAATTATGTCTCGTATCGGAAAGCAACCCATCGCAGTGCCCGCGGGCGTTACGGTGACGGTGAATCAAAATGATATCGAAGTAAAGGGGCCGAAAGGCACTCTGAAGTCGCCGATCCCGGAAGGCGTCACCTTTAAGGTCGAAGAAGGCCAATTGGTGGCGGAACGCGCCAATGACGATCTGGCGGCGAAGCACGGGCTGGCGCGCGCGCTGGCAAACAACGCCGTGACCGGTGTGACCGAGGGCTTTACCAGGGAAATGGATGTCGTCGGCGTCGGTTACAAAGCCGAGGTCAAAGGCAACAAGCTGGTCTTTGCACTGGGATATTCGCACCCGGTGGAATACGACCTGCCGGCCGGCATCGAAGCCAAGGCCGAAAGGGTCAATACCAAGACCGGCATCAACCAGTACCAACTGACCATTACCCTGACAGGTATCGATAAACAGTTGCTGGGGCAGGTTGCGGCAGAGCTTAACCGCCTGCGCAAACCCGACGCATACAAAGGTAAAGGCATTCGTTACGCCGATAGATATTACAAACTGAAACCCGGTAAGACCGGTAAGTAGTTGAGAGAAAAAAGTTATGGCAACCAATAGCAGAGCAGATATTCGCAGGGCCGTTCACGGCCGCATCCGCAAGAAAGTTTCAGGAACGGGTTCCCGTCCGCGCCTGGCGATCTATCGCAGCCTGAATCATATCTATGCGCAGGTGATCGACGATATTTCCGGCAAGACCCTGGTTTCGGCCTCGTCGCGGGAAAAAGACTTAGGCGTAAAGACCGGCGGAAACATCGAAGCCGCGTCCCAGGTGGGCAAGACAGTAGCGGAGCGGGCCATCAAGGCCGGTATCTCCACCGTGGTGTTCGACCGCGGCGGTTACGTTTATCACGGCCGGGTGAAAGCCCTGACCGATGCCGCCCGCAGCGCCGGATTAAACAAGAACGAGCAGCAGACTGAAGAGAACGCAGAATAGCAATGAAAGAAAATACACAAAGAATTTCCCCGTCGGGATTGGTATTAAAAGATCAGTTGATCTCGATCAATCGCGTGACCAAAGTGGTCAAGGGCGGTAAGAATATGTCGTTTGCGGCGCTGGTCGTGGTGGGTGATGAATCCGGCCACGTCGGCTTCGGCACCGGCAAGGCGCGCGAAGTTCCTACCGCGATCAAAAAAGCGGTGGAAGCGGCCAAGAAAAATCTTATCCGCGTGCCGTTGATAAATGCCACTTTGCCGCATCCGCTGATCGGCGTATACGGCGCGGGCCGGGTGCTGATGAAACCCGCCGAAGACGGAACGGGAGTGATCGCCGGCGGCGCAGTGCGCGCGGTGATGCAGGCGGTCGGCATTCATAATGTGAGAACCAAAATTCTCGGCTCGGCCAACCCGCACAACGTCGTTCGCGCGACCTTTAACGGACTGATGCGAATGAAAGACCCGGTCGAAGTGGCCCGCCTGCGCGGAAAACAGATCAACGAACTTTTATAGGACCCTTGCCGTAAGGCATTTTAATAAAAGATGCCGTAAGGCATTTAAATAAGAGATAAAGCTATGGCAGCGAAGAAAGAAACAACTGAAACCGCCGGAAATAAGATCAAGATCCAGTATTACCGGAGCTCTATCGGCTATTCGACGAAACAGAAAACAATCGTCAGGAGCCTCGGTTTAACTAAATTAAATCAGATCGTGGAGAAAGCGGACAGCCCGGCAATGCGCGGCACGGTCAAGAAAATTCCGCATCTGTTGAGAATTATCGATTAGTGTTTTTTACCACAGAGTTTATAGAGGACGCAGAGATCCAGAGGTTTTTTCGGACTTTTCTCGGTGCGCTCAGCGATCTCGGTGGTGAAATTTTACAAGGACAAGAAAATGGCATTAGCACTTAATAACCTGCGCAAGCCCGCGGGTTCGACGCACAAAAAGAAACGCCTGGGGCGCGGCCCCGGTTCGGGACTGGGCAAAACTTCCGGTAAAGGCCATAAGGGGCAAAAATCACGCTCCGGTTACAGCGCTAAGATCGGTTTTGAAGGCGGACAGATGCCTTTGCAGCGCCGTCTGCCAAAGCGCGGCTTTACCAATATCTTTAAAAAGCAGTGGTTGGAGATCAGCCTGGCCAAGATCGATGCGAGCTTTAACGCCGGCGACGAAGTGACCCCGGAGATATTGCACGAACGCGGCCTGATCAAAAAGGCCAAGCACGACCTGGTCGTTCTCGGAAACGGCGAACTGACCAAGGCGCTCAAGATCTCTGCGCACCGTTTTACCGCGGGAGCTAAAAAGAAGATCGAAAAAGCCGGCGGTACGATGGACGAGATCGCGCAGAAGCCGAAATTCAATTCGCAGGCCAACAAACGTTCGGCGGCGCGCGTGGGCAACGTAGCCCGTCCGGTGGAAGAAAAACCTGCCAAGGAAGCCAAGCCGAAAGCTCAGAAAGAAAAAGCCGAGGCGAAACCGAAAGCTGAAAAGGCCGAAAAGGCTGAAGAGGTAAAAACCAAGGCCCCGGCGGCCCCGGAAGCTGCTGAAGAAGTAAAACCGGAAGCGGCGGAAGCACCAAAAGCAGAGGAAGAATAGTTCAGCGCGGAGTGGGTTACTGCGTGCCAAGTGAAGGCCGACTGAGGAAAAATAATGGAAAAGTTTTTTAACGCCATTCAAAATATGTTCAAGATCCCGGAGTTGAGGAGCCGTATTCTCTTCACTCTCGGGCTGCTGGCCGTCTACCGTCTGGGCGCGCATATTCAGGCGCCCGGCATCAATAAAGCGCAGCTTGAAAGAGTCTGGCAGGATGTCAGCGGAACCTTGCTCGGTGTATTGGACCTTTTTTCCGGCGGAAACTTCCGCACCATTTCGGTTTTTGCCCTCGGCGTTACGCCCTACATTACAGCTTCTATCATTTTACAGTTGATGACCGTGCTTTCTCCGCAGGTTAAAAAGATCCAGGAAGAAGGCGAGGTCGGACGGCAGAAGATCAACCAGTGGACGCGTTATCTGACCGTCGCGCTCTGCGCGATCCAGACATTTTTCGTTTCGCAATGGCTTAAGAATAACCAGATCATTGCCGACAACTGGTGGTCGGTGCTGATGATCGTGGTCACGCTGACCACGGGAACCATCTTCGTGATGTGGCTGGGCGAACAGATCACCGAACGCGGTATCGGAAACGGTATCTCGCTTTTGATCTTTGCCGGTATCGTGATCGGAATGCCGCGCGCCCTGACCCAAATTTCGGACCGTATTAAAACGGGCGATACTTTCCAGACGCTGGGAGTTATTTTCCTCTTTGCGGTGATCGTGGCTTTGATCGCGCTGATCGTATATGTCGAATCGGCCAGGCGGCAGATAGGAATAAATTACGCCAGCCGCCGGATGGGCGGCCAGGTAATGCAGGGACGCGAGACCACGCTTCCGCTCAAGATAAACATGGGCGGCGTGATCCCGGTGATCTTTGCTTCGTCGGTGCTGGCACTGCCGCAGACGATCTTTTCGGCCCTTCCGCCGGACAGGAACCAGCCTGATTCCTGGTGGTCGCAGGTCTTTGTTTTCTTTCAGCAATTTCACGGCGGCGATCCGTATTACGAACTCTTTTTCCTCGGCCTGATCGTGCTGTTCACGTTCTTTTACATCACCGTTATTTTTAACGTGGATGATGTGGCGGACAACCTTCGCAAGAGCGGCGGTTTTATTCCCGGCGTGCGTCCAGGCGCCCCGACCGCGGAATACCTGAACAATATCCTGACCCGCCTGACCACGGTGGGCGCGCTCTACCTGGCTTTCGTGGCCTTTGTGCCGCAGCTTTTGCTGAGCGGATTTCGGGTCGGACGATTGCCGTGGATCGGCGAAAGGCTGGACTTGTTCTTAACATCGACGCCGGGCTTAAGCTGGATACCGACGGGATTGGGTTATCAATTTTATTTCGGCGGCACGTCGCTGCTTATCCTGGTCGGTGTGGCGATGGACACGGTCTCTCAGATCGAAGCCCAACTTGTGATGCGTAATTACGAAGGCTTCCTGGGTTCCGGTTCGCGTTTGCGGGGCAGGCGCTCGTAAAGACGATGGATAAGATAATCGTATTGATCGGCGCACCGGGGGCAGGTAAAGGGACTCAAGCTAAATTGCTGCAAGAGCGCAAAGCTATTCCCCAGATCTCTACCGGCGATATGTTTCGCGCGCTGGCCAAAGCCGATACTCCCCTCGCACAAGAAATAAAAGCCATTCAGGCCTCAGGCAATCTGGTCCCCGATGAACTGACCGTCAAAATGGTCGAAGAAAGAACTTCGCAGGACGATGCCCGGGGAACCTACGTGCTGGACGGTTTTCCGCGCACCGCGCCGCAGGCCGAAAAGCTGGAAGCGCTGGCGGAAAAACAGGGCAAGGAAATTCAGGCGATCCTCGTTGATGTTCCGCTTGACCAGTTGGAAAAGCGAATGACGGGAAGGCGCAATTGCCCGGCCGGCGGAGAGATATACAACACTTATTTCAAACCGTCCAGGGTCGAAGGTTTTTGCGACCTGCACGTAGACACGCCGCTCGAGCACCGCTCGGACGACAGGGAAGAAAAAGTTAAGGTGCGGCTGGCGAATTACGAAAAAGACACCGCGCCGCTGATCGACTATTACGAAAAGTCGGGCAGATTAAGCCGTATCGACGGCACCGGCAGCGTTGAGGAAATTTATACGGAACTGGAAAAGTTGATCTAGGCGGATGAGCAGGATGTCAGCCGGAGAATTTTTTCGCAGTGTGAGAGAGAAGCTTCTGTCCAAAGCTATGATAATCGGGAAGTCAAAAAAAGAGATTGACAAGATGCGCGTGGTCGGCGAGCTCGTCGGCACCGTGCGCGAAGCCCTGGTCAAACAGATCAAGCCCGGTGTTACCACCATGGAGCTGAACGACGCGGCGGAGAAAATGATCCGCGACGCCGGCGCTTACCCGACGTTTTTGAATTACCACGGCTACCCGTATGCGATCTGCGCTTCGGTAAATGAACAGGTCGTGCACGGTTTTCCGTCGGAATATATTTTGCGCGTAGGCGATATTCTTTCGCTCGATCTGGGCGCGACGCTGAACGGTTTTGTCGGCGATTCGGCGGTGACCGTTCCGGTCGGCGAGATCAGCGAAGAGCTGGAACAGCTTTTGAAAGTTACGAATGAATGTCTGGATAAAGGCATTGAGCAGTGTGTGGCGGGAAACCACGTGGGCGATATCGGCCATGCGGTCCAGAAGCACGCGGAAAGATTCGGTTACGGTATCGTCCGTGATTACTGCGGGCACGGCATCGGGCGCAATATGCACGAATCGCCGCAGATCGTAAATTACGGCCGCCCCGGGACCAAGGAAAAGATTCGCGCGGGATATGTTTTCGCGCTGGAGCCGATGATCAACCTCGGGACCCACGAAACGCGGGTTTTGGATGATAAATGGACCGTGGTGACGCTCGACGGCAGCCCGAGTGCCCATTTTGAGCACACTGTGGCCATTACCGAGGAAGGCCCGGAGATCCTGACTTTGTCACCGGATCAGAAGGCACAGCTCAAAAAAGCGGCGGTTTCGGCCTAAAACGGACAAAAACCGTGCCGAAACTTGAAGAAACAGGCAAAAAAGGGTAATATCAGTAGTTTGCCGATAAGTTACAGTTGGCTCAATAGTGTATGTCAAAAGAAGAAGCGATAGAAGTTACCGCCACGGTACTGGAAACATTGCCGAATGCGATGTTCAAAGTGGCGTTGGACGAGTCGCAGCATAAGGTTTTAGCCCATATTTCCGGGAAAATGAGAAAGAATTTTATTCGCATCCTGCCCGGAGATAAGGTTTTGGTGGAGCTTTCGCCTTACGATCTAAGCCGCGGACGCATCACTTATCGTTATAAGTAAGAGGGAAATCATGAAAGTACGTCCTTCAGTAAAGAAAATTTGCGACAAATGCAAAATTATCCATCGCAAAGGCGTGGTGCGGGTGATCTGTGATAACCCGAAACACAAACAGCGGCAAGGATAATTTGGTATTCCAGGAATTCCAAAAATTCCAATTTTTTAACACATGGAATTATGGAATCTGAAATTTTGGAATAGTTATTTTGGAATAGCTTTTTAGGAGAATTATGGCTCGTGTAGCAGGAGTAGATATACCGCCGCATAAAAGAGCGCAGATCGGCCTTACCTATATTTTCGGTATCGGCAGATCGCGTGCCACGGCGATCTTGAGTGAAGCGCAGGTCGGCACCGATGTAAAAGTGCGTGATCTGAGCGAAGACGAACTGAACCGTATCCGCCACATCATCGATGAGCAGGGCGATATCGAGGGCGATCTTCGCAAGCGTGTGCAGATGGATATTAAGCGGCTGATGGACATCGGCTGTTACCGCGGCCTTCGTCACCGCCGCAGTTTGCCGGTGCGCGGCCAGCGTACGCATACCAACGCCCGTACCCGTAAAGGTCCGCGCCGTATGACCGTCGCCAAGAAGAAAGCGCCGGGCAAGAAATAGGTTTTTAGTGACTGGTGACGAGTGACAAGAATCTCGTTCACGCACTAGTCACTTGTTACTATTTACTAGTTACTTATTAGAATTATGGCTAAAGCAGCAGGAAAAAAGAAAGTTTTTCGCAAAAAGGAAAAGAAGAACATCCCGGTCGGGATAGCGGTGGTATCGGCTTCGTTTAACAACACGCTGATCTCGATCACCGATCAGGATGGTAATCTTGTCGCGCAATCATCATCAGGCGCGCGCGGCTTTAAGGGCTCGCGCAAAGGAACGCCGTTCGCCGCGCAGCAGGCCGCTTCAGAGTGCGCCCGCAAGGCGATGGAAGCCGGTATGCGCGAATGCGAAGTGCGCGTTAAAGGACCGGGAGGCGGCCGTGAATCGGCCATCCGCGCGATCCACAACGCGGGTATTCGCGTGACCGCGATCCGCGACGTGACGCCGATCCCGCACAACGGGTGCCGTCCGCCGAAGCGCAGAAGAGTTTGAGAAATCCCGATAGGGATTTCAAAAGAATTCCACAAATTCAATTATTCCAGAATTCCAACAGGAACGTTCCGGAATTTTGAAATCCTGGAATTCATGGAATTGAGTTTTGGAAGATAATTTTGATATCAAAGGATGAAGGACTTTATAGTTCGTAAACTTTTCCGTCAAATAACAATATTAGACTGGAGGCTTATTAGTGGCTAGATATAGAGATGCGGTGTGTCGTTTGTGCCGCAGAGAAGGTGGAAAGTTATTTCTTAAGGGTGACCGGTGTTACAAGCCGTCGTGCGCCATCGAAAAGCGCGGCACGCAGCCGCCGGGGCAGCATGGCGCCACCGCCAGACGTAAAGTTCTGGTCGGTTACGGCCAGCAATTAAGAGAAAAGCAGAAGGTCAAGCGGATCTATTTCATTTTGGAAAAACAATTCCGCAATTATTTCGAAAAGGCTTCGCGTCAAAAAGGCATCACGGGTGAGAACTTGCTGTTCCTGCTCGAGCGCCGTTTGGATAACGTAGTTTATCGCGCGGGTTTTTCGACTTCACGCCGGCAAGCCAGGCAACTGGTAAATCACGGACATATACAAGTCAACGGCAAAAAGGTCGATATCCCTTCCTTCCAGGTGAAGCAGGGCGATGTCATCGCCGTTAAGGGCACCAGCCATAAGAACCCGCACATTGAGGGAGCGTGGCAGACTGCCGCCGGACGCGGCCGTCCGATCTGGATCTCGCAGCTCGAAGATACCGATATGAGCGCGTCCATTTCGTCCCTGCCGCGGCGCGAAGATATTGATGCGAACATCAACGAACAGTTGATCGTCGAACTTTACAGCAAGTAAAGCGCGGTTATTTCCGGTGGGCAGGGAATCCATTTCAGGTTCCTTGCTCATAGGTTTTTTTAAGAATTATTTATTTGGATATTAAATTACGAATATGACAACAAACAGCCTTTGGACAGATTTTCAAATGCCGAGCCGTTTGCAGATGGATTCGGAAACCTCTACCGACAAATTCGGTAAGTTTTCCGCCCAGCCATTCGAACGCGGGTTCGGCACTACGATAGGCAACTCACTCAGGCGTGCCTTACTTTCCTCAATAGAAGGAGCGGCGATCACGGCTGTCAAAATTGAAGGCATTGAGCACGAATTTTCCTCAATTAAAGGCGTCGTAGAAGATGCGACGGACGTTATTTTGAATCTGAAGCAGGTCCCGTTCAAGCTTCACGGCACGATGCCGAAGACGCTGACCATCACCAAGAAGGGCGGCGGCGAAGTTACCAGCGCCGACATCGAAACCGATGGCGACGTGGAAGTGCTCGACCCGAATGTTCACATTGCCACGGTAGGCAAAGGCGGCGATCTCAACCTGGAAGTTCGTTTGAAACGCGGCAGAGGCTATGTCTCGGCCGAACAGAATAACGACGAAGATCTTTCGATCGGTTATATCCCGATCGATTCGGTGCACACACCGGTGAAAAAGGTCAATTACAGCGTCGAGCCGACCCGTCAGGGTTCCAATACCGAATACGATAAGCTGACGATCGAGGTCTGGACGGACGGTTCGGTCAAACCGGACGATGCTATCGGTCTGGCAGCGCGTTTGGTAAAAGACCACATGTCCATCTTCATCAACTTTGAAGAAGAGGAAGAAGAATATAAATACGAAGACATCGCTCGTCCGCCGCTTCTGCGCAACGACTTGCTCGATCGCTCGGTCGATGAACTGGACCTTTCAGTGCGTTCTTATAACTGCCTGAAAAATGCCGACATCCGTACCATCCGCGATCTGATCAAGCGTTCGGAACGCGATATGCTCGGCACCAAGAATTTCGGTAAGGTTTCTTTGACCGAAATTAAAGACATGCTGCACGGAATGGGCCTCGATTTCGGAATGGATTTTGACGAGAACGGAAATCCGATCCCGGGTTCGGGCGGCCGCGGCTACGAATAAACTTTGAATAATTGAGAGCGTGAAATCGTAGCGGCTTCACGCTTTCGTTTTAGGAATTAGAGTCATGCGACACTTAAAAGCACACAGAAAACTGGGAAGAACCACTTCGCACCGCATGTCGATGCTTCGCAACCTGGCGACTTCTTTGATCAATGCGGAAAATGAATCGATCGTAACCACCCTGCCCAAGGCCAAGGAACTGCGTTCCTATGTGGAAAAGGTCATCACCATCTCGCGCCACGCACAGGGGCTGGAAGGTGAAGGGGCCGTGGCCAAACAGGTCCACCTGCGCCGCCGCGCCGCGACGTTTTTCCACGCGGGAAACAGCCAGCAGGCTGCTTCAACCGGTAAATTCGGAAAAGAGCGCGCGGAAAGAACCGCCGGTGTGGCAGCGGTCAAGCGTTTGTTTGACGAACTGGGCGAGCGTTACAAAGACCGCAATGGCGGTTACACGCGCATCATCAAGATCGGCCGCCGTTCGGGTGACAATGCGGAAATGGCGCTGATCGAACTGGTCGACAACGCACGGGAATTAGAAGCCAAAAAATAGCAGTACTGGCAAAAGTAACCGGAATGAGGCTTAAGCTATGGGCAAAGCAACTTCTGCGAAAATGCAACAGGAAAGCGACGAGAGTAATAAAGTGGCTGATAAGCATAAGGAAGAAAAATCGGACTCGCCTTCACTCAATATGAGTGAGCTGCGCGAGCTTGCCGAGCTGATCGACGAATACGGCCTGGTCGATTTCGAATTCGAAAATGCCAACATCCGCGTGCATATGCGCAAGCAAATGCCGCAGGGATCTATGCCGGTTCAATATGCGTCTCCGCCATCAGCCGCCGCGCCCGCAGGGCCTACAGCGGACACTGCGGCCGGAGCTAAACCGGAAGCCGAAACGGCTGCGGCAGAAGCGGTATTTGCCGGCCATATCATCACTTCGCCGATCGTCGGCACATTTTATCAATCGCCTTCGCCGGAGGCGCCGCCTTTTATAAAGGTCGGCGATAAGGTAAAAAGAGGCCAGGTCGTTTGCATCATCGAAGCGATGAAGCTGATGAACGAGATCGAATCCGATTTTGACGGTGAAGTGGTAAAAGTATATGTCGATAACGGCCAGGCGGTAGAATTCGGCCAGCCCCTTTACGACATCAGCTAACGTGTTACGGCCGCTTGTCCACAGTTCCTGCTCCTTAAGCAAAGTAAAACTGTGTGAACGAAGCGGCCTGAAGTTTTTATGGTAGAGCAACGCAAGTTTCGCAAGATATTGATCGCCAACAGGGGCGAGATCGCTTGCCGCATTATCTGGACGTGCAAGGAAATGGGCATCCAGACGGTGGCTGTTCATAGCGAAGCCGACCGCGATGCTCTCCATGTCAGATTTGCCGACGAGGCCATCTGCATCGGCCCGGCGCAATCCGCGCAAAGTTATTTGAATATTCCGGCGATCATCAGCGCGGCCGAGATCGCCAATGTCGATGCGATCCACCCGGGTTACGGATTTTTAGCGGAGTCCGCCAGCTTTGCCAAGATCTGCGAAGACTGCAACATAAAATTTATCGGCCCGCGTCCGGAAGTGATCGCGATGATGGGCGACAAGGTCGAAGCGCGCCGCACCATGACCGAAGCCGGCGTTCCGATCCTGCCCGGCAGCCCGGACCCGATCGAGGATGCCGATGAAGCTATCAAGCTGGCCAAAGAGATCGGCTTTCCGGTGATCATCAAAGCAGCGGCCGGCGGCGGCGGACGCGGAATGCGTATCGTGCGCCACGAAGACGAGCTTGCTTCGAATCTGGAGACCGCGCAGACGGAAGCTTTAGCGGCATTCAAAAACGGCAGCGTTTATATCGAGCGCTATATCGAGCGCCCGCGCCATATCGAAATTCAGGTGCTGGCCGATGAGTACGGAAACTGCATTCATCTCGGCGAGCGCGAATGCACGATCCAGCGCCGCCACCAGAAACTTTTGGAAGAAGCGCCGTCGCCGGTGCTCACGCCGGAGCTGCGGGAACAGATGGGCGCTGTGGCGGTAAATGCCTGTAAGAAAATTGGTTACACGAGCGCCGGAACGTTTGAATTTTTGCTTGATGAGGATGACAAGTTCTACTTTATGGAGATGAACACGCGTATCCAGGTCGAGCATCCGGTGACCGAGATGGTCACGCTGGCGGACATCGTCCGCAACCAGATACGCATTGCCGAGGGCGAAAACCTGCATTATAAACAGGAAGACGTATTGATCGTCGGCCACTCTATCGAGTGCCGCATCAATGCCGAAGACCCGGTAACATTCGTTCCTTCGCCGGGCAAGATCACGACGTTCAATATTCCGGGCGGGCCCGGTGTCAGAACCGATACCGCAGCGTACCAGGATTACGTGGTGCCGCCGTATTACGATTCGATGATCGCCAAGCTGATCGTCCACGCGCGCACCCGCGAACTGGCGATCGCGCGCATGAAAAGAGCTTTGGAAGCAATGGTGGTGGAAGGTATAAAAACGACCATCCCGCTTCACTTGCAGATAATGAATGACGAGAAGTTTCAAAAGGGAGATTTCTCTACCAAGTTCATGGAAGAATTTGCCGCCAAGAGGCTGGCAAAAGGCGCAGACTAGACACTTGTGTCAACATCTGTTAATTTTTGACTGATATAGATCAAAATTTCGCGGTTACTATCTTAACGATAAAAGCTACTGCGATTAAGGAGAGACTGTTAAAGTATGCCAACGGCAAAAGAAACAAAAGAAAAAGTAGTAGGTGATTATAAGTTACATGATTCCGATACGGGCTCACCGCAGGTGCAGATAGCACTGCTCAGCACGCGTATCAATGAATTGACCGAGCATTTCAAAACTCATAAGAAAGACCATCACTCGCGCCGCGGGCTGCTGAAAATGGTCTCACAACGCCGCAGGCTGCTCGATTATCTGAAGAGAAAAAATATCGAGCAATACCACGAATTGGTAAGCCGCCTCGGCCTGCGCAGATAATTGTATCAGCGCATTTGAATGACGGGCTCCAAGCTTGCGAGCCATGAGTATATAGTGACATCTTCGAGTTTCTTAACGGCCTTGTTTTCATTCGAAGGGTCCGGGTCCTTGCTGAACGTGACAGCAAAAACAGGGCGCGGACGAAAACAGGTTGCCAATTTACAGAATAAATATCAGGGCGAAAGTTTCACGTTGAGGACTTTTGCCCTTTTTTGTTTGCAGAAAAATTAAGATTGTTGAAAAGGGAAGTACCGGTATTTTTCACCGCGCAAACTTGGCCGGAATGATTCCCTGGGAATGGAGAAAAAAATGACGAAAAAATATTTGAAAGAATCGATTAAATTAGGGGAGCGCGAATTAACGATAGAGACCGGAAAGGTCGCGAAACAAGCCGATGGTTCGGTAGTGATAAGCTACGGCGACACGATGCTGCTGGTAGCAGCCGTCAGCGGCAGAACGATGAAAGAGGGGTTGGACTTTTTCCCCCTGACGATAGAATATCGCGAGGCCGCTTTTTCGGCCGGGCGAATTCCGGGCAATTACTTCCGCCGTGAAGGACGCCCGAATGAAAAGGAAACTATCACCTGCCGTCTGATCGACCGTCCCGTCCGCCCGCTTTTCCCCGACGGATACCGTTTTGAAACACAGGTTGTCGCTTCGGTGATCTCGGCTGACGAGAAAAACGATCCGGATGTGATCGCGATCATTGGAGCTTCGGCGGCAATGTATCTCTCGGACATTCCTTTTGAAACTCCGATCGCCGGTGTGCGAATCGGTTTGGTGGACGGAAAATACATCGTCAACCCGACCTATGACGAACGCCGCGAATCAAAGCTGAACCTGATCGTCGCCGGTACCGAAGAAGCCATCGTAATGGTCGAGGCCGGCGCTTTGGAAGTTTCCGAAACCGTGATGGTCGAAGCGCTGATGCTGGCGCATAAAGAGATCAAGCGCCTTTGCCTGTGGCAAAAAGAATTGTACAAAGCGCTGGAGATCACCAAGCGTGAATTTGTCTCGCCCGTCCTTGATGAAGAACTGCGAGGCGAGGTCGAAAGAAATTACGGCGATAAACTCCGTGCCGCGCTCGACACGACCGGCCAGGACAAGATCAGCAGCTATGCCGCGGTCGATGCCCTGAAAAAAGAAGTGGTCGACGGCTACCCTGCGGAAGAAGCGGAAAAACGCTCGATGGCCGGAAAGGTCTTCGGCGCGCTGAAGGAACATATTTTCCGCGAAGACATCCTCGGCAACCGCCGCCGTCCCGACGGCAGAAAGTTTTCGGAGATCCGCGCTATCACCTGCGAAGTGGGCTGGCTGCCGCGCGTACACGGCTCGGCGCTTTTCACCCGCGGTGAAACGCAGGCGATTGTCAGCGCCACGCTCGGCACCAAAGATGACGAGCAGTATATGGACGACCTGGAAAAAGGCGAATTAAAGCGCCGCTTTATGCTGCACTATAATTTCCCGCCTTATTCGGTCGGCGAAACGGGACGCTTCGGCAGCTCGAGCCGCCGCGAGATCGGCCATGGCGCCCTGGCGCGCCGCGCGCTGGAAGCCGTCCTGCCGGAAGATATCGATTTTCCTTATACCATCCGCATCGTTTCCGACATTACCGAATCAAACGGTTCGTCTTCGATGGCGAGCGTTTGCGGCGGAGTTCTTTCGATGATGGATGCGGGTGTGCCGCTCAAGCGTCCGGTGGCCGGTGTGGCGATGGGCCTGGTGATGGAAGGAAACCGCTATGCGATCCTTTCCGACATTGCCGGCGCCGAAGACCACTATGGCGATATGGATTTCAAAGTAACGGGAACCAGCGAGGGTATCACGGCACTGCAGATGGATATCAAGGTGGCCGGCATTAACGCGCAGATCCTGGCGGAAGCGCTGGAACAGGCGCGCAAAGGCCGCCTGCATATTCTCGGCGTCATGGAAAAAGCGATCGCGGAACCCCGCGCCGATATTTCCAAATATGCACCGAGAATAATCACCATCCAGATCAATCCGGACAAGATCCGCGACGTCATCGGGCCGGGCGGTAAAATGATCCGCTCGATCACCGAAGAGACCGGAGCCAAGATCGATATCGAGGACAGCGGTTTGGTCCACATCGCAACTGCCGACGGCGAAGCCGCGCAGCGCGCATTGGCCAAGATCAAAGCGCTGACGGCCGAAGCCGAGATCGGGGAAACCTACATGGGCACGGTTACGCGTATTGTCGATTTCGGTGCTTTTGTGGAGATCTTCCCGGGTACCGAAGGCTTGCTGCATATCTCTGAGATCGCCGAGCGCCGCATCCGCGACGTCCGCGACGAACTCAAGGAAGGCCAGCAGATCCTGGTCAAATGTATCGGCAAGGAAGGCAACAAGATCAAGCTTTCCCGCAAAGCCATCCTGAAAGAAGAAAAAGGCCGTTCGGGCGGTGATGAAAAAGAACAGTCCGAAGCAGCCGATGCCTAAATAGCGTTTTCGACTAGACTAAAAGCCGGATGAAGAAATTCGCCCGGCTTTTTTTTCTTTAAAATTATGACTTTATCCGTAAGTCTCTTTGCTTATCAACAGGAGGGGTTTTATAGCTTATCAGAGCGGGCGCAAGCGGCCCTTCCGGACTGCAAATTTATTTAGATCTATATTTACCTTTCAAGCCGATCACCTCTCAGGTCAGGGAGGGTTGCTTGCACCCGCTCTTAAAAACTTGTTATCCGGACTTTAGAGGCAAGGCGAAATACCGTTATCCCAGTTAATTGTCAGTTGGTCAGTAGCTATCTTCGGAAAACTTTCTGTCTTCGTCGACCAAAGCCTGATTTGTTATCCGCGACATCCTTTCGGTTTCTTCTTGCTCTTTTCTTTTTAACCCTTCGCTGGAGTGGTAGCGGATAAATTTCGGCAGCAGCAGCGCCAATATTATCGTTCCGACCACGGTCAAAACTCCGCCGCTGATAATGGAAAATTTTACGCTGGTGTAAGACGCGAGAATTCCGGAGGCGGCATTGCCGAGCATGGGGCCGGTCAGGTAGCTGATCATCTCAATACCGGCCAGCCGCCCGCGCAGGTGATTAGGGATGGTCTGGTTCCAGATGGCCCCGCGAAAGATGCCGCTGATCATATCAAAAAATCCGGCGGCGGTGAGAAAGAGCAGGCTTAGCCAAAGGCTGTCCATCAAGCCGAAAAAGATAATGGCGACGCCCCACAGGCCGGCGGCAATGGTGATCAGCAGGCCGTGCCGCGCTTTTTTACTCGTCCACCCCGAGGTCAGGCTCGCCACCAGAGCGCCCAGGGGGAAAGCGGCATAGAACAGCCCGACGGTGTTTCCGCCGTAAATGGCGCCCAGCGCCGGGAACAAGGCCATGGGCATTCCAAAAAGCATCGCATTGATATCGATCAGGTATGTTCCGATCAGGTCCTGCCGGCTTATCGCGTAGCGAAATCCTTCGATGACGGTTTTCAGGCTGGGGCGGTCGGCGCCGGGCGGCGGCGGTACGGCACGGATCTTCCAGACGGCAATAAGCGTGGCGGCAAACGTAACCAGGTCAATAGCATACGCTACCGGCGCGCCCAACTGGTTGACGATGATCCCGGATATGGAAAAGCTGAGAATGGCGCCGAGCGTATAGCGCAGGGAATTAAGCGCGCCGACGGCGGTCATATATTCCGGCGGCACGATCACCGGGATCAGCGAATCAAAGGCCGGACGCTGCAGCGCCATAAAAGCCGCGTGCAGCACGACGCAGACGTAAAGCACCCAGATCTGAGGCTGCGGCAGGAGAGAATTGATCAGCAAAGCAGCGGTCACCAGCGTCTGCAGGACTTCGGTGATACGCAGCATCTTCCGGCGGTCGACCGCATCGGCCAGCGCCCCGCCGACAAATGCCATCACGATCATCGGGACGAATTCGAAAAGGTAGATCAGCCCGACCTGAAAGTTCGACTGCGTGAGTTGGTACATCTGCCATGGCACCACTACCACGGTCATCATCACGCCAAAAAAAGAAACCATCTGCCCAAAAAAAAGCAGACGGTAATCGCGCGATATTTTTAACGGCGTAATATCTACGAACATTCAAGATGATTTTCGTCGGAAAAGAATTTATTAGCAAATTTGCGAAAAGGAATTTACATTTTTATAGTGTCCTAAAGCTGTGGGGCATCATTCGGAATAGATAAAAGATCATAGATGATAGTTGAGAGATTCGATCTCTGATCTGTCAGTTATCATCTATTCCGCATGGCGATTCATGACTAAACCACAGCTTTAGGACTGCCTACATTTTCATATATTCCGTCCAATGAAACAGGTAGGTGGCAAAGAGATTGGCGATAAACGAGAAAATGTATAGCACCCATTCCAGCGGCGTGATCTTTTTCGGGCTGCTTTCGAGCAGGATCACATATATCCACGGCAGCAGAATGATCGCGTAGCGGTATGAGAACTGGTAGCCGCCGGGATTGCCGTGACACCACAGCAAAAAGAGCATCAAAGCGATCGCCACCCAGGCGGTGTATTTTATTAGTTTGTCTTTGGCGCCGAATCGGAAAAGCAAAAAGAGGAAGGGGCTGGATAGCCAGACCGCCCCGCCGAAGCCGGTCGGCTTGAGATAAGGAAAGCGCGGAACGCGGCTCCACAGCGTGAAGAGCATTTCCTTTACATTGAAAGCAATATAATCGAGCGAAAATATTCCGTAACGATACCACGGCTCTTTCAGCACGCCGGGAATGCGCGCGTAGCCGAAATCGGTGAAAGAATGAAAACGCAGGTAGTTGTACAGAAGCGTGGCGACGCCCAGAATGAACGGCACTAAACAAAAGAAAACAATAGGTTTCCACTGCCGGGCATAACTTGAAGGCGTCTTTAATTTTGCCTTGCCGCGGGTGAGAAGGTAGAGGAAGATGGGGGCTGTCAGGATGATCTCCGTGCGGTTGCCGAAAGCGAGCGCAAAAAATAACCCCGCCAGCAGAGGGCGCCGGTTATAGATAGTAAAATAGATCGCGCCTAGTTCGCCGATCATGGCAAAGCCGAGCGCCATCTGCCACGCGCTTCCCATGGCCAGATTTGTCCACAAAAAAGTGCCGAATAAAATGCCGGCCGCCATCAGGATCTTTTTCGGCAAGGTGTGATGGTACTTTTTCCCGATAAGAATAAGAAAAATGCTTATGACGGCCGCGGTCAGCGCGACGATCAGCGATGAAGGCATGTCCGTGATCAGCCCGATGAATTTTACAAATGAAAACGGCAGCATCGTCAGCACGCCGCCCAAAGGGAAGGCGGAATAATACAGCCCCTCGAACGGGATCATTTCATTGAGCCAGGACGGCGGTTTTTCCGCTAAACCGATCCGCCCGTGCAAAAAATTTTCGGCGATAAGAAAAGTGTAGTTGTAATAGATTTGCGGGAACGGATTACTGAGGAAATAAACGACAAAAGTTCCCACTACCAGACAAATATCGGCCCAGCCCGATCTTCGCAGGAGCGATCTGAAATAAGAGCCTTTTTCCGCCTTTGATCTCATCAGGTAGTAATTTTAACAGTCAGCCCGTGCTCATGTCAGTAGCGATTGCGTCAGCAAGTGCGTCGCATGGGGCTTTACGCATCTGCTAACGCGGACGCTACTGACATGATGCCTCGCGCCCTAAGCTACCGCTAAACCTCTTTCATTTTTTTGGCTTCTGAGATAGCGTCTTCCAGATTAATTATTTTTCCGTCCAATTGAAGTTCATAAACGGCGTCGAGAAGAGTTTTAAATTGCGGTGAGGGTTCCAGGCCCAGTTCCAGCAAATGCCTGCCCATCAGGATAGGTTTTGGCGCTTCGTGCTCGACTTCCAGTTCCCGCACCTTGGCCAGAAACCAATCGTGGCCTTCGGAAGTGAACCATTTTTCGCGCGGAATCCAATCGCCGTTCCGGCTCAGGTTGTCGGCCTGCGCTACGCGGTAGAGAAGATCGGGTTCGACCTTGCGCGCGAGCCGGCGAAAGGCCCCGTCACCGATATCTTTGCGCCGGTTATAAAATTCGCCGGGGCGTAGATGATATTTCACCAATTGAATTATCTGTTCGCGCACATCATAACCATCCAGCGTGTGAATATTCAGTTTGTCGAGAAAAGAAACGGTCGGTTCGATACCCGCGGTATCGTGCGAGTGCGAGCGCCAGCGGCCGTCGATTCGTTCGGTGGTAGCGGGTTTTCCGAAATCATGGCAAAGGGCGGCAAGCATCACCGTTACCTGTTTGGCATAGGGCAGATCGCCGATGCGTTTGCGCGCTTCGGCGACCGTGAGCAGCGTGTGAACATCGACGTCGCCTTCCGGGTGCCACATCGGTTCCTGCGGTACGCCGACCAACGCTTTTAGTTCGGGGAAAAGCTGTTCGACGACGCCCAGATCGTAAAGCCATTTCAATCCGACCGAAGGTTTTTCCGCTCGCAATAAAAGCTTTTCCATCTCGCCCCAGATCCGCTCCGCCGGCAGATCGGTCAGATCTATTTGTTTGCAAACATCGACAGTTTCTTTTTCAATATCGAACTGAAACCGGGCGGCAAATTGCGCGGCGCGCAAAACACGCAGCGAATCTTCGGCAAAAGTTTCCGGGGAAACCATTCGCAAAATTTTATTTTCGATATCCGCGCGGCCGTTGTAAGGGTCAATGATTTCAGCAGTTAGGGGGTCTTGTAAGATGGCGTTAGCGGTAAAATCGCGCCGCTTGCAGGCTTCTTCAAAAGACATCGAGGGGTCGCCCTCGACGTTAAATCCTCTGTGCCCGCGCGCAACTTTTTTCTCGCGCCGGGGAATGGAAACATCCAGATTGGCGCCGAGTTTATAGACCGTGAAAGCTTCGCCGACGGTATGGACCGTGCCGAAATTTTCCAAAATTTCTTTAAGCTTTTGCGGCTCTACGCCATAGACTTCCACGTCCCAGTCCTTAGGCCCATCGGTGCCCACGCCGCGCAGCTCATCGCGCACGTATCCGCCGACCAGCAGCGCGCGGCCGCCGGCGGCTTTGATCTGTTCCGCAAGTTGTATGACCTTCTTATCCATCCGCCACTAATCTTAACAAAAAAGTCTCGCGAGAGATGAATTCTCCGGCGAGACTTTTGAAGTGAATTGCTTTGAAATTTATTCCGGCCCACAGACCCAATCGCAATAAGCGAAGCAGGCGATCAGGCCGTCTTTGCAGTTTGTGATACAAGGATCGTCAGTGCATCCGGCAACACAAGCAAGAAATGCGTCTTTGCAATCGGTGCGGCAGTTTTCCGGACAGGGCGGGATCACCCTGGCCTGGGAATTAAGGGTCGAAACCGATCCCAGGCACACGAGTAAAAAAGCCAGAACCAGGAAACGTGAAAGCGGCTTTCTCATAATAGAACTCCTTTAATTTAATTTTGCCGATCGTTTTTTGAGAGAAACAATTAGGCCGCACTATATAGAAATGATAGGAACACGATGCGCTTTTTTCCGAGAAAAGACAAGAAATTCCGGGAGAAGATAGCTAGTCAATTTGAAAATCTATCCTTAAAGTCCCCAACGGGGACAAAGAAAATAGCCCAGGGTAAGTGAGCGAAGCGAGCGCCACCCTGGGTATCGGATTCCCAAAACATTCCAGCCCTGAAGGGGCGGCAGAATCTCAGTCAGTTCTGCCGCCCCTTCAGGGCTAAAATCAAATCAATCGTTTATTACCCAGGGCTGAAGCCCTGGGCTATTGTCTACAGTCCGCTACGCGGACATACCGTTTTAAATTGACCACTGTCGTGCTTTATAAATGCTTCTGCAGATATTCCTTCAATCCTGAGACATTTACGCGTTCCTGTTCCCAGGTGTCGCGGTCGCGGACGGTCACGGCATTGTCTTCCAGCGACTCATGATCTATGGTGACGCAGAAAGGCGTTCCGATCTCATCCTGCCGCGCGTAGAGTTTTCCGATACCGCCGGTGTCGTCATAAACCGCGCGCATCGAAGGCTGCAGATCTTTTTTTAGCTTGCGGGCCATCTCTACGATCTCCGGTTTATTTTTTGCCAGCGGCAGCACCGCCACTTTGATCGGTGCGAGATGTTTTCTGAGTTTCAGGATGACGCGGGTTTCGCCCTTGTCGTTTGTTTTTTCGGTGTAGGCGTCCATCATAACTGCTAACAGTGTTCGGTTTACGCCGACAGCAGGCTCGATCACGTAAGGGTAAAAACGCTGCTTGGTGGCCTCGTCAAAGTAGGAAAGGTCTTCGGTCGAATCAGGGTTGATACGCTTGCCTTCGCCGTCCTCAGGTTTTTTCGAATGCACGCGCAGATCGTAATCCGTGCGGTTGGCGATGCCTATCAATTCGTCGAATTGTTTTTCTTCGTCCTCGCGCTCGGGAAAATAGCGATACAAAATATCGACGGTGCGCGCGGCGTAATGAGCGAGTTCTTTTTCCGGCTGCTCGTAGAGTTTTAGATTAGCGGCGGAAATTCCCAGGCCGGCAAACCATTTTTGAAATTCGTCGATCCACTCCTGATGAAGACGGGGTGCATCTTCGGGACGGCAGAAATATTCCATTTCCATCTGCTCAAATTCGCGCGTGCGAAAGATGAAATTTCCCGGGGTCACTTCATTGCGAAACGATTTTCCGATCTGCGCAATGCCAAAGGGAAGTTTGCGGCGTGAAGTGTTAAGCACGTTGGCAAAATTTATAAAAATTCCCTGCGCGGTTTCCGGACGCAGATAAGCTACGGCGCTCGGGTCTTCATCGGAAGACACGGGGCCCATCGTCGTCTTGAACATCAGGTTGAATTCACGCGCTTCGGTCAGGTCGCACTCGCTGTCTCCGCCGGGATTAACGCCGGGATGTTTCGGGCATTGCACGTCCTGTAGTTTGTCCTGGCGGAATCTCCCTTTGCAGGTGCGGCAATCTACCAGCGGGTCGTGAAATGTCTGCTCGTGGCCGGAATATTTCCACACCAGGCGGTTTTGAAGGATCGAGGAATCGAGTCCTTCAACATCATCGCGTTCGTGGACGAGCCAGCTCCACCAGCTTTGCTTGATGTTGTTGGCGAGTTCGACACCGAGCTGCCCGTAATCCCAACTGCTGCCCAACCCGCCGTAAATTTCCGAAGCGGGAAAGACGAATCCGCGCCGTTTTGATAATGAGACGATAGTTTCGATGTTTGGTGCTGACATGATAGTTAGTGAATAGTGAATAGTGACAAGTTAGGCGATGAATTTACCAATTACTAATTACCAATAACCAATGACCATTCAAACCATCAATGGTAAAGGTTTAATTCAAAATGGTCAAAAAGAAAAGGACGGCCGAAGCCGTCCTTTTTGAGGATTAGAACAAGGTTGTTTTCGCTTATCGTGATGCGGTTGGCCGCGGTGTCGGGTACCCGGCGCCGGCTGGAATAAGCCAGATCTCGAAACCGGTCTTGGCGCGGTAGCCTCCGCTGGTGATCGAGATGCGGCGCGGATCGATACCTTTATTCTTGGTCAGGTAATTCAGCGCTCTGCGGCTGGCCCTTTCGGCCGACATCGCATTTTTGGCTGTGCCCTGATAGACAATGATATAACCCTGCGCGTCCGGG
The DNA here is from genome assembly GCA_963718105.1 of uncultured Acidobacteriota bacterium. Lineage (GTDB taxonomy): Bacteria > Acidobacteriota > Blastocatellia > Pyrinomonadales > Pyrinomonadaceae > DASYKT01. The sequence goes on along the minus strand of OY970352.1, from coordinate 3,221,970 downwards.
CTGTTCAGCAGTTGGACCGCGAAGTTGTCAAAGCGCGCTTTTTCGTCGTCAAACGAAACCGAGTCGAATTCATCGACCGGGATCGGATTGATCGGCGGCGGCGGAATTTTCTTTCTGCCTACGGTGTCCGCTGAGTTCATCTGGGCGCAGGAAGAATCTTCCGCATAGCCCTGATTCACATCAACCGACGCGGAAATAGTTTCTCCATTTAGCCCCGAGGTATCTACCGTGATGCTGCTGGTTCCCTGTCCAGTGAATTTTGCACCGGCAGGTGAAACTTTCCAGAGATAATTGAGCGGAGGATTGCCGCCCGCCATATTGACCGCGGTAAAAGTGATAGAGTCACCTTCATCGTATTCGGCCGGCGCATCGACGCGCATATCATACGGGCAGGGACGATCGATCCGTTTGACTATCTTCTTGATACAAACGCAATTTCTTTGTCCTTCGACGATCTCGATCTCGGTGGTATAGGTCTTATCACCGAAATTGATCTCCACCGTGTGAACGCCGGGCGATAGAACGAATTCCGCCGGGTTGCCGCGGTCTGAGGTGGACATGCCGACGACATTGCCGTCAACTTTGACCGGCGCCGGTTCCGGCAAGGTGTAGACCGAAAGCATACCCATGTGTTTGGGTATCCGATTCCGTTTGGAATCTTTGTCCTTATCGGCGGCCATAGCGGTCATCGTTCCCAGCAGGAAGACCAGGCTCAGCGCCAGCGTTAGATTGTAACTAAGTTTTCGCATTATTCTTTACCTCGAAAAAAAGCAAAAGTCGTTAAATTGTACCGGATGAGCGTTATTATACTCTCATCCGGCGCAATTTCGACACAAATATTTTATTGGATCTCGGTCTTGTCGTCGCCGGACTCATTTTTCCGGAAACGGCGCCGCGCGGCTAATCCTACACCGGCCAGGCCCGTACCGAATAACAAGAGCGTCATGGGCTCAGGTACCGGGGTGTTGGGCGGCGTCGGCGTATTCGGAGTTTCCGGAGGCGTGTGCGGGGGCGTCGGCGTCATCGGCGTCGGTGTTTCTTTGTCACCGCCGCGGCAGCAGAAGGCAAAAGGAACCACCGCCAGGCCTAAAAATGCCCAGTACGGAAATTTCTTTTTCTTTCCCGGAGGCTGCACACAGTCGCAATCTTCGTCTTTTACCACGTCGACTTCTTCGACGGTATAGACGCGCGTTTGCGGCGGTGTCGCGGCCGGAGCCGGCTGGCCTTCTTTGGCCGTTTCGTCTCCGCCGGGCTGCTCATCGCCAACCAGATGCAATCTGGTCGCGCTGCCGCCGGCCTGGACGGGTTTAGCACTGATCTCTTGTACTACCTCAGACATCGGAATGCTGCCGGCCCTCACCGGGATAGCGCTCGTCAGTACGGCCATTAAGCCGATCAATGAAAGTAAGTTTTTGAGTTTAAAGCTTTTCATGATTCTTTTTACCGATTACCTTAAATTTACTGAAGAATCGAATTACGTTCTTGTGAAATATCTAATCGCCGCCTTTTTTCAAAAGTTTGGCGATATTTTTCGCTACATTCTAACTGGGCTGCGGAAAGTATTGTCTATGCGACAGCAAAAACCGGGTCAAAAGCACTCCAAAACCCGGAGTTTAGGCCATTAAGCCTGCGACATCCGCAATTTACAGCTATTAAAGGGGCAACAATTCAAGACTTGAAAAGTGCTAATAAGAAATGATTTCCAGAAATTCAGGAGATTTTTTTGATTTTTGTGAAAGAAAATGGAGAAATTATTATAAACGGTGTTTTTTCAGCAGTTTACACCGCATTAGCGGTGAAGCGATTGTAGCCGTGGATTTCAATCCACGGAAAATGATTAAAATAACCCGTGTCGCGCAAGCGACGAATGAATCAACCGTCGCGCGAGCGACGCCTGTGGTCTGAAAATGTACCGTGGTTAAAACCCGCGGCTAATCTTTTGGCCTTATACCACAGGTTCCGCTGCGCTTTCACCTGTGGTTAAACTCTGTCGTCAGCTTCGCTGACTGTGCTTACTTTTTCCGATGACACGAAACCAAACCCGGTTTCGGCTACTTATGGCGCTCCCGGGTTTAGAACTTTATTTACTAACTACGGACTTTAGAGGCAAACCATTAAAGATCACCAAAAGAACAAACTTCTCCCAAACCTTTCCTACAGAAACGAACGGCTATCGGCAATAATAATCTCGCGGTATTTCTGCTTTCGGTGACTCCCGAGTTCCGCTGATCTTTTCAAGCCGTTTTTAGATACTTTTGGGGCATCACGTGTAATTTTTACGATTTCTGGAACATTTTTGGAACAGGTGGTTCACTGGCACACCCTGGAACATGATGTTCCAATTCAGAAATGACGCTAAATGCTGAAATTATTAGCCTTTTCCGTTGCCGTTGGTATGCAGTACGCGGCGCAAGTATTTGCCGGTGTGGGAATTTTCGGCCTTGGCCAGTGCCTCGGGGGTGCCGGTAGCCACTATTTCACCGCCTTTTGCTCCGCCTTCGGGGCCGAGATCTATTATGTAATCAGCGGTTTTGATAACGTCCAGGTTATGTTCAATGACGATCAGGCTGCCCCCGTTATCGATCAGGGCGCGAAAAGCCGTCAGAAGCTTGTTAATATCGTCAAAATGCAGGCCTGTGGTAGGTTCGTCGAATATATATAAGGTCTGTGCTTTATTTTTGGTGGCCAGGTGCGCGGCCAGCTTTACCCGCTGGGCCTCGCCGCCGCTCAAGGTGGTGGCTGACTGCCCCAGCCGCAAATAACCCAATCCGACCGCATCCAGCACTTTCAGGCGGTTGGCGATCTTGGGTACTTCCTTAAAGAAGAGCAGGGCTTCGCGGACGGTCATATTCAACACATCGTGGATATTCTTGCCCTTGTATTTCACATCGAGGATGGTCGATTTGAATCTCGTCCCGCGGCATTCCTCGCAGATCAGCTCGACATCGGACAGAAACTGCATCTCGACCGTGACCGTGCCGCTGCCCTGGCAGATCTCACAGCGCCCGCCCGGCACGTTGAAGGAAAAATGCGACGGATCGAATCCGTGGGTCTGAGAGGCATGGGTCGAGGCAAAAAGCTCGCGCACGGCGTCATAGGCCTTGATATAGGTGACGGGATTCGAACGCGGCGTTCGCCCGATCGGCGATTGGTCGACCAGCACGATAGAGTCGAAGAGGTTGTTGCCTTCCAGCGATTTGAATAAACCAACGTGCCCCTGCCATTCGCCGCGCTCTTTCATCAGCCCGGCATAGATAATGTCGTGGATCAGCGTGGATTTGCCCGAACCGGAAACACCCGTTACACAAACGAGCATATCGAGCGGAATATTCACGTCGATATTTTTCAGGTTATTTTCCCGCGCGCCTCTGATCTTGATCTTGCGGCTGGTCGGTTTGCGGCGGGTTTTGGGGATCTTGATCTCGTTCTCACCGCGCAGATATTTTGCTGTCAGCGATTCTTTATCTTTTAGCAGCTTGGTGTAATTGCCTTCAAAAATGACGTTGCCGCCCAGTTCACCGGCCGCGATGCCGATGTCGAGGATGTGATCGGCCGATTCCATCATGTCCGAATCGTGTTCGACGACGAGCACCGTGTTTCCGATGTCGCGCAGATTTTCCAGGATCTGGATCAGCCGCTTGCCGTCGCGCGGGTGCAGGCCGATGGAAGGCTCGTCCAGGACGTACAGCGCCCCTACGAGCGATGAACCGAGATTGGTAGCCAGTTGGATACGCTGCGCTTCACCCCCGCTCAGCGTGGACGCCAGGCGCGCCAGCGTCAGATAATTCAACCCAACCTGCATCAGAAATTTGAGGCGCTGCTTTATTTCGAACAGAAGCTTATCGGCGATCTTTTGCTGCTCTTCGCTGAGTTTTAACGAGTCGAAAAACACGGCCGCGTCTTTTATCGACATCGCTACGACCTCGGGCAGGCTTAAGGATGCGATCTTTACATTGCGCGCTTCCTGGCGCAGGCGTCCGCCGTGGCATTCCGGGCAGATGGTGTAACCGCGATATTTTGCCAGAAACACCCGGACGTGAAGCTTATATTTTTTGGTATCCAGCCATTTGAAAAATCCGCGCACGCCGCGCCACTTCTTTTTACCCGCAAAGATGGCGTTTTTTTGTTCCTCGCTCAGATCGACGAAGGGCACATTCATCGGGATGGCGTCTTGCTTGGCAAATTCTTTTAGCTCGTCAGAGGCCCATTTGTGCTGCGGCTTGGTCCAGGGCTCGATCGCGCCTTCGGCCAGCGTCAGCAGCGGATTGGGGACGACCAGGTTAAAGTCGATGCCGATCGTATTGCCGAACCCCTGGCAGACGGGGCAGGCGCCGAACGGGGAATTGAAACTAAACAGGCGCGGCTCCGGCTCGTAAAAGAAAGTGCCGTCGTGCTGGCAGATAAATTTATCGGAAAATTTCAGAACCTGCGGTATCTCTTCATTCGTTTGTATAACTGCGGTGCCGCTCTGGCGGAAACATATCTCCAGCGAATCTACCAGCCGCTGGCGAATGTCTTCTGTAATCGCCAAACGGTCGACGAGTACATAAACATTTTCCAGGCTGTCTCCGGCAAAATCGTCCGGTGTGCGCAGGTCTATCGTCTGGCCTTCCTGAAACAGGCGGGTAAACCCTTTTTGCATCAGGCTCATCAGCGTGGCCGAAACACTCAGCTTATCCGTTTGCCCCGGCGCCTCGACCGGGAAGAGCAGGTAAAAGCGAGTGCCTTCCGCGAGTTGGCCCAAAATGTCGTCGGCGGCCGATTCCGGCGACCAGCGCAGCACTTCATTACCGCAATGGTGGCAAAAGGTGCGCCCGATGCGGGCAAAGAGCAGCCGCAAATAGTCGTAAATTTCGGTTTGGGTGGCGACGGTCGAGCGCGGGTTGCGGGTTTGATTTTTTTGCCGGATGGCGATCGCCGGGGCGATGCCCAGCACTTCGTCCACGTCGGGCTTTTCCATTCTTTCCAGAAATTGGCGGGCGTAAGCCGAGAGCGATTCGACGTAGCGGCGCTGCCCCTCGGCATAAACGGTGTCAAAAGCGAGCGAAGATTTTCCTGAACCGGACACACCGGTAACCACGGTTATCTGGTTATGCGGAATGGTAAAGGAAATGTTCTTGAGGTTGTGGACCCGGGCTCCCTTTACTTCGATCTGGTCTTTGGACATCGTAAAACTACTTTCAGCCGCTCTTATTTAAAAAATCGCTATAAGTGCAAACGTATATGATACCAATTTTTGGGGTAAAGAAGAAGTTCGGACGGAGGGGCAAGGCCAATTTTCAGATTTTCACTTATTCACTGTGTTTATTGTAGAAAACACGACATGATCTCCTCTCAGGTTGGAAGGGTTGCTTGCGCCTGCTGCCGCCCTGCCTGGGCATGTCTCATCTGATACGGATATATAAACCTAATGAGCGGGCGCAAGCGGCCCTTCCCGACCTTGAGGTAGATAGTGTGTCCGGTTTCCTTACATTTGGCCGCATATTTATTTTCAAATCGTCGTTGCCGACGTATTATAGATTTATGCGCTTATCTTCAGCAGCGATCGTAATTTTATTGGGGCTATCCGGCTTTTCCTGCCAGATGAGTTCTTCGGCGGAGAAAATGGAAAGCGCGGGAAATTTGGCCCCGGCAAAGCCCGTTCTGGTAGAGCTTTTTACTTCGGAAGGCTGCAGCAGTTGTCCGCCGGCCGACCGCGCCCTGGCGTTTCTGGAAAAGGAACAGCCCGTGAGCGGCGCGCAGATCGTGGCGCTGGAATTACACGTCGATTATTGGGACGGCCCCGATTGGAAAGACCCGTTCTCTTCGGCGCAGTTTAGCGAGCGGCAGAATCAGTATGCCGGGCGGTTTCATCTTGGCCAGGTCTACACGCCGCAGATGGTGGTCGACGGCAGCAGCCAGTTCACCGGCAGCGATCTGCAAACGGCCAATATCATGATCGTGCAGTTTGCCAAGGATGCCAAAGCGAATGTTGTGCTTACGCGCGAGGCTGAAAAGATCAGGATAAATATCGACTCGCTGCCCCAGATGCCTGAATCGAAAAACTCGACCGTGTTTCTCGCCATCGCCGAAAATAATCTAAATACCGATATCAAAGGCGGGGAAAATTCCGGCAGAAAGCTTTCCCATACTTCGGTTGTGCGCGAGCTGAGAACGATCGGGAACATAACCCCCGGCAGCAAGGATTTTAAGACTGAGGCCGAACTGAACCTGCAGAAAACATGGAAGCTGAACGATCTGAAAGCGGTTGTATTTATTCAGGAAAACGAAAGCCGCAAAGTGCTGGGCGTGGGACAGTTAAGCTTGGCGGGGATGAGGTAGAGAACCACCCCGGCGCTAAAAAACGCGCCACCCCTCCTTCGTAAGGAGGGGAGTTAAAGAGCCGAATAAATTCGACGCTCCTACCACCTTACCTCAAACCTGGCAAAATTTGTCCGCCAGTCTTCTTCGACGATAGTTTCCAGCCGGAAAATATTTTCTTCCAAAAGCACTTCCAGCTCGGACGCGCGCTTTGTCCAATACATTCTGCCGCTCGAACAGCACACGCGTAAGCTGACGCCGCTTTCACCGATCCGCGAAATGACGGCGCTGCGCCAATCTGTTTTTGTTCTGATGATCAGCCGCGTGCCGACCGGCAACTCGCTCAACGGTCTGCGTGTGGATACTGTTTCCATGACTATTTGTAATCAAACACAAGATGGCAAAAAGCCTTGACGCCGACATCCAAACGGCTGTCGTCGATGAAAAAGTCCGGCGTGTGATGCGGGGCCGCATCTTTTACGTTCATTCCCTTTGGCATGCCGCCCACATAAAAGTAAAAAGCGGGCGCTTTGGCGCCGAAAAACGAGAAATCTTCCGCGCCGGTCACCCATTCGGCCTCGATCAGATTTTCTTTCCCGGCAGCTCTTTCCAGTGAAGGAAGCATTTGTTTTACCAATTCCGGAGTGTTGTAGGTGACAAGGGTTTTGGTATCGATGGTGACCTCGGCAGTTGCTCCCGCGCTTTCCGCAATGCGTTCGGCGGTGAGTTTTATTTTCTGGTGAACTTCTTTTTGCATGGCAGAATCGAGCGTGCGGATAGTTCCGGCCATCATCAGTTCTTCCGGCACAATATTTTCCCGCACGCCGGCGTTGATCTTGCCGACGGTAATAACGACCGGCGCCTTGGTCAGTTCCGACTGGCGGCTGACGATGGTCTGCAATCCCTGGATGATCTGCGAAGCGACGACGATCGGGTCTACACCTAACCACGGATACGCACCGTGCGTCTGCTTGCCTTTTATCTTGATCGAAAACCAGTCGCTCGAAGCCATGAAGGCGCCGCTCTTGTAGCGGATCTTTCCGATCTCGGTCTGCGCGTTGATGTGGATGCCGAAAATTACGTCGATCTTCGGGTTGTCCATCACGCCTTCTTTTACCATCAGCGGGGCGCCGCCTTCTTCACCGGCGGGCGGGCCTTCCTCGGCAGGCTGGAAGATAAAGACTACCGTGCCCTTTAATTGGCTCTTCATCGAAGAGAGCACCTGCGCGGTACCCATCAGCATAGCGATGTGGCTGTCGTGGCCGCAGGCGTGCATCACGCCCACCTGCGCGCCGTTATATTCCGATCTTTCCACCGAGGCAAAGGGGATCTTGGCCCGCTCCGTTACCGGCAGCGCGTCCATATCGGCGCGCAGGCCGATCACCGGGCCGGGCTGAGCGCCTTTGAGAATGCCGACAACACCGGTTTTGGCGATCCCGGTACGGACCTCCAGCCCCAGGGTTTTTAAATAATCAGCGATCATTGCAGAGGTTTTGAATTCGCGGTTGGAAAGTTCCGGGTGCTGGTGTATCTGGCGGCGCCACTGGATCACCTGCGGCAATATCTTCATCGCCGCCGCATCGATCTGTTCATCTAACGTCACAGATGGGGCTGCAGCGGCAGGCAAAACAGAAGAAAAAGCGGCGATCAAAACGAACAAGGCGCAGAGTATTTTTTTCATGGAACGCTCCCGGAAACTTAAACGTTGAAATTTTGGCGGATAAATAAAAAAGTGTAAGAATTTTCTTACACTTTTTATAGTTCGTCAAAATTGTCCGGGCTATTTCTCGGGTTAGATATTTGAAGCGTCGAACACAGGCTCAGCCGAAACCGGAGCCTGGCGGCTGAAAGAATACACCCGCAGAGCCAGCGTAGTGATCAGGACCGATATGCCCAGCCAGATAAGTACCCACATGATAGCGGGAAGGCCGGTGGCCTGCGCCATATTGACCGCATCGCTGTGCGCGTAAGGCGTCATCGAAGAGATCAAAAACAGATCGCGGATATTAAAGAACGCGTTGAGCAAACACTGCACGGCGAGGAAACTCAAGATAAAGTTTGCCCACCAGCCTTTGAGAAAGCTGGCCGCCAGAAACAGCGCCGCAGTAAGGAAGGCCCCGGCCAAAACCGTAAAGCCAATGCTCAAGATACCGGTGGTGCCGGAAAAGATGTGCAGCGCCGGCGCCAGAAATCCGAAAACCATCGTCAGGATACCGATCAGTATCGAGCAAAAGAAAAGCACGATATTCGGCCTGACACCGAGGCGGATGAGATACAAAAGCAGCGCGCCGAAGCCGACCGCGCCGACGTATCCCGCGCTGGAAATTATCATCTGCGAGGTCGTGCCGGTCGAAGACGACATTACCATTCCGCTGGTGTCGGGCGCTACGCTTAAGCTGTGCACGGCTTCGCCGGTCAGCAGCGCCGCGATGACGTGGCTGCCTTCGTGAATAAATGTGACGAAAAGCTGAAAAGGATAGACCAGCCAGCCGGCAAAGGGAATGAACCACAGGACCAGGCTGATAGCCACCGCCGTTAGCAGGAGATTCACCTGCGGGCGCGCGTCATGTGCTACTTGAAATTTCATAATTAACTCCTTCTCAACTGTTCCTTAGCATTTTACGATTTTCTGCCGCTAAAGTTCAAAAATTAACGGCGAAAGCTGCCGGATTTTCCACCGGTTTTGCTCTCAAGCTGTATCTCACTGATGACAATAGACTTATCAAGCGCTTTACACATGTCGTAGATGGTCAGCGCGGCCACGGAAACGGCCGTCAAAGCCTCCATCTCGACACCGGTCTGAGCGGTTGTTTTCGCCTCGGATTCAAGATAGACGCCGAAATCCGTGAGTTCTGCTTTCACTTCGACTTTGCTAAGCGCGATCTGGTGGCAAAGCGGGATCAACTCGGAGGTCTTTTTTGCCGCCATAATTCCCGCTATGCGGGCAATTTCCAGCGGGTCGCCTTTGGGATTGGTTTGAGCTTTCAGCGCTTTCAAAGTCTCTTTATTAAGCAGCACTTTCGCCGACGCACGGGCGCTCCTCGCGGTTGACGCTTTTTTACTGACGTCGACCATCTTAACTTTACCGTCTTTGTCTAAGTGCGAAAGTTTTTTCATAACTGTTTAGAGTACCGCCTTTAGGCGGCCTTGAAAGAGCCCGCTGAAGCGGGACTCAAAACATTTTCTTTGCCTTGAAGATCAAAGTATTTCCCCCCAGCAGCACTTCCTTCGAATTCAATTCGTCCGTCCAGCGTTCTTTCCTTTTGCTTGCCGAAGAAAGCATCGAAGCCAGTTTTATCACGCCGGCGATCGGGTAAAAGAGCCAGGTATTATTTTTTTGTTTATCGAAATAAGTTTGCTGCAGTTCAAAGCCGCTCTTTTCCAGCAGGTAGCGCACCTCGGAATATCCGATCGGGTTGATATGCAGCGCCATTTCTTCCATGCCGTCAAGCTGCTTTCTGATATCGGCAGCGGCGGCTTGAGATATCGGCTTAAAATGCGAAGTATAGCCGTTAAAGAGCCATTTCAGGCGCTCCTCGATATTCATAATATTAGGAACGCTGACCAGGAGCTGGCCTTGCGGTTTTAATAGCCGGGCAAACTCGCGAATGGCGTTGGCGGGATTTTCAATATGCTCCAGGCCTTCGACACAGACAATATAATCGAAGGAACCGTCTTCGTAAGGAAGCGTGCGGTCGAGATCACCCTGTTTGATCTCAACATCAGGCTGTTTAAAGATCGTCGGATAAAGATCGCAGCAATACGATTCAAATCCCAACGCCTTTAACCGCGCGGCCAGGGCGCCGCCGCCCGCCGGAACGTCCAGAAGCTTTCCGCGCTCGGCGTCTTTCAAAATTTGTTCGACGGTGTCGTGAATGGCCTCATGCGCCATTACGTCAGGAAGTTCCATTTGAATATGAAATTACAAAAACCGGATTTCTGCAATGTCGCCATTTTTCAGATCTTTGCCCAAGGGCACAAAAACCAAAGCATTCGCCCGAGCGAAGGCGACAAAATTCGAAGAGCCGGTAAAGCGAAGCGATTCAATTATCATCCGGCCTTGGGCGTCTGTTTCGACGCGGACGGGAAGCATACTGTCGCGTTCTCTCGCCGCTTTTATCTTTGAAGTAACCGCGGCATTGCCCCGCGCGGGTTCCGGTTCCGCCGCGGACTGCATCAGCATTAACGCCGTGCGGACGAATAAATGAAACGTGACCGCCACGGAAACCGGATTGCCCGGCAGGCCGAAGACCGGTGTTTTGCCAATTCTGGCAAAAACCATAGGTTTGCCGGGTTTAAGGCTCAGCTTTTCAAAGAAAATTTCTGCGCCCAGATCCTGCAAAACCCTTTTGGTAAAATCGTATTTGCCCACCGAAACTCCACCGGAAATCACCAGCAGATCAAAGTTTTTTGCTGTTTTTGCAATCGCTTTTTTCAGCCCGTCCGGATCGTCGCCTACGGGTGAGAGCACCGTCACTTCTGCTCCGCATTTTTCGGCATAGGCGCGGAGAAGCGTGGAGTTTGAATCGCGGATCTGATCGCGTTTTGGTTTACTGCCAACAGGTACGATCTCACTGCCGGTGACCAGAATGCCGATCCGCGGCCGCCGCGCCACTTTTACGCGCGCATAGCCGAAGGAGGCCAGCGCCGCCAGCATCCCTGAATTTAATGTCTCGCCGGGCTTAAAGAGAGTTTCACCTTTTTTGATCTCCGCAGCTTTATGAACGATAAAATTTCCCGTTTTGACGGGTTCGAGGATCTCAACTGCGTTGCCGTTGTCTTTTGCCAACTCGAGTTTTTGTACGGCGTCGGCGCCCTTTGGAACCGGCGCGCCGGTCATTATGCGCACCGCTTGCCCGGCCATTAATGTGCGATGCCAGCCGGCCCCGGCGGCAGATTCGCCCACGAGCGTTAATGTCACCGGAACCTTTTTTGTGGCGGCTTTTGTGTCGGGGGCCAGTAATGCAAATCCATCCATCTGGGAACGGTCAAACGGAGGCAGATCGGTGTCGGAAACTATATCCTCGGCCAGCACGCGTCCCGACGCTTCCGACAGGCTGATTTTCTCAGCTTTTAACGGCGCTATCTCGCGCTTGATCATTTTGATGGCCTCGGAAATAGGGATCATAAAAATCTGGAGCGCGGGCATCCTGCCCGCAAAGCGCGGTTTGCCGCGCTAAACGTGGGTGGAACCATACTCTTAGATCGCTGCGCGATCTTTGCGGACAAGATGTCCGCGCTCCCAGCTATCGGATCAAATAAAACTCCGTTTGGCGCGGGCGAAACCACTGGTAGCCGCTCTCGGTCATGTGGGCGTCATCTTCCGCCATTATCGTCACCAATTGCTCGTCCCACTCCGGTACAACGGTCGAAGTGTTTAGTTCGATCGACATATACGAGCCCAGCCGAAACCGTTCTTCGTCGCCGCCGATGACGCCGCGCCGGAAATCTACCGAAGCGCCAAGGCCGTGGCCCTGCGCGCCGAGCGGGTGCGAATAGATCATCGCCTGGATGCCCTGTTTCTTGCACTCGGCCACCGTCTTGTCATAGACCTCGGCGCCGGTCATTCCCGGCCGCGCAAATGAAAACAGGATATCCTGCAGGCGGTTGGTATTTTTCAGCGCCGCTTTTAATCCGGCGGGTGCGTCCTTTTCACCTTTTTGCAGGATATAACCCATCTTTTGCCAGTCAGTGCTGAGGCCCATATAGATCAAGCCGAAATCGACGTGAATCACATCACCGCGCTCCAGCACCATGGCCTCATCCGCGACGGACATGAACTGGCGGCTGTCCTGGTTTGCCTTGGCCCGGCGCTGCACGCGCAGATCGGCCTGGAACCAGGTCGTCACGCCGAGGTTGTTAAGCTGCTGCATCATCCACCAGCGCACGTCGCCGACGGTCGTCTTGCCCGGCGTGATGACTTCGTTAGAAAAAGCGCGGCGGGTAATGACATCCGTCGCCAGAACGGCGGTGCGGTAATGTTCGAGCTCTTCAGGAATGCGGGTGTCCAGGTAGTCGGTGATCAGCGGCGTGGCGGAAACAAAACGCTTTTCATATTTATTGCCTACCGCATCGGCCAGGTACTGGTAGGCGTCGTAGGTCAGGCCGCTGGTGGCGCCGCGCTTGCCTTTGAAGTTCAAAGCGATGGTTTTCGGGTCGCGGTCCTCGACCAGTTTTCTGATCGCGGCGGCCGTTTGGTCGCTGGGCTGCGAAAGCACCGTGTAGTGATTTTTTAAGCGCTCTTCCAGATAGCGGACCACCGCATAGCGTTCCAATTTGTCGCCCTTGTCGATAAAGATAAAGAAATCTCTGCGGCCTACGATAGGGATCGGCGGAACGATGAATTCAGTGACCGGGTCGCTGTGAAATTCTTCGTTGACCACGATCCACATATCGATCTTCTGCTTTTTCATCATCGGCAGAAGGAGCGTGTCAAAGCGTTTTTTGAGCCAGCTTTCACGCACGTCCATCTGCGCGCGCTGCGAAAGCAGCCTGGGCATCGCCGGGATCTTTTCCCACGATTTGTTTTGGGCAAAAGTTAAGCCTGCGCTAAGAAAAAAACAGGCAAAAAGAAGAGCAAGAGATTTTTTAGCTGTCAGCATAAGTGTTTAAAACAATGAACAATTGATAGTTAATAATTAACAATGGATCCTGCGTTTCGCACAAATTTTCTCAAAATGATAAACTGCGTATTTGTTATTCACAGCGATTTTATCATACCGCAATTTTAAGAGAGGAAACTTATTACAGTGATCGATCTATCATTATCGGAAGAGCATATAGCCCTGCAGCAGACGGTGAAGGAATTTTGCCAGGGCGAGGTGGCTCCGCATATTAAAGAATGGGACGAAAAGTCATATTTTGAACCGAGCACCTTTAAGAAAATGGCCGAGCTCGGGTTGATGGGTGTTTGTATCCCGGAGCAGTACGGCGGCGCGGGTTTTGACTATGTCTCGCTCGGGCTGGTCTGCGAGGAGCTTGAGGCCTGCGACACTTTTCTGCGCGTGGCGATGTCGGTGCACGTCGGGCTTAATTCGTTAAGCGTTTATTCGTGGGGTACCGAAGAGCAAAAGCAAAAATATCTGGTCCCGCAGGCGAAGGGTGAAAAACTGGCGACCTTCGGCTTGACCGAGCCGAACGCCGGTTCGGATGTGATCGGGATGAAATCAAACGCCCGCCGCGACGGTGACGATTGGATCTTGAACGGCGAAAAGATGTGGATCTCGCTGGCGGATGTCGCCGACCATTTTCTCTTCTTTTGCTGGACGGACGAAGAAAAACGAAAGAACCGCGACCACACGGGAATGAGCTGTTTTATCATCGAGCGCACAATGCCGGGATTTTCCAGCGGAACGATCCATGGCAAGCTGGGCATCCGCGCCGGCAACACCGGTTACTTTTCGCTGCAGGACGTGCGCGTGCCGCAGGCCAATATGCTGGGGCAGGAAGGCGAAGGATTCAAGATCGCGATGTTCTCGCTGGAGAATGGCCGCTACACGGTGGCGAGCGGGGCGACGGGCGTTATCCGCGCTTCGCGCGATGCGTCGGTTGCGTATGCCAATACCCGTGAAGTGCAGGGGCAGAAGATCGGCAATTTCCAACTGGTAAAACAAAAGATCGCAAATATGGAAGCCGATTACCAGATGTCGCACCTGCTTTGGCTGCAGGCGGGCTATCTGAAAAATAACGGGCTGCCCTCGGCGCGGGCCGCCAGCCTGGCAAAATGGCAGGCGACGGTGCGTTCGGAAACAGCAGCCTCGATGGCGATCGAAATTCACGGCGCGAACGGCTATACCAACGATTACCCGGTCGAGCGTTATATGAGAAATTGCAAAGCGGCGGTGATCTATGAGGGAACCCGTGACATCCACACCCTGATGCAGGCCGACTGGGCCCTGGGGCTAAAACGCGAAAAAGCGGCGCGAGTTATCCTGCCGCCTTATCAGCCGACTGCCAAGGCCGCCGGTTAAGCCGGTTAAATAGCAGCCAGAAATTCAAACATAAAAAAGCCGTCCTGATCGCTCAGGGCGGCTAAATTTTTCTGAACAAGAAGCTAAAAGCTTACTTGGTCGGGGCCGGTTTCGGCGCATTGGTGTTCATCGGTTTATTTTCGATGGGTTTGGTGTTCACCGGCGCGCTGTTGCCATGATTGGCATTGCTCGGCGCGGTGTTGATCGGCGTGATGTTCGCCGGGGTCGATGTGTTAGCCGGGGTTAAATTCGCCGGTTTGGTATTGCCGTTATTAGCAGGGGTCGGTTCACCGCAAGCTGAAAGTACGAGAGCTAAAGAAGCGGCTCCGACGGTTGCGAAAACAAAGTTTCTGATTTTCATTTCTATTCTAATCCTCCAAAAAATGTATCGGTTAATATTTCAAGTTTTATGCAGTCCGATATTCCGTAAAAATTAACAAAATACCCCGCATAAGTGGGAGATAATAGCGATTTATTAGTCACTTGTAAAGTAAAAAATGCATAAAAATCAACTATTTTGCAATTTTTTTTGAGCTTGATTTACTTGCCGAGCAGCTTTAGATCCTCACTCAGAGGGGCCTTTTTCCACTCTCCGTTTTCCTTAACGAATTTCCATTTGGTCCAGCCCACGTAGCTGCCGCCCCTTATTTCAGCTATCGCCGTGTCTCCCTCGACCTTTTCATTACGGACCTCAAAAGGCTTATCACCCGCCGGTTCGGTCGATTCTATATACACTACCAGGGACTTTTTACCCTCGCTTTTCATCCCCTTTTCGAGCTCTTTTAAGGCCGCGGACGAGTAAAACTTGCGCAAACCGGCCTCGTCTTTCTTCTTAAGCGCATCGTAATACGTTTGCATCAGCGGCGTGATCGACGGTGCCTGATTTGAGGTTTCACCGGTTTCCTGCTTAACTCCGCCAAAAGTGTTGTCGGCGTTGGTTTTTACCGCCGCATTGCCGGGGGTATTGCCGTTGGCATTTTTATTAGGAACGGTTGACGCGCCCCCGCAACCGAAAGCGCCGAGTGTGAGAACTGAAATTATGATAAAAAATATTACTTTTGAAATAGACATTATTGGCTCCTGCTTATTTGATAAAGTGAAAGTATAAAATAAAACGGTATTTTAACAAGACCCGAGATGATCAAAAAACCCGATTTTTCCGCTCACGAGACAGCTTATAAAAGAATTTTCCTGCTCGAAGAATTGCCCGCGCCCCTGACGCGCATGGATGAGCACTGGCAGATCTTTGACGATTACACTGCCTGGCCGGAATTTCGCCTGCGGCAGATACGCGTTCCCCGTACCAGGGAGTGGTTTCGCATGAAAGAAGAAATACATATCGCGGATGTGGCGGATGCAGGGGAAGAGATATCCCGTACTTTTTTGCCCGGCGACGATAGTGCGGACAATATGCATTCCGAAAAGGAGATCCGCAAAAACCGCTATTTCTATGAAGGTTCGGAACTGGTGATCGACGTTTTTCTGGGAAAACTCTGGGGACTGATCCTGGCGCAGATAAATGTTACAGATGAAAAAAGCGCGGCGGACCTTTCCCCGCCGGGGTTTGCGCTGATAGAGGTTTCGGACAATAAGTTTTTTCGCGGCGAATCTTTAGTGGAAGCAAACTTTGACGAAGTGAAGGCCGAGTTTGAGAGGTTGATTAGTAATAAGTAGTTGGTAATTAGTTACCGCTTTTTTCGTGTTCCTTGGTGTGACTTCGTGGTTACAGGTTTTATAAGATAAAGAACTGGGAACCACGAAATCACACGAAACAACACTAAAACAGCTAAAAACCAATTACTAATTACCAATTACTAATCGCCTCCTACTACTTCGCTCTGGGTGTCATCGGGACATATTTATCCAGCGAAGCATATATCCGGTGATAGATCTGAGTTTCGCGCGGTATCAGAAATTTCCAGTTTGCGCCGCCGCGGCGAATATAACCCGGAAGGCGCGCGGGGTTTGAGTTGTAGCCGGCCGACATTAATTCCGCCTGCGTGGCATAACCCTGCGACATCGCGTCTAAGACATCCGAACTCGAAGAAAGATCGTTCCACGTATCCTGCATATAAAGCAGCATCGCCTGCGCAGCGTTCGAATGGTTTCGCATCCCGTCGACAAAATTCGGTATCAAGCCGATGTTAAAATGCCTGTTGCGGACCATGGAATAAGTTGAAGGTATCATCTGCACGAGCCCGCCCGCGCCGGCGGTACTGACCGCGTAACGGTAAGTATTGCCTTCATTTAGAGCGAAGAGCGTAAAGATCTCGTTAAAAAGCCCGAGCTGGAATTCATTATTGAACCGGTAGTGATCGACGTGTTCGACGGTGCAGAGCCGCTCGGCGATATCGGCCACTTGCGGTGAGATAAAGACGCCTTTTTGTTTCAGGTTCTGCCGCGCGGTATCGATTATGTTGCGCAGGTACATCTTGCCGTAATAGGCAACCTCGGCGCTGATCGTGCCCGGGTGGGCCGAGGAATAATACGCCATTTCATAGAACACGCCGTTTCTTTCCACCGGATATTGCACGATGATCGGCAGCAGCGACTGGTTTCTTTCGTCGGTCACGGTGACGGCGGTGTTCACCCCGTTGACGCGGACCACGCGGATCGTGACATTTTTGCCTTCAGAGGTGGACGCGAAAAACTGCATGTCGCGTGAAAGAAAAGATGTCTTACTGGTCAGGATGTAATGCATCCGCGAAGTGGCGGTATCCACAGCCGCAATACGGACCGTATCGGTCGACATGGTCGCGACATTTTCGACCGACGAGATCTGCATCGGGCGCGATAGCATATAAGACTTGGCTTCGTTCAACTTTGCTTTCAGGACGCCTACGGGAAGTAACTTTCCGTTATAGGTCGGCGGGGGCAGAACCCGCTCCGATAGATAATCGTTTGCCGTGACGATGGCCGGAGTCGGCGTTACGCGCGGCACGTAGATTGGCGACTGAGTTTGGGGCACCGGTGTCGGGCGATAAGCCGGCGTTGGCGTCGGCGTCGAAGGCGGGGGATAAACAGGCCGGGCGGTTTTGGTGATCACCACCGGCGGAAAAGGAGTCGGCGAAGGCAGTGGTGAAGGCGGGGTTTGCGCTGATGTTTGTGTTGCGGCCAACGGGGCCAAAATGCCGGCCAGAAAAATTAAAGTTAAAATTAAGACGGGTTTGTAATTCATCGATGATCTTCGGGATACTTCATTTATGGAAAGCGGTGTGCCTAAAAATTATTCTTGCCAAAGAGGGCAGTGAAAATAAAGATTCGCTCAAACGGCAAAAGGTTGTCAACTTTGTCGCCGGCCAGATAGCAAAATATCACAGTTTTTTATAGATTTGATAAAGAAAAATTGAAATCACTCAAAATATTATAGATGGGAACTCAAGTTCAGGAGAAAAAGGGGTATTTTTACGGCTGGACGATCGTGCTCGTGGCTACTCTGGCGCTGGCAGTGAGCAACGGCCTGACCACTCTGGGGATCGCAGTTTTCTCGAGATCCGTGCGGGAAGAATTTGTCGCCAGCGGTGTCGTGCCCCTAAACGGTGCCGAAAGCATGATCGCTACCGCCAGCTTCCTGACCTTTTTGCTGGCCGGGTTTTTCTCGCCCGTTACGGGCTACCTGATAAAAAGATTCAGTTTGCGGCGGCTGATGATAATCGGCTGTTTTATTTTGGGGATCGCCCTTTTGCTGCATTCACAGGCCCAAACGCCGCTGGTGGTTTATATCGCGCGCATTCTGATGGGTGCCTCGCTGGGATTTGTCGGCGTAATGCCCCAGGTCGTACTGGTCTCTAACTGGTTCCGGCGGCTGCGGGGAACATCGCTGGGAATTGTTTTGACGGGAACGAGCCTGGGCGGTTTTGCGGTGCCGCTGATCTCAACGCCGCTGCTGGTAAATTACGGCTGGCGGACGGCAATGATCGCGACCAGCCTGCTGGTTTGGTTTATTCTGCTTCCGGCGATATTTTTCCTGGTCAAAGACCGCCCGCAAGATAAGGGCCAATATACGGACGGAGATCTGCTGCCGGATGACGACATTGAGACCGACGGCCAAAAGGGAACGGGTTTTACCTTGCGCCGGGCTTTAGGAACGCCGGTATTCTGGATATTTGCTCTCTGCGCGGCGGCGCTTTTTTACACGATCTTTGTCGTGACACAGCAGTTCATTCTCTATTTGCAGACGCCGAAGATAGGTTTCTCGCCGTCGGCCGCGGGCTATTTTCTTTCGATACTATCAGCGGTCAGCATGGGCGGTAAATTTCTTTTCGGCTGGCTGAGCGACCGCCTGCCGCCGCCGCGGGTGATGCTGCTTTGCTGCGCGGTGATGTTTGCCTCGACCTTTATCTTTTTCGGCTTAAACGCCGGCAACGCAATATTTTTTATCCTGATATTCGGTCTCAGCTACGGAGGGAC
Source organism: uncultured Acidobacteriota bacterium (assembly GCA_963718105.1). GTDB lineage: Bacteria > Acidobacteriota > Blastocatellia > Pyrinomonadales > Pyrinomonadaceae > DASYKT01. Next base: position 3,203,290 of record OY970352.1, on the reverse strand, counting down.
GTTTGTGCTGCTGCAGCTTTTGGTGGCCGAATTTTTCGGACGGCGCGAATACGGTAAGATACTGGGTGTGATCGTGATGATCGAAACGATCGGCGCGGCGATCGGCGGCAAGATCACCGGTTACCTGGCCGATGCCGACGGCGGAGATTATACGCGCGCCTTTTACGGTGTGATAGTAAGCACGGGATTGGCTTTTGCACTGACACTGATGCTGAATAGAAAACGAATTTACTTGACGTTTTGAGTTATTGCCCGGAAGACGAAGCGGGGTGGTTCGTTTTCCGTTTGTAAATTAAGCCTTGCCGACGCGCGGGCTCGTGCAATGTAAAAGATCTTCAAATATGAACTTCCACATCATAAGTGAGATCACCCAAATAGAAATTATTGCCGTCGGGGCAGCATTCGCGACATTGCCAGGCTGCGAAAATTATACGGTTCGGCCGGTGGCGAAAATTGAAAGGCGTGGCGCAAATTCGCCTTAAAAATGGTAAAATACGCTTAGCGGAACTTCATTGGTACGAAGCTCACGGCATCGGCAAACGCGAAGTAAAGCGTAAATGCTACCTGGATTAAACCTATGAACGCAATTAACGGGAAAGAATCAAAATTTGTCGTCTGTGTAAATAACTCTGATTATCCCGCTTCGCTTGAACTTCATAAAATTTATCTGGTTTTGCCGGATAAGGAAGCAGAGGAAGACGGGGACCTGAGAGTAGTTGATGAAAGCGGCGAAGATTATCTTTATTCTGCCGATAATTTTGTTATGGTCGAATTGCCTCAGGCAGTTCAAAGTTCCTTGCTAAAAGTTGCCTAATTAAACTCACAAAAAATCATAGAATAAGTCGGCGCGCGATGCGCTCAGGATATTTTTCCGGCAAAGTAGCCGGTCGTTCGTAATGAAAAAACTTTTTGGAACAGACGGAATGCGCGGCGAGGCGGGACAGTTTCCGCTGGATGAAAAAACGGTGAAAACCCTGGGGCTTTCGCTGGCGCGCCAGTTGAAGGAAAAGAACGGGAGAGCCCCGAAATTCGTCACCGGCCGAGACACGCGCGAGTCCGGCGAATGGATCGAGCGCGCCTTTCACGCGGGTGCGGCAGCGGGCGGCGCGGAGTGCTCTTCCGCCGGCGTGATCCCGACACCGGGCGTGGCTTTTATTACATCCAACCGGAATTTTGACGCCGGGATCGTCATCAGCGCCTCACATAACCCGTTTGAGGACAATGGGATAAAGATATTTTCCCCGAGCGGAAAAAAGATCGACGAGGCCGCCGAACGGCAGATCGAAGCGGATATTTTTGCGGCCGGACAGGAAGACCTCATACCGGAAAATTTTGACGAGAGCTCAGCGTCCGAACTGCACCGGCTTTATTCTTTACACCTGGAAAATGAATTTTCCGGGCTTTCGCTGGCGGGTTTAAAGTTTGTGATCGATTGCGCCAACGGGGCTTCGTCTGCCTACGCGCCGGAGATATTTGACGATCTCGGGGCGCAGATCACCGCGATCAATTACCAGCCTGACGGGCGCAACATCAATCTCAATTGCGGCTCGACCCACATCGAAGGTTTGCAGAAAAAAGTTGTTGAAGAAAAAGCCGATATCGGCGTGGCCTTTGACGGTGACGCCGACCGCGCGCTGTTCGTTAATTCCAGCGGCGAGCTGGTCGATGGCGACGCCGTGATGTGGATAATGGCGCAGTATCTGCAGGACAAAGGTCAATTGAAAAACGATCTGGTGATCGCGACCGTGATGAGCAATATCGGTTTGGAACTTGCGCTCAAAACGCGCGGTATCGAGCTTCGCCGGACGGCGGTCGGCGACAAATACGTTTTGGAAGAATTGTTAAAGTCAGGGGCGGCGCTGGGCGGCGAGCAGTCCGGGCATATAATCTTTCCGTATTACAGCCTTGTGGGCGATGGAATGCTGACCGCGCTTTTCCTTTAAAAGCGCTGCGAGAGAGTGGAAAAACCCTGGAAGAAATGTCCGCCGGTTTCACCCGGTTTCCGCAAATTTTGCTTAACGTGAAAGTGCGCGAGAAATTGCCGTTTGACGAAGTCCCGGCCATCCACTCAGCCGCGCAAAAGACCGAAGCCGAACTGGGCGGTACCGGCCGGCTGCTTTTGCGCTATTCGGGCACGGAAAATCTGGCGCGCGTAATGATCGAAGGAAAAGACCAGGAAACCATCGACCGGCAGGCCGGGGAATTGGCTGAGATCATTCGCCGGAATCTTGGCTAAAATTGTTCAACAAAATAAATAATTTTTCTTGCTTTGCCTATTTCAGAGGAGTATATTTTATGTAATCGAAATACAAGGCTGAACCCTTGAATTTCCGGTGGTTGCTGGGGTGAGGACAGTGATCACGAATTGGTGAGTGTGACGCACTTCCACGCTGTTACACTCACTTTAATTTTGCCTAAAATCAGTGCGGTCAGATAATTAGATGGATCAGGCTGTCAAAATAAATATTCCGGGCGAGAACCAGGCATACGGGATAGAGATCGGCGCCGGTAGACTTAAAACCTGCGGCGAGTGGGCGAAAAAATGCTTGGCTGCCCATACGGGCGATACCCGCAAGATCCTCATCGTTTCCAACAAAAAAGTTTTTGGGCTGTATGGCGAGCAGGTACGGAAAAGCCTTGTCCGCAACGGGTACCGGGTTTCCACTTGGCTGATGCCTGATGGCGAAAAATACAAGAACCTCAAGTCGCTGCAAAAATTACTGGCATTTTTGGGCGCGCAGGGTTTTACCCGTGCAGACGCGGTGGTGGCTCTGGGCGGCGGGGTGGTCGGCGATTTGGCGGGATTTGCGGCCGCGGTCTATTTACGCGGCATCCCGGTCCTGCAAATCCCCACTACACTGCTTTCTCAGATAGATTCGTCGGTTGGCGGCAAGACGGCCATCAATACCGAATACGGAAAAAATCTTGTCGGCGCTTTTTATCAACCGCGCGGGGTTTTGATCGATATCGAAACCCTGCAAACTCTTCCGCGAAGGGAACTGACCGCCGGTTTTTGCGAGGCTATTAAACAAGCCGCGCTGGCGGGCCGGCCGCTTTTTAACCGGACAGCCGGGGTTTTAGAAACATACGGGACAGGGAAATTTGCCGGGTTTTTTGACGGCCCCGGCGGTGAGAAATTTAGAGACCGGCTGGCGGAATTGATAATGGCCCAGGTGGCATTTAAGGCCAAAATCGTCGCCGGCGATCAAAAAGAGGGCTTAAAACGCCTGGATCCGCAGTCGAGAAAAATTCTTAATTTTGGCCATACGGTGGGCCACGCACTCGAAAAAGTCTTTAATTATCAACGGCTTAAGCATGGCGAGGCGGTCGGATACGGGATGCTTGCGGCCGGCGAGATATCAAAAAATCTTGGCTTTTTGGATAAAAATAGTTTAAAATCTTTGGTTGATGTTATAGGGTACGCTGGTCCGCTGCCCTCGATAGGAAACATCAAACCCGAGGACGTGATCAAGGCGGCTGCTTTCGATAAGAAAAAGGCCGGCAGCGTTACGACCTGGATACTGCTAAAAGAAATAGGCAAACCGGTCCTGATCGGCGATGACAAGATCCCGGCGCCGGTAGTCAAACAGTCCATTAAAACCATTCTTAGATAGATCCCGCATTCTTCTGATGAGATTCTAGGCAGGAGATCCAAACAAATGAATAAGCAAGAAAACCGAGTGAAAAAAAACGGATTCCATCAAGACGAGATAGGCGGAACGAAGTTATACGCCCTGGTCGCATTAACAGTACTGTTTTTACTGATCCATGCAGGTTACAACTATCTTCCCGTCGTGTATCAGTACGAAAATTTTAAAGCGGAAATGAAAGGCTCCACCATGCGGGTATTAACAATGCCGCACGGGGCCGAATCTTTATCGGACAAATTAAAGAAACAGATCAGGCTGGCGGGAAATGAGAACGGGGTTCCGGGAAACGCGGTGATAGAAGTGACGGAGCTGAATAATTCTCTGAAAGCCCGTGTAAAATTCACCAGGGAAATAAACCTGCTTCCTTTCGGATTGTATCGTTACCGCTATGAGTTTGATAACACTTCGGTGGCCTAGTAGCTGACGCTAGGATAGTAAAGCCTGAACGCGCGGGCGCAGGCCCTGGAGCTGGACAAAAGCAGGTTCGGCGCTGCCGAGCCAGGTCGACGGGCAGACACCGCATTTAGTACAAGTATCAGTCGCTGGACAGGGCGCAGTTGATTTAGCAGCTTGCGCCTTTTCATGTTCTTCGCGCAGGAATTCAAACGACAATCCGGAATCCACGATCGACCACGGCAGGAATTCCTCGTAACTGCGGTCGCGCGAAGTGTGAAATGCAGCGTCAACACCGGTTTCGCGCAGTGCCTGGTCGAGATTTCCTTTTAGCCGCGCGGCCGCTTCGATGACCTTTGCCACCCGCCGGTCACCGGAAGAATAAAGCGCCTGTTCGTGCGCGATACGCGCCGACATATAACGCACTTCCACATTCGGTATCCGCGAAAGATTTTTACAAACCCACTTTAATCTCTGCTTTAATTCTTTTTCACCGCATATGGCGTCCCACTGCAGCGGCGTGTTGGGCTTGGGCACAAAACCGTTAAGAGAGGGAATGATCTTGCCCGCGCGGCCGAACTTTTTACCGGCCTCTAACATGCGGTCTTTGATGCGCTCGACCAGGACGATCATCTCTTCCAGGTCTTCCTGTGTTTCTGTCGGCAGCCCGACCATCAGATAGAGTTTGACGGTCAGCATTCCGCGGTCGAAAACCGCCCCGCAAATATCGACGATCTCGTCATTGGTCAGATTTTTATTGATCACTCGGCGCAGGCGGTCCGAACCGCACTCAGGCGCGACGGCGATCTGCTGATCGTTCGATTCGACCAGCGCATCGAGCAGTTCTTCGGAAATTTGATCTAACCGCAGCGAAGAAACCGAGATGCGAAAATCCATTTTGCGCAGTTCGCTTAAGATCGTGGAAATTTCCGGGTGATCGCAGACGGCGGTGGAAACTAACCCGATCTTGTTTGTTTTGCCGCGCCACTCCGCAGCCTTGGCCAGAATATCTTTTGCCGGAACCACGCGCGGCGGATAATAGTTATAACCTGCCCAGCAAAAACGGCAGCCTTGCGAACACCCGCGCGAAATTTCCACCAGCAGGCGATCGCCCATTTCCGCGCCCGGCGACCAAATGGAAGTCGAAGGCGCAAAAACATCCTGGTTCACTAATCTGTCGACAACTTCCGTTTCACCGCGCCGCATCGCGCGTCGCAGCGTGCCTTCCTTGGGGCTTTCAGCGGTGAGCGCGCGGCCTACCTTAACGGGGATCCCTTCGGCGGTCGGCAGGTAATCGTAAACCGTGCCGTCGTCGTTATAAATCACTTCGTAAAGCGAGGGAATATAAAATCCGCGGCCGATCTTGGCCAGCGCAAGCAAGATGTCTTCCTTGGTCCCGTGTTCAAAGATCGTGTCGACCAACTGGTATGCCAGAATTTCGCCTTCGCCGACGGCGATGACATCGGTAAATTCCGCGATCGGTTCCGGGTTCAGGAATGAAGCCGCGCCGCCCATTACCACCAGCGGATGAAAATGATTGCGGTCTTTTGACCAGACGGGAATGCTGCTCATCTGCAGCATCTTGGCCATGTTCAGGTAATCGGTCTCAAACGAAATGGAAAAAGCGACGACGTCAAAATCGCGAACGGGCGTTTGGGTTTCGAGCGAAAGCAGCGGCGTGCGCGACTTTTCGTATTCACGCATCTCCGTATCGTCGGGCAGGAAAACGCGCTCGCAGCTTACTTCCGGGATGTTATTGAACAACTCATACATCGTATGCAGCCCAAGATTCGCCATGCCGATGCCGTGCGTGTTCGGGTAGCACAGCGCGATCCGCATCTGCGCCCCGTGTTTTACGCTCCAGCCGGATTCGACGGCGAGTTTTTTCCTGTAGCTTTCGACGATTTTTTTATTCATAGAAGCAAACTAATAAGTTTAGCAAACATTGATCTATTTAACTAATTTTATAGGTCTGGTAGTGGGTCAGTTTGAAAATGGTATGTCCGCGAAGCGGACGGTAGAGAATAGCCCAGGGCTTCAGCCCTGGGTAACGAACGGTTAATTTGAGTTAGCCCTGAAAGGGCGGCACGACCTCTTGTGCCGCCCTTTCAGGGCTAGAACGTCTGGGAACTCCGATACCCAGGGTGGCGCTCGCTTCGCTCACTTACCCTGGGCTATTTTCTTTTGTCCCCGTTGGGGACTTTTAAGGATAAATCCCTCAAAAGCAAAATTTCACAGAACATACAGCCATTTTCCGACGTAGTAGACATTAAGTCGCAAGACTCCAAACAAGCGGAAAACTCAGTTTCTATTAGTTTTATGCGGTATTTGATCTCATTTTACACTGATGCCTTTAAGATCGCGCTCGATTCGATCCTGGCCCATAAACTGCGCGCTTTGCTGACTTTGATCGGCGTGGTGATCGGCGTGGCGGCGGTGGTGGTGGTCAGCGCTTCGGTCAACGGGCTAAATTCATACGTTACGCAGAAGATCGGCAAGATACTGGGCTCGAACCACTTTATGATCGCGCGGATGGCCTTTTCCGGGCAGATGGATGACGACGCCTATGAGAAAGCCAACCGGCGTAATAAAAAAGTGATCTGGGATGAGTATGAGTATATAAAGGCGACCTGCGGAAATTGCTCCGATGTCGGAGCGCAAACCCAGAGCGGAGCTAATCTCAACCAGGAAGGCGTTGAAATGCCGTCCGTGCGCATTATCGGCGTTACCGCCAGCATGGAGACGATCGAGGAAAAAACCATCATCGATGGCAGATTTATCACCGACGATGAGGTGCAGCGTTCCGCCAAGGTCTGTGTCATCGGCTGGGACGTGAAAGAAAAATATTTCGGAGATAAAAGCGCGCTGGGAAACAAGATCAAGGTCAACGGAATTCCGCTGGAGGTGGTCGGCGTGGAAGACCAGCGCGGATCGTTTTTCGGCGATGCGCTCGACCGGCACATGTATATCCCGGTGACGCTGCACCTGCAGATGTTCGGCTGGGGTCAGGGCCTGCAGCTCCACGGAAAATCCGCCGAGCGGGAACAGCTTCCCGTCGCTATCGAAGAAGCGCGTTTAGACATGCGCAACAAACGTAAATTGATCGGCAGTGAAGAAGATACCTTTGGCCTGGTAAATACGGCCGACCTGGGAAATCAGATAGACCAGTTCACCAACAGTATTCAGGCCGTCGTGCTGCCGATAACGATGATCACTCTCATCGTCGGCGGGATCGTGGTGATGAATATCATGCTGGTGTCGGTTACCGAAAGGACCTTTGAAGTAGGTTTAAGAAAAGCTCTCGGGGCGACACAGAAACAGATCATCCTGCAGTTCCTGATAGAGTCGATACTGCTTTGCGCGGTTGGCGGAATGCTGGGAATTTTGCTGGCGTTCGGGGTAACGCAATTGATCACGGTCATGGCCCAGATCTCGATGAACATAACGCCTTTTTATATCTTCATTGCTCTGGGAGTTTCGAGCACAATAGGGGTCGTGGCCGGAATTTATCCGGCTTATAAAGCGGCAAAGCTTGACCCGATAGTGGCGTTGACCACTGCTAAATAGGTAAGGATATGAAGCTTCCGAGTTTTATCCCATATGAAATAATCAAGATGGCGCTGGAGAGTATACGCGCCAATAAATTCCGCAGCTTTCTTACCGTGCTGGGGATCGTGGTGGGTGTGTTCACCGCGATCGTGATCGCTTCCATCCTGACGGGCATGCGCCAGAGCATTGTTTCCATCATCGAAGATTACGGCACCAATAATATCTACGCCTTTCATTTGACCACTGGCTTTGGCCCGGACGACCGCTCCGAACGTACCCGCAAAGTGCTGACCGAAGACGATGCCGATGCGATCTTAACGCAGGCCACCGCGGTAGAAGACATTGCGCTGGTAGCGCCGGGGATCGGAAATTTCGGCCCCAGTTTTGACGACAACATAATTTATGAAGGCCGCAATTACCGCCGCGCTCAAACCGACGGCGTGTCGGCCAACTACGATCAGATCGTCAATGTAACGATAAAATACGGGCGCTTTATTACCGAGGCTGACGATCAACAGCGGCGGCAGGTGATCGTGCTCGGCGTGAGTGCCGCGGATGCGTTATTTCCGGCCGAAGAAGAAAAAGCTGTCGGCAAGATCGTGAGAATGAACGGGCAGTCTTGGGAAGTGATCGGCGTTTTGGAAAAAAGAAAATCCGGATTTTTCGGCGAGAACGAAGAAGATTCGAAAGTATTGCTGCCGTATCGCACCGCGCGAAAGGTCGCCCCGCAGCGCAGTTATCTGCTGCACATCATCAAAGCGAAATCCGGCCGCGTAATGGAAGCGCTGGAAGAATCGGAATCGATCCTGCGCAAGCGCCGCAACCTGGCTTTTGACAAGCCTAACGATTTTGATATTAAGACCGCGGACCAGTTCATCAAGCAGTTTGACGGTATCACGGGAATGGTCGGGTTGATCGCGATCGCTATTTCCTCGCTCGGCCTGCTGGTCGGCGGGATCGGCGTGATGAATATCATGCTGGTTTCCGTGACCGAACGTACTAAAGAGATCGGCATTCGCAAGGCCATCGGCGCAACCAGAAGAGACATCGTTCTGCAGTTTCTGCTCGAAGCGATGACGCTGACCTTTATCGGCGGGATCATCGGCTTGATAGCCGCGGCGGGCATCAGCAATTTGATACTTTTCCTGATACCTTCGATCCCGGCGCAAATACCTCTCTGGGCGGTGATCGCGGGACTCGGGGTTTCTATCCTGGTGGGGCTGGTCTTCGGCGTATTGCCGGCGCGGAAAGCCTCGCGGCTCGACCCGATCGAGTGCTTGAGATACGAATAACGGGGAGCGCGGACGTCCTGTCCGCACGCTTGTCGTGAGACAAGCAAAAATCCGCTGAGTTAAAATCAAAATAAAAGAGCGACGGATTGCCGTCGCTCTTTTATTTATTCGCGCAATGCACTCATCGCGGACGGGACGTCCGCGCTCCCAGCTTACTGCTTGCCTTCTAAAAACGCTTTCAGTTTCCTTGAGCGTGAAGGGTGGCGCAGTTTGCGAAGCGCTTTGGCTTCGATCTGGCGGATGCGTTCGCGGGTGACCGCAAAGTGCTGGCCGACTTCTTCGAGCGTGTGCTCCGAGCCGCTGCTTCCCAATCCGAAACGCATCTTGATGACCTTTTCTTCACGCGGCGTGAGCGTCGCCAACACTTCGTTGGTGATCTCACGCAGGTTGGAAACGGTCACTGCTTCGGCCGGATTGAGGATCGATTTGTCCTCGATAAAATCGCCCAGATGCGAATCTTCTTCTTCACCGATCGGCGTTTCGAGCGAGATCGGTTCCTGTGCGATCTTTAAGACCTTACGCACCTTCGAAACGGGGATGTCCATTTTCTTGGCAATTTCCTCGCTCGTCGGTTCGCGTCCCAGTTCCTGTACCAGCGCCCGCGAAGTGCGGATCAGCTTATTGATCGTTTCGATCATGTGCACCGGAATGCGGATAGTGCGCGCCTGGTCGGCGATAGCACGGGTGATCGCCTGGCGGATCCACCACGTGGCATAAGTCGAAAATTTGTAACCGCGCCGCCATTCGAATTTGTCCACGGCCTTCATCAAACCGATGTTGCCTTCCTGGATCAGATCGAGGAACTGCAAACCGCGGTTGGTGTATTTCTTGGCGATCGAAACGACCAGTCGAAGGTTGGCTTCGACTAGCTCTTTCTTGGCCTGATTGGTTTGCGATTCGCCGACCAGGATGGATTGCAGCGAACGTTTAATTTCCACCGGCGGAATGTGATACTTCTCTTCGATCACGGTCAGGCGGCTCTTGTAATCGTTTAACCGCTTGCGCAATTCTTTCTTTTCGGGCGCCGGCGGTTTCGCGTCGATCTTATTCTGCGCTTTCGTGACCTCACGCTCGGCAGAGCGGATCTCATTACTGATCTTGCGGATCGATTCGATCAGCCTCTGCTTGGCGCGTTCCGTCATATTCAGCATTTTGATCTCGCTGGCGATCTCAAGCCTCAAACGCGCAACTTCACGGCGCAGGCGGATCAAACGCTTACCGGCTTTTTTAGCGCCCTTTTGTTTTTCCTGTTCCTTGATCAGGGCGTTAAGGGTTTTCAGCGCCTTTTTGTAATTTTCATTGATGCGCTCGATACCTTCGAGCGTCCAGCGCATGTATTCGTCAGCCTTGTCCTCTTCACCGGTCAGTTCCGCCTGTTCGGAAAACATTACGGTGTCGCGAATGCTCACCTTTCCGGCGGCCAGAGCTTCACCCAATTTGAGCAGAGCTTCGACCGCGATAGGCGAACGCGATATCGATTTTTGAGTTTTGATCTGCCCGCGTTCGATGCGTTTCGCGATCGCTACCTCACCCTCGCGGGTCAGCAGCGGCACGATACCCATCTCGCGCAGGTAAAGGCGGACCGGGTCGTTCGTCTTATCGAGCGTACCGGCCGAAAGGTCGAGATCGAATTCTTCGTCCTCGTCAGCTTCGGCATCAACGGCCAGCGCGGCAGCCTGTTCAAGCAGGCCCGATTCGCCATCGTTGATGGAAATGCTTGCCCCCTCGATCTTTTGCAGAACGTCCTCGATATCCTCAGGCGAAACCATGCTGTCGGGCAATTCGCGATTGAGGTCGTCGAAGCTTAAGAATTTCTTCTCCCTGCCCAGTTCGAGCAGGCGTTCTACCATATCGTCTTGCGGTTCTTCGTCGTAATCTACCATATTAGAATTTTGATTAAATATACCTGTAAAAAGTTGTTCTATTTATATTCAAGTTTCGTCCCAAGAGAGTTTTATGTTTTGCAGATCAAGTCTCATTTGTTCAAGTCTCATTTGTTCGATCACGAGCTGATTAAACTTCTCCAAATTAGCCTGTTGTTCCAAAAGCAATTTCTCCCCCATAATGTCTTTTATGCGGCTATCGATAGCCTCAAGTCTTAATCTTATGACGCATTTCTCTGCTTTGGCCTGTACCTCGTCGATCACTTCGCCCTCTTCGCGCGGAGCGTTGCTCATAATAAGCAATGGCAAAAGATCGTGCGCTGCCGTATCGTCTTCGTCCAGCAGGGCCGACAGATTTTCCGCCGTCATTTCCAAAGAGCTCTTATCCGCCTCGATCAATGCCTGAAAGATGGCCGCTGAAGCCAGGGCTTCATAGTCGGTTTCTTCCAGCATAGGCAGGATATGTTTTCTTAATTCATCGTCATGAACAAGCATTTCCAGCAATTGCTGTTCGGCGACCGTCGGCCTGGTTTTGGCGGCGCGCGCTATCTGGCGCTTCATCCCCGAAGCATCGGGTCGTGTGCCGGCTCTGACGGTCTTCCACAGGTCGCTGAGTAACGCTTCGTCATCGACCCGCAAAAAACTCATTGCCTGGTCAAACGACTCCCGCTGTTCCGTAGGATTACGCACAGCGCAAAGCACGGGCATTACGTCCTCGATCGCGGCAACCTTGTGCCGCGGAACACCGAGACTTTTATCCCGCACAGCTTGTTCTAAAACGAATTGTAGGTGGGGGGCAGCTTGTCCTCTATGTTTGTTATATGCTTCGACGCCGTTGGAATTGATGAACTCGTCCGGATCCGATCCTTCCGGGAGAACTAAAACTTTTATTTCAAAATCTTCCGCCAACAGTGTTTCGATAGCCCTTCGCGCCGCTTTCACACCCGCACTATCTCCATCATAGTTCACTACCACCTTACGTGCAAACCGCCCCAAAAGTTTCGCCTGGGCCTCTGTAAACGCCGTGCCTGAACTGGCTACGACGTTTTTCACCCCATTTTGAAAGGGCGTGATCAGATCGAAATAGCCTTCGACCAGGATGGCGAATTTTTTCTTGCGAATTTCTTCCCGCGCCTGGAAGAGGCCATAGAGATGGTTACCCTTTGTATACGCAGGGGTTTCGGGCGAATTCAGGTATTTCGGCTCGTCTTTTCCCATCGCGCGCGCGCCAAAAGCGATCGGTTTTCCGTTCACATCCAGCACGGGAAACATTATCCGCCCCCGAAAACGATCATAAACTCTTTCTTTCTCTTCATTTACGCCGACCAGGCCGCTGATCTCGATCTGTTTATCGCCGGCGCCTTTTTCTTTCAGGTAGCTTTTTAGCGCGTCCCAACTCTCAGGCGCATAGCCGAGTTTGAAAGCGGCGATGGTTTCTTCGGACATTCGGCGCTCTTCCAGATATTTGCGCGCGGCTTTGGCGCTTTTGTCCTGAAGGTGGTTTTGCCAGAACTCGACCGCCCATTCATTGAGCTGGACCACCTCGGCCGCGACGCGTTTGCGCTCATCGGCCGCCTTTTTGGTCTGCTCGTAATCGCGCCCGTCGACCGGTTCGGGCAGCGGCATGCCGGCTTTGTCCGCCACTACTTTCACGGCCTCGGGAAAGCTCAGGCCTTCGAGCTCCATTACAAAGGTAAAGACATTGCCGCCCTTGCCGCAGCCAAAGCATTTGTACATCCCCTTGCCGGGGTTGACCGAAAACGAAGCCGTCTTTTCCTGGTGAAAAGGGCACGGCGCCCACCAGTTCTGCCCCTTTTTCTTGAGCGGAACATACCCCTCCACCACGCGCATGATGTCCGCGCGCTGCTTTAGTTCATCAATGAAGGTCTGGGGGTAGAGCATTATTTCTTTTTCCCGGGCGGAACGATCCAAAACTCGGCTTCATCCGCAATATTTTTTCTGTGTTGGGTAAAGAAGACTTTGAATCTTTTGCGTTCTATCCTTCCGTCCGCGGTGAACTCTTTTAGCCAATGGTCGCGCGTTTCTATTCCCTGACGATCTGCAGTGCCGAAGACCACTATATGGCCTCGCATCTCGGGATGTTCAGCGAGGAAATCTACGTATGTCTCTTCATTATCACTGGGACATATATCCCACCCGCCACTCATCGTGAAATAAATAAATGGCTTACTAAGATCTCTTACAGGGTGGGGCCAGACTGCCTTCTTTGAACTCAGGTTTTTCCGCTCCGGCGGGAACCAGCCAAAGCTGTACCCGAAGATCGTCTCTTTCCTCGCCCTCGACGATCGTTATGCGGGCTTTGTCAAATTTCCTGAAAAATATTCGGCCTTCGATGCGTTTTTTTATCCAGGAAGCTTCTTTGAGCATGCCTTTCTTCGGATAGATCACCGCATAGCCCCTCAGACCTGGCCTGTCTCTGAGGCCGACGAGAAAATTATCAAAATATGCCCCGGCGTGGTCGCAGCCGATGCTGCCATACTCACCGTTGAGTTCAGCCCGCGGGTTTTCCTGTGCAAAGCCTGAAAGTGCCGCGGCGAGTAAAAATAAAATTGTGAAAATGGCCTTCATGGTTTATTTTTTCTTAGACGGAACCAGCCAGAATTCTTCGTAGGGATATGATTTTTCTTTTGAATGAAAAATCCTAATGCGGTTTCTTGCAATTTTATTGCTGACCAAACTTTTGATCCATCCATCACCTTCTTTCCGGGCTTTCCTGGCGGAATTATTGTAAATAACAATATGTGCTTTGAGTTCAGGATATGCCTGGAGATATTTTATATATTGACTTCCATAGAAGTAGGCGCATATATCGCCGCCCGTATCTCCGAATCGGACCGCTCTCGCAGGCGGCGGAAGCGGACCTTCGTTTTCAACAATTATCGGGGGCTTATCCGCGCCAACGGGGATCGTCCAAAACTCGGTTTCCAGGCCAGTGTTTCCGCGATCAGCCTCGATCAATTTAAGACGGTCTTTGGGAAATTTTCTGAACAGGATGTGAGTATTGATCCAATTTTCATACGTAAAGCGATCTTCCAGAGATCTTTCTCCAAAAGAAATAACCGCATAACCGGTCGATGACGGATCTTTCATTAATTCGACGAAGAAAGAATCAAGTCTGGATAAAAATTGGTCGCAAGGTAGTTCACCAAGCCGATCCTGCAAAACCGCCCGGGGGTTTTCCTGTCCAAAACAGAATTGAACAGCAGCAAATATGATCAAAAATGTGAAAATTATTTTCGATGCCTTCATAGAAGAAACCTGGTTACTGTTTTAGTTCCACTATTGTAGCATTTTGCCGTCCCTACTTTTTCCTTGCCCTGACAAGCCAAACCTCTACGTCCGATATGCTGGCGAGCCGGCCGTTGCCATCCTCATTTTTACCCACATATTTGGTTATCAGCCGTTTTCTATCGATCTTCGCGTCGTTTACCGCTTCATTCAAAATAAGCCTTGCTAATCTGTCTGCCCCCTTGGCCGTTCGGTTATGGATCAAAAAATGGGCATTGAGATGTGGATTTGCTTTGAGAAATTCGGCGAGAAAATAAAGATTGATATTTTCCACGCACCCGGGCATACCCCCGATGAATAAGAATTTCCCGTCGATCTTCACTGTTTCAAACGTGTCGTGGGCAAATTGAAAAGGTTTGTCGGCAGGGATCGCGAGGCTATATTTCTCTTCTTCTACGTCTGGTTTCTTTCCGGTCTTACTTAACCAAAATTCTAGTTTGGCCTCGTTTTGCCGCTTTGCGGTAAGAATAATAAAACGGTTTTGGTCGATCTTACGAAAACGCCTGTAGGAGGTCATGGCGAGCTCCCAGGCCCTGTTTTTAACCGGGTTCGGGCCGCCGTAAAGAACGACATACCCGACGGCGCCGGGAATGTCATAAACTGTAACTGCATGATAATCCAGCCGCGCCAATAGATCTTCACATTGAAAACCCGACACCGAACTTAACAGCAAAACATCCTTATCACTTGATTGGGAAAGCACGGTTTGTGCCGCGCTAAGAAAGAACAGCAAGATAAAAATTATTCCCGACGGTTTTATCAACATCATTTTGCGGCTTTGGTCTTAGCGGGGACAAGCCAGAATTCGACATCCGGATAACTTCCTGAGCCATCTTCAAAGGATTTGGACTTGCGGTAAAAAATCCGGAGCCGATCGCGGGGAATTTTATATTCCAACGCCATGGTCTTTAGCCAGCTAATTCCTTCTCGCCGGCGTCCTGCGGGAGTTTTATCATACACAATAATATTTCCCCGTATATTCGGATTGGCCCGCAGAAAACCCGCATAGGCCTTTGGCGTAAAAGTAAAACAGGCTTCGCTAAACAAATTCCCAAAAAGGAAGGGTTTTGAAAGGCCCGCCAGTTTATACGTCCAGAGTTCTCCGGCCAGCGGCGGATCGTCAGCGCCCGGCGGAACTCTCCAGAATTCCAACGACGGCTTACCCTCTTTTTTAGCGCGAACAACGGTAATTCGTTCAGCGGGAAATTTCCTTAAAGGGATAAGCCCGGTTATCTGATCCATGTAAAAATTAACCAAATCGGACAGGTTTTCTTCACTGTAAAAGATCACATACGCTTTTGAACCGGATTCTTTATAGACAGGCAGTAGGACGTTATCCAATCTTGATCGAAATTGGTCGCAAGTGCCGCCGAAAAATTTGTCGGTTAAAACAGCTTTCGGCTTTTCCTGTCCCGCGCAGAATAAAACGGAAACAAGCAATATCAAAAATGTGAAAATTATTTTCGACGATCTCATCGGACACGCCTTTGTTTATTGTTTTAGCTCGACGATTGTAGCACCTTCGCCGCCCTGATTTTGCGGGGCAGTGGTGTATTTGGCGACATGCGGGTGGCCCTGGAGCATGCCGCGCACGGCGGAGCGCAGCGCGCCGGTGCCGATGCCGTGGATGATGCGCACCTTGGGAAAACCGGCGAGATAGGATTCGTCGAGAAAACGGTCGAGATCGTCTTCGGCCACGGCGACCGTTTTGCCGATCAGGTTTAGCTCGGCGCCGCGGCTTTCGTCGTCAAAATCGAGGCGGGTTTCACCGGTTTTCTTTTGCAGATTTTCCAGCTTTTTAGAGCCGGCTGCGGCGGGCCCGACGGCTGCCGCCTGGTCGGCAACTACTTTTAAGTCTTTTAATTTCTCGCGCAGGCGCATAGAACCCGACAAGATCTCCGCCGTGTTGCCGTCGATCTTTTCTACCGTGCCGATAGAACCAAGAGATGTCAGGACTTTTGTGCCTAAGACGATCGGCGCATCTTTAACGGCGATCTGTTTGCCGCTGCTTACTGCTGACGGCGCACTGCTAACGGTTATTTCGCGTTTCAATTGCGCTTTCTTAACGGCGACATCTTTCTGCAGTTTTTGGCGAAGCTGTTTGTCTTCGATCGTTTCTAGCAAGGCGTTAGCCTGGCGCTCGAAATTTGCCACGACAGCGGCGAGTTCTTTTTCCGATTGCTTGCGGCGTTCCATTTCGCGCTTGCCGGCCTGGACTTCGAGCCCGGCGAATTTTTGCGCCACGGCTTCGCGCTCATCCTCAAGCGCAACACGAAGATCGCGGGCTGAGTCGGACTCGCGTTTTAGGTTGAGGAGATATTTTTCGGCTTCCTGTGCGGCGGAATCCAGATTTTCGCGGGCCGAATCGATCACCTTGTCCGGGATGCCGAAACGCCGCGCGATCTCGATGCCGCTGGAAACTCCCGCCATACCGGTCAGCAAATGATAGGTCGGCTGCAAAGTTTTTTCGTCAAATTCGACGCTGGCGTTGACGACGGACTCATCGCTGGCAGCGTAGCTTTTTAATCCGCGATAGTGCGTAGAGGCGATCAGATGCGCGCCGCAGCGGCGAAACTCTCTTACTATCGCCACGCCCAGCGCCGAGCCTTCTTCCGGGTCGGTACCGGTGCCGACTTCATCAAGCAAGACGAGCGAGGGCGCTTTGCAGATGCGCAGCATCTCGGCGATGTTCGTCATGTGCGAGCTGAAGGTCGAAAGATTTGCCGCGAGCGATTGATGATCGCCGATGTCCGCCAGCACCGTCTGATAAAAAGGGACCTCGGCCGATTTGGCGGGAACCGGCAGGCCCGAGATCGCCATCAGCGAAAGCAGCCCGGCGGTTTTCAGCACCACGGTCTTCCCGCCGGCGTTGGCGCCGGAGATGATCATGGCTGATCTTTCGTCGGTCAGAGTAAAGGATGAGGGAACGATCATTTTTGAAGTAACCACCCCGTCAGCCGAAGCGGCTGCCACCCCTCCTCCGGCAGAAGGGGAGTTTTTAACCCCGGTCGCGGCTACTATTGGCGTTCCCGGTTCTGACTTCATTGCTGATCCACGCAGATTTTCTTCCAGCAGCGGATGCCGCGCGTCGATGAATTCCAAAATATTTTTGTCGGAGATCTTTGGCACGACGGCTTCGAAGCCGCGGGCGAATTCCAGTTTGGCGCGGATAAAGTCGAGTTCGGCGACGGCTTCAAATGCGTTTTCGATCGCGGGCAATTCCGCGCGGAGTTCTTCCGTTAGCGCAAAGAGGATCCTGACGATCTCGTTCTGCTCTTTGTCGCGCAGCATTTGGAGCTCGTTGTTGGCCTCGATCGATTCAAGCGGCTCGACAAAAACGGTCGCGCCGGAGGAAGAAAATCCGTGGGCCACGCCGGCGATCTTTCCGCGAAAATCGGCTTTGACGGGAATGACAAAACGGTCGTTGCGCACGGTGATAAGGTCGTCCTGGACGGCGTCATCGGCCTTGCGCATTAGGGCTTCGAGCGACTTGGTCAGCCGCGCGCGCTGCGAATTTATATCGCTGCGAAGTTTTGCCAGCGCCGGGCTGGCCGAATCGTCAAGTTCGCCGTTAGGCAGGATCTTTCGCGTAATGCGGCTGAGAGTTTTTTGCAGCTCCGGCGAAAGGTTGTGAACGATCTGCCAAAGAGCCGGACACTCGCCGCGATTTTCAGAGATCACGGTCCGCGCGGCAAAAGCCTGTTCGCACAGCCGCGCCAGAGAGACGATCACCAGCGGCTCGAGGTTCGTACCCCTAACCCGCAGCATTGCGATGGCGTTTTCCAGATTGGGTAAGTCGGTAAAACGCCACGTTTTATCATTTTCCAGCAGATAGAGAGCTTCGCCGAGGGCGTCGAGCTGCGTTTGCAACTGCCGCCGGTCAGACAGCGGCGCCAGCTCTTCCATCCGGGCGCGTCCCATCGGAGTTTGAGCGTAACGCGCCAGCCTCTGCCGCAGCGTGCCGTATTCCAAAGCTGAAAAAGTACTCGAATTCATAAAACGCAACAATAAGTTTAGCAGCGGTCTCCGACCGCTGCGTGTTTAGTAACGGGCGGTCAGAGACCGCCTCTAAACGACTATGAAGTAACCTGTACACCTTTCCAAAAGGCGACATAGTTTTCGATGTTCTTCGCATCGGGTTTTGTGTCGGGGTAATACCAGGCGGCATCTTTGTTGGTTTCGCCGTTCACGACTACGTCATAGTAACTGGCGGTGCCTTTCCAACCGCAAACGGTATTCGTTTTGCTCGCTTGAAAATATTCCTTCTTGATCGAGTCGGCGGGGAAATAATGATTGCCCTCTACTATCACCGTCTCATTGCTCTCGGCTAAAGTTTCGCCGTTCCATACTGCTTTCATAAATTGCTCCTCAAGTTAAAAATCTTTCGCGTATTTCCGGTGTCGGGATCATGCATTCTTCTTTTTTTCCGAAAAGCCGGTAGCGGTTCTTCGCAAAAAGTTTGTAAAAAAAATCTCTGATGGCGCGCGGTATGTAAATGAACAGATACGCCCAGGCGTAAATACCGCCCAACTGGTTGGCTATTTTTAGCGCCGCCGTCGAATGCGTATAAGCGCGGCCGTTCTCAATTAAGATGACGGAATCTATCCCGGGTTTGTTCAGCCCGTATTCTTCGACCAGTTTTTGCCCGGCTTCAGACTGGAGCTGCGCAAATTTGAAATGCTGCTTATCGTCGCGTTTGATCACAAAATTCACCGAACCGTCGCAAAAATTGCAGACGCCATCAAACAGAATGATCGGGAATTTTGTCGTCACGGTCATCCATACATAGTAGCAGATAGTGGTCAGAGGTTAGAGGTTAGAGGTAAGTAAGAACAGGGTTTGTGTACCAGCCTCTGACTTCTGACATCTAGCATCTAAATAAAAAATTTGACCGCAAAAAGCGGATAGATAGATCTTGGCGCCTTTCGTAGAATGACAATTGAGGAGATAAACTTATGTTATCTGAGTCAAACACGATGAAAATGAACAGCACCAACAAGGACGTTTTTTGGCATGCGGTCGAGACCAAGGATCGCCGGTTTAACGGCACATTCTTTTTTGGCGTCAATACGACCGGCATTTATTGTAAGCCTTCGTGTGCCGCCCGCACGCCCAAACGCCAGAATGTGGTGTTTTTCGAGACACCGAAAACCGCGGAAAAGCAAGGTTTTCGCGCTTGCCAGCGGTGCAAGCCGGATTCCGCTACGGAAAGAGACCCGCAGGTCGAAATGGTACTCAAGGTCTGCCAGTTGATCGAAGATAAATTGGAAGAAAATATTTCGCTGGAATTCCTGGGCGAAGAGACCGGAATGAGCCTGCATCATCTGCAGCGGACATTCAAGGGCATTTTAGGCATCACGCCGAAACAGTATGCGACCGCGCTCAAGATCAAAAGCTTTAAGGAACAGGTGCAGCGCGGCGAAGATGTTACCGGTGCGATGTATGAAGCGGGTTTTGGTTCGAGCCGCGCGCTTTATGAAAAAGCGGCGGACACGCTTGGAATGACCCCGGCGGCTTATAAAAGTAAAGGAAAAGGTATGAAAATAACTTATACGGTCACAGACTCAGATCTGGGCAAAATGCTGGTAGCGAAAACCGAGCGTGGTATTTGCAGCGTCACTTTTGGCGATAAAGAAAAAGAATTGGTTGAGAATTTAAAAAATGAATTTTCCGCGGCCGAGATCAGCGAAGACAAAAGCGGATTAAATACAGCGGTAAAGTCGATCCTGAATTTACTGGACGGCAAAGAAAAAAGATTCGCGCTGCCGCTCGATATCCAGGCGACCGCCTTTCAACTGCAGGTTTGGGAGACGCTGAGAAAGATCCCGTACGGTGAAACGCGCTCTTACAAACAAGTTGCCGAAAGCATCGGCAAGCCGAGCGCCGTGCGAGCCGTGGCCCGTGCCTGCGCAACGAATCCGACGGCGCTGATCACGCCCTGCCATCGTGTCGTTCGTGAAAACGGAGACCTGAGCGGGTATCGCTGGGGCGTCGAACGTAAAAAAGAAATTCTGGCAATAGAAGCAGCGGAGGCGGCCCAAAAATGAACGGAATAAATACAGCAAAAATGCAAACAGTTTTTAGTGTGACCCCGATACCGACGGAGATCGCGCGAAAGGTAAGAGAAACAGGCGTCTCTTCGTGGGCAAAACTTCCGGCCAGCTCGAGCATAGCGAAAGGTTATGGCCCGTGCCGCTTATGTCTGAAAACTTTCGAGGTCGATAAAGACGAGCGGACATTTTTTACTTATAACCCGTTCGAGGGCCGCGCGGAACTGCCGCTGCCGGGGCCGATCTTTATCCACAAGGAAGAATGCGAGCCGTACAACGCCGGGGTTTTTCCGCCGGACTTTCGCGAACTGCCGATGTTGTTTGAAGCTTTTAACGAAAGCGGCGAGATGACGAAAAGAGTTGCAGTAGAAAAAGACCAGATCGAAGAACAGATCGACGAGCTATTTTCTATTCCGGCGATCGCATACATCTATATCAGAAACGCCGAGGCCGGCTGCTTTATGGCTTTTATTGACCGGAGAAGCTTCTAATTAAAGACAAGAAGAAATTCATTAATGGGACAATTTGAAAATCTATCCTTAAAAGTCCCCAACGGGGACAAAAGAAAATAGCCCAGGGTAAGTGAGCGAAGCGAGCGCCACCCTGGGTATCTAAAATCCCAAAAACGTTCCAGCCCTGAAAGGGCGGCAGAACTGACTTAGGTTCTGCCGCCCTTTCAGGGCTAACATCCAATTGATCGCTCATTACCCGGGGCTGAAGCCCCGGGCTATTCCAGGACACCACCCCGGGCGGTAAAAACGTTGACTTTAAGCCTTTTGTGTTTAAAAATTCAACTAATCTTTACCGCCGGAGGTCCGCACTGATCTCAGCCAAGCGCCGCCGTTTTATAACCTGTTAAGTATTCAGGGTTTAGGGGACATCATGAAAATTCTAAGGATCGCAGCTTTCGCGTTTGTCACACTCGCGTTTTCTTCTATTTGCTCATTTGCCCAAATAAGGCCGTTAATCAGGGTATTGCCGGATGTGCCGGTGAAAAGCGAACAGCAGCCGGGCAGTAATGTTGTATTGAGCAATATTTCTTCGACGGCGGGTGGCGGAGCATGGAGTTCACCGTCTACCTGGGTAGGCGGCGTGGTGCCGGGCAGCGGTGATAATGTGATCATCGTCGGCGGGGCGGCGGTGCTTGTCGATACTGCGGCTGCAGCCGGAACGCTGACAGTGGGCAGCGGCGGAACGCCGGCGGTGCTGACCTTTGATCCTTTCGCTGCGCGTTCGCTGACCGTGGCGGGTGATCTGACGATCAGCGGAGCAACCGATATATTGACCACGCCAAGTACCGGAGCGGTGACAAATCACACTCTTATAATTGGCGGCAGCCTGACCAACAACGGCATTTTCGATCTAAGCACGAACAGCAACCAGGCCGGCGCCGATCTCGTTTTCACGGGAGCATCAAACAACACTTTTGGCGGCAGCGGCTCGGTGACGGACATCCGGACGATCACGATGGACAAAGGGACATCGAGCGCTAATCTGCTGGACCTGACGGCATCCAATTTCACGGTGCAGGGAAGCACGACGGATAGCGCGGCCTCGGCATTTCTGACGCTAACCAACGGGACCTTTAAGATCTCCGGAACATTTACCGGAAACCATCGCACCGCAGTTTTAACCTTTGATCTGAACATCGCGGCTTTTGAGCAAATAATTGTGCCCACGTCGGGGCTTTGGCTTAATAATCCGAATTACACGCTGACGTCACCGCCAAATTCGAGGTTTTTGATCAAGGGGCTCTTCCATGTTTCTGCCGGCACTCTTAACGCCGCCAATACCAATGGTTCATCGATCATGCTCGATCAGCGTGAACATCCGTCTATGTTCGTCGATGGCGGGACGATAAATCTGTCCGGGAACCTCATTAGCTCCGCCGGCACTAACCCGGTTACCTACAGCCAAAGCGGCGGCAAAGTTACAACCTGTATAGATGCGAATGTAGGTAGCGGCTGTTTCAACATTCGAGCAGGGACCACGACATTTTCCGGGGGAGAAATAGTGATCCAAAATCCCGCTCCTCCCGCGGCCCCTCCAAGTTCAAACACGGAAGATTTTAGGGTTGTAGGGGCTGTCGGCACAGGAACCAAAGTAACTTTTGGAAATACCTCGACGGTAGCGGTGGGACCTTTCATTAGCGGCGGCGGCCTGCCAAATATAAACCTCGATACCAGCGCGGGGCCGCAAACTCTTTATGCCGGCGGAGCTCTCGGTAACGTGAATATAGAACCGGGCGGCACGCTTAATATCGGAAACGGCGGATTCCAGGTGCTGGGCGATAGCTTTGTAAATGACGGGACGCTCATTGCCAGCGGCGGCGTGCTTAACTTTCATGGAACAGGCCCGACGGCTGACGTGACCTATTCCGGCAGCGGCACAATGACGGGAAAATTCAGCAGCCTGCGCGCGGACTGCCGCACCGTGACCTTCGGTCCTTCGGTGGGCAGCGTCAACATCACCAGTATGGAGCTTCATGAGACCGGTCTGGTTAATTCGTCAAAGATCAGGTTTGTCGATAATGCCAATATTGTTATTTTCGGCGACGCCCTATTCGATTCGACACCGGTTTATGATCTGACCGGAACCGGCGGCGTCAATATCACTCATTGGGGCGGCTATACGACCGGGCCTGAGATCCCGGCAAACCGTATAGTTAAAGATATAACCAATCATGGTCCCGGCCCGCTGGTCCTGAGCGGCGGCGATCTGACCGTTACCGGCAGCATGAGTATCGGCTCCTATATCTCGCAGGGGGCGAACAAGATCACGCACCTGGGAGTCAATGGAGGCGGAGGCTTCACCGGATACGTTGACGGCGTACTGGCCCGTCCATTCTCCGGCAGCCAGGTCTATACTTATCTGGTCGGTGAAAATAACCGCAAAATGGCCACGGTGTTTGTTACCGGTGTGCAAACGAGCCCAACGACGCTATCGATGAAAGCATTTGACTCTGCTATGCCGGGACTGCCGGCCGGAACAGCCGCGACAGTGTACTGGCATATCGACACAACGGGGCCGATCTCCGGCAACAAGATCGATGTTCAGTACAACAACGCGGATGTGGCCGGGAACGAAAATAAGTACCGGATCTGGCACCGCGTGGGGAGCGGCCCTATCGCGCTCTGCGGTGGTGCTGCGCAAAACACCGGGGCCAACACGATAAGCTGCACCGGGTTTTCGGACTTTGCCGGAGATTGGGGCATCGCGGAATTTGACGATCCGGGGCCGGTTTCCATCAGTGGCCGCGTCCTGGAGGCGAACGGCAACCCGATCCGCGACGCATACGTTACCTTGTCGGCGGAAGGGCGTCCACCGGTAACTTTCCAGACCGGTTCGCTGGGCAATTACATATTCCAGAATCTGGAAGCGGGGATCATTTACACGCTGACGGGCAGCGCCAAACGCCATCGCTTTGCAACGATGGAGCAGCAGCTTGTTCCTCTGGGAAATATGGCGGATGTGAATTTTGTGGCGAATCCGCCGGAATAACGGCTGGATTTTGATACGGGTAATACATTCTCATAAGATAAATTGGCGGCTCTTCCCGTGTTCTCGGAGAGAGTCGCTTTTTTTCTGTAGTGCCTGGACATACGCACGGACCGTCTTAAAAATATTGACTAAAAGTATGACTTTTGGTATTACTTTAATCATGAATGTCGACAAGGTTACTATTTCCATTGAATCGGGGTTGCTTAAGAAAATAGACCGCCTGGTTAAAGCAAAAGTTTTTCCAAATCGTTCTAAAGCGATTCAGGATGCTGTTTCGGAAAAGATCGAGCGTATCGATCAAAATCGTTTAGCGCGCGAATGCGCCAAACTCGATAAGGACGAAGAACAGGCTTTGGCGGATGAAGGCCTGGCCGCGGAGGTCGCTGAATGGCAGCCATATTAAGAGGCGATATCGTTTGGGCGAATCTTGATCCGACCCAGGGACATGAGCAGTCCGGCTTGCGCCCTGTTTTGATTTTAAGCCAAAACATTTTCAATGAAAGATCCGGAACGGTCATTGCAATGGCGTTGACCAGTCAGGAGCCCCGTGCAGGATTTCCGTTAACTTTGGAACTTTCTAATACGAAATTACCAAAAAAATCATGGGTTAAGATTAGTCAGATCAGAACTTTGTCGGTCAAAAGATTAGGAGCTAAATTAGGCAAAGCATCTGCTGATGAGTTGGAACAAGTGATTGAGGGCTTAAACGAAATAATCGGTTGAATTAATGCAAAACTCCTAATTACTTAATTATAAAGTAAAAGTTTTCGCCAAAAACTCTTCCTTACAATTGAAACCTTGCCTTTATCGCTTGCGTAATCACGAATTGTTTAGTTTAATTTCCGCATAAATTTCACACGAAAAGTTATGAAAAAGAACATCTGGAACGCTTTTTTCAGTGCGGCGGTGTTTGTTCTGCTCCTTTTCGCGGCCGTTTCGGGGTCATTTGCGCAATACAGGACGAGCACTTATGCCGTTACCAATGCGCGGATCGTGACGGGAACCGGCAGCGTGATCGAAAAGGGCACCATCGTTGTGCGTAACGGGCTGATCGCTCAGGTCGGTGAAAGTGTTACCGCGCCGGCCGACGCGAGGGTCATTGACGGCACCGGGCTGACCATCTACCCCGGATTTTTCGACGCCAATTCAAATATCGGCATGGCCGCGGCGCAAAGGCCGGCCGGCGGCGGCGGCGCACCCGGAGGCGGAGGGCAAGCGGCCGCAGCGGCAGCGGCGGCAGCGAGCCAGCCGCAATCGAATTCAAATTATCCGTACGGACTACGGCCCGAAACCGAGGCTTCGAACCTGGTCGTCGCGACCGATGCCAGTTTTGAAACGTTTCGCAACAACGGCATCACCACGGCGCTCAGCGTTCCGCGCGAAGGGATATTTATGGGCGAATCCGCCCTGCTCAACACCGCCGGCGACAGTGTTTCGGCGATGATCGTACGGGCCCCGTTCGCGCAGCATATAACGTTTCGGACGCTTGGCGGCGGGGGCGTAGCGGCGGCGTATCCGACCTCTTTGATGGGAACATTCTCCGCCCTGCGGCAGATGCTGCTGGATGCGCAGCGGCTGCAGGAGATGAAAAGGATTTACGCGGCCAACCCCCGCGGCGTTCGCCGCCCTGAAGCGGACAAGTCGCTCGAAGCGCTGATCCCGGTTCTAAACCGCGAAGTCCCGATCGTGATGAACGCCAATTCCGAACGCGAGATCATTCGCGCGCTCGACCTGGGAAAAGAATTCAATTTAAAACTGATCATCGCGGGCGGAATGGAATCGGGAAAAGTGGCGGACCGTCTTAAGAAACAGGATGTGCCGGTATTGCTCTCGCTGAATTTTCCAAAACGCACGACGGCAGCCTCGGCGGAAGCCGACCCGGAATCGATGGAAACTTTAAGGCAGCGCGCCGAAGCTCCGAAGAACGCGGGAATTCTCGCCGGCGCGGGCGTCAAGTTTGCCTTTCAATCCGGCGGGATGACAAGTATGTCGGATTTTCTGGCCAACGCGGGAAAAACGACGGAAAACGGTTTGGCAAAAGACGGGGCCATTCGCGCGATGACCATATCTCCGGCGGAGATATTTGGCGTTGCCGATCGGCTGGGTTCGCTCGAAACAGGAAAGATAGCGAATTTCGTCGTGATGCGGGGAGATGTTTTCGGCAAGGACCGCCAGCTAACACACGTTTTTGTCGACGGGTTGATGTATGAACAGAAACCGCCTGAACGTCCGGCCGGCGGAAGGCCCGGCGCCCCGGGTGCCGCGCCGCTTAACATGGCCGGTACGTGGAGAGGGAGCATCGACGCGCCCGGCAACCAAATAGACTTTACCCTGACGCTGGCGCAGCAGGGCACGGTATTGACCGGCACGGCCCAAAGCGCGTTCGGTACTTCGGAAATCAAAAACAGCGAGCTTACCGCGGACGGATTTCGGTTTGAAATAATCGTGAACTTCAACGGGCAAAATCAGGTGGTCAGTTTTAGCGGCAAGGTGGCAGGTAATCAGATGACAGGCCAGACCAGCTCGCCGCAGGGCACATATCCATTTACCGGCACGAGAAATCCGTAGAGCAAAGACGAGGGAATAATGCGAAAACTAATTTTATTTATTACCGCTACATTGTTGTTGAGTTTGCCCGTTTTTGCCCAGCAGAAACAGGATATTCTGATCAGGAACGCAACGGTTTTGACCGCCGTCAGGGGCACGTTATTAAACACCGATCTGCTGCTGCAAAACGGCAAGATCGCAAAGATCGGAAAAAATCTGACGGCCCCGGCAAATGCCCTGGTGATTGATGCGACGGGCAAATTCGTGTCGCCGGGTATTATAGACTGCCACTCGCACACGATGCTCGATGCGATCAACGAAGGTTCTTTTGTTATCACCTCAATGACGCGCATCCGCGACGTGCTCAACCCGACCGATATTGATCTCTACCGCGCGCTGGCCGGCGGGGTCACGGCGCTTAACGTCCTGCACGGTTCCGCTAATTCCATCGGCGGGCAAAACTCCGTGGTAAAAATAAAATGGGGGCACCCGGTCGAAGATTTTCTTATTCCCGATGCGCCGCTGGGGATCAAATTTGCGCTCGGCGAAAATCCTAAGCGCACACACTTTACCCAGCCCGGCGTGACGCCGCGCTACCCGCGCACCCGCATGGGCGTGATGGAATCTATCCGCGACGCTTTTACCCGCGCGCGAAATTACAAAAACGAATGGGACGACTATCGCGCTAAGCTCACACGGGGAGACAAGCTGGCGGTTCCGCCGCGCAAAGATCTGGAACTGGAACCGATCGTGGAAATTCTGGAAGGCAAACGTTACGTGCACTCGCACGGTTATCGCGCCGAAGAATATCTCGCGCTGCTGCGCCTGGCCGAAGAATTCGGTTTTCGCATTCGCACTCTGCAGCATGGCCTGGAAGCGTATAAGATCGCGCCGGAGATCGCCAAACACGGCGCGGGCGTTTCGATCTTTACCGATAGCTGGGGCTATAAGATCGAAGCTTATGACGCGATCCCTTACAATGCCGCGATCCTTTGGAAAAACGGCGTGAAAGTTTCCATCAATTCCGATTCCAATGAAAGAATGCGCCGGCTGAATCTGGACGCCGCGAAAGTAATGAAGTACGGCGGCGTGCCGGAAGAAGACGCGCTGAAGATGATCACCTGGAACCCGGCGTTCCAATTGGGCATCGACAAGCACACCGGTTCGCTCGAGGTCGGCAAAGACGCCGATGTGGTGATCTGGAGCGCGCACCCGTTTAGCGTGTATGCTCACGCCGATGTGACGATGGTCGAAGGCGAAGTTCTTTTTGACCGGACGAAAGATATTTCCGGCCGCGCGGGCGTAGAAAAAGAGCGGCAGGATCTGGAAAAACTCGATGTCAATAAAGCGCCCGGACAGGGACAGGCAGGGGCGTCGCCGCCGATCCCGCGGGAAAAGAAAAAAGCCGATCTGGATGACGCGGAAGGAGACAATGACCATGAATAAATTTTTCACTTTACTCTTTCTGATCGTCATTACTTTCGCTGCTGCTGTTACCAGCCAGGCGCAGCTCAACAGCGGCGCGCAGCAAAATGTCGTCGGTAAAGGCGGAACATTTGCCATCAAAAACGCGCGGATCGTAACGGTTTCCGGCGCGGTAATTGAAAACGGCACGGTCGTCATTCGCGACGGCAAGATCGCCGCAGTCGGGGCCGATGCCGGCATTCCATCGGGCGCGGAAATCATAGATGCTAAAGGGTTAAGCGTTTTCCCGGGAATGATCGATGCCGGGACCGCGATGGGGCTGAACGAGATCGGGCTCGGCGCGCCGGGCACAGCCGATACGACCGAGATCGGGGATTTTAACCCGAACGCCAAAGCCATTTCCGCGGTCAATCCTTACAGCGCGCATATCAATGTCACGCGCGTCAACGGCATCACCGCAGTGCTTTCGATGCCGCGCACTACGCTGATCGCGGGCCAGGCGGCGGTGCTGGACCTGGTCGGCGCGACCTCGTATGAAATGGCGGTCGTTCCGCAGTTCGGATTGGTAGTAAGTTTTCCGCGCATCACACAGGGTGGAGGCGGCGGCGGGGGATTTGGGGGGCCGCAGGTTGATTTTAACGAAGCCGTCAAAACAAGAGACCGCCGGTTGGATGAGCTGAAAAAATATTTTCGCGATGCGATGGATTACGGCAAGGCGCAGGATGCGTACGGGAAAGATGCGACGTTGCCACGCCCCGCGATAAATACAAAAATGGCGGACATGATCCCGTACGTTCGCGGAGAAAAACCGATCATCTTTACCGCCGAGCGCGAGCGTGACATCCGGGCCGTGGTGAAATTCGCCGACGAGATGAAGGTCAAGGCGATCCTCTACGGCGGTGCGGACGCCGCCAAAGTTGCCGCGCTGCTGAAAGAAAAAAATATCCCGGTGATCTTTACCAATATTTATAATTTGCCTGTTTTGGATGACAGCAATTACGATTCGCTTTTCGAAGTCCCCGGCCTGCTGCAAAAAGCGGGGGTGAAATTTTGCGTTTCGACCGGTGAAGACGGCCCGGAAGTACGCGACCTTCCCTACCATGCGGGATTGTCATCGGCCTTCGGCCTGCCGCCGGAAGAAGCGCTAAAAGCGGTCACGCTTTACCCGGCCCAGATCCTCGGTGTGGCGGATAAAATGGGTTCGATCGAAGTAGGAAAATTGGCTAACCTGGTGGTGGCTGACGGCGATATTCTTGAACCGCGAACGAATATCAAATATTTGTTCATCAACGGGCGCAATATTCCGCTGACCAGCCGTCATACGGAACTTTACGAGCAGTTCAAGGATAGAAAAACTGCCTTAAGAGTTGGCAGAGTTTTTTGAGTTAGCAGAGTTTAGAGATTTAAAATGGTTCAGAGTTCAAGCTTTAGCTTGTCTTTTTTCGGATTAAGACAAACTAAAGTTTGAACTCTAAACTTTTCAAACTCTAACTTGAGTGAAACTTCGCTAACTCCACCAACTCGGCAAAACTTTGCAACTAGATCTCAGTTTTACGATGAGCAAAGATCCTCAGCAGGCCGTTCACTCCCAAGTGCAATAACGCATAAACCACGATCGCGACGACGATCGGCAAAGCCAGGGTAAAACCTTCGTTGGTGGAAAGGCTCGGCACGATCCCTTTGAACGGCGCATAGAACGGGTCGCTGATCGCCTTTAGAAACTGGACAAAATCATTGCCCTGCCGGGCGGCAAATAACGCCAGCAGCAGCCGCAGGCCCAGCAGCGAATAAATTACATAGAATCCGTAATCGACGAATTGAGAAACCCGGGCGAGGCCACGCGCGCGTTCTACTTCACGGTCGGTTTCCACGATCTCGTTGATAGCTTTTCCGCGAAAATCTTCCGCCAGCGTAGTGATCTGGCCGCTCTGTTCATTTTGCACAGCGGCACGATCCGCGACCTCCGCGTTGACGTCGGCCTTTACCCCGCTTTTTAAAGTTTCGTAAGTAACTTCACGCTGTGTTTCTTCCTGTAACAATTTGTTGTCCATTTTTTTGCCTCCTTGACGGTGTACGGCGTTTAAATTATTTGCGATCTATCTAAGTCATAAAGAGAAGCGGGCGAACCCGCAAGGATCCAAACCGCTTCTCTTTCCCCTTGTCGGCCAAAATCTAACGCAAGCCCACGTTTTGCGGGGCTGTCGCGGTGATGACGAATTCTGTTCCCTGAACAAGATTCAGATCGTCACGGCCCTGGATGAGCACCGATCCGGCACCGGCACCCGCGCCGACTGCTGCACCGACGGCCGCACCCGAACCTCCACCGGCTACCGCTCCGATAATGGCGCCGATAGCGGCCCCGATCCCGGAACGAACCACGGTCTTGGTTCCCTGGTTGCTTTCGCGAACTTCGCCTTCGTTGGTGACGTTTATCCGCTCACCGTTGGGCAGACGCACTTCTTCGGCGGCTCCCGCAAACCGGTAGGTCTGTCCATTGCGCAGGCGAATTTCTTCAAAGTTCAAAGCCATATTCGCACGGCCCGTAACTCTGCCGGAGCGCTGCGTGTTAGACACGTAACCGGTGATGACCGCGCCGCTGTACTGATTGGGAGAGATCACTCTCATAGTGAATCTGTCACCCTCATTGACGGTCTTGGTCGAAAGCGTGTTATCCAGCGTGCCCACGATCCGCGTGCCGTTGGGAACGATGAAGTTTCCGTAATTGTTATTGCCGGTATTGCTGCCGGTATTGTTGCCCGTACCATAACCATTATCGTTATTCGGGTTGTAAGTATTTGCCGCAGACCAGTCAGGCGTCGAATTGATCTTGTCATAGACGCTGGTCACGGTGATGGTTTGATTATCGTTCTCACGATAAATACGGCGCACTACGCGCAACTGGTCGCGGCCCGCCGGGGTGAATGAAAGGTAAAAATCATTCATCCGGTCGCCTTCATAATTGATGGTCAGGCCGTTTCCCTGCAGCGTGGCTGTCGTCCGGACAGTGCGGCCGTTCTGCGAAGTCTCAGTTCGCGCAACGCCGTCAGCGGTAATAACCGCCTGCGGTGCCACGTCCGAAGCGATGGTCACCTCACGATTATTTTTTTGGATGATCAGCGTGTCCGGCGGCGTCAAGCGGCGGATCAGGCCTTGCCCGCGTCCGCGCTGGTTTGTTCCGCCACCCGTATTAGTGGTACCCGTATAGGCGCGGTCAACCGCGGTCTGAACGTCATCGCTGGCCGAACGGTTTAGTTTGTAAGTTCCGGTCAGCATGCCATCGCGAAAGCCTCCGCCTCCGAATACCGGCCCGTTCCCGGTGTTATTTCCCGGATAACCGGTATTGTTGCCAGTATTATTTCCGGTATAAGCCGGCGGGTTGGTCCAATTCCACGAGACGCGGTAATAACCGGCCAGCGTGTTAAGGTCCGTCCGCAGAGTGTTCCACTGATTTTGCAAAGCGGTCGGGAATCGGCGCGAACGCATAAAACTATCTATTGTCGAAGCGCGCGACAACACTTCCTGTACATCGGACGTGTTCACGTTTCGCGAATCGAATTGACGCTGCAGGCGATCGGTCGCCTGTTCGAAGTCAGTGACGTTTTGGACGACTTCATCTTCACGGCGGCTGCCGTTGATGGCGCTTGAATCAAGCGCAGTATTAAGACGGTTGCGAAAAATATCGGTATTAGATTCTATTCTGGTTAAAAGATTTCTGACTTGGGTATCTGTTACGCGATAAGGACGCAATTGTCCACGAGCCGTTTGCATAGCCGCAAGCTGAATAGTTACAAGCGCAGCGACAGTTAAGACGGATGTTAGAATTTTCCTCATGCTTCCTCCATTTAAATTAAATTTTTGCATTGGGCTGAAACAAATTAATGTCCTCAGACCGATTAGTTGGCAAGGCGTATGCCATAGCCCGTAAATGCAGGAAGCAAAGGTATTATCGAATAGAGATAAACGTAAGAGAAAAGGGAAATAGAGACACTTGCAACGTTTTGATACGGAGAAAGCCGGGGAAAGATCAGACCGTATTTTCGATAACGGGAAGCCGCAAAATAAAAGTAGAGCCTTTATCCAGCCCGGCGCTCTCGGCTTCCAGTGTGCCGCCGTGAAGGTTTACTATATGCCGCGAAAGGGCCATTCCCAATCCTAATCCGCCATGCCGCCTGACGAGGGAAGAATCACCCTGTTTGAAAAGTTCAAAGACGTGCGGCAGGATCTGCGGATGGATCCCGAAGCCGTTGTCCTTGATCTTTAATTCGACAGTGTGATCAAAACTGCTGATCTCCACGGCGATAGTTCCATTCGTAGAAGTAAATTTCAGCGAATTAGACAAAATACTTTGCAGCACTTTTTCCAGTTTTGCCTCGTCGCCGGCGATCGTTTTTCCGCCTGAAGAGTCTTCTTTGGTAAAGGAAATGTCTTTAGATTTTGTCTGCGGAGAAAATTCATTAAAAACTTTATCCACCAGTAAAGAAAAACCGAGGGGCTGAAGGTGCAGATCGCCTTTGCCGGCATTGATGTCGGAAAAGACGATCATATCCTCTACCAGATTTGCCTGTGAGCGCAGATTTTTTTCTATGATGTCGAGTGCTTTGTCACGGGTTTCAGAAGTCACGTTCCGGTTTCTCATGATAGTAACGCCGCCCGCGATCGAATTAAGCGGCGTACGCAGCTCGTGCGAAACCACGGCAATGAACTCATCTTTGACCCGTTCGGAACGCGCCAGGTCTTTGGCGATCGCTTCCACACTGGTATGCGCCTTTGACTGCGAAAGCGTGATAAAAAACAAAATAAGGCTGATACCAAGGCCAAAGAAAAAGATCACCACCGTCCAGCCGGTGGCGGAATTTGAATGGAAGGCGGGAAGGCTCTGGTATTTTACGAACCAGGTTTCATTGCCCATTTCGCTTTTCTTGATTTCCTCAAACCGCACGGTATCGTAAATTGTCCTGCTGAGCGCCTGTGTCATCGTAGAAATTTCGCTGGTCTTATTTTCGCGCTGAGATTCTCCCAGCAGATGGTCCGGATCAACCTTTTGGTCGTAAAGGGCAAACGAAATATCAGAGATCTCGCCGGCCTTTTGGATCTCCTCGATAAACTTATAGGCGCGGAAAGGACAGTAGAGCAGGCTCTCGAGTTCTTCTTTTCTTTGCTGCTCGGTTTCAGGGACCCGGCCGGAACGGTAAATGGGCACGTATAACTGAAATCCGACGATGCCCGGATCATCCGGGTTACGGGGAAGTTGAAAAAGGGTCAATTTTTCTGAAATAACCAGGTCACCGGTCGTCGCGGCCTTTTCGATCGCCGCCCATTTCAGCGGCTCATTTGAGATGACATACCCGATGCCGAATTTATTCCGGTCTTTATTAAGGGGTTCCAGGTAAAGGATGACGTAGCCTTCTTTATCGGCGGCTTCCGCCGGAAAGACCGTGAACTCATTGTGGCCCTCGGCCTTCATTTTTTCGGCCAGCGTCTGCTGTTCGTCGGGCCTTACCCGCTTGATGAATCCGATACCCTGCACGCCCTGGAAACGTTCTTCCAGCTCCAGGCCTTTGATGAAAACCGCAAAAGACTCCTTGGTTACTTCCTTACCTTCGGCCCTGCTGGCTTCTACAAATCCGCGGCCGGATTTTAGCAGGGTCACATAGGCATCGAGGCGGTTCCTGATAGTGGTCTGGAGCTTTGTTATATCGTTGGTGAACCGGGCGCGGTCATTTGCTATGGCGCTCTGATAAAAGAAATAAGTGGTGCCCACGGTGAGCAGGATCGCCACCGCGAAAACGAGGTATGGGATCTTTAGATACTGGCGACTACTTACGTCTCCAATATAATTATCCCGTAGTTTGGTCAGCTTTTTTCCCATTACTACAATACTTCAAAAGACAAAGAGGCACAGCGAAGCAACCCTGGTTCCGCAATTATCATACCACGGGATTTCTGCAACTCAATTTTGTAAATACTGTGATATTTCGATTTACAAGCCACAATGTTTTACATAATACATATCAATTTTTATTTCTGTACGGAAAATGTACAACGTGTCGAACTGTTTTAGTTCAAAAAGAGCTTTAAATCGTGCAGATGATACTTAGCATTCTGGCAGGCAAATCGTTAAATGTTGATTTTTAACGTTTTGCATTTGTGGAACGGTTTTTGATAAGTGTAGAAAACGAAGGAAGGTCCAGCAACGAGGACATTCGGGAGGAAATAACATTGCATCTGCTTTGAGCTAACGCTTAAAGAGATTCATGATCGGATGTTTTAATTCATAACAGCAGGTTCATAGGAAGGGACGTTCGATCATATGTGCCGCTAGCATGGCTAGCGGCACATTTTTATACCTTTTTTCAAGTTATACCTTTTTTCCGAGGTCGTGGCGTTTGATCATACCGTAGAGGCGGGGGCGATAAAGCCCGAGCAAATTGGCGGCGGCCTGTTTATTACCGCCCGTGCGTTTTAACGCGGCCAGCACCACTCCATATTCGATCGCTTCAAAGACATCCTTATTGGTTTCATTTTCCTGCGGTTCCGAAAGTTTATCTACGATAACCTTTCCAATGTCTTCAAAGAGATTTTCATTCGTAATGGGCTGCGCCGCGGCGTTAGCAAGGTCGCCGCCCCGAGACCCTTCCGCTGCCGGGATAACCGGCATGACGGCGACTTTCGTGTATCCTTCGCCGGCCGCGGACGCGCCAAAGGCTGAATTCGCTTCCATCGTCAGGTTCAGGCCTTCGATAACGTTTCCCTTGCTAAGCAAGACAGCCCTTTCGATCACGTGCTCCAGCTCGCGGACGTTTCCGCGCCAACTATAATTCAGCATCTGGTCATAGGCGGCCTGCGAGAAACCGGTGATATTTCGTTTGTATTTATCGGAGTAGATTTGGAGAAAATGCTCCGCCAGCATCGGCACGTCATCCATTCGCTCACGGAGCGGGGGAATTCGGATCTCGATGGTATTGATGCGGTAATAAAGGTCTTCGCGCAAAGAATCGTTCTTGATGGATTCGAACGGATCGCGGTTAGTGGCACAGATCAGGCGGAAATCGACTTCCTGCGGCCGGTCGCTGCCGACCCGGTTATAAACTTTTTCCTGGAGCACGCGCAGAAGCTTGGGCTGCAGCTCGGCGGGCATTTCCGCTATCTCATCGAGCAGCAGGCTGCCGCCGTTGGAACGCCCGATGTGGCCTATTTTGTCGGCGGTCGCCCCGGTAAAGGCGCCTTTTATATGGCCGAAAAGCTCCGATTCGATCAGGTCTTTCGGCAGCGCCGAGCAATTTACTTTAATAAAAGGTTTTTTCGCGCGGTGGCTTTTGAAATGAATAGCGTTGGCGATGATCTCTTTTCCCGTGCCCGATTCGCCCAGGATCAGAATATTGGCATCCGATTCCGCCACGCTTCCGATCATCTCATAGATATCCTGCATCGATTTGCTGCCGCCGACGATCCCCGCGAAAGAAGCCGGTTTACTGAGTTTTCCGCGCAGCTCGCGGATCTCGGCCGCCTGCTGTTTGCGCTCGATGGCCTTTTCGATCAGAAGCGCCAGTTCCTCAAACTCGACGGGCTTTTCAATATAGTGATAAGCGCCGGATTTGATGGCTTCAATGGCTTTTTCGGTCGACCCGTGGCCCGTGATCATTATGATCTCGGTATGCGGCGACAGTTCTTTCGCCTTTTTGACCATTTCAATGCCGTCGATATCCGGCAGGTTGAGGTCGGTCAAAATAATGTCGAAATCGTTTTCCTTGATAAGTTCAACCCCTTGTCCCCCTTTTTCGGCGGTCATAACGTCGAACCCGTTGCTCGACAGTTGGAGCTTCATCAGATCCAACATGGAAACATCGTCATCGATCACCAGCCCTTTATATGCCATTGAACCTCTTTCGTTTATAAGTTTTCGAACAGTTACATCGTATCAAATTCATACAACAATACAGAAACAAAACGTTCGATAGCAAATAGCGTTCCTAACAAACCCCAATAAAATCAACGATTTGTCTTAAATATTTTCTTTGGCATCTGACTTGCAAAACAGATTGAGCAAGAACAAGGGGAGTTAATCCGATATGGGAAGAACAATAATCAAAGTCATCAAGAAAAACTCACACAACGAGGACATTCAGCCCCAACCGTCCGAGGTTACGAATGTAAAAACTTTCTCGAAGAAGGCCGTTAATACGATCGAAAGCAATATTAAAGGCTGGATCCAGGAATTCGAAGTGAGAAAGAACGATGAGCTAATTCAAGCCCATAGTTTTTTGGGCGGGTTTTAAATGAGGGGTTATGTTAGGGGCAGTAATTATTTTTTTGTTGTTTTTGTGGCTGTTGGGAGTCGCTACCGGCGAGACATTCGGGGGCTTTATTCATCTGCTACTGGTCAGTGTTTTTACAGTTTTTGCCATTAGACTTTTGTCAGGAAAGAAAGTTATTCAATAATATGTCTGTATGGCAATTCATGACCAGGGACTATATCTAAGTGGCACACTCGACCCGTGCGGTGCTATTAAAGAGTTAAATGGTCAAGGCCTCATAGATTCGCAGTTAAGAAACGAAAATTTAACCGGTACAGATTTTTTTTCATTGGCCAAAGAGGATGCCGAACGGCGTTCGCTTAAATATGCTGTCGAAATTGCCGCCGGCGGGCAGACAACTTCGGCCGAGGCCGATTTTTCCTTAACTCCAAAAAATGCCGGGGAAAATGCCACAAGGCTAAAATTCACTTTTACACCTATCAATTACGAAAACGGCGAAGTAAAAGAAATCTCTTTTACAGCCCAGGGTGTTAGTATCTACAACATAAAACGGACCGTTTACAACAGTAGAGGAGAACAGCTTCTTCTCGCCGCGGAGACTGCCGCGGTCGGGCTTTTTTTCTGGGACCTGGAGAAAGACGAGCTCGTTACCACACCTACATTCAACGAACTTTACGGGATCGCTCCTAATGAAACGATGACGCGTGAGAAATTTTCCCGCGCGATCCATCCGAATGATATAGGCCTGGTGAATGAAACGATCCGGCGGGCCCACACCGAATTTACCGAGTGCAGTGTCGATTACCGGGTCATGCTCGAAGGTAAGGTCCGCTGGCTTAGCGTACGCGCCAAAACCTTTTCGGGAATGGGGAATTCAGCCCCTTTTACGCTGGGAAGCGTGATCGACGTGACCACCGTAAAACTCTCGTCCGAAGAGTCCACTAATCTTCTGGCCGCCGAACAACAGGCGCGCGACCTTGCTAAAGATCATTTTATCGCGATGGTCTCTCACGAATTACGCGCTCCCTTAAATTCCATTCTGGGCTGGGTCCGCATCCTTTTAACCAAGGAGGTTGATGAGGAGACGAGAGCGAATGCTTTGGAAACGATAGAAAGAAGCGCGCGCGTTCAGGCCAAACTGATCGGGGACCTCGTTGACTCGTCAAAAATCATTTCCGGCAAGCTTAACCTCGAATTTCATCCGGTGAATCTGTCCGACGCGGTCGCGTACGTAGTGGAATCGCAAAAGCCGGCGGCGCAGGCAAAAGATATCGAACTCAACTATATCTTCGAAGAAGAGCTGGTGGTCAATGCCGATCTGAACCGGCTGCAGCAAATATTTGTTAATTTGCTCACCAACGCTATTAAATTTACGCCCGGCGAGGGCATGGTCAACGTCTTTATCGAAAAAGAGCCGGGCAATGTCCGGGTCAGTATCGAGGACACGGGAAAAGGTATCCGGGTCGAGGAATTGCCTCATATTTTTGAGAGCTATTACCAGGGCCGGGTGAGCGAATCCGGCGATAAGAGCGGGCTCGGCCTGGGGCTTTCGATCGTCTCTTCACTGGTGCGGCAGCACGGCGGAACGGTAAAGGCTGAAAGCCGCGGCATCGGGCAAGGCGCCAAATTCGTGGTCACTTTTCCTCTGCTAAATAAAACGACAGAGATCCCGAAAAAAGATGAAGTAAAGTTCGACTTTCCTGAGGAGCCGCTGGAAAAACTGCATATCCTGCTGGTCGAAGATAACGACGACTCACGGGAGGTGCTGCAGATATTTTTTGAGCAAAGGGGCGCGCAGGTGGCGGCGACCAGCTCGGTGGCTGAAGCGATGGACCATCTCTCGACGGGCGAAGCCTTGCCGGACGTGATCGTTTCCGACATCAGTATGCCGGACGAAGACGGGTATTCCTTTATCCGCAGAGTGCGCAGTTCGCCGGAGATAAAGAATATCCCGGCAATAGCGCTGACGGCCCTGGTTTCTTCCGAAGATGAGAGGAAATTGCTGGCGTCCGGATACCAGTATCACCACCCCAAACCGTTCGAATCGGAACGCCTGATCAAAGAGATACTCGATGCTGTTAAGTGACGCGGGATCCGGGTAAGTAGGGAAGTCCAGTTGATTTCCTGAATCTCTGGGGCCTTTCTACCACTTCCGAGATTTATCGGTAATGGTTAACCTTGAAGATCCATCCCTAAAAGTCCCCAACGGGGACAAAGAAAATAGCCCGAGGTAAGTGAGCGAAGCGAGCGCCACCCCGGGTATCGGAATTTCCAAAATGTTATAGCCCTGAAAGGCGGCAGAAACCCAATCAGTTTCTGCCGCCCTTTCAGGGCTAACAATCAAATTTATCACCTTACCCCAGGGCTATTCTCAGCAGTCCGCTGCGCGGACATATTGTTTCCAACAGACCTATACGAAAAGCCGCAGATTTGACTGCGGCTTTTTCAGATTCAGATTTAAATTTCAGACTCAGGTTTAGAAAGGAATGCCCCCCTCGCTGGCCATTTCGGATATCTGCATTTTGAGGTGCTGTTTAGGATCTTTTATTCGCGATGTCGGCGGATCGGAAACGTGAATATCCGGTGATTCACTTTCCACGCACAGTAAGCTTATGACATCTTCCACCCCATCGACTTTGACCACAGCCTTTTCAGCAGCCTCTACCAGCGCCGGGTCGGGAACAGATCCTGCAAGTGTAACGTGGCCGTCTTCTACGTTCACCCAGATATTTCTTTCATCGATCTTCGGGTCGTTCACCAACTTACGGGTGACTTCTTCCAAGATATTGTTGTTAGTCATAATATTACTGCTCCTTATTATTAATTAAGACTTGCCATACCGTAATCGCAAACACTGTGCCAAGCGATCTGCCTGCTAAATAGCGGTTTTTGCTGGGTATATCCCGGGGCTAAAAATTCTTTGCAACAAATCAATACACTTCTCCGATCTCGTTGAAATAAAACTTTACGTTTCCTTGTATCGTTTCAAGGGAAAACAGTGAAGTGTATAAAATGATTCCCTTTGCAGGGCCTATAAATATCGTAAATTCATCATTTAAATTGTCGGGCACGAAATTCGCATTAGCTAGTGCGAGATAAGTTATTACAGAAAACCACAAGGGGGAAAATAAAAATGCTTTGGACAATATTTATAATTTTGCTGATCATGTGGGCCTTAGGAATGGTTTCAGGAAACATGCTGGGAGGCTTCTTACATATCCTGTTAGTGCTCGCATTGGCAGTGGTTCTTATTCGTGTGATTCAGGGGCGCAGACCCGTAGTGTAGTGATAGGAGGTAAAAACTAGTGATCAATAACTACGAACAAAAACAAAATGGAATGGCCGGCGTCGTCGGCAGCAATCTTTTATATTTACTGGTGGGCAGCGGAATAGGCGCGGCAGTTGCTTTGCTCTTCGCGCCAAAACCGGGACGGGAATTGCGTCAGGACGCTTCTGATGTAATGAAGCAGGGATTTGAAACGGCGAATAAAACCGTTGCCCAGTTTAAAGAAACCGCGGACGACTATTACCACAAGGCGCAGGAAAAAGCCTCGGAAATGTACCGGGTAGCTTTTAAAGCTGTGAGCGACGGAACGGAAGAAGCGAAAAACTTTGCCGGCCAGGTAAAAAATAATGCGGAAGATGCGGCAGAGGATCTGCTAAACGTAGGGACTTCGGCAAACACGGAACAGTCAGAGCCGATGTTCGAGTCAGGAAAAAGGCCCTTTGACCAAAGGGACATCAAAACAGGAATTCTATGATCTTGGGCTTTAGCCTGGATCAGGGTTGTGGGCGAGCACACTTGTCGCGAAAGCTGCAGTGTGATCGCCCTCAAGAAGCGAGAAATATTTGAAAAAGTGGCTTGTTATTGGAGACTTGTTTTTTACCAGCCACCGCGAAGTTTGCGGCTTGAGGCAAACGAGCCCAAAAACCGATCGCGGTCTTATTTTGTATCTTGCGAGTATTAATATTTCGATAGGAGCCAACTATAATGAATACTTCGATTAATCCTTCCACTAATGGAAATCAGCTTTTGGCGTCTCTGCCCACTATTAAATTCAAAGAGCTCCAACCTCATTTGGAACGGGTAAAAATGAAGCGCGGCGAAACCGTTTATAAAGCGGGAGAGCCGATGCCTTACGTCTATTTCCCTGAATCGTGCATTATTTCCATGGTCACGGTTTTTGAAGACGGCGCCAGCATTGAATGCGGGATCGTCGGCCGCGAAGGGATGACGGGAACCACGCTGGCCCTGTCCTACGATACGGCCAGCCGCGAAGCGTATGTGCAGATAACCGGCTCAGCGCTGCGGATCAAAGCCAAAAGATTCTGTGAAGCGATGGAACAGGGCGGGCCGTTTCAGCGAGCGGTGCTAAATTACACTTCGACCTTTATTGAGCAGGTGATACAAACCGGCGCTTGCAGCAGCCACCACTCGCTCAACGAACGCCTGGCACGGCTGCTCTTGATGTGTAACGACCGGTCGGAAGGAAACAAGGTTTTTATTACCCATGAATTTATCGCGCAGCTCCTGGGCACTTACCGGCCGAACGTCACCAACGCGGCGGTGATCCTGAAAGAACAGGAATTGATCGCTTACCGGCGCGGTTTGATCACCATCCTGGACAAAAAAGGGTTGGAAACCGCTTCGTGCGAGTGCTACAAGATAATTAAAAAAGGCTATCGCAAATATATGACTTCGCTGCAGCAGCGGCAGATAAAACCGCATATCGAATGCGTCAATTCTTTAGCGGCTTAAAGTGCCGCAAAACACCGTAGGTGTCGAGTGTTACCGAGCACCGGCAATTATTTAACGTTAAAAGACAGCGAAGTGACATAGGATCGAGAGATAACCTAAGTAGCACAGGTTTCGCTGTCTTTTACTCAACTAAGACGAACAAGGGGAGGGTTTATAAATGGAAAACGATAAAGATAAAGATCAATCACAACAATCATCGGATGCCGGACAGCAGGGTGGACAAAGCAGCCAGCCGGTAAGCAGCGGTCAGGGCGGCCAGGGCGCTCAACCGAGTAAGAGCCCTGAAGGACTGGGCAGCCAGCAGGAAGACCTCACCGGACAAGATGAAGTTGAAGAACTTGAAGTTGAAGATGGAGAAGGTGAAGACGACGACGATGATGATGATGATGATGGTGGAGAAGACGAAGGCGGAGAAGATGAAAGTGAAGAGGGAACGAATTCCTGATATTACTTTTCTGAATAATGAGATAAAGAAGCCGGCTCAGTAAAATGGGCCGGCTTTCTTTTTTACAGGCGGAAACGCGACAGTTATGGAGCGTGCTATTTTAATGCTTGAACACGCTCCATAACTGTCGCGTTTCTTCCGATTCGGACCTATTCCACCGTTACGGATTTTGCCAGGTTGCGCGGCTGATCGACGTCGCAGCCGCGGCGGACGGCGATGTGATAGGCCAGCAGTTGCAGCGGAACGATGGCCAGGATCGGCGCCAGCAGATCGCTCGCCGGCGGAATGCTGATAACGTGGTTCGACACCCGCGAAGACATCTCGTCTCCCTCGGTCAAAACGGAAACTATCACGCCTTCGCGCGCGTGAACCTCAACGATATTTGAGTGCGTTTTTTCATAGCGCAGTTCGGAAGAAGCGTTGCCTTGCTCGCGCGTATTAATAATGACGACGGGAAGCTTTTCATCGATCAGCGCGTTGGGGCCGTGTTTCATTTCTCCGGCCGGGTAGCCCTCGGCGTGAATATAGCTGATCTCTTTTAACTTCAGCGCGCCTTCCAAAGCGACCGGAAAACTGATGCCGCGCCCGAGATAGAGAAAATCCGTCGAGCGGAACAATTCTTTCGAAAGTTCTTCGACACTGTCCGAATCGTTGAGCAGTTGCTCGATCTTGACCGGAAGCTCAGCTAACTGCTGCGCGTGAAACTTGGCCTGCTCTTCATCGAGGCGTCCGCGCAACTGTCCCAGATAAAGCGCAAAAAGATAGATCGCGATCATCTGCGAAGTGAACGCCTTGGTCGAAGCCACGCCGATCTCAGGCCCCGCATGGGTCAGGATCGTGCCGTCGGCCTCGCGCGTGATCATCGAGCCCTGCACGTTGCAGATCGCCAGAACTTTGCACCCGGCATTTTTTGCTTCGCGGAGCGCGGCGATCGTGTCGGCCGTTTCGCCTGATTGTGAAATGACGAGCAGCAGCGTGTTTTCATCCAAAACCGGGTCGCGGTAGCGAAATTCCGAAGCGTAATCGACCTCGACCGGCACGCGCGCAAGCTGCTCGATCATATATTTACCGGCGATGCCGGCGTGCCAGCTCGTTCCGCAGGCGGCGATCTTGATCGACGTGATGCCTTTGAAATCGGTCTCGGTGATATCCATCTGATCAAGGTAGATCTTTCCGGTATCGAGCGAAACGCGCCCCTGCACGGTGTCGCGAACGGCGCGCGGCTGCTCGTATATCTCCTTGAGCATGAAGTGTTTAAAGCCGCCCTTTTCCGCCGCGATCGGGTCCCAGGTTATGCGCTGCTGTTTCGGTTCGACGACATTGCCCTCGAAATCGGTCACGCGCACTGAATCGCGCGTAAGGATCGCGATCTCTTTGTCACCCAGGAAAAAGATGTCGCGGGTGTGCTGCAAAATAGCGGGAATGTCGGACGCGACAAAAAATTCGCCGTCGCCCAGGCCGATGACGACCGGCGGGCCTTCGCGCACGGCAATGATCGTATCGGGCTCGTCCACGGAAATGATCGAAAGCGCAAATATTCCGCGCAGTTCCAGCACCGATTTGCGCACAGCCATTTCCAGCGTGAGCCCTTCGCTGGAAATGTAGTGGCCGATCAGGTGCGCGACCACTTCAGTATCGGTCTCGGTTTTGAATTCACTGCCGAGCGCTGTCAGCCGCTCTTTAAGCTGCAAATAATTTTCGATGATACCGTTGTGAACGACGATGACCTTGCCCGATTGGTCGCGGTGCGGGTGGGCGTTTTCTTCGGTCGGCCGCCCGTGTGTCGCCCAACGCGTGTGCCCGATGCCATAGGTTCCGTCGAGCGGATTTAGCCTGATAGCTTCTTCCAGGTTGCGCAGTTTTCCCTCGGCGCGGCGGATGGAAAGATGCTTTGCCTCGTCCACCACGGCAATTCCCGCCGAATCATAACCGCGATATTCCAGTTTGCGGAGCCCGTCGATAATGACCGGCACCACTTGTTTATTTCCTACGTATCCGACAATTCCACACATATTTATATTTATATTTTAAGGAGCACTTGAACCTGGGAGCGCCGGCATCTTGCCGGCAAGATCGCGTAAGCGATCTAAAAGCTCTCTATTTATAAATTATTTAGCGCGATACATCGCGCTTTGCCGGCAAGATGCCGGCGCTCCCAGGTTTACTTCATTTTTCTCTATTCACTCGTAACCTTTTTAATATTTCGAGCCGGCTGGCCCACCGCCAATG
Organism: uncultured Acidobacteriota bacterium; assembly: GCA_963718105.1. Lineage (GTDB taxonomy): Bacteria > Acidobacteriota > Blastocatellia > Pyrinomonadales > Pyrinomonadaceae > DASYKT01. The sequence continues at coordinate 3,160,003 of OY970352.1, read as the reverse complement.
TATTCTCAGGAATATCCTTACGAACAACAGTCCCCGCCCCGGTCATCGCGCCGTCGCCGACCGTCACGGGCGCGACGAGCATCGTATCCGAGCCGATCTTTACATTGTTTCCGATGATAGTTTTGTTTTTATTCTTTCCGTCGTAATTACAGGTGATGGTGCCCGCGCCGATGTTGGTGTTTTCGCCTATGGTCGCATCGCCGAGATAGGTCAGGTGGCTGGCTTTTGAGCCTTTGCCGAGCACGGTCTTTTTCATCTCCACGAAATTGCCGATCTTGGCGCCTTCTTCCATTTTAGCCTGCCCGCGCAGATGCGCCATCGGGCCGACCGTGCAATCGTTTTCAATTTCGGAATCGGTGATCAGGCAGTTGTCCTGAATGATGACGCCGCTGCCGATCTTTGAATCTTTAATGCGCGTGCCTGAGCGAATTTCGCATTCGTCGCCGATGACGGTGTCGCCTTCCAGATAAACGTTGGGATAAATTACGGTGTCGCGTCCTATGCGAACGTCGGCGCCGATACAAACGCTTTTCGGATCGATAAATGAAACACCCGATTCGAGCATTAGATTCTTTATCGTCCGGCGATGGACCAGCCTTTCCAGATCGGCCAGCTCCGCGCGGTTGTTTATCCCGGAAACTTCGCGCGCGTCCTTGTGAAGGTAAAGCGAAACCGTTTCACCATTCTTACGCAAAAGCGCCGGAACATCCGTCAAATAATATTCGCCGGTCACCGGGCTGGGCGTGATCTGTTTCAGCATCTGGTAAAGAAAGCGCGTATTAAAACAATAGATGCCGGAATTTATTTCCCTTACTTTTAATTCTTCTTTATCGCCGTCCTTTTGTTCGGCGATATGGCTAAAGCCCTTATTCTCATCTCTGATGATCCGGCCATAGCCGGTCGGATCTTTTAGCTCGACCGTCAGGATGGTACAGGCCGCCTTTTGATTGCGATGCTGCTGTATCAGGGACGCGAGCGTTTCCGCGCGGATGATCGGCACATCGCCCGAAAGTATCACCAGCATTGAATCTTTATCCTGTAAAAATTCGCGGGCCGCGTTTACCGCGTCACCCGTCCCAAGCTGTTCTTTTTGCAGAACGAAACCGGTTTGCTCTTCGCCCAGTTCGCGCCCGACCGCTTGTTTTACTTTGTCCGCCTGGTGCCCGACCACGACAAATATCTTTTGCGGCGCCAGCGCCGAGGCGGTGCGGCACACGTGCGCGATCAACGGTTTTCCATCCAGCTCGTGCAAGACCTTGGCCTTGTTCGAACGCATACGGGTTCCTAACCCGGCAGCTAAGATGAGAATATCGATGGAAAGGTTATCGCTTGAAGAGGAATTTGGTGACTGCTCCATACTCTAGTGATTTTACACTAAAACCTGCGAAAACTTCTGTGCCGCGCACGCCAGCAGGACCCGGGCCAGCTTTTCCGGATGATGGCGCACCTGTTCGCCTTCGTCCAGCAGATCGGCACGGACAATTTGGGCACGGTAAATTACTTCAGGCGAGATAGAACCGTGCAGGCCGAGCTGGAAAGCTCCTTCTTCGGCATAGCGCGAGGCCTGTTCACCGCTGATCGCCCGGTCGTTCATGACGATAAAATCAAAGTCGATGCCGGGAGCGTATTTTTTCACGGTTTCCAGGTGCTGCAGCGAAGTATAGCCGTCGGTTTCGCCCGGCTGGGTCATCAGATTACAGATAAATATTTTTATTGCCGTCGATTCACCGATCGCTTCGGCCACGCCTCTCACCAGCAGCGGCGGCAAAACGCTGGTGTAAAGCGAACCCGGCCCCAGCGTGATGATATCGGCCTCTTGTATGGCGGCCAGCGCCTCCGGCAGGGGGTCGCAATTTTCCGGCTCAAGTTTTAATTGGCGGATCGGTTTGGTGGAACGCGAAATATTAGTTTCGCCTTTTACCAGGCTTCCGTCCTCGAGTACGGCCGCGAGGTGCACATCGGCGGTGGTGGCGGGATAAATATGCCCTTTGCTGGCGATGATCTCCGAAGAAAGCTTGACCGCCTCCGCAAAATCGCCGGTTATCTCAGTCAAAGCAGCCAGGAAAAGGTTTCCAAAATTGTGCCCGCTGAGTTCGCCGTCGCCGCTAAACCTGTGTCTGAAAAGTTTGGAAAGAAGGTGAGAATCCTCTGAAAGCGCGACCATGCAATTGCGGATGTCGCCCGGCGGGGGCATCTGCATTTCGCTGCGCAGCCGGCCCGAACTTCCACCGTCATCGGAAACGGCCACGATCGCCGAAAGTTTTTCAAGGTAGAAAGGTCCGGTTACGGCAGTTACGGGGGTTGCGGCAGTTTCAGGGGAGCCCACAAACCTTTTCAGGCCCGAAAGCACGGTCGAAAGCCCGGTCCCGCCCCCCAGGGCGACCACTTTAAAACCTTGGTTTTTTGTCAGAAAATCGCTCATATTTCAAGAACCGCGTAAATCAGGCCCATTTAACAGAAACTACTAATATTAAACAATGTTTCAGGAATTAATTCCTGTAATACGAGAATTTAACAAACAATAGGGAAGAGAGTACCATTAAATATAGGTATCAGCAATACAAATGCTTATGGATGCGAGAAAAAAAGCTTATGGCAACTTGGCAATAAATCGTTTAATTAAGATAAACATAAAAAATACTTGAAAAACAAAAAGTGAATGTGTTAGATTAAATATGAGGCCGTGGTCTGATATAGGCTCACCCTTTGACCTCCAGCCGCCTCTCTCATTAATCTACTGAAAGAAAAAACTCATGGCAGAAACGCCCATCATAATACACGAACACCAGTTCCAAAGGCTTAAAACTGTGCTGGTCAGACTTTGTATCGAGTCTGCTGCGCGGGTCGTGTTTCTCATCGACCGTGACGGGCAGCCGATCGCGGTGCATGGGGATCTGGGTGATATGGATACCACCAGCTTTGCTTCGCTGGCGGCCGGCAATGTGGCGGCGACCAGCAGTATGGCAAAACTTATCGGTGAAGAGTCTTTCCCGACGCTGGCGCATGAGGGAGAGAACGAAAGTATTTTCATCTCTATCATCGGCAGAAGTTTGTTAGTGGTCGTATTCGACGGAAATTCCACGCTTGGCCTGGTAAAATTGCGGACCAAGAAAGCAAGTTACGACGTGGCCGAAATATTGGACGACATCGTCAGTTCCTCGGAAAAACAAGTTCTGGAGCAAAACTCCTTTTTCAACGAGATCTCAGATGACGAGATCGACAGCCTCTTCAGTTAATTTTTTGGATCACATAAAGCTATGACTTTTATTAATTACGCATCACGCGAGATCAACTGCAAAATAGTTTATTACGGGCCGGGTCTGTGCGGTAAGACGACCAACCTGCAATACATCTACGATTCAACCGCGCCCCAGGCCAAGGGCAAGCTCATCAGCCTGGCGACGGAAACCGACCGTACCTTGTTCTTCGACTTTATGCCGCTCGAACTGGGAACGGTGCGCGGATTTAAAACGCGCTTTCACCTTTACACGGTGCCGGGCCAGGTCTATTACGACGCGAGCCGCCGGCTGATCCTCAAGGGTGTGGACGGTGTGGTGTTCGTGGCCGATTCGCAGGAAGAGCGCATGGATGCCAATATCGAATCGCTTTATAATCTGGAAGAAAATCTTAAGACCCAGGGTTACGATCTTTCCAAGATCCCTTACGTGCTGCAGCTTAACAAACGCGATCTGCCGAATGTGGCCTCTTCGGAAGAACTGGTCGGCGAATTGATGCGCAAGAACGAACCCGTCTATGAAGCGGTCGCCGCCAAAGGCGTCGGCGTCTTCGACACCCTCAAAGCCGTCGCCAAACAGGTGCTGACGGAGCTGAGAAAAGGGTAATCACCTAAAAAGTAGAAGAGAGGCCGGAGATCGTACCGGCCTTCTTTTACTTTAAATAATAAATTTACCGGACGATCTGAAAACGGTCCCGTTGAAATTTAGAGCCGTCCCAGCGAAAAAGATTTAAGTCGCGAAAGCTTAGTGAATATATAAGCCACAAATCACCTCGCTCTTTGTCAGGCAAAGAATCCCGGCGTGACGGCCGCGCGGGTCCCAAAACATGTGAGTGAAAACATCCGCAGATCTTTTTCTCGGAATTTTCTACGGATTTTGCGATCTTGCTGATTTCCGCATCCCTGATACGGAACGAAGACAAAGTATTTTCTTCGATCGACGTTTCGATAACAGATAAAATCGTGAACCGTCTAAACGCCTGTCGTAATAAAAGTCCTGAAGCTTCCAGAGGAAACGCGGTCTTGGCCTGTGCCAGAATGCGCTCGACTTCATCAATTTGGAGAAGGTACATTTCCGCCGCTTTTATATTGGTAAGTTATTGTAGAAACTTTGCGTATAAATGCATACGCCGACAAATCTCATATGTCGGCGTATTAAACCAAGTTAATTAGCCCTACGAGATTAGTCGCAGAGACATTTACATACGCAATCGCAATCGCAGAAAATTAAAAAGATAATTTTGAGAAAGAATTTCTTTTCCTCTGCCGCAAGCTCTCCTATTGCCTTGATAAAATCCACCACATCGCCAAAAGAAGCGGCACCGCCAACGATATCCCCTCCGGAAATGTCCCCGCCTTCAGGCCTTTTTTTCAAGGCGCTGAGCAAGGCCTCGATATTATTATTATTATTCTTATTTGAAAAAAGAACGCTTGGATCCCGCTTTACTTCTCCTACAATAACGGACAGTAGTTCATTTAACATGTCGTTTAAGCGGTTGTCGCTTTCGACGTAGCGAAGCGATTGGTTAAGCAAAGCTTCAGACGCTGCAAGTTTCTGTTTTTCTAAGGGATCGTTTCCGCGTGGAATGTCGCCAGTATCATCAGCCATGGGAGTCTCCTGATAAGAGGTTTACTAGAGAAAGTCTAGGTCAATCGTGGCGTAATTGTCAATTAAAAATAAGAGTGGAATTTATTTTACTAAATGTTTGTTAGTATCACGCGGACTGACCACCTCTCAGGTTGGGAAGGGGTGCTGCGCCCGTTAAGAAGCCGCTCGGTCGTATGCTTTGATAAAGAGAGATTACTCGCCACGCGAAGCGCGTGCCTCCCCTCCTCTGGCAAGAGGGGAGTTTAAGGAAACCCCTAGCTACCGCTTCGGGTTCTGACAAGAACGCATCGGCTGACACCGACGCTACTGACAAGAGAGAGCTACCCCGTCACGCGAGGCACGGCGGCAGAGCCGCGAAAAAGGGAGGAAACCCCTCGCTACCGCTTCGGGTTCTGACCTCATTGCCAAGCGCTCGTGTTATTTACTGACTACTGATTGATATCTGATGCGGGCGAGGGGTTCCACTCGCGACAACGCTTTGTCGCGCGGTGGCGGCTCCGTGGTTTTTAGGCGGGGAACCGAATACTGCACTACATGCTTAGCCGTTTTTCATTTGGTTTTACAATGCGACATGCGAGGAGAAATCGGGCGGGAACAGGCCTCGCAGCGGTTGGCTCGAATTAATTTTTGCCTGACGCACGAGCAGACGCACAGGCTAGCTTTATATACAGGGTTTTGCCCGCAGGGCGCTAAAGCATACGATGCGGGTTCGCTATGACTTTCAGAGGCAGCGGCCCTTAGTTCACGCCGCCTCCCGGGCTGCCAAGCATGCCCGGCGTGCGCAGGCCAAACCGTGTGGTTTACCCGACGCACGCATCAGATGGAACCCAGCATATTTTATTTTGGCGGATGAGGCGACGGAGGATTTGGAGAGTTGTGAGATGTTCGTGAAATTTGAAAAAACAGTTCAGAGTTCAAACTTTAGTTTGTCTTGTTCTTAAGAAAGAAGACAAGCTGAAGCTTGAACTCTGAACCGTAAAATTGATCAAGCCAGGTCGAAGCGGTCGAGGTTCATCACCTTGTCCCACGCCGCCACAAAGTCGTGCACGAACCTCTCGCCGGCATCGCTGGATCCATAAACTTCGGCAACGGCGCGAAGCTCTGAGTTCGAACCGAAAACGAGATCGACTCGAGAGGCGGTCCATCGTGGAGCGCCGGTCACACGGTCCGAGCCTTCGAATACGTCACCGGAATCAGAGGCCGGTTTCCACGTCGTATTCATATCGAGCAGGTTGACGAAGAAGTCGTTGGTCAGGGTGCCCGGACGGGTGGTGAAAACGCCGTGCTGCGAACCATCGAAATTCGTATCGAGAACGCGCATACCGCCCACCAGCACTGTCATCTCCGGCGCGGTCAGCGTCAGGAGATGCGCCCTGTCAACCAATATTTCTTCGGTTGGCGTTTGGTGATGGCCCTTCTTGTAGTTGCGAAATCCGTCGGCAAGCGGCTCAAGATGCTGCATTGCCTCGACGTCGGTTTGTTCCTGCGAAGCATCGGCACGGCCCGGCGTGAAAGGAACGGTCACGTTAAAGCCCGCATCCCTGGCCGCTTTTTCGACTCCGGCGCATCCGCCGAGAACGATCAGGTCAGCCAGCGAAACCGGTTTGCCAAAACCACCCTTGATGCCTTCCAGCGTGGCCAGCACCGATCCAAGCTGGAACGGATTGTTGACCTGCCAGTTCTTCTGCGGCTCAAGGCGAATTCGCGCGCCATTCGCGCCGCCGCGTTTATCGGAGCCGCGGAAAGTCGAAGCCGAAGCCCAGGCAGTGGAAACCAATTGAGATACGGTCAGCCCCGAATCGAGGATCTTGGCTTTCAATGACGAGACGTCGCTATCGCTAAGAGTGTGCGTTGCTGCCGGGACCGGATCTTGCCAGATCAGTTCTTCCGCCGGCACCTCGGGGCCTAAGTAGCGGGAGCGCGGGCCCATGTCGCGGTGCGTCAGTTTGAACCAGGCCCTGGCAAATGCGTCGGCGAACTGATCGGGATTTTCCAGGAAGCGGCGGGAAATTTTCTCGTACGCGGGATCCATGCGCAGCGAGAGGTCCGTGGTCAACATGGTCGGAACACGCTTTTTGGACGGGTCATGAGCATCAGGTATGGTCGCCTCGGCTCCCTTGGCTACCCACTGCTGCGCCCCGGCCGGACTCTTTGTGAGCTCATATTCGAATCCGAAAAGATTTTCGAAGAAATTGTTGCCCCATTTGGTCGGCGTGTTGGTCCAGGTCACTTCCAGGCCGCTGGTGATGGTATCGGCGCCTTTACCGCTGCCGAAATTATTATGCCAACCGAAACCCTGCGCAGAGATATCGGCGCCTTCGGGCTCGATACCGACGTGCGACGATTCAGCCGCGCCATGCGTTTTGCCGAAGGTATGCCCGCCGGCGATCAGCGCAACGGTTTCCTCGTCATTCATTGCCATGCGGCCGAATGTTTCCCGAATGTCGCGGGCGGCGGCGATCGGATCGGGGTTGCCATCCGGGCCTTCCGGGTTGACGTAGATCAGGCCCATCTGCACCGCGCCCAGCGGGTTTTCGAGCTTGCGGCTGTGAATGTCGCCGTCGGCGTCATCATCGGACACTACTACGCCGCCCGCTTTCTCGACGCCATGTGAGCCGTGTTTGTAGCGAACGTCGCCGGCCAGCCACGTCATTTCGGCGCCCCAATAAACGTCCTGGTCCGCTTCCCATACATCCGGACGCCCGCCGCCGAAACCGAACGTCTTAAAGCCCATCGTTTCCAGCGCGACATTACCCGCGAGGATCATCAGGTCGGCCCAGGAGATCTTGCTGCCGTATTTCTGTTTGATCGGCCACATAAGGCGGCGCGCTTTGTCGAGGCTGACATTGTCCGGCCAACTGTTGAGCGGTGCGAAACGCTGTTGTCCACGGCCGCCGCCGCCGCGCCCGTCCTGGATACGATAAGTACCGGCACTATGCCAGGCCATGCGAATGAACAGCGGCCCGTAATGACCGAAGTCCGCCGGCCACCAGTCTTGCGAGTCGGTCATCAGCGCCGCCAGGTCTTGCTTGAGGGCCGCGTAATCGAGGCTGTTAAACTCTTTGGTATAGTTAAAACCTTCGCCCATCGGATCGGAAAGAGAAGAATGCTGACGAAGTATGTGCAAATTTAACGACTTCGGCCACCAGTCGCGGTTTGTGCGGCTGCTCTCAGTGGTGTACCTGATCGCACCACCCGTGAACGGGCATTTTGAGCCGTTGCCATTTGATGTGTCTGAGTTTCCCATTTTTGATTTACTTTCCTTTTATTTTAGATTATTGCGGTCAGTTTCTTATTTACTTGCAATCCGGGCATACACCATGCAGGATCAGCTCGATCGATTGAAGTGTGAATTTAGAGCGTTTGGCTGCTTCATTAAGCAGTCCGTCCGGAATAGGTATTTCCAGGTCGACCAGCTTTCCGCAGGCGTTGCAGACCGCGTGGTCATGCTGCGTCAATTTGCGATCATAACGGGTGGCGTCCGCGCCGAAATTAACCTCGCCGATCAGCTTCTCACTCTTCAGATAATGTAGAGAATTGTAGACGGTAGCGAATGAAATGCCGGGCAGAAGACGCCGGGCATCATCAAAGACTTCGTTGGCCGTCAGATGCTTGTCGGATTCGCGGATCACTCTCAAGACAGCTTGGCGCTGTTTCGTTAATCCCAGGCGTTCGATCTCCTCGATAGCGTGCTTCATTAGCCCTCAATGCAAAGTTAGAATGATTTCCAAAAAGATTACTTTTAGAATAATTCTAAAAAAAGAGAAAAGTCAAGAGAAACTTTCCGCGAGAATTCTTATGTTCCGGGGGACACAGGTTTTATTGGCATATTCCTGGAACCGGTGGTTTGATTTCGAAAAGTGAATCAGAGGCTATCGTGAGGGAATCAACGTCACTATAAGTTTCTCTGTCTAGTTCATTAAACTCAACCACAAAAATTTGGGATGCAGCTACACATTTTACTGCAAGAGGAATAACAAGATTTTGAGTGATTTGCCTCATATTGAAAGGGGCTTTTGCCTGCTTCAAGATTTGGTCCTCCAAAATATCATCTCGGCCTGTTTTAGCTTCGCAGGTAATAATTACTTCTTCGTATTGATTAGGTGCAATTTCTTCTTGAGCGAGGAATAAAGCATCAATTTCAGTCCCTGATAGTTTTACGTTCATTTGAAGTAAATCAAGTTGTTTGATCGCTCGTTTGGATGATAACGAAAAATGAGACTCAACAATTCTTAATCGCGTAATAACTTGAATCAACCAAGGTTCATCTTTTCTTCCCAGTCGCCGGGAGGCTAATGGCAAACTAACACTTTCAACAGAATATTTTGGAGTGTTAGAAGATGGTTGTGCAAAATTTACTGACGGAAAAGCTTCTGTTTGTCCAGTCGACAAGGGAATGAATTGAAAGCAAGCATTATTCTCGGTTACCTGACGAGCAGTGTAACCCGATTCCAAGACAAACGCGGGCCAATTCGCGTTGCCTGCAGCCCGATTTCTTATAAGATCTTTAAAGAAATTGGCGGGATTTCTTGTGCTGATTTGCTTACCCGTCGAGTTATTGTAGCCTTCAATGGCCTTCGAAACCTCTTCAAGGGTAACTAAAGGATTGGAAATTAATCCAGTTTGAGAATTGAATCGTGATCGAAAAATATTTTCGATCACAGGGGTTTTATAACTTGGCATTTAATTATCCCGGCCAGCGTAGAACAACCACTTCTTCGTTTAAATCACTCTTTGTTACTGTTGAAAATCTAGTCCTAAATTGATCAATTCTTATCGCTTCATAACCAACAGATTTGGCAACCGTTTCAAGGATTTGTCCGGTTCGGATCATAACTCTCAAATACGAAGCCTGATCTCCGACAACATAAGCCAAATGGGCGCCTGGCTTTAATACAGATTTAAGCTGAATTAAATGCTTGGCCATACCCCCGAAATATAGTTTCGTAACTCGCGCATACAACCGTTCGAAACCAGAGGTTTTATTCAGCTTGATACGTCGTTCCTCAATTTCTTTAGCTATCTTTTGAATTTCTTCAATACCGGCAACGTATTGGTCGTCATTGTCATCCTTATAGACCCCACGCGTATTGGAGCGAAGAAGGGATTTTTTCATCATTCTTAATTCATCTTTATCGGCGATAAAACCAAGTAGTACGGATTCCAGTCGTGTCGTTCGGGTATAATCTTTCTCATTTGGATACGGAGGTGAAGTAATAACAGCTGAAATCTTCTCTCTTTGAAGCAGATTGATTGCATCTCTTGAGTCAGATAAGATAACTCGCGCAGATGCGTATCTTTTTCCATCTAAATCCGCTAAGTCACCGCAGATTTTTCTTATTTCATTAAACCAAGCGTCAACCACAGCAACGTCAGCTTTTGCTTTTCCTACGCCGACCTCGGGGCCGAACCGTAAATTACTGATTTTGAAAACCAAAGTCTTCGCGAAAGCTAATTTCAAATATTTAAGATAAGTGGTTTCTCGAAAACGTTTTATTTCATCTAGTAAAATCAGGGCTTTATGTAAAGGTAGCGGACTAATTGAATCTTTCAAAATCAATTTTTCTTGATTAACTGAGAGCTTTCTAAGCTCATTAGGAAGATGTATATGCTCCCCAGGAACATCTGAAATGCCCTGCCTGCTTAACCGAGAGATCGTTCTTTCCTTGATTTCAGTCGCATGTTCCAGCAGGTCGCTGACCACAACATTCCAATCTATCTTTACTGAGCCCGCGAAATGCGCAAACTTGTTCGCTTCGATACCGATCGACGGAATGTTATGAAGCCGCGATTCGACTACTGTAGTACCAGTTCCGCAGAAAGGATCTAAAAGAATATCTTTTTTACCTAATCCAAATTCCTCGATATATTGCCGAACTAAATGAGGGGGAAAGGATAGGACAAAGCGATACCAGTCGTGGAAAGCACGGTCAGAGTGCAAGAGTTTGTTTCTTTCACCATTTAAAGTTTCCACAAACAATGGAAGCCGGGAGGCGTTTACGGAAAGTTCAGTCATAGATTTAGTTATTTTATTCTTGATACTAACTTTGATGCTTATTATTACAGATGAAAGGATTATAAACAAACTTCTTCAAGCTGGTAACGTAATCCAGAATTTGAAGTAAAGTTTGTCACGAAATGAGTTTCGGTGATTTGTAAAAGGCGTGAGAACAGTAAAACTCACGCCTTTTAGGTCGAACGCAAGCGTTCGTTTGCGGACAAGAATGTCCGCGCTCCCAGTTTTATTTGGGCATCAGAACGGTATCGACGACGTGGATGACGCCGTTGGACTGCATAACGTCGGCGATGGTGACTTTTGATTTGCCGCCTTTTTCATCGGTCAGGACGACGCTCGGGCCATCCATCGAAGCGGTCAAGGTCCCGCCGGCGACGGTCTTAAATTCAGCTTTGCCTTTGCCGGCATCGATCGCTTTGGCGATGGCCGCGGCATCTTGTTTTCCGGCCACCACGTGGTAGGTCAGGATCTTGGTCAGCATGGCCTTGCTTTCCGGTTTTAAGAGGCCATCGACCGTGCCTTTCGGCAGTTTGTCAAAAGCTTCGTTGGTCGGGGCGAAGACGGTGAAAGGCCCGGCGCCCTTTAAGGTATCGACCAAACCGGCGGCCTTGACGGCGGCGACCAGCGTGGTGTGATCGGCGGAATTGGCGGCATTATCGATAATGTCTTTGGTGCGAAGCATCGCCGCGCCGCCGACGGTCGGGTTGTCGCTGTTGGTATTTGTCGCCGGGGCGGTGCTCGGCGCGGTATTGGCAGCCTTTTGCATGCTGCTGCCTGAGTTTGAACGTGCAGAGTTATTGCCCGAATTCGAAGTCGAATCCATGCAGGCTCCCAAGCCGATAACGGCCAGCGCTATAAATAAAGCTAACGTAATAGTTTTTTTCATCTGATTCTCCCAGGGAATTTTCAAAAAATTGCGCACCGGCATAAAAGCAAACAACATAATCAGGGCCAGCTTTTAGGGCGATACTCATCTGTTATTCGTGCGAAGAGGAGAAACGGATTTAGCAAAGGGATTTTGGCGCGGAAAAAGTGAGATAAAAGTAAAAAACCGCCGGTCCACAGTTGAACCAGGCGGTTTTAATTTAATGGCGGAGCCGACGGGGCTCGAACCCGCGACCTCCAACGTGACAGGCTGGCGTTCTAACCAACTGAACTACGACTCCGCAAAGAGGGATTCCAAATATTTCAAAATTAAATATTCCATATTGGAATATTGAAATTCTGGAATTATAAAATTTTCAATTCTCAGATAATGGTGGGCACGAAGGGACTCGAACCCCTAACTTCTTCCTTGTAAGGGAAGCTGTCTACCATTGACGTACGTGCCCGAAATTTTCAAACAAACCTTAGAATTGGCACGTAAAAGTCTGCCTGACAAGCTTGCCGCCAAATCAGGCGGCAATCCTAAATCCTAAAAAACTTACTATTTTCTGTCAAGCACCAAAGTGATTTTAGCATAAAAACGAGTTTGGAGAGTCCAGAGAGTATATAGAGTATATAGAGTATATAGAGTATATAGAGTCTATTGAGTCTATTGAGTCTATTGAGTCTATTGAGTCTAGAGAGTCCAGAGAGTCCAGAGAGTCCAGAGAGTCTGGGAAGTCTGGGAAGACTCAATGTACTCAACAGACTCAACAGACTCAACAGACTCAACAGACTCAACAGACTCAACAAACTCAACAGACTCTCCAGACTCAATAGACTCAACAGACTGGACAGCTAGTGGGTATTGTAATTTGCCACGGGATAATCGCCGTTCTGGCCCCACTCGAATGTTTGCACTCCGCCGCCGCCGGACAGGTTGACGTAAAAGTAAGTTTGAGTGGGGTCGGCATTTGGCCGCCAGACGGCCTGATCGGTCCGGCCGTCGCCGTCATAATCTCCCTGGACGGTGAAATCTGTCGCCGCCAAACCAAACGTGGTTTGCACAAAACTATTGAGATTGTTGCTCGGCCGGTAAAACCAGACCAACTGCCCGGCGACGTTTCTGACGACGGCAATGTCCGTTTTGTTATCAGCGTCATAGTCGCCCGGCACTACTCTGTCCGTCGGCATGCCGAAGGCGGCCGTGCTGGCCGTCATGGTGGAACTAAGCAGGCTCCAGAAGTGGGCCTGGCCGCTGCCGCCGTTGCGCTGCACGACAAAGTCGGCCTTGAGATCGCCGTCATAATCGCCCGGCGCCGGAACATCGCCGTTCTGTCCCCATTGCACGCCGAAGAAGTTATTGCCCGTATCCCAAAACCAAAAGCTCGGGTCGCCCGGATTGTTGCCGCTGCGATAAAGCGCGATGTCGTCTTTGCCATCGCCGTCGTAATCGCCGATCACACGCGGATCGTCCGTCATCAAACCGAAGTGCTGGATCCGCACGGTGCCGGTGGCGCTGTTTAAGATATAAAAAGTCGAATCCTTGTCCGGCAGCGGCCGCCAGACGGCAATGTCGGATTTACCGTCCCCGTCATAATCGCCGGGGGTGAAATAGTCCCCGGCCTGGCCCCAATCCTGAGTTGTGGTCCCGGCCGCGCCATTGTGTTGGATGAGCCACCTGACCTGCCCGTTCGGGCCGCCGCCGATGTTTCTTACAACCACCCAATCGGTTTTCCCGTCGCCGTTCATATCTACGACGGTCCCCGTCGGCGGGCCGCCCGTTACCGTCAAGCTGGCCGCCGTGACCGTTCCGGTGTCGCCCGCGCCGCGGTCGCGAAAACGCAATGTCCACGTTCCGTTCGGCGAAACGCCGGCAAAGGCGGCGCTCAGATTCGTGACTGCCGGTGGATTGCTCGTCGGGCCTGTTACTACCGTGCGGTTTGTGCTGGTGGGAACGGGATTGGTTGCGGCCGTTGTCCACCAGTTCACGCCCGCGTCGCTAAAAGTATAGGTGTTGGCGGTCGACAGGTCGTTCGCGCTTCCAGCGCAGGTGTTGGCCACGGTGGAAGTAGTTCCAGTAACGGCAAAAAGCAAGTGTGTCGGGACCATGCCCGGGCCGCGCAGCGACACTTCGAGGTCCTGCAAAAATGTGTGCGACGCGCTGAAAGATACCGCCACCGCCGAGACCGTTCCGCTTAAACCCGTCACGTTAAAAGTTACATCTCTAAACGTCGTCGAATTGTTTTGACAAACCGGCGAACCGATGTCGGAATCGGGGATCGGCCCTAAAGACGGGACGCTAGCGGGAAAGGTCGCTCCAAAAGACCAGGTAACGGCAAAACACGCTGCGATAAAAGTAAATAACCATCCAGGCAGTTTCCCGCCGTATTTTTTTACTTCTTCGAACAAGAGTGAATGTTGGGAATCCGCATCGGTTTGGATGCGTAAGAGAGCTTTCATGTAGTCTCCTCCTTTCAAAGGGACAAAAACAAATGTAGCGGCAGTGCCCGACTTAAACCCTGACACCATGATTACTGTTATTTGAACGGGACGTGGAAGTTCCGAAATTTAGCCCATCATATGCCTAACCAGGCAGGGAGTCAATATTTTTTGCTAAGTGGGTTGGCGGGCCAAATTTGAAAACGGTATTCCGCGCAGCGGACTGGAGAGATAGCCTAGGGCTTCAGACCCTCAGACTTTTGGGTAACAAACGATCAATTTAATATTAGCCCTGAAAGGGCGGCAGACCGCAGTTCTACCGCCCTTTCAGGGCTGGAACGTTTTTGGGAATCCTACCCAGGGTGGCGCTCGCTTTGCTCACTTACCTTGGGCTATTTTCTTTGTCCCCGTTGGGGACTTTGAAGATAGATCTTTAAACAGACTCTCCACTCACGACTCTCTGGACTTTCATCTAGTGGGTACCGGAGCTGGCCGTCGGGTAATCTCCCTGCGCGCCCCAGGCGAAAGTTTGCACGCCGCCCGTGCTCTTGTTCACGAAAAAGGTACTTCCTCCGGGCGTGGCGCTCGGCCGCCATAAAGCGATGTCGGTCCTGCCGTCGCCGTCATAGTCTCCCGGCGTCGGGAAGTCGGTAGAGAGTCCCCAGAAGGTAGCGGTATCGGGGCCGCCGGTGCTCGGGTGTATCCACCAGATCATTTGTCCGTTTAAGCCTTTGACAACAGCGATATCGGTCTTGCCGTCACCGTCATAATCGCCGGGGGCGATCAGGTCTGCCGGGGCGCCGAAAACAAACGACGTAATGCTTCCGGTGGCGAACAGTATCCAGAAACGGGCCTGGCCGCCGCCGGCATTGCGCTGGATGACAAAATCGTTTTTGCCGTCGTTGTCGTAATCGCCGCTGGCCGAAAAATCACCCATCTGGCCCCATGGCACGGCAAAGACCGGGCCGTTTTGCGCCGTCCGGTAGTACCAGATGCTGGGATCGGTCGTCGGGGAATTACTGGGACGATAGACGGCGATGTCATCTTTGCCGTCGCCGTCATAATCGCCCTGCACATTGGCAAAATCGCCGGATTGCCCGAAAGCCTCTATCCGCGCGGTGCCGTTCGAACTCAGCAGCGTGTACCACACGGCGGCGCCGGCCGGCCCCGGACGCCAGACGGAAATGTCGGTCTTGCCGTCGCCGTCGTAATCACCCGGGGCGATGGTATCGGTCTGCAGCCCCCACGGGTCGGTCTGTCCGCCGGCAAGGCCGTTATATTGGGTATACCAGGTCAACTGTCCGCTCGGGCCGCCGGCGTTTCGTATCACCGACCAATCGGTCTTGCCGTCACCGTTCATATCCAGATAACCGTTTATCGGCGGCTCGACCATTAGGGTCAAACCCGCCGCGGTGACCGTGCCCGTGTCGCCTGCCCCGCGATCGCGAAAACGCAATGTCCAGGTCCCGTTTGCGCCGGCCGAAAAGAACGTCACGCCCATATTGGTTGTCGCGGGAGGATTGGAGGTCGGGCCTGCTACTACCGTACGGTTGCTGCTGGTCGGGACCGGGTTAGTGGCCGCTGTCGTCCACCAGTTGGCAGATGCACCATCGGAAAAAGTATATGTGTTTGCGCTGGACAGATCATTGGCGCTGCCCGCGCAGGTGTTGGCCACGGTCGAGGTCGTTCCGGTGGAGGAGAAGAGTAGATGGGAGGGCGAACCTCCCGGCGCGCGCAGCGAAACCTCCAGGTCCTGCAAAAAGGTGTGCGAGGCATTAAAAGATACTGCCGTGACAAACGCCGGCCCGGACACTCCCGTGACCGTAAAAGTGACGTCTCTAAAAGTTGTCGAATTATTTTGACAAACAGGCGAACCGATGTCCGAATCCGGGATCGCGCCTAATGACGCCGGGTTCGCTGGAAACGTACTCGCGAACGAGGTTCTCGCAACAAGGCAGATCGCAATAAAAACCATCCAGGCAGATCTTTTAAATACAGATGTAAAAGTGGGGTCGATAAAAAAGTTTTTCATACTCTCTCCTCCCTAACACTACAGATACTACCTCTACTAAGGAAAAAACCGAAAATTAAAATTTAAATGGCGCTGCCAATAAATATTGTTGAAGTCAAAAAGCAACGGGTCGGAACCGGGAACGGTAGTGACCGGGTAAATGAGCGTAGCGAAAAAAACTAACAGTATCCCGCTCATCAAAGAAGAACCCGGTCACTACCATTCCCGGTTCCGACCTCATCACCAACGCGCACATTTTCGATAAAAAAATAAAAAGGGATGAGCAAAATACTCATCCCTTTTTCACGGATAACGTATCCGAGCTTAGTGCGGGGCTTAGTGCGCGTTGTAGTTAGCAACCGGATAGTCTCCGTTCTGGCCCCATTCGAAGGTCAGCAATCCGCTGCCATTCGAACGATCGACAAAGAAGAGATTCTGGGTCGGGTCGGCATTCGGTCTCCAGATCGCTCTGTCCGTCTTGCCGTCGCCGTCGTAGTCTCCCTGCGTCGGGAAGTCAGTGGCAGAGTTGCCCCAGAAGTTAGCCGTGTCGGCGCCGCCGCTGCTCGGATGCGTCCACCACAGGATCTGGCCGCTGACGCCGCGGATCACAGTGAGATCGGTTTTGCCGTCGCCGTCATAGTCGCCCGGAAGGACAACGTCTGTCGGGGTTCCGAAGACAAGCGAATCACTCGAACCGGTGGCAAACAATCTCCAGAAGCGGGCCTGGCCGCCGCCGGCATTGCGCTGAATGACAAAGTCATTTTTGCCGTCGCCGTCATAGTCGCCAGGTGCTAAGAAGTCGCCATTCTGTCCCCATTGAACCGCGAAGACCGGCCCATTGACTGCCGTACGCCAGTACCAGAAGCTCGGGTCGCCCGAAGCTGCGCCGGCGCGATAGACCGCGATGTCATCCAAGCCGTCGCCGTTGTAATCGCCTATTACAGTCGGATCGTCACCGCTCTGTCCGAAGTTTTCGGCCCTGAGAGTTGCGGTGGCGCTTTGGAGCGTATACCAGGCGGCTGAACCAGCCGGGCCGGGCCTCCAAACAGAGACATCCGTCTTGGTGTCGGCGTCATAGTTGCCCGGCACAAAGAAGTCGGTCGCGATCCCCCACGGATCGGTCTGGCCGGTAGCCAAACCGTTATAGTTGGTGAACCAGGTGACCTGGCCCGTCGGGCCGCCGCCCGTATTTCTTACGACGATCCAGTCGGTCTTGCCGTCGCCGTTCATGTCCAAATAGTTAATGAAGGGGTCTACGATGACGGCCGTCAGGTTCAAACTTGCCGCCGTCACGGTTCCGGTGTCGCCCGCGCCGCGATCGCGGAAACGAAGCGTCCAGGTACCGTTAGCCGGGGTTGAAGCAAAAGTAGTGTTAAGGCTCGTCGTCGCGGGAGGATTGCTCGTCGGGCCTGCTACTACCGTGCGGTTGGTGCTGGTCGGAACGGGGTTAGTGGCCGCCGTCGTCCACCAGTTGGCCGCCGCCGTATCGGCAAAAGTGTAAGTGTTTGCCGTCGAAAGATCATTGGCGCTTCCCGCGCAGGTGTTAGCCACGGTCGAAGTCGTTCCCGTCGCCGAGAACAGCAGGTGCGACGGCGAACCGCCCGGCGCGCGCAGCGAAACTTCAAGGTCCTGCAGGAACGTGTGCGAAGCGCTGAATGAAATAATAGCGCTGCTGACATTTCCGCTCAGGCCGGTCACCGTGAAGGTGACGTCCTTGAAAGTGGTTGATAAATTTTGGCAAACGGGCGAGCCGATATCGGAATCGGGGATCGCACCGAGCGACGGAGCGTTGGCGGGAAATGTGGCCCCCAACACGGAAGTCGCCGCAAAACAAACCGCAACTAGAATTGATAACGATCCTGCTTGCTTTGAGCAGAATTTTTTAACAGACAAATACGTGGAAGCGGGATCGATAAAAAAAGTTTTCATACTTCTCCTCCCTGACGTTTTTAGACTGAACAATCTGATATTACTCTGAACCATATGATATTACCGTTATCGGAGAAAACATGAAAGTCTTTGTTTTAAGTTCCGTCTTCAGGCGGCCGGCGAACGCGGTGCGTTCGTGCCGAATGAATTCGGCGCTAAAAAAAAGGCCGGAATGATCCGGCCTTTTTTATCTATCCAATGTGAACATCAATGCGCATTGACGTTCGCCACCGGGTAATCACCGTTTTGTCCCCATTCGAAGGCCAGCAGCCCGCTGCCGTTCGAACGGTTAACAAAGAAGTAAGTATTACTCGGGTCGATATCCGGCCTCCAGACCGCGAGGTCTGATTTGCCGTCACCGTCATAATCGCCCATCGCCGGGAAGTCGGTGGCGGAGTTGCCCCAGAAGGTGGCAGTATCCGCGCCGCCCGCGCTCGGGTGTATCCACCAGAGCCACTGGCCGCTGACGCCTCTGATCACTGCGATATCGGTCTTGCCGTCGGCGTCATAATCGCCGGGCACGATCACGTCCGTCGGGGTGCCGAAAACGAGCGAATCGGATGAGCCCGTGGCAAACAGTCTCCAGAAGCGGGCCTGGCCGCCGCCGGCATTACGCTGCACGGCGAAATCGTTCTTGCCGTCGCCGTCATAATCGCCGGGCGCCGGGAAGTCGCCGTTCTGTCCCCACTGGACCGCGAACACGGGGCCGTTTTGGGCCGTGCGCCAGTACCAGAAGCTCGGATCTCCTGAGGTTGCGCCCGGACGATAGACCGCGATGTCATCTTTGCCGTCGCCGTTATAATCACCCGTTACATCCGATTGGTCACCCGTCTGTCCGAAGAGCTCAACGCGGGCTGTTCCGGTGGAGCTTAAAAGCGTATACCAGGCAGCGGTGCCGGACGGACCCGGACGCCAGATGGAAACATCTGTCTTGTTATCGCCGTCGTAATCCGCCGGTGTGAATTGGTCGCTGGCCGTGCCCCAGGCGTCACCTTGTCCGCCCGCAGCGCCGTTATATTGGGTGAACCAGGTGATCTGTCCGCTCGGGCCGCCGCCGGTGTTTCTCACCAGGGACCAATCGGTCTTGCCGTCACCGTTGAAATCGATCACGTGCTGGGTGTTTACCACGACCGGTGATCCGGTGACGTTGATATCGTCCGCACCGACCCATTCATCGCTGCCGATGGCGTTGGTCGTAATGATCCTGATCTCCACCAGCGGTTGATTGTCAGCCGCCGCGGGGAGAGTTAAATTCAACGGGGTGACCATCGTGGTGCTCGGCCCCGAGGAAGCATCAGCGATGTAGCCTCCGGTAACGGAAGCGTAGTTTCCGGCACCGCCCACGCGGTATTGAACGTCTACCTGCTGAGTGGCGCTATCCGCCGAATCGTCGACATCGCGAATATTACAAGTAAAATTGATGCTGCTAAATCCCGTGGTGTTGAGAAAGATCACGATACTCGGAGCATCAGCCGTTCCCGATCCCTGTAAGGCAACCACCGGGTTGGCGATACCGTCGAATTCCGCCACGCCGCCGTTGGTTAGAGCAACGCTGGCTTGATTTGCGATGACATCAATATTATTTGTTCCGAAAGGGGTCAATAAAGTGCGAGGATCAACTCCTGTGACAGCGGGGCCGGGGTCAAAATCTCCCAAAAATCCCACGATCCCGGGCACGCCTGCCCAATCGTCATTAGCGGTGATCAAACCCGCGTTCGTCCAGTTCTGGCTAAATGGAAGCGTTTGAGGAGTGGTGTTTTCAGGCGCGAGCAGGCCGCGGCCTTTTTGAGCTTTGGCCGGGTTGATAGTGCTGCCGGCAAGCTGAAATATTCCGATCAAAAAAAGAACGACGAGGCACCAAAGCATCCTCGTCCTGTTATTTATAATCCTTTTCATATCAATCTCCCTCTCAAATAAAAGCTTTAATAGCAAAATACGCAGGATAACTTTCGTTTCAATGCGTAAAACAAGAAAACGAGGCTGGTATTTAGACACAATTTTCCCCGAAGCATATCACAAAACAGTTACAAGAGGTAGATATTTACGGGGATTTAAGAAAATTTTCTCGACATCGGGATTTTTGTTAAAATCGATGGATAAGGTTGATCAACAGGTGACTTTGAAATGAAAACAGCCAGGATTTTTTTATTGGTGATTTTCGCACTTGGCGCGGTGTGGACGTCGTCTGCGCAAACGGACAAGAAAGAAGAAGACGAGGTCATTCGCGTCGAGACCCAGTTGATCGATGTGCCGGTGGTGGTAACGGATAAGGCGGGCCGCCCGCTATTAAATTTGAAGCCCGTAAATTTCGTTCTCTATGAAGACGGGAAGAAGCAGGATATCTCGGATTTTGCCACCACGTCGGCGCCGTTCGAAGTAGCTCTTTTACTCGACACGTCAGGTTCGACCCGCGCGGATCTGCAGTTAATTCAAAGCGCCGCGCAGAGTTTTATCTCTTCGCTGCGGCCGGGCGACCGCGTTTCGATCATTGCCTACAGAACGGACGGGCCGGAAGGGCAGGAGCGCGCCGCCAGCGAGGTCTTGCTTAACCTGACCGATCAGAGAGACGAGATGAAAGCTGCCCTGGATGGAATGAAAACCAGCAACGGCACTCCTTATTACGACAGCCTGGCCCAGGTGGTGGAAAAAGTCTTTGACAAAAAACCCGCAGATCAATTTCGCGGCCGCCGCGCGCTGGTGGCGCTGACCGACGGCGTGGATTCAAACAGCATCGCGCAGTTCGAGGCAGTTAAAAATCAACTGGCAAAAGCCGGCCTGATCTGTTATTTCATCCAGGTGGATACCCGCGAATATTTTGAAAGTAAAGTGCTGGGCGATTGCCACAGCTCGCTGTGGTTTTCCAAAGCGCAAATTCAACGCTACTACAATAAATTTTATCCCCAGGCCAGCTTTGAAAGGATCTACGATTTTTGCAAGATCGGAGAATTTGAGCGGCTCGATATCAGCAAAAGACTTTACCAGATCGCCGATGGCGAGATGAAAGATCTGGCGCGCTCATCCGGCGGACAGGTTTTTCCGATCGCCGATCTGCGCAGCGCAAAAGCCGCTTTTGATAAAGTGGCGCAGGAGATCGGAACAAAATACAGCCTCGGTTATTATTCGGACAATGAAGCCAGAAACGGCGCCTTTCGCAAGATCAGCGTGCAACTGAAGGGCCTGCCCGCGGGAACCGTCGTGCGCGCGCGCGAAGGTTATCAAGCGCCAAAGAAATAAGAGATCGGGCTCCGCAGTGCCGGTAGCCCGCGCGTCAAACAAGGGCTTCCTATTTTTACCACGGGCCCCAGATCGCAAATGTCAGCCCTGGTGTCTGGAGGTTGACGAAGAGCACCGACCGGCCGGGGTTAAAACAGCACCCGGTGAATTCGTAAGCCGTGAATTCCGGCACGATGTTTTGCGCAAGATCAGAGACTGCTCCATTCGGGCCCAGGATGCGGATATGAACATCCAATCCGTTATCTTCGGTCATAAAAATATTTCCTTTAGGCCCGAAACAAACATTGTCGGGAACATTCAGAGTTGCCGCCGAAGGCGATTCATACAACAGTTTTAGCCGCCCGGAATTTCCTTTACGGTCGTGATATTCCCACACTTGCCCGATCCCGGCATTTCCGCCGGTCGTTGAAATAAAAATAATGCGTTCAAATTCCGCATAGCATCCTTCGAGCCGGGCAAAGGCGGCAGCGCCCGCATTCCAACCCTGATCAAACACCGCCGCCGGATTTGTTTCCGCGCTCGCCGGGTCAGGGTCGGGAATATCTACCCAATCCACTAGTAAGGTATTTCCCACGGTTTGAGCTGTCCGGGTGTCGTAATTCGGATTTCCGCGTATCTTCAGGATCTGTAATTTTCCGCCCTGGGCCAGCCTGCCGTGATTGGTCGGAACGTAGCGGTAAAAGCCTGAGTTTGCATCCGGATTATCCTCCGTCAAATAAACGATCCCGGTCTTTCTGTCGACGGCGGCGCCTTCATGCCGAAAGCGGCCCATTTGTTTTAGCGGCGATGGCGGCGGCGAAGAAATAACATTTACGCCGACCTCAAAACAATAACCGTGAGGTTTGGAAAAACCCGCGAGTTTCCCTGCGGTCGTTTCTTCGCACGTTATCCACGTTCCCCACGGAGTCATGCCGCCGCTGCAATTTCTAACCGTCCCGCTTAACGTGACAAAGTCGCTCGCCAAAAGGCGGGTGGCTTTATTGATCACCAGGTTTGTCGTCCCGCCACCGGCCAGCGGATCATACGGCCGGGAGTCGCTGACGGTGCCGGGGCTTCCGGCAAAATCCAGAATTTCATGATTACGCACGATCGTCCAATGGTTAGGGAGGCCGTCGAAAACGCCCATACCGTCGTGCGCCTTTGGCGTGGGCCGCGAATCGGACATCATCACACCAGTCTTGCCAAAAACGTTATACTGAAACCCGCTGGGCAGCGATAATAAAACTTCGCCGGTGTTTGCCGCCGCCACCGGGCTGAGCGGGCCATAGAGACTTTCCGGCATAGTGAGGATCTTTTCAGTTTGAGAAAATGCGAGGCGTGAAAGCGTTTGCTGAAACAAAAAATACCCGCCGCCTAAAGCCAACGTATCTCTTAAAAATTTTCGCCTGTTAAATTTTGGGCTAAATTCAGACATTGCAGGAATTCCTTTTAACGGAAATGGCCGGTAGAATAGTGTCTAGTACGAAATATTATAGGCGCCTGCGCCGGTAAAGCAATAATTTTAACTTGCAAACGGCTTCGCCTATAAAGTAGATGTATCAAGTTTTTTGCAGTTTTCGTGTTACTTCGTGTGGTTTCGTGGTTCCAGTCTTAAGTCTTTGATTCCCGAAGTTTTTAAGACCTGAAACCACGAAATCACACTAAAAAGACACGAACAAAACATAAAACAAATTTCTGACTTTATAGACAAAGCCCGTGTAAAGGTTATGACGGAAAAATTTACCCAAAAGTTCAATCGTATCGTTTTGATGGTTTTAGACTCGGCCGGGATCGGCGAGATGCCCGATGCCGCCGCCTGGGGCGACGCCGGCGCGGATACGCTTGGCAACATTCTCAAATCACGCAAAGTACATTTGCCGAATCTGCAAAAGCTGGGCCTGGGAAACATCCGCCCGCTGGCGGACTTGCCGGCGATCGATACACCCATCGGCTCTTACGGAAAGTGCACGCTAAAATCAAACGGTAAAGATACCACCACCGGCCACTGGGAGATGGCGGGCATCATTTTGGAAAAAGCTTTTCCAACTTTTCCCGACGGCTTTCCGCCGCGAATTTTAGACCAGTTCACGGCGCTTACCAATGTGCCCGGCGTGCTGGGAAACGTTCCTGCCAGCGGGACTGAGATCATCAAAGACTTGGGCGAAGAACATATTAAAACCGGCAAGCCGATCGTCTATACTTCCGCCGATTCCGTTTTCCAGATCGCCGCGCACGAAGAAATTATCCCCGTCGACCGGCTCTATGAAATGTGCGAGATCGCGCGGAAAATTCTGGATGGGCCGGACCGCGTCGGGCGGGTGATCGCGCGACCTTTTTTAGGCACCGCGGCCGACAATTTCAAACGCACCGAAAATCGTCACGACTATGCCGTGCCGCCCCCTAAAGAAAATCTGCTGCAGATCTTGCAGGAGAATGGACAGGATGTGGTCTGCATCGGCAAGATCGCTTCGATCTACGATTCGATGGGCGTGACCGAAGATCTGACCGCCAAGAATAACGACCAATCCATCGATCAAACCATTAATGCGCTGAACGCCGAATCAACCGGGATGATATTTTCCAACCTGGTCGATTTTGATATGCTCTATGGCCACCGCCGCGACACTGAGGGCTATGCCAGGGCGCTCGAACATTTCGACACGCGCCTGCCGGAAATAATGGACGCGATGCGCGAGCATGACCTGATCGTCATCACCGCCGACCACGGCAACGATCCGACCAAAGAAGGCTCCGACCATACCCGCGAATATGCGCCGCTGCTCGTGTACGGAAAATCCGCCGCGCAGGGAGTCGATCTGGGTATTAGGCAATCTCTCTCCGACATCGGCCAAACCATCGCGGAAAACTTTGGAGTGGAGTTAAAAGATGGCGTGAGTTTTTTGAGTGAGATTTAATAAATGCGTGAGAAATTCGCACTTGTGCTGTTATCATATTCGACCATTCGGAATAGATAATAACTGGTAGATTTCGGATCTCTTCTCTATCATCTATCAGTTATTATCCATTCCGAAGAAAATGCGGTTTTTATGAACCACTCTCTTGCATCGAAACTTTCAAAACACCTAACCGCACAATTAATAATCGTGTTCTGTTTATGTTCCTTACAGTTGTTTGCGCAAAATAATAATCCCCACGACTCTCCTATTTCAGATGAACATTACGAACTCCTTCAAAAGAGAAGTGGTTTGATCAGAGAGGAAATCTCTCTCGAAAAAAACGAATGGAATGGAGCGTACGAATCAGGCGACCACCATCCAACCATTTTAATGTGGTCTGATGGTGGAGGTTTTTTGGCGTGGGGCAGCCATCACACTTTCGGGCCTTCCATGATAAATTTTGGAAAAGCCGCGTTCTCGGATAACCGCCTGACCCTTCAACCGGAGATCGGTAAAGAACATTTGAATTTTCTATCAGTGCCGATTGAGATGGTGCCGGTAAAGTGGGGCGAACAGCATTTCTTGATCCCATCGGATAAACTGTTGCATTTTGCATACGCCGTTCATTCGGGTGCGGGATCGCAGATCGTTGAATACTTTGTAAAAAGCAGGGATATTCAAAAACCGCGCGCAGGCTTGCCAAACTTGCCGAAAGAATACACGCCGGTTATGACGATGAAAGCGATCAAGCCAAAGATCACCGCGATAATAACAGACGAAAAGAGCCCTGCTTATAATAATAAGACGGTCGTTTTGAATATGGGCAGTGACGCGAAGATAATCGAAGGAATGGCTTTTTACTACGAAAATTCGTCAGGGAGTTTGCGAGTGACGGTCACTGAATTAAAGGAAAAAACTTCTAAAGCGAGGGTCTCCGGTATTGCCTCAAACAACGGTAAGGAGATCGAACTGAAGATCGGCATGAAATTTACCAGTAAGGTCCCCAGCGGCGCTTTAGACCTGCCTTGAGCTGCAACTAAAAATAAGCGCCGAAATAGCTGGCCGCGAACATCGTGACGTGACACAGGATGTGAGCGATGATCGCTGACTCGAGCCCTTTCTTCCAATAAAGAAAACCCGCAATTATTCCGAAAACTGAATTGGCGATGATGACAAATAATACAAAAATGACGGTAGGTTCGGGCACGATCATTAGAGCGATGGGCAAGTGGCCGATGCCGAAAATAAATGCGGAAATAAAGATCGCGGCGAGAAAATAACCGGCTTTTGGTTTCGCATTGGTTTTCTCTTGTCCTCTTTGCAGCACGCGCCGCGCAACCACCCACATCAGCCACACCAGCAGAGTCATCACTCCCCAGCGCAGCAATATTTCTTCGAGGATGCCGCCATAGAGAAAGCGCGTCGCAAGCGGCAGAAGTTTACCCAACTCAGAGATACGCGTGGTGGTTTCAACAGAAAAAAAGGATCTCGCCCAGAGTGAAAGCAGAACGATGGCGATACCTCCGCCCACGCCGCCGAGGATGCCCGGAACGATCTGCGCTTTTAGCGCCGGCCAAAACTTCTCGCCGTTTTTATTGACGCCCGCAATAGCTTCGGCCGCAGGCGCATGCAAACCAACTTTCCCCGCGAGCACGACCCCGATAAGGACCGCCAGGGACATAATGATCGTCGGCTGGATCAGGCTTAGCACTTTCATCAACGGAGTGAAGAACGGAACTTCAACGCTATCCGGCAAAGGCAAATTAGCCAACAGCACGTTAATATCGATCAACAAAAATGAAAGTACGCCGCTTAATCCCGCCAGCCAGAGAATGAGGAACAGTTTTGTTTTAGGGCTCATAAATGGAAAGGCCTCAGATCTTTATCCTGACAATGTTATCCTAATCGCGGCCGATGTCTAGAATATTCCGGGGACTTTGTCACGTGCGGGCAGGATGCCCGCGCTCCATACTTTCCGCGTTTTATTTCCATACATTAATTAAGCCGGACAATTCCTTAACCGCATTTTTATTGCTTTGGAACGTTTATTGCGGTAAGTTCTCTGTAGAAGGGAGAATCTAATGGCACGAACGATTTCGACCGACCACAACCTGCCCGATATACATGACGAAGGCAAGATCAAGCGCTATGGATTATCGATAGCCATTGTTGCCGTGGTTTTATTGCTGCTTGGATTTGTTATCTGGGCCGCTAACCTTTCATCGTATATAAATTTCGGCAGCCGCTAATAGCCGAAACGCGAAAACGCCTCCTGCTAAATTTAAATTAACGCCCGTCCGGCGCTCGTGTTGAAGAGCGCTTTTATTTTTGCGCGGCAAATGATACTTTAGCTGCGAAAAAAGAAGTGAAAAGAAAGGTCAATTATGCGGCGTTTTAAAACGAAGGCGTTCTTGTGTTTTCTGATACTTATCATCTGCGGCATTCCCGCTGCCCTGGGGCAAAATAATCAAAATAATGATGCGTTAAATAGCTACAGCGAACCGCCCAGCCGGCTGCGCGGCGTGATCGAAAATTTTGACCAGGATTACGGCGCGCTCAATCGTTTTTATAGCGCGCAAACGTCGCCCAACCGCCTGGCGCGATTCCGGCAATTGTACGCCGACTATCTGTCGATCCTGAGCAAGACGGATTTCGCTACGCTCGATCATGATGAGCAGATCGATCATCTGCTGTTTAAAAATTATCTCGATCATGAGCAGAAAGAGCTCGCGCGATTTGAAGCGCAGTTAAAGGAAATGGACGCGCTGATACCTTTTGCCCTGACGATCAGTAATTTGGAAGATTCACGCCGCAGATTGGAAACGCTCGATTCGGCAAAGACCGCCGGCACGCTGAGCGCGCTGGCAAAGCTGATAACCGACCGGCAGAAAAATTTTGAGAACGCCAAATCGTTGTGGCCGAAACCTACCGTGGCCAACCGCGCGGCGCGCACCGTCGCGGGCCTGCGCAGCACGCTGCGAAACTGGAACACTTTTTATACGGGCTACGACCCGGAATATACCTGGTGGAACGCGGAGCCGTACAAGGCGGTCGATACGGCGCTTGAAAAATACCAGGCATTTTTGCTCGACAAAATGGTCGGGATAAAACCGGACGACAAGACGACCATCATCGGCGATCCGATCGGACGCCAGGGGTTGATGGAAGAACTTGAATTCGAGCGCATTCCTTACACACCCGAAGAATTGATCGAACTCGCCAACAAGGAATTTGCCTGGTGCGAGGCGGAGATGAAAAAGGCTTCCAGTGCAATGGGCTACGGCGACGATTGGAAAAAGGCGCTCGAGATCGTCAAGCAAAAATATGTCGAGCCGGGCAAGCAGGCGGCGCTGATCCGCGATCTCGCCCGGCAGGCGACGGATTTCGTCAAGAAAAACGACCTGGTCACCGTGCCTAAACTGGCCGAAGAATCGTGGCGGATGGAGATGATGACGCCCGAACGACAGCTCGTCGCGCCTTTTTTTCTGGGCGGTGAAACGGTGCTTGTTTCCTATCCTACAAGCGGGATGACGCACGAGCAAAAGATGATGTCGATGCGCGGAAACAACCCGCATTTTTCACACGCCACCGTCTTTCACGAGCTCATTCCCGGCCATCACCTGCAGCAATATATGAACCGCCGCTTTCGCCCGTACCGCGACATTTTCCGCACGCCTTTCTGGACCGAAGGCTGGGCGCTTTACTGGGAATTTTTGCTCTGGGATATGGGGTTCGATAAAACGCCGGAAGATAAAGTAGGCGCGCTCTTTTGGAGGATGCACCGCTGTGCGCGAATAATTTTCTCGCTCAGCTTTCACCTGGAAAAAATGACGCCGCAGGAAGCAGTCGATTTTCTGGTCGAACGCGTCGGCCACGAACGCGATAACGCAGCGGCCGAAGTGCGCCGCTCATTCGCCGGTGATTACGGGCCGCTTTACCAGATCGCTTATATGATGGGCGGGCTGCAGTTTTACTCGCTGCATCACGATCTGGTCGATTCAAAGAAAATGACCAACCGCGAATTTCATGACGCGATCCTGCGCGAAGGCTCGATCCCGGTAGAAATGGTCCGCGCCATCTTGACCAAACAAAAACTCACGCGCGATCAAAAACCGGGGTGGCGGTTTTATAATAAGTAACTACTGGGAGCGCGGACGACTCGTCCGCAAAGGCTGCACGGCAGCCTAAGAAATCTATAGAACACGGATTTAACGGATAAAACAGATTTTCGCGGATCGTTCAGATCAGTTACATCCGTCCGATCCGTGGTATCCGTGTACTATTCTAACGCTAGCGCGTTCATTGCGGACGAGCCGTCCGCGCTCCAGTGGAAATAATTTTGGTGATGAGGGCGTTATTTTTGCTAAAATTGGAGTTATGACGTTTCCGTTACCCACAAACGAAGAAGACCGGCTGGCCGCTTTGCGCGAGCATCAGATACTGGACACGCCCGGCGAGCAGGAATACGACGACATTACATTTCTGGCGGCGCAGATCTGCGGTACGCCGATAGCTTCTATTGCCTTGATAGACGAAGACCGTTCGTGGCCTAAATCGATCATCGGTTTTGAAGTGGGGAACACTCCGCGCAAAGATGCTTTTTGCGCGCACACTATCATGTATTCTTCGCCGATGGTCGTGCCCGATGCCTTGCTGGACAAACGGTTCGCCAACAATCCTTTTGTCACCTCGGAGCCTTTTATCCGTTTCTATGCGGGCGCCCCGTTACTTACGCGGGAAAATCTCGCGCTGGGAACCCTGTGCGTGATCGACCGCGAGCCTCGCGATCTTAGCCCGCAGCAATTAGACGGGCTGCAGGCGCTGGCGCGGCAGGTGTCGCTGCGGCTGGAACTACGCCGCGCATCGCTGATGCTGCAGAAGGCTAACGCCGAGCTCGAGGACCTTTCGCTGCACGACGATCTGACCGGCCTTTATAATCGCCGCGGATTTTTTCTGCACGCCGAGCAGCAGCTTAAACTCTTTCGCGAACGCAAGGTCGGAAAAGGTTTATGGCTGATGGTGGCCGATATGGACGGGTTGAAAAATATCAACGACGTGTACGGCCATTTGGAAGGCTCCGCCGCGATCAAAAAGATCAGCGGCATCATGAGAAGAGCTTTTCGTGATTCCGATATTCTCGCGCGCCCGGCCGGTGACGAGTTTGTCGCGCTGGCGATCAACGCGCAGGACGATATCGCTGAAATTCTTCCCGCCCGCCTGAAAGCGAAGATCGACGAATATAACGCGGCCAGCGGAAAGCCCTACCGCCTGGACGCGAGCTGGGGCATGATCTGCGTCGACCCCGAATCCGATGATTCGCTCGCCGATCTGATCAAGCTGGCCGATACCGCGATGTACGAAAATAAACGCGCCAAGAAATCCGCTGGCAGCGGTGAACAGTAGGCAAGAGCAGCAGGCAGTAGCAGTAAACAGAAGGCAGGGAATTTTGGATTCCCCTGCCTCTTTTATTTCTAAGCCGAAAAAGGTGAATTTTTCCTTCAAATAACGTAAATTAGTCGGGATCTATGAAAAGGTTCACGCTCCTCTATGTCCCGCTAACGCTGTTCTTTCTCTTGACGGCGACTGTTTTCACGCTGCATTCCAACCGTGTGTTCAAAGGGTTGGGGCGGCTCGTGTTTCAGTCTTCGTCGGTGCGCGTTCCGTTCGAGTTTTCAAAGCACAGGGTGGGTGAGCCGATGCCCGAAGCGGTAGAGGGCGGCATGAAACCCGGCGACGGGCTGGTCGCGATCAATGGCCGCCGGATAATTGACGACGCTTCCTGGCAGGATGCTATAGGCTCGGCAAAGGTGGGGGAAGTATCGGTATTTACGGTCGAGCGCGAAGGGGAAAACGGCAGCGTCTCTACGATCGACCTGCAGATCACCGGACAGCCGCTGCAAATGTCGCTCGGACAAACGCTGCGCGACGGGGCGATAACGCTTATTTTTCTGCTTCTTTTGCCGGCCGTTTCATTTTTACTTGGTTTCTATGTGGCCTTTGTGCGGCCGCGCGACCCGCTGGCCTGGGTGCTGCTGCTGCTTCTGCTCAGTGTCGGTTCGATCGCGATGGAAGGCGGCCAAACCGGCACGCTGATCTATTTTTTCCAGCAGACGCTGATCAACTCCTGGGGCATCTGGATGCTTCTTTTCGGAATTTATTTTCCCGAGAGATTGGACGTCGATAAAAAGTTTCCCTGGATAAAATGGCTGCTGCTGGTGCCGCTGTCGGTAGGCGCAACCCTGAATTTCTTTGAACAACTCGGAAGGCTTTTCGGCTGGCGGTCACTGTGGGAGCCGATCGATAATCTCACCGAGCCTTACGACACTATCTTTACCATCCTGGCGATGACCGCCACCGGATTATTTTTTGCCATTCTGGCCTATAAGAGCGGCACGCTCGAAAATAAAGATTCGCGCCGGCGCCTGCGTATCCTGTATGTCGGAACATCGGTGGCAATGCTGCCGTCGCTCGGTATAGTGATCCTGCGGCTGGTTTCCCGGGGCGGCGGACCGAGTTCGTTCTTTGATCTGGTCCCGGCCTGGTTTGCGATCTTTGCGCTGAGCGCGCTCTTGCTGTTTCCGCTGACGATGGCCTATGTGATCGTCGTTCACCGGGCCATGGATGTCAGCGTGGTGGTCCGCCAGGGATTGCAGTACGCGCTGGCGCAAAGAGGCGTACAAATATTGCAGGTCATTTTATTGATCGCCGTGATCTTCGGCACGTTTTTGATCATTCGCAATTTCGGTCAGGAGACGGCGGCGCAGATCGGCTTTGTAGCGGCCGGGGTGGCACTGATCCCGCTCATCGACTTTGCCGCTAAACGGCTGCGTGTCTGGATCGACCGCCGGTTTTTCCGCGAAGCGTATAACAGCGAACAGATCCTGACCGAACTGAGCGAAAACGTGCGCACGATGATCGAAACCGCGCCGCTGCTCGAAACGGTATCAAATAAAATAAGTGAATCTTTACACGTGCCGCAGGTAGCGCTGTTGTTAAAAAACGGCGCCACTTTCCAGCCCGCCTATGCCCTCGGGTACGATTTAGCGCCTAAGGCCGCGCTGTCCGAAAACGGGAAATCCATCGAAAGGCTGAGAAAGAACGAACCGGTCGTCATCTACCAGGACGATGAAGAAAGCTGGGTCAATAGGGAAGCGGGCGAAAACGAGCGGGAAGAATTGCGCGAGCTTAATTCACAACTGCTGTTGCCGCTGGGCGCCAAGGACGATCTTTCCGGGGTGATCAGCCTCAGCCCAAAACGCTCGGAAGAACCTTACTCGCCGAACGATCTTCGCCTGCTAAAACTCGTTGCCGCGCAAACCGGAATGGCGCTGGAAAATTCACGCCTGACCGAAGCGTTCGTCAGCGAAGCGGCGCAGAAAGAGCGGCTTAATCGCGAGCTGGAGATCGCGCGCGAAGTACAGGAACGATTATTCCCGCAGGAGCATCCGCCGATCGAAGGGCTGGATTATTATGGCGCGTGCCGTCCGGCGCTCGGCGTGGGCGGCGACTATTATGATTTTATCGAATTGCCCGACAATAAATTCGGTATCGCCATCGGCGATGTTTCCGGTAAAGGAATCGGCGCTTCGCTGATGATGGCCAGCCTGCAGGCCAGCTTGCGCGGGCAGGCGCAGCATTACAAAAACGATCTCGCGGAATTGATGAAGCAGGTCAACGCGCTGGTCTATGAAGCCTCAACCTCGAACCGTTACGCGACATTTTTCTATGGCCGCTACGCGCCGGAAAACCGCATGTTCACCTATGTCAACGCCGGCCACAACCCGCCGTTTTTGCTGCGGCCACTTTCCGGGAGCGCAGACTTTGAAATCATCCGTCTCGAAGAAGGCGGCGCGGTGGTCGGAATGCTGCCGCCGATACTGATCAATTACACCTATGGCGAGGTCGAATTAATACCGGGCGATCTGCTGGTGGGCTTTACCGACGGCATCAGCGAGGCGATGAACCCGGCAGAAGAAGAATGGGGCGAAGACCGGATGCTTGAGCAGTTAAAAATATGCTACGACCGCGACGCCAAAGGCATTCTTGAATATATCGTCACACAAGCGGATGAATTCGCGTCCGGCGCAAAACAGCATGATGACATGACCATGATCGTAGTAAAAGTAGTGTGATATGGAGCGCGGGCATCCCTGCCCGCAACGAATGCACGGCATTCGAAGATCTATTTTTATACGGGCGTTCGCTGCAAAAGCAGCCTTTGCGGGCAGGATGCCCGCGCTCCATACTTACGCAAGTTTCCCCCGCCATGCGCGTTCCATATGGCATGAAGATGCTTCTTTTGATCCCGCTTCTGCTCTTGCCCACGCTTGCGCTCGCGCAACACAAGGAAACTTCTGTCTGCAGCGAGACCGCCAAAAGTGATCCGCTTAAAGGGCCGCAGCCCGTGCTTACCGTCTGCAACCGGGGCTTGGGGATGTCGTCGCTGATGCCCGCGCGGCAGCTTTACCTGCGCTTGTATGATGACGGCAGCGCCGAGTACGAAGAAAATCCGCCGTGGAAAGAGGGTGATCTTGAGAGAAATTATTCACTGGTCAAACGCACTTTTAAAGTCAGCGCCGCGCAGGTCGAAGAAATAAAACGGCTCGGCGCCGAAGACGATTTTCTGAGCGCCAAAGGCGAGTATCCCATTTTTCAGCTCTGGACCGATTCCGGCCTTGAGACCACCGTCATCTTTAACTGGAAAAGTATTTATAAGCGGACGATGGTAAAGAATTTTCGCGTCGACGGCAAAGACAACGAGAAACATTACCCGGCATCGCTCGTGGCGCTGCTGCGCGCGGCCGATGAACTGCGCAATCTTAAAAGGCCGAAACCGATGGCCGTGAGTACCCCGCCTGTGGTCAACGCCTATACCGGCACGCTCCGCGTGGGATGGACCTATCGCGGCCGGGTAAATTTTGGCGATGCGTACGGCATGCGCCTCACGCAGTTTCCCAAGCTCCCCTTTCACCATTCGGTAATGTATTCGTGGACGAACGTCAAAAACTTTCCTGAACTCGACCCCGACAAAGACTTCGGCGTCCGTACGATCGTTTTCAGGGTGATGGATAAAAAGGTCGAGCGCGTGGACAAAAATCGCTGGACCACGACCTTTACGATCGAGATAGTGCGGGTGCAGTAGTCGTTGTTACCCGGGGGGTGTCACCCCGGGCTAATATCCGGCGCGCCGTTGGTGCTCAATAAGGAATGCGCATCGGCTGACGCCGACGCTACTGACAAGAACGCGCCGTTGGCGCGGAGAACCACCCCTCCTTTGTAAGGAGGGGAGCTTTAAGAGAGAACCACCCCGTCACGCTACGCGTGCCACCCCTCCTTTGTAAGGAGGGGAGCTTTAAAAAATATTGTAATGACATGTGGCAGGTGCTACCTTTTAGATAAAGGAGAGAGACATTATGGGTGGTTTTGGTTTTTCAGTTGCCGCGGTAAAGTTCAGCGAGGAGATCCGTTATACCTCGATGCGGGTGCATGGTAATTCGGCGCATGTGCAGGCGGAACCGCCGGACGATCCGGTGAAAAAACAATTAACGATCGAGCACCAGAGGCAGGGTACCCTTGCCTACGCAAACTACGATGCCCACATGACGGCGCATTTCTCCATTCCCACTCCGCTGAGCGTGGAAAGAACCGAATCTATCCTGGGGTTTTCGGTTTTTCAGCCCAAAACCGAACCGGTCTTTAAAGAATCTTCCGTGTGGGTGGACCGCGTAGAGATCTACCTGACAGCGTCGAATGCGGCTTTTGGCACATTTTGGGCGATGGATGGCCATACAACACTGTTCAAGGGAAAGGTGGACCCGGATCTGAACGGCCTTATATCCACTTCGGATACTCACTACGAAGAAGGGCTCAAGTCTATAACGACTTACGGCGTCGATATCGGCAAGCGGGTTTTTAGCGGCCTGGGGTTGTCGTTCGAGATGAATTTTACGCAGGCCGATATAGGCAACGCCGACCGTAACAAAATATTGCTGATAGGCGCTAAGGCGATCTTCAGCTCTTGAATCAGCCTGGGGCGAAAGCGACAGGTAACGGTCAACAAATTCTCCGAAAGCGCCTGGAATTCTGCCGCCCCTTCGGGGCTCAGATGTTTTTTACGTTTCTAACCAGGGGTTTCACCCCTGGCTATTATCGGTCACACCTTCGGTGTGATAAAAGGAATCAAAATTTTGAATTAAGCCACGCTCGGATCGATGACGGCGGCGATGAAGGGCAGGTTGCGATAGCGCCCGGCGGCGTCGAGCCCGTAGCCGACCACAAATTTGTTTGGGATCTGGAAACCGGTGTAATCGATGACCAGGTCTTTTTTGATGCGCGGTTCAGGTTTGTCGAGCAGGGTGGCGAGCCGGAGCGACGCCGCGCCGCGCGTGCCGAGCAGTTCGAGCAGGTGCGAAAGCGTCAGCCCGGTGTCCACGATGTCTTCCACGATGATGACGTGCCGGTCGCGGATGGGCTTCATCAGATCCTTGATGATCTCGACGTCGCCGGTCGATTTCAGAGCGTCCTTATAGCTGGACACGGCCATAAAATCGATCTCCATAGGCAGGTCGATGTGGCGGATCAGATCGGCCAGAAAAATGCACGAACCTTTGAGCACGCCGACGATATAAAGGTCTTTGCCCGCGTATTCGGCGGTGATCTGCGCGCCGAGCTCGGCCACGCGCACCTGGATCTGGTCGGCGGTGTAGAGCGTTTCAAGGTTAGGATTGCTGAATTCGGTGGTTTGCTGCACGGTCGATGTAGACATATCGCGTTTCCTTAAAAGAATTTACTAAAATTTGCGTTGAAAGATTTCTGAACATATTATAAGAAATTCAAACAGGGATAAAGGGGATGGAAGGGATTTGAGAAAATTTTGAATTGGTAGTGTCGTTTCGTAGATTAAAATTAGAAGAACTGGAACCACGAAAACACACGAAACAAGCGACAACTAAGAAGATTTTATCCCTTTTATCCCCTTCATCCCTGTAAATTTTTTATGGCAGAAGAACAGTCTCAACGCGACCGCGTGCGCGCCCTGGTCAAGGAAGTGCTGGCAAATACGCCTGTGGAAGGTGAAGACGAGCCGGCGCCGAATTTCCCGCAGCATGTGAAGGTCAACTCGCTAAAAGATCAGGCAGCGGCGGATTACGACCGCGATGAATCGGCGAAAAATCTGATAACCGAGGATGAACTGCGCGGCCTTGAGGCCGGAATGCGTTTGCGCGTGGCGGATGGAGTGAGATTCACACCACTGGCCAGCGACCTGGTCCGCGAAAAAGGCATCGTGCTGGTCAAAAAAGAATCGAAACGCTTTTCGTCAAAGGCGCGCTCGGTGGCGATCGGCGCCGATCACGGCGGGTTTCAGATGAAAGAAGACCTGAAAGATTTTCTCGCCGGGTTGGGCGTGCAGGTGCGCGACTTCGGCACGAATTCCACGGATGCGGTCGATTATCCGGACTACGCGCACGCCGTGGCAAAGGCTGTGGCTGACAAGGTAGCTGACGTCGGGATCATTATCGACGGCGCGGGCATCGGCAGCGCCATGACCGCAAATAAAGTCCCCGGCGTTCGCGCGGCGGCGTGCTACACGGTGGCGCTGGCAAAAAATTCCCGCGAACACAACGGCGCCAACGTGCTCAGCCTGGGCAGCGGGCAAAATAACCTCGCCGAAGTTAAAGAGATAATCACTGCTTTTTTAGGGACCGAACTCACCGAAGACCGCCACAAAAAACGCGTCGCCAAGATAGATAATATCGAACATCAATATAAAAGATAGCTATGGAGCGCGGGCATCCTGCCCGCAAGCGCCGGGATACCCGCGCCCCTGTAGATTTAGACGCTCTAGCGATCTTTGCGGGCAGGATGCCCGCGCTCCATTAGAACCGGAAACCAACTCCGGCGCTGAAACTAAAGTTATGTTTCACTGACGACGGTAAAAGTACCGGGATGATCGTGCCGTTAAAGAAATCGTAAAATGCGCTTCCCCGGCTGCCGAATCTCACTATCGTGTCACCGGCATCAAACCGCGCGGTGATCCGTTTGGTGGGATAAAATTCAACGATGCCGCCGGCGTCAAAGGCCGCGTTGGTTTCGCGTTCCGAGGTGAAGAAAGGGTTCGCGTTGGTTCCTGTTACTCCTTGTCTGCCGCGGGTGTATTGGACAAAACCGGGACGCGCTTTGGCAAAGATGCCGAATTTTTCCCATTTGCGTCCGATCTTCAGGCCGGAAAATCCCTGGACCACGCGGCCGTTCGAGCGCGGCGTGAAAACGAACCGGTCGCCGGGCAGAAAGCTAACTTCCGAATCCCACGCCGCGATATATTTACCGCTTCCAAAGGTGGCGAAGTCGTAAGTAAAACGCCCGCCGAGCCCGACCCGATCGCCGTCGCCGCTGCGGGAGAGGGAAGTAAAGAAAATTCCAGCCTCGAATTTACGGCGGACGCCGGAAGACCCGTCGTCTTTTTTACCGAACAGATCTTTGGAATACTCGTTTGGCGCGGCTTTTTTATCCGCAGCAAATGTTTGCCCGAGAACCACGCCACTTCTTAAAAATAAACACACCAAGCCCATCAAGAGCACTAAAGAAGCTCTTTTAAACATATGATACCTCTCTTATTTTATGAATTATGAAAACTGCAGTTTTCGGTGTTTGTAAATCAGCGCGTAAAACCTCTTAAAAGAAATTCAAACTAGCGGCTTCGTTGAATAGATACGTAAAACGGGGGATAAGGTTGCATCGACGGCAAGTAAAATTTTGCAAACTTTAGCGACAAAGGATTTAATATCAGCAACATAATGTAGATAAAATGAGTGGCTGCCGGGCAACCTTTTAACCAAGATGATACGACCGGTTATATTTCGTGACGAGGCGTTTTCTCCGGAAGTTAGCTAAGCGCGCGGAAACACGCCTGGAAAAAGAGAGCTTTAATTTTCACGTGAGAAGGCCTATGAATGAAAATAAAAGACCGGGATATGAAGTCAGAACCGGGAACGGTAGTGACCGGGTAAATGAGCGCAGCGAAAAAACTAACAGAATCTGGCCCGCCGGATAAGAACCCGGTCACTACGTTCCCGGTTCTGACCCCGTTACTTTGCGCTTCGAGCTATATTGATGGATGAAGCTGCTTAAAAATATCTGTGTCCGCCTAATTTTTGCAAATTTCCCGTTTTAAGGTTTAATATCAATAGGCAACTTTTCTATGAGTCAGAACGGTAATTACAATCAACTGGTCGAGCAGATAACGGACATGGTGCTGGCGCGTCTGGGCGGCGACGATTACTGCCCGACGTTTTGCCATGCCGATGTGCAGCGCATTGTCGATGCCGGAGCGGAACGCATCGGGATCGTGCTCGGCTCGACCGCCACTGCGCACGACTGGGCGAGCCTGATCGACCACACCTTATTAAAAGCGGACGCGGCGGAACGCGATATCAAAAAATTGTGCGACGAGGCGGCGCAGTTCGGATTTGCTTCGGTGTGCGTCAACCCGACTTGGGTAAAACGCGCGAGCGAGTTTTTGCAGGGAAGCGGCGTGCCGGTTTGCACGGTGATAGGTTTCCCGCTGGGCGCGACCCTGGCGGATGTGAAAGCTTACGAGGCGCGGCGCGCGATCTTTAACGGCGCGCGTGAAGTGGACATGGTGATCAATGTCGGCGCGCTCAAATCGGGCGACGACTGCACGGTCGAAGACGATATCCGCGCCGTGGTGGATGCCGCGCATGAAAATCACGTGCTGTGCAAGGTGATCATCGAAACCGCGCTGCTGACGGATGAAGAAAAAGTGCGCGCCTGCCTGGCGGCAAAAAATGCCGGAGCGGATTTTGTAAAAACCTCGACCGGATTTTCAACCGGCGGAGCTACGGTCGACGATATCGCTTTGATGCGGCGGACTGTGGGGTCTGCGCTGGGCGTAAAAGCCAGCGGCGGCGTAAAGGGAATCGACGACGCCCGCGCGATGTTTGAAGCGGGCGCAACGCGCATCGGCGCTTCGGTCGGCGTCAAGATCGCGCAGGAAGCCGAAGGCGTTAAATCAACTATCGTTGCCGGCAGTTATTAAGAACCAAAAACTGATATCTCTCCAGCCACTCTAAACATTATGAAGAAAAAACGTATTGTCCTGCCCACCGTGGAAGTCGTGGAAGAGTGGACCGAAGAAGTGAGCGGCTATACTTTTGTCTTTGAGCTCAAGATGGTCTCCGGCTGCGGCCAGCCCGTCTGGTACCCGACCACCTGCCGGAATAAAGACAACAGCAGATCGAACCTAAGAAAGAAATTACGCGAGCGGCCCTCCCGAAAACAGGTAAAGGACCGCTTCGCGGATGACTTAAAAAGATATGTCAAAACCGGGAAGTTTTAACCTGCAGCGGCGATTCGCCTAAAAAGAGAGAACCACCCCGTCGCTGAAGCAGCGCCACCCCTCCTTGGTAAGGAGGGGTGTTTAAGAATGGCGCTTCCGGATCAACGCTTTATTGGACGACAAAATTGTAATTGATAAATCCGCTGGATTTTATCGGCCTGCCTTCGGAAAGGGTGGGCTTAAATTTTGTCCGGCGGGCGGCATCTTCGGCCGCGGAGCGTAAGGTTTTCGGGCCCGTCGTTCCCTTGGCTTCGATAACCTCGCCTTTTTCATCAAGGGTTATCTCAACGGTAACTACTCCCTGCAGATTTCTTTGTTTGTCCAGTACGCTATAGACGGGCATGATCAATTTCACCGCCTGGTTTTTCATCGCCGCCCCGATATTTAAAAACTGTATCGGTTTGGGCGCTTCGACAACAGGATCTTTGGGTTTTGTTTCGGCGGCTGTATTTGGGGCTGTATTGGCGGCCGTATTAGGGACGCTGGTCTGGGGCGGGGCCTGGACCGGAGGGGCGTTTAATTTCGCCAGCTCGCTTTGCATGCGCTGCACGCCGGCCTTGGCTGCCTCGTTATTCGGATCGAGGTCGGCGGCTTTTTGAAAATCCGTCAGGGCTTTCTGGGTCTCGCCCTTTTTCTCAAAAACATTTCCCCGGTTCAAATATGCCACCGATCGGGCCGGGTCGAGTTCGATCACTTTGCTGAAATCGAGGATGGCCAGGTCGTAACTCTTTTTATTGAGATAGGCCACTCCGCGATTGAGGTAGCTCGAAGGCTCCATCGATCTTAGTTCAATCGCTTTGCTGTAATCCGCCACGGCGGAATCGGAATCGCCTTTGGCGAGAGAGCCGTCACCGCGTTTTTGATAAAAACTAAAATCCGGCGGAGCGGGCGCCGACACCGGCGTTATCCCCGGGTTGGCCAGCGATCTCAGAGGTGTGTTTTGCGCTATTTTTTCACCGGGGATCTTTGTCCGGATGGCATCGATGAGGATCGTGTCGGCCCCGGTGGTCTGGAGTTCTTTTTCGATCTCCGGGGTAAGCGCAAAGGTTATTCCACGGGTCTTGACCGCATCGCCGATCAGCTTATTGCGTTCCGGCAGCGTGACTTTCTTTGAACGCAGCGCGATCAAAATATCGGCGAGGCTAAGCTGGGCCGGCTGCTGTGCCGCCACGCTGCTAAAAAGCATCGCAAACATAAGCGTCAGCAAAACGAATGAAAACAACATACGGCAACCGCGGCCGTTAGATCTTTTTTGAGACGGGGCAAAGAATTCCATAGCAGTGATCCTTGAAAGTTTTTATTGAGGTTAGTTAATTATCATTTATCAGATCGTCGACGGTTA
This sequence comes from uncultured Acidobacteriota bacterium, assembly GCA_963718105.1. Classification (GTDB taxonomy): domain Bacteria; phylum Acidobacteriota; class Blastocatellia; order Pyrinomonadales; family Pyrinomonadaceae; genus DASYKT01. The sequence continues at coordinate 3,120,089 of OY970352.1, read as the reverse complement.
AAGCTTTCTTCTGTTTAGCAGGCGTTTTGGCCGCTATCGCCGGCTTCGCAGGTAGCGGGGTGCTGCGCGGCCTGATCCCCTGCTGGCTGGCTGAGGAAGGCGCGGTTTCCTGTCCCGCGTCAACGGTTCCGGGCTGCGAAACTGTTTCCGGTGTTGTAGCAGTTGCGTTTTCAGCGCCCGGTTCGGACTTGGGCGGTTCGGACTTGGGCGGCTCGGGCTTGGCCGTTTCGCTCAGCGACATGACCGGGGTGGGAATGCCCTGTTCGGACTTCGCCGCTCCGGATGACATAAAGCTCCAAATACCCAGGCCGGCACCGCCGGCAACCACCAATACGGCGGCGGCCGCCAGCATCGGAAGACGCGATCTTTTCTCAGCAGTCTGCTGGCCGAGAGAAAATTCAAAATCGCCGGAAGCCGGCCGGGCGGCGACCGACGGCCGAGATACGGGTGGACGAGATACGGGAGCACGAGACACCGGCGCGGGGCTCTCAGGCATTTCAAGTACCGGCGCGAGGTCATTAGGCACTGCCTTGAGCGCAGTAGCATTCACAGGGGCATCCGGGATGTCCAGGACCAACGCGTCTTCCGGGGCTTTAGAGATCGAGATCTCTTTTTCGTGAAGGCGTCTTTCCGCGTCATCGGCGCGCTGTTCCGCCAGCAGCCGTTTGTTTTCGGCTTCCTGCAAGCGGGCCTTGATCATCTCCAATTGCTTTTGCGGATCGGCCTCAACCTCTTGCTCCTTTTGCATGGAAAGCAGCCCGTCGGCTTTTATTTGTTTCGGTTCCGGCAGCCTGATCTCAGGCGGCGTGATAACCTGCTGTTTCTTTACGTCCTGCGCTTCGCGCTCTTTGGCACGGAGAAAGGCGGTCTTTAAAACCTGGCGCATCAACAGGACCGATTCAAATCTCTTCTCGCGTTTGATCTCCAGCGCTTTCATCAAAACGTAGGAAATTTCCGGCGGGACATTAGCGTTTAATTTGGTCGGCGTCGGCAGCGGATCGGCTTTGCCCTCGAGCAGGTCGATCGAGCGTTCCAGCGCGTCGATCGGACGCTGTCCGGTCAACAGGTGATAGAGCGTCGCGCCGAAGGCATAAATATCGCTGCGTGCACAGGGGGGCTGCATCAAAAGCTCTTCCGCGGCCTCGTCATAACTATTTGAGATGACCTTTTGCGAAGCCAGGTCCAGGTTTCCCCAGATCTGTTCGAGCGGAAGGTAATGCAGGGCGGTCGCGTCAAAGGCCTGCTCGGTTATGCTGGATTCTTTTTGCGGGTTGCGCGCGACTCCCAGCGCGAGCAGTTTAACGCTGCCATCGCCGGAGAGTTTGATATTTTGCGGCTTGATATCGCCATGCACGAGCGGCGGCATCTGGGTATGAAGGTAGTTCAGCCCGTCCAGTATATGGTCGGCCCAACCGGCAACTTCAGATACTGAAAATGCACCGCCTCTTTCTTCCAGAGACCGGCTCAGGTAATTGCCCTCGACGGCTTCCATCACCAGGTAATGACGGTCGATCTCCGAAAAATAATCGCGGATACGGATAAACAGCTCATGCGTAATACCGCCCAAGACCTCAGCTTCATTGGTGAAGGCTGATTTCATGGATTCCATTTGCGCAGGCGTGGTCACTTTACTCAGCTTTATCGGGATCTCTCTGAGGATAACATCGGCTTTGAGAGTTTCATCGAACGCTTTATAAACGGGACCGGTGCCGTTTTGTCCCATCGGAGAGACAATGCGATAGCGACCTTGTAAGATTTCGTTTGTTGACGGCATATTGTTTTGTAGAGGTAAAAGATTGTTTAACAATGCCAATCAATGTTTGGCACTGATATTATAACAATTTCAGCGGACAATGGAAGTATTTTTTAGAGAATTTAGTAAATTTTTTGACTGGCAGCGTTTTATGAGGAGTAAATCCTTAGTTATCTTAGTTTAGATAAAATCCGGTCAATAACTTTTTTAAGAGCAGGCGTGGGCATCCCTTCCTGACCTGAAGGGGGTTCGCCCTAAAGTAAAATATATATCTGAATAAATTTGCAGTCCGGAAGGGCCGCTTGCGCCCGCGCTTAGGAGTTGTCAGAACAGCTCATTAGATAGGTAAAAGAGAGTTTAGAGGCAAAGCTGAAAAATGCGGTGTTGCCTAAAGTTGTGGGCTGAGAAGAAATGTCGTTCGGAATAGATGATAACTGATAGATAATAGAGAATAGATCGAATCTTTCAGTTATCATCTATCATCTTTTATCTATTTGCGAATGATGCGAACACCACAGCCTTAGGAAAAACAGTTAATAGTTGATAGTGAATAGTTGATAGTTTCGAGCTTATTCTTCGCCCGCGCTTTTCTTTTTTATGGCGGCGGTTTTATCGAAATTTTTACGGTAATCGTCGCCGACGATGGTTATGGTGCGGCACATTTCATAGAGGCGGGAACGCATTCTGACACCGATCCTTTCATCCAAAGTGTCGTCATTCCCCTGGCGTTTATCCAGATAATTGGTAGTAAAGACAGTGAGTTTTTTATCGTTGTACCTGGTATTGACTATGTGAGCGAGCGTGTCGCGGACCCAGTCCGTCGGTTTGGAAGCGCCCAACTCATCCAAAACCAGGATATCGGATTCGAATACGGGGGCCAGCAACTGCAATTCCGATTTTTGCGAGATGGGGTTATAAGAATCCTGAATTTCTTTAAGCAGCACGCCAAATTCGCAGAAGTAACAGGAAAAACCTTTTTCCGACAAAGCTTTTAAAATAGAAATGGCGAGATGTGTTTTTCCGACACCGACCGGGCCCATCAGCAATAAGCCGCGATCGACCGCGGGATACTTTAACGAAAGCTGCGACGCCAACTCATAAGCTTTCTTTTGAGATGAATGCGTGGCTTCGTAGTTATGAAAATGGCACTCGGCATAGCGCTTGGGGATATTCAGCCTGCTTAAGGAATTTTCCTTTGATAGCGCGATGCGGCATTTGCAAAGCCGTGCTCCCTCGCCCGGAACGATCTCCAGCCCTGAGCCGAAACAGATCGGGCAGGGATCGGAAACTTTCCCGGCTTTCGCTCCCGCTTTCGGTACGACCGAGAATTTTCTGATGTTGGATTCTTCCGGCGACATATGTTCTGAAGGACGTTTGGTGTATCAGTGAATCAAGATTATAGCGTGCACGGGGTATATTTCAAGTCGCAGAAATTGATAACGATAAATCCTGTATCGGCAGTGCACGCTCTCACACGCTGCAAGTGTTTTCCTTCGTTTCCTATGCTATATTAAACCGAATTTGGCTTTTTGCTATTGTTGATTTATGGGAATTTGGCGAAGTTTATCTATTAAACTGGGATTCGCGGACCTGAAGACCGGACGTGCCCCGATCAATGTGTTTCTGCTCGATGACGACACGCGGCGGCATAGATGGTTCAGGAAAAAATTCGCGAACGATGAGATCGACATCACCGATCAGATCGAGGAAGCGAAAGATTACCTGTCGAAGTATAAATATGACGCTATTTTTCTCGACCATGACCTGATCCCGGAGCATTACGAAGCGCAGAGCGAGCATGACGACGAACGCACCGGCATAGCCATCGCTTTCTGGCTGGCGGACAACCCGCACGTTCAGCCTTCGGCGCTGATCATCGTGCATACGCGCAATGCGGACGGCGCGCTGCGCATGGTGGAAAAGCTGCGCGAGGCGAAACGCCAGGTCGAATACGTGCCTTTCCCGATGCTGGGGCAAAGAATAAGAAATTATTGGAAGGATTAAGTTTCGAGTACCGCCTTCAGGCGGCTCTTTTCGAACGCTCTGCGTTCATTTGCGGGCAGAGCCCCTGGCTCCATAATTAGAAGTAAAGGAATTATTTTTATGTACAAGACATTTTCAGTTATTTTGACCTGTTTGCTGGCGATGGCCGCTTTTGCGTGCGCCGGCGGCGGAACGGGAAACTCCGTTAATTCAGCGAATACGGCAGCGATCACCAATCTGGACGCGAACCATATGCCGGCCGGGCTTTCTACCAGCCCGCTGCCGATAAATGGCACCACTCCGGGAATTCCCGCTGCCAACGCGGTTAACATTAATCTCAACCGGCCCGGCGCCACGCCCATTCCGGGCATCGATCCCGGCAATATAAAAATAGCTCCGAATCCGAAGGGAACCCCGACCCCGGGTATTCCCAGCCCTGCCGAGATCAAGAAAATGATGCAGCAGCAGAGCGGAAATTCGGCGGCCAGTATGGAGGCCAACACGCCTTCACAAGGAAATCTCCGGCCAAGGGATTCGATGAAGCAAATGCAGCAGAGAAAGAAACCGCAGTAGGAAGAGGGAAAGAAGAAGGGAAATTGAGGGAAATTAAAGGAAGAGTAAAGGAAAGAATGGAAATTAGAGAAGGAAGGAAATTAAGGGGAAACTACTTCTTTTCTTTCCCTCAATTTCCCCTAACTTCCTTTCCTTCCTTTCTCTTCCTTAACTAGGCTTCGCCGCCGCTTCCCGCCGCTGCGGCCGCAACCTTTATCAATCCGAGTTTGATCTTGGCTTCGGTTTCGATCTCCTGTTTCAAAGCCTCATTGCCTTTTAGCGTGGTCTTGGAATTTTCGCGCCCTTGTCCCAGACGCTCGCCTTTGTAGGAAAACCACGCGCCGCTTTTTTCCACTACACCCTGATTAACGGCCGCATCCAGCAGGTCGCCTTCGCGCGAAATGCCTTCGCCGTACATAATGTCGAATTCGCATTCGCGAAACGGCGGCGCCACTTTATTTTTCACGACCTTGACGCGGGTGCGGTTGCCGACCACTTTGTCGCCTTCCTTAATAGAAGCGATGCGGCGAATGTCGCAGCGGATGGTAGCATAGAATTTCAACGCCTTGCCGCCGGTGGTGGTTTCCGGCGAGCCGAACATCACGCCGATCTTTTCACGAAGCTGGTTGATAAAGATAAAGCAGGTATTTGATTGAGCGACGATGGCCGTAAGTTTTCGCAGCGCCTGCGACATCAGCCGCGCCTGCAAGCCGGGAAGGGAATCGCCCATCTCGCCGTCGATCTCGGCTCGCGGCACCAGCGCCGCCACCGAATCGATCACTACCACATCGACACTGTTCGAACGCACCAGGGTTTCCGCGATCTCGAGCGCCTGCTCACCGGAATCCGGCTGCGAGATCAGCAGGTCATCGATACTCACGCCCAGATTGCCCGCGTAAGTGGGATCCATCGCATGCTCGGCATCGATATAGGCACAGATGCCGCCCAGCTTTTGCGCTTCGGAGACAACGTGCAGCGCCAGGGTCGTTTTGCCCGAGCTTTCCGGCCCGTAGATCTCGATGATACGGCCGCGCGGCATGCCGCCCACGCCGATCGCCGCATCCAGGCTGATACTGCCGGTCGAAATAGCGCTGACCAATTCCACCGGGCGCTCGCCCAGGCGCATGATCGAACCCTTGCCGAATTTTTTCTCGATGTTTGCCAATGCCGCTTCGATAGCCTGGCCCTTATCTATATTTGCCATTATTCGCTCCTGATAAATGAAAAGAGTTTCTCGATTTGATTAAGCCAGGATCAATGTAACATACATGTTTCATGCATGCAACACTAAATTACATGAAATACAGAAATATTTTAATGAACGTGGAAGTTCTTTGTTTGTGGAGATTTTATAGCATGTTTTTAACTGAGAGGTAAAGAATATCTGATTTTAATAGCGATAGGTGTTGCGAAAAATGTTGAAGTCAAAAAGCAACGGGTCAGAACCGGGAACGGTAGTGACCGGGTAAATGAGCGCAGCGAAAAAAAATAACGGGTATCTTGGCTCGTCGAATAAGAAACCCGGTCACTACCGTTCCCGGTTCTGACCTCATCTAAAACTCCGCCAGCATCCGCCCGGTTTTGTGTTCCAACTGTTCGTGGAGCGAAGGAATATCGCCATCGGCTTCATCGAGCGAGACTTTCTCGATCCGCCACATCGGAAAAAAGTGTTCGCCGATGCCGTAGAAAATTTCATTTGCCGCGGCGGCGCGCATAAATTCATCAAAGGCGTTTAAGTCCAGCCCGCGCACAAATGCACCGGCGGGATTTATCTCGCGCAGAGCGCCCCAAATTTTTTCGCGCGGTGTGTGGAGCACCAGGATCACGTGGTCATCGTTTTCTATTTTCGCCATAAGTTATATTTAATCAGCTTTTGCCCAAAGGCGTAAATACAGCTTATCTTAATGAGCGGTTTTGCTTGTAAAATCAGAAATTTGTCTTATGCTTTGTTCGTGTTTTTTAGTGTAATTTCGTGGTTTCAGGTATTAAAACTTCCAGAACCAAAGACTTAAGACTGGAACCACGAAATTACACGAAGTAACACGAAAACTGCAAAATTTGGCTTACCTATTTTATGGGCAAAGCTGTCAGATCCTGCTAGCGCAAGTAAGGCGCGACATTTTTGGCGATCGTGTTTTTTTCTTTTTCTGTCAGAGCCAGTTGGCAGAAAGCCTGCCAGCTTTCGCGCGGGACAAGGTTGCCGCCCAGCGCCGCGTCCGTGCCGTAAAGTATTTTCTTCACTCCGATCTGGCGAATGCGTTTGACGATCAGCGCCGAGAGTTCGGCCGAATTTGCGGGAACGGCCACGGTCGTTATATCGAACCAGAGGTTTTTGGTGCGCCGGTCGTGATTTGCCATGGCATCGGCAAAAACTTCGAGCGCTTCCTGCGCTTTCGGATCGTTGTAGCCCGGCCCGGATGCGGCGAGATGGGCGATCTGAACCGTAATGTCAGGAGCGAGCGGAAGCAATTGCTCGAGAAAAATGCGCGCTTGCTCCGCGCCGTACGGGCGATTCTTGGAGATGGACGCCCGCATGTGCACTACGATCGCCATCCGGCGGGAATTTGCCGCGCGAAATATCTCCTTCATTTTTTCGAGCTGTTCGGGAACCTCCAACTGCACATCGGAGTTGCCGAAATGCATTTTGATCCCGCGGCGGAGATCGGGGTCTTTTGAGCAGCGATCCATTTCCGCGAGCGCGTAGGCCTTGAGCGGATTGAAACTGCAAAAAGCAACCAGGCGTTTGGGAAACAGCGCGGCCTGAGCGCCGTTCCAGTCGTTTTCGGCCCGTACTTTTGCATACTCATCCTGCGGTTCGCGTCCCGGCCTTCCATAAGAATAGGCCGTGGACAGAAGCACTCCGCGCTGGATGCCGGCGGCGTCCAGCAGCGTGATCACATCCTGAGCGGTTATCGGTTGTATCTTTTGAAACACCGCCATCTCCGGGCTGAATAAATGCTGATGATGATCGGCCGTAGGGGCAGTCTGTTTTTGCGCAGACATCACGGCAGGTATCAAAAGGAGCAGCAAAAGAACCTGAGAAATCAGAAGCGATTTTTTTATCATATTTATAATTTTATTCTTAAATTTTATTTATCCGGAGGAATTTATCCCGGCAGATTCTTCTTTAAATTGCCACTAGCTTTAGCTAGTGGGTAAGAAAAGATTTTATATTTAAGGGCTTTAGCCCAAATAAGAATTTGGCCAAAGCCAGCCCAAATCATTGATTATAACGGCTTTGCCTATAAAGCCGAAGAAGTCATGGAGTTTATGGGCAAAACAAGTTTGTCGGTAAATATTCGGCTTTACTGGGAGCGCCGGTGTCCCGCCGGCAAGCGCGACTTGTTCGCGCTAACTCACATAACATTAAAGGCTTTTCAGATCGCTGCGCGATCTTGCCGGCGGGACACCGGCGCTCCCAGATTTGCTGAATCATTAACTATCAACTCTATAAATATTAGCAGTTTATGGGCAAGTCCGATTTTAGAGGCAAAGCCGCTAGCGGCAATTTAAAACTTTAAAGACAACTCATATTTATAAACACTGCCGGAATTTGTTTTGTGACAAGGGCTTGCCTATAAAGCCGTTCTTCATCAGCCACTAATTACACGAATAACACGAATTAAGTTATTGTTTCGCGGAATCGAGCGAGACGAGTAAAAATTCTTCATTGCTTGCCAGTACCGTGGCGTTGAACCAGGGGTTATCCGTCAATTCATTTAAATGGGCGGGCGGCACCAGCACCAGGGCGGGCAGATCGACTTTATGATTAACGTCTATGGAAAGCGGGTCTTGCCAGGCGCGGAAAATATCGCCCACGCCTTCGAACTTTTTCTGTTTGCCGTCTTTCAAATTTCTGATCAGCCGGCCGGCGGCGTAAAATTCGGCGCTGTGAAAAGTATCGTGCAGGTTGATGACTTGTGCCCGGTTGTAACCGCGCGCGTCGGCATCGGCCAGCACGTATTTCACCGTGTCGTTCTTTACCAGGCCCGGAACCAGAAACGCCAGCGCGATGATCACGCAGGCAAATGTCGCCAGCGCCGTGCCTTTGATAAGCCAGGCGCGCAGCCGGCTGGCGCCGATAAACCGCACCACCACGTCCGCTATCAATAAACAGCAGGCGGGCAGCGCGGGAAGAATATAACCGGGCAGCTTTGACCCCGAAGCCGAGAAAAACAGCAGCGGAAACAATATCCAGGCCACGGCAAACAAACGCATTTTATCGACCGGGGAATCGGGTTTGCGCAGGTTCCATTTCCAACTGCGCCCGAGCGCGGAAAATAAGAACGGCAGCCAGGGAAACGTCAGCGCCGGCAGCACCAGCCAGAAAAAATAAAAAGGCTGCGGGTGGGCATGCACCGTCGAAAGATACCGAGCGAAATGATGATTGATGATAAATTCCCGGACGAACGGCCGCCCGTTCCTTAAGTATACGGGGCCGTACCAGACGGCGGCGACCATCAGCGTGACGACGATCCCCCAGGAAAGGCTGGTCAGAAATTTTACCGGGAAAAACTGGCGGGTCAGCAAAAGATAAAAAGCGATCACGCCAAAAGGCAGCACTATTCCGATGAGGCCTTTGGCCAGCAGCGCCAGCCCGATAAAAATATAGAAGCCGGCAAAGAAACCGAAATCATCTTCTGCTTCATCATTAGGGGGCGATTCATTGGCGATAAAAAAGCAGACCAGCGCGCCGGTCACCGTGAACGTAAGAACGATGTCAAAGCTCGCGCCGCGCGAAAAAACCAGCAGGCCGACGGTTGAAGCCGAAATGATCGCGAGATAATTCGCAAAGCGCTCGTCAAAAAGCTTTCGGCCAAACAGGTAAAGGCCAAGAACGGTCAGCAGGCCGCAAAGCGCGGGCCCGAACCGCGCGGAAAACTCCGAAACTCCGAAAATGTAGTAGGAAACTATCTGCAGCCAATAGAGCAGCGCCGGTTTTTCAAACCAGTTATAGCCGCCCAGCGTGGGCGTGACCCAATCGCCGCGCTCGAACATTTCGCGCGCCACCTGCGCATAGCGCGGTTCGTCCGGCCCGATCAGCGGGATCGTTCCGATGGCGAAAAAATAGACAGCGCAGATGACCAGCGCAAATAATATCCAGCGAATGTTGGCAGGCTGAAAAAAGCTTTTAAGATCGGGCTTTGCCATTTGCAGTTTGAAAGGGTCAAGTATTTCAAGTTGAAGGGAAAATGTAAAATTTCAGCTGCTGTAAGTTGTGTTAAAAATAAAAAGCCCGCTCTTCCTGGGAGCGCAGGCATCTTGCCTGCAAGATCGCGCAGCGATCTAATAGACACGTTCATTATGTACAAATTAGCGCGGCAAGCCGCACTTGCAGGCAGGATGCCTGCGCTCCCAGGTTTACGCCCGCTGTTTCTTGCCAGTTGAGTTTAACTACTTTACCATTATGCGAATGCCGGAAAATAAGAAATTAAGGACCGCGGTCATTGGCGTGGGCAGTCTGGGGCGGCATCATGCTCGCAACCACGCGGCGCTCGCCTTGGAGGGCAAAACGGAATTTGCCGGCGTTTGCGACAGCGACGAAGCAACCGCGAGGCAAATAGCGGAAGAAAACGGCTGCGGTTTTTTCACGGACTGGCGCGAGCTTTTGGATAAAGCCGACGTGGTTTCCATCGTTACGCCGACCGAAACTCATGCCGGGATCGCCTGCGAATTTTTGGAGCGCGGTATTCACGCGCTGGTGGAAAAGCCCATCGCGCGCACGCTGGACGAAGCCGACAGCATGATCGCGGCGGCCGAAAAAGGCGGCGCTAAACTGATGATCGGGCATCTGGAAAGATACAATCCGGCGATCGTGGCGCTCCGCCCGCATGTGAAATCGCCGCTCTACTTTGAGATCCACCGCGTTTCGCCGTTTCCGATGCGCTCGCTGGACGTGGATGTGGTGCTGGACGTGATGATCCACGATCTGGATATGGTGCAATGGCTGGTCGGCGAAGACATCGAGATCGCGGATGTGCGGGCGGTCGGCATTCCGATCCTGACCGATAAAGTAGACGCGGCCAACGCGCGGCTGGAATTTGCGAACGGCGCGGTGGCGAACATCACTTCCTCGCGCATCGGGACGGAAAAGATCCGCAAGATGCGGTTCTTTCAGATCCGCGATTATGTGGCGGTGGATTACGTAACTAAATATGTGGCGCTGACCAGTATGAACCCGAATGCCGAACACCCGCTCGCCGGGATCAAAATAAACCGGCTGGAAATAAACGACGTCGAACCGCTGCGGGCCGAGATCGAGGCATTTATCGATTCAATAATTAAAAATGAAACGCCGCCGGTAACGGCGCGCGACGGGTGGCGGGCGTTGAATCTGGCCCTGAAAGTTTTGGATAGTATCGAAAGCCATGCGGAGAAGGTTTTTTAAACTGGGAGCGCGGACGTCCCGTCCGCAGCGAACGCAAGAGCGTTCGAAACGCATCGGCCAACGCAGACGCTACTGACATCAGGCTGCAAGCAGCCTTTGCGGACGGGACGGCGGCGCTACGAGTTTAAATCTTATCCGGCATAAAAGCGGCTTCTTCGGGGCGCGCTTTGACCATCATTCGCCGCAGCAGATCGGGCGCGAATTTCAGCATCAGCAGCACGCCGGACAGTTTCAATTTATGCTTGAAGGAAAGCCCCAGTTCGTCCGCCATTTGTTTTGCTTCCGCAAAATGATCGGCGGCCTCTTTCCAATTCCTGTTTAATATTTCTACCCGCCCTTTGGTGCGCAGCAGCGAAGCTTCTTCGGCTTTTATGTGCTTTTCGATCGCCTCGTTTTCTTCGTCGGTAAAAGGCAGCCGGTCTTGTAAAAGCCTCCAGATAAAGATATTGCGGTTAAACCGGTGCATCATGTCCGCGGACTCGCTGGCCGGCCACACGCGATAGCGGAATAAGCACTTGCGCTGATATCCGATCTTCGCCCCGGCAAAGATCATCCTCATAAAAAGATCAAAATCTTCGGCCGTGGGTACGGTTTCGTCAAACATTCCGACCGCAAGCAGCGAGGCTTTTTTCACCACGGTGCCGCTCGGCAGGATATGACATTTTCCGGCTATCAGAAGTTTCCTGGTGATCAGGCCTTCGGCCGGGTTGTTGACCCTCATGTCAAAACCGGGGCGCGGCGTCTGCCCAAAGATAGTGCAATCGGTATACACCATGTCCAGGCCGTTCTTATCCAAAAAATCTAGCTGGGCCGCGAGGTATTCCGGCAGCCAGACGTCGTCCGCATCGACAAAGGCGATCAGCTCACCGCGCGCTTCGGTGATGCCGGCATTTCTGGCAGACGCCGCGCCCCGATTTTCGGGGTAATCGATAAAGATGATCTTTTCCAGGTAAGGGACGAGAACTTGTTTTAACACTGCCGTATCGGGCGAGCCGTCATTGATCACTAAAACTTCAGTGTCGGAATAAGTTTGCGCGAAGACCGCGTCAAGAGTTTCGGCGATATGAAGGGCAGCTTTATAGTTGGGAATGATGATGCTGACGCGCGGAGGATCAGCAGGAGTTTGAGAGCCTGCTAGTTTCGCATATCCGGGAAATGTCCCACCATGATCCTGCATCATAATGATCGAAGTAAACCTGGGAGCGCCGGTGTCTCGCCGGCAAGATCGCGCAGCGATCTGCATCGTCTGTAATCTAAGCTTTTTGTGCGTAACCGCGCAGCCGGCGGGACACCGGCGCTCCCAGGTAAAAATGCCTGTTATTACGATACAAAAGGTTTGTTATTTAACAAAGTAACCGGGCCTGGTGCGCACGATCAATTCCGGCTCGCTGACGTCGAGCTTTATCGCGCGCCACTGGCCTTTTTTCGATTTTTCATTCGAAGATTGATAAACAACCGTGTAGAGGGCGCGCAAATCAGCCGCTACCTGCGCGTAAAATCTGCCGAGGTCTTCCAGACGGTTTATGGCATTCAAGCGGCCGCCGGTCCGGTCCGCCATGATCTGCAGGCGCGAGCGCGCCGCTTCATACATCGCTATCTGGGCGGGCGTCGGGTCGGCGAGGCGCTTCGGGTCACCGGTCGGCAGCGCCAGCGGAAAGATGGTCACGCCCTGCCGGTCGGCGTTGTTAAGCACCTGATTTAATATATCGGCAATTTCGGGTTTGATCGCGGTCAGCTTATTTTCGTCGCTGACGGCGGAAAGAGCGTTGCGGTCCTTATCCTGCAATTGGGTATCGACCCCGTCTGTTAAAACAACGATCGCTTTGCGGCGCTGCGGCCCTTCTTTTTCCAGTTTGTCCAGGGCGAATCTCAACCCTTTATAGAGGTTGGTAGTCCCCTTGCCGTTGGCTACCGAAACCGAATATAACGCTTTCTTTTTGTCGGCGGTAAATTCATTCAGCAAGTTGACCTTGTCGTAAAACTCGATCACCGCGACCCGGTCTTCGGGCCCCAGGGAAGCGATAAAACGAGAAGCCGCCATGCTGATATTTTGTCTAAAGCTCGTCGTCGAGCCGGACATGTCCAGCATCATCACTACGCTAAACGGCGCCACGGTCGGCTCAAAAAAAGCGATATCCTGCTTTACGCCGTCCTCATAGACCGTGAAGTTTTCTTTTTGGAGATTTAATACCGGGCGCCCCTGCCGGTCGGCCACGCCCACGTTAAGCCTGACAACATCGGCGTCCACGCGGATCGGGTCATCCTGGGCTGAAATATCGCAGACGAAGAGAAATAACCCGAAGGCAATGGACAAAATGAGGAGAGATAACTTTTTCGAATTACTAAAAACCACCATATTTGCCGCATTGCCTAATACGCATTGCGAAGCTGTATAGTTTAACGCTGCGCTTTTTTCCAGTGAAAGTATAGCATCAGAGCCGTGATTCCGCTGAGCCAATGCCAGACCCCGTGATACTGAAAAGCGCTGGAACAGCTTATGCACAAAGCGCCTCCGGTGTCGGATGCCCCCCGAATAACGATCGCGATCATAAACGTGACAAATCCTATTATCCAGTATCTCGAATATACCCAAAAAGATACTTTGGTGTTCTTGTTGAACACCCAGTCCTGGAAAAAAATAACAAATTCCAGAGCCGCGTACGGGCCTAACAACGCAAGAAGAATTACGATCACGCTCGAAACGTGCAACAACGCCAAAACAAAAAATATGAACACGAGCAGCGGGTAGCAAATATAAAAATACAGATCGACGTTTCTTAGTCTTACCAGCGAATAAGCAATGAGAAAGCTCACCAGCGTATACATCGACATCTGGTCAAAGATACCGCCCCAGTTAACTATCGAGGCATGAAAAAACATGCTTCCCAAACCGAGGAAGAGTGCGACCTGAATGTAAAAGATCGGATAAAAATCGCCCATTCTAAAACGATTTTTGTCGGTCGTCGGTACCCGTGAATCTTCTCGTTTCCGGCGCTGTTTCCACACGGTAAACACAAGAAACGCACCCGTGCCTAATGCGTACAGATTCGAGAAAGTGTTAAAAGGTTGCCGGACCCCCGGAGTGTGATTCTTGACATCTTTAATATCGAATGGCTCGCAGTAACAGGTATTATCGGTAACTGAAGGTTTTTTCGCATCGTTATCCGATATGCATGAGTCCATATCTCCGGGCCAGCCGTTGGCAACGAAAACAAAAAAGAGCAGCAAAACAGCCAGGGCAAATCCGCCGGTCCATAAACTTTCTTTCATCCTATTTCTCTCCTTGAAAAACACCGCGCACCCGGACGCGGGTAAATTTTGTGCTGATTCAGCAGCAGCGTAAGGGCCAGGCCCTCAAAACGTATTAAACCCGGGCCTTTTTCCAGTAAAAATATAAAAGCATCGCCATCGCTCCGCTGAGCCAATGCCAGACGCCGTGATACTGAAAAGCGTGAGCGGGAACGCACAGCCCGCCTTCGGTATTGGAAAATGCCGAGAAAAGGACCGCGACGAAAAACGAACCGATCGCCGCAAACCAGATCCACATAAATCTTTTCTCGATCCTTACCCCGGGCCGGAAGATAGTGACCAGCAGCTCCAGCACGGCGTAGGTCGTGACCGAGAACAAAAGAATGATCAGGCTCGAAAGGTGCGCGGCTAAGACCGCCGGAATGAGGCACAATACCGTCGCCACGGGAAAACCGATGTAAAAGATCAGGTCTTTGCCGGTCAGCCTGACGATGGTGTAAAAGATCAGAAAATTAGTAAGCGGATACATCGACATATTGTCGAACGTCCCGCCAAAGTGGGTAATGGAAGCATGAAAGAACATGCTTCCCAGCCCCAGAAAGATGAGCACCAGACAGTAAGTGATCGGATAAAAATTCCCGGTCCGGAAGCGATTTTTATCTTTGGTCGGATTTCTGACCTCCGGGTCATTGGAATCTTCGCGTTTCCGGCGATTTCTCCAAAGCAGAAACGTCAGCACCCCGCCCGTGCCCAGAACGTAGAGATTTGAAAAGGTGTTGAAGGGCTGCCGTACGCCGCCTTCATTTTTTACCACGTCCTGCACGTTGAACGGCTCGCAGTAACAACTGTTTTTGGGCGAGACCTGCTTTTTAAGGTCTTCTTTCGGAATGCAGCTATCGGGCTCGGTAGGCCAGCTACTCAGGGCAAATCCCGTAAATATTCCCAGGACCAAAAGTGTAAATAGCCCGCACCATAAAAGTTCTCTCATATCGATCTCTTTTCGTTTTTTGAACTCATACAGCCGCTGGCGGGACACAAATTGCCCTGAGCAGGCGACTTTTTAAAGCCATTTGTAACAATAGAACTTCGGACCCGGCGGAAAGACAGCGCAGGAAATCCCGGCCTTTCCCCCGGTCTTTTTAAGGACGAGAGGACACGGAGTTTTTCTTAATTTTATGAAATGCCTTAACAACCGTGGAAATCTCTTCTATAATGACGTCAAAGTAAATAAGTTTTTGCCACGCCTGATTATGCGTTTATGTCAGTAAACGTTACGGATCGGCTAAAAAAAGATGGAAACTCCCACGTTTCTTTACAAACCCAATTTTTGCGCTGAATGCGGCGAAAAGATCGACCGTGAGAACCGGCACTTTTGGTCCAGCCGGCGATTTTGTGAAAACTGCGAGCCGGTCTACCGGATGAACCGCATCTTTCCCCCGGCGCTGGCCGGTGTGCTGCTGTTTTTCGGCGGGATCTTTTTTGGCCAGATGGGGCAAAGATACGAAAAGCCGAACCCGGTAATTCCCACGCAAGCGGCCCTGGCGGCGGAAAAAGGCGAAAAACCTGCCCCCGCCGCGATAAAGCAGGTTTTCGCCGCCAATACGGAACAGGGCCAAAACCAGAATTCCCCTGTTATTCAAACACCCGCGGCAAATTCGAATACACCGAAACAGATAACCGCTAATTTAGCCCCGCAGCAGATGCCTGTTGTTCATATCTGCGGCGCGCGCACCCAAAAAGGCACGCCCTGTTCCCGCCGCGTAAGAGCAGCAGGCGCCAGATGCTGGCAGCATCCCGGCAAACCGTCGATGCTGGAAAAAGGTTATTAGAAAGCGGTCAGTTTGAAAACGATAATGTCCGCGTAGCGGACGGTAGAGAATAGCCCAGGGCTTCAGCCCTGGGTGACGAACGGTTATTGAAGTCATAACCCTGAATGGGGCGGCAGAACTGACTGGTTCTGCCGCCCCATTCAGGGCTGGAACGGTTTAGGAGTTCTGGAAACCCAGGGTAAGTGAGCGAAGCGAGCGCCACCCTGGGCTATTTTCTTTGTCCCCGTTGGGGGACTTTTAAGAATAGCTTTTCAAGCTGACCACTACTAATAGTTAATAGTAGGTGCATCTGATCATTAAATTATGATAAAATTTGTTAGACACATGTGTATTAGTGTCTTCTTCCCGGTTTGAGAAGCAAAAGCAGTAAATGAAACCACTTGCAGCAAATTCATTATTACAAAACCGCTATCTGATAATTCACCATATCGGTAAGGGCGGTATGGGCGAAGTTTACCTGGCGGTAGACCAGCGGCTGGGAAATCCGGTGGCCCTCAAGCGCACCGTCTTTCGCGACGATGCCATGATGTGGGACGCCTTCGAACGCGAAGCCCGCATTTTAGCGCGGCTGCGCCACTCAGTGCTGCCCAAGGTCAGCGACCACTTTAGCGAAAGGGAAGAGCAGTACCTGGTGATGGAATACATCTCCGGCGACGATCTTTCCAAACGACTGGAAGCCGCGAAAAAACCGTTTCCGCTGCAATGGGTCTTGTATTGGGCCGATGAATTGCTGGATGCGCTCAGCTACCTGCATACTCACGAGCCGCCGATCGTTCACCGCGACATCAAACCGCAAAACCTCAAGCTGACAAATGAGAACCACGTGATCCTGCTGGATTTCGGGTTGGCGAAAAACTCGGTCGCAAAAAAAGCGCAGGTTTCTTCCTCAGGCGGAAGCCTGGTGGGTTATACGCCGAACTATGCGCCGATCGAACAGATCCGCGGCGCCGGCACAAACCCCCGCAGCGATATCTATTCTTTGTCCGCGACGCTTTACCAGCTAATGACAGGAACGATCCCGATGGATGCTTTGACGCGCGCGGAAAGCGTGATCGGCGGTAACGGCGATCCTATTCCTTCGCCGCGCGAATTGGTGTCCGAGATATCAGCCGAAATATCCGCGGTCATTCTGCGCGGAATAGCCCTTAATTCGGAGCAGCGTTATCCCGACGCGCGCGAGATGCAGCGGGCTTTGCGCGAAGCTTATGCGCAACTGCAGCATCCCGAGGTCGTTACTTCGGAATCTTTTGACGGCGAGCAGACGGTAGTACCCGAAGTTAAACGCGATGCCCCAATGGCGGGGCTAAACGATCATCCGAGATCCTATGTTTCCGGCAACGGCGACTCAGACGCAGTCCGGGCGGAAGCACAAGAGCCGCCGGAGACGCTGACCCCTGGGACCGCCGGAGCGCTGCCCCCGGAGTTTTCCGCGACAATCCCGGCAGAGCAGTGGATGCAAGGTGAAACCCAGGGCTTTACGCAAGACGAGATACGGCGCACTACGATCGATGAGGATGCTTTTAAAAATCATGGATTCGATCTGGATGCGACCATGCCGATGCTCGGGTTTGATGCCGGTAATGGCGGGTCATCATTCGGGTCCTTCAATATGGAACCCGAGATAGAGGAAGAGCCGCTGGACGAAACCGCGGTGGAGCGCGAGCGGGTGACGGAAAGGCCCACGCCGATCAGGCCTGTCAGCAAGCCGCTTGACGCCGGGGCAAAAGTTAAAAAGGCCTCTTCCGGCTGGGGAATAAAATTGGTCGGTATCGCGGCAGTGTTTTGCTTGCTGGTGGCCGTGGCCGGCGGGGCGGCCTGGTATGCGGTTACCACCAAAATGATAAACATCCCCGGATTGGAAGACGAAAACAAGCAGACCGTGACCCAGGAACAGCCGCCGGCCGTACCTGTAGGAGAAACTCAGAGTTCGACTGCCACGGAAAATACGGCCGTTGATACTGCAACTCAAGTGGGACCTGGTCAGCCTTCCGGCGAAACCGGCGAAAAAGAAGCCCAAACCGATCTGGGATCTATCGAGGGAAGCGAAGAGCAGCCTGCCGAGGTTCGCGCCAACACGGCTGAAAAGAAACCGAAAGCCGCGTCAAACCCGCAAAAGGCGGATAAATCAAAATCTGCCAAAGCCAAGGAACCGAAAAGCAGGATCGACATTCTGCAGTAAGAAACAACGCGCGGCCGTAAAGATTTATTTTTTGATATGAAAATCCTTACCAAATATCTTTCTGTCAAATACTCAGCCCTTTACACCTTTTGCACTTTTTACGGGGGCTTGTTTTTATTAGTGAGCATAGTTTTTTTGTTGTTCCTGCAAACGGCCTCTGCGCAGATGCAGCCGAATAAGCGGGCGGAAAAACTTTCTCAGACAGCCCGCACGGAATTTTTTAACGGCAACTTTAAAAAGGCGCTCGAAAACAGCGACAAGGCCATCAAGGCCGAACCTCAATTTGCTTACGCGTACTACATCAGGGGCTGGTCGCAATTCCGCCTGAATCAATTTGAACCCGCACTGGTATCTTTAAATAAAGCTCTCGAACTCGGCCATGATAAGACGGAGGTTTTCGAACCGCGCGGCGAAGTTAATTATTTTTTGAAACATTACGCCGACGCGGAAAAAGACCTGCTCGAATTTACCGCCTCACCCAAAGGCAACGGGGAAGCGAACTTCGTTCTGGCCAGAACATTTTTCGATCAGCAAAAATACCGGCAGGCGCTGCCTTATTTTCAAAAAGCGGTCGAGTTGAAATATCAGAACAAGGACATTCAATATTTCATCTCCGTCTGCCAGGGCGTTATGCAGGACAGCACCGCTCAACAAGCGGCCGCGATGCAGGCGCTGCAGAGTGAAACCCAGTTCAGGGCCGAATCATATTACCAGTCCGGAAACGCGTTCCTTAACCAGAAAAAATATATCGAGGCGATCGATCCTTATGAAAAGGCGATAGAATTAAAACCCTCTCTGAAAGACGCTTATTACGATCTCTACCGGATCTACCGTATTCTCAATCGCGAAAATGATGCCGTCGCGATAATGAAGAAACACGTCCGGCAGGACCCGACCGACCACCAGGGTTTTTTGCATCTGAGCTGGATCAGCAGCCTTTCCGATCAGCCGAAAGAAGCGGTTGAGGCGGCCCGGCAGGCTACCAAGCTCAAAGCGGATGAAAGCACAGGGTTCACGAATATGTGCCGCGCCTATAACGATCTGAAGCTTTATGATTCGGCCGTTCAGGCCTGTAACGACGCGCTCCGGCTGAGGCCCGGTGACGGGGAAACGTTCTTCTATCTCGGGCGCGCCAAGGAAGCGCTGAAAAAACCCGAAGAAGCTACCTTATATTTCGATAAAGCGGTGCTGGGGCTGATCGAATACACGCGCCAAAATCCGGACAATCCTGACGGGTATTATTTGCTGGGAAATGCTTATTACGCGACGGCGCAGCGCAGTAAAGCGATCACCGCATATCTTAAAGCGCTCGATATACTGCCGCGCTACGTCAAGGCCCGTTTTAATCTGGGTTATATATACGCGCAACTGGGCGACAGCAAGTCTGCGCGGGAGCAGTACGAAGCATTAAAATTACTAAACTCCGGCCTGGCGGAGAGGCTTTTGGCGAGCATCGATAAACCTAAATAAAATAGCAGTCTGTAGTAGCGCGATAAATCGCTTGCCGGCAAGATGCCGGCGCTCCCAGGAAGAGCGTCCAATTTTAATGAGCCAAACTCTATCTCTGCCGCTTCCAAAAAACTTTAGTTTTAGACAGACCGTGTACAGCCACGGCTGGTGCAACCTGCGCCCGTTCGAATTGGACGAAGAAAAGTTCGTTCTCGAGCGCGTTTTTCTTGTTGATAACTCAGCAGTCAGTGCTTCTTTCAGCTACGACAAAGAAAACATAAACATCCGCGTGGAAGGAAAACCCGATAAGAAAGCGCGAGAAAAAATCCTTAAAGACGCCCGGCATATATTGCGGCTGGATGACGACCTGAGCGAATTTTACAGCCTCGCGAAAAGCGACAAGGAACTGGCGTGGATCGCCGCGCGCAAAGCCGGAAGAATAATGCGCTCGCCCAGCGTGTTTGAAGACCTGGTCAAAACCATCTGCACCACCAACTGCAATTGGTCAATGACCAAACTGATGACAAAAAATCTGGTGGAAAAATTAGGAGCAAAAACCGCTGCTAATAAAATGGGCGTTAAATACGCGTTCCCGACGCCCGAAGCGATGGCGAAAAAGCCGGTCGAATTTTACAATAAGGAAATAAAAGCCGGTTATCGCTCAGCGTATCTGAAAGAGCTGGCGGAAAAGGTCTGCGACGGGACGCTCGACCCGGAAAGCTGGCTGGCTACAGGTCTGCCCGCCGATGAACTAAAAAAAGAAATGAAGAAAGTGAAGGGCGTCGGCGATTATGCCGCGGATAATCTGCTGAAACTTGTCGGCCATTACGACGGGCTGGCGCTCGATTCATTTTTGCGTTCGCAGTTTTACAAGACACATCGTAATGCCAAAAAATGCTCCGATAAGATCATCGAAAAACATTACAAGCGTTTTGGAAAATGGCGCGGGCTGGTAATGTGGTGTGATATGACCAAAGAACATATCTTTAGTTTATAGAGTTTGTAGAGTTTATAGAGAGTTTGTAGAGTCTAGAGAGTCATCGGCCCACTAAGGCTTTGACTCAATAGACTCAATAGACTCAATAGACTCAATAGACTCAATAGACTCTACAAACTCAATAGACTCAATAGACTCTACAAACTCTACAAACTCTACAAACTCAATAGACTCTACAAACTCTACAGACTCGCCAAGACGTATTTCCTAAACTCTTTTTGCATAAGAATTTAACCTCAAAAAAGCTGAAAAAACTTCGGCTTTTTTTATTTCCCGTCCGTCTAAATTCATGAACACCCCGAGAGTCAGCCCCTGCTGGTGTTTGAAAGACTAAATACTAACGGAGGAAATTGTAATGAGGCGTAATTTTTTAAGTTTATTCGTAATTTTAGCTGCAACGATAGCGATCCTGAGCACGTCCAATATTAGCAACGCTCAAGGGGCTCAAAGACGTGAAACGCGCGGCCGCTTATTGACCAAGGGACAGGTAAAAGCGGTCGTCAATAGAGTTGAAGACCGGGTTGATAATTTTGTAAGGCGGTTCGATGCTTCGCTCGATCATAGCAGGCTCAACGGCAGCAGCCGCGAAGACTGGCTGATAAAAAGGGCGAAAGACCTGGAATCCGCCACGGACGAGTTAAGCCGCGAATTTGACCGCCGCGATGCCTGGGCCGAGAATAAAGAAGAAGTTCGCCGGTGTTTGAACATCGCCACCGACATAAACCGTAATATGAATAATTATCGTTACGGCGCGCCGACCGAAAGCAACTGGGCCAATGTGCGGTTTGAACTCAATACTTTAGCGGATATTTACAATCTGCCGAGGGTGGGTTCCGCCGTATATAAATAGTCGCGAGTCTGGAGAGTCTATTGAGTCTGGAGAGTTTATTGAGTTTATGAGTTTGTTGAGTACAGAGCTATCTTTGACTCTATAAACTCACTGGACTCAATAGACTCTCCATACTGTTTGCTGTCCTGGTTTCCGCTTCGGCGGTGTTTTATTATCAGGTTTGAACAAATATAATAGAATGGGCGTAAAACAATAAGGCTGTAAAAAACGAATGATCGAAACCGGAACAATTTTGCAGAACCGTTACCTGATCGACAAACAGATCGGCGCCGGAGGTATGGGCGCGGTCTATGTCGCTACCGATCAGCGTTTTGGCAGCACGGTCGCGATCAAGGAAACGTTTTTTACCGACGAAAATCTGCGTAAAGCTTTTGAGAGAGAAGCCCGGCTGCTAAACAGCCTGCGGCACCCGGCGCTGGTGCGGGTCAGCGACCACTTTGACGACGGCAACGGGCAATTTCTCGTGATGGAATATATTGCGGGAGAAGACCTTTCGGAATTGATGGCCAGCCGCGGCACCGCGTTTTCGGTGTCGGAAGTAATGACCTGGGCCGATCAATTGCT
The DNA here is from genome assembly GCA_963718105.1 of uncultured Acidobacteriota bacterium. GTDB lineage: Bacteria > Acidobacteriota > Blastocatellia > Pyrinomonadales > Pyrinomonadaceae > DASYKT01. Next base: position 3,098,296 of record OY970352.1, on the reverse strand, counting down.
CGACGCGCTCGATTACCTGCACACCCAGGAAATGCCGGTGGTGCACCGCGACATCAAACCACAAAATTTAAAACTTAATTCGCGCGGGCAGATCATGCTGCTCGATTTCGGTTTGGCAAAAGGCAATGCGACCGATTCGAACCACCAGACAAACACCAAAAGTGTTTTTGGATTTTCGCGGATCTATGCGCCGCTTGAACAGATCCAGGGAACCGGGACCGATCCGCGCAGCGATTTCTATTCGCTGGCCGCGACGATGTATCACTTGCTGACGGGAGCGCCGCCGGAAGACGCGCTGACGCGGGCGACCGCCGTGCTCAACGGAAATCCCGACCCGCTCAACCCGCCGCACGCGCTGCGTCCGGAAATGTCGACTGCGATCTCGGACGTTATCGTGAAGGCGATGGCGTTAAATGCGAATTATCGCCCGTCTTCGGCCGCCGCGATGCGTGTGCTGCTTGGCGATGCCAAGAACGATATCTCTCCTTTTGCCGAAGGGGAAACTCTAGTTGCTTTCCCGGCCGGCGGTATATCCGGCGGCGGGATATTCGATCAGAAAACTCAGGTGATCGGCGGTGAAAATACCATTACCGCTTCGGGCGATGCAATGGCGACAGAGCAAAATCGGGCCGCTATCTCCGGAGGTATTTCCGGCGGCATTCCACCGATAGAAATATCTTCGACTCCGCAGACCGAGGTAACGCGCGTCAGCGCATCTTCCGGCGGCGGCGCGCCCTTCGTTTCGGAAAGAAAAAGATCGCGCGCCTGGATGGGAATGGGAGCGGGAACAATTGCGGTACTTTTGGCCGGGGTCTGCTGCGCGGCACTCTACGTTTATAAACCCGAACTTTTCGGCCAGGGCAGTGCGCCGGTAAATACCATAACGAGCGAAAACGCGGTTCCGGCCGATTCTTCCACCAAAGAAGGCGCGGTAGAGCAGGCGGCGGAATCGGCAGAAGGCAGCGGCGCCGCAAAAGAAGCTGCCACTAAAACTTCGGAGCCTAAAGAAAGTAAGCCGGCGGCCGAACGATCTGCAACTAAGCCGGAAAACCCTGCGGAAGTACCTGCGGGCGCTAATGAAAACGAAGTCGATCCGGAAGAGGCGGAAGTAAACATCAAGCAGAAAGAATTTGAAAGAGCGGTCAAGGCAATGGTCAATAAAAAGATGAAACAAGCCAATGCCAGAAACCGTCCGCCGGAACCGGGTGAGGACGATGATAACGATCCGGATGATACGCCAAATCCTAATGTGCGTATTTATCGTCCCGGCAACCCCAATCTACCGCCGCCGCGCAAGCCTTACGTCTTCAGACGAAAGCAACCGTAACTCTCGAAGCGCTGATCAGGTTTTAAATAAGCATTTAAGATCGGGCGCAAGCAACCCTTCCCGACTGCAAATTATTTAGGTCTTATTTTGACTTAAAGCCGAAAGTAACTCTCAGGCCCGGAAGCTATTGAAGTTATGGGCGAAGCTCTTCGGGGTCGATGATCTTTCCTAATTTTTCAGTCAACTCGGCAGCGTAGGCGCGGGCATCCGTACCCTCGGGGCGGTTTACTTCCAGCAGCGGGTGATAGGTGACGTGTACTTTGCTAAAGCGGGGAAGATTTTGCTGCTGGGGCCACACGCGGTTTCCGCCGCGGATCGTCACCGGCAGGATGGATACGCCTGCTTCGAGCGCTATCCGCACTGTTCCTTGTTTTACCGGCAGCAGTTTGCCTTCGGCGGTTTCGCGCGAGCCTTCGGGAAAAATAACCAGCGTATGGCCTTCCTTTAAAACCCTGATCGCCGTTTTATAAGAATCTTTGCCGCCCCGGTCGAGATTGACCGGAAACGCGCCCAATTTTCTGATCAAAGGGCCGATAATAAACCATTTGCAGGCTTTATCCCACGCCAGGAAACGCAGGGGCCGGTTGATCGGCACGCCGATCCAGAAAGGGTCGATGTAAGTTTGATGATTGGAAGCGACGACCAATCCTCCCGGGCGGTCGTGCGGGATATTCTCGAGGTTGTGATACTCCAGCCGCCACAATACTTTAAATAACGGGCGCAGCAAGAATTTGCAAAACCATATCAGGCCCGGGCTGGGCGCATCTTTTGACAGCGCCGGTTTGGAGGTTGTTTCAGCCGTGGATGAACTCATCACGGGTTGATTTTAACTGAAATTTCATCAAGGCGGAAACGCGACAGTTATGGAGCGTGTAAATTGTGTCAATAACACGCTCCATAACTGTCGCGTTTCTGCCTTTGATCAAAGATGACTCTGGACGCTACAGACTCGCCGGACTCGACAGACTGTTGACGCGCTCCATAACTGCCTTGGTTTCTGCCTTTTATTTCTCGATACCTTCCAGCGGAAACTGCTGGTCGACAAATTCCAGGTGCAGGCGGGTGAAACCGTCGGTGCCCGTTTGACGCAGGCGGACGATGGACAGGAGTGAAATGTTGTATTCCGGGCAGACCATCCGGACATAGGCGCCCGATTTTACATTCAAAGTGGTAAAGACCGACGCGCCGCTTAAGCTGACGTTTTCCGTCACGGAAGATTCGCTGAGCATCACCGAGCCTTCTTCATTGAGGATCTCGATCACGACGTTGAGCGGGATCATAAAGCGGCCGTCATTACGCCCGTTATAGGCATCATGCGCGTCAGCGGCCGGCGAGGGCAGGGAAACGTCGGGTTTGCCTTCCACGATCTGCCACAGCCCCAACTGATTAAAACCGCTGATCTCATAAGTAGTGGTCGGGTCTTTTTGAAAGCTGTCCGGAGGATGTTTGCCGACAAAGGCGATGCCGATCTCATAGAGCGAAGCCTCGCCCTGGAGGTTGTAGGAAACCTTTTCCCAGTTGATATACCGCACCAGCCCCCAGACCTTGTATTGGGGCTCGTTAAAGTCGAAAGTACGCAGTTCCGGCAAAAGGGGCATGGTCAGCAGTACCAGCCGCCCGCACTCGACAAAGTGTTTCAGGCGGATCCCGGCGCCCAGGGGCGAGACCTGCAGCAGGCGGCTGACTTCGTCCCAACCGCCCATTCTGTCGGTTTGATACTGCACGCGGACGGGCATGGACGTATCTATCCTCGTAGCCTTTCGCTGAGTTCTGTCGAAGGTGGTAGTGGTATCCATAGATGCTGTGCTAAACCTTGTGTTTATAAGTATTTACTGCTGATCCAAAACAGTGCCGGGGTGGGAAAACTTCCCGATAGAAAGGTCTCTTTCGAGGCTAGTGGAAAGTTGATAAAAAACTGCCTTTCCAATATAATAGAATATAACTTCTAATGCCGATATTTCAAGAGTTAAATTGGAATTTTCCTATAAATAAATCAATAAAAATTTTGTTTTTAAAAGCGCTGCCGTCTCGGCGGCTGTCCTTGCGGCGTCCCGCCGCAAGTTAAGATGCGTGGGCGGGATGTCCCCGCGACAGCCAGCGGGACGCTGGCGCTACAATCGATAATATAAACATGGATTCACTAATAGAAAAAAATCAAATAAAGATCGAAGACGAGATGCGGCGTTCCTACCTGGATTACGCGATGAGCGTGATCATCGGGCGCGCCCTGCCGGACGTTCGTGACGGCCTTAAGCCGGTGCACCGCCGGGCCCTCTGGTCGATGCACGAGCTGGGCAACTATCATAATAAAGCTTACAAAAAATCAGCCCGCGTGGTCGGTGATTGTATCGGTAAATATCACCCGCACGGTGAATCTGCCGTGTATGACACGATCGTCCGCATGGCGCAGGAATTTTCGATGCGCTATATGCTGGTCGACGGACAGGGAAACTTCGGTTCGGTCGATGGCGACAGCGCCGCGGCAATGCGCTATACCGAAGTGCGCATGCAGAAGCTGACCAGCGAGATCCTGGCCGATATCGAAAAGGAAACGGTCAACTTCCAGCCCAACTATGACGAATCGCTTTCGGAACCGACGGTGCTTCCGACGCGTGTTCCTAACCTGCTGATAAACGGTTCGGAAGGTATCGCGGTGGGCATGGCGACCAAGATCGCGCCGCACAATCTGACGGAGATCGTCGACGCCACCATCGCTTTATTAAAAGATCCCGACATCACGGTCGATAAACTTATCAAGATCGTTCCCGGGCCGGATTTTCCGACCGGCGGATTTATTTACGGTAAGGAAGAGATCTATCGCTCGTACCGCGAAGGCCGCGGTATTTTGCAACTGCGCGCGCGCGCAGTCATCGACCGCGTCGGCCGCGGCAATACCGAGCGCGATGCGATCATCGTGACCGAGATCCCGTTCCAGGTTAATAAGGCGCGGCTGATCGAACGCATCGCCGAACTGGTCAACGAGAAAAAGCTGGACGGTATTTCCGAGCTGCGCGATGAATCGAACCGCGAAGGCATGCGCATAGTCATCGAACTCAAGCGCGATGCCGTGCCGCAGGTGCTTCTCAACAAGCTCTACAAGCTGACGCCGATGCAGACCTCTTTCGGCATCATCAACCTGGCGATCGTCGCCGGGCAGCCGCGCATTCTGAATCTCAAGCAGATGCTGGAATGCTTTGTCGAATTTCGCCGCGAAGTGGTCCGCCGCCGCACGGAATACGACCTGAAGAAGGCCCGCGCGCGCGCGCATATCTTGGAAGGCTTGAACAAGGCGATCGACACGCTCGATTACATTATCCCGCTTATCCGCAGCTCACGTTCGACGGATGAAGCGCGGCAGTGGCTGACCGCGAATCTGGACACCGTTAATGAGATCAAGCAATGGCGCGGCGTCACCGGCGGAAAACCGCAGGGCGATTTTGTCAAAGAGCTGCAAAAGGTGATGAAGTCGCTCGGATTTTCCGAAGCGCAGGCACAGGCCATTCTCGATCTGCAATTGCGCAGGTTGTCAGCGCTCGAGCGACAGAAAATTCTCGACGAGTATGAGTCGATCATCAAGCACATCGCCGAACTGGAAAACATCCTGACGAATGAAAGAGTGCTGCGGCAGGTGATAATGGACGAACTGGAAGGCATCAAGAAAGATTTCGGCGACAAGCGCCGGACGGAGATCGTCGATGCCGGCGTCGAGCTGCAGATCGAAGATCTGATCGCCGATGAAGACGTCGCCATCACCGTGACCAAGGCGGGCTATATCAAGCGCACGCCGGTTTCGACCTACTCGACACAGGGACGCGGCGGCAAGGGGCGATTAGGGGCAACGGCAAAGAATGAAGATTTTGTCGAGCATCTTTTTATCGCTTCGACCCACGCCTACCTGATGATCTTTACCGACGACGGGCAGGTGTACAAGATGAAGGTGCACGAGATACCCGAAGCTGCCGCGGCCGCCCGCGGTAAGGCGGTAGTCAACCTGGTAAATCTGCCTTCGGCGAGGAAACTGGTGTCGGTAATGCCGGTCAGGGATTTCACCGAGGAAATTTACCTGACGATGGTAACCAGGCACGGCGTGGTCAAAAAATCCGCACTGTCTGATTTCCAGAACATCCGCGCCAACGGCATCAATGCCATCAATATCGATCCGGGCGATGAACTGCTCGAGATCATCCGTACCGACGGCAAGCAGCAGATCTTTGTTGCCACACATGACGGGATGGCCGTTAAATTCAACGAAACGGATGTTCGCCCGATGGGACGCGCGGCGCGCGGTGTGCGCGGCGTTAGTTTGCGAAAAGGCGACTTTGTCGTTTCGGTCTGCGCCGTTTCACCGGAAGGACACGAAAAGATACTTTCGGTCTCCGAAAAAGGCTACGGCAAACAGACGCAGGTGGTGGATTACCGCCTGACCAAACGCGGCGGCGTCGGCGTGATCAATATGAAGACGACCGATAAGACGGGCAAGGTCATCGCGGCGTTCCCGGTCGAGGACGAATCGGAGATCATGATCATCACCCAACAGGCCAAGCTGATCCGGATCGACGTGAACGAGATCCGCAAAACCGGACGCAGCGCCCAGGGCGTAAGATTAATTCGTACGGGCGATGAAGACATCGTCACCAGCGCTTCACTGCTGGCGGCTGCCGAAGAAGAGGTGTAAGAAAATAAGGCTGCCCGAAGTTTTTCGGCCAGCCTTGCTAACTGCTTATGACTTTAAAGACCGCCGCGCTCGCGGCGGTTTTCGCGTGGCAAAAAACTTAAGGAACTTTGATAAACTGGAAAAGTTGATTGTCCCCGCCGTTGGATGGGTATTGCTGCAGTATTGCCTTGTTACCCACGTCCGCTCCCGCGATATCGAGGTATAACCCACTGCTTCTCACCTTTATTTTATAGAAACCGCCGATCGTTGCTTCGATAATGAATTGCTGGTTGTACCCGTTGTTGCAGTCATATTGCTGCACGCCGACGGGCGTCGCCACAGCGTTGGGAATGTCCAGGCATTTATAAGTAAGAGTACTATTGGAATAGCTGGATACGGGGCTGATGATGAGGTAATTGTAAGCGGCCTGGATCGAGAATTTTTGATTGTCGCCGCCATGAGGCTGGAATTGCTGGATCACGGTGCCGTTAGCCTTTGCCGCGTTCCCGGTTTCCAGACGAACATCCAAAAATTTACCGCTGTGTTTGGCTACGATATAGTACGTTCCCGCGCCCTGGTATTGTGCCGGTACTTCTGCCGGCAGCGAAAAAACGCATAACAAGCCGCAAAGCAGAATAAAGAAATATGATCGCTGTAAGTTCATTGAGGTCATAAAAGTCTCCTTAAGCTGAATAACCTTTTGCCCTGAAAAAGGGTCCAGCTGTATCGTCTCTCCAATAAACTCAGGGTTGAAGACAAGAGGGAGTTTGTTGCATGAGTGAGTTAGGAGTTCAGGCAAATCCGGGCAGATCACCTTTCAAGCAGCTTTCGCAGATGCTTTCTCACTTCGTACTTTAATATATGAGAATAAGCATAAAGCGTTACACGATCTATAGAATACGCCGGGATACTTCGATACCTACTGCTTCGCCGTCAGCTTCTGCAGTATCTCCCTGGCTTTTTCGGCGTTCGGGTATTTATCGTTAGTGGATAAAGCTTTTTGGTAAAACTCTATGGCTTTATCTTTCATATCCTTTTTCAGATAAAACTCGCCGAGGCTGTCATAGAGATTTGCGTCCTGCGGATAAAGCTCACTGGCTACCTGCAGAAGCGCCAGCCCGCCGTCCAGTTGCCCCACGCCGGCCAGGTCGTAAGCGAGGCCGTTAAGGCCGCCCGCGCCTGCCGCTCCATTGCCGTTGATACCGGCGGCTGTCTTTAAGAACTGTTTCCCTTTTTCTTTCTGGCCGGCCAGAACATTCAGCACGCCGGCATACGCGTTCGGCCCGTCGAGCCCCGGATATAATTCGACCGAAAGCGCGCTGATCTTGAGCGCTTTTTCGATCTGTCCCTGCTGCACCAATTGCCGGATAACGGAGATCATGCTGCCGCTGTAATTCGGATAGACCGCCTCGCCGGCCAGGTCTTTACGCAACTGCGCGCCGATCTCATCAAAATTCGAGCCCGGGCCGAGAGTAAGCCGGCGTGCCGCAACCGTGTTGGTTTTAGCCCAGCTCGTGTTCCAGGCGGCGACGGTTGTTGCCACGTCATCGTTAAAACGAAACTCCGGAGCAGTGTCATTTAAGGCGAGATAATCATTAAAGAAACCGATCGCGCCGGTATTGGAATAAGAAGCCATGCGCCCGGCGCCGTATTTTTCAGACAGTTTTTGCGCCATGTAAGAGCCGATCTTAACCATCGGCCCGCCGCTGATTGCGCGCGCCTGGGCGAGTTTGCTAAAGATAGCCTGCTGATCGGCGGCACTAAATGCCGCGCCATTGATCGTCTGGTTAAAGAGCGCAAAGGCGGCGGCCGTTTCCTGCGCATTATCGGTATAACCCTTCCCGGTTTTTTCAAAGTATCCGCGCCCCTGTTCAAACGCGCCCTGCATCGCCAGGATCAGCGGGACCTTATTTCTTTCGTTGGCGATATACGAATTAACATTCCACGCCTCGCCGGTCAGCGCTTCGAAAAGGCGCGTGACAAACGGAAAGATGTTGGCGCCGTCCTGGTTGGCGGCCACGGCGATCACCAGCTTGCGGGTAGGGAAGGTGAAAAGATAGGTCGTCGTTTCCTGCTGGCCGCCGCTGTGCGAAAGCGAAAAGCGGCCGTTGGCCGGGGCTGTGTCCCACCCGGCGCTGTAGTTCGTCGTTTCGCCTTTTTTAGTGGCCATCGAGTTTTTCATCAATTCCAGGCTCGCCGGGGAAAGGATCTTTCCTTCGGTGATACCTTTGCCGAATTTGAGCATATCGATGACGCGGGCGCGGGTGCCGCCCCCGGCAAACCGGCTGCTGATATCGACGAACTCGGAATTGCGGATCTCGCCATTTACGTTTTCGTAGCCGCGCACGCGGTTGGGGATGACGGCGGTCGGGCTGTCCATCCGGATGTCGTTCATCCCGAGCGGCCCCCAGACGTTTTCCCGCATGTATTTGGCGTATGGCATCCCGCTCGCGCCTTCGATCACCGCGCCCAGCAGGTTGTAACCGTAGCTGCTGTAGCTAAATCTCGCGCCGGGTTCGGCCACCAGGTCAAAATTCTCAAAGACCGCGATCGCCTCACGGGTGTTCTTATGATCTTTGAAATGGCCCTCTTTATCGTAGTCCTTGTAATGGCTGATGCCGCCGAGGTGCCCAAGCAACTGGCGCACGGTCACCGGGAATTTCTTTTTTGGAAAATAGGGAACGTAGGTTTGCACTTCGGCGTCGAGGTCGATCTTTCCTTTTTCGACAAGCTGCAAAACGGCCGTCGCGGTCATCGGCTTGGTTACCGAGGCGAGCCGGTACATCGACTCCGGCTTGGCCGGGAGCTTGTTTTCCAGGTCGGCATAACCAAAACCTTTGGCCCACGTCACATCGTCTTTGATAAAACCGATGCTCACGCCGGGCAGTTTGTCGGCAGCCATTTGAGTCTTTACAAACTCTTCAAACTCGGCAAGCTGGGTCTGATACCTGTCCGCAGTTTGCGCGGGAACGGCGGGCGTTATCGCCTGAAAAAACAATAGAACGGCGAGAAAAATGGAAATGCGTCGCATAGATCCCCTTTTTTATGCAAAAGATTATGAACTATTTAAATACAGTTCGGTCTATTAATAAAACACCGCTAAGCAGGGAATTATGACGGGGGCCCCAGTTTTGAGTCCCGCCTTCAGGCGGCTTTTTTCGGCACGTTTAAGCGTGGAGACAAAATTAAAGCCGCCTGAAGGCGGGACTCAAAACTTATTACTTCTTTTTCTTGGCGTCTATTTTTTTCCGGGCCTGTTCCGCGATCTTCAGATAGTCCCCGCGGATAGCTTCTAATTCTTTTTCATCCATCTCTTCCAGGTCGAGCAGCAAATTTTTTGCGCCGCTGGTAGCGCGGATCAGCTCGTCGAGTTTTACCTGCAGGGCTTCCGTGTCGCGGTTCTGCGTGTTCTGGATCAGGAAAACCATCAGAAAGGTGATGATGGTCGTGCCGGTATTTATCACCAACTGCCAGGTATCGCTAAAACCGAAAAACGGGCCGGCGATGGCCCATAAAATTATGATCAGTATAGCGGCAGCAAAAGTTACCGGCCGCCCGGTGAAGTGCGAAGTCCCTTTGGCGAAGCGTGTGAACCATGAAACCGAACTCGGCATAAAGTACCCCCCTGCAGCCAGAATTATGAGTAGGTCGATTCTATCTTAATATGAGGAAAAGGCCGGTATAAAAAAATACACCGGCCTGCGGGTGTGCAGGCCGGGTTTTTAATAGCAGCCGAAAGGAATAAAGGCCGCTATTATTTTTGGGCAATAAGTTTGAAAGAATTCAGGAAACGCTCGGTCTTGTCACAGCGGCTGACAAAGTTTTTAACTTCTACCGCCAACTGGTAGAAATAATCGCCGACAAAATAAAACCGGTGAATTTTTACGCTGCCGTTCGCGTATTCGATCATCACCTCACGTCCGGGATTGCCATCCAGGTTGAGGGCGATCTTGCTTCTGACCTTGCCTTCTTCGGCGATCAGAATGCCTTTTTGAATGTTGTCAAATACCCGGTCGTAATCGATCTCCTTGTCTTTTGCTTCCCGGTACCGGGAATAGGCGACCAGATAGTCGGTCATTTCTTCATCGGAATAAGAAAAGGTGTGCGATTCTTTCCTGCCTTTGGAAGTCTCGACGCCATGAGTGCCGGGCGTGGGCTTTTCGGGCATCAGGACGGAAAAACCGCCCTCGGGCGAAGTGAACTCGTGCCATGTTTCCTGGGCATTAATAACAACTGGGGCAAAAGAAAAAGTCAGAAGTAGAAATAAGGCTGTCGCTAGCGTTTTCATTATCTTTCTCCTTTATTTTTGCGGATAAAGCTCGGCTTATAAAGGAAAACACCGCGCAAAAGCCTTTTGTGACAAAAAAATCCCTATCTACACCGGTGCGTCCGTATTATCACCCGGATCATTCGCTTTGCCCATACTTCTAAGCCAGAGAAAACCAACAGTTCCGGCCGTTAGTGAAGCGAGCAGGATCGCCATTTTTGAAGCGTTGATAACCTCCGCTTCCCCGGCAAAAGCAAGGTTTGTGATAAATATCGACATCGTAAAACCGATGCCGCCCAGCAGGCCGGCTCCGAAAATGTGTTTCCAGTTCAAATCGGAAGGCAGCCTGCAAATACCCAGACTGATAGCGGCAAAACTTACTAAGGTTATGCCCACAGGCTTACCGGCCAGAAGCCCCAGAATAATTCCCGAAGTGTTGGCGGAGTAAAGGCCTCCAAACCAATCGGCGCCTACTACAATTCCGGTATTGGCGAGGGCAAAGACCGGTAGGATCACAAAGGCGACCGGCCTATGTAAAAAATGCTCGAGCCTGTGCGACGGTGACCGCTCATCATCATCTTTGTTTGTAAAAGGTATGGCAAAGGCAAGCAGCACTCCCGCAACGGTGGCATGAACGCCGGATCTCAACATCAAAACCCACATCAACACGCCCCCCAGAAGATACGGAGACAAAATATTTACGCGGAAAATATAGTTGAGCGCGATGAGCGCGGCAAAAACCGCCAGCGCGCCGGCCAAATATAAGATCGAAAGCTCGGAGGTGTAGAAAACGGCGATAACTATGATCGCCCCCAGATCGTCTATCACCGCCAGCGCCGTCAAAAATATTTTCAGGGAGGCGGGAACGCGGTTACCTAAAAGCGCCAGCACGCCGAGAGCAAAAGCGATGTCGGTCGCCATCGGGATACCGATCCCGGCCCGGGTATTCGTTCCGTAATTAAAACTCAGATGTATCAGTGCCGGCACGACGATCCCGCCGGCCGCGGCAAAGATCGGCAAAAGAGCGTTTCTGAGATCGGACAATTCGCCGGTATAAAATTCTCGTTCGAGTTCCAGCCCGATGAGCAGAAAAAAGATCGCCATGAGGCCGTCGTTTATCCAATGCTCAACACTCAATCCGCCGATCTGGGCGTGCCAGAGCGACAAATAATTTGTGCTCATGACCGAATTTGCGATGATGAGCGATATCACGGTGCACACTATCAATAAGATCGCGCCGGACTTTTCGGAATCGAAAAAATTTGTGAATGTTTTGGATAATGTTGTCCGAACAAAAGTCATTTTCGATGTAGAAGCTCCGTCGAGTCCTCAGTGACGCTTGCGGGTTGTCTTGCGGGCTCGAAAGACGGATTGTCGAGCAGTTTGTTGGTGGGAGTTGAAATTTCTGTTTGTTTAGGGAATTGCACAACCAAGGAGTCGAGTTTCATAAAAAGCTTGGGATAGATAAAAAAGAATACGGAGGCAAGCAGGAAAAGTCCTATAGCGCCAATGGCTCCACCGAATAGCAATTCAGGGCCTAGGATCATCAGTTTATAGTAAATTACTTGTGCGAACAGTAATGCAAGCGCGATAAAGCCAGCCGTAGAAAGCGAAAAGACACCCAATCTTTGCATCCACCTTTGCTTTTTGAGCAGCTCGGCCATTTCTTCCGAGGGATTCTGTGTTGTTAGCTCCGCCACTATCGCATCGAGCTTCAGCCCGCACATCCGACAATAATGCTGCGCCGCCTCGTTTTGTGCCGCACAATTAGGACAGAACATAGCCGCTATTATACACCACAGGTCAACTTTATAATTTTGAAGATGACTGCGGCGCGTCCTAGAGACAGCTCCACTGATTATTGACCACCATGGCCGGAGCGCCGCTGCCGCCCGCCTGGCAGGGGGTGGAACCCCGCCGGCAGTCGGTGCAATAGAGCAGCGAGCCGTTAGTGCTGTTGGCGGGCAGCGCGCTCTGCATTATTTTTGGCATTTGCGGCGGGACGCCGAATTGCACATCGGTGCCGAAAAATGTCGGGTAACCGCGCACGTTTCCTTCGGCGGGCTGCCCGGTGCGAAAGACAACCGTCGCTTTATCAAAGCTGTTTTCGCCGGTGCCGCGGCAGCCGGCAATGATGCCGTCAAAACAAAAACGGTCGCCGGTAGAATAGACCCGCAGCCATTCATTGGCCTTAAAGGTATTGCCGCCGTAATAATTTCCGGTGGAAACGAGCGTGCGCCGCGCTTTGAATTCTATGGCTTCGCCGAACATATTGTTTATCAGCGTGATCGGCGAGCTGAAATCGCCCGCGCCGGGATGGTCGATGGCGTTATAGCGCAAGGTGTATTCCAGGTTTTCCGCCTCGCAATTCATGATCGTCGTATGCTGGCTGTCCAGGATGTTGACGAACGTTCCGCCGCGATTGCCGCCCACGCCGCCGCCGAAAGAATTTTGGATCAGGACGAGCATCACTCTTTCGAGATGTATGCCGTCGCTATTCCAACCCGGCTGCTTTTTCGGATTTTGAAAAAGAGAATCGTTGATGGTCCAGTCGGAATTTCGCGAATTTACATAGATGCCTGCGTCGCGGTTGTAGACAAAACGGCAATGATCGATACGAACATAATCAAACTGCCAGCCGAGGTCGGTTTGCGGCAGCCCGTGAGCGTAGATGCCGCGGAAAAAATTGTGAAACGTCACGCGTGAAAAATAAAAATCCTGCGCCGAATAATAAGCGCCTACGCCCTCTATGCCGTATGTGTTCTCATTGCTTTCGGCAAAAAGCTCGATGTCTTTGATGACTATCTTTTCGGTACATTCGCCGATGCGAAACATCGCCAGATTAGCGCCGCGCAATTTTATCCGGGTGGCGTTTCGCTGGGTGAAATTTCCGGTCGGCGCATTTGATTCGGCGCCGGAAACCCCGGAGATGGTGACGTTTGAAGGGATCGTAATCGTCGAAGTGATGACATAATCTCCCTCGGGAAAATTCAAAATTCCGCCGTTGCGAAAAGCGATAAATGCAAACGCGCTTTTGATGGCGATCGTGTCGTCGCTGGTGCCGTCGCCTTTAGCTCCGAAATCGCGGATGTTGTAAATGCCGCGTTCACGCGCATCCGGCGTTGCGATCCAGTTGTAAGTGACCGGGCCGGTCCAGTTGTCGCCCTGAAACGAGAGCCGGTAGGTTTTGTCCTCGCCCTGAAAACACCACTTGTAATCGGAGAAGCCGGCTTTGAGCGTGGCGGTCGAACCGCTCTGCACGATGGTCGACCCCGCGGCAAATTCCGCCGACCCGCACGAGGTGACCTTCATCGGCGTCGACGGGTTAAGATCGGTGACGGTGATCGCGGTCGTCGGCGGCACGTACCTGATCGCACAGGCGACGCTTTTTTGATCCGTCGGCGCGTTGATGAGAATGTTCATCCCCTCGAATTTGTTCTGGGCGAAAGAGGTGATGAAAAGACCTAAAACAAGAAATGTCACGATCGTAAAACTTTTCATAATTTTCCCTGAATGCAGTTACTTTATTTTGAAAGTTTATCAGAAAAATGCCGGATAGATTGAATGCAAGGTTTTTGAAAACAGATCGGTTGAATTTTTGCCGCAGTCAGCAAAGCTGACGGAAGAGTGTAACTACAGGTGGAGCGTAGCGGAACCTGTAGTATACGACCTACAGTATTGGCCGAGCGCAACGAGAAGCTTTAATTTCTCGTTGCGCTCGGCAGTATCAAATATGGCCTATACCACAGGCTAACGCCTGTGGTTAAACTCTCTCGTCCGCTGCGTGGACTACCTGAGCTAAAGCGCGATCTATTGGTTTTCGAACAGCCCCTGGCTCGCGTCTTTTTTCATCAGCGAATCAAGGCCGAAATGCTGGTAGGCGAGGCGGGTGGCCATGCGTCCGCGCGGGGTGCGGTTGAGGAAGCCGATCTGGATCAGATAGGGTTCGATGATCTCTTCGATGGAATCTTTTTCTTCGTGGATACCGGCGGAGATGGTGCCGAGGCCCACCGGGCCGCCGTCGAATTTTTCGATGATCGTCAGCAGCAGTTTGCGGTCGACCTCGTCCAGCCCGTAAGTATCTACTTCCATGCGGTTTAACGCGGCAGTGGCGACTTCTTCGGTGATCTTTCCGTCGTAATCGACCTCGGCGTAATCACGTACGCGGCGCAGCAGGCGGTTGGCGATACGCGGGGTGCCGCGCGCGCGTTTGGCAATTTCGCGGGCCCCGGCGCTTTCGATCTCGACGCCCAAAATCCCGGCGGAGCGGCTGATGATGCTTTGCAGGTCTTCGACCGTGTAAAAATCCAGATGAAAGATGATCCCAAAACGCCCGCGCAGCGGTGCGGTCAGCAAACCCGGCCGGGTGGTCGCGCCGACCAGTGTGAATTTCGGCAGCTCGAGTTTGATGGAGCGCGCGGCGGTGCCCTGGCCGATCATCAGATCGAGATTGTAGTCTTCCATCGCCGGGTAAAGAATTTCTTCGATCGCGGGCGAGAGCCGGTGGATCTCGTCGATAAAAAGCACGTCGCCTTCCTGCAGATTAGTGAGCAGCGCGGCCAGGTCGCCGGATTTTTCGATCACCGGGCCGGCGGTGGATTTGAATTCCGCGCCCATCTCGTTGGCGATGATCGCGCTGAGCGTGGTTTTGCCCAGGCCGGGCGGCGCGGTCAGCAGCACGTGGTCGAGAGCTTCGCGCCGGCGCAGCGCGGCCTTGATATAAATGCGCAGATTCTCCTTCGCCTTCGCCTGGCCGACATATTCTTCTAATTTCGTCGGACGCAAGGATACATCGAACTGCCGTTCGTCATCACTAAAAGTATTTGCATTGAGCGCGTCGATCATTCTATTTTGCAGTGGAGTCAGAACCGGGAGCGCTATCTGTAGCCGAAACCGGGTTCTTGTCAGTAGCGTCTGCGTTAGCAGATGCGTCGATCTTTTATTAAAGAAACCCGGTCGCTACCGCTCCCGGTTCTGACCTCATACCTGTCTTGATTCTATCAGACCGTGAACTTTATCCCTTCGCCAATAGCTGCAGGCTTCTTCGCAATAATTTCTGCACGGTGACTTCGGTGACTTCGGTGCCTTCGTTCACGGCCGACTTTAAAGCTTTTTCGGCGGCCTGCCGCTGGTAACCCAGATTCAACAGGGCGGACAAGGCATCGTCAAAGATCAGATCGACTTCCTGTTTCTCTTTGGCATCGGAAAGGGCCAGGCTTTCAGTTTCCGGGGCCAGCATTTTCATTACTTTGTCGCGCAATTCGATCACCAGGCGTTCGGCGGTTTTGCGTCCCACGCCGGGGATAGCGGTCAGTTTGGCCAGATTTTCGGTGCGAAGGGCGAGAATTATCTCATCCGTGCTCATCGCCGAGAGCATCGCGATCGCCATTTTCGCGCCGACCCCGGAAACGGAGATCAATTGCATAAAAAGCTCGCGCTCGCGGCGGGTGCGAAAACCGAACAATTGCAACGCGTCTTCGCGGACGTGCGTGTAAATATGCAGTTGGACGTCGGCTGCGGCGGAATCGACCTCACCCAGTTCATAAAAGGTCGAAAGCGGGATGCTGACCTCATATCCCACGCCCTGCACGTCCAGGATCAACGTGCCCGGATGTTTTGCCAGTAATTTGCCTGAAAGAAAGGCGATCATAAAGTCATATAGAAGTAGGGGAAGTTTAGCGGATAAACAATGTGAGGGCAACGCATATAGCTCAAACTGGCTCAAAAGAAAGAACCGCCCCGCCCTTTCGGGCGCTCTCCTTCGCAGGGAGGCGAGTGTGAGGGCAACGCATATAGTTTCAGACTGGTCCAAGAAAGAACCACCCCGCCCTTCGGGCACCCCTCCTTCGTAAGGAGGGGAGTTTATGTTTATGATTGTTCAATTTTTCACTTACTTAAAATTACAGTTATAATATGACCGTGAAGATCCAAAAAGCCGAAAAAATCTCCGAACTCACGACCAGCCGCTTAAGCGTGTACCTGCGCTGCCTGGGCGAACTGGCCGCGGAGGGCCAGAAATCCGTGTCTTCGGAAGACCTGGCCAGGCGTTTTCACTTAAATTCGGCGCAGATCCGCAAGGACCTGGCTTATTTCGGGGAATTCGGTGTGCGCGGCGTCGGTTATTACACCGAAAGCCTGCGCGATCATTTGATCAAGATCCTGGGGCTGGATGAGGAGCACCGGGTCGGAATAATAGGCGCCGGGCGCCTCGGCGCGGCCCTGGCAGACTACTATGGCTTTGCCCGGTCGAATTTTCACGTGGCCGCTTTGTTCGATACCGACCCGAATAAGATCGGAAAAAGTATCGGAGAGACAAAAATTACGGTTTATGACCTGAATACATTGCCTCAAGTGGTGAAAAAAGAGAAAATAGACGTTGCCGTAATAGCCGTGCCGGCAGCTTTTGCTCAGCCGGTATTAGAAGCCGTGGTCCAGGCTGGTATAAAAGCCGTTTTGAATTTTGCCCCGACGCCTCTAAAGACGCCGGCGAATATTAAGCTCAAAACGGTCGATCTGACCATCTCGCTCGAGGGGTTGGCGTTCTATCTGGCAAAGCCCGCGGCCGAGCAGCGCAATAATAAACAAAAAGCGGCCAATACGGCCAAAACGATAAGCAAAGAAAAAGAATAAGCGGCAGTAAGAGGTAGTAATATGCAGTATCCGAACTTGTTTAAGAGAATCGTTCCATTTGCTCTGGCGTTAGCCCTGGGTTTGTTTGTGGCAAGTTTCTTTGTGAATCTGGCGCCATCGTTTCGGGTAGGCAAAGGGCGTGGATTTCGTCATCAGATGAAAGCTGAATTCCGCGACCTGAAACTCGAGAACGAACGTTTGAAAGCCGAGATCGGCGAGCTGAAACAGCACGAACTCAACTGTAAAGAATGGGATTTTAAGAAATTCGATCTTGAGAAAGAAGAATGGAACGTTACCCAGGAGATGCCGCCGGCTGTGCCGAAACATCATTTGGAAAAAAAGCTAAGGGAAAAGCTGGAACGCCTCGAAAAAAATCGATAGCGCGCTAACTGACTAACAGTGGATGAAGCTCAAGCACGAAAATTGATCTGCCGGATCGGCGGTCTTCTGTACGACCGGAGTTACGTTGTATCTTCGGACGGAAACGTCAGCATCCGCCTGGACGAAAACCGCGTGCTGGCCACGCCGACCATGATGTGCAAGGGACGCATGACGGAAGCCGACCTGGCGGTGACCGACATGGAAGGCAAACCGCTCTCGGACAAACGGGCGTCGAGCGAGCTGGCCATGCACCTGTTGATATACAACGAGCGGCCGGACATCAGGGCCGTTTGTCATGCGCACCCGCCGCACGGGACGGCTTTTGCAGTGGCGGGGCTGGCGATCGACCAGCCGATTTTATCTGAAGTGATCTTGACGCTTGGCTGCGTTCCGCTTACCAGTTACGGCACGCCTTCGACCGATGAACTGACCGAGGCGATGCGGCCGTTTGTAAAAAACCACAATGCGCTGCTGATGGCCAATCATGGCGCGGTCGCCTACGGCGAAGACCTGTGGCAGGCTTTTGACCGGCTGGAAACTTTAGAACACACGGCTAAGATCGCGATTCTTTCGCGCGCTTTGGGCGGGGCGAATAATCTGCCCGCCGATGCGATCGAAAAACTTGTCCAGATCCGCGAAAAGGCCGGGTATCTGACCGAATCGGCCCGCTGCCAGGCTTGCGGCTACCTGCACGAAACAAGCATAGGGTGCACCACCGGCGAGCAGATCCCGAAAAGCGCCGGCACCGGCAGCAGCAGCGGCAACAGTAACGGGGGAGGGAAAATATCTTTGACCCGGGAAGAATTGATAGAGCTTTTGAATCAGGCAGTAAATCTACAGAACTAGAGAGCATTTTTGGCGCGCCGTTTGCGGTATATTAATTCGGAATAGATTAGAGATGATAGCTGATAGATCGAATCTCTCAGCTATCAGTTATGATCTTTTAGCTATTTCAGAAGAGCGGTATCAGCAGCGCCAAATTTATATTGAACAATCATTTTCTATGAACAATTTCGAAACTTTGATCAAGGACAGGGACCTCAAACTTTTTGAAAAAGTTGAAAGCCTGCTGACAAAAAACGACAAGCGGTCGTTACTGGCCTGTCAAAAGGGCGTACGGGAACTGCTGCCGGAATATACGTACCTGGAGATCGGTTCCTATATGGGCGGAAGCTTGCAGCCGCATGTGCAGGACGAGCGCTGCCGCAAAATTTATTCGATCGACAAGCGCCCGCCGATCGCGCCGGACGTCAGCGGATTTGACCGCAATTATAAGAATAATACCACCGAGACGATGATGGGAAATTTGAGAGAAGTTTCCGAAGAAGGCACTGCCAAGATCATTTGCCTGGAAGGCGATGTCAGCGAGATCGATCCCGGCGAGGTAAAAGAAAAACCGCAGCTTTGTTTTATCGACGGCGAACACACCGACGAAGCAGCGATGCGCGATTTTAAGTTCTGCTTCGAGGTGATGGCGGAAAACGGCGCCGTCCTGTTTCATGATTCCGCGATCATCTACAACTCTCTTTGGGAGATCATCAAGATGGTCGAGGAAAAAGGTTTGAAATTCCGGGCCTACAATATCGCGGATTTTGTCTTTGTATTGGAGCTGGGCGATTTTCCGCTGCACGATACGGAAGATATTCGCAATATGCTTTTGAATAATTACGTCGGGTATCTGAATTCAATGCAGTTCACCGAGCCTTACCGTAAATTCACGATGAAGCCGATCTTTCGATTCGTGCGGGCGATAAAACATAAATTCATCAAACCGAAATATGTTTGATCGAAAAGATGGGGCAGAAGCCCGCGAGTGAGCAAGGGCTCGGACGAATATTTTAACGTTGTGCCGAATAAATTCGGCGCTCCGTTCGGTTGCATTTTCGGGGTATTAAAGATTAAATTCGTAGTATTCATTTCAGGAAAACTTTAGCGAACTCATATTCAGAGGAGAAACTAAATGCAGGAAGCATTAGGAATGGTTGAAACTAAAGGACTTGTGGCGATGATCGAGGCCGCCGACGCGATGGTCAAAGCTGCCAACGTGCAGCTTATCGGCTATGAGAAGATCGGGGCCGGATTTGTCACGGCGATAGTCCGCGGAGATGTGGCGGCGGTAAAGGCCGCGACCGATGCCGGGGCAGCCGCGGCGCGCCGCGTCGGCGAACTGGTGAGCGTACACGTTATTCCGCGCCCGCATCAGAGCGTTGATGAAAATCTGCCGGTAATCGCCAAGTAGATGTCAGAGATCAGATGTCAGAGGCTAGAATCTTTTGCATACTAACATCTAACCTCTAACATCTGGCATCTAATTATGATAATTGCACGCATTTTGGGCTCGGTCGTCTCGACTCAGAAAGATCCGCGGCTTTCAGGCAAGAAGCTTCTTATCGTAAAGCCGATAAATCTGGACGGCAGCGACCAGAGCGGTTACCTGGTGGCAGTCGATACGGTCGGAGCCGGGTTTCACGAAAGGGTTTTGATCGTCGGCGGATCTTCAGCACGGTTGGCTGAAGGAAACAAGGATTGTCCCGTCGATTCGGCGATAATCGGGGTCATTGACACGATAGATTTCAATTAGAAGAGGTAGCAGTATGAAAAAGAACTCTTATTACATCGTTATGCTGGCATTCGCCCTTGCCATGTTTACATCGGGCGCAAATGCGCAAGGCTATGGTGATCGGAACACAGCAAGCAACGGCCCGGATGAAGGCCGATATGCTCTTGCAGGGAAGGTAGTGATGCCGGACGGGTTGCCCGCCAAGCGTGTCAGGGTTTCCTATTCGAGTACTGCGGGCGCAAGTAGTTCGTTGGAAACGGACGATGAAGGAACTTTCAGATTCAGCGGCGTCCCCAGCGGAAACTACAGTATCTCGGCGAAGGTCGAAGGCTTGCCGACGGCGACTGAGAATGTCATTGTCTCGCGCGAGGGAACTTTAGGACAGGCGGCAACGGTAGTTCTTTATATCCGTAATGAAGGACAGAAGAAAGGCGATTTTTCCGCCAACCCGCTGTTTAAGGACGTCCCCAAGGAAGCGATGGCCAAGTATCAAAAAGCCGCTGAGAAGACCGGCGATCCCAAGGCCGCCATTCTTTTGCTCGACGAAGCAATAACGATCCACCCGCAGTTCGCGATGGCGCATTATGAGAAAGGCCTGCTGTATCAAAAACAAAATGATCTTGATAATGCGATGGTCTCTTTTCAAAAAGCGATCGCGGCCAAGCCGGATTTTATCGATGCCAAAATGAGCTACGGTATGACGCTGATCGGAATGAAAAATTATGAATTGGCAGCGTCTGTCTTTCAGGATGTAATGAAGCAAAAGAACGATATTCCGGCTTCGTATTACAACTTTGGCATCGCGATGATGGGAATGAACAGGGTAGATATCGCGGAAAAAGCTTTCAAATATGCGCTTTCTTTAAAAGGCGGTGAAAACCTGGCGGGCGCGCATAAATACCTCGGCAGCATTTATATGCAGAAGAAACAGAACGCCGAGGCCATTGCCGAGCTGCAAAAATATCTTGAGATGATGCCCAAAGCCGGCGATGCCGATAAGATCAAGGCCGCGATCGAAGGACTCAAGAAACAAAGTTGACCTTATCTAAGTATGCAGCTTGCGCGCGTTATCGGAAACGTAGTTTCCACGGTCAAGAATGAATCGCTTAACGGGCGCAAGATACTTATCGTACAAACACTTCACGCCGATCTCTCGCCGAAAGGCAAACCGATGCTCGCGCTCGACGCGGTCGGTGCAGGGGTCGGCGAAATTGTTTTCTGGTGCCGCGGCAAGGAAGCATCGTTTCCTTTTAAGCGAGACAACACCCCGACCGATTGCACGATCGTCGGAATAGTAGATTCGGAGAAACACATAAATACTAAGGGAGAATAGAGGAAATGAAGGGAAAGGAGAGAAATTAGCGGAAATGAGGAATAATGGAATTCAAGAAGTCAGCATCCTTTTTTCCTTATTCCACTAATTTCCCTTCATTTCCCTCCTTTCCTTTCTTAAAATGCTTTTAGCCCGCGTCATCGGAAATGTGGTTGCCACGCAGAAGAATCAGCGTTATGAACAGGCGCGGATAATGCTTTGCCGCCAGATAACTCCCGAAGGCGAAGATACCGACACAACGATGCTGGCGCTCGATTCGGTCGACGCGGGCGAAGGCGATATCGTCATTGTCGTACAGGAGGGCTGGAGCGCTTCGACGGCTGCGACCGGAAAGGCCGGGGCGGCGATCGATTCGGCTATCATTGGGGTGGTTGATAGAATAGATCTATTGCCGGATGAGAAGTAATTCATTTCCAGAGGTTCTTCCGAAATGTACCAATTGGAAAAAGCGATATGGACTGAAAAAGATTTTTCGGTTATGGGCTGGCATGATGCTTGTATTTACGGCTTTGCTACGCAAATAGACGAACAGGAGCCTTGGAAGAACGAACTGATCTTTGATCTGGATTATATTTTTAAGTGGGTTCAGCCTGAACTGCCCGCTTCTAATTTCACGTTCTGGACAGCACCTTGCACTTTAATATTTGAAAACTGTCACGATCTGGTCATAGATATCGATAGCCTGGATATCCACTTAGAAGTTGCAGGTATTAACTTGCTGGGTGAAATTGAAAATGAACATAATAAATCAAGAGAGTATGATTGGCAGATAGAATTACAGACCGGACATATTAGTTTCAAATCGGAAGGATTAAAGCAGATAGTCCGGAAACAGCCTTCTCATATTGAGGGCCAATTGCTGGGCTTAAAAGATCGGGGCGGTATCAGTTTTGATAAAACACCCTGTAAATAGTTAAATAAAGTGTTTAATGTCGAACGAAGATAAAGCAAAAAAAGTGGCCGACCGGATAGCCGAGCGTTTGCAGACCAGCGAAAGCGCCAACAACTACGAGGGCAACTGGGACGATCTGCAATCGCGGCTCGACCATATGTACCAGGACATTCGTGCCGGCAACCCGGCGGCGAAAATGCCCGCGCAAACGCAGAATATTTTTACACCGAAAGCAAAACCGCTGGTCCAGATCACCTCTTCACACCCCAGCCAGGAACGCTTCAATATCAACGAAGCCATCGTCGATGAGCTGGTAGAATTTTTCGAAAAAGAAAAGGCCTGCTCGTTCGAACCGGACGGCAAGCCTTGTGATCATTGCGCGATGTGCAGCTCGCGCGGATTTTAAGTTTAGAGTCCCGCCTTTAGGCGGCTAAAGCCTGCTAAAGCAGGTACTCAAAACTATTTATTCGCGGGCGGCGGATTTTTTCTGATCGAATTCGGATCGCCGAGGTCCGGCGCCACATTAGTTCCTTCCGCCGCTTTGAAATTCGGTTCTTCCTTAAATCCAAACAGGCTTGCCGTGAGTACGCCCGGAAATTGCTTGATGCCGGTGTTGTATTCGTTCACCTTGGTGTTGTAATCCTCGCGCCGCGTGGCGATCCGATTTTCCGTGCCCGCCAGTTCATCCTGCACCTTCATAAAGGCTTCGTTCGACTTTAAGACCGGGTAGCTTTCCTGCAATGAAAGCAGCCTGCCGATGGTGCCGCCAAAACTGTTCGACGCGTCGATCACCGCCTGGCGCTGTTCCGCGGTTTTACTTTCGGCCGGCGCGGCGCTCGAAGCGTTCAGTAATTTGCTGCGAGCCTCAGCGATCTGTCCGAAAACTTCCTGTTCCTGGATGCCCGCCATCTGCGCGGTCTTGACCATATTAGGGATCAGGTCCGCGCGCCGCTGAAGCTGCGTCTCAATATCGGCCCAGGCTTTTTTCACATTTTGCTGCTTGGCGGTCAGGTCGTTATAGTTACATCCGCTGGCGGCAAAGGCCAGCACTATTATTGCTATTAAAAATAAAGCTTTTTTCATTTTTTTGATTCTCCTTAATTCGTTAAAGGTCAATTGTCACGGCCTTATCGTCAATTTGTCGATCTAATAACGCTCGACGCTCGAGAATTAACGATCTAAGTTTTGTTCAATTTATCGACCGCGTTTATCACGCGCTCGATCTGTTCCATATATTCGGCAAAAAGTTCGTTCGCTTTTACGTCGGTCGGCATTTTGGCGTCGCCGCCGTTTCCTGCGCGCAGGTCGGTGATGCGTTCAAAAACAGTGGCATTAAGGCCCAGGTGTTTTTCCGTGGCGGATATCAGCTCCGGTTTTGATAACGGAGGCTCAATATCGTGCAGCAGCAAAACTGCGCGGAAAAGCGCGACAAAGCTGCCCAGGCTGTCATTCATCAACTGGATGAGCTTTTCCGCCGACGTCGACACCGGAATATAGTGCCGCCGAAGCTGGATAAGCTTGCTGCGCAGTTCGTATTCCGTTTGGTGGCGCAGGTTCGCATCGGTAAAAGTAACGCCCGCTAAGACGTCTTCGCCATAAAGCACCACGCGCGCTTTTTCCATCTGGTGAAATTCGATAGGGAAGACATCCGCCCCGTCCTTTACCTCGGCGACAGTGAAATAGACCGGCAGGTGATGCCCCATCCGGTGCCACTCGCGCATCGGCGCCTGCGCCGCGCGCAGATCGGCCGGCGTTATATTTTTTAAGGCGATCAGAAGATTGTAATCCGAACGCTGCGCGATAAAATCTCCTGAGGCCGCCGAGCCGTAAAGAATAACCGAGGCTAGATTAGCGCCGTGCGTATTCTTAAGGTCGTCAATAAAAGCTCTGAATTGGTCTTGTATCATTTGTCTTATTTTCGGTGTTACCAATCTCCGCCGGCGCCTCCGCCGCCGAAATCTCCGCCGCCGCCAAAACCCCCCCAGTCTCCGCCACCGCCGCCGGACGAGTCTCCCCAGCCGCTCCCGCCGCCGGAACTGCCGCCGGAGCCTCCGCCGGAGAGCAGCGAACCGATCACACCGCCGATTATCCATGGCCAGACCGAATCGCCGTCCCCGTCACCCTTGCGCTTGCCCGATCCGCCAAAGCCGCCACCGTTCCAACTGGAGCGGCGATTTTTGCCGGCCCGTGAAACCGCGGACATGACAAAAATAAAAATGATGAACGCGATGATACCGCCGCAGATAACGCAGCCAAACACACTCGAACCTTTTTTTGTCGTGCCGGTAACGGGCGGCGCGCTGGTGCCCTCGGTCTTTTGCAGCGTGACCGGATCGAAACCGCGGACGCTGCCAAAGCGCCGGATATAGGCATCGACCGTGTCGTTGATCCCTTTTGCGTACTGCGCCTGCTTGAAAGCCGGGACGAGATATTGCCGCTGGATCTGTCCGGCCAGCCCGTCCGGGATATCGCCTTCGGCGTCGCGGCTTACCTGGGTGAAATACTTGCGGTCGTCGACAGCGATCACCAGCAGCAGCGCAGGGTTGTCCTGCTCTTTCGAGCCGATCTTCCAATCGCGGGCCACCGCCAGCGAGTAATCAAAAATATCTTTCCCCCCGGTGGTTCTAACGGTCAGCACGGCGATCTCGATCTTAGCCTCCGTGCCGTCACGCAGATCTTTCAGCCTCTTTTCCAGAGCGCTTTTGATGTTCGCGTCGATCACATTCGCGTAATCGTTAATAAAACCGGTGTTAGCGGGAATGTCCGAAGGGCCGGCCTGCGGAAAAACAACCGAGGCAAAGCTGAGCAACACCATTGCTGCCAACAAATAAGCCTTAAATTTCAGACTCGTAAAGTTAATTACTTTCATCGTCTCCACAGATTTACGAAAAGCGTTCCTTAATGTTCTCAGATTCCGAGCAGAATATGCAAAAGGTAATGGATAAGAAAAAACAGCGCGACCCCCGCAAAAACAAAGAGAGAGACCAGAGGGTTCTTTCCGCCGTGGTGATTTACTTCCGGTATCAGGTCGCTGGCGGCCACGTAAAGCGTCACGCCGGTGGCCACCGGCAGCGCGTAAGCGACGGAAACTCCCAGCAGATTGCCGAATAAAAAATAACCCAGCACGCCTATCAGAGTGGTCAACCCGACCACGTTTGTCGCGATAAAGGCTTTTTTCCAACTCTTGCCGGCGGCTAAGACCAGCGAGGTGGTGGTAAAGCCTTCGGGAAATTTATGCAGAAAGACGGCGATGAAAACCAGAAGGCCCGTTTCGGAATTTATTTGCGAGGCGGCCGCGATCGCCACGCCGTCAAAAAACGTGTGGATCATAAAGCCGCCCAGCGCCGTGTAGGTCGAGGCGGTAGAGATCAGGTGTTCGCCGTGGTCATGGGTGCTATCGCCGGAGATGTCTTCGCCCAGATGAAAATGTGGGGCGATAGTATGCTCAAAAAACTGTGTCAGCAGGTAACCGCCCAGCAGCAGCAGCATCGGGACGGCGTAAGATTCGAGCGAAGATGCGGCCGCAGATGAACTTTGCCAGAGCTTAAAGATCTCCGGCATCAGCTCGATAAAAGTGACCGAAAGCATAAAGCCCGCGCCCAGAGCCACTAAAAACCTCAAAAGCTTGCGGTACCGCGAGTGGATGTTTGAAGGCAGCAGTATCAGGCCGCCCAAACCGTTGGCCGAAGCAGCTATAAGTCCCAATATCAGAATTTGTAAAAAAGAGATATTCAAGGCCTATTTAATATAAACTTTCCTGCTCTCAAGAATTTTAGAGAATAACACAAACCAGTGAGCATCTTCTATGGAGCGCGGGCATCCTGCCCGCAACTAACGCTTCCGAGTTCGAGCCGGTTTATCTTAATAGCCTGAAGGCTGACCTATTTAGCTTGTCTAGCGACAGGCTTTGCGGGCAAAGATGCCCGCACTCTATAAAAATCAGCAAAAATAGGGTAAATTTTAAGCATTTGAATTAAGCAATATTTTTTGAAGATTCTGCTTGACACAGGTACGGGAAAGGCTTATATTTGCGTGTAGCTGGCGTATTTACAACGCAATGCAACCGATTTCAGATCTGGCCGTCTGATATTTTTTTGTCAAAAAAATAATTTTGCTTAAGAAAATCTTAAGAATGCTTAAACACTCGGCAATCGGGCCGAAAAGGCGTCTACAAGATCAAAATAAGCGAAAATCCAGGTTTTAGCGGCGCTTACTCCGGGCTTTAACTAAGCAGCCGTCTCAACGTCACAACTAAATAACGTTCTTTTTCAAAACCGTTCTTTGAACTAATCGTGTGAATACTGTGCAAAAAAACGAGGCTGAAGAACTTCACTCTCCCGTTTTATTAACGGAAGTGGTGGAATTTCTGGCCCCGGAGCGGGGCGGACTGTTTATTGATGCCACTCTGGGCTTGGGCGGCCACGCCGAGGCGCTGCTGGAAAAAAGTACTCAGGCGCGGGTGACAGGGATCGATCAGGACACTGAGGCGATCGCCTATGCCAAAGAACGACTCGAAAAATTCGGCGACCGTATTCAGATCTTTCACAGTAATTTTTCGCAGCTAAAGGATATCTGGCGGCAGTCCGGAGCGGAAAAGCCGAACGGCATTTTGGCCGATCTGGGAGTTTCCTCGCTGCAGTTTGACAGCGCCGAACGCGGTTTTAGTTTTCGCTACGATGCGCCGCTCGATATGCGGATGAATGCCGCCCCCGGTACCACTGACGATGCCGACGAGAGCGAAACCGCCGCCGAGCTTTTACAGCGCCTTTCCGAAGAAGAGATCGCAAACGTCATCTATCAATACGGCGAAGAAAGATTTTCCCGCCGCATCGCGCGGTGGATAGTTGAACGAAGAGAGCGGGGCGAGCCGATAGAGACGACAAAAGAATTAGCCGATCTGGTCAGCCGCGCGGTAAAAAAAAGTAAGCACGATCAGATCCATCCCGCGACCAGGACCTTTCAGGCGCTGCGCATCGCGGTCAACAAAGAGTTAGATATCCTGGCTGATTTTATCAGCGACGCAATTGACATTTTAGACACTACGGGCAGACTGGCCATCATCAGCTTTCATTCCCTGGAAGACCGTATCGTCAAACAAACTTTTCAGAAACTGGCGGGGAAATGTTCCTGCCCTCCGCGGCTCCCTTTATGCATTTGCGGCGCGGAGAAAAAAGTTGAAATTTTAACCAAACGCCCGGTACTGCCGGGCGCCGAGGAAATGGCGGAAAACCCGCGTGCGCGCAGCGCTAAGCTCCGTGTTTGCAGCAAGTTATAAAGGTCAAAGAATTCCCCTGTCGAGTGTAAAAATATGGCTAACCGAAAACAGATCAAAGAACGAACCGGCGAAAAAGTAAAGCGCGAACAGGCTCCTATTCCGTGGCAATATTTTGCGATGGGGCTGCTTTGCGCGGGGATCATGGGCGTGGGATTTTTCTTTGCCGCAAAACAGCATTTTTCCTCGGTGGATCTGAGCATGAAGAACAGCAATATGCGCAAGGTCAGACAGGGCCTGGAAGATGAACAGAGAAAATTGCGCGTCGAGCGCGAGGAAGTCTCCGCGCCGGCCACGATCGAGAAAGCCGGGTTAAAGATCGGCCTGCGAAAATTTACCTCCGACGCTTTTCAATTTATCGATGGGACGAGGAATGCGCTGCAGCCCGAATCCGCCCAGACGATCGCCGATAACAAGAGCAAAACCCCAGCGGAAAAAAATGACACGGCAAAGATCATTAAAACCGTGAGTGTGAGGCCGGTCGACAGCGAAAAGAAAGACCAGAGTGCTAGAAGCGTCAAAGCCGATATCGCCAAGGCGTCAGCCAAAGGATTGGGCAAAGGATCGGGCAAAGAAACCGGACGGACCTTGATCGCCAAAAAATAATTTTCCACAAATACTTTCGGGGAGTAATCAAAATGCGCCGCAGCAGAACACAGCGAACAAAACAGGCACAAATGGTCTTTGCCAGATTTTTACTCATCGTCGGTATCTGGGTGATCTGGATGGGTGTGATCGGCGTGCGGCTGGTTCATCTGCAAGTGAATCAGCACGATTGGCTGCTGCAGAAAGCGCAGAATCAGCGGCGCGAAAAGATCCGCGAAAAACAACTGCGTGGGACGATCTACGACCGCAACGGTTCGCCGCTGGCGGTGAGCTTAAATGTCGGATCACTTTTTATCGAACCTGACAAGATCGAAAATGCCGAGGCCACCGGGACCAAACTGGCCGCCGTGCTCAAGGAAAAACCGCAGGAAATCATCAACCGCATCAAAAAAGCCAAAGAAAGCGGAAAAAAATACGTTCGCTTTGCGCCGGAGCTGGGTGATGAAAAAGTCGAAAAGATAAAGGCCCTGGAACTGGCGGGGATCAAGTGGGAAAAAGACCAGAAGCGCAGCTATCCCCACCAGACAGCGGCGCAGGTGGTGGGTTTTAGCAATATAGACGATGAAGGCCAGTCAGGTATCGAGCGCTCGCAGGAAATAAATCTGCACGGCGATGTGATCGGCGGCTACCAGGAGCACGACCGGTATGGCCGGGTATACGAGCTTTCGGAAAATACCGTCGCCGCGCCCAAAGACGTTTATCTCACCATCGATTCGACCATCCAGTACGAAGCTGAAAAAGCGCTGAAGCAGGGGCTTGATGCCGTCGGCGCCAAAAGTGGAACGGCCGTGGTTCTGGATCCGAAGACCGGTGAAGTTTTAGCGATGGCCAGCCTGCCGAGCTTTGATCTTAACAACTACAAGAATTTTGCCTCGGCCTCGTGGCGCAACAAAGCGATCGAGGAATACTACTCGCCGGGCTCGGTTTTTAAACTGATCACTTACGGGGCCGCGCTCGATGCCGGGCTGATCAAACCCGATGAACAGATCGATTGCAACAACGGCTCGATCACTATTGCCGAGCATAAATTTACCGACGGGCACCCGCTCGGCGTCGTGCCTTTTACCAAAGCTTTGGCGGTTTCTAATAATGTAGCCGCGATCAAGGTCGGACAGCGGCTGGACAAGGACAGGTTCTATGAATATGCCCGCCGCTTCGGCCTTGGCGCCCCGACCGGTGTCGAGCTTCCTTCGGAAACGTCCGGAATTTTACGCTCGACAAAAAATTGGGCGGCCGATTCGCTGGCCTCAATGTCGATAGGTTATGAAGTGGGCGTTACCTCGTTGCAAATGGCTTCGGCGTACGCGACCATTGCTAATGACGGCCTGCGGGTGCAGCCGCACGTGGTCAGGCAGATCGGCGAAGAGGGAAAAGACCCGAGCTATGTGGCGCAGCCGCAGAAGACCCAGGTAGTAAGCGCCGAAGCCGCGCGGACGCTGAGAAATATGATGCGCGAAGTCGTCAAAAGCGGGACCGGCCGCCGCGCCCAGCTCGAAGGCTATACGGTGTCGGGAAAGACCGGAACGGCCTGGAAATACGATCAGAAGAAAGGCTACAGCGAAGGAAAAAGGATCTCGTCATTTATCGGAATGGCCCCGGCCGATAATCCCGCGGTGGTGATCGCCGTGATGGTTGACGACCCGACCATCGGCGGGCGGGACGGCGGAACCGTGGCGGCGCCGATCTTTAAGGCCATTGCCGAGCAAGTATTGCCGCGGCTGAACGTTCTGCCAAACAGGGAAATTCATCCGGAGTTTTTGCAAACCGCTGAAGCCGTAAAAGACGAGAAAGAAGGCATCGAACTGCCGCCGGCGGTAAAAAAAGCCGAGGCTGACAAAGAGGCGAAAACGGATAAAGATAAAAGGGAAGAAAAAAACAAAAAGGACGCCGATAAAAAGGCTCCCGATAAAAAGGTTGCGGTAGAGACAAAGAAAACAACGGAAGAGAAAGCGAAACAAAGGAATAAAACTTGAAACTCAGCAGCGTAGCCAAATACATCATAGCCGATACGCGGAAATTTTCTCCCGCTTTACTCGACGCTGAAGTCAGGAATTTTTCAATAGACTCGCGCGAAGTTAAAGCGGGCGAAATATTTTTTGCGCTCTCGCAGCCCGATTATAAAAACAACGGTTTCAACGGTGATTTTGCCGACAGCCACGGATTTATCAAGGGCGCTTTTGAGAGCGGCGCGATAGCCTGCGTCGCGCGTCCCGACAAAGTTTTTGGAAACCCTGAGCTCGAACAATTTCTCGACCGGCTGCTTTTGGTTGGTGACGCCATCGTTGCACTGCAGGCGCTGGCCGCCGGGATCTACCGTGATTGGGGAAAACCGGTCGTTGCGGTGACGGGCAGCGCGGGGAAAACCACGGCCAAGGAATTAACGGCGCACGTGCTTTCGGAAAACGGTTTTCGCGTGCTGAAAAATGTAAAAAATTATAACAACGGGCTCGGGCATCCGCTGACGGTTTTGCGCCTGTCTTCGGAAGGGGATTATGATGTAGCCGTGCTGGAAATGGGAATGTCCACCCCGATGCATGAGATCAAACGCCTGTGCGAGATAACCCCGCCTGACTTTGCCGTCGAATTAAATGTACTGCCTGTTCATTTGGAACATCTCGGCTCGATCGAAGCCATCGCCGCCGCTAAAGCCGAACTCGTGGAAGGAATGAAACCCAGCGGCACGGCTGTTTTAAATGCGGACGACCCGCGCGTGCTGGCAATGAAGGAAAAGCACCGGGGCCCGAACATAACCTATGGAATTTCCCATGCAGCAGACATTAGCGCTTCAGAAATTCACTCAAAAAAATTCGGGCAGACCGATTTTAAATTGCACACTCCGGCCGGACACGCTACAGTTAGTATGAAACTGGCCGGGCGGCACAATATATCGAACGCGCTGGCAGCCGCAGCGGTCGGTTTAGGATTTAAAATTTCGCCGGAAAATATCGCTCGCGCGCTAGAGACGGTTGCGCCGCCGCCACAGCGCGGGGAAGTACTGCGTTTTGCCGCCGGGTTTGAAGTGGTCAACGATTCGTATAACTCCAATCCCGATGCGCTGATGAGTATGGTCGAAACTCTGGTGGAAAATGGCGGCCACGCAAAACGAAAAATAGTTGTCGCGGGTGAAATGCTGGAGCTGGGCACTGAGGCCGCGGCGATCCATCATGAAACCGGCAAAAAGATCGCGGTGAGCGGAGTTGACGCGCTGTTTGGCGTGCGGGGACTGGCGGCTGAGCTGACCGCGGGCGCGCAGGAGGCGGGACTGAAGGAAACGAAGTTTTTTGTCGATTCGGATCAAGCCGCCGAAGAGATCGTTAATGAAGTTCGCGCAGGCGACCTGGTGCTGGTCAAAGGCTCGCGCGGTGTGCGAACGGAAAAGATAGTGGCGAAATTAACGGAAAAGTTTGCGTTGGCTGAGTAAATAAAAACGGATGCTCTATCATCTTTTATACGAGTGGATATTTTTGAACGCGTCGAGGGACACCGCGTCTTATTTTATTCGCGTCCTCAACGTCATTCAGTACGTCACTTTCCGCACCGCGATGGCGACCATCACTTCGCTGCTCGTTTCGCTGCTGTTGGGAAAATTCGTGATCAAAAAACTTGCCGAACTAAAATTCGGACAGGAGATCCGCGAAGAAGGCCCGGAATCGCATCAGGCAAAAAAAGGCACGCCGACAATGGGCGGTGTGCTGATCATCGGCTCGGTGATCGTTTCGACTTTATTGTGGGCGCGGCTGACCGCTCCTTATCTATGGATGGCGCTGATCGCCACGACGCTTTTTGCCGCGATCGGTTTTGCCGATGATTTCATCAAGATAACGAAAAAACGCAGCCTCGGCCTGACCGGCAAACAAAAATTGATCGGCCAACTGCTGATCGCCGGGGGCATTTTTCTGGCGCTTTACCTGATCGGAAATTACCCGTGGAACCTGAGCATTCCTTTCTTTAAGGAAACGGCCGAGGCGAACGGCATCACAACTATTTATCCGTGGGTCTATGCGTTCTTTATCGCCTTTATCCTGCTCGGCTCGTCAAACGCCGTAAATTTGACCGACGGTTTGGACGGCCTGGCGACCAGCATAACTTTTATCGCGATGTCCGCGCTGACGGCGCTGACCTATATCGCCAGCGACGCGCGCTGGGCCGAAAGGCTCGATATCACGCACAAGCCTGAGGCCGCGGAGTTGACGGTTTTTTGCGGCGCGATGGTCGGGGCCAGCCTCGGATTCTTGTGGTACAACGCTCCACCGGCGGAAGTTTTTATGGGCGACGTGGGCAGCCTGGCGATCGGCGGCGCGCTCGGCACGGTCGCGATCCTGACGAAACAGGAATTTTTGCTGCCCTTTATCGGCGGCGTGTTCATTCTCGAAGCGCTGTCGGTGATGATCCAGGTGGCTTCGTTTAAGACGACCGGCAGGCGCATTTTCAAGATGTCTCCGATACATCATCATTTCGAATTGAGCGGCTGGAAAGAATCAAAGGTAGTTTTTCGTTTTGTGATCGTGGCTGTGCTGTTTGCGCTGCTTAGTTTGGCGACTTTGAAATTGCGTTGATTTTTGTAGCGCCGCCGTCTCGGCGGCAGTCGCGTGGGCGTCCCGCCCGCGCCAGCTAAGAAGCGGCAGCGAGACGCAGCCGCGACAGCCAGCGAGACGCTGGCGCTACGATTAGAATGGAACTTGCGGGCAAAAAAACTTTAGTGCTCGGAGCGGGCAAGAGCGGCGTAGGGTCGGCGAGATTTTTGGCGGCGCGGGGAGCGGTGGTCGCGCTGCACGACAAAAAACCGGTTATCGAATGGAGTGAAGAGGCACGTTCTTTGAAAGAGCAGGGCATCGGTTTGATGGAAGGAATGCTTCCTTCCTGGCTGCTCGACCAGATCGAACTCGTTGTGATCTCGCCCGGGGTTCCGACCTCGAGCGTTCCGGCGCGTTATGTCGATCGCGCGGCCCAAAATGACGATAGCCGCGAAGTCATCGGCGAGGTAGAGCTTGCCTATCGTTTTATGAAAGGCCGCATCGTCGGCATCACCGGCTCAAACGGCAAGACGACCACGACGACTCTGATCGGGCAGATGCTAAAAGATGCGGGATTAAAAACACAGGTTGGCGGAAACATCGGCACGGTGCTGATCTCGCTGGCGGAAACTTCGGATGACGACACCTGGACCGTGGCCGAACTTTCCAGTTTTCAATTGGAAACGATCGTCGATTTTCGCCCCTCTGTTGCGGTGGCTTTAAACGTTACGCCGAATCACATGGACCGTTACGATCTTTTTACCGATTACGCCGCGGCGAAGCATCGCTTGTTTATGAACCAGACGGCGGATGATGTGGCGATCCTCAATGCTGATGATGAGATCACCGCGTCGTGGGTATCAGGTTTGAAAGCGCACGTTTCGCTCTTTAGCACCAGCCGCGAACTGGATGAAGGCTTGTTCATGCGCGGCCGCGAGCTGGTTTGCCGCGCTAATGGAAGTGAAAAAGTTTTGACGACGCGTGATGAAATTAACCTGCGCGGCATTCACAACGTGCAAAACGTATTGGCGAGTTTTGCCGCCGGGCTGGCCTGCGGCGCCGATCCCGCTTCGATGCGCGAGACGGTGCGAAATTTCAAGCCCGTCGAGCATCGGCTTGAATTGGTAACTTCAGTTGAAGGCGTGAAATTTTATAACGATTCAAAAGCGACCAGCGTCGATGCCACTTTGAAAGCCCTGGAAGCGCTGGCCGGTGACGAAGAAGGGCAGATTGTTTTGATACTCGGCGGGCGCGGAAAACATGCGCCGTATGGACCGCTGGCCGAACTGGTAAAAACACGGGTTCGCACGCTGGTTTTGATCGGCGAGGACGCTGATAACATCGAAAGCCAGTTAAAAAAATACGCGGAGATCGTTCGCGCCGGTGATATGAAAGACGCAGTGGAAAGATCTTTCGCGGCAGCAAACAAAAACGATGTGGTTTTGCTCGCCCCGGCATGTGCCAGCTTTGATATGTTCAAGAGTTTTGAGCAGCGCGGTGAGATCTTTAAGAGTGAAGTGAGAGCACTGGGTACGAAGGCGAACGTAGCATCGTAGCGCCGGCGTCTCGCCGGCAGTCCTGAGTGCGTCCCGCACTCAGTTAGATTAAAAAGCGCGGGCGGGACGCCCCCCGCGACAGCCAGCGAGACGCTGGCGCTACAAAAAAGAGCCGCGGACGGCAGCGCTACAGAAAAGTAGTAGATGGCGAAAAAACTGAGAATGGATTGGTGGCTTTTTGCGGTGTCGGTCGCGCTGGCGCTTTTTGGCGTGATGATGGTCTATAGCGCGTCGGCGATGATCGCCCTGCGGGAAAACAACCAATACAGCTATTTCACCAAGCAGCTCGTTTTTACAATGATCGGCATCGTGCTGATGCTGGGAATTTCGCAGATACATTATAAGAGGCTGGAAAATGAGTGGCTCATCATCGGATGTTTGACAATTACGATAATCCTGCTCGCGGCCGTCTTTCTTTTTCCGCCGACGAACGGCGCCCGGCGCTGGCTAAAACTGTCCGGTTTCACGTTTCAGCCGTCGGAAATAGCCAAGCCGGTCCTTTCATTGTTTCTCGCGTATTTTTTGACAAAGAATGAAAAGACCGTCGGTGATTTTAAGAAGACGATCCTGCCGTGCCTGATGGTGCTGGGAGTATTGTCGGCGATGATCCTGGTCGAACCGGACCTGGGAACGGTCATCGTGATGGCGGCGATCTTTACCGTCGTTTATTTTACGGCCGGAGCACGGCTTTTTCACATTGCCGCGGTGGGCGCGGGGATATTCGTTATTTTTGTGGGGGCGCTGGTGTTTCAGCCTTACCGCATGGCGCGATTGGGCGCATATCTCGACCCATGGCAGGAAGCAAGCGGCGTCGGTTACCAGGTGACACAGTCGCTGATGGCGGTCGGTTCCGGCGGCATCTTTGGCGAAGGTTTCGCGCGCGGCCAGCAAAAGCTTTTTTATCTGCCGTTTCCGTATTCGGATTTTATTTTTGCGGTGGTGGCGGAAGAATTCGGTTTGGTCGGGGCGCTGATGGTCGTACTGGCTTTTGGTGTTTTGCTCTGGCGCGGCACGCGCGCGGCTTTATTGGCGCCGGACCGGTTTGGCAAATTGCTCGGCATCGGGTTGATCACCGGCATCATCGTGCAGGCGTTCTTTAACATCAGCGTGGTGCTGGGAATTTTGCCGACCAAAGGAATACCGCTGCCGTTCATTTCCTATGGCGGTTCGTCGATCTTGATGACGCTGATATCGGTGGGAATTTTGCTCAACATTTCGCAGCACGCCGGTTTTGTCGAGCTGGAAAATTCGGAAGACGAATCTGACGCCGCGCAGAGAACCAGCAAGCGGCGCAGGGTGGCGCGGGCCAGAACGAGAGAGGCTTAAGATATGCGAGTGATGATCGCCGCGGGCGGTACAGGCGGGCATATCTATCCGGGTATCGCCGTCGCCAATGAAATAAAACAGCGCGATCCGGATTCCATCGTGCGGTTTGTCGGGACGGCCAAAGGGCTGGAAAAAAAACTCGTGCCCGAAGCCGGTTTCGAACTCTCTTTGATAAAAAGCACGGGGCTGAAAAACGTCGGTGTGGCGGGAAAGGTAAAAGGCGCGCTGCTTTTACCGCGCGGGTTTTTCGAAGCCTGGAAATTGATAAAAGATTTTCGCCCGGATGTGGTGGTTGGCGCGGGCGGTTATGTTTCAGGGCCGGTTTTGCTGATGGCGTATTTTATGGGCGTGCCGACGATGGCGATGGAATCAAACGCGCTGCCCGGTTTTACCAACCGCAAACTGGCGCGGTTCATTGATAAAGCGGCGCTGACCTTCGAAGAAGCGCAGCGGTTTTTTGCCGGCAAGGGCGTGATCACGGGAAATCCCGTGCGCCGCGAGTTTTTTGACATCAAGCCGAAAGAAAGAGAAGAGAGCGAATTTCATCTTCTTATCTTTGGCGGTTCACAAGGCGCGCGCGCGATCAACAACGCGATGATCGAGGCGCTCCGGTTTCTTGATAGTTATTTGGAGAAATTGCACATCACGCATCAGACCGGCGAGGCCGATCTGGAAAATGTGCGCAAAGGTTATGCGGATGCCGGCTGGTCGGGCGCCGATGTGCGGCCCTATATTTCGGATATGGTTTCCGTCTTTGCCGACACCGATTTGATAATTTGCCGCGCCGGCGCTACTACCTGCGCCGAGCTGGCGGCGGCCGGAAAAGCAGCCGTGATGGTGCCCCTGCCGACCGCGGCGGACGACCACCAGCGCAAAAATGCCGAGGCGCTCGAAAACGCCGGAGCGGCGGTAATGATCTTGCAGGCCGATCTGAGCGGCGAGCGTTTGGCGGATGAAATAAAGGCGTTGATCGACGCGCCGGAAAAGTTGACCGCGATGGAAAACGCCGCGCGCGGGTTGGCGAAAGCGGACGCCGCAAAGATCGCGGTGGATATGATCGAGGAACTGGCGGTTAAGAATAAGAAGTAGGCAGCGGCAGTAGGCAGATGACAGGATCATAGGTAAACAAGATGTTTCTTCACGTTAAATATGTTCATTTTATCGGTATCGGCGGTATCGGTATGTCCGGCATCGCGGAAGTATTGGCCAACCTCGGGTTCGAGGTGTCCGGCTCGGACCTGAAAAAATCCAAAGTTACCGACCGGCTGGAAAAAATGGGCATCCGCGTTTCCGAAGGCCACGCATCGGAAAACGTCGGCGAGGCGCAGGTCGTCGTTTATTCGTCGGCGGTGCGCGACGATAACCCGGAAGTGGTCATCGCCAAGCAGAAAAATATCCCGGTCATACCGCGCGCGGAAATGCTGGCCGAACTGATGACCTTGAAACCTTATTCGGTCGCCGTCGCCGGTTCGCACGGCAAGACAAGCACCACTTCGATGGTCGCGACAATTTTGGGCAATGCGGGGATCGATCCGACCACGATCGTCGGCGGTGTGGTCGATACGCTCGGTTCGAATGCGCGGCTGGGCAGCAGCGATTGGATGGTGGCGGAGGCCGACGAAAGCGACCGCTCTTTTCTGATGCTTTACCCGACGATCGCCATCGTGACCAACATCGACCGCGAACACATGGACAGCTACGCGGACATGATCGATGTTTTGTCCTGCTTCCGCGATTTTGTCAACAAAGTTCCTTTTTACGGCGCGGCTATTCTTTGTCTCGATGATCCGAATGTGCAGGCGATCATTCCCTTCGTCAAACGCCGACGCGTGACCTATGGTTTCACCGCGCAGGCGGACATTTCGGCTTCCGAGGTCCGTTACGATGACCAGTTCGGCTCGACATTCGTTGTTACCGAGGGCGAACAGATGCTCGGTGAAGTGCATCTTCCGGTCCCGGGTAAGCATAACGTCTACAATGCATTGGCGGCGATCGCCGTCGGCCTGGAATTAGAGATCCCGTTTGAAAAGATCAGCG
The DNA here is from genome assembly GCA_963718105.1 of uncultured Acidobacteriota bacterium. GTDB lineage: Bacteria > Acidobacteriota > Blastocatellia > Pyrinomonadales > Pyrinomonadaceae > DASYKT01. The sequence goes on along the minus strand of OY970352.1, from coordinate 3,060,941 downwards.
AAGGAATGGGCATGTTCAAGAATGCCAACCGCCGTTTTCAATTCAAAGGCGAGGCACAGGGCATCACCATCGTCGACGATTACGGGCATCACCCGACGGAAATTACCGCCACGCTGGCTGCCGCAAAAAACGGTTCGGGCGGAAAACGCACGGTGGTTATTTTTCAACCGCACCGATACACGCGCACACAGGACCTGATGGAAGATTTTGCGCGCTCTTTTAACAACGCCGACGTGCTTTTTGTCTGCGACATCTATGCCGCCAGCGAAGACCCGCTCGACGGTATTACGGCTGAGATCCTGACGGAAAAGATCAGGCAGTTCGGACACAAGAATGTTCATTATATCGGCGATATCGAAACGGCCGTGGAAAAGGTCCGCGAATATTTAAAGGACGGGGATCTCTTGATAACTTTAGGCGCGGGAAGTGTCTCGAAGCTTTCCGATCAGATGCTGGAAATGTTGAGTCAGTAAGATCGCTCTTTTTTGTGAGGAATGGAAGAAAATGGTGACATTAAAAAAACCTGTCAGGCCCAGAAGCAGCCGCAGAAGCAGCGGCGGAAATAAAACCACAGCACGCAAAAGCCGCGCTAAAAATTCGGCCTTGCTCAATTATTATGTCCCGGCGGTTTTTATGCTGGCGATGGCGGCCTGCATTTTGTGGCTGGTAGCATCCGCTTACCAAAAAGTAACGGCGTCTTCTTTTTTCGGAATTAAAGCGGTTGAGATCTATGGTGTTTCGCGTTCCTCAGAAGATGACATTCGCCGCACGGTCCAGATGACGGCGGTCAAAGCCGGCGTTTGGAATGCCGACATCGCCGAGATCCGCGCGCAGATCGAAAAGCTTCCGTGGGTAAAGTCGGCGGTGGTTTCGCGCGTGCTGCCTGACGGGCTGCGCGTGCGGGTGAGAGAGAGCGTGCCGGCCGTCGCCGTCAAGCCGGAGCAGGGCGAACTGCAGTGGGCGGACAGCGAGGCGAATTTTCTGGGGCCGGTCTTTAAAGAAGAAGCGCGTTCGCAGGTCTTGCTAAAAGGCTGGGATGAGAAGAAAACGGAAAATTCGCAAAAGCACAATCAGCAGCGTGTAAAGATATATCAGAAAATGATGGACGAACTGCGCATTTCGCAATTGGATAAACGCATCAGTTCGGTGAACATTTCCGATATGGAAGACGTGCAGGTTTTTACCGATAAAGACGGAGCGGTGATTCCTATCTCGCTGGGCCGCGAAGATTTTGCCAAACATCTGCAGGACGCTTTAAAGACCCTGGAGATGAGAGACACGGGCCAGGTAGCGTCCCTGATCTCGCGCGGCAAAAACGTGGTGGTCGTTTCGCGATAGTGAGCAGTAAGCAGTAGCAGTTGGCAGCGGCAGTAAGTAGGGCAGGAAGGAAAAATGAGTCGAAACATACATTCAGTTGGGTTAGACATCGGCACCAGTAAGGTGCGCTGCGTCATCGGCGAAGTGAACGAAGCCGGGATCGTCGAAGTGGTCGGCATCGGGCAGGCGGAATCGCGCGGTATCAAACGCGGCATCGTCGCTAAAAGTGAGCAGGTGACCGAGTCGATCAAGAAAGCCGTCGAAGACGCCGAGCGCATCAGCGGGCTCGAAGTACAGTTGGTCAGCATCAATCTTTCCGGCGAGCATCTGCGTGGTGAAAACAAACACGGCGTGGTGGCGGTGACCGGCGTCGGCCGCGAGATCAGCAATGAAGACGTAAATCGCGTCATCGAATCGGCGAGCGCGATGCAGCTTCCGGTCGGCTGGGAGATCGTCGAGCGCCTGCCGCAGGAATTTATCGTTGACGGGCAGGATGGAATTATCGAGCCGGTCGGAATGCGCGGCGCGCGGCTGGAAGCAAAGGTCCACACGATAATTTCGCCCGGCGTGGGCCGGCAAAACGCCGTGAAGGCGGTTCACCGCGCGGGTTTAGAGATCGAATGCATGTTTTTGGAGCCGCTGGCCGCAGCCGAGGCGGTTTTGACTGACGATGACAAGGAATACGGGTCCGCGCTGGTAAATATCGGGGCCGATCTGACGGGCGTGGTCATTTTTCAAGGCGGCACGGTCAAGCACACGGCCATTTTTCCGTTTGGCGGGATGCATTTTACCAAGGACGTGGCGGTGGGGTTGCGGGTTTCGATCTCAGACGCGGAAAAGATCAAGCAGGACTTCGGCGTGGTGTCGATGCCGTGGTTAAGCGAGGAAGAAAAACGCGAGGTCATTGAAGTAATGCCGGTCGGGAAAACCCAGGCGCGGCAGCTTTCGCGGGAAATACTTTGCGATATGCTGCAGCCGCGCGCGGTCGAGATCTTGCAGCACATCTCGGCGGAGGTAAGGCGCGCCACCGGCGAGCGCCAGCTTTCCAGCGGGATCATTTTAACTGGCGGCGGCGCAAACCTGCACGGCATCGTAGATGTGGCTGAACAGATCTTTGACGCGCCGACTCGGATCGGCGTTCCGGAACGCGATCATTTCGGAGGATTGGTTGACGGATTGCAGAACCCGGAGTGGGCGGTGGCCGCCGGTTTGGTGCTGACTTCGGTGCGCGAACAGCTAAGCGATCACAAGGATCGCGCCGGTTCACGCAGCGCGGCGCAGAAGATGGGCGATTGGTTTTCTTCGCTGCGAGAAAAATTTCGCTAATGCTTGGTTAAGGCTGTGTTTTGATTAGGAGTTTTATGCAAATTGTTGTATGATTTTTCGCCAGTAACACAACATATTGAGTATAAAGTTGCCACCTAGCTTATCACGGCAATATTAAATAAAAGTTAAATTATTGGGTTGGTTAAAGGTTTTTTTATTTTAGAAGGAAGGTAATTATGCAAGTTGAAACCCAACAGGTCGGCAGTAAAATAAATATTTTTATAGATGAACCGCCCGTGACCGGAGCAAAGATCAAATTGATCGGCGTTGGCGGCGGCGGCGGTAATGCCGTCAACCGCATGATCGAGGCCGGCATCAAGGGTGTCGAGTTCATCGTTGCGAATACCGACCTTCAGGCGCTGAACCTTTCCAAGGCCCCGATAAAAATTCAATTGGGCAGCCAACTGACCAGGGGTTTGGGCGCGGGCTCGGACCCGGAAGTGGGACGCAAGGCCGCGCTCGAAGATACTGAAAAGATCATCGAAGTGATCGAAGGCGCCGATATGGTTTTTGTTACTGCGGGCCTGGGCGGTGGAACGGGAACAGGTGCGGTGCCGGTGATCGCCGCGCTCGCCATGGAGCTGGGCGCGCTGACCGTGGCGGTCGTGACCAAGCCGTTTTCGGTCGAGGGTAAAAAGAGAATGGACCACGCTAACCGCGGATTGGCGGAATTGCGTGACTGTGTCGATACGATAATTTCCATTCCTAACTCTCGTTTAAAAGAATTGGAAGGCAAGATAGGCATCACCGACGCTTTTCGCCGCGCGGACGAGGTTTTACTACAGGCCGTGCAGGGCATCAGCGACCTGATCACGGTCCCGGGTATGATCAACCTTGATTTTGCCGATGTTAAAGCGGTAATGAAGAACAAAGGCATCGCTTTGATGGGTGTGGGACACGCCAAGGGCGAGCACGCGGCCGTGACGGCGATGAAAGCCGCCATCGATTCGAAACTGCTCGAAGAAAATTCCATCAAGGGTGCAAAGGGCGCGTTGATAAACATTACCTGCGCCGATAATATGCCGCTCGATGAGATCGAGGCCGCCATTTCTCTCATCCATGAAGAAGCCGATGAGGATGCCGATATCATTTTCGGCACGGTGATCGATGAGAAAATGCAGGACGAAGTAAAGATCACGGTCATCGCTACCGGCTTTACCCAGGCGCTGCAGCAGCAAAAGATCCCTGAGGCTTTTAATCAACAGCAGCCTATCGCGGTCGGACAAACGAGCGCGCCAAGTCAGTCTTCAGCGCCGGCCCAGTCGTCACAGCCGCCAACGACATCATCGTCGTCGTCAAATTCGGGCGGGCCATTGCGTATCGAGGATATGGAAATACCTACTTTCATACGCAAGAAAATGGACTAATCGATTTTAGATTTCTGATTTTGGATTTTAGATTAAGCTTAGAAATGAAACGGAATCCAAAATCAGAAATCTAAAATCCAAAATCATTTTAATTAACGGTCGGACTTCCCGAAATCGACTTGAAATAAGCAGAGGTATCGTGTAGCATTTGTCCACTTGGGACAGTGTTTTACATTATGGCTTTTTTGCGGCTCTCCCTGTCCGTATAAAGTTATACTGTTCTGAGCCAAGGAGGATATAAATTGAACCGTAAGTTAATCAGACCAAAACTCACCGAAGTCACTATCAGGCCGGCAGAAGAATCCCGCTCTGCGGGGCCGCCTCCCAAACCCGTGAAAAGCGGGATGAATAACGGCCCGCATAGAAGTAATCCGGGCGGTCCGAGCCACGGCAAGCCGTCTTCGCAGCAAGCTCAAAAAAAATCGCCGCCGCAAGATACCAACGCCGAGATCTTTTATTATAAGAAACAGATCGAAGGCCACGTGCCGATGGTCATTATTTTGCAGGACGGCGAGAAGATTTCCGGCACGATCGAATGGTACGACCGGCACGCTCTTAAAGTGAACCGCGAGAACGAACCGAACATTGTGCTTTTAAAACACAACATCAAATATATGTACAAAGATCCCGAATAGCTCCGGCGCGAAAGATCCTTATAAGCATTAACGTTTAAGTGAAAAACAAGCCTCAACCTTCTCAAAACAAAACCCGCAAGAAAAATTTACCGCGAATCGGAATAACAATGGGTGATCCGGCAGGGATCGGCCCGGAGATAATTCTGAAAGCGCTGGCGGATAAAAAGATATTAAAAAATTGCGTTCCGGTAGTGATCGGCGATGCCGTGTTTCTGGCGGAGACCGCCGAGCAGCTAAAGCTGCCGTTTGACTTTAACGTCATTCGAAAAAGCGAGGAGTTTGTTTTTCCGGCCGGTAAGGCGGGAATTTATGACCTGGGGAATTTGAAAAGAGATATTCGCGCCGGCGCCCCGTCAAAAACCGCCGGGAAAGCCGCGGCGCAGTTCATCGAGGCAGCGGCCGCGCTCGCTCTCTCAAAAAAAATAGACGCGATCGCGACCGCCCCTATAAATAAGGAGGCGCTTTCGCTGGCCGGAGTGCCGTTTCCGGGCCACACCGAATATTTTGCGCACCTGACAAATACCGGGGAATTTGCCATGGCGTTTTTCGGCGGCAAGTTGTGTGTAGCGCTGCTTTCGATCCACGTGTCATTAAAGCAGGCCATCGCTTTGGTAAAAAAGAAAAGGCTCGTCGACCTGATCCGCCTGACGCATCGCGAACTCAATCTGCTGCAAAACCGTGAAGTAAAACTGGCCATGGCGGGATTAAACCCGCACGCCTCGGAAAACGGGCTTTTCGGCAGTGAAGAGGCGCGGGAAATTATCCCGGCATTAGACGAATGTCGCCGGAAATATGGTATAAATGTGCAGGGGCCTTTCTCGCCGGACACAATCTTTATAAGAGCTGCTCAAGGGGAGTTTGATGGGGTCATTTCGTGCTATCACGACCAGGCGACCATCGCGGTAAAGTGCCTGGCATTTGGAGAGGCGGTCAATGTAACTTTGGGCCTGCCGATCATCAGAACATCGGTCGATCACGGCACGGCTTTTGAGATCGCGGGTCATGGAAAAGCCGATCCGTCGAGCATGAAAGCGGCGATAAATTTAGCCGCCGAGTTTTCCTTAAACAGGACAAAGAGTTAGGATTTTAATAGAATATTAGAACTGATGGCTGAAAAAACTGCTTCAAATCAATTACAGGTATTAGTAGCCGACGACGATCTGGCGATCCTGCGGCTGGTCAAAGCGATCGCGGAAAAAGAAGGCTATAGTGTGGTCACCGCGCGCGACGGCCGTGAAGCTTATAAGATACTGCAGGAAGACGATAGTTTTGCCGTGGCCGTAATTGATGTGGTAATGCCTTACATCCAGGGAACCGAACTCGCGCGCTATATGCAGACCGAGAACCGGCTGAAAAAGATCCCGATCATTATGATGACCGCCGAGCAGAATCCCCGCCTTTCTTCCGACAGTTTTGCGGCGGGCGCGGTGGTGTTTTTACCCAAGCCATTTACGACCAGCCAATTGCAGGTAATGATGCGAATGCTGACCCAGGGCGCGGCGGCTGAGGAATAGCTAAGTTCAAGGAGATTTGCATTGAAAAAGACATTATTACTCGCCGACGATTCTCCTACCATCCAAAAAGTCATCAATTTGACCTTTGCCGATGAAGGCATCGATGTGATCGCCGTCAGCGACGGTAATGCCGCCATTCAACAGCTAAGGGAAATGACGCCCGATCTGGTGATGGCCGATGTGCACATGCCCGGCTTAAACGGTTATCAGATCTGCGAACGCCTGCGCCAAAACGCCGAACTAAAGAACGTGCCGGTCATTTTGCTGGTCGGTTCGTTCGAGCCCTTTGACGAGGAAGAAGCCAAACGCGTCGGCGCCGATGATTTTTTGATGAAGCCCTTTCAGTCGATCCGGCAACTGGTCAGCCGCGTGGGCGCATTGCTCGAACCTGCTCAGCAGGAAATTGCCGAATCTATAATTGAACCCGCAGCGGAGCCGGAAATTACGGAAAGTCCGGAAGCCGAAGCGGTGGGAATAGCGGAAATGACCGAAACCGCGCCGCAGGCGGCGGAAGAGTATTCCGGCTCTGATTTGGGCGATGAAATGTTGGCCGAAACTGCCCCCGGAGAAACAATTGCCGCCGGCTTTTCGTCTCAGGAAGTGTTCGACGAGGAAGATGACGATCTGCTGAATTTCGACAGGGAATTTGATAAAAAGTTTCCCGATGCGGCGTCGCTTTCATCCGGACAAATAGATTCCGCGGATTTTGCTCAGCCTGAGCAAGGTTATTCACCGGAGGATACTTCACCGGAACAAAATTATACAGGCGAAGAAACTCCGGCGGAACCGGTGCAATACGAGGAGGTAGTCCCGTTTGCCCCCGAAAGCGCAGAAAGCGCCGAAAGCTACGAAGCCGCCCCCGCGGAACCGGTGCAACACCAGGATGGAGTTCCGTTTGCCGCAGAAAGTTACGAACCTCCTCCCGCACAAACGGCGCCACACGAGGATGAAGCCTCGCTCGTAGAAGAACATTACGTGGAAACCCCCGTGCAAACCACGGCAGAAACCGCCGCGCAAACTGCACAGCTTGAGACGGAAGTTTCCCTTTCCGAAGAAAATACGGAAACCCAGCCTTTTCCTGAAGACGATCTGAACAGGCTCGTCGCCCTTCAGCAGCCGGAACGCATCTCCGATGAAGTCGAAGAAAAATCTATCGAACTCGCCACTCCGGAAACGAGCGAAAGTTCTTCTATCCTCGATCTGGGAAACCTGGGCCGGTTCTTCAGGGCCCGCGAAGCCACTGGAGCCCGCGCGGAAACCGATGCTTTGCTCTATATAGATACGGACGAGGCCGAGGAAGAAAGATACGTTACGCCGATCACGGAAGCGGTCGATGAGATAGTAGCCGAAAAAACGGTCGAGGTTTCCGGTGAAACACCATTCGGTGAAACCACATCTCGTGAAACCACAGATGAAGAAACAAAATACGATTTTCGCAGCCCGGACGCCTTTGATGAAGATGCCGATATTGAAGAGACTTTTCACGGCCTCGCCGCCATCGAAGAAGAGCCTGCGCCGGCCTTTCAGGCCCCGTTAGAGCGGGTAGTGGATGAAGATGTAAAACAACCTGGAAATGTATCTGAAGACCAGGCGGATGGATTCTCCGGATTAACCGTGCCTCCTGCCGGGCCGGAAGTTCCGCAGGAAGCCATCGATGCCGCGGCCCAGAAGGTTTTTGAGCAGATCTCGGAAAAAGTGGTGACGGAAATGGTGCGCGGCCTGATGCCGCAGATACGGGACCTGGTCGCCCGTGAGATCGCGAAAGAAAACGAATAAAAGTAGAATTTAGATCTTACGCTCGCTGATCAGAGATTAATTTCTTTGGTAGCAGGTCAATTTGAAACGGTATGTCCGCGTAGCGGACTGTAGAGAATAGCCCAGGGCTTCAGCCCTGGGTAACGAACGGTGAATTTGAAGTTGGCCCTGAAGGGGTGGCAGAACTGACGAGTTCCTGCCGTCCCTTCAGGACTGGAACATTTAGAAAATTTCGATACCCAGGGTGGCGCTCGCTTACCCTGGGCTATTTTCTTTTGTCCCCGTTGGGGACTTTTAAGGATAATTTTTCAGACTACCACTACTAGTTTCTTCTTTCAGATGAAAACTAACCTTTTTTGTTTTAGAATGAGAGTTTTGAATTATGGAACTAGCAAAAGCCTATAACCCGAAGGAAGCGGAATCGACCCATTACCAGCGTTGGGAAAGCGCGGGGTTTTTCGCGCCCGAAATAAATCAAGACCCGGACGCCAAGCCGTTTTCGATCGTCATCCCGCCGCCCAACGTAACCGGCAGCCTGCACATGGGGCACGCGCTGCAGCACACGCTGATGGATGTGCTGACTCGCTGGAAACGGATGCAGGGCTACCGCACGCTGTTTTTGCCGGGAACGGACCACGCCGGAATTTCCACCCAGTTGATGGTTACCCGCCAGTTGAAAAAAGATGAAGGCAAAACTCCGCAGCAGATCGGGCGCGAGGCTTTTACTGCCAAGGTCTGGGAATGGAAAGAGCAATTCGGCGGAACGATCACCAATCAGATGCGCCGCGAAGGGTTATCGGTCGATTGGTCGCGCGAACGTTTTACGATGGACCCGAGCCTGTCGCGTGCCGTGCGCGAAGTTTTTGTCAGGCTTTATGAGGAAGGATTTATTTATCGCGGCAAGCGCATCGTCAACTGGTGCCCGAATGACAAAACCGTGCTTTCCGATCTGGAAGTTCAGGACGATAAGAAGCAAGGCAAGCTGGTTTATCTGCAGTACCCGGTGAAAGATTCCGACCGCAAAATTACCGTCGCCACCACCCGGCCCGAGACGATGCTGGGCGATACGGCGGTCGCGGTCAATCCGGAAGACGAGCGTTACCGGGACCTGATAGGCAAAACGATCCTGCTGCCGCTCGCGGCCCGCGAAATTCCGATCGTTGCCGATGAATACGTCGATGCGGAATTCGGTACCGGTGCGGTGAAGATTACACCCGCCCACGATCCGAACGATTACGAGGTCGGCCAGCGCCATAACCTGCCGCAGATCGAGGTGATGAATCTCGATGCGACGATGAATGAAAATGCCGGCACGGAATTTCAAGGCCTCGATCGTTTTGCCGCGCGCCAACTCGTGATCGAAAAATTTGCCGAACTCGGGCTGCTGGAAAAAGAAGACGACTATGAGGTTTCACTTCCGCTTTGCGAAAGATGCAAGACGATCATAGAGCCGATGCTTTCCACCCAATGGTTTGTGCGAATGGACGAGATGCGCGACATGGCGCTCGGATTAATGCGCGATGAAAGATCGCCGCAATTTGTGCCCGAGGTACCGCACGAAAAAATTTATACCAACTGGCTGGAAAATCTGAAGGATTGGACCATCTCGCGGCAGCTCTGGTGGGGGCACCAGATTCCGGCGTGGTATGACAGCGAGGGAAAAGTTTTTGTCGCGCGCTCTTCGTCGGACGCAGCGGAACTCGCGCAGAACTCCGACCTTGTTCAGGACGAAGATGTGCTCGACACCTGGTTCTCTTCCGCGCTGTGGGCTTTTTCCACGCTCGGTTGGACGGGCGAAGTCACTGAAACTGAAGACCTTAAAACTTTTTATCCAACCTCGGTCCTGGTCACCGGCCGCGACATTATTTTTCTCTGGGTTTCGCGCATGGTAATGACGGGGTTGAAATTCACGGGTGAGCGTCCTTTTTACGATGTCTATATCACCGGCACCGTGCTCGATAAAAACGGGCAGCGGATGTCCAAGACAAAAGGCAACGGTGTCGACCCGCTCGATGTTTTTGAAAAATATGGGGTCGATGCGACGCGAATGTATCTGTCGGGCGCGGCGTCGGGCATCGACATTCGCTGGAACGATGCGCAGATCGAAAACTACCGCAATTTTTCCAACAAGATCTGGAATGCCTCGCGTTTTTGCCTGATGAACAGCGAAGGCGCAAAGGTCGACCCTGCTTCACTCGTGCTAAGTGATACTGATTCCATCGCCGATAAATGGATCGTTTCGCGGCTGAACAAAACCGCGCAGGGCGTGAACAAGGCGCTGGAAGAATATCAATTCCATACGGCCGTTCGCTTGCTTTACCACTTTTTCTGGGACGATTTTTGCGATTGGTATATCGAGCTCGTTAAAGATGAGATCACCGGCGGAAGGCCGAGCGCTGTCGCGGAAGGTGAAGAACCCCCGCCGCCTACCGCGGAACAAGCAGCGGCGCGCACCCGGATCATAACAGTTCTGGAACAGGCGCTCCGTTTGCTCCACCCCTTCATGCCGTATCTGACCGAAGAATTGTGGCAGAAACTGCCCGGCGTAAATTCCGAATTGCATAATAATGCTTACGCCAAAGCGGACGGTTCTGTCATGCTCACCGATTTTCCGCATAACACCTGGACCGACGAAAAAGCCGAATTGGAAATGCAGTCGGTGATCGAACTGATCTCGCGCGTGCGCAACATCCGTTCGGAACTCAATATCAAACCGGGCGAAAGGGTTTCGGTCCACGTGGCGGCCGATGCGGTGATACAAAATGTCTTTCGCGCCAACGAAGCGCAGATATTAAAGCTTGCCCGCGCGGCCGAATTGAATTTGAGTGAAAGCCTGAATGTGCCAAAGGCTTCCGCGCGCGCCGTGATCGGCGGGGCCGAAGTTGCCATTCCGCTCGAAGGCCTGATCGATTTTGAAAAAGAAGCGGAACGCCTGAGCAAGGAAACGGAAAAACTGCTGGCGGAAAAACAGAAGCTGGACGGGCAGCTTGCCAATGCGAACTTTGTCGACCGCGCTCCGGCTGAAAAAGTGGCGGAACTCCGCGACCGCGTGGCGGATATCGAACAGCGAACTAAGAGCTTGAATCAGACGATCGAGGCTTTGAAATAGTCCGGGCAGTTAAATAAATTTGCAGGCTAGAAAGGGCCGCTTGCGCCCGCTCTTAAAATAAAGAGAAAAAAAGAAGGAACACATCGAGGAGCGGGTGCAAGCAACCCTTCCTGGCGTGAGAGGTGATAGAGTTTATTCTTATCTCACTAACATAAATTGTTATTCAGGTTAATAAAATTGTTGTAACATAAATCAAAATCAATTATGTCCTGGCTTGATAACACAGAGATCCTAAATACCATCGGCGATTTTCTTAATGAAGACCTCGGCCGCGGTGATATCACCACGCAGGCGACGGTGCCCGACACGGTTCGCGGCGCCGGCCGTTTTCTCGCCAAAGAACCGCTGGTCGTTTGCGGGCTGGCGATCGCCGAGGCGGTTTTCCTGCATCTCGATCCGGATTGCCCTGAGCTTGAGCCGCTGGCGGGGGAAGGCGACCTGATCGAAGAAGGCACGGTCTTTGCCCATATGAAAGGCTACGCCTCAGTGCTGCTGGCCGGCGAGCGAGTGGCGCTCAACCTGCTGCAGCGGATGTCGGGCATCGCCACGCTGACGCGCGAATATGTCAAAGCCGTCGAGGGCACGAACGCCCAGATCGTCGACACTCGCAAGACCACTCCGGGTTTGCGGATGCTGGAAAAATACGCGGTCACGGTGGGCGGCGGTAAAAATCACCGCTTCGGGTTGGATGACGGCGTGCTGATCAAAGACAATCATATTGCGCTGGCGGGCGGGGTGAAAGAAGCCGTGGCGATGGCCAAGCAGCGCGTCGGGCATCTGCACAAGATCGAAGTAGAAGTAAGTAATTGGGCCGAGCTTCGCGAGGCGATCGAAGCGGGTGCGGATATTTTGCTGCTTGATAATCAGTCGCCGGATGAAGCGGCAAAACTGGTCGAGATGGCCCGGGGAATAAACCCCGGCGTACTGCTCGAGGCTTCCGGCGGAATAAATCTGGACACCGTGCGCTCATTCGCCGAGGCCGGCGTCGATCTGATCAGCGTCGGAAAAATTACCCACTCTGTCAGGGCGGTGGATATCAGTTTTAAGATCCAGACTCTTTAGAGTTAACGGTTCAGAGTTCAAACTTTAGTTTGTCTTATATCCAAAAATATCGGACAAGCTAAAGCTTGAACTCTAAACTTTTTCCTCACTACTCAAAGCCATCATTTCTTCATCCGCTTTAATGAACGGCGCAAACCAGATCAACACTGCCGATAAAACTATTGCGATGGTACAGGCGATCCCGCCTTCGATGCCATAGTCTCCGCCGGTCATCCAGGACGGGCCGTTATCCGTTGCCAGTAAAACGGGAGCCGGGGTGACCCTGCTTATCCCGCTGACCGGAATACCGAAGACCGCACCCTGAAACCAGTTCCACGCAAAATGTGCCGAAAAGGGAAGCCACAGGCTGCGTGTTTTCAGGTAAGCTGCCGAAAACCAGAGTCCCGCCAAAAGCGTGTTGACCAGCGCGAGGGCCGACGTATTCGGGTTGGCCAAATGCGCAAAAGCAAAAAAGGCCGAGGTTATAATTATCGCCATCCAGGCGAGTCTTGCGCGCGCCAAAGTTTGCAGCAAATAGCCGCGGAAAAGAGTTTCTTCAGAGGCAGACGCGATCACGAACATCGCCGCGGATATCCAGAGCGTGGCCCCGACCGCGCCCGGTTCGTTTTGGGTGTTCATCTGAAAGCTCATTGTTCCGGACAACATCGCGATCGCGGCAGCGGCGATCAGTGTCACCGCTCCGATAAAAAAACCCAGTATCAGATCGCGCAGCCAGCCCCGGTAAAAAGCCCAGCCGAGCGCCTTTAGCGGCAGGCCTTCCAGAATTTTGCCGCAGGCCAAACCAAGCACAAGCGCCGCCGCAAACGAAATAAAAATATCCAGGCCCCAAAAGAATAAACTCTTACTCACGGCCTCGTCGAGAATAGAAACGAACGCACCCCAGCAGGCCTGGACAAAAATAAAGGCCAGGGCAAAAATGCCTGCTCGCCATCCGCTGCGCAAACGCCCATATTCATTGAAAAATACAGTATTCATTGATGATAAGGCCGGTGCTGCTCGCGAGTCCGGCCATTGCTTTTGTATGCTAAACTAAGTGAAACTGCAAACGTGGAAGAGCGAGAAAAAAAGAAACTATTAAAACGTCCCCGCCGGTTAGCGCCGCTTCTGGTCATCGGCGGCCTGGTAGTTTTTTTGTTGTTGACGCTGATCATTCTCCAGTCTTCCAACATCTGGAAAAGTTTCTCGGTCCAGACGGCCAGCGACACGCTTCTTTTCTACGGCCTTTCTTCGCTGAATTTTATCGCGTTCATAATTTTTGCATTTATTTTTATTCGCAGCCTTTTGAAACTAAGCCGCGAACGAAAAGCTTTGCAGCTTGGCGCTAAAATAAAGACCCGTTTACTGCTTTATTTCATCGCCGTGAGTTTGCTGCCGATCGTGGCGATGGCGGGATTTTCCTATCTCTATTTGAACCGCGCCCTGGAGCGATGGTTTAGTCAATTTCCGATAGAGGTTATGCGTGAGGCGCGCCAGATACAAACGACCGCGCTGGAAAATCAAACCCGTGAACTGGATGAAACAGCGCGAATGCTCGCTTTCACCCTGGACAGCCGCAGATCGGATATTACCGAAGACGATCTCAGGCAGCTCAACGAACGGGGCGACCTCGCGCGCATAGAGATCGTTCTGCCGTCCGGTAAAAGCAAAGTAAAAGTAGAAGACGATCTGCCGGATGATGTGCGGTCCGATCTGGGCGCCGCGATCGAAGAATTTAAAGCCGGTACTTACGACAGGACCGCCGGGAAATTCCAGATAACCGGCGCGGACCTTGGTGACGGGTCAAAACTGATAATGGTTTCCAGCGTCAGGGAAGAAGCCGATTATAGTAAGAAGGTGGCGAGTTCGCTGGCGGAGTTTGACCGCTTGAAGCAAAACCAGCAGGACGTGCGCCAGATCGCTATCTCCACCCTAGGGCTGCTGACATTTTTGCTGCTTTTTGCTTCTTCCTGGGCGGCGTTTTATATCGCGCGGGGAATTGCCCAGCCTATCAAGGCGCTGGCCGAAGGCGCCAATGAGATCACCAAAGGAAACCTGACCTATCGTGTCGATGTGCTGGCAGAGGACGAACTGGACCTGCTGGTCAAAGCATTTAATCAGATGGCGGAGCAGCTCGAAGAAAATCGCGCCAACCTGGAATTAGGCGCGGCGGAGCTTCACCGCCGGCAAAAATATATCGAAACCGTGCTGCAGTCGCTCTCGACCGGCGTCATTTCTTTTGACAGCGAAAACCGCGTAAATACGATCAACGACGCGGCGAAGAACATGCTGAGGCTGGGTGACAAACCTTGTATACAGTGCAGGTTAGAGGAACTGGTCGCCCCGGAAAACCTGCCCGTGCTGGAAAGGCTGCTGGGCCGCGCGCAGCGTATCGGGCAGGCCGCGGAACAGACGGTGCTTACTCTTGAAAGCGGCGGCCACGAATCTTTACCGGTGGCTCTGATGGCGGCGGCGCTCCGCGGCGAAGAGCGAAAAGGGCACAGCGGCGTGGTGCTGGTGCTCGAAGATCTTTCGGAATTATTATCGGCACAGCGTTCCGCTGCCTGGGCCGAAGTCGCCCGGCGAATGGCGCATGAGATCAAAAATCCGCTCACGCCTATTCAGCTTTCCGCGGAAAGAATTGCCAAGCGGTTCGCCGAACAGAACGGCGACGGCCAGGCGACTGCAACGGGTGGTGGTGCTGCTACGGCGGCGGTGGTGAAAGACGGCACGGAAACGATCCTGCGCGAAGTGCATTCGCTCAAGGCGATGGTGGACGAGTTTTCACGCTTTGCCCGCCTGCCAAAAGTAAGTTTGGAACCGGGCAACATTAACGAGGTCCTGCGGCAGACACTGGCGCTTTATGAGGATCGTCTGGATAATGTGAGAAGTGAAATGCATTTGACCGAAAATTTGCCTGATTCTATGGTCGATCCCGAACAGTTGAAAAGAGTGTTTGTTAATTTAATAGAGAATGCGCTTGAAGCCTTTGATGGCACGGCGGCCGCCAGGATCATTTCCGTAAAAACATTTTATAATGCCGAGAAAGATCTGATCACGATAGATTTTGGCGACAATGGCGGCGGGATCGCTCCGCAGGATTTTACCAGGATCTTTCAGCCGTATTTTTCTACCAAAGGGCGGGGCACCGGTTTGGGATTGGCGATCGTCCAGCGGATAATAATGGATCACGGCGGAAAGATCCGCGCATCCGCGAACTTGCCTAAAGGCGCAAAATTCATTATCGAGTTACCAGTAAATGTCTAATTTAATTTTAGTAGTAGATGACGAGCGCGGTATACGGGAAACTCTGCGCGGCGTTTTAGAAGACGAAGGTTTCACGGTGGAAACCGCCGCCTCGGGCGAGGACTGTTTAAAAGCGGCAAGCGAAAAACATTTTTCCTGTATCTTGCTCGACATCTGGCTGCCGGGTATCGACGGGCTTGAAACGCTGAAAAATTTAAAAGACGCCGGCAGCGATATGCCGGTGATAATGATCTCCGGCCATGGCAATATCGAAACGGCCGTCAAAGCGACCAAGCTCGGCGCGTTCGATTTTATCGAAAAGCCGCTCTCGCTGGAACGCGTAGTGGTTACCGTGCGCAACGCTTTGCGCCAGTACAATCTGGAACGGGTGAACGAGCAGCTAAGTGAAGAACTCTGGCGCGAATATGAAATGGTGGGCGAATCCGTCGCCATGCGCGCGCTGAGAAAACAGATCGCCGTGGTGGCCCCGACCGAAGGCCGCGTTTTGATCTCCGGCGAAAGCGGGACCGGCAAAGAACTCGTGGCGCGCGCCATCCATCTCCAATCGCGCCGTGCAAATGCTCCATTTATTGAAGTTAATTCGGCCGCCCTTCCGGAAGAACTGGTCGAGTCGGAACTTTTCGGGCATGTAAAAGGCGCCTTTACGGGCGCGACCGGCGCGAAAAAAGGGAAGTTTGAACTGGCGGATAACGCCACGCTTTTTCTTGACGAGATCGGCGATATGAGCGCCAAGGTACAGGCCAAGGTCCTGCGCGTGTTGGAAGAGCAGCGCTTTGAACCGGTCGGAAGCAACACGCCGGTGCAGGTGGACATCCGTATCCTGGCGGCGACAAATCAGATCCTCGACGATCTGATCGAAAAAGGCGATTTTCGCGCCGATCTTTTTTACCGGCTTAACGTGATCCCGTTTCAGGTGCCGCCGCTGCGCCAGCGCCTCGAAGACATACCGCTCCTCGTCCACCACTTTAACAAACGTTTTTCCGCCGATTATGGCAAGCGGTTAAAAAATTTCACACCCGATGCGATCGAAGCGCTGCAAAACTATGCCTGGCTCGGCAATGTGCGTGAACTCAAAAATACCATCGAACGCATCGTGATAATGAAATCCAAACAGAAGATCGCGGCCGACGACCTGCCGTTGATGAACGACGAGATCCCGCCCGCATCGTCTTTCCGGTTTCCTTCTTTTAAAGAAGCCACCGAGGCCTACCAACGCGAATTTATTCAGAAAAAATTGGCGGAAGCCGAAGGTAACGTTTCGCGCGCGGCTGAGCTGATGGGGGTCGACCGCAGCCACCTGCACCGGCGCATTAGGAATTTGGGTATTCAGCTTAAGAGCGAGATAAAAGGGAACGGCCAGGGAGAAAGCAAAAATGACAAACAGTAATGCGTGGCTGCAATTCGTTTCACAAAAACTTGCGGCGAATAGTTTTGTCCCGCTTGCTCCGGAAATTTACCAGCCGCAGAATTACAAATACGCAGTGCGCCGCTCGCGTTTCGAGCTCTCGAAATTCGGGATGGCGGAAACATTTTTTGTCTTTGCGGAGATTCCGAACCTGACGCCTTCCGTGACGCAGCAATTTTCCGCGGCCGCGTTTGAATTTGCGAATCGCAACAAGGCTGTTGCGCTCCCCAATGGTTTTTTTGTTGCCTTGTTTTGCTACGCGGTGGCGATAACTGAAAATTTACATCCGGAGACGTTAGCCTTTATCAAGGACACGGCCCCCATAAAACACTGGTCGGCTTTTGAAATGCCGGTAGCCATCGATCTGGTCAACGGGAATCTGGCGTATTTTGAGAAAACTCCGGTCTGGGGCGCGGCTTACTATGCCGGGTTCCGCCGTGAGATAGAAAAAAGTTTGCAATAAACACCTACTTTGCCCCTAAGGCCATTTGATTGACGATTTATTTTAACCCGCTAAGTACCGCTCCTCCTGCGATTAGATCAAACCGTATTTTCAACCTGCCTCATTAATCACACCAAACGAAGCAAAAAATGTTGCAAAATGGTTTACAATGTTAAACAAATAGATTACTGTTAAAGCTCCAATATCAATTTTGCCTTCACTTTAATCCCACAATTGAAGGCCTACCAAGAGTTTACAAAAAAAGAAGTATTTCTCCGGAAGTATTTCCCAACAAAAGGAGAGAAAAATGAAGTATTTAGTTCTAGCAAGTGCGATGTTATTTTGCGTTTTGGTTTTTGGCTCGCCCGCTTACGGAGCATGTTCGGGAGGCAAGATAGACGGCATCTATCATACGAGCTGTTTCCCGTGGGACAACGGCTCTCCTAATTTCGATGGATATATCACGGGTACTTTTACCCAGAACGATACCGGGCGGCTGCAGAGGGCCATTAACGCATCCTTCGGCAAATTGATCTTTGACGAGGGAGATTACTTTATCGATAACGAACTGACGGTTTATAGTTACCGGATACTAGAGGGAACCGGGCGGGGCGTATATTTTGCGAAGCCGACGCCAAATCCCATGCCTTCGCCAACTCCTACGCCGCAAGTACCCTCCGATCTTACTTCCAAAATAATTCAAACGGCCAATAACAAGGCGATCTTTAAGATCGGTGAGGGTATTTACTCGGTTTCGATCCGGGACATGGCGCTGACCAGCGGCTTGAACGCGACCGGGACCATCGGGATACTTTTCCGGGGAGGCGATGTCAACAATTATTCATCTCTTAACTTTGAGATGACCAACCTGACCTTCGATCACCTGGACAAAGGCATTTATGTGAATGCCGTGGACAATCCGGCCGTCGGCGGCGACCAGACCGGGCTGTGGCAGTGCGACGGTGTGAGGCTCGAACACGCCGCTTTCCAATACTGTAATATCGGCGTTCATCTCAACTCGAACAATTCCGGGTGGAATATTTCGAGTATAGAAACTATCGTTCCGGCGGGCAACGCGCTCAGCACCGGCACGCCGCTCGACGGAAATCACACCTACGCTTTTTTTCTGGAGCGGAGCACCTATACGAGCATAAATCTGGTGATCGGAAACGGCACGGAATCACCGGCCACCGCCCTGATCTACGTCAAAGACCACGCTAATTTGAGCATCAGCAACGTCGTGGACGAGGGTTTTAGAAACTCGATCTATATTCAGGGTGGTGACAGATCGTCGCCGATCTTTTTGACCAACAACTTTTATATGAGCCCGGTGACGGTCAATGCCAGCACGGTGGTTTCGACGGCAAATCAGTTTTACTCTACCGGGGGCACCTATGTGCCGGCCTATGCGACCGGCTATGCGCAGATCTATTCCTACGGAGACAAATTCTGCTTTGAAGGTGGCGGCTGTACCAGTTCTACTTATGCCACGTCCGGCGGGGCGGCGGTGATCAGCAGCGTGAATCAATTCAACGCTGCCAGTACTGTTCCCCACAGCATCAACTACGATACCAGTACCGGAATACCGGCGATGGCTCTGGTCGCGCCGACTTCGGCTTCCGGGCCGCTGCTGCGGTTAGGAAGAGGAAGTTTCTGGTTCGATATTACCCGCAGCGAGGCCGACGGCTCACTGTGGTTCAAGGGCAATCAGAACGACTACAGCCAATACGTCTTTGATACCAACAACGGCGGAAAGGTGACGCTCAATAATGACGGCTCGGTCACTTACGGGACGGTTGCTTACGCAAGCCTGGGAGCGGCAGTCGGTTCGGCGGTGAACGGAACGGTGGTCTATTGTTCGAATTGTACCAAGGCCACTCCGTGTAATTCGGGAGGAAACGGTGCGATCGCCAAGCGCATTAACAACGCCTGGGATTGTAATTGATCCTGAGCGCATCAGCGCGCAGGCAGAAACGCGACAGTTATGGAGCGTGTTAAAAAGGTAGAAACGCGGCAGTTATGGAGTGTGTTAAAGAAACACGCTCCATTACTGCCCTGGTTTCCGCCTTAAACTTTTTGCGGGACTTCCTCACCTGCCGGAAAAAATTCCAGCGAGGCGGAATTAAGACAATACCTCTGGCCGGTTGGCGCCGGGCCGTCGTCGAATACGTGGCCCAGATGCCCGTCGCAGCGCGCGCAGCGGATCTCGGTCCTGCTCATCCCATATTTTGTATCGGTCAGATAACGGATGTGATCGGTATCGAACGGCGCGTAAAACGACGCCCAGCCCGAACGCGAATGAAATTTATTGTCCGAACGAAACAGCGGCAGCCCGCACATGCGGCAGGCGTAAACACCGTCGTCTTCGGTGTCGGTCAGATTTCCGCAAAACGGGGCTTCAGTTCCCTGGTTCAATAATATTTCGCGTTGCTCTTCGGTCAGATCGGCGGCCAGGCGTTCGCGCACCTCGTCGCTGATCGGCGTGATGTCATAGCCCGATTCGGAAACGTCACCGCTGGTCGTCTGTGTTTCTGTGGTCATAATTTATGAGTTTAGATCGCCGCCGTTTTAAACGCAACGAAACTAGGGAGACGGGCGTGTCTTATAACACTTAGGCATTGTTCTAAAGTTGTGAAATCGTTCGGAAATAACTGATAGATGATAGAGAATAGATCGGATCTTTCAGTTATCAGCTATCATCTTTTATCTACTTGCGAATGCTGCGGACACCATAGCTTTAGGACGCTACACAACACTTGGAAAACTTTGACATCGCCGCATCGGTAATATATAAATGACTCCGGCGCGGCCGTGCTTATTCAAATTGGCAAAAAGGAATTCTCATGAAGCTTAAAAGATCGATATTTTTGGTGCTCGCATTTTCACTGCTTACATTTTCGGCATTCGGACAATCGGATGCACAAACGGAAAAGACCGCCAAGGAATATTTTGACAGTTGGAAGGCGAAAGATCCGGTGAGAACGGATAAACGCAATTGGTGGGCGATGGCGGCTGTCGTCGGAAGAGCCGATGGAGGCGCTCAGGTAAGTTTTTATATCACGGCCGCAAAAGAAACCGGCAAATTTGGCGCAATGGATATAACCGTTCAGCCGGTTCTCTCCGATCACGACGAAAGCGGAGTGCCGCGAACGACCAACCTCGGACAGGCCGCCACTCTTCGCATTCCGGCCATGGTCATTGGCAAAGGCCAGGCTGACGAACGCGCCGCCAAGCCGCAGATAACGGTGGTACTGCCGCCAACGGCGAACGCGGTCAAACTCATCGCCAAAAAAGTTGTGAATAAAGAAACCGTGGCGGAGATGGTGCTGGGTGTGGACGGCGACGGATTCGCCGGTGTGCTTGCGGCCTTATATTAAGGCCTTTATATAAGGCTAGAAAAACTTTCCAGGTGAGGCGATGCTTTAACGAGCGCCGCCTCTTTTATTTATGGCATGAAGTCAGTACCGGGAACGTAGTGACCGGCTTGGGCATAAAGGTTTGTTTACAGGTAATCTAGTAAACCGCGCGTCATTAGCCGGTCACTGCGTTCCCGGTACTGACCCGTTACTTTCTGACTGCCAAACGATATTTATGGGCAATGCCAATTAAATTATAAAGGGCAATAAAACTATGATCGAACCCACCAGCGCAATTGAAGTTTTCAGGGAAAATTTGGATCGAACAAATATGCTTATAGAGGTGATGGAGCGGAATAAAGGATATAATTTTATATATCAACAAGATGCTTATGGTGTTCATCCTGATTACGGCGAGCTTGTTAAGAATAGTCAAAACGAACAGCATAGCAGAATCGAGAATTCATGTGCGGAACACGCAATCATCTCTTTATCGACACTGTTTGAAACCTACTGTAAAGAATTGGTCCAAGAATTACTCTGTGAATTTCCATCATATTTTCAGCATAAAAAGAAAACTGCTCTTACACAAAAAATAAATGAGTTAATAATTGGTAAAAACAAAAATGATCACGAAGCAGTATCGATGAAATTAAAATTACATAACCGATTTAAGTATATAGAATTTTTCGAGCTTTATGGAATTGATTTTTTGACCAGAAACGAAAAGGATTTAATTGAATATATTTATGTATACAGGAACTGCTTTGTTCATAACGCCGGTAAGATCGATAAAAAAACTCAATTGAAGTTAGAAAAACTTGTTTCTCCGGTAAAAGAGACCAGTATAGTTACGATTTCGAAAAGGTTAAGAACAAAAATGAAAGTATTAATTCCCAAATTACACGAGAGGGTCATGCGTCAGATAAGTTCAACTTGAGAAAAGGGCGAAAGTGGCCGTTATTGATCCACTTTCCTTAGTTCTTCAATCTTTTTCTCCAACTCCCGAATTCTCTGCACCATCTCTCCCAGCCGGCGAAACGCGGCGGTCGAGCGCAGCCAATCTCGATTGTCGAA
This sequence comes from uncultured Acidobacteriota bacterium, assembly GCA_963718105.1. Classification (GTDB taxonomy): domain Bacteria; phylum Acidobacteriota; class Blastocatellia; order Pyrinomonadales; family Pyrinomonadaceae; genus DASYKT01. The sequence continues at coordinate 3,039,333 of OY970352.1, read as the reverse complement.
TGCCGGAACGCCGGAGATAACCTTGCCCGGTTCCACGTCATGGCTGGTGGCGCTTTTTGCGGTTACCACCGCATCGTCGCCGACTTTCAGATGCCCGGCTATGCCTACCTGGCCGGCCAGAATGACGCGTTTGCCGATGTGCGAGCTGCCCGCCAGGCCGGTCTGCGCACAAATGAGCGCGTCTTCATCGACAAAACAGGAATGGCCGATCTGTACCAGGTTGTCGATCTTCACGCCGCGGCAGATGCGCGTCTCTCCAACCGAAGCGCAGTCGATGGTGGTGCCCGCGCCGATCTCGACATCGTCTTCGATGACGACGCGCCCGGCCTGCGGAATCTTCAGCCAATGTTTTTCTTCATCTTTGGCAAAACCGAATCCGTCGCAGCCCACGGTGACATTGTTGTGAATTATCACGCGTTCACCGATCACGCAGTTTTCCCTTACAGAGGTTCCGGAGTGGATGACCGTGTCTTTGCCGATAGCCGCGCCTTCGTAAATTGCGACGCCGGGAAAAAGTTTGACACCGCTTTCGATCACGCAATTTGCGCCGACGGAAACAAAGGCGTCGATGGAAGCATCTTCGGCGACCCGGGCCGTTTCGTGAATAGAAGCCGACGAATGCACCTGCGAAGCATATTTCGGTTCCGGATGAAACAAACGCAGCGCGCGCGTGTAGGCGACATAGGCATCTTTGCTGCGCAGCACGGCAATGTCCGCGCGCCCGATCGCGGCGTCTTCATTCAAAAAGATAGCGCCCGCTTTGGTATCGGCGATCTGCGGCGTGTATTTGAGATTGGCGAGGAAAGTAACCTGCGTGCTTTCGGCGATATCCAACCCGGCGGCCCCGCTGATCTCCGTATCGGCATCACCGTTCTCGATGGTGGAAAAAGTTTTTTCCGCTAACTCTGAAAGTTTCATATTCTTTTATCAGGCGTTGCTGTTTAATTTCGTGAACGTTTTGTTCGTGTTAGTTCGTGTGGTTTCGTGGTTCCAGTCTTACGCCGTTGTTGCCTGAGCTTAAAAAATGTAACCACGAAATCACACAAAAATACACGAACAAAGCCAAAACAAAATAGCAAAAATCCTACATCAAATTCATCGGGTCGATCTCTACTTTAACGATCCGCATATCGCCGTGCCTTTCCTGCACCTCGGCCAGCGCGCGGTCGAGCACTTCACGCAAACGCTTGCGGTTGGGTGATTTTAACAGAATCTGGACGCGGAATTCGCCTTTTAATCTTGCCAGCGGCGCCGGCGCCGGGCCCAGGACGATCACTTTTTTCTCCTGATTTACCAACTGCAGGCAATTCCGCACGAGCTGTGCTGTCTGCCACACATATTCATAATTCGAGTGGTGTATCAGCACCGACGCGAGTGAAACAAATGGCGGGAAACCGAAGCGCTGGCGGAAAGCAAGCTCTTCTTCGTAAAAGCCCGTGTAATCCTGGTTCTGCGCATATTGCAGCGCGTAATGCTCCGGGTAAAAGGTTTGGATCAGCACCCGGCCTGGCTTTTCACCGCGCCCCGCGCGCCCGGCGACCTGCGTCAATAATTGAAAGGTCCGCTCGGCGGAGCGAAAGTCAGGCAGCCCCAGCCCGGCATCGACCGATACTACGCCCACCAACGTCACGTTAGGAAAATCATGCCCCTTGGCCAGCATCTGCGTGCCCACGAGCATATCAATTTCGCCCGCGGCAAAATCCAGAATGGTTTCCTCAAAAAGCCGCCGACGTGAAATGGTGTCGCGGTCGATGCGGGCCGAGCGTATCTGCGGAAATTTATCGCGCAAAATATCGGCCAACTGTTCGGTGCCCTCGCCGACGTAAAAAAGATACTGGCTTTCACAATTCGGACATTTTTCCGGCATCCGCCGCCGAAAATTACAGTAATGGCAAACCAGGCTGTTGACGCGCTTGTGATAGGTGAGCGTGATATCGCAATTCGGGCATTTGATAGATTCGCCGCATGAACGGCATAGGATAAAACTCGAATAACCGCGGCGGTTAAGGAGGATGATCGATTGCTCGCCCAGCGAATGAGTTTCTTCGATCGCGGCCAGCAACTGGTCGGAAAAAATTTCGTCTTTACCTTTTTCCGCAAACATGTCGCGCATATCCACCAGCTCAGCCTGCGCCAGGGGGCGGTTCCCGATGCGGTCCGGCAGGTGAAGATATTCGTATTTATCTTTTTGCGCGTTATAAAAAGATTCCAGCGCCGGTGTGGCGGAGCCGAGTATCACCACGGCGTTCGACATATTCGCGCGCATGATCGCGACATCGCGCCCGTGATAAAACGGCATTTCATGCTGACGGTAAGAAGTGTCGTGTTCTTCATCAACGACGATCACACCCAGATCTTCCAGCGGCGCAAAAACCGCCGAGCGGGTTCCGATCGCGATCCGCGCTTCACCGCTCTTCAAACGCCGCCACTCGTCAAAGCGCTCGCCGACAGACAGGGAAGAATGCAGAATAGCGACTTCATCGCCAAAAATAGCGCGCAGGCGGCGGGAAAAAATAGGCGTGAGCGCGATCTCAGGCACCAGCATCATAGCCGTTCTGCCTTGCTCGAGCGCCGCTCTCATCGCGCGAATATAGATCTCTGTCTTGCCGCTTCCCGTAATACCGTGGAGTAAAAATGTGTGATATTTTTTTGCCGCGATGGCGGCTTCGATCTTTTGCAGCGCCCCGCTTTGGGCGGCGGTCAAAACAATGTCGGTGATTTCCGGCAGCGCGGCATGAGACAGCGGGTCGCGAAAAACTTCTTCCTCGGTGATCTCAAGGAAACCTCTTTTTTCCAGCGTCTTTAAAACCGAAGCGCTTACCTCGGCCGTTTTTATCAATTCGACGGCCGGCATTTCGCCGTTATTTTCCGTCAGGGAATGTATTAATTTTTCCTGCGCGGCCCCGAGTTTTTTTCCTCCCTCTTTGGCGTCCTCAGTTTTTAGAAGCCGGACGACGCGGCGGAGTTTCGGCCTGGCTTTTTCCTCTTTTTCTTCGAGCGTGATCTCAACCAGCCCGCTCTTAGCCAGCTTAGGGATCTCGCGCCGGGCGCCCGTGCCGAATTTTTTTGCCAGCTCGCCCAGCGCCGCCGCCTCGTTCTCCGCCAGATAAGCCAGCACTTTCGCGCCGATCGTTTTGCCCGGTGCTTCCGCAGCACTCTGCTTTTTCCCCGCCTCGGTGATCGACACTCTCTTCTCGACCGACACATTGATGCCCGCCGGAAGCGATGCTTTCAGGATCTCTCCCCACGAAGCAGCGTAGTAATCCGCCGTCCACTGCGTGAGTTTTAGTATCTCGTCGCTGATCAAAGGTTCGGTGTCGGTAAGCTCGGCAATATCCTTGATCTCTTCTACGGGCACGCCGGCGTCAGGCTCGGAATGAAAAACCACCGCGTAACCGGTCAAAAGCTGCTTGCCGAAAGGGACCAGTACACGCGCGCCGATCTTGATGTCATCGCGATATTCTGCGGGAACGCGATAGGTGAACGTCCGCCGCAGCGGCACCGGCACGGCTATCTCGGCAAAGTTTTTCTGCAGATCTTTGTTCATCAAAAGAAGTTTTAATGTCCTAAAGTTATGGTGCTGTTTACACGTACATAATTTGGAATAGATTAAAGGTCATAGATGATAACGGAGAGATTCTGCATCTATTCTCTATCATCTATGATCTCTAATCTATTCCGAAGAAAATAATCATAAAAACACCACAACTGTAGGACACTACCCAAGTTTCTCAAAGGTTGTTAAATCAAACAAGCGGGGGTAGAATTAAAAAAACTTGCAGCCGGTTAAATCGTCTTAATACTCGAAAATATCGCGAAAGGGATGCGAAATGAAGAATTTTTTACAAAAAATTCGGATACTGTTGATCTTTGTCATGGGCCTTGTCGGCAGCGCGCAGATATACGCGCAGACGGCAAAACCCAAACCTACTCCCCCTAAATCGACGTCGAAAGCCGCCCCGGTTAAAACAACGGCCAAAACAGCGGCGCAGAAATCGGCCACCGGCCTTTCATCTCTGGAGGCAGAGATATTTAGCGAGATCAACGCGCTCCGGGCAAACCCCGGCGAATACATTAAATATTTAGAACAACTCAGGCCTAATTTTTCCGGCACGATGCTGACATATTCAAACGGCACCAGGATGATAACCAATGAAGGCGTGGCCGGAATCGATGACGCGATAGCGACCTTAAAAAAGACCAGGTCTCTGCCGGCATTTAAACTTTCACCGGGACTCAGCAAGGCTGCCGGCGATCATCTGGCCGACCTGCAAAAAAATAATTACACCGGGCATAAAGGCACCGACGGAAGCTGGCCGCCGAACCGTGTCGACCGCTACGGTTTTTGGTCGCTGGAAGTGAAAGAAAATATCAGCTATTACGCCCAATCGGTGCGCGACATCATAGTAAATATGCTGATCGATGACGGTAATCCGAAACGCGACCACAGAAAAAATCTGCTCAGTACAAATCTGAGATCGGCCGGTTTAAGCGCGGGAGAAAGCAAAATGTTCGGCAGGCTTTGCGTCGTCGTTTTTGCCGGGGAGTTCAGCGAAAGATCCGGGAAATAATTTTTTAGGCAGAACCAAGGCAGAAACGCGACAGTTATGGAGCGTGTCAAACAGTCTGTCGAGTCCAGCGAGTCGGTCGAGTATAGAGTCATCTTTGACTCTATAGACTCAACAGACTCGATAGACTCCTGACTATTAAGAACACGCTCCATAACTGTCGCGTTTCCGCCTTTAGATCACAAACTATCCAGAACCGCTTTTACTTTTTTCATATCTTCCCACACCTCGCGTTTTTTGTGCGGGTCGCGCAAGAGGTACGCGGGGTGGAAAGTGGGCATTACCTTGATGCCGAAATAATCCTGAAAACTTCCGCGCAGTTTTCCGATGGGGGCTTTTGTTTCCAGCAGATTCTGCATTGCGGTCGCGCCTAAAACCACGATCACCTTCGGGCGTACAACCGCTATCTCACGCAATAAGAATGGTTTACAGGTAGCCGCTTCGTCGGCCATCGGGGCCCGGTTTCCCGGCGGACGGCAGCGGTTGATGTTTCCGATAAAGACTTCGTCGCGGTTCATTCCGATCGCTTCGATGATCTTGGTCAATAGCTGGCCGGCGCGGCCGACAAATGGTTTTCCCTGCGCGTCCTCATCGGCGCCGGGCGCTTCGCCGATGAACATCAGCTTCGCTTTCGGGTTCCCGGTGCTGTTGACGATCTGCGTGCGGCCTTCCCACAAGCGGCAAAGCTTGCAGCCCGCGATCGATCTGTGAATATTTTCAAGCGTTTCTTCCGAGGGGGCCAGTTCGTTGGTCGGGGAAATGTCGCCGAAGAGCGAATCTTCCGGTGCGGTTTCTTTTTTCATCAAATTTTCTTCGGAAATTTTTTCTGCCGGTGGTTTTGAAGTTTCCACCGGTTTTGTTTCGGGGCTTGAACGGTGCGAGAGCTTTGCCGCCTCGAGCGTTTCCCGCAGAGAACGCACAGGGGGCGCGGACGGTGTCGTTTCAGGCTTCCGGGCCGACGCTTCTGATACTGCGGGATTTGGCAAATCTGCCGGGGGCGCAGCCCGCGCGGGTTCCGGCCGCTTTTCAACAGATGCTGCTTGCTTTGGGACCTGCAAAGCGTCGATGTCCGCGCTCAGGTCTGAGACGCCCAACTCCTGCAGATACAGAAGATTTTCCTTCACATCGGCGATCAATTTACCCAATTCACTTTGCATTTACCAACATCATAACGCATCGGCTGGAGTATCAAAAATGTATAAGGTCAGTAGCGTCTGCGTTAGCAGATGCGTAAAAGCCGCAAGCAACGCACTTGCTGACACAAGCGCTACTGACATGAGCGCGGTAGCCGCACTTGCTGACACAAGCGCTACTGACATGAGCGCGGTAGCCGCGCTTGCAGGCAGGATGCCTGCGTTCCCAGGAAGAGCGCGCCCAATTTCTTTTTAGTCATCAAAAATGCGTAGCAATACCCATAAAAAATGGGTAGAGATGCGTATAGACCGCGGGTCTGCGCTCGTTCATAATCGAGTTCCCTGGCAGTACCGCTTGAAACGGTTTTGATCCCACACCTCTAAAGATTTTCCCGTTTTAAAGCTCCAAAGATCCCAATAAAAAGGAGAACTTTTAATTTATGACATACGCTTGGTCTACCGATAGCTTGATACCCAACGACGAAAATGCTTACGGAATATCCGGGCCGCCCGCCGTCGTAGAATTCATCGATAAACTGTATTTAATTCATGAAGGCCGCGGCAGCGACGGCTATTTGTGGTGCGCCACCTTTGACGGCCAAACCTGGTCAGACGACAATCTGATACCTGACACCAACCATGCTTACGGAACATCCGGCCCGCCGGCCGCCGTAGTGTTCAACGATAAGCTGTACTGCATTCGCGAAGGCCGCGGCGGCAACGGCTGGATGTGGTACGCCACTTTCGACGGGCGCATCTGGTCGCGCGACGCTCTTTTACCCAACAGCAGAAATGCGTTCGGAACTTCCGGAAGGCCGGCGCTCGCCGTTTATAACGGAAAGCTGTACTGCGTTCACGAAGGCCGCGGCGATGACGGCTGGGTCTGGTGCGCCACCTTTGACGGCGAAAACTGGTCGCAGGATGAGCCGATACCCAATAGCAGCAATGCTTATGGAACATCGGGGCCGCCCGCCCTGGTGGTGTTCAATGAAAAACTGTACTGCATTCGCGAAGGCCGCGGCGACAGCGGATGGGTCTGGTGCGCTTCCTTTGACGGCAGCAACTGGTCTATCGACAAACTTATACCCAGCGACGAACATGCCTACGGAACATCGGGGACGCCCGCGCTCGCCGTATTTAATAACACGTTGTATTGCGCTCGAGAGGGCAGGGGAAATAACGGTTGGGTTTGGTGCGCTACCTTCGACGGCAGCAACTGGTCGCCGGACAGCCTGATACCCGGCAGCCAAAATGCCTTCGGGACGTCCGGGCCGCCCGCGCTCGTGTCGTTTCAGGAAAAGCTCTACTGCTTCCGCGAAGGCCGCAGCAACAGCGGGTGGCTGTGGGGCGCTAATTATTCTCAAGGCTAATTGAGGGAATTAAAGAAAGAGGGAAATTAAGGGAAATTAAAGGAAATTAGGGAAGAAATCTCTTTTCCCTAACTTCCCTTCCCTAATTTCCTAAACTTGTCACCCGCCACCTGCCACCTTACACTTAACCAATGCTTGTTTTAGGTATCGAAAGCTCTTGTGATGAGACTGCGGCGGCGATCGTGCGCGACGGCAAAGAGATATTGTCGTCCGTTATCTCGTCACAGATCGACCTGCATCGTCCTTATGGCGGTGTGGTGCCGGAGCTTGCTTCGCGTGAACACCTGGAAAAAATAGAGCCCGTCATAGACGAAGCGCTGAAGCGGGCAAACGTAGAACTAAATGATGTTGACGCAATCGCGGTAACCCAGGGGCCGGGTTTGATCGGTTCGCTGCTGGTCGGGGTGAGCTACGGAAAGACGCTTGCCTTCGCCCTGGGAAAACCTTTTATCGGCGTCAATCACATCGAAGGGCATGTTTATTCCGTCAATTTTGAAAACCCGCGCGTTGAATACCCGGCGCTGGCGCTGATCGTTTCCGGCGGGCACACAAATCTTTTCCACATTCCCGAAGAAGGCAAATATAAAGTGGTTGCGCGCACCCGCGACGATGCCGCGGGCGAGGCGTTCGATAAGGTCGCCAAGATGCTGGGCCTCGGTTATCCCGGCGGTCCGGTGGTGGAAAAACTTGCGCTCGAGGGCGACGAAAAGAAGATCAAATTCACCTTGCCGAAGATCAGCGACGGGCGGCCCGATTTTAGTTTCAGCGGATTAAAAACCGCCGTCTCAAAATACGTGCGCGAGAATGAGATCCGCCCGCTCGGTAACGGCGAAGCGCCAACTCAGGAGATAAAAGATCTGGCGGCGAGCTTTCAATACACGGTGGTGCGTTCGCTGGTGGGAACGATGGAAAAGCTCGCGGAAGATCTCTGGCCGAAGACGCTGATCGTTGCCGGCGGCGTAGCCTGCAATATGGCCCTGCGCCGGGCGGCAGAAGTGACAGCGCAAAAATTGGGCGTTCCGGTTTATTTTCCTTCGCCCCATCTTTCTACCGATAACGCGGCGATGATCGCGGCCGCTGGAACGTTCCATCTGCAAAAAGGCGAGCGTTCGGCACTTGGTATTACGGCAGACATAACGATGAGGCTGCAAAATTTTGAGGTGGAAGACGCCGAGTTAAAACGAAAAAAAGTAAAGTATAAGTTATAAATAAAAGATAGAGTCCTAAAGCTGTAGAGGTTAGTTTGTGAGATCGCCGTTCGGAATAGCTGATAACTGATAGATGATAGAGAATAGATCGAATCTCTCATCTATCAGCTATCATCTTTCATCTATTCCGAATGGTTATTTGATACAGCGCCACAGCTTTTGGATATTATCTTATAAATAGTCCTTGCTTTTACCTGTATCGAAAAATTAAAATAGTTTAAACCTTCCTGTGGTTGATTTCCGGCTGCTTTTGCCTGCGATTTTGAATCAATGAACATAAGAAAGATATTATTGGCGATGCTGGCGGTCTCAGGTTTTAGTCTCTCCGTTTCGTCTAATTCCTTCGATGCTTCAAGTTCGGTAATGATCGATGCCGCTTCAGCCAAATGCAGGATTCCGCCTTTTCGGGAAGCCTACACGGAAGCGAACACTATTTTTAGCGGCAAGATCATCGGAGTCGTTCAAAATGAACGGGGAAAGGCCTTCGAATTTCAGGTGGAAAAATATTGGAAGGGCCGCAGCCGGAAAAAGGTCAAGGTGACGGTCTTTGAATCGAGCCGTTACCAGGCTATTTACGAAATGGGAAAGAGATACCTGGTTTTTGCCGGGGCGGATGATGAAGGCAGTTTGAGAGACGGGCGTTGTTCCCGTTCTAATAACATTGCGGATGCAGCGGCGGATCTTAGGTCTTTAGGCAAGGGTAAGAGGCCGCGTTAAGAAAGAGTTTGAGGGGGAAATAAAAAATGCGACGAATTAGTTTAATTACCTTTTTATTATTGAGCGTAGTTTGCACTGGTATTATTTACGGGCAAAGCCCGTTGACGATGAGGCTGCAGCCGTTTCTGACAAATCTGGCGCTGCCAACCCTGATCAAACCTGCCAATGACGGTTCCAAGCGCCTGTTCATCCTGCAGCAAAAAGGCATCATTAAGGTTGTTCAGCCGGGTGAAAATACCTATACGGACTTTATGAACATTTCGTCCAAGGTCAGCCAGGGCGGCGGCGAACAGGGACTTTTGGGAATTGCCTTTCACCCGCAGTTTGCGACCAATCACTTTTTCTTTGTCGATTACACGCGTATCTCGGACGGCGCCACGGTGATCGCCCGTTATACCGCGATCAATAATAATACGCAGGGTGACCCTGCCAGCGAAAGAATTCTTATAACCATTCCCGACCCGTTTTCAAATCATAACGGCGGAATGCTCAACTTCGGACCGGATGGAAATCTCTACGCCGGTTTGGGCGACGGCGGTTCCGCCAACGATCCCGGTAACAGGGCGCAGAACGTGAATGAGTACTGGGGCAAGATGCTGCGCATAACCCCGGACCTGGCAGCGGCCCCGACGGCCCCGCAGTACACCAGCCCGTCCGACAATCCGTTTTTCGGCGCGACACCGGGCCTGGACGAAATTTATGCTCTCGGGCTGCGCAATCCCTGGCGCTGGTCTTTTGACCGCGGCGGCACAAACCAGATGTGGGTGGCTGACGTAGGCCAGGGCGCTGTCGAGGAATTCGGAACGGTATCTTTAGGCGGCAATTACGGCTGGCGCGTTTTCGAAGGCACTCAATGCACCAACCTTGACGCAACCCTTTGCACAAATCCGCCGACCACTTACATTCCGCCGGCCGGGCAATACGGGCACTCAGGCGGGCGCTGTTCGATAACCGGCGGTTATGTCTATCGCGGCACGCAAAATAATCTTGTCAACGGCTCCTATATTTACGCCGATTACTGCACCGGCGAGATCTGGTCGTGGTTCAATGGCACGACCACGCCGATGCTTGATACGACGCGCCTGATCACAAGTTTTGGCGAAGATGAAGACGGCGAACTCTACGTCGTCGGGCAGGGAAGCGGAAGCAACGGCACCGTCGAGAAAATAGTCCGCGGCCGGGCCTCGGCGGATTTTGACGGCGATTTCAAAACCGACATTTCCGTTTTCCGTCCCTCGAACGGCGTCTGGTACATTACCAATAGTTCTAACAGTTCCTTTACCATTTTGAATTGGGGCAGCCCCGGTGATATTCCGGCGCCTGATGATTACAACGGCGATAATATTTCCGACATCGCGATCTATCGCCCGTCGAGCGGCAGTTGGTACATTCTTAACAGCGGCGGCACGGTTAATATTTATAACTGGGGGCTCCCCGGAGATATTCCGGCCGTGGGAGATTTTGACGGCGACGCCAGGGCTGACATTACGGTCTTCCGCCCGTCGAACGGTACCTGGTATACCCAGCGGAGTTCCGACGGCGCGCCGGTCTTTACCAATTTTGGCTTGAGTGGTGACCGGCCAACCGTGGGCGACTATGACGCGGACGGCAAGGCTGACATTTCGGTGTTTCGTCCTTCGACCGGCGTCTGGTATTCGCTCAATAGCATAAACGGAGGCTTGCGCATTACCCAGTGGGGTGTTTCGGGCGATGTGCCGGCGCAGGGCGATTTTGACGGCGACGGCAGGACCGACCTGGCAGTGTACCGCGTAAGCGGCGGAGTCGGCACCTGGTACACGCTGCGTACCGGCAGCGGCGCGATCACGATCGTCAATTTTGGGAACCAGAACGATGTTCCCGCGGTCGGCGATTTTGACGGCGACGGCAAGGATGATGTTTCCGTCTGGAGAACTACCGATGGCTTCTGGTATCGGATGAATAGTTCTAACGGGGCCGTGATAATTCAGCAATTCGGCCTGACGGGCGACCAGCCGGCGCCGACTTTTGACGTGCCGTAAGACCGGTTGATCAATGTTAAAAGATAAGGATGAGGCGAAAAACCTCATCCTTTTTTATTTTCTTAGCTGCTACACGCTTACGCGTGTAGTTAAACTCTGCCGTTGCCTTCGGCAACTACAAATGGCCTGAACTGTCTCTGACAGCATACGATAACGACGCACGTGTACTAACTTGTCATGAATAGCGTCGCAGACGCGTCAGGATTTAACTCCATGCGTCAGCGTGGAGTACCGCGCCACAACCCAGGAAAGCCCGCTTGCGGGCGGCAGAATTCGCCACGAAACTACTCACCGGCAAATTTTTTACAAACTTTTTTCTGCCGTCTTTATAAAGACTTATCGTTTATTCGCAAAATGCAAGCGTAATAACTCAGCAAAAAGGTTTTTGCACTGCGTCCTTCACGCCAGATGCCAAGAAATGATGTTCATAGGGAACGTCACCACATTGCGAGGCATCAGTAGAAGGAGAGCAAACTTATGAAAACGACGAATCAACAGGCAGCGCAAATAATGTCAGTGATATTTTTGTTTGTATTGACTATTCTTTTCCCTGGATTAATTCAACCGACTTTTGCACAAAGACCATTCTGGCCCCCGACACCTTCGGCCAATCCTCAGGGTACAGTGACCGTGGAATTGAAAACCGACAAAGGAAAAGTCCGCGTGATCCTTCCTGACGATATGCGGCCGGGCGACACCATCTCGGGCACGGTTACTGCTGAGCCGGGACCTGTCAAGCCCGGGAATGCTGTAGAAGGCGAAGTTATAGAGATAAAAACCGTGGAAGGCGAGGTCGTCGCGTCAAAAAAGATCGGCCCTTCTTCAGGCGGTGAGCCTTTAACTTTTACCGTGCCTCAGGGAGCGTCGTCATTAACATTGAGTTGTACCGGAAAACATATACCAGCGGTCCAGTTCACGATCAATACTAATTCTTCCGGCCTGCCGGCCCAGCCGGGCAGTTTTGCGCCGCCGCGTCTCGGTCAAACCGGGCGGCCTCTCTCCATTCCGGGCAGCTTCGACGGAAATGCCGCTAACACCAATGTCAACATCGGCGGCAAAAGCATTCCCGTTATCGCCGAATCGCCGCGCCAGGCCGTGACGCAGATCCCAGCCGATACACCCACGGGGCCGTCCAACCTGACGATCCGGGAGGGCGACGGAAATCCGCAGACGAGCACCTGCAATATTGTTGCGATCGAGCTAAAGGCCGACAAGCTGAATTTGATGAAGGGTGAAACAACGAACCTTCACATTTCCGTCACCGGGCTGGAAGGGTTAAAAGACAACAGCGGCAACATCAAACTGCAGATTGAAAATGCGTCGCCGCAGACCGTCACACTTACGAATCCGGTATATCAATCAAATAGTAACGCCGGAGCAATGCCGGCCCGGGCGGTCAACCCGGACGGCGGCAACACGCTCATACTTACCGAGCAATTGACTGGTGTGGGTCCCGGGGCGTTCACGATAAACGCGTCGATCATCGACATCTTACGAAAGTTTGAAGAGATGCTCCGCGCTTACTGGAGAGATCAGTTAAGAGCGATAGCCGACGCTAAAGAGGCGGCAGCCGAAGTGGTCAAGGACAACTCGAAAGCCATCAAAAAACTAAAGGAAAATGCCAGGCGTTTGCGGGAGATCGCCGGTAACGACAAACTCTGGGACGGCGGCAAGGACGATATAAACCTTAAGAAGCTCCTGGAAGAGGAAAAGGAAGAACTGGATAAGATCCAAAAGGCGATCGGCGCCAGTTCTCCGGCCGGCGTAAAAATAGGCGAAGCCAAGGGTATTATCAATAAAACACTTGGCGGCAAGTAGCATTGCCTGTTCACGGGGGTGGAACCACATGATCACCTCTCAGGTCCGGAAGGGCCTTGGTGTTGTTCATACCATCTTTATCTTTTTGATTGATGCCGGAGGCATCTCGGACATTAGCCGTGGGCGAAAGCCCACGGAACCGCACCAGCCAAAACAACAAGCTCCGAAAGGGGCGACGGAAAAACATCCGGCGCTCCTGCCGGAGCTTAAATAAATTCCCGATTCGATACCGTGGGCTTTCGCCCACGGCTAATATCCCAAAGCCCTCCGGGCCTTAGTGTTGTTTAGTGTGATTTAGTGGTGGAAAATTGCTGTGCAGCAAAGCAATCAGCAAACTGCAGCGTCGGCGCTGTTTAGATCGCTCTCGCTATGGTCAATACATTCACTGAGACCGCGCCGGCTTTTTTCAGCGCTTTGGCGCAGTTTGAAACGGTCGCGCCGGTCGTGAAGATATCATCTACCAGCAGAATATTCTCGCCCTTGATCAGACGCGGCCTTTTCACCGCAAAAGCGTTAAAGACACTGTCCTGCCGCGCCTTTCTGTCCATTCCGGCCCGATGCCTTTCGGTATGAACTTTTCGGGCCAGGCTCAGGTCATCCGCCGGAATCTTTATCAGTTGGGACAGATGCCCGGCGATCACCGCCGCCTGGTTAAAGCCGCGTTCTTTTTCGCGCCGCGCGGAAAGCGGGACCGGAATAATTCTTGTGGTATTTGTAAAATTAGAATTGAGAAAAGCCGTCTGCAAAAGTTCCAGCAGGTGCGGAGCGAGATAAGGTTTTTCTTTGAGGTCAATTATCGAAGCGTAAAGCGCGCCCTCATAAACGCCGATCGCCCGCGCCAGATCAAAATGGTCAACATCGCAGCGGTGGCAAAAGGCCAGCCCGTCCGTGCGCCGCTCGGCTGAGAGATAAGCGCTGCACTTGTGGCAAAGAGCTTCATTGCCGTCAAAGATGCGTGTCTGCGACCAGCAGCCGCGGCAGGCGACACCGTCCCGGCGGTCTTCGACACTACGCCCGCACAAAAGACAGGGCTGTGGATACAAAAGGCTTAAAAGTTGGTCGGGGAGAGACATTTGAAGGGAGACAAATGTTTTTTGGATGCGGTCGTTAAATTTTATGCTTCGGCTTCTTCGAGCATTCCCTGCTCGACCAGCTCCTGGCAGGCAATGTCGTAGCGTGCCCAGGGCACGGCATCCAGCCGCTTGGGATTGATCTCGTTGCCGCAATTCGCACAATCGCCATACTCGCCATCATCGATGCGCCTGAGGGCTTCGTCGATCATACCCAGTTGCCTGGTCTCATTTTCCGAAAGCGCCAGGATCACGTTCTTGGAAAAGGCCTGCGCCGCCAGATCGACCGGGTCGGGCATTTCATTACCGTCTACCGCAAGATTATGCTCCTGCGAATCCAGTTTGTGGGCCAGCGCCTTCCGCTCGGCCGTAAGTCTTTTTTTGTATTCGTTAACTAAAGATTTCTTCATTTTTGATACGGATACCCGTTAATTATAGTAAATGCACGGTAAAGCTGTTCCAAAAGGATCACTCTGGCTTCTTCGTGCGTAAAAGTCAAACCTGATAAGGATAAACTAAAATCGGCTCTTTCACCAACTTGGCGCGACACCCCATCCTGCCCGCCGATAACAAAAACCACCTCTTTCAGGCCCCGGTTCTGCCAATTTTCCAACTGTTTAGCCAGCTCCTGCGAGCTTATCTGACGGCCCGCAACATCGAGCAAAATAACATAAGAACCTGTGTTTAAGGCATTTAAGATGCGCTTTCCCTCGTGTTCGTTGCTTTCGTTCGGTGCGCTTTCTTTGATCTCTGCCGTGTCAAACCGGACAAAATGCGAAAGCCGCTCCAGGTAGCCCTCCTGCAGCGCCCGCCAGTTTTTATCCCTGGTTTTACCGATCCAGACGAAACGAAATCGCATAACGTTCTTATCGAGGCTTTTAATAAATCGAGCTTCTAAGGTGCCTCGAGGTCGGGAAGGGTTGCTTGCGCCCGCTCTTGTTTCTTCCTAGTGGCCTTGCGGTTAGTCCATTCTTACCGACAAAGAGCGCGGACAGGTGCAAAGAAAACCGGAAACCGCGGGCGCAAGCAACCCTTCCCGGCCTGAGAGGTAGTCATGAGCAGGGCATCCCCCATATCCGCTTTTCATTCTTCAAACTTAGCCAGCTTCTCATACAGATTTTTCCGGCTTATTCCCAGCAGTTCGGCGGCCTTTGATTTATTGCCTTTGGTAAATCTGAGCGTTTCCCGGATATGGCGTTCTTCGAGGTCGTGCAAACTCGGCCATTTTTTATTATTTGAAGGCACCGCATTTTGTAAAGCGGCAGGGAAGTCGCCGGCGTCGATCTTTCCGCCGGCAGAGAGTATCAGCGCCCGTTCCAGCAAATTCGAAAGCTCGCGAATATTGCCGGGAAAGTCGTAATTTTGCAAAAGCCTGGCAGCCGAAGCCGTCATTTCCGCCTCGCCTATCCCATGCTTTTGCGCAAAATACCGCAGCAGATTTTCTGCCAGCGGCGCAATGTCTTCGCGGCGTTCGCTTAAGCGGGGCATTTTTATCCGCACCACATTGAGCCGGAAATACAGATCTTCGCGAAAGGCGCGCCGTGCGATGGCGTTTTCCAGATCGACATTGGTCATCGCAATGACCCGTACGTCGACTTTTTGCACATGATTGCCGCCGAGTTTTTCAAACTCGCGATTTTCCAGTACGCGTAAAAGTTTTGCCTGGGCGTCAAAAGGCAGCAGGGCGATCTCGTCCAAAACAAGCGTCGAGCCATCGGCCGTTTCGAACCGTCCCTCGCGGGCGGAAACGGCGCCGGTAAAAGCGCCTTTCTCAAAACCAAAAAGCTCGGCTTCGATCAGCTCGCGCGGCAAGGCGGCGCAGTCGATCCTGACCGCTTCCTTCGCGGCGCGTTTTGATCTTTGATGGATATATTCGGCGAGGAGATTTTTGCCGCTGCCGCTTTCGCCGGTGATCAGCACGCCGGCATCCGTCACGGCGACCTTGTCCGCGATTCGCAGGACTTCCTGCATCGATTCAGATCTGGCGACGAGTTCGTTCACAGGTAAAGTTTAGGTTGATTAACTGGTTTTGCCTATAAAGTCAGAACTTTGTCTTGTGTTTTGTTCGTGTCTTTTTAGTGTGATTTCGTGGTTTCAGATCTTGAACTTCTCAGAACCAAGGCTTAATACTGGAACCACGAAACCACACGAATTAACACGAAAACCGCAGAAAAATTTGATCATCTACTCTATAGGTAAAAAACTTGATAACTATTAAAGCTGATAGTTTACTCATCGCTACAATTCTTTCGGCAGCTCGACTTTTTTGGCATCGCGCCAGAGGCGTTCGAGATCGTAAAAGTTGCGCGCCTTATTTTCAAAAATATGCACGACGAAATCGCCGTAATCCATCAGGACCCACTCGGCGGTAGAATGGCCTTCGATACGAAGCGGTTTTTCGCCCAACTGCTTCTTTAGCTGTACTTCGATCTCATCGGAAATGGCTTGCACCTGCCGCGTGTTAAGGCCGCTTACCACGATAAAAAAATCGGTAAAGCTGGTTATCTCGCGCAGGTCGAGCGCGCTGATGCCGATGCCTTTTTTCTCATCGGCGCAATGCAGCGCGAGCTTTACGCGCTCATCCAATTCGATGTAGGGCGTAGCGCGTTCGCTTTTTTCAGCCGTTTCTGCCGCCTCTGCGGTTGCTGTGGCCTCTGCCGTCTCCGCTACGGCGGGGTGCAGTGATTTTTCTTTTAAAGTGTCTTCCATTATTTATAAATCTGATATTTTTCTATGTATTTTGCAACCGCGGCGGGCAGATCGGCCTGCCAGCCGGCGGCATTTTCTTCGATCTTTCGCCGTATTTCCGTCGCCGAAATGTCCAATTTGACGGTATCGGTAAAATATATCTTTTCTCCGGTTATTTCGGTCATCCGGCTGATAATTTCCGGTTCGCTTTTGCCTCGCAGGTTCACGCAGCGGGCCGCGATCCCAGCAGTGACAGCCGTGACATGCGTAAAATCTATCTCTACGCCCGGGCGTTCCACCACGATAAAATTTACCATCAGCAGCAGTTTTTCCCACTCGCGCCAGGTTGTAATATCGCGCCACGAATCGGCGCCGATGACAAAAAAGATCTCAGTATCACCCTTGAACTCATCCAGTAATTTCGCCGCCGTCTCGATCGTATAACGCGGTTTCGCTTCATCGAGTTCAACGGTCGAAATTTTAACCTTCGGCTCGTTTTCCGTCGCAGCGGTGAGCATCGCAAAACGATGATATGCCGAAAGCGGTTCCCGGTCAGGTTTGTGCGGCGCGTGAAAAGCGGGCACAAAATAAAATTCTTCCAGCCCGAAAAGTTCCGGCAGTTTTTGGGCAATGCGCAAATGCGCATTATGGACCGGGTCAAAGCTCCCGCCAAAAAATGCGATCCTTTTCATTTGCTTTCTTCAGCTACTTCTTCGACTATCTCTTCTGCCGGCAGCTTAATGCAATGGTCCACGATCTCCTGTAAAACTTTCTCCGGGCAATTCAAATTTTCGGAAAAGAACCAGAAATCTCCGTTCTGATCATTGATCGAAAATTCGCAGGTGCGGTAAGTAAAATCGACCCAGGTTTCGATCACGTCGTCGCTCACGATGCCCGTTATCTCCAGCTCGTCAAGCTTTTCCAGATGGTCCAGCAGATCGTCCCACGAGATCACCGTCGGATGAGCATAGAAATGACGCGAACCGTCATTCATCGTCATGTTAAAGGGACGATTCTGCATCAAGTGTTATCTCAACCGTTTTTAATTCGTCCAAAGCCTGCGCTATCTTCATCACCAGTTCGCGCGTGTCTTTATTCGCCGCCGAAGAAATTTCAAGAAGCTCTTTCCCATCCTTTTTCGCGGCCGCGCGTAAATTTTCCAGCCGTTCCGGTTCTTCCAGGATATCCAATTTTGTCGCCACTACGAGCTGCGGCCTACGGGCGAGCTCCTCGTTATAATTCGCCAGCTCGCGGTTTATTATTTCATAATCTTCGACCGGATCTCGCCCCGAAAGTGATGATACATCCACCAGGTGCAGGATCAGCTTGGTGCGCTCCACGTGCCGCAAAAACCGGTCGCCCAGCCCGGCGCCTTCGTGCGCGCCTTCGATCAGGCCGGGAATATCCGCCACCACAAAAGTTTTATAATTGCCGATATCCACCACACCCAGATTCGGTTCGAGCGTGGTAAAAGGGTAGTCGGCTATTTTCGGCTTAGCGGCCGAGATGACCGAGATCAGCGTGGATTTTCCCGCGTTGGGAAAACCGACCAGCCCGACATCGGCGATAAGTTTAAGTTCCAACTGCAGTTCGCGTTCTTCGCCTTCGCCGCCGGTCTGGTGATAGCGCGGGGCGCGGTTGGTCGAGGTGGTAAAATGCGCGTTGCCAAAGCCTCCACGGCCCCCTTTGGCTGCCTTGAACTGCTGTCCGGCCTCGGTAAAATCATAGAGCAATTCACCGGTCCCGACGTCAAAGACCTGCGTGCCGACGGGCACTTTTACCGTCGCGTCCTCGCCGTCCTTGCCGTGGCGGTTAGAGCCTTCACCGTGGCGGCCGCGATCGGCCTTGTGCTCGGGATTATAACGCAAGTGAAGCAGCGTATTTAGCCCATAGTCGGCTTCCAGCCAGACATCGCCGCCGCGCCCGCCGTCGCCGCCCGATGGGCCGCCTTTGGCGATGAATTTCTCGCGGCGAAAGGCCGTCACGCCGCTGCCGCCGTTTCCCGCCTTGATGTAAATTTTTGCGCGATCTATGAACATTATTTCTATTTTAGATCCTTAAAACACAAGGATCAGAATCTGTGTGAAAAAGAAACAACTAGTTTAGCAGATAAGCAGGTATAAAAAAACGGCAGTATCAGTTTAAAAACAATAATGTCCGCGTAGCGGACTGTAGAGAGTAGCCCAGGGCTTTAGCCCTGGGTATTGATCGATTTCGAAGTGAGAGCCCTGAAAGGGTGACAGAATCCGGTCTTCTGCCGCCCTTTCAGGGCTGGATCGTTTTTAAAATTCATATACCCAGGGTGGCGCTCGCCTGGCTCACTTACCCCTGGGTTATTTTCTTTTGTCCGAAGTTGGGGACTTTAAGGATAATTTTCAAACTAAACCACTACAAAAAAACAAAAGCGTTGACTTGATCGCTCAAGACAACGCTCTTGTGTTCTTTTCCAGAACACCGAAGTGTCCCCGAAAAGGGGTGCGATTTGAGCATGCACACACTCGAATCGCGATTTTTGTATTCCGAGAATTCCAGCGGGTGGTAATTCCCGGTCAGCACCCAAGCAAGTTTTCACCATTTTGTTGCGCTACCTTTCGGTGCGCGGTGCCATTAGGTTTTTGTTCTGGTGGCTTTTCCTCCACCGCCGGTTACGTTCCCGGCAACGAGGCTCTCGTCTTGCAACGTGAGCGGCATAGCACTCAATAGGCTGATCATTTCCCGTGAGCGTTGCTTCGTTTTTATCCGAGCAACTCAGGTCTGCCTTGCGGCGAACCTTAGCAAGCCTTTCGGCTTCGGCTCCAGGCGTACCAGACAGTGGCTTTCCGCTCCTTCTGTCCTCGAACGATCGCGTCACCGCATTCGTTCCACCTCCCGGTGCCGGTCAAAGTGCCCGTAAGCATTTTCGACTGTGAAGCTATTCTACATTTTAATTTTTACTTGTCAAGAGAAAAATTCACGTTAAGTGCTTATTTTTCAACTACTTCTGTGGAAAAGCCTGTGGAAAAACTGTGAATATCCTGTGGATTTCTTGTGGAAAATTCGATAACTTTTTTGCCGTCAATTCGATAAAAGAATCTTTTATTCCTGTGGAAAAAGCCGGAAAAAATTTTAATTTTTTGAAAAAGTTTTCAACTTTCGGGGATAATTTTGTTGAAGATTTAACTTGAAAAGTGGATTTTGCGGGGAGTTGGTATCGATAACTTAGAATTATTGTGATAACTCTCCGCGCGATATTTCAACTTATACGGCTGGATACGTCCTTACTTGCGTTTTTTGCGATTTTTCTTCCGTTCCTGGCAAGAACTAATGATTGGAATTTGAGCTTTCATGCGGCAATACCGCTGTTATTTATCTCGATATGCACATTTATTGCAAATGATTTGGACGACGTAGAAAAGGACAAGGTGAATCATCCCGATAGGCCCTTACCTGCCGGTCACTTTTCTCCGGCATTTGCGACGATTTTGTATTTTACATCCTTGGCACTAGCTCTTTTTTTGACAAGATATTACGCCTCAACGGGGGTTGAATTTATTTATTACGGTGCTATCGCGCTTGCGATAAGTTACAACTATATAGTTGAATATCTTCCGCTCTTCAAGGCGCCTTATGTAGCCGTCGCCGCGGGGGTTCCAATTTTGATCGTTGCGGCTTCTTACCCACAAGAGGCCAAATTATACGTGGTCGCAGGATCTGTTGTTCTACTCACGTTGGGAAGAGAAATGTGCATGGACATAAGAGATAGAGCTGGTGACAAGGTCTCGTTCCTCCATGGATTCCATCCAACCTCACTTGCCGGATTCGCCTTTTTTTTGCAAATGACGGGAACGATTTCGCTGGTGTTTTTAATAAATAAGGTAATAGATATTATCGATCTGCTGGTGATGATATTTTTGCTTGTGCTGGCTGCTATTTGCTGGTTCAAGTTTGAGAGCTATAAATTATCCCTGATCTTGATGAAAATCGAATTATTTGTCGGTCTTTATTTTCTTCTATAGAAAACACCACCATTATTTATTCAGCAAGGGCTGCAGCAGCATGGCTAAGATAGTAATTCCAATAGGAAGGTCCGTAAGCAGAAATTGAAAGCTGTATCGCAGTTCATCACGTGACATCTTGTCAAATTCAATCAGATAAGAACGCTTTTCGTAAGTGCTCAGAGCTTCATTTCTCAACAACTTTTGCAGTTTCTTTATTTCGACATCAATAGACTTACGATATAGCGTGCGCAGCACTTCTCGGGGAAAGAAATTAAAGATTAACAAAACCGGGGTCGCCATAATAACCGGAAGAATAAGGAATATTTGAAAACTTTGCCCGAAGGGATAAAGGAACGGTGCCTTGTAATAGAACATCACATGAATATAGACAAAAATAATTGTCAATGTAGAAGCTATATTCATATACCAATTAATGTCGTCCAGCTCCCGTTCCTTGAACAAATTACGCACGATCATTACTTTTGAGAGTGAATAGACCATCATTGCCGTGTATCTCAACTTGCGGCCGACGAACGAAGCGAAAGCGTATTCGGCGCAGACAGCGATCATCATCAAGATATCTCCTGTTCCTTTTAAGGGAAACTGACAGCATCTGAAAATAATAAATGCCACGAAAGCTACTTCCGCCGTAAATATCATTGTCTTTCGCCAGCTTAGGAAGTAACGCTTTTGAGTGTAATAATCCGTCTTGGCTAATAGCGGTTCCGTAAATACCCTTTCGATCATTTCCGGGACGTCTTTTTGTGCGTAAAAAACGATCAGGGCCGTGCCCAGTATCACCCCCAGTGAAATGATAGTTTTGAATGTGCCTGTATAAGCTGTAAAGAATTCAGCAGCCGCGGTTTCGCCTTCCAGATACCAGACCAGAACCGTACCAAAGCCATCATAGACCGCACTTATACCCAAACCACCAAAAAAAAGAAACATGGGAGTAAATGGAGATCGATTGGTCATGATAATTCTAAGTTATCGATAGTAAAAATATGGGAAACATAGTCAGTGTTTATAGCAACCTGAGTTGCAAAGTATTATGCATTAAAGAAATTCTCGTGACAAATTATTTCCCATAAAACTTATTATTGAAGTCTTGTCTTCATTAGGCTTTTATCCTTAAGGATTTAAGAAATCTACTCCCCTAAAAAAGCAGGAGTGCGTTTATTCTATGAAGATGGATAGAGCAATTAGGGAGTTTTTAGAGGGTTATTTTTCAACTAACGATCGCAACGAAAAAACCAGGCGGGCATACATTTCCGATCTTACTCAATTTGTGGTTTTCCTGGGACAAGATGTCGATATTTCTTTGATAAAGAGTACTGATATAGAACGCTGGGTGGCTTATCTAAAAAATAAAAAATATTTACCGGCATCAGTCCGGCGAAAGATAGTAATAATAAAGGTATTTTTTAATTATTGGCTTAGACGAGACTTGATAACCGAGTCGCCTTTTTGGCGGATTAAGATAAGTTTTGGAAGGATAGAACAATTACCACGCGCTTTGACTCAAAAAGAGATACAAGGTCTCTTAGATCAAGCGCAGAAAAATTATGCGCTCTTTGGCAAAGGCAAGTCCGAGGGCGGAATAAAGACTTCATCCCGCGAGTATCTGGTTCTTCGCAATGTTGCTCTTCTGGAATTGCTCTTTGCTACCGGCATTCGTGTCGGTGAAATTTCTTCTATTGACCTGAAAGACCATTTGCCTTCCGAGGCGGCGTATAAGATCCAAGGTAAAGGCGGAAGAGAAAGGTTGGCTTTTATCGTAGATAAAATGACCATTAAAACCCAACAGGAATATATGAAGATGCGTCAAAATATCTCAACGAAAAGCCCGGCTCTTTTCCTGAATGCGCGAGGAAACCGGCTCTCTCCCCAGGGAATTGCGAATGTAATTCATCAATTACGTAAGGCCAGGGGGATAGAACGCCATGTCACTCCGCATATGCTGCGTCATACAGTGGCCACGATGTTGCTTCGAAATGGGGTCGATATTCGGGTAGTTCAAGAATTTCTTGGGCATGCGTCAATTGCTACCACTCAACGTTACACACATATAACAAAAGAGCATATGATCCGGGAGTTGCAAAATCACCACCCTTCTTTAGCGCTCAGGCAATAATCGCAGGTGTCGTACAGAATTTGGACAAACAAAAAAGCGCACACCGGTGAGGGCATGCGCTTTTTTATTAAAATAAAGCTGGTTCCTAAGCCGCTTCAGGGGTTGCTTCGACAGTGGCTGCCACGAAGGCATCCGCCGGATATACGCTGATAAACTTACCCTTTTGGCCTTTGTCCTCAAATTTGACGATGCCTTCGATCAAAGCAAAGAGCGTATCGTCTTTACCGCGGCCGACATTTTTGCCGGGTTTCCACTTGGTGCCGCGCTGGCGGGCCAGAATGTTGCCGCCGAGAACTTTTTCGCCGCCGAATTTCTTCAGACCCAGCCGCTGCGAGTGTGAATCGCGTCCGTTGCGAGATGAACCTACCCCTTTTTTATGTGCCATAACTTTTCTGAGATGTTAGAGGTCAGAGGTTAGATATCAGTATTTTCTGACATCTAGCATCTAGCATCTAACATCTTCTGCTCCTAGATCTTATCTATTTTAATTTCCGTATAATCCTGGCGATGGCCTTTGGTGCGCCGGTATGTTTTGCGGCGTTTCTTCTTGAAAACGATGATCTTATCCGCCCGCCCGTGGCCCACGACAGTGGCTTTAATGGTAGCCGCGCCAAGTTTTACATCCTTGCCATCGGTAACCAGCAGAGTGTCGACATCGATCGTGTCGCCTTCTTTTTTATCCAGCGTAGGCACGCGCAAGGTTTGTCCCGCTTCCACGCTGAACTGCTTACCGCCCGTTTTAATAATTGCGTAACTCATTTGTTTGCTCCCTCGTATAGCGGAAATATCCACTAGTCGAAAATCATAGAGTATAGGGAAAATTAGGCCCGTAGTCAAATTTAGGCCGCGATTTTCGGATTAAAAACAGAAAATCCCTGGGTTTTAGGGTAAAAAATAGGCAGCTTGATAGTCTCAAGGTCCGGAAGGGCCGCTTGCGCCCGCTCTTTATCTTACGCCTTGGCGATTTCTTCTTTTGCAGCGGTTAACTCATTTTTGATCATAGAACACAAAAAAAACTAAAAGCAGCGGGCGCAAGCAACCCTTCCGGACCTGGGAGGTGAATTAGATCCAGGTTTCGGTCAGGGTGGATAAAACACTGGTCTTTAGGTAAAAATAATTGTTGACAACCAATTGCGACACGGGTAATCTAATTTGCTAAGAGATTGAGAAAAGTTTCACAATCTTAGGAGGAGGGCAAAAAATGGCGACCATTAATAGCAGCAACAAAAGGATAGTGATCGTGGGCGGGGGCTTCGGCGGGCTTTTTACCGCGCTCGAAACGGCCAAGGCAGGCAAGGTCTCGCTTATCAGCAGCGAAGACCATTTCACATTCAGGCCGATGCTTTACGAGTATTTGAGCGGGGAAGTGGAAGCCTGGCACATCGCACCGTATTACAGCGAGCTTATCAACAATGACGGGGGCGACGGGATAGAGTTTATGCACGGCGACGTTTGCGGTGTCGATCTCGAGAAAAAAGAAGTAGGCATTGACGGCTGGCGCCATCGGTTACCGTACGACGTGCTCGTTCTGGCGGCCGGCGGGGTGACGAACTACTGGGGAATAAAAGGGGCCGAGGAATTTGCGCTTCCGTTTCGCGGGGTCAAAGATGCGGACGAACTCAGGCGGCGGATGGCGGAAAGGGTCGATTCGGTGGATACCGATACTCCTCCGCAGGACGCGCGCGAAGCGGTCACATTTGCCGTGATCGGCGCCGGCGCCAGCGGGGTAGAGCTTTCCACCAAGATGTCCGATCTGTTTTACGACGCTTTTCAGCAGCGAAATTTGAAAGGCGAAGCGCGCGTGCTGCTTTTTGAAATGAGCAAGGATATCCTGCCCGGAATGGGTGAGGAGATCCGGGGCCACGCGGAGAGAGCCCTGCAAAATGGGCATATTGAGATTCACACGGAAACAAGCGTGGTAGAAGTAACAGCAGACGGCCTGGTGGCGGAGCACAACGGCGAGCGCCGCGAATATAAAACAGCCGGCACGGTCTGGACAGCGGGGGTTAAGGTAAGTCCGCTGATCGAAAAGATCGAGCTGCCAAAAGACAAACACGGGCTGCTGCTAACGGACAATACTCTCCAGGTCGAAGGCCATCCGGAAATATTTGCCCTGGGTGATATCACCAAGGTCGAAGGCATCGACCACAAGCTCGAGGGCACGGCGCAGCTTGCTAATCAGCAATCAAAACTGCTCGCCGATAACGTCAAGGCTTATCTTGAGGGGAAGAAACTCAAAACACGGCAATTCCACGAACTGGGCGAAGCGATCAGCCTGGGCACGAATCACGCGGCGGTTCTGGTGGGAAACAAGGCTTTTGGCGGCCCGCTGGCGCGTGAAGCCAGGTTTGCTCTCTACACACAGCGCCTGCCGACGTGGCAGCACCGTTTGAAAGTAGGCGCAAGCTGGTTTTTTGATGGAACGCTGCCGAAACCTTTGCGGTCTTTGTAAGTAAGGAAAGGAATAAGAAGGGAAATTAAAGGAAATTAATGGAAAGAAGGGAAAGTGAAGAGCGGGCGCAAGCGGCCCTTCCGGACTGCAAATTTATTTAGTCTCACTATTAACTATAAACTGTGAACTATTAACTATTTTCCATTTGAACAACAGTTGATAGTCCACAGTATATAGTTAATAGTTTCAAGCCGAAGGCCTCTCAGGTCCGGAAGGGTTGCTTGCGCCCGCCCGTGAAAAAACTGCGGACTTTAAAGGGCTTCTTTAAACTTCCCCCAATTTCCCTTAATTTCCTGCTTCTTCCCTTTCTTACTGCAATACGTCTTTGATGGCTTTTTCGTAGATATCGACGCGGCGTATCGCTCTTTTGACATCGGGGTGATCGTCTTTATGAACGGCGCGCAGTTGAGCGAGGTCGACCTGCATTTTGATCTTCAGCAGCAGCAGTTTGGCAAAGCTTTCCGTTAGTTTAGGAAGGACTGAAACTCCCAGTTCCTGTAAACTGATGAGCTCGGCCTGTACAAATTGCACTTCCAGCTTAAGCTCTTTTACCTTGGGATATTCATCGGTGTACTCGACCAGCATATCGAGCAATTCAGCGTCGATATTGGCTTTGTAAAGAGTGAGTTCGATATAGGCCGGCGAAGACTTTATCGAACTGGAAAGCGGGGCCGGTGTCGGCGTCACTTTCGGCGGTTTGGCCTGTGAAAAAACCGCCGAAGTAAAAAATAAGAGAATAAGAATGAGGAAACAAAACGTTTTAAAGCGCATATTTTTCTTATTTTTGATCCGTATTAAAAGTACCGGGATCTAATTTTTCATTAAAAGCGAATTCCAATAAATTGAAGGCCCATTCTACTTCTACGTTACCGGTGCTTCGCGTTCCTTCTTCGGAATAAAGAATACGATAGGCGTGAGGCAAAGTTAAACCTTTTTCATCTCTGAAATCGGAAAAGTCTTCGGCGATCTTATACCTTACTTCGCTTAACTGGGATGACTCTTCCGGTTTCGAGCCTATTCCGGCAGAGGTCACGCGTTTATATTCCGTCCGTACGTGACGGAAGGTTTCCTTATCGAAAAATAAACTGATAGTCAGGTCGCCGCTTCCTTTACGCGAATAGCTCAGAACGTAGACTTCTTTGCCGTTTATCTTTTTTGTGCCCTCAAAAGACAATTTACTTTTTTTGGTGGCCAAATTAGACAGCACCCACGACGATGAAAGCACCCCGCTTAAAAGGCTGTCTTCCAGAAGAAGATCATTCGATTGGACAAAGTCACCCAGGCTGGAGCGTTTTCCGTTTTGCGTGAATGCTACTTTCGACTTTTTACCGTCATAGACGAATTGTTCGCCGGGGTAATTGTTCGAATTTAAGCCGATGCCCAGAAAATTCTTCGCGCCCGCAGAGGCAAAAACTATTCTCCCCTTAAGCAGCAGGTCCTTTTGGGAGAGAAATTTCGCCGTGGCCTCGCCCGTCATCACGATGGTTTGGATCCCGGACCGGGTTTCAGCCGTGCCGATCGAATCCAGATGTTTCGTGACAACTTCATCGGCGGTCAACTTCTGGGCAAAGGCAGCAGGGATAGCCGCGAGAAGCAGAACGAAAAGCATAAAAAGAGTTTTTCTAAACATCAGGTCTTACCTACTTTCAGTTGGTGTTAAAGGTTTGTTCATCGAGCTTTTGATTAAAGGCAAAAGTAGACAAAGTGAATGTCCATTCTACCTCCGACGTGCCGCGCTGTCCCGTCGCGGAATAAAGGATCCGGTAGCTGTGCGGCAGCGTCAGCCCTTTTTCTTCTCTAAAATCGGAAAACTCTTCCGTCATTTTAAGCCTTGTTTCACTTAATTTACTTCCATCCTCGGGCGTGAGTCCTATTGCGGCCGCAAAAATACGGTAATATTCGGTGCGAATATGTCGGAAAGTCTCTTTGTCAAAAAAGAACGTAATGGTCAGGTCGCCGCCTTTTCTTGAATATCCGATCGCATATACTTCTTTTTCATCGATCTTTCTAATGCCGTTAAATGATAATTTACCTTTACTGCTGGCCAGGTTGGCCAGCGCCCAGGATGAAGAAAGCGCTCCGCTCAAAAGGCCGTCTTCGATCAGCAGATCATTAGACTGAATGAAATTTGCCAGGACCGAACGCTGGCCGCTCTGGACCAGATTGACCTTGGCTTTCTTACCGTCAAAAATATATTGCTCGTTGCCGCGGTTGGACAGGCTCATGCCGAAAAAATTTTTAGGCCCGGCCGAAGCCAGTACCGCTCTTCCCGACAGGTCCAGGTCTTTCGGAACAATATATTTCTGGGTTACTTCACCGACCAGTACCACATTTTGTATCGCGGCCCGTGTTTCCGCTTTACCGATCGAATCAAGGTGCTTGGCCGCGACTTCATTGGCCGTCAATTTTTGCGCGCAGACCGGAAGCGAAAAAAAGATCAGCGTCATAAACACTGCAAGTTTTCTGATCATCGTTTTATTTACCCCAAGGAAAATTTTTAAGTGTGTATGTTAAGTAACTGTAGACACATTATAGGAGGTTTTTTCAGAGGAACAAGAAAAATCTGTGTCATTTACGGCCTCGCATGACTCGAACTCAAGATCTTTATCGCTTTCCACCATGCCGTCGCCGAAAACATTGCCCGTGCTTAAGGTATTAAAATACACGGCGATATTGTCCAGAATCTCCTGTGCGGAATGCGAATGGTAAAGCGTCTGGCGAAACTGCGCGCCGCCCACGAGGCCCTTGGTAAATTGCCCCGCCAACTGTTTCATTTTACCCAGCGCCGGAAGCTCCGGCATATCTTCGCGCAGCATTTCAAAATACTCGAGCAGCACGGCCTGTTTTTCTTCGAGCGGCGGCTGATATGGCTCGCGCCCGGCCACAACGTCCTCGATCTGGCGAAATATCCATGGGTTCTGCATCGCGCCGCGGCCGATCAAAATACCATCACAGCCCGTCTCGCGCCATTTCTGCAGCGCGCCCTCGATCGTGACCACGTCGCCGCTGCCGGAAACCGGCACGCTTACCGCCTTTTTGATCTCGGCCACATAATCCCAATTCGCCAGGCCTTTATAACCCTGCTCCTTGGTGCGCCCGTGCAGCGCGATGTGTTCGACGCCGCACTGCTCCGCCATTTTGGCCACCTCGACACAGTTAATTGTCGAATCCGTGAAACCCGCGCGCAGTTTTAGCGTGAGCGGAATAGTAATGGCCTTTTTGATCTCGGTAAGAATTTTTTCCAGCCGCGGCAGATCGCGCAGCAGGCCCGAACCGCCGCCGTGCTTGACCACTTTCGGGGCGGGGCAGCCGCAGTTGACGTCCAGTATGTCGGCGCCTATTTCCTGCGCCATTTCCGCCGCCATCGCCATGCGCTCCCATTGCCCGCCAAAGATCTGCACGCAATACGGGCGCTCTTCTTCCCAAAAACGCATCTGGCGTTTCGATTTCGGATTATTGCGGGTCAATCCTTCGACCGAAATAAATTCGGAAACGGTCAAGCCGATCCCGCCGCGCCGCTTGAGCAGCCGCCGGAAGGAATAATCCGTCACCCCGGCCATCGGCGACAGCACCAGCGGCGGGTTGATCTCAATGTCTCTGATCTTAAAAGGCTTCATCTTCTGAAAACTAAAGATTAGCATAATTTTGCTATCTCATAAATTTCCGTCTGATCGCGAGGGCCAGCAGGGCGGCATTATAGATCAAAAGCCGGGAAATAGAAGAGGGAAATTAGGGAGAAATGAGCGGGCGCAAGCGGCCCTTCCCGGCCTGAGGGGTGATCAACCCGCCTGATAAATAATAAACACCCAGGTAAATAAAATTTGTAGGTCCGGAAGGGTTGCTTGCGCCCGCTCTTATCTTTAAAGCCTCTTTTACATTGCCGCTAGCTTTAGCTAGTGGTTAGAAATAACTCAAACAAAAAAGGCTTTAGCCCCAACTCTAAAAGAATTAGGCTAAAGCCCAGGCATAAAATTTAGCACTTGTAGCCACTAGCTTTAGCTAGTGGCAATTTAAATTACTTGTTCGCCTTGGTCAGTTCCACGCCGGATGCTTCGAATGAAACTTCGGTGACGGTGCCGTCGGCGTTGCGTTTTTCGATCTTGGCGCCGTCTTCGATCAGGTGGTCGACATAATCCTTGGTCAGGGTTTTGACCGAAACAGTGCCTTCGACCTTAGCGTTCAAACCCGCGGAATCGAGCGGCACGAAAAAGGAATGTCCTTTCATTTTTACGCGCATCGATTTGGCGTCTTTTGCCGGGGCGAGTTCCAGCCAGCAGCCTTCCATTTTGCAGGAACGCACGATCACGCCTTCGACCAGCACGGTCTTACCGGAATATTTCGCCGGGTCGGCCAGCACCTTTTTCAGAGACGCTTTATCCGCTTTGCCGATCGCTTCGCCGCGTTTGAGTACCTTGGTGTTTTCAAAATTAGCCACCTTGTCGGCGTCGGACGGTTTAGCGCCTTTTTCCATGTCTTCCTGCGCCAGCGCGGAGCCGGCCAGGGCAAACATCAATAACATTAAGCCAAATAGTTTCTTGTTCATATAAATATAATTCTCCTGAGATCTTTGTTCTTTAAAACTAATTCATACTTCTAAAATGTGTCAAAGCCGAATTCCATTACCTTGGTGATATCCACGTCTTTGCCGTCAATTTGCGCGGGAAGGAATTTCATCCTGCGCAGCGAATCGATGACCGCTTCCGTGTATTCAAAACCCGGACTGTCGGTCACTTCCACCTTTCCCAACTGCCCGTTGGCGAGAAATTGTATCCGGCATTTTACCCGCACGGATATCGGCGGGCCGGTTTTGTCGATGGCGCGCGGGAACGCCGGCGGATATTTGCGCATGATCAGCAAGGGCCGTGAGTAGATCGGGCTGTCGGCATCAATGATCACTCTTTTTGCTTCAACGTCTCCGGCATTGACCGCTTTTATATAACCGGCGTTCGGCGACTTTAAGTATTGCTCGACCACGGGGCTGTTCTTAATATCGGTGTCCCTGATCACCTTATCGTTCGGGTCGGGTTTGTCGCCGTATTTGGGAAATATCGGCGCCCGGTGCGAGCGCAGCGACATCAGAAAAAGGGAAACATTCACGTTATCGGCTGTCGGAGCGGCAACCACAAATTTACAATACTTGCTGTCGGTAACGAGATAGATGGTTTTGGAAAATTGTTTATCGCTTTCGCAGGTAAAGATCTTGGCGGCTATCGGCCCGAGGGTGAAATAATCATACTTGCAGTCGAACTGGTCATAGCTGTCTTCGATCTTTGCCAGCCGCGACCTGGCCTGCAGCATTTTGACTATCGAAACGTTTATCGCAACTTTATTTTCATACCATGAAAGATAGGTCTCATCTCTGTCCTTGTTGCGATAGGAAATATAACCTTCCGGTACCTTAAAGGAGAGCGTCTCCATAAACGTCTCGATCCGCACCCACTTCGGGTCCTGAGCAAAGAGCGGGCCCGCGCTTAACAGCAATAAAAACAAAAGCAAGAGCGTTTTTTTCATAACCACTTTCGAAAACTATTAACTTTCAACTGCGAACTATTCACTGTTTTATCAAATGCATAATAGTTAATAGTGGCTTTGCCTATAAAGTAAGAATTTTGTCCGACTTTATAGGCAAGACAAGTTTATTAAATAAAGATCGGCTGAAACCGGGAGCGCCGGTGTCTCGCCGGCAAGCGCGGCCTGCCGCGCTAATTATTGTAATCTAAACTATTAAACTGCTTTTAGATCGCTGCGCGATCTTGCCGGCGAGACACCGGCGCTCCCAGGTTTTGCCTTATTATTTTAGTTTTTGACTCACTTTACGGGCAAACCAGCCTTTATAGGCAAAGCCATTAACAGTTAAAAGTGTACAGTGAATAGTTACTTCGCCTCGTAGACCACTTTTCCGTCCACTATCGTCGTCAACACTTTCGTCTGCAGCATTTTTAGCGGCGGGCCGGCAAAAATATCGTCTGAGACGATGATGATGTCAGCCAGTTTGCCGGCGGAAAGCGTGCCTTTTATATTGTCCTGAAATTCGGCGTAGGCCGAGCCTTCGGTGTAAGCGCGCACCGCTTCTTCGACGGTGATCTTTTGTTCGGGTATCCAGCCGTTCGGATTTTTCCCGTCGGTCGTCTGACGCGTGACCGCTGCCAGTATGCCGAAGAAAGGATTGAGCGGGGCGACTGCCCAATCGGTGCCAAACGCTAAATGCGCGCCAGTATCCAGCAGCGTGCGAAACGCATATGTTCCTTTCAGGCGTTTTTCATCCAGACGTTTTCCGGCCCAGCGCCCGTCATCCGCCAGGTGGACCGGCTGCATCGAAGCTACCACTCCCAACCGTCCGAAACGGGGAATGTCCTGCTGGCGCAGATGCTGGGCGTGTTCGATACGAAAGCGCCGGTCGCGCGCGCCGTCTTCTCTTGCCACGCGTTCGAAAACGTCGAGTATGGTGGCGTTGCCGCGGTCGCCGATGGCATGGATCATCACCTGCAGCCCGGCTTTGTCAGCGCCCGAAACGTGTTCGTACATCTGCGGAATTTCCGCGCCGGAGAGCCCGCTCGTATTCGGCGAATCCGCATACGGGTCGAAAAACCAGGCCGTGGTCGAGCCGAGGCTGCCGTCGGCATAGCCTTTCAACGTTCCCACGCGCAGCATCGGGCCGCCAAAGGCATAACGGATGCCCGTGTCCGCCAATTTCTGCCAATCGGGCAGCGGGGCGCCCGCGTAAATACGCGTTTTCAATTTACCCTGGCGCAGCAGTTCCTGGTAGACGCCGATATTCGTATTGGCCGACATATCCTGCGCGCTCGTCACACCCAGGCTGGCGGCGTAATTCGTGGCCGCTTCGGCAGCCGCGAGTTTCTGGTCAAAGCTAAAGTCCGGAACAACGCGCCGGACGTATTCCATCGCCGCGTCTTTTAATACGCCGGTCGGATTGCCGGCCGCGTCGCGAACGATCAGGCCGCCGTCCACGTCTTTGGTGTCTTTATTCACGCCCGCGAGTTTTAACGCCAGGCTGTTGGCCACCGCCATGTGCCCGTCCAGCCGCTGGACAAAAACGGGATTGTCCGGCGTCACGGCGTCGATCAATTCTTTGGTCGGTAAATTATTGGGTTTCCAGTTTTCGTGGTCCCAGCGCCCGCCCAGTATCCATTGGCCTTTTGGCAGCTTGGCGGCAAAAGCTTTGATCCGCGCGGCAAACTCTTCGGGCGAAGCGGCGCTGCGCAGATCGACCAGCGAGAGTTGAAAACCGCCCTCGGTAAAATGCAGGTGCGCATCGTTAAAACCGGGCATCACTAGTTTCCCGCCGGCGTCGATGACCCTGGTGCGCGCATCGGCCAGCGCGTTTATTTCCGCGTTCGTTCCGACGGCGACTATCTCGTTGCCCATTACGGCGATCGCCTGCGCCCTGGGCGCGGCTTTGTCCATCGTTTGGACGTTGGCGTTAATGATGATCAGATCGGCCGTTAGTTTTTGCGCCGGAGCATTGACGCAAACCCCCGCGATCAAAGCGATCAAAAAGACTATTGAAACGTATTTGAAAAACATATTTTTAATAGATAAAAAAACCGTATTCGATCGGCCTGGAGACAGTGATCAACTCCCCGTCCCTTTCCGCCGGGATAAATTTCATCCTCAGCGCACTGAAAAGAGCATTGCGTGATAATCCGCCCGGCAAGGCTGTAAGAAAAATCACGTTGGAAACGATACCTCTCTTATCAAAAGTGGCCCGAACCCGTATCGTCCCGCCAATTTCCGCTTTGCGCGCCGCTCTGGAGAAGGTGGGCTTCGGCCGGTTCAGGAGCACAAGGCCGTTCGGATTCGGCGCCGGTCTTGGCGCGGGCTTTTTTTCGTCGTCGTCGTCGTCGTCCTTCTTCACGTGAACGATCTTGCTTTGATCCTGCGCGGTCAGTTCTAACGTAAAAGGCGTTAATTTTGAAATATTTATCGCTTTTTCCCCGGCCCCATTAGCATTCGGCGCGGGAGATTCGGTGAGAACGATCGAGTCCAGAAATCGCCGGGCCGCCGGTGTCATTTCCGCGCCCCGGCTGGCGGTGGAAACGACATAGATATGATCTTTGGAAGCGATATATTTCGTCAGGCATTTTATCGCGATGTTTCTTTTAAGCGCGGAATTATTGACCGAATCTAATTCGAACTGCTGGATCGAAAAGCCGGGAAGCGTCAGCTTGGTTTTTTTTCCGTTCGGGTTGTCGTGATTGATCAATTTATCGAGATATTTTTTCGGCTTCGGAACACGATAGATCTCCACGGTCATTATCGTCTTATCCGCGAAAGAGCCGAGCATCTGCATTTCGGCAAAAGCGTAGCGGCCGCTAGTCGGCGGGTCCAGCTCGAAGCCTTGCGGGTCATAGAAATAACGATAACCGGCGGGTATGGAGATGGAAAATTCGCCGTTATCGCTTTGCAGAGTGTGCCACTGCGGCGGTTGCGATGATGCGCCGCCGGCCGCTCCGGTTTGCGCCGGTACGCTTGCCGCCGCGAGGAGGATCAGGGCCAAAAAGGATTTAGTGAAAAGTTTAACGAATATAGATCTCATAGCTACCACCCTGTTACCAAAAGGCCCCGCGCGGCTTTTACATTTATTTTCTGATATTTCGCGTATGCCGACGCCGCCCGTGTGCGAACCTGCTCATCACTTTCGCCGCGTATCCAGCCTTCCAGCGCGTCATGCAGCGTATATGCCTCAGGCGCCATCAGGTTCGACGTCCACAGCAAAGGTTTAGCACCCGTGCTGCGCAGCGGCCCCGAAAAGTAATTTCTGCTGGCGCAAGCCAGAATTATAGCATCACGGCTATGGCCGTCTTTCTTAAAAAACTCTTTTTCCAGGCTAAAATCCATCAAGCCGTTATGCCCGATAAAAGCCACCAGGTCGGCGCCCGCCAACACTTGCAGATTCGTATTTTGGACGGGAATGGTTTCACGTTTGCCGCCCGAAACGGCGGTAAAGAAATCGTCGATCGTTTCGCGCATTTTGCTGCCGCGGTAAGCGTCGGCCACCAGGTAGACGTTTTCAGTTTTATGTTTGAAAATCAGCCGTTCGAGAACATTTTCTTTGGGGTTCGAAACTTCGGCGATCTTGGTCCAGTTTTTCGACTTTGAAAAGAAAGTTTTAAGGCCGAAGGCCGCGCCCCAGTACAAATTTCTTGGCGGATCCTCGCCATTGCCGATGGCGGCGGGAACCGGCACGATGCCCTGATTCACGTTGTCGCAAAGCGCTACCAGAACGTGTATGACACGGCCGGGATTTTGGATCTTTGCAGTTTCAGTATTTTGCGCGGGCAACGGCGGAGCGTTATTAGCCGTCTGAGCCCTGGCGCAGCCTGCGCTTAAAAGGGGGGCGCCCAGGGCTGAGGCTAAAAACAGAAGCTTTAAAATATTTGACATTGCCGGAGTGCTCTCTCAAACTTTATTCGGGCAAATTATAGCAATGAATGAGAAAACAATACAGATTTTAAGCGTATTACTGGTCCTGGCATCTGGCGGCGCGATCGTGTGGATATATGCCAAGCAGCCGCAAAATCTTCAGGAAGTGGTGAGCAAGGCCGCTGTTTCGACCGGCACGTACGGTATCGACGAAGCCGAATTCGGCCGCGGGCTCGCACTTTTCAGGCAGGATAATTTCCCCGCCGCGCGCGGGTCTTTTGCCAAAGCTGACCCGGAAAAACGCGATGCGAAGGTGCAATTTTACACGGCGTATAGTTTTTACCGGCAAGGCTTCGGCAGGGTTTATGACGATGACGCGCTCTTTAAACAGGGGATCGAGGCCGTAAATGCCGCGCTGGCGTTAAAGCCGCAACTCAAGATCGAGGACGATGAAAACCTCAAAATGAAAACGCCGCAGGAGCTTAAGGCGGAACTGCAAAACGGGCTGGAAGTGACCGTCGAGGATTTTAATCCGATGAAGCTGACGAGGGAAAGAAAGTGATAATTTAAACCGGGTAATAAAGCTGTTAGCTGACAGCTAATAGCCGATCGACTTTACTAAATGAGCAGCAATACAAAAAATAAAACTCTTCTTTTCTCGCAATACCTTGCGCTGCCGGCGGTTTTTCTCGTCGTCACCTTGCTCGGCGGAATGCGTCTAAGCCTGGAAAGCGGCGCTTTTCTTTTTCTGCCCCCGACATTATTTAACCTGGTGCTGGCGGTTTTGTTGCTGGCGGTAATCGTTCGCGGAAAATTGATATTGACCGGGGAGTGGTTTTCCGCCGACTTTTCGGTGTTAAAAAACTGCGCTAACGGCTTGATCCTGCTGACAGTATTTTCGGGCTCGGTGCAGGTGATAAATTGCCTGCTGCCGGAGAAAGGTTTGGCGTTCGGCCTGACGGCATTTTTTCTGCTTTGGACGCTATGGACAAATCTGTTTGCCGAGCTCGAAGCAAAAAAGATGCTGCGCAGTTTGGCGGCGCTGCTGGGATTTGCGTTTGTCTTTAAGTACGTGTTTCTGGCCTCGCTGGTTTCTGGTGCGGGCGGTGAAGAAAGCTGGACGAGAAAGCTGGCGGAAAGTTTATTCGAAAAAGTTTCGCTGGGGCTTTTAGAGATACCGAAATTTTCCGCGGCGACAGGTTATGTCGCATTTTTCACTGTGCTGCTTTACGGCGCGGGATTGATCTTTCTCTATTCGGTCGCGTCAGTCTCAAACGAAGAGCCGCCGGAAAAGTTGCCGGAAAAGTCTCCGGATGGTTCGGTCAGCGTTTCCTCTGAAACCACTTCGTAAAGATCGGCGGCGTCATTTCGCGAAACCTGCTTTGTAGCCGGGACCTGCCTGATCTTTACCGTAAGAATGCGCTCGCGGCGGCGCAGTTTGATCGTATCACCGGCCTTAATTTCCTTACCGGATTTTGCCGAAAGCCCGTTAACTTTTACCCGCCCGGCGTCGCAAAACTGCTGGGCCAGCGAGCGGCGCAGAACGAGACGGCTTGCTTTTAGAAATAGATCCAGACGCATTATTTAAAATAAAAAAGGACGGGATAACCGTCCTTTTTTTGACCCGGTTACTTGTCGTTTTTCGCCACCGGCTTATCGCTTCTTTCCTCGGCAAAGAGGATGGGCGAAACCATCGCGCGGTAATTTTCCGATATCTTGATATAGGCGTCCTTGCGCAGGTCTACCATATATTTTTTGGCTTCCTGCGAGGAGCGTTCATAGGTGATCGCGCGGCGCACTTCGTCTTCGTTAAATTTCGCTTCGGTAGAGGCGCCGGCGCGTTCATCGACGCGGAGGATCATTATTCCTTCATCCAATTGGATAGGCTCGGTATACTCACCCGTCTTTAAGCCTTTTAGCGGCTCGCTGACGGTCGGCTTTAAGTCCGCCATTGAAAAAGTTCCCAATTTACCTTTGGTGGTTTTGATGTCGGCGCGCTCGGAATTTTCCAGGGCGAGTTTCTCAAAATCACCGCCGGCGCGTAACTGCTTGAGCAGATCGTCGGCTTTTGCTTTAACGGTTTTTTCATCCCGGCCGGCAAGGCCTAAAAATATT
The DNA here is from genome assembly GCA_963718105.1 of uncultured Acidobacteriota bacterium. Lineage (GTDB taxonomy): Bacteria > Acidobacteriota > Blastocatellia > Pyrinomonadales > Pyrinomonadaceae > DASYKT01. The sequence goes on along the minus strand of OY970352.1, from coordinate 3,002,681 downwards.
TCAGAAATGGTGAGCGATTCAGCCTTAATAAATTTTTGTTTATTTTTGTCAAAATAATCGCGTATTTCTTTTCCCGAAAGCCCGTGATATATCTTGGCTTCCACCTGATTGCTCAGGACCGATTCCTGCATCGCCTGTTTCCGCCATTTTTGGCGGACATCGTCCGGATTGATGCCGCTATCGCGCATCCGGCGATACAATTCGTCGAGCGTCTTTGCGCCCTGCTCCTTCATTATTTCCAGGAACCGTTTGTTTATCGAAGCGTCAACGTCTTCTTCCAGGCCCAGCTCTTTGCCTCTCTGCACGATCAATTCCTCATTGATAAGGCTGGCGATCAATTCGCCCATTTTGCCTTCGACTTCGGTTTTGACCGCGGCTTCGGGTTTTCCCGTTTGCTGCGCTACCGTTACGATCATGTCCTTCATCTCACGTTTAACGCGGGAAAGAGTGATCACGCCCTCATTAACCTGGGCGACAACCTCATCGATAACGGTGGGTTCGCTTTCCTGGGCAAAAGTAAAAGAGGCGGTCAATAAGGCAAGTAAACAGGCGACTACAAAAGAGTTAATAAACTTCACTATTAAGGCTCCTTAAAAATTAACAAAAGTTCAACTGAGCATCTTAATCCGCAGCGGATATTCTTGCAACGTAGTAATGAGATGCACAAAACGGCGCGCGCGTTTATCGGCTTCGTAATATTCGCTAAATATAGGTTTACTATAGCTTTAAATGACTGTACCTGTAAAAGCAGATAAATCAAGGTTTTTGCAGTTTTCGTGTTACTTCGTGTGATTTCGTGGTTCCAGTCTTAAAACACCGCTCCGCGATGAAAACGCGAACTACCGGTCTTAAAACCCGATTTCGGCCAATATCCGGTGCGCCGTCTCAAGGATATTTTCTTTGGATTCCTCGTCTAAAACGATCCTCAGAACGCCGCTCGGGGCAAACGAAGACCCCGGGTTGTCCTGCACCAGATTCATCAGCCTTTCGGGCGCGACCTGTGCATTTTCACTTAATTTAAAGGTCAAACCGTTCGGCGTTTTATCTATCGAGATCAGACGCATCCCTTCAGCCAGCCGGCGCAGTTTTGAATATTCAAACAAATTCTCCAGCGAATACGGAATTTTCCCGTACCTATCCTGCAGTTCCAGGTAGACCTGCTGCAGGTCTTCTTCGGATTCAGCCGAAGATATGCGTTTATACGTGCGCAGGCGCTGGCCGGTTTCCTGGATATATTCCTGCGGGATCGAGACATCGATGCCGAAATTGAGCGAGACGCTTATTTCGTCGTCGATCTCGTCACCGCGCAGTTCGGCGACGGTGCGTTCGAGCATCTTAGTGTAGAGATCGAAGCCCAGCGCATCGAGGTGCCCGGATTGCTGCCCGCCCAGCAGATTCCCCGCGCCGCGCAGCTCAAGATCGAGCGCCGCGATGCGAAAACCCGCGCCCAGGTCGGAAAATTCACGAATGGCGGAAAGCCGCCGCCGCGCGATCGGCGTAAGTTCCAGTTCGCCGGGTATCAGCAGGTAAGCATAGGCGCGGCGATTAGAACGGCCCACGCGCCCGCGAAGCTGGTAAAGCTGTGAAAGGCCGTAATTGTCTGCGCGGTTGATGATGATCGTATTTGCGCGCGGGATATCGATGCCGTTTTCGATGATGGTCGTGGCCACCAGCACGTCGTATTTGTAATCGACGAAATCCAGCATCACGTTTTCCATATCTTTTTCATTCATCTGCCCGTGGCCGATCGCGACACGGGCGTTCGGCACGATCCTTTTTACGAGCGCCGCGATCGATTCGATGGTTTCCACGCGGTTATGGATAAAAAATATCTGGCCGTTACGCGCCAGTTCGAGCTCGATGGCGGATTTAAGTACGCTTTCGGAAAATTGCACCACCTGCGTGTTGATCGCCAGCCGGTCGCGCGGCGGCGTTTCAATGACCGACATATCGCGCATTCCCATCAAAGACATATTCAGCGTGCGCGGGATCGGCGTGGCGGAAAGCGTCAGCACATCGACCTTCTTTTTCAGCTTTTTGAGTTTTTCTTTGTGCGCGACGCCAAAGCGCTGCTCCTCGTCAACCACCACCAAACCCAGCTTGGGCACCGACACATCATTAGACAAAATGCGGTGCGTGCCGATCAGGATATCGACGTTGCCTTTTTCGGTTTGTTCGACCACGGCCTTTTGTTCTTTGGCGGTGCGAAAACGCGAAAGCAGCTCGACCCGCACCGGAAAGGCCGAGAAGCGTTTTCTAAAAGTGTCGTAGTGTTGATAAGCGAGCACGGTGGTGGGGGTAAGCACCGCCACCTGCTTGGCGTCCATCACGGCTTTGAAGGCCGCGCGCATTGCCACTTCGGTCTTACCGTAACCGACGTCGCCGCAGAGCAATCTGTCCATCGGCACGGCCGTTTGCATATCGTTCTTGACGTCTTCAATAGAGGTGGCCTGATCATCGGTCAGTTCGTAGGGAAAAGCGCTTTCAAATTCATCCTGCCACGGCGAATCGGCGGAAAAAGCAAAGCCCGTTACCAGCTTTCGCTCGGCGTACAGTTTTAGCAGTTCGTCGGCCATGTCGCGCATCGCGCGTTTGGCCTTGGCTTTTGTTTTCTGCCAGCCGAGCCCGCCCAGTTTGTCCAGAGTGGGTTCGACACCTTCGCCGCTGCTGTAGCGCGACACCAGGTCCAGCCTTTCCACGGGCACGAAAAGCTTGGCGTTATCGGCGTACATGAGCAGCATGAATTCCCGGCCGCTGCTCCCGGTACCGGAGGCAAGCTCGATATTTTGCAGGCCTTCGAAACGCCCGATGCCGTGATCTACATGCACCACATAATCACCAGGTTTCAGATCGCGAAAATCGGAAAGAAAAGCTTTTGTCCTGGAACGCTTTTTCTTTGGCCCACTAGAAGCGGCAGCAGCAGAAGCAGCGGAAGAACTTTCCGGCAGCTCGCCGAATAATTCATTTTCGGTTTGAATGACCACCCCGGCCAGCGGCAGTTCAAACCCGCTGCTCAAAGATCCGATCACGACGTTTTCTTCCGACAGCACGACATTATAATCGCGCAAAATATCGGAAAGCCTTTCGGCCAGCCCGGTGGTTTGCAAAACGACGATCGGCTTGTTTTCTTTTTTTAATTCTTCGGCAAATTCTGCGAGTTTTCCGTAATATTTTTTTGCCGAGCGCGATTGCATTTCTATTTCCGCGCTTTTCTCTCCACTTTCAGCCGCCGGAAATAAAAATAATTTGTTCGACAGGTCGCTCGCTTCCAGGCTGAACTCCTCATCCGTTTTCGCCGCCGAGCTTCCCAGCGCGCGCAGCTCAAGCCGCTTTCTTCGCTCAAGATTTTTTCTTAACTCATCGACCGTCAGGAAAAGTTCCGCAGGCGGCAAGCCGATCTCGCCCGCGCTGAGCGTTTCGGCGTAGCGCGCGTCCAGATGTTTATAGAGATTCGCAAGACAGTCTTCCGCCAGGACCGGTTCATCGATCGCCAGAACGCTGTTTTCCCGGAAATCGAAGTAATCAAAGACGCTGGCGCGTCGCTCACGCAAAACCGGGAACAGCCATTCCCAACCGTGAAAGCTCTCGCCTTCGTCGGCAAAAACAGTGCGGTCCTTTACCGCCCGCGCGGACGCTTCGCCGGAAAATCTTTCGCGGGCGAGTATCGCCCAGTCCCGAAGGTCCCCGGCGGTAGCGGCAAACTCGCGCATCGGCGCCAGGTCGATCTCTTTTAATTGGTTGGTGGAAAGCTGCGTCTCGGCGTCAAATTCGCGGATCGAATCGACTGTGTCGCCAAAAAATTCGATTCGCGCGGGCGCGCCTGCGTTCGGCGGCCAGACGTCGACGATGCCGCCGCGCACGGAAAACTGCCCGACATTTTGGATCGGGTCTTCGCGCACATAACCGGAGGCGCCTAATTTTTCTATCAGCAGGTCGGGCGAGTGATCTTCGTCCCGTTTTAGCCTGATACCCATCGCCCGGATCTCTTCCGGCGTATCAATTCGGGTGATCAGGCTGCGCGCCGGCAGCACCAGAATGTCAGGCTGTCCTTGCGCCATTTGCCACAGCGTCAGCGCGCGCAATTCCAAAGTCTCGCTATGCGGCGAAGTCCCCGAATAAACATCGCTTTCCGAAGAGGGAAGCGAGAGGATGGTTTGACGGCCCCCCAAAAATTTGCGGAAAAATTCGAGATCGGCGGCAAAAGCATCGGCTTCCTGGTTACCGGCCGTTACCACCACCAGCGTTTTGTTCAATTCGGTCTGCAGCGCGGAAATGACCAGGGCCTTGCTCGCCGATGAGGTCAACCCGTTAATGTTAATGACCCGCGCGCCGCTTTGGGTTTCGGATTTTAAGCGCGAAAATTCCCGGGAATCTTTTAGATACCCCATCATGCTTTTTTGTTTAAGCGCGTTTTCCGTTACACTACTCATTTACGCGATTCGCCGAACGTAATACGCAATTACACCGAACGCAATACGTTATAGGTATAACACACATCTATATAACATTGCATTCGGCGGCCTTGCGTACTACGTATTACGAACAGCGCGTATCACGAAAACATGACCGAATACAACGACATTATTGAGCAAAACGACCAAACCGAGGCGCGGCTGGCGCATTTAAACGCCATGCGCGAACTGGTGGGCAATGTCTATCCCAACAAATTCGCCCGGTCGAATATTTCCGGCCTTACTGGCGCTCAAGACACGATCACCGGCATTCTGAATTTTGCCCCGATAACCGAGGCCACCGCGGAGATCAGGGACGTCGTGTCCAAACTTGCCGAGCGCGAACGCCCACCGGCAGATCTAAAAGATGCCACCAATACCAGGCTGAAAGAATTCGGCACGGTGCGCGTCGCCGGCCGTCTGACCACGCCGCTGCGCGGCAGCTTTGTCCACCTGACGGATGGCATAAGTAAATTACAAATTTACGCGCCAAAAAAAGACGGCTTTGCGCTGATAAAGAACGACGCGGAAAACACGCTCGATAACGAAAAGGGCTGGGCCGCTTTTTCGCTGCTCGACCACGGCGATTTTATCGGGGTCGAAGGCTATTTGTTCATCACCAACACCGGCGAGCTTTCCGTCCACGTCGAAAAATTTCAATTCCTGGCCAAAGCGATGCTGCCGATGCCCGACAAAATGCACGGCATCGCCGATCCCGAGCTGCGCCGCCGCTATCGCTACGCCGATCTGATCGCGTCGAGCCTGCAGGTCGAGCATGAAGAAGGCGAGATGCCGACACGGCAGGTTTTTGAGACCCGCGCCCGTGTCATCAGCCGGATGCGCCGCTTTCTCGAAGACCACGGCTACATCGAAGTGGAAACGCCGATGCTTACGCCCAAAGCGACCGGAGCCGCCGCCACGCCCTTCGAAACGCACCACAACGCGCTCGATATAAAACTCTACACGCGCATCGCGCCCGAGCTTTATCTCAAACGCTTAACAGTCGGCGGATTCGAAAAAGTTTTCGAGCTCAACCGCAATTTCCGCAACGAAGGCCTTTCCTACAAACACAATCCGGAATTTACCATGCTCGAATTTTACTGTGCCTACATGGACGTAAACGGCATGATGGACTTTGCGGAGGAATTGATAAGGGAAGCCGTGCAAAAAGCGACGGGCGGGCTAAAAGTAAAGTTTGGCGGGAACGAGATCGATTTTGGTACATTTGAACGCGTTAGTATGAATGATGCAGTTTCAAAATGTGATGTCTCCGAAGAGATCAACGAATCGAATGTCGTTCGATTGTTTGAAGAACACTGCGAAGCTAGCTTAATTCAACCGACTTTCATCATTGATTATCCAAAAAGTATTTCGCCGCTTTCCAAAGCTTCGCCGAAAGATCCCAGTGTCGCCGAGCGCTTTGAATTATTCATCAACGGTATGGAAGTGGCGAACGGCTTTTCGGAGTTGAACGACCCGCGCGAGCAGCTCGACCGTTTTAACGACCAGATGGCTGAGCGCGACCGCGGCGACGAGGAAGCGATGGTGTTGGACGAAGATTACATCCGCGCGCTGTCATACGGCATGCCGCCCGCCGCCGGTATCGGCATCGGCGTCGATCGCCTGGTGATGCTTTTGACCGGCCGCCAGAGCATTCGCGACGTCATCTTGTTTCCGCATATGCGCCCCGAAAAGAACACGGCCACCGAAGAATAATGTAGGGGCGGCACCTGTGGCCGCCCGCTCTTGTCAGTACCGGGAACGCAGTGACCGGGTTTCTTCTTAAACTCCCCTCCTTACGAAGGAGGGGTGGCGCACGCTTCGTGCGACGGGGTGGTTCTCTTCTTTTTCTCATGTGATCAACATCTTGATGGTATGAGGTCAGAACCGGGAATTAGAGTGACCGGGTAAGGCTGAAACGCGACAGTCATGGAGCGTGTCAAACAGTCTGGCGGGTCGGTCGAGTTTAGAGTCTTCTTTTGACTCTATAGACTCAACAGACTCGATAGACTCCTGACTATTAAGAGCACGCTCCATAACTGTCGCGTTTCCGCCTTATGATATTTCCTCTGTCAACTCTGTGTTCTCTGTGGCAGAATGGTTATGCAGTAAATTTTTCGAACAAGGGAGGGTTATATGCAGGAAGACAGAAGACAAAACGAATCGATCGAGGGCACGCCGAAAGGCGACGGAACTGTCGCCGATGAAGACGTCAAAAAGATAACGGGCAGCGAATCGGGTGTGGAAGGCGGTCAGGACCGCTCCACCTCAACCGAGGGCCGCGAAGAAACCGCCGGACAGGAAGGTGTCGGCGCGCAGCCTGACGAAAACGACCGGCAGTCCAACATCGCAAGCACAGGTGGCTAAGATAATCTTTTATACGGCGTTTGCGCTGGCCGCATTCGCCTTTAACTCGATACTCTGCCGGCTGGCGTTAAAAGCCGAAGAGATCGACGCCGTTAGTTTTACCGTGATCCGCCTGGTTTCGGGCGCGGTCACATTATTGGCGATCAGTTATTTTTTTAACAAAACCAAAGAAGGGCGCGGAAATTGGATCTCCGCGTTCTTTCTTTTTTCCTACGCTATCTGTTTTTCGTTTGCGTATCTCGGTTTGACGACCGGCACCGGCGCGCTGATACTTTTTAGCTCCGTTCAGTTCACCATGATCCTGATCGGCCTGGCACGCGGCGAGCGGCCGGGCACATTGGAATGGCTCGGTTTAGCGTTAGCTCTCGGCGGATTGGTCTGGCTGGTTTTTCCCGGACTCTCAGCGCCGCCGCCGGTAAGCTCGGCACTGATGGCCGCGGCCGGAATATCATGGGGAATTTTCACTTTGCGCGGCCGTGGCAGTATCAATGCAGTGGCAGATATGACGGGGAATTTTCTTCGCTCAGTGCCGATGATAATGGCGGTGCTCATAATAGCGCTGCTTTTCGTTTATCCGATCAAACTCTCACCCAACGGCACTATTTTTGCGATCCTATCCGGAGCGGCGGCCTCGGGCATCGGCTATTCGGTTTGGTACGCGGTGCTGAAACATCACACCGCGACCCGCGCGGCGATCCTGCAATTGGCCGTTCCCGCGCTGGCGGCATTCGGCGGGGCCGTTATTTTATCCGAAGCCGTTTCTTTAAGATTGATCCTGGCAAGCGCTCTGATATTGTGCGGGATCGGTTTGGCAGTTTTTGTCAGAATCGGGGGCCGTAATGACAGCCGCGGCCGGGTTTCTTCCGCCACAGATGGTGCAAAATTGTAGAAAACAATGTGTATTGCGAGAGAAAAGGCTTGCTTTTATTTTTCGAATGATTTAGAAAAATATATATGGAAATCAAGTTCACAACCGTTTTTCAAAAGGTTGACAAAGGCTATATAGGATTTGTCGAAGAACTCCCAGGCGCAAATACTCAAGGTCACACTCTCGAAGAAACAAGAGAGAATCTGCAGGAAGCTATCGAACTCATCCTGGAAACGAACAGGGCTTTATCGGAAGAAAAGATCGGCGGGCAGGAAGTGATTCGTGAAACACTTTTATTGTCCGCTGCATGAAGCGCAAAGAACTCATCAAACATCTTGCAAAATATGATTGTTATCTCTTTCGTGAGGGCGGAAAGCATTCTGTTTTCGTCAATCGCAAAACCGGTAAGACGTCAACAGTCCCTCGTCACCGGGAGATATTCGATCATTTAGCCCGCAAGATCTGTCGAGACTTGGAAATTCCTGAGATCTAACTCCATAAAAACCGCTCCCGGTTCCGGGTTAAAACGATAAGCTTCGATCTCTTTAAAGCCCAGCGAGCGGTAAAGTTTCTGCGCCGCGCCCATTTTCGGCATCGTGTCGAGCCGCATTTTTTCATAGCCAAGCCTTTTAGATTCATCAATTATCGAGTGGACGAGTTTTGACCCGATACCCAGGCCCTGAAAATCAGGCAAAGCGTAAAGCCGTTTCATCTCACAAATTTCGCCATCGATTTTTCTCACCGCTACACAGCCGGCCGCTTTGCCGTCATAAAGCGCGAGCAGCAGGCATCCGCCCCGGCCGGTACCGGTTTTGTCAGTAGCGTCTGCGTTAGCAAGTGCGTTCTTCTGTGTGCCGGAGGACGCATCTGCTGACGCAGACGCTACTGACCCGTAGCCGATCAACTCGCCGCCCGGCGGCGCGTAATCGCCCGGCAAACTCTTCAGTTCTTCGTTGAAATTTTGAAAGGAAAGATCGATACCGATCCAATCGGCGTAGGCGAGAAAAAGTCGGCGAACATCCTCAAGATATTTGCCCTCAGTTACTTTTACGACTTCAAGCATGACTGGCTTTGCGGCGGAGTTTGACGATGGCATCCAGCACTTTGTGAGCCGCCTGGAGTTTCGACATCAACGGAAGTTCTTCAGGCGCGTCGCCGTTTCTGCCTACGATGGTGATGATATTCGTGTCGACATCAAAACCCGCGCCCTGCTTGCTGACGTCGTTGGCGATGACAAGGTCCAGATCCTTTTTCTCAAGTTTCGCGCGCGCGTAACTAAGCACGTCATTCGTCTCGGCGGCAAAACCGATGACCAGCAAACCCCTTTGATGACTGCGTCTATTTTTTGCAACGTCCGCGAGAATGTCCGGCGTTTTGTCGAGCGTGAGGATCATCTGCGCTTCGGTTTTTTTGATCTTGTTTTCGGCAGCTTGCGAAGGCCGGTAATCGGCTACCGCGGCCGCGCCGATAAAGATGGTGGCGCCGGGCAATTCAGCCATCACCGCCGTGTGCATTTCTTCGGCGGAAATGCTGCAAACAATTTTTACGTTACGCGGTTCACCCGCGCTGGTTATGCCGGCGACAACGGTAACTTCCGCGCCTCTTTCCCTCGCAGCCTGCGCCACCGCAAAGCCCATCTTGCCCGATGAATTATTCGAGATAAATCTGACCGGGTCGATAGCTTCGCGAGTAGCGCCGGTGGTGATGAGAATTTTTTCGCCGGTCAGATCTTGAGAATGTTCAGTTTTTTTTTCGTCCGGTGCGGCCAGAATTTCCAAAGCGCGGCCCACGATATTTTCCGGTTCGCTCAAGCGCCCGGGCCCAACCGTCTTGCACGCCATTTCGCCTGTATCGGGCGCGACAAAATAAACACCGTCAGCTTTCAGGGTTTCGATATTGCGCTGTGTCGCAGGGTGTTCCCACATCGTGGTGTTCATCGCTGGCGCGATCAAAACCGGCGCGGTCGAGGCGAGATAGGTGGAGGTGACGAAATCATCGGCCACGCCACCCGCAAATTTTGCGATCACGTTGGCCGTCGCCGGAACGACGATAAACAGATCGATATTCTGCGAAAAGTTTATGTGGGCGATCGGGTCAGGGTTGGCCGGGTCATAGTCGTCCACCAGCACGTGTTTTTCCGTCAGAGCGCGAAAGGTCAGCGGCCCGACAAACTCCGTGGCGTGGCGGGTCATCGCGACCTGCACGTCACAGCCGGCCTTTTGCAGTCCGCGCAAAACCTCGACCGCCTTGTATGCCGCGATTCCGCCGCAAACCGCTAAACCGATGCGAAAATTAGTCATAACTAATAACAATTTTACCTTAAAAAACCTATTTACTATAACAAAATAAAAGCGTAGACTAGCGAGCTTAATGGGTACAGGCAAAAAAAAGAAGGCTTGTAAGGCAGGTTGCAATGTTCCATATTAGTGGATGCTAAAGCCTAACCCTTTGATCAATAAACTTCCGCCGCACTTTGAGTTATAATGCCAAAAAATCAATCGGAGTAAATTGATGCGAAAAATTACCGCGTTCTTGTTGATAACAGTCTTGTTCGCCCTGCCCTCTCTTGCGCAAAAGGCGCAGCCGTTTCCCGGCGTAAAACAGCTTCAATCGCCGCAAACGCCTCAGCCGATGGGGATCATCATCCACGGGGGTGCGGGTGTGATCGAGCGCGGTTCGCTGACCCCGGAAAAGGAAGCGGCGTACAAAGCGAAGCTGGAAGAAGCTTTGCTGGCGGGCTGGAAAGTTTTACAGGGCGGCGGCGCCAGCCTGGACGCGGTGCAGGCGGCGATCATGATAATGGAAGACTCGCCGCTATTTAACGCCGGCAAAGGCGCCGTCTTTAACGCCGAAGGAAAGAACGAACTCGACACGTCGATAATGGACGGCAAAACGCTCAAGGCCGGCGCGGCGGCGGGGCTGCATCATGTTAAAAATCCGATCCTGCTGGCGCGTGCCGTAATGGAAAAATCTCCGCACGTGATGATGGTCGGCGACGGCGCGGAAAAATTCGCCGCCGAGCAAAAGATCGAGTTAGTAGATGAAAAATATTTCTGGACACAGGAGCGCTGGGACGGCTATCTGAAAGTTAAAAAGCAGATGGAAGAAAAAGAAAAGGCCGGCCAAAAGAAGGTTAGCAGCTTAAGCGACAGAGAACCGCAGGATAGGTACGGCACGGTCGGCGCGGCGGCGCTCGATAAATTCGGCAACCTGGCGGCGGGAACCTCGACCGGCGGAATGACCTACAAGCGTTTTGGACGCGTGGGCGATTCGCCGATCATCGGCGCGGGAACCTATGCCAACAATAATACCTGCGCTATTTCCGCTACCGGCGACGGCGAATATTTTATCCGGCTGGGAGTGGCGCGCGATATTTCCGCCCTGATGGAATACCAGGCAAGGCCGGTCCAAAACGCGGCCGACCTGGTGATACAAAGAAAATTGCAGGACCTGGGCGGAACCGGAGGGATCATTGCCATCGACAAATACGGCAATATGGGGATCTCGTTTAACTCGCCGGGAATGTACCGTGCCTATATAGATAAGGACGGCAAACCTGTGATCGGGATCTACAAGGATTAGATAAAGACGACCGACTGAGAGGTGGGGATCTCAAACCGCTTGCGGCAGCGGTTGTTTTTGCAGTTGAGCGTGTCGTCGATACGGATCATATAATCGCGCGATTTTTCAAACTGGGCGCGGTCGCGCTCGTTCATATTTTTGGGATTGATCTTCTTTTTCGTGCGTTTTAGCCAACGTACATCGTACATATCCCGCTGGCCGCAATATGAGCAGGAAAAACTCGCCTGCTTCATTTCCTGTCGTTCGTCGAATATCGCGCGTTCGTCCATAATTTCACCGTTACCATTTTAAGATAATGACGGGACTCTGACAACGGGCACTGAGCAATTGTTTTCTTAAAGCTCCCCTCCTTACCAAGGAGGGGTGGCATCGCCGTAGGCGATGACGGGGTGGTTCTCTTCTTAGTCTTGTTGGTACAATCAAAGTAAACAACTCAGAAATCCCATGGCCTATCAAAGACGTCCAACCGATATTCATAGCTTGCCGGAGCTGAAAACCTTTCGAACTGAACTCCGGAAACATTTAACACCGGCTGAGGCTTCGTTATGGAATTTGCTGAAAAACTCAGGATTGGACGGGCGAAAATTTCGCCGTCAACATAGCGTTGGAAAATACATACTTGACTTTTTTTGTTCGTCGGAAAGCCTTGGCATTGAGTTGGATGGAGAGGTTCATTTTAACGAGGTGGCCGCCGCTTATGATTATGAAAGAAAACTGTTTTTGCTCCATTTCGGGATCAAAGTGATTAGATTTGAAAACAATCTGGTTTTTGACGAACGGGAATTCGTAGCTCACCAGATCAAAGAGTGTTTCGGATGGAAAGAAAGAACCACCCCGTCAGCCGGAAACGGCTGACACCCCTCCTTGGTAAGGAGGGGAGCTTTTAAGAATGCTCCAACAACGCCCCCCTCCTTACCAAGGAGGGGTGGCATCGCCGTAGGCGATGACGGGGTGGTTCTCTCTTTGCTTTGCCTTTAGTTCTTGATGCCGGAGGCATCGCGGATATTAGCCGTGGGGCGAAAGCCCACGGAATCGGTCAACACATAATGTCCGAGCCCTGAAGGGGCGAAAGATTCACCCGACGCTCCTGCCGGAGCTCGGGTAAAATGTTATTGACGCATACCGTAGGCTTTCGCCTACGGCTAATATCCCAAAGCCCTCCGGGCTTTCGTGTTGTTCTTGTTGTTTCATGGTTTGTCGCCGCAGGTGACTGATTCAATAAATATATCGCCTTCGGCGAATCATAATTCTGACCTTATTGCTAATCATCCAAATCCTTAAAATCCTCTCTTCCAATTCTCACAAACAATCTCCAGAATAACCTGCGAGAGGTGTCAAAGTTATCATCCCACCAAAAGACATCAACGCGTACGAGCGCGAGATCCAGAACCGCAACAATCTTTTCAATCTAAAACCGGCGAGCCAGTGGCTGGAGGATGCCGGAAAGAAACCGGCGGCCAGGGCGCTCTTTGGCGACTTTTGGCTGGAGGGCGAGCTTTCCATTCTTTTTTCCGACACCGGCCGGGGCAAGAGCACGCTGGCCGTGCAGATCGCCGAAGCGTTAGCGCGCGGAGTGAGTGTAGCGCCAATGGAACCCGCTCCCGAAGCGCAGAAAGTGCTCTATCTCGATTTTGAGTTGAGCGAGAAACAGTTCGAAGCGCGTTACTCGACCGCCGGCAAGGATGGAACCCGCCGCCATTATCCCTTTTCAGGCAATCTGCTGCGCGCGCAGATGGCCCCGCACGGTGACCTTCCGCCGGGTTTTGAAAACATGGCGGAGTTTGTCCGGCATTCGTTCATTGAGCTGGTCAGAGAGACGGGCGCCCGGATAGTGATCGTCGATAACATCACCTTTCTTAAGGGCGCGAACGAGAACGCCTCGGCAGCCGCGCAGTTGATGAAAGCGCTGAAACACCTGAAGGAATATTACGGTCTCTCGATACTGGTGCTGGCCCACACGCCCAAGCTCCCATTTACTTCGCCGCTTTCGCTGAGCGACCTGCAGGGTTCGAAGATGCTCAGCAATTTTGCCGACAATGTCTTCGCCTTAGGCGCCAGCCACCAGGCCAAAGACCTCCGCTATCTAAAACACCTCAAACCGCGCGCTACTGAAATCCTCTACGACGCGTCGAACGTCATCCTCTACCGGATACAAAAGGCGGACTCGTTCTTACAATTCGAATTCGAAGGTTACGCCAACGAGCGCGACCATCTGGTCTGGCATTACGAATACGCCGACGGTGAGCGCGCGAAATTAATGATCGTGGCAAAAAAGCTTTACGCTCAGGGAGCAAGTCAACGCCGCGTCGCCATGATCATGGGCATTAATCACTCGACCGTCTGCCGTTACCTGAAAACCTCCACGCCGGGCGATGAAAACATCTTAAAAGAAGATGATATTCACCGGATGCAAGAGGAAAATGTGTGATCTTTGAAAGTATAGGCACTTTAGAAAGATTTCTGGTGCAAAAGCGTTGCAGGTGGTGCAGTGGTGCAGGTGGTGCACTGCACCAAAAAAACTCCCCTCCTTACGAAGGAGGGGTGGCGCGGCTCCCGCGACGGGGTGGTTCTTCCGGTACATCAAACTCCCCTCATTACAAAGGAGGTGGCACGGCAAAGGCGTGACGGGGTGGTTAATTTTTAACCGGCGGGCTGACCGATCTCACGCAAATACTTGAAACTGAATATCCCCGTTTCGTGTCCGTCACTGAAGTGAAAGTTAAGCGCATAGCGGCCGACGATGCTGGTATGCGTGAATTTAACGTCGTCCGGGATGGTTTCGGCCTTGAGCATTCGCTCGCCGGTCCACTCGTTCACACACCCGGCGCAGGGGCATTTGCGGCGCAGCTCTGCTGCCCGGTAAACACTCTCTCTGTCATCGGACCAGGTGATCTTTAGTTCGGAATCGCTTTCCTCAACAATTTGGACGGGCTCGATCATTGTCCGAATCCCGCGCCCGGATAATTTGCCGGTGTCGGCGGAACATTGACCATCGGCGGAGTAAAGATCGGCGGAAATATCTTGCGGTACATCACGGTCGTTCCCGCATAAATTACCGGCAGCACAAGATAGGCGCCTATTACCAGGGCCAGCATCCCGACGATGCTGAGCACTAGTTGCAAGGCTATAAAACCCACCACACCGCCCAAATTATGCCGGGCGCCCCTCGCGCTAAGCCTCATCGCATCCCAACCGGAAAGTTTTCTGTCGACGATGAGAAGATGGGTGAATACGATCAGCGCATGGATACACGCGGCGACGATGCCGAAAATGAGCATCAACACGCAAAAAATAACCAGGGACACCAGCGCTATCATCTGGCCTCCTTTTCCACCGGTAGCGCCGGCAGCAGCGAACAGAATAATGCCGGGGATGACAATAAATATGAACGACGCGACAAAAAATATTCCCACCAGTATCAACGTGGCGATCAGGGCCGGCATGAAATAATCGAAACCTTTGAAAAGATCGCCGAATTCAACTTTTCTACCGTCAAATTTTTGCACGAAACAAAGATAGATACCGCAAAGCATCGGCCCCACCAGCACCAGCGGGATCGCGCCGCCGATCAGCAGGCCTACCAGCGTGATGGCAAAAAACAGCCAGTAATCATTTTTGATCAGCTCCCAGCCTTCTTTCATGCATTCGACCGGTTTAACGACTCCGGTGTTAAATTCGTTGCTTTGCATAATGTATCTCCCGTTGTTCTTGTCAGTAGCCCGGCCGTTAGAAAAGTCCCAACTTCAAATGCGGCCGGCACGAGCATTAAATTCGCAGCTATCCTAAATAGATATTTTCCGCATAATCGCGCAGCATGCGGTCGCTGCTAAATTGATAGGTCAAAGTTTGCAGCGAGTTTTTCATCATCCGCAGCCAGTCCGCCGGAATACCTTCTTCATTTCGCCGGTAATAGGCGGGGACCACCTCGTTTTCCAGCAGCGAGTAGAGCGATCCGGCATCGGCGGCATCTATCGCAGCATCGTCATCCGTGTCATCTTCGGTCACGCCGATCACCCAGCCGTTCGGGCGGTCCCGGTCATAGCCTTCCAGCCACCAGCCGTCGGCGATGGAAAGATTCAACGCTCCGTTCATCGCGGCCTTTTGCCCGCTGGTGCCTGAGGCCTCAAGCGGGCGGCGCGGCAGATTCATCCAGACGTCTACGCCCTGTACTAAAAATCTGGCTACTTCCTGATCGTAGTCTTCGATAAAAATACTTCGCTGTTTCCAGGCGGGATTTTGCCGCCGCAGCAATTCCTGCAGGATAAGTTTGGCGCCCTGATCGTGCGGGTGCGGCTTTCCGGCAAAGACGAATTGCACCGGCCCATCGGCATTGTCCATCATCTCATACAGTCGCTCAGCGTCGTGAAGCATAAGATTCCAGCGCTTATAGGCCGCCACGCGCCGGGCAAACCCGATGGTCAAAATATTCGGGTCAAGCACGTCCGCCGCTTCATACCCGTATTTCTGCATCTGTTGATGCCTGATAAAAGCGATCAAGTGGCGTTTGAGCGAGCGATGTATCTGCCATATCTCGCGGTCCGGGATCCTTTCGACCGCTTCATTCCAGGCAGTGCTGTCTCTTAATATTTCCTGCCAGTTTTCACCGATGCTTTTTTCATACAGGGTTTTAAGCGAAGGCGCGATCCAGGTCGGCGCGTGAACGCCGTTCGTAATATGCGTGATCGGCACCTGGTCGGCGCTCTGAAACTGCGGAAACATCTGTACCCACATTTCGCGCGAAACCTCGCCGTGTTTTTTACTAACGCCGTTCGCGCTGCGGCACATTCTGATCGCGAGCGGGGTCATGCCGAAAACACCATTGCCGTTTTCCGCGTCGGAAGAGCCGAGGTGAAGAAATTCGTCCAGCGAGATGCGCAGTTTTCCCAGTAATTTTGTGGAAAAATATCTCTCGATCATGTCCGTCGGGAATACGTCATTGCCGGCGGCGATCGGCGTATGGGTGGTAAAAACGCATTTGTCTCTGACGCGGGGTACCACTTCGTCCAGTGTCAGTTCATTGTCTTTCAAAAGCTCGCGCGCGAGTTCAAGTGTGAGAAAAGCGGAGTGCCCTTCGTTGAGATGAAAAACCGCAGGATCGATATTCAATTTTCGCAGCAGCCGGACACCGCCGATGCCTAACAAGATCTCCTGCATAACGCGGTTGTCGCGGTCACCGCCGTACAAATAACCGGTCAGCGGCCGGTCGGCCTCTTCATTTTGCGGAATATTTGTATCGAGCAAGTAAAGCAGCGTCTTGCCGGCCTTAACTTTCCACGCCTGTGCGTGAACGGGATGATTGGCCAGACTCACCGTGATGGTAATGCGCTCTCCATTTTCGCCCAGCACCGGCTGAAGCGGCATCTCGCCGGCGAAAGAATCCGCGTACTGTTCCTGCTGGTACTTGTCGTCATCCAGTTTTTGCCGGAAATAACCGTAGCGGTACATTAAACCGATGGCGACCAGCGGCAATCCGAGATCGCTGGCGGATTTTACATGATCGCCCGCCAAAATACCCAGCCCGCCGGAATAAATAGGAAGGGAATTATGCACGCCATACTCGGCGCAAAAATATGCTACCGGATGTTCGGCGGAAACGGTGCGGCCGTTTTGCTCAAGAGTTTTTACGCCGCTATCCAGGTATGAGCGAAAATCGGCTGCGAGTTTCGCCACGCGCTCGACATAGCCGGGGTCGTTGGCTTTTTGCAGCAGGCGCAGATCGCTGATCTGCCGCAGCATGCTGCGGGGATTTTGCTCGACATCTTCCCACAATTGCGGGTCGAGGTCGTGAAAGATATTTACACCTTCGGTCGACCATGACCACCAATAATTCCAGGAGAGCGTTTCCAGCGCCTGAAGGTTTTCCGGCAGTTCCCGGGTAAAAGAAAAATCGCTTCTAAAATTTTGCACTGTTGCCTGTGAAGTTCCTTGCATTATCAAATTTCGAACGCCGCGCCCGCGGCCGTAGCAAAGCCTTTCATTCTTTAAAATGTGTGATGTTTTAAAAATTCTATCGCGTCGTCTTCCTTAAAGAAAACCAGCCATGCTTTCTCGATGCGTTCGTCACCGAGAAAAAAGTTTTTCATTGTATCTGAAACGATAGGGGCGGCCTTCTCCCTCGGGTAGCCGTAAACTCCGGTCGAAATTGCCGGAAAGGCTATCGAGGTCATTTGCCCGTCAGCCGCTAAGTTTAACGAATTAGAGTAGCAATTAGCAAGGAGTTGGGCTTCATTTCCGCTGTGGCTACCATATATAGGCCCCACGGTATGAATGACCGCTCTGGCGGGAAGCCGTCCGGCGGTGGTCATCACGGCTTCGCCGGTGGGAAGCCCGTCCGGGAATCTGGTGCTGCGAAGCTCCCGGCATTCGCGCAATATCTCCGCCCCGCCCGCCCGGTGGATCGCTCCGTCCACGCCGCCGCCGCCGAGCAGGCTGGAATCGGCGGCGTTCACGATCGCGTCAACCTCGAGAACGGTAATATCCCCGACGGTAATTTCTACCCGCCCGTGCAAAAATGTGTCCCTGAATTTTTCTTTGATCACCGGTGAAATAAAAGAGGCTTATGGTTCCAGGGGCTCGATCCTGACCTCGTCAAACATATCCTGGCGGCGAAGGGCTTCGGCCACCAGTTTTGCGCGATACTCGTTCATCGGGCGCCCGTTGTGGGTGCTGGATATTTCGAAGATCTCCTCTTCGACCATTTTTACCGCCAGGTCGCCCAGCGACAATCCGGCCGCGATCTCGATGTTGTCGAAATTATGGATCTTAAAGCTGCCCGTCGTTTCAACCCATTCTTCGATAAACGGGTCGCAAAGAGCGTGCTTGGCTTCCTCAACGGTGAAATAACTTCCTTCCACGATCAGGCAAAATTCCTGGCTATTTGGATGAGTCATTTGTGTTCTGTCCAGAGTTGATGGTCATGGGTTTAACCACTATTAATGGGTGCCAATGGGCAATTTTCACTCAAACTTTACCACTATCCGGTTGTCCAGCCAAGAAGTTTTTTGTTCGGTGGTGTCCTAATCCTGTGATGCTGTATGAATAACCATTCGGAATAGATAAAAGATCATAGATGATAACTGAGAGATCCGATCAATTCTCTCTCATCTATCAGTTATCATCTACTCCGAATGGGAATCACAAAAACTACTCCACAGCTTTAGGACACTGCCTTTTGTTCTTTAAGAGAGATTTAAAACCGCTATTGCTCGGCGGCCCTCAGCCCTTTGCGGTGCCAGACAGACACCAGGCCGAAAACGCACCCCAGCAGGAAAAATATCGCGATCCCCATCACCCCGGCGCGCTGCATATTTCCGATATTTAAGAACATCAAAAGGCCGAATCCGGCAGCGGCGATGGTCCCCCAAAACGCGCTTTCCTGAAGAAAATCCTTTCCGGTGACATTCCCGGCTATTTTGTGCCCAAAAGGCAGTAAACCCTTTAACTTATCGTAGTCCCAGCAGAGTAAATAGGTGTTTGCCAGCAGCATGAGCGTGGTGATGACCCAGGTGCCGCGAAACCCGACGGAGATCGTCAGCAGGCAAATATTCAGAATTATGGGAAAAGCGACGACCGCGCCGAGCGTTGCCGTGCGGGGAAACAGCAGCAAAAGAGCGGCCAGAAGCTGTACGATGCCGATAAAATTGTAATAGAAACCGGTTTGATAAAGAGCGTCGAAAAAATACCCGACCGGGTTTGTCACCGGAAGCATAGTAAAACGGTTGCCGACGGCCTTGGTAAAACCGGAGGGAAGAAACGCGGCGGCCAGCATCAGCCGGTTAAAGACGGTGAAACGCTGCAGCCAAATGCTGCGTATTACTTTCAAATGAATTTCGTCAAGAGTGGCATTTATGCTCATTTTTTGCGCTCCTTAAAGGGCAGCCCTGTTTTCATTACGGCGTGGCCGGATAAAAAGTTCGTATCGGTTGCTTGTTGCGGCGGCTAAGCTGTTCGCGTAAAATTCTTTCAACAAATCTTTTTTGAGGGAATTATAAATGATAAAAGCTGTTGAATGGACAGACGAGGGCATAAAAATGCTCGAACAGCGCTTGCTGCCAAACGAAGAGAAGTACCTGATGCTGCACACCTATATGGAGGTGGCAGATTCTATTCGCGATATGGTGGTGCGCGGCGCGCCGGCGATCGGAATCTCGGCCGCCTATGGCGCGGCGCTGGGCGCAAAACAATTTGTCGGCACTTCGATGGCCGATTTCGAAGAGGACTTCGACTACGTCTGTGAAGTTTTAGGAAAGACCAGGCCGACCGCGGTGAATCTTTTTTGGGCGCTCGAACGTATGAAAATGACGTTCCAAAAAGCGAAAGCCGAAGGAAAGTCGGTCAGCGAAATAAAACAGATCCTGCTCGATGAAGCTAACGTGATCTTTGAGGAGAATTTTGCGGCGGATAGAAACATCGGAAAGTTCGGCGGCGAACTTATCCCGGACGGAGCAAATGTTTTGACGCATTGCAACGCGGGCGCTCTGGCGACGGGCGGCGATTACGGAACGGCGCTGGGAGTTATCCGCGGAGCGATCGCGGCGGGCAAAAAAGTTGCGGTCATCGCGGATGAGACCCGGCCCTATCTGCAGGGCGCGCGGCTGACCGCGTGGGAACTGATGGAAGACAATATTCCCGTCACGCTCATCACCGATAACATGGCCGGCCACCTGATGAAGAAAGGCGAGGTCGATGCCGTGGTAGTGGGCGCCGACCGCATCGCCGCTAACGGTGACGCCGCCAACAAGATCGGCACGTACATGGTGGCCGTGTTGGCAAAGGCGCACAACATTCCGTTTTATGTCGCCGCACCGCTTTCCACGATCGATCTTAACACCGCGACCGGTGACGAAATTCCGATCGAGGAACGCGACCGCAGGGAAGTGACTCACGTGCGCGAACAGCAGTTGGCGCCCGACGGCGTGGGTGTAAGCAACCCGGCCTTCGACGTCACGCCGAGCGAGCTAATTGCTGCGATCATTACGGATAAAGGCGTAGCGCGTGCTCCATATACGGAAAGTTTGAAAGCTTTATTCGATCAGTAATTGGTAGTAGTAGTTGGTAATTGGTCACTGATAAGTTGGTGATCGGCAATTAATCAACTGCAATTCCGCTTACCAATTACTTATTACCAACTACTAATTACCAGAAGGGCATCACGATGAAAACATTGCTCACAAAACAACTGGCCGCCGCTTTTTTGGCGATCGCTATCTTTGCGCCGCTGACTTTGACCAGGGCGCAGGACGCCGACATCAATACTAAGATCCGCAGCGAAGAAAAAAGCAATTCGCAGATCATGAAAACCATGCACTGGCTGACGGACGTGTATGGGCCGCGCCTGACCGGTTCGCCGAATCACAAAGCGGCGGCGGATTGGGCGGTCAAGCAGATGCTGGCCTGGGGTTTTGATAAAGCGGAACTCGAAGCGTGGGATTTCGGCCATCCGGGATGGGTGAACGAACGCGCTTCCGGATTTATCACCGCGCCGGTACAGGATTCGCTGGTGTTCGAAGTTTTAGCGTGGACGCCGGGAACTAACGGCCCCGTTACCGGGCAGGCGTTCAATATGGTTTTGCCGGACCGGCCGACGCAGGAAGAATTGACCGCCTATTTTGGCAGCATACAGTCAAGCGTTGCGGGCAAGCTCGTGTTGATGGGCAAACCCGCGGTGATCCCCGTGACGATCAAGCCGGCTGACAAACGCATTCCCGATGACGATCTGCGCAAGCGTCTTTCCGGCGTCACTTCGCCGGGGCCGTCGGGGCCTCAGGGAGGCCCGCCCCCGGCCGCTGTTACGGTAAAACCGAACGCGCTGACCGGGCTGCAAGTGACCGAGCAGCTCGACAAATTTTTGCTCGACAATAAAGTCCTCGTGCGCGTGAACGACGCCGCGATGGACCACGGTGAGATCCGCGCCTTCAATAACCGCACGTTCGATGTTGCCAGGGTCGTGCCTACCGTCGTGCTGCGCAACGAAGATTTCGGCCGGATAATCCGCATCATGGGTGACGGAACGCCGGTGGCGCTGGAATTCGATATTCGCAACAAGAACTTTCCCGAAGGCAAAACTTCTTACAATGTGATCGGCGAACTCACCGGCACGGATAAAAAGGATGAAGTTATCATGCTCGGCGGCCACCTCGATTCATGGCATGCGGCGACGGGCGCCACGGACAACGCCATCGGCTGCGCCGTGATGATGGAAGCCGTGCGTATCTTAAAAGCGATTGGCGTGAAACCGCGCCGCACGATCCGCGTGGCTCTCTGGTCGGGTGAAGAGCAGGGCTTGCTCGGCTCGCAGGCCTATGTGAAAAAGCACTTCGGCTCGGCCGAAGCGCCGCTGCCGGGCTTTGAAAAATTCGGCGGCTATTTCAATATCGATTCGGGCACGGGTAAAGCACGCGCGCTGGCTGTTTTCGGCCCGCCGGAGGCCGCGACAATTTTGCGCGAGGCCGTGGCGCCGTTCGAAGACCTGGGGGTGCTGGGCGCAACCAACGGCCGCAGCCGGGGCTTGGGCGGTTCGGACCACACTTCGTTTAACCAGGCCGGGCTGCCGGGCATCGGCGTGAATCAGGACCCGATCGAGTATTTTACGACCACCTGGCACACCAACCTCGACACCTATGAACGGATCATTCCGGATGATGTACAGTCTTCCGCGATCGTGATCGCCGCCGCCATCTACGTGCTGGCAATGCGAGACGAGCTGCTGCCGCGCTACCCGAAAGACCAGATGCCGGCACTGCCGACTCCGAACCCGACACCAACACCGTCTCCGGCGGCAACGCCAAGACCGTAACGAACGAAGGCAGGTTTCAAACCTGCCTTTTTTATTCGAGTTCCGTTATGAGCGGTATATTTCATCAGAGCGGGCGCAAGCGGCCCTTCCAGACTGCAAATTTTTTTAGATCATATTTACCTAAAAGCCGAAACGCCTCTCAGGTCGGGAAGGGTTGCTTGCGCCCGCTCTTAAATTCTATTGACCGACTTTTAGCAGGAAAAATAAGCACGCTAAAAGCGTGGACTCTAAACTTATTTCGCAAACCGGCTGTTTTTCCACCAGTCGATGGTCTTAATTAAACCTTCTTCCAGATCGACAAGTTTTTCGTAGCCGAGCCATTCGATGGCGCGGCGGTTATCGGCCTGGCTGTCTTTGACGTCGCCTTTGCGCGGAGGCTGATAGTCGGCGGTGACTTGCGGGTTGCCGGTTATCTTTTTGACGGTTTCGAGCAGTTGATTGAGAGTGATGCGGTCGCCGTTGGCCACGTTCATTACTTCGCCGATACCCTGGGTGGTCTGAGCGGCTTTGATATTGGCGTCGATCACGTTTTTAATGTAGGTGAAATCGCGCGAGTGTTCGCCGTCGCCGTAGATAACGGGAGTTTCGCCGGTCATCAGCGCGTGAATAAAACGCGAGATCACGCCCGAGTATTGCGAGCTCGGATTCTGCCGCGGCCCGAAGACATTAAAGTAGCGCAGGCAGAGCGTTTCAAGCCCGTACACGTGCGCGTAGATGCGGCAGTAGTATTCGCCCATCAGCTTTGCGCCGGCGTAGGGTGACATCGGTTTCGGGGCCATCGTTTCGACCTTGGGCAGAACGGGTTGGTCACCGTAAGCGGAGCTGGACGCGGCATAGATCAAACGGCGCACGCCCGAATCTTTCGCGGCATTGAGCAAAGCAAAGGTTCCGTTGACGCAAGCCTGGTGGGTTTCCTGCGGATTGGCGACGGAGCGCGGTACGCTGGGCAGCGCCGCCTGGTGAAAAACAACTTCGACACCTTCCAGAGCTTTTTTGAGCGCTGCCGGGTCATTGAGGTCGCCTTCGACAAAATCAAAATCGCCTTTTATTTCTTCCAGATTTTCGCGAAAGCCCGTAACGAGGTTATCCAGAATACAGACGCTCGCGCCCTGCGCGATCAATTCGTCGGCAAGATTGGAGCCGATAAAACCGGCGCCCCCTGTAACAAGCATTCTTGTCATAGTAATTGGTAGTTAGTAATTGGTAGTTGGCATCGGTAATAGATCGTTTACTGAATCTTATCTTACTACTAATTACCAACTACCAATTACTTATCATTGAGTTATCTTCCCACACCGACGTATTCAAATCCCAGGTCGCGCATATCCTGCGGCTCGTAGATATTGCGCAGGTCGGCAACCTTTGGCGATTTGAGCAGGCCCTTTATCTTTTGCATATCGAGCGCGCGAAACTGGTTCCATTCGGTGACGATGACCAGCGCGTCCGCGTCCTTGATAGCATCGTATTCGTCCGTCGCATATTCGATGTCGGGCAGTGAATGTTTGGCTTCTTCCATCGCCACGGGATCGAAAGCTTTCACCTTGGCGCCGCGTTTTTGCATTTCCCTGATGATGTCGGTCGCGGGCGATTCGCGCATGTCGTCGGTTTCCGGTTTAAAGGAAAGGCCCAGTACGGCGATATTCTTGCCGCTAAAATCTCCCACCAACTTTTCGATCTTGGGGATCATTGCCATGCGCTGATGATCGTTGGCTTTGATCACGGCATCGACCACCGAAGTTTCCACGCCGAATTTATCGCCGACCTTGGTAAAAGCTTTTGTGTCTTTAGGAAAACACGAACCGCCGTAGCCCGGCCCCGGGTGCAGAAATTTGCGCCCGATGCGGTTGTCCATTCCCATTCCGCGCGCCACATCGTGCACGTCGCAGCCGATCGCGTCGCAGAGATTCGCTATCTCGTTAATGAAAGTTATCTTGGTGGCGAGAAAAGCGTTGGCCGCGTATTTGATAAGTTCGGCGGCCTCGAGCGAAGTGATCACGATCGGTGTTTCGATCAGGTACAGCGGGCGATAGAGGTCTTTCATCACGGCGATGGCGTCAAGTTCGTTGCTGCCGATGACCACACGGTCGGGGCGCATGAAATCCGTGATCGCGGCGCCTTCGCGCAGGAATTCGGGGTTTGACGCAACGCCGAAATTGGTTTTGGTCTTCTGATGTTCTTCCACGAATTCACGCAGCCATTTACCGGTCCCGACAGGCACGGTCGATTTGGTGACCAGCACCTTGTAACCGTTCATCGCCTCGGCGATACCGCGCGCGGCCGATTCGTAGTAACTCATATCCGGCGAGCCGTCTTCTTTCGGCGGCGTGCCGACGGCGAGGAAAATCACCAATGCTTCCTCAACCGCTTGTTTGATATCGGTGGTGAAGTGAAGACGACCGGCCTTATAGTTTTTCTCTACTATCTGATCGAGGCCCGGTTCGTAGATGGGAATTATTCCCTGATGAAGACGGTTGATTTTATTTTCATCGACATCGACGCAGGTAACTTCCACGCCGAATTCAGCAAAACAGGCTCCGGTAACAAGTCCGACGTAACCGGTGCCGATAACAGCAATATGCATAATTTATTAAGATCCTAAAAATTATTTTAAAATACAGTTTATTATAAAAGAACAAAATTTTGCGGGTCACGTGATATTCTACGCGACCCGCAATGTTTTTCACTCGCTTCAAACAGCAAAAAGCAAGTCGAAGAGTTTTACCAAATTAACGATTGGGGCTGACAACTATGGTGCCGCCTCCGGAAGTAACGTCAGTGCCACCGGTGCTGCCAAAGAAAATGGCTGCTCCCGCGGCTCCGATCGCACCGATGATGATCGCTGCAAGAGCACCTGCTCCCAAGCCCGCGATCGGGAAAGCTCCCGGCGTGCCGCCCGGACGTTTGCACGGCTGGCAGCCGCTCTGTTCCATATTACCTGCAATGGAACCGGATCCGGCAGCTACTGCCTTGTCCGAACTGCCGCTTCTCATCGTCACCAATCCGGCGATCGTTTCAGCGTGAGTGTGCGAACATTCCACTTCAACATCAAACGTATTTGCCTGGGCGATGTCCCCGATGATGGCAGCGTCTTTCGTAGTAACCGTCGCGGCCACGCCCGAAGCGTTGGAAACGCGAACCTTACCAGCGGAAAGAATTGCCACGATCGTGGAATCGCTAAACTTCAATTGAACAGAAGAATCTGCCTGAAGTTCAACCCGGCCCAATTTACCGAGACTGACCACGGCGCTCGAATTGGCGCCGGTAGTGATGGTGCTGTCAGAACCGATGGTTGAATTAACTGTAGTGGGGTTGCCATTTACGGTCACTTGTCCCGTAACGCTGATCTCAGCGGTCAAATCTTTCGGTGCGGCAAAAGCCACCATTGTAAAAACAGACCAAACGGCAAAAGTCGTAAGAATTGCTAAGGATTTACGAGTCCAATTTTTGCCCAACATTATTATGTATCCTCCTGTATTAAAGCCTGTAAAGCTAAGTTTTCAATTATACTTGAAATGCAGTCAACTTCAAGGGAAGTTTGTATTTATCTGCTGGGGCTGACCACGATACCGCCGCCGCCGATGTTGACATCATTGCTGTCGCTAAAAGCCGCCCACAGAATTCCGGTCGCCGCCGCCGCGAAAACTCCGCCCCAGACCCACCAGGCCGCTCCGCCTTTGTCGCATTCAAGAACGCCGTCTTTATCGGCATCGATGCAAACGCAGTCTTTTTTGCCGTCGTTGTTTGAATCACCCGAGCAGTCTTCGTAGTCATCTTTGCTCTGCGCGGCATTTTTCGCGTTCACTGTAAAAGTGTTGCCGGCGGTGTTGGAAGTAGTCACTCCATTAACCGTGGTGATGGCCGAAGTCGTTTCGGCTGAACCGATAACCGTGACTGAGCCGGCAGTAAGATCGCCGGAGATCGAATTCTGATCAAAATTGACCGTCATGCTTGAATTCGGAGCAAGTTCCACTTTACCGACTTTGCCGAGATTGATAGTGGCAGTAGTGTTTTCGGGGGTGGTAATGGTGCTGGCCGTAAAAACAGAGCGTCCGGTTTGAGCAGTTTCACCATTAACTGTGACAGTCGTTTTGCCGCTGACGATGAGTTCACCGGCAATTTTATCGGTACTGGCAAGGGCAACCATCGAATAGGTTACATATAGGGCGACGATTAAGCACGCAGAAAGTGCTTTACGAGACAATTTGCTGTTCATATTTCTCCTCTTCTACCGCTTTTTGCAAAGATTAAACTAAAATTAAAGCCTTTTCACTTTTACACGAAAAGTGGGGCAATGTCAATAAAAATTCAGGGATTACGAATAATACAACCAATCCCGATTCAGGTCAAAGCAAAAATTACAAATTAATGTCTTGATTGATTTTATTCTATCAGAAGCCAAATTGAAATGTCCATACTAAGCTTCCGAAATCTCCCCAAGGAGAGACGAAAATCGGCGACAAAAATTGCCGATTTAGGGGCCGATTTTTCGTTCGATTTGAGAGAAGGAGCCCCTTTGCGATACATTAGCCACAATAAATCAGGGTTTTTACCGGATTTGAACAGTAAATATAATCCCTGCATACATATATGGCATTTTTAAGAGCAAGCGGAGTTTTATTGCACCTGACCTCACTGCCCGGCCGGTTCGGAATCGGCGATATGGGCGCTGAAGCGCGCCAATTTATCGATTTTCTGGCAGCCGGCGGACAAACTTATTGGCAGATACTACCATTAAATCCAACAGGTTACGGCGATTCACCCTACCAATGCTTCTCGATCTTTGCGGGAAATACGCTTTTGATAGATCCGGGAAAGCTCGAAACCGAAGGATTTCTCTCCGCCGGGGAGATCGACGAAATTCCGGGCTTTTCTCAAGGGACAGCCGATTACGGCGGCGCGATCGAGCTCAAATCGGCACTGCTGAAGAAAGCATTTGAACGCTTTCGCGCTTCGAATAAAGAAGAGCTGCGCAGTGCTTTTGAGGCATTTTGCGGTGAGAATTCGAATTGGCTGGATGATTATGCGCTCTTTCAGGCCGTCAGAAACGCCAACGAGTTAAAACCGTGGAACGAATGGGATAAGCCTCTGGCAAAGCGGGAAGAAGACGCTCTTAACAACGCGCGCCGCGAACTGGAAGAAGAAATATATGCGCAAAAGTTTTACCAGTTCCTATTCTTTTAAACAGTGGAATGAACTGCGCGCTTATGCGGGAGAGAAAGGCATTAAATTTATCGGCGATGTCCCGATCTACGTGTCACATAACTCATCGGATGTCTGGTGTGATCCGCGCCTTTTTAAATTGAATGAAGACGGATCGTCCGCCTTTGTCGCCGGTGTGCCTCCCGATGCTTTTAGCAGCACGGGCCAGCTCTGGGGAAACCCTGTCTATAACTGGGACGAGATGCGGAAAGAGAACTTTGCCTGGTGGGTTAAGCGGATCACGTTCACCCTGAAAACCGTCGACATAACCCGCATCGATCATTTTCGCGGCTTCTACAGTTACTGGGAAGTTCCCGGCAAAAACAAAACGGCGGAGCACGGGCAGTGGGTCGATGTTCCGGGTTACGAATTGTTCGGCGCTTTGAAAGATGAATTGGGAGAGCTTCCTTTTATTGTCGAAGATCTTGGTTATATGACGCCGGAGATCTATAAGATGCGCGACGATCTGGGGTACCCCGGCATGAGAATATTGCAGTTCGCTTTTGGCGGCGACGCCAGGCACAACGACCTGCCGCATAACTACGTTCGCAACTGCGCGGCCTACACCGGAACTCATGACAACGAAACGGCCGCGGGCTGGTACAAAGCGCAATTCGATAAGGATGGAAAAATATCGATATATGGCGAACGCTGTTTGAAATATCTGAATAGTGCCGGCCAGGAAATCCACTGGGACATGATCCGCGCGCTGCTGGCGTCGGTCGCCGACACCGCGATCATTCCCGCGCAGGACCTGCTCGGATTGGGGAACGAGGCCCGGATGAATTTACCCGCAACGACGGACGGCAATTGGAAATGGCGTCTGAAACCCGGGGAACTTTCAGACGAGCTCGCGGAGCGGTTAAAAGAAATGACGGAGATCTATGGAAGATTTTAGATTTACGATTTTAGATTTTGGATTACCCACCTCATAAAATCCCAAATCCAAATCCCAAATCCAAAATCCCAAATCCAAAATCGAAATGTGTTATTTTAGTTTTCAAATCACCGCAGGAGAATATATGAAAAAAGTTTTTAAGATCTTAGGAATTTTTATGCTGGCAGCGCTTGCTTTTGCGTGCGCGCAAAACCCGTCGCAGAATTCACAAAATTCTTCATCGTCCCAGCAGTCCCAACCGGGACAGGGCAAAAAGATCAAGATCGGTTTCGCGATGGACACTCTGAAAGAGGAGCGTTGGCAGCGGGATAAACAGGCGTTTGAAAAACACTGCCAGGAACTCGAGGTGGAATGTATCGTTACCGTGGCGAATAACATTGCCGAGCGCCAGGCCAGTGACGTCGACGGTCTGCTGACGCAAAACATCGACGTGCTGGTGATCGCGCCGCACGATGCCACGCAGGCAGCTTCGATGGTCGATAAGGCCAAAGCTAAAGGCGTGCCTGTCATCAGTTACGACCGTTTGATCAATTCCGACAAGATCGACCTTTATATTTCTCATCAGGTGCCGGTGATCGGTAAAAAGATCGCCGAATACGCGTTGCAGCACGTGCCGCGCGGCAACTATATGATGGTCTACGGCGCCTCGACCGATAACAACGCGATCATTATGAAGAACGCGATGCTCGAGGTCTTAAAGCCGGCCATCGATCGCGGTGACATCAAGATCGTCTCCGACCCGTTCGTGCGTGACTGGAATCGCGACGTGGCGCTGGGTTATGCGGAAAACGCTCTGGTGCAAAACAACAACAACATCCAGGCGATGGTGGTTTCCAATGACGGCATGGCCGGAGGGGTTATCAACGCGCTTGAGAGAAAAAATCTGCTCGGCCAGACTTTAGTGACGGGGCAGGATGCGGAAGGCGCCGCGCTGCAGCGCATTGCCGAAGGCAAACAAACCATGACCGTTTATAAGCCGATCATTCCGCTCGCCAACAGCGCGGTCGAAGCCGCCATCAAGCTGGCGAAAAAAGAAACGCTTACCGGAACGACGATGTTCAAAAATGATGTGATCGGGAAAGAAGTGCCCGCGATCCTTTTAGAAGTGACGACGGTGGACAAAGACAATTTGATAACCACGGTCATCAAGGACGGCTATCAAACTTACGAAGAGGTTTACAAGAATGTGCCGGCCGATCAGCGCCCGCCAAAGCCGTAGGCCAGATGTTAGATGTCAGAGACTAGAGGTTAGAAAGCGGAGACCAGTTAAAACAGTCTCCGCTTTTGTTTTGCATCTCTTAAAATACGCGGACCTGCCAGCCTCTAACAGCTGGCTTCTGACATCTACTTTGTGATTCCGCTATTCTCGATCCCGTTATAAACTTCCGGCGCATAGAGTCCCAGCCATGGGTCCGCGCTCGGCGTCAGGAACAATTCAGCGTATATTTTCTCGTTAAATTTATTGAGATCGTTTCCCGTGCCGGCCTGCAGCCAGGTGTATAACTTCGAGTGGAAAAGATACTCGTTGCGCACGGTATCGAGCGCCAGGTTTTGTTCAAACTGCTTTACGAGCTTATCCAGTTCAGCACCTTTAATACCGAGTTTCCGGCGGATGAACGCGCGGCTGTTTTCGTCAAGCAGCGATTCAACCTGGCCCAATTCAGCAATTTTTTTCCATTTATCGAGGTCCGTGTCTTTTTCCAGTATATTCAGGCGATTTTGGATCACCGCCGCCGGCAGAATCCTAACTTCCGTCACCGCTTTTGCCATGGCGCGCCGCGAGGCCGTGATCGAACTGGCAAAAGAGATCTGATCGGACCCATCGGGCAGGGTTCTCGCCAAAACCAATTTGGCGCTGCGCAGGCCGGCGGTCCAGTTTTCGTTGATCGTTTGCATGCGGTCGGCGTAGTATCTGGCGCGGGTTCGCGCGATCGCCTCCGGCATCGCATCCGGGCCCATGGCTTTCAAACTAAGAAAAGTGCCGTTGGCTTCGTGCAGCAGTTGTTCAAAAGCCAGCGGGCCGTACAAACCGGGGATCGCATCGATGACCTTTCCCTGGCTGTCGAGCACATAATGAATACTGTTTCCGGTGAGCGTCGTTTCCATCTTGCGGCCGTCGCCGAAATCGATGGTTACGCGCGGCGCGGGACGGATCGATTGCCAATGCATTACAAACTGTTTGCTGAGGAGTTCCGATATTCTCTGATTCGGGTAGAGAGCGGTGCGGAAAAAGCGGCTGTTGGCGCAGCTTAATTCTTCATTGAGATTTCCCAGCAAACGCAAGGAAAGAATGGGTTTACCGGTTTTCTGGGCTTCGGCTTTGGCCTTCTCGAGGTCGGTGAACCAGTAGAGCCCGGCGGCATAGCTGTCTTTTTGCATCGCCACCGCATCAAGCGCGGCTGCCAGCTTCAGCCATTCCGGAGTTTTCTCGCCGCTATCCATGAAAGTTTTGATCTCATTCTGATGCGCGGCAAACAAAGCGTCGAGCCCGGCAGGCCCCATTTCCCGCAACTGGGAAATAGCCGTGGCGGCTTCAGTAGAGTTTGCTGAAACTGCTTGTTTTGCAAGGGTTTCCGGGGTTTCTGTTTTTCCAGTATTATTTTCTTTCCAGGTATGGGCGGACGAGATAAAAGCGGCAAAGAGAAGGAAAGCGCCAAAGAGTTTGATTTTCATAACCGGCCTCCGATAAATAATTGGTCGCGGTAAAAACGGTTATGCAGCTTTGAGAAGGGCAAAAGTAGGACTAACTCTGACAGTTAATACTCGCTGCATAACCGTTCACCTTAAATGATGTTTCTACCCCTTGATAGGTTGTATAAAGTTATACAAATCAACCTTAATTATTAAGAACGCGTCTCGGGAAGCTTCTTGCAGCCCAGCCCGCTTTTATCGATTTTAAGGATAAATGTGCCTGTAAACCTGGGAGCGCAGGCATCCTGCCTGCCAGATCGCTGTGCGATCTAGATTCCCCTATTTCCAGCATCCGGTCAGCACGGCAAGCCGTACTTGCAGGCAAGATGCCTGCGCTCCCAGGAAGAGCGCCCGATTTTCTTATTTAGAATCTAATTGACCCGCTACTGTCGACCCCTCATCAGCTTGCTTTTATCGCCTACCTGCATTATTATGTATGTTTCCTTCGGGACGTCCGGTTCATTGGCCTCAGGTGGGTTCGCGCCCACTTTTTATTTTGAGCGCAAAACGCCATTGATCCCAGACGGAAGGTTATTGAAGTAATGGACAGAAGCGGGGTTGAAAATAGAGTTAAAGAGCTGGCCGCTGAGGTTGCAGCCGGAAATGGGCTGGAGCTTGTTCATGTCTCGGTCAAAGGCTCGGACAAAAAGCCGACGGTGACCGTTTTTATCGATAAAGAAGGCGGGGTAACGCACGAAGATTGCGCGTTGGTGAGCCGCCGGCTGGGAGATGCGCTCGACGCCGAAGACTTTATTTCTTCAGCTTATCTGCTGGAAGTTTCATCGCCGGGGCTGGAAAGAGAACTTTACAGCCTGGAGGATTTCGCGAAATTCGCCGGGCGGCAGGCAAAGGTCAAAACCAACTACGCGGTAGCGGGGCAGCGAAATTTCCGCGGCCTGATCGTCAAGGTCGAGGGTGACGAGATCGTCTTCGACGACAAGACCAGCGGTGAAGTGAGATTTCCTTTCAGCTATGTAGTAAAGGCGAATCTGGAGATCGACCTGGAAGCGGAACTTGCCAGGGCAAACGCAAAGGAAGAAAAGAATCAATTAAGTTAACTGATCAGTATGGCTATTACATCTATCGCACAGAATATAGACGCTCTTTGCAGTGAGCACGGCCTCGACAAGGAATTGATCATCGAGGTCCTCAAAGACGCCATCAAAGCGGCGGCGCGGCGGCATTTTAAGATCAAGGACCCGAAAGCGAAAGAAGGCGAAACCAAGGTCGACGATCCGTTACAGGTCGATTGGAATATGGACGACGGCTCGCTGGAAATAAGCGTGGTGAAGACGGTCGTCGAAGAGATCGAAAACGCTTCGGTCGAAGTATCGCTGCAGGAAGTTTCCGATATGGGACTGGAAGACGTCGAGATCGGTGACGCGCTGATGATCCCGCTGCCGATGGAAGAACTGGGCCGCATCGCGGCACAGACCGCCAAGCAGATTCTGGTGCAGAAAGTCCGCGAAGCCGTTCGCGAAAAAGTTTATGAAGAATATATCGATCGCAAGGGCGATCTGATCAACGGCACCGTCAAGCGTTTTGAACGCGGCGATATGATCGTCGATCTGGGAAACAACCTGGAAGCCGTCGCTCCGCGCAACCAGTTGGTCCGTTCCGAACAGTGGTCGCAGGGCGAAAGAATTCGCGTGGTCATCCACGATGTAACGAAAGATTCCAAGGGCCCGCAGATCATTGTTTCGCGCGCTTCGGAAGAATTGCTCAAGCGTTTGTTTGAAATGGAAGTGCCGGAAATTTACGACGACACGGTCGTGATCAAATCGGCGGTGCGTGAACCCGGCGAACGCGCCAAGATCGCGGTCGCGTCCAATGAAAAAGACGTCGATCCGGTGGGCGCCTGCGTCGGTATGAAAGGCTCGCGCGTGCAATCGATCATCCGCGAATTGCGCGGTGAAAAGATCGACATCATCGAGTGGTCGGATGAACCTTCGGTATTTGCGGCCAATGCCCTGGCGCCGGCCAAAGTTTCGCAGGTGCGTATCACCGACATCCAGAAACGCCAGATCGAAGTGATCGTGATCGAAGACCAGCTTTCGCTGGCGATCGGCAAACACGGGCAGAACGTCCGTTTGGCGACACGGCTGGTGGGTTGGAATATCGATATTCGTAGCGAAGCCGAGCTCAAGAAAGAGATCGCCATTCAGATGGGTAAAATGATGGCGGCCGGAGAAGCTGTTCCGGTTTCCGCACTCGAAGGCGTTTCGGCCACCCAGGCTGAAGACCTGAAGGAAAAAGGCATTGTCGATATCGACGCTCTGGCGGCAGCGTCGGTTGATAACCTGGTCGATTATCTCGATATCAGTATGGACGAGGCTGAGAAAATTCTGTCCGCGGCCAATGCGATCGTCGATATGCGCAACGCTCAGGCAGAGGAAGAAACTGAAGCTGAAGAAGCGGGCGAAGAAGCGAACGAGGAAGCTACGGGGGAAGAAATGGACGAGGATGCCAAAGAAGTTGGTGAGGAAGTAGCCGAGGCCGCCGACGAGATCGGTGAAAGCGATACCGAACCGTCCAATCTGGCGGATATCGCAGAATTGGCCAAGGACCTGGAGACCGAAGACGCCGGTGACGGTTCGGGCTCACTGGATATTGGAGAGGAAACTTTCGAACAGGCCCTGGTAGACGCCACTGAAAATTCCGTGGAAGCCGAAGATGAGATCGAGGCCGAAGATATCTCCGATGAGACGGAAGACCTGGATCCTCTGGACGCCGCCGAATTAACCGAAGAGGAAGCGGAAGAATCGAGCGATGAAACTTTCGCGACCAACGAAGCGGCCGAAGCAGAAGTGGAAAAAATCGCCGCAGAAGCTGCAGAAGCCGATGAGTCGGAAGAAGAAAAAGGTGAATAGAATTCGCCAAAGGTACTGAGATAGTTAACGAAAACAGATGGCAGTTGCAAACAAAGTCAGAGTATATGATTTAGCCAGAGAGCTAAAGCAGGACACCAAACGCATCATCGAAGACCTTCGGCGCGAAGGGGCGGATGTTGATGTGCCTTCAAACAGTGTCCCGAAGGAACTCGCGGACAAGGTTCGCAATAAATATTTCCCCAAAAAAGAAACGGCGCCGGTCAGAGCGATCAAGGTCATTAAAAAGGCCAAGCTCGAGGAAGAAGCGCTCGCCGCCGAAGAACCGGTCATAGAAACACCGGAAGAGGCGCCGGAAGAAGAAACCCCGGTGGTGGTAGAGGCCCAGCCGGTCCCCGAAGTTGAGGAGGCCGCTGCTCCGGCCAAGGCCGATAAGCAGGTCCGAAAACTCAAGAAACCCATTGTCACCGAAACCGCCGAAGAAGAGCCCATCGAAATTATCGAGGAAACGGCAGAGCCGGTCATCGCCGACGACGTCGCCGAAGCGGAAGAAGTCGCGGCGCCGGTCAAAGCTCCTGAAGTAAAGGTCGTCAAACAGGGCACCCAGGTCAAGCAGATCCGCATTTCCGCCGATGCGCTGAAAACCATCAAGGCGTCGGAAGAGGCAAAAGTTGCCGCCCGCGTTCCGAAAGCGGTCGAAGCGGCCGCCGGTGACCGCCCTGCCCGCAAAAAAGGATTCAGGGAAGAAGGATTGCGCGGCACGCCGGGCGAAACTTCGACCCCGCAGCTCAATTACGTTCCCTCGCCGGATTCGCGCCGCCCGAAAGGCCGCTCGACCGGGAAAGCCCGGGGCAACGACCGGCGAGGCGGTAGAGATGCCAGGTTTAACGAGCAGGAGGTTTCAGCCCCGCGTCCGAAGTCGATCGAAGAGCGTATTCTCGATCAGGTTAATGTGGCCGCCGGTGAAAACGACTCAAAACATGTTCGTCTCGCCGATGGCGCGACCGTTCGCGACTTTGCCGAAAAACTCGGCATCGTCCCGCGCGATATCGTGCAGCTTCTTTTGAAAAAAGGCGTCTTTGCCACGCTCAACCAGCCGATCAATGAAAGGCTGGCGATCGAACTGGGTGAAAATTTCGGTTACGAGATCAGCTTCGTCCCCTTTGAAGAGATCGTGGTCGAAGAAGAGTTTGAAGAACTCATCGCGGCCGATGCGGACGACACGGAACTTCAGCGTGCGCCGGTCGTTACCGTAATGGGACACGTCGATCACGGTAAGACATCGCTGCTTGACGCGATCCGCCAGGAAAATGTCGCCGAAGGCGAAGCCGGCGGTATCACACAGCACATCGGGGCCTATAGTGTTTATGTGCCGAGCGCCGATCACCCGGAACAAAAACGCCGGGTGGTTTTCCTCGATACGCCGGGCCACGAAGCGTTCACCATGATGCGCGCCCGCGGCGCCAAGGCGACCGACGTGGTCGTGCTGGTCGTGGCGGCTGATGACGGTGTGATGCCCCAAACCATTGAGGCCATCGACCACGCCAAAGCGGCGAATGTGCCGATCATCGTTGCCATCAACAAGATCGATAAGCCCGGCGCCAACGCCGACAAAGTCAAACAGGAACTGGCCCAGCAAGGCCTGAATCCGATCGATTGGGGCGGCGACGTCGAAATGGTTGCCGTTTCGGCAAAGAAAAAAGAAAATCTCAGCAATCTGCTGGAAACGATCTTGCTCACGGCGGACATTTTGGACCTGAAAGCCAGTCCGACCCGGCGCGCTTCCGGTGTCGTGCTCGAAGCCAAGCTTGATAAAGGGCGTGGCGCGGTAGCGACGGTCCTGGTCCAGCAGGGAACTTTGAGTGTCGGCGATCCGTTCATCGTCGGCCAGATATCCGGCAAGGTTCGCGCGATGTTCAACGACCGCGGAGAAGAAGTTAAAGAAGCTTCGCCGGCGACACCGGTCGAGGTGCTCGGCCTGCAGGGTGTTCCCCACGCGGGAGACAATTTCCAGGTAGTGGCCGATGTCTCGCGCGCGACCGAGATCGCGCAGCAGCGCCAGATGAAAGCTCGTCAGAGCGCGCTGGCGAAATCGACCCGCCGCGGTATCGAGTCTCTAGGACTGGCCGAGGTCAAGGAACTTCTTATCATTTTGAAGGCCGACGTGCAGGGTTCTGTCGAAGTGCTGAAATCGACGCTGGAAAAACTTTCGACCGACAAGGTCAAGGTTCGCGTGATCCGCGCCGGTGTCGGCGCCATCGCCGAATCGGATGTTTTGCTGGCTTCGGCTACGCAAGCTGACAACACGCAGACCGCCGTGGTCATCATAGGATTTAACGTGCGCCCGGAAACGCGCACCGCCGAGGTCGCCAAGCAGGAGCAGGTCGATATCCGGCTCCACTCGGTCATTTACAAGATCGAGGAAGAGATCCGCGCGGCGATGATCGGAATGCTCGACGCGATCGAGAAAGAAGCGATCATCGGCAAGGCCGAAGTTACGGAAGTCTTCAAAGTGCCGAAGCTCGGCGCAGTGGCCGGCAGCCGCGTGATCGACGGCATTATGAAGCGTCACGCCAAAGCCCGATTGATACGCGACAGCGTCGTTGTCTGGGAAGGCGAACTGGAATCGCTGCGGCGCTTTAAGGATGACGTGGCCGAGGTCAGGCAGGGTTTTGAATGCGGTATCGGTCTGCATAACTTCAATGACATCAAGGCCGGTGACCAGATCGAAGCTTATGTGATCGAGAAGATCGCCGCTACTTCTTTAGAATAAGGCGGGTGAAGTAAGATGCGCAGGCCCGAGCGAGTCGCGGAACTTTTACGCGAAGAACTCGTTGAAATAGTCGGTTTTGAACTTTCAGACCCTCGCGTAGAGGCGGTTACGGTAACCGATGTGCGGGTGGCGGATGACTTAAGAGACGCCAAGGTCTTTGTACTTATTGAAGGTGAGGAAAAGGATATAAACGAAGCCCTCAAGGCCTTAAGGCATGCTTCACCGTATATCCGCCAGCAGTTGGGCCTCAACCTGAATATGCGCCACACGCCGCACCTGCATTTTGCGCGGGATACGGTAGAGGAAAAAGCGGCGAGGATAGCAACGCTGTTAGAAGACCTGGCGCCGGAGAAAGATGAAACGCAAGAAAGGTTAGCGGACGGGGAATAAGTTTTGCCGCTATCTCCCAGATCGAAAAGATGTTAGGTCAAGTTGTAGAATTAATTGAAAGCAAGAAGTTTTTTGGCATTACCACCCACGCTCGTCCGGATGGAGACGGTATCGGTTCTTCCCTTGGTTTATATTGGCTGCTGCAGTCTCTGGGAAAAGAAGCCGAGATCATTTTTCGTGACGAGATACCTGTCTCCTATCGCGAGCTTCCCGGCTCGGACAAGATAAGAACGATCGGTAAAACGGATAAAACATACGACGCTGTTTTTGTGATCGAATGTTCCGATGCGCTGCGCCCGGGGATCGAAGGATTGGAGGGGCAATTCATCGTCAATATCGATCATCACGCCACCTGCGAACTCTTTGGCGACGTCAACTGGATCGATTCGACCGCCTCGGCCGTCGGCGAGATGATCTACAACCTGTGCAAAGCCATCGGCGGAAAGATCAGCAAAGAAATAGCCGATTGCGTTTATATGGCGCTGGTCGCGGACACGGGTTCTTTCCATTATTCCAATACCACCGAGCGCACTTTCAAAGTTGCATCCGAACTGGTCCGCATCGGCGTCAAACCGCACAAAATTTCCGAAGCTATTTACAACAGTTACCCGTGGAGCCATGTAGCACTGATGAATAAAGTGCTGGGTACGGTAAAACGCGACGAGAGCGGCCGGCTGGCGATCCTGCGCCAGGACCTGAAAATGGTCGAAGAGACCGGCGCGGTCGAAGGCGATAATAACGGCTTTGTTAATATCCCGCTGACGGCGAAAGAAGTGCTGGCGGTCGTGTATATGAAAGAAGTCCGCCCCGACACTTTCCGCGTCAGCCTGCGTTCGAAAGGCGATATAAATGTCGCCAAGGTGGCCGAGAAATTCGGGGGCGGCGGGCATAAAAATGCGGCCGGCTGCCGCGTCACGGGCGACTGGGATACGAACGAGCGCGAGATCGTCGCGGCGGTGCTCGAAGCCGTGGCCAGGCACGAGGATAGTTTTGTCGGCGAAGAACTTCTGGAACCGGCGCTGGTTTAACCTTGAAATTCTAAAATAGCTATAAGCTGATGGCTAATAGCTGTCAGCTATTATTTTTAGATCTGCATTAACTTCTTATATGTCTTCAGCTATGCCTACTGGGGCGAACAAAGAAAAGCGTTATAAGTGGCGGCGCGAAGATTACCGCGAAAATACCAAGGGCCTGCTGATGGTCAACACCGGCAACGGCAAAGGTAAAACTACCGCCGCGCTGGGGCTGCTGATGCGCGCCGCCGGACGCGGGCTTCATTGCTGCCTCATCCAGTTCATGAAATCCAAGAACGACCGCTATGGCGAGCACGAGGCCGCCGACAAACTCGGTATCGAGGTCCACACGATGGGCGACGGCTTTACCTGGGACACGAAAGATCCCGCGCAGGACATAAAAACTTCGGAAGAAACCTGGGCGCTCTGTGTCGAAAAAATGCGCAGCAAAGAATATGAGCTGTTGGTGTTCGATGAGTTGGTCTATGTTCTCGATTACAAATTTTTAGACGTGGGTAAAGTTTTAGAAGAGATAAAAGAAGTACGCTCTGCACAGCCTCATTTGCATATTGTACTCACCGGCAGAAATGCCCCGCCTGAACTCATCGAAGCCGCCGATCTGGTCACCGAAATGACCGAGATCAAACACCCTTTCAATGCCGGTATCTTTGCCCAGCAGGGAATCGAGTTTTAGTTGGAGCGCCGAATTTATTCGGCTTACCTTAATGCCCAATAAATTGGGCGCTCCTTAGCGCTTCATCAGACTTTATTTTGATTCATTTCCCACAGATCCACATCACCCTTTAACCGCGAAGACGGGCAGAGTTTTTCTATCACACAATTTTGGCATTGCGGATTGCGCGCTTTGCAGACAGCGCGCCCGTGAAGTATCAGCCAGTGCGAAAATATTACCCAATGTTTTTTAGGCACCAGTTCCTGCAGATCCAGCTCGATCTTTTCCGGCGTCGTCTGCCCGGTCAGTCCCAGCCGCTGCGACAAACGCATGACATGCGTGTCCACTACCACTCCGCTGGCGATCCCGAAAGCGTTACCCATCACTACGTTAGCGGTTTTGCGTGCCACGCCCGGCAAGGTCAGCAACCCTTCCATGCTGCGGGGAACTTCGCCGCCAAAGTTTTCGATCAGCAGTTCGCAAGTCTTCTGGATGTTCTTGGCTTTGTTGGTGTGAAAGTTGATCGAGCGCAGGTCGTGGGCGAGTTCCTTAGTTGAGACCTCTAAATAATCCGCCGGCTTGCGGTATTTGCGAAACAGATCGGCGGTGACGATGTTGACACGCACATCGGTGCATTGCGCGGAAAGGATCGTGGCGATAAGAAGCTCAAAAGCGCTGCTGTGATCGAGCGCCGTACGCGCGTCGGGATATTCTTTTTTTAGCAGCTTGATGATCTGCGCTGTTTTTTCTTTTAAGTCCGGCATTAAGAAATAAGCTAAAGAAACACCACCCGCGCGTCAAGCGGCGAAAAATAAAAGGTAGTGTCCTGAAACTGTGGTGCGGTATCAAATAACCATTCGGAATAGATGAAAGATCATAGATGATAGCTGAGAGATTCGGATCTATCCTCTGTCATCTCTCAGTTATTATCTATTCCGAATGAAGATCCTACAGATTAACCCCACAGTTTTAGGGCATGGGTCTACCAAATAAAAGAGCCGGCAAAAGCCGGCCCTTTTTGTCTGCGTGGTTAAACCACTAGTGTTGATAAGCATTCGGAATTGCCTTGTCAGTCGCGAGGCCGAAACTGACTATCTGAACGCCGGCGGTGGTGTTATTGATGTACCAGATACCGTTGCGATAAACGGCCACATCTTCTTTTCCATCACCATCATAGTCTCCGGGTACCGGCACGTCGGTCGATATGCCCCAAAGAGTGAAGATATCGGTACCGAAACTGCCGTGTACATACCAGAAACCGTTGCTCGGACGGAACACCGCGATGTCGTCTTTTCCATCACCGTCGTAATCGGCAATGACGGGTTTGTCGCCCGGCAATCCCCAAAGGAGAAGGACCGATCCGCCGCCACTATTGGTAACGCTAAAGGTGGAGGTGGACGGGTTGTAGAGCGCGACATCGGCCTTGTTATCGCCGTCAAAATCACCGCTCAGCGGCGTTAATCCGGTGCCGGTAGGCGTGATCGTGACCGTGCTGGGTCCGACCATCGTATACCAGACGCCGGTGGACGGGCGATAAACGATATAGTCATCGCTATCGTCGCCATTGACGTCGCCTGAGACCGGAATGTCACCCGTAGAACCGAATTCCATGCCGGACAGCGTATTGGTCGCGCTGTTTAAGACCAGGAAGTCCGGTACGCCTATGGTGTCACTCGGACGGAAGATGGCCACATCTGTCTTATCGTCGCCATCATAATCGGCCGGTGCCGGGGTATCGGTAGCGATTCCCCAACTGGTGACCGTAAAGCCCGCGGTGCTGCGGTTCAGATACCAGTTGCCGTCGCTTGGGCGGAACACCGAAAGATCGGTCTTGCCGTCACCGTCGAAGTCGGCCCTGGAATCGGAATTAACCGCTACCGAGGTACAGCTTGAGCCGGTGGATATTACGATCGAATCGACTCTCGCTCCCGGTGTTGCCGTACCGACAACACTGCAATCGGATCCGACCAGGAACCTGAGCTTGATATTCTGTCCGTTGGCTGAAGCAGGCAGGTTGACCACGGAATCGATATAGGTCGGGGCCGCGGTCGTTCCTCCGGAAAGTCCCGTCCAGGCCTGCCGTCCATTGAGCGGATCGGTACAGGTTCCGCTTTGTACGATACCGGCACGATAACCGCCGCTGACAAAGCTGCCGCCGGCGGTAAGGATGTCCTGATAGGCGCCGCCGTTGACCGCCGGGTTGCTGATCTCCAAAACCATTCCGTCAAACGTATTTTCAAGATTAAAAAGATTCTTGAAGGTTAGCTGGGCGGAAGCCGAGTTGATCAGGATAGCCGGGGTTTCGAGTGCATTCGTTCCAGTAGTAGCCTGTTCCTGTAAGAACGCATCGTTCGGCGCGCTGCTCGGATTCGTTGTCGAAGTGGTCGGAGCAACACCCGTTCCCGTGAGCGCGGTCGTCCAGCCTGCCGGAAGGGCAGGGGCCGTCACGCCGTCAAAGTTCTCCGTAAATCCGACTATCGGCTGGCCGATCGAAATGTTCTTGGTGGCCGGCGTCTGGGTGCCCAGATCGCTGGTCAGGCTAAGCGTAATGTTAATGCTGCTGCCGCAAGCCTGATTTGCCGGAATGGTGAACGGTATCGTATTGGAAACCGTTGCCGCATTCGCGACCGAACCATAACTGACCGGCGAGCCGGCGTTGGCTGCTACCGCAACATTGGTTACCGTGCTGCCGGTCGTATTGTTGACCGGTACTGAGAGCAGGATCGTTTCACCCGGATCGGCAAAACCGTTGTTATTGCCGCCCGGAGCCGGGTCCGTAAATGTGATCGGGTTAGTAACGATCGCATTCAAAAAGAAAAAGGACTCAGTAACGCGCGCCGGGCTGGCGGAGCTCTGGATAGAAGCACCAAAACCCATGCCGCGGATACGGAAACCTTCACGCACATCGGCCACATCGGCCGCGGCTTCGGGTGCTCTGGCGCTGGCCGCCGCTGCGGCGATGATCGCATCCCGCGCTTGCAGGAAAGTCGGCCCGTTCGGGTCCAGTTTCATTCCGTCGGTCACTAATTGCAGCACTTTTGTGCTTCCGACAGGGAAACCCAGCCGGGCGACCATCTGACAGCGGACTTCCCACAAAGCGCTGCTCCAGACCTCGCCGGCAGCGTGTACCTGGTCAGGGGTCGTGGAAATATGCGGCCCGGTCATAGCGGGGAAGGCGCCGTTGGTAACGTTGATCTGGTTTGAATCGATGTCCGCAAAGGTCATCGGGTTGTGCGGGCGGTTTTGCGGCCCGCCGGTAAATGACAGGCGCGCCTTCGGAAAGCGGCGAATACCGTAGTAGTAATTTTTATTACCTACGGTGCCAAAGCCGTTGAGCAGCACATAGCCGCCGGTAACATTTACGGAATCGAGCGGTTCGGATGGACGTGAAAGCATCACGTGTCCAAAGAAATCGCCCCAGCCTTCGCCCATACCGCCGGACATATTAGTATTCAATCCGGCATTGTTGTTATGCAGGCGGTTCGAAGTTCCGTGCGTTACTTCGTGAATGATGACCTCGGCGTCGCCGGTGCCGTCACGCTGCGGGCTGGGACCGGTCCAGACGAACATCTGCATTCTGCCGCGCGTACCGTCGGCGCCGGCATTAAAGTTGGCATTGTTGGTTCCGGATGAATCCTGGCCCTCAGCCGATACCCGGTCACCCTGTACGCCGCCTCGTCCGAAGTTGTTGGCCTGGAAGTTGCGGGCCTGTTCGGTAAAACCTAACTTATAGAGTTCATCGTGATAGCGGTTCATGACATAGAACATCTGGATGACCGCACCGCGTCTCGCTTCTGCTGCCGTCGGCGCATCGCCCGGACCGGGATTTCCCGGCGGCGGATTCCAAAGCGACGTAAAGACGCGATTCGGGCTGCCGGTGGCCTGGGACCCCGCATCGATGACATTATTGCCGTCCAGATCGAGACCGGCTTCCA
This sequence comes from uncultured Acidobacteriota bacterium, assembly GCA_963718105.1. Taxonomy (GTDB): domain Bacteria; phylum Acidobacteriota; class Blastocatellia; order Pyrinomonadales; family Pyrinomonadaceae; genus DASYKT01. Next base: position 2,960,218 of record OY970352.1, on the reverse strand, counting down.
GGTTGTTACCATCGGTGGTGTTATTGCCGTCGGTGATCCAGCCATTGGTATTAAAATTATTCGGGCCTTCGTTGCCGATCGTGGTGAAATTGCTTCTGGTTCCGATCGGGGCCTGCGAGCCGAGCGTCGGATCAAGCGGGCCGGGTGAAAACGTTGCCGGGCTGCCGGCGATACCGCTCCAGGATGTCGGGGCCTGGTAGACCTCGTAGGTGGCGCTCTGGAGCTGGTCGTTGCCCAGGTTCTTGCGCCAGAGCATCGTGCCGGTTTGGGCATCGACGATGACGTAATAGGCATTGACCGGCTGCCAAATAAGGACTCTCCACGCCGGCACGGCTACGCCGGGTTCGGTCGGAAAGTACATTTTTTCCGCGGTCGTCGCCCAATCGCCATTGCCGAAAACGGCCTTCAGATTAGTTGAATCCGCTTCGTTAAACGTGGTGTCGTCCGCAGTCATCCGGCGGGTTACCTTGGTAAAGGCCGCTTTGACCGCATTGGCGGGATCGCCAAAATCAGAGGAAAGCGCATCATAAATGAGGCCGGGGGCCAGGTTATTGATCACACGAAACATTTCGCCGCGTTTGGTAAAGCCCGCTTTGATCTCGGCGCGAAATACTGGGATATCACCTATGAACTGCTCCAGGTGAGCATAAGAAAGATTGCCGTCCGGATTTGTGTAATCGGCGGTCACTTTCAACTGGCTTGCCTGCCGGTCGTCCATACCGATCAGATCGTTGTTCTGGCTGATAAAGTTGCGCAGGGTTTCGGCATTCTTGATGCCGGTCGAAGCGCCGGTAATCGTCTTAAAGCCTTGATTGATGTCGGGCGCGATCACTTCCGGGGTACGGATGTCCTCGTTGTATTCGACCTTCAGAGTGGGGATCGACTGGCGCAGGGTTTCTTCACCCTTGGTGAAGTTTTCCCGGACCGCGCCTACGAGCTCGGCTGACCTGCCGGCGGATTGCCGCGCGCCGGCTATAAAATCGGCGGCGCTTTTATCGGATCGAATATCATAGTTATCAAAGCCGGGTTCAAAACTCTCGGTGCGCCAGGCACCTTTCTTATTACCGGCCTCTGATTGAAACTTATAAGGCAAAATAGTCAAAGCGACTACGGCGCCCAGCACGAAAAGACTTAGCAGTACAATACCTCTGTAATCTGCGGTCATTCTCTTATTCATTATTTACAGCCCTCCTCAAAGCTTGCGATCAAAAAAATCCTTATTTCGGATACAGACATCCGACCCTATATCGAAAAAATATAAAGGCAGTCAGGGGATTGGATATAAAAGAAGCGATCAAAAAAACCCCGCGCAATCGTACAATGTAGAAAAACAGCCCGCCCGTGAACAGGCTATGTGCAAAATCGGACGTAAACTAATTGTTTTGGTCCCTGGAACGGTTAAACTCAATCGAATGATCGTATCTTTTAATTATCATAATTTTTGAGGTGACGTCAATGATCGAAATCGGAAGTCTTATCCGGCGGTTCCGCCTGGCTGATCTTCCATATCACGTTTGTGTTAGAATTATCGCCGCAGCCGCCTAAATGCTTTTACGGACCATAAAATTTTCACTTCTTATTTTGCTGTTTTATTCCCTCTCCTGCCGGGAACCGCAAAGAGCCGAGCTCAAGGCCTACCTGCCGAATGAAACCCTTATCTACCTGGAAACAGACGACTTATCAAAAGTCAGCGCCGTTTTTACCGGTAACAAATACTGGCAGTCCCTGTCAGACCAAAGCGACAATTATCTTTCGTTCCTGAAGAATAAGCAGGCTGCCCTGGCGGTGACCGGTTTTGAGAGCACCGATGAGGGAGCCGCGCTGCAGGTGAGGCCTAACCTCGCGTTGGCCATCGATACCCAAAGTTCGGGCTCGCAAGTCACCGCGACCGCCGAAAGGATCCTGCGTGAGCTCTCGCGTAGATTTTCCGGCGGGGAAGGCGCGGTCGAGAAGCAAACCGCCCCAGATATGCAATGGATGAGCGCACCCGGCAGCGATGATAAAAAGATCTACGCGGCGGTTTCGGGCGCGGTCGTAATTATCGCCAACAATGAAAAAACTCTCAGGCAGTGTCTCGATCTCAAACAAGGGAAGGGCGAAAACCTTGGGCTCAACAAAGATCTTTTGGAGGCTAAAGAACAATACGGCGCTCCGGATCAAATAGCCTTCGGATATGTTTCCGCGGCCGGTATCAAAGAACTCTCAAATTACCTGTCGGTTTCTTACGCGCTCAAGAGCAGCGAAAACTCTTTGACGCGGGAAATGATCTCCGGGATCCTGCCCGACATAATGCAGAAAACGATCGGCCCGGTGGCGTGGTCCGCGCGCGCAGCCCCGGCGGGTGTCGAGGACACATATTTCATAAGGACCGAAAAAGAATTTGCCGGGACTGTTTTCCAAACCATAAAAGCGTCTGCCAAAACATCAGCCGGCGAAGGCGGTTGCGATCCCAAATATCTACCCGCGGATATTTTTTCCACCAGTTGTTACAGTTTGGATGATCCCCGCCTGGCATGGCGAGGGGCGGTGCTTTCTCTTGCCAAACAACTCGACCCGAAAACACTGAGGCTGTTCGAGCAATTCTCACGCCAACTGCTGAAACCTTACGGCATCGATGACCCGGAACTTTTTTTGAGCGCCGTCGGGCCGCGGATAATTACCGCACGCTTTGACGCTGACGGAAATTCGGCGGCGGCGATAGTAAAGATCGCTGACAGGGATAAATTAAAGCAGGCCATTTCCGAGACGTTCGATCTTCGCAAAACACCCGAGATATCCGCGGGCGCCGAAGTGTGGAAAAGCAAAGACGGGGAATTTGCCGCCGCGTTTCTGGCCGAAGACCTGCTGATAGGAAATACCGAGGCGATCGCGAAATGTTTGCAGGCGGGCGGTCTGGAAAAAGCCGTAGGCCCTGAGACGCCGTCAAATTTCACCGGTACCGGCGCGATAGTCGTCACCCGGCAAAAAGACGATTCCGCTGTGCGGATACTTTTGGAGATCGCGGCCGAGCGCGGAAAAACCGTCGAGGTGACGAGCTACGCTTTTATCGAAACCCGGATCGAACCTCGGGGCATCAAGCGCCGCAGCGTCTCTGCTTTCGGATTGTTCGGCGAAATATTCCGGCAGGCGATCGAATAGCAGGCGACAGAATAGGCGGAAACGCGACAGTTATGGAGCGTGCTCTCTATTCCAGAATTTCATGATTCCAATATTCCAGACGAACGTTTGGAATTTATGGAATCTTTTGATCTTGAAATGGCACGCTCCATAACTGTCGCGTTTCTGCCTTTAAAAAGAAATAAGACCGCTTTTTTGAAGCGGCCCTATTAATTAAGTATTGCGTTAAGAATAAAACTAAGCAGCCTGGCGGTCGTCAGAAGTTTCCGCATAGACACGTCTGCCGTTCAATGCATCATCGATGATCTCTCTCACCGCTGAAGCATCGGGATTAACGTCCATTCTCTCACAGGCTTTCAAATGCCGGATAATTCCTTCACTGGCAATATCCAAAGCCGGCCCGCTCAATTTCAAAAAGCGGCGCGCCTGAATATGGTCAATATGGAGAATTCGGTCATGAAGCCAAGAAGTTTTTAATTGGATCACGTTTTCTCACCTCGTCGTATAAAATAAATATATCTTGTTGAATTTATCTCAAGTATCACTAACCCCTTTTCAGAAAAAGGTTTTTGCCCTCCCTGAAAAGCTTGTTTGAACGATTTACCGGGTGCGCTTTCGCCTACCGGAAATGAATGTAGTATGCCAAACAAAGCACTATCTTAACATCTTTTTAACACTTTGTATATACTTTTTTTCACAAGGGGTAAATTTACTTTATTTTGTGGTTTAAAAGAAAAAACCGGCAAATGTTGTATCTGCCGGTCGAAAAAATTTTAAGCAAAATTGCAGTTAAAACAGTTTTTTTGTGAATTTTATTTAACGCCCGCAGCATCTTTCATGCTTTTGCCGACGCGAAACTTGAGGGTCGTTTTGGCCGCGATCTGGATCGGCTCTCCGGTGGCCGGATTTCTGCCTTCACGGGCTTTGCGGTCCGATTTGACCAGTTTGCCCAGGCCGGGAATGGTGATTTCGCCTGATTTTTTGACCTCAGAGGCCGCCAGTTCGCTCATTGCGTCAAAAAAACTTTTAACTTCGGTCTTTTTGAGTCCACATTTATCAGCCAAAGTGCTGATAACCTCAGATTGGGTCATTTTCTTTCCTGCCATAATGTTCTTCTATTCCTCCAAATTAATTATATTTAAGACTTCTAAAATTCCTTGTATACCTAACCCGTGACGGGGGTTATTCGGCTAAACTCTTTATCAGGGCTTATGGTCGGGGCGGCAAGATTCGAACTTGCGACCTCACGGTCCCAAACCGTGCGCTCTACCAAGCTGAGCCACGCCCCGTGATCTTTTTAACGTTTCATATGGGAAACACTAACAAATAGCGGATTTTACTGGGGAAAACGCACTTGGTCAAGTCAGATATGCGTAAAATCCAATAAAAATCGCATTATTTCACTAATTGCACGCGCGCGGTGGCTTATTTGTTGCTTTATATCGTCACCAAGCTCGCCAAAGGTTCCGGAAAAGCCTTCCGGAATAAAGATCGGGTCATAGCCGAAACCGTTCGTTCCCCGCGGCCCCGGGGCTATCTTTCCGCTGCAGATCCCTTCCGCCTCGTGCAGTATTTCGCCCTCGGGCGAGGCTACCGCCATCACGCAGATAAAACGGGCCTGGCGTTCATTGGGTTCCTTGTGGGCGCTCTCAGCCAGTTTAGACAGTACCAGGCCCATTTTCTCCGGATAACCCAAATTTTCCCCGCCGTACCTCGCGGACAATACTCCCGGCGCGCCGCCGAGGGCCTCTATTTCCAGGCCGGAATCATCCGCCAGCGTATAAGAACCGGTCTGTAATGCATAGCCTGACGCCTTTAACCGCGCATTTTCATGGAAAGTGCTGCCTGTTTCCGCGACTTCCTCAATATCTGCAAAATCACCCAGGTAACCCGCCTCGATCGGTAGCCCGGTTAAAAGCTGGCGGATCTCATCGATCTTTCCCGGATTTTTTGTCGCTATGATCAGATTCATTATAGAAAATTGTTTAACGTTCTCCAAGAAAGAAAAACATTGCAAAAATCGGTCTTTTTGAGATAAACTTTAAAAGTGAAGCACCTGCCGGCTTCCGTACTGACCTACCTTTACTTATTCTAAAGAGGCATCTTCGATTGGACAACTTAACTGTGTCACCTCAAACAGACAATGAACTAAACGGGAGTCCGCGAACTTTGGCGCACATGTCCGACAATTCCGGAAAGGATCGCGCGGCTATTCATTTAGCAGCGTCATTCGAACTGGGCTTGTGGCTGGTGGGATTGCGGTGTTACTTAAAAACGCGCAATCATCCTTTCTCAGAAGGGACCAAGGCCAAGGCATCATCAAAAAACTGGTCGAACGAGGCCCGGCTGATGCGCTCGGCTTTGCTGCAATGTACCAAACTGGTATTGCAGTTAAATGCCCCGCCGCTCAGAAATGATTCGGACGAGGACAAGCCCGCCGAACCGGAATACCAGCATGAACATGGATACAGCGCAAAGGAGCTTTCAGAGCTCGCGGCTTTTCTGCGCAATTCCGTGATCGTGACGGAGAATTTGCTCGAGTCGCCCGAAATAACTTTTCAAAGCTGGCTGGCATTCAGCTCTCTCTTTAGTGAAAAACTCGAAGATCTCAAGATCGCTCACCAACTGATCTCGGATGCGGAAAACCAGGCCGCTTCGAATTTGCCGCCGGAACTTACCGACAGCCTCCAGACGAAAGACATTCCTGCCGAGGTCAACGCCGATCTGCGCAAGGTCTTTCCATATTTTGGCAGGCTGCTAAAATATCTCAACCTGGTCGAAGATATGCTGGCCAAGGACAAGCCGCTAAAACCCGCGCTGCTGATCTTTTCGGCGATCTATGAACAGCTTCAGGAAATGATGCGCTTTATCAATAACCGGCTGCTGCGTTTCCGGGATGACAGCGTGCCTCTATTTGAAGCGCTGGATTGCGTTGTCTACGCCACCTCGGTCGAGATCCGCAAGATCTATTCGTATGAACTGGCGGAGATAAGTGAAACGCGCCAGGCGCCGCTGATCTATGCCAAGATGGAAGCCGCGCACAGCCTCTTGCGCGATTGTATTCAGCAGTCGCTGATCGGGCTGGCGCAGACCGTGGCTCCGGAACTCGAAGCCATTAAAGTATTCCCGAATTTCAAGATCAAACTCGACCAATCAATAAAATTGCGGCAAAAGATCTGGGACCTGAAAAAGAAAGTGCAATCGATAGAGAGCGCGCCGGAAGCCGTGGAACTGAAAAAATTGCACAAGGAATTGAACGAATTTGTAGAAGCCGAGATGCGCTTTTTGATGTTCAAGGACTGGGAAACTTTTGAGCGTTTTGTCGAAGAGATCGTCCGCACGCGCAGCGACGCCGACCTCACGCCGGTACTCCATCGCTTTGGCGCCTATCTCGAAACGCTTTTCGGACAGATCAATATCCGCGCCGTGCTCGCCGATCATCCTTTTCAAGGCACCCCCGAAATGAAAAATACGATGCAGCCGGAGGTAGCCTGGTAAAGGCAGTTTCACGTATATTAGCCACTAATTACACAAATAACACGAATAAAGAATCCTTATTCGTGTTATTTGTGTAATTAGTGGCTAATATAGTTATTCCAACGAGCAGCCGCACTCCGATTCCGGTTTTATTTCCAGCTTATAAAGGGTAAATTTTCCCAGCACTTCGCCTTCGTCGCGGCGATACCATTTATCGACGTTAGTAAAATCAAAATCCTTCCAATCGCTGGGCACGACCATGTAGGAAAGCGTCGGGTGCGTGGCTTTCCGGTAATCGAAGTTTTTGTAGAACGCGGCAAATTTTTGTACTTCTTCATTGACCTCGCCATAGGTGAGAGGCGTGGCTTCGGCGCTCAGCCTATTGGTGTGACGCCCCCACCCGAAAAGCGCGATCATCGCCACGAAATTGCCGTTCTTTAGCTGGTAGTCGAGCCACTTTTCGTCGTAGCCCATATAGTAAAGAGTTTGATAATAGCGCTCCTTGTTTTCATCCCAGCTTACTCCGGCAAAAACGTGCTGATGGCGCGCCCAGAGCACGGCTTGCGGGGCCACGGTCGGCCCATCATCACCGGTCAGCAAATCGACGGGAAAAACAACGGCGCGGTTGGCATCGGGCGAAGGTTTATCATCTACTGCCAGTTCCGATAAGCGCCGCGCCAACGGCATTGATTCGTCACGGAGCAGATTAGCATCGTCTAAAACGCGCACGGTGTAATGGCATTCGACAAAACCCCACGTGACTGCCGCGAGCGATAACACCGTAAAAGCTACGGCAAAGGGTTTCCGGTATTTCTCAAAGCTGTTTTTAAAGACGACACCGATCGCAAACATCAGCGAAAACGCCGCGACGTAATTTACGATAAAAACCTGGTAGTGGATCGGCTGCAGCGAACGGCCGGTGACGATCTGCTGGTTGAAAGTTATCAAAGGGACCAGCGCGAATGAAAAAGCGAAAACCGTAGCACGGTCGCGCAGGTTGATAACTTTGAAAACGGCCGCCAGTATCAGTAAGAGCAAAACGAAATAGCTGATCAGCTCAGGCATCCGCAGCAGATCGGGCTCGCGCGTCATCACCAAAAGCTGCACATGGTCCATCGTTTCGGTGCGCTGGGAAAGCAGCCAGGCGTAACAGGCCAGGATCAATCCGCATAAAGCTGCCAGCAGGGTAAAATTCTTGATGCCGGCCTTCCAGCCTTCCGGCCTGAGTATGAGCCAGAGCAACCCCAGGATCCCCAACCACGCCGCCGCGCTCGTCCAGATATAAAAATAAGAGAAGGCCATCACAAAAAAACAGAACGCCGCCAGGATCACCCACCAGACCTGCTTTTTGAACTTTTCAGTACCCGCGCCATTACCGGCTAGTGCCCAAACGGAGACGCCCAACAGAAAAAAGAACGGGAAGGGAATAGCCGGCAGATAACGGCGCAGAAAAGGGAAATAAGGATAGGCCCCATAGTCCCAGCCGTGATAAAGCTCGGAAAATGCGCCCTCGCCCGCAGCGAGCGCTCCCCCGCAGAGCACAACGAGCGCTCCGGCCATCGCAAAGAGGGAGTTGCCGCTTAGCCGCCCCAAAAACCAAAACACCGCCAGAGCGGCTAAGAACGCCGCCAGCGCTCCACTGACCGTCATCGCCCAAGAAGCCGACATTCCCACCAGCCGGGCCGGGATCGCCACCATATACGGCGCAACGAACTGGATCGAGAAAAGCGATTCGGGCTGCGGGGTTTCGGGCGAATCGTCACGCCCGGTGTAGGGGTCGTTCTTGCGCGGGCGTCCGTCGATCAGCGCGCGCAGGTACGAGGCGTAGGCAACCTCGTCGATGTCGTTATAGGCATAGGCGCCCTGCCAATCGGCACCGCGCACATACCACAACTTGAATTGCGGGTAGAGCGAAAAAACGGCGAGAAAAATTCCGGCAATTATGCCAAAACGCCATTTCAGCCTGGTTGTTGAAGATTTACCGTTAAGCATCTATCATGAAAAGCGAATTACAAATAATAAATGATAAACGTAAATTGGTAAAAGAGTATGAGCTTAAAAGAAAAGATAACTAACGATCTGACCACTGCCATGAAGGCCAAAGACGCCGAGCGCGTTTCCACCCTGCGCATGATGCGCGCGGCTATTTTGAACGCCGAAAAATCCGGCGGCGGTGAAGTGACCGATGAACAGGTGACCAAATCACTGCAATCGCTGGTCAAGCAGCGCAAGGATGCAATGGAGCAGTACGAAAAGGCTAACCGCTCCGATTTGGCCGACAAGGAAAAGGCCGAAGCCGCGATAATCGAGGAGTATTTACCGAAAGCCGCTTCGCAAGAGGAAGTGGATGCGGCGGTGGCCGAAGCCGTCACCGAAACCGGCGCAACCTCTGCCAAAGAAATGGGTACCGTCATGAAAGCCGCCATGGCGAAACTGGCCGGGAAAAACCCCGACGGCAAAATGGTCAGCGAAGCAGTAAAAGCAAAACTTGGTTCATAACGGAAAGGCAGAAACGCGACAGTTATGGAGCGTGTTTCTAAAGCCAAAAATCAAACAACGATTTCACAAATTTCTCAAATAAATTTAATTCGAGTTAATTTGAGTAATTCGTTGTTTGATTTAGTGCGAAAACTACACGCTCCATAACTGCCCTGGTTTCTGCCTCTAAAACCGATCTATCACCGTCACTCCTATCGCGGCAAACGAATTCATATTCACTAATTCCGCTAAAGACTCTTCCAGCGAAATTGTTTTCCCGATCAACTTCTGCGGCTGTAATTTTCCCGACACGATCATCTCCAGCATTTCCGGATATTTGTGCGCCTGCATTCCGTGGCTGCCGAGAATTTCGAGCTCGCGGCCGATGACGAGGTCCATTGGTATGGAAGTTTTGTGCTGCCCGATTTCCATTATTCCTACCTGAATATGCTTGCCGCGTTTGCGCAAAGAGGATATCGAATCAAACAGAAGCTGCGGGTGCCCGAGCGCATCGAGCGAGACATGCGCTCCGCCGCCGGTGATGTCTTTTACGGCTTCGACGATGTTTGGTGTTTCGGCGGAGTTTATCGTCGCAAAAGCGCCGATCTCACCGGCCAGTTCAAGTTTGTCATTGGCTATATCTATCGCCACTACCTTTGCTCCCAGCGCCGCGGCGATCATCACCGCCGAAAGTCCGACTCCGCCGCAGCCCCACACCGTAACCCACTGTTCCTGCGCCACTTTGCCTTGCTCGGCCACGGCGCGAAATGAAGTGATAAAGCGGCAGCCCAGGCTCGACGCGGTGACAAAATCTATTTCCTCCGGCAGGCTAACAAGATTCGTATCGGCATAGTCGATCGCCACATATTCGGCGAAGGCTCCCCAGTGAGTAAAGCCCGGCTGGAACTGATGATCACAGATCTGCTGATTACCCGAAATGCATTGCGCGCAGCGGCCGCATCCGCAAACAAAAGGCAGCGTCACCCGGTCGCCCGCGCGCCAGTTTTTTACATTTTTACCGACCGCTTCAACCGTGCCCGCGAGTTCGTGTCCCGGAACGTGCGGGAGTTTGATATCGGGATCGTTTCCCATCCAGCCGTGCCAATCGCTGCGGCAGATGCCACAGGCCATGACTTTTATGACAACGCCATTGTCTGACGCCACCGGGTCGGCGACGGTTTGGATCGACAGAGGTTGTTGGAATTGTTGGTAGACGGCGGCTTTCATAGTGTTAAGGCAGAAACCAGGGCAGTTATGGAGCGTGTTTTTTTGTCATTATACACGCTCCATAACTGTCGCGTTTCCGCCTCGAACGCTGAGCGTTCGTGCCGAATAAATTCGGCGCTCCATGTTACCCGAAGATATTTCGCACTTTATCCATAAAGGATTCGTCGGCGAAATCGGTGTCTTCGATCTCGGCGAGTTGCTCGAGGAGTTTGCGCTGTTCGCGGGTCAGGGTTTTTGGCGTGACCAGCGAGACGGCGACGAAAAGGTCGCCTTTGCCGCGCCCGCCGAGGTTCGGCAGCCCGTGGCCTTTCAGGCGGAAAACGGTGCCGGTTTGCGTGCCGGCGGGAATTTTCAAATTTTCCTCGCTGTCCAGTGTCCTGACCTCGATCTCCGCGCCGAGCGCAGCCTGCGCAAATGAGACCGGCACCGAAGCGTAAAGATTGGCTCCCTGGCGTTCAAAGCTCTCGTGCTCGGCGACATGAATAACGACATAGAGATCGCCCGCCGGGCCGCCGCCCACACCACCTTCGCCTTCGCCGATGATCCGCAGCCGCGAGCCGGTTTCCACACCGGCCGGAATTTTCACTTCCAGGTTCTCTGTTTTCTCTACACGCCCCTCGCCGCGGCAAACCGGGCAGGGTGTCTTAATTATCTGGCCGCTGCCGCGGCACTGGCCGCAGGTGCGCGCGACTGAGAAAAATCCCTGCTGGTAACGCACTTGTCCGGCGCCTTCACAGGTCGGGCAGGTTTCCGGCTGAGTGTCTTTGGCGGCGCCGCGCCCGTTACACTCTTCACAGGTTTCCAGCCGGGGAATGCGCATCTGTTCCGCCTTGCCGGTGGCGGCTTCTTCCAATGTGATCTCCAGGTCGTAACGCAGGTCGGAGCCGCGCTGCGCGCTGGAACGCCGCTGGCCGCGGCCCGCTCCGCCGAACATATCGCCGAAACCGAAGAGATCGAAAATGTCTTCGATATTGGAAAAACCGGGATCGAACCCGCCCGCGCCGCTGCCCATGCCCTGGTGTCCGAACCGGTCATAGCGGGCGCGTTTTTCACTATCGGAAAGCACCGAATACGCTTCGGCGGCTTCCTTGAACTTGTCCTCGGCTTCTTTGTCGCCGGGATTTTTGTCGGGATGATATTTGATCGCCAGTTTGCGATAGGAAGTTTTGAGTTCCTGATCGCTGGCGGTTTTGCTTACTTCCAGTATTTCGTAATAATCGCGTTTGGTCATCTAATTATTTAAGGGGTTTTTGGTACCTACAAACCGTATCATAAAAACTTATAATTCTTTCGAACGCATGCCTGATTTCTGCTTCCTCTAAAGTGTTTATTGTTGCGCGAATGCTGCCTTCACTAGCACTTTCAATAGACGTCATCTCGTTCATGAATTGTTCAAAGGGATCTCGTAGTTCTTCGGGAAGGTCTTTGTCAGGCATAATGTGGGCCAAGCTGCTGGAGACAGCATCGATCAATCTATTTCTTTGACTTTCAATGCCGGTAAGAATATGGACTGCAATATGTAATTTTTCCCAACCGTAACCAAATTCACGCATATAAGCCTCGTAGGAGTTAAATCGCAATACAATCAAAAAGAACGTCAGCCCACATAATGAACTGACGTCCCTTAATTCTAACGGTACTTACCGTATTTTTTCAAGCTTCCGTTAAACCGAAACGTTTAACAGGGCTGTAGTCAGGATGTTAGCCGACAATTCGATCTCGCCCAAGGCCAGCCGCACGTCGTTAACATCATCGTTTTGCGCCGCCAACGTGGCTTTGGTTACCGCATCGGCGACTTTCTTCTGGTCGTCTTCGCTGAGCGAACCGCCAAATTCAGCCATAGCTTTCTGCGTATTTTTGATCAGCGTATCGAGCCGGTTTTTCAGCATTATCAATTCTTTTGAATTACGGTCCTGATCGGCCAGCGTTTCAGATTCCATGATCAGCTTGTCGATCTCATCCGGCGCCAGGCCCGAAGAAGGTGTGACCTGCATCGCCTGTTCCAACCCGGTCATTTTGTCCTTGGCGGAAACATTGACGATGCCGTTGGCGTCGACCTCGAAAGTTACTTCGATCTGCGGTACGCCGCGCGCTGCCGGCGGAATTCCGACCAGGTCGAATTTGCCCAGCGAGCGGTTGCCGGCGGCAACTTCGCGTTCGCCCTGCAGGATGTGTATTTCCACCGTCGATTGATTATCGACCACGGTGGTAAATGTCATCGTGTTTTTGAGCGGGATCGTTGAGTTGCGCGCGATCAGTTTGACGAACAAACCGCCGCGGGTTTCCAAACCTAAGCTGAGAGGCAGCACGTCCAGCAGCACGATGTCTTTGACATCGCCGGTCAGCACGCCGCCCTGAATGGCGGAACCCATCGAGACCACTTCGTCCGGGTTGATCTCAGACGAAGGTTCTTTACCGAAGAGTTCGGTCACGGTTTGCGTCACGATCGGCGAACGGGTCTGCCCGCCGACGAGGATGACTTTATCGATATCGGCAGGCTGCAATTTTGCATCCCACAGAGCTTTCTGGCAGGGTTCGACGGTCGATTCCACCAGGTCCGATACCAACTGCTCGAATTTTTCGCGCGTCAGCGTGGCATTGATGTGTTTCGGCCCGCTGGCGTCCGCCGCGATAAAGGGCAGGTTGATATTGGTCTCCGTCACGGACGAGAGTTCGCACTTGGCTCTTTCCGCCGCTTCTTTCAGCCGCTGCAGGGCCAGGCGGTCGCCGGAAAGGTCTATGCCGGCTTCCGTTTTGAAATTCTCCAGGATCCAATCGATGATGCGCTGGTCGAAATCTTCACCGCCGAGGAAGGTGTTTCCGGAAGTGGAAAGCACTTCGAAAACGCCGTCGTTGATCTCGAGGATCGTGATATCGAACGTTCCGCCGCCGAGGTCATAGACGGCGACCTTCTCGTTCCGATTCTTGCCAAAGCCGTAGGCCAGCGCGGCGGCCGTCGGTTCGTTGATGATGCGTTCGATGTTGAGGCCGGCGATCTTGCCCGCGTCGCGGGTAGCCTGGCGCTGCATATCGTCGAAATAAGCGGGCACGGTAATGATGGCTTCACTGACTGTGTCGCCCAAAAATTCTTCCGCGGCGGCTTTTAAGCGCTGGAGCAAAATAGCGGATATCTCCGGCGGGCTGTAGGTGCGTTCCATCACCTTGATGTGGCCGTCGCCGTTGCCTGATTCGACGATCTCAAAAGGCACGGTCGTGCGCATTTTTTCGACTTCCGGCGAATTGTATTTACGGCCGATCAATCGCTTGACCGCGTAAAGGGTATTCGTCGGGTTGGTCACGGCCTGGCGCTTGGCTATCTGGCCGACCAGGCGTTCGCCCTTTTCGGTGAAACCGACTACCGATGGAGTGGTCCGGGCACCTTCCTTATTAGGAATTATCTGAACTGCGCCACCTTCCAGGACTGACATACAGCAGTTCGTGGTGCCTAAATCTATTCCGATTACTTTACTCATAACATTTTTTACCTGTCTTTAGGGGTTTGACTGCGGGGTTAAAACGGGGAAGGATTTAGAAGACATTTATTCTTCGCTTTCATTTTCCGCAGGAATATCCGGTTCATCGGATGCTGGCTCTTCCTCGGATAAAGACCCTTCGGCGCTGGTTTTTATTGGGGCGGCGCTCGGCGCCATCGAAACTTTTACCATTGCCGGACGGATCACTTTTTTGCCGATCTTGTAACCGGTCAAAATTTCTTCGATCACGGTGCCGGGTTCTTTTTCGCCATCTTCAGCGGTGGCGACGGCTTCGTGAAAATGCGGGTCAAAGGGCTGTCCCAGAGGCGCGATAGGCTGCAGGCCCATCTCGATCAAAACATCGGTTAACTGGTGGCTTACCAGTAAGATACCTTCGATGAAAAGTTCAAATTCCTTGCTCTTTTCCGCGACCTGCTCGGCCGATCCCAGCGCGCGGCTGAGATTATCCACGACCGGCAGCATCTGGGCGGAAAGTTTTCCTAAAATGTTTTCAAACGTTTCGCTGCGCTCGCGTTCGGTGCGCTTGCGGAAACTATCAAAATCGTTTTGGCGGCGCTGCAAAAGGGTGCGCAGGTCACCGCGTTCTTCCTCGAGGCTGGAAACTTTTAACTGTAATTTCTGCAATTCCTGAGCAGAGGCCCGGTCGCTGGCCCGGTTAATGGCCGGATTGTTTTTCGGCTCGGGTGCCGCAAAAGTTTCCAGGGCGAATTCTTCCGTGGCGCTTTGCGCCTCGCTCGACTGGGTGTCGTCGAAAGAGTCTTCGAACTCGACCACCAGATCGTCTGAGATCGAAAGATTTTTTTCCGCTTCCTCGAGTTCCTTTAGAAAATCGTCGAACGAAGAAACGCGGCCGGGTTCTATCCCGTTAGCGGATTCATCTTTTAAATTTTGCTCAAGACTCATTTTTATTTTCTGACCTTATAAATTGGAACAATTTGTAGCGCCGGCGTCTCGCCTTCACTCTCTTATCAATGCGAGCGCGGGACGCACTCGCGACAGCCACCGAGACGGTGGCGATACTGGAATTTATGAGTTAGGTGAGGTGTCGCTCATACTTTTCTCAAGCATTTTGGCGACGTAACCGACGATGGCGATGATCCGCGCATATTCGATCCGAGTGGGGCCCAAAACACTGAGCATGCCCGCGGTGGAGCTGTTTTCGAAGCGATAGGGCGCGGTAATGAGCGCGCAGTTTCGCAGTGAAGGGGCGGCGTTTTCCTGGCCGATAACGACCCGGACGTTGCCGCTGAGATTGGCATCGCGATCGATACATTCATTCAGTATCTGTACCAGCCGCGATCTTTCTTCGATGGTTGAAAGCAGTTCGCGAAGCCTGTCCACATCTCCGGCAAAATCGGATTTTGCCAAAATATGCGAAGTTCCTTCGACATAAACTTCACCGATCGAATCTTCTTCGTCCTCGATGCTGCCGCAGCAAAGTATCATTGCATTCTGCAGCAGCCTGTCGTACAGGGCTTTTTCCTCGTGCATCCGCCGCAGAATTTCGCCGCGGATCTCAGCCAGGCTTTTGCCCTGAAACTCAATATTCAAATATCTGGCCGCGCTTTCAAGTTCCTCCGCCAGAAACGGTTCTTTCAGCCGGATGATCTTGTTGTGCACGATGTTCGGCGCGGATACTAAAACTACCAGCACCTTTTTGTCAGGCAGGCTGACAAATTCGATGTGCTGCAAGCGGTCCTGCGCCAGGGAAGGCGAAACCACTATGCCGATGTTTTGCGAGATGCCGGACAAGAGGCGGGAAGTTTTTTCCATCACATTGTCCGCAAAATTGTCAGACGCCTCCTGGGCCCGGACCGGCATAAATCCGAAAGACCTGTTGATCAGATCAAGATCGCTGCTGGAAAGGCTCAAAACACCCATCAAATTGTCAACATAAAAGCGGTACCCTTTGTCGGTCGGCACGCGGCCGGCCGATGTATGGGGCTGCTCTACAAATCCCGCTTCCTCCAAATCTCCCATCAGGTTTCGGATCGTTGCTGAGCTCCAACCGGCTGCTCTGGCAAATTTTTCCGCCACCGTGCTCGATCCGACCGGCTCACCGGTCAATAAATGCTCTTTGATCACCGCCGAAAGCACAGCCTCCTTGCGGTTTGAAGGTAAGATCTGATCTGGAAGAGAGCTGAAATTTGAGGTCTTAAAGGACATTATGTGCGAAAAGCAGGCATATCCTTTGGCAGATATACTCCTGCCCCTTTAAAATGAATATCATTTTGACAGGGAAAATGTCAATATTTATTTGAAAAACAATGATTAACAAGGAAAACCTTCAAACACGGCTCGATTTCATCAAGAATTTCTACATCGCCGCTTTTGAACAACCGGGGAAAAAACGGGCCCCGGAAATAGATATCAGGTTTTATCCTTACATCGGGATAAACAATACCATTCGCCTGCGCGATGAGAAAGCCTATATCCGCCTGTCGGAATTATTGGCGGACGCACCGCTGTATGTTCACCGGGCGCTGGCCGCCATTCTGGTCGCCAAACTCATGCGGCGAAAAATGCCTCCGGGCGCCAACCGGCTCTTTAACGACTATATTTTGCAGTCTCATATCCGGGACCGGTCGGAAGAAAGCAGGAAGACGAGGGGGCGCAAGATCGTGAGCTCCGCCAAGGGGCGGTTTTACGATCTCAACCAGATGTTTATTCAGATCAATGAATATTATTTCGGGAACGAACTGCCGAAACCCGTTTTGACGTGGTCGCAGACGAAGACCCGCCGCATCCTTGGGCACCATGACGCAACGCATGACACCGTCGTCATCAGCAAGAGTCTCGACAACCAGAATGTGCCGGCCTACGTGGTCGAGTACATTCTTTACCACGAGCTGCTCCACATAAAGCATCCGATCGAGATCGTAAACGGCCGCCAGCGAAAACATTCGGCCGCGTTTAAAAGGGATGAGAAGAAATTTCCTTATTACGAACAGGCGGAGAGATGGCTCAAGTTTAACTTATAATGGTGAATGATTAGTGATTAATTATAAATGAGAGTGAATGTTTTTTTAATTAATAGCTTTATTAAGAGCGGACGCAAGCAACCCTTCCTGACCTAAGAGGTGGCTGGCTTGAATGATGAACCCAGACCATCGTCTTTGAGAACCTCAATTTAATAGAAACTTTAAAGTCTGATAAATTTGCAGGTCAGGAAGGGTTGCTTGCGCCCGCCCGTCTTTATCTAAGAAACTTCTTAGGCAAATCCATTTCGTCATCGACCAGTACGTCCATATGGACTCCGGCCAGGCGGGCGTATTTTAAGAGCGTTATTACCGATGGTTCTCGTTTACCTGTTTCGTAACCAGAAATCGCGCTGCGATCCATTTTGTCAGCCAAATCCAATTCTACCAGCATCTCATTTTGAGATAATCCTAAACCCGATCTTATCTGTAGAAGTTTCTCAGGCAGTTTTTCCGGATGCTCTCTAGGAGCTTTTCCCATCAGGCTAATCCTCCTAATGGGAAAAAGTCGGAGATCGTATTGACAAATGTGGTAATTACCACTATTATCTTACTGAAGTAATTTTTGGCCGTCTCTAATAGATATAACGCAACGGCTTTCATCATTGCTTAGTTTTTTATTTCTCCCGGCATCGATGAATTACAAATAACTTTATCTCTCAAATCCGAAAAGGAAAAGAACCCCAACTATCTTTTTTTGCAAAGGAATGAGCTATCCGAAAGGAGCGGGATTTCTTATGGGCAAAAATAAGGTCGAAGGGCCGAAAAAATTGGCCGGGAAATTGCGGCGCATTCGCCTCAAGTCTGGGCTACCTCAATCCGAAATGGCTACGGCTTTGGAGGAGTACGATGTGAGGCTGGATCGAAGCTGTATAAGCTCTTATGAGAACGAGAGTCGATTGCCCCCTTTATTAGTTATGCTCGCCTATGCAAGGTTTGCAAAATTTCCATCTGACGTGCTGTTCGACGACAAGCTGGATTTGCCTAAAGGATTTTAAGCGCGGGCGCAGGGCGCCCCTTCCTGACCTGAGAGATTTGTCTGCTCGCGTGATAAATAAAATGAGCATTCAAGTAAATAAAATTTGCAGGTTGGGAAGGGTTGCTTGCGGCTTTTACGCATCTGCTAACGCAGACGCTACTGACAGAGCCGGCCGGCGCCCCCAGTCACATGCTCATTCTTTATAATGTGAAACATTTGAAACTTTGGGTACAGGTGATCGATTTGTGTCGTGCGGTGCCTTTGTGGAGAAAATTTTCTTTCCTGTGTTTAATGTGAGGCAGGCGTTTTTGAACCTTTTTTGCTGCAAATGACACAAAAACTCCCGGTTGGATAAAAACCGTTCTTCATCTTTGATGCTTCTTCAGATATTCTCTGGCAGCGCGGGACTCCCGCCCCTACTCGACCGCCGTTCTTTGAATCGCAAAATTCCCAAAACCGCGTTGCAAAAACGTTCAGTATTCACTTTGTTTCACTCGGAGAAATGAAACAAAAGTGAAACGGGGCTTGCCTATAAAGTTCGACCAATAGCTTTTAAGAGCGGGCGCAAAAGCAACCCTTCCGGACCTGAGAAGTGTTTCGGCTTTTAAGGTAAATAATAAGATCTAAATAAATTTGCAGTTCGGAAGGGTTGCTTGCGCCCGCTCTGCCGAGCTACCAGATGAGCTTGTTTGATAGGCCAAAAAAACACTTTAGATAAGCTTAATTAATCACTGATCATTCATCGTTATTCATTAATTTACGCCGAGCGTAAGATCCCCAGCGGTTTTCTGAACAGCACATCAAAACTCGCCAGCACGCCGACAATAATTACCAGAACGGTTTCGATCAGGACGCCCGCGATCATCAAGCTCCAGTCGATCTCCCAATCGATCTCAAAAATATATTTTGTTACCGCCCACGAAAGCGCCAGCGCAAACGTAGCGCCGATGACACCGGAAAGAAAACCGATCAGCCCGTATTCTGTAAAGAGGATGATCGCTAATGTCCGGCGGTTGGCGCCGAGCGTTTTCAGCACCGCGTTTTCGTAGATCCGCTGCGATTTGGTCAGAGCGACGGAGCCTAAGAGGATCAGCAATCCGCTGATGACCACAAAGATCCCGATCGCCGAAATTGCGAGCGTAAAATTCCCGAGCAGTTTTTGGATAGTTGCCAGGACATCGACAACATCGATCACCGAAAGATTAGGGAATTTTTCCAGCAGCTTATATTGGACCTTGCCGCGTTCCGCGCCGGATAATTTTGTAGTGATAGTGGAAATAAAAGTTTGCGGGGCGTTTTCCAGCACGCCGGGGCGAAAGACGAACATAAAAGCGGTGCGCGTTCGCTGCGCGTCAAATTTTCGCACGCTCGAAACGCGTGCCGTCAGGCGGCGGCCGAGAATATCAAAGGTGACCAGGCTGCCGACGTCCATTCCCATCACGCCCTGCATCGAATCGCCGATGGAAACTTCAGCCTCCGCATCGGAAGCGGCCGGCGTCTCGTCCCAAAATTTCCCGTCGATCAGTTTCTCGTTTTCTTCCAGGTGCGAACGATAGGTAAGAATGAATTCGCGCCCCAACTGGCCGCTCTCACGGCGAACTTCGCGCTGCCCGAAATCGACCGGGTTCCCGTCGACGGCGGCGATCCGTCCGCGCACGGTCGGTATCATTTCGGCATCTTCGCCGGTCTGCTGTTTGATGAGTTCAAGAACGCCGTCTTTCTGGCTGCGCTGGATGTCGGTCAAAAACAGCGCGGGCAGATTGCTGTTGCGCGAAAAATCGAACTGCCGGACGAGGTTTACCTGCAGCGATTGCACCGCCAGCACGACAAACGTCCCCAGGCCTACCGCCAGCAAAATTATCCGTGTCTGATTTCCCGGGCGGTGCAGGCTGCCGATCGCCTGGCTGGCCGCAAAAGAACCGAATTTACGCACCCGTTTTAAGAGCAGCATCAGCACCCACGCGGAAAAGAATAAAACCAGTGACGTGGCCGCCAGCCCGCCGACAAAAGCGAGGCCGACGCGCCAGGAATTTGCCTGCCAGATCGCAAGCAGGATAATGCCTGTTAAAACCACAAAGCCAAAGAACCACTTTGTCGGGTCGAGCCGCCGCACGCGCTCGTTATTTTCATCGCGCAGCAGCAGCCGCGGTTTTACTTTTTCTATCTGCAGCAGCGGCAGCGCGGAAAACAGAAGGGAAATGGTCAGGCCTAAAGCTATGCCCTGCCAGATCGAAGAAAAACTCAGTTGATAACTCAGGTTTGCCGGCAGGCTTTCGGCGAATCTTTGCCCCGCGCCCCAGAGCGCGAGCTGCGCCAGCACGACCCCGAAAAGGCTGCCCAGCAAACCGAGCAAAAATATCTGTGCCAGGTAAATAAAAATTATTCGCCGCCCGCGCGCGCCCAGGCATTTCAGCATGGCGATGGTTTGGCGCTTTTGCTCGACAAAAACTCGCGCGACGTTCCACACGCCGACGCCGCCCAGTACCAGGATCAACAGGCCGCAAAGCGAAAGATAATTTTCCGTCCGTTCAAATTGCTCACCAAAATTCTGCTCGGCGTCGCGATAAGATGTCACGCCGACGATCGAGCCTTTTACCGCTTCTTTCAATTCTTTGGCCAGTTCCTGCGGGTCGCCGTTGGTGCGAAACAGCATTCGCCGCCGCGCCCGGCTGCCCGGATTATTCAGCCCCGCCTCGTCAAACACCTTTCTTTCCACAAAAACGCGCGGGCCCATGCGAAAGCCGCTGATCCCGCCCGGCTCTTCGTCAAAAGTGCCGCGAATCTCTACCTCGGTTTCGCCGATCCGGATCCGGTCGCCGATCTTAATGCCCAATTTATCAAGAAGCACCGGAGCTGCCAGCGCGCCATGATCTTTTAATAAACTGAAACTAAAAGGCCTCTTGTCGGACAAGATAAACTCGCCGGCCAGAGGAAAATTATTTTCAATTCCTTTTAGCTCGATCATGGCAGAGATCTCTTTTGTCGTGTCTGCCGGGCGGGCCATCGTGTTTGTCTGAATGGTCTCAGTGCGGGCGTCGATGATCGGGAATTTTTGAGTGACGTTGTAAATGGCGGCGGTCTGTTCGGGAGTAAGCGGCGAGGTCGAATTTATCTCGACATCGGCTGTGAGCAGGTTACGCGCATCACCGGAAACCGCGCGGTTCAGATTCTGTACCAGCGATCGCAAAGCGACGATCGAACCGACGCCGATCGAAAGGCAAAGGAAGAAAAACAAAAGCCTGCGCCACGAGGAGCGCACTTCACGCCAGGTAAGATTGAGGATGAAAGCCACGGGTAGATAGTAGCAGGTAAAGAGTGACGGGTGATAAGTGACGAGTAACAAGAAAGAGTGGCGAGTTTCTTTGTTACTTGTTACTTGTCACTCGTCACGAGCGATTTTTCGTGTTCTATTTCTTCCACCGCGTGTTCCGAGGAAAGCGCTTCGCGCAGGCCGGAGATGCTCAGGTCGCCGCGCAGAAAATAATAAGCGCCAAAGAAAACCGCCGGCGCAAAAAACACCAGGTGCATGGCGATCGAGATCGCGGCCGCCCGGTCCTGATCTACATTGAGGAATATCAGCCCGCCGGCCGTCGCCGCGTGAAAAGCGCCGGCCGCTCCGCCCGGTGTCGGCACCACGGAACCGATCGCCGCCCAGCCGAGAACGAAGAGCGCCTGAGTGAAAGTAAAATTCAAACCGAAAGAATTGATCACCAGCCACGTCGGAATAGCGATCGATAGCCAGAGAGCGAGCGTCCAAAAGATAACGGCCAGCACTTCTTTGACATCACGAAAAATATCCAGGGATTTGGCCAGTTGCTTTAGTACGCTGATAATCACTTTGCGCAGCCTGCCGGGGAGAAATGTAAGCCGGTCGAGAAATTTTTCTATCCGGGTAATTATCGGCGTCGCGAATTTGTGAAATACGAAAAGAAAAGTAATTCCCGCCAGAACGCAGCAAAGCATCAGAATGCCCGCCAGGCGAACATAGACAAATTCACTCTCTCTGCCCGCCGGAGCTGTGAACCAGATCAGATTTAAGGAAAAGATGCCGACCAGCGCTGCCAGGTCGCAGATGCGTTCCACGCCCAGCGTGACCAGCGCCGCGCTCGGCCGCACCCGGCGGTCGCGCATCGGCAGCCACATCGGACGCACTATCTCGCCTGCGCGGCCAATAAAAAAGACGGCGGCAAAACCGACCGTCGTAGTCGCAAAAAGTTCCCGGATGCTGGTTTTGGTGATCGGCAGCAGCAGCGTCCGCCAACGCATCGCCCGCAGAAAATATCCGAAACAGATGCCCAGCGTCGCTAACCCCAGTTGAAATTTATCGGCCTTTTGCAGGCTTCCCCGAACCTCTTCCCAGTTCAGGTTCCGCCCAAAAAACCACAAAATAAAAACCGCCAGCAGTATCAGGACGGCAAACTTGACGTATTTTTTTAGATGTACCTTCAATTCAGGCAACAATACCCCTTAGTAAATTCCGGCATCTGGTTCAGACGTGCGCCGGTTCAAAACAAACTACCTTATTACAATAAGAGGTAATCTTCAAATTTGCGAGCGTAGGGGCAGAGTAACGGGTCAGAACCGGGAACGCAGTGACCGGCTTAAATTTCTATCAAGTATCCCAATGATTAAGATGAGTTCGCTTCGCTCATAGCCGGTCACTGCGTTCCCGGTTCTGACTTCATTATAAAGATCACCAAAAAACAAACTTCTCCAAAATCCCTTCTTATAAAAACGAACAGCTATCAGCATAATATTCTCGCGGTATTCCTGTTTTGCGGGGTTCATCAGTCCCGCCGCTCTTTTCAAGCCGCTTTTATATACTTTTGGGTAATCGCGTATGATTTTTACGATTTCTGTAACATTTTTGGAATAGGTGTAACATTGTCACAGCCTGTAACTGTTACACTTCGCGTCTTTCCAGCATTAAAGATCTTTATTCGTGTTATTTGTGACATTCGTGGCCGTATCGGCAAGCCGCTCAGGTAAATTAAAACCGGTAGCGGTAAGCCACGCGGAAACTTCTGCCGCCGCCATCGATACCCCAGCTTGGGTTTCTATAGGGGCGGTCGAAAATGTTTTCAAAGGCCCAAAAGATGCTGGAGCTTTCACCGAAACGAAAGCCTCCGCGTAAATTGGCGATCGCATAGGAAGGCAGCCGGGTAAAGAGCGGCGCCGAAGTTACGCCGACACCGAGTATGCGGTTCTGCACCTGCAAGATCGTTTCGCCGGTCAGGAACAAAATGGTTTCGTCATTCGTTCCACAAAGACCGTCGGGATTATTTGTCAGCCCATGCACACAAGCCCCGCGCCGGAAAAAATTCTGTATCTGCGCGCGGGTGCGGGTCGCCCCGGTCCGCCTGTCACCCAGATCGAGAGTGGAAAGCCGGTCCTGCTTGTCGGCCATTGTCGAATAAAGTTCAACCCAATAAGGCTTTCCGGACGGGTCGTATTTAAAGCTGATAAATCCGGTGGGCGGCGGCGTGCCTCCTTCGATGTTTGGCGGCGCTCCGGTCACGTTATCTTTGGCATGAATAAAAGTAAAATTAGCCGTGAGTTTAAGGTCGCGGGTGAGCTTTGCTTCCGCCTCGTACTCAAATCCATAGATCTTCGCGCCGGTATAATTCGCCCGTATCAGGACCGGATTGGTCGCCAGCCCCACAAAGACCGCGCCGTTCGAGTTTTGTGAAATGATCGGCTGGCCGCCGAGAGAGCTTCCCACCGCGCCGGCCGGCAAAATTAAAGTTTGTTTGGTGATCGCATCTTTGAAATCGATGAGAAAAGCCGTGGCCTCGGTTTCAAAATAGCGGTTTCCGTAACGCAGGCTGAAATCGTAATTGTCGGTGATCTCAGAGCGTTCTTTGAGAACCGGCAAACCGGTAGAAATTGCCGATGCATCGGCGGTCGTTCCGATCGTGCCATTCAGACTTTGCGCCGTCAGGTAATCGGCTTCGAAACCGTCGCCCGTGAGCCCCAGAGTCCCGAGGTCGGTAATGTTCGGCGCGCGAAAACCGCGGCTGTAGCTGGCGGCCACGCGAAATTCTTTATAAACGCGCAGCACTCCGCCGATGCGTCCAGACAGGTCGCCGGTGCTGAGATCATCGTCGTTCCACAGGCGAAAGCCGCTCACCACCGGGCTGTCGGCGGCACGTACTTTGTAATTTGCGCCGTTAAAACGCAGCGCGCCGGAGAGGCGCAGGCGGCTGGGAATGACCTGCCAGCCGTCCTGAACATAGATGCCGCCGATAAGATAACGGGATTCATCGGGCACGCGCGGGCGCGAAAGCGTTACCACGTTCGTACGCGGGTTGAACGTGTAGGCCGGGGCATTGATCCTTTCGCTGTAAATATCTCCCCCGATCAGAAGTGAGTTTCGTTTCGGCAGCATCTTGTCGAGAAAAAAGCCAAACCCGAGCACCGATGTTCTTTCATACTGGTGGGTGATAATGCCGAGCGGATCGCCCTGCCCGCCCTGATTGACGCGCTCTTCGCGCTGGCTGTTAAAGCTGGCGGTAAAAGACGCGCTGTCGAACCCGGCAAAGTTATTTTTGACATAACGCAGGTAGCCAAAGTCGAGCATCAGGTTACGCAAGTCGGCGATCAGGTTTCCGTCACCGCCGAGAAGCTGATCGTAGCGCTTGCCGTCGTCCTGTTGAGCGCGCGAGTAATTGAAGATGAGCTGGCTGTCGTCCGTAGGCGTGTAATGAAGGCGAAAAGCGCCGCCGTATTGTTTAAAGGCGGTGTCGGGCAGGCGGTCGCCGAGAATATTTGACGGCAGCCCTAAAAATCTGGTGAGCGCCGAGTGGGAATCGATCCCGCGCGCGACGCGCAGATCGCCCACATTCCTGGCCGCAATATTTACCAGGCCGCCAAAATGGTTCGTTCCATAGCTGAACATCGTGGAACCGCCAAAGGCCCGGTCGGCGCTGTTAAAACCGGTGTTAACTTCGCCATGAAATTCCGCTTCGCTATCTCCCAGGACCGGCGTTTTCGTCAAAATGCTGACCGTGCCTCCCAGCGCGTCCGAGCCGTACTGTGCGCTGTTAGATCCGCGCAGGACCTCGATGGACTGCACGCCGCTGGGCTCATTCAAATTAAAGAAAGTGCTGACTCCGCCGCGCTGGGCGCTCGTGGTATAACGGACCCCGTCGATAAAAACATTCACTTTGCCGCCGACCAGCCCGCGGATAAAAAACCCGCCCATGGTCGGGCTGGTGCGCTGCAGATTGACCCCGGCCTCTTCCTGCGCGGCCTGGGCCAGCACGGGATTTGTCCGTTCGAAGATCTCTTTTTCCCCGATCAAATTAACTGCCTGGGGGACGTTTTGCAGTTCGATCAACTGGTTGACTTCGGCCGTAACGCTAACCGTCAGGGCCTTAACCTCGAGCTTTATCTCGATCTCCGTTTTTTCGCCCACGACCGAGATCTTTTGCGATTGCTCGGCAAAACCGTTGGCGGAAACCTTTAGCTCGTAGTCCCTTGGTGGAAGCGCTCCGAAAGCGAATTTTCCGTTCTCATCCGTTACGGCAGAACGCGAGATCGTGCCCAATAGAGATACTCGGGCGCCCGCAACGAAAGCGCCGTTTTGGTCTTTTACGGTACCGGAAAGGCTCGCCGAAGTTTGCGCCGGGGTGGAAATTGTCAGGAACAGCAGTGAAATAACCAGCAAAATGGGAAGCTTTTGAATTTTCATGCACATAACATTAACCCAAATGGCACTACAAATTAAAGAAAAATCTGATCTGGATACCGGGAAATCATTCGGATTACCTGGGAGCGCCGGTGTCCCGCCGGCCTGGGTCGCGCAGCGATCTGGAAAGACTTAGATTTTACGATAGTTAGAGCGAACAAGTCGCGCTTGCCGGCGGGACACCGGAGCTCCCGGGTTTGCTGCATCATTTAATTTATCCGCCTTATAAAGCTTTGCCGTAAAATCTAAAAGAAATAACCCTCAAATAACCCATCTTTTACCGGAACTTTCCCTCCGGCCCTATCGTAAAGCCTATTTGACAGGGTAAAATGTTTTAACCTTGTTCACGGAAGATCTTTCGGAGAATAAAGACTTTGGAAGCAGCAAAAGCCTTGTCAATAAACGAAAGCGGAGCGGATCTTGTCCGGCGGTGCCGTAATGGCGACGGGTCGGCGTGGGAAGAAATTGTCTCCAATTTTTCGCGGCGGATATTTAATCTGGCGTACCGGTTCACGTCCAACGCCGAAGCTGCCGAAGATCTGACCCAGGAAGTTTTTGTCAGGATCTACAAGACTTTAGACCAGTTCGACCCGAAACAGGGCGATTTGACAAATTGGCTGATGCGGCTGGCGCGTAACCTGATAATCGACGATTACCGCAAACGCCAGCGCAATCCGCAAGATTCAGTGGCGGAAGACGTCGAAGATCATATCTTCCATCTTCGCGCTGTCGGCGGAACGCAGCAGAACGAGATGGAGCGCCGCGAGCTTTGCGCGCAGGTGCAGGCGGGTATCAATAAGCTGCCGTCGGACCTGAGAGTTTGCGTGATACTGCGCGACATTGAAGAGTTGAGTTACCAGGAGATAGTCGATCTGCTGGAGATACCGGAAGGGACGGTGAAGTCCCGCATCAACCGGGGAAGAATTGAATTGGCCAAGATATTGCGCCGGATGCGCGTGGTGAATGTTTGATGATGAATATTTGATTGCAATTTTTACAAGGGGTTGGTTAGAGCGTTTGTTATGACATTAGGAAATGAAAAAGATGAAAAGAATTTAATTTGCTCTGAGTTTGAAGACCAGTTGAGCGATTATCTTGAAGGCGGCCTGGGCGGCGAAGTGCACCGCGGAATGGGAGCGCACGCGTTAAAGTGCCCGCTGTGCCACGAGCTTTTGAATGAAGTAAGAGGCAATCTCGAGCTTTGCCGGGTGATCGCGGAACCGACGCCGGTGCTGACCAAACTGGAAGCCGGAATAATGGCGCGCACCATGCCCGAAACGGAAATGGGCTGCGATGAATTTGAGGAGTGCCTGACAGATTATTTGGACGGATTTTTACCCGCGCAGCTTTTCCATCGCTGGGAACGCCACGCGGCCGTCTGCCAGGGCTGTACCGACCTGCCCGGAGCGGTCGTGCGTTCGATAGGGGTTTGTTACACCTTTAAGATGGAAGAGCTTCCGCTGCCCGCTGGCCTGCACGATAGAATTCTGCAGATGACGTTGGGCACTACCGAAGCGAAGACGCTCAGGGCAAGCGCGGTTTCACAGGCCGGGGAATGGCTGCGCTCATGGCTCAGGCCGATCTCGATACCGCTGCCGCAATTGGCACCGGTTGCGATGGTACTGCTTTTTGCCGTGCTTTTATTCAGCCATGTGATACCGGCGGATGCTTCGCTGACCACGGTTTATCAACAGAGCTTTGAAATGGCGGGCAAAACCTACATACAAGGCGCCGACTCGCTGGAAGCGGGCCTTAATAATTTCGGCTCGAGCATCGATACTAATTCACCTTCAGCGGAAAAACCGGCTGAGCAAAAACCTCAGGAGGGTGAACAAAAACCGACTTACGTGAACGGAGGGCCGGCTCGATGAACTGTGCTTATCACGTGGGAAATTCGGCGGCGGTAAATTGTTATGGATGCGGCAAATATCTTTGCCCAGCCTGCGACCACCGGGTCAAGGGTTTTCCGTATTGCCAGGATTGCATCGTGATGGGCGTCGAGCTTTTGCAGAGACAAGCCTACTCACCCGCCGTTCCGCTGGTTAAAAAGCAGAGTTCACCTTTTCTGGCTACCTTTTTATCATTGATCTGCCCCGGGCTGGGCGCTGCTTACAATGGCCAGACCGCCAAGGCATTGACGTTTTTTGCGGTCTTTGCCGGGTTGTTCCAACTCGCGGCGACTACACATGGCGCGCCGATCTTTGTTTTTGGTTTTCTGGGAATATGGATCTATGCGGCGATCGACGCTTTCCGGATGGCGCAGATGATACGCCAGGGCATTACGCCTAATGACGCGGAAGATCTGCTGATGAAACGCCTTTCCGGCAACCCCGTACTCTGGGGCATTATTCTGACGGTTTTGGGAGTTACTTTTATATTCCAGATGTTTGGCGGCTTAAGGCTGCCGCTGCGTGAGATGCTGCCGGTACTTTTTATCGGTTTCGGCGTCTACCTGCTGTGGAATTTCTGGCGTAAGAGAGCGGAAAGAAAGGCCTGGAACGAGTACGGCCAGCCGCCGGTTTCCGGTGAAATTTATTCCGACCTCGAGGAGGTCACGGCATTTCGCGCGGCCGATTATTCATCGCGCCGGACGGGTTCGTGGAAATAATATCTTTTTAATGAAAGAATCGCCCACGGGCGACGTTCTTTAAATGGTAATTTTGTTTTAGGAGAAATATATGATGATGTCGATGTTGAAAGTGGCAGGTAAATGGGGCGGTATTTTGACGCTTATCGCTGTGGCTATATTGGCTTTACGGCAGGTGATCATGTTTATCGGTGTTCTAACGTTCGCCATCAAAGCCCTCCTGGTTCTGGCATTTTTAGCGCTTCTGATCGGCGTCGGTTATCTCATTCTCAAGGCCTGGTCACAGCGTAAAAAAGAAGAGCAAATATAATCTAAACCACTGTAATTATTACACTTAAAAGGCAAGTGGCCGGAAACTTAACCCGCCAGCTTGCCTTTTTTCTTGTTATTTCCGATAATTGTAACTAACCCGTAACTTTTAACCGGTTACAATAATAATCATCAATGACCCAAATAAGAGGTTAGGAGATAGCCTGAAGTGTTTTTGGCCTCTTGTAGTTTTGGATTCGCGTCAGTTGCCCTTTTTGGATGGCTGTGTCCTCGCGACCTATTGCGCGGCAGTTTGAGCGCAAAAAAGTTAGAAGGAGTTTCATTTTATAATGCCAAAGGACGACCGCTATTATACTTTTACATTCACGCGTTCTTCTAGATCACACATTGCAATTCGCCGTATCGAGTTTTCCAAGCGAAATTTTCAGATATTTGCCTGTTCATTATTAGTAGTTTTAGGTGTCAGTTCAGCTACTCTTTTCAGGTATGCCGATTCTGTCTATCTGACGCGCGTCAATGCGCAGTTGGCCGCCGAAAACGAAAGAAATAAACAGGAATTGGCGATGCTTCACCAGCAGGCCCGGAAACCCGCTGCCGCGGCGCCCCGGCAAGACTTTACCGACCGCCTGGTTCGCCCCGGCGACGGAAAGGGCGGGCCCGAATCGGCTTTTGACCTCAGCCAGCAATCTGAGGACAAGGAAGCCGCGATCATCGAGCAGTTAGCCGTAATAGAAAGAAATCCTGAATGGGCGATCTATTCGCCTTCGGCCTGGCCGCATTTAGGTAAGATAAACAACGAATTCGGTTTTCGCCGCAATCCGTTCGGCGGCCGCCGCTATGAATTCCATCCCGGTATGGACATCGACGGCGAGCAGGGCGAGATCGCCTATGCGGCCGGAGGAGGAACGGTCATCAAGGCCGGACGCCAGGGCGGCTACGGCAATATGATCGAGGTCGATCACGGAAACGGCATCACCACCCGCTACGGCCACCTTTCACGGATAGATGTCGCGGCCGGCGATAAGATAAGCCGCGGCGACCAGCTTGGCGCGATCGGAACCACCGGGCGCTCGACCGGCCCGCACCTCCATTTCGAAGTGCGCTTTAACGACGAGGCTTTAAATCCACGAAGGTTTTTACCGGTTGAGCCGAGAGGCTTTACGCAAAAGTAATGAAAAGAAGCGAGCGAGATGCTCGCTTTTTTGTTGTGAAAGCGCCGGAGGCGCGTCGGATATTAGCCGGGGGTGACAACCCCCGGCGTTTGAGATATTGGACAGCCCGGGCAGGCGATAAAATAGTCGCCTGCCCGGGCTGAAAATGTTGTACGTCGGTTCCGTGGGCTTTCGCCCACGGCTAATATCCGGTGCCACTTCCGTGGCAAAGTAACGTTCTCATTATTAATGCCGTTTGTATTCCTGCCAGGAAATATGGAAAATGAGAAGCAATACTTTTCATGATTAATTTAAGTTCAGAAGGAAAATAAAAAATGCTGATAAATAAAACGAGGCTGACCGCGGGTGTGCTGTCGCTGATAATTTTCGTTTCCATGATGCCTTTTTCTACCGCCAAAGCGGAAGAGGGTATGTTCATGATGGACAAGGTGGCCGGCCTGCCTTTGGCTAAAAAGGGGTTGAAGATCAGTCCTGCCGATATCTATAATCCGGCAACCGGCGGGCTTTCCGAAGCGGTGCCGCGTCTTAGCATCGGGTGCAGCTCGGAATTCGTTTCGCCCGACGGTCTGATCCTGACCAATCATCACTGCGGCTTTGACGCGCTGGTGGCGGCCTCTACTCCCGAGAAAAATTACGGCGAAGACGGTTACCGCGCCGGCTCGCGCGCGGAAGAACTTCCGGCGAAAGGTTATAGCATTGACATTACGCTGAGAGAAGACGATGTCACGGCCAAAGTGCTGAGCGGTGTCGATGCCAGTGACCCCGCGGCGATCACTAAACGGATGCAGGACCTGCAGAAAGAAGAGCAGGCCGAGGCCGGGGCCGATAAGCGAGTGCAGATACAGGCGCTTAATAACGGCATGTATTATTACCAGTTCACCTACCAGACGATCAAAGATATCCGCATTGTTTATGCTCCGCCGAAAAGCATCGGTTTTTACGGCGGCGACCCGGACAACTTTGAGTGGACGCGCCACTGCGGTGATTTCACCTTTATGCGCGCCTACGTAGGGGCGGACGGCAAAGCCGCCGAGTATTCGGCAAGCAATGTTCCGTTCAAACCGAGAAAGTTCCTGTCGGTTTCCGCCGACGGCGTGAAAGAAGACGATCTGACGATGATCATCGGTTACCCGGGCGGCACGACCCGCTACCGCGAAAGCCCGTCGATCAAATACAACCAGGATGTTAACCTGCCGTTTCTCGTCGACGTTCTTAGTGCGCGGGTTCGCGCACTGGAAGCGCTGAGCCGCGAAAGTGAATCGAAGCGTATCGCGTTGCAGAGTGACATATTCTCGTTAATGAATACCATCAAGGCCGAAGAGGGCGGTGTCGCCGCTATGCGCCGCGCCGGTTTGGTAAAGCAGCGTCAGGAAGAAGAAGCAAAACTAACGCAGTGGATCGAGTCCGATGCGGCCCGTAAAGCGAAATACGGCGAAGCGCTGCCGAAACTCACCGCAACTTATGTTGAATATGAAAAAGGCGCTTTGAAAGATCTGGTCCTGCGCAATATGCTGCAGCTCAATTCTTTCGGATTCCTGTCGGCCTTGCTGGTCACACAGGTGCCGAAAGACCGGCTCCGCGGAGCGATCCCGGAACTGGCCGGCGGCGAACCGTTCGTCGATCGCGAAGTGTTCAAATTCCTTCTTCGCAAAGCGGCCGAATTGCCTGCCGCACAAAAGATAGCGGCGATCGAAAAACGTTTCGGCGGTGTCAGCGGCGATGCCCGCGTGCGCGCCGAAGATGAATTTGCGCGCAAGGCATTTGAAAATGAAACGCTCACCACCGAGAAGGGGCTCAACAGTCTGCTCGAGTCGCCGGCGGATCAACTGAAAACCGCCGCCGGACCGCTCGGTGAATTGATCGCCGATATGAAAGACGACGTTTCCGGTGTTACCGTGCACCAGCAAGCCTTAAATGCCAGCGTAGGCAAATATCGCCTGCCGTTCGTACAGGCCAAGGCGGAATTTAGAAACGCTACGCTTTATCCGGATGCTAATTTCACGCAGCGGTTCACCTACGGTTCGGTAAAGGGCTATTCGCCGAAGGAATCGATCACCTACGGGCCTTTCACGACGCTTAACGGCATCTTTGAGAAAGATACCGGCCGCGAGCCTTTTAACGCGCCCGCCAAACTCAGGTCGCTGTGGGAAAAGAAAGATTACGGGCAGTACGGCGTGAACGGAACCGTGCCGGTCGATTTCCTCACCACCAACGATATCATCGGCGGAAATTCCGGAAGCCCGGTGCTCAATGCAAACGGTGAACAAGTTGGTATCGCCTTTGACGGAAACTACGAAGGACTGGGCAACGATTTCTTCGTCAGTGACACGCTGGGCCGCACCAT
Organism: uncultured Acidobacteriota bacterium; assembly: GCA_963718105.1. Classification (GTDB taxonomy): domain Bacteria; phylum Acidobacteriota; class Blastocatellia; order Pyrinomonadales; family Pyrinomonadaceae; genus DASYKT01. The sequence goes on along the minus strand of OY970352.1, from coordinate 2,928,405 downwards.
TGTGGTCGATATCCGCTATGTTTTATTCCTGACCGAAAAATTCGGCGACGCCGGATGGATCTTAAAGGAAATGAACATTACCCGCGGCAAGAAAAAGTAAGGCTCACTGAAACGCGACTGTAAGGGAGCGTGTAAAAAAGGCGATGAGTATATACTCATCGCCTTTTTTTGTAAGCCAAACGGTTTTATTAGCCACGAATTACACAAATAACACGAATGAAAACATTCTTTATTCGTGTTATTCGTGGCCGTATCCGATTCCGTCTCTACTCCTGCGCATACCCCGAAGGAACCGGGATGTCTCCGGCCAGGCCGAAGAAAAATACCGCGATCGAGTTATCGGCTGAGTACATCACAAACCAGGTGCCGTCACGATAGACCGCAATATCGGTCAAGCCGTCGCCATCGTAATCGCCCTGCGACGGTGTGTCAGTGCTTAGCCCGAACTGATTTCCTCCCAGCCCGCCGCTGCTTTTCAGGATGAACCAGACGCCGTTGCTCGGGCGATAGATCGCGATATCGGTTTTGCCGTCGCCGTCATAATCGCCGGGTACGGGCCGGTCACCGTTGGACCCGAAACCCAGCGCGACAAAAGCGCCGTTAGAACTTTGCAGGATGAACCAATTACCGGTGCTCGGGCGAAAAACAGCGAGGTCGGTTTTGCCGTCGCCGTCATAATCGCCGGGTACTGGTTTGTCGCCGTTAATGCCGAAAGTAAAAAACTGGAACTGTCCGGTGCCGATCAGGTAAATGAACCACTCTCCGGTCGAAGGGCGATAGATCGCCAGGTCGGTATATCCATCGCCGTCATAATCTCCCTGCGCGGGAATATCGCCAGGCAGGCCGAAGGGCAGCCCGGCCAGTCCGTTATCCGAGCTTTTAAGGATGAACCAGAGGCCGTTGGACGGGCGCCAGACCGCGCGGTCAACCTTGCCGTCGCCGTCAAAATCGCCGGGCACGACCATGTCGCCGGCGCTGCCGAATTGCGCCGCATTAAAGCCGCCGTCGGTCGAGTTAGTGTGAAACCAGAGGCCGGAACTTGGCCGGAACACCGAAAGGTCCGTCTTGCCGTCGCCGTCAAAACTTGCTACCGGCGTACCGGAAAACGTGGCGGCGGATGTAATGTGAATAAAATCACCGCCGTTATCGCCGTCTCCATTACCACCGTTCCCGGCGGCATAAAAACTGATCTTTCCTTTTCGGGCGGCGGGAGCTTTCCAGGTAAAGCTCCACGATTTCACGTTAGGCGTCATCGATGACGTCCCAGCCAGCGTATGCTCAATGTAATTTCTTACATTGTCATCGATCTGCCCCTCTACGATCTGCATTTGCGCCGGGCTTTGTTTGGGAAGAATAAAAGTTCCCGCGGCCGCGCCCTGCTTGTCTATGACGGTCGCTTCAAAGCCGTAGATCACTGCGTTAAAGTGGTTTAGCGTGACAGTCAGGGAATAGTCCTTGTTCGGCACATAGTTTACGGGCAGCCCGGTGATCGTCATCCCGGTGGGGTCCGCTTTTTCGCCGGTGTGACATGCCGTGCAATTGTTTTCACTCGGGGCTCCGGTGACACCCGGGATCGGCCCCGTCACGGATGCGGCCGTTCGCTCGGTTCTAAGAAAACCAAAAAAACCGAATAAAGCCACCATCGCGATGAAAGTAATGGCCGCCAGCTTTATATAAACTGTCTTTTGCGAAAAATTTCTCATTGCTTACTCCGAAAAAATGCTGATCTTCAAAGAATACCGAAGGAGGATACGTGCAAATTTAAGACGCGCGGAAGGAAGTCAAAGTCTGGTAATAATCCGCGTCTATATTTAAAAATAGAAGGCGGGCAGGCTAAAGTCAATAACTATTAATGGGGCGTGCCATTATCGCCCATCTCGGCCGCATGAATTCAGTGCTCCGGTCAGTCATTTTGACATTCGTCTGCTAAACTGTTATTTCAATATTTTTGGTTCCGACAAATTCAAAATAATTGGTGAATAATGACGATCAAATCTGACCTGTGGCTGCGACGGATGGCCGAAGAACACAATATGATCTCGCCTTTTCTGCCCGAATTGGTAAGAGAAGTGGACGGGCGCAAAATAATTTCCGCCGGGGCCTCGAGCTACGGCTATGACATGCGTTTGGCGGATGACGGCTTCCGCGTGTTTTCCCCGATCCGCCACGACGAGATCGATCCGAAAAGATTCGAGGAAGATTCTCTGATCGAACCGCCGCTCAAAACCGCCGCCGATGGCTCGCAATATTATCTTTTACCGCCGCATCATTACGGTTTGGGTGTGACGGTCGAAACCTTTAATATGCCGCGCCGGGTGACCGGTGTCGCGCTCGGCAAATCGACCTACGCCCGCGCCGGGCTGCTGGTCAATACCACGCCGCTCGAAGCCGGCTGGACCGGCCGCCTCGTCGTCGAGATAGGAAACTTTGCCAACCTTCCGCTGCGCGTCTACGTCAACGAAGGCATCGGGCAAATTCTCTTCTTCGAATCCGACGAAGACTGCGCCGTCTCATACTCCGACCGCGGCGGCAAATACCAGGGCCAAACCGGATTGACGTACGCGAAAGTGTAGAGGATTTTAAATTGAAATTGACCGGGTGGCCATTATTTTCCGACAAAAGCAAAAACTTGTTACCGCAAGCAATTTCAAGTAATATCATTTGGCCAACCCACAAAATAGAAAATGTTTGGAACGCGGTAATTTCTGAGGAGATGACAGGGATGCTCGTTAAATTCGGATTTATATTTTTTGTCTTACTGGTCGGCGTAATTCCCGCCACGGCGCAGTCCGAGCAAGCGTTAATTGCAAAACTGACCAAAAATAATTCAAAGCGGTGGATCTTTGAAAAGATGGTCAAGACCATGGGTTCGAAATGCGTTAAAGGGGAAGAGTGGGTATTTTCCAGTAACAAAAAAGTAAACGTCTTTAAATGTGAAAACGGCGACATAATGGTGCAAAGCTTTAACTGGAGTTTGAAAAGAGAATCGGCTCTCGACGTAGCTTTGACGATCGGTGATAAAACTTACGTCCTGACATTTCCTCCCAAGCAGGCCGGCAAAGAGCGTATGCGCCTGCGCATCAGAGCACAGACGATGAATCAATACACGGTCGATCTGCTTTTTAAGACGTGAAGATCAATTTTTATGAACGAGGAAACCTACCGACGCTGGGATATTACAGCTAAATTTATCGCCCCTGTTATTACCGTGGCCGGTATCCTAGTCGGTATTTGGCAGTTTTCCGCCGGACAAGCGGCCCAATCGCAGCGCCAACGCGAGCAGACGGCGGAAAATGACAAGCTGGATTTTAAGCGCCGGATATGGGAAAAACAGTTGTCCGTTTACAGTCGGATCAATAATGTCGTGGGACGAATTGCCGCCTCGCGATATAAAAACGACAAGGAAAAATTTGCCAAGGATGTCGATGAATTCAACAGTATATACTGGGGCGATTTTATTTATGTAAAAGACGCAGCCGTCGAACGAACGATCATCGATTTTCATAAGGAAATAGACGACTTTTTACAGGGTGCTTCAGATGAGGATCGTTTGAAACAGCGCGCTTACGATCTGATCAATGCCTGCCGCGAATCTTCCAAAAACAATTGGTTTGAATAAACTTTACTACTTGTCATGCGAAAACTTTTGCTCATCGTATTTATGTCAGCGGCTTTTGCGCAAGCGTCCGCTGCCCAGGCCGCTCAAACATACGACATATTTTACCTGGCCGTTGGTAATACGGACTATCTTGATATTATTCCGCCGGGAAGCGAGACGGGGCCGGTCAAATTACAGAGTTTCGCGGATTTGGATGACGGGGCCAGAAGCGCCCGTGAAATGGCTTCCTATCTCGACGGCGCCGGGGCCGTCTACGGGATGACCCTTGTTTCCGAAAACGGCAAACTCGTGGTGAGAGAGGACGTTTTAAATGCGCTTGATAAGCTTCTCGTCAAGGTAAAAGAGTCGAAATCGCCCAATCCGCTGGTCGTTTTTTATTTCTGCGGACACGGAATTTCAGAAGGCATTGGCTGGAATCATTTTTCAATTCCGGGCGGATTTATTCTGTCTTCCGACGATGCAAAGAAAATGTCCGAAAATGCTATTGAGGTGATGGCCAAAAATGCGATTCATGCCGGTGACATTTCCGATAAGATCGAAAAAGTGACGTCATCATACATGCTGTTGCTGGATTCATGTTATGAAGGAAAAGAAAGATCCGCAGCTTCTCCGTTTCTCACCCGGCAGGTGGAGCAAAACTTGAACGATAGTTTCAAAATACTTCGGGTCTTGAATGAATTTCGCGGCCCGGGTATCGCTATTTTTGCCACCCTTCCCGGAAGTTATGTGGAAATGGTGAACGATCCGAAAAATGCGGAGATTATGCTGGGCCGGATCGCGCGAAGAACTATTTTAATCCTGGACCAGGCGCGGAAAACAAAAAATAAACTGCCGGTCGGAGAGTTTTTGCGGAAGATATCCGATCAAAAATTTGATCGCGAGACAAACAGTGTACTTACGCGCTCCGTTCCGGGCAAGCCGAATACTAATTTGATCAAAGGCTTTAAGGCGATTCGCGCGCCGCGCAATGTTATTTTCGGGAGCGGTTCTCCTGATGATCTCCCGGTTAAAAAACCGGAAGACAGCCTTGGCGCGGTACCTGCCCGAAAAACGATCCAGGGTTCGCCGGAATGTTACTTGTCCTATGAGAGTCCGAGCGGCGAATTCATCGGGCAAGGAGAGACTGCGACGATATCCGCAAAAAACTATAAATTTGCTGCTGAGGAAGTTACGCAAAGTGAAGTCACTTTTTCAATTACCGGTGAAGAGAAGTCAATGGAAATTACATTTGCCGCTCCGGAGGGGAAGCAACTGACAGCCGGTTCGCATAAGAATGCCCAAAGAGCGCCTTTCCAGGAAGCTGGGAATCCGGGATTTTCCTTTTCGGTTGAGAGCAGGGGATGCAACAAGATAAGCGGGGAATTTGTCATCAACGAAATTATCTTTGATACAAAGGGCAACTTGGTAAAATTTTCCGCAGATTTTATTCAATTCTGTGACGATGCTGCATCGGCGCTCAAAGGAAGTTTGCTTTTCTCCTCGGCAAAAATATAGAGCAGACAATACGCTTTTTCGCGAATGTCCGAGTGAAAAACTTCCGGTAACGCATTGACCAAAAAAAATATCAGGAGAAAAGAATGAAAACATTTCGATTCGCTGCTGTCTTTAAAACATTGGTACTAGTATTTGCCTTTTCGCTTGGCGCTTATGCGCAGAACATTGGTTCGGTGATCGAATTTGCGATCAATTATCCCGATCATCCTGACATAATGGGGTGCTCGATGCATCACAATTCGCCGACGGGTTCGACGCATGAGATCACTTTTCAGGAAAAGGTGGGAAAAGAGATCTGGATCACCGGGCAAAATGAAGACAAGGTGGTAAAAATCGGGCTGGACGGCAAGATGACCTTTTTCAATATGCCGCTGGGGAGCGGCCCGCACGGGATAGAGTTTAGTAAGATGGGCCGTTTGTGGGTGACGCTGGAATTTGCCGGAAAGGTCGTGCTTGTGGGGCCGATGGGCACGATCCAAAAAACGATCGATGTCAATCTCGCGTGTCCCACCTGTCCGGCGCCGATCCCTTCGCACCCGCACGGGATGGCATTTGCGCCCGACGGGCAAACCATCTGGTTCACCGGCAAGGCGACCGGCACGGTTGGCAAGATCACAATAGACGGCAAAATGGACGGCAAAGTCCAGCACTTCGCGCTGCCGACGGTGGGCAGCGTGCCGATCTATATCAAAGCCGGTCCCGATGGAAATATGTGGGTGACTGAGCTGGTCGGAAATGTGATTGCGCGCGTGACCCAGGCGGGCAAGGTCGATGAGTTTTGCATTCCTACGCACAACAGCCGCCCGATCGCCATCGTGCCCGAACCCGGCGGCCAGGCAATGTGGTTTTCCGAAGAAGCCGGAAACAAGGTCGCCCGCATAGATATGCAGGGAAATATCACGGAGTATGCGGTGCCGAAAAAGCAGGCGAATATGATCCTCGCCGGGTTGTCGTTCGATAGCCAAAAAAATCTCTGGGTACAGCAATACGTCGATCAAAATAACCCGTTCCCGGCCGGTACGGATTACATCATCAAGATTGACAAATCGATCCTGACCACCGCGCCGTCAAATCTTCCAGAATCAGCTTTTACTTTCTATCCGGTGCCGACGCAGCAGACGGTTTTTCATCGCATCATCCAGGGCCCCGACGGCAACATGTGGTTCACCGAAATGAAGGCCGACAAAGTAGGGAAATTGATCACCGGTTTGAAATTACAATAAGACGGCGGCTTTCATAAATTATGGAGCGCGGGCATCCCTGCCCGTCTTTGAATGCAGAGCGCGAATATATTTGAACGCTTTGCAGCATCCGGTGGTTTCGAACGCGGAAGCGTTCGTTGCGGGCAGGATGCCCGCGTTCCATGATCTGTGTTAAGGTGAAGGTGAAAAAAGGCTTTGCTGCTTTTACCTAGACAAATTTATGGATCGAATCTTCTGTGTCCGGGCTGAATTCGGAAAATATACCGATCATTTTATCGACGGCGGATACGCCGCGGTGGGATGGTTTTCGGATCAGGATTTTTCTGCGGCCGCGAGCCGCGACGATCTGGAGAACATTCACAGCAGCGTCAGCCCGAATGCAAACGCTCTCGTCGGCCAGCAGTTGGATCAGGTGGCGCGATTTTTGTTTGAATTAAAAAGCGGCGATCTGGTCATCACTCCTTCGCTCAATACCGAGAATATTTATTTCGGTGTCGTACAGTCCGAACCGAATTATTACTTTGATGAAGTGTCTGACGCTTGCCCGTTCGTGCACCGCAAGCGTGTGATCTGGTGCGCCGCGCCCGTTCCCGCCAACAAATTTCCCGCCTCGATCCAGATCGCGATGCGCTCGTCATTGTCCGTCTTCCCGATAAATCAAAAAGAGGATTTTCTGGCCACGATAGAAAATGCGCCGGTCGAAATGCTACCGGAATTGATCTAGCATCACTCGAGTCTAAGAATTTTTTCTTCCGAACATATCCAGGCCCACGGCTGAGACGAGGATCGCGCCTTTGATGATGTCTTTCAGGTAATCGTCGAGCCGCATCAGCGACATTCCGTTATCCAGGCTGGCCATGATCAGCGCGCCCAGGCAGGCGCCAAAGATGGTGCCGCGCCCGCCCATTAAGGAAGCGCCCCCGATAACGCAAGCCGCGATGGCATCGAGCTCTTTGAGAGTACCGTCGTCGGTCGAGGCGCTGCTCAGACGTGCGGTGTTTATGAGTGCGGCGATACCGGTCAGCGCTCCGAGCAGGGCAAAAACTTTAAGAATGTTGCGGCGGTTATTGATACCGGAAAGCCGCGCGGCGTCGGGGTTTCCGCCGATGGCATAAAGATAGCGCCCAAAGGTCGTATTGCCGGTAATAAAAGCTCCGAGCAGCGCCACCAGCAGGAGGATCAGAACAGGAATGGGCACGCCCTTGGAAGAATTCATCACGTAGATAAAAACGACGATAAAAATTATCGGTATTATCGAGTTCAATAATTCTTTTGTGTAATTCGCTTTGCCCAGGCCGTAGGTTTCCTGCCGCCGCGCGCGGTTTATCGCCATCGCCAGCACGAACAAGATCGCCACGCCCGCCAGGATCCAACCAAGCGTGTAGGGTACCGAGCCCTGCCCGAGATACTTATAAGCCGCGTCTGAAATAGGAATGGTTTCGCTTTGCGTAATGCCCTTTACCGCGCCGCGCCACGCCAGCAATCCGCCGAGCGTGACGATAAAAGCCGGGATGTTGAAATACGAGGTGAGAAAACCGTGAAAAAGCCCGATCAGCAGGCCGACCGTGATCGCCAGCAATATCACAAAGACCAGGTTGTAGCCAAAGCTGCTTAAGGTAATAGCCGCAACCGCGCCCGCAAAACCCAGGACCGAGCCGACGGAAAGATCAATCTGCCCGGCTACGATCAGCATCAGCATCCCGACCGCTAAAATTCCGGTAACGGAAGTTTGCAGCGTGAGATTGGAAAGATTGTCGGATGACAGAAAGGTTCCGCCGGTCTTGTATTGAAAGAACAGCCAGATCAATGCCAGCACGGCCAGCATCACGTATGCCCGCAAGGCCGAGGTTTTCAAACTAAAATTTTGCTTCAAAGCTTCGTTCATAAGTTTCTGGGGACTCTGTGCACAAAGTAAATAAAATTAAGTGTGTATTTTCGTGTGTATTCGTATTATTTCGTGGTTCAGTCTTGATCATTATCTCCAGGGTTAAGACTGGAACCACGAAATAACACTAAAAGACACGAACAAAGCCTAAACAAATTTATCAGTCATCTTGTCTCACGCAAAAATTGATTGTCCGGTAGCGCAAGCCATAACTTTTTCCGGTGTTGCTTCGGCGCGGGTAAATTCGCCGGTCATTTTTCCTTCATGCAAAACGATAACGCGGTCTGAAAGCCCGAGCACTTCGGGCAGTTCGGATGAAACGAGAACAATAGCCAGGCCGCTTTCGGCCAGCTTATTGATCTGGGCATAGATCTCCTGTTTGGCACCGACGTCGATCCCGCGCGTCGGTTCATCCAGGAAAAGTATTTTCGGCCGCGTCAGCAGCCATTTGCCGAGCACGACCTTTTGCTGGTTGCCGCCGGAAAGCGTGCCGGTCACGGTCATCACGGAATTGGCTTTGATACGCAACGACTGCATCGGCCCGTCGGCAGCGGCGGTTTCCTTGCCGCGGTTGGTGAGAAATTTTCCGCCGATGCGTCTCAGCCCCGCCAGCGTAAGATTGTTAAGAATGGTTTGATCCAGCAGCAGCCCGTAGCGCTTGCGGTCTTCGGTAACAAAGCCGAGGCCGTGACGGATCGCGTCTGACGGCGAAGCGATGCTTACTTTTTTCCCTTCGACAAAAAATTCACCCCCCGTTCGCTCGGCCTGCGCGCCAAAGATCGACATCAAAAGTTCTGAACGACCTGCGCCCATTAAACCGGCGATGCCCAGCACCTCGCCTTTTTTTACCGAGAAGTTAATATCGTCAACCAGTTTTTTGCCCGAAATATTCGGATCGTTGGCGGAAAGGTTTTTTACTTCAAGGATAGTTTCGCCGTGCGGGTGTTTTACCACCGGGAAAATATTTTCTACTTCACGCCCGACCATCGCGGCGATGACCTTGTTTTTATTAAGTTCCGAGGTCGGATGCGTCCCGACCGTTTTGCCGTCGCGCAGGACCGTGATGCGCTCGCTCAAGGTAAAAACTTCATCTAGCTTGTGCGAAATATAGATCATTCCCACGCCGCGTGCTTTCAGATCTTTCAAAATGCCAAAAAGTATCTCGACCTCGCTCTCGGTCAGCGCCGCCGTCGGTTCGTCAAGGACGAGTATCTGCGCGTTTTGCGAGAGGGCTTTGGCGATCTCCACCAATTGCTGCTGGCCGATGCCGAGATTTCCCACCGGCGTGCGCGGGTCGAGCGGCAGGTTAAGCTCTTTCAGCAGCTTTGTCGCGCGGTGATAGAGCTCATTCCAGTTGATGATGCCGAAGCGCGCGGGTTCGCGCCCGAGAAAAATGTTTTCGCCGACCGATAATTCTTTGACGAGAGAAAGCTCCTGAAAGATGATCGCGATCCCTGCCGTTTCGGCTTCGCGAATATTGCGGAAACGTTTTAGCTCATCGCCGACGTAAATTTCACCCTCGTATTCGGGATAAGGATAGACGCCGCTGAGCACTTTCATCAGCGTCGATTTGCCCGCGCCGTTCTCACCTACCAGCGCGTGAAATTCACCTTTGTGCAGGTCAAAGGTCACACCGTCCAGCGCTTTCACACCGGGGAATTCCTTGACGATGTTTTTCATCTCCAGCAGCGGCATAAGAATTTTGAATAGGCCAGTGCTAAAGCATAAACGATTTTTGATAATTTGATAATTCGTGGGAGTCTTTATAAAAGGGAAATATCGAAGAAAAGTTTATTTTGATAATTTTACCAGTTGAGTTCTAACCTCCCTCTCTATAATTTCTCTGGCATTTGTTCTTCCAAATGCATCATTCAAGTCAAGAGCGACTTCTTTTTTGCGGGATTTTCCAGACCAGATTTTAATATAAGGTGGATAATCAGCGTCATAGAAGAAAACATTGTTTCCGTATTTTTTTTCGGGATCGTAATCAGACTCAGAACAAAATCTTACTGATAATTCTTCTCCTAATTTTTCCAAAGTCTTATCAAGCAGTTCTCCGAAATCGACTTGAGAAGTATTTTCCCCTGTGTACAATGCAACTTTAAGTTCGTATAAAAACCTTTTATCTTGTAGTAAGTTTTGTTTGATATCAGTACCTTCAGATTTACGTGCAAGCATTTTCCGTAGACTTTTATTGATGAGAGTCTGATAACCAACGCCGGAATTTTCAGCCATTTCCTTAAAACGATGAACAATATCTGCGTCGAGATAAATGGTAATGCGACTCTTGACGTCGCCAGTTGATTTCGGCGGTTTAGGATGTGGAGTTTTGGAAGAGTCGATCTCGCGCCATCCTTGACCCTTCATTTTTTCATTAAAATCTTTAGTATCTTTTTCTTTTTTCATATTCCTTCACCATATAACTTTCTGCGCGGCGGGAGGTAATGAAATGTACTGTTTCAGAGTCAACCGATACATAAACCAAAAAAATGAGTCCGTATTCGGCAGTAACTCCGATCTTTGCAAATCGCTGTTCATCTTCGCTGGAATGTTCGTCGTCAATAAAATCTATCGAAAAAGGGTCTTCAAAAATATCCACAATTTTCGCGAAATCGATTCTATGTTCGCTCAAGACTTTTTCACGCTTTATCTCATCCCAGCTGAACATACAGATATTATACATATAAATATATGTATAATCAATAAGCTTTCGAGACAAAAAAAGGGAACCCGAAGGTTCCCTGAGATTTATGAATTTACAGTAGAAAGGAGGGAAGCAAACATTGCTCGAAGGAGGTCCGTTTAATAACCGGCCGATAGCTCTCCACGCACCGGGTTATCCTTGGCGAAACTGTACGCGCACCAGCCGGAAATGCCGTGATAGGCCAACCCGACCAGGCCGAATGTAGGTATGGATAAGATCCACATAAGAACCGACACCACGAGCCAGGCGGCCCCGACACCGACTCTACCGTTATATATCTGCCCCAAACCGGGAACCAACAAACTCAGGATACCGGCTAACATTGGATTACGCATACTTTTTCAACCTCCGTAGATAGTAATACGCGAGTGAGCGGAGAAAGTTCCAAGATTTTAAGGGTTATTCCGAAGCTGTTTTGCGGACGTCGATTATCTGGCCGCGAAAGACCGTAAGTACTTGTTTTATCACGGGATCTTCCTGCGCGGCCTGCCACAGTTCGGGGGCCGCTTCGCGATTCTTTTCCCGCTCGGCGGTGGTCGGGACCGTTAAGCCGACCTCGCGGCCGTCGATCCTTACGTCAATGGAGAAAGCCTGGCCTAAAAGGTCTTTGACGATCGGGGCGATGATCTCGGTATTATCAGGAGATTCGAGGATAGCCTTCCAGTATTCGGCAGTATCCGGCAGAAAAAAGACAATTTCGCCGTTCCCGGTCTGAATGCGGGAAACTTGCTCGAACGCCTTGGCCAGCGATCCTTTTCCTTTTTGATTCAGGGCGGTTTTGATGCGTTCGGCGAGCTTCTTTTCCAGGGCCGGAGCGGCGGCTTTTTTCACCGGTGCTGGAGTAGCCGCAGCATTCGGAGCAACCGACGCAGCCGGAGTTCCTCCATTCGTAGGCGGTTTTGGGGACGCTGCAGGAGCTGCCGCAGGCGCAGGGACTTTAGAAATTGGCGGCGGAACGAAGCGAGTCTCCGGGGCGAGTGAAGAAAGATCAAGGCCCAGCTCAGCCGAGAGGTCAGCCGAAAAATCATCTCCTGCGCGCAGCAGCGCCCGCTCGTAAGCGCTGTCCAGCCAGACATCGTCAATGTGGACAAAGTCTTCGGAGGAAAACTGAGGCGCGAGCCCCGCCGCCCCGGCAGCAGATGCATAATTCGCCGGAGGCCGGGAATAAACCGGAGTGTTTTGAGTTACGCCTTTAAGCGGCTGTGTTTTTATATTTTCTTCGGCTGCCGCTTTAACCGGAATATAGGATGGGGAAGGATCGTTTTGAGTTTCGTCATCGGCAGACGGGGATATTTCCGTCGAGAGCGCATCTTCCTCCACGTCTTTTCTCAGCAAATTATCTAAAAATTCAGTTTTTTTTTCCGTGGATGCACTTGCGCCGCCAGAAGAGGCAGAAGAAGCAGAAGAAGCGGAAGATTTCGGGGGTTCACTTTCGCCGGCAGAAGAAGTGTTTCCATTTTCCAGTGCAGCCAATCGCTCGATGATCTTTTCCAGCGAAGCGACGCGGCGCATTTCCATCAGCTTGACCAGGCCGATCTCCAGAATATAGCGCGGCTGGGCGGCGGTGCGGATCTGGGTTTCAGTGTCGGCAAGCGAATTAAAAAAACGCAGCAGATCGGCCTCGGAAAATTGCCCGGCTTGTGTTTTCAGATCTTCGCGGCTGACCGCGGCCCAATCCAGCAGCCCGGTGGCATTCGCAGCCACTTTTGCCACCATCAGGTCGCGGAAAAAGCTCAGCAGGTCGCGGCAGAAACTGCGCAGGTCATGCCCGCGGCTGGTCAGGTCTTCAACGATCTCAAAAGCTTCCAGCGTGTTGTGTTCAGCGATGCCTTTTACCGCGCGGAGCAGGATATCTACGCCGGCAATTCCGAGCGCGTTCACTACATCCTCGGCCTCTATCTTTTCACCGGAAAAACTTATCACCTGGTCAAACGCGCTTTGCGCATCACGCATCGAGCCCTCGCCGGCGCGGGCCACTTCTTTCAGCGCGGCGTCGGAAATATTCACCTTTTCGACCGTGGCGATATTTTTCAGGCTGTCGAAAATTTTATTCAGCGCGATGGTCTTGAATTCAAATTCCTGGCAGCGCGAAAGGATCGTGTCGGGAACTTTGTGCAGCTCGGTCGTCGCCATGATAAAGACAGCCCAGGGAGGAGGTTCTTCGATAGTTTTCAGAAGCGCGTTAAAAGAAGCCGTCGATAACATGTGAACTTCGTCAATAATGAAAATTCTGTATCTAACTTCTTTTGGCGGGTTGCTTAGCGCGGAATCGATTATTACATTACGCACGGTATCAATCCCGGTATGCGTGGCCGCGTCGATCTCCTGAACGAAGACCGCTTTTCCTTCAGTTATATCTTTGCAGGATTGGCAGGCGTCCGGATCGTCGCTTTTACAAGGCAAGGGATTTGGTCCGGCAGTTTTTTGACAATTTAAAGCTTTGGCCAGAATTCGGGCAGTGGTAGTTTTGCCTACCCCGCGGGCCCCCGAGAAAATATAAGCATGCTGCAAACGGTTATGCGCTACGGCATTGCGCAGCGTGCGCGTAACCGCTTCCTGTCCCGTAACCTCCTCAAAGGTTTGCGGGCGCCATTTTCTTGCTATTACCTGGTAAGACATGAGCTAGTGAATAGATGATAGTGAATTGTGGTTAGTTATTCAACTAAAGCAGATTTTAAGTTGTGGGTCAGTTTAGTATTTTTCTCCAATCCGAAAAATCAGAAATGCGGCTGTAAACCTGGGAGCGCAGGCATCTTGCCTGCAAGCACGGCTTGCCGTGCTAACCGAATGTAAAATAAAAGATTTAGATCGCTGCGCGATCTTGCAGGGAAGATGCCTGCGCTCCAGGGAAGAACGCACTTATTTCTGCTTTTGTGCGGCCAACTTTTCAAGAAAAGCCTTTTCGTTTTCTTCGATATAGGTTTTATAGCCCTGCGGGTCGATGAAAGGGTTGACGGCCGGAGCTTTAGCCACTTTAGCCGCTTTTCCCAATTTTTCCTCCAGATCGTAGGCGTTGCCGTGCGCGCCCAGAAAAATGTCGACTTTTTGTTTTTTCAGCCAGGTAAAAGTGCCCAGGTAATCTTCCGCTATTCCCGGATATTTTTGATTACCCACCAGCGAGTAGCCGGGAGCGGAAATGCTGCAGACAAAGATGACGTTAAGAGCCTGTTTGTTTTCTTTCACCGTGGTGGTCCAGGTGGTGCATCCCGGCGTATGGCCGGGGGTAAAATTAGCCGTCAGGGTAGCTCCCCCCAGTTTTATTTTCTGGCCGTTCTTTAGAATATTGTCGGCCTTGACCGGTTCGAAGGGATATTTGTTACTGTAATTCGGATCGTCGAGCCCGCCTCTTTCTAAAAGCCCGGCGTCTTTCGCACTGGCATAAAAAGCGCCTTTGGTCAGGCGTTTGAGTTCCGCAATGCCGCCGGCGTGGTCGTAGTGGGCATGGCTGTTAAGAATGATCTTGACATCTTCGACCTTGAAACCCAGTTTGATGATATTTTTTTGTATCAGCGGAACAGTTTCGCGAAAACCGCTGTCGATCAAAATGTGGCCTTCGGGCGATGTGATCAGATATGAAGTCACATCCGATGAGCCGACGTAATAAATATTACCCGCAATGCGAAAAGGCTCGACGGGTTGGTTCCAGTCCGGTTCGGCCGGCGTGTACTGGGAAAATGAAAAGGTATTTAGGGCGAGAATTAATGAAACTGCGAAAACTATAAAACAGGTACGGGATCTCATAAAATTATTCATTGTTCATTAATTAATTTTTCACTGATAAACAATTAATAATGAACAATGAATAATTAATAAATTCAAGAAAGAAGGGCGGCTTCAGACTTTACCGCAACACACGCTGAAATCGCTGCCGTTGCTCCGTTCCCGGCCTGGCGGGGTTCACAACTCAAACGTTGTGCGGAGCCTGAAGCCATAAATCAATTTGGATCTTAGATCGACGATTTAAGATCTGTTTTTAATCCAAAATCGCGCATCTAAAATCGGATGGCGGAAAGGGTGGGATTCGAACCCACGGAACCCTTTTGAGGTTCACAGCATTTCCAATGCTGCCAATTCAACCACTCTTGCACCTTTCCGCACGGTTGAAATGAGATTATAAAACATTAAAGCGAAAATTACTCGTCGCCGGTAATATCCGGCTCGCCCGTATCCGCCATCCAGACGTAAATTGTTCCGGCCAATATCGCGCCTACTATCGGCGTACCTGTAACAGCCAGAGCTGTTTCAATGTATCGATGCCTCGGATCTTATGTGGCAGTGGAAACTGAGAATGCGGAATCCAAAATTCCAAATCCAAAATCGTAATGGCGGAGAGGGTGGGATTCGAACCCACGGTACCCGCAAAGGTACAACAATTTTCGAGACTGCCCGATTCAACCACTCTCGCACCTCTCCGCAAGGCCTATTTTATTCTAAGGTCATGGCTTAAAATCTTCAAATTCAGCTTAGGTATCAGATCTTAAGACTTTTTTCGTTTCTTTTCAGGCGAAAGAATTCCTGCATTAATTCGCGGCATTCGGTTTCCAAAACGCCCGCAGTGATCGTTGCCTGATGATTCAAAGAGCTTGAGTCGCACAGTTGGAATTTCGTCCTCACCGCGCCGAATCTTTCGTCTGCCGTGCCATAGGCCAAACGCTCGATCCGTGCGTTTACAATGGCCCCGGCGCACATAACGCAAGGTTCAATGGTCGTATAAAGCACCGAGCCCGTCAAACGATAATTTCCGATTTTGCGGGCCGCTTCCCGCAGCACTACTATCTCCGCATGGGCCGTCGGGTCACAGTCGACGATCGTGCGATTATGTCCTATCGCGACAAGCGAGCCTTCGGCATTTACCAGGCAGGCGCCGATCGGAACCTCGTCAATATCACGCGCTTGCCGGGCGGCTTCCAGCGCAATGGCCATCCAATGTTCGTCGGTGTGCATTCGAGTGATTTTAACTTATTCGAATGCAAAACGGTAAAACAGGCCCGTAAACCTGGGAGCGCAGGCATCTTGCCTGCAAGCACGGCTTGTCCGTGCTAAATGGACATAAAATAAGAAATCAGATCGCTGCGCGATCTTGCAGGCAAGATGCCTGCGCTCCCAGGAAGAGCCTCGGTTTTCTTTTTAGAATTTCAACTGATCCATTTACCTTTTCCCGATATTTCTTGCAGAAATCACATTAAAATGTTAAATCATTAGTTAAGAACTGACGCCCCTTGCAAAAGAGAGATCCTCTTTTCGGTATTTCCAACTTATTATGAAACAAGATGTTCGGTCGTCGGCGGAGGTCGAAGCGGCCGACCCAAAAATTCAGACGGTTTCAGATAGACGGAGCATTTCCAGCCTTGCTGAAGAGGTACAGGCGCGTCAAAAACCAACTCCCGCCGATCCGATAGCGCTCGCACAAAAGCTTTCGCCCCCGGAATTCAACACGGCCATGGTGCATTTTTACCGCGGCGAGATCCAGCGGTCCAACGTCTGGCGCACCCGGCTCGATACGACAACTAACTGGGCGGTCATTACCACCGGCGCAACGCTTTCATTCGTTTTCAGCTCGCCCGACAGCCCGCATTTTGCCATTCCGATCAATACGATACTGGTAGCGATCTTTCTTTTTATGGAAGCGCGCCGTTATCGTTATTACGAAGTTTGGGCAAACCGCGTGCGCGTGCTCGAGACCGGATATTTTGCGCCGATGCTTTCGCACCAGATGATCCCGCCCGACAAAGAGTGGGCGGAACACATCGCCGCCGATCTGCTGACGCCGCATTTCACCATCACCGATTGGGAAGCCATCGGCAAACGCCTGCGCAGTAATTACATCTGGATATTTGTGCTGCTCGGTTTGAGCTGGTCTTTAAAAATATATCTGCATCCGTGGCCGATCGATTTCAGTAAGGCGTGGGTGGATGAATTGATGCGCCGCTCCGCGGTAGGATTAGCGCCGGGCTGGCTCGTGCTGTTCACCGGCGCGGTATTCAATATCGCGATGATCTCGCTGGCGTTCATTACCCGCCGTCTGAAAGACGCCAAGAGCGAGGTGCTGCCCTTTGATAAAGTGGAATGGCATCCGCTGCGCAATATGTCTAACTCCCTTCGCCGTAATACCATCCGCCGCGTCAAAAAGGCCCGCCAGCGAGTACGCTCCGTGAGAAATCACGACGAAGTCGAACTCTAAATTGCCCGGCCAAGGGCAATTAATTATTCATTATTAATAGCGTATCTATAAGTCACTGGTACGGCCACGAATGTCACAAATAGCACGAATAAAGAATTTTTTAATTCGTGTTATTTGTGTAATTGGTGGCTAATATTAAAATCTTGCTATAAAATTTTTATAACGTTTTAATTTAAGGAGATAAATATGTCTAAAATTGAGTTGGAAGACCGCGGCCGGGCACTGGAAGATGAATATTTTCGCCGCCAGGAGCAGGAACTGGTTGCGAAGATGAAAGCCAAACTTGAGTCCGAGCAGAAAGAAGCATCGGCGCTTAGCTGCCCGAAATGCGACGGCAATCTCGTCGAATCTGATTTCCATGGGGTAAAGATCGATGTCTGCAACAAGTGCCACGGCGTGTGGCTCGATGCCGGCGAACTGGCGCAGGTCACGCAAAAGGACGCGGACGGCTGGTTTAGCAGGTTGTTCGGGTAAAAAGATGAAGACGCAGATCCGGAAAAGTTTTTGGGCGTTATTGCTGACGGCAGCGGTCTTTTGGGCGGGCGCTTTTGCGCAAGTCGCAAAACCCGCGGTTCAGCCCGCCAAAGAAGCGGCCAAAGAAGTGGCGCTTCAGCCGGCGACGGTCCAGGCCCTCGGCCTGAAGAGCAAATTAATGGCGCGCGAGATGCCTTACCGGGTTGTTCTGCCGGTAAGTTACAGCAACTCGAACGAAACGGTTTTTTATCCGGTAATTTATTTGCTCCACGGCCTCGGCGGGCATTTTGATAACTGGACCGAAAGGACAAAACTCGCCCAGTATGCCGCCGCATACAATGTCATCATCGTCACACCCGAGGGCGGTGACGGCTGGTATTCAAACAGCGTCTCAGCACCGGACGACAAGTACGAAAGCTACATTGTCGAAGAACTCATTCCCGAAATAGACAAAAAATTTCATACCAAAACCGACCGCGCTAACCGGGCGATAGCCGGGCTTTCGATGGGCGGGTATGGCGCGATCAAATTTGGTTTGAAGTACCCGGATAAATTTATTTTGGCGGGTTCTTTTAGCGGCGCGATCGGGATAACGGACCTGCCCGCCGCGTCAAAGCAATTTATTTCCGTAAAAAATGTTTTTGGCGAGGACGATAGCCAGGCCCGTAAAGACAACGACGATTTTCGCATAATTCGCGATATGCCGGCCGAAAAATTGAAAGGCCTGCCGTTTCTTTACGTGTCGTGCGGGACAGAGGATATGCTGGTCTTTCCCATGAATTACAACTTCCTGAAGCTGCTGACGGAGAAAAGAGTGAAGCACGAGTACCGGCAGCTTCCCGGCGCCCATAACTGGGCCTTTTGGGACGCCGAGGTCCAGGAGTTTCTGAAACTGAGCGATAAATTCTTTAAAAAATAATGAAGAAAATATTTTTAGGCATTTCGCTGCTGGCACTGGTTTTTACGGCGCAGGTTTCAGCTCAAGCTACCGCGCCCGCAGCCTCCACACCCTCTACAGACGAAAAGTTCGATCTGACCGCAGTGCAAAAAGCCCTGAAAGATGCCGGCTTCGATGGCTGGCTTTTTTATGACTTTCGCGGCAGCGATCCGCTGGCGGCGCGAATATTAAAACTTCGCGTCAGAACGGCGAGCAGCAGGCGCTGGTTCTATTACGTTCCCGCTAGCGGAGAACCGGTAAAGATCGTTCATGCTATCGAGCAGGCGCGCCTCGATGAGTTGCCGGGGAAAAAGCTGGTTTACGCTCCCTGGGACGTTTTGCAAAAAGATATTAAAGACACGCTGTTGGCCGGCGCGCACGGGAAAAAGCCCAGGATCGCGATGGAATATTCGCCCGAGGGCAATATTCCTTACATCGCCCGTGTCGATGCCGGAACGATCGAACTGATCCGCGGATTTGGCGTCGATATTGTTCCCAGCGGCGACCTTATCCAGCGGTTCGAGGCCGTCTGGAATGACAACCAGTTTGCCATGCATAAAGAGGCAAATGAAAAGGTGCATAAGGTCATCCAGGAAGCGTTTGCGGAAATAAAGCGCCGGATAAACACAAATATCCCGGTCAACGAATACGATATCGCGGAATTTATCAGCAGGCGGCTCGACGAAGAAGGCGTGCAAGGGGGCGGGAATGTTTCCGTGTCTGTAAATACCGCTAATCCGCATTACGACCCTTCAAAAGATAAAAGCGCCGGGATAAAAAAAGGCGACCTGGTTTTGTTTGATATCGTCGGGAAATTAAAAAAGCCGAAAGCTACTCAGGCCGACCTGACCTGGATGGGCTATGTGGGCGATACGGTCCCGGAAGAGTATGTCAAGATCTGGAACATCGTGCGCGATGCCCGCGATGCCGCGTTTAATTTTGTGAGATCCGCGATGCGTGATAAAAAACCGATCACCGGCGCCCAGGTCGATGATGCGGCGCGCGCCGTGATCAAAAAAGCGGGTTATGGAGAATATTTTACCCACCGCACGGGACACAACATCGGCGAAGAGGTCCACGGCAGCGGCACCCACATGGACAATTTCGAAACAAAGGATACCCGCAGCGTTTTGCCGCGCACGTGCTTTTCGATCGAGCCGGGAATATATCTGACCGGCAAATTTGGCGTGCGTTCGGAGATCGATGTTTTTACCACCGAAAACGACGCGATCAGCGCCACCCCGATGCAAACCGAGATCATCGCGATCTTGAAATAGGCGCACGAATGTCACCAATAACACGAATAAGAATTCTTAATTCGTGTTATTCGTGTAATTAATGGCAAACAATTTATAGGCAACGCTATCTGCCAGTTTCGGCAATAAAGTCTACACTCGTCAGCTCATCAAAAACATTGATCAATTGCGGAGTGAACCGATAACTTTTAGAAGAGACGTTCAACACGCAGGTTTCACCCGCTCTCACATTATCGAACCGGTAATAACCCAGCGACGATGAGATCGCAGTTCTTGACACGCCTGCCGCATCGATCAAAATGACGCGCGCGTTTCTTAAACCGCTCCCATTTGGCATCAATACCCGGCCGGAAACCGAAACCTCTGCCGCGGTAGGCGCGAGTTTGACCAGAAATTGGTAGGCATTGATGCCGCCCATAACAGGGGACGCTATCGAAGATGATTCCGGCGCGATAACTCCCGTCAATAGAGTACCTTTGCCGCGCAATAAGTCGCCCGGCAAAATGCTGTACGTAGTGGCATCCGAGCCGTCCGACGCAAAGAAATAGATCGTGTGCAGCCCCTGCTGCAATGTTGTTGTCGAGGCTCTCGCGGTCAGTGTCGTTGCCGTGCCGCCAATATTTGCCGCGCGTGTCCAAACACCGTTGGTAGTATCTACCTGAAAATAAATATTCTGCGGCGGCGCTGCGAGCGGCGAATAAGCCGAGCTGGCCGTAAAAGTGAACCTGGGAACAGCACTCCCCGTCGTATTTTCTTCCAGCGGTGTGACGGCCGTGTTAAGTGGAAGAGACTGTGTCTGAGACGGCGTGATCACTCTTACGGTGCCTGCCGGGCTCAGCATATAGATACTATTCGTTATCGGATTAATAGAAACGATCTGAGGAGACTGTCCTGCGAAAGCAATCGATGTTGAATTATTAGTGCCGTCGATGATCGTCGCTATGCCGTTGATTTGATGCGCGACATAGATCTTATTTGTGGCGTAATTAACTGCAATGGAGTAAGGCTTAAAACCCGGCGCGGCCACGACACTCGAGTTATCGTGGCCGTCGATCACAGTAACGCTGCTATCGCTGAAATTACCTACATAGATCTTGTTTGTCAGAGGATTAATAGCGATAGCCCGTGGTGAAGCTCCCACTGCAATTGTCTCCACCGAATTATCGATACCGTTAACTGCCGTCACATGGTTACGATCAAAATTAGAGATATAGATCCTGTTCGTTAGCGGGTTGATCGCAATAGCGACCGGGATCCCGTCAACGGGAAAGCCCGATACCGAGTTATTTTTCCCGTCTATCACCACGACAAAGTTACCTTCAGGAAGAGCGGCATAGATCTTATTCGTGACCGGATTGACCGCAACTACGCCAGGTTCCAGGCCCATTGGCAGAGTAATCGTAGAATTATCGCCGCCATTGATCACCGTCAGATTGCGGCTGTTGGCATTCGACACATAGATCTTGTTAGTTACGGGATTTATCGCAATGGGGCCGGGGCCGGAACCGGCCGGGATAGCGGCGGTTGAATTATCGAGCCCATCGATCACGGTAATATTACCGCTGCCGAAATTACTGACATAGATCTTGTTCGTGATCGGGTTGACCGCCAGGCTGTTGGGAAGCAGGCCGGCCGTGACGGTCACAGTTGAGTTATTGCTTCCGTCTATGATCGTTACAGTGCCGCTGTTGGTATTGGCAACATAGATCTTGTTGGTCACGGGATTGACGGCAATTGCGGCCGGGCCGGAGCCCACACCCACACTCACTCCCAAATTATCATCGCCGCTGATGACGCTCACGTTATTGCTGCCTGAGTTGGCCGCATAGAGTTTGTTGGTGATCGGATTGATCGCGACCGCTTCGGGATGCGTGCCGGCAGCCACTTCCGTTGTCGAGTGGTCACTGCCGTTAATTACAGTAATATTCGCGCTGCCTGAGTTGGCGACGTAGATCTTATTTGTGGTCACGTTGATCGCGATATCGCGAGGGCCGGAACCGGTTGCGATCGCGGCTGTCGAATTATCGCTGCCGTCGATCACGGTGACGTTGTTATGCCCGGTGACGTTATTATCGATGCCGGAATTGGCAATGTAGATCTTGTTTGTGACGGGATTGACCGCCAGGTTAACGGGATTTGAGCCGGCAGCTATCGTTGTCGTTGAATTGTCACTGCCATCGATCACAGTTGCGTTATTACTTTCGTTATTTGCTACGTAGATCTTATTCGTAACCGGATTTACGGCGAGCGCACACGGAGAGAGGCCGGCGGCGATGACCATCGTTGAATTATCCGTTCCATTGATGACGGTCACATCGTCGCTGCCAAAATTAGCTGTGTAGATTTGACCGGTCGATGAATTGATCGCTATCGCGCGCGGCTCCAAACCTGCGATCACCGTTGTCGTCGAATTATCGGCGCCATTGATGACGGTGACATTGTTACTTCCTGAATTTGCGACATAGATCCTGTTCGTCGTCGAGTTGACCGCAATGGCGCCGGGATTTGTCCCTGCCGGGACCTGCATTGTTGCCTGGCTTGCGCCGTCTATCACAGTTACGTCGTTACTGGCACTGTTGGCTACATAGATCTTATTCGTTACCGGATTGACCGCGATCGCGACGGGGGCGCTGCCGGTTGCGATGGCCGCTGTCGTATTGTCCGGCCCGTTGATAACTGTGACGTTATTGCTTCCGAAATTGGCGATATATATCTTATTCGTGATCGGATCTACGGCAACCGCAGTTGGACTGGACCCCGCCGCAACATCGCCTATGCCTGTGTCGGCCCGGACGGCAAACTCATTCAGAAGGGCCGTGAGAATTATTAAAGATAATACGGCCAGACTTGTCGCGATCAGGCGAAAGAAAACAGTTCGAGACACAGAAAGGCAGATCACGGTGGGAAAACGTGACATAAACCGATCTCCTTTAGTTCAAATTTTAAAGACGATCCTCCACCCGACAGGATCGGTGCAAGACCGAAGCGCCGTTAAAAAGCAAAATAAAAGCGATCTGCGGGAATAGGTTTGGTCGGCAGAATACAGCTAAAGAAAATTTGCCGCAAGAGAAAATGGCGGAAGCCGAAAATTTATAGCAAAGCCGTCAGCTAATTAGCAGGCCGGTAGTGTTTTAAAACTGTGGATGCTGTGTCAAATAACCATTCGGAATAGATAAAAGATCATAGCTGATAACTGAGAGATCCGATCTATCATCTGTCATCTATCAGTTATCATCTATTCCGAGTGGCAATCCCACAAAGTAACCCCACAACTTAGACACTGCGGGCTTGCCGGAACCTTGATTCTTAAATTTCTAAAGTCTAAAGTAGCGATTAACAAATTATGCTCAATTTTGCCAAACAGATCGCTCATGACGCCGGAATGTTATTGCTGGAAAAATTCGGCCGCAAGATCACCATTTCAAAAAAAGGCGACATCAATCTCGTGACCGAAGCCGATCTGGCTTCCGAAAAACTTATTCTTGAGCGTATTCGTTCTTACTATCCGAAACATTCCATTTTGGCGGAAGAATCGGGCGATGCGGTGGTGATCGAAGGCGGCAGCGATCATAAGTGGATCGTTGACCCGCTCGACGGCACGACAAATTACGCGCACGGCTACCCGTGTTTTGCCGTTACGATTGCGGTCGAGCATCAGGGCGAAATTGTCGTCGGCGTGACGTACGACCCGACGCGCGACGAAATGTTTGCCGCCGAAAGCGGCGAGGGCGCCACGCTAAATAACAAAAAGATCAGCGTCTCTGCTGCCGAAGAGCTTAAAGATGCGCTCGTGGTAACAGGCTTTCCCTATAACTTTATGGAAAAACCGGATTTCGCCGAGCACCTGAAACGGTTTCTCTTAAACGCCCGCGGTGTGCGGCGCGACGGCTCGGCGGCCATTGATATGGCTTATCTGGCGTGCGGGCGCTTTGACGGTTTCTGGGAAGAAGGCTTAAATCCCTGGGACATGGCGGCCGGGAAGTTGCTGATCGAAGAGGCCGGCGGGGTCCTGACCGGTTATGACGGCTCGGTCTTTAACATTTATTCGCCGCCGCTCTGCGCCAGCAACGGGCTGATACATGAGGAAATGCTGGCCGTTTTACGATGATGCGACTATTAACTTTTAACGGCTTTGCCTCTAAAATCGGACTTGCCCATAAACTGCTAATATTTATAGAGTTGATAGTTAATGATTCAGCAAATCTGGGAGCGCCGGTGTCCCGCCGGCAAGATCGCGCAGCGATCTGAAAAGCCTTTAATTTTATGTGAGTTAGCGCGAACAAGTCGCGCTTGCCGGCGGGACACCGGCGCTCCCAGTAAAGCCGAATATTTACCAACAAACTTGTTTTGCCCATAAACTCTATGACTTCTTCGGCTTTATAGGCAAAGCCGTTAATAGTTACGAAACATCTTTTGTTCCTGCCCGTATTAGGTTTTGTCGATATGGCCACGATCGTATTAAAAGAATCCAAACTCAAGGCCGGCGAGCATTTCGGGGTCGTGTCGGAAAAGTCCTACACCTCTTCAGCCGTCATCTCTGAGTCTGTCTACAAAACAAAAGCCAGCCTCCCCGAACATTCGCATGAACTGGCGTTTTTTACATTGATCTTAAAAGGCGGGTATTCGGAAAAGTTCGGCGGAAAAAAATTCACCTATTCTCCGATGACCGTTTTGTGGCGCGGGCCTGAGATCTCGCACGAAGACAGTATCGACGCCGCCGGATCGCATTTCTTTTTTATCGAGATCGAACGAACTTGCCTGGACAAATTATTTCAGTATGAAAGACGCATTCCCGAACATCTCTTCGAGCAAAACGGCTCGCTGAGCTGGCTGGCTTCGCGCCTCAGGTATGAGGTAGCGGAAGGGGAAGTCTGCGTGCCGCTGATTGCCGAAGGAATTACGCTGGAGATGCTGGCCCATCTTACGCGCAAAAATGTGACCGCTGAAACACGTGCCCCGAAATGGCTCCGGCGTGTGGTTGAGCGGCTTAACGAGGAATTTACCGGGAATATTTCCTGCGAGGAATTGGCCGCCGAAGCAAAGGTGCATCCCGTTCACCTGGCTTCGACATTTCGCCGGTTCTATAACCAAACCATCGGAGAGTACACGCAAAAAAAACGCGTAGCTCACGCTTCCCAATTACTGCTTGACCGGGAAATGCCCCTTACCGAGATAGCGTACTCGGCCGGTTTTTCCGATCAAAGTCATTTCACCAGGGTGTTCAAACGCTTTACCGGACTCACGCCCGGCGCATTTCGCGGCTCCGTCAAGTAACAAGAAATAGGCCACGGATAATACTGGTCTGAAAAAATCCTGGCTTGCCTCTGAAGTCCGGACCAAGCTGATATTTGTTTCACTTTTGTTTCATTCCGGATGAGCCAAAGTGAAAGACCTGAAACGTTTTTGAAACGCGGTTTTGGGAATTTTGGAATTCAAAGAACGGCGGTCGAGTGACGGCGGAGACCGCTCGGGTGAGAGAATATCTGAAGAAGCATTAAAGGTGAAGAGCGGTTTTTGTCCGATCGGGAATTTTTGTGTTATTCGCGGCAAAAAAGACCCGAAACCACTGGCATCACACTAAACATACGAAAGAAAACTTTCTCCACAAAGGCACCGCCCGACACAAATCGATCTCCCGTACCCAAAGTTTCAAATGTTTCACATTATAAAGAATGAGCATGTGAACCGGGAGCGCCAGCCGGTTCTGTCAGTAGCGTCTGCGTTAGCAGATGCGTAAAAGCCGCAAGCAACGCACTTGCTGACACAAGCGCTACTGACATGAGCGCGACCAGGCCGCGCTTTGCCGGCAGGATGCCGGCGCTCCCAGGTTCACCGAATTGTTTTTGTAAATGAGCGGCTTACAGGCAAACGCGACTTTAGAAATCTGCGCACTATCGGGTTCCGGCTTACTTAAGGCAAATATTCAACCAGCCGTTCTATATCAGCAAAATTATTAAAAAAATGAGGAGCGATGCGGACACACCCGCCGCGTGAAGATACCACTATGTTTTCGCGCAGGAGAATTTCGGCGATCTTGTCCGCCGGCATGTTGTTAAGCCCGCGAATACTGACTATTTGTGACTTTTGGCCGCTTGCCCGCGAGCTTACGATCTCATATCGCGCAGGCAATATTTCACAAAGAAAATCGGTCAGGTCTTCCAGGTAAGCGCTGATCCTGGCCGGGCCGGTTTTGCGCAGCAGATCAAGGCTTTGCTCAAGGCCGTAAAAAAGCGCCGAGCCGCCCATCCCTGTTTCCCAGGCCAGGCAGCCGCTTTTCAGCTTTTGTTCCCGCTTATCAAAATCCCAGGGTTCTATGACGCTCATCCAGCCGATGGAAACCGGCTTGATACGCTCGAGGGCGCGGTCGCCGAGATAAAAAATCCCGCAGCCTTCCGGTGAGCAGAGCCATTTATAACTCGCGCCCGCGGCAATATCGACAAATTGCGCCGGCAGATCGAACGGCATCACGCCAAAAGCCTGAATGACGTCGACCGCAAAAAGCGCGTCCGCCTTTCTCACCTTCCGCCCGATCCGTTCCAGGTCCAAACGAAAGCCCGACGAATATTGAACCGCGCTGACCGCCACGAGTTTGGTATTGCTGTCGATCATACTGGTCAGCTCTTCGATATCTATCTGCCCTCCATGGCCGCCGCGTTCCGGACAGTCTCTGATCTCGACACCATAATTATTTCGCAGCTCTCGCCACGGGTAATAGTTGGCGGGAAACTCGCCGGCAAAGGTGACGATATTGTCTCCCCTACGCCATTTCATGCCCGCGGCCACGCTGCAAAAACCGTCGGATGTATTTCGTGTGAAGGCTATCTGCCCACTGCTTACCCCGAGCATCGAGGCCGTTAATTCCCGCGCGCGGGTTTTTGTCGCGTGCCAGCGGGCCATATTGAGTGAACCGCTGTTGGCAACGTCCTCCAGTTGCGAGGCGATCGCTTTTACCGCCGTCACCGGCATCGGGGCCACCGCCGCGCTGTTCAGATAGGTGTAGTTTTGCGCTGCCGGAAAAAGCGCGCGGATCTGCTGGTCCATTTGTTAGTGTCCTAATTGAATTGCCGTGCCGGAGGCACACCGGACATTAGCCTGCCGTGATAACAGCAGGACCGATGATCGGAAACATGTTGCGCTCTGGGGAGGAGCGCTGGGTAGATTTCGCCTTTCCACCGTCCCTTCAGGACAGAAATCATTTCCCCGGCGATACCGGCGGCTTTCGCCACCGGCTAATTTCCTTTGAGTCTTCAGCGCATTCGTTATTTTCCCGCTCCGGTTTCCACTGCCGCTTCCGGGTGATTTGCATATTCAGCCCACGAGCCTTCGTACAACCTGACCTTGGGATATTTCAGGATGTGCTTCAGGATCATATATTCCAGGCTGGCTTCGCGGCTGGTGCCGCAATAGACGATGATGTCGTCCGTTTCTTTTATTCCGCGCTGCGCGTAAACGTCTTTCAGATCGGCGATGGTTTTTAACTTATGGGTGTTATTTTCTTCCATCAGCAATTTCCATGGCACGTTGACGGCGCCGGGAATATGGCCGTTGCGGGTCCAGATCTTTGTCTCGCCGCGAAAGACTTCGGGCGCGCGGGCGTCGATAAATTTGATGCCTTCCTTGCCGATGGAATTTTTCACATCGTCAAAGGCCGCGCGAACGCTGCGGTTGTCCAGCGTGTCATATCCGGCCGGTTTATATTTGGGATATTCCTGCGAAGTTTTCTGCGCGGCTTTGTAATCGCGCCAGCCGCCATCGACAAAAATGATATCGCTATGGCCGACACGTTCCAGCAGGTAAGCGACCATCGTCGCCCCCAGGACCGCGTCGCCGTCGGAATAGATGACCACGCGGTCGCCTTTTTTTACTCCGGCGCGTGCCAGCAGTTGGCCGACCATAAAAGTTTCGGGATATTGCGTCGGGTAGCCTTCGCTGGGAAAACGCACTGCGGAATCGGCCAGGTGCACCGAATTGGGAACGTGTCCCGCGAAGTAGTCATAGACATTCAGGCGAACGTCGAGAATGCGCACATTCGGATCATTGGCGTGTTCTTCCACCCATTGCGGCGTGACGATCGACACCGCGGGTTTGGCCGGGTCGCCCGCCGGGTTTTCTACCGGAAGATCCGTCAGCCGGCTCCACTCCTGGAACGAACCGTCAAAGAGCATCACTTTGTAGCCGAGCGATTTCGCGGCGAAATAATCCACCGTACCTTGCTGCCCGATGTGACAGTAGGTGACGACCGTGTCGTACGGCTTGACGCCCGCATCGGTAAATATTTTCCGCAATTCGGCTTCGTCTTTTATCTGATTTTTTTCATCGGCCAGGCTATTGAATGGAATATTTTTCGCTCCGGGAATGTGCCCGGCGCGCGGCATATTTCCGGCGCTCGATCCGTCGTAAAAATTGGCGGTCCGCGAATCGATGATCTTTACATTGTCTTTATTGAGGTTTGCTTTAAGCCATTGTGCTTTAGCCAGAATGTTGTCATTCGCGGTGAGTTTTACCGAGCCGGCTTTTACCGCCGGCACATCTTTACTCAGAGTTTTTCCGGCCGTCGTCCAGGCAGGCATTCCGCCCTGCAAGAGCGAAGTGTTTTTGCCGAGGCCGAAATAGTCGAAGGTGTAATACACGCGGGTTGTCGGCGAGACCCAGTCTTTGCCGAAGTAAATGATTATCCGCGAATCGTTGCTGATCCCCATTTTCTCAAAAGCGGCCTTTGCCTTTTCTACCGAGGGAAGCTGAAGAGAAAGATCGCCGCTTTCTTCCGGCGGCGCCGACAGGTCCTGGGTGTTCACAAATAAAGCGCCCGGAATGTGTCCGGCGTCGTATTCATCTTTTACCCCGACGTGGAGCAGCACCAGATTTTTGTGATCGAGATGGCCTGCCAGCCAGTCGACCGTAACCGTCATCGGCGTTTCTTCCGTAATGGCGCAGGTTTCCTGTGCCGCCAGCGGTGTCAAAAACATAAAGATCGCACAGATAAGAATGGTTAATTTCATAATAAAAGCCTCCAAAAGATCAGGAAAAGTACAGTCTAATGACAGCATGCTATCGGACTCTTCGCCAGAGGTATTGAACAAACGCAAGTTCGTTGTATGAATCAAAGGAATGTTTATGGAGAGATGTAGCGCCAGCGTCCCGCCCGCGCAAATCAACTTACGGCGAGAGGCTTATCTTTTACTTGATGATCAAAAGCACAATATACGGGACCAGGCTGAATAACATTATTCCTAATTTGTAGATCATCATTCCCTGGTACATCAGGCCGTTAAATCTCTCCCGCGTGATCTCGAATAAGCGGCTATGGAGCCGGTAGAGCAAGTCTCCGAATATTACATAGAGAATGAACCAGAGAAAAATGATCGCGTAATTTATGATCGTGCACCACAGGAAAAAATTGCGAAGCATTTCGACGGTCATTGTCGCTCTCCTTTTTGTAAACCTAAACTTAAAGGCTGGAGAATGTAGCCTCTGGCTCTTAATAGTTTGATCACGCCGCTCGCGCCGCCCAGGTGCCCGCTGCCGACAGCGATAAAAGAGGCTTTTTCTTTCATTTCTTTTTCCAGCTTAGGTATCCACGTGCGGTTCCTTTCCTCGACGGCTGAGTCGGCGAATTCCTTATTTTCCGCCCGCAACGCTTCGAGAAGGGTTTCCAGCTTTTCTACGTCCTGCGATTTGTATAGCCGCATGATCTTCTGAAAGTTGTCCGTATATTTTTGCGGATCGGCGGCAATTTTATATAAGCCTTTGGCCTGTTTATCGATCGGGATCTTGTTTAAAAGCGCCGTCTGAAATTCGAGTGTGTCCAGGCCTTTGACCGGCTTTTTTGCCGTGTTTGCCGCCTGCAAAAATCCCAATTCGTATGAAACGGGAGGTGAGCAGCCCAGGATCTTGGGATTGGTAACGATCAGCACTTCAAGCGTGAAAGGTTTGATCGTCTTTAAGGTCTCTACCGATACTCCCAGCATAGACTTGATGAATTCATCGACTTTTGCATATTCACCGGGCGTTAAAAATTCGGTGAAGGTTTTCCCGTCCGGTATCACCATATCTTTCGCCACTGATTCGTTTATGGCCGGATCGTTCATATCGATCTCCATTATGAGCTGATCGGCCTGGCCTAAATACCCGTTGAGCGTTTCCATAGAGAACAGATCATCCTGACAGGTGATATGAACCGTACCGAAAATGTAGGATGGCTGCTTCAGCCCGTTACCGGAGATCTTGTAAAGCAACCCCGTGGTTGGGCCGGTGGCCGGAGCGGTCACCTTGACCGCTTGTTTTACAGGGCGTTTCGCGGGCCGCTTGCCCTGTGCCAATGCTTCTGCCGGGGCGGATAAAAACACGGTGAGCAGGACGAGAAGGGAGACGAATATCGAGAACTGAATTTTCTTCATATCGGTAAAAACAAGGACGATTTCGGCTCAGATTTTACCTTTTTCGGGAGTTTTTTCACAGTACCTGAGCAATGAGGGTTGAAAATACCCGAAATTGCCGGTTATTCTATTTACCTTTTTACCCTTTTGGCATTAAAATTAGTGAGCTTTAAGCAACCGGTGAAAGGAGGTGCGCATCATAGACAGGGAAGATTTTATCCATTCTGACAGTGAACTGCTGGAGTCTATAATGAACGCAACTTCGCAAGCGGTTAGCGAAAACGCAGGCTTTTCCTTAGAGGAAAGTACTGCCGGTCCTGTCTTTATTCCAAAAACCCGGGAAAATAACGCGCCCCTGACAAACACCGAGACGGATTACGAATTGGTGCAGATGGCGGCGCATGGCAACCTGGCGGCTTTTGAGAATATTTACCAGCGATATCATCGCCGGGCTTACAGCATCTGTCTGCGGATGACGCAGAGCACTGCTGAGGCCGAAGACCTCACTCAAGAGGTCTTTATCCAGCTTTTCCGTAAAATGGGAAGCTTTCGCGGTGAATCTGCTTTTTCGACCTGGCTGCACCGCCTGACGGTCAACCAGGTGCTGATGCATTTCCGCCGCCGCGGGGTGCAGGTAGAGAAAACCACGGACGACGGCGAGGTTCCGGAACAGACCGTTCCCGGGACGGAGAATTTTTCCAGGATGCCCGTGCTGGACCGCATCGCGCTCGATAACGCGATCGCGCAGCTTCCGCCGGGCTACCGTACCGTTTTTGTTTTGCACGATGTCGAAGGTTTCGAGCATGAAGAGATCGCCCGTATGCTGGGGCTTTCGATCGGAACATCCAAATCTCAGCTTCATAAAGCGAGATTGAAATTGCGCGGGCTTATCCTGCAGCAAAAGCAATAAAGACGGGCGAAAACTAAGGTTTAATAAGAAAATTTAAAGCTTCCGAGGCAACCAAAACAGGTTTTAACGCAATCATACTTTGCGAGAAACAAGCGGGAAGTCCGGTATTTTCTTAAAAGTTCAGGCACCAAATGAATTGTGAGCATTGTCAAAATTTACTGAGTGAATTCGTGGATGATCGTACAGGCTGTACGATGTCCGCGGAGATCGAAGCGCATCTGGAGCTTTGTCATGATTGCGCCGGCATCCACCGGGACTTTTCTTATTTGACAGGGTTTTATTCCAACCCTCAGGATCAGGAGCTCGCACCGCCAAATTCCCAGGCCCTCTGGTGCCGCATCAGCAATATCATCGAAAGCGAAATACAGGACACGTCAGCCCCGCCGGCCGAAGAAAAAAAGAAACAAGGTTTTTGGGGACGCGCGTGGGAAAAACGCTGGCAGCTTTCTTTTTCTCAAGCCGTCACAGCCGTGATCGGTATTGCGGTCATCAGTTCGCTTCTGACCATCGTCGGTATTAGAAATTCCGTTCGCTCTTCAAATAATAATTTGACGGCGAATGCGGCAATGCAGCCGACCCTTTTTGAAAACTTAATGAGCCAGGCGGGACTCGCGCCTGCCCCGGAAGAATTACGGGAAAAAAGCCTCAATGAAAAACAGGCCGTGATCGATTACTGGAATGCCCGGGTCGAAGAACGCAGAACGCGCTGGAATCAGAGAATGCGCGATACTTTTGACCGCAACCTGCACGAGATCGATCAGGTAGTGATGGAGTATTCCCGGAACCTGAAAGAAAATCCGGCGGACTCTTTGTCGGAAGAAATGCTCAATTCCGCCATGACGGAAAAAATGGATCTGTTGAGGGAATTTTCTGAATTATAATTCCTATAAGTTTTATCTTATTAAAATTATTTCATTCGTATGATTAAGGAAGTTAGTTGAAGTGAAGTCCTCCGGGAAAAAATTGTTGTGTATTCCGATACTTAAGAATCTTACTTTCATAGCAGCGGCCCTAAGCCTCTTGCTGCTCCTATCGGTTCAGGAAAATTTCGCACAAAAAAAGTTCAGTAAGGTCTATCCGGCCAGTAAGAACGTTCGTCTGCAATTGACCAACCGCAGCGGGACCGTGACCGTTGAGGGCTGGGAAAGAGACGAGGTCAAGATCGTGGCCGATCTCGAAGCGCCCGCCGCCAATATCGTTCCGCAAAATTTAAGCGGCACCATCGTGATCAATCTGGTCAAGGACAACCAGGGCCGCGGCGAAGTCGGCAATGTGAATTTCACCGTTAAAGTTCCGGCTACTTCTTCCGTTGATATCGAAACGAAGATGGGGAACCTGAGTGTGAGCAACGTCCGCGGCGGTTTGGTGCGCGCTCACATCACTACCGAAGGCGATGTCACGCTGACCAATATCAGCGCGGATTCCGTTTCGGCGGAAAATGTTATCGGAAACATCTTTTTTGACGGCACTTTGAAAACAAAAGGTATCTACAGATTTGCCTCTACCAGGGGCGAAATAAATTTGCGCATCCCCTCAAATTCTTCTTTTACGCTGGTCGCGACCGCCCCCAGCTCGCGCAGCATCTCTCTCGGGGCATTTTCCAACAGCGGCTTTAATTTTAGCGACGGACGCCGCGTAGTTGGGCAGGTAGGCGACGGAAGTGCTAAAATGAGCGTGATAAATCATAGCGGAAAGATCTCGTTCATAGCGCGCTAAAAATGAAAAATTCAAAAAATGTTCTGGTACTCGCTTTGGGGCTGGCAATTCTTGCTATGCCCTTGTTCGTTTTTGGGCAGAAAACCCCCGCCGCCGCCCCGCAAACGCTGCTTAAGCGCATCGTCAGCCGGTCCGAAAAGACCACGCTTGGCCCCGGCGGTACGGTCACCATTATGGGCGGGCCAAGCGGCGCCGTTACCGTGGAAGGCTGGCATAAAAGCGAGGTCGAGATAACCGCCGAGATCGAATTGCAGGCGCCGACCGAAGCCGACCTGGCCCTTTTGGCGCAGGTGAACGGGTTCGTGATGGACGAGAGCATGGCTACCGTCAGCATTCTGACCGTCGGAACTTTCGATAAAGATTACCTGAAGAAAAAGTTCAAAAAA
The DNA here is from genome assembly GCA_963718105.1 of uncultured Acidobacteriota bacterium. Classification (GTDB taxonomy): domain Bacteria; phylum Acidobacteriota; class Blastocatellia; order Pyrinomonadales; family Pyrinomonadaceae; genus DASYKT01. The sequence continues at coordinate 2,895,265 of OY970352.1, read as the reverse complement.
TTCCCCAAGCAATTGTTGAATCTGCCGTGGAAGATCGATTATACAGTGCGGGTCCCGGCGCTGAGCGACCTGTCGATCACCGTGGGCAAGGGCGGCCTTAAAATAAAAGGCGTCGAAGGCGCCATGCAGCTCAAAGGAGCCGAGACCGATGCCGATCTTGAATTTACCGGCGGTTCTATCATCGGCACTTTCGGGTCCGGCAGTGTCGATCTGTGGATCAATACCCGAAGCTGGCGAGGCCGCAGTTTGCAGATGCAGCTTGCGCAGGGAAATATGAATGTGATCTTTCCCGCGAGCTTTAATGCCGATATAGATGCTTCCATTCTGCGCACCGGCGAGATACAAAATACCTACACTCCGCTCAAAGAACGGGAAAAGAATAAGTTCAATAATAAATTGATCGCGGGACGCTCAGGTAACGGCGGGGCTTTACTAAGCTTTACCGTGGGTGACGGGATGCTGAAACTTTCCGAAGAAGTCGCGAAAAAATAGTCGGAGCGCGGACGTCCCGTCCGCAAGATCGCGAAGCGATCTAAACCTTTTGATAAAATTCAGGCTTAATTAATACGAAATTTATGAACGCTGAGGGCGTTCACTGCGGACGAGACGTCCGCGCTCCCAGTCTTAAACTTCCTGCCCGACAAAGGCCATTTGCGCGTTCAATACTGCTTCCAGTTCACCGGCCTTAATGTGTTTATAATCCCCGTCCGGACTCAGGATCTGGGCATTAAAATTATCATTGAGATAAGTTTCCAGCACTACCTCGCGTAAATATTTTCGCAGGTTAGGAGATTTGACCGGGGCGATCACTTCGACGCGGCGGTCGAGATTGCGCTGCATCAGATCGGCGCTGCCGATAAACACTTCTTCCTCGCCGCCGTTCTCAAAATAGTAAATCCGGCTGTGCTCCAGAAATCGCCCGACGATGCTGGTCACGTTAATATTTTCCGAGAGGCCTTCGATTCCCGGGCGAAGGATACAAACCCCGCGCACCAGCAGATCGATCTGCACGCCGGCCTGCGCCGCCAGGTAGAGCTCGCGGACCGTATCGACGTCGGTCAGGCTGTTGACCTTGGCGATTATGCGCGCCGGCTTACCGCGCATCGCGTGATCGGCTTCGCGCCTGATAAGCGCCGTGAACTTTTTGCGCAGGTTCACCGGCGCAACGAGCAGATTTCGATAGTCGGTCTGCTTGGAATAACCGGTCAGATAATTGAACAAATCGGAGGCGTCGGCACCGATCTCTTCATCCGCGGTAAGAATTCCGATGTCCGTGTAAATACGCGAAGTAGTAGGGTTATAGTTGCCGGTCGCGAGATGCACATAACGGCGCAACTGGTTTCCTTCGTGCCGGACGACCAGCGCCAATTTGCAGTGCGTCTTTAATCCACGCAGCCCGTAGACCACGTGTACGCCTTCTTTTTCCAGCTTGCGCGCCCACTCGATATTATTCTCTTCGTCAAAACGCGCTTTTAATTCGACCAGCGCAGCTACCTGTTTGCCGCGCTCGCTGGCGCGCATCAGCGCCTTGATGACCGGCGAATCTTTTCCGGTGCGGTACAGGCAGATCTTGATCGCCTGCACGTCCGGGTCGGACGCGGCGGCGCCGACAAAATCCGTCACGCTGCTGTAGGCCATGAAGGGGTGATGCAGCAAAACATCTCCCTGCCGGATCACTTCAAAAACGGATTTCTTCTGGCGAAACGCCGGCGGTATCACAACCGGGATCGGTTTGTCCCGCAGCTCCGGAAAATTAAGCCCGTAAAGCTGCATCAGATCGGGTATGCTCAAGATTCCGTTGATCCGGTAAACATCGTCCTCGGTCAGCCCGATCGAGGCGGCAAAAAATTTGACCATATCTTCCGGCATTGAAGAGTGTACTTCCAGCCGGACAGGGAAGCGGCGGCGTTTGCGGCGCAGTTCCTGCTCCATCGTGCGGAGCAGGTCGCCCGCCTCATCTTCGCGGAGCTCGATATCGGCATCGCGTGTGACACGGAACATATGGCAATCGATCACTACCATTCCGGGAAACAGCTTATCCACATTGGCCGCGATCACTTCACCGAGCATGGTAAATTTCGTTCCCGAATCATCGACGGGGATTAACCGCGAAACATTCGGCGGCAATTTGATACGCGCAAAACGCAGTTCACCGGGATCTTCTCCGGTCGCATCGCCGGCGGAAAGATCCTCCGGGATAAGCGTCAGCCCCAAATTCAAACTCAGGTTCGATACGTAGGGAAACGGGTGGCTGGAGTCGACGGCTTGCGGGGTCAAGACGGGAAAGACGTAATTCAAAAAATATTCATCGATATTTTTCCGTTCGGCTTCATTTAGCGAATCGTAAGGCCAGATGGTAATTCCTTCGGCTGCCAGGCGCGGCAGTATGTCTTCGCGCAGGCACATCATCTGCTCCGCCAGCATGGGTTTTAAGCGTTCGCGGATCTCTTTTAACTGCTCGGCGACCGTCATGCCGTCCGGCGAAAGCTCGGCGACATTTTCCGCGATCTGCTCTTTTAAGCCCGACACGCGGATCATAAAAAACTCGTCCAGGTTGGTGGAAAAGATCGAAAGGAATTTCAGGCGTTCCAGCACGGGGTTCGCGTCATCCAGCGCTTCTTCCAGCACCCGGCGGTTAAATTCCAGCCAGCTCAGTTCGCGGTTAAAGAGAAATCTGCGGTCGTACAATAACGACTCCGGCAGAGACATCTCAGCGGTCTCATTCTCAGGCAAGGCAAATTCTCTTACTGCTTGGCTCATAAAAAATTTATAAAACGCATCGGGGAGGGCTCGGACATTTTAGCAGGACAGAAGGGTAAAATTGAAGGCTCTGGCAAAGATTTAACATAAGATTAAGCTATTAAACCGCAAAATCCCATTAATAGGATAACAAACCGCTTGGGCAAAGGTCAAAAAACTTATTTTAGGCTGCAAAACAACTCCCTTGACGGTTAAGATGCATACATTTAGTGATAAGCCGCTAGTATTTTTCTACGCGTCCCAAAAGGACAAATGCCTCTGGTAGCAAAAAAAGTTGCGAAAAAATAGTAAAGACCCTATTTTGGGGCTATTAATATCAAGAAATCATGCTATTATCTTGCCGTAATTGGTTAGCTAGTTGTTTTTAAAGTTTAAGGGATAAAAAGGCACACTCCCACTGTCGCACCGTAAAAGAGAAGCTTGCGGTACGCGATTTTTATCCCTTAAAGCAATTAAAAATTGCCGTTAAAACAAATTCCGGCTCTGCGTGAGGGCCTCCCAGAAACTTTTCAGAAACTGGTAAGTATCTCCCCCAAAGGGATTTGTGTTGGCAATAACCGTTACAGATGCGCGCCCCTCATGCGGAGGAGGCGTAGGGGCTAGCGGGCATTGACCTTCACCGGCAATGGCAAAAGATGCCAGTGTAAGCGTGAATAGAAAAGTAACAATATAAAGCTTAAGTGAACTTCTTAGCATAATGTAAACTCCGTTGTTTGTGAATGGGAAAACTAATTAGCAATGATATTGGCAAAAGGCTGGTCAAGCAAATTATGAATATTTCGAAGGCGCTGAAAGAATCGGAAAATGTAGTTGTTTCAGGGGTTATAGCTATGTGCGATTCCGCAAGAAGACTTGAAGATTCAGGAGAATATACTGCCGCAGCGCGCGTTATGGGTAAGTGGTGGAAAGGGATTGGGGTTAGACCTGATGTAGATAAACTCCTTGCAGAAGAGAAAGCCGCAGTTTTGGTACGAGTCGGAGCTTTGTCGGGTTGGCTAGGAAGTATGCAGCAAATTACTGACTCGCAGGAAAAGGCCAAAGATTTGATCAGTGAAGGAGCAGAACTATTTAAGACAATAGAAGATCATCAGAATTGGGCCGAAGTGCGAAGCGACCTAGCACTTTGCTATTGGCGTGAGGGTGCCTTCGACGAGGCTAGAGACTTCCTCAATGATACGATTGCAGATATTCAAATGATTAACCCTGCGGTTAGAGGGAAAATACTGTTGCGGTTAGTTAATGTAGAGATATCCTCGCATAATTATGCAGATGCTTTGGCGACTCTAAAAAAAGCTGCACCTGTAATAGAAGAGTATGGTGATGATTTGTTACGCGGTAAGCTATATTTTCACAGAGCTTTAATAAATCGACGAAAAGCAGAGGAAACAAATCCTGAGTTGCTCGCTCTAGTAATAGAAGATTACTCTCGTGCCAGTAATCATTATCAAAAAGCATCTCATCAGCGCTATTCAGCAATGGTCGAAAATAATTTGGGTTACCTTTATTTATCTGTAAATGATTTTGTCCGCGCTCACTTTCATTTGGACAATGCTTTGCGAAAGTATGAAAAATTAAAAGATAAGGGTCGTGCTGCGTTAGTGTACGACAACAAAGCTCGAACCTTTATTGCACAAAATAGAATCTCAGACGCTCAGTTAGCCGCTCTCACATCTGTAAATATGCTTCGCGAGGGCGGCGAGAACGCGACATTAGCAGAATCTTTAACCACGTTGGCCATTGTTCTAAGCCGGGGAGGTGATTTAAAAGAGGCCATGGGTACGTTTGTTGAAGCAAAGGAAGCGGCCCTTAAAGTGGGCGATAGGGAGAGTGCGGGAAATGCGGTGTTGACGCATATAGAAGAGCTGCAAGCTTACCTAACGCCGATCGTGATCCGAAAGCTGTACCTGGAGGCCGATGAGTTGCTAAACAACTCTCCCAAGATCGGTACTATTAACCGCCTGAAGGTGATCGCCAGGAAACAGCTTGAGATCAACAGTACCGACGCGCTTTTTAAGAGTGAAAAATTTGTTAGCTGGAAAAATTTCTCTTTACCGGACGCTGTCCATACTTTTGAAAGCGAGATCATTCTGAAAGCTATTAATGACGCGGGCGGGCGGGTGACCAAGGCGGCGAAGCTGCTGGGAATGCCGCACCAGAGCCTGAGTATTATCCTGCATAACCGGCACAAGGAATTAAAGCAACACTGTATACAGCGAAAACCGCGCCGGGATGGGAAAGTTAATACCCACTAAAGCACCCGGTTTATCGAAAAGTTTTTGAAAATCCGACCTCACCCTTCGGACACCCTTCTTTTGCCAGAAGGGTGTTTTGTTTTTCCAAGCCCACTATGAACTGCTACAGCAAGCATAAAAAGTTAGCTATAAGCTAATAGCTGTCAGCTAACAGCTTTTAATGGTCAATAAGCTATGAAAAAACAGTGAATAGTTAATAGTGCATAGTTAACAGTAAACATATATTTAAAATGTTAAATTCGCAGAGTTGAGAAAAAACGTAATTCCCGCTAGTTTAGATATAATAATTTAATGAAAGTTCCTTTACTGGATCTATCGATTCAACATCAGAATTTACGGGAAGAGATTCGCCAGGCGATCGACGGGGTGATGGATTCCCAGCAATTTATCCTCGGTTCCGAGGTCACGGCCCTGGAGCATGAGCTGGCCGAATACTGCCATTCGAAGTTCGCGATCGGGTGCGCTTCGGGCAGCGACGCGCTGCTATTGGCGCTGATGGCGCTCGACATCCATCCCGGCGACGAGATCATCACCTCTCCGTTCAGCTTTTTTGCCACCGTCAGCGCGATCACGCGGCTCGGAGCAAAACCGGTCTTTATCGATATCGACCCGCAGACCTACAACCTCGATGTTTCCCGGCTCGAAGAAAAAATAACCGACAGGACCCGGGCCATCATGCCCGTGCATCTTTTCGGCCAGTGTGCGGATATGAAGGAACTGATGCGCATCGCCGGACAAAACGGCGTCCCGGTCATCGAAGACGCGGCACAGGCCATCGGCTCCGAAGAAGACGGTGTCCGAGCCGGTTCGATGGGCACGATCGGATGTTTTAGTTTTTATCCTTCGAAAAATCTGGGCGCCGCCGGCGACGGCGGGCTGCTCACCGCACAAAATGAAGAAGTCGCGCGCAAACTTCATATGCTGCGGGTCCACGGCGCGGAAAAAACTTACCAGCATCAATATATCGGGATAAACAGCAGGCTTGACTCCTTACAGGCGGCGATCCTGCGGGTAAAGCTGCGCGAGCTCGATTCCTGGACCGAGGCGCGGCAGAAAAACGCCGCGTTTTACCGCGAGCTTTTTGGCGATTACTATCTCGATGACCGGGTAGTGCTGCCCTTAGAGCGAAAGAATATGCGGCATATCTATAACCAGTTCGTGATCAGGGTGCCGGGAAAACGCGATGATCTGAAAACTTTTCTCCTCGAAAAAGGCGTGGGGACGGCGATATATTACCCGATCTCGCTTCATATGCAGGAATGTTTTGCCTTCTTAGGCGGTAAAGAAGGCGATCTGCCGGAATCCGAACGCGCCTCGGCGGAAACATTGGCCTTACCGATATTTCCGGAATTGACCGAAAGTCAATTAGAATACGTAGTAGAAAAAATAGCAGAATTTTACGGCTAGAATTATGCCCGGTGAAAAAACTTCGCAAGTGGTATTCATCAAGTCGCGCAATATCATAGTGCGCGCCGGACTGCTCGTGGCGGTATTTCTGTCGCTGTGTTTTGGCTGGTACACCTTTAGCCGCGAGATCGGCAATATGATGGCCGAGGTGACCGAGCCGACCGAGGTCAACGCCAAGGCGACGGCCTACGCCGCGCTCTGGATGGCGCCGAAAGACCCCTTTGTCAACTGGCTCCTGGCCACCACGGAAAACGATTCTTTTGTCCCCGAAAAAGCGGAAGCGTCGAGACATAATTTTGAAAACCTTGTCCGGCTTTCGCCAAATGATTACCGCTGGTGGATAGAACTCGGCCGGGTGCGCGAACAAACCGACGATCCCGAAGGCAGTGAAAAGGCTCTAAAGCGAGCGATCGAACTTGCCCCGACATATTCCTATCCGCGCTGGCAGTTGGGAAATTTCTACCTCAGGCAGGACAGGTCCGAAGAAGCCTTTGCCGAATTAAAAATGGCGGCGGAAAATAACGTGATCTATCGTGAACAGGTTTTCTTTACCGTCTGGGAATTTTTTGGCCATGACAAGGTGCAGTTGGAAAAGATCGTGGGAAACTCTGCAGAAGTACGCGCTTATCTGGCCAGGTTCTATGCCACCCACGATCAGCCCGAAGATTGCCTGCGCGCCTGGAACACTTTAAGCCCCGAAGAAAAGGAAGATAACAAACCCCTGGCGCTGGTGATGATGCAGGGCCTTTACGAACGCAAATATTTTCGGGCGGCGCTTATTTTTGCGCGTGAGTTGGGAAAAGACGCGCCGGACGCCGTCGGGATGATACAGAACGGCGGTTTTGAGTTGCCCATGGGGCAGATGAGCGAGGTGGCCTTTGGCTGGCAGATAGCAGACAAAGACCGTATCGAGATCCGGCCGGACAGCGACAAGAAACACGAAGGCACACAGGGCCTGCGCATTAAATTTGACGCGTATAATGAACCGACCCTGGTAAATGTCGGGCAAATAGTACCGGTCGAACCCGGCGCGCGTTACAGCCTTACTTTTTGGGTGCGCACGGAAAATCTGAAAAGTGCCGGGCCTCCGATGGTGCAGATCGACGGGGTGAACGAAGCCCGGACATTTGGCGCATCCGCGCCGTTTCCCACGGGAACGAACGATTGGCAGCAAATGAAAATTGATTTTACCGCTCCGGTTGACGGGGACGGGGTTTTTATCCGAACTTTGCGTTTATATTGCGGTAACAATTGCCCGATAGTGGGCACGATCTGGTATGACGACTTCAACCTCCAAAAACTTTCCGATGGAAAGTAAAGGCTCAAAAAACGTTCCTGCGGGGAGTAAATCCGGAAAGGAACTTCTGGTGCCGCTCGAGCCGGAAGACGTAAGGCGAACGTGGGCCGCTAAACTGATCGTGTTCGTTCTTTGCGCGGCGGTCGTCCTGACAACTGTTGCTTACGGCACTGTGCACCAGCCGATCCTGGCGCTTTTTTATCTTAGCGCCGCGCTCCTCGTTATTCTCTGGGCTTTTGACGCCTGGTTCAGCGGCTTCCTGCGGTTTAGCCGCAGTTGGCTTCAGCTCCCGTTCATCGGCGCGATAATTTTGGGAGTGATCCAGATAATTCCTTTTGGCTCGCTTTCCGAAGGCGGGGTGTCAGGGATAGCCCGGACCATCTCGCTGGATCCTTATACGACACAATTTGCCGTGATCCACTGGCTGGCGCTGCTGATATATTTTGCGGCGGCACTGGCGTTTCTGGATAGCGAGAAACGGCTGAAGAAGGTGTTCTATGTGATCACTATCTTCGGTTTTATTTTCGCCTTTTTTGCGATCATTCAATTCGTGCTCAGCCCAACCAGGATCTATGGTATTTACGAACCGCATCTGGCGCGGCCCTTCGGCTCGTTTGTAAATCCCAATAACTTTGCCGCCTACATGGAGATGACCCTGGCGCTGCCGCTGGGATTGTTTTTCGCGGGGGCGGTTGAAAAAGATAAAAAGCTGCTTTACCTGACAGCGATCACGCTGATGGGCGTTGCGCTGGTAATGAGCGGTTCACGAGGCGGCTTTATCAGCCTTATCGCCGAGATATTCTTTCTAGTTTTGCTGACGACAAAAGCCGGCGGCCAGGGAAAACTTGTCCTGCGTCTGGGAGCGGCGGCGGCGCTGCTGCTTTGCATTGTTATCGGAACGATCTTGCTGGGCGCGGAAAAATCGGCCCTCGACCGGTTTTCCGAAACTACCGCTAAGGCCGATCAGACAACCACCCGTACTCACATTTGGAACACCACCTTAGGAATAATCGGGCAAAATCCGCTCTTTGGCTCGGGGCTCAATGCTTTCGGGGTCGCCTATACGGCGCACGATACTTTTAGCGGCATCGAGCGCGCGGAGCAGGCCCATAATGATTATCTGCAGGTGATCTCAGACGCCGGGATCATCGGCGGGATCATCGGAATAGGTTTTCTCATCGTATTCTTTCGGACCGGGCTGGACAGCACCAAAACCCACGCCAAATTTCGCCGCGGATTGGCGGTGGGCGCATTTGCGGGCTGCTTTGCCGTGCTGGTGCATAGCGTGTTCGATTTTGTTTTGCATACGACCGCGATCGCTTTGCTTTTCATGATCCTGATGGCGCTGGTCGTAAACAGCAGAAAGCGTGACGGCGCGGCCGAGGAAAAACCCGAGCCCGTCAGGCGCCGGGAACCGCGCGAACCCGAACCGCGCAGCGATAATGTAACGCCGCTAAGACGCAGAAGAGAGCGCTCCAGATAATCCAAATGGATATTGCCGAGATCATTTCCGGGGCCGCGAATAGCAAACTTTTCCGGATGCTCGATATCGAGATCGAAAAGGCCGAACCCGGTTCGGTCATACTTTCGATGCCGGTCGACGACCGCGTCCATCAATATATCGGCATCATGAACGGCGGCGTTTCGCTGCTGCTGGCGGAATCCGCCGCATCGATCGGCGCGGTGGTCAGCAGCGACCTGAGCCAGGTGACGCCCGTCGGCATCGAGATAAATGCCAACCACCTGCGCGCGGTTAGCCGCGGCCGGGTGACCGCGGAAGCGGCCTCGGTGTATCATGGAAAAACTTTAAGCGTGTGGCAGATAGAGATAAAAGATTCGCGCGGCCGCCTCGTTTGCGTTTCACGCTGCACGATCGCCCTGAGAAAAGGCGCGGCCCGATTTCCAGCGAAAAACGAATAGTTTTTATTGAGATCTGGAGGTACGAAACAAACAGGCCGCAGTCAGCGAAGCTGACGAGAGAGTTTAACCCCAGGTGAAGCACAGCGAGACCTGGGGCAGCACCCTCCAGATCTAAAAAAGCCCGCTTTAGCGGGCTAAAGAGTTGAAGAAATTTCTATCGCCCGTTAAAACGGGCTGGTGTCTTTTTTGATTACCTTGACCCCGCGCTAAAGCACGGGGCTAATATCAATTGTCCGCCGAAGCGGACATTTTAGTTAATAGTTACCGGCAGTTATAATAAACATATGTCCACAGAGTCCTTATTCGGCGATCCAAATATTCCTTTGACGATCCCTCATTTTTGCCTGGCGGCGCTGCGCAAATACAACAAATCCGATGCGATGAACCACAAGATCCAAAAGGATTGGGTCGGGCTGTCGGCCGAAGAGGTGATCAGGCGTGTAAAGTGGCTGGCGCTGGGTTTGGCGGAAAGCGGGATCAAGGAAGGCGATCATGTCGCGCTGATCTCCGAGAATCGTCCGGAATGGTCGCTGGCCGACCTGGCCCTGCTTAGCCTGCGCGCGGTTTCGGTGCCGCTTTATACCACGCAGGCCGTCGAGCAGATCCGCTACATTTTGGAAGATTCGGGCGCCAAGGCCATCCTGCTCTCCGGTAAAAAGATCTTCAAACATATTCAGCCTGCTCTCGAAGGCGTCGAATCCCTCGAAAAGGTCATTTATTTCGATGACGACGGCGTCGGCGAAGAAACCCCCGATTCTCTCTCGTTATCGGAAATAGAAAAACGCGGTGAGGCAGCAGACGAGCTTGATGAAAAGGCGTACGACCGGCTCTTGGAAAAGATCGGAACAGACGACCTGGCGACGATAATTTATACTTCCGGCACCACCGGCGAGCCCAAGGGCGTGATGCTGACCCACGAAAATTTTACTTCCAACATACTATGCATCTCTGACGAATTGCCGTTCGATTCCAGTGACCGTTCGCTTTCGGTGCTTCCTTTGTCCCACATTTTCGAACGCGTGGTTTTTTACGTGCTTTGCTCAAACGGCGTTTCGATCCATTACTCGGCGTCTTTCGATCACCTGGCGGAGCATTTACAGGAAGTAAAGCCGACCATCATGACCGCCGTGCCGCGCCTTTTTGAAAAGGTCTATCACAAGATCGTGCGCAAAGGCATGACCGCCGGCGGCTGGAAGACAAAGTTGTTCACCTGGGCGCTCGACGTGGGGCAGCAGTATTGGAAATATAAAGACGAAAGAAAGCCTGTTCCCGCTGGGTTGGCGGCAAAACAGGCGATCGCCAGCCGTCTGGTATTTTCCCGCTGGCGCGATGCGGTGGGCGGAAGCCTGCGGTTCTTTGTTTCCGGCGGCGCGCCGCTTTCCAAAAAACTTTCTTATGCCTTCTGGGCGGCGAATATCCCGATCCTGCAAGGCTATGGGATGACCGAAGCCTGCGTCGTTTCCGCCAACCGGCCCGACGATCAGCGCTCAGGTTCGATCGGCAAGCCGTTCGTCGGTATCGAAATGTCGATCGGTAACGAAGGCGAAATTCTTATCCGCGGTAAGAATGTAATGCGCGGTTATTACAACAAACCCGAGCTCACCGCGCAGGCCATCGACGATGAAGGCTGGTACCACTCCGGCGACGTCGGTTATATCGGCGACGACGGCCACGTCTATATCACCGACCGCCTGAAAGATCTCTTTAAGCTTTCGAACGGAAAATATATCGCGCCGCAGCAGGTGGAGAGTTTGTTAAAGCAGAGCGCGCTGGTCGGGCAGGCGGTGGTGGTCGGTTCGGGCCGCAAGCAAACCGGGGCCTTGATAGTGCCCGATTGGGAAGCTTTGCGGGTGGCGCTGACGGAAAAAGGGCTTTCGAATACGGGAACCAAAGAAGAGTTGAGCAAAAAACCCGAGGTCGTAAAATTCGTGCAGCGCGAGATGAGCGAGATGACCAAAGAGCTTTCCGATTATGAGCGGGTAAAAAAAGTCGCCTTGCTGCCGCGCGAATTTTCTATTGAGAAGGGTGAAATGACGCCCACGCTAAAAATAAAGCGCGGAGTGATCGACGAGAAATATAACGATCTGATCGATGAGATCTGCGGCGGTGGCGCCGATTAGATAGGGGCCAGGCTTCTTTTTTTCGTAAATAAGCAAGTCAGAGCATGAGGTCAGAACCCGAAGCGGTAGCGAGGGGTTTATTATCCTCAACTGCATTATTTTGGATTAAATTGTTTCTGTTGCGTGCGGCAGGTGAACTTAGGCGACGGTTCGCGCATAAGAGTTTACATGCTTTAACGGTTTCTCCAGATATGCTTCTCAGCTCACTAAACCTACAGGCAAACATACCGTCAATGCCCTGCAGATGGCTTGCCCCACTTCTAAATCTCACCGCGCGCACGTGCAAGAAAAGTCGCGCAGCTAGCTTTCATTATGTCCGTTCGTGAATCCGCTGAAAGCAGCGCCCACGACTGGTGCCTTTATTATATTCGCGGACCGGAAAGGCTGGCCCGGCATGCCCAGAGTCTCTTCCGTCAAAGTCGAGTTTCTGCGGCACGCAACAGATGAGCGAATCATATTACGGTTTGGTAAAGATGGCGACGGACGATTTGAAGAGTTAGTGAAGTTGGTGAGATTTTAAGGCAGAAAACGCGACAGTTATGGAGCGTGTGATTGGAATTTAAGAAACACGCTCCATAACTGTCGCGTTTCTGCCAGTGAAACCGAGCTGTGCTTTAAGACTGGAACTACGAAACACACGAACAAAGCAAGAGAAGGAAGAAGAGGAAGAAGGGGAAGAAGAAGAAGAAGAAAAAAGAAACCCCTCGCTACCGCTTCGGGTTCTGACCTCATCGCATATCGTCCGCATCTTGCCGAATATATTTAAGCTGAAGGAAATGTAATACTGGAAGACGGGAAAACTTCCCGCCGTTACGTGGAGGCAGTTTTTTCTCTTAAAGAAGGGAATTATTCCCTTCTCAGATCAAGCGTCGAAAAGTAGGAATAGAATGTGATCAAGCTTCGGTTTTAATGGGAAGCGGTTCGTCCTCGTTCACCATGTTATCCAGCAAACGCGACCCTTCGCTTTTATTCGTGAGAAGCGCTTGCGCAAGTTCCAGCAGTGGGATGGGTATTTCTACCGTCGTTGTCTGGAATTCTTCGGATTGTGGGAAACGATCGTAAAATTCCACTTCCGCCGTGCAGAACTCACAACCTTCCAAATGTTTTTCGATCTTTTGTACCGTTTTATCGGTTATCTCTCCTTTTTGATAGGACAGGAGCGACTCCGATGACGGACATTTTGGACTCTTGCAAAAGGTCATCATCTTAATTAAAGGCATAGCTCAAATTTTAAAGAAACTGAATTCAAATGTGACCATAGCGGCCGGGAAAACATGGCGGACGGTCACGTCGATCTCTCTGGCACTTCATTAGAAATAAAATCTGCAATGCCTCGTTCCTTCCAAATAAAACACCATAAAACCTGACTTTTTCTACAGAAACATTAAATTTTTACCAAACTCTGGAATCTCGAAAGGATTAAACGTTTAAATTTGTTAAAACTTGTAAAAAAGTGTTGCTCAATTAAAAATTTCCTGCTAATATCTTAAATGTGGTCGGGAAACGTTAAAGTTTCCTGAAAGCCTTCCTAAATGATTTGACAGTCGAAACGCGCAGGAAAAATTCACTGTCATCCTCCTAAAACCTATCTACTCAAGTGAGTTCCACATGTTGGAGTTTCTCCAACTGCGGTTATTACTGTCCAAATCATTTACCTCACCATCTGAAAACAAGGTCAATTTTCAGCCAAGGCGCCTCAGAACAAGTTCGGAAAGGTACAACATGAGCGCTATCAAAGAGCAAATACCATCCCGGCCGGTAACGGAACGCACCCATAAGGTCGGGAAATGGATAGAAAGCCTCAAAACCTCAAATGTCAATCAGATCTGGACGGAGCTTCACCGGGTTGTTTCCAGCCATCCGCTGGTCAGAGCATCGCGAAGTGCCGGACTGTTGATCGAAGAGGGAAGGCATAATGCCCATACGGATCTGACGCAGGAGCTTTTCGTGGCCCTGCTCAGCAAAGAAAGATTTCAACATTATCTCGAAACCGGGATGTCCGATGTTGAGGTCGAAGCTGAGATCAGTCAGATCGAATTAACAAATTTATTAACCGCGGAATTAAGAAAACGCTACCCGGAGTCATATCGGCTGGCGCGCCGCATTTCCACCCTTATCCAGACCAGCGACACCTTCAAGCGATTTGATAATATCGGCGTCGCCGGCGAATCGCATCGCCGTCTGGCGGATCGGGTCTACGGCCTCAGTCTCTGGCCGGACGGAAAAAAGCGTCGTAACCAGCCGGAGATGGAAGAACGCATTCACGTGGTTCCCATACACCAGCGCGATACGCGCATGGTCGGCTGTACCGGCGACGCGCAGATCGTCATCAGCAACCCGGACCTGGAATTATTAATAGTAAGAGTTTTAAGAGCGGTAGACTCGCCTTCGGACGTGCGCACGCTGCGCAGCATGGTGATGTCGCGGCTGCCGGTAATGGATATTTACCTGGTGCCGATCGCCGCCGGCAGTGATGACGGTGAAGACAATCACTACGAATACGATCCCGTCGACACTAAGGAAAATCCCGAGCAGGACCTGCTCCGCCGCGAAGCCGAAACGATGGCCGCCGGATACGTGGAAAAGTTTCTTTCGAATCTGAACAAATCCGTCCGCGGCAAAGCCAAGCAATATCACCGCATGATCGGTGTCTTGTGGCACTGCTATCTCAGCTCTGACAGCGGCACTCAGCTCGAAGTCGCCGAAATGCTGGGCGTCTCGGATTCGCTGGTTTCCGACTATCGCAAGCGCATCGAAAGCAACCTGCAGCAGCTTTCTTTTAGCGGTGTGGGCGAGGCCCGCCAGTTTGAACAGGCGCTGCGTAAAAAGGTCCGCGAAATAATCACCGTCGACGAAGAAATAGTAGCCGTTTAAGCCGGGAATGCATGTGGGGCTTGCCTGTAAGTAAGCTCAAAACCATGGTTAGCCGGATCTGGATCTGTTCGTGTATTCCGTAGTTTCAGTCTTATAACCCTTGTAAATAAAGCGTTTAAGAGGTAACCGCGAAATCACACAAAACAACACGAAAAAAACATCTATACATTGCATCCAAAACCGAACACTTTTATAGGCAAAGTCTGCAAAAATTCCGGAGATAGATAAGGAAAAACAAAGTTTTTAAGAGTTTAGATAATATGTGTCGCCGGAAAAAAGACGACAGAAAAATTCAGGTAGAGAAATGACGAGACTGTTGTAAATGCCCCTACGCAGTGAAAATCAGGATTATACCCCGCTAAAACCATTTACAAGCGGGGAAAAGCCAAGCGCTGAAGACGGACGCGATTATGCGTCTGTTTCTGCTTTTAAAAGAAGCGCTGAAGAAGGGCCAAACCTGCTTCCGCCGGGCGTTTCCGCGGAAAAAAAGGGCCGGTTAGAGGCTGAGAATTCACCGCCAAAAGAAACCGGTGCCGAACTTCGCAGCGATCCTGGCAGCGATATTGGCGGGGATTTTAGCGGGTCAGGTGTTGCAGATCTCGAAACGCTCACCCCCGTCCGCGAATTATCCGAAGCCCCGCCGCCGGATGAAAATCCGGATGAGGCCCGGCGCAGAGAGAAAAAGCGCAAGGCGGTAGAAAAAGACACGACCCTGCTGGGGCGCGACAACTGGATAAAGCGAAACGGGCATTTGGTAAGTTATGCCGGCCTGTTTCTTTTCACCTTCGTTCTTTATTTCCGACCCTACGAACTTTTCCCGGCCCTCTCCGGCCTGACGTCGCTGGCATACTTCATCTCAATCGCCACGATCATATTTTTTATTCCGTCGCAGTTGGCGATCGAAGGAAACCTGACCGCTCGTCCGTCCGAAGTCAATTACATCCTGCTGCTGACATTGATCGCGCTTTTGACGATCCCGATCGCGCGAGACCCGCTACATGCATGGAACACTTTTAACGACGTGTTCATCAAGGTCGTGCTGATGTTCATCGTGATGGTCAACGTCGTGCGCACGCCGGGCAGGATGAAGGGGCTGATGTGGCTTTCGATGGGCGTCGGGCTGATGCTGAGCATCAACGCGATGCAGCTTTATGCCGAGGGTAAATTCACCGTCGAAGATTATCGTGTCGGTGTCGAATTCGGCGGTATGTTCGGCAATCCGAATGAACTGGCGCTGCATTTCATCCTGTTCATTCCGATCGCTTTCGCGCTGGGATTGGGCACAAAAAATATTTTTATGAAGCTGATCTACTGGGGCGCGGCGTTTTGTATGATCGCCGGCACGGTAGTTACTTTTTCCCGCGGCGGATTTTTGGGAATGATGGCCTGCGGGGTCTTCTTGGCGTGGAAACTGGGCCGCGAACAGCGGTTCAAAGTGATGCTTATTACCGCCATCATCGGCGCGATCTTTCTGGCGGTGGCGCCGGGAAACTACGGCTTGAGAATAATGTCGATCTTTATTCCGGGCCTCGATCCGGTCGGGTCTTCCGACCAGCGGACGGAATTGCTGAAGCAATCTTTCTGGGTAACATTGCGCAATCCCTGGGGCGTGGGAATGGGCTGTTTTCAGATCGGTTCAGCGCGCAATCTCGTCACGCATAACGCTTACACGCAGGTTTCTTCGGAATTGGGCATTGCCGGGCTGGTGGTCTACTGCCTGCTCATCACGGGGCCTTTCCGGAAACTCGGCGCGATGGAGCGCGAACTGTTCGAATCGAAAAATAAATCCTGGATGTATTACCTGGCGATCGGTATTCAGGCCAGCATCGTCGCCTATATGGTGGGAAGCTTTTTCGGCTCGTTCGCCTATAATTGGTTCGTCTATTACCCGGTGGCTTATGCGATCGCCCTGCGGCGTATTTATCTTACCGGAAAGGAAGAGAGCGAAAGTAAGCCGGCAGTAGAAGCTATAGAAAGCTCACCGGAACTTCAACCCGCATAAAAGCGATGACGGTTTTGACCATTACAGCTTCGGTCGTATTCGGGATCAGCACTGCGGTGCTGTTCTATACGTACGCCG
This sequence comes from uncultured Acidobacteriota bacterium, assembly GCA_963718105.1. Taxonomy (GTDB): domain Bacteria; phylum Acidobacteriota; class Blastocatellia; order Pyrinomonadales; family Pyrinomonadaceae; genus DASYKT01. The sequence continues at coordinate 2,878,555 of OY970352.1, read as the reverse complement.
GTTATCCGCTGTTGGTTTATATCGTCAGTTTGATCAGGCCGCGGCATATCCGCCGGGGCGATTTCGAACCCCTGGTAACGGTCCTTATCACTGCTTACAACGAAGAAAAAGATCTTCGTTCAAAGCTGGAAAATACGCTCGAGCTGGATTATCCCAGGGAGAAACTCGAGATAATCGTCGCTTCCGATTGTTCGACCGACGGGACGGACGAGATCGCGCTGTCTTTCGCCGATCGCGGCGTAAAGCTTCACCGCCAGCCGCAGCGTCACGGAAAGACCGCCGCGCAAAATGCGGCTGTCGAGCTTGCCGCTGGCGACGTGATTCTTTTTTCGGACGCGACCACGATGTACCGGCCCGATGTGCTGCGAACGCTGATGCCGAATTTCAACGACCCGGAGATCGGGTGCGTGGCCGGCAAGCTGATCTACGTCGACCCCGCCGATTCTAATATCGGCAAGGGCGCGCGTTCTTATTGGAATTACGAAACGTTTTTGAAAGAGGCCGAAAGCCGAGCCTGTTCGCTGATCGGTGTGTCCGGCGCGCTGTACGCGGTTCGCCGTGCGGCTTATGTGCCGATGTACCCCGAAGCCTGCAGCGATTTTCTCATCGCCACAAAACTTTACGAACAGGGATTGCGTACGATCTATGAACCGGCCGCGATCTGTACCGAAGAAACGAACCGCCAGCCGGAGCGCGAACTGCAAATGCGCGTGCGCGTCATTACTCAGACGCTGACCGATCTCGGCCGCCATCTTTATATGATGAACCCGTTTCGCAGCGGTTTTTACGCGGTGCAGCTTTTTTCGCACAAGGTGCTGCGTTACGCCGTGCCGATCTGGCTGATCCTGCTTTTTGCGTCGTCCGCCGTCTTGTCTTTCACGTCGGACTGGTTCTTGTTGTTTCTCGCTTTGCAGGCGGTATTTTACGGGATCGCCGGCCTCTCCTGGCTTTTGAACCGGGGCGACAAACCCTCCGCTTTGATCGCCATGCCGCAATATTTCGTCCTGGCAAACATCGCCTCGATCATCGCTTTTTTTGGATTTATCAGGGGAGTGAGAATGGCCACCTGGGAGCCGATCCGCGAATCTTCGAAAGAAAATTAATGATAGCCACCACGGAAAAAACACCAAAAAAGGAAAAAGTTAAAACGCCCTCGCCAAAGGTGAGCGTGATCATTCCTGTTTATAACGTGGCTGATTACATCGCTGAGACGCTGGACTCCATCCTGGCGCAAACCTTCCGTGATTTTGAAATACTCGTGATCAACGACGGCTCGCCCGACACCGAAAAGCTCGAACAGGTCCTCGCGCCGTACTTCGGCAAAATAATCTACTTGAAGCAGCCCAACTGCGGGGCCGCCGCCGCGCGAAACACCGGGATCAGGACCGCGCAAGGCGAGATCCTTGCATTTTTGGACGGCGACGATATCTGGCTGCCTGGGTATCTGGAAAAACAGATCGCTTTTCTCGGATCGAGCGGCAGTGACATGGTCTATTGCGACGCGTATCTTTTCGGCGACAAGACCAAATATAAAACCTTTATGGAAAAAGCCCCGACGGAGGGCGAAGTAACCACCGAAAGCCTGCTGCGGGGGACCAGCCATGTGATAACTTCCGGCACGATCGCCCTGCGGGATAAAGTACTGGAGGTCGGAATGTTCGACACCGAGGCTCCGAAACGCGGCGAAGATTTTAATCTTTGGTTCCATTTGCTCAAGGACGGCAAAAAGGTGGCTTGCCAAAGAGAGATATTGTTAAAATATCGCCTGCGCGCGGGCAGCCTGACCGGCGATAGTATCAGCGTCGCTTCGCGGTCGATGCATGTCCTGGAAGAAGTAAAACGCAAATACGACCTGACGCCAAGTGAAGCGGAAGCGCGGCAATATCACTACGACCGGGCCGCGGCGCAGTTTAATGTGCAGAACGGAAAAGCCCGCTTAGTGGCAGGCAAATACAGCGAAGCGCTTAAATTTTTCCGCGAAGCAAAGAAGACCTCCCGGTCTTTAAAACTAAGCGTTATCACCGCCCTGACCTGGGCTTTTCCCACGTCCGCCAGATGGGTTTTTAGAATCTTCCGCGCCGAAGAGGCCAGATCGCTCGCCGTCAAAAAGCAGTAAAACAAATGTCCGAACAGGCAGAAACAACCAAACCATCGCTAAAAGCGCAGAGCGCCTGGCTTTTGATAGCCAAGACGGCCGGCTTTGCGCTGAGCTTTTTGCTGCCGCTGCTGGTTGTGCGCTATCTGGATCAGACGCAGGTCGGAATTTACCGGCAGGCTTTTCAGGTCGTAACTACAATGGTCGCGATACTGCCGTTCGGTTTCAGCGCCAGCGCGTATTATTTTCTCTCACGCGACAAACGCGATCAGCCTTATATCATTTTCAACATACTGCTTTTTAATTTTGTGATAGGCGGTATCGTTTGCGCCTTGCTGGCATTTTTACCGCAGAGCCTCGGCAAAGTTTTTCAGGATTCGGAATTGACGCATTTAGCGCCGCTGATCGGCATTGTTATCTGGCTGTGGGTTTTCAGCGCATTTTTGGAAATCGTCGCGGTAGCAAACCAGGAACCGCGCCTGGCGACGTTTTTTATTATTTTCTCGCAGTTCACCAAGACCTTGTTCATGGTAACGGCGGTGGTGATGTTCGCGACGGTCGAATCTTTTGTCTACGCGGCGATCGTTCAGGGAGCGGTGCAGACTTTGGTGTTACTGCTCTATTTGAATTATAAGTTCCGCGGATTTTGGCGCAGTTTCGACTTTGGCATTCTAAAGCGGCAATTCTTTTACGTGCTGCCTTACGGCTTGATGGCGCTGCTGTGGATAGTGCAAACCGATATTCATAATTATTTTGTCGGCTACCGGTTTTCCGCGGCGGAATTCGCCGTCTATGTGTACGGATGTTTCCAGCTTCCTCTGCTGGGCATTCTTTATGAATCGATAACGTCGGTGATGATCCCGCGGATGAGCGCCTTACAGCACGAAGGAAACAAGCGCGAGATGATAGAGGTCACCGTTCGCGCGATGGACAAGCTGGCCTTCTTTTATTTTCCCATTTACGCGCTGCTGCTGATCATCGGCTACGACCTGATCACCGCGCTTTTTACGCAAAATTACGCCGCCAGCGTGCCGATATTTTTGATCAATATCACACTGATCCCGTTCGGAATTCTGATCAGCGACCCGATCGTTCGCGCCTTTCCGGACCTCGGAAGATTTTTACTGAAATTGCGTCTGGTTATCATCCCGCTGATGATCGCGGCGCTCTGGCTGGGTATTAACTATCTAGACCTGCGCGGAATAATCGCCATCGTAGTGGTGACGACCTTGGTTGAGCGGTTGATCACCATGACGCGCGCCGCGAAAACTTTGGGCGTGAAAAAAGAAGATGGTTACTTGCTGCTTAACATGGGGAAAACGGCCATCGCCACTTTATTTGCGGGCTTGATCACCTACGGATTTTATGTTTATTTCCGCCAGCTAACGCCGTCTTTTGGCCGGCAGATAAGCGGCATTTTGTTTTCCACGCCAAAGGAAAGCTGGGTAAATCTGATCTCCGGCGGATTGACGGTCGCGGGCTGCGGAATAGTTTTGTTTGCGATCTATCTGCTCATCGCTAACTACCTGGGAGTGATCACGTCAGAAGAAAAAAAATCGATCAAGAGATTATTTATCCGCGCGAAAGGGGGCACAGAGCTAACGGCTAATAGCTGAAAGTTCATATCTCTATGTGCGGAATAGCCGGATTTATCAATACTAAAATCAAGCCGGGCGCCGAGCGCGAGGCGCTGCTCGATGCGATGTGCCGTATCATCACGCACCGCGGGCCGGATGAGCAGGGAATGATGGTCGACGACACGGCCGCGCTGGGCATGCGCCGGCTGTCGATCATCGATCTGAAAACCGGGCAGCAGCCGATCTATGACGAATCCGGCAATCTGGTGATCGTTTTTAACGGCGAAATATATAATTTCCGCGAACTCAAAACCGAGCTGGAAAATCGCGGGCACCGGTTCAAGACAAATTCGGATACGGAAACGATCGTTCACGCTTACGAGGAATTTGGCGCCGATTGTCTGCAGCATCTGCGCGGGATGTTTGCCTTTGCCATCTGGAACAAGGCCAAAAAAGAGCTTTTTATCGCGCGCGACCGCGTCGGAAAAAAGCCTCTTTATTATTCACTCCTGGATGACGGCGAATTGGTCTTCGGTTCCGAGCTGAAAGTTTTGCTCACACACGGCGGCGTCAAACGCGAGATCGATCTCGGGGCGTTGGATGCTTACCTGAGTTTTGGCTACATCCCCGACCCGATGTGCATCTTCAAAAATGTGCGCAAACTCGAACCGGGCCATTACCTGATCTGGCGCGACGGCAAAGTCGAAACTCACGGCTACTGGGATTTTGAATATAAGGAAAATGCCGCTAGTAAAAAAGAGGAAGATTACATCGAAGAGCTCCGCGAACTGATCAAGGACGCCGTGAACGTGCGGCTGATCTCGGAAGTTCCGCTGGGCGCTTTCCTTTCCGGCGGCGTCGATTCCAGCGCGATCGTGGGAAACATGGCGCGGCTTTCCGAACAGCCGGTTAAAACTTTTTCCATCGGTTTTAACGAAGATTCTTTTAACGAGCTGAAATACGCGCGCGTGACGGCAGAGCATTTCGGCACCGAGCACCATGAGTTTATCGTCACGCCGGACCTCTGCGACATTGTCGACGAACTGGTTTGGCATTTTGACGAGCCTTTCGCCGATTCTTCGGCGCTGCCGACCTATATGGTCTCAAAAATGGCGCGCGAATACGTCACTGTCGTACTGTCGGGCGATGGCGGCGATGAACTGTTTGGCGGTTATACGCGCTATGTAACGGATAAAAAGCGCTCCGGCTTAGCCCAATTGCCAAGATCGATCCGCACCGGGTTGCTGCAGCCGGTCAGCCAAATGCTGCCGCACAATGCGCCGGGAAAAAATTATCTCTACAATGTTTCGCTCGATGCGGTCGACCGCTATATCGATAACATTTCGCATTTTTCCGCGCGGCACAAAAAAGCTCTCTACTCCGCCGGGTTACGGCAAAATATGAACGGCACCGCAAATGCCGTCGAGGATCTTTTCCGCCGGTTTGCTTCCGGCGTGGAAACCGGCAACCCGATCGATAAGCTGCTTTACCTCGACAGCAAAACCTATCTGCCGGGCGACATTTTGACCAAGGTCGACCGCATGAGTATGGCTGCTTCGCTCGAGGCGCGCGTGCCTTTGCTCGATCACAAACTGATCGAATTCGTTACCAGGATCCCGGCTGAATTAAAGCTGAACGGCCTGGAAACCAAATATATCTTTAAGCGCGCAATGCAGGGCCTGGTGCCGGACAGCATTTTACACCGTCCGAAACAGGGCTTTGGCGTGCCGATAGGTGAGTGGATAAATCTGCAGTTGCGCGACCGCATCCGCGAAGACCTGCTGGAAAAACGTACGCTCGACCGCGGTTATTTCGAACCCGGTTATATAAAACTTTTATTGGATGAACACGGCCGCGGACGCCGCGATCATTCGCATTCGCTCTGGATACTTTGGATGCTGGAATTATGGCACCGCCGCTATATGGACGTTCCGAAAATTTAACCACAGAGTTCACAGAGAACACGGAGAGGAATAAAGGGAAGAGGAGGAAAGAAGGAAAGGGAAAAGAAGAGGAAGAGCACTAACGGAAAATGGTTCCACATTTTATGGTCCGACTGTTAATTTGTTTTCTCTGTGTCCTCTGCGCTCTCTGTGGTGAAAAAAGAAAATGTCGATCAACACCAAATTGAAAAAGATCGGAACGAACCTGCCCTGGCTCGCGCGCTACCCGTTCGCCCGCGTGCAGGATTTTCTGGGCAGAGAGCCGTTAGAAAACAAACACATCATCTTTACCGTCGCCAACCATTTTGAACCGGGCTGGAAAGAGTCGGGAGTGCACGATCTGAAAACGCAGATCCGGCGGCTGGAAGATTACTACAAGATCGCGCGCGACACCGGCGAAGCCGTCAAAGATTCCGACGGGACAAAATTTCGCCACGGCAATTTCTACCCGGCCGAACAGTATCACCCGGAGCTGCTAGGCATCCTGGCGGAAATGCAGGCCGAGGGCCTGGGCGAAGTAGAGATACACCTGCACCACGGCGTGGACAAACCCGACACCGCGGAAAATTTGCGACGGAGCTTGCTGGATTTTCGCGACTGCCTGGCCGAAGAGTACAAATGTCTTTCGCAGGCGGATGGAAAAGGCTCGCCGATGTACGCCTTTGTTCACGGGAACCTGGCGCTGGCCAATTCGCACGGCGGTAAATACTGCGGCGTCGATTGCGAAATGCAGATCCTGCAGGAAACCGGCTGCTACGCCGATATGACTCTGCCGTCGGCTCCCGAACCGACACAGGTCCCGATGATCAACCAGATCTATGAATGCGGGCTGCCCCTGGACCAGAAAATACCCCATCAAAAAGGTTTAACAGTGTCGGTAAATGGAAAACAACCCCTATTACCACTGATATTTACAGGGCCTTTGGTATTTGACTGGGGGCGGCGCATTAAAGGGCTGCCGGTTCCGAGCATTGACGAAGGCGGTTTGACCGCCGGTAAAAAGCTGGACCGGGCACGGTTCCAGCGCTGGCTTTCGGCCAATATCACGGTCAAAGGCAGGCCCGATTGGGTGTTTATAAAACTCTATTGCCACGGCTTTATCGATCAGGACCAGCCGGCCTGTATCGGAGAAGACGCCAAAAGGTTTTTCAGCGACATTATCGAGCAGGGTGAAAAAGACTCCTCTTATAAAGTTCACTTTGCCGCGCCGCGCGAGGCTTTCAATATGGTAGCCGCGGCGATCGACGGCCGGACGGGCTCGCCCGGAGATTTTAGGAATTATCGCCTGCGGGCGATCATGGACAAGCAGGCAGCCAAACTGCCAATTTCGGAGAAAGAGAGTATATTGATTTGCTGATAGAAGAAATGGCAAATCCATTGGATAAGTTCAAAAAGATCCGAACCAGGAGCTGGTCGGAGCTTCGCGCGCGCGGCAGCCAGGTCATCTCCGCTTATACGGAAAAGATCGGTCTGTCCGGAGGTTTGCCTTCGGAAAATGAGATCTGGAATCTCATTGACCCCGAGTTTTTTGCCGGTGAAGAAGCCGGGCTGAAAACTTTGCTGGCCAATTTTCGTAAAAGCAGCGCCGTCACTTTTTTCCCTTCGCTGGTAGACAAAGAAACCAGCGCCAATTCTTTCCGCCGTCTTTTTGGCGAGCAGGTGATCGACTCTTGCCTCGAGCGCGCCGAAAAGATAATGGAAGGCAAATTCGATCTGCTGGGCCACAAAAATCTCTACCTCGGCCAGATCCCCGATTGGCATTACGAACCCATCTCCGGCAAGCGCTCGCCGATGAAACACTGGCGGCAATTCGAAGATTATTCCAATGACGAGACCGGCGACAAAAAAGTCGTTTGGGAGCTTAACCGCCACCAGCATTTTTTTGCGCTGGGCGTGGCCTATCACCTGACCTCGCACGAAAAATACGCCGAGCGCTTTTTCAAACATCTGTTTGATTGGATGGAGCAAAACCCGCCGCAGCAGGGCGTGAACTGGTCGAGCAGCCTGGAAGTGGCTTTTCGCGCAATGTCATGGATCTGGGGATTGAATTTCTTCAAAAATTCCAAATTCTTTGATTCAAAAACACTTTTGCACGTACTGCGTTATTTGTATTCGCACGGCAGCCACCTGGAAAAATATCTCTCGACCTATTACAGCCCGAACACGCATCTGACGGGCGAAGCCCTGGGCCTCTACTACCTCGGCACTCAAACGCCTTTTTACCGCGCTAAAAAATGGCGCGCGCTGGGTGAAAAAATTCTGCTTGAAGAGCTTGACCGCCAGATCCTGCCGGACGGGGTTTATTTCGAGCAAAGCACCTGGTACCAGCGCTATACGGCGGATTTTTACCTGCATTTTCTTATCTTAAACGACCTCAAGCCGGAAACGGACGCGGTGGAGTTAAATGAAGGCGTAATATCGCGCGTGCAAAAAATGCTGGATTATCTGATGTACATCACGCGGCCAGATGGAACGACGCCGATCATCGGCGATGACGACGGCGGCAAGATGCTTCCCTTGAGCGGCCGTAAGCCGAATGATTTTCGCGCGGTGCTTTCGACGGCGGCGGTGCTGCTTAATCGCGATGATTACAAATTTGTCGCGCAGACCCCGGCCGAAGAAATGTTCTGGCTGTTGGGAGACCAGGGAGTCAAAGAATTCAAGGGCATTTCGCCTTTAAGCCCGGAAGATGAATCGAAAGCGTTCACCGCCGGCGGGTATTTTATGATGCGCGACGGCTGGGATAAGAGCGACAATTATATGCTCATCGATTGCGGGGAGCACGGCGCGCTTTCTTCGGCGCATTCGCATGCCGATGTGCTTTCGTTCGAGCTTGCCGCGGGCGGCAAAACCCTTTTGGTCGACCCCGGCACTTACACCTATCACAAATCCGGGGAGCTGCGCGATCATTTCCGTTCATCTCTGGCGCACAATACGCTGGTCATCGACGAGCGTTCGTCGTCTATTCCCGGCAGCACATTCAAATGGGAAAAAGCCGCCAAAGCCGAAGTAAAAAAATGGATCGCGCAGGACCGGTTTGACTTTTTCGAAGGCTCGCACGACGGTTATGACGATTTGCCCGATTCCGCGGCGAAACATACGCGCAGCATCCTCTTTCTTAAGAACGATTATTGGATCATCCGCGATTATGTCGAGACCTTTGGCGAGCACACTTATCAATTGAATTTTCATTTCGACCCCAATACCGATCCGCGCGCGGAAAACCCGGAAGAAAAGCTCTGGAGCATTGTGGAAAATTCCGACAAGAACGCGGGGCTGAAGCTTCTGCTTTTCGGCGACAACGGCGAGTGGCAGAAACGCGAAAGCTGGGTTTCCACTTGCTATGGCGGCCGGGTCAACGCTCCTTATCTTCGCTTTATTTCCAAAGGCAAAGGCCCGCAGGAATTTTTCACTTTCTTTTTGCCTGCTCTCGCCGCTGACTCTGAAGCCACTATCGAAGAGATCGATATTAACGGCGGACGGGCGTTCGCGATCAACAACAAGGGTTACCAGGACCTCTTCTTTTTTGGGGATGGCGGCGGGCAGATTGCGCGCAACCCGCTGTTTTCCACGGACTTTCGTTTTGCCTGGATGCGCGTCGCTGCCGGTGAAACCCAGCCCGAAGAATATGTTTTTATCGACGGCAAATACCTGGTGTTAAACGACCGGCAGATCATCGATCACCCGTCGAACCTTGAATTCGCCACGGCCCGCAGGCTCGGGCAAAAACTCAACGTCAGAACCAGCGAAGGCCTCTTTTCGGTTTCGCTGCCATCACCAAAGCCCCAGCGTCCGAAAGCTTATGTGCTGAAAGACTCGCTCCAGTCCGACGACGAATAATTTATTATGTGCGGTATTAACGGCATTGCTTTTTCACCCCGTTCCGGCAGGCAGATAGACGAAAACGTCCTGTGCCGGATGCGCGACGTGTTTGCCTATCGCGGGCCCGACGATGCCGGCGCATTCATTGACGGCAATGTCGGGCTCGGCCATCGCCGCCTAAGCATCGTCGATGTTTCAAACGGCCACCAGCCGATGAAAAACTCGCAAGGCTCGCTGGTCATCACTTACAACGGCGAGGTCTATAATCACGCCGACACCAGAGAAGGCCTGATCGCGCGCGGGCACACCTATCAAACTCATTGCGACACCGAAACCATCCTGCATCTTTATGCCGAATACGGCGCGGGCTGTGTCGAATATATGCGCGGAATGTTTGCCTTTGCGATCTGGAACACGCGTAAAAAAGAGCTTTTTATCGCCCGCGACCGTTTCGGGGTAAAGCCTCTTTATTACGTTCATGACGAGCAGGGAAATTTGTTTTTTGCGTCGGAAATAAAAGCATTGCTCGAAGCCGGCGCGGTTAAAGCCGAGGTCAACTTTAATGCTCTGCCCGACCAGCTTGCCAACCACGGCACCTCGGGTGATGAAACTCTTTTTGCGGGCGTAAAACGCCTGGCGCCCGGGCACACCTTGTTATGGAAAGACGGGCGCGTCGAAATTCGCAAGTTCTGGGACCTTAGCTTCGAACCCAAGCACGAAACTAAAAGTGACGCGGAATTTGTCGAAGAGTGGCGCGATCTTTTTCGAGAATCGGTCAAGCTGCGTTTGATGGCCGATGTGCCGCTGGGGATGTTTCTCTCGGGCGGGATCGATTCGTCCGCCATTGCCGCAATGATGTCAACCATGGTCGGCAGTGGGATAGATGGGCCTATCAAAACGTTTTCCGTCGCTTTCAATGAGCGCGATGCTAACGAACTTGAATACGCGCGGCTGGTCGCGGAAAAATATAAAACCGACCATCACGAGATCACCATCTCACCCGCGCAATTTTTTGAAGCTTTGCCGCAGCTTATCTGGCACGAAGACGAACCTCTCGGTTTTTCCGCCAGCGTGCCGCTTTATTTTGTTTCCAGGCTGGCGCAGCAGCATGTAAAAGTTGTCCTGACCGGCGAAGGCAGCGATGAAATTCTGGGTGGCTACGGCCGCTATCAGAAAGCTTTGGCGCTCTTGAATTACGGTGAAAAATACGAGAGCTTTACGCCCGGCTTTTTGCGCGAAGCGGTCAAGACCGGCGTGGCGACACTGCCTGCTTCGTTAAACCGCAAACTGAAACGCACGTTTCTCGCGCTCGACGCCGACGTCGAAAATCTTTACTTCGATAATTTTGCCATCTTTAATAAGTCGATGCAGAATGGGCAGAATGGGCAGAATGGGCAGAATGGGCAAGGCGGACTTTTATCCGCCGGTACAAAGGCCAGGATCGCCGATACAAACCCGTACACCGGTCTGCACAATTGGCTGAACAACACCGATGCCGAAGAGCTGCTCGATAAGCTTTTGTACGTCGATACCAAAACCTATCTGCACGAGCTCCTGATGAAACAGGACCAGATGAGCATGGCTGCGTCGATCGAAAGCCGCGTGCCTTTTCTCGATCATAAACTGGTGGAATTTACCGCGCGGATGCCGGTCGAAATGAAATTGCGCGGCAAGACAACCAAGTGGCTTTTGCGCGAAGCAATGAAGGGGATCTTGCCCGAAACGATCTTGACGCGTAAGAAAATGGGTTTTCCCGTGCCGCTCGGCAACTGGTTTAGAAATGAATTCAGGAACGTGGTCGATGAATATGTCTTGAGCGAACGTGCATTATCGCGCGATATTTTCAACGCCGAATTTGTGCGCGGCCTGGCCGCGCAGCATAACGCCGGCGAAAATCACGATCAGCGCCTCTGGTTTTTGGTCAATTTCGAAATGTGGCAGCGGAGATTTATCGACGGTGAAACAATTATCGAGGGTGAAACGAAATGAATTATCAAATATTAAACTCGTACCCTCCCGAAGGTAATTCCGGCGCAAAAACGCTTGCTGCGTGGCAGGATTTTTTAACCGAGGCCGCGTATCCAACTCATTACACCACGCCGGGATTTTTTAACGATCCGTTCATTCGCGGCGGCGAAAGATTTGCGGTTTTAGCGCTTGATGGAGAAAAGATCGTCGCGGTTTTGACCGGCGTCGACAACGGAAAGACGATCGCGTCCGGTTTGGCGGTGCGCCCGCAAACAGTGTTTCGCAAAGGCATCGATCGCGCGGCGGCAGCGAAAGCGCTGCTTGAAGGAGTGCTGGAAAAAGGCGGCGCGCGGCTAGAGGTAATAAATTTCCATAGCTGGGAGCCCGTCGAAAAAAGCAGGAATCTGGGCCTCAGTTCAGAAGTTTGCGCGGGCGGCGACGCCGTGGTGATGCTCGATCTGGCCAAAGGCGGCGATTCGTTATTCAAGGATTTTTCCCAAACCCGGCGAAGCGAGATCCGTCAGGCGATGAAAAAAGGCGAGGTCATCGTCAAAGACCTGGAAACCGGGGACGAGCTGGACCAGCTTTATGAAATTCATCTCGCCTGGAACAAACGCAAGGGAAATCAGCCGGACTCACGTGAAGATTTCGTCAAAGTCTCTCAGGATAAAGATCACCGCAAAACCCTGATCGCGATCTACGAAGGCAAAGTGATCGCCGGTACCTTCTTCCGTTTTTGCAGCGGCGGAGTGGTTGAATACGCGGGAAATAATTCTCTCGAAGAGTATCATAAACTGCGCGCAAATCCCCTCTGCTGCTGGCGCGCGATAGAATGGGCCGCCGCAAATAACTTCACGCACTTTAGCATGGGGGCTTCGCATGACTACCTGCGCCGTTTTGGCGGAGACATTCGCTCAAATTACCGCTATACTTTCGACAGGACTTTTTTGAAACGGCACGAGAAAAAAGAGAAGTTGAAAAAATTCCTGGTCGGCACTTATTTATTTTTGCCGGTTTCAGCGCGCCGGAAAATTAAACAAGCCTTCGGAAGAACTTAATAATGACCTTCGCATCGGATACTGAAACCTTCGCAAAGACCGCCGAACCATTGCGAAACAGGGATATTTTGTGCTTTAGCCACGATTGGACCGGCGACCCGTTGTCGAAAACTCACCTGATGCGGGTTCTTTCCAAAGACAACCGCATTCTCTGGGTCAATTCGATCGCCAACCGCATGCCGACCGCGTCTTCCAAAGACGTGGGCCGCATCTTTAAAAAGCTCAAAAGTTTTGTCGAGCCCGTCAAAGAGGTCGAGCCGAATATTTTTGTGATGAACCCGCTGGCGATTCCGGCCTACGGGCTCGGCCCCGTGGTCAATCTGAACCGCAGGTCGCTGATATCTCAGGTCAAGCGGGCGATGAAAAAGCTTGGATTTAACCGCCCTATCAACATGACCTTTAATCCTGCCGCCGGGATGGTCGCGGGAAAACTCGGCGAAGACCAACTCATCTATTACTGCGTGGATGAATACACGGCCTTTACCGGCGTTTCACCGGGCCTGAAAAAGATCGAAGAAGAACTCTTTCGCAAAGCGGATCTGGTGATAGTTTCCGCCGATAAGCTTTACGAATCAAAAAAGCACTTTAATCCAAACACTTTTATTATTCCCCACGGCGTTGATTACGCTCATTTTAGTAAAGCGCTGGATGACGATACAAAAATTCCCGCTTATTTAGCCGAGCTGCCGCGGCCGATCATCGGCTTTCACGGCTTGCTGGCCGACTGGGTTGATTTTGAACTTTTGAAAAGGGTCGCGCTGCATTTCTGGTCGGGTTCGATGGTGTTGCTGGGCAAGGTAACGGTCGATGCCGAAGAAAAAATAAAGATTCTGCGTTCGATCCCCAACATCCATCAGCTCGGCAGGCAGCCTTATGCGGATCTGCCCGCCTACTGCAAGGGATTCGATGTCGCGCTCAATCCGTTCGTGATCAATGAGCTGACGGAAAGCGTCAATCCGTTAAAAGTAAGAGAGTACCTGGCGGCTGGGCTGCCCGTGGTCTCGACCGATATTCCCGAGATGAAAAATATCGGCGGATGCCGGGTTGCCAAAGATCATTTTGAATTTATCCGGATGGTGGAAGACGCGCTGGAAAATCCCGGCGAGCGCAGCGAGATCAGCGCTTCGATGAAGAACGAGGGCTGGGAGGCAAGGGTGGCAAAGCTTCGTGAAATAATGGGCGGGGCAAAAAGCGGGGCGGAAAGCGCGGCGCAAAGTTAAGTGAAGATTTTTTCGCATAAAAGCCGCATGGGTTGGTTGTTCAAAATAGCCTTGACGGCCGTTTTGTTACTGCTGGCCTGGAGCGCGCTCGCCTGGTGGCTGGCGGAGAGGCTGATCGTCCAGCGGCCTTTCGACAAGGCCGACGCCATCGTCGTGCTGGGAGGTTCGGCCACCTATCTCGAGCGAACGCGGAAAGCCGCCGAATTATTCAAAGCAGGTGTTTCCGATCGGCTGGTCCTGACCAATGACGGTTTGCAGAGCGGATGGTCGCAGCCCGACGGGCAAAATCTGTATTTTATCGAGCGGGCCCGCCGGGAACTTGTCGCGCAGGGCGTCCCGCCGGAAAATATTGAGGAGCTCTCGCAAATAGTTTCCGGTACCAAAGACGAAGCCCTCCTGATCGGCCGGGAAGCGCAGAACCGCGGTTGGCGGCGGGTGCTGATCGTTACCTCGGCCTATCATTCGCGCCGGGCGCTCTGGTTATTTGAACTGCCCGCAAATACAGGGGTTGCAAATGAAAGGGATACCGAATTCGGCGTGGTTTCCCCCGCCCCCGGTGAGCAAACCCCTCTCCCCTTTAACTGGTGGCTATCGCCAAAAGGTTGGAACATGGTGGCCGGTGAATACCTCAAATCAGCCTATTATATGCTGTTCAATTAATTGGTGAGACCAATTTGCCTTTTGTTTTCAACAAATTAAAATTTTATCAACAAAAGAAAACACTTGCTAAACAAGTTGGAAACCCCTAAAATAATATGGGGCCTTATTGTGCCTCAGCAGAAAAATCCCCTCACGACTCTGACCGCCCTCAGATCGAGTAAAAGGCCACAACACCGTTTCCTATGCTTGCGATGAATAGTTCACGCTCCCGGACTGCCGTACCATGGATAGCCGTCTATCGCTGGATAATTGTAGGTCTGGGCGCCGTTATCTTTGGCAACACTGTTTTCCAGGTCATTGGAAACGGCAGTGAATTTCGCCTCTGGATACTGGTGGCTTTGACGGCCATCGTGGCTTCGCGGGTCAGCGTCAAAATACCTCGCTTTAACGGCACGATCACATTTTCCGATGTATTTATTTTTCTGGCCCTGCTCACCTGGGGGCTAAACGGAGCGATCCTGGCGGCGGTTGCCGAGGCGATCGCTTCATCCATCGGTATCAGCCGAAAAGCAAGCACATATCTTTTCAACATCGGCCTCAGCGCAACGGCCACCTGGTTCACGGGACATCTGCTGTGGGCGCTTTACGGCGATCCCGCAACTGTCGCTACGCGGCTTTCCAATGCCGATTTTATTTTAGCGATCGGCGTAATGGCCCTTTCGCAATACATCGCCTCCACCTCGCTGGTCGCGGTTATGCAGGCCCTAAAGCTTGAACTTTCGCTCTGGCGCGCCTGGAGAAAATATTATCTCTGGGTGAGCGCGACCTTTATCATGGCGGCGATACCGGCGGGTTTTATCGCGCGCTACTTCGGCGATTTCAGTTCGATGGCGCTGCTGACGATCGTTCCCGTGATCGGGCTGATCTATTTCTCTTACGAAACTTACATCCGCAATCTCGATGCGCTGCAGGAATCGGAACAGCTTTTCAGAAGCTCTTTCGACTACGCATCGGTCGGTATGGCCCTGGTATCGCCGGACGGGAAATGGCTCCAGATCAACGAGAGCCTTTGCGGCTTGCTGCAATCTAAAGAAGACGAGCTGCTGAATTCCGATTACAAGAACGTGGTCCATTCCGGCGATCTGCCGCTTTTGCAAAGCCAGCTCGAAGATCTGATGATCGGGAAAATGACGTCCTGCCAAAAAGAACTGCGGCTGATATCTTCCCGCGGCGATGTTTCCTGGGTAGATCTGAGTGTTTCCACCGCGCGCGACGCCCACAATAATGTTCGCCACCTCGTGTTTCAGGCCCAGAACGTAACTTCGCGAAAGCAGGCCGAAGAACAGCTTATTCACGACGCTTCGCATGATTCTCTGACCGGGCTTTTGAACCGCACCGCTTTTCGCGAAAAACTGGACGCGGCGCTGGTCAACGTCAGAAAAACGCCGGATAGAATAACCGCGGTGCTTTTTCTCGATCTTGACGGTTTCAAACTGGTGAACGATTCGATGGGCCACAGCGTCGGAGACAATCTGTTAAACGTCACGGCGCAAAAACTGCTCGAATGCGTGCGCGGAAAAGACACGGTCGCGCGGCTGGGCGGCGATGAATTTACCGTCCTGTTGGAAAATTTGACCGATATCGAACAAGCAGTTCACGTGGCGGAAAGAATTAACGTCAAGCTGTCCGAATCTTTTTACCTCGGCGGCCAGGAAATATTTGTCGGGGCCAGCATCGGCGTGGCATCGAGCCTGATACCTTACGAAAACGCGGGCGATATGCTCCGCGATGCCGATGCCGCCATGTACCAGGCCAAGGCAGTGGGCAAGGGATGTTATGTGTTCTTCGATAACGAGATGCACGATAAGGTCACGCGCGAACTGAGGCTTGCCAACGATCTGCGCGGCGCCGTAAAACGCGGCGAACTGTTTGCTACCTATCAGGTGATCCGCAACGTCGAAACGGGAGACGTCTGGGGATTTGAAGCGCTGGTCCGCTGGGACCACCCGCTCTACGGCGTCCTGCCGCCTAGTGAATTCATTCCGCTGGCGGAGGAAAACGTCCTGATCGACAAGCTGGATGACTGGGTGCTGATGGAAGCCTGCCGGCAATTGAAATTTTGGAAAGACAACGAGCCCGGCGCCGAAAATTGTTCGGTCAGCGTGAACATCTCCAGCAAACGCTTTACGCAGCGCGACCTCGTTGAGAAGGTAGCGCGCGTATTAGAGGAAACCGGCCTCGAGCCGCATTCGCTGCAGATCGAGATCACCGAAAGCGCGATGATGAAAAATCTGCGCAATACCGCGCACACCCTGGCCGAACTCAGCCGCATGGGTGTCCAGATCGCGCTGGATGATTTCGGCACCGGGTATTCCAGCTTGAGCTACCTGCAGGAATTTCCCATTTCAACGCTGAAGATCGACCGTTCTTTTGTTCAGAGAATGGGTTCGCAAAACGACAGCTCGCAGATCGTTCGCGCGGTCGTTACGCTTGCCCGCAGCCTGAAAATGAAAGTGATCGCCGAAGGCGTGGAAAGCGAAGCGCAGCTAAAACAGCTCAAAGATGTAGGCTGCCAGTATTGCCAGGGATATCTCTTCTCAGCCCCCATCGTGGCCGACGACGCATTTAAATTAGTCAGCGAACACCTTGCCATATTCACCCCGCCCCAATCTAAAAATTACGGCCTGAGATTGACATCGAATCTTTAAGCTGGGAGCGCGGACGTCCCGTCCGCATTTCGCCGCTTTTCAGGCTGCGAAAGCAGCCTTTGCGGACGGGACGTCCGCGCTCCCGGTATAACCCCCTTCTGCGAAGATGCAAAACCGAACTCTTTCAGGTAAAATAAAAGTTTCCGTCTGATGGCAAATTCTATTCTTATATGCCCGCGGAAGCTTTTGTAATGAGTATTAACAAGATAACAGTTCGCGGGGCGCGCCAGCACAATCTAAAAAACATCAACGTTGAGATACCGCGCAACAAGCTGACGGTCATCACCGGGCTGTCCGGTTCCGGCAAATCTTCGCTCGCCTTCGATACGATCTATGCCGAAGGCCAGCGCCGTTACGTAGAATCTCTTTCGGCCTACGCGCGCCAGTTTCTCGATCAGTTGGAAAAACCGGATGTCGATTCGGTCGAGGGCCTATCGCCGGCGATCTCCATCGAGCAAAAAACGGTTTCGCGCAGCCCGCGTTCCACCGCCGGCACGGTAACCGAGATCTACGATTACCTGCGCCTGCTTTTTTCTTCCATCGGCCAGCCGCATTGCCACATTTGCGGGGCGACGATCACGCGCCAATCCGTCGAGCAGATCGTTCACAACATTTTGCAACTGCCCGAAGGCGAGCGGGTGATGATCCTCGCGCCGATCGTGCGCGGCCGCAAAGGTGAATTCAAAAAAGAACTCGAACAGCTTGCGAAAGATTTTAATCGCGCGCGCATCGACAATGAGATGAAAATGCTCGACGAGCCGATCGCTCTCGACAAGCGCAAAAATCACACGATCGAGGTAGTGATCGACCGTCTGCTGATCAAAGACGGCGTAAAAGACCGCCTGATGGAATCGGTCAAGGTGGCGCTCAAGCTGACCGGCGGCGCCGTGCTGGTCTCGATCATCGACGGCGAGGAAAAACTCTACTCGGAAAAAATGGCGTGCGTAAATTGCGGCATCAATATCGCCACGCTCGAACCGCGCTCGTTTTCGTTTAACTCGGCCTTTGGCGCCTGTAAAAGATGCCAGGGCATCGGGACCGTCGCCGAGGTCGATCCCGTCAAGCTCGTGCCGGATGCAAACCTGCCGGCAAACCGGCTGACGTTTACCGATGAATTCGACCGCCAGGGTGCCGGTCATTTGAAGGCCGCCATTAAGGGCGTGATCGAAAAATTTCACGAGAAAAAAGATAAAAAGAATTCTATTCTAAAACTCGATTCCTACGATTTCGATGAAAAAACTCCGTTCGTCGATCTGCCGCAGGAGGTGCGCGACGCTTTCTTCTACGGCATGCCGGGCCGCCTGACCTTTAAACAGGGCGGGCTGAATTACGAAAGCGAATGGAAAGGCGCGGTGCGTTTTCTGCGCGAAAGATTGGCCAACGCTCCTTCGGAACGTGTGCGCAACGGTTTGGAAGAACTGGTTTCGCCGGTCGTATGCCAGGAATGCGGCGGCAAACGCCTGCAGCCGGAATCGCTCGCGGTCAAAGTCGGCGGTCTAAGCATCTCGCAATATTCCGCGCTGACCATTGAAGACTCCGTCAAGGCTTTCGAAAAGATCAAGCTCACCGAGCGCGAGGAAAAAGTCGCCGGGCTGGTGCTGAAAGAAATTGTCAGCCGGCTGAATTTTTTGAACACCGTGGGCTTGGGCTATTTGACGCTCGATCGCCCGTCGGCGTCGCTGAGCGGCGGCGAAGGCCAGCGGATCCGCCTGGCGACGCAGATCGGCTCGCAGTTGCGCGGGGTTTTGTACGTGCTTGACGAGCCTTCGATCGGTTTGCATCCACGCGACAATCAAAAACTTTTACAGACGCTGGCACAGCTCCGCGATCTGGGCAATACCGTCCTCGTGGTCGAACACGACGAGGAAACTATCCGCCAGGCCGACTACGTGGTCGATCTTGGGCCGGGCGCGGGCTCGCATGGCGGCGAAGTCGTCACCATCGGCGAACCGGAGCATATCCTTCAGGACGAGAACTCGGTCACCGCGCAATATCTTTCGGGTAAATTCCAGATCGAAGTTCCCAAGCTGCGGCGCTCGCCGAACGGCAAAAACCTGGTCATTCGCGGCGCCCGGGCAAATAATTTGAAGGACATCGATGTCACGTTTCCGCTGGGTCTTTTGACCGTGGTGACGGGCGTGTCCGGCTCGGGGAAATCGACGCTGGTTGACGATATTTTATACAAAGCGCTGGCGCGAATAGTTTACGGTTCGCTGGCCGAGCCCGCGCCGCATAAAAGCCTGGACGGCGGCGAACTGGTCGACAAGGTAATAGAGATAGATCAATCGCCGATCGGCCGCACGCCGCGTTCAAATCCCGCGACCTACACGGGCCTTTTTACGCCGATCCGCGAGCTTTACGCGATGCTGCCGGAATCGCGCGAGCGCGGATACAAGGCCGGGCGCTTTTCTTTCAACGTTAAGGGCGGGCGCTGTGAAGCGTGTGAAGGCGACGGTTTAAAACGCATCGAGATGAATTTTCTGCCGGACGTTTATGTCACCTGCGACGTTTGCCGCAGCGCGCGTTACAACCGCGAAACTTTGATGGTGAAATACAAAGGCTTGAGCATCGCCGACCTGCTCGACACCACGATCGAAGACGCGCTGCCGGTGCTGGAAAATGTGCCGCAGATCAAGCAAAAGCTGCAGACGCTGCTCGACGTAGGTTTGGGCTATATCAAGCTCGGCCAATCGGCCACGACACTTTCCGGCGGCGAAGCGCAGCGCATCAAACTCGCCAAGGAGCTTTCCAAACGAGCGACCGGTAAAACCATCTACATTCTGGACGAACCCACCACGGGTTTGCATTTCGCCGACGTGCATAAACTGCTCGACGTGCTGCAGCGTTTGGTGGACGTAGGGAATACGGTGATCGTCATCGAACACAATCTCGACGTCATAAAATCCGCCGATCACGTGATCGACCTCGGGCCCGAGGGCGGCGCCCACGGCGGTAGAGTGGTCGCGGTCGGCACACCGGAAGAAGTCGCTAAAGTGAAAAAGTCCTACACCGGTCAGGCCTTAAAAGAAGTCCTCAACCGGAAATTTCCCGCGAAGAAGAAAACTAAAAAAGTAACTAAAAAGTAGAGATAATTTGCAGGTCCGGAAGGGTTGCTTGCGCCCGCTGCTTAATAGTTATTTAAAATTGCCGCCAAAAGGCACAAGAAACACAAAATGTTCTGTGCTTTTTTGCGGCTAATAATTTTTAAATATCTATCCCGTTACAGTGCTTCCGGCTTGAGACAAAAAGAGCGGGCGCGCAAGCAACCCTTTCGGACCCTGAGACTAATTAGCTTGCCTGGTTACTTGCTGGTCTTCAAACATTTCTCGTCTAAATCCTCAAAATCCCACTCTAATACTTGACGCCGTTTTCGCCCTGCATTATCTTATTATTGAAAACGAATTTCAATTTCACTAATAAAACTTATGACGATCAAAAAATTCGGCATCGATGAGATGGGAAAACGCGAAGACATCAACGTTTGGTATTGCGAACACTGCGTGCAATATCACGTAAAGGCGGGGAATGTTTTGCTTTCTTTCGACCGCCAGGAGTTCTCGGAATTTGTCGCTTCGGCCTGGGATTGTTTTTACGGACAGCAATTCAACTTGTCCGCCATGAACTAAAGCAGTTTTGATTATAAAATAAATCCAGATTTTTAATTCTTATGAATTCGGATGACAAAATGATCTTAGCTAAACTTAAAGAAGCGACCAGAGAGCAGCACGAGGGTTTGGAAAACACCGTCAACGTGATGGACCAGATGTTTTCGCCTGATGATTATAAAAAACTGCTCTGTAAGTTTTACCGGTTTTATTCCGCGATCGAGCCGCGCATCGACCGGCTTGATCTGAGCGCCAGCGGTTACGATTTTAACGAGCGGCGTAAATTGCCAAAGCTGGAGGCCGACCTGAAAAGCCTCGGGGTATTTGAAGAAGCAAAGGAACTTCCGCGGTGGGAAGGCCTGCCCGCGCTTGAAAATAATGCGCAGGCCTTTGGCAGCCTCTACGTGATGGAGGGCGCCACGCTCGGCGGGCAGTTGATCAAGCGCCACTTAAAAGAGCATCTCGGTATTTCACCTGAGAACGGCGGGGCTTTTTTTAACGGTTACGGCGAGCGGACCGGCCCGATGTGGAAAGAATTTGTGCGGATCACCACGGAATTTGCCGGGGACGGCGAAAACGACGAGGTGATCATCGGCAACGCCAAAGAAACTTTCGATAGTTTTCGCAATTGTTTTTTGCAGACGGAAGTTTAACGGCGGGCAGAATTTTACTTAGCGGCAATGATCTGTTGCCGAAAATAAAAAGACTGATGCGTAACGACCTCGAAAATCAATCACGCACCAGCCTTAGATAAATGAACGACGGCCTTTTACGGCCGGCGAACACTGTTGAAAGTGTAATTTTGCCGGCCGAAATCTGCAAGTTTTTGAGGAGATTATATGACCGGCAAACGGCTTTTATTAATATTTTTATCATTATTCTTATTGAATCTTTCCGTCTTTTCCCAGGAAAGAATAGCTGAAAAAATCGTTAAAGGAAAAGTGACCGACCCGGCCGACCGGGCCGTCAGCGGGGCCACCGTGGTTCTGATCAATCAGAGTACCGGACTGGAAAGGACCGCCAGTACCGATGGCGACGGAGTTTTTAGTTTTAACGGCCTTGGTTCGGAAAGCTATCGGGCCGTGATCACCGCGCAGGGTTTTGCGCGGATGGAAAAAACGCTGGATGGCGGGCAAGGCAAACTAGGCGAGCTTGTGTTCAAACTCGAGATCGCGCCTTTACGCGAAGACGTCACGGTCGTTTCCGGTTCGCGGCAGGAAGAACTGCGCGAGCGGCTTAATACAAAAGTCGAGGTAGTAACCGAAAACGACATCAAAACGACCGGCTATGAAACGGTCGGTGAGGTGCTGCGCGAAGTTCCGGGTGTTATCACACGGCGCGGTTCGGAAACGACGGGCGTGGCCGGTGAACAGGTGCAGGGTGTCAATTCCCGTGAAGTGCTGGTGCTGATGGACGGCCAGCCGCTGATCGGCGCGCGCGGTATCAAGAGCGGAAATCTCAATCTAGACCGTCAATCGACCGGACGCTTAAGCAGCGTCGAAGTTGTCAAAGGAGCGTCGAGCGCGCTTTACGGTTCAGACGCCATCGGCGGCGTTATCAATCTCATCACCCGCGAGCCGAACCGTCCTTTTACGGCCACCATCACCGCTTCGGGCGGGAATTTCGGTATTCTCGATACCCGCGGCGATGTCGCCTTCAAGCATAAAAAACTGAGCGGCATCTTCAGCCTCGAGCGTCATAAAAACAACGGCTTTGATCTTAACCCCGCCACCTTTTCGCAGGAAGGCTCCGGCTTTCACCGGTACGATACCTACGGCAAACTGAAATACCAATTCAACGAAAAGTTTTCGCTGATCGGATTTGCCAACAGCTATTGGAATACCTCCAAGGGCAGGGTGAACGGCGAATCCGGGCCGCAATTTAATAACGTCGATGACCAATCGCAAAATTACGGTTTGACCGGCGATTGGGCGATAGACGATCGCACGGCGCTGCAGATGCGCGGATACTTTGCGCGGTTTGACGAGATAACGACCGGAACTTTATTTCCCTCCGGCGCCAGTCTTCCTGACGGCGATCTTTTTGAACGCTACGGCAAACTCGACGCCACGTTTTCGCGCATCATCGGCGAGAGGCAATTTTTTCAGGCCGGTGTCGAATGGACGACCGACCGCTATCGCGGCATCAACCGTTTGCAGAACGACGCAGGCGTAAAAGCCGATACGAGTGTTTTATGGCTGCAGGACAAGATCAGCGCGACCTCGCGGCTGACATTTACCATCGGCGGACGCGTGGACCATCACTCGGTTTTCGGCTCGGCTTTCTCGCCAAAGATCGGCTTGAATTATCGCCTGACGAATTACGCCAGCCTGCGCGCTTCGTGGGGACGCGGTTTTCGCGCGCCCGATCTCGGCCAGCTTTATTATCACTTCAACAACTCGCCGAATTTTTACCAGGTGCTGGGAAACCCCTCGCTTAGCCCGGAGCATTCCGGTTCGTGGCAGGTGGGCGGCGAATTCAACGGCTTTACACGCAAACTTCACATCGGCGTAAATTATTTTCGCAATGATGTGCGAAATCTGATCGACAGCACCTCGCTCGGGTTTGTTACGCCGGCGACGATCGACGGTATCTTTACCTCCAACGGCATCGACCCGTCGCTCAGGCAGTTCGTGGTGTTTAATGCGCTGCTGTTTTACTACAAGAACCTGGCCAATATTGGTACTCAGGGCGGCGAATTTGACGCTTCTTACGCGCTGCCGATGGGGTTTGCCATAAGCGGCGCTTACACCTATCTCGACGCGCGCGACAAAACGTCGGACCGCTACCTGACCGGCCGCAATCGCCACCATGGGTTCGTAAAACTCGCCTACGACAATACCCGCTATAAATTCAATGCGAATTTGCGCGGCAGTTTTTACAGCAAGTGGATCGTTTCGCGCAACGAGACGACCAACGCGGAAACCATCGCCGCGCCGTTCCAACTGTGGGACCTGTACGGCGCAAAATCTCTGCCGAAAGGCTTCGAAGTTTTTGCGGCCATGGATAATATGTTCGATAGCCGTGATCCGAACAGCGGCACCAACCTGGCGATCTTTCGCCCCGAAGCCGGGCGAACGTTTCGCCTCGGCATTCGCTGGAGCCTGGATAGAGGGAAGTAATTAAGTTGGCCGCGTAGCGGCCGGTTGACCGTAGCCGTGGGTTTCAACCCACGGAGCAGTAAAAACGATGCTCCGCGTCGCGTTAGCGACGGATGATTTTGCCGGAACTCATCCGTCGCTAACGCGACGCATTTTTTTTGCCTCTCTATCACCGTGGATTAAAATCCACGGCTACATTCACATTACCGCTGCAGCGGTAAGATCAAATCAACATAAATTTATGCTAAGCTGATGTTCGCTCGTGTTTTGATCTTGTTATGAAATATTTTCTTTGTGTTCTGACGCTGATTACCCTGATGACCCTCCCGACCTACAGCCAGACCGCCCCCGAAACTGCCGATACTTTCCGCATTTTTGACGGGCAGGGAAACTCCGCAAGCCTGGAGAAAATAATAGACTCCCTGGCGCAGGCCGACGTCGTCTTTCTCGGTGAACAGCATGATGACGCGGTCGCTCACAAATTGCAGTTTGAGATATTCAAGCGCGTAATTGAAAAGTACAGCGCCGATCGCAAGCTCGCTCTTTCGATGGAAATGTTCGAACGCGATGTGCAGGTCGAGGTGGACGAGTATCTGAAAGGCCTTATTTCCGAGCAGCATTTTCTTTCCAGTTCTCGCCCGTGGGGAAATTACAAAACCGATTACCGGCCGCTGGTCGAATTGGCGAAAGAAAAAAAGCTGCCCGTGATCGCCGCCAACGCTCCGCGGCGTTATGTGAACATGGTTTCGCGTAACGGCCGCGACGCGCTCGGTGCGCTTTCGCCGGAAGCTAAAAAATGGCTGGCGCCGCTGCCATACGCGCAGGCGGCCGAAGGCTACCGGAAGAAATTCGAAGCGCTGATGGGCGGGTCCGGCGATGCGAACAGCCACGGTATGTCAAAAATAATGGATTCGCAATCGCTGTGGGATGCGACCATGGCTGATTCGATCGCCGGGTTTCTCAAAGAAAATAAACACCCGCTGGTCGTACAGCTCAATGGAGGCTTTCACAGCGAAAATCGCTGGGGAATTCCCGACCATCTTTTAAAGTATCGCCCCAAGACAAGATTTGTGGTCGTTACGATCAAATACGAACAGGATCTCAACCGGTTCGACAAAGAAAAACACTCGGGGTTAGGAGATTTCGTTATCCTGACCGATGCCAAACAGCCAAGAAGCGGGAAATAAATATGGAGCGCGGGCATCTTGCCGCATCTTTGTGCTCTTGTCAGTAGCGCTTGCGTTAGCAAGTGCGTTCTTTACTCAAGTTTTACGCATCTGCTGACGCAGACGCTACTGACAAGAAGCGGGCAGGGATGCCCGCGCTCCATAGCTTACGGTGCTTTTTCGGCGGTAAAAGGCAGTATTCCAAACCCGGGAACGTTCAATGTCCCGGACATTTTATTGCCTTCCACTTTACCTTCCATCACGATCTCCACCGGTTGGCCCTGAAGGTCGGCTTTAACGACCGCGGTCACATTGCTGCCGCTGACCTTGCCGTTTCCGACCGATCCTCCGCCCAGCGCCGAAGTCATCGAACCGTCAAACGCGGCGGCTGCCTGTTTCAGATCGAGCACGACCGGAAGCGTCTGCCCTTGCGCGTCAACGGCCATATTCCATTTACCGGTTATATTGACCGCTGCGGCCGCATTCATATTCACCGGCGCCGGAAGAGAAACGGTTTTCACATCCACCGTGATCTCTTTCAAACGCTTGGCAACTTCCGGGGTCATCGTTTCCTGGTAACGTCCGCCCAGGTATTTCGCCAGGAATTTTTCCGACTCGGCAAACATCGCCATGTTGTTGACCGGGCGGGCAAAGCCATGGCCTTCGTCGTCGGCCAGCAAATACTGCACCGGGTAATTACGGTCGCGCAGCGCGATCACGATCTGGTCGGCTTCACGTTTGTTGACGCGCGGATCGTTCGCACCCTGCACGATCATCAGCGGGGTTTTGATCTTGGCGACGTGATTAAGCGGCGATTGGCGTTCGAGCTGTGCTTTGCCTTCCGTGGTATTCGGATCGCCCATGCGTTTGTAAAACGTCGTACGGATCGATTCCCAGTACGGCGGGATCGAAGCCAGCAGCGTATTTAGATTCGACGGCGCAACGATCGCCACCGCCGCGGCATAGGTGTCCGGCGTGTAGGTCACACCGGCCAGCGTGGCATATCCGCCATAGCTTCCGCCCATTATCCCCACGCGTTTCGGATCGGCAATGCCCTGGTCGATCATAGCTTTCACGCCCCAGGTGATGTCGTCCTGCATCTTGTCTCCCCACTGGTTGTTTCCGGCGTCGAGAAACTTCTTGCCGTAACCGGTCGAAGCGCGGAAATTCGGCTGCAGCACGGCATAGCCGCGGTTGGCCAGAAATTGGGCGAAACTGCTGTAACCCCAGCTATCGCGTCCCCAGGGGCCGCCGTGCGGGAGGACGACCAACGGCAGGTTTTTCGCCGGAATGCCTTTGGGCAGCGTCAGGTAAGCGGGAATGTCCAGCCCGTCGGAAGATTTGTAATGGACCGGTTTCATCGGCGACAAGGCTTCGCGGGGAAGTTTTTCGCGCGCTTGATAGAGTTTGGTTAGTTTCTTGGTATCGCGGTCAAAGATCCAGACCGTTCCCGGATCGACATCGCTAAAAGTTGAAACGATGAATTTTCTTTCATCTTTAGTACCGGAACCGAAAGCGATCTCGCGGTCGCCCAGTTCTTTCTTGATCACGTTATAGTCTTCTTCGTATTTTTTGTCTTTCCAGTAAATGCGCTCGCGGTCGTCTTCATAGGTGGTCGCGATGATCTCCTTTGTGATCTCAGAGAAAGACGCGCCGCCAAAATCCACTCGCTTGAGCGGGTCTTCTTCGACCAATTCTTCCTTCATCGTTTCCGGATCTAACAGGACCAGTTGCTGGAAATTACGCGCATCGCCTTTATCGGAGGTCAGATAAACGCGCTTGTCGTCTTTGTTAAAACGGATTGGGCCGCAATTTTCAAAAACGGTGCAGGTATAAATTTTGGTCATCTTATCGGCATCGACCCGCAAAAGTTCCGTTTCACCTTTGTCGGTCGAGCGGGTTGCCAGGCGCAATTTGTCTTTGTTATCAAAAACCCAACCCGTCAGGCGGTCTTTATTTTCCCGCAAAAGCGTTTTGGTGCCGGTCGAGATCTGTACTTTATAGAGATCGTGCCACGACGGGTCACGCTCGTTTAGGCCGACGTAAATAACATCGGGCTCCGATTCCGGCAGGCCGTAGATAAAAGCGCGTACTTTTTTACCGGCGGTAAGATTTGTCGCGTCCGGGACATCGGCGCCGGTGGCTGCCGTGGAGGTCGGGCTTACGGCATAGACGTTGAAATTTTCGTCGCCGTCATTGTCCTTGGTAAAAAGAATATATTTGCCGTCGTGGCTCCAGAAATAGCCGCTGATCGGGCGTTTCTTTTCCGCGGTCAGCGGGCGGGCTTTTTCAAAGGGTTCATTGATGCCCTTGACCCAGACATTGCGAACATCCTTAAAAGGTTTGATAAAAGAAATATACTTGCCGTCAGGCGAGATCTGCGCTCCGGCATATTCCGGGTTACCGAAAAATACTTCGCGGTCGATCAGCGCCGGAAGCTGCGCGGTGGCTTGTAAAGGGACGGAAAAGGTGAACAGCACGATCGCCGCGCAGAGAGCGACGATAGACAAAAGATATCTGGACATAGTTCCTCGCATTTTTTAATTTTTATTTAAATAACCACAAAGCTTAACGCCGATGTGATGGGCGTTGTTTCAAAAACCGGTAAAGTCGTCATCGGACCATTGATTTTTGCGAAACTTTTCTTCCGTCCAAAAGGATTTGAAATGGTCGATCCGGGGCGGAGCCTGTTTGCGTAAGACTATACTTATCACATCGTAACGAAAATTAACATTGTTTAAGCGAAATATCTTGCGGTTATTATCATTATCGTTCTACTGTCCCGGCCACGGATCTCCAGGTCGGGATCTAATGAGATCCGCGCATCAATCGGGAAATGCCTGGTCCAAATAGTTCATCAGACCGTCGAACTTTGGTAATAACTGCTCATACTTTGTTTTCTCGGGCTCTGGTAAAAACTTGATAAATCTCTCAGCTACTGATCTCTGACTTTTTATCTTTAATCTCAGTTGACTTATTTCCTGACCAAGTGCCTGCATCAAAATTTCATATTCTTTTGCCCGGCCCGTTATGGCATTCCAGAAACTGTCGGCTTCCGTTTTGGCTGCCTGTCTATTTCTTTTGGCGTCCGAAAACTGCTGGAATAGTTGTGTGAATTTTTGAATTTCGGCGTTTATATAGGCGCGTTGAGGTGTAAAGGTCTGCATCTTACCAGGCTTGTCCGGAACCTGAATGGTCCCTCCTCCGCTTTTCTCAAAGTGCGAGTAATTGGTTGAAGCCATGACCGGGATACCGTAAGCATTGCTGATTTCCTGAGCAAAAGGTGTATTAGCCGGTGCGGTTGCGGCATTTCCGATGTTGCATCCGTAAAAAGTGATGCTCGCATCCTGGGTAAAATCAATACTAAACTCACTCAAGTCTGCCTTTTGAAGCCATCGCTGTTCCATTTCTGCAGAAGATTCTTTGGCTGGACGCGCTCCCTTTGGATTTGGGCCGCCGAGATTTGTTCCGCCGAACCAGCCGTGAGAAAAAATATGTATCTCTGCCACCGGCGCGGAATATTTGGCATTAAGAAACGATTTGACCTCTGCCTCAGTGGGTGTGTATCCGAAAACGATATTATGCCTAGCAGCATCTGCCCCTAAGCTTGCTTTCAGCTTCTCCAGTTTAGTTATAGCCGCTAAGTAGAAATTTCCGCCTCCTTTTTCGTTGCCTTGATGATGTTCGCCCGTAGTAGGATTCAATTGGCCGCTGCCGTAGAGGATGATAAAAGTCTTTGGTTCCGGCAGCCCCGCGGACTGCTTCATAAGGGCAGGTCGGGTTGAGCCCTGCTGTACCGCGTGAGTTAACTCGTGCGCTAACAGACGCCTGCCTTTTGCGGAGTGCGGAGAGAACTCTCCTGCTCCAAAAACAACGTCCTTACCCAATGTATAAGCCAGGGCATTGACCGCTTGCGCTGATTCGGCGGCGCGGGAATCCGTATGAATTCGTACGTGGCTGAAGTCGTAACCGAAGCGCTGTTCCATGTCCTGACGCAGTGTCGGTTCCAGGGGGCTGCCGGAACCGGCTAAAGCCTGCTCTACGCTGGCGGGCGCGATGTCACTTTGCCCATTCGATTGTCCCCGGAAGCGCTGGATAAGCAACGGCACGCTGCTAACAGGGGGAAGCGCCGGCTTTGCCGTTACCTGCTCGGCAATCCGGTCGGCTTCCTGCTCGTATATATCGCCCACCGTGCCAATCGCCAGTTTTGGCTGGATCATCGTTGGCGTTTTAGAATGCACGGGTATGCGGGTGAAATCGTAATTAAATGCGGTTCCGGCAGCAGCGGGCACAGCATCGTGCTTTAGCGTGGGGGTCTTCCTCCGGCGACTTGTGAAAGTTATTGGATTGGACGTCGGAGGGCGATTCTGTTTCGGGAGAAATTCGCGCATGGCCATGTTCCTATGTAATATCGAGAGGTGCCTTACAGTTAAGAGATATTTTTTCAAAAACCGGCAAAGTCGTTATCCGACCAGTGATTTTTGCGAAACTTTTCTTCCGTCCAAAAGGATTTGAAATGGTCGATCCGGGGCGGAACCTGTTTGCGTAAGACTATACTTATCACATCGTAACGAAAATTAACATTATTTAAGCGGAATATCTTGCGGTATTTTTTGGCGGCGCGAATGATCTGCCGCTGCTTGCGCAGGTTGACCGCCTCTTCGGGCGCCGCAAATCCATCGCTGCTGCGGGTTTTAACCTCAATAAAACAAAGGGTTGTGCAATCTACAGCGATGAGGTCGATCTCCGCGTTCACCGCCACGCCTTTAATATTGCGTCCGATAGGAATGCGGAAATTGGCCGCCACCAGGCGCGCACCGCGTTTTTCAAGAAAACGCACCGCGAGTTTTTCGCCCTTGCGGCCGAGAACGCGGTTCGGGTCTTCGGTTACCTGCGGCTCTTGTGGGAAAAGAGTATTCATAAACCTTGGGAGCGCGGACGTCCCGTCCGCATTAACGCAAAGCGTTTGAAAAATGTTTAATTCGCCGCGGATTTTTACGGATAAACGCGGGTAAGAAAAATCTGTGTAAATCCGTGTTTATCCGCGGCTGAAATTCTTTGAATTATCGTTCGCCGATGACCTGTATAGGTTCCGGCGCATAACTCCACGAATCGTTTTGCGCATTATAGCGAAAATGATAAGGCGTTTCCTGTTTTTCCGTCGGGGCGACGAGGTTAAAGTTGAATTCGATCCCGTAAAAAATCATTTCGCCACTGGGTTGAAAAGCGATCTTTCGCACTTTGTCATCGCCGCGCGGCCCGATATTTTCGAGCGATGCTTCTTTGCGTTTTGTGCCATTGGGTGCGCCGGCCAGCGTGCCGTCGTCGTTCAACCCGACGGACCAAACCTCGGAGCGCCGCGCCAACCCGTAAAAAAGACGCTTGCCTTTGGGCGTGTTAAAAACACTCAGCCCGAACCCGTCGATGTTTTCCAGCAAGGGCGACGCCTGTTTGGTTTTTGTATCGATGCGGTAAATTTTTCCCTGCTCCTTGTCGCGGGTCGAACCGAAGACCGACGAAACATACAGGGTTTCCGTTTCGCAATCAAAGGCAAGATCGAGCGTGCCGTATGCGTTCTGTTCATTCACCGGCACGTCGCGCGGCAGGTCGAGAAATTTCACCATCTCCTGAGTTTTGCTGTCGACCCGCCAGACCGCGTTTTGCTCCGCCGCCGGATTTAACAATACATTGATGAACGGCGCCGGCGCGACATAAACATTTCCGTTCTGATCACGCTCGATCGGAGCCAGAAAACCGGCGTTTTTCCATGAAGGATGCTGGTAGCGATGGTCGCCTTCGATCAGCCACAAACCCGGCCGCGCCTTTTCCGAAGTGCTCAGCGCCGCCCGGTTGCCAAAATTCAACCCCGCCAAAAACTGCGGCGACTTTTGGCAGCCCGTCACGACGCCCGGTTTTATCGCGGTCTTCGCCTTTTGCGCGGGAAGATTTTTATACGCGAAATAACCGCCGGTAATGACCACGGCCGCGACCAGAAAGATGATCGCAAATTTCAGCAGATTACTTTTTGGCGGCGGCGAAGAAACATTCCCAGGCCGGTCCTGTTTAGCTTGATTCGCATGTTTTTTCTTTGCCATAAAATGGAGCGCAGACTTTAGTCTGCAAAAAGAATGCCGAATGAATTCGGCGTTCCTACTAATTCACCGGCCTTAACATCGGCCCGGCGTAGCACGGATACTGCTTTACACGATAGATCCCGTCATCGAGCACGCTTTCCGCCCAGCAATATTTTTGATTCGGACGGTCGTCGTTCTTTAGCTGCGGAACATACCACAACACCAGCGGTGCGTTTGCGATCGGCTCAGCCGCAGGCCCGATAAATTTTTCCGGGCCCTGGGTGTGATCGGTGTTACAGCAAGGGCCGATGGTGGTCATGTCGGAATCGCCCTCATCTTTATCTGCGTGCCCGCGGGTGATATAGAGAAAAGCATTATCGCCGCGCCCGCCGTCGCCAAATTGCCCGCGGCCGGGTTCCAGGTAAAAGCCTTTACCGTCCGCGCCGGTCACCCGGTATTGAAATCCCTCATTCGTATAAGCCGTGTTTTCGTCCTGCAGTTTCCATTGCTCCGTGGTCCAGGGCAGCCAATCGCCGCCGTTCCACTCCGAGAAATTGTTCAGATCGTCGGCGAGAGAAACGCGCAGCACGGGGCGGTACATCCCGTCATTTCCGCAGCCGCGTCCCTGGCTGGCGACGGCGAAACGAAAACTCCCGTCGTTAAAAAATTTGAAAGCCTGCGTGTAGTAATAGTTGCAGGGCGTCGGGTAGCCTTCGCTCCAGAAATCCTGGCGAAATTCAAAGCCGATGTCTTTCCCGTCCCCTCCATCCATGCCGATGGTATTTGTCCGCGGGCCTTCGACGGCGACGACCGCCGCCTGGCTAAAGACCGGGCACCCGACCGCGTCGCTATAACCGAAATTATCCGTGCGCGAATAGCTGACGTGCCAGTCGACCAGCTTGGCATCTTTTATCAAAAGCTTGCCGTTAAATTTTACATCCGATATGCGCATGCCGTCCGAACTGGTCAGGATATAGTCAAAAGACCATCCGTTCTTATCCAGGTGGTTTGTGGTTTCGCAAAAGCGTTTGGTGAGCGCTTCATTTTGCAGAGATTTTTCCGAGATCGCCCAGTTGCCCATGCTGGCCGGCGCGGCGTAGCCCACTTCGGTCCAGCGCGTGCCGACCAGCGCCAGGTCCGTCAGATCGACGATCGCCCACAGCGCCTTATCATCTTTAATATATGTCGGCGCGACACAGAGATGCTGCGAGCGTTCACAGCGCGTCCGGCTCAGCGAAGTTTTGGTATTAGCCATCAGCGCGTCTTTTTCCTCGGGATTCCGGCCGAGCGCCGAAATAACGTCGGGCGCCGCGGAAGAAATATGGACGGCCAGCTTGGTCAGGTGATCGGGAATGTCCGGCTGCGCGTCGGGAAACCGTGTGACGACGATGATCTTTTTGTTGGTAATATCCGCCACGGCATTGGTCGTCAGGTTTTTGGCAAAGTTGTACATCTCCACGCGGTAGCATTTTGTGTTTTTACACTCCGCCGCCGGCCCGGCCATATCGCTTTCGCGTAGCGGATAAATACCAAAGATTTCGTTAAAGAGCGGCTCTTTCATTTTTTCATCGAGCGTTTCCCGCAAAAAGCGCTCATCTTTTAGCGCCAGCTCCTGCGCTGCTTTTTGCTCATCGTTAATGTTTTCGGTAAGGGTCAGCACCGGCGGATTTTGTTTTAGCGAAGCGCGGATCTTTTCCACCCGCTCTTTTAATAAGGGATCGTTTATCTTTTCAAGATCGGGTACGCCGCGCGAATCGGACAACTGTCCGGCCTCGCTGTTATAACTCGTATTCGAATTAGCGACCTGGCTGGTTTTGCAGGAAACAAAGACGAAAGTACCGATCAGCAAATGGATATAGATAAGCTTTTTCATTAAAAATCGCCCGTAAAGAGGAATAAAATAATAGCTAACGGCTGTCAGCTATTAGCTTACAGCTATTTTTCACAACCATAAAGCGTTAAAATGAATCTATTATGAACTTTTCAAGGGGTTTAAAAAGAGCGTTGCAAATATCGCTGGGGACGGCGCTGGGAATACAATTTATCGTGGTGACGGCTGCCTGCCAGTCGAAAACGCCCGTCGGGTTAAAGGTCCCGGCCGTGGTCGAATTTACTACGCCCAAACAGTATGAGATCAAACCGGGCCAGTTGCCGAAACCGAATGAAACGGAAAGCGCTATGCGGCCGTCGCGCAGCGTGACGCAGCCGGAAACCGCGACGTTCAATTTACCCAAAGGATTTAAGGTGAACGTTTTTGCCGAGGGAGATTTTTCCTATCCGCGCTGGATGGTGCTCGCTTCCAACGGCGATGTTTTTCTCGCGGATTCTTACGGGGGAAAAGTCATCGTCCTGCGCGATACGAACAAAGACGGCGTGGCCGAAGAGCGTTTTACCTTTGCCGAAAATCTGGACCGCCCCTTCGGGATGGCGTTTTATAAAGAGTGGCTCTATGTGGCAAGCACCAGCGCCGTGGTCCGGTTCAAATATCAGCCGGGCCAGACAAAAGCCGCGGGCGAGCCGGAAAAACTTTTCGACCTGACCGCCGGCGGTTACAACCAGCACTGGACGCGCAACATACTTTTTTCGCCCGACAATACGAAATTGTTTATCAGTGTCGGGTCTGCTTCAAACGTCAGCGCGGGCGAAGAACCGATCCGCGCCGCCATCTCCGTGGCCGATCCGGACGGCAAAAACCTGCGGCAGTACGCGACCGGTTTGCGCAATCCGATCGGGCTGGCCTTTAATCCCGCCACCAAAGAACTGTGGACGGCGGTGAATGAGCGCGACGGCCTGGGAGACGATCTGGTGCCGGATTACATAACCTCGGTCAAAGACGGCGCCTTTTACGGCTGGCCGTTTTCCTACATCGGGCAAAATGAAGACCCGCGCCGCAAAGGTGAAAGCCCGGCGCTGGTAAAAAAAGCGATCGTTCCCGATGTGCTGCTGACTTCGCACTCGGCGGCTTTGGGCCTGATCTTTTACAATGGCAAAATGTTTCCGCCGGAATATAACGGCGATGCTTTTGCGGCGCTTCACGGTTCGTGGAACCGGCAGAAACTTACCGGTTACAAGATCATTCGGGTCCGCTTTAAAGACGGAAAGCTCGTTAAAAACGCTTATGAAGATTTTATGACCGGCTGGCTGCCTGACGAGAACGGAAACGAGGTTTGGGGGCGCCCCGTAGGCCTGCTGGTAGCGGCCGACGGTTCGCTGCTGATCTGCGACGACGGCGCGAATAAGATCTGGCGTGTCTCTTATGGAAAGTAGCCGGTGATTAGTAATTAGTAATTGGTGGTCGGTAATTAGTTTCTTTTTCGTGTTGTTTCGTGTGTTTTAGTGGTTTCAGTTCTTGATCTCTTATAATTTGGAGCCACAAAATCAAATAAAAAATATTAAAATGCC
Organism: uncultured Acidobacteriota bacterium; assembly: GCA_963718105.1. GTDB lineage: Bacteria > Acidobacteriota > Blastocatellia > Pyrinomonadales > Pyrinomonadaceae > DASYKT01. Next base: position 2,844,216 of record OY970352.1, on the reverse strand, counting down.
CACCAATTACCAACTACATAAACCACAATGAAAAAGATCATTAAATGGGCGGTCATCATTCTCTTTGTTGCCTTCATAGGGATTCAGTTCGTTCGCCCGGACTATAGCGCTCCGCCTATAAACGAACAGGAGACGCTCGAGGCGACGACGCAGGTGCCTGATAATGTCGAAAAAATTCTGACGCGCTCCTGCAACGATTGCCATTCGCACAAAACGGTATATCCGTGGTATTCGAATATCGCGCCGCTTTCGTGGCAGATGGCCGATCATATAAAGGACGGCCGCCGCCACCTTAATTTTTCTGTCTGGAATACGTACGACAATAACAAGAAAAGAAAAAAGCTTGATGAGGTCTGTGATGAAGTGACCGACGCGGCGATGCCCATCGGGCAATATCTCTGGCTGCATGGCGATGCGGTGCTTTCAGCCGAAGACGTGAAAACTCTCTGCGATTGGACGAAACAAGAGGCTGGCCGATTGATGGCGCCGGAGAGTAAATAGCCAACGAATGAACCGATTTCTTCGCGAGTTTATTACAGAGTGGCGCCGGCTGGAATTGCCGTTTGCGGGCGAGGTTTTTGTCGCCGCGGTTTCCGGCGGGGCGGATTCCGTCGCACTTTTACTCGCTCTTCATCAATTAAAGCAAAAAAAGAAACTCGGGTCTGAGATCGTCGTGGCGCATTTCAACCATGCTCTGCGCGGAAAGGAAAGCGAGCGGGATGAAGCGTTCGTCCGAAAGCTTTCCGAAAAACTTGGCCTGAAATTCGAAAGCGGCAAATGGAAAACCAAAAGATCTTCAACTTTAAATGGCTCAAATGCCGCAAATAAAGAAAATCTTGAGCAAGCCGCCCGTAACGCCCGTTACGAATTCCTCGCAAGCGTGGCCGAAAAATACAGGGCTTATGGCGTTCTGACCGGCCATACTATGGACGACCAGGCGGAAACATTTCTGCTGCGCCTGATCAGGGGAAGCGGTATCGACGGCCTGGGAGCGATGAAGCCTGTCCGCCGGCTTACCGGGGATAAGAATACGCGATTGATCCGCCCTTTACTTGGCTGGGCGCGAAGGGCCAGCACCGAGGAGTTTTGCCGTCTCGAAAAAGTAAAATATCGCAATGATTCGATGAACAGGGACAAGGCGTTTCTGCGCGTCCGGGTCAGGCGCGAAGTGCTTCCGTTGCTGCAAAATATCAACCCGCAGATCGTCCCTAATTTAGCCAAAATGTCCGGCGTATTGCAGGGAGAAGGCGAAGAGTTAGGCGTGGCGGCCCAGGCGGGCCTTTTTGCCGTTCACGACGTAAACAATGATACGCTTGACCTTAAAGGGCTTACAGGATTTTCCTCCGGAATGCGGAGGCGTGTGCTGCGGCTCTGGCTGGAAAACCTGCGGGGCGGCCTGCGGGCGCTGGATATGAAACATTTCACGGCCCTTGAGCGTTTGGTTTTGAGTGGCACGGGCGGGAAAACCGTGGAATTGCCCGGCGGAGAAAGGGTTAGCATACGGCGGGGCAGGCTTATATTTAAGAAAACAAAGGTTGAAAAAAGCCCGCCGGACAACTAAAATCTAAGGTTGGGTGAAGAGTACCTTAATACGGTGGCTAAATACTTTTAGGCGCAACGAATTGAAAAGACTTGTCATCTGAAATTGTAATGATATTAGGCTATTACACATTTCCATTAAAGATGAAAGTTTTTCGGAGGCAATAATATTTTGAGTTCTAAAGCTAAACAAATTTTCCTTTGGGTTTTAATAGTGTTAAGTGCAGTGGCGTTTTACTTTCTGATAATGCGCACGCAGACCAAGAGCCCTAGCAAGATTTCCTATGACCAGGCGCTGGTCAGAATGGAAAACGGTGATTACACCAAAATGAATCTGAGGTCGGGTACCGTAGAATTGACCGACAAGGATAATGCTGTCTTTTACGCTGAGATCAATAAGAGCGAAGCTGCTATCAAGCCGCTGATGGATGCTGCGAAAGCCAGACAGTTAGAGACCACTATCGAACCGCCGAATGATGGCACCTTATTGCTTTTCCTGCTCAACGCGCTTCCGTTCATTCTTCTGATAGGTTTTTGGATCTTCATCTTCCGCCAGATGCAGGCAGGCGGCAACAAGGCGCTCAGCTTTGGCAAATCGCGCGCCAAGCTTCTCAATAACCAGCAGAAACGCGTCACCTTCAAAGATGTGGCCGGTGTTGATGAAGCCAAGGATGAGCTGCAGGAAATAATCGAATTCTTAAAAGACCCGCAAAAGTTTCAAAAACTCGGCGGGCGCATTCCCAAGGGCGTATTGATGATGGGCCCCCCGGGAACCGGTAAGACTTTGCTGGCGAAAGCCGTGGCAGGCGAGGCCAACGTTCCTTTCTTCTCGATCTCCGGTTCGGATTTCGTGGAAATGTTCGTCGGCGTCGGTGCCAGCCGCGTGCGCGACCTGTTTGAACAGGGTAAGAAAAACGCGCCTTGTATCATCTTCGTCGACGAGATCGACGCGGTCGGACGCCATCGCGGCGCGGGCCTCGGCGGCGGGCACGATGAAAGAGAACAGACGCTGAACCAGCTTTTGGTTGAGATGGACGGTTTTGAATCCAACGACGGCGTCATCCTGATGGCCTCGACCAACCGCCCTGACGTGCTCGATCCGGCGCTGCTCAGGCCCGGACGTTTTGACCGCCGCGTGGTGGTTTCGCGCCCGGACATCAAGGGACGCGAAGGTATCCTGAAAGTTCACATCCGTAAGATCCCGCTCGACGCCGATGTCGATATCAGCGTGATCGCCCGCGGCACACCGGGATTTACCGGTGCCGATCTGGCCAATCTGGTGAACGAAGCAGCCCTCAGCGCCGCCCGGTTGAACAAGAAGGTCGTTTCGATGGTCGATTTCGAACTGTCGAAAGACAAGGTCCTGATGGGTGCCGAACGCCGCAGCATGGTTCTTTCAGACGATGAAAAACGCGTGACCGCTTATCATGAAGCCGGCCACACGCTCGTCGGATTAAAAGTGCCGAATGCCGATCCGGTCCATAAGGTAACGATCATCCCGCGCGGAATGGCGCTGGGTGTGACACAGCAATTGCCGGAAGGCGACCGCTACAGCTACACCAAGGAATATTTGCTGGGACAGATCGCCATCCTGATGGGCGGCCGCATCGCCGAAGATATTTTCCTCGGCAAAGACAAGATCACCACCGGCGCTTCAAACGACATCGAGCGTGCTACCGAATTGTCGCGGGCGATGGTGTGCGAATACGGTATGTCCGACCTCGGGCCGCTGACCTTTGGTAAAAAGGAAGAGCAGATCTTTTTAGGCCGCGAGATATCGCAGCATCGTGATTTTTCCGAAAACACGGCTATTCGTATTGACGAAGAGGTAAAAAAGATCGTCGATCAGCAATACGAACGCGCTTACAAGATCATCACTGACGGCAAGGACAGCCTGGTGCGGTTAGCCGAAGCGCTGCTTGAACTCGAATCGCTTGACGCTACGCAGGTTCGCCGCGCGGTCGAAGGATTGCCGCTCAATGATGCGAACACCGGTACCCCGGCGAGCGACGATAACGACCGTCCGGAAACGAAGGAAGAAAAGGTCAACCCTTTCAAGAAGCCTATTCTGCCGCCGATAACCGGGAATAATCCGGCTACGGCGTAGGTGAAAAGGACAAAGGATAAGTAAAAAGGATAAGGTGAAAGCTTTATCCTTTTTCTTTTGGGAACGCAGACTTTAGTCTGCTTAAAAGATGCCGAATAATTCGGCGCTCCGAAGAGGGTATGCTGCGAGACTTGCTGACAAAACACGGCCATGAACAAATATTCACCGGTTGGTCCGGAGCGGAAGTGTATTATCTGCCCGGCCTGGCGGCCTATTTAAAGATTGCTCCGAGGGAAAGTTTGACGGATCTTAAACGCGAGGCGGAAGTCCTGAGCTGGCTGAAAGGAAAATTGCCGGTTCCCGATGTCCTTGAGTTTGAAGAGACAGACGGCAGCTATTTGATATTGATCTCGGAAGTGCGCGGCGTACCGGCGTCGCAATATATTGCGGGCAGTCGTGATAACCCGGGCTTGATAGCAGAGTTTGTGGAAACGTCTGCCGGGGCAATGCGCGCGATGCACGATCTGCCGATCACTGATTGCGGTTTGAGACAGGATATAGAGATAAAGCTTGCCGCAGCGCAGGAAAACATTCGCCGCAATTTTGTCGATGAAAGCGATTTTGATCTCGCGAACCTAGGACGCACGGCTTCGGATATATACGATGAGTTGGTAGCAAACAAGCCCACTAGCGAAGATCTGGTTTTTACTCACGGCGATCTTTGCCTGCCGAATTTTATGATCGCGGGTAACGAGATCAGCGGTTTTATCGATCTCGACCGGGGAGGAATGGCCGACCGTTACCAGGACATCGCGTTGTTTTTGCGCAGCTTCGCGTTTAATATCGAAATGCAAATGGATATTCGGGAAGCTTTTTGCCGTGCTTACGGCATCGGCTCGCTCGACGAAGAAAAACTCTATTATTACCGTTTGCTCGACGAGTTGTTTTGATGGCACGCATCTGGAAAACCTCAAAAAGGGAATTAGACTACAGCGCAAGAACGCTGGTCATGGGCATTTTAAATGTCACGCCGGACAGCTTTAGCGACGGAGGAAAATTTGCCTCGGCGGATGATGCGCTGAAAAGGGTCGGGCAGATGATCGCCGAGGGAATGGATGTGCTGGACATCGGCGGCGAATCGACGCGGCCTCAGGGGGCTGGGCAGGCCGGCAGCGCACGGGTTTCGGCGGACGAGGAAATTGCCCGGGTCGTTCCCGTGATCGAAGCCGTTTCCAAAAATTTCGATATCCCCATCTCTATCGATACCAGCAAAGCCGAGGTCGCCGAAGCGGCGGTTGATGCCGGCGCGGAAATTATAAACGACATCTCGGGGCTGCGGTTCGATGAAAAAATAGCGGAGATCGCGGTGCAAAAAAAGACCGGCCTGGTTTTGATGCACCTGCGCGGCACGTTTGAAACGATGCACAAACAGGAACCGGTTTCCGACATTATTCAGGAAGTAAAAAACGGGTTAAAATGGAGTATCGAAAAAGCTCTTGAGTACGGTGTCGATAAAGGCCGGATCGCGCTCGATATCGGCCTTGGTTTCAGTAAAACTTTCGAGCAGAATTTCGAGTTAATGGCCAGGCTGGAACAGATATCCGGCGAATTTTCAGGTTATCCGCTCCTCTTCGGTTCGTCGCGCAAATCGTTTATCGGCAAAGCTTTAGGCGATGCGCCGGTGACTGAGAGATTGAGCGGTTCACTGGCCGCTGCGGCGCTCGCGGTTTGGAACGGGGCGGCGATCATACGAACTCACGATGTCAAAGAAACGGCCCATGCCGTGCGGGTAGTAGAAGCTATCAAAGGTCAAAAATAAGTAATGCGTTATCAAAATATCATCAGAATTTCCGCCGTCTCGCTTTTGTTTTTTCTCGCGTCCGGTTTTACCGAATGCTACAAGCCGGTGACCAATACCGGCCTGCCGAAAAAGATCAAAAAAGTGGCGGTGCCGGCTTTCGGGTTCGAAGCCCGCGGGCTGCATTACCGTGTTGAATCGCGCTTTACCGATGCCGTGGCGAAAGAGATCATCAAGCGCGGCCACGGATTAGTTGTGCAGGGCACGCGCGACGGCGCCGACGCCGCGATCGAAGGCACCATTCGCGATTTCAGTTTTTCCGGGGTGCTGCTCGACCGCGAAGGCCGCGCCCGTGTTTTTGAAGTCACCATCGTCGCCGCCGTGACCGTGCGCGACCTGACCGATAATAAGGTGCTCTATGACAACCAGAATTTGATCTTCCGCGATTCATACGAATTCAGCGAAGACCCGCGCAGCTTTTTTAACGAGGAAGACCCGGCCGTGGAAAGAATGTCACGCGCGTTTGCCGAATCGGTCGTATCGACCATCGTAAATGGATTGGGCGTAAAAGAAGAGCGTAAAAAGTAATTGGTCGTTGGTAATTAGTAATTAGTAGTAAGCATTTTTCGTGTCGTTTCGTGTGCTTTAGTGGTTCAGTTCTTATCTCTTTTAAAACCTGGAACCACGAAATTACACTAAACAACACGAAACAGCTAAACCAATTACCAATTACCAATTACCAATTACCAAAACCACCACTTAACCTATGGCAGTCCTTACGCGCGAACAATTAAGAAATCAGATCCGGGACAACAAGATCGCGCCTGTCTATCTTTTCTTTGGGGAGGAAACGTATCTTCGCGATCTGGCGGTAAAGACCATCTCGGACAAGATCTTTGCCGAGGGTGATCTGCGTGAGTTCAACGAGTCGTCGATAAGCCTGGTAAGTTCCGACCTGCGTGACGGCCTGGCCGCCGCAAACCAGCTTCCGATGATGTCGCAAAAACGCGTGGTGCGTGTTACCGAGGTCCGCGTTACCGACGCCGGACGTAAAGAAACCATTAAGGAAGAGCACGAGCCGGCGCTTACCCGGTATCTGAACGACCCTGCTAAAACGTCGGTAATATTTTTTGTCGCGGATGAATTGGACAAGCGCCGCAAGATATCCAAGCTGCTTTTGGATAAATGTACGGCGGTCGAATTTGCTCCGTTAAATGACCGCGAAGTCGCCGACTGGTTAAAAGACCGCTTGAAAGATTTTAACGCCCGGGCCGACGACCGGACGCTGCAGCACCTGGTCGCGACGATCGGCAACGACCTGCGAAAAGTTTCCAGCGAGCTGGAAAAGCTCGCCGTCGCTTCGCTGCCGGACGGGATCGTTACCATCGATCTGATCGATGAACTGATCTCAAATTCACGTGAACTTTCAAACTTTGCCTTGACCGATCATCTGCTGGCAAAAAACCGCACGCGAGCGCTCGAAACTGTTTATAAATTACTCAATGACGGCGCGGAACCGGTGATGCTTTTGGGGTTGATCGCGAGCAATTATCATCGCCTCGCGCTGGTCAAAGATCTGATGAAGCAGGGCCTGGACCGCAAAGACGTGGCGCGCGCGGTCAATATGCCTTACAGCAAGCAGGAAGAATTTATGGCCGCCGCGCGGCGTTTGGAATGGGAAAAATTAACTCATATTCTGCGCCGCATGGCCGAAGTCGACCTGGCCATCAAAACATCGGTCGCCACGCCGCGCCTGCAGATCGAAATGCTGGTGTGTGAGCTTACCTCGTAGGGTTTGCGTATATGGAAAGAGATAAAACCCGAGACATATAAACTGTTCACAAAAGCCCGCTTAGATTAAATTCCGCTAATGCATCGTCTCTTTTACATTTCCTCTAAAGTGTTCTCCGTAGCTATTCATACATTCATATAACCTAATTAATGGGTCGATCCTTTCGGCGCCACAACGCATTCAAAGTGTTAAAGCTCTCCCTGAGTGTTTAATAAGATCATAAACCGGGTTTCTTCCCAGGAGCCTGATAAATTTATAAGGAGATTTTTCATGTCAACACCTTTTATCGGACAAATACAATGTTTTAGTTTTGAAGACGCGCCCAGCGGATGGGCCAAATGCGACGGGCAGGAGGTGTCCGTTATTACCTATGCCGATCTTTTTGCGCTGATCAGCACCACCTACGGCGGTGACGGCATAGATACTTTTGCCCTGCCCGATCTGCGCAGCCGGTTTTCACTGCATATCGGCCAGGGGCCGGGTTTAAGCAGTTATTCCCTGGCAGATAACGGCGGCGCGGAAGAAATAACGCTGGCCACGGGAAATTTGCCGAGTCATAACCACTCGCTGGAGGCCAGTTCGGGAACTAAACTGTTTGCCAGCCCCGCCGGCGCTTCCCTCGGCGGGGCGACTATCTATACCGCGGCGGCGCGGGATTCGACGCTGAGTTCCGGCAGTATCGGAATGACCGGCAGCGGCGACCCGGCCGCCAGCCTGCCGCCCTACCTGGCTGTGAACTGGTGTATTGCCCTCGAGGGAACGGTGCCAACCTTTAACTAAAAGCCCCTTACCGAGGGCTTAGGTAAATTTAAAAACACGGAAATCCGGGTGTTAACGAAAGTGTGTAAAAATACCCACACACTCTACTGACGGCCGGGTTTGCCTTTTTAAACGGTATTTAGCCGGCGGCCGGTCGTCCTTTTTGAAAAGAGGTAGATACAAAGTATGAGGCCGCGAGGCTGGATTTTATGGGCGAGAAATATTTTGCAAAAAGATAGAAAAGATAAATGGCAAAAAAATCGAAAGCTGCCTACATTCTGTATTATATGGCCGAGGTCGACCTGGGCGATCAAAACATCGCTCGCCACCCCGCGTCTGCAGATCGCGATGCTAGTGTGCGAGAGCTTGCCGCCTGGTATATTTGGGAAGCCGGTAGGTAACTGACTTCCCAAAGAGTTATTTAGTTAATATAAGCCGCCGTTCTCTAGCAAGACATCACACAATGTGCCCAGCAGGAGTAAAGCAGCATATCCTGGTAACAATCCGAAAGATGCTGGTACGGGCAATTCGGATCGCCGTTGGGGTTGCCCCAATCGCATAAATTTAAGCAATACTGCTCGTTTGCATCGCATTCAGAACAACAGGGCGCGGCATGAACGGGAGTTGCATTTTTTACCATAACGACAAAAGAAAGTCCCACCACGAGGACGGCAAGAATTACCATCCGATGAAGTATCCTCGACGAACGTAAAATTGTGATCATTTTTCCTCCTATTGGCTTTAAATTTTTGGGATTATGAGAGCCGCCTTGTAAAATCTTTTGGCGTTATCAGGAGCTAAATATATTTATAAAAATATGCTATTTGAATGTTAAAGGCAATAGATTTTGCTGAGGGGCGTTAATAAGGCTTGTGATCAGGCAAAAAATGCGTTATCTTTACGGCAATGATCTTGCGCTTAGAAAAATTTAATCTCCTTCTTAGATAGCCACTCGTGGAAACTTCAGTTTCGGCGACGTGGCGAGCCTCCATTCGAAAATCAATCAAAAATAATTATCACTAATTGGATAGATCTTATTTATCCGTTAAACTTGGTCTTTTGTTTGTGCGATAAAATTACAAACATCTGGCCGCGAGGCTTAAATTTATGGACGAGAAATATTTTGCAAAAAAGATAGAAGAAAAGTGGCAGAGGCGCTGGGCTGAAACCGGCTATTTCAATGCCGAGGTCGCCGAGGCCGGTGACACCCGGCCGAAATTTTATCAATTGGAAATGCTGCCTTACCCGTCGGGCAATCTGCACATGGGACACGTGCGCAATTATTCCGTGGGCGATGCGACGGCGTGGTTCAAACGCCTGCAGGGCTTTAATGTGATGCACCCGATCGGCTGGGATTCATTCGGCCAGCCGGCCGAGGACGCGGCGATCAAGCGCGGCGTCAACCCGCGCGAGTGGACCGAAGAAAACATCGTCCACATGACCGGCCAACTGCAGCGCATGGGTTTCGGATACGATTGGCGGCGGCAGATGGCCGCGCATCGCCCGGACTATTACAAATTCGACCAGTGGTTCTTTTTGAAGATGTACGAGATGGGTTTGGCCTACAAAAAGAAAACGCAGGTCAATTGGTGCCCGCATGACGAGGCCGTTTTGTCCAACGAGCAGGCCAGCGGTGGTTTGTGCTGGCGCTGCGGAAACCCGGTCACGAAAAAAGAGTTGGAACAGTGGTTTTTGAAGATCACCGATTACGCCGATCAATTGTTGGACGACATGGCCGAAGTCGAAGCCGGCTGGGCGCCGAACGTTTTGAAACGCCAGCGCGATTGGATCGGGCGTTCCGAAGGCGCGTATGTCGATTTTAAAGTTTTGAGTCCCGGCTTTAGCCGGCAGCCGTCTGAAGACGGTACTCAGAACATTCGCGTTTTCACCACCCGCATCGACACCATCTATGGTGCAAATTCGGTGGTCGTGGCGGCGGAGCATCCGATCATCGCCGCGCGTTTGGCGGAACTGGACCGAAAGGTTCGCGCGACGGTCGAAAAGATCAGAGTCGATAAATTGAAGGTGACCGACTATGATGCCGAACCCGAAAAAGAAGGCATCGACACCGGTGTGAAAGCGGTCAATCCGTTCAACGGCGAAGAGCTGCCCGTGTGGGTCGGCAATTACGTGATGATGGAATACGGCACGGGCGCGGTGATGAGCGTTCCCGCGCACGACGAACGCGATTTCGATTTTGCGAAAAAATATTCCTTGCCTATTCCAGCGGTAATTGAGCCGCGGATGAACACGGATGAACACGCATCGAAATCCGCAATCCGCAATCCGCAATCTGCAATCGAATTGCCCTTTACCGACTATGGCGTCCTGGTAAATTCCGGCGAGTGGTCGGGCAAAACTTCCGAGGCTGCCAAAACTGAAATGGCGGCTCATGCAAAAGAGCATGGCTTTGGCGAAGCCGCGACCACCTTCCGCATTCGCGATTGGGGAGTCTCCCGGCAGCGGTTTTGGGGCGCGCCGATACCGATCGTATATTGCGAAAAATGCGGCGCGGTGCCCGTGCAATACGACAAATTGCCCGTGGAACTGCCTGAAAACGCGATATTTACCGGCGCAGGCGAATCGCCGCTGGCGAGCATGCCGGAGTTTGTCAATACCGCTTGCCCGGGCTGCGACGGCCCGGCCCGGCGCGAGACCGATACGATGGACACCTTTGTCGATTCGTCGTGGTATTTTTTCCGTTACCTGGACAACAAAAATTCCACGCTGCCTTTTGAACCGGAGATCGCTGCCTACTGGGCGCCGGTCGATCAATACATCGGCGGCGACGATCATGCCGTGATGCATTTGATCTACACCCGTTTCTGGAACAAGGTGATGCGCGATATCGGGCTGGTGAAATTCGACGAGCCGGTCAAGCGTTTGCTGACGCAGGGGATGGTCGTCGGTGAAACTTTCTTTGACGACGAAACCGGCAAAAAGATCTATCACATTCCGGCTAACGTCACCGTGGAGCGCGACGCAAAAGGCAAAGTCACCAGCGCAGTTTCAAAAGACGGCAAGCCTTTAAAGTGGGCCATCGAGCGGATGTCCAAATCGAAAGGCAACGGCGTCGACCCGGACGAGATGGTTGAGATCTACGGGGCTGACGCGGCGCGCCTGTTCGTGTTGTTTGCCGCCCCGGTGGAAAACGAATTGGTCTGGCACGAAAGCGGTATCGAGGGCGCGGTCAGATTTCTGCAGCGCGTTTATCGATTTGTCTTTAAATGGCAAGAGCAGTTGGCAGCGCCGAAGGAGCAGTCGGCAACAGTTGAAGCGGCTGAAGGTCGATCGGCTGAAGCGAAAAAATTAAGACAGAAGACGCACCAAACCATTCAGCGTATCACCGAGAGTCTGGAGACTTTGCAATTCAACACACCGGTTGCGGCCTTGATGGAATTGTGCAATTCGATCTACGAATTCAAAGCCGAACCGGAAACGGCCGGCGCCGAAGAAGTTTTCGCCGTGCGTGAAGCGGTCGAAAGTTTGCTGATAATGCTGGTGCCTTTTGCCCCGCACGCGGCTGAGGAAATGTACTCGCAGATCGTCGGCAATGACAGGGGGCTGTTGGGCAACGACGCGAGATTTCCGGTTGCCGATGAAGAGCTGGTAAAGGCCGACGAGATCGAGATCCCGGTGCAGGTCAACGGCAAATTGCGTTCGCGGGTGATCGCTTCGCCCGAAACGCCTGAAGCCGAACTGCAGGCCATGGCCCTGGCGGATGAAAAAATAAAAGAATTCACCGCCGGCAAAGAGATCGTCAAGGTCATCGTCGTGCCGAAGCGGTTGGTGAGTATCGTGGTTAAAGGTTAATGCCATTTACCGGAAAATAACCATTCGGAATAGATGAAAGATCATAGATGATAGCTGAGAGATCCGATCTCTGATCTGTCATCTATCAGTTATCATCTATTCCGAATGGTGATCTCAAAAGCTAACCTTATCGCTAATCCCTTTTATTTAAGGCAATTTTGCTATAAAATTACCCCGTAGTGTTGTGCCTTGATTCATTTATCCACGCGACTGGTTTTGAACTTTGCCAAATGCATAAACGTATCTGATACTGAAAGCTCGATTTTAGACGAATGAGAGAGTGCCAGACCTGTAAGTGTTGTTATCCTGACAACATAAAGAATTGCCCGGAAGATGGTGAAGCTACCACGCACACCCTCGTGGGCGACCCCTTGCTCGAAGGCAAATATCAGCTCGAGTTGCGGCTCGGCCAGGGCGGAATGGGCGTCGTCTACAAAGCCCGCCATACTTATCTCAAAACTTCTCATGCCATCAAAGTAATTTTGCCGGACCTGGTCGGAAACGACCCGCAGCTCATTACGCGCTTTCGTCAGGAAGCCCTGGCCGCGGCAGCCATCCGCCATCACAACGTGGTCAACGTAACGGACTACGGCGTGGTCGAAGGAAAGATCCCTTTTCTGGTAATGGAGTTCGTCCAGGGCGAATCGCTCCACGATCTGCTTGTGCGGGAAAAACGCCTGGCGCCGGAATTGGCCGTAGAGCTGATGTCCGCCATTTGCATGGGTGTCAGCGCGGCGCACCGCCACGGCATCGTCCACCGCGATCTGAAACCGCTCAACGTAATGATCCAGGCCGACCGCCCGATGGCCGAAGCAGTGAAAATTCTCGACTTCGGATTGGCGAAAATAAAATCCGGTGAACTGCTCGGTTCTTTCATTCAGGCACAGACCACCGGCCTGATGGGTTCGCCTTACTATATGGCGCCCGAACAGTGGGCGGACGAAGAGCCCGATGCCAGCTCGGATATTTACAGCCTCGGGGTCATGTTATTCCAGATGCTGGCCGGCGACGTTCCTTACAAGGGCGGCTCCATCCCGGCGATAATGAAAAAGCATCTGGATGAAAACCCGCCCGCGTTTGCGGACCTTGGTGTTTCCGTCCCGGCGGGAGTGGAAGCAGCCGTGATGCATTCGCTGGAAAAACATCGTGACAAACGAACACAATCCGTCGAAGCTCTGGTCCGTGAATTAAGAGAAGGGCTCGCCCAATCGGCCCAAAATCAGATCCAGAATCAGATCAATGCCGCCGCGACAATTCCCGGCGGGCTTCTGCCGGTATCTTCGCTGCACGTGCAGACCAAGCCGCCGCAATCCCAGGTTTATCTGAACAATACATCGGTCGGCGAAAGCCAGACCGACGGCTCGCTTTTACTCGAAGGGATCCAGAGCGGCAATCATCATATCCGCGTCACCAAAGACGGCTTTAACGATTGGGAGAACAGCATTTTCTGCGACGGCAAGCCGCAAAAGGTAACGGCGGAATTGGCCCCCAAGTTTTACGAGCCTGCAGTTAAACAGACGACAGTCAACCAGCCGGCGTTCAATCCGGCGGAAACGATGAAGGTTCCGCAGCCGACCATGCCGCTGGGAATGATCGAAGACGAAACCATCGTTTCATCAAAACATCTGCCTGTGGGATTCCAGCAAACGGCGAAAAACTCCTTCGCCACAGCGAAAAAGGGCTTTCCGGCTTTGCTGGTATTTGGCGGCATCGGGGCATTTTTACTGCTGGGTGTTTTTGGAATCGGCATTTATTGGGTGTTTTTTAGTAGTGGCGGCCTGACAGGCAATACCAACAGGCTAACAAACCAAAACGTGGTGCCGCCCGCAAATACTGGGGTAAATAAGCAAAACACCCCACCGGGGGCATCTAAAGCGGAGATGGTTTTGATCGGCGGCGGAAGTTTTAAGATGGGCCGCAACGACGGCCGGCCTGAAGAACAGCCGGCGCACGATGTGGAAGTAAAGAGTTTTTGGATGGATAAAACCGAGGTGACCAATGGGGAGTATGCGGATTTTGTCCAGGAAACGAAATATCGAGAGCCGGAACACTGGGTGAACGGCAGGCCCTTTGGGGGACAGGAAACAATGCCCGTTATCTTTGTCTCATTGGAAGATGCAAAAGCCTTTGCCGCGTGGCGTTCTAAACGTGACGGCGTGGAATACAGGCTGCCGACCGAGGAAGAATGGGAATATGCCGCCCGCAACGGTTCGCAAGCCGATCTTTTTCCCTGGGGCGTGAAATGGGAAGACGGAAAAGCCGTCATCGATCTGCCCGTCCTGAAAGCAGCGGGTTCCTTACCCGGCGGAAAAAATAAATGGGGCGTCGAAGATCTGATCGGAAACGTGTGGGAATGGACCAGTTCCGTGCCCGCCGCGTATCCCGGAAGCAAGCTCGAGATCAAGAAGAACGATGTGCCCAGGGCAATGATCCGCGGCGGATGTTATACCAGTAAAGCTAACGGCGCCGATGCCGTAACAGCCGCGCGGAGAGTGGATTTCGAAGCCGGTAAACGCGACAAACTATTAGGTTTCAGGCTGGTAAGAGCGGAATAAAAAGACCGGGCTTTGCCTCTAAAAGTATGAGGAGCGCTAAAAATAATTACCGAAGTAAACCTGGGAGCGCCGGTGTCCCGCCGGCAGCGCGGTTACGCGCTAACCCGTGCTGAGTTACAAAAGCATCTCGAACGCTGGCGCGTTCAGCCGGCGAGACACCGGCGCTCCCAGGTTCAGATGTTTTTTTACAAATAGAAAGACTTTAAAGGCAAAGCTAAGATTATGTTCAAAACGATCCTCAGAAAAGAAGTATTTATCCTCATTAGCATCCTGAGCCTAATGCCGGTCGCTTCTTACGGACAGATCGTTGGGGGCGATCTCGGCAGCAGCAGCGGTTTGTTCAAGGGTAAAGGAAAGGCTAAGGCCACTTCGACTACTCCTAAAAAAGCCGCCGCGAAAAAGCCCGCGCCGAAGACAAAAAACACTACAGCCGCCGCCAAACCGGCCCCTAAAAATACCGCCAAAAACACCGGTGGCGGGATCACAACAGTTGCCCGCAACAACCGCAATATTTCCCGCTCGACCGCGGCCAGCACAGACCCGAATGCCGAAGAGCTTTTCGAGCAGGCGCTGGAAGAGGGAAATACCGCCCGGGACAACCGGAATTACGCCGGGGCTGAAAAGTCTTATCACCGCGCGCAAAGTTTCAAGCCTAAAGATTCGCGGGCTGTTTATGGCCTGGGAAATCTCTACAGCGACCAGCAGCGGTGGGAAGAAGCCGAGAAGTCTTATCGTGAAGCCATCGCGCTTGACCCGGACGTGCCCGAAACATACGTCGCCTTAAGTTTTGTTCTGACCCAGCCGATCGCCGGTTCGGACGTCGCCGATCGTTATGTCGAAGCCGAAACGGCCGCGCACAAGGCCATCGGGCTTGATAGAAGCAGCGGCATCGCCTATGACCAACTGGGGACGTCGCTCGAATTACAGGGCAAGATCGGCCCGGAAACGGAATATGCCTATCAAAGGGCGATCCAATTATTGCCCGGTTACGCGCTGCCTTATGCTCATTTAGGACGGCTTAAAGGGCGCAATAATCAGCAGGCAGAAGCCCAAAAAGCTTTTCAGACGGCTATCCAACTGGCTAAGGATGTTCCGTCTATGATATTGGTAGCAGACACTTTACAGGTTTCAAGGTCATCCGATTCGGAGCGGCTTTTGCGCCAGGCTTTACAGCTCGATCCGCGAAACCCGACCGCGCTTTTCCTGCTTAGCGATGTTTTAAGACGCCAGCAAAAATTGCCCGAAGCAGAAAAAGTCTTGCGCGACAGCGTACAAATAAGTCAAAATAGTTATACTCCCCACTCAAAGTTGGGAGACCTCTTTCTTCAGCTCCATCGCTTTAACGAGGCTGAAGCTTCCTTTCTCAGAGCACTTGACTCAGCTTCCCCCGCAGAAAAAGTAAAACTCGCTGGATTACAGGGATTTACCGGTGTCGGTGACGGCTATCTGAAAGACCGGAAATTCAAAGATGCCATCCGGGCCTATAACCGGGCTAAACAGATCGACCCGAAAAATACCGGGATCCAGGCGAAAATAACCGCGGTAGAAAAACTCGCATTTTAGTTATTTCCCCGCCCGTCCACGTAAACCCTGAAATCACAGGCCGATTAGGACTATTTACAAGTGTTCCAGCCGTATGCCGGAGGGGATACAGCCGTAATGCCGGGCTAATACGGCCGGTACCGGAACCGATTCTTCTGTTTTCAAGATATGCAGGGTAATATATTGTTAAATAGCGTAGAGCAAGGAAAAACGATGCTTTATTGTCCCAGATGTAAAAGGGAATATGAAGAAGGAACACAAAGGTTTTGTGTTCAGGACGGCGGCCGCCTGATCTCCAAGACGGCAGCGGCGCGCAAAGCCGCGTCGGGCGGTATTTTTACCAGCCTGGTGGAAAAAGCGCAGTCCCCCAACGAGTCCGACGAAATCTTGTCCTTGCCGAATTTTGTCCCGGTGGCAAAACCGCCCGCCGGATCCGCTGAGCACGTCGAAGAACCGCCCGCGCCCAGTTTTATCAGGAAGAAAGAGCCCGAGATCCCGGTTGAATCCTTTAGTGCGGAAAAACCCGCCGGCAAGCAGGTAACGATGGATGAGCTTCCTTCGTTCCAGGCGGCGCTGGGCGACCGCAAGCGAAATCCTACCGGACGGCTGGCGCTGAACTGGGAAAATCCCAACGTCCTGCTGGGCCACGTTGTCCGCGGACGCTATTTTATCGAGCGCCGTTTGAACATCGACGACATTTGCATCACTTATCTGGCGCAGGACCGCGCGGCAAACGGCAAGCGCGTGATCTTTAAAGTGCTCGCGCTGGGCAGTGATTTTATCCAGAATTCAGCCGAAGAGCGCGTGGCGCTTTCGCATCTCAATCACCCCCACATCGTCAAGATCCTCGATAGCGGCGAAATGCCGGAAGGAATGCCTTTTGCGGTGTTCGAATATGTCGAGGGCGATTCTTTAAGAGAGGTGCTCGACAGCGGCGATCCGATCGCGCCCGCCGATACCGCCCGCATCGCCAAACAGGTTTCCGAGGCGCTTAGCGGCGCTCAGCAGAACGGCGTGCTGCACTACGACGTGCGCCCGCAGAAGGTGATCTTAAAACCCGAAGCCGACGGTTCGAAGATCGCCAAGGTGACGGATTTTGCGCTCGCCAAGGGCTACAAAGCGCCATCCGTGCGTAAGTTAAAAGACGTCGCCTACCAGTCGCCCGAGCAGTTACAGGGCAGGGAGCTTTCTCCCGCAAGTGAATCCTATTCGCTGGCGGCGATCGCTTACGAAATGCTGACCGGCCGGCTGCCTTACAACTTTACCTCGATGCGCGAACTGCTCGATGCGCAAAGGGGCGGGCTGCGGTCGAAACCGACGATGATCCTGCCTGAGCTTCCCGGACAGACAGATGAAATTTTTACCCGCGCCCTGTCGTTCGAGCCGGAAAAACGGTATCAGAAAGCCCGCGATTTTGGTGAGGCGATCTATAACGCGCTCGGTAATTTCGCCATGTCGGATGAGATCCTGGTGATCGATGACACGGCGTTAGCTCATGATTCTGCGGCCCAAGATTTTGCGGTGCCGCCCGGTAAGACGTCCAGAGTTGAAGCCGGTAATGATGTGCTGGAGCTTTCGGCCCCCGTTGCACCCGTTGCACCCATTGCAGGGGGCAAAGAAACGGCGCCGGTTCACGCTTCGCCTGCGCCTGCGTGGGAAAAACGCGCCGCGGAGAACGAAAGAATGTCCGGCTGGGCGATCGCGACGGCGTGTTTGATCGGATTGCTGCTTATCGCCGGCGGGATCTTTGCCTATCTCAATTATTTTAGCAGCGCGCTGATTTCCGATCCGCCGCCTGCCGACACCAGCAGCGTTCAGGCGCCGGCCGATGCAAATCAAGCTGTTCCGCCTTCGCCTGCTCTTGGAGCCGACGCGGACAGCGTTCCGCAGCCGCGCGAAATAACGCCGCCGGCAGGCAGCCTTGCGTTCCAAAATTCAAAAGACGAGCTGCCCGCAGCGTTAAAGAAAAATTTCCGCGGATTTTCGGTTTATTACCCGAGCACCTGGGTGAAAAACAAGAGCGACAAAAACTTTCTGGACATTTCCAGGTCGACCGAAAACGGCACGCCGATCGAGCAGATCCTGGTCAGTTGGTATGAAAGCAAAGGCACTTTCACCGAAGACAGCGCGAATTTCCCGAAACTGGCCAAGGCCTTAAATGATAAGTGGTCGGAATCGATCCCCAATTTCCAGGCTGTTTCGCAAGGCGAAGACTTCGTCAACGGGCGTAAGGTCTTCCAGGTAAAATTCCAGGGTGAAGGCGAGACCAACACCGGCGAAAAAATAACTATCTGGGGCCGGACATTGTTTATGCCTCCCGGAAGATACGGCCAAAAGAACGGGTTTGTCGTTACTATGCTTGCCACCTCGCACTCGCCGGAAGTTCTGAGCGTGGACGATGTCGGCACAAAGGGAGAATTAAAGGAAATATTGTATTCCTTTGAACCCGCGCCGCTCGACCCCGCGCTTTAAGCCCGGTACTGAAATGGTAAATACCAAGCCGCCAGGTTCTGCCTCGCGGCTTTTTTAATGGCCGGTTTAATGGTAAGGTTTTTTGAGTGGCCAGGTAACCCGGGGCCGGGATTTTGCGTATAATGCCAGAGATGTTGAAAGGTTCCGTATTAATGAAAAGATCGACCGTTTATTTATCGTTATTATTTATTTTGCTTCTGATATTTTCGGGTTGTAACAGGCCGGCCACCGGTGTCAATACGGCAGGCATCAACTCTGTAGGCACTAACTCGGCAGGTACCAACGCGTCAGATCCCTCGAATACCATAAAGGCAAAGAGGCCTAAAGTTTATCAGGAGATGCCCGCCGTCGTCATGAACTCCAAAATAAAAGGGCTTGATGGAAAGACGTTCACTTTGAAAGAACTCCAGGGAAAGGTCTTGCTGTTAAATCTCTGGGCTACCTGGTGCGGCCCGTGCCGGATGGAAATGCCGGAACTGGTTAAAGTAGAGAACGAGTATAAGGACAAAGGCGTGATGGTCATCGGGCTGGACATCGAGTCTTCGGAATCCGAAGCCATGGTAAAAAGATTTGTCGAAGAGCGGCAATTGAATTACACCATCGGCTGGCTGGACGAAGAGCCCACTACCGCCTTGATGAGTATCAGTCAGATGAGCGGTATTCCGCAGAGCTTTTTGCTTACAACGGATGGTAAATTGGCCGGGGTGTTCAAAGGCTTTAACCCGACAAAAACCGCGACCGACGTCAGGGCAAAACTGGATGAATTGCTTAGCGAAACAAGCGATTAGCGCTAAATAAACTAAAATCAACTGAGAAGCCCGGTAAATGCGATCCGCGTATTTACCGGGTTCTTTATTTACGGGCTGTCAGTAGCGTCTGCGTCAGCAGATGCGTAAAAGGCGTAAGAAGCGCATCTGCTGACGCAGACGCTACTGACAGGTAATTGACTACAGAATAGGCGTGCTTCTTCCCACGCTTGACGGCTAGTGTTAAAATATAAACATATTGGTCGAGACAAATATGGCAGTGAAAAAAGAAGAGTTTCAGGAAGAGAAAAACATTTTTCTTAACCACGTCCAGAAATACGGGTTGCGGCGAACCGCGCAGCGCGACCTGATCCTGGAAGTTTTTCTGCGTACCGAGGAGCATCTTTCCAGCGAAGACCTGTATTGGCTGGTTGAGAAAGAAGATCCGGCGGTGGGGCATACGACCGTCTACCGCACGCTCAAGCTTCTGACCGAAGCCGGCCTGGCGCGCGAGGTCCGCCTGGGTGATGGGAAAACCTACTACGAGCATCATTACCGCCACGAGCATCACGATCATATGATCTGCACCGAATGCGGTAAAGTGATCGAATTTTACTCGCCCGAGATCGAAGAACTGCAGGAAGCCATGGCCGAACAATTTAATTTCAAACCTACGCACCATTCTATGCGTATTATGGGTTTGTGCGAAGAGTGTCAGAAAAAAGAAGAACATCATGCGCAAATGGCTTCGGGCGCGCAGCCGAAAGTACGCGTGGCCGGCCGGCCCAAATAAATTGCTGAGATAGAAGTTTTATATATGGCAGAGAAAAAGCAGGTGGAAGTACAGGAATGGAACGCCGGGATCAGATTCGAACCCGCGGGCATCGAGGGATTAATAGCCGAGGGCACTTATCTTTCAGAAGCAGCCAACAGGTTCGGTATTTATTTTGAAGGCGAATGCGGCGGGCAGATCAAGGAAGGCGCCGATGGGCAAGAAAGCCATTGCTGCGCCGTTCTAATTGAAGATGGCGGCGAATTGCTTTCCGCTCCGACGCAGGATGAACTCGACAATCTGAGCGAAGAGGCGCGGGGAGCAGGCCAGAGATTAGCATGTCAGGCCCGGATCGAACGAACGGGAGAAGTAATTGTAGCTATCATGGAAAAAGAAGAAGAGATCAAAGATGAAACCGTAGTGCAGGAAGAGAAATTTCAGGAATTCCGCAAAGGGTTTTCCGATCTTCCGCTTAATAAAAAAGTCGGCGAGCTGATGCAGCTCGAGGCCATCACGCTGGGCGAAACATTTGCCTATGTCTTAAATCTTCCGTTCACCATCGGCGATCAGATCATGGGAGTGATGGCCGGTTTAGGAAAACAGATGGACAAGGCCGCCGAAGAGGCAAAACGTCCGAAAGAGCATACTGCCCCGGAACAAGCAGCAGAACAGGCAGAACAATGGGCGGAAGAGGCAGCTGAACACACAGAACAGGTGGGGGAACAAAACGGCGCCAGTGAAGGATGATCTGCAAAAAAGGATAAACACGCTGATCAAGGAAAAAGGCGTGTATGCGATGGTGCTCTTTGTCATCGTAGGCATGCTATTGTTCGTCAACTTTCCCATTTACCTGCTGGCGTTTTTCGGCGTCTTCGTCTTTTTTGTCTGGAAAGCTTTTTCACAGCCGCAGCGGAATGAGATCCGCGGTATTTTCGAATTTTACCTGGCTGCCAACGAAATGCTGCGCGACGATGAAAAGCGCTGGTTCGGTTTTGAGATGCAGGAAGTCCTGCATTCCGGTGAGCGCGTGCTGAATACCATGCCCGATCCGCCGCCGCTGCTGCTTTTTACGCTGGGTGCGCTGCATCACAAACTGGGAAATTATGACGCCGCGGTTCAATTCCTGAGCAGCGTTCAGGAAAACGAGCAAGTTGATGAGAAGCATCGCCTGATCGCCTCGCCCGAGTTAAAATCTTATGTAAAGATATTGCGCAAGATCGAGCGCGAACCCGCCGAAGCCCCGCAAACATCGGCGGCCGTCCGCGCCCTGGAACGCGCCCGTCGAAACCGCGCCGGCGTCTTACTCGAAGACAGCCGGAAAAAAGCCCTCACAGTAAAAGAAGGCAAGATCGGCATGCTGAACGAGAAGGCAAAAGACGACCGGGCCATTCTGGACCTGACGGCTTCGATAGTAGATGCCGGGCATCTGAATAATGAAAACGTCCCAAACGCCGTCTATGAGCATACTTCCAACAACGGCGTGCAAAGCCTTTTTGACCATGATAGCCGCAATGGGCATGACGAAGGCGACGACCCGCAGGCATTTAAAAAAGAACGCACCGACCGAAAATCCATCTCCGAAGTCCTCAAAGATATCTACGACCGGTAATAACTGGGAGCGCGGACGTCCCGTCCGCAAAAGGCTGCCTGCAGCCTAATGTCAGTAGCGTCTGGATTAGCAGATGCGTTCGAACGCTGCGCGTTCGTGCGGACGAGCCGTCCGCGCTCCCAGCCAAAACTTGACTAAATCCCATCTTAGGTTCTACGCTTTCAGCTATGCTGAAAGCTGAGATCATCGCCGTCGGTTCAGAGCTTCTCACGCCGGACCGCACGGACACCAATAGCCTCTGGCTTACCGAAAAACTCAACGAGATCGGGATCGAAGTAAGCGCCAAATCGATCATCGGCGATGATGAAGAGCGCCTGGAAAAATGCTTTCGCGCCGCGCTCGAAGAATCCGACCTGGTCATCAGTACCGGCGGCCTCGGCCCGACGGAAGACGACGTGACCCGGCAGGTGGCGGCCCGCGCGGTCGACCGCGAACTGGTCCTCGACGAAGCCGTGCTGGAAGAAATAAAAAAACGCTTTTTGCACTGGGGCCGCGAAATGCCGGAGACAAACAAGCGGCAGGCGTTTGTCATCGATGGCGGCGAGGTGCTGGAAAACCCCAATGGCAGCGCGCCGGGAATGTACCTGGCGCTCGGCGGAAAAGGCCTGGCGGTTTTGCCCGGGCCGCCGCGCGAGATGAAGCCGATGTTTGAAAACCACGTGCTGCCGAGGATTTTAGAAAGAGCAGGTAAGGTAAAGGTCCGTCGCCGGGTCCTAAAGGTCTCCGGCATGGGCGAATCGGCGGTCGATGAAATGATCTCCCCGATCTATAAGGAATACGCTAATGTTCAGACCACGATACTCTTTAATAAAAGCGAGATCGAAGTGCACCTGGCCGCTAAGAGCGAGTCTGTGGATGAGTGCGAAAAAATGCTGGCGGAATTGTCCGCGAGATTAAAAGAAAAACTCGGTATCGCGCTTTACTCCGAAAACGGCGAAAGCCTGGAAGAGGTCGTCGGGCGCATGCTTAAGACGGCGGGAAAAACGGTGGCGCTGGCGGAAAGCTGCACCGGCGGATTGATCGCGGAAAGATTGACCGACGTGCCCGGTTCGTCCGCTTACTTTATCGAAGGCGCGGTCACTTATTCCAACGAAGCCAAGATCCGCACGCTGAAGGTTCCCGCGAATGTATTAGACCAACACGGCGCGGTCAGCGCGGAAACCGCCGAAGCAATGGCCCGCGGCATTCGCGAACGCGCCGGGACGGATTACGGTATCTCAGTCACCGGGATCGCGGGGCCCGATGGCGGCAGCGAAGAAAAACCCGTCGGATTGGTATTCCTGGGCTGCGCCGACGAAACCGGCGTGAAAACTTTGCGGATGATGATGCCGGGCGACAGGTTTTTGATCCGCTGGCGCAGTTCGCAGGCCGCGCTGGATCTGTTGCGCAGGAGGATGTTAAAAAATGCCTGAAAACATAAGTGATGCCTTAAAGCGGTTAAAAGCTCCGGCGATCGGGCTCTTAGTGACCGGGGCGCTTAGCATGGCCATGGGCGCGATGACCATAGTTTCCGGGCTGCTGCGGCTCGCGGGATTGATGGGGAAAGGGCCGCGGATAAAAGACGACGCCGAACAACTTGGTTACTTTATCGGAATGGGGGTGAGTTATGGCGCCGGCATTTTTAGCATGATCGCAGCGCCGTTCATAATTTTCGGCGCCGCCAGGATGATGAAAGGCCAAAACCGCGGGCTCTCGATGACGGCGGCCATCCTCTCTATTCTCCCTATTACGTGCTGTTCGTTTCCGCTGGGAGTGATCTTTGGTATCTGGGCACTGGTAGTTTTGATGAACCCCGAAGTGAAGGATTATTTCGCCGGGGCATCAAATCAGAGCTTTTCACCGCCGCCGCCACCGCCGCAGCCGCCACAGAATTGGCAGTAATATGAGTGACATTTCGAAAAAGATAAAACGCCGGCGATAGGCCTGTTCGTGATAGGAATTTAGAATTTAATTTTCGGTAGTTTGCCGCAGGCAAACGACAGAGTTTAACTACACGCGTAAGCGTGTAGTTTGGTAATAGTAAAAATAAACAAGCCTGTTCACAGGCGAAAGAGGCGAAACTTGTGGAGAGATTAGCTCTTTCGCCTGCAATCAGGCTTAGGTGGATTTTTCGCGGCTCTTCTACACGCTCACGCGTGTAGCTAAAATCTAACGCCGTCAGGGACGGCTAATACCAAACAGCCAAAATAAAAAAGGCAAGGTCACTAAAAACCTTGCCTTCATTTTGGTTAAAGAAGAAACCCCTCGCTACCGCTTCGGGTTCTGACAAGAAACTTACATCGTCTCTGAATTCGATGCGCTGGCCGAAGCGCTTCTGACATAGGTCAGCCAGGGGGCATTGTTCGGTGCGGGGCGTTTGCCGGAAGTAATTCCGAAGAACGCGTCCTGAATTGCATGAGTGATGGGGCCGCGTTTGCCGGAGCCGACGGTGATGCGATCGACCGAACGTATCGGGGTGATCTCTGCCGCGGTGCCGGTAAAGAAAAGTTCGTCCGCCAGGTAGAGCGCCGCGCGCTGCATCGCGCCTTCGACCACTTCGTATCCCAGCTCTTTCGCTATCTCGAGCACGCTGTCGCGCGTGATGCCGGGCAGAACGGAAGAGGCCAGCGGCGGAGTAAAGAGCTTGCCTCCCGAGACCATGAACAAATTCTCTCCCGATCCTTCGGAGACGTAACCGCGATCGTCGAGCGCAATGCCTTCGGAAAATCCGTTAAGGATGGCTTCCATTTTTATCAACTGCGAATTCATATAATTCGCGCCCGCCTTGGCCATTGACGGCAGGGAATTCGACGTGATGCGCGTCCAGCTCGAGACGCAAACATCTACACCGGTCTCGAGCGCTTCTTCCCCAAGATATTTACCCCAATCCCAGGCGGCGATATAGCAATCCAGCGGATTTGCAAAAGGGTTGACACCAAATGCCGGCTTTGATTCATCCAGGCCCCGGAAAATTATCGGTCGCAGGTAGCAAGCTTCCAGCTCGCTCTGGCGGACGACGCCGACCGCGCCTTCGCACAGTTGATCAACGGTTAGCGCAGTATCCATTCGGTAGATCTTGGCGGAATTCAGCAGGCGCTGCATGTGTTCGGTCAGGCGATAAACCGCAGGCCCGCGTTCCGTTTCATAACAGCGAATTCCTTCAAATACGCTCGATCCATAATGTATCGCGTGGGTCATCACGTGCACCCGGGCATCGTCCCATTTAATAAACTCGCCATTTTTCCAGACGGACGGAGCTATCCGCAAAGTGCTGACGTCTTTAACGCTCATAAAATAAACTTCTCCTTACAGGTATATGATAGTGGAGTAAAAAGTGTGTGATAAACAATTTTTATCGGTTTAATAAGTACCTTTCATTCACAGCATAAACCATTGATAAAGGTTTCGCAAGACATCTTAAAAGAGGTTTCCTACAGTTAAATTCGTACTATAATCCGGCCTTTTTTTACGAGAGAATACTTTGGCTTTGCTCATAAAGCCGGGGATATTGCCACGGATAGCACGAATAGCACGAATAAGAATTTAATTCGTGTGATTTGTGTAATTAGTGGCTAATAATAAAACGCACGGTTTTGCATTTTAATAAGAAAAATCGACTTTGTAGGCAAAGCCAAATACCTCTACTGAAAGGCTTGTGTATTAATGACACATTATTCAAAAAAAGGAGATAAAGATAGGACTTAAGAGCCTTTCCAAAGCCAACCTGCGAGAGCGAATGCTGCATCTAAGGCTTAAGTTATCAACAGGATATTATTTTTACAAAAGGCGCACTGCTTGCAGAACTGTCTACAAACGCTTAAAATGCAATGTTTTGTGATTAGTTATTTGGGATACCTATTATTATAATCAAATAAACAATTTCCACAGGGAAGCGCTTTATTATGGAGGAGTTTGCGTGAAGTTTTCCTTTCGGCTTTTTATATCAGTTTTATTTATCATGGCAGCGGGCGGCCTTTTTTCCGCGTCCGCGCAAGCGGAATTTTTTGTCGGGCAGGTGACCTCTGGCACCTCGACCTGCGTGGTGCGCGGTATCAGCGGTGACGGTCGGCTGGTTCTTTTCCAATCCAACGGAGACTTTGCTTCCGAGCTTTCCAATCGCAACAATGCCGACGGAAACAACGAACTATTTATATACGACTACGCCCAGCGCCGCATCTTTCAGATCACCAATACCAAAAGCGCATTGACGGACGGTACCAAACCACCCACGTTCGACAATATCAAGGTCGACATAGTTAACGTCGAATCCTCCTTAAGTTCTGATGGCCAATGGATAGTTTTTGCCTCAAACGCCACTACCTCGACACCGACCACCGTTAACGCGACAAACCCGGGAAATTTTGACGGAAGTGCATTTACGGACAGCATGGGTAATAACCCGCTGACGTCTGACGGAAACACAGAGATCTGGCTGTACCATGTGCCCGCGGTTTCCGCGGTCGATCTGACCCTGGGATTGGATGTGCCGTTTACCGATCTTAGTACGGGAGCCTTTACCCTGGTAACCAATACTTTGCCCAGCAGAAGCGTGCTGCCCGGCACCGCCACCGCTTCACCCTTTGTCCCGTGGGATAATCGCGAAACCAGTCTCAGCGATAACGGCAACGTAATTTCATTTGTATCCAACAGGGACATCGTCCGCGGGGGTAATTCTTTTCCCAGCGACGACAATACCGAGATCTATACCTACATCCGGACCGGCGGAAGCACTTGTACGCCGGACGTTCTTCCTTCGGGCGCGGGCACCTGCTCTCAGGTGACGCAGACGCCGCGCAGGATGACTGTGCCGCAGCCGACCGGTACACCGGCGGTGATCCCGATCTTTAACGAAAATCCTTCGGTTTCGGGAGACGGCCAGCACATCGCTTTTTACGGAAACGGAGATAATCCTGTCAGGACAATGACGGGCGGCGCGAATGCCGATGCCAACGGAGAGGTCTTTTTTACCGATATCGATGTTTCGGGAAATCCCGCCGGTACCAGAAAACAGGTCACGCAATCCACCAGGGCCACTTTTGACACCATATCCAACACTTTTTCGCCGGGTAAGAGGCTCAGCCGGACCGGGAGATACATAGTCTTTGAATCCATTGCCGATTATGTCGGCACAGCGGGGAACCAAAGTTCGAACGGGACTTATCTTTACGATACCGCCGCCGCCACAAATGCCTTCCGGCTGATCGGCCCGCGAGGCGCCGACGATTCGGGCGCAAGCGGTGGAGATGTACTTCGGGCCCCGTCTTTTACCGATTATGACGGCGCCGGGCTTCCCCGGACAATAGTATTTGCTTCGCGGCTGAATTTTAAACCGGATGGGACCGTGCCCAGCGATTCGACGCTGGGGTTAAATAACCTCGCGACGCGCCCCGTTCAGTTCTTCTCTTATCCGATCGACGTTCCGGCGGCATCGGCGACCTTTACGAGGATATCCAAGTTTCCCGAATCAGCATTTTTGCCTTCTTCCCAGCCGATACCCAGCGATACGCACAACCGGATGGCTTTTAATCTCGGCCTTTCGGAACTCGGAACGGGAAATGCTGATCTGAGCAATGAGATCTATTATTTATTTGTTCCTAACGTGAACGGGCACACACCGGCGACCTATAGTTTTCTGACCGGCGCCAGTTCGAGGATAGTTTCGAATGACCCGGTGCCGACACCGTCGCCGACTCCGAGCGTCTCGCCCACGGCGACCCCGAGTCCGACGCCGACCCCAAGCCCGACCCCGACGCCGAGTCCCACCCCGACCCCGACGCCGGTAACGCCGCCCGCGGTACAGGGCATATCAAAAGGTATGCTGGCCGAAGTAAATATTACTTCCGGTATCTCCAGAGCGTTCACGCCCGCCACGGCGACAGGCAACAATTTCACGCGCACGCCCGCGCTGCCGATGGAATTAAACGGCGTGTCAGTATCGGTTGACGGAGCGGCCTGTGGATTGAAGTCCATCAACCGTAAGAAGATATTACTTGTGGCGCCGCGCGGTATTGCCGCCGGTGATCACCAGTTGATCATCAATAACAACGGGTTGATACTGACGGGCAAAATAAATTTTGCGATCACTCAGCCTGACATTTTCACGACCGATCTGACGACGCTGCCCGGTGCGCCCGGAGGGCGGGCGCGGGCTGAAAATGTTACCAACCGCGTTCATACCCATGAGCCTTTTGTGGTCCGCACGGTGAGAATAAAAGGCGGACTCTTTGTCGACTCGCGGATCAGGCTTTATATGACCGGGATCGAAGGCATGGCCGCGGAATCTTTCCAGATACGCCTGAGAGACAAGATTCGATTCGGTAATGCCAATGTCCTGACCAACGCGACTTTGAGCGAAGAGCCCGGGGTCTATTACGTTGATTTCACGCTCGGAAATGAAGTTCTCGGCCTGGGAGATGCGCCGGTAGTCGTCACGATTCTGCAGGTTTTAACTCCCCTGGGGCGAAGCCGGCTCGACGATACGGCTCCGCGAATATTCATCCTCTAAACGCGGCCTAAGGCCGGTCAGTATCAGATGCAGGGAATCCGCAAATTCCCTGCATTTTTGCTATCATTATCCCGCCAATGGAAAAAAGCGTTAGTTTAATGATCGTAGCCGGCGAGCCTTCGGGCGACGCGCATGCGGCCGCGTTGGTAAAAGCCCTCCGCGAAAAATTGCCGCAGACACAATTTCATTTTTTCGGCTCGGCGGGAGAGAAAATGCGTGAAGCAGGCGTGGAAGCCGTCATCAGGGCAGACGATCTTTCTATCGTCGGAATACCTGAAATCACGCGCGCTCTGCCGATGTTCTGGCAAACTTTTCGCAAACTAAAAGAAGCTGCTGTCCAAAGAAAACCCGCTGCCGTGATCCTGGTGGATTTCCCCGATTTTAATCTTCGTCTCGCGCGCTCGTTAAAAAAAGCCGGATTAAATGTGATCTATTACATCAGCCCGCAGCTTTGGGCGTGGCGCAAATACCGCGCGCAGATCATCAGAAAATATGTGGACCTGCTTTTGGCGATCCTGCCTTTTGAAAAAGATTGGTACGCCAAACTGGGGATCGAGCACGTAGAGTATGTCGGCAACCCTTTGGCCGGCGAAGTAAAAGCAAAAAAAAGCAAAGCGGAATTTTGCCGCGATCATCAGTTGGATGAAACGCGCCCGATCGTCGCGCTTTTGCCGGGCAGCCGCCATAAAGAGCTGGTGCGAATTCTTCCCGGCCTGCTGGAAACCGCCGGTATTCTTAATAAAAATATTTCCGGCGCTCAATTCGTGATCGCGCTGGCGGGCAGCCGCAACGAAAGCGAAGTCGCGGAAATAATTGCCGGGTTAAAAACAAAAAATATCACTCTGCCGGCAAATATTCTGACCGTGCATAGCGAGACGCTCGAAGCTCTGGCCGCGGCTGATGTTGCGGTGGTAACCAGCGGCACGGCGACACTTGAAACCGCCATCATCGGCACCCCGATGGTCATCGTTTATAAAACTTCGGGCTTTAATTACAAAACGCTGCGGCCGCTGATAGACGTGCCGCATTTCGGTTTGATAAATCTTATCGCGCAGGAAAGATTAGCGGTTGAATTGATCCAGGATGATTTTACACCCGAAATTTTGAGCAAAGAATTATTGAGTTTGCTTAGGCCCGAAAATAACCTCGGGATGCGAAAGAGATTAAAGGAAGTGGTCGAAACTCTCGGCCAGGGCGGCGCTTCCGAGCGCGCCGCTGAAGCAGTGCTGGAATTTCTTTCCGGGACAGAAACCAGCGCGTAAGCAAGAGATGCCGAGGTTGATACACACTATTTAAGAGTTAGTAGTTTTGTCAATTGAAAAGGATATGTCCGCGTAGCGGACTGGAGAAAGTAGCCCAGGGCTTTAGCCCTGGGTAACGATCAAGTTTTGAAATGTTAGCCCGAAGGGGGCGGCAGAACTGACTGAGTTCTGCCGCCCCCTTCGGGCTGGACTTTTGGGTGTCTGATACCCAGGGTCGCGCTCGCCCCACTTACTTAATGAGCACTTACCCTGGGCTATTTTCTTTGTCCCCGTCCGGGGGCCTTAAGGATAGATTTCAAACTGAACCATTACTTAAGAGTTGGGTTTCCGCCTCCAACTTACTTAGCCAGATTCTCCGCCGCAAAATCCCAGTTCAACAATTTATCGATCACGGCGTTAACGTAATCCGCGCGGCGATTTTGGTAATCCAGGTAGTAAGCGTGTTCCCACACATCGATGGTGAGCAGCGGTTTTAAGCCGTCAATGAACGGCGCATCGGCGTCGCCGGTTTTAACTATCTTGAGTTTGCCGGCAGGGTCGGCCACCAGCCAGCCCCAACCCGTCCCGAATTGCGACACTGTCGTATCGGAAAATTCCTTTTTGAATTTATCAAAAGTGCCAAAAGCCTCGTCGATCTTCTGCGCCAGTTTTCCGGTCGGCTTTCCGCCGCCATTTGGTTTTAGGCTGTGCCAGTAAAAGTCATGATTCCAGATCTGCGCGGCGTTGTTATAGATCGCGGTCTTGGTCTTGTCGCGGGCAGTTTGCTTGATTATCGCCGGCAGCCCTTTGGCGGCAAACTCGGTGTCCTTCGTCAATTCATTCAGCTTATCAACATAGCCTTTGTGGTGTTTGCCGTAATGAAACCCCATCGTATTTGACGAAATGACCGGCGCCAGCGCGCTGTCCGCGTAGGGAAGTTTCATCAGCGTAAAGGGCGCCGCCTGGTTAAAGTTCAGCATCGGCCTCAGGGGTGCGCCGGTGATTTTTCCCGCCAACAGCGAAGCCGCGACCGCACTGCCGCTCAAAGCCAAAAATGAACGACGATCGAGTTTATTTGATTTCATAATTTCTCCTGCCTAATAACCAAATTATATTCCATTTATACGGAAATTGAATCGCCGGGTTTCTTCTTTGTTTTGCTTTTTTCGTGTTACTTCGTGTGATTTCGTGGTTCTAGTCTTAAAGGCTTGTTAAAAAAACAGTTCAGAGTTCAAGCTTCAGCTTGTCTTTATATCTTAAAGAACAAGACAAACTAAAGTTTGAACTCTCAGCCTTTTTTCAAATTCACCCAAAACCATCATCGCCATCCACGCCAAATAAAATATATGATTCACTCGTCTGCTGCGTGCGACGGGCTCTGGCCATAAGCGGTCAAAAAAGCCTTGAGCACGCCGGGTTCGCCTGACGGCCTGCGGAGCGATGCGATAGCGCATCTCTTCCGAATGAAGTCAGGCTTTGACCTGGGAGCGTCGCTTTAGCGTAATCCCGGGGACATCAAACTAATTAAAGCTAGCCGCGACTTGCCCGTGTCACCGGCGAAATTTCAATACCGGGCCGGTACGCTGCGAGACTCCGTTTGGTTCCACCCTCGCAGAAAGAGCCCGTTAAAGGTTTTAAGAGAGCCGAGCTAAACGTGTAAAACTCCCGAGCTTAGATCTTTCCGGATCGCCGCCCGTTGTCCATCCCGCCGCCCGCAGCAGACCAAAAACAGTAAAGCAGTAAGCAGAAGCAGTAGGCTGACGAGGGGGTCTCCGCGGCTATGCCGCAGTGATGTGCGGTAAGCCTATGGCTTACCGGCAGGCTGATTTTATTTTGGCGGAGGCTCAGCCTCCGAGAGTTTATTAAAAGCTACTAAACGGAAAGGCAGAGCCTTTCCGCACAGCACGGCGGCAGAGCCGCACCGATCGTTGCTACTAATAGCGCTCGCGTGACGAGAATCTTTGTAACTTGTGAGTTCTAAACAGGCTTCTTCAGAAATGCCAGGACCAGCTTGTTGTATTCGCGCGGCTTTTCCATATTCAGGTGATGGCTGACGCCGGGAATTATCACTTTTTCCGAATTTTTGATACCGGTGTGCAGGGTTTCCGCGATAGAGATTATCTGCGGCGCGTCCCTGTCGCCGGCCACTATCAGCGTGGGAACTTTGATCTCTGAAAGCCGGTCGATCGTCAGATATTTGTCCCAGACCAGCGGGATAGTACGGGGCGTCGGGCCCCAATATTTGTAATTGTCCACCAACATCTCCCTGGTCCGGCGCGCATATTCGCGATCGTTTTTCCCGCTGGCAAAAAACGGGTGATCCGCCCACATCGCGACGGCTTTATCGCGCCCTTCGGCTTCCGCCGTCTTATAGATCGCGATCGACTGTTCGTTCCTCGGCGACTTGTCGCCGCGCAAGCCCGACGAAGTAAGTACCAGCTTCTCGGCCATTTCCGGATGCGAGATGGTAAGATCAGCGGCAATAATTCCGCCGAGAGATACCCCTACCAGCGAAGCCTTGTCGATCTTGAGATACTTCAGGAGCGCATAAAGATCGCTCACGTGTGAAAACTCTTTCGTCGCCGGATCGGATTTGCCAAAACCGCGCAGGTCGTATCGAACAACCCGGTAATGCTTAGCGAATTCCGCAAACTGATCGTCCCACAAACGGCTGTCGGCCAATCCGCCATGGATCAGAACAACGGTCTTGCCTTTACCCGCCATTTCAAAATACAGTTTGGCGCCGCCGCCCACATCGACGGCGGCATAACCGGATGTTTTATTTTGGGAATAAGAAAATGTGCAGAACAGGAGTATTGTGAGGAGCACAGGAATATGATTTCCAGATTTAAGATAGACTGAAGACATTGGTTTTGGGCTCTTTAAATTGCCACTAGCTTTAGCTAGTGGGTCAAAGAAGAAAATTATGTTTGGGCTTTAGCCCAATTTGATTTTATAAAGAGTTTGGCTAAATGGCACGAACAAAAAAATCAGAGAGTATCAGGGTTTGTTTATATCATCGAGCTTCTTTTTTAACTCTTTCACTTCTTCTTTCAGCCGCCCTAAACCCTTAACGTGAGCATTCTGGCGTTTGTAGTCTTCCAGCGGCTGCACGGGCGTGCCCCACCAGACGCCGGCGCGCACGATCTTGCCCGGCAGCACACCGGCCTGCGAACCGATGACCGCGCCGCTCAGCACGCGCGCGTGATCGCCCATTCCTACCTGGCCGCCGATCACCGCGTCTGATTCGATGACGGTGCTGCCGGAAATTCCCGTTTGCGCGGCGATCACCACCCGCTCGCCGATCTGTACGTTGTGCGCGATCTGCACGAGGTTGTCGATCTTTGTGCCTTTACCGATACGCGTTTCACCGAGCGCGCCGCGGTCGACACATGAATTAGCGCCGATCTCCACATCGTCGTCGATAAAGACGGTGCCCAACTGGGGAAATTTTACATAGCGGTCCTTGTCGCGGACAAAACCAAAACCATCGGTGCCGATCACCACGCCGCTGTGCAAAATGACATTATCGCCCAGGGTGCAATTGTCTTCGACAAAAACATTCGGATCGAGCACACAGTTTTTACCGACCTTAACGTTATCGCCGAGCTTCGCGCCGGCGCGAAGCTGAGTGCCGTCGCCGACCTGGGAATTTTCCCCGACGCAGGTGAACGCGCCGATAAAGACATCCTGGCCGAGCTTTGCGCTTTCTGCGATCACAGCCGACGGGTGAATTTCCGCGGGACGATCTTTTGGCGGATGCAAAACTTCCGCGATCCTGGCAAAAGCGAGTTTAGGGTTTTTGACGCGAAGCAGAGGAATAGAAGTTTCGATCTTTGCATCCGAAGGCACGATCAAACAAGAAGCTTTGGCCTTTTCAATAAGCCCGGCAAATTTTTCTTCCGCCGGTTTTTCGACAAAAGTTATTTGCCCGGTAGTCGCATTTTCCAGATCGGCGACCGCGGATATTTCCGCGTCATTTCCGGTAAGTTCACCGTTTACGAGATCGCAAAGCCGGGAAATTTTATAGGTTTTGGTCATTCCTTTTGCCTTAGGTTTCTTCCGGTTTCTGCTTCTCTGTTTCGTCGACGGCTTTTTGCAGAAATATTTCCAGCCCTTCCAATTCAAACCCGTGCTCGCGTTCGAGCCGCTTGATTATCGGGGCGCTTTCGCTATCGAGAAAATTCAGATCGGCCAGGTCGAGGGTGATGTTTTTGCCCAACTGCCCGCGCATATCGAGCGCGATCTTTTCCAGCAGCACGGCATCTTCCAGCGTCATTGAGCCTTCGACGTGCAAAATGGTCTTGCCGCGCTCTGTGTCTTCGACCTGTGTCAGGGTAGTCGGCATTAAGTTATATCCACACGCTCGCGCCGCGCGGCGATAAACGATCTGACGCCGAATAAGACTAGCGCTATACAAAGCACCGCCGTGATGGATTTGGACGCCGTCGCGGCCGTCGCCGTAAACGATAGCGTGGCGGCCGACGCGATGGCTCCGATCAGCGCGATCACCAGAGCCGCGTGCATCAGGTGTTTGCGCAGGCTTTCTTTAAATATAGAAAGCACACCGCAAAGCAGGATCAGCAGCCCGATGGCCGCCGGTATCAGCGCGGTCGGGCTGACATGGCCGTCCGCCCCTTTAGTGGCGAAGGCATAGCCGTATCCGCCCAGCCCCACGAGCACCAGCATAAGTCCGATCAATACAGTAAAAGCAGGCATCATAGTATCCTCAAAGTTTTCTATGATTTTAACACAGGGTAAACCTGGGAGCGCAGGCGTCCCGCCTGCAAAGATCGCGCAGCGATCTAAGCGATCTTTATCCTGGCGCTTTTTTTGCGCGTGAACGCGCATGCAGTCTTACTTTAGCCGTATTGCCCTTGCAAAAGACCTGCCAAGCGTTTCGCCTGTGTTCAGCCCTGTCCGCTTTCGATCTCCACTACCAGCAGCACCTGCGAGCGCACATCCAGAGGGCCGGCCTGGATAGGGGTCATGTAAGATTTCGCCAATGCCGAATTTGAAGCTGCATTGGCGTAAGGCCTTGATTCCGGTCCGGCAGAAACCCCGCCTTCGTTCGTTTCCACCACCCGCACGATACGCCCGTTAAGCGAGCGGGCGATCGCCTCGGCTTTGGCCATGGCCTGGCGGGTCGCCATTGCCAGGGCGTCGCCCTGGGCGGGGCTGTCTTCGCGCACGACAAAGGCGATCCCCTCGACGCTGTTGGCGCCCGCTTTGGTGGCGGCGTCGATCACGGCGCCGACCTGGCCCATATCGCCGATGGAAACAGTAACGGTATTTTTAACGCTGTAACCGATGATCGAGGGCATTTTTTCACCGCTGTAATTTTCCTCGGGCGCCAGGTTGTAATTACTGGTCTTGACCTCGGCCTTGCCGTCTCCGGTGACCGCTTCGACCGCCGCTTTTACGGCCTCGCTCTTTTTGGCGTTCTCCTGCTGCGCGGCCAGCGCTTGTTTGCCCTGGGTGACGACTGAAAAAGTTACCACGGCCGTGTCCGGCGCCAGCTTGGCCTGGGAATCGCCAAGCACGGTGATACGTGTCAGTTTGTTGGAAACGGGACGAAAAACAAAAATTGCCGTGGCAAATAACACCAGGGCAATAGATATCAGAACCAGCTTATAAATGTTCTTCATAAAGATCTCCTCCTGTAAAGATTGGCTATAGATTGAGTGAAGAACGAAGCAGGCCGGGTTTCTTGCAGGGAATTGTGGAGCGCGGGCATCCTTGCCCGCAACGGACGCTAAGCGTTCGAAGAATTTTAGCCACAGATGCACACAGATGAACACGGATAGCATTTTTTCCGATCTGTGTGTATCCGTGTTTATCTGTGGCTAATTTGTGTATTCGCGCTGATGCGCTCACTGCGGGCAGGGATATCCGCGCTCCATACTTACTTCGGAACCCTGACTTTTAGTGCCTGGGGAACGATCTCGTATGTGGCGGGGAGTTTGCCGGGCAGTTCGCCGTCGGTTTCGAAATGGATCTCCTGATCGGGCCCGGCAGGTTTTATTTCAACCCGTTTGGCGTGGGTGTGTTTTACTTCGTCGAGGCTGAGATGCGAGCCGCCGTAGAGCTTCCATGCGTTGAGCAGAATTTTGGCGGTTTTGATATCGCCGATATTCACCACATCGAAAAAGCCATCGTTGAGCTGCGCGTCGGGTGCGATCTTCATTCCGCCGCCAAAAAAACGCGCGTTCGCAACACAGAAATTTATCGTGTTCAGCAGATACTCTTCCTTGTCATCGAGCTTTACGCGGACGGTGGTGTAATTCAGGTCCAGAACTTCCTGCAATGTCGAAAGCGCAAAGCCGGCTTTGCCGCGCAGGGTGTCGTGCGGTATCCAATCCAGGGCCTTTTGTTTTTTGACACGCTCGATTATCGAAACGCTCAATCCGAATGACGATACGCCTACAAAGTAGCGCGATACTTCCTGTTTTTTTTCATCAAAAAAAGTAACTTTGCCGACATCGATAGTACGGGTTTCGCCGTTCTTTAAACCGCGCGCGGCCTCATTGGCGGTGGAAGGGATGCCCAGAGTGCGGCGAAAATCTCCGCCGGTGCCGCTGGGCAGCACGCCAAGCTCGACTTCAACATTTGAATTTAAAATACCGTTGGCAATCTCGTTGATGGTGCCGTCGCCGCCGCAAGCGATGATGAATTTTCGCCCGGCCTTTGCGCCTTCTTCGGCTAGCCGGATACCGTCGCCGGGGCCGCGTGTAAATTCCACGCTGTACGCGCCGAAATGCGTCGCCAGGTCGGAAGCGATATTTGCCCAGCGCGCTTCGGTCGAACCGCC
Source organism: uncultured Acidobacteriota bacterium (assembly GCA_963718105.1). Classification (GTDB taxonomy): domain Bacteria; phylum Acidobacteriota; class Blastocatellia; order Pyrinomonadales; family Pyrinomonadaceae; genus DASYKT01. Next base: position 2,808,236 of record OY970352.1, on the reverse strand, counting down.
CGCCGATTTGGGATTGACTATTACCAGGGGAAGATTTGAATCGCTTGGCATTGAGTCAGAGTTTAGCAAAATTATGGAGCGCGGGCATCCTGCCCGCAAAGCGCGACTTGTCGCGCTAAATGTTAGTAGCGTTTGCGTCAGCAGATGCGTCTCGAACGGGGAGCGTTCGTTGCGGGCAGAGATGCCCGCGCTCCATACATCATTCCTGACCAGCAACGGGCTGGTTCCGTGCGTTGATCGTCGTTTGCTCGGCCATCAGCATTTTTTCGCCCACCTCTTCGTCATCGCGTCCTTTTCGTCCCAGCTCTTTTTTAGGCAAGAGGAACGCGACAAAAAAGGCCAGCAGCGAAAACGCCCCGCCGATCCAGAAAACGATGTGATTTGATCTTGCCATCGCGTCCTGCAAAACGAGCAGCGTTTCCGGGGGCAGGCTGGCTTTGGCCGTGGGTTCGATCAATGCATTCGGGTTTGAGGCAAGCTCCGCGGCGCGCTCGATAGTCAGCCCGGCGGTGCCGTTTTGTGCCGCCTGGTGAAGCTGCGTCGCCAGGCTGGCGGTCAGAAAAGCTCCCATGATCGCCACGCCAAAAGCGCCGCCGATGGCGCGTGAAAATTGGTTCAGCGAAGTCGCGATGCCGAGCTTTGACCGCTCCACCGCCTGCTGAACGGCGATCAGCAGTGTCAGCATCGTCATGCCCAAACCGGCGCCGATAATGGTCAGATCGAAATAAAGCCAAAATCGCGACATCTCGCGGTCGTAGATCGCCAGCAGCGCAAAACCGAGGGCCAGCACGATAAAGCCCACGATGGTCAAAGAGCGATAGCCGATCTTTAACATCAGCCGCCCGCCGATGACGGAAAAAGAAACCCAGCTCAGCATCAGCGGCGTGAGCAGCGAACCGGCCTGGGTCGCGCTCGAACCCAGCGCGCCCTGGGCAAAAAGAGGCACAAAAGAGATCGCGCCAAACATCGCGACGCCCGAAAGGAAACCGGCGCCGACGGCGACGGCCACCGTGCGATTGCGGAAAAGGTCAAAAGGAATGATCGGGTCCGGCGCTTTCTTTTCCACCCAGACAAAGACCGCCAGCAAAATAACGGCCGCGGCAATAAGTAAAAGATTTTCCGCCGAAAATAATGTCGCCAGGGAAGCGCCGCCTTCGACCATGGCCAGCATCAGCAGGCTGATCGCCGTCATCAGAAGTATCGCGCCCGCATAATCGATCGTCGGTTTCTGTGTGCGCTTCGGTTCCTTTAAGGAAAAGCCGATGATCAGCGCCGTCACGATGCCGATGGGAAGATTGATGTAAAAGACCCAGCGCCAGGAAAGCTGGTCGGTGATAAAACCGCCGATGACCGGGCCGATGATGCTTGACAGGCCCCAGACGCCGCTGAAAAAAGCCTGCATCCGGGTGCGTTCTTCCAGCGTAAAAGTGTCGCCGATGATGGTCATGCCGAGCGGGATCAGCGCACCGGCGCCCAATCCCTGGATCGCGCGAAAAACTATCAGCTCCGGCATCGAGGTCGCCATTCCCGAAAGCATCGAACCCACGATAAATACGCCGATCCCGATCTGGTAAAGCAGCCGCCGCCCGTAAAGATCCGACAACTTTCCCCATACCGGCACGGTCACGGTCGAGGTCACGATGTATGCCGAAAATACCCAGCTATAGTGATTCAAACCGCCGAGCGAGGCTATCACCGTGGGCATCGCGGTGCCGACGACCGTCGCTTCCAGCGCCGCCACGAACATTCCCGTCATCACCCCGATAACAACGAACCAACGCTGCCTGGATGACATTTCAACTGCCGGATGTGTGTTGTTTAAATTTTCTGCTGCCGAGGGACTTTCCACCTTGTTTTAATTGATCCTTATTTATTAATTCTCTTCTATTATAATTTGCCGCGCAGTTTTATTAAAATGAGCCGGGGTTGTTATGTCCAAAAAGCAGGCTGATCGAATTTTTGTTAAAGAAAACCGGGCAAGTCTATGTATCTCTCAGGTCGGGAAGGGCCGCTTGCGCCCGCTCCTGCTTTATATAGCCTTAAGGAGAAGAAGAGAAATAAAAAATTAAAGCGGCGGGCGCAAGCAACCCTTCCTAACCTGAGAGGTAATTATGCGCCCTTATTTTCCGAACAGATCTTTATCCTTTTCCGCCAGTTCCGCGATCTTGGCCATTAAAAAATCGGCGATCTCTTTATGAGTGCGCAGCGCATCGCGCTTTTCGTAGAATTCGGAGAGATCTACGGGCGCGCCGAAATACATTCTTATTTTTTCGCCGCCCGTCCAATTACCAAGTATCTGTTTCGGCAGATCGTTGCTCAATCCGGCGATAAAGACCGGGATAACTTGCGGGCGCGCGGCCATCACGATCTTGCCGACGCCCGGCTGCGCCGGCAGAAAACTGTAAGGGTTCGGGTCCTTGTTGCGTTTGCCTTCGGGATGCAGCCCGATCACATTTCCTCTGCTGTTGCTCGGGCCCGCGGAGCAAAGTTGGATCAGGCGGCGCAGCGAAAATTTGTCGAATTCGCGCTGCTCGTTCTTATAGAAAAAGGGCGGGTACATGGCCCACCAGCCCATCACCAGATTTACAAACCAGCCCAGCGGAGACGTGTAGAAAAACTTGGCGCGCACCGGGAAAAAAAGTGTGATCGGCCGTTTGGTGCGGCGGAATAGAACGCTCGACACTGTGTACAGGTCGAAATACGAGCGGTGATTCGCGACCAGTAAGAGCGGCTGTTCGACGTCGCTGTTTTCGACATTCTCAATGCCGAAAACGTTCATCAGGTTATAGGTTGCGAGAAAGATCCAGAGGGAACCGATATGGCGCTGGCAAAAGGTCCAAAAGCGCTTCCACCTGCCCTGATTCATGCGATGGGTCAGCGCAAATCCGAACCTCTCGACGGGCTTTAACGCCGAAAGCTCTTCCGGGGCCGGCGCCAGCGCGGTAGTTTGAGGCGGTACCAGTATCTCGTCAGGCATAAAACACGCAGTTTATCATCAAAGAAGTTTAGCGGCTATTGTCCCCCCAAAGCTGTGGTGCTGTACCGAATAACCATTCGGAATAGATAAGAGATCATAGATGATAGTTGAGAGATCAGATCTATTATCTGTCATCTATCAGTTATCAGCTATTCCGAATGGCACCCATAAATTAGCTATACCGCCGATAGACTTATTGATACTTTGCAGGGATAATATTTCGTCCGCTTTATCCGAAGCTCAGACAGTAAGACCGTTATTATTTTACAATAGCAATCTTCTCTCCAATTGTATTTGCTGAGTACAGGCAAAGCCACTTTTGAATTGAATAGGAGTTACACATGATCGAAAGAGTTTTTAAATCAGCCCTGCTCGCAATTATGGCAGGAGCGCTGATAACGTCTGTTTTCGCGCAAAAGAAAATGTCGGATGACAACGTTTGGCGCGAGGTCAGCGATGCAGCCTTGCAGCAGAGAAGTCTCGAACGGCAGATCGTTCCTGATGAATACCGCACGTTCAGAATTAACAAGACCGCCTTGCTGGCGATCTTAAACCGCGCGCCGATGGAATTCACCGGCCGGACAAAACCCATCCTGACGCTGCCGATGCCGGACGGAACTTTCCAGCGCTTCAGCGTCGAAGAATCACCCGTAATGGAACTCGGCCTGGCGGTGCAATACCCGGAGTTTAAAACTTACCGCGCGCAGGGGATCGACGATCCGACCGCAACCTGCCGGTTCGATCTGCTGCCGAGCGGTTTTCACGCGATGATCATTTCGGCCGGCGGAACGTCTTACGTCGATCCGTACGCCAAGGGAGACACGGCGAATTACGTCGTTCATGCGAAAGGCACTTTGCAGCGCAGCACCAGCAGCGGCAAGGGAGATCATTGTCTCGTAAATAGCGGCATAAGAGATATCATCGGCCGCGAAAAGATCGTGCCCGATGCGCCGTTAGCCGCCGCCCCGGAAGTTTCCAGCGGCACGCAACTGCGCACTTACCGCCTGGCTTTGGCGGCGACCAACGAATATACGGTGGCGGTCGGCAGCAACACTGTCGCGGGAGCGCTCGCGGCGGAGGTCCTTATCATGAACCGCGTCAACGGCGTTTATGAGCGCGATCTGGCCGTCCACATGAACATCGTCGCGAACAATAACCTGGTCATTTATGCCGGAAACCGTATGTGCGGCGGGGTCGCCTGCAACACGGGTAACGATCCCTACACGAATGACGATCCGGATGCTCTGCTCGATCAAAATCAGGCCACTCTGGACAGCGTGATCGGCAGTGCCAATTATGATATCGGCCACGTATTCAGCACCGGCGGCGGAGGCCTTGCCGCATTGGGTGTGCCGTGCGAAGGAGGCTTTAAAGCCCAGGCCGAAACGGGACTGGATTTTCCCGTCGGGGATGATTTTGCGATCGACTTTGTCGCGCACGAAATGGGACACCAGTTCGGCGCCGATCATACTTTCAATACCAGTTGCGGCGGAAACCGCAACGCCTCGACGGCGTATGAACCGGGCAGCGGCATCACTATCATGGCCTACGCCGGTGTCTGCGGAGCACAGGACCTGGCGCCGCACAGTATCGACACTTTCCACATAAAGAGCATCGAAGAGATCGTGGCCTATACCCAGAGCGGGGGCGGCAATGCCTGCGCCGCTACGGCCTCCAGCGGAAACACGCCGCCGAGCGTGTCGGTCGTGGGCGGTACGAGCTTTAATATTCCGAGACAGACTCCCTTTACGCTGTCGGCAAACGGCAGCGATATTAACGGAGATACGATCACTTACGATTGGCAGGAATACGATCTGGGAGCGTCCACCTCGGCCATTCCGAATACCGATGCTGCCGGAGCGCGGCCAATTTTACGTCCGTACCTGCCCACCAGCGGCAGCCGGACCTTTCCGCAATTACAGTACATTTTGAACAACGCCAACGTTCCGCCCTCGACCTACGGCGCGGGATTTCTGACGGGCGAATTGCTGCCCCAGATCACGCGCACCATGACGTTTCAGGTGATCGCGCGCGACAACCGCTCGGGCACCGGCGGCGTCAATACGGCAACGGCCACGGTCAGTGTTTCCGCTGCCGCGGGCCCGTTCGCGGTGACCGCGCCTAATACGGCCGTGTCGTGGACCGGAAATTCGACTCAGACCGTAACCTGGGACGTGGCGAGCACCACAGCGGCCCCGGTCAGCGCGGCCAATGTCGATATTCTCTTTTCTTCCGACGGCGGCCAGACTTTTCCGACCGTGCTGAAATCGGCGACGACGAATGACGGCTCGGAAACGATCACCGTGCCTAACGTCACCAGCAGCACGGCCCGCATCAAGGTGCAGGCCACGGGAAATATCTTCTTTGATATTTCGAACGTTAATTTTAGTACCACGGCTGTGGCCATTGCGAGCAAGGCCCGCGCCGACTTCGACGGCGACGGCAAGTCGGACATTTCGGTCTATCGTCCTTCCAACGGCGTCTGGTTCCTGCAGCAATCGACCGCCGGATTCGGCGGACTCAGTTTTGGCATTAACGGCGATCTGCCCATTCCGGGAGATTACGATAATGACGGCAAAACCGACATCGCAATTTATCGTCCGGGCGCTCCGGGAACATTCTATGTTTTCAAGAGCTCTAATTCCTCGGTGGTGATCAACCAGTGGGGGACCACGGGCGACACTCCGGTCAGCGGCGATTTCGACGGTGACGGCTTCTCCGACTTTACGGTCTTTCGTCCGTCTTCCGGCGGGTGGTTCACCATCAAGAGCGCCGGCGGATTTGCCATCAACACCTTCGGCCAGGCCGGCGATCTTCCGGTAGCGGGAGATTATGACGGCGATGGTAAAACCGATCTCGCGGTCTTCCGCGGCGGCACCACCTGGTTCATCGCGCCCAGTTCTAATCCGGGCAGCCCGATCATCAGTTCCTGGGGCGTGGCGGGCGACCTGGGTGTCCCGGCCGATTACGACGGCGACGGAAAAGACGATATCGCGGTTTTCCGCCCTAGCAACGGCGCCTGGTATGTGGTCGGCTCTTCCACGGGAATTGCCATCAATTCCTGGGGTATATCGGGAGACATACCGGTCCCGGGTGACTATGACGGTGACGGCAAGGACGACCTGGCGGTTTTCCGGCCGTCCAGCGGAATATGGTATCTGTTCCGTTCGACCGCGGGCGTATCGATATTCGGGTTCGGCCTTAACGGCGATATTCCCGTCCCGAAAGGCTATCTGCCTTAACCGGCCAAAAGACGGTTATTGATCCTGAAGGGGTTGCCGGTCTTAGCCGGCAGCCTTTTTTTCTAATAAAAATGGCTTGCCTGTAAAAGTAGATAAATCAAGTTTTTGCAGTTTTCGTGTTGCTTCGTGTGGTTTCGTGGTTCCAGTCTTAAGTCTTTGGTTACTGAAGTTTAAGACCTGAACCACGAAATCACACTATAAAGACACGAAAAAACAGAAGGCAAATTGCTGACTTTATGGGCAAAGCCACGCGCCCTTGCTGACGCGCGGGCTACTGACACGAGCTTTCGTGTGATTTAGTGTGTTTTCGTGGTTTCAGTCTTAAGTTGCTGTTTTTTCAGAGCTTTAAGAGGGTAACCACGAAATCGTAAGAAAAAGGCGCGAACAAACCGCAAAACGATTAATTGCCTATTACCCTGACTTTATAGGTAAAAGCCGCTTAAATCGTTAGACAACGCCTGAGCGTTTAAGATATTATATCAGGATAAATTCTTAGACGATTTTCGTTCATTTTTACAATTAAAGCTTTCTGACTCGCTTCCGTCATTTTTCTGCCGATTTCAAGCCGGTATGATGAACGAGATTTGTACACCAAAAGATCTAGAAGGAGCCTGTTTTTTATGTACACCAAGTGGAACCACAAAGTAGTATTTTTGCTGGTCGCAATTGTTGCATTTTCGACACTTGCAGTTACCGCCCAGCAAAAGGTCTGGTCAGTAAATAATGAAAACCGCGCTCGCATGGCCACCGATAAGGCTGTTGCGAGGCAATCATATCCTAACGAGTTCAAATTATTTAATTTGAATATTGACCCCTTAAGGGAACAGCTATTTTCCGTTGTAGACAGTTACGGCCGCATGAACTCAACCTTGATCGCGCTGCCTAACGCAGACGGTAACATCGAGTATTTTGAGGTATATGAATCTTCCAACTTTGAACCGGACCTGCAGGCTCAATTTCCCGAGATTCGGGCTTTTTCCGGCAGAGGCGTGACGGACAGATACGCCACTTTGAAACTAAGCATTTCCCCGCAGGGAATTCAAACCATGGTTTTCAGGGTCGATAAAGACAATGAGTTTATTGAGCCCTATACGAAAGACCACACCGTTTATTCCGTGTTCAGAACGAATCGTCAGGGCGGCGGCATGCCGTGGGCGTGTTTTACCAAAGAACATGCTGCCGATGAAAATCCGCTGCTTCCGGATACCGGCCTGCAGAAATTCAACCTGCTTCCGAATACGTCGGCGGCACCGGAAAACTCCGACGGCGTGGTGAGGACCATGCGCCTGGCCCAGTCCAATAACGGCGAGTATGCGGCCTTTTACCTCGCGACAACTGCTTGCACGCCGGCTGACAAAGCTCTCGTAATTGGCGGCTTTAACGGAACGCTTGCCCGCGTTAATGGCGTGCAGGAAAAAGACCTGGGAATACACTTCAACCTGATCGCCGGCACGACCGCGGTTATCTACTGCGACCCGGCGACCGATCCCTACGGTACCAGCATCGGTGGCTGGAATGCGGCGCTGCAGAATACTTTGAATACCAATGTCGGTGCGGCGAATTATGACATCGGCCATATGTTCGGCGCTTCGGGCGGCGGCGGAAACGCCGGTTGTATCGGCTGTGTTTGCAACGATGCCAACAAGGGAAGCGGTATCACTTCACCGGCCGACGGAATTCCGCAGGGCGACAATTTCGATATCGACTATGTGGTTCACGAAATGGGCCACCAGATGGGCGCCAACCACTCTTTCTCATGGTCGAACGAAGGTTCGGGCGTGAATATGGAAGTCGGTTCCGGCATCACCATCATGGGTTATGCGGGTATCACTTCGCAGGACGTAGCGCCGCACTCGATCGATACTTTCCACGCGGGAAATATCGCGCAGATCCAGAGTAACCTGGCGAGCAAGACCTGCCCGGTTTCGGTGACCATGACCGCCAACCATAAACCGGTGGTCGCGGCTGTTCCTAACGCGACGATCCCGATCACCACCCCGTTTGCGCTCACCGGTTCGGCAACCGATCCGGAAGGCGATCCGCTGACCTATCAGTGGGAGCAGGTGGACCAGACGACCACGAGCGGAAATGCCAGTGTAGCGTCGCCGACCAAAGCGACCGGACCGAACTGGCTGTCATTCCTGCCGACTTCTTCGCCGACCAGAACCTTCCCGAGACTGTCGACGATCCTGTCAGGTTTATTCGTAACCCCGACGCTGCCGGGCGGCGATGCGATCGCCAATATCGAGGCCCTGAGCTCGGTTTCGAGAACATTGAACTTCAGATTGACGGTTCGCGATAACCGCCCGTACGTGGCGGGTTCGACGACCGGCCAAACGGATTTCACCAATACGACCGTTACGGTTACCAACGCGGCCGGCCCGTTCAAGGTTACCTCGCCCAATACAGGCGTAACCTGGAATGGAAACTCGAATCAGACAGTGACCTGGGATGTCGCCGGTACGACGGCAAACGGCGTCAACGTAGCCAACGTCAAGATCTCGTTCTCGAGCGACGGCGGCCAGACGTTCCCGACCGTTCTGAAGGCTTCAACGCCGAACGACGGTTCCGAATCGATCCTGACGCCGAGCATCAACAGCTCCACGAACAGGATCAAGGTCGAAGCCATTGGCAATATCTTCTTTGATATTTCCGATGCGAACTTCTCCACCACGTTCGCGCCGATCCGCGCCAGGGCTGACTTTGACGGCGACGGCAGGACCGATCTTTCGCTGCACCGCCCGTCTGAGAGCGCTTTCTATCTGCTGCGGTCTACCGCGGGATTTGGCGGAGCGATCTTTGGAAACCCGACCGATGTTCCGTCACCGGGCGATTTCGATAACGACGGCAAAACCGACATGGCCTACTATCGTCCGGGAGCATCAGCATTGTTCGCGGCGATCAGAAGTTCCAATGGAACGGTCGCGGTCCAGTCGCTGGGTACCACCGGTGACATTCCTGTGGCCGGAGATTACGATGCTGACGGCGCTACGGACTACGCGGTCTTCCGTCCGTCCAACAGCACCTGGAACATCATCCGCAGCAGCGGCGGCAGCAGCAACCAGGCCTTCGGACAAGCCGGCGACATTCCTGTCGTGGGCGATTTCGACGGCGACGGTAAATGCGACACGACCGTGTATCGCAGCGGGACCTGGCTCTATCTTCCGTCCGCGTCGCCGATCAACCCGGTAGTAATGGCGTGGGGCCTGGTAGGCGATCTTCCGGTTCCGGCCGATTATGACGGCGACGGCAAAGATGACATCGCGGTCTACCGCCCGTCTAACGGCGTCTGGTATATCGTCAAATCGAGCGGCGGAATGGCCTTCTATAACTGGGGCATTTCAACCGACATCCCGGTACCGGGAGATTACGACGGTGACGGTAAAGATGATATCGCCATCTATCGTAACGGCGTCTGGTGGATCTATAACACGGTCACAAGCGGGATGTCGATCGGGTACTTCGGTGTCAGCGGTGACAATCCGATCCCGAGATACTACCAACCGTAATTGCCTTTAATTAACCGCAGCTAAATTAGCTGCACAGGACAAGGCTGTCGTTTCTAACGACAGCCTTTTTTTATTGGTATGCGAAATGAAAAAAACGGGCAGGCAGATTAAAATACTAAACGGCAATGAATAAAATATGAAACGGGCGTTAATTGCATTATTTATCAGTTTTATTTTTCTTTCTCCCTGTACGGAGCTCGCAATTCCACAGGCTTCCGGGCCCGATTTTCGGAAGAGCGCGGAGCGCAGGCTCGGCAGGAAAATTTCATCTGTCTGTGCGGTGGATACCGATGCAACGGCGCGGCGTATCTTTACCGAATATGGGGCTGTTTTTATTGCTGATAATGAAGTCGCCCTTCCGCCAAAGTGCATCTTTACCGGTGATGACGATCTGGGGCAGTTTCAGGCCGCCGCCGGCCGGAAAACAACCACTCTTGACGGGGTGCCGATAACTTTACAGCCCGCTGCGATGGGCGCATTATTAAAAGCCCGGGAAAAGGCCACGCGGTTGGGCCTGCGGATCACGGCGCGCGGCGGTTCACTGGCCGGGGGGCGTTCCTACGCGGACACCCGCGCGCTTTGGGACACGCGGTTCCTGCCGGGACTAAATCATTGGGTAATGAAAGGGAAGTTGAAGAAAAGCGAAGCCGAAATGGCCAGGCATTTATCAACCGAAGACCAGGTCGCGCAGGTGCTGGAGTGGGAAGAAACCCGCAAAGCCTTTTTCAGCAAAGATCTTTCCAAATCCATTCTTTATTCGGTAGCGGCCCCGGGCGCTTCGCAGCATAATTTTTTGCTCGCCTTCGACGTGCAGCAGTTCGCCGACGAAAGGGTGCGCGCGATCATGGCTGAATTCGGATGGTTTCAAACCATCAAAAGCGATCTGCCGCACTTTACCTATTTGGGGCGCGAAGAGAGCGAGCTTCCTTTCTTGGGATTAAAGCAGGTTATTATCAGCAGCCAGACGTTTTGGATACCCGATCTTAAATAACATGTCGTTAATACTGCGCAAAATATTTTTTCCGGCCCTGTTTTTGGCTGGCGCCGTTTGCACCATTTCCGTGGGTGGATGCCGTGCGGAAAAAGTGGCCAACCTGTCTTCTGCCGGGGGCGATAATAAGAACACTCCTGCGAGTAATTCGAAAATAAACGCCCCGACGAACAACAACATGAAAAACGATAAGTTCACGTCGCACCTGCCTGCCGGTTTCAATGTCCCTTCCGATGAGACAGGCCAGATATTGTTGAAAGAGTACGGTGCGGTTTTTGTCGCGCAGGGCGGAGCGGTGGCCCCGCAAACGGTGATCTTTAAAGACGAAGCGGAAGTCGGTGCGTGGCAGTCATCGGTGCCCGTTTCAAAAGAGGTCATCGGCGGGATACAAACAGAATTACAGACGCCCGCGATGAACGCCCTTAAAGAAGCTGCAAGCGAAGCGGCGCGCAGTAAGCTGACCATTATCCCTCGTGGTAATGACGCGGCCCGCCGCAGCTATACCGAGACGGAAGAGCTTTGGGAAAGCCGGGTCACGCCGGGATTAAGGTACTGGACGGATAAAGGGAAATTGGATAAGAATGAAGCCGCCAAAATAAAAGCGCTTTCACCTTTTGAGCAGGTCACGGAAATATTCCGGCTGGAAAAACAGGGAATGTTCTTTAGCAAAGACCTTTCCAAGCCGATCATTTACTCCGTCGCGCCGCCCGGAGCGTCACAGCATCTCTCGATGCTCGCGCTGGACGTCGTGGAAAACGACAATCCCCGGGTTCGTGAAATATTGGCGCGTCATGGCTGGTTTCAAACTGTCGTTTCGGATCTGCCGCATTTTACTTTCCTCGGCGTAACGGAAGACAAATTGCCCGGCCTCGGCCTCAAGAAAACCGTCAGCGGCGGGCGTTCATTTTGGATACCGGAATAAAAGCTTATTCCGAATCCAAAGTATCCCGCACCTTACGGGCGAGCGCGTCCAGGCTAAAAGGTTTTTGAATAAAATTTGTACCCTTCGCGATTATTCCGTGCCGCACCACGGCGTCGTCCGTATAGCCGGATGTGAACAGCACGCGGACCTTGGGAAATTTTTGCATCAGCTTTTCCGCCAACTCGCGGCCGCCCATCTGCGGCATGACCACATCGGTCAACAGCAGATCGATCTTAAGGTCCGGGTCTTCGCACAAGGCAAGCGCCTCAACTCCGTTATCCGCATCGATAACTTTGTATCCGCATGATTCCAGCGTGTCCCTGCTCAGACCGCGCACCAGTTCTTCATCCTCTACCAGCAATATTGTCTCGGTGCCTGTCTGCAATCTGGCCGGCGGATGGGATCTTTCGGCATTTTTGACCTCATCGTCAACGCGGGGAAAATAGATCTTAAAGGTCGTGCCTTTTCCGACCTCGCTATAGACCCAGATGTTTCCTCCCGATTGTTTGATGATGCCGTAGACGGTGCTTAGTCCTAACCCGGTGCCTTTGCCGACGCCTTTGGTGGTAAAAAAAGGCTCGAAAATATGAGGCATGGTTTCGTTGTCGATACCGGAACCCGTATCAGTGACCGCCAGCATTACATAGTGGCCGGGCAGGACACTGATATGCTGGCCCGCATAAGTGTCGTCGAGATCGACATTTTGTGTTTCGATAGTTATATGGCCGCCCTTGGGCATGGAATCGCTCGAGTTCACCACCAGGTTCATCAGCACTTGTGAAAGCTGTCCGGGATCGGCTTTTATTTTTCCGGCATCGGGGTCGAGCACGGACGTCAGTTGAAAATCCTCTCCTATGACGCGCTGGAGCATGGCGCCGGTTTCGACAATGACCTGGTTCAATTCCAGGACTCTTTCCTGTAATATCTGCTGCCTGCTAAAGGCCAGCAGTTGCCGGGTCAGTTGCGCCGAGCGCTCGCCCGCTTTCTTGATCTCTTCCAGATTGCCGCGCAGCGGATCGTTCATTCCCAGGCTGCGAAGGGTCAGGTCGCTGTACCCGTTTATGGCCGTCAGCATATTGTTGAAATCGTGCGCGACGCCCCCGGCAAGCCGCCCGATCGATTCCAGTTTTTGCGCTTGCCGCAATTGTTCTTCGCTTTCCTCCAGGGCCCTTTCCGCGCGTATGCGCTCCGTGATATCGGTGAAGGTTCCGACCCACTGGCGAAAAGTACCGTCACTGTTAAATACAGGAATTCCGCGCACGGCAAAATGACGATAGTTTGCTTCTTTTGTCAGGATACGGTACTCCATATCAAAAGCCGCCTTATTTCCAAAGGCCCTGTCCCAGGTGCCTTTGACGAAGCTCCGATCGTCGGGGTGAATAGAGTAGGCGCAGTACCCGCTGCGGCATTCTTCGATCGGCTGGCCGGTCAGGGCCGACCACCACTCCGGCAACTCTTCGCTTTCACCGGCTTCGTTGATCGACCAGACAAATTGCGAAGTGGCTTTGACGAGGGCGCGGAATTTTTCTTCCGACTCGCGCAGCGAATTTTCCGCCAGTTTTCGCTCGGTGATATCGGTCAGCGCGCCGACCCATTCGCGGATGGTCCCGTCTTTCTCTAAAACCGGCGTGCCCCGCGAAACGAAGTAGTGATAAGTATTATCGCTGACGTTTAAGAGGCGGTACTCGTCTTTATACTTCTTCTTACTTCCGATCGCCTGGCGGAAATTTTCCACCGCCCGGTCGCGGTCATCCGGATGGAGATGCGTCATCCATTCGGCCATCACCGCGTCATTGGCCAATACCTGCAATTCTTCTTTGGGGCTATGCGCGGTTTTCAGGTTTCCTTCATCATCGGTTGTCCAGACTATTTGAGAAACGGCATTGATCAGCGAACGAAAACGCTCCTCGCTTTGACGCAATTCTTCTTCCGCCTTTTTGCGCGCGGTAATGTCCCGGACCGTTCCGACCATTCTCAGCGGCTGATCGCTTTTGTCATAATCGACCTTTCCGTAATTTGCCAGCCAGATGGTTTCTCCGCTCGGTTTGATAAACGGGAATTCGATCTCGAAGAGCGTGTTTTCCGAAACGGCCCGATTAACGGCCTGGCTTAAAAGCTCGACATGGTCAGGATGTACATAGCGGACGAAATCTTCGAACAGGCCGTCAAAATTTTCCACGCCAGCTATTTTGTAGCACTCGGGAGACCAAAATACCTCGTTGTTCGCCACATTCCATTCCCAGACGCCCATGCCGGCGGCCGTCAGCGCCAATTTAAGACGGTTCTCACTTTCTCTGAGAGATTCTTCGGCTTTTTGCTTGGCCAGCCGGTTCATAACTTCCTGAGTTTCGCGCTCGATGGCGGGGATCAGGCGGCTCAGATTATTCTTCATCATGTAATCATTAACGCCCCTAAGCATTGCGTCGACCGCGGTGTCTTCACCGATGGTTCCGGAAATGATGATGAAGGGAATATCCAGTTCACTTTCCTTTAGCACGGCGAAGGCCTCAAGGCCGCTGAAGTAGGGCATTCGATAATCGGAAATGATCACATCCCACGTCCGCGTAGAGAGCGCCGCCCTCATTGTCTCCGCGGTTTCTACTCTTTCCGAGTAAACTTCATACCCGGATTTTTTAAGATGACGCTGGATCAGATCGTAATCGTCGATCGAATCTTCTACGTTTAATATATTGAGGAATCTCATCTGATGTCTTTTTATCGAACGGTTTTATTGAGTATCAGCCAATAGGTGCCTAATTGGCGGGTCGCCTCTATAAAGGCATTAAAATCAACCGGTTTCTGGACAAAGCTGTTAGCGCCCAGATCGTAACTCCGGAGCAGGTCTTCCTGCTCGGAAGAAGAGGTCAGTATCACGACCGGAATATATCTGGTGCGCTCATCGGCCCGGAGCTGCTGTAAAACTTCAAGGCCGCCGATCTTGGGCAGCTTCAGGTCAAGCAGCATTAACTGCGGGGTCAGGTTAACGTCGCGTCCTTCGTATTGCCCGCGGGCAAACAGGTAATCGAGCGCTTCGACGCCGTCGCGTGCCACCGCCACTTCATTCGCGATGTGATTTTTTTCTAACGCCCGCAGCATTAATATCTCATCGTCGGGGTTATCCTCCACCAATAAAATGACCTTACTTTCCATTTCGTGCCTCCTGACCTGACAAAGTAAAATAAAAGGCGGTTCCTTCTCCAACCCTGCTTTCCGCACGGATATTGCCGCCATGACGGCGGATCACGCGCTGAACGGTCGCTAGTCCGATACCGGTTCCTTCGAAATCGGCCGTGCTGTGCAGGCGCTGGAATGCTCCGAAGAGCTTATCGGCATACGCCATGTCAAAACCCGCCCCGTTATCACGAATAAAATACTCGGTGTGGTCCTGTCCGAATGAGATCTCCGAGCTGTCGCGCTTGGAGGTAAATTTCCAGGCGTTGCCGAGCAGGTTTTCAAGCGCTACTCGTAAGAGGCGTTCATCTCCGTAAACGGTTACGCCGGGTTGAATGTTGAATGTCACGCCGCGTTCCGGCTGGCTTTCCTGAAGTCTTTCGGAAATTTCAGTTGCCACCTGGCTTAGATCGACGGTTTCCCGGACAAATTCCGTCCGCGTGATACGCGACAGTTTAAGCAGGTCGTCGATCAACTGCGCCATCCGCTGGCTTCCCAGCCGTACGCGCGTCAGATAGCCTTGCCCATCCGCGTCGAGGTTAGCGGCATAATCTTCCAGCAGGGCCAGGCTGAAACCGTCGATCGCGCGGAGCGGCGCGCGCAGGTCATGTGAAACAGAATAGGAAAAAGCTTCCAGCTCTTTGTTGGCCGCCTCGAGCTCGTGGGTCCTTTCGATCACCCGCTGCTCCAGCGTTTCATTCAGTTTGCGGATCTCTTCGGCCTTGCGCTTACTGTCTTCGACGTCGGTATTGGTGCCGATCCATTTCAGGATCGTGCCTGCTTCGTCTTTAACCGGAACGGCCCGTGTTTTGAACCAGTGATACTCTTCGTCGAAACGGCGGATGCGGAATTCCACGTCAAAGATCGAGGACGTACTGACTGCCCGCTCCCATGCGGCCATGGTTGTCTTGCGGTCGTCCGGGTGAACTTGCTCGACCCAGCCAAATCCCAATTGTTCTTCCGCCGGGATGCCGGTGTATTCCAGCCATTGCGGGCTGAGATAATCGCAGCTTCCATCGTCACCGCGGGAGGTCCAGACAAGTTGGGGAAGGCTTTCCGTCAGCTCGCGGAATTGTCTCTGGCTCTCGACAAGTTTTTCCTGGGCAAGCTTGCGATCGGTGATGTCGTTTGCCAGCACCAGCCTCGCCCGCTGTCCTCCGAACATCAATTCGTGAGAGGTAACCTCGACGTCTATGATCGATCCGTCTTTCTTGCGGTGCTTCCAGACATCGGCGCTGTCGATCTTATCATGGGTCGCGGCGATATTTTTCAGCAAAGCCGGGACCTCTCCCGGAGGGCGAATGTCCTTGATATTCATCGAGAGAAATTCCTCTCTGGAATAGCCGTAGTAAAACGTTGCCGAATCGTTCACGGCCAGAAAATCGAGGGTTTCCAGATCGTAGACCCACATCGGAAAGGGGTTATTTTCAAAAAGAAGGCGGTATCTCGCTTCCGATTCGAGTATTTTCTCTTCGGCCTTTTTGCGCTTTGTTATATCGCGATAATTAGTGACGATCGCCCCGACCACCGGGTCGTCCAAAAGGTTTGTCGAGATCCCTTCCAGCCACATCCAGTGCCCGTCTTTATGTTTGCGTCTCCAGATCCTGGAAATAGGTTTACCGGGATTTTTCATGAGTTCTTCCACGGCATTCCTGACCAGGGGCAGATCATCGGGATGAGTGTGCTCGATCCCGCTTCGCCCGAGCAGTTCTTCCGGCTCATAACCTTCGACATTTTTTACGGAGGGGCTGAGATACAGGATCTTATTGTTCTGGTCTATCAGAGCAATGCTGTCGGAACCGTGTTCGATCAGGGTGCGGAAACGATACTCGTTGTTCCTCAGGGCTTCTTCCGACCTTTTACGTTCGGTAATATCGTTAATAGTAACGACCGCCAGGAGCGGTTTACCATGATCTTCGTGCACTAAAGTGCCGCCGTAATTAAATATTCGATAATTATCGCTTCCGATCCTTTGGATCTTTATTTCTACATCATGCAGTTTTTCGCCGCGCAGGACCCGCGCCAGCGGCCACTCTTCTACCGGAATAAGGGCGCCGTCCATTTTTCTTAATTCGAAAATGTCCGCGAACCGCTGCAAATGGAGCCGGCACTCTTCCATGGATGTAAAATCGTGCATCTCCAGGGCAGCGCGATTGAAGTGCAGGAGATTGCCTTTAAGGTCGGAAACCGCGATGCCTTCGTTGATATTTTCAACGATAGTTTCGAGTTGGGCTTTGCTCTCCTGAAGTTCTTTCTCCGAGCGTTTTTTCTGGGTGATGTCCCGCGCGATGGTGGAAGCGCCCACTACTTTTCCGTTTGCATCTTTGATCGGAGATGCGGTGATGGAAACGGTGATCCGAGAGCCGTCTTTTTTGACCCGCTCTGTTTCGAGGTGCTCTACCTGCCCACCCAAGCCGAGCGTGGTCAGGATCATTTTTAGCTGATCGGGGTATTCCGGCGGGATCAGCCGGGAAATGGACTGCCCGAGCATTTCTTCCACTGTATACCCGTAAATACGGGCGGCCGCGGCATTCCAACTCGTGATGGTGCCGTCGGTCGTTTTGCTGAGAATAGCGTCGTCCGACGTTTCTACTATGGTGGCTAACTGCGCCAATCTTTCCACGCTTAATTTGCGCTCGGTAATATCGAGACAGGTCCCGATATACCCGACAAACTCGCCTTCCGCGGTAAAGCGCGGCACGCCCTTGTCCAGTATCCAGCGGTACTCTCCGTCCGCGCGGCGCAGCCGGTATTCCATTTCAAATTCAGAACGCTTATTAAAATTTGACTGGTAGATATCGAGACACCGGTCCATATCATCGGCGTGAACACCTGCGGCCCAGCCATTTCCAAATTCCTGCTCGATCGTCCGGCCGGTAAATTCCAGCCACTTTTTGTTGAAATAATTACAGAGCATGTCCACGCCGCTCATCCAGATCAGCACGGGTGCGGTATCGGCCATAGTGCGAAAACGCGCTTCGCTTTCGGTGACGGATTCTTCCGCCAATTTGCGCTGGGTGATGTCGTTGCGAATAGCGACATACTGGTAGGGTTTTCCTTTTTCATTCAGAAAGGGAACTATCGTCGTATCGACCCAATAGTAGCTGCCGCTTTTGGCGCGGTTCTTGATCTCACCTTTCCAGACCTTTCCGCCCGCGATCGTGACCCAGATGTTGCGGATAAATTCTTTCGGGTGATAGGTGGAATTGATTATTCGATGGTCCTGGCCGAGCAGTTCTTCACGGCTGTAACCCGATATCTCGCAGAATTTATCGTTGACGAAATTTATTTTACCGGTGTGGTCGGTGATCGCGACGATGGAAGATTCATCCAGCGCGTAGGTGATATTTTCCAGGTCCTTGGCGGATTTGATAACCGTTTGTTCCGCCTGCTCGCGTTGAGAATCCGTGCGGTCAAGCGATAGGGCCGAGCGCCAGATAAGCAGGGTAAGAATAAGAATGTTGGCGGTAGCAAACAGCGCTATGCCGAAATCGTTCTCATAAAATCCCGATTGCTCGCCTTTCATTCGCACCCACCTGAATAAAAAAGGAAGGATCACGGCGGCGGGCAACAGGCGCCGCGCTAATGTACCGCCCAGGCTGTCTTTTAGAATGATCATCGTCAGGCCGCGGTTGCCGCCCGAAAACAAAAAGCCCAGTGCCAGCACGACGAATGAGATCGCGGCATTTAAAGCCAGCACGGAGGAAAAAGCCGTCTGCGAGGGATTTTGAAAGCCGATGATATAACCGCTGATGGTAAACAGCGAAACCACTCCGATAAAAAGCGCGATCCACTGGCTGGGACGGAAACCGCGTTTTGTTTCCACGTTTAACAGAAATAACGCCGGCCCGATGAGAAAGAAATTCAAGGCCGCGGTAAAAGCTACCCTTTCCGTTCCTTGCGTATTCAAGGCAATGGCCTGGTCGATGCCGAGGTCCCACAGAAAGATATATTCGCTTAGAACAGAGGCGCCGAGGATGGAGACCGCAGAAGCCAGTATGTATCCGACCAGGCGGCGCAGGCTGCGGATCAGGCTGGGGGCGTACCCGGTTTTATTTCCGATCAGAAGCGCTAGCGAAGCTCCGCTGAGAATAAAGGCGACGGCGGCGAGCGGTTTCATCGTGGGCAGGCCGGCCACGACACTTTTGAAAACGGCAATGTCCTGCCACCAGCCGATGAGCACTAAAATACCCATCAGGATCGCAAACGCGCAGGCTGATCCCGGCAGATAATTTACGAATGACAGGTCGTATTCCCGCTGCGCATACGCCCCGGGATCTATCGTGCCGTGAATATCGTAAGGATCCGCACCTGGCGATAACTGATAATATCGCGCGACATTTTCCGATTTTTCGGTCATGGAAGATGGCTCCTTAAATAAAAACTCTTGCAATCTCCGCACCAAAAAAGACCGGAAGGTTCTATTCAGGGTAGTAGCGTCGTGCCTGTGAAGTTCGGACTTTCTACCGGATACACAGAAGCCGCGTTAGCACAGTAATTACGGGGTCAAAAGAGGCTAGTCTCACATCGATCGGGGATACGATTATCCTTGACAGCTTTTAGCAATTAAATACAACCAATATGACTGAGTTTATTTATTTAGAGGATGTAGCAAAATTCCCCGTATAAATGCTCATAACTACCTTAATGCCCCATAAGTAACTCCACGAAACAACCGTCACGAGGCTCTGGGAGAAAACAAAGATAAAGCTAATATTCAATAATTAACTTTGTCGTAAGCAATAGTCAAGAAAAAAATCAGCTTATTCCGGTGTGGCACGTCTCTTGCAAAATGCCGTGCAGCACCGGCCTTATGGCCGCAGGCACTGAAATTTAATACTCCCGCGAAAAATACTACAGCGTCCTAACTGTAAGTCCTGAAAAAGATATAGATACCACAATATTGCAAAGGACTGGGCAGCCCGGTCTGCTCTTTTTAGACCTGAAGCGATAAAGGCACCCCCGCAGTGATGCGGGTCCGCAAAGTTAAGAGTCTCTTATCAACACCGAGATCGTCTAGCTACCGAAATGAGGTCCTATGAAAAAAACTTCCCTTTTACTTTTAACACTATTTGTTTTAGCCGGAGCTTCGGCGCCGGCCAAAGCACAAAACGTCGAACCGTTACTGATCTCCGGCGGGTCTGGCGGTGATGAAAACGCCGCGGGCAAAACCGGCCGGTATCTGGAACAGGATGTTTTGGATCTGATCAATAAACAGAGAATTGCAAATAGCTTACCGCCGCTTGTCTGGAATCAGAAGGTAGCGGACATGGCCCGCCAGCATTCAAAGGATATGTGCTGGAATAATTATTTCAATCATCGCGGGCTGGACGGCAAGATGGTCACTGACCGCGCCGAAGCGTTCGGTATCAACTGGCAGATGATAGGCGAGAATATCGCCATGGTCGGCGGATTCAGCGACCCGATCCAGCACGTCGTCGAAGGCTGGATGAACTCGCCCGGCCACCGCAAAAACATTCTCGAACCCCGCTGGAAAGAAAGCGGTATCGGAATATTCATCAACTCTAACGGAACATACTATTTTACCCAGGTTTTCGTAGTCAAAGACTAAGGATCTTTACCGCAAGTTTTAAGGTTGTTCCCCCTGCGCCCCGCGCTTTTGCCGGACGACGAATTTCATGTTCGGCCGGCAGCGGGGCACTTTTTTTAGGAAACGAATGAACAGAGAATTCCGTGAGAGGCTGGAAATGTTATTTCTGCGTGATATAATCCCGTGTGTGAAAAGCGACTTCCACGCATTAGTTATCGATGATGAGCCGCAGGTCAGCGGTTTTGTGGCCCAAGTGCTGCGCACGAACGGATGGATCGTCCAGGAAGCCCGCAACGCTGAACAGGCTTTTGATCTGCTTGGCGAACGCGACTGGCAGCTTGTATTCTGCGATGTGGTTCTGGGCGGGCCTGACGGGTACGAGGTGCTGCGCTCTTTTTCCGAGCAGCAGCCGAAGGCCCGTTTTGTCTTGATGACCGGCCACGGCTCCGCCGCCGGAGCGCTCGACGCGACCGCGATCGGCGCCTACGACTACCTGGTCAAACCCTTTACAATGGAAGATGTTAACCGGATCTCGAACATGGTCCGGGACCGCTATCAGAGCCGCGTCACCCGCAGCAGGACGGCTACCGGGGAAACCACTTCGGAAGGATATGTTTCCGACATTCCGCTGATCGGTAAAAGCCCGAAATTCGTCGAATGTCTCAAGATGGTGGGCCGCGTTTCCGGGACCAATCTGCCGGTGCTGATCGCCGGCGAGTCCGGGACGGGTAAGGAAGTAGTGGCGCGGGCCGTGCACTTGCGCAGCGTGCGTGCCGGAAATGCTTTTGTGACGGTTAACTGCGGGGCCATACCGGTCGAGCTGATCGAGTCCGAATTGTTCGGACATGCCAAAGGCTCTTTTACCGGCGCGGATCGCGAGCGTATGGGCTTGTGGGAAGAGGCCGACGGCGGAACTATTTTTCTCGATGAAATTACCGAAACAAATCCGCTTTTCCAGGTAAAACTTTTGCGGGCGCTGCAGGAAGGCGAGATCCGCCGGGTCGGTTCGAACCGCACTGTCAAAGTTGATGTGCGGGTGATCGCCGCCACGAATCGCGATATCGAAGAAGAAGTTAAGAACGGCCGCTTCAGGCAGGACCTGATGTATCGCCTGAACGCCGTCACTATCCATCTGCCGCCTCTTCGTGAGCGGCGCGAAGACATCCCGCTGCTGGCAGAGCATTTTGTAAAACAAGTACACCCGGCGGGTTCCCAGCCGTTAAGGTTTTCCTCCGAAGCGCTGGGATTTTTAGAACATTACCAGTGGCCGGGCAATATCCGCGAACTCGAGAATGCGGTGCTGCACGCCGCCTCCATGAGCGACGATGTCATTTATCCCGAACATTTATCCGCGCAGATCCGGGGCGCCCAAAAGTCTCTCAGAGTAAGCGGGACTCCCGAACGCATTCTCCCTGATACCTGGCCGACGCTAAACGAAATGGAAGAAAAGTATGTGGACGAAGTATTGTCCCATACGGGCGGCAATAAACAGGCTGCCGCGCGGATCCTGAACATCGACCGCAAGACCCTGACCCGCATTATATTTCGTTCCAAAAAAGACGGCTCTGAATAAAGTTGTCTCCTCCATTCACCGGTAGAGGAAAAATGCCTCGGTTTGAGGAAAATTAGTACAGCGATTTTCTTCTCAGCAAAAACCTTTTTTGATAAAACGAGACTTTTTGGAACTTTATGCGCTGCGTCACGCTGGCATAGGAGTTGCACAAACGTTTCTGCCGGACACTTGAGTTTGGCGCGCTGGTCTTCCCCGAAATGTCTACAGAACAAAAAAAATCAACTGTCCTTCTCGTCGGCGAAAGCCTGAAAGAGCAGGAACTTCAAAAGGCAACTTTCAGCCGTGCCGACTTTTTGGTGCTGGTCGCCGACAATATGCGGGAAGGATTTTGCCTGGCGCGCCGCCATCAGCCTGACGTGATCGTAAGCGAGTTCGATCTGCCGGGGATATCGGGCCTCGAATTGTGCCGGATGGTCCGGGAAGATATTTATCTGCGGGCGACTTCTTTTATATTTGTCGGCGAATCGTACCTTTGCAACGCAAAGATCTCCGAAGCTTTGACCGCCGGCGCGGATGATTATATTCCCGTGCATTTCGACACCCAGTACCTGCTGGCAAAGATCAAATGGCTGATCGATAAAGGCTCATCGAGCAAGAATTTAAAGGATTATTTCGAGACGGTGCGTTCACGGCACCTGCGCATTACCAGCGTGGTAAAAGAAACATCCGTCTTAATGCGTGAACTCGATTCGGAATATAAGAACGACGACGTTTCCAGCGCAAAAGAAGTGCAGTTTCCGATGGGTATCAACGAACGGATAGATCTCGGGATCGGGATGATCGGTGCCATTGCGGATCTGGTCGAAGAGCAGACCAGGGCCTGGGATGCGGTGTTGGAATCGCGGCCTCGCGCGGCGTAATGATCTGCCACTAATTACACAAATAACACGAATAAAAATCTTTAATTCGTGTTATTTGTGTAATTAGTGGCTAAATAAAATCTAAGACCATTTACTGGGACGCCAGCAGGCGGGCGAAATCCGCCACCGGTACCGGCTTGCTGAAAAGATAACCCTGCCACTCATCGCAATTTAATCGCTGCAGAAACTCTAGCTGTTCGTTAGTTTCAATGCCTTCGGCTACTACCTTCAGATTCAGGGTGTGCGCCAAAGTAATTATTGCTTCTACCAAAGCCGCATCGTCGCTGTTGTTCGTAACATCGTCAACAAATGATTTGTCGATCTTTAGGATATCTATCGGCAGCCTTTTCAGATAGCTGAGGGAGGAATAACCGGTCCCGAAATCATCGAGAGAGATCTTGATGCCCAACTGCCGCAGTTCGTTCAAGGTGCGGACAGCCACTTCCGGTTCACTCATTATTGCGCTCTCAGTGATCTCCAGGTCCAGAAACTTAAAGTCGAATCCGGTCTCCTGCACAATAGTGCTCAGTCGTTCGGCGAGATCGGGCTGCTGAAATTGACGTACCGAAAGATTGACCGACAGACTGAGGTCATATCCCTCGTCGTGCCATTTCTTTCCCTGTAAGCATGAAGTGGAAAGGATCCATTCGCCCAGCGGAAGAATAAGTCCGGTCGATTCCGCCAGCGGGATGAATTCAGCCGGTGAAATGAATCCGGTATGAGACTGGTTCCAGCGGATCAGGGCCTCCATCCCGCTGATCTTTCCCGTGCCGACATCTACTTTCGGCTGATAGTACATTTCAAATTCACGCCGGGCCAGGGCGCTTCGTAAATTGCTCTCGAGGGCGAGGCGTCTGAGAGCGTCGGAGTTCATGCCGGTAGTGTAGAAGTAATAAAGATCGCCACCGCCTTCCTGGGCCGTCAAAAGGGCCGCGGCGGCATTTTTCAGCAGGGCCTGAGCGTCTTTTCCGTCATCCGGGTAAAAGCTGATGCCGATACTTGCCGTGATAAATACTTCGCTGCCGCCGGTGTTGTAAGGCTTTTTAAGCGTATTGTTTATTCTGTTCGCTATCTCGGCAGTTTCTTCCGTGCTGGCGACCTGCGGCAGCAGCACGCCGAACTCATCACCCTCAAAGCGCGCCACGGTCGTGTTCTCGCTCACCTCGGAAAGCAGCCTTTTTGCCGCGGCCTGCAGGATCTCATTCCCGGAATCATGCCCCAGCGTATCGCGCACCTTCTTGAATCCGTCCAGCGAGACAAAGAGCAGCGCGATCTGCTGATTTTCCTGCATCAGCAATATTGCCTGGGAAAGACGGTCTTCAAAGAGAGTGCGGTTCGGCAGCCTGGTAAGCAGGTCGTAATAAGACAGGTAATTTAATTCTTCCGTCCGTTTGCGCACCAGTTCTTCCAGGTGATTTTCGTATAAACGCTTTTCCCGTAAGAGATTATGATGCTCAAGGGCGCGGTCGACCGCTACCTTTACGTGATCGATATCAAAAGGTTTTTTTACATAATCGAAAGCTCCGCTGCGGATGGCATCGATGGCGCTGTCGATGGTCTGATTGCCGCTGAGCATTACGATGACCGTGTCCGGCGAAAAGGCAAGGATCTGCGGGATCAATTCGATACCTGTCATACCGCCCATATTGATATCGCTCATCACCAGGTCGAAGGTGCCGTTCTTGAAGATCTCAAGCGCTTCTTCACCGGAGCTGGCGGTTTGACAGACGTGTTCAGGTTCCAATATCTGGACTATCAGGTCGCGGACAAGAGGTTCGTCATCCACAACGAGAATTTTAGGTTTAGGCTCAGTATTACTTGCCATAGGTTCAAAACCCACTTTTTAGGTTTAGGAGGAAATCAGTGTGCGATTTTTTAGCCCTATGTTTTTCCTTAGAATGTTAAAACCATTGTGGCAATTTTCCCGTCCTCGTAAAAGAAGTCCTGTCTTAAACGCCACATCAAAATGACAATGCCTAATTTTTTAGGTGTAATTAATACATAAACCTTTGTAAAACAATAGTCAATAGGAAATCGCCGCAGCGGCACGCGGGTTGCACTAACAGTAGCGCAGCCAGGCCTCACGCGGGCCCGGTTTGCTTCTCCAAATCATTACCTAAAAGCTTGCCTTAGATCTTTACTCATCTTCCTGGATTTCAAGTAAGTTATTTCCCCCCGGAGCACAAGATGAGATCAAACAAAACGTTTAATTCACGCATCGCGTCTTTTTTTACCGCCTGCCTTTCAATATTTGCTATGACGCTGGCCGCCACAACAACAGGAATGCCAAACATCGCTGCGATATCCGCTGCGCCTATTCCTTTTCCGGGCCCCGCACCCAGAAACGTACCGGCGACCATCGAGATGGAAAACTTTGATCGCGGCGGCGAAGGCATCGGTTATCACGAAGTCTCAGGAAATGCCAATAGCGGCCTTTATCGAAACAGGCCCGTAGAGGGAGTCGATATTCAGGCATTCTCCGGCGCCTCCGGCGGATTTGTCGTAACGGAAACAGCAGCCGGTGAATGGCTCTCTTATACGATCTTTAACGAGGCCGCAGGCAGTTACGAATTAAGCGTGCGTTACACGTCGGAATTCCGCGGCGGAACTTTTCATATCGAGATCGACGGCCGAAACGCGACCGGCGCAATGGCAGTGGCGTCGACCGGTGTCGCCTTCCGCTCTTTATTTAAGAAGGTCGAGCTAACCGCCGGCCAGCATACGCTCCGCGTAGTGATGGACAGCAATTCGACCGGTTCATCGAGTGTCTGCGATCTTGATTCGATCACGTTCCGGGCGCTGAAAACCCAGGCTTCTTCGGCAGCGATGGCCGGCGGCTTTTCTGAAACTATCGTCTCTTTTGCCGGTGCATCTTTCGCAGCTCACACACTTTCCGGGGGTTATTAAAATGAAAAAATTTCTTCTCTTATCTTTACTTCTGACATGCGCGTTCGGCGCGGCCGCCCAGACGCGTCCCCGCTACGTTTTTGATAATTTTTCTTCGGGAAAGATAAACGTTGAGACGCCCGCCAAACCGGCAACGCCTAAAAGCCCCGCCAAAAAGCTGGTCAAGAAAACCGTGCAATCCGATGCTTCTCTAAATACCGCTCTTAAAAACAGCGGGAAGGGAAGAGCGCAGCTCGCTTCAAACAGGTCCCTGAACGGTTTCACGACCGGCGATGCCGAGATCGATGGATTTATCCTGGATTCCTGCGCGCGCTACGGAGTCGATCCGCTTTTGATCTACGCGCAGATGAATCAGGAGTCTTCCTTTAAACTTCGCGCCACTTCTTACAAAGGCGCGCGCGGCCTGATGCAGTTAATGCCGGCGACGGCGGCGCGTTTCGGCGTCACTGACATCTATGACCCGCGGCAAAATATCGAAGGCGGCGTGAAATATATGCGCTGGCTGCTGAATACCTTTAACGGTGATATCTCGCTGGCGCTGGCCGGCTACAACGCCGGTGAAAATGCGGTGATGAAATACGGCTGGTCGATCCCGCCCTATAACGAAACTCAAAATTATGTTGCCCGCATCAGCGCCCGCTATCAAAGCCTGCGCGGCGGAAGCGCTCTGGTTTCGATGGCGGCAAAACCTTATCCGAATCCGACACCGGTAAAGCCATACTCAACGGCCCCGATCCCGGTTGAAGAGAAAAAGCCCGGTTCGATAAATATCGATGAACGGGCGGTCTATGCGATCAAAACGCGCGACGGAAAAACCCAGCTTGTAACCCAATAAGTTTGAAAACAGTGTTCTCCATCTGGTCCCTCGGACTTCGCGGCTGGTTTTAACCGGCCGCTTTTTTGTTTAGATTAAACAGAACTATTAACTATCAACTGTGAACTATTAACTGTTAATCAAATAAAACAGTTAATAGTTCACAGTTGATAGTTAATAGTGAGCGAAAGATAAATATGAAAGCCTGATAAATTTGCAGTCGGGAAGGGCCGCTTGCGCCCGCTCTGACGATCTAGGCGTCCAGCAGTTCCCGGACTTTTTGCACCATGTCGTTATAGGCGAACGGTTTCTGAATAAAATTATTGTTGATCTTGATCACGCCTTGTTTTAGAACTTCGTCATCGGTATAGCCGGACATATAAAGTACTTTTATATCGGGACGCATCAGGGTCAATTCTTCCACGAGCTGGCGTCCGGAAAGATTCGGCATGACCACGTCCGTGATCAGCAGGTCGAATTTCATATCGGGCTGGTGGCAGAGCTCGAGCGCTTCAGCGCCGTCACTTGCTTCGATGATCGTATAGCCGCAGGACCTGAGAATATCCCGGCTCAGATTCCGGACCAGGTGCTCATCCTCAACCAGGAGGATAGTTTCAGTGCCTTTATGAGATTGTTCAGGCAGGCTGGTGGTTTCTAATACTTTGAGTTGTTCTTCCACCCGCGGCAGATAGATATTGAAAGTTGTCCCGCTGCCCAGCTCGCTCAGCACCGAGATCTGCCCGCCCGATTGTTTGATGATACCGTACACCGTCGCGAGCCCCATTCCGGTGCCTTTGCCCAACGGTTTGGTAGTAAAGAACGGCTCGAAGATATGCTCCTGCGTTTCTTTGCTCATTCCTTCACCGGTATCCTTAACGGAGATCATTATGTATTCTCCCGGATTGGAAATATTCCCGTGAATATCGCTTTGCGCCGACAGGGAAACATTGCCGGTCTCGAGAATAAGCTCGCCGCCTTTGGGCATTGAATCACGGGAATTGACGGCCAGATTCAGGATGACCTGGGTCAACTGGCCGGGATCGACCTCGACCCGTCCCAATTCGGGGGCCAGGTTCGTGACCAGTTGAATGTCTTCGCCGATCAGGCGGTTAAGCAGCGTGCTGATCTCGTTAACTTCGTAATTGATGTCCAGCACTCGCGGTTTGAGCATTTGCCGGCGGCTGAAGGCGAGCAGTTGCTGGGTCAACGAAGCCGAGCGTTCACCGGCTTTTTTGATCTCTTCGATATGCTTTCGGATCGGGTCATCGGCGGGCAGTTTTCTCAGGATAAGATCGCTGTAGCCGTTGATCGCGGTCAGCATATTGTTAAAGTCATGGGCGATGCCGCCGGCAAGCTGCCCGACGGATTCGAGTTTTTGCGCTTCGCGTAATTGTTCGGCCTGGCTGCGCTCCTGCTCCAGCAGCCGGACGTTTTCGATCGCGTTGGCTGCCAGATTTGCCGCCATACGCATGGCCGTGGCGTGCTCCTGTGTATATGCGTCTTCTTCGTAGGCCTGAACTTCGATCACACCCACGGCATTGCCCATGATCTTCATCGGGGCGATAACGGTGGAGCGCGGTTCGCGCGGGTCTTCGTCATAACCTACATATACCGTCGTCGCTTTCTTTTTTGTGGCGGCTTGATAGTCGTTCACGATCACCACTTCGCCGGAAGCGATAGCTTTTCCGACCACACCGCTGCCAACGTGCACCGGCCCCAGGTCCGAGACATCCTTTTCCTTGCCGTTGTACCACATATAAATAACTTTACGAGTGCTTTGTTCCTTATCGTAAAGCGAGATGAACAAACCGGAACAGGGGACCGATTTGAAAGCGAAATCAAGGATGGCGGTAAAAATAGTTCCCAGATCGCGGGCGGCGCCCGTTTCCTGGGCGAGGGTGGAAAGCCTCTTTAACAGGTGGTCGTACTCGTAGATGGCGCGTTGATTTGCTTCGGCAAGCTGGATCGCGCTTATTTTTAACTGCTCTTCGTCCAGCTTGCGCTGGGTAATGTCCTGCAAGGTCGTGCGGATGCCGATAATATTGCCTTCCGCATCGTAGATCAGCCGGTCTTCCTTCAAAACCGATACCAGCGAGCCGTCTTTTCTGATAAGCGTGCGTTCGATCGGATGAAGCGGCGATTTGCCGGCCAGCCGCTCCATGACGATCTCGCGGTGATCTTCCTCTACTACCAGTTCCCAGACATGCAGGCCTTTTAATTCTTCGTTCGTATAACCGAGCAGCATTTCCTCGGTATGATTGATACGGGTAAAACGGCCCTTGGTGTCGAGTTCGTGATAGGCTACCGGCGCGTTGTCGAACAGGTCTCTGAATTTGGCTTCGTTTTCCCGCAGCGCTTCTTCAACCGATTTGCTTTCGGTAATATCCATATTCACACCGACTAACCGCAGTGGGGTGCCGTCATCGTTATAAAAAACCTTACCGGTTGCATTGAGCCAGCGCACTTTTCCGTCAGCGCGGATAATGCGAAACTCAGAATCAAGCACGCCGCTCGCCAGAGCTTCTATGTTGCTATCATAAATTCGTTGACGATCTTCAGGATACACGTGTGAAAGCAATTCTTCAAAAGTTTCGCCTAATTCGCCGGGGCCTACGCCATATAAGCTTTCCAGCGCCGGAGAAGAGATCACCCGCCGGGTAAGAGGGTCAAATTCAAAGCTGCCGACGCGGGCAACCTGTTGTGCCAGCGTGAGATGCTCACGGCTTTTTCGCAGTTCTTCGCGGGATCTCCGTACTTCTTCGCTGGCCCGTTTGCGCTCGATGGCCAGGGCTATCTGGTCGCCGGCCGAAGCAAGAAGTTCGAGGTCCCGATCGTTATACACGCGCGCATCTTCATAATGCTGCACCACCAGAACGCCTACGATATCAGCCGGTGACCGCAGCGGAACTCCCATCCAGATCGCCGGCGGGGTGCCGATGAGCTCGATCTCCTTCCGCTCCGTTAATTGTTCTATATCCAATGCGGACAACAACATAGGACGGCCTTCACGCATCACGTAAGCCGTAAGGCCCTTACCGAGTTTTTGGGGCGGCGCCACTTCATCGAATTGGTCGCGGCAAAAAGGTATATGCAGAAGCTCGGTCTTTTTGTCGTAAAGCGCGACGTAATAGTTTTCCGCGTAGAGCACTTTTTTAAGGCACAGGTGAATATGCTCAAGCAGCTCATCCAAATTAGAGGTAGTGGCGACTCCCTGAATTATCTCGAATATCACCAGAGCCTCAGACTCGGCCCGCTTGCGCTCCGTGACATCGCGTCCGATCCCCTGGACACCGACCGGAATTCCGTCCTGTTTTATCAGGCGGGTATTTAACTCGAGCCAGACACTGCGGCCGTCTTTGGTAATTATTTTGAGTTCGTAAGGTTCGGTTTTTTCTCCGGCGACCTTTCTCACTATCATTTGCCGGGCGGATTCCAGAAGTTCCGGCGCTACTATATTTGCAATATTGGTGTTTAAGGCTTCTTCGCAGGTATAACCTGTAATAAGCTCTCCGGCGCGGTTAAGGGAAGTAAAATTTCCCTTCAGATCGTGGGTGTAGATAAGATCGTTTGCGTTCTCATAAAGATCGCGATATTGCTCTTCGCTGATACGAAGCGCTTCTTCGGTCACTTTCCGCTCCGTTATGTCGCGCGCAATGCCCTGGATGGCAAACGGCGCTCCGTTTCTGGTTATTATCCTGCTGTTGACCTCGAGCGTTATCCTCTGCCCGCCTTTGGTAATACATTCGACTTCGTAAGCGGTATTCTCTCTTTTTCCCCGGGTTTTTTCCGCCATACTGCGGCGGATCAAAGGGATATATTCGGGCGCAACGATCTGCCCCATGTTCATTGAATTGATCTCATGGCGGGTGTATCCGAATATGTGTTCCGCCGCCTTGTTAAAGGAAATATAGTTTCCTTTCAGGTCGTGAACATAAATGATGTCGTTCGCGTTTTCGAAAAGGTCGCGAAAATCTGCTCCGCTCTTTTCGAGGGATTCTTCTATTTGGTTAGTTTTAATGTCTTCGGTCATTTTACAGACTGCCCCGGCTCGATATCAGGAAGATCGCGTCCTGCGGTTTATCGAGCCCTGTTAATACGATCGGTTAATACGATCAATTGGCGGGCATGAGGCGGGATATCAAAACGGGAGATTTTGATAATTTGGCGCGCTCTGCCCAAACCATCACTCTCTATAATGGCAAATACCGTGCCTCAGTTTCGCCGATCTATCTATTCAAAAACAAAGCGTTTAGATCTATAAATAAAGCGCTCTAAACGTAAGGGGATGGTTAAGGGACAAATATCATCACTCAATATCGTACAGTAGGGCATTTATCCTCTATTAAGTATGAGGTCAGGGCCGAATGTTTGCTGCTACCGCCGTCGGGTGTTGTTTCTAAAGTCAGGTCGATATCATTTTAAGAGCGGGCGCAAGCAACCCTTCCCGACCTGAGAGGTGCCCGGCTTGGCGGTAAATATTGGATCTAAATAAATTTGCAGTCGGAAGGGCCGCTTGCGCCCGCTCCGATGAACTATCAAATCAAGCTTGCCAATTATTAACCACTAATGGCTTTGCCTATAAAGCCGAAGAAGTCATGGAGTTTATGGGCAAAACAAGTTTGTCGGTAAATATTCGGCTTTACTGGGAGCGCCGGTGTCCCGCCGGCAAGCGCGACTTGTTCGCGCTAACTCACATAAAATTAAAGGCTTTTCAGATCGCTGCGCGATCTTGCCGGCGGGACACCGGCGCTCCCAGATTTGCTGAATCATTAACTATCAACTCTATAAATATTAGCAGTTTATGGGCAAGTCCGATTTTAGAGGCAAAGCCACCACTAATCACTATTTACTATTGGCATCGTTTTTAAATTAAAGATCACAAAAAACAAACTTCCTCCAAACCCTTCCTACAAAAACGAACAGCTATCGGCAATAATAACCTCGCGGCATTCTGCTGTTGGGTAACTCTCTAAGTTCCGCTGATCTTTCAAGCCGCTTTTGGATACTTTTGGCTCGTTACGTGTGTTTTTTACGATTTCTGGAACATTTTTGGAACAGGTGGTGCAGTGGCACACCTTGGAACTGTTCCAACGGCGGCTGGCAAAAGCTGACTGTATGCTTAAAATAGTGTATTTTAAGCTCACGCCGCGAGAATAACCTTATGTCTTCTGAACTGAAATTAAATCCTTATGCCGTACTCGGTGTGGAGGAAACGGGGGATTGCATTCTGATAGCTCCAAAAATAAATGAGGGGCTGCAGATCCTGGGTGTGCGTGAATCCGAACGTCCTGACCTTTACCGGCTTATGGCTGAATTATCCGGGGTCGGCCTCGAGCTGCTTGATATGGAAAACGACCTT
This sequence comes from uncultured Acidobacteriota bacterium, assembly GCA_963718105.1. Classification (GTDB taxonomy): domain Bacteria; phylum Acidobacteriota; class Blastocatellia; order Pyrinomonadales; family Pyrinomonadaceae; genus DASYKT01. The sequence goes on along the minus strand of OY970352.1, from coordinate 2,776,360 downwards.
GACGATGACGCGCGCGAGCTTTTGACCCGGTTCGGAATACTTGTCACCGCGGAAAATACCCCCGAAAAACCTCTTTTTTCGTGCCCGCTCGACGGTATCAGGACCAATGGTATTAACGCCGCAAACGCTACGCAGGTAAATCCTACTTTCAGATTTGAACCTTTTGATCTTTCCAATTTTCGTGCCCTTATTACCGACAAACATTTCTCGCCCTATTTGCCTACGGCGTGGATAAAAAGCGCCGGAATAGAATTGGATCTGGGATACTGGCTGACCAACGAGCAGGCTTCGGCCGTTTCGCAGCTTCGCGCCGGCGAACCGGTTCCTGCGGATATCGCCATCGATATTGGCCCGGACCTGCGCGCGAAACTGGCGGCCGCAGAGATAATCATTGAAGCTGATTCTTACAGCGAAAAAGAAAAAAATGCCGCCGGCAGGATCGAAGAGGCAAAGGAACTTTTTTCGCGTGACAAATATGCGACTCTCCGGAATGTGATACCCGATCCGCACATCCGGTCGATGCAGGCGTTTTACCGGTTATATACCGCGCAGGGTTTTATGCCCTTTGGCGATTCGGCTGTTAAGCGCAGATTCCGCCAGGCAAATGAGCCGTTGGCGCGATTTTTTCATCTCAGCCTGACACCGCTGATGAGCAAGCTTGTCGGGACTGAGATCAAGCCGTCATATTGCTACGCCGCTTCTTACCGCGAAGGCGCCGATCTTAAACCGCATGTCGACCGCGAAGCCTGCGAGTATAGCTTTTCTCTCCAGGTCGATTATGAACCTGAACCGGCAGACGGTATTTCTCCCTGGCCGCTCTGGCTTTCTACCCGCAAATTGTATGAGGACGTCGAAGATGGGCACTCATTGGATTGGAGCGATGGTCCGCCGGATAAAAAAACCGAACGATCTATTCTCCTGGGTAACGGTGATTGCCTGGCGTATAGAGGGCGCGCTCTGGCGCATTACCGTTATGAATTACCGCCGGGCCATAGATCGACCTCGCTCTTTTTTCACTACGTTGCGCTTGATTTTGACGATGCCATGATCTGATCTTATGGTGAGATCAACCTATCCGGGATTTGCACAAAACCCGGTTTTAGGATTCTATAGGTAAAGTGAGACCGGCCTGGAAACAATATGTGATCTCGATCATTGCCATCGCAATAGTCACATTGGTCCTTGCTCCTTTTGCGCTGCAGATAAATACCACCACCATTGCGCTGGTTTTGCTCTTAGTGATCTTATTCATCGCCGCGGCTTTTGGCAGCCGTCCGGCTTTTTTGGCCTCGCTGCTGGCTGTCCTCAGCTTTAACTTCTTTTTCCTGCCCCCGCTGCATACATTCACGATCACCGAACCGCAAAATTGGATCGCGCTGGCCGCGTTTTTGATTACGGCGCTGACGGCCGGGCAGCTTTCGTCGTACGCGCGTCGCCGCGCGGATGAATCTGAAAAACGCCGGGCGGAAATTGAAAGGCTTTATCACGAACTGCAAACGGTCTTTGAACAGGCCAGCCAGGCTGAAGCATTTCGGCAGAGTGAAAAATTGAAATCCGCATTACTCGATGCCGTGACGCATGACCTGCGTACCCCGTTGACCTCGATCAAAGCATCGATTACCGCCCTGTTAAATGACAGGAAAGAAGGGGTGTTGGGCGAAGAGGGTCAGAGTGAATTTCTGGAAATAATAAATGAGGAATCCGACCGGCTAAATTCTTTCATCGAAGGAATGGTCGCTCTGGCTAAGATCGAAGCAGGCGCGATGCATCTGCGCAAAAATTGGAGCGCGGTGGAAGAGATAATCGATCACGCGCTGGACCGGGTAAAAAATCATCTGGAAAACAATCAGATGATCTTAGAGCTCGAAAATGAACTTCCGAATGTTTTGGTAGATGCGGCGTCGATCGCCGAAGTCGTTTATACGCTGCTCGATAACGCCGTCAAATATTCGCCTGCGAGTTCAAAGATCAGGGTGTCGGCCCGGCGCGCCGGCGGCGAAAAGGTTGAAATTTCGGTCGAAGATGAAGGCCGGGGAATTCCCGTAGAGATGCGCGAAAGAGTATTCGATAAGTTTTCCCGCGCCGCCAGCGGCGATATACACAATACATCGGACGGCCTGGGGCTCGGCCTGGCTATCGCGCGCGGCATAGTAGAGTCACAGGGCGGATCGATCCGGATCGAGGATGGCGGAGACGGGTTTGAAACGCGAGTCGTTTTTCTGATACCGATAGGAGATGAGTGATTTAGTTTGAGGGATGCCATTCGGAATAGATGATAACTGATAGATGAAAGATAATAGACCCCGATCTCAGTTATCATCTATTATCTTTCATCTATTCCGAATGATTATTTAGCTAAGGCTGCCGGCAATTCAGACAAAATATGCCTTCACAAAAAATTCTTGTCATAGACGACGAACCGCAGATAACGCGGGTGCTGCGCCGCAGCCTGGCCGCGCATCGTTACGACGTTCGTGTCGCGGCTGACGGTGAAGCGGGCCTCGATCTTTTTCGCGACTTTCAACCTGATCTGGTCATCACCGATCTTTCGATGCCTGAAATGAACGGGATCGAAGTTTGCCGCGAGATCAGAAAAGTCTCCGCGGTTCCGATCATTGTTCTCTCGGTAAAAGGTGAAGAAAAAACCAAGGTCGAAGCTCTTGATGCCGGCGCGGACGATTACATTACAAAGCCTTTTGGAATGGACGAGCTTTTGGCCCGTGTCCGGGTGGCGCTGCGCCGCGCGCCGAGCGAAAAAGAAACATCAAAACTCGAGGCCGGCGATTTCCTGATCGACCTGGCCACTCACCGGGCCTTTGTCCGCGGCGGGGAAGTGCACCTTACTCCCAAAGAATTCGAACTGCTCTCTCATTTTGTAAAAAATCACGGTAAAGTTATGACCCACCGCAGTTTACTGGCCGCGATCTGGGGCGGGAATTTTACCGAGCAAACTGAGTATCTGCGCGTTTTTGTGGGCAATCTGCGCAAAAAGATCGAGCCCAACCCGGCTAAACCTACTCATATTCTCACCGAACCCTGGGTCGGATATCGCTTCAATCCCGCCTCCTAAATCTTTATAAACTTTTTATAAAACCTTTACCCGGCTTTTATATCGCCGCTCGTAATCTGTTTATGTATGGACGCTGAAAGGAGAGTGTCCGGCAAGATTATGAGGGAAATGGTATTGCCAAACGTTCTGCCCGTCGAAGATGAGAAAACGGCAGTCTCTGTGCTGTCGAAAAAGCGAAACAAATGGCTCATCGGTTTCTTTGTTAGCTCTATCACCGGATCGTGTGCGGGCCCCGCCGGTTTGGCCATCAGCGTGCTTTGGGCGTTGGGCGTTTTACAGGCCGCGCCGGACCTAAACCGGTTGGGAACCTGGCTTGTCGCGGCCGCGTTTCCGCTGCTGATCCTGGCGGCACACTGTTTAGACAAAGCTGCCGAGGTAGCAAAACGCATCAAGGCTATTTCCTATCGCGAACGAAACAAATGAAAAGCCATATATATATTTTTACAATTTTATTCATCCTTATCGCCGCAGGTATGGCGAGCGCGCAGCAGACCATTTTTAACGTTCCCACCACGGATGTAATGGATCCGGGCAAAGTTTATATCGAGCTCGACGCCGCTTTTAAGACCAACGATCAGCTTGCCTTAGGTAAATTTTCCAGCTTTGTTCCGCGGGTGGTGGCCGGTGTCGGCCGTAATGTTGAGATCGGGTTGAATCTGAACGGAAATATCCAGCCCGGGCCGGACGCCACTACGCTGGTTCCCACCGTCAAATGGAAATTTTATGAGAACAAAAAGAAGGATACAGCGCTTGCCGCCGGCACCAATTTTTACATTCCGCTTCGCAACCGCGCTTACAATTTCGGCAGCTACAGCTACGTCGAAGTCAGTAAAACCATACATAAAACACGCCTGACCGCGGGCGGCTATGTTTTTAGCAAAAACGTTGTCGCGCCGCACGCTGCCCGCGCCGGCGGGCAATTCGGTTTTGAGCAAACCATAAACAAAAAACTTTCTCTTGCCGCCGATTGGATCACCGGCCGTCATGCAGGCGGTTATTTTACGCCGGGGCTGATCTATAAACCGCACCGGCAAGTGACCGCTTATTTTTCGTATTCGATCGGCAATGCCGGCGCGAAACAGGGTAATCATTTTTTCCTGTTCGAGCTCGGTTACAACTTTTAGGGAGATATATGTTGGACATAATTTTCAGTTTATCGATAGTCGCGTTTTTTCTGATGGCAATAGGCTACCTGCGCTTCTGCGCAAGTTTAAGGAAAGGAGGATCTGAGCAATGAATCTGGAAAGTATTTTGGCGCTGATCCTTTCTGTTTTGTTGATGGGTTATTTGATCTACGCGCTTTTGAAGCCGGAGAAATTTTGATGTATCGCCACCGTCGCAGCAATTATCTGCGGCTGTGGTGGAAGGCGTCTCGCCTTCACATAAGGACTGAGCGCGGGACGCACTCAGGACAGCCGGCAAGATGCCGGCGCTACGAAATTTATGACTACCAACGGTATTTTACAAATTTTATTTTATCTTGCGGTGCTGACCTTGCTGGCCAAGCCGATAGGTATCTATCTGCTGCGCGTTTATAACGGTGACAGAACTTTTCTTGACGTACTTTTCAAACCGGTCGAGCGCGTGATCTACAAACTTGCACGCGTCGACTGGGCGCAGGAAATGAACTGGAAGCAATACGGCGTGGCGATGCTGGTATTTAGCCTCGTCTCGTCGCTGGCGCTTTATTTTATCCAGCGGGTGCAATTTTATCTGCCGCTCAATCCGCAGAGCTTTGCCGCACCGACGGAACATTCATCTTTTAATACCGCGGTCTCATTCGTGACCAACACCAACTGGCAGGGCTACGCCGGCGAAACGACGATGAGCTATTTCACGCAGATGGCGGGATTGACCATCCAGAACTTTGCCTCGGCGGCGGTCGGAATGGCGCTGGCTGTTGTGTTTATCCGCGGTATCGCCCGGTTTGAAACGGAAAAGCTGGGTAATTTCTGGGTCGATCTGGTGCGCGGCACTTTGTATGTGCTGCTGCCGCTCTCTTTTCTGGCGGCAGTGTTTTTTGTCTCACAAGGCGTGGTGCAGAATTTCAAGCCTTACGATGTTGTGAATACATTAGACGGTGCGCAGCAAACCATCGCGCAGGGGCCGGCCGCTTCGCAGCTTGCGATCAAGATGCTCGGCACAAATGGCGGCGGGTTTTTCAATGCCAACTCCGCGCACCCTTTTGAAAATCCCACTCCGTTTTCCAATTTTATTCAGATGCTTTTGATCCTCATCATCCCGGCCGGTTTTACCTACACGCTCGGCCGAATGGTGAAATCTCAGGGGCATGGTTGGGCGGTGTATGCGGCGATGATGTCGCTGCTCATTGCTGGTATATTTACCGCCTATTGGGCGGAATCTCGCGGTAACCCGCTGTATCCGGCCAACGTCGACCAGGCAGTCGTGGGCGGAAATTTCGAGGGTAAGGAAACGCGCTTTGGTGTCGCCAACTCCGCTTTGTTTGCCGCAGTTACGACCGGCGCATCGTGCGGAGCGGTCAATGCTATGCACGATAGTTTTACGCCGATCGCAGGGATGGTCCCGCTGATAAACATCATGCTCGGCGAAGTCATCTTCGGCGGCGTCGGCGCGGGAATGTACGGGATGTTGATAATGATCATCCTGACGGTTTTCATCGCCGGCCTGATGGTCGGACGCACGCCGGAATATCTGGGCAAAAAGATCGAGGCTTACGATGTGCAGATGTCGATGCTCTACGCCTTGATCTTCCCGCTGATCATTCTCGGATTTGCGGCCGTTTCGATACTCTCGCCCGAGTGGGGCTTAAGCTCGCTCGCCAATCAGGGGGCGCACGGCCTCTCGGAAATAATTTATGCATTTACTTCGGGTACGGGTAATAACGGCTCCGCCTTTGCCGGTTTAAGCGCGAACACGGTTTGGTTCAACACCACACTTGGCGCCGCAATGTTGATGGGAAGATTTTTAATGATAATTCCCACGCTGGCTATAGCCGGGAATCTGGCACAGAAAAAAATGATCCCGCCTAGCTTGGGAACATTCCCGGTCAACACAGCGATGTTCAGCATGCTGCTGATAAGCGTGATCCTGATCGTGGGAGCATTGACGTTTTTCCCGGTGCTTAGCCTGTCGCCGATATTGGAGCATTTTCAGATGATCAACGGACAAGTTTTTTGATGGTATCGCCGCCGTCGCAACATTATCTGCGGGGCTGTCGTGGAGGCGTCCCGCCTCCACATGCAACAAAATGAGAGCGGGACGCTCTCATGACTGCCAGCGGGACGCTGGCGCTACAAATATGAAAAAAGAAATTTCACTTTGGGACCGAAAGATAATCACAAACGCATTGATAGGCGCGGTTAAAAAACTCAACCCGCGCACGATGCTGAAAAATCCCGTGATGTTCGTGGTAGAAGTGGGCGCGGCGTTCCTGACCATGCGGTTACTGGCAAATATTTTTATACAGAACGCGCAGGGCCATTTTAGTTTTGAATTGCAGATAACGCTCTGGCTCTGGTTCACCGTTCTATTTGCCAATTTTGCAGAGGCAATGGCTGAGGGACGCGGTAAAGCTCAGGCCGATACTCTGCGAAAGGCGCGAACCGAAACGACGGCGAAGCGGTTCAAAAGCGGCGATAACAGCGGTGATACGGAAATAGTAAATGCGACAGATCTGCGACGGGACGACGTAGTGCTGGTCTCCGCCGGTGAATTTATCCCCGGCGACGGCGAGGTGGTAGAAGGTGTAGCGTCGGTAGATGAATCGGCGATCACCGGCGAAAGCGCCCCGGTCATACGCGAATCGGGCGGCGACCGTTCGGCTGTCACCGGCGGGACAAAGGTGTTGTCTGACTGGATAAAAGTGCGGATCACTTCCAACCCCGGCGAAACTTTTATCGACCGGATGATCGCGCTTGTCGAGGGCGCTTCACGGCAGAAGACGCCTAATGAGATCGCGCTAAATATTCTACTGGCCGGGCTGACGATCATCTTCCTGCTGGCCGTCGTTACGCTTCAGCCTTTTGCGGTCTATTCCGGAGCGCCGCAGACGACCTTTGTGCTTATCTCTCTGCTGGTCTGTCTCATTCCTACCACCATTGGCGGGCTGCTTTCGGCGATCGGTATCGCGGGAATGGACCGGCTGGTGCAGCACAACGTGCTGGCGATGTCGGGCCGCGCGGTCGAGGCAGCGGGCGATGTAAATACGCTGCTGCTGGACAAGACGGGAACGATCACGCTCGGCAACCGCCAGGCGACGGAGTTTATTCCGCTTTCCGGGGTGGATGAAAAATATCTCGCGGGTATCGCGCAGCTTTCTTCACTGGCAGATGAAACACCCGAAGGGCGTTCGATAGTGGTGCTGGCAAAAGAGAAGTACGGCTTGCGCGGGCGCGAGATAGGTGAACTGGCAGCGGCCGCGGAATTTGTTCCTTTTACCGCGCAGACCAGAATGTCCGGTGTCAATCTCGACGGGCGCGAGATACGCAAGGGCGCGGTGGATGCCATTGAAAAATATGTCGGCAACAACGGGGGCAATAACACAAGTAACGGAAGTAATGGCGCGCAGTCTTCGGCCGAGCTCCGTTCCATTGTCGAAAGGATCGCGACCGCCGGCGGCACCCCTTTGGTCGTGGCTGACGGGCAAAAGCCGCTCGGCGTTATTTATCTTAAAGACATAGTAAAAGGCGGAATGAGCGAGCGTTTTAATCAATTGCGGCAGATGGGAATTAAGACAGTGATGATCACCGGCGATAACCCTTTGACCGCAAAGTCTATCGCGCAGGAAGCGGGTGTTGACGACTTTCTGGCGGAAGCCACGCCCGAAGATAAGATGTCTTTGATCAAACGTGAGCAGGCCGAAGGAAAGCTGGTGGCGATGACCGGCGACGGCACAAATGACGCGCCTGCCCTGGCACAGGCGGATGTGGGCGTGGCGATGAATACCGGCACACAAGCCGCCAAGGAAGCCGGAAATATGGTTGATCTGGACAGCGACCCGACCAAATTGATCGAGGTGGTCGAGATCGGCAAGCAGCTTTTGATGACGCGGGGCGCCTTAACGACTTTTTCCATCGCCAACGACGTGGCGAAATACTTTGCCATCATCCCGGCGATGTTCGCGGCGACATTTCCGGTGCTGAATGCGCTTAACGTTATGGGCCTTAAGACACCGGAGTCGGCGATCCTTTCGGCGGTCATTTTTAATGCGTTGGTAATAATCGCTTTGATTCCGCTGGCGCTGCGCGGCGTTAAATATAGGGCGATGTCAGCATCATCGCTGCTTCGCCGGAATTTACTATTGTACGGGTTAGGCGGCATCGTTGCCCCATTCGTCGGTATTAAAATTATTGACATGATGATCACGGCAATCGGATTTATTTAGTAGCGCCGCCGTCGCAGCAATATCGGCGGGGCAGTCGTGGCAGCGTCTCGCTGCCACATGGATAAAAGGCGAGGGCGAGACGCCCTCACGACAGCCAGCGAGACGCTGGCGCTACAGATGATTATGAAAAATATAATTACAAGCATTTTGATGATCTTGATTTTCACTGTTTCGTTGGGCATCGTTTATCCGCTAGCGGTTTGGGGGATAGCCCAGACGATCTTTCCGTACCAGGCGAACGGTTCGCTGATAAAAAATGACAAAGGCGAGGTGATCGGTTCTGAATTGATCGGGCAAGCATTTACTTCACCCGGTTATTTTCATTCGCGGCTTTCGGCGGCTGGAAACGGATATGATGCGGGAGCTTCCAGCGGTTCAAATCTGGGGCCGACCAGCGGGAAATTGATCGATCGTATAAAAACAGACACGGAAACAATACAAGCGGAAAACCCTGCTCTGCCGGTGCCAGCCGATCTGGTGACCACGAGCGCTTCGGGGCTGGATCCGCATATTTCTCCGGCGGCGGCAGAGTTCCAGATCCCCCGCGTGGCAAAAGAACGCGGCATTAGCGAAGCGGACCTGCTTCGAATCGTCGCTCGTTTTACCGAAGGCCGTCAGTTTGGATTTTTTGGCGAACCGCGAGTGAACGTGCTGCGGTTGAATCTGGAACTCGATAAGGCGAGTCCAGAAATAAATTTACAGGGATAATTTCTGAAAAAAAACAGTTTAGCTATCAGCTTATAGCTGCAAGCTAACAGCTTTTAATCGTTAATAATATCCCTTTTTATCCCTGTAATAGAAAATTATGTTTGTTGATACGCACATTACCGATATACCCGAGCGCAAAGATAGAGAGCGCCTTTCTCCCGAGTTCTTTCTCAAGAGAATGGAGGAAACCGAGCGAGCAAACCTGCGCGTGTACATCGGCGCGGCGGCCGGTGTTGGCAAGACCTACCAAATGCTCGAAGACGCGCACATGTTAAAAGATCAGGGTATCGATATAGTAGTTGCGGTGGCAGAAACTCATGGCCGGGTCGATACAAAAGAGCTGCTCAAAGGCCTGGAAATAGTTCCGCTGCGACGGACCAAATACCGCGGAAATTTCTTTGAGGAGATGGACCTGGGAGGGGTGATCGCGCGAAAGCCGGCCGTCGCGATAGTCGACGAGCTCGCGCATACCAATCTGGCAGGGGCCAAAAATAAAAAGCGATACGAAGACGTGCAGGAGCTGCTGGAAAACGGCATCTCCGTCATCACTGCCGTAAATATCCAGCATATCGAATCTCTTAACGATGTTATCGTCCGTACCACTGGTGTTCAGGTGCGCGAAACCGTGCCCGATTGTTTTTTCAAACGGGCCGATGAAGTGATCGATGTCGATGTTTCGGTTGATACTTTACGGACCCGGCTTCGCCAGGGGAAAATTTATTCGGTCGAAAAGATCGAGCAAGCCCTGAACAATTTCTTTCGCAAAGGAAATCTGGCGGCCCTGCGCGAACTGGCCCTGCGCCAGGTAGCCCAGCAGCAAGCCGCGCAGGATCACGAGTACCGCGAAAGCGTCGGGCTGGAGCAGGCCGTAATTCCCGAAAAAGTAATGGTATGCATGGCTTCGCGGGGCAGCGCCAAAAAGCTTTTGCGCACCGGCGCGCGTATCGCCGGCCGCTTTGCCAACGACGACTGGTTTGCCGTATATGTCGAAACCCCGGATGAAGACTCCGGCCGCATCAAACCCGAAACTTATGCCGTCTTGCAGGAAAATGTCAGTTTTGCGCGGACGCTCGGCGCCAAGGTCGTTAAGTTAAAGGCCGCTAATGTTTCCGATGCTCTGCTGAATTTCACCCGCGAAAATCAGGTTACTCATGTGATCTTCGGCCAATCCGCGCGTACCCGCTGGGAGATATTCTGGAAAGGTTCGATCATCAACCGTTTTTTGCGGGAAGCAAAAGACGCCACTGTCCACGTGATCCCGTTGGAAAAGACCTGAACCGGCAGCTAGCGCCGGGCTGATGTTTTCTTTCGATAATAGAAGAAAAATATGATCCCTAATATATTATTTATTGTTAGCAGTATGTTGGTAACCACGAACACCCAACTACCGATCAGGTAGCTATATACCGAAAAACCGATAGAAGCGATAAGCTGTCCGATAAACAGCCATTTCGAAACGCCTTCGCTGGTGCCGTCTTTCCACTGTTTATACACTTGTTTGATAAGTGTTAAGAGCAGCACAAAAGAACTTATCCATCCTAAAATTTCACTCATAATATTATGTCTTTTTTAACGAACCGAATATGTTTATTCCTCTACAAGGCTTGGAATATATTTTGCTGACGCTCTATTTCTTCTAAAAGAGGCTGGTAGGGAGTTCTTTCATTTGCTTCGTCGATATAGTCCCACAGGCCGTTATGGCAATGACGCCCGTCGGCCCAGCCCGGGTGATTTACGATCGGATATAAACATATCCCCAGGACCGGAATTCCCATCGAGATGGCAGCCTTAACTTCGCTGCACACATAACGGAACCATTCCGGTCTGAGATCGTCTTCGATACCGGTCTCGGCCACGAAAAGCGGTTTTTGGTAGCGCTCATAAAATTCGCCCAAAATTTCACGAAGGGGCCGGTAGTCTTTATGAGTTGGGGGAATTTTTTGTCGTTTGGGATAGCGCCACTGATTATGAAAATAGTAATTGATCCCTATTATATCAAGATAGCTTTCACCGCCGCCCAATTCCGTCTCGCTGCGTCCGCTAAGCATATCCAGCGCCTGGAATTGAGCCAGCCGGTAGTTTTCCGCCGCGCGCTGTCCGGCGGGATTTTTTGCCGAACCTATTACGTGTATCGCGGGTTCGGTGCTGATAAATCTTGCCTCAGGCGCAACTTTTCTGATCGCGTCGATCGCCGCGATATTCATTCTTAGGAGTTGCCGTTTAAGCTCGTTGCCGCGTTTTTTTGCAAAAGGAAAAAATACCCCGACCTCGCCCGCCGCCCATGAAAAAAACGAAATTTCATTGACCGGGCAGAGAAGCAATGGGCCTGTTGTTTCGCTTTTTAGAAACGCCGCCGCCGCGCTGCAAAAGTTCGCAAACCGCTCAGGGAACTCCGGAGTTAAAATATCGAGATGGTCCGGATAACCGTAATGAAAAAGATCCCATATTATTTGGATCCCGGTTTTTTTTGCCGCATTCAACTGAGTTTTCAGACTGGAAAAATCGTAAGCAGAGGTTTTCGTTTCGATCAAATGCCAGCGCAATCCGTCGCGCGCGGTGGTTAATCCAAGCTCCATCATTCGCCTGTAATCATCTTCAGCAAATTCATCGTGCCGGGTAGAATGGATCAGATCCAATCGCGAGCCGCCTTTGACACGGTGGGTAGAACATTCGAATCCACCCATCAAAAATCCGGAGAAAATATTTTTATTCACACTTTTACTTTAGCCAACTCCCCCGGTATCAACTAGGCGTTAATATCGAATTTGCAAACGTATGGTTCTGATGCAGAAAAGATGGCCGTTCGAATTCGCTTTTTTAAATTAAAAAAATAATCTTAATATTTTCTTAACATTACCGATGCTTATGTCCTTAAACATACAAAATTTATATCTAAGGCATGCCAATTGCTATTAAAGAGTTAAATAAATGATTAAAGATATGATAAACGAACAACTGAAAGGTTTTGACTCATTAATTTGCCTATCGCATCTGCGATGGGATTTTGTTTTTCAACGCCCGCAGCATTTAATGGGCCGTTTTGCCAATGAGATCCCGGTTTATTTTTTTGAGGAACCGATATTTTTTGAAGGCAGTTCGCATTTGGAAATTTCAGAGCGCGCTAAGAATTTGTTTGTTCTTGTTCCGCATATTTCGCACAAAGATCGGGATGAAGGAAAAGCGGTGGAACTGCAGCGCGGGATGTTGAGCGACTTGATTTCAACAAAGGATCTTTCAAATATCCTTTTATGGTATTACTCGCCGATGGCAGTAGAATTTACAGACGAGATAAAAGCAAAAGTTACGATTTTTGATTGCATGGACGAACTTTCTGCCTTTAAATTCGCGCCGCCCGAACTGATCGAAAATGAAAAGCGCGTATTGGAAAAAGCCGATCTGGTTTTCACCGGAGGACATAGTTTATACGAGGCAAAACGTAAAAGGCATCATAGCGTATTTCCCTTTCCTTCGAGCATCGATGTAGCGCATTTTTCCGGGGCTCGGTCACCGGCCGAAGAACCGGAAGACCAGGCAAAGGTTCCGCATCCCAAGTTAGGTTTTTGCGGTGTGATCGACGAAAGGTTTGATACGAAACTGCTGGCGGAAATGGCGGCTTTGCGTCCCGACTGGCACTTTGTGATGATCGGGCCGGTGGTAAAGATCAGTGACGGCGATCTGCCGAAAGCAGCGAATATTCATTATCTTGGCGGAAAAAAATATGAAGACCTGCCGTCATACTTCGCGTCTTGGGACGCGGCCTTGATGCCGTTCGCAATAAATGAAGCCACGCGATTCATCAGCCCGACAAAAACACCGGAATATCTGGCTGCAGGGAAACCCGTTATTTCTACGCCGATCCGGGATGTGGTTTATCCTTATGGTGAAAACGACCTGGTCAAGATCGGTTCGACAGCGGAAAACTTCGTCGAATATGCGGAAGAAATGTTAAAAGGCCAGCCCGAGGATTGGCTGGGGAGAGTAGATGCTTTTTTGTCTCAAATATCCTGGGACAAGACTTGGCTGGAAATGACTAACCTTATAAAAGAAGAAACTTTAAAAACAAAGGTAAAGGAACAGACAGCAGGAAATTTCTAAGAATGTAAAACGGTGAATGTGTGGTTGCTAACAGAAGTGGGTTTAGATCTTAGATATATTTTATTTTTAACAATTATTAGCAATAAAGAGTGAGGGAATAAAAATGTTCGATTATTTAATAGTAGGAGCGGGATTTGCGGGAAGTGTTCTCGCGGAAAGATTGGCCAACGGGTCGAAGAAAAAAGTGTTGATCTGTGATAAGCGTCCGCATATCGGCGGAAATGCTTATGATTTTTATAATGACGCCGGGATCTTAATTCATAAATACGGCCCTCATATTTTCCATACCAATTCAGCGGACGTTTTCAGTTATCTAAGCCGTTTTACGCAGTGGCGCGAATATCAACATCGTGTCTTAGCTAGTGTTGACGGGATGTTAGTGCCGCTGCCGATCAATCTGGACACGATAAATAAACTGTACGGCCTTAATCTGAGCGCGCATGAAGTGCAGGGCTTTTTCGATAAAGTAAAAGAAAGGCGTGACGTGATCGCTACCTCGGAAGATGTAGTGATCAGTGTGGTCGGAAAAGAATTGTACGAGAAATTTTTCAAGGGATATACGCAGAAACAATGGGGCCTGGATCCATCGGAACTCGATGCGTCGGTTACGGCCCGCGTTCCGACCAGAACCAATCGCGATGACAGATACTTTACGGACACTTTCCAGGCAATGCCTAAACACGGGTATACTCGCATGTTCGAAAAAATGCTGGACAATCCGAATATTAAAGTTCTGCTTAATTGCGATTACAAAGAGATCATTAAAGAAATTCCTTATCGAAACATGATCTATACCGGGCCAATCGATTCTTTCTTTGATTACCGTTATGGTAAATTGCCTTATCGCTCGCTGGAATTTAAACACGAAACGCATGACGGCGAAATGTTTCAGCCGGCGCCGGTGGTAAATTATCCAAACGATCACGCCTATACGCGCATCACGGAGTTTAAATACTTGACCGGCCAAACCCATAAAAAAACGAGCATCGTATACGAGTTTCCGCAGGCCGAGGGCGATCCGTATTATCCGATCCCCCGCCGTGAAAATGCGGATCTATATGCAAAATATCGCCTGTTGGCCGATGCCAGGGCGGATGTGCATTTTGTCGGGCGATTAGCTACTTACAAGTATTACAATATGGACCAGATCGTCGCGCAGGCTTTGACCACTTACAGTAAAATTGTGGGATTAAAACGCCAGGCGGCCGCCCAACTGCCGGCAGTGCAGTCAACGGTCACGATCAGCCGGCCGAATGGCAATGGCCGCAGCCACGCCGTCGCTTCCTAGTAGAGATATTCGATATGAAAATTCTGGTAACAGGCGGGGCAGGTTATATAGGCAGTGTTATTACAGAAGAGCTGGTAAAAGCCGGCTCTTCTGTAACCGTCTATGACAATCTGGAAAAAGGGCACCGGGAGGCTGTCTTACCTGAAGCGGAATTTATTCAGGGAGACCTCAATAATAGCGAGTTGCTAAAAACTGTGCTCGGCGATCGGGAGATCGAGGCCGTGATTCATATGGCGGCGTATTCACTGGTCGGGGAGTCGGTCGGTGATCCGGCAAAATACTACCGGAATAATGTTGTTGCGGGATTAAATTTGCTTGACGCCATGCTGGAGACGGGCGTCCGCAGGATAGTTTTTTCTTCGACCGCTGCGGTCTATGGAGACGCAGAGAATCAGCCGATAACCGAAATTGAAAAACTCGCGCCGACAAATCCTTATGGCGAGACCAAGCTCGCCTTTGAACGCGTGCTTCATTGGTACGAACAAGCTTACGGAATTCGTTATGCCAGCTTGCGTTATTTCAACGCCGCCGGCGCAACGGAAAATTGCGGGGAGCGGCATGAACCCGAAACTCATCTTATCCCGTTGGTTTTACGGGCCGCTTTAGGACAAATACCTCAGATAGATATATTTGGCGAAGATTATCACACCCGCGACGGAACTTGTATCAGAGATTACATTCATGTAGTCGACCTGGCCCGCGCTCATATTCTGGCCTTGAATATCCTGGAAACACGGAGCGCGGTCTACAATCTGGGCTGCGGCGGCGCCGGCTATACAGTGCGGGAAGTGATAGAAGCGGCGCGGAAAATCACCGGCCTGGATATTCCGGTTCGCGTTGTTGCGCGGCGGCCGGGCGATCCGGCTGTTTTGATCGCTGATTCCGGTAAGATCAGAGAGGAATTAGGCTGGTCGCCGGAATTTCAGGATCTGGATATTATTATCAGCTCAGCCTGGAACTGGATAAAACAACACGGGGCGCCCCTGGCCGCGGCGAATTAACAATAAATGAAAGAGAAAAATGAACATTCGAAGTCCAGGCCGGTATTACAACATCGTGAAATAACTCTTAAAGACGGCCGCTATATAATCTTTTACACATTTGACGAAGATGCGGGAGTTTCAGAAAGATCAAAGTTCGAAAGCAAACCGGAAGAACTTAAACCGAAAAATGTCTGAACTACGCTACAACCCTCTGCTCGGGGAATGGGTCGCTACGGCCACACAGCGCCAGGAAAGAACGTTTTTGCCGCCGCCCGATCATTGTCCTCTATGTCCGGCAAAAGATGGCGGCTTTCCCACCGAGATACCGGAAGCCGATTATGACATTGTCGCTTTTGAGAACCGTTTTCCAAGCTTAAAAAGAGATCCCGACGACCCGATTATTTCCTCTTCCGACCTTTATCCGGTCCGGCCGTCCAAAGGAGTTTGCGAAGTTATCCTCTATTCGCCGGACCATAATACTTCGTTGGCGCAGGAGCCGGTTGAACGGATCTACAAGCTGGTGCGGGTCTGGCGTCATCGCTTTTCCGAACTCAGCAAACTTGATTTTGTAAAATACGTATTTGTTTTTGAGAACAAAGGCCAGGCCGTAGGCGTTACGCTGCACCACCCGCACGGACAGATTTATGCATATCCTTTTATTCCCCCGGTAATTCAAAAGGAATTGGAGCAGTCATCACGGCACCTGGAGAAAACCGGAGGATGTCTTCTGTGCGATATTTTGCAGGAAGAACAAGGCTCCAGAAAAAGAATAGTGGCAGAAAACGGATCTTTCGCCGCTTATATCCCTTTTTTCGCGCGTTATCCGTACGAAACTCATATTCTTTCAAAGCGGCACTTTCAAACGTTTAATGACCTGACAGAAGTGGAGGAGGCGGATCTGGCCGAGGTATTAAAGCAGGTTATCACCGCTTTCGATGCGCTTTTTGATCTTTCATTCCCCTATATAATGGCCATCCACCAAAGTCCTTCGGACAACGCGGACTATGATCATTATCATTTTCACATTGAATTTTATCCGCCGATGCGCACGGCAACAAAATTAAAGTACCTGGCCGGAAGCGAAGCGGGTGCCGGAATGTTTATTAACGACACGCTGCCCGAAGAGAAGGCCGCGGAATTACGTAATTTGATCAAGCCCGTCAAATGGAAAACTTAAGGATAACCCAAAAAGAACTGATAGACACATTTCAGCGAACCTATCATTCAAAGCCGCGTCTTTTCCGAGCACCGGGCCGTATCAATCTTATCGGTGAACATACGGATTACAACGAGGGCTTCGTCTTACCTTTTGCGATCGACCGCGAAGCCCTTGTCGCCGGCGTGCCTCGCTCCGATACCCGGGTTAATATCCTGGCGCTTGATGTGAACGATTCTTTTTCTTTCGATCTCTCGAAAGCCGGTACCGGCAGGCGTAGTGAATGGACCGATTATATTGAGGGCACGATAAGATGTGTTCATAAGAGTTTTGATCTTCAACACGGTGCGGATCTGGTTTTTTCCTCAACTGTTCCCATCGGCGCGGGCCTTTCGTCTTCAGCGGCACTGGAAATTTCCGCAGGTCTCGCGATGCTTTCGCTTAACGGTATAGACGTTGACAAGAAAAAGCTCGCTTTGGCTGCCCAAAAAGCGGAAAACGAATTCGTCGGTGTTCGCTCCGGTATCATGGACCAGTTTGCTTCGGTTTTCTGTGTGGAGAACCACGGCCTGTTATTAGACTGCCGCTCACTGGAAGCCAGACAAATTCCTCTGCGAACGGGAGGAGCGATGTTCGTGGTATGCGATACGAAAGTCAAACACCAGCTTGCGTCAAGCGAATACAATAAACGGCGCGATGAGTGTGAAAAGGCTGTAGAACACCTGCGCGGGAAGATCCCGAACATCAAAAGTCTTCGCGATGTATCCGTCACTGAGTTTGAAAAATTTCGGAGCGTTTTGCCGGAAACGCTGGCGCGCAGATGCCGGCATGTAATAACTGAAAACGTCAGGACCCTCGCTGCCGCGAAATGTCTGGAAAATTCAAACTTGCCGCAATTGGGCGAGCTAATGTATCTATCGCATGAATCGTTGCGTTGTGATTACGAAGTAAGCTGCGCCGAGCTTGACGCATTGGTTGAAGCTGCCCGGCAAATTGAGGGTGTTTACGGGGCTCGCATGACCGGAGGCGGTTTTGGCGGATGCACCATTAATTTGCTGGAAGAAGCCGTTCTGGAAAAATTTCGCGAACGGATCGATCTGATATATTCGGAAAGATTCGGTTATTCTCCGGAATTTTATCCGGTTTGCGCGAGTGATGGGGCTTCGGAAATGATCTAACCGGCCGTGGTTTCCGCCACTTTCAGATCGCCCACGGCCTCGCCGGAATTTTTTATGAGGTTCCTGAATTTTCCTACCAGTGAAGTATCGATCCAGCGAGGATTTTTGTGCCCGCGATTTAAGTGATATAAGCCCAGTTCCAGGTAAAAGTTTTCCAGCGGCTCCTGCGAAAATCTGTACCGCCAATCGATCATCGTAAACAGAGGAAACCAGGTATACCCAATCACCGGCACTCCCTCGCCACGGAGATCTTTGATCACCGAAACTGACGATTCGAGCCATTTTTCCCGGATCTCATCACTTCCCAGCGCGCTCGTTTCCGTGATCATGATGGGAACCTGATACCGGTCGAAATATTTACGGATCAACTCGGCAAAACCCTCTCCTTCGGGTTCTATCTCCTGGAATGCTATTTTTCCGCGTTTATCGATATATAGCTGCTTGGTTGACCACTGGGGGTAAAAATTTAATCCCAACACATCGATCGTTATTTTGCTTCTCTGCAATTCATGGAGGCTGTCCGGCGAGGCTCCGTTTCTTACCAGCCAGGAAAAAAGTAAGTGATCGTGAGTCAGGCGCCCGGAAATCAGATCGTAACAAAGAAAGCCCCGGTATTCTTCCTCTGCCGCCAGGGAGGTAAGGTCTTCTCTAACAGTACGGGTTAAGCCCGTGGCCTCGACGTGTACCATAACCGCCTCAGGGTCTACCTCATTAATAGCGGTAACGGTGCGTACTATCCCTTTGGCCAACTGCAGCATGAGCCGGATGTATCCCCGGTCGCCTTTCATATAAGGCGGCCATAGCCCGCGCATGCCGCACATCAATGAATTGATGATCGGTTCATTAAGCGGCGTATAGTATTTGATAAGGCCTTTATATCGTTCGGCAAAGGCGGCGGCGTAGTTTGCTACGAATTGCGGGTAATTTTTATTAGCGAATTCTCGTTCCAGCCAGAAAGGACAACCATAGTGCATCAGATCGATGATCGGAGAGATCTTTAGGTCTTCCACCAGAAAGGGAATTACCTCATCCAGCCACGTCCAATCGAACTTGCCGCTTTCCGGTTCTACCTTGTACCAGGGGACACCCCACCGGAGGGCATTTAAGCCCAGTTCGCCGGCGACGCTGAGGTCTTCGCGCCAGTTATCGTAATGTCCCATCAACTCGTACTCGTCCAGAGAGCGGTGTCCCTGACGCGTTTGCGGAACAAACGTGTTTTCGATGCCGCCGGCCCAGATAAAGTCTTCCGCTCGGCCCTTGATTGCCTCTTTCGTCATTAAAAACTTCCGAATAAGCTGTTATTTTCGGTAAACCTAAAGGAGAGTTACTATTACGAAAAATAGTAAATGCACAATGGATTTTTTTCAACTCCGGGATGCGTTTAAAAAAGCGCCCGTCAGGTTCACAAAACCGTCATCCTCACCATGTCGAAAGCAACCACTGCATTTCGGCAAAATAAGGCGATCGTAGTTTCTTTTTCAAGACATGAGATCTCGCCAAGAAACATACCATCCAATTGCAGTATCAGCTTGTCTGCCATGCGAAGAAATCGAAACTGGCAGTAATTTCGAGGTTCAAAATCTTCCGGAAGCGGGAATCGGGCAGTGTAGCCTTCCCCGGAAACATACAAGTGCCGGTCTGATATATGTAATGTAAATCGCAGCACCTTTTTTAGCTCGTTTTGCAGCAGCAGAAACCCGAACGTTGGATCATCGCCGGCGCTGCCCACCAGCCGAATATTAGCTGCAAATTCATAACTCGCATAAAATGCATCTCTGCCGATCGCCGCTTCCGAGCGGTTTAGACTTGAAAGAAAAAGCTGCCGCTCTTTCGTACTCAAAATGCTATTGTCGGCCAGTTTTTGCCAGCCGCGATCTTCCGGCTGCATATCAGTTTGTTCAAACAGATCTTCAAACCCTTTGGTTAAAGAGAATCCGGCAAAGGCGGCCTGAGTATCGGCGGAAAACAAAGCAATTTCAGATGAAATGCTGTCGGTTATTTCTTCAAACTCAATAACGTTATCGTCTAATAAAACTTTTACCCATTTTCCATCAACTTCTAATCGGACAAGATGAAAGGCTTCGAACGCAAAATCCCGCGGCAATTCAACATTGCGTTTTTTTTCGCTGCCGCGCTCAAACCATTTGAATTGAGCAAAGTTTTCATTCGGTAAGAGCGAAAATTCGCAGACCGTTTCCTCTTCATTTTTCAAACAAAATCCAAACCTGCCTTTTTTTGACGACGCATCTGTAACGCGCAAGCTGAATTCACATAGAAAACTTTTCCCGGTTCCTTTATATCCGGCCAGGTTTTGACCGGATATTCCCGAGATCATTTGCCCGTTTCTTAACGACCATTTTCCCGCAACCTGCCAAATATCAGGTAAAAATTCAGTTTCAAAAAGATCTGAGTGATCGGGTAAAAAGGGCGCGATCTGCGGTGTGTGGGACGCGCCGGCAACAAAAATTCGCTCACCGGCAAAGTCCATCCGGTCGATCGCCAGAACGCGCTCATTTTCAAACCAACGATGATATATACAATAGAGTTCACGATTATTCGGCCCTCTGATCACGCTGTTGTGCCCCGGGCCTATTACCTCGCCCGGGATCGTTCTTAAAATAGGTAGAGCTTTTTCCCCGTCGGAAAATTGTTTCCACTCTTCCTCGCGCCCGAGGTCGTCCGTGGCCGCAAAACTCACTCCATAGGAAACATTTTTCCAATTCCCCCCGCTGAACATCTGGTAATAAATTCCTTTACGTTTAAGTACAAACGGGCCTTCGACAGTGTGCCACCGAACGCCGCCTTTTTCTTTGCGCACGGGATCATAGACTTGCCAATCATATTTTGCGCGTGTTACCGGGCGGGGCCTGCCCGCCAGAGTAGATCGATCGCTCATTTCATCCACGATAGTGCCTGTTCCGACATGAGTATGTTCGAGAAAATCTGTGGCATAAAATAAGTATTGCTTCCCGTCGTTATCGCGAAAGACGTGGGCATCGATCGCGAAATCTTCGGATGTTAAAGCCTTGCCCGAGTCAATAAAGCCCCCATCAGGCCTATCCGATACGGCTACTCGTATTTCCATCAACGTCTCGTTTCCAACGCTGTAATAAAGATAAAATTTACCGTTGTCGTAGATGACTTCCGGGGCCCAGTAAAACGGCGGAGCGTGATCAAGAGGCGCCATAGCGCCTCCCAATTCGTTCCAGTCGATCAGATTCCGGGAGTGTAAAACTCCAAACACATTGCCGTCTTTCCAAAAACCGGTACAGTACGCGTAGTATTCGCCGCAAAATTTAAGAACATACGGGTCGGGAAAAGACCCATGGTATACGGGATTAAGATAGGTGTGTGAAAAATGTAGAGATGGGTCTTTGACCATCTTTTTTAGTTAAGCAGAATGGTTGTACTTTAGACGGCTGCGCGAATACTGTTTTCCGGCTGAGGAATGATTTTCTCAAGCTCCGCTTCCAACTGATGAAGATTTCCTTCAAAGGATTTATCAAGATTGATAAAATTTCCGGATTTTAATAAGGCAAAAAGAGGTAGATTACTTTCTGACAACGAGCTTTGTACGAATTCATTTATGGTAGAAAGATCGGATTGAATAGATATCTCTTCTAAAAGGATCACATCCGGCCGCTGGACAACGGTAAAGTCCGAGATCTCTTCCAAAACCTGAAAAATATCTGTGGTTTCCACAGTCCGAAACCGGCTCTTTTCAAACCAGATCTTTACGAAACTGTTAGCACTATCTTGTTTTCCCAGCAAAAGTATCGCTGGCAGATGCATCTTTTCTGAATTCATAAATCCTCTTACAATTAGAGCACTACTCTTAGAGCAATAATCATTCCATCAACTTTTAATAAAGCTCAGAACTTAAGTTACAGAAAAGAAAGGGGTTCGTATGACATTACGGCCGTACCAGGAAGAGCTCGCCAATACGCAGCGCATCAATTCAATACGAATACGTAGCTCCTATCACCATCACTTGTTTTGATAGATCTAAAAAGCCCGATCGCGCATTTGATTGGGTACTCATATTGGTTATACACCCCCCAGTCTTTTGCACTTGGATCAATTCTTGGGGGATTGGGTCTGTAAATTGTGAAAATATTGGAGCCGGTGAAGGGACTTGAACCCCCGACCTGATGATTACAAATTCTTTTCCATGTATTTCCACTGAGTATCGCCGAGTGTCATAAGCTGATTTTTACTGGGTTTTCTTAGCGGCCTTGTCGCTCGGTGATATTCCAAATATGCAAGTGGTTGCTACATTTTTCGCTACAATATATTGCGCCGGGACAATATCGACTATTTATTCCGAAACGGCTATTAGAATTTGATCCGCAAAATAGCTTTGTATGGCGGCGTTTGGTCTCTGTTAAGGGATTTTTAGTTTATTTTACGTCTTTCCAACGTTGAAATCATTTTACACCCTAACGGCCAGGTAAATATTCTTTTTTCTCTAAATCATATGGAAGACATCAAGACAATTCTATTGAGTGTATAACTAACGTTGAAATATGATTTTAAGGTATTATATTCAAAAACTCTTGATAGATGGTACTAGAATTACTAACAGAACAGAGCAATCCCAACTCAAGCAAAGGCCTTGTCCAAGGAAGACGTAAGGAAATTTACGAAGTTGAAGAAGCCTTGTCCAATCCGGAAATCCAGGTTGTTATGATAACTGGTTTTGGCGGGATCGGTAAAACCTCGCTCGCTCGCGCGATAACAGAGAGACAAGCAAAAAACTTTTCTAATCGAATTGTTTGGATTGATGGAAAATCTGAAAAAACACTGTTACAAATTCTGGTGGTCATAGGATCAGCAATTGGAATTGACGCGGAATCCTTTTCTGTTTCAGAATTTAGAAGGGAGATTAACTTTCTCCTTCGTTCACAGCCATATCTTTTGATTTTTGATGATTATGAATTTCTAAGTGATAATGATGAGGTTTTATCATTTATTGGAAGATTACCTCAGCCAACCAAAGTTTTGATTCTAAGTCGTGCACGTGTTTCGATACCGGTTCGAACATCTTATATCTATTTAAGCGGACTGAGTGAAGATGAGACTTTAAAGTTATTAAGAAACACTCTTTCTAAAGAGTTATGGGATAAATTGGACGAACACGAAAAGCATGTAATTTTTGCCTATTCTAATGGCCATCCACTTACCATCCATCTTATAGCAGCTCTCTTACAACAAAATCGGCCGCTTTCTAGCATATTAAGTAACGTTGATTTAGATCCTGGTGACAATATATACAACCTTTTGGACAGGGTTATCGAAGAACTTACTCCTGACCAATACAAATTTTTAGAAGCAATGAGTGTGTTTGCGTATCCAGTAAATGAAGAAGCAATTACTTTTGTTGCCGAGGTAAATGATTGGTTTTCAATAGGAAGAGAACTCATCGACAAAAGAGCGATTAATATAGTCCGCCACCAAAGGTATGCAATGCACCCTATAATACGGAATTATTTTATGGGTCGTGTTCAGGCAAATCGATTACCTAATCTTCAGAGAAGGATGACTCATTATTTTCTGGAGCACACCGGCAGATTTAAGGACGACTTTATTCGGCTGGAAGAAGAATGGCTAAACATTCAATATGCGGTTGAAACTGCTTTCAATATCGACCAGAAAGACATTTTTTTACAAATCGTCCTAAACCTCGTTCAATTTCTCGATGCCAGTGGCCACGCAGTTGAATATCAAAAGTGGTTAAGGCAAGCTCTAGAATTTAATGAAGAACCCGGGAATGAATACACGCGCTCGGTGTTGACTCACAATTTGGGAGTTTTTTATCAGAGACAAGGTGATTTGCATTCTGCGATCGAACTTTATCAGCAAAGTTTGGATAACTTGGCTAAGATCGACGATCCTGCTGTCAGAAGTGGGATATTGACAAATATCGGATCTGCCTATAGAGAAGTAAATCATATAGAGAAGTCGATAGAACTTTATGAAGAAGCATTGAGATTAAGCAGAGAGGTCGGCGATGTAGCAGGGGAGGCCCAGACTCTAACAAACCTAGGTAGTAGCTATGCTGACATCCGTGATTTCGAAAAGGCAGTTGAAGCATATAACAAGGCTTTGATTCTCAGTAAAAAAATCAATAATTTACAATTATCAGGAAACATATTAGTTAATTTAGGTAATGTTTATCTTTCGCTACGTGACTTGCCGAAGGCGGTGGAATATTATCAGCAATCACTTCGCATTAGCCGCGAGTTAGGAGACTACAGAGCTGAGATATCCGCATTGAATAGTTTAGGGCGCTCTTATGTTTTTTTATTGGGCTATTCCAAGGCAAGAGAGTATTACCAACAGGCACTTGATATTAGTCAAAAGATAGGGGACTCAAGAAGCCAAATATCAGTATTAAACAATTTAGGCCAAGTCAATGTAATACTAAAAAGACTCGCGGAGGCGAAGAAGTATTATGAAAGAGCTCTTGAAATTGGTGAAGGGTTAATGGATTATCGTTCAATAACCACGACGATTAATAATCTTGGGCGGGTACTGGGCGAACTGGGTGAATATGAAAAGGCTATAGACTACTACAAGCATTCCCTTGCTATTAATGAAAGTTCAGGCAATCCACGGAATATAATTACTACATACATCAACTTGGGAGAACTTTATAGTAATATCGCTTCCACAACCAATGACACTCAATATTTAAAAGAATCCATAGATCTATATAACAGTGCTTTAACCTTACTTTCCGCAAATGATGTTGAATATTCGCTTATTAGTGCGCTGATTGGGCATAATTACCTGTCTTTTTTCAAAGACGGCCAAGAAAATGTAGAAAAAGCTATCCATCATTTAAACCTTTCCCGCAATTCCGGAACCAATGTCGATCGCGAGTACGTAGTGCTTTACGACTTGGCTACTGCTTACCTTAGAAGGGCCAAAGGAAGCCATAAGGAAAATGTAGAACGAGCAATTCTTTATTATAAAGAAGCTTTAACTTTTCTTACTGCGGAAGATAATGTACGAGAGTGGCTACGAACGAACGTTGCTTTATGTGAAGCTTATGTTGCTAGTAAAGATTGGAGTAAAGCAAGGGAACTATCAAATCAAATATTACAAACTACTCAGAATACTCTGAACGTTTATTCCTATCAGGAAGATCTTCTTCCGTTATACGAACGCTTAGGAGATCTAGCACTTTCCAACAACGATTTTGAAACCGCGGCTCGTATTTTTGCCGAGATAGTTTATTTTTTTGAAACACAACAAAAATCACTCAGCGAGGCCATTGCAAAAAAGATAGAAAGCGTAAAGGCATCGTTAGGGCAAGATGCATTTAGTCTTATATATGCTGAAAGGCAAGGAATTTTACCTCCATTACTCGCCTTAGAGTTAATAGAGGCGAGGAGATTAATAGACAGCGAGCAATTTAAGGAGGCAACTGGAAAGCTCACCAGCGCCCTTAGACAATTTAATGAGATGGAGGAAGCACAAAGTTTACAGTATCAAAAAGCAACGTTGTTTTTTTTGAGAGGATTTTGTTTACGAGAACAGGGAATTTGGGAAGAAGCAATGAGCGATCAGGAAAAGGCGTTTAAGCTGTTTGAAGAACTAGGTAAATTTTCGGACGAAGCCCGAACCCTCGTAGAAATGGGGCATCTTTTTGAAGTCATGAATAATTATGAAGATGCCCGGATTAGCTATATAGACGCTTATCGATTATATAAGCGGGTTAAAGAGGATAATGGAATGGCGTATTCTAGCGAGCATTTGGGGAGATTAGAGTATAGAGTCAGGTTGCTTCCACAAGCGCTTGAAAATCTTGAGATCGCCAGAAATTTGTATCTTTCGCTTGGCTTGAAAGCAAAAGCCTCATCTTTAGAAAATGATATAAGTGATGTGAAATCAAGTTTGGCTCACGAAAAAGCGAGAAAGAATTAGGGGAAAATATGGGAATAAAGAACATCATATTACAAAAAGCTCAACTAATGGAGAAATGGGGGTTAGTCGATTACCCACCTTTTTGCGGTGTTCCAAGCGGAGTAAAAGAGTTAATGCAGGTTTTTGTAAATCGCGAGACAGAAATGGAAAGGGCGCTTTTGACCTTAGATGAGGGGGAAAACATTTTGATTCGTGGTATGACCGGTATTGGAAAGACTGCATTTATTATGGCAGTGCTTTATGAACTAGAACGCCAGCATAGTGAAATGAAGCAGTCCATTCTTACTATCCATATTCGTCAGTTTGCAGGGGGAACACGTGAAGAGTTCTACAAGGTAATATTATACTCATTGGCAAAAAAAATGGGTCCGTTAAATAAGAGAGCTAGAGAGATTGTATATGCACTCACAGGTGAAGAAATTACTAAAAGCAGATCTAAAAAAGTAACCGGAGGAATAGAAGTGCAAGTGCCCGCTCTATTTACTGCAAAAACTGAAGGGGAATTGGGAGGTGAAAGTTCGCGAGTTTTGAATATTATTTATCCTGAACATTTTGTTGAAGAATTATTAGATATTGCGGTTCAAAAATATAAGAAAATTGTATTTGCGGTTGATGATCTGGAAAGAGTGTCAAATCAAGGAAATATTAAAAAAATGCTTGAAACCTCATTGGATTTGATTCGCGATAGGAGATGTTCATTTATCTTTACCGGAAGAACATTGACTATACTAGAGGATATTTATGCATCGGGGCTTAATATTTTTAACGACACTATACCATTAAAACCTCTGTCCCATGAAGAGCTTCATTTAATTGCCAACCGGACTTTAAATTTAGCGCGGTATTTTCCTCAGGAAAATGAGGCCCTACCTTTTACGAAAGAAGCTATAGATGCCATAGCGTCAAAATCATTTGGCATTCCGAGGCAATTTGTCATACTCTGCGCAAGATCGTTAAAACTTGCAGTGGCAAATAATGATGAAGAAATTAACATAGACGTTTTTCAACGACTATTCGAACAACTGCAAGATGAGATGGCGGAAACCGATTTACCGCCTGATATACGTCGAATACTTTATCTAGGATTGCAGCAAGGTGGCTTTCCGATCTCGAAAGACGCCGAACTGGATCAAGTTTTCGAGGTATTAGGAGTTACCACACTCAAGCAGTTTGTGGATTTTGCGGATAATTTAGTTCAACAAGATTTGCTTCAACGATTCTCAGATCATAGGGGAGAAATTTTATATAGATTAGCTCCTGGCATCGAAAAACTTGCCCTAACTGGCGCAGATTTGAAACAGGCCAGTTAATCTGCTGAGGTTGGGCTGAATTTCTCCGCCCCGGTAGTTCTTGTACAAGCGGAAAAATAATCTTGGTTTGGACGTAAGATGGTAAACTAGCGCGGCAATGAATGATTATTTTAATGAGAAGATTTCGCATATAGTTTCAGTGGCCTTAGCGCAGGACAGGTTGAACGGAATCGTGGAGGTTCTCAGTGGCATTGCTGAGACTGTTGATGCTGCTGGCTGTATTTTGTGGGAATGCGAGCCGTTATCCGAACCTGACGGTGAAGATTCTGCTGGAAGTGCTTATGTTCTTGCGGATTGGTTTCAAGATGATCTTCCGAGACCCTTTATTCGAAAAATTCCCATAATGGATTCTGCCGTTGGATTTGCTATCAGGACTCAGCGGTCTGTGGACACTACAGACTTAGAAAGCAGTTTAGCAACGTATGAATCCAGTCCTTTTAATTTTAATTCATCACAATTTGTGGCGGTATTTGTAGTGCCATTTAGTTTGAATGTTGCTAGTAAGAAAACAAATGCCGCGTTAGCTGTTTACAAACGTAGTAATTCCAAATCTTTTGAACAAAGCGCTAAATATTTTATCGAAACAGCGGCGCACCTGGTTCCCCAATTATATGAAGCGATCGGTAATAGAGTTGGGCAAAAGCTATCATCACAAATAAATGGAATTTTGGATGAGGCTAGGTTTGCAGTTGGCGAGGGTAATAGTTCGAGGAAATCATCTGGTATTTTTTTCGACAATATTAAGATAACGCTGGGGCGAATTTGTAATTTAGTTTCCTCTACCTTCCAATGCGTGGAAACATCATTATTTCTTGAAAATCAGTTCGAAACCGAGCAGTGTTTTACCCTCTTTGCAAGCAGCTACCCTGATTGGATTCGGGAAAAAGCGGAGTACTTACCAAAAAAAACGGAAGGCTTGACGGGGTGGGTGTTGAGTGAAAGAAAACCGTTAATGGTAGTTAACCTATTGACCTTTGCAAACGATCAAGAGCATCTACAACGACTTTATCCTGGTATTAAATGGAATGACTCTTTGAACTTGGGGCAATCGCTAAAAAACATTCTTAATGTAACTGAAGAAATGGACCTTCCTGCTCTAAGTTTTATGGCTGTACCAATCATTTCTAACGGAAAATTGCTAGGAGTAATTCGATGCAGTGCGTCGAAGCAAGCACCTTGGCATTTCTCAATACAATTAATGCGGCTTCTCGAATCGGTAGCGGTGCTCGTCGGAAACTTCTGGAACGATTCATCAAATTTACTTCAGGAAAAAAAGGAGGCCGAATCCTGGCAGCGATTGGTGGAAGACATAAATTGGCTAAATGACCAAGTTCAAAAACGTCTCGATCGTTCTGAAATGGATAAAGCGCAACTGTTAGATTACATTTTAAGAATTGCAAAAAGTACCATTGATGGCGCGGATATTTTAGATATACGATTGCTGGATGAAACTTCAAATGAACTCTACTTTGCAAGCACGTTAGGAAACGCATGGAATAAGGGCTCAAAGGCCGAAATTAAAGGTCGTAAAAGTAAAAGGTACCCTCTGCTTTCTGACGTGAATGATAAAAACGTAATTGGCGTTGAGTCAATTTTGACAGGCAAGGTCCAGAATATTACTGACATAAACAGCAAAATGGGTTATTCTTCGGACGTTTTCCCGGAAACCAAAAGACTTATCGTCGCCCCGATCGGTACTGAAGATAAAAACATTGGAGTTCTTGATATTCGCGGAATCGGTTGGAAACCTTTCTCTACGAACGCGCTTAATATGGCGGAGTTAATAAGCCGACAACTCGGATTATACCTATCTTTGTGGGAAAGAGAGAGACAGCAAAAACAGGTCTTCGAGGATACCTGGCATCAGTTAAAAAGTCCCATAAGGAATATTTTTGCCAGGTCGAATCAAATTGTTGATGATTTTTTTGAAAAATATTCAGAAAATTCGAATTCGATTCTGCAGTTGGAAACGGAATTGTGGAAATTGAGAGGTACCGCAAGAAAAGCCAATAGGGTTCTGAGCAATGCCGGTATTTATACGGAACTGGCTGGCGGGGGGGAACTACGTTTGCCGAAAGACTTTGTGCCTCTGACGCGTAATAATACCATAAAAATGCTGATTGAAATTACCAGCGATGTCCGCCTGCTGCTCGAAAATTATCGAAACATTAAATTTTCTGTTAACAGGCGATCATTCGAAGGATTAGATAAGATTGTTGTCAAGGCTAATATTGACTACTTGGCGCAAGCCTTAAATTGCCTAATAGATAACGCGGGCAAATATAGTTTCGCAGATACAACAATTATCATTTCTGGGGGAGAAGAGCAGATCGATAATCGACGGTATTTTTACATTGAAGTTAAAAATCAAGGACTTGAGATATTACCCGAGGAACTTCCGTTACTGGTCAGAAGAGCATATCGCGGTAGCCGGGCAAAAATGACTACGGGCGAGGGCTCTGGAATCGGTCTTTGGGTGACAAACCATATCATGAAGGTACATGAAGGTCAGCTGATAGTTAGGCCGACATCAGCCGGGGCCTGGAACGTAGTAAAATTATTACTTCCTATTTTAGATTAAGAAAATAACGAAATGTATATTTTGATTGTCGAAGATGACCCATCGCAATATGAATTTATTAAAACCTCAGTAAAGGAGGCGAAAGAGTTTTCCAACGCAGAGGTGCGGCGTATCGCGACCGAATTAACATTTATAGAAAATTTTGAAGAGATCGCTACAGAAAAGCCTGACATCGTAATCATGGATATTATGCTGCGGTGGACGGATCCTTCACCGAGTATGGTATTGCCTCCAAAAGAAATTGAAGAAAAAGGTTTTTACAGGGCCGGTATACGATGCATAAGAATGTTAAAAGCGGACGACAGAACAAAACATATTCCGGTTATTATTTATTCCGTGCTTACAAAAGAAGATTTGGAAACGGAAATAGGTCGATTTCCGGAGGTTAGATACTTGTTTAAAGATTTTGATGCTAAAAGAATTATTACCGCTATACATTCACTTAAGCGAGCATAATTCAAATCGCTATGCATATATAAGCCCGCGGTGTTGGACGCTCACCGTATCTATATCCGTTTTGCTATTAAAAGGTAACTTGTTTTGCTTTAAGCACAATAGTCTTAGGAGTAAAGTGCATCGAAAGATGATGTGTCGGCTTTATTTGGATCGTTCGCAAAATTAACGGCCAAGTAATCGATATTCAAATCGGCCAATATCCTTGCTATGTACAAAATAAAGGAGGCTTAACCTAAACGCAATATGACAATACTTTCTCGCATTTTCCGTCGGTCTATCGAATCATACTGTTGACTACTCGTTTTCTTATATCTAGCGATCCTAATTTCTTCACACTGGAAACCAATCTGTTCAGCTGATTTAGCTATTATTTTGTCCACTTCAATAATATGATTTGCATAAGCAGAGTTCGAAACGTTCATATAAATTCGTGCGTTAGGACTCAAATGAGTCTTCAGACTCTCGAGAACTTTCTGAATATCGCTAAAATACCCTCTGACCATATTAGGAATGTTTTTATTCCAGAGCGCAGTTTCTTTTTTTTCCAAGTATTTTATCGCTCTTTTTAATTCGGGGATTTGCGGATACTCAACCTTGAAAAGCGGTATTTGAACGTGTGACGTAAGAGCTTTTTTTCTTAACTCCCGTTCATTTGTGAATTTCTTTACATATCCCAGCATCCATAACTCAAGGCGGTATACATCGGTGTAATCACGCGAATTGAGATAGGGTGGGGAAGTTATTACAAGGTCGATCTTATTCACATTTGGCCACGAAAATGATCTCGCGTCACCTAGAATTAAACTACCGTTACCGTTATCGACGTTTTGCGTTCTCTCGATACGATCTAGATCGCAAAGTATCACATTCTTCACATGCTCAAGGAATCTACGATGGACGTCTTTTCAACCGATTTTTGAAGCTCTCCAATCTTTTTTATAGGAAAAGCATTTCCCGTTTCTAAAGACATTACTGACTTCAGGAATTATTGCTGCCAATGAGAGCCGTAAAACTTTGCGGTATTTTGATGGTTTATTTTTACAGTGAAAGTTAATTTCTTCAGAAATATCAAAAATGCCGTTTGAGACTGGACGGTTAAATATCCATTTTCTATTTTGAGGGAATTGCAAAAAAGTCTTTTGGGCAAAACGAATTGATATGAAGGGATGTTCAATCCCATGCGCGAAAGTTCTCAGGACTCGCAAATGGAGAGAAAAAACAACGGAAGAACAAAGGTTGAAATATAAGATCAATCGAATCGAGAGAGCGAAGAAACATAGGAGAGGCCATGGCACTTTATAAACGAGGCAGCATTTGGTGGATGAGTTTTAATTACCACGGCAGACACGTCCAAAAAAGCACAAAATGCAAAAACAAGCGTGATGCCGAAAACTTTGAGCGGGCTTTTAGAACGCAATTGGTCAAGGGTGAGGTTGGCCTCCAGGCGCGCCAACGAGCGCCGATATTTTCCGAGGCAATGTCTGATTTTCTGTTATACGTGGAAAATGAGCATCGCGGAAAGCCAAATACCGTTAGATCTTACAAAGTAACGAGTCGGCCATTGTCAGCTTTCTTTGACCGGAAAAGACTCGATGAGATAATGCGGGAAGAAGTAGTGAGCTACAAATATTTTCGAAGTAATCAAACTTGTCGCCCGCGGTCTGGGAAAGAAACCAAGAAGCCGAAGATCCTGAAACCGGCTACAGTTAACAGAGAATTGGCGCTGCTGAAGATATTCTTCAATTACTATATTCATGAAAAGAAAGTAGTAACAAGCAACCCAGTAAGTCGGCTTAAATTCTTTGACGAAGACAACGGCCAAATACGAGTGGTTTCGCCGGATGAAGAAAACCGGTATCTAATCTGTGCCAGCCAGCCGCTTCGAGATTTTGCGACAATCATGATCGATACCGGAATGCGTCCGGAATAGGTAATGAGAATTGAACGCCAGAACGTGTCTCTTTCTCAGAATTATTTGTTTAATCCCTTTGGCAAAACAAAGGCTGCCAGGCGGAAGATCTTTCTTACTGATAGAGTACGAAACATCCTGGAGAAAAGACTACTGAATAAAGATACCGACCTAATGTTTGCTAATGAAGTAACTGGGAATCCTATTACTACCTTTAAACGCTCACACGCGACCGCTTTAAGGCGAAGCCAAGTAGCTCATTTTCGGCTTTATGATCTGCGCCACACGTTTGCGACACGGTTTATTGAATCTGGAGGATTTGATTACTTTACAGACCGTGTTGGGCCACGCAACCGTCAATATGGTGTTGAGATATGCTCACCTGACTGAAAAACACCAGGTGAAGCAATCAGAAATATGGAAGCGAAAAGGCAGGCCCATGAGCCGCTAAGCATGATCAAACGCGCATAGTTGCTATAATTTTCGCTACACTGTTGTTTGGAAAGTCGCTGGAAGTCCGATAAATATTGGAGCCGGTGAAGGGACTTGAACCCCCGACCTGATGATTACAAAAGTTCAAATGCTCTTTTTCTGCCTTTCCCACAGTTACTCTCACCTTAATTTATTTACCAAATAGTTCATAATCGTTCAAATTAGATTTGCTGAGTTTGGCGCACTTGGCACACCAGTGGCACACTATGCCTAATAAGCCTACGAAGGGTAAGTGTTTTATATTTTAGACAGAAGTGTTTCGGACCTCCTGAAAGAAAATAAGATGCCATTTGGGGCGACTGCTAAAGAACGATTCCAACAATCCCTACGCGGATAGCCTACCAGGCAAAAGATATTGGGGAAATTTTAAGCGGCTCCGACACAAAACCCGCGTAAATATCCGGCAGCGCTCATTTGTACCGCGACCGAGATTTTGCGCATGACCCCGCTGATCAATGCCTGCTACGCGAAGGCCCTAGACGTACTAAGAATTCAGGCGGTCAAATTTTTTCTGATCGACTCGCAGGGAAAAGCCAAAATAGAAGATTTGAGAGCGGGAATTTACTATGTCTGCGGCATGGGTGAAACGAGCCGGAAAAGCGGAATCTGGAATGTTCGCATAGACTTGAGGTCCGGTAAAAATAGTTTGGTATCAGATAGCAAGAATATGACGGGAAGAAAAAAGATGTGATATTCAAATTTCGAATAATGAAATTCTCAAGCCAAATGCCGGGTGGCCTCTTACAAAAGCCATCGCATTTTTACTGAACCGTAAACTTACTGATAAAATCTTGCGCTACAAAAGCGGTCAAAAGATGCCCACTTGAGGAGCGAACATCAGGCGGTTTCGTTATGTCAAACAATACCTTGAATCGAAAATGTTTGATATGAATTTAGAAAGGAATTATAAGAAAAACCTCATACAAAGATCCATACAGGATTAGTTAATTTGAGTTAAGATATTCTTAGAATAATGTTGGCTTTTTGTTCAGAGATAATTTATCTAGATTGTGCAAAACATTTATCTAATATAGAATCTTTACCTTAACATCGGTTTAATGAATAAAACTGGGTAAATTGTTGTAAGGACCAATTTACTACAGAATAGCCGATATAAAATCAGGAAATAGTTTGTAACTTACCCAGTCAGTTATTCTACTGTTTGCTCCCGCAAGCTAGCAAAAAACAAGGTTAGAAAAATAACTGTTGTTTAAAGAGGAACATTATGTCATCAGAAATCTTTCTTCACTTTATGACTATTCGACCCCCTCAGGAGGCGACATCACAAACAGCAACAAAAAATACTGTTAACCTAAATACTTCTACAAGCGAATTCATAAAAACGCTAATTAAAGCGAAGAAGTCTGATTCGAGAGATGGCATAGAAAAATCGGTGCAAGATTTTCTCAAATCAAATTCTTCGTTGTTCATTGATTCTCGAAAAAAAGTTGATGTTAGATTTTTATTATTTTATGAATCTTTGTTAGGGCTGGGGGAAAAAGAATTTGATATAAAGGCAAAAGATTCATTCATCAGAATATTTAAGGTTGAACCACAAGCATTTGTTAAAGAAAATGATTTCAAACAACTTTTTGTTAAAGTCACTAATAGCATAGTCATCGCTGCGATTGAGCAAAACATTAGTGCTAAAGTTCGTAGTTTGTTAGTAGGTCTCGCTAAGATCCTGGGTCTTATCCAAAAACTAGGCGATTTACGAGAAGGACAAAGTTACTCAAAAGCGGACTTTCATTCTCAAATAATCATTTTGCCCGGAGGAATATTTCCCTTACCGACCACGAAACAAGACATATCTAAAATAAATAAAGCAAAAAAGGAAAGACTTGAAAGATCTGCCAAAAACCAGGAAAAGTTACTTACATTTTCAAAAGAACTGACAACAAATCAGAATGCTATCAATGATCTGTTGGCAACTTTCGAAAAAAGCACAATTCAACCCAAACGACCTAAATCCGAATCAAAGAAAAATGCGGCTACAGCAAACAGAGACATAGCTCCCAGCGGTTTTATGCTTTCAGATAAAGATGTCAATAGCCTGAATAATGAAACGAAAGCCGTTTTGAAAAAGGTTGGACTTGAAAACTCCAATGTTGACGTGGCGAGGGCGACTTCGTTGATCGAAAAACAATCCAGCGAAATAAGCAACCAGTTATATGCCAACAGAAGCGCAATGAAATACATGGTAATGATTGGAAACAACTTGATACCAAGTGATACTTTAACAGGCGATATGCCCACCCAATTTGAAGGCCCTTCAATCGTACATCTGGGAATGTGTCCGCCTGCTCCAATTGGAAATGAAAATGATGATATAACAGTTCCTCTTAACGAAACGCATGGCGAGGCACGAGTATTGGGTATTGCCGATCTGATGTTGGTAGAGCAGGAATTACTCCGCTATGAATTAGGCGAAATTTCGCACATTGAAAATGTCTTAAAAAGCGAGAAAAGGGATCGCGAATTTAGAACCGCAATTACGACTGAACAATCAACTTTAACGGAAACCGAAGTTATCGATGAGAAAACAAAAGACCTTTCTTCCACCGAGCGTTTTGAACTGCAAACCGAAGCAGAAAAAGTTATCAACGAAAATGCCAGCTCTGCAGCGGGTGTAACAATTAATGCCTCTTACGGGCCTTCGGTGGACGTAACTGCCAATTTCAATCATACGAATAGTAGTTCAAAACAGGAATCAAATCGGGCTTCGGCAAACTTTGTCCGTGATACAACTACTCGTGCTACTAGCAAAATACAAAAACGAACATTGGAACGCCGATTTGTAAAAACAGTCAGTGAAATAGAGGAAATAAATAAACACGGTTTTGATAATAGTGGACCCGAATCGGAAAATATCACCGGCGTTTATCGGTTTGTAGATAAAATTTATCACGCTCAAATCATCAATTACGGCAAACGATTGATGTTGGAATTTGTCGTACCCGAACCGGCGGCTTTCCTGCGTTATGCGATGACCAAACAACCCACCGAAGGTATCGCTCAAATAAAACCTGAACCACCCGGATATTGCATAAACAATAACTTTATTGCTTTGCAGCCGCAGAATCTCGATTCTTATAATTATTTGTATTGGGCAAGTAAATATTTAGCGGAAGACATAGAACCTCCCATTCCTTTAACTCTTTTAGTGAGTGAAAAGAAAACCAAAGATACAATTGAAGCAGGTGGAGACGAAGAAGGCGAAAGACTCAGTTCGGATAGTGTAGATGTGACTATCCCGGATGGTTATTTGTCTCAATCAGCAAGCATAAATATTTATGGC
The DNA here is from genome assembly GCA_963718105.1 of uncultured Acidobacteriota bacterium. Classification (GTDB taxonomy): domain Bacteria; phylum Acidobacteriota; class Blastocatellia; order Pyrinomonadales; family Pyrinomonadaceae; genus DASYKT01. The sequence continues at coordinate 2,740,539 of OY970352.1, read as the reverse complement.
GAAACTCAAGAAGGAGATCATCGTGTCATAGTTCAAATTCAAGATCAGCAATTTACATATGAGGAACCCTTTCAAAATTTTTTAGATATTAAACTTCATTACACCAACAAAATCCCTGTTACTATTAATTCTTTGCGTTTTTACAATTATGAGCTATTGGTTAATGTTTATTGCACTCGCTCCCTCGAAAAATTTCGAGAATGGCAGATCAAAACCTACAATTCAATCATGAATGCTTATAACGACCAAAAAAGTCGTTATGACAATGCGATGGAAGCAGCAAGAATACGGGCGGGCTATTCACAAATAAGCGGAACTAATCCGTTAATGAATCGTGAGTGTGAAAAAACCGAATTGAAAAAAGGCTGTATTTCATTACTCACGGCACAAAACTTCGAAGCTTTTAATTCTATGAGACGTAATGTTGCTCCGCATGGTTATCCTGAAATGGCTTTTGCGGACGCCAACGCCGAAGGTAGATATATTCAGTTTTTTGAGAATGCTTTTGAATGGACAAACATGCTCTACATTTTTTACCCGTATTTTTGGGGCAAAAAAGATGATTGGGTTGCTATCTCGCAGATTTCAGATAATGATCCGCTTTACTCACAGTTTTTAAAGGCAGGCGCGGCCAGAGTGCAAGTTCCAATACGACCAGGTTTTGAAATCAGTCTGGGCCATTATCTGCAACTTGGAACAATATGGTATGGCGAAGGCACGTTGATCACGATAGAAGAGGTCCTTGCTGATCAGTCCATTGTTAACTCGTTGTATTTATCTGTTTTGGACGAATTAAAAGAACAACTCGGCAATCAAAACATTGAAGGCAAAGGCAGACTGACAGTGAAAAAAGATGATACAAAAGTAACGGGCGATGGGACTGAATTTACTGAGGATAATGACAAAAACAAACGTATTATCATTAAAGGCAAAACCTACCTGATAAAAGATGTAGTAAGCCTAACCGAAATACAACTAACCGAAAAGTTTACTGATGCCGACGAAAGTGATGTGCGCTATTCGATGGGTGCTAAATTGGTCGGCGAACCTTGGGAAGTGAAATTGCCGACCAATCTGGTGATGATTGATAAGAAGTTTGAGGAAAAAATCAAAGATGTTCTTCAATAAACAGATCAACGGACAATCTCCGAGCTTTTGGAGTACCTGGTAAAACAAGTTTTGTTTATCCCTAATGTCGAATTTTAAGAAAAACATGCCGACCATGTGGTGATAATTTGATAGCTCTTAAAAATGCAGCAATATACTCTTTTATGCGGACCGATCTTACGGAGAATTGAACCTAAAAAGGTGTGTATTTGGTTGGCTACATCTATCCAACCTGAATACCTGAAAGTCAGAGTAATGCCTCTAAAACCATCTAATGATGGGGGAAAACCTTTATGGTTACCTGGAGATCTGGATGTAGATGTTTCCACAAAAAACAATATTCACCAATTAGGAAAGAACTTGTTTGTAATATTGCTTGAAGTAATTCCATCAAATGATGGAATTTTTTTAACCGAAAAATTATATGGTTATGACATTATTTTTAAGTTTAAACCAGAAGTAATTGTAATAGACGATAAAACTGTTTTGTCAAAAAAGGAATCGGAAAGTGAGATCTCATTCGCAACATTTTATAATAAAAATAGTAATTATTCGTATGCCGGCTTAGAGTTTCCGGTGTTTGTAATTCCCGATCAAAACAAACCAAATTCAAGGATTTTATACGGTTCCTGCCGTAAGACACATGGCCCCGGAAGCGATGCTTTAAATGCGGCTGATGCTTTGCTGGAAGAATCTTGGACTGCATATGCTAAAAACTCGAAGTTAAGAATTCCCGATTTTTCGTTGTTCCACTTAGGAGATCAAATATATGCCGATGACTTGCATGAAGAAGTCTTTAATGCGGTGCGAGAACTTTCCCTTTGGCTGATGGGCTATGATGAAACTATTCCTGAATATAAGGACATTGAAGAAATAACAATCGAAGACCTTAAGAAATTCCTGGAAAATTATTTGCAGGGAGCAAAACATTACGATCCTCAAGATGGCAAGTATAAAGATTATGATCTTAATGAATTAAATACACTGACCCACATTAATTACAATAATTCAGATAAAAGAAAAAATGTAATTCTTTTTTTAAAAGAATATTACTCAACAAACTATGAGCTCCGCAAGGAAATCAAGAGTGTTATCAATGTAGGCGCAACCTCTTTTTTACAAGGCAAGTGGACTGTGAGTACTCTGATTGATTTTCTTGATGGCCGTGCAGGTAATCTTAGAAGCCTAAGTTTAATTGATCTAAATGAAATTCTACCCCGTGCATACTTACTAAAAGATCTGGAAACAATAAAAACGAAAGTATACGAAAGAGGCTTTAATGAAAGGAAAGGATTTGTAAGAAAAAATAGCTCCATCTCTTCTATCGATGAATCACATTTATTAACATTCGGCGAATTTGCGGCGTTATATATTATTCACTGGAGCGATATGGATTTTGTAAAAGAGTTGACGCCGGAATCAATAAAAAAAAATAAGTATTTTCAAGACTTTAAGAGGAATTCATTGCTGCCAGGCACCACACAATATGCTATTGATGAGGCATATAAAATGGAAAAGGGAGCTAATTTAGAAGGGATTATTTCTGGTAATAAGAAAATTAAAAGACTATTCGCAAATGTTCCTTCATATATGATTTTTGACGACCATGACGTAACAGATGACTGGAATTGCGATGAGGTTTGGAGATATCGAGTCGAGAATTCGAAAACAGGAAAGAGAATGGTTTCAAATGCTTTGGCGGCATACTGGGCTTTTCAAGGTTGGGGAAACGATCCTGATACCTTTGCCGGCGATAAATCCGGCGGTAAATTAGTCAATGCCATTACGGAATATCTACAGCATCCTTTAGGGGATCAATGGTGGCAAGACGACTCAGAAAAAGCCAAAAAATATGAAGATGCTCTATGGGGATTTGACGATTGGGCATTTATTGCCCCCACAAACCCTATTGCAGTTTTTTTGGATAATAGAACCATGAGGCACGGAAAAGAAGAGATGAATTATTCTCCTCAATATGAAAACAATAATAATACAAAAAAAATTAAGGCTGTTCGTTTAATGTCTCCAAAAGCATTCGAAAAAATTGAAAGTTTGCTGAAATCGTCTAACTATCAAAAAGATACTCCAATAATTTTCTGTGCCCCTGCTCCAATTATTGGTTGGGGGTTTTCTCGTAAACTACAATTGTTATTTGTAGATGGAAGTTTTAATAAAAAGTTCACAGTCGTTACGAAAGGCAAGTTCAGAAAGCCCGGTCGTTATGAGCACGACTGGGAACAGTGGTGTAATAGCCCAAGAGGAAAATATGAATTTTTTAACTTTATTGACCTTAAAATACAACCGTCACACATTTTTATTTTGTCAGGAGAGGTTCACTACGGTTTTCGCGCCGCAGTTAATATTTACAGTGAATTAACAAAGAGAAATTATGAAATTCAGCAATTAACCAGCAGTGCTTTAAAGAATAATACATTAGATACGCAAGGTAAAATTAATCATTTGGCATATTTTACATTTATAGATACTAAAGATGCTGAATATAAAAATATTGACGAAAGTTATCCTTTTCCCGATAGTCCATCTAATACGCCATTTCACTTTAAGTTAAATGGAAAGTTAATAAAATATTCACACATCATCGATAAGGATTCCTGGGTCATTCCTTATAATAATATAGGCTTAGTCGAATTTCGAAAAATGGATCGGTTATATTGTTTAAATCTGTTTTTATACTCAGCCTATTATAATGCCCCGATCATAAAATCAAAGAGTATAAGTTAAAATTCAGATTGATGTTTTCTTGCAAAATGTAAAACGCCGGAATTTGAAAATGAATAATCATTTAACCCGTCGAGACTCGAATCCATTTTTCGGCGTTATAAACCCGATTTGATTGTCGATTTCTTCGTCCGAATCGTCGCAGAATCATTGTTCTAAAGTTGTCCCATTTAAGTACTTGTTGGCACCATAGGCACACCAAAACTCAAAAGACGAGCTGTTTCGGTTTATCGCTGGAGTCCATAAGTGCAACATATAAGGAAGTTAATTGGAGCCGGTGAAGGGACTTGAACCCCCGACCTGATGATTACAAATCAACTGCTCTACCACTGAGCTACACCGGCTTACAAGGAAGGGCTAATCTTCGGGAAACAGCAAACCAAAATACTACAAAATAGGCAGTTAAAGCGCAAGTTTGGCTCTTTTTAAGTTAAAAGTGAAGATTCTGCCCGTTTAACATTAAAAATAAGTGTTGACCTTTATTTAACAACATAATATTCTTATAGATAGCCCAATAGGAGGTTTCTCTGCCTCCTTTGATTTCTACAAGGTTTATTGTTTATCCCACAACCAAGCAAGCCAAATAAGGAGATTTTCTTGAGTATGCAACGACTTGCACTAAAATATTTAGTATCGGCCACAGCCGCTATTTTCCTGACCTCAATGGGTATTATCGCCCAGAACCCGCAAGGCGCCCCGCCACCGACAATGATCTATAATCCGTCGACGCAGAATAACTTTGTGGTAAGGGGTAACAACCTTTACTGCGCCGGGTTTATTCAGACCTCCAAGTTCGATACCGGCCTTGAGATCGTCGGCGGCGACGAAGAAGGCGAAACCCGGCTCTATGAGCAAGGTGATTATGTGTATATCAGCGGCGGTTCGGCCAATGGCGTAGAGGTCGGCGACGAATATACGATCATCCGTCCGCGAGGCAGAATGCATTCGCCGTTCTCTAAAAAAAGAAACCTGGGTGTGTACGCTACGGAAGTCGGATTGCTGGAGGTGATCGACGTTCGCCGGGAAGTTTCCGTGGCCAAGATCACTATGGCTTGCGATAACGTATCGCTGGGCGACCTCCTTAAAACGAGGGAAGACCGCGTGGTGCCGGTAAAGAGGGCCGATGAAGTGATGGACCGCTTTGCCGAGCCTAACGGCAAGAGCGTAGGCCGCATTGTGATGGCGCGCGACGGGCAGGAATCCGTCAGCAAGGATCAGATCGTTTATATCGATCTGGGCGCTGAAGATAATATCAAGACCGGAGATTATTTCACCATCTACCGCAAGCTCGGTAAGAAAGAGATATTTCCGTTCACCAACAACGAAACCGCTAACTCCAAAGACCTCGGTTATGAAAGCTTTCATTATCGCGGCGGCAAGTTTTCCAATCAAACACCGCGCAAAGGCGGCAGTGACGGTACCGGAGATGTGGTTACCACCGATAAGGCCAAAGCAGGCCGTCCCAACAATCTTAGGAAAGTTGTCGGAGAAGTGGTAATATTAAGCGTCAAAGAAAGAACCGCTACCGCTGTTGTAACGAGAGTCATTCAGGAGATACATCCCGGCGATTTCGTTGAGTTGCAATGATACAGGTCAGCGGATCAGCTTAGGAAAAAGAAACGCAGCTTTCGGGCTGCGTTTTTTATTTGGTGGTGCTTTCTGAAAACTCCAGCTTGGCGGCTTCAATTTTTTTTTCCCGGTCCGCGCGGCGAAAGAGCATAAAATATTCGTACATCGACCAGCAGGCGGTGATCACCGAAACCCACAGGGCCGCGCGTCCGACCAGGTAGCCGAAAACCCGCCAATCGTTAGTGTTCACCGAAAGAGATATCAGATGGCTGAAAGCGTTCTGTACCTCGGGCACTTGCCAGAAAAGAAATGTTGGAATGATCTGTCCGGCGTTAGACACCGGCGGATCGCCTGACATTCCCGCGATCAGAAGGCTTACGACCGCAACACACTGCGCCCACATTTTTATTTTGCCCGAATTTTTAGCTGAAATTATTATTCCTTCGGCGGCGGCGACCGAACGCAGGCCTGTAACCGCAAACTCTCTGCCCAGAATAATCACCACTGCCCACGCCGGCGCCAAATGTTTATCTACCAGAACAACCAACGCGGAACAGATCAATAATTTGTCGGCGATCGGGTCGAGCAGCGTTCCCAGTTTCGAGACCTGATTTCGCTTACGCGCCAGATGGCCGTCCAGAATGTCAGTGATCGCGGCCACCAGGAAAATCACAATACCCAACGCATACCTGTGAATGCCGAACCACTCTTCCGAAAAAGGGGTCAGCAATGCCACCACTAGCAGCGGAACGAGAAAAATGCGCACTAAAGTTAAATAATTGGGTAAATTCACAATATATCGACGCGGTACTTAAGTTTAGGTTTTAAGCGGTCAAAGTGTCAAGGATAAATGGCTTGCCCCTAAAGTCATCAAAATTGCCCCTTTAATTAATAACGTTCAGGATCTAAACTCCGCGGCCATTTAACGGGTGTAACAGTTCCAGGGTGTGACAGTGTTACACCTGTTCCAAAAATGTTCCAGAAATCTTAAAAATGAAATGCCACTAAACAAATCTCCCAAAACCGTAATTGAAACTCCTTTTCAAGGGATTGACAGCGTCTTTTTACCGGAGCCTTCCAGACCGCCACGCTAGTCTACATGCGCGAGAGAGAAAAGTGCCACCAGCGCTTATGGAATCAATTGCAGTTTGTGAATAATCGTTTTTTTTCACGCTTTCAGCATTCCGCAATTTAACAGGCTCTTTTCCGCGCGCATCACGGAACATGACAATGTCCGAATCCAAATTAAGACACTGTTCGGAATCGCGTATCAGGCGAAATGAATATCGGCCTCCGGCCAAAGTTTGAAATTGAAGCGTTTCTTCCGATATTAAAACCTAAAGAGTGGGGCAATAATGCGATAAGAACAGCAATATTATGATAGTTTTACGCCAGGCATTCGTGATACTTTTATGTTAAAAATACGGGCAAGCCGGTATCAAAGCGACCAGACCGTATATCGATCCAATCTAAGGCCCGGAAAAGGTCTAATTTAGAGGGGCAATAATGAACAAAAAATTATTCTCATGGCGCTCTGTAATGATCTCCGGTCTGACGCCGTGCGTTCTTATCGGGATGATGTTTATATGCGCAGTTCAAATCAAGGCGCAGCTTGATCCAACGTTCGGAACCGGCGGCATCAGGCAGCTAACCGATACCATCGACCGCCTGACTATGGCGGTTTACGGATTGCCCGACGGAAAAATATTGGTGGTATCCAATCGGTATCCCAGTCAAAACTTCGATCTTATCAGGCTAAACGCTGACGGAAGCAATGACGCTACGTATGGCAGCGGCGGCGTCGTTTCGCTGCCATACGTATTCCAGGCCGGACAGTTTGATATAAAAGGAATCTATGCCGCTGCCCGGCAGCCCGACGGAAAAATAGTTTTTGTCGGCACGGACATTAGTCAGGCGCTGATCGCCCGATTCAATGAAAACGGAACACTGGATACGAGTTTTGGCGGTACGGGAATCGTGCGAAAGACCCCTGTTCCAGGTGATCTTAACCCGCTGCGTTCCGTGTTGATCCTGCCGGATGGAAAGATCCTGGCCGGAGGTGAAGCTTTTAATACCCATCGGCAGTTTTTCCTCCGATTCAACTCCGATGGAAGCGACGACAACACGTTTGGAAACCAGGGCTTGGTGGATAACGGCGACTTAAACGGCGGGCCATATATATTGGCGCAGCAATCAACCGGTAAGATCATCGCCAGGATAGGAGCCTCAAATACCGGCAGGATCAGGAGGTTCAATGCCGACGGCACAGTAGATAACACCTTTACCACAACGAACAACCCGCGAATTTCGGTGGCAGTGCAGGCGGATGATAAGATCGTTGTCTCCTATTACACCGCAACTTCCGAAACATACGGAAGAACAAATAACGACTCCTTTGTCACTCGCTTGAATGCGGATGGAACGTTAGACACCGGATTCGGTACCGGGGGTACCGTCAATCTCATCTGGGCGCGCTACATGAACGAAATGCCCATTGCGTTAAGGATACTACCGAAAGGCGGGATCCTGGTGGCCGCGGGAACCGACATACTGCCTAGTATGAACAGGATCAAAGGGAATACCGCCGCGTTCGCCAAGCTGTCTTCGGATGGCACTGTTACCGGACGCTTTCTTGTCGGCGGCGCTTTTACGCCGGGGCTCGACGAGAATGTGGCAGTAATGCCGAACGGCAAGATCGTCTTTGGCGGTGGTACTTATGTTTCGTCCGGAACCCCAAATTTTAGGCAGCAGATCTCGCAGATCAGCGGTGTTCCGATGGAATCCTATAAATTCCGCGCCGTCCCATTCGATATGAAATCCTCCTACAACGGCTTTACCGACCGCGTGGTTTTCCGTCCGAGCAATCTCCGCTGGTATCCGGGAGAAGTATTCGGCGAGTTGACCGACATTCGCGTCCCCGCCGATTACCTGGATAAAGGATACGATTCTGAATTTGCGATATTCCGCCCCAGCACCGGAATCTGGCAGATCTCGCCGCATTCCAATGGATTACCGGTAAATCTGGTTACGGTCAATTGGGGGATGGAGGGCGATATACCCGTACCGGCAGACTATGACGGCGACGAGAAGGCCGACATTACGGTTTGGCGTCCGTCTACCGGTGTTTGGTATGTCAGAAGGAGTATAGATGGCGTTATGAACGCGCTTCAATGGGGCATGACCGGCGACAAGCCCGTTCCGGGAGATTACGACGGTGACGGCCTCGAGGACTTTGCGGTATTTCGCCCGAGTAACGGCGTTTGGTATCTCTACAAAACGACCGAAGGAATGTCATTTATATATTTCGGTTTGAACGGAGATATTCCGGTACAGGGTGATTATGACGGCGACGGAAAAACGGATATCGCGATCTGGCGTCCGTCAAACGGAGCGTGGTACATCATGAATAGCGGGAACGGTACGTGGAGCGCGATGACCTGGGGATTGTCGGATGACAAAGTCGTTCCGGGAGACTATGACGGTGACGGCAAGTTCGACATTACGGTCTGGCGTCCGTCGACCGCACTTTGGTACGTCTTTCAGAGCAGCAACCAAACGATGAGCGTATCTTCCTGGGGGCTTAGCACCGATCTCCCGGTCGGAGCAAAGAACTAGTAAAAATGCCCCGTTTAACGACGGGGCATTTTTGTGTTTAGAGTTGTGCGTTTACGCGTGATCGCGCCTGCAGTAACTCTGAACTGCATTATTCGATATTGAAATACTTGGCCTCCGGATGATGCACGATGATCGCCGAGGTCGATTGTTCCGGGTGAAGCTGAAATTCCTCGCTCAGCTCGACATCGATGCGTTCGGGGTGCAGCAGTTCGAATAGCTTGGTTTGGTCTTCCAGGTTGGGACACGCCGGGTAGCCAAAGCTGAAACGCGAGCCTTGGTAACCCTGGTGGAAAAGTTTGGCCAGCAGCGGCGAATCCGCGCCGGCGATGCCCAGTTGTTCACGGATCTTTTTATGCCACAGTTCGGCCAGCGCTTCGGCCGATTCGACCGAGAGGCCGTGAAATAAAAGATAGTCGGTATAATTGTCAGACTTGAAAAGTTCCAGCGCATATTCACTGGCGCGGCGTCCCATGGTGACCAGTTGAAAAGCGACCACGTCTACTTTTTGCGAACCCTTTGCCGCAAAATAATCCGCCAGGCAAAGATTTTTTCCGCCCCGCTGCTCGAGCGGTTGGCGCGGAAAAGTAAACCGAAGTTTTTCCGTCGCCCCGTCTTCTTCGTAAATTATCAGGTCGTTGTTTTCAGAGTTGCAGGGGAAATGCCCGTACACGACCTTGGGCGTTAACAGATTTTCGCGCTTTGATTTTTCTTTTATCTCGGCAAACTTCGGATAAACTGTTTCATCGAGAAGCCGCTGGTAGTCTTCTTTCGTACTCTTGCCTTGTTTGTATTGCCACTGGCCTTTGAACAGGGCAGTTTCATTTATAAAAGAAAACACCTCATCCAGATCAATGTCCTCGACCACTTTCGAACCGTAAAAAGGCGCGGCGGGAATTTCCGCGTCCGTCGAAACTTCAGAGCGTGTCGTGTGCGTCGTATCGAGATTTTTTCGCGTAGAAACCCGCGCGGCTACTTTGCCCAGCTTGGCGTCTTCGCCTACGAGGTCCTCGACGTCTTCAACGGTTTGGATGTCGTCTGATGATCCGTTGCCATTGGTGGCAGCCGCTTTTGCTTTCTCCGTGATCTCCGCGACATTGCCGCCCTGGGTTAATGTGTCCATCGCGTGCAGCCCGTCAAACGCATCGCGTGCGTAAAAAAGCCTGCCTTCGTAAAGCGGTACCAGGTCAGCGTCCACGTATCGCCTGTTGAGCGCGGCGCCGCCCAGAATGACCGGTACGTTGATGCTGCGCTCATTCATTATTTCCAGATTGTCGCGCATTACCAGCGTCGATTTTACCAGCAGCCCGCTCATTCCGATCGCGTCGGCTTTGGTCTCTTCATACGAACGCAAGATGTCGTCGATCGGCTGTTTAATACCGAGATTTACGACCTTGTAACCGTTGTTGGTCAGAATGATATCGACCAGGTTTTTGCCGATGTCGTGCACGTCGCCTTTGACGGTGGCCAGAACGAGAACGCCTTTATTCGAGCCTTCTACCTTGTCCATAAAAGGTTCGAGGAATTTCACCGCGGCCTTCATCGACTCAGCCGATTGCAGCACAAAGGGAAGCTGCATCTGCCCGCTGCCAAAAAGATCGCCGACGGTTTTCATCCCGTCGAGCAAAATATTATTGATGATATCGAGCGGCGGATATTTTTCCAGCGCTTCTTTCAGGCTGTCTTCCAGGCCGATCTTTTCACCGTCGATGATGTGATGTTTCAGACGCTCTTCGACCGGTAGATTGGAAATGTCCGGCTTCATCGCGGCGGTGGTTTTACCTTCGAACATCGTGGTAAATTCGCCAAGCGGGTCGTAGGTGCAAATGTCGCCTGCGAATTTACGGCGGTCGTAGATCAGTTCGCGCGCGACCTCGATCTCATGTTCGTTAAAACGATTGAGCGGCAGAATTTTTGAAGCGTTGACGATCGCGGAGTTCATCCCGGCTTCGACAGCGTCGTGCAGGAAAACGGAATTGAGCACCACGCGCGCCGCCGGATTCAAACCGAAACTGATGTTGGAAACGCCGAGGATGATATTCGCTTCCGGCATTTCTTCGTGGATCTGCCGGATGGCGGTGATGGTTTCTTCCGCGTTCTTGCGGTCTTCCTCGATCCCGGTCGAGATCGGCAGCGCCAGCGGGTCAAAGAAAATGTCGTGCGATTGAATTCCGTATTCCACCGCTTGTTTAAAAGCGCGGCGCGCGATCTTTAACTTATTTTCCGCGGTGCGGGCCATTCCTTCTTCGTCGATAAGGCCGATCACCACGCCCGCGCCGTAACGTTTGGCAAGATCCAAAAGCTTTAGAAAACGCTCTTCGCCGTCCTCATAATTAGTTGAATTCAATAGAGATTTGCCGCCGGCGTGTTCCAGTCCCGCTTCCATCTTTTCCCATTCGGTGGAGTCGAGCATGAGCGGAATTTTTACGTTTGTTACCAGCCGCGAAGCAAGTTCATGCATATCGGCCACGCCGTCGCGGCCGACAAAATCCACATTGACGTCAAGGATGTGCGCGCCTTCGCGTTCCTGTGATTTTGCCAGCGAGACCAGGCCGTCCCAATCTTCCGCTTCCAGCAGGTCGCGCATCTTTTTCGAACCCGATGCATTCACTCGCTCGCCAACGATCAGAAAAGAACTGTCCTGTATGTAAGGCTGCTGGAAATAGATCGACGAAGCCGAAGGTATGAGTTTAGCGCCGCGCTGTTTCGGCGTGATGTACTGCATCTCGTCGACCAGATTTTTGATATGGTCGGGTGTCGTGCCGCAGCAGCCGCCGACGATATTGACACCGAAATCGCGCGCGAAATGAATGACCTGCGCGGTAAAACTTTCAGGCGTTTCGTCATAGTGCTGCGCGCCGTCTTTTACCTCGGGCAATCCGGCATTGGGCAGCACGGAAACCGGCAGCGGCGCGTTTTCGCAAAGATAGCGCAGGCTGTCCGCCATGTGCTTTGGCCCGGTACCGCAGTTCATTCCGATGACGTCGATCGGGAACGGCTCGAGCGCGGTCAGAGCGGCGCCGATCTCCGTTCCGTTGAGCATGGTGCCGAAAACTTCGATGGTGACCTGCGCGATCACGGGAAGCCTTACCTTCTTCTCTTCAAAAAATTCAAAGATGGCGGCCAGCGCGGCTTTTGTCTGCAGCAGGTCCTGGCAGGTTTCGACGATGAACATATCCGTGCCGCCGTCATACAGGCCGCGCACCTGTTGTTCGTAAGATCTTTTTAGTTCCGGATAGGTAATGTGGCCCAGCGTCGGCAGCTTTGTTCCCGGGCCCATAGAGCCCGCCACAAAACGCGGCTTTTCTTTGGTCGAAAAATCATTGGCCAGTTTTTTGGCGAGGGAAGCAGCGATCCTGTTCACATCGTAAGCTTTTTCCGCGATACCGAACTCGGTCAGCACCACTTCGCCGCCGCCAAAGCTGTTGGTTTCGATCACGTCGCAGCCGATCTCCAGAAAACTCAGATGAACTTTCTCGATCGCTTCCGGTTTGGTGTAAAGCAAATTCTCCGAACAGTTCTCAAAATTCGGTCCGCCCCACTCTTCGATAGTCAAATTCTGCCCCTGCAGGGCAGTACCCATCGCGCCGTCAAAAACGACGATCTTTTCTTTTAACAGATCTAAAAATGAACTCATTTGTGATATTTAACTTTGCAATCTCACCCGGCCGTTCAACTTTTCCCTGAGTAACGATCTAAATTCGGCGATCGCATTTCCGTTAGCAAAAAAACGTTTCGGGATCGTGTAAAATATTTTCTTTTCCGGGAAGAAAATAAAATCCTGTTTGGTTTCGTAGATCTTATAAAATTCGTCCCAGCTCATCTGCGCTGAAGAAGATTCTCCCGCCGATTCCATTCCTTCTTCATTAAAAACCACTTTTGCCGGCTCAAAGATCTTTTCTATTCTTTCCGCCTGCCGCGAGATCCCCCAGTAAAAAACCGCCAAAACCAGCAGAGGCAAAACAAGTAAGAACCAGAGAACTACACCGGGCGGCCGGCCACCCGCATCCGTGCTGAAAAACGCCGCGTAGAGGATCGGAATGCCTACCAAAACCGCGACGGCGATCGTTGTTGCCAATCTCTTCCAGCGATACCAGATCAGCACGCGGCGGTAATCTTTGGCAGTCGCCAGATACTCGACTTCGATAATTTTATTCTCCACAGTGCCAAAACTAAAAAACCCTGTGCTAAACAACACAGAGTTTTCATCAAAATGATTTGTCTAACTCAAAGGCTGTTTAGCGGTTTATTTTACGTGGTCGCAAGTCGCTTTAACTCACCACATTTGAATTCAAAAGTTTAATATAAGCTGCCTTTTTAGTCAAATTAAGTATGGAAAATCAGATTTCCATAAATTTTTCTTATAAAACCTCGCAAGAAAAATTTCCAGCCTCCGTTCTCTAGGGTGAGCACGCAACACCGCTTAATAAAAAACAATTTAGGAGAATAAAAGTATGCGTAAACTAATTATCGCTTTGTCATTCGTGTGTCTTCTCGCCTTTGGCGCGATGACGACATTCGCGGCCCGGCCGCAGCCCGTCGACCTGCGGGTGATGCCGTGGCAAGGGCCGGCTTCACCGATGGTCAACTCGCCGTATCAATACCGGGTCACCGTTAAAAACATCGGCGGCACCACCGCGGCGAACGTAAAGGTCATCGTTGATCTTCCGCTGACAAACACCAGCCCGGTGAAATATATTTTGGGTAAGGTCAGTGGCCTGCATCCGCAGAAATGCCAGATACTATCCAACAAAATAAACTGCAGCCTGAACACGCTGACACCAAATCAATCAAAAGACTTTACCTTTAATTTTGAACTTCCGGTTTCCACGAGGACGCTGAGTTTTAACGCGGTGGCTTCGACCACGACGGCGGGCGATCCGCAGGCAAACAATACTTTAAGCCACACGCCGACTCCTGCTTACGGTACACGCCAGATATTCGGACCGGTAAATGTTTTGATATCGCGCTGCACCGGCCAGAATTTGAGTTCGTATTATGAATGCGAAGTTTCGCCGGGTTCTGTTACAACCATAATGTTTGCTCTGGAAGGGGACCAGTCGATCTCTCATGCCGACTATGGCGCTATCGGTTTATGGGATCAGTTCGTTTCCAACCAGCAGCTTCATATGCAATTAATGGGGGGAAGTTCGGTCGCGGAATTCAATGGTTTCTCGACGGGAGGGAATTGTTTTGAAGGCCTCACCACGTTTGGCCCGAACAGTCCGTATGTAAGCCCTTACAAGGTTTGCATTCAGTAATCACCACGCAGAGAAATTTTCTGCCGAAAAACCGCTTCAGCGATGAGGTGGTTTTCGCCTTTGAAAAATTCCGCCCTCCTATTAGATACCTTTCGTAACAGCAATAATATATTTGATTCAGCAGGAATCGGATAAACAATGAGGTCAGTACCGGGAACGCAGTGACCGGCTCTCTGAGCGAGGCAAATTGCATTTAAAGGACAACTCGCTCCGCTCGCAGCCGGTCACTGCGTTCCCGGTACTGACCCGTATCCCAACAAGTTTTTTAGGTTTATAAAGGGGTTTTATTTTTTATCGAAAGCTTTTGAATACGCACCCTGATTTGCCTGGCGGCGGATGCGGCGCACTTCCCGGATCGACCGGTAGCTATCCCGCAATACATTCAGTTTGGAGCCCGCTACATCATTCCAGCGCACCGGCACTTCATTCAACCTTAAACCCGCCAACAAAGCTACATAGAGAAACTCCACATCGAACCCGAAGCGGTCGATGGTCATGACGTCCAGCAGCGGGCGGAATTTGCTCATATTGAATGCCTTGAATCCGCATTGCGTATCCCAGAAAGGCATGCCGGTCGATTGCTTGACGATGAAATTGAAAACTTTTCCGCCCTGTTCACGGCGCCAGGGCTGGTGCGTGCCGATCAGCGAGCGGTCGAGCGCGCGCGACCCGAAAGTAAGGTCGTATTCACCGTTCTTGATGGGATCGACGAGTTTTGGCAGTTCCGAGATAGGGGTGGCCAGATCGGCGTCTGAAAAGAGCGCGATATCTCCTTTAGCGGCCAGCAAACCCTTGCGGACGGCGTAACCTTTGCCGCGGTTAGGTTCGTAGCGGATGACCTGGGTGCCGGCAATTTCATTTGGCGGGAATTCGGCAAAGGCCTCTTCGGCTATTCGCGCGGTATCGTCGTTTGAACCGTCGTCCACCACGATAACTTCCGCGGCCGGGGCATTGGCTTTGAGGTATTTGACGATCTCGCGCAATGAATCGCCGAGACGGGCCGATTCATCATACGCGGGAACGATTATCGACAGAGGAAAACCCATAAATAAAGCCCAAAAACCATCATGCGTTTAATGGGCAAGAAAAGACTATCATTCTTTCTAAGCTAAGCCAAAGCTATGGTATATTTCTCTTAGAGTTTGTTTAAAATGAGCGGAAGCTCAGCTAAAGAAGTAATGAGAAAAACATTTTGGATATTAGCGGTCGGAGTCATTGTTTTAGGCGCAATTGCCGGAGGCCTTTTCGGCCGCTTGCCGATGCAAAGCGAGCCCGGGATCGCAGGCGATTATCAGGAAGCACTGTCCCTGATAAGCAATAATTACGCCGGCGCGGTCAAATACGAAAATGTGACCGAGGCCTCTATCCAGGGAATGCTCTGGACGCTCGATCCTCATTCTCAATTTTTCAACAGCAGGGAACTACAAAAATTATACGAAGACCAGGCGTCGCGCTTTTACGGGATCGGAGTTTCGATCCTTCAACACCGCAATGGCGTCTATGTCCAATCGGTGGTGCCGAACACTCCGGCCGAGAAAGCGGGGCTTCGTTACGGCGACCGCTTCTTAGAGGTCGACGGGCAGGATGCCTTGAAGTGGACCAGCGCGGAAGTTTCAAATAAGGTCCGCGGCGAACGTAATACTCCGGTCAATATCAAGATCGAACGCGCCGGCCAGGCACAGCCGATGGAGTTACAGATATACCGCGACGGCGTGCCTTACCCGTCCATTCGCGAATATTTTATGCTCAAGCCCGACACGGGCTACGTAGGGTTGACGGGCGGGTTTCAGGAGACCACAGCCGCCGAATTAGACCTGGCGATCGTCGATCTGAAAAAACAGGGAATGAAGCAGCTCGTGCTCGATCTGCGGGGAAATCCGGGGGGACTGCTTCCGCAGGCGATCGAGGTTTCCAGCCGCTTTATTCCGCGCGGGCAGGTAATCGTTTCCGTTAAAGGGCGCACCAATTTTATGGAAGCCAAGGATTACCGCGCCGTCTCAGACAAGGCGGAAGATTTCCCGCTGGTGGTGCTGATCAACGGCGGCACGGCTTCGGCTTCCGAGATCGTGGCGGGTGCGGTACAGGATTATGGACGCGGCCTGGTAGTCGGCAGTACCAGCTTTGGCAAGGGACTGGTGCAAAAAGTATTTCAATTGCCGATGAGGACCGGTTTGACGCTGACCATGCAGCGTTACTACACGCCTTATGGCCGATCGCTGCAGCGGGATTACTCGAGCGGCTCGATCTATGAGTATTACACCCACAACGCGTTTGCGGAAGAAGAAAAAAATGCCGCGCCCACACCCGAAAACACCCCGGAAGGACAACCGGTGCAGACCGCCGGGGGCCGGATGTTCTATGGCGGCCGCGGGATCGAGCCCGATCTGAAAGTGCCGGCACTGACCTTTAATATCCTGCGCACTCGGATCGCCGAAGAAGCTTTCTTTTTTGTCCGCCAGGCAGCCGCCGGCCAGATTGCCGGGCTGGAAAATCTCCAGATCGAAAAACAAAAGGCCGGGCACGTTTTGCAGCCGGGTGATTACGAGATAAACGAACATATTCTTTCTGCGTTTCGCGAATTCATTTCAAAGGACAAGGAAAGCGGCCTGACCGCCGAGCTTTTGGAGAAAGAGTTGAATTTTGCCAAACTTCGCCTCAGGGACGAACTCGTCACGGCCGCTTATTCGACGGAGATCGGGCAGCAGGTACTGCTCGAACAGGACCCGCAGGTATTAAAAGCCATCGACTTGCTGCCGGACGCGAAAAAGCTTGCCGAAAATATTAAAGGGAACCGGCAAATAGGCTAATATGGAGCGCGGGCATCTTGCCCGCACGAACGCCTTGCGTTCGAACGCACCCGCTGACGCAGGCGCTACTGACAAGATCACGTGCCCGCCGGAGCGGGTGTTACTGACAGGGACAGTTTTAAGGCCAATGTATAAAACTATCGGAATCGTTACCGGCGGCGGGGATGCGCCGGGCTTGAATGCCGTTATCAGAGCGGCGGTCAGGACCGCCATCAATCAATATGATATGAAGGTCATCGGTATCGAAGACAGCTTCGAAGGACTGATGGGCGAACCGCGCACGATGAAGCTGACCAAGAAAGCCGTCAGCGGGCTTTTGCCAAAAGGCGGAACGATCCTGGGCACGCGCAACAGCGGCCATTTTGTGCAGCATCAAAAGGACGGCAAGGAAGTATTTCCTGAAAAGCCGATAAAAGAAGCGCTGCAGAATATGGAAAAGCTCGGCATCGAGGCGCTTATCGTGCTGGGCGGCGAGGGAACACTGGCGATAGCCGAGGAGTTTTATAAGCGCGGGTTTCCCATCATCGGCGTGCCGAAAACCATCGATAACGATCTGGCGGCGACGGAGTTGACCTTCGGTTTTATGACCGCCATCGATATCGCGACCGAGGCGCTTGACCGCCTGCATACCACCGCCGCATCGCATGACCGCGTGATGATCCTGGAAGTGATGGGCCGCAATACCGGCTGGATCGCGCTGCACTCGGGCCTGGCCGGCAGCGCTGACATCATCCTGATACCGGAAATACCTTTTTCGTTCGATTCATTGGTAAAAAAGGTGAAAGAGCGGGAAGCGAGCGGTTCGCGGTTCACAAATATCGTGATCGCCGAGGGCGCAGCCGAAGTGGGCAAAGGTGAGATCTACCAGGATTCCGGCAGCAAGGCGAAAGTGGCGCGGTTGGGCGGCGTCGGTGTTTATGTCAGCCAGAAAGTCGAAGAAATGACCGGCAAAGAATCGCGCTGCGTGGTTTTAGGCCATTTGCAGCGTGGCGGCAGCCCGAACGCCTTTGATAGAATGTTGGGAACAAGCTTTGGCGCCTGCGCGGTACGCGCGCTGGCTAACGGCGAAAATGGTAAGATGGTGGCGCTGCAGTCTAATGAGATCATCACCGTCCCGCTTTCCGAAGCCATCGCTAATATCAAGACCGTAAAGCCGGACGGGCAACTGGTGCGGACGGCACGCGACATCGGCATCTCTTTTGCCGCACCGCGCGAAAAGAAGCTTTAATATTTTATTTATTGAACGAGGGAAACGATATTGTTTGAAGAGATAATTCTAAAATTGAAGACCGAATTAAAGGAATACGAGACGGAGCTCAACATTAAGCTTCCGAAAGAGATCCAAAAGGCCCGTGAGTACGGCGATCTTCGTGAGAACGCGGAATACAAGGCGGCGCTCGAACGCCAGGGGTTTGTGCGGGCGCGCCTGGAAGAACTCAACCAGCGCCTCAATGACGTGCTTTCCATCGACATCAGCAAGATCCCGACCGACCGAGCCGCCTATGGCTCCAAACTGGTTGTCTATGATATAGATCGCGATGAGAAGGTGAATTATAAATTGGTAACTTCCGAAGAAAGCGATCCGGACAATGGGCTGATCTCCACGGTGTCTCCTATCGGGCAAAGTTTTATGGGCAAGGAAGAAGGCGATGAAGTGGTCGTTAAGACCCCGCGCGGCGTCCGCAAATTTGAGATCATCGAACTGACCACGATCCACGATCAGTAACTGAGGGCGCGGACGTCTCGTCCGCAAAGATCGTGAAGCGATCTAAATAATTTTAATAAATACAACACTTTATTAAGCCCGGCACTAGTGAACGCTAACGCGTTCACTGCGGACGAGACGTCCGCGCTCCCAGTATTACATCCGACTTGCCAGGGCATCCGCCCTTCCTGACATTTTCCACTTACTTTCTTTTTTCACAGAAGACTCCGGCCCGGAAGCAGCCGCAGCGAGAGTTTTTTGTTTTTCCGCAGTGTGCAGCACCGCGGCGATCAAAGCCAGATCCTGCTCGGTTTCATCGACCTTTTTTTCGGCCTGCTGCTGCCGTTCATTAAAACGCGAGATAAACCCGGTGTCGAGTTTTCCGGCGAGAAATTCCTCATCCTCGACGATCGCGCGGAAAAAAGGAAGCGTGGTCTTAATTCCATCGACCGTATATTCGCGCAATGCTCTGCGCAGGCGGCCGATCGCTTCTTCGCGGTCTTTGCCCCAGGCGGCGAGTTTTGAGATCATCGGGTCGTAGTAGATAGAAACTTCCGTGCCTTCATACACTCCGCCGTCGTCGCGCACGCCGTTACCCTGCGGCAAACGCAGCCGCGTGATTTTTCCCGGCGAAGGAAGAAAATTGTTGTCCGGGTCTTCCGCATAAACGCGGCATTCGATCGCGTGGCTGTTCCAACTGATATCCGTCTGCGCGAACGAAAGTTTTTCTCCCGCGGCGACCAGTATTTGTTCCCGTACGAGGTCGATGCCGGTGACGAGTTCAGTTACCGGATGCTCAACCTGCAAACGCGTATTCATTTCCAAAAAGTAAAACGAGCGGTCTACATCGGAGACGAGAAATTCCACCGTGCCAGCGCCGACATAATCGACGGCTTTGGCAGCCAGCAGCGCCGCTTCGCCCATACGCGCGCGCAGCGCCGGGTCGCCAATCGGCGAAGGGCATTCTTCGACCACCTTTTGATGACGGCGCTGGATGGAACACTCACGCTCGCCGAGATGGACATAATTTCCGTGCTTGTCGGCAAAGATCTGTATCTCGATATGCCGCGGGCGCACCACCGCTTTTTCCAGGTAGACCGAATCGTCGCCGAATGAAGCCAGCGCTTCGCTCTGCGCCGTTTCAAGGGCCGACTTTAATTCGCCGGCATTTTCCACCAGCCGCATTCCTTTTCCGCCGCCGCCCGCCGAAGCTTTGAGCATTACCGGAAAGCCGAATTTTTCCGCCGTCTTGAGCGCATCGTCCGCGGAGGTAAGCGGCTCGGTCGTGCCGGGGACGACCGGAACGCCGGCCTCGATGGCGATCTTGCGCGCGCTGATCTTGCCGCCCATCGCTTCCATCGCTTCCGGCGAAGGCCCGATAAATGTCAGCCCGGCAGCGGCGGCTTTTCGCACAAATTCCGCGTTTTCCGAAAGAAACCCGTAACCGGGATGGATCGCCTCGGCGCCGCTTGCGCAAGCGACTTCGATTATTTTATCGCCGCGCAGGTAGCTTTCGCTGGAAGGCGGCGCGCCGATCAGGTAAGCCTCGTCGGCCATCCGCACGTGCAGCGCGGCCGCGTCGGCTTCGGAATAGACTGCCACCGTAGCGATACCCATGTCGCGGCAGGCCCGTATCACACGCACCGCGATCTCACCTCGATTGGCGATCAGGATCTTTTTGAACATAGAGGTGAAATTTTAACGGTAAAAGAAGCTTTCGGCAATCTATTGGAAGTCAGAAAGTAAAGGGTCAGTACCGGGAACGCAGTGACCGGCTTCTTTAACGATGAATGATCAGTGACTAATGATTAACGAAAAAAGACGTTCTTAATAATTATGCCGTCTATCACTGATCATTATTCGTTATCAACTAAAACCAGCCGGTCACTGCGTTCCCGGTACTGACTTCATCGCGATAATCCCAATTTCATTTCTGGGCACTGAATGCTAGATAATGATCGAATTTCCCGGCTGGGCAGGGTCGTAGCGGACGGTCACTTTTGCGCCGGGGGCATATCGCGCTCCGTCTGAGCGCTGCTCGTCCGTGAGTTTGTCGGACGATTCATAATCGGCGCCGCTCACACTATAGATAAAATGGACGAAGTCGGCGCTCGGATCATGGCCGGCTTCCAGAATGGTCCCTTCGGTTATGCGCCCGAATTGTTTCAGAAGCATACGGCGTTTGAGCTCAGGGTCCATCCTGTCTCGTTTAAATAAACTAAAAAGTCCCATCTTTTCTAATCCAAAATAAGGGGCGGCTTATTATACCTGGCGCGTAGAGAATTGATCGCGCTTAGTACCGCCGGACGCTTGATGATGCGCGCTTCCAGCGGACGTTTTCCGGGGATGTCTATCATTATCAAACCGAGCAAAATAGTCAAGATACCCTGGCCCGGAACACCGGGAAGGGAAAGAACGATGCCCAGCAATACCAAAATCACCCCAAGGGCATTTTTCAAGATCAGGGCCCCCCAGCGTACATGCCACGAACTGCCCGGCAGGAATTCGCGGCTATGCGTTTCGCTAAAATAATTCGCCGGTATCTTTACCATAACCACCGCTACCGCCAGCGTGCTTATGGTCAGCGATGCTAAAAATAAACCGACTCCCAGCAGAACATTGCTCCAGGTGAGGGTTGAGTAAAAATCAGAAAGCCAATTCATATTAAAACGACACTGCGCTATAGATAGGTTTACGTAATTTTTGCGCCCGGTGTTCTCCCGATGTCCTTAGGGTCCGTTCGGATTGTCGAATTTTTGCATCTCCAGCCAGGTATAGTGCACGCGGTTAACGAACGTCCACAACGAACCGATAGCGAGCACCCACAGCACCGCGGGCATCCGGTAGGAAAGATAGGGGCCCAGTAAAGACGTGGAACTCAGGGCGCCGATGATAAGAAGCACGATCCGCTCCGGCCGCTGCAAAAAACCCACCCTGATGTTTCCGATCGACCCTTCGGCTTTGGCGGCCGTATAGCTGACCATGACAGAGCCGATCATGCCGACGCCGGCGAGAAAAACGTTAAGCAGGGAATGCTCCGGGCGGTTGGCGGCATAAAACATCATCACGCCGAGAAAGATCACCATGTCCGATAAGCGATCCAGCGAAGAATCCAAAAAAGCGCCGAATTTGGTGACGTTTCCGCTTACCCGCGCCACTCCGCCGTCCAGCATGTCGAATAAATTTGCGACAAGCAGGGTAATACCCGCCCAGAAAAAATGCCCGTAACCGAAGAGTACCCCGCAGGCTACGTTGATCAGGACACCGATGATGGTGAGGATATTCGGGTCGATCTTGAGATAAGCCAAGCCCGCCACCATCTTGTTGATGATGTACATCGCTCCCCGGCCTATACTGGCACCCACTTCAAGCAAAGTTTGACTCTCCGTGAAAATTAGACTGATAACGCTAAAAGGAAATGATATGGAGCAATTTCCGCTATTGTCAACTTGAGGAAAGTCGGAGCGCGGACGTCCCGTCCGCAACGGTTGCGTCAGCGTCCGAATTATGGGGGTTGATGAACGACGGGTTTTTACGTTGCCGGCGACGTTGCGGACGGGACGTCCGCGCTCCCGGTCAATCAAGAGAGGCTGATTGTCTGTATCGCAGGCGGGGCCTTCTGACGGGGCGAGCATCCGACGAACTCACATCGACTTCGTGAATTTTCAATACTATCTGAACCACGTCCGAACGCCCGTCAAGCTTAGCGGGAACGAACGCGGGGGAGGTTTCAGGAACCTGCTCCATGGCTTTCTCCAGGGCCTGCATGGTTTTTTCGTCCGGCGAAGGCTGTACCACTTCACTGATACGCGCGAGGCCGTCGCTGAAAACATCGGCCACCAGCACGATCTCTTTATTTTTTCTGCCGCTGTGCGCCATTGCGGCCGTCATCGCTACCAGGGCACCGTTAGGATTCAGGCTGGGCGATTCCTGCGCTACGTCCGATCTTTCCGCCGCGTAGCGGAAAGTCGCGCCGTCCATAGAGGCGCGGCCAACGGTCTGCTCGCGTTCGTTTAAGTCGCTGGCCGGGAGCATTATTCCCAGCGTCAGAAGAGAAAAAAGAGTCAGCGAGGCAAAGGTTCCTACACCGTAAGGCAGCACGCGCGGTTCGAGCCATTCCTGTAATTTTGCTCTGAGAGACTGAACGGGCTGTTTTTTCCGCACCGCCAGCTCCACCCGCAAAGTATTCTGAATAGAATGCACCAGCGAATCGGGGATCGCCGGGGCCGCGGCCGTTCTTAGTTCGCGGGAAAGTTCCTGGTATTCGGCCAATTTGATACGGCAAAGCGGACAAACGCCGATGTGGCTTTCCACCGCCGCGCGTTCATCACTCGTCAGTTCGTCTTCCAGGTAAAAGGAAAGATTAAATTGTAATTCTTCACAGGTCATATTTTTCGCTTGGCGAATGACTGGCCAACCCCGGCTGGTTCCTTACTTAATTCCCAGGAAACAACGCGTTAGTTCATTCGATCGACTTCCAAAGCGCATCTGCAATTTCTGAGTTGCTGGTCGTTTTTCAAACAACTGCAAACGCCTTTTTGGTCTCTTGCCTGAACCGTTTCGTCACCTTTGATACCCTCTGGCACCGAGTTTTCGTCTTTCAAAAGTGAAACCGGGGCAGGTCAATCATTCGCCAATTTTTCAAATACCCTTAAGTTTTCGCCGTAATTCTTCGCGTCCACGGGCGATCCGCGATTTTACCGTGCCGACATTCGTCTGTAATGCGCCGGCTATCTCCTCGTATGTTAATCCTTCTATGTCCCGCAAGATCACCACTTCCCGGTAATTTTGCGGCAATTCCGCGAGCGCCTTTTGCAATGCCTGGCCGCGTTCATGATTGATCGCCGCCATTTCGGGGTCTTCGCTGGTTGGCGAAGCAATTCTTTCGTTCAGCCCCAGCACTTCGCTTTCCGCTTCGAGCGAGACCGTCATATCGCGGCGGCGGCGCTTCCACCAGCGGTGGCGGTTGCGCGATTCGTTGATCGCGATGCGGAAAAGCCAGGTTTTGATATCGGCCTCGCCGCGAAAGCTTCCGATATTGCGCAGTGCCCGTAAAAAGGTTTCCTGGGTCAGGTCTTTAGCTTCTTCCGGGTCTTCCGTCATTTTCACTAAAAGCCCGTAAATATCCGCGGAATAGCGGGTTACCAGTTGGTCGAAAGCCAACGGGTCGCCGGCTTTAAGTTTTTCAAGGAACGGGGTTTCGGCCGTCTCGGCCACGGAGTCAGTATTGGAGCGTGCCGCCAAAACGGACTGGTTTAGTTCTTCTCCGTCAAATGTGATTGACTTCTGGAAAAACATACTCCGCCTTTTTCTCCCGACCAGCAAACCCTCAAAACTGCTCATCCGCGATATACGCGAACTGTTATATTAGACACCATTTTGTTCAATTTGTTCCCGGAAAATTTTCGGATTTTCCGTTCCCACCAATAGCTTAGATCCAAATAAACCGTAAAACGCTGGAATTTTACGTATTTTGCGTGCTTGACAACCGTCATTCTGAAAGCTAGATTGGTTTATTTTGAAAGAACAAATTACACTTAATAGAACACATTAACTATATAATCTTGCAATAATCATGGCACGAAAAAGACGACAAGCCGAACAGGCTGAAGAGCAGAAAAAAACAGTTTATAAAGACACGTTTCAGGAAAACGTCGGCAAACAGGTCGAGCATCTCGGCAAAGGGCTGGAAGGCAAAGGAAGAACGATCCTTTACGGCCTGCTGGCCGTGATCGCGATCGTCGTTGTCGTACTCATTATTTACTCTTACAGCCGACGGCAGAACGGTGCCGCCCAGGCAGCTTTGGGTAAAGCTATCGAGACCTCGCAGGCGATGGTTACTGCCTCGCCGATGCCCGGTTACACCGAGAAGACCTACGCTACGGACAAAGAACGTTCGGAAGCGGCGATCACGGCTTTTCAGGACGTGGCCGGCAAATACGGCAGCCCGTTTAGCGACCGCGCCAGGTTTTTTATGGCGGTAGAAAAATTAAAGCTCGACCGCGCCACCGGCATCACGGAACTGCAGGAATCGGTCAAGAGCAGCGATAAAGAGACTGCCGCGCTCGCCAAATTTGCGCTGGCGCAAGTGCTGGCTTCCGAGAGTAAACTCGATGAAGCCGCCGCCATGTACAGCGATATGCTTTCACAAAGCACGGTGCTGCCTTCAAAAGAAACGGTGAATTTTGCTCTGGCCGATATTTACGAAAAGCAGGGCAAGACCGCTGAAGCCGCTGAGATATATTTCACCATCGGTAAAGCCGGGCGTGAAGCTAAGACGGGCGACGGCAAGCCGCTGCCGATGAGCGGCACCGCGCGCGAAGCCATCACCAAACTTGAAAAGATCGCTCCGGATAAAGCCAAAGAACTCCCCCCTGAACCCTCTGCCACGGAACCGGAATAGCAAAAGCCGCAATTTCAAAAATTGGCGGGCGATTGAACGTTTCCTGTTATAATTAAACTGCAAGATGGAACAGAGCGAACCCGTATCAGTTTTTGAAACTCGGCCGGAAACCACCGTTACACTGGACGGCCAAAGATGTAATGTACGGGTGTCGCCCGGCAGTTATTTTGCCGCGCTTTTTTTGCTCACCTTTTTCTCCGGCTTTCTTATCTATCTCGAATTCCTTCTCCTGGGCACGATCGTATTTTGCGGCGCCTGGCTTATATTGCCGCTGCTGGCCTGGTCTGACCGGATCGTTTTTGACGGGAAGAAAGTCTATCGTACCGGTTTGATACCGGTCATTTGGGGATGGTTCAATCGCCAGGCCCGGCAGTTGAAAGTTTCCGATATCGAACGCGTCGAGACGCAGGCCCTGCGCGCGATCCGCCGCGGCGGTGAAGTGTTTTACCGCTACCGCAGCCAGATCCAGGGAAAAGGGGCCGCTTTTGTTACCGCCTCGGGAGGCGTCGGCTATCGCTCGCTGGTGCATTTTTTATTCCCGCTTTTGGCGGAAGATAAACTCGACAGCCGTTCGCTCGAGCTTCGCGATTACCTGATAGACCCCAAACAAATAAATCGCCGGACGGAAGACCTGCGGCTGCCTTCAAATGAGGTGCTGGAAAATTCTTTGACCGAATTTCATGACCGCACCGCGAGAAAAAGAATTAAGACCGATACGGAAAAGACGGCCCAGGAGCAGATCGCCGCAGAAATTGAAAAAGCTGAAGAGCTGCGCCGGGTGGCCAATGAGCTGCGTCTGAACGGTAATTTGCTGCAGGCGCTGGAAGCTTTTCGCCGCGCGTTGCTGCTCAACCCGACCAACGCCTGGCTGCTGTTTGAATCAGCCCGCTGCCTGTATTCCTATGCCGGCTTGCAGCGCGATGAAAAATTGCGCCACAAGGCGGACGCCTTTATGCGGCTGGCCGAACGCCGCGGCAGCGACAATGCCGATTTCCTTTCCCGCCTGGGCGAAAGCTATCTGCAGTACGCCGATGAAAAACGGGCCAGGAATGTTTTTATGCGCGCGCTCGATCTCGACGCCGATAACTTTCGTTCCGCCAAAGGCCTGGCCGAACTCGCGCTGCGCGAAGGGAAACTGGCGCACGTTGTTCACCATTTTTCCGCCGCGGTACGCGCCGCTAAAAACAATGCGCTGAAGCGTTGGGCGCAGGATGAGATCGATTATTTTATGCGGCTGAATAACGATGAAGATTATATGGAGATCGAGATCAGGCGGATAAACCTGCTGGAAGGCATACAGCGCAACAAAGCCATCACGATGCGCATCTCGCTCTTCGGATTTGCCGTGATAATGTTTGGAATGTTCACCGGCGAACAGATCGTCTCAAACATCGGCTGGGCCTGTACCGCCGCGGCCGTGTTGATCTGGATGGGACTCATGATCGGCGGAAAAGTTTTGGCCGACAGGTTTCCCGCGATGGAAGAAGACGAGGATAGTGATTAGAGTTTAGAATTATGCCCAAAGGCAGAAACGCGACAGTTATGGAGCGTGTTAATCAGTTTCCTGAGACACGCTCCATAACTGTCGCGTTTCTGCCTTTTTCTTTTAGGCCTTACTTAGCCGCTTTTTTCGCTCGCGTAGTTTTTGTTTTCTTATCCGCGGTCGAAGCGGTCTTTTTCACCGAAGCCGTTTTGGCATCAACCGGCGGGTTAAGCATGCCGTCCCAGCGGTAGTGCGGGGTGGTATCGGCCGGTGAGCTCAGCTTCTTGATCAGAAAATCCGACAGTTCGTTGACCACCCAATTGTGGTTATAGTCACCTACCGAAGCTATCTCCGCATCCGGCGCCGGGTTCATAAAGTCGATCGCGTAAGGAATGCCGTCCTTGATGGCAAACTCGACCGTGTTCAGATCGTATCCCAGCGAACGGCAGATGGTCTGCACATCTTTTTCCACACGGGCGTGAAGCTCCGGCGTAAGATAATCGTCAACGTTCACATACTGCATGCCTGAAAGATAAGGTTTGGTCGGATCATACGGCATGATCAAAACTTTTTCCTGCCCGACACAATAGCAGCGCACAAACTGATCGAATTCAATGCCTTCCTGCAGCGTCATGCAAAGCTTTCCTGACTGGTTGAATTCATGCCACAGCTCTTCGAGCGAGTGGATCTTGGAAACATTCTTCCAGCCGCCGCCGTCAAAAGGCTTGAGGAACGCGGGAAACCCGACGTAATCAACCACGCCCTGCCAGTCGATCGGAAATTCCAGGTTGCGTAAAGATTCCGGCGTGATATCCGGGATGTAAGAGTGCTGCGGCAGCAGGACCGTTTTCGGTATCGCCACGCCGAGCTTGGCCGCCAGGCTGAAGTTAAAGAATTTATCGTCAGCCGACCACCAGAACGGATTGTTGACGATATAGGTGCCTTCCAGCGCGAAACGCTTTAGCGTCGCGCGGTAATAGGGAACCTCGTGCGAGATGCGGTCGATGATGGCGTCATAACGCATCGGTTCATCGAGGCGGATGCCGCCGATCGTTACATACTCAGCGGTTATCTCACCGCCGCCTTTTTCATTAATTGCTTTAATGATCGATTCGGGAAAAGTGACTTCACGCCCGACCAGTATTCCGACTTTTTTCATTTTGATAGGTCCTTCTTAAAATAATTATAGATAAGTACGAATTTCGGATTTTCCGAAAACGTAAATTCTATCAGACTGGGGGGCGGTTGAAAAGAAGGGTGGGTACGGAAGGCGGTTAAATCTTTATTACGTAAGGGAATTAACTGTAGCGCCGCCGTCCCGGCGGCTGTCCTGTCGGCGTCTCGCCGACAGTTTCCGGAACGGAAAGTAAGATACCGGTATTGCGATTAGAGCAACTATACGGTGAAGGCGAGACACCTTCACGACAGCCGGCGGGACGCCGGCGCTACTAGTTTTTAAGATTTATGGTCCGGGCTCATGTTGATCGTGATCAGCGCTATGACGGCCC
Organism: uncultured Acidobacteriota bacterium; assembly: GCA_963718105.1. Taxonomy (GTDB): domain Bacteria; phylum Acidobacteriota; class Blastocatellia; order Pyrinomonadales; family Pyrinomonadaceae; genus DASYKT01. The sequence goes on along the minus strand of OY970352.1, from coordinate 2,712,345 downwards.
CGGTCGGATCGGCAATGATACAAAAACGTCCCACACCGGGGATATCGGCCGGTTCTTTGTGGATCTTTCCGCCGAGTTCGGCGACCTTGGCGGCCGAGGCATCCACGTCGTCGACGGCAACATACGCCATCCAAAACGGCGGAATATTTGCCATCTCGTCCGGCAACTGAAATATGCCGCCAACGGGTTGGTCTTCAGAAAGGCCAAACTCGGTGTAGGGCATTCCATCCTTACTCTCCTTGAATTTCCAGCCGAACAGTTCGGCATAGAAAGGTTTGGCGGCGGCTGAGTCGCGCGTGTTTAATTCAGTCCAGCAAAAAGCTCCATGTTGGGGTCCCATATGATTCTCCTTATAAATAATATTTAGACCGCTTCGCGATCTTTGCGGGCAAGATGCCCGCGCTCCAAATTATTCGTCGTATCGTTTTAATTTCCGGTAAAGTGTCGAAAGATCGATGCCGAGTATATTCGCCGCCTGCGCTTTGTCATCATCGACTGAGCGCATGATCTCATTGATATAGCGGCGTTCCATTTCATCCAGCGTCGGGCGCAGCCCTTCCGGATCGCGCATCGGCAGGCCGCCTCCGGAATTTTGCGCAATGCGATCAGGCAGGCTCGATAGATCTATCAGCTCGCCGCTTAATATAAAAGCGCGCTCGATCGCGTTTTGCAGTTCGCGGACGTTGCCTTGCCAAGGGTAATTTATCAATGCGGACATAGCTTCGGTCGAGATGGCTTTTTCTCCGGTCTTTTGTTCACGCGCGACCTTAGAGGCGAAATGTTTTGCCAGCAGCGGAATATCTTCGCGGCGGTCGCGCAGCGGCGGCAGCCCGATCTCGATCACGTTAAGGCGATAATAAAGGTCTTCGCGGAAACGCGCTTCTTTTACCTCATTTTCCAGATCGCGGTTGGTGGCGGCAATGATCCGCGCGTCGAATTTTACGGCCAGGCTCGAACCGATAGGAGTAACCTCGTGCTCCTGCAGCGCGCGCAAAAGCCGCACCTGCAAAGCGGGCGATACTTCGCCGATCTCATCCAGAAACACTGTTCCCCCCTCGGCTGAGCGGAAAAGGCCCGGCTTGGCGCCTACCGCGCCGGTAAAGGCCCCCTTGGTATGCCCGAAGAGTTCCGATTCGAGCAGGCTTTCCGGCAAGGCGCCGCAATTTACCGCGAGAAAAGGTTTGTCCGAGCGCGGGCTGTGATAATGGATCGCGCGGGCGACCAGTTCTTTGCCGGTCCCGCTTTCACCCTGTATCAAAATGTTGGCGTTAGTGGTGGCAACTTTCTCCACCAGCCGGAAAACTTTCTGCAGCGCTTCGGAAGTGCCGATGATCTCGGAAAAACTGTAGCGTTTATCCAGCTCGCGGCGCAGCGCGCGGTTTTCCCTGAACAATTCACGCTGGCGCAACGCGTTTCTGACCCTTTGCAGCAGGTCTTCATTAACAAAAGGTTTGGTGACGTAGTCGTAGGCGCCTTTGCGCAAAGCGGCTATGGCGGAATCCACCGAGGAATAAGCGGTCATCACGATCACCAGGGCTTCGCTGTCGACCGCCTTAAGCTGGTCAAGCAGCTCCAGGCCGTCCATTCCCCCCATCCGTATATCGGTCAGGGTCAGCGCGATGTCCTCGGTCGTAAAAATTTCCAGGGCCGCTTCGGCGCTGCTGGCGGTCGCTACACCGTAGCCCCCGTCCTCCAGTATCTGCCGGAGTATATTGCGCAGCAATTCTTCGTCTTCGACGATGAGAATTATCGGTAACGTGGACATATTTCATCTAGGTTATAGCAGATTAATTTACTAAATGAAACGCTTGTTTCATTTTCCCCAAACGGCTGTGTTAAAATTTTTCGAACACCGGAATTTCAGTCAGTTAAATTGATGACCTTCAAGCGTTTAATAGGACACCTCGCGTTTTACTCCGCACTCACGCTGGTGGTGTTTTTGTCCGCCGTAAATGCTCAGGAAACTAACCCGGTGGACCGCAAAGTTGCAAACCCGATCACCGATACGCCCAATGTAAATCCCATCCAGCAAGACGTGAATGTTTCCCCCACGCCTAAAAAAGACGGCGCGAATAAGCCTGAGGGCGGCGGTGACAGCGTGGTGGTCTATTCCAATCATAACGCAGGCACGGGCGAAGACGGCAAGCGGGTGGTCGTTCACGAAGGCAACGTTGACGTTCGCTACGGCATTTATCGCCTGCAGGCGGACAAGATCACTATCTACGAAGCAACCAGCAAAATGGTGGCAGAAGGGAACGTGGTCTTTGACCAGGGCGACGACCAGCGTATCACCGGCTCCAAGGCGGAATGGAATTACGACACTAAACTGGGTTACTTCGTAAATTCGACGGGCTTTACGAATCAAACCGCCGACGGCACGATCATTTATTTTACCGCTGACCGCGTCGAGCGGATCTCGCTGAACGAGGTGGTCGTTTATAACGGGAAATTTACGGCTTGCGAAGATGCGGTCCCTAAATGGAGTTTTACCGCTAAGAAAGCCAATATCAGAACGAATGACCGGATAAAGTTAAAAAGCCCCAAATTTCGCGTCAGGGATGTTCCGATAATTCCGCTGCCTTATGCTTCGATCCCGATAAAAAAACAGGACCGTGCTTCCGGATTTCTTACGCCGACTTTCGGATTTTCCGGAAGCAAGGGCTTTCGGCTTTCGACGGCCTATTACAAAACATTGGGGCGTTCGGCTGACATAACGTTTCGCACCGATCTTTATTCATCGCGCGGATACGGGTTTGGCTTTGACGTGCGCACGCGCGCTAATTCGCGTTCATACCTGGATTTCGGATTTTTCGGCGTGAAAGACCGCGTGCTCGGCCCCGGTGAAGACGCCACGCATCCGAATCAGGGCGGTACGACTTTCTATGCCAACGGCGTGCATTATTTTCCGAACGGTTTTACCGCCGCGATCGACGTGCGTTTGTATTCCAACCTTGCCTTTCGCCAGGTTTTTTCCGAAGGCATTCAGCAGGTCATTTCGCCGATAGAAAATTCGCAGCTTTTTATCAATAAAAGCTGGGACAGCTATACTTTGAATTTTTTGGCCCGCTCGCAGGTGATCACGATCCCTAACGTGCGTATCTCAACCAAAAATCTGCCCAGCATCAGTTTTGAAAAACGCCCAACGCCGTTAAGTTTCATTAAGAAATTGCCAGTTTATTTTTCGTTCAAGACGGCGCTGGAAGGCGTCAGCCGGCGAGAATCGGTCGACAGCGTGGCGGCCTATCAACAGGCGGCCGGGAATGATCCGGTTAACACGCCCTCCCTGGGGCAGCGGCTCGATTTCTACCCGGAAGTGTCTGTGCCGTTTCACTTTGCGGGAATGTCAGTGACGGCCACCGCCGGTGCGCGGACGACCTATTATTCCAATTCGTTTGACCCGAATCGTCTGGTGACCGGCAAAGATCTGCTCCGGACCTATGCTCAATTCGAACTCGACCTCAAGCCCGTGGCGCTGGCAAAGAATTTTTACAGAAGCAACGGCGATTTTCGTTTTCGCCATGTCATCGAGCCTTACGTGACCTATCGCCTGACAAAAGGCATATCTAATTTCGACAAGATAATAAGATTCGATTACGAAGACACTTTTACCGACACCAACGAAGTCGAATTCGGCGTCGTCAACCGCTTTTTTACCCGCCATTATACTGAGGCCGTAACCGATGAAGCGCGGGCCCGTCGCCGGGAAGATCCGAAGCCTGATGAAAAGCCTCTTTCGATCCAGCCGTACGAGATCTTTACCGTTACTGTGCGCGGGAAATATTTCTTCGATCCTTATTTCGGCGGAGCGTTAGATCCGGGCCGGCGCAACGAGATCGCTTCGATAACCGATCTTACGTCTTTTACATTTGGCGGGGTTCCGCGCCGCTGGTCGCCGCTTAATTTTGATATGACCTATCGGCCGAGCAAGACCATCTTTGTCAGCACGCGGTTTGACCTCGGCGTGCAGCGCGACGGCCTGCGCGATATTTCGCTCACCGTCGGCTATGACACCAAGCTGGTGAAAGTTTTTCAAACCTTTTACTACACGCGCGCGGTTACGCTGATCCCTTCGCTGCAGCAATTCAACAATCCCTTTGGCAAGGAACCCGGCACTCTGCGCGGTTCGCAATGGAGCCCATCCTTTTTCCTCGGCAACCGCGACCGCGGATGGTTCTTCGGCTCATCGCTTTTCTTCGATTTCGAAAACAAACGCTCAACCAAAACTTCACCGCTTATCAGCGCGACCGGCACCATCGGCTACGCCTTTGATTGCTGCTCGGTCGCCTTCCAGTCCTACAACGTCAATGTCGGTGTCAGACGCGAAAACCGCTACGTTTTCAGCTTCAAGCTAAACGGCATCGGCGCTTTTGGAACGCAGCAAATCGGGCAGGGGTTGCGGTGATCTTACTTAAAAAGACACATCTTGATTACCTCTCAAGTCAGGAAGGGCCGCTTGCGCCCGCTCTTAATTGTTTATAAATTGCCACTAGCTTTAGCTAGTGGTTAAAGATCTGACAAATCTGAATTGGTCTTTAGCCTGATACTTTGCTGGGCTAAAGCTAGTGGCAGTTTATTTATAAGCAGCGGGCGCAAGCAACCCTTCCGGACCTTGAGGAAATTAACTTGTGTAGCTTACGTTAAAATTTCTTTGTACACTTCCGCATCGACATTCCCGCCGCTGACTACCAGGCAAATTTTCTTATCCGCAAACATTTCCGGCTGTTCCAGGATCGCGCCCAGGCTCAAGGCGCCGGTCGGTTCTACTTTAAGATTGGCAAGCGTGAAATAAAGCCGCACGGCTTCGACGAGTTTTTCTTCCGAAACTTCGATCACGTCTTTTAATCCGTGCCAGAGGATCTTCCAATTATGTTCGCCGATGCAGATGGTGCGCGCGCCGTCGGCCAGGGTCGCGGGTTCCTGTTCATTTTTGACAATATGGCCTTCGCGCAGCGAAAGCGCGGCATCGTTTCCCAACAGCGGTTCCGCGGCATAGACAGGTGTCTCATTTCCATTGCGCCGCAAGCCGGTAATAATTCCTGAGGTCAGGCCGCCGCCTCCGATAGGCGCGATCACCAGGTCAAAGTCCTTGCCGCAACTTGCCAATTCATCGCCGAGGCTCGCGTTGCCTTCGATCACCCACGGATCGTCATAAGCGCTGGCAAAATATGCTTCGGATTTTTCCGCGGCGATCTGCGCGATACGGTCATTGCGCGAAATTGTATTTACGTTAATAAGATCGACCGTCGCGCCGTATGAAGCCACCGCGTCTATCTTTACCCGCGCCGAGGTCTCAGGCATCACGACCAAGCATTTTTTGCCCAGCAGCATACACGCCCGCGCCAAACCCTGTCCGAAGTTTCCCGACGAAGCGGTAAAAAGCTCGTCATTAGGCACGTTCAGCGCGACATTGTAGCCGGCGCGAAATTTAAAACTTCCGGTGTGCTGAAAGGTTTCGGTAGCAACCGTGATCTCGAGGCCGAGATGTTTGTTGAGTTTTTCCGGTTCGATAAAAGTAGTCGGGCGGACAGCTTCGAGCAAAGTTTTCATTTGTTAAGAATCTACAAGAAAGCTAAACTCGTCAAGAATGCAGGAGCGTGACAGTTTTAATTTGCCGCAAAAATTCACCCGGACCATAACGGGTATGTTTGGCGAAAGCGGTAAGAAATGGCTGGCAGAATTGCCTGAGATCGCACGGGAAACGGCGGCGAATTGGTCTTTGAGGATCGAAAATCCTTACGAAAACCTGTCGTATCACTTTGTTGCTCCCTGCCTCCGCGCAGACGGTTCCCGGGCTGTTCTTAAGATCGGTTTTCCCGGCGAAAAATTGGAATTTTTTAATGAAGTAAAAACATTACGACTTTACGATGGCGATGGCGCGGTCAGGCTGCTGGATGTAGACGGGATGTGTTACGCCATGCTGCTGGAAAAATTAACGCCCGGTGAAAGCCTGGGAAAGCTCTGTCTGCAGGACGACGCGCAAGCTGTAAAGATCGCCGCCGGCATTTTGAAAAAACTCGTTCGCAAAATTCCGGAAGACACGGAATATCACCTGCTGGAAAATTGGATCGATGGATTTCGCCGGGCCGAAAACACCGGGTTTCCCGCGCAAAAAATTAAAAAAGCGCAGAATTTTTACAATGAACTGGCCGGTAAGAGAAAACACGGATATTTGCTGCATGGCGATTTTCATCACGAAAATATCTTATCGGCGGAGCGCGAACCCTATTTAGTGATCGATCCCAAAGGGCTTGTCGGAAGCATAGGTTATGACGTCGGCGTTTTTCTCAATAATCACCGGGAGTGGATGGCCGAAAAGCCTGATATTTCCGCCGCCTTGGATCTGGCCGTACGGCAATTTTCCGAAACTCTGCGGATCGCCGAAGATGAGATAAGAAAATGGGCGTTCGTGCAAATGGTTTTGTCGGCCTGGTGGACCTTTGAAGAAAATGACGAAAGATGGCGCGCCGATCTAAGCAAGGCTGAGGTTTGGCGGGTATAATCCATTTTATGAGTCCCCTTATGAATAATGCGCAATTCGGAATGATCGGCCTGGGAACGATGGGCAGAAACTTTCTGTTGAATACGGCAGGAAAGGGATATCAATGCGTCGGTTATGATCTCAGCCCGGAAAAGCGGAAGTTATTGCTGCTGGACGGCGCGGGCCTCAATATAGCCGCCGCCGAAAACCTGGAAGACCTCGTTCGCCAGTTGTCTCGTCCGCGAAATATCATGCTGCTGGTTCCGGCGGGGGCGATCGTCGATAGCGTGATCCATGAACTGGTTCCTTTGCTCGCGTCAAACGATCTGATCATTGATGGCGGTAATTCGCACTTTACCGACACGGAACGCCGCGAGAAATATCTGTTGGAACGCGGCTTGAGATTCCTGGGCCTCGGGGTGTCAGGCGGAGAGGAAGGCGCGCTTCACGGCCCCAGCATAATGGCCGGCGGCGACCCTGTCGTGTATGAAAGGATCAGGCCGCTCCTTGAATCGGTTTCGGCAAAAGTGAATGGGGAGCCTTGCGCGGCGCACGTGGGCAGCGGTTCCGCGGGGCATTTTGTCAAGATGGTGCATAACGGCATCGAGTATGGATTGATGCAGCTTATTGCGGAAACTTTCGACCTGATGCAGCGCGGCACCGGAGAAGGCGGGTTAAGTTATAGCGAGATCGCCGATGTTTTTGCGGAGTGGAACAAGGGCGAATTAAATTCCTTTCTCATTGAGATAACGGAAAAGGTATTGCGGAAAACCGATGAGAAAACAGGCAAGCCTTTGGTGGAAATGATACTCGATACCGCCGGCCAAAAGGGAACCGGTAAATGGACCTCGCAGGCGGCGATGGACCTTGGCGTGCCGGTGCCGACGATCGATTCCGCCGTAACGATGCGGCAAATTTCGGCCATGAAGAAAGAAAGAATGGAGGCGAGCAGCCGGAATTCGGAAGCCGGAAGCGATGTGTCGATTCACAATTCACAATTCACAATTCACCATTTGAAAAATGCTCTTCACGCAGCTTTTATTTTGACTTACGCGCAAGGCCTCGCTTTACTTAAAACCGCTTCGGAAGAGAAAGGGTACGGGAGCGACCTTACCCGCGTGGCAACGATATGGCGCGGGGGCTGCATCATACGCGCGGCCCTGCTTGAAGATATACGGCGCGCTTTTGCCGACGATAAAAATTTATCAAATCTGATATTGGATCCGGCTTTTGCGGGCGTCTTGAATGAAAAACGATCTGATCTGCGCGAGGCAGCCGCGGTGTCGGCGGCCGGTGGGTTTCCATCCTACTGCCTGATGTCTTGCCTGGCGTATTACGATGCGTATTACACCCGGCGGCTGCCGGCCAATCTCATTCAGGCGCAGCGCGATCTTTTCGGCGCGCACACCTATCAAAGGATCGATGAAGATGGCACCTTTCACACCCCGGATTGGGATACTGATAAATAGCCGGATGAAGGTACGAAACATTTCAAAGATACGTTTGCTCGGTTTGATCTTGTTTATCTCTATTTCCGCTTTTGCTCAAAACGGAAAAGACGCGGATAAACCGGCGGATAAACCGGCTAAGCAGCCGGACAAGATCGGGGCGGGGCCGGTGAAATTACAGCGTCCGACCGGTTTTCTGAACGATCTAAGCGGTATTTTCTCAGAGAGCGAAAAGGACGAGACAGAACGTGTTTTGCGCGAGCTGCGTGAGAAGGCGGAGATAGATCTGGGGATCGCCGTAATTGACACAACCGGCGGGAAAGATATATCCGGTTATTCACTGGAAATGGCGCGCGAGTGGAAAATAGGCGCGAAAAATGGCGGCGCGCTGCTGGTGGTTGCCATCAAAGACCGGGGATGGTACATCCAGATCGATAGCCGGCTGCAAAAGGATCTCTCGAATGAAGAAATAAGAAATATCGGCGAGGTCATGATCCCCGATTTCAGGGAAGGCAAATATCCGGATGGGATAAAAAAATGCGTGGAGAAGATCATCTCCGTTCTCGCTGCCAAGCAGCACTTTGCCCCCATTAAGTTTAAGACTGATGATATAAAGAAACAGTGACTATGAAAAAAACGTTTATCCTGATCTTATTTTTACTTTTGGCTGCGGCCGCCTCACCGGCACAGACGAAAAACAAGTACAGCTATCTCAAACAAAAACAATTTATTCCGGTAGAACTGGGAAAAGTATATCTCGGTATGCCGTTCGCTGATTTTGCCAGGCAGATAAATTTACGGAATGCCGAGGTCGACAACCGTTTTGAATGGCTGGAAGCCACGCTGCCGTTTGCCAAAGGCAACGTTGAAAGTATTAATTTCAAAGTTCATGGCCTAAGTGAAGAAGACAACGCCAAATTTATTTATAAAGCTACGACCGGGAAAAAGACCGAGCGCAACGAAGACTATGAAGTCGAAGTGCAGATGATCGACTCCGCCAAGATCCCTGCCAAAGGCATCGTCTACGAGATCAGCCTGCGCTATAAAAAGGGCTTTGACCTAAAGGCGCAGGCAATAAAAATGTTTGGGGTAAGCAAAGACGTTTATAAGGCCGGCGACCAGTTTCACATCTACGATATGCAGTGGACCAAAAAGACCACCGACGGGCTGACCTGGCTGATCAGGTACTACGAAGAAACAAATGCGCTGATGCTGGCGGGCGTCATCGCTAAGACCGAGTGGGACCCGATGGCGGAATAATTATTCGATGATCTTCCACGCGCCTTCGGTTTTTAGAAGCTTGGTCATCAATCCGGCGTGAACTGAATGCCCGCTTTTTTCCGCGGTTATTTTCCCCAGCACCGGCATTCCCAGCAGCGCAAAATCACCGATAATGTCCAAAATTTTGTGCCGCACAAATTCATCCTGAAAACGCAGCGGTGTTTCGTTCAGCATCCCGTCTTCGGTCAGCACGATCGCGTTATCGAGCGATCCGCCGCGCGCCAGATTTGCCTGGCGCAGCATTTCGATCTCAGCGGTAAATCCAAAAGTCCGCGCCGAGGCGATCTCGCGGCGGAATGATCCGTTCTCGAGCGCAAAGTGATATTTCTGCCGATTGATCATCGGGTGCGGAAAATCTATTACGCATTCGATCTCAAACGTTTCCGCCGGCTCGATGCTCATTCGCCGGTCGCCGAGCTCAACATCCACCCGTTTGAGCACCTGAAAAAATCTTTTGTTCGTATCCTGCTGGCGGATGCCGGCGCGTTCGATCAGGTCGATAAAATCTTCGGAAGAGCCGTCCATGATGGGGATTTCCAGGTTGTCCACATCGATAAAACAATTATCGATATTCGCGCCGCGCAATGCCGAAAGCAGGTGCTCCACGGTTGAGAGCAGCACGCCCCGCCGCAGCAGCGTGGTGGCGTAGCTGCAGTGCGAAATATATTCAGCCGAAGCCGGGATCTCGAAATTGTCCAGATCGGTACGGATAAAAATATAACCCGTATTGGGCGGGGCCGGGCGCAGGGCGAGATTGACCTCGACACCCGTATGCAGGCCGGTTCCGCTAGCGCCGATCGTCTGCGCGATAGTATTTTGTAGAGACATTAATTTATAATTAAAAACACTTAGCTGCTTAACTATATACAAGGCTCGTGCCATTTTAAGGAAAGTTATTAAATATAAGATATTATTAAGGTTAGCGGAACATCGCAGATCGGACCTGAGGAAACTGTGGACTATCTGCCACAAAATTTGCGGCAGAACTGTCGCAACTTCGCTTCCGGCAGACTTCTTGACGAAAGTTCATTGCTAACATAGATTTATCAATACCAAATTGTTTTTATGTCATTAAAAATCGAGAATCAATCAACTATCGATCTGCCGAAGAAAACCGACGAAACGCTGGAGAAAATTCTTAAGAGCGTACCGATCGAGCATATGCGCGGGCTGGAAAAACTTCGCCTGGTGGATTTTATCAATGAGCCGCGGCTAAAAAATATGAATATTCCGATGAAGTCCGACCTGCCCGGGCTTTATCATCCGCGGATGGGAAATCAATCGGCGTGGATGGAGATATCAACCGGCGCGCTGCTAAAACCGACCGAAAGCTATTTTAACCGGATAATGCCGAGGATGGCTTTTAAGTCGAACATGGCGGGACTGATCTTCTCACTTGTTGGCCAGCACTATTATTTGACCCTGCGGCATTCGGTCAAGAAAAACGCGCTCGAACAGCAAGTGCGCCAATACGCGGAGAAACAGCTCCGCTCATGGAGCGATAAGCAGGCGGAAAACAACTGGCGAGGAAAAATATTCAAGCCCTTCCGCCCGCTGCTCGAACGCTGGGCGAAATGGCTGAATAAAAAAGCGGCGAAGGCGAATAAAAAATGAATGTAGTTAGTAATTGGTAATAGGTAATTAGCCCATGCAGGTTATCGCAAATTGCCGTTCACCAATTACTAATTACCAACTACTTATTACTAAAAATATGAACTATTGGCTGGTAAAATCCGAACCTGACGCTTATTCATACGACGACCTGGTAAAGGACGGCAAGACCGATTGGACCGGTGTGCGTAATTTTATGGCTCGCAATAATCTCAAGGCCATGAAAAAAGGCGATAAGGTTCTTTACTATCATTCCGTAACCGAAAAAGCCGTGGTTGGTCTGACAAAAGTGTCTAAAGAATTTTTTCCCGATCCAACCGATGAGCAGTGGGCGGCGGTTGAATTGGAGCCGGTCAAAAAATTCAAAAAGCCCGTGACATTGGCGGAGATCAAAGCGCAGCCCGATCTGGCCAATATGTATCTGGTCAGGCAGGGCAGGCTTTCCGTAACGCCGCTGACTAAAAATGAATTCGATCTGATAGTCGATATGGCTAAGTAGGGGAAGCTAAATGGAATTGATCGACCGCATTAAGGCCAACGCAGAATTGGTGATACAGCAATTTCCCGATCAGGAACTGGGCTATGACGAGCGGTCGGTAGAGTGGCTTGACGGGTTTATCGAACGACAGCGTTTAAGGCTGGAGCCCGACAAAGTCGAAGGCATAAGTCAGACATTGGGAAGTTTTCTCGGCGAATGTATCTGCCGGAATTTTGACGGGCGCTGGGAAGAAAATGAATACGGAGCGGCGGTCGTTTTTAAGGACGGTAACGCGTGTTTTCCGATCAATAAAGTAGGCAAGCAGTTTGCCAACGGCGCCGACGATTCCGTGCTGAGTTTTTATCAAACAATTCCTGTTCTTTTTGGAGATCAATCTATTTTTGGAGACGGACAGAATGCTATCTGAAGCGGTCGCACATTACCATAAACTCTTAGAAGATAAAGAATTAGCGGAATCTTCACGGAAGACTTTAAGTGACGGATTGGAGCAGGCTAAACTGATCTTTGGCGGGCGTCCGCTGTCGCCCTATCTGCGTCCGCATTTCGTGATGGAAAGCGATTGGAAGCGGATCACCGGCATTTGTGAAACGATCTGGAGCGCGCTGCAAAAGGTTAAAGACGCCGCCGTGGAAAGTGAAGAAATTCTTAGCGAATTGGGTGTCACTTCAGAGATAGAACGCGACCTGGTTTCCATCGATCCGAAATACAAGCAGGTCTCAGCTTCCGCGCGTCTTGATTCTTTTCTGACCGAAGACACCTACAGCTATGTCGAGCTAAACGGTGAGAGCCCGGCCGGAATTGCTTTTGCCGATTCGGCGACCGAGATCTTTCAAACTCTCCCCGTGATGCAGAAATTCGCGGAGACCTACAAGCTGCAGAGTCTGGAAGGGCGTTCGAAAATGCTGGCGGTCTTACTCTCCAGCTATGAAGAATTTCTTGGGCACAAGCCGGAGCATAAACCGACGATCGCGATCATCGATCTGAAAGACCTGCCGACCATAAAAGAGTTTGAACTCTTCAAGGAGTATTTTGAATCCCAGGGGTATCCCTCGATCATTTGCGCGCCGCAGGACCTGGAATTTTCCGGCGGGCGGCTGCGCAGCGGTGATTTTGAGATCGACATCGTTTATAAACGGCTGCTGGTCAACGAGTACATTCCGATCATCGACCAGGCGCCGGCGCTGCTTGACGCGTATCGGGCCGGCGCGATCTGCATGGCCAACAGTTTTCGTTCCAAGCTCGTGCACAAGAAAGCCATCTTTGCAGTGCTGACCAACGAACGTTACGCGCATCTTTTTACCGAAGAAGAATTAAAAGCGATCCAGGCGCACGTGCCCTGGACGCGCAAGTTTCGCGAAGAAAAAACCGTTCATAATAATGAGCAGATCGATCTGGTCGATTTCACCCGGCAAAACGCGCACAAGCTGGTCTTAAAGCCCAACGACGATTATGGCGGCCACGGGATCTATATCGGCTGGAGTGTTTCCGAAAGCGAGTGGGAAGAAGCGATTAAAAAAGCGCTGGCCGACGGCGATTACCTGGTGCAGGAACGCGTGAAGACCAGCAAGGAAGTTTTTCCGGCGTTGACGGACGATGGCGGGATCGAATTTGTCGAGCAACTGGTCGATCTCGACCCGCTGCTTTTTGACGGGCGGGTAGGCTCGGCTTTTACCCGTCTTTCCTTCACCGAACTCGCCAATGTTTCCAGCGGCGGCGGCATGGTGCCTACATTTATCATTAAGGAAAATAATTAAGAATTATTTATTGTTAATTATCAATTGTTAATTAATGAACAATGAATAATTAGCATTCGTGATTGAAAAGAGACGATATGAAACAGTTACTTTTATTTGCCTTGGTACTGTTGGGTGTTGTTTGTATCAATGCGCAAAACCGCGATCAACTTTTTATCTTAAAAGAAGCCCCTGCGGCGGGGATCAGTAAGTTTTCTCCGGCCGCGGTCCGTGAAAGTGAGATTGAGATCAACTTTGCCGGCATGCTTCGGGGAAATACCGCTCGGCTAAGGGTCACACTTTTTGATGATAAAACTTATGACGTCGTCCAGCGGGTTTCCGAAGGTTTTGAGATGCGCGCAATGGACGATTTTACCTGGCGGGGAAAGATCATCAGCGGAAAATTCGAAGGCGATGTTATCTTGACCGTTAAGAAAGGTTTTATGTCGGGCCTGATTTATTCGCCCGAGGCCGTTTATGAGATCACGCCGCGAGGCGATAAAAATGTCTTGATGCAGTTGGATCAGGACCGCTTTCCCCCCTGCGGCGGCGCAGTTGCGGGTGAAACCGCGCCGGGAAAACAGCTTGAAAGCGCGCTGGCCGGCGTCGATTCCGGTGACCGCATAGATGTAATGGTTGTTTATACGCCCGCCACCAAAAACATCGCCGGCGGCGATGTCCAGGCGCAAACCATCGCTCAGAGCGCAATCGACGTCTCGAATACTTCCTATCTGAACAGCAAAATTTTACAGCGCGTCAGGCTGGTGCACACCCAGGAACACGTTTATACCGAGGTTGATTTCAGTACCGATCTGACGAACCTGCGCAACAACACGGCGATCCAGGCTTTGCGCAATGAAAAGCAAGCCGATCTGGTGGATATGATGAGTGAAACCGGGGGCGCGTGCGGCATCGGTAACCTGATGGGGTCAGTCGGCGGAAATCAAAATAACGCCTTTACAGTTACTGCCCGCTCCTGCGCGGTAGGAAACCTCAGCTTTCCTCACGAACTCGGCCACAATATGGGCAGCTCCCATAATCCGGAAAATGGTTCCGGCGGGACTTTTTCTTACAGCTTCGGCCATTGGGTCAACGGTTCTTACCGGACGGTGATGTCGTATGTAGATCCGTGCACCTCAGGCTGCACCCGCCGCCCGTACTTTTCCAATCCGGGAATCATTTTTAACGGCGTACCGACCGGCGTGGAAAACGCCCGCGACAACGCGCGTTCGATCAATAATACGTCGAACGCGATCGCGGCTTACCGCTATAGCGGCAGCAGCTTGGCTCTAAACAGCTTGAACAGCGGCGAGATCGTCCCGCGAAATATTTTGCGCACGATCGAATGGGCGACGGATAATATCGCCGGCGGCAATGTAAAGATCGAAGTCTCCCGCGATGCGACGACGACCTGGGAGACCCTGCTCGCCGGCACGCCAAACGACGGCACCCAGGTGATAAGCATCGGCGGACGCCCGACAAAATCCGCCCGCCTGCGCGTGACCAGTATCGAAAACCCAACGGTAAGCGATACGAGTATCAGGAATTTTGTTATTAAATGACAAAGTCCAGTTCCGGCCGAATTGTGCTAAAATCGGGTGTGTGAGGCAGTTATGGGTAATTTAACAATTGAGATACCGATGAAGATCAATCGCTCTTTTCGAGTGGATGATGAAAAAAAGGCGGCGGAACTTTTACGCGAACTGGAAAAACTTAATAGCGATCCGTTTGAGAATGTGACCGGAATTTGGCAAGGGCGGGAAGAAAAAGAAGAAGATCTTACGAGAAAACTTCGACAAAAAAGTAATTTGCGACATGGATGAGCATTTAATAGACACCAATGTATTGTCGAAGATCTTTTACGGGAATGTCGAAGTAAAAATTTTTCTGGCAAGTCTCAAAATAGGTATAGACACTATCGTTTATATCGAATGTATTCAGGGCTCAATTTCCAATTCAGATAAAAATCTCATAAAACGCAGTCTGCAAAGTCTCAAATTTTACCCACTAAATGATCAAATAGCTCAAACTGCGATCGAACTAATTGATAAACATTCGAACTCGCGCGGATTGCTCCTCGCCGACGCGATGATTGCCGCTACCGCTATTGAATACGGTCTCACGTTGATCACATTCAATGTAGATGATTTTAAGTTTATTAAGGAATTAAAGATTCTGACGCCGGTAATTTGATGAAGCCATCAGACAAAAAATCACGTCTACGCGAACTCGTCGAAGAGTTTCAGGTTCTGGAAAAGAAACTGAAGCTTGGCGGCGGTGTGGAAAAGATCGAGAAAATTCACTCGCAGGGAAAATTGACAGCGCGTGAACGCGTTCATCTGCTCTTTGATGAAAACGAGTATCAGCAGGAGATCGGCTTGCTGGTCGCCTACGATGAATATAAAGGGCAGGCGCCGGCGGCAGCCGTCGTTACATCGGTCGGCAAGATCAACGGGCGGGAATGCGTGGCCGTTGCCAACGACGCCACGATAAAGGCCGGAGCGTGGTATCCCGAAACTATCAAGAAAATTCTGCGCGCGCAGGAGATCGCCATGCGCAACCACGTGCCGATCATCTATCTGGTTGATTCAGCAGGGGTTAACCTCCCTTATCAAGGCGGTGTTTTTCCCGGCCAGTATGGCGCGGCACGCATTTTTTATTACAATTCGATCATGCGCCGCTATCTGAAAACTCCGCAGATCGCCGCCGTGATGGGAATGTGCGTGGCGGGTGGGGCGTATCTTCCGGCGCTGTCTGATGTGATACTGATGGTCGAAGGCACATCCTTTATGGGCCTGGGCGGAGCAAACCTGGTCAAAGGCGCGACCGGCCAGACGATCGACAACGAGTCTCTCGGCGGCGCGATGACCCACAATGCGATCTCCGGTGTGGCGCATTACCGCGTGGCGAACGACAAGGAATGTCTGGAAAAAATTCGCAAGCTGGTTGCCGAATTGCCGAACAAAGAAACGCCGAAAGTTTCCGTCACCGAATCAAAACCTCCAAAGAACCAGGCGGAAAAACTTTACGACATTCTGCCCGAAGATCACCGCCAGCCATACGACATGCGCGAAGTTCTCCATTGTATTCTCGACGGCGGCGAGCTCGATGAATTTCAAGCCGACTTTGCTAGAGAGATGATCTGCGGCACGGCGCGGATCGGCGGTATTCATATCGGCGTGATCGCAAACTCTCGCGGAATGATCAAAGGAAAAGCCGGCGAGCCCCCGAAATTCGGAGGTATCGTTTACACGGATTCGGCGGAAAAAACCGCTTACTTTATCGAAAACTGCAATCGGCACGGTACGCCGATCCTGTTCGTCCAGGACGTTTCCGGTTTTATGGTCGGCGCGGAAGCCGAGCATTCCGGCATCATTCGCGCGGGCGCGCATTTTGTCGAAGCGATGGCCTGCGCCACCGTGCCCAAACTCGTGCTGACCATCAATCACGCCTCGGGCGCGGGTTACTACGCCATGGCCGGGCAGGGATTCGATCCTGATTTTATCTTCTCGCTGCCTACGGGGAGGATGGGTGTAATGGAAGGCGATTCGGCGGCGCAGGCGATCTTTGGCACCCAGCTCGAAAAACTCAAAAAAGAAGGTAAAGGGCCGGACGAAGCCCTGAAAGCTGAAATGGAAAAAGTGCGCGAGACCTACGACCGCGAACTCGACGCCAAGCATGCCGCTGCTCGCGGGCTGCTCGATGCTATCGTAGTGCCGGAAGACCTTCGTGCCGCTTTGCAGCTTGCTTTACAGACATCCTTGAATTCGAGCCGTCCGCACATAGGCGCCTTTGTCTTGCCACCCGACCTGCACTGAAATCCTATCTTGTGCGAATCTGTAATTCGCAGCCACCAGAATACGGCAAACGGGCATCTAACCATTGAGAAAGGCGGGAGAAGCGTGCTTTTTGAAGCTTCTTAAGACAGTTGTATTGCCCGCCCGATTGTGAAACAATTTAAGCACAGAATTTTTAAGGGGGATAAAATATGACTAGAAAACTTCTTGCCGCAATTTTCGGATTAACATTGGTGTTTTTGGTGTCTTCGGCGGCCAGGGCCCAGGATGGCCCGGTCGATAGAACCAAAGAGGTCACCATGACCGGCGCCAGCAAAACCAAGCACGCCACACAGAAAACCTATAGTAAAGGTAAGTACAAGAGCAAAAAAGGTTATCACAAGGGGAAAAGGATTACGAAACACTCAGCCCATAAAACCAAAGTGACGACCAAGCGTTGGAGCCACAAGTCCAAAGTGAAAACGAAACATTGGACACATAAAACTAAAAAAGGCACCCAGAAGATCTTTAGCAAGACCAAAAATGCCGTGACCAATTAGCGCGGGCTCGCAGAGATAATCGATCCTGCTTCGGGCAGTAAGGGAACTTTCACATCTGTTAAAGCGGGAAGCTATATTAACGAGGGGCGGCTGAACTATACAAGTTAGCTGCCCTTTCGGCTTTTACTACGGGTCAGAACCGGGAACGCAGTGACCGGGTTCTTAAATTCGAAATTGCAAAGGCGAAAGGTAAATAATAATTTTTCAGAACGCGCCTTTTTTGCCTTTCTCCTTTATCCCTTAGTCTTTTCAAAAGAACCCGGTCACTGCGTTCCCGGTTCTGACCTCATAACGATAGTAAAATGAAAAACGTTAATAAAAAGAAACTATCACCGGAACAGCGTGAAGAACTGCTCACGATATTAAAAGGGCGTTTTGAGAAAAACATGGACCGCCATAAAGGCCTCGAATGGGCTCAGGTACAGGCGAAGCTGGAAGCCGGTGCTGAAAAACTGTGGTCGCTGGGTGAAATGGAAAGAACCGGCGGTGAACCGGATGTGGTCGGGTTTGATAAAAAGACGGGTCAATTCGTTTTTTATGATTGTTCAGCGGAAAGCCCCAAAGGCCGCAGAAGTCTTTGTTACGACCGCGAAGCGCTGGATAAAAGGAAAGAACATAAACCGGAAAATACCGCTATCGATATGGCGGCTGCCATGGGCACCCAACTTTTAACGGAAGAACAATATCGGGAACTGCAGAAACTGGGAAATTTCGATGCGAAAACGTCGAGCTGGGTCGCAACGCCTTCAGACATTAGGAAGCTCGGCGGCGCCATCTTTTGCGATTTCCGCTACGGCAAAGTCTTCACGTATCACAATGGTGCGGATTCTTATTATGCCGCCAGGGGATTCCGCGGCTCGCTAACGGTCTAGATTTTTGCA
The DNA here is from genome assembly GCA_963718105.1 of uncultured Acidobacteriota bacterium. GTDB lineage: Bacteria > Acidobacteriota > Blastocatellia > Pyrinomonadales > Pyrinomonadaceae > DASYKT01. The sequence goes on along the minus strand of OY970352.1, from coordinate 2,694,078 downwards.
CAGACATCGAAGTAAGCTGGTGCCGATTAGTATTACCCTTCGGAATAGATGATAACTGATAGATAACAGATGATAGATCGGATCTCTCAGTTATCATCTATCTGTTTCATTTGCACCACAAAATTAATACTACCAATTGAAAAAAGTCTCGCTTTAGTGCTTCATTAATTGATATAATGATCTCGGCACGCCTTTTAGTGTCGCTCCACGCACATTCCTCTCTTTTCACCTGCCTAAAATGAAAAACATTCTCATCAAACTAACTTTGTCCGCCATATTTGTGTTTATTGTTTCGCTTTCGGCCAACGCCCAGATCAAAAAAGTCCCGGCCAAAGCGCTTGATATCACAAAAGATATTACATATTTTGTGGTTGGCCAGTCCGCCAAATTAACGGGTGAGGCAGCCAGGGCCGCCGCGCCGATAGTGCTCAAAAGCGCTGAAAAGACATCGATCTTTATGCTCAAACAGGCAAAAAATATGATCATAAAAGCGGTAATTCCCGTCGGGCGGCAGTTGATTGTAAAGTATTTGAAATATAGACTTATGCCATGAAGCAAAAAGTCAGAGTGGCAGGCGGCCAGGGATTCTGGGGTGACCTGCTGACAGCGCCGGTAGATCAGGTTCGTTTAGGACAGACGGATTACCTGATGCTGGATTACCTGGCGGAAGTTACGATGTCCATTATGCAGAAACAGCGCGCGCGCGACCCTAAAGCGGGTTATGCGCGCGATTTTGTTTCCCTGATGCGCGAGATCTTGCGGGATTGCGTAGAAAAAGACATCAAGGTGCTGTCTAACGCGGGCGGGGTAAATGTCGAAGGCTGCGCCGAGGCGCTGGCCGAAACGGCGAAAGAATTGAATCTGCCCGGCGTTAAGATCGGCATCGTTACCGGCGATGATATTATGCCGCGCCTCGATGAATTTTTAGACAAAGGCGTCGAGATAAACAACATGGAAACAGGTGAGCCGCTGTCCGCCATCCGCGACAAAGTGCAGAGCGCGAATGTTTATCTGGGCGCTGCTCCGCTGGTAGAAGCTTTAGGTAAAGGCGCGCAGATCGTGGTCGGCGGACGGTTGACCGATACGGGACTAACATTGGCCCCTTTAATGCACGAATTCGGCTGGGGATTTGAAGATTGGGACAAGGTCGCGGCGGGAACTATCGCCGGCCACATTATCGAATGCGGCGCGCAGTGCTCAGGCGGAAATTGCCAGTTTGAATGGCAGAGCATTCCGGATATGGCGAATATCGGATTTCCTATTGTCGAAGCTTCGCCTGACGGGGAATTTATCGTTACCAAACATTCCGGTACCGGCGGCAGGATCAATATTCCCTCGGTCAAAGAGCAACTGCTTTATGAAATGGGCGACCCGAAAAGTTATATAACGCCGGACGTGGTGGCGGATTTCAGCAGTATTCATTTAGCCGATGACGGCGAAAACCGCGTGAAAGTTTTTGGCATTAAGGGAAACCCCAGCACTGATTTTTATAAAGTTTCCATCGCCTATTCGTTCGGTTGGAAGGCCGTTGGGACACTGGTTTATTCCTGGCCTGATGCTTATGAAAAAGCACAGGCGGCGGATAAGATCCTGCGCGCGCGTTTGGAAAAACTGGGGTTAAAATTCGACGTAATACTGACGGAGTTTGTCGGCGCCAGCGCAACGCACGGAAAGCTGGCGGGCGAGCCTTCGAAGGATCTACCCGAAGTCCAGCTTCGCTTTGGCGTGCGCGGGCCGGACAAAGCGGCGGTCGAAAGATTTACCAAGGAATTGGCCCCGCTGATCTTGACCGGGCCGCCGGGCGTTACCGGATTTGCCGGGGGCCGTCCCAAAGTTGAGGAAATAATGGCGTACTTTCCGGCCCTTATTCCAAAAACTTTGATCGAAACAAAGGTGGAAGTGATAACGGCATAATATGACAGAAAAAGTTGCCACCTGGAAAATAAAAAGTTCGCGTCAATTGGCCGATTGCAGGGTCTTTAAAGTTCGCGAAGACCTTTCCGTTTGCACCGAAGACCAACGGGAGCACTCTTTTTATGTAATCGAATCGCCCGAGTGGGTCAACGTTATTCCGCTCACCGTGAATGAAGAAGTTGTGTTGATTGAACAATACCGGCATGGCATCAATGAGATCGTCCTGGAAATTCCGGGCGGCTTGATCGATGAGGGAGAAACCCCGGAAGAAGCGGCGGTCCGTGAACTCGCGGAAGAGACGGGCTACGTGCCGGGAAAAGTATTGCTGCTGGGCAGGTCAAGGCCGAATCCGGCGATCCAGAACAATTGGGTCTATCATTTTCTGGCTCTTGATTGCGAATTAAAAGGCGCGGTCAAATTCGATTCTAATGAAAGTATCTCGACGGGATTGGTGCCGCTCGCGGAGATAGCGCCGCTGATCAGTGAGGGAATGATCACGCACTCTTTGGTGCTGGCGGCCTTTCACAGATTTTCGCTGTACCGGCAGATGAGTAAGTAAAAGCTCAGTTTTTACAAAAAGGCACGCAGTAGGTCCCCTCTCAGGTTGGGAAGGGTTGCTTGCACCCGCTGCCTAAAATTTCTTCATCATCTTAGTCATCGTAATGAGCGGGCGCAAGCAACCCTTCCTAACCTTGAGACAGACCAACTTGTTTGGTTTTACTTGATCTTTATCTTTACAACTTCAATTTCTTGAGTGTATTCTCGTTCTCTTTTATTACCCTGCCGGCGCGTTCTATCCGTTCTTTATTTGCTCCCAAGCCGAGTTTGATAAAGTTGTATTCTTCCGCGATAAGGTCTTTCATTATCTTATCGACACCTTTTTTCAGAATTTCCGCGGTAGTTTTTTCGTCGTCCAGAGGAAGCAGCGTGCTTATCTTGGCCAGCATACCGCCTAGAATGCCGAAAAACAGCTCATCCTGATTCAATCCCGTCTGTTCGAGTTTTTCCCTATCGAGAAGGACTGCGAGAGCATCGGCATCCGGGAGGCCGGCCAAAGTTCCGCTTATTACTTCCCGGACATATTCCGAGCCTTCCTCGTTATTGAGCAGCTTAGCCGCTTCGATGCCGAGGCCGACATAATCTTCCCAGCTCTTTAATTTGGGAACTTCAAGCAGTTCTTCGACCAGGAACGCGTGATACCTGACCGCGACCAGGTCCCAGATGATCTTGCACCAGATGCGGTTAGGCGGCTGCAGCCAGGCGATGGTATTGCGATAGTAATTATAGATCTTGTTCAGATCGGCCGAAGGCGTAAATATTCCCACGCCGGGGCCCCCGCTCCAGGTGCCGAGCCCGTTGCGGCCCGAGGTCATGCCGTCAAGATTAATATTGACGTAGTGATGCCAGGTGGAGTCGCAGACGACACGTCCTGGCCTCTGCGTTTTGGTGGGATACGGCGAAGCGAGACGCCCGTCATAACCCGAGATAACGCCGAACATCTGCGGTTTGACCGGCGGTTTCCACACGCCGTTAAACACCGAACGCCCGCCGGACACGGCGTAAGCGACCATCTCAGCTCCTATTTTTACCGCCGCGTTGGTGACGGAAGGACGATACTCCATAAAGTTTTGCCCGCCCACGGTGTAGGTGCCGTTAAGCAGCGCGGGCGTCGTTACTTCCTTGCAGACGCTTTCATGAGGGTGATCCGGCAGGACGTCCATGTCGTTTTGAAATCCGATATTGCCGCCGCCCGGATCGGTGCTCGAACGCACGGCCGGCGCTCCCGGCAGCATCAGCACCGGGTGGACCGTCGCGTTCCAGTTGTTTCCCACACCGGTGGCGGTAACCTTGTAATTGGGATATATCCGCTGCGGGATATTGTCGGACTGGTCTTCGAACTGGTAAAGATTGTTTCCTCCCGGATTAACGATCGTGTCTATCCGGTTGACCGCGACACTCGGAGTTTCCGTTCCCATCGGAATGGAGCTCCATTCGCGCATATGCCTGATCCGGGGAAGCGAACCGCACATTCCCTGTCCGAGCATTCCGTGATCGCCGGTGGCAAATACGCCGCCGCCGCTGTTCATGAAATCCGAAACTGTTCCTATTTCGGCGTTGGTCAGGGGAGTGGTGTTAAAACCGAACATCCAGATCTGGTCGTAATTGATGAGGTTTACCGCCGGAGTGCTGGTGTTAAAAATAAAATTATTTTTAACCGTATAAACGTCGGTGCCGACGGTGACAGTCGGTGTCGGGTGGACGCCTCCGCGATAGGCAAGGGTGATGATCGGTTTATTGGTCACGCCGCCGGCGATGGTGATACCGTGCAGAAAACGCCACAGGCCGAATCCGCTGGCGGGAGTAAAATTCAAACTGCTGTCGGTAACGATCAATAGCCTGGGCCGGCAAGGCGTGGTGTAGGCGATCAGATCTTCGGGATTTATACGGGCAACTAACTCTTTTTCAATAACTCTGGTAAATTCCATTATGAGAGGCTCCTTTTAGTCATGTTAGTCATGGGGAAATCGTTGCAGCGCGAGTTGACGCAAAGACGACTAAAGAACCAGGGAGTTCATCAATTATATTTTTCCAGGGTGCGGGACAACTATGAGTGTGAAAGATAAAAACGATATTGCTGCGACAAATTTCCCGGTGGAAGAACTACTTTACGTACAATAGAATAAATCGCTTCTTTTTCGATACAGACTTGTCCTGTACTGGTTAATGATTTTTCCGGCAAAGCGTTACAGCTTTTTTGAGAAAAAATGTCCGGGGAAGATGATAATCGACAAAGTTGTTGATATATTTAGCTTTAATTTTATAAATTCATGAAAATATCCTTATTAAAACTCGCTCACGCTCGTTCGGGTGACAAAGGCGATACTGCCAACGTCGGCCTGATAGCTTTGAAAGACGAATATTACCCGCTTTTGCTGCGCGAAGTGACGGCCGAAAACGTCAAAAAACATTTTGGCGAAATGGTAAAAGGCGACGTCGAGCGCTTTGAACTCCCTAATTTAAAAGCGCTTAATTTTTTGCTTCACGGCTCGCTCGGCGGCGGCGGTACATTAAGCCTGATGACCGATGCGCAGGGCAAAACGTTTTCGACCGGGTTGCTGCGAATGGAGATCGATGTCGATGAATCTGAAGCAAAAGAACTTGATCTGACCTAATTTTTCAAAAAAGGGAATCGTAAATGCGTAATTCATTTCTTCAAGCGTTTTTAACCTGCCTGCTGTCAACCGCGATCTTTTCACAGTCGATGCCTGCGGGCGATAAAGCGTTGATGGGTTTTTCCGGCGAAAATTCTCAAAAGCAAAAAGCTCTGGAAGCCAAATTCGACGCGGCGTTAAAAGCGGATAACCTGCGCACCTGGATGAAGCGGTTATCGGCGCGTCCGCATCACGTAGGCTCGCCTTACGATAATGAGAACGCGGAATTTATCGCCGCGCAATTCAGGTCGTGGGGATTTGATACGCAGATCGAACAATTCGATGTATTGTTTCCGACACCGAAAACGCGTGTGGTGGAAATGACCGCGCCGGAAAAATTCATCGCAAAACTTGGCGAGCCCGAATTAAAAGAAGACGCGACCACCGCCCAGCAAAACGAGCAGCTTCCGACCTATAACGCCTACTCGATAGACGGCGACGTCACCGCGCCGCTGGTCTATGTGAACTATGGTATACCGGCGGATTACGATCAGCTCGAACAAAAGGGCATTGACGTGCGCGGAAAGATCGTGATCGCCAGGTATGGCGGTTCATGGCGCGGCATCAAGCCGAAAGTTGCCGCTGAGCACGGCGCGGTCGGCTGCCTGATATATTCCGATCCGCGTAACGACGGTTACTATCAGGGCGATGTTTACCCCAAGGGCGCCTGGCGCGGCGAGAACGGCGTGCAGCGCGGTTCGGTAGCGGACATGCCGCTGTTTCCCGGCGATCCGCTGACGCCGAATGTCGGCGCGACGAAAGGCGCAAAACGGCTGGAGCGCGCAGCCGCACCCACGCTGACCAAAATTCCCGTGCTGCCTATCTCTTATTCCGATGCGCTGCCGCTGTTAAAAAATCTCGACGGGGAAACTGTTCCGGAAGGATGGCGCGGCGCTTTGCCGACCACTTATCGCTATGGCGGCAAGACGCCGACGGTGCATTTGAAACTGGAGTTCAACTGGGACATCAAGCCTCTTTATGACGTCATCGCCAAAATGCCGGGAAGCGAACGGCCGGATGAATGGATCATTCGCGGCAACCACCACGACGCCTGGGTCAACGGCGCGGACGATCCGCTCAGCGGACAGGTCGCGATGATGGAAGAGGCGCGGTCGATCGGTGAACTTGCCAAAACCGGATGGAAACCAAAACGAACGATCGTTTATTGCGCCTGGGACGGCGAAGAACCGGGACTGCTCGGCTCGACCGAGTGGGTTGAAACTCACACCGAGATGTTGCGCGACAAAGCAGCGGTCTATATCAACACCGATTCTAACGGACGAGGTTTCTTGGGCATCGGCGGATCGCACACACTGGAAAAATTCATCAACGAAGTGGGGCGGGATATTTCCGATCCGCAAACAAAGATGACCGTGTGGGAACGCGCCCGGGCGCAGCAGGCGGTAAGCGGTTCGCCGGCGGAAAAGAGGGAAGCGATAGACCGGAGCGATCTCAGGATCGACGCTCTCGGTTCGGGTTCGGATTATACACCTTTTCTGCAGCATGTCGGGATCGCCTCGCTCAACATCGGTTTTGGCGGTGAAGACGGGGGCGGCTCTTACCACTCGATCTACGATTCTTTTGAGCATTACACGCGCTTTGGCGACCCGGACTTTGCTTACGGCATTGCGCTGGCCAAAGTTTGCGGCCATGCGGTCTTGCGATTGGCGGACGCGGATGTATTGCCATTTGAATTCACTAATTTTGCCGATACTTTAAATCAATACGTCACAGAGGTAACGCGATTGACTGACAACATGCGCGAAGATACCAAGTCGATGAATCAAATGATCGCCAACGGTATGCTGCAGGCCGCTCAGGATCCGAAAAAGACTTTTGTCGTGCCGAAACAGAAAGAAAACGTTCCCTACTTAAACTTTGCCCCACTGCAAAATGCCGTCGCCAAACTGCACGAGAGCGCGCGCAATTATCAGAAGGCGGCAAATGGCAAACAGCTTTCTGCTGCAGCGCAAAAGTCTCTGGACGAACTGCTTTTTAAAACTGAGCGGGTGCTGCTAAGAAACGAGGGCTTGCCGCGCCGCGACTGGTTCAAGCACCAGATCTATGCCCCAGGTTTTTATACCGGCTATGGAGTTAAAACCTTACCGGGCGTGCGCGAGGCCATCGAACAGCGAAATTGGAAAGAAGCGGCTGAACAAATTTCGATAGTGTCGGGGATCATCGAAAACTTTGCCGCAGAAATAGATAAAGCGGCAAAACTGTATTAAGTATGACTTTGAAAAACAGTTAACAGTTAATAGTTGATAGTGAATAGTTATAATCAAAAAACTGTTCACTATTAACTATCAACTATTAACTGACTTCCACAGATATGAGCAAAAGTATAGTTCTGGAAAAGGCAATAAAGTTTGCCTTACGGACAGTTAAACTTTACAAGTATTTATCTGAAGAAAAGAAAGAATATGTGCTGAGTAAGCAGCTTCTTCTCTCAGGAACTTACGTCGCCAAGCATGCTAAAGAAGCGGTAAATGCAGAATCTCGCCAGTTCTTTGGTACCGAGATGCATGTCGCAATGAAGAGGGCCTTAGAAACAGAGTTTTGGTTAATGATCTTGCATGAAGGAGAATTTCTTGCCGATAAGGAATATGAATCGATCAATGCAGATTGCGTGGAATTGATAAAAATACTGACTTCGATCGTCAAAACGTCAAAACAAAATGTCTAACGTCATTGTTACAACTGAAGATTCGATCCGCTTCATTACGTTGAATCGCCCGGAAAAGCGCAATGCTCTCAACGATGAGCTTATCGGGGAATTGAAGACAGCGCTGCGGGAAGCGGATACCTCGGATGATCTGCGGGCTATCGTAATCCGCGGCGCCGGTTCGGATTTTTGCTCCGGGGCAGACCTGTCTGCGCTGCAAAAGATATCTGAAAGTTCGACGATGGAGAATCTGGCGGACGCGGAAAGTTTGATGGAGCTTTTTTTGCTGATGCGAAAAGTGCAGATTCCGGTGATCGCTGCTGTTCACGGTCGCGCTCTGGCCGGAGGATGTGGTTTGGCAACGGCTTGCGATCTGGTCTTGGCAACGAGGTCCGCCCGATTTGGTTATCCGGAAGTAAAGATCGGTTTTGTGCCGGCAATGGTGGCCGCTATTTTACGCCGTAATCTTTCAGAGAAGAGAACGTTTGAGTTGATCACCCAGGGGTTTGAATTTAGCGCGGACCAGGCGCTCGAAATGGGATTGATAAATCGCGTTTTTGCGGATGAGTGTTTTGAAAATGATGTCAAAGAATATGTTTCTGTTTATTCAAAAGTAAGCAGATCGGCGGTAATACTTTCGAAAAAACTGATGTACGGCATCGACGGAAAAGATATTACGGCCTCGACGCAACTCGGCGCTGAGATAAATACCATCGCCCGCCAGACAGAGGACTGCAAAAAAGGCATTGCCAAATTCCTGAAGAAATAACCTCAGTTCAAGCTTTTCAATAAATTGGCCGCCGCGGTACGGTCTTCCAGCGTTGTCTTGTCTTTAAAAGATGCGGTCAAATTCAGGTATTCGCGTACGGCACTGCGCGCGTCATCTTTCCTGCCAAGTTCGGCATAAAGCATCCCCAACCGTAAAAAGACTGATTTCGCCTCGGGAAGCAATTCCGTGCGGGCTTGCGCGCGAACATTTTCCAGCTCTCGCAGCGCCTCATCTTTTTGCCCGCTTTGATACAAAACGATCGCCAGGTTAGCGGTCAGCGAAGCGCCAAACATCGGCAATTGTTTTCGCGCCTCTCTGAGCATCTGGGCAGCCTCAGTATATTTTTTCTGATCACTGTAGCTGATCGCCAACGCTTCGTAGGTTTGATACAAAACGTAAAGCTCAAGTTTTTCCGGCGGAAGCTGCAGGATCGCGCCCAGATCTTTTTCTGCCTCGGCATATTTCTTTTTCAGTACCAGGTTCCGCCCGCGTCCCAGGTAGCTGCGGGCCAGCGGCCGGTCGCCCAGCGATTCGGTATAAACCTGGATCGCTTCATCTATCTTTCCTCTTTCCGACAATTCGCTGCCGTACTGAGAGAGGGTGTCGGCGCCGCGGTCTATTTTCGCGCTCCAGGACCACAACGCAAGCTCATTAGCCCACGCAGTGTTATATGTAAATGTCTGAAAACAAAGAAGCAAACTGATAACAGCGCCGGCCGTTAAAATATAAGTTTCCTTTAGGTATCTTGCCGCGAATAGTGTTAACAGCATCAGAATTCCCAGCAGCGGCAAATATAGATAACGGTCATGGACAAGCTGTCCCGGCGGAAAAAATCTCGCGTTCATTACGGGAACCAGCGGCAGGATAAACAACATCGCGGCGATCATGGCGGCCCTTGAGCGGACAATATAGCGGGCAAGATAACAGACCGCGCCCAACGCCGCCAACGCGATGATCAGCGGCAAGACAAAATTCATCACGCCGATCTGCGAAACCGTTTGCAACGGATAATTGACGCTTAGCCAATACGGGAAAAATGTCTGGCGCAGGTAAAAAGCGAAGATCTCCGGCACGCTTAAAATAGCCTCGCCAAAACTTGCCGCGCCGTCCGGAGGGCTGGAAAACATCCCGAGAACAAAAAGCCTTGTAAAAAAATAGATGGCTGCGGCGGCGATAAAAGGGGCGATAAAAGCCAAAGTGCGGGCGTCAAAAGATGAAGCATTCTTTTTCTTTTCTCCACGATAAAAAATTACAAAATAGATCGGCAGGCATAATATCCCGATCTCTTTTGCTCCCAGAGCGGCCGCATAAAGAAGCAGGGAAATGACCAGATCTTTCGTTTTATTTTTATCCGCGTAATTTTGCGCGAACCAAAGCGAGCCTAAAAACGCCAAAGCAAAAAGCAGGTCCGGCGAGCCGGAGACCCAGGCGACTGATTCGACATGAACCGGATGGGCCGCGAAGATCAATGCGACGGCGCAGGCGATCATTGGCGTTATCGTCCAACGCCGCATCAGAAAATACGACAGCACACAGACACCGGTGTGCAAGAGCAGATTCGTGACATGCCAGCCGTACGGTTCCGCGCCAAAGAGCCTGAAATTCAGGATGTGCCATAGCGTAAAAGTCGGTCGCCAGTAATTGCTTGCCGCGGCGGTTCCATAGGCCTTAAATGCCCAGACATCTGAAGTCAGCGCTTTCCAGATCAAAGAATCATCTTGTATCAATGGGTTTCGGACGATCTGCCGCAGGTCGTCATAGACAAATTCACCGGAGAGTGAATTGGCATAAGCCAGCAGGCAAACCGCTACTATTGGAATGATACATTTCAGCTCATCACGAAATTTCATAAAGGCTAAATGAGTTTATTAATTTTCGGCGAGTTCGGCAATTTCCTTGTGGAAGTTTTCCGAGATCTTATCGATGAGGCCCATTTGCAGCGCTTCGTCAGCGGTAACCTGCCGCGCGGTCAAAAACATTTCCAACGCTTTGGCTTCGCCGATCAATCGGGGCAGCCGCTGCGTACCGCCCCAGCCGGTAATGATCCCTAAGTTCACCCCCGGATGGCAGAACACGGCGTTCGGTGAAGCGATCCGCTTGTCACAGGCTAAGGCGAGATCAAGAGCGCCGCCAAAACAATATCCATTAATGGCGGCGATCGTCGTTTGCCTCGCATGCGCGATCTTCTTCATCAGCGACTGTCCCATAAAAGCGAACGCCGGGGCCAGCTCCGCGGTCACTCCGGCGATCTCGTTCAAATTGGCGCCGGAAGCAAAGACGTCGTCCTTTCCGGTAAAAATGATCTTGTCCATTTGCTGGGTCACGGCATTATCCATCACGCCGTGCAGAAATTGCAGTACGGATACGGAAAGAGGGTTGCGTATCTCGGGCTGGACAAAGTTGACGTACAGGCCTTCGCCTTCCCGGAATACCAGGGTAACCAGCAGGTTGTTGTTTTTATCTCTTAGCAAAGGGGCGGCGATTTTCCGGGGCTAGTTTTTGTCTTTTACATTCTCGCGCAGGAAAGTGACGATATCTTCAGTGGACGTGCCGGGAAGAAAAACTTCGGATATACCGTTCTTTTTCAGGATCGGAATATCTTCCTGCGGCACGATGCCGCCGACCAGCACCAGGGTGTCGTCCATACCGTTGCTGCGCAGCAATTCTACGATCCGCGGGCAGAGGGTGTTGTGCGCGCCGCTTAAGATCGAAATGCCTACCGCATCAACGTCCTCCTGCAGCGCGGCAGCGGCGATCATTTCCGGCGTCTGCCGCAGGCCGGTGTAAATAACTTCCATACCGGCGTCACGCAAAGCGCGGGCGATAACTTTAGCGCCGCGGTCGTGTCCGTCCAGCCCGGGTTTGGCTACCAATACTCGAATCTTTCTATCGGTCATAAACTACTAATTATATTAGCGAATGAACTGTGCAAACAAGCTGCCTTGTTTGATATATGGTTTTAGCTCCGCCCAGGTGAAAAAATAGCGCCCTTCGGGTTCCATCGCCTGGATCACGTGCGGAAAGCCATAGTCGTACCAGAAAGTCACGCCTTTGTCGCTGACGGAAAATTCTTTCAGGCCCTCGACGGTAAAGTCGGCGCTCTCAAACAGATTTTCCGGGCTCTCGGCATCCGGCTCTTCTTTTTTGATATCGGCCAGGCCCTGATTGATCTCTGCCTGTTGTTTCACTTTTGCTTTGGCGGCCAGCCCGCTCAGGTTGGTGAACACGTCCTGCGGCAGAACGCGGTTTCCGGTTTTGATGTTTACCACGACCGGCTTGGTTGATCCGTCAGGGTAAGCGCCGCTGCCTTCTATCGTCAGGCTGACGCCGAGGATTCCTCGCTTGTTGTAGTCAAGGTCGTAGCTCGCTTCTTCCAGCCACTGAATATCCCGGATCTCTTCCTGCACGCTAAAGTCAAAATTCTTTTCGTAACCGATCGTGGTTTCGATCTTTTTTGCCAGCGCCGCCGGGACGCCCTTAACCTTTGGGCGAATGACCGTAAATGTTTTTTTGTAGGGTGTGATCGGTTTTGGCCGGCGATAGCTCGCTTTTACCGGAGTAACCGTGATCGTTTGGGCCGAAATTGCGGTTGTGATCAGAAATAAGGCTGGCAGGAGCAGGGCAGCGGCACGCAAACTTTTTTTCATAATGTACATTTCGTTATTTCTCAACGAAATCCATATTAGGCGAGGCAAAGATACAGCGCAATTTGCCGAATAAGGTTTTTCTTTCTTTCATCGCTTCCCACATCTCAACCCAGGCGTGTGTATTTATCCACATCCAGTTAAAACTTTTGATCGGTTTGATGATGCCGTAGCGCGGTTCTTCGGTTTCCTGTTGGAACGAGCCGAACATTCTGTCCCAGATGATAAATACTCCGGCGTAGTTTTTATCCAGATAGATCGGATTTACCGCGTGGTGTACCCGGTGATGCGAAGGCGTGTTCAGCACGTATTCCAGCGGGCCGAGCGTTTTGACGAACGGCGTGTGTATCCAATACTGGTAGATCAGATTAAAACCATGCGTGATCACAAATGCCCAGAGCGGAAAACCCAGCAGTCCGAGCGGGATGTAAAACACCCAGTTGAATAAATTGCCGAACCAGCTTTGCCTAACGGCCACGCTTAGATTGAAATGTTCGCTGGAGTGATGAACGACGTGCAGATTCCACAGCAGGCGCGATTCGTGGCTCATACGATGAAACCAGTAATAGGCAAAATCATCGCTCAGCACCAGGATGAGCCACGGCCACCAGGTGGCCATCGGCATTTTATACGGCGCCAGATCGTAAAGCAGTGTGTAAAAGAAAGTCAGGATAAAACCGAACAAAGCCCCGAACGCCGCGCTGACAAATCCCAGAGCGATGTTTGTCCACATATCGCGCCGCGAATATTTCTCAGACCTCTTCCGCCAGTCATACCAAGCCTCGATCCCGATCGTCAGTGCAAAGATCGGAATGGCAATATCCTGCGGTTTGAACAAAAGCTCCATCGACTTTTACTATAACTGATAAAAAGCTATTAGCCGATAGCGGCTTTGCCTATAAAGTCCGTCACTAAGCCTACATTATGGGCAAGTTTAAGCTTGTGGGCAAGATTGTGGGCAGGTTAAGATTCAAGATCGGTTTCAGATGCAGGGTTAAGATATTGTTGTTGTTTTTTGAACCAGTCTTGTAGCTGATAAGCTGGGGCTTCTTCGGGCGGTGATACTATCGCTTGCCGTTGTTCTTCTTTTGCGCTGCGCAATACTCGCGCTATATTTTTATCGCTTAAAGCATTTCTAACCATTTCGTGAAAATCAGGATTGTTATCATCATGCTGTGCGTTATCCTTTTTTTTATTTGTTTTCACGAAAAAGGCATCGTAATTACAATCGGTGTTATTACCGACAAAATACACTCTATGACGACCTACGGCTTCTTTTCTTACTCCTGCTTGCCGCAAGTCTTTAGCAAAACCGCTGCGTAGATATGTACACTTATGATCTAAAAGGCCTGCGCTGTCCAAGTTAGCTTCGCCAGCCTTTTCTTTCAGGTCTCTTTCAATCATCTCAGTAGTAGATTGCCCTAATTCGGCAAGCTGCCCACTTAAAAAACTAGTCACGGTTAGAGAGCACACGCGCCACGTCCCCCTTTTGTTCAAATGCGTCTTGCAGTGCTCTTACAAAATTCTCATCACTAAACTCAATTTCATCTTCCAATTCATCTATATCAATATTTTGAGCGTTCAGTTGAGATACTTTCCGTAAAAAAGAAAGTGCGCTAGAAATCTGGCTATAACTTAAAGTCGGGTACGCGGCTAGAAGGTCGTCATAGCGCAAAAATTCTTGAAATCCCTCTACTAAATGATAAAGAAATACCGGGACATTATCATTGCCATTTAGGACAGGCATAAAATTTAATTCAGGAGCAAAGTGAACGCAACCGCCGGTTAGCTCACTGATTTCCATGAAAGTCATTACAGTCTCGAATTTATGAGTTAAGTGACGAGTGAATTGCGTGTATTGTAACAAATCTCCAAGAGTCGCCGCCGTCTCAGTGGTGTATAAAGGCGCAAGAGTAACTGTTTCATTGTCCATGGGAATCACCTTAATTACTTTGTCTTGCTAGGCTCTTTTGTACCTTCTTCTGCTTTAGCCATTACTACCGCCGCATTCATTTTTTCAACAAACTGTTGAAAATTATCATTTAGCGCGTCCAGATTTTTCTGCATTTGAGGCGCGGTAACTAAAACTTGAGCGACACACACCGCATCCACATGGTCAATAGCGTCAACCTCTTCTTGAGTGACAGCAAGCGGTGGCTGGGTTTGCAAAAAATAAAGAATGAAAAGCCCGTCCTCACGCGTTCTAATCATCATTTGGTCTGCAAACAAAAGAGGCAGTCCCCCCTCAGGCATACGCCGAATAACCGGAAGTCCCGGTTTGGGCTTGGGGGCATGTATAGGCTTGCTGTCATCATCAGCCATATTTTTTTCTCCCTGCTAAAAAGCGCCAAAATTTTAGGCACACAAGTTGCCTAAATATAAAGCTTTTTAGCATAACACAGGCTTTTAGCCTGCACAAATTTTATTATTTGGACATTTGTCCTATTTAAGTGGAATTTAAGAAATTTATTTGTGATTGTTCTCGAAAAAGTGCGTTAAATAGTTTATTTTTGAGAGATTTAGCTTGACTTTTATCTGTGAAATTTCGTATTATAGATGAGTAGAAAGAAGTACCGCAGAAAAAGAATTTTTGACAAAAAGAAAAGCCCGGCTAGTAGCTGTAACTACCAACCGAGCCTATTTGAAAATCCCGGCGAGAGTGACCTCGACGAAACCTCCAATCAAGTTTTATTGTGTCACACCTTGCCTCAGACCTCAAGGAGAAACACGATGCTTAACTTGGCTCTTTGCAACCAACAAAATCAAGAACCCGCTACCCGTAATTGGAAAAATTATAACCGTTCGCAGAAAACCGAAAAGGACGTTCTCTTGTCTCTTTTGTTAGAACTTTGCGACGGTATCCAAGAGACTGAGCAACAAATAGGGCGCAAGCGCGTCAGCCTGAAAGACATTCTCTTTTCTATCGTTCTCAAAAATTACAACACGCTTTCCGGTCGTAGAAATAATTGCGATATTGTTGATGCTTTTGAAAAAGGTTATTTGTCGCAGTCTCTTTCTTACAATGTAATTTTCAAATATATGCAGTCTGAGGATGTAACCGAAATTCTTAAAGGAATGATTAGAACGACCGCATCCGTTGTGCGCGAGATCGAAACCGATTTTGCTTTTGACTCTACGGGCTTTGGTACTCCAACTTTCACGCGCTGGTTTGATGTAAAATACGGCTCCAAAATTAAAGACCACGCCGCTTGGCATAACTGGTATAAATTACATGCGACTTGCGGCATCAAAACCGGAATCATTGTTGATTGTGAAGTCGCCGAAAGACACTCGCATGACAGCGTTTATTTCAAACCGCTTTTTGAAAGCATTCAGGAACAGGGATTCAAAGTTAATCGCGTTTTCGCAGATGCTACTTACGCAACGAAAAACAATCTTAGGTTAGTTGCCGATAATGAAGCCACGCCTTATATGATGCTTCGTAAGACCGCGAAATATTCAGATACCGACACGGTTTGGAATAACCTTTTACATTTGTTTCTCGCTCACAAGGAAGAGTTTTATAACATCTATAACAAGAGAAATAATATCGAATCCGTTTTCAGTTCGATCAAAAGAAAATTCAATTCCAAGCTGACTAGCAAAACGCATACGGCGCAAGTAAATGAAATTCTCAGCCGCGTACTCGCATACAATTTAACCGTTGTTATCAGAGTCTTAAGCGAACTGGAAATCGAGCCGAATTTCAAAAAATAACCGAACGACAAAGGGGCTGGACAGCCAGCCCTCATTTTTTTGTTTTATGATACTTTATAGGCAGATTAAGCACTTTGTGGGCAAGTTAGACTTTATAGGCAAAGCCGCTAATAGCTGCTATTTTACAGTAGTTTTTGTTTCAAAACATTGAGCATCTTTTTAATTTCAATTAACTCAGAATTTATTTGGGCGTGGTCGTCCGGTAGATCAACAAAGCCAGCTCGTGGCCCTTTTGCCAGACTTTTAAGTTTCTAAAATCCTGCATAAAGTAATAGGGGTAAGAAAAAGCTGTTAGCTTTTCTTTTACTTCATCATGATAATTTGAAAAAACTTTGTCGATTATAGCATGTCCGGCGAGCCAAAAATACATCTGAACTTTTCGTATAAAGACCGCCGGTTTTTTATTGCAATGAACATTTCGCTCCACGAGTGCAGGTTGATCCAGAATGTATTCGCGGTTTTCAGCGGCTCGATCAGCCCGTAGCACGGCTCCTCGGTCTCAGGCACAAAAGTACCGAATATGCGGTCCCAGATTATCAGCACGCCGCCATAATTTTTATCGAGATAAATATCGTTGGAACCGTGGTGAGCGCGATGATGCGAAGGCGTGTTAAAAATATATTCCAGCCAGCCGAGCCGACCGATGAACCTGGTGTGAATCCATGCCTGGTACGCGAGGTTAAGCCCATGAACAGCCAAATACATCCAAAGCGGAAAGCCGAGTAGGGCGAGCGGAGCGTAGGTAACCCAGTGCAGGATGTTGCCGAACCATGTTTGCCGCAGGGCGACACTCAGATTGAAGTTTTCGCTGGAGTGATGCACCGCGTGAAAATTCCAAAGAAGGCGGTGTTCGTGGCAAAGCCGATGTATCCAGTAATCTGTCAGATCGTCGAGCAAGAAAAGAATGCCCCAGCTCCACCAGTTCTCAGGCGAGAATTTAAAGGGAGCAATGTCGTAGAGCCAGAGAAAAACGGGAATGGTAAAAAGGCCGAAAATATAACCGAGAAGCGTGCCTATGAGCCCGGCGGAGAGATTGTTAAAGGTGTCCCAAAGCCCGTATATGCCGAGCCCACGGTAACGATCATAACCGATCTCGATGCCGAGCAAAACGGCGTAAAGTGGGGCCAGGATGATCGTGGGAGATAACATCCGAAGATAATAACATCAAAATATGTCGTTGATCCTCAATTTTTGAAGTAAGACGTGCTTGTTATTGAGAGTCTAATCTTCCCATTAATGTATTTAAGTTGAGCCGGTAACTCAAGCTCCGACATACGTATGAACCTTCCATAATTACTGTAATGCCAAACACGATAAATGTGCCATGTTTCACTGTCAACTGCCCTTTAAATGTTCTTAGATTATGATATGAGCCCATGTCGATCATTATCTAAGCCCGGGGAATTCATTACTTTCTGAGAAGTTCGATAAATTCTTCAACCGAAAGTCCCGAGTTGCGGATCAGAGCGCGAAGCGTACCCGTTGAAAGTTCTTTATGTTGCGGAATAGAGAGATTAACGCGTATGTTGGGTTTGCTCATTACAAGGTGGCTGCCAATCTGGCCGACTTTTATCCAGCCGGCCTTTTGAAAAGCTTTGACAGCTTCTTTACCGGAAATATTTCCGAGTTTACCCATTTATTAAATGGTCACTAAAATTGGTTCGCTTGCTTTTGGGAGAGCTGCGACGGCTTTTTGGTCTTCGGCCCATAACCAGGCCGTAATGGCTTCTTTTACATTTTCCAAAGCTTCAGCTTTAGTTTTTCCTTGCGATACACAACCGGGAAGAGAAGGGCACTCAGCTACTATCCATCCGTCCTCCGCTTTTTCCAGAACCACGTGAAAAATCATGTAATCGACCTCGTCAGGCGAAATTATAGCATAACTTTACTAAAATGCCGGTTCTTCGTATATACCGTAAACATCCCGCAGGGCGGTGCTTATTTCTTCAATGGTTGCATAAACCTTGACGGCATTAATTGTTGCAGGCATTAGGTTTTCATTTTTTACAGAGGCTTGTTTGAGAGCTTCCAGGGCGTTTGCCACGGCGCCGCTGTCACGTGTCGATTTGACTCGTTCCAGCCTTTCGACCTGGTGATCGCGCACGCCTTCATCAATAACGAGCGTTTCTATCCGGGAGAATTCACTTTCCATCGCGTATTTGTTGACGCCGACAATGGTTTGCTCGTTACGTTCGAGAGACTTTTGATATTGGTAGGCAGACTCCTGTATCTCGCGCTGCGGAAATCCCGCTTCGATGGCTTCGACCATCCCGCCGAAGCTGTCGATCTTGTCAAAATAATCGAAACAGCCTTCTTCCATCTTTTTGGTCAGCGATTCCAAATACCAACTGCCGCCGAGCGGGTCGACGGTATTTATCACGCCGGTTTCTTCGGCGATTATCTGCTGTGTGCGCAGCGCGATCAGCGCGGCCTGATCGGTCGGCAGCGCGAGTGCTTCGTCATAAGAGTCCGTATGCAGCGATTGCGTGCCGCCGAGCACGCCGGCCAGCGCCTGGATCGCTACCCGGGCGATATTATTGAGCGGCTGCTGCACGGTCAGTGAAACGCCGGCCGTCTGCGTATGAAAACGCATCTGCATCGTGCGCGGGTCTTTCGCGCCAAAACGGTCGCGCATAGTTTTTGCCCAGACAATGCGGGCGGCACGGTACTTGGCTATCTCTTCAAAAAAGTCATTGTGCGCGTTAAAGAAAAACGAGATACGCGGCACAAATTCATCGACGTTCATTCCGCGGTCAACACCATACTGAACATATTCGACACCATCGCGCAGAGTGAACGCCATCTCCTGCAGCGCGGTCGAGCCGGCTTCGCGAATGTGATAGCCGCTGACAGAGATGGGATTGTATTTCGGCACGTGTTTCGCGCAGTATTCAAAGGTATCGATGACCAGTTTCATCGCCGGTTTGATCGGATAGATCCATTCTTTCTGCGCGATGTATTCTTTCAGAATATCGTTTTGCAGCGTGCCGGAAATTTTCTTAAAGTCCGCACCCTGTTTTTCCGCTACGACCAAATACATTGCCAGCAGTATCCAGGCCGGAGCGTTAATGGTCTGCGAAACCGTTACATCTTCTAAAGAAATCCCGTCAAACAGCACTTCAAAATCCGCCAGGGAAGAGACGGCCACACCGCATTTGCCAACTTCGCCTTCGGACATCGGCGAATCGGCATCAAGGCCCATCAGGGCCGGCAGGTCGTAAGCGACCGAAAGGCCGGTCTGTCCCTGCGCCATTAAATATTTGAAACGGCGATTGGTTTCTTCAGGCGAAGAAAACCCCGCGAACTGGCGCATCGTCCAGAGTTTGCCGCGATAGCCGGTCGGGTGAATGCCGCGTGTGTAAGGAAACTCACCGGGAAAACCGATGTCTTCTCTAGCTGTGATCCCTTCGGTGTCGGCGCTGGTATACAGGCGTTCGACCGGCTCGAGCGAAACGCCTTCGAATCTGGCTTTTCGCTCGGGCTTTTTATCAAGCACCGGCTGCAGGGTTTTCTCTTCCCAACGCAGCTTTTCTTCCTGCGCGGCGGTGGTTACTTCAGGTTCGGCTATTTTAACTGTTGACATCTTTTGACCCTAAATTCTAGTTTATGGAAATATAATTAATAAGAATAGACAATTTATCATATTTTAGATGTTTGAAGCAGTAGAAACAGGCAGAAACGCGACAGTTATGGAGCGTGTTAAAAAGTTAGAAATGGGCACGCTCCATAACTGTCGCGTTTCTACCCGTTTTAAAGAGGAAACGGCCCAGCTTGTTAGCTGGACCGCGAAAGTTCGGAAGGAAGCCGGAAGGTTAAGCGGAGCGATGATTTTTGGCGGATCTAAGTAGGCAGGCACTACTTAAGTGTCAGCACAATAAAGCCCTCCGCTGGTTTTATTGTGTCGGCACAAAAACTTGGTCATTAGGACGGCCCATTCCCAGTTTGCGAGCTTCACGCTCGATGGTTTTCGGGTCCGTCTGCAGGCGTTTAATTTCCTCCTGCAAAGAACTGTTTTGAGTTGTCAATTGCTCGATCTCTGTATTTAGCTGCTGATTCAACTGGTACTCATGCTGGGCGTTTGTCCACGCGCGAAAATTTAGCGTGATAACGATAAGTGAACTGAGCATGATCGAAATGCCGACCACAAACCACCGCGGCATTAAGCTTTCGGGCCGGTGCGCCGAACGCGCTCTTCTTTGCGAGCCGGAGCCCGGCATCGTTCGCCCGTTATCCCAGTAAGTATTTACGACCTTGCTCAAGCAGCACCTCCAAATCGGTTTCAGTATCGGCTTCGGCATAAATGCGCACCATCGGTTCTGTTCCCGAGGGCCGCATCAGCAGCCAGCTTCCGTCGGTGAAAATAAATTTCACCCCGTCCATTCGATTTATGTTTTCAATTTTGCGCTCGCCGATCGTGTCCGGCTCCTGCGCTAACTTCTCCGGTAATATTTTTTGTATTTCCGGCGTCAACTTAACTCCGATGCGGCCTGACTCCAGCTTACCTACACGCTGGTAGAGCTCGTTAAGTTGCATTGTCAAACTTTTTCCCCGCACGGCCACCGCTTCGGCGGCCAGAAGACAAGCGATGATGCCGTCTTTCTCTGGGTAGTGGCCTTTTATCGAAAGGCCGGCGGATTCTTCTCCGCCCAGAATGATCTCGTCTCTATTTATCAATTCGCCGATGAACTTAAAACCGACCGGCGTTTCGTGCAGTTGCAATCCGCGCTCTTTAGCAACTCTGTCGATCAAATGTGAAGTGGCTACCGAGCGTGCCAACCCTTCCGTCCAACCGCGCGATTCAGCCAAATAATCCGAAAGCAGCGCGACCAGTTGATTCGGGGTGATGAATTCGCCTCCCTGGTCGATAACGCCGAACCTGTCGGCATCGCCGTCCGTGGCCAGCCCGAGCAGGCATCCGTTGCGGGCCATCGCCGCTCGCAATTCATCAAGATGATCTTCACCCGGTTCAGGTGAGCGTCCTCCGAAGGTCACATCGCGCCAATCGTGAACGGTCTCAACATCTAAACCGAATTCCTGCAAGATCGTATTCAAATATCCGCGCCCTGTTCCCCACAAGGGGTCGTAGGCAAATTTCGCTTTTGTCCCGGCGATCAGATCGAATCGCACTTTGCTTTTCAGATCTTCCAGATAAGCCGGCTTTGGGTCATAGCTGTTTATGCTGCCGCCGGGCTTTTCTTCGCCTACTGTTTTTTCAATTATCAGTTGCTCGATCTTTTTGGTGACTTCCGGCAGCGCCGGTGCTCCGTCCGCGGTAGAGAATTTTATTCCCTGATATTCCGGCGGATTGTGCGAAGCCGTAAAATTCAGCGCGCCTGCCGCTTTTTCCTTACGTATCGCGAAAGACATAGCGGGCGTCGGTGTCGGATTGTCACAGAGCAAAACAGTAAAACCGCACTTCGAAGCAATTTCTGCGCTTACCCGGGCAAATTGCTCACCCATAAATCTCGTATCATTTCCTATGATCAGGACCTGATCCGAACCACCTTGTTCTATTACTAAATGACGGCAGATCGCATTTGTTACTAATTCGACATTGGAGAATGTGAATTCGTTAGCGATCACCGCTCTCCAACCGGAAGTGCCGAAGCGAATTGCCATATCAAAGCGGGGTAGCAAAAACTGAAACTAAACTTTTAATCTAATTGCCAGCACTTTTCATGGGAACTGCTTTTGAAAAGTGAGGAGAATTTATCACACCTTAAGCACTCTGTAAAGAGTAAATCAAGAGAAAATTGCCTCATTTGCAATATTTAACATCAAAAATCTAAAAAAATACTTGAATTCACACTTTTTTTAGTGCTTAAGACAAAAATTCTTTGTAAAATTATCAAAAAATCACTTTGGGCTTACTGGTATTGAGAGAGATCGTATCAGGGAGATTTTTGCCCGGCAAACCGGATTTTAATCATTTAAGCCCGTGTTTAAATAGAGAACATTTTAATATCGACGTATCAAAATGCCCCAAGGCGGGCGTTCGATTGTGACGTGACTCTATTTGACACTCCTTTCACCAAGTACGTAAAGCACTTAAATGCTATATCTACACCACTTAAGTTGTTTTTAGCGAAGGGCACGCCGTTTGCTATACATATATATAAGGTAAAGACTCATTTGCCGTAGTTTTAGCCGCCGAATCAGCCATCATAAACAAATTTTTATTTTTGAGTGCGGATAAGCGTAGAGTATGAGTTTTTGAGAATACCCGTATCTCTTGAAATTGAGGAAAAATATGACCAGACCGATCAAACATTTCGAAAAAGGGCTAACGTATATTGCCGGCGGAGTTTTTAACGCCGTTCGTTCAGTCAATAAATATAAACCTAATCCTTCCTTTACGCCCAAGTGGGCTGACAAGCCGATCCTGAAATCATGGCAGAAATCAAAGCCGACGCTGGGTTACCCGCGTACGACAGATTCGCTCTGTCCGCAGTGTGTGATCGAAGCCCGCGAGCAGATCCTCAGCGGTGAGCGCGAAGTTTCGACTTTGATCAACGACAACATCGGCGAGATCAAAGCGCAGATCATCGAGCGCGACGGGGAGATCTGGATGATCAAGGATTGTCCGGAACACGGCCACATCGAAGATCTGATGGCGATCGATGCCAAATTCCTGACCCACATCGAATCCCTTTTCCCGGGACGCGATATGGAATCGCACAATGACGAGAAATTGCACAACCATGGTTCGTCCACGATCAAGTACGGACGCGGCGCGGTGCTGACGGTCGATCTGACCAACCGCTGCAACATGATGTGCGACCCGTGCTTTATGGACGCCAACCAGGTCGGTTTTGTTCACGAGCTTTCGATGGAAGACGTCCAGGAAATTTTGGACAATGCGATCTCGATCAAACCGCGCCGCCAGATGTCGGTGCAGTATTCCGGTGGTGAGCCGACCCTGTCGCCGCACTTCCTTGAATCGGTTCGCTACGCGCGCAAAGTTGGTTACAACTCGGTGCAGGCGGCGACCAACGGTATCGAATTTGCCAAGTCGAAAGAATTCTGCCGCCAGGCGGCCGAAGCCGGGCTTCGTTTTGTGTACCTGCAGTTTGACGGTATCGGCAACGATGCCAACTCGCACCGCCAGATCGGCAACCTGTTTGACGTAAAACTGCGCGCGATCAATAACCTGCACGAAGCGGGCGTTGACATCATTCTCGTGACCACGCTGGTCAATGGCGTGAACAACGACCAGGTCGGATCGATCATTCGTTTCGCTCTGGAAAATCCGAAGAAAATTTCGTTCATCGCTTTCCAGCCGGTTTCGTTCACCGGCCGCGACGAGCACATCACCGAGCAGCGCCGCCTGCAGCAGCGCTATACGCTGTCGCACCTGGCGCAGGACGTGCAGAAACAGGTCGGCATCACTGAACCGACGCGCGACTGGTTCCCGCTTTCGCTGATGGGCGCTTTCGCCGATTTTGCGGACGTGGTTCATGGGCCGGAAAACGATTGGGGACAGGTTAGCTGCGGCTGCCACCCGAATTGCGGCGTGGGCACGGCGGTGATGGTCAACAAGGAAACAAAAGAAATGGCGCCGGTCCCGCAGTTCCTGAACATTCAGGGATTGGTCAAGGACATGCAGCACATCACCGATACGAACCGCGGCAAATGGTTCTCGAACATCATGATGGGCCTCGCGCTGCTGAAAAATTACAACCCGTACGGCTCACCGAACAGCTTGACGCTGGGCGGCATCCTGAAAAAATTCGACAAGTCGTTCGGCCTGTCGGGCAAGGATTACGGAAAGGTTTCGGGCGACCGCACGGCAGAGGATATCGAGAAGCGCCGCCAGGACCCGTGGAACTTCCTGTTCATCGCGGGAATGTGGTTCCAGGACCTTTTCAACTACGACTTCCGCCGCACGGAAATGTGTATCATTCCTTACGGCACGCAGGAAGGCGAAATTTCCTTCTGCGCTTACAACACCGGCATCGGCTGGCGCAATATCATCGAGCATATGCACCAGAATGCGACCGTCGCGCAGTGGTATAAAGACCACGGCCGCCACGACATCTTTGCCAAGGGTAAAGAAGTGCCGATGGCTGACCCGACGCACAACCTCATCCTGAATGAAGTTGATCTGTCGCGTCCGCATAAACCGGATATGGACGGCCCCAAGACCGCTGCCGAAGAGATGCAGATGATGCGCAAACTCTACCAGCAGATGGTGATGGAAAAGAACAACATCAAGGGCGAAAGCCTGGTGCAGATCGGCGGTATCAAGCGCGAAAAGAAAGAAGCCGCCGAAGCTTAATAACGACGTCTGGTCAATACCACTCCCTGAGTGGTTTAAGTAAAAGCCTTGCCGAGCGATCGGTGGGGCTTTTCCTTTGTGCAATAAAAATCATTTCCCGCGTCTCTCTAGTATAAGATCCCATCTGTTTGGAATCATCATTTAACTTTCAGAAGCTTTTGAACTCCCTGTTTATCCGCTTCCGTACACCCACGAAAATAAGGAAAAAACACTAAATGAAAAACTATAAAAATTATCTCTTCATAATGCTCGGATTTGTATTTGCCGCGATCGTAATATCGTTGCCCGCCGTTGGAGCCCAAGTAGCCGGAGGGCTGAAGCCGGCTATTGATGATCCGAAATTAATAATGAGTCCGAATGTGTTGGCGGCGCCGATGGATTCTACTCCGCTGCAGGTCGGCAAAAAGTACATGGTCTTCTCTTCGCAAACCAAGACTGTCGGATACATATTGGTCGACGGCATCAAGGGCGATTGGGTGGATTGCAGATATATCATTAATGGTAAAGTGCCTGCTCCGTCTTCTGTCGGGCAGGGCTCCTCGTGGGTTAATTCTCAATATTTCACTATGGTTTCGGAATTAAAATAATTTGAAATAAACAAGCCTTGCCGGGCGATCGGCAGGGCTTTTTTGTTTGCCCGCGTTTCATTTCGGCGAATGAGAAATGAAGCAACTGAAACAAAAATGAAACGCGGATTGTAAAAGATCGGGATCATTTGGCGTGCAAAAGTTGGCGCCATTTCAAAAAGCCATAAAACCGGAACCACGAAAACACACGAAATAACACGAAAAGGACAAAAGAAATTCCGCCGCCCAAAGTTTCACAAAGCCTCTAAATAGCGGCTCACGGTGGCCGGGGAAACGGCCAGGCGAGAGGCGATCTCGCGCTGATTTTTTCCTAATAACTGTAGGCGGTGTGCTTCGGCTTTCCGTGCGCCGCGCCGCTCTTTCGCGTTTTTAAAACTCCACTCGAGATGTTCGCACTCGCGGCCGTACCCGGCAAACTCAAACTTTAGAAAACAATCATTCTTTACCAGCCGGTATAAAACTATGTTTAAGGCATCGTATTTGACGCCGGTGTTGCGGTGCTTAATGTGCTTCAGATAGCGCAGGCCGGGGTCCTGAAAGCTTGCGCCTAACGCGAAAACGTTGTCGGCGAAATTGCTCAGCATATTCGAGCCCTGCAGGTCGTTAATAGAGATCGGCGCGGTAAAGGCGCGTTTTGGCGTGTGCGCCAGCACCAATATTGAAATGCCGTAATACTGCTTGATATGCTTGAGGGCTTTCATCAACTGCGCGGCCGCGGCGGTGTTCTGGTTCGTTCCTTTTAAAAAAGTAATGTTATCGACGATCACGACCCGCGCTTCCGATTCACGCAGCAGTTCGGTGAACGAATACTGAACAAACTCCGTCATGTTTTTGTAGCCGCAGGGAAGTTCGTCATGCGGCGCAGCCTGCGCGCGCAGAAAATTTTCTGAAAATTGGTAGTGCGCTGTGCCTTCGGTCTCACCTATTTTTGGCGCGCTTTCAGTGGAATAACGCGCGGCAAATTGCTTCTCGCTCATTTCGAAATCGAAGTAGAGCACTTTTTGCGCCTCCGGCACGGCTTCGAAGGGCGCGAGCGGAATACCGCGCGCCAATGTTTCGGCGATCTGCACGGCCAGTATGCTCTTGCCCCGCCCGGTGTCGGAAAAAAGAATGGAAAGCTCGCCCTCCAGCCAAAAGTCGCCAAAGAGCGCGCCCTGTGTCGGGTGTTTTTTTACATCGGTGATCCATTGGGTCGCCGGTTTTAGATTAAAAAGATTGTTCCAGTTTTGGATCTCGCGCACGGGGAGATCGTTGTTTTCTAGTGGGATGATAACTTCGACACCTCTCGCAGGTTATTTTTGGAGATTGTCTGTGAGAATTGGAAGAGAGGATTTTAAGGATTTTGGCGATTAATGAAGTCAGAACCGGGAGGCTGCCCTCCTGCCCGAGAAGGGGTGGCACGCGCTTCGCGTGACGGGTGGTGGGAGTAGCGACCGGGTGATCGAAAAGCAAAAAGCCCGGAGGGCTTTGGGATATTAGCCGTAGGCGAAAGCCTACGGTATGCGTCGATAATATTTACCTGAGCTCCGGCAGGAGCGTCGGATGAATCTTTCGCCCACGCTAATATCCACGATGCCTCCGGCATCAAGAAGTAAAGGCAAAGCAAAGAGAGAACCACCCCGTCATCGCCTACGGCGATGCCACCCCTCCTTGGTAAGGAGGGGAGTTTTAGGAAAACACGAACAACACGAAAGCCCGGAGGATTTTGGGATATTAGCCGTAGGCGAAAGCCTACGGTATGCGTCGATAATATTACCCGAGCTCCGGCAGGAGCGTCAGATGAATCTTTCGCCCACGGCTAATATCCACGATGCCTCCGGCATCAAGAGAAGTAACTACAAAACAACACGAAAAAGCGAAGAACACCCCCCACAACTGGCGTGTTTCTGCCGTTTTGCCACTCAAAACTTGCCTTTTTAGCCCAAAAAGTGTTTAATATTAGTTTCGCCAAACGGTCGAAAGCTTATATATAAGGACAGGAAGAGATTTAGATGGCATTAGTTAATTTGCATTCGGGAGAATCGATCGAGAACGCTTTGCGCCGTTTTAAGCGCAAGGTGATGACCGAAGAGATCATTAAAGACCTCAAGAAACACGCGCATTTTATTCCGCCGGGACAGAAAGCCAAGCTGAAATCGGCAATGGCCCGCAAGCGCAACAAGAAGCGCAATCGTCCGCGTATGATGGGCGGCAATAACAACAACCGTGACGGACGGCCTTCCGGGCCGGGCGGCGGTGGCGGCAACTACGGCGGCGGCGGAAACTCGGGCGGCGGACGCTAGTTTTATATTGTAGAGGCGAAAGGTAAAAAGTCGGCCGGTGTGGGTTAGGCTTTCTTTCGCCTTTTTATTTTGGAATAAAATCGGATAAACGCATCGGCTAACGCCGACGCTACTGACAAGAACCCCGGCCTTTGGCCACCCCTTCTTGAAAAGAGAGGGGAGTTGAAACCCCTCGCTACCGCTTCGGGTTCTGACAATATGACTTCTGATAAAGTTCGAATTTTATTGACGAACGACGATGGCATTCACGCAGAAGGACTCGTCACACTGGAAAATGCTTTGAAGGAAGTCGGCGACGTATATGTTGTCGCACCGGCTTCCGAAATGAGCGGCGCTTCACACAGCCTCACACTATCCCGGCCACTAAGAATCAGACAAATCGACGAACGGCATTGGACCGTTGACGGCACCCCGACGGATTGCGTCACGCTGGCGCTGAATAGAATTATTCCGGAAGAGGAACGGCCGCATATTTGCGCCTCGGGCATCAATCACGGTCCGAACCTCGGCGAAGACGTCACTTATTCCGGCACGGTCGCCGGCGCGCTGGAAGCGACGATCCTGGGTGTGCCCGCGCTGGCTTTTAGTTTACTGGGAAGAGAGAATTACGATTTTGCGAGAGCGGCCCGCGTGGCCACGCTGCTGATAAAAAAAGTGCTGGAAGAAGGATTGCCCGAAGCGACGCTGCTCAACGTCAACATTCCCAAGCGCGAACTCAACGGCATCAAGATAACCAGGCAGGGATTAAAAAACGCCAAGCCCGTCATCTCGGAACACGTCGACCCGCGCGGCATTCCTTATTATTGGATAGGGGAAGAACGCCTCGGTTTTCACTCGGGTGAAGATTCGGACTTTGAAGCGATAGGCCACGGATATGTTTCCGTTACGCCGATCCGGGCCGATATGACAAACCACCAGGCCATCGATGATCTGAAAAACTGGAACGACGTGGTCTTATGAATGGTGCGCAGATGACAGACGGCTATGCATTTCAGCGCGAGCAGATGGTTGGGCGGCTGCGAGGGTTTTATCATATCGGCGATGAAAAAGTTTTAGGCGCGATGTTTTCCGTTCCGCGCCATTTTTTTGTGCCCACCGCGCTGCAGGCCAAAGCCTACGGAGATCATGCGCTGCCTATTTCCGCCAGCCAGACAATTTCACAGCCTTATATCGTCGCAAAGATGACCGAGCTATTAGAACTTAAACCCGGCGATAAGGTTTTGGAGATCGGCGCCGGTTCGGGTTATCAAACGGCGATCCTTTCGCGATTGGCCCGCGCTGTCTATGCGATCGAAAGAGTGCCGGAACTGGGCGCGGAGGCTGAATCGCGCTTGCGGCAATTGAGTGCGAATAATGTTTCGATCAAGATCGGTGACGGCACTTTGGGATGGGAACTCTACTCGCCCTATGACGCGGTGCTGGTCGCGGCCGGCGGGCCGGAAGCGCCCCAACCGCTGCTGAATCAACTAAAGATCGGCGGCAAACTGGTGATACCCATCGGGAAAGATGCCGCGTCGCAAAGGCTGGTGCGCTATACCAGGACCGAAAAGGAATTTATCGCCGAAGATTTCGGCGCCTGCAGCTTTGTGCCGCTGATCGGCGCGCACGGCTGGGATAAATAGCAGGCAGAAACGCGACAGTTATGGAGCGTGTTTTCGTGATCATGATACACGCTCCATAACTGTCGCGTTTCTGCCTTTTATTTCAGACCAAATCTCACTCTCCGACGTCAAAATACAAAAGGAATGTTATGCAAAGATCTTTCTTTTATATTTTGTCGTTGTGCGTTTTTGTTATCGTTTTATTTGCCGGAGGGCGATCTATCTTATCGGTATACGGCCACCGTCCGGAACCGGCAGATGCATCGACCTTAGGGGCGGCTGATCCGCTTGATCCAAAACGTTTGCCGCTGGGTGACGGAAAATATTCAACCGCTCCGCGCAGGGGCTATGTGATGCGCTGCGGAAACGGGCCGGGATTTTTTGGCGGCGGCGCTTTTCGAGATGGCGATTGGATTCATAAGGACGGAACATGGGACGCAACCAGCAAACCGGTTGTCTCCGGCGATGTGGAATGGAAAAATTTTCGCTACGAGATCACGGTCGAGAACGGCAAACGAAAATTGGCCGGAAACGGTTTGCCCAACCATCATACGGGGGAGTTTCCCATCGAACCCGGCAGCGAAGCATTTAAATACGACCGCAATCCAAATCACATCAATGAGCGTGAGATAGTTTTCGAATTGCCGCTGATGCCGCAGATCGCGAGCGCTCCTTCCTGCCTGACGCCGGGCGCGATAGGAGTGATGAAAACCGGTGTGGCGATCTTTGACGGGCTCGACGCGCAAGGCAAAGACGCTCCGGCGCACGAGATCCAGGACAAATGCAGCGGGCACCCGGAGCGCAGCGGGCAATATCATTATCACAATCTTTCAGACTGCATCGCCGAAAAACAAACGGGAAAACATTCGGAACTTGTCGGGTATGCGCTCGACGGTTTTGGCATCTACGGCCTCTACGGAGAAGACGGGAAAGAATTGACCGATGCGGGCCTCGACGAATGTCACGGGCATTCACACGAGATCCTGTGGGACGGGCAAAAGATAAATATGTATCACTACCACGCCACGCGGGAATATCCTTACACCATGGGTTGCTTTAGAGGAACACCTGCCGTGAACAGAAATCGTCCGCCGCGCGGAGGTATGATGGGCTGGCTTTTTTAGATTTAAGAAAGAACCACCCCGGCTCGCAGACTCGCCACCTCTCCTTTGTAAGGAGGGGAGTTTTAGAAGCGGCGGCTCTGACAAGCTGCGCAGATTTTGATAATATATGAAAGCTTGGCGGGGAAGGTTAGCGCCAGGCATTTTATCTATGCAATCTTTGCTCGAATTTCTTTATCAAATAAAAGATTATCTCAATCCGAAATTTATCATTGAGATGCTGCTCGACAAGCTCGGGCCGTTCGTCTATGTCGGGTTGTTTTTTATCATCTTTGCCGAAACCGGCCTGGCGGTCGGGTTTTTCTTTCCCGGTGATTCGCTGCTGGTGGTGGCGGGGCTGTTTGCCGCGGCGGGGAAGCTGAACATCGCGATCCTGCTGATGAGTCTTTTTGCGGCTTCGGTGATCGGCGACAGCACGGGATATTTCACCGGCAAGTTTATGGGCAAGAGGCTTTTTAACCGGGAAAATTCCTGGGTGTTCAAGCCCAGCCGCGTGGAAAAGGCGAAAAAGTTTTTTGAAAAGCACGGGCCGAAAACCATCATCCTGGCGCGCTTTGTGCCGATCGTCCGCACCTTTGCCCCGATCGTCATCGGGGCCGCGGAATTGCCTTATAAAACCTTTATTTCGTTTAGTTTACTGGGAAGTTTCCTATGGATCTTCAGCATGACGCTGCTGGGATATTTTGTCGGCGGGCTGATCGAAACAGCCTTTGGCATCAAGCTGGAAGACCACATCGAAAAGGTCGTGATAGTAGTGGTTTTGCTTTCGCTGCTGCCCCCGCTGATCGAATACCTGAAACACCGTTCGGCGCGTAAAAAAGCCCCGCACGAGGCCGCGGAAGAGATAGAGAAGGCTGAAATTTGACGCCTAAATTTGACTTGGGACGCCGGTGCCCTTACACTTATCAATTGACTTGTCGGGGTGTGGCTCAGCCTGGTAGAGCGCACCGTTCGGGACGGTGAGGCCGGAGGTTCGAATCCTCTCACCCCGACCAATTTAATAAAGAAGAAGTGGTCAGTAATGGCCGCTTTTTTGTTTTAAAGACAATGGCTTTTTAAGAAGAGCGGGCGCAAGCAACCCTTCCTGACCTGAGAGGTGCTCGACTCTAAAGTAAAATATACATCTAAATAAATTCGCAGTCCGAAAGGGGTGCCTCACGCCTGCTTCGGCGAGCCCGGCAGCATCATTTGCCACGATTTCGCTATTTCCCAAAAAGGCGCAAGAAACTCGTATTATTTCACCCCGCACAGGTGTAGAATTTTAATAGCGACACATTTTACGGGTACAGAAATTACTCCCAAGTAACATCTGCTTCCCACAAGCTTTCACCACACAAAAGGAGAGACTTCTACATGAGAATTACAGTCGAACTGTATGCGGGCATCGGACTCTTTGCCCTTCGGACTTTCACATTTTTACTACTGGTCACTTTCGGCTCAAACGGTGTTTGGGCTTCGTTCACTTGCCAAAACACAACCCCGATGTTATCCGGCGGAACCAACTATGCGCTCGGCAGCGGCCCGGAAGGCATAGCTGCGGCCGACTTTAACAGCGACGGGAAACTGGACCTGATCGTATCTAATGAAAGCGCAAGCACGGTTTCGCTAGCGCTGGGCGACGGGGTAGGCGGATTCGGCACGCCATCATCTTTTAGCGTCGGCGCCAACGGGGCGCGCGATATCGTGGCCGCCGATTTCAATGCGGACGGCAACCCGGACTTTGCCGTCTCGAACGTGCTGACTGCCAAGATCTGGGTAGGTTACGGCAACGGCAGCGGAGGGTTTAGCTCGATCGTCAGTTATACGACGGGTGACGTCGGCGCTCCTGCTTCGCCCTGGCATTTGACGACGGGAGATTATAACAGCGACGGAAAAATAGACATTGCCACCAACAACGGCGCCAATGTTTCCGTTTTCGATAATACGGGAAGCGCTTTTAGCAAACGCATCCCGAACATTAATGCAGCGGGCGGCGGCGAGGGCATCGCCACGGCCGATTTCGATTCCGACGGTAAACCGGACATTATTGTGACCATGGGCGGCGGCGCAAAGGTGTTATTTAACAACGGCGCCAGCTCACCGGGCTGGACGGCATACACCACTCCTATCAGCACTTCCGAAACCATCAGCAATGTCACCACGGCGGATTTTGACGGTGACGGAAATGTGGACGACGCGGTAGCCGGCGGTTACTTTTCTAACAGCGGCGGCAGTTTTTATTCACTTACAGGCAATACGAACAGGACCATGACACTGGCGCAGTCGAGCGGATTCGGAAATTACTGGGGCGGTAATATAAAATCGGGAGATTTTAACGCCGACGGCAAAATGGACATCGCGATGGCCTCCGGGTATTCCGCGGTGTTTAATTTTTCCAACAACGGATTTGTTCTGCTGAACCAGGGAAGCGCCGTCTTCGGAGATTCCACCGCACTCTCGGCGGGAACCGGCCACATACCGGTGGCTCCCGCGGTAGCGGATTTTAATGCCGACGGAAAACCCGACGTCGCTTATTCTTCGGTGGTGGCAGGGGAGTCTTTAGTAGTCCTCAATCACTTTAACGAGAACGCTACCAGAAAAACCGATTACAACGGCGACGGCCGGAGCGACTATGCGGTCTGGCGTCCGTCCAACCAGGTCTGGTACAACTGGTACAGTTATTACAACACCCAAACTTATAACAATTACGGCGTTAGCACCGATATTCCCGTACCGGGCGATTACGACGGTGACAAAAAGACCGATATGGCGCTGCTCAGGCACGGGGTCAGTACTAACACCTGGTATATCACCTACAGCTCGGATCTGTCGACTCACAACACCCAGTGGGGATCGTCGGGCGACTACCTGGTTCCGGCGGATTACGATGGCGACGGTAAGACGGATATCGCCGTTTGGCGCCCCTCTAACGGAGTATGGTACATCCTGAAAAGCTCTAACGGTGCTACTGAATACCGGACTTTCGGAGCGAGCGGCGATCTTCCCGTTAATGGCGATTACGATGCCGATGGGCTGGCGGACGCCGCCCTGTTCAGGCCCAGCAATGCAACCTGGTACGTGCTCAAGACCACGACCTCGGGTTCGGCGCAATACCAATGGGGAGTGACCAGCGATAACCCGGTTCCCGGGGATTATGACGGCGATTGCAAGAATGACTATGCCGTTTGGAGACAGAGCGATCAGACCTGGTATGTCTACAAGAGCTCGAATGGCGGTACGATACAGGAGCAGTTCGGTAATACCACTAACGTTCCGCAGCCGGCGGACTTTGACGGCGACGGCAAAACCGATCTTGCGATGTGGACGCAGTCAACCGGGGCATGGGCAATAAAAACGAGTTCGCACGGGACTCTTTCACTAAGTTGGGGGGCCACCACGGACACTCCGACAACTTCGCTCTTCCCGTTCACTAATGTCATTCCATAAATTTTGCTTTTCGGGCAAAAAGAAAGGGCAGCCTTTAAAAGGCTGCTCTTTTTATTCTCTGAGTTAAGAGCGGGCGCAAGCGGCACTTCCCAACCTTGAGATAGATCGACTTGTTCGATTTCCATAAAAAAGCGGATGGCTTTTCAGCTATCCGCTTTAGTTAACTGTTGCGTTCGTGCCGAATAAATTCGGCGCTCCATTAATTCGGCGTTCCCGTTACGCGCAGGCCGCGGATGACGCAGGCATGAAGCCGAGGTTCGAGCTTGCGAAGTTGTTGATGTTCGGGAACACCTGCGACAGTTGCGCCGGGTCGAGGCCATACCAGCGCGCCAGCGTTGCCGCATACTGCTCGACGGAGGTCGTTGGGATCCAGCGTCCTTTGGCGCTCGCGCTGCTGTCGGCATCGTCCGGCCCGTTTTTTACCAACTGCGGGTAAGGCGTTCCGTTGGAAGTATTCATTCCATAAAAATCGCCGCCCAGCACCGCGCCGCCCATTACAAACATATGATTTGCCCAGGCGTGGTCGGTCCCCGCTCCCGCGCCGGCGCCTACCGGAGCGAACGTGCGCGAGAAATCCGAAACCGTAAAGGCGGTAACGTTATTCTGCGCGCTCTGCGTGGTCATCTCGTCGTAAAAAGCGCGCATCGCTTGTCCCAGTTGCGAAAGCAGGTTGACCTGCCCGGCGGGCTGGCTGGTGTGCGTGTCAAATCCGCCCAACTGGCAGAAAAATATCTGGCGGTTGACGGTCAGATCGCCGCGTTTTTTGATCAGCCGCGCGACCTGCTTGAGCTGGTTGCCGATCGAGGTATTCGGGAAGGTAACCGTCACTTCCAGAAAAGAAGACAGCGCCTGGTTGGCCTGTACTGCCTGGCTGGTGATGTTGCTCGCCGCTTTTACTACCTCGGAATCCAGGTCGAAAGATCTTAACTGGTTAAACGCCGCCAGGCGCGCGTTCGAATCGGAGGTACCGTTAAAGCCGCTCAGCGACAGCACCTGGTTTAAGCCGGTTGGCGCGGGCGCGATCGCCATCGGCACGGTCACCTGCCCGTTGGTGAAAAGGTTGACGCCCGATATCGAAGTTATCATCGGGATCAACCCTCCCGGGTTCGAGCAGCCGTTCATGCGGTCGGCCACCTTGCCGCCCCAGCCGGTGAACTCGGCGGTGTTGGAACGCGCGGATTGATATTGCGCCACCTGGTCCGAATGCGAATAAAGCTGGTAGGGTTTTTGCACCGAATTGTTTTGATACTGCGTACGGGTCATCGGCGCGACCAGAGTTCCGACATTGGTCACGACCGCGAGTTTGCCCAGGCCCCACAGTTCGTGGATACCGTTATTAGTAACGCCCGCGCCGAGGCTGGGGTGCAGCCCGTAGGCCAGCCCGCCCATCCGTGGAACGCTGATCGGCAAAAGGTTGGCTTGCGGGATCGCCAGCGTGGACGGATTGCGCTCGGTAAAATAGGTGTTGTAATTGCTCAGCGTGGCATCGCTATGATTGGGAATAACGGTATTGTTTCCGTCATTGCCGCCGCTCATAAAGATACACACCAGCGCTTTATAATCGCCCGGCGCAAAGGAATTATTTTCCACCGTGCCGGCCATCGCGCTCATCAGACCTAAATGTCGCGCCTGTGTCGCCAGCGAAGCCATACCGAGAGCGCAGCCTGATCTTAATAAAAAGTTTCTTCTTGATTGTTTCATAGATTTTACCTCTGCACTTGATATTGCGACGAACTCGCGACCAGATAGAGCGCCTGTCTGGCGCGCGCCAATGTGTTTGCGGACGACACGGCTGTCGTGGCGTTAAGTACTGTGCTTCGCGTCTGCGCCGACATCGCGCCGTGCAGCATCTTGTTGTTTAATTCATCCAGCAAGAGATTGCACGTCGGATCGGCGGCGGCCAATGCCTGCAGGCCGGTAAGATCGATCGAAGTCCCGAAGGGCGCGGTGCCGCTGATCGGGATCGTATTAAACACGATCGTGTTCAAAAAATTGGCGCGCACGATCGAAGTGCCGGTATTCAAAATACCGAACTCCGGCCCGTGGAGCGTCGTTCCGGGCACGATATAATCCGCCGGATAATAATTGAACACCGTCGGCGATTGATAGACGTTTTGCGCCATGGCGGCGGCCTGGGGATTTACCACCCCGTCGCTGAGATCCACGCCGGGCGCCGAGCGCACGCCGAATTGCCGCATCACGTTGGTCATCAACTGCACCGGCTCACGAAGCTTGCCGTAGGTCGGATCGGTCTTGACGTCGCCGCGGGCTTCCGGGTCGAGCAGGATGGCTTTGACCACGGCTTTCATATTGCCGCGCATGCCGAGGCCGTCATTATTAAAGACGGCGGCAACGCGCGAAACATAGGCCGGTGTCGGGTCGCTGGTAACAAGATGCTGGATGAGCAGCTTGCTGACGAACGGGCCGACGTTCGGATGATTAAAAATATTATCCAGCGCCTGGTTCAGATCGGTTATTCCATCCTGATCGGCGGGAATGTTGACATTCTGCGCGCCCGGATAGCTCAACAGCGTTTTGGTCGTGGTGTTGTGCAGCGACTGGACCAGCAGCATCGGGTCGATGTAATTCGGAATGGCGCTGTTACCGGTCGGGTTCGGACAGGTCGGCGCGGGCTGCTGGCAGATCTGCCAACCGGTAAAGATCTCGGTAAAATTATTTACCGTGTCCTGGGTATAGGTCGGGAGCGGATTGCCCTGGCCGTCCGTTTGCACGGTGCCGTCCTGATTGAGCATAAATAGCCCGGTCGTAAAAAGCTGCATCAATTCGCGGGCGTAGTTTTCGTTCGGATTGTTCCGGGTGCTGCCCAGCATATCGAGATAGCGCCCCATCGCCGGATTGAGCGTCATATCCTGCATCAATTTGCGGTAATTGCCGAAGGAATGCTTGTCCAGGATCTTTTGATACTGCAGCATGTGGCTGGGCTGTTGGACCTCGGGAAACGCCGTCACCCAGATCTGGCTCAGCGCCCACGAAGTGCGATGCTGAAGCTGGTTCTCGCCGTAAAATGCATCCAGGAAAAACCAGTTCTGCAGCAGGTACATCGAATAATTGTCGCGCTGACAACTGCCCGGGGCGCCGCTGCACCCACCCTGGGCAACGGTTGCTGCAGCGCTTATATTCATCAGCGGCAGCGGCGGGTAAGCGGTCGACGGGCCGGCAGCTTCCAACTGCATGGCCAGCCAGGTGCGAATGCCGAGACGGCGGATGCGCTCGTTGAGTGCAGGGCTCGGGCCGAAACTGGCCTGCTCCATAAAGCGGGTCCTGTCGCCCTGGTATTTGAGACCGATCACATACTCGGTCATGATGCCTTCTTCTACCTGCGCACGGGTTTTTTTACTCAGTGGGTAGGACGTAGGTATGGCTTTTGCATCGTCCTTGATATCGCCGCCGAGTTTACCGATACCGAGGCGAACGCGGTTACTGGTAAGCCCGCGCCAGGTCAGGCGCGCGAGATGGTCGCCGACCGGCTGCGGCTGGCCGTGATACCCGGTCTGGTCGTAGAGCGAAACAATAACGGCGTACACCGCATTGTCCCTGGTCACCGGCTGCAGATCTTCCACGTTAAAGCGGAACAGGCGGCCCGACGAGTCTTCCAGGTAGATACGGAAAGCATTGGCGCCTTCGCCGTCGAGCAAAGCCAGGTTGGTGACAAAGAACATCACTCGCGATTTTGCGCCGGGTGTGAACGCGTCCGGGTCGCCCGTTTTCGGGATCTGGCCGTTCCAATCTTCTGCTTTTATGGCCAGTGCACGCGTTGAGCCTCGTTCGCTCAGTAAAATAGGCGTGGGTGAGTTGAAGTCCTCATCAACATCGGCCAGAACGGTTGCCGCAAGCATAAAACTCAGCAGGACGACACACCAAACCCGTAACGGATAAAGCGACAATCTGGGGTTCATACCCTTACCCTCCTTCGGCTTTTAAAACTGTTTTTTTAAGGAAGCCCTCGCGGGTCCCTTTACGCGGTGATCAATTGTTGCACTATATTAATTGTTATCAGGGAAAAAAAGCAATAGGGAAAAGGCAGTAAACCCGGGAGCGCAGGCATCTTGCCTGCACGAACGCCCCCGCGTTCGAAGTGGTGTTTAATTCGCGGCAAGTTAGCACGGCAAGCCGTGCTTGCAGGCAAGATGCCTGCGCTCCCAGGAAGAGCAGGCCTAATCTCCCTTAAGACGCCATCAAAAAAGCGAGCGGTTTTTACACCGCTCGCTTTTGACATGCTTTGCCGAATAAATTCGGCGCTCCATTTGGCGTTCCATTTACTAACAAGCCGGGCTGGCCGCCGGCAGGAAGCCCAAGTTCGAAGTACTGAAGTTATTGATATTCGGAAACACCTGCGAGAACTGCGCCGGATCGAGCCCGTACCAGCGCGCCAGGGTGCAGGCATATTGTTCCACCGAAGTGGTCGGGATCCAACGCCCTTTAGCGCCGGCGCCGTTGTCGGCATCGTCGCCCGCGCCTTTGACGAGCTGCGGGTAAGGCGTTCCGTTAGAACCGTTCATCCCGTAGAAATCGCCGCCCAGCACCGAACCGCCAAGCACGAACATGTGATTCGCCCAGGCGTGGTCGCTGCCGGCCGCGGCTCCGGAACTGACCGGTGTAAAGGTGCGTGAAAAATCAGACACGGTAAACTGGATCACGTTATCCTGCGCGCCCTGAACTCCCATTTCATCATAGAACGCGCGCATGGCCTGGCTTAGCTGCTGCAGCAGCGCAACCTGGCCGTTGGTGGCGTTATTCTGATTGTTGTGGGTGTCAAAACCACCGATCCGCGCAAAGAATATCTGGCGGTTGATGGTCAGTTCGCTGCGTTTTTTGATCAGGCGCGCGATCTGTTTTAACTGTAGCCCGATGCTGGTGTTGGGGAAGGTCGCGGTGACTTCCTGAAAAGTGGCCAGCGCCTGCTGGGCCTGGATAGCCTGGCTGGTGACGTTGCTCGCCGCCTTGACCACATTGGATTCCAGATCGAAAGTACGCAGGTTGTTGAATGAAGCTAACCGCGCATTTGAAGTAGCGTTGCCGTTAAAACCGGAAAGCGTGAGCACATTATTAAGCGCCGTGTTGGCGTTATTAATCGCCAGCGGAAGCGTCTGCTGCCCGTTGGTGAACAGATTGGTTCCCGCGATCGATGTGATCATCGGGAGCAAACCGGTCGGGTTGGAACACGCGTTCATACGGTCGGCAAGTTTGCCGCCCCATCCGGTAAAATCCGCGATGTTGGAACGGGCGGTTTGGTATTGCGCAACCTGATCGGAGTGCGAGTAAAGCTGATAGGGCTTTTGCACCGAACCGTTCAGGTATTGCGTGCGGGTCATCGGCGCCACCAGCGTACCGCAGTTAGTGACGACGGCGAGCTTGCCCGTCGCCCACAAAGGATGGATACCGGCGTTTGTCGCCCCGGTGCCAAAACTCGGGTGGAGCCCGTAGGTTAGCCCGCCCATTCGGGGAACCGCGATAGGCAGCAGGTTAGCCTGCGGAATAGCCAGCGACGATGCCAGGCGCTCCGTGGAATAAACGCTGTAATTGCTGATGGTGGCATCGCTGTGGTTGGGAATGACGGTATTGTTTCCGTCATTTCCGCCGTCCATAAAGATGCATACCAGCGCTTTGTAATCGGTCGGAGCAAAACTGTTTTCTGTTTCAACGGTTTTGGCCAACGTGCTCATCAAGCCGAAGTGTCGCGCCTGTGTCGCCAGCGAAGCCATACCCAGAGCGCAGCCTGATCTTAATAAAAAGTCTCTTCTTGATTGTTTCATAAACTTTTACCTCTGCACCTGGAATTGCGACGAAGTCGCGACTAAATAGAGCGCCTGCCGTGATCTCGTCAAAGTATCGGTAGACGAAACAACGGTGGTTGCCGTGAGAATAGAACTTCTCATTTGCGATGACATCGTGCCGTGCATCATCTTGTTGTTTAATTCATCCAACAGGAAATTGCATGACGTATCGGCCGCCGCAAGCGCCTGCAGGCCCGTCAGATCGATCGACGTGCCGGCCGGCGTATCGGGATTGGAAACCGGGATCGTATTGAACACCAGCGTGTTCATCAAATTCGCCCGCGAGATCGATGAACCCGTGTTTAAGATACCGAATTCAGGGCCGACGACGGTCGTTCCCGGAACGATGTAATCCGCCGGGAAATAGTTGAACACCGAGGGCGCGCGGTAGACGTCCTGTCCCAGGGTTGCCGAACGCGGATTGATATTGCAATCGCTCGGGCCGGTAGCGGCCGCATTGCGAACGCCGAAATTACGCAGCACGTTGGTGATCGCCTGAACGGGTTCACGCAGCTTGCCGTAGTTCGGATCGGTCTTGATGTCGCCGCGGGCTTCCGGGTCGAGCAGGATCGCTTTGACCACGGCCTTCATATTGCCGCGGTTGCCAAAACCGTCGTTGTTGAAGATCGCAGCCACGCGCCCGACATAAGCCGGGGTCGGATCGCTCGTCACCAGATGCTGGATCATCTTTTTGCTGACGAAGGGTCCGACGTTCGGATGGTTGAAGATGTTGTTGAGCGCCGCGGTAAGATCGACCGCGCCATTCTGATTTGCCGGAATATCCACATTCTGCGCCCCGGGGTAAGCGAGCAATGTCTTGGTCGTGACATTGTGCAGGTTCTGGTTAAGCAGCATGTTGTCGGTATAGTTCGGATTGCCGTTAAAGCTCGGACAGGTCGGCGGGTTCTGCTGGCAGAGCTGCCAGCCGGTAAAGATCTCCGTAAAATTATTCACCGTGTCCTGTGAATAGGTCGGTACCGGCACATTATTGCCGTCGACTTGCGCAGTGCCGTCAGGATTTAACATGAACAGGCCGATGGTGAAAAGCTGCAGGATCTCGCGGGCATAATTTTCATTGGGATTATTTCTGGTGCTGCCGAGCATATCCAGATAAATTCCCATGGCCGGGTTGAGCGTCATATCCTGCATCAGATTGCGATAGTTACCAAAGGCATGCTTATCGAGCAGCTTTTGATACTGCAGCATATGGCTGGGCTGCTGGACTTCAGGATTCGCCGTCACCCAGATCTGGTTCAGCGCCCACGAAGTGCGGTGCAAAAGCTGATTTTCACCATAAAGAGCTTCGGTATAGAACCAAACCTGCATCGGGTACATCTGGTAATTATCGCGAACGCAATTCGGGTTGGTACTGCCGCTGCACCCGGTCCCGGAATCGGAAGGCATCAAGGGCAGAAAAGGATAGGGTGTCGAAGGCCCGGCAACCTCAAGCTGCTCGGCGAGCCAGGTTTTGATGCCGATGCGGCGGAGCCGCTCGTTTAGTGCGGGGCTCGGGCCGAAAGCGGCCTGCTCCATAAAACGCGTGCGGTCGCCGACGAATTTTTTCCCGACGAATTCCGGCGCCACCGAAGCTTCAGCCTGCTCGCGCGCTTTTTTGCTCAAGGGGTAAGAGGTCGGAACGGCGCCTTTATCGTCGGCAATGTCGCCGCCCAATTTGCCGATCCCTACACGGACGCGGTTGCTGGCCAATCCCCGCCAGGTCAGGCGGACGAGATGGTCGCCGACCGGCTGCGGCTGGCCGTAATATTCGGTCGGATCATAGAGCGAAACAATAACGGCATACACCGCATTGTCCCTGGTCACCGGTTGAATATCCTGAACGTCAAAACGAAAAGAACGGCCGGCCGGATCTTCGAGATAAAGGCGAAAAGCGTTAGCGCCCTCGCCATCCATCAACGAAAGATTCGTTACGAAAAACATTACCCGTGATTTTTCACCAGGGGTGAAAGCTTGCGGGTCACCGCTGCGCGGTATCGTGCCATTCCAATCGTCTGCTTTTATGGCCAGTGCACGCGTTGAGCCTCTTTCGCTCAGTAAAATAGGCGTGGGTGAGTTGAAGTCTTCTTCAACATCGGCCAGAACGGTTGCCGTAAGCATAAAACTCAGCAGGACGACGCTTAAAACCTTGTACCAAATCCGCATGGGATCAAGCGACAATCTGGGGTTCATACCTTTACCCTCCTTCGACTTCTAAAACTGTTTTATTAAGGAACTCTTGCGAGCCCTTTCCGTGATGATCGTGGAAAATGATTACTGATCGACTCGGACGACGTTTATCATTGTTTAAATGCTACTAAAAATGTTTGCGAAATTGCAAGAGCTTTTTTGCAAAAACTTTTTAGAAAAAACGAACTGCTAATTTTTTAGACGTTTCCCAAATGCAAATGGTCTGGGAATCAGGTTATATTTGATAGGGATCTTGCCGCTAAAAATCTACTCCGGGCCAGGCGAAAGACCTACCCACCGGTTACACGAACAAGAAGTGTATTTGGTGGCAATATTTGCGGCCATGCGGCATTTTTATTAAATATTACGTAATTTTATAAAGGTGAAACTGGAATGGAAGAATTATTGACCCATTTAATGGGAAAAAAGATCGCGTTGACCTGCGGCACCAATAGTGTGATCCGGGGTGAAGCGGTTTCGATCAAGGACGGCATTTTGCATATGCAGGATAAAGACGGAAAAGCCGCCTATGTGGCGCTGGATAAGATCGCGGTCGTCTGGGAAATTACCGAACACGAAAGCCGCGCCGGATTTATTTCGCAAGGCTGAGCGGTCAATTTGACCTCAAAGCGGCATTGCCTATAAATACCGTTGAAGTCAAAAAGCAACGGGTCAGAACCGGGAACGGTAGTGACCGGGTAAATGAGCGCAGCGAAAAAACTAACATCTAACCCGTCGGACAAGAAACCCGGTCACTACCGTTCCCGGTTCTGACCTTATAGCCACTAAATAACACGAACAAAAAAGCGGCTTGATATATGATCAAGCCGCTTTCTCATTAACTGCAAAAGATATTAGTTGGTTTTCAGCGGCACGCGGCGGAATCCGACGACCCGTTTTTCCCAGTATCCCGCAAACGGGGAATAGGTGATGCCTTTGCTGCTCGAAGCGTGATAAAAACCTTTTTCATCGGCGACGATCCCCATATGGCCCAGGCCGTTTAAGAAGACCAGCGTACCGAATTTGAATCTGTCGTCACCATAGACGGGCTCGAAAGTGTTCCAGTAAGTGTGGGCGCTGCTTCTGTCAAAGCTGAAACCCGCATCCTGAAAAACGCTCCAGACAAATCCTGAACAATCGTAATAATTCGGGCCGGTGCTGCCGTAGTTATAAGGAATTCCCAGGCGCGAGCGGATCCCGTTCATCAATTTTGAATTGACCGCGGCCAGCGCGGGCGACATCGGCGCCGACATGGGCTCCGACATAATGGTTTTGGCTTTTGAGACCGCTACCGGTTCATTGCCCGGTTTTGAGATAACGATCTTATTTACCAACTGCGGACGATAATTGGGGTTTTGATTAGGAGCGCCATTAGAAACAGTTGGCGGAGCATTGAGCGGCTGGGATGATGAAGATTTTTTAACTAATCGCGGCCTTTCAGCTTGAGCAAGCCCCGTGACAACGCCACAGAGCAGTAAAACACACAAAAAGACAGGCAGGCGGAACAGTCTATTAAAATTCACTAAATTTAACTCCTAAGTCTTATTTTTGTCGGCTGAGGATGCCGTGAGGCGGATCAGACCTGATCCAATAATATAAACTCTTAAAAACACCAACGTTCCAGAAAGTTTCCCGTTTTAAGGGGCCTCAAAAACTGACTGATTATCTTGATTATTGGATTAAGAAACTTATCCTGTAATAAATTTTACTTATTTGGGAGAGAATTGCAAGCGCGGGAAAGTATAATTAACTACGATGGTTTTTATAAGAAGTGTAAATGGTTGAATTTTTAGGAAGTTAGAGAGATCATTATTTCGGG
Source organism: uncultured Acidobacteriota bacterium (assembly GCA_963718105.1). Lineage (GTDB taxonomy): Bacteria > Acidobacteriota > Blastocatellia > Pyrinomonadales > Pyrinomonadaceae > DASYKT01. Next base: position 2,651,064 of record OY970352.1, on the reverse strand, counting down.
ATTTGTTAGTGTGTTTTGGTGTAATTTCGTGGTTCCAGCCTTAAATGCTTTATTCATTAGCGATCAAAGACTGGAACCACGAAATTACACGAAACGACACGAAAAGCATTTTTATGCTGATCAATTAAACGGGCAAGGCTATGTAAAATAAAAACGCCTCGGCTGCCTTTCGGCAGTCGAGGTTTTAAGACCCCGTCCAACTCTTCCGCTTGCGCGCTGACCTTCCGCTGTTCCTATATGAATCTAAATACTTAATCTGCGGCAGGTTCCGAAGATTCTTCGAGTTTTTTTAACTCTTCGACGAATTTTTCGATCTGGAGCTTGGTTGTTTCCAGCCCGCGGCGGCTTTCCAGGTAGTTTTCCCATTGGTTGGTCGCGGTCAGGGCCTGCTGCGTATCTTCATCGAGCGCCTGCGCCATAGCGGCGATCAGGTCGCCGAGTGTTTCATTATGCTGCAAAAGGGAGTCGATAATGGTGTAGGCAAGCTTCGCATTGGCCAGATCTATATCCTGCGATTCGGGCATTTCCAGTTGAGTGACGTCCATACTTAGCGGTCAATTGTATCAGTTTCTTTATGAACAAGAGAACAGGAGTCAAAAACAACGGGTCAGAACCGGGAACGCAGTGACCGGGTAGTTGAGCGCAGCAAAAAACTAACAATTATCTGACCCGTCTGAATAAGAACCCGGTTTCGGCTCCAGACGGCGTTCCCGGTTTGACCTCATCACGATAATCATCCGATTCATTTAGTCGGCGATATTGACTTGCGGCTGGGCCGGTTTAGCGAGCGGGGCTTTGGCGGCTTTCGGGACCACCCACATTTCAATTTCGATACCGCGGCGATAACCCCCGAAAACAACCTCCAACTTATTGGGCGCTATTCCCATTTCAGCGGCCATGCCGGCGGCGCGGCTGCGCATATCGGCGGCGAGTTTTTTCACGTCGAACATTTTATCGTCGGCATAGACCATCACCACGCCATGGCCGTCCGGATCAGCTTTGAACTTTTGCGCGAATTCGTAACCGGCACGGGAAAAAGCTTCGGCATTGGTTTCACCCGGGCTTTTTTCGCTCACGGCCGGGATCGTTTCTTCCTCGGCGCTGACGAAATCGCCGTTGTCGCGCAGGTACTCTTCGCGGCTAAGCTCGCGCGCCTCGATAGTGGCCGGCAGTAAAAATTCGTCGGCGGTAACATCGAAATGGCTGCGATGAAAAAGGAACGTATCGGTTTTCGGCGCTTCGAGCGGCGCTATGGCCGCAGTGATTTGGGGCAGCTTTCCGCCGCCCGGCACGATCCAGAATTCGGTAGCCTGACGTTCGCGGAATGCGTTAAGAAACACGATGGCGTTTTCTTCGTAGTTTTTGAACCGGATATGGGGAAGATAGAGGTCTTCGCCTTTGAGCCCATACTGTGACGGCAGGGCGTCTTTGCCCTGGTAAAAAACTATATAACCGGTCGTTCCGGGGTTATTTTTGAGCTCGATGAGGAAATTATCCAGCACTTTTCGGCGTTCGACATCGCCGATCCGGCCAAATTCGCTGACTCTGGTCGTCGTTTCGATCCGGTTATAGTCTTCCGGGGTGAATTCCTGCGACACTTCCTGGGCTTCCTGGGCCATCGTAAGTGTTGTAAAAATAGCAGTTAGTAATGCAGTTAAAACCAATTTGGATAATTTCATTGCCGTATCTTTATAAATTGTATTTTCGAATAATAATTTCACGATTAAAAGCTGTGTTTGTTGCACAATTTAAACGACGGGGAATTTTGTGACTTTTGCTGAAGTTTCACCGATTTTTAAGAGGGTTTCTTCGGCGAGAAATTCGTAGCGGACATAGGCCAGGGCGATGGTTTTTTGCAGTGTGGGTGAAAAGGTGACAGATGTAATGCGGCCGGCGGGTTTTCCTTCAGCAGATACCAGCTCGCCATTTGGTTTAACCTCAGTCCCTTTATCAAATATCAACCCCGACAGCCGCTTGGCGACGTGGCCGCGAAAATGTATGCGGGCGATTATCTCCTGGCCGATATAGCAGCCCTTGGTAAAACTGACTGCTTCGTCGAGGCCCGTTTCCAGCACCACGGTCGTTTCATCCATATCGACGCCGTAACGCGGCACGCCATTTTCGATGCGGAGGGTTTCGTAAAGCTCGTCTGAAATTTCGATTGCGCCTTCTTCTTTCAGATCGTTTTCAAACGAAGCGGTAAAATCGGCGGGAACAAAAAAATCCTGCGACATTTTTCCGCTGAAAGTGATGATCTCCGATTTAGGAAAGCCTATGTCGGAATTAAGAATTTCAAAATATGAATATTGTTCCGACAAGTCTTCGACAAAAAAGTCTCCGGCAAAAGTGAAACGATGAAGATTCCCGAAAACTTTTTCGTGCGTTGTTTCGGCGGTTTCAAAAAGAAATTTTTCACCTTGTTTCAAAACCCGGACCAGAGCAACCAAACGTCCCTGGACATTGGGAAACGCCGCCGTCATCTGCGCGCCTTCTTCTAATTTGGCAACGTCGTTGGTGATCAGGCCGTTTAGGAACTGCACGGCTTCTTTTCCCCAGACGGAGATAAGTCCGCGTTTTTGTTTATAAAATGCGGGGACGTTTCCTTCGCGAATTTTTTGATAGTCTGCGATCATTCTTATTGGTGTGTTTTAGTGTTATTTCGTGGTTCCAGTTCTTGTTGCGATTAAATTAGTTTCTGAACTGAAACCACGAAATAATACGAAACAACACGAAAGGGACCCAAATAGAGCCGGTCACTGCTGCTTATGGCGTTCCCGGTACCGACTTCATTGTCAATACTTTCTTTAACACCTGAAAATCTTCCAACTGCTGCGGCATGCGGCGAACCGAGATCACAACCTGCGGGCTCGGATGATAAAGCGGCACAAGGTTGCGCCCGTTCCAACTCAAAATTTGCCGACATCATTTTTCAGTACAAATTCATGGTATGCGATACCCTTCAAAGCCTCAAGCGCGACAGTTCCGATAGTGACCAGGACTTTTGGCGCGAGCAATTCGATCTGCCGTCTGAGAAATGAAGAACAGTTTTGCATTTCGCTTCTCGCGGGCTTGCGGTTGGCACCGGTGACGGAGCGCGGGCTGCACATCACGGCGTTGGTGATAAAAATATCTTTGCGTTCCAAACCGATAGATTCCAGCAGGGCACCAAAATTTGCGCCGGACCTATCGCCCGAAAAGGGAATCCGCGTGCGGTCGGCGCCCTGCCGGCCCGGCGCTTCGGCAATGAACATCACTTTTGGCGTTAGCGAGCCGTTGAGTTCACTCAAAACGGCGGTTCGCTCGCGCAGATCGGGGCAGAGCTGACAGCATTGGGCTTCGCTAACTAATTTGCTAAAAAGTTTACGCTTGTCTGAATTCACATTAAAAAACTATGTTAAATTTTGCCCATGGGCAAGTTCGATAAATTGCGAGAGTCTATTTTATCCGGGAGATCTGATGCTAATATTGCTTTTGAAGACTTGAGGCACTTTTTAATTACATTGGGTTTTGAAGAAAGAGTCAAAGGCAGCCATTACATTTTTCGTAAGGAAGGTGTAGCGGAAAAACCTAATATTCAGCGCGAAGGAGCCAAAGCAAAGGGCTATCAGGTTAGACAAGTGCGGCTGATTTTGAGAAAGTATGATTTGTAAGAGTTAAGAAGTATGCACAAATACCAGGTAACAATTTTTTGGAGTGATCAGGATAAAGTCTTTGTGGCAAAAACGCCGGAGTTAGCAGGTTGTATGGCGCATGGTGCTACGCAAGCGGAAGCCGTGAAGAATCTTGAAGATGCGGTCGATCTTTGGATAGAAACCGCGAAAGAATTTGGTGATGAAATTCCTGAACCAGGCCAACACTCTCTGGCAGCATAGTGACCAAACTCACACCACCCATTAATAATTTATTCCACTAAAAATGGTGGATATGTAGCTGTGATATAAGATTTAAGTCCGCGCAACGGACGGCAGAGTTTCAACTGCTTCTTATCTGTAGCCCGTTAAAACGGGCTTTTAAATTCATAAGACGTACTTTACTCCGCGCTAAAGCACGGGGCTATGTTCAGAAGCCAACTACGTTGGCTTTTTAGAAAGAAATAATGAGTCAAATTACCGAAGAAATTGTATTAAATTCACTTAAACAAATCATCGATCCCGATCTGCGTAAGGATATCGTTACACTTGGATTTATCAGAGATCTGAAGATTGAAGGCGGCGATGTTTCCTTTCGTATTGTTTTGACCACTCCGGCCTGCCCGGTCAAGGAAGAGATGGAGGCGGACGCGCGCAGAATTGTCGGCGGCCTGGAAGGCGTCAGCTCAGTCAACGTCACGATGGATGCCGAAGTGCCGCAAGGCCGCGGCGTGGCTAATAACGTCGCCGTTCCGGGCGTGAAAAATATCATCGCGGTTTCATCCGGCAAGGGCGGCGTGGGCAAATCGACCGTCGCAGTGAACCTGGCGGTAGCCCTGGCCAAAGACGGCGCCAGCGTCGGGCTGATGGATGCCGACGTGTACGGGCCGAACGTTCCGCTGATGCTCGGCATCGCGCATAAACAGCCTGAAGTTTTCCAGAATAAATTGATCCCGTTAGAAGCGCACGGCATCAGAATAATTTCGATGGCGGTGCTGGCGCCGGCGGATAAACCGATGGTGCTGCGCGGGCCGATGCTGCACGGGATCGTGCGGCAGTTTTTGACGGATGTGAACTGGGGCGAGCTCGATTATCTGATCGTCGATATGCCGCCGGGAACGGGCGACGTGCAGCTTTCGCTGGCACAACTGGTGCCGGTGCAGGGCGCGGTGCTGGTGACCACGCCGCAAAATGTTTCGATCGCCGATGTGCGGCGCGCTTACAAAATGTTCGAGCAGGTGAATATTCCCGTGCTCGGCGTGATCGAAAACATGTCTTATTTTTTAGCGCCCGATACCGGCAACCGCTACAATATTTTTGGCGAAGGCGGCGGGGCAAAATTCTGCGACGAATATGCGCTTAATTTCCTCGGCGAGGTGCCGCTTGGAATGGAAGTACGTGAAAGCGGCGACGCCGGAGTGCCGGTCGTGATCTCGCAGCCCGATTCTCCGCAAGCGAAAGCCTTTCATAAAGTCGCTGAAGAAGTGGCTCGCCAAATTTCGATCGAGGCGATGAAACCGGAACTGGTGATTTTAACAAAAGCGAAATGAGATCAGTACCGGGAACGCAGTGACCGGCTTCTTTATAGGCTAGGGATAAAGAAGAAAGGCAAAAAGTGCTCTCTTGAAAATCTTATTTATCCTTTCGCCTTTGCAATTTCAAATTTAGAAGCGGGCGCAAGCAACCCTTCCTGATCTGAGAGGCAGCGCGTGTCGCGCGTTATTATAATAAGTTCGCAAGACTTAAATATTCGGAACTAAACCGTCCAAAATTCGTTAAAATAAACGGATTCTCCAATCTTACAAAAAGCAGGTCTATTTTATGTTCAAAGCCACGCTGGCTTCTGTCTTCGTTCTTGTTTTCTGTCTTCTCGCTTCAGCTCAGACGGCGAATGACCGGCTGCTTTTTGGCCGGGTTGCGGCGAATCAAACCCGGATCGCCTTTACCTACGCGGGAAAGATCTGGCTGGTGGATAGGGCGGGTGGCACCGCGCGGCGGTTGACCAACACGCCTAATGAGGAGACACACCCGGTGTTTTCTCCCGACGGGCAGAGGCTGGCTTTTTCGCGCTCGAACGGAGGCGACTGGGACGTTTTTGTCATCGCAATGAATACGGGCGATGGAGCGGGCGAGGCGAAACGGGTGACCTATATGGGCGAAGACGATATGGTCGTTACCTGGACGCCGGACGGCAAGGAAGTGGTATTTGAAACCACGCGCGACGAGGAAGGCGTGAACCGCTTGTATAAAATAGCCGTCGACGGTGGAACGCTGGCCACCGCGCTGCCGCTGCCGCAGGCGTTTCAAGGATCTTTTTCGCCGGATGGAAACAGGATAGCCTACAACCCGCGGGCAGGATTTGGCGAATGGCGCTATTATCGCGGCGGTTCGACGGCGCCGATCTGGATCGCCGATCTAAAAACGGGCGCGGTAGAAAAATTGCCCAACCAGAATTTCAACGACCGTTTTCCGATGTGGCGCGGCGACAAGATCTATTTCACCTCGGACCGCACGGGCATCTTTAATCTCTTCGTTCACGATCTGAAAACAAAGCAAGTAAGGCAGCTAACCAGGTTTGACGATCAGGGAGTAAGATTCCCCGCTGCTGCTGCTTCTTCCGCTTCTTCCGCTTCATCCGATGCGATCTGTTTTGTGCAGGACGGGCGAATTCATCTTTTCGATGTTAAAACCAACCAGGACAGGATCGTCGATATCTCCGTGGCAGCGGCCACAGGGGACAGCGCGGAGCTTGCGCCCCGGACTGTCAATGCAATGCGGTTCCTGGAGCAGATCATGCCATCTGCTGACGGGGAAAAAATAGCTTTTGGCGCGCGCGGCGAGGTGCTTATTTACGATACGGACAAGGGAGATCATAAGAACCTGACGAATACCTCCGGTACGGCGGAGCGTTATCCGGTGATCTCTCCCGATAACAGATCCGTCGCTTATTTTTCAGACGAATCGGGCGAGTACGCGCTGCACATACGCTCGCTTATAAACGGCGCGGTCAAAAAGATCGCGGTCGAAAAGCAGCCTTCGTTCTACTGGGCGCCAACGTGGTCGCCGGATTCGAAAAAACTGGCCTTTGCGGGCAAGAATCTGGAGTTATGGCTGGCCGATGTGGAAGCGGGGGCCGCGGCAAAGATCGATACTTCGGATTATTCCTCACAGGACGACTGGTCGCCTAACTTCTCGCCTGACTCCAGATTTCTGGCTTATGCCAAGCGCTTGAAGAATCGTGTCGGAACAATATTTATTTACGATCCGGCACAGAAAAAATCATTTCAGATAACGGACGGCCAGACGCATACACAGACGCCAGTTTTCGATGCGAACGGCAAATATCTGTACTTCGTGTCGAGCCTGAATGCGTTGACGAGCGAATTCGGCTGGGGAGTTTTAAACTCGGCGCTGGCCAATCCATTGATGGTGCGCCGGGTCCACGCGCTGATGCTGACAAAGGGCACGGCGCCCTTAAACTTGCCTACGGGTGCGCCCAATCCGGATGCGAAAGTTTCCGAGGCCGTGCCGAATGTAAAGATAGATTTCGCCGATTTCGAAAGACGGTTTTTGAACCTGCGCCTGCCGCCGAGAGATTATTCCAGGCTGGCGGCGTCCAAGCCGGGCAAGCTGCTGCTGGTGGCTGAAGAATGGGCAAAAACTCCGGGTAATTTTAACGAGCGCAACCACTCGCAGGCAGTTTATTCCTTCGACACTGCCCGCGGGGGCGAGATGCAGAAGATAGCGGATGAGATCGATGCCCTGGATATAACCGGCGACGGCAGCCGCATCCTGTACCGCAAGGGCCGCGACTTTTTCCTTGCGAAAACCGACGAACCGGCAAAGGCCGGCGAAGGAAAACAGGATTTCAGCAAAATGCAGATCGCCGTCGATCCAAAAGAAGAGTGGCGTCAGATATTCAATGAGTCGATCCGCATTATGCGCGATTGGTTTTATGACAGAAATTATCACGGGCAGGACCTGGCCGCGCTAAAAAGTTACTACGGCGCCTATCTGCCGCGGGTGACGCGCCGGGCGGACCTGAATTTATTAATGCAGAGAATGCTCGGCTCGGTTTCGGTCAGCCATCTGGGGATCGGCGGGGGAGATCAGCCGCCGCCCGCCGGAGGCGGGAATTCCACGGGCTTGCTCGGGGCGGATTACGCGATCGAGAACGGCAGTTATCGTTTTAAGAAAATTTACCGCAGCACCTCGTACGCCGCGGCGAACGGAAGCTTTAACGCGCCGCTCGACCAACCCGGCGTCGACATTAGCGAAGGCGATTATCTGCTCGAGGTAAACGGGCAGAAGGTAGACACCGGCAAAAATATCTTCACCTATTTTGAAAATACGGCGGGAAAACCGGTGAAGATCACGGTTACCGGGATGAGAGACGATAGCGCTACGCGCACATACACTGTTTACCCGGCAGCGGGGGAAAATCGCCTGCGCAGGGCAAACTGGGCGGAGAATAACCGTAAGCTGGTGGATAAACTCTCAAACGGCAAGGTCGGCTATATTTTTATCGAAAGCTATAGTTTTGACGGGATCGGAAATGCGATGAGAGGCCTGACCGCTTATGCCGGCAAGGCAGGCGTGATCATCGACCAGCGTTTTAACGGCGGCGGCATCACCCCGGATTACCTGATCGAGTGGTTAAGGCGGAAACCGCTTTACTATTACAAATTTCGCGACGGGGAAGACATTGCGACCCCGGTAAATCCCGCGCCGCCGGTAAAAGTTATGATCATAGACGAACTTAACGGCTCGGCCGCGGAAACGGGGGCGTTTATGTTCAAACTGGGCAAGGTCGGCACGCTCGTCGGCAAACGAACTTACGGCGCCGGGATCGGCCCTTACTTTTTCACCCCGCAATTTGTGGATAACGGCCGCATCCAGTTACCCAACCGGGCGGCTTACGATCCGAGCGGAAATTGGGGGATCGAAAATTACGGCGTGGTACCGGATGTCGATGTAGATGTTACGCCCCAAGACCTGCTGGCGGGACGCGATTCGCAGCTTATCAAAGCGGTCGAGGTCGCCCTGCAGCAAATCGCCAAAAATCCTGTTATTGCGCCGAAACGCCCGGCGTTTCCCGTGCATCCGTGGAAGAAGTGAGGAACGCGGAATGAGGAAGTGAGGAAATTAGGGTTTTGTTCGTGTATGTTCGTGGTTTCAGTCTTCATTGGTAGTTAAACGGAATAAGACTGTAACCACGAAATCACACTAAACAACACCAAAAAGGGTGAAGCGGATAAAATAATTCTTTAATCATTAAAGAATTGACAAAACAGGAACAAACTTTATAATAAAGTAAAGATTCGGACGTGTCCGGATCGGGCTATTATACGTTTAAGGAGATCAACCGAATGTCTGCTGTTGCAGCGCCAGTATTTGAATTAGAAGTTACCTCGGCCGCGACCGAGGAGATCAAGAAATTTATCGGCAGTGAAGACGACCTGCCGGAGACTGCCGGGCTTCGCGTGCGCGTAGTGCCGGGCGGATGTTCGGGCTTTCAATACAGCCTGAATATCGAGGAAGATTCGCGCCAGGGCGATAATGTTATCGACAAAGACGGCATCCGCATTTTCGTCGATATGTTCAGCACGCAGTATCTGAACGGCATTAGGATCGATTACACGTCGAACATGATGGGTTCCGGATTTACATTTGAAAATCCGAACGCGACCGGGGGCTGCGGCTGCGGCACCTCGTTCACAGCTTAATCTTATTAAATAGAGATCTTGGTGCCGCCTTATTTTTGGGCGGCATTTTCTTTGCGGTCTGAACATTGCCCGCGCGCACTTCACGTACGGGATGCAGATCGTCCGGCACATGTTCACAGCGCCTCTGCCGCCGAAATGCCTCTTAATAAAGTAAAAAAGCTGGCTTTACGTCTTTCATAATGTTAGGATTTCGGCGAACAATAAAATCATCCTTTTAGGCTGACATCACTAAATATACTTGGAGAAAAACAATGAGCCCCGAAACCTTCAACCGTCAGCGGCGGCGCATTTACCTGCTTCGGCCGCTCTTATTTATACTTGTGCTGGTTTTCGTTTTCTCGCTCTCAGCCCCTCTATCTATCGATGCCCAAATCGACGCGGTTAAACAACGGCTCGCGGGTAAACATGCCGCGCCCGAAACCCCCTCGGTAATCAATGTGCCCAATGGCATGGCAGTAGTCACCGGAAACGGTTCGGACGGATTGACGCTCAGGGTGATGGACATTACGCAGTTCGGCCCGTTGTGGTCGAATCCGGCGAATCTCGCGCCTAATTACGTCAGCACGCCGGCCCAAATGCCGACGATGCAAAGCTGGGTCCCGACCGACTTTAATTTCACCAGCGCCAGCCAGCCAGTGCGCGGCCTGGCGATCAGCAGCGACGGTACGAGAATCTATGTCGGCGCGTCCGGTTATACCGGCGGCGACAAGAGCGCAAACGTCTATAAGATCGGGCCCAGCACTTCTACTCCGGCTATTCTATATTCCCTTCCCAATTACACTGCGACTTTGACCGACCGCAAAGGTATTGCCGCCCTCGACCTGGACGAAACGCACAACCAGATCTTCGCGTCGAACTTTGCCGACGGCATCATCTACCGTAACGATGCCGCGACCGGCGCGTTTAAAAGCCAGTTTGACCCGCTGACGCCTTTCGCGGGCGGCACGACACTGCCGCCCTATGGCGAGCGCATCACTGCCGTGGCGTACAATAAGATCGAAAACCGACTCTATTACGGCACTTGGGGATATAACATTATTGCCGCCACCGGAACGAACACCATTCGCTCGATCGGTCTGGATGCGCTCGGAGATTTTATTTCCGCCACGGATCAACTAGAATTCACGCTGTCCTCGAGCCGCGCTCCAGCGATGGACATCGAATTTAATAATGTGGGAAACAGAATGCTGATCGCCGAAGAAACGCTGCTGGAACAAGCGCCGAACGTTATTAACCAAGGCGCGCATCAAGCGCGCGGGCTGGAGTATACCGGCGCAGCCGGGGCGTGGACGATCGACCCGACCAATTACAGCGGCAGCGGGCGTAAGTACAGTATCGGGAACTTTACTTCTCTAACTAATGGCCGCGGCGGCGTTGCCTGGGGATACACGAGTATAAACATTTTCACCGGCGCGATCACCGGTGACGAAAGTTTTGTGGTTTTTACCGGCGATGCGCTCCGCTTGGATGTGCCGGCCAGCATCTACGTTTATGGACTGCAATATACACCGTCCAGCGGCGGCGCAGCGGGCGGCGGCGCCGTCTTCAGCAACAGCTTGATAACCGATCTCGATTACGATGTGACAGTTCAGGATGACAAATTTTCCTACGGCGATGTTGACATCCGCCGAGTGCTGACTCCGACCGCAGCCGAGGTTAGTCTTTCCGGAGCGGTTTTATCCGCCGCCGGCAGCGGCGTTTCCCGAGCGTCTGTTACGCTGACCGGCATGAATGGAATTGCGCGGAGCTCCATAACAAATGCTTTTGGTTATTACCGATTTGAAAACGTCAGGGCGGGCCAAAGCTACATTCTTACCGTCAACGCCAAAGGCCGAAATTTCAGTCCGCAGTTAATTACCGTCAATGGAGAAATGACGGACGTAAATTTGATACAGGAACAATAAACTCAACGTTCACCGTTAATAATCATCCCGTTGCGCCGGGCACATTTCTCCCATGGCGTTTATCTCCCGACTAAACACTGCTCGTAAAACCAAAGTCGAAAAAAGAAAGATCCACGTACCTAAGTGAAATCGTCAGCGGCCGTCGGAATTTAATACTTGACCTTTTCGATCTCCGGCATGATGCGGTCGGCCATTTTGGAAACATCGCTCAAGGATTCCATTTCGACCTTGGCTTGCGAAGAGGTGTTTGAGATACCGGCCAGGCGCAGGCGGAATTCGTCCGGGTTGGTCGAATTGCGCAGGGCTTCTTCCAGCGTGACCAAACCCGATTGATACAGGTAGAACAACGACTGGTCAAAGGTCTGCATGCCGTATTGCGAAGTGCCGGCGGCGATCGCATCGCGGATCTGCGAAGTCTTGTCTTCGTTCAAAATGTAATCGCGGATCAGCGGCGTGGAAATTAATACTTCGACTGCCGGGACGCGGCCGCGGTTTTTCGCGGCGCGGATCAGGCGCATCGAAACGACCGCTTTTAACAATCCTGCTAATTGAATACGGACCGATTTCTGCTGGTAAGGCGGAAAGACCGAGATGATGCGCTGAATTGTTTCAGCGGCATCGACGGTGTGCAAAGTCGAAAGCACGAGGTGACCGGTTTCGGCGGCGACGAGCGCCGTTTCCACCGTTTCCAGATCGCGCATTTCACCGACCAGGATCACATCAGGATCCTGACGCAGCGCGCCGCGCAGCGCTTCGGCAAACGAACGCGTATCGACGTCGATCTCGCGCTGGGTGATAAAAGACTGCTTGTCTTTATGTAAAAATTCGATCGGGTCTTCGACCGTGACCACGTGGCTGTTGCGGGTGTTATTGATGTGGTCGATCATCGCCGCCAGCGAGGTGGATTTACCGGAACCGGTGGTACCCGTGACCAGAACCAGGCCGCGATGCTCGTCCGCGATCTTGCTCAAGACCGGCGGCAGGCCGAGTTCGGTAAAGGTGCGAATACGGTCGGAAATGACACGCGCCACGATACCGACGGAATTGCGCTGCTGGAAAACGTTCACACGAAAACGCCCCAAACCGGCAACGCTATAACCGATATCAACTTCAAAGGCTTCCTTAAAGTGCATTTTTTGACGATTGGACATCATCGAAAACGCCATTTCCAGGGTTTCTTCCTGGTCCAGCCGGCTGATGCCGGAAACGGGACGCAGCTCGCCGTTGACTCGGATGACGGGAAAGGATCCCGCCCGTAAATGCAGGTCTGATGCGCCGAAGCTCATCGCCATACGTAAAAGATCGTCGATTTTGGCAGACATATTTTGAAGGGAAGCCTTTCTCCAAAAACAGCTAAGGACCAGCTATTTCTTAACTTGGAGTGGGGATTGGGGCGCCAGAACGGCACACAGACCGTTAACGCTAGTTAAATTCTAGCTTCCCATTCACTGTGAGTCAACAAGTTTTTTTGATTTTTAAGAATATTTAACAAAAGAATTACACGAAGCCCGGAGGGCTTTGGGATATTAGCCGTAGGTGAAAGCCTACGGAATACATCGATAATATTTTTTAAGCTCCGGTAGCGTCGGATCATCCATTGCCCTCCGGGGCACGGACGTTTATTTAACCGGTCCGTGGCTTTCGCCCACGGCTAAATATCCTCAATGCCTCCGGCATTAGGAGCCGGTCGCTACCGCTTCCGGTTCTGACCGCCCCGCTTGGCACAAAAGATAGCTATCTGTTAAGTTATTTTGGTGTCAAACGAGCCTTCAACACCAAATGCAAGTTTTAGCGTTACCCTGCGCGTAAAGATCCAAAATCATCCGGGAAAATTGGGCGAGCTGACGACGGCCATCGGCCAGATCGGCGGCGACATCGGCGCCATCGATATCGTCAGCGCCGGTAAGGATTTTCTGATCCGCGATATCACGGTCAATGCCGCTTCGGAAAAACACGACGAAGAGATAGTAAAGGTCGTCGAATCCATCGACGGCGTCGAAGTGGTAAATATTTCCGACCGCACGTTTCTGATCCACCTGGGCGGAAAGATCGAGGTGGTTTCAAAGCTGCCGCTCAAGACGCGCTCAGATCTTTCGATGGCCTACACGCCGGGCGTGGCGCGCGTCTGCGAAGCGATCCATAAAGACCCGGAAAAAGTTTTTAACCTGACGATAAAGAAAAACACCGTGGCGGTGGTAACCGATGGTACTGCCGTGCTCGGCTTGGGCGACATCGGCCCGGCGGCGGCGATGCCGGTGATGGAAGGCAAGTGCCAGCTCTTTAAAGAATTTGGCGGTGTCGACGCATTTCCGATCTGTCTCAGCACCAAAGACCCGCACGAGATCGTACAGACGATCAAAAATATCAGCGTGGCTTTTGGCGGCATCAATCTGGAAGACATTTCCGCGCCGCGCTGTTTTGAGATCGAAGAGCGTCTGAAAGAAGAGCTCGACATTCCGGTTTTTCATGATGACCAGCACGGCACCGCCGTGGTCGTTTTAGCGGCGCTGATCAACGCGCTCAAGATCACCGGCAAGCGGATGGAAGACATCAAGCTGGTGGTGAACGGCATCGGCGCGGCGGGTGTGGCGTGTTCGAAAATTGTGATGGCGGCGGGCGTGAAAAACATCGTCGGCTGTGACACGACCGGCGCTCTTTACGAAGGCCGCCAGGGAAACATGAACTGGGTAAAAGATTGGTATGCCCGCAACACCAATCCGAATAAAGAGCAGGGAACGGTGCACGACGTCATCAAAGGCGCGGATGTCTTTTTCGGGTTAAGCGCACCGGGAATCTTGAAGGTGGAAGATATCAAGAGCATGGCCAAAGATCCCATCGTTTTTGCGATGGCCAACCCGGTGCCGGAAATTTATCCCGAAGAAGCCGCCGGGGTGGTTGCCGTGATGGCCACCGGCCGCAGCGATTATCCCAACCAGATCAATAACGTCTTGTGTTTCCCCGGCATCTTTCGCGGCGCGCTCAACTGCCGCGCTTCGCGCATCAACGAGGAAATGAAACTGGCCGCCGCCCACGCAATCGCCGGCATCATCCATGACGATGAACTCCACCCCGATTACATCGTGCCCTCGGTCTTCGACAAACGCGTCGGCGAAGCGGTCGCGGCCAGAGTGGAAGAAGCGGCCTACGAAACCCGCGTGGCGCGACGCGAACGCACCCGGGGGGATTCGGAGTTTTAATTTGTCGCGAACGCAGTGTCATGAGGTCAGAACCGGGAACGGTAGTGACCGGGTTCTTAACCAAAAAAGGTTTATCGGTTTGATCCGTGTCATCCGCGTCCTATATGACTTTTCGCTGCGCTCAATAACCCGGTCACTACCGTTCCCGGTTCTGACTCCGTTGCCATTTAGTCTCGCTGAATTATCGTCCGCTGCGCATCGCCTGACGGCGACGCTACTGACTCGTTTACTACCGTGAGTGTGATCAAAGTAGGATACACTTGAGGGATGAACAAGGCGGGAAAACTTTATATCGGTACGTGTGGTTTTGGGATGACCAAGGAAGAATATTCCGGGCTGCTTTCCTGTGTTGAGATCCAGCATACTTTTTACCAGCCGCCGCAGATTAAAACTTTAGAAAAATGGCGTGAGATGATGCCCACCGGGTTTGAATTCACTTTAAAAGCCTGGCAGCTTATTACCCACGATCAGAAGAGCCCTACTTACAAACGCCTCAAAAAAAAGATCACCGAAACCGAGCGTGAAGAAGCGGGTTATTTCCGCCCGACCTCGATCGTAAAAGAAGCGTGGGAAACGACGCTGGCTTGTGCTAAGGCTTTAAAAGCAAAAACTATTCTTTTTCAATGCCCGGCGAGTTTTACGCAGACCGAAGAGAACATCGAAAACCTCAACAACTTCTTCGCGGATATTAAACGCGGCAAATTAAATTTTTGCTGGGAGCCGCGCGGTGCGTGGGACGATGAGGTGGTGAAAAAGAT
The DNA here is from genome assembly GCA_963718105.1 of uncultured Acidobacteriota bacterium. Lineage (GTDB taxonomy): Bacteria > Acidobacteriota > Blastocatellia > Pyrinomonadales > Pyrinomonadaceae > DASYKT01. The sequence goes on along the minus strand of OY970352.1, from coordinate 2,635,850 downwards.
CTGCCGGGAAAATAAACTCCGGCACGTGGTCGATCCGTTCAAGGCAAAAACCGTGACGCCGCAAAATATTTATTTCCGCCTGCACGGGATCGGCGGCTGGCGCTACAAATACGAAGACGGCGAGTTGGAAGAACTCGCCTCTATGCTGCCGGAGAATAAGACCGCCTACGTGTTTTTTAACAACCGGGAAATGATCGAAGACGCCGTGCGGTTCCAGGAAATAGTGAAGAAAAACTTGTAAGGCTTTGCCTCATAGAAGTTAAATAAAGCCAGTGCATTGGATTAAAATAAAAGCTGTTAGCTCACAGCTATTAGCTGATAGCCGGAATGATTTAAATTAAATTTGTCTATCCGATTGTCCCTTTTTGCCCCAGCAATCAAATTCTACCTTCATATTAGGCCTAATAGATAAACCTGAACCTTCAGACACTTTAATTAAACTCAGTATTTTCAGAGGTTATCTTGCCCGAGTCTCATTGGCATACCTGTTGCTAATGTGGCTGTGGGTAAGTTCATAGAAACTCCCAACCTCTCTATGAAAAAAAGAGCACCCTTCATCCTGATAACCGTTTTGTGGGTTTCGATAGTTGCCGCGGGAATTTCCGCGCTGGGGAATTACAGCAACGGCCCCGGTAAAGCGGCCGCGGCTCCAAGTGATTGGCCCACTAATAGCAAGATCCAGCGGAAAGCCGGCGGTATGACCCTGGTCATGATGGCCCATCCGCGCTGTCCCTGCACCCGTGCCACGATCGGTGAACTTTCCCGGCTGATGGCGAAAGCACAAGGCCGGTTAAAGGCCTACGTACTTTTTATCAGGCCGGAAGGCTCGCCCGTTGATTGGGAAAAAACCGATCTCTGGGCCGCCGCCGCGGCGATCTCGGGTACCACCGTATTGGTCGACGATAAGGGTGAGGAAGCTGAAACTTTTCAATCCGCCACTTCCGGCCAGAATCTGCTCTATAGCCCGGAAGGAAAACTGCTTTTTAGCGGCGGCATCACATTTTCCCGCGGCCACGAAGGGGATAACGCCGGCCGCGACACTATCATTTCGATCCTTAATGGAGAACACCCGGCGCAAAACGAAACGCCGGTTTACGGCTGCCCTATCTTTGCTCCCGACAAAGAAAATCAAAAGATGGAGTCTGCAAAATGAAACAAACCGATATAGAACTCACAATTACCGGCCCTACTTTTGAACGGGCCGAAGAGCTTTTTGCCGAACACCGTCAGAGTATTTACAAGCACACCGACCGCATCTTCGCGGTCCTGATGTTTATCCAATGGCTGGGCGGCATCGCTGCCGCGCTCCTGCTCTCACCCGCTACCTGGGCCGGGCCTTACAGCCAGACACATATTCATATCTGGGCAGCGATATTTCTGGGCGGGGCGATCAGTTTTTTCCCGATCTTTCTGGCGTTGACGCGTCCGGGCGCGCCCTCGACGCGCTATGTTATCGCGATAGCTCAAATGCTCATGTCATCGCTGCTGATCCATCTTACCGGCGGCCGCATCGAGACACATTTTCATATTTTCGGTTCTCTCGCTTTTCTTTCCTTTTATCGCGATTGGCGCGTGCTTTTGCCGGCTACGCTGATCGTCGCCGCCGATCATATTTTTCGCGGAACTTTTTGGCCGGAATCCGTCTATGGAGTTTTGACGGTCGATAATTGGCGGTGGCTGGAGCATGCCGGCTGGGTCATTTTCGAAGACATCTTTCTTTTTATCGCGGTCAATCGCAGCGTCAAAGAAATGTGGAACACGGCGAAGACGACCGCCAAGATCCGCAACCTGAATCTGGGATTAGAAACCCGCGTTCTGGAGCGCACCCTGCAACTGGAGACGATCAATAAGGATCTGGAAAAAGAGGTCAGCGAACGCAGGCTGACGGAAGAAGCACTTCGTTTATCGGAAAATCGTTTTCGTTCGGTCGTGGAATCTGCTAACGACGCGATAATTTCCACGGATAATAATGGCTATATTCTTTCCTGGAACGACAGTGCCTGCCAAATTTTCGGATACAGCAGCGAAGAGATCATCGGACAGTCGATCTCCGTACTCTTTCCCGCGATGTACTCGCAGCAGCTTATCGACAGCAAAAGCACGCACCTGCTAAATTCAAGCCTGATGCGGATCGGCCGCAAGGCCACCGAATTAAACGGGCTCAGAAAAGACGACACCGAATTTCCGCTGGAGATCTCCTTATCTACCTGGGAAACATCCGACGGCACTTTTTATGGCGGCGTTATTCGCGACGTCACCGAACGCAAATCTCTGGAAGACCAACTCACCCGACAGGCGCTGCACGATCCGCTCACCAACCTGGCGAACCGCATCTTGTTCCGCGACCGGGTCGAGCACGCGCTGGACAAAGTTTCCCGCAACCACACGCTGGTCAGTGTCTTGTTCCTTGATCTGGACAATTTCAAAACTATCAACGACTCGCTCGGGCACGGGGCCGGCGACGATCTGCTGCTTTCGGTCGCCCAGCGCTTACAGGCCTGTTTGCGCCCGAATGACACCGCCGCCAGGTTGGGCGGGGACGAGTTTGCCGTTCTGCTCGAAGATACGAACCGGATAGAAGGCGGCACTATTGTCGCCGAGCGTATCAGAGACATTTTGCGGACCCCGTTCCGGATCAACGGCAACGACGTTTTTATCCGCACGAGCATCGGGATAGCGACCGCGCTGAATGGCGACGAGGATCCGGCGGAATTGCTCAGAAACGCGGATGTGGCGATGTATATGGCGAAGAGCCGCGGTAAAGACCGGTATGCGCTTTTTGAGCCCGAAATGCACGAAGCGGTGCTCAAACGCGTTCAGCTTGAAGACGATCTGCGCAAGGCTTTGGAAGACCAGGATTTTGAGATCTATTACCAGCCGATCGTTGATCTTAATTCAAATAAATTGATCGGGATGGAAGCGCTCACCAGGTGGAATCACCCGGAACGCGGAGTGATCTCGCCGGCGGATTTTATTCCCGTGGCGGAAGAGACCAATCTTATCCTGCCGCTCGGACGCTGGGTGCTTGAGGAAGCGTGCCGGCAGGCGAGGCGATGGCAGTTACAGTGCGGCGGCGATGAAGACCTGGCGATCACGGTCAATATTTCCAGCCGGCAATTTCAGGACGACAGCCTGTACCTGGCGGTCGAGGACGCTCTTTCCAGATCGGGTTTATCCGCCCGCAGTTTGATCCTGGAAATTACCGAAGGCACCATGCTGGCAAACACCGACACGACCTTAAGGAAACTCAACGAACTGAAAGGCATGGGTGTCAGGCTCGCGATCGATGATTTCGGCACCGGGTATTCTTCGCTTAGTTATCTTCAGCGTTTTCCGATCGATATTCTCAAGATAGATAAGACCTTTATCGATAAGATCGAGCTGGGTAAAGAAGCCTCCGCCGTTACCAGGGCCATCCTGACCATGAGCAGTACTTTGCACCTGACGACGATCGCCGAGGGAATAGAGACATCCGCGCAAATGTCGAGCCTGCAAACGATGGGCTGTGAAATGGGGCAGGGATATCATTTTGCAAAACCGCTGACGAAAGAAGATATGGATGTCTTTTTACAGGAGTATTCCAATGAAACCCTGCACTGGGAAGACCTGACGCTGATGCCCGATGAAAAGGTATTGGAAACATCGGCCGCGCTCGTTTTTTAAGGTAGTGGGGGTTTGTCTATTAAAGGAAAAGAAGTTTTCGTAGTTTAGGTGCAAAACAAGTTAGTTACCTGTAAACATTCGGCTTTTCCTGGGAGCGCAGGCATCCTGCCTGCAAGCGCGACTGGTCGCGCTAACTAGCGTATGATTTGGGACTTTTTAGATCGCTTCGCGATCTTGCAGGCAGGATGCCTGCGCTCCCAGGTTTACTGCGTTATTTAATTTATCCGCTTTTATAAAATACGAGCAGCTTATACCCGTTCAGACAGTAAACTTATATCCCAACCCGTGAACGGTCTGGATATGCTGCGGGTGCTTGGGATTATTTTCCAGTTTTTGCCGCAGCCAGGCGATGTGAACATCGACCGTGCGCGTCGAAGGCATCGCATCGTAACCCCAGACATTATCCAAAAGCTGATCGCGCGAATGAACGGTGCCGTGGTTTTCGATCAAAAACTGCAGCAGCTTGAATTCCATCGCGGAGAGTTCCACCGGCTCGGCATTTTTAGCGACTTCGGCGCGTTTAAAATCGATCGACACATCTCCGAACCGGAAAGTGTCGATGGCGCCGCCGGTTCCGGCGGGAGCGCGGCGGAGCAAGGCTTCGATCCGGGCCAGCAGCTCGATCACTTCAAAAGGTTTGGTCAGATAATCGTCGGCGCCGAGCTTTAACCCCACTACTTTATCGATCGTTTCGCCTTTGGCGGTGAGCATCAGGATCGGCGTTGACACATTCTTTTTCCGCAGGTCGCGGCAGACATCAAAGCCATTCTTTTTCGGCAGCATCACATCGAGAATTATCAGATCATGATCGCCGGATGAGCCCCGCGTGAAACCTTCCTCGCCGTCGGATGCGACCTGGAGCTGATAGCCTTCGCTTTTCAAGCGATCGCTAAGCGTCAGGATCAACCCGGGTTCGTCTTCAACTAAAAGTATTCGGTGGTTCATCAGTTCTGAGTCACGCCTTTAGGCGGCTTTGACTAAAAGCGGTAATTTGATGGTAAATTTACTGCCTTCGCCGGGACGGCTTTCAACTTCGATCCGGCCGTTGTGAGCTTCGACGATCTGCTTGACCAGGCTTAAGCCCAGTCCGTTGCCGTGAATTTGCGCTTCGACGACTTCCTTGCCGCGATAGAACGGTTCGAAGATCTGAGAGCGTTCGCGCGCGGCGATCCCGCGGCCCCGGTCTTCAAAGGAAAGTCTGATCGCGCCGCCGCCGTTTTCAGCGGTTATTTTCAAATGCTTTTCGTCGCGGCTGTACTTGATCGCATTATTGATAAGATTTTGAAACGCGTGGCTGAGCGCTTTGCCGTCGGCCGCGATATCCGGCAGGTCTGCCTGGATATTTTTTTCCACCGTAAATCCGCTTTCGTTTATCAGCGGCTGGCACTCGGTGAGCGCATCGGACAAGACGTCAGCGACATTGGTTTTGCGCAGATCGTATTTTCGTTTTCCCGAACGCGCCCCGGCAAATTCCAGGATCTGCTCTACCATGCCGGAGAGTTTTTTGCCTTCGTGTTTTATCAGCGTGCCGTACTCGGAAACCTGCTGCCGGGAATCGACCACGCCGTCCGTCAGATTTTCACCGGCGGAATAAAGCACTGCCAGCGGCGTGCGAAATTCATGCGAGACGGACGAGACAAAGTCCATCTGGCGCTGCGCGAGGGTTTTTGCGCGCTGGGCCGATAGAAAGACCAACCCGACGCTTATCCCCAGCAGTGCCAGAATTCCAAAACTTATACCTAAATTCCGGTTGCGCGCGTTGGCGACGAATTGGTCCAGCGAGCCATCGCGATGCTGCACGCTGAGCACCCAGGCGCCTTCATCGCTGGGGTTTTTGCTTTCCATCATTGTGATGTGGGCTTTTGCATCGTCAGCAACCTTCATATTAAGGGTTTTTGTTTTTTCCATTTCCGGCCCCGGTTTATCCCCCGGGGTATCTGAAGAAGATTCGGTCCTGGCTTCAAACCTCTGGCTAAAAACAAAATTGCCGGTGCGTACTTTTTCTTTTTCGACACCGGCCACAACTTTGGGCTCGCTGCCGGGGGCCGGCGTCCTTCTTAAAGCGCCAGCCATGTCGGGCCCGAAGAAAAAGGTCATCTTATCCGGGGAGAGCTGGAAAAGCTGAGCGGACGAATCGCTCGCGGTCGAGGGTTCATCGGGATGATTCTTGAATATGATCTCGGAACTGTCATTTTTATCCACTATCGATAAACGGTAGTTCGCGCCGTCGCCATCATTGTCGGCGGAAAAATATTCCTGCGTGAGGGCAGGAAAAATTTCCTGCTCGATCACGTTCTTATCCAGCTTGACGACCAGGAGGCCATATTTTTTCCGCGGCTGGTCGATGGCGATTCTTACGGGCCTGACTTGTCCCCCGGACTTGTCAGGTGCAGCAGAAGAAACTCGTTCCGGGTTTTCATAAACCGGCAATATCAAAGCGGGGATATTTTCCGCCACAGGCTCGATCGTCTCGCCGCTCATGGAGTCCGCCAGTTTCGAAACTTCTTCAGGCAAATCCGCCGCCGCAGCAAAGGTTTCGGTCTTCGGATCGTATGCCAAACGTTCACCGTTTAGCCCGATGAAATAAAAATCGGAAGGCAGTGCGGGGTAGGCTGATCTCTCTTTCCAGTAGGCAAACCGCTGGTTGAATTCCGGCCCGCCTTTTTCCCGCCAGGCATCGGCGTCGATCTGAAAGTTGAAATATACTTTGCGGATCTCGTTATTAAAGTCGTCGGCAAAACGTTCGGTGTCGGTCTGCAGGCGTTTCTGCAGCCTGTCGCGCTCGGCGCTGCTGATCTGTCCCACCCAACGGTATTGCAGTGTCGCCAGCAGGCCAAGCAGGCCAAACAACACCAGGACGAGTAAAATTGAAAACCAGGAACGCTTCATATCCATTTGCGGGGGCCTACTGATGCCTCCCCAAAATTATCCTACCACTCTTTTGGCCTTTGTAAATCGAACTTCCGAAGATTTAACATTCTTAACAATTTCTTTTCTTTATCTTAACCACCTGACCGGAAAACACTGCGAAACTGGGTAACGTAAAACAAGGCCGGTTTGTTAAAACGATGAGTAAGCGAGCATTTTGAGACGAGGCCTTGTGAGAAAGATAGAATAAATTTCGGAGGCATATTTATGAAAAGATTTTTCCTGATGATCCTTGTAGTTTCGGTATTTTTTACCGGCGTGGGCAGCATGCTGCAGCAAACGGCGGCTAAATTCAAATCTGATGAAAAAGCGCTGGCGATATTGCAGAAAGCGCGCCAGGCCATCGGCGGCGACAGCAGCCTGGCGGCGGTCAACAGCCTGGTCGTGACCGGCAAATCGACCCGCACCCTAAAATTCGGAGGACAGGCTGCGGAAAAAACCATCCAGGGCGATATGGAATTGGCGCTGCAATTTCCCGACAAAATGATGAAGAGCATCAAGATGGTGCATAACGATGGCAGCGGCACGGGCGAGAAAACCATCGATCACCAGATGGATATCGTTATCGTTAAAGACGGTGAGGGAAATGCCAAGTGGAAGACGATGGATGGCGACGCGCCGAAGCCCGGTGAAGGCAAAAAGATCATCATCAAAAAAGAGGACGGAACGACGGAGGTGATCAACTCTGATAAAGATGTTACCTTCACGGCGGAGAGAGTTGCCAAAGACCTGCAGGCTGAAATGAGTGCGGGTAATGGCAAGCAGATGGTTTTCCACCGTACGGCCCAGGGAGCTGACGCCGCGCCCGGAGAATTTCCCTGGCAGTTGGCACGCACCACTATCTCGCTGCTTCTGACCGCGCCGCAGGGAATGGATGTTTCCTATCTCTATGGCGGCGAAGAAAATGTTGACGGCACAGCGTGTCATGTCATCAATGCGCAGATCGGCAGCTCGGGCATTAGGCTTTTTATCGGTAGAGATTCGAACCTGCCGGTGATGATGTCTTACCAGGACGTCAAACCGATGGTCTTTACATTCAAAGCTCACGATAACGCCGGTGCGGGCGAAGCAGCAGCAGGCGGCGACAAACAGGTAAAAGTTTTCACCCGTCACGCTGCGGCCCCCGAAATGGCTGACTTTCAAGTGAAGTTTTCCGACTACCGCAACGTAAATGGCGTGCAACTGCCTTATAAATGGACGCAGACGATGGGCGGCCAGCCGGACGAAGTTATTGACGTGACGAGTTATGAAATAAATCCTACGGGCATTGCCGAGAAATTCAAAAGCAATGGCGAGACCAAGGTGTTCATTCGCAAAGCGAAAGAACAATAACTGGTAGTAGTAACTGGTTAGAAGAGAAAAGAGGCGGCGATTCTTGCTAGGCTGCCTCTTTTTATTTTTTGCAGATCTATATTCTTTGGATCCGATTAGTGTAGTTTCGTGTGATTTAATGGTTACAGGTTTTAAAAGATAAGAACTGGAACCACGAAACCACACGAAGCAACACGAAAACTACTAAACCAATAACCAATTACTAACTACTAATTACCTTCGAGGCGATAAACGGAACTATCTTTTGCGGAATAGCAATGGCTTCCTTGATATGGCGGGCGTGGGTAAAATGCCCGGCGACAAAAATTCCCGGCACGTTGGTTTCAAACGTCTCTTCGTCATAAACGGGTATGGTCCCGTATTTTGAATCGCGGGTTTCCACCCCCAGACCGGTAAGCATCGCCAGGTCGGCGTCGGAACCGATCAGCACAAAAACCACATCATTCGGCAGCGTGACGATATCTCCATCTTCGTCCTCGAGCAAAATTTCGTTTTCTTTTATCTCGACCACACGCTTTAAGAAAAAGACTTTCAGGCAATCTTTTTCCACCTGTTCTTCCAGCGGCTGTTTGACCCAATATTTAATGCAGCCCTGTTTCGGGTCGGTATTTTCCCAGTCTTCCCGAAAGATGGCGAGGGTAGAATCGGCGCCTTCGCGGGCGAGGAACAGCGCGGCTTCGCCGGCCGAGTTTCCGCCGCCCAGTACCAGCGCATGTTTTTTTACATAAGGATAAGTTTCGCGGAAAAGATGATGCACTTTTGGCAGACCTTCGCCCGGCACACCTTTCAAATGCCGCGGATTGTCCATCGCGCCGATGGCAAAGAGAACGGTTTTAGTTTCGTAAGAATCCTTGTTTGTTTTGACCGTAAAAGTTTTTTTGTTTTTGGCGACTTCGACCACTTCTTCCTCGGTCTGAATGTTCAGTTCGTTTTCCAGCGCAAAGTGGACGTAATAAGAGAGAAGTTCTTCGCGCGTCGGTTTTTCGCGCGCGGATTCTATCGAAACATTTTCAAATTCGAGTTCGCCGGGCGTAGAGAAAACGGCGAGGCCGATGGGATATTGATAGACGGTGTTGGCGATCAGCCCCTTTTCCAGGACGAGGTAATTTAGGCCCGCTTTTTTTGCTTCGTAAGCGGCGGACAATCCCGCCGGCCCGGCGCCGATGATGATGAGGTCTAACATATTATTTTCTTTTATTAGCCACGAATTACACTAATAACACGAATCAAACATTCTTTATTCGTGTGATTGGTGACATTTGTGGCAATATCTCTTTTAAAGCATCAGTTCGCCCTGTAATATTACTACCGAATTTCCCCCTATTTTCGTTAATTCCACATTTCCTTTTTCGCCTTTGACCTCGGCGTGGAGACGGCTGGGACGTTTCATAAAATCGCCCTGTTCGACGGTGAAGCGGTGAAAGCCGTCTGCATCTTTTTCCGTGACGGCTTCTGTGAGGGCGCCGTGATGGACCAGGTACGACGACAGCGCGCCGCAGGCGCTGCCGGTAGCGGCATCTTCGGGGATGTTGTCGCTGGGCGCATAAAATCGGGCGTGAGCTGCGGATGGTGCGCCGTCTTTTGTTTCCAGCGTAAAAACATAAGCTCCGACCGCGCCGAATTTCAGATAAATGTCGCTGAGTAAATTTCCATTCACTTTAATACGGCTAAGCGCATCCAGAGATTTAACCGGTACCGCCAGCGAACCGATCCCCGTATTCATCACCTGCACCGGCAGATCGGTATTAAGGTCCGAGTCATTCAGCCCGAGGCTTTCCATCAATCGCGCCAGGGAAGCATCATCGGAAACTATCTCTCCGGCGATAAATTTTCCCTGGGTCATCGTCACTTTGGACGGTGTGCCCCATTCCGCTTCGATCTCAACGGGCAGTACGCCGATGCCAAGCTCCTGATAAATTTCTATCTGGCCGGTAAAGTCTTCGGTGATCTCTCCTACCACGCCCAGGCGGGCGAGCAGATTCCAGGTCCCGACCACCGGGTGGCCGGCCATGGGAAGTTCACGCGTCGGGGTAAAGATACGAAGCCGGCGGAGCGCTTTTTCTTCGCTGGAAGGCAGCACAAAAACGGTCTCCGAAAGATTCATCTCGCAGGCAATGTCCTGCATCTGTTCATCAGTTAAACCTTCGCCTTCGGGAAATACAGCTAAAGGATTGCCTGCAAATGGTTTGTCGGTGAACACATCGAGTTGGAAAAAACGGAACAAGCTCATAAATTTGATATCCTACAGCATAAACAAAATAAAAACCGATAATCAAACCGCAATTTTGGAATAAAAATTAACTTCCAGTCAAGCCTGATTTGGCGGCATAATCTTGACAGATAAGCATTTGGACGTGTAATTTCAAAGATAGTCCGGCCAAACGTTGGGATCTGTCGAGCGAGGACGAAAACCTTGCGGCCTTACCCGGCAGCCTCTTAAGAGAATCTTTTCTCCGACAATGTCTGAACTAATGCATTTCCGTCCCCAAGGACGGAGTCCGTATTTTTTGATAAACAGTTTGTTAAGTTCAAATAGATGGGTTAAACTAAATGTTTAACCATATAGATAATTCGAAGGGAAAGTAACAGGGATTTTCATGTCGAGCGAAGAAATTAAACAGCCAGAAACTGAAGTGCAAGGAACTCCGGTTTCGGGCTCTGAAGCAACAAATACTGCCGGAACCGCTCCGGCAGCGGAACAGCCGGAAACCACGGCTCATTTGGAAGACGAACAGTCTGCCGTTGAGATGGATTTCGGTGCGATCTTGGAACAATTCGAGCAGGAAAGCGCTCAATACAGCCCGGGGCAAGTGGTTCAGGGAAAAGTGGTCGGTGTTTCCGACAGCGGTGTCGTCATTGATTTCGGTTACAAATCCGAAGGCGTGGCGAACATCGCTGAATTTACCACTCCTGACGGCGAGGTCACGGTCAAACGCGATGATGAAGTCGAAGTCGTAATTAAGAATATGAACGGCGGCGACGGCTCGCCGGTCCTTTCTTATGCCGATGCTCAACGGCGCAAATCGTGGGATGTACTGGAAGAAGCTTTCAACAAAGAGGAAACGGTCAAAGGCCGCGTACTCGACCGGATCAAGGGCGGCGTAAAAGTCGACCTTAACGGCGTTGAAGCATTTCTGCCTGCCTCGCAGATCGATTCGCGTCCGGTCGGCAATCTCGATGAATACATCGGCCAGGACATCGAAACCAAGATCATTAAATTCAGCCGCCGCAAGGGCAATGTCGTTTTGTCACGTAAAGTAATCGTTGACGAAGTGCTCGGCGCGCAGAAAAAAGAGACACTTGGCCAGCTCGAAGAAGGCTATATCGTCGAAGGCAAGGTCAAGAGCCTTACCGACTACGGCGCTTTTGTCGATCTGGGCGGGCTGGATGGATTACTGCATGTGACTGATATGTCATGGGGCAAAGTTCAGAAGCCGGCCGATCTGCTCAAGGTAGGAGAGCAGGTCCAGGTAAAAGTTCTCAAGCTCGATCGTGAACATGAAAAGATCTCTCTTGGCTTAAAACAATTGACGGCCGACCCGTGGACCAGCGTGGAAGAACGCTACCCGGTCGGAACGAATATCAAAGGAAAAGTTTCCAGCCTGGCCGACTACGGCGCCTTTATTGAGTTGGAACCCGGTGTTGAAGGCCTGATCCATATTTCGGAAATGAGCTGGTCGAAACGCTCGAAGCATCCGAACAAGATCCTCAACATGGGCGAAGAAGTTGAGGTCCGCATTTTGGATATCAACCCGACCGACCGCCGCATCAGCCTGAGCCTTAAACAACTGATGACCAATCCCTGGGATTCCTTGCGTGAAAGATACCAGGTCGGTACCAAGGTTACGGGCAAGGTGCGAAACCTGACGGACTTCGGCGCGTTTGTCGAGATCGAAGACGGTGTCGACGGTTTGGTCCACGTTTCGGATATCTCGTGGTCAAAGCGTATCAAGCATCCGAAAGATGCGCTCAAAAAAGGACAGGAAGTAGAAGCCGTGGTGACGAATATCGACACAGTCGGCCAGCGCCTGTCGCTTTCGATCAAAGATCTGACGCCGAGCACCTGGGATACTTTTGTGCAGCAGCATAAACCGGGCGATGTCGTGAAGGGCAAGATCTCGCGTTTTGCCAGCTTTGGCGTATTCGTCGAACTGGGCGAAGATCTGGAAGGCCTCTGTCACATCTCGGAATTGTCCGACGAAAAAGTGGACAAACCGGAAGAAGTGGTGCAGATCGGACAGGAAATGGACTTCAAAATTTTGCGCATTGACGCAGAGGCTGGCAAAATAGGTTTATCCGCCCGCGCCGTGGGCAAAGAGGATGAACCCGAGTTTGATGCCAAGTCTTATTCGACCGAAGCCAAGGGCGGTATGGCCTCCCTGGCTGAACTTGCTAATTTACAGTTCGGCAGTTCGGAAGAAGATGAAAAGAAGTAAGTGAAGTTTTGGTTTACAATTTAGGTCTTGAGGGTAAATAAATGACTAAAGCTGATCTAGTAGAAGAGGTTGCCAAGGCAACCGATATGACCAAGAAAGATTCCGAGAAACTGGTCGAGATAGTTTTTGACAGTATTATCGAGAGTCTGAAAAAAGGCGACAAGATCGAGTTGCGCGGGTTTGGCAGTTTTCGCGTACGCCAGCGCGGTTCGCGCCGGGGAAGAAATCCGAAGACCGGCGCGCCGGTCAGCGTTCCCGCAAAACGCGTCGCCTATTTTAAGCCCGGCAAGGAGCTTAAGGACCTGATCAACACTGAAGCAACCGAAGCAACCGAAGGGACAGAATCTCACGGTTAGTCGCCCCTGAAAATTAGTTAAAAAGGAGTAACGCCCGTGGATGTTTTGTGGAGTCCGTGGCGCTACGATTACATCAGATCCGGTGGAAGCGGTGAAAAGCCGAATTCACCGGATTGTGTTTTCTGCGAGATACAAAAAGACCCGGCGCGTGACGAGGAGAATTTTATCGTGCACCGCGGCGGGCATAATTTTATCGTGCTCAATATTTACCCGTACGTCAGCGGGCATTTGATGATAATTCCTTACCGGCATCTGTCCGAGCTTGCCGCCACTCCAAAAGATATATCCGATGAATTAATGGACCTGACCAAACGCTGCCAGCAGGTCCTCGGCGAGGTTTATACTCCGGACGGTTTTAATCTGGGAATGAACCTGGGCAAGGCCGCCGGCGCCGGCGTGGCGAATCATTTGCACATGCACATTCTGCCGCGCTGGTTCGGCGATGTGAACTTTATGACCTCGGTGGGCGAGACCAGGACCATTCCGGAAGACCTGCGGACGACGTATGAGAAATTAAGAAATAAGTTTTGAGTTTTAATTCTTAATTTGAATGGCTTTGTCTCTAAAGCTCGGTTCAATAGTTTTAAAGAGCGGGCGCAAGCAACCCTTCCTGACCTGAGAGGTGTTTCGGTTTGAAGGTACACTTAGGATCTAAATAAATTGGCAGTCGGGAAGGGCCGCTTGCGCCCGCTCCCATGAGCTATCAGATCGGCCCTTTTTGACAGGTAAAGAGATTTTGTAGCTCATAACTCAACACTCAAAATTCAAATCTATTTCTTCAATCCAAAATATCCGATCGTGCTGTAATAGCCGGGAAAAACTTTTACGTGGATCTTGCCGAGGTATTGTTCCGGCGCGACCTCGACGATCTCGTCCAGAATGATGCGGATGCGAAAAGGGTTTTCCCTCGAACTATAGTCGAGTTTTACGACGTTTAGTTGCGGGTCTTTGAGGCCGGGTTCGGTGCGCGTCTGGAAGTAGTAAGCGCGGGTATTGCCGTCTTCATTGACAGTGTAGCGTTTATAGAACGGGGCGAGGATCTTTAGTATCGTAGCTCCGGCCGGAGTAAAAATATTAAAGCCCAGGTTTTCCGCGCTTTCGAAAGACTTGCCCATCCAGGGAACGTCGGCGTCAAAAAGCACATGCGCCGTGCCGCGGTAAAATCCATTCGGAGGCGTTTGCGGTGTGCTTCCGGCGGAGAATTTTTTCTGGTAACCGTTGTGTTCGGTGATAAAATTTACCAGCCACCAGAAAAGCAGCCATCCGATAACTGCCGCCGCCAGCGAAATCAGAATATAGATCAGAAACATAGTCAGATATCTCCCGAACAATATTCGCCCGAGCGGCGGAAATGGATTCTTAGGTGATCACGGCATCAATCAGGGCTGGGGGTCGATAGCCGTTTTTGAAAGTATTTCACCGGTGGCCAGGTCGTAAAGCCAGACGCCTACCAGATCTACGTAGACCTTATTCCGAATAGCCGTGTGGTCTTTCTTTTCCACCGGGTCCGCCCTGGTAAAAGTTTTACTTCCGATAAACGGCGACACCAGCTTTACCACAAAGAGGGTCGATATGTGGCGGCGCGCGGAGCCGGGCGGGACAACATCGTCGCCGGTCCAGGTGGCAAAGCCCGCGCCTTCGACAGCAGTTGAACTATAAGTATCGAGAGAAAATAGATCGTCGCCGGTAATTTTTATCAGGCGGAAAGGCTGTTCTTTGACAAAAGACAGTCCATAGTGGAGCTGCGGAGACGGAATGAACGTTTCGCGGCACCTGACCCCGACATTCTGGCCCTTAAAATGTTTGCGGTCGGTGTCAGGCAGGACGGTTGTGATCGGAAAAAAAGCCTCTTTCCAAACGGGCTTACCCGCATCAGCGGCAGTTACAAGCGCAGTGACAAGTTTTTCGCGCGACGTGACTGTTTTGAGATCAGCGCCGTCGGCGCCGAAACACGGATTGACATATTTGATCTTCGGTTCGGGAAATTCCTCGGATGGCCGTAACCGCCAGAGGCTTCCCCGAAAATAAAACCTGGGAGCGTCTGCTTTAAGACCGATGACAAAATCCGCGGGCGCGACCGCATAGTCGCTAAAGGCAAAAAGATCTTCGGTGGTCAGCGGCCCGTAAACGGTTTTGATATTTTTATCTTTTTGTGCGGCCTGCAGATTATTAAAAAGCGTGGCGATATTGTGGCCGATAAATCCCGGCGGCACCTTGTCTGAATCAGGTTTGATTACCGCCATTTCCTTCGCTGGAATCGGCGAAGCAGGGCCTTCTATTTTTTGCGGCCAGGCGGGGATGGAAACAATAAGAATAAAAAAAACGGCTGCAATGTGGAAGGATTTCTTGAACATAGAATTTTATTTTACCGTTTTGGCTTCAGCCTTTTCTTCAGGTGGCTGAGAAGGCTCATGCGAACGGTCGATGGCTTCGTCTTCAATTTCACCGCCTTTACTGACGGGGATATCGGCCGGGTTCTGATATTTGATGCCGCGTTCTTCGGCATCGTCTTCGGCCGCAGGGAGAATAATATTTGCCAGTGACTGGCTGGGCGGGACATAGCCAGGGTAATCGATGCGCGAGTGATAGATCGCCACCAGCGATTTGATCATCGATTCACGGATAATGGTCAGCTCGCGCAAGGTGAGGTCGCATTCGTCCAACTGGTCGTCGCTCAAAACAGCGTCGATTATCTTAGTGATGATAAAACGAATATTTTCCGGCGTCGGCTGGGCCAGGCTGCGGGCGGCGGCCTCGCACGAATCGGCGATCATCATCACCGCGGCTTCTTTAAATTGCGGCTTCGGGCCCGGATAGCGAAAATCGCTTTCTTCCACTTCCACACCTTCGCCGGCTTCGGTTTGGGCCTTGCGCAAAAAATAATGCAGTGTGCGCGTTCCGTGATGCTGCGGAATAAAATCTATCACTCGCTGCGGCAGGCCGATCTCTTTCGCCAGTTTAACGCCGTAGGTTACATGGCTGATTATGATCTTGGCGCTTTGTACCGGTTTGAGGCGGTCGTGCGGGTTTTTGCCGAGCTGATTCTCGACATAGTGTTCCGGCGAAGCGACTTTACCGATGTCGTGATAAAGCGCGCCGATCTTTGCCAGCAGCGGATTGGCCCCGATCGCGCGGCAGGCTTCATGAGCCAGTTGCCCGACAGCGTGCGAGTGCTGATTGGTCCCCGGCGCGCGGAGCGCGAGCTGTCCCAGCACGGGAAGATCAGCATTGGAAAGCTCCAGCAATTTAACATCCGTCAGCACGCCGAACAAAGATTCGCAGAGCGGCATGATCACCGCGGTGACCGCCGCCGTGATCAGCCCGCCGATAATTCCACAGGCCATCGCCAGCAAGACAGTGTTTAAAATGAACGGAAGCTGCATGTAGCCGATCAGCGCAACAGAACAAAGCGCGCCCGCGACGCCGACCATCAGCCCGGCGATCGTGATCGCCTGGCGCGTGCGGTAACGGCCGATGCCATAGACGGCGGTGATCGATGTGATGGCGGCAAAAATGGCAAACTCCAAACCTTTGGGCGCCATCAGGCCCGCGAGAAACGCCACAAAGAGGCCGGAAAAAAGCGCTATCTGACGGTCAGCCAATAACGTCATTGTCAGGCTTGCCAGCGCGAAGGGAATTGCCAGCGACCAAAGTGTCGGATCGTTGAAAGGAGGCCGGGCATTTTGCGCGGCGGTGAAATTAGCCAGTTGAACGCACAAAGACATCACTATCGTCTGCGCCAGTACGATAAAACCAAAAAGCGCAAAAGTTTTTTCCGGCGCCTGCACCAGCCGTGTCGTCATGCCGCGATGCTCGATAAATTTCCACGCACCCCAAAACAACGCGCCGATCAGCGCCAGCAAACCTAAGAAACGATTCCACTGGCGGGTGTTGGTGGTATAGCTGCGAATGGCGTTTAGCTTCGACAAAATTTCCGGGGTAACTTCGTCGCCCTGCCGCGCGATGATGTCGCCGCGCTTTAATGAAATGATCGTCGGCATGATCGCCTGAGCATTTTTATCGCGCGCGTTTTCCGTGGCGGCGCTGTCATAGGCAACGCTCGGTTGGATAAAAGACGATAAGGCCGACTGAAAAGCATCGACCTCTTTTGCCGAGAGGCTGGGTACCTGCGCCAGCTTTTGGCGCAGCTTTTCGCGCGCCTGCGAAAGCGAGGTCATGCTGTTCTCAGGCATCCGGACGCTTGATTGCTGGTTGGGGTTTTTTCTGTCGACCAGAAGAATGTCGTCCTGAAAATTCGGCGCGTCTTTATCGTCGTAGATCGATCCTTCGGCCGCTTCGCGCAGCGCGCGGGTGACCGCTTCCAGTTCATTAGAGTTAAATTGCCGCGCGAGAAATACTTTGGTAACGGCCTCGCCGTCCTCATTCTTCCAAACTTCTACTTTGATATTTCCGTTATTTGCAGCTTTGCCGTTGGAAGATCTCGCGTTGGAATTTGACGGCTCTACTTTTTGCACCATCCCCGACCAGGCAGAGCGAAAATTACTCACGGCCTGTTCGGCGCGGCTGCCTTCAAAAGTAAAGATCGGCGCCTGGGTGTTGCGGGCGGCCTGTCTTTCGCGCTCCGTCGTCAGCAGGTCCGCTTCCGTGATATCGGCCGGCGAAACGATGGTTTCGCGGATCACATCTTTTTCATGATAGATCTCGCCGCCGGAGCGAAAGAACGGGTTTGCCACCAGCAGAGTTACCAGAAACAGCAAAACCGAAAATCCGAACCAGAATTTTTGTTTTTCAGAGAAGACCTTGAAAGGACGCGAAATATATCGCGCTGCCTGGGTGCGCAGCCGGGTCATCGGCGACGTTAAATTGGGCAATTTTTTGCTGCTCATTTAGTCAGGGATAGAAATAAGCTGTCCTTTAATATGCCACAGCGTCGGTAAACTGCAACCTCTCGCTCAGGTTTCTTAAAAGCATATTACCCGTTTTTTCCACCAAAATCGCCAAACTTTCACGTTTTAGCGCCGAAACGACGATACATTCGGTGCCGGTTTCGACCTCGATGCGGTGCGTCAGGCCCTCGGCGTCGGCTTTCGTGAGAAGGTCGATCTTATTAAGCACGGTCAAGCGCGGGACCTTGTCAAATTCCAGATCGGCCAGGATCTTTTCGACCGAAGCTATCTGCGCCATGCAGCGCGGGTTCGATGCATCGACGATATGCAAAAGCAGGTCGCTGTCGCTGATCTCTTCGAGTGTAGCGCGGAAGGCGGCAACCAGCGTCGGCGGCAGATCGCGGATAAACCCGACCGTGTCGTTGATAATGACTTCCTGTTCGTAGGGAAGACGCAATCTTCTCGAGGTCGGGTCGAGCGTGGCGAACATTCGTTTTTCGGCGTGCACGTGGCTCTGTGTCAGCGTATTGAGCAGCGTCGATTTTCCGGCGTTGGTGTAACCGACCAGGGAAACGATCGGCACGTTGCGGCGCTCGCGCTCCTTGCGGCGATTGCCGCGCTGTCGGCGCAGGTGTTCGATCTGGTCTTCCAGCCGCGCGATCTTGTCGCGCACGCGGCGGCGGTCGGTCTCAAGTTTTGTTTCACCGGGGCCGCGCCCGCCGATACCGCCCGCGAGGCGCGAGAAAGCAGAATCGTGCCCGGCGATCAGCCGCGGCAGCATATATTTTAACTGCGCCAGCTCGACCTGAATTTTACCTTCGCGGCTCTGCGCGCGCTGGGCAAAAATGTCCAGAATCAGTTGGGGGCGGTCGATCACCTTTAGATCGGTGGCTTCGGAAATTTCGCGGATCTGCGCCGGGGTCAATTCGCAATCAAAAACTATCAGGTCGGCGCCGACCTGCATCGCGCGCACCAGCAGGTCGGAAAGTTTTCCGCGGCCGATCACGGTTTTCGGATCGAGGCTTTGCCGGCGCTGGATAATTTTATCGAGCACGATGACGTCAGCCGAGGTGGCCAGTTCTTCCAGTTCGGACATCGACTCTTCGGCTTCGGAGATCGCGCTCAGCGAAACTCCGACGAGAATAACGCGTTCCCGCGCGGCCTGGCGGTTGCGCGCGGTGCCGCGGTTACGCGCCATTTCATTTTCCAGCGAATCGATCAGCGCGGGAAAATCAACGTCGAGGTGCGCGGGAATTTGCGGCGTCAAAAATTCATAGGGCTGAGAGGCCGGGTCGGTTCCCAGCTTTTCGCCGGTAGCCGGCAGCAAGTGCGCCGAATGAACCAGGTTGGGCAAGCCGGTGTTTGCGTCGACATCGATCGCCGCCATCAGGTCGAGCCGCAGCAGCGCAAGGTCGGTCAGATCGTCGCGCGTTAGTTTTTCGCCGGAAAGATGCGTATGGATGCAGCGCAATCCGCGAAAGCGGTCGCTGCCGACACGTACGCGTTTAAAATCGGGCATAAAGATCTGCTTGGCATCGCCCACCATTACATATTCCACTTGTCCCTTGCGGTTGAGTAGCACACCGATCTGCCGGCCGGTTTCGTGTGAAATTTCGGTCATTTGGCGCGCGAGTTCGGGTGAAATTATCTGGTGCGGCGAGACACGGCGTGAGGCGAGTTTTTCGATGCGGCGAAGCTGGTTGTGTTTTAATCCCTGGGTATATCCGTGAACGATACTAATAATAAGCCTCCAAAACTCTGGCCCAAAATACTGACGATGTTAAAATTATATCATAATAGAACAGGTCGTTTTGAGAATAAAGGGCGGTGACGAGTCTGTCCTAATTTGAGTGGCGACAGTTATTTATTGGGTTTTAAGACTGGAACCACGAAATCACACGAATCAACACGAACAAAACTAAGTCGACTCTTATTTACTTTATAGGCATAGCTAGTTAATAGTTGAAGTTGAAGCATATCGTTAAACGGCGTAAGATTAAGGACTTAAAATACCATTGTGAGTGAAGGCGCCAGATTAAAAAGAGTTCATCCCGCATATGCACTGCCGGGAGGAGAAGTAGTACTGGACGGCGAGGGTTTCGAACCCGGCTCGGCGGATCCCGTCTGCCTGTTTGAAGGCCAGCCGGCGCATACTAGCGGAGCGTCTTCGCGCCGCCTTTTGGCGATCGTTCCCGAGGAAGGCCCGGACGGCAGCCTCGACGTGACGGTGCAGGGAAGTGCGCCGTTAAAACTGACCGTCGGCAAAAGGCTGGCCAGCGATATGCATATCGTGGCCAATCCCGCTTTTGACCCGACGGATGGCTCGCTTATCCTGACCCGCTCCGGGTCGCGCGGCCAGAGTCTCCCGGTCACGCTTTTTCGGCTCGAACCGGATGGCTATCTCGAAGAGATCCCGGTCGACTTTATGAACCCGACGGGCGTTGCGTTTGCTAACAGCGGCCAGCTTTTTGTCACTAACCGCGCCGATGGGTTGGCCTGCCGGGTCAGCCGGACGGGCGAGATCATTCCGTTCGCCTCAGGATTGGGAATTGCCACCGGGATCGCTTTTGATAAACAAAGCACGATGTATGTCGGCGACCGCTCGGGGATAATCTACCGCATAAAAAGCATCGACAGCACCGAAGTTTTTGCGCGGCTGGAACCTTCCGTTTCCGCTTATCACATCGCGTTTTCTCCGGCGGGCGATCTGTACGTGACCGCGCCGGGGCTTTCCAGCTACGACGGCGTCTGGCGGATAAATCCGTTGGGCGAGGTAAGCAATTTTTACCGCGGGCTGGGACGGCCGCAGGGATTGGCTTTTGATACTGACGGCAATCTTTATGTGGCCGCCTGCCTCAGAGGACGAAGAGGGATCGTGCGCATCTCATCCGACGGGGAAAGCGCCGAACTTTTTGTCGCGGGAATGAATGTCGTCGGCCTTTGTTTTAGTGCTGCCGGCGATATGATCGTCGCCACGGCGGAAGATGTTTTTAGCCTACCTCTCGGGATCTACGGCACTCTGATTAATAATGAATAGTGATTAGTGATTAGTATGGTCACCGCTATTCATTAACCATTACTCATTAAGATCACCTGTCACAAAAAGCCCACCCACGGTGTTCTCTTATAAACACCTCAAAAAAAGGAGAACTAGTTTAATGAAAAGCCTTCAGATGTGGGGAAGATACAGCGTAAAGCAGACAATATCGCTGCTTTTGGCCCTGCCGGTTTTATTCCTGGCGATATTGATATCAGGCGACGGCTCCCTGGTGAACGCGCAATCTTCAAAGCGTGACCAGCCCTGGGCGGGCAGTGTGATCGACGGCCAATGGTTTGCCGAGGTCAGCACCAAAAAGCCGGGGAAGATGTATTTTTCTTTCCAGCGCCGGGTTGATAAAGACGGTGAAAGTTACAATACGTCGTCCAGCCGGGATATGCCGCTGAGTGAATTTCAGGGCTTGCCGGCGGATGTTGCAACTGTTACGGGCGCGCCAAAGACGAGTGTTAATTTCAGTATCGTCCGCGAAGCCGGAACCTTTCAATGCGAGGGCGTTTTTAGCGAAGGAAAAGGTGTCGGTTTCTGGAAGCTTACGCCGAGCACCAAATTCATCTCGGCCATGCGCGAGCGCGGCTACGATAACCTGACCGAACAAAATCTGCTTAGCGCCGCGATGAATAACATCACCGCAAAATTCTCAGACGATCTGAAAAGCGCGGGATATGGCGGGCTCACTTTTGAACAGCTTCGCCGCGCCGCGACCCACGACCTGACGCCGCAGTATATTCGTGAATTAAGATCGGCGGGATACGAAAATCTTACCATCGAAGAACTCGTCCGCGCGCGCAATCACGATATCGATACCGACTATCTGAAAGAAGTGAAAGCGATGGGTTTTGAGCGCCAGTCGCTGGAAGCGGTGATCAGGATGCGCAATCATGACATCACCCCGGCTTTCATCAGCGAGATGAAATCGGCGGGGTTTGAAAACCTGACGATTGAAAATCTTATCCGCTTAAAGAACCACGACGTCTCGCCTGCCTTTGTCAGCGAGATCAAGGCCGAAGGTTATGCGGATATTTCCCCGGACCAGGCCATTCGTTTGAAAAATCACGATGTCGACCGCAATTTTATCCGCCGCGCCAAAGCGCAAGGTTATACGAGCGCGTCGCTGGATGAAATGATCCGGCTTCGTAATAGAGACGTGGTTAAGTAAACTGGAGCGCGGACGTCCCGTCCGCAAAGGCCGCTTTGCCGCCTAATATACCAGTTGATGAAAACATATTTCGAACGCGCGGCGTTCGTGCGGACGGGACGTCCGCGCTCCCAGCAAATACGCGATCCAAATAAAAAAGAGCAGGGAAGAAATTCCCTGCTCTTTTGCTATGCGATAGATCGCGTTATTGTACCGACACATCATCCACACGGAACGAAGAGATCAGAGAGATATCTGTCGTGCCGCGGAAATGTACCCGAACGGTTTGGCCTGCCCAACTCGCCAGGCTATACGGCCCGCGCTGCAGGTAGACACCCGCCGTTTGCTTGTTCAGATTGCTGAATGTAGCAAGCGTGCCCAGCAGCCCGCCGGAAGTGTTGCGCACTTCGACGAACATCTGGTCGTATTGGATACTGGACGTTGTTTCATCCGAAGTGACGTTCAGCCAGAATGTTAAATTCTTGCCCGTGCATCCCGCCGGAATCGTGATCGTTTGGTACTCGGAGTGATTGGCGTTATTCACACCGCCCAGGATCGAGTAGCCGATTCCTGAATGCGGGTAAGCTCCCGTACTCCAGGTCGCACCGCTCAAAACCCACGGGGCCGAACTGCCTTCGAATCCGCCGTTGGTGATAAGCTGCGTGCCGCAGCCGCCGCCCACCGGATTAACGGTCAGCGTTACCGGAACGGTCACCGGAGTATTGGTCGCTCCCGTACCGTTGACGGTAATTGCACCGTTATAGGTTCCGGCCACAAGGCCGCTGATGTTAACCGAAACGCTCGGGCTTGACGGAGCAGTGCCGCTCGTCGGAGCGATGCTCAGCCACGGCTGATTGCCGCTGGCCGTCCAGTTAAGCGTGCCGCCGCCGGTATTGCTGATGTTTAATGCCTGGCTCGCCGGATTTGCGCCGCCGGCCGTAGCCGAAAAGCTCATACTCGACGGGCTGACACCGATCGTCGGCGAAGGCGAACCTCCGGTAGTGGCGTTATAAACGACCAGCGCGAAATCCTGATCGGTCGCATCGGCATTTCCCGGCACGCCGTCGCCCGCGATGTTGGTCGCGCGCACGGTCACCGTAAAGCTGCCGCTGGTTCCGGCCGGAAGGAATACCGACTCGACATTGTTTTTAGTGTCGGCAGACCCGCCGCTGGCGGAATTTGCGCCGCTGAAAACATTGCCGCGATAGGTGGTCGCGCCGACAGTAACTTCGAGATCGAGGTTATTGACGAACGGAGCGCCTGTCGTCGGTCCCGGAGCATCCGACCAAGCCAGCGTGATGCGCAGAGGCTTGCCGGTATCCGAAACAGTACCGCTCACAACATGCGTGTTTCCGGTCGCTCCCAATACCTGCGTCTGGTCGACGAGAATGCGGTTGCTGCCGTCAAACGCGCGTCCCAAATTCATCAAACCCATACCCTGGCTGTTCGACGGCAGATTGCCGCCCGCGCCGGTTCCGGTCATATAAGACGCCGAGCTCATCAAGACGGCCTTCGCCATGGCCGGGCTGGGTGTTCCGATAGACTTGTTGATAAAGTCCTGGAATACCAGCGCCATGCCGCCCGCGATAGCCGGGCAGGAATGCGAAGTCCCGCTCGACCAGCCGTAGAGGGTTTGCCCCGCCGGCCAGTATTGGTTACAGACGCTCGCGCCGTTGTAACTCGCCTGCGGAACACCGGCTTCGATGTGCGTGCCGGGCGCCGTCAGGTCGGGTTTAATGCGGCCGTCACCGCCGGCCGTATTGACCGGGCCGCGCGACGAAAAGTTGATGATATCGTTCGCGCTGTCCGCGCCGCTGTTGGCAACAGCGCAGCCATCGGTTCCGGTCATGCGAACGTTTTCGCCGGCCGCTGCCGTGATCACGTTCTTGGCGGTCGCGGGCGAGCTGACGGTGTTGGATCCCGAGCCGTCATTACCCGCGGCAAATACCACGATCATCTGCTGATTGCCCGCGGTACCGGTTTGCGCATCGCGGACGATACGATCGTATTCCTGGGCCTGAGCGTTATATTTCTTGGCTGCCGCTCCGGTATAACCCCACGAGTTGCTGGAAACACGCGCCGTCTGTCCGTAGGCCGTGCCTTCCCAAGTGGTCGATGAAGCGCCGCTGGGGCCGAAAATGGCCGTAACACCAACCCGCGCCCAGGGCGCGATACCGAGGCCGTAGTTGTAGCCGCCCGCGTCTTCGACCGTCGAACCGGTCCCGCTATTGAATCCGCCGACAATGTGCGAATTCAAAAATCCGTGCCCTTCCTGAGTGCCGGATTGTCCGGACGGATTATTCTGAAAAGGCACGCGAGCGGAAGTCAGATCCGGGTGCTGCGAAGCTCCGGTCAGTGTGTAAGCGTCGTCAACGACGTTGACCGCGAACGAACCGAATTGCGAACTGTCGAAGCCTTTGCTGGCCAAAAACGCCAGGTAGCCCGGGCCGCTGGGAACGTTTCCGGTCAAATTACCGGCCACGATCTGTCCCTGCGCTTCGTCCAGTTTTACCCGCACGGTTCTTTCTTCGATATTGAAAACATCATCCATCGAAGCGATATTGCTTAACTGTGCGACCGGCACTCTGATCGCCACATTGCGGTAATTCAAAACTTCATTGTCGCTGACAAATTCTTCGGCGAGCGACTTCAAAACCGCGATGGTTTTGTCAGCCCCACGGCCGCCTATCACCTGTACCGTGACGTTGACGGATTCGCCCGGCCTCGCCTCGCGCACTTCCTGAATTTCCGGAGAGAGGCGGAAAGCCGGTTCGTAATCACCGACGTATTGCACGACGCGGTCATTTTTTAATTCGGCTAAGCGGGCAGCCGCTTTATCGCCGCTGCGCACGATGTACGCATTGTTGGGAACATAGGTAACGATCTCGCTGCCGGTACCGCGCAGGCTATCGAGCCATTCGTCTTTAATAGGACCGACAAATTGCACGATATAAAGCCCGTGGCCCGCGGCACTATTTCCGGCCAGCGCTTCAGCCATTTTGGTCTGGCGCAGGTCGGCGGGAATGCGGTCAAGCTCGCCCGTTTTATTACCGGTATTAAGCGTATAGCCGTTAAGGGGGATCTGATCGAGTTCGTCCTGGAAAGTGATGCCGGAACTAAGCAGGGCATCGCGTCCGCCGGCGTTGGTCTCATCGGCGATTATCATTTTAAAGCTGCCGTAATCGACCTCGTCGATGACAGCGTTTCGGCCACGCAAAGCCTCATACACAGGCTGTTCTTCCGACCTAATGAACATTTTGTGGAGAGTATCTCTGCCAGTTGGGGAATTGATTTCAGTTTCAGCGGCGGCAACACTGGTGTTGCTGTCGGCCGAACGGAGGAAGGCGACGGTGCCTCCGATGGCTGCCACTAAAATTAAGAGAGACAAAAGAATTGTTCGTTTCACTTCATACTTCCTTTCTTTACTTTCGAAAATATGCGGTTTTTCCGCCAGTCCATAAACCAGCGCCCCGTCAGGCACTGAGGATTATGCCGAATGAAAAATATATAAAATATGGGAATATCCGCAGGGTTTCCTCAAAAGCATAAAAAAGCAAAACTACCGTTTAACGAATTAAAAAATGATTAACAAACTAATATCGAAGCTATCACATTCGCTGATGGGATGTAAAACGGGTATTTGTAGAAAAATTGGAAAGGCCGGAGATTTTGAATTAGCTTAGGTTTTTGCGGTTAATTTTGAGGATTTGGGCTTATTTTATTGATCTTTAACTCGGCGGCTTTCTGCAGATCGGCCTCGGCCTTTTCCTCGTTCCCGAGAAATTTGTAGATCTGGGACCGCTCGTAAAACAATGCGGAAGAAAGCGGGTCAAGGTCGATCGCCGCCTTATAATCCTTTAACGCATTTTCCAGGTATTCGGGATTCTGCTCGCATTTGCTCCACATCGCATAGTAAGTTTGAGCGCGTTTTACATACGCATCGCGTTCGAAGGCATCGTTAAATAAGATCAACGTGTAATTATTGATCACATCATTAAAAGATCGGAGCGATTCGCGCCGCGCGGCTTCCTTCTTTTGTTCTATTTGTTGGGCTGTCCATCTACTTGGAAGATATCGCTCAGATTCCTTTTTATTAGCCTCGATCTCCGCATTTACCTCCTTAATTATTTCCAATGCCCTTTCGTAATTAATAAACGCCCGGGCAAAATAAGCTATCGAGTTTTGCGGATTTAGTTTTATTGACTTATCGAACAGATCAAGAGCACGGGTGTACTTACTGTAATATCGAGTATCTACGGCCTCCGGATCTTTTAAAGTCAGCAGTCCCCATATCAGGAAGTTTATGTCTTCGTAGGTATTGATAGACCGGCAGCCGGACAGCGCAACTTTAACTTCGGACAAACGGCGGCCCTCCCAAAGGTCGCGCGCAGCGGCCATCATCTCCTCAGGCCTGTTGCAGATGGGCTTCCTTTTCAGGTCCCATGAAGCTCTCGAAGTTTTTCCCGAAGGCAGTTCGGCGAGGGAAAAAATTGTCAGATCTTCTCCATTTGAAGAAAGCGATCCTTCGTAAAAAGCATTGCGGTTTGTTCCGACGAGAGTAAAAGACGTGCCTCTGGGGGAAAATTTCGCATCCGCGGTGTGATAGGGAGGTTCGAAGCAGTCAGGATAACGGCAGGTTTTTTTGTCAACCATGTTTCGTGAAACCACAACTTTAAGGCCGCTATCATCGCCATTATAACCGTGGGCGAATATGACGATCAAAGAGTAGATCTTACCCCGGATAGAAAGCTCCGGCCCTTCCCACTGGCCGATCAAAGCCGGAAACGGGTCGACTGTCTGTGCATTTATAGAAAAGGTGAAAATTGAGCAGCAGAAAAGGACCAGGGTGATCGGAAAAATGGCCGTCCTTTTCATATTTAGTTTCTCGACTTAAAGCGTGGTTTTGACTCCCACAGTCTAAAAACAAAAGCAGGAAATGTAAAGACATTTCCTGCTTGATCAATGAGCGAGATGGGCTCTTAAATTACGGTTTCTTTTCGGGTGCCGGCTGCTCGCCGGCGGGTTTATCGTCCGAACCTCTCTTTAAGGTCGGAGGAGCGTCTTTCGGAGCGTCGCCTTCTTCCGGATCCGGTGAACGGCGTTTCAAGGTCGGACGCGAATTTCCGTTCTCATCCAGATCGACGGTCGCCGACGCGCGGGCGTTGGAAAGTCTCAGCAAGCGGGCTTTTACCCGTTGAAATTCAGAGCTGCTGATGACATATTCGTCGCGTTCCGGAAATCTTGAGATCAGGCCCAGAGTGTTTTCACGGCGATCGACAGGCTGCGGGTGAGTCGAGAAAAGCTTCAAAAGGGCGCTCGGTTTCTTTTTGTTCTGAGCGGCCAGCTTTTCAAACATCGTCGCCATCGCGGTCGGGTCGTAACCCGCGGCATACATATACTGCACGCCCAGACGGTCGGCTTCACCTTCGGAACCGCGGCTGAATTTCAGGAAAGCCAGGCCCTGCAGGATACCGCCGCCGTTTTGCAGAATGGTGCTGGCGATCGGCCCGCCAAAGATCATACCGGCCAACATGCCGTAGCCGAGCAACTGATTTTTGCCCGCGTTTTCTACCGCGTGACGGGCGGCGACGTGCGCAATTTCGTGCGCCATCACACCCGCTACCTCGGCTTCGTTGTCCGCGGCCAGGATCAGGCCTTTATTGACAAAGAAAAATCCGCCCGGAAGCGCAAAAGCGTTGATCTCGTCGGAGTCGATGACCTTGATAGTAAAAGGAACTTTGGCGTCAGAGTGGAGCACCAGGTTCTGGCCGACGCGGTTGATGTATTCCGTGACGATCGGATCGTCGACGAATTTGGCTTCCTGTTCGACCTGCATGGCGACCTGACGTCCCATCGAGATCTCTTTTTCCTGAGAGCCGCCCAACCAGCCGACAAAACCCTTGTTGATATTACGCTTGCCGATCATCGCCGGATTTTCATTCGGCTCCAGCGGGCGATTCGGATTATTCTGCTGGGCAGCCTGCGCAGGAGCTGCTTCCTGTTTTTGATCCTTTGATTTTTTATCTTCTTTGGCTTGCTTGGCGGGGGTGGCAGTGGTCGTCTGAGCAAAAGCGCTCAGAGTTCCAAATGTTCCCATCCACATCGCGAGCAGCAGAAAAGACGCACAAACTTTGCTATAAACCCTTACACGCATTAGATTTACCTCTTTGAAGCTTTCGTCGGCCGTATTCATTAAAAAAACATTCTCGAATAAGATAAATTTAAGATGCACAAAGTGCGCAATTAGTTTATTAAGTATAACAGAAAAAACGATAACGCCGATATTAACAAGTCGGTTGGGTTGAGACAGAGCGAGTCAGGTAATTTCAGGTCGGGAAGGGCCGCTTGCGCCCGCTCTTTGATCGTATCAACAGAAGGGGAAAACTCAAAAAACCAAAAAAAGCGGGCGCAAGCAACCCTTCCTGACCTGAGAGGTGATCAAAATGCCGCTTCTAGCTCGATGTCTTGAACCAATCCGACATCACCGAATCGCGCAGGATTATGGTCTGGTCGCGTTCCGGCCCGGTCGAGATCAGGCCGATCTCCGTTCCCACCGATTCCGCCAAAAAAGCTACATAAGTACGGGCTTTTGGCGGCAGGTCTTCGATCCTGGTAACACCCACGGTGGACGTTTTCCAGCCTTCCAGCGTTTCGTAGGTCGGAATGATACTCTTCAATTCGTGTGAAACGGCGGGAAAATGGTCGACCGCCTTGCCATTGATCTGGTAACCGGTACAGATCTTGATCTCATCCAGTTCATCCAGCACGTCCAGTTTTGTCAAAGCGATAGAGTTAAAGCCGTTGAGTTCCGCCGCGTACCGGGTGGCTACCGCGTCAAACCAGCCGCAGCGCCGCGGACGCTTGGTGACGGAGCCGTATTCGTTGCCGCGTTCACGGATAAGATGCGCGATCGGTTCTTCGGCGTCGAGCATTTCGGTCGGGAACGGCCCTTCGCCGACGCGCGTGGCATAGGTCCGGACAATACCCAGCACTCCGGAGATCTTATGGGGCGGAATTCCCAGCCCCACCGCCGCGCCGCCCGCCGTCGGGTTTGACGAGGTGACATAGGGATAAGTGCCGTGATCGACGTCAAGCAAAGTAGCCTGGGCGCCTTCGCACAAGATCCGCTTGCCGTCCTTTATTGCCTGAGCCATAAAATGGGTTGTTTCGGTAACGAAAGGGCGCAGCCGTTCGGCCAGCTCAGTTGTTTCCTTTATGATCGGCTCCGCTTCGAGCGGCTGCTGCCCGTAAGCTTCTATCACGCGGTTGGCGTCTTCGAGGTTACGCTTGACGCGCATCGCGAGAACTTCGGGCACCAAGGCATCCGCCACGCGAATACCGCGCCGGCCGGCCTTGTCTTCATACGCCGGGCCGATCCCGCGCAGCGTCGTGCCGACTTTTTCGTTGCCCAGCCGTTCTTCGGTCGTATGGTCCAAAACCTGGTGATAGGGAAGTATCAGGTGCGCCCGGCTGCTGACCTTGAGGCGTTCGGGGGTGATGGAAATGCCCTGGGCGGCCATTTGATCGACCTCTTCGAAAAACGCCTTCGGGTCGATGACCATTCCGTTTCCGAGCACGCAGGTCTTGTCTTCGTGGATGATACCGGAAGGTAAAAGCCTTAAAACAAAGGCTTTATCGCCGACATAAACCGAATGCCCGGCATTGTGCCCGCCCTGGTAACGCGCCACTACATCAAACCTGTCCGCCAGCAGGTCCACAACTTTGCCTTTTCCTTCGTCGCCCCACTGAGCTCCGATAATTACAATTATCATATTTAAATTTTGGAAGTTATCCGATAGATTTTAGCACAGTGAGGTCGGTACCGGGAACACAGTGACCGGCCTTTCTTAACGATAAACGATTAGTGATTTTAATGATTAACGGAAAAACCGTTCTTAATAATCATGTCGTTTATCACTAATCATTATTCACTATCAACGGCTTTGCCTTAAAGTCATAAATCGCCGCCGGCTTCTGCCGGTAACGGTTTGGAATCTAAGATCCGCGCAATCCGCAGTCGTTTCGCAGGTGTAACACTGTTACAGCGTGTGACGGCGTTACACCTGTTACGATTTTGTTACAGAAATCCCGTAAAATTCCCAAATCCGCAGACTAAATTAAAAAAGAACATTGAGATCGGGAAATTCAGGTACCTGCCGCTCTTTCCCGACCTCAGGCACCTGAAAGCATAGCTCAGCCGGGAGATTTAGTCGTTAAGAGATTTGGGGTAATCAGGATTTGTCCGTCGAATTTGAATGGGATTTGAAGATAGCAAGCAGAGAATGAGGTCAGAACCGGGAACGCAGTGACCGGGTTCTTTTCCGACGGGCTAGTTGCTGTTAATTTTTCGCTGCGCTCATTTACCCGGTCACTGCGTTCCCGGTTCTGACTTCGTAAGAAACTTGAAGACGTTCCCAGGTAAACGTTTATCCTTTTAATTCAATGGCTTGCCAAATGAACTGAGAGTCTTGAACCGCTCATATAATCGAATGTGCCAATCGCGTTTCATACAGGGTTTTTCGATCAGCAGGAAGTAGACCGCTGAGAGAAACATCACGACCGCCAGCAAAACAAAGATCTGCACCCAGTAGTAAGCGGTGAAATTGCTGAAATATAACCGGTTCGCGGTAAAGCGCCCGACCGCCGAGATCGTCACGTAATGAAGCAGGTATATCGAATAACACATCCCGCCGATAAGTGTCAGCCCGTTGAGGCTGAATATTTTGTTCCACCACTTGTTGCCGAAAACGATCAGGTAAAACGCCAGGATCATTATCGGCGACGCCATCCTGAGCGCGATGTTTTGCGCGTACGAGTGATTGACGCAAGTAATCGGCACTAATAAAAGCAGCCCTAAAATAAACACCCAGACACTGCTCAACCGGCCCAGTTTGTCGCTGTCGAGCAGGAAGACATCGCAGAGTAAAATGCCGGCCAAAAAATAATGCAGGTACATCGAGATATTCATTATCCCGACGTGCCAGTAAAGTTCCTGCAGCCAGCTCAAACCGGCAAACGACAAGATCAATAACAAGTTCACTATCCGCCGGGAGGATTTATTTTTTAAAAGGCACAACCCGCCCACCAGAAATGGCGCCAGCAGGTAAAATTGCACTTCCATTTCCAGCGACCAGGTGATCTGATTTATATAGGGCGGCTCGCCGGGAAAAACCAGAAAATGTGCATAAAACAGCGAAGAAAAAAGCGATACCGTCAAAGTGCCCATGGGATATTTACTGCCGATAACAAATACCAGCAGGAGAAAGATGACTATGGTCGAAATGACATACGGCGGTTCGAGCCGCGTCAGGCGGCGCAGGTAATACGCCCGCAAGCGGGGCTTTTTATCGGTCAGGCCCAGTGCATACCGCATAAAAGGCACCGCCAGGATAAATCCGCTGATCACGAAAAAAAGCTGGACACCCTGAAAGCCAAAAATAAAAATATCCGGAACTTTGGCCAGTGTTTCACTCGCGGGCGCAAAAGAAAGTGCCGCGGATTTTTCTTTAATGTAGCCGTCGAGATGAAAGAGCAGCACCATTGTGATGGCCAGAAAGCGGAGGCCGTCAATGACCGGGATGAATTCCTTGGAAGTCGTCTCGCGCCGGAAAAGACGGATCAGCATTTCCTTAAATTTTACGTGGAACTTTTTGTCGGAGAGGGATCGCCAGTCGCGGGCGGATATTTCGTAAATCACCAGGTCATCTACCCGATCGGGAAGCGGATGTTCGTCCTTGAACTGGCCGGTAAGCTTGAAACCGAACTTTTCCGGAATAGCGCGGCTTCGCTCATTCGAAGCAGCGGCGCGTATCTCGACGCGGGCCATACCCAGTTCTTCAAAGCAATATTCGATCAGCGCGCGGGAACACTGGGTTATCAAACCTTTGCCCTGGTGTTCGGCGCTGATCCAATACCCGATCTCCGCCAGCCCGCTTTCGCGGTCCAGTTTTACAAAGCCGATACAGCCGACAAGTTCTCCCTCATAAAAGATCCCGTAGCTGGGCGCCTGGTATTTTGAGGTATTGTCGAGATTTTGCCGGATGAAATCACCGGCGTGCCGGACGTCATAATCATCCACCGCCCAGAGCATCCACGGCTGCAGGTGCGGCAGGTTTTCCTTTACCAGCGAGGCCAGGACAAGCACGTCCTCTTCCTGCAGAGTTCTCAATTCCAGGTTGTCGTTGATCTTGAATTCCGGCATCAATTTTAGTTGAGGGTCGTCTGGTACATCTGGATATATTTGCGCGCGGCATTTTCCCAGGAGTTATCGACCCGCATGCCGTTGGATTGAATTTTTCGCCATAGCTCGGTATCGGCGTAGGCAAAGAGAGCTTCGTAGACTTTTTCGATCAGGCTGTTGGCGTTGTACTGGTCGAATTTAAATCCGTTGCCGGTACGGCGGATGAGGTTAAAGTTTTCCACCGTGTCATCGAGCCCGCCGACCGCGCGGACCACCGGCACCGTCCCGTAGCGTAAAGAATACATCTGATTCAAACCGCACGGTTCGAATTTTGAAGGCATCAGGAAGATGTCCGAGCCGGCCTCTATCAGGTGCGCTAAGGGTTCGCTGTAGCCTTTATAAACTCCGACCTGATCGGGGGCGTAATCGCGCATCTTTTGCAGGAAATCTTCGTACGACTTTTCGCCCGAGCCGAGCGCGACAAAATACGCGCCGGTGGAAAGGATCTCACCCGCCGCCTGCTGGATAAGTTCAAAACCTTTTTGTGAAGTGAGGCGGGTAACCACGCCGAAGATCGGCTTGTCTAATTCAACCGGCAGGCTGAATTTTTCCAGCAGCGCCTGTTTGCACATCCGTTTGCCGGTCAGGTCGCCGGCGTGAAAATGCGCCGGAAGCTCGCTGTCGGTGGCGGGGTTCCACACTTCGTAATCGACACCGTTGGTGATGCCGAGCAGGCGGTTGGCGCGCTCGCGCAAAAGCCAGTCGAGCCCGTAACCGTGCTCACGATCGCGAATTTCAAAACTATAGCGGCTGGAAACGGTCGAAAGCATGTCGCTGACCGCGAGGCCCGCTTTGAGGGCAGAGGCATTGCCGTTAAAAAGAAACGAGTTGGTCGAGAAGGTGTCGCCAAAACCAAGCTGCCAAAGCTCCCCGGGCGAAAAGACACCCTGGTAAGCCATATTGTGAATGGAAAAAACAGTATGCGTGTTGTAAAAAAACCTGTCCCAGTAGCGGCGCGTGGCGATCTCGACCGCGGCAAAGCCGGTGTGCCAGTCGTTGAGATGGACGATATTAAAAGGCTCGCCCAGCCGGTGCATCAGGTCAATGGCGGCGCGGCAGAAAAACGCGAAGCGCAGGTGGTCTTCGCTAAAGCCGTAGATGGAATCGCGGTCGAAAAATTCCGGCGCGTCGATCAGGTAAGCCGGCGCGTCGCCTGCCTGGCTGTAAAAGACCTTGACGAGTTTTTTACCGCCGCGCCAATCCACATAAAGATCGTCGATCACCGGCCCGGCCAGCAGTTCGCGCTTTGTCTGGCGATAGAGCGGCGTGATCAGCGTGGCCGACACACCCTCGCGCCGCAGCGCCTTGGGCAGCGCGCCGGCAACGTCCGCCAGCCCGCCGGTCTTGGCGTAGGGTACCGCTTCTGAGGATAGAAGAGCGACTCGCATGTTAAAGAGATAATTGGAGCAAGGTTTATTTTAACTGCGTTCTGCTATGCCGTCTATTTGAACGGCTTAATTTATACCGCGCGCCGCGATAATTTCCCCGCGTAGAGTTCGTTTGTAGGATTACCATTCGGAGTAGATGATAACTGATAGATGACAGATAAGAGATCAAATCTCTCAGCTATCAACTATTATCTGTCATCCATTCCGAATGATTATTTGATGCCGCGCCACACCTTTGGACACGACCCGCAAGGGAAACTTCTTGACATTTCGTGTCATTTCAAATATTTTTAGGCACTTTCTTTCTTCCATCCATCTTACGTAAGGAGAATCCATGAAATCGGTGGCAGAGCAGTTGAGGTCAAGCGTCGCGGAAATAGATGAAAAAATTCTTTCCGGTCAGCTTTCCGGTGAGGACGTTCATATCAATATGTACCGGGGCGAAGATCTTCCCGCGGCATTTAAGACGAATGCGGGCGCGCCAATGCCCGGAGAACTCGGTGAGGAAGAGGCTTTGCTGCCGGAATCTGACGCTCCCAAAAATGTTCTTGATCTGGACGTGAGCAAGCTTGAGGATATTTCCGATGAAGAGATCGTCGAGATAGTAAACGCCGCCGGATTGGTTTCTCAAACCGGAGCGGCAGGAGACGATGTCCCGACCGCCAAGATAACTTATGTCGTTTCCAAAAGGGAATGGATGGTGGTGGAAGATTGTTCCTACCGGTTTGGGAAGTGGGCCCTGACCGCAAAAAAAGATTCTTTCACTGACCTGGCCAGCGTCCCGCGCTTTCTTTGGCCGATGGTTTCCTCATTTGAACTGTCTATCGAAGCCCCTTTGTTTCACGATCTGCTGTATCGCTGCGGCGGTGATCTGCCGCCTGGCCAATTGGAACCTCTGGAAGATCCGAAACACACGTTCCTTCGCAAAGATGCCGACAATCTTTTTTACGAGCTGATGGAAAAAAGGCAGATAGCAAAGTGGAAACGCGACGTCGCCTATCGCGCCGTGCGGATGTTCGGAGGGCACCGCTGGAACAAAAGCAGGTGAGCTTTAGCTAAAAAACATGCTCTGCCGGATGAAGAGCGCATGGCGCCCCAACCGAAATGCCATTGTACCGGAGCACCTCAGGCAGCGCGCCGGTAGCGTTAGTCAGTCTTGGAGTAGGGAACTGCTTCGGAGGATAAGATAGCGACTCGCAAAAATATTTCGTCCTGCTTTATAGAGTTATTGTGTCAAAGGGATTCTCGCAGGGCTTTGATTTTGCGTTTATAATGCGGGCTTCCGCATAGTCGGCCCCTTACTTAATTCAGCAAAATATTCCTGCAGATTTTGGTGCCGAAATCGCCAATGTCCCCCGTCTCGCTCCAGTATCCGGGTCGCATCAATATAGTTCAAAAACGTTACGTATTTTGGAATAACAACCCCCTCGAACCGCAGCGCGAAACGAAGAATGAAGTGCCGGATCAGCGGATGCCGAAGCAGCGGTATAAATGACAGGTATAGCGTTAAGATTGAAACGGCAATAAGCCATTTGCTGTTGGCAGTCTCGAAGAAATACGTAAGCCACATTATTAGAATACTTACCAATATTACAAATGCCAGGTTTACGGTAAAACCGCCGTATATCCTCTGGTACGGACTTTTGAGATAGGCAAATCTTGTTATCCTTTTCAGATTTCCGAAGCCCCAGGCGATACTGCTCAGCAAACCGAAAATAACGCCAAAAACCACGCCGGTGGTGGCGATAAGAAACAGGCTGGTGATGCCCCCAACGCCCAGGCCGAATAAGAGAGATTTTATCGCTACCCTCTCCCAACTAAGGAATCTGGAAAAGCTGAGGCGCACTATATCCTCAGTGGTGATCTCATCCTCGGAGCCTATACTCATCCCGAGAAAGAAGCCGAAAAAGGAACTGAATATCAAGCCTCCGAAAAATTCGGGATAGCTTACCTCATCGGACAAACCATGCACCAGGCCGACATATAAAATAAAAACCAGGCTGAATAACAACGTCACCGCTAAACCGAAAAAGGCGGTATAAGTCCATCTCTTCGTCAGATCCGACGGCTGCAGATCGGCAAGCTCGAAGGTAATAAGCTGTTTTTTCTCCATCAGCGTGGCAAGCGATACCAGCATCGTCCACGTTTTTCCGAATTCGAACTCGTTCGGATTTGGCGTATGTTCAAGTTTATTCTTTACGAATTTATCCAGTAAGTACTTCTGCAAACTCTTTATATTTTTCGGCAGGTCCGGGAATTTAACATTTTGCTGATCGAAAACCTCGAGCGCGGTGGTGAAATAGAAAGGCGTTTGCAAAACCTCCGAAAGGGCTTTGCCTTTGTCTTCCTGCAATAGTGTCAATATATTTACCGCGGAAACCTCATCTACGTTTCTCCCTTCGCGTACGCTGTATGAAGCCTCTAATAAAGCGCCCTCAATCTGGTCTTGTGTCAAATCTTTTATATCTATCTTTGCCGAAACAGGCGCGTCTTGTCCGGTAGCGGCACGGATTCGAACGAATTCTTTCTTACGACAGCAAATTACGTTTTGGCGCCCTTTCCGGAAGTACAAGGTCAACGCCTCCAGGCAATCAGCCCGCTTCTTGGCCGCAATTTTCTTTTTTTCATTTCGTGCTAATTCATCCAAACCGTCAAACAAAAATACGATCCTATTCTTGTGCAACATTTTTTCCGCAAGGTCGCGCGATAGTCCCTCGCCGTAAACAAGCATTGCAACCAGCCAGTCTTCAAACTTCCTATATTTAGGCGACCATGAAACAAGATTGAATATTACCGGGATCTGATAATTTCCTCTCCTTTCGGTGTTTTCAAGAAGATTCAATGCAAGCTTTAAGAGCAGGACGGTTTTTCCGGCCCCGGGATTTCCGACGATCAGCAATCGCTTCTTCTTTAGAAACAGCTCATTGATCTTGAGCGCCGCCGGGCCGGAATTCGGATCTTTTTCAAACTTATCCGTAACCGGTTCTGCGTCTTCATCATCCCAATTTTCGCGAATTTCCAGGGTGATCGCGAAACGTCCATCCAGTTTTTGCTCATAACGATTTCGGTAGCGCTTACTCAGCGAATCGAAGAACATCTCGACATCGGGATCGGCGTCGGGGCCGGAAACGCCTTTCTCTCCGGAAGACACCGGGGCCTCGTCATATCGAAATTGAAGATATGCAAGAAACAACAGGCCGGCGCCCGTGATAATCACGCCGCCCACCATATGCCTTGTTCCAATTCCTTTATCCGTTAACCATCGCGTAAAATCCGGGCTGTTTGTCATCAGGTTGATCAGTAGTCCCGATAGCAATGAAAGAAAAACTATTGCCAACGAAATAAGAAGAAGTTTGCGGGAAGTGCTCTTTTTCATGAAGTTTGATCAGGTTGAAAACTTTTGCAGCAAAAGAATAATCGAAAACGGATTATTTGGAAAGAAATTATTTGCCCATTACGGAAAGAGACGGGAAGCACTTTAAAAACCCCTACAACCTGGCACCGCTTGAACATTGCGCCCTCGTTTATGCTAATCACATGCCTGACTTCGCTGAGCGAGACATAAAAAGGGCAGGTACAAAACCTGCCCTTTAATATTTCGAACGCGAAGCGCCCATTTGTTAGCGCTGCAGACTGAAGTCTGCGCTCCCAGTTTTTAGGTCTGCATACTGGCCAGGAAATCCGCATTGGCTTTTGACTTCGAGAGTCTTTCCAGCACGACTTCCATTTGCTCGACGGGCGAGAGGGGATTGAGGACGCGGCGCATTACCCAGATGCGGTTTAGGTCTTCCTTCTCGATCAGCAGTTCTTCCTTACGGGTGCCGGAGCGCTGGATGTCGATCGCCGGGAAGAGGCGTTTGTCGCTCAGCCTGCGGTCAAGATGAATTTCCGAGTTACCCGTTCCCTTGAACTCTTCGAAAATAACATCGTCCATGCGCGAACCGGTGTCGATCAGCGCGGTGGCGATGATCGTCAGCGAACCGCCTTCTTCGATGTTGCGCGCGGCGCCGAAAAAGCGTTTCGGGCGCTGGAGCGCGTTTGAATCGATACCGCCGGAAAGGATCTTACCCGACGGAGGCACGACCGCGTTATGCGCGCGCGCCAGGCGGGTGATCGAATCGAGCAGGATAACCACGTCGCGTTTGTGTTCGACCAGGCGTTTTGCTTTTTCGATGACCATGTCCGCAACCTGCACGTGGCGGGTCGGCGGTTCGTCAAAGGTCGAGCTGATAACTTCGCCGTTGACGCTGCGCTGCATATCGGTAACTTCTTCCGGGCGCTCGTCGATGAGCAGCACGATCAGGGTTACTTCCGGGTGATTGGTCGTGACGGAATTGGCGATGGTCTGCAGCAGCATCGTTTTACCGGTGCGCGGCGGCGCCACGATCAAGGCGCGCTGGCCTTTGCCGATCGGCGTGACCAGGTCGATCACACGGGCCGAGATATTATCCGGGCCGATCTCCATCGTCAGGCGTTCGTCGGGATAAAGCGGCGTCAGGTTGTCGAAAAATACTTTTTCACGCGAAGATTCCGGAGATTCAAAGTTGATCGCCTCGACCTTGATCAGCGCAAAGTAACGCTCGCCTTCCTTGGGCGGGCGGATCTGGCCGCTTATGGTGTCGCCGGTGCGCAGGTCAAACTTGCGGATCTGCGAAGGGCTGACATAGATATCGTCCGGGCCCGGCAGATAGTTAGATTCCGGCGCGCGCAGAAATCCAAAGCCGTCGGGCAAGGTTTCCAGCACACCTTCGGAAAAGATCAAGCCGCTTTTTTCCGTTTGCGCGGCGAGGACCTTAAAGATCAACTCCTGCTTTCTCATGCCCGAAGCGCCCAGGATGTTGTAATCCTTGGCGACGTGCGTGAGGTCGGAAATAGACATTTCCTTGAGGACCGCGAGATCGAAATTGGCACCGTTGCCCGAGGGCGGAGAAGATCTTACCGTTTCTTCTTCTGCTTCTTCTTCGCCGGCATCGATCTCCTCGACCTCCTCAATTTCCTCGATCTCTTCGACCTCTTCAAGCGGAGTGTCTTCTATTTTTTCTTTTACTTCATCGGCAGCAGCACCGTTCTTTTTTTCATCAGTGCCTGCGCTGCCTTTCTTTTTAGTTACTTTAGTTGGCATTTTATTTATCCTTAACAGCTTTCTTTAGCTGCGTTGCATGTACTCTTAAATTTTTCAGGATTATTAATATTGGAAAAAACTATATCTCGATAATGTTATGGATTTAATGTTCCGGCGGCGAATTTGTGACCTAACGCAAGATCGGTGTTAGCCGATCTAAAAAGTCATAAGTTGTCACGGAGAAACAAGTTGGAAAGTACAGCCAAGGCGTTTCCGAACTAAACCCTAGAGCTTTTACCCCTGAGTTTTAATGAGATAGTGAATTATCTCTCAAAGTTGTCCGAGAAATCAACCCCAAATCTTTACTTTTTCATAATTTTTCTTCGATTTCATGCCAAACTTCGTCGCGGCCATGTCCTTTAGACGACGAATAAGCTATCACTTTGCTTAAAGGCATCTCTTTCCTGATGACTTGCAAATTCTTATGCAATTCATTGCGGGATAGTTTGTCCGATTTCGTGGCGATCACAAGCCGCGGCCTTTGATGAAAAACTAGCCATTCCTGCAATTGCAGATCAAGCTCAGTAGGAGGATGCCGCGAATCTATTAATTGTATTGATAACACAAGTTGGGGCCGTAAAGCAAGATATTCTTCGGCCATCTTGCCCCAATCCTTTCGCATCGTCTTGGAAACTTTGGCATAACCGTAACCCGGCAGATCGGCGAAATAAAAGGCATCGTTGATCAGAAAAAAGTTGATGCTCTGCGTTCGGCCGGGGGTATTCGAAGTGCGCGCCAGGCCTTTTACCTTCAAAAGTGAATTGAGCAAACTGGATTTTCCTACGTTCGAGCGGCCGAGAAAAGATATTTCCGGTTTGCTGTCCGTCACCCAGTGGCTCTCTTCAAAAGCGCTTTTTACGAATTTGGCTGAGGAAATCTTCATACAAATGAATAACGGTGAATGATTAATATAGACCATCTCTCGGCATTAATCATTCACCGTTACTCATTATCAATTACGCTGATGCGCCTTTCATCATTTCGGCGCGGGCAGCCATCATATTTTTCAGCATGTTGCGGCGGTCTTCGCAGACCTGTTTATAGTCGGGAATACGTGAAACCCAGGCTTCCAGCCTGGCGGCAAAATTCGCATTGTTCGTGATCGTGCGGATCTCTTCCAGAAAGGGTTCGACCTTGGCAAAAACAACCACGCCCTCGCCGCTGGCTTCGTTGAACATTTCTTCGTCGATCGCGCCGTGATTGACGAACGACGCCGCCATATCCCAATAGCTAAGCACCATACGGGCGTAGGCGCTGGTTTCGGGATGCACCATCGCCCCTAGTACGTCCTGGGCGCTTTCCGGAAAAAAAGTGATGAACCAGTTGCGCGCATCGCGCATTTTCGCCTCGCGGCGCAGGTCGTAAAGTTTCATTAACAGATCTGCAGATTTAGCTTTGCTCATAGGTACTCCTTAAAGGTTTTTCAAAACTTAGCTTTCGCACGGCCTTATGTCAAATGAAGATTTTTGAAACCGTTTTAGTTTGCCGAGCGAATTTGTGCGCGAGTCCAATTTTTGGGGAGAAATTTAATGTCAACGGAAAATAAAGATATAGTCAGCCGCTTTATCAGCGAATACCAGACGGATGCCCGCGAAGAGGTGGCGGAGGAATTGCTGGCGGATGATTTTGTCGACCACTCCGCGCTGCCCGGCCTGACGCCGGACAAAGAGGGCGTGAAAAATCTGTTCAAGATGCTGCGCGGCGCTTTCTCAGGCTTCCGGGCGGAAGTATATGACCAGGTGGCCGAAGGCGATAAGGTCGTCACCCGAAAAAGTTTCTTTGGCGAACACACCGGCGAATTTTTCGGAGCGGCGCCGACCGGCCGCCCGATCCATATCGACGTGATCGATATCCTGACCGTCAAAAACGGCCGGCTGACAGAGCACTGGTGCCAGGTCGATTTTGCCGGTTTGATGCAGCAGATCAGCTAGGTGTATGGAGCGCGCAAGGAGCGCGTGAGTGTTTCGCAGCTTAAACAACCTTAAAGCGCCACGGATTTGATGTTCTAAAAAGCTGTGAGGTTCATAAGATCGTCATTCGGAATAGATGATAACTGATAGATGACAGATTATAGATCGACTCACTCAGCTATCATCTCTCATCTTTTCCGAAGGTTTGATATATTCAGGCAGCACCGCTTTTAAAGTTATTGACAATCACTCTATTTCCAAATAAATTATTTATATAGTTTCCCGAGTTTTCCCGCGAAGCCTGAACTCCCTGGTTCTCAAGCTTCATATCACAATCACATTGTTGCACTTTGGAGGTGAAAAATGGGTGGTTTTGCTCTTGTATTAGTAGGATGTTTTTTCGGGGTAGCCGCTATTGTGGCGCGGGCTATCTTCTTTAGAGAAGACGGGAGAAAAATAGATTTTGAGAACAAATCATCCAAATGGAAGTATTATTTGTGCGCAGCGTTTGGGATGTTCGGCACGCTGCTGGCCGCGCTGGGTTTCTTCCTGCTGATCTCTGAGACGCCAAATGTGACAGCCGCCGGTAAAACGCCACCGGCATATTCTTCGGCCATCGGAATTTTATCAATCCTGGCGGCGGGAGTTACGGCCGGATTTTTTTCCTTTACCTATAACAATGTCGGTGGAAAAGAGATCGTTTTGCCGACGCTTATATCCGTCTGTTTTGTGATCCTGTTCTACCTGGTGTTCGGCGCGATCAGCTTTTATATGGGGCGCGACAAGGGAATTCACGACATCGAATATATTACCCCGCTGGGGACGATCATAATGTGGATGCTCCTCGCCGCCAATGTCGGGTACGACTTCCTGGATTACCGCGATCATAATCCGAAAGAGACGACAACGAAATAACCTGGGCTTAATTATTTGATTATGACCGTCCGCGGAGCAAGCGGCCGCAGACGGGTTTGTTCTGTAAAAATTTCTATTGACAATAATTCGGTTTGAGAATAAATTAGCCGCATAGTTTTTACCTGAGTTTTCTCACGAAGCCTCGAACTCCCAAGTTCTCAGCTTTGCGCCAATAAATACGACGGTTGCTCAGAATGCCTGCGATGAATTCTTCGTTTACATAAGCTGCCGCCAAACGAAGTGATTCCAATGGAGAAATAATATGACCGAGATGTGGGAAATTCCTTGTCGCGATAAGCAAACGATCTTAACGCTTGTAAGACAAGATGACGAAAGCAAAATTCCAAAAACTCGAGACGGGATAAAAGTTGAAATAACTAAGATCGAAAATTCGCATCTTACGAAAAAATACGCAAAGGCCGCGGTAGGTTCACTGAGCCAAATTCAGATTACGGGGCAGGAAGCGGAGTTAACCCTTAATTCTGATTGGGGAGCTCGCTATATAGGCCGAATCGAAAAAAAACAGACAAAAGGTCTTGGACAAGTTCTTTTGGGAGTAGGAGGAGAAATTGCCGATCAGGGATTGTTTTTGAGCCAATACCCTGATAAGTATTATGGGTTTAGTAACGAACAGGGTTCAGGCTCTTCGCGTCCTTTTTATGTGGCCAATTCAAAGTTATATAAAGGATTTTATTTTTTAAGTACGGTAGAGGTTGAATTCAAACGAGACCCAAACACTCCTGATTGGGTAATACCAATCTATCTTCCACTTTTTCGCATTCATCGGCCTCATCTTGCCGGTTGCACCGCCGAGGCCACGATCACCACCACTGAGAAAGTCGAGACCGACACTCAGTATGAATTTGCCGGTTTAAAAGGCGGGGGCGGATTGGGTTTTACTACTCAAATGTCGACCAAAATTCAGGCCGGTTCGATATGCAAAGAGGAAGCAATTCCGGCGAAACTGGTAGTTGAACACGGCACGACCCTGGTGGATGGCAAGCCGGTCGCATCCGGAACGCGATACCGCGTGGTGGAAGCCGATCCTGACGCTCGCATAACCCGCCCTATTCCTGCGGGGATAGACAGTTGTCTTGATGTATTGCCCGCAAATCCTAAGCCCAGGCCGCAATTTTGGGGGACCTTTGACAAAACCAAGGTGCCGGCCAATGATTCCGACAGTGATACGGAAGGCGCCAAGTTAGGTTCTACCGGATATATCAGTGTGGGAATCGGAGCGGAAATTGGTTCCGCTCCCTTTAAACTTTCCGTTGAAATGAAGCGTACGCTGGAGCTTGAATATGAAGTTAAAACAGTATTGAAAGGCGGAGCCAAATACCTGCGATCTCCTATTGCTTTATCCTCAGGGTTTTTCCCCTTTGAGATCTGTTGGAATGTTTTATGAAAAGCATCCGGGCAACGTTCATAAAATAGCGAGTGGCATGCGAAAACGCATCTGGAAATAAGATAAGAAGCGTTCCTGATTATTTATTCTATCGCCGCCGTTATATCCGTCGAAGCCTGATCTCCCGTCCACACTTGCGGGGTATCGACGGTGATATCCACTTTTTCGTGATCCATCGCGTATTGCAGGACCTCGTCGATAGACTCGACCGGGTGGATCTGCATTTCGTCGAGAACTTCTTCGGGAATGTCGGCCAGGTCTTTTTCGTTGTCTTTCGGAATGATGACGGTCTTGACTCCGAAGCGGTGCGCCGCCAGAAGTTTTTCTTTCAAGCCGCCGATGGGCAGAACTTTGCCGCGCAGGGTTATCTCACCGGTCATCGCTACATCGTGGCGCACAGCGACGTTTGTCAGCGCAGAAACCATCGCGACGGCCATCGTGATGCCGGCCGAAGGGCCGTCTTTCGGAATAGCGCCTTCGGGCACGTGGATGTGCAGGTCTTTTTCCCGGATGAACTCGGTATCGATGCCGAGTTTTTCCGCGCGGGTGCGGACACAGGTCAGCGCTGTGTGGGCCGATTCCTGCATTACTTCGCCG
Organism: uncultured Acidobacteriota bacterium; assembly: GCA_963718105.1. Lineage (GTDB taxonomy): Bacteria > Acidobacteriota > Blastocatellia > Pyrinomonadales > Pyrinomonadaceae > DASYKT01. Next base: position 2,592,518 of record OY970352.1, on the reverse strand, counting down.
AGCTTTCCGGTCAGGCGCACCTCGCCTTTACCTTTGACCAGCGTGGCTTCGATCTGCAAAATATCACCGCCCACTTCCGTCCAGGCCAGCCCGTTCACCAAACCGATCTCACTGGTCAGGGCGATGTCCTGTTTGCGGAACTTGATAGTACCCAGCAGGTCGCGCACCTTCTCGGCGGAGATGACTTCGCGAAAGTCACTGTTATCTTTGGCGTCGACAAATTTACGCGCTACTTTGCGCAGGCATGAGCCGAGCTGGCGTTCCAGGCTGCGGACGCCCGCTTCGCGCGTATAGTGGCGAATGACTTCGAGGATGCCGTCGTCCGTAAAAGTGATCTTTTCCGGGTCGAGGCCGTTGCCTTCGGATTGTTTCGGGATCAGATGCCGCTTGGCGATCTGAAGCTTTTCTTTCTCGGTGTAACCGGACAGCGAAATTATTTCCAGCCTGTCCTGGAGCGCCGGCGGAATAGTATGCAGCACGTTCGAGGTGGCGATAAAAAACACCTGCGACAGGTCGTAATCGACGTCGAGATAGTGATCGCGGAAAGTATGATTCTGTTCCGGGTCGAGCACTTCTAAAAGCGCCGCCGCCGGGTCGCCGCGGAAATCGTGTCCGAGCTTATCGACTTCGTCGAGCAGCATCACGGGATTAACGGTACCGGCGCGCTTCATTAACTGAAGGATCTGCCCCGGCAGCGAACCGATATAGGTGCGGCGATGGCCGCGTATCTCGGCTTCGTCATGAACGCCGCCCAAGCTGAAGCGAACAAATTTTCTACCCGTCGCGCGGGCGATCGATTTACCCAGGCTGGTTTTGCCTACTCCCGGAGGGCCGACAAAACATAGGATCGTGCCTTTGGGATTTTTTACCAATTGCCGCACGGCCAGGTATTCCAAAATGCGTTCCTTGATCTTTTCCAGCCCGTGATGGTCTTCGTTCAAAATGTCTTCGGCATTGTTCAGATCGTTGATCTCTTCAGAGCGCGCCTGCCACGGAATGTTCACCAGCCAATCGATATAGGTGCGCGAAACGGTGCTTTCGGCCGACATCGGCGCCATCGTTTCCAGCCGCGAAAGTTCCTGCAGAGCTTTTTCTTTCGCTTCGTCGGTCATGCCGACCTCTTCGATCTTTGTTTTTAATTCTTCCAGCTCGGCTTTTTCGTCTTTGCGTCCGAGCTCTTTATGGATGGCCTTGATCTGTTCGTTCAAATAATATTCGCGCTGCGCCTTTTCCATCTGCCGCTTGGTGCGGGTGTGGACCTGGCGGTCGAGCTGTTTTTTATCGATCTCTATTTCCAGAACTTCGATCAGTTTTTGCAGGCGGTCCTGTACCGAGGGGATCTCCAGCAGCAGTTGTTTTTCTTCGACCGGCACCTTCAGATGCGACGAAAGGGTATCGGCAATGTGCGCCGGAATGGTGCCGCGCAGCGAAGCGTGCAGCGAATCCGTATAAGCATCGGGAGAAAGACGCATTAATTGTTCGACCAGGTTGTGCAGTTTCTGCAGCAGCCCGTCCGTGCGGTAACCCGATTCATTGGTGGAGACGATCCGCCGGACCGTCGCATACAACAGGTCTTCCTGCCGGTCGACCTTGATCGTGGTGGCGCGTTCGCGGCCTTCGACCACGACCTTTATCTGCCCGTTCTCCTGTTTCTGCGCTTGCAGGATGCGGCCGATAGTGCCGATCTGGTAAACCTGGTCGGGCGTCGGCTCGTCAATGGTGGCATCGTGCTGGGTCGCGAGAAAGATATAACGATCGCCGGTCAGGGCGTGTTCCAGCGCGCGCACCGAATTCGGGCGGCCGATCTTGAACGCAACCTTGGTGAAAGGGAATATCACCACATCGCGGATAGGGACCATGGGAAAACGCGCTATGTCCTGGGGCATCTGGTCTGTGTATTCGTCCATTTTTTATGTAAAAGCTTTCCGGTCGAAAATTAATTGACAGTGTAATGAGGTTCTAATTTTATGATATTTCCGCAATTAAAAGCCAGTTTTGAAAAGAAATATCGATTTTTCTCTGAATTCGGTCACATTGAATTATTTTTGGCGCTGTTTTGACCTGAAGATGCGCCCGCATCGTGTCAGTAGCCCTGCTTAAGGGTGGGCGCAGCCTTGCTTCAAGAGCGGGCTATTGACACGCTCAATTAACATCAAAGCTGCTGAAGTATGGTATCTGAGTGGACGCGGGAAGCCGCTGTTCGAATTTCAGGAGTATTTCCTTATCCGGGTCGAACTGCCAATCGTCTTTACCGTAGAGCTCCCCGATGGCGTCGAGGGCGCCCAGGAGCCGGGCTCCTTGGTTGTCCGCATAAGTGTTGAACGTAATTTCAGCGCCGCTGAAGTCACCTTTTACCACCTTGCCCACCGAAAAAGTGAAGATCACGCCCGGGCGGCGGGCGTAGGTGTTGGAGATCTTTTTACATTTACCGCGGATAAATAATTCCTGTTGTAAAAGGCCCGCCCGCGCGAAAGTCTCAAAGATCCGTGGATCAGGGCGCGCGTCCGGGAGATTCTTAAAATTTTTTGGATAGCCCAATCCCAATTTAAAGACCGGAAAATCGCTCGTCGGGCCCGCGAGATCGATATAGATGCCGTCAAAGCTCGAGGACCAGATCGATAGCCAGAACGCGCCGGTGTAAATAGGTTCGTTATCGACAAAAACCACAAAAGACCTGCCACGCAGCTCCAGCACCTGATTTTTTAGACGCTTTCCGGCGTCGTAAGTGAGGGCCAGCTCGTGCCGGTCTTTTTGATAGTAATGGAGATCGGCGGCGGTAATGAGAGGCTCGCCGGCCGGCTTGAGCTTGCTGATATCGAGATCCTTAAGTTGGTGGGGCTTGATGGAGCCGGGAAGCAGGTAGAGGGCAAAGCCGCGCTGTTTTTCCTGCCCGCGCGCCGGCCCTAAAGACGCGGAAGGGAAGATCATCCCGATAGAGAAGACAAGGAAAGTTAGAATTATGATCCGCATAAGCTACAAGCGGTTTTGTCGGTAGCGCTTGCGTTAGCAAGTGCGTTCTTTTGCGTTCCGGAAGACGCATCTGCTGACGCAGACGCTACTGACCCGTAATCGATCTTGCAGGCAAGATGCCCGCGCTCTCAGGTAAGACTAAACCGTTCACTCACACTATCTCGAACGTTCTGAAATATAAAATATTGCAGGATTTTGTCGGGAAAACCCAAAAAACCGCTGCTTGGTCTTGACACAAAATGGCAATAAGGTAAAATATTATTGAAATTGGATTTCAATTTCTATTAATAATATTATTCATACGTAATTATTGGAGTTAATTAAGTGCAGCAGAGAGCAATCCTTCAACCTTCGGTTTCAACCGACAACGAGCGCAAAATAGAAGCGGTCCTGCGTGATGACAGCACCGTGATGCTTAAGTTTTCAACCTGGCGTGACGATCTCGGCTGGACTTGCCAGAAAACGATCGAAGTAGCCCCCGAAATGCTGGACGACCTGCATCACACCATCGCGGCGATGCGTTACCGGGTCAACCGCAAGAAAGCCGACCAGGGGGCCGCGGTGACCAACTCCAAAGTAATAGAATTTCCGAACGTCGCTTAATTCTCTTCTTCAAATAGGCGAATAAAAAGCAGGCTGAAATTTAGCCTGCTTCTTTTTTGTTTCAATTTCGTTAGTTGTTAGCTTACTTGCCGCAAAACTATTCTTTCCTGTCCGGCCTTGCTTTGCCGTTCATTGGTAAGTTTTTCCAATTCTTCAATATGGGTCTGTTCGCCGGCGATCTGTTCTTCCAGCATAAACTTTGTCGGCAGGTCTTCATCGCCGCACGAGGCCCAGGCGGCCTTGTATATATCCATCGCCGCGCGTTCGAGTTCGAGGTCTTGTTTCAGCATTTCTTTCAGATCGGTAGACTGGCGGATAAGCGCGGGTTCCACGGTCGGAATGCCGCCCAGCGCGACTACCTTGTCGCCCAGCATATTGACATGCTTTTGGGCTTCCTCGGCCTGGTCGCGAAAGAAATCGCAGAAAACTTCACGCTCGGTACCGGTCACCAAAAAACTGTGCTGCGTGTATTGGATCACGCCGGAGATCTCCAGCGCCAACGCTTTGTTAAGATTATCTATTAGTTCGCCTCTTGCCATAATTTTCCACCGCCTCCCTGAGTTATCTACTCTCGGTTACAATGACAATATACGACAGCATTAAATTCATGTCAAGCTAAACTATTGTAAATTAAAGACTTAGAATTGAAATTCATTTTCAAATTCAATAAATATTAAACCACAGAGAACACAGAGTTCACAGAGAAACAGATCTGTCTACCTATCTCTCTGTGAACTCTGTGTTCTCTGTGGTTTATTTGTTTGAAAAATTAAGTTACCGCGCCGCCGTCTACGATGACGACCTCGCCGCTCATAAAGCTGTTGCGGTCGCTGCACATAAAGGCAGCGTATTCAGCTAGTTCGGAGGGTTTTCCGGGACGCCCTTTGGCTACCCAGAAATCGTGCATTTGCAGCAGGCGGTCGGGAAGCGTATTGCCGAGGTCGGTATCGAAGATACCGGCGGCGATGGCGTTTACGGTGATACCGAAATTGGCGGCCTCGCGCGAGAGGCATTTGGTAAAGCCGATCATGGCGGCCTTTGAGGTGGCGTAATGAACCGAGGTCGGCAGGCTGCGGATCGCTCCTACGGAGGTGATGTTGAGTATATTGCCGACCCGTTCGCGGATCATCTGTTTGTAAAAAGGCTTGGTAACGGCAAACAGGCTGTTCACATTTGTATCCACCACCCAATCCCACGATCTATCGGTGGTGGTGGCGAAATTGTCCCCTTTATTGACGGCAGCGTTGTTGACCAGCACATTGATCGCGCCCCAGGCATCTTTTATTTCGCGGGCAATGTGTTTCATTCCATAGCGGTCGGTTACGGAAACTTTGAAAGAGAGCGCGCGGCGGCCAAAGGCTTCGATCTTCTTTTTCACTTCCTCTGCCAGGTTGTCGCTGGAGTGATAATTAAAAGCTACGTCTGCGCCTTCGCGGGCGAAAACTTCACAGATAGCGGCGCCGATGCCGCGGGTACCGCCCGACACAAAAGCACGTTTTCCTTCTAGTAAAAGAGTCACAGTTAGTCCTTAAATTATATGAATAATATCTATCTTGCTGACCGTATTTTTTGTCAATTCGTAAGTATAAGTTATACAAGGGTATTTACTTAAATGTCCAAATGTAAAAGCAGGATTTGTGGTCAAGGAGCGCCGAATTCATTCGGCAACGAACACAGTATGTTCGAATTTGTTCTCAGAATTCAAATGCCTTTGCATAATGCCGAATAAATTCGGCACTCCAAATAGGCTATCTCCTTTTTGTATTTTATTCGGGTACGCAATTCGGGTCCGGATCGCAGTGGACGTAACATGCAGTTATGTTTGCGTGACAAAGAGCGCAGCCGGGAGCGTTCGGGAGAAGGTCGCAGAAATTGTCGCAGGGATCGACCATGGCGTCGCATTCCCAACAGCAGGCGGGTGGGCCGGCCTTAACGGCGCTAAAATTTCCGCTTAAAACAAATACCAGGCCGCTGCAAAGCACAGCCAGGATCAGCAATCGGCGAGACGATTTAATAAAATCTCTGACCATAAGAACTCTCCTTTAATTTTGATCTGAATGTTGGTTCGGCAAATATGCAGGGTTTGCCGGGACGGTTAATAGTTTATTTACAGCTTCACGACAAAAAAATCCCTAAAGGCCAAATGGGTTCAAAACCTTAATGACAAAATTGTCGGGAAATTTCGTGCATATGGGAAAACCGTAATTAGTTTTATGCTAACCCCAATGTTAGTTTATCGCGGCGATGATAGTCAAAATTTTTTAAGTAAGCTGTAGAGACTTAACTTTCGGCGTAGACGGGTTCTGTGGCCTGTATGTTTGCCGGAAGAAGGGCGGAAATTTCCTCAATAATTCGCTGGGTGGAATTGGGTATGGATAGTCCGATGGTGGCTGCTTTCATCTCCGCGTATTTACGGGAATCGTTGAGAAGATTTTGGACGGTGGGAACTATATCCGATGCTTTTTCCAGCAATATGCCCGCGCCACGCTGCGCGATCAACTTGACGGTTCCGGCTTCCTGCGGCATTGGCGGCGTAGTGGCATCGGCGATGATCGGCAGTTGGCAGGCCAGCGCTTCGAAGGTGGTCAGGCCGCCCAATTTTGAGATCATCACATTGGCGGACTGCATCAGTTTTTCCACCTCGTCGGAATAGCCGATGACCTTGACCGGAAATTTGGCGGTCAGTGCGATCTTTTCGGCTTCAGCCTTTAACGCGTCGTTTTTTCCGGCGAGAAAGATCGCCTGGACATCGAGTTCGCCGGCGACGAGCTCGCGAAAGATCTGCGGAATATTGCCGCCGCCGATCCACCCGGCATTGACGAAGATGGTGAATTTTTCCGGATCGAGCTCAAGCGCTTGACGGGCGGCCTGCGCATCTTTTTCGTTAACCTCGTGAAACTTGGGATCGACCGGCATTCCCGAGATCTTTATCTTTTCCGGGGAAATGCCGTATTCCATCAACTGCATTTTGGCTTCTTCGCTGGCGACCAGGTAAAGCGCGACGTCGTTACACGCCCAGCCTTTCCAAAACCCGTAATACGGATCGGTGACCACCGTCACGAGAGGGATCTGATCCTGCAGATTCAATTCTTTTAAGACCTTGGCGAAAAAATGCTGTGTCAGCGGGTGAACGCTGACCACCACGTGCGGGCACCATTTTTCAAATAATTGCTTGGCAAATCCAAAACTGCGCCGGTAAAAGAACTCGCGCGTTTCCGGGCGGAATTTGTTGATCGCCCAGTAAAGATATTTCATCCAGTGCTGTTTATTGCGCAGCGTCCAGTTATACATTTTCACCATCCGCGCGGCGATATGGTGCGAATCTTCGATGGCTTTGACCGTGCGGACCGCAAATGACTGGCCTTCCCAAAATTTCTGCAGCCCGCCGACGATCGCCGCCGCGGCAGAGCGATGCCCGCCGCCAGTGTCGGATGAGATGACAAGAATTTTAGGGGTATTTTGATTCATTAGTCTTTGTTTTTTTCAAATGGACTCTGGATGCCGAGCTGCTTGCAAATCTTTACCGCCGTGTAATCAACTATCTCCCTGTGACGTGGAATTGCCGTTCGATTTTTAGTTCGCGGATTTTCCCAGATCGAATGTCCGCCGCCTTCCCGTAATAAATGACATCCGTTACTTTCCAAATAACGTAAAAAATCACGCCGCTTCATAGTGAGTTTCAGGTGAGATCTTAACTCTTGTTGTTGCAGTCAAAACTAAATGAATAGGTTCTTCCAGATCAGCTTCCGAATCGCTTAAAGTAGAATCTGGAGTTGGGAGTGATTCTCCTAAACCAAGATTTGTCTCGGCCATATCGACCAGGGCTGAAGATAAAAGTTGACGGGTTTCTTCCAGGTCTTTCCCGCAAGTAATAACACCGGGAAAATCCAGTACCTCGCCATGGACGCCTGTTTCAAGAAATTTGTACATTGCTTTGTAAGTCAGCATTTTGTTCAGGCCTTGACCGCCAGCCCATCCGCCTGCGGCTGTGATTGGTCGATCTGCTTGGCGGCCTTTTTCATTTGGCGTTCCAGTTTTTTGATCTGGATCAAATGGCCCGGGTTAAACGGCAGGCTCGGATAGTAGCTGTTCGATTCGTGCGTGCAGAAACATCCGTCGGCGACTTCCTTGCGGCGCTGTTTCATCTGCGGTGAATTCCAGGCAGCCTTAAAGTTCCAGTCGAACTCGCGCAGGTTCGCAACTTCCGTTTTGTTTTCGCAAGACGACAGTGTGCCTTCGTCATAGATGACGGCGCCGGCGGTTCCGGCATAGCACTTCATCTGCGGGGCCTGTTCTTCCTTGGTCTTGGTGATCAGGCCGTGCATATAGATGTCGATCGCCGCCTTAAAGAAACCGGCCGAACCGCCGTAGTTGTTTTTGATCGCCGAATTCTTTACGTCGTCAAGGATCATCTGCGAAAGCTTAGCGTAGCGCTCGTGATCGAAATTGAGTTCGTTGGGGTCTTTTGACGGCGGACGAATATAGTTGATATTGATCTTGTCCGGCTTGAGGTCGTATTTCAGAAAGTCGTACCAATCAAAGATCGTGTCCTGGTTGGAATTCATCACGCAGGTGCAGGTTTGCACGTCCAGATTAGGAAATTCTTTCTTCATTTCCTTGAGCGTGCGCGCTGTATGAATAGCTTTGTCCCACGAACCTTCTTTCTGGCGGATCTTTTCATGCTGGTCTTTCAGGCCGTCTATTCCCAGCGCGACGGTGACATTGAGATTCGGGTTTTCCTGCAGAATTCTCGTTACGTCAGGGAAGATGCGCGGATGGATCTGCCCGTTAGACATCAGATACACCGATTCCAGTTTGTTATGCCGATAGAAAGAATTTACTACTTCCGGCAGGTCCTTGCGGGTGAACGGTTCGCCGCCGGCCAGTATCAGCACACCAAGGTTGCCGCCGAGGGTTTCCGCGATCTTATCGATCTCGTGGGTCTTCATCTGCAGTTTTTTACGCGGGCGGTCGTCCAGCTCGTCGGTAAAAAAGCAGTGTGTACAGCGCATATCGCAGACCGAAGTCACCAGAATATTTAACAGAATCGGTGCAAAAGGCTGTCCGATCGCCAGTTTTGCGTAGCGTTTTAATAATTCGCGGGTTGTATGATCCATTCTTAAAACCTTATTTAATAATTACGTAGCTATACCTGATACAGTTCGAATTTAATCTAACTGCGCATATATAATTTAACCTTTTAGCCGCTGAAGAGCAATGTTCAGGGCAGGTTATGGTCTTTTGATGGCAGGTGTCGGCGTGGGGTTTACCAGAGTCGGGTTGACCGTAGTCGTATCGAGCATCGACGGGCTGAGTGTCGGATTGACCATCGTCGGATTAATAACGGTCATATTCTTCATCATATCGGCCGGAATTCCGGGCACGTTAGCTGAAGGACTGCTTTCCCCGGCCGGAGGCGGGTTTTGCAGGACCGAGATCAGATCGGCGTTAAAGGCAAAGGTAGGACTGGTAATGTTTATTCGCAAGGGAAGCTTATCCTGGTCTTTACTTAGCCATAATTTGACGGTGCTTTGCCCGATACTGGCAAAGATCACCTGCGCCGTCAGTTTTTTGCCCTGAAAATCGACCGTCTCTTCGGCCTGCGAGAGAATGGTCAGGATCACCGGGCCGTCGCTGGTAAATAGCGCGACGCGGATATCGCCGCTCGGGCCTTTGTTAGGTTTTACTTCCTTCAGATTGAAGGACCGGAGAGCATAGGCCAACGACAAAATATCGTGCGTGCCCACCGGGATGTCATATAACGCGCCCTTACCATCGGTTACTTTACCCGTCGCCTGGTCAAACTGGAGCACTTGGTTAAAAAGGCTCAGAGCGCCGTGAAAATTTATCTCCGTACGCTGCGGCAGGAGAGTGTCCGGTTCGACGTATGATTTGATGGAATCACCCGCGGCAAAAAACGAATTGCCGTCGGTCAATTGCTGGACCGAAGCGCTGAGCAGCAGGGCATCCTTGCCAAAAAATTGTTTTCGTTCTGCGGCTTGCACTACCAGCGTTCCAATTGATGTGGATGTGCCCGGCCGCGTTAAACGATAAGTCAAAGTTTCGCCCAGATCGAACGGCAGGTCTTCCGCCAGAAGTTGATTGTTTTTGTAAGGAATGGGCGTGGCGCGGGGACGCGGCGTCGGCATCACCACCGGCGGAGTGTTTTGCGGCTTTGGCGTGGTTTCGGCGACCGGTTCCGGAGAAAGGTCCTGAATGCCCGCCAATTCGGCCCGCAAAACTCCTTTTAGATGTTTATAAGAAATGACCACCGGGATGCGGCGTTCATCGTCACTAAGATAGATCTGCAGCTTCGGGAAGGAAGTAATTTGAACATCTAAAACGACCGTATCGAATTCACCGGCGGTGGTTTTAACATGCGCTTTACCGGCAAGTTGATACGACGCCTGAACGATGCTGCCGTTGTCTTCCTGAATACTGAGCACGCCGCTGGGCGCGGTAGAAAAACGAAGCTGGAAAAGCGCCGACAACCAATCGTGCGCGGCAGCGGGGCCTTTATGATCGGTTACTTTTTCGCGCGGCATTCCGTTTTCATCATTGATGACCTTGCTAAGCAGCGGCAGGCCTGTGTCAGGCGTTACCAATAGTTGGCGGGTTTCATCGACGGAGAAAAAAGCCGCGTTAACAAAATCGGTGGTCACTACTCTGCCCTGAACGTACACGGCATCGCGGTCACCGTATTTTCCGGTCGAAACTACGTAGGTCTCGGCAAATGCGGCGCTGGGGTAGCTGGCAAAAGATATGTTGTAAGTAAGGCGTTCGCCGATGGGGAAACGTCCGGCAGCAGGCGTCTGTGCCTGTCCGAATTGGCAGCAAAATAAAATGATAGCTATTAAGGTAAAAAATATTTTCTTCATCAATGTGCCCGCGTGTTCTCCATCTCCCTGACGATCTTCCGTACGGCTTCTAAAGGATCGGCAGCCTGCAGGATCGGGCGGCCAATAACCAGGTGATCGGAACCCGCCGTGATAGCTTCTGCCGGTGTCATTACACGCTTTTGATCGTCTGCCGTTGCAAAAGCGGCCTTAAAAGTCGGCCGCACGCCCGGTGTTACGATCAGGAAATCTTCTCGTCCAATGCCATCGCGGATCATCGCGATCTCCTGCGGCGAAGCCACCACACCATCCATCTCACATTCTGACGCAAGTCGCGCTAAATTCAAAACTTGCTCCGTCAGCGCGGTTTGGACCCCGGTTTCTCTAAGTGTTTCGGCATTCGAACTGGTCAGAACGGTTACCGCGATCATCTTCGGCCGGTCAAGGTTTTCCCGGCTGCACACTTCATTCACTCTCCCGACCGTTTCGCGCATCATTTCGCCCCCGCCCGAGGCGTGAACATTGAACATCCAGACTCCCATTCGCGCTGCTTCAACCGCGGCCGAAGCGACGGTATTAGGAATGTCATGAAATTTCAGGTCGAGAAATATCTTTACTCCGCGCGCCGTTAATTCCCGAACGAATGATGCGCCGGCGGCGGTAAAGAGTTGCAACCCTATTTTGAAAGCACCCACCTCTTCGCGGAAAGTGTCGATGGTTTTACGCGCTTCTTCAGGGGAAGATAAGTCGAGAGCAAGGATGATCTTTTCTTTCATATTTTATAGCGGACCAAGGCGGAAACGCGACAGTTATGGAGCGTGTGATTTATCGCAAAAGAAACACGCTCCATAACTGTCGCGTTTCCGCCTTCTGAGATACTCATAATTATTTCTTACTTTGCAGACTAAAGTCTGCGCTCCCGATGGCTTCATCCAGCGAATCAAAACCGTTCTTTTTAAGCAGCTCGGCCAGACCGGCATTTATATCATTGGCAAAAGAAAATCCCTGGTAAATAAATCCGGTGTAGGCCTGCAGCAGGCACGCGCCCGCACTGATCTTTTCAAAAGCGTCTTCCGGAGTAAAAATGCCGCCGACACCGATCACCGGAAGTTTTCCTTTTGCGTGGCGGTAGATCATAGAGATGACCTCGGTCGAGCGTTTTTGCAGAGGCTTGCCGCTCAAACCGCCTTGCCCCATTTTTTCAACTTCACTGCCCGCGGTTTTCAAACCTTCACGGCTAACCGTCGTGTTGGTGGCAATGATCCCCGACAGGTCCAGGCGCAGGGAAATATCGACGATGGCTTCGATCTCTGCTTCACTCAGATCAGGCGCGATCTTTAGCAGCAGAGGTTTGTTTTGAGTACCGCCTTCAGGCGGCTGCCGGCTAAAGCCGGGACTCAAAGCGACGCTGCGTTCCGAAAGCTCCTTATTTTTCTTCTGCAATGCCCTTAATAATTCCTCCAGCGCATCTGCTCGCTGCAGTTCACGCAGATTCGGCGTGTTTGGCGAACTGACATTGACCGCGATGTAATCGGCCACCGGATGGACCAGTTCAAAGCTTTTCAGGTAATCTTCCACCGCTTCCTCATTGGGCACGATCTTGCTCTTGCCAATGTTGATCCCCAGCACGCAGTCCGGTTTTTTCTTTTTTGCTCTTTCAGCGATCTTTGCCGCGCCGTCATTATTAAAGCCGGCCCGGTTTATCAGCGCTTGATCCTGCGGCAAACGGAAAAGACGCGGCTTTGGATTTCCCGGCTGAGGGTGATAGGTCGCGGTTCCTATCTCGACAAAACCAAAACCGAGGGCCGCAAGCTGCTCTACCGCAATGCCGTTTTTATCAAAGCCGGCCGCGATTCCCAGAGGGTTGTCGAATTTCAGGCCAAAACGTTCCAGCGGGCCAAACTCTTCGAACGAAGTTTTGCCGCGTAAAAGACCGCCAAAAAAACCGGGTGCAAGTCCGGTCTTTAAAACTTTTAATCCTATTTCGTGCGCCGTTTCGCTGGGCAGGCTGAAAAGCAGGGGTCTGATCAATGTTTTATAAAGAGACATTTGATAAGTGCGATAATTGTAACTTCAACAACTGCAACTTGTCACCTGTCGCCTTATTTTGTTACGATTTTCAGCGAATGGAAGCAAATTTAAGCGAGAAGTCGAGGATAATGGACCCGGCCAGGATGAAGCGCGCTCTATCGCGGCTGGCTTCGGAGATCGTTGAGGAAAATCAGGGCGCGAAAGACCTGTACCTGGTGGGCATCCGCCGCCGCGGTGTTCCGCTGGCGGAAAGGATCGCCAAACGCATCGCCGAACTGGAAGGGACCGCTCCGATCCAGGGCATTCTCGATATCACGCTTTATCGCGATGACCTTTCAACTGTCGGAGCCAATCCGATCGTCAACCGCACGGAACTTACCGAAGATATCGAGGATAAAAATATCGTGCTGGTCGATGACGTGCTTTACACGGGACGAACTATCCGCGCCGCGCTCGATCAATTAATGGATTTTGGCCGCCCGCGCCGGGTGCAGCTCGCCGTGCTGATCGACCGCGGTAAAGAACACCGGGAACTTCCGATCCAGGCGGATTACTTCGGCAAACTGGTGCCGACCAAAAAGAACGAGATCATCCGCGTGATGCTGAAAGATTTTGACGAAGACGAGGGGGTCGGTATTTTCGAACTTCCGGCAGAATAGAAAGAAATATGAAGAATAAACTGATCCTGCTTGGTATGCTGACAGCCGCTTTTTTCGTTATTTTGTCACTGTCGTCACCGGCGCTGGCCTGTGCCTGCTGTGCCGACGCGGGAGCGTATGTGATCGATACCAGGAAGTTGGATGAAAACTATCTCAGCGAGCTGAAACGGCTTAAGTTCGAAGAGCCGGGACTTTACATGACGGACGCAGGCGACGATCTGATCAAAGGCATGGATCCCATAGGGTTCGACTTTCAGCTCACGTCAATTTTTCAAAACAAAACGTTCAAGTTCACGTTTAAGGACGAGAACGGCAAAACCGGCACGCTGACACTACCTCTTCCGGCCACCATGGTGGACTTTATGGTCGACATTCATGACGGGAGGGAATTCGGCGCGGGCGGCCCGGCTCTCTATAAGGAGTGGCGTTTCAAATCCAAGGTCGGCCAGGGCACCGGTATTTTTCAAAAGGGTATGGCTCCGGCGACCGACTATTTTCTGGTCCTCCAGGGACGGGGAAACATGTGCGCAACAGCCGAGACTTTTACCAACTGGAGGCTGGAGATCAGCGGCAAAAAAGCCGATTATGCTTTTTACGGCGATCTTGGTAAGCCTCTTCCGAATGTAAATTAACGATAAAATTGGCGATATCAGATCGCCTTTTTTTACGACTATTAACTTTTAACTATGAACTATTCACTAACATCCATGAAAAACAGTGAATAGTTCACAGTTAATAATTAACAGTTAATACTGTTATCTAAGATGGACAAACCTTTTCATCGCCGCGATCTGCTGGGCATCCGCGATCTTACCGCGAAAGAGATCGTGGGGATCTTAGACACCGCCGATACTTTTACCGAAATTTCCCAGCGCGAGGTTAAAAAAGTTCCGGCGCTGCGCGGCAAGACCGTCATCAATCTTTTTTTCGAAGCTTCGACCCGCACGCGTACTTCTTTTGAGCTCGCGGCTAAACGCCTCTCCGCCGACGCGGTCAATATCAGCGTTTCCAGTTCCAGTGTTTCAAAAGGCGAGACTTTATTAGACACGGCGCAGAATCTGGATGCGATGGCGCCGGATTGTATCGTCGTACGCCATTCGAGCGCCGGTGTGCCGCACCAGCTTGCCAAAGCCAGCAAGGCCGCGGTGGTCAATGCCGGCGACGGCGCGAACGAGCACCCGACCCAGGCGCTGCTCGATGCGATGACCATTCGCGAACACAAAGGCAAGATCAAGGGCTTGAAAGTGGCGATCATCGGCGACATTCTTCATAGCCGCGTGGCGCGTTCGAACATTCACCTGCTGACCAAACTCGGCGCAAAGGTACGAGTGGCGGGCCCCAGCCCGCTGGTCCCGCGCGATTTTGGCTTTCTGGTAAAACGCGGTTTGGAAGTCGCGCCGAACATTGAAGAGGCCATCACCGGCGCTGACGTGGTGATGATCCTGCGCATCCAGCGCGAACGAATGGACGCCGCATTTTTTCCCACCCTGCGTGAATATTCCATTCATTACGGCCTGACGCCGCAGCGCGTCGACCTGGCCCGAAAAGACGCCATCGTGCTGCACCCCGGCCCGATGAACCGCGGCATCGAGATCGCCTCCGAAGTGGCGGACGGCTCGCGCTCGCTGATACTTGACCAGGTGAAATACGGAGTGGCGGTCAGAATGGCGGTGCTCTATTTGGCGACCGGCGGAAAAGCCGTGGGAGAGTAATAGCCGAAAGCCTGTTTTGAAAAAAAGGCAATATAATTACCTCATGGTCAGGAAGGGCCGCTTGCGCCCGCTCTTATCTTTTTAGGTTGGCTCGAATGTACTTGTAAACGGCGGGCGCAAGCAACCCTTCCGAACCTTGAGACGGATCGGCTTGTTGAAAATAACAAGTGGCCTGGCCGGTAAAGTTTGTATGAGCGATCTGTTTTAGAATGAGCAAAAAACCGGGTAAAATTCGTCTTATAATCGATCGAAGATAAAAGAATCATACGGTGGGGGAGAGAAATGAGAAGTAGGAATTTAATTAGCCATCTAATTATCGCGGGCATTTTTGTGTTGCTTATTTCGGCAATAAATATTTTTGCGCAAAACGATTTCAAGATGCGCCAGCGAATGACGATGGCTGGGCGCACGATGGAATCGGCGGTGATGATCAAGGGCGCGCGCGAACGCACGGAAAGCGATAATATGGGCATGAAGAGCGTGAGCATCATGCAGTGCGATCTGAAGCGCACGATCAGGGTCAGCGATCCGGAAAGGAAATACCTGATCGAACCGATGGGCGCCCCCGAGACCGCGGCGCAGGCCCAGCCGGTGAAAAGCACCACGACGGCAAAAGTTAAAACTCAAAAAGGCGGGATCGTCACCCGCACGATGGAGATCATCGACACCGGCGAGCGCCAGCAGATGTTCGGAATGACCGCGCGTCATATCAAGACCGTGATGACGACCGAGGCTTCGCCGGACGCCTGCGATAAAAATAACCAGCGCATCGAAACCGACGGCTGGTACGTCGATCTTTCCGTCGGGCTGAGCTGCAAATTCGATCGTCCGCCCGAAAATCCGATGAACTACGAAAAGCACGCGCCGGCTTGCCTGGACCAGACGAAATTCGTCCAAAAAGGGACCGGTAAATTAGGCTACGCGCTAAAACTCACCACCAAAATTTCCATGTCGGGAACGGGGGCCGATGCGGGCGGTGAAGACGATGCCGAAACCGCGGCCATGATGGCGAAAATGGGAATGGGCGGCGGAATGATGACCATGACCACTGAGGTTGTCGAGCTTTCCCGGGCGACGCTGCCCGCGGAGCTTTTCGATGTCCCGGCCGGTTACGCCGAAGCCAAAGAACAAAAAGAGCTTTACGGAAAGAATACCCAGAAGTCCATTGGCGAGTACCAGAAAACTCCGGAAGCAAAGGCCGAAATGAACCAGATGATGCAGGGAATGACGCCGGCAAATAATGCGGGCGCGAAGAAACCCGGCGTTGTTCGAGTCGGCGTGATGACGGTCGGTAATTCGACAGGAAAACCGCTTTCGACCGATATGTATCAGAACATGCTTGTTTCGCAGATCAACGGCAATAAATTGGAAGCCGTCGCGATCACTTCCGCGGACGACGCGAAGCGGTTGAACTGCGATTACATTTTGAACACCGATATAAAATCGCTAAAACAATCTACGGCGAGCAAGGTCGGCGGGCTTTTCGGCAAGGTCACCGGCGCGGGCAGCGGGGAAGGCAAGGTAGAGGTAACCGTCGGTTATGACTTAAAGCCGCTCGGCGCTGACGGAACGACACTCCAGATGCAGTCCACCACGGCCAAGATCGAAGGCCAGGAAAACAGCGTGATGTCGGCCCTGAGCAACGAAGCTCAGGCGGTAGTGAAGGCGCTGAAAAAATAAATGTAACGCCAGCGTCCCGCTCACGGTTAAAAGCATATGTGGCAGCGTGACGCTACCACGACAGCCGGCGAGACGCCGGCGCTACACATAAAAAGAAACGGGCCCGAAAGCCCGTTTCTTCTTTGCATGGAGATAAGATCTAGAAGGCAAATCTTAACCCCAGTTGGAATGACCTCGGCCCGCCGGTACCGAAGACGCTGGTCGTACGCTGCGTCGGGCGAAGAGTGGTAATATCGCCCGGCGCAGTTCCCTGGACCGGCAAAACAAAGTCACCCACATTGGTCAGATTGGCAAAGTTGAACACATTGAAAACTTCGCCGATCAATTGCAGCCGCATACGCTCGTTAAACGAGATCGTCTTGGTCAGACGCAGGTCCTGAGAGTGGACCCAATCGCCGCCGATGGGCGTATCAGCCGGAAGCAAGGCCAAAGCCTGGAGCGGGGTTCCGAAGGGATCGACGCCCCCTGCCAGAGTGCTGTTGTAATTCGTGATCAGTGCGTTGATCTGATCGACTGTGCGAATGTTGCGCCCGATCGAACCGCCGGTCGTTCCCGGCAGGTAGGTCGCGGACGTTCCGGTTCCGCTCAGGTCGACAAAGTCAGGCAGGAAGATGCTTTGCGGCAGTCCGCTGAAAGTTGTCGAGATCAGAGAAACGGTCCAATTGCCCAGCAGGTTTCGTTTTATGAAAGAGCTGTCTTTTTTAAAGAACGGCATTTCATAAACCGAGCTGAAAACGAAGCGATGTTTGCGGTCCAGTCCCGCAGGGCCGAAATCCGCCCGCAGGTTATTGATGTCCGTCGGTGCTCCGCCCAGGCCTAAAGAGTCCGGGCTAAAGGCATCGAATCTCGACAGGGCATAACTGGCGGTGAATTGGAAACCGTTACGGAAACGGCGGTCAACCCGTGTCAGCAGGCCTTTATAGGTCGAGAACGCAGATGAATCGGCATAAGGGACCGGGAACGGGAAAGCTCCAAGAACCGCGCCGCCCGCCGAATCCGCCTGGTTGATGTCATACACGATCACTTCATGCAGCCCTTTGCGATAATTGAAGTCAGCCTGCAGCAGCAGGTTGAACGGCAATTCGCGCTGGACGCCGATCGAGTATTGCAGCGAATACGGCACCTGGAAGTTGCTCGAAAAGATCGGTCCGGAAACCGAATTCGTGCATTCAAGAGCGGTCGGCAAAACACAGGACGTCAGCCTAGATTCCAGGTCCGCCCGAACGGCCGGCCACAGCGCCAGCATCTGCGCCAGCGTTATCTGGCCCGGATCAAACCGTCCGTCACCGCCAAACCCTGCCAGCACGGGGCTGACGATCCCGGTTCCGACGAGGAACTGTTCGGCTCCTACGGGGCCGAGGTCAGCTCGTTCAAAGAGCCGCAGATTGTCGATCGTGTTGTCGTAATACAATCCGAAACCGCCGCGAATAACGGTCTTGGAATTGCCCATCACATCCCAGGCAAAGCCGATGCGGGGAGCGATGTTATTGTTATCGCGCGCCGCCGGGGCAGTGCCTTTATCAAAGAGGGGAGCGATGACCGCCGGACGGCTGAGGTCGTGATTCCAGAGATTGGAATCCCACCTGTAAGCCAGCCCGAGGTTCAAAGTAAAGTTGGGCGTGATCTTCCACGAATCACCGGCGTAAAACTGAAAGCGATGATTGACGGTTGGCCCATCCTGGTTAAAAGGCAGGTTCGCATCGCCCACACCCATCGAAATATCACGGACGGAAGCGTTCAGAAAATCGGCTTCGGTATCTGTTGACGTAGGTATGAAAAGCCGGATGCGGACCGGGTTAGCAAAGACGAACGTGCCGCCGATGGAGGTGCGTTCATAATCGCCGCCAAAACTAAACGTGTGTTTGCCGCTTAACCACGTCAGATCGTCGCGGATCTGGTGACGGCGCTGCGGCGTTTTCTGCGGTGTGAGCGCATTGGTTCCCGTGCGGAAAAGCGGGTCCGCCGAAAAGGCGATCTCCGGTATTCCCGGAACAGCCGCATCGATCGCATTATTGAAATCGCTGAGGTTGAAAACCAGGTTGTTGCTCATATTGGACGAGATGGTCGAGGCCAAACCGGCGACAAAATTATGAGCGCGGTTCGTTACTATCTGGTCATTGGATTGGAAAATACCGCTCACGCTGTCGCGCGGCACGATACCCGAGCCGGCAGGGAACGGCCCCTGGCCGCTGTTGTCGTTAAATGAATAACGGAAAAACAGGTTGGTGAAATCATTCGCCGCCCAGTCGACCTTGGCGGTGAACAAAGTTTCGTCAAACGGGTTCGGAGTGAAACCGGCAAAGCTCGAAGCCGATGTGGGGTTCCGCAAAGACGAGCCGTCCTGATTGTTTCGCTCGTAACTTCCAAAAAAGAATAATTTATCTTTAATGATCGGGCCGCTGAATGTGCCGCCCATCTGCTGCCGGTCGAAAGGAACTCTTTCGGTCTGCGCGGCGGCCGGTACATGCGCCGCATCGAGCCTGGCTAGTGCCGGGAATGCGGAAAATTTATCGTCGCGAAAATATCCGAAGACATTTCCGTGAAAATTGTTTGAACCGGAGCGCGAAACGACATTCACCGAACCGCTGGCGGATGCGCCGGTCGACAGGCTGTAATTCGAAAGCCCGATCTGGAATTCCTGCACGATCTCCTGCGAGAAATTCTGGACGGTAGTTCCGACGACATTATCTACCACGGAACCGCCGTCGACCGTGATCTGGGTCGAGCGGCCGGCTTGCCCGCCGATAGAAACGCCGGTGAAATTGGCCTTGGTCGGGTCAAACGATGCGCCGTCGACTTTTTCGGTGCCCGGCTGCAGTTGCGCCAGGTCGAGAAAGTTGCGGCCGTTTAGAGGAAGGTTTTCGATCTGTATCGTATTGACCACACCGGAAACGGTATTGTCAGAGCGTTCGATCTGAGCTTCGGACGTGCTGGTTACAACTACTGTTTCGCTTACCCCGCCGACTTCCAGGCTGAAATCGACCGCGGCCGTTTGCCCGACCTGGACCTGCACGCTTTCCCGGATCGATTGTTTGAAATTCGTTCCGGAAGCGCGGACCTCATAAAAGCCGGGCTGTAATTGTAAAATACGATATTGGCCGTTCTCATTGGTAACGGCTGTCTTGGTGACGTTGGTCGCGAGGCTGCGGACGGTCACTGTGGAGTTTTGAACGACCGCTCCCTGCGAATCCAGGACGGTTCCTTCGACGGAACCAAACGGTTCCTGTGCAGCAATAAGCACCGTGGAACATAGAAATAAGAAGAACAAAATAAGTATATTTCTCATTTACAACTCCTTGAAAAAACACGAAGTTTTTCTTGAAAAAAGTGCTATACTTACGCCGCCGTGCGCCTAAAAGGCTGCGGCGTGAGTCTGGTAACAGTCTCATCAAACGTGGAGCCGTTGGTGAAAGGGCGGGATATTTTCTCGATACGTCGCCCTTTAGTAACGGTTCCTTTTTTTCGTATAGCAAAACCAGGAACTTTGGTTGTCTTAACAACCGCTTCAGAAATCTTCCGTTGAAGAGATCCCGGAAAAACAGTCAGGTTTTCCTGCTGGTCTCATACGCAAATAGAAGACCAATAGTTATAAGATCAGGCTAAATCCTTTAATTCGTTACAGATAATGATTTGATAGAGGGAATTTTCACAAGCGCGGTACAATAACTTTATCAAAAATTTTGGATAAAAAATCTAATAAATTGTAAAGGGAAAAATTAGTGGAAATAATATTAGCCGGACGGGTGTTAATCCAGCCCCCACCTTGGAGAAAAAGAAGCAACTTGTCCTAAACAAATGATGTAGTTAAAAACAAATAAGGTTGCCTTGCGGAGATAAAAAGCCGTCACGGGTTGACACGAAAGTTTGACTTGGTTAACTCTGGCAGAGAAGATTTTTTATATTATGCGTTACGCTATAGTTATTGAAAAAGCGGAGAGCAATTATTCGGCGTACGTACCGGACTTGCCCGGTTGTGTTACAACAGCAAAAACCATAAAAGAGATTAAAACCTTAATGCATGAGGCGGTGGAATTGCATATCGAAGGGATGATCGAAGACGGGTTGCCGATCCCGGAACCAAATTGCCACGTAGGTTACATCGAAATAGATGATATCGCCGATGAAGATAAACAATGGCAAGAATTTTCATTAGACCAGGCAATGAAAGGCCAGGAAAACGAGGAATTTCCAAGATACAATAAATAGCCCGTCAAACTGCAATGTATAGAGAAAAAGAAGAAAATCAAGACTAATTTTAGATGAAACTATTAATAGCCAATGGTCATTTGATCGACCCTTTAGAAAACCAAAATAGCGGAAAGAATTTGCTTATTGAAGACGGCCGGGTTTCCGGCTGGCTCGGACACAATGAAAGCGCGCCGGAGGATGCGGAAGTTTTCGATGCTTCGGGTTTGATAGTGGCGCCGGGATTTATCGATATGCACGTTCACCTGCGTGAGCCCGGCCAGGAGCACAAGGAGACGATCGCCAGCGGGTGTGCGGCGGCGGTGGCGGGCGGATTCACTTCGGTGTGCCCGATGCCCAACACGACGCCCGTCAATGACAACGCGGCCATCACCCGCTATATGATCGAGCAGGCGGAACGCGCCGGCCTGGCAAACGTTTTTCCTATCGGCGCGGTCACAAAATCTTCCGACGGTTCCGAACTCGCCGAGATGGGCGAGATGAAGGCCGCGGGCGCGGTGGCCGTTTCCGACGACGGGCGTCCGGTTCCGACCGCCGGTATAATGCGCCGCGCGATGGAATACGCGAAAGATTTCGATCTGCCGGTGGTCGACCATTGCGAAGACAAATCGCTTTCCCAGGGCGGCGTGATGCATGAAGGAAAAATTTCGCTGCTGTTAGGCCTGCGGGGAATGCCGGCGCTGGCTGAGGAGATCGATGCCGTGCGCGACATCATCCTGGCCAAAGAGACGGGCGCGCATATTCATATCGCGCATATTTCGACAAAGAGCGCTGTGGAAGCGGTCCGCCGCGCAAAGAACGAAGGCATTAATATTACCTGCGAGGTAGCGCCGCATCACTTCACCCTGACCGACAGCGCGGTGGAAGGTTACGACACCAATACAAAAATGTCGCCGCCGCTGCGCAGCGAGGAACACGTGCAGGCTCTGCTTGAAGGGCTAAAGGATTCTACGATCGATGCCATTGCCACCGACCATGCCCCGCATCACGATGACGAGAAGGCGCTGGAATACGACCGCGCGCCGTTTGGCATCACCGGGCTGGAGACGGCGATCGGTATGGCGTTCGAAAAACTGGTCCATCCGGGAATTATCGATCTGGTACGGTTGGTGGAGTTGTTTGCCGCGAATCCCGCAAAAATATTTCGCATGCGTGAACGGGGAACGCTAAAACCGGGTTCTATCGCCGATGTCACGATCATCGACCCGCACCTTAAATGGGTCTTTGATGTTTCGGAGTCGCGCTCTAAATCACGCAACACGCCTTTTGGCGGCCGCAAATTCCGCGGCGCGGCCGTAGCGACGATCGTCGGCGGCAAGATCGTTTATCGCAGGCCCCTCAAGTAAGGAACGAATGTCGTACTAAGATCGTATAGATGATCAAGGGATGCGCGAGATCTTTTATTGAGCGCGGTTTTACTTAGACTTCAGGAGAACATAATTTATGAGCTACGAAATGCAGTTTTCGCCGCAGAACTCTCTGCAAACGCCCGAACAAAGGCAGATGGGGCTTTTTATTCATCTCTCGCAGTTCGCCAACGTCCTCTTTTTTCCGCTTGGGATCATTTTGCCGATAATTCTTTGGCAAACGCAGAAGGATAAAATGCCGGGCATCGACGCCCACGGCAAAATGGTTGTTAACTGGGCGATCTCGTCAACGATCTACATCATAGCGAGTATCATCCTGATGTTTTTCCTGATAGGATTTCTGACCATTCTTGCTGTCGCCGTAATGGGCATAGTGTTTCCGATCATCGGCGCCATCAAGGCTAATAACGGCGAGCTCTGGGAATACCCATTGACCATCAAGTTCATAAAGTAACCTTCGTGCCGAGATCGCCGCTTTGTTCGTGTTTATTTTGTGTGATTTAGTGGTTCCAGTCTTAAGTCGCCGGTTCCGAAGTTTAAGAACTATAACCACGAAATAACACCAAAGAGACGAACAGAACGCAAACAAATTCCAACCTCTAGAAGCCTAAAGTTTGCAGACGCGCTCTTCTTGTCAGCGCGTCGAAACAGCCAGGATTCTGTCGTTATATATCGCCCGGTACAAGCGGTCGGCCAATTGCGTGTTCGAGAATTTTATCTTTGCGTACTGCGCTATCGCCCCCTGCCTGTTTTTTGTACGCAGATAAAGTTCACCGAGAAAGAATTGCGCTTCCGTATCGGCCGGGTCGAGCTCGACCGCTTTTTCAAATTCGGCAGCCGCTTCCGGGTAGCGCGCCAGCTTACTCAAAGCAAATCCTAAATTGATCCGTACTTCCGCGTTATTTTTATCTAACGCCTTCGCCGTCTCCAGAAATTTTATCGCTTTATCAAGATCCTGCAGGCGGACATACGCGCAGCCCAGATTATAGAAAATGACAGGGTCGTCTTTTTTAAGACGCAGGGCTTCGAGGAATGCCTCGATCCCTTTTTCGGTTTGTCCGGATTCAAGATAGGACGCTCCGAGTTGGTTGTAGGCGTCCGCAAAGGCGGGCGATATTTTGATCGCTTGCTCGAAAGCGGGAACGGCCTTTTCAAAACGGCCCAAATGGAAATACGCCGTGCCGAGATTGTAATGCGCCATCGCATAACCGGGCTGCAGGACAATGGCCCGCTCAAAAAGGGAGATCGCGGCCTCGTAGTTTTTATCCTCGATCTGAGACACGCCCCGGTCGTTAAGGCCTACGGCTTCCTGCGTTTTGCTTTGCGCCAAAACGCAATACGATGTCAATAAAGTTATTAAACAAGTTAAAATGGCCGTTTTTTTCATAGAACACTCCTTGGTTTTATTACCTGACAGCTAAACTTACTTCTTAACGTGCTTAATGTAATGACGTCTTTATGATGTTAGGGTGACGTTGTAATGACTTTGCAAATTTGATGGAGATCGGGACGGTTAGCTGCCACAAAATCGAAATTGACGGTGTTATTCTAAGTAGAAAGAAATTTTCATTTTAAGGAAGTACTGCCTCTTTGATGAGTTTAACGGCGCCAGGCAACCACAATATATATTGCTTTGATGACGTTTCGGTCGACGTTGAAAATTTTTGCGTGCGGAAAAACGGGCAAAATGTCAGCCTGACGCCCAAAGGCTTTGATGTGCTGGCTTTTTTGCTTAAAAATCACGGCCGTGTGGTTGAAAAACACGAGTTGTTCAGCAATATCTGGCGCGGCACTTTTGTGGGCGACAATGCGCTGACGAAGATCATCAAGGAGATCCGCCACGCGCTTGGCGATTCCGCCGATCAACCACGGTACATTGAAACCATTCCAAAACGAGGCTATCGCTTTATCGCTGAAGTAAAAGACGATACCGGCGAAAATCCGACCGGCCCGAGTACAGCAGACATTAAAGAAGAAACGCCTGTCGAAGAGGGGCAAATAACAGAACTGTCTGTAAAAAAGAAACGGGGAATCGTCTCGGTCTTATTGGCCATCGGCGGGATAGCGATCGTTTTGATGGCCGGCTACCTGCTTTTTCGTCAGGTGCCAGCAAAAACTCCTTTACCGCCGATCCGTTCGATCGCGGTCCTTCCGTTCAAGCCGCTCAACGCCGACAGCCGGGATGAATCGCTCGAAATGGGAATGGCGGAAACTCTTATAACCCGGCTGAGTAGTCTCAAGGAACTGGGCGTCAGGCCGATGACCGCCGTCCGCAAATACACCGATCTGCAGCAGGACCCGATCGCTGCCGGTAAAGAAGTAAAGGCGGAGACCGTACTGGATGGCAGTATTCAAAAGGACGGCGATCGGGTCAGGGTAACTGTGCGGCTAATGGATGTCGCGACCGGCAGCACTCTCTGGTCAGAGCAATTCGACGAAAACTTTACCGGTATCTTTAAAGTGCAGGATTCTATCGCGGAACGGATAAGCAAGGCCCTGACACTGCAATTGAGCGGGCAGGAAAAAGAGCAGTTGACAAAACACCTGACGGAAGATGCCGAGGCCTATCAATTGTATTTGCGCGGCCAGCTCATTTGGAATAGAAGGCGTGAAAATTGGATAGAGGAAAGTTTAGGTTACTACCAGCAGGCAACCCAAAAAGATCCGAACTTTGCGCTGGCCTACATAGGTATGGCGGATGCTTATATTATGCAAAGCGGCCACCGGAGAATATCCATGACGGAGGCGGCCGAAAAAGCAAGGCCCAATATCGTCAAAGCGCTGGAGATCGACAGCTCTTTGGCACAGGCGCACAATGCGCTCGCCGAATTAAAGTATCAATATGAATATGACTGGGAGGCCGCGGAAAAAGAATTTAAGGCCGCGGTAGAGCTGGATCCGAACATTGCGTGGATCCACCAGGCTTATGGCTGGTTTTTGATGTCGAACGGGCGTTTTGACGAGGCTGAGGCCGAAATGGAAAAGGCGCAGGAACTCGACCCCAGTTCGCTGACGATCAATGCGGGCAAGGGGAGGCTTTATTACTATTCAAGACAATACGACAAGGCTATTCAGCAAACTCTGAACATCAGCGCTTTAGAACCGGACGACAGAAGCCTTTCCAACGTGCTTTTTGATGCCTATGAGCAAAAACAAATGTACACCGATGCGCTCGAAGTTTTCATCAAGTGGAACAATGTAAAACCGGAAAGGGCCGAAGAGATCAGATCGGTCTTTAAAGAAGCCGGGTGGGAAGGGGTTCTGCGAAATCGGCTTAAGAGGGTGGTAGAGATCGAGGCCGCAAGGGGAATCACATCGTCATCAAGCCGCGCTTATCTTCATACTCAACTGGGAGAAAAAGACGAGGCATTCTTTTGGCTGAACAAAATGATTGACGAGCGTACCCCTGCGATCCTGCAATTCAAGGTCGAACCAACGCTCGACAAATTGCGTGATGATCCTCGTTACGGTGAATTATTGAACCGGATCGGCTTGAAGCCCTGAGAGATCGGGATGCGGCAGAATCTTTCACCCAGTATCTCGCCCGCCTTTCGATGTCCCGTCAGTATCATTTTAAGAGCGGGCGCAAGCAACCCTTCCCGACCTGAGAGGTGGTTGGCTTGGAAGGTGAAATATAGAATCTAAGTAAATTTGCAGTCAGGAAGGGCCGCTTGCGCCCGCTCCGATAAGCTATCGATTAGCTTGTTTGATAGGAAAAAAGACTTCAGAGACAAAGCCTATTTCATGACCTCACTGCAAAAATGCTTACCAAGCAGTTCTCCCCCCATACGATGTCCTGCCTGGTTCCAGTGCCCAAAACCCAGATTTTTTTCAAAGCCGTGCAGAAAGATATGATTTTGCTCGGCGTATTTTTGCAGCTCCGGCGCGAGAGTAACTACCGGTATCGAGTTTTTTTCCGCGAAATTTTTAATCCGGTTATCGGGGTAGAAAATATCTTCCACGCCGAGATAAGCCAACTGGTCCGCGCGCGCCTTAGGATCGGGCAAAACCTGCGCGCCGTTGCTGAGGGTCGCCACGACGAATTTCGCGTCGTGCGCCCGTACTTCCTCGTTCATCTTCAGGATCAATCCCTCGGTAACGCGCCAGGCTTCATTCCACTGCTCGTCTTTGGGCAGGCGGTAGATCTGATTGTCGATGCCGACGTCTCCGGTTGGCGGTTTGGCGGCCGGGGTTTGCGGAGGTGCGGCTTTCGGGGGTTCATTACCCGCGGGCACGGTGGATGCCGGTGATTCGCCGGGCGCGGCAGTCTGGGGGGCAGGCTTTTTCTTCCACTGATCGAACCAGTATTTCAGAGCGGTCTGGCCGTCCTGAATTCCCTGGACAACGCGCAGATTATCCCGCAGCCAGCCTCCGGTCCGTGCCAAAAACGAATTGTCGAATTTGAACTTGGCTGAGCTGCGAAACGAATCGTCGAGCACCAGTTCGTTATCGCGATAAATATAGTAGGGTATCTCGGTGCGTTTGAACGCGCGGTAATTGTCGGTGATGTCGTTGTTGGTGGTGATCGCCAGCAGCACGATATCGGGCGAATATTTCCATACTTTTTCCTTCAGCGTCAGAAATTCCTGCGCGGTGCCGTAACCGGAAACGCCGAAGTTGATCACCTCGATCTTCTTGCCGCCAAATTTATCGGCGAAAGCGCCGCAGGCACTCAATTTCTCCTGCATTATTTTCCAGAACGTTTCGTTAATGTTGACCTGCAGCGCCTCGGAATACGAATCGCCGATGACCGCTATCCTGACGGTGCCGGAGGGTTTTTGAATTTGATGCTCGTTATCGCGCAAGCCATCGCTGTTGATGGAGATATAGGTCTCGCCTTCCTTGCGGTACCAGCCCTGCATATTGGGCGACAAGGCGTATCCGCGGCTTTCATCGACGCTGTAAAAAACCGGCGAGCTATAACCGGCCGCTCTTAAGGCTACCTCCGCGATCAGCAAGCCAAAGATCGTACCGGTCAACAACAGTACAAGCTTGAAAATTATCCTTTTTTTCCGGGACAGAACAGTTGCCATAAAAAATTAACTTCGCCGCCAGCCGAAAGTACTTTAGCGAATGCAAAATAAACTTACAAGCTGTGCCGCTGCCCGGTAGCGCCAGCGTTGCTTCTAAAGGCTGGGGCAGTCGTGTGGGCGTCCCGCCCACGCGAATAACTGAAGGCGAGACGCCTTCAGGACAGCCGCCGGGACGGCGGCGCTACAGTGCAGTTATTGACTTTATCGCGGAAGCAAGCTGAACTATACTTTCAAAGTATTTTTATGAGCGATACCGGATCGGAAGAAAAAGCGGCGGCGAAAAAAACGAACAAATGGCAGACCGTAACTGTGGTTCTGGTGCTGAGCGTTTTTGTCGTGGGCGGTATTATTTTTTCCGAGTGGCGCAACATGATCTTTTCCGGAAGCACCGCGCCGAATACGATCGCCGTCCTGCCTTTTGAAAATGCGAATCAGGACGGGTACGCGGGAAGTATCGCCGATAAGCTGAGCGAAAGCCTGTTAAATGAAATTGCGCAAAACTCTGCCTTAAAGATCGTTCCTCGTAACGATGTCATTCGCTATAAAGGAAAAAACGAGGATCCGGGCCGGGCGGGAAAGGCCCTCAAAGCCTGGATGGTCGTGACCGGAAAAGTGATGCGCGAGGGTGACAATTTAACGATCAAAGCCGAGCTGATCGAAATTGAGAAAAATTCTCGTGTCTGGAGCAAGCAATACAATGTCCCCATCTCGGAGGTCATGAAACTGCCGCCGGAAATGTCACAGGAAATAATTGCGGCAGTTAGTACAAGTGGCGGCACCGGCAAATGAATATAGTTGGAGAAAAAATGAGAAATTATTGGCTTCCGATGTTTTTAGCAGCGATCTGCGCGGCGAATGTCAGTTCCTGTTCGGCAGGAATAAAAAGCGACACGAACTCCGACGCAGCGAAGGTGGAAAATTCGGCGGCGACCATACCGGGCGACGGCGCCACGGGTAAAGGCGACATCGATAGGTCCATCAGAAAGATCGACTTCAAAAATTTTACTTACGATCCGTTTTGCGCGGGCGAAGAGCCGGCTAAGGTCACCGTCAGGAACGGCGAGTATTCCAAGGAAACCAAGGAAGATGATTACACCGACCGTTTCTATTTTAACGTCTTCGATATTTCTTATGGCGACGTCGATGCCGATAACAAAGAAGAAGCAATTATCCTGACCAATTGCAACACGGGTGGAACGGGCCAATTCACCGAAGGATTTGTTTATACACTAAAGGCCGGCAAACCGGCGCTGATGGCCCGTTTTGAAGGCGGTGACCGTGCCTACGGCGGATTGCGCAGCGCTAAAGTGGAAAACGGCCTGCTGGTAGTGGAAAGAAATGACGTCGGTGAAGCGGGCGGGGCTTGCTGCCCGGAATTTTCTATCACGACCAAATACAAGTGGAACGGCAAGGAACTGCAGACTTCCGGCGCGGAGGTCAGGAAAGAGTTATACCCTGAGGAAAAGGTCAGCTTTGCCAGGGGAACTTCGAAAACGACGATCAATGTCACGGTCGACGACGTCAAGCGTTATTCGCTGGGCGCCCGTGCCGGCCAAACCCTTACCGTGTCTGTCAATACCGACAACGTAACTGTCGCCCTGACCGAAGGCGACGCCAACGTGACCGAAGGGACGGGTGGCTTTAGCGCCCGGCTCAAGGAAAACGGCAAGTATGTGATACAGGTGCAAAATAACGCGGAGAAACCGTCGCCGCTCACCCTGACGATAGAGATAAAATAAAGCGGCCGGCAAGGTATACCGTCGCAGCGTTTTGTAACATATCCGTCTCTTTTCTCATTAATTTTAGAATGGGATCTAATTATTTATATAAAGCCTTGAAGGAACGTGAAGCCGTTTTGGCGGCCGATCGCTCGAAGCGTAAAAAGAACGGGTTTTGGTTTTTAGCCAAAGCAGCGTTTATTTTGCTTATGGCTTTGAGTTTTGCCTCACAGCTTCCCGCCCAGACACAGAGAACACCTGAAAACAACAGGTCCGGCAACAGCGCTGTGCAGGAGGCGTTAAAAAAATTGTTGGAACAACTGGCGAACCGGGCCAACAGGCCAAAGCAGCCTGACAACAGGCAAAACGATCCCAGGCAGCCCGACAACAGGCCTAACAATACGAACACGTCCCCCGGCCAAACAAATAAAAACACGAATACCAGGCCGGCGAATACGGGGAACGGTAATAAAAACACTTCCGGATCTAACAACGCCGCCGGCAATAATTCCGCCGACAATTCCGGAACGGGCTCGGCGACAAATAACGCGACGAATAACGCGGTAAATAACTCTTTGCCTAATAACAATGCGAATGTGCCAACTCCCGCCAATAGCAGCAGCAACGGTAATAGCAATACGAACATCGCCGCGCCGGCAAACAACATAAACACGAACACAAACATCGGATCGGGCACGATCGCGGGCAGCGACACACCCCCGCCGGGGCAATGGCCGTATCTGCTCATTCTGATCATCGCGGCGCTGGTAACGATCGGTATTTTTACATTCGCGGGGATCCGCTATGCGCTGTCGCGCGGCGGAGGCCCTGCGCCGCAAACAGCGGCGGCAATTACCGCTCCGGAGATAAGTATCGGGCTGCGGCCGGATGCTGATCCAAAATTGGAGATCGAGGGCGGTGACGTTCCTTCTCTCGATACCGGCATCAGCTTAAAGTTTAAATTCGATCCGGGCAGTCATTACATTTCGGAAGGCTAGCCGGAATTGTTTGAACTTTCAAAAATTCCCGGTAGGAGTGTGAGTTATGGAAAATGAACCTATTACAATGGCCAGTGCTTTTGATCTGGAAAAAGAAGCTACCGCTAAGGCTGACGCGCTCAAAAAAAGCGACTCCTTTCAGGATGTCAGGCAAAAGATGAGCGAAAAGCTCCCGGGCGTAAAATTGCCGGCCGGATTCTATGACGGATTATTCGAGCTTTTGATCAAAAATTTGAATGAATTACTGGCGATAGATATTCCCAAAGACGTACTGGCGGGAACCTGGAAAAGACAAAAATCGCTGCGCGAATATTGCGACACCGAAAAATACCCGCCCGGCACCAAATCGCTCGTTTCACTGACCGAGCACACGCTAAAAACATCGCACGAACCGTCGATGGAAGTCACCGTTTTCGGACAGGCCCTGGGCACGCTGGCAGTCAAACTCGAAGCGTCTTTTTTGATAAAACCCGGAATGCTGGAAATAGAAGGCGGCAAGATCAGAAAGATAAAAAGCGGCGATATCGAAGGCACCGGACACTGCAGTTTTATGGGAGTGCCGGTGATGGAAACAAAAACCGTTACCATCCGCCTTCCCGGTGTTTATGATCTTAAGGAAGGGGTCGAGATAACAAAGGCCTAATATCCGGCTTTACTCCGCAAAAAAACTTCCAGGGGACCTGCTTTTAAAGTCCGTCAATAACTTTTAAGAGCGGGCGCAAGCGGCCCTTCCGGACTGCAAATTTATTTAGATCTATATTTCAAACTTCAAAGTCGAACACTCTCAGGTCTGGAAGGGTTGCTTGCGCCCGCTTTTGGGAGCCATTAAATCGGCTCGTTTTGATAAGTAAAAGAGAGTTTAGAGACAAAGCTCTTCCGGTATTTTGGTTTCAAACTCCAGCCACTGGTTTCCGTTGGGATGCCAGAAACTTAACTTTTGTGCGTGCAGGCAAAGGCGAGTGAATTCGCGCCCGTTGTACCGGTGATCTCCCAGGATCGGGTGCCCGATATGGGCGCAGTGAATTCGGAGTTGATTGGTTCTGCCGGTGACCGGTTCTAATTCGAGCAGCGCCCGATCTTCGCTTCGTTTGACGACGCGGAAGCGGGTTTCGGCAGGTTTCCCGTCAGCCTTTATATTCCATAATTTTTCTTCGGCAAAGCGGCCGATGGGAGCAACGATTGTCCCTTCGTCTTCTTTTACGGTCCCGCCAACCAAAGCCGCGTAGCGTTTCTCGACCAGTTTCCGGTGAAAATGATCGGCCAGTATCCGGTGGGCACGCGAAGTTTTGGCGATCACGATCAGCCCTGAGGTATCTTTATCCAGCCGGTGGACCAAACCCGGGCGAATGAAATCTGTTTTATCGCTATTTAAATGATAAGTGATGGCGTTTAAGAGAGTGCCGTTCTTTTCCCAGTGCGTCGGGTGGACGAGCATCCCCGAAGCTTTATTGACCACCAAAAGCTCTTCGTCTTCAAAAATTATTTCGAAGGGAATATTCTGCGGCTTCATCGAATGCTCGCGGGCAGTGTCCAGCTCGATCTCGACAAAATCATTCGCCTTGAGCCGGTAGCCGCGATTTTCCAGCCTCCCGTTGACCTCGCATTTTTCAGTTTTCACCACCTCGCGCAGATACATTTTACTGAGCGAGCGAAACCGGTCGAGCAGAAAATCTTCCAGCCGTTTTTTATGGTCCTCAAGGGCAACCTGAAATTCGAATCTTTCCAGCACAAAAGGATTTTATCTTAGTCGGGTCGATAGCGGGAGCGCACAGTTGTCCAAATATACCATTCGGAATAGATAATAGAGAGATCCGGAATCTGTCAGTTATCATCTACCAGCTTTCATCTGTTTCGAATGATTCAATACGCATGGAACAAATCTGAGGAAACGGTGTCTAATCAAATAAGTTTTTCCGATCATAAACAGAGGTGTATTCATGTCAGGCAAATTTCCAATTGCTTTATGTTTGATCGTTTCAATTTTTGTCGCGGGCAGTGCTCAGACAAAAGACGGATCTACCGGCAAACCCAAGGTTTTAAACGACATAGCAATAAACCTGGTACAGCCCGAATATCCGAAGATCGCGGAAGATCTGTGCGTGGGTGGAAAAGTGGAAGTTGAAACCAGGTTCCGGGGTGAGACAGGCCAGGTTGTTGAAGCCAAAGCAATTTCGGGTGACGTGCTTCTGCACGAAGCTTCCGTTAAAGCGGCAAAAGAGACAAAGTTTCCACCTCCAGGTATGAATTATAGTATCAATTATTATGTCACAGGCCCCATAGTTTATGACTTTGACGGTTTCGTAAAGAAAAAATGTATCGACGGCGGGATCTTAAACGGCAAAGCTCTCAATTTACCAAAGCCTGTTATTAACCGGCATTTAAGGATCAAAACCGAAACGGAAATAAAGGTACGCGTTTTGGTCGATGTATTCGAAGGCAAAGTAGTAGCCGCGCATACCGCTGCCGGACATCCGCTAATACGCTCCGCATGTGAAAACGCCGCGCGAAAGGCAACCTTTACGCCTTTTCAACATGGCACTCAGAGAATTTTTGCCAGGGGAATTATCATCTATAAGGTAAAACCGGATCGAACGGTTAAGACCAAACTACCTCAGACTAAATAAAACGCGTCCGGCGTTTTTATCATCGTCCTTATCATTTACCAACAGTTAACGGTTATTGGTACAATGCGTTCTAAAGATGCCGGACATTACTTCATTTATCAAGGATCTGCCCGACGCCGAAGGGGTGCGGAGATTCTTTGAGCGTTTGGAACAGTCCGCGCCGCACGAAGCGCAGAGGCTGGGCAAAAATGAAGCCTTGTTGTCTGACGTCCTGACGCTGGCAGCGTACAGCCCCTTGCTGGCGGCGACCTTGTCGCAAAACCCGCAATATTTTTTGTGGCTCGACAGAAAGCGGCGGGAAAATAAAGTTCGCGGGAAAGAAGAATTGCTGGAATCGCTGGCGCGGTTCACGATGACCAATTCAGGCCTCGAGACCAACATTTTGCTCAGCCGTTTCCAGCGGCGCGAACTACTCCGCATCTACCTGCGCGACATCCGCGGGCTGGCCACTATCTCGGAACTGACGGAAGAGCTTTCAAATCTGGCCGACGCGATCCTGGAGCACGCGCTGCGGCTGGCCCGGCAGGAACTGGATAACCGCTATGGCGCGCCGCAGTTCAAAGACGACAAGAGTAGAGATACGCCGGCAAAATTCTCCGTCGTTTCGCTGGGAAAACTCGGTTCGAGAGAGCTCAACTACGCTTCCGACATCGATCTGCTTTTTCTTTACTCCTACGACGGCATGACATCGGGCACGGGCAGCCGCGGCGCGGTGACTAACAAAGAATATTTCATCAAACTTTCGGAAGTAGTAACGCGTTTGGTCGGGCAGCAGGCGGGCGAGGGCGCGGCTTACCGCGTCGATCTGCGCCTGCGTCCGCACGGGCGCATCGGACCGCTCGCGCTTTCGCTAAAAGAGACCGTGGAATATTACCGGTCTTCGGCGCGCGGTTGGGAGCGGCAGGTTCTGCTGCGGGCGCGCGGTTCGGCAGGAGACGCGGACCTTTTTAGGTCTTTTTATAGTTCGCTGGAGGATGTGATCTATCAGAAAGAAGTTTCGCTGGAAACGGCGCTCAAAAATGTCAGGCTTTCCAAACAGGCCATCGATCAGGAACAGCATCACGAATCCGGCTTTAACGTAAAGCTCGGGCAAGGCGGTATTCGCGAGATCGAATTTATCGCGCAGGCGCCGCAGTTGGCGCTGGGAAACGCCGACCCCTGGCTCCGCGCGCCGCATACTCTGATCAGCCTTAGCCGCCTGGCCGACCGCGGCCTGCTAAATGAACGCGAGCTTACCCAGCTATCAGGCGCCTATGCTTTTTTGCGCACGCTGGAACACCGGCTGCAGATGGAAAACGGATTGCAAACCCACGCCGTGCCCGATGATGAAGCGAAGCGAGATATGGTCGCCCTCCGCATGGGCAATAAGAATGAAAACGCGCGCGCTTTTTTTGAAGCAAAACTAAAAAGCCACACGGGGGAAGTCAGCCGGATCTTTCAAAAACTTTTTGGCGAGCTTTTTGGTGAGCTTGTCGAAACGGACCCACAACCCGCGCAGCCTTTAACGGCGAGCAGCACACCCGCAGGTTTTGATGACGAGCGAACGGGCCGGAATTTTTCGCATCTGAAAGATTCATGGGAAAAATATTTGCCGGGCCAGGACCTGCCGCCGGAAAAAGTGGAAATACTCCTCAAGATATGCGGCCTCTCCGATTATTTCAGCGAGATGCTGGCGGCCGATCCTTCATTGATAGATTGTGTGCCGGCTTACGACGACAGCCCGAAACTCGATCCGAAAAATTTTTATGCGCAGATGCAAAACGCCATCGAAGAAAAAAGCTCTTTTCGCGATGAGATCGACGTTTTGCGAACCGAATGGTCAAAGATCTACCTGCAAATAGGCATTCACGATCTTATGGAAGCGATCCGGATGCGCGAGGCAAATATTTTGCAGACCGCCCTGGCCGAAGCAAGCCTGGACGCCGGAATACTGATAATGAAACGGGAATTGTCACGGCGTTACGATAATAAAAATGAAGATCTGCGGATCGCCGTGCTGGGCCTGGGAAAGTTGGGCGGACGGGGAATGGACCACGGCTCGGACCTCGATGTCATACTTGTTTATGACGATGAAAATTCGCCAACAGTACAAGGCCCCGCGCAGCATCAATTTTACCAGGCGGCGGCAGAAATTCTGGTCACTGCCATCTCGAGTTTTACCCGCCACGGAAATCTCTACCGCGTCGACCTGCGCCTGCGTCCCGACGGCAAGAACGGAGCGCTCTGCTGCGGTGGAAAAACTTTTCTCGAATATGTGGAAAATCGCGCGGCCATCTGGGAATGGCTGGCGTATGTAAAACTCCGCGCGGTTGCCGGCGCCGAAGAATTCGGCCGCCGGCTAGAGCATGACGCAAAAAACATGCTTCACCGGAAAGCTAAAAACACAGCGGACGCGCAGTTAAAACAAGAGACCAGCCGTGTCAGGCTAAGGCTGGAAGAAGAACGCGCTCCGCGGCTGCGGCAAAATGAAACGGATATTAAATACAGCGCCGGCGGACTGCTTGATATCTATTTTTTGATCCGGTACCTGCAGCTAAAACACGGCGTTCAGGATGAAGACGAATTTCGCTCGACCCTGCCGATGCTGCAGCTATTGCGGGAAAAGAAAATTCTAAGCGATGAGAATTATGAGATCTTGTCGGCGGGTTATTTATTTCTGCGTAAATTGGACCACGCTATCCGCCTCGCCGCCGGGCGGGCGACGCGTCTGCCGGGCCTGGGGCATCCGCTGCTGGAACTGGTGACGAAAAGGTTGAAACTAGGCTCACCGGCGAGCTTGCTTGAAACTCTGGCCACGCACCGGCTGGAAATAAGGCAATGCTTTGAAGAAATATTGAAGTAAGCACGTAGCGCTGCCGTCTCGGCGGCTGTCCTGAAGGCGTCTCGCCTTCAGCTATGCGCGGGCGAGACGCCCGCACGACGGCCAGCGGGACGCTGGCGCTACATTTTTCCTGCAAGACCAAAGCAACCGGGGCGTTCTTAAAGTAATCATAAGTGCCGGACCCCTTCGGCGCTTACCGGTTTCTTAAGGAGAAAATAATGCAATTAAAGAGCTTTTCGGTTTTTCTGTGCTTGTTGTTTGTAGGTTTTGTTTCAGTTACGGGCGCGAACGCGCAGGGTGTTATCGTGCCGATAATTTGCGACGTCAGACCGTGTATGCCGCGCCCGGTGCCCCAGCGTCCGCTGCCAAATGCCTTACCGATCAAATCCATCTCGCTCGATACCAAGATAAGCGGCCAGGTCGCTACCACCCACGTCGAGCAGGTATTTCGCAACGATACGCCATACACGCTGGAAGGCACGTATTTTTTCCCGATCCCCGACAATGCGGCGATCGTGGAATTTGCCATCTGGGAAAACGGCAAGAAACTGGTGGGCGAGGTGCGTTCGCGCGAAGAAGCGCGCCGGATCTATGACGAGATCGTGCGCAAACAGCGCGACCCCGGCCTGCTCGAATATGCGGGCAAAGACCTTTTTCAGGCATCGATCTTTCCTATCCCGCCTAATTCCGATAAAAAACTGGAGCTGACCTATTCTCAAGTGTTAAAAGCCGAAAGCGGAACGGTGGCTTACCGTTATCCGTTGGGAACGGGCCGCCGCGCGTGGGTTGATACCATCGATCGCCGCGAAGAATCGGGCGGCGCAAAGCCGGGCCCCAAGGTCGGCGTGTTTTCCGGCCGCATTGAGATCGAAAGCAAACAGGCGCTGCGAAGCATTTATTCGCCAAGCCATTCGATCGATACCAAACGGCAGGGCGAAACCAAAGCCGTGCTGAGTTTTGAATCTTACGGCAAAAACGATCAGAACGATTTCCAGCTTTTCTACGGCCTCTCGGACAAAGACTTTGGCCTCTCGCTGGTGACCTATCACGAAGCCGCCAAGGACGGTTATTTTCTTTTAACGATCTCGCCGAAAGACGCGATCTCAGACAAAGAACTGGTCAATAAAGATATCGTCTTTGTGCTCGACACGAGCGGTTCGATGGCCGATGCGGGCAAAATGGAAAAAGCGCGTTCGGCTTTGCTTTTCGGGATCAGGAGCCTGCGTGACGGCGACCGCTTTAACGTGATCAACTTTGCCGGTGAAGAACACCTGATGGAAAACACCTTGATCGCCGCCGGCCCGACCGGAAAATCACGCGGCGAAGAATTCGTCAAAAAACTTCAGCCGACCGGCGGCACTAATATTAATGATTCGCTGATCGCGGCGATGAAACAGTTTGATTCCTCGAGCCGGCCTAAGATGCTGGTGTTTATGACCGACGGCTTGCCGACCGTGGGTGAAACCAATGCCGATCGCATCGTGCAAAATCTGCGAGACAAAAAAGTCGAAGGCGTGCGCGTCTTTACATTCGGTGTCGGTTACGACGTGAACACCATCCTGCTCGATAAGATCGCGGCGGAAAACGGCGGCGCGGCCGACTATGTCGAGCCCAAGGAAGATCTGGAAGTAAGGGTTTCGAGTTTCTTTTCAAAGGTCAGCTCTCCGGTGCTGACCGATATTGAGCTGGATTTCGGCGGGGTCAACACCGACCTTATTTACCCGCGCAAGATGCCCGACCTCTTTAAAGGTACGCAGATCACACTGATCGGGCGCTATCAAAATTCGATGAGCAACGTAACGCTGCGGTTAAAAGGCAAACAGGGAAGTGAAATTCGTACCTTTACTTATGAAAACCTGGATTTCCCGGGCCGCGATGAAGACAACACTTTTCTGCCGCGCCTCTGGGCTACGCGCCGCGTAGGCTGGCTGGTCGAGCAGATCCGCACCAACGGCGACCAGAAGGAACTGCGCGACGAGATCGTGGATCTCGGCACCCGCTACGGCATCGTTACGCCTTACACTTCTTACCTGGCGACTGACGGTTCGGACAAGCGCGCGTTCGCCAATATGGCACCGTCAAGCAGAGGGTCCGGGACCGTAAGAAGCCCGAACGATCCCCGCAACGCGGCGCCGACGCAGACTGTTACGGTCACCGCCGGAGCGGATATCATAACCGGATCAAACGCGGTCAAGGCCAGTAAAGAGGCGCGCGAGCAGCAGAATAATTACAAGCTGGACGGTGCGGACGACGAAACCCTGAAAACCGGCACTGTTAAGAAAATAGGAATTAAAACCTTCTACCAGGAAAGCGGTGTCTGGGTGGACAGTGAATTTCAGGAACAGCTAAAACTTCCCGAAGTAAAACTGAAGTTTGCTTCCGACGAATATTTCAACCTGCTTAAACAGGAGAAGGAACTGGCGCAGTATTTCTCGCTGGGCGAACAGGTGATAGTTGTCTGGAAAGGTAAGGTGTATCGAGTGGAGAAGTAAGGTTACGGCTTTTGCTCTTCCTTCTTATCATTCTTATCATCAGGAACACGCACGACCGAGTCGCTGAAAAGCGACTCGGTTGCTGTCGCCCGCGACTTACGGATAAATTTTTGCAGCCGGGTGAGGTGATACGCGTATTTAAAAGGCATTACCCGCCTGACGGATTCGATCCGGACATTGTGCGCGCGCAATGTCAGTTCAAGTTTTTTGAAACTCCATAACGCTTTACCGCTTTTGTTTTCCGCCGTAAGAAAGTTGACCATACTTTCCAGCAGGCCTTCGTACGAGCCGAACTGTGTCAGGGTAGACACAAAATCCTCCTGCGTGGAAAGGTCTTCCGCCTTTTTCAATCTCGCTTCCAAAAGGGCCAGGTAGATGATCGAACGGTCTTTCACACCCGATTCGCTTGCCAGTTGATCTTTTTCTTCTTTAGAGATTATCTTTAGCGGCGGCGGGGCTGCGTCGTCCGGCATGGAATTTCTGCCGTTATCGTCCTGCGCAAGGGCCGGGACAAATGAGAACAGGATGAGCAGTAAAACAGGTACCGGGCGAATCAAATGTGCAGGGGTACAAAAAGAAGAAGTTGTTATTACGCGCCCGCGGAACCTGTTGATATTTCCCATACTGCTAATTCCTGCTTTTTTTGAGTTTTTCGATCTGCTTTGCCAGGGCCGGCAAGAGCAAATTTACGTTTTCTATTTCCGTCTTATTATAGACCGGATCGGCTAAAGAAAGAAATTTTTTATAGTTGACCATTGCTTCCGGGTATCTTTTTGTCGAATCGTAAGCGATACCGAGGAAGTAATAGCCGATCGGCAGCTCGGGTTTTTTTTCCGTCAGCCATTCAAATTCCGGGATGGCTTCCAGGTAGCGTTTGAGTTCGAAAAGGGCGGTCGCCAGATTTGCGTGAGCGGTATAATTTTCCGGGGCGAGGCTGATCACTTTCCGCAATAGCTGGACCGCCGTCTCGAATTGCCTCGATTGCACCAGCGCGCCGGCGTAGCCGATCACGTGGTTGAGATTATTCGGTTCCAGCTCCGCCGCCCGGCGGCAGGCATCGAGGGACTTGGCAGGAGCGCTCTGGCGGGCGGCGATGCACAACCGCGCCAGCACGGAAACATTCTTCGGGTCGGCGGTAATAAGTTTTTCCAGCTCGGCAATATTTTCCTCCGCGTTAGAACCGGCCGCGACGATCGCCTGCCGGACCTCAATATAACTCGGGGACACCTTGATGCCGTCATCCATGGAGTCAAGGATCTTTAAGGCTTCACCGGTATTTCCCCCCGCCGCCAAAGCGCGGGCGCGGAGAAGTTTTCCGGCCCCGTATTGCGGAGTGAGTTTTAAAATCGCGTCCGCGTCATTTAAAGCCGAGCCCGGATCTCCCAAACTCAGCGACGCTTCGGCGTGCTCCTGCAGCGCGGGAATATTTTTCGGATCGATGGCCAGCGCTTTGCCGGCGCTTATTCCGGCATTCGCAAAATCGCCCAGCGCTCTTTCCACCGCGGCGCGCGCGGCCCACACCATCGCGGGCGGGCGCATTTTTCTGGTCAGCGCCTGCAGCCGCGCCAGCAGGTTTTTTAAAACATCCGGTGACGCTTTTGTTTTTAAATAAAGTTCGGTCAGGGCGGCCAAGGCCGGGAAGTTTTGCTCGTCGAGTTTAAGGGCGGCCGTCAGCAGTTTTTCCGCTTCGGGAAATTTTCCGGCTTTGATCAAAAGAGAGCCCAGGCTGCTCATAGGCGGTGTCCATTGCGGGCGTAATTCCAGCGCCCGGCGGAATGAGGTTTCTGCTTCTTCCGACCGGTTCAGCGAAACCAGCGCCGCTCCCTTTTGAAATTCCGCCTCGGGAAATTCGGGAGCGAGTTCGAGCGCTTCGTTATAAAGTTCCAGTGCCTTTTTCAGGTCGCCTTTCTCGTGCGCATCCTGGCCCTGCTGGAAAAGTTTGACCGGGTCTTTATCATCTTCGTCATCCTGGGCAAAGCAGGGCGCGGTGATAAATAACATTACCGAAAGGAGAAGAAATATATTTGAAAGGCATTGCCGGGCAGATCGGGTCATAAAATATTTCGTTCGTATTTTACACGATAAAAAATCAATTTGTAGCGCCGCTGTATGGAGCGCCGAATTTATTCGGCCTACAGGCCGGTGTCGCTTACAGCCGAATAAATTCGGCGCTCCATAGATATCGGTGTGCAAGTTGCGCCAAAGACAGGCTTTGGGATAACATCTCGTTAGGCTTTATAACTTAATAATCTATTATTTACGAACAAATGTCGGAAATAATCTTCAATCGATCAAAACTCACCTGCCCACCTGTCACCATAGGCCTTCATTCGATGTGTTTTGATGCAATAATCATAATAGGTGTTGGTTGGAAGAATATTTCGGGGTGCGCCGTTTAAGGCGCGGCCAGGAATGTTTTAAAGCTTACGTGAAAAGAACTATTAGATAAGAATATTTTGAGAATCTTGGGAGAAATGTAATGGCAAATGCAACGGGCCTGGAAGCGGCACACGTTTTAAGCAGCGATGAAAGAAATCCGTTCGAGGCGATGAGGCAGCGGTTCGACCGCGCCGCCAGGCTCTTGGATCTGGAGGAAGATCTTTATAAGGTCATGATCGTTCCCAGCCGCGAGATCAAGGTTTATATTCCGATCAGAATGGATTCGGGACATATCGAGGTTTTTGAAGGATACCGCGTTCAGCACAATTTCGCGCGCGGCCCGGCCAAGGGAGGTATCCGCTACGATCCGAATGTCAGCCTTGACGAAGTAAAGGCGCTCTCGGCGTGGATGACCTGGAAGTGCGCGGTCGTGAACGTTCCGTTCGGCGGCGCCAAGGGAGGCATCATCTGCAATCCGCAGCAGATGTCGATCGGTGAACTGGAAAGGCTGACCCGCCGCTACACCGCGGAATTGATCGATTTCATCGGTCCGGATAAAGACGTGCCGGCGCCGGATATGAATACCAACGAGCAGACGATGGCCTGGATCATGGATACTTATTCCATGCACGCGCGCCATACTGTCAACGCTGTCGTGACCGGCAAACCCATCGGCCTCGGAGGTTCGCAGGGCCGCCGTGAAGCCACCGGACGCGGCGTGTTGTTCTGCGTCAATGAAGCCATCAAGCGTTTTGACCTGACACCGGACAAGACCACTGTCGTGGTGCAGGGTTCGGGAAACGTCGGCGGCATCGGCGCCGAGCTTATGCATGACCTCGGTTACAAGGTGATCGCCATCTCGGATGTCAGCGGCGGGATCCACAATTCGCACGGCATTGATATTCCCAAGGCTCTGAAGCATTTACGCGCCACCAAATCGTTTGACGGTTTGGAAGGTGTGGAAAAGATCGGCAATTCCGAGCTGCTCGAATTGGAATGCGATGTGCTGGCACCCTGCGCGACGGAAAATCAGATCACCAAGGCAAATGCCGGCCGCATCAAGTGCAAGATACTTGCCGAAGGCGCAAATGGGCCTACTACATCCAATGCCGACAGCATTTTGCACGAAAA
The DNA here is from genome assembly GCA_963718105.1 of uncultured Acidobacteriota bacterium. Taxonomy (GTDB): domain Bacteria; phylum Acidobacteriota; class Blastocatellia; order Pyrinomonadales; family Pyrinomonadaceae; genus DASYKT01. Next base: position 2,551,258 of record OY970352.1, on the reverse strand, counting down.
AGGGATCTTCGTTATTCCCGACATCCTGGCAAATGCCGGCGGCGTGACCGTCTCATACTTTGAATGGGTTCAGGACAGAATGGGTTTTTTCTGGAGCGAAGATGAAGTAAATCAAAGACTTGAGGAAAAAATGGTGGCCAGTTTCCATGAAGTGGTCAAATATGCGGAAACCCATAGTGTCGATATGAGGACCGCGTCGTACATGCTGGCGATAGACCGCGTGGCTTACGATACCCGAATGCGCGGGATATATGCTTAAAGAACAGCTCTTTAAATGTTGCATAAGTGATGAAAACGCTTGATTTTCAGATAAATATAAAGTAACCTTAGGAACTGAGGTTACGCATCTGTCGTTTTTATTTGGTTTAAATGTCATGTTTGACATTTCAAGCGTATTCTCATATATGTAGTTTTATAACAAAAGTTGCCTGAAAGTGTTTTTATTTAAGCTGTTTAGCTTATCTCATTCGGGTGACGGCTATAATTGAAGAGTAGCCGGGTTAATATTGCAGTTTAATTCATACCTAATCTACTCAACTAAAATTGTAATTTATGAATTTTATTCGCCGGAGGAATGTGATGAAACTCGCGAAACAAGCGCTAGCTTTAGCGCTAACTATGTTTACACTGGTTTGGGTGGGATCGGCTCAGACTCCGAGGTCGGAGAATGACCCCAGAAATACCGCCCCGACTGTCGGTACGGGAGGTCCCGTAGGCGGCCCTACAGGTCTTTTTACCGTTTATGACGGACAAACTCTTCGCCGGGGAGAATACACGTTCAGTATTGCTTACAGCAATTTTGACCGTGATCCCGGCAATGTTGATATCGTCGAAGTGCCGATCAGCTTCCAGATCGGTGTGAGTGATCACCTCGAGCTTTTCTTTAACACGGATGCTTACCGTGCGATGAAGGTGAATTCACCACTGAATCTGTCGGGTTTCAGGCTGCCAAATTCCCAGTTGATCGTGCCTATCAACGGCTTTAATCAACTGGCGGTTCCGGGAGCTATCATTATCGCTCCGCTGGGAATACCTAACCTTCAGGGACAGGGTATTTTCCGTCCGGACGGCAGACAGCCTTTCCTGCAGTATCCGTATATCGGCGGTTTCGCCGGACAATACGGTCCGTTTGTCACCTCGGTTGGTAACCCGATCGACAGTGGCAACGGCGCGGCTCAGTTCCCGGGCGTAGGTTCGCCCGCCGGCAGTATCCTGCCTGGCCTTTATTGGGGAACGGTCGCTTTGAACCCGAGCGGCGTGGCACCGATGGTGTTCACCAATTCGCCGGCTTATTTGCCGGACGCCCCGTTCCTTAATCGCCACTACGGTGAGACTGCTTTCAGCACGTTCACCGCCGGTGCGAAATGGAGATGGACCGGCCCGAACAATCCGGTCGGCGTGGGTATCATTCCTTTTTACCGCTGGTATGCCGACAGAGCAGGCAGCCTGGGCGGATTTAACCAGTTGCAGAGAGGTTCCAGCCCCGGTGGAAACCGCGGTGACGTCGGCGTCTACTTCTTTGCCGATGCGCGCTTGAGAAAATGGCTCAACCTTTCTTCGAACGTTGGCCTTATTCACAACAGCAGCGTGAAAGCTAAATACCCGACGGGAACTTTCACTTTGCTTGACAGGCCCGATGAACTGCAGACCGCTATCGGCCTCGATTTCCCGGTCAATAAGTTTTTCCAGCCGATCGGCGAAATCCGCCAGACCTGGTATATAGGCGGCCGCACACCGAACGCTCTGGAAAACAATCCTCTGGATGCTTTGGTAGGTTTCCGCATTTTCCCGACTCGCTGGATGAGTCTTGGATTTGCGTATCGCTACAATGCTAACGAGCAGGATCTGGAAGCCTTTGACGACACAACGACGTCGTCTGTAGTTATCGTGCGTCCGGCTAACCCGACTGCGGGTATCCCGGCATCGCAGACGATCACTACTACTTTCAACTTCCAGGATCTGCAGGGTATCTTCCCGTTCTCGACCGACCCGCATGGATATATCTTCCAGGCGACGATCGGAAGACGTAACTCTCGCGGAACCCCGGCCGTGCTTAACAAAGCGGCTGACGTAACCAACCTTGAAGTCGGTGACACCGAAGTCACGCTGGGATGCCCTCCGGGAGAGATCGCGGGAACGGGCTGCGCCGAATCATCTTCGGTTAGCGTGAGAACGTCGGCGGCCGATCCGGAAAATGACACTCTGATCTACAACTACACCGTTTCCGGTGGACGTATCGTAGGCCAGGGCGCCAATGTGAATTGGGACCTCGCGGGTGTCAGACCCGGAACCTACACCATCACTGCCGGCGTCGATGACGGCTGCGGTGTTTGCGGTAAAACACAGACCAAGACCATTACGGTCAAAGAATGCACGGATTGTAAAAAACCGCCGTGCGAATGCCCGACGATCTCAGTTACGGGACCGAGTTCGGCAGTTCAGTCAGGCGAGGACATGGTCTTTACGGCTAATGTCAGCGGCGGCACCAACTGCAACCCGACCTATAACTGGAGCGTTTCCGCCGGTACCATTTCGAGCGGACAGGGAACCCCGGTCATTCATGTCAGCACCAACGGCATGGAAAACAACAGCACCGTTACGGCCACAGTCGATGTGGGCGGATGCTGCCCGGGTTGCCCGTCAACGCAATCTGAAACGGGTTCGGTTGCCAGACCAATGGCGATCAAGACCGATGAGTTCGGAGATCTTCCGCACGATCAGGTCAGAGCGCGTCTCGACAACTTCTTTGTCGAACTGCAGAATGACCCGAATTCACGCGGTTACATCATCTACTACGGCCCGGCCGGCAAGAAGAAGAACGACTTGGTGAAATTGTTCAACAACCATATCGCCTTCCGTAAATTCGACGCCAGCCGCATTACCATAGTCGATGGAGGCGCTGGAGACGGCACGATCAGAACCACCCTGTGGAGAGTGCCCGCCGGTGCGGATAACCCAACTCCGTAAAGGACTTAACGCCTGCTGCCGCGGCAGCGAGGCATAGATAAAAATGAACCGCTCTTGGAAAAGGGCGGTTCATTTTGTTTTTTACTTTATTTTTTTGAAATTTCTTATTAGAATAACAATGGTCTTAATGTCCTGCTCCCAAATGGCGAATCGCCCCAATGTCTAATGTTTTAAGGCTTTTTTCGGACAACAATCGGCATCTATGATTCATCAGAACAGTTGTCCGTCATTAGCTTGAGTCATAACTTCTAAAGCGGATCTTCCGAGATAAAATCGTCCTATATGAAATCAAGAACTACAACTACATTTTTGAGCAAGATGGCACCGGGTTTTTTATTCGGCTGTCTGGTCTTTCTGGCTCCTTTGGTTCTCAGCGCGCAAATCGAGGTTAACACCCCTTCGCAAGCCGAACCGGTGGTCGAAACCCCGGCGGTTCCGGCGCCCCCTGTGGCGGCGGTAGCGGTGGCGAGCAAGCAAGAGCTCATTATCCCCGATGCCATGATAGAGCGGGATACGGCGAAATTTACCAGTTGGCAATCGCTGGGCCCGAGCGGCGGCGATATTCGCACCGTAGCTATCGACCTGAAAAATAAAAACAATATTTACGTCAGCACTCTGGACAGCCAGGTCTATGGCTCGCGCGACGGCGGAAGAAACTGGCGGCTGCTGGCCACCTTTAGCCGGCCGCTGATCATTCTTGACGACATTATTATCGACAGCCGCGATTCGCGGGTGATCTATGTTTCCGGCCATCGCCATAAAGAACCGGGAGGCTTTTTCAAATCTTCCGATAGCGGATTGACCTGGAAAGAATCAAAAGACCTTAGAAGTGAAGCCATTCAGGCGCTGGCGCAATCGCCTTCCAGCCCGAACATACTTCTGGCAGGGACCGTGAACGGAGTTTACCGCTCTACGGATTCCGGAGATTCGTGGCATAAGATCGCTTCCGCGACCCTCCCGCTCGATAATGATTCGATCGCTATCGATCCCAAAGATCCTAATATCATTTATGTCGGAACGTGGTGGCGGGCCTACAAAACCACCGACGGCGGCGCAAACTGGCGCCTGATCAAAAACGGGATGATAGACGATTCCGATGTTTTTGCCATCGATATCGATCCGCGCGACGCCAATCATATCTATGCTTCGGCCTGCAGCGGCATTTACGAATCTTTTAACAAAGGCGAGTTGTGGAGAAAAGCCCAGGGAATTCCTTCGGCTTCGCGCCGCACCCGCGCCATCAAATTTCACCCGACGCTGGCCGGGACGGTCCTGGCCGGCACCACGGAAGGCTTCTGGATGACCTCCGGCGTCGGCTGGTCGCTTACTACCAGTAAGGCCCTGGAAATAAATTCGATCGCCGTTCACCCCGAAGAACCCAATAAAGTATTTATCGCGACCAACAATTACGGCTTGATGGTCTCCAATGACGGCGGCAAAAATTTTGCCCAGGCAAACGGCAATTTTACCAGCCGCATGATGCTTTCCATCGTGCCGGATGTCGAGCGGTCTAATCGTTTCTACGCCACGACCAATAACACGGCGGGCGGCGGAGGATTTGTTTTTGTCAGCGATGACGGCGGCCAGAGCTGGATCCCGTCGATGAGAAATCTTGTGGCGAATAACGATGTGCCGATCACGATGCTGCAGGATAAGGTGAATCCTAACCTGATCTATCTTGGTTCCAACTCGGGCATCTTCCGGTCGATCGACCGCGGAGCTTCGTGGACAAAGATAGTGGCCAAACCCGCGGCGAAGGGAAAAGTAACATACAAAAAGGTCGGTAAAAAGATGGTGGCGGTAAAGCCTCCTCCGCCCGACCCGAAAAAGATCTCCGCGCTGGGAGAGAGAATAAACGCTCTTGCTTATACTGATGACGGCAAGAACGGCATCTATGCCGCCACGGAAAGCGGCCTCTATCGCACCTATAATATTGATACCGGATGGGAGAGGGTCTGGCAGCAGTCGGTCCCCAACCCGGCCAATCCGAAATTGAATGTTACGGAAAGGGTCTTCGTTATCACGGTTTCGCCGGCCGATCCGAGTCAGTTGTGGATGGGTACTTCGCGCTCCGGGCTTTTAAGATCGAATGACGCCGGCGCTACCTGGGCCACCGTCGCCGATGTTCCTTCGATGGCACCGATCAGCGCGATCGACATACCGTCCAGCCGGCCTGACTATATCTATGTCGGCACCACCCAGACGCTTTACTTAAGCCGCGATGGAGGGCAAAAATGGAGCAGGCGAGGGGGAAATCTGCCGTTAGGCAATTTCGCCAGCATCCTGGTCAATCCGCACAAACCGGACGAAGTTTTTGTCGCCAGCGCGCTGGAAAACAATGGCGGTATCTATCAATCTCAGAATGCCGGGATGAATTGGAAGCGGATCGATTCCAAAGATTGGGCTCTTCCGACCGCGCGTATCTGGACCATGACCTTTGATCCGAAGAATGCGGACCGGATCTTTGTCGGAACGCACTCTTCCGGAATCTATCGGATCGAACGGAGTTCGATGGCGAGCGCCGCCGGAGAAACACGGGAACGTACCGCCGGCACTCCGTAAGGTAAAGGCTATTTTTATAGTAAGAAAAGGGCAGGGTAAAACCTGTCCTTTTTTGGCTTTGCCTCTAAAGTCGTGTCTTTGCTTTGTTCGTGTTGTTTCGTGGCCCCGGTCTTTTAACTCCCCTCCTTACAAAGGAGGGGTGGCGCTGTTTCAGCGACGGGGTGGTTCTCTCTTTTTATTTAGCCTCCAGATGGAAGCGCGCTTCACGGACGGTGATTCTCTCTTCGGCTCTTTTCCGGACCCTCGAATTCCCGATAATGTGAAACATGTGAAACTTTGGGTAGCGGTGATCGTCTTGAGTTTTTCAGTGCCTTTGCGGTGAAAATTCTTTTTTGTGTGTTTAGTGTGAGGCAGGCTGTTTCGAGTCTTTTTTACCGCTAATGATACAAAATTCCCGATCGGACAAAAACCGTTCTTCACCTTTGATGCTTCTTCAGATATTCTTGTGCCGCCAGCTGCTCCGGCTGCTGCTTCAGGGCCGTTCTTTGAATTACAAAATTCCCAAAACCGCGTTTCAAAAACGTTTCAGAGTTTCACTTTGGCTCACCCGGAATGAAACAAAAGTGAAACACGGCTTTGCCTATTAAGCAGGCCCCGGACTTAATAGGCGGTTCCTTTTTTTATTGCGGTCTTGTGGTGGATAACGGGCTTAGGTCCCGGTAATAAAGCATCTGATAAACGCGGTAATTTGCCATGATCCGGTACACATAATCTTTTGATTGCGTGTAGGCTATTTCCGGAACATACCGGTCCGGATCGTTTGAGTGCGATCGTTTTATCCATCGCGCCACGTTATTTTCACCACCGTTATAAGAAGCGGCGACCGCTTGCGGCTGCTCGGGAAACTGGTCGAAGAGGTCTTTCAGATACTGCGTGCCAAAAAGCACGGCCACCGGCGGATAGTAAAGTTCGTTCTGGCGGAAGTTGGTTTTACCCAGGCGCCCCGCGATCTTGTCCGATGTCGAGTAAATGAACTGCATCAGCCCGCGCGCCGCCGCGTTTGATCTGACATCCGGCCGGAAGCGCGATTCCTGGCGCATTATCGAAAGCACAAAGCGAGGGTCAAGGCCGCGCGCGTTAGACTCCGCCAGAAGAGGCCCGGAAAAAGGCGCGGGATATAACATCTCGATGGCTTCACGCGGAGCGATCTCGCAAAGATAGTCGTCCGGGACCTTGTTCCAGAGCGATTCGGCATAGGCGACAGATCGCGCGGGCAGATCGCCCTTTAGATATAAGCCGGCCAGCATCTGGGCTGTCTCCGGCGGAAATGCGCCCAGAGGGTTCGACGCAGAACCGCCGCCATGGCCCGGTTTGAAAGAAGCGGGCGGGCGGTTTTCCCGCATTTCCCGCAGGGCGACTTCTAATTCCGGGGCGCCCTCGTCATACAGTTCGAGAAACAATAGCTCGTCGGCCAGGGTTCGGTGCGAACTTTCTCCTTCTGCCGCGCGCCGCTTTTCTTTAATGATTTCCGCCCGGCCCGCTTTGGATTCCCGCGGTGAAAAGCTGATGTTATATTCCGGCAGCAGGGCATAAGTGCGCCGGAGAATATCGAGCAGGCCCCCCCTGGTGGCCGGGTCGTCCGTCAGGCGCAGAGCATTTTGCGTGGCTTTGCGGGCCGCGTCAGGCTGGTTTTGTTCTATGGCCCGGCCGGCGTGTGATCTGAGCTCCGCCAGTTTTCTGCTGACGGACGCTGCCTGGTCAGGATCTTTGGCCAGCGCTTTCAGCCGGTCGGTCGCCTGCCAGCCATAATACCCGTCGCGCCCTTCAGGTATCTCGAGGTATTCATTTATCGCTTCACTAAAGCGGCCCAAATATTCTAAAGTGAAGGCGTGAAGAAAAGCTACTTCTTCCTTGTTGGTGCCGCCCGGGATCCTGATCCCGCCAAGATCGGGTTGTTCGCGCAATTCTTCCAGCGCCGCCAGCGCCCGTCCCCAGTCATTTTGTGATAGGTGTATCCGCACCCGCGAAAAGATCGCCACCGCGCCGGCCGGTTTGCCGCTAAACCGCTCCTGTGTTTTTTCGGTCCACTCAAGGGCGCGGGTAAATTCCGCTTCGTCGCGCCAGGTATCGATAATGTTTAGAAACGCGCGCTCGAAATTTTCCTTTTCCGGATAAACCGCGATGTATTTCTGATAACGGGAAACTGCTTCGTTCGTTTTTCTTGTCCGCGCGTAAGCCGAAGCCGCCTGGTTCAACGCTTCCGCGGAGATCGCGTGATCGGGAAACTCGATCTGTATCCGCTCGAACCAGGGAATGGCCTCGTCAAAAAGTCCTTCCTGTACCAAGCCTCTGCCGATCTGAAACATCGCATCGGGCACGCTCTGGCTCTGCGGAAAACGTTCGACCACAGCATTGTAATGAGAGCGCGCTGCCGCGAAATCGCGGTTGAAGTGATAGATCAAAGCACGTTTGAGGTGTTCGCTTTCGGAAACTGCGGCCGTATTTTGCCGGCTATCGAGTTCATCCAAGGCGTGCGCCGCCGCCAGAGCCAGATCGTCCGGCATCGCGGGATTTGGAAGATGATCGCAGAGGCGGCCGAAAACTTCGCGGGCCTCGCTTATCCGGCCGTTCTGCGCAAAGGCCTGGCCGAGCAAAACGAGCGCTTCGCGCACGCGCGGGGTGTTTCCGGTTAAATTTCCGGAGATGGGATCCGCTGAGATCGGTAAGAGGGACGATCCGGTTGATGAGAATTTGACCTTTTTCAGGGCCGTGATAGAAGCTGGAAGGTCGCCGCTGTCAAAATAACTTTGCGCCAGCCGCAATTGCGCCGCGTCCTGCAGCAAGCTGTCGGCGGAAACCGCGAGCAGTTGTTTTAGGTACAGCCGCTCCAGCATCATATTGCCGCCGGCCCGCATCAGCATGGAAAGGTGCCACAAGCAATATTCGCTCAGTACCGAATTTCTCTTAACGGCCGCCTGGTAGGTGGCTGCGGCGCCTGCTTCATCTCCGGTTTTGTCTAACAGGCGCGCCAACAAATAATCATAGTTATTAAGCCGGAATAATTTCCCCTGCTCTTTCTGTAGCTGGTCTAATGTCGCGATAGCATCAGGGTAATTCTTGTTCTGAATATCTCTTTTGATCTTTTGCGCGGCATCGGCGGGCTGAAGCTGAGAAAAGATGCCCGGGGCAGAGAAGCCAAATATCGCCAGCAAACAGATCAAACGAAAAGAAGTCATATATTATCAGGGCCTGTGCAGCCGGTTTCATTCTAGCTCAGTTTTCGGAAGCGCCAAATTAACAGATGGCCAAATTAACAGATGAGGGTAATTCAGCTAAAATCGAATATATGAATTCAGTAGAAGCAAGCGGGGGAAACAGCGCGGAGATTTTAAGCGGCGCGGAGACGGCAGATGCGATCAAGCGCGATGTCGCGGCCGAAGTGGCGAGTCTGGAGGCCGCTCACGGTTTCCGCCCGTGTTTAGCGGCCGTGCGAACGGGCGACGACCCGGCGTCCGCCGTGTATGTGGGAAATAAGATCAAAACATCGCAGGAACTCGGGCTTATCTCTGAACATCACGCGCTTTCCGCGGACGCAACCAGTGACGAACTTCTTTCGCTGATAGATACGCTGAACCGGCGCAATGAAGTGGACGGAATTCTGGTGCAACTGCCGCTGCCGAAAGGGCTGGATGAAAAGGAAATTTTAGAGGCGATCGATCCGGAAAAAGACGTGGACGGGTTTCACCCGATGAATGTCGGCCGGTTGGTCTCAGGACAAGGCGTTCTGGCGCCCTGCACGCCTGCCGGGATCATCGAACTTTTAAGGCATAACAACATTGAGATCGCGGGCGCGCATGCCGTGGTCGTCGGGCGCAGCAACATCGTGGGTAAACCCATGGCCCAACTGCTGCTGCAAAATGACGCGACAGTTACGATCTGCCACTCCCGCACAAAAAATTTAACAGAAATGACACGCCAGGCCGATATTCTGGTGGCGGCTATCGGGCGCGCGGGTTTTATTCGCGGCGAACATATCAAACCGGGCGCGGTGGTGATTGACGTAGGTATGAACAAGGTCGAAGACGAAGCGGCCGCGCGAGCGCTTTTTGACGCGGGCGAGATCGATAAGCGCCTGGCGGCGATCGCAAAACGGGGATTCACTTTGGTGGGCGATGTAAATCCCGCGGAGGCGAAAAAGATCGCCGGTAAATTTACGCCGGTCCCCGGCGGTGTCGGGCTGCTGACCGTGGCCATGCTGATGAAAAACACGGTGACCGCCGCCAAACGGAGAAGAAAGATATAAATGCTAAAAGTGGGCTTAACAGGTTCGATCGCGGTAGGAAAGACCTTTGTCTGCCAGGTACTGGCGGAACTGGGTTGTCATGTGCTAGATGCGGATAACGTGGCCCGCGACGTAGTAAAGCCCAGCACCAGCGGGTGGGTTGAAATACGCGAGGCATTTGGCGCGGAAGTTTTTCAGGAAAATGGCGAGCTTGACCGCAAGAAAATGGGCGCGATAGTTTTTGCCGACGAGGAAAAGCGTCAATTGCTTAATTCGATCGTTCATCCGTTGGTGATCGAAGAGCAAAATAAATGGTTAAGGGAAAAAGAAGCGGAAGATCCGGACGGTATCGCGGTGATCGATGCGGCTTTGATGATCGAATCCGGCGGCAGCAAGAGATTCGACAAACTGGTGGTGGTTTGGTGCCGGCCCGAGGTGCAGATCGAACGGTTGATAAAGCGAAACTTTCTTAGCCGCGAGGAAGCCGAACGGCGGATCGCTTCGCAAATGCCGCAGGAAGAAAAAAAGAAATACGCCGATCATCTGATCGACACTTCCGAAAGCTTTGAACCTACTCGCCTACAAACCGAAGAATTGCTTCAAAAACTGAAGGCTTTATAGCGGCAATTTATTCAGAACCTTGCTTCGACGAGCTCGCCATTCTTTCGACCGAACTTCGCGGTCAACTGAGGGTAGGTTTCATGTACAGCTTCAAGGTTCTCGATTCCAAGCAGCTTTTCAGTCTTTTCTATCGCTTCAACGGTGCCTTCAATTTCCATATAAAATCCAAAAGGCAATTTATCTAGGACAACCTCGACATCGTCAAACCGCCAGGTGCGGCGTTTCTTTTCATAGATCAGCGAGCGGGTAAACCCCAGCGATTCGAATATTTGCAGGGCGGCCTCAAAGTCTTCCACCATAGTTTCGTGTTCTATCTGATGCTTGACGCCTGATTGAGAGGGAAGTCTTTCTTTATAGGTGAGCAATGTTTTTTCACCGATCCCCCGATCGATCCGGCGCAGGCGAAGCACCGCCTGTTTGTCCGATAAAGCTCCGCCGGTGAAAATTATATTTTCTTCGAAGTCTTCGCCGGCAAACTCCGCTCCGGAGCTTTCCAGCGCCGATATAAGCCCGGAATATTTCCCGGCGGTCAGGAGATATTTTTTTTCGGTTTCGATCGCCATCGTTTATCGCTGCCAAACCCACCGCCACATCTCAGGTATGGTCGCGCGTTTGCCGTACATCAGCATTCCGATGCGGTAGACCCTGGACGCGATCCAAACCAGCGCGACGATCGTCGCGACATTTAAGAGGATAGAAAAAGCTATTTGCCAGAACGGCGGCGTTTCAAGCGCGATGCGAACGGGCATAACGATCGGCGCGGTGAACGGGGCCACCGATACCCAGAAAGAGAAGGCCGAGTTCGGATCTCTGATCACGGCAAAGATGCTGAAAAAACCTGTCATCAGAATCAGGACGGGTGGAAAAGCAAGCTGTTGGCCTTCCTGCGGCGTGGTGACCATCGAACCGATCACGGCATAGATGGTCGCGTACATAAAAAATCCCAGCAGGAAAAAAATAAGAAAATAGACGATAAATCCCACGGAGAGGTTAGGAAGGTTAATATCCGCCCCACCCGCGAGCGAAAGGACCACACCGGAAGTCAGCAGGATCAACGCTGAAAATGTCCAGATCGCCACCTGGGTCATTCCCGCCAACCCGACACCCAGTAATTTTCCCATCATTAATTCGAAAGGCTTGGCCGAGGAAAATAATACTTCGGCGATGCGGGTTTCTTTTTCTTCGATTATCGCCTGCAGGATGGCCGCGCCGTAGATGGCGAGCGTGACATAGATCAGGATGCCGATCGCAAAACCGATGCCGAAACCCCAGCCCGGATCTTTTTCCAGACCTTTATCGCTAACCTTGGTTGTCTCTAAATTAACTTTTTGACCGATCTTTTTTAACTGTGCTTCGTTTATGTTCGCTTTTGTAAACCGGTCTGAGCGGACCGCGTCGTCGATCGCCTTTGACAGCACTTCTTTGGTAATAATATCGCCGGGGTTGCGCGAAAAAAGTTCCAGTTTCGCATCAGGCAGGTCGGGTTCGGCAGGCACGATGAGAAAAGCATCCAGCTTGTCTTCCTGGACCCTTGTGATAAGTTCGGCACGGACCTGCTCTTCGCTTTTTCCATCCGAGGGCACATCTTCCAGCACGAAGTTACCGCCGATCTGCTTGGCGCTTTGCTTCATTTTCTCGTCCTGCGAAGCGCCCATATCTTTGTAGGAAGAATCTTTCACGGCCTCGCGGAAATTTTCCAACTGCTGCTCCGGTGATAGATTCTGGCGCAGCCGGGGGGCGATCCGTCCGGAAGGGTCCACGATCGCCAGGCGCACCGCGTCGCCCTGCATGGTGATCAGCAGCATCGGCAGCACGCTGATCGCCGCCATGAAAATCGGCGCCAGCAGCGTCGAGACAATAAAAGTTTTCGTCCAGACTATCTTAAAATATTCACGTTTGGTGACGGCTAAAAGTTTACGCATATTAATAACCGGATCTGTTTACCGCTTCAATAAAAATATCATTCAGGCTGGGTTCCGCTATTTCAAACTTGGTCACGTCCGCCCCGGAATCTATCACAAGTTTGAGCAGCTTTTGCGCATCCGCGTCTTTGGTCAGCAGCAATTCGCGCTCGTCCGAATGCCGGGTAACTTTTGCGACCATGCCGGAATTTTGCAGAATATCGTCGCCCGCCGTCGAGCGCAGCGCGACACGGTCTTTACCATAGCTTTCTTTTACCTGCCGCAGGGTGCCGCCTAAAACTTTGTGAGATTTATTGATAAGAATGATGTCGTCGCAAAGACGCTCAGCGGTTTCCATCTGGTGAGTGGAAAAGATTATGGTTTTTCCTTTAGTTTTAAGCTCGCTGACAATATCGATCAACAGCTCGACATTTATCGGGTCAAGGCCGGAAAAAGGCTCGTCTAAAATTATCACTTCCGGTTCGTGCAAAACCGCGGTGATGAATTGGATCTTTTGCTGCATTCCTTTTGACAGGTCGGACGCCTTTTTCGTTTTCCAGGAGCTCAGCTCGAAACGGTTAAGCCAGTAGTCGATCCGTTCGTCGGCTTTTTTCTGCGGAACGTTTTTGAGCGCGGAAAAATAGCGCAACTGTTCGTTGACGCGCATTTTTTTGTAAAGCCCGCGTTCTTCGGGAAGGTACCCGATGCGGTCCTGCAGTTTCGACGACATCTGGTGGCCGAAGAGTTCGATCTTGCCCTCATCGGGCATGGTGATATTCACGATCATCCGGATGGTGGTGGTTTTTCCCGCGCCGTTGGGGCCGAGAAACCCGAAGATGCGCCCGGCGCGGACATCAAAACTGATGTCGTCGACAGCCGTGAAATCACCGTAACGTTTGGTGACGTTTTGTATCGAGAGGGTAGGTAGTTGTTCGCTCATAGGCTAGACATTGAAGAGTAACATATAATAAAGATTCTATAGAATCATACGATCAGAGGGCTAGTGAAAGTTCAAAAGATCATATATTGGGCGGCAACCGGGCTATTATCACTATTAATGCTCTATACGGCCGCGATGTATTTCGTAAAGCACGAGGCGCTGGTCGAGGTCTTTACGAAACTCGGCTACCCGGCATATCTGATCTACCCGCTGGCGGTGGCAAAGATACTGGGCATCATCGCCATCCTGACCAAAAGGTCGCAGTTCCTGAAAAACCTGGCCTATGCCGGATTCTTTTTCGATTTTATTCTGGCGATATCGGCCCATATAAATGCGGGCGACGGCATCTATTTCCTGCCGGCACTGGTTTGTCTGGCACTTTTGGTGACCTCTTATATTCTGGATAAGCGGATCTACGAAGTGGCTTGATAAGACCTGTCCAGCCGTTCATTCCCGTATTATACGATCTATCGGAATCGAATAGGCGCGGGTAGGTTGTCAAATTTCACGAAAATGCAATAATTATTTGCTTAGAGGGCAGTTGCAGATATATATGGAAATTTTCTTGTATCGTAAAGACTCGGGGCGCGTTGAAAAAGGGTTTACGGCCAAGGACCTGCCGGACCTTTTAAAGGACGAAAACAACGTCATCTGGGTGGATATGGAGCACCCGCACAAGGAAGAGGAGATCGTGCTTTCCGACGTGTTCGATTTTCATCCGCTCACCATCGAAGACGCGCGGGAAACCCGCAACCAGCCCAAAGTCGAAGTGTTCCCGGATTATCTTTTCTTTATCGTGCACGGCGTGCGGCCGGGAGAAACCGCGTCCGGCAATTTTACCACCAAGGAATTGGACGGATACCTGGGGAAAAATTTTGTCGTCACCTATCACCACGAAAATTTTCACAGTATCAATAATGTAAAACGCCAGATCACCAGCAGCCCGTTCATTTGCCAGCGGGGCGCTTCGTATTTACTTAACCGCATCCTGGATGAACTGGTCGATCTCTATATGCCGGTGATCGACGATTACGACCATTCGATCAATGAAATGGAAGAGCGCATCTTCCGCCTGAAAAAGGGCAGCAATGAAATGCTGGGCGAGATAATGAACCTGCGGCGTTCGGTCGCGCGCCTGCGCCGGATAAGCTCGAAACAGCTCGATGTGCTTTACAAGTTTGCCCACGGGGATTTTCCTTTTATCGAGGAAGAAGATCTGCCGTTTTATCGCGACGTCTATGACCACCTGCAGCGGATCAGCGACCTATCGGAAGGCTATCGCGATCTCGTCGGCGGTTTGATGGATATTCATTTTAACGTGATCGCCACGCGGACCAATGACGTAATGAAAGTGCTGGCGGTTTTTTCGGCGATCATGCTGCCGCTGTCTTTGATCGCGGGAATATACGGCATGAATTTTGACAATATGCCGGAGCTGAAAACTTCTTACGGTTATTATTTCACGCTCGGGCTGATGCTCGTTGTCGGCCTGGGATTGTTTATCTATTTTTGGCGGCGCGGCTGGGTTGGTAATTCAGCGGAAGACCTGCCCGAACCGAACGAAAAACTTCACGAAACCTTTGATGTGCCGATGCACGCGGACCGGGCCAGCGTAGAAGATCGAATGTGAAATCAAAAACCTAAACTAACGGCATAGATAAGGCTCAGGCAAATACCGGCATAAACTCCCGCCAGAATGTCGTCAGCGCAGACGCCCAAACCCCCGGGCAGATCCTGCAGCGAGTCGATCGGGTAAGGTTTCCAGATATCGAAAAGCCGGAACAATAAAAATCCGGCCAGGATCATCCACCACGAAATTGTCAGCGGAACAAAGAAAAACACCAGGAATTGTCCCATCAATTCGTCGACCACCACTTTGCCCGGATCTTTGTCGGCGAAAAGCTTTGCGGCCCGGCCCGCCGCCCAGATGCCCAGCAGGATAAAAAGCAAAAGGGCCAGCAGCAGAACAAACTCCAGCCAGGCCCCGGCCATGTCTTTATTCCAGCCGAAACATTGGCCGGCGCATTGCGTCGCCTGAAGAGACGCCCATCGCACCAGCAGATAAATGCCGATCGCTACCGCCGAGCCCCACGTCCCCGGCGCCACAGGCAGGTAGCCCACGCCGAAAGTTGAAAAGGCAATAGAGAAATAGTCCGCAAAACCGGACGGTGATGTTTTTTCAGGGTTGTTCATTGAGCAGCTTGAGTCGTTTTAGGATTATACCGCCGATACTCACAGATAGAAAATTTCGCCGTCCCGAAATGTTTTCCGCAAATTAACAGCGGAGAATACGTCTCCTATTAACGACAGAGAATTGGATGAACACGAGTTGTGAATCCCACATAGTTTTTATCGCATCTGTAATAAACCCTGCTACGTTTAGAAAATCAAGTTGAAGATCATTACCGATGAATGCATTCGGGCCGCAATTTTCTGTGTCAGCAGGCCTGCGCGAATGGATTTTCCCGGCTATGTTTTGTTGAAAAATTAAAATTTCCCAATTATAAGGAGTTAGAAGAAAATGAGCTATAGCACAACGGCCAGCAGTATTGTAGACACTCTGGCGATGGTGGTTCAGGCAATAATAGAAACGGCGGTTGATTTTGTCACCGACCTGGTTGAATCGATAGGAAACAGCATCCAACTCGGGCTGAGCGCGCTTGGAAACAAGGCAGGTTCGGTCGGCGGGTGGATCTTAAAATGGCTGGGCGGAATAATCGCCGGCATCACGAATTTACTGGCCGCGGCACTCAAACTTGTAGCGGCCATACCCGCGGGCGTGGCGGGCGGGCTGATCAGAATAATCGGCGGAGCGATCGCGGGGACCCCGGCCATGATGCTAAAAGGGTTGGTCGACATCCTCTCTGGACTGGTAGGCCCGGTCATCGTGGCCGCGGGGCACGCTTTACAGTTAGTGCAGAGAATATTTTACCTGCAGAGCTTTGAACGAAGCCTGACCAAAGCGGAAGAAGATGAGCTGAGCAAGGTCTTTAATCACTCGCTGGCGCTTTATAACATCCGCCTGATCGAAGGCTGGAGCGGGCTTTTCGGCCTCAATGACCGGCCTTTTACGCTGGGTAATACGATCTACATGAAGAGCGACACCACGCTGCACACTCTCGTCCACGAATGCACACACGTGTGGCAGTACCAGCATCTCGGCGTGCGCTATACGATGGACGCGCTCGGCGCGCAGGCGGTCTATGGCAACGATGCTTACAAGTGGCAGGAAGAACTCGCGACCCGCGGCAAAACCCGCTGGTTCGATTTCAATAAAGAAGCGATGGCCCAGGTCATTGAAGATATGTACAAGGAAAACTGTTTTCCTGACGCTGCCGTGACATTCAGTAATTCCACTCTCGGAGTCGGGGCTTACAAAAGCCTGCGGAGAAGGATAAGCTTCCGCCTTTCGCAGTTTGTCTAAAAAGCGTTACTTTCTTAGATCATCTCGCCCACGAGGCTATCCTCGTGGGCCGGGTTGTTTTCAGGCAAATTCTTCTTGCGCAGCCGTCTTTAACTTGACAGTTATTCCTGTAAGAAGTATAAAACTCAGGACTTTACAAGGTTAGATAAATCGTGGAGCAATTGATAAATAAATGAAAATCATCACCTTCTTTTTTATTCTTATCGCGCTTGCCGGCGTTTCCCCTGCACAAAAAGCCGGGCAAAAAGCGCCCGCTAAAAAACCGGAAGTTGTGATCGGCAGCCAATTGGTCATGACCATCGAACACAACGGCAGCAAAACCGAAGTGAAATATAGCCAGTTCAAAACCGCGGACGGAAATGCGACGCTTGACCCGTCAGGAAAACTGGTGCTATTTTACGGCGCCAGCAACGATAAGGACGACAAGAGTTTTTCGTTTCAAGGCTGGACTTCGACTGAAGGAAAAGGAACGTTTCCGATCGGCGGCACCAACGCCAGAACCACCGGACTTAGTATAATGACCACTGAGTTTCCCGATGTGATGTTCATTGCAAAAAGCGGATCGTTCGAGATCACCGCCGCACCGCTGGCGGGTGGCTTTGTCGAAGGAACATTTTCCGTCGCCTGCGAAGTCTTGACGAGCGAAGGTAATGTAGAAACTTACAATATCATTGGCTCATTTAAATTAAAGCGGATGTAATTATCGCCCTTCCTCATGTAACAAATAAACAAAAAACTCATAAATAGGTACCAGCCAAATCCGTGGTTGAAAAGAGCGGTTTTACGGTAAGCGACCTTCAGAAATGCGCTTATATTGTGAAACTCTATGTGGAAATACTTCTGACCACGGGGGACTCGAATCACAGCGGCCTCTATGATCAGATACCGTTCTGCAAGGCATAAACAAATAGTCATCTGCCCGCTGTCTATTGATAAGATAGGCAGCGGGTGAATGACATTCGCCGATCTGCTAGCGGATCATTCAAACTAAAGCGGATGTAGAGGTTCATTAAAAAATGGCCATAGGGTTTTGTAGGCTCGGAATAAACAAAAAGTGTTCCGATGCCTGTCTTTTTAAAGAAATTTTTATTGATAATTGAGCAAAATACGTGATATAAAAATCCAGGTTTATTCTTTAAGTCTGCCACCTTTGTTTTCACTATCGATACTGTTCTCTAATTAGTGTTGGGTAAAGCGGCTTGTGATCCCCGGAACACTGATCATCACGATCAACTTATCTTCATAATACGCGAGAGGCTCCCTATGAAATGATCAAATTAACAGCGATTGTGTTTTTTATATCGCTAATGCAAATCCCGCTCTATGCATGGAGCGGCCCCGGGCATGCTGCCGTGGCTGTAATGGCATACAAAGAATTAAGTCAATCACGTAAAAAAAGCTTAACGGAATTGCTTAAAAAACATCCTGACGGTGAAGCTTGGATTGCGGAATTCAATTCCAAAAAATCAGGCTTTCCGAAAGAGCCAAACCTGGGAATGTATCTTTTTATTAAAGCAGCGACCTGGCCTGACGTTATCCGGGATGATCAGGACCCTTCCACTCATCCGAACTGGCACTTTGTGAATTATTCCGTCACTCTGCCAGATTTTACGACCGGGCCGAGTCCTTCGCCCGAAGATGATGTAGTTTTCGGGCTCAAGGAAAGCTTGAAAACTCTACGCGATTCCAGCAACGATAATGCCGAACGCGCTGCGGCCTTAAGCTGGATAATTCATTTGGTCGGAGATGCTCATCAGCCTTTACATTGTACGGCCTTGATAGGCGAAGGATTTCATCTTCCAAGAGGGGATAAGGGAGGGAATTCATATCTTATTTTTCAGACTGCGAACCAAGAAGAGCAAAATAGAACAACAAAGTTGCATGCTTTTTGGGATGGGCGGCTTGGTACGGGCGTGGACCCCAGTCCGACAAAAGCGCTCGAGGACGCAAATATGCTCATATCACGGCACAAACGCTCTTCTTTACAAGAGCTTGGCGTGGGCAGCGATATAGGCGTCTGGACCTTTGAGAGTCGTGATACCGCTATTGCCAACGCTTATAAGTTTGAGGGTGAAAGGGTCAGGCAAAGAACAGTTCTACCGAATGGGTATGTGACCAACTCCCATAAGGTGGCACGGCGGCGTTTGGCACTGGCGGGTTACCGTTTAGCTGATGAGATTTAACGAAAAAGGATACGGGGAAAGACTGGACATAGTTAAATGATCTCGCCGATCAGATCGTACTCCTGCGCTTCGGTGATCTTAACGTTATAAAAGGCTCCGATCTCAGGCTGAAAATTCTCCGGCGCATCGTTAATTAAAATGTAGCCGTCGATCTCGGCGGCCTGGCCTTCCAGGCGCGCTTGCCAGAGGAGGTCCGATTCCTGCGAGACGCCTTCGAACAGGACGCGATAGGTCTCACCGATCTTTGCCTTATTTTTGCGTTTGGAGATCTTTGCCTGTTCTTTCATCAGAGCGTTGCGGCGCTGCTTGGCGATCTTTTCCGGGACTTTACCATCAAGTTCAAAAGCAGGCGTGCCTTCTTCGTCGGAGTAAGTGAAAACGCCAAGGTTGTCGAATTCGCAATTTTTGATAAACGCCATCAGCTCCTCGAAATCTTCTTCGGTTTCGCCGGGAAAACCCGCGATAAAAGTAGTGCGAATGGCGATGCCGGGAACTTTCTCGCGCACGCGTTTAATTAATTTTTCCAGGCTCTCGCGGTTGCCGCCGCGTTTCATTCTTTTCAACACATTTCGCGAAGCATGCTGCAGAGGCATATCCAAATATTTCACGGCCCTGGGATTTTCCGCGATCGCGGCCAGAAATTCGTCGCTGATATGCGTCGGGTAGGTGTACATCACGCGCACCCATTCGGCGCCGGGGATGTCGCACAGCGCGCGGATCAGTTGCGGCAGGGCATTGACCTCGCCCAGGTCTTCGCCATAGCGTGAAGAATCCTGCGCAATCAGCACCAATTCCTTTACGCCCTGTTTTACCAGATCCTGCGCTTCTTTGACGATCGAGCCAAAGCGGCGCGAGCGGAACGAGCCGCGCATCGAAGGAATCGAGCAAAACGCGCACGGCCGGTCGCAGCCCTCGGCAATTTTTATAAAAGCGGTGTAAGACGGGGTGGCCAGGATTCGCGGCGTGTTTTCATCGTAGAGATAGGTCGCCGTTTTGTTGCCCACCGGATAATAGGGCATATCCAGCGGGTTATTTTTCGGATCGGAGACTTCCAGAATGCGTCCGATCTCGCTGGTGCCGATAAAGGCATCGACCTCCGGCATACCGGAGCGCAGGTCGTCGCGATAGCGTTCGACCAGGCAGCCGGCGACCACTAATCGCTGCGCTTTGCCTTCCGTTTTCAGCCGCGACGCTTCCAAAATAGCATCGATGGATTCCTGCTTGGCGGATTCGATAAAGCCGCAGGTGTTGACCACCACGGTCTCGGCCTCGGCGGCGTCAGTGACGATCTCATAGCCCGCAGCTTTAAGCTGGCCCATCATCACCTCGCTATCGACCAAATTTTTAGGACAGCCTAAGCTGACGAATCCGACCTTTTTCATAAACTTTAAGAGTAGAACGGCGAGCCCGAAATGGCAAACCCGCATCATATGGATAACGTAGCGCCGGCATCTTGCCGGCTGTCCTGTGGGGGCGTCTCACCCTCGGCTAAAAGCAGATCAGCGCGTGCGGGACGCTCACGCGACAGCCCCATCACATCTTATTGCGACGGCGGCGCTACAAAAAAGCTGCAAAAAAGCGATCAGAGTTTCGTTCCATATCTGGTGGGTATTTATTTTATGAACAAACATATCTTTGGAATCACCATATTTATTGCAATAGTTAGCCTTTCCGTCTTTACGCACGAATATTTCAGCTATAGCGGAGAGCCGGATTGCGGCCGGGTGATGAGCGCCAGGTGCGTTTCGGCTATTTCCAGAACTGAGCCTTTAACCTTAAAAGAAGACGATTTCGGCAATTACACGCCTGAGGATATGCAGGTCCGTATCCAATATATCGAAGCCAATATGTGGTCACGGACCGTAAAAACCCGCATTAAGTTGGAGTGGCTCAGCGATAAAGAACCGCCGAAAGCGATCTGGCTTCAGTTGCGATTCAACAAGTGGGATAAGTCCGACCCCGGTTTGACGAGCGATCCGGTCCGCATCGTCAGCCCATTTCTTAGAAAAGACCCTTCGATCGTGATCGAAAACTCGTTTGATTGCGGAGCATGCACCAACCAGCAGCGAAACCTCTATGCCAGCGCCTCGGTCTGGACAAGAGCAAATACCGGGACGAATTTGGCTTATAAGATCGGAGACATGATCCCGGTAGTAGTGCGAGAGAACCGCTAAATTCCGCTCAAAATTATTTTTCAGAAAAACCGCCTCCGGGCGGTTTTTTGTTGCAAGTTTTTCTGAAAGGCGGCGTTCTATGCCCAGACAACAAGTTGTCTTACTTTGAGTTTGAAATTTGGAGGAATTTCAATGAAAGCGATCAGCCCAATCAAAACAATAATTTCTTTATCTTTACTTTTTTCTATTTTTCTCTCCGCCTGCAGCTCCGGCAACCAGTCGTCTCTGTCCGCCAATAGGGGCGTCAGTGCGGGTGAGCCCGCGCCTTACGCTACGATGGACCGATCAATGGCGGCCAACTCCGTGGCGAGAGCCGCCGGCAGCCCTTACGATTACGAAGACGAAACATCTGACACCGAGCGTTACGCGCAAATAAACGAAAACCCTTTCCTCGAAGCATCCAAAGCCCCGCTCTCCACCTTTTCCATCGACGTCGACACCGCGGCCTACAGCAACGTCCGCCGTTTTATCAAAGACGGCCAGCTTCCGCCGAAAGACGCCGTCCGTATCGAAGAGATGGTCAACTATTTTGATTACAGCTATCCCCAGCCGCTCGGCGACGCGCCCTTTTCCGTGACGACCGAAACGGCTTCCTGCCCGTGGAACGGCAAGCACCGCCTGGCGATGATCGGCCTGCAGGGAAAAAAAGTTGCGCTTGATAACACGCCGCCGTCGAACCTTGTTTTTCTGATCGACGTCTCGGGTTCGATGAATGAGCCGAACAAACTTCCGCTGGTCAAACAGGGCCTGAAGATGCTGGTCAACCAGATCAAGCCGAACGACCGCGTGGCGCTGGCCGTGTATGCCGGAAGCAGCGGACTGGTGCTGCCGTCGACCGCCGGAAATCAGAAACAAAATATTCTTAACGCCATCGACCGGCTGGAAGCAGGCGGTTCGACCAACGGCGGAGCGGGAATTCAGCTTGCTTACCAGGCCGCGGCGGAAAACTTTATTCAGAACGGCAACAACCGCGTGATCCTGGCGACCGATGGCGATTTCAATGTCGGGCTGACAAACGACAACGAACTCGTCCGCCTGATCGAAGCCAAACGCAAGAGCGGTATCTTTCTTTCGGTGCTGGGATTTGGCAGCGGAAACCTGAACGATTCGATGATGGAAAAGCTGGCCGACAAAGGCAACGGCAACTACGCCTATATCGACACGCAGGATGAGGCACGCAAAGCGCTGGGCGAGCAGGTCGCCGGCACGCTTTATACCATCGCCAAAGACGTGAAGATCCAGGTCGAATTCAACCCGGCAAAAGTTGCGGGATACCGGCTGCTGGGTTACGAAAACCGGATGCTCGCCAACCGCGATTTTGACGACGACCGTAAGGACGCCGGTGAGATCGGAGCCGGGCATACCGTTACCGCAATTTACGAGATCGTGCCCGCGGGCGAAAAGGTTGAGAACGACGGTATCGAGTTGAAATATTCCAAAGTTCAGCCGAGCGATACGAGTTTTAACAGCGAGCTTCTTACCGTCAAGCTTCGCTATAAAGAACCCAAAGAAGAGCAGAGCAAGCTGCTGACGACGGGTTTGATGGATAACGCCCAGGACATCGCCGGCGCTTCGGAAAATCTGAAGTTTGCCGCGTCGGTGGTGGAGTTTGGTTTGCTGCTGCGCGATTCGCGTTACAAAGGCAATGCCAATATCGGCAGCGTGGTGAACCTGGCAAATACGGCTCGCAGCAATGACCTCAACGGTTATCGCGGCGAATTCATAGATCTGGTCGGACAGGCTAAACGGCTAATAAATAGTCGCGGTTAGACGTTTAGCCGATCCGGCAGAAAGAAAAGGCGTGAGGGAGTGATCTCTCGCGTCTTTTTCTTTTCAATCACTTCAAGGGCAGGAAGAGTGGTTTGCTTTGCCAAAGAGCTGGTGCAGGAATAATTTCTGTTATAAATTGCCACTAGCTTTAGCTAGTGGTTTCAAGACATGCAAAACAGGAACATGGCTTTAGCCAAATTCTTTTTGTCGTAGGCTGAAAGCTCTTAGACAAATTACTTTCCTCAGCCACTAGCTAAAGCTAGTGGCAATTTATCAAAGCAGCGGGCGCAAGCAACCCTTCCTGACCTGAGAGTTACCTAAAATACTTGTGGTTTTCTTCGATGTAAGGTAAAAGTGTTAAAATCAATTGAAATTAAAAGATTCGAAGTTGCTTTAACTAAGGAGAAACAATGTTACATATCATTGGACAAATTATTTTTGGCTTGATAGTGGGCGCTATTGCCCGGTTTTTGCTCCCCGGAAAAGAAGCCATCGCTCCGGGCATGATGGGTTGGGTCATTACCTGTTTGCTGGGCATGGCCGGTTCTTTGATCGGCTCTCTTATCGGCCGAGCGATCTGGGGCAGTGAAAAGTATGCCGCCGGATGGATAATGTCCATCCTCGGCGCGATCCTGCTGCTGCTGCTCTATCGCATGGTGATGTAGATTCAAAAAGGCTTCGTCCGCTGCCGCGGCGGGGCCTTGCTGGTTTTTAGAACTCAAAAAGGAAAACGCAATGTTTTTTTTAAGGCCGTTCCTTTTCCTGTCAGTTGTTTCTCTCCTCTTTTCCGGAATTTCCGTATTCAGCCAACAGCCGGCAAGCACGCCGGATGAACCCATCCGCATCGAAACCAATCTGATGCAGACCGAGCTGATGGTTTTTGACAAGCAGGGAAATTTCGTTAGCGGCTTACAAAGCGAACAATTCGAACTCAAGGTCGACAACAAACCGCAGCAGGTTTCTTTTCTCGAACAGGTCAAGGCGGGAAGCGCTACCGAAGAAGCCCAGCGGGCAAAAGTATTCGGCGGCGCGCAGCCGGCTGAGGTCAAGACCGTTTCCCCGGCTGTCGAACGTGGCCGGACGGTAATATTTTTTGTCGACGACCTGCATTTGTCTCTCACCAGCCTGACCATAACACGCGAAATGATCACTCGTTTCATAGATAACGAGATGACCTCGAAAGATCAGGTGATCATTGCCTGCACCAGCGGCGACATCGGTTACCTCCAGCAATTTACCAACGACAAAACGATGCTTAAGACTGCTGTCGGCAAGCTCAAATACCACTCGTACAACATCCATGAAATGACCCGCGAAGCGACGCCGATGAGCGAGTACGCGGCACTTACCATCGAGAGAAACGATGATCCCAAAGTAGCTCTTTACTACATCGAGCAATGCTTATTGACGGCCCCGCCGCGTTACAAGCGGGACGCTTGCGAGGTGGAGGTCAAGAACCGTGCTCGTCTGATATTGCAGCAGGCGGCTTCGGTAGTTGTCGGCACTTATGGTTCATTTGAAAATCTTCTGAATTTAGCGTCGCAAATGCCCTGGCCGCAAGCTCTCATTCTTTGTCTCCGACGGGTTTCTGGCTGATGGCGGACCGCGCAGCATGGATACCGTAACGCGATTGAACAGGATAATTAATAAGGCCAGATCGAATGGCGTGGTAGTCTACACGATCGATGCCCGCGGGCTGATCTCGCCGGGACACGACGCAACCACAAACGGCCCGATGGATATGAATGGCCGGCTGGCAAACATGCAGATGCGTGAGATCGCCGCCTCGCAGGATGCGCTCAATGCCATCGCCAGAGATACGGGCGGACGCGCGCTGCGTAATCAGAATTATTTTGACGTCTGGGTTAGTAAAGTGCTTGACGAAACTTCGGATTACTATCTCCTCGCGTGGTATCTGGAAGAAGCGCAAAAAACCGGTG
Source organism: uncultured Acidobacteriota bacterium (assembly GCA_963718105.1). Taxonomy (GTDB): domain Bacteria; phylum Acidobacteriota; class Blastocatellia; order Pyrinomonadales; family Pyrinomonadaceae; genus DASYKT01. Next base: position 2,526,554 of record OY970352.1, on the reverse strand, counting down.
AGGACCTGCGCAGCATAAAAGTGCAGGTGATCGGCCATCCGGAATATGAAGTGCGGTTTCCGAAAGGATTTTTGAAAAACGCCAACACCCAGCTTGCTGCCGGAAACGCCGGTGCGTCCAAGTCCCCGCTCAAGTCGCCGCAAGAAGAGATCAGGGATGCGCTCTATTCCGTCACCCCGCGCAGGGATATCCCGGTTTCACTGTCGGCCGTTTATTTGGATACGCCGGATAACGGAATGGTGTTGACCACTTCAGTACAGGTGGAGAACGAGGCGCTCAGCTATGAAGGCAAAGATGGCAAACGCGCCGCGGCGGTCGATCTTGTCGGGATCATGCTCGATGACAAGGGTAAGAAAGCGGGCGGTTTTCAGACGCGAATTAACATCGATTCTCTCACCGAAGATAGCTCGTCAAAGGCGAGCTCCGATACGATCTACAACTATCGCCTGCCGCTTAAACCCGGTTTATATCAGGTCCGCATCGCGGCCCGCGACGGCAAAGCCGGAACGATCGGCACTGCCGTCCAGTGGATCGAAATACCCGATCTGAATTCGAAAAAATTAACCTTGAGCAGTCTGCTGGTAGGAGTTGAAGACGTAGGTGAAAACAATGCTATCAATACAGGCGGCGGCGTACAGTTTAGCGTCGATCACAGATTTGACCGTGATACGCGTCTGCGTTACGTCACTTTTATTTATAACGCGCCCAATAAAAGCATCGATGCCGACCTTAATATCCAGGCGCAAATACTAAAGGCCGGGCAGATAGTAGCCACCGGCCCTTTGCGTAAGATCGCCGTTAATAAACAAGATCCTGCGCGAATACCTTTTGGAGATGAGATCTCGCTCAACTCCGTTCCGCCCGGCCGGTATCTGCTGCGGGTAAAATTGACCGACCGCGCGGGCAAAGCGGAAACCGTTCAACAGACCGAGATCACCGTCCGTTAGAATAGAAACGCGCGCCTATTTCATCACAAATCCGAGCAGCCAATAAAGCAATACAAATACCAGTATTGTGCTGATAATGCCGCCGCCCAATTTCCACGCGCCTGCCGCCGCTATTCCACCTCTTAATAAACCCATTTTGTTACCCCCTTAGTTATTGTCGTACTTTTTTAATACGTTTCTTAACGCTTTGATATCGATAGAGCAAACGGCGTTCCAGAACGTTAGGCGAAGTCTGGCGAGTCTGGAGAGTCGTGCGTAAACCGACTCTTGACTCAAGACTCTCCGGACTCTCTAAACTCTATAAACTTTTTTTGGATCTGTTGGGGGCGGCAGGTGAACGAAGTCCGTGATCGGTGAGATCATAGGAGTTTACATGCTTTGACGGTTTTTAGGATACGCTTCTCAGCCACAAACTGCAGGCAAACATACCGTCATGCCCTGCAGCGGCCCTGACCGATTTCTGACTCACCGCGCCTACGTTGCAGGGAAGATTGCGCAGCTAGCTTTCATTATGTCCGTTCGTGATTCCGCTGAAAGCCGCGTCCACGACTGGTGCCTCCCTCAGGTTTTACGGGCCGGAAAGGCTGGCCCGGCATGCTCAGAGTCTACTTCCGACCGAAGCCGAACCCTGCCGCACAACAGATGAGCGAAATCATAGCGCGGTTTGGTGAGGATGGCGATAACGGATTTGAAGAAGTTGGCGGAGTTTTCAGAGTTTGCCGGGTTGGCAGAGTTTCGTGTGTTTTGAAATTAAGCTTCTTGGTGGAATGAAGTCAGAACCGGGAACGGTAGTGACCGGGTTTCAAGGCGCAGCCGTGACTCATTTAGCGCCGAAGGCGCGTTGGATATTAGCCTGGGTGACAACCCAGAAAAAGACGGCAGATGTCTATTTTCGCCCACCATTACCTCGCGCCGGCCGGCCTCGCTATCACTCGCCGCCCGGCCGGGTAATGATGGGCGGGTGTGGTGTGTGCTTTGAGCGCCAAAGGCGCGCAGGATATTAGCCCGGGGTGATAACCCCGGGTAGCGTCAATAAAATGATTCCAGCCCTGAAAGGGCCGCAGATGTGTACGTGTCTGTCGCCGACGGCCGACGGATTTAATAGCGTCGGGTAAAACCCGACGTGAAGATGAGATTTGATTTTCGTTTCTGAAAGAGACGAATTTATTCGACGCCTTTCAGCGTCGCTGAATAATGCGGGCGTGTACGTAGGGTTTCACCCTACGCTATTGAATATGTCCCCTTCGGAGACTAAAGGAAAAGGGCTTCGCAAAAGCGAAGCCCTTAATGTTTGCGAACGCTCAGGCGTTCGTCGGTAACCACCCCGCCGCTCAAGAGCGGCACCCCTCCTTAAAAAGGCGGGGAGTTTAAGGTGATTACATTCCCATGCCCATGCCGCCCATGCCGCCGCCCATGCCGCCGCCGCCTTCGCCTTTTTCGTCAGGCATATCGGCGATCATAGCTTCGGTGGTGAGCATCAGTCCGGCGATCGAGGCCGCGTTCTGCAGGGCAGTGCGGGTCACTTTCGCGGGGTCGATGACGCCCGCCGCCACGAGGTCTTCAAACTTCTCGGTGGCAGCGTTAAAGCCGTAGCCGAAAGTGTCGTTAGCGCGGATATTTTCCACGATCACGGCGCCTTCTTTACCGGCGTTCTGCGCGATCTGGCGCAGCGGTTCTTCCAGAGCGCGGCGCACGATGGTGACACCGATCTGTTCATCCGGATCGTCCGCTTCGGTTTTGAAATCGTCCAAAACCTTACCGGCGCGAACCAGCGCGACACCGCCGCCCGGAACGATGCCTTCTTCCACTGCGGCGCGGGTGGCATGCATCGCGTCTTCCACGCGGGCTTTCTTTTCCTTCATCTCGGTTTCGGTGGCCGCACCGACCTTGATCACCGCCACACCGCCGACCAATTTGGCCAGGCGTTCCTGCAGTTTTTCACGGTCATAATCCGAAGAAGTTTCTTCGATCTGGTTGCGGATGGTTTTGACGCGGCCCTGAATGCCTTCCGCGTCGCCGTTACCTTCGACGATGGTGGTGTTGTCTTTATCGACGGTGATCTTCTTGGCGTTGCCGAGATCGTCAACCGTGATGGTCTCGAGCTTGATGCCGAGATCTTCGCTGATGACTTTGCCGCCCGTTAAGGTAGCAATGTCTTCGAGCATCGCTTTGCGGCGGTCGCCAAAGCCCGGGGCTTTTACGGCCGCGACGTTTAGGGTGCCGCGCAGTTTGTTGACGACCAGGGTCGCCAGCGCTTCGCCTTCCACGTCTTCAGCGATGATGAGCAGCGGTTTGCCCATCTTGGCAACCTGTTCCAGGATCGGAAGCAGGTCTTTCATCGAGCTGATCTTCTTTTCGTTGATAAGGATAAGCGGATTTTCCAGAACGGCTTCCATTCTGTCCGGGTCGGTCACGAAATAGGGCGAGAGATAACCGCGGTCGAACTGCATACCTTCGACGACTTCCAGCAGGGTTTCCATCGTCTTGGATTCTTCGACGGTGATCACGCCGTCTTTGCCGACCTTGCTCATCGCTTCGGCAATGATGCCGCCGATGGTCTTGTCGCCGTTGGCGGAAACAGTGCCGACCTGCGCGATCATGTCACCGCCGACCGGTTTGGACTGCGCCGCAACTTCGGCGACAACTTTCTCGACCGCTTTTTCGATGCCGCGCTTGAGCGCCATCGGATTGGCACCCGCCGCTACCGTGCGGACGCCTTCTTTAAAGATCGCCTGGGCGAGAACGGTCGCGGTGGTGGTTCCGTCGCCGGCCACGTCAGAGGTTTTCGAAGCGACTTCGCGGACCATCTGCGCGCCCATGTTCTCGAGCGCATCTTTCAGTTCAATTTCTTTCGCCACGGTCACGCCGTCTTTGGTGATGGTCGGCGAGCCGAATTTTTTGTCGATAACGACATTGCGGCCTTTCGGGCCAAGCGTAACTTTAACCGCATCGGCGAGCTGATTGACGCCGCGCAAAATCGCCGCGCGCGAATCTTCACCGTGAATAACTTGTTTAGCCATTGATTCCTCCTAAGGGCGTGATACGTAATACGCGATACGTAACACGTGATTCCTGATTTTTCTTAATATTGTTTGATATGTTTAATTTGTTGATCTTTGATGTTATGCGCGTATCGCGTACTACGTATAACGTATTACGACTTTACGCTGCTGCTCCGGCGCGCGAAATGATGCCGAGGATCTCGTCTTCGCGCATGATCAGGAATTCTTCTCCGTCGAGTTTGATCTCTGATCCGCTATATTTGCCGAAAAGGACACGGTCGCCGGTTTTGACGTCGAGCGCCTGGCGGGTCCCATCTTCTTTATATTTACCGTCGCCGGCGGCGATGACTTCGCCTTCCTGCGGTTTTTCTTTGGCACTGTCGGGAATGATGATCCCTCCGCGAATCTGCTCGCCTTCTTCGATACGGCGAATGATCACGCGGTCGTGCAAAGGTGTAATCGTTGTAGACATTTGATTTATCTCCTTGCTTATGGGTAAAATGCAGAGTGTTAGCACTCTGTGGTTATGAGTGCTAATATACTAAAGTTTTGGGCATCTTGTCAATAGTGAAGTTATTCACGAGTCTGTTGAGAGCAGAAAACTTGATAGTGACATTATCAAGTTTTGGAAGTTTTTAACGAAACATTAATTTATAAATAATAAGTTTGCCCATAAAGACAGAATGTTTTGTTCGTGTCTTTTAGTGTGTTTCGTGGTTTCAGGTCTTAAACTTCAGTAACCAAAGTCTTAAGACTGGAACCACGAAATCACACGAAGTAACACGAAACTGCAAAAATCTTGATTTATCTACTTTATGGGCAAAGCGAAATAGATAATAGATAAAATCAAAATCTCTCAGTTATAATCTATAAGCTAAGATCTATTTCAAGCGTTACTTGTCCGGTCCAAAGTTTATGCATTTATCAGAAATCAACATCTACCCGGTTAAATCCCTGAAGGGAATTTCCTTAAAAGAAGCCAGGATCGAAGGCCGCGGGCTGCAATACGACCGCCGCTGGATGATCACCGACGGGGGCGGCAAATTCTTTACCCAGCGCGAATTACCCAAAATGGCCACCATTGAAACTTCGATCACCGCAGACGGCCTCGTGCTGAAAGCTGCGAGCCATGGTGAAATAAATGCCGGCTTCGCACCCGGCGAGCGATCCGAGCAGACGGTAGAGATATGGAACGATAAGCCGCAGGCTTTGAAGTACCAAAACGGAGTGAACAAATGGCTGACCGAAGTGCTGGAAACCGACTGCCAACTGGTTTTTATGCCGGATGATTTTCGCCGCGAGGTCGACCCGAATTTCGCGGTCGCGGACGATGTTGTCAGTTTTGCCGACGCTTACCCGTTTCTGGTGATCGGCGAAGGGTCGTTGGAAGATCTCAACAGCAAACTCGAGGAGCGGCTTCCGATGAACAGGTTTCGCCCGAACCTGGTGGCCGCCGGCGCGGAACCTTTTGAAGAACACAGTTGGAGAAAATTTTCGGTCGGTGAAAATATTTTTTACGGCGTCAAACCGTGCAAGCGCTGCGTGATCACCACCGTCGATCAGCAGCTCGGGGAATTTACCGGCAAAGAACCGCTGAAGACCCTGGCGACCTATCGCGGCGTTCCGGGCGGAGTGATCTTTGGAGAAAATCTGTTAAGTGAAAATCCGGGCGGGACCATCAGGGTCGGCGACGAAATAAAAGTGATCGAGAAAAAGTAGCTTGAAAAATGTAGCGCCACCGTCCCGGTGGCTGTCGCGGATGCGTCTCGCATCCGCATTATTTTGCACAGTCAGAGTTACATGATTTTCTAACTGTGAGCGGGACGCTCACAGGACAGCCGGCGGGACGCGGCGCTACATTATGGCGTCACTTTTTTGCTTTGCGTTTTTTGGCAGCGGCTTTGTAATCTGCTACGCGTTTGGAAAGGGTATTGCGATGAATGCCCAGTACGGAGGCGGTATTTGAAAGGTGATCGCTATGCAGCGCGAGCGCTTTTTGAATATATAATTTCTCAAATTCTGAGACAGCCTCGCCAAGCAAAATATGCCCGTCGAGCATTTGTCCTACCAGATTTTCCATCTGTTCGCGCAGTTTCATCGAGTGAAGAGTTTGGCTATTCTACTACAAAAATCTCAAAACCAAAATCAAAACTACGTCATCATCGCTTCAGGAGCGGTAAAATGTTCGAAGAAAAAGGCCGCCTGAAGGCGGAACTCAAAACGAGAGTTCTTTTCCGGTGAGCAGCCGATAAGCGGAAGTGTAACGATTGGTAGTGGCGGATACAATTGCTTCCGGAAGCGCCGGCGCCGGAGGCCGCTTGTCCCAATCCAGAGTTTCCAGATAGTCGCGGACAAATTGTTTGTCAAACGAAGCTTGAGCGCCGCCGGGCGCATAAGAATCGGCGGACCAGAAACGGGAAGAATCGGGCGTCAAGACCTCATCTATCAAAATAATTTTGCCGTTCTCATCCTGTCCGAATTCAAATTTTGTATCGGCGATGATGATGCCGCGCGAGCGCGCGTACTCGCTCGCTTCTTCGTAAAGTTTTAATGAGCGACGGCTAAGCTGCGCCGCGGCTTCGGCGCCGATGATGTTTGCCATTTCCGTTTCGCTGATGTTTTCGTCATGCCCGGTTTCGGCTTTTGTCGCCGGCGTAAAGATAGGCGAGGGAAGTTTATCGGATTCCTTTAGGCCCTCGGGCAAACGGTGGCCGCAAATCTCTCCTGTTCTTTGATAATCTTTCCAACCGGAGCCGGCCAGATAACCGCGCACCACGCACTCAACCGGAAAAACTTTTGTCTTTTTTACCAGCATCGAACGCCCGCGCAATTCATCGGCGTTTTCCTTGACGGCCTCGGGCATTTTTTCGATATCGGCCGTGAGCAGGTGATGATCGGTCACTTGCTGCAAAAAATTGAACCAAAATTCCGAGATCGCGGTCAGAACAAAGCCTTTTTCCGGTATCGGGGTGGGCAGAATGCAGTCGAACGCGGAGATCCGATCGGTCGCGACCAGCAGCAGGGTTTGATCGCTAACTTCATAAATATCACGGACTTTGCCGCGGGAAAGCAGTTTAAGTAAAGAAAAATTTGTCTCGGAAACCGTTTTTGGGGCGTTCATAATATAGCTATAAATCTATTACGAAATATCAGATCGGCAAAATATGGCGGGTGGGATTTATCAAGCTTCTAAACCTGGGAGCGCGGGCATCTTGCCTGCAAGCGCGACCCAAGTCGCGCTAAATAGCTATTAATAAACAGCTTCTAGATCGCTGCGCGATCTTTGCAGGCGTCCCGCCCGCGCTCACAGGCTAACACCTTCTTTTAACTCAACGGAAATAACTTTGACAAAAAGCTGTTTAACAAAAATAAATAATGACAAACAAAGAAAATTAGGGCATAATTTAGTCTGGTTCGGCTTGGACTGACCGGACGCCGTCCCTGTTGTCATGGTCCGGTTGTCAAGTTATGAAGATCACGATCACCAGCCTCGTAAAGCCCTCTCGCTATCCACCACAGTTTCAATATACACCGCTAAAGAAAAGACTTGCCCGTTTTATGTTCACGAAATTCGCCCTAAAATCAGTAACTTTTCTCGCTTTGCTGCAAAGCCTTGTTTTTAGTGTCTGGTCACAGGCAAAAAATCCTGTCGACAACGGGTTGGTCCAGCATCAGGCAGGGCAGTTGCCGCCGCCGGATGACGGCGCGTGGATGTATTCCGTCGGATTCGCGTTCTTTTTTATTGCGTGCATAGGCGTGCTTTTCTGGATGCGCGCTAAAAAGGCGCAGGCCGCCGCAGCAGGGGCCAAGGACAATGGCCGTAAAAAGGACAGTTGGGACAGCGGCGACGCGATCGAAGGCGACAAAGAGCTTGAGTGGCTGCGCAAGCATAGCGATACGATCAACAGAAAACGTCCCAAGAAATTGGCCGGAAATGAAGGAACGCGGCGAAAAGCCGCCGCCGCCAAACCGGAGCCGGTGGTCCTTACCAAAGAAATTCAGTTGGCTTCCGCTTCCGAACTGCCTTTTAACAGTATTTTGCGGTTAGATTATCCGCACGGAATTGAAGTGCTGCCGTCTTCCAGTGACGAAGCCCTGATCGAAGCCATCGAGCAGGTACTGGATGAATTTAACGAAGACGAAGAAATGAAAGAGCTTTCAATGCGGATCATTGCGGCGCATAAGACCGGCAATTCCGTCGAAGCTCTCTCGCAAGTAGCGCTCTATGACCTTTCCGCTACTACCAGATGCCGCTCGGTCGAGATCCTGGGCGAATTCGATCACGAGGCCGTCTTTGAACCGATAATTTTGGCTTGCGCGGATCCGACGCGCGAAGTACGCGCAGCCGCGGCAAGAGTTTTGACGAGGCTCGGATTTAACCGGGCGGACGCCTGGGCGCGGATATCTCTGTTGGATGAAGAAGGAAGAATGCGCCAGATCGCGCGCGCCGCGATCGAAGGCGGGCTGGTCGAGCGATATTTCGACCGTCTGACACACAAGGATTACAAACAGGCATACGAGGCATTTGCCCTTTTCACACTGCTGCTAAAGGCGCGCGAAACGCAGCCTATCGCGACGGCGCTGGAATCGCACCCCAGCCTGACCGTTCGCATGGCCATCATTCATGTGATCAAGGTGAACAAGGAAATTGACGCTTTGCCGTATCTTCGTAAACTGGCGGAAACCAAGGACCTGCCGAAAGAAGTTTGGGAATCCGTCGAAGACGCCATCGCCATTTTTACGCCTGAAGCGGAAGAGGTGGAAGTAGCTTAAAGTCGGAGCGCGGACGTCCCGTCCGCACGCTTGCCGCCCGGCAAGCGCAATTTATTTTTCGCGCTAAGCGCTCAATGCGGACGAGACGTCCGCGCTCCCAGTGAAATGACAAACGAACCGGCTGCGGGTAAAATTAAAGTTTAACCTTGCAGCCGGATTTGTTTTAAATGAATTTTCAGTTAGTTTCCGACAACACACCAAAGGGCGACCAGCCCGCCGCCATCGAAGCGCTGGTCAATGGATTAAGCGATGGGACCGATCACCAGGTCTTGCTGGGCATAACCGGCAGCGGTAAAACATTTACCATTGCCAATGTGATCCAGCAGACGCAGAGGCCGACCATCGTGCTGGCGCATAATAAAACGCTGGCCGCGCAGCTCTACCAGGAGTTCAAGACGTTTTTCCCGCACAACTCGGTCGAGTATTTTGTTTCCTATTACGACTATTACCAGCCCGAAGCGTACGTGCCGGCCTCTGACACCTACATCGAAAAAGAATCCACCGTTAACGAAGAGATCGACCGGCTGCGGATGTCTGCGACGCGCGCGCTGTTTGAACGGCGCGACGTGATCATCGTGGCCAGCGTTTCGTGCATCTACGGTTTGGGCGATCCGGATGCCTATTACGGGATGATGTTCTTTATCGAACCGGGGCAAAAACTCAGGCGCGAAGATATGCTCCGCAAGCTGGTGGAAATGCAGTATGAGCGTTCGGAAATAGAATTCGAACGCGGCAGTTTTCGCGTCCGCGGCGACATAGTAGAGATCTATCCCAGCTACCAGGAAACCGCCTACCGGATAGAATTCTGGGGTGAAGAGATCGATGCTATTTCCAGCATCGACCCGCTGCTCGGCGAGGTTTTGCAGACGCATACCACGCGGCTGCCGATCTATCCGAAAACCCACTATGTAATGTCCAAGGGCACGATCCGCCGCGCTCTCGGAACCATTCGCGAAGAATTGAACGATTGGGAACCGGAGCTGATCCACCAGGGCAAACTGGTCGAATCGCAGCGGCTGCACCAGCGGACGATGTTCGACCTGGAAATGATGAAGGAGATGGGTTTCTGCCACGGCATCGAAAATTATTCGCGCCACCTGACGGGAAAACTGCCGGGCGAGCCGCCGCCGACGCTGCTCGATTATTTGCCGCACGATGCGCTGATGGTGATCGACGAATCGCACCAGACGATCCCGCAGGTACGCGGAATGTATAACGGCGACCAGTCGCGCAAACGGACGCTGGTCGAATACGGTTTCCGGATGCCTTCAGCGCTCGATAACCGCCCGCTGAATTTTCCCGAATTTGAATCGCGCGGAAACCAGCGGATATATGTTTCCGCCACACCGGGCCCCTATGAATTGACCAAGACGGGCGGCGAAGTGATCGAGCAGATCATTCGCCCCACCGGTTTGCTCGACCCGGAAGTGGAGGTCCGCCCGGTGCGCGGACAGATCGATGATCTTTTGGGTGAATGCCGCTTGCGCGCGGAAAGAAACGAGCGCGTACTCGTCACGACCCTGACCAAGAAAATGTCCGAAGATCTGACCGAGTATTTTACCGAGGTCGGCGTCAACGTCCGTTATCTGCACTCGGACATTGAGACGCTCGAACGCATCAAGATCCTGCGCGATCTGCGGCGCGGAGAATTTGACGTGCTGGTCGGCATCAACCTTTTGCGCGAAGGCCTGGACCTGCCCGAAGTTTCGCTGGTGGCGATATTAGACGCCGACAAGGAAGGTTTTCTGCGTTCGGAAAGTTCGCTCATCCAGACCATCGGCCGCGCCGCGCGCAACTCATCCGGAAGGGCGATCCTTTATGCCGACAAGATCACCAAGTCGATGAAATACGCGATCGACGAAACTCTCCGGCGGCGCGCGGTGCAGGAAATATATAACGAAGAGCACGGCATTACACCGACCACGATCATTAAGTCGATCGAATCCACTTTAGTTACCGCCTACGAAGCGGATTATTTCAAAATTCCCACCGAAGATAGTTTGTTGGATGAACTCGAGGGGACAAGCCTGCGAGAAGCGATCGCGGGATTTGAAGGCGAAATGCGCATCGCGGCAAGAGATATGAAATTTGAACGCGCGGCGGAGCTGAGAGATAAGATCAAATACCTGAAGGAAAGAGAATTGCAGGTACGGTAGGCTTTCCGCGTTTCAATTGCCACTAGCTTTAGCTGGTGGTTTTATAAAGCATAGAAAATTTTAGGGCTTTAGCCAAACACATTTGGCTAAAGCCCTATTCTTTTTAATCACTTTGGTATCCACTAGCTAAAGCTAGTGGCAATTGAAAAAAGCTGGAGCCGCCTAAAAAGACGGGGATCAAAACTGCGGGCAGGATGCCCGCGCTCCATAAACTAATTTTTAGCCTTCCAGCCCGCTACTGATTTTGTCAGGTCATCAACGGCCTGGCCGGTGATCTGCGGCGTAGCGGCTTTGGCGATCGCCAGCGCTTTTTCGCCGAAGGTGACAGCGTCTTTGGTGTTTCCCATTTCCGCCGAAAGCAGGGCCCGGCCGCGCGTGTTGCCGAAAGTCTCACGGACCGCGATCGATTTGTCGAACCAGGTTATGGCCTCGGCATAACTGGCCGTGATCTTATTGTTGAGAACGTAGGCGGCGGCCGATGCCGGAGCGCGAAAATCATCGGGCTTGGCATTAACGGCGGAGTCTTTGAGCTTGGCTAATACGCGTGCGTTCACATCACCGACGTCAACCGTAAAAGGAACCCGCACTTTTTCCCAACGGAGAACCAGTTTGGCGGTGGTCGGAGTTACGCTTTCAAATTCGTAAATGAGAGCTTCGGTCATCTCGCCGGGCGACGGCTTGGCGGTAACCTTTATTACATCCTGAGCTTTATTTTGCTCATAATCGGTGCCCCACTGGCCCGCGTTCTTGTTAAAGATCCAGGTCCATTCACCGGCCGTCGGAATGGCAAAAAGCGCGTACTTGCCGGCGGGAAGTTTTTGCCCGTTGATGGTCACGTCGACGCTGGTTTCAAAGTTGGTCGAATCATTCGCGCCGACCCGCCAAACCTGCCCGTAGGGAACCAGGTCGCCCCAGACCTTGCGGCCTTTGACGCCCGGGCGGTGATAGGTGACGGAGATCATCGCGTCGCCCACCCTTTGCGAGACGGTCGCGCCCTGCGATTCACGCGGGATATAGACCCCCTGAGCCCCTACTGAAGCCGCAGAAAATGCGCAGATAACCGTAAAAACAGAGATCAAAAGAAGTTTTTTCATAGAATGCCTCACAAAAAAAGATTTTTGACAGGATAACGTTTTTACGGCTTAACGGCAATATTGTTTCAAAGGGGGTATCCAAAATGTTAACTAACCCGGGAGCGCCGGTGTCCCGCCGGCAAGCGCGATTTTTCGCGTTAACTAACGCAAAATTATGTCCATCCCGAACGCTGCGCGTTCAGCCGGCGGGACACCGGCGTTCCCAGGTTAACAACTTAATGTCCGCCCAACAGCCTGCTAAAGTAGCCGGTCGCAAGTTCTCCCCAGAGAAGGAAACACGCGAACAGAATAGCGCCACAGAGGGCGATCCGGTACTCGAACTTCTTGACCGATCTCATCGCCAGTTCACACGCGAGTCCGGTGCTGAGCAGCAGGAGCCCGGCGACAATAAAATCTCCCCTGGTCCAGTTCACTTCGTTGGTGAACCGCATCGCTATTAAGGGTACGAGCAATAGCAGGCCTATTGTAAATATAATGCCGAAGAGCCTTACGTTTTGAATTGCCATAAATGTTTGTTCTTTCATAATAATTTATTTTTGTCCTGATCTTTAGCGGTCGCTTAGCCGCGTATATCTGATGTTGCGCAGCGCCGGATTGCTATAGTCGTAGCCGGTGACCTTGCCGTCCTTGTCCCGTACAAAGCGAAACACCGTCATGCCCAGCATGAATGTGTCGCGATCGACCGGCAGGGGAGAAATAGCGTTTGCGGGGTTGCGGTAGAAACGCATTACCAGGCCTTTTTCAGGGCCGCCTTTTTCCGGCAGGGCCTCGATGACCGCTCCCATCTCGTTGCTTTCGTATCGCCCGGCAAATTCGTTCAGTTCGGCTGCGGTCGGCGTATAGGATTGGGCGCGGCGATACCCCATCGCTCCACCTTCCTTTGTCTTGATCTCGAACCGGTCTGCTGAGAGGAATTGCAATTCGAAATCAGCCTCCGACATAAAAAACACAGAGCGGCGCAGGTTGCGGAAACGGTCGGCGGCCAGGGCAACCAGGGGACCGCCGCCCCCGATGACCAGAGTGTTATTGTTTGCGATCAGACGCAGCGGCTGTCCATCTTTCTCGTTGAAGAATAACCCGGCCCTGGCGCTCAGATCGCCTACGGCAACACTGGTAGCGCTCGCGGCCGGATCCGAAGCGGCAGGGGGCAGAAACAGATCGAAGATGCGGCCGGCATAAGCCGACCGGGAGCCTTCGTCCACATTGCACATAATGGCAAAAGAGATGCCGTGGTCCGGAAGACGGCCCGTCAGCGAGCTGTACCCGGCGGCCGCGCCGCTGTGCCACACCATTTTGTAACCGCCGCGGGTATCGACGTTTAGCCCCCGCGCATAGGTTAGCTTCCGGCCGTTACTTAAGACAGCCGGTTCCTGAAGCTTTTCGGTGACAAACTTGCCCAGAGCGCCCGCCGTCAGCGCGTCATCCCAGATGACGAGGTCGCCCGCCGTGGTGAGAAGGGCCCCGCTGCCGCCGCGCTGGTTTCCGAAATACATATCAAGCTTCCATTTGCCTTTCTCATTCTTGTAAGCGAGAGCGCGGTTCTTAACGACATCGGCCATATCGTGGAGATATAAAGTGGATTTCATCTTGAGCGGTTCCCACAGGCGCTTTTGCGTGAAGTCGGTGAACGACATCCCGCTCGTGCGCGCGACGATCTCTTTCAATAGCTCATAATTGGTGTTCGAATAACCCCATTCCTCTCCCGGAACAAAATTGAGGCCGTGTTGACGGAGTGCCATGGTGACCGCGGTGGGGTCTCCTTCGGACATCGGCTGGATCGCCCTCCAATCCCGAATGCCGCTGGTGTGGGTAAGCAGGTGGTCCAGCGTGACCTTGTGGCCGATGTCGGGCAGCTCGGGAATATATTTACGGATGTCTTCGGAAAGAGAAAGTTTGCCGTCTTCGACGAGAAGTAGGACAGAGGCCGCAACGAACTGCTTTACCACCGAGCCGGCATCGAAGATCGTGTCCGGGGTGAGCTGCACGCTGCGCTCCAGGTCAGCCATGCCGTAAGCGCGGCTGGCGGCCAGCTTCCCGTTCTGCGAGACAGCGACCGCGCAGCCGGGCTCGGCGGCCTTTAGCCCGCTAAAGATCTTGTCGACATCGGCGTTTTTATCCTGCGCGTAAGCGGGAATGTTGGTAAACAGGGCGGTGACCAAAACCAGAAAGAAAAAGTAACTATTATTACGGGCGTTTTTCATTTATTCCTCATTTAAGTTTTGCCTATAAAGTAGATAATCAAGTTTTTTGCAGTTTTCGTGTGAGTTCGTGGTTCCAGTCTTAAGACCTGAAACCACGAACTCACACGAAAAAGGCACGAACAAAACCTAAAACAAATCCGCGCCTTATGAGGATCAATTTTCCTTTGTGAAAATTCTCGACCCGCCGCCCCGTTTTATGGTCATTTGTTTTTTCGCGGCGTCAAACTCAACGACCACCGAACCCTCGATCTGAAATTTATCCGTAGCGACCGCTTCGAGCGGAACGGCGGCCGCTTGCCCCGGCGGCTGAAAGAAAAGCGTCGAGCCTTCTCTGGTGATCGTAAATTTTACGGGAGCGTCCGGGGCCCCATAAACTCCGACATATTTGTCGAGAACTTCCGGGCTGACGGCGACCGATTCCAGGGCAGGAATTTGGAACGGCTTATCGTAGTAAATGTCGATAACACCGCTCACGATATTTTTAACCGGGTAAACCTTCGCGTTCGTAGTGTAGGCAACGGTGAGTTTTTCTTCCGGCAGGTAGGCCAGCCACGCGCCGTAATTGTCGGCCCCTCCCGTGTGCCCGTAGAAGGTCTTCCCGGCGAAGTTAAAGGGCTCCATCCCAATGCCGTCTCCGTCCCTCATCGTTTTCATCAGCGTAAGACTTTCCGCCCGGATGACTTTTAATTCAAACAGCGCCCGGATGAATTTAGCCAGATCGTTCGGCGTCGAGACGATCGCGCCTGCGCTAAAGAGGTTACTCGGGTGAGTTTCTTCGACCGGTTTCCACTCCCCGCCGAGGTTCATATAGGTAAGAGCTTCATTTTTGCTTACATCGATATTTCCCGTCGCGATGTAAGTATCCTTGAGGCCGATTTTTGACGTGATCCTCTTTCGCAAAGATTCCTCGTAAGTCTTTCCCGTGACCTTTTCAACGATGAGACCTAAAATTACGTAGCCCGAATTGCTGTATAAATGCTTCGCGTCGGGCTCGAAATCAGGCTTGCCTTTTGCGATCAGGGCGAGTAGTTGTTCTTTCGTTACCGGTTCCGTCCTCGACACTGGCCGTAAATTTCTATCTATCAATGAATCATGGATACCGCTGCGATGCGCAAGGATCTGCCCGATAGTAATTTTATCGGCGTTCGCGATCTGCGGGAAGAATTTGTCGAGCGTGTCGGCCAGCTTTAATTTCTTTTCCTCGACGAGCTGAAGCACAAGCGCGGCGGTGAACATTTTTGTGATCGAACCGATCCGGAATCTCGACGCAGTGGTAACAGGTTTCTTTTCCGCTTCGCCGATCTGGCTGTAGCCGATCGCGCGGGTGTAGAGAACATTGCCGTCTTTGACAATTGTCAGGCTGCCCATCGCCTTGTTTTTTTCCGCCAGCCGGTCAAAAAACTGGTCGAGCCTAGCTTTATCAAGCGTCTGGGCGTAACTCGCGAAAACCAGGATCAGCGTCAGGAAAATTGCGGATAATATTTTAATTTTCATGTTTTGTGTGATTCCAAACGTTTTTAGCGGATCACCCACTGATTGGAATTTACGCCAAGTCATTCCGTTTGTCAAGTACTTTATAATATAAAGTTCATGTATTCAAAAAATAAGTTTGTCTTTGATGGTCGATACATTTCGTGTGTTTGGTGATTTGGGCTTTGCCTGTAAACTGCACATATTTATAGAACGATAGGTTAAATGATCGGTAAACCGGGAGCGCCGGTGTCCCGCCGGCAAGCGCGACTTGCTCGCGCTAACTGACGTAAAATCTGAAGCTTTTCCAGATCGCTGCGCGATCCAAGCCGGCGGGACACCGGCGCTCCCAGGTAGAGTCGCTTAGTTTTAAATTGAAGCGCGACTATTTCAGGGAAAATCGAATGGGCGAATTTTAGAAGAGTTTTAGTTGGATGGTGAGATATTTCTTGGGATTGGCGCGGAAATCCTTGATCATCTGGGTGCTTTCGGCGGAAAAATTATTGAGATTGTTGTAGAGGCTGTCATCGGTAATAAGTTTTCCGAGCGTTCCTTTGCCGCTTTGCGCGTTGCCGAGGATATTATCGAGTTTGTTCAAGCTGGCGCGGACTTCGGTATAAAGAGCGTCGTCTTTCAGGAGTTTTCCGGCGGTGCCTTTTCCGGCGTTGAGATCGCCGGCGATGCCTTTTATTTGCACCGCAACTTCATCGAGATTTTTGATCGTTCCGCGGAGTTCGTTAACCGCCACTTTCAGATCGGCCAGGCCGCCGCGCACGTCATTATAGAGCGCGTCTTCGGTCAGCAATTTTCCGGCGGTTCCCTTGCCGCTGCGCAGATCGACGGAGACGGCTTCCAGTTGGGCGACGGTGTTAGTGAGTTTGTTATAAAGCTCGGGATCGTTGAGCAATTTACTAGCGGTGCCGTTGCCGGATTTTACTTCCTCCAGAATAGATTGCAGCTTGACCATGGTGGTCCTGGCTTCGGCGACGGAGGTATCCAAAGTTTTATAAAGAGAATCGTCGTTGATAATGCGGCCGAGCGTTCCTTCGCCGCGGTTCGCCTTGTTAAGAATTTCGTTGGCGGGGATGGCGAGCTTATTGATCTGCTGCAGCAGATCGTTGCCGGTTTCGGTCAGTTGATTGATACCGGTGGCCGAGCGGGATTCCAAAATATGGCCTTCCTGCACGGGTTCGCCTTTCATCGAGCCGGGGCTGATATCGATCAGCTTGTCGTTGGAAAGCACTGAGACGGCCATCAGCCGGGCGGTGGAATCGGTGCGGATGCGTTCGCTGATAGATTTGCCTTCCAGGCTTTGCGATACGGCCAGCTTGGCCTCGATCTTGGCTTCTTCGGGATCGTCGGGAGAGAGCAGCCTGACGTCCTCTACTTTTCCGATAGGAACGCCGGCCAACTGAACCTCGGCGCCTTCGCGCAGTCCGTCGGCGGCGGGGAAACGGACCTTCAACCGCATCTTCTTTTCGAAAGGATTGAAATCACCGGTCGCGTTTAAGATAAGGAACGCCAGCACCAAAAGCGCCGCCAGCGTAAAAAGCCCGACGCGCAATTGACTAAAACCGATAGATTTTTTAGCTGGCATCTTATTGAGTAATTGGTAGTTGGTAATTAGTAACGGGTATTTGTAAAAGTACCAGCAAGCAGGTTCTTAAAACCAACTATCGACTAACCAATTACTAATTACCTCCACTTACTTTCCGACCAAAAACCGCCTTATATATTCGTCGTTCGACGCTCTTAGCTGCTCATCCGTACCGTTAAAGATCACGTGGCCATAACGAAGCATAACAATTTCCGTATTCAAGAGGCAAAGACTTTCACCTTCGGGTTCGAACACAATTTCATGCTGCTCGTCAAAGGTAGCATACTCGGAGCAAAGAAATTCGAGCGTGTTCATCTCATGCGTCACGAAGATAGAAGAAACATCTTCCAGATCGCGCAGCTTTACCACCAGTTCGCAGATCGTCCGCGAAGTAGGCGGGTCCAGTCCCGCGGTAGGTTCGTCAAACATCACCATTTTCGGATTACCTACCAGGGCCCTGGCAATTCCGACGCGCCGCCGCATGCCGCCGGAAAGCTCGATAGGCATTTTATCAATTGCGTCTTCGAGGTCAACGAAGCGAAGCATTTTTCTGACCTCGGCTTCGACCTCTTCTTCAGGGATATTTTGTTCGTGCAGGCGATAGGCGACATTTTCGTAGACCGAAAGGGAATCGAACAATGCGCCTTCCTGAAAGACCATTCCGATCTTTTTCCGCACCGGCATCATTTCGACTTCGCTGTATTCGGTAATATCTTCGCCATCGATCAGGATCTGGCCGCTGTCGGGTTTTAACAGGCCGAGCACAAGTTTGATGATGGTGGATTTGCCGCCGCCGGAGCGCCCCAGGATTATTTTTGTCTCGCCCCGCCGCAGAGTAAAACTGATTCCTTTTAAGATCGGTTCTTCGTCAAAGGAAAGCCAAACGTCGCGAAACTCGATCGAGGGAACCACCCGCTCGGGATCGTCCACCTTCGCAAAAAAACCACCCTTGAACTCGTTGCTCGACGGGGTAAGGCTTTTATGAATTCTTTTTTGTTCTACTGCCATTTTTAGGGCTTATCTTATTCAACACGCTTACGCGTGTAGTTAAATTCTGGCGTTGCCTGCGGCAACTAAAGTAAAAAACACGCAGCATTAATGCCGTTGCCTGCGGCAACCAAAATTAAAAAGCATGCAGCATCAGATCCGATCGAGAATGATCTGTAAGATACGCGACAGGAAAAAGTCCGCGATGATGACCCAGATCGATGCCAGCACGACGGCACTGGTAGTAGAGCGCCCGACGCCGACCGTTCCGCCCGTTGTGGTCAGCCCTTTGTAACACGAAATGATACTGATAATGAGCCCGAAAATGACCGGCTTGATAATGCCCCCGATAACATCGTCAGTGGTTATTCCGGAGCGGACGGAATTTATATAAACGTTTTGTGAAAGGCTGAACAATTGGGAAGATACGATCCCGCCGCCGATCAGCCCGAAAATATCAGCGGCCCCGGTCAGCAAGGGCAGCGTGAAGATCAATGCCAGCACGCGCGGCGTCACCAGTTTTTTTACCGGGTCCGTGCCGAGCGCCCGCATGGCGTCGATCTGCTGCGAAACGACCATCGAACCCAGTTCGGCTGAGATCGACGAACCGACCCGCCCGGCTACCATCAGCGCCGTCAAAACCGGCCCCAGTTCCCGGATCAAAGTAGCCGCCACCAGCTTGCCGGTCTCGCCCTGCCCGCCGTAATAGGCCAGCGTTTGATAACCCTGCACTACCAGTACACCGCCGGTGAAAAATCCGGTCAATAATATGATCGGCAGCGAGCCAACGCCGATCATATCCATCTGCGTGACAATTTCAGATGGGTATCGCGGGTGCTTCAGCAAGCTGGCGAATGAACGCCCGGCCAGTAAAGTCACCTCTTGTAATTCAAGCAAAAATCTTTTTATGAAATTCATTGAATTATTACGTTAGGATTCGCTTAAAAGATAGCAGAGATTGGAGAAAAGCAAAACAGGCGCCCTTATAGTCGGAGCGCGGACGGCCCGTCCGCAAGGCTGCACGGCAGCCTGAAACCGGCAGTTTTCGGCAGCGGCAGAAGGGGGGCAGAAGGGGGCGGAAGCGGGCAGAAGCATTCGAACGCTTGCGCGTTCGCTGCGGACGGGGCGTCCGCGCTCCCGGTAAAACAAAAGCCGGCCTGTTAATAACAAGCCGGCTGAAGATAGAGCCCCTGGCTCAATAAACTAAAATTGCGTGGGTTTTTTTCGCGACTGGTTCGGCAAAGCATTATTCACCGGCTGCTGCATGCCAGGTTGGCCGGGCTGTCCCATCGGGGGACGGCGGCCATTCGGGCGTCCATTTGGATTCGGGCCATCGCCATTCTGCCGGAGCGTTTTCTGCCGTTCCCGTCTCTCCTGGATCTGCTGCCTGCGCAGATCACGGAATTTTATCACCTGTTCCGGGCTCAATATCCGCCGGATCGCAAATTCATTGATGGTGCGCAGTTTCATCAGCGTCGCCTGCGCTTCGGAAGAGCGCTTGGTGAGGCTTTGGACCAGCACTTCATCGACCGTGTCCGCATAGATCGCGTCGTCGAGCGCTTCCTGAGCGTCATGAAAATCACGCTGCGCCTCGCGTACTTTCGGGCCGTTATCGGCTAAAAGTTTTCTGATGGACTGAAATTGTTCCTGGGATAAATTCAATTGCCGTAAAATTTCACCACGGTCGTCTTCCGGGCGCTGTGGCCCCGGCATTCCCGGCTGGCCCTGAGGGCCCGGCTGGCCTGGAGGCGGCATACGGTCGCCTTCCGGCGGACGGTCCTGGGCACTGACAGTGCCGGCGAAGATCGTCAGGATAAACAATACTAATAAAATTAAAGAGTTATTATTTTTCATAGGTTCTTTCCCAAAAAATTATTCAGTATCAGCCTCAGCAAAGAGGTCAGCTAAACGAAGAGAATCATCTTCCGTATCTTCGTAAATGTCAGTACTCAAAGTTTTCACATCCTGTTTATCGGTTTTTGGCGCATCCTGATGTTTGTTGGTCACCGCCACATTATTTTTGGGCTGGTAATTTCTCGGCTGGTAATTCGCATATTCCCGAACCGGCTTCGGCGCCTTTTCGTGGGTTTCGGTGATCACCTTAACGTCGTTCTTTTTCGGCGCGGCGGTCCGATCGACTTCGGCAATATTTACTCTATTTTCCTGCTGAGCAGGTGCCACAGCCTTTACAGTTTCGGTTTTTTCCTTCCGCGAATTATCGGCTACCAAATTTTTATCTGCCGTATTCTGTGAGGCCATAAAAGCAAAGGCCAATCCGAGGCAGATCAGCACGGCGGCAAACCCGGCCGCAGTCAAAGCGACCTTCGGTGTAAAGAACGCGCGGACAGCGTCCAGCCAGGATGATGCCGGTTCGTCTGTTAAGACGACAGGAATATCGCGAACGGGCAGTTCGATCACCGGCGCGCTCATCAGCGCAAACTCTTCCTGCTTCCATTCGGCGAGCGAAGAACGCATCGCGCCGAACCCGGCGAACTCTTCCGCACACGCAGCGCAATGCGCCAGATGCGACTTAAACTTATCGCTTTCCGACGCGCCCGTTTCGCCATAAAGATACGAAACCAGCGTTTCCGAAAAGTCACAATGATGATTATTGTTGTTGCTCATCTTTTTTACCTGGTAACAAGTGAACAGTGACAAGTAACAAGAAAGAATTTTTCGCTTGTCGCTTGTTATCTCTTACTCATTACTCAAACATCATGGTGATAAGAGCAAGTAAGACTTCTCGTCACTTGTCACTGTTCTCTCATCACTTAAACTACTTCCATCGGTTTTCTTTCCAGTTTTAACCGTAACTGTTTCAGCGCCGTGTACAAGCGGCTTTTTACCGTGCTCAGCGGCAGGTCCAAAGCGTCGGCGATCTCCTGAAAGGTCAATTCCTCAAATTCTTTCATTACGATCACCTGTTTTAAGTCTGACGGCAGGGAATTAACCGCCGTTCTTACTGCACCGATCCGCTCGTTCTGCTCGGCCGTCCGGGCGGGGTTTAGCCCGTTCGGAGAGGCAAAAGCGGCCTCGTTAGCGCTGTTTTCATCTTCCAAAGAACTTTCGCTTCTGACCTTTGAACGCCGCTGTTTGGTCAGGCACTGATTGACCGCTATCCTGTGCAGCCAGGATGAAACCCTGGCTTCGCCCCGGAAATTGCCCAGATTCCGGTAGGCGGAAATAAAGGTTTCCTGGGCGGCATCGCGGGCATCCTCCTCGCGGCTGAGCATTCCAAAACAGAGCGCGAAAATCTTGCGCTCCCAACGTTTAACGATCTCGCCGAAAGCATCCGGATCGCTTGAAACGGCAATTTCGACAATCTGCTCATCGCTTAAATTTGATACCATCTCTCTCGTGTCACGGTCCCAAGCGAGATTTCCTTCTATTTCCACAAATGTGAGTTTTTCACATTCAAACCTTTAGACGCAAGCATTTATGTAAAAGTTTGAAAATCCTGAAGGGTGATTTTGCAAATTTTGTTGCATTTACAGGGATAACGCTTGGTGATATAGTTTTTTCCACTATAAATTTTGGCTTGTTTTTCTGACTCCCATGCGTTTTTCGGCAAATCGGTTGGATAGCCATTTTGGAAATTCGTCGCGTACTGCGCAAACAGGCCTATAAGTCTCAATTCTAAATTTATAGGCCCCGCTGAGTTTAAAGGATGGATGGGCTTGCCTATAACGTCAGGAATTTGTCTTATGTTTTGTTTGTGTCTTTTAGTGTAATTTCGTGGTTCCAGGCCTTAACTTCGATAACCAAAGACTTAAGAACTGGAACCACGAAAACACACGAAACAACACGAAAACTGCAAAAACTTGATTTATCTACTTATAGGCAAAGCCTTTTGAGTTGTTAAAAGACATGCCGCTGCCCGGTAAGATCAAGCCTTTTCGATTTTATTGCAGCGCCTTTTCAACATTTACATTTTATGGAGGATAGAATCAATGGATCGACGAAGATTTATCGCCACATTCGGCACAGGTGCGGTAGCCGCATTCCTGGGCCTTAACTCGAGGCCGCTTTGGGCACAAACATCAACGGGGCACGAATTGCCGGTTGATTGCAGCCCGCCGCCCCCGACCGGCCCGGCTAAACACATTACCTTTGATACCAGCGTTAATGTAGCTCCACGGAAGAGCATCTGGGACCTGGACACTTCGGAAGTTGCGCGCCTGCAAAGCGCTTACCAGGCGTTACGAAATCTCCAGACCACCAACCCCAACGATCCGCGCGGCTGGATGCAGCAGGCAGATGTCCACTGCTACAATTGCTCGGGCGGTTATGACCCGAGCAGTTATGAGATCCACGGCGGCTGGTGGTTCATGCCCTGGCATCGCTGTTACCTGTATGTGCACGAACGCATTCTCGGCAACCTGATCGGCGACCCCTCATTCCGGCTCGCTTACTGGGACTGGAATACCTATCCGACCCATGCCACCTTCCCGCCGACCTTTACGCAAGGTTCACTTTACGACCAGTATCGCGGCAGCCAGCCGGGCGACATTATCCCCGCGGCATATACGGGCCCGGCCAATATGAACATCGTCATGGGCACACAGGGAACGGCCGCTTATATGGGCGGAAAATCCGATCCCGCGCATAATATTTTCCCGGCCGGGGCGATGGAAAATAATCCGCACGGCCCGGTGCACATTTGGACGGCCGATTCCGGCACAGGGGCGCTGCAAACCGGCTGCTTCTATCCGTACCCCAATCAAACTGACCCGGTGAAAGATCATTCGCAGGACGTCGGCTGTCTCGATATGGGTGTTCTGGCGACGGCCGCGCAAGACCCGGTCTTCTTTGCCCATCACTCGAATATCGACCGGCTGTGGGACGTTTGGGTAAACACTCCCGGAAGCCAGGGCAACTATACCGATTCATCGTGGCTTAACCAGCAATTCAACTTCTATGATGAGAACGGTGACTGGGTCTACATCACGGTGTCGGACGTTCTGGCGGCCAATGAACAAGCCAACCTGCGGTATTCGTACCAGGCGCCGCAAACGGCGCCGGCAGCCCCGGTGGCAAAGGCGCCGGTGGTGTCAAAGGGCGCTAAATTTACGGCTGCGAAGCCGCTGATCGTCGCGGCCTCGGCGGCCCAGACGGCCACCAAAGTGGGCACCAAACCGAAGGCGGTTTCAGTGGCATTGCCGACGGTCCATAAAAACAATCTCAAGATGCTGGCGGCTGGCGCTCCGCGACAACTCGAACTTCATATCGACGGGCTTAAACTGCCGCCGAATGAGAGCGCGATCCTGAAGGTTTTTGTCGGCAATCCGAAAGCCAACCGGGCTACCGCGATCGGCGCAAGCTTTGTAGGCACATTCTCGGTGGTCGCTTCGGGATCGCCGCATAAGCATCCGGTGGTTCGCAACGCGGTATTCGAACTGCGGCCCGAAACCGCCGCGCTGCTGGCAAAGCAGAAGACTTTGACCGTGACGCTGGTGCCAACCCGCATCAACGGATCGGAACCAAAGGTCAGCAATCTCACGTACGACCGGATCTACCTGAGCCAGAGACAATAGCTCTCTATCCTTGAAGTCCCCAAGGGGGACAAAGAAAATAGCCCAGGGTAAGCGAGCGCCACCCTGGGTATATGAACTCAAAATGAGTTAGCCCTGAAAGGGCGGCAGATGACCGGATTCTGCCGCCCTTTTCAGGGCTGGAACTTCAAATTGATAAGTACCCAGGGCTAAAGCCCTGGGCTATTCTCTCCAGTCCGCTACGCGGACAAATCGTCAGATTGACCCACTACACCAAGTAAACAGGCGGAAATGCGACAGTTATGAGCGTGTTTAATTCGCTCAAACATCAACACGCTCCATAACTGCCCTAGTTTCTGCCCTTCGGATGCCGCTCAGATAACGAAAAATAAACTTATTAAACATTATTGACGTTTGTTGTGCATATTTCGTAAAATTAAAGAGGAGAAATCCTTTCTTCGAACCTCTGTAATGCCTTTTAAAATTCAACCGGGAAAAATAAAACTTCTATACCCAGTTCTGGGTGTATTGCTGCTGGTGGGCTTAGTGCCGCTGGCGGTGACGGGCTGGCTTTTGGCCAATCGCAGCGGACAGGAGCTGCGGCTGGTGGAAGAGCGCTACCAGACCCAGTTAGTGCAGGATAAGGCCCGGCAGATCGAAATGTTTGCCCAGCGTTATGCCGACCTCGTGCGCAACTACGCCGAGGCGATGAATCTGGCGCAAGACGCCATTTCGCTTACCTCCACGGAAAACGAACAAAAGCTGCAGGCGATCCTGCAGGAGAACCGGGGATTGCTGGCGATCTCGATCAACCCGGTCGGGGCCAAGCCGCTTTCGCTTTACCGGATGGATAAGATCAGCGAACGCGAAATGTCCGGGATCAGTGACGAAGTACTGGGCGCACTGGGTGAGAAAAAGGTCGTCTGGAGCCCGCCTAAGTTTATTCAAACCGGCGGTGAGATGAGCATGGCGGTAGCTTCACCGATCATGGACAAGCAGAACGCCGAGATAATCGCCGCCGTCGTCGCCGTGATATCGCTCAGCGAAATAAACAACATAATGGAACAGCCCTCCGCCAAATCCGAACAGGAACTTTGGGAGCAGGGCCTGCCGATCACCTTCGTTATCGACGAGAAGGGAAACACGGTTTTCCACGCCGACCGGAAAGTGGTGGCGGAACAGCGGTCGATGGGCACTTTGCCGATAGTGCAGGAATGGCAGGGCTCGCGCGATTCGGTCCAGTCGGCACTGTTTCCTTTTACGGCGGAGCAAAACGGCGAACAGAAAAAATTGATCGGCGCTTATTCGACGGTGCAGTTTGGCGACAAAAACGTGCTGGGAGTTTTTGCTATCCAGGATGAAAAGCAGGCGATGGCTTCGGTCACCGAAATGCGCGACCAGATGTGGTTCATCAGCCTGGGCTTTCTTTGTTTTGTAGTGGTGGTCGGATTTTTGCTTTCGCACAGCCTGACGAAGCCCGTGGTAAAGCTGGTCAGGGCCGCCAAACTTATCGCATCGGGAGATTTTTCTACCCGCATCCAGTCAAAAAATCCAACGGAGCTCGGTACACTTAGCGAATCTTTCAACGTAATGGCGGATTGGCTGGAAGAACACATCTCGCAACTGGAACAGGCGGCTGCCGAAAACCGCGAGCTTTTTGTCGGCACGGTCAAAGCTCTCGCCGCCGCGATCGACGGCAAGGATAGATACACGCGCGGCCATTCGGAAAGAGTTGCGCGTTTTTCCGTCGCGATAGGACAGCGGATGCACCTGGATGAAAAGGAACTGGAAAAACTACGCATCAGCGCGCTGCTGCACGACGTCGGCAAGATCGCGATCGACGATGCGGTACTGAAAAAACCCGCGGCGCTGACGGATGAAGAATTTGAAATAATGAAGCAGCACCCGCAGAGGGGCTACAAGATAATGTCGCAGATCCCGGCGATGAAAGATTTCCTGCCGGGAATGTATATGCATCACGAAATGGTCAACGGCCAGGGATACCCGCAGGGGTTGAAGGGACACCAGATCCCGCTCCAGGCCAAGATAATTTCCGTGGCCGATACCTTTGACGCGATGACCACCGACCGCCCTTACCAGAAGGGAATGATGCTTGACGCCGCCCTGGCGCGGGTCGAATCTTTTGTCGGTACGCGTTATGACGCAACCGTTGTCCAGGCGCTGATCGATGCCTGCAAGGCCGGGCAGATCAAACCGCATTCGGCTTCATGGCGCACCCACACGCCGAAAATAACTCCTCCCGCAGAAACAGCCGCAACGACGGCCGCAACAATAGACGCAACCCCTGTTACTCCCATTGCACCCGCGCCCAGCGCGCCTATTATGGGCCCCGCCATTCCAACCCTCTCGGCGGAAGAAACCTTACCTGTCTCTTAGGAGCAAGAAATGGAACAACAAGATATCTGGCAAGTCGAAGTTGCCGGTAACATTTACGAAACCGATTTTGCGGGATTGACGCAATGGATCGCCGAAAGCTCTCTGCTGCCGGAAGATAAGATCAAATGCGGAAACCGGCCCTGGGTACAGGCAAAGTTAGTGCCGGCGCTGGCCCCGTATTTTGGCGGGCAGCCCCCGATGGTGAGCGGTAATGTGGCGACGACGACGGAAAACTTCGCGGCAGCCGATGGGGCGGAAACGTCCGGGCAAACCAACACCATCATTCACGAAGAAACGCACGTTAATTTTGGGGGAACGCCGCCGCATACTTCGACCGGATTTGCGCCTTTTGAAAACGGGCCTGCCGAGCCGGTAAAAACAGAGGTCGTGCCGCCGAATGCGCCGATCGGACAATTCACCGGCACGACATCAGGTAACGGTAAAGACTGCGCTCTTCATCCGGTAAGGGAAGCGGCGTTTGCCTGCCGCCAGTGTCTCAGCCTGTTTTGCTCGGAATGCCCGCGCTCGATCGCGAAAGTCAGAATTTGCCCGCTCTGCGGCGATATGTGCAATCCTTTTGGCCTATCTGGCGCGGGACCGGCACAACCGGTAAAAAATACCAACAGTAATGGCAGTAATGGCGGCAGATCGACCTTTAATTCAAAAGCCGCCCCAGGCGCCTACGTCGATCCGAATTTTTCTTTTGCGGATTTTACCGCCGCCTGCAGTTACCCTTTCAAGTTTCCCCTCGGCCTTATCCTGGGCGCGATCATAACCAGCCTGCTGGGTATCGGCGTTTACCTGGGAATGGTAACGACGGCGTTCGGAGGGCTTTTCCCGGGACTGATGACAATGCTGGTGTGCAGCGTGCTGATGGTGGCGATCGTTTATGGCAGCGCGACAAAAGCCGTCAACCAGGTAGCGTACGGCAATATGACGGAAAGCTTTATGCCGGACACCGAAGATTTTTCGATCTGGAACACGATCCTTTTGCCGTGCTTTTTGGGCCTGGGGACCTGCATCGTAACCTGGGGCCCGATGATCCTGGTGGGGATCATTATATTCAGATCTATTATGGGCGGCATTGCAGAGGCTTCAAAAACCCCTGCCTTACAGGCATCTAAACCAGCGATCACGGCGCAGAATCAGGGCTTTGGCCCGAAAGATCCGCTGCAGGAAGCGATCGAAGGAAAAAGCCGCGAAAGCGAAGCCAATGCGATAAAACGCATCCAGGATCTGCAGAAAACGCCGACTTCGCCTTACGGTGTGTCGCCGAATTCTCAAGCTTATCAGGGCGGGCAAAACGCCGCGCTTGAGGCCGTTATTCAAAAGAAAATGCCGCAATTGATCGGGCTGATCCTGCTTTTATTACTGACGGTGCTGTGGGGAGTATTTTATTTTCCCGCGGCGCTGACGGTGGCCGGTTATACGGAGAGCATCGGTTCGACGTTAAACCCGCTGGTCGGGTTTGGCATGATGCGGCAGATGGGCGGAAATTATTTCAAAGCCTTCGGTACTTATCTGCTGATGCTGCTCGCGTCAGGGATCATTTATGGCGGGATAAACAACCTGCCGATACCGCTGGTCTCGCAGTTTCTCGCCAACATTCTTTCTTTCTACCTTTATATCGTAACAGCTTG
Source organism: uncultured Acidobacteriota bacterium (assembly GCA_963718105.1). Lineage (GTDB taxonomy): Bacteria > Acidobacteriota > Blastocatellia > Pyrinomonadales > Pyrinomonadaceae > DASYKT01. Next base: position 2,498,798 of record OY970352.1, on the reverse strand, counting down.
CATCTTTGGCCTGGCGCTTTACCGCTCACACGAAAAGATGGGTTTTTCGGTGGCTAACTGATCGGAACGCACAATTTATTATGCAGGCGAACGCGCAGCGTTCGAGCAGACTAAAGTCTGCGCTCCAATGCTATAATCAAAACTTTGTTATTCACACCGTTTTTTTGACGGGGAAAGTATTGATATATAGCTTTTATGTTTTGGCGTAGAAAAAAAGACAGTGATAAACCGTTTTCGACCTCGGTGCTGGGGCTGGACAAGTCCATCGAAGAGCTCAAGGCCCAGGAAGAAGCGGTTGAAAAAGAATTTAGTGTCCGCCTTAACCGGGCGATCGAGCGCACGCGCGATTCGCTGAATTCCAAACTCGACCAGGTTTTTGAGAACCGCAAGCAGATCGACGAAGGCTTGCTCGATGAGCTGGAAGAAGCGCTGATAGCGACCGACATCGGGATCGCGACGACGATGCAGGTGCTCGAAACTGTGCGCAAGGGAGTTTCGCGGCAGGAGATAGGCGATCTTTCCGCTTTGAAACGCGCAATGAAAGATGAATTGCTGACCATCCTGCACGGCTCGGAAAGCGCGGGCGTGGCGGCGGAGACCGCTGTGCCGGAAGATATCAAGCCCTATGTGTTGATGGTCGTAGGCGTGAACGGCGTAGGCAAGACGACCACCATCGGCAAACTCGCCAGCCGTATCAAGGCCGAAGGAAACGACGTGCTGATCTGCGCGGCGGACACTTTTCGCGCGGCGGCTTCGGAGCAACTGGAGATCTGGGCGACACGCGCGGAAGTTCCGCTGATCCAGCAAAAACAGGGGACCGATCCGGCGGCTGTTTTGTTTGACGCGCTGGCCGCGGCCAAGGCCCGCAATTCGGATGTGCTGATCGTCGATACCGCCGGGCGTCTGCACAACAAGTCGAACCTGATGGCGGAGCTGGAAAAAATGAAACGCATCGCCGCCCGCGAAGTGCCCGACGCTCCGCACGAAACTCTGCTGGTCATCGACGCCGTCACGGGCCAGAACGGTTTGGAACAGGCTCGGCAATTCTTAAAAGTGGCGGACGTGACCGGCATCGTGCTGACCAAGCTCGACGGCACCGCTAAAGGCGGCATCGCCGTCGCCATCGCCAAAGAATTAAATCTGCCCATCCGCTATGTCGGCATCGGCGAAGGCGTCGAGGACCTGATGGTTTTTGACGCGGAAAATTATGTGAACGGATTGTTTAATTAGACGGTTCATGAGTATCTGTCGCCGCCTAAGGCGGCTGAAGAATAAGCTGACTCCGTCGGCAACGATTGAAGCGAGATTAAGACTTAGCGCCTTGGCGATGGTGGAATTAGCGACGATGGATCGATATGGTGTTATTGAGAGTACAGTTTTGAGTTAAAGTTTTAGTTTGCCGCAGGCAAACGGCAGAATTTAACTACACGCGTAAGCGTGTAGCAAGACGGAAAAATTGAACAAGCCTGCCGGCAGGCGGAAGAGGCAAAAATGTCCCACACAAATTTGCTTTATCATATTGTGTTTGGCACAAAAGGGCGATATCCCTTTATTAAAGATGAACTGAAACCGCGCTTGCATGAATATCTCGGCGGCACGGTTCGCGGCCTAGGTGGAATAGCTTTTGAGATCAACGGAATAGAGGATCATGTTCATCTGCTTGTAAAAATAAAACCTATTAGTGACATTTCGTCTTTCGTTCGGGATCTAAAGGCAAATTCTTCGAAACGGGCGAGAGTGCTGACGAAAGGGCGGTTTGGATGGGCGAGACGCTACGGGGCTTTTACCGTAAGTGAGTCACAGTTTGAAGCCGTGCGTAAATATATCCGCGAGCAAGAGAAGCACCATGCGAAGTTTGATTACAAACATGAATATGAAAGTTTGCTGAAGGCGAATGGAATTGAAATTGATGAATATCTCTGGAAAGACTAGCGTCTGTCGCCCGCAAGCGGGCTGCGAGTTACCTGGCTCGTCATACTCCATGCTTACGCATGGAGTTAAACTCTAACGCCGCCATTGGCGGCTGAAGAAGGGCAAGAATTGCGCGGAGCGGATCGAACTACTCTGAACTTTTGGCGCCGTCAAAGATAGCAATGAACGTAGTGCCGAAGGCAACGGTAGAATTTAACTACACGCGTAAGCGTGTAGACAATAATGGAACAGCAATTTTCAGAATTTGATGTGATCATGACGCGGCGGGCGTTAGCGCTGGCGGCTGGGGGTGTGGGGCAGGTGTCGCCGAATCCTTTGGTAGGGTGTGTGATCGTTGACGCGCATCACGAAGTGGCGGGCGAAGGAACGTATATTTTTGACAACATCGTGCATGCCGAGGCGATCGCGCTGGAGCAGGCGGGTGATAAGGCGAAAGGCGGGACGGCGTATGTTTCGCTCGAACCGCATTCGCATCAGAACCGCACGCCGCCTTGCACCGAGGCGCTGATCAACGCCGGGATCAAGCGCGTGGTGGTGCCGATCGAAGATCCCAACCCGATGGTTTCGGGCAGCGGTTTTGCGAAACTAAAAGAAGCCGGGGTTGAAGTGGTGACCGGAATTTTGGCGGAGGAAGCCGCGCGGCAAAACGAAAAATTTATTCACTGGCATAAAACCGGGCGGCCGTTCGTGCATTTGAAAATGGCTTTATCACTCGACGGGCGGATCGCTACCTACACCGGTGATTCGCGCTGGATTACGGGCGATGAGTCGCTAAAGCGCGTGCATGAAATACGGCACGAATACGATGCGATATTGATCGGCGCAAATACGGCGGTGGTCGATAACCCGCACCTGACCGACCGCAGCAAATTTCAACGGCGGCGGCCGCTCGTACGCGTGGTGCTGGATAATTCTTTGCGTTTGCCGATCGCCGCGAATCTGGTTTTGACCGCGCGGGAAATCCCGACGATCCTGTTTACCGGCATCGAACCGAATGAAAAGATCGCGGAACTAAAAAATGAAGGCGTCGAGGTCGTGCAGATCGCCGAAGGCGGCCGGAATCTGACCGGTGTGCTGCACGAACTCGCCAAGCGTAAAATTCAAAGCGTGCTGGTCGAAGGCGGCACCGAAACCGCCGGGTCTTTTTACGACGCACGACTGATAGACAAAGTCTCGTTTTTTATCGCGCCGATGATAATTGCCGGTAAAGACGCCCCGGCGGCCATCGGCGGCACCGGCGCGCAGCGCCTGTCGAGCGCGATGCGGCTGCAAAATGTATCAGTAAGCCGTCACGGTGAGGATATTGAAGTAACGGGATATCCGGAAAATTCAGCCGCGGATTCGCGCGGATAAACACAGATAGAAAAATCTGTGTGCATCTGTGTTAATCTGTGGACAATTCATGAAACCCTACGCCAAAAAATCTCTCGGGCAAAATTTTCTCGTTGATAATAATTACATCGAAAAAATAATTGCCGCACTTTCGCTTTCACAGGCAGACACCGTGATCGAGATCGGCCCGGGCCGCGGCGCTCTGACGGAAAAGCTGGTGGAAAAAGCGGGAAAAGTCATTGCCGTTGAGATCGATAACTATCTTGTTCCATTTCTGGAAGACAAATTTTCACAAAATAATAACTTCAGCGTGGTCCACGAAGATGCGTTGGAAATCGATTTCAGAGCAATTAATAATTCACAATTAACAGTTAATAATGGGAAGCTGGTGGCGAATCTTCCATACTATATTTCCACTGCCATTTTGCAGCGTCTGATCGAACAGCGCGAGTGTTTTTCGCAGCTGGTTTTGATGCTGCAGCGTGAAGTGGTAGAGCGCATTACAGCCGAGCCGGGAAATAGCGAGCGCGGTTTTCTGACCGTGCTAGTCGAGGCTTATGTGAGCGCGCAGAAACTTTTCGACGTGCCGCCGGAAGCTTTTCGCCCGGCGCCGAAAGTGTGGAGCTCGGTCTTGCGGCTGGAACCCAAAGAGATCGAGATCGCGGATGAAAAACTTTTCCGCGAGTTGATCAGCGCGGGATTTGCTTACAAACGTAAAACGATCCTCAATAACTTCAAGAATGCTCCGCCGAAACTTAAAGAACGGACCGGCGATGCGGAGAAGTTTTTAGAAACTTGTGATATCGATCCGCGGCGGCGCGCGGAGACTTTGACATTTGCCGAATGGCTAGTTTTGTATAGTAGGTTTCTGGATTAAAATACTTAACTATATGGCAAATTGGTTAATGCATTCTCAGCCGCACGCGGATCAGCTACCTAGAATATTCCAAACAAAACTCTATTCCGATGCAATTACTTCGGTCGAAAAAGTGAAGAACGGAGACCTTGTGTATTTAATCGCGGGAGCTTATGGATTATTTGGCTGGGGGTACATTACAGAGGTAACTGAAAATAAAGATGAGCGTTTAGCGACTAAGCCTGCGCGGGTGTCTTTGTATTTAAATATTACTCAACCCAATGTGTTGTCAGTAGAAGAAATTAGAGCGGAGCCCGATTTGAAATTTGTATATGATACGGGCAACAAGAATTTTGTTGAGATGATCCCGAAATCCATTAACTTATTCAATAAGTTAATGCGTTCAAAAGGAATTACTTCTCCGGAAGATGTACCGGAGTTTGAAGACCGCATCGGTAAATTTGGCGTCAGAGATACAACATCACTTCGGCCCAAATTACAACTAGCTGTGGAAAAGTATAATAAGGCATCGGTTTTATTCTTAGATTTAGATAACTTTAAGAAGGTGAATGATGACTATGATCACACGGTTGGAGACATAATAATTAAACAGGCTCTAGAAGTAGTTCAAGTTGTTATTCAAAACCTGGGGGAATTATTCCATCGGTCGGGCGATGAAATGGTTGTAAGTCTTCCGGACTTAGGTGAAGAAGAATCTCGAAAAATTGCTGAAAAGATTCGCAGTGCTGTAGAGCAATATTCATTTTCTGTAATTGGCCAAGGTATTGTTACAGCTACGATCGGATTGGCAACTTATCCCGATATTTGCGAACAATGGGAAGATCTAGAACAAGAAGCAGATAAAGCTATGGTTGGTGCAAAAAAGATAAGAAAAAATTCAGTCGCCACCAAAGCAGACTTCATTTAACCGGTCATGATAGTAAAATTATGACGGATGAGATTCAAATAAAACAATTTGAACTCCACGAAAAGGAAGCTTTATTTTCTTTTTTGCGCGAGGTCTATGCCGATAATATGCGGCAGAGCGACGAACGGTATTGGCATTGGCACTACTGCGAGAGCCCGTTTGCGACGGAAGACAATATTCCGCTTTGGGTGGCAAAACACGGCGAAGAGATCGTCGGCCAACTGGGCGCGATCCCGGTCGAGCTAAATGTGAACGGAAGGGCCGAGCGTTCGGTTTGGATCCTCGACCTTATTATCAGGATAGATTTTCGGCGTCATGGGCTGGCGAAAAAATTAGTGCTGGCGATAAACAAGCTTTACCCGACGATGCTCGGCGTAAATACGATGGAGCAGCATGCGCCGGTAATGCTGCAGAGCCTGGGCTGGGTCATCGCCGGTAAAATAAACCGTTATAGCAAACTCATCTCGCCGGGAAATTCGGTAAAGGAAATATCCCGGATCAAGCCTTTGCGGCAAGCGGTGAACGGCGTGTTTTCCGTTTTTCAAACAAAATATAAGGCCAATCCGGCGGTGAAAAAGATAGAAAAATTCGATGGGCCTTTTAACGATCTGTGGCAGAACGCAAAACCGCAATGGAATTGTTCCATTACGCGGAGCGCGGATTTTTTGAATTGGCAATACGTCGATCAACCCGGAAAGAAATTTGACATCTTTGCGTTTTATGAAGGCGAAAGGCTCAAGGGTTATATCGTTTTATTTTTCCGCCAGGCAAATTCCGACGGGGTAATTTCCAAGGCCGCCATCACCGATATCTGCTATCATCCGGGGGACCCGGAAGAGGCGGTGGATGAGCTGTTAAAGGCGGCGGTAAATCTGGCGGCCGAACGCCGTGCCGGAAGCCTGGTAACGGACATCGTCGACCCGTTGGTAGAAGAGCGGCTGCCGCATTTCGGGTTTTGGCCGGTGAAAAATCCCCTGCAATTGATGACCAAAGCCGAGCAAAATCAGCAAAGGCTTTATGATATCGATAACTGGTTTTTAACGCGCGGCGATTCGGACACCAGTATGTTCGAAGATCCTAATTTGTAGACCCTTATGCCCCCGGTACTTCTTTATCACAAGATCGATCATCCCACGCCGGACGTGAAAATTCGCGGCGCTTTTACTTCGCCAAAACGCTTTGCGAAACAGATGTCGTATCTGAAAAAACAGGGATTCGTTTTTTACACCGCGGCTGAATTGATACAACACTACCGTGAGCATAATGAGTTCCCCGCGCGCGGCATAACCGTGACTTTTGACGACGGCTGGAAAGATAATTTTACACACGCGTTTCCGGTCATGCGCCAGCTCGGTATAAAAGCCACGATCTTTCTGGTCGCTTCATTGATAGGAAGGGTTTCCGATCAGGTGACCGCCGAAGGCGAAGGCCCGCGCGAACATCTCTCAGTGGAAAACATCGTCGAGATGTCGGAGTATGGGATAGAATTTGGCTCACACAGTTTGAATCACTTGCTTTTAAATCAAGCCTCGCTTTTCGAGGTCGAGAAAGAAGTGCGCGAATCGAAAAGCCTCATTGAAAACCTGGTGCAAAAGCCGTGCGAAACCTTTGCCTACCCGGCGGGATTTTTTACCGCAGAGGCCAAGAAAGCTGTTGCCGATGCGGGATATAACGCGGCATTTTCAACGGTTTATGGCAGCGCTAACGACGCCGATTTGTTTGAACTAAACCGCGTTGAAATACTACGGCGTGATGGCCGGCCTTTTGGATTCGCCAGGAAGATCCGGGCAATGGTACCTTAGTAAAAATTTTTGCAGTAGTTTTTCCGACGAAAAATAAGGAGAACATTCATGCCGAAAACCTCTCGCCTTTCTCAAATATTTTTGTGGCTGTTCGTTATTTTTTTGAGCATTCTTGTCGGCGCGGCTATTTATGAAACACTTGTTGTCTGGCCTGCTAATTTCGGGTCGCCGCCGCAATCGGTATGGACACTGAGCGATTTTTGGCGTGACCACCCGTCACTTCGGCCTGATTCCGGATTGCACTTTTGGATATTCTTTACTCCAACCACCGGTTTGCTGGCGCTGGTAAATGTCATTTTTGCCCTGCGTGCGTCGGGAAGATATCGCATGTTGCTCTTACTGGCCTCGGTGCCGGTGGTGATCCTTGTTTCGGCTACTTTTATTTATTATGTTCCGACGCTCGGAGTGATCTGGACCAGCCAGAAACTCGGCCTTAGCGGAGAGGAAGTCGCTGCCAAGGTCAACATGTGGTTGATGCTTAATTCGGTTCGGGCATTGATCCTGGTCGTCTGCTGGTTCTTGCTGCTGCGGGCGTTCGGCCTATCGCATCAAAATTCTCGGCCGGTGCCAGAGTAAAAAGTAGCTTTTTATGCGCTCAACCGAGTGGAGATTTTGCGCCTCGATAGCCGGCCGTTCGGATTTGCGAGGAAAATCAGGTCGATAAAGGCTTAGATAATTTGTCACGCGGTTTCGTGTTATTAGTGTAATTAGCCACGAATTACACTAATAACACGAATAAGAATCGCTTCAGCGGATAGCTATTAGCTTATGGCCGGACCGGTTTATTTTTTCTTTACCGGAAACAGCAATGAAGCCACTACCGACAGTCCTATCACTCCCAGAATAATTCCCAGCGACCAGGTGATGGGGAATTTGTGGTCCTCAAAAAGGTTGTTGAGCCACACCATTTTTAATCCCACGAAGATCAGCACGACAGCGAGGCCGTATTTCAGCAGGTGGAATTTATCCAGCGCGCCGGCGAGCATAAAGTAAAGCGAGCGCAGGCCGAGGATCGCAAAGATATTCGAAGTGAAAACTATCAGCGGCTCGGAAGTGATGCCGAAAATGGCCGGTACGGAATCGACGGCAAAGATGACGTCGGTCACTTCCAGAAAGAGCAGCGCGATAAAAAGCGGCGTGGCGTGCAGCACGCCGTTCAAGCGGACAAAGAAATTTTTGCCGTCCATATCGTGCGAGACGGGCATGAATTTCGTAAAGATCCGCACCAGCAGATTTTTCTCGGGCTCGATCTCTTTTTCCTCGGTAAAGATCATCTTGATGCCGGTGATGACGAGAAAGCCGCCAAAAAGATAGATCACCCAGTGAAACTGCATCAGCGCCGAGCCGAGAGCGATAAAGATCGCGCGGAAAACGAGCGCGCCCATGATCCCGTAAAACAGCACGCGGTGTTTGTATTTCGCGGGAATGGCAAAATAGCTGAAGACCAGCACGAAAACGAAAATATTATCGATCGAGAGCGAGTATTCGATGATGTAACCGGTGAGGAATTCGAGCGCGACGGTTTTGGCCGTCTCCGCGCCGAATTTAGCCAGGGTGAACTGGTAGAAAAGAAAGTTAAAAACAAGCGCGAGCGTGACCCACACCGCGCTCCAGGCAGCGGCTTCTTTAAATGAAACCACATGGGCTTTGCGGTTAAAGACGCCGAGATCAAGCGCCAGCATAAACAAGACAAAAACCGTAAAGCCGGCGTAAAACCACCAGTAATCGACGAACGGGAATAGCATTAGAGATCCTTCCTTTTAACATTATCGAAGAATGACCGGATGAGATCGGGCGTTCCCTCAAAGAAGCCTTCAAAGAAGCCTTCAAAGAAGCCTTCAAAGAGGCCCTGAAAGAGAGCTTCGAATAAAACTGGGCCCAGATTTTCCAGAAGTGGATAAAGAAGTTCGGCCAGTAGCTCACCCATCGTTTTCTCCTTTGTGCCGCAAAAAGGAAAAGACCCTTTGCAAGCGTAATGCCGCAAAAGGTCTCGATACTTTGCTGACGTGCCGGAGCGCTTTGGCTTAGCGTTCGTATTGACGACAATGTCAGACCGTTAAGGTGATCTACTCCCCTCGAATTGTCATATTTAGTGTAGGAGAGTCGTTAGCAGTTGTCAATAAGATCCAATGTGATGGTCATCACAGAGCGGGCGCAAGCGGCCCTTCCTGACTGCAAACTTCTCTAGACCCTATATTTACCTTCAAAGCCGAAACACCTCTCAGGTTCGGAAGCGTTGCTTGCGCCCGCTCTTAAAATGCCGGAGCTTTAGCCATGAATTGTGCTAAACACACGAAAATAGCTCTGTTCCGGCGCAAGCAGGCAAAACTATCTTGATTTGCTGTGTTATGATTAAGTTTTAATTGAGGAGCTAAAACTATTTCAGATACAGGTAAGTTAGAAATAATCCCCCTCGGCGGGATCGGCGAGTTCGGAATGAATTGCATGGCGCTGCGCTACGAGGACGAAATGATCCTGATAGACGCGGGGATGGGTTTTCCGGAAGAATCCGTTTACGGAGTAGATCTTTCCGTGCCGAATTTCGATTTTTTAGAAGAGTATCGCCACGATCTGACCGCGCTCATACTGACCCACGGGCACGAAGACCATATCGGCGCGCTGCCGTTCTTATTGCGAAGATTCAATCTGCCGGTTTATGCGTCGCGTTTTACGCTGGGCCTGGCTGAACGCAAACTGGAGGAGCACGAGCTTCTAAACGACGTTTTGCTGCACCGGGTCAGGGCAAACGACAAAATAGAGATCGGCTCGTTTGGTATCGAATTCATTCATGCCTCGCACTCACTGGTCGATTGTTTTTCGCTGGCGGTAAAAACACCGGTCGGGACAATTATTCATACGGGCGATTACAAGATCGACGACACGCCGGTGATCGGAAAGCCCTATGACCTGAAAACTTTGGGACGCTACGGTGACGAGGGCGTGCTGGCGCTGCTGGGAGATTCGACCAACGCGACGGTGCCGGGACGAACGCCTTCGGAACGCGACGTTATTCCGGCTATCGAAGAAATTTTCGAACAAGCGCCGGGCCGCATAATTCTTACCACTTTTTCTTCTTCCATCCACCGCTTACAGATCGTTTTTGATGTCGCCCATACTTTTGGACGCAAGGTCTGTGTGCTGGGTCGTTCGATGCTGCGCAATGTGGAGATCGCTGAAGAGCAGGGATTTTTGCGGTTCCCGGAGAACGTAGTAGTAGACCTTAGCCAGGCACGACAGTTGGAGGATGACCAGGTAGTTTACCTGGTGACCGGTTCGCAAGCCGAACCGCGCGCGGTATTGATGCAGTTGGCCACGCAGGGTTACAAAGGGTTGCAGATCGAAAAAGGCGACACCATCATTCTCTCCGCCCGCATCATTCCCGGCAACGAGCGCCATATTTCAAAAATGATCGGGCACATCTATAAACACGGCGGCAACATTATCGAAGAAAAACGCCGTTTGGTGCATGTCTCCGGCCACGCTTCGCAGGAAGACATCCGCATCATGGTGGAAACCGCGCGGCCGAAATTCGTGGTGCCGATCCATGGTGAATACCGGATGCTTTTCCGCCACAAGGAATTTATCAAGAACCATCTCGGCTACGAAGATGAAAATGTCATTTTGATCGAGAACGGCGATGTGCTCGAGCTTGAGGCTGATCGCGCGTCGGTAATAGGAAAACGCGAGATCGGACGCGTATTCATCGACGACGATTCTTCGGAAGAGTTGGAATACGACACCGTCCGCGAACGCAAAAAAATGGCGTTTAGCGGCGCGATCACCCTGGTCGTAACAATGGACAAGCAAACGAAAAAACTCATCGGCGAACCGCAGATCACTTTTCAGGGCGTGGCCGGAATCGATCCCACCAACGGTATTGTCGAAGATGCGCGCCAAAGCGTTGTCGATGCGATCTCAGGGATGAAAAAGGGCGAGTTTAGCGACAAGCCTTTGTTTAAGGAAACATTGCGCATCGCACTGAAAAGATTTATTCAAAAAGAAGCCGGCGGCAAACCGGTAATCATTCCGACGATCGTAGAGGTTTGATGAATTAAACTGTCGTTGCACATAAATACTGCTGAAGTCAAAAGCAACGGGTCAGAACCGGGAACGTAGTGACCGGGTAATGAGTGTAGCGAAAAAACAGACGCATGTGACTCGTTTGATAAGAACCCGGTCACTGCGTTCCCGGTTCTGACTTCATCACGATGGTCATCCGTTTTCATTTATAAGCAACGCCGTTTCCATCCTCAATTTTCAATTATGAAGGGTAAGACCATATTTCTCACTGGCGCATCCAGCGGTATTGGCGAAGGTCTCGCGATTGAAATGGCCAAGCGGGGCGCGACTTTGGGGTTGCTGGCGCGGCGCGAAGATGTGCTGGATGATCTCGCCCAGCGATGCGCGGAGCTGGGAGGGACGGCGCGTGTTTTTGCCGCGGATGTGACGACGGCCGATGCGGTAAAAAAAGCCGCGGACGAATTTCGCGCGGAGTTTGGACATATCGATATTATGATCGCGAACGCGGGGATCGGCGGTTCGGCCGATGCGCGCGATCTGGATATCGCAAAGGCCACGCAGATCATCAACGTAAATTTAATTGGAGCGGTCAATTCCGTTGGCGCCGTGCTGCCGCAGATGATCGAGCGGCGCAAGGGGCAAATGGTCGCCATCTCAAGCCTCGCGGGTTATCGCGGGCTGCCGCGGTCGTCAGCTTATTGCGCCAGCAAGGCAGGCGTTTCGAATTTTTTTGAAAGTTTGAGGCTTGATCTGCGCGGAAGCGGCGTCGATATAACGATCATCCACCCCGGCTTTATCAAAACCCCGCTCACCGCCGGCCGCGAAAATAAAATGCCTTTTCTGATGGAACTCGATGACGGCGTGAAAAAGATCCTCGGTATCATCGAAAAGAAAAAGAAGTCGGCCGCCTTTCCGTTTCCGCTTTCGACGCTGGTGCGGGCGGGAAATTTCTTTCCGATCTGGCTCTATGACCGGATCGCCGGCGGAGCGAATTTCCGGGAATAGTTAATTGGAGCGCGGACGTCCCGTCCGCAAAGGCTGCGGCGCAGCCTAAAGCTGTGTAAAAAGAGATCTTTTTTTCGAGCGCGTGGCGCTCGCTGCGGACGGGACGTCCGCGCTCCCAGTATGTGGACTCTAAACTTACCTTAAAGTATTATTAGCTTTAGACATCTTTATATCCGATGAACATTCTACAAGCCATTATTCTCGGTATAGTTCAGGGCCTGACTGAATTTATTCCGATCAGCTCGACTGCGCACCTTGTTCTGGCCAGCCGGTTTACGGGCCTTTACGACGGCGATCCGCAAAAGGTGACGGCGACTATTGCCGTCATCCAGCTCGGTACGCTGCTGGCGGTTTTCGTGTACTTTGCCTCTGACATCTTCAGCATCGCGGGCGCTTTTATCGGCGACCACTGGGCGGCGATAACCCGCCGGCGGGGAAACCGGTATTCGGGCACGCGCGGCGTCCGGCCGATGTGGCTTTCGGATGAAGCCTGGCTCGGCTGGCTGATAATAATCGGGTCGATCCCGATCGGCACGGTCGGATTGCTGCTGAAAAAATCGATCGAAGGGCCATTTACCAAAAACCTCTGGGTGATGGTGACCATGCTGATCGCCATTTCCGTTCTTTTATTTCTGGCGGAAAAGATGGGCTCGCAGCGAAAAGACATTTCCAGGCTTGGTATTGCCGATGCTTTGATAGTGGGATTCTCACAGGTGCTGGCGCTGCTGCCGGGCGCGAGCCGCTCCGGTTCGACGATCATGGGCGGCCTTTTTGCCGGGCAGAAACGTGAAACCGCCGCGCGTTTTTCATTCCTGCTTTCGATACCGGCGATCACCGCCAGCGGCCTGCTCGAATTAAAAGAAGCCTGGGAAATGCTGCCGAAAGAAGATTTTACCGCGCTGGGAGTGAGCGTGGCGGTTTCAGCCATCGTCGGCTATCTTTCCATCTGGTTCCTGATGAGATTTCTGCGAACTCATACCACTACTATTTTCATCATATATAGATTAGCTTTGGCGGGCCTGATCATTGCGCTGATATCGTTTGGGATAATTGCGGCACAAGGCTAAGAGTTCGTAGAGTTGATAGAGTTCGTAGAGTTCGTAGAGTTAATAGAGTTAATAGAGTTAATAGAGTTTATTGAGTTAATAGAGTTCGTTGAGTCTATTGACGTCATTAACACCACAGTGTGCTCAGACTCTATAAACTCTATCAACTCAACGAACTCTATTAACCCTACGAACTCTACGAACTCAATGAACTCTATTAACTCTAAAGACTCCCTGATTTTATGAAAAGGTGGACGATCCAAAAACATGAGGCCGGTAAGGTAAATGAGCTTGCCGGCGAACTCAAAGTTACGCCTTTGGTCGCCGCGCTGCTGATCGCGCGCGGCTACGGAGACCTGGCGACGGCACGCAAATTTCTGAACCCTTCTCTTGATCAGCTTCACGAGCCCTATTTATTAAAAGGAATGAAAGAGGCGGTCGAGCGTGTTCTCCTGGCGATCGAAAACAAAGAAAAAATTCTGATCTGGGGAGATTATGACGTGGACGGTACGACCGGGACCGCGCTTTTGCGCAGCGCGCTGGGTGCGCTTGGCGCCGAAACCGGTTTTCACGTCCCGCATCGTTTTACCGAAGGCTACGGGCTGAATATACCCGCGCTGGAAGAAGCAAAAAATGACGGATTTTCGCTGGTGATAACGGTGGATTGCGGCGCGCGCGCCTTTGAGCCGATCGCCTGGGCACAGGCTAACGGGATGGATGTGATCGTGACCGATCACCATCTTTCCGATGGCACGCATGGCAACCCGGTGGCGTTTGCGGTGGTGAATCCCAACCAGGCGGGCTGTGAATATCCGGACAAGAACCTGGCGGGCGTCGGGGTAGCGTTCAAGATGGCGCATGCTTTGCTGCGCGAAAAAGGCCGCGACGATCTCGTCCCCGATTTTTTGAAAGTGGCCGCCATCGGAACGATCGCCGATATGATGAAACTGACCGGCGAAAATCGGGCGATCGTCGCCCTCGGTTTAAAAGACCTGCAGAGGACAAAAAATCTGGGCTTGCGGGCGTTGATGGATGTCTCGGATTGCCACTCGGAGATGACGGTCTACGACATCGGCTTTCGCATCGCGCCGCGCATCAATGCCGCCGGGCGGATGGACGTCGCCAAGGTCGTGGTCGAATTACTGGAATGCGAAGATTTTGACGAAGCGCGCAAGATGGCCGAGATATTGAACACGCGCAACCGCGACCGCCAGCAGGTGCAAAAAGAGATCACGGAACTCGCGCTGCTGGAATATATCGAAAAAGGCGGCAGCGAGAGCCAGAGCCATTTGGTGGTAGTTGCCGGCGAAGGCTGGCATCGCGGTGTGATCGGGCTCGCCGCGTCAAAGATATCGGAACGCGTCCATCGCCCGAGCGTGGTCATATCGCTGGAAGAAGGCATCGGGCACGGGTCGGCGCGAAGCATCAAAAACTACCATTTGCTCGACGGGCTGGAAACCTGCGCGGAACTTTTTGAGCAATTCGGCGGACACGCGGCGGCGGCGGGAATGAAAATAAAGGCGGAAAATATACAGCTTCTGCGCGAACGCCTGAACCGCCACGCGATGGAAAATTTGTCGGAAGACGACCTGATCCCGGAAGTTAAGATCGACGCGCTGCTGACGCCTAAATCATTGTCCATCGATCTGGTTTACCAGTTGAAAGTGATGGAGCCTTTCGGACAGGGAAATCCGCGCCCGGTCTTTATCACCCGCGACCTGATCGTGGCCGAAGAGCCGCTGATAATGAAAGAAAAGCATCTAAAGCTTCGTCTGAAGGACAAAAGCGGCAAAAAGTTTGAGGCCATTTGGTGGAACGGCGTAGAGCTGGCCGATGAAAAAGACCTGCGGCCGGGGCAAAAAGTTGAAATTGCATATTCACCCGAAATAAACACCTGGAATGGAAATCAGCGGCTGCAATTGGTTGTCGAAGATATAAGAAGTTAAAATAGATGTCAGATATTAGATGTCAGAGGTTAGTCAGAGCACCTGTTTTTACTAATCTCTGACATCTAATATCTGGCATCTGCTTTTATGGAAAATCACCGTAAAAAAGTCAGTTTACTGGAGTTGCGCGCCCGGCTGCCGCTGGTGGTCCGCATTCTCGCGATCGGCGGGCTGGCCGTGACCCTGCTTTTTGTCGGGGTAGGGTTTTACCGCGCGCGGACGAAACCCGACTTTCATCTAAAGAGCGAACTGGCAAAATTATCGAAAGACGTAGTGGCGGTGGTGGAAGGTTATGAACGGCGTGAGACCGAAGACGGTGTCGCCAAATATTACATCAGCGCCGACCGCGCGACGACCTTTGCCGATCAGCACCAGGAACTGGAAAACGTTCATCTCGAGCTTTATTCGGAAGGCGAGAAGACCGACCGGATCTCGGCGGCGAAGGGTGTTTATGTGCCGATCAACGGCGATCCGAAAAATTTTAACGCGCATTTTTTTGGCGCGGTGAATATCGAAACGCATGACGGGCTGAAGATCCAGACCGAGCAAATTTCTTATAACCGCGCGGAAGAGACCGCGACGAGTGAAGACGTGGTGAATTTTAGCCGCGAAAATGTTTCCGGCAAAGCCCTGGGCGCAAAGCTTAGTATCAGAGAAAAGAAACTGGAGCTTTTGCAAAACGTCGAGGTCGAATCGGTCAAGACGGATAAAACGGATGCTTCGTCAGAAGGGGGCGAAACGGCCCTGCCGGGGATCGGGGGCGGAGATTACGAGCGCGCAAAAGTCCTCGCCGGCCGCGCTACTATTTGGCAGGAGCCGGGAAAAATAGATTTATACGACGGCGTTCAGGTAAACATCACTCCAGCTAATGGGGCCGGTTCGTCTAATAACGGGCAGGTGGGTTCAAAACCGACCGAGATAAAGGCCGCGCGGGCGGTCGCCTATTTTGTTAAAGAGATCGAAAGGATCGATCTGGCGGAAAACGTTTCCATCATCAGCGATCCGATGGCGATCCACTCCGCCGAAGCCACTTACTTTTTGAAGGAAGGAAAGGTTTTCCTAAACGGCGGCGCCGAGATCACGCAGGGCAGCGACCTGATAAAAGGCGACACCATCACCGCCGATCTGACCGCCGACAAAAAGCTCAAGAACGGCGTGGTAAAGGGAAACGCTTATCTGAAAACCGCGAACACCGACCGCCAAACCGAGGTCAATTCTAACCAGATGACCGTTTTATTCGGCCCGGGCCAGCAGATGGAAAACGCGGTCGCGACGGGAAACGTCGCCGTGAAGAGTGACAACGCGGATACGAATGTAAAGCTTAATTCAACGGATTCGCTGGTGCTGCTCTTTGCTCAATCGGCGGGTAAAGCCGTGCTGCAAAAAATGACCTCGAAGGGAAATTCCTCGGTAACGCTGACCCCTTTAAAACCGGAAGATTATTCGCAAGTTACTCTAAATGCGCCGAATTCCCTGGAAGTGCTGTTCCGGCAAAACGGCGATCAGAGTGTGGTCAAAGAAATGACCACCGGAGGCCGGACCGTCGTGACGATGTCAGCACCGAACGGACCAAACAATGGCGACCCGAAAGCGTCTAATAAAAAATTGACGGCCGACAGCGTAAAAACTTTCTGGAACGCAAGCGGTAAAGATCTGACCAGGACCGAAGCCATCGGCAACGCAGAGCTTTATGTAGAGCCGCAAAAGGCCGCGCCGGAAAATTATTATTCCACCGTGAACGCGGACCGCTTTGACTGCGATTTTTACGCGGCGG
Organism: uncultured Acidobacteriota bacterium; assembly: GCA_963718105.1. Taxonomy (GTDB): domain Bacteria; phylum Acidobacteriota; class Blastocatellia; order Pyrinomonadales; family Pyrinomonadaceae; genus DASYKT01. The sequence goes on along the minus strand of OY970352.1, from coordinate 2,482,157 downwards.
GCAACATCGCGAAAACCTGCATTGCCAACGGTAAACCTAAAGTGACGATGAAGCCGACGCAGCCTTCGGAAGAGCGCGGTGTGCGAACATTAACCGCAGCCAGATTGACCGCCAATTTTAACCAGAAGTCGCAGGACGTCGAGCGTTTCGATGCGGCGGGCGCGGCAAAATTCAGCGAGAACGATCGGCGCGGCACGGCTGATACGATCAGTTATACTGCCGCCGATGAAACGGTGCGGCTGCGCGGTGGCGAACCGATGGTTTGGGATTCGAAAGCGCGCGTTCGCGGCGGCGAGATCGATTGGGACACGCGCGGTAAAAAATCGTATTTTCGCAATAAGGTCAGCACGACCTATTACAGCCAAAAACAAACCGATGGCGCGACGCCGTTCATGAACGCGCAAGCGCCGGTCTTTATCACCGCCGACCGCGCGGAGTTTGACCATCAGACCGAGGTCGGAGTTTATGCGGGAAATGCGCGGGCGTGGCAGGAAAACAATTACGTCCGGGCCGACCAGTTGGTGTTATCGCAAAAAACAAAGCGCATGAATGGGAACGGCAAGGTCCAGAGCGTGCTTTACAATGCCAAGCGCACCGATAACGGGAAAGAATCGAATGTGCCTGTCTATGCCTCGGCGGAGCAGATCACGTATTCGGATGAAGGTAAGCTTTTACAGTATGCAGACAAGGTCGATATCAGGCAGGGCACCGACCGCATCATGGCGGGAAATGCCGATATCTATCTCACCCAAAACAACGACCTGTCGCGAATGACCGTTGAGCGCAGCGTGCATATAACACAACCGGGGAAAAAAGCCACCGGCGATTGGGCGCAATATGACGCCGCCCAGGATGCGTTTATTTTGCGCGGCAACCCGGCCTCCGTCGAATCCGCCGAAGAAGGTTCGACCCAGGGCGCGCAGTTGACTATCTATAAACGGGAAAATCGTGTTATCAATGAAGGCAGCACAAAATCGTCTACGCCGAACAGAACGCGTTCGGTTTACAAGGTAAAGAAACCGTAGTGATGAAGGAATAGGTGATAGGTGATAGGTGATAGGTGATAGATACGATCTTTTTAAATTGCCACCAGCTTTAGCTGGTGGTTTTGAGGTGGATACATTAAAAGGGCTTTAGCCCAACAACATTTGGCTAAAAACAATACATATTTTTTAGTCTCTTCCCACTAGCTAAAGCTAGTGGGAATTTATAAAAACAAAAAGTGACAGAGCATCCAAAAGAAAATTTCAGATCGGGGAACGGCCACAAAGCGAATGATCTTTCGCGGGAAAATATGTCCGGCACGGCGTTGGCCGCCCGTCATCTGCAAAAAACCTACGGCAAGCGGCGGGTGGTGGATGATGTCAGCCTTTATGTGGAGCCGGGCGAAGTGGTGGGGCTTTTAGGGGCGAACGGCGCGGGCAAAACGACCACGTTCTATATGATGACGGGCCTGGAAGTTTCCGAAGAAGGAAGTATATCCTTGAGCGGCCGCGATGTGACAAAGCTGCCGATGTACCTGCGTGCGAGATTGGGGCTGGGCTATTTACCGCAGGAACCTTCGATCTTTCGCCGGATGACGGCAGAGCAGAATATTCTGGCGGTGCTGGAAACGATGAAGTTCACGCGCGAGGAAAGATTTACCCGGCTGGAAGAGTTGCTGGAAGAATTCGGGATCGCCCACGTGCGCCATACCCGCGGTGACGCCCTGTCGGGCGGCGAGAGGCGGCGGACCGAGATCGCGAGATGCCTGGCCACTGAACCGCAGTTCATTCTGCTGGATGAACCCTTTGCCGGCATCGATCCGAAAGCGATCGACGATATCCAGGACATCATTATTTATTTAAAAGAGCGCGGCATCGGAATTTTGATCACGGACCACAACGTGCGGGAAACTATGTTCGTAACCGACCGCGCCTACATTATGGCGGACGGACGCATCTTTCGGGCAGGCAAACCCCAAGAACTGGTTGAAGATACGGAAGTTAAAAGATTGTATTTGGGAGAGCGTTTCAGTTTATAAGAAATTGAAAGTGTTAAAACCAAAACGCTAGCATAATTTCTCCCCAAAAGCCAATAAAAATAATTGTAAAATTAGCGGTAGAAACTCTACTTTTGCCGGGAACTCTTTTATAATTTGGACAGACGAGCAATTACTATGCCGCTGAAAGGGTTTCTGAGTTAAGTTTTTTATGGCGCTGAGACTTACAGCCAAGTTAGAACAACGGATGGTCTTGACGCCGCAGTTGCGGCAGCGGATAGAAATGCTGCAAATGACCTCCCTTGAACTCACCGATCTGGTTCAGACCGAGCTCCTCTCAAATCCCATTCTTGAAGAAGTCCAGCAGCAGGATGAAGTGATGGAGATCTCGGAAGAGTTTCTCGATCAGTATGCGTCCAGCGCGGGCGAAGCGGGCGAGGGCAACAGCACCGGCGAGTCGGCCGATATTACCGCCGGCGCGGCTTCCGTCGAGGCCCAACTGGGTTCGGCCAACGGGTCGGGAGAATTTGAGCTCCTCAACGGCGAGATCGGAAAGCTGAACGGTTTTGAAGGGGAGACGGAATTTTCCGGTGAAACTGAGTTTTCCGGTGACGGCGAAGGTGACAGCAGCTTTGGCGAAGAACATCCGACCGAAACGCGCGACGCTTTTGAAGAAGTAGATTACGGCCGCGAGTTTCAGGATTATCTGGATCCCGGATACAAGACCCAGGAGATCGAATACAAGGAAGACGAGCCGAGCTTCGATCAGTTCTTAAGCCGCGCGCCTTCGCTGGGCGAGCATCTTGAGTGGCAATTGAATCTCCAGTGCACGGACGATCATATTCGCGACATTGCGATCGCGGTGATCGGAAACCTGGATAGCGACGGGCGGCTGACCGCGTCCCGCGAAGAATTGGCCGAGTTGGAAAAATGCGCGGTCGAGGATGTCGATAAAGCCTGCGAAATGGTGATGCAGCTTGACCCGGTCGGCTGCGGGGCGCGCGATGTCAGCGAGTGCCTGGCCGCGCAGCTTATTTCGGTAGGCGAAGGCGATTCGCTGGCGGCAATGCTGGTCAAAAATTATCTTTCGGACCTGCAGCCTCATCGCCTGCAGCACCTGGCGAAAAATACCGGACACGACCTCGAAACACTCAACGATCAGCTAAAGATCATCCGCACGCTCGATCCTTATCCGGGGCGCAGGTATTCCTCCGAAGAAGCGATCTTTGTCGCGCCGGAAGTTTATGTCGAAAAGCTGGAAGAGGATTACGTCATTTATTTTGTCGATGACGGAAGTCCGCGTCTGCGCATCAGCCCGACCTACCAGCAGCTTTTAGAGCAAAACAATACCTCAAAAGAGACGCGTGATTTTATCAAGGATAAGGTGCGCTCGGCGGTCGATCTGTTAAGAAATATCGAGCATCGCCGGCAGACGATCTACCGCGTGGTGGAATGTATCATTCATCGCCAGCGCGACTTTTTGGATAAGGGTGTCGAATACATCAAGCCGATGATGTTAAAAGATGTGGCGGAAGATATCGGCATGCATCTTTCCACCATCTCGCGAGTAGTAAACCGTAAATACGCGCACACTCCGCAAGGCGTTATCGAGTTGCGCAGATTTTTCTCGGAAGGAATGATGAACGAGGACGGGGAGGAAGTTTCGACCCGCATCATCAAACTCAAGATCAAAAAGCTCATCGAGGAAGAGGATACAAAAAATCCGATCACCGACGATGAGATGGCGAAGATCTTGATCAAGGAGGGAATTAAACTTTCACGCCGCACCGTCGCGAAATACCGCGATCAAATGCAGATCGCCGGTTCACGTGAAAGGAAAACCGTCATTTAGTTCTTTGGCATTGGTATTTGGTTCATTAGTCACTGGTCATTCGTTATTGTTATTGGATCGTGTTTTATCTTACGAAGGACTAATAACAAAGGACGAAGGACATGCTTACTATTAAGGAGGTGCATTTATGAAGTTTGAGTATACCGGAAGGCATTTAGAAGTAACTCCTGCCATGCGTTCTCACGTGGAAAGCCATTTTGCGCGGCTGGGCCATCTTTTTAACGGCTCCAGCAATGCCCACGTCATCATCGAAGTAGAACGCGGAAAACATTGTGCTGAAATTGTCGTTAACTGGCACGATCATACGCTCACCGCAAAATCAGCCTTACCTGATATGTACTTTGCCCTGTCAAAAACCATCGATAAGCTCGAAAAACAAGCACTAAAATTAAAAAACAAGATCATCGACCGCAAACATACGGCAGAACGGACGGCTTCGGTGGTGTCCGACGACGAGGTTAAACCCGCCGCCGGCGACGGGCCGCGCATCATCAATATGCGAAAATCTTCGTCAAAACCGATGACCACCGAGGAAGCGCTGCTTAAACTCGCGTCTCAAAAAGACGGGCCGGTGGTTTATCAGGATACGGAGACTGAAAAGTTTTCGGTCCTTTATAAGCGAAAGGACGGAAACTTCGGCCTCATCCAGCCGTAATAAGTATTGGCCTTAAATTTAATTGATGCGCACTTTTCACCGAAATGAAAAACCCGTCCTAAGTGTGGAAGAGTTTGCTCTGCAGGCGCCCGCGGAACTGAAAGTAGAGTTGGCCGCAGGCGCCGCAGGCGCTGAAAGCAGGTCGATAACGTCAGCGCGAATTCAAAAACTCGGGCTGGCCCTGGCCGGATTTTCTCATTATATCCATCCCGGCAGAATACAGATCGTGGGCCAGAGCGAGATCGGATACCTCGAGCAGTTGGAGCCCGATGCCCGGCGAAAGGCGATTCTGAATCTCGATCTGGAGAATATCTGCTGTATCCTGCTCACCAAAAGCCTGGAACCGCCCGCCGAATTTTCCGAAATAGCCGATCAGTACAAACTGCCGGTTTTACGTACGCCCGCGGTCAGTTCCATCGCTATCGCCCTGGTCTCCAATTTTTTGCAGGAAGCTTTAGCGCCGCAGATCACTCTGCACGGCGTGCTGATGGAGCTTTACGGTATCGGAGTTTTGCTGCTGGGCGAATCGGGCATCGGCAAATCCGAATGCGCGCTCGATCTTATCACGCGCGGCCATCGCCTGATCTCGGACGACACGGTCCTGGTAAAACGTATCGGCGACAAACTGGAAGGCCTCTCGCCTGAGATTATTCAAGGGCATCTCGAGATACGCGGCTTGGGGATCATCAACGTTAAAGACCTTTTTGGAATTTCGGCGGTGGGAAATAATAAGCCGATCGATCTGTGCATTCATTTAAAAGCCTGGAACAAGGTCGACGAGATAGACCGGCTGGGCGCCGATACCCATACTGAAGACATTTTCGGCGTGCAGGTGCCGAAGGTCATTTTACCGATCAGCCCCGGCAGAAATATTTCGACGCTGGTCGAGACGGCCGTGCGTGTCCAGCTTTTACGCGCGGGCGGTTACGACGGGGCGCAAAAATTCATCGAGCGCCACACGGAAATGCTGCGGCGCGAAGCGCAGCAGAAAGAAGCCGAGCAGAACATTTAGTTTTCCAGATATCTTATGCCGCAAAACGAGCAGCAGCGACAGACCCCCGATCTGGTCATTATTACCGGGCTCAGCGGATCCGGAATGTCATCCGCCACCAACGCCTTTGAAGACCTGGGGTATTTTTGTGTCGATAATCTCCCGATCGCCATTCTTTCCACTTTTGCCCGGTTGATGCAGCCGGATGAAGAGGAAAAACAGGCCATAAAAAAAGCCGCGCTGGTCATCGATATTCGCGAAAGACAATTTCTGTCTCAATTCCCCAAGGAACTAAGCAAACTTGAGAAAAAAGGCATCAAACCTTTTGTCCTGTTCTTTGAGGCTGCCAACGAAGTTCTGCAGCGGCGGTTTAGCGAGACGCGCCGGCCGCACCCGGCCGATGTTGGCGACGGGGGGCTGACAACCGCGATCAATGCCGAGCGCGAAGCGATGAAAGAGGTTCACGACCATGCCGATCTGATCATCGACACTTCGGAGCACACGGTGCATACCTTGCGGGCGCTGCTGGTGCAAAAATTCGGCGAATCGAGCGAAGGCGCGCAGATGTCGGTGCAATTCATCAGCTTTGGCCATAAATACGGAGGGCCGCGCGAGGTCGATCTGCTTTTTGATGTAAGGCATTTGCCAAATCCGTATTTTGTGCCGGAACTAAAAGAACTTCCCGGCACCGACCAGCGCATCATAGATTTTCTTGCTCAGGAAGCGGAGGTAAAAGAGACGATCCGCCGTTTTAGCGAGCTTCTGGCGTATCTTTTGCCGCTGTATAAACGCGAAGGCAAATCATACCTGACCATCGGGATCGGCTGCACCGGCGGCAAGCACCGCTCGGTGATGGTGGCGGAAAGCCTGGCGCGCGCATTGGACAAAGATAAATTCAACGTCTCGGTGGTTCACCGCGATGTTAAGAAAATAAAAGGTTAAAGGCATACTAATATGTCATCAGAAAAAACAGAAATAAAAAAAGTCGGCGGGATCATTGTCACGCACGGCCAGGTCGCAAGCGAGCTTTTGGCGGCGGCCGAGACCGTGGTCGGGGGGCTTGACCACATCGTGGCCGTGTCTATCGGTTGGCATGACGATGTGGAGATGGCCAAGGACGAGATCGCCGGCGCGATCAAAAAAGTGTCGCAGGGAAACGGAGTGCTGCTGCTGACGGATATGTTCGGCGGCACACCGACCAATATTTCGGCGATGTTCCTTAAGCACGGCGAGGTGGAAATTGTCACCGGGGTAAATCTGCCGATGGTGATCAAGCTGGCTTCGCAAAATAAACAGATGAGCCTGGCAGAAATGACCTCCGAGGTCGAACAGCAAGGCAAAACGGCCATCTATTGCGCCAGTGAGCTGCTGGCCCCGCAGAAAATGAAAAAAGATGCTTGAGGACAAGGTGTTAATAGTCAATCAACTGGGATTGCACGCCCGCGCCGCGGCGCAATTGGTGCACCTGGCGAATAGCTTTAAAAGCGGCATCAGGCTGCAGCGAAGCGATAACCGGGGTGTGGCCGATGCGAAATCGATCCTCAGCGTATTGACGCTGGCCGCGACCAGGGGGACCGAATTGCTGGTCACTGTCGACGGGCCGGACGAAAGACAAGCGCTGGCGGCGATCAAAGGCATATTCCAAAAAGGGTTTGGTGAGATGTAATAGCGTATGGCAATTACACTCAGGAACAATAAAGAAAAGAACCCGCCCACCGCTGAAACCATCCTTAAAGGCCGGTCGGTTTCTAAAGGCATTGCGATCGGCGAAGCGGTCTGCCTCTATGGCATAAAGCGCCAGTTTTACCGGATAAAATTAAAGAACAATGAAGTCGAGCGGGAAGTGAAACGGTTCAGGGCGGCGCTGCGCCTGGCGCGGCTGCGGCTGAAAAAGATAAGCGCGCCCGCGCAGTCCAATTCGAGCAGCATTCTCGATGTGCAGTTTTTGATGCTCGAAGACCCGTCATTGATCAACAAGATAGAAACATTGATCCGCAGCCAAAAGGTCAACGCGGAGTGGGCGGTCAAAGAGGTCAGCGACAAATATCTGGAGGCGTACAAAGCGATCCAGGATGATTACTTAAAGGAGCGGTACATCGATCTGGAAGACGTGACCGAACGGTTGATGGGTGCGCTCGAGGGCGGTGTTCATAGTTCGCTGCCGCTTTCGGATAACACTATCGTGATCGCCAAAGAAATAAAACCTTCGACGATGGTCGAGCTTCTAAACGGCGATGTAAAAGGTTTGGTCACGGAAAGCGGCGGGTGGACATCGCACAGTTTTATTTTGGCCCGCGAACACGGCCTGCCTTCGGCAACAGGAATGAAAAATGTGCTGCGGCAGATCAAGACCGGCGACACGCTGGTAGTGGATGGAAATAACGGTATCGTGCACGTAAATCCGCCGGAGAAAAAACTGAAAGAGTTTTCGGCGCTGCAGGCCGCGGTCAGTAAGCCAAACGGGCGGTCCAAACTTCCGCAGAAGATCAAGACCTTAGACGGCAGGGAAATGATCATCCGCGTCAATTCCGATACGGCGATCAATTATCTCGAAGCAAAAAAACTCGGAGCGAAGGGGATCGGCCTTTTTCGTTCCGAATTTCTCGCCAACCGCGAACGCGGCTTTCCCACGGAAAAAACGCAGTTGCGCGAATATACTCACATCGCAAATGAGGTCGGCAAGGACGGCGTCTGTATCCGCACTTTCGACATCGGTGTCTCGCAGGCGTTTGACGAATTTGAGGAGAAAGAAAAAAACCCGGCGCTGGGACTGCGCGCGATCCGTCTCGTGCTGGCCAATGAAAAAATATTCCGCACCCAGATCCGTGCTTTGCTGCAGGCCTCTTACAAAAAGCAAGTGAACATCGTTTTGCCGATGATCTCAGACGTGGCAGAGATCGTCCAGGCGAAAAAGATCATCGCCGAAGAAAGAAAGGCGCTCCGGGCAAAAAAAATAAACATCGGAAAACCGAAACTCGGCGCGATGATCGAAGTCCCGTCGGCGGTCTTGATGGCGGCTGAGATCGCCGAGGAGGTCGATTTTCTCAGCCTCGGCACCAACGACCTCGTTCAATACCTGCTGGCGGTCGACCGGGATAATGAGAACGTGGCCGATTGGTTCAGGACCCTTCATCCGGCGGTTTTAAGGTCGGTGAAATACGTGCTGGAAGCCGGCCGGAAACATAAGGTACCGGTCATGGTGTGCGGAGAAATGTCCGGCTCACCGGTTTACTGTGTGATCCTGGTCGGCCTGGGTGCGGCGGAACTAAGCATGAGCGTCAAGGCGATCCCGCGGGTAACCGAAGTCCTGACACAAATTAGCGCAAAAGACGCCGGCGCTATCACAAAAAAATTGTTGATTTGCCGCAATGCTGACGAGGCCGAAGCAATGGTGCGTGCCGAATTTCACCGTAAATGGCCGCATTTATTCAGTTTAGATGTCTTACCGCAACCCAGGCATGACCGGATCGGAAAAAATTGAACTAAACCTGGGAGCGCCGGCATCTTGCCGGCAAGATCGCGGGGCGATCTAAAAGCTCTTATCTAATAACCATTTAGCGCGATTTCTCGCGCTTGCCGGCAAGATGCCGGCGCTCCCAGGTTTACGAACCCCTAAATACCGCGGCTTTTAAAGAGCAAACCCTCCTAAAATTCTAGAAATCAACGGCTTTTGCACGTTTATACAATCTGGATATGCTGCGCATCCGGCGCAGCCTCATTAGAATATCAACCCCTCCCCGGAATGTGTCTATGAATAAGAGTGCCCTTAAATTCGTAATAATAGCTATCCTTTGTGCCGTTGCATTTACGCTGGAATCGTATGCCCAAACCGTTCCGGCAAACAGCAGCAAGAACTTTCCGTTTTCTCAAAACCCGAAAAGAAAACCGAAAACGGCCGAACCTGTTTCAAACCCCATACAAGTTGTTGTACCCGGCAATTCAAATACGCAGGTAGCCGCCGGTGAAGGCGGTTATGAAAGCCGTTCGAGCGCCCAGAAACTGGCCTCGGTGTCGCGAGTCAAAAACTCCGCCTCCTCAGCAGCCTCCAAAAACGCCGGCAAACCGGCGACCGAGCTTTATCGCGTAGGAAACGGCGACATTCTGGATATCAAACTGCTCAATAGCGATTCAAAGGAATCGACCCTTTTTACGGTAATGGATGACGGCTCGATCGACTATCCATTGGCGGGCGGTGTCGTGCAGGTAAGCGGGCTGACCAATGACGAAGTAGAAGAATTGCTGGCGGCTCGAGTTACGCTCTATGAAAACCCCGAGCTTTCGGTGACCGTGCGCAGTTTTGCCAGCCACTCGGTGACGGTTTTAGGACAGGTGGAAAAACCCGGTAATAAATCTCTGCGCCGCGAAGCCGTGCCGCTTTATGTGCTACTGGCTGAAGTGATACCAAGCTCGGCCGCCGACAAGGTGATGATCACCCGGGCCGACCGGCAAACAATAAACCTCGATCTAAACGATACCAGCGCCAACGACACCCTGATCTATCCGGGCGACGTGGTCAAGATCATTTCCGCTACGGCGATGGCCTCGTCAGGAACACAATTTTATTACATCAACGGCGTGCAAAACCCCGGCGAGAAATCTTTTCGCTCAGGGATGACGCTTACCCAGGCCATCATTGCCTGCGGCGGTATGGCCCGGCAATCGGCTTCGAAAATCACTATTTCCCGGCAGAACGAGCAGGGAATGCTGACCTCTGCTTCACACAATCTAAAAGACATTAAAGACGGAAAAGCTCCGGACCCGGTACTGCATCCCGGCGACCGCATTGAAGTGAAGAATTAGCGGACGGTATTTGGTGGTTGGTAATTAGTAATTAGTAATTGGTTACGTGATAGGTGATCACATATCTTTTTACAAATTAACAGTGAACAATGCCAACCATTCATTTGCTGCTACTAATTACCAATTGCTAACTACCAATTACTTTTTTTGACAATTTTTTTGAAATACTACCACTGTTAAACATTTTCTGTTATTATATGATTCGCCTTGCCAGGGAAATCAGGTGATCGCTTCCGGGTCATGTATTTGGAAGAGGAAAGTCCGAACACTATTAGGGCAGCGAGCCGGTTAATTGCCGGGCATTCGCGCAAGCGGATGACGACAAGTGCAACAGAGAATAGTCCAGCCAATTAATTTTGGTAATGGGTGAAACGGTGCGGTAAGAGCGCACCAGCGCGTTTGGCGACAAATGCGGCTAGGCAAACTCCTCGCAGTGCAAGACCAAATAGAAAAGCGTTATCAAGGGCGGCCCGCCCGACAGTTTGCTCAGGCAAACACGCTTTTGGGTAGGTCGCTCGAGTTTTTCGGTAACGAAAAACCTAGATGAATGATCGCCACCTCGTAAGAGGAACAAAATTCGGCTTATAGATTTATTTGGCAAGGCGGCTTCAAAATTTAACATTATAAAGTTTGCAGGAAAGAGAGAAAGATCAACAAATGACAAATCGTAGAGGTGTTTTTATTGGAGCGTATGTTCCCAACGAGTTAAAAGAATCGTTAAGGCGCCGTGCCGCGGCGGATCATCGCACCCTTTCACAGGAAATAACCCGGATTTTGACCGAAGCCGTGCATGGACAGGGACTTCCGGCAGGCAGCGTTGACCGCCGTCAGGTTGACAGCACTACACCGCGCCGCCGCTCGACCGATCCGATGCCGCGCCGCCGTTCCGAAGATCTGCCGTATGTGGCAGCCACCGCGGACGGAAGCACCAGCCGCTAGATTTGTTACCAAATTTGTTGCCATATTTGCTACTAGCGATCACGCAAAGAGAGCGCCGTCATTGCCCGACGGCGCTTATCGCATTTTAAAGAGGCGTTTGCTACACTTGAGTTTCTTTATGGGACGAAAAGGTTTTTGGATAGCAAGCATCGGCATAATTTTTGGCTTTGCCGGCGGATTTTTCTTTGCCAACATGCTAAACCGCCAGGAGATGGAATCTCTCAAGGCGAAAGCGGTGCAGGCTCAGGCGCAAAACCAGGATGCCGCGAAAATGGATCTGGGCGGGGCACAAACGGCCGGGCCGGATGAACAGGACCTTACTCCTGACGAGATCCGGCAAAAGATCGAACGGGCCGATCAGAACCCGGCAAATATTCCTTATCAAAGAGACCTGGGGATGTCCCTGTATTTATATGCGGGGATGAAAAAAGACACTGCGCTTTTGCCGGACGCGAGGCGTCTGATGCTGCGCGCGTATGAAAAAGATCCGAAAGACAACGAGCTGTTACTGGCGCTGGGAAATGTGAGTTTTGATATCGGGCAAAGCAAGCATGACAACAAGAGCCTGGAAGAAGCGCGCGGATATTACAACCAGGCATTGCAGTTAAAACCGAAACAGGTTGACGTGCAAACCGACATCGGTTCCTCTTACTTTCTCGAAGATCCTCCGCAATACGAAAAGGCGCTCGCCGAATACCGCAAATCTCTGCAGATCGAACCGGAGCATACCAGAACGCTCGATAATATTTCGCGTACGCTGATAATGCTCGGCCGGCTGGATGAGGCGGAAGAGTCGCTCGCTAAATTGAAGAAACTCGACGCAAATTACCCCGGCGTGCCGGACCTGGAATCTCTCTTAGCACAAAAGAAAGCGTCAAAATGAAGTACCTGATCTTATTGCTGATAGTGGCGGCGCTTTTTATCTGGCTAAGCTGGCGTTACCGGCGGCAGATCGCGGCCGCCCGCCAGGTGTGGAAAATGCTGCTGGAAACAAACAGAAGAATAAATCAGCAGAACAGCGTAAAACAATCCCCGCAGCAAAAGATCCCGGCGGGAAAATTAGTGCGCTGCGAAAAATGCGCTACCTGGGTCCCCAAAGACAGCGCGCTAAGTTTTGGAAACAATACCTATTTTTGTTCGGCGACGTGTATGGAAAAAGCGGTAGCAGTTAATGAATAATGATTAGTGATTAGTGATGGCTTTGCCTATAAAGTCAGAAATTTGTTTTATTTTTGTTTGTGTCTTTAGTGTGGTTTCAGGTCTTAAACTTCGGGAACCAAAAACTTAAGACTGGAACCACGAAACCACACGAAGTAACACAAAAACTGCAAAAACCTGATTTTTCTACTTTATAGACAAAGTCAGGATGACTGACTAATCGCCGTATCAAACTAATCACTTACCGCTTATTCTTGCGCTGTTTTCAATTTCACTGTAAAGACCGCGCCGCCGTTTTCCCTATTTGCGGCTGCGAGTGAACCGCCGTGCTGCGAAATTACCCGGTGAGAGAGCGCAAGGCCGATGCCGTGTCCCTTGTCTTTGGTGGTAAAGAACGGAACGAAGATCATCGGCAGGTCTTTATCGGAAATCCCGTTTCCGGTATCGGAAATTTCTATCTGGGTCCACTGTTGTTCGGCCTTATCATTTACCAGGACACCTTCCACCGAAACTTTTTTTACCGGGGCGTCTGCGGGGATAGCTTCCGCGGCATTTCTCAGCAAATTCAAAAATGTTTGCTTGAGCATTCGTTCATCTGCTTCGGCAACGCCAAAATCTCCAGCGATCGATAAGGCGATGCCGGCGTCGGTAAATATCTTGCCCAATTCTTTCGCGCACTCATTTATCAACTCGGCCAAAGGAACTTCATCCAGGTTAAGCGGCTTGGGCCGCGCGAAATCCAGAAAGGCGGTCGTCATTTCCGAAAGGTTTCTTACTTCCAGCAATAGTTGACCGGCCGCAAGTTTTCCGCGCTCGTCGATCTCGATCCTTTGAAAAAGCTGCGCATAGCTTTGCAGCGCTCCGAGAGAATTTTTGAATTCGTGGGCGATGCCGGCGGACATTTCTCCCAGGCTTTCGAGGTTTTGTTTTAACGCAAGTTGTTCGCGCAGTTCTTTAACTTCCGTCAGGTCAGCCAGCAGGCAAAGCACGCCGTCCTGCATTTCCGCGCGGGAATCATCGATCGGCGCGACCGTCACGCCCAGCCTGACCAGGCGGTTGCTTGAATTGTGGCCGGAAATTTCTTCGCGCAGAAAAACTTCGCCGCCCGCGAGGCATTTTCCGATCATATCGGAAAGAGTGGGATAGTTTTTCAGCAGTTCGCTAAAATGGATCCCGGCGGCCTTATGATTGATCTCGAGCAGTTCACGGGCCGGGGTGTTGATGGTTTGGGCCAGCCCTTCGCCGTTAAAAGCGATAATCCCGGATGGTAAACTGGCGACGATCTTTTCGCTGAATCTTTCCGCCGTGGCTGCCCGAATACTTACCTCTTCATTCAAAATTTCCAACTCGCGCTGCTGGTCCTGCAGGCGCGTCAGAACACTCTGAAAGGTTTCCATCACAAATTCCGATTCGTTCTGCGTTTTCGGCTTGGCGCCCAGGTTGGCGATCACCTGCGCCTCGTCGGCAATTTCGCGAAACGGCCGCAGCGAAATGCGCAGGACGATAAAAAACGCCAGCATGGTGAAGACAAAAATGGTGACGATAAAGATGACGGTTGAAGAAGAGCGTGATTCCGTCGGCAGAGAGTTTAGAAAAGGCACAAACATCACCAGCACCGTCATCAAAACCAGAAAGCCGGTAAGCAAAAGCAGCGGAAGCCTGTAGCGCCTGACAAAACTCATAAAAACTTTAACGCGGGATAAAATTGGCGATATACCAGGAGATGATCGCTTCGCCCCAGAGGGCGGCGACGAGCGCTCCGATACCGAGAAAAATGCCGAACGGTATTTGGGTTTGCAGATCTTTTTCTCTTTTAACGGTGAGTATCGCAACCCCGATAACTGCCCCGCTGACCACGCCGATGCAAAATGTCAGGAAGGTCAGCCGCCATCCTAAAAGCGCGCCCACGGCCAGCATCAATTTAACATCGCCCATTCCCATTCCTTCTACGCCGCGAAGCAGTTTCCAGGTTTTTCCGATCAGCCAGATCACGCCGCCGCCGGCGAGCGCTCCCAAAACCGCACCCAACAACGAAACGGCCCAAACCGGCCATCCGGTAATGGTGGAAAGCGGCGCGAATTTCATATCGCTAAAATACTGCGCGCCAAAAAAGATTGGGAAAATAATCCGCACGGCGAGGGAAAAGATAATGCCCGGGTAAGTTATCACGTTGGGCAGGATCATATTCTCGGCGTCGATAAATATCAGCGCCAGGAGCGCGGCGGCAAAGACGAGATAGACGGGAAGGATCGGCGTCAGATCGAAACGCCAGAAAAACAGAACGAAAATAAGCGCCGTCAATAATTCGACCGCCGGGTAACGCGCGGAGATCCCGGTTTTACAATTGCGGCATTTGCCGCCGAGGATCAGCCAGCTCAGGATCGGGATGTTATCGTAACCCTTGATCTTTGCTTTGCATTTTGGGCAGGCAGAATTTGGGAAGACGATAGATTCTTCGGCCGGCACGCGATGGATCACGACATTGAGAAAACTGCCGATGACAGCTCCTATGACAAAAAAGAAAACATAGCCGATATAATCGGGCAAACCTAAGATGGTTTCGAATTGGGTAAGAAACATTTGTCTATTGTTTGTTAAGCGGACCGCAAGTGGCAATTTTCAGCGCGTGTGCAGGCATACTAAATGCCTTTTATATAATAACTTGTTAGTAAAAAAAGGGGAAGAAAAAAACAAGTGGTGTTAGCCACTAATTACACAAATAACACGAATTAAAAAATTATCTATTTGTGTTATTTGTGACATTCGTGGCAAATAAAGGGCCGTGTGCTTTGCATATTAAGCTAATCTCTAAGGCTTAAGGGCCTTGTTTTAATTTCTTTAGCTGATCCAGCGAAGAAGGGTAAGCGGGGTCGATCTTGAGCGCTTTTTCATAGCTTTTGATCGCTTCTTCCTTGTTCCCCACGGCCTGAAACGCATCGCCCAGGCTATCGTATACATTTGCCGAATTCGGATAGGCTTCGGCGTTCAGCTTGAATATCTTCAGCGCGTCGTCGTTCCTTTTTTGCTGCAGCAGAAAGTATCCGAAGCGGTTCATCGGGTCCTGGGTCTCGACAAATCTGTGTTTCGGATCGCTTTTGTACGCCCGATATTTGGCGATGAATTCGGAAACATCCCCGCCCGAAATCGCGATGGCCTGCAGGTCGGCAAAGCTTGTGCCCGGCCGGTAGTCTATTACGGCCTGGAGTACGGGATCGCGGCCTGCACGGTAGTCTGCCGATGAAAGTTCAACGGCGATCTCGGGCGCCGTCCAGGAGCGGTCGTCGCGCGGGTCCATATCCTGCCAGTAAAGCGTCGACACACGCACATCCAGTTTGCTGTTCGGCAAAGTGATGGGCCGATTGTCGCCGTAGTGGTTAGGATGGCCGGCGGTCGGCTCGCCGACAAAGATCGCCTTAGTATATTTCTCCAGCTCGTTGACCATGTTCTGTGCGGCGGAAAACGTCTGCCGCCCGGTGATCACGAACAGGCGGCCTTTTTCATCCATCTTTGATTTGATCAGGCCGATCACTACGGGACGATTCAGGCCGTTATTGCCGCCGCCGTTGTTTCGCAGATCGATGACAAACTTATCGACCTGATTTGCCGCGGCAAAATCCATCACGCGTTGGTAAAAGGCCGCTACCGTTTCATCCGGCTTGTTGCCGATCTGGTTATGCTGGATATAGAGCAGCTTTTGGTCTTTCAGATATTCGAACCAGTACATGTCTTCCGGGTGTTTACGGTAAAGCGCGCGTTCGGCGGTTCCGGCCGCGTCGGCCCAATCCGCCGGCGGCTGTATAAGCTGGTGCAGGCTAAGAGACGGCTTGATCTGCACCGACTGCTCTTTACCGCCCGCTTCCACCACCAGTTTCAGGTTTTGCTTGTCTTCATTTATTTTTAACCCGGCCATTAACTCGGGAACGGAGAGAAGGACGGGAGCGAGATCTTTCACGCCCATTTCGTTGTCGGAAAACGCTATCGTGCCGGCAAGTTTTAGCGCTTCCTCCGCGCTCAGATCTCCTATTCTAATGACCTTTGCCCCGACGAGCCCTGCGTATTCAGGCACAGCCTTTTGAATGAACAAACCGTCGGAATAAAGATAAAATTTAACGGGAAAAATGCCTGAGCGAAAATAGGCCTGCGGGTAGAGATTGGTGTGGCCGTCGCGTACCTTGGCCACTACTTTCATAAGACCCGTGATTATCTGGTCTTCGGTAAGTGATGGAATGCGCGCGCTCAGCGATCTTACTTCGTCGTCGAACTCCTCTTTTTTCACCCGGCGAAAGAGATTCGGGTGCTGCCTTGCCATGCGCTCGGCCAAAAACTGCAGGTCGGCCTGCCACTGGGCGGCGGTCAATTTCGGCGGGGCTGACGGGGCAGCCTGGGCGGAAACAAGTGCCGGAACGGAAAACAAAAAGACAAAGGCAAGCAAAATAAGGCACACGGGCGTTAAAGTTTTATTCAACATGATCTTTATATCCTTACGAAATAAACACCGCGGAGATGATTTGTCTGACAAAGCTTAGTGTGTTGTACGAAGTTGGATAAGGGCGAGTTTCGCGGAAATTGGTGGGTCGTGCTGGGCTCGAACCAGCGACCCGTTGATTAAGAGTCAACTGCTCTGCCAACTGAGCTAACGACCCCCACCAAATCTGTGAAGTTATTGATTATAGCAAAGTTTGCAGGTGTTTCAAGTGGAGTGGCAACGGGGTGTTGTCCTAAAGTTGCGGTGTTGAGAATGAAATGTCGTTCGGAATAGATGATAGATGATAACTGATAGATGATAGATCGAATCTTTCAGTTATCATCTATCATCTTTTATCTATTCCGAATGATGCGAGCACCACAACTTTAGGATACTACTCGCAGCGGGTACGCGCCGTTTGGTTAGTCATGATGGAAATAGAAAATGTTCCCGTCCAGGTCCTTCACGGTGAACTGCATTAGCCCCCAGGGCTTTCTTTCCAGAGGCTCCACGATGTTCGCACCCAGCGACTTCAGTTCCTCATACGACGCAGCGATATCTTCGGCAAAAACCCAGTGCACGGCGGGTTCGAACGGCGGCGTTCTCCGGCGAAAGAATATCGACACCTCATCGCGAAACACGGCACCAATATCCCCGCCCGGATAAAGCCATCCGATCTCAAAGCCGAGTGCATCCCGATAATGCTGCTGCGCGCGTTCGACATCAACGACCGGCAGCTCCGGCACCGGCTGGGCAAGCGAACTCATTTTCTCTTTTTCGCTCATGGAGAAACTCCTTTATGCATCAGACTATGCCGCAAGGCCGTCCCACGCGTCAAATCAACCGGGTTTCCTGCCGGTCGTCTTCCGATGAAAATTCGTGCTATTCTTTTTTGCAAAAGAACGTTTCTAAACCGTTCAAGTTAAAGAGAAAAATGCGTGAATGCCCAAAATGCGAGCTTTGTTTTAACGAGGATATTCTCTTCTGCCCGCACGACAGCGCCGAGACCCGCCATACGCTGCCCGGCACCACTCTGCTGGCCGGGCGGTACCTGCTGGAGAAAAAGATCGGGCGCGGCGCGATGGGGCAGGTTTATGTCGCGCGCGATGAAAATCTGGGCACCCGAAAAGTAGCGGTGAAAACCGTCCGCCAGGATTTTTTGAACAGTGAAAGCCTGCAAGAAGGCGAGGCGATCGCGCGGTTTGAGCGTGAGGCCCGTTCGGCGGCGTCGATCCGTCATCCGAATGTGGTGGACGTGACCGACTTTGGCAAGACCGACGACGGCGTTTTCTACCTCGTCATGGAATATGTCGAAGGGGAAACCTTGCATAAACTCCTGCGCCGCGAGGGAACCCTGGCCACCAAACGAGCGCTGCATTTGCTCAAGCAAGTCGCCGCCGGTGTTGATGCCGCGCACGATGCGGGAATTCTGCACCGGGACTTAAAACCCGCCAATATCTTTTTGATGTATACGGGCAAAAAAGGCGGGGAATCTTCCCCATCTTCCGATGACGGCTTTGTAAAGGTCGGTGATTTCGGGTTGGCAAAGATAGTGAACCAGACGGATACGGATGCCGCCACGGAAATGGGGCCGGCATCGCGGGGGATCGTGGGAACGCCGGAATTCATGGCGCCGGAGCAGATGCAGCACGACGCGCAACTGGATATCCGCGCGGATATTTACGCTCTGGGCAGCATCGCTTATCTGATGCTGGGTGGGAAAACTCCTTTTACCGGCGATCTTCCCCAACTGGTGGCGCAGAAACTGATGGATAAACCCGCGCTGCTTTCAGCCATTCGCTCGGACATTCCGTTTGAAGTTGAGAATGCCGTGATGAAGGCGCTGGAGACCGACCCGGCGGGGCGTTCGGAAAGTGTTTCGGCATGGCTGGAGGAATTTGAAAAAGCGGTCAATAGCAGTGACGAAAAGCCGGATGGCGGAATGGCGCGCCTGGTGATAGTGGCCCCGGTCGGGGCGGAAGTTTATGTCGATGATGAAAGGCGGGGAAGTGTCGGGAGTTCGGGGCGGCTGGTGTTGACCACCATTCCCGCCGGCCAGCACATTTTGCGCGTTTCACTGGCGGGCAGTAAAGACGATGAGCGGCTGATTGAAATAAGAGAAGGAGCGTCTGAGCAGGTGATCCAGGCAAATCTCCATCACCTTCACCGGGCCGGTACGTCCAGCAGTCCTTCATCGTCGTACGGCACCGCCGGATATCCGAGCTCGCTTCCGGATATTGTAAGCTGTTCGAAATGCGGCGCCCGGTTCGCCTCGGGCGTGAAATTTTGCGGGCGCTGCGGCAATACTCATTTCATGACCATCAGCCAGCCGTCGATCTCCGGTACAAACAGTGTCACTTGCCCGCGATGCTCGCTGCGGCTGCCGCTCCTGACAAAATTTTGCGGGCGGTGCGGGTTCAGAATAACCGCGGGAACGCTGCAAATGCAGAGTTCGCTGCAGCAGCCTCAGCATCAGGCGCCGCGCCGCGTCGAAGTCTTATGTGGGAAATGCCGCACGGGCTATCCGGCCGGGACAAAGTTTTGCGGGCGCTGCGGTATACCGCTTTAGCTGAAAAAAAGGGAATTGGCATATAATATATGCTGTAATATACCGGGCGACCAAAAGAATGCGAAGGATCTCGTAATTATGAAAAAATGTCCCAGCTGCGGAAGGACCTACACCGACCCCGCGCTAAATTTTTGTCTGCAGGATGGCACTGTCTTAGAACAGGAAGTAGTTTCTACTTTTGGTAATGAAGAAACTGTGGTGATCGGACAAAGCCCCTCGACAAATCCGGGAGGGTCACCTTACAGCAGTTCACCCAATAATCCTCCGCCGACCTGGCAGGCTTCTCCATATGCGGTAGCCCAGGCGCAGCCGCGTAAGCGCAAGTCACGGGCCTGGCTTTGGATATTGCTGAGCTTTTTTGCCATCTGTTTGTTCGGTGTGGTGGGCTTTGCCGGATTTCTGGTCTACCTGGGAATGAAAATAGACAAGGAATCGAAGAATAAAGACCGGCTGGTGGTTAATAACACTAATAAAAAATGGAACGGCAGCAACAAACCCGACAAAGTTCCAGGCGAGGTCAAAAAAGTAGATTTTTCGGCGTGGACAACGGGAACCCTTAGTTATGGAAAGGTCGAATATAAAGACAACCAGCTTATCGTGACCAGCACTAAACCTGATACCTATACCGTTATTACTACCGGGAAAAGCTTTTTGACGAACGACGGGATCATTCGGGTGACCGTAAAAAACCCGTCGAAGGGAAATTCCAAGCTTGGTTTTGGCGTGGTGGTGAACGCCAGCCCGGTGAAACCTCTGTTAAAGGATTATGCGTTTTTGATCCGGACGGGCGACAAGCCGGGTTACAGGATCGTCCGCCACCTAGCTTCCATAGAAACCGATATTGGGGATTGGGTGCCAAGTGCCGCGATCGATAGCGGTGACGATGATAACGAGCTCGAAGTAAGAGATGAAGGCTCAAAGCTGTCTTTTTATATCAATGACGACTTTGTTACATCTATCGACGATGAATACGGAAACGGCACCAGCGTGGGCGGGATATATGCCGGCGATAATATTCCAATCGTCTTCTCAAACCTTGAAATCGAGTCGAAGTAAAGTTTTAACTAAAATAAGTTAAAAACCGTATCTAAAGAGATTAGCATTCTATAATTAAAGTTAAGTTCCGAAATGAAGATAACGTTAAAGGTTGTGTCCGGGCCGCATTCCGGACGCGAGTTCACCTTTGACCAGCCCGACAATTTTCTCATCGGCCGCACTCCCGAGGCCCACCTGTCCCTGCCGGGTGACCGGTTTTTTTCCCGCCATCATTGCCTGATAGAGATCGTTCCGCCGCAGTGTTTTCTGCGCGATCTGGGGTCGACCAACGGCACATTTGTGAACGGCAAACAGGTCCATTCCGCCTATCTTCGCAGCGGCGATCAGATCCAGGGCGGCGCGACCGTTTTGCTTGTGGAATCGATAGCGAATGATAATGCCGCTAACGCCGGCGGCCGCAATTCCGCGCGGACATCGGAGGTCACCGTCGGGTGCCTGAATTGCGGGCTGCTGTCTAAAATTGAAGGAACGGCAAGGACGATGGGGGAGGGGAAATTGTCGTTCATCTGCGAAGAATGCCGCAGTAAATTAAAGAACGCTCCCCAGCCGGTGCCGGGATATGAAATGATCAGGTTATTGGGGCAGGGCGGCATGGGCACCGTGATGCTGGCGCGCGAATTAAAAAGCGGAAACGCGGTCGCCATTAAAACTCTGCTGCCGGAAACGGCGGTGAGCGAGCAATCGATGCGCCGCTTTCTGCGTGAGATTAGAGTTGTCTCGTCCCTGACCCATCCGAACATCGTCAGGTACATCGAACACGGTACGCACGGCGGCGTTATCTATTTGGTCAGCGAATTTATCGAGGGCAGCGATGTATCGAAGCTGGTAAAAATGCGCGGCGGGAGATTGAACTACCGGGAAGTGGGCAGAATAACCGAGCAGGTTTTAGGCGCGCTGGAGTATGCGCATAAAAAAGAATTTGTTCATCGTGACATCAAAGATCAGAATATTTTGCTCGAGGGAAATTATCCGCACGTGAACGCAAAGCTGACGGATTTTGGCCTGGCGAAAAGTTTCCGGCAGACGGGTTTGAGCGGTGTGACGATGGCCGGTGATGTGGCGGGTACGATCGCCTATATGCCGCCGGAGCAGGTTCGCGATTTTCGCAACGTACTGCCTACTTCGGATATTTATTCGATGGGAATGACCGCTTATAGTATGCTGACCGGCAGGCACGCTTTGAATCTTTCTCCCAGAGCGGGCATCGCTGAAACCGTTAAAGCAATTTTCGAGCGTCCGACCGATTCGGTTAGATCTCACGTTACAGATGTGCCGGAAGGTTTTGCCGGGGTCATTGAAAAAGCGATGGCGAAAGAACCGGAAAAGCGATGGGGTTCGGCGGCGGAGATGCGGGCGGCGATACTAAAGTTTTTGAGCTGATGCTTTAAGGCGGCACTGAAATATTTTGCGCAGAGAACGCACACCGTCCTGCCATGATCTTTCGGTGCTTTTCATCGTCTGGCGCGGGCGATAATTGACGGGCACTTCCAGTATTTCATAACCCGCCTGAATTATCTTGGCCGTTATTTCCTGTTCGATCTCAAAGCTATTGGAACGTAAAATAAGGGCTTCGGAAACTTCGGAAGTGATCAGTTTATAAGGAGTTGCGACGTCGGTTAAATTCGTGCCCAAAATAAAGTTAGATGTTTTTGTCAAAACAAGATTGGCAAACCGCCGGACGGATTCGATCCCTTTGGTGCGCTGCAGAAATCGCGAACCGAAAACTACCGAAGTCTCATCCGTTACGATCGGGGCCAGCAGTTCGTGATATTCGTTGGCATCGGGTTTGATGTCCGCGTCCTGAAACAGGATCACATCTCCGCGCGCTACGCAGAGGCCGATCCTGATCGCCATACCCTTCCCCGCGGACGCGGGGCACGAATAAAAACGCGTTATCCGGGCAGCCTCGCCGCGAAGTTTATCCGACAGATCTTCCGAGGCATTTTCACACACTACTATGATCTCGCGCTCCAGCGGAAAAGTATCGATACGCGCTATTTCATGCACGGCTTCGAAAACATCGGAGCGGCTGTTATAGACCGGTATGAGAATTGACAACAACATAAAGCAGAGTGAGATCGCGACAAAAAGGCCTTCGCGCTCTCATTGTCGCTTACAAATATAAAAAGTCAAAACGGGGTTTTGGGATAATATGGACGATGCAGGCTTACCTGAGTGTTTTTAATAGCACGTTCAATTTTTCCGCAAAAATTGTTAATTCAAAATTCTGCGGGTCGTCGTGCGCGCCTTTTATCCCGGCATCTATGGCCGCGTGATAAGAAGGGATCATCCACGTGCCGCGGCGAAAACTGGCGCACACGTAAAGCAGCGCCAGGCGTTCATATTGCCGCTGGGTAAATCCCGGCACGGGCGCGATCAGATCGTTTTGCGGCGGGCCGCTGGGGGAGCGGCGGCGCGGCTGCACCAGCTCGATATGGAGCTGCAATCCTTTTCCTTCGGCTTTTTGAAAATCACGCGAGAATTTTGTCCCCCAGCCGCTTTTTACTGTTTCGCTAAAAGGGCAGATGGTTATCGAACGCCCGGTACGGTTCACAAAGACGTGCGCCACCGGCTGTTTCCACCATTGGTCGAGTATGTTTCCGGTCCACGAATTGTAATCCATCACTGTGGGAAATTCTTCATCTCCTAAATATGGTGACGAAGTATCGTGAATAATAAAATAAAGCCCCGGGAGTTTTTCGCCCGAGGGAAGTGTGCCGGCGGAAAGCGGGTCCTTGATCGCGCCGCCCAGGATCAGTTCGGGGCTTTCATAGGCCAGTAAATATCTTTCCAGTTTTTCTTTTTTGATCCCGGTCTTTTGTCCGATCAATTTTTGCAGCGGTTTGGGTAAGTTGTCTAACGGCTCACCAAGAACGCCGCCAATTTTATTCGGGCGCAAAAGGCAGCGGGCCTGTTCCACGGGCGTGCCGGTGAATTGGAGCGTTTGAGGATCATACGGGCACGGCTTATTTTGCGCGGCGATACCGGAGGCGATAAAAAATATTACGGCGGCGGCGGTGACAGCAGCGGCAGCATTAGGGATGAATTTCATAAAGTTCTGGTAATTTTTGAAAGCGAGCGCGGCGTGTCCGGATCTAAACCTTTAGCACTGGCAAGCAGGGCCGCAAAAAGCTGTCCGGGAACAATGAACGGTATCGGCGAAAGTATTTCGTCGATCTCAGAATTCATCACAAGCCGGTGAGAAGTTAACGCCGCCAGGCCGGGGTCGTTCGTGATCAGCAGGCTGTCGGCATGGAGTTCTTTCAAACGTTCGAGCAGGTCAGCGGTCCCTTGCCGCGTGACACCGGCGGGCGCAAAAAGAATGACGGGAAAGCGCCGCTCGACAATGGCCAGCGGGCCATGGAAAAAATCCGCCGAGGAAAATCTTTCCGCCACCACGTAACAGGTTTCCATTAATTTGAGCGCCAGCTCGTAAGAGTTTCCGTAATTAAATCCGCGCCCCACGACGACGCAGTTTTCCATAAAAACGTAACGCTGGGCCAGGTCTTCGATCTCGGGTTTTAGCTGCAGGGCTTCGGCCGTGAAAGCCGGAATTTTTTCATAAGCGATCCCCGGACGGCTGAGCGCCGCCGCCAGCATATAAAAATGCAGCATCTGCGCGGTATAGGTTTTCGTTGCGGCTACGCTTTTTTCCGGGCCGGCATGGGTCAGCAAAGTTTCGTCGGCGATCCTGGCCATCGATGAATCGCCGTTATTAGTTATACCAAGGGTGAACGCGCCCGAGGCTTTTGCCTGACGGAGCACTTCGTTAATGTCGACTCCTTCGCCGGATTGTGAAACACCGACCACCAGCGCCCGGTTCAGTTTTAGTTTTGCGTGATAAAGCGTCGTGACGGACGGCGCGGATAGCGAAACGGGAATTCCGGTGGTTACTTCCAGTAAATATCGCCCGAAAAGCGCCGCGTTATCGGAGCTGCCGCGCGCGGCCAGCACGATCAGATCAATATCGCGCCCACGCAAAAATTCGCCGAGTTTGGCTAATTTTTGCTTTTCCTCAGCTATGGTTTTTTCCAGGACCGCCGGCTGCTGCGCGATCTCGTCAAGCATTAATGACATAAAAGGTATTCTTTTGTATTGACAATAAAACTAAACAGCAATAAATATAACTTAATTATTTCTGTCAATCCATAAGAGAAGTTTAAGATATGTCAGCCGAAACCCCAGCCAAATCTGATGCCAAGTCTGCCAGCCGCCTGATATCGCTGGATGTTTTTCGCGGGATAACCATCGCCGGCATGGTGCTGGTAAATAATCCCGGCACCTGGAGCTCGATCTATTCGCCGCTCGCACACGCCGAGTGGAATGGCTGGACGCCGACCGATCTTATCTTTCCTTATTTCCTGTTTATTGTCGGCGTGGCGATACCGCTGGCCCTGGGAAAGCGGGTGGAAGAAGGCGGAATAACAAGGGATGTTTACTTCAAGATAATCCGCCGCTCGCTGGTGATCTTTCTGCTGGGGATTTTTCTTGCCGCTTTTCCGTTTTACGATTTTGCCAAAGGCACGTGGATAGATCTCTCGCTGCTGCGCATTCCGGGCGTGCTGCAGCGCATCGCGGTTTGCTATCTGATAACGGCGATAATTTTTGTGAACACGAACTGGAAACAACAGGCCGTGATCGCCTTTGTATTGCTGTTTTTATACTGGGCATTGATGACGCTGATAGCGGTGCCGGGCTGCGAGATCACTAGTTTTAACGACAAGGCGTGCAATCTGGCGGCTTATCTGGACCGCGTGATCCTGACCGAAAATCATATGTGGAAGGCGTCCAAGGTTTTTGACCCGGAAGGCATTTTGAGCACAATGGGCGCGGTGGCTACGACGCTCGCCGGAGTGCTGTGCGGGCACTGGCTGAAAACTAAACGCGAAGATCTGGAGAAGGTGAGCGGGTTGTTTTTCTTCGGAGTTACATTGACGTCGCTCGGCTGGTGCTGGCACCTGGTATTTCCGATCAACAAATCTCTCTGGACCAGTTCGTATGTTGTTTTTACGGCGGGCACGGCGCTCTGCCTGCTCGCTTTTTGCTACTGGCTGATAGATATCAAGGGCTACACGAAGTGGACAAAGCCGTTTGTGATCTTTGGAGTCAACGCGCTGGCGCTTTTTGTCGGATCGGGATTGATGGCAAGACTTTTGAGCATCATAAAAGTGCCGGGCAGCGAAGGGAACTCTGTCTCGCTGCAAAGATCTATCTTTGAGAATTTTTACCTGACCATAGCTTCGCCGATCAACGCATCACTGCTCTATGCGATCTCGTTCATCCTGGTATGGCTGTTTTTGATGTGGCTGTTGTACCGGAAGAAAATTTATATCAAGGTTTGAAAAAGTAATTGCGGGCGCAAGCAACCCTTCCCGACCTGAGAGGTATATGGCCGAAGGTAAAATATAAGATCTAAATAAATTTGCAGTCCGGAAGGGCCGCTTGCGCCCGCTCCGATGTTTTAACTCACCAAATATCACTCTCAATTAAGAGTTCATACGAATCTCTTTTCCTGATCAATTCAATTTCGCCGTTTTCTCTGATCAAAACCGCGGCCGGTAATGGCCTGCCGTTGTAAGGAAACATTTGCGCGAGGGAGTAAGCGCCGCAGTTCAGCATTGCCAGAATTTCACCGGGTTCGACATTTTCCGGCAGCAACCGGTGATCGGGGAGTTTGTTGGTGCCTTCGATATCGAAATAGACATCTCCGCCGTCACAAAGCGGGCCGGCTATCTTGTATTTTGTCTGGTGCGGAGCGTCAGCGCGAGTAGCTGAAATACAGTGATAGTACCAGTCATAGTTGTTCATCGAAAGCATGATGTTGTAACCGGCATCGGTCAGCAGCCACGAATCGACCGTGTCATCCGGCAGCGGGCGCTGTTTTCTGTTTTTTACTTCGGTCAATACCAGCCCCGCGTCACCGATGACGCTGCGCCCGGGTTCGAGCAAAATCGTAAGGCCTTCCAACAAATGTCCCGCGCCGGAATCTTTTGCGATGTTGCGAACCACACTGACCGCTTTTTTCAAAATTTCCGCGGGTTCGAGTTCGGCGGCAAAAAGCGTTTGTTGGTCCTCGGCCATCATAGACGCGTTCGAATCGTCGCGAAGATAATTAACCGGAAAGCCGCCGCCTAAATTTAAATGTTCAAGCCGTTTCCCGGTTTCATCAAAGATCTGCGCCAGCAGATCGAAAAGTTTAAGGAAAGCTTCGGTATAAGGACGGCCGTCCGGATTTTGCGAACCGAGATGAAGATGGATGCCGCATAAATTTAACTGGCCGGAATCATGCCAGCGGCGAAATGCTTCAAGTACTTCCACGCCGAGCATGCCGAATTTTGAAGTCAGCATCGCGGTTTGCAAGCCGTGCAAAGTGTCGGTGGCGATCTCCGGAACCAGACGAAGCGAAACATTCGCCGTCTTATTTAATTTGCGCGCGACAGATCCGATAAGTTCTACTTCAAAAAGCGAATCGGCCTGGATCGCGTAGATGCCGGCGGTGATAGCTTGTTCCAATTCCTCTTCGGATTTGCTGGTGCCGTTGAGGATGATGTCCTGCGGCGCAAAACCAACTTTCAAAGCCTTAAAAAGTTCGCCGCCGCTATTGGTCTCCAGGCTGATGCCGTTTTCCTTTACGGTGCGCAGGATCGCCATATTCGAATTCGCTTTAGCGGCATAGCAAATTTTCAACGGCATCTCAATAGCGCTTTCGACCGCTTTGAGACGATCGATGTTGCGGCGAATTCGGGCCTCGGAAAATACGAAAAGAGGTGTTTCGAATTTTTCGGCAAGTTCCACACAATCCACTCCGCCAACCGTAAGGCGGCCGTTATTTGCATCCAGATAATTTTCGATGGCCCAGGCGGGTTTTTGCGTCATTAATTTTAGCTTAATGTGATTTTGAGGAATTGGCAAAAGCAATGAAAGTAGCGCCAGCGTCTCGCTGGCAGTCGTGCGGGCGTCCCGCCCGCGCATGATCTGACGGCGGGACGCCATCAGGACAGCCGCCGAGACGGCGGCGCTACAATGTTAACGGCGTTGGCAGCGGGGACAATAGTAGGTCGAGCGCGCGCCCTGGAAGATGCGTTTTATCGAGGCGCGGCAGGTTTGGCAGGGACGCCCTTCCTGATCGTAGACACGCCAGTGTTTTTCGTAATCGCCGCCGTAATAACTTTCTTCAACCCCGTTAGGATCGACCTGTAAGGTTGAACCGTGCTCGATAGATTCACGTAAGACCTGTATGATCGCCGAATGCAAAGGCGCCGCGCGTTTTCGCGAAACTTTGTTAGCGGGTGTTTTGGGATTTATCGCCGAAATCGACAGGGCTTCCGAAGCGTAAATATTTCCCAGGCCGCAGACCTTGCTTTGATCCAGCAGAAATTCTTTTACCGGACGCCGCGAAGTTTGCATCACGTCAAAAAGATACTCCGTGGAAAATTCATCGCTGAACGGCTCCGGCGCGAGATCGCCAAACAATTCAGCGAGTTTCTCGTTTTTCACGATCTTCATCCAGCCGAAGTGACGCTGGTCGTTAAAGATAAGCCGGGTTTCATTATCGAGATAAAAGATCGCGTTAGTGTGTTTTGGCGGCTCGCTTTCCGGATCAAGCAAGAGAAAACGGCCGGTCATACGCAGATGCGTAACTAAAGTGTCGCCGGAATCTAATTTGAAAAGTATGAATTTGCCGCGTCTTTCGATCGCGATGATCTTCACATCTTTTAATTTTTTGGCAAAATTTTTGGCAGAGTGGCCGGGAGCGAGGCGTTTATAAAGCAGTTCAGCGGCCAAAATTTTACGCCCGGTGACGACATTTCTCAGCGAGCGCACAACGAGTTCTACTTCGGGTAATTCAGGCATAGCTCAGATTTTATCATCGCCTTTCAGCATTTCATAAAACATACTGATCCCGGCGATACCGGTTGGGCCGGCCGGTAAAACTTCAGCATAATTTTTTTCATTTATTCCGCCCAGAGCGAATACCGGAAAGCCATCCAGCGCTTTTACGACGGCGGCTAATTTTTCCACGCCCTTCGGCTCGCCGTAATTTATTTTGCTTTGGGTAGGGAAAATAGGGCTGAAGGTGATGAAATCGGCGCCTTCGCTTTTTGCGATCACGGCTTTTTCCAGCGAGTGAGCCGATACGCCGATGATAAATCCGGCGGGGAAATTATTTCGTATTGCCGAAACCGGCAAAGAAGTCGAAGTCAGATGCACTCCATTCGCGCCCGCGGCAAAGGCAATGTCGGTGCGGTCGTTCACCAATAGTTTGGTATTGCTGCCCGCTGTAACGGCCGCCGCCTGCGCGGCCAATTCAAAAACTTGCCCGGCGGTCAACTGCTTTTCGCGTATTTGTACCATCGAAATGCCGCGGCCTACCGCTTTTTGAACAAGAGCGAGAATGTTTTCTTTGTCGGAGGCAAAGGTTTCCGGGGTAGAACTGCCGTCAGTTATGAGATAGGTTTGGCAGGGAAATCGGGCGGCCATCAAATTATTTCCCGGCAGCCTCTTTGGGCCCTTTGGCGTCCTTTGAGTCCAGATACTGCAGGCTTTGATTAAAGTGGGCGATCTCCCAAAAAGCGATGAATAAATTTAGTAAGCCCAGCGCCGTTACCGCCCCGCGCATCCAACCCGAGGAAACGAACTGCTGTAAAGCAGGGAGGTTCATGAGCTGCGAGAGGTAATTGAGGATAAAATTACTGCCCCAGTCGTTGACGCTGCCAAAGCTTATCCACGGAAGCAGCGTCAGGGCCAAACCCGCTTCGAGGCACAAAATAATAAAGAGTATCAGCGTAAGCTTGTTTATCATCAATAGCGATGAGTATAACCATAAACCCGCTGTCTCTCAACCGTAAGAACAGCGGGCCGTAAAAAAGCAAAAGGCGGGCATTAGCGCCCGCCTCTTTGAGATCGATGGCCGATCTCTGGTTATCTGTTTGTTTGCAGAGCGCCCAGCTTATCTCTCACGTCACGGTAAGTAACGTCGATAGCGTAGATCTCGGAATAAGTATCCGCCGCTTCTCTGGTCTTGCCCTGTTTTTCGAAAGCCATCGCGATATCGTAGTTCAAAGCGTGTCTTTCTTCGATCTTCAGATTCTTTGACTGCAGCGCTTTTTCGTACCACAACTGCGCCAGCTTGGGCATCGATTTTTCCATAAAACAATAGCCAAGCGCGTGGCAGCATTGGAGATACTTTCTCGAATCGTCGTCTGCCGAGGTCAATTTAACAGCTTCCTGGAATTCTTCGACCGCATCGTCGAAAAGTCCCATTTCCTTGTAGGCGGTGCCGAGATTGTAATGGGTCTCGTAGTCTTCGTCGGCGGCCGGTTCGCTTTCTTCGAATCCCAGCTCGCTGCGCAATTCTTCGAGCTGATCGAACTTGCTTTCGAGTTCTTCATCAGAGGAAACAAAGGCAGCTATGTCCTCGAGCATTTCGGCCGGTACTTCAGGGGCCGCTATTACTTCATCGTCTACAGTCCCGACAAATTCATCGACAGGAGCAAATTCACCAGCCGCCCCGACGTATTCTTTAATGACTTCATCGATCGTATCCGGGCTCGTATCCGGGCCCGTATCCGAGGTTGCCTCCAGCGCGATGACGTCGCTGAACTGATAGGCCTCGGGGATCGTTTCTTCGGCCGATATTTCGGCCACTATGTCAGGCGATATTTCAGATGATACTTCAACCGGCACTTCGGGCGATATTTCATTTACTTCTTCTACTTCTACGGGGGCAGCAACAACAACTTCTTCGTCGTAAGCCCCGCTTTCGATAGCGGCGGTTTCAAGTTCTTCGTACTGAGCGATCCCCTCGGATGTCTCGAATAAACCTATTCCCGTATCACCGGCCAGTTTCCGGCGGCGGGCATCGATCTCAGGATGCGAACCGAATTGCGTCTCTAACAGATCGAGGGTCTGGATGGCGAGGTCCTGGTAACCTTCGTTCAAATAAAAATCAACGCTTTCCAGCTCCTGGCAGAGATGCGATTCGCGGCTCTTATCAAGTTCCGTTTTAACGGTTTCGGCGACAACATCATTTTCGGAGAGCGTTATGGAATGGCCGTTCGAACCGTTGGAGCCGTTACCATTACCGTTGCCGTTAAAGTTTTCAACGCCGAAACGGCCGTTGGTGTTGACGAAAGAGAATCCCGAAGAACCGGTGTCGGCATCCGACCTTAATGAATCTGTGTTTTCGGAGTTAAAATCCGTATTTTCCGACGTTTCTTCTTCGTTCTGGGCTAAAACCTCAAAATCTTCAAAGGTCGGAACTTCCGCGGTAATGTCGTAGTTGCCCTGATACTGCTGTCCAAACGTGATATGCGAGCCTCCGCCGCCAAGCTCTTCGAGTCTTTCTCTGAACTTGATCTCTTGCGGGGCCATCAGCACTAATTGTGCCAGGGCGGTCTTTTCATTTTCGACATCACTATTGGATTGCGCGGCCTCGGCCATTCTGATCAGAGCGGCTTTGAGCTCGTCGTCTTCGCGCTGCCAGGCATGCAGCCTGACCAGCAGGCTTATGGCATCGACCTGATCGGGATTCTGCGCGAGAATTTCATCGACCCACGTTTTTAGTTCTTCGCCGTGGCCCGCCACCAAGAGATGTTCGGAACACATCGAAAGCATGCGCGTGGCGGCAACGGTATCTTTATTCTTTAAGTGAAGGCCGACGACATCGAGGAATTTTCGATAATTGGCAGGTTCCCGTTCGACGAGGTCGATAACGGTATTTTCGGCTTCAAGATAATTGCCAAGCTCTACGTGGCAGGAGAGAAGCAGGGAAATAAGATCGATATTGCCGGGATGCTCCGCCAATGTTCGCTCGATCATATTTACCGCTTCATCATAATAACCGCACGTGATCTGGCAGGTGATCAATCCTTCTATCGCCACGATATCGAGCGGACGGATCTCCAGCGCTTTGGAGTAAGCGCTGATGGCTTTTTCAAAATTTTTCTGTACGGCAAACCGGCGCCCGGCTTCGGCAAAGGCTTCGCCGGCTTCTTCAGTATAATTTTCCTGAAGATAATTCTCAGCCAGCGTGAAAAAGACCTCTACATTATTCGGATCGAGCTCGGCGATCTGCTGCCAGATCTTAAGAGCTTCGAGTTTCTTTCCAGTATTTTTGTAATACTCTGCCAGGACGGAATAATGCGAACGGGCTTCGGCAACCAGGCCTTTCATTTGATAAAGCGGTGCGAGCTTGGCTGACACTTCGACGGCATCGGGTTTCAAACGCGCGATCTTGTTGTAGATCGCAATGGCTTTTTGTGAAAACCCTTGTTTGTTGTAATGCTCGGCCAGCCGCTTGAAGCACTCGACAGCTTCATCTTTTTGATTCAGGCGCGCATACAGATCGCCCAGAATGTTGAGAGTGTTATAGTCCGCCGGGTCGTTATCCACGATGTACACATACTCGTTGATGGCTGCCCGAATTTTTCCTTGAGCCAGATATCGCTCAGCGGTTTGTCTGTTTTTAGATTTATTGAAGCTCATCTCTGCCGATCGAATCAACGGTTTTTAAAGAAAGGTGTGTTTAGGAAACAAAAGATAATTGCCAAGCAAGAGGAAAGATTGGAGAAGCGCAACTTCCCGCATTTTTAGATTACAACTTAAAAGCATCTGTGTCAACATTTTTAATCGATTTTTAACAAAAGAAAACAGAAAATCGGTCAAATTGAAAAATCTCTAAGTTGTTTGAAAATAAAGAGATTAGAAAAAATAAAGGCTTATTTGCTATGATAGCAGCAAGGACGATCGTATTTTAATGCAAGCTTTGATCTTAGCCGGAGGTAAAGGGACCCGATTGCGGCCGTTGACGGTTTATACACCGAAACCGGTAGTGCCTGTCATAAACCGCCCATTCCTGCTCTACCAGATCGATATTCTCAGGCTGGCCGGCATTACGGATATCACGCTTTCCCTGAATTATCAGCCGGACCGCATCGCGGATATCCTGGGAGACGGTACGCGCTATGGAGTCAAATTGACCTATGTAACGGAGCCGAGGCCCTTGGGAACTGCCGGCGCCTACCGCTTCGCCGCTGACCTGATAAATGAACCGACGGTCGTTCTTAATGGAGATATCCTTACGGACCTCGGGATAGAAAAAATGGCCGAGTTTCATAAGGGAAGCCAAGCGGAGGCCACGATCTTTCTGACACCGGTTGAGGACCCGACGGCTTACGGCCTGGTGGAAACCGGCGAGGACAAAGAAGTGAAAAGGTTTCTGGAGAAACCGAAAGCCGAAGACCTGGCGCAGCTAAACACAAATCTGATCAATGCCGGGATATATATTCTGGAGCCGGGTATTTTTGAATTGATCCCGGAGAATGAGAACCGTTCCTTTGAATACGATGTATTTCCCGAATTGCTGAAGCGGAATAAAAGATTCTTTGCCTATACCGACGGGGAAGCTTACTGGCGGGATATCGGCACGCCCCAATCTTATTTGCAGGCCCACTTAGACCTTCTGGCCGGGCGGCTCGGCAGTTACCCCCCTGAAGCTGCCGCAACTGCCAAAGCCGGGGATAGCAGTGTTTATGCAAAGGGCGATATATCGATCGATAAAACATCCGTTCTCGGCGCTGATTGCGTTCTCAAATCGGGCGTTAAGATCATTAACTCGGTGATCGGAAACGGTGTTCATATCGACGAAAAGTCAGTGGTGGAAAATTCGGTTATATGGGCGCATGCGCGGATCGGAAATTCGACCACGATTGATGGGGCTTTCGTCGGGCAGGGCTGTCAGATAGGAAACAACGTGACGGTGGGTGAGGGAAGCATCCTGGGAGACAAAACCGTCCTGCCTCATTACACAAAGCTTAATGATAACGGCGCCCGATAAAACAGTTCAGCCGGTCCTGCTTACCATCGCCGGCGTCGACCCTTCCGGCGGCGCTGGTATACTCGCTGACGTTCAAACCTTTTCCGCTTTCGGCTGTTTTGCCACGGCAGCGATCACTTCACTGACCTTTCAAAATACGACCGGGGTTTTCGGGGCCTCTCATCAAACGGCTGAAAACGTCAAAAACCAGATCGAACCTATCGTTAAAGATCTTGAGGTTGCCGGTATCAAGACCGGAATGCTGCCAAGCGCGGATGTGATCCGGGAAATTGCCGGGCTTTTAAACGAGCATAATTTACCGGCGCCGGTGGTCGATCCGGTCGTGCGCTCCACATCGGGATACGATCTGATAGATGGGGAATCCCTTAGCGCCCTGATCAAATACCTTTTCCCGCTTTCAAGGCTGATCACGCCAAACCTACCCGAGGCCGAAAGGATTACCGGGCTGACGATCAAAACCGAAGCGGATATCGAAAAAGCGGCCCGGGCAATGCAGGAAATGGGAGCGGAAAATGTGCTCATCAAGGGAGGGCATTTTCAGGGGTCAGAGCTGGCGACTGACTTTCTTTTTGAAGGAGATCGGATGGTCACTTTTAGCGAGCCCTGGATCGATACCGACGCTACCCACGGAACGGGCTGCACTCTTTCAGCGGCAATCGCGGCTAACCTGGCCTTAGGGCATTCGCTGGAAAACTCGGTCTCTATCGCCAAGAAATTCGTCACGGAAGCTATCCGCAATGCTCCCCGGATCGGCCACGGCCATTCACCGGTCAATCATTCATTGAAAATCTATCCTTAAGTCCCCCAACGGGGACAAAGAAAATAGCCCAGGGGTAAGTGAGCGTAGCGAGCGCCACCCTGGGTATCGGAATCCCAAAAACGATCCAGCCCTGAAAGGGCGGCAGAACCCGGTCTTTCGCCGTCCTTTCAGGGCTGACTCAATCCTATTCTCTACTGTCCGCTGCGCGGACTATCCATTTCAAATTGACCATTACGAGTTGTCTTCATCATCAACATTAAGACAAGCTAAAACTTGAACTCTAAGCCATTCATCAATTACGGGCTAAAGTTAAAGTAAAACAAAAAGCCAAAACTGATAGTTCAAGTTTTGGCTTAAGTGATATTCAGCGCTTTAAGTAAGAGCGGTTAACTAGTTGGAATAATTAAACTTCCTCGATCGTAACCTTTTCCATGACGACATCTTCAACAGGTTTATCGTTCATTCCGGTTTCGGTTTCAGCGATGGCGTTGACCACGTCCTGGCCTTCGATCACGCGTCCGAATTTGGTGTAGCTCGGCGGCAGTCCGTAATCGGAATGCATAATAAAAAACTGGGACCCGTTGGTGTTCGGGCCGCGGTTAGCCATGGCGACCGTTCCCTTGTTATAGGAGCCGCGATAGAGCGGTGAGCCTGTGTTGATCTCATCGTTAAAAGAACCGCCCCAGGCGGATTCGCCGCCCGAACCGACGCCGAGCGGATCGCCGCCCTGGATCATAAAATTTTTGATGACCCGGTGAAAGATCACGCCGTCATAGTAACCGCGTTCTGCCAGCAGGCGAAAGTTTTCGGTAGTTTTGGGCGCGTCATCTTCCAGCAGCTCGAATTTAATTGTTCCTTTATTGGTCTGAATAATTGCGTTCTTAGCCATTAAAAAAGTTCCTTTCGTAACCTAGATCAAGATATGTTTCTCTATAGCCAAGGCTACACCATCTTCATCGTTTGATAAAGTTTGGTCGTATTTTTCGTTCTGCAAAAGCTCCGGCGCGGCATTTCCCATTATCACCGGTGTTCCGGCATATTCCAGCATCTCCAGATCGTTGAAATTATCGCCCATTGCCATTACATTTTCGGACGTGAGCCCAAGCGATTGCGCCAGATTGCAGAGCCCGAACCCTTTCGAAGCCTCGGGCGGTAAGACATCCAGCAAAGTAAAATCTGCCTGAGGATAGACAGTGGCGAGGACCTTTGCCTTATTACCGAGCCCGGTCGAAAGCATCATCTGAAAATGGCTCATCGGCTCGCAATGCCCGGAAAAGGAAATATGGATGGTTTTGACGTCGGGAGCGATCTTTTCCAGCGACTCCGTGTGGACTATCGAGGAATCTACGCCCTCACCGTGAAGACGGCGCGACCAATCCAGGTATTTTTGCAGCGGAAAATTGTCTTCGGAAATGCGGTCGTAATACAAAGTGCCTTTGGCATCGGGATCGCAGCTCATCATCGGGTCGGCGCCGAATTTACGCCCGACCGCCAGGATCTCCAAAACGGTGTCGGGGTCGATCAGGAGAACAGAGATCGTCTCCAGAGTTTCGGCGTGTTTAATAAGTGTACCGTTGTGGGTGATGATGGGCGCGTTCAAACCGAGCTTAAATGCTACCGGGCGCGCATCCAGAAACCTGCGGCCTGTGGCAATAGTGACATAAACACCGTTTTCTTCGGCATCGCGCAGGGCTTTTAAGTTACGCGGGGACACCTCGCCGCGTGAGTTTAAAACGGTCCCGTCGAGGTCAAGAGCAAGAAGTTTTATCATTTGGATCAGTATCTTAAGTGTGCCATAAACCGGCGGATCTGAAAAACTTAGCATTCCTCCAGTTGCTTTGCCTCTAAAGTCATATTGCGGCCGGTTCAGCCGGGTAACGGTTCAGGATCTAAGATCCGCGGCCATTTCGCTGGTGTAACACTGTTACAGTGTGTGCCAGTGTTACACCTGATACAATTTTGTTACAGAAATCCCGTAAAATTCTCAAATCCACGGATTAAATTAAAAAAGAACTTTGAGATCGGAAATCAGCTACCTGCCGCTCTTTTCCGGTCTCAGGCCACCTGAAAGCATAGCTCAGCCGGGAAATTTAGTCGTCAAGAGATTCAAGGTAATCAGGATTTGCGCACCCATTTGAATGTTGATTTGAATATAGCAAGCAGAGAATGAGGTCAGAACCGGGAGAGTAGCGACCGGGTCGATCGAACGCTGCGCGTTCGTGCCCCATGGTTATGACATGTAAAATGCACGAACCGGGAACCCGGTCGCTACCGCTCCCGGTTCTGACCTCATCGCGATGGCCATTCGTTTCATTAATGTGGGCAAAAGCGACTTTATGGGCCTATCTCCCGGTTATTAACGTGTTGTGTGAGAAAGCATACATACATATCCCTCGGCACTATGTTAGGGTCAGCTACCGGCGGAAATATAAATTTCTTTATTTGAACAATTAGATGATCCAGGGGAGGGTTTATGGCAAAACAGAATAAAAGTACTAACAATAACAAAAAACAACAGGACCTTGAGGTGAACCGTGAGGATGGGACCGACCAATTTCTGACCACTAATCAGGGGCTTCGAATCAATGACAATCAGAATTCGTTAAAAGCGGGTGAACGCGGGGCAACGCTGCTCGAAGATTTCATTATGCGTGAAAAGATCACGCACTTCGATCACGAACGAATTCCCGAACGGATCGTTCACGCCCGCGGCTCGGCGGCCCATGGGTTTTTCGAGGTCTATGAATCGATGGAAAAGGTCACCAAAGCAAAGTTTTTACAAGACCCGAGCCGAAAAACTCCGGTGTTCGTTCGCTTTTCGACCGTGGCCGGCTCGCGCGGTTCGACCGATCTGGCCCGCGATGTGCGCGGCTTTTCCGTCAAGTTTTATACGGATGAAGGTGTATATGATCTGGTGGGAAATAACATACCCGTCTTTTTTATCCAGGACGCGATCAAATTTCCCGATCTTGTTCACGCGGTGAAACCCGAACCGCACCATGAAATGCCGCAAGCCGCTTCGGCCCACGACACCTTTTGGGATTTTATTTCGCTGATGCCGGAATCGGCGCACATGATCATGTGGGTGATGTCGGATAGAGCGATCCCGCGTTCATATAGGATGATGGAAGGCTTCGGCGTCCATACCTTTCGTTTTATCAACGAGCGCAACAAATCCACTTTTGTAAAATTTCACTGGAAACCGCTGCTGGGTGTGCACTCCGTCGCCTGGGACGAAGCGCAAAACATATCCGGTAAAGACCCGGATTTTCACCGCCGCGATCTGTGGGAAGCGATCGAAAGCGGGGCCTTTCCGCAGTGGGAGCTGGGAGTCCAATTGGTGGCGGAGAAAGACGAGCATAAATTCGAATTCGATCTGCTCGACCCGACCAAACTCATTCCTGAAGAACTTGTTCCCGTACAGCGTATCGGTAAGCTGACGCTCAATCGAAACCCGGACAATTTCTTTGCGGAAACCGAACAGGTTGCCTTTCACCCCGGGCATATCGTTTCCGGGATCGACTTTACCAATGATCCGCTGCTGCAGGGACGGCTTTTTTCTTACACGGACACGCAGTTAAAAAGACTGGGCAGCCCGAATTTTCACGAGATCCCGATCAACCGCTCGGTAGCCCCGGTGCATAATAATCAGCGTGACGCACAGATGCGCCAGGAGATCAACACGGGCCGGGTAGCGTATGAGCCAAACTCGCTAAACGGCGGCTGCCCGTACCAGGCGGCGATGAAAGACGGTGGTTTTCATTCGCACGAAGAAAGGATCGACGCGCAAAAAGTGCGCGCCCGCAGCGAAAGTTTTCACGACCATTTCAGCCAGGCCACGCTGTTCTTTAACAGCCAATCGGAGGCGGAGAAAAAACATCTGACCGATGCATTGTGTTTCGAGCTGGGCAAAGTAGAAGTTCCGGCGATCCGCGAGCGCATGGTGGGTATTTTGTCGCAGATCGATAAAGGATTGGCGGGAAAAGTAGCGGCGAGCCTGGGGATAAAAGTGCCGGCGCGGCCGGAACAGCCGATCAATCATTCTTTTGGCGCCGACACCGATCCGAGATCGGTCCAGCCAAAAAACGTGAAGTCTTCCATCGAAAGCTCGGAAGCTTTGAGCATGGAAAAAACGGTCAAGGACACGATAAAATCGCGCAAGGTTGCCGCGCTGATAGCCGAAGGCTTTGACGCCGGCCAATTAGCGGCGATGAAAAAAGCTTTGGCCTCTCAAGGAGCTCAGCTTAAAACGGTCGCGCCAAAATTAGGAGAGATAGCGGGAAGTGACGGCAAAGCGGCCGCGGCGGTTACAGCGGATTTCAGCTTTTTAACGGCGGCTTCTGTTCTTTTCGATGCGGTTTATATACCGGGCGGTGAGAAGAGTGCTGCAGCGCTAAGCGGCGAAGCCGATGCGATCCATTTTGTAAATGAGGCCTTTAAACACTGCAAAGCGATATCGGCCACCGGCGACGGCGTTAATTTTCTGAATGAGACTTTTGCGGGAAAAGCGGAGAATGATAAAGCCGTCATCACCGGCAAAAGTGCGGGCAATGCGGCGGCAGCTTTTATTAAAGCCATCGCGGAACATCGAAACTGGGAGCGGGAAAGCGTCCGAAAAGTTCCGGCGTAGATCATTTCAGGTTGTTTTTCACGTTGATTAGTGTCGTTTCGTGGTTTCAGTCCTGGGCCTTTATAATTGGGAACTTTAAGACTGTAACCACGAAATCACACGAAAATTCACGAATAAATAAATTCTCTATCATTGAGAATCCTTTGGCCCCAATTTATTGATAACTTCACTTTCAAAAATGCCAAGCAGATCCGCTTCATCTTTTTCCGTGGGTTTTTCTTTGCACCAGAAACGAAATCCAACCATCTCGATCATAACCGTTTCTTTTACCTGGTCGACTAAGAGATTAACCTCTAATTTGTCCGATTCACAATAGGATCTGCGAAGAGTAAAATCGCCAAAGTACGTATGCGACATTTGCTTCTGGTCCGGATTATTTGAACCCGGAAATGTCTCATCGTAGCTTCTGAACTTTACCTGGGACAATGAACCGATCTTTTTCAGATCGGACTCAAGGTCAGCGATCGTTCCCTTCAAAGCATAGATTTTTCTAATGGTAACGTGTCTATCGTCCTCCAGGGTAGTGGCGGTGAAAGCAAAGACCGAGAGAAAGATCATTCCCATCGCGGCAAAACGCCGGGCCATATCCGTCAAGACACCGCCGGAAGTTTTCATTGATAAACCCAGGTACCAATAAGAAACAGGCAGTATCAACAGAGCGGCGAGATCGGCAGCATCAACGGTCCTGCCGATCCGGAAAAATTCCAGCGAATTGAACAGGCCGATCATCGGATCCGAAAAAGGAGATTTCCAAAAAATGAACGCAAATCCCGTCAGAAAATAGATAAGGATTCTCCGTTTGGGGAAAAAAGCCGAGAAGAACAATGGAAAGATAAACAGCCCGGCAACGTCGGAAAGCTTGCCGGTAAGAAAATTGCCGTAAGCGGCTTTCAGATAGAGGTCATTTAAAAGTAAAAGAAACAGGCCCAGGACAAAAAACGGGGAAAGAAGCACCTTGAAGGCGGTTTTGCTCATATACTAATTTTCTCCCATTTGAAGAACGTCCTAGTTTGCCGGACTTGCCTGCTGCTGCCGTTTTATCTCGCGCTGTTCCTCGAGCCATTTTTGATAGACGGCCTTGCCGCGTTCGAAATCGGCGGCGTTGTTATAGAAATTGTGCGAGCCGTCGCTTAGCGAAGGGTTCAAAACATAGAACAGGTAATCGGTGTGCGCCGGGTTTAAGGCGGCCTTGAGAGAGCTTTCGCTCGGAGACGAGATCGGCCCCGGAGGAATGCCGGGAAATTTACGCGTGTTATAAGGAGAATCGACGTTGAGATCGCTCATGTTGATGGTCCCGTCCCAGCGGCCCTGCATTTTTGCAATATAGACATTCGTCTGGTCGAGCCCAAGCGGGATCCCTTTTTGCAGCCGGTTGTAGACGACCGAAGCAACGATGGGGCGCTCATCATCTTTTTTTGACTCGGTCTCGATCAGCGAGGCGATGGTCACGATTTCTTTTGGCGTCCGGCCGAGAGCCTGCGCCTGGGAGTTCCATTCCGGTTTCCAGATCTTCTTGAACTGGTCGACCAGCAATTTGATGATCTGTTTGGGCTGGGTGTCGCGGGGAAGGTTATAGGTGCTCGGGTAAAGATAGCCCTCGAGATTTTTTGCGCCGGGGTCGATGTCCTTAATTAAACTGACATCGTCCATCAGGGCTAAAACCGCTTTTTCAGCGTCGATAGAATTTTGCGGCGGATTTTGCGGAAATTTTTCAACGATCTCTTTGGCGATGTCAAAGCGGGTCCAGCCTTCGACGACGGTAAAACGGGTGGTGCGCTCCTCACCTTTCTTTAATTCTTCGACCACCTGCAAAGGCGTAACGGGAGAATTGAACTGGTACTCGCCCGCTTTGAGGTTGGCGCTTTCACCGCTCAGCCGCAGGTAGACCTGCAGCGCCAGCGCGCTGCGAATGATGCCTTCGGCCTGCAGCTTTTCGGCAATATCGCCTGGTGACAGGCCGCGAGGTATTTGAATGAACTGGCTGGCTTTATCATGCGCGTGCGGGCCGTGAAGAAAGTTGTAAAACCAACCGCCGCCAAGCGCCCCGCCAAAGATGATAACTAATAATAATAACGCCCCGATGAGCTTTAATTTAAACACGGGTTGAGTTTATCAAAATCCACTAATAAGTGAAAAACGGTTTAGAGTTCAAACTTTAGTTTGTGTCCGTGTAGCGGACTGCAGAGGATAGCCCAGGGCTTTAGCCCTGGGTAACGAACGATTTGAAGTATTAGCCCTGAAGGGGCGGCAGTACCGACCGTGGTTCTGCCGCCCCTTCAGGGCTGGAAACGTTTTTGGGATCCGATACCCAGGGTGGCGCTCGCTTCGCTCACTTACCCTGGGCTATTTTCTTTGTCCCCGTTGGGGACTTTAAGGAGAATTTCAAACTGAACCCGCTACGCAATTATTTTTCCGCGATATATTTCTCGATCGCCTGCATCACGGCCTCGCCCTCGGGTTTGTCCTTGGAAGAAAAGCGCGCCACGACATTGCCTTTGCGGTCGATCAGGAATTTATTGAAATTCCAGGTGATGTCGCCGGCAAAATTCGGGTCGGTTTCCTTGCTGGTCAAAAACGTATAGAGCGGATGCTGGTCTTCGCCTTTGACGGAGATCTTAGAGAACATCGGAAACGTCACTTTAAATTTCAGTGAGCAAAATTCCTTGATCTCGGCATCGGCGCCGGGTTCCTGGCCGCCGAAATTATTGGCGGGGAAGCCGAGCACATAAAAGCCCTGGTCTTTATATTTGGTATAGACCGTCTGCAGCCCTTCGTACTGCGGGGTATAGCCGCACTTGCTGGCGGTATTTACTACCAACAGGACATTCCCTTTATATTTTTTCAGCTTGATATCGTTGCCGTCGATATCTTTCATCTTGAAATCCAGAACGGATTTTTCCTTGTTCTTGGCCGCCTCAACCGTAGTGGAGAGCGGATGATGGGCAGCGATCACGCCCACCACGCCTATCACAGCGACAACGGAAGCAAACAACATAACGAATAAAGTCTTAGACATAATCTTCTCCTAGATAGGCTCCTGTAAAGCTATTTATTTAGTTCGCGCGGGTTACGCGGCGGAACTTGCGGCGGCGCCTCGCTTTTCTCGCCCGTCTCCGCAAAAATTTCCTTAAAAGCGCCGACGCTCGAAAGCATTGCCGATGTTTCGACCGGCATAAAGATGACCTTCGAATTATTCGAGCGCGTCATATCACGCAAAGATTCGATGTAGCGCGCGGTGATCAGATACTGCGCCGGGTTGCCGTGTGTTTCCATTACGCTTGCAATGCGCGAAATGGCTTGCGATTCGGCCTCGGCGGCGACCAGGCGCGCTTGCGCCGCTCCTTCGGCCGAGAGAATAGCGGATTGTTTTTCACCTTCGGCGCGGGTCACGGCGGACTGTTTTTCACCCTCGGCGCGGGTGATCGCGGCTTGCTTATCACCTTCGGCCTGCAGGACGAGTGCGCGGCGCGTACGTTCGGCGGTCATCTGTTTTTCCATCGTGATCCGAACGTCTTCCGGCGGGTTGATGTTTTTCACATCCACGCGGGTTACCTTGACGCCCCATTTGTCGGTGGCTTCGTCAAGGATGATGCGCAGCTTGGCGTTGATCTGGTCGCGCTGAGAAAGCGTGTGATCGAGGTCCATATCGCCCATCACGGCGCGCATGCCGGTAATGGTCAACTGGACGAGGCCGCCGGTCAGGTCCGCCACTTCATAGACGGCCTTGATCGGATCTGTGACCTGCCAGTAGACGACGGAGTCTACGTGGATCGTCACGTTGTCACGCGTGATGACGGGCTGCGGCGGCAGGTCGATAAATTGTTCGCGCAGATCGATAAAAGTCAGGCCGGGGCGCACGTTGGTCCAATAAACGGCGCGCGCGGCATCGAAAAAGGGAATGATAATATTCAAACCGCTGGTGGCCACGCGGTTGAATTTACCAAGCCTCTCGATCAGAAGGACAGAAGACTGGGGAACGATCTTAAGCGTTTTCCAGGCAACATATAACAAAGCAATGCCCAGGATCGCAAAGAAGATCAAACCGAACGCGGCGACTTCCGCCTGAAAAAGAAATATCACTTGCGCTAACATTTATTCCTCCGAAGTTTAACGGATGTAAGAAAGAAGAATTATACCGCAATTCTACTGCAAAAGCGCTATCCGCACGGGGTAAGGGGTAGTTTGAATTTCCTTAAAAGTCCCCAGCGGGACAGAAGATGGAAGATGAGGTCAGTACCGGGAACGCAGTGACCGGCTCAGTCTTAAAAATAAAGGCCGAAGACTTTGCCTATAAAGTCTGTTTAGTAAATAAAGTCGTTACCTGGGAGCGCCTGCGTCTCGCTAACTAAACTTTGATAAAGACTTTTCAGATCGCTGCGCGATCCTGCCGGCGGGACACCGGCGCTCCGGGGTTACTTAAATATTATTTTTTGCTCTTATACTTTAGAAGCAAGCCCTTAATAATAGCCGGTCACTGCGTTCCCGGTACTGACCTCGATATCCGGAGCGTTTAATTACTTAAAATCCAAAAACATACTATAATTTTCCCTATGACGGTAAAACTTTCAGACATCGAAAGTGCGCGAAGTCTTTTACAGGGAATCATCCGCCACACGCCCATTCTGCCTGATGAAAAGCTCTCGGCGGTGATCGGCGCCGGCGCTTTTCTCAAGGCCGAATCACTGCAGCTCAGCGGTTCTTTCAAGGCCCGCGGGGCCTACAACAAGATCAGCCATCTCA
The DNA here is from genome assembly GCA_963718105.1 of uncultured Acidobacteriota bacterium. Lineage (GTDB taxonomy): Bacteria > Acidobacteriota > Blastocatellia > Pyrinomonadales > Pyrinomonadaceae > DASYKT01. The sequence continues at coordinate 2,438,723 of OY970352.1, read as the reverse complement.
GCGATGAAGAAAAGCGGCGCGGGGTCATTGCCGGTTCGGCGGGAAATCATGCGCAGGGCGTGGCCTTTGCGGCCAAGCTTCTCGGCATCAAGGCCGTTATCGTGATGCCGGTGCACGCGCCCCTGACCAAGGTCACGGCTACCAAAGCGCTCGGGGCGGAAGTAATTCTTGAAGGCGCCACCTTCGATGAAGCCGTCGCGCATTCACGCAAGCTGCAGGCGGAGCACGGCTACACTTACGTTCACGCGTTCGATGACGAATTGGTGATTGCGGGACAGGGAACGATCGGAATGGAGATTGCCGAGAGCATTCCGGGCGCCACGGTAATTGTCGTTCCGATCGGAGGGGGCGGAATAATTTCCGGGATCGCGATCGCGGCCAAAAGCCTGCTGAAAAACGTCCGCATCATCGGTGTGCAGGCGGCAGGCTGCGCGCCGGTCAACAAGTCGCTGCAGGAAGGAAAACCCGTCGCTATTTCCGAAGCGCAGACGATCGCCGACGGCATCGCGGTCAAGCGTCCGGGCGATGTCACTCTGCCGCTGATCCATGAATTTGTCGATGAAGTGGTGGAGGTCACCGAGGACGAGATCGCCCGGGGAATTTATCACTGTGTGCTGAACGCAAAACTGGTGGTCGAGGGCGCAGGCGCGGCCGGGGTGGCGGCGCTGCTGGCTAACAAAATAAAGATCGAACCCGGGGACACAGTGTGCGCGGTTTTAGCAGGCGGCAATATCGACGGCAATCTGCTGGCGCGCGTGCTTGAACAAGTGATGGTCCGGCAGGGACGCTATATCATCATCAAGCTTACGGTGGTTGACCGTCCGGGCGGGATCGCGGGACTGTTGGGCCACGTGGCGGAAAGCGGCGCGAACGTGATCGAAATATTTCACCGCCGCGCGCTTTGGCTGGCGCCGCTGGGACGTGTCGGGATCGAACTGGTGCTGGAAGTCCGCGACCGGGAACATGGAACCGAAGTGGTAAAGCATTTGCAAGACGCCGGATATCACATAGAGCGCGAAAGCCAGGGCGATTGGGACTAAAGTAGCGCCGCCGTCCCAGCGGCTGTGGTGAAGGCGTCTCGCCTTCACAGCTTTAGAACTGAAGTGTGGGCGAGACGCCCACACGACTGCCAGCGAGACGCTGGCGCTACTGTATATAAGCATGAGGCACCGGTTCGTCGGTTGACGATCCTAACCCCGATATGAGCCAGGGACCGGCGAAGCTGCCGTTTATCCACCAGGCCCCGGCGCGGTAGATCGCGGTATCGGCTTTGCCGTCACCGTCATAATCCGCCGGTATCGGCAGATCCCCGGCCATTCCCCACGATGTTATTAGAGCCGAGCCGCTGGTAGACCGCAAAATATACCAGACCCCGTTACGGAACACCGCTATATCAGCCTTGCCGTCGCCATCGTAATCCGCCGGCACCGGGGTATCGGTTGAAATTCCCCAGGTAAATACCACAATAGCGCCGCTGGAACTGTTGCGTATCCACCAGGTTCCGCTCCCCGGGCGAAAAATGGCCTGATCCGAATACCCGTCGCCGTCATAATCTTCCGTCACCGGTTTGTCTCCGGCCGTGCCGAAAACAGGTATGGGCGGCGATCCGGGCGCCGGGAGCGGAGTATGGCCGGGAAGAGTTTGAAATGTCCAGGCCCCGCTGTTAAAGAGAGCGATCTCGGCCTGGCCGTTTCCCACGAAATTGGCCGACTGCGGAATGTCGCCTAAGGCACCCATAACGGCGCCTACGCCGGTTCCCACTCCGGTAATTATCGCTCCTGAAACACCGGAATAATGTATTGCCCAGGGACCGCCGTTAAATACTCCAAAGTCCGTAAAGCCGTCTCCGTTATAATCCGCCGGGGCTATCCGGTAGGGGGTTCCCAGGAGATCAAAGACGGGCATTCCGGTGGTTCCGGGAACGGTCCCGGCCGTCACGCCCAACCAAAAACCAAAAGTAGTAGACGGTTGGTAGTAAACATAATCGGCGAGAGGCGTGCTGCCGCTGCTGAGGGGCCCGCCAAAATCGAATTTCGTCGCGGATGGCGTCGGCAGGGAAGAAATGGTTAACGTCAGAACAGCAAAAAATATCCGAATGCATATTTTATGCAGAGTAGTGATGCGAAGATCGTTTAGCCGGTGGAACATGGGAGTTTTCCTTTCAAGAGCTGGCTGCCCGCTATATTTTGTTGTTCAAATGTAAATGAGTATTACCGGCAAACGTTACCAGGACAGTATGGAGCGTACTCTCTATTCCAGAATTCCAATATTCCAGACGAACGTTTTGGAATTTATGGAATCTTTGGAATCTTGAAATAATGGCACGCTCCATAACTGTCGCGTTTCCGCCTATTCGCGCGCCCAGATAACTAACTAATGTATATACGCATGGGCAGCCGGCTCGTCTCCTATTACCGATAGCCCGGACAATACCGGCCAGCCGGTAATATTCACCCACCAGGTTCTATCCGACGGGCGATATATCGCGGCGTCAGCCTTGCCGTCGCCGTTATAATCCGCCGGTATAGGCAGATCAGTAGCCACCCCGTATTGAAAGACCAAGGGCGGGGGAGAAGTGCCTGACCGCCAGATATACCAATAGCTGTTGGACGGGCGAAACACCGCCATGTCGGCTTTGCCGTCGCCGTCATAATCCGCCGGCACCGGAATATCGCCGGGAATTCCCCAATTAAAAACCGGCTGTGGGCCGAGGGAGCTAAAATGCCTCCACCAATCTCCGGTCGAGGTACGCCAGATCGCCACATCCGCGAACCCGTCACCGTCATAATCTTCCGCCGCGGGGACGTCACCGGGTTTGCCAAGAAAGGCCGGAGGCAGAGATACAGGCATCGGCGATGAAGTAGAGCCGGGAAGGGTCTGGATCAGCCACTGCCCGTTTGACGGGTCGAAAAGAGCGATCTCCGCCTGGGCGTTTCCGACAAAGTTTGCGGATTGCGGAATATCGCCCGGTATCCCGAGAAGGGTGGAAAAACTTCCGCCGCTGTTGTAGTGAATGGTCCACGTCGATGGCCCCATTCCCGGATCGACTATGCAGTAATCCGTCAGGCCGTCGCCGTCATAATCGGCAGGAGCTATCTGGCTGCCCACACCTCCCAGCACGTCATAAAAAAAGGGACTGAGCGGCGGCGGGGGCGGAACCGTGGAAGGCAGGCCGTACCAGTGGGAAGCCGCGGCGGGGTGATAGATCACGTAATCGGCGGTGGGACCGGGAGCACCGAGCGGGCCGCCGAAATCAAATTTAGTCGCGGCCCGGTCCGTGGAAAGTAATGCGGCAAACATAAAAACAAGAAGTGCGGTCCGCGCAAAGAAATATTGAGGAACCAGGGACCGAAGAGCATTTAACGGCTGGAACATGGGAGTTCTCCTTTCAAGAGTTAGCTGTTCGCTATATTTGGCTTTGTCTTTAAAGTCGCTTTTGCCTATAAAACTACTCATTATACAAAGCAGATAAATTAGATAATGCGGTAAACCTGGGAGCGCCGGCAGCTTGCCGGCAAGCGCGGCTTAGGCGCGCTAACTGGTGTAATCCATGACTTTTCAGATCGCCTTGTGATCTTGCCGGCAGGATGCCCGGCGCTCCCAGGTTCAGGCGCTCTTTATCGCATCTGACTCTAAAATGCACTATTTATGCAATCTGCTGGAGCTCAGGCCTGTTCAAACGCCGTGGGTGGAACAGAAACGCCAATGCGTCTTTATGAGTGCCATTCAAACTCTATACACGCTCCATAACTGTCGCGTTTCTGCCTGTTCGCTTATTTTCGCCGCAAATCTTCGGTATAAAGCTCGCGATAGACCCGGTAATTCGACATTACTTTGAAGACGTAATTTTTTGTCTCGGCAAAGCCCACTTCTGAAGCAAAGATCGGAGCTTCTTTCGGTTTGGCGCGGTTTAGCCAGCGGGCGACATTATCCTCGCCGCCGTTGTAGGATGCGGCGATGGCTTCGTAGAGATTGAACTGTTTTTTGAGTTCGGCGATATAGATACTGCCCAGATTAATGTTGATCCCGGGCTGGTACAGGCTTTCCGCCTGCAAATTAGAGATGCCGGCTTGCTTGGTATATTTTTGCGCGGCGTCGACCGTCAACTGCAGCAAACCGCGGGCGGCGGCCGGTGATTTGGCATTCGCGCGAAAACTGCTTTCCTGTTTCATTATCGCCAGCACAAAACGCGGATCGATCCCGCGCGATTTGGAATACATCAGCAGTTCGGAATTGTAAGGCGCGGGAAATTGGCCTGCCAGTTTAGACGACGATGCTTTTACTTCGGCTTCGCGGGCCATGACCTGGGATTTTCTAGTCGCATCTGAAGCGGTTAAATTCATCAGGCGTTCGGTCGCCAGGCCGCCGTAATAAGAATTAGGGCTATCGGAAACCGCGAAGTAAAAATTTATCGCTTCATTTTTTCGCCCGAGCCTTTCCAGCGCGAAGGCTTTGAGAAAAACAGCTTCATCACGCGAGGTCATCGAGCCGCCGAAATCGTTAAGTGAAACCAATGCATCCGAAGCAGCTATAGCTTTGTCCCAGCGTTGGCGAAACATTTCCATTCGCAGCCGGGCGAAAAGAGCGTTGGTCTCTGCCGGCAGGCCGGAAAAACGCTGGCGGGCCTTATCGACCCAAATATTCGCATCGTCATATTTCTGCGCTTCGCGCAAAGCATCGACGATATTAAGGTAGGCGGAATCTATTCGTTCGCCGGTGGGAAACATGATGGTGTACTGTTCGTACACGCGAGCGGCCTCTTCATTTTTGCCGAGCCGGATAAGACACGCACCTTTGAAAGCCAATGCTTCGCGTCCGTCTTTGGTGTCGAGAAAATCTTTTACCGCGCGGTCAAACCAGGTCACGGCGTCGGCGTATTGGCGTTCCCACATCAGCGAACGCCCCATTCCAAAAAGCGCTTTAGGTATTCCGGCGTCGGACGGGTAGTTTCGGATCACCATTTGCCAGTGCTCGCGCGCCTGGGGAAAAGCGCGGTTCGAATTATACACATCGGCGCGATAGAGATGTTCCGCGGCGCTCAAAAGCGGCATCTTGCCGTTAGCGATACGCTCGGTTTGATCTTTTTCGCGTACCTGCGCCAGGGTGGCGTCGTTATAGACCTGCGCCGGTGATGACGTAAATAAAAATAAGCCGATGATAATTATTAAAAGTGATTTGTGCCGCATGATATATATCTTTCGAAGCAGGAAACCTGTCTAAAAGATACCAGTATTAAGACGTAAAAGAAAGAGAAGAGGTTTGCCGGCTATGTCCTAAAGCTGTGGTGTTAGTTTTTGTGAGGGTTGCCATTCGGAATAGATGATAACTGATAGATGAGAGAGAATAGATCGGATCTTTCAGTTATCAGCTATCATCTTTTATCTATTCCGAATGGTTATTTGATACAGTCCCACAGATTTATGCGACGGCGCGCTACTGAGTTCTGTCCTTTGCGCCCATGATCAAAAGCCAGAGCATAGTTGGTAGTACACTGACGGCGCTAAGCGTCATCGCCAATTGAGTGAATGCAGCCGGATAAAATTGCGGGACCAGGAATTTATCCAGCAGGTTGGCTGCGAAACCGGCGCTCGCCACCATCAATAATATCCCGAGTACTTTTGGCAGATATCCCGACCTGATGATGAGCAGGCCGAAGGAGAAATAATAAGGCACCCAAAATATTTCAAGCAGTCCCTGTCCCGTGCCGTTGGCTTGCCGGAGAAGGAGCATAGCGATCGCCTTAAGTTGTTCGGGATTGAACGCATTGACGAAGTAAGGCTGGTTTAATACCAGCAAAGCGCCGAAATTATTAAACTGATTAATGATCCCTATGCCGGCACATAACAAGATCGATGTCAGTAACACCATCGCCACCCATTTATCGACGTCCTTAAACAAATGAAATAGCGTTAGTCCGAGGAAGATCAGGAAGATCTGCGCTAAAAGGCTGCCGACGATCGCCATTCGAAAATAGATCTCGGAAGACATCAGGTTGCCGATAGTGGCTGCGGCATCGTCGGGTACGATCACATAATTCCGAATATAGAATATTGCGAACCCGCCGGTGAACGCCATTAAAAGCAAGAACAGGCCCGCTATACGCGCAGTCTTTTTAGTTGAATTCATGTTTTCTTACCAATGTACAAAAGGTGACGCGATGCTCCGACCGTGGCCGGATCGGTGCTCACTTCAAAAAGCAGGTCGAGCCAGAGATCGCGCTGAGGGGCGCTGAGCTTGTTGTAGCTTTCATCGTCAGCCGAGATCGCCGGTTCAATGCCCGCCAGCGCCAGCGTTTCGATACCCAGCGATTCGTGCAAAGGCGCGATCTCAGAAACGGAAGAAAAATAGCCGCGAAATCCGCCGCGCGGCACCGCGTCTGGACGCCGGCCGTTTTCAAGGAATGAACGCACTTCTTCGCGGCGCTCTATCCACTCAGGCATCCTTTGCAGAAAATCACCGAGAACGCCCAGCCGGCTTAGGAAAGCGGAGAAGATCAGCCCGCCGGGACGCAGACGGCCGATGGATTCCTGAAGCGCCCGCCTGCGATCATCCGCTTCAACCAGGTGATAAAGAGGGCCCATCAGCAACACGGCGTCAAATTGGGTGCCACTCACCTCGCTTAGGTCTCGCGCGTCGGCGACGGCAAACTTGGGCGGATCCGGAAACTGCTCCATGGCCAATAGCCGCTCGTTTTCCGCGATGAGCGCGGCTGACAGATCGACCGCGGTGACCTGATAGCCGAGCCGGCATAAAGGCAATGTGTATCTGCCGGTCGCGGCGCCGATCTCAAGAATAGAGCCGCCCGGCGGAAGATATTCCTTAAGATAGCGCCACGTCAGGTCGTACTCGAGCTGGTGTTCATCGAGACGAGAATGTTCTTGTTCGACGCTGCGGTCGTAAAGACCGGCTATGTCACTGATGTCGTCAATCATGATTTTAAAGTCGCAAACTTAACCGCTTTTTATATGTAAGCTGCCGCCAGATCCACTCCATCGGCCCGTAGCGAAAATATTTCAGCCATAGAGTGCTCAGCAGTATTTGGATCAGGAAGATGGCCAGCGCGATCAGGGTCGCTCCCAATGCGCCGAATTTTCCGAACATGCCAAAACCGTAACCGTAAAAAAGCAGCACGCAGATGACGGTTTGTAAAAGGTAATTGGTCAATGCCATCCGCCCGACCGGCGCGAGAACGGCAAGCATTTTTTGCCACGCTTCTTTTTGCCAGAGAGTGGCGATGAGCGCGGCGATGCCGAGCGCGAGCGCCGGCACGCCAAAAGCGTAAGTGATCACACCGCCGACGCCGGCCAGTGTGGGGGGAACCACGGATTCGTGTCCCGATAAAAGTGCAAAGACCAGATTTCCGCCAATGCCCAAAGCCAACCCCCAGATCAGAACGCGGCGGATGAAAACTTTATGAGCAGACAGATACTGAAAGACGCCGATGCGGTAGGCATAAAAACCCAGCAGGAACATCGCCAGAATTTTAGGCAGTCGCATGTCGAAGATCAAACCCATATACCGGCCGACGACATATTCGCGGTTATAACCGGTCAGGATCTGCCAATAATTGCTCTGCGAAACCCTGGCGATCGAGCTTTCCCATCGTTCCATTTTCATGGCTTCGATGGACGCGGCAAGGTCCGGCGGAGCAAAAAAAGCGAACAAAATATACTGTAAAAGATAGGTCAGGATCGGGACCGCCAACAGGACAATTGCCCACTTGATCAGCGAGCGGTTCGTTTTTCGCCGGAACAGGATGAGCAGAAAACCCATCACTGCATAGATGCTCAGAATATCGCCCGCCCAGAGCAGATAAGCATGCAGCAAACCGATCACCAGCAGCCAGAACAAGCGGCGTTTAAAAAGCGAGGCTTTGAGGTCACCGCGCTCTTCAGCACGCGCTATCTGCAGCGCAAAGCCAAAGCCGAATAAGAACGAAAAGATCGAATAAAATTTGCCTTCGACAAAAAAGTGAACCAGGAAATGCGTGATCCGATCGTAGAGAGGAGTTTGCGCCGCCAGCGCCTCGGGCATCATTCCGTAACCGGAAAACCACTGCATATTGCCGATGAGAATTCCGCAGACGGCCAGGCCTCTTAAGACGTCGAGAATTTCGATACGATCTGATAAAGAAATTGGGCTGATCTTGCTTTCAGGCATAAACTCCTTACGGCGCTGGATTTGTTTACAACACTTGCAATGGGCTATACGCCTTGCAATGTCCCGGTGTTCCGAATTTTTATCGCAAGTAAAGTAGCGCCGCCGTCCCGGCGGCTGTCCTGAAGGCGTCCCGCCTTCAGTGATTGAAGAATAAGCGCGGGCGGGACGCCCACACAACAGCCAGCGGGACGCTGGCGCTACACCCGCTCTCGTGGTATTATCTACGGTTTGAACTGATACATATTTTTATACAGGAGTAACCAAATGAAATTAGCTTTAAATGGCGCGACCACCATGCATGCCGATCTCCAGACCGATATCAAAGCCGCGAAAGCCGCCGGTTTTGAACTGCTCGAGATCTGGGCTGCCAAATTACGCGAATTTTTAAAAACGAATACCGTAGCCGACCTGAAAAACCTTTTAGACGAAGCCGAACTTCAGCCCTGGAGCATCAACTCCATTGAGCACATTACCTTCCGCAGCGCGGACGATTACGAGAACATCATCAAGGCCCAGTGCGAAGAACTTTCGAGCATCGCCGGCCAGATCGGATGCAAATACGTCGTTGTCGTGCCGGGCAAGCTGCCGGAAAATGCGACCAAGGAAGAGATCATCGATGAGTCGGTCAAAGTGCTGAACGAACTCGGCGACATCGCGGAAAAACACAATGTCTCGCTGGCTTTTGAATTCTTGGGGCAGACGGACTGCTCGGTGCAGACGCTTGATCTGTGCAACGAGATCGTGGAAAAAGTGGACCGCGAAAATATCGGAAACGTACTCGATACTTTCCACTTTTATGCGGGAAATTCTTCGTTTGACGCGATCGATACGATGAAGCCGGAAAAGCTTTTCATTTTCCACATCAACGACAGCGAAGACCTGCCGAAGGAACAGTTGGACGATTCGAAACGCCTCTATCCGGGCTTGGGTATCCTGCCGCTGGGAGAGATCAAGGCGCGCTTTGACAAGATCGGTTATGACACGATGGCGAGCATCGAGATCTTCCGCCCGGAATACTGGAACCAGGATCCGTATGAGGTCGCGAGACTGTCGCGTGAAAACACGATCAAGGCGCTGGGATTGGAAATGGCCGCAACGGCCTAAAGCGAAAACAAAATGGTCCACAGATAAACACGGATACACACAGATAGAAATTTATCTGTGTTCATCTGTGTCTATCTGTGGACAAAAATTTATTAGTCAAATGAGTAAAATTAAAATTGGAATAGTCGGAACGGGTTATATGGGCGGTACGCATGCCCAGCTTTTTGCCAAACACGAACGCACGGAAGTCGCGGCGCTTTACGACATTATCCCCGAGCGGATGGAAGCCGTGGGTAGAATGACCGGCGGCAAGTGCATGGAAAATGCCGAGCAGGTTTTAGAGGCCAGCGACGCGATCGTTATCACAACGCCTAACACCGGCCACACCAAACTGGCCATTGCGGCCGCTACTGCCGGAAAACACGTGCTGTGCGAAAAACCGATGGCGACCAGTTTACCTGAGGCCCAGGCAATTTTGGATGCGGCAAAAGCGTCGTCGGGAGTTTTCCAGGTCGGATTTAACCGCCGTTTTGCTCCGGTGTATGTAAAGCTGAAAGAACTGCTGGCCGAGGACAAGCCGCACTCCGTTCATATCAAGATGAATCGCGGCGATCTGCAGATACCTGAGTGGACCAGCGACCACGAGATCACCGGCCGCTTTTTGTATGAGACGACCATTCATATGTTTGACATGGTGCGTTATCAATTCGGCGAGGTCGATGAAATGATCGCCTTCGGTTCACAGCACACTTATAACGAGATCGATAATTTTTCCGTCTTGCTGAAATTCAAAAGCGGCCTGCACGGGACGTTCTGCTCATCGGCGGAAGCCAGTTGGCTTTTCCCCTTTGAGCGCATGGAAGTTTTCTGCGATCATCGCACCATCCTGACCCAGGAAATGGAAAATTTGACCGACAGCCATCTGGGCGATTCCAATTCCCAGCCGGGCTTGTCTCACGATTTCCGGTACTTCTCATGGCACAAGGAAGGGAAAGAAGAGCGTTGGGGCTATACACAGGAAAACAATGCCTTTATCAGCGCGATCGAGAATGGGACCGAGCCGCTGATCACGGCCGTGGACGGGTACAAGTCGGTCGAATTGGTCGAAGCGTGTTACAAGGCGGTTAAGACCGGTGAACGCATTAAATTCAGCTAGCTCAAAAACCTACGAACTTTTTTAATTTATTTCGCGTAAATCACATTTGAAGTTATACTGTTTCGGGTAATTGATATGGTTCAATGTGCAAAATGCGGAATGCAAAATGCCGACGGCGGTAAATATTGCCGTTTTTGCGGAGATGCCTTGATGCAATCTTCCGGGACGGGGCCTTCCCGTAGGCCTTACAGTTGGCAGAGCGAGGAATTTCAGGCTAACGACCGCACGCAAAATTACCAGGCCAAGAAAACGCAGGTTTTTTCACCGCCGCCTCCGCCGGCAAGTTATCCGCAAAACTCGCCGCAAATGGTACAGCCCCTTCAGCCGCCGCAGCCCGCGCAGTTGTATCAGCCGCATCAGCCGCATCAGGCGCAGCCGCAATCACATCCTTATCCGAATGCGCAATATTATGCGATGCAGCATTATTATTGCCAAAATTGCCGCACACAGGTAAGCCCCCGGGTCGAAAGAAAGATCGCGCCTGCCGGTTGGATCGTGTTCGCCGTATTGTTGGTAAGTTTTTTCCCGCTATTCTGGCTGGGGTTTTTTATCAAGGAAGACCGGCGCAGTTGTCCGATCTGCCGCACCCGCCTCTTATAAATAACAGATCATCTATAGCGATAGCTTTTAGGATGCTCGATCCGTACTTCAGGATTCGTGCTGTATACGTCTACCCGGTGATAGCCTTTTTTCATGTGGGTTGAAAGATAGGTAAGCGCAAACTGGCGGCTCAGCACGGATGACAACTCCCGGAAAAAAGGATCGAAACTGATAGGTGTATGAGCGCCCTGAAAAAAGGAGCGGCCGCCCGTTTCCGAAGACAGCTTTCCTAAAGCTCCCTGCGCGCCCGAAACCACGCTGCCGTTGGCATTTTTTGTGTAATTGCCGGCGGCATATATGGAATAGATCGCGACGCCTTTGCGCTGCGCTTTAAACACCGCCCGCTGCAGTGAAAGGCTGTCGATAGAAGAAAGAGCGCTTAAACCGCTGGTCGCATCGAATCCATCTGAGATAAACAGAACGGCCCGTCTCCCGTTAGGCAGTCCGTCAAATCTGGAGAGCGCTTCGGACAATCCGTCGTAAGGATCGTTTGTCGCGACCGCGGCGCTGCCCGAAATAACCCGTAACGAAGTCGCCGCCTTTTCCAGATCTTCGGTAAATCGCTGGCGCACCTGCAAACCGCCCGAACGAACATAACTCACCATGACCCGGGAGCCTTTCGGAAGGGTCCGAATAAATTGCGCGATCAGTTTTAGCTGCAGGTTGACTTCGGATTCAAGATCATCCTGTATCACCACCGCCAGGCTCAGAGGAGTATTTGAAACGCTGCGAATAGACAATATGACCTGCTGGTCGCCGTCTTCTTTTACAAAAATGTCGCCCGCTTCGACCAGCTCGGTCAATTGATTTTCTTTAAGTTCGGCCTTGGTAAAAATGGAAATGGGGATCGTAACGGTACGGACATTCTTATCCTGCGGGGTCGGGGCCGGAGTCGCCGTTACCGTTTGCGCCAAAAGCCCGTCCGCAGGGAACATCAGAAAGAGAGAACAGTAAAAGAAAAAAAAGATAGATTTTGGTCGAAACATAGCCACCGCCTGAGATTGCGCTTTTAAATACATTGTGATGATATTACAAAGTCACAAAAAGCGTTAAACACATTAGATGCTTTTTATGTGGGGAAGGCTGTCTGAGCGGTAAAAATGTCCAACGAACTGGAGAAAACCGGCTATTACGAACTCACCCGGCGAGATCTGGTGAAAAATGACGTTCTGCGCTGGAGCCCGCTGGCCACGCCGGTGGTATTTTCGCTGCTGCCCGCGCTGGTCCTATTTGTTGCCGGGCTGGCTTTTGGCACCAGTACGGCGGGAACGGCCGTTTATATTTTTAGCGCGCTGATAGCGCTGATCGCAGGTTTTATCTTTAGCCTGATAGCTTCCGGAGCGCTGATGATCTACCGCCAGGGCTGGCTGGTAAAGCTGAGGGAAAGATTGGCCGTTGACGGCATCAAGGCACACGAGGTGCGTTTCTTTACCGGCGAACTGAAAACGCAGGAAAAAAAGGCCTTAAAAGACATCGAGCGCTCAAACCGTCTGCTGGCTGATGCCTACCGGGAGACGCTGGCCTCCAGGCTGACCGCCGCGCGGATCCTCAAGACCACCAAACAAGAACTTTTGATGATCGGAAGACGCGAAGGAAAATTAAAACAGTTAAAAAGCGAGAATTCGAAAAACCTTCAGGAAGAATTAAAAAAGGACCGCAAGAAATTAACCGATATTTTTGAGAGCGCAAAAGAAATGCGTGTCGAGGCGGAAACGAGGCTGCAGATGATCGAGGCCGCTTCACGCCGCGGCACGAACATGGCCGATACTGAAATTGCCATGCAAAAACTCCGCGCTCATACAGAGGAACTGCCGCTTGCCCTGGAAGCCGTGAAAATGGAAGAAGAATTGCGCAGGGAACTGGAGAACGAAGCGGAGATAAACGAGAAATGGATCAAACCTTAAATTCTTTCATGTCTCATGTCAGTAGCGCTTTGCGTTAGCAAGTGCGTTGCTTGGATGTTGTACTAAAGTTGTGGTGCTGAGAAGGGAAATGTCGTTCGGAGTAGAGATAACTGATAGTTGATAGAGAATAGATCGAATCTTTCAGTTATCAGCTATCATCTTTTATCTACTTGCGAATGATGCGAACACCACAGCTATAGGACATTACCGTTGCTTGCGGTTTTTACGCACCGGCTTACGCAGACGCTACTGACAGCCCGGTTTTGATCACCTGCTCAATAGGATTTCCGCCGAATTCGTAGGCCAACTGCCGGTAATCGGAGGTATCTAAAATCAGCAGGTCGGCCTGTTTTCCGGCTTCTATCGAGCCGATCTTGTTTCCCAGGCCGACGGCAAAGGCGGCGTTGATGGTGGCGGCGTTCAAGGCCTCGGCCGGTGAAAGTTTTTGATAACGGCAGGCGATGGCCATTGCGCCGGGCAGCGAAGGGCAGGGAGCCGAGCCGGGATTAAAATCGGTCGAAAGGGCGATGGCGCATCCGGCGTCGATCATTTTTCGCGCATCGGCAAATTCCGTGCTGCCGAAATTGAAATTGACGGTAGGTGTGACCACGCCGATCGTTTCCGAATTTGCCAGCAGCGCAATTTCCTCATCGCTGATAGCGTCAAGGTGGTCGATCGAAGTGGCGGTGTTTTCGATGGCGAACCGCGCGCCGCCAAGATTGGTAAATTCATCGACGTGCGCTTTGATCTTCATCTGATAACTTTTTCCCGCTTCCAGCACGCGTTTTGATTGCTCAAGCGTAAAAGCATTTTTCTCGCAAAAAACATCGATAAAAAACGGAATGCCTTTTTCCGCGAAATGCGACGCCGCATACCATTTTGCCGCAAGCGGTATCATCTCTTCGCAAATTAGCGATACGTAGGCATCTTGTTTTTCCTTGTAGTCGGGAGGAAAGGCGTGGGCCGGTAGAAAAGTAGGAATAAGATTCACCGCGTGTGTCTTATCCAGTTCCTCAATTACGCGAAGCATTTTCAGTTCCGTTTCGGTGTCCAGCCCATAACCGGTTTTCACTTCACAGGTTGTAACGCCCAGCGCAAGTATCTGGTCAAGACGTTTGCGGGCCTGGGCGATCAGGTCTTCCAGGCCGGCCTCGCGCGTGTGGCGCATGGTGCTGACGATCCCGCCGCCGGCTTCCATTATTTCCAGGTAGCTGGCGCCGCGAATGCGGAGTTCAAACTCATTCAGCCGGTGGCCGCCATAGACGAGATGGGTATGGCACTCGACAAAACCGGGAGTGACGACATTCCCTTTGGCGTCGATCATATTGCCGGCTTCATGGTCCCGCAATATGTCCCCGGAAGGGCCGGCCGTCGCGATCAGGCCGTCTTTTATAACAACCGCGCCGTTTTCGATAATGCCGAGCTCCTGCATTGCCGTACCTTTTTTGGCTTTTTCGCCGGCAGCGCAGGTGACCAATTGTCCCGCATTGTAAATTATTTGATCGGCTCGCATCAGGAGATTAACTTTAAGTGAAAAGAGGCCGAAATCAAAATCCATATATGGATGAAACACGTTAGAGGCGGCAACCGGCCTGTTCCGAAAAAATTGGCTTTGCCTCTAAAATCGTGTTTGCCTGTAAGCTGCTCATTTATAAAGCAGATAAATTAAAAAAATGCGGTAAACCTGGGAGCGCCGGTGTCCCGCCGGCAAAGCGCGGCCTGGTCGCGCTCATGTCAGTAGCGCTTGTGTCAGCAAGTGCGTTGCTTGCGGCTTTTACGCATCTGCTAACGCAGACGCTACTGACAGAACCGGCTGGCGCTCCCAGGTTCACATGCCGATTCTTAATAATGTGAAACATTTGAAACTTTGGGTATGGGGGATCGATTTGTGTTCTGCGGTGCCTTTGCGAAGAATATTTTTCTTTCCTGTGTTTAATGTGAGGCAGGTGGTTTCAGGTCTTTTTTGCCGCGAATAACACAAAATTCCTGATCGGACAAAAACCGCTCTTCACCTTTAATGCTTCTTCAGATATTCTCTAGCCGCCAGTCTACTGCCGTCACTCGACTGCCGTTCTTTGAATTCCAAAACTCCCAAAACAGCGTTGCAAAAACGTTTCAGGTCTTTCACTTTGGCTCATCCGGAATGAAACAAAAGTGAAACAAAATATCGGCTGGTCGGGACTTTAGAGGCAGAGCCAAAAAAAAATCTTGACAATGCCTGACCTGACTCTATAAGTTTTAATTAGATCTTCCTTAATCAGTGTCAGTTTGAATTTTTGCAGAACCGGAGGCAATCATTTTTGATCGGACGGCGGCCTTCCAGGGCGGCCTTTATTTAAATCAACCTCAGGAGGAAAGAAAAGTGTTAAAAAACAAACTGTTAGTGTTTATCGTGCTTGCATTGGCGTTGAATCTTTTCACTGTCAGCGTATTTGCGGCGCGCGGTTCCCAGGCACAGGTCAGTATCAGATTTGAAAAAGATGTATTTCTCTATCAGGACAGCGTCCTGGTAAAAGTTTCGATCACAAACACGGGCAAGCAGCCCCTTACGATCCTTAGATGGTATACACCCCTGGATGGTGTTAAAGACGATCTTTTTTCGGTAAGTATGGACGGCAAAGCTGTCGAATATATCGGCCCGCATTATAAGCGGCCCGCCCCGACAGCCGCCGATTATATAACGCTGGGCAGCGGCGAAACGGTCGGGTCTACTATCGACCTGGCCGGGTATTACGATCTTTCCGGGACCGGTTATTACCAGGTTTCGTATAACGCGGCGGCTTTCGATATTTTTTCCCGGACGCCGGCCTTTTCCGCCGAGGAAGACAGGTTGAGTTCAAATGAGGTCAGCGTCTGGGTCGAAGGCCGCGAGACCAGAATGCCTGCTCCGGCGATAGTAAACGATGTGGTTGGCTCGACCGGCTTTACCGGTTGTACCAGCACCCGCCAGAGCTCTCTGCTGACGGCGCGCAACAACGCCTATACTTACTCGACCAACGCTTATAATTATCTGTCTGCAGGAACGGTCGGCCCGCGTTATACCACGTGGTTCGGCGCGTATACTTCATCGCGTTATAACACCGTGCGGGGCAATTTCAGTTCGATCCAAAACGCAATGAATAACGCCGGTGTGGTCTTTAACTGCACTTGCACCGATAGCGCGTATGCCTATGTTTATTCCAACCAGCCCTATACGATCTATCTTTGCAATGCTTTCTGGAATGCGCCGTCAACGGGAACGGATTCAAAAGCGGGAACCCTGGTCCATGAAATGAGCCATTTTAACGTGGTAGCCGGGACCAACGATTACGCTTATGGACAAACGGCTGCGAAAAAGCTGGCGAACAAAACCCCGAATAAGGCCATCGACAACGCCGATAGCCACGAGTATTTTGCGGAAAACACACCGGCCCAGAACTAGGTGCGAAGTAATAAAAATAAAAGGCCTTCCTGTCACAGGGAAGGCTTTTTGATTTTGCGGCAAAAGTATCATAAGGTACGAAAGCAATTTAATAAAAGATCTGTCCAGGAGTATTCATATAAATATGACACCAGACAAAACACCCCCCAACCCGCAACTTTTTTGGCAGGTAATGACCGGATTTCAAATGTCGGCGGCTATGAAGACCGCCGTAGAATTGGCACTTTTTACAAAGATAGCTGAAGGCAATAAAACCGCTGCCCAGATCGCGCAGGCCTGTAATGCGTCGGAACGAGGTATTCGCATCTTGTGCGACACGATGGCGGTGCTGGGATTTTTATCTAAAGAAGGAAACGAATACGGATTGACAGAAGTCTCCGGGGCCTTTCTCGATAAAAAATCGCCGATGTATATAGGTTCGACCATTGATTTTCTTATGTCGCCGATGCAAATGCGCGGCTATGATGATCTGACCGCCGCGGTAAAACAAGGCGGCTCGAGCCGGAGAGAAGACGACTCCATCGCTGAAGACAGCGAGATGTGGGTGAAGTTTGCGCAGGCCATGGCGCCGATGATGTTTCCTTCAGCGCAATTCATGGCGGAGAATTTGGCGGCTGCCCCGGAGCGTAAATTCAAAGTACTGGATATTGCCGCAGGGCACGGAATTTTTGGAGTTTTGCTGGCGCAAAAATATGCCGATGCTGAAATTTACGCACTCGACTGGGCAAACGTTTTAACAGTTGCTCAAGCAAATGCTGAGCGATACGGTGTAGGAGCCAGGTACCATCAGATACCCGGCAGCGCGTTTGACGTCGACATGGGCGAAGGCTACGACATTATTTTGCTGACCAACTTTTTGCATCACTTTGATAAACCGGCTTGCATCGAATTTCTCAAAAAGATCCGCGCGGCGCTGGCTGATGACGGCCAGGTGCTGACGCTTGAATTTATCCCTAACGACGACCGCATTTCGCCACCCACCGAGGCATTATTTAGCCTGGTGATGCTCGCCGCCACGCCGGGTGGAGATGCTTACACTTTCGCGGAACTACAAGAAATGTTTGAAGTAGCAGGATTTTCGCAGAACGAGCACCGCCCGATCCCGCAGATGCCGCAGCACTGGGTCGTGTCGAAGAAGTAGCTAATTCTGTATTTGTCGGTTTTTATCGGGATCGCAGGTCTTCATCGGGACTCAGGCAGACGTATTTCCCCATTAGTAAATCGGATCAAGGAAATTCCGATTTGCTGCTTTGCATATTAAGTGCGGCGCAAGTAGACTCCCTCCTTGGATCCTATCCAAAGTGCCTTCCTTATAAGGCGCTAACCAATCGAAAATTGAGGAAAATAATATAAATGAAAATTAGTAATAAGTTTATTGCTATCTGCGGGCTCGCGTTAGCATTTATCGTAATGCAGGCGTGCAGCTTTAGCACGGCCAATATGAGCAGCTTTAAGACATCGTCCGATAAAGACGGAAAAACGGAAACCACGAGCTTTAAAGGCGGCGACACCTTGAATGCGAGGGCCGAGATCGCTAACAGCATGAGCAAGGTTACCGTAAAGTTTGCGCTGGTGGCGGAAGACGTGAAAGGGATGACCAAGGGCGATACGGTCCCGGGTTCTGAGGTTAAGGTTGAACTGCCCAGCAGCGGCACCGCAACCTATACGCTGCCGATCCCGACGGGCGCTCCGGGCGGCACTTACAAACTTAACGCTGACATGATCAACGAAGCCGGCGAAAAGAAAGACGGTAAAACAGTCAACATTACGATCGCTCAGTCTGCGCCTCCGGCGGCTCCGGTAGGAAAGAAAGCCGAAGACGACGATGCGGAAGATAAGGACGACAAGTAGTTTATAAAGCCGCGAACTTTTTTAACTTGCGGATCATTGAATGAAAGAAGGGTTATAGCCTGGTTCGGCTGTAGCCCTTTTTCGTTACTTAGCTAAAGCCGGCAGCGGCTCACTTCTTTTCCGACTCCGACGCCGCCAGCAGCTCCGCCAGATATTTTTGCCAGATAGCAGCGATTGTGTGCGTGCCGTGGCCGCGAGTTTCATCGGTGATCGGAAGCAGGATAAAGCGGCCGTTCTTTACGCGCTTAATTTCTTTTTCCACTATTTCCAGCTCCGGCGGGTTGACCGCATCGTCGGCAGAATTAATGGCGAGCAAATGTGTTTTGATCGTTTCTAATTTCGGCTGCGGGTTGTAATCACGCGAAGCATCAACCTGGTAAAGCAGATCGTTCGCATCGGTAACGGTCAGCCGCTGCTTCATGGTGTCGTCAAACATTTTATCCGCCGCGTCTTTCGAGGGGCCTTGCTTTTGCATTTGCAGGGGAGCGCTGCCCATCATTATCAGCGTGTAGATGGCCGTGGTAAGCCCGCGCACCGGTTGTGTTTTGTATTCGCCTCCCAGGAAATCGGGATCGTTTTTGATCGGGTCCATTATCATCCGGCGGAAATAACGGTTGCGGCCCGAGATCTCGATGGGAAGGCTCGCCAGCGGCATCGCCGCGTCCATAAAGTCAGGATACATCTCGGCCCACACCCACGAATGCATTCCGCCCATCGAAGTCCCCATCACCAGCCGCAAATGATCGACGCCCAACTTTTCGGTCAGCAAACGATACTGCAGCGTGACCATATCGTGATAGTTGTAATGAGGAAATTTGGCATGCAGGCCGTTACTGGGTTTGCTGCTGTCGCCATGGCCGACGTTGTCGGGGATAATAATGAAATATTTCTCGGCGTCTAATAGCTGACCTTTGCCAAAAAGCGTCCCGGCAAAAGAAGCTCTTAGGAATTGCGTGTGTGTCCCTCCGGTACCATGCAGCACCAGCACCGCATTCGTCACCTTGCCATCTTTGTCTTTTACCGGCTTCCCGAACGTCACATAATGCAGCTTCAGGTTTTGTAATGTTTCGCCGCTCTGGAATTTGAAATCTTTGATGACGAAATCACCCGGCATCGGCGGCGGATACGTTTGGGCGAGGCAGAGATCAACAAATAACAGCAATAGAGTAATGGACATGGCCAACTGCAGTATTCTCATATTTGGGCATTCTAACATTAACTTTTAAGACGGAAGATGTGTAAGTTCCTCAAAACACTCTGTCTGTAACTTATTTCCACATTATCTTGAGTAATGGAACGCTCGGCCGTAAAGGCCGCATTATCAGTGCTTAATCGTAAGCCAGAAAAGCGTTCCACTGTTCCGGCGTGCGCGCAAGTGGAACACTGGAACAAAAATGGAACGCGGATTTTGGGATTTTTGGAGTTCAAAGAGCGGCAGCCGCAGCGACTTGCAACCACGAGCATACCTGAATTGTCGTGAGAGATGAACAGCGCTTTTTGTCTGATGGGGATGTTTGTAAAGTTAGGATTAAAGTAAAACGAAAGCCGCGAAATTTACACAAAATGCGCTAAACAGCAGCCACTAATTTAGCTCGACGTCTCTGAAAGAAAAAACGTACATTTATTCGACACTTAAAAATAAGAATTGCAACCACAGAGCAAAACCGGAAGTACATTTCATTTAGCGATTAATCTATGCCACATTAACAAATTCACGCATTTCTTTTTTCCAATGAAAAAAGCGATGGTGCAAAAAACAGCCGACACACAAGAATCGCTTTCGGAATAGATTATAACTGATAGCTGATAACTGAAAGATTTGCATGGTAAATATTTGGGAGAATATTACGAATTCTCTTTGATGTTTTTTAAAGACGCCACCAACATCTTTTGTAGTTCCTCACAGTCTTCGAGCATAGATGCTGCTTGTTTTTCACTGACAAATTGGCTGTCGCGTAAAAGCCGCAGCCAGAAGTTGGTTTTGAAGGCCTCTTTGTTGGCGATGGAAAGTTTTTGGCGAAAGTCGGTCCGGTCTTCGCCCTGGCGGGCTTCCTCGATCAGTACGCCGATGGATGTGCCGGATTCTAAAACTCGGCGGGATAAAACAAATTCATGTTTATTTTCACTCAAAAATTCGCATAGTTTTACGACCCGCAGCGCAAACGCGTACGACTTATCCTGAAGGATACTTTTGCTCATAAATTCTCCGATAGGAATAACCTTCGGAATAGATAACAGGTCATAGATGATAACTGAGAGATCCGGAAATCTATCCTCTATCATCTATCAGTTATTATCTATTCCGAATTGTAAACCACTAAACTTTTCGGAGATAACAGATCACAGATGATAACTGAGAGATCCGGAATCTATTCTCTATCAGCTATAAGTTTTCATCTATTCCGAATGGTAACCACTAAAATATTTTCGGAATAGATTATAGATAAAAGATTCGATCAGTTATTCAACATTCGTGCTTATAAATTATTTTTCAGCAAAATCTATTGCTTGATTAGCGGGGCGCTTATCCGGACCTATAGCTTCGGGTCCATAAAAGGGAATTTATGGACCCGAAGCTATACATTTGAATTCAACCTTAAACGCTTGTGCTGTTGGGGATATTCTCCGGTAAAAAGTAGCTGTACGGTAATAGTCCCTGCTGGGCTTCGCGTTCTTTATTGCGCTGTTCGATTTGCGACTTTATGTCGCCGGTAAGCTTGTCGTAGTATTTCTTGCAGACATTGCCCGGCTCGCGATCAAGGTCGTTAAAGTAATCGAGCAACGCATCGTAATGAAAGCCGGCCAACGAGTAGGTAGTGTTGAATTGCACCCCTGTCTCGTCCGCGGGCGGTAATAAGTTGAGTATGTCCTCTCGGTCTACGGAGGCGTTTTTAAAGTCAGCGGGCGGCGCCGTGTAAGTGGCGGCCGGCAGGTTAGGGATAAACGCAAAGTAATCGATCTGAGGGAAATTGACGGCCGCGTGCTGCGGGCCGGCGGTCCAGATCAGACACTGCGTGATGAGGCACAGCTCTTCAATGGTGTCGATCTTGCTGCTAAATCCACTGATGTGGGCATCCGGGCCTGCCAGCTCCGCTGCCCAGGCTTGCAATTCGTAATCTTCCACCACATCCGCGTCGGTCTTATAGTAAAGGCCAAGGTATTCCGCCACGTAATCTCCCAGCGTATCCCAGATCAGTTGGCCATCGTCGCGATACGGGAAATAAGGCAGCGAAGCGGTATCCAGGCCGCGTGATTCGATGCGGGCCGCAAAATCATAATCACCAAAGTTCCATTTAGCGTAGGCTTGCCGGATCAGGTCCAGCGAACCGGACAATCCTCCTTCGAGTATCTTTTGTATCAACCCGGACGAATTTATCAGCGTCAGTTGCCCCAATTTGTTGATCACCATCAGCGCTTTGTAGTGGTGCTTGAGCAAAATATTTAACGGGTGTACAAGCGCCAGATGCCGGTGCGTGGCGATGGCAAAAGCTTCTTCGGTCAGGTGCGTTTCACCCAGATGGTTGACCGCCTGGTTAAAGTTAAGGTCCGCGGCCTGGACGAACATCTTAACCATTATCCATTTATACGCATTGCCGGGCCTGGCCGCATCCGCCGCCATCATCGAGGGGAAATCGTTGCCGGTTGGAGACTGATTTATCTGCGCGGCGGCAAGCTGAAGTCCGGGGAAATCATCGGTGCGGACAAACAGGGCGATCGGCCCCATCAGATTGTGGCCTCTTTGCGCGCCGGGCGCACCTGGGTCGGCTACGGCTAGAGTCAGCGCTTCATAGTCGCACACGAATAACCGGTTCTCCTTGATCGCGGATTCAAAGCTGGAATCGGGCCCGAGAAAATATTGTACGGCTTCCTCGGTAATGTCCGGGGAAAGTTTGTTCTTGAGCGCATCCCAATTCGCTCCCGGATCGCCGCTGAGCGTAACGCGTTTGAGCGCCATCGGATTTAAACCCGCCAGCCGCTGCGAGGCAAAGGTTTTGTCATCCTGCCAGAGGCCGGTAATATCCGGGATCGGGTAAATTTCAAACAATTGAGAATAAGATGCAACATCGGGAAAGTCCGGCACACCGCTAGGGTGGGTGTTGAGTATACGGTCAGCCAATTCTCTTAGCGGCGACAGCGATTGCACGCCGGTTTCAATGTCGCTGGCGAGCTGCTGATAGCGCGGGGAAGCAAAGATCCCGGCGATCCTGGCCGCGTGATCGGTAAAGGCGTTGCCCTGGGCCTGATGCTCGCTGAGGATCTTCCAGATCTCAAGATTCACGAAAATACGAAGCTGGTTTTCCGCCTGCCCTTTCACCCAATCTTCCAGGCCGAGCACTTGAAGAGCAACCGCGGCATCATTAGCCAATGGCATGGGAAGTTCGGGAATGTTTACATACTGGTAAATTTCCCGGTCCGCCCATAACTGTGCCGCCCGCAAACCTTGTTCAATTTCTCCATCTTTTTGCGGTAGTGAGGGTGAAAAGATACTACTTTCTGCTTGTGCTGGTATGGTCATGGCAAATCTCCTTTTTTTGTTTTGTGGGAAAGGTATTAAAGACGGCTTTCCTCTGTCGATCCGGTTCGTTTTCGGTTCGATCTGCCCGTCCTGAATTTTCGACCACGGTTTTTGTACCAATGGGCCTCTATGAATTTTTGTCCGCCCTGGTTAAAGGAGTGTTAACGCTTTGGCTTCACTTCGCATAGACTTCGGGTGAAGGAATTAACATTCCCGCTTGATAGTATTTTGAATAATAAACCTTCGTCGGAGCAGAGGTATAATATACTACGTCTCGTATTTTTACAATGAAATTTGCTAAGGGCGGAGGGATTTAAAAACTCCCCTCCTTACGAAGGAGGGGTGGCCATAGGCCGGGGTGGTTCTTGCCTTTGAGTTTGATTAGTTCAGTCAGGGGTTTCTCGTCATCAACGGTGACTAATTCAATAGCACAGGGTGAAACCCTGTGTCCGAGTTACAAAAAGACTCCGTCCCTGAAAGGGACGCACCATTATTCGACACTTTCAGCGTCGAATTTATTTTTAATCTCTGACGTAGGGTTGCGGCTTCGCCTTAACCCTACGCTACTAAATACGCCGCTTTCAGCGACCTAACGCATAAACTTCCGTTTAATAGCTAAGGCCAATAATGCAAATTGTAAGGGCGCAAGAATTTTCTCAACGATTATCCAAAATTCTCCCCAACCAGTTACAGGTTTTCGATATTCTACATTTTGAAAAGTTGCAGTTCCCAGACTCTGTAAAATTGCACTACCATCTAAGATTTCCAGGTTTCTGTGAGTGCATTTATTTTCAGTAATACTGATAGCAAGCGGCTGGTCGCTTGGACAAACCTGAAAAACCCTTGTTGTATAGATGAGAGGAAATACAAAAAGAATTATTAGTAGCAAAATAAAAGCTGCCCATGCCCAGTTTTCCCCATAACGACTCGAAAGCCAATACCACCAATGTAAAGACCAGATGTTCCAACCTTTATAATATTCCAGACGTTTTGTCTCATTTGCCATTAAACGAAATTTAGACGCTTCTTCATATCGGTTATTTTCTTCAGCGTTACTGGCAAGTTGCCAACAGGCAATTTCAAACAAACGACTTGGTTCTTTATAATTCTTTCTAAGCTCATTAAGTTCCGAGGTGACGTCCGGGCTGGCGTATTTGTAGTTCAACTTCCATTTGACATCAGTAAATACTATTTTTCTTGAGTCGGCATTAATAAACCAGCTTGGAAATAGGCGCACCCGATAGAATGAAACATGTTCGGGATTCAGAAATCTGACATATTCTAAGTTCAAGACGTTTCCAATTTCTATCAGTCCAAAATCTACATAGTTAGCGAAACTCACGTTTCTAAAATTAGCACTTTTGGCAAAACTCGCGTCACGAAAATTAACATCAGCAGAAAACGTAGTGGAATTAAAGTCAGCCAGAGATGAGAAAATGCTCTCGGAGTAATTAACATTTTTTTCAAAAATAACCGAGCTAAAATCTGCGTCTTTTTTGAAGCTGGTTAAACCGAAATTGGTTTCCGCCCAGAAACTTGCTGATTTAAAACTAACCTTTTCAGAAAAGGTAGAAACACTAAAGTCAGCATCCTCTGCAAAATGTGCAAAACTAAAATTAACTGCAATATCAAAGTCAGTATAAAAAAAGCTCACAGATGAAGGAATCCAAACATAGCGAAAGTCATAACAAAGCTTCGCTTTAGCGTCTTTGTATTTGTCTTCAGGGAATTTTTCAACCTTCGCAATTTGATGTTTGATTGAATTCATCCTTTCCCAAAATATTTTT
Organism: uncultured Acidobacteriota bacterium; assembly: GCA_963718105.1. GTDB lineage: Bacteria > Acidobacteriota > Blastocatellia > Pyrinomonadales > Pyrinomonadaceae > DASYKT01. The sequence continues at coordinate 2,414,284 of OY970352.1, read as the reverse complement.
TCAAATAATTCATCATCCTTTCCTTGTGTTGGTAGATGGAAAATACAGTAATAATTAGTGAAAAAGTCGTGCTTTATTAAGGGTAAGTCATGAACACAAACATTCTTGCGTATAGAGTCAATTTCATGACTTGGAACTCTATCATGAATATGGCACTGTACACTTTCTTTGCTTTTGCTGGTTGGCGGAAGTTTACTTTTAGATTCTGGCGACATGGAATTTATCCTGTCCTAATTTATGTATAATTTTCGAAATCATAACATAAATCTATTCCATCATCGGCACTTTCACATCATTGTTTTCGGCAAATTCGGTGGCTTCGTTGGAGCCGGCGTCGGCGTTGCGGGATGGCGATCAATGCCTGGGATGCGTGCCGAAAAAGAATTGTTAAATTGTGACGGCTGAAACGTACAAAAAAACCGATTATTTACAAACCGTAATTAATGCCATAAACGGCAGTGGAACCTTGCTCTCTCACTAATATAGACTGGCGGTGGCGATTTTTGAGTGGTCCGGTAAGAAGAAGCTGTAAGACGCGGTCAGTACCTTGAAAAGGAGTTTTCAATTACAGTTTTGGGAGATTTGTTACAGGGCATCTTCTTTTTAAGATTTCTGTTCCAAAAGCGTTCCACCTGTTCCGTTTGTTCCACCCGTTTCAGGTGGAACACCTCGTCCAACGCATCGCAGATTCCGGAATCTATACTCTATCAGCTATCAGTTCTGATCTATTCCGAATGGTTATCGCATTAACCCCACCCGGAATAGATAATAGATGAGAGATGATAACTGAGAGATCCGATCAAATAAATTATTTCATCATCGGCACTTTCACATCATTCTTTTCGGCGAATTCGATGGCTTCGTTGTAGCCGGCGTCGGCGTGGCGGATGACGCCCATGCCGGGGTCTGATGTGAGGACGCGCTCGATTCTGACAGCGGCTTCGGGGGTGCCGTCGGCGACGATGACCTGGCCGGCGTGGAGCGAGTAGCCGATGCCGACGCCGCCGCCGTGATGGAGTGAAACCCAGGTAGCGCCGCCCACGGCGTTGATCATCGCGTTGAGATAGACCCAGTCGGCGATGGCGTCAGAGCCGTCCTTCATCGCTTCGGTTTCGCGGTTGGGCGAGGCGACGGAGCCGCAGTCAAGGTGATCGCGGCCGATCACGATCGGCGCGGAGAGTTCACCCTTCTGCACCATCTCATTTAATTTCAAACCGGCCTTGGCGCGGTCGCCGTAGCCGAGCCAACAGATGCGCGCGGGCAGGCCCTGAAACTCGACCTGTTCCTGCGCCATGGTCAGCCAACGGATGAGATGGTCGTTGTCGGGGAAGAGGTCCATGATGGCGCGGTCGGTTTTGTAAATGTCTTCGGGATCGCCACTGAGCGCGACCCAGCGGAAAGGGCCCTTGCCTTCGCAAAAAAGCGGGCGGATGTAAGCGGGCACAAAGCCGGGATAATCGAACGCATTTTCCACTCCGTTGTCCAAAGCCCTTTGTCTTAGGTTGTTGCCGTAATCGAAAACAACCGAGCCGCGTTTCTGGAATTCCAGCATGGCTTCGACATGGCGCGACATAGAATCCATAGCGCGTTTTTCGTAACCGGTTTGATCCGATTTTCGGAGTTCGTTTGCTTGTTCGATGTTTAACCCGACGGGGATATACCCGTAGAGAACATCGTGCGCGGAAGTCTGATCGGTGACGACGTCGGGCAGAATGCCGCGTTCGAGAATCTGCCAGTGGACTTCGGCGGCGTTGCCGCAGAGAGCGATGGAACGCGCTTCTTTTTTCTCGACGGATTCCGCGACCATCGCCAGCGCTTCGTCCAGATCACAAGCTGCGACATCTATCTGCTTCAAACTCAATCTCCGTTCGATGCGCCACGGATCGACATCGACCAGCAAACCCACGCCGCCGTTAAAAGTAATCGCTTGGGCCTGTGCGCCGCCCATTTCACCCAGGCCGCCCGTGAGCACGAATTTGCCCGCCAAGTTACCCCAGTTATGCTGCCGCGAGAGCGAGCCGAACGTTTCGTAAGTGCCCTGGAGGATGCCCTGCGTGCCGATATAGATCCAACTGCCGGCGGTCATTTGGCCATACATCATCAGGCCGCTACGCTCGTATTTGTCGAACTGCTCCTGCGTCGCCCAGTGGGGCACGATGTTCGAATTTGCCAGCAGCACGCGCGGCGCGTCGGTGTGACTTTTGAAAACGCCGACCGGCTTGCCTGATTGCACAAGCAAAGTTTCATCTTCGTTCAATTCTTTCAAACTTTTCAGGATCGCATCGAAGCATTCCCAATTACGCGCCGCTTTGCCGCGCCCGCCATAGACGATGAGGTTGTCCGGGTCGAAAGCGACCTGCGGGTCGAGATTGTTCTGGATCATGCGATAGGCGGCTTCGATCAGCCAGTTTTTGCAGGTCAAATTGCTGCCGGTCGGAGCTTTTACAGTTCGTGTCATATTGCAAAATATTGTAATGGGAAAGAGAGTTAGCCGCAAAAAGGAACGAGTAAGAATAGGAAAAAGGAATTAAAGGAATTTAGGGAATTAAAGAATTAAGGAAGTAAGACCGATATTATCATACGATTCTATTTGTGGCTTTTGCGTTTTTTTTTTGGCTAAAATTCTTACGCGGGTTGTCCGACGGTTTCAGATTTCTCGCTCGGCAAATTTTCATTCATCCAGGCCGCGGTTCCGCCCGTTACGTTGTAGATCTGTTTGAAGCCCGCGTTTTCCAGAATGCTCGCGGCGGTGCTCGAGCGGTATCCGCTTTGGCAAATGACAAACGTAGGAACGCCAGGTATAAGCCTATCGACTTCTTTGGCCAATTTATCTAATGGAATGTTAGAAGTGCGGATTGCATGGCCGGCGTCGTGTTCCGCAGAGCGGCGCACGTCGATGAATTGCAGGCCTTTTTCCGTTTGGGTCAATTCATTTATTTCGTGGACGGAAATTTGCTCGATCTTTTTTATCTCACCGGAAAAATCTTTGATCAAAATATAGCCTTCGATGGTTTCAATACCGACGCGGGCCAGTCGGGTAAAAGCTTCGTCAACCTGTTCTTTTGTGTCAGCCACGATCGCCAGCGGAGTTCCGATCGAGATCAGCGTGCCCGCCCAGGACGCAAACTGCCCGCCGAGCCCGATGTTTATCGAATTCGGCACGTGGCCCGCGCCGTATTCGGTGTTGGTGCGAACGTCGAGAACGACGCCGTCGAAACTTTGAATTTGTCCGGTGGAAAATTCCGCCGGTTTCGGCAGGTCTTCGAGCGACGAAGAGCCTTTCAGATTTTGCGAAGCGCTTTTCGGGAAATACATGGGCACTTCCGGCTGGTCGGAAGCGACTACCTTGATGAATTCTTCTTTCGACATCGGCTGCAGCGCGTAATTGAATTTACGCTGCTCGCCGAGCGTAGACCACGTTTCCTTTGAAAGAGATTTTCCGCAAAGAGAGCCCGCGCCATGCGCCGGGTAAACTTCCGTTTCGTCCGGCAAATTCAAAATTTTCTCGTGTAGCGAATCATAAAGCATAGCGCCCATCTGTTCTGCCGTGAATCCCTTTGAGCCGATCAGATCGGGGCGGCCGACATCGCCGATAAAAAGCGTATCGCCGGTAAATATTTTTAACGGCCGCGCGGAGTCTGCGGTGTCTTGGGCGATGATGGTAATGCCTTCCGGCGTGTGGCCGGGCGTTTCCAGAAACTTCAAGCTGATTTTCCCGACTGAAAGCTCGTCGCCGTCTTTTACTTTGTGAGTAGGAAATTCGGTATTTGCGCGCTGGCCGTAAATAATTTCCGCGCCCGTCTTTTTGGCAAGTTCCAGGTGGCCGCTGACAAAATCGGCGTGCGAATGCGTCTCGATGATATACGTTATCTGCTGGCCGTTGGCGGCCGCTTCGTCCAGGTATTGCTGCACGTCGCGCTGCGGGTCGATCACGGCGGCTTCGTTTGCGGAACCGATGTAATAAGAAGCATGCGCCAGACAGCCGAGATAAAATTGCTTGAATTGCATAGGCAAATTATAACGTAACGCGAAAGAAAAATCTTATCTATCACCTCTCATCTATCAACTTTCATCTATTCCGAAGTGATCTCTCCGGAATAGATGAAAGTTGATAGATAATAGATGATAGATTCGGAGCCATTTTTAGGTGTTGTTTCATGTGATTTCGTGGTTAAATCTTTCCGGTAATTATGAGTGATATTTTTGAACTAACCTATCGGCCTGACCTCGAGTTGTTTTTTCGTAAAAATGACGTCAACGATCCGCGGTTGGGTGAAATCGTTTCGGCTGAAACTGACAGTTACGAAAATGCGGAGATCGTTATCGTCGGCTGCCCGCAGGATGAGGGTGTCAAGAGAAACAAGGGCCGGATCGGCGCCGCGCTCGCGCCTGACGAGATCCGCCGCCAGTTTTATAAACTCACTACCTTTGATGTCAGCGCGAAAATATTAGATCTGGGGAATACGATCATTAAGCCGACACTCGAAGAAACACACGACGCGCATTGCGAGGTTGTGACGCAATTACTAAAAGACCGGAAAACGGTGATCTCGCTTGGCGGGGGAAATGACGTTTCCTATCCCGACGGCAAGGCAATGGCTGAAGCTTTTGGGGCGGAAACTTTCGGTAGCGCGAATTGGCTCGGGTTTAATATCGACGCGCATTTTGACGTTCGTGCCGATCAGCCGCGAAACAGCGGTACTCCTTACCGCCAGCTTCTGGAAGAAAAACTGTTGAAACCGGAAAACTTTGCCGAGATGGGTTACCAGCCACAGGCGGCTTCGCCCGTTTATTATGATTACCTGAAAAAACTCGGCGTGATGACGAAGAGCATCGAAGAAATACGGAATGCGGGATGCGGAACGCAGGATTGGTTCGAATTCTTTATCGAATCGCACAAAACGGTTTCCAATATTTTCTGGGGTTTTGATGTCGATGCGGTGCGTGCTTCGGATGCGCCCGGTGTTTCCGCTCCAAGCCCGGTTGGTTTGACTGCGGAAGAGTTTGTTACGCTCGCGGGACTGGCCGGAAGCAGAAAAGAAACACGGCTGATCGAATTTACCGAGGTAAATCCGAATTTCGATATCGATAACCGCACGACGAAACTGGTGGCGATAGCGATGCATAGATTTTGCAGTTCGGCGTTTTGAAATTGTATTTACAGGGCCCTTGGTTTGGTGAGACGCCTACCGTAGGCTTTCGCCTACGGCTAATATCCGCCAGCCCTCCGGGCTGAGTTGAAATCTGACCTTCAGCGGAAAACGCCTCAGAACTTGACAGTTTTACAAGGGTTTGGCATCCTTTAGGTTCGCTTTTTTATTGGGCGAAGACGGTCCAGGCACTTAGCTCAGTGGTAGAGCACTACCTTGACACGGTAGGGGTCAGCAGTTCAACTCTGCTAGTGCCTACCATTTACATATTTTCGATACGATGCTTTTTAAGTACTTTGCAGCTTTTACAACTACTAACACACGCTTCTAACGGCGTGTATATCGGCGTTTGTTTTCTTAGGCGCCAAGGCAAAGTCGCTCTTATCGGATCAGATCAATAACGGTTAGTAGGATCGTAAATTTGAATCTTAAAGCTTTGAGCGGCAAGCTCTTAGCGTATTTTGCGTATTCTTTGTTTCCCTTGCGTTGAGTTTTTTAAACGCAGAGGGTGCGGAGAAAAGATCTAATTTACGAGGGTTTATGCAGATCAAAGTTGGAGAAAATCAGAGGGAATTTCCCGCGCCGGTAACGGTGTTGGACGTGCTGAAGTCTTTTGACCGCGAGGTGTTGAAAAAAACGCTGGCGGCCAAGGTCAACGGCGAGGAGGTCGATCTCAGCAAACAGCTTGAGAACGGCGGCGACGAAGTTTTAAATGTCGAACCCATCCTGGCCGATACCCGCGACGGGCTGGAAGTGCTGCGTCATTCGACCGCGCATTTGCTGGCAGCCGCAGTGCTCGAACTTTTTCCCGGAACCAAGCTCGGCATCGGGCCGGCGCTGATGGACGACCCGCGTTATGGATTTTTCTATGACGTGATCGCTCCGCGCCAGCTTAGCGAAGAAGATCTGCCCGTTATTGAAAAGAAAATGCGCGAAATGGCAAAGCGCAACCTGGTCTATCGCCGCGCGGAAGTCGAAAAGGCAGAGATCCTGGGAATTTTCAAGGACCGCGAAGAACCGCTCAAGTGTGAACTGATCGACGAAAAGGTCGAGGGCAAAGCCAGCGTTTATTACATCGAGGGCTCGGAGTTCATCGATTTCTGCATGGGGCCGCACGTAGGGCACACCGGCAAATTGAAAGCATTTAAATTGCTGGCGATCGCCGGCGCTTACTGGAAAGGCGACGCCGCAAACCAGCAGATGCAGCGCATCTACGGTACGGCGTTTTTCTCGCAGGAAGAACTGGACGGCTGGCTTAAGCAGCGCGAGGAAGCGGAAAAGCGCGACCATCGCCGTCTGGGCAAGGAGCTCGACCTTTTTTCCATCCAGGAAGATTACGGGCAGGGATTTATTTTTTGGCACCCGAAGGGCGGAGCGATCCGCACCGAGATGGAAAACTATATGCGCGAGCAGTTGGTCAAGCGCGGCTATGGGCAGGTATTTACGCCGCATATAGCCAAGCGTCAGCTTTGGCAGACCAGCGGCCACGAACAAAATTACGCGGAGAATCTTTTTGAGCCGATCGGGCTGCCCGAATGGTTTGGCGAAGACACGGAATTTCGGCTCAAGCCGATGAATTGCCCGGGGCATATCGGTATCTATAAGGCGCACCCGCGCTCTTATAAGGAGTTGCCGCTGCGCTACGCGGAGCTCGGCACGGTCTATCGCGCGGAACTTTCCGGTACGCTGCACGGCTTAATGCGCGTGCGCGGTTTTACTCAGGACGATGCGCATATTTTTGCCACGCCGGAAACGGTCGGGAAAGAGATCGGCGATTGCGTCGATTTTGCTTACGATGTTTTCCGCACGTTCGGTTTTGAGAATTTCAAGGTCGAGCTTTCGGTGCGCGGCGGCGCTGATAATAAAGCCTGGATGGGTTCGGATGAGGATTGGGAAAATGCCGAGAGGGCGCTGGTAGATGCGCTGAATGAGCGCGGTATTCCTTACGAACGCATCGAAGGCGAAGCCGCTTTTTACGGGCCGAAGATCGATATCAAGGTCGAAGATTCGATCGGGCGTCTCTGGCAATTGAGCACTGTGCAGTTCGATTTCAACCTGCCGGCGCGTTTTCAGTTGGAATATACCGGCGAGGACAACAAGCCGCACCAGCCGATCATGGTTCACCGCGCGCTGCTCGGCTCTGTCGAAAGATTTTTCGGCGTGCTGATCGAACATTACGCCGGGGCGTTTCCGTTTTGGCTTGCGCCGGTACAGGTATCGGTGCTGCCGATCACGGACCGGATCAATGATTATGCTTCACAAATCGGTGAAGAACTGCGTAAAATTGGTTTACGCGTAGAAGTAAATACGAAAAGCGACAAGATAGGCGCCAAAATTCGCGACGCGCAGCTTCAAAAGGTTCCTTTTATGCTGGTACTTGGCGATAAGGAGCTGGAAGAAAAAAGCATTGCGGTGCGCGAAAGAAAACAGGGCGATCTGGGCTCGATGTCGCTGGAAGATTTTAAGGCAATGACCGGGAGACTCAAAGAGTCGCGGTCATTAGAGAATGTGACTTAGATTTTTGATTGGGAGCGCCGAATTTATTCGGCCATCTGTAAAGCACAATAAATTGTGCGCTCCCAATCAAAATCTAAAATGACTTTTGGAGGTAATTTATCGCTAATAATTATTATCGCGGACGCGGGTACCAACCGCGGCAGCCTCAGAATCGCACCAATGAACGCATTCGCGTTCCTGCGGTGAGGGTGATAAGTGAAGACGGAGAACCGCTGGGCGTAATGGACGTTCGTGACGCCGTGCAGCGCGCGCGCAGCATCGGGCTCGACCTGGTGGAGATCGCGCCGAACGCCGATCCGCCGGTGTGCAAGATCATCGATTACGGAAAATTTCTTTACGACCAAAAGAAAAAGCAGCACGAGGCGAAGAAAAAACAGGTCACTGTTACGGTCAAGGAGATCAAATTTCGCCCGGCTACCGATAATCACGATTACGAGTATCGTCTTGAACGAGCGAAGGAGTGGCTGACCGGTGGCGATAAAGTAAGAGCGACGATCTCGTTTCGCGGGCGCGAAATGAGCCACCGCGAACTGGGAGCAAAAATTCTGGCGCGTCTGCGCGAAGATCTGGCCGAATACGGCGATCCGGAAGTACTGCCGAAAATGGAAGGCTACCAGATGTTTATGATCATGGTGCCGAAAAAAGGCAAGATGCCGGCAAAACCGGCCAAGAAAGAAAAGCCTGGGGAAAAACCGCCGAGGGCTGACAGGGCTGAAGCGAAACCGGCTGAGCAAACCGCAGAGCAGACGGGTGAAAAACCCGCAGAGAATCCTCCTCAGGAACCGGCAACCACGGCAGCGCCGATAGGGGAGAATTTAGCGGAAACACCCGCAGAGACACCGGCGGAGACGCCCGTCGAATCGGCGGAAGAAAAAGTTTAATTATTTAGAGCAATTTTAAGGAGCAAATTATGCCAAAACTGAAAACACATAAAGGCGCGGCGAAACGCTTTCGTTCAACTGCCTCCGGCAAGTTCAAGCGCGGCCATTCGCACGCCCGTCATATTTTGACGAAAAAGACCAATAAACGTAAACGTAATTTAGATATCGATACATACGTGTCAGAGGGCGATCAGAAACGCGTGGAAGCGATGCTGCCCTACGGCAGAAAGTAAAATAGATTTTGGATTTTTGATTTAGGATTTTAGATTTCGTGTAGTCACCAAAATCTAAAATCGCCAATCCAAAATCCGGTGATTAATGAAGGAGTGTAGAAAGTCATGCCTCGTGTAAAACGCGGAAACAATCGTCTGCAAAGACGTAAAAAAATATTAGTACGGGCCAAAGGCTACCGTTTAACAAAATCGAAACTTTATCGTTCAGCGAAGGAGTCTGTTGACCGCGCATTAGTGTTCGCCTATGTCGGGCGCAAGCGCAAAAAACGCGATTTTCGCAAGCTGTGGATCGTGCGCATCGGCGCGGCAGCCCGCTTGAACGGGTTGAATTATTCGCAGTTCATGCACGGACTGAAACTAGCGAATATCGAGCTCGACCGCAAGGTGCTGGCCGATATCGCCGCCAAGCAGCCCGAAACTTTTGCGCATCTGGCCGGCCAGGTAAAAGAAGCGATCGCCAGCAAACCGGCGGCTTAATAGTGGATAGTGGATAACTGATAATGGATAGTTAGCCGCTAAGCGGCGTTGAGATGGTAGCCAGACGTGAAACGTCTGGTACAAGATACGGGAAACGGCGCGCTGAAGGTGCGCCATTTCTTTATTTGTAAATGGTATGGCATTAGACTTAGAACAAATCTCTTACTCCGAGCTGAATGCCAGGCAAAAAGAGAATTACAATTTCCAGAAGGTGTCGGCAGTTTTGGCAGATTACGGATTTGTAACGATTAAATTGAGTGACGATTGGCAAGGGGCGGATTTTATTGCCCAACATATTGATGGCGAAAAATTTCTAAAGATTCAACTGAAAGGCCGGCTTTATTTTGCCAAAAAGTATATTGGAAAAAATTTGTACATAGCGTTTTTTCTGAAAGAAAATTGGTATTTATGCCCTCACGATGAAGTACTTGATTTGGTTATTGCATTAGGAGATTTCAGAAACACAAAATCCTGGGAGAAAGGTGGAGCATATTCTTTCCCGGCTCCGAGTCAAGAACTGTATAAGGCTCTTGAAAATTATAAGATAGTAGGGAATGTAAAACCTGTTTCAGAAGATTAATTGCGTCTTAAAATTATGTCGGATAGCAAACAAAAAATTGATCTAGCGGTAGAAATTTTTCTCGGGGAATTCGAACGCTTCAATAATTTAAGCTCACAGTCTCTGGCCTTGAGTGAGGCGGAAGGCCTGCTTAAAGAGCTGGGTGAATTGCGTGTCAAACACACCGGTAAAAAATCCGAGATGGCCGGATTAAAAAAATTGATCGGTCAGGTTGCGCCGGAGGAGCGCGCGGAATTCGGCAAGGTGATCCAGGCCGCCGAAGCGAAGGTCAATACTTCGCTCGACGAGGCCGACGCAACACTCAAGTCTTTTATCGAAAATGCCAAGACGGAGCGCGAGCGTCTGGATGTCACGCTGCCCGGCACGCGCCCGCGTACGGGACACTTGCATCCGCTGACCATTTTGCGCCAGCGGATCGAGGACATTTTTGTGTCGATGGGTTACAAGATCGAGGATGACCGCGAGATCGAAACCGACTATTACAATTTCGACGCGCTCAATATCCCCGAGGGGCATCCGGCGCGCGAATCGCAGGACACATTTTATACCACGACCGGTTTGGCGCTGCGTTCGCAGACCTCGACCGTGCAGATCCGCGCGATGGAACGCCACGGCGTGCCGCTGCGTATCATTGCGCCGGGCCGCGTCTTTCGCCGCGATACGCCCGATCTGACCCATACGCCGATGTTTCACCAGATCGAAGGCCTCTGTGTCGATCGCGGTATCACCATGGCGCATCTGAAAGGCACCGTGACGGAATGGCTGCGGCGATTGTTCGGGCCGGAAACCGTGACGCGCTTTCGCCCCAGCTATTTTCCGTTCACCGAACCGAGCGCGGAATTCGACTTCTCGTGTTTCAAATGCAGCGGCACCGGCGTGTTCGAAGGCGAGCGCTGCCGTCCGTGCAAAGGCTCCGGCTGGATCGAACTCGGCGGCAGTGGGATGGTGCATCCGAATGTGCTGCGCGCGTGCAATGTGGACCCGGAAGAATTCACCGGCTTTGCCTTCGGCTTCGGGCTGGAGCGAATGTGCTCACTGATGTACACGCTCGATGACATCCGCTATATGTTCGATAACGACGTGCGGTTTTTGGAGCAGTTTAAATGACAAATTCTTTTGGACAGGAATGGCAGTTTCGCTGCCCGAAGTGCGGTTTCACTAAAACCTTTAGTGAGGCCGGCGGCGGCGCGGTCCGTGTCGGCGCTTCGCGCGGCAAGCGGACTCTTGGCTGGTGCCCGGACTGCAAATGGTTTCGCTTTCTGATAATTGAAAAAATAAAATCGGAAGAAACAAAACATTCTCAATCTTAGCTTCGGCGCGAATGTGTTCGCTGATGTACACACTCGATGAGATTCGTTACATGTTTGATAACGACGTGCGGTTTTTAGAACAGTTTAAGTGATAAGTATTTATGAATGCCAGGCCTTTGCAGCTCAAAAATATGTCGGATCGTCATGAGGGGCTAACTCCGGAGATTGCCGCATGCTATTCGCAAGCTGCAGATGTATGCTTTGATAAACACCACATTTCTCCAGTAATTTTTTCGTTGGAAGATAACTCTGCAAAACATGAAGTTCAAATTATTTGGGACGAAGTTGATGATAGGATAAAAAAAGCATGGGCCAATGAAAGTGACAGAGTGAGAGACGGTGCTTATGCGTGTGCAATAGCCTCGGTAGAAGAGATTAAGAAACTTTTTGCTATACAACGTGCTGAAACACTAACGGGATCTGATTATTATGTCGCACCGATAAATGCGGACTCCAGTGATTTAGAAGATTGGTATCGATTAGAAGTTTCTGGGACAGATCTTAATAAAACTGAGGTACGTTCCAGGCTAAAGAAAAAAGTTTCCCAAATGATCAAGGGGATCTCTAATCTTCCTGCTATTGCTGTAGTAATAGGTTTTAAAGCTAAATTGATTTTAATGCGGTCGATAGATTAAAAGATGGCTTGGATAACGCATCACAATGAGAGTGTGGAAAATGCTACCGCAGCCGAAGTGGCTGAGAAGCGGGGCCTGAAGGACAAGGCTCTAGCCCTATATTGTCTTGCTGCCGAAAATGAAATGCTTGCACTGGCTGATTTGGATAAAAACAAAACACGCACCCTCGGCATTACAATAGTGAGTGTGGTGTCTCTTTTATATAAAGCCCATGAATATTCTAAAGCTCAAGACTTTGCGCAAAAGTATCTCTCAAACGAACAAGTACCGCTTTTTGCCAGGGAAGAATTAAATTCCATAATAGAAATGTTAAACCGAGATCAAACAAATCTGGTTTTGCCTCAAGATGAGAAAATTCAATGGATTGTGTCGAAATACAAGGATGAGAAATTAGAAATCGGAAAGAATCCACTTGATCTCGCTTTTACTCATTCCTACAAGGGTGATCTAGAGCGAGCAAAGCTCTTAATAGAGGAACAAAAACTTTTGCTCGAGCAAAATAAACTGATGGTGTCAACTCTGCTCGAAGATTTTAAGGCACGATGGCAAGAGCTATTAAATTTTGAAAATGAAAATGGCCGGTGGCAAACGCTTTATGTTACCGCGCTGATCTTGGTAATAAGCTGGGTTTTAAGTAACTCTGGAGAGTCGGGGAAATATAAAAATATTGCTGATATTTTCAGCGGTGACAATTCGTTTTTATTATTAGGGCTGGCCCTGGTAAATGCTATTTATACATTAGCAATGGCATATAAAGGATACCAGATACAGGAAATCGCGCAGTATTTATATGCAAACGTTGGAAATATGATTGCCGATAAAACATCCAATACTTTTAACAGTTGGGAAGAATGGAGACGAAATAAGCAAGGTAAGCCTGTTTTAATCCGTACGGTCTTTTACTCCATAATTGGCATACTTCCAACAGCAGTTTCGGGAACTATTTTGTCATTGTATTACTACCACAGGTTTTTTGCGGAGAACAATTTTTTTAGTGCGCTTAACTTATTTTCATATTTTGTAACCCTATTTGTGGCGCTAAGTTTGATAACAGCACTCTTGACTACAAGGATGAACAAAACTTGGGAAAAGATTTTGGCAAAAGGGGAGAATGAATGACAAAAAGAAAAATTTCTGATTTGGTATCGGGATGGTCGTCCTGGCGTTGATGATCCTGATAATGTTCGGCTTTCAAGTCTATGCTGGGAAACTGGAAGGCAGCCGGAGTTACGGTCGGACGCGTGAAGCCACGCCATTTGTATTTTATTTGAGCACGGGGTTGGAGCTGTTTTTCTCGGTGTTCTGCTGCCGCTAGAATCTATTCGGTAAGGCGCAGAAGCGATACTAAGGGTGCTGAAAGCCTGACTGAAACTACCGGTGGGAAATGCTAACCTGTTAATAGATGAAAATTCTGGTAACAGGGGCGACGGGGTATATCGGCGGGCGGCTTATACCGAAACTTTTAGAAGCGGGCCACGAGGTGCGGGCGTTTGTTCGAGACCGTGACCGGCTAAAAGGCAAGCGCTGGTTTACGCAAGTCGAAACGGCAGAGGGCGATCTGGATAAACCGCAAACGCTGGAGAAAGCCTTTGACGGCATTGATGCAGCTTACTTTCTGGTCCATGCGATGTTTGAAGGCGAAGATTTCGCCGAACGGGAAAAGCGCTACGCGGAAAATTTCGCGGCTACAGCGAAAGATAAAAAGATAATTTATCTCGGCGGGTTGCTGCCAAAAGACACTAAGTCAGAGCACTTAAGGAGCCGCGCGGCCGTCGGTGAAATTTTGCGGCGCGGCGGAAACACAACGGAGTTTCGCGCGGGGCCGATAATCGGTTCCGGCTCGGCTTCGTTTGAGATGGTGCGGTATTTGACCGAGCGTCTGCCGGTCATGATCGTACCGCGCTGGGTAAAGAACGAAATTCAGCCGATCGCGATCAGAAACGTGATCGAATATTTGGTTGCGGCGCTCGAAACAGGATCGCTCGGAGTGGTCGATATTGGGGCCGATGTTTTGACCTTTGACGGGATGATGCGCAAATTTGCGCACGTGCGCGGGTTAAAGCGGGTAATTATTCCCGTGCCGGTTTTGACGCCGCTGTTATCGGGAATGTGGGTCGGACTGATCACGCCGATCCCGAATGCGCTGGCGATCCCGCTGGTTAAGGGAATCATAAATCCGGTACTGGCCGATACAGAAAAAGCGAAAAAATATTTTCCGCAGGTCGATCCGCTGCCGTACACTCGCGCGGTCGAGATGGCGCTCGAAAAGATCGAATCGAAGGCGACCGAAACACGCTGGACCGGATCGCTGGGCAAAGATCAAACTTATCGCTTTTCTGACAAAGAAGGTTTGATGAAAGAAGTCCGCACCGTGGAGACCGACGCGTCGCCGGAATCGCTCTTTAAAAGTTTTACTTCGATCGGCGGCGATAACGGCTGGCTGGCGTGGAACTGGGCGTGGAAGCTGCGCGGCTGGCTGGATTCGCTGGTGGGCGGACCCGGGCTCAAACGCGGGCGGCGGCATCCGACAGAGGTTCAGATCGGCGAAGCGCTTGATTTTTGGCGCGTCGAGGATCTAAAAGAAAACAGTTATATGCTGCTGCGCGCCGAGATGCGTTTGCCCGGCAAAGCATGGTTGAAATTTGAGGTGATCCCGAGATCCGGGAAAACGCAGTTGGTGCAGACCGCACTGTACGCGCCCAAAGGGCTGCCCGGATTACTGTATTGGTATGCTTCATACCCGGCTCATTATTTTTTATTTGATCAGATGGCGAACCGGATCGTGCAGGGCGCCAAAGCCTTTGAAACCGATATTTCTAAAATGCCGGAAACTGTGTAATTGGTATGAAAGAAAGATCGAAAATTTGGTGGTGGATCGGTATTATCACCCTTGTGATAGGGCTGGGGCTGGTGTGTATGATCGGCTCGGAATTTTACGATGGCCGTTTGTACGGCAGCAGGAGCGAAGGCATAACGCGCGCGGACACACCTCTGGGATATTATCTGGGAGTTGTCGGACAGGCGTTCTGCGCACTTCTTCTATCGTATATCGGTATAGCTTCGCTGCTTGCGGGCAGGAAAAAGTAATTTATGAACATCAGTTATAACTGGTTAAAAGACTTGATAGATATTGATTTGCCGCCGCAGGAGCTGGCGCAGAAGCTGACGCGCGTCGGGCTGGCGGTGGAAGGAATTCATCCGGCGGGTGACGATCATGTTTTCGACATCGATCTGACGTCGAACCGTTCGGATTGTCTTTCGCATCTCGGGGTGGCGCGGGAGATCGGCGTAATTGAAAACTCACTATTGAAAATTGCAAATGACGCATCGGCTAACACTGACGCTACTGACGGCTCCGCGGATCTGATTACGATCCAGGACGCGGATGTCTGCCAGCGCTTTACCGCCCGCATTATCCGCAATGTAAAGATAGGGCCGTCGCCGGAGTGGTTAGTGAAGCGGCTGGAAGCTGTCGGAGAACGCTCGATCAATAATGTTGCCGATATAACGAACTACACGATGCACGAGCTGGGCCAGCCGATGCACTCGTTCGATCTGAATAAATTAAAGGACGGCCGAATAATTGTGCGCCGCGCAAAGCACGGCGAGACGATCAAAACGCTGGATGAAGCAGAGCGCAAGCTGGATGAGACAATGCTGGCGATCTGTGACGCGGAAAAGCCGGTCGCGATTGGCGGCGTGATGGGCGGGTTTGATTCGGGGATAACGGAAAGCACGACCGAAGTGCTGCTCGAGGTCGCCTATTTCAAACGCGAAAGTGTGCGCCAGACATCGCGCAAACTTAAACTGGATACCGAAGCAAGCTACCGTTTTGAACGCGGCGTCGATATCGAAAATCTGATTCGCGCGTCGAACCGCGCGACCCAGTTGATCTGTGAACTGGCGGGCGGAACGGCCGGAGAATTTGTCGATGTCTATCCGACTAAATTTGTGCCGAATGAGATCGAGTCAAAAGATATTCAAGCTGCAGTGAAAAAACTGACCGGCTTGGTGGAAGAAAAAACGGAGATCATACGCATTTTGGATGCGCTCGGGATCAAGCAAAAGTCGGACACGGTTTTTGTCCAGCCGAGCTGGCGGCATGATATCGCCATCGAGCAGGACCTGGTCGAGGAAGCCGCACGCCATATCGGCTATGACAAAATTACGGATGAATTGCCGCCCGCTTTTTCCGCCGGCGAATACCAGGAAAATGAACCGCGTGAAAAGTCGCTCCGTAATAAGCTTTCCGCCTTAGGCTTTGATGAGGCGATCTCGTACAGTTTTATCAGTACCGAGCACGATGAGACCTATGAACTAGTCGCCGGGCTGATAGACGAAAACGCCGAAGAAAAATTTGTCACCTTACAGGATTCGATCATCGAAGGTGCGGTGCGGATGCGCCCGACTTTGCTGGCCGGGTTGCTGGACGGCGTCCGGACAAATTTCAACTACCAGCGCCGCGACATAAAACTTTTCGAACTGGGCAAAGTTTTTGCCAATACCCGGTCCGAAGATAATCTGCCTAACGAAAGGGAATTGTTTTCCCTGGTCATCACCGGCGGAGAAGTGTGCGAAGACAGGTCGCTGCCGGCGCGGGAGCTGAATTTCTACGACGCCAAAGGCGCGCTCGAAGCCGCGCTGGCCGCCATCCATTCGCCTAAGATTTCGTTCGCCGCTAAAGACGTAAAACATTTGCGTAAAGGCCAGTCCGCCGAAGTTTGGGTAAATGGCAGTCCGGTAGGGACTCTGGGCCGGGTGAGCGACGAGATCGCCGCCGGATATAAATTCCGCCAGCCGGTGTATGTCGCGGAGATCGATCTGCAGGCCGTACTGGAAATGCCGGTAGCGCCGGTGGTTTATCGCCCGCTGCCCAAATATCCGGCGATCACCCGCGATGTTTCATTTTTGGTAAAACGAAGTATGAGCTTTGCCGAAGTGCGCTCGGCGATCGGGGAAATGAAGATCGAATTATGCCAGAATGTCGAATTCGTCGACATTTACGAAGGCAAGGGCCTGGCGGATGACGAGCGTTCGCTGACCATCAGGCTGGAATATCGCTCGCCGGAACGTACGCTGATAGATGAAGAGGTGGAAACGGTTCACGCCGGCATCTTAAAAGATCTGGAAGCTAAGCTTGGGATAAAGCCGCGGTTTTAGCCAGGTTCCCATGGCCGCGTTTCATAAAGCAGTTGCGATGGATGTTCCGTTCCACTCGGACGGAGCAAAGTGGAACACCTGGAACGCTTTTGGAACGGTGCTCAACGTGTTTCGTTTCACCCGGGGTGAACCAAAGTGAAACACCTGAAACGTTTTTGCAACGCGGTTTTGGGAGTTTTGTGATTCAAAGAACGGCCTCCAGCAAGTGGCGGGAGACTCCGGCGACAAGAGAATATATGAAGAAGCATTAAAGATGAAGAACGGTTTTTGTCGGCAGGAGAATTTTTGTGTCATTTGAGGCAAAAAAGAGCGCAACCATCGGCCTTACACTAAATACACGAAAAGAGAAATTTCACCGCAAAGGCACTGCAGAATACAAAGCGATCACCTCTTTCCAAAGTTTCACATTATCAGGAATCCAAGGCCCGGATTTTGGCAGATCGGAGTTTATAGACAAAGCGGCGCTGTCCATAAATACTGTTGAAGTCAAAAAGCAACGGGTCAGAACCGGGAACGGTAGTGACCGGGTAAATGAGCGCAGCGAAAAAATTTAGAGGTATCTAGCCCGCCGAATAAGAACCCGGTCACTACCGTTCCCGGTTCTGACCTCATCGCGATAGTCATCAGTTTCATTTAAGGGCAAAGCCGGGTTAACGGCTTTGACGCAAAACCCCTTAAACCTTAAATAGTTTTGCGTCAGCCTTAAGGACTTTTGCATTAGTTTTCAATTCCCAAAAATTCAGACTCAATTCCGAACTCATCATGGTGTGAACAAGTAGATAAGGAGAAATTTTGGTAAAATATTGAGGTTTCGGAGAGAGTTATTTAAGATCTGCAATCTCGGGTGGCTTTAACTCCAAAGCAGAAACGAGAGCGTCTAGCACGGCCACGCTTTTTGCGTAATCAGTCTTAAAATCTCTCAGAGTCATTTGAACTCCTGTATTGTGTGCGACCGCCACTCGGTTAGTATAAATATTGTCCCAAGAGCTATGAGAAGGCGTATTATGCACTAAATCAGTAAAGACTTTTTTATACTCGCCACCAAAACGAGCCAAGTTGTCTCCCAGATCACTTATAGCAAAACGTTTTGAGAAATACGCCGTGCTTTTTTCCGCATAGTGTCTGACATGGTTATCAGGCATAGGGCGCGCGCACCGTCTTTTAATCAAAATGGGAATTCTTGTTTCGTACTCAGCACAAACACGAATAAGCAAATACTGTACAAGAAAAAACTCAACTTCTGTGCTTCGCGTATTGGTAGCATCTAAATGTTGCTCACAGGTCTGTATCTGAGCGTCCAATGATTCAAATTGCATTGGGGAAAATGCCTCACTTAAAAAGAATCTGAGCGGCCTTTTTTAGGCGTTTGGGCACGATGTCTTGATCGGTTGTTGCGGCACTTACATATCCTAAGTATTCCTTATCCTTTAATAAAGTTTTAAAATTCGCTCTCACTTTTTTAATATGAGCCGCGCTAGATTTCTTATTTTTCCCATAAAAATAGTGAGCAAAGGCTGTAAACACAGAATCAAAGACAGCGGCGTTCAACCCTCTTTTAATATGAAAAGGCTTGGAACCTAAATACTCCAAAACTAAATTTGCGGTTTGATTAAATAAAGATTCAAACTCCTCTTCTTGTTTTTTAAAGTCTTTTTGTTTTTTAGTGATTGCCCTTTTGGTTGCTACCGAATCATTTTTGTTAGCAAGTAAATGTGGGTGTCTATGTTTTCTCATAAACGTATTTAAAAACCCCTTCATGGGCTTTTCATAGTGACTGACATTATAAAACAAAGCGAAAAACCGGAGAATGAGTTCTACGTCTCGCATTCTTTTGTCTTCCGTTTGTGTGCCGACTATGTCCCGCCAATCCTCACTTGTATTAAGCGTCTTTTTTAGTAGCTCATTAAAGCCACCCTCATAAATACAGTTTCTTATTTCTTGTCCTTGTAAAATCATTCCACCGGTATTAAGCCGTTCAAACACCTGAAAAATACTTGTATCGTCATCAGGTTCTAATTGCTTCATTACAAATGCGCGTAGGACTCCATTTTTCAATCTATTTATTGCTGATGAATCAGATGCTTTTTCAAGTGATTGGAAAGTGGCTCCTAAAAAGGGGCTTTTTTCGTGTAGTCCCGTGAGGTTAAAAATCGGAAGTTTTGCAGGGTCTTCTGTTTTTACGTCGCCAAATAAGCCTGAGAAAAAGTAAGCAATTGACCGGAGCCGTTGCTGGCCGTCCACTATTAAAAGTGTGCCGCTAATACGATCTTGATATAAATAAACAGGAGGTACAGGTAAACCCATAAGGAAAGATTCAATTAACTTACTGGCTCGTATTTGATTCCAAACAAAACGACGCTGAAGCGGTGGCGATTTGACCTCATCTTTCACCCACTTGGAAACCAATACTTCCAGAGTGAAGTCTGCTGGATAGGTGTTAATCTCGTATGGGCGAAGCGACATCTCATTATCGTCTTCTTCGCTGGTTACAGGCTCAAGAAAGCCGTCAGCCTTTTTCATTTGTTTGCTCCGATTTGGGGTTAGTATAAGGTTTACGTTATCCCCTCTTATGTCGTTTTTGTCAAGATGAGTATGCATAGCTCAGCTTCCTTTTATTTGGTCAATCAGGGTAATAACGGTTTTAAAGGATTTCGGAAAGATATATGCTTTACCGCAAAAAATGTGGTTTAAGAGGTTTTGCATCAGACTTAAGCCTTCTGGGTCAGCCAGAGCCGTTTAAAGGACTTCTGCGTCAAAGCCCGGGTTAACAAAGAATTTGCTTTAACTTATCCTTGCATTTTGTTGAAAAATATAGATAATTGTGCCATTCGCAATACTTAAAGTAACTTCTAAAGGATAAAATGAGATGACTATGCTTTCCGGAATGGAAAAATTCGCGCATCTGGAAGACAAGATCTTTCTGACCATCCAATTTGTAAAAAAATTGAACGAGGAACGGGATGCGTTGGAAAAGGAAGCCGATTCGCTGCGGCTGGAGATCGCCGCGCTGCGGGCCGAAAAGACAAAGCAGCAGGAAAAGCTGGACACCCTGGCGGCGGAGCGAAGCAAGATCAAAACACGGGTCGAGCATATGCTCGAATCGATCACGGTGATAGAGCCGGAAACGGCTGCTTTATTGCGGAAATAAGATCAGGAGAAGAAAATGGCGGATTCCTTAAAAGTTGAAATATATAACCAAACCTACAATATTCGCTCCGATGGCGACAACGAGTACATTCACCGGTTAGCGGAGTATGTGGACAGCAAAATGCGCGAGGTCCATTCCGGCACCGCTACCGTTGATTCTCATAAGGTTGCCATCCTCGCCGCGCTGCATATTGCTGATGAATTCCATCAATTAAAGAACCAGCAGGAATATTTGGATGCCCAGCTTGCGCAGCGAAGCGCCGAATGTGCTGAAGAACTCGACCGCGTGCTAAAAAACAAAAACCTTATGCAGCATGGCAGTGAGCAGTGAGCGGTAAGCAGTAGCAGTAGCAGAGGCAGTAGGGGGCCAGTAGGCAGAGGGGCAGTAGGCAGTGAGCAGGGGCAGAGAGCGGTAAGCAGTAGGCAGGCAGAAATCCTTGTTATTGATTAGTTACATTGATCCTTCGCAATTAATTCCCAAAATCCTTCAAAACAATTGTCTTTCACTTTTTCCGCTGTTATTATTAATCAAGGCGACAGGCAGATTCTGCGGAGTTCGTCACCGCAGCTTTAATAATTGAGCCAACATTTGGAGATAGGGAGACCAACGCTGTTTTCGGTGCAGACTTTCACAGTAAAGGCTTGCCAGAGAATTCAGCTCATGGCTTGCGCGAGCAAGACCGAGGTCACCCACCTGTTTATTACAGGTTCAATTTCCAACTGCGGAACGGCTATCGCGGAAGCCTATCGCCTATTTTAGTGACAAGTATCTTTGAGTGACAAGTGATTAGTGATAAGTGACGAGACGATAAGAAGGTTCCTGTCACTTGTAACTTGTCTCTTGTCACTTTTTAATACTTGTCGCTTTTTAATTTTATGCGAGTTTTAATGTTTGCCGATGTGGTGGCAAAGCCCGGCCGGAAAGCCATCCTCGAACGCGTGCAGGACCTGCGCGAATACTACCGTGCCGATATCATCACGATGAACGCCGAAAACGTCGCGGGCGGATTTTCCATCACGCCGCCGATCGCCGAAGAATTTTTCGCCCATGGCATCGACATCATGACCTCCGGCAATCACATTTTTGATAAAAGCGAGGTCGTTCCCTATATAAAAACACAGCCGCTGCTGCTGCGGCCGGCCAATTATCCGCCGGGCACGCCGGGCAGCGGGCTTTTTGTCGGCGAGGTGCGCGGTTTCAAGATCGCGGTTTTGAATTTACTGGGCCGGGTGTTTATGCCGCCCTGCGACGATCCGTTTCGCGTTGCCAAAGAGCAGGTCGGATCGATCCCAAATGATGTAAAAATTCGCCTGGTCGATATGCATTGCGAGGCGACCTCGGAAAAATACGCGATGGGATGGTTTCTTGACGGCAAAGTCTCGGCGGTCGTCGGCTCGCACACTCACGTGCAAACCGCGGATGAAAAGATCTTACCGGACGGCACGGCTTATATCACCGACATTGGAATGACGGGCAGCTACAACGGCGTGATCGGAATGAACAAGGAGCACGTGCTGGAAAGATTTACGCAGGTGCCTTCGCGCCGGGCAGAGCACAGCGCCGGTGATGTAAAACTTTGCGCGGTACTGATAGATATAGATGAAGAAACAGGGAAGGCGAAGAGCATCGAGAGATTGATGCTGTCGCATGACGACTAATTTGATTTTGGATTTGCGATTTTAGATTTTGGATTAAGCGGAACGTTTACGTGATGCAGATTTGAATCCAAAATCGGCAATCTAAAATCTAAAATTGAATCATTCCGGCGCGGAATCGGGCAGTGGTTCTGAATCTATCACAAAAGGCCTGAGCAAAATTTCCTGGTAGGTATCGGGGAATGAGATCACGCGGCTATTGGCGTCGGTCACGACGTGGATAGTTTCGCCCTGGGCGATGGTTTTGCCGTCGGACGGGCGAAAGACCTCGTATTCAAAACAGAGCGTGCGTTTTTTGAATTCGTTGATGCGGGTCCTGACGGTCAGGTGGTCGTCGTAATGCGCCGGAGATTTGTAGCGCACATAGCTTTCGGCAACGACCAGAAAAGCGCCGTCCTGTTCTTCCATATCGCGGTAGGTGATGCCTTTGGCGCGGCAATATTCGGTGCGGCCGATCTCAAACCAAATGAGATAGTTGGCGTGATAGACCACACCCATCTTATCCGTTTCGGCATAGCGCACACGGATCTTAATTTCGTGCCACTCTTGTTCCGGAAGAATTTCCGCCATATTAAAACTTTTGGCGAGGACGGGACGCCCTCACGACAGCCACTCTCGAATATCATGCGACGGCAGTGCTGCAAGAAAAGGCGCGAATTCGCCGCGCCTTAAAGCATTTCAAATATATGGTCAAAATATATGGCTGGGAGACAGGGATTCGAACCCCGATAGGCAGATCCAGAGACTGCAGTCCTACCATTAGACGATCTCCCAAGCACCTTCTAATTTAAAAAGGGTTGATGGCTTTGTCAAAGATGGAGCGCCGAATTCATTCGGCAACAGTCCGCTGTCTCGGGATTTCGAACGCTGCGCGTCCGTGCCGAATGAATTCGGCGCCCCATCCCGCTTGCCAGAAAACGGGGCTAAGTTCACAATGTAAAGTTCTATGTGTGCCGAAAAAAGCCTTGAGGACAAGGACATTGCCAATAACCGCGCCGCCTTTCATGAGTATCATATTTTAGAAAGGTATGAGGCCGGGGTGGTCCTGGCCGGAACCGAAGTGAAAAGCATCATGGCGGGCCGGGTCCAGCTCAAAGAATCGTACGTGGCGGTCAAAGACGGCGAGGTTTGGCTTTTTAACGCCCATGTTTCTCCATATTCCCACGGCAACCGCGAAAATCTGGATCCCACGCGCACCCGTAAACTGTTGCTGCATAAGCGCGAGATCGAAAAACTCGACCGTGAATCGACGGTCAAGGGGATGACGCTGGTGATAACCCGTATCTACTGGAATAACGGGCGGATCAAATTCGAGATCGGCGTGGCTAAAGGTAAAAAGCTCTATGACAAGCGCGAAACCGAGATGCGCCGCACGGTCGAAAAAGAGACCCAGCAGCAAATTAAAGATAGAGGACGCTAAATATAAGAATTTTAATAACTTTTTCCTGTTTTTACCGTAACAACGGTTTATAAATAGCCAGATTTATGGTATTTATGTTGTTTGCTCTGTTGAAAAATAGAATATCCCATTTGGGTTTGTGAGGAGATAGATGAATTTCAAGGCAATTACCGGCAACTATAGCGAAGCCCCCGTCCAGGCTTTAGTGGCTCCCATCTTCAAAGACGAAAGTGCCGATTCAGGTATCTTAAAAGAACTCGACGATTTAAGCGGTGGAAATATAAGCGCGGCTTTGCAGAGTGAAGAATTCAAAGGCAAAGAAGGCGAAACGTTATATCTTCCTATTACTAACCAAAACACCACTGCCAGGCGCGTGCTTTTGATAGGCGCCGGCGAACAGGCGGATTATAAAGCGCCGGGCACCGCCGTTTTGGCGGGAGCGGCGGCCAGGTTTTTGCGCGGCAAAAGTGTCAAGAGTTTTGTCTTGCTCACGCGCAGCGGCGATAGCGCCAGCGACACCGCGGCAGCGTCGGCACAGGGCGTGATCACCGGTTTATTCGAGCTGGATAAATACCGCACCGCCGATAAAGAAGAGCGCACGATCGATGAGGTCATAGTGGTTGGCGACGATCAGGCCGAGTTGGAAAAAGGTTTACAGCGTGGCCAGGTGATCGGCGATTCAATGAATTTCACGCGCGATCTGGCGAATGAACCCGCAAACATTCTGACTCCGACCGAAATGGCGGATCGCGCCAAGGCGATGGCCGCGGAAACGGGCCTGTCCTGCAATATACTGGACGAAGCGCAGATGGAATCTCTCGGCATGGGATCGCTGTTAAGCGTTTCCAAGGGTTCGGTGCAGCCGGCCAAACTGATCGTTCTCAAATACGAGCCAGCCTCCAGCACCGCGAAAGATAACTCATTACTAGCCCTGGTGGGCAAAGGCATCACTTTCGATACGGGCGGTATTTCGCTCAAACCGGCCGAAGGCATGGATGCGATGAAGTACGATATGTCAGGCGGCGCGACCGTGATCGGCGCCATGCGGGCGATCGGGATGCTAAAGCCGAGCGTGCCTGTTTTGGGTGTGGTGGCCGCGGTGGAAAATATGCCGGACGGAAACGCTACGCGCCCCGGCGATGTGGTGACCGCGATGAACGGCAAGACCGTGGAAATTCTCAATACCGATGCCGAAGGCCGCCTTATCCTGGCGGACGCGGTGGCTTACGCGGAAACGCAAGGCGCGACGCGCATAGTCGATATGGCGACGCTTACCGGCGCCGTCGTGATCGCATTGGGCGACATCAACACCGGAATTTTAGGCACCAGCCAGGAATTGATCGATGAGATCATTGCCTGCAGCAAAGAGGTCGGCGAGAAATTCTGGCAGCTTCCGGTGGGCAAGGAATACTCGGCGCAGATCAAGTCCGATATCGCCGATATTAAAAATATCGGTAAAGGACGCAAGGCGGGAACGATCGCCGGCGCGGTGTTCATCCAGGAATTTGTAAAGGATGCGCAATGGGCGCACCTTGATATCGCCGGGACCGCCTGGAATGACGAACCGAAACCGCACCACTCCAAAGGGCCTTCCGGAGTGGCGATCAGGACCCTGCTGAGATTAGTGGAAAGATCACAATAAAAGTTTCCATATATTGGCCGTAAAACGGTATGCCCGCGTAGCGGGCTGTTGAGAATAGCCCAGGGCTTCAGCCCTGGGTAAAAGAACGATCAATTTGAATTGTTAGCCCTGAAGGGGCGACAGCACTGATCGGGTTCTGCCGCCCCTTCAGGGCTGGAACGTTTTGGGAGTTTCAGTACCCAGGGCGTGCTCGCTGCTCTCATCTACCTGGCACTTACCCTGGGCTATTTTCTTTGTCCCGTTGGGGACTTTTAAGGATAGATTTTAAAATAACTCTCGTTTTGTAAGTTACAATACTTGTTCAGACGAGGTTTTCAGAATCCCTGCGGTCTGCTTAAACGGCAGATCTTAAAAAATACGTTTAGGAGCGGCAAAACATGTCAAAAAACACATCGATATCAACTTTGGGAAAAAATACGGGATTCGCTTTCTTTTTCGCTCTCGCCGCTCTGGCGTTTGTGGTTTTGGGCTGCGGCGGAGCGAAGGGCAATTTTAAGCCGGTTCCGTCGTCATTCTACGGGACGTGGACGGGCGCTGATGGGACCACGCTGAATATCAGTTCCGACAGCACTGCGGTGTATCGCTCGGGCGCGACCAAGATCGACAACGGCGCGGCGGAGCTTGACGAAGACGCGAAAATTTTGAAGCTGAGCCTTTTGGGCGTGTCACTCAAGGAATACAAGGTCGACCAGATGCCGGCGGGCGGCAAGATGAAACTTGACGGGGTGATTTACCAGACGGGCGGAAAAGGGATCGGCGATGGCTCGCCTACACCGGAAGATCCTTCCGGACGCACGGACGACCCTGATATGCCTTCGCAAGCTGAACAGGATGCGTTGGTGAGCGGCACCATGGAAGACTTTACCGATGCCGTTCAAAAAGGTGATTTCACCGAGTTTCGCGACAGCAATTGCTCCAAAGAGTTCAAATCCACGGTTAGTGCCCAGCGCTTCAACCAGCTTTTTGACTCTTTCATTAAGCAAAAGAAAGATCTTGCCCCGATCCTGCGGTCTACGGCCGATATGACGCCGGAGTATTCTCCCGCGCCCAACATTACAGAAGACGGAGATCTAAAACTTCTGAATCTGAAAGGCTCGTACGATACGACGCAAAAAACCACTTTCGAACTTAAATACGCCAAAGAGGGCAGCGACTGGAAAATTTTCGGGATAAAGATACGCGTCGAACCCGTGGCAAAATAAAATAGTTAAAATAAAATGAAAATTCACGAATACCAGGGTAAAGAACTTTTAAGGAATTACGGCGTGCCGGTCCCGCGCGGGATAGTAGCGCGCACGCCGGCCGAAGCCGAATCGGCGGCCAAAGAATTGGGCACGGATGTGGTGGTGGTCAAAGCACAGATCCACGCCGGCGGCCGCGGAAAAGGCGGCGGCGTCAAGCTTGCCAAATCTCCGGCCGAGGCAAAAGAACTGGCTGCGCAAATTCTGGGTATGAATCTGGTAACCCACCAGACCGGCCCGGAAGGCCGCGAGGTCAAAACGCTTTTGGTCGAAGAAGGCCTGCCTATCGATAAGGAGTTTTACCTTGGTATCGTGCTGGACCGCGTGACGGGACGCCTGGTCTTTATGGCTTCGTCGGCGGGCGGAATGGACATCGAGGAAGTCGCCGCTAACGAGCCGGAAAAGATCCTGAAAGAAGTGATCGATCCGGCGGTCGGGATGCGCCCTTACCAGGCACGCAAACTGGCTTTCGGTTTGGGGCTTCCGGCCGAACTCATCAACCAGGCGGCGAAGTTTATGATGACTCTCTACGACGCGTCGGAAAAAATGGACGCTTCGCTGGTTGAGATCAATCCGTTTTTGCTGACCAAGGACAAGCGGCTGATCGCGCTCGACGCTAAGGTAACTTTTGATGACAACGCGCTCTATCGTCACAAGGATTATGCCGAGCTACGCGATCTGAATGAAGAAGAGCCGCTGGAGATCGAAGCTTCGAAATACGATCTGAACTACATCAAGCTCGACGGCAATATCGGATGTATGGTCAATGGCGCGGGGCTGGCAATGGCCACGATGGACATTATCAAGCACGCGGGCGGCGAACCGGCGAATTTTCTCGATGTCGGCGGCGGCGCTTCGCAGGAGCGGGTCGAGAACGCTTTTCGCATTTTGCTGGCCGACCCGAACGTAAAAGCGGTGCTGATCAATATTTTCGGCGGCATCGTGCGCTGCGATATGGTCGCGCGCGGCGTGGTCGAAGCGGCGAAAAATCTTGGAGTGCAAATTCCGATCGTCGCGCGGCTTGAGGGGACCAATGTTGAAGAAGGCCGCCAGGTCTTGCGCGAATCGGGTATCAATATCATCCCGGCGGACGGAATGAGAGATGCCGCGGAAAAAGTTGTGGCCGCGGCGGCTTAAGGAACGCCGAAATGGAACCAAAATGGAGCGCCGAATTTATTCGGCAAGATCGCGTGGCGATCTAAATTTCGAACGCTTCCGCGTTCGTGCACAATAAATTGTGCGCTCCGAATTTTCTTATGGGAAAACGAGAAAAAGGGATTGACGCTTACATCGCAAAATCCGCGGATTTTGCCAAGCCCATCCTGACGCACCTGCGTGAACTGGTTCACAAAGCTTGTCCCGATGTCGAAGAGAAACTCAAATGGAGCTGCCCTCATTTCGATTACAAAGGGCCGTTCTGTAACATGGCAGCCTTCAAGAATCACTGCGCCTTCGGTTTTTGGAAGGGAACTTTGATACCCGAGTTGAAGGGAAAGCTCACGCAGATGGGTAAGACCACGATGGGGCACCTCGGGCAATTGAAGTCTTTAAAAGACCTGCCGTCGGACAAAGTGCTGCTTGGTTATATCAAGAAAGCCGCTGAACTCAATGACAAGGGCGTTAAAGCTCCGGCCAGAACGAAAACCGGCGAGAAAAAGGAAGAAACCGCGGTTCCCGATGAACTGCTGGCGGCGCTGAAAAAGAATAAAAAAGCGCTGGAAGTGTGGAAGGCTTTCGCCCCGTCTAAGGTGCGCGAGTATGCGGATTGGATCGCCGACGCCAAAACGGAAGATACAAAAAAGAAACGGGTGGAAACGGCGATCGAATGGATCTCGGAAGGAAAATCGCGCCACTGGAAATACCAGAAGAAATAGCGTTTAAGGATTTAGTTTGATTTTATTCGAAGACAGAGAACCACCCCGCCCTTCGGGCACCCTCCTTTGTAAGGAGGGGAGTTTGGCGGGAACAATTAAGTAAAGGAAGTAGATCTTATGAAAAGACTTAGCTTTTTAATTTTTGCAGTTTTGTTTTTTACTTTTGCCGTTAACGCGCAGGACACTGCTCCGACCACGCTGACCAAAGCCGAGCGCAAACAGATCGTCGATTATCTTAAGAGCTCCAGGGATAAAGTGCTCGAAAACAATAAAGGGCTTTCTGAAGCACAGCTCAATTTTAAACCCGGCCCCGATCGCTGGTCGGTCAGGGAAGTCACCCAGCATCTGGCGCTGGCCGAAAATTTTCTCTTTGATCTGATCATAAACCAGGTCATGAAAACTCCCGAGACTCCGGAAAAACGCGCGGATGCTGCCGGAAAAGAAGCCAAGATAATGCAGGTGATCCCCGACCGGACGTCGAAATTCAAAGCTCCGGAGCCGATCGTGCCGAGCGATACGAAAGTGCCGGGAAGCGCGGCGGATACTTTCAAAGAACGCCGCAATAACACGATAAAATTTATCGAGGAAACAAAAGAAAATCTGCGGGTGCATTTTATGGACACGCCCGGGATGGGGCCGGCCGACGCCTGGCAATGGTTTTTCTTCATCGCCGCGCATTCGGAGCGCCATAACAAGCAGATCGAGGAAGTAAAAGCCGATCCTAATTTTCCGAAAAAATAGCCGTAAAATAAATGGCTGATCAAATCTTTCAATCACCGGTCCCGGACAGGGATCTTTCCGTTGTCGATAAGCTGAGGCTTCTGCTTGATATCACCAAGAAGATCAGCCGCTCGCTTGACCTGGATGAAGTGTTAAAGCTGGTGATGGACACGCTCGGTTCGCTGATACCTTACGATGCCGCGGGAATTTATCTCGTCGATTGCAGCGCCAAAGGAAACGGCGAAGACGAGCCCTGCTCGTTTCGCTCCGCGGCGCTCAACGGTTATGAGCTGGGCGAGCTGGCGGATCCGAAGCTGCGTGTCGGCGAAGGCTTTATCGGCTATGTCGCGCAAACCGGCAAGACCATTCTTTGCCCGGATGTCTCACAAGACCCGCGTTATTTTGAGGCCCGCCACCGCACCCGTTCCGAGATAGTTGCGCCGATCGTTTCGAACAATGAAGTGATCGGCGTTTTCGATCTGGAAAGCGACGAGCTCAACGCCTATACCGAAGACGATCTGCAGGTCTTGATAATGCTCGCCACGCACGTAGCGATCATTATCGAAAAAGTGGAACTGCACGAGCAGGTAGTGGAGAAAAAACGCCTGCAGGCACAGCTCGAAGTGGCGCGTCAGGTACAGCTCGAGCTTTTGCCGCAAAGCGATCCCCTTCTGAAGGGCTTTGATATCAGCGGCTATAATTTTCCCACCGAGGAAGTTTCCGGAGACTATTACGATTGGGTCCAGATCTTTGGCGACCAGATAGGCATCGTGGTGGCTGATGCCGCGGGGAAAGGGATTCCGGCGGCGCTGCTGGCGGCATTCCTGCGCGCAAGCTTGCGCTCCGCTTCGCAGACGGGCTATGCGCCCCACGTCGCCATGGCTAAGGTCAACAATCTGCTCTGGGAATCGACCGAAGACAACCAGTATGTCACCGCCATCTACGGCATTCTCGACGCGCAGAATAAAACGTTCGTGTTTTCAAACGCCGGGCATAATCCGCCGCTGATGATCAGCACATCGGGCGAAACCAGAACTATTCAATATGGCGACCGGCCTTTGGGAATGTTTAAAGACGAGCATTACCATCAGCACTTCCTGCGGTTCAGAGAGCCCGGCGAGGTTTTGGCGATCTATACGGACGGTATTACCGAAGCCACCAACGAACACGGCGAAGAATTCGGCCGTGACAGGCTCGGCACAAGGATCCTGGAAAAGATCGATCTGCCGGCCAAACAACTGGTTGAATTCATTCACCAGCAAGTGCTGGAATTTGCCGGCCACGAAAACCTGGAAGACGACTGGACGCTTTTCCTGATCAAATCTATATAGGTTTGGAGCGCGGGCATCCCTGCCCGCACGAACGCGATAGCGTTCGAGAGAACCACCCCGTCACGCGAAGCGCGTGTCACCCCCTCCTTTGTAAGGAGGGGAGTTTATGCGCTCCATAACAAAAAGAGCAAGGCCTAAGCCTTGCCCCTTCCGCTAGCGTTCCCTGGTTGTGAACTTAATGAGCTTTTATTGAATTATGGACATGGTCGCCGCCGGGAACCATCGGCGCGCGATAATCGCCGTAATTTATCTCCTGGTCCCGCCCGTTAAAAGCATAAACATCAAAACCGTGCGCGTCCAGAAAATCGGCTAAACCCATTGAACTATGCAAATATATTGCCTGACGGTAACCCAGTTCTTCTCGTATCTCGAGAAGTCTTTCGACTACTTCGAGAGGTGCGAAACATCTGACCGGGTCTTTGAAGGTTGCCATATTATTATTCCAAATGATCAGCCGTTAAATTCGACCTTATGACTTCGGCTGAGTCGTATATTAGGATGTCGGCATATACAACCAAAGTTGTAAGCCATTTACATTAGACGTGCTTTTTTCAAAAAAGTTGCAGGATAATACGGCGGAAAGAGATACCGCCAGGTAGTTTCACGCTTTAAAGAAGGAAAAGTTCCCAAATACCGGGATCTAACCGGTGCCTAGTTGGTAAAGGTGCAAAATCTGATCAGGGCCTCGACCGGAGCCGGTGTTGTGGCCGGATCCTCCAGATAAGGCTGCAAAACCAGCACAATTCCCTGTAAACCGTTGAAGATCATGTGAGTTACGATGCAGGGAAGCAGGTTTCCGCTTTTCGCCCGGATAAGCGTCAAACCCAGGCTTAAGATGCAGATCATAATGATCGCCGTGGCGCTGGTCGAATACTGAGCAAAATGGACGCCGGCGAAAAGCAGGCTGGTAAGGCCGATCGCGAGAGGGATACCAAAAGTTCGCTGAAATGCCGAGTAGATGATCCCGCGATAAACGGTTTCTTCCACGATCGGCGCGGTAAATGTGGCCAGAAATGCCACGATCAGCGAAGCGGCCCGCGAGCTTCGCAGTATTTTCATCAACTGGTGGTCTTCATCACCCAAAAAATAAGCCAGCACACCGAAGATCGCATAAAACAACACGACCGTCAGCAGCGCATACCCGAAATGAAATTTCCCCCATTTAAAGCCGAGCGTCTTACTAAGCGGGTACTTTCCTTTTTGGGTTACCACCAACCAGCAATATATTAGTGTCAGAATATGCGCCGGAATGACTGAAGCGATGGCGATCAGGATGACATTCGGGCTCAGGAGAAAGCTTTCCAGGTCTTCGCGCGCTACATTTTGGGATATGGCATAGATAATAACCCCGATGTTTCCGACAAATATCAGCAGGAATACACTGACCAGCCACGAAACAAAAGCAGTTGTAACACCCCACGGCGGATCGTTCGGGGTCGGTTGATATGGTGGGCCTGGAGGTTCTGGAACGGGAGCAAAAATTGTTTGGCCGTCGGGAAGGCTGAAAGGAATTTGTTCTTGCTGCATAATGCTCAAATCAAAGAATACACATTAAAACTGAAACTTCAAAGCTTAAAGTTTGACCGAAGTTGACGTGGGGGCAAAAGCAATATAGTCTGTAATCCCGTGGGCCACACGGAACAAAAATCCAACATACAAGTTATCGCAGTAATCCCCGCGCGCTATCATTCTACGCGCCTGGAGGGGAAATTGTTGCTTCCTTTGGCCGGAAAACCATTGATCCTGCATACGGCCGAACGGGTCCGGTCGGCACGAAACGTTGACCGGGTGATAGTTGCGACCGACGATCCGAGAATTAAAGAAGCGTTGGAAAATGCCGGTTGCGACGGTTACGGGGATTACGGGTGCGTGATGACTTCTGCCGATCATCAAAGCGGCAGCGACCGCATCGCCGAAGCAGCCGAAACATTTCCCGCAGGCACGATCGTGGTGAACGTTCAGGGCGATGAGCCGATGATCGATACCGGCACGATAGAACGGGCGGTAGAGGCGATGCTCGCGGCAGAAGCAGGGGGTGCGGACATCGTAACGTCGTGCGAGCCGATAAACGATATCAAAGACGTTTTGAGCCCGGATGTAGTCAAAGTGGTAACCGACGCCGAAGGATTCGCGCTTTATTTTTCGCGCGCGGCAATTCCGTTTCCCCGTGAAGCGGTCAAAAAACACGGCGATCTGGCAAGCGCGCTGCAAAATGAGCCGGGGCTTCTTTCGGTATTTAGAAAACATACCGGGCTCTACGTGTATCGCCGGGAGTATCTGTTAAAATATACAAAATTAGAACAAACGCCCGGCGAAAAAACAGAGCTGCTGGAGCAGCTAAGGGCTTTGGAAAACGGCGCCCGTATAAAAGTGATCGAGGCTATCGAACCTTCGATCGGGGTCGATACTGAAGAGGATTATCAGAGGGTGAAAAAGATCCTGGAGAATTTGTAGCGCCGCCGTCGCGTCTACCGGCGGGGCTGTCGCGGATGCGTCCGCGTCCGCATTTCTCTGAATTAGCTGAAGGCGGGACGCCTTCAGGACAGCCGGCGAGACGCCGGCGATACGATTATGAACGATTGGATAGGTTTTGGAATATTAGTGGCGATGGGGCTGGGCGCATTTTTGTTTTTGCGCTATCTGAGCAAACCCAAAAAGATATCGGCCGAGGAATTTGAAAAACGGGCGTCGGAAGGGGTCAGCCTGGTGGGCGCGGGGATGATGGAATTACAGAAATTTCTCGATCCATCGACGGAAAATGCAATTGTGGCGACCCAGGAAATAAAACAGGGCCGGTATAACAAAAAGAAAGATCAGGGCGACGGGGGCGAAACAGACGAGGAGAACGAGGAGATAGGCGAGAACGGAGACAACGAGGAGAAAAATGACTGAAAAACAAACTAAATTCATTTTTGTTACGGGTGGTGTGGTTTCAAGCCTCGGCAAAGGGCTGGCGGCAAGTTCTATCGGCTGCCTGCTTGAATCGCGCGGTTTGCAGGTCACTTTTATCAAACTTGACCCGTATATAAATGTCGATCCGGGTACGATGTCGCCTTTCCAGCACGGCGAAGTTTTTGTCACCGACGACGGCGCGGAAACCGACCTCGACCTCGGACACTATGAGCGTTTTACGCACGCCAAGCTGACCAAAGCCAATAACTGGACCAGCGGCCGCATCTATCTTTCGGTCATCGAAAAAGAACGCCGCGGTGATTACCTGGGAAAAACCATCCAGGTCATTCCGCATATAACCAATGAAATAAAGGACGCGATCCGCGCCGTTGAAAAACAAGGCGAAGAGGATGTGATCATCGTCGAGATCGGCGGGACGGTCGGCGATATCGAATCGCTGCCTTTTATGGAAGCCATCCGCCAACTGCGAAATGACGTCGGAGAATCCAATGCGCTGTTTATTCACGTTACGCTGGTGCCTTACATCGCTGCCGCCGGGGAACTCAAAACCAAACCGACGCAGCACTCCGTCCGCGAACTGCGCGAGATCGGCATTCAACCCGATATTTTGCTTTGCCGTTCGGAACATCCGCTTTCCCGTGATCTGCGCGGAAAGATCGCGTTGTTTTGTAATTTGAAGGAACAGGCCGTTATTTCAGCGCTCGATGTTCCCACGATCTACGAAGCGCCGCTTCGATTGCACGAGCAGAATCTGGATGAATTGATCGTGCAGCAATTAAAACTGGATGACCGCTCGAAAGAAGCCGACATTACCAACTGGCGCGAGATAGTATCGATAATCAAGGAACCTTCGAACGGTACGGTGAGCATTGCCATCGTCGGAAAATATGTCGAGCTGGAAGATTCATACAAATCGCTGCGCGAAGCTCTGACGCACGCGGGCATCGCCAACAATGTCAAAGTAAATGTTACCTGGATAGAATCAGAAAGCCTGATGACCGAAGATTATGAAACGCGTTTTAATGATTTTGACGCGATCCTGGTACCCGGCGGTTTTGGCAAACGCGGCGTCGCGGGAATGATCCGGGCGATCACCCACGCGAGAAAATCCGGCACACCTTATCTGGGAATTTGCTTAGGAATGCAGACCGCCTGCATCGAATTTGCCCGCAATGTCTGCGAAGACACGGAAGCGGATTCCACGGAATTCAACGCGGAGACGACGCACCCGGTCATTTTCAAATTACGCGATCTGGTCGATGTCGAAAAGCTCGGCGGGACAATGCGCCTGGGCGCCTGGCCGTGCAAGCTTTCCGAAGGTTCGCTGGTCAGGGAGATATATCAGGATGCGGAAGAGATCAGCGAACGCCATCGCCACCGTTATGAATTCAACCCGGCGTTTCGCAATAAGCTGACGGAAAAAGGCATGGCCTTTAGCGGTGTCTCACCCGACGGAAAATTCATCGAGATGATCGAGCTTCCGCGTGACGTCCACCCCTGGTTCGTCGGCTGCCAGTTTCACCCGGAATACAAATCAAAACCGTGGGCCTCGCATCCTCTGTTTACTTCATTTGTAAAAGCTGCCTGGGAAAACCGGCAGGCCAGTGAGAACTTGAAGGAAGATGTGACTAGTGATAAGCCAGTTGAAGTAAAGGAAAGGGCGGAGATAAACGAAGCGGAAGTATAACTGACATTGTTCGAAATATCGGTTGAAGTCAAAAAGTAACGGGGTCAGTACCGGGAACGTAGTGACCGGCTTCCGTGTAAAAGCGAATCATTAGCCGGTCACTACGTTCCCGGTACTGACCTCATTACGATAATCATTTATTTCATTTATGGGCAAATCCTTTAACGCAGGGAACGCAACGTTCGGCGACGGGCGGCTGACGATCATTGCCGGGCCGTGTGTGGTCGAATCGTACGAGCATGCCTCGATGATGGCGCGGGAAATTTCCGCGGTCACGAAAAAGGTGGGGCTCGACCTGGTCTATAAATCTTCCTTTGATAAAGCCAATCGTTCTTCGATCGAAAGTTTTCGCGGCCACGGAATGGAAGAAGGGTTAAAGGTGCTGGCGCAGATCAAAAAAGAAACCGGGTTGCCGGTGGTGACGGACGTCCATGAGCCGTGGCAGGTTGAAAAGGTGGCGGAAGTCGCCGATATTTTGCAGATCCCCGCGTTTCTCTGCCGACAAACGGATCTGCTGGTCGAATGCGCTAAAAGCGGCCGCGCGGTGAACGTTAAAAAAGGGCAGTTTCTCGCGCCGCACGATACCAAAAACATCGTCGAAAAATTACAGGCCGCCGGCGGCGAAAAGATCCTGCTCACCGAGCGCGGCGCCAGCTTTGGTTATAACAACCTGGTGGTTGATTTTCGCTCGTTCCCGATCATGCGCAGTTTTGGCGTGCCGGTGGTTTTTGATGTTACGCATTCGCTGCAGCTTCCGGGCGGTTTGGGCAAAGCAACCGGGGGACAATCCGAGTATATAGAAAACATGGCCCGGGCCGGTGTAGCCTGCGGTATCGACGCCGTATTTATGGAAGTCCATAACGATCCGAAAAATGCACCCAGCGACGGCCCCAATCAACTGCCGCTCGAAAGACTCGAAAGCCTTTTGACCATCCTGAAAAACATTCACGACTTACTGCAAGCGAATACATTTTGATCGCGAAAGCGATCCAGGATATTAGCCGGGGTGCGAAAGCCCCGGCTAATATCCGACGTCCCTCCGGGACAAAACTAATTCACGCCTAAAAAATCCGCTAATTGCAAGAAATCCAGCTAGATACAAATACACAAATCTCTTTACTTTTTGCAACTTTTTAGCAATATTAAGTGTCTAAAGATTATCCCCACGTCTTTGCATCGAGCCTAGAAGTCATTATTTGCAGGAGGGTTTTATGAAAAAAGCCTTGGTAAGCTGTAGTTTACTGGTCTTTGTCTTACTCACCACACAGACTGTTTTTGGGATCACGATCGATCTTTCGGAAAGAAAAATGACCGTGAATGACGGACGGGATGATTCGGCTATCGTGCAAAAAGCCATTACAGATGTCTTAGCCGGCGGCGGAGGGACAGTCATCTTTCCTCCCGGAGTGACTGATATCAATAACGGCATCGCGGTAGCTCCGGAATATTACAAACCCGTAAATCTCATTCTTAAAGGTGACGGCGGAGCCGTGATACGTATCTCTGTGGGCAGCAAGGGAACCGCGTTCGGCTTTGGAAATCTAAATCAATTGAAGATCACGAACCTGGTCTTTACCGGAAAGAATGTGCCGATCGGCAATCCGCAATTTATTGATGCCCGCTATGTTTTATTTATTGGTTATGTAGCGGTGACAACCATCCAGGAAACATCTTTCTTTGGTATAGCGGTGCCGAGTGGCGGGTCGATCATTCAGGCTGCCACGAATCTGACTGTCGACAATTGCCAGTTCGAAGGTTTGAATGCGGCTTACCCGGACGGAGCGGTGATCGGCCTCGATTGCTGCACTTCACACGGGCAAAATGCCACCATCTCGCATTCGACTTTTGTCGACTACGGGTATTTCGGCGACCAGTATTATTCGAAGACGCCGGCTTTTACCGCCAACTGGATCAAGGCAAAGCAGGTGTATTACATGGGCTCGACGATCAACCAGCGTCTTACGGTAGAAGATACATTCTTTGATGAAGGCGCGGCGGTGGCGATAAATGCGCAAAATATAGGAGCGGTTATTTTGCGCGGGTTGAAAATTAATATAAACGGGACGGCATACGGGACCGGCCTTAAATTGGATAACATTACCCGGGCCCGGATCGAAGATACCGTCTTCGGTTATGCGGCGGGGCCGCGCCCGCTGGGAATATTGTCGAAATCGAACGTCCAGATGGTCGGGGTGACGCGGACCCAGGGCGTGCAATGCCCCACGATGGATGCCCAAACTACCATCGAATGGATACTTTCAGATTGTGAATAAGTGCGGCTTGAAGAGTCGCTGTAAAAAATGCGCAGGCGTGACGTAGTATATCTATGTCACGCCTTTTTTATTTGCGCAGGTCAGTAGCGTCTGCGTCAGCAAGTGCGTTTCTTGTGCCTTTACGCATCTGCTAACGCAGACGCTACTGACAAGCAGGCATGCGGAATATTTCCCACCGGGTAAAATGTCGTACCCTTCCTGCCCCTGAAATTAGCTTTCTATCGAATAAAACAGCCTAAATATCCTCACTATACTCATGTTCACCAAATTATCCGGCGTGGCATAGCTGTTGCAAGTTAGCACACCGGCGCCTTTGCTAAAGGCCCTCCCCGTCCCGCTCTCTCCAATAACTTTCCAAAAAGCAGATTCCTTTTCTCAAGCATAAATATTCCTGTTTATTCAGATCTTTAAGAAGAGTATGCCGGATCCATTGATAACAAACACAAACTAATTTTTATGAACACGAGAATTTTGACTTTTTTATTCGTAATACTATTTGCCCTGGGCATGGTTCAGACGGCTTCGGCGATCACGGTTGTCGTAACCGCGATCCCCAATGACGACATTGATGATTCGGCGGCAGTCCAACTGGCCTTTAATAAAGCCATTGCCGGCGGCGGCGGAACCGTTATATTTCCGCCGGGTATTTTGGACATCAGGAACGCTGTGGGCATTTGTCCCGCCGGAAACAGCCCGGTCAATTTAACGATCAAGGGCGACGGAGGAGCGGTCGTGCGTATTTCAGTCGGCAGCGAACAGAATGCTTTGTCTTTCGGCAACCTGAATCAACTGCAGTTCGAAAATATGATCTTCGTAGGCAAGAATGTTCCCATTGGCCATCCGCAATTTATCGATGCGGGAAATGTTATCGTGGCCCATTATGTTGCCTCGGTAAATTTTTCTCACACATCTTTCTTCGGACTTGCCGTTCCATCTCCGGGGGCGATCATTTATACGACCTCAAACTTTACGGCGGATAATTGCTTATTCGAGGGATTGAACGCCGCCTACCCGGACGGAGCCGTGGTCAGCCTGGATTGCTGCACTTCGCAGATGCAAAATTCGAGGATCAGCAGTTCTATTTTTCTCGATTATGCGCATTTCAACGGGGAATATCTGTCCAAGACACCGGCGCTGACCGGCAGTTGGGTCAAGGCCAGGCAGACGCTTGCCCCGGCCGCGATGAGCACTCAAAATCTTACGGTCGTAGACACCTTTTTTGACGAAGGAGCGGTCACCACGATAGATGCCCAGAATCTGTTCGCCCTTAATCTGCGCGGGATTAAAGTAAATCTTAACGGTATTTCGATCGCGACCGGTGTGAAAGCGGATAATATCAACCGCCTTCGCATCGAAGACTCTATTTTCGGTTATGCCAGCTCATATCGCCCGCTGGCGATCCTGGTGAATTCGAACGCGGAGATGATCGGTGTCACGCGCCGCGAAAATGCGCAATGTCCGGAGGTAGATACGCTGTCGGTCGTTAATTGGCGGCTTTCCGATTGCAAATAGATTGGTATTTAACCCGAAATATTGTTATAAAGACAGTTGAGAAAAGCAGGTTTTACAAACTGCAAAGCTCGACTGTTTTTATTTTTGTACCGATCTGCAAAGAGAGTTTTTCATAAGAATGAGCAATATTAAACCGGGTCTTATTTTAGTCTTATTTATCCTTGTTTCCTTTTCGGCGTTTTCCCAAGATGATATTCGCGCCGACACTCGGGCAGCCGCGGCGTGGCAGGTGAAAAGTTACGATATAACCGCCGCCCTTCCGCAAAATACGACTGACAGAAAGCTTTCCGCCAAAGCGCTTTTAAACATGCAGAATGTTGGAAACGCTCCGGGCACGCGAGTGACGATGCGCATCGGCAGCGGCGCTGAGGTCACCGCAGTCAAAGTAAACGATGCGGCGGCAAGTTTTACAAAAGGCGAAGAGAGATTAGGGACCTCGCAAAGATCGATCCAGCGGATCATCGTTACGATGCCCGCCGTGCAGCCGAACGGGACCGTGATTGTGGCGGTCGAATACACGCTGAAGGTTGACGAAAATTCCGGCTTTAACGCTCTTTCACCGCTCGGTTCGCAGTTTCTGCCTCTTTCTTTCTGGTACCCGACCCCAAACAATCATTATGCCCCGAAGGGCGCCGATTTCGCGCCGTTCAAATTAAGTGTCACAGGCGGCGGCGAAACGGTCATCTCGTCAGGAACGCAAGCCGGGACCTCGTTCGAACAGAAGGCAAACGGTCAGCCGTTCTTTCTCACCGGAAGCTGGGACACGGTGGAATCAAAAGGCGTGACGGTATTTCTGCCGAAAGGCGCCAGTGAAGCGGAAAAGCAGCGCGCGGGGGAACTGGCCAGCCTGGCGGTCGATGCCAAGACCTATATCGCTTCTCTCATGGGCAACACTACCGAACTGCCGATGCGCATAGTAGCGGTGCGCCAGGGAGCAGGGTTTGCCGATGCTGGAACGATACTTTTAGATTACGGGGCTTTCCGGCGGCCTAAGCTGGACAACGGAACCGTAATGACCGTGGCGGAATCGATCGCCAAGACCTGGTTGGGAAACAGCAGGCTGGTGCGCGGCGAAGGTTACGGCGCGATCCGTGAAGGTTTGTCACTTTTTATCGCGACACAATTTCTGGAAAAGCAATATGGAAAGGATGTCGCGGATGTCGAACGCCAGCGTCAGCGGGTGGCTTACGCTTCGGTCGCGCGGCGTGATGCTGCGCTAAATCTCGTTTCGCCGCTGGATGGTTCATATTATTCTTCGGTCGCTAATAAAGGCGCGATGGTCTGGCGTGTACTGACCAAACAAATGAGCGCCGAGCAATTTTTCAGTTACGCAAAAACGCAGGACCCTTTCACTATCCTTGGGTTGCGCACAACTTTTTCAAATACGTACGACATCATCGACTATTGGCTGCAGAACGCGACCGATATGAATTTAATGGTTGGATTGCCAGTGGTGGCCGGGGGCGAAGTAAAGGTTGCTTTGCGAAATACCGGCGGGTTTGCCGCCCATGTGAACGTGACGGCTACGACCGATAAAGGCGAAAAACTTACCACCGCGGTTTCGATACCGGGGAAGGGTTTTGCGGATGCGATCTTTAAAACCACCTCTAAGATCGTTCGCACCGAAGTCGACAGCGACAAACT
Source organism: uncultured Acidobacteriota bacterium (assembly GCA_963718105.1). GTDB lineage: Bacteria > Acidobacteriota > Blastocatellia > Pyrinomonadales > Pyrinomonadaceae > DASYKT01. The sequence goes on along the minus strand of OY970352.1, from coordinate 2,374,302 downwards.
TTACCCGCAACTCGATTACTCGGACGATGTCGCTCCGCGAGAGTTGGATGAGAGCGATCCGCTGACGATAATTAAACGCGCTTTTGATAAACAGGATTTTGCCGCGACCGAAAAAACCGCGCGGATAGTCCTGCAGAACCTGCCGCATTTTGATGAGGTCCGGACATGGCTGGGACGGGCGCTGCTGGCGCAGAATCGCATGGCCGAGGCCGATAAGGAGTTCAAAGCTGCGCTGGGCGAGAAATTGCCGACCGCTTTTACCGAAGCCTGGGCCAATATCGGTTTGGCGGAGATCAGCGTGCGGGCAAGTCAAAACTCCGCGGCCGCCGGTTATTTTGACCAGGCGGTACTGGCCGATGCGGAGTACGGCTCTAACCTTGCCGCGCGCCGCGGACGTTTGCGGATCGAGGCTTCACCGGCGGCCATCGATGACAGCGTCAAGGCTTTCTTTACGCAATTTGATAAAACCATTCTGGGCGGACGGAAAGCCGAAGTGGACACTCTTATCGTCCCGGGTGAAGTCGCCAGATTCTCAGCGGGCGCAATGGCCGGCCAGCCTTCGCAATGGCAGACAAAAGTTTTGCGCGTAGACAAGATAGACGCCAATCGCGTTTTGGTGGAAACCGAGATCTCGGTTAAACGGCTTGGGTCTGAACTCACCGAATCCGGAACCGCAACATTTGTTTTGGCAAAGATCGGCGGCGTATGGAAACTCGGTGGAGTGGAAGTTTTTGAAGTGCGTTAAAGACACGGGCGGTTTTGCCCTATAAAGTCAGAAATTTATCTTAAGTTTTGTTCGTGTCTTTTAGTGTGGTTTCGTGGTTTCAGGTCTTAAATTTTTGGTAACCAAGACTTAAGACTGGAACCACGAAACCACACGAAGTAACACGAAAACTGCAAAACTTGATTTATCTACTTTATGGGCAAAGTTATTTTTAAAGCTAGTGGCAATTTACAAGCAAAGCCACATAACTTGATAATTATCAATTATTGCTGCTAATGAAAAACATCCCCGAAGATATTCTTGCCAGGGCGCGAAAAATAAAACTCGTCTTAATGGATTGCGACGGCGTTTTAACCGACGGAAATATCTACTTTAATGAACACGGCGAAGAGACCAAGGCGTTTAATGTAAAAGACGGCCTGGGGATCGTTTTGCTGCATCGCGCCGGTATCGATACGGGAATTATTACCGGACGCGTTTTCAAAGGACTTCAGAACAGGGCAGAGGAACTAGGAATAAGATTCTTGCGCATGGGATGCGAGGACAAGACGGAAGAGTTTGAAAACATAATCGCCGACGCCGGCGTCTCGGCCGAAGAAACCGCTTACATCGGCGACGACCTTCCTGACATCGCCCTGTTAAAAAAAGCCGGCCTCGCCGTCGCCGTGGCCGACTCCGTCCGTGAGGTTTTGGAGGCCGCTCATTACATTACTGAAAAGAATGGCGGCGATGGCGCGGTCAGGGAAGTTGCCGATCTGATCCTCCAAGTCAAAAAGTAGCGCCAGCGAGACGCTGGCAGTCGTGTGGGCGTCCCGCCCACGCAAAAACAACTGAAGGCGGGACGCCTTCAGGACAGCCGCCGGGACGGCGGCGCTACATATACACTTACCCTAAAAAGTGTGGCTAATACTTAAATCGTACACATCTCTCTCTTCTAAACTAGCTAAATCCCACAAATAAAAGCCTTTTATTTACGGAACGGTATTTGCTTCTTCTATAGCGGAGCCAAATGCGTTTGGGCCGAAGGAGTATAGAAGGGGTAATTATGAAATTTAAATACATCAAACAATCAGCGTTC
>OY970352.1:0-2367500 GCA_963718105.1 uncultured Acidobacteriota bacterium | reverse complement strand
CAGACCAACAGCTAAGGTCCCGAAATTATAGTTAAGTGGAAAAGGAAGTGGGGAAGCACTGACAGCCAGGAGGTTTGCTTAGAAGCAGCAATCCTTTAAAGAAAGCGTAATAGCTCACTGGTCAAGTAGCCCTGCACCGACAATATAACGGGGCTCAAACTATATACCGAAGCTTTGGATTAATGGTAGGCGAGCGTTCTGTAGCTGCGAAGCGGACTCGAGAGGGGCGTGGAGCGATCAGAAAAGACTTTGTCGGCATAAGTAGCGATAACGAATGTGAGAACCATTCGCACCGAAAACCTAAGGTTTCCTGCGTCAAGTTAATCTGCGCAGGGTTAGTCGGTCCCTAAGGCGAGGCCGAGAGGCGTAGTCGATGGAAATCCGGTTAATATTCCGGAACTGTAAATGGTGTCATGGGGGGACGCAATAGGGTAGGCGAGACGGCTGATGGATGCCGTTGAATTAAATAGCCCGTCACTTAGGTAAATCCGGGTGACACAAGGGTAAATAAGAGGACGAGAGTACGGAGCTTCGGTTCCGGAAAAAGTCGTTGATCCCAGTTGCCAAGAAAAGCCTCGTTTGACATAACCACTATCAGCCGTACCGCAAACCGACACAGGTAGGTGGGGTGAGTATCCTAAGGTGCTTGTGAGAACTCTCTTTCAGGAACTCGGCAAAATATATCCGTAACTTCGGGAGAAGGATAGCCTCTAGTAATAGAGGTCGCAGAGAAATGTCTGAGGCGACTGTTTAGCAAAAACACAGGTCTCCGCAAAGTCGTGAAGACGACGTATGGGGGCTGACGCCTGCCCAGTGCTGGAAGGTTAAGAGGAGTGGTTAGCGCAAGCGAAGCTGCGAATCGAAGCCCCAGTGAACGGCGGCCGTAACTATAACGGTCCTAAGGTAGCGAAATTCCTTGTCGGGTAAGTTCCGACCTGCACGAATGGCGTAACGATCTCAGAGCTGTCTTAAAGAGAGACACAGCGAACTTGTAATACCGGTGAAGATGCCGGTTTCCCGCATCTAGACGGAAAGACCCCGTGCACCTTTACTACAACTTGATAGTGATTTCGGGCAAATAATGCGCAGCATAGGTGGGAGGCTTTGATCCCAGGCTTTCGGGCTTGGAGGAGCCACAGGTGAGATACCACCCTTTATTTGTCTGGAGTCTAACCTAGGACTTACAAATCCAGGGACACTATCAGGCGGGTAGTTTGACTGGGGCGGTCGCCTCCTAAAGAGTAACGGAGGCGCTCGAAGGTTGGCTCAGGCTGTTTGGAAATCAGCCGTAGAGTGTAAACGCAAAAGCCAGCTTGACTGTGAGACATACACGTCGAACAGGTACGAAAGTAGGAGTTAGTGATCCGGCGGTCGCTTATGGAAGTGCCGTCGCTCAACGGATAAAAGGTACGCCGGGGATAACAGGCTGATCCTGCCCAAGAGTTCACATCGACGGCAGGGTTTGGCACCTCGATGTCGGCTCATCTCATCCTGGGGCTGAAGAAGGTCCCAAGGGTTTGGCTGTTCGCCAATTAAAGAGGTACGTGAGCTGGGTTCAGAACGTCGCGAGACAGTTCGGTCCCTATCTGGTGTGGGCGCAGCAGAATTGAAGGAATCTGTCCTTAGTACGAGAGGACCGGGATGGATCCACCTCTAGTGTACGAGTTATCACGCCAGTGGTATCGCTCGGTAGCTATGTGGAGCATGGATAAACGCTGAATGCATCTAAGCGTGAAGCCAGACCTAAGATTAGTTCTGCCAGTGAGACTCGTGGTAGACCACCACGTTGATAGGCTGGAGATGTAAGCACAGTAATGTGTTTAGTTGACCAGTACTAATGGTCCCAAGGCTTGACCATAAAATTTATTTAACAACAAATTTTATTTGGCTCAGGTTTGCGACTCAGTAAGGTAAGTAGTTAGTGAACGACAATTAGCTAGTTAGTAATAAAATGTTATTCAGTTATCAGATATCGAATATTTGAAAATTTTAAGTTTTGAGGTTTGTTCTGAGTCCCGCCTTTAGGCGGCTAAGCCTGCTAAAGCAGGTACTCAAAACAGCGATACTCAAAACGACAGTTTTCCGGTGATTTTGTCGGTAGGGTCACACCCGTTCCCATCCCGAACACGGAAGTTAAGCCTACTGGAGCCGATGATACTGCCTTGTTGTGAGGTGGGAAAGTAGGAAGTCGCCGGATTAATATTAAGAAAAAGCCTGCTCAATTTGAGCGGGCTTTTTTATTTGATGATGAGGTCAGTACCGGGAACGTAGTGGCCGGCTGCGAGCGGACGAAAGTCCGCGGAATCTCGCATATGACAATCGTGCATGTAAAAGAGAACCGGAAACCCGGTCGCTACCGCTCCCGGTTCTGACCTCGTCGCTGAATTGCGTCTGCAACTGAAACCGTATTATTCTTTCTTCGTAAAAACATATATATGAAAATTCTTAAACCCTGGTTAGTTCTGCTCTGTTTATTATTTATCCAGCTTTCCGTTTTTGCTCAAAAACCGGCTGCGAGTCCGGTCTTTAAAGTCGATTATGAAAAATTCACTTTGCCGAACGGGTTACAAGTGATCTTTCACATCGACCGGTCGGACCCGGTAGTGGCGGTGGCGCTGACGGCGCATGTCGGTTCGGCGCGGGAGAAGACCGGGCGCACCGGGTTTGCGCATCTGTTCGAACACCTTTTGTTTTTGGAATCGGAAAATCTGGGCAAAGGCGGCCTTGATAAACTAAGCGCGCGGGTCGGAGGCTCGGGGGCGAACGGTTCGACTTCGCGTGACCGCACCAATTATTTTCAGACCGTGCCGAAGGATGCGCTGGAGAAAATGCTCTGGGCGGAGGCCGACAAACTCGGCTGGTTTATCAACACGGTGACCGATCCTGTCCTCGCCAAGGAAAAGCAGGTGGTAAAAAATGAGAAGCGGCAAAGCTATGACAATACACCTTACGGCCACACTCCGGAGGTGATCGCCCAAGCGCTTTACCCCGCCGACCATCCGTATAACTGGGAAGTGATCGGTTCGCTCGAAGACCTGCAGAACGCGACGGTTGCCGATGTAAAAGAATTTTTCCGGCGCTGGTATGTTCCCAATAATGTCACGCTCACGGTTGCGGGTGATTTCGACCCTGTACAGGCAAAGAAATGGGTTGAGAAATATTTTGCCGAGATAAAACGCGGCGAAGACATCAAGCCTGTGGCCAAGCGCTCAGTAACTTTAAAGGAAACGGTCAAATTTTATTACGAAGATAATTTTGCGACTTTGCCCGAGCTGACGCGGACGTGGCCTTCGATCGAGCGTTATCATCCGGACTCTTACCCGCTGGCGGTACTGGCGCAATATCTTTCGGACGGGAAAAGAGCGCCGTTCTATAAAGTGCTGGTCGAAGACAAACAGTTGACGGGCGATGTCGGCATGGGAAACGACACTTCGGAACTGGCGGGTGAATTCGCCGTTTCTGTGCGCGCCTTTGACGGCAAGGACCTGGACGAGGTGTCCGCCGCGATCGACGAAGCTTTTGCAAAATTCGAAAAAGAAGGCATTTCCGAAAAAGATCTGACGCGGATAAAAGCCGGACAGGAAACGCAGTTTTACAGCTCGCTTGCGAGTGTCCTGGGCAAGGGATTCAATCTTGCTCAATACAATATTTTTGCCGGTGATCCGGGGTTTATCGAAAAGGACATCCAGAATATTCTCGCCGTGACACCGGCTGATGTTACGCGCGTTTATCAAAAATACATCAAGAATAAACCGTTCGTCGCGACCAGTTTTGTGCCGAAGGGCCAGCCGGCGTTGGCGCTGGATGGTTCAGCCAAAGCTAATGTAGTGGAAGAAAAGATCGTCCAGGGCGCAGACGCGGAAGTTGATCCGAATGTGAAGGCCGATTATGTACGGACACCGTCTTCTTTTGACCGGACGGTTGAACCGCCATACGGCACGGCGCCGGAAGTTAAAATTCCCACGATCTGGGAAGACAAGCTCTCTAACGGAATGCGCGTCATCGGTATTCAAAACACCGAAGTCCCGCTGGTCCAGTTTGAGATCGTAGTCGGCGGCGGTGAACTTTTGGAAGATATCAACAAGGTCGGCGTGGCAAATCTGATGGCGCGAATGATGACGCAGGGCACTGCCCGCAAGACGCCGCAGGAATTGGAAGAGGCCATCCAGCAATTGGGGGCTACGATCAACGTAAATGCGGGAACCGAGGATGTCCGCATCGGTGTAAATACGCTGGCGAAAAATTACGACGCCACGCTGGCGCTGGTCGAAGAGATCCTGCTCGAACCGCGTTGGGATAGCAAGGAATTCGATCTGCTCAAGCAAAGCACGATCAGCCAGATCCGCCAGCAGCAGGCAAATCCTAATGCCATCGCGCAAAATAATTACAACCTCCTGATCTATGGCAAGGACAATATCCGCTCGCGAAACATTCTCGGAACGATCGATTCAGTGGGCGCTATCACGCTTGATGATTTGAAATCTTTTTACGATAAGAACATTTCGCCTTCGGTTGCGCGGATGAACGTCGTCGGTGCGCTCGATAAGACAAAGATCGTCGGTTCTTTAAATGGGATCAATGTTAAATGGAAGAGCAAAAAGGTCGAGATACCGGTTTATAAAACGCCGCCGGTGCCCGCCAGATCGGCCGTATATTTTTACGATGTCCCGGACGCCAAGCAGTCCGTCATTCGTTTCGGTTACCCGGCGCTGGCCCAGACGGACAAGGATTTCTACCCGGCGACGGTGATGAATTACATTCTCGGCGGCGGCGGGTTTGCGTCGCAATTGACCCAGCAGTTGCGCGAAGGAAAAGGCTATACCTATGGCATCAACTCGGCTTTTGCCGGAACGAACAGCCCGGGAGCTTTTACGATCGCCAGCAGCGTGAGAAGCAACGTTACCCTGGAATCTGCCCAATTGATCAAAAGCATTCTGCAGGATTATCCGAAGAACTTTTCGGATAAAGATCTGGAAACCACGCAGGGCTTTTTGATCAAGAGCAACGCGCGTGCTTTTGAGACCGCGGCTGCCAAGTTGGGCATGCTCGAACTTATCGGTAAGTACGGTTGGAAATACGACTATGTAAAAGACCGCGAACAGATCGTCAAAGGTATGACCGTGCAGCAGATCAAGGACCTGTCACAGAAATACCTGAATACCGACAAGATGATCTGGCTGGTGGTGGGAGACGCCAAAACCCAACTGCCGCGCCTGAAAGAACTCGGGTTCGGCGATCCTGTATTGATCCAAAAATAGAAGCTCTAAACCTGGGAGCGCCGGCATCTTACCGGCTCTTCCAGGTTTACCATATTTCTATTGACAGCGATGTATTAAGGTATTATTCTTGCGCAGCTTTGGAATAATACTATGCAAAGATCTGTATTCGCTTCGCTCCTTTTGGCTGTCCTGGCGGTTCTTTTATCTTCCGATTCTTTCGCTCAAACAAAACGAATAAAAGGAGGCAATTCTGTGCCTCCTCCCGGCTATGATTTCGCCGCTGAATCAAAAAAAATGCTCGACAGATTTTGGGCACGTAGGATGGCAAAATGCGGCGGATCCAGCTATTTCATGCGGGGTAACACGGTTGACGGAGTAACGCTGGTCGAAGCTGAGGGAGTGACTTTTGAAACGGCCGGCGAATCGGCCAGGGACAAAGAAGGTTATCCGAAGGACCTTTTCTGGAGCGGCATATCGACCGCAAAGTTTGAGCGCCACCGGAAGATGACGGAGGCGACAAAAACCTGGGACGAATGGAAAGAAGGCGGATCGGACAGCACTTATTATCAATTCGACAAAGGAAACTGGTCGACTTTGTGGACCACGCAAATTTATACCTCCTGTGCCCAGGTCGATATGTTTACGGGAAAGATCGGAATCGGAAAGGTTCTTCCTGATTATATTTTGAGATCCGAACTTTGGACCACGGCCGGAGAAACCTTCACGCTGGAAAAGTATAAAGGGGTCGTATTATTAAACCTGTGGGCTACCTGGTGCGGGCCGTGCCGGATAGAAATGCCGGCCCTTAAGGAACTGCAGGAGAAATACCGCAGCCGGGGCGTTACCGTAATAGGCCTGGATATCGAAGGCGAGAAGAAAGAAGAGATAGAAGCTTTCGGTAAAAGGATGGAAGTAAATTACCTCCTCGTGTCGGGTGATGAGGATTTGGTGCAGGCACTAATAGCAATTTCCCGGATGCAGGGTATTCCGCAGAGTTTTATCATCGTCGACGGCAAATTAGTGGGTATCTTTAAGGGACACAACCCTAACCGCACCATTAATGATATGAGCCAAATGATCGAGGCAAATATGGAGGCTAAATAATAATCAAGCCTGGCGGGGCAACGTAATTTTTTAGGTAGTGTCCAAAACCCATGTATCAAATAACCACTCGGAATAGATGAAAGATCATAGATGATAGCTGAGAGATTCGATCTATTATCTTTCATCTATCAGTTCTCATCTATTCCGGATGGCATCCCACAAATTAGCTACAGCTTTAGGGTACTGTAGTTTTCATAATTCCTACCGGGCGAACTATAATAGAGAAACGGGACTGCTGCGCATCTCAATGAATTTCGAGAGTTTCTTCAAACTATCTTCCTATACTTTGCTTTTTGGCGGGCTGCTGGCGCTGTTTGTTTCAGGAGGCGTGGGGATTTTGGTCGCGGCGCTTTTTGTCGGAACGATGATCGTCGCCTGGAATCTGGAAGACAGTAAATGGCAGCTTTCCGAAAGAGTGGGATTGATAACGATTTTAGCGACCCTGCCGCTGTTCTACCTGGATTATAAATATAATTTAACCGGTAGTTATTCGCGCGAGCAGGCTGCCGTTGCCACTCTGGCCCGCCTGATCCTGGCGCTGGCGGCGATCAAACTCCTACAGGTCAAGACCGACCGCGACTGGTTCGTGCTGTACCTAATATCGTTTTTCGAAGTTTTGCTGGCAGCGGGTTTCAGCATCAGCTTTTTTCTGGCGGCATCTTTTATCATTTATCTTTTCTTTGCGGTGACGACGATCATTGCCTTCGAGATAAGAAAATCTTCCCGCGGCATCAATGAGAAACGTACTAAGATCCTAAAAAACACGCCGGGGCGCAGGGCCCAAAATCCATACGCGATAACTCCCCGGACGAATTATCGCTTTCCGCTGGTAGCGCTAAACCTTCTCTTGCTGACGATCGCCCTGGCCGTTCCGTTGTTCTTCTTTTTGCCGCGGGTCGGCAGCGCGGGGATTGGCGCAGGTTCGCGCGCTTTGGCCGCATCGACGGGTTTTTCCGACACCGTTCAACTGGGAGCGATCGCTCGCATCCAGCAAAACAGTGAAGTGGTGATGCGGGCGCGGATAGAAAGCGGCCAGCCGCCCAATTTCCGAAATTTCAAATGGCGCGGCGTGGCGCTGGACCATTTTGACAAACTCCGCTGGAGCAAATTCAGAAGCCGGGTCGAAACCATCGGCCCGATCGAAGGAAGTTTTTTCAAACTCGATACGGCATCGCGAAATAACCAGACCATCCTGCAAACGATCATTCTCGAACCGCTCGATACCCCGACCATTTTCGGTTTGCCGCGAATGCTCGGTGTTCAGGGGGGATTCGAAACGCTCTCACGCGACCGCAATGAATCGATCTCGGCCGCCGGCCGGACCGAACCGGAAAGAGTTTCATACCGCGTGATCTCCGACGCGTATTTACCCCCGGAAGATGAATTGCGGCGCGATAACCAGGCTTACAGCGAAGATAAAAAAGATGCTTATCTGCAGCTTCCGCCCCAAATGGACGAACGGTTTGAAAAACTGACGCGTGAGGTCATTGAAAAAGCCGGGGCGGGCAATCGATACGACGCGGCCCGCGCGGTGGAAAATTATTTACAAACGAATTTTGGCTATACGCTCGATCTCAAAGCGGGCGGCAGCGATCCGCTGGCGGATTTTCTTTTTAATATAAAAGAGGGCCATTGTGAATATTTTGCGTCGGCGATGGCGATAATGCTGCGGACGCAGGGAATCGCGACACGCGTGGTCAACGGTTTTCAGGGAGGGCAATACAATGACCAGGCCCAGCGGTATATCATCCGGCAAAAGGACGCGCACTCATGGGTAGAGGTGTATTTCCCGCAACAAAATATCTGGGTGCCGTTTGACCCCACGCCTGCCGCCGCGATTGAAAATACTACCGGCGCTGCGGGGATATACGGCGCTTTTAGTAATTATATCGAAGCGCTCGAGACCATGTGGATCGAATACGTCGTGGCCTATGATAACCAGGGGCAAAGATCACTGGCGCGGTCGTTCAGGCAGGGCGTCTCGGCTCAAATGTTCGAATTTAGCGCCTGGCTTAATACCGTCCAGCGCGACCTGACCCGCTCTTACAATGACCTGCGCGGCGAACAGGGATTTAATGCCCAGGTGACGGCGATCCTTTATATAGTTGCTCTGGTAGTATCGGCCGCGGCTTTTTCGATCATCATGTTTTTTCTCGTCAGGCATCTCCGGCGCTCGGGTTTTTGGAAAACTTTTTTACGGGGCCGGCCCGATGAGATCAGGATCGTTGAGTTTTATGCGCGCATGCTCAAAGCTCTGAAAGAAAAAGGATTTATCCGGCAGCCTTACCAAACCCCGATAGAATTTGCCGACTCCCTGGCGGTCCCGGAAGCGATGAGCATAACCCGTGCCTATAATGCCGTGCGTTTCGGAAAAAAAGACCTTACCGGCGAAGAGCGTTCAAGCATCGAGAAATGGCTGTCGAAGTTGGAGCAAAAACAGTAGTTTTATTAAAGGGAATGTCATTCGGAATAGATGATAACTGATAGTTGATAGAGAATAGAATCGAATCTTTCAGTTATCATCTTTTATCTACTCCGAATGATGCGAAAACAAGACATTCTTCAGCCTTTATTGGCAGCACCTCTTAAACCAAAAAAGTACATTCAACGTATAACCTTAGCTTATTGTCCGAGCAACCATCGGCGGGCGATCTTTATCTTATAGATAGAGGAATTTAAAATCTTGCCTGTAAGTGCGGAAACGTGATACTTTACAGGGAGTTAGACGTTTTAAACTCTCTTCCGGGCCTTACGAAAAAGGCCTTTTAATCCAGTAACTTGGCAGTCTTTAGGAGCATCGAAATGCGCGGGTCAATTATATTCAAGATTCAATTGGCAGCATTGATACTGTTGTCTTTAGTTTTAGCAGGTTGTATGACTTCGGCCAGAAGCCGTTACTTCGGCAAGACTTCGCCGCCCAGCACAAACGTGCTGCGTTATATCTCCGGTTCGGAACCGGAGTCGCTGGACCCGCAGATCGGAACCGGCCAGCCGGAAGCGCGGGTGTATATGGCACTCTACGAAGGCCTGGTTGAATACGACCCGAAGACGATGGAACCGGTACCTGAGCTGGCCACCAGTTGGGAGATCAGCCCCGACGCCGTAGAGTACCTTTTTCACCTGCGTAAGGACGCCAAATGGTCCAACGGCGATCCGATAACGGCCAAAGATTTTGAATTTTCTTTCCGCCGGGGTTTTGCTCCGGAAACCGCTTCCCGTAACGCCAACCTGGGTTACTACGTTAAATACGCGGAGCCTTACAATAACCACTCGGCGTTTATGAAGGGGCCTGACGGCAATTTTTACATCGCTAAAGATTTTGCTTCTGAGCCCGAAAACGGCAGCGTGGCTGCGGCCGATAAAGCGACCCCGATCGGGCCTGAAACCGAAACCAGTAAGATGATGCGCGCCCCGGCCAGGCTGACGCTTAACGGCGATCCTTTTAAACGCGCGCGGGAAATACAGGGCAATGAAAAATTAAAAGGCGCATTTAAATTTGGCGCGCGGGATTTCAAAAACCCGATCGCCTTCACCGGAAAAGTGATCAACGGGAAAGACGGTTTGTCGCAACTCTTACGGGAAAATCTTTCGAAAGAGGCCCTGGAACATTGCATCCAGGGCGCCAGTTGCGATGACGCGCATAAGCAGGTTTTGGCGGACGGCATAAATAAATTGATGGAAAGCGGCATCTATGACGAGCAGAGGTTTGCCGGCATCACGCTTTCAAAAGATTCACAGACGCTGCTGGCCAATCTGGCCAAGGAAAATAAAAAGCGCGCCGATGAAGCAAAAACGATCGATGATGATATCGCGCAAATGACCGACGCCGCGAAAAAAGAAGAGAAGGCCAAGCTAAAGAAAAAACCGATCGCAAATTTGTTTTATCTCAACCGCTTTTTACTCGAAGATGTTTATAAAGACGAGCTGGCGGCGGCGAACCTGGTCACTGTCGAAGCAAAAGATATAGGCGTCGAAGCGATCAACGATGAGACGCTCCGGATCACGCTGACGCAGCCCGCGCCATACTTCATGAGCCTGCTGCCGCACCAGTTTTTCCGTCTTGTGCCGCAAAAGGCGATAGAGAAATTCGGCAAAAATTGGACGCGCCCGGAAAACATCGTCACGTGCGGGCCGTACAAGGTCAAAACGCACCGGCCTTATGACACGCTGGAAGTGGTGAGAGATCCCAATTACTGGGACGCGGCAACTGTAAAACTCGACGAGATCCATTTTTATCCGCTGGAAGAAAACACGACCATGCTCAACCTGTATAAAGCGGGCAGCGTGGATGCTATGTACAACCACACCATTCCGGCGTCATGGGTGGCGGAGGTTTCTCAATATAAAGATGAATATCTGAAGCATCCTGAAGTGGCCATGGAATACTACAGCATCGCCAGCAAAAAGCCGCCGATGGACAACGTCAATGTGCGAAAAGCTTTTAGCCGAGCCGTTGACCGCGAAGCGATCGCTAAATTCCGCGGCACCGTCACGCCGCTGCTCGATTTTACGCCTGAAGGCATTTTTCCCGCCTATGAAGAAGCTCGCAAGAAAATATATGAAGAGGCGCGGGTGAAACGGGGAATGTCGCCGGAAGAATGGGCGCACCGTAATGATTTCAATCCGGAAAAAGCCTGTGCCTTGATGACCGAAGCGGGTTACAAAGTGACGAAAGGCGAGGGCGGGCGCTGCGTCGTGGAAAATTTTCCGGTGGAAAAGATCAACATCACCTATAACACTCTTGAATCAAACCGGCAGATCGCCGAGATGATCCAGTCGCAGTGGAAGCAAAACCTGGGAATTACCGTTCCGCTTAAGAATATGGAATGGAAAACATTTTTGCCTTACCGCTCGCAGGTGCAGTATGAAGGTTTTACCCGCAACGCGTGGTCCGGCGATTACATGGACCCGTTCACATTCCTGAATCTTTTTTATTCGGAACAGGCCGACGGTGCGACCGGCTGGCACGATCAAAAGTATGACGATATGCTCGACGAGGCCAACAAGACCCTGGACCCGCAAAAACGCTTCGAGCTATTGGCCCAGGCGGAGTTGTACGTGATGGACCAGCAGATCGTGATCCCGCTGCAGACACAATCGACCAACTGGATCAAAAAACCTTATGTGAAGGGAATGTATCCTAATCCCGGCTCCCTGTTTCCCTGGAAATACGTCTATATCGAGCGCGACACGGCGAAGTGGGACCAGGATGTGGCAAATATAATGAAGGCTGAATAACTTTCCCGGCAAATTATGCTTCGATTCATTCTCAAACGATTACTAATCATCATCCCGATGGCGTTGATAGTGGTGTCGGTTACCTGGGCACTGATCCGTTTTGCGCCCGGAACGTTTTACAGCTCGGAAAAGCAGCTTCCGGCGGCGGTCGAGGCAAACATCAGGAAAAAATACGGCCTTGATAAACCGCTGGTAGAGCAGTACCTGATGATGATGGGCAACATTACCTGCCGGACGAAAGCGGCGGATGAGACCACCACCACGGGCCTGCAGTTTTCCATCGGGAGCGCCAACTTTAAATGTTTTGACTTTGGCGACTCGCTGAAATACGAAGGGCAGTCCGTTAATGAAATTTTATGGCGAACGGTCCCTGTTTCCGCCACTCTCGGAATTCTCGCTTACCTGCTGGCGCTCACCATCGGGATCACGGCCGGGACAATAGCGGCCTTGAGGCAAAACACCGCGATCGATTATTCGTCGATGGCCATCTCTATGCTCGGCATTTCCATGCCTAACTTTGTGTTAGGGCCGATCCTTGTCCTAATCTTTTCTCTCTATCTGTACTGGTTCCCGCCGGCGCGCTGGGACGGCATCACCGGGATAAGTAATTTGGTGCTTCCGGTGCTGACGCTTTCAGCGGTGTACGCGGCCTATATCGCCAGGCTGACCCGCGCCGGAATGCTAGAAGTGCTGCGCTCGGATTATATCCGCACGGCGCGCGCGAAAGGTTTGAGTGAATGGCACGTGGTCACCCGCCATGCGCTGCGCGGGGGATTAATGCCGGTGATCTCTTTCACCGGGCCGGCGCTGGCGCAACTGCTGGCCGGAACCGTGGTCGTAGAAAAAATATTTGCGCTGCCGGGAATGGGCAATGTTTTTATTCAATCCATATTCAACCGCGACGAGCCTTTGACACTGGGGGTGGTGGCGTTTCTCTCTATCATTACCTTGTTCTTCAACCTTCTGGTTGACATTGGCTACGCATTTTTGGATCCGCGCATCAGGTACGATTAAGAATTTTATGGCAGAAGAATTAAAACCGGTAAAAGGTACATCGCTTTGGAGAGACGCCTGGAAACGCCTGCTCAAAAACAAGCTGGCGGTTTTCGGAATGGTCGTCGTTTGTTTCATGGTGGTAGCGGTTTTGATCGGGCCGCCGATCGTGGAATGGTCGACCGGCTTTGCGTATGACACGATCCCGGCCAACGGCGATCTGGTAAGGTCGTTTCCGCCGTCGATGCTGCACCCAATGGGGACCGACGACCAGGGCAGGGATGTGCTGGCCCGCGTTTTACTGGGCGGCCGCATTTCGCTGATGGTGGGCATCATTTCCACGATCGTTTCGCTGATAGTCGGGGTTAGCTACGGCGCGGTCGCGGGCTATCTCGGCAGAGGCATTGATAACGTGATGATGCGCATCGTCGATATGATGTACGCCGTGCCGTATATTCTGATCGTGATCGTGCTCTTGTCGCTTTTTGCCGGCAATAACGCCCCGGGGTTTATCCAGTATCTGGTTAAATTGTTTGGCGGGGGCGCCGGACTAAGCCAGATCTTTTTGCTCTTCTTCGCGCTGGGACTGGTTTCCTGGCTGACGATGTCGCGGATCGTGCGCGGGCAGATAATGTCGCTGAAAAACCAGGAGTTTGTGATGGCGGCCAAAGCGACGGGGGTTTCGACGCCGAAGATCATTTTCAAACACCTGGTGCCCAACACTCTCGGTCCGGTGATCGTCTACGCCACGCTAACGGTCCCGGCGGTAATGCTCACCGAAGCCTTTCTTTCTTTTCTCGGCCTGGGAGTACAGGCACCTTTTGCTTCCTGGGGAAGCCTGGCCTCGGACGGCATCAAGAACATCGCGATCTACCCGTGGCAACTGATATTTCCGGGCGTGACGATGGCGCTGACATTATTTTCGCTCAATTTTTTGGGTGACGGCCTGCGTGATGCTTTAGACCCGCAGTCGAGAAAAGTGTAATAGATTTTAACTTCACCGTCTAAAAATGGAATCACAAAACGGCACAATACTTTCGGTTTCCGACCTGCGCACCTATTTTCAGACTGATGACGGCATCGTCAAGGCTGTCGACGGAATAACCTTTGAATTAAAAAAAGGTGAAACGCTCGGCATCGTCGGCGAATCCGGTTCCGGAAAATCCGTCACCAATCTTTCTATCATTCGCCTGATCCCGGAACCTCCGGGAAAGATCGTAGCGGGCGAGATAATTTTCGACGGGCGAAACATAATGAACCTCAGCACTGAAGAAGTGCGTAAGATCCGCGGCAAGCGCATCGCGATGATCTTTCAGGACCCGATGACCTCGCTTAACCCGTTTCTGAAGATCTCGCGCCAGTTGGGCGAGATCACCGAACTTCATTTGGGACACAACCGCACCCAGTCGCGCGCACACGCCATTCAAATGCTGGAAATGGTCGGCATTCCAGATGCGAAAAACCGCGTCGACGATTACCCGCACGAATTTTCCGGCGGTATGCGCCAGCGCGTAATGATAGCCATGGCGCTCTCGTGCGAGCCGGAGCTTTTGATCGCCGATGAACCGACCACGGCGCTCGACGTTACCATCCAGGCGCAGATCCTCGAGCTGATAAAAAAATTAAAAGACGAGCTCGGCACCAGCGTAATTTTGATCACGCACGACCTCGGCGTGGTGGCCGGCATGACCGAGAAGATAATCGTGATGTACGCCGGAAAAGTATTCGAGCAGGCGCCGACAGGCGAGCTTTTTGCGCGGCCGGGCAATCCTTATACCAAGGGTTTATTGCGGTCGGTCCCTGATCCGGCGCATGAGCACGGTGAGCCGCTTTATCAAATTCCCGGGCTGCCGCCCGATGTGGCGCATCTGCCGCCGGGGTGTCCTTTTGCGCCGCGCTGTGAATACGCCAAAGACATTTGCCGGACGGAGTACCCGCCGTTTGTGCAGATAAACGAAAACCATTCTTCGCTTTGCCACTTTGCGCTGGAAGTTTATGCCGAATCGGCCTAGGAGTCATAAAATGAAATTTCGCCCACTAATAAAACTTCTGATCTTACTATCCTTGTTAAGCCCGGCCGCGAATTGTTTTTCCAATAAAGACCCGGGCCTGGAAAGTAAGTACAAGATAGGAGGCCTGTATTCGGTGCTTGCGCCGGGCCAGGAAAACGGCTTTAACATCGTCAAGGTGCTCTCCATCACGACGGGGATCGTCCACGTGCGGCTCTATAAAAACAAGTATCCCACCCGCGTGGATGCCGCCGGCGCGGCTTCAGACACGCTTTCTCTGGGCGGTATCGACGATCCGGAAGGTTTTGGGCTAAAGCATCTGCCGATGGATAAGGAAACCTTTGAAAAATTAGAGCCGCAATTTATCAGACAGGAAAGCGTGAGCGAGGAAGAGAAAGCGTCGGCCGGTAATTAACGAATATGGAAAACACCGATCTTATATCGATCCAGGACCTGAAAGTGCATTACCGAATCGGCGGCGGGTTGTTGAGCCAGCCGAAAATGGTAAAAGCCGTGGACGGAGTATCGCTAAATATTAAAAAAGGCGAAACGCTCGGACTGGTCGGAGAATCGGGCTGCGGTAAATCCACGCTGGGAAAAGCGCTTTTGCGGCTGACCGATATAACTTCAGGCAGGGTTGATTACCACGGCAAGGACCTGGCGCAACTTTCGAAATCGGCGATGCGCGAGCAGCGAAAAAATGTCCAGATCATCTTTCAGGACCCGTACGCCAGCCTCAATCCACGGATGACCGTCGGGCAGATCATCGGCGAGCCGATCAAAACATTCGGATTGGCAAAAGGGAAGGACCTCGATAATACCGTTCAGGAATTAATGGAGACCGTGGGCCTCAGCGGCCGTTTCATCAAGCGTTACCCGCATGAATTTTCCGGCGGCCAGCGCCAGCGCATCGGTATCGCGCGTGCGCTCGCGGTCGACCCCGAATTTATCGTTTGCGACGAACCCATCTCGGCGCTCGACGTATCCATTCAGGCGCAGATAATGAACCTGATGGAAAAACTGCAGCGGGACAAAGACCTTACTTACCTCTTTATTTCACACGACCTGCGCGCGATCCGCCATGTGTCGGACCGGGTGGCGGTGATGTACCTGGGCAAGATCGTGGAGCTTTCGGACGCAAAAGATATCTACCGCGAACCGCTGATGCCCTATACCCGCGCGCTGATCTCCGCCGTGCCGGTGCCCGATCCTAAAATAGAAGGCGAAAGAAAGCGGATCATTCTTAAAGGAGACGTGCCTTCGCCGATAAATCCGCCCACCGGCTGCCATTTTCATACCCGCTGTCCGTATGTGATCGATGATTGCAAAAGGATCGAGCCTCAGTTGGTCCAGATAAAACCCGCGCATTTTGCCGCTTGTATCAGGATCTCCGCCGAAAAACCTTATATCGAAGAGAATGTAAAAGAAGGTTTAGGAGCGGTAGGAGCGTAACTCGGTTTTGGCCGCGTAGCGACCGCCTGATAGTAGCCGTGGGTTTTAACCCTCGGTGTGCGAAAAATAACAAATAAAAAGTATGCGTCGCGTCAGCGACGAGTGATTCTGATTTTCACCCGTCGCTGACGCGACGCACGTTTTTTTTTTATCCGATTACCGTGGGTTAAAACCCACGGCTACCTTCGGATTACCGCTAATGCGGTAAAAAAGCTAAGAAGCTTTCGCGGTATTGGTCATATTATCGGCACTGTCGCGAAGTGATTTGATCTTTCGGTGGGCCTCCAGTATCTTTTCATTTTGCCGCTGGAGGATCTGCGCAATATCACCCGGCAGAGCTTTTCCCAACGCCGTTTTATAAGCATCCTTAGCACCATCTTCACCGCGCTCGCACTCATTCAGAATGGCAGATTCGTCGCCGCCGGTAATCGCGGCTTTTAAGTTGAGCCATCCGCGATGAAGAGTTCCGGCCAGGCTGCCGCTGTTTTCCGGATCTCCGCCGAGCGCGGTAACCAGTGAGCTTAATTCACCGGCAAACCCGGCGCGTTGGCCAGAAAGCTCCTGAAAAGTCGCCTGCAGGCTTTCATTTTTTACGCTTTGGGCGGAGGTTTCAAATCCTTCCTGCCCGTCTTTACAAGTTTCAATCAGTCCATTTAAAGTCGAAATAATTTCATCGTTTGAAAGCATTTCTCCATTTGTAGTTGTTTCGTTGTTCATTTTTTATCCCCTTCTTGATCTATTTCAATGTACTTACCAATTATTGCTGTCCGGCCGCTTTTTGTTTTCGATGATTTCCTTCAGCAAATTCCTCGATCAACTTTTCATTAAAAGCCGGTATATCGTTCGGTTTTCGGCTGGTCACCAGGCCGTTATCCACCACTACCTCGCTATCGGTCCATTTCGCGCCGGCGTTTTCCAGATCTTTGCGGATCGTATGATATGAGGTCATTTCCCGGCCCTCTACCACGCCGGCGTTTATCAGGGTCCACGGACCGTGGCAGATAGCGCCGACCGGCTTGCCCTGGTCAAAAAACGCTTTCACAAAAGCCACTGCCATCTCATTGCCGCGCAATTTATCAGGGTTCATCACCCCGCCCGGCAGCAGCAGCGCACTGTAATCATCTGCATTTGCTTCAGTTAGTGTCACGTCTACCGCCACGGACTGGCCCCAATCCGTATGCCGCCAGCCTTTTACCTTGCCTTTTTCCGGCGATATGACAAAAGTCTGCGCCCCTGCTTCCTCCAGAGCTTTTTTGGGCTCAAAAAGCTCACTTTGCTCAAAACCGTTCGCTGCGAGGATAGCTATCTTTTTCCCTTGTAATTTACCATTCATAAATCTCCCTGAACACATCAAATTATTGCCTGACGTTTGATTTCCGTGCAGTTTTGGCGTGTTAATAGAGTGAAAACAATTAGTGTGCCATAATGTGACAAAATCTAGTGTTTACAAGGATATTTTATTGAAAATGCAGGGTAATTAAGTGTATTTACAATTGTGTTTTACACAGTTGCATCGCTTTTTATTTTGCATCTAAGCAATAAAGTTACGGATGAGTGACTCCGAAAATAAAGAAACAAGCGAGTTAGCGTGGCAGAGGATACAGGACGCACTGTCTGAAGAGAACGGTGTGGCCATCGCGGTCGTTGAAGGGGAAGATTCAACGGTCATATCCGTATCGAACAACAATTCGATCTGCCGCACGCTGCAAGCTTCCGCGGAATTTGCTTCACTTTGTGAGCCGTTTTGTGGACGGGCCTTTACTGATGGGTTGGAAAAAGGGAAACCCGCCTGCTTTCATTGCCACGCCGGCCTGTCTTATGCGACGGTGCCGATCGAACCCGAACCTGGAAAGAAGCTGGTAGCCATCGTCGGACGGGTATTTAGCAAAGGGGCCAACTATTTAGCGGCAACGGAAAAAATGCGCAGCGGAGATTGGCAAAAACTGCCCGTGGGAGAACTATTGGAAAATATCCTTTTAACAACTTCATTAAAGGAAGTAGAGAGCGTTTCGCGGCGGCTGCAGGAACTCAGCGCCGAGGAAAAACTGGCGCTGCTAAAAGTGGAACGTAAGGCGGTGGCAAAGGCGGCAAATGCCTTGGTTGCGGCTCCGGCCGAGAAGCGCGATATTTCCGTGATCATTCCCGAACGGCCCGAACGAATTGCAGGCACAGAGAACCGGCAGGAAGATCCATCGGGCGACATTCTCCAAATGCCGGAAATGCCCTCCGATAGATTTCTCAGGCCTGCTGATAGATCTGCCGATAGAATTGTCAGGCCCGCCGATAGAATTGTCAGAATTGAAAAAGAGGCCCCGGCGCCCGCGAAAGAAGCAAGTTCGATCAAACTTGTTCTTGATCAGGCAGCCCTGGCGGGTGGCCGCAAACATGACGACCCGGACGAAGTGGCGGCCTGGCGATCCTTGTTTAACACTCTGCTAGACCTGAATTATCACAAAGCATGCGTTTCGGTTTTGAAATTCTTGTCGGTCAAGTATGAATTGAACGCCTTAGCGTGGCTAGAGAAAAAAGACCGCAACCTGGAAACGTATCTCGTCGGCGGAAGTTTTCGCGGCCAGCAATTAAGGATAAATCTTCCGGTCGCCGACCCGCGCTTGACGGAAGCGATACATCGCGAAACGGCGCTGGAATTATTTGAACGCACCGGTAAAGATCCGGCGGAAAAAACCGTCTCAAGGATCCTGCTCTTTCCGATCGTGATCGGCGGAGAGCTGCGCAGCGCTTTGGTCGTCGGCGACGAGATCAAGGACGAAACTAAAAAACGCAGCCTGGCCCGTTTCTGCCGGCAGGTTTCGGTGTCGCTGGAAATACTGCGGCTGCGCGACGAGATCGAACGCCAGGCACTGCTTTCAAAAGCCGTCAGAAAATTTAATGAAGGTTTGAGCAAGCTCGATAGCGAAGAATTCTGGTCGTATGTAGCCCAGGTCTCGGCGGAATTGCTGCAAGCCGAATACGGCTCGCTGCTGATCTATGACGAAGACGAAAAGACCCTGATGGCAAAAGCGGCGGTAGGCAAAGATGTAGCGATCCTGAACCAGGACCGCGGCACCGTGGGCCACCGTATCGCCGCGCGTGTTTTGCAGCAGGGAAAACCGCTGGTCGTGACAGATGTAAATAATACGGGAATGTCACCGGCCCCGGCGGAGCGCAAGTATAAGACCCGCTCGTTCTTAAGTTACCCGATCGTGATCGGTTCGAGAAAGATCGGCGTGCTCAACGTGACCGACAAAGTAGACGGCAGCGCCTACAACGAGTATGACCTGCAGCTTTTGGATGCGGTCACACCTCAGCTTGCGGTGGCGCTTGATCGCGTAAAACTCGAGCGAAAAGCCGGCAAATACGAGCAGCTTTCCATCACCGACCCGCTTACGGGTTTGCTTAACCGCCGATATCTGGAAGAGCGCCTCGATGAAGAGATCAAGCGCACGCGGCGCTATGGATACGCCATGAGCTTTATGATGATCGATGTGGATGAGTTCAAATCTTATAACGATACTTATCTGCACACTGCCGGCGACAAAGTGCTGCAGACACTCGCCCGCCATATGAAAAATAGCCTGCGCGGAGCGGACGTGGCCGCGCGCTACGGGGGTGAAGAATTTTCTATTTTGCTGCCGCAGACGGCACTAACCGAAGCCAAGGCGATCGCCGAACGCTTGCGTGAAGAAGTAGCGACGGCGGAATTTCCCAACCGTAAGATTACGATCAGCATCGGCGTGGCCACTTTTTCACCGAATATTAAGACCGCTGAAGAACTGATCTCCGCGGCGGACAAAGCCCTTTACGAGGCAAAACATAAGGGAAGGAATAACGTGCAGATCTATCAGAATCTGCCCGTGCTAGCGGCCTCCACCAGAAATGTCTCAGAAGCTAACTAGACAAAATATCTCTCACGCCGCGATTCTCTCACGCCGTGAACCCGAGGAGTTTATCGGAAGGACGCGTGAGCTGGACGAGGTGCTGCGCCACGCTCGCAGCGGCGAGAGCAAAGGATTGCTTATCCTATCCGCGCCCGCTGAGGGTGTGTCTGAGCTTTTGCGGCAAGGCTACGATCAGTTGTTTCGCGAACAGGCGGAAGTGATCCCGCTTTATTTTGCGATAAGCCAAAATGACCGTTCGGTGGAAAATGCGGTCACCAGATTTCTCCAGTCATTCCTTTTACAAGTAGTAGCTTTTCGCCGCAATGATCCGGCCCTGCTCGACGCATCGCCGGAGATCGCGGAGCTTGCGGAGTTGGCGGCACCCGAGGACGGCTACTGGATCGATAGGCTGGTGGCTACCTGTGAGACGCAAAGTTTGCTGGCCGATGAACGCTCTTTTGTGCGGCAATGTTTGAGCGCGCCTCTGCGCGCGGCGGCGCATAATGCACCCTGCGTAATGCTGATCGACGATCTGCACCACGCGCAGGACCTGCAGGGCAGTACATCTTTTACCGCCGAGTTGAATGATATTTACTCGCGCTCTTCGATACCTTTTGTACTGGCCGGACGCCGGCGTTATGTTTTACCTTCGACCCAGGAAGGCGAAGCAAAACTTAATGACGCTGAGATCCTCAAGCTGTCCCGGCTTTCTGAAACGGACGCCGGCCTGCTGATCGAAAAATTGTCGGCCGATAACGATGTAAAGATCAACGAGCAAACCCGCGATCTGCTGGTGCAGCAATTTGACGGGAGCGCCGGGTTATTAAACCTGATCTTTGAAGCTGCCAAAGATAAGAAAACCTCGCTCGATAGTTTTCAGAAATGCCAGGACCTTTACACCACCGAAATATTGGGCGGGCGCATCAACAGATATTTTTCGTCTTTGCTGGACGAGGTCACCGCTAATCCGGAAACACAGCGCGGTTTGATCGAAGTTTTATACGAATCGCTGCAGAACCAGGCCCACGCAACACAGATCGAATTCTGGCGAAAACGCCTTGGCGGGAATGATGAAGAATTTTACCAACTGATGCAGGGGCTGCATTTACAGGAATTTATCAGATTGAATTCAAGCGTCGTGGAGTTGACCGATGAAACCTCCGTCAGCCGCGATTACATCGATGCGCGCTACCGCCTGGAAGTAAAAGCCGAACCCCGCGCGCTGGTGACTGCTGAGACCCTGGCTACGTTTTTGAAACGCGCGCCGCATATTATGACGCGCTACTATCGCCGTAACGCCGCGCTCGGATTGCGTGAACTGCTTTCGCTTTTTAATTGCCAGCCGACGCCGCAGGCGCTTTTGGATTACGAGGTCTTTAAAGAAAAATTCAAGGGACTGGAAGACGAGCGGATAATTGCCGAGTTGCCAAATGAAGAAGCAAAGATCAGGCTGCCGCAGATAGTTTATACCGCCAGTTGCGTCGCGATCTATCCGCCGATAAAACAGGTGCTGGATGAAGAACGCTGTTCCGTCGCCTTCGGTTTTGATAACGGAAGATACGCCGATGAAAACGAAGTGGTCTGGATCGCGGCGGAGATCGATTCGAAACTGGAAGCCAGCCGGGAACTGACGGAATTCTGGTGCGACCGGATGGAGATGGTCGCGCTGATGTGCAATTTTATTCACTACCGGCTGTGGCTGATCACGCCTGAAGGATTTGACGCCGACGCGAGAAAAGTTTTGCGCGAGCGGAATGCTTTTGGTTCCAGCCGAAAACAGGTCGAGCTTTTGATGCGGCAGTTGGATGCCGGCAGCCTGGTCGCCGCGAAAGCGAAAGCTCAGATCAGCAAAAATGAATACGAAATGATCGTTCCGATGGGCGATGATACGGAAATGATCTCCGCCCACGCCGTGGAAGAGATCGCCCGCCGACATCATTTCAAACAGACCGCTATCAACCAGATCAAAACTGCTCTGGTGGAAGCCTGCATCAACGCCGCCGAGCACAGCCTTAGCCCCGACCGAAAGCTTTATCAAAAATTCACCGTCGAAGACGACAAGCTGATCATTACCATCTCAAACCGCGGGATCAATCTGCTGGCGAATAAAAAAGCCGCGGCAGCCACCGCCGCCGATGAGCCTTCCGAAGGAAGACGCGGCTGGGGTTTGCAATTGATCCGCAACCTGATGGATGAAGTTAATTTTGAACAGGTCGATGACGGCAGCAAGATCACGATGGTAAAGTATCTGGCCAAATAGCTCTTGCAAACTCAAGCCAAACGTTCCACAATATCCCTCGTGGAAGCCTTAGAAAAAGCCGCACAATTAAAAGCCGAACTCGATAGCCTGCGTCCTCTGGATGCCGAGACAGAGAAGCGTATTCTGCAAAAGCTGCGCTTAGATTGGAATTATCATTCGAATAAATTAGAAGGTAACTCACTTACCTTTGGAGAAACAAAAGCGTTAATTTTGTTTGGCATTACAGCACAAGGAAAACCCCTAAAGGACCACTTCGAAATTACTGGCCACGATGAGGCGATTAAGTGGGTGGAAGAATTAGTTAAAGGAGATGTCCCTTTAACCGAAAAGTTTATTCGTGAGCTTCATGTACTTCTATTAAAAGAAGATCATTATGTTGACGCATTAACTTCTGAGGGGCAACCCACCCGAAGACTTGTTCAAGTAGGGAAATACAAAACTCAGCCGAATCATGTGCTAACCCAAACCGGGGAAATGTTCTATTTTTCTTCTCCGGAAGAAACGCCTGCCAAAATGCGGGAACTTGTGGAATGGTTTCGAAGCGAGAGGGAAAAGCCTGACGTAAACACGATTATTCTGGCTTCGCTTTTTCATTACAGATTCATTCGCATTCATCCTTTTGATGACGGCAATGGCAGAGTGGTGCGGATTCTGATGAATTTTATCTTGATGCAATACGGCTATCCGCCTGTGATTATTAAGACTGAAGATAAGGAAAATTACTACGGAGTTTTACAACTTGCGGATGCGGGAGAACTTGAGCCGTTCACCGAATACATCACAAATAATCTGATCAATTCGCTCGAAATAATGATCAAAGGAGCTAAAGGTGAAAATATTGAAGAAGTTGAAGATTTAGATAAAGAGTTGGCTTTACTGGAAAGAAAAATCAGAAATTTAGGCGAAAAAGTAGAGGTAACCTATAGTAAGCAAGTTTTGCTAGACATATATGATAAATCAATAGTTCCTTTAGCTAACGCGTTAATTGAAGGTGGGAAAAAGTTTGATAAGTTTTATATCAGTAAAATATTCATTATTACATTAGGAGAAGGCCAGGTGCCTGGCGAGTTTGACAGCGCGATTCGTCATACAAGAGAAAAAATCGAACAAAGTGCAATTGCAGGATTTTCCCAACTTAATATGTCTTATATTCACCAGGCATTTAATCAGAGTTCTTTAGGAAGTTTTGATTTTAAGTCCGTCATTACGATTGTATTCGAATTAACCAGATATGTAATTGTTAGCGGATATGACACTTATGAAAAACTCTATTCAGAACAATTAACGCAAAGTGAAATTGAGGGAATAATTAAGGCAAAAATGAAACAGCATAAAGAATTTATTGAACAGGAATATAATAAATTGGAAAAAAAGACGACAACTTAATTCTAAAACTTTCAATCCCGCAAAAAGAGTTGAATCCGCTTTCTCGTAACTCACGAAATATCCTCACGTAAGACAAGTTGAGATAACCTCTACCGTTTTACTCCCGCAACCTTCTGAGATCCCTGATTTCGTCAGTAGTTTGCAATATATAAAATTAATTCCCAATAAGGAGATCAGAAAAAATGGCAGCAGTAAAAGAAGCGATCGGCGCACAAGCGGTGCCGACTAATTATACGGACATCAATGCGATTCCCGTCGAGCAGGAAATTTCCTGCCGGCCGATGACGGCCCTGAATTTTATCGGCCCGAACGGCATTTTCCTCAGCGCTACGAAAAGTATCTTTCAGACAACTATCCGCGGTTCCCTGGTGGAGGTGATCAGTTTTGATCTTAAATTCAATCCTAAACACGGGCTCAATCCGGGCGGAATAGTGCCGGACTGCAATTCGGACGATGTGATGGTCGTGGCCGCTCAGAGCATTAATGTGGCGGGAGTCGCCAATCCCATTTTTACCAGGGTCAACAACAAAGTGACTAATGTTAAGCTGTTTTTTACCCGCATTAATAAAACCAAACCAGCGACGCTCGGGGTACGCGTGAAATTCGAAGAGAACGGCGGCACCGGCCTGCAATTCATTCCGCGAAGAAAGACCGAAGGGATCAGCTTTCCATAATCATTTTCAAAATGTAAAAAAAGAAAGGCAGGCTTCCACCTGCCTTTTTCCTTTTAAAGAAACTGTGTAGTTCAGCAAGGCGGGGGTGCAGAAAAAAATCGAATCCGCCCGGCGAGAAATTGCGAAATATCACAATGTAAAACATCAAGAGTGAACTCTCCCGTTTTACCTCGCAACTTTCTGAAACCCCTGATTTCATAAAGTAGTTGCAATCAAAAAAATATATTTATTTTAAGGAGATCAGAAAAATGACAGCAGTCAAAGAAGCTATTGGCGTTCAGGATACACCGGCCAATTTAATAGATATCAATGCGATCCCCGTGGAGCAGGAAATTCCTTGCCGGCCCACATCGAACCTGGCTTTCGTCAATTCGAACGGTATTTTTACCCAAGTCTCGACAAGGCTTAACCCGGTGGCCAACCTGATCACCGTTTCTCTTAAACTTAATCCTAAGCACGCGATCAATCCGGACGGCATTGTGCCGGGTTGTAATTCGGACGGCGTTATGGCCGTAGCGGCCAAGAGCCAAAATGCCAAGGCGGCTACCCCTCCCGAATATATCAGGTCCGGTGGCAGAGTGACGGACGTGATCATACGCTTTTCCCGCGTAAACACATTTCAACCGGCCACGATCGGGATTCGCGTGAAATATGAAGAGAACGGCGGGACCGGTTTGCAGTTCAATCCCAAAGTAAAGATCGGCACCGTCAGCTTTCCGTAAAAAGTAATATCTAAATAATGGGGGAGAAATCTCCCTCATTTTTATGCCGTAATTGAACAGTAAAATTAATTTATAAATATAAGGAAAAGCGGAACCGTAACTTTTGGATAAAAGAGCTCGGGTGAAGAGAAGTGAAAGAGACGGAAGATACCCGTCTCTTTTAATTTAGCCGATCAGCGCCTGAAACGCCTTTTCATCCAACACCGCCACGCCTAATTCCTCGGCCTTGGTCAGTTTCGATCCCGCGTCTTCACCGGCGACAACATAATCGGTTTTTTTGCTGACGGAGGAAGAAGTGCGTCCGCCGCGATCTTCGATGAGTTTGGCGGCTTCGTCGCGGGTGAAACTTTCCAGCTTTCCGGTCAGCACAAAAGTTTTCCCGGTAAATTTTTCATCAAAGGCGGCGTGTGAGGCGGCCTCCAGTTCGGTTTTGACACCGGCCGATTTCAAGCGCTCTATCAATTCAAGGTGCTGTTTGTCGTGGAACCAATCATAAACACTCTGCGCCACGGTCAAGCCTATTTCAGGTATGTCGTCGAGTTCTTCAACGCCGGCCTGCGCGAGTTTGTCGAGCGAACGAAAATGATTGGCTAAAATTTTGGCATAACGCTCGCCCACATGACGCACGTCGAGGCCGAAAAGCAGCCGCTGCATCCCGCGCGATTTACTCGCTTCGATCTGGTCGATCAGATTCTGCCCGGATTTTTTCGCCATGCGCTCAAGCCCGGACACTTGTTCCAGCGTCAGGTCGTAAAGATCGGCGACATTCTTTACCAGTTCCCCGGCGATCAGTTGATCGACTATAGCTTCACCCAGGCCCTCGATATCCATGGCCTTGCGCATCGAAAAATAAAGCAGGCGCCCTTTAAGTTTGGCCGGGCAATCGGGATTCGTACAGCGCGTGACGGCTTCGCCTTCCGGGCGGACGGCGGGGAAGCCGCAGACCGGGCATTTTTTTGGAAACTTAAATTCTTTTTCGCTGCCGTCGCGCTTGGCCGGAATATTTTGCAGGACCTGCGGAATTATCTCGCCGCTTTTTTCTATCAGCACCCAATCGCCGAGTTTTAATCCCAGGCGTTTTATTTCATCTTCGTTATGCAGCGAAGCGCGCGCCACGGTGGTTCCCGCCAACTGCACCGGCTGCAGATTTGCGACGGGCGTGAGCGCGCCGGTGCGCCCAACCTGAACCGAAATGGCAAGCAGCTTTGTAGTGGCCTGGCGCGCAGGATATTTGTAAGCGATCGCCCAGCGCGGAGCTTTGGTGGTCGCGCCGAATTCCTGCTGCAGCGCGGTCGAATTTACTTTTACCACCACGCCGTCAATATCGTAATCGAGGCCGTCGCGCTTGCTTTCCATGTCGTTGCAAAACTCGATCACTTCCTCGATGTTCTTACAAAGAGCGCGGTGAGGATTGACCTTAAACCCCGCTTTTTCAAGCCACTGGAAGTTTTGCCAGTGCGTCGGAAAAAACTTTTGCGCGCCGGATAAAACATCGTAAGGAAACATATCCAATCGCCGGGAAGCGACGACCTTCGAATCGAGCATGCGGATGGTTCCCGAAGCGGCATTGCGCGCGTTGGCAAAGGCCCGGTCGCCGCGCTGTTCCAGTTCTTCGTTTATTTTCGCAAAGGTCGAGCGGGGAATATATGCTTCGCCGCGCACTTCCACCTGCGCGGGCAGATCGCCTTTTAATTTTAAAGGAATGTGGCGGATCGTTTTCACGTTCGGCGTCACGTCGTCACCCACGGTGCCGTCGCCGCGCGTGGCGCCTGCCGCCAGTAATCCGTCCTCGTAATGCAGCGCGATCGAAAAACCGTCGATCTTCATTTCCGCAACATACTCAAGCTTTCGTCCGTCAGCAAGTTTTTGACAGCGCTCGTCAAAAGCGCGCAGATCGTCGAGGCTATAACTGTTGTCCAGCGACATCAGCGGAACGCGGTGAGTGAAACTTTGAAAACCTTCCACGGGCCGGCCGCCCACACGAAAAGTCGGGCTGTCCGGAGACATAAATTCGGGATGCTCTTCTTCTAGAATTAGCAAGGTTTTTAGCAAAGCATCGAACTCCGCGTCAGAGATCTCGGGCGCGCTTTCCGTATAGTAAAGTTCGTTATGGTGCTCTATTTCCCGGCGAAGTTTTTCTATCTCTTTTTTTACATTTTTCATATAGACAAATCAGAGATTTTGCAGTTTAATATGACAGGCTTTACCGTAATTTTGCAAAAATAAAAAAATTAAGAAAATTTTAAGACTTTTTCGACATTAGTTATATCTAAGTTATGAACAGTTTTTACCGAAGCGTCTGACCTCGTTTCGGCTGGAGGAAACCATCAACGCATCACGGGGAAGCAGTTGGTAGGTTTCCATTTTTTTGTTTAAAAAACAGGTATGCCGGTTGAGTTTCATCTCTTTCAAAGCCCTCGCAGACCAATCCGGCCGCAAAGGCTTCGATAAATTCCTCTCGTATCCTTAATTGTTCCTTTTTCGCTTTTTCCGGATCGTTCGTTAACAGCGCTCGCCAATCGGGTGGGATCACTATTTTTCTTAGCGGAGTATCAAGCGGGTTTGGAATACCTTTAACGGCGTTTATCACTCTATCCGAATCAAGCTGCCATTCTGCAAAAAGACGATCGCTGTCAAAACCGGTCGTGGCCACGTTAGGAGTCGTGCCGTAATCTGTGCCGTAAAAATTCGGCATATAAGTCCTGACAACCGCGCCCAGCCGCATTAAATTGAAATAAGCGTTCCGAGCCTGGACCGGCTCAAAGGTCCATTTAATAAAGCGGATATTTTCCGCCAGG
Organism: uncultured Acidobacteriota bacterium; assembly: GCA_963718105.1. GTDB lineage: Bacteria > Acidobacteriota > Blastocatellia > Pyrinomonadales > Pyrinomonadaceae > DASYKT01. Next base: position 2,339,767 of record OY970352.1, on the reverse strand, counting down.
GCCCGTTCGCGTTGGGCCCATTTTAATTTGGCGCCGATGCCATGGCTTTGAAATTCTTTTTTTACCGCCGTCATATGAGAATAGAGGATCCGCTCTTCGCCGCGAAACGCCGGCAACGACAGAACAAAACCGATCAGCTTTTCTTTCACAAAAGCGCCCAGCGTCCAGCCGCCCGCGTGACGGGTGACGATCAGGTGCCGCCGGGGCGAGATCTCCAGGTCAGGCAGGCCGAAGACCTCTTTTTGCAAAGAGATACAGGCATCAAATTCATCCGCGGTGACGCATTCACGGATATCGATAGGCAATTCGGAATTTGGCATAAGAATTTTGTCTTTAACAATAATAATCTTAAAATAACTCGCCGAAAAATGCTTTCAAAAAACGTATTTTAATCGCAATTAAAAAATGTTAAACTTTCTATGGAGTTGGTTTAACGCTCACACGCGCCTAATTCGTCCGAAAAAGATGGTCACGCCCCAGGTTTCAACATATTTTGAAGTTTCCGGTCAGCTTCAGCAGCATCCCGTTTGCGAATTGCTAAACGAGATCTCTACTGCGGGCCTAAGCGGTGCTTTGCGTGTGGAACACGGCCAACATAAATCGATAATCTACTTTAACGACGGCAAGTTGGTTTATGCGGTTTCTAACGCGAGGCAGCACCGGCTCTTCGACCTGCTTTTGCGGTCGGGCCAGATCACCAAAGAGCAGGTGACCGCTTACAAAGATTTTACCAACGACCAGGTTTTGGCAGCACAGCTTATTGAGAAAGGCATTTTCGACAAGCAAACTTTCCGCCACATTTTCGGGCAGCAAATGCGCGACATAATTTCCTTTGTCATTGGTTGGGACACCGGTGAGTGGACATTTAACGCACTGGCCCGGGTGAAAGAAGATGTCTGGCAAGAGACGGATCTTTCAAAGGTGCTGTTGGAGTTTAGTAAGAACATTTCAGGCAGCCGCCTGTCGGCAAAATTTTATAACAAGGCCGAGGTCTTTTCGGTGGTCGGAAAAAATTCCACGAACGTGGTGTTGAGTTCACAGGAGTTTTTTATTTTATCGCGGCTCGATCAACCTTCGAGTGTGGCGGACATCAGTTTGCTGACGGGTTTTAATGAAGCCGATGTTTCAGGGATTATTTACGCCTTGTGGATACGAGGCTTTGTGCGCCGCGGCAAAGAACCTGCATTCTCACAGGAAAAGATCGACGATATTCTTTCGGCGGAAATAAAGTTGAAAGAAGCACCGAAGAAAACGCCGCAAAAAACGGCAGCAGAAAAATTGTCCGCAACTGAAAGCCAAAGCGAGACTGACGCCGCGGAAGAAGTGAAGGTAGAGGCAGAGATGACCGTGGACGAATATCTCGTCCAGGTAGAAAAAGCGGAAACTTTTTACGACGCTTTGGGCGTGGAGCTTTCTACCGATCTCGCTGTGATAAAGACCAACTACTTCGCCCTCGCTAAAAAATTCCACCCGGATAAATACCACACCGAGGCCGGGAGTAAAATGCACCAGCGCATCCAGCATGCATTTACCCAGATCGCGCAGGCGTATGAAACGTTAAAGGACAAGGAAGCCCGCGAGGTTTACAACTTTAAGATGAGACGCCAGCTCGAACGGCTCAAGAAGAGAGAAGAGCTGATCGCCGAAATGAAAGCTCAGGGAACTTCCGACGCAGTGCTTTCCAACGAGGCCGAACTGGCGAAATTGGAACAGGCCCGCGAAGAGTTCGATTACGGTTTTGACTGCCTGATGAATAAGAACCCGAGTGCCGCCGTGCCGTTCCTTGCGCGTGCGGTCGGGCTGGCCCCGAAACAGGCGCGCTATCACGCATACTACGGTAAGGCCCTGTCGCATTCGATCAAGAATCGCCACCAGGCTGAGCAGGAGATCATCGCGGCCACCAAGATCGAGCCGGGGAACACCGCGCATCGCCTGATGCTAATCGAATTTTATATCGACGTAAATATGCCGAAGCGCGCCGAAGGTGAGCTCAAAAAACTCCTGGTGAAAGATCCGAATAACGAGGACGCGAAAACACTGCTCGAGAGCTTGCAAGGCTAAGCATCACTCACTGGGAACGCGGACGTCCCGTCTGCAGTGAATGTCTTCGGCGTTTATAAATACGTATTAAATTAAGCACGTTGTGATTCCTATATATAGCGAGACCCCTTGGCGATCTTGCGGACGGGACGTCTGCGCTCCAACTCAAAAAGCGGTTATTTTCGGATAATCGCTTTTTTGCTTAGAAATAAGTTTATCTTTTTGTCATAATAATCTTTTCGCTTTTAGGTAAAGAGAATGAAAAGTTATGTTTCCTGAGAAAAAATCGATAGTTCAGGACTATGAATTTGACGGCCGTTTGCTGAAAATGGCGGCGGTAATAGACGAATTTGAAGGCTACGTGCGTCCGCACGCCGTCCGGCTGGCGGTATTGGGTGATGCGGTCGCGGAGAAATTCAATTTAGGCTTAAAAGACAGGCTGTTTATCAGGCAAGCCGCGCTGGTGCACGATATCGGCGAAGTAATGATGAACCGCGAATATATAAAAAGCCCGCGTTCATTGACCGATGCGGAAAGATTGGACCTGATGCGGCATCCCGTGATCGGCGAGCAAGAGGCCGCCAAGCGGGGACTCAGCCGCGCGGTGCAACTGTTCGTTCGCTGGCACCATGAGTGGTGGAACGGCAACGGTTATCCGGATACTTTGGAGCGCGACAGCATCCCGCTCGGCGCGCGGATCTTACGCGTGGTGGATACTTATTGCGCCCTGACGGACAACAGGCCTTACAAAAAGGCCGTCACGGTCAACGAAGCGCGCGAATATCTGCGGTTATCGGCCGGGATCGAATTTGATCCGGAGGTTGTCACGGTATTTCTCGGGCTTTCGGGCATAAAAGAACTTGACGCTTTTGTTCAGACAGAATCCGCGCCTGCGGAAGCGCCCCCTGAAGCTCCGACTGAACGCAACGAAGCTCTAATTTACCAGGAACAATAAACAGCAAGTATGAGAATGTCACATGAAACGAGTGTTTTTCGTAAAGGCTGGCTGGCCTTTGAACTTAATGTTTTGCGCCGCCTGAAATTCGGCTCCATCTGCCTGCCGTTCACCGGAGACAGCTTGCTGGGCGTCTATCTGAAGCGTTGGGACGTGAGAGTATCGGCTAACGATCTGATGCAGTGGTCGTGGACCAAAGCCATCGCTTCCGTCCAAAACAATAACGAAAAACTTACCGAAGACCAGGTCGGCCTGGTTCTTAACAACGTTTATGTGCCGGGTTATAAACTTGCGAATCCCGCGCTCAAGAGTTGGTTCGGCGAAACCGACGCCTGGTGGTTCGATAACCTGTGCCGCAACATCAATCAGATCGATTCGCCGCTGGCACACGCCCTGGCGCTAAATATCGGGATGGCGGTCGGCGACCACGCGCTTTCTTTTGATGAAGCCACGCGCGAACTGCGTGAGCCGCTTTCGAATGTTTTCCGGCGGATCTGGTCGGACTCATCCGAACCTTTTGATAACAGTCAAAACAACTCTTGCACCAACAAACCGGCCAACGAATTTCTGGCGGAGAACCGCTCGGAACTAATGTTTTTGAGATTGCCGCGAATGCACAACCTGAATGCGAAAGCCAGCTATGGTTTATCGGCGTGGCGGGAAGAGTGGTTAAACGGCGGCGGTGAGTTTTGGGATGAGACCGACCGGCAATTTGCCGGCAGGCTGGGAACGCACACCCAAACAAAATCGCAATATCTCCATATGATCGAAGACCTGCTGCACGCAGCGTCGCATCTGCCCGCCTGGGCGATCGCACATGTCGAAGACAATCTGATCAGCACGCAGGACGTGGTCGATGCGATCGGCCGCGTGCGCCGCGTCGAGACGATCTTTACCAAAGATTTTTCAGAATTGACGGGGACGAAGGCTGTGATAATTACGGCTTAGTTTATATAGAGCGCGCAATTGGAGCGCACAATTTATTGTGCAATTCACAATAACATCGAAAATCATGCCGAATGAATTCGGCGCTCCAATTGCGCTCGATACATAGGCGAGAGTTTTCTCAGACTTTCCACTGCTTTTGGCAAAACTTCCATCAACTGGTCCACATCATCGAGCGTATTATCTTTTCCAAAACTAAAACGGATAGCACCGCGGGCGAGTTCGTCGTTTCGCCCTAAGGCGCGGATCACCGGCGAAGGCTCGAGTGAGCCCGAGGAGCAGGCGGAACCGGTCGAGACCGCGATGCCCTGCAGATCGAGATTTATCAGCAGCCCTTCGCCTTCGATAAAACGAAACGAAATATTTGAAATATTAGAGAGCCGGTTTTCACGGTCGCCGTTAAAAACGACATCGGGAATGGTGTCGGCAACGCGCGCTTCTAGTTCATCACGCAAAATGCGCAAATGTTCAGCCCGTTCGGCGAGACCGGCACGCGCCATTTCCAAAGCCTTGCCGAAGGCCGCGATCAAGGGAACCGATTCGGTACCGCCGCGGCGTTCGCGCTCCTGGTGGCCGCCGATGTTTTGTTTTTGCACCCGCACGCCGCGCCGGACATACAAAGCGCCCACGCCTTTTGGCGCATAAAGTTTGTGCGCCGACATCGAAAGCAGATCGCACCCTATTTCTTCCACATCGAGCGGCATCTTGCCGACGGCCTGAACGGCATCGGTGTGAAACCAGATCTTGTTTCCCGCAGCGCGGTATTCTTTTATTAATTCTCCGATCTCTTTGGCCGGTTGGATCGTGCCGATCTCGTTATTGGCGGCCATTATTGTAACCAGAACAGTATCCGGCCGCAGGGAAACTTTCACATCCTCGACGCGGACGATTCCATTTTCATAGACCGGAAGCCAGGTAACTTCCCATCCTTTTTCCTCGAGTGATTCGCAGACATTTTTGACGGCCGAGTGTTCGATCGAAGAAGTGACGATATGTTTGCCGTGCGAAATGTTCGCCTCGCACAGGCCGCGGATGGCGAGGTTGTTGGCTTCGGTTCCGCCGGAGAGAAAAACCATCTCGTTCGGGCGGGCGCCTATGACCTTTGCCGCTTCGTGGCGAGCTTTATCGACCGCGCTACGCGCTTCCTGGCCGAAAAAATGAATGCTCGAGGCATTGCCGAATTTGTCCCGCAAAAAGGGAAGCATCGTTTCCAGCACTTCGGCATCCACCGGCGTGGTGGCGCTGTTGTCGAGATAGACCCGCCTGAACATAAGTTGATTATATCTTAGGTACGTAATGGCTTTGCCTGAAAAGTCTCTTTTGACTATAAAACTGCTCGTATTTATAAAAGCGCATAAATTAAATAATGCAGTAACCCTGGGAGCGGCGGCATCCTGCCGGCAAGCGTGCCGGCCGCGCTAATTGCTGTAAATTAAAGACTTTTTAGATCGCTTCGCAATCTTTGCCGGCAAGATGCCGGCGCTCCCAGGTAAAGCCGAATGGTTTAAATAACTTGGTTTGCCTACAAATCTGACAAAATGCACAAAATCGTTTCCGGGCGCCGAAATCGGCCTAATTGAAATTGAAAATTATTTTCAATTAGCGTATATTATTAGCGAGGCGAGAGCTGAAAAGATGACTAAAGACAAAGATGATCACAAAACACTGGCCGGCGTCGCCAAAGGGCAAACGGCAAAAGTATCGTCGGTGACGGGAACCGATGCCGTCACGCGGCGGCTGATGGAAATGGGGATCGTACCGGGCGAGATGGTCAGGGTAGTCAAATCCGCTCCGTTCGGCGATCCGATGGAGATCAAGGTGCGCGGTTATCATCTGGCGGTGCGCCGGAATGAAGCGCGGATGATCGAGGTCGGCGACGCAATATAGAATTTTAGTGCGAAATAAATAATCAGCCAGTTTTTAATTTAAGCAACTACGTCTTCCGGCGTAGTTTTGTTATTTCCGGATATGCAAAGCCCTATACAAACCGTCGCAGAAAAAAAGAATTTGGTAATAGCGTTGGCGGGTAACCCTAATGCGGGGAAGACCACGCTTTTTAACGCGCTGACCGGGCTGCGGCAAAAGGTGGCAAATTATCCGGGCGTGACCGTCGAACGCAAAGAAGGCCAATGGCAGCTCAACGGTAAAGACAGCGCCGCGCTCCTGATCGATCTGCCGGGGCTTTACAGTCTTGACGCGGCCTCGCTGGATGAACAGATCGCCCGCGATGTGCTGACCGGAAATATCAACGGCCTTTCGCGTCCGGATGTGATCATAGCTGCCGTTGATGCCACCAACCTCGAGAGAAATCTTTATCTCGTGACGCAACTGCTGGAATACGGAATCCCTGTGGTCGTCGCCCTGACGATGATGGACATGATCGAAAGGGAAAGCCTGGAGATAGATACCCGAAAGCTTTCTGAAATGCTGGGCGCGCCGGTCATAGCGGTCACCGTCACGCAAAAGATCGGTATCGACGAGATAGCCAAAGCGGTAAAAGATAACAGGAATATTGCGAAGCTGGATCCCGCTCTCGCCGAGATAAAAAACATCACGGAAGAAAACAAAAAGATCTTTGCCCGCTATAAATTTATTTCGGATGTGGTGCAGGCGTCAGTCGTACGAAAAGCAACGGCCGAAAGAAACCGTTCCGAAAAGATCGACCGTGTTTTGACCCATAAATTTTGGGGATTGCTGATCCTGGCGGCTATCCTGCTGCTGGTTTTTCAAACGATCTTTTCCTGGGCTGCGCTGCCGATGGACCTGCTTGATAAAGGGTTTGGCGCGCTGGCACAGGCCGTAAAAGATTCTCTCCCGGCGGGAATTTTGACCGATCTTCTGGCGGACGGCGTGATCGCCGGTGTCGGCGGTATTCTGGTTTTTCTGCCGCAGATCCTGCTGCTGTTTTTCTTTCTTTCTATTTTAGAAGACACGGGTTATATGACGCGCGCGGCGTTTTTGCTCGACCGATTGATGCGCGGTGTCGGTTTGCATGGCAAGGCATTCCTGCCGCTCTTGAGTTCATTTGCCTGCGCCATTCCCGGCATCATGGCGACGCGCACCATCGAAAGCCCGAAAGACCGTATCGCGACGATAATGATCGCCCCGCTGATGAGCTGTTCGGCGCGGCTGCCGGTTTATACGCTGATGATAGCGGCGTTCTTTTCCGGGCAAATGCTGCTGGGATTTATTTCGGTGGGCGCGCTGATAATGCTCTCGATGTACGTGCTGGGTATCGTCACCGCGATAATCATGGCGTTCATCTTCAAACGCACAATTTTGAAATCGCCGCCGCCGCCGCTGGTGATGGAACTGCCGTCTTACCGTCTGCCGAATATCCGCACCGTTTTACTCAATATGTTTCAGAACGGCTGGATGTTTGTAAAACGCGCGGGAACGGTAATCCTGGCGATCTCGATCATTCTCTGGGCGTTGACGGCGTTTCCGCGCATCGCGGCGACACCCGCTGATGCTGCCAATGCTGCTGCAGAACTGCGAAGCCAGGCGCCGGACCTGAAAGAAAGCTACGCCGGGCAGTTGGGAAAAGTTATCGAGCCTGCCATCGCGCCGCTCGGGTTTGATTGGAAGATGGGCGTGGCGCTGATCGCTTCTTTTGCCGCGCGCGAAGTGCTGGTATCGACGCTGAGTATTCTTTACAATGTAGATAAGGATTCTGACGCCGACTCGCCTTCGCTGATAGAGGCCGTTCGCGAGGCGAAACAAGACGACGGCGTGACGCCGGCATGGTCGCCCTTGACGGCGCTGACGATGATGGTATTTTTCGTGCTGGCCTGCCAATGTATGTCTACCGTGGCGGTGGTGCGGCGAGAAACAAATTCGTGGGGCTGGCCGATCTTTATGGTCGTGTATATGACGGTACTGGCATATGTCGCCTCGTTCATTACGTATCAGGGAGGCAAAGCGTTGGGCTTTTAATTTATGCTGCAATATCTGATAGTAACGTTGATCATTCTTTCGGCCGTCTTTTATGTCGGCCTGAACGTCTGGCGCAAGGTCGCCGCAGCGGGAAAAAAAGGCGGCAACTCTGGAGGGGGCGGCTGCGAAACAGGCTGCGGTAAATGCGGAGATTAATTAATAATAATCAATGAGTAGTGAATAGTGACCAGTTACTGTTATCGCCAATGACATCAAGCAAATCATTGCTAACCACCGCCCATCACTCCTTATCACTACCATTACCCACTGATCATTAAGCATTATTCACTATCCGCGGCTTGACCTTTTCCTCATGCTTTCTTAAAATTTTTGTTTCGCCCTAACTACGGGTAGGGCGTCTTTGGAAAAGATGGGCCGATAGCTCAGTTGGTAGAGCAAATGGCTTTTAACCATTGGGTCGCAGGTTCGAGTCCTGCTCGGCTCACCATTAATTTCAATAGTTTAGGGCGACTCCTGGAGTCGCCCTTTTCCTTTTTGTGTGCCAATAGTGTGCCAATTTTGTGATCTTACGTTCCAAACATCATCTTTTCAATTTTCTCGGTTGCGGCTTTTTGCATTGTTGGCAAAATATGACTGTAGGTATCTAGAGTTAATACTATACTCGCATGCCCGAGCCTTTCAGAGACGACTTTAGGGTTTTCGCCCGCTGACAGGAGCAAAGTGGCCGTAGTATGTCGGAGATCGTAGAGTCGAATATCAGGCAGTCCAGCCTTTTTGAGAAGCGGTTTGAAGTGTCGCTTTAGCAGATTCCCATGAAGAACGGGTGTTCCAAGTTCGGAAGCGAATACCAGATCATAATTTTGATATTCACTTAGAATTTTCATTTTGGCCTGTAACTGCGAACGTCGGTGATCTTTTAAAGCGTCGATAGTCCAATTAGAAAGTGGGATGTTTCGACGACTGCGGGACGTTTTGGGTTCCATAAAATCAAAGCCGCCACCTTTCCGAACGACCAGAGCACGTTTGACACAGACGATTTTTTGCTCAAAATTGATATCCTGCCACTGTAGGCCCAAGTATTCTTCGGGTCGCATACCTGTCTCAAGTGCGACAAGAAATAGCGCAAAGAACCTCTCGGTTTTCGCGGCATCTAAAAATTTCAGTGTTTCTTCCTGAGATAAACATTTCATCTCTTTTCTTTCATGGCGAGGCAATTCACAAAGATCGCAAGCATTTTGTGTTAATAATCGCCATCTCATGGCCTGTTTCAATGAGCTAGATAGAACATTATGGACGTGGCGAATAGTCTTAGGCGAAAAACCATCGTTTTTCATTTCATTGTAAAGTTTTTGAATTTCATATCCCTGAATATCTGAAAGCCGCTTTGCACCAATTTTTTCTCTAACATGACATCTCAGTAGGGACTCGTAGCTCTGAAATGTGCGATCTCGTAGTTTGTTTTTTGCTATTTCGTTAAGCCATCTGTCTAAATATGCATTTAGAGACATGGTTGCTGGTTCAATTGATACCCCTAAATCTTTTTCGCGCAGCTTTGAAGTCAAAAACTTTTGAGCGTCTTTCTTAGTGCCGCGAATTGTCTTATTGTAATAGTCGCGTTTTCCGGTTGTACCTAGTCCCAGATAAATCCGAACTAGCCAATTATTTTCACCACGTTTAATTATTTGCCCTGCCATTTTGTGTTCCTTTTTATCGAAAATATTAATTCTGACTTATAGAGATTCTATCGTATGCAATAGATTAAATCAAGTTGAATTATATCGTTTGCGTTAGATTTACCAATCATGTATCCTATTCTTCGTGACGTTACTTAATACAAAAGAAGCTGCCGAAAAATTGAATGTTTCTCCTATCCGCGTTCGACAACTCATCCAAGAAGGAAAGATTAAAGCGACGAGGGTCGGACGGGATTATGTGATTGAGGAAAAGGCGCTTGAGTCCGTAAAAACATACGGCAAATCCGGCAGGCCAAAGACTAAGCTTTAGCCACTCTCGTCTCGAAATATTGTTTCCCATTTTTTATTCTGGCAAAAAACACGTCAACAACCTTCGGATCACTTATCCAAATTCCGTCCGGCTGTGATTCACAAAGACGTACGAGAGTCTCATATATGTATGCGTGATAAGCAAGATAGTCTCTTTCAGCGAGTTCGGTTAACCTGCCTAGGTAATCGCAGCTTTTATCTTTCAAGTACTTCTCTGCACAGGCATACAGCTCTTTACACTCCTTCGTGTAATCCTGACCGGTCGTATTCTCATCGTCCAAATACGTCTTAAAGTAATCAAGGGTGAAAGCCAGCTCCGCCGGAGAAAAATACACGAAGTTGCGATCTATCAACTTATTTATCCTGCTTTTTAATCCGCTCATATATTTTTTCTTTATCTTTTTGCACCCACTCCAATGTTTCCAGCCGATCTACAAGATCAAACGTCTCGATTCCCTTAGCCGACATGTCCAGGATGATTGAGGCAGCACGAAGTTCCACGCTCGGATTCTCCGAAGCCAAATTCTTTTCTAAGCACTCAACGGCGGCTAAGGTAAGGCTTTGCAGCTTTGCCACTGCGTTCTCAAAGACCAGTCGCCGTGCCTTGCGGTATTCCTTTTGGAACGCGGTGGTCTTCGACCAGCGCCAAAAAGTGACGGTACTGACGCCGGAACGCTCGCAAGCCTTTTCGATTGTTCGTTCAGTGACCAAATTGGCTATTAGTTTTTCCTGCTTTGCCGAAATTTCGTTGAAATCTTTCATTTCATTGCATTTTCTTACATTTGCCGTTCGCTTTAAGATTTGTCTGAAGAGTTCGTTGCCGGTGATTGAAGAAACCGATTCTCCCTAGAATCAATTTCTTCAGTTAAGTTATTGCGATAACTTGTGTTATTTGAGTCGGTTTCCTGAAGGATTCGTTTTTGGTTTAAATCAGATTCTTCAGCGCTGTCTTCAAGATTTTCAACCCTAAAATACCAACCCTTTTCGCCGCCAAAATTACCGCCTTTTTTGAACGATTTGACCCCCAAAATTGCCTTGGCCTTCGTGAGCGCATATTTCGTTATCCCCAACCCATTGGCTTCTTTTTCCAACTCTTTTGAGGGTCGCTCTCCATCCCGGAGACTCTCGCGCAGAAATTCAACTGCTTCGGTCTGTTCGGCTCGTGCTTCTTCATTTTTTGGCTGTGCGAGCATCCGCTCTTGCGTAAGGAAACTTGGCTCACTTTTCCAAAGAAATTGTCCGTTCACAATCTCAAATCCGACCGCGAATTTCGCCTCAGGGGCCAAATTGTTTTTGGTTTGGCAAAGTGCCTTTTCACTTGTTTCCGCGTCTTGGCCGACCAAGAGACTTGACCGTGCCGACGCCCGCCAGGATATACTTCCGAGGCCCGCAGCGCGGGCATCACCGTTGCCTTTACTTTTTCCTATATGTCGTACGCCAATAATTGTGCAACCGTATCTCTGCGCTATAGTAATCAGCTTCGCCGCTAAAGGTCTGCTATCCGACTCCTGATTCAAATTCTTTCCGCCGGTATAATTAAACATCGGATCGATCACGACCAATTTGGGCTCGTATTGAATAATTACCGATTCAAATTTGATCAAATCAACTGGATTGTCTAGTGAAAATACTTCTTCAAGAGCATAAATCCTCCTAAGATCCGCACTCATAGCTGCCAGACGAGGCTTGGTTGTATACTCAAGTGAATCTTCCGCCGACAGCAGCAATACATTTGAAGGTTCGATTGGCTCGCTCTCACTAAATGGTAATTTCCTTCCTGAGGCGATGGCGCAAGCGATAGCAGAACACAGCCAGGATTTTCCCAGCCCCTCGATGCCCTCAAGGATCACAAATTGCCCTAACGGAATAAATGGCTTCCAAAGCCAAATGACCTCCATGGCTTTTACATCGGCCATGCTGACGACGGAGAATGCGCCTGCGTCACCGGATTTCTTATTACTGGCAGCTAGTTCATATGAGGGCGTTTGCCTAATAAGGCTAAGGAAATCGTCGAAGGAGTTAGCGTTTAAAAAATCTGAAACGTCTTTACCATGCTTTTCCGGCAGCGGGTCGTCAGCAAAACAATCAATTATTTTAATCGCTCTTGCATCCCTTCGTATCATTTCAATGACTTTTTCAACTTGGGTTACACCTGCTTTGTCATGATCCTGGCAAATGATTACATCAAAACCTTTGAGCAAATAATTGAACTCGGGTTTCCAGTTCTTATGGCTTGTTGCCTTGAGTCCGTTTGCAACCAAGAGATCGGCATCTTTTTCACCTTCTGTAAGTACAAAAGCATCATTCCCTGATAGCTTCAATAACTCTGGCAAACGATAAGGAACCCGCCGGATACCGTTCAAATTCCACACCTCCTTGCCTTGCTCATCATAACGGCGCTGCGCGAAACCTTTTGGTTCAAAACGAACATTCTCATAAAGCACTTGGCCGGCTTCGTCTCTATACGGATATACCGCTGCGATTTGGCGTGGCGTTTTCAGGTTCTGGGGCATTTGGGGAATTCCTAATGCGGCAATTATTTCTTCGTATGCGCAGCCTTTAAAACAATGAAGTAATATTTTGCCCTGCCTCTCACCTATACTCAGCGAGGGGTGCCGATCTTTATGCGCTGGGCAGAGTGCAGTCCAACCATTTTTTGTTATTCTCACTCGCTCAAGCAATGGCAAAATATCGTGTGCAGTCACGTCAATTAGCGATGAGAGAGCCCGGTGCGTCCTTATTGGTGACAGTTTCACGGTTTCCCCCCTCGATAAGCCACTTTTCTATCTCCACCTCTGAATATCGGTATTGTCTGTTACCGATCTTTATGTGCGGAATAAGATCGCGCCGCGTGAGTTCGTAAATTCGCTGCTGATTGAGGTTTAGTAATTCGCTTATTTCCTTCGCGGTTTTAAGTTTTTGCATTTTTATTTCTCGCTTGTAATCTATTTCTGTGAGTGCTTTTCACATAAAAAGAATAAGCCTGTGTTTTGCCGTAACTGTTAATCGAAAAATTACTATTTCGAATTAACGGTTTTGATACCGATAAACACGGGCTTTCGCTGAAAAATTTTCTTCTATTTAGTTAAAATAACATTTGACACTAATCTTGTGGGGCGAGTTCCAGAACTTCCAGATCTTCTAGAGCCAGATCAACTGTAACCAGGTTGGAGATGTCGTCATAAAAAGGTGTTTCGAATATGCCCGTGAAGTTAAATAACCTTGCCTCTGACCATTTATTGGAATCAACTTCAGCGAAATCGACCCTTGACCAGATTTCAGTTCGCTGTCTGATTTTTGTCAGATAAATTTTCGCGCTGCCTGTGCTAACCTTCCACTTCCACGAGTAATAATCATTTCGCAATGTACTCGCATCGGTTCGTCGAGGCAAGGCATTTTCCCGAAGACGTATATCCAACCAAGATAACGCATCCTGAAAATCAATCTCGGGGAAAGCACGCTCTAGCCCTACCCTAATGTACATAACCTTATTGGATACTGATCGTGAGGTCTTAACCGTATTTGACTTTAACAGATCGCAAATTTTACCAAACTTATCTAGGCCATAAACCAGGGAATTAAGTTTTGAATCAAATATACCTGTAAGTTTAGTCAGCGATTTGGGCGAGTTTTTGGGCATTTTTAAAGCTTTACAAATTTCGTCTAGACAGGCGAAGGCCTGATCCGAACCTAGAGGTATTTTAAAATTCCTACGTAATTTGACCTTATTTTTAGGCGGCTTCTGAAAAGCCGTTATTTTCCTATATCGGTCAATCGCTTTTATGATGAAGGGATTTCCAATATTTGCAATATCTTCCTTAATCGAGGCTATGATATCTATTACTTTGGAACTTAAATCTGGGAATGAAAGCCAGATTCGTAAGGGCTTTGGGTGATCAAACGTAACGCGGACTTTCCAGTTTTCGATTTCTTCTTTTTCCAGACAAATTCTTTGCCAGCGAAGTCGTTCCAATTCTCTCAAACCGCCGTCCAAGCATCTAGCGCGGAGTAGGTTTACCACTTTTGCACGATTTTCCTCACTAAAATTCTTGGCATCGGCATTATCGAGCCGGTTGCGGATAACTTCTCTCAATCTATTTAACTTAGCCTTTTTGCTTTTTGCCTCAGTCTCTAAGAATGATAATTCGTGAATGACAGCAACTATCTCTCGGCAATCGCCGGTCAGAAGGTGCATCACCTCATCAACTTTTTCGTTTTCGTTCATAAACCACTCCACAAAAACTTGGAATAACTAAAAAAATAAGTTTTCGCAATCATTCCTTTCAAATAAGAAATATTGTCGCATACTCAGCACAACATATTCAATCTTTTTCAATAAAATCCGACTTGCTGTAAGATAATGCTGCACTTATATTTTGTGAAGCTAAATACAAGGTAAAACTGCAACCTTCCTATGGCAAATGAAAACACGCTGGAAAAGACTCTTTGGCAAGCTGCCGATAAACTGCGAAAGAATATCGACGCGGCGGAATATAAGCATATTGTTCTGGGGCTAATATTCTTAAAATATATCTCCGATGCATTTAGCGAACTGCATGAGCAATTGATCGCTCAAAAGGCCGAAGGTGCCGATCCCGAAGACAAAAATGAATATACGGCTGAAAAGGTGTTTTTCGTTCCGGTCAAAGCCCGTTGGAGCTATATCCGGGCCCGGGCAACCCAACCTACCATCGGCAAAGATGTTGATGACGCTATGGAAGCCATCGAAAAAGAAAATCCTTCCTTACGCGGTGTACTACCGAAGGTGTTTGCTCAAGAAAAGCTTGATAAGACCAGTTTGGGTGGATTAATAAATTTGATTGGCACCGCGACCCTCGGAACAAAAGAAGCCCAGAGTAAAGACTTGCTAGGAAAAGTCTATGAATATTTCCTGGGCGAGTTCGCCTTGGCCGAGGGCAAGAAAGGCGGACAGTTCTACACTCCCGGCAGCGTCGTTAAATTACTGGTTGCCATGCTTGAGCCTTATGAGGGTAGGGTCTTTGACCCGTGCTGTGGAAGCGGCGGAATGTTCGTCCAGAGTGAAAAGTTCATCATCGCACACAGCGACCACTACAAAAACGGAAAGAACGGAACTAATGGCAAAAAGGGTTTGGCTTTAAGCCCAGCGGACCGGATTTCGATCTTCGGACAGGAAAGCAACCAGACAACATGGCGGCTGGCAAAAATGAATCTGGCAATTCGAGGTATTGATAGCTCGAATGTCAGGTGGAATAACGAAGGCTCTTTTTTAAACGACGCGCACAAAGATTTGAAAGCGGATTATGTGATTGCTAATCCGCCTTTTAATGATAGCGATTGGAGTGGTGAATTATTACAGAATGATGCGCGCTGGAGTGTTCTCGGCAAGAAATTGGTCCCGCCGGTAAATAGTGCAAACTACGCCTGGATTCAGCACTTCCTTTTTCATCTTGCGCCGAATGGACTGGCGGGTTTTGTATTGGCAAAAGGTTCGCTGACCTCAAAGACAAATACCGAAGGTGAAATCAGAAAAGAACTTATCGAAAAAGACCTGGTTGACTGCATTGTAAATCTACCGACCAAGCTGTTTCTCAATACGCAGATTCCGGCGTGTCTCTGGTTTTTGCGAAGGAACAAGCAGTATCGAAAAGGTGAGATTTTATTTATCGATGCTCGAAATAAAGGTAAATTAATAAATCGAAAGAATCGCGTTTTGACTGATGAAAAGTACTTTGAAGAACGAGGTGAAGTTGGCCAAACGGGGGACGTCGAAGAGATTGCGGCAATTTATCACAACTGGCGGACTGGTGACGGTGATTACAATGATATTTCTGCCTTTTGCAAAAGCGAAACTATCGCTGAGGTTGCCAATAAAGGGTACGTTCTGACGCCCGGTAGATATGTTGGGCTTGCCGATGAGGAAGAGGATTTTGACTTTGCTGAACGTTTTACAAAGCTAAAAGCGGAACTCGAAAATCAGATGAATGAAGAACAGGCATTAAACGATCGGATAAAGGAAAACTTGGGAAAAATTGTTCTTGCTTAACGGAATGATGACAGATTGGAAAAAATATAAAATTAAGAATGCCCCACTGGAAATCATCGACGGCGATAGAGGTGTAAATTACCCATCTCAAAGCGATTTTTTTTCAACGGGTTATTGCTTGTTTCTGAGTGCTAAAAATGTAAAGAAAACAAGTTTTGATTTTTCAGAACGTCAGTTTATCTCTCAAGAAAGGGATAATTTGTTACGTAAAGGCAAGCTGAAAAGAAACGACACCATTTTAACAACGAGAGGAACAGTCGGGAATTTAGCCTTCTATAATGATCAAATCCCATATGAAAATATCCGCATCAATTCAGGGATGGTAATTATCCGGCCTTTTGAAAGCGAATTAATCCCTCAATACTGTTTTTATCTTTTCAGGGCATTACAGCAAAATCATTTCGAGGTTTTCACTTCCGGAAGCGCCCAACCTCAACTTCCAATCCGTGACTTGAATGAAATGGAAGTAGTAATTCCCGAGCCGGAAGAGCAAAAGATCATTGTAGATGCTCTAAGTAGTTTAGACGACAAAATAAATCTACTCCAGCGCCAAAACAAAACTCTCGAAGTAATGGCTGAAACGCTCTTTCGGCAGTGGTTTGTCGAGGAAGGAGAAGAAAGCTGGGAAGTCGGAACAATTGAGGACGAGTTTAATTTTACGATGGGGCAGTCTCCGCTTGGTGCATCGCTTAATGACGAAGGAGACGGCATGATTTTCTTTCAGGGCCGAACTGACTTCGGTTTTCGATTTCCCGAGCCAAGAGTGTTTACTACTGAACCCAATAGACTAGCTAAAAAGTTTGACACACTTGTTAGTGTTCGCGCTCCTGTTGGAGATATGAATATGGCAATTGAAGATTGTTGTATAGGTCGTGGTGTCGCTGCATTTCGTTATAAGGTTGACCCAAAGTTTAACTCGTATACTTATTACAAAATGAGATCGCTAATGAACCAAATTAAACTTTTTGAAGATAGCGGTACGGTTTTCGGTTCAATTGGCAAGGAAGATTTCAAGGAACTAAAAAACGTTCTTCACCCCTCTGAACTGATTCAGAGATTTCAGAATGGAGTTAGTCCGATAGACAAAAAGATCTATCAAAATGTGATTCAAGTTGAGCAACTTACCAGATTAAGAGACACTCTTTTGCCTAAATTGATGAGCGGCGAAGTGAAGGTAAATTTCTAACAAATGGAGCGCCTGAAGCAGATACTTGAGAAGCATAGCCGGTGGCAGCCGCTTGGTGAATATGTTACCCGTATCGAAGGCTATCGACAATCCGATTTTTCTATCTGTATTGAGAATTCGAAATCTTTGCTCGAAAGCATCGCTAAGGAAATTTGCGTCCAGAAAAGCCAGCCGCTAACTAATGATGAAAATGTTAGTAAATTGCTCAAATTAGCCTTCGGTTGTCTGGGTTATGCCCCCTCAAAAACAATTAGTCAGATCGGCCAGGCAATCGCTAACATAGGGCAACAAATGGGAAAGTTCCGCAATGATATCGGCACAACTTCTCACGGAAGAACGCTCGACGAATTGAGGAATCGCACTACTCTGATCAATTCCCTAACCGATGATTTCCTGATCATCTCGACCGAACTTGTCTGTTGTTTTCTGATAGAAACATTTGAAAGTGATAATCCGCTCGCACCCGTTGAGACTGAACTTGAATTCGACGACAATTCGGAATTTAATGAATTCTGGGATGAGCAATACGGCGATTTTGAGATGGGAAATTTCTTGTTTTCGGCGAGTACAATTTTGTTCAATGTAGAACCGCAATCCTACAGAATTGCATTGGAAGAATTCGTTTCAAGAACTGATGAAACCGATAACTGAAAGCCATATAGAAACCTTCGCGATTGAGACGCTTGAGTCTCTCGGCTGGGAGTATGTTCCGGGTCTGGCTATCGCTCCGGGTGCTGAAGAGGTCGAACGCGAGAATTTCGAGCAAGTAATCCTCAAGAGCCGGTTGCGAAAGCGGCTTGCGATTATCAACCCCGATATTCCAGAAAATGCCCGCGAACAGACGATTCAAAAGGTGGCCGGACTTTACTCACCCGGTCTAATGACAGGCAACGAAGAGTTTCACGGTTTTTTGGTTGAGAAGATACGCATTCCCTACCAGCAGGATGGCTACCAGCGCAGTCATGAAGTAGCTTTGATCGACTTTGAAAATGTGGGTAACAATGAGTTTCTCGTCGTTAATCAATTTACCATTACAGAAAACAACCAAAGCAAACGCCCGGATATTCTGCTTTTCGTCAACGGTATTCCGCTGGTTGTCATGGAACTGAAAAACGCAGCTGACGAACAAGCGACGATCCAGAAAGCTTACGACCAAATTCAGACTTACAAGGCGATAATTCCCAGTGTTTTCAAATACAACGCGGTTTGCGTTATCTCTGATGGAATGGAAGCCAAAGCTGGTAGTCTCTCAGCGGACTTTTCGCGCTTTATGGCCTGGAAAACCGTGGATGGCAAGCGCGAGGCGTCCCGCTTTATCCCTCAACTTGAAATCCTGATTAAAGGAATGCTCAATCGTGAAACTTTGCTCGACCTTATTAGAAATTTTATTGTTTTTGAGAAGTCGAAAAAGGAAGACCAGAAAACCGGCATCATCACTATTGAAACCGAAAAGAAACTGGCTGCATATCATCAGTATCACGCAGTTAATGAAGCGTTAAAAAGCACCCTTGAAGCATCATCGGAAAACGGCAGTCGCAAAGGCGGAGTCGTCTGGCATACGCAAGGAAGCGGCAAATCGCTTTCGATGGTTTTCTTCACGGGAAAACTTGTATTGCGTTTAGACAATCCAACCGTCGTTGTTATTACTGATCGAAACGATCTGGACGAACAATTATTCGGTACTTTCGCCGCGTCTAAACAGCTTTTGAGACAGGAGCCTGTTCAAGCTCAAAATCGCGAAAACCTTAAAGAACTATTAAAAGTAGCAAGCGGCGGGATCGTATTTACAACAATCCAGAAGTTTATGCCGGCAGAGGGCAGATCCGTATATGAAGAGCTATCAGATCGTAAAAATATTGTTGTTATTGCCGACGAAGCCCATCGCACTCAATATGGTTTCGAAGCGGAAGTGCTGGATGTCAGAGACAAAGAAACAAAAGAAGTTATAGGGCAGCGAATTGCCTATGGCTTCGCTAAATATCTGCGCGATGCTCTACCGAATGCAACCTATATTGGATTTACCGGAACTCCGATTGAAAAAGCTGATAATAACACCCCCCGAGTCTTTGGAAACTATGTGGACCGTTACGACATTAAAGATGCGGTAACAGACGGGGCGACCGTTAAGATTTATTATGAAAATCGCTTAGCAAAAGTGACACTTAACGAAGAAGGACGACGATTGATTAGAGACCTCGACGAAGAGATTTCCGAAAGTGACGAGATTTCGGACAAACAAAAATCCAAAGCCAAGTGGACAAGAGTAGAAGCTGTAATTGGCAATCCGCAGCGGCTGAAAAATCTTGCGAAAGATATTGTGAATCACTTCGAGGCCCGGCGGCAGGTGTTTGAAGGCAAAGGGATGATCGTTGCGATGAGTCGGAGGATCGCCGCCGAACTTTATGATGAGATCATCGCCCTCCGGCCAAAATGGCATGATGAAGATAAAGCTAAAGGCGTCATAAAGGTAATTATGACCACGGCTAGTTCTGATGGTGCGCAAATGGCGAAGCATCATACCACTAAAACTGAACGAAAAACGCTTTCGGAGAGAATGAAGGATGAAGACGACCCTTTAAAGTTGGTTATCGTTCGTGATATGTGGCTGACTGGTTTTGATGCGCCTTCCCTTCACACCATGTATGTAGATAAAAAAATGGTCGGACATAATCTAATGCAGGCTATTGCTCGGGTTAATAGAGTCTTCAAAGACAAACCTGGTGGTCTGGTAGTAGATTATCTGGGTCTAGGTACAAGTTTAAAGGAAGCGCTCTCTTTTTACGGTGATGCTGGCGGTAAAGGCGACCCAACTGAAAATATAAGTAAGGCAGTTGACGTAATGCAGGAAAAACTTGAAGTCGTTAAGCAGATGTTCAATGAAAAAAGCAAATCACAAGCGGACATCTTGCTAGAAGATTCTGGTGCATATTTATCTGATAGCCACAATTTTAACTATGAAAGGTTTTTTACGGCTGATTCTCGATTAAAGATGCAAATCGTTCTTCAAGCGGAAGAACATATTTTGGGATTGCAGGACGGGAAAAGCCGTTTCGTTAATGAGATAACACTTCTAAGTCAAGCATTCGCCCTCTCGATGCCTCAAGAAGCGGCCGTTGAGATCGCCGAACGGGTAGCTTTCTTTCAAGCGGTTAAAGCCCGATTAGCGAAGTTCGAATTTACAGGAAATGGAAAAGGTAAATCGGATCACGAACTGGAAACCGCAATTAAGAGTGTTATTGACCAGGCACTATCTTCCGACAAAGTGATTGATATTTTCGACGCAGCGGGTATTGATAAACCGGAAGTCTCAATCTTGTCAGAGAAGTTTCTTCTTGAAGTCAAAGACATGAAACACAAAAATTTGGCTTTCGAACTTCTTAAGAAATTGCTGAACAATGAAGTAAGTGGAAGAGCGAAAACAAATTTAGTCAAAAGCAAGCAATTATTGGAAATGCTGGAAATCGCAATTAAAAAGTACCAAAATAATTTGCTTTCAACTGCTGAAATTATTCAGGAATTAATTGAAATCGCAAGAGAAATCCGAGAAAGCGATAAACAAGGTGAGAGGTTAAATCTAACCCAAAATGAAGTTGCTTTTTATAATGCGCTGGAGATTAGTGACAGTGCCGTAAAAGTGTTAGGTGATGAAACTTTAAGAGATATAGCCAGAGAAATTGCTGAAAAAGTTCGAAACAATGCAACGATCGATTGGACTATTCGCGAAAGTGCCCGTGCAAAGTTAATGGTTCTAGTTAAGCGCACTCTCACAAAGTACGGCTATCCCCCTGACAAACAGCAAAAGGCAATAGAAACCGTTCTAAAACAAGCTGAATTGCTAGCAGACTCACTTACAGTTAGTTGAGGTACGGAATTCACAAAATTTAGCTTTCTAGATTCAAATGCTACGGGAAAGGGACTAACTCTCTCTGTCTTGCAGTAGAAGATCAGCTTTAAAAATACATTTTTGTATGGAACCATGAGTTCAAATTCAAGCCTTTCAACGAAATATTACAGATCATATTATGCCTAACGTAAGAATGCACTTGACAGTAATTCTCTTTTCCTCTATAAAAGTTTCTCATTAACACGTAATACTTTGAATACTTGGTCTCTTACACTGGTATTAACAAATTGGCAGTAATGGTTCCCACAAACTAGAGCTCCCTGCAACGCTTTAGTAAAGCTCAACTTTTTTCGAGCTCCCATAATCAGTAAAGAAAATTTAGGATTAACTCCGACAGGATAGCTATGTCCAAAAATAAAAACAAGGGACATAAGAATGTCTCTATATATTCGATTACGGATCGAAAAGAAGCGTCTGAATTTTCCCAGAAAACATCCTTCCCAAATCAAAACACACCAAAAAGTCTTTCAGCTTATATAAAAAATTCTTCCCGCTGGTGGTTGATAGGAATAATTGCTTTTCTTTCAATGGGAGTATTAGGTGCCGGACTCAAATACCTGGAAGATGCGGCCCGCGCGGAAACGTCCAGGCAAAAGCAGAACCCACTGGCGAAGAATGAAAGTTTGCTGGCCAAGGTCAATCCCTTTATGTCCGTGCCCACTCCTACCCCCACGCTGCAACTCTCCAAAGAATATATCTATGCCGGTTCGCGAATGCTGGCGGTAGAAGATGCAGGAGCTAGTGCCATCCCTCCCGCCGATCTGGCTGTGTGGCGGCCTTCTAACGGTTACTGGTATTGCATGGGGGGTGTGGGATCACAGACTTTCACAGTTGCCTGGGGTGGGGTGATAAACGGTGTTCCTGATGTACCTGTCCAAGGCGATTATGATGGCGACGGCAAAACCGATCTGGCGATATTCCGCCCCGGTTCCCCCGGTGTCTGGTGGATCTATCCCAGCAGCGGTTCCTTTTACGTCGTCTACCAGGGAACCAGCGGCGACATACCTGTTCCCGCTGATTACGACGGCGACGGCAAGACCGACACCGCTTTGTTCCGGCCTTCAAATCAACACTGGTACATCATCAACAGCTCCAACAATAACAGCGTCGATATCGCCTACGGCAACTCGGGCGATATTGCCGCACCGGCTGATTATGACGGCGACGGCAAAGCCGATGCGGCAGTCTGGCGTAATTCCTCGACGACCTTCTATGCCCGGAAAAGCTCGGAAAGCGGAAACTCGCTGACGCAGACGATGGGATCAAACGGCGACGCTCCTGTTCCGGGAGACTATGACGGTGACGGCAAAGCGGATTTCGCGGTGCGGCATGGCAACGACTGGGTGATCAAGCAAAGCTCCGACGGGCAGACCGAGACGATCACCTGGTATGACGGTTCCTGGATAGCGGTACAGAACGATTATGACGCCGACGGCAAGTGCGACATTGCAGTGTGGAAGCCTTCGGGCAAAGGAGCGGGCGGTTGGTTCATTCGCAACAGCCACGACGTTTCAACCCGAACGGTGAGCTGGGGCGCGGCGGGCGATGTGCCGGTTCCGGCACTCTACCGAAGATAGCAAACCATAGCAACCGATGATTCATAGTGAAAGAGCAATGGGAAAGATAAGTGATTCAGCAGAGGACAATGCAAATATGAAGACAGAATTTAATGAAACTTTGATCAAATTCTTTTTGGTAAAAAATTTCTTATATTTATTATTGATCAAAAAGGCAAAATTCACGCTGCTTGCGTTTAGTTTTTTATTAGCAACCGCAAATCTATTTGCCCAGGAAAAAACACCCGTTCGGGGTTTTCAAGCGGGAGAGTCCTATGCGATATCGGACATTGAAAATGTAAATTTACGAAACGCCAATTTGATGTTGAATATTCCATTGGGATCGCTTTCGGCGGGAAGGGGCACTTCACCGGGTTACACGGTAAGTCTGCAATATAACGGCAAGCTCTGGGACGGCAAACAGCAGTATAAATTCAACGGGAGCCCCGATCCGGTACACGGCAATATTTTTTACACTAAGCAATTGCTCGTTCAAGCCCAAGACGGCGGCTGGCGGCTTAACTCGGGCGGGTATGAATTGTCCGTCATCAACAGCTTTGATCCGGACGAAGCAAATATATGCTACGAGGCCAATCAGTATACCTACGCCAAAAACGGTTATACCTATAAAGTTCAGATGAAGATGCCGGATGGCGGCATTGTCACGTTTCGGCCTTACGGGACGGGCGCAGATTTCGGCGATCCGTTCGATCATGACTTTTTCTCGATCGATCCGACAGGTCTAAGGCATGTTTATGTCGAAAGTGTCGGCCTTGGACATGAAGTTAGCTGTAACTATTATCCCCGGCAAGTCATTAATAATGGGATGAATTATTACAGCAGCGACGGCTCCGGGATGCGTCTGTTCATCCCGTCCGGAGCAAGCGGAGTAGCTCACTGGACCCTCTACCTGCCGGACGGCAGTAAGGTGGAATATAATCCGGAAGACGACACATCTATCTTTGAAAGAGTTACCGACCGCAACGGAAATAAAGTGGTTTGGAGAGGGGCGACGCTTAACGGCCTGACGGGAATAATGATCCAGAACGACGTGGGTAAATATGTTTTTGTCAGCAACTACGAAAACGACATTAATAAAATAATTACTCCCGGAGTTAACGGCGAATTACTGGAAACCACCGTCCACTGGAAGGAGTATTGGGTATATCGCAAATACAAGGCAACTTCCGCATTTAATGCACCCATTTTTGAGAGATATGAAGAAAGGTTCTGGCAGTTTGTTAATGTCGATAAGATAACTTTGCCTGTACAAGCAAGCAGTCAGGAATACAACTTTACCTATAACGCCTCCGATACGGAACCCAGCGGTTACACGGGAGGTTGGGGTGATCTAAAAACTCTTACCTTACCTTCCGGCGCTGAAGCTGAGTATGCTTATCAGCTTGGAGAAGGCACATCCGTTCCTTTCAATAACCAAATGGTTTTGGATGCGGGAGTTTTAGGCCGAACTTTGACTTATCAATCGCAGTATGACGGAAGTTCAGAGTCCGTAGTCGAGAAAACCAAATACAACGAAAATAAGGTGATCTCCCCGGCTGGGAGCAAACATTTCGAGAGCGGATCGTGGAGCCAGGATTTCTTCGGCTACAATTCCCGGATCGAGAATCCTGACGGCACAGTTACGGAAAAAATATGGGCGAAAAATGAAGCTCCAAATGTCGGGGGGTATGCGGTCAACGCTTATGTAAAGACAGAATTTACCAGCATCCCAGATTTTTACGGTACTCTGGTTCTAACTGCTACCAGGGATTATGATTATGATAAAAACGGAAATGTCCTTGAAGTACGGGAATATGATTGGGTGCCATATAGTTCGGTGCCCCGCAGTGGAAGCGGTATCAATTCAAGGCCGATAGGCCTGCCAAGCGACCTGAGCCTGAAGAGAAAGACGATCAATACCTATTACAATCCCACTCCCCTGGCGACCGACACCTGGACCAACAGCCCGAATCATTACGCGAATCCCGACCCCGCCGCGCCGCGACTGCACAATATCATAAGATCGACCGAGACGAGGGACGAGAGCAACGTTCCCAGATCGAGAACTGAATTTTATTACGACAATCCGAGCACCACCGGCAATCTAAAGGAAATTCGGATGTGGGATTCAAGTAAAGGCCAATTAAACTCGGAAGATCCGCAAACGGGCAGCAAGCTGGATGTGAACAATTCCATCTCAACCCGCACGGAATACGATCAATTCGGCAATGCGATCTTACAGATCGACGCTAAGGGCAACCGATTAAAAACGACTTACGATTATGTTGCCGGACCTGAAGGCAGTTTCGCAGGTCTTTATTCCACTCAAACCATCGCCGCTTACGGAACCTCTATTCAGCGAACTTCTACGGCGACGTATGACTTTTACACCGGCTTGCCCCTCAGCGCCACGGATGTTGATAACGGCCTGACAAATGCCATCGAGTATGACGTGCTGGGTCGGGTAGTTAAGTCAATAACGGCACAAGGCACGGCACTCGAATCCTGGGTACGAACAGAATACAGTATTCCGGATCGAAGGGTGATCATTCGCGCCGACATCGAAACAAAAGGCGACGGGCGTAAAGTCGCGATCCAGCATTATGACGAGCTTGGCAGGGTGCGGCTTTCGCGTACGCTTGAGGATGCTGCTCAGAATCCCTATAACGAAGTTGACGGGATAAAGATACAAACGCGTTATCGCTATCACAATCCGACTGATCCCAATAACAGCAATGGTTCTTACAGTATTACTTCCAATCCATACCGGACGGCGACGAGCGGTGCGGCCACGGGCGAATCCACCATGGGCTGGACGCTTAGTTACATCACAAAAACCGGTAAGCACAGTGAGGCGACGACTTTCTCCGGTGCCCCTCTGCCCGCACCGTGGGGCAACAATTCAAATTCCTCGGGAACGGTCAAAACAGATGTCGATACCGACCGTACTCTGGTAACCGACCAAGCGGGCAAGCAGCGCATCAGCAGGACGAATTCTCTTGGTCAATTAAGTGATGTCTGGGAGGTCACAGTCCCGGATCCGGCTACCGAGCCTGTTTCTTTCCCCGAACAAAATAATGTTGACTCAGGCTATCGAACTACATATAATTACAGCGTTTTAGGCAGCCTAACCGGGGTTAGCCAAGGTGGCCAGACTCGCAGCTTTTCATACAACAGTCTTTCACGATTAACTTCCGCTGCAAATCCTGAGTCCGGCACGATAAATTATCAATACGATCCTAACGGCAATCTTATCAGCAAGATAGATGTACGAGGAGTCGCTGTTTCATATGTCTACGATGCTCTGAATCGAATCACGCGGAGGAGCTACGCCGGGGAAACCGGCGGGTATCAGACTCCCATGGTCACATACCTGTACGATAGCCAGCCCCATGCTAAGGGGACACTCACGGAAATAAATTCTTCGGTCTCGACAACCCGATATACCTCTTTTAACGTCTTAGGGAATGTCCGGTCTTCTGAGCAAGTGACGGATGGACGTAGTTATATTCACAGTTATTCCTACACCATATCCGGAGCCCTAACCGAACAGACATATCCCGATGGAAGGAGGGTGAAGAGCGTTTTGAATAATGATGGGTCTCTTTCCCAAATCCAAAGCAAAAAGAATTCGGATTCAGGTTACTGGACCTATGCGAATAACTTTACCTACACGTCGGCGGGAACGATAGCTGCCGTCCGACTTGGTAACGGCCATTGGGAAAGCACGAATTACAATTCCCGCCTTCAGCCGTCCAGCATCGCTCTCGGTTCCACGCAAAACGCCGCCGATCTGCTTAAGCTCGATTACAATTACGGGACGACTCAAAATAACGGAAACGTTTTGAACCAGCAGATAACTGTTCCCTCGGCCGGCGGCGATCCAGGTTTTACGGCGACACAAAATTACAGTTACGATTCTTTGAACCGGCTTTATGACACAGCCGAAATCATCACCGGCGTTCAAACCTGGAAACAGACCTTCATCTATGACCGGTTTGGAAACCGGCATTTCGATACTTCCAATAACCGCACCACAACTTTAGAAGCGAACTGCCCCGCAGCCGTCTGTAATCCGGCAATAAATCAGGCCAACAATCGTCTTGTCGGAGCGACTTTTGACAATGCCGGTAACACGACCGTTAGCGGCGACTCTCAGCAGTATCTTTATGACGGCGAGAACAAAATGGTGCAGGCAAAGGATGCCTCGGGCGCGGTACTCGGTGTTTATTATTACGACGGCGATGGAAGAAGGATAAAGAAATATGTTCCAGGCACCGGCGAAGTAACTGTCTTCGTCTATGACGCTTTAGGGAGAACGGCGGCGGAGTATTCAAATCAGTTAAGTTCGGAACCCCAAGCTGCCTATTTAACATCCGACACGCTTGGCACTCCTCGTATCAGCACGGGGGCTGGCGGCGCGGTGATCGCACGCCACGACTATCATCCGTTCGGCGAAGAGATAAGCACAGGTCAGAGGACAGTCGCTATCGGTTATGATTCGGATGAGATCAGGAAGAAATTTACCGGCTATGAAAAGGATAAAGAAACCGATCTTGACTTTGCTCAAGCGAGGTATTATCAGAATCGGCATGGCAGATTCAATAGCGCAGATCCGTTGTTAAACTCAGCGAGGCCGTCATTACCACAAAGCTGGAATAAGTTTGCTTATGTATTGAACAATCCACTTATTCAAATTGATCCGACAGGACTTTATGAATGCAAAGCAGGTAAAGAAAAATGCGGGAAATTTGATGCCGGGGTCGTAAAGGCAATTGCTGCCTTGAATCAATATGACAAGAAATCCGCAGAATACAAAATCGTAAAACGCGCTCTACAAGCATATTGGGATTTCAAAAGAGGAGTCAGTAAAAGTGGGATAAAAGACGGTTTGGTTATTGTACAGGGCGACGATTCTAAAATTCGCGGGTTGGGGAATACTCAATCTGACTTATTAAAAACTGAAACAAAGATAAAAGGAAAATGGGTGGTTACGGATATATCGATCAAATCGTTAGAAATACACATGCGCTCAGATAGTTGGGATTCCGATTATATACCCAGTCTGATTGCAAATGAAGGTGCGAACGTTCAAGACCAACGAGATGCCGTAATTAATAAAAAGGAAAATTCACAATGGGACAAAGAGTACATTAGCATGCTTGCGGATATATTAGTGAGAGAAAAGCAGCAGCCGAATGAGCCATATGATGCCAAAGCTGGGAGGCTGTACGACCCCAGTTGGGCAAAAGCGGACAAGGCTACTTTGGATGTTAATAGAGATAAGGCGATTAGGCAGATTTTAGAAAAGCCCCGGAATGAGGGCGGTTATGGGTTAATTGCTCCCAAGAAAAAACCTTGATTCTCAAAGAAGAAAAAAACTAATATGATAAGTTTTATTTTAAAAACATTACTTTTACTTAACATCTTCCTGGTAGTTGCAGATGCGCAAATAATTCCTTCTTCTTCTCGACCGGCTGAAAAAGGGAACTGCGATCTTAATTATTCTATTGTCTATGTTAAATCTGGGCAAAAAGAATCAATATATTCTGACGAAAGCAAGGATAGAGTTTGGCTGGAATTCACGAATAAATCAAAAAAGACTTTGAAGATTCTAGCCTCTGATGATAAGGAAACTTTGGATTTTCTAAGAGGCGTTAGTAAGGAAGTAGCTTTATACTACGAGGTGGTTGAGAAAGAATATTGCACTTCAAAAGATAAAGAAGTAAAAGAGTTGCCTCTGGCATATACTCGTAGAGAGTCATATTATGCGATTGATCTGAAGCCCGGACAGTCATTTATTTTTAATGTGGCGCAACAATATCTTTCGTCAAATAAAGCAATCTATATAACGTATGAGTGTCTGCGGGGATGTTCTAAGGAAGAGAAAGGCAAGTCGCAAAAAGCATATTACTTTTCCTCAGAGTTGCCAAAAAACAATCAAAAAAAAGCAGATCAATATGATACTGCTACTACTGCACGTACTGTAAATAAAATCCTAACCGAAAAAAAATCCGCAAATCGGTCCAAACCCACTCCTATAGTTTATTCCAGAAAAGCGTCGCCGCCTGATAATAAAAATAAGAAGGTTGAAAAGTCTAATTTATTAGCTAAATATGAAGAATCAAAGAGGAGTCAGATAGAATTGGCTGAATTGATCCTTGGCGAATTTCTTAACGATCCCGATGATCTTGCTTACGTCTATTTATTACGAAACAATTTTCTCTCATCTGTCTCAATAGACTCTATCAATAAAAATAGAAACGCCAAGATTAAATTAATTGATAGCCATATTACCGGAGAGGCCCTTTATTTTTTCAAGAATATACTTATTAATAAAAATTCTGCCACGGTAGAATTCGGGCGAACCTGGAGAAGTAAGAGTAGAAGAGGTTTTTCTGAAACTATACATCGATATACGTGCGAGAAAAGTAATGGAAAATGGAATTGCAACGCGGCAAATTAAACTTCGGAATCGTAAATTATGACAGGCAATTTCTGTTTTTCCTCTTCTTGCTGCGTCGGTTTTAACTCAGACGCCGAACAAGCCTAGCGGCAAGAACGGCAAGTAAGATGGTAGATTATTAAAAACTAGGACTGGCGCTCGGTTTGGGCTGAGCGCCTTTTTCTATCGCCATCACAGAATTCCGGGCCGGTAATAGGGTTGGCTGTGCTTGCCATGCGCCGTGGCCGGTACTGAGTACCGCTGTTTCAGCTTAGCCGCGCCAATCTTTGCTACCCAGTCTTCCAGTAAGCAATCCAGGCACAGATCAGAGGTTTCCTGAAGGCGCAATAGCTCTCTCATTATTTCGTCGGGGCAACGCCGATTGTCGCCAAGAATGTGCACCTCAAAAGCCAATCGACACTTCGGACACCGTTTCATACCGCACCCCCTTTGTAATTAGACTTCTCCGTATATTTTGATGTTTTATCAAAAATGACGATTGCGGGTCTGTCAGGCGGCGAACATATACTTTTGAGGCAAGTTAAAGCTCTTTTAGGGTAGACTTAAACTTTAAGCACTTGCAGGCAAGGTTAAGGTGTTTAGGGGCAAAAGGCTTATTTACTTGGCTGGCAGTGTCTTAATTTGCCTTTTCCTTTATGTAGGGTTTATCAGTGTCGTTATTGGATTCATTCATTGCCAAAGAGCTTTCCCCCGGCTTGATTTCGCCCGGAACGAATTTCCAATAGCAAAATTCAGTCCATCTATCTCGCCCAAAAATATCAACATAGGTAATCAATCCCCAAAAATGGAAGGGCTGAACTTTTTCGAATTTCAGTATGGCTTCCGTGACCGGCACGGGCATAAAAACAGGCTGGGTAGTGTCATCTCCGTTCGGACCCAAAGCTATGGGATATATCTCTTGACCAAAGGGATCCTTCATATCTACAGCCTCTGCCTTAGTGAACGAAAACGGACGCTTTTTATTGTCAAAGTGAGGGTAAACGCGCACCTCGTAAGCCGGGGTTTGGCCGGTATTATGCAGGATCATCGTTATAGTTGGGTGTTTTCCCAACATAAAGTCCTCAAACACAAGTTTCTTTACCATTACATAGGCTGTTTGGCTGATTATCATAGACCGCTCAGCCTGCTCAAGTGCGGCATCACTTGTTGCCAATCCCTTATACATCGCGTGCCATTGAAGTCCATTTATAATGATTTGTATGATGACTGCGGCGAATACCAGCAAACTAAAAACCGATGTCACGAAAAACACCAAGGGTGGCGGGTTGTTGGAGTTTGGGTCAAGTTGCCTGAAGCTAACATCGTAAACCCAAAGGAAAATAACAGTCAAAATACAAATCAAGATAACCAACACAGCGCCCGATAAGTAGCCAATGTTTTTATTATTGCTTTGATTTTGACTGGTTTTATTGCCGTCGGAATTGGTTTTTGTTTGCATAAAATTTTAATTGTTGTGACACAAAAAAGACTTGACTGAGATGTGTAGAACTGTGCGGTAAACCCTAATCTCTAGCAAGAATATTGTCAATAAAAAATCCCAAACATCCCAAAACACTCATTCTCCTAAAAACTTCACTTCGCTACAATGTCCGAAATGAAAATTTCATCACGGGCAGTAAGGCGTTTCCGACTATCTGGGCGTATCGGCAATACTAATTCTCAGGCGTATCTGGATAAAGTTATTCTGTGGACACACGACCCGGATCACGACGAGATAATCACAACCAGCGATAAGATCACGGTGTACGGCTCTGAGGTAGGTTTCTTTACTGAGTCCGACTTCGAGCTAGTCCTACAAGGTAAATCGTCCTGTGTGACCGCATACGCGACGGCAGAGCAGGCTTGGAAAGCCAGTAGAAAGAAAGTGAGGGATGATGAGAAAGCCAAGTCGAAACGATTGCCTGAAAATAATAGATAAAGCTTTTCACAAAGCTAAAAGAAATAATCTTCACTTATCAGTCAGTGGTATTATTAGGGACATCCAGTTTTCAAAAACTATAATCTTTGACGAGCCGCGCAATCCTTCCATGTGGTCTCAAGCCTGCGATCTATACAAAAACAAATGCAAAGGGTGCAGGACACCAAAACAGGCTAGGCTTTAAATCTTATGCGCGGAGAGTCTTGGAGCCTAAAGTAGCTTCACCTATCTCTATTATTTTTTCTTCCAATAAGCAGTCTAGGCACAGATCGGAAGTCTTTTGGCGCTCGGATAACTCCTGCATTATTTCATCGGTTTGACCGAGAATAGAATTCGATGCTAATTCATCAAAAGTGGATTTACACTCTGGGCACTGTTTCGTTTTGTTATTTCCGTCAGGGTAAAAGTTGCTGGATAACAAGATGAGTTAAAACGAGCCTCAGAAAGCTAAAAGAGCAGTTGTTGCGAACAGAATGTCCTGTTACAAGGGATTCGCAATGGCAAACAAAATTGTTTGGCTGGGATATGTATATACAGTAGTAGCACAGATTTTGCATTTAACGTACTGTGAGGTAAGCCAAAACGAAATATCTGCTTCTGTCAGGCGGCGAACATAAGGTTTTGAACTTTGAAAGCGCTTTAGCTATAATACTCAAATCCTTTGAACCGGAAGAGAGTTAGAAAGTGGCAGTTATAGAGTGCAAGACGTGCGGAAAATCCTTTAATACCCAACCTAATAAAACCAGAGAGCTTATCGGTTATGACCGCGATATTGTCAGAGAATTTTATCGAAGGCTTCCTATAACCTTGTATTGTGATGACTGCTTACTCAAGGCCGTGATCGCTGAATTCCGGCAATATCAATCTAAAGACTTAACCACTTTTGAGGCAAGTTAAAGCATTTTTAGGACAAACTTAAACTTTAAGCGGGTTTAGTGGCAAAGCCACTTTCATCCATCAATTTAAGGACTTGAAGAAGACAAATTAGTGTGCCAATTGTGTGCCAACTCAGTGAAAGTGGTCGAAATTGAAGGAAACTAAGCGAAACAGATTTAGCGTCAGAGTCAATCAAAATCGCACGCAAGACACCTAAGAACAAGTCACTTAAACGCTTGCCTATGGCTTTTAACCATTGGGTCGCAGGTTCGAGTCCTGCTCGGCTCACCATTAATTTCAAAAATAGGGTAACTTATAGAGTTGCCCTTTATTTTTTTTGCCGATAGTGTGCCAATTTGATCTTACGTTCCAAACATCATTTCTCAATTTTATTTGTCGCGCCTCTCTGCGCAAAATTATCGCAACGCATAAACTAAATTTGAAAATAAATGTAACGAATTTCTTGGCAACATACACGATCGAGGTAGCCTATGAACCATTAGTTTTGCGATACAGTATGTCCACCCGCACTATCTAATTATTTTCAAGCTTTTCTTTGCAACATTGTAATTTAAAAACTTTTACCAAAAGATGCTTGACACTACCTCCCTTTTGCTTTATAAAAGTTGCTCATTGTTAGTAATACATGAATACTTGGTTTCTTACACTGGTATTAACAAATTGGTAGTAAGTTTCTCAAACTAAAGCTCCCTGCAATGCTTTAGTAAAAAGCTCATTTTTTTCGAGCTCCCAAATCAGTAAAGAAAATTTAGGATTAACTCCGTCGGGGTAACTATGTCCAAAAATAAAAACAAGGGACATAAGAATGTCTCTATATATTCGATTACGGATCGAAAAGAGGTGTCTGAATTTTCCAAAAAATCGTCCTTACCAAATCAAAACACACCAAAAAGTCTTCCGACTAATATAAAAAATTCTTCCCGCTGGTGGTTGATAGGAATAATTGCCTTTCTTTCACTGGGAGTGCTGGGAGCAGGATTGAAATACCTGGAGGAATCGGCCCGCGCGGAAACGGCCAGGCAAAAGCAGAACCCACTGGCGAAGAATGAAAGCTTGCTGGCCAGCATTAATCCTTTTATGCCCGTACCCACCCCGACACCCACTCCACAGCTATCAAAAGAATATATCTATGCCGGTTCGCGTTTGCTGGCGGTAGAAGACGCCGCGGCCAACGCCATTCCTCCTGCCGACCTGGCTGTCTGGCGGCCTTCCAATGGTTACTGGTACTGCATGGGAGGGCCCGGCTCGCAATCCTTCACGGTTGCCTGGGGCGGGGTAGTAAACGGTGTCCCAGATGTACCTGTCCAGGGAGACTATGACGGCGACGGCAAAACGGACCTGGCAATATTCCGCCCCGGTTCCACCGGTGTCTGGTGGATCTATCCCAGCGGAGGCGGTTCCTATTATGTCGTCTACCAGGGAACCAGCGGCGATGTGCCTGTTCCGGCCGATTACGACGGTGACGGCAAAACCGACACGGCGCTGTACCGGCCTTCCAATCAACACTGGTACATCATCAACAGCTCCAACAATAACAGCGTCGATATCGCGTACGGCAACTCAGGCGATATTGCCGCGCCGGCCGATTATGACGGGGACGGCA
This sequence comes from uncultured Acidobacteriota bacterium, assembly GCA_963718105.1. Classification (GTDB taxonomy): domain Bacteria; phylum Acidobacteriota; class Blastocatellia; order Pyrinomonadales; family Pyrinomonadaceae; genus DASYKT01. The sequence goes on along the minus strand of OY970352.1, from coordinate 2,306,372 downwards.
AAGCCGATGCGGCTGTCTGGCGAAATTCCGCCACCACCTTCTATGCCCGAAAAAGTTCGGAAGGGGGAAACTCGATGACGCAGACGATGGGTTCAAACGGCGACTCTCCTGTTCCGGGAGATTATGACGGCGACGGCAAGGCAGACTTTGCGCTGCGACACGGAGCAGACTGGGTGATCAAACAAAGCTCCGACGGGCAGACCACCACGGTCACCTGGTATCTCGCCACCAACATCGCGGTGCAAAACGATTACGACGCGGACGGCAAATGTGACATCGCTACCTGGAAGCCATCGGGCAAAGGCGCGGGCAACTGGTACATCCGCAACAGCCATGACAGCTCGACCCGCGTAGAGATCTGGGGGTCGGCTGGAGATATTCCGGTTCCGGCTTTATATAGAAGATAAATTTGCTCACGACGATTTAGAAAAACTCTCAACTATAAAAACGGTGAAATTATGAAAGCAACGATCGGACAAATTGTGCTGACTGGATGGAATCAGAATATATCCTTATTTAAAGGAATCCTCATTGCAACGCTGATTTTATTGACCGCCGGCAGTTTGATCGCGCAACAGCCGGACCGGGGATTTCAAGCGGCCAATTCCTATGCCTCAACCGGTCTTGAAACCATCAATACTGCCAACGGGAATATGATGCTTAACATCCCGCTGGCTTCTCTTCCTAAGGGACGCGGTACCAGCCCCGGATATACGGTGACACTGCAATACAACAGTAAAATCTGGGACTCATTCACGGAAACATTTGATAACGGCCTGCCCAATGAAGGAGGGAACGGCTATTACTCGGTAAACACTCTTTCTCGTTCGGATCGCGGCGGTTGGACGATACATTCCGGTTTCAGTTTACGGACTACTGACCGCCAGTTGAGTGAGGGGATCCCGAACGTCTGCCGTATGAATGATCCGGTTGAGCATATTTCTTTTCGCTGGAAAGTGGAAATGGATATGCCGGATGGTTCGGTAAGACAGTTTTTTCCCGAAACCGGACGCAGCCAGTGGGTGGGAATGTGGGAAGACGGTTACGCAAATGTCGATCCGAATGGAACAACTTATTTCGCAACACAAGGTGAACAAGGTGGTCTTTGCACTGTAAACCAAAACTTTGGCTCCGTATCGAATAGCGGAATGACCTATATAACGATGGACGGATCGCGCCTCAGATTGTTTATTCCTTATGTGCCAAATTCACAACCGATAACAGCGGGAGGGCGTAACTGGAAATTGTATTTTCCTGACGGAACGATGGTTGAGAACGCTCCTCCTACTACACTCGAAGTCGGACAGCGAATGACCGACCGCAACGGCAACACCGTCGAACACCGGGCGGAGGGCATCACCGACCAACTCGGCCGGTCAATTCAAATATTAATGGATGCGAACGGCGACTACGTGGTAAATGTAAAGGGAGTCGGCGGCGAGGTATTACAAACGCGTCTGAAAATGGGAAGCCGGTACGTTTATCGAAAGTTCCGCCAGGCTCCTTCAAACACCGCTCCGACCGAATTCCGATACAAAGAATTCATGGAGCAAATTCCAGTAATAACACAGATAATATTTCCCCAGCAGTTGGGAGAACAAACACTTGATTTTGAATATAACGCGTCGATAGAAGAAACTAAATACGGGGAGTTCACGGAAGGATGGGGAGAGATCAACAAAATTACCGCTCCCACCGCCGCTTATAGCACTTTTGAATATGATCAGCCGGGGTTAGGCGGTGACGAAACCATCGCCCCCGATATCTTGGGGCGGTACACGGTTCATAAGGACCTGAACTATCATGAGCAGTACGATGGAATAACCAGCGGCCTTCAAACCGATTCGTGGGTCTACAGTGTCTCTCCGACTGGTAACGGTTACCAGGGGCCGAGTGGTTCATTGTCCGGCAATACCTTGTATGGCCCTATCGAAACGTGGAAACAGGGATTGGCTTACGGAAACGGAAACGCGGACGGCTCTGTTACGGAGCAAATATGGGCTCACAATATGCCCTATTCCTTGTCCAGCGGAACTCCCGTTGGGCCGGCCCAGTGGAACGGGGTCGGGCAAGCTAATGCCTATGTAAAAACCGAGTTCGTTACATTGCCTGAAACCAACGGCAACATCACTTCAAATTCGCTGACCGCAATTAAAGATTACAAATACGATAAAAATGGAAATGTACTCGAAGTTAAAGAGTACGATTGGGTGACCCGCGGTTCGGTTCTGGTAAATGGCGTATTGACCATGCCTTCGAGCGGGCTTACGTTAAAGCGAAAGACGGTCAACACCTATTACAACCAGGCAGCAGATGCGGACAGCAATGTCGACGATTCGAACACTTACAACATCGCTCCGCCGTCACAACTAAAAAATGTCCTCAAATCGACCGAGATCCGTGACGCGGGCGACAATATCAAGACACGATCAGAGTTCTATTATGACAACCCCGACACTAAAGGTAATCTGAAAGAAACACGTTCGTGGGATTCGAGCAGAGGCGCGCTGGCCAGTCCCGATGCTAACGGCAGCCGTCTGAATTCAAGCAATTCAATTTCCACTCACACAGAGTACGATGAATGGGGAAACCCCGTCTTGCAAAAAGACGCCAACGGCAATCAAACTCGCATCACTTACGACAACATCGCCGGCCCGAATGGAGATGTAGACAAACTTTACCCGACGCAAACCGAGACCGCTTACGGAACTTCCATCAAGCGAACCTTCACTGCGACGTACGATTTTTTTACAGGTTTGCCCCTCACCGGCACGGACGTAGATAACGCCGTTACCAATGCAAGGGAGTATGACGCGCTCGGGCCGGCCGGTCAAAGTTATTACCGCGCAGGGCAGCGCACTCGAGTCATGGGTGCGAAGCGAATACAGCACGGCGGACAGGCGGGTGATTGTTCGCGCAGACGTCGAAACGAAAGGCGATGGGCGCAAGGTTTCGATAGAGCATTATGACGAGCTTGGCAGGCTGCGGCTTTCGCGCACGCTGGAAAATGCGTTAACCGAAGATCCTTATAACGAATCCGAGGGTGTAAAAATTCAAACTCGTTACCGGTATGACGATCCGGCAAATCCTGAGAACAGCAACGGCGTCTATGTTATTACCTCTACCCCCTACCGCGCCGCAACCAGCGGTGCGGCCACCGGTGAGTCCACTTTCGGGTGGACGCTGAACTATACCGATCGGCTCGGCAAGCATAGCGAGATTTCTACTTTCGCCGGCACGAGCCTGCCCGCGCCGTGGGGAGGTAATGCTAGTACCACGGGGGTAGTCAAGAGTGACAAGGATGCCAACCGGATGCTCGTTACGGACCAGGCAGGAAGGAAACGCATCAGCCGGACAAATGCGCTCGGCCAATTAACGGATGTCTGGGAGGTCGCGCCGCAGGATTCAGCCACCGAACCTATTACTTTTCCGGGACAAACAGGTCTTGACAGCGGCTACAGAACCATTTACACTTATGGGTTAACGGGTAATCTCTCCACGGTTTCCCAAGGTGAGCAAACCCGTAATTTTACCCACAACAGTCTTGCAAGATTAACGTCGTCGACTACCCCCGAATCAGGGGTGGTAACCTATCAGTATGACAATAACGGCAACGTGACGCAAAAAGGCGATGCTCGAAACGTCTTGATTTCATACACTTACGATTCGTTAAACAGGGTTACACAAAGAAGTTATTCTGGAGAGACAACGTATTCCACACCTACAGTTACATTTGAATACGACAGCGAGCCGCACGCTAAGGGCAAATTAACCAAAATTGCCAATTCCATTTCGACAACCCAATACTCCAATTTCGACATCGCCGGTAAAGCTCTAAAATCAAAGCAGTTGACAGATGGTGTAGACTATGAAATATCCTATGTTTTTAGTTTATCCGGGGCTCTGATCGAAGAAGTCTATCCCAACGGCCGAAAGGTAAAAAATGTTTTGAATAACGACGGCTCTCTCTCACTAGTCGAAAGTAAAAAGAACGCGAGTGCGGGTTACTGGAATTACGCCAGCAACTTCTCCTACGCGCCGAGCGGAGCTGTTGTCGCCGTTCAACTCGGCAACGGGCATTGGGAAAGCACGAATTATAATTCTCGCCTTCAGCCGACCCGCATCGCCCTCGGCACTACCCAAAATTCTACCGACCTGCTGAAGCTCGATTACAATTACGGCACTACTCAAAATAACGGAAACGTTTTAAATCAGCAGATCACCGTTCCAACGGCCAATGGCACTCCGGGATTCACTGCCTCACAAAATTACTCATACGATTCTTTAAATCGTCTTTACGATGCGGCTGAAACAATTTCCGGCAGCCAGAGCTGGAAACAAACTTTTGCGTACGACCGGTTTGGAAACCGCCGCTTCGATACTTCCAGTAATCGCACAACTACACTGGAAGCAAATTGCGCGGCCGCTGTCTGCAATCCGGAAATAAACCAGGCGAACAACCGTCTGATAGGAACGACGTTTGACAGCGCGGGTAATACGGCAGTCGCGGGCGGAACCTCGCAGCAATACCTGCACGACGGCGAAAATAAAATGGTGCAGGTTAAGGACGTATCAAATACCGTTCTCGGCGTTTATTATTATGATGGTGAAGGAAAAAGAGTAAAAAAATATGTTCCCGGCACCGGCGAAGTAACAATTTTCGTTTACGATGTTTCAAGTAAAACGATAGCGGAATACTCAACTCAACTGGCAGAGGATCACCAAGTAAGTTATCTAACCTCGGATTCGCTGGGAACCCCACGTATCAATACAAACGCAACTGGCACCGTCATCGCGCGGCATGATTATCATCCGTTTGGTGAGGAGATTTCCACGCCGGTACGAACGCCTGCTATCGGTTACGACTCAGATGAAATTCGCAAAAGATTTACCGGATACGAGCATGATAACGAAACAGAACTCGATTTTGCTGAGGCGCGTTATTTTCATTCTGAATTTGGCCGATTTACAACCCCCGATATTTTATTGTCCAGTGGAGTGTCGATAAGTCCGATAACATGGAATAGATATATTTATTCGCTTAATAATCCATTGAAATTTGTAGATCCTTCGGGATTTATTGTAAATGTGGTAGGGGATTGGACCGATGAACCTCAAACACCCCGGAGAGTCTATATTTTTGTATTTTTAAGCTCGAAAGAACAATCCAACAGCACCACTATTACAGAAACCGATAGGCAAACGCACAAAAAGAAAACAACTGCAATAAATAATCCTGCGCCCGATTTTGAAAAGCTTAAAAAAATGGCGGCTAAAGGGGTGGAAGTGGTCATTAAGGGAATCGACGCTACAGCGGAAGATTTTCAAAATGCTTTACAAGAAGAAAATGCAACCGTAATTTTTGTCGGACATGGGTCGGGCCCACGCCTTATTAATCCGGACGGCACTGAAGGCCGCTTTGTGGCTAGGGCGCTTTTGATCGGGGGAAATGAGGGCGACGATACCAGGGATTATTACGACGATTCAAATCAAGTAGAGGTGAAAGCTTCTACGGTCGCTCTATTCGGATGTGACACCACAAATATAACGAATTTGTTTAAGGGTGCGGCGAACATTATTGCGGTAGACAGCGGCACGGACGGGCAGACTACGACGGCAGAGCTCGCGAGCGCGGCTTACACCGCAGCTTCCGCATCTATCCGAGGCGATAGCCCTGATAAGGTAACGGCTCAGGCGAATATAAAGCTAAGAACGTCCATGGGATCGCACACGATCATGTTCTCCGGGAGAAAAGTGCCGGTTAGTCCTTCAAAATATTTTAATGGAGATAAAGTCGTTAAAGTTCCGTAGATAGAAAGCAGGTAAAATTATGAAAAAACACGGTTCGGGAATTTTCAGAATATTTTCTTTGGCATTGCTGGGTTTTGTTTGCATTAATATGTTCGTTAGCAACGCCCAAACAGACAAGGAAAATACTGCCCGCCAAGGCCTTTTACCTATCCCCCGGATAATTAAAAAAGAAGGATGGGCGATCCCCTTAACCATAAATCAGGTGCCGAATAAAGTAGGGGTCAAATATATCGATGGTCTGGTGATCGAAACAAAGGCCTTACTTCCCGAAGAAAGACCGATCGATTTTGAGAACTATTATTCTCGTTCGGATAATGAAATTATAATTTCGGCAAATCGATGTCTGGTCAGGAATTTTATCGCCTTTGAATCGAAGGGGAAAAGATTTGCTTACCAGGTGATCTACAATCCTCTCGGCAAAGATTACGAAAAAGACGGGAATTTGATCGCTGCCGTCTATAATATTTTCTACGTAGATAAAGATGGCGATGGTTTATTTGACGAAAGACTACAACAAACCCAATTTCCACCCTTGCCTGAATGGGTAAAAAATTATGAAGCTCGGGTAAATGAACGAACGTCTATATTAAAATAGTGCAGGCAGAGGATCATCGGATAAGTGAGCCTCAAAATCCGCAAACTGCAACAAAAGAAAAAGTAGAGTCCGGAAAATGATTGATCTAATTCCTAAAAGAAAGATCAGTAAGATGAAACTACCGATAAAATCCCTACTGAGTGTTTTTTTCGTGCTAGCCGGCGTTTCGGTGTTCTTTGCCCAGAGTCAATCTTCCCCCGCGCAGAAAGTGGAATCAAGCGCAATTAAGTCGGATGGCTGGACCCTGCCTAATCTCTCAAATAGCCGAGTTGTTTTTGAGGGCACCAAGGTGCTGAATAATGCGGTCGTAAAATTGCTGATACAAAATTTAAACTCTCCTCAAGAAATGAAATTGCAGTTTTTTCTGCGATCACCCACAGGTTCTCTGGAGATCCTGGAGCAGGAAACCGAGGTCTCTACGGTTACTTCTTATGAACTCGGAGGCCGCATATTCGCCTATAAAGTCGATTATGTCCCGTTCGAAAGGTATGAAGATATAAAAGTGAGGCTGGGAAAAGTATATCCATATTTTTATGTTGATAATGACGGCGATGGAGTGTTTGAGGAAAGGCGCTCCTCTTCGAGTCCATTTAAGATCCCGAGCCGAGAAAAAATACGGCCGTCATTTTAGTCTGCGAAGGCCCACTTAATTTCCGATAGAAATACTCAAAACAATAACCAAGAATCCACGACCAGCTAAACCGTTTTTACAACTGACGAAAACTATCTCGGGCAGCCAGACCTAAAAAACAGACTTTCACTTACGACCGCTACGGCGACAGTAATTTAACAAGACCAACACTACGGCGCTACGAAATCGTGTGGACTTTGCTGAATTTTAACGATCGCGAGAAAGCAGATCCCTACGTTTTTGATTGGCGCTAACCGCGTAGAACAGAATCAGGACGGCCTACGTTGTGTGCAATTGTGCCAACTCAGTAAAACTCATCCAAATCACCACAAAGCAGTTATTAGAGATTCCAAACTAAGCATAATTAATGTTTTACAAGTTCATCAAGCTTCACACAAAACTGCGACTACTGGCTTTTAACCATTGGGTCGCAGGTTCTAGCCCTGCTCTGCTCACCATTGATCTCACGGATCTAAAAGGCAATTCACTTAGAATCGCTTTTTCTGTCTATTCTTACCAGATCGTTATAATATCCGTTAATCGTAATAATAGGCTTGCTATTACCCGGCTAATGCTTCACACTAATTAAGTTAATCCTTCTCTTGCGCCGATTAAGGGCGCGCTAGTCAAAGACGGTTTTTTGGATAAGTTCGAGAGTAGGCAGTTTATAATCATAGAAGTTAGCTCTTGAAATTTTTTGAGCATCCGAAACCGACACCTTCGCAGTTTTTTCTCCGAAGCCAATTCGATCTCGACACTTCTTTAGAAGCCCCAAACGGGGAGAAAATATTTGGTAATGTCAATGAAACTTTACGTAGGAAACCTTTCCTTTGATACATCGGCTCAGGATCTCGAAAACTTGTTTGCCGAAGTCGGTACCGTTCAGTCAGCGAATCTTATTGAAGACCGCGAAACCGGCCGCTCACGCGGATTCGGCTTTGTCGAAATGTCTTCGCAAGAAGAAGGACAGAAAGCCATCAGCCAGTTCGACGGCAAAGAAGTCGGCGGACGCGCTCTGAAAGTCAACGAAGCTAAGCCCCAGGAAAAACGCAATAACGGCGGCGGCGGCTACGGCGGCGGCAGAGGCGGCGGCGGTGGCTACGGCGGCGGCGGCGGCGGACGTAACCGCTACTAAGAATTAAATATTTCGATATTTAAAAAGTGCCTCCGGTATATTACCGGGGGCATTTCTTTTTAGGAAAAGTTTTGGAGTTGTTCTAAAATTTGGCTTAAAATATAGGTAAAGCTATAATGCGGTACGAATGTAAACTCACATAAGGAACTAAAAGTTGACACCGAACCCTGAAGAAATAACCAAGCTTTTAATAAAGCTGTCAAACGGCAATCGTGACGCCGTAGATCAGCTTTTGCCCTTGATCTATGACGAGCTGAAACGCCTGGCGGGAAATTATCTGCGCCGCGAGCGTTCGGGGCACACGCTGCAGCCGACGGCGCTGGTGCACGAAGCGTATCTGAAACTGGTTGATATCAACCAGGTCAATTGGCAGAACCGCGCGCATTTCCTGGGTGTGGCGGCAAATCAAATGCGCCGCATTTTGATCGATTACGCCCGGCAGCACAACGCCGAAAAACGCGGCAACGAATTTCAGATCATCGCGCTGGATGAAAATATTGATAAGGCCGCCGAGCAAAGCCTGGAACTTATCGCGCTCGACGACGCGCTTAATGAACTCGCCAAAATGGACCCGGAGAAAGCCAAGATCGTAGAGCTGAGATATTTCGGCGGCCTCACCACCGAAGAAACCGCCGAAGTACTGGGCGTGTCACCCATCACCGTAAAACGCCACTGGCGCATGACCAAGGCCTGGCTTTATGGAGAGCTGGCTAAAAAATAATTATTAATGATTAGTGGATAACTCAGATTTTCTGACAGCATTTACGCTTCCAAACAATTAATAATGAATAATTAAAAATTGATCATTAATCATTCACCGTTATTCATTAAAGACTGATACTTTTTTTCTAACGAATACGCTTTATCCAACAGAGGGATGATTTTCCCGATTTTAATACCGTTAGGAGACCGTTCGTTATGATAAATCACATTTCTTTTGCAGTTCATAACCCTGAAAAAGTTGCCAATATTTTAGCCGAGCTTTGGGCCGGCTACGCCATGCCGTTTCCGCCGAGCCCCGGCGGCTATGTCGCTTTTGCCGACGACGGCCTCGGCACGCTGGTGGAAATAATTCCGATCGACGTACAGCTTTTGCCGGGCGCCGGCCTGCCGGACGAAGATAACTTTAGCATCGACACCATCACCGATGACAATGAAGCCGCTTTTACCGTGGGCAACGAAGCTTCGCAATACGGCCCGGTTCACCTGAACATCAATTCGCCGCTGAGCGAAGCTGAGATCAAGGCGATCGCCGCGCGCGAAGGCTGGCGCTGCTTTACGGCCAACCGCGGCCGCGGATTATTTCAATTGATCGAGCTTTGGATCGAAGACAGGTTTATGCTCGAGGTGAACACGCCGGAGATGACCAAAGTTTACCAGGAGATGGCCAACCCGGAAAACTGGGCGAAGTTTTTGGAAAGCCCGCTCCCGCCGAAATACGCGAAGAACGTTTCGCAGCTGGTGAATTAATTTAGGGACTGGCAAAAAAAGGCAGAAACGCGACAGTTATGGAGCGTGCTTGAAATTCGAAACTCAAAATTAAGAATTTAAGCACGCTCAATAACTGTCGCGTTTTCTGCCTTATAGAACTACACCGGCTCGGCCGACTTTAAGGACGCCATGTCGATAGAAAAGCGGTATTTTACATCCGATTTGAGCATTCGCTCGAATGCCTGATTGATCTTCTGCGCCGGGATGACTTCTACGTCGGCGGTAATATTGTGCTCGCCGCAGAAATCGAGCATTTCCTGTGTCTCCGCAAGACCGCCGATAGGCGAGCCGGAGAGACTCTTACGCCCGAAGATAAGGCCGAACACCGCTACTGATAAGGGCTTTTCCGGCGCGCCGACCATGGTCAGATTGCCATCGCGTCCGAGCAGGTGAATATAGGCATTGATGTCGTGCTCGGCGGCGACGGCGTCGAGAATAAAGTCAAAAGAGCCGGCGTGCTTCGCCATCTCAGAAGCATTTTTAGAAAGCACGACCTCATGCGCGCCGAGGCGCAGCGCGTCTTCTCTTTTGCTCTCAGAGGTCGTGAAGACAACTACATGTGCCCCGAATGCCCGGGCAAACTTCACGGCCATGTGGCCCAGGCCGCCCACACCCACCACGCCGACTTTTTTACCCTCTTTGACACCCCAATGGCGCATAGGTGAATAAGTGGTGATACCCGCGCAGAGCAGCGGTGCCGCGCCGGCCAGATCGAGATTATCAGGAATACGCAAGACGAAATGCTCGTCCACGACCACGCTTTCCGAATAGCCGCCATAAGTGACCGGAGCAGTTTCGTGTTTGTCCGGAAAGCCGTAAGTAAGGGCCATGTTCGGGCAAAATTGCTCCAACCCTTCTTTACAACTGGGGCAAGTGCGGTCCGAATCTACCAGGCAGCCCACGCCTACCCGGTCGCCCGGCTTAAATTTGGTTACCGCGGAGCCGACGGCGGTGACCCGCCCGACGATCTCGTGGCCGGGCACGCACGGATAGACCGCCGGCATCACATCGTGCCACTCATCGCGGGCGTAATGAAGATCGGAATGACAGATCCCGCAAAAAAGGATCTCGATCTCGACATCCTGCGGAGTTACATGCCGGCGCGGAATGGTTATTTCTTTTAACGGCGCGTCCGCCGCTCCCGCCCCGAAGGCTTTGATATTTTTTGTTTCCATTTGTTTTTCCATAATGTAAAAGAATTTCAAAAATACTCTAAAAAAGATAGATATTCCTGTTTTGGTGAGCAGACCACCTCAAATTTTCAGGATGCTCTAATTCTAGCAGATGTTGAGAAACGAGGTCAGTACCGGGAACGCAGGGGCCGGCTGATTTTATCATTTGGCGGTCAGTGTCAGTGTGAAAACAATTCGCTCCGCTCAGAGCCGGTCACTGCGTTCCCGGTACTGACCTCATTACCTATCAACAGTCGCCAGAACTCTCCGTGATACTTTTTCCCCGCATTCCTCGCCTTATCAACTGAGGGCAATAATTCGCCGATAAATTTTAATAACCAGGAGCGCAAGCAGATGAGATCCACCAAACTTTTTATTCGTTTCACATTATTAGCAGCATTTTTAACCGTCACTACATCGGCGTTCGCGGATGTAAAGATCAAGATCAAACAAACGGCCAGCGGCCAATCGACCGAAAACACGACCTATATCAAGGGCAAGCGCCAGCGCACTGAAAATGCCGGCGGCATGATGGTTTCCGTGATGCAGTGTGATCTGCAGCGCGATATCCAGATCAACCCGACGGCCAAAACCTACATGATCAACCCCTATGACAACAGCGTGCCGAACGCACCCGGCGCAACGACGACCACGCAGAACGTCAAATCGACCCAGGGCGGCACGGTTACCACGACCGTTACCAACAAGGACACCGGCGAACGCAAACAGATGTTCGGCTACACCGCGCGTCACATCATCCAGACGATCGAGACCGTCAGCTCGCCCGATTCGTGCAATCCGGTGAACACCAAAATGGAGATCGATGCCTGGTATATCGATGCGACGTTTGCGATCGATTGCGATGTCAATCGCCGTTACCAGTCGTATCAGCCCAAACCGAATGGCGGCGGCTGCCAGGATAAATTCAACACCAAGACCATCGGCGCGGCCAAGACCGGCTATCCCGTGATTCAGAAAATGACGATGTTCGATGCTAACGGCCAGCCCAATTTCACGATGGTCCAGGAAGTTCTGGAGATCTCAAACGCCGTGCTCGACGCTAAATTATTCGACGTTCCTGAAGGCTTCCGCGAAGTCAAAAATGCCTCGGAAATGTACAGTGCTTCATCTATGTCGAGCGTTGCAAGCGCAAAAAGCAACGGCAATTACAGTTCGAACGATGGACAGTCCAGTTCCGGAATGGCCCAGAACGTACAGAAACTTTCACAGAACAACAGCGCGTCGTCATCAGGCGATATCGGCGATAAAAAGCCGGGCGTGGTCCGCATCGGTATGGCGAATGTAAAAACCGGTTCGGTGGGCGAAGGCATGAACGCGCAGGAGCTGGCCGCGGCGGTCAAGAACACGCTGGTCGATTATTTGAAAACGCCGAAGCTCGAGATCGTTCAGCTCGAGGCCAAGCTTCCTTCCGCGATCGCCGATGAAGCGAAAGAAAAGCAATGCGATTATGTGATCTATGCCAATGTTTCGCATAAAAAAGGCGGCGGCGGTGGTTTCGGAATGTTCGGTAAGGTGCTGGCGCCGGCCATCGGTCAAACGGGCATCGGCCACACCGGCAGCGTAGCAGGCAACATGGCGGGCCAGGTGGCCACCTCGGCGATAGTTTCCGCCGGACAGGCGCAAGCCAATGTGAAATCCAAGGACGAGATCACGATCGACATCAAACTGGTCTCGGCAGAGACGGGCAGTGCGGCGCTGGCGAAACAGTACAAGGCAAAGGCCAAGTCGGACGGAGACGACGTCATCTCTCCGCTGATCGAGCAGGCGGCGCAGGCCATTCTCGATGCCGCGAAAAACTAAGGCTAATTCATTTTTATTCCTCTTTTGAACGGCGCTCGCAAGGGCGCCTTTTTTTTAGCTGCAGGAAGTCAGTAGCGTTGCCGTTAGGCGATGCGTGCGCTTTGCTGTCGGTTTGCATTACGCATTGCCTAACGGCGACGCTACTGACACCCGGTTACGACTACCGATAGCGCTCCCGGTTCTGACCTCGCAGCGGGCGCAAGCAGCCCTTCCTGACCTCGAGGTAATCGACTTGCGCATTTATTTTTTTGAACCCTTTTCTCTCTTATTTTCGCCTTACATTATGGAAGCAAATATTTAACGGAAAAAGTCTATGCGGAACATTACATACAAAAGCTTATTAACAAAATTATTCACGATCCTTAATCTGGTGAGCCTTTTGCTGGGGAGTTTTGTGACGATCGCTGAATCGCAAACAAAACGGGCGGCTGCAATGGCTTCGGGACAACAGGCCGCTTCAAAGCAAACGGGCAAAAAATGCAGCGGCGGCTGGAGCGGCGTAGTCACCTATTCGCGCACGCTGAAAGATTCGCTCGAATCCGACGAACCGGGCATTCGCAAGGCGATCGACCGCATCAAGCACAAAACTTCGCGTAATTATGAATACAGCGGGCGCGCGATCGTGGATGCCAACACCAACCCGCAGCAGCCGACGGTAAATACCACGGTCAGTTTTTCCGACGCAGATCTGAACTGGGGCGAGGAACGCGTTTTCGATACCTGCAACTCGCGCGAGAACGGGCACTGGTTCGTGATCGAAGGGAATAACGACAGGTTCACGCAAGCGCAGGTGGCCGGCCCGGCGCGTTCATACAACCTAAGCGTGGACGAGTTTAGCGGGACTTACAGTTTCAGCCTGCAATTTCCTGATGCCGAGGGACAGTACAAACAGGAAGAGCACGTCAAGAAAAGCGGCCATTGCCAACCGAAAAACAACGAGCCTTTTGACCGCAGCGTCAACCAGGTGACCAAAGTGGAGGGAAACAGCTTTTCCGTCAGCGGTGAAAAGATCGATCCCGACAGCCCGGACGTGCTCTCGGGCACAAAGATCTGGGGCGATGACGGCACGGGCGCGGTCAGAAGTTTTATTTACAAAGTCACCTGGCGGTTTAGTAAATGCCCGGGACAATTGGTCATTACCGACCTGAAATTCGAGCACCCGAAATTTCCGAATTTTGAAGACTGGAAAGAGATCGAAGACCCAAAAGGCACCATCGACGGTAATAAGATCAAAGTTAAGGTCACAGTTTTGAATATGGCGGGCGATACCAAGTTTGCCGACCTTAAAGTCGTGGAGACTTACAAAGGCGATAAATACAATTACGCGCGGCCGGACGAACCTCTGCCAGAAGCCGAAAGCTCGTTTCGTATCGAAGGCGGCGAAGAAAAAGAGTTTGAATTTATCTGGGATTCGGAAGGGCAGGCGTGGTTTGACGACAGCCGCCCGCACCTTTTCCATCGCCTCAAAGCCGAGGTTAAGGAGAACGGCCAGAAAAAAGACGAGAAAGAAAAACCGCTCAACATCGCACCGAAACCGGTGATACTGGCGCACGGTGTCTGGAGCGATTACCGCATCTGGGAACCGCTTTATCAAAACCTGCTGACGGAAAGTCACAGCTACCAGTGGAAAGCATTTCCGGTCGGTGAAAATGCCCGCGAAGGCGTGATGGACATGGGCAATCTCGGCTACACGAAAAACATCTTCGACAACGCTGACCAGTTCGCCAGGTACGTGAAATACGCGCAAAAGGAAACCAATGCCTGGCATGTGGACATGGTGGCTCACCAGATGGGCGGATTGGTCGCGCGGGTGTACGCGCAAAAACAACCGGTCGCTCCGGACGGCCGCCCGCAGGTCAAGCACCTCGTTATGCTCGGTACGCCGAACGGCGGCGCAAAATGCATCGATGTTTTTGCCGGCAAGTTTTCGCTCTTAAAAGATGAGCTGCACATTGCGCGGGAATTGACGAACGAGAATATGCTCATCTTTAACGAGCATGTGAGGAACACAGGCGGGACGAAATTTTCCGCGCTGGCGGGCAATCCCGTGCCGGTGATCTGCGGCGGACTGGAGTGGAACGACGGGTTTGTCACGGTGAAGTCGGCGCACTACGGCGTGTCGGATGTGGGCCAGGCAAATGATCTGACGTACCAACTGGTTGACGGGAAAAATTTCGGCAATTTTGTTAAGCCGCACCTGGTTACCGGGCCGCACGGAACCTACCCGCTCACGGTCAAAAACGATCCGACCGATTGGAAACGCTGGCAGATAAATAACCGCGACTATGACGTCAATAATGGATCGGGTTTTTATCAGGAATTCGCGCCGGGAAATCTGTTTCGTAATGTTTCGTTTGAAAGAAGCGCGTCCGCCGCCACGGAAGACCTGCAGGACTTTAATGGCCAGATGACGATCGCACCAAAACAATCGGCCGAGATAGAAGTGCCGGTCGAAGCGGCGCAGAATTTTGGCATCACCTTTATGGCGCCGGATTCTGTCACGGTTTCCCTGATCAATGACAAAGGCATCGTTGTCAGGAAGGAAAAAGCCGGTTCGGAATGGATGGGCTTGAAATTCCGCTCGTTTTTGATAGATAAACCGGTGAGAAAAGGCATCTGGAAAATACGGGTAGAAAATACTTCAGACAAGGAACAGAAGTTTGCGGGTTATGGCTGGTCACTGCCTGAACCGTTGAAAGCGCCGGCGGTGGCGGAGTAGAGAGCGGCTAAGCGGTTAATAGGCTTTGTCTCTAACTCAGGAATTTTGTTTTATGTTTGGTTCGTGTCTTTTTAGTTAAACCTCGGGAACCAGTGACTTAAGACTGGAACCACGAAATCACACGAAGTAACACGAAAACTGCAAAAACTTGAAAGAACTTTTAGATCGCTGCGCGATCTTTGCCGGCAGGATGCCGGCGCTCCCAGGTTTACGTCGATTTAAGATCGGTAGAGTTTTTCGAAGATGGGGTTATTCATGCTTCTTAGCAATTTGATATAACGCGGGTCGTTGTGCAGGTGTTTGAGTTTCGGTTCGGTGGCAAACCATGTAAGCCAGGCGTCGTGCTCGGCAAAGGCGGTTTCAAAGTGGCTGAAAGCGGTATCCAGATCGCCAATCGCCACATACGCCATCGCCAGGAAATATGGCTTGACGTAAGTTTCCTTAGCCAGATTTACGAGTTTGTCCAAAACTTTTAAGGCGATATCTTTTTTGCCGGCGGCGACCAGCGCAAAACAAAGAGTGTACATTGCCAGTCCGGAATCGGGCATCAGATAGTCCAGCTTCTGCAAGGTGTCGACCGCTTTTTCAGTTTCGCCGAGATGCATCAACGAGTTGCCCGATTGCAGGTAGCCCTGCGGGTAAGAGCGGTCGAGCTCCAGGATCTGATTTGCCTTGGCGACCGACTCTTTGTAAAGGCCGGACTGGTAATAGTTCCACGAAGTAAGGGTCATTGCCCGCAGCGAAAGAGGATCCAGTTCTTCGGCGCGGCGCGCCTCTCTTAAACCTTCTTCAAAGCGGCCGGTGGTGATCAACAGCGCCGCATACCATTCATGCGCCAACGGGTAATTGGGATTTAACTTAAATGAGTATTGATGGAATTTTTCGGCCTCTGTCCAGTCCCAATCCGCGCTCCCGGCCAGCAATCCGAGAACCGCGTAGGCCTCACAAAGCGACGGGTCGAGCTCGACCGCAAGCCTGACGCCGGCGCGCGCCTGTGAGTAAGCGATCTCCGTCGGCATGATCCCGAGGATCGACGCCCAGACATAAAATTCCGCCAACCCCACAAACGCCAGCGCATATTTCGGATCGTAAGCGACCGCTTTTTGAAAAGCCTTTAGAGCTTTCGGCAGCGAATCGGGCGTGAACTGGTTCCAGTAAAACCGGCCGCGCTGGTAGGCCTCGTAGGCCTTGGGATTATTAGTGCCGCGCTTGGCAAGTTTTTTCCTTTCCTCGCCGGTCAATTGCGGCAGCAAGGTTTCCACTACCTTGGTGGAGATGGCGTCTTCCACGCTCAGAACGTCGGTGAACTCTTCATCGAAATGCCCGGCCCAGCGCGCGGCGCCCTCGCGCACGCTGGAAAGCTGAACCGTGACGCGGATGTTCGATTCGCCGAAGTGGCGGATATGGCCATCCAGCACAAAATCAACATTTAATTCCCGGCCGGCTTTGAAAGGATCGGTGTCCTGTTCGTAATGCAAAATGCTGCTGGTCGGCCGCACCACCAGACGCCGGATGTTGCTCAGCCGCGTGATCAGGCTGTCCGCCAGCCCCACGCCGAGATATTCGTCACCGGTGTCTTCGTCCTTGCGCGAATTGAGAAGTTTGAAGGGAAGAACGGCGATCGATCTGTCGCCGCCGGTATCGAAAACATGGTCTGCAACATCGCGCGTGGTTAGCGGATGTTTCATTCGCTGCGGCAGGTTTTCGTAACGCGGGTCTTTTCGTATCGGATCGAGTTTTGGTTCGGTGGCGATCCAGATCAGCCACACATCGCCTTCCGCAAAAGCTTTATCCAGCCACTCGAAAGCCTCGTCTATCTCACCGATAGCGATACAGCCCAGCGCGATAAAATAAGGTTTTACATACTCTGTCTTTGCCCGCCGGCGCAGTTCTTCGACGACCGCTTTTGCTTCGTCAATTTGCCCGGCGGCTGCCAGCGCGTAAGTCAGCATGTACCGCGTCATGGTAAAACCGGGCATCAGTTCCAGGCTCTTTTCGAGCGCTACTACAGCCTCTTCCGAACGCTTGTTTTGCGACAGCGAATTCCCCATGTGCAGATAGCCCTGGGCAAAGTTTGCGTCGAACTCAAGAGTGCGGCCCGCTCGCGAGATGGCTTCCGAATAGTAACGCGATTGGTAATGTATCCATGAGGTCATCAGGATAGCGCGCGGCGAAAGAGGGTCGAGTTCCTCGGCGCGTTTTATGGCGGCGATACCTTGATCGAAATTTCGCACCGTGGTGTAGAGATAAGAAAGGCATTCGTACGAGTACCAGTAGTTCGGCGCGTACTGCAGGGCTTTTTTCACCAACCTGTCGCACTCCACCCAATCCCAGCGCTGGCCCAGCACCGCAAAAGACATCGCGGCGTACGCTTCGCCAAGCTGGTCGTCGATCTCTAAGGCGCGTTCGGCTGCCGCTGTCGCTTTGTCAAAGCACTCGTTCGAAGGCATCAGGCCAAAGACATTTATCCAGTTATAAAAATCCGCGATGCCGACGTAGGCGAGCGCGTAATTCGGATCCAGCTCGATGGCTCTCTGATAGGCGGCGAGAGATTTGAACAGTGATTCACCGGTGAATTGATTCCAGTAGAATCTGCCGCGCAGATACGCTTCATAAGCTTCGGCATTATTGGTGCCGCGCTTGGCGAGCTTTTGTTTTTCTTCGCCGGTTAACTGCGGTATTAGGGCCTCGGCAACCTGTGAAGAGATCGCATCTTCCAACTGCAGCACGTCGGTAAAATTTTCATCGAATTGTCCCGCCCAGATCGTGGCGCCGCTTTCGACATTGAGAAGCTGCAGCGAAACGCGAATGCGGTCGGCCGCTCTTTTGATACGCCCGTCGAGGATGAATTCCACGCCAAGTTCTTTACCGGCGCGGATCGGGCTCACATCCTCGTTTTCGTAACGCTGGATAGAACTGGTCGGGCGCACGGTAAAACTGCGCACGCTGGCAAGCCGCGAAATTATTGCATCGGCGAGACCGATGCTGAGATAGGTTTCGTCGGTGATTTCCGGGCTGCTGACCGTGCCTGATATGAGCAGTTTTAACGGCAGCACGGCAATGAGCTTTGTTTCCGAGCGCCGTTCAGGGTGTCCATTCTTTCGTTCCGGTTTATAGCTCGGCGCAGAGATGGGGCTGCCTTTTAAATGCTTTTCGATATCTGCTTTTAATTCGGCAACGGATTGATAGCGGTCCTGCGGATCTTTTCTTAACGCCTTCAGAGTTATGTTATCCAGATTTCCCGAAAGGAGTGATTGCAGCCCGGTAGGAGTTTCGCCGCGCACCTCTGCGATGTGCGAAATGGTGGTTGCGTCTTCATCGATCAGGGTCAGGGGAAGTGCGCCCTCGGTGCGAAGCACGGTCATGCTCGGCTCGGTCGGGTCGTCTTCGCAGATGGCGCGCGCAATATCGTGCTGCAGGCGGCTGCGATAGGAGTAAGGGCGATGGCCCGTTAAGAGCTCATACAGGATCACGCCAAGGCTATAGACATCGCTCAGATACGTAATATCGGAACCCCGCACTTGTTCCGGGCTGGCATAATCTACCGTCATCATTCGCAGCGCGGTCGCCGTCGGCTGGAGCGTGTCGGCCGCCATATCGGGATTGAGCAATTTGGCGATGCCGAAATCGAGCAGCTTTGGCGTACCGTCGTTAGCGACCAGAATATTCGAAGGTTTAAGATCGCGGTGGATCACCATATTCTGGTGCGCGTAATCAACCGCTTCGCAGACGCAGATGAAAAGCTTCAAGCGCTCTTCCACACCCATCCGGTTGGTGTCGCAGTATTTATAGAGCGGCAGGCCCTCGATAAAATCCATCACGAAGTAAGGCCGCCCGTCGTCGGTCGTGCCGCCGTCCAAAAGCATGGTGATGTTCGGGTGTTCCAGCGCCGCCAGAATTTGCCGTTCATTGCGAAAACGCCGGAGGATAAAATCAGTATCCATACCGCGTTTGACCAGCTTTATCGCTACCCGGCGGCGGAAAACCCCGTCGGCGCGCACGGCTTCATAAACCGCGCCCATACCGCCCCGGCCGACCTCGCGCTCGATGCGGTAAGAACCCAACAGGCTGCCGAGCATCGGGTCGTTGTCCTCATTCATCAGCGCAACCAACACTCCGGCCTGGCTTTGGTCGTAAAGCGGCTGCTCGATAAAACTACTGGCTTCTTCGAATTGGGAGAGGAGTTTGGAGACTTCGTCCTTTAATTCCGGGTCGTTTTCTGCGGCCTGATCGATATACTCCCGGCGTTCGCGCGGAGACATATCCAGCGCGATCTGAAAGACCTCTTCAATTTGTTTCCATCTTTCGGGGGACATTGATACTACAAGTTACTACATTCTAATATACGAACCTTTTTTTCAATAGTTCGTGATACCTAAGTTCATCTTTTCACGCCTTAACAGGTAGAAAAGCCTAATTTTTTTCGGGAGAAAATCAAAATGAGAGCCGTTAATTTTACCAAGCAATTATTAATAACCCTATTGATCACCAGTGTTTTATCAAATTCCATGGTTTTTGCCCAGAAAGCGGCCGTGGCGAAGAACAAAGCCGCGGGAGCTCCCAAATGCTCCGGCGCCTGGACGGGTACTGTAAATTACACACGCACCCAAGCTCTAACAGATGATAAGACAGTCCAGCGCGTGTCCGGCCGGGGCCAGGACAAAACCAATTTTCACATGGAATATAACTATAATGCGCTGGTGGCTGTAAGCGAATCGCCGGAAAAGAACGGCAGCACCAGAGGAAAGGCTACCATAGATCAAAAAATGTCATCGACGGAAACCGTGGTAGCGAACGAAAGCAATTCCTGCGATCGCGGTAAAAGCTGGAAAAATATGACCGGCACGACTACTTCGAAAACCGAAACGACCGGAAATGATAAGACAGACGCAAATGTCAGTGTCGGCGTGAATGACGACGGCACCTACACTGTAAGCGTTGCGATGCCGCAGATAAAGGGCCAAACGACCGGCTCGACCGACACTACTTTTAGCGGGCAGTGTACACCGAAAGAAGGCAAAAGTTTAAATATGCCCGCAACACCGACCACGATAGACGGAAATTCGCTGACCAGCGACGGCACAACCCGCGTCGATCCGGCTGACCCAAACAAACTTAGCGGCAGCTATTCAAAAACATGGCAGAATGTAACGGAAACCATTACCTGGAACCTGCAGAAATGCGGCGCTCCGCTGCGTCTGACCGATCTGAAATTCGAACATCCTAAATTCCCGGATTTCGATAAGTGGGAGGAGATCACCGAGCAGACCGGCACCATTGACGGCAACATGATCAAGATCAAGGCGACGGTTTTGAACGCGTCCGGCGAAACGAGATCCGGCAAGATCAAGATGGCCGGGACCTACAAGGGCGATAAGTGGGACGGGGCAAAACCGGATGAAAAGCTGGGTGATGACGAAATGGACGTGAGCCTCGATGCGGGCGAGGCCGCGGAGGTAGAGATGGTTTGGGACAGCAGCGGCTACGCCTGGTATGACGATGGGCGCCCGCGTCTTGTTCAGCGCATTAAGGCGGAACTGGAAGAAAAGAATAAAAAAGTCGACGATCTGACCAAAAATTTGAAGGTCGCGCCAAAACCGGTCCTTTTGGTCCAGGACCTGTGGGGCAGTTGGAGAATGTTCGAGACCTGGCAGAACATTCTTACCACCAGCCATAGTTATGACTGGAAAGCCTTTCCGGTAGGAGAGGTCAGGGAAAAAGGCCGTATCAATACCGGCGGGCCCATGCTTTCGACTGTAAAGCCGAGCAGCATTGAGGAAAATGCCGGAGCATTGGCCAACTATATTAAATATGCTCAGGAAGATCGCAATGCCTGGCACGTGGACATTGTCGGGTATGGCCTTGGCGGAATCATTGCGCGCTCTTATATCAGCCGCCTGATGCCGGTCGGATCACCGGACGGAAGGCCGAAAGTTAGCCATCTGCTTATGCTGGGCACACCGAACGAAGGTACAAAATGCGCCGATATAGTTGATACGGGCCTCGGCATGTTTAGCGATCACATAGCGGTGCTTAAGATGCTTCGCACTTCGACAATGGCGGATTTCAACCGCACGAACAGCGAGCGCAAAGGTGTAAAAATGGCGGTGTTGGCGGGAAACCCATTGCCGACGATATGTTATGCACTCGATTCGAACGACGGGCACGTCACGGTGCCGAGTGTGTTTCACAATTTTACCGACAAGGCCACGACCAAGAGCCTTCACAGAGATCTGACGGGAACGAGCGATTTCTCCGCTTTCGTCAAACCTCACCTGGCGATCGGGCCGAAGGGTAACCATATGCCGGATCTGCCGACGACTGCTCAGGCTGGAAGTGAACTTTATCGCAGCGAAAGCCTCTTAACCAATGTCGGCTATCAAACCGGCGGCGACGTTAAACCCGATATTTTCTTTGGAAACGGAGCCAATATCGCGCCGGGACAAACCATGGAAATGGAAATTCAAATTCCGGCCGGCACCGACGGCTTCGGGCTGACATTCATAGCCTCACCGCTGGTTTCAGCAACTCTATTGGACGCTTCGGGGAACGTGATCGGGAAAAACGTGAAAGATACCCCCGAATCTAACTCACTGTTTCGCACGATCGTGGTGCCCAAAGATCTTTCCGGCACTACCATAAAACTAAGGCTGCTCAGCGAAGAACAACTGGAAGCGACGGCGATCGTTTCGGTTTGGAAAAAGCCCGGACAGCCATAATAATAACCTCCCAAAATTGTAACCACCGTCCGACGGGAAGCAGCGTAAAATTTACGCTGCTTTTCTGTATTTAAAGGCTTTGCCTGTAATACCGACTGAAGTCAAAAAGTAACGGGTCAGTACCGGGAACGTAGTGACCGGCTAATAATCCACTAGTTTTATTAAAATCTTATTTGTAAAATAGGTGATAAGTTTTTACGCCAGAAAGCCGGTCACTACGTTCCCGGTACTGACCTCATTACGTGATCCTCTATTTCATTTATAGGCAGCGCCATTTATAACCATAAAATTTGCCTGCCCACTGTTTGAAACTTTGCTTTTTAGAAAACCGTATGTAAACTATCTGAAAATTTCGCGGTATCTCTGTGTGTAAAATTATGAAAATCTATCTAAAAAAGGTGTTTTTTAGCCTGCTATTACTAGCTTTGGCCGTATTGCCGTGCGTGAAAACGAACGCGCAGGCAAAGACGGGCGGTATTAACGTTCCCGTAACCTATTACAAACTGCCGAACGGTTTGAAGGTCGTGCTCTCTCAGGAAAAGAGCGCTCCGCTGATAACCGTTGCGGTTTATTACAATATCGGTTTTCGCATCGAGCCGAAAGACCGCACCGGTTTTGCGCACCTTTTTGAACACCTGATGTTCCAAGGCTCGAAAAATATGGGCAAGATGGAATACGTCAAGTTGGTGCAGAATAACGGCGGTGTGCTAAACGGCTCAACGCGTTTTGATTTTACGAATTATTTTGCGGTCGTTCCTTCGCATAAGCTGGAAACACTGCTCTGGGCCGAGTCCGACCGCATGAAGGGGCTCGATATAACCCAGGAAAACCTGGTAAACCAGCAAGGTGTGGTGGGAAATGAAGTGAAGGTCAATGTGCTGAACCAGCCCTACGGTACCTTTCCGTGGATCGATCTGCCAATGGCGGCTTTCACCAACTGGTACAATTCGCACAACTTCTACGGCGATCTGCGCGACATTGAAGCGGCCACGCTCGATGACGCTAAAAACTTTTTCAATACCTACTACACGCCGTCTAACGCGGTGCTGGTGGTCGTCGGCGATTTCGAAGAGCCGCAGGCCAAAGCCTGGGTCGAAAAATATTTCGCCGGTATCCCGAGCGCGAAAACCGGCGCCAAGCCTGACCTGAGTGAACCTAAACAGGAAAAGGAAAAGGTTGTGACCCGCACCGACAAGCTGGCCAAACAGCCGGCCGTGGGATGGGGCTACCAGATGCCGCCGCGCGGCAGCCAGGAATATTACGCGATGGGCCTGCTTGACCAGATGCTGGTCGAAGGTGAAGACAGCCTGCTTTACCAGGAGCTGGTGAAAAAGAAAACCTACACAGCTAACTTGAGCGGCGGTATCAATTACCTCGGCAATATGTTTAATTACAACGGGCCGATGCTTTTTGCGGTCGACCTGATCCACGAATCGAAGTACACGCCCGATGAGATACTGGCGGCCAACGATGCCGTGATCGAGCAGTTACAGAACAAGCCGGTGTCGCAGACGGAAATTGACCGCGCGATCGTCAAACTCCGTTCGGGGCTTTACGACACGATGCAGCAATTCGGCGGTTTCGGCCGCGCAGACCTGCTCGCCAGCTTTGCGCTTTTTGACGATAACCCGCAAGAGATCAACCTGATCGAGGCCAACTTCCGTAAGGTAACGCCGGCCATGATCCAAAAAACAGCCAAAGAGTACCTGCGAAAAACGAACCGCACGGTGGTCATTGTCAACCCCGAAACGGGTAAGAGCGAATAAGAGGGGTGACGATAATGAAAAATGTAAAATTAATAATGATAAATGCGAAAATTATGAGAACAGCCGTTAGCCTCGGGCTATTTGCGTGCCTGCTTTTGACGTTTTCTTTCAGCGCCTTCGCGCAAAAGGAAACACCGCCGGTGGGCGGCCAACCTAAGCCCTTTGTCTTTCCGAAAGAAGAGGCCTATACGCTGCCGAACGGCACGCGGGTGGTACTAGTTCCTTATGGTTCGGTGCCGAAAGTCGCAATCCAGGTGCAGATCCGTAATGGCATACTGGTCGAAAAAGCGGGCCAGCGCTGGATCTCGGCCGCGGTAGCGAATTTGTTGAAGGAAGGAACCGCAACCCGCACCGCGGAGGACATCGCCCGCCAGACCGCTGAAATGGGCGGCAGCATTTTCTCCGTCGCCGGCACGGATAAGACGATCGTCGGCGGGGAAGTTTTGTCGGAATTCGACACTGCTTTTCTAACCCTGCTCGCGGATGTGCTGCAGAACTCGAAATTCGAAGCGAAGGCGCTGGAAGAATATCGCGCGAACACATTACAGAATCTGATCACCGCGCGTTCACAACCAGGTACGATCGCGATCGAAAAATTTCGCGAGGTTACCTATCCCGGCCATCCGTACGGCACGGTCAATCCGAGCGAAGAAACTGTTAGGGGTTACAAGCTGGAAGATGTCAAAGCCTACTACAACGACTTTTTCGGCGGAGCGCGCACCACGCTTTATGTGGTCGGTAAATTCGATGCGGCGAAGGTCAAGAGTGCGATCCAGAAAGCTTTTGGCGGGATGAAAAAAGGCACCGGCCCGGAAAGGGATGTGCCCAAGATCGACGCTAAACGTTCGCTTAGCGTGATCGACCGTCCGGGCGCGCCGCAATCGACTATCTACTTAGGGATGCCGGCAGTGTCGCCTTCGGACGCGGATTTCATCAAATTTGTGGTGATGAATTCGCTGCTCGGCGGTTCGTTCGGTTCGCGTATCACCTCGAACATTCGCGAGAATAAAGGCTATACCTACTCGCCGAACAGCACGGCTTGGAACCGCTTTCGCACAGGTTACTGGTACGAGGTAGCGGATGTGACGACGAAATTCACCGGCGCTTCGATCAAGGAAATTCTTTTCGAGATCGAACGCCTGCAAAAAGAGCCGCCGAGCGACGCCGAACTCCAAGGTATCAAGAATTATCTGGTGGGCATTTACGTCCTGCAGAATTCAACCCGTACCGGTGTCATCAACCAGCTTGAAAATGTGAACTACAATGAGCTGGACAAAAATTACATCGATACCTACGTTCAGAATATCGTGGCTGTCACTCCGAAAGACGTGCAGGATGTGGCCGCGAAATATCTGAGACAGGATAAGATGACGATCGTGGTGGTAGGAGATAAAGCGGTCATCGACGAACAACTGAAGCCGTACGAGAAGTAGTGCGGGTTTTAATTGCCACTAGCTTTAGCTAGTGGTTAGAAGCAGTAGAAATAGTCTGGCCGCATTCGAAATGTTTTCGAATGCGGCCATTTATTTTTTTAGTCTTTTAGACCACTAGCTAAAGCTAGTGGCAACTTAGTGAGGTTACATCTTCAAACCGTTGCGGGTAAGCAGCATTTCAAAACCGGTTTTATCGACGGCTTTGAT
This sequence comes from uncultured Acidobacteriota bacterium, assembly GCA_963718105.1. Lineage (GTDB taxonomy): Bacteria > Acidobacteriota > Blastocatellia > Pyrinomonadales > Pyrinomonadaceae > DASYKT01. The sequence goes on along the minus strand of OY970352.1, from coordinate 2,280,872 downwards.
ATAGGCGTCTTTTGCTTCTACCACACCTTTTTTCACCAGGTCGATCATAGACTCATTGAGCAGCGCCATCCCGAGGTTTTTTCCGGTCTGCATCGACGAAGCGATCTGGTAGGTCTTGCCTTCGCGGATCAGATTGCTGATGGCCGGTGTGACGATCAATATTTCCAGCGCGGCTACGCGGCCCCCGCCTTTTTTCGGCAGCAGGGTCTGCGCGATCACACCTTTTAATGACTCGGAAAGCATTACGCGAATCTGCTGCTGGCGGTCGGCCGGGAACTGATCGATGATGCGGTCAACGGTCGAAGCCGCGGTCGTGGTGTGCAGAGTGCCGAATACAAGGTGGCCTGTTTCGGCGGTTTCAATGGCGATTGCGATCGTTTCCAGATCGCGCATTTCACCGACTAGCAGAATGTCCGGATCTTCGCGAAGCGCGGCACGCAGGGCGTCTTTAAAAGAGTCCGTGTGATTATAAACTTCGCGCTGGTTGACCAGGCACTTCTTATTTTCGTGAACGAATTCGATCGGGTCTTCGATGGTAATGACGTGGTCTTCGCGGCGGTCGTTCAAGTGGTCCATCATCGCGGCGAGCGTGGTGGATTTGCCGGAGCCCGTCGGCCCCGTGACCACGACCAGCCCTTTGGATAAATTACATAGTTCCAGAACGGCCGGCGGCAGATTAAGCTGTTCAGCGGTCAGGATCTTGGTCGGGATCAGGCGAAATACTCCGCCCATTCCTTTCCGGTCCATAAAAATGTTGCAGCGAAAGCGCGCCAGGCCCGGGATCTCATAGGCATAATCGGTGTCATGACGTTCGTGGAATTCTTCCTGGTTTTTGCGCGGCATGATGGAGGTCAAAAGGTCTCTCATCGCGTCCGCGTTTAACGTCGGTTCATTGCAGGGAAGCGGCATTACCTTGCCGTCCTTGCGCATCATCGGCGGCATGCTGACGCTCATGTGCAGGTCGGATGCGCCGCATTCGGCCATCTTTGTAAAGAGCACGTCCATGCGCCGGGCGGAGGCGGAATCGGTTAAGTACGCAAAGGCCGGCTTGTCGCTGACTTCTTCAGCAGGCGAATAGCTGGACGTCCCGGATATAGGGGCGGGCACCGCCGCAGGCGCAGGCTCGGGCTGCGAAAAATAATAATCGTCTAAGGGCACGATCTCATCCGCGATCGAGGTATCGGCTAAAGTTTCATAAGTGCCGTTGACGGTCGCTTCCAGCGAAGAGCTTTCAAAAACATTATCGAGGCTGGTACGGCGCGGAGGTTTGTTGATGTCAGCGGTGTTAGAGGGCGCAGGGTCGATATCGCCGCTGGTGACGGAAAAGACAGAATTGTTTTGTGCGGGCATTAGAGGTTCCTGGTAAGAAGAATTTTCGAATGCGGGAGTTTCAAATGTGGCGGGTACGACATTGCTGTCGTATGAACTGTCGAGGGGTTTTACGATAACGTGAAATCCGGCAGGCGATTTTTTTACGACAAAACCGAAACTACCGGTGGGATTATTGTAATCAAATTCGATCTCAGGCTGGTTGGGAAGTTTTTGCTTGGCCTCGGCTGGAATGATAGGGAATATTAGCTGGCTGATATTGGCGCCGCTAAGAGGTGTGGGCGATACTTCGATCACGCCGTGATCGGATAGGATAAAAGGGCTTTTGTTTGGTTCAAAATGCAGTTCGTACGCCGAAGCGGAAATCAACGACTGCAAATAACCGTTTATTTGTTCCATTCTGACCTCAAAAATTGACTTTGATTCTAAAAAACGATGGAGAAGTGAGTTTCTCGCGCTTGTATCCACCCTTAGGCCAGGGAAAGCCTAAACTAAAGTTTAACATTATTAAAGAATGTTTGTCACTAGTTATTTGCCATTTTAACAGCTTTGCTTCAACGGAGCGCCAGTGTCCGCCGGCAACATCGCGCAGCGATCTAAAACGTCTTTTTTTTACGCAAGTTAGCGCGACCGAGTCACGCTTGCCAGCGAGACACAGGCGCTCCCAGGTTCAGAACTTATTTACTAATACGGACTTTATAGGTAAGCCGCTGATAACAGTTTAGAAAATCATTCCGCGCGGCCGGAGACGGAAGTGTTCCATGTTCCGGGCGTGTCCGAATGGAACACTGGAACACTTTTGGAACAGAAATTTCGTAAAATTCACAAATCCGTGGATTAAATTTAAAAAGAACATTGAGACCGGGAAATTGAGCGGTTGACACCTTTTCCCGGCCTCAGGCTATCTGAAAGCATAGCTCAGCCAGGAAATTTAGTCGTTAAGAGATTCGAGATAATAAGGATTTGCCTGTCGATTTGAAGATAGCAAATAGCTTGGCATTGTTAAGTTTGGGTTAAGTTTGGACAAGTTCGAAAAATAAAATGCGGTAAACCCTGGGAGTGCCAACATCTTGCCGGCAAGATCGCGTAAGCGATCTAAAAAGCCTTTGATCTACGCCATTAGCGCGAACAAGCCGCGCTTGCCGGCAAGATGCCGGCGCTCCCAGGTTTACTGCATCATTTAATTTATCCGCTTTTATAAATGAGCAATTAAGGGCAACGCCGATTGAACTTACTTTATAGGTAAAGCCCATTTGTTAGTGAACGATTTAATTACAACAATGCAGGTGAGAACGATCAGAAGATGAAGCGCTTCAATTGAGTCAGAAAATGGGTCACCGTTTCGAAAATGCGTGCCAATTGCGCCAAACATTAGAATTATCAAACCTAACGCGGCCGGAACTATAAGTCTCGGAATAAATAACGCTATCGAGCCGAGAGTTTCCATCGTGATGACAAAATATAGGAACCAGACGGAATAACCTGATTCCAGGAAGAATTGTCGCATTTCCGCATCGTGAGTTAATTTGCCTATTTCTGTCATAAAGAAGGCAACTGAGACTGAGAGGCAGAGTCCTCTAAGCAGGTCAGGTGAAATGATAAAAGACCGCACCGATTCATTAGTAAAACGCGATCCGTGAGCCTGGGAAAGGTTTAATAAAAGTAATATTGCCGAGCTGATCGCCATTCCGATAACGATCCATCCGCGAAAGATAATTATTTGAAAAATGACGGCTAACGATCCTCTAAAGGGAAGCAGCCCGGTAACGGAAAGAATAGTCGCGGTTATACCCAATAAAGCCAGAAAAAGGCAGAGAAAATAAAAACTTCTGGCAAGTTTGAGAGAGGTAGCAACGGAATGAGGCCAAACGACAAGCGTAAAGCAAACTAACGTCATTATCAGGGTCAAAAAAATAAAAATGATCGTTTGATCCATCGTTTCTTTGTAAAATTTAAATAGTAACCGCTTCGCGGTATTCGCCCCAAACTTTTCTTAAAGCGTGACTTATCTCGCCGACAGTAACGTGATTTTCCACGCATTCGAGGATTTTGGGCAGCATATTTTCGGTGCCGCGGGCAGCATTTTGGAGATTGGTCAGGGAATTTTCGGCGGCTGAGGCATCGCGCCTGGCCCGCAGCGCCTGGAGACGCTTGACTTGGTTCGGTTCGATCTTATCGTCGATCTTGAGGATGGGAATAACATCGCCCTCGGCGATCTGGAAACGGTTGACGCCGACCACGATGGCATCTTCTTCTTCGACAGCCTTTTGATATTGGAAGGCGGCTTCCTGGATCTCTCGCTGGACGTAGCCTGTTTCGATGGCGCGCAGCATACCGCCCATATCGTCGATCTTTTGGATATATTCGGCGGCAAGTCGTTCGATCTCATCGGTCAGATGTTCGATGGCGTAGCTGCCGGCGAGCGGGTCTACCGTGTCGGCCGCGCCGGATTCGTAGGCGATCACTTGCTGGGTGCGCAGGGCGATGCGCGCGGCATTTTCCGTGGGAAGCGAGAGCGCTTCGTCCATGCTGTTGGTATGCAGCGACTGCGTGCCGCCCAGCACCGCCGCCAGCGCTTGTATAGTTGTGCGGGCAACATTGACCTCGGGCTGCTGCGCGGTGAGCGTCGAACCGGCCGTTTGGGTGTGGAAGCGCAGCATCAGTGACCGCGGATCCTGCGCTTTAAATCTGGAACGCATTATTTTTGCCCAGAGGCGGCGCGCGGCGCGGAATTTGGCGATCTCTTCCAGCAGGTTGTTGTGCGAATTAAAAAAGAACGAAAGCCGCGGCGCGAATTTATCCACTTCGAGGCCGGCTTTGATCGCGGCATCGACATAACAGATCGCGTCGGCCAGCGTAAAAGCTACTTCCTGCACGGCGGTCGAGCCTGCTTCGCGGATGTGATAGCCGCTGATGGAGATAGTGTTCCAGTTTGGCACCTCGCCCGCGCAAAAAGCGAACGTATCGGTGATCAAACGCAGGCTGGCTTCGGGCGGATAAATATAGGTGCCGCGCGCGATGTACTCTTTCAGGATGTCGTTTTGGATAGTACCGGTGACCTTGTCCAGCGCAACGTTTTGTTTTTTTGCCACCGCCAGGTAGAGGCACAAGAGGGTCGAAGCCGTGGCGTTGATCGTCATCGAGGTCGACACCTGGTCGAGAGGAATGCCTTCGAGCAAGCGCTCCATGTCTTCGAGGGAATCGATCGCCACACCGACCTTGCCCACCTCGCCCGCCGCCAGCGGATCGTCCGAATCGAGGCCGATCTGTGTCGGCAGATCGAAAGCCACACTCAGGCCGGTCGTCCCCTGCGAAATGAGATATTTATAACGGGCGTTGGACTCCTCGGCCGTAGCAAATCCGGCATATTGCCGCATCGTCCAGAATTTGCCGCGGTACATATTATGGCGCACCCCGCGCGTATAGGGAAACTTGCCCGGCTCGCCCAGGTCCTGCTCATAATCGACAGGCGCGGTATTTTCGGGGTTAAAATCGTTCGGCAATTCAATACCGGAAGATGTTTCGAACTTTTCCCGTCTTTCTGCTTTTTTTGCGGATTTTTTTTCGGACATATCGTCAAAAGTAATTAGAAGATTAACATAATGGAGTCAGTACCGGGAACGCAGTGACCGGCTCTGACCTGTCGCCTGGCCCGATAAAGACAACTGGCTTCGCTCTAAGCCGGCCCGGTACTGACCCGTGCCTGACTCCATAACTTTGACTATTTCCCATACCTTGCGTAGCATTTAAATCTGTGGAATTAAACGACGAAGCAAAAGAAGCCGTGAAAGAATTGGGCGCGGCGATAAATTCAGCCATTGAGAAATCGACGCGGGTCGCCGAATCGATAGATACCTTGCGGGAATTGGGTTACCTGGCGCAGCTTACATTGCGGCTGGAGATCGGCTTGCAGGACCTGTCGGAACTGGAAGACGGCGAAGCCCCGCACATCGAAGAAACCGAGATCGACCTGGAACTTACCGAAGACGATCTGCGCACCCTGCGCCAGATGAAGATCAAACTTGACCCGGAAGATTAACTCCTCAAAAGATTAACTTGTTGAACTATTTCAATTATTTTTCCGAGATCGAAGAAACTTTCATCCGCCGCCGCGGGAAAAGCCTGCTGCTAAGCCCGCTCGATTGGACGCTGATCGAAAGCTGGCAGAAGCGCGGCATTCCCCAACACATCGTCATCCGCAGTGTCGAAAAAATATTCGACGATATCGCCAAAGACCCCAAAAGAAATCCGAGTGTGAAATCGATCGCCTACTGCGCGGATGAAGTCGAACGGCAATATCGCGATTGGGTCAGTTCGCAGGCAGGCGGCCGCCCGGAAGAATCGGAAGGTCCGGAAACCAATACTACCGGAAATGCAGAGATCGTTTCACATTTACAGTCGCTGACGGAAGAGATCGGCGCTGCTTCTCAAAAGGCAGATACCGCGCTTAGTTCCGTGTTGATAACAACACTGAGCGAGTTGGAAAAGCTCAAACACATGGCCGAAACCGCTGGACCCAACACTGAAGCCACGGAAAATATAGAAAAAGAATTAACAAAGCTGGAAGCGGAAATAGATAAAGCGCTGATGGCCAGTGCCGAAGAAGAAGAATTGGCGGCGGCTAAAAAAGCCGTCGAAGGCCATCTCGGCCAATACGCCGGAAAGATGCAGCAGGACGTTTATGACAAGACGTTTGAACTGATGGTCGTAAAAAAATTGCGTGAAAATGCCGGGATACCTGCGTTTAGTTTGTTTTACCTGTAAAATGTTTCTTACCTGATGCCAACTCACAAACCTGAAACACAAACGGAAATTCTCGAAGTCACTATCGAAAAAATAGTGCCGAACGGTTTTGGCCTTGGCCACACCAACGGCCTGACGGTGATGGTGCCGCTGGTGGCGCCGGGCGATAAGGTCCGCGTGAAAACGGGCAAGCGTAACGGCAGCCTGGTCTTTGCGCAACTGGAGGAAGTGCTTGAGCCTTCGCCGCTGCGGGTCGAGCCGGGCTGCAAATATTTCGGCAGGTGCGGCGGTTGTAATTTTCAGCAGTTGAGTTACGAAGAGCAGCTAAAAGCGAAAGTCGCGATCATTGACGACTGCCTGCGCCGCATCGCCAAGATCGAAAATCCGCCGAAAATAAATATCACCCCCAGCCCTGAAGTCTGGCATTATCGTTCCCGCGCCAGTTGGCATGCCGATACCGCCACTAAAAAGCTCGGTTACTTTTATCGAAATTCAAACGAAGTTTGCGACATCGAGGAATGCCCGAAATTGATCGAGCCTCTGCAAGCGGAATTAACCCGCCTGAGAAACGATCTGCACTGGGGAGAGCTTTGGGAGAACGTCGTTCATATCGATGCGGCGAGCGCTGACAAAATTTCGCTGTTCTCTAAAGAATTCGCGGAAGAGCCGGACGAGTTGATGTTTGAATCTAACGGTTTTGAATTCCAGTACAACGCGAGAGTTTTTTTTCAGGGCAATCCCTACATCACTCCGAAACTGGTCGAAGCGGCGGTGAAAGGCCTGAGCGGCGGTTTGGCGCTCGACCTGTATTGCGGTGTCGGGCTTTTTACGCTCCCGCTGTCCAAAAATTTTTCACGGGTGATCGGGATCGAAGAAAATGTTGAGTCGATCGCTTTCGCTAAAAAGAATGCGGAAAAGAACGGGTGTAATAACATTCTTTTCACCGGTGAAGACGTCGGACGGGGGATAAAGGAGCATAATCGCCGGTTAAGAGATCTGGATACGCTTTTGCTCGACCCGCCGCGGGTGGGGGTAGAAAAAGCGGTCATCAGGTCTATCATCGAAATTTCACCGGCCGAGATCGTCTATGTATCGTGCGATCCGGCAACCCTGGCGCGCGATCTGAAGGCGCTCTTCGAAAAATACGAACTTACCCACATCGAAGCTTTTGATATGTTTCCGCAGACGCATCACGTGGAAACGGTTGCGCGGCTGCGGCTTATCGGTCATCACTCTCAGTGATCAGGCGGGTTACGGGGCTAATTCCATCATTGACGCCCGAAGTCGGCGTGAGTTTTGCGTTTTCAAAGTGTTCGAGCTTTCTGAGTGTGTTCAATAGCAGCATCACGTTCTTTTTGTTTTTTCCCCAATCTATACACTGGGTCGGCAACAGGCATTTACTGACGATGGTTACCGTCGTACCTTCTATCGAGACCGATATCTTTTCGCCCCACGATGCTAAATTCAGCGTGGCGGACGCTTCCAAGTGCGAAGGGGTATCTACAGTAATTTTCCAGCTTAGCTCCGCGAACGCGTTCCTTACCAGGGAATAAAGGCTGCCGCCGCCCGGGTAGAACGTTTCGGTCTGGCTGTGATATGCAGGGAATCCAAAGCTCATAATAATATTGATCCGGCGAAAACAGGCTGTTTTCGGCTTTCTAATCTAACAAAATTATCCCATAATCTTGAGGAAAAGCGCCACTCAGATCATATATGAAAGTTGAACCGGTAATTTTAGAAGGCGAAAAAGTACGGATGGAGCCGCTGAGCATGGCGCATCACGCCGATCTTTGCGAGGCCGGACTCCATGAGCAATTGTGGAAATTGATCCCGACCCTCGTCAGCACGCCGGAAGATATGAAAGATTACATCCAAACGGCGCTGGATGAGCAGGAAAAGGGAATATCGCTGCCTTTTGCCACGGTGGAAAAAACATCTGGAAAAGCCATCGGTTCGACGCGGTTCGGCAACATCGATGCATCCAATAAAAGGGCGGAGATCGGCTGGACGTGGATCTCACCCGATTGGCAGCGTACTTATGTCAATACCGAGGCGAAATATCTGATGCTAAAGCACGCCTTTGAAACCTGGAATTGCAATCGCGTGGAGTTAAAGACCGATGCTCTGAACGAGCGCTCGAGAAACGCCATTCTGCGGCTGGGGGCCAAGCAGGAAGGCATTTTCCGGCAGCACGTAATAACTTATAGTGGTAGATTAAGGGATTCTGTTTACTTCAGTATTATCAACACTGAATGGCCGGAAGTTAAAGCAAGACTTGAAGAAAAATTAGCAACGAAGTGAGAGTTTTTCTGATCACAACTTTACTTTTATCGGCGGCGCTTTTGATCGCCTGTACGGGATATTTTTCGGGCCGCGATACGGCAAATTCTAACCAGGCGGACGCCTCGGCAAACACCCTGGCTGAGAATACTAACATTGACCCCAATGTGAATTTGGATCTGGCAAACGCCAATGCCAATATTCAAAATGTCCCGGTTAAACGCCCGCCGCCGGCCCCGAAAGAGGAGCCTTTGACCCGGCTCGCTCCCGACGATTCGCTTATTACCGCGGAAAATAACCCGGAAGGCGATCTGGTCGAAACGCGGATCTTCAAAAATCACGATATGCTGGCCAAGGTCGAGCGGACCCTAACCGCCTCCAGGCGCGGGGGAAGCGTCCGGGTTTTCCTGAAAAACGGCCGGGTGTACGAGGTCCCGGTTGCCAGAATGAAAAATGTACTTAACGAAACTCCCGAAGAAATAATCAGAACGGTCGGCGGCGAGGTGGCCGTCACCGGCTCTCAGCCGGCTGCCGGTAAAACTCCGGAACAAAGGCCCGCTAATACGGCCTCAACTCCTCAAAAGCAATAAGGAGCGCCGAATTCATTCGGCACGAACGCTCAGCGTTCGAAAAGGCTATAGATCGCGTGCCGCGATCTTGCCCAATGAATTGGGCGCTCCTTTTATACAAATTCGGCGCTCTTTTGTGTCGTGTTATAATTTGCGCATTATGGAAACGACCGGAAAGTTTACCGTTATTTGCCCTTGCTGCGAAACTACGCTGTCCATTGACGCCCAAACCGGCGCTGTTTTGGGCCATGAAGTAAAGCAAAAGGCCCACGGTTCTTTTGACGAATTACGATCCGAGCAGGAAAAGCAAAAGCAGGTGCGCGATCAGCTTTTCGCGCAGGAACTGGGATCGCAGAAAGACCGCGAGCGCATTTTGGAAGAAAAGTTTCGCGAGGCAATGAAGCGCGCCGGAGACGACAAAGACATGCCGTTCAAAAATCCGCTCGATCTCGACTGAACTTTGAAACAATACATCACGCACTTACGTAAATCACTCGATCTTAACCTCGGAGTTTAAATAAAAATGAAAAAACGAGTTATCGGTATTATTTTATCTCTGGCCGGCACGCTTGTGTTATTCGGGCCCGCGCCCGTACAGGTAGCCGCGCAGAAAGCCCCGGCCGCACCGACTTCTGGGGTAGCGTCGCTTTTGATCAGGCAGCGCACGCTGCCTAACGGCCTTAAAGTTGTCAGTTTGCAGGACAATTCCAGCCCGACCGTGGCGGTCAATGTCTGGTACAACGTCGGTTCCAAGGACGATCCGCAGGGACGCTCCGGCTTTGCGCATATGTTCGAACACATGATGTTCAAAAGCACCCGCAATATGAAGAGCGAAATGATGGACCGCATGACCGAAGACGTGGGCGGATTTAACAATGCTTCCACGTACGACGACTTTACCAATTATTACGAGGTCGTGCCGTCCAATTATTTGGAAACCCTTCTCTGGGCGGAAAGCGACCGGATGGTGAACTTAAATGTGGATGAAGCGACCTTCAAATCCGAGCGCGATGTGGTGAAAGAAGAGTTCCGCCAGCGTATCCTGGCAAATCCTTATGGACGGCTATTCGGGCAATATTTGGAAAGCCTATCTTTTACCACTCATCCGTACAAACGGCCGGGGATCGGAAATCTCGATGAATTAAATGCCGCGACCAATACCGATGCCGACGGATTTTATAAAACTTTTTACCGTCCGGATAATGCCACGCTGATCGTGGTGGGCGATTTTAACCAGGCGCAGTTCGACGCGTGGGTGAACAAATATTTTAACCGCGTCAAAAAGCCTACGGGGACTGTCCCGCGCGTAACCGTTACCGAACCCGCGCGGGCAAAGGAAATGCGTTATACGCGCACCGCGCCCAATGTTCCTTTTCCCGCCGTGGCGATCACATATCTTGCGCCGCCTTCAAAAAGCGCCGATATTCCCGCCCTACGGATAGCGGAAACCATTCTGGCCGGAGGCGAAAGCTCGCGGCTTTATCAGAGCATGGTGTATGAGCAGCAGATAGCGCAGCAGGCAAATTTCAGCGCGGACGTGCGGGTTGACAGCGGCTTGTTAAACTTTATCGCCATCATGAGCGAAGGCCACACGGCAGCCGAAGGCGAAAAGTCGCTGCTGGCTGAATTAAAGAAAATCCAAGACTCGCCCGTCACCGCCAAGGAATTGGAAAAAGCAAAAAATCAATTGATCACGCGCGCCTATCAGGAACGCGAACAAAATGACGGCAAGGCTTTTGCCATCGGGCAGGCGATCATCTACCAGGGAAATGCCAACGCGGTGAATTCCGATATCCGGAGATTACAAGCCGTGACCATTGCCGACGTACAGCGGGTGATGAAAAAATATTTCACCGATTCGAACCGGGTGGTGATCTATTACGAGAACGAGGGGGCGAAAGAGAATAATGAATAACGTAAAATTGAAAATGAAAAATTTCGCGAAAATTTCCGTGTTTCTTGGCATCCTCTGCGTGTCATCGTTTTCACAGGAACGGCCTCCGGCGCCCGCTTCGCCGCGCACGGTAAAGATTCCCGCGGTACAGGAAAAAACTCTGCCGAATAATTTGAAGGTAGCCGTTGTCACCCGCAAAAATGTTCCGCTGGTGACCGTTGAATTGTTAATAAAAAGCGGCGCCAATATGGAGAACGCGAGAGAAGCGGGGCTCGCGGATATGACCGCCTCGCTTTTGACCAAGGGCACAAAAACGCGCAGCGCGACGGAGATCGCTGAAGAAATGGAATTCCTCGGAGGCAGTATCAGCGCCGGCGCGGGCTGGAACGCTTCGCAGGTGGTGGTGGGCGTAATGCCCGACAAGCTGGTTGCAGCGATGGAGATAATGGCGGACGTGGTGTTAAATCCTGCGTTCGATCAAAAGGAGATTGATCTGCTGAAATCGCAGACGCTCGATAACTTGAGCTTCAGCCTGAAGCAGCCAGGTTTTTTGGCGAGCTATGTGGCCAGCAAATACAGCTTTGACGAGCACCCGGCGGGCGGCACGGTCGACAGCATCAATGCCATCACGCAGCAGCAGATCGCCGATTTTCATAAAAACGAATACTTCCCCGAAAATGCTGTTTTAATATTTACCGGCGACATCACCGCCTTAAGGGCCAATGCGCTGGCGCAGAAGTTTTTCGGAAATTGGAATAATGCGGGGAGTGGGGCGCCCAGGGTAAGCGGCCTTACTCAAAATGAGGTGGGCTCTGCGATCGTGCGCCGTATTCTGGTGGTGGATCTGCCCAACGCGGGCCAGGCCTCGGTAAATTACACGAAAAATCTGCCCAATATCAACAGGGAAAGAATCGACTATTATTTTCCGGCTTCGGTGATGAATTCAGTGCTGGGCGGCGGGTATTCGTCGCGTCTGAACCAGGAGATCCGGATAAAGCGCGGTCTGAGCTATGGCGCGGGAAGCAGTTTTGCGTGGCGAATGGCTAAGAGCAATTTTTCTACCCGCACGCAAACAAAAAACGAGTCGGCGGGCGAGGTAGCGGAATTGGTCGCAAAAGAGATCGAGCGGTTGGGCAGCGGGGATGTTCCAGCGATAGAACTTACTCCGCGTAAATCCGTGCTGACCGGGGATTTCGGGCGGGACCTGGAAACGACCGGCGGGCTGGCGGGGCAGGTGGCTGACCTTTACCTTTTTAACCTTTCGCTGGCCGAACTTAATTCCTATATGTCGAATGTGAACTCGGTCACGTCTATGCAGATCAAGAATTTTGCGTCGGGGAATTTAAAGGGCGGCGATATCATTATCGTCGGCGATTCGAAAATGTTTATGGACGATCTGAAAAAGCGTTTTCCGAAAACCGATATCAAAGTTATCAAGTCTGATGAGCTTGATATCAGTAAAGACGATCTGAAGAAATAAAGGCAGATATGCGGCAGAAAAGGAGCATGTTAATCATTGATACGCTCCTTTTGTAATTCGCGATTAGTTCTTTGCCAGGGCCATTCTCAAGATCACAGGCTTACTCATCTTATCCTTATCCGGTTCGCCTTTATCGCTCACCAAACCCCACTGGCTGTTGGCAATAAAATACAGCGTATTGCCATCGAGCACTCCCAATGTCGGCTCGTTGAAGTCCGGGAGGTTGGCCGCAAGGATTTTTTGCGCGGTGATCTTCGTAAAGTCCGAGTTAAGCGTGAATCGGGTGACGCGGTGCGGATTGATACCATTTTGGATACCGATCAACGAGCCTCTATAAAAATACATGCCATCGATGCCGAGCGCGCAGGCATCCTCGGGAGCTGACAGAAGTAAAACGCTTTTGTCCTTCATATCAACACGAAAAACGCCGAACGAATAATCCGCCACGAACAAATATTTTTCATCGTTCGAAAATGTGATGCCCTGTAAATTCTGAAAGCGATCGCTGCGTAAGAATTCTTCCAGTGCGCCGGTGTTTTGATTTACGCGGTAAATGACGGGTGAGATACTGTCGGCGATAAAGACCTCGCCGCTCTTGCTGATCTCAAGATCGCCAAAGGCATGTTTTGCACCGTCGGCAGGCAGCAAAAATTTCTTCCACAATTTTCCGTTATTAAGGTTGTAAGCGAAGACGCCGGATTTTTCCGCATCGTCTTTCTTAAACCCCTGCATCTGAGGAAGTGCAGTGCTGCATGCCCAAAGAAGGCGACGCTTGGCATCGACCTTGAGCCCGGCGACGCTGTACAGCCCGTCTTCCGGTTTGGAAAAATCCTCAACGTGACCGTCTCTCTCACGCGAGACGATCTTGCGCTGGTGCACACTGGCCACATAAAATTTGAGCATTCGCGGATCGAAAGCAACGCTTTCTGTCAGCAGTGTTTTGTCCGGAAGTGAAAATGCCTTGCCCACTGAGCCTAACGGTTTTGAATTCTCCGCAAATTTTGCGACAGCCGTTTTGAAACTCTCCAGCTCAAACATCGATTTGAAATCTTCATCCTTGTCGGGTTGGAAAGCCATGCCCATCGCGCCCAACTGCGCGAGCTTGGACAGCGCCTCTGTCGGTTTGTTATTCAGCGCATAAGCATCCGCCAGATTGTAGAGCAGCCGTGGATGCTTCGGGCGCAGGCGGTTCGCTTCCTCCATCCCTGTCAGAAAGCCGGCAAAGTCTTTTGCCTGGTAAGCCTTCATGGCTTTAGCTTCGGACGCGCGCGCGGCCGTGATGTCAGCCGGAGTTTGAGCCGCGGTGTTGAAGGTTATCGAAAGCATCAGCGCTAATGCCGGTAGAGAAAGTTTTCGCATATTATTTTTTCCGTTTGGTATTTGATGCAAAAAATCATAAATGGTGGCTTTGGCCAGGGTTGCTAATTGTAAAATGTTTTGGTTGAATTAGTTAGCATTTATAGCTATGCACGCAAATTTACGTTCATTCATAGAACAATTAAGACGGGAAAATGAGCTGGCCGAGATCGAGGCCGAGGTCGATCCGTACCTGGAAATGGCTGAGATCCATCGCCGGGTAATAGACCGGCAGGGAAAAGCGCTGCTGTTTACGAATGTAAAGAATTCAAAATTCCCCGTCATTACCAATCTTTTCGGAACCAATAAACGCATCGACCTGGCCTTTACCAAAAAGCCGCAGGAACTGGTAAAAACCATGGTTGAGATGGTGGAGGTTTTGCTTCCGCCGAAACCGAAAGAGCTATGGAAATTCCGCGGCGTGGCCCGCGAGGCTCTAAAACTCGGCACAAAACAGGTGAGCCGGGCGCCAGTTCTGGAAAGCAGGCAAAGCGAAGTCGATCTGGAGCAATTGCCGCTGCTGACCACCTGGATAGAAGACGGCGGGGCGTTTGTTACCTTGCCGCTCGTTTACACCGAGCACCCGGTGACAAAGAAACATAATTTGGGTATGTACCGCATCCAGCGGCACGACGCGAAAACGACCGGCGTGCATTGGCAGATACATAAAGGCGGCGGATTCCATTATCACGAAGCCGAGAAAATGGATCAGGCGTTGCCGCTGAACCTTTTTGTCGGCGGGCCGCCGGCGCTGATCTTGTCGGCGATCGCTCCGCTGCCCGAAGACGTACCCGAGCTTGTGCTGGCATCCGTGTTGGCGGGAGGTAAGATCAAGACCGCGAAAAATCCACAGCCTGACGGTTTGCGCGTGATCGCCGAAGCCGAATTTGCCATTGTGGGCAAAGTGCCGCCAAATATCCGCCGGCCGGAAGGCCCGTTTGGCGATCATTACGGTTATTATTCGCTGCAGCACGATTACCCGGTGCTGAACGTGGAGGCGGTTTTTCATCGCAAAGACGCGATCTATCCGGCGACAGTCGTCGGCAAACCGCGGCAGGAAGATTTCTTTATCGGCGATTATTTGCAGGAACTCTTGTCGCCGCTTTTCCCGCTGGTGATGCCCGCCGTGCGCGATCTCTGGAGCTATGGCGAGACGGGTTTTCATTCTCTCGCTGCGGCGGTGGTCAAGGAACGTTACGCCCGCGAAGCGCTTGGTTCTGCTTTTAGAATTTTGGGTGAAGGACAACTGTCGCTCACAAAATTTCTGCTCCTGACCGACACCCCGCAAGATCTGCGCGATTTCAAAAAGCTTTTCGAACATATTCTGGAACGCGTGGATTGGGCACGCGATTTTTTCATTTTTGGCGAGACGTCGTTCGACACGCTCGATTATGCCAGCGGCAAGATAAATCACGGCAGCAAAGCCGTGTTAATGGGGATGGGCGACCAAAAGCGCGATCTCACACACGAATTTCGCGGTGAAGTGCCGCCCCAGGTCAAAGCCGCCGAGGCATTTTGCGGCGGATGCCTGGTTTTGGAAACCGAGGGGTATGAGCAGGAACCGGAACTCGCCGCTAAACTGGCAGCACTCGATGTTTTCAAGGATTGGCAGGTGGTCGTGCTTCACGATTCGATCGAGTATGCGCGCTCGGCCGACAAATTTCTCTGGGCGACCTGGACACGGTTTAACCCCGCCACGGACGTTCATGCCGGCGAAACCGAAGTGAAGAATCATCATCTCAGCTACGCCGCGCCGATCATTATCGATGCCCGTATGAAGCCCTGGTTTCCGGCGGAACTGGAAGTTGACGAGGATACCCGAAAACTGGTTGATAGGCGCTGGGGCGAATATTTTGCGGCGAAAACACTGGGCTAAAAAATAAATGAAAAGGTTTTTAAGATATTTTGGTATATGCCTTTTGGTAGTGGCGCTCGCCGCCGTGTGTTTGCTGGCGTACTCCTTGTTCATCGAGCCCAACCGGCTCGTCGTTAAACAAGCGGAAGTAAAGATCAAAGATTGGGACAAGGCTTTCGATGGTTTCAGGATCGTGATGATCTCAGACATCCACGGCGGTTCGAGTTTTATCACTGAAGATAAGATCCGCGCCGTGGTGCAAAAAGCAAATGAGCAAAACCCCGACATGGTCGTACTGCTGGGTGATTATATTTCCCAGAGATGGGAAGACCACAGCGAGCTCAAAATGCCGATGGAAACCGTCGCTGAAAATTTACAAGGCCTGCAGGCAAAATACGGCGTCTATGCGGTTTTAGGAAATCACGATTATTGGTATGACAACGGCGTCGTCAAGCGCGAGTTAGAGCGCGTAGGTTACAAGGTTTTATACGATGAAGCTGTCCAGATAGAAAAAGACGGGAAAAGTTTTTGCCTGCTGGGCTTAAAAGACATTATTGAAACCGGGAGCTGGAAAAAATATTCCAATGACGCCAAAAACGCTTTGAGCACGGCCCAGGCAAAAGGGAAGATCATCGCGCTTAGCCACAACCCTGATGCCATCATAATGCTGGCCGGCGAACAGATGATCTCAAATGACTTTGTCTTAATGCTCAGCGGCCATACGCACGGCGGGCAGGTATATTTTCCGTTTATCGGCGCCCCGATCGTACCCTCGTCTTTTGGCCAGCGCTATGCGCAAGGGGAAGTGACCGAATTCGGCGTCAAAATGTTCATTACCACGGGTGTCGGCACCAGCATCCTACCCGTGAGATTTAATATTCCACCGGAAATAGTGGTGTTGACGGTGAAAAATGAATAGGAGCGCAAGATAGCGCCGAATTCATTCGGCAGGATTGCGAACCGGTGCGTTCGTGCACAATAAATTGTGCGCTCCATGGGGCGCTCCTAAAAATGTTTAAAGCCTTCCGGTTTTAGCTCGACCGTTCCTTCCGGCCCTTGTAACTCTATTTTATTTGCCTCTTCGGTTATTTCCCCGATCCGGGTAACGGGGAGTTTTACCAGTTTATTTCGCAGGTCTTTTCTCAGCCGCGCGGGAACGGTAAAGAGCAATTCAAAGTCTTCGCCGCCGTTAAGCGCCAACTCGAGTTCATCAGAAAACTGCAGCGCTTTAACCGCCTTATCGATGGGGATCTTATCTTGAAAGACGCGGGCCCCGACTTTGCTTTCCCGGCAGATGTGCGCCAGATCGGATGAGAGGCCATCGCTAATATCGATCATCGCGGTCGCGATCTTTAATTCGCCGAGGGTCTTACCTATCTCGCAGCGGGGAATCGGGGTCAATTGGCGAGCGATAAGGTCCGCGGCAGCTCCGGACCTGTCACCGTCATTTTGTAATAACCTCAGACCGGCCGCCGCGCCGCCCAGTTCCCCGGTCACATAAAGCAGGTCGCCGGGCCGTGCGCCGGAGCGTTTTACCGCCCGCCCTTTTCGGACTTCACCGCCGACCACGGAATCTATCACGACCTTGTCCGGGGTCCTGGAAGTATCGCCCCCGATCAAAGATACGCGGTATTTGTCAGCCAATTTCTGCCAGCCTTGATAAAATTCGTCAAGAAAATCACCTTCCCAAAGTGCTTGAGGTATGCCTATAGAAACAGTTGACCACAAAGGGTTTGCTCCCATCGCGGCGATATCGGAAAGTGAGACCGCCAAGGCTTTATGGCCCAATTGCCGTGGGGATATCCACCGGAGCTGAAAGTCGATGTCTTCGACCAACAGATCGGCGCTGATGACGATATTCTTGCGGCTGCTTTGCGCAACGACCGCCGCATCGTCACCGATGCCGGTCAGAACACGTTTGCCCGTCCGGGCGAATTTCCGGCGAAGCTTATTTATAAATTCGAATTCAGATGTCATTGAGCTTGAAGTGGCTTTGCCCCTAAAGTCAGTTTTCTCAGTAAGTGTAAAAGCCGTAGGATCTTGGTTAGCCGTTAATTAATACTAATAACACGATAAGGATCTTTAATTCTAATCATTTGTGTAATTAGCGGCTAAACCTGCCGCAGAACGCGAAGTTGTTTCAGTGTTTCCGGCGTTTCACACTGAAACAGTGAAACAAAAATGAAACAGAAATCTTAAAAATCATACGTAACTGCCCAAAAATTAATAAACGCGGCTTGAAAAGAGCGGCGGGACCGGTGAACTCCGCAAACAGTAATACCGCAAGACCATTATGCCGATAGATGTTCGTATTTTGTAAGAAGGGTTTTGGAAAAGTTTGTTTTTTGGGTGATCTTTTATGATGAATTCAGAACCGGGAATGGTAGTGACCGGGTTTGGCTCTGCCTGCAAACTGCACATATTTATAGAACGATAGATTAAATGATGCGGTAAACCGGGAGCGCTGGTGTCCCGCCGGCAAGCGCGACTTGCTCGCGCTAACTATCGTAAATTCTAAGGCTTTTCCGGATCGCTGCGCGACCCAAGCCGGCGGGACACCGGCGTTCCCAGGTAGAGTCGAATGTTAGTCGATAACTTGTTTTGACTATAAACTCAGAGACTTTTTCGACTTTATAGGCAAAGCCACTTGAAGTTATTATTTCACATTAAACAATCTTACCGAAATGTTATAAATAATAATGTTGACAGAACTCGGAAGCAAGGCTAAAATCTATCCTCACGTTTTACTTCAAGCTGGCTCTTAAAGTTTTAATTCAAGTTTAAGTCTTAATTAAAGGATAGTTATGGCACAAAGTCCGGTACGGATCCCGGAAAAGATATTTTTCAAGATCGGCGAGGTTTGCGAGCTGGTCGGCGTTCAGGCCCACGTTTTACGGTACTGGGAGACCGAGTTTTCCATGCTCGCCCCGCAAAAGAACCGCTCCGGGCAGAGGACATACCGCCGCCGTGACGTTGAGATCACGCTGCGCATCAAGGAATTGCTCTACGACGAGAAATTTACGATCGCCGGCGCGAAAAAGAAACTGGCGGAAGAGATCCGCGGCGGAAATCGTCCTAAAACATCGGAAAAACCCAAAAAAGGCAAACAGATCGACCTTTTCCAGGAGGATGATTATTTTCCTGCGGAAGATAACAGGGCAGTTGGAGAATTTGCCGGATCGGTGGAGGCTTTGAGTTTTTCGGAAGGCACCCCGGAAAAAAGGGCTGCTTTCGTTTCGCTGGCCCAGGACTTAAACGAGATCTTGAATATCCTTAATAAAGAAGAGAACGGAAAAAAATAGGCCGCCCCGGACCGCCAAGCTAATTACCCGATCATCTCAAGCTGCCGCCTCTTCATGGCTTAATCTTTAAATCGGTCGTTCGTCACCCAGGGCTAAAGCCCTGGGCTATTCTCTCCGGTCCGCTACGCGGACATACCGTTTTCAAATTTACTCACTAACCCGGAAGATGATTCAGTAGACCGTAAGGATCGGTCTGTTGTACACTTGTGTCGAATTTTCAAAATTACGAGGTTTTATTTATGCGTCTGATCTTTAAACTGAACCGGGTAACTTTTATCCTGATCTTATGCGGCACCTTATATGTGGCAGGTTTTGCGCAATCCAGACCCCAAGCCGCCGCAACACCGGCCCCAACACCCTCTACTGCGGCCGAGACGACTTCGGGAGTCATAATATTTCCCGAGATCGAAGGCTGGGCGAAAGGTGAGATGACCAGGTACCCGACCGTGGAGTTGGGATATAGCCTGCCTTACAGGTCGGAGCAGGGTGTGGTCGTCACCATTTATGCTTATCCCGGTAATAACAGGTCAATCCCTGACAATTTGGACGGGATAGTAAAAAAAGAATTCGAAAAAGCAAAGAGCGATATCTTTGCCGTGGGAAAACAAGGGGTCTATAAAGACGTTAAAGAAATAAAAAGCGAGACGCTTGTTTTAGGAGGCAGCGGAGGCAAGACCAGCGCACTGCATGCTTTGTTCACATTTTCTATCCAGGGAAGAGATGTTAATTCCGAAATATTTCTATTTCCTTACAAAAATCGCTTTATCAAGATCAGGGCCACGCGCCCCATATCATTGGGAAAAGAGTCCGATGCCGAATTTGCCGCATTTCTCGCGGAGATGGATTCCTTCCTGGCAAAACCGGGAAAATAGAACGGTTTGGAACTGAAGCCCTGGGCTATTCTCTTCAGTCGCTATGCGGACATAACCGTTCTCAGATCGACCCATTATCCAAAAAGTATGAGGTTTGACAAAAAGAAATAATCGTACATACTTGAAAATTGACATTCGGGACGTAGCGCAGCCTGGTAGCGCGCACGCTTGGGGTGCGTGAGGTCGCTGGTTCGAATCCAGTCGTCCCGACCAGCTTTAAATTTCGACCTCCGGTTTTCGGACCGGAGGTTTTTAATTGGGAGCGCGGACGGCTCGTCCGCAGCGAACGCGAGAGCGTTCGGGGAGCATCTTCGGGGCAAAGGTCGTTAGGCTGCCTGCGCAGCCTTTTTGCGGACGGGACGTCCGCGCTCCGGCTATTTGCGCTCGCTTCCGGCGCCGAAAATAAAGGGTATTGTTTCAGTTTAGTTTTTTTGTTAAATTATTAAGATACAGTTATTTCAGTTTGCAACACCAGTAGGGAACAGACTGCCGGTTTAGTAGCGCTAAATACCATCGGAGAATTTCAGAATTGACCACAACCATTGACCGCATTTTAACTATCTACGGCATCGAAAATTGGGGGGCAGATTATTTTGGCATTAATAAAAAAGGAAATCTGGTAGTCCATCCCTCGGATAACGACAACCGGGCGGCGGACCTAAAGGAAATAACAGACGATCTACGCCGCCGGGGAATAAACCCCCCGATCCTCCTGCGTTTCCCACAATTGATAGCTGCTCAAGTTCGCAAACTCCACCGCTCCTTCAAAAACTCCATCAAAGAATTCGAATACGAAGGCGGGCATATGTGTGTCTACCCGATGAAGGTGAACCAGAATCGCGCGGTGGTGGAGGAATATCTGAGGGAAGGCACCCGTTACAATTTCGGCCTGGAAGCCGGCTCGAAACCGGAGCTTTATGCTGCTTTGGCGATGGAACAGGCGCCGGAGAGCCTGCTGGTACTGAACGGTTTTAAAGACGAAGAATTTATCAGGCTGGCTTTTACCGGAGCGCAGGTTGGTAAAAGGATCGTCATCGTCATCGAAAAAATGAGCGAGCTCGAGCACATCCTCCGGATCACCGAGGAACTGACCGCGAAAGACTCAAAAGTGACGCTTCCGATGGTCGGAGTGCGGGTAAAGCTGTACTCAAAAGGTTCCGGCAAGTGGGAAAAATCGGGCGGTGAAGCAGCCAAGTTCGGGTTGACGACGACCGAAATTCTGGAAGTCATCCGGCGGATGAAGGAAAGCGGCCGGATCGAGATGTTCAAACTGCTGCACTTTCACATCGGTTCGCAATTGACCGATATCAAGCGCATCAAGAACGCGATGAAGGAAGCGGCCCGCGTTTATGCCAAGGTATTTCAGCTCAAAATACCCATTCAATATCTCGATGTCGGCGGCGGCATGGCGGTCGATTACGACGGCTCCAAGACCTCTTTCGAATCTTCGGCAAACTACAACGCGCAGGAATTTGCCAACGACGTTATCTATGTGATCAAAAACGTCTGCGATGATGAAGACGTGCCGCATCCGACGATCATCCAGGAATCGGGCAGATTCCTCTCGGCTTATCACGCGATCCTGGTCACAAACATCCAGGATGAAATAGAAACGGTCGTCGAAGACAAGCACCAGCCGATCTCGATCGAAGAAGACGATCCGCAGATCATCAAGGAGCTTTACGACCTGCGCGAGACAATCAATGGTAAGAATTACCAGGAGTATTATCACGATGCGCTGGAAAACCGCGAAGATCTCTTTACGATGTTCAATCTCGGGCTGATCTCGCTGGAAGACCGCGCCAAAGGTGAAGTGCTCTTTTGGGACGTTTGCGAGGGCGCCGACAAGTTTGCGCAGCAGAAAAAGTATGTTTCCGAGGAATTTGACGAGCTAAGGCGGCTGCTTTGCGCCAAATACCTGGCTAATTTCTCGGTATTTCGCTCAATGCCGGATAATTGGGCGCTCGAACAGCTGTTTCCGATAGTGCCAATACATAAACTCAACAAAATCCCCACGGAATATGCTACTCTATGTGATATAACCTGTGATTCTGATGGAGTTGTGGACAAGTTTGTGGACCTGCACGATGTTAAGCCGGTTTTGGAGCTTCATCCGTTAGAAGAAGGTGAACCATATTATTTGGCGTTGATGCTGGTAGGCGCTTATCAAGAGGTAATGGGCAATAATCATAACCTTTTCGGCATTCCGCACGAGGCTCACATTCATATCGATGACGACGGTTATATCATTAAAAAGGTTCTGGTCGGCTCAACCCTGGGAGAGGCGCTGGAAAGAGCGAGATACGAAGGAACGCAGCTACACGACAGTTTCCGGCAATTGATCGCCCAGCGGGTAAAAAGCGGCGAGCTGACATCGAAAAAAGGAAACGCGCTGGCGGAATACTATGAGTCGAAAATAGGAGCTTATACTTATCTCTTACCTAACGACGAAAAAGTTTCGAAACGCGCGGTTAAAACAAAACGCGCGGCTAAAAAATGAATTTCAGTTATTTTTAATAAGGAGTTTAGATAAATAAAAACAAAGCCGTGATCGGAATAATCTAAAATAATAACGGCATTTTTATTACTCGGAGAAGCTATGGTAACTCAACGTAAACCCAAATCTTCCAAATTTCTGACAGTACCGACACGTCCGATCCCGGTTGATCGCGACCGTTCGGTGGCGGGGCTTTTGGAAAAAATGGAAGGCGCCGGATTTGGCGCAAAACAACTGGCGGAAGCGCATCGCATCTGGCTGGATATGCTGGATGATAACTGCACTATTTATATGTGCGCCTCGGGGAACCTGGTCCCGGCCGGGCTCCGGCGGCTGCTCGCCTATGTCATCAAGAATCGTTTTGTCGATGTGCTGGTGCTTTCGGGCGGGACGATCTTTGCGGACCTGCATGAAACGCTGGGAAGGCATTATTACCAGGCCCATCCGAACATGGCCGATGACGAGCTGGAAACGTCGCAAGTGGTTCGCATCGGCGACATGCTGGCCAACCAGGAAGAATATCGCGAGGCTGATGAATGGATCGGCAGCGTGATAAATCAACTGGAACAGGGCCGGGCATACTCCACGCGTGAATTCCTGCATCTGATCGGGCGCGAGCTGGCGGAGATCGCCAACGAAGACGGCATCCTGACCTCTGCATTCAAGGCGCGGGTCCCCATCTACTGTGCGGACCTGGCAGCCAGCGAGGTCGGTGTCGGTATGGTGCGAAGCCGGTTCGAGAAGAAGACCCAGTTCGTTTTTGACAACGTGCAGGATTCGCTGGAAATGATGCAGGTAGCACAGCGCACGCGGAATTCGGGCTTTATCAATTTGGGCTCGCACGACGCCAAAAATTTTCTGGACCTGGCGGAACTTTCGCTCTATATCGTCCGGACAAATCCGCGCGGCCATAAATACGCGATCTCGATCGCCAACGATACGCCGCCACAGGGAGCGCGCACGCCGTCGATCGAAAATACGTACACTTCGAATTTCGGCAAGCTGGTGCGCGGCGCAACCACGGCATATGTCGATTGCGATGCGTCGATCGCGATACCGATGCTGGTGACCGCGCTTTCGCAGACCGCCGCAAAATATATGAAGGGCAGAAAGCGGCCTAACTTTATCTTCCAGGGTAAAGATCTGCAGGTAGACATCCCCTAGGGAGTTTATAGAGTTTTTTGAGTCTGTAGAGTTTATAGAGTCAAGCAGGTTCAGAGTTCAAGCTTCAGCTTGTCCGGCTCATTTGAGCGAAGATAAACTAAAGTTTGAACTCTGTTTTATTGGAGCGCGGACGTCCCGTCCGCAAAGATTGTCTTAGCATTATTGGTTTGTATTTTTACGTTGCCTTGGCGACATATGCGGACGAGACGTCCGCGCTCCGACTTTAATCATTAGTTATGTCTGAATCCGCACATCTTCCGATGAATTTTGGCGGTATCGCCGAAGAAGAATTTTCGTCATTCGAGCAATCGCGCGTGGCGCTGCTGCCCGTTTCTTATGAGGGAACGGTTTCCTATGGGACCGGGACCGGTGAAGGCGCGATGGCGATCGTCGAGGCTTCGCGAAATATGGAGCTTTATGACGAGGAAACCGATACGGAAGTGTACCAGGTCGGCATTCATACGCTGGAGGAAATGAAGTCGCTTTCGCCGCCGGAAAAAATGATGGAAGCGCTTTATGACCGCACCAAAAAAATAATCGAAGCGGAAAAGTTCATGGTGATGCTGGGCGGGGAACATTCCGTCAGCGGCCCGGTCATCAGAGCGCACGCGGAAAAATATCACAACCTGTCCGTGCTGCAGATCGACGCCCACGCCGATCTTCGCGACAGCTATGACGGCACGCCGCACTCGCATGCTTCGATAATGGCGCGGGTGGTAAAAGACCTGCGGATCCCTTCGGTGCAGGTCGGGATCAGGTCGATCTCAGTAGAGGAAGCGCGCTCGCTGGATGAAGGCTTGCCGACAAAGATCTTCTGGGCGAAAGACGTCGCCGGCCGCACCGATTGGTGGGATGACGCGGTTGATTCGCTGACGGAAAATGTTTACCTCACCATCGATATCGACGGGCTGGACCCTTCGCTGGTGCCGACGACCGGAACTCCGGAACCGGGCGGGTTGGGCTGGTATGAAACCCTCGGGCTGATCCGCACGCTGGCAAAAAAACGCCGCGTGGTGGGAATGGACCTGACCGAATTCTCAAAGGTAGAAGGCCTGGACGCGCCGGCTTTTCTCTGCGCCAAGCTGGTCTATAAATGCCTGAATTATATTTTTGAGGGACAGACGCCGAAGGTGAGGAAAAACAGCTAGGGTTTAGATTGCCACTAGCTTTAGCTAGTGGTTAGCAGGTCAAAAGATCTTAATGGCTTTAGCCAAATCAGTTTGGCTAAAGCCATTTATTTTAGAAGAAGCCTTTTACCCACTAGCTAAAGCTAGTGGCAATTTATCTAAGAAAGCCGCCTGGAGGCGCGCTCCATACTAAGTTTCGATCGAGCGGGTCGAGAGGCCGAGCCAGTTTCCTTCCGCCGAGCGGCCGACCAGGTACACGCCGATATCTATGCGGCCGACGCGATAGACCCGCAGGTCGGTGAGATTATTCTGCAAAGCGTCCAGGACCGGGCCGTAATTTTCGCGCCCGGCATATTTTTGATAAAAAGCCTCAAAAGTTTGCGTTTCCACTGCCGAATCAGGCTTTTCACCCGGTAAACCGCGCAGAAAATCATCGGTGATATCCTGCGTGCCCCATTCAAGGGCCTCAAAAGGGTAGTCGGATTCGCTCATAAAATACATCCCGGCGGTCTTTTCTTTTAACTGCGCCACTATTTCCGTGTCCTGCATATTATTGCGCCTTTCGTAACTATTAATTTTATTAGGTTTATTTTATCTTTAAATTGTGCGCTGGAACAGCATTCGGCTGTGGGATTGCCACTCGGAATAGATGATAACTGATAGATGACAGATAATAGATTCAGAATCTTTCAGTTATCATCTATGATCTGTCATCCATCCCGAATGGTTATTTGATATAGCGCTACGGCATTAGGGTATTATCAGGAACTTTTAGCCTGCCTGCCTCGTAATATAACACGCCCGTATTTTTGCAAGTATGAAGCCATTTTCATACGTCCGGCAATTGAGATAAAATCAGAATAGAATTGAAACGCGCGCGAGGTATTAAACACGTATTATGAACAGCAGTAAAACAAGAGTTTTGGTTGTATTGGCAGGCGCTTTGAGTCTGTCAATTTTTTTGGCAAGCGGATGTAAGAACATGCTGGGCGCAAATGACCCGGCCGTTACTTCCAATCAGCCCTCGGAGCCACCCGCCCCGGTAGTGGTCGATGGGGCCAGGACGTCTTATGCGGATGTGGTCGAGAAGGTTGCTCCCGCGGTGGTCAAGATCACGGCGGAACACAAGGAAAAAGCTCAGCAACTGGACATGCCCAGCCAGGCCCTGCCTTTTCCTTTCGGCGACCAGCAGCCCCAGCAGCCGCAGCGGCGCGGCCCTTCCATCCAGCGCGGGCTTGGTTCGGGGGTTATAGTTTCGGCTGACGGAACGATCCTGACCAACAATCACGTCATCGACGGCGCTGAAAAAGTGCAGGTCGAAATGCCTGATAAACGCAGTTTTGAAGCCAAGGTGATCGGGGCCGACAAGCTCAGCGACCTGGCGCTGCTCAAGATCGAATCGAAAGATCTGCCGTATCTTAACTTCGGCGACTCCGACCGGGTACGGGTGGGAGATGTCGTGCTGGCGATCGGGAACCCGCTCGGGATCGGGCAGACTGTAACGGCCGGCATAATTTCCGCCAAAGGCCGCAGAACGGGTTTGAGCGACGGCAGCTTTGAAGATTTCCTGCAGACCGATGCTCCGATAAACGAAGGAAATTCCGGCGGGCCGCTGATCAATGTGAACGGTGAACTGATCGGTATCAATTCGCAGATACTTTCGCGTTCGGGCGGCAATATCGGGATCGGATTTTCCATTCCCTCCAACATGGCCAGGAGCGTGATGGAACAATTACTGAAAGACGGTAAGGTCCATCGCGGCCAGTTGGGCGTGATCGTTCAGAATGTTACGGCTGAGCTGGCTGAAAGCTTTAACCTGAAGGGCTTGGAAGGCGTCGTTGTTTCCCAGGTGAAATCGGGAAGCGCGGCGGATAAAGCCGGCGTCAAGACCGGCGACGTTATCATGTCCTTAAACGGCGAAAAGATCGAGGATAGCAACACCCTGCGTAACAAGGTGGCGGCAACCGCTCCGGGCACTGAGGTCAGCTTAAAGATCCTGCGGGATGATAAGGAACAGGAAGTGAAAGTTACTTTAAGTGAAGCTTCGCAGGATGAGCAGCCAAACACTCCGGGATCTGGACCGGCTAAGAAAGAAGAAAGCGGCTCTGACGGCGGAAAGCTCGGAATCACGATCGAGCCTTTGACGGGTGATACGGCGAAAAAACTGGGATTACCGGCCGATACTAAGGGGCTTGTGGTTTCCGACATTGATGCGGACGGCCCGGCTGCCGAGGCAGGCATCAGGCAAGGCGATGTCATTCTCAGCGTGAACCGCCAGGAAGTGCAGACCGTGGAAAATATGCGTGAAGCGCTCAGCAAATCTGCAAGCAGGGCTTTGCTATTGGTATCGCGGCGCGGCCAGGCCATTTTCCTTACCGTTCCGCTTAATTAACGAATCTACGTTAGTTACTTTAAAAGAAGCGCAGTGTGAAGATTCGCACTGCGTTTTTTCTTTGCTCGCATTATGAGGTCAGTAGCGTCGGCGTCAGCCGATGCGTAAATAAGAGACGCATCGGCTCGTCGTGTTCTTTATCTGGCATAGATGTTGCAAATTCAATTGCGGTCAAGGAAATA
This sequence comes from uncultured Acidobacteriota bacterium, assembly GCA_963718105.1. Classification (GTDB taxonomy): domain Bacteria; phylum Acidobacteriota; class Blastocatellia; order Pyrinomonadales; family Pyrinomonadaceae; genus DASYKT01. The sequence goes on along the minus strand of OY970352.1, from coordinate 2,253,830 downwards.
ATCCCGGCCATAAGTTTTATAAATGACAGGAAAAAAAGGGTTAACACGGTTGCCGAAGAAAAGAGTATAAAATAGTGCCATAAATTGTCACTTTTTTTAACGTAAACTGTCATTAATCCGTTGATCGGAGTTAAATCAATGAACCTCAAAAAAGAAAATGGATTCTCACTGATCGAGCTTTTAATTGTGGTGGTCATCATCGGTATTATCGCGTCTCTGGCGGTACCGGCCCTGCAAAAATCTATTCGTGCTACGGAAAATCAGGCGGCCTACTCTGCGCTGAGAACGATGGGACAGGCTCAGGCCAGTTACTATTCGCAGGGAAACAGGTATGCGCGCCTGGATGAGCTGAACGTATCTCAAAACGGCGCTCTGGGTGCCACGACCGGAACCGATATTCTCCGAGGAACGTTTCGTTATCAATTGACAACCGACCCGTCGGACTCGACGCTGCAGACGTCTTATACGATCCTTGCCGCGCGTCCCGTAGCGGGTGATGTGCCGTATGTGGTCTCGGTCGATCAAACCGGCGTCATTACCCAGATCGTTCCTTAAACTTCTAACTTGAAAATCAAAGTCCTAAAAAAATGGAAAACACCGGAGTTATTGACACAACCGCCCCGTCGTCAGAACCGATAGTCGTAAAAACCAATGAAGCTCTCGAGGCCGCGTGCAAACGGGCGCTCGATGAGGTAAGCGCGCTGGAGATGTCACAGCAAGTGATGGCCATGATCGAGCGCAGCATAAAAAAGCCGCTGGTGAGGGATTACAACAATACCGGCGTTAAGAAATATCTGCACGAACTTTTTACCCTGTCGCCCAGTACTTCGTCCGAAGAAGTGAACGGAATGGAGTTCATTTTCTGGCAGGAAGTGCAATTGTGGCGCTCCGCGCTTTCACAACGTGACAGCTTTATTTCGGTCAGCGATCTGCGGCACTATTGCGAAACATCCCGGCCGCCGCTCAGCGAGCAGGCGCTGTTTGCCCTGGCCAGATTCTACCGGGGAGTGCCGGCATCGGAAAAAACTACCTCCAAATTCGATCTGATCATCACCCGCGTCTTCAGCAAGGATGAAGAGGACGGCGCCCGGCGGTTATCCGTTTCGCGAACGACGGTGGCCGAAACACTAAGCGATCTCTATAAAGAATGGCTGGGTATTTCTCCGCAAAACGAAGAAGAAAAAATTTCTCAGGCGCTCACCGACCTTAATGAATTTATCGCCAAGGCGGAAAAAACAGAGAGTTTTGAGGCGCTGGTTGCCGATAATTTCTTTGGCACTATAAGAGACTATAAACGAGGCCTGAACAAGGTCTTTTACGCTCCGCAAGTGGTTGCGGCGGTGGTCGATTGCAATATCAGGATCGGTAATCGCTTTATCGAATTACTGGAGAATTATAAACAAGCGAAAAAAGCTGAAGGCCGCGCCGGCAACCCCGTCGATCCGGTTCTGGAAGAAGCTGTCACCGAAACGACGAACCGGAGTTTGAAAGCGGTTTACGAAGCCAAAAAACAATACGCGAAAATAGCGGAGCAGCGTGAAATGCAAAGGCAGTTGGAAAAAGAAACCTTTGTCCTACCGGAAGTTCATATAACTGCCCCGACGCGCAAAACCAAATCCGAGGGATTTTTTGGGATCAATAAGTGGCTGCTGATCGGAGGCCTGGTCGGGGTTTTGTTGAGCGGAACGATGTACCTGTGGGCCGAATACGGCTCTGCCGATAGTGCAGGCGGAAAATCCGCGCAAAAACTAAACGAAAAAGAGCTGCCCGGCGGTGAATACCTGACCGCGGCGCGCGTCAATAATAATTCTTTTTTCGGTATCGTTACGCCCAAATGGAACGGCCTCGCGGAAGATGCCAAGAAAAAAGTGCTCGGAGACCTTGTTTCCGCTGGAAAAGAAAAGGGTTATAGCCAGGTTTCACTGCTAAATAACGACGGAAGGCTGGTAGGCCAGGCCGGCGAAAACGGAACGAGGCTTTTTTAACCGGAAGTTTAGAGTTACGCCTTCAAGCGTAAAGAGAGAACCACCCCGTCACGGCTTCGCCGCGCCACCCCTCCTTTGTAAGGAGGGGAGCTCAGAACGCTCAGTTCTAAACGATTTTTCGCCCGCCTTCCTTGACAGTTTCCTAACTTAACACCATAATTACTGTTTTTAACAGGGCACAAGATAGTGTGCTGCAAGTAAAAATTTATGCTATCGGGTGTGATAAATCGCACTTATAGCGATATAACTATTTACCAACCTTATTAAAAACAGGAGCATCAATGAACGCAAAAAAGATCTTGAGTTTTGCGGCTGAAAAAGGCGCAAAATTCGTGTCCGTCCGTTTTACTGACTTGCCCGGTTCCTGGCATCACCTGACCTTTCCGATAGAGCAGCTTACCGAAGATTCATTTGAAGACGGTTTCGGTTTCGATGCCTCAAGCTTGCGCGGATGGGCAGCGATCAATGAATCGGACATGCTGCTTATTCCAGATGCCGGCCGTGCCTGGATCGATCCTTTCGCTCACGAAAATACATTATGCGTGATCGCCAATGTGGTCGACCCCATCACCAAGGAGGGTTACGGGCTAGACCCGCGCTCCGTGGCGATCAGGGCGGAGGGCTATCTGAAGTTCACGGGTATCGCGGACACCATCAACGTCGGCCCCGAAGCCGAATTTTTTGTTTTTGACAACGTCCAATATCACAACGATCAAAATTCGGCGGGTTATTTTATCGACTCGGAAGAGGGCCATTGGAATTCGGGCCGCGGCGGAGACGAATTTGCACCGAACTACGGTTATCACATCCGGCCCAAGGAAGGTTATGTGCCGGTAGCGCCGCTCGATTCGCTGATCGACCTTCGCTCTGAAATATCGCTGACGCTGAAAGACGTTGATATCGAAGTTGAATGCCATCACCACGAAGTGGCCACGGCCGGACAGTGCGAGATCGATTTTAAATATTCGCCGCTCCTGAACTGCGCCGATAATTTAATGCTCTTTAAATACATCGTGCGCAACGTCGGCTACGCTAACGGAAAATCAATAACCTTTATGCCAAAGCCGCTGTACGGCGACAACGGTTCGGGGATGCATTGCCACCAGTCACTCTGGAAAGGCGGCGAGCCGCTTTTTGCCGGCGATCAATATGCCGGGCTTTCGGAACTGGCAAAGTTTTATATCGGCGGACTGCTAAAACACGCGCCCGCCCTGGTAGCTTTTGCCGCGCCGACCACTAACAGTTACAAACGCCTGGTGCCCGGATTTGAAGCGCCGGTGAATTTGGCATACTCGGCGCGCAACCGTTCGGCGGCGGTGAGAATCCCGATGTTCTCATCCAGCCCGAAAGCGAAACGGCTCGAGTTTCGTCCGCCGGACCCGTCGTGCAACCCGTACATCACTTTTGCCGCGCTGCTGATGGCCGGACTGGACGGTATTCAAAACCGCATCGATCCGGGTGAACCGCTCGATAAGGATATCTACGATCTGCCGCCGGAAGAATTAAAGAACGTGCCTAATTTACCGGGTTCGCTGGACGAAGCGCTGAAGGCGCTGGAAAACGATCATGACTTTTTGCTCAAGGGCGATGTGTTTACCATGCATATGATCGAACGCTGGATCACTTACAAACGGGAAAAAGAAATTAACCCGCTGCGTTTGCGCCCGCATCCGCTGGAGTTTTCGATGTATTTCGATATTTAAATGCTCCTTTTTATTTGCTCTCTGAAGGCGGTCCAGCGTGACCGCCTTTTTTATTGGTTTTGTGAAAATTCGGTGGATGGCAATGAGGTCAGAACCGGAGCGGTAGCGACCGGGTTTCTTCTTTGGATTTGTGGCTCTCTCTTCGCCCGAACGCGCCGCGCCCGATTAATCCGGTCGCTACTGCTCCGGTTCTGACAAGAGCATCGGCTGTCCCGACGCTACTATGAGAACCACCCGGTCACGCGAAGCGCGTGCCTCCCCTCCTTTGTAAGGAGGGGAGTTTTTAAGAACCCGGTCACTGCGTTCCCGGTACTGACAAGAAGCGGTATAATCGACGTTATGACGACTGCCATCATTCATCATCCGATCTATTTACAGCACGATACGGGTGAGCGGCACCCGGAGACGCCTTTCCGATATAAAGCCGTGATCGATGCGCTGCAGAACGATACGGAACTGTGGGATGGCCTGGTGAAACTTGAAGCCGCGCGCGCTTCGCGTGACACGATCGAAAAATGTCACACGGCCGGGCATTTTGAAACGGTTGAAAATGCGGTGAAAGAAAATATGGGCTACACCGGTTATTTGGACGCCGACACGGTCGTTTCGCCGCATTCTTTTGACGCGGCTTTGTATGCAGCCGGCGGGGCCTGCCGCGCGATCGACGCGGTGATGAATACTGACGTGAACAATGCTTTTGTTCCGGTGCGGCCGCCGGGGCATCACGCGACGCATACGCGGCCGATGGGGTTTTGTTTGTTCAATAACGTAGCGGTCGCCGCGCGCTATGCGCAGGAAAAATATGAAGAAATAGAACGCGTAGCGATAGTGGATTGGGACGTGCACCACGGCAACGGCACGCAGGATATTTTTTACGAAGACAGCTCGGTATTCTTTTTTTCGATGCATCAATATCCGTGGTATCCGGGTACGGGTTCGAGCGGCGAAACCGGAAGCGAGCGGGGCAGGGGATTCACCAAAAATCTGCCGGTCAGGGCGAGTACTAAAGCATCCGAACAGCGCCATATGTTTGACGCCGCGCTGGAGGAAATGAACAAAAATTTTCGCCCCGACCTGATAATTATTTCCGCCGGTTTCGATGCCCACCTGACCGATCCGCTGGGCCAGCTTTTACTGGAAGATACGGATTATATCGAGATGACCAAAGCCGTAAAGCAATGGGCGGACGAAACTTGCGGCGGCAGAATAATTTCCTGTATGGAAGGCGGCTATAATCTGCAAACGCTGGGCGAAACGGTGAGAGCGCACGTGAAAACGTTAGGGTAGCGCCAGCGCTGCGTCTACCAGCGGGGCAGTCGTGCGGGCGTCCCGCCCCGCGCAAAAGAACTGAAGGCGAGACACCTTCAGGACAGCCGCCGAGACGGCGGCGCTACATTGGAAAATTAAGATTTCTGAGATAGACTCTAGTTAAGTTTTTAACTGGGGGAGAAAAAATATGCCTGATGCGGAACTCACTTGTGTAGAGTGTAAAGAGCTTTTTCTGTTCAGTGAAAAGGATCAGGATGAAGCCTATCGCCATAACCTGATGGCGCCGCAGCGCTGTCCGAAATGCCGCTCGCGAAAACGTGTACAGGCGGAGGATAGCCCGGCCCGTTTTGAAATAGTTTGCGACAATTGCGGTAAACACGACCATGTGCCTTTCCAGCCGAAGGAAGGAAGAACGGTGCTTTGCAAACAGTGCCATTCGGCGCAGAAGGCGAGAGCGGGCAAACAAGCATACTAAAAAATGAGCTTTGAAACTGTTAATTATGAAATGCGCGGCGCCGTGGCGATCATTACTTTGAATCGCCCCGATGCGCTCAACGCATTGTCGCAGCAGTTGGTGGATGACCTGCCGGCGGCGATCAAAAAAGCCGTGGAAGATAAAGCGAGAGCGATCGTGCTGACGGGGGCGGGCAGGGCCTTTTGCGCCGGCGGCGATCTCCGCGAGATGCAGGAGATAGCAAAAAGAGAAGGCAGGATCGAAGCGTTTTTCGAAGAACCGCTGCGCAAACTTCACGAATGTATTTTGCTGATCCGCGAAACTCCGATCCCTTTTATCGCTGCCGTGAACGGAGTTTGCGCCGGAGCGGGAACAAATTTTGCATTAGCGTGCGACATTGTTTATGCCTCGGACATCGCGACGTTCAACGAAGGATTTGTCAGGATAGGTTTGACGCCGGATTGCGGCGGATCGTTTTTTCTGCCGCATTCGGTAGGTGAAAAAATGGCGGCGGAAATTTTGATGACCGGCGAATCTATCCCGGCCGACCGCGCGGCGAAAATGGGAATGATCAATCGAACCGTCGGCCCCGATTACCTGATGAGTGAAGTTTTGACCTTTGCCGAGCGGCTGGCGCTGGCGCCGACGGCCGCGATAGGCCGCATCAAGAAGATGATAAACGCCAGCTTTTCCAATAACTTACAAGAACAATTGGAACTGGAGCACCAATGCCAGATCGAATCCGGACAGTCAGAGGATTTTAAAGAAGGCGTCACCGCATTTTTTGAAAAACGCGCGCCGGAATTTTCGGGAAATTGACATAAGAAAACGCAGTTGGCTGAAAACCGTTGGGTAGGCAGCCCAACGGTTTTTTGATTTGGCAGTAATTTTTATGAAGCAGTTGACCTATATAGCATTATTAAAACAGAACAAGTATCTGCGCTGGCTGTTATACGGGCAGACGATCTCGGAGCTGGGCAACTGGTTCAACGTTATCGCCGTGCTGGGATTGGTTCGTCTGATCTCGGAATCCTCACCGGATGCGGCGGCGATAGTGCTGCTTTTGCAAACGCTGCCTTTTGCGGTGCTGATGCCTTTCGCGGGCACGCTGGTCGATAGAGTATCGCGCCGGACGGTAATGCTGGTAGCGGATATCGCGCGCTGTTTATGCGCGCTGATCTTTCTATTGGTGCACAGGCCGGAAGACCTGTGGCTGGTTTATGCCGGCGTGTTTTTGATGTCGACGTTCACCGCTTTTTTTGAGGCCGCGAAAAACGCGACGCTGCCGAATCTGATCGGGCGGGAAGCGCTGCTGGCGGGAAACGCGCTGATGTTCACGCCGCGCTTTTTGTGGATGGCGGTCGGTTCGGCGCTGGGCGGATTAGCGGTGAGGTCTTTCGGTTACTACATACCGTTCATCCTCAATTCGCTGACGTTCGCCTTTTCGACCTATTCGGTCTGGATGATCCCGGAAGAAAAGACCCGCGCGCAAGATCTGTCAGGCGTCACGAAAGAAAACCGCGCCGGGTTTTTTGCCGACGCGCTGGAAGGGCTGCGTTATGCCGTGGGCAACCGGCTGGCGCTGACCATCATTTTATTGAATATTTTTTGGGCGATCGGCGGCGGCGTGTCATTTATCATCGCCGAGCGATTGGGCGGAATATCTTTTGCGGCGCGTGAGGGATGGGACCCGAACTCGGCGCTGGGATTTTTGCTTTCCGCGGCGGGGCTGGGGCTTTTTATCGGAATGCTGCTGTCGCGCAGGGTAGGAACGTTTGTCGAAGATAATAAGCTGACCTATCACTTCATCGGCTGGACGGTGGTTGTTCACGGGGTACTTTATTCGCTCGGGGGATTAATGCCCATGCTCTGGCTGGTGGGTGTGATGTTCATGTTTTCGCGCATGATCATCGGCGCGGAATACGGCCTGCAGGAAACTTTGCTGCAGCGGTCGATCCCGGACCGCATTCGCGGGCGCGTGCTGACGCTCGACCGGGGAGCGGAAATAACCGTGTTTAGTTTGTCGGGACTCGCGGGCGGCTACGCCATGCATTATATTTCCCCGGAAACTCTGGCTGTAACCGCGGGCATTTTTGCCGGCAGCGCGGGGATCATCTGGTTCTGGCGTGAACGCGAAGCACGGGCGATGGTCGATGAGATGCCGGTGACGGAAGATATTTAGTTTTTAGGAGTTCTGATCCTGGTTTTGGCGAAAATAAATTGCCACTAGCTTAGCTAGTGGTCAATGGATAGAAAGCAGGTGCGGCTTTAGCCAAATTAATTTGGACTAAAGTCCATAAAAGTATTTTTTGATCAAAACCCACTAGCTAAAGCTAGTGGCAATTTAAATTCGGGTTCTGAGAAGCGAGAACCACCCCGTCACGGCTTCGCCGCGCCTCCCCTCCTTTGTAAGGAGGGGAGCTAACTATTTATTCTCGGCGGTTAGGCTTGCCTTGATTTCTTTTAGAACTTGTTCGCTGCCCCATTCATTGCCGGAGAAAACTTTTCTCACTTTGCCCTGCGGGTCGATCACGATCGTGCGCAGTGAATGAATGATCTGGGTTTTATCGGTGGCATCGGGTTGGTAAGCCATTCCGAAAAAGTCCGCTATCTTGCGGATGTCATCCTCGGAACCGGTCGCGAGCTGCCAGAGAGTAAAGTCAGGTTTCACATCCTTGTTATAGTATCCCGCGCCGTAATTTTTCAAAATCTGAGGCGTGTCATGCGCCGGGTCGAAGGTAATACTTAAGAGCCGAACCTTGTCTTTAAGCTCGGGCGATTTCTGCAGGTTCATCGCTATTTCGGAAAAGCGAATGGACATCAGCGGGCAGAAATTAGGCAAAGGGCAGCGGGTATAGATAAACGTGACCGCCAGCGCCTTGCCGCGAAAGTCATTGGTGCTGATGCGTTTTCCATCCTGATTGGTCAGTTTGAAAGCCGGAACTTCTTTTCCGGCAAGTTCTTTTTCGGCTTGCTCGGCAGAGGACGGCGGGGGCGGCTGATTCGGATTTGGCGCCACGACGATAGCCACGTGCTCCAGATAAAAATCGCCTTTATCCACCACAAGCTCTGCCTGAACCTGCGAGCCGGCCGAGATCTCATCCATCACCCAGGTGTCTTTGATCGGAAACGGCATGGTCATCGCATCCATATAGCCGGGAATTTCTTCGTGCGATATAACGGCTTCGTTCTTTGCTTTATTGACGGAGACGACGGTCCCTTTAAAAGGGAAACGCTTGGCATCGGCAGATGCGGCAGACGGAGCCGCGGCGTTTTTAGTCTCAGTTTTTTGGCAAGATAAAAATACGGGAAGTAAAAGACAAATTAAAAATAAGAGAAAGAATTTCTTTTGCATCGGAGTAATAGCTTTTAAGTTTTATTGGATATTTTTGCTCTGTTTTCTTCTTCCGCTTTATAGTAACGCGAGACAAACTCGACTGCGTCATGCGGAGAATCGGTCAGATGGATAAGCATCAGATCTTCGGGATTTATGTTTCCGTCGTGCAGCATCGTGGATGTCAGCCACGACACCAGCCCTTTCCAGTAACCGGAATTAAATAGGACGACCGGAAAATTTCTCACTTTGTGGGTCTGGATCAGGGTCAGCGCTTCAAATGCCTCATCCAAAGTTCCAAAGCCGCCGGGGAAAATGATAAAAGCGTTGCTGTATTTAATGAACATCGTCTTGCGGACAAAGAAATACTTAAAGGTCAACGCGCGGTTCTGATAAGGGTTAGGGATCTGCTCGAAGGGAAGCTCGATGTTGCAGCCGACAGAGACGCCGCCGGCTTCCTTGGCGCCGCGATTGGCGGCTTCCATTATGCCCGGGCCGCCGCCGGTGAGCACCTCGAAACCTGCTTCGGCCAATAACTTACCGGTTTCGCGAGCGGCTTCGTAGCTGTGACTGTCTTCTTTGGTACGGGCAGAGCCGAAAACCGTGACACCGCGGGTGATGTCCGACATGGCGTCAAAGCCGTTGACGAACTCGCTCATGATGCGGAAAACACGCCAGGAATCGGAAGCCTGGTAATCATCTTTAGGGTCCGGGGAACGAAGCAGTATCTCGTCTTGAGTAGGGTTCGCTACCAGCCCATCGGTTGTAATAATTTCTGTCATGCCAAAAAATCAAAAAGTTCAGATTTGGGGAGTGATATGATACCTCAAATTCCCATAATGTTGTACCCGCAATCGACATAGATGACCTCGCCTGTAATGCCGGAGGACAAATCGCTGGCTAAAAAGAGCGCGGTGTTTCCAACTTCGCGCACCTCAACGTTTCGCTTGAGCGGCGATTTCTCGCCGACATAGCCGAGCAGCGAGCCCATATTTTTTACGCCGCGCGCCGAAAGGGTATTGATCGGCCCGGCGCTGATGGCGTTAACGCGGACGTTTTGTTTTCCCAGATCGTAGGCCAGATAGCGGGTCGAAGATTCCAGCGCGGCTTTGGCGACGCCCATCACATTGTAATTCGGCACCACTTTTTCGGCGCCGTAATAGCTCATCGTCACGATGCTTCCGCCGTTTGTCATCAGCGGAGCGGCGGCGCGGGCGAGCTGGGTGAGCGAATAAGCACTGACTTCGAGCGCGGTGCGAAAAGCGTCGCGGGTGGTGTCAACCAGCCCGCCTTCGAGGGCTTCACGCGGCGCGAAAGCAATGCTGTGAATAAGAAAATCGATGCGGCCGAATTCTTTTCCCACAGTTTCAAAGAAACCGTCGACCTCGGCCTGCTCATTAACGTCACAGGGAGCGACGAGCGAATCGCCGAGCCCGTTAGCAAGGTCTTCGACGTTCTCTTTTATTCTCTCGCCCTGGTAGCTGAAAGCCATCCGCGCGCCGTGTTCGGCGCAGGCCTGTGCGCAGGCCCAGGCGATCGAGCGTTTGTTGGCGACCCCAAAGATCACTCCAAATTTATCTTTAAGCATAAGCGTTTTTAGTCAGCGGCAAACACACGCTGCAATCCTTCAAAATCCATCAACCTGATATCGACATCGACCGGAGTCAGCGAAAATTTGTCGATCAAAAGCGAACGCATTTTACTTTCATCTTCCGCGTTCAGTTGGGTAACGATCGCGAGAAGAAGTTTCAGTTTGGTGCCGGGACGCACGGCTTGTAATTTTTGCGTGGCGTATTCCGTTTTTTGCAGAACGGAACCGATGCGTTCCTGCGTCATTTCCGGGATGGCCAAGAAGGTCGTATCGATACAGGTAACGATGTCATGATCGACGATAAGCGCATCGAAATCGGCCTCGCCGATGCGGATGTGTCGCAAGAGCGGGGTTTCGGCTTCGAGTTCTACCTGGCGCAGGGCAAGGTCTTTGGCCACGATATAGGCCGAGCGGAGATCGCCAATCTGCGTTTTGGACATGCCCAGAGTGGCGGCAAGCTCGATCACCTCGGCGTTTAGTTTATTTTTCTGCTCTTCGGAGCCGGTCAACTGCCAGCTAAAGTCTTCATCCCCGGCGGAGACGGTCAGCTTGCGATGATGGCGCAATATCAGCCAAAGTGAAACGGCCAAACCCAGTGTAGGGAACAAGATAAGAAAAGAAAGCAAAAGCCAGCGCTGGGCGGTGTCGAGGCTGGCGGACGCAAAACTAAGCGCCAAACCGGCAATAAGACACGACAAAGCGATCAAACCAACGATCAGGATCAGGTGGTTTTGCGAAGGGGAGAAAAAATTGGACAGAGCTCGTTCTTTAACGGGCGGCATTATTACTCTCGATATAAGTGATTTTATTTATGCGACAATTATAACAATTTCGCGGGAAAAGTGCCGATAACCAAGGCACTTATTTCACTTCTTTCAAGACTTTCTGGTAATCGCCGTCTTCCACCCATTTTAATATCTCGGCAATGCGCCAGACGGGGAAAGGATGCGACATGCCGGACGAAATAATATCGGCCCAGAAACGGTCGAGAGCTTTTTCGTCATAGTTTTTCTTGAACTCGCGCGCCTGGTCGAGAAACAGGTCGTAATCGATCCGCGAGGCGAAAGTTCCGCCGGCTAGTTTCATCATCGTGCGGCCGACTACATGTTCATCCTGAATGACCAGCAAAGCGGCGCGGTCGCAGGAAAGTTCGGCACGGCGGGCCCAGGCCAGCAGGGCGCTGGAAATTCCCGCGGAGATGATGAATTTAATGATCTCAGAGCCGGGTATCAGGCGCGCGACCGAGGCGTTGGCCAGGGCTTCCATCAGACGGGCGGCGGTCAGATACAAAACGTGCTCGGCGTGAATATGGCCCACTTCGTGAGCGATGACGGCGAGTGTTTCCTCATCATTCAGACGTTCGATCAGCGAAGAATGGAGCACGATGATCGGTTTTTCCACCCCGCCGGTAAAAGCGTTAACGATCGGATTTTGCTGAATATAGAGATCGGGCATTTCCACGCCCAGCGTGGTGCAGGCGATCTGGAGCTTGGCGTGCAGGTCGGGGCACTGCTTGGGCGTCACTTTTACCGCGCTGGCCATAAAGGTCACGCGGATGGCGGATTCGCCGGTCACGGCCAGAAGCTCTTTTAAAGCCGAGTCAATGCCGGGGATCGCCCGCAGGGCGGCCAGCGCTTTGCTGTCGGCAGGGTGAATATAATCGTGCTTGCTGAGATGGGCGAACTTTTTATGCGGCTCGTTGGAAAGCGGCAAGCGGCATTTACCGCAGACCGCGCCGCCTTTAGGCTCGTCTTTTACCTGATTTTTTTGCCCGCAAAATCGGCAGCGAATAAATTTAGAAGGCTCGAGCGCTTCGTTGTCTTCGGAGGTTTTCTTGGCCATACTCTTTCCTATACGACAAATCTAGAGGAAAGTTTAAATGGTGTAAGGACTTAGGTCAATGTGGGCAGTGGCAGAAGGCAGTGGCAGAAGGCAGTGGCGAAGGCAGTAGGCAGTGCAGAAGACGGAAAGACTGGAACCACTAAAACACACGAAGAAACACGAAAAAAAATAAACGCGCAAAAAACCAACTAATAACTAGCCAATAACTAATTACCAGTTACTGATCAGTGCCTTCTGCCTATTGCTGCTGCTTACTGTTTATGTTGTATTGCGAGTTTGAGGAAATTTTCGAAGAGGACACGGCCGTCGCGTGATTTATTGTGGTGCTCCCAGCGGGTCGGGTTCTTGTTCCAATCTTCAAAGGATTTTTCCAGGTGAAACTGCACCGCGTAGATCATTTGCCCGCCGGTACGCCTGACCATCATCTGGTTTTTGCATTTTAAGGCGGTGGCGAGGATCTCGAATCCCGGGGGCGCTCCCTCGATCATCAAGCCATGGTTTTGCCACACCCGCAGAATACGGCCCTCGCGGGTGTAGTCCTGCCAGATGCCGGCGTCGATATCGTGGATGCCCTGGAAGATGGGGTCGTCGGGCTTGGTGATCCTGACGAAGCGGTATTGATATTCGAGCGTGCGGTCCTTACGTTTTTCCGCCGGATCGAGATGGTCGAGCGTTACCAGATCAGAACCAAAAGCCCAGCCGATGAGCTGGTGGCCGCCGCAGATGCCAAGGACCGGAAGTTTTGTCTCTAAAATAAAATCTTTGAATTTGTTGAGGTGGTCGGGGTTGTAGTAATCAAAATCGCTTAATGTTCCGCTGAGGACGATGGCTTGCGGCTCAAAATCGCGGACGGCCTCGGTCACTTCCGAAAGATGCACCAGCAATGTCTTGGGATGGCGCACCAGGCGGTTGACGTTTTTGGCGATGTTGTCGCACGCCATGCCGGCGATCTTTCTTTCAAATCTTAACTTTGTTTCGGTAGTACCGTTCCATTCTTTGTGGGCCAGAGGTGACAGGTCGCTTTCGTAACGGAGAAGATTATTGACTATTAAAACTCGAGCACTGGCGATCCGCTGCTCGATCGGCTCATAACGGCAATAAGTGGTCTTGTTAAAAGGGAAAGGCAACTCTTCCGATTCAAACAGGGCGATCTCTTGCGGAGTGATTCTTTCTTTAACTGCCGTTTCGTTCATAGTCACTTTTTATTTTGATGATATTTTTGCTGTTTAGTGGTCTGGTTAAATTCCGGCATCGCCGCTCCGGGGCCGATGGCGTTTATTTCATCACGCATTAACTTTATCAAACCGGAACGGGAACGGCCCTGCACTGCCTTGTGTTTTCCCTTTCCCGCTGTTTCCAGTAAAAGCAGCGTATGCCGCCAGGATGATTCAAGCTCGTCTGCCAGGGCAGCGATCTTTGAGATATCGTACGGAATCGCAACATGTGCGACGCCGATCCGCGTAAAAACACGCAAATAACGTGCCGTGGAAAGGTCCGGGCAGGAAATCCGCGTCCGTCCGGCCTTAAGTTCTATACCTAAAAGCGTATAGAGGATCTCAGGGTCACTTTTCCGCGCCGTAATGCCCAGATTAAAGGAGCGCGTTCGCAAAACCCGCACCCTGTCGCGATAAATAGCGGGGATCCACTTTTCACCGGCCGACTCTTTAAGCGCTTCCGCTGGTTTCATACAAATCTCAAATAACGTAAAGACCAACATGAAAAAAGGCGAATAACCTAAATTCATTCGCCGATTTTCCCGTACTAGGATAACGGAATATTACAAATTTTCAAAGCGCAAAATTTACGAAAACTTAACGTAGCGGGACAGTTACGGTTTTTGTCGCCCCGGCGGGCGGCGCGGTCGTTGCGGCGGCTGGTGCGGCCGGCGGCGCATACCGGAAAGCTTCGATCACGCGGTCGCTGAAGATACCGAGGTACAGAACGGCAAAAACCGTTACCGCCAGAACCACGCCGATACTGGCCGGGATCTTCGGCGCGGCCCATTCGGTGGTCCGTTCCTTAAAGAACATTACGACGATGAACCTAAGATAATAGTAGGCCGAGATGGCGCTGTTTACGACCGCTACCACCACGAGCAGCGTGAGCATCGAATTGGCCGCCTGAATAGCGGGACGGAAGACCAGGATCTTTCCCATGAACCCGGCCGTCAGCGGCAAGCCGAAGAGGCTCAGCATAAAGAGTGACAGCGCGAAGGCCAGGACCGGCGATTTGAAACCGATGCCGTTGTAATCTTCAAATTCGGTGCGGCGGTCGTTCTTTTGCGCGAGCAGCGTAACGATGGCAAAAGCGCCGAGATTCGTGACCGCGTAGCCAAGCAGGTAAAACGCCACGGCGACCACTGCTTCATCGCGCTGCGGCGCGGAAACGGCAGCTCCGGCCGCCACGAAACCGACCAGCGCATAACCGGCGTGCGCGATCGAAGAATAGGCCAGCATTCGCTTGACGTTGTTTTGCACGATCGCGGCGATGTTGCCGACGGTCATGGTCAGGATGGCGATGACGGAAAGCGCGGTGATCCAGGCCTCGCTCAGAGCGCCGGAAACGCTTCCGGTCATTCCACCTACCCCTGCCGCCAGCGGAAAACCGATCGCGAAAATGCGCAGGAAAGAGGCAAACGCGGCCGCCTTGGAACCGACCGCCATAAATGCGGTGACGGGGGTTGGCGCGCCTTCGTAGACGTCGGGTGTCCAGACATGGAACGGGACCGAGGCTATCTTAAAGCCGAACCCGATGATGAGCATCGCCGCGCCGACCAGCAGCAGCGCCGGGAACTGCGAGGTGCCTACGCGCCCGGCGATCTCGGAGATGTTGGTAGTGCCGGCGAGCGTCGCGGTGCCGGTCGCGCCGTAGATGAGCGCCATTCCATAAAGCAAAAATCCGGAGGCGAATGAACCGAGAATGAAGTACTTCATCGCGGATTCATTTGACCGCAGGTCGGTGCGGCGCAATCCCGCCATCACATAGGTGGCGATCGAAAGAGTTTCCAGGCCGAGGAAAACGATGACCAGGTCGTTGCCCGAAGCCATCAGCATCATTCCCACGGTGGCAAAAAGCAGCAGGGCATAATACTCACCGGCCGGTATATCTTCGTTCTCCATCCAGACGGAAGAAATAAGAATGGTCAGAAAAGTGACGATAAGAAAAACAACCGTAAAGCTCATCCGCAGGCTGTCAAATGCGATCATCCCGCCCCAGTTATCACCGGCGGCGCCGTTGTAGCCGAGCCAGGCGGTGCCAAAGCCCGCCGCGGTTATTCCCAGCAAGGCCAGGATCGCCGAGACATGGCGCTGATTCGGCCGGTAGCAGTCATAGAGCATTACCACGGCCGCCGCGATCGCCACGATGATCTCAGGCAAAATGATCGGCAGATTGACGCCGGGTTTCGAAACGCTGATTAAAAATATCGGATCTATCATCATCAAATTTTTTAGTTGTTCCTAAAGATGCTTAGAGACAATCTCTTATAGTTGCCACTAGCTTTAGCTAGTGGTTATCAACATTTTTATCTGCTCGGCTTTAGCCGAATTTCCGTCTTTGTTGGGCTAAAGCCCCAATAAATTCATCTCTTTTGTCCACTAGCTAAAGCTAGTGACAATTTATAAGGTTTAATTACAAAAAATAAAATAACCCAGGCTTACTTCTCATGAGTATCCGGAGCATTATGAACCGCATTAGCGTCGACGGTGACTTCCGCAAAATCGCCGCCTTTTTCACCACCCGACACTCTTTGCTGAATTGCTTTAACACTTTCATCGGCGCGCGCCAGGAAAGGCCGCGGATAAACGCCCATAAAGAGCATCAGGAAAAGCAGCGGCAGCATCAACCCGATCTCACGCCAGTTAAGGTCGGAAAGTGTCTTATTTTTTTCGTTGGTCACGGGGCCGAAGAAAACACGCTGCACCATCCAGAGCAGATAAACCGCCGCCAGGATGACACCCGTTCCGGCGAGCATGGTGACGATCCAGTTCCAATTACCGGTCAGCGCATGCGATGTCCACATTCCGAGCATGATCAAAAATTCACCGACAAAGCCGTTCAAAAAGGGAAGCCCGATCGATGACATAGTGGTGATGACAAAGATCGTAGCAAAATTTGGCATGACGTTGGCCAGCCCGCCGAATTCCGTTATCTGACGGGTATGACGCCGCTCGTAAATAAATCCGACCAGGAGGAAGAGCGCCCCGGTAGAAATGCCGTGATTGAGCATCTGATAGACCGCGCCCTGCATTCCGAACTGGGTAAAGGAAAACATTCCCAGCATGACAAAACCCATATGCGAAACGGATGAGTATGCCACCAGGCGTTTTATGTCCGGCTGGACCATCGCTACCAGCGCGCCGTAAATAATGCCGATGACCGCCAGGACAATAAAAATTGCGGCGTATTTCCGGGAAGCTTCCGGGAACAAAGTGAAATTAAAACGCATCAAACCGTACGTTCCCATTTTGAGCAGGACCGCGGCCAGGATGACCGAGCCGGCGGTCGGCGCTTCGGTATGCGCGTCCGGCAGCCAGGTATGGAACGGGAACAAGGGAACTTTGATGGAAAAAGCGATGGCAAAAGCGAAAAACAGCAGGGCCCCGACTTCCGGTGTCAGAGGGATGCCGCCGTTCTTGAGCGCTTCCAGCAGGACAATGTAATCAAACGTTCCGATACCGGTCTCTTTTAATTGGAGGAAGTACAGAGAGATTATCGCCACCAGCATCAACAGGCTGCCGATCGCCGTGTAAATAAAAAACTTGACCGCCGCGTAGATGCGGTTTTCGCCGCCCCAGATGCCGATCAGGAAAAACATCGGGATCAGCGAGGCTTCGAAGAAAAGATAGAAAAGCAGCAGGTCGAGCGAAGTAAAAACGCCGATCATCGTGCTTTCCATTAGAAGCAAAAAGGCGTAGAAAGCGAGATGCCGTTTTTCCACCGCGTGCCAACTGGACAGCACCGCGATGGGCATAGTCAGCGTGGTCAGCAGCACCAGCCAGACGCTGAGGCCATCGATACCGAGATGGTAGTTGGTGCCGATGGCGGTTATCCACGGCACGTTGACCTCGTAGGAAAAACCGGCAGCCGAAACCTTGCCGCTGTCTAAAAGCAGCAGCGATAAAATAAAGTTAACGATCGTAAAACCAAGCGTGAGCCATTTGACCTGGCTTTCATTTTTCCAGAACATCTGGTGCGCGATAATGGCAACTGTGCCGATGACCGGCAGCAAAATCAAGATCGTCAGTAAGTTTTCGTTGATCCAATCCATATTATCCGATCAGTCTAAATCCGTAATAAACAAAAAATCCGAGTAAAAGCAGTCCGCCGAAAAGGATCATTGCCGCATAGCTGCGGACAAAGCCGACCTGCACACCCCGCAGCAAAGAACCGAATTCAACCACCAGCGCGCCGATGGCATTTATCGCGCCATCGATAAAGCCGAGGTCAAAACCTTTCCACAATCCTTCGCGCGAGAAATTGGTTATCGGGTCGATGATATAGCGGTTGTAGATCTCGTCGATCCGCCATTTTTCTTCCAGGATCTTCGGCATCCTGCGCAGCGGATTGTTCTTAAAGGTAGCAAACCCGATGAAGATACCCACCAGCGCCAGCCCTAAAGACAAAGCCGCAAGGCCGCGTTCCCATCCGAGATCGGCAGGGGAATGAGCCTCTTCGGCCGCCGTACTGTGCTCGGCGGTTTTTTCGCCCTTCTCAGCCGCTAATCTTTCCACCTCTTTGGTGGTATGGGGAATCGTTTGTTTTTGCGAACCGTGTGATTCTTGCGTTTCATGAGCGCCCCGTTTGGCGATCACCGGTTCAAGCACGTGCTCGAATACGTTGACGTCGCTCGCGCCGACCATGGAACTGAGAGCGTAGGGAATTCCCACCAAACCGCCGACGGTGGATAGGAATGCCAGCACGATTAGCGGCACGGTCATCGTCCAGGGCGATTCGTGCGGATGGATGGGGCCGTGATGGTGATGTTCTTCTTCCTCTTCTTCATCGTGGTGCGCAGCGGCTTCAGGCGTATGCTCGTCATTAAACCTTTCCTTGCTCCAGAAGGTCATCACCATTAACCGCGTCATATAAATGGCGGTCAGAATGGCGGTGATGACACCGACGATCCAGAGGACGTAAGACCATTGGCCCATGCCATTCGCGGCAAAAGTTTTGTAAAGAATTTCATCCTTAGAGAAGAAACCGGCCCACGGGAAAATACCGCAGATCGCCAGCCAGCCCAGCAGCATCGTCAGATGCGTAATGGGCATGTATTTTTTCAGATTGCCCATCCGGCGCATATCCTGCTCATGATGCATTCCGTGAATGACCGAGCCGGAACCCAGGAAGAGCAGGGCTTTGAAAAAAGCGTGTGTCATCACGTGAAAGATCGCCGCGCCAAACGCGCCCACACCGCAGGCGAGAAACATATAACCGAGCTGTGACACGGTCGAGTAAGCCAGAACTTTCTTGATGTCGTTTTGCGCGAGGCCGATGGTGGCGGCAAAGATCGCGGTGGCCGCGCCGATGATCGCTACCGTGAACATCGCACTGGGCGCATTCTGGAAAATGCCGTTGCAGCGCACGACCATATAAACGCCGGCCGTGACCATGGTGGCGGCGTGGATCAGCGCAGAAACGGGCGTCGGGCCGGCCATCGCGTCCGGCAGCCAGACGTAAAGCGGTATCTGCGCGGATTTACCGGTCGCACCGATGAAAAGCAAAAGGGCGACGGACGTGGCGCCGCCGGCAAAGATCGCGCCCCAGGTAAAGGGATCCTGCGGCAGGGCGGCCATGATATTTAAAGCGCTTCTTACTTCTTCGCCGCCGACGATCTTGTCATAAAAACTGATGGAGCCGGTGAGCGTAAAGAGCAGGAACACGCCCATGATCACGCCCCAGTCCCCGATGCGGTTGGCGACAAAAGCTTTTTTGGCGGCGCGGCGGGCTTCGTCGCTCTGCAGGTAATAACCGATCAGAAGGTAAGAGCAAAGCCCCACGCCTTCCCAGCCGACGAACATCAGCAGAAAATTATCCGCCAGGATGAGCGTCAGCATCGAGAACATAAAGAGATTGAGGTAGGCAAAGAAACGGTAGAAACCCGGATCTTTATGCATATATCCGACGGCGAATACGTGAATGAGAAAACCGACAAAGGTCACGAACATCACGTAGATAGCCGACAGGTGGTCGATCGCTAAACTGAAATCGGCACGGAAAGTTCCGACCTGGACCCACGTCCAGAGATGGTCGAAAACGGGCTTGTCGATAAAGAGCGCGCCGCCGTCCGCCGAAAGCGTAATGTAAAACGCGACCAGCGTTGAGATCGCGATCGTGCCGCACGCGACCACGCCGCTAAAAAATTCATTTTTCAGTTTTCCGCCGATCAGCCAGTTAATGGCCGCGCCAAGCAGCGGAGCGAAAATGATTATGCTTATAAGATTGTTCTCGATCATTTGTAAACAAGCACGCTAAAAGCGTGGGCTCTAAATCTTCTTTTTCGGCCTTGGGACCAACTCTCCGCCGCAATTCGGGCAAACGTTGGACATCTCCGCGGTACACTTTGCGCAAAAGGTGCATTCAAAAGTGCAGATATAAGCTTCGCCGTCTGGTGTAACGCCGCCGCCGCATTTCTCACATTTTTCGCACATTTCAAGTGCCATAAATATTAATCAATAAAGTACGTTAAATTGCGGACTCTGAACTCAAAAATTCAGGTCGTCGTCCTCTTCCGCCTGCAGATCCTGGTTGACGATATCGTGCCAGGCGTTTAGGACACTTTCGCCGACACCGTAACCGGCGAGAATGTCACTAACTTTTCCCTTTTCCTCTCTGAGATCGGGAAATCGCAGCAGCAGCTCGGCCAGATCGCGCCAGTCTGTACCCGCTTTAGGTTTTCCCCGGCGCGCATGATACGAGATCACTTTACTGGCTACCAATTCCGCCGGAGATAGTACCAATATGTTTTCAATCGATTCGGAAGGCGGCAATGTCTCTACAAGTCTTATGTCTACCAAGTGACGATTTCCCTCATCCCTGATCTGATAGAGGCGAAAACCTTTTTCTCCAACCTTTCGAATTCTGATAGCGATATGAAATTCGCCTGCGATATAAGCCCGCAGTTCTTCCGCCAGCTCAACCGCCCGTGAAGATAATAAATCCACGTCTTGTGTCATTCTTGGCTCGTCAACGTAAGCATTAACGGCCTGTGCGCCGAATAGAACTACATCGCTACGCCCCTGTAAAAACCTGAGCACGACTTCCTGGATCTTTGAAAGGGGCAGCGTCTCGTGCATGACAAACTCCCGAAATGTTAAAACGTCCGCATTAAGCATAGGTAACTGAAATTCCGCACCGCTAAAGCGTGAACTCAAAACTTATTCCAACTGGCTCCAGCCTTTTTTGTCGCCGCCGATCTGCAGCACGCCGTACAGGATGGCAATTCCTATCAGCCCGAGCACAGCCTGGACCGGATTTACACCGGCGTAAAGATTCAGGCAGAACGTGATCAGGCTGGTAACGAGGAATCCGTAAAACCCCCACATTTTCCACTTGAACAAGCCGATGGCAAATATCACATTCAAGATCGCCAGAACGGGGATAACATACGCGATCCAGATGGGAAACCCGGGGGTTGCCCTGGTAATTTGCGAGATCATCAACGGAGTTGCGATCGCCGTTAATGAATTTGCCAGTATCATCACGATCAGCCATACGGTCAGGCATCCATGTCGCTGTTTTACTACATCGTCCATAAAAAATGTCGCTCCTCGATTATGGCTAATCTCAATTCTTCAAAACATCCGTATCATCCGTCTGGCCAAAAACACCCAAGGGCTTACGGCTTCTTTTTTGAATAACGGGCTTTACCTTTTTTTGCGCTTTTACGAGTTCCCGCGGCGGGCGTCTTTTTGTTCACCGCAGGCGCTTTTTTAGTCGCGGCTCCCGTCGCCCCCGTCACTGACGCAGTTTCCGCAGGCACGGTGATATTAAAATCAGCGGGCATAGCGATCGGGTTGCGCAATAAAATTCCTTCCAGTACTTTGGCCTGTTTTTGTTTGGCCAATTCCTGTTTGGCGCCTTCTTCCATCGAGACCATGGGCGCCTCGATACGAATAGTTTCACCTGCCGCCGGCTTTTCCTTATACATTGTCGAAATAAGAATGTGGCGAACTTTTATCTGCTCTTCATCCTTACCGTCTTCGCCTTTTTGGACGCGCTTGTCTTCCAGCTTTATGATGTGATAACCGAATTGGGTTTCAACGATCTGGCTGTTCTGCCCGGCGTTTAAGGCCCAGGCAGCGTCGGAAAATTCCTTTACATAACGGTCGCGGATGCTCCAGTCATACAACCCCCCGTTGCCTTTACCGGTTTCGTTCTTGTTACCGGGGTCTTCGGAGAATTCATTGGCGAGCGCGGCAAAATCACTTCCGGAGTTGACCTTGGCCAGTATCGCTTCGGCCCGGGCGCGCATCGGCTCTTTGCTGAAACGGGCGTTCGCCGCCATGAAGGCTTTTATCTCGTCAGCGGTCGGGGTCAGAGCATCCTTCAACTTTTCCTTGCTGTACAGGCGCGCGAGGATCAGTGCTTGCTGGAGTTTTACCAGCAGGCCGATTTTTTTGTTATCCAGGTGTAACTGCCGGGCTTTTACGCTTCCGTAGGTGACCTTTTTCCACTGCGCGAGAACGAGTTGTTTTTGTTCGTCGCTCATCTCCGCGGCGCCGCGCCGTATTTGTTCGAGCTTGATAAATTTAAGAAATGTTTCCTGCGCTTCGGCGTACTTTGCTTTATTCGCCGGTGATCCAAAGAATGCTTCGACATCCTTGTCCGCGATCTGACTATAAGGGGCACTCTGTTCAACAGTGCCGCCGGTTTTGGCTTTTAAATTCTCATCGTAGGCAAGGGCAAGCTCTTCGTCGCGCGCTAGCGCCAAATGCATTTTTATCGATTCATCCGCGGCAAAGCCGGTCCTTCTGGCTTCGCCGGCGACGGCCAGGGCTTGCCTAAGATTTTCCAGAACGGTTTTTCTCGCTTCACGATCGGCTGCCAAACCGGCCAGAGCGCGCGGGTTGCCCACGGCCTCGGTTTCAACGATCATCTGCACTTCTTCCGCAGTAAGCGCGGTAAGGCCCTCATCCTGCAAAACATCGCTGCGATGCGTAAGGATGACAAACCTTCCGTCTGCCGAGGCAAGCGGGGCAAGATTAAGCTGCGCGGAGACAGAATTAATAAATGGGCCGGTAACTAATACGGCAGCTAATACGGCCGGCAAAAATCCGAAAATTGCGCGCGTTCTCACTTTGTTCTGCCTCCTTTCCATAAAATGATAACTGCCCGAAATGAAAAATCAATTCTTCAAAATGCTCGCATCATCGACGTCAACTGAAACCTTGTTGCGGAAAAACGCGATGATGATACCCAAACCAACCGCTGCTTCGGCGGCGGCGACCGACATCACGACAAAGACAAAAAGCTGCCCGGTAGCATCGTTAAAATAATTGGCAAAAGCCACGAAGGTCAGGTTCACGGAATTAAGCATCAGCTCGATACACATGAACATGCCGATAGCGTTGCGCTTATAGATCACGCCGACCACGCCGATGGCGAATAAAATTCCCGAAAGGGCCAGATATAAAGCTAAGTTTGGCATAACTGTTTATTTTTGGGTTATTCCGTCTTATTCTCTTTCGATACCAATTCAATTCTCGGATTGAAAGCGCGCCGGGTCATGAGCATCGCGCCGACGATCGCCATCAAGAGCAGCAGCCCGACGATCTCGAACGGCAGCAGGTATTCGGTGAACATCGCGGTGCCCAGATTTTTGGTCAGGCCCACCGACTCAGGATCGGCCGGCTGGAAACCGCCTTTTTCGAGTCCGCGGGTGACGGCGTAATAAATAAAGAACGCCTGGGCCAAAAGCCCTACGCCGAAAATGCCGCCGAGCAAATAAAGATAGCGCAGGCGATTTGCGCCCTGGCCTTCATCGAGATTGAGCAGCATTATCACAAACACCACCAGCACCATGATCGCGCCGGCGTAGATAAGGATCTGAACGGCGGCGATGAAAGGTGCAGCCAGCGTCAAATACAACCCGGCCAGCGCAATAAAAACGCCGATCAGCGAGATCGCGCTGTAGAGCGGGTTGCGGTGATACACCACGGAAATGGCGCAGCCGATGGCGAGCCCGGCAAAAATAAAAAATATGATCGTTTCGAACATTACTGATCCGTTTTCAACAAACTACTTTATGTTCCAGAAATAGACCGCCAGGGCAGTAATGAAAACATTGAATATCCCCAACGGCAGCAAAAATTTCCAGCCGAAATTCATCAGCTGGTCAAAACGGAAACGCGGCAGCGTTCCGCGTACCCAGATGTAGAAAAACAAAAAGAAAAATATCTTAAGGAAGAATCCTAACATGCTTATCACGGCGTAAAGAAGCGTGTTAGGGGGCACGATCCAGGCCAGGCCCGGCACGAACCATCCGCCCAGGAAAAGCGTCACGATCATGACCGAGACGGTGAACATATTGACGTATTCCGCCATGAAGAACAGGGCAAATTTTAGCGCGCTGTATTCCGTGTGAAAACCCGCCACAAGCTCGGTTTCGGCTTCGGGCAGGTCGAAGGGCACGCGGTTGGTTTCGGCAAAGGCCGAGATCAGAAATACGATAAAGCCCAAAAACTGAGGGATAATGAACAGCTTCATATACCACGGGCTGTGCATCTGGGCTGTGATGATGCCGTTGATATCGAGCGTGCCGGCCAGCATGACCACACCGACGATCGATGTTCCCATGGCCAGTTCGTAAGAGATCATCTGCGCCGTGGAGCGCAAGCCGCCCATCAAGCTGTATTTGCTGTTAGAAGACCAGCCCGCTAAGACGATTCCATATACCCCGACCGAAGTGATACCCAAAACGTAAAGCAGCGCGACGTCAAAACGCGCGATCACCAGCGGAAACTTGCCGAGATATTCACCGGCGTAGGGGATAAAGCTGAGATCGATCTCAGGGCCGAACGGGTAAACCACGATCGGCATCAGCGCGCAGATCAGCGCCACCAGCGGCGCCAGAAAATACACGAAACGCACCGACTTGTCGGGAACGATGTCTTCCTTGAAAATAAACTTGAGAAGATCGGCGAAAGGCTGGAGCACGCCCCAAAAGCCAACGCGGTTAGGGCCGATGCGTCCCTGGATCCAGCCGAGTATCTTTCGTTCGGCCAGTACGATATAGGCCACCATTATCAGCACCACGTTGAAGGCGATGGCGATGGCGAGAAACTTAAGCCCTAATGAAATTACGAGATCGAGGTCCATAACAATTATCGATTAAAGCAAATTCAAACTTCGTGTCAGTAGCCCGACAGTTAGAAAGGGCGCCCTTGCTCACGCACGGAGCTACCGACGCTAGGCCGCTGCCGTTTGTTCCTCCTCTTGAGCCTCTTTCGGAGTACCGTCCAAATTAAAAGTATAAAGCGGCGAGACCAGCCTGTTTTCCGGTTTCGGATTACCGCTTGCCAACAGGTGAAACTGCTCGGTCTTGCCGGTCATGGTGGTAATGCGAAACAGCTTGTGGCCCACCTTGGGCGTGGCGGTAATTTTTTCCGCCTCGTCCGGCAGCGCGGCAGTGCTTTCGTCGAGCGCTTTTATCTCATCAGCCAGATCTTTCTTGCCGGCAATAGCGTGTTTTACCTGCACGGGTCGCGACTCATCTTTCAAATGCGGATAACGCATTCCATCGTAACCGGGCGTGTTATCCGCCAGTTGCGCGAAAACGTTCGACGCCGACATTTGATACGCAAAATCAACGCCCATTTCTTTGGCGAGGGTCGCGGTGGCTACCCAATCGGGTTTCGATTGATTTACCGGCGAGATGGCCTGGCGCACGCGCTGAACAAAACCGGTGTTATTGGTGTAGGTGCCGTCCACCTCGGCAAATGAAGCGGCGGGCAAAATAACATCGGCATGCGCGGTCGTTTCGGTTTCAAACATTTCCTGTACGACAACAAAATCCTTGCCCGCTAAAAGCGCGGCATTTTCTTCGGACAAACTTCCGGCGATGTAGAGCGCCCGGGAATTTTTCAGCACATCGGCCAAAGGTTTTTTGCCGATCATTATATCGTTCGCGCCGACGGAATTGTTATAGAGCGGCAGCGGGTGCAGCAATACATTGCGGCCTTCCGCGGCAAAGCCCGCAGCGGAGTTTGCCAATAAAGCCTGCGCTCCCGCGGAAATGTCGCCGCCGAACATAACGATCAGATCGCCCTGCGTGTCGGTTATGGTTTGTTTGATCGCGGCAAATTCATCTTGGTTAATGCCGGCTTTGCTCAGCAGGCCTTCGTTTTCATTACCGGTCAACGCCGATACAAATGCGTCGTAAGAGCCGGGATTGATGTGAACAAATTGCGTCGCGGCGGACATCAGCCGGATCGGCGTGTCGTTGACGATGATAAGTTTTGCTCCGCCGTTTTTCACAGCCTGGCGCATCTGCTTGGCGGTGAAAGTTTGCTCTTCTTCGGGTTCGCCGCCGATGAGCAGGATGGCCGCGGCGTGGCGGATCTGCCGGTGCGTGGCCAACGGCGCGCTCATATTGTCGAAAAACGCCGAGAGATCGTAGGCGTCGGAAACCGCGTAGCTGTCCGAATTTAAAACCTCCGCGGCGAAACGCTTCAGCGAGTAGATCGATTCATTGGTCAAACGAGCGCTGGCGACAACGCCGACGGAGCCGGCCGCTTCTTTTAATTTTTCAGCAGCAAAAGAGATCGCCGCATCCCATGAAGCGGGGATCAATTTGCCGCCTTTGGTATAGCGAATGAGCGGGGTTTTGATGCGGTCCGGGTGATTGATAAAACCGTGGCCGAAACGCGATTTGATATCGAGAAATTCGCCGTTAAGACCGTTGACATAGCGGTCGCGGGCGACGATACGATGGACCAGCCCGCCGCGCGAACCGATGCTGAACTGCATTCCGTCCGAGCCGTAAGTATCGGTGGAAATGGTGCGTTCCAATTCCCAGGGCCGGGTTTCATGACGATAGACCGCATCGAGCAGCGTGCCGGTTGGGCAGACCTCGATACAGTTTCCGCACTGCGAACAATTAAGCCAGCCGCCATAGGTGCCGATCACGGTGTCGACGCCGCGGTTGCCGGCCTCGATAGCGTCTTCGCCCATCCATTCGGAACAAACGCGGGTGCAGCGTTTGCACAGGATGCAGCGCTGCTGGTCGTTGGCCACGATGGGCGAAAGGTATTTTTCCGGGTAGGCATTTTTCTTTTCCGAAAAACGCTCGTCGAGCCCGCCCCAGTCAAAGACCATTTCCTGCAGTTCGCACTCGCCGCCGCGGTCGCAGACCGGGCAATCGAGCGGGTGATTGGCCAACAGGAATTCGCTCATCGCGCGCTGCGCTTTTTCGATCTCGTCGCTTTCGGTGGTAACGCTCAAGCCCTCGGTACAGGTCATCGTGCACGAAGTCTGCAGCTTGGGCATTTTTTCGACACGCACGAGGCACATCCGGCACGAAGCTTGAAGCTCCAGGTCGGAGTAATAGCAGAAGGAAGGGATCATAAATCCCTTTTCCTTACATACGTCGATCAACGGCGCGCCTTTTTCGACCTCGAATTCCTGCCCGTTAACTGTGATCTTTACTAGTTCGGTTGCCATTATTTATTCAATATCAAAAAATAGATCTACTCTGCTTTTTCTTCGCCTTCCACCGTTGCGGGATCAGCCTGCGGATCGGCATTAGCGACTTCTTTCGCGTGCGCATCTTTCTCCACTGCAACTTCTTCTGCGAACTCTGCCGGAGTATCCGCCATCTCCAGATCCTTTTCAACGGCGGCCTCTTCGGCCTGAGCAGGCTTTTCAGCCTCTGCATCTTTCTCCACTATTTCCTCTACAGGGGTTTCCTCGGGCGCAGCCTCGGCCGCAGGCGCTTCGGCTGTTTCCGGAGCTTCAGCCACTTCAGCAGGGGAAGTTTCTACCGCTTCCGGAGCTGTGGTTTCCACTGTCTCAACTGTTTCCGCTACCTCAGGGGCCGGAGTTTCCACCGTCTCCGGTGCTGCTTCAGCTTTCTCTATTTTCTTGACCGCTGCTTTTTTAGGTTTCTTGTCGTCCGCGGCCGGAGCGGTTTTCTTCGGCCTTTCGGCTGCGGAACCCGCACCAGCGGTTCGTGGTTTATTTTTAGGACGTGTTTTACCGTGACTTCCGGCAAAGATCTTGCCTCGCCGTGTTCTTTGATCGCCTCTACCCATAATAAAATTCTCCAATATTCTTAAACTTATTCAATTTTCTATTTAGCTGTAACAACTAATATATCGTGAATTAACGTTTCACGCTAAATGGCCCCCGGCCAATAAAGCTATGATCTTATCCTGAATGGCCGCGATCGTCGGCTGCCGGTTGTGAATGGCGCAAACGTTCGAGTTGGTCGCGGCGGAAAATACCGATGCTGCCCCGGCGTTTTTGGCCAGCGTCGTACCCAGCAGAGAGCGCTGTGTAACGACCGAATCACCGGGCGCCATCATCACTTTTTTTAACTCGTCAACGGAAACCTTCCTGCCGTCGCTGCGCGTGAAACCCCGCGGTTTGAAGAGCGTTTTCCACGAATCGGACTTTTTATCGTGGTAAATAACGATCGAATCAAGGGTTTCTTCGCAATTACCGCCGACGAGATCGAACTGCACGGGAATTTTGCCGATGGTTGCAGCGTCCAGAGCGTCGTAAAGACGCCGGGCGCGGCTTAGCACATTGGCAAAATAGGTTTTCGCGCCGGCCCGTTCCTCCGGGTTGTAATTTTTCTCGAAATTCTTGTCTTCAAGCGCTCCCCAACCGTACTTTGTCCAGGTCTGTGGGTCGTAAAGGTCAAGCTGCAGGGGCTTTAAGTTCTCGTCATACGCGTGAAAAGTGCCCGGCGCGGGCAGCAGTTGATAGGCCGCAGGCAGCGTAAAAATATCGAATTTCGACGGATTTTGTACGAACGGAAGGTTTACCTGGATGCCACCCACGGCAAAACCATTGATTAGGGAACCCAGCGACAAGGCAGAGCCCTCGTTCGGGGTTCCCAGAATTATCAAACGGTTCAGATCGGCGGCCCCCGCCCAGGTCGGCTTGATGACGCCGGTACCAGCCGGCAGATCGGCGTCGCCATACATCGCCGCATAGCGGGCCACAATACCGCCCATTGAGTGCGCGACGATGTTGAACTTCAGGCCGGGCCTGTTCAGTTTAACTTTTAGCTCTTTGATCCGGCGCGTCAGGAGGCGCGCGTTTTCGACATTATCGCGGCGCCAGTCGTAAGGGAAAACGAAAACCGTGTCCTGATAATCACCGGGCTGGGGAGCGTCCCAATTTCCGATGGTATAACCGCCGCGGGAAACTAAAGCAGAGACCAGAACCCCGTAAACTTCTACCTTGACCAAACCAACCCGAATCTCGCGCAGGATGTCGCCCGCGATCAGGTCGTCTTTATTAGCGGAAATATCGGGGGAAACCGGCAGCGCGATGTCATCTACTTTGGACCGCTGCGATTTGAACCACACCGTTTCCTTGGTTTTGCTGTTGATCAATTCCGAGCCGGTCAGGCCGGGAATGATGATGACCGGAAGTTTTCCTTTTTGAACCTGAGCGAATGCGGGCAGGCAGAAAAATGAGACAATGCAGCACACCGCCGCCAAAAGCAGAATATAACCGTACCCGTAGTTATACGATCTAATCATTCGCAACTTAATTTTATTAGCCACTAATTACACAAATAGCACGAATTAAAATTCTTATTCGTGTTATCGGTGACATTCGTGGCTAATTACCATTGCTCGCACCTTTGTCGAGCCATTTCTTAAAATCTTCCGGGAACCGCTTGATCGCCGATTGCAGCGGCCAGGCGGCGGCGTCACCCAGGCCGCAAAACGATTTGCCCTCGATGTTGTCGCAAAGATCGAGGATCAATTGCGCGTCACCGGGGTTGCCTTCGCCGCGCTCGATGCGTTCGAAAATCTTTTTCAGCCAGTCGGTGCCTTCGCGGCAGGGCGTACACCAGCCGCAGGATTCATGTTTGTAAAATTCAGTCAGGTTTTTGCTCGAATGGAAAACGTCAACGGTTTCGTCCATCACAATAAAGCCGCCGGAGCCTACCATCGAACCCGCCGCAACCAGCCCTTCGTAATCGAGCAGCACATTTTTGCCGACGATCTGATCGGCGTTCATGATATAAACGCTCGAACCACCGGGAATAACGGCTTTAAGTTTTTTGCCCTCATTCAGCATTCCGCCGCAATCTTCCAGAATGAACTTTTCCATATCGGCGTAGCCCATCGGGAGTTCATAGACGCCGGGTTTTTTTACGTGTCCGCTGACGGACCACAACTTCGTTCCGCCGGATTTTTCCGTGCCCAGATCGCGCCAGGCGATTCCGCCCATTTCGATGATCTGCGGAACGGCGGTCAGCGTTTCGACATTATTTACCACGGTCGGCGCCGCATAGAGGCCCTCGACGGCGGGGAAGGGCGGTTTCATGCGCGGGTGGCCGCGATGGCCTTCGAGCGATGAAAGCAGCGCGGTTTCTTCGCCGCAGATGTAGGCGCCGGCGCCGGTATGAGTGTGGATGTCGTGGTCAAAACCGGAGCCGAGAATGTTTTTACCCAGCAGTCCGGCGGCGCGGCATTCTTCGAGCGCGCGGTCCATGATGTCGATCAGATATTTGTATTCGCCGCGGGTGTAGATGTAACCGGTCGCCGCGCCCAGCGCGTAACCGGCGATGATCATTCCTTCGATCAGCGAGTGCGGGTCGCGCTCCATCAGGTAGCGGTCTTTGAAAGTGCCGGGCTCTGATTCGTCAGCGTTGCAAACGACGTATTTCGGCTTGGGCGATTGGCGGGGAACAAAACTCCATTTCATCCCGGTCGGAAAGCCCGCGCCGCCGCGCCCCCGCAGGGCCGAAGCTTTTACTTCATTGATGATATCGTCCTGCGACATCTTGAAGGCTTTTTTTAATGACTCATAGCCGCCTGTTTTTTGATACACCCCCAGTGTGTGCCCATCTTCGATGTGCATTCGCTTGAGTTGTAAAGGCTCGCAACCTATCGCTTTGATTTCCATAAGTGCTATTTGATCAGCTTATCGTAATCTGCGTGAGAACCGACCCAGAACCAAATAATTCCGTCGGGTTTATCAAGCCCTAATGCTTTGTAGTGTCTTCCCACGCGAACCGACCATAAAATTCCTATCTGCTTAAAATGCAAAGAAAGGATGTTTAGGGTCTTTTTTAATAACTCAAAATCTTATCAGCCAAATCTCTGATTTCTTTTGGCAAATCTTCGTAACGCGACCAAAATTTCGCCGAAGCAAAATGCCTCATAGTTCACGGACTCTGCCTTCAATAAGATCTTTCCTCTGAAGATCCACCAGTTGGCGGCTCGCGGGCCGTTCAGGCAATCTTTCGTAATTCTTTACGACGTAGTCGGCCAAGCGGTCGTTATTCAGATTGATCCGGGCCGCCCGAAACCACGATGCGCTGAATTTTTCCTCGCCGTTTTGCAAACAACTTTTGACCTGCCCGGTTTTTTTCAAGCGGCTCAAAATACCTGCCGGAATCTTTACCGGCTTCCTGAGGTCCTTTCCCGAATCAAAGATCTGCGCGCTAACGGCGCCCGAAAAAAGAACAAAAATAAAAAGAGCCAACAGGTATTTTGAACCCATAGAAAACTTATCTGTCTTTCGGCCTTACCTATCTTTCGGAACTCCCGAATCGTAATCCATCCGCAGATAAACCGTGAACTGCACGAGCGGTTCGATCCCGGGCGGGTTTATCATTTTGTCAAAATTCTCGGCCGTCAGCGGCTGATAGAAAAACGTAAAACTCTTGCGCTTGGTGACGGTGGTTCCGCGCTCGTAACTGGTCGAGCCGGAGCCGGTCTCGTACGCCTGGTAACGCTCGTAACGTTCGCCGGGATAAAACGCGTCATACTTTTCGGTGGCCAGCCCGACGGGCGAAAGTTTTACTCCCAGCAGGGAAGTGTATTTCGCTTCCTTCGCCTTAATGATCTTTACCGCTTCGTCAAACAGCCGGGCGCGCACCGCGTCAAAATCGCTGACGATGTAGTCGACCTTGATCAGGTCGAAGATCTGCGCTTTGGCTGCTTCGGCGACGATCTTTTCAAACAGCTCGCGGTTTTTATAACGCACGGCGATAGTTTTCTTGGTCTCAAAGCCGGCCGGAACTTCGATCACGTCATTGCCCTGCGCTTTGTAATCGTAGACCTTGTTTTGCGTGATGAAATCGACGAAAAGATCTTCGGGTTTTATTCCCAGCGCGCTCAATGAACGGTTGAACCCATCGAGGCGCGCATTGAGCTTTCCATTGCTTTCATCCGGGGCCGCGCCTTCCTGCTGGATGCCGAAAACGACGACAAACGAATCAGGCTTCATATTTATCAACACACTGGCTTCGGCGGAATAATACTTTTTGTCCGTGCCGTTGATAAGGTTGCCGGTGTTGGTAAAGGGCGCGTGTTTTTGCTGGTTATAATAACCCTGATTGCCGTAGACGCGGTTGCCGCTTTCCTGCGCGAATATATTTAAATTGACAAAGAACAACAATCCTAAGATCAGTAAAGACGCTTTTCTCATTCTGCTAAATCTCCTTAAAATTTTGATGGGTTTAGCATCGCGCCTTTTTATTCCAAAGAATCAAGTATCTGATCGACCTTTTCGGCCGTCAGATCCTCGTAGTAATCAAAACCTATTTGAAACATTGGCGCGGTGCCGCATGAACCGAGGCATTCCACCAGGGAGAGAGAGTACTTACCGTCTGGAGTGGTCTCGCCCGGTTGGATGCCTAATCGCTCGGAAAGGTGCGCTGTGATGGCCGGTTCGCCCATAATTTTGCACGACAGGGTTTTGCAAACCTGGATGTGATGTTTGCCCGTCGGTTTGACATAGAGCATCGAATAAAAAGTTGCCGTCTCCCAAACGTCGGTCACCACCAGCCCGAGTTTCTGCGCCACGTAATTGATGCCCGGGTTATCGAGATAGCCGCGCTCGCGCTGCATGATAAAAAGCAGCGGCAAGATCGCCGAGCGCTGTTTGCCCTCTGGATACTTGGCGATGTGCATATTTACTTCCGTCTCGACCTCGGGCGAAAACTGCGCCACCTCGTCGCTGACTACTACCTGGTTTGTATATGTTGTCGGTACTGATGCCATGTTCTTTTATTGAAAATTATAAACGATAATTCCTGACACTTTTACGAGCACTCCCGAGAGCCGTGTCGGTCTAAATTTTGCTTCTCTCGCGGCTCTTACCGCTGCCGGTTTCAGCAGGGGATGCCCGCTGGTGGCGACGGCGGAGACAACATTCCCCGCTTCGTCGATCGTTACCTGAACGTTGACCATGCCCGTGGCTCCCACGGCTTTTGCAGCCGGGGGATACGCAGGTTTGGGAAGCGAAATGGCGCTGCCGTTAACAATCCCTTTACTGACACTTTTAGGCACGGGCCGCGGAGTCGGAGGATTCCCATTATTTTCAGGGGAAGAAATCCCCACATCGCTACCTGCGTTATCTATTTTAATTGCGTCTCTCGGACGCGCTTTTAATGTCACCACACCCGGCACCTTGCGCAGCATATCTATATCGGCGATCTTATTCGCCGCGTTGCAATTTACGGTTGCTCCGGCGGTCTCAAAGCCTTTTTTACTAACGGTGATCGCATATCTTCCTATCGGCAGCCGGGAAAAATAGGCAACTCCTTTTTTGTTGGAGTAGGCGCGTCTAAGAGCTTTCGAGCGTTTAGCAGTCGCGCTCGCGCCGGAAATCGAACTATTATCCTCCAGGTCCGAAACAGTTAATCTTAAATTACAGGTAACCTGGCCCAGAGCGTCCGGAGCGCATAAAACGCCTAACGAAAAAAACAGCAATAGGGATCGTATTAAAATTGTCTTCAACATTTTTTTGCGCCTTCTTCTTTAATTCGTTTACCTGCTAACCCTTTGTTGAAAATTATAAACAATGATCCCGCTTACTTTGACCGGTGTGCCGGACAATAAAGTGGGCATAAATTTCGAAGCCTTTGCCGCAAGGACGGACACGCCTTTTAACAAAGGGTGGCCGTTGACCGCTTCAGAGGCGATAACATAACCCTCTTCGTCAATCAATACCTGCACATTGACCGGGCCGCTGGCGCCGACGGCCCTGGCGGTTGGTGGATATTTCGGCTTGGCCAGCACCAAAGCGCTGCCGTTAACGACGCCCTTGGAAAAGGCCGCGTTATCGAGTTCCGCTTTACCCGGCTTATCCGCAGGGCCAATTTCAATTACTTTCCCAACCGCCGCACCTTTATCACTGATGTGAATTATCTTCGTATAATTTACGGATCTGGCAGGGTCGCCTTCCCACATGGGAACAGTATGCTCGGCCAAACCCTGGATAGTGTAAGTGCAGTCCAAGGTAATGGTGTCTTTCGTAGTCCGGTATCCGGCGCGGGAAGCGGTGACCTTATACTCTCCCGAAGAGAGGTTCTCATATAGATCAGTGACCTGGTTGGCAATGACGCGCTGCCCGTCTTTTACATTTATCAAAGTGACCGAAACGCCTTCAACCGGTTTGATATCGGTAGTGCCTTCGATAAAAGATCCCACGTTTAATATTAAATTGCAGGTGGTAGTGTTGGCCTGAGCTGACACGGGCGTCGAAAACGCCGAAAACGCCACGCTCAAAAGCGCCCAAGCAAAAAAGGTTTTAAATACTAATGCCATGCTTAAACCTTCACTAATCTTTTACCTGTCAGCCGGTATCTTACGGTGCCTATTTTATCGAAACCCTGCGCCGCGTATTTATCGAAAATGATCACTTTGTTTTTTATAAAATTCGGGACCAATACGCTCGCAAGTTTGGCGCCGTTTTCCATTTTGGCGGCCAAAACGAATTTGCCTTTTGTTTTCACAAACACGGCGATGTAACTAAGAAAATTATTCCCCGGGTAACCGATCTGGATGTTGTATTGGACGACCGCGTCTTTGACGCCGTCTCCATTAAGGTCGCCATAGATCAGCTTATTGATCTCGCCGGGCACGTCCTGCTTTTTTGCTTCGCGGTCGACGTAGGCCTGAATTTCCGGCGGCGCGTCTTCGACCTGAGCATGGACGGCCACGCCAAGCGCAGAGATAAGCAAAACCGCAAAGATAAGCGTCCGCGAACATTTCATATTCATTTAGAACGGTAAACTAAAATTTTTCTAACCTTCGATCAATAAAAATTATAGACAATTATTCCGCTGACCATGATCGGTACTCCGCCCAGCAATGTCGGTTTAAAAGCCGCACCCCGAGCAGCGCTGATAGCGGCGCTTTTCAAAAACGGATGGCCACTAAGCGCGACGGCGGAAATTACTTTGCCCTGCTCATCGATCACAACTTCGACCGCCACGGGCCCGGAAGCTCCGGCCGCTTTCGCGGCAGAAGAATACGCCGGCCTGGGGAGACGGACCGCTTTGCCATTGACCACACCCTGATTGGGAAATTTGGTCTTCGCGCGCGCGAGATATATCTCATTTGCCTTACCCTTTTGCATATAGGCATTGATGGGAATCACCCCATCTTTAGCCGAGGTGCAATCCGGCGAGAAGTTTTCAACCAAAGTTTGCTTATAGTCGCCGCGGGTAAGCGTTATGGCGTACGGTTCGGATTCTACCAACCCTTCAAACAAAAGCTCGTCGTCCGTGACGATGCCGTTTAAAGCTGTGCCCGAGTTTTTATCGACCACGGTGCCGGTCGCGCCGATCAGCGGCTTTTCGGTCTTATCATCTTTTATTTTCAGCCTCAGCGAGCATTTCGCGGACTGCGCGCTGACGGCCGAAGCCGAGAGCAATAAAGCGGTCAAGACAAAAAATGCTGCTGCAAAAGATAATTTCATATCGAGTTGCTTTACCGGTCGATCTCTCCCAGCACGATATCCAGCGAACCGATGATCGCTACGACGTCGGCGACCATTTCGCCTTCGCTCATGGCAGGCAGGGCAGAGAGGTTCACGAAACTCGGGCCGCGGAAATGCACGCGGTCGGGTTTCGGGCCGCCATTGGATTTCATATAAACACCAAGCTCGCCCTTGGAAGCTTCGATCGGCATATAAACCTCGCCCGGCGGGACGGAAAAGCCTTCGGCCACGATCAGGAAGTGGTGGATTAGCGCGTCCATTTGCTCGCGCATGTCGTTGCGGTCGGGCAGCACTACTTTGGGCGCGTCCGCCTTGACCGGGCCGGGCTTTAATCTATCCATGGCCTGTTTCACGATCTTCCACGACTCGGTCAGCTCGCGCATGCGCACGCGGTAACGCGCCCAGACATCGCAGTCATGCTCGATCGGGACTTCGAAATCGTAGGTCTCATAACCGGTGTAAGGGTTGTCGCGGCGCAGATCGAGATCGATCCCGCTGCCGCGCAGGCACGGGCCGGTCAATCCCCAACTGATCGCATCTTCCGGGCCGATAATTCCGATCCCCTGGGTGCGTTTCTGCCAGATCATATTGCCGGCAAGCAATGATTCGAACTGTTGGACCGCGGCCGGGAAATCGTCGAGAAACTGGTTGACGCGGCGTTCAAATCCGGCCGGCAGGTCCATCATCAAACCGCCGATGCGGAAATAGCTGGGCGTCATGCGGCCGCCGGAAGCGGCTTCGATCAGGTTAAGAATTTTTTCGCGCTGGCGAAAGCAATAGAAGAATACCGACATCGCACCGATATCCAGGCAGTGCGTTCCCAGCCAGACCATGTGCGAAGCGATGCGCTGCAATTCGCAGAACAAGACACGGATGACCTGGGCGCGTTCGGGAATTTCGATCTGCAGAAGCTTTTCCGCGGCCATGACATAGGCCAGGTTGTTGCCGAGCGGATTGAGATAATCCATCCGGTCGGTGATGACGATGCCCTGCTGATATTTCTTATATTCGAAGAGCTTTTCCATTCCCGTGTGCAAATAACCGATGTCGGGAATAGTTTTAATGATCATCTCGCCATCAAGGGTGAGTTCAAGCCGCAGAACGCCGTGTGTCGAAGGATGCTGCGGTCCCATCGAGATCGTCATCTGCGATTCGAGCGGCAGATCCAGAACCCCGGATTGCTTTAGAATATTGTCTATAACTGCACTCATAAATTTAACGGTGAACTAATAATGGTGAACGGTGAGGGGTTTTAACTGATCACTCACCATTCAGCGTTAATCACTAACTCAAGCTGTACGGCTCGTATCCGCGCAGCGGATAGTCTTTTCTCAATGCGTGCCCGTCAAAATCGCTCGGCAGCAAAATGCGCCGCAGGTCCGGGTGCCCTTCAAAATTCACGCCCAGCAGATCGAAGGTTTCACGCTCGTGCCAATCGGCGGTTTTCCAGATACCGGTGACGGTTTCTAGATTGGCATCGCCATCCGATAGTAAGACTTTTAAACGCAATCGATTGTGATGTTTAGTCGAGAAAAGATGATAATTTACTTCAAATCTCGGATCGTCTTCGGCACCGCGATCCGCGCCGCACAGATCGGCCAGCAGATCGAACCCGTGGGCCGTTTTAAGGCTGGTGCAGACGGCGGCAATGTGCTCGCGCGGGACTGTCATCGTGACCTCACCGAGGGCGTCTTTAACATCCGCCACCCATTCGGCATTCTCAGCTTTTAACTTTTCGACAAATTCGTGCAATTTTTCGGTCATAAATAAAATGGGTTCAAAGTTCAGGGTTCAAAGTCCGACGCTCCAAGTTTTAACACCAACGTTGAACTTTGAATTTCAAACTATGATGAACGCCGTCTTTCGTGTTTTGAGGCGATCGAATAAGGCCGCGAAACCTTGTTACTGTCAACGTCCAGATGAGTCTGTATTTCGAGCGCCGTGCCTTCGGTAACGGGCAATGTTCCGGGAACGCGGGAAATGCGGTCGGAAGCATCGCGGCGGTCTTTTACCGAATCTTTCATGATCTTTTCCTGGAGCATCATGATGGCATGCACCAGCATTTCCGGGCGCGGCGGGCAGCCGGGGACATACACGTCAACCGGTACTATCTTGTCCACCCCTTGCACGATCGCGTAATTATCGAAAACTCCGCCTGACGTAGCGCAGGCGCCCATCGAGATAACCCATTTAGGCTCAGGCATTTGATCGTAGATACGGCGCAGGACCGGCGCCATCTTACGCGAAACACGGCCCGAGACGATCATCACATCGGCCTGGCGCGGGCTGGCGCGAAATGTTTCCGCCCCGAAGCGGGAAAGATCGTTGCGCGCCGAAACGGTGTTCATCATCTCGATCGCGCAGCAGGCCAGGCCGAAGGTGGCCGGCCAGATGCTGGATTTTCTTGCCCAGTTGATTACCGCGTCCAAGTTGACCGTAACAACATCGGGAAGTGATTCGAATAACTGATTTTCCAGTCCCATTTTCTTGCTTTCTTTTGGCCCCCTGCTTATGCGCGGGCCTCTGCCATAAGGATCAGGCTGCTTTTTTTAGGCAGCTTTTTTCTGTTCCAGCAGCGCTTTTTTGCGTTCTAAAACCATCGCTTTTGCTTCCAGCTTGGCTTCCGCCCGGGCCTGCACGCTCCAATCGAAGGTGCCTTTTTTCCAGGCATAGACAAACCCGATGACCACCATCGCCAAAAATACGAGCATCGACACCAGCGCGATGGTCGCGTATGGCGTCGCTCCGGCGGCGGTAGCTATACCTGCTCCGGCAGGGCCTTTTGACAGGTTTTCCAGCTCGATCAAGCTCTTAAATGCCACCGCAAAGGGAATCATGAACAGGACCTCCAGATCGAAGAGCAGGAAATCCACGGCGACACTGTAAAACTTGACGGAAAAACGGTCGTGGGCCGACCCGACAGGGTCTTTGCCGCACTCGTAAGGCATTAGTTTTGTTTGGGTTCTCTTGCGCGGGCCGATCAATTGAGTCACGAGTATCTGGCTGGCTGCAAAGCCTCCCGCGACGACGAACATCAGGCCAATAGGAGCGTATTCTATTAGTCGGAAATCTGCCATTAAGCCTCCTGAAAAACGGTTGCTTCCATTCTATACCAAAGAAAAAAAATCTTCAGCATTTAAGAGATTGAGAAAAACGGCACAAGCTCAATCGTAGTGGATAAAACGCTTAAGGTCAAGACTGGCGGCAGGGCGTAAATTAAAATGTTTGACCGTGTTAGGCGGGTGTGATAATTTCGATAATAGGGTTCGGTTCAGACCGACCGTTCTCGTCCTATCCTGTTTAACATCTATAGCCTTAAAAAGGACACCAAACCCTATCGAATCCAGTGATTAGCGGCTTTAACAGCGACATAGAATTTCAGGGAACAGTTTATCACGTCCAGACCGAGGACAAAGGCCTGGTTACGCCGATAATACTGTCTCTCGTCTATTCGCGCGGGGAAATTCTGGCCAGCAAACGCTCGCCGTATGATGACCTTATCGCCGCCGGTTTTGATGAAGCGGAACTGAGCGACCGTCTGCAGCGCCAGCACAAGCTGATAATCGCCGCTATTCGTTCCGGGCGTATCGACGACCTGAAGCGAATGACGATGAAGGAATCGCAAAAACGGCGGCCTTCGAAAGTCAAAACCGGGCAGATGGACATTCCGTTGATCCACGACTCGCCGCAGGTTGAAAAACCCGCTGAAAAATCCAGAGTCGAAAAACAGCCCAGGATCGAAAAAGAGGTGGAAGAAGATCCGCTGGTACTTCCCGCGGACGTGCCGCGAGCTGAACCGGCGGGAATTCCGGTAGGCATGCCGTCATTGACCGGGAAAGAAGCCGCTCCGATACCGCGTCCCGATGACGAACTGATAATAGAAGTTCCGATAAACGTTCTGGAAGAACCGTTCTTTGACGACGTGGAAGTCGTCGAATACGGCGATCTTGATGAAGAAACGATCTTGCCGGCGGAGGCCGTGAAAATAATTACCGATCACGTCGGGGCCGAAGTGGTCGATGATGACAATTTGAAAATACGCCTGCTGGGCCGGACGACCTTCTATAGCGGCGACGACGCGATGCTGGATATTTTAGTGGCGCGCGGCGGGAAACTGGGCCGGGGCATAGGCGGAGCTCATATAGTGGTGAAAGTGCTGGGTTCTTCATTCCGGCCGATGATCTTTCACACCCGGGCCGATGACAACGGTATCTCGCAGGTCCACCTGCAGATCCCGGAATTTAGCACCGGCCGTGCCGCCATTCTGATCAAGGCTGCTTTCGACGGCGAAGAGATAGAATTGCGCCAGGTGGTAACGCGGCGTTAAAATGCCGTTATGATCGAAGTCAGAATTAATGGTGAGATAAAAGAAATTCCCGCCGATATCAATCTTGCCGAACTTCTCAAGCATTTAGAACTGCCTGCCGAAAGATTGGCCGTGGAATTAAACAGCGAAGTCGTCCGCCGTATCAACTGGGAAAATATCAAAGTAAAAAATGCCGACAAGATAGAGATCGTGCATTTTGTCGGCGGAGGTTGAAAAAGAATTTAGTAAGTAATGAGGTCAGAACCGGGAGCGGTAGCGACCGGGTTTAGAATTAGGATAAAGGATAAAGGTTTAGGACGAAAGTCCGCATTAACCTTTGTCCTTTCTTTCTTTCGAAAGGTTTCAGCTACTTATGGCGCCTTCCGGTTCTGACCATTGTCATCGTCCGTATTATTTCTGATTACTAACCATGAAACACACGAACACGAAACCCGGTTGCTACCGCTCCCGGTTCTGACTCCATTCTTGAGGTCCCGATTTTCGTTTGGATAGTTATTAGCCTAAAATCTCTAATATGACAGATTCATTTCAACTGGCGGGAAAGCTATTCAGATCACGCTTGATAATCGGCACCGGAAAGTATCGATCGTACCAGGAAATGCAGGACGCTCATAAAGCTTCCGGCGCGGAAATGGTGACGGTGGCGGTGAACCGCGTGCCGCTCGATCGCAAGGTAGAATCTTTTCTCGATCATCTCGATCCGCAGATGCAGATACTGCCTAACACGGCCGGCTGCTACACCGCTGAAGATGCGCTGCGCACGGCGCGGCTGGCGCGCGAAGCGCTCGAAACGGATTGGGTAAAACTGGAAGTGATCGGCGATCAAACGACGCTCTTTCCCGACAACGAACAAACTCTGGAAGCCGCTCGCGTGTTGGTCAAGGAAGGCTTTGTGGTGCTGCCGTATTTTACCGACGATCTGATCATGGCGAAAAAATTATTGGACGCCGGCTGCCCGGCGGTGATGCCGCTGGCGGCGCCGATCGGCTCAGGCATGGGTGTGCAAAACCCCGCTAACCTGCGCATTATGCGCGAACAATTACCTGATGCGATCATCATTGTCGATGCCGGTGTGGGGACGGCTTCGGATGCGGTGATCGCGATGGAGTTAGGCGCCGACGCTATCTTAATGAACACCGCCATCGCCGAAGCAACTAACGCCGCCCAAATGGCCGAAGCCATGAAACTCGCCGTGCAGGCGGGAAGGCTCGCCTATCAAAGCGGCCGTATGGCGAAACGCTTGTATGCGAGCGCTTCGAGCCCGATACAAGGCGCGATAAAGTAAAATGAAAGAATATATTGGTGTTAAGGGCCCTTTATTGCCTGATCTTGATTTGAAAGAGTTAAAAAGAGAAATTTTGCTCTTTGATAAAATTGCGTTCACTTCACTCACTGATACTTATAAGCAACAAGGTATAGACGACTTTAAATCGGAAATAAATATATTTGATTTTTTATCTGAAAAAGGCCTTATCTTTGAAATTCCACGAGAAACTGGAAGTTCATTGAAACGTAGTAATAAATATCAGGAATATCAACACAATATAAAGCTTTCTGCAGGACAAGCGTTTGAAACAATACTAGAATTGCTAAAACACCCAGATTTTATAAATGAGTTTCCCAGAATAAAAGACGATAGCCAATTTATTGCTGATATGGCCTTACTAGAAGGCAATTTTAAAGAAGTTCTTCGGAATGATGGTTACGTTCCTACTGTTGAAAAAACAGAGTTCGAAAATCTTCAAGAATATATTTTTCAGAGTCTTTTAATTTCGGGTGATCTTATGGCGCGTGCTGCTTGCATAAAGCTTAACAACCTGAATTATCCAAATGCATTTTCGCTCTTAAGGAGTAATAAGAGCTTTCAATTCGAACCTGTGAAGGAAAAAACTCAGGTTATTCAAGTTACATTGAAATCTTTGCCGATTCCGGACGAGACGGTGTCTTGGGAGCAAATAATTGACTTCAAAAGTGATTCAGATTCAAGAAGTAAATTTTTAGCGTTAAGAAATTGGATTAATGAAATTGCCAGAGGAGAGCTGCCGTTTAACGATGTAGAGGATAAATTAGAAGAGCTCCTTGATCAATATTTAAGACATATGCAATTCCATAAGATGAAGTATAAAAAAGGGAAGCTTGAGGCATTGGTTGTCACTACTTTTGAAGTATTAGGTAATCTGACTGGTTTTAATTGGGGGGAAATTGCCAAAGTGCCTTTTTCTATACAAAACAAGAAGTTAGCTTTAATGGAAGAAGAGATGAAAGCACCTGGCAGAGAAGTAGCTTATATCTCTAAGGCGAGAGAGCAATTCTCTTAATTTCTTATCTATGCCGGAAAACAGTTTTCCTTATCAGCAAGAATGGCAGGAATATCGTAGAAGAAGAAATTTCTTTTTTGTGACATTTTTGCTGGGTCTATTCGTGATTTTCTTTCTGGTTTCAGCTTTAGCTTATTTCGCTCCCGCTTCGTCGCATTTATTCTTTCCTTTATTTATTGCCTGGCCCGTGTTGAGTTTATATTTCGTGCTGCGTTTTCATAACTGGCCGTGCCCGAGGTGCGGCAAAGCTTTTTTTAAGCTGACACGCTGGACGCCGTCGCCGGTAATGCAGAAAGAGTGTGAAAATTGCGGGCTGCCAAAATATTCCGGCTCAAATTTAAAGTAAGTTAAATGAGGTCAGTACCAGAACGCAGTGACCGGCTTTAAGCGAGTTTGCTCGCTCTGGCTAGTAACCACCCCGTCACGACTGCGTCGTGCCACCCCTCCTTGAAAAGGAGGAGAGCTTTGTTTGTACTGTTTGGTATAATCGAGTCATGAAAATCCTTATCAGCGGCGCTACCGGATTGATCGCTAAACATCTTATTCCCACTCTCGAAGCGAAGGGGCACGAGATATTTTCGCTTATTCGCAAAGAGCCGAAGAACGATCACGAGATCCAGTGGAACGCCGAGGAAGGTTTTGCCGAAGGCGAACAGGCGAAGCTGGAAGGCATGGACGCGGTGCTGCACCTGGCCGGTGAACCGATCGGGCAGACGTGGACAAAGGAAAAGAAGCGGCTGATCAAGGAAAGCCGGACGGTCGGCACGAGGCTGCTAGTTAGCGCGCTCGATAAAACGAAAAAACCGCCGAAACATTTTATTTCGGCTTCGGCGATCGGTTATTACGGCAGCCGCGGCGATGAAATTCTGACGGAAGAGAGTGCTCCGGGAGAAGGCTTTCTTCCGGAAATTTGTGTACCCTGGGAAGGGGAAGCGCGCAAGGCGGCCGACTTCGGAGCGCGGGTTGTTTTTTTGCGCACGGGGATCGTGCTCTCGAAAGACGGCGGCGCGCTGGCGCAGATGCTGACGCCCTTTAGTTTTGGAGTGGGCGGCGTGGTCGGCGGCGGCACGCAATGGATGAGTTGGATCGCGCTGGAAGATATGATCGGCGTTATTCTGTTTGCGCTGGAAAATGAAAATGTGCGGGGCGCAATAAATGTGACCGCGCCGAATCCAGTTACGAATCAAACTTTCACGAAAGTCCTGGGCGAAGTCCTTAACCGCCCGACTTTTATTCCCATCCCTGAATTCGGCGTCAAATTTATGTTTGGCGAAATGGGCGAAACCCTGCTGCTGGGGGGAAGCCGCGTAGTGCCGAAAAAACTCGAAGACCTCGGATTCAAATTTAAATACCCCGAATTAAAAGAAGCGATCAAGAAGGCGTTGGAATAATTATGGAGCGCGGGCATCTTGCCCGCAAGGCTGCTTTGCAGCCTGTGAGGTTTTAGTCGCGGATTTTTTAAATGAACATGGCGGTTGATGTCCTACGAACGCGAAGCGTTCGAAGCGGGCAAGGATGCCCGCGCTCCATAGCGGCCTCGCTTGACTTTATTTTCAAGTGTAACTATCATTGTTACAAATGCCAAATAGCAGATTTTCCATCGCGGTCCACGTTCTTTCGATGTTGTCGACTTGCTGCGATGAAAATATGAAATCGGACTACATTGCCGAGAGCGTTAATACTAATGCGGTGGTGATACGCCGTATTCTGGCGCAGCTAAGCTCTGCCGGGCTGGTAGTTTCGCGCACCGGCGCCTGCGGCGGCACACAGCTTTCGCGCAAGCCGAAAGATATTAATTTATTGGAAGTATACCGCGCGGTTTCGAGCGGAGAGCTTTTTGAACTCCACCGGCAGAAACCGAATCCGAAATGCCCGGTGGGCGGA
Source organism: uncultured Acidobacteriota bacterium (assembly GCA_963718105.1). Classification (GTDB taxonomy): domain Bacteria; phylum Acidobacteriota; class Blastocatellia; order Pyrinomonadales; family Pyrinomonadaceae; genus DASYKT01. The sequence continues at coordinate 2,210,200 of OY970352.1, read as the reverse complement.
AATATCGAGCAGGTATTGTCAAAATTGCAGATAAATGTAAATAAAGCGATCGATAAAGAATTGGCGAAATATACTTTGCAGGATGTGAACAGATCGGTCGAGAAGGTTTCAGTTTAATAATTAAATAAAGCAGTAAATATTTTAGAACGGGGAATGAATAGATGAACGCATTTTTAGCAGCAAACGCACCCAGAGTGCTGAGTATTTTAAGAATTATTTCCGGGTTTCTTATTTTGTGGCATGGCAGCCAGAAACTTTTTAATTACCCTCCGTCTGGGGGCGGCGGTGGCGGAGACAGCCTGATGTTTCTGGCGGGAGTAATAGAGTTTTTCGGCGGCTTACTGGTAATGTTCGGATTGTTTACGCGCTGGGCGGCTTTTATCCTGAGCGGAACGATGGCGGTAGCCTATTTTATGGTGCACGCACCGAATGCTTTCCTGCCGATCGTGAATAAGGGCGAATTGGCTGTGCTTTATTGTTTTGTATTTTTCTATCTGTTTTTTGCCGGCGGCGGCCCGTGGAGCCTCGACGCACTGATCGCCCGCAGGCCGGTTATCGTAACGGAATAAGTTTGCAGAGTGGTGCCAGAAAACCAGAACCACCCCGTCGCGCTGAGCGCGCCACCCCTCCTTTATAAGAGGGGAGTTTAGATATGAAAGCGTTTGAGATACAACAATTCGGCATAGATGACCTGGCTTTGGTGGAGCGGGAAAAACCCGTGCCCGGAGCGGGCGAAGTGCTGGTGAAGATTCACGCCGCTTCGCTCAACTATCGCGATCTGCGGATGGTTCAAGGAACTTATAATCCGAAACTCAAAATGCCGATCGTGCCTTTTTCCGACGGCGCCGGTGAGGTGGTTGAGGTTGGTGAAGCAGTCACGCGATTTAAAGTGGGCGACCGCGTCTGCCCGATCTTTATGCAGGGATGGGTAGAGGGCGAAGTCGATTACGCAAAAGCGCGGACGGCACTGGGCGGGGATATTGACGGCGTTTTGCGGGAATTTGCCGTTTTTAGCGAAGAAGGGTTGGTCGCTATTCCCGAGCATCTTTCTTATGAAGAAGCGGCCACGCTGCCCTGCGCGGCGGTGACCGCGTGGCACGCGCTTGTTCATTCGGGGAATTTAAAAGCGGGCGATACGGCGCTGACGCTAGGCACGGGCGGCGTCTCGATCTTCGCGCTGCAGTTTGCCAAAGCGCTGGGAGCGACGGTGATCTCGACTTCCAGTTCGGACGCAAAGTTGGAGCACGCAAAACAACTAGGCGCCGATCATACGATCAATTACAAGACGCACGAAGATTGGGACAACGTGGTCAAAGAGATCACGGGAAAACGCGGTGTGGATCACGTGGTCGAAGTCGGCGGGCCGGGAACGATGCAGCGTTCGCTCAGCTCGGTAAGAATGTCTGGGCACATCGCGCTGATCGGCGTGGTTGCCGGTAAAGGCGATTTTAATCCGATGCAGATATTTATGAAGACTATAAAACTACAGGGGATCTTTGTCGGGTCGCGAAAGATGTTTGAAGAAATGAACGCGGCGATCTCGCTTAATAAACTAAAGCCGGTGATCGATAAGGTTTTTCAATTTGAACAAGCGCCGGATGCGTTGAAATACATGGATAGCGGCGCGCATTTTGGAAAGATAGTTGTTCGGGTAACGAATAGTGATTAATGATTAGTGATTAACGAAAAAGTGACGTCATGGCGGCATTATTATTCACTAATCATTGTTAGTTATAAATTAAAATTATGCTCTATATGGTGGTGGAAAATTTTGGAGAAAACACGGCCGAAGTTTACCGCCGGTTTGAAAAGAAGGGCAGGCTGGCCCCGGCTGGTTTGGAGTACGTTTCAAGCTGGGTGGATAAGGACCTGAAAAAGTGTTTTCAATTGATGGAAACCGATGACGAAAAACTGCTTAAGCAATGGATGAATAATTGGAAAGACATTGTGGAATTTGAGGTCTTTCCGGTTATCACTTCGGCTGAAGCAACGGAGAAAATAAAACCTCATTTATGAAAGATATGATCGCACCCGAGATACAGGAATACGCACAAAATTTTACGACGCCGGAAGGCGGCATTTTGACCGAGCTGCTGGAAAAAACTTACGGCGAGCGGACGGACAAATCTATGCTCTCCGGTTTTTACCAGGGAAGGCTGCTGGCGACGTTTAGCAAAATGGTCCGCCCGCGGCGGATTCTCGAGGTTGGAACTTATGTCGGTTATTCGGCGCTGTGCCTGGCCGAAGGGCTGACCGAGGACGGCAAACTTATCACGCTCGATATCAGCGAAGAGACCAACGCCATCGCCAGGCAATTCTGGTCGCGTTCACTCTTACAAGATAGGATCGATGCGCGGCTAGGCAGCGCGCTCGAGATAATTCCAACTCTCGATGAAACATTTGACCTGGTGTTTATCGATGCCGATAAACCTAATTACGGCAATTATTTCGACCAGGTTTTTCCAAAGCTCCGGATGGGCGGAGTAGTCATAGCCGACAATGTTTTATGGAGCGGCGATGTTCTAAACGCAGCCGCGGGCGCAGAAGTAGATGACAACACCCGCGCGCTGCACGAGTTTAATAAAAAGATCCAGGCGGACGGGCGCGTGAGTAATATTTTGCTGGCCGTGCGCGATGGGCTGATGGTGATCATAAAGGAAAGGGACTAGAAAATTTATGGCAAACGAACTTTACGAAATTCCGGTGAAAAAGATCGACGGTACGGAAACAAATCTTGGCGAATATAAAGACAAGGTTTTGCTGTTGGTGAATGTCGCTTCCAAATGCGGATTGACGCCGCAGTATACGGGGCTGGAAAAACTTTACGAAGACTACCGCGACAAAGGATTTGAAGTACTCGGTTTTCCGGCGAACAATTTTGCCGGACAAGAGCCCGGCACCGAAGAAGAGATCAAAGATTTTTGCGACACGAATTACAATGTGCAGTTTCCGCTTTTCAGCAAAATTTCGGTTAAAGGGGACGATCAGCATCCGCTTTATAAACATCTGATCGAAACAAAAAGCGAAGCGGACATCAGTAACGGCGACGGTTTTGAAGAGAAGCTGAAAAATTTCGGACACACGAAAGAAACGCAGACAGAAGTTCTGTGGAATTTCGAGAAATTCCTGGTCGGGAAGAATGGTGAAGTGGTGTCGAGGATCGCCCCTGACGTTACCGCCGAAGACGAACGTTTGGTGGAAAAGGTCGAGGCCGAACTTAATAAATAAATGGAACGGTCGAGGCTGGGAAAAACGGGATTGGAAGTCAGCCGCCTGGGTTTTGGCGGGGTCGAGATCGACCGCGGGCCGGAAGTAACGCAGGCGGTCGTCGACGAATTACTCAATTCGGCGATCGATGCCGGGCTGAATCTGATCGATACGGCGGCCGCATACGGCGATAGCGAAGTGCTGATAGGCAACGCGATCGCCGTCCGGCGTAAAGATGTAGTGCTGCTTTCAAAATGCGGAGCGCTGGAACGGTTCACGCGTCACGATTGGTCGAAACGCGGAATTCTGGAAACCATTCAAACGAGTTTGAAAAATCTGCAGACCGACTATCTGGACGTGGCGCAGCTACATAGCTGCGGGCTGGAAATTCTAAAACAAGGCGAGGTGATCGAAGCGCTGATCATAGCCAAAGAACGCGGCTATACCAGGTTCGCCGGTTATTCGGGCGACAGTTTTGACGCCAAATACGCGGTCGAGATGGGATTTTTTGACACGCTGCAAACGTCCGTCAGCATCGCGGATCAGCAGGCGATCGAAATGACGGTCCCCGCGGCTAAAGAGCGCGACATGGGTGTGATCGCCAAGCGGCCGATAGCCAATGCGGTTTGGTTAGGTAAAGAGAAACCGGAAAATTCCTATCATCATGACTATTGGGAAAGGACCCGGAAATTGAAATACCCGTTTCTGAAGAAAAGCGTGGAGGAATCGATCGCAACCGCGCTGCGTTTTACGCTGTCGGTCGAGGGCGTGGCGACGGCGATAGTGGGCACGGCAAAACCGGGCCGTTGGCGTGAGAATGCCAAATATGTGGCGGAAGGAAAATTAGCGCCGGAAGAGTTTGAAGCCATTCGCGAGCGGTGGCAAGAGGCGGCCGACGAAAGTTGGGTCGGTCAGGTTTAATTTCAGAGAACGAGATGAAAGCGATCAGGGTGCATCAATTCGGCGGAGCGGAAAATCTTCTTCTTGAAGAGATCGAAAAGCCCGTGCCGAATGCGAACCAGGTTTTGATAAAGACGGAAGTGGCCGGGCTCAATTTCACCGATATATCGCGCCGGCGGGGAGAATTTGCCGCTAAGACGAGTTTGCCTTATGTTCCCGGGCTGGAAGTTGCGGGAACTATCGAAGACGCCGGAAAAGATGTAGCCGGCCTTAAGAGCGGCGACCGCGTTTTAGCACATATAAACCTTAACGGTTACGCCGAGTACGCGGTAGCCACACCTGACCAGATCACCCACGTTCCGGATGCGTTGCGTTTTGGCGAAGCCACCGCGCTGCTTGTTCAGGGGATGACTGCGATAGGACTTTTGCAGGACGGCAAGGCCGGTGAAACGATCCTGATCCACGCGGCGGCGGGGGGCGTAGGATCGATATTGGTCCAGTTGGCAAAGTATAAAGGATTGAAGGTGATCGGCACGGCCAGTTCTGCCGCCAAACTGGAAAGGATAAGAGAGTTGGGAGCCGATGCGGCGATCGACTATACGAAAGCAGATTGGACAGCGAAGGTTTTAGAGGCAACCGGTGAAAAAGGCGTCGATCGATTGATCGAAATGATAGGCGGTGAGATAGTCGCTGAAAATCTGAAGGTGCTTGGGATCGGCGGAACGATGATCGTGTACGGTACCGTTACCGAACAGGACTATAAGATATCCGTACTGGATCTCATTGATAAAAATCATATTGTACGAGGCTATTGGTTATCACTGGAAACACAGAAAGCCAGAGAACAGTTTGCGAATGAGTTATTCGAACATGTGTCTGCCGAACGCTTGAAAATTTCGGTCACTGAATTTCCCTTTGAGCAGGCGGCGGAAGCCCATCGGGCAATCGAAGAAAGAAGAACGACAGGGAAAGTCGTGCTAACTATTTGAGGTGTTTTTATGAGTCAAAGATTGGAGTACAACAAGGTGGCGCCCGAAGGGTTCAGAGCAATGTTCGGGTTAGAGCAATATGTAAGAAAAAGCGGGCTGGAAGAATCGCTGCTGCTTTTGATCAAGTTTCGTGTTTCGCAAATTAACGGCTGCGCGTATTGTCTGGATATGCATTCGAAAGACGCGCGCGCCGGGGGTGAGACCGAGCAGCGATTGTATTGCCTGCCCGCCTGGCGCGAAACGGGCTTTTACACCGACCGCGAACGCGCCGCGCTGGAATGGGCGGAGCAATTGACGCTGGTCGCGGAAAAAGGCGTTCCGGAAGAATTATATGAGCGGGTGCGCGGGCAATTCAGCGAAAAAGAATTAGTGGACCTGTCGTTGGCGGTGGTGGCCATTAACGGCTGGAATCGTCTTTCGATCGCTTTCGCGGCCGAAGTGGGATCTTACCAGGTTCCGGCAATAGCAAAACACACGACTGGTGAATGATGAGAATTTTTATTACAGGCGCTACCGGATATATCGGCGGAAGTATCGCCGAAGCGCTGGCGGCGAACGGCTATGCGGTATCGGGATTGGCGCGCAATAAAGAAAAGGCCGAGTATTTACAGAGCCGTAATATCGCGCCGGTCCTGGGTGAACTGGACGATAGCGAAATATTGGCCGGCGCGGCAAATGACGCGGATATTATCATCAATGCCGCTAGTTCCGATCACCGCGGCAGCGTCGAAGCGATACTGAAAGCGATCGTGGGAACCGGAAAAACTTTTATTCAAAACAGCGGTTCGAGCATCGTGGCGGACGACGCCTATGGCGAGCCCGGCGAGAAAGTCTTTGATGAAGAAACGGTGTTTGAGCCGCTGCCGCAAAAAATAGCGCGTGTCGATCTGGACAGGATAGTCAGAAGCGCCGCAAAAGATAACATTAGATCGATAGTGATTTGCCCGACGATGATCTACGGGCGCGGAACCGGGCTGCACAAAAGCAGTAACCAGATCCCGTCGCTGATCGAGCAGGCGAAAAAAGACGGAGTCGCGCGGTATTTCGGACAAGGGCTGAACCGCTGGTCGAACGTCCATATCTCTGACCTGGCAGATCTTTACCTGTTGGCTATCAAGCAGGCGAAACCCGGCGATTTCTTTTATGTCGAAAACGGCGAAGAGAATATCAAAAATATCGCTGAAGAGATCGGGCGGCTGCTGGAATTCGGTAAGCCTGCCGCAAGCTGGGGCCGCGAAGACGCTGAAAAAGAATGGAGCAAAGGTGCGGTATTTTCGCTTGCCTCAAACAGCCGGGTGAAAGCCGTGAAAGCGCGAAGCGAGCTAGGTTGGCAGCCGAAGATAAACACGGTGCTGGCGTCGGTGGCTGAGGAAATATAAGAGAAATCATTTGGCTGTCAGCCAAATAGCTATTAGCTAACAGCTTTTAAGACCTATGGCCGTTTTACTATTAAATATGAAAAAAATATCTCTCGTTTTTTTAGTCCTCGTGTTTGCTGCCGGAGCGTTCGCGCAGGAAACGAAGATCAAATGGTTTGGCCACGCGGCGTTTTCCATTACCACGCCGAAAGGGAAAGTGATACTGATCGATCCCTGGCTGAGCAATCCGAAAAATCCGGAGGCCGCGGGCGGCAAAGATCCGCTGGCCGCGCTGGGAAAGGTCGATTACATTTTGCTAACGCACGGCCACCGCGATCACGTCGGCGACCTGGTGGAGATCGCAAGGAAAACCGGCGCGATATTGATGTGTAATCCGGAACTCGCTCGCAACCTGATCAAGCTGTCGGATTTTCCCGCGAAAGAAGGACAGACAGATGCGATCGGCATCGGCGGTGAAGTAAAGATCGCGGATGGGGAAGTTACAGTGGCGATGACCGCGGCGGTCCACACCAGCAGCGTTTTTAATACGAAGGCCGGGCCCAACGAACCGGAGCGCGCTTATGGCGGCAACCCCGCCGGATTTGTGGTGATCGTGCAGGGCGGCCCGACGATATATCACTCCGGCGACACGGCTTATTTTAAGGACATGGAAACGATCGGCGAGGAATACGCGGTCGATGTGGCGCTGCTTGGCATCGGCGGGCACACCAGCATGGAGCCGCATATGTCCGCGAGAGCAGCGCAGTCCGTGCGCACGAAACTGGCGATACCGATGCATTACGGAACGGATGAGGGAATGACGCCGACCGCGGATTCGTTTGCCGCGGAACTGAAAAAATTAAAAATTCCTTTTTATGAAATGAAACCCGGCGAGACGATCACGTTTCGCGGAAAGCAGATGGTAAAAAAATAAGACCGGGAGCGAGAACCACCCCCGTCGCGCTCAAGCGCGCGAACGCCGCGTTAGTGCCGAATAAATTCGGCGCTCCCAATTAAGGAGAAGAAGCATGTCCACCGATGTTACAAATTTTCCGATCACGATACCTATTTACCAGGGCGTCGATCTGATGGACGTTGCCGCGCCGTGCGAGTTTTTTGGCTGGTGGGCGGGAAATACTACCGCTGCGAACATTACCATAACGCTGGCGGCGGAAACGCTTGACCCCGTCAACACCAGGAATGGGATAATGCTGACGCCGATGCAAACATTCGATGATTATTATAAGAACAAAATTCAATCCAGCCTGATCTGGACACCGGGCGGCGATCCGAATTCTCTTTCGAAATTAATGCAGGGCGGGCCGTATCTCGATTTTCTGGTGCAGCAAAGTGAAAAGGCCGAGTGGGTGACCTCCGTTTGCGAAGGCGCGCTGCTGCTGGCCGCCGCCGGACTGTTGAACGGTTACACAGCGACTACGCACTGGCAGTTCATTCCGTGCCTGGCGGAGTTTCCGGAAGTCACGGTGGCGCCGGGTTATCCGCGCTACTGGGTCGACGGCAATCGCGTGACGGGCGGCGGAATTTCTTCCGGGCTGGACGAATCGCTGGAAATAATCAACATGATCGGGGGAGAAGCGATGGCGCAAAGCGTGCAATTATACACGCAGTATTATCCCGACCCGCCCGTGACCAGCACGATACCCGGTGCGACGACGTGCCAGGTCGATATGAGCGGCGTCAATATGGGTTGAGCAATCAGGTGCATTAGTATGAGTGAGAAAGAGTGAAGGCGAGACGCCGGCGCTACGATAGGAGATAAGAAATGAAAAAACGAACATTGGGTGGGAAATTGGAAGTATCGGCGATCGGGCTGGGGTGCATGGGAATGAGCCATGCATACGGTTCGGCGGATGAGAAAGAATCATTGGCGACGATCGACCGCGCGTTGGAGCTGGGCCTGAATTTTTTTGACACCGCAGATGTCTACGGCCCTTTCACGAACGAAGAATTGCTGGGCAGGGCGATGAAAGGCAGGCGTGATAAATTTGTGCTGGCGACTAAATTTGCGATCGTCCCGGACCCGGAAACACTGATGATCCGCAGTATCAACGGCAAGCCTGAATATGTCCGCCAGGCGGTGGAAGCCAGTTTGAAACGGTTGAATACGGATGTGATCGATCTTTATTACCAGCACCGCGTCGACCCGAATACTCCGATCGAAGATACGGTAGGTGCGATGGCTAAATTGATCGAAGAAGGAAAGATCAAGAACATCGGTTTATCCGAGGCGAGCGCGGACACCTTGAGGCGCGCGCATAAAGTGCATCCGATCACGGCTTTACAGAGCGAATACAATCTCTGGACGCGCGACGTGGAAGAGAACGACGTTCTTAACACCTGCCGCGAGCTGAATATAGGCTTTGTTCCTTATTCGCCGCTCGGACGCGGATTTTTGTCGGGCCAGATCAGAAGCATCGACGATCTGGAAGCGGATGACTGGCGGCGGACGAATCCGCGTTTTCAAGGCGAGAATTTTAATAAAAATGTCGAGCTGGCGGATAAGGTCAGCGAGATCGCCAAAGCGAAAAATTGCACACCCGCCCAACTGGCGTTGGCATGGGTGCTGGCGCAGGAAAATTTCATAGTACCGATCCCGGGAACTACCAAGGTAAAACGGGTAGAAGAAAATATCGGCGCGGCCGAGGTGGAACTGACCTTGGAGGAACTGAAAGCCATCGATGAAGTGTTTCCGCTGAACGTCGCTGCCGGAATGCGTTATCCGCCGGAGATGATGAAGAGTGTAAACGCGTAGGAAGGAAAAGGAAAGAAGGAAATTAAGGGAAATGGAAATTAGAGAAAAAAGGGAAATTAAGGAAAATTAAAAGCGGGAGATTATGGCGGAAAAAATAAGAGCATATGCGGCGCCGGAGGCGGGCGCCAAGTTCGAACCTTTCGAATACGACCCGGGTGAACTGGGTGCGGAACAGGTTGAAATAAAAGTGACGCATTGCGGAATATGTCATTCCGATCTTTCCATGCGCAACAACGATTGGACGTGGGCGCAATTTCCGTTTGTCGGCGGGCATGAGGCCGTCGGCGAAGTAATTGCGGTCGGCGAGCACGCCAAGGGCGTTATGGTCGGCGACAAGGTCGGGCTGGGATGGAATTCCGGAAGCTGTATGCATTGCAAGCAATGTATGCGCGGCAATCACATCAGTTGCGAAACGCTCGAACAAACGATCGTAGCGCGGCACGGCGGGTTTGCCGACCGCGTCCGCTGTCACTGGTCGTGGGCGATCAAGTTGCCTGAGCAGTTGGATATGGCAAAGGCCGGGCCGCTTTTTTGCGGCGGCATCACGGTGTTTAACCCGTTCGTGCAGCTGAACATCAAACCGACGGACAAGGTCGGGATAGTGGGCATCGGCGGATTAGGCCACCTGGCGCTGCAGTTTGCCGACAAGTGGGGCTGCGAAGTGACCGCGTTTTCACACTCCGCCGCCAAAGCCGACGAGGCGAAAAAGATGGGCGCGGACCATGTGATCGATACGCACAGCGAGGACGAACTGGCCAAAGTGGCGGGTAAATTCGATATGATAATGTCCACCGTCAATGTACCGCTCAACTGGGGTGCTTATATCACGGCACTGGCGCCGAAGGGAAAACTTCACATTGTGGGCGCGGTGCTGGAACCGATCCCGGTGCCGGGCATCTACCTGATCGGCGGGCAAAAAGCCATCAGCGGAACGGCGACGGGCAGCCAATGGGTGGTGTCGCAGATGCTTGATTTTTGTGCGCTGCACCAGATCGAGCCGGTGACGGAACATTATCCGATGTCGAAAATAAACGATGCCTTTGAGCATTTGGAAAGCGGTCAGGCGCGCTATCGCATTGTCTTGGAGAATGACTTTAGCGTGTGAGATAATCAGGTAAGTTTTATATTGAGAATAAAATAGGAGCAATTAATTATATGAGTGTTAGAGAAGTTAATGACAGCGATTTTAAGACAAGCGTTTTAGATTCGGACAAGCCGACCCTGGTGGATTTCTGGGCGGCGTGGTGCGGGCCGTGCCGCATGATCGCGCCTTCGGTGGAAGCGGTGGCCGAGCAGTTTGGCGATAAGGCCAACATCATGAAAATGGATGTTGACGCTAATATCATGACCCCGCAGCAATACGGCGTGAAAGGTATCCCGACGCTGATCCTTTTTAAGAACGGCGCTGAAGCCGACCGCGTGGTCGGGGCCGTCAGCCGCGAAGCGATCGCCAAGCTGGTTGAGAAACATCTTAATAAGGATGAACAAGCGGCCAGTAACGGTTAATGATCAACGGTTAGCAATCAGTGTAAAGCCCGGTGATGAGCCGGGCTTTTTTCTTGGTCTTAATAGCTTTGCCTCTAAAGTCCGGACTGATATTTGTTTCATCCGGGGTGAGCCAGAGTGAAGTACCTGAAACGTTTTTGAAACGCGGTTTTGGGAGTTTTGAAATTCAAAGAACGGCAGCCGGTAGACTGGCGGCTAGAGAATATCTGAAGAAGCATTAAAGGTGAAGAGCGGTTTTTGTCCGATCGGGAATTTTTGTGTTATTCGCGGCAAAAAAGAGCCGAAACCACTGGCATCACACTAAACATACGAAAGAAAACTTTCTCCACAAAGGCACCGCCCGACACAAATCGATCTCCCGTACCCAAAGTTTCAAATGTTTCACATTATAAAGAATGAGCATGTGAACCTGGGAGCGCGGACGTCCCGTCCGCAAAGCGCGACATGTCGCGCTAACTGGAGTAAATCTAAGGCTGTTTAGATCGCTGTGCGATCTTTGCGGACGGGACGTCCGCGCTCCCAGGTTTACCGCATCGTTTTAATTTTATTCGCTTTTATACGTTATCTTCGGCGATCTCGCGCAGAATTTTCTTTAACGGCCCATCCGCCATGAGTTTGTTTTCCTCAAAAACTTCACCCGCTCTAAGCAAAAAGTCGTCCAGGTAAGAACTATCGTCAGCATGAAGCCGACCGAGCATCCTGGCCAGAGACCCGAGGGCCCTGGTTTTTTCGCCGATCTTTGCGTAAGCATCGATCTCTGCTACGGCGAGCTCATTTTCATCATAGGCCGAACTACTCTCGCCGATAGCCTTTTGAGCTTTGGAAAAAAGCGCCAAAACATTTTTACGCGGCAGTGTAGGAGACCCGGCTACCGCCAGATCGAGAAGTGTCTGGGCGGTAAATTCACTGATAAAATCATGACGGACCTTAAAAGCGGCAAGCAGATCTGAGATCTTATCAAATCTTTTAAGACGCAAATAGCGCTCTTTGAGCTGGCGCAGGTAGATGATCTTTCTCGTCAGCGGAGATGCGCCGTTACTATCCTGTGTCCGGTGAGTCTCGCCGACCCGGCGCGCTTTTTGAAACGCATAACTTAAAACTTCGAGCGCGGCGTCTTTCTTGCCGTCTGCGATAAATTTATCCGCGACGAGCATCAAGGCCTTCTGCTGATGATAGCTATCGTCTTCCGCCGATATTTTTCTCGCGACCCGGTAGGCATTTGTCACATCATTTAACTCGAGATAGACGCTGACGATCTGGTCGCCGTTCACCTCCAAAAAAACACGGTGCGCTTCTAATTGCGAAAGATAATCACGCCCATCGGCCACGCTGCCGGAAGAGATCAAAGCCGAGGCATAGGGAAAGATAAAATAAGGTTCATCCAGAGCCGCGAGGGTGGCCCATAATTTATGCGCTTTTTCCTGTTGAGCGACACGCAAATAAGATTCGGTCAAACTCGAGTAAATATTATGCCGGTCAGCAGCGTCGGTTTTTTCAGCCGCGGAAGCTTCGATCCGTTCAAAAACCTCTAAAGCTTTGTCGTTTTCACCCAACTCATAAAAGATCCCGGCGATCTTAAGGCGGTCAGACAACCAATCGATGTTTTCGAAATGGCCTATCAACTCTTGTAAGTATTTGAGCGCGTTATCCTTTTGCCCTGCTTTTTGGGAAGCTTCGGCGGCGGCTAATAACTGACGGACTTTGTTTTCACCGAAATCTTCCTGAGCAACTATCTGCGCCGCTATGTCGGCCCGATCGGTGTAGATGAGAATTGGAATAAGAAGATGGGTGCCGGGAAGATCGTCCTTATCTTTTTTCCAGGCTTCGAGTGCTTTCCGAACGAATTTTTCCGCGTTTTTTGTGTCTCCTTTTTTGAAGAGTTCAGCCGCAAACGGGATCAATAGTTCGATCTTATCTTGTCTTTCTATCAGGCCAAGGGCGTCGTCATATCTCTTTGCGCGGAAAAAAGCCCAGGCCAATGAATCAGTCCGGATGCGTTCGTCCTTGTTGGCGAGCAGATAATTGGCACAATCGAGCGGGCTTTGTTCGACCTTGTCACGCAAAAGATCGTTGCCGGCCAAAACGAAATTTGACAGAAGTAGAAAGATGCCGAGTAACAGGAACTGCTTCTTCATAAGGCGATTCTATAACAGGAGATGAGATTTTCAACAGGAAAGTTGGATAGGCAGGTGATCTTTTATAAGTAATCGGAGAGAAAATTTTTCATCCCGATTTTCAAATTATGAGATAAAATGCCGCCTATGTTCTGCCCAAAATGCGCGTCAAAAAACGAGATCGGCCAGAGTTACTGCCGGCAGTGCGGCCAGTCGCTCGAAGTAGTGGGGCTGGTGATGGACGGCAGTATCGACAAGGCGTTCGTGAAATATGAGAAGGGCTACGACAGCTTGATCGGCGGGCTGCTGACGTTTGCGATATTTCTGCTTATCGGGCTCGGCTCGCTGATCTTTCTTAAACCGTGGGTTTTGGTGGCGAACGTCATCATCGGGCTCGCCATCTCGCTGCCGTTCGTCATCAAAGGAATGCGGCAGATAGATTCCGGCGCGAAACTGATGGAGCCGGGATCGCCGCCCGTACTGCCTTCGGCTGATCCCGCTCAGGAACTTCCCGCGGCTTCGTACATGGCCGACCCGCTGGCGCCGGGTTCCGTGACGGAAAATACCACGAGGGAATTGGTGTCGAGGAAAGAGTAACTACCCCGTCACGCTTTCGCGTTCGGCAGAGAGAACCACCCCGTCATCGCTTCGCGATGCCACTCCTCCTTTGTAAGGAGGGGAGTTTTTACTGCTTACTGCTAACTGTCTACTGCTTACTGTATTGATGCGAGGCGGCAGGTCATTCCACTCGCGACGATGCTTCGGCTAACGCCGACGCTACTGACAAGAACCATTTAGCTGCCAGGTTAGGCCGCCACATTTTCTTTCGGCTTGAAATCGTCCAGCACCTCAAAAACCTGCAGCGCGTATTTCACGTTGCCGAACGGCGCGGAGACCTGCACGCCCTGGATCTGATCGCGCACTTCGAGCAGAGATTCGCGGGCGATGGCGATGCCTTCTTCGCGGGCGTATTCCTTGCTCTTGTCGGAAGCGATCCGCATGCGTTCGAGGATGTCAGGTGTGACATTAACGCCGGGAACTTCGTTGTGGAGAAATTCGGCGTTGCGGTAGCTGACCAGGGGCCAGATACCGGCGACGATCGGTATGCGAACGCCCATCTGCTCGATCTTATCCAAAAAATCACGCAATTGCTGAGTGTCAAAAACGGGCTGCGTGATGGCGTACTGAGCGCCGGCCTCGACCTTCCATTCGAAGCGCTTTAACTCTTCTTCCATATTGACCGCGCCGGGATTTACACCCACGCCGATGGTAAATGCCGTAGGAATGCCGATCGGGTTGTTGCCGAGATCGAGCCCGTGATTGAGCTTGTTGACCATATTGGTCAACCCGATGGAATCGATGTCGAAGACGGCGGTCGAATCAGGGTACGGGCCCATCTTTGGCGGGTCGCCGGTGATGATCAGCAGATTACGCAGCCCGAGCGCCGCGGCGCCGAGCAGATCGGACATCATGCCAAGCAGGTTGCGGTCGCGGCAGCAGTAGTGCAGGACGGATTCGATGCCGATCTCGCGCTCGATCAGAACAGAGGTGGCCTGGGCGGACATACGCGTCTGCGCGCGCGGGCCGTCCGGCACATTTACGCCGTCGACGCCGGCTTCTTTTAAAAGGCGGATCGAATCGAGCGTTTTTTGCGCATCGCAGCCTTTTGGCGGCAGGACCTCAACGGAAGTGACAAACTCTCCATTCGCGATCTTGCGTCCCCAGTTAGAACGTTCGGCCAGCGGCACGACCTGCACGTCGGCGGGTTTCAGATCCTCGACCGTAGCGGATTGCTCTTTGAGAAAAACATTGCTCTGGCGCGGTGAGATCGAACGCACGGCGTCCGCCAGCAGCTTGATATGCGCCGGCGTGGTGCCGCAGCAGCCGCCGATAAAACTCCCGCCGACCTGAATAAAACGCCGCGCAAATTCGGACATGTATTCGGGCGAGCACATATACATCTGGCGGCCCTGCACATCGCGGGGAAGCCCGGCGTTGGGCTGCACGGAAAGCTTTTTGTTGGTCACCTGGTGCATTTTTTCGAGCGCCGTCAATGTCAGCGCCGGGCCGACACCGCAGTTCAGCCCGATGACGTCGGCGCCCCACTGATCCAACTGCCGGGTAAAATGTTCGGGCGAGGTGCCAAAGACCGTGTTGCCATCCATCTGGATGGTCATCTGCGCGATCACGGGCAAATCCGTCAGTTCACGCACGGCGCGCAGCGCCTGGTGCATTTCGGAAATGTCGGAGAAGGTTTCGAGGATGAAAAGATCGACACCGCCTTCAAGCAAAGCCTCGGCCTGCTCGCGAAACATATCTTTCGCTTCGTCGAATGAAGTGGGGCCGTAGGGCTCGATGCGGACACCAAGCGGGCCGATCGCCCCGGCGACGAAAACCTTGTCACCGGCGGCCGCACGGGCAAGCCTGGCGGCGGAGACGTTTATCTCGCGCAGGCGTTCGTCCAGGCCATAGGGCTGCAGCTTGTTGCGGGTGGCGCCAAAGGTATTTGTTTCGATGATGTCGGCCCCGGCGCGGACGTATTCCTCGTGAACCTCGCGCACCAGGTCGGGCGCGGTCAGGTTCAGTTCGTCGTACGAACGATTGATATAGATGCCCTTGGTATAGAGCATCGTGCCGATCGCACCGTCAAAGACGTAGATCCCGTCACTTTCAATGAGTTCTCTGAAATTTCGCATAAATCAAAAAGCCTCGGGCTAAAACAGCCACGAGACTTTCTAAATCTTTTTCGTGTCTTCTCGATCTTTGGGAATAAATCCTTTGATCGGGCTGTTTAGCGTTTTATGGTCGCAAGTCGCCTTAACTCACCGTTGGAATAGGAATATTAGTATATTTAACGGGAATGCACAAGCTACCGGGAGCGCGGACGTCCCGTCCGCAAAGCGCGGTTACGCGCTAAGTCAGTAGCGCCTGCGTTAGCAGACGCGTTTCGAACGCTGCGCGTTCGTTGCGGACGAGACGTCCGCGCTCCCGGTTAAAATGCCTCTGACAATTGTTTTCCGCCCAAAATTCTGGTAGTATCCATCTTTTGTTTGGAACTCTAATTAGCAAAGTATAGATAACCGTGAAAGAAATCATCTCAACTGAAAATGCCCCGGGAGCCATCGGCCCTTATTCACAAGCGGTAAAAACCGGCAATATGGTGTTTGTCTCAGGACAGATACCGATCGATCCGGCGACGGGACAATTTGTCTCCGACGAGGTAGCGGAGCAGACCGAGCAGGTTTTTAAGAATTTGCAGGCGGTGCTCGAAGCTGCCGGGAGCGGCCTGGATAAAGTAGTAAAAACTACGGTTTTCCTGGCCGATATGAATGATTTTGCCGCGATGAACGAAGTTTACGGAAAGTTTTTTACGGCGGACTACCCGGCGAGAGCTACGGTCCAGGCGGCACGGCTGCCGCGAGATGCACGCGTGGAAATAGAGTGCATCGCCTATTGTTAGTTTGAAAAGAAAACCGGACGAAAAAGTTTTCCGCCCGGCAACTAAATATTGACGCTTAGTATCTTACTTAGATAACCTAAGCAGCTTTGACAATTTTTCCGGCCTTGATACAGCGAGTGCAGACTTTCTGACGTCCGGTATCGCCCGAGGGTAATTTAACGCGGATCGATTGCAGGTTCGGGTTAAAACGTCGACGCGTGCGATTGTTAGCATGCGAGACGTTATTTCCGAATTGTGGGCCTTTGCCGCAGATTTCACATCGTTTTGCCATAGTATTAATGCCTCCGAATAATTACTGGGGGTATAAGTGAGCCGGACATTTAGTCAAACTCAAAAACAATACATATAGCAAAATTTGTTATAGAGAGTCAAGTAACGTATTTGGAATTAGAGCAATTATGAGCAAAGTTAATTTTGAAGGAGCAGCAAGTAACGTGCGGAAATCCAGTAGATTTGTGTTATCGCTCGGCCTTACGGCCGTGGCGTGTTTTCTTTTTTTAACATCCGGCTGCGGCAATTCGCCGGCCAGCGGCACCAAAGGTGATGCGGCGGCCACGGTAAACGGCAAGCCGATAATGAAGGAACAGGTCGAGAAGGTCCTGAAACAGCAGGGCCAGGGACAGGAAAGCAAGCTTTCCCCGCTCGAATTGGCGCAGGCACGCCTGCGGATACTCGAAGGACTGATCCAGCAGGAAGTTATGTTCCAGAAGGCCGAGAAGGAAAAAACCGTGCCTTCCGATGAGGATGTGACCGCAGAATATAACAAACAGAAAACAGCCAGCAACCTATCCGCCGAACAATTCGATAAAAAGATGCAGGAGATCGGAGAAACCGATGCTTCCGCTAAGGATACTATTAAAAAAGGCCTCGCGATACAGAAGCTGATGGAAAAAGTAACCAGCAAAGTCGATGCGCCGAAGGACAACGAGATCGAAGCTTTCTATAACACGAACAAGGAAATGTTCCTGAAGAAAAGAGGGGTCAAATTGGCAGTTATCGTGATCGATCCGGCTAACAGCGGTGCAGGCGACACGACAGTCGATGACGCTACGGCCCGGTTGAAGGTCAACGAGATCGGCACCAAATTGCAGCAAGGGAATGGGGCTAATTTTACCGACGTCGCGAGAGAAAGCAGTGAGGATCCGAGCAGAGTGCAGGGCGGTGAATTGCAGTATTTTCCGGAAGATGCCCTCAAGCAAAACTTCGGCGAATACGCCGAAAGTTTTATGAATCCGAAATACACGGTAGGAAATGTAGCCGGCCCGCTGCTGCTTTTCGGCAAGTATTATTATTTCAAGCTGCTGGAGAGAAATGAAGCGGATGAAACGATAACGCTGGAAAAAC
This sequence comes from uncultured Acidobacteriota bacterium, assembly GCA_963718105.1. Lineage (GTDB taxonomy): Bacteria > Acidobacteriota > Blastocatellia > Pyrinomonadales > Pyrinomonadaceae > DASYKT01. Next base: position 2,192,549 of record OY970352.1, on the reverse strand, counting down.
CCGGTACGCGCGAGGACATCAATAAACTGCTGGTGCAATCCCGCAAGGAGCTTTTGCAGGCTTCATATGCGGCGCTGGCGATGAATGAAGCAAAAATCGAGAATCTACTCGCGAAGCAGGTGGTCGATAATCCGAATGAATTGAGCGGAGCGCGTCCGGCGTCGTCGGCGGATTCTACTCCGGCGGCATCGCCTGCGGCGACAAATACAGGTAACAGCAATGCCGGTAACGGCCCTGCTAAAACGCCCTTGTTGTCACCTCCGGCTAAACCGGCATCAAACACTTCCGGTAACAAATAGCTTAGCGGAATAAAAATAGCAAAATGGCAGGCGGCATTTAGAATGTCCCTGTCATTTTCGTTTAATTATGCTTTTTCGTTTTTCAGACGTGTACAAAACTTATTCCGGCGCTGAGATCCTGCGCGGAGTGACCTTTCAGATCAACCCGCAGGAAAAGGCCGGCCTGGTGGGCCGCAACGGCGCGGGTAAAACGACGCTCTTCCGTCTTTTGACCGGCGCGGAAAGCCCGGACAGCGGCGACGTCATTAAAGCCTCGGATCTGAAGATCGGTCTGCTGGAACAGCACGTTAATTTTGCCGCGGGTGACACCGTGCACTCCTTTGCCATGTCGGCTTTCAGCACCCTGATCGAGCTGGAAGAAGAGATGCGAAAGTTGGAGCTGCAAATGGCTGAGGGTGGTGACGATCTGGCGGACATTCTCGAGCACTACAGCGAGGTCCAGCATCAGTTCGAACATCAGGGCGGTTTTGAAGCGACGGTAAAGGCCGAAGCGGTGCTGCTCGGCTTGAAATTTCCCAAAGAAATGTGGACGCAGGATGTGGCGGAACTTTCCGGCGGGCAGAAGAACCGCCTGGGATTGGCGCGCCTGCTATTGTCCGATGCCGATATTTTGCTGCTGGACGAGCCGACCAATCACCTGGATATTTATTCGGTGGAATGGCTGGAGGAATTTTTGCAGACATACGAGAAGGCGTATGTGATCATCAGCCACGACCGTTATTTTCTGGACCGGACCTGCACGCGCATAATCGAACTGGACGAGGGTAAAGCTTATACCGGCACCGGAAATTATTCCGACTACCTGGAAATTCGCGAAGAACGGCGTGAATCGCAGCGCCGCGCTTATGAAAACCAGCGGGCGCTGATCGCCAAAACAGAAGATTTTATTCGCCGCAATATCGCCGGGCAAAAAACCAAGCTGGCGAAATCGCGCCGCAATATGCTCGGACGCATGGACCGTGTCGAAGCCGTGCGGTCGGATAAAAGCGGCGGGAATTTTGGATTAAAGGCGGTGGTGCGTTCCGGCGGCGACGTGCTGATGGTAGAAGAGCTTTCGGTGGGCTATGAAGATGTTTCACTGGTGTCGGGATTGAATTTTACCATTCATCGCGCCGACGCCCTGGGGATCATCGGCGAAAACGGCTCGGGCAAAACCACTTTCATCAAGACGATCCTCGGGAAATTGCACGCGGTGACGGGGAGTTATCGCTGGGGGGCAAAGACCGACATCGGCTATTACTCGCAGCAGCTCGAAGACCTGGAAGAGCGCAACGAAATAATAAATGAGCTGCGCAGGATTGCTCCTTCGGACGTGACGGACGGCGCGCTGCGCGGTTACCTGGCGCAATTTCTTTTTACCGGCGACGACGTCTATAAAATAGTGCGCGATCTTTCGGGCGGCGAAAAGGGAAGATTGGCGCTGGCGAAATTGATCTATGCGCGGCACAACGTGCTGGTACTGGACGAGCCTACCAACCACCTTGATATCCCTTCGCGCGAGGCACTGGAAGAGGCGCTGACCGAATACGACGGCACGCTGATCGTCATCAGCCATGACCGTTTCTTTTTGGATAAGATCGCCGATCAAATACTGGCACTGTACAAGTCCAATCCGTATGAACTTTTTAACGGCGATTATTCGGAGTACCACCAGTGGAAGGCACGGGAAAATAAGCGTGCCGGAAATGAGGAAACGCGGGAAAGTAAGGGAAATGAAGAAAGCGCTGCTTCCAAAACAGACTCTGATAACTTGAGCAAAAACGAACGCCTCAAACTGGAAAAAACCGCGGCCGATTCCGAAAGTGAGATTGCAAAATTGGAAGAAACTCTTTCCTCGCTTTCGGAGCAGATGAGCGATCCTTCAGTGGCGGCTTCGGCAGAGAAGTTTACGCAGGTTTCCAACGAATATCATAAAACGGAAAACCGCATCGCCGAATTGTATAGACAGTGGGAAGAGGCGTTAAAATTGCTGAATTGAGTAGCGCCGGCGTCTCGCCGGCTGTCGCGGAAGCGTCCCGCTTCCGTAAAAAAACATTTGAGGGCGGGACGCCCTGAAGATTGCCCCATCGACAAGTTGCGACGGCGGCGTTACATATATGCCCGAAAAAAAATTCATTACCGACCGGGAACAGCTCGAAAAACTCGCGCCGGTGATAAACGCGCCGATCAAACATCATGTGTTTGTCTGCAACGGGAAATCCTGTATGCCGGTCGGGAGCGCTGAAGTAAAAAAAGCTTTTGAGGAATACCTGGAATCGCGCGGGCTGCGCTACGGCAAAGAATCAAAAGGGCGTAACCCTAATGGCGCCATTGTCTTAACGGACTGCGGCTCGGTCGGATTTTGCTCGATAGGAGTGGCAGTGCTCGTCTATCCAGAGGGCATTTGGTACGGTCAGGTCACCGCCGACGACGTACCGGAGATCATCGAAAAACACCTGATCGGCGGGGAAGTTGTCGAACGGTTGGCGCTGATCGAGATGAAGTAGAATTGGAGCGCGGATGTCCCGTCCGCAAAAAAGCGTGGTTACGCGCTAACGTTAGCAGCGTTTTGCGTAAGCAGATGCATTTTCGAACGCGTAGCGTTCGTTGCGGACGGGACGTTCGCGCTCCCAGGTTAACATCATCTCGCCACGGCGATCTGCGAATTGACACGGATGGGCGGTCCGTCGTCGGCGTTGGTGCCGGAGGGGCGGTTGGGCACGGTGAAATAATCGATGGCGCCGGGTTGAAAGACCAGGCACATGCTCGAACCACCGTAGCTGAAATAGCCCAACTCCTGTCCTTTGGTTACTTTGTCGCCTTCTTTGACGGTGATGGTTACTGAAGATATTTCGGTGATTCCGATCGGGATGACGCAAACCAACCCCAAGTTTTTATCTTTGCTTTCGATAAACACCAGCGCGCGCGTATTGACCGAGGCTTCATAGCCTTGCGAATAGGTCGCCGCGGTGTTATCAAATCCGGCGGATTCGGCGTCGCTGAACATCAAGCCGTCAACGATCTCAGCCTTTCGCACAGTCCCGGCGATCGGCGCCACCCAACGATGATAATCGGCGCCGCTTAAGAACGATTGAAAAACGGTGCCGCCCACGAACCTGTCGACGTAGTTATTGTTAAGAACGTTGATCAGCGAATAAGGCTGCGCCTTTAGCCAGAAAGTATCGAGCGGCTGAACGTTCGACGCGATGTTGTAGACCGTTCCGTCATTGGCGGAAATGACGACCTTAGGATCATCGGGCTCGGCGATCGGACGACATTCGGGCTTGATCTCGCGATGAAAATAATCGTTGAAAGACTTCCAGCCCCAGTGCGGTTTGGACTTGTTAGGAATGACAAATTCATACAATTTGTTGTACCAGTAGGCCGATTGCGACAGCCATCCTTCGGGGCTTTCATTAAGCACATAAAGACTCTGCTTGCTGTCCAGAAAATTGCACCACTCACGCAAGACATTGGCTATCGCGGCGTTGAAAGCCTCGTTCCGAAAAACGGCTTCGCCGGCCGGTGTCATCATCATATAGGTGAACAGATTAGACACCGGGAAATTGTTCAATTTGTTGGGGTCGGCGTTGTATTTGGGCGCGGTCGTAATGATCTGGTTCAGCATCGCGAGCATGTTGGGAATGCTGTCCACCGTTTTATTATCCACCGCCTGCTGCTCGATCATCTGCGTGACATACATCCGGACAATGCCGTTTTGATTGATCAATTTGGCGAGCGCGGCCACAGATTTGGTATGGGGTTTCTCCTTGCCTTTGCCGCGCGCGCGTTCGACCTCTTCTTTTAATTCTTTTTGAAATGCGTCAACTGTCGCCCGGTCTCTGGGCAGGTATCCGGCCAGGTATCCGAATTGGTTGCGGTATCGCGCGTCAAGCTGTGCATTCGTGTAAGGGGTATGGCTCATCAGATCGCTCCTTTTGTGAGATGTTAAGGACTTCCGCTGCAGCCGTGTCAGCAGCCCGACCGTCAGGCGCGAGCTTACTGACATGTTTATGGTCATCATTAGCGTGGAAGCCGGTTTGGTAAAAATCAGGACTTATTATATCAATAGATCATAAAGCCTCAAGGGCGAAAGCCGTCTTGGTCGTTCCGCTCAGATCGATCCACCCCACCTGATTTTGCAAAGCGCGGAACAAATTATTCGCGCCGGCCACGAGGGCGGTCGGGTACGATTCGAGTTCGCCTTCGGCAGTGGGTGAAGAGTCGTAATCGAAAGAAAACTCGGTGACGAGCGGCCAGTTGTCTTCGTTGCCGGGCAGGTACCAAAAGCTCAAGGACGCTTTGGCGGCGCGCGAACGGGCGAATTGAAATTTGCAGAGCTTGCGAACTATTTCGACCGCTTCAAAATTCTTGATCGTTTTGATCGGCGTACCTGGGGCGATCGCGAGCGACGCCAGGCTCGGGAAAAGCGCCGTTACCTGCTCCATGGTATTTAATTCCGGCCGCGTTTTCTTTTTCACCGTGATCGAATGCGAATATTTGCTGTTAAAAGGCGGCATAATGTCCTCTTCAAATTTCGCTTTACCTTTTTCGCTGCTGGAAACGTCCTGCGCCGCCGAAAGGTAACGGTCGCCGGCGCGATATTTCAGATTGATCTGAAAGCCATTGTCCGGTCCCTCTTCTCGCAATCGCAGTGAGAAATTTTGCTGGCGCAGGGCCAGTTCGGGTGTGTCCAGATAGCTGGTAGTTCGCTGTTCGATTTCGTTTTGCTCTTCGGTGATATTACCGCCTTCTTTAGCGAGCAGGAATTTTACGAGTTGGAAGAATGCCGTAATACCTTCGTCACGCTGTTTGAAGCGGTTGACGTTAAGCATCAGTTTATACTCGCGCGAAGTGACGGGGAGATTGGTGATCGCCATTTTTTGCTCCTTTGCACCTTTTTCCGGGGGTGCGAGCAATATAGCAAAAAGCCGTTTCTAATGCGAGAGGTTTTTTCTATGACCGCATCGCCGTGAGTATTTCATCGACGACTTTTTTGGCATCGCCAAAGAGCATCAGCGTGTTTTCGCGGAAGAACAGCGGGTTATCTACGCCGGCGTAACCGCTCGCCATGCTGCGCTTCATTACGATCACGTGACGCGATTCCCAAACGTGCAGTACGGGCATTCCCGCGATGGGGCTGCCCGGGTCTTCGAGCGCGCTGGGATTGACGATATCATTGGCGCCGATGACGAGCACGAGATCGGTTTCAGGAAACTCTTCGTTGATCTCTTCCATTTCGAAAACGATATCGTAGGGAATACTGGCTTCGGCGAGCAGGACGTTCATATGGCCGGGCAGGCGTCCGGCAACGGGATGGATGGCAAAGCGGACGTCGGTGCTGCGCTCGCGCAGGATGCGGACGACTTCGGCCAGCGAGTGCTGCGCCTGTGCTACCGCTAACCCGTAACCGGGAACGATGATGACTTTTTTCGCCTGGCGCATCAGTTCGGCCGCGCCTTCGGCATCGATGGAGTGGACTTCGCCCTGGGGCACGGCGGCCGATGAAGACGAACCGCTTTCGGTGCCAAACCCTCCGAGCATTACGCTCACGAACGAGCGGTTCATGCCGCGGCACATTATGTAGCTCAGGATCGCGCCGCTTGAACCGACGAGAGCGCCGGTGATGATCAGCAGGTCGTTGCCGAGCATAAACCCGGCTGCCGCGGCAGCCCAGCCCGAATAGCTGTTGAGCATCGAAACGACCACGGGCATATCCGCGCCGCCGATCGCCATCACAAAATGTACGCCGAGAATGCCGGTCAGGACGGTGGCAATAAGCAGGGGAAGCTGGCCTTCGGTACCGGGCATACGAAAGAACCAGACGCCGAGCGCGACGGTCGCGATGAGCATCAGAAGATTAAGAATATGGCGGCCTGGAATAAGCAGAGGTTTGCCGCTAAGGGTTCCCTGGAGCTTGGCAAAGGCGATGACGGAGCCGGTAAAGGTGATCGAGCCGATGCAGACGCCGATAAAAATTTCCGCCAGGTGGATGGAGGCTTCGTCTGCCGCTACCGGGTGGTTTCCGGTGTAGGTGGCAAAGCCGACCAGCACCGCCGCCGCGCCGACAAAACTGTGCAGGATCGCAACGAGCTGCGGCATCGAGGTCATCTGCACGCGCGAAGCCAGCAGCGCCCCGATCGCCGCGCCCGGGATCAGCACCGACGCCAGCATAATATAACCGGAGGTTTCCATGCGCGCCGCCGTGGCGATCAGCGCGATCAGCATCCCCAGCACGCCGAACGTGTTTCCGCGCCGCGCCGTTTCCTGCCGCGACAATCCGCCGAGGCTCATGATGAACAACGCGCTCGCGGCGATGTAGGCTATGATGATGAGACTATCTTTCAAAGCTTTTAGATCCTTAGTAAAGAATTATTAATCGTCTAAGCCAAAGTGCTGTGACAAACGCTCAATGGTAAAGCTGCTCGTGAGACGACAGGCGGTATGCTGTAACGCAAATAAACCTTTTTCCCAAAATGCTTCGTTACGTGGAACAGCTCTTAACCATTCAACTCGAACAAGATATTCACTCAAATCACTATCGTCAGCATTTTCTCCCATGTTTGTAGCAATAAGAGGTGCAGATAAAATTGGAACTTCTTTTCCATCCAAAAGAACATTGAATTCATTCACTGGAACAGCAGACTCTTTAACAATGCCAACGCCTACGTAGCCGGTTTTGGGGATATTAACGAAAACGCGCGAGCCGGGAAACAATAAGTTTAACGTTTGGCTGTACCATTTACCCTGACCGCCAGATATAAAACCGTATTTTTGGCAATCTTCCCACGCTCTATGCTCTCCCTCGCCTAAACTTACGTAGAAATCACGGCCATTCCAAGGCTCAGATCCTTTTTTACTTTTTGATTTACTTGTTTTTCGCTCGGCTTCTTCAGGGGCGATAAGCCATGTTCGTGCCAAATAGTCTCTTTCGCCGTCTCGAAAGAAGCGAAAAAATACTGCATTTATCGGGACGCCATAATTATCAGATAGATAATTAATTATTCGTTCAGTACTTGGATCAAGTTCCGACGCAACTACAATTAATTCATGACTTTGATTTATCTGTTCCGGAAGGCTTATACCAAAAGCATCATAAAAACCCTCTTCAAGCTTTTTTCCAAGATTCTTTTCCGCATAGATAGCAGCAATGTCTTCATAGGAAAGTGATTGAATCCAAGATGCGTAATCAACGAGTTGAGCAACTACTTCGCGAGGTGTTTTATTCTTTTTTAATTCCACCACAGCTAAATTGCCGTAAGCATCCATTGCCAAAATATCAATAAATTTTCCGTAAATTGTGGAAACTTGTCTTCCTATCAACATAAGCTGAGAAGACAGAACGGACAGATCCTCGATCAATGCATTTTCAAGCATTAGTTCTGAATCGATAACGGAAGCATTTATCTTTTCAGGTTTCTGCCCTAATCTCCAAATTCCAACTTCTATCGGCATTCAATCTCCACAATTTGTACATTTATCTGTGAAACATCGCAAGCATCCGTTTGGTCACTAAAATCCGGTCCGGCGATATTAGAGCTTAAGAAATCAACAAATCAATTTGTATTAATCGGCATTCGCTCAGTTTTTTTTGGCTGTAAGGAAACAAATTTGCGAGAAGATTTTTTCTCTTGTTTTTGTACATCTTTAAAAATTTCATCCAGATCGTAATTGAACTTTGCCGCGTATTCAATGCGAACGCGACGCACTTCGTCCACTATTTCATCTTTTTGCATACTTAACTCCCTAAAAGTTCTTCGGGCGTGCAGATCACAGGGGGCTCGTATCCCGATATTCGACAAAATTTTCCTATGCTTACCTGCATTTCTGCGTTAGCGATATGTTTGCAATTCCATGTTAGCAAGTAATCCATGCCATGCACCGCGGCTTTTTTCGGAATCGGGCCCTTTGCAACCAGTATCCGCGCCAGATTATTTGCCTGCTCGGTAATATTTAATAGAGGGACACCATCAAGGAAATCGATTCTCATCCGTGCCATTTCAGAATCCCCAGCGCTGGCTTCGCCGATAACTAATTGAGAAGTATATAAATCAAACTTAGAACGTCGAGTTTCCCACCATTCCCAGGTTATTTGACGATGAGCCGCAGCAATCAAATTTCTGCCGACTCGCGCCGTCAAGTAGCTGACAATGGTCGTCTCAATGTAAATGCTAAGGCCCATTATTTATACACATTAAATAAAATCAAACTACCTATGAAACATTGCCAGCATTCTTTTCGTCACTAAAAATCCGCCGGCGATATTTATCGTTGCTAAGAGTATTGCGATCGCTCCCAGGATCGAGGTCAGGGAAAGTTCCGTGCCGGAGATCTGGAGCATTCCGCCGATGAGGATGATGCCGCTGATGGCATTGGTCACGCTCATCAGAGGCGTGTGCAGCGCGGGTTTGACGCTCCAGACGACCTGGTACCCGACAAAGCACGCCAGAATGAAAACCGTGAAATGCCCCAGTGTCGAAGGCGGTGCGACCGCGCCGATGCCAAAGAGCGCGATCCCGGCCAGAACGAGCCACAGCAAACCGCCGCCTTTTTCGGCTCCTTTACCGGCGTTACCTTCCGAGGCCGCGGAGGCGGCTTTGCTGGAAGTGCTGTGCGACGGGACACCGGGCTCCGCTGACGGCGCGGCAAGTACCGGAGGCGGCCAGGTAATCTTGCCCTGATGCACGACCAACGAGCCGCGGATCACCTGGTCTTCGAGGTTGACGTCTATTTCGTCATCTTTTTTCAATTCGTCCAGCAAGGCTACGATGGTCGAGCCATAAAGCTGGCTCGCCATAGTCGCCATCCGGCTGGGCAGGTCGGTGTAGCCGATAATAGTAACGCCTTTGTATTTAACGACTTCACCGGGAACGGTAAGCGCGCAGTTGCCGCCCTGCTCGGCCGCCAGGTCGACGATAACGGAGCCGGCCTTCATGCTTTCGAGCATTCCCTTGGTGATGAGTTTCGGGGCGGGTTTTCCCGGGATGAGCGCGGTGGTGACGATAATGTCGACTTCCATGGCCTGAGCGGCAAACAACGCCATTTCGGCTTTGAGGAAAGCGTCGCTCATTTCCTTGGCATAACCGCCTTTGCCTTCGCCTTCTTCCTGAACGCTTACTTCCAAAAACTCCGCGCCCATGCTTTTCACCTGATCGGCGCAGGCAGAGCGCGGGTCAAAGGCTTTTACGATGGCGCCCAGCGAACGCGCGGTCCCGATAGCCGAGAGCCCGGCAACGCCCGCGCCGATCACCAGAACTTTGGCGGGGTCGATGCGCCCGGCGGCGGTGATCTGTCCGGCAAAAAACCGGGGGAAGTGGGCGGCGGCTTCGACAATGGCGCGATAACCGGCGATATTTGCCATCGCCGAGAGCGTGTCCATTTTTTGCGCGCGGGTGATGCGCGGAACCGAATCCATTGCCAGCACCGTCGCTTTTGTTTTTACCAGGCGGTCCAGCAGCTCGCGGTTTTGCGCGGGCCAGATAAACCCGATCAGAATTTTGTTTTCCGAAAGCAGGTCGGCTTCGTGAATGCCCAGCGCGGAATGTTCCTCGGGCGGGCGCACCTTGATCACGATGTCCGAAGATTCCCAGAGGGTCTTTGCGCCCTCAACGATCTCAGCACCGGCTTCCTGGTAGGCTGAGTCGGAATAATTTATTTCCTCGCCCGCGCCGGATTGCACGGCAACTTCAAAACCGAGCTTTTTCAGCCGGAGCACCGTTTCCGGAGTGGCCGCTACGCGGCGTTCGCCCGGGTGGATCTCTTTAGGAATTCCAACTTTGGTCATAAATTTCTCGCAATAGAAAAGAAAAGTAAGGCAAAGTAAATATATAAGAGATTTAAAGCGCCTGCAAATCTTTGGCGCTGATGGAAGTATTTATAACGAGAACAATATGGCGGCGGTCACACCAACTGGCGCAGCTCGGCGGTAAGAGCCTCGGCCAATTCGGGCCGCCCGTGAAATTGCGCCGGGGTGTTTTGGAAAAGGGCGACCTTCCAGTCGTCGTTATTTCGCACGGCAACCAGCGTCTGGATAGCATTGATCTCCGGCTTCAGATCCGTTTCACCGTGGGGGATCATTCCGGCGACGGCCTTTAAAATGGCGACGCGCTTGGTGAGAAACCGCACTTCGCGGACCTTGCTCACATAGGTGCCGATTTCGTGATTGGCGAATAGCTGCCCCATTTCTATTTCAATATCGGCGCGCCCATTCATCTGGCTGCCGTCAAAGCCGACAACGATCGCATTTTCGTCGAACGAAAACGCGAAATTGCTCGGGCTTTTGCGGTTCCAGCTATCCAGCAATTCATGGTAAATGGAGATAATGAGAGATTCTTCGGTCGATTTGCCTGCTTGTGCTTTCATAATCTTTTATATAGATAAATGATAGGCTTCTTTAAGCCACTTTTCCAACCCGGCATCGACATCTTTTATATTAGGCACTTTTATTCGTGGTGGCTATAGTGGCGGATGTCTGTTCGGTATTGAAAATACAGGGCTTGCGACCCTGGCGACTGGATTTAGTCAGAAGTTTTTCTTTTAAGTAGGTGCAAACATTGTAAGAGGTTTAGATTTGTTAGTGTTGTTTCGTGTGATTTCGTGGTTCCAGTCTTACGGCTTTATAAAGTAAGCACTTAAAGAAATAACCACGAAATCACACGAAAAAAACATTTATGAAATGTACAGGGAACCGGGCACTTTATAGAAGAGGCTGGAAGAATTCATCAAAAGCTTTTTTAAGTTCATCGCTGGTTTGATATTCGCAGATCTTTACATCATTGCAGCCCGCCACCATACCGGAAAGACGCCGCCCTTCGCTCGGACGATATAAACAGAGAACAGGTTTTTTCCATTCCGACGCTTTTCCGATCTCATAACCGACGCCGAGGCTGGGAGTAGTAACTTCCGCCACGAGGAAGTCAGCCGCTTTTAACCAGGCGAGATCGCGGCCGTGAATTTCCTTATCGGAAAGATCGCCTTCTCCCTCTTCGCTCAAATTCACATCGCCGATATGTTCGGTCAAAACCTCACCATATTGGCGGAGCAATTCGATGATCTCTAGGTAAAGTTTTTGATCATCGCGGCCGCCGCGGATCGAGCCGGCAAAATAAATTTTCATCGTGTTTTATTTTACGCGTTCGAACGTAACGAGGTAATTTTTTGAATCGGCATTGGCGGAAAAATCTTTTGGCCGCTCGCCGTCCATCACGCCGCAGTGTTTGAAAGTGCTGCCGCTGAGTTCATAGATCGCGTGGAAGTTTTGGCCCTTTTCTTCGCCGATGGCAAAAGAATAGTCGATCGTTTTTGGAGTTTTATCGGAGTCAACGATATATATTCCGCCGCCGACAGTTTTTTCGTCGACTTCGACATGCCAGTTGTTGTCGGCATCGAAAATGATAAAGCCGTTCTTTATTTCTTCGGCGGGAGTTTCTTTGCCCTGGTGAATTTCTTTTACGAGATGCCAGCGGCCCTGCAGGCTTTTCAGCTCCGACATATGTAGATTGTCTTTGCAGGCGGATATGGCGATAAGAGCAAGAAGCGGGATGAAAATGAACAAACGATATTTCATATCTTTTACTTTTCAAGTCAGCGACGGAGTCAGTACCGGGAACGAAGTGACCGGCTCCTGAGCGCAGCGCAGCGAAAACGCCTTCAACCCGCTAAATAAAAAATAATAGCCGGTTTCAGCTACTTACGGGGTTCCCGGTACCGACCTAATTACCATGAGTCGATAGGCTTTACCGCCGGGCTTCAAAAACGCGGTTAAAAGGCGTTTCCGTCGCGCGGCGAAACTCGGTAAATCCGCCGGACATCACCGTGTCGCGCAGCGCATCTTCGGTGGCGACTGCCCCTAAAGCCGGGCCGCCGAGCGCCATCGAATTTGCCGTGCAGCAAAGTGTCGAAGCCGCGGAAAATGTTCGGCCGATGATATTGAAATTTTCCTCGGTGGTATTGCCTGCCATCGGCTCGACGATCATCACGCTGCCGTCATCGCCCAGAGTCTCAAACGCCCGTTTGGCCGCGCCGGCCGGGTCGCCCATATCATGCAGGCAGTCAAAAAAAGCGATCAGGTCATATTTTTCATCAGGAAAATCGCCGGCATTCGCAACCGCGAAATGAACACGATCGCTAAGCCCGGCGTCTTCAGCTTTTTTTTGAGCGGTTTCGATCGACGCCTGGTGATTGTCAAATCCGTAAAAAGTTGAATTCGGAAAGGCCTGTGCCATGATCATGGTTGAGGCGCCGTGGCCGCAGCCAACATCGGCAACCTTCGCTCCGGTTTTTAATTTTTCTTCGATGCCGGTCAGGGCCGGGATCCAGGCCCCGTTAAGGTGCGCGTGATAACCCGGACGGAAAAATTTCTCTACACCGATAAAAAGATCGGGATCGTTGTCGCCCCAGAGCAGTCCGCCGCCGTTCTGAAAGGCTTCGGTGATGCGGGGCTGGGCGGCAGCCATTGCTTTTACTACATAAAAACCGCCGCCCACATAAAACGGGCTGTTTTCATCCGTCAACGCGGTTTTTTGCTCCGCGGTCATGGAATATATCTTCGTTGCCGGGTCGTACTCTATATAACCGCCGCTCGCCTGATTGACCAGCCATTCGCGTATATAGCGTTCGTTCGTATTTGTTTTTAAGGCAAGCTCGGCCGACGCCAGGCCGTTACTGTCGGCTATTGCATTGTAAAGTCCGAGCTTGATCCCGATATACGACAATACCGAGCTTAGCGATGCGCCAAAATCTCCGACCACCTTACCTAAAAAGGCATTCATTTTTTCTTCGTTTATCTCTGCGGTTTGGGGGGCTTGAACTGGTTGCGACATAAAAACTCCTTTAAATTAAAACTTACGATCGCAGGGGGCAAACGTGGGAAACCAATATTTTTCGATAGCCTAAAATTATATAAAAAAGAAAAAGCCCAGGCAAACATGTGAAAACTATTGGGTTGGGAGGGCGAGCGCCACCCGGGGTATCAGTTGTTTAAAAGATTCCAGCCCCGAAGGGGCGGCAAAACTTAGTCGGTTCTGCCGCCCCTTCGGGGCTGACACCACAGAATTGATCGTTACCCAGGGCTGAAGCCCTGGGCTATTTTCTCCAATCCGCTACGCGGACATATTAATTTTGAGAAGCTTTATTTCCCTCCAGGGAAATAAGCAGGCTGATGATCTGAGTTAAAGCCGCCGCCCCGATCACGTTTAATTGCTGCTGATTGCTCACGCTGTTTTGCATCGCAAGATTGAGATTCGCTTCCACCTGAGCGCAGAAATTTTCCGATTGCGAAGCGTCCGCAGATAGGTTGCCGGGATCGATGCTTCCCAGTTGCCCGGCGGTATTTTTTAGCTCGTCGACGAGCCTGGTGAGTTTATCCAGCGCCTCAGGATCGGGACTTGAAGAGCTAAGAGACTTTGCCGCCTCAAGCCCGGTGGTAACGACACCCAGTATCCCCTGCATCTGCAATTGCGAGACGGCGTTAAGTTCTTCCAGAGTTTTGGCAAAAAGCTCGGCACATTCGGCAGGCGTCATTTATATTCTCCTGTAATTAAGATCAAGCACTTTTCGCCTGCGATTCCATATCCTGTCTCCAGCGCAGCACGGGTTTGCGGGCGGCTGTGGCCTCGTCGAGTCGGCCGATGCGGGTCGTGTGCGGCGCGTCGATAACGAGCTGCGGGTCGTCGATGGATTCCTGCGCGATGTCTTTCATGGCTTCGATAAAGGCATCAAGATCGGCGCGGCCAACGGATTCGGTCGGTTCGATGAGCATTGCGCCGTCGACGATCAGCGGGAAGTAGATCGTCATCGGGTGAAAGCCGTAGTCGATCAGGCGCTTGGCGATATCGAGCGTGTGCACACCTTTGCGCGACTGTTTTTTGTGCGAAAAAATGACCTCGTGCATACAGTCCGAAGCAAACGGTTTTTCGTATTCTTCGGACAGGTTATGGGACACATAACGGGCGTTTAATACGGCAGATTCCGTCGCTTCTTTTAAGCCTTCGGCGCCGTGGGTCTGGATGTAAGACAGGGCGCGGATCATCATGCCGAAATTACCGTAGAAAGCTTTGACACGGCCGATGGATTCGGGTACATCATAGTCCAATCTGTAAGAGAGCCCCCTCGCTACCGCTTCGGGTTCTGACACTTTTATGACACGCGGGACCGGCAGAAAAGGCTGAAGCTCGGCGGTGCAGCAGCAGGGGCCGCAGCCGGGGCCGCCGCCGCCGTGCGGTGTCGAAAAAGTTTTGTGCAAATTGAGGTGGATGACGTCCACGCCCATATCGCCCGGGCGCGCCACGCCGACCAGCGCGTTCATATTGGCGCCGTCCATGTAGACCAGGCCGCCGGCCGTGTGAATGATGTCGCAAATCTCTTTGATGTTGGTTTCAAAAATACCGACCGTGTTCGGATTGGTCAGCATCAGCCCTGCCACGCCGCCTTCGTCACAGACCTCGCGCAGGTGGCCGAGATCGGTCAGGCCTTCAGGCGTAGATTTGATGGTTTTGACGGTAAACCCGGCGAGATGCGCCGAAGCGGGATTGGTGCCGTGCGCGGAGTCGGGGATCAGCATTACGCGGCGGTCTTTGGAAGCCGCGCCGTCGCGTTTATCCAGAAACGCGCGGATGAGCATGACGCCGGTCATTTCACCGTGAGCGCCGGCAGCGGGCTGCAGCGATACGCCGGGCAGGCCGGTGATCTCAGAGAGGTCTTCCTGCAGGCGGTAGATCAATTCGAGCGCGCCCTGTGCTTCTTCTTCGGGGGCGAGCGGGTGCAGATCGACCAGGCCGGCAGTGCGCGCAACTTTTTCGTTCAGCCGCGAATTGTATTTCATCGTGCACGAACCGAGCGGGTACATCCCCAGATCGATGGAAAAATTCCAGGTCGAGATGCGCGTGAAATGGCGAATAACGTCGACCTCCGAAACTTCGGGCACGCCTTCGAGATCGTCGCTGCGGCGAAGCCCGGCGGGCAGCAGCTCGTCAATGGGTGTTTCTTCCACATCCAATTTCGGCAGGCGATAACCGACGCGCCCCGTCTGTGAGCGCTCGAAGATCAAACCTTCATTTTGTGTCGGATGCGATGTTACTTTTTTAATAGGCATATTACTTTTTGATACTGGACTTTAATTCTTCAAAATCTTCGGTCTTTGTCAGGCTGTCTAGCGCGTTAAAAATTATTTCCGGCGGCACGATCAATTTTCTTTCCTTGAAACCGAGCCATCCGCCAATGCTGGCAACGCGTGCGGCGTGTGTCCCATCCGTTTTGTAGAAGTTGTTCACCACGCGAAACCGCGAACCGTCCTTTGCTAAGCCGCCGTTTTCCATAGTGACCTTTACTTTTTCCAACAACATCAGTTCACGAAAATAATCGACTGTTTCAGTCTTGATCACCGGGCCGAAGCTGTACTTCTGAAAATCTATCGGCGGAAAACCGCGCGATGTAAAATACGAAATGCGCGTGTCCACGGCGAACGACAAATAATCGGTATTTGCCAGGTGCCCGTTGGGGTCTACGTTGCGCCAGCCCACTTCAAAATGTTTTTCAAAGATACCGCTCATCTATGCTGTTTCGGCCTCAAATTTTTGAGAGGCCACCCCGCGCGATGTGCTCCATCACTTCGCAAAACCGGTCGAGCTCCCACAGCGTCGTATAAACATTCGGCGTGATGCGGATGCCGGTAAATTCTTCGTGCACGATCGGCGTGGTAAATATTTTGTGCTTCGACATCAAATAGCCGCCGATCGCGACGGGGTCGATACCCTCGATCTTTACATTTGCGATAGCGCAAGACTGAACGTCATCAAACGAAGTATTGAAACCGACCTTCGGCACGTCTTTCAATTTGTTCATCCAATAGCGCGACAAATAACGCAGCCGCGCTTCCTTGCGTTTGCCGCCGATGGCATTGTGATACAGGATGGCTTCGCCGATGGCGAGGCGCATCGCAGCGGAATGCGTTCCGATCTCTTCAAATTTGCGGATGTCGTTCTTATTTTTATCTTCCGAAGCCATCAGCGCCCAGATCTTCGGAATTTTTTCTTTCCTGACGTACAGCATCCCGGTGCCTTTCGGCGCGTAGATCCATTTGTGCAGGGAAGTGCCGAAGTAATCGCAGCCGAGATCGGCCTGTTTGAAATCGAACTGGGCAAATGAATGCGCGCCGTCGACTATGGTCTCGATCCCGCGCGCCCGCGCCATATCGCAAACTTTTTTCACCGGCATTATTTGCCCGGTCAAATTTATCTGATGCGAGACGAGGATCAATTTTGTTTTCGGCGTGACTGCGCGTTCAAACGGTGTGGCCAGGTCATTCACGTCCTTCGGGGCGATCGGAACTTTGATCAGGTTCAGCTTTAGACCCTCGCGCATCTCGCGCTGCTTGAGCGTGGTCAGCATGCGCGGGTAATCCTGGGTCGAGGTCAGGATCTCGTCGCCGGGCTTGAAATCCATCCCCATCAAAAGAATTTCCAGGGATTCGGAGGCGTTACGAGTGATCGCGATCTCTTCAGCGGAGCAGCCGAAAATTTCCGCTAAGCCGGTGCGGATGGTTTCCGACTGCGGTTCGAGCAATTGCCACATCGTATAGGCGGTCGCATCTTCCTGCTGCCAGGTGTAGCGAACAAAAGCCTCGGTTACGATCTTCGGACTCGGACTCACACCGCCGTTATTTAAATTGACTATGCCGCGCGTGACGGAAAACGATTGCTGGATAACCGACCAGAAATCTTCATCCATCGCCGCCTGTTCCGGCGAGAGGTGAGCGATATTTTTCGTTGCCGCGCTGATATTTTCAAAGAGCGAACCGACGACCGACGAAGACAACGCCATCATCCCCAGGCCTTTGCCGGCCGACGAAAGAAATTTTCTGCGGTCGATGTCTTTGGCAAAGTTTTGAAGTTGAGAATTCATTCAGCGTTGTTTGCGGTCTCGATGATGAGGCAGTAGCGTCGGCGTTAGCCGATGCGTAATTTTCGGCCTTCACGCATCGCCTGACGGCGACGCTACTGACTCCATTTTCTTTACTTTAGTGCCTCAACTAAACTATCGATCTGCTCGCGCGTATTCGTTTCGGTGACGCAAACAAGAAATTCGTTCGGACGGTTTTTGTAATATTTTGAAAGCGCCAGTCCGCCGATGATACCTTTTTCAGTGCGTAAAGTTTCCAGGATCTCTTCCGCCGGACGGCTTCCGCGCACAACAAACTCGTTAAATTTCGGCGCGGAAAACGCGAGTTCAAAACCATCGAGGGTACTGATCTGCTTAGCGGCGTAGGCCGTCTTCTGGGCATTCTGCATCGCCACTTCCTGCAGGCCTTTTTTGCCCATCGCTTCCATGTAAATAGTTGCAGCAAGGGCGATTAGCCCCTGATTTGTGCAGATATTCGAGGTCGCTTTTTCGCGGCGGATATGCTGTTCGCGGGTGGCCAGCGTGAGCACGAAACCGCGGTTGCCGTCCTTGTCATAAGCGACGCCGGCCAAACGGCCCGGCATGTTGCGCACATATTTTTCGCTGGTCGCAAAGAGGCCGACGTGCGGCCCGCCAAAGCTCATCGGAATGCCGAAGGATTGGCCTTCGCCGACCACGATGTCCGCGCCGCATTCGCCCGGCGACTTTAATAATCCGAACGAGATGGCTTCGGTCACGACGACGATCAGCAGCGCGCCGACGGCGTGCGCTTTATCAGCCAGATCTTTTAAGTCTTCGACACAGCCAAAGAAATTAGGCGATTGCACCACCAGCGCGGCGGTTTGATCATCAAGATGATCGAGGTCGGTCAGACGCCCGGTCGTTTCATCGAACGCGGCGGTCTCAAGCTGGATCCCGCAATGCTGGACGTAGGTATGCGCGACCTGCAAATATTCCGGGTGAACCGTATCGGCGACCAGAACTTTTTCCCGGCGGGTAACGCGCTGCGCCATCAGGAAAGCTTCCGCCATCGCGGTCGACCCGTCGTACATCGAGGCGTTGGCGACATCCATCCCGGTCAACTGCGCGACCAGGGTTTGAAATTCGAAAATGTACTGAAGCGTGCCCTGTGAAACTTCCGGCTGGTAAGGCGTGTAAGAAGTAAAAAATTCCGAACGCTGGATCAGGTGATCGACTATGGTCGGCGAAAAATGCGAGTAAACTCCGGCGCCGAGAAAAGAAGGCTTGCGCGCCGCGGTGTTGGCCGCGCCAAGCGCCGTCATCCCGCCGATCACTTCGGATTCCGCCAGCGGATCGGTGATCTTTAAAGTACGGTTTAGTTTTACTTCGTTTGGAATAGAGCGGAAAAGTTCATCCGCGTTTGCGAGCCCGACAACGCGAAGCATTTCTTCACGTTCTTCGGGAGAATTAGGTATATAACGCATAAATTAGTGAATAGCGGTTAGTGATTAGTGATTAGTGAGAAGCAAAAAATGAACGCTTATCACTAATCGTTCATCACTATGCATTAGAGCTTAAGTATTCGTCGTATTCGGCGGCGCTTAACATGGCATCGGCGGCGCCGGGGTTTTCCATTTTGATCTTGACCATCCAGCCATTGCCGTACGGATCGGAGTTGACCGCTTCCGGCGTCTCGTTGATGGCGTCGTTAGCTTCGGCTACCACGCCGGCCACGGGCGTAAAGATCTCGGACACCGCCTTGACCGATTCAACGGAGCCAAAAGCCTCGTGGGCATTGAACTTATCGCCCGGTTTCGGAAGTTCAATATAAACCACGTCGCCAAGCGAGCTTTGCGCGTAATCGGTAATACCGATCGTAGCGACATCGCCCTCGACGGAAACCCATTCGTGGTCTTTGCTGTATCGTAAATTTTCGGGAATGTTTGCCATTACCTACAATATTCTCCTCTAATAAGTTGTTAAAAAAGAATATTTTAAGTTAGGCGTTATTTTAATGCAACAGAGGCTACATCAACTTCGGGTTTAGGCGTTTTTTCGCGGGTGCGCCAGGCGCGGAAGCCTTCTTTGGAAAATCCCCAAATGACCCGGCGATTTTGCCAAAAAACCTTGGTCCAGGCTGCCCAGCCCATTTGCGGAAAGTAAATGCCGCGGAAAGTGAGCCGCGCCATAAAGTGGAACAGACGCAGGCCGAGCCGCTTATCTTTAATACTTTCAAGAGCTTCCGCGATGCGCTCGGGGCTGTAAGATTTTTCCCAAGCCAGTTTTACCTCGGCCTGAGCTTCCTCGATGGTCATTTTCAGAGGAGTGTGCGCCATCTTAAAGGGGGCAAAATCCAGCCAATGCGTCGGACGGAACAATCTGCCGTCGGCCGCCAGCCGGTCATAGAGCGGGGTCGAAGGAAATGGCGTCAGCAGCCCGAATACGGGCAAACCCGGCGCCCATTCGGACAGGGCATCCAATGTTTTCTGTGCCGAACCCGTCGTATCGTTGTCCATACCGAAGATGAACGAGGTGATCGCATAGATGTCGCGGTCGGAAAGCCTCTGCAAAACTTCGGCGTATTCGGCAGGTTTATTGAAATTTTTGTTGACGTCGGCCAGATTCGCCGGATCGATGGATTCCATTCCGATAAAGACCACGCGCCCGCCGGATTCGGCGATCAGATCCACCAACTCTTCGTCACGCAGAAGATTAGCGCTGATCTGCGCCACCCAGGGAAGTACCGCGCCCGCGGCGATCATGTCTTTAAGCAGAGATTTGGTACGTTTTTTATTGATGGCGAAATTGTCGTCGACAAAGAATAGGGCGATCTGTCCGCCGTCTTTTTTCGCGCGCGCTTTAAGCCGCAGCAGTTCATCGACCACGTTTTCATTGGTGCGAAAACGGATAGAATCGCCAAAGAACCCGGTGACGGTGCAAAATTCGCATCCATAGGGGCATCCGCGTCCTGATTCCAGCGGGATCAGGTGAAAATTTTTCCAGTCGGGCAGAAAGCGTTCGACGGTCGAACGGATGCGCTTGGGGACCATGTTGAACTGGTCAAGCTTGATGTGCTCCCAGGGAATAGCCGGGTAATTCTCGAGGCTCGGTTTTTTGTCCTGGCCCTTTTCATCGAGCGGCGCATAAACGTCTTTGAGAGTTCCGTTGGCGGCATCAGTTACGATCTTTGCCCAGAGTTCGTCAGCTTCGCCCAGGGCGACGGCGTCGGCGTGGCGTTTTCCGCCGTTACGGCCTAACGCTTCATTGGGAAGCTCGGTCACGTGCGGTCCGCCCATGACGACCTTGATGCCGGCTTCGCGCAGGGCATCGGCCACGCGGTAGGCCTTGGCGACCATGCGCGTCATGGCTCCGATACCGACCAGGCCGATATTTTCCTTGAGCGCATACGCGACCAATTCCTTATCGGTCATCGCGTGAGCGTTGCCGTCGATCAGAATTACCTCATGCTCCGGAGGGGTAAGGGTTTGCAGAAGAAACATCCACAAATGGGGCATAAAATTGCGGGTCACTCCATTATCAGGGTTATAGAGTAAAATCTTCATCAAAACTCCTTACTTTCTTTGAGCCGTTTTCAGTATAAAACCATAGCAAGCCCTTTAAGGACTGCGAGGTTTTATTCGCCTTGTTTTAGTGAAAAGACAAATTGAGAGCTAATATAACTTTAACTTATTTATTGCGTTTATAAAACGGCGTGGGAACGATTTCTGCCTTTAGATGGCGTCCGCGAACGTCTATCTCTAACTCCTGCCCGATGTTAGCGAATTCGACAGGGACATAAGCAAGGCCGATATTTTTCTTTAAAAAGGGCGCCGGGCTGCCGGAGGTGACATAGCCGGCCTTTTCGCCGCCGATATACACATCCTGCTCATCGCGCGCGATCCCGCCGCGTTCGGTCATCTCGAAGCCGACCAATTTTTTCTTCAGGCCATCTTCTTTTATTCTTGCGAGCGCATTGCGGCCGATGAATTCCTTGTTCA
Source organism: uncultured Acidobacteriota bacterium (assembly GCA_963718105.1). Classification (GTDB taxonomy): domain Bacteria; phylum Acidobacteriota; class Blastocatellia; order Pyrinomonadales; family Pyrinomonadaceae; genus DASYKT01. The sequence goes on along the minus strand of OY970352.1, from coordinate 2,171,416 downwards.
ATTTGCAGATCCAGCCGAGATTGGCTTCGAGTGGATTGAGCGTGTCGCTGATCTCATGCCCGTAGAGCGACATCGCGGATTCAAGGCGCAGAGTGTTACGCGCGGCCAGCCCGCAGGGAAGAATGCCGTCTTCGGCGCCGTAGTTTCCCGCTTCGAGCAGTTTGTTCCAGAGCTGCGGCCCTTTGTCCGCCATGGCGTATACTTCGAAACCGTCCTCGCCGGTGTAACCCGTACGCGAAATGATGGCGTCCACGCCGTCCACTTCTCCCGTCTCGAAGTGGTAATACTTGATGTCGTCGAGTTTTGTGCCGGTAAGTTTTTGCAGGATGCCGGGCGCGTTCGGGCCCTGGACGGCGATCTGGCAATAGTCGGCGCTGGCATGATGCAGATGGACATCGTGCGTGCCTTTGTGCGATTCGATCCAGAGCCAGTCTTTCTCGGTGGTGCCGGCATTGACCACCAGAAACAATTTTTCTTCGCCAAAGCGATAGACCAGCAGATCATCGACCACACCGCCGTCCTCGCGCGTCAGGGCAGAGTAATGCGCCTGGCCGTCGATGAGTTTGGTCACATCGTTGGTGGTGATCGAATTTATGAACTTGATCGCGTCTTTGCCATCCACATGGATCTCGCCCATGTGCGAGACGTCAAAAAGGCCGGCTGCGGTGCGGGTGCGCAAATGCTCGGCGATCGTCCCCGCCGGATACTGCACAGGCATATCCCAGCCGAAATAATCGACCATCTTACCGCCCAGTTTGCGGTGCTCTTCGTTAAGGGGAGTTTTCTTCAGTTCCGGTGTTTGCGATGCTGCTTCCATGTAAATAAGAATAAACCCATTTGTATTAAAAAAGGAAATTTGGCCGCCCTTAAGAGAAACATTGCTTATCGGCCTTTGGCAGAAAAAGGGCAGTGGTGTAAATCCGGTTGTGCGGGGTCTGGCGGCATTTATTCGACTGCCGGCGGCGGAAGCAAGGTCTTTAATTTATGCGGAATATAAGCCTCCCTGACGGTCAGGCTCCCGCCCGATACCATCTCTACGGGGCCGAACAAACGCACTTTTTACACCCCTACCGGAACAAAAGTAAAATATTGCAGAAATATATTGTTAATGCTATTTTAGCAGCGTTCTTCCACTCATTCTTCGAGGTTCTTTATTATATGAAAATTCTCATCTTTCTCTTGCTACTGCTTACTTATCTGGTGTGGGTCAGCCTGATGGCGCTTGCCTTAAAAGATCTGATGAAGGGAAAGGCAATATCGTTAGCCAATGAGTTTTTTCTGTCTTTGATCAGTGTTACGGGTTTTTACGCAATGGTATGGATACTTTCCGGGTTTTATAATTTAAGTCTGACCACGGCCAGTTTTGTCCTGCTCTTTGGCAGTATGATCATTTCCCGCATGGTATGGGCCTTCGTCGGCAGTTATTTGGATGAAGATTGGCTTTCGCAGGTATCGTTTCTCGCTCAGGAAATCATTGAGAAGAACGTACCAGCTGCCATCGTGATGGGTATTTTGACGTATGCCTCTGTATTCGTTTTTCCCATTGGCATCGGAATCGTCTATTTCTCCAATGATGTGAGCACCTCTGAAGGTGTTAAAAATATAATTAAATATAGCTTGATATTTCAATTTGTCGGTAATTACGCCGCAGTCTTGCCACAAACATTTAATTTATTTCTCTCCAGGAATATTGACGAGACGATAAGATCGAAAGTATTGGTAAATAATATCAGCGCGCTGTTGGGATCGGCGATGTGGCTGGCGCTGGGTATCTGGGCCTTTGGGGCAGAAGGGGAATTCGGCTACCCGCTCACTCTCGGAGAATTGACCTTGACCATCTCGCCGGTAATTCTGATCATCTTGTCCATTTATTTTGTGGTTACTTTGTTTCTTCCTTATCTGGTAGGCTTCTTTCAGGCAAAGGTTTGGCGAAAGCACTTGCTGGAAAAAGAAAGCGCTCTTACCCAGCGACTTCTGGAAGTTTTGGAATACCCGAAACTATCCGCGAGCAAACTGGAAGATTTTCAAAGCGAAACTGTCAACGAGTTGGTAGATATTCTGGAAGATGACAAAACCGTACCATTGGCTTTTGCCTGGGAGAATGGAGATAATTCCGTGGATAACACGCCGGAAAGGAAGATACTTCATGAATTATATAAAAAATCCAAGCATTTGGACCCCAGGTTCAGGTTTATGATATTCGTCAGAAATCTAAGATCCGAGGTGGAAGGCATAATTTCAGAGTTTAAAACCGACCCGCAAGCAAAGGCGGAAACCTACCTGCCGATCTATCGTAGCCGAAAAGAGAAAATCGATGCCCAATTAAAAACTGAAGGCGGAAGAAAGCCTCAGATTTACATCGCTGTCGCGTTTATTATTAGCCCAATATTCACACAGATCGTTAGCGAACTTGGTAAGGTTCTATCGGAGCTGATTGTGAAGAATATTAAATAGCCATAGCGTAGTCTGAAAAAGAAGCTCATTTTTTCATCGGCTTCATTTCCCAGAGAACATTTACGATCACCCAGCGGCCGTTGAATCTTGCCACGTGCAGGTAATCGATCCAATCTGACGCCACTACTTTTACACTCGCAGCATTTTCGAAAATATCGAGGATGGTAACGTCTTTTTGCTGTTTTTCTTTGGGAGTGCTTTTACCGTAACCTTTGCGGGTTCCCTGAACCAATCCCATCGCGCCCATTTGCTGCAAGCTGCTCCGTCCGTCTTTGGACATCACAATGCGTTTTGCCAGGTCGGGATGCAGCGCGCGTTCCATCCGTTCGGTGTCGCCGGAGTACCAGCCTTCGATGTAATCGAGCGCGGTGGCGGTGATGGCCGCCTTGTCGGCGTCCAAAGAGACGGGGGAAGCGGCAGGGGATGCAGTTGTCTGGGAGTAACCGGCTGCGGAAAAAATAAACACCAGGAGCAGCGAGAAGATAAGCTTTTTCATAAAATGAGAACCTTTCGGAAATAATTTACAGACGGCCCTAATTTATCCAACTCTAATTATACGGTTTAACGCCTCGGCGCGTTTCAAAAGATCCGATCTGATTCTTATGGCTAAAAATAATCATTCGGAATAGATGAAAGATCATAACTGATAGCTGAGAGATCCGGATCTATTCTCTATCATCTATCAGTTGTCATCTATTCCGAATAACAATCCCCATTAACCTATAGCTTTACGGCACTGCCAAACCCGAAGATCTATTGCAAAAAATTCGAAATTGGGTATCATCCCTTATAACGACAAAGGCCCGTATCTACCGAATCCTATTCGCTCATTAATTGGACCCTCATGAAAATAATATTTTTTATCATTTTTATTCTTAGCTATGTGGCATCGCTTTTTTTAGGCCAGTGGCTGCAAAGCAAGACCCGCGGATATTCCGGGACATATGCTTTACTGACTAACATCACCGCTATCCTGTTGTTCTTTTTTTACCTCTGGCTTTTGTCCGGATACTGGAGCCTGTATCTGGTGCTGGCGTTTGTCGGGCTGATATCGACCGGCGCTGTCCTGTCGAAGATACTTTGGGCGATAATGGGGCCGGATGAAAACGAAGATTATTACGATCAGATAATGTTTTTTTCCGCTGACGTCGGGATGCGCAGCCCACACTGGGTGGTCGCGCTTTCGCTCGGGCTGCTGGCGTACATGGCACTTTTTCCGGGGCTTATCGGCTATGTTTATTTCTCCGGCGATGCTTCGTCCGAAGCTTTGATGCAATCGATAATAAAATACGCGGCGACGCTCAACGTTATCGTGGGGATATTTACCTTCAGCTATCCCGGATTTAACCTGTTGTCGTCAAAAAATGTCAGCGAAGACGTTCGGGCGGGCTATGTCATTTTAAATATCAGCAGCCTGTTTACGATCACGATGTGGATAGCGCTGGCCTTGTGGGCGTTTCAAGCCGGGAGCGATAGCGGGTATTCCATTCCTACCGGCAGCGCCGTAGATTTTAAGATCTCGCCGCTTTTTCTTTTGATCGTTTTTGCCGTTCTCGGTTTCCTGTTATTTCTTCCTTATCTGATGGGTTCGCAGAGCGGCAAGAAATGGCGAACGCGTTTGCTGCAGTCAAGAAAGAAACTCACCGTGGAATTGATAGGCATTTTGAACGAACCGGAACTGGATATTTCGGAACTGCACAAACTGGAAACAAAGATCGGGGCCGAAAAAGACAAACTCATGAAAAAAGATCCCACCATCGCCTACTGGGTCAGATTCGACGAGGTGACACTGGAACAGGCTGAGGGCCCGAACGAGGCGCAATTAAGGGAAATGTATGGCAAGTGCAAGGATATGGATATCCGCTTTCAGCAACTGCACTTTCTTTCAAAACTTGGCCGGGATGTTCAAAAAATGATCCCTATTTTCGAAGGCCAAAAACCGCCGGTCACGGACAAATATGTTAAAAATTACGAGTATGACGAAAAACAGCTTACCGAGCAGGTAAAGGAACAGGAAAGCTATAGCCCGCAGATTTACGCGACCATCTTCTTTCTCGTCAGCGCCGTGATCAGCCAATTATTCAGCACATTCGGCCAATGGGCCTGGGCGCTGTTCTCCAAACCGATGGGCGGATAAGCCTTAATAAGCCCGCGCAAAAATGACCTGCCTAGTCGAAGGTTTCTGGTTCTTCACAAATTTTTGATTTCAACTTTGTGTATTGTAAAATACTAAATGAATCCTGTATTTATTTGGTATGTTGCCGGCTTTTTGATCTTTCACATTGGCTGCAACGTTCGTTTTTAGTTTTTGAATTTTGTTCGTCGGAACAATTACCAAAGGAGGTAAACTGTATGTCTGAATTTTCTAATATCGTTCTGGTTCACGGCGGCTTTGTTGACGGCTCCGGATGGGAAGATGTCTACAAGATCCTTAAAGCTGATGGCTACAACGTTAGTATTGTGCAAAATCCGACCATATCGCACGCAGGCGATGTCGCGGTGACCAATCGTGTTATTGATGCTCTGGAAGGCAACGTTACTCTCGTCGGCCATTCATATGGCGGGGCTGTTATTACAGAAGCGGGAAACAATCCCAAGGTCACAGCGCTGGTTTATATTACGGCTTTTGCTCCGGATGCGGGCGAATCGGTACAGACTCTCATCGCGAACCCGCCGCCCGATGCCCCGGTACCGCCGATCCTTCCGCCGCAGGATGGCTTCCTGCTTTTGGACAAAGAAAAGTTTCCAGCTTCATTCGCCGGAGATGTGGACCCTGAAAAGGCCGCATTCATGGCTGATTCGCAAGTTCCGTGGGGACTTGAAGCATTAGGGGGGACAATTGCGGAGCCGGCCTGGAAAACAAAACCAAGCTGGTACTTACTTGTCACCGATGACAAGATGATACCGATCGCGGCTCAAAAATTTATGTGTGAACGCGCCGGTGCGACATCAAAAGAAGTTCCGGGCAGCCACGCCATCTATGTCTCGCAACCGGCGGCAGTAGCATCGCTGATCAAAGAGGCGGCCAGCGGCACGAAGGCCGCGACAAATTGACTCTCGGAATTAAGCAAATGTATGTGCCTTGAATAAAAAGGAGAGCGATATAAGCTCTCCTTTTTTTAATAAGCTCTTGCAAAAATAACCCTCTTCGTCGAAGGCTTGCCTGAGTAGACACAGACGCCGTCTTCTTCCACGCCATCGAGAGGGATGCAGCGGATGGTAGCTTTGGTTTCGTCTTTGATCTTTTCTTCGGTTTCGGCGGTGCCGTCCCAGTGGGCAAGGATAAAGCCGCCTTTTTCGATCCGCTCTTTGAATTCATCCCAGGTATCGACGGGAAAAGTATTGTCGTTTTGAAACTTCAAAGCTTTTTCGTAAATATTTGCCTGGATCAGGTCGAGCAGGTCAACGATCTTTTCCGCCAAGCCCGCGAGCGGCATACTTTCTTTCGTGAGCGTGTCGCGGCGGGCGACCTCGACCGTACCGTTTTCCAGATCGCGCATACCTAAGCCCAGACGCACGGGCACACCGCGCAGTTCGTACTCGGCGAATTTGTAACCGGGTTTGAATTTGTCGTCGTTGTCGTATTTGACGCTGACGCCCGCTTTGGTCAGGCCCTCGATGATGGGTTTTACCGCGGCGTTTAATTTATCCAGGTCTTCGAAGGTTTTGTAGATAGGAACGATGACCACCTGGTAAGGCGCGAGTTTGGGCGGCAAGACAAGTCCCTGATCGTCGGAATGCGCCATGATGAGCGCGCCCATCAGACGAGTCGAAACACCCCACGAGGTCGCCCACGCAAATTCCTTCACGCCTTCTTTATTGGTGAATTGCACGTCAAAGGATTTGGAAAAATTTTGCCCCAAAAAATGCGAAGTACCGCATTGCAAAGCTTTGCCGTCCTGCATCAAGCCTTCGATACAGTAAGTCTCGATCGCGCCGGCGAAACGCTCGTTAGGTGATTTAAGGCCGCGTACTACCGGCAGGGCCAGCCAGTTTTCGGCAAAATCGGCATAGACGCCCAGCATGCGTTCGGTTTCCTCAATTGCTTCTTCCGAAGTCGAGTGAGCGGTGTGTCCTTCCTGCCAGAGAAATTCCGCCGTGCGTAAAAATATACGGGTGCGCATTTCCCAGCGTACGATATTGCACCACTGGTTTATCAGCAGCGGCAGATCGCGCCATGACTGTATCCAGTTGCGATAGGTATTCCAGATCACGGTTTCCGAGGTCGGACGGATGATCAGTTCTTCCTCGAGTTTGGCGGCAGGATCGACGATCAGGCCTTTGCCGTCGGGGTTCTTTTTCAGACGATAGTGCGTGACGACGGCGCACTCTTTGGCAAAGCCCTCGGCGTGTTCTTCTTCTTTTTCCAGAAAGCTTTTCGGGACAAAAAGCGGGAAGTAGGCGTTCTGGTGCCCGGTCGCCTTGAACATATCGTCCAATGCGCGCTGCATTTTTTCCCAGATGGCATAGCCATAGGGCTTGATGACCATACAACCGCGCACGGCGGAATTTTCCGCCAGGTCGGCGCGCTTGACCAGCTCGTTGTACCACTCCGAATAATTTTCGGCTCTTGTCGGAAGTCCCTTACTCATACAGTTAAAATTGCTCCTAAGTAAAAGAGATAATGATACGGCAAAAAGGGTAAAGAGACAATTTTGAACGGGATATAGTCAGTCGATTTTATCTACTACTACCAATTCAATAATATAATATATTACACTACTACACTCACATCAATTTTACAACATCCACACAACCTTACAAAATTATTATTAAACAACTTCAACATCAAAACACATTAATATCACTAACATAAAGTTTCACCTTACACTATTAAATATAACAACTCCAACAAATAAAAATCTATTAAACAAAACACAATCACTTATATCTAAAAAAATAAACTAATAACAATTATTATAGACACAGAATAATCATTTATAAAAGAAGAGACAGTCCAGTCACTAAAAGCAAAGACTTATAGACGTAGATCGAGACCTCTTTTCCATTTTAGTTATCCACGCAAAAACCACCCAGTATCTAATAAACATATTTAAGCCTGAATAAACAAAATAAATTTTAAAACACACATATTTAATAAAAAATAAAAAAAATAACAAAAAAAATACTAAATAACAATATATCAAAAAAAAAATAAAAAATAATATAACTAATGAAAAAAAAAGATATAACGAGCGAAAACTAAAACAACACTAAAAAAATCAACTAAGCTGACATAGAGTTTAACCTCAGGTGAAGCGCAGCGGAACCTGAGGCAAACATGCGCCGTGTCGGGAAAGCATATCTCTGTACGTGCGTTTATGCGTCTCGGTCGTGAACCCGCCGCGGGCGAAACTCCGTACATCCACAGCAGCGAAACAAACAGATCGCGATGCGCGTTTGATCGCCACATTGCCTGACTAAAAGCCTCTCTTTGGCGACGCCGCGCATTCAAACTACAGCTTCACAACTCATTCTAAAATGCTTCACATGGCGCCGGCGGGAAAGCCCGCAACTCGGACCCCGGGCGAAAGATGCGCAATATCTAAAGAGATCGAGAACTTAAGCGAAGCTAAAAACCATATCGACCGTCACCCGGGCCTGAAAGAGCAGAGCGAACTACTCTGCACATTCCCGGATCGGCCAGAAAACCCGCAGATACTTTTATCTCAGATCTATTTCTCACGTTTCAAATCCGCCTTGGCGGTACAGCTCATGCCGAATTACTCCGTAAACGGCAGTCGCGCATCATGCCTGAACCCCTAGGCTTACACCGGTGGGTAAAATTTCCGCCTCCGCTAAAGGGCTCTATTTCCCATCTCATCATGCCTGAACTCCCTAGGCTTACGCCGGGGGTTTCCTTTTTTTTCTTTTTTCTTTTTCTTTCTCTTAAAATCTGTCATCCGCTGAAGCGGACTTGTTTCCCAAATCCTTTCACCGAACGCTGCTTTTCGTTACTTCAAAAATTTTGAACGCTCTCGTTTCTTGATTTGCCGCGCAATTTCTGTATTTCTCGTCTTGTGATAAATTGTTCTTAACAGTTCATTTACCTTTGAATAACAAATGACCGACCTCGATCTTAATTTTCACGACACCGCCACCGCGTTTGCCGATAAGTCGAACGCCGAGCTCAAACAAAAATATTGGCTGTTCAAGATGATGAACTCCCCATGGCTGGTCGACTTCGGCACGGCCTCGACGGAGTTTGCGCTGTCGCTTGGCCTGCCGGTCCAGGGAATGATCAAGTCGACCGTCTTCAAGCAGTTCTGCGGCGGCGAAACCATCAAAGAGTGCGAGCCGACCATCAGAAAGCTGGGCGATGCGAATATCGGCACGATCCTCGATTATTCGGTCGAGGGCAAATCCGAGGAAGCGGTCTTCGATCATACAAAAGACGAGATCAAGCGGACCATCGCCCGCGCCAACGGCGACAAGAAACTACCGTTCTCGGTATTTAAGGTTACGGGCCTCGGGTCGCTCGGCACTTTGGAAAAGGTGAGTTCGAAGGTAGAACTCGAGCTGAAGAACAGGGAAAAGTGGGACAGGACCCGCCAGCGGGTAGAAGAGATATGCGAATACGCTAATTCGGTCGGCCAGGCGGTTTTTATCGATGCCGAAGAGACGTGGATACAAAATGCCATAGACGAATTGGCGTTGGCGATGATGGAGAGATTTAACCGCGAAAAGCCGCTGATCTTTAATACTTTTCAGATGTACCGCACCGACCGGCTGGAGTTTCTCAGACAGTCGCACCAGCACGCGAAAGAAAAAGGTTATATTCTGGGCGCAAAACTTGTGCGCGGCGCTTATATGGAAAAAGAGCGCGAAAGGGCCAGGGAAAAAGGCCTCCCGTCGCCGATCCAGCCGGACAAGGCCGCCACCGACCGGGATTACGATGCCGCAGCCGATTACTGCCTGGAAAACATCGCCGAGACCGCATTTGTCGCCGGTACCCATAATGAAAACAGCGTCCTGAAGCTGGCGCAAAAGATGCGGGAGAAAGGACTTCCGGAAAACCATCCACACATTTTCTTTTCCCAGCTTTACGGGATGAGCGACAATCTGTCCTATATTCTCGCCAAATGCGGTTATAACGTCTCAAAATACGTGCCTTACGGGCCGGTCAAAGACGCCGTGCCCTACCTCATCCGCCGCGCTAAAGAAAATACCGCCATCACCGGCCAGATGAGCCGCGAATTAGACCTTATCAATCAGGAAATGAAACGCCGACGGCTGGATTAAATATGGAGCGCGGGCATCTTGCCCGCAAAAGATCGCACAGCGATCTAAAAATCACTTGGCTCGTGACGGTTTAGCGCGGCATGCCGCGCCTTGCGGGCAGGATGCCCGCGCTCCATAGCCGCTAGACGGGCGTTTAATAGAATGTTAGACTTCATTGAGTAAAAATCAGGGCTGAATCAGCGACTAGTTCGGGCTTTTTCGAGGTGCAATCTAAGTGAGTTTTGTTAAAACCGGAATGTCGGCCGTGGGCCGGCTGTTGATCGTCGTTGCGCTGCTGGGGGCCTTTCTGGCGGGATTGTTCGGGGTCGTGATCTTCTCTCTCCGGGGGCAGGAAGTCCAGGTGCCTGAGATCGTCGGAAAAGATTATCTCCAGAGCGAGAGAGAACTGGCTTCGCTGGGCTTAAAGATAAAGAAAAGGGCCACCAGGTACAGCCAGGAAGCGCCAAATCTTATCCTTGAACAACTTCCGCGGCCGGGGGAAACCGTTAAAACGGGACAGCTTGTTTTGGTTGTGATCAGCCGTTCCAACACGGAAGGCGACGAAACACCGGTCGAGGTCGAAAAAGAGACCAACGAAAATCAGCCTGTAACCAACGATAACGAACCGGTAAACACGGCTTTAACCAAGAAAGATAAGCCCAAAAAAGACCCTAAAAAGGCCAATGCCAACGCGAATGCCAATACGGGCTCCGGCGGTAATCAGAATAATAATTCGGCGGGCGATAACAAAAATTCGGGCGGCGGAAACGATAATTCGAAAGGCACTAATCCGGCCAATAATTCCAATAATAAGAACAATAACCGGAGCACGACCCCGGCCAATACGGCTAAACCGCAGCCCGCAAAGACGCCGGCGAAGCCGCCCGCAGGAGCGGGAGATACGCGTAATCGCCGCACTCCATAGTAGGGGTGCAGTAACGCGAAAGGCAACTTAATGTTGGATTTAGGATTCTTATATGATTGAGATAGCGCCATCAATTTTATCAGCAGATTTTTCGCGGCTGGGCGAGGAAATTCGCTCCGTCGAAGAAGGCGGCGCAACGGTCATTCACGTAGATGTCATGGACGGCAAGTTCGTGCCGAATATCACGATCGGGTTGCCGGTGGTGAAGTCGCTGCGAAAAGCCACCGGATTGATCCTTGACGCGCATTTAATGATAGAAGAACCGGGCCGCTATGCCGCCCAGTTTGCCGAGGCAGGCGCGGATATGGTTTCCGTTCACGTGGAAGCCGATGCTCATTTACAACGTACTTTGACATCTATCCGGGAAGCCGGAGCAAAAGCCGGTGTAGCGATCAATCCGGCGACACCGCTGGTTGCGCTGGAAGAAGCGCTGCCCTATGCCGATTTTATTTTGCTGATGTCGGTCAACCCGGGTTTTGGCGGCCAGAAATTTATCCCGACGATGGTGGATAAACTGCGGCGGCTAAAAGATATGATCTTTCAAAAAGGGCTGCCCGTGCGAATAGAGATCGACGGCGGCATTGACGAAAATAATATCGGCGATATTTCCGCTTCGGGAGCAGAGATAATAGTCGCCGGTTCAGCGGTGTTCGGCAAAGGAGATCCGGCCGGGGCCGTAAAAGGTTTAATGGAAGCTACGATACAGTGGGTTTAATTAATAAGGAAGTTTTGAATTTATCAAAGCGGAGTTTTTAGGAGGAGAAAGATGCTTTTCCGCAGAAGCAATTTAATATTTGGTTTAATTATCGTTTTTTGTTTACAGCTTCCGGTACTTGCCCAAAGCAAGCCGGATGGCGGTTCACCGGGCCAGCGTCTGCAAGTGATGCGTCAAAAATTGGACGCAATGCACCGTTCCATCGAGGGCGCGCTGGCGGGGTTGAAGGATGACGCTAAAGACGACAAAGGTAAAAAAGAAGATAAAACCGCGCTCGATACGCCGTCGGCCCGTCTTAAATCACTGGAAAAAGAAGTCGATTCTTTGAATTCGGAGATCGGTAACCTGCAAGGCAAGATCGACCGTTCAGAGAAATATGACGGCAGCGAAATAGATCAGTTGGAATCCTCTACTGCGGAATTACAGGCAAGAGTGGACTCGACCCTGATGGAAACCGCGTCGGCCCGCAGCAACCCTGTTTCCCGCGTGGGAGATCCGCGCGAGATCAAGAAAAAGAAAAAATTCCTCGGTATTTTCGGCGGTGGCACCGATGAATATGAAGAGTTGATGGGTAGCGTGACCCCGGGGCGTGACCGCGAACTCTTTATCGTGGCCACGCGCGAAGTGCGCAAACATAACCACGAAGTCGGGCGGCTGCTTTTTACCACCATCATCACGACCTATCCCGATTCGCCGTACCTGCCGATGGCCAAGCTGGCGATCGCCGATTCATTTTACCTGCAGGGAACGACCAGCGATCTGATCCAGGCGGCTGCCGCTTACCAGGATTGGCTGACATTTTTTCCGACGCACCCGCTGGCGGACCGCGTCCTTTTAAAGATCGCGGAATCTGAAATGCGGCAGATCGGCCGGCCGGACCGCGATGCCAGCCGCGCAAAAAAAGCGGAGCAGCGCTTAAAAGCGCTTCTGCAGCAATATCCCAACAGCACGCTGCGCCCGGAGGCGGAAACGCGGTTGTCTGAGGTACAGGACAACCTGGGGCTTCACAATCTCTGGATAGCCAATTTTTATTACAAACGGGCGATCGAGCAAAAGAAACAGGGTTTAAAAGGCGCCCAGTCACGCTACCGTGAGATCCTGGATAAATATCCCCACTTCGGCTGGATGGACGAGGCTTTGTATAAACTGGCGGTCACCTATCAGGCCGAGGAAGAAAACGATCAGGCAGCGCGTTATTTCCAGCGGATAGTTCAGGATTATCCGAATGGCGATTACGCGGAAAAATCCAAGCAGCAATTGGACCTGATGGGCGCGAAAATACCCGAACCGAGCAAGGAAGGTTTAGAACGGCAGCCTCCGGCAAATAAATCTTTCTGGGCGAATTTTACCGATGAATTGACGGGCAGTTATGAACTCACCATCGATAAGAACGGCGTTTTAATGACCAAAGATTTCGATAAGGAAAAATTTGAACTCATTGACGCGGTGATCGAAAATCTGGGCGAATTGAATAACTCGCAGATTCCGAAAGCATTGACCGCGGTGACGAACAAAACGCCGGCGGCTAACCCGGAAAAATAAACAGCCGAAAAATTCCCTGATATTCGGCATGTGTTTATTTTCCAGCCGAACCGAATATCAGGGATATTCTATTTGTGAATCCATTACATCAAACCGAGCGTGAAGTTAATGTCGGAGGCCTGACACGGCTGATCTCCTGGCTCGGTATTTTGACAATAATATGCGCGGTGGTTTTGTCGTGGCTGCTAATTGGTCCGACGGTAAGGCCGACGGGCATCGATGGCCTTTGGATAATGGTGTCGTGGGCGGTGATCGTCGCGATCGCCGTTTTTGCAATGATCTTTTGGGGAAGCGGGAACCGGGTAAATCATTTGGCGCTGCGAGTTTTTGCGATACTCGTGGTTATTCTGGGAACCGTAACAGCATTTTTGAGCGGGGATAAGTTTGACGCGCTGCGGGCGGTGACGATATCACTGATCATGTTTATTATGAGCTATCGCCGCCGCGAAAAAGCGGCCCGGGTTAATGAGGTATAGATGAAGAAAAGTTATTCGATGTTTTTAGGTTTTATTTTTCTTGCGGCAGTTAGTGTCCCGAGCGTTATAGCACAAGACCCGCCTCCTCCGCCGCGCCCGGCCACGTCGCCGACGCCGCTGGCATCGACGGTTTTGGAAGCAGCTTTAAATAGGGCCGGCGGCCCTATCAGCCGCGAGCAGCGGGAAAAAGCTTACGCGAAATTGCTCGAAGGCCAAAGGTTTCTGGAAACCGCCAAACGCTCGCAGACCAAGACCGAATACGACGTGAACATCCGCCTGGCAAAACAATCCTTTCAAAACGCCGTAGAATCAGATCCGTCTTTATCGGAAGCCTATACCGCGATAGCCGAGCTGAGCACTCTGGACGAAGCGGTCAAGATAGCTGTGCTGGCCCTGAAGATAAACTCGAACAGCTTTGCCGCACACCGTATGCTCGGCCGCGTATATACCCTCAAGGCCAAGCTGACCGAAGTGAACATCGATAAGATTTTTGTGGACAAGGCCATTGCGGAATGGAAAGAAGTGGCGCGCCTTGATTCGCGCGGTTCCGAACCTTGGGCTTATTTGAGCGAGCTTTATAACCGCTTGGACCGCTCTGCCGATGAACTGGACGCGCTTAATAGGTGGATCGGTTCCGTGCCGCCGGCCTCTCGTTTTGAATACGACTTTTTCCGCCGCGCAACGGGCGGACAGGATATCTCGCCCGATGGCGCATCATTGCGGCTGGCGAAAGCGCTGTTAAAAGCCGGGCGCGATAAAGAGGCTTTGGATGTGATCAGCAGAAAGATCGCCGATGAACCGGAAAATGAAGAAGCGGTCGAAGTGCTGAAACAGGCGCTGGGAAAAGCCGATAGCGAAAATGCCTCGCAAGTCATTCAATCATTACAGCAGGCGGTCTATGCCAATCCCGGAAATGTCTCGCTGGTCGAAGCGCTGGCGGGCGTGCAGCTAAGCTCGGGAATGGCCGATGAAGCCATCAAGACGCTGCGTAAAAGCATTGAAAAGACCGATGACAAAATGGCGGCCGCGAAATTACAGCTTACCCTAGGTGATACTTACGCGGACATGGGGAATGATAGGGAAGCCGTAGCCTCCTATGAAGCGGCCCTCAAGTCGCAGGGGATAGACGGCACCGCAGTGCTTGATGAAAGCGAACGATTTTTTGCCACGCAGGTCATATCGGGGATAGTTCAACTGCACAAGAACGGCCAGCGTGTCGAAGAGGCCAAACAAGTGATAGAGCGCGCGCGAACTCTTCTGGGTAAGGACGACCCGTTTGCGGATCTGCAGCTTATCAAACTTTTGCGCGATACCGGCAAAAAGGCCGAAGCGCTGCGCACGGTTCGCGCGCTGCGCCAGAAAACGCCCTCGTCGGACGAATACTTTTTTCAGGAAGCCTATATACTTACCGACCTCGGCCGCGTTGAAGAGGCAGTGGCATTGATCAAAACCAAGATCGTGAATAAAGGAAAGATCGCTTCTTCACCGCAAGCGGCAGCACGGGATATCAATAACTACCTGATGATCTCAAGCCTTTACTCGCAGGCCAAACAAGGAGCGAAAGCGGTGGATGCCGCCCAAACCGCGCTTACGCTGGCGCAAAGCGAAGATCTGAAACAAGTGATCCTGCTCACACTGGCGACCGCGCAAAACGGCGCCGGCGATTATAAAGGGTCGGAAAAAACGCTGCGCGATCTGATTGAAAAAACTCCGGAAAATGCCACGGCACTTAATAACCTCGGATATTTTCTGGCCGAGCGCGGGGAGAAGTTGGATGAAGCTCTGCAAATGACGCAAAAGGCCGTCAAGACTCAGCCGGAAAATCCTTCATTCCTCGACAGCCTGGGTTGGGTTTATTTCAAGATGGGAAATTACGATGAGGCCGAAAAGCATTTGAAGGAAGCGAATCGCCGCGATCCTTCATCCGCAACGGCGCTCGATCACCTGGGTGACGTTTATGCCAAACAAGGTAAACTTGACCTGGCGCGAATCAACTGGCAGAAAGCACTAAACCTGACTTCAGACAATACCGAGGTCGCCAAGATCAAAGCCAAGCTGGTAAAGAAACCGGGAAGATAAAGCTTTAATGGATAGTGAATAGTGATTAGCGGTGAACGGTTAATCTATTAATCACTATTCACTGATCATTATCCGTTATCAAACATATTGCCACGTCCGAGCAGGAATTTGGGATCAAGAGCTTTCTTGATCTCGATCATTTCGTTTAAGAACCTCTCGCCGAACATTACATTAAGATATTTCCGTTTGAGTTTTCCGACGCCGTGCTCGGCCGAGATAGTGCCACCGACGATGCATGTGCGCGCGATAAAGCGCCCGTAGATATGCCGCGCTTTTTGCGCTTCGTTTTCATCGCGAGGCAAAATATTTACATGCACGTGGTTGTCGCCGATATGGCCGAAGATCACACAACTTAACCCCGCCTCTTTTAACGTATCCTGATAAAACTTTAACTGCCGGGGGAATTCTTCATTGCCGACCGCCATATCGGTCGAGACTTTTCTCTGCCCGTGTTTTACGATCCATTCGTTTACCGCCACCGGCAAAGCGTGACGAAACTCTCGCATTTTTTTCGCGTCTTCGGCGTTGATAGCAAACCAGGAAATTTCGATCTCGGCACCGGTTTCTTCCAGGAGCTGATTCCAAAGTGTGAGCAGTCCGTCTTCGTTCTCTTCGGTCGTTTCCTGTTCGAAAAAGACCGCTCCGGCCATGTTTTCCGGCACCTGGGGAAATTTATCGCGGATAAAATCCAGCGAGTTGCGATCGAAGTATTCCAAAAGGGAAGCATCGACCGCGTTCGTATTTTTTGCGGCGCGGTTTTCGTAAGACAATGCGCGCGCGCGGCTGACGAATTCGAGCAGGTTTTTTTCATTCGTGAAGAAAATTATTCCGCTCAGGTATTTTTCCGGTTTTGCCAGCAGCGCCGTTTCTATTTCGGTAACGATACCGAGCGTGCCTTCGCTGCCGATAAAAAGGTCGATCAGGTCCATGCCCGGCCGGGAAAAGTAGCCCGCGGCGTGCTTGCTGGTATCCGGCATCCGGTAGGTGGGAAGTTTAAGGTTGATCTTTTTATCCGAAAGCTCAAGCGAACATTGACCGCTTTCGTCGAAAAAATGATCTCCGCGTTTTAAATTTAGGATATCGCCGTTGGGTAAAACCATTTCCAGCCGCCTGATCCAGGGGCGCGTCGCACCGTATTTGAAACTGCGCGAACCTGAAGCATTGGTAGCAACCGTGCCGCCCATCTGGCAAGACCATTCGGTGGGATCGGGCGGGTAGAAAAGATCTTTTGCCTCGACCGCTTTTTGATAGTCGCCCAGGATAACGCCGCTTTCGACAATGCCGGAAAATCGTTCGGCTGAAATTTCTTTGATCTTGTTAAGCTTGTCCATCGCCAGGACGATGCCGCCAAATGGAACCCTGCCGCCGACCAGCCCGGTGCCCGCGCCGGAAACCGTGAACGGGGTGTTATTTTTATTAGCGTCGCGCAGCGCTTCGGCGATCTCTGATGCGCTTTCGGGAAAGATCACTTGATCGACACTGCCGCCTTTAATATTGCTGGCGTCGGTCAGAAAATTCTGGATCTCGTCCGGGTCTGATTTGATCAACATAGTTCGAAGTTCAATGTTCAAAGTTCAATATTCAAAGTTCAAAGTTAGTTTGTCTTAATTCGAAAAAGGGAACAAGCTGAATTTAACTCTAAACCTTGAACCTCCAACTTTGAACTATGCGACATAAATTCTCGGCACGCGCGCGCTGATACCGCAGGTTACTTCATAAGAAATGGTGCCGGTTTTTTGCGCGATCTCTTCGGCGGTAACGGCGTTTCCGTTTTCTTCACCGATCAGCGTTACTTTATCACCGATCTTAGGGTCCGGAATATCGGTAACATCCACCAGTATCCAGTCCATCGAAACACGCCCGACGACGGGGGCATCCTGGCCATTTACCAGCGCCCGGCCGGTATTTGAAAGCGATCTCGTATAACCGTCCTGATAGCCGATCGGGACGGTGGCGATAATAGAATCGCGCGCGGTTTCAAATGTCCGGCTGTAACCCAGGGTTTCGTGCGCCGGAACTTGTTTTAGCAGCGCTATCCGAGAGTAAAGCGACATTACCGGGTGCAGCACGGGTTTATCGATCTCTTTGGGCAGCACATCGCCGCCGAGCCCATAGAGGATGCCGCCGATCCTGACCATATTCCCGCGCGTGTTCGGATGCCCGACCGCGCCGGGCGAATTTGCCAGGTCGCGATAGGAAGGACGGAAACCCTTTTCGTGAAAAATATTTACGCACTCATTAAATCGTCGAACCTGTTCGTCGGTAAAGGGGTCCTGTTTCAGATCGTCAGCGGCGGCGAGGTGCGTCATCAAGCCGTCAATGCGAAGATTTTCACAACTTTTTAATCTATCGGCAAATTCCTTGATGGCGTCGTAACGCACGCCGACCCTGCCCATTCCCGTGTCGATCTTGATATGGACGTCGGCCTTCATACCTTGTGCTTTGGCCGCATTGTTAAAACGTTCGGCCAGATCTAGGCGGAAAATGGTCGGGGTAAGATCGTAGTTTAACAGGAGATTTTCCTGCCCCTCCCAAAAACTTCCCAGGCAGAGAATAAGCTTGCGAATACCGGCGCTGCGCAGTTCGACGCCTTCTTCGGGCAGGGCGACGCCAAACCAATCGATGCCTTCTTTTTCCAGCCGGCGCGCGCACTTAACGGCGCCGTGGCCGTAACCGTCGGCTTTGACCACCGCCATATATTTCAGATCGCGGCCGACAAATTCCTTAGTGGCGTGAAAATTCGCCCCCAGGTTATTCAGGTCGATCTCGGCCCAGGTCGGGCGGCTATTATATAAATGGGAACTATTGTCCATTACTTTTTTAGCGCGTAACAAAAAATTGAGCATTACAAAAAAATCAGCCCTTGTCAAAAAGGCACAAGAGCTGAAAATTTTAAGCTGTTTTCTGTAGAACAATTAATAGTTCATAGTTAATAATTAATAGTTGCTAATGTACTTCGGTAGCATTCTTGAGATTTCTCAAACTCGTTTCCAGGTCCTGGGCCATAAAATGATCCATCAATAATCCGACGTAGCGATTTAGCGGGTTCATTCCCAGGTCGCCTTCGTTGATCCAGGTAACTTCGAGGCCTTCATTGGTCAATTTCATTTTTATCGCCCCGTTGGCCTGAAACTGGCCGTGATCAATATTAAGCGTGTATTCGATGCCGTCGGCAGGAATACTTTTGGTCACCTCGAGCGCGCCCGGGCCGACGTCCTTACCGTCCCAATCCATTTTTGCGCCCTGTCCCGAATCCGAACCGGAAAAGTTGGTTTTCATGTCGGGATATCGCTTGTCGTTCCACGCCGTCCAACTGTTCCAGGTCTTCAGATCGCTGATGATCGGGTAGACCTTATTCGGGTCGGACTTCATGGTGATGCGTCGTTCAACTTTATAATGATCCGGTAAAATAAAACCAACGCACAAAAATACGACTACTAATACGATCAGAACTAATAAAATGCGTTTTAGCCACTTCATTTAACAGTCTCCAAATACGGAAATTACCCAACTACCCTTGACTAAAACATTATTCGAGTAAAAATCGATTTTAGAGTCAATCAGATTTTAGATTCCGGATTTTAGATTTTGGAAAATTAAAAATGGCTTTGCCTATAAGTAAGTTTGCTCATTCTATTTATCGCCTTCCTGCCAATATGCAGTCGGGGCGATGCGCAACTCTTTAAGAACATGGTCGTACATGTAAATTCTATTAAGTGGGTACGTTTTCCCCGCCCGGTCTTCATAACGCCCTTTGAAATAATAGAAAAAGCGAAGATTTCCGGCATCTATGTAGCGATACATCTCTTCAGAGATAAGCAGTTCTAGCATGGAAATCGAGCTTACCGTAGCTCCATGGCGATTTCTGGATGTATGTCCTTAACCTCTTCGTCTCACTCTGGAAGAGCCCCATTGAAAGATAAGAGCTGAAGAATCATTACACTAGGAATCGCGAGATTAAATGCTGTCTCATTACCCCTGTTAGTAATCTAAAATCTCGGAATATCAGAAACAGAAGTCAGGAGAGTTTTATCAATGGATAATTCGGGATGAGGCGTAATCCTAACCTTTTTAACCACAGGTTGTTTTTTAAGTTGCGCAACATTAGAATTAATTTGCGGCTTTGGTAGTGTCGTCTGATTCGCAACACAATCATCAATATGACTCGAAACCAAAATCTAAAATAGAGAAACCACCAAATCTAACAATGCTAATTAGCCACGTAATCATTCCGACTGTAAACTCGACAAGACAACGTCAACAATAGAAATAATTGTATCGAGAAGAAGGACGCTTTCTTGTTTTTGGCTCGGAGGGTCTTGTTCGCGCTTTGTGGATAGTGTGGTTTGCTCTTGGTATTCTTTCTTTGCGACTTCATATGATCATTAAAAAAATTATATTTATAAATGAATCCTAAAATCTAAAATCTAAAATCTAAAATCTAAAATCTAAAATCTCTTTAAAATCTAAAATCTTTATCCCTGCCAAATACTTTCAAACCGGGTGAATTCTTTGATAAAGGCCATTCGGATAACGCCGGTCGGGCCGTTTCTTTGTTTGGCGATGATTATTTCGGCCTGGCCGATATTTTCTTCCGAAGGTTTATATTGTTCTTCGCGGTAGATAAAAGCGACGACGTCGGCATCCTGCTCGATCGAACCCGACTCGCGCAGGTCAGCCAACTGCGGGCGGTGGTCCGTACGGGCTTCGGGCGCGCGCGAAAGCTGCGAGAGAGCGACCACCGGCACGTTCAGTTCTTTGGCCAGCCCTTTTAATTCACGCGAGATCTGGGCGACTTCCTGTTGACGGGATTCGATCCTTTTGCCGCCCGACATTAGCTGCATGTAGTCCACGATGATCAGATCAAGCTTTTTCTGTTCCGACGCGAGCCGGCGGGCTTTCGCGCGCATTTCGAGCACCGAAATTCCCGGAGTGTCGTCAATATATATCTTGGCATTCTCAAGCGTTTGGATTGCGCCGCCCAGCCGCCCCCACTCATCGGTGGTCAAAAAGCCGTTGCGGAAACGATGCGCGTCGACCTTGGCTTCGGAGCTGAGCATTCTCATGACAAGCTGCTCTTTCGACATTTCCAGCGAGAAGACCGCAACCACGGCGTTTTCAAAGATCGCGGCGTTTTGCGCCAGCGTCAGACAAAGCGAGGTCTTTCCCATCGAAGGACGCGCGGCAACGATAATAAGATCGGTTTTTTGCAAACCCGATGTCAGCGAATCGAAATCACGAAAACCGGTCGCCAGTCCCGTCAAGGCATGAGTTTCGCGGCGGGCAAATTCCTGCACTTTTTCCAGCACATCGTGCGCGATCGGTTTTACATGGCTAAAACCCTGGCGGGTACGCTCTTCCGCTAACGCGAATATCATTTGCTCGGCGCGGTCGAGTATGACAGTGGCGTCGTCTTCTTCAGTGAGCGCGTCGCTGGTGATCTGATTGCAGGCTTTGATCAGGTTGCGTACGACAGACTTGTCGTGAACGACTTTGGCGTACGTGGTGATATTTGAAAAATGCGGCAAGCCGTAGGTGAGATTGGTAATGGCGGAAACTCCGCCGACCGATTCCAGCGCGCTTTCTTTTTTTAACTCTTCGCCGAGCAGGATAGGATCGATCTTTGAACCGCGCTCGAAAAGGGAAATGATCGCGCCGAAGATCCGGCGATGCGAAAGGGAATAGAAATCGTCGGGTTTTAGCAACTCAATCGCCTGGCTGGCCAGCGAGTTGTCCAACAGGATGGCACCTAGGATCACGCGCTCGCTTTCCGTGCTGCTGGGCAGCGGTTTTTCCAGAAATTGATCGCGGGTTTCGTAACCGGGTGTTGCCATAAAAAATATTAAAACGTCCTGTGTGGATTAAGTATTATAAGACAGCCGGCGAATTTAATCGAAGTTTTAGACGCAAGTGGGACTATTAAATGGAATCTTTTTCGCCTAAGGCGAAATATTCAATAGCGTCGGGAGAATCCCGACGTTCGATAATCACCGAGGTGTTCGTCCCCATCGGGGACGGATTTATCAATATTTAACGTTCGTAGGGTTTCACCCTACGCTATTAAATTCGTCGCCGTTGGCGACAACAAGATAATAATAAGCCCCAAACTTACGCTTGAGGCTATTATCAATAGGTTATCCCTAATATCTATTCAGATTTTTCTTCAGCTTCAGGTGCTGTGTCGGCTGTTTCAGTAGCTGTTTCAACAGCCGTTTCAACAGCCGGTGCCTCGACCGGTTTCTCAGCCTTTTTCGCTTTAGCTTCAGCTTTCGGGGCTTCAACTTCACCGCCTTCGGCAGTGACGGTCACCGGTATCTGAACGACCACTTCGCGATGAAGCTTCCAGCCGACGGTGTAATCACCCGTATGCTTGATGGCGTCCTTCATCACCAGCTTGCGGCGATCGATATCGTAGCCTTTGGCCTGGATGGCTTCGGCGATATCCATCGAAGTAACTGAACCGAACAAAGCGCCTTCTTCACCGGCTTTGCGTTCAAAGCTGAGCGAAAGATCTTTGAGTTGGTCGGCCTGCAATTCGGCGGTAGATTTTTCCGCGGCCGCCTTTTTCAACAGCGCCGCTTTTTCCTGCTCGATCTGTCTGATGTTGCCTTTAGTGGCGAGCGTCGCCATATTTCTTGGCAACAGAAAATTGCGGGCATAGCCGGCTTTTACTTTGACAATTTCGCCGCGCCCGCCCAGATTATCGACATCCTCACGCAGGAGGACAGTTGTTGTAGACATAATGTTTTTCCTCCTTTTTATTAATCGGCAACGAACGGTATAAAGGCGACGCTGCGAGCGCGCTTGATAGCCGTGGCCAACATTCTCTGGTGAATGGCGCAATTGCCTGAGATCCGGCGCGGCATGATCTTTCCACGTTCCGGAATAAAATATCTCAACATTTGAACATCTTTGTAATCGATAAGATCGATTTTGTCCCGGCACAATCCGCAGCTTTTGCGGCGCAGGGGACGGCGATTGATCATTTTTCCCGTTCTGTCATTAGGAATGTAATCGCTGTTTATGTCCTGGCGATAAATATCGCCGCTTTCTCTTTCTCTCTCTGCCATAATATTATTTGATCTCCCTCAATAAATTTCGGTTTATTCCTCAGCGGCCTGCTGTTGCTGCTGGTTTTCGGCCCGACGGGCCGCAGCGCTCTGGCCGCGTCTGGCGACACGGTTTGCGCGTTTGGTTTTGAACTTTTCGGCACGGCGGCGTTCCAGGTCAACACGAATGGTCATATAACGAATGACATTGTCGTTGACGCGGAAGCGCCTTTCGAGTTCGGCGACTTCCTGTCCGGAACCGTCGACCTCGAATATCAGGTAATGGCCTTCATTGAATTTCTCGATCTTATAAGCGAGCTTGCGCACACCCATATCGTTGACGTTCGTGACCGTTCCGCCCAGTTTTTCGATAAGTTCTGTTACGTTTTTATTGAAGGTGGAGACCCAGTCTTCTGCTGTGGTGGGGCCAAGTATGGCGACCACTTCGTAGGTACGTTTTTCTGCCAAGTTTATCCTCCTTATGGATATCTAAGCCTCGCGTCTTTTGCGCGAAGCAAGAAGGTTAATAGTTCAGCGGGTTTTTGGAGCGCCGAATTCATTCGGCGTTGCACAATAAATTGTGCGTTCCATTAATTAAAAACCGCCATCGATCTTTCAATTCCGTCGCGAATGACGGAAGCGACCGCTTGCACACTATGTGTAAGCGTTTGTTCTACCGTTTCCCAATCGTTTTTGGAAAACGGATCCAAAACAAACTTGCGAGCGTCACCAAGCGGATGCTCCGGCTGGATGCCGATCCTTATCCTGATGAACTGGTCGGTTCCCAGGGAAGAGATGAGCGACTTTAGGCCGTTGTGCCCGCCGGCCGAACCGCCGGGACGCAAACGAATTTTGCCCAGGGGCAAGGCCAGGTCATCGCTGATGACGATCAAATTTTCAATAGAAGCGGTGCGTCCCGGTTTCTTTAACAAGCATGCAACCGCCTCGCCGCTCAAGTTCATATAGGTCTGCGGCTTTACCAGCTCGACCTTTGCTTTTTCAAATTCACCCTGGCCGACGAGCGCGTTACATTCCTCGCGCTTTACCGCCGCATTCATCTCTAACGCCAGCTTGTCGACGAGCATGAACCCGAAGTTATGCCGGGTTTTTTCATACTGCAAGCCCGGATTTCCCAAGCCGACAATAAGCCAGCAATTTTCCGAGCCCGCATTCATAATGTCCCGTCGGTAGCGCCTGCGTTAGCAGGTGCGTAAAAGCTATTCCTTGCTTTCGCCTTCACCCTCAGCAGGTTTCTCCTGGCCTTCGACTTCAGGTTCAGCGCCGGCTGCGATCTCGGGTTCAAGGCTCTGCTCGGCAACGAAAGCGACCGTGACAACCAACGTTTCAGGATCTTCGTGAACTTCAATGCCTTCATCGAATTTCAGGTCGGAAACGTGGAGCGAATCACCCAGGCCGAGTGCGGTAACGTCGACTTCGAGAGTTTCGGGAATGTTCTTCGGCTCGCAGAGAACTTTAATTTCGCGAAGCTGCTGAACAAGCACCGCGCCTTCTTCATTAAGTCCGGCGGCATGTCCCACTGTGTGGATCGCCACGGTAACTTCGATCTTTTCACCGGCGGCAAAACGCCGCAGGTCGGCGTGTATCAAACGCCCTCTGAGGGGATCGACCTGCCGGTCCTGAAAGATCACGTCACTCGTTCCCTGGCCCTCGATATCGAGCGAAAAAAGGCTGTTAGGCCCCGTGTCGGAACGAAGAATAGCCGCGAGCTCCGCCACTGAGGCCGAAACCGCGACATTATCCTGCCCGCCGCCATATACGACGAGGGGAATGCGGCCTTCACGGCGCATTTTTTTCGAATCTTCTTTACCGCGGCCTTCTCTGACTTGTGCTTTAACTGTAAATTTTTCTGCCATAATAAATTCCTAAATAAATATTTAAATAAACAGGGAAGAAACACTCGTTTCTTCGTGGATCGATTTAATTCCTTTTGCCAATAACCTTCCCACGCTGGTCACATGGATCTTTTCAAACGCCCTGGCCTTTTCGCTCAAGGGGATCGTATTCGTAATAACTATCTTTTCGATATACGACTTATCCAGGCGTTCCACCGCTTCGCCCGATAATACGGCGTGCGTGAAACAAGCGTGGATCTGGGCGGCGCCGGCTTTGTGCAGCGCTTCCGCGACCTTGCAGAGCGAACCGCCGGTGTCGCACATATCGTCGATGATGATGCAATTCTTACCGTCGACATCGCCGACGACGTTCATTACTTCCGCCACATTCGCTTTTTCCCGGCGTTTGTCGCAAAGCGCCAGCCCGGCATCCAAACGTTTCGCATAAGCGCGGGCGCGTTCGGCGCCGCCGGTATCCGGGGCGACCACTACCAGATTCTCCACCGGATTTTCCTTGTAGTAGCCGACCAACTCCGGCGCGGCGTATAAGTGGTCAACAGGAATATCAAAGAACCCTTGTATCTGCGAAGCGTGCAGGTCGATCGTCAAGACCCGGTGCGCGCCCGCCGTAGCGATCAGATTCGCCACCAGTTTTGCCGCGATCGGTACGCGGGGACGATCTTTTTTATCCGACCGGGCATAGCCAAAATAAGGAATGACCGCCGTGACCCTTTCCGCCGAAGCCCGCCGAAATGCATCGAGCATTATCAGCAGCTCCATCAGATGCTTATCCGAGGGCGGACAGGTCGACTGGATAATAAAAACATCAGAGCCGCGAACGTTTTCCTGGATAAAAAAATTAAATTCACCGTCGGAAAATGGTTCGATACTTGCCTGCCCCATGTCCACATTCAGGTGATGGCAAATCTCGCTCGCCAATTCTACATTGGCGTTGCCGGTAAAAACCTTTATATTTCCCGTCCCACTCATTAATTAGCGCCAAATCGGCGTTAGCAACAACAATAATGACGGACAACTCTTAGTTCGCGGCATGTTGCCCGTCATATTCTTTAAGCTGGCTGGGGCGGGAGGATTCGAACCTACGAGTGCCGGATCCAAAGACCGGTGCCTTACCACTTGGCTACGCCCCAATACCCCTAAAATCACTGCTGCAAAATATCAGAACACGCGCCCAGTGCATCCAGATAACGCCTGCGTGAAACAGTTTCCACCTCAAATACCTGCCAGTCCGTTTCCTTTTTCAGCGTGGCAAAAGCATGTTGCCGGGCTGCTTCGTCTGCAAAAGAAGCAAAAAAACTAGCCCCGCTGCCTGACATCAGGACATTTACTGCTTTTAATTCAAGAAGGGAATCCTTTGCCCGTGCCAGTTCTGGTTTTGATCTGAAAACAACTCCTTCGAAATCATTTCGAAGCTCTGATTGCTCACTCAGAAGCCTTTCAGCCTCATTATGGCAAATTTTGAGAATACGATTTGAGTCGGCGGTTGTCAAGGACGGCAGGCTTAAAAGTGAATAGGCATCGGCAGTTGCGACATTTATCCGGGGCGTGAGGACGAGCAATTTGTCCTCGTGGAAGTCGGCCAGCGGAGTGATCTCGTCGCCCCTCCCGGTGCCCAGTGCAGTACCGCCGTAAAGGAAAAAAGACACATCCGACCCAACTCTTTGGCACAAGTCTTTAAGCTGTGTCAGTTCAATATTTAGCTGCCATAGCTTAACCAAACCTATGAAGGTTAGAGCAGCGTCCGATGACCCTCCGCCCAAGCCTCCCGGTGAGGGGATGCGTTTAGCGAGATGGATATTGGCCCCGCAATCGATGTTAAATTCTTTTTTTAGAAGAGAAGCTGCCGCGGCGATCAGATTTTTTTCGCCTGTGGGAACCGACGGATCGTCGCAGGCCAGGTGAATGTCGTTATCATCCGACGGCCCAAAAGTAAGCGAATCATGCAGGGAAATGGTCTGAAAAACGGTGCAAAGCTCGTGATAACCATCCTCGCGCCGCCCGTGGATATGAAGAAAGAGGTTGATCTTGGCAAAGGCCGGCAGCGTAAATGATTCAGTCATCTGTGGTCAATACAGGAAAACCTGCGTTAAATAATAGCTTCCGTCAGGGGCTACCACGGCGCCGATGCCGGTTTGTTTCCAGCCTTTAGTGAGGATATTGATCCGGTGTCCATGCGAATCCATCCAACTATCAACGGCATATTTTACCGGGTCCGAAGCACCGGAGAACCAGATCAGGTTTTCGCCGATCGAGGTCCAGGTGATTCCGGCCTTATTTGCCCGGTTGCTGACTATTAAACCGTCTTTGTCCTGGTGGCTGAAAAAGTGCTGGTCAGCCATATGGCGGCTATGCTGGCGGGCCATATTTGCCACCCGCTCGTTCCAGATCAACGGTTTTAAGTCCTGGCGGGCACGCTCATAATTGACCGATCTAAGTATTTCCTTCTCGATATAAGCGATCGTTCCCCAGCGTGGAGGCTCGGTCTGGCCCATTTGAGCGGTGGCTTTGATCCTGATCCGTTTGTCGGAAGAATTTTGAGCGGAAGCGATAGCGGCGCTTATTGTAAAAACAAAAACGAGAAAAAGTAACTGATAGATCAAACGCACACGATTCATCATTTACACCAAAAAAAGCTGGTTTTAGGTCCTCGGGAGACGATTTGACAATACTTTTTGACCGGCTTTTTGTCAAGGAAAAATGGAAGTTAGAGGCATTCGCATCAAGTGCACCGCTTATAAATTGCCACTAGCTTTAGCTAGTGGGTAAAAAACGTAAGTTGGGCTAAAGCCCAAATCCCCAAAATATCCTTCCAAAGCTAGTGGCAATTTAAAGCACTCGAAAAGGGAATATCCGATCAACCACAATGAGATGAACAAACAAAAAGGCGACGCCTTAAACAACGCCACCTTAATGATCTATACATTTGCCTTAATTAATCCAGCAGAAAAACCTGGGTCAAATAGTAAGTGCCGTCCGGAGCGGTTATGACCCCGATGCCGGTTTGCTTCCAGCGCCGATCGAGGATGTTGTCCTTGTGCGAGGGCGAGTCCATCCACCTCTGCACGGTGAATTCGGCCGGGTCGTTGTAACCGCGGTTATAAGCGATGTTTTCGCCGATAGCGCGCCAGTCCAATGAGATATTGTCGGCGCGGTCATTTACCATCAGGCCGTCAAGGCCGCGATGGCTGAAGAATTTGTAGTGCGCCATGTTTTCGCTGTGCAGGCGTGCGATCTGGGCCGCTTTTTCATTCCAGCCAAGCGCAGAAAGGCCTTGCTGGGCGCGCTTGCTGTTGATCAGCCCCATCACGATCTTCTCCATATTGTACTGAACTTTAAGTTCAGGATCGGAGTAGTTCTTAAGAGCGGGCTGGACAAAACGCTCCCGGTTTAACGAGAAACTGTTCTGGGCAAAAATATTAAGAGATAAGCAGGAAAATGCTATCGCGGAAAATACAACGAGTTTTAAGCTGCGCATCGGGGACCTCACTTCGGTGGCCGGACGATCTGGTTTTGCCAGATTCACGACTTTGCGAACCCGCATCACTGCGGGGGTGCGTTTATCGGTTAAGGTTTCTTGAGCGAAATTCGATAATTCCGCTTTCAGGAATTGTGGGCGAGCCACAAAAATGTGACATAATCCCCACGGTTATATAAAGATTATCAATTGCGGCGGTTTTCCACGAAAATTTAAAATTTTTATGACAGACGGTTCAGATACCTCAATTTCGGAACAAGTTTCAATGCGCCCGGTCGTTATGCCGGACGATGAAATGTTTCTTAAAGAACTCTACGCGAGCACTCGCGAAGAGGACGTGATGATGTGGGGAATGCCTGACGAGCAGGCGAAAATGCTGGTTGACATGCAATACCGCGCTCAAAAAGCGCAATACGAGGCGCAGTATCCGGACGCCTTGCATGAGATAATCCTGTTTAACGGCACGCCGGTCGGCCGGATGATGACAACCCGAAACGAAGCAGAGCTTTTTTTCATCGACATTGCCGTTTTTACCGATTACCGCAGTCTCGGGATCGGCACGGTGATCTTCCAGGGCCTGATGCGGGAGGCCGAAGGATCAAACAAACCGCTTAACTTTAGTGTTTTAGTAAGCAATCATAAAGCTATTAAATTGTATAAACGTTTAGGAATGGACTTTATCGGGAATACCGGTTCGCATTACCTTCTGCGATGGCAGCCGGAAAGCACCCCGGAAAATATCGACGAAAAATTATGATAAAAGAATTTACCAGGGATGAGTACGCGGGGTGTGTAGACACTGATTTTATTTTCAGTTTCTCACCGGAATACAAAGTGACCATGAAATTGATCGAGGTTACCGCGGAAATAGAGAAATTCCGGCAGCGGACCTATGTATTGACCTTCACGGCCCCGGAAGACACGCCGATCGTGCAGGGAATGGCCCATTTCGAAAACGAGAAAATAGGCGAAACCGAGATCTTTATTGTACCTGTCGGCAAAGACAGCCGGGGAGTGATCTTCGAATCGGTCTTTAATAAACTCCAGGATCCGGCCTGAGGTTTATAAAAGCGATGAGTGATTGATCACGGCTTCGTAAGTTTTTCCGCCGCGCTCGACCGGAGCGATAAACAATGAAAACGTGCCTAACGAAGGGTGTTCAAAGGTATGAATGTCCTGCGGCACATCTTTTCGGCCCACGCTCCGGAAAAACAGGGAAAAACTATCGCCGCTCATACCGAAACGTTTTTCTTGCGAACCTTTATGTTGGGCGACCTCAGTCAGGCGAAATGAATACCCGCTCTGGCCTGAGCGAAAGATAGTACCTATATAGGGTGCGAAAGTTTCACTGTTGAAACTCATCAGCATGTCAGATGCCGCTTCGCCGGTAATGGAAAACAGCCCGGCCGATCTTGATGATTGTGAAAATGTCCGGGACGCCGCTCCTGCAAAACCTATCCCTACCATTGCCGCGCCAGCCACCTGCGTAAATTTACGCCGCGATAAAGCCATATAGTAAGCTCCTTTCTATGCTGGGAGGCAAACAAAAGCATTGTAACCCAGAAGGATGGTTTTTCCACTTCAAAAAGCCCGTAAGTTACTAATTTAGAAAAAATAAGCCGGGATGGGCGGGCAATTTTACTTGCAAAAAATTATCCGGCAGTGTATTATTTTGGCGATTCACCGGAGACAAATTTGTTTGCTGAGTTTCAGGATCTCCCGCGCCCGAAACTGCGGACTTTTTTCCATACCGAATATTTAAAGGAGAATTCTGATGTCACAAAGTTATATTGGACAGATACAGTCGTTCGGATTTAATTTTGCGCCGCGCAACTGGGCTTTTTGTAATGGGCAGATCATGAGCATCGCCCAAAACACAGCGTTGTTTTCCCTGCTGGGAACTACGTACGGTGGCAATGGCCAGACAACTTTCGCGCTTCCCGATCTGCGGGGAAGAGCTTCCATGCACTATGGCCAGGGTCCCGGACTCAGTAATTACACTATCGGCGAGACAGCCGGCCAGGAAACCGTAACGCTGATCACCACGGAAATGCCGGCGCATACCCATGCTTTGAATGCCGCGTCGGGCGGTAAGTTGAATAACGTACCCGCTGCCAACAATCTCGGCGGAGCAAATATCTACACCAATGCTTCCCTGGATTCGGTCCTCGATCCGCTAACTATCGGAACTGCCGGAGGCAGCCAGCCCCACCAAAACATGCAGCCATATCTGGTCCTGAACTGGTGTATATGCATAAATGGAATATTTCCTTCCAGGAACTAAACGAAAAATTAGATCCGTTGGAGCTGGCGCTTGAAAAGCTCAATGGAACGGTTGCGATCATCCGCCATTAAATTAAGGATAATATTGCAAACCGTGCTCTTAAAAGGAGAAATTTAATGTCAAATCAATTTTTAGGACAGGTACAACAGTTCGGTTTCCAGTTCGCCCCGCGGGGGTGGGCTTTCTGCAATGGACAACTGATGTCGATCGCGCAAAATACGGCCCTTTTTGCCTTGCTGGGAACGACCTACGGTGGTGACGGCATCACCACATTCGCGGTCCCGGATATGCGCGGCAGGATAGGGCTTCATTTCGGACAGGGCCCGGGCTTAGGCAACTATGCCCAGGGACAGGCTTCCGGAACGGAAAGCGTGACCCTTCAGACCACGCAAATACCGATACATCCTCATCTTCTCTTGGCCAGCACGGGACAAAAATTCGTGTCGGCGCCAAACGCTAATAATTTGGGTGCGTCGGACAGCTTTACCAACGCCACTCTCGATTCCGTGATGGATCCCGCTTCGATCGGCGGCAGTGGCAACACCCAACCGCATGAAAACAGGCAGCCCATTCTGGTCATCAATTGGTGCATTGCTGTGGAGGGAATTTTCCCCAGCAGGAATTAAACTTTTAATCTCGAAGAACAAATCTTAGGAGCGCGGACCATAGCGCTCCATTTTTTTTTAACCGGCCGCCGTGTTAGGTAGCAAAGAAGACATTTTCTGCTTTCTTAATTGCTACGATTACGGCTATAATGTACAGCACTCACTTTGGGCATTTTCATTTTTGGCCGCCGGCCGGAAGCATTTTTATCTGCCGGTAACCTGGATCCGATGCCCGGTAAACCGTCGCAATACGGTTAGTTTTTTTCCAAACGAAATACATTTAAAGGAGAATCCCGATGTCAGAACCCTTCATAGGACAGCTAATGTTGGTTCCGTATAACTTTTCACCGCGAGGCTGGGCTTTTTGCAATGGACAAATATTGCCGATAGCTCAAAATACCGCGCTTTTCTCTCTATTGGGCACCACTTTCGGCGGCAATGGCCAAACCACTTT
The DNA here is from genome assembly GCA_963718105.1 of uncultured Acidobacteriota bacterium. Classification (GTDB taxonomy): domain Bacteria; phylum Acidobacteriota; class Blastocatellia; order Pyrinomonadales; family Pyrinomonadaceae; genus DASYKT01. The sequence goes on along the minus strand of OY970352.1, from coordinate 2,140,263 downwards.
TGCGCTCCCCGATCTGCGCGGGCGGGCTCCCCTCTCCGCAGGGCAGGGACCCGGCTTAAGCAATTATGATCTGGGCCAGGTGGGCGGTACGGAATCGACGACGATCTCCGTCAATCAAATGCCGGGCCATAACCATACATATACCGGTGGTTTAAATGCCAGTTCCGCGACAAAAACAACCCCCACGCCCACGGGTAACCTTTTAGGCGGAGCGAGCATATATGTTGGCGGTGCGTCAGATTCGGTGTTGGCGGCGGGCAGTCTCACCGGCCAGATAGGCATTACCGGCGGCAGCCAGCCGATATCGCTCCTGCAGCCGTACCTGGTGCTGAACTGGTGTATCGCATTGGAAGGAATATACCCGAGCAGGAACTAAGACGATCGGTAAGTTTTCGCGCCCGAAAAGAACGCGAAAATAAGAAAACAAGATCGATCCAATTACCGGGACGAATCAATGAATTTATGCCGCTCCCTGGCGAGCATGAGTATCAAAGGTTCGTCCCGGTATTTCTTTGCGGTTGGGGTACATTTTTACGTCATGGATATGAGAAGAGTCCGTGAAAGGCGACAAGGCGGGGCGGTGAGTTGTTCTTAATTTAAATAAAAGCTATTAAAAAAGATCAAACCTGTTCGTCCGAAACGGGAAATGAATCGTCGAAGCTGTGCGCCGCGCCGCAAACGAGCATTATTTTCATCGGCTCGCTGCCGGTGTTCTTTAATGTATGAACATTACCCGCCGGAATATAAACGGCGTCACCCGTGGAAACCTGGGCTGTTTCTTCGCCAACGGTCATCTCGCCCGAACCCGATAAGATGTAATAAACCTCTTCGGTTTCCCGGTGAAAATGTCTGCCGACGGCTGCCCCCGGCGGAAGAATCTCTTCGGCCAGGCTGCATTTTTCGATAGCGGACGTGGTGCGGTCCATCAACGGCCTGATCTCAGAGCCGTGCGGTGTGTTGATGATATTTGCTTTGTCGCGGTTGATTATCAGCATCTGGGAAAAGGAAAATACTCGCGGCTGGATTTGAACCAGCGACCTCTAGCTTCGGAGGCGAGCGCTCTATCCACTGAGCTACGCGAGCATATGGAAATGTTGGTTGCAAGATGGTTGTAGTTTCTTAATCTATGCCTCCCAACTCCTGTATTTTAAGCTGATTTACGGTTGGCAGCAAATGCCCGAACGATTCGAATATAGATCGCCGAGGTCTTCATACCCGAATATAAATTGCCACTAGCTTTAGCTAGTGGTTTCATGAGTCAATAATGTTGTTTGGCTTTAGCCAAATTCTGATTAGGCTAAAGCCTTAATTTTTTGATTACTTAACCCACTAGCTAAAGCTAGTGGCAATTTAAAGAGATCGCCGGAAAGCGAAATCTGCTCACTGTTCTACGGATGCGGCTGCAGCGTGATGGATTTGATCACCACTTTTTCCGCCGGCTTGTCTGGCCCGGACTTCGGCACGCCGGCGATCGTCCGCACATTACCCATACCTTCGATCACTTTACCGAAGACGGTGTAGCCTTTATCGAAGGGCTGCATGCGCTGAAGAGTAATAAAAAACTGGGAGTCCTGCGAATTGATATCAGTGCCCAGCCGGGCGGCGCCCAGCGTTCCCGCTTCGTACGGTATGTCGCTGAATTCGGCCGGTATTTTGGGTTTGCCCGAACTTCCGCTGCCGTCGTTAGCAGGATCGTTGTCTTTCGAAAGAGGATCTCCGGCCTGTATCACGAACGCATTCGTTGTATTGATCCGGTGAAAAGTAACGCCGTTATAGAAACCTTCTTTGACGAGTTCTTTGAAACGCTCGACCATTTTAGGCGCGACATTCGGATAAAGCTCGAGCACGATCTTTCCAAAGACGGCGTTTTCCATTTCGATCACGGCAACTTCCGTATCGGCGACGGGTTTGGCGTCTTTTGTAAAAGGCGGCTTGCCGCCGGCGTCGTTTTTCGGCAGGGCGCTCTTATCACCGGCTTGATTGCAGGAAAATGATAGAACGGCAAAAAATATGCTGAGTGTGATGAGAATGATCTTTTTGAACATGTAAACTTTGGCCAACTCCTGATATAAATTCTCAGACCTTGTTTTTAGCAAAGGTGTAAAGACAAGGAACATCATAATTCGGTATCTCTATCTTTTCCAGCCAGACGGGCATTTCACCAACGATGCGATTGTAATAAACATACTGGCCGTCACGGAGCCAACCAGCCAACCCGCTGAGAAATCTTTCTCTTAAGGCGGGGTCACGTATCGGATCGTAGGCGTAAACCATATCGAAGTTGTTGACGGCAGGCCTCCATTCGAGCAGATCGGCCTGAATAATTTCGGTAATAATTTCAGCACCCCACGGCTCCGTATTACGTTTTGCCTGTTCTACCAGAGCAATATCGATCTCCACACCGGTCAACCGCGTCGCGCCTAAAAGATTTCGCGCGGCGATCAGAATATTTCCCGGGCCGCATCCGAGATCGATAAAGGAATCGACCTTTATCCCTAACTCTTCTTTTATGGCTTTAAAGACGAAATAGACGTGATTTGCGACGAACCAAAATCCGCCGCCCTCGGTGGCGACCGATTCCTGATCGGGAAGGCCAATTATCGTATGGCGTTCTTCGGAGCCGACAGCGACGATCTCGCCGAGCTTAATGCCGTTGGAAGAGAGGAATTCCTCAGCTTTCTCAGCAGCTTCGCTTTCGGACGAGATCGCCAGAGTGGCGATCGTATCCATTCCGCCTTTAAAGGGATTGAAAATTCTGACTTCAAACATTGTAAGAAATTAAAAAAGTTTTGTGCTGTCTATCAGGATCGTCACCGGACCATCGTTGACCAATTCTACCTGCATCATTGCCTGAAATTGCCCGGTCTCGACCCGAGCGAATTTTTTTGCCTGGCGGACAAAGAGTTCGTAAAGTTCATTGGCCCGTTCCGGCACAGCGGCGTCGATGTATGAAGGCCGCCGGCCACGGCGCGTGTCGCCGTAAAGGGTGAATTGCGAAACGGCCAGGATCTCGCCGCCGGTGTCCGAAAGAGAAAGATTCATTTTTCCATTTTCGTCGTCAAAGATCCTTAGGTTGACGATCTTTTCCACCAGGTAATCGACATCTTTTTCAGTGTCCGTTTGCGCGACTCCGAGCAAAACTAGCACGCCTTTGCCTATTTGCCCGACAATTTTATCGTCAACCGTTACACTGGCCCGGGTAACTCTTTGAACGACCGCGCGCATCTTTTATTTTGCCGGGGTGAAAATACTGGGTGATTGGTAAGTGACGCCGAAGGTTATGCCGGAGCGCGGGCTGAATTTGCCAAGCCCGATGATGGCGGCCGTATCAAAACGCAGCCCGGAGGCTTTGATCTGCGTGCCCAGCCGGAGCTCGGAAACCGATTCGGTGCCAAGCGGAGCATTTCCGCTGCGCGTGCTGGCGCGGCCGTTGACCTCACCTGCAAAGTTGATCGATTTGTTGATGCGGAATATGCCGCCGACCCCGTAAAGCAGCACGTCATTTTGCGTAAAACTCTGCAGCGGCGCGGGCATTATGCCCAATCCGACGTTGGCAAAAACATTGGCGAAGTATTGTTTGTCCGAATACTGCTTGCCGAATTTTTTCTGAATGATCACTTTGCCGAACGCGTTCACCTGATTTGTTCCGATACCGCGGGCCTGGTCGGAATTCGGCAGAGTAACGCCGAACTTAAATCCGAGTGCGGGCAGAAGTTTTGTCTCATTACGCAGTTTGATCTTGGTCGAAATAGTGAAATCGCCCGAATCGTTAGCGGAATTGGAACCGGGCGGCATCGAAAGCGGGATCGGCGACGGGCTTAGTGCCGAATTTATCGATACGAAATTTTGCAGAATGCCTTCGACCTGAAATTCAATATTGGTGTTGATGCCGATGGTCAGATTGATGACGCCGACACGGGTCAGATCGCCTTTCAAACCGGACAGCGGAAATTTGGCATCCTGAATAAAATCGACTCCGGCAGCGAACCGGACCGAACCGACCGGAACCGTATCGACCTCCTCGGTCAGCAAAGGCCTTTGCTGGGCAGACACCGTCAGCACCGCGCCGATAAACAGCATCGTGAACGCGTAAAGGGCTGAAGTAGATCTGCGGCCGCGGTGTTTCATGATTTTTCTGGAAACAAATAACTTAGCTGCTAACATTTTCTTGGTAAATGCCTGAATAGTCAACTCGTTCGGTTGCAAAAACATCGTGCGATAAGCACAATATTCAAGGTTCGAAAATGATAATAGCGCGAAGGTTTTTGATCAGCGGAGTAGTACAGGGCGTGGGTTACCGGTTTTTTGCGCAGCGCGCGGCAGCCAGGCACCAGGTCCGGGGCTATGTGCGAAATCTTCCGGACGGGCGCGTCGAAGCGCTGGTGGAAGCTCCGGCGGAGGTAGTGGAAGCTTTTAAACACGACCTGGCCACCGGGCCGGAATACTCGGAGGTCGATAGGCTGGAAGAGATCGTGATCGAACCGAGCGGTTTGTATTCCGCATTTAGAATAGAAAGGTGAGCCGATTTTAGATGGTGGATTTTGGAGCGCAGATTGAAAAAACAAATCCAAGATCTAAAAACTAAAATCCAAAAATTGACTTGATGGAACATTTAAAAACACTTATTCGTGAAGTGCCGGATTTCCCGAAACCGGGTATAAATTTTTACGATATTACAACCCTATTAAAAGATGCTGACGGTTTGAAACAAACCATCGATGCGCTGGTCGAGCAATATAAAGGCAAACAGATCGATACCATTATCGGCATCGAATCGCGCGGTTTTATCTTTGGCGCGCCGATGGCGATCGCGTTGGGGACGGGGTTTGTGCCGGTGCGCAAACCTAATAAGCTGCCGGCTGAATGCGTTTCCGTGTCTTACGACCTGGAATACGGACAGGATACGCTGCAGATGCACAAAGACGCGGTGGGCGAAGGGCACAATGTTTTGATCGTTGACGATCTGCTGGCAACCGGCGGGACCGCCAAGGCCGTGGTCGACCTGGTAGAACAGCAAAAGGGAAATGTTGCCGGAATTGTATTCGCCGTTGAGCTTACGTTCCTGAACGGAAGGCAGAAGTTTGGTGACAGGGAAGTCTTTTCGCTTTTGAAGTACGACGATTGAAAACTTGACAATCCAAAGTCGGCAATCCAAAATCCAAAATTAACTTGTGCTCCCGTAGCTCAGTTGGATAGAGCGACCGCCTCCTAAGCGGTAGGCCGTGCGTTCGAATCGCGCCGGGAGCATTTTATTTTCAATGACTTACAAGATAGTTATCTCTCTCTGCATGTAAATTCCACCCTAAATTCTTTATTTATACCGCATTCCGGCAGAGGCCTGCTCATAAGTTTGTTAAAGCTATCTTCCTCCCTGCCGATTTGGAAAATTAAGTAATATTTAGGCCTTTAACTACTTAAAATTTAATTATTGTATATTCTTATACGTTTTTGTAGAATAGTAACAGCAACTCCCTTGCTAACACTCCCTAAAAACTAAAGTTAATTTATCAATTCATAACACTCCCGATGTGACCTGAGTTCCTTTGTCCTTGTATAAATTCTATGAGATCCCTTCTCCTCTTTTGCGCCATATTGTGGTTCTCCGCGGCCGTCGGGGGTGTTTTTTACTTAATGCAATATGAGAGCACTCCGGGTGAAAGGAATGTTTCTTATCCACTGGCCTTTCCGGCTGAAAGTAATATTGAGCGCGATGCCGAGCGTCCGACGCTTGTCTTTTTTGCTCATCCGAAATGCCCGTGTACGCGAGCCAGCCTGCACGAGCTTTCACGTCTAATGGCGAACGTTAATGACAAGCTAAACGCGTATGTGGTCTTTATCAAGCCGCCAGATGAAAACGAACAATGGACGCAAACCGATTCGCGCTCGAGCGCCGAAGCCATCCCCAATGTTCATGTCCTGATCGACGAAGACCAACGCGAAACCAGGATCTTTAACGCTCAGACATCCGGTTTGGTATTGCTATACGACCGACAGGGAAATTTGCGTTTTGACGGCGGAATAACCGCTTCGCGCGGGCTGGAAGGTGACAATGCCGGAAGCCGCGCTATCTTTGAAATTGTCACGCAGGAAGTTGGCAAGGGAACAAAAACGTCCGTTTTCGGTTGTCCCCTGCACAACAAAGATTGTCCGGGCGGATCAATGCAATATGCACAACAGTAAAATTCCAAACACGACTAACAGATCCAAACCGGCTGTTAAAAGGCAGGTTGGACAAATTTATACCGAGCATCAGCAGCAAATTTACCGGCAAACCGACCGCATGTTTGCAGTCTTGATGCTGATCCAATGGATAGCGGGTATCGTGGCGGCTTTGGTGATCTCACCGCGGACCTGGATCGGGCAAACCAGCCAAACCCACCTGCATGTTTGGGCAGCCATCTTTCTCGGCGGCGTGATAAGCTTTTTCCCGATTTTCCTGGCGGTTTTTCGCCCCGGACATACTTTGACGCGCCACACTATCGCGATCGGACAAATGCTGATGTCCGGCCTTTTGATCCATCTGACGGGCGGCCGCATCGAGACACATTTTCACGTCTTCGGTTCTCTGGCTTTTCTGTCGTTTTACCGTGATTGGCGTGTATTGATCCCGGCGACGGTGGTGGTCGCGCTCGACCATATATTTCGCGGTTTGTTCTATCCGGAGTCGGTGTTTGGCATTCTAGCGCCGGAGAACTGGCGTTGGCTGGAACATGCCGGCTGGGTCATATTTGAAGATATTTTCCTGATCCTTTCCTGTTTGCGCGGGCAAAAAGAGATGCTGCAGATCGCCGAAAACACGGCAAAACTCGATGCCAGCGAAGCGCGTTACCGCGTCGTTACCGATTCAGCTTCGGATGCCATCATCACAATTGACGAAACAGCCGCTATTTTGTTTGTTAATCAATCCGCCGAACAGATCTTCGGTTACAAAGCGGATGAATTAATGGGCGAAAAACTCGACAAACTCATGCCCGAGAAAATGGGCCGGCATTACCAGGCAAGGCTGAGACGCTATTTGGGAGCTGAAAAGCGGCATCTTTCTCCTCAGGTAGTTGAAGTCTCAGCGCTGCACAAATACGGCCACGAGTTTTTAATTGAAATTTCCTTTGGCGAGTATAGTTCCGACGGCGAGAGAGTATTTACCCTCGTTGTGCGCGACATAACGGAGCGCAAGCGCGCGGAAGAGGCTTTAAGAAAATCGGAAGAGTATCGCAACCTTTTCGAACTGGCCAATGATGCGATCATTATTTTCGAACCGGAAAATGAGATCGTGCTTAACGTCAATGATTATGCCTGCAAAATGTATGGTTACCCCCGGGAAGAGCTTGTCGGGCGCAGCTTGAAGGATATCTTCAAAGGCGACCAGCGCAGCGCTACTGGCAGAATGCGTAATAATGATGAGGCCGAGTCGTCTGAGAGCGTTCATTACCACAAGGACGGTACGCCGATCAACATTTTGATAAGTTCCTCGGTCATTGAATTCGAAGGCAGGCCGGCGGTTTTAAGTATTAATCGTGACGCAACGTCTCGCGTCAAGGCAAACACCGCCCTTCGCGAAAGCGAATACAAGCTTCGTACCCTGGTCGAAAATATGAGCGAGGGACTGCTTCATCTCGATCACGAGGACCATATAATTTTCACCAACAAGCGTTTTTGCGAGATGCTCGGCTATCGGGAAGAAGAATTGATCGGCCAAAATGCTTCATTACTGCTGCTTGATCGCGAAGGACAAAAAATTGTTGAAAAAGCCAACCAGCGCCGGCGTGAAGGCGCTTCGGAAAATTATGAATTACAGTTGCGAACCAGTGAGGGCAAAATGATCTGGTCGCTCGTGGGCGCGGTTCCGACGCATGATATGGATGGCAACGTCATCGGTTCGATGAGTGTCCACACCGATATCACCGAGCGTAAGCGTGCCGAAGAGCAACTGCTGCACAATGCTCTTCATGACGCACTAACCGCACTACCGAATCGAGCTCTTTTTCTCGAACACCTGCGCCGCGCAATGGGGCGCTCACCACGACACGAAAAGACCTTTGCGGTTCTGTTCCTGGATTTTGACGGATTCAAACTTATTAACGACTCGCTCGGGCATCTGGAAGGCGACAATCTTCTTAAAATGATCGCGCGGCGGCTGGAATCGCTGCTCCGCGGCGACGACGTCGTGGCCCGGCTCGGCGGCGACGAATTTACGATTTTGCTTAATGAATTAACCGATTCAAAAGATGCTTTGTTTGTTGTCGAAAGGATCAAAGACCTCTTCAAAGAGCCTTTCAGTCTCGATGGACGTGAAATTTTTATCACTGTCAGTATCGGGGTGACGCTGAGAAGTACAAAGTATAAGACTCCGGAAGAGATGCTGCGCGATGCCGATATCGCCATGTACAGGGCTAAATCAAGCGGCAAAGGACAGCATGAGACCTTTAGCCAGGCAATGCGCGAGCAAGTAAGCAATCGTTTGCGATTCGAAACTGAATTACGTCTGGCTCTGGAACGCGGTGAATTTTCCGTTTTCTATCAGCCGATCATGCAGCTTTCCAAAAATCAATTGATCGGTTTTGAAGCTTTAGTACGCTGGTTTCATCCGGAGCGCGGCCGAATTATGCCGGACGAATTTATCCCGATCGCCGAAGATATGGGATTGATAATCCCGCTCGGCGAATGGGTTCTTCACGAGAGCTGCCGACAGGTTCGCGAATGGCAGCAGCGCTTTCCCGCCCAAAGCGATCTGACCATCAGCGTCAATCTTTCGTGCAAACAATTCATGCAAGTCGATCTGGCCGAAAGGGTCGCCGCGATCTTGCGGGAAACCGGATTAGAAGGACGATTCTTGCGGCTGGAAATAACCGAAAGTCACGTGATGGAAAACAGTCACTCGGCAATTACGATCATGAATCGCCTGCGTGAACTCGGTGTACGGCTTTCCATCGACGATTTCGGCACCGGCTATTCTTCCTTGAGTCATTTGCAGCGCCTGCCGATCGACTATCTGAAAATTGACCGCTCGTTCATTAATTTAATGAATTCCAAACACGAAAACGGTGAGATCGTTCGGGCGATAGTCATGCTGGCTAAAAACTTGAATATGCAGGTGATCGCCGAAGGGGTCGAAACGGAGGAACAAGCTCTCCAATTAATCGGTCTGGACTGTGCTTTCGGGCAAGGCTTTTTGTATTCTAAACCGACCGATGCGATACAAGCAGAAACTATTCTTGAAAATAGTCCGGTGCTGATAAACACTTCTAACATTACCAATATAAATCTGGATTCGATCAACTAAGATTTATTCAAACACTAAGTCTCGATAGTTTGCGTATTAACTCGATAAGCGCGCGAGAAGTTTTTCGTTATAGGTGCGGCTGAGATTCAGTTTGGTCCCGTCCTGTAAAACTATTAGCTGGTCGCCGTTGAACATCGGGTGCAGGGTCTTGATGCGGTCGATATTTACTATCACCGAACGATGAATGCGGATGAAGTGTTCGGGGTCTAGCTTTTGCTCCAGCCGGTTAAGCCGTTCGCGGAGCAGATAAATATCCTTGCCGGCATGAAGTTCGAGGTAATTTCCCGCGCTGCCGATCCAATCGATATCTTCCGTTAATACTAAAACCGTGTGCTGCGCCGTTTTAACGGGAATGCGCTTGAGGTATTCCGTTTTATTTTGCATCTGGCCGAGTAACTGCATTAAGCGCTCATCCAGGCCGCCGCGCCGGGTTTGCCTGATCCGCCGTTTGACGCGCTCAACGGTTTTGGCAAGGCGTTCTTCGTCGATGGGTTTTAACAGGTAATCGAGAGCGTTCACTTCAAAAGCCTGCAAGGCAAATTCGTCAAATGCCGTAGCGAATACCACCGCCGGCATTTGTTCGGCCCCGACGGCTGCGACAACCTCAAAGCCGCTCATCTTAGGCATTTGGATATCAAGAAAAACAAGTTCCGGATCGAGCTCTCCGATCGCCGCTACTGCCTGGCGGCCATTGGCGCATTCGCCGATGACTTCGATCTCGGCGTCCCGCGCCAGCGAGAGCTTAAGGCGTGTGCGCGCCAATTTCATATCGTCAACGATCAAAGTGCGGATCTTCACTTTGCTTCCTCCCATGTCTCCTCGGGTTGCGTATATTCGCGAAAAGGTATGATCACGCTCACGCGCCAGCCGCCGCCGGGCATCGCTCCGGATTCGAAGACTTGCGCTTCACCATAAAGGCGTTTCAGGCGCATCTTGGAATTTAGTAAGCCGATTCCACCATGGCCGATTCCGCTGACGCCGACCCCGTCACCTTTGCCGTTTTGCGTGCTGGTTTGCGGAACCGCCGGACCCGGCCCGTTATCCCTGATCTCGAGTAAAAGCTCACGGTCCGCATATCGCGAGAAAATTTCGATGCGTCCGCCTTCTTCCCGGGGAGCGATGCCATGCCTGATGGAATTTTCTACCAGCGGCTGAAGCAGCATGTTCGGCACCAGCGCGTCGAGAGTTTCGGGCGCGATCGCCCAGATTATTTCCAGCCTCTCTTGCAGCAGCGTTTGCTGTATCTGAAGATATTTGCGCAGAAAATCCAGCTCTTCCTTGAGCGTCACTTCCTGAGTTTTATTGTTGCGCAGCGTCAGCCGCAACAGATCGCTCAATTGCGAAATGGTCGCGGTGGCCGCGGGCGGCGAGACATAGACCAGCGCCGAGATGGCGTTCAAAGTGTTAAATAAAAAGTGCGGGTGAAGCTGTGTCTTTAGAGCCGCTAACTCCGCCTGCTGGAGACGAAATTCACGGTCGCGATATTTAACGGCGTAATTTGCCGCCTGGCTAAAGGCCAGCAGCCCGGCATAGAAAACAAAACCGTTGGTCACCCCATTCAAAAAAGCCCCGCGGCTGCGGAAAAGCGCGGTGTTGACCTGCGCGAAACTGGCACCATCGAAAAACCCGGTAATGTGCTGGTAGGCGATGGTGTGAAAGGCGGCGAAAAGAAGGCTGAAGACAAAATGAAGGCCTAAATTGCGAAACAAATTTGTCCGCTCTACCGGCAGGCGGCGGCCGAGCCAAAAAACGAGCGGCGTCAGCAACGCCCACAGGTAATGGGCGACGGCCAGCCGCCAGGCAAAAATATACCAGGGCGGCGCTTTCGGCAACTCGATGGAGTAAAGGAAGACTTGCGGGAGAAAAAGCAGGATCAGAAAGGTGTAGAAACCCAGGATCAAGCCTGTGGTCAGCCAAAATTGCCGGCCGGTTTTTTTGTCCCCGGCTGAAAGCTTATATAGGTCTTCCGCCATGGTGTTAATACGCCCGTTTTTGATATTTTGATTCCTAAAATCAAAAAACGGTCACTATAAAGACACTGCCCGGCAGAAATAGGTGACGAAAAAAGAAAAAGGCCCTGCTTCGGGCGGCAAAGCCTGGACACTCATTTATTAGCCACTAATTACACAAATAACACGAATTAGAGATTCTTATTCGTGTTATTTGTGTAATTAGTGGCTAACATCCGCGACTTTATAGACAAAGCCCTTCCTATTCAAAAAGGCTGCGAAGCCAGTCCCAGATGGACAAACTCTCGCCGGAGTTCCTACAGCCGGTGAAAGTGCCGCTTCCGATCAGGCCGCCACAGTCTTCGGTAGACGGGCCGCCGCCGGTAGCCGTACCGCTTCCGATCACCCCGGAGCGGTTGCCGCTGCCGAGATAGCCACCGTTCCCGAGATATTGGCCGTCTATGGCATTGCCGCTTCCAAGCGTTCCGCCGCCACTGGTGAGAGTACCGCTTCCGATAGTACCGCCGCCATCGGTAGCTCCGCCGCTGCCCATAAACACGCCGGTAAATGAGCCGCTGCCAACTATCTGGCCGGCGTCTTGACGGGTGCCGCTGCCGAAGATCTGGCTGGAATCGCCGCTCATCCTACCGCCGCTGCCGACCGTTTGGCAGCGTCCCCCGCTTCCCATGAACTGCCGGCACGGGTCGTCCACACCGCCGGCCTGGGCGGCCGCGCTCAGGCACATCGTAAAGACCACCAGCGCAGTCGCAGCTAAAAGTTTAATTTTATTGTTATTCATGATATTTCTCCTGATCAAAAGTTTTCCGAAATTAATGCTATCCGGCTCTCTCTTTTTTAAGCCTGCTAAAAATTAACTAAGATCCGCCGGCCGCGAAAGGTAAATGTGATGAACCGTGCGTTGGGAGATTTCAACCGTTAACAAAAAGACGGGTACGAGTAAAAACATGAACCGGCTTAGTGAAAGCGTGGGTAATAATCTCTTTACCTCTTTTTTCTCATATGCTATAACCTTCTAACATTTCTACAACGGTCTGCTGATGTTAAGCCATACCGACGGCGGCTATTGATTGTTCTCACGAATCAAAGCGACAGCCCAATAACCTTCACCGGTAAATTTTTATCGACCCCGGAGACTAAAATGAAAAAAAGATTCTTAGTGTATTTTGCCGCGATGATATTGTTCGCCGGTATTCTCGCGCCCTCAACGATCCGCGCCTGCCAGGTCCACGGATGTAATGACGCGATCATTGTTCACTCCACTATGTGTTTATCGGGTGGGTACACGATCTCGGTCGTGGACCGCGGCGGCGCTATCACACTTGAACTAGAGCCTTCATTAAAAAGAGAATTCGGCGACTGGGGTTACGCCGCGTCGAGGATACCGTTTATAGAGTACGGCATTTGGAATCCTCCCCCGGGCGGATTCGGGGCATTTCTTTATAAGGCTAATGCAACGTTCGTCGATAACATCTGCACCTGGGAAGGTAACCCCATCACGGGAAACGCTTATGCGATTGATTACCGGACCGATATTGTGGCCCGCCAACTGCCGGTGGGAGGAAATATGCTGGTCGATCCGATGGCGGTCAAACCTTTGATCTCATACTATAACGAAATCCTGGAACAAAGAGGGTTACATATAGACAGCCACGGTAAATCGACCCTCGTTCCGGAACCATGTCATGACAAATGCAGCTTTGCGGTCAGCCAGGTTCCGCTTACGCCCACTTTATGGGGCAGCGGCCCACGGGACCATCTCTCGGTTGAATTCGAATGGTATGATCAGGAGGTTGGAGAAGGACTTAAAAAGGTCGACCCAAAACTGGCAAAAGAAAGTAAGCTGGCGCGCGCCGGCGGAATCCTGCAATCGGATGCGGGCCAATGGTGTTTGGCCTCCGGCGGCATGCTGGCCCGCGATCCCGCGGATAAAAAATTATTGGCCTGCTATGGTCCGGAATTAAAAACGGCCAAAATTCCGATGATCGATGGTAAAACCGCGTACGCGGCAATGGGCTGCTGGATCAGCGGCGGCGCGGTTTCCAGTAAACGCATTGAAGGCAAGGGTAAGAGCAAAGCAGCCTGGGTCTGCAGCCTACCCAAAAAGGAGGCTTTGAAACCGCGTGAAAACAAGGTTTTTAAAGGCGTGCGTTTTGCATTTCCGTATTAATCAAGTTGAGCTGGTAGGGCCGGGCTGTTAGTGGCCCGGCTTTAATTTGATAAGAAGGGACGGGAAACGTACCGAACGGTAAAGTATTAAATTAAACATATTTTTGAAAATAATAAGAAGATAATCAAAACGCGGGAATGATCTGTTCAAGGCGGGGGATAATAAATGGCGGCAAAACAGCCTCTATTTGATACAGCAAAAGCAAAGGAAATGATCGCCAGAGGGCGCCGGGCGAAATGGTGGCAGCGAGCGGGTTCGATGTCACGCGGCTTTTATTATGTCGATGCCGGCGGTAAAAAGATCGTTAAGGAAGAAGCGCTGGAGAGAATAAAGTCGCTGGTGATCCCGCCCGCCTGGCGTTTTGTCAGGATATCGCCGGCGCCGTCCAGCAGCATACAGGCTGTGGGAATGGATACCACGGGCCGGATCCAGTACCTCTATAATCCCAGGTTTGCCGAAAGACAGCAGCGCAAAAAGTTTGCCAAGATCGAAAAGTTTGGCGAATACCTGCCGAAGCTGCGTAAAGTAACCAACGAACATATAGCTCTTGACGGTTTCCCGCGGGAAAAAGTGCTGGCGATCATGATGCGGTTGATAAATTCGCTCTATCTGCGCGTGGGCACGGAAAAAAGCGCGCGGCATTATAAAACCTACGGAATTACTACGCTGCAAAACAGGCACCTGGAAGTCGGGCGAAAAGGAAAGCTCACGTTCGATTATGTAGGTAAAAGCCATATACAGCATCGCAAAGTGCTGGTCGATGAAGAACTGGCCGCGCTGATGAAAGAGTTAAAAGGACTGGGCGGAGCGCGCAAGCTTTTCCACTATGTTAATGAAGAGGGGAAGACACAGCCGGTAAAACCCGGCGATATTAACAGGTATCTCAAGCAAATCACCGCGCCGGAATTTTCCGCAAAGGATTTTCGAACCTGGGGCGGGACCCTTTTGGCGGCGATCGCCCTGGCCGAAATAGGCAGGGCTGATAACGAGCAGGTGCTCAAAAAGAACATCGTCAAGGCGGTAAAAGCCGTGGCGGAGCAGTTGGGGAACACACCCGCGGTTTGCCGGGGCTCTTATATCCACCCCGCCATTTTGAAGAAATACGAAGCCGGGATCACGCTCGATGAGTTTCGCCCCAGGGTTAATCGGCGGATAAAGAGGATCGAGGATTTTGAACCGGAGGAAAAGGCGCTAATAAAGCTTTTCCGGGAAAATGAAAAATAATCACCCATTTTTGGAAATAAACAGCCAATAGCCGTTTGTTATTTATACGTAGAAGGAAAAGGAATTAAGGCGTAGCGGCAAGAACTTAAGCAGCCCCAGGGGCGGCAAGAGTTTAAAATAGCCGGGCCGGAGGTCTTTCCTCTTCGTCGAGAGAACATATTTCTTCAAATATATTTAAGCCGCAATGGTTATTGACCAAATGCGGCTCTTTTTCTACCATCTCACTTAATGAAAAAAGTGCTCACAGCCGCCGAAATGCGGGAAGTCGACCGGCTTACCACGGAAAAATCCGGCATGGATTCGCTGCGGCTGATGGAAAATGCTGCAACTGCAGTATTTAACGTGATCAAGGAGAGATTTAGCGGTGAGGTGAGCGGCAGGTCGGTGTTGATCTTTTGCGGCAAAGGTAACAACGGCGGTGATGGCGCAGCGCTTGCCAGGATACTATCTGACGCTGGCGCCACGGTTTATGCTGTATTACTGAGCAAGATTGACAATACAAAAGACGATGCGCTGCATAACTTTAACTATTTACGAGTTTACAACGATAATATTGAAGCAACAGATGAACAGCGAAAGTTGATCTTTTACTGCTGTGATGATGCGGAAGAGTTAAAGAAAACCATCCTGCTAAGGTATGAAAGCCGGGAAATTTGTGACGTGATAGTAGATGCGATCCTCGGGACCGGGGTTACATGGCCGCTGGAGGGCCTATATCTTGAAGCAGTAAAGTTAGCTAATACTTTACGTGAACAAGGTAGATGTAAATATTTGATATCGATAGATTTGCCATCCGGACTCAATGCTGACAGCGCTGAGCTTATAGGCGAGTCCGCGAGACCCGACTTAACCGTAACATTCACCGCGCCAAAAGCGGCCAATGCTCTTCCTCCGGCATCCCGCTTGAACGGAGAGCTGGTTATCGCGGATATCGGATCGCCGCAAGCTCTTATTGATGAATCAATATCGGAGCTTTATCTGGCGGATGATAATGACGCTAAGAAGTGGCTCGAAGACACCAAACTCACACCCTCATCTTACAAAAAGACCCGCGGACACGTTCTGCTGGGGGTAGGTTCGCGAAATTATTCGGGGGCGGCGGTTTTATGCGCTAATGGAGCCGTAAAAAGCGGGGCGGGCCTGGTTACCGCCGCCATTCCGGCTTCCATCCAAACTGCGTTTTCCGAACGGGTCGTGCCGGAGGCGATGTCTTTGCCGCTAGCTGAAACCGCTGAAACCGAAAACGGGTCGTTTTCCGCCGGGGCAGCAAAAGAATTCCTAGAATTTAGCCAAAAAGTCGATGTGGCGGCAGTTGGCTGTGGGTTGTCTAATGCAGATCAGACCGGGCAGTTTGTTCGCGAGATCGTAGAAAATAGGCTTACGCCTTTAGTTTTAGACGCAGATGGGCTTAATTTGCTCTCGCCCTTTGATTTGCAGGGCTCGGATAAGCTTCCGCTAGTGCTTACCCCGCACCAGGGAGAAATGCTGCGGCTATTGGGAACCGAAGACAAGGCTGTTTTGTCCGACCGGGTCGGGCTGGTCCGCGATTTTGCGAAAAGGCACCACGTGATCCTTGTTTTAAAAGGCGAAAAAACGCTCATTGCCGAACCCGGCGGTAAAGTTGTGGTAAATCCGACGGGAAATGAAGGCTTGGGCAAAGCTGGTAACGGGGATACGTTAACCGGGATAATCGCCGGCTTTTTGGCGCAAACTTATGGAAATCTGGATAAAAACACCCCGGACGCGCTAAAGATGGAAAAAACCTTTGAAGCAGTGGTGGCGGCATTGTATATTGCCGGTAGAGCCGGCGATATCGCGGCGCGTGAGTTGGGCATGAGAACGATGACGGCGTCGAATGTTGCCGATCGGCTGGGCGAAGCGATAAAAGAAATAACTATTCACTATTAACTGTTACCAATGGAAAATAGTTAATAGTTCATAGTGCATAGTTGATAGTTTGCTATCTGATGGGAAACACAACCGAAACATTTATCTGCCGCCTGGAAGAGGAAACATTCAAACTGGGCGAATGGCTGGGAAAAGACTTAAGAGGCGGAGAAATGATCCTGCTGCGCGGTGAACTCGGCGCGGGCAAAACGTTTTTTACCAAGGGTGTGCTGAAAGGCCTCGAGCACAACATCGATGAAGTGACCAGCCCGAGTTTTACGCTGGTAAATCTCTATGAGGCGCGCCTGCGTGTTTATCATATCGATCTGTACCGGCTGGCGGATGACGGCTCGGCAGCTTTTGCGGTAGGGTTGGACGACCTTTTGAATGATGAAAAGGCCGTGATAATAATCGAATGGGCTGAAAGATTAGGCAATTACAGCCTGCCCGAAAAGACCATTATCGTCCGGATAGAGGGCGTTGGAGACGACCCTCGGGTACTTGAGATCACAAAATGACCAGGGTTTTTACGATCTTAGGTTTATTTTTGCTTCTGGGCGGCCTCGTAATTTTGTTTTTATATAGCGAAAAACATCCCATCTCATTTCCAATGAAAAATGCACAGATAGTTATCAAAAAAGGCGAACGGAAATTGCTGCTTTATGACGATGGCCGGTTGATGAGGACCTATACAATCGTGCTTGGCTTTGCTCCGGAAGGCGACAAGGAAAAACGTGATGACGGCAAAACCCCCGAAGGCGAATTTTATGTTGCGGTGAAAAATCCGCAGAGCAAATTTACCCTGGGCCTGGGATTGAGCTATCCGAATATGGAAGACGCCGGGCGCGGGCTAAAGACCGGGCTTATATCGCAGGAGCAATATGACGGGATCGCCGCGGCTATAAGTGAAAAACGGATGCCCCCGCAGGATACTCCGCTCGGCAGCGAAATTTATATCCACGGCGGCGGCACGGCGAAAGATTGGACCTGGGGCTGCATGGCGCTCGATGATGAAGAGATCGGGGAATTGTACGAAGCTGTGCCGGTCGGAACGAAGGTCGTGATCGAGAAGTAGTTTTACCGGCTGTGTCCGGCCAGTAATTATGAAGTCTATGGTTTTTTTCGCCAAAGGCGATAGATTTAATAGCGTAGGGTGAAACCCTACGTAGATGATTTTCAAAGGGTCCCTGACGCCGAGGGTGTCGAATTCGTCCGCTCGCGGACCGATGCTTGTCGCGACGGGGGGGGACGTCGGGTGTTACCCGACGCTATTAAATTGGTCGCCTCTGGCGACAAACCCCGTCACTACTAAAACCGTCGTAATCTTTTACAGCTTGACTAACAGCACCTAAAAGAATACTTTATAAAAAAATAAAGATTTATTTGAAAGGTTTAATATATATGCCATATCCAGAAATAATGATCCACGGAATGCGTCAGGAACTGAGCAATTTGGGGATCGAAGAAACCAAAACACCGGAAGATGTGATCAGTGCCGTTGAAAACACCAAAGGAACCCTGATGGTGATCGTAAATTCAGTTTGCGGCTGTGCCGCGGGCGGCGCGCGCCCCGGAATCGCGATGGCGCTGCAGAATGAAGCGAAACCGGACAAGGTGATCACCGTTTTTGCCGGCGCCGATATCGACGCCACGGACAAGGCCCGTGAATACTTTGCACCGAATCCGCCGACCTCGCCTTCGATCGGCTTGCTAAAAGACGGCCAGCTCGTGTTTATGATGAATCGTCACGATATCGAAGGCCGCCCGCCGCAGGTGATCGCCCAAACTCTGGCCGGCGCTTTTAACGAGCACTGCGAAAAGGCAGAAGCAGCGCTTAACTAGTTTTTATTTCCGAAATGAAATATCTTATGGAAGCTGATAACATTCGGCTTCCATTTTTATTAGAAGTTTATTTTTAACCACTAATCACACGAAATACACTAAACAGATTCGATGAGCGACCGGAAATATAAATATTACGATCTGATAATGGCGGGGTTCGTCTGCGTGCTGCTCTGTTCAAATCTGATCGGCGTGCAGAAGGTTACTTTTATTAACCTGCCGTTTTTCGGACAATTTATTTTTGGCGCGGGTGTTTTGTTTTTTCCCATCAGCTATCTTTTCGGCGATATTCTGACGGAAGTTTATGGCTATGCGCGCTCGCGCAGGGTAATCTGGGCGGGATTCGGCGCGCTGATCTTCGCATCGTTTATGAGTTGGGCGGTGGTAAATCTGCCGGTGGCCCCGACCATGAACCCCGACCAGCAAAAAATGCTCGAGTCTATTTTTGGCCAGACGCCGCGCATCGTCTTTGCTTCGCTGATCGCTTTTTGGGCGGGAGAGTTTACTAATTCATTTGTGCTGGCAAAGATGAAGATCTTTACCGAAGGTAAAAATCTCTGGATGCGCACGATCGGATCGACCATCGGCGGGGAAGCGATCGATTCGCTGATCTTTTACCCGGTTGCTTTCCTGGGTGTCTGGTCAACGGAGCAGGTCATCCAGGTAATGTGGAGCAACTACCTGCTCAAAGTAGGCTGGGAAGCGGTCGCTACGCCTCTGACCTACCGGATCGTGGCTTTTCTCAAACGAAAAGAGCACGAAGATTATTACGACCGCGAGACGGATTTCAACCCGTTTTCCCTTAAGACCGAATAATTCCTTTCGCAAAAGTTTTTGCATTTTTCGTCTAATAGATAATCAGAGACAAAGTTCTCTCAAATTCGTGTAAAGTTTTCTGGCAAAGTTTTCTGAAGGAGCGTGTAAATGGCAAATTTAGCTTTCAACCGTGAGAATTTTTTTAACGGCTATCGAAAAAAATACGGGGCCCTTAATCAAACTCAGGTCAACGGATTGGACAGCCTGCTGACCGGTATCGAGCAGGACTCAGCGGTTACGGATGTGCGTTGGGCGGCCTATATGCTGGCCACGGTAAAACACGAGTGTGCCGACCGGTACCAGCCGCTGGAAGAATTCGGCAAGGGCAAGGGACGAAAGTACGGCAGCCCGGTCAAGTTGGTGATCGACGGGAAAACTTACAATAACGTCTATTTCGGCCGCGGTTATGTACAGCTTACCTGGGATTTTAATTACAAGAATCTGGGCGCGGCGCTGGGGCTCGGCACACAGTTGCTGACCAATCCCGCGCTGGCGTTAAATCCCGCCATTGCCTACAAGATAATGTCTTACGGCATGCGCAACGGAACTTTTACCGGCAAGAAATTGGCCGACACCATCTCCGGCACCAAGTGCGACTATACGAATTCGCGCAAGATCATCAACGGACTGGATAAAGCAGCGCTGATGGCCGGTTATGCCGTCGCTTTTGAAAAAATGCTGCGTGACAGCCAGGCTACGGTAGGACAGGCCGGCGCGGCACCGGCGATGAAGGCGCCAGCCAAACCCGCTGCTAAGCCTGCAGCCAAACCGGCGGCTAAAAAAGCTCCGGCCAAACCGGCCCCAAAGAAACCGGCCGCAAAAGCCGCTCCAAAGAAAGCTGCACCTAAAAAACCTGCTGCGCCTAAGAAGCCGGCGGCGAAAAAGAAATGATCGGATATTAAGTTTCTCCCTTAGCGTAAATTATGGCTGCGTCTGACCACGCAGCCTTTTTTTGCGGGAAAATGCGGCGAGTAAAATCTGGGAGCTGGAGGCTCCTGCCTGCAAGCACGGCTTGCCCGTGCTCATGTCAGTAGCGCTTGTGTTAGCAAGTGCGTTGCTTGAAGCTTTTACGCATCTGCTAACGCAGACGCTACTGACAGTTTTAAGTAGATGCGGCTTTGTTATGATAATATCGGCAATTAATGAGCGCGCCCGAAAAGATCACTTTGGAAACTCCCATCCAGGAACTTCATAAATACGGTGTGGCAAAACTATCGGCTTTTGCCGGGAAAAAACTTGCCGGCGCGGTGGCGAATTTTGCCGACAAGAGCGATCCGGCAAAGGCGAATGTCGAAGACCTGTTGATGTACCTGCCGATGCGGTATGAAGACCGCTCGAATCTCACCACCATAGATTCTTTATACGACGGTTTTGAAGGCTCTGTCGAATTGTATGTGCGCGTATCTGGCGGCTTTCAGGTAGGGAAGAACCGTTCGGCGCGGCAGCCTTCGCTTTATATTTTTGAGATCACGGCCAGCGACGCCGAACGCAGGCACAAGCCCGTTGTGATCTGGTGGTTCCTCTCCGGCAAGGCGGCGATGCCGATCATCAATAATTACAAAGAACGCTTTGACCGCGGGACCCGCTTTGTCGCATACGGACGCTGGGAGTGGGACGCGCGGCGAAATACTTTTTCGCTAAAACTGAACAAGCCCGATGAATTGGAAATTTTGCCGGGCGAAGCCAAAGTAGTAGAAGGCGGGCTGCTGGAAAGCCTCTTTGCGCCGGAAGAGACAGAGGAAAGGAGGGAAGGGACGGAAAGGAAGGAAAGAGCGGAAGAGGCACCTGTAAACGACGAAACGGACGAGAGTTTCGAGGAAGATACAGCCACGCCGGAATTAGCCGCAATTCACGTGGCGCGGCGAGTTCCCGTTTATCGAAAGCTGGGGCAGTTTCAGACCAAGCGGATGCGGGAAATAATGCACGACATCACCGCTAAGCTGGACGAAAAGTCTATCCAGGAAAGGCTGCCCGCCGATCTGCCGAAGCGGCAGAATCTGATCTCGCGTTACCAGGCGCTTAAGGAAATTCATTTCCCGCCGGAGAACGTTTTACTTATCGAATACGCAAAAGCAAGAAGCGCGGCGCATTTGCGGCTGATCTTTGACGAGCTGTTTTGGGTGTCGCTGGTGCTGCAATACCGCCGGGGCGAACGGGCAAAACAGCCCAAAGGCACCAAAATAAAAATTCCCCAAAAGGTACAGGAAAATATTGCGGCGGTCTTGCCCTTTACGCTAACGGGCGCGCAGAAAAGAGTCATCAGAACGATCTTTGAAGATCTGGAGTCGGATGCGCCGATGAACCGGCTGGTGCAGGGTGACGTGGGCAGCGGGAAGACCATCGTGGCGGTGATGGCGATGATGGCGGCAATGGAAAACGGCTACCAGGCGGCGCTGATGGCCCCGACCGAAATCCTGGCCGAACAGCATTCGCGGAATATCAAACGGCTGCTGGCAAACACCCCGTACCGCGTCGAAATGCTGATCGGAAGCCTTAAAGTGGGCGTGAAAAGAAAGCTGACGGAAGAACTGGCCGCGGGAGAGATCCATGCGATGGTGGGGACTCATGCGCTGATCCAGGAAACGGTGCAGTTTCAAAACCTGGGCCTGGCAGTGGTTGATGAGCAGCATCGTTTTGGCGTGCTGCAGCGGGCAGAGCTGCAGAGGCGCGGTTATAACCTTGACGTGCTGGTGATGACCGCTACGCCGATCCCGCGCAGCCTGGCGATGACCATCTACGGCGATCTCGATGCATCGGTGATAGACGAACTGCCGCCGGGCCGAACGCCGATAAAAACGGTAGTCGTCGGCGAAGACCAGCGCAAAGGAGTTTATAAAGGCGTAGCGCGCGAGATCGATGCCGGCAAGCAGGTATATGTTGTTTACCCGCTGGTGGAAGAATCGGAAAAGCTCGATCTGAAAGCCGCGACAAAAATGTTTGAAGAACTGCGCGATAAAATATTTCCGCAATATAAGGTCGGGCTCGTTCACGGCCGGATGAAGGCGGCGGAAAAAGAAGAGGTGATGCGCGGGTTTGTTTCCGGCGAAGTAAGTATTCTGGTTTCGACGACCGTGATCGAAGTCGGTGTCGATGTGCCGAATGCCAGCCTGATGATCGTCGAGCATGCCGAGCGGTTCGGATTGTCGCAGCTTCACCAACTGCGCGGGCGGGTCGGGCGCGGAGCCGAGCAATCTTTTTGCGTATTGATGACGGGCGATAAACAGACCGCCGTCGCCAAGGAACGGCTCGGCATCATGGAAGAAACCAACGATGGCTTTAAGATCGCCGAAAAAGATCTGGAGATCCGCGGGCAGGGAGATATTCTCGGGACGCGCCAATCGGGCCTCGAAATGTTCAAAGTGGCAAATATAGTGCGTGACCTGGAGATCCTCGAAGCCGCCCGAAAAGAGGCCGAGTATTACCTTAGCAAAGACGCCCCAACTACTGAAAAGACACGGCTTATTAAGTTGATCCAAAAACAGCAGAAATTTCATCTCGCCGGGATAGGCTGAGAATATTGCAAAATTCTTCTCGTGAGAACTTTCACGCGGAAAAAAGTGTTGAAAAAACCCGCAGAATTTAATATACCTTTAAATATACACACTAGTCTTTCGGCGAACCCTGCATTGGCTAGCTCAAACAAAACACTGTAGTTCTTTGTGCGTTTTTAGCACTTTGTAATTTGGTAATAACATCATCCTCTCCTTCAAGGATGTCTCTAAGGTCAGACAAAAAAGTAAAGTGTAGGTATTAAAATGAATAACCGTCGCTACACCGAACAAACGCCCTCAAAGCCTTTCACCGGAAAAAAGCTTTTTCAAAGAGCGAAAGATAAATTTTCAGGCAAGTTAGACACGAGAAAAAACTTTACCCCCGTAAAAAAACAATTCTTCGCGCCCCGTGAAAACGAAGAAAATGACACCGGCCCAAAACCGGAAATGCAGATCATCTACGGCAAACATAAAGGAAAAGACCTTCAGACCGTGCCTTCGCCCAAGATGCGCTCAACGGCGCGCCGGGTCCGCGAAGCGCTTTTTTCCACGCTTTACCGCCGGACGAGATTTGCACGCTTTCTCGATCTCTGCTCGGGCTGCGGCTCGGTCGGGCTGGAAGCTATTTCGCGCGGCGCCTTGCTCGGCACTTTTGTCGAGCGCTCGGCCCGGATGTGCACGGTCATCAAAAAGAATATGACCACCTTCGGGATCAAAGAGGGCCACGGAGAAGTGGTCGAAACCGAGGTAGTACCTTTTCTGAAAAAAATGAAGAAACGGCACCGCGTTTGGGATATCGCGTTTTTCGATCCGCCCTTTGATGCCAACTACGACGAGGTGCTCGAGATGTTTTCCAGGGGAGTGGCGCTCAAGAAAAAACGCGGCATCCTGGTGGTGGCGCATCATACGGAAATGTTTTTTCCCGAAAAAATGGGCATCCTTCGCCGCTTTCGGGTGATCAACGTGCCGGAAACCGACACCGCGCTTAGTTTTTACGAAAATAAACGATAAACTATATTCGCTTTGCGAATAATTGCCGGTAAGTATCGCGGGAGAAATCTAAAAAGTCCGCCTGACGGGAAAACCCGTCCGACCTCAGACCGCCTGCGGGAAACCCTTTTTAATATTCTGAATCCGAGGATCGGCGAGGAAACTCGCTTCCTCGATCTGTGCGCGGGAAGCGGCGCGGTCGGTATCGAGGCGCTTTCGCGCGGGGTGGGCCGCGCCGTTTTTGTCGATATTTCCCGAAAGAATTGCGCGTTGATCGAGGAAAATCTCGACCACCTGGAAATTCCCGAAGAGCGCACCGAAGTTTTTCAGAGCGACGCGGAAAAGTTTTTGACGAAAACGGCGGAAACTTTCGATATCGTTTATTACGATCCGCCCTATGCGGAAGATTATCTGGATGTATTGAAGAAATTCGGCTATTCCGACAGCGCCGACAGCAAACTTTTGTCGGAAACGGGTGTTGTGATCGCCGAACACCACGCGAAACAAACACTGCCTGATCTGGTCGGGGAACTGCGCCGCTGGCGGCTGTTAAAGCAGGGCGATTCGTGTTTGAGTTTTTACGAGAAAGAGTAATTGGTGATTGGTTTTTGCTGTTTATGTTTATAGTGTGATTTCTTTTTATCTTTTAATACCTGTAACCACAAAACACACGAAACAACACGAAAAATGCCGAATCAATAAATAACCAATTACCAATTACTAACTACCAATCACTATGCGGCCTTTAATTGTCTGGCTTATTCTCTGTCTTATCTGGGGCACCACCTGGATCTTTATCAAGGTCGGGTTGGATGATCTGCCGCCGGTCAGTTTTGCCGCGCTCAGATTTATCACGGCGTGCCTGATACTGCTGCCGGTCATTTTGTGGACAAAGGTTGAAACACCGAAAACAAGAAAAGATTGGCTGGTCATCGCGGCCAGCGGCATCCTGCAATTTTTTATTAATTACGGATTGCTGTTTTGGGGCGAACGATACATAACCTCCGGTTTGGCGGCCGTGCTGCAAACTACCATTCCCGCTTTTGGCCTCGTTCTCGGGCGGATATATATTCCCGGTGAAAAAATAACTCTGCTAAAGATCGCCTCGATCCTGATCGGGATGCTGGGCGTGGCGATCATTTTCAATGACCAACTGTTTTTGGGCGGATGGGAAGCTTTCTGGGGAAGCGTGGCGGTAGTGATCGGCGCGTTTTGCGCGGCCTATGCCAGTGTGCTGACCAAAGCATTCGGCACCGGGACGCGTCCGGCCAACATGGTTTTTTGGCAAATGATATTCGGCATCATTCCGCTTGCTGTTTTCGGCTTCTGGCGGGAAGGAAATCCGCTAAATTTTCACTGGACGGTGAGTGCCGTGGTTTGCGTACTTTATCTGGCGGTGATGGGCTCGATCGTCGCTTTTTGGTTATACTATTGGCTGCTGCAGCATATGGACGTGACGCGGGCGATGATGATCTCGCTGGTGACGCCGCTGCTGGCGGTGATCATCGGCGCGTTCTGGCTGGGCGAGAAATTGAATATCCAAACGTTTTTCGGGGCCATCTTTATTTTGACCAGCGTCGCTCTGGTCGTTTTAAGGCCGCTGCTGAATCGAAGAAAAGTAGAATAAACTATCTTGCCTGGAAGAAACTATCGCGGTCCCTTCCGATGCGAATTTTAAATTGCCACTAGCTTTAGCTAGTGGATGAAGCAAATTTAAATTGTTAAAGGGCTTTAGCCCAAAAATAAAGATTTGGCTAAAGCCAAAACACAAATTATTAGATCCATAACCACTAGCTAAAGCTAGTGGCAATTTATGGGTTTAGAGAACATAGCCAAGCTCAATAAGATAAATGTTTTTTCGTTTCACAACAGCAGGGGAATCTCACGGGCAAGCACTGGTCGCCATCGTCGAAGGACTGCCTTACGGCATGCCGGTGGATATTGCCAAAATAAATCACGAACTCTGGCGGCGGCAACAGGGCTATGGGCGCGGCGGCCGGCAAAAGATCGAACGCGACGAAGTGAAGATACTTTCCGGCGTTCGTCACGGCAAAACGCTCGGTTCACCCATTGCGCTGCTGATAGAAAACAAAGACTGGCAAAACTGGACGGAAATAATGTCCGTCGAAGCCATCCCTCCCACCGAAGCCGGGCCGAAAAACCCCCGCACAGTAAAACGCCCGCGGCCCGGCCACGCCGATCTGGCGGGTGGAATGAAATTCGGCGCGTCGGATCTGCGCGATGTTCTGGAGCGCGCTTCGGCGCGGGAGACGGCGGCGCGCACCGCCAGCGGAGCGTTGGCGAAACAACTGCTGGAAAATTTCGGCGTTGAGGTCCGCAGCCACGTCGTTCAACTCGGCGGTGTTCCGGAAGCGCCTCTGCAAAAAAACTGGGAAGAAATTTGTGGCGTGACGGAGGATGCGCCGCTGCGCTGTGCCGACAGCAGTATCGAAGCGCAGATGATGGCTGCCATCGACGCTGCAAAAAAAGACGGCGACACGCTCGGCGGTGTTTTCGAAGTTGTCGCAAAAGGTTTGCCGGCGGGCTTAGGCTCATACACATCGTGGAATGAAAAACTGGACGGACGTATTTCGCAGGCGATCGTTTCGATCCCCGCGGTCAAGGCGGTGGAGATCGGCAGCGGAGTGCGAAACGTTACCGTGCCGGGTTCGCAAGTTCATGATGAGATCGCTTATAAAGACGGGAGCTATGCGCGGCTGACCAATAATGCCGGGGGCTTAGAAGGCGGCGTGACCAACGGCGAAGAGCTTCGCGTGCGCGGTTATATGAAACCGATCTCGACACTGAGAAAAGCGCTGCGCTCGGTGGATATCGACACCAAGGAAGAATCGCTGGCGGCTTTCGAGCGCTCGGACATTACGGCCGTTCCCGCCGCGGGCGTGATCGGCGAAGCCATGCTGGCGATCGTGCTGGCTGGCGCTATGCGCGAGAAATTCGGCGGCGACAGCCTGCCGGAGATGCTGGCGAACTTTGAAAATTACCGCACCTCTTTACGCAATTATTAGTTTTTCGCGAGGTGTTCCGTTCCACCGGCGAGCGGAACAGTGGAACACTGGAACGCTTTTGGAACAGCAATCTTAAAAAATTTCCGAGTATCCAAAATCCTATTAAAGACGGCTTGCAAAGATCATCCGAGGTTAAAACCTGCGAATGTGAAATTGCCGCGTAGATATTATTGTTTATCTGTCGGAAAGTTTTAAGAATACTTTGGCGATGGCGGCAGCTTTTTGAGGAAATTGCGATTTTTAATTACGAGGTCAGAACCGGGAACGGTAGTGACCGGGTTTCTCTTTAATGATTTTAATGATCAATGATCAATACTTCTTAGCGATCTCGCATAATTAATCACTCACCGTTCACAATTTAAACATTTGCCGGAAACCCGGTCACTACCGTTCCCGGTTCTGACCTCTTTACGGACTGCGTTATGTTTGGCTATATTGGAGAAGAGAAAACTTCCGGACCTTGAGATAATAAAGTCGCCCGTACTCTCTTTACGGAACTACTAAAGAATAAAATTCGTTAGTTCAAAATAGATATGTTTTGCCCTAACTGTGGAGCCAATAACAGTACCGATCAGAAGTTTTGCCGTACCTGCGGTTTGAACCTGGAAAAGGCCGCGGAATCGCTGACCGAACAAATTCCAAATGCCGGAGACAAGACGCCGGCAAAACAAACCCACTTGGTTGAAAAATTTGGCGAAATAGCCTTTAACGGATTTATGGCCATCTGCGTTTTTGGAATTCTTGCGCTTCTGTATACGATAATCACGAAATTCATAATTCCCGGGCCGGCCAGCAACGTTATTTTCGGGATCTTTTTGATCCTATTCATCATTTTCGCCTCTCTCACCCTGGCTTATGTGGTATTTAATGAGGCCCTAAAGGAAAAGGAAAAGAAGAAGAAACTGACGCCCAGCCGCGAAAATGAATTGGCCGACGCAAAAGATACGGGCAAACTACTGGACGAGGGAACTCTTCAGCCCGTTTCCAGCGTCACGGAAAACACCACCGACCTGCTATACGATAAATCCCGCACCTCAAAATTAGACAGTTAAGTTGGCAGAAGTGAATTCAAAGAGCGGGCAGGGATGCCCGCGCTCCTAACTCCGCCTCCAGGTTTACGAGCACGTTTCTTCCGCTTTTTATCTCCCATCTGCCTGTGATAATCTATCACTACTCTCTATGTCACTGTTAAAAATAGTTCATTATCCGGAGCAAGTATTACTGACGGTGGGAAAACCGGTCGGCGAAAACGAGTTTGACGAGAATCTTAAAAAGCTGGTCGCCGATATGTTCGAGACTATGCGCGAAGCGCGGGGTGTCGGCCTGGCCGCGCCGCAGGTAGATGTTTCGAAGCGCTTGTTTGTAATGGACTGCTCCGGCGGAGACGACCCAGCTCAAAAATACGCGCTGATCAATCCCGAGATCATTCATGTCGAAGGCGAACAATACGGCGAAGAAGGCTGCCTCTCTTTTCCCGGAATTTATACCAAGGTCGAACGGCAGATGCGCGCTATCGTGCGGGCGCAGGATGTCGAGGGAAATTTGTTCGAACTGGATGTCGACGATCTGCCGGCGCGCTGCATTCTGCACGAAACCGACCACTGCGACGGTATCGTTTTTCTCGACCGCATGACTACGCTAAAACGGCAATTCGCCAAGCAAAAAATAAAACAACTGAAAAAAACCGGAAAATGGGATTAAGTACCGAACGAAGCGGGATATCTCAGTAGGAATGGCGGCGTTTAGGAATGGAGTCAGAACCGGGAACGGTAGTGACCGGGTAAATGAGCGCAGCGAAAAAACTAACAGCATACAGCCCGTTGGGAGAAGAACCCGGTCACTACCGTTCCCGGTTCTGACCTCATTACCAACAAAAAAACTGGAAAATGGGACTGATTCGTTGTATTAAGGCTTACCGGAAATATCAGGTAAATTAATCTCGACGGAGCGTACCCGGAATGTCCAAAAGCAAATCATTGCTTCTAATGCTGTTTTGCGCCATCTGCGTGCAGACGGCAGCGGCCCAATCTACCATTTTCAACATTCCTTCGACCGACACGATGGAGAAAAAGCGCGTCCTGGTCGAGGCGGATTTTATCGCCCATTTTGATAAATACAGCAACGGCGGTTACCAAACCTATGGATATAGAATGGTTTACGGGCTGAGCAAAAAGGTCGAGGTGGGCGCCAATTTCTTCTATACCCATAACGGCAGCCGTGTCCCTTACGAATTTCAGGCCAATGCCAAATGGAACATATATAAGAATGAAAAGCATGGATTTGCCGTTTCCGGCGGGGCCTGGCTTTTTGTGCCGCTGAATAAACCGGCGGGCAGGCGCACCTACGGGATGGTTTATGCCACTGCCAGCAAAACGGTCAAAGTGCTCAAAGGCGCCCGGGTGACTGCGGGCTACTACCGCATGATCAAACCGGAGCGCGATTTTGGAGACAAACAGGGCTTTTTATTCGGTTATGAACAGCCGCTGGCGGGAAAACTCAGCTTTTTGGCGGATTGGTACTCGGGTAAAAACCGCTTTGGATACGCCGCGGCAGGTCTGGGCTATGCTATAAACCCCAAAATGGCGGTCTATGCGGGTTACAACTTTGGCAATTCCGGGCGCGGTAATAATGCCTTCTCCTTCTATTATTCCTATATATTTTAACGACACCTTCCAGACATTCTAAAAATCCGGCTCAATAGGGTAAAATACTCTTTTGAGCCGGAAATGGTTGTAAAATTAAGATAGCGGAATAGATTCATGCCTCCCAAAATACGTGAATTGATCGCAGAATTGGAACGCGCGGGTTTTATCAACCGCGGTGGGAAGGGCAGTCATAGAAATTACGAACACCTTGAGGGTTATCGAATAACGATATCGGGGAATTTGGGTGCGGATGCGCAAAAATATCAAGAGAAATTAGTGAAAAAAGCTCTAAAAGAGGTCAAAAATAAATGAATAGCCCGGGAGATGTTTATCAAAAAATTGTTGTTTGGAGCAGTGAAGACAATTGCTTCATTGGTACTTGTCCTGAATTATTTCATGGGGGAGTTCACGGTGATGACGCTCTGGAGGTTTTCAAAGAATTAAACGAAGTGGTTGATGAATGGATAGAAATATTCAAACAAGATGGGAAACCTTTACCGGAACCGAAAGGAACGACGGTATTGGAAGCTGCTTAATCTAAGGAAAATATATGCAAACACAGAGAACTTTAGAAGAATTTAGAAACGAGCCTTTTACCGATTATTCCCAGCAGGAAAATGCCGATGCGATGCGCGCGGCGATCGAAAAAGTGCGCGGCGAATTGGGACGCGAGTATCCTATCGTCATTGGCGGCGAAAAGATCCAGTTGGAAAGTAAATTTTCCAGCTATAACCCGGCTGAAAGGTCGCAGGTGGTCGGCGTTTTTTCCGAGGGCGACACGGACGCGCAGAACCTGGTAAATAAGGCGATCGATGCCGCGAGCGAAGCTTTTAAGACGTGGAAGAATGTACCGGCGGCTGAGCGCGCCGAGTATCTTTTCAAAGCCGCGAAGATCATCCGCGAGCGCAAACATGAATTTTCCGCGGTGATGGTTTTTGAAGTCGCCAAGACCTGGGCGGAGGCCGATGGCGATACCGCCGAAGCGATCGACTTTTTGGAATTTTACGGGTTAGAGATGCTGCGCTGGGCGGAAAAACAGCCCATTACGCCGCTGGCGGGTGAAGACAACAGGTTTGAATATATTCCGCTCGGTGTGGGCGCCGTCATTCCGCCGTGGAATTTTCCGCTGGCCATTATGGCGGGGATGACCTCGGCCGCGATCGTGGCGGGAAATACGGTAGTGCTGAAACCTTCTTCGGATTCACCGGTGATCGCAGCAAAATTTATCGAAGTGCTGGAAGAGATCGGACTGCCGAAAGGTGTGGTCAATTTTATTTCGGGCAGTTCGCAAACGGGCGAAGCGATGGTGACGCATCCGAAAACTCGCTTTATTTCTTTTACCGGTTCAAAACAAGTCGGGCTGCACATCAACGAGGAAGCCGCCAAAACCCGCGAAGGCCAGATCTGGATCAAGCGCGTGGTGGCTGAAATGGGCGGCAAAGACGCGATCGTCGTGGCGGATGATGCCGATCTGGAAGCGGCGGCCACGGGAATAGTACAGGCCGCGTTTGGATTCCAGGGACAGAAATGCTCGGCGTGTTCAAGATTGATCGTGGATGAAAAAGTTCACGATGAACTGATGGCAAAAGTTGTCGAGCTTACCAAAAAGATAAAGGTCGGGCAGCCTACCGAAGGCGATACTAACATGGCCGCGGTCATCAACAAGCGCGCGTTTGATAATACACTCAGCTATATTCAAAAAGCCGTGGATGAAGGCGGGGAGATCCTGACCGGCGGCAAAGGCGATGATTCGACGGGTTTTTATATCGAGCCGACGATCGTAGGCAACGTCAAGGCCGGCGCCACACTCGAACAGCAGGAAGTTTTCGCACCTGTGCTGGCTGTCATCAAAGCGCGCGATTATGAGCACGCGCTCGAGATCGCGAACGACACGGAATTTGGGCTGACCGGTGCGGTATATTCCGCTTCGCAGGAACGGCTGGAACAGGCCCGGCGTGATTTTCACGTGGGAAATCTCTACCTTAACCGTAAATGCACCGGGGCCCTGGTCGGCGTTCACCCCTTCGGCGGATTTAATATGAGCGGTACGGATTCCAAAGCGGGAGGACGCGAATACCTGC
The DNA here is from genome assembly GCA_963718105.1 of uncultured Acidobacteriota bacterium. Lineage (GTDB taxonomy): Bacteria > Acidobacteriota > Blastocatellia > Pyrinomonadales > Pyrinomonadaceae > DASYKT01. The sequence goes on along the minus strand of OY970352.1, from coordinate 2,108,844 downwards.
TGCAGTTTATGCAGGGCAAATCGGTTACGCAAAAGATCTGAAAGAACAATTAATACGAATGATAAAAAAAATATCTCTTCTAGCGATAGTTTTGCTTTGCGCGATCGCGGGATCTGCGCAGAAAGGTGTGGGTATCGACACTAAGACCGTCGCACCCGCGAAACAAGACAAAATAATTTTTGCCGTGATCGGCGACGGCACCAGTATCGAGCCGATCGCCTTTATCGAAAGCGGGCATTTGGTCAATACGGTCGGTGGCGATGCCGCTCCCGAACAGCTCAAAGCTTTTTCCGCGCTTTATTACCCGGCAGGTACGAAATACGATCTGATCTTTGGCGGCGTCTCGACCGGCAAGGTTGAAGTGAAATCGAACAACCCGGAATCGGATTGCGGAAAGAATATTGCCGAGGTTACCGTTCAGTCGATCAAAACCAAATTGAAAGGCAATCTGATGGCCCTGGCAGCGAACACGCTGCCGAAAACGGCTGCGTCCGGCGTGCGGCGCACACCGAGCGCGGCGGAGAAAACCGAGATCGAAGCACTCGTCCGGGCCGAACTTACCAAACAAAAAGTTTCCGCGGCCGCGCAAAAGGTTTTACGTTTTCAAAACCTGACCGCGCTCGATACCGACAAGGACGGCAAGGTAGAGATCGTGGGCTCGTATTATGTCAGTATCAGCACGACGGATCGGGCGCTGTTTTTTTTCATCGCCGATAGAAACGCGGCCGGGAAATTTGTTTTGAACGTTAAAACGTTTGAGCGGGTAAGCCAGAAAAATGTGATGAGCAACGATATCAAGGATATCGACCAGGGAATGTACCACGAACTGCTGCTCGATACGTTCGATTACGACAACGACGGAAAGAGCGATATCTTTACCTACCGGCAGGGTTTTGAAGGCAACACCTTTATTGTCTATCACAACAATGCCGGAAAATGGGTCAAGGTGCTTGAGACGGGCAATTATCGCTGCGCTTATTAAATAACTTCACTCAAATTTAAGTTCTTATTAAACTTAGTGTTAAGATTCTTTGCGAAACTTAACACTAATTTTTTTTGGGTAAAATTGGCTTTGTCTCTAGAATCAGGACAAGCCGGATTATTAAAATTGAAGTAAACCTGGGAGCGCCGGCATCTTGCCGGCAAAGATCGCGCCAGCGATCTAAATAGCGTTTAGTTTGGCGCCTCAGTTAGCGCGGACGAGCCGCGCTTGCCGGCAGGATGCCGGCGCTCCCAGGTTTAGGCGCTCCTTTAAAATATAGACTGAACTTTATAAGCAAGCCGGTAAATTTATGAAAAAAGCATCCGCGCGCAGCCGCGCTTTGAGTTTTTTAACCCTTATACTTTTGGTTCTTACTTCGCTGGGACAGACGGTGCAGCCGCCCTTTCCGGTGAAGCGCGCGGAATCCGCCGAAACCTGGCGGCAGGACGGTTGGAATGCTATCCAACGCGCTAAAAAAGAAAAGATCCGTCGCGGGAAGGCAAAGAACGTTATCCTCTTTATCGGCGATGGAATGGGCGTGAGCACGCTGACCGCATCGCGTATTTTAGAAGGCCAATTGCGGGGTGAAAGCGGGGAAGAAAACCGCCTGAGCTTTGAGAATTTTCCGTTCTCGGCTTTATCGAAAACCTACGGCACGAACCAGCAAACCTCCGATTCCGCGCCGACGATGAGCGCCATAATCACCGGCGTAAAAACCGACGAGGGAGTGCTTTCGGTCAACCAGAATGTTGTGCATGCAGACTATAAAACGGTAAAAGGGAATGAGACGAAGAGCTTGCTGGAGATGGCGGAAGAAAGCGGGAGGTCAACCGGGATAGTTTCGACAGCGCGTTTGACGCATGCTACGCCGGGTGCTTGCTACGCCCACACGCCGGACCGCGATTGGGAATCAGACCGCGATATCTTTAATCGGAAAAAAGACGCTTATGAAGCGAAATTTCCCGATATCGCCCGGCAATTGATCGAATTCAACTACGGTGACGGGCTGGAGGTCGCCCTGGGCGGCGGGCGCGTTAAATTTTTTCCGCAGACAATGAAGGACCCGGAATACGAAAATCGCAGCGGCGACAGGATGGATGGCCGCGATCTGACCAAAGAATGGACGGGTAAATACAAAAATTCGGCGTACGTGTGGAACAAGCAGCAGTTTGACGCGATAGACGTAAAAAAGACAAAGCATTTGCTCGGGCTATTTGAGCCGTCGTACATGCAGTTTGCTTACGACCTGCCAAAAGACAAAGCGGGTGAGCCTTCGCTTTCGGAAATGACCGCGAAATCGATCGATCTGCTTTCGCAGAATAAAAAAGGCTTTTTTCTGATGGTCGAAGCGGGGCGAATAGACCACGGCCATCATAACGGAAATGCCTATCGCGCGCTGACCGATACCATCGAGCTTTCAAATGCCGTGCGCACCGCGCTGCAGAAAGTTGATCTGGACGAAACGCTGATAGTCGTAACGGCCGATCACAGCCATACCTTGACGATGATGGGATACCCGATGCGCGGTAATAATATCCTGGGGTTGGTCAGAGAGGTCGATGGCGACGGCAATCCGGAACCCGATTATAAAAAGGACAGCCAGGGCCTTCCTTATACCACGCTCAATTATACCGCCGGGCCCGGTGCGAAACCGGCGGCGGATGGGGCCGGTAAAAAGCCGGGCGTGAAAAAGCGTAACGACCTGACGGGCGTTGATACCACGGATCCGAATTATTTGCAGGAAGCCGAAATACCGTTGACGAACGAGACCCACGGCGGCGAGGATGTAGCGATATTCGCGACCGGCGTTAACGCTTACCTGGTGCGCGGCTCGATGGAAGAAAACTGGACCTTTTATGTAATGGCGGATGCGCTGAGACTTAGATAGTTAATAGTGATTAGTTGTTGGTATTAGTAATTAGTATTTTTCGTGTTGTTTCGTGTGATTTCGTGGTTACAGGTTTTTAGGGATAAGAACTGGAACCACTAAAAACACACGAAACAACACGAAAAGAGCAGAAAACCAATTACTACTACTGCTAAACGGATGAAGATCGTATTTATGGGCACGCCGCCGGCGGCGGTGAAAAGTTTGGAAAGGATCCTGCTGGACGGGCATGAAGTGGTGGCCGTCTATACGCAGCCGGACCGTCCATCCGGGCGCGGAAATAAACTGACCGCGCCGGCGGTGAAAGAATTTGCTCTGCAAAATAATTTAACCGTTCATCAGCCGACGAAAATAAAGACTCCGGAAGCCCTGGAGATCTTTACCGCTCATGCCGCTGAGTTGGCAGTCGTCGTCGCCTACGGCCGCATTTTGCCGGAAGGATTTCTTAACGCTTTTGCGCACGGCGCGATCAACGTGCACTTTTCGCTGCTGCCGAAATACCGCGGAGCCGCGCCGGTTAATTGGGCGATAGTGAATGGCGAAACGATAACCGGCGTGACGACGATGAAAATGGATGTGGGGCTCGACACGGGTGATATTTTGCTGCAGGAAGAGATCCCGATCGCGACCCAGGAAACAGCGCCTGAATTGATGGCCCGCCTCGCCGATCTCGGCGCCGGTCTGCTCTCGGAAACTTTGTCGCGTATCGACGAGCTCACTCCTATTGCACAAGACCACTCGTCGGCTACGCTCGCGCCGATAATGAAGAAAGAGGATGGCGTGATCGACTTTCGGGTGACGGCGGAGCGGATAAACAACCGCGTCCGGGGTTTTCAACCTTTTCCGACCGCGCATACGTTTTACCAGGGAAAGCGGCTTATCATCTGGAAAGCCAGGCCGGTTCATCCCGGCGCCGACGATAAACAGCCCGGCGAAATTATTAAGTCCGAAGGAGACGAAATTATCATCGCCTGCGGCGAGAGAACTGCGCTCGAATTGGTTGAAGTACAGATGGAAGGCAAAAAACGGATGAGCGCGCGGGACCTGCTCAACGGAGTAAAAATGCAAGCCGGCGAAAAACTCGGTTAGAATAGACAGATGTCACGCACGCGAGCTGCTACAGTTTCACCGGCCCGATGGGCTGCCTACAATATTCTCAGCCGGGTAGAGAAAGATCAGGCTTTTACCTCGATACTGCTGCCGCTGCAGGAAGCCGACCTAAAGGCCGAAGACCGCGGCCTCTGCCACGAACTCACACTTGGCGTTCTTCGCACACAACTTTTCTTAGATAAGATCATCGAACATTTCACCGGAAAGAAGCCAGACAAACTCGACCTGCCGGTACAGCTTGCGCTGCGGATGGGACTTTATCAAATGCGCTTTATGACAAGGATACCGGCGCGCGCGGCGATAAATGAATCGGTCGAGTTGGTGAAACACGCACGGCTGGTTTCCGCGGCAAGTTTTGTAAATGCAGTGCTGCGCAGGGCCGCGAAGGAGACGAACTTCGATCCGACCGAATCGATACCTGACGAAGTGGAGAAACTATCGGTTTCCGCGTCGCACCCTCTTTGGCTGATCCGAAAATGGGCAGGTGAATTTGGTTTCGAAGAAACCGAAAAACTGGCCCTGGCAAATAATCAAATACCGCAAACAAGTTTTCGGCTAAACAGGCTGGACGATCAAACGCCCCTCAGGGAATTGGAAGCGTCAGGGGCCCAGTTCGTAAGATCAGAACTTGTCCCAAATTGTTTTATAGCGACGAAGCCGAATAAAACTCTTTACGAATTTGCCGAGCAGGGAAAGATCGTGCTGCAGGATGAGGCTTCGCAACTGGTTGCGCACCTGGTGCAGTTGGAAAAAGGCGAGAGCTTTTTTGATGTTTGCGCGGCGCCGGGAAACAAGACAACGCAGATAATAAATGGGCAAATAATAAATGAAGCGCGGGAGCGCGGCGCTTTAGCCGGTGAGGGTTTTTATGCGGCGGGTGACCTGCATCCGCGCCGGATCGAGACTCTGCGCAGAAACTTGGAAAGAGCGCAGATCGAAAACGTAAAGGTCTTTGAATATGACGCGGTGCAGAGCCTGCCGTTCGAAGCGGAAACGTTTGACTGTGTTTTGGTCGACGCACCGTGTTCGGGAACGGGAACGATCCGCCATAATCCGGAGATCAGGTGGTCTTTGAAAGCAGAAAACTTTGCGGAGCTGGCAACGAAACAGCGTAAGATTCTCGTGAACGCCGCCAAAGTGCTGAAAAAAGGCGGGCGAATTATTTATTCAACTTGCTCGCTGGAAAAAGAAGAAAATGAAGATGTGGCGGAAGAATTTTTAAGGGAACATGCGGATTTCAAGATAGTCATCCCCGATATTGCGGATGAGTTGAAAACGGAAGAAGGTTATTTACGGACTTTCCCACATCGTAATAATACCGATGGATTTTTTGCGGCGGTTCTGAAGAAGAGTTGAAAGTTTTGAGTACCGCCTTTAGGCGGCCTTAACTTTCGTTTTACGCATCTGCTTACATATATACTTATACTACTGACAGGGAACTCCAAAGCAGCCGCCTAAAGGCGGTACTCAAAACCCGGGACTCGAAACGCGCTCCATGTATTTATCTCAACCCCAGTAACAATCTGATGGAAGTATCGGAAGTCTGATGCTCGGGATCGGCGACCCATTTGTCATAAGCCGCTAGTTCGTCAGCGGTTAATTCGTGGTGAGAAAGCCTGGCTACCTGGGTGGCTTCGAAAGCGCGGTTGGTCAGGGCGATGTGCGGGATGTTTATCGTCAAGGAGTTATTGGCGACCGCGCCATCGGCCATATCGCTGTCCAGAAAGAGATCTTCGTAGGCGGCCAGGTGCCATACAGGGCTCGTGCCGGCTGCGTCATCTATAGCTAAAATGCGCAAAAGCCCATAACCGCTTTCGACCTGAAAAATCAGAAAATCGCCTGCCTGAAGTTTTTGCATATTAATTACAGACTAGCATATTTCCGCCGCGGCACAGTAGGCCGGGACAACCTTTGAATTTTTGACCGCATCGCATCTGTGTCTGGAAACCTACAAACTGTTTAGGAGTAAATTTATGAAAGCCATACTTCTCATCACGGGGCTGCTTTTGTGCCTGGCGAGCGCTTCCACCGCGCAAATAAACAACTGGGAAAATGTGAAATCGGTACCGGATTCTCATCGCGTGATCGTCGAAACGATGCAGGGAAAAAGGATCAAGGCGAGATTTCAATCCGCCGCGGACGATCAACTGCTGTTGAAAAAAGACGGTACGACGATGACCGTGAGCAAAGCTGACGTTCGGAGAGTTTATCTGGGCAAAAAAGGCAAATCTACCCTCGGCGGAATTATCGGCGGCGTGGGCGGTTTTTTTGCCGGCGGATTTCTGGCCGCGGCCCTCTATAACCAGGATGGCAGACAAGGCGACGGGTTGGAAGGCCTTGCCGGTGCAGTGCCCGGCGCGGTCGGCGGCGCGATCCTGGGACGGCGCCTGGGCGTCGGCATGAAAGAAAAAGCGTTGGTCTACGAGATCCGCTAAGATCAAAATTTCGGCAGCGTTGCTCTTAAAAGGATAAAGATCGGCGTTCGAGGCAGAAACGTGACAGTTATGGAGCGTGTTTGCTGATCGGCAAAAAACACGCTCCATAACTGTCGCGTTTCCGCCTTTCATCCTGATGAGTGGTATATTTCGTGCGTTTAGCGTGATTGGGGATAAACTTCGGGAAATTAACCACTAAATACACGAAGCCCACTGGCTATACATTAGTTCGAATTAAAGGTAAACGAATTTACAGGCGACGCCATTTTGTCGCAATGCAATTGTAAAATTTTCCTGGGGGAGAAGTTAATGAAACGTACTCTTTTTGTAATTGGTTTAATGCTTATGACCTCGATGGTTGCAATGGCACAAATCGATGGGACACGGAACGATAAGGCGCAGGACGATAAATGGAAAGTTATCCAGGGGATTTCAACAGGGCAAAGGCTCGTTGTCGATACCAGGGACGGCAAAACGATAAAAGGTAAATTCCAATCGGGCGACGAACAGAAGATGTCACTCTTAAAGAGCGGCAAGCTGATGGATATTTCAAAGGACGACATAAAGCGGATTTACGCCGGTAAAAAGAAAAGATCGATCCTCGGCGGCGTACTGGGCGGCCTGGGCGGAATGCTTCTGCTGGGCGGCGCGGCCAACGCCGCTAGCGGCGATAGCGACTCAGACAGTTATGGCGGCATGGTAGCCGGCGGAGTGGGCCTTTTCGGCGGCGCGATCCTGGGCGGGAAGTTAGGCGCCAAGACGCAAAAGGCCTGGCTGATATACGAAGCGCCATAGTTACCAAAAATTTGCACAAATGACAGCGGCTTGGGTTATACTCAAGCCGTTTTTTATTTGGAGAAATTATGACCCCACTAAGATATGAAGAGATGCTGAAAACGGCGATCGAAGAAGCGCGGCAGGGTTTGGCGGAAGGCGGCATCCCGATCGGCGCGGCGCTGTTCGATAAAGATAGCGCGGTCCTCGGCCGCGGGCACAACCGCCGCGTGCAGGAAGACGACCCTTCGGTGCACGGCGAGACCGACGCTTTTCGCAAGGCCGGGCGCCAGCGCAGCTACCGCGACAAAATAATGGTCACCACGCTCGCGCCGTGCTGGTATTGCAGCGGGCTGGTCAGGCAGTTCGGCATCGGAACGGTGGTCGTCGGCGAATCGGTCAATTTCCAGGGCGGCATCGATTGGCTGCGTAGCAACGGCGTTGAAGTCGTAGATATGAACTCACAGGAATGCGTCGAGATGCTGGCGGCATATATTAAGGAACACCCGGAAGTCTGGAATGAGGATATCGGGGAAGAATAATTAAAATGGGTCTTGTTTTTCACATTATCCTGTTTTATTTAATGATGTTTCCGCTGCTTATTATTCATGAATTCGGGCATGCGGTAACAGCCAGGCTTTTGGGTTTTAAGATCTTTTCAATCACCATCGGGTATGGCGAACAACTTTTTCAGGCGAGTGTTTTCGGCATAAAGATCAAATGTAATTTATACCCGTTTTATGGGTTGACGTTTGCGATACCCCAGGATAGTAAGCGGTCAAAGTTAAAAATGTGGCTGTTTGTATTGGGCGGCCCGATAACTCACATTATTTTTATCCTGGCCTGTTTGTTTATTTATCAAAACGACATTAATTCCCTGATCTTTGCCCGGGGAATCGCATCGGGGTTTGAACCGGTCAAAGTTTTGTTTTACGCAAATGTTGTTTTATTACTTGTAAATATTATTCCAAGGAAGGTCAATTCCATTGGAACCGGCATTTATACCGATGGTTTTTACCTGTTAAAAATACCATTTGCAAAAAAAGAAAAGTATGCGGAACTGGTCAATTATATTCCGCATATGGAAGCGGCCGAATTGCTGCATGACGGTTTTTTCGATCGGGCTATCGTGAAATATGAACAACTAACGGCAGACGAGCCGGATGACGTATTAATAAAACATAACCTGGCGATAGCCAGGCTGGGCCACGGCAAATATCAGGAAGCGCTCGATACTCTGATTGAAATACTGGAAGCGCCGGAGCCGGAGAACGAACAATTTAAGAGAATTTTGAAAAATAATGTTGCCTTTGTAATTTGTGTGCTGAATCAAGCGGATAAGTTTATTGAAGCAGAAAGTTTTTCTCGTGAAGCGTACGAAGCTTTCCCCAAGTTTCCACCGTTCATCGGAACGCGAGGCGCCGTTCTTATCCGAACCGGCAGATTAAAAGAAGGTATCGAGCTTTCTGAAAAAGCCTATAAATTTAATACGATCCGACATGCGAGGGCTTCGAACGCTTGTATGATAGCCCTGGGCGAGGCAAAAATGGGTAATTTCAAAAACGCCCATAAATGGATGAGCACGGCGAGAAGGGAATATTTGGATGAGCCTCTTATTCCGATCATCGCGAAAGAAGTAGAAGAACTAAACACCTTGATCTCGGAAGAGATCTAAAACAACCGGACAAGAGCAGGGAGCGTTGAACTTGGGCAGAGGCGCAGCCTCCAGGTTCTTACTGACGCAATACGGAAAGGCCGGAGCTTTCCGTACTTCACTGCGGCACAGCCGCGAAGAAAGAGAAAACCACCCGACGCTCGGGCGCTACTGGCTTCTGCCTACTGCTTTCTGCTTACTGTTTTCTGGTCTGTTGGGGGCGGCGGGTATCCACTCGCGGTGACGCTTCACCGCGCGGCGGCCATCCGTGGTTTTTAGGCGGAGATGAAATCCTGTACTACACGCTTAGCCGTTTTTCATTTGGTTTTACAATGCGACATGCGAGGAGAAATCGGGCGGGAACAGGCCTCGCAGCGGTTGGCTCGAATTAATCTTTCACCTGACGCCACGAGCAGAACGCAGGCTAGCCTTAAATACAGGGTTTATGCCCGCAGAGCGCTAAAGCATACGATGCGGGTTCGCTATGACTTTCAGAGGCAGCGGCCCTTAGTTCACGCCGCCTCCCGGGCTGCCAAGCATGCCCGGCGTGCACAGTCCAAACCGTGTGGTTTTTACCTGCCACGCCCAACAGAATTCGATCATATATTTGTTTAGTGTAAGTGGCGATAGAGGATTTGGGCAGGTTGGCAGAGTTTCGTGTGTTTGGTGTGATTCGTGGTTACGGTTTGGATATGGATAATAGGGGGCATTAAGAGTTAGCCACGAAATACACTAATAACACGAACAAAGCAAAACAAAGAAGAAACAAAAGAAACCCGATTGCAACTACTGATAGCGCCCCGGGTTCTGACAAGAGACGCATCAGCTAACGCCGACGCTACTGACAAGAGAGAATCACACGAACTCCAGCGGGCGCAAGCAACCCTTCCGGACCTTGAGGTGATTAACTTGAATCCTTAGAAAGCTTGTAACTGCACGGACTAACCATTCAACCCCCCTCCTAAATTGCACTAATACCCAATTCCTGAGAAAATACTCTTTTGCTTTATTACATATAATTATTCACTTATAAGGATGTATACAGATGTCAGACAATAAACAAGCGGTAATAATCAGTGCGATGAGAACGCCGACAGGCAAATTCCAGGGCGCTTTGAAGGGGCTTTCGGCGCCGGAATTGGGCGCGGCGGCGATCAAAGCGGCGGTCGAAAAAGCGGGCGTTAAAGGCGAAGACATTAACGAAGTGATCATGGGCTGTGTGGTGCAGGCCGGTATCGGCCAGGCCCCGGCACGCCAAGCGGCTCTTAAAGCCGGGCTTCCGCCGGAAGTTTCCGCGCTGACGATCAATATGGTTTGCGGTTCGGGATTGCGCGCGGTGGCGATGGCAGGGCAGGCGATCCAGTTGGGCGATGCCGAGATGGTGGTCGCGGGCGGAATGGAATCGATGTCGAACATTCCTTATGCGATGCCGGGCGCGCGCGACGGTTACCGGATGGGAAATCAGACCGTGGTCGATCTGATGGTGCACGACGGTTTGTGGTGTCCGTTCGAAAACTGGCACATGGGCAACACCGGCGAAGTGGTGGCAGAAAAATACAACATCACTCGCGAACAGCAGGACAACTTTGCTTTTGATTCGCATCGCAAAGCGCACGAGGCGCAGCAGGCCGGAAGATTTAAAGACGAGATCGTGCCGATCGAAATTCCGCAGCGCAAAGGCGACCCCATTGTTTTGGATCACGACGAAACCGTGCGGCCGGAAACCACGGTCGAAACGCTGGCGAAATTAAAGCCCGCATTTAAAAAGACGGCGGAACAGTGACCGCGGGAAATGCGCCGGGCGTGAACGACGGAGCTTCGGCGGTGGTGGTTACTTCGGCGGAAAAAGCGAAAGAGCTGGGTATCGAACCGCTGGCGCGCATCGTCGCTTCGGCGACCTCGGGCATCGAGCCGAAACTGATCATGATGGCGCCGGTCCAGGGCGTGCTTAATGTGCTGAAAAAAGCCGGCTGGGAAATGAAGGACGTCGATCTTTTTGAACTCAACGAAGCTTTCTCGGTCCAGGCGCTGGGCGTGATGCAGGAACTCGGTCTCGACATTGAAAAGGTCAACGTCAACGGCGGCGCGGTCGCGCTCGGCCACGCGATCGGAAATTCCGGCGGACGTGTGCTGACGACGCTGCTCCACGAGATGAAACGGCGCGGCGCGAAACGCGGAGTGGCGGCACTTTGCCTGGGCGGCGGAAATTCGGTCGCCATGGCGGTGGAACGGGACTAAGAGTTTGTAGAGTTTTTTGAGTCTGGAGAGTCTAGAGAGTCTAGACTGAAAAGAAGCCTAACTAAACCTAACCGCTCGACAGACTCAAGACTCAATAGACTCTCCAGACTCGCTGGACTTAGCTTTTATGACCACATTGGATAAAAACAGACTGATCGGTGTTGCGTTCCTTGTCGTGGCTTTTTTTCACCTGGCCACGCTGGGCCTGAACTTGTTCGGGTTTTCACTGACATATCCTTATGTCGCTAACAATTCCGATAAATCAGCGACCAGGATCAACGAAGCGGTGGAAAGCCCCATTCCGCTCGAATCTTACCCGGGCGGCATACCGAATATGCCGGGGATGAAGGCTTCGCCGACGCCGGCCCCTCCGGAAACTAAAGCGCAGATCGAAGCGAAAAGAACCATGACGATGATCTACGTTTTGGTGGGCGTTCAATTTGCGATCCTTGTGTTTGTTTTATTTGCGGGATTCACCGTGGTTAATGTGCGGGCAGGAGGCAGGACGTTCGGCATCGTAGCGTCATTGTTTCTCTTGTTTTTTTATCCGCTGGGAACGGTCATCAGCATCCTGGCCATCTGGTTTTTGACGGGCGATGATTGCCTGGAATTATATTCCGAAGTAGAAAAGGACAAACGCGCCCCGCAATCGATAATTTAGCAACTTTTAGTGGTGTAGATCCGTATTTTAAGATGTATCGAATACTTCCGGATGGAGTAAGAATATGACCGCAAGAGAACACAATAAAATGCTCGGCATTTTATTTTTGGTTTATACCGGCTTTCAGCTTTTGGGAGTGATCGTCGGTTTCCTCGCGATCTTCGGGATGTTGGGTTTCATCGCGAGTGAAGCGAAAGGACGGGATACGGCACCGCTGGCTATCATGACAGTGGTCTTTATAGGCGCGATGTTTTTTGCCGTATTGTTTTTGATACCGAGCCTGGTGGCCGGATTAAAAATGCGGAAAGGCAAGTTAAGCGGCCGGACATGGGGGATCATCGCCGCGATAATCGCGCTTTTAAACATTCCGTTTGGAACCGCGTTGGGAATCTATGCGTTGTGGTTCCTGTTTGGCGAAGAAGGTAAGAATTTTTATCTGGAAGGCGGCGGCAATCCGAATATGATGTCGTCGCAGCACCAGCCGCCGCCACAGAGCTGGCAATAATAATGGCAATAGCGGAGGAAGATATGACTGCGACAGATCACAATAAAATTTTGAGCATCCTGTTTTTTGTTATGGGCGGCCTGCTCGCCTTTACCGCGCTGATCCTGGTTGTTGTTTATGGATTGTTCGGCGCGATCTTTGGCGCCGCGTTCATTTCCGCAGGAAAGGGTGAAGAAAAACTGGTTGGCCTCGGCATCGGCGGAGCGGTCGTGGTTTTTGCCGTCATTATCGGATTATTCATTCTGATAATCGCCGGGCTTTACTTTATGGCGGGATGGAAGCTTCACAAACACCAGCGAAGCGCAAAGATCTGGGTGACCATTGCCAGTTGCCTGGCGCTGCTGAATTTTCCGCTGGGAACCGCGCTCGGCGCTTATGCGCTGTGGTTTGTTTACGGAGATATGGGAAAAGCTTTATACGACGGCGGTCCGCAGGGCGGTTATGTTCAGCCGCAGCAGCCGCCACCGCATGGATGGCAATAAGGCGTTTTTACAACTCACAGCATCTGGCAGCATCTGCAGGCCGCGAGTGACGAGTTTTTCTGGTCACTCGTTTGTTTTTAGGTTAGGACGCGACTGCATGGCAATGAAGTCAGAACCGGGAACGGTAGTGACCGGGTTTTTTGCGGGGTCGCGGTCTAAGATATGGCGGAAAGAGAGAACTGAAACCCGGTCACTCTCCCACCACCCCGTCAGCCGAAGCGGCTGCCACCCCTCCTCAGGCTGGAGGGGAGTTTTCCGGTTCTGACCCGTTGCTGTGAAGCAAATTATTTTAGATAGTTTTTGATCATTAATTATTAACAAAGGAAATCATCAGAGTATGAGCGAGATCATTGGAATTGTAGGTGCGGGCACGATGGGCAACGGTATTGCCCAGACCGCGGCGCGCGCCGGATACGACGTAGTAATGTGTGACGTCCAACAGGAGTTTGTCGACCGCGGCATGGCTGCCGTCAGCAAAAGCCTGGACAGGTTCGTGAAAAAAGAAGAGATCACCGAGGAAGACAAAAATAATATTCTCGGCAAGATCAAGGCGACCACTAACCTCGAAGATCTAAAAGACTGCTTTATCGTCGTGGAAGCCGCAACGGAAACATTTGAGGTCAAGAAAGAAATTTTTACCAGGCTCGACAGCGTCACTTCGGCGGACTGCATCCTGGCTTCGAATACGTCGTCGATCTCTATCACCAAGATCGGCGCGGTGACAAGCAAACCGGACAAAGTGATCGGGATGCATTTTTTCAACCCCGTGCCGCTGATGAAGCTGGTAGAGGTGATCCGCGGGATCGCGACAACGGATGAGACCTATGCAAAGGTCAAAGAGCTTTCGGAAAAACTCGGCAAGACGCCGCTCGACTGTAAAGACTTTCCCGGATTTATTTCCAACCGCGTGCTGATGCCGATGATCAACGAAGCGGTCTATTGTCTGCACGAAGGGATCGCGACGAGAGAGAGCATCGACGGGATCATGAAACTCGGGATGAATCACCCGATGGGGCCGCTGGCACTGGCGGACTTTATCGGGTTGGATGTGTGCCTGGCGATCATGAATGTTTTGCACGAAGGCTTTAGCGATTCCAAGTACCGTCCGTGCCCTCTGCTCAAACAATATGTGGACGCAGGTTGGCTGGGAAGAAAGAGCGGCAAAGGTTTTTACGACTACGCGTCGTAAAGTCGGGAGTCTAGAGAGTTCAGAGAGTCTGGGGGCAAAAAAGTTTAGAGTTCAAACTTTAGATTGTCTCTTTATAAAAAGCCTGACAAGCTAAAGCTTGAGCTCTGAACCGTTTTAACTCATGACTCGATAGACCCAATAGACTCACCGGCTCTGGAAAGTTGACTTACGGTCTGTACCCGCTATAATTGGAGTTTTTGTTACCCGGTTCTTTGAGGGGTGGTTTTAAACAGAGAAGTGATGCTGATCGATACAAGTAAGATCGACGAGACAGTTGGCAAGATCAAGGCGGAGTTTAAGCCCGGCGAGATCGAATCGGAAGACGAGCTGCTTGTCTTGAATGACAAGATCGTTTTTGAAGGTTCGCTGGAACAACATATTTACCGCATCGATATCGCCGGCAATATCAAGGCGAAGGCGGAGATAAGCTGCAGCCGCTGTTTGAAACCGATGGAGACGGCGATCGATATAACGTTTAGCTCGTCGTTCGTTCCGGCGCAGTTCGAGACGCAGGAAAAAGACCTGGAAGTCGGCGGCGACGATCTCAATATCGAGTTCTATGAAGGCGATAAGATCGATCTCGCACAGTTGATAAGAGAGCAGATCATTTTGAATTCACCGCAAACAGCTCTTTGCAAACCGGATTGTCTGGGTTTGTGCGAAAAATGCGGTGGAAATAAAAATGAAAAAAGATGCGATTGTAGCGAACGGGAGATTGACCCGCGCCTCAAGGTGTTAGAAAATTTAACTAGAGAAAAGAAAGACTAATTTTATATAATCATTTTAGTAAGAGGTTATTATGCCAAATCCAAAACGGAGACATTCGAAATCACGCACGCGCACCCGCCGCGCACATGATGCTATCGCTGCACCGCAGTATCACATCGACAAAGATTCAGGCGAACCGCAAATGCCGCACCGCGTCAATCCGAAAACCGGAATGTATAAAGGACGCCAGGTTTTAAAAGTTAAAGATAACGACTAACGAACCAGCAACTTTAGAAGCGAACAAGTTTGCATTCATAACTGATCAAAGATGACAAAACTCAGCGCAGGGATCATCGGAACAGGACACGCCTACCCGGCCGGCATTCTAACCAACGCCGATCTGGAAAAAATAGTCGACACCACCGATGAGTGGATAACTTCGCGTACGGGCATCAAGCAGCGCCGCAAAGCGGGCGAAGATGAGTACACATCACAATTCGCGGTACGGGCCGCAAAGCAGGCCCTGGAGCGGGCGAATGTGAAGGCTGAGGACATCGGCCTGCTTATTTGCGCCACTACCACGCCGGATATGATCCTGCCGTCGACCGGCTGCCTGGTCCAGGCGGAGATCGGCGCGGTGAATGCCGCGGCCTTTGACCTTTTTGCCGCGTGCTCGGGTTTTATCTACTGCCTTTCCATGGCCAACGCCCAGATCGCCACCGGCCAGATCAAATACGCATTAGTAATAGGCGCCGAGGTGCTGACGAAATACGTCGATTACACCGACCGGGGTACCTGTATCCTTTTTGGCGACGGCGCGGGAGCCGCGGTTCTCGGCCCGGTTGAAGAGGGAAAGGGAATTCTCTCGGTAAAGATCAAATCGGACGGAAATTACGGCGACCTTCTGACCGCTACCGGCGGCGGCACGCGTTACGGAACCACCCACGAGACCATCGACCAGCGCATGCACTTCTTTAAAATGAAAGGAAACGAAGTTTTCAAGATCGCGGTGCGTTCGATGTCGGAAATTTCCCGCGAGGTTTTGGCGGAAGCCGGCTACACCGCCGACGATATAAAACTTCTCATTCCGCACCAGGCAAATCAAAGGATCACAGACGCAGTAGCGGACAAATTAGGTGTCGATCCGGCAATCGTTTATTCAAATATCAGCCAGCACGGCAACACATCCGCTGCTTCAATTCCGATCGCGCTCGATGAGTGTATGGAGTCGGGAAAGGTCAAAGATGGCGACCTGGTGATGATGACCGCTTTCGGCGGAGGACTGACCTGGGGTGGAGCTTTGCTGCGATTTTAGATTTTTTATTAAAAAAAAAGAAAAATCTTTAAATTTTTTTTGATGGCCGAAGAAACAAAAATCGAAGAAAAAAAATCAAGGATCGCATACGTTTTTCCCGGACAGGGTTCGCAATCCGTCGGAATGGGAAAAGAGTTGTTTGATAATTTTGCGGAAGCGCGCGCGGTCTTTGAAGAGGCTGATGAAGCGCTGGGATTTTCGCTTTCGGGTTTGTGTTTTTCCGGTGACGAAACCGAACTGCAATTGACGGCGAATACTCAGCCGGCAATTTTGACAACTTCGATCGCCGCGTTTCGCGTGACCCTGAAAGAAAATTTACCGCTGCCGCAGTTTGTGGCCGGGCACAGTTTGGGTGAATATTCGGCGCTCGTCGCGGCCGGTTCTTTAAGCTTGGGCGGAGCGGTAAAACTGGTCCGCGCGCGCGGAACTTACATGCAGGAAGCGGTGCCGCCGGGTGTCGGCGCGATGGCCGCAGTTATCGGCTCGGATATGGAAACTATCGAAAAAGCCTGTAAAGACGCGGCTTTGGAGCAAGTATGCAGCCCGGCGAATATAAATTCGGGCTCGCAGGTGGTGATCGCCGGCAACACCGAAGCGGTCGACAGGGCGATCGAGCTGTTAAAAGAACGCGGCGCAAAACGGGCCATCAAACTGAATGTCAGCGCACCATTTCATTGCGCCTTGATGCTGTCCGCGCAGGAGAGATTAGCGAAGGACCTGGCGGAAATAAATTTTAACGATCTGCGTTTTCCTTTGATCGAAAATGTGTCTGCTGAAGTGAACGAAAAAGGAGAACGAGTTGCGCGTGCACTAGAACAGCAAGTTTCTTCACCGGTAAAATGGTTTCAGTCAGTAGAGAAATTGATCGGTGAAGGCGTAACGAATTTTGTCGAAGTGGGAGCCGGAAAAGTTTTGTCCGGGTTAATAAGACAGATAAACCGGGAAGTCATCTGCATGAACGTTGAGAACACAGAGAGCTTGACGCAGGCAAGAAATTTCCTGAGAGAGTAATTTTTGATTTTGATTTTGTCGAAAATTATTTTACACTTCGACTTAATTAATTTTTTGTATTTTTTGAAATCATAAATTTGCGAAGGAGCGAAAATATAAAATGGCTAACGAAGAAATTGAATCTAAAATAAAACAAATTATTGTTGACGAACTTGGGGTGGAAGAAACTGAGGTCACTGCTAACGCTCGCTTCATCGAAGACCTCGGCGCCGACTCATTAGACCTGGTGGAATTAGTGATGCGTTTCGAAGAAGAATTCGGAATTGAAATTCCGGATGAGGATGCGGAAAAAATTCAAAGCGTTCGTGACGCTTTCAGCTACGTGGAGCAGCATAAGAAAGATTAGGTGATTCAGTTCGAGAGAGCGGCAGTACCGGGATCGTAACAGGAGGGATCTTTACCGGCAGGTCGGCAACTGACTTCTGATTTGATATGAAACGACGTGTAGTAGTCACAGGGCTCGGAACGATAACACCCTGCGGTAACAATTTGGAAGACACCTGGTCCAGCTTGATGCAGGGAAAAAGCGGAGCTGACTATATCAAGAAATTTGACACCGAGAGATTCAACGTCAAATTTGCCTGTGAAGTTAAGAATTTCGACCCGCTAACGTTCATTGAGAAAAAAGAAGCGCGTAAGATGGGCACTTTCATCCATTACGCCATTGCTGCATCTGATGAAGCCATCAAGAACAGCAGGCTGGTAATAGATGATAGTATCGCCGAAAACGTCGGCACTTATATAAGTTCGGGGATCGGGGATTTCTGGGCTATTGAACGCGAACACGAAAAGCTTCTGACCAAGGGGCCGGACCGTGTGTCGCCCTTCTTCATTCCGTCGGCAATAGTTAACCTGGCTGCCGGGCAAGTTTCGATCAGGCATAAAGCCAAAGGCCCTAATTCCGCAACCGCCACCGCGTGCTCCGCCGGCGCGCATGCTATCGGGGACAGTTTCCGGATCATTGAACGCGGCGATGCCGATGTAATGATCTGCGGGGGCGCTGAATCGGCCATCACACCGATGAGCGTTGCCGGGTTTGCCTCAATGCGGGCCCTCTCAACCAGGAACGATGATCCCAAATCCGCTTCGAGGCCCTTTGAACTGAATCGTGAAGGTTTTGTCATCGGCGAAGGCGCCGGGATATTGATCCTTGAAGAACTTGAATTTGCAAAAGCGCGCGGAGCGACCATCTACGCGGAGATCGTCGGTTATGGTATGACCGCCGATGCTTTTCACATTACCATGCCGGACGAAACCGGTTCAGGCGCGGTCCGGGTAATGCAAAAAGCGATGAAAGACGCGGGGATCGAGCCGACGGCGATAGATTATATAAACGCGCACGGCACTTCGACGCCGTACAACGACAAGTTTGAAACCCTGGCTATCAAAAAGACATTTGGCGAACACGCAAATAAGCTGGCGATCAGTTCGACAAAGTCTATGACCGGGCACCTGCTCGGCGCGGCGGGCGGTATCGAAGCGGTATTTTCCGTGATGTCGATACAGACCAATATGCTGCCGCCAACGATAAATTACGTAACACCCGATCCGGATTGTGACCTTGATTACGTTCCGAATCAGCCGCGCCAGGCGGAGGTGAATTACGTGCTTTCAAACAGTTTTGGTTTCGGAGGCACCAACGCGTGTCTCGTCTTCAAACGTTTTGAAGATTAGAAATCAAATTTTGATACGTTAAACAGAAAGGAATGACGAGAAATGAAGAAGTTAGTACGTCCGGATAGATTTTTTATGCTGGCGGGTCTGTTTCTCTTATTTTCTTTGAGCGTATCCGCACAGATCTCAAGACCGAGATTGGTAAATCCCAAAGTGGATGATGTGGCAAGTATGATAATCGTACGGCCGGATCCTACCAATCGAAGCCGCGAGGTTAAACGAAGTCACAGAAAGAAGGCCGCGCCGAAGGCTGCTAATAAGATCGGTAAAGCCAGGACATCTGTGAAAACTAAGACAAATGCTCCAACTAAATCCAAGAAAAAAGAAGGGAATCTAAAAATTATGGCTACAACTAAAAAGAAACCGGCCGCTAAGAAGCCGGCTGCCAAGAAACCGGCCGCTAAGAAACCGGCTGCTAAGAAAGCTGCGCCGAAGAAGGCTGCTGCTAAGAAACCGGCCGCCAAGAAACCGGCTGCTAAGAAAGCTGCGCCGAAGAAGGCTGCTGCTAAGAAACCGGCTGCTAAGAAAGCCGCTCCGAAGAAAGCTGCTGCCAAGAAACCGGCCGCTAAGAAAGCTGCACCGAAGAAGAAATAGTTTTTTCGGTGTTAGTTTGTTTATGAAGATAGTTGTTTTAATGAAACAAGTCGCCAATAAGGACGCAATTCTCCGAATTGGCAAAGACGAAAAATGGATCGACGAGTCGGACGTCGCGTTTCAGACCAATGAATCTGACGGCTATGCGCTGGAAGAAGCTTTGCGTTTGAAAGAAGCTAAAGGCGGCGGAGAAGTGGTTGTTTGCACCTTGGGAAACCAGGGTGCAAAGACCGTCATCAAAGACGCTTTGGCGCGCGGCGCCGACCGTGCGATCCATATTTTGACCGAAAACTCCCAGGGACTTTCTCCCTACACCATCGCCTCCTGCATCGCCGATGCAATTAAAGAGGAAAATGCCGACCTGGTTTTCTCGGGCCTGCAGTCTGACGACAGCGGCTACGGGCAGACGGGGGTTATCCTGGCCGAGCTTCTCGGCATTCCGCACGCCACGCTGGTAATCCAGGTCGATCATGAGAGCTCCGATTTTCGGGTGAAAAGGGAACTGGAAAGCGGCTGGTACCAGTGGTTCACTTACCAATTGCCCGCTCTGATGACGATTCAATCCGGCATCAGCCAGATACGTTATGCTTCGCTAAAAGGCATCATGGCCGCCAAATCAAAACCGGTCAAGGAAGTGACGCCTGCGGCGGATACGCTCGAGTTTTCTTCCAAACAAACCATTCAAAAAGTTTATATGCCGCTCAAGATGAAGCAGACCCAGATGCTGGGCGGCGGCGACGCAAAAAAAGGCGCTGCCGAACTGGTAGAAAAGCTTCGCGACGAGGTGAGGGTTTTATAACGCAATGATACTTACTTTTATCGAGCACAAAAGTTGTGTGCTGAACAAAACCTCGCTCGAAGCCATCACCGCCGCGCAAACCATCGGAAAAGAATTAGGAATTCCAGTGTCGGCCGTGATCCCATGCGGTAACACCGATTGCCCGCTCGCGCAGGAGATCGCCGGTTACGATATTGCCAAGGTCATCGTCGCCAAGAATGATAAGCTGGGCATCTATACGCCTGACGGTTACACCGACGCTTTTGCCGCGGTGATCAAAGCCAACAACCCGCAATACATCATAATGGCGCACACCTATCAGGTGCGCGACTTTGCGCCCAAGCTGGCCGCGCGTTTCGGTAAAGAAGTGGTCGGCGATTGTATTCGTTATAAGAATGAGGGTGGAAGATTGATCCTGACGCGCCGTATTTTTCTCGGAAAATTAGATGCCGACGTCACTATCGAAGGCGACGCGCCTTACTTCGTTACGTTTCAATCCGGCGCTTTTCGCGGCGATAATGCCGCCAAAGGCGGTTCGGCACAAATCGAGAATGTTGACGTCGAGGTGGGCGAGATCCGGATGACTCCGGAAGAGCCGTTCCAGGAAGCAAAAGCCTCGGTCGATCTGACCAAATCGGAAATTATCGTGGCCGTCGGCCGCGGTATCAAATCTCAGGAAAATATCGCCATCGCGCAGCAATTAGCTGATGCGTTGGGCGCCGACCTGGCTGCTTCGCGCCCGATCTGCGATGCGGATTGGCTGCCGATCGACCGCCAGATTGGCTCGAGCGGGCAAACTGTCGCTCCAAAAGTTTATATCGCGCTCGGCATTTCCGGCGCCATCCAGCACATCGTCGGGATGAAAAACGCGGGCACGATCGTCGCCGTCAACAAAGACCCTGAAGCCCCTATTTTCGACATCGCCGATTACGGCATAGTCGGCGACCTTTTCGAAGCCGTGCCTGTTTTGATCGAAGAGATCAAGAAAGCCAAAGGTTAAACTCCTTACTCAGATCCGTCCGCAAAAAACACGTTTCCGGCTGTTAGCTGATGCCTTCGGCTAAGCTTTTTAAATTTATTTACTTCAGAAGAAAATCCGCATACAATGAAGCTGTCTTACCCGTCCATTCGTTGAGGAGAATATTTTCATGTTCTTAAAAGCACTTTCAGCATTCATTTTTATATTCTTATCGATGCCGGTTTTTGCGCAGACCGGGGCAGGCAAGATCGTTTTTACCAGTAACCGCACCGGAAACGATGAGATCTTTATCATGAAACCGGACGGCTCGGAGCAAACGAATCTCACCAACAATCCGCTGCATGATTCTTCGCCGGCATGGTCGCCCGACGGGCGAAAGATCGCTTTCGTAAGGTATGACGGCAGTTCCTCCTTCGATATTTACACGATGAACATCGACGGCTCAAACCAGGTACGGCTGACGAATGCCGGCACCAGCAGCTATTGGCCGAATTGGTCGCCCGACGGCACAAAGATCATTTTTACCAGGTTTAACCAGATCTATCAGATGAACGCCGACGGCACAAATCAAGCGCAGTTGGCTTTTCACACGGGAGCCGATGACGATCCGAAGTTTTCGCCGGACGGAACGAAGATCGTTTATTACTGCTACCGCCGCGCAAAGAGCAAAATCTGCACGATGAACGCGGACGGTACGAACGAAATGTTCGTCACCAATGAAAAACGGTATGATGCTTTCCCGATGTTTTCGCCCGACGGCTCAAAGATCGTTTTCACCAGAAGCGGCAGAGACACGAATGAGTTTTTTGACGACGATATCTGGGTGATGAACGCAGACGGCAGCGGGCGGGTTAACGTTTCAAATCTCTGGAATGTTCACAGCAGCAGGGGGGAATGGTCGCCCGATGGTTCAATGATCGTTTTTCATACGAATCGTGACGGCGGTAATAACTATAATATCTACTCGATGAACGCCGACGGCACAAGCCAAAAGCAATTGACCACGAACACGGCCCACGACACCGAGCCCACGTGGCGGATACCGGCGCCGGCAGCGGTGAGCGGGCGCATCACCGACGGTAAAGGGAATGGGATCTTTAATGCTTATGTAACCATGACGAACGCCCAGGGTTTTGCGCTGACCGTTTCCACCGACACTTCCGGCTATTATCGCTTCGAGGGCGTTGAGGTGGCCGAAACCTATACATTTTCCGTTTCGGCAAACCGCCGCACTTTTAGCCTGCCGGAGCAGTTGAGAAATATTATCGGCGACACGAGCGACGTTGATTTTACCGCAGGTGATTAGCAGCTAAGCGGTTTGCGACCAGGCACAAACTTTAGGACAAAGATCTTTATGTATTTCAAGTTTATTTTAATAATCGTTTTTATTTTCGCTTTTACGGGCGCGTCCTTTGCCCAGATCGAGACCCTGACCAATACCGAGATCGTCGAGATGACCAAGGTCGGTTTGGATAAGGAGTTGATAAAAGAAAAAATAAATATCTCCAAAGTGAATTTCGATACCACGACCAACGGGCTGATCGAATTGAGAAAAGCCAATGTCGATAACGAAGTCATCAGATTCATGATGGATAAATCCAGGCTGCAGGAAACCGCTAAAAACGAGGCAGTAGCGGCTAAGCCCGCCGCAGCGGCGGAACCGGCGAAGCCGACCAACAGCATTCCGACGCCAAAAGAAGCGCTTTTATCGGCAAAAACGGTGGCGATAGAAAAAGATTCGATCCACCCTTCGATCCAGGCGTTGGAAAAAGAGTTGATGAAGCGGAAAGATTGGACCGTATATAATTTGACGCTGGTGCGTTCGCGGACCGAGGCCGATATCTATATCGATATCGATTTTGTCACGATGAGCGTCATCACCCATCGCTACACTTTTCATGTGTACGACCGGCGCACCGGAACTATCATCGCCGCCGGAGAAACGACCTCCTGGGGCTCGCTGGCGGAAAACCTGGCGAGGGAGATATCCAAGAAACTCAAAACCGTGGCGACCCCACCGCTTCCCGAAACAGCTAAAGCTAATTAGTAAAAAAGCCACCCGATCAGGCGGCTTTTCTGTCATCGCCTTGCCGAATCTTCGGCGAGAAGCGTGGTGAACGAAAGATATTACGAGTCTAACAACTCGTATCACGTTCTAGGCCAGTTTTTTAGCAAATATTAAAATTGTTGTTGCAACATTGGAGATGAAAATGTTCATATCTCCGCCTATTTGACTTCGCCCTTCTGCCGCCATCTGCGCTAGAAATGCCACATCAGCATCGTCTTTTTTGACCAGTTTCAAATCATCATGAACATCATTCAGATCCGCCACTGCCTGGAATTGAGCAACGTTAACGTTAACTTGCGTTCCATTATCAAATTGAGCATTTCGGCCTTCGACGCTTTGGAGATTAGCTCTCCGTAGCCTCTGAATACTCTCGCATCCCCTGTCCAATTCATCCAGGCTCGCCTTGCCGTCAAAGATTCTATTAAACATAGTGTCTCCTATTTAGTCTTTGTGAAATAATCCAGCAAAAGCTTGATCAGATCAGGATCGCCTTCTGTTGCACCATAAACACCCGATACTAATTCGTAATAATCTCTTCCGTTTAAAGGATTATTGGGGTCGTTCTTTTTGATTTTGGCATAAACGGGTCCTAGTCTTGCCCCAAACGTTTCCTTATCTTCCTCCGTCTGAGGGTTAGTTGCCTTGGATTCGAGATTTTTAAGAATATCTTTAAACTTTGGTTCTTCGGTAATAAGTTTATAGATAGATTTTAATCTTTCAGTAGCGATAGTCTTTTTATTTGCATCGCTCAATTCCTTTTCAATAACTTTGAGTTCAGATGCACCACTAGTTATGATATTAGCGCCGATTACACTGGGTATGGCCGTAATATCCTGAAGCCCTTTTATGTTAAGCACACCTTTTTTGGCAACTATCGCATCAACACTAGTCTGCTTATCCAACTCCGTGAACGCTCTGTTAAGTGTGCCGGCGTCGAAATACTGAACAAGATCATCTAAAGCTGCATCGAAAGAATATTCAGAGGTGGGTTTTTGCTGGTTTTGCTTGATCTCGCCCAGAATCTGACTTCTTGAGGTATCCATCCGCTTTATTAGAATTGATGTTGTTTTTTCATCATAAAAATTAAGAGTTGCCGATTTTCGACCGGCAGTAAAACCCGTCAAAGCAACACCTATGATCTGTAGAGGGCGTTCACCATTAACAATGCCCCCGGCGGTACTTCCACCGATCGCGAGTATGTCGGCGATAAATTCTCCAATCGAACGTTTTTTTCTTATATCCCTAATATAAACGCCATAGACGCTATCAACCAGCCCAACGCCGTTGTCCAGCACTTCATTTCTAATATTAGCGGCCGTTTGAGGATTCTTTTTGACATCTGACCCACAAGCAAAACCGATAAATGCGTTACCGGTGATTCCCGTATGATAGAAACCATCGTTTGAACATTTATATTCGATCCATTCTTTTTGATAAATCTTATCTTTTAAAAGATTTATCAAAATCTTTTTCTTACTGTCATCACTTAGATCGAGGTCCGGTGCATTTTTTGGACAACCTGTTGTCAAAAGTATGGAGATAAAAAGTAACAAGAAAATGACAAATTTTTTCATGGTAATCCTCAATTCGGTTTAATATCAAAAAGACTAGTTTTGCTCGAATAAAAATGTAATGTTAAGCAAAAAACTTTACAACGCAAAAAAATTGACTGAAAACTGAAAAACGTGAATCTAGAAAGTCTAAATCAGTTTTAAGCCGTAAGAGTTATTGCAAGTCGATGCATCGGGATACAAAAGCTTTATCGAATAAACTTAAAACCCTGCTTGAAGGGTGGAGGCAATATACTCCACTTAAATTCAAATAGCAACAGCTTTTTCTATCTATAATGCAAAAAAGAAGGAAAATCTTTCACAGTTTTTCTTAAATTTGAGAAAAGGCGTAAATTTGGGTAAAAGAAGGGATAAGCAAGTGTGTGCTTACCCCTTAGAGCAAAACTAAAGCGACATCTTAGATCGAATCAGCGATGGCTTTATCGAAGATCTCAAGTGCCACGTCGATGTTCTCTTTTGAGATGATCAGCGCGGGTGACCAGCGGATGCTGTTGGAGCCGCAGCCAAGGATGATCAGGCCGGCGTTGTAGCAGGCCATTTCGATACGGTCGCGGAGTTCGGCGTCGGGCGTCATCAAAGCCCTGTCTTTCACAAATTCCACACCGAGCATCAGTCCCAAACCGCGCACGTCGCCGATGCACTCATACTTGTCCATCAGCTTGTTCAAACCGGCTTTCAGGTATTCGCCCATAGCGCGTGAATTTTCGACCAGGCCGCCTTGCAGCAGCTCGATGGTCTTAAGCGCCGAAGCGATGCAAACGGGGTTTCCGCCAAAGGTCGAAGCGTGCGCGCCCTTGGTCCAATCCATAATGTCGGCGCGCGCCACGGTGACGCCGATCGGCAGGCCGGAGCCGATGCCTTTCGCCATACACATTACATCCGGTTCGACGCCGTAATGATCGACGGCGAACATCTTGCCCGTGCGGCCCATTCCGCTCTGCACTTCGTCAACGATCAGCACGATGCCGTGCTCGTCGCAGATACGGCGCAGTTCTTTGATGAAATTTTTCGGCGCGGGAACATAGCCGCCTTCGCCCTGCACGACCTCGACCACGATGCCGGCCACTTCTTCGGGCGGCGTGGTGGTTTTAAAGAGCGTGTTCTCGATCCAGTTGATGGTGGCCTGCGATGCGGTTTCTTCATCAATGACACCGGCAAACGGGTTGCGGATGCGGTTCGGATAGGGAACGTGAATGACGTCGAGCGCCTGGCGGGCAAAACCTTTGCGCTGGGCGGCTTTTGACGAGGTCAGGCTGAGCGCGCCGAGCGTGCGGCCGTGAAAGCTGCCAAAGAACGAAATGAATTTTTGGCGGCCGGTGTGGTGCATCGCCACTTTGAGCGCGGTTTCGACGGCTTCGGCGCCGCTATTGGCAAAGTGCGTTTTGGTGCCGCCGCTGATCGGCACGATCTCGTCGAGTTTTTGCCCGAGCGCGGGCATATGGCGATAGTAAAAATCGGTTCCGCACATATGAATAAGCTCCGCAGCCTGTTCGGTGATGGCTTTGACGATCTCGGGGTGACAGTGGCCGGTCGAGCACACGGCGACACCGGCGTTGCAATCGAGAAAAATATTGCCGTCCACGTCTTCGATCCACATTCCGTAACCGCGTTCGGCGACGAGTTTGTAATCCGGGCGCGGGTACGACGGGTTAACCCACATTTTATCGGCTTCGATTATTTCGCGGCCTTTCGGGCCGGGAAGTTCGGTGTTGATAACGGGTTTTTGCAGTTCTCTTATTGGAGTTGACATCGGTATTTCCTTTCTTCGCTGTGAAAACCATCGGTTTTCAGGTACACGTATAATTGCTGAAGATGCGACAGAACGGAAAAACGTTTAACCGACGAAAAGGTCGGGCCGTTTAGCGGTAGGACGTAATTTGATGATCGAACGCTGGGTCATAAGAATTAAACCTATATTAGCAAAAAAAGGCCGATTTGTTAAGGTTTAGCGGGGTGTAAAAGGCATTTTATAGTAGACCGGGCGGTCATTAGTCGGAGCGCGGACGGCTCGTCCGCAAACGTCGCTTGCGGCGTGATATTACTTATTGAAAAAGACTTTTAGATCGCTTATGCGATCTTTGCGGACGAGCCGTCCGCGCTCCCAGTTAGGGACGTCTTCTCATAAAAGCCATTAGAATATATACTTATTTACGGAATCGATACGATGCGAGCAAGTTTCAAGTACTTTCCTGTCATAATTCTATTGTTTTTAACGGCTTCGTTGACGTTAGCGCAGAGCCCTGCCTCGTGGCGTTTGGAAACCGATGCCAAGGGAAAGTCTCTCAAAGCCGGTGAGAAATTTAAGGCGACCTTAAAAGCGACGATCGAAGGCGATTGGCATATGTACGCCCTGGACCAACCCGAAGGCGAAGGCCCGCGTCCGACCAGGATCACATTGCCGGAAGACAAGCCGTTCAGGCTGGCGGGCAAGATAGAATCGCCAAAGCCGACGGTTAAATTCGATCCGCAATTTCAGATAGACAGCCGGTTTTATACCACGGCGGTAGATTTTTCTTTTCCGGTGGAAGCCGGCGCGGACACCGGCGCGGATGACCTGATGGTCAAGGTTTATTTTCAGCTATGTAACGACACGCAGTGCCTGCCGCCGAAAACCGTGAGGGTTACGCTGACGGGTTTTGAGGACGAGAAAAAAATAAGTACCTCGACCGCCGGTTCTAATTCCAATTCCAGTCCACCGGAAACGACAAACGCGGCTCCAAACGTCGTCACCAAACCGGCGGACGATCAGAACATCTGGGCATTCCTGTGGCTGGCGATAACCGCCGGGGCACTGTCGCTTTTGACACCGTGCGTCTTTCCGATGATCCCGATCACTGTTTCTTATTTTACGAATCATGCGGCCGGCAGCCGCGCCAGAGCGCTAAAACTGGCATCGGTTTATTCGCTCGGCATTATCGCCACTTTTACCTTGCTCGGAATGCTGCTGGCGATATTTGTCGGCGCCGCGGGGATCACGCTTTTTGCGGCAAACCCGTGGGTCAACCTGCTGATCACGGCAATATTTTTGTTCTTTGCCTTTAATCTTTTTGGCGCGTACGAGATCACGGTGCCGTCCAGCATTCTGACCAAGCTGGATAATCTGACCCGCAGCAAGGAAGGCGAGGGAAGCGGCGTGATCGGGGCGCTGCTGATGGGGCTGACCTTTACGCTTACGTCATTTACCTGCACGTCGCCGTTCGTAGGCACGATCCTGGTTTCCACGGCACAGGGCAGTTGGCAAATGCCGCTGCTGGGAATGCTTGCGTTTTCGACGATCTTTGCGCTGCCGTTCTTTGTGCTGGCGCTGATGCCGCAGCTCGTTTCACAGCTTCCGCGCGCGGGCGGCTGGATGAACTCCGTCAAGGTCGCGATGGGTTTCCTGGAAGTGGCCGCGGCGATGAAGTTTTTGTCGAATGTCGATCTGATCTGGCAGTGGGGAATTTTTACGCGCGGCGCCGTGCTGGCTATCTGGATCGCCATCGGTATCATCCTGGCCTTCTACCTGCTCGGCAAATTCCAGCTTTTTCACGATACTAAACCGGAACGCATCGGGGTGTTTCGCCTGATCTCAGCCGTGGTCAGCCTGGCGATAAGTTTTTATCTTTTGACGGGACTCTTTGGAGCAAAGCTGGGCAGCCTGGAATCATTTCTGCCGCCGCAAACCGCCGCGGAAAAGTCTTTTTTCGGCGGGGGAAATAAAGATGAGCCTCACTGGATAGAGAACGATTACGCGAGCGCCCTGCAAAAAGCGAAAGCAGAAAACAAGCAGGTTTTTATCGACTTTACCGGGTATACCTGTACGAATTGCCGCTGGATGGAGGCGAATATTTTTATCAAGCCTGAGGTCGAGGCTGAGTTCAAGAAATTTGTGCTGGTGCGGCTTTATACCGACGGCGAGGGCGAAGTATACGAAAAACAACAGGTGATGGAACAGGAAATGTTCGGCACGGTGGCGCTGCCGTATTATGCGATCATGAATGCGGCCGGAAAACCGTTAGCCACTTTCCCGGGATTGACGCGCGATTCAAGTGAGTTCGTACAGTTTTTGCAGAAGACGCAGACAGCAAAATAGAATAGAAGATATGAAC
The DNA here is from genome assembly GCA_963718105.1 of uncultured Acidobacteriota bacterium. Lineage (GTDB taxonomy): Bacteria > Acidobacteriota > Blastocatellia > Pyrinomonadales > Pyrinomonadaceae > DASYKT01. The sequence goes on along the minus strand of OY970352.1, from coordinate 2,080,140 downwards.
GTAACAAGTGTAACCAGTGCGGTGACGGTCGACCGATTTATTAATGAGCTTTGCGAAATTTCCGAGGCGGATTTCGGAGTGCAGGAAGTTTATGATTTTCTGGCCAGGACGAATGTCTGCCCGGTCTCGCTTGAGCCGTATTTGATGTTCAGCAAGCGTTGTTACACCCGCAACCTGGTTTTTAAGAACGAGCTTTTTGAACTGCTGGCGATCTGCTGGGACTCGGGCCAAGTTTCGCGCGTGCACAATCACTATGGACAGAAATGCTGGATGAGCGTCCCTGTAGGAACGCTCCGGGTGCAAAATTTTAATACACTGGAATGCGACGAAGCGAAAGGTTTTTGCCGGCTGGAAAAAGCCGACGCCTTTGATATGCACCAGGCGCAGCCGGCCAAGGTGGAGCTCGATGAACCCGTGCACCAGGTGTTGAATGTGTCGGACGAAAAAGCGGTTTCGCTGCACATCTACTCAAAGCCTTACGACCGCTGTCTTATTTATTCCGTGCCGCAAAATGCTTTTAGCGAAGTTCAGCTTTTTTACACTTCGATGTTCGGTAAACTCTGCGACGGCGTTGAATTGTGAAACTAAAATGGTTACTCATCGGGCTGGTGGTTTGTCTTTATATCGGATTCCGTCTTTGGAATCTGACGACGACCTGTATCTGGTTTGACGAGATATTCAGCGTTCACGCCGCCGAACACGCCTGGAGCGAACTTTTTCCTTTTGTTGCGCAGGACCTGATTCACCCGCCTCTCTTTTACGTTCTATTAAAAATTTGGATATCGATCGGCGGCGATTCGCTGCTGTGGCTGCGGCTGTTTCCGGCGCTGGCGGCGTGCCTGGCGCTCGCCCCGCTGATATTGCTCTGCCGCGAACTGAAGCTTTCGGCCTTTCAAACGGCGGCGGTAATATTGTTTCTCGCGGTGAACGGCTCGCTGATCAAATATGCGCAGGAAGTGAGGATGTATAGCCTGCTGTTCTGCCTCACGTGTTTTTCGCTTTGGTTATTTACGCGCTGGTGTAAACGCGAAAATGTGTCGCTCATATCTCTTTTTTTCGTCAACCTCCTGTTGATCTACACACATTATTTCGGCGGGCTTATCATACTTTCGGAACTGGCAATAGTGATGTGGCTGCGCCGCGACGGCGTCTGGAAGTGGTCTGTAATGAGCGGTTTGTGGGTGCTCAGCTTTTTGCCGTGGGCATATGCGGTGATAACGGCATATTATCAAAATGCCGGGCTGGCGCAGAATCTGAACTGGGCGGGAAAACCGGGGCTGCAGCAGCTCTTGCAATTTTTGGCGGCCCTGCATCAACCGTTTTATTTTCAACAAAGCAGCAACGAGCCATGGGCCTCGGCTTTTGCGCTGCCGGTAATTTTGATCTGCGTCATCGCGGCCGTGTTTCTTTTCTCGCGCGAAGAAACAGGTAAGGCCGCGGAAAAAGACGAATTTGACGTGCAAGTGCTGCTGGCGTTTTGCGCGGTGCCGTTGGCCGTCGCTTTTATCGTTAGCTGGGTCACGCCGTTTTCCATCTGGGGCACCCGGCATTTGACGGTTATTTTTATACCATATTTTCTCTTGATAGCGATGGGCCTGGCACGGATACAACCGCGGGTTTTACGCACGGCCTGTTATGCCGCGATCCTGGGATTTTTTCTGCCCGCGGCGATCGTCAACTATTCTCAGCCGCGCGCGGTTTATCCCTGGTGCGCGTGGGGACCATTGACGGCCCAGATAAAAGACTCGGAGCCTGGCACGATCTATGTTTTTGAAGACGTGGTGGCCTACGAACTCTGGTTTGCTGTAACGCGGGATGCTCCCGGCAAATTCCACGTCGTGGTGGTAGAAGACGACCCGGACATCAAAGAAGACAAAGCATATTTTCTGCCGCGCAGATTTAATGAAGTGGATAAGGCAAGCGAGGCATCTATTACCGGCGAAAAATTCTGGATAGCCGTGCGCGGGATCGGCAATGACGCGGCGCACCCGCTCTGGCAGAGATTAAAAGCGAAAGGATATAAGCCGGGTGCGCCTCTTAGCTTCCGAGCAAGCGGGATCGACGTTTTTATGGTGCCGGTAGAACGAGAAAATGAATAATATGAAGAAATTTTTTATTGTACTGACGCTAGCTGTTATGACTGCTTTGGCCTTTGCCTGCGGCGGGGCAAATACGCCCAGTGGCACGGCAAATCAAAACGCAAACAGAGCTTTTAATTCAACCGGCAACGCCGCGCTGGACGCCGAACTGCAAAAGATCCGGGAAGATTCCGAAAAGCTGAAAAAGGAATTGGACGAGATGCAAAAAAAGGTCGAGCAGGCCAAGCCTGAGTTGGACAATCTTAACAAGCAGATCGAAAAGACCGGCAAAGAGATCCAGGAAACGAATAGAAGGATTCAGAAGTTAAAGTAAGGAGTCGGTAGCGTCGCTGTTAGGCGATGCGTCTTCAATAGAAGCGGGATTTTGCGCATCGGCTCACGCCGACGCTACTGACTCTTTTTCCAGCGCATGCCTTCCTTGGTGTCTTCGAGAATAATTCCGCGTTCTGCTAATTCATCGCGAATTTCATCAGAGCGGGTAAAGTTGCGGTCGCGCCGGGCTGACGCGCGTTCCTCGATAAGTTTTTCGATATCGGCATCGAGCAGTTCTTCTTTAGCCTCGCCAAAAATATTAAAGACCGTGTCCATTTTAGCGATCGTATCAAGCACCCTTTCGCGGTCGTCCGCTTTGAGAGCATTGCTCGCCAGCGCCGTATTTATTTCGCGGACGAGATCGTGCAGCGCAGCCAGCGCCGCCGACGTATTGAGGTTGTCGTCCATCGCCGTTTCGAATTTTTTCAGAGCGATCTTGGCCTGGGCGGCCACTTCATCGTTCGTGCCTTCGTCGAGATTCGCTTCCATCAGGCGCGAGCGAAAATCACGCAGGCGTTCGATGGTCGATTCGGCGCCTTTTAATGTTTCGAAGGTAAAATTCAACTGTTTGTGATACGGCACCGAAAATAAAAGATAGCGAATGCCCGAGGCGGTGTGGCCTTTTTCGAGCAGATCGCGGAAGGTGTAATAGTTGCCGAGCGATTTCGACATCGTTTCGCCTTCGACTTTGAGATGCTCGCCGTGCAGCCAGTATTTGGCGAACGGCTTTTTGCCCGTCGCGCCTTCGGATTGGGCGATCTCGTTTTCGTGGTGGGGAAACATCAGGTCGACGCCGCCGGCGTGGATGTCAAAAGTTTCGCCCAGGTATTTCATCGACATCGCGGAGCATTCGATATGCCAGCCGGGACGGCCGCGTCCGAACGGGGCGTCCCAACCGGTCGGTTCGTCTTTGTCGACCAGCTTCCAGAGCGCGAAATCGTTGGCGTTTTCCTTGTCGTACTTGTCGGTGTCGATGCGGCCCGAGGCGCCGGAAACATTGCCTTTGAAATTTATTTTGGATAGCTTGCCGTAATCTTTAAAACCGGAGATGCGGTAATAGATCGAGCCGCCGGTTTCGTAGGCCAGGTCGTTCGCCAGTAATTTTTCGATGATGTCGATCATCTCCGCGATATGGTCGGTGGCGCGCGGGCTTATGTCAGGCCTTTCGATGCCGAGGCGGTCGAGGTCTTCCCAGAAGGCTTTGATGTAGGGCTGGACGAATTCGTCGATCGTTTGATCTTTTTTATGCGCTTCGTTAATGATGCGGTCGTCAACGTCAGTCAGATTCATCACATGCGTCACCGCGTAGCCCTTGTACTTCAAATACCGCCGCAAAATATCGCCGAACGTGAACGAACGAAAATTGCCGATGTGCGCAAAACTCCATACAGTCGGCCCGCAAATGTACATTTTTACATCATTGCCACTGAGCGGCGTGAACTCTTCTGACTGTCCCGATAGTGTGTTGTGAAATTTAAGCATTTTCTTACCTTAAAGTCGTAAATAATATAACAAATTTTACTACTGCGAGCGCGGATGGTTTGTCCGCATGCGTCGCTTGCGACGTAACATCCCTTTAATAAAAGAACCTTAGATCGTCTGCGACGATCTTTGCGGACGGGACGTCCGTGCTCCCAGGTTTACTGCCCGGTTTCTTCGAGGTCGCCAGTAACGAACGTTTTGCGAGCTTCGTCTGAGAATAAGTGCTCGCGGGTGTAGAACTTGTTCGGATAATTTTTGTCGAAAGCTTCTACGAGTTCGTTGGCGGTATCGAGCAGGGAAGCGCCGTTCTTGCTTTTGACGAAATCGCCGACGGTGCGTGTCCAGAAGACGGTCAGGGTTTCGTGATAAGGCATCTCTTTGGTGAAATCGACGCCGACGTGACGCAGGTGGTTCATTAGGCCGCTGCGCATTTTGTCGATGGCGTCTTCGACCGGCATCTGATGCACGTAGTGCATGGCCACGATCAAGTGGCTGCTGTGGCTGAATTCATTGCGCGGCAGCGTTCCGGTCTCGAAACCGCGCACGATGTCTAATATTTCTTCTTCAGTTTTATATTTCATAATGGTAATTGGTCATTGGTTGTTATGTATTGGTGCCAGAGCCGCCTAAAGGCGGGACTCAAAGCGTAAGAACCACCCCGTCACGGAAGCCCCGCCTCCCCTCCTTCGTAAGGAGGGGAGTTTTATAAATTCTGCCCGCGTCCCATAAGCTCTATTTGCCTCTCTTTCTTAAATTACATACACTTGATACATATTAGTAATAAACATTTTCACCCAAGGGGTATCTAACAATGAGTACTTTTACCGATGTCAAAACTCTTCGCGAACGCGCCCGCCAGGAAATTCAGGACGGCGCGGTGACCCAGGATTATGCCCTCAATAAAGATGAGGCGATAAAGATCCTTAACGAAGCCCTCGCGACGGAGATCGTCTGCGTGCTGCGCTACCGCTTTCACTACTACATGTCGAGCGGTATCCACGGGGAAGCCGCCGCGACCGAGTTTTTGGAGCACTCCAACGAGGAGCAGGGCCATGCCGATATGATCGCCGCTCGCATTCGCCAGTTGGGCGGCAAGCCGGAAATGAACCCGGACGGCTTGACCTCGCGCAGCCACGCCGAATACGTCGAAGGCACCACGCTCGAAGACATGCTCAAGGAAGACCTGGTCGCGGAGCGCATCGCCATCCAGAGCTACCGTGAAATGATCCAGTTCTTCGGCGAGAAAGATTCGACCACCCGGCGGATGCTGGAAGAGATCCTCGCGGTCGAAGAAGAGCACGCCGATGATATCGCCGACCTGCTGTTTGTCGTCGATAACGCGAGCAAAGCGTAAAGAATGGAAGGGATGGAAGGAAGGGATGGAAGGAAGGGAAAGGAGGGAAATTTTCTGAGTTCCTTAATTTCCACCCTCTTTCTTCTTCCTTCCTTTCCCTTACTTTTCCGCCGCTGAGAAAAGTATTGCAATTTACCTCCCAAATCCCTGATAATTGATAAAGCTTTAGGGTTTCATGCCCAAAGCTGTTTTTCCACTTATTCAGCCAATCGATCCTGACCAATCACTTTTTCCTATAAAGGAGAAATAAAATGGCTTCGACCAGATGCCCGGACTGTAATTTCCTCAATTTCGACACCGCACCCCAGTGCAAACGGTGCCATGGAGCGCTGAACGCCTCGCCGGAAGCCGCATATGCCGGTATCAAAGCGAGCGGCGGCGGGCAGCAATTTGCGCGCACGGCTGCTCCAACCGGTCCATCTGCGCCATCCGCGCGGCCGCAGCATACGTTTAACGAACCGCCGCCGCCCAATTTCTACCGCGAACTCGGAGCCGAGCATCCGCGGCCTTTTATTAAAAAAGCACCCCTTGAAACGGCCGACCAGGCTGCTCCGGCGGACGAGATACCGTTCGCCTGCGTAAAATGCGGTATCAGCCATGATCTGGAACTGCAGGACTTCAAAAAAGACTACGTTCCGCCGGCAGCTTATATCGCCGTCATGTTCAACCCGATAATCCTGCTGATCGTGATCCTGGTCACCCGCAAACAGCACAAAATAAGTGCGCTTTTTTGCCCGAAATGCTGGGACAAATTTAAGGATTACCGGACCATCATCATCGTGGCAAGTGTCACCGCTTTTCTGGCCTTTATCGGCGCAATCGCGGTAGCGGCCAACGTCGAGAATATGATCCTCATGATTTCGGCCTGGGCGATACCGGTCATCATTGCGATTGGAGGAGTGGCCTATGCGCAGCATATCGCTCCCGTCTACGGAAAGATCACCCGCCATAAAGTGTTTATCAAGATACCCGATCACGGAGAAGTCGATTTCTCCGAGAACAGTTGGTAATTATCCGGCTAATTTTCAAATACCGATCGTTAAAACCGATCTTTAACGGAGACATGTAATGGCCTCACTAAGATGCCCAAAATGCAACCTACTCAATTTCGACACCGCGCCCGAATGTAAAAGATGCCGCCAGCCCCTCGGAAGCGGCCTGCCCGGAGCCGCCCCGGGAATTGCGCCCGAAGCTGCCCCTGAAGCTGCCTATGCGGGTTTTGGCACGGACGGCAGATATCAAACAGTTGGCACCGCCGTACAAGCACCGCAACCGCCGGCTCGCCCTGCCTCGTCGTATTTCGAGCCGCCGCCCCCCAACTTTTACAACGACCTTCGCGGAGAGCATGCCGCCCCGGTCGTTAACCACGGTTACACGCGCACGATAACGATCTCAATACCGCCGGTTTGTGTAAAATGCGGCGATTCCAACGATCTATCGATGCGAAAATTCAAGAAGGATTACACGCCGCCGGCGGCCTATCTCGGCATTCTTGTCGGGCCCATCCCGCTCCTAATCATTCTGCTGATCGCGCGCAAACGCCACAAATTGAACGGATTGTTCTGCACCGAATGCTGGAGCAAGTTTAAGCATTACGGCACCATCTCGGCATTCTCCGCGCTGGGGGTTCTCGGCCTGATCTTCGGCAGCATCTTTTTTACCTTTGCGTTCAACAAACCGGCGATCAGCTTTTTCGGGATCATCGGCGCTTTGGCTTTGGGTATCTATAGCAGCTATTACCAGAAAAAGATCTCACCGAAATTTGTCAATACCAACCGCCAGCAGGTTAATATCAGCATACCCGGTTACGGGGAATGCGACTTCACTAACTCTGACCGGTAAGTGGAAGAGAGGAAATTGGGGGAAATAAGAGAAATTGAGGAAATCTACGAGTTCCTTTAATTTCCCTGATTTCCTTGTCCTTCTTTTCCTTTTCCCTCAATTTCCTTCATTTCCTCTCTTTCTTATTTCCGTAGTCTGTAATGCTCAATGATCTGTTGTGCCGCTTCGTCCGCCGACACATCGGTATTATCGATTTGCAAACTTTCTCGTTCGGGGACAGGCGAAAACAGATCATATGTATCCAGGATCTCAGCCAATAACTCCAGGTTATTCGCCTTGCTGAATTTTTTACGGCTTTCCATGACCACGCGCTTTTCCAGTTCGGCACGCTCGCACGTCAACAACACAAAGCAAACCTCGCCGCCGTTTTCCTCGACAGCTTTAATCACCTTTTCAATATGCGGGTCGTCCTTGTCCTTGGCATAGCAAAATGTGTAGACCAAATTTTGGCCGGCACGTGCCGCCTCAGCGACGGTTTCGATGCGGATCTTCTCGACCAGCTTCCAGAATGATGGGGTGCCGAACTCAAAGATAGGCTGGATACACTGGATGCTCAGGTGATTGTGAAACACCTTAAAGCCGGTCTCTTCGGCTTTTTCAGCCAGCGCCGTGGCCACCGTCAATTTTCCCGCTGCCGGCGGTCCGTAGATGAATATCAGTTTCATAAGTTTTGGTGGAAAGAAGGAAGGGAGGGAAGAGGAAAGGAAAGAAGGAAGGGAAGTAAAGGGAAATTAAGGAAAATGATTTCCTGCTTTCTCTAGTTTCTTCCTCACAACTTCCAATTCTTTCTTCCTTAATTTCCCATTTTCCTTCCTTATCGTTCCTTCCCTTCCTCTCTCATCCTTTCACACAGACGACTTGCTTTAGCTCCGCGACGACCTGGACCAGGTCGGCCTGGTTGCGCATTACTTCGGCAATATCTTTATAAGCGCCGGGAATTTCGTCCACCACGCCGCCGTCCTTGCGGCATTCCACGCCGAGGGTCTGCTCCGCCAGATCTTTCGCCGAGAACTTCTTGCGCGCAGCGGTGCGGGACATTTTGCGCCCCGCGCCGTGCGAGCAGGAGCTAAAACTTTCCGCAGCTCCCCGGCCCTTTACGATGAAACTTTTGGCGCCCATCGAACCGGGAATAATGCCGTACATTCCTTCATCGGCACGAATAGCGCCTTTACGAGTGACGAAAACTTCCTCGCCGTAATGCTCCTCGATGCTGACGTAGTTGTGGTGGCAATTCACCGTGATCTCCGGATCGAACGGCTCGCCGTCGTTAAACATCCGATAGATGATAGCGAGCAGACTGTTCATCATGACCTCGCGATTCTTGAGAGCGTACGCTTGCGCCCAATTGAGATCGTGCCAGTAGGCGGCAAATTCCGGTGTGCCCTGCAGAAAGTAAGCCAGGTTCGGATCGGGCAGCGTCTGCAGATCGTGAAGCTGACGCGCGGCCTTGATGTGCTGCGTTGCCAGCTCGTTGCCGATGTTTCGCGAACCGGAGTGCAGCATCAGCCATACGATGCCGTCCGTGTCGAGGCACACTTCGATAAAGTGATTGCCGCCGCCGAGCGTTCCCAACTGTTTGCGGGCTTTACCAAAGCGCTCCTGAACTTTTTCATGCAGCGCAGGGAATTGCCCCCAGCCGTCCCAGTTAGCGGCTTCACTGTTCGGATCGCGATTTTGCTTAAAGCCGACCGGGATCGCGCGCTCGATCTCATCACGCAGCTCTTTGAGCTTGCGGTCCAGCACCCAGCTTCTGAACGGTGTCTTGACCGCCATCATTCCGCAGCCGATATCCACGCCGACCGTGGCCGGGATCACCGCTTCTTTGGCCGCCACGACGGAGCCGACCATCGAACCGATTCCAAGATGGGCGTCGGGCATCAGGGCCACGTGCTTAAAAAGCACGGGCAGCCTGGAAACATTGCGCAGCATCTGGTGCTCATCCGGGCTCAGTTCGTGGCCTACCCAGGAAAGAACATCGGCTGCGGTTTCTGTGGCTGTTGGGCCGCTGATATTTAACTTCGTGTAAGGCATTGTATTTTCTCCCTGCTTATTTCTCCTTTGCTGCTACTAATTATTTTGTGTGTTTTGGTGTGATTTCGTGGTTACTTCTTAAATTGCCTTATTATAAAAACAATAAAACTGAAACCACGAAATCACACGAAACAACATGAAATCCAGAATCCAGAATCCGAAATTCAAAATCCGGTCGCTACCGCTCCCGGTTCTGACCTCATTTCTATTTAATCGCCGCACGCTCCATAACTGTCGCGTTTCCGCCTGCTCACAAAATTAAAAGCGGCTGTCTGAAACCTGGAAGTTTCCGACAACCGCTCCTAAAATCGCTTTTATTTTATGCTCAGGAGCGGAAGTAATTCCACTCCCGCGAATATCATTCTTTAATATTTATAGTTTGCTGCGTGAAACACACACAGTCACCGGCCGATCCTGGGCAAAGCAAATTGTTGCCGCCCGTTACCGGAAGCCGATCATTTTTTATCATTTGATATTCGTTTCGCATCGTTAAAAAAATTACGCGCCCTTCAGCGCGAAAGTTCAATTAAAAAGCAATTGCCCGATCGTGTCAAGTATTTTTTGAAAATTAGACATCAAATATTTTTGATGAAAACGATCTTGGTATAAATTATTCTAAAAGGCATTTTTTTGAGATTTTCCTCGTTTTTTTGCTATTTTTTTAAAAAAGACGGTTTTTAGCCTGGCAAAAATATCCCAGCCCAGTTGCATCTTGTGAATAATTATGCATAATTACTATTGTTCACCTCCCCGGTGAACAATTGGTCACGAGGGGTGAGGACTTGTGACCTCGGGGTGACGGTGTGGGAGACGTCGCCCCTTTAATTTTTTAAATCTTTGTAAATACCCCCTGACAAACTTGACCTGAAACGTAACAAGGATAAAATCTATTCTTCGGGATTTTTTTAAGAGTAGAAGGAAAGCTGACCTTAAATTTTTTGTGTCAGATAACACATAACAGAAAAAGTTTTAAGACCACCACAGACAGCCAACTGTCCGGTGGTCTTTGATTCTTTAAAAGTAAGAATGCCTGATAAGAATGCCTGATAAGCAGGAGCAAAACGGGAACGGTGGCGGCGACAAGCGATTCAAGCGCTGGTTATTCCAGGGTGTAAAAGAAATCGAAGGGCCGTACGAACGAGAACACACGCACCATGCGCATCATCCCTGGTACAAGGTGATGTGCCTGACGGGTGTGGACTATTTTTCGACGCTCGGGTACCAGCCCGGCATCGCATTTTTAGCCGCCAGTTATCTTTCACCGATCGCCACACTCATACTGGTTTTACTGACACTCCTGGGAGCGCTTCCGATATACCGCAGGGTCGCGGCCGAGAGCCCTAAAGGCGAGGGTTCGATAGCCATGATGGAAAACCTGCTTTCCCGCTGGAAGGGCAAGCTTGCCGTCCTGGTGTTGCTGGGTTTTGTCGCGACCGATTTTGTTATCACGATAACTCTGTCGGCGGCTGACGCCACGGCCCACGTACTGGAAAACCCGTTCGTTCATACTCATCTGCCGTTTCTCGAACATCCCGTCCCGGTCACACTGGGGCTGGTGGCTGTTTTGGGAGCGGTCTTTCTGAAAGGCTTCAAAGAAGCCATCGGCATCGCGGTCGTTCTGGTAGCTGTTTATCTATCCCTGAACTTTATCGTGCTGGGTGTCGGGCTTTACGAAGTGTTTACGCATCCGGACGCGTTCAGTAACTGGCAGACCGCTTTGTTCGTCAATCCTCAGGGGGGAAAATACAGCATATTTTTCCTGATCGGGATGGCGCTGATCTCATTTCCAAGGCTGGCCCTGGGTTTGTCCGGGTTTGAGACCGGCGTGGCGGTGATGCCGCTGATAGACAATCCGAACCGCGTCGAGAAGATGAGAAAGCTCCTGCTGGTGGCGGCGCTGATCATGAGTTTTATGCTGATCGCCAGCAGCATGGTCACGACGATGCTGATCCCGCCCAGGGATTTTTGCCCGGAGATATCCTGTGCTGACGCGCGGCATCTACCGACGAATATTCCCGAGTGCGTCTGCGGACAGGAAAAAGGGAGCGCTAACGGCCGCGCGCTGGCCTACATCGCCCATAAATATATGGGAGACGGTTTCGGGACGTTATATGACGTCAGCACGATCCTCATCCTCTGGTTTGCAGGCGCTTCCGCGATGGCGGGGCTGCTGAATATAGTGCCGCGCTATTTGCCGCGTTACGGAATGGCGCCCGAATGGGCCAAGGCGACGCGCCCGCTGGTATTGGTATTTACCGCGATCTGTTTTGCGGTCACGATCTGGTTTGAGGCGAGCGTCGATGCCCAGGGAGGCGCTTATGCGACGGGTGTTTTGGTATTGATGAGTTCGGCCGCGACGGCGGCGACCATCTCCGCCTGGATGCGAAAAGAGAGGGCGAGGTGGGCCTATCTGGCCATTTCGGTGGTGCTTTATTACACCACGATCGCTAATATCGTCGAGCGCCCGGATGGAATAAAGATCGCCTCATTTTTTATTTTCAGCATCATCGGCGCGTCCTTTATTTCGCGGGCTCTGCGCTCCACCGAGCTGCGCATAGACAGTATCGAATTTGACGAGCCGGCCAAGCAGTTTATTCAGGAAATGATCGAAGGCGAGATCCGTATCGTCACCAACCGCCGTGAGACCGGCGACGTGGACGAGTATCGCTCGAAAGAACACGAAAAGCGGGTGGACAATCATATTCCTTCGAGCGATCCGATAGTCTTTTATGAGATCGAGCTGGGCGATGCTTCTGAGTTTAAGGGCAAGCTAAAGATACGCGGAACGGACATCGACGGCTATAAGGTCCTGCGCACACAGGCGCCGGCCGTGCCGAACGCGATCGCTGGTTTGCTGCTGCATTTGCGCGACGCTACGGGCAAAATACCGCACGTCTATTTCGGCTGGAGCGAAGGCAACCCGATAATGTATTTGCTGCGATATATTTTGTTTGGTGAAGGCGATACGGCGCCGGTGACGCGTGAGATATTACGCCAGGCGGAGCCTGATCCGGAAAGACGGCCGAATGTTCATGTCGGCGGATGATTTTCCTTGGCTTTGCCGTCAAAGCAGGAGCGGCAGAAGACTGGGCGTCCCTGTGAAGGGTAAAAGGGAACGGTAGTCCGAGTGCCGCAGCCGGCACAATCGACGGAAACTTCGATCTTTTGTTTTATCCCCGATGCCTGGGCGGCGGCAATACTCGCGATACGGTCGTTTTTGGCTTGTTTGCAGGGCTTGCAGCGTTTGGGGGGATTTTGCAGACCTTTATCGTAAAAAAAGGTTTGCTCGCCTGCTGTCCAGATGAATTCCTCTCCGCAATCGATGCAGGTTATTTTGACGTCTTCGAACTGCCTTTTATCAGTGTTTGAAGTCAGAGGGCTATCAGACGATTCCTTGGAATCAAATTGTATCACTCAAGCGGACCCCCTTTTTTCTTTTGGACGGATAGACAGAGTTATTCTACCTCAACTAGCCGGAGAATGAAATTATAATTAACAAGGATTTGTGTCAAGTATAAAATTAATTTATTAACGTATTTATATGAAAATATTGGTCATTGGCGGCGGCGGCAGGGAGCATGCGTTGGTCTGGGCATTAAAGAAAAGCCGGCGAAACGCCCAGGTCTTTTGCGCCCCCGGTAATGCCGGTATCGCCGAAGTGGCAGAGTGCATAGGTATAAAACCATACCAAACAAAGGAGTTGGTGGATTTTGCCGAAACGAATGGGATCGATCTGACGATTGTGGGGGGGGAAACGTCCCTGGCGCTGGGCGTGGTTGACGAGTTTGAAAAACGCGGTTTGCGGGTGATGGGGCCTTCCCAAAAAGCCTCCCGGCTGGAATCCAGTAAGATCTTTGCCAAGGAATTTATGAGCCGGCATGGCATTCCGACCGCCCGTTTTTGCACGGCCGGCTCCGCGGAAGGGGCCAAGAAAAGCTTGAATGAAGGGGAATTTGGCGATCTAAACTCCCCGGTGGTGGTCAAAGCTGACGGGCTGGCGGCGGGAAAAGGCGTGGTAGTGGCCAAAGACCGTGCCGAAGCCGAAAATGCCATTGAAGAAATAACGGGCGGCGTGCTGGTCAGCAAAGAAGCCGCGGAACAGATCATTTTGGAAGAAGTGCTGATCGGCAAGGAAGTTTCACTGCTGCTTTTCGCCGACGGGAAAAATTATGCGCTGATGCCGCCTGCGCGCGACCACAAACGGATCGGTGAAGGCGATACCGGCCCCAATACGGGCGGGATGGGCGTGATAACCGACGCCCGGCTGCTGTCTCCCGAAGACCTGCAAAAAATAACAGAAGAGATCATCGAGCCGACCCTGGCCGGCGCGGAAAAAGAAGGATTTCCTTTTAAGGGAATTCTTTTTCTCGGGTTAATGATGACCGCCGAAGGGCCGAAGGTACTGGAATACAACGTGCGGTTTGGCGATCCTGAGGCTGAGGCGATACTGGTCAGGCTGGAAAGCGACCTGGTCGATGTTTGTGACGCGGTCATCGACGGCACGCTGGATAAAATGCATTTCGAATGGAAAGACGGCTGCTCAGCCGTTGTTATTTTGGCGGCGAGAGGTTACCCGGCAAATCCTGAAACAGGCGGAGTGATCAGCGGGCTGGATATCGTAAAAGATCATCAAAACGTGATCGTGCTTCATGCCGGAACGGCCCTGAACGCGAACGGAGAAATAATTACCGCGGGCGGACGTGTGCTGGCGGTGACGGCAACTGCCAGTAACCTGACCGGCGCTGTGCATCGCTGCTACAAAGCGGTCAATGAAATTTCCTGGGACGGGATGTACTGCCGGCGGGATATCGGGAAATAGCTATGGAGCGCGGGCATCCTGCCCGCAAAGATCGCTCCCAGCGATCTAAAATTTTTAGCGCAGATCAGCGCGGACAAAGCCGCTCAAAACACGCTCCATAACTGTCGCGTTTCTGCCTACGCCGGCACTATCCGCAGCATATAAGTGCAGATGTTGATATTTTCTCCGGGGGAAACGGGAAGTTTTTGACCGGGCTGCATTTCGCGCCCGCTGACAAAGGTGGCGTTACGGCCTTCGTGAGAGAGCCAATAATTTCCGCTCGCGTCACGGGAAAGCACGAGGTGCTTGCGGCTGATCTCAGGGTCGCCTTTAAGCGGGATGTCGACCGGTTTTGATTGCGAACCGCGGCCGATGCTTACTTCGTGCATATACACGGGCACAGTATTTTGTTTTACTCCTCCGCGCCACACTTCCAACCGGTACAATTCGACATTACGCCGCTGCACTACGGTGCTTTCATCGCCGCCGTCACTGTCCAGGTTTGCCGCCGGTTTTGCGCCGGGGCTGACAAACGTATTAGCGGCAAAATTCTGCTGTGTGACCCCTCTTGGGTCGACAGTTGTTACGGCAGGATTCGGCTCGGGAGGGACCGAGGGTTTGCTGACCGAACTGACGGGACGCGAAAGGACGCTGGTCTTGCCGCTTTCCGCGTCGTCCCAACTGTGAGCGATACGGATCTCGCCTTTTTCCAGGGTGCCGTCAATGCGGAGTTCGACGGAGAACGACTGCGTGTCGAGTTTCTTTTTGCCCGAGAGTTCGCGGGCGCGTTCGGCCAGGACATGGTAAAGCCCTTGTTCGAGGCCGCGGCGTTTTGCACCCTGCCATTCCTTATCGTCTTCGTTGCTTAAGAAGATGGTGTATTCCGGCGGGATGAGCGTGGTGCCCTGCGGCAGAGAGACCATCTCTTTTTGCATCACGTCTTCGACCGCGCGAGCGAGTTTTACGATGAATTCTTCCGCGGCGTTAACGGGGCGGTTCTTCGCCTGCTCGGCGGCTTTTTCGAGGATGTCCTCGCCGCCTTCGCCGTCGACCCATTTTCTAACTTTATCAAGAATACTCAACTTTGATTTACCTCAGATCAACGTACTGTTTATTTACCCAGCCATGATCGGCCCAGGCCGCGTCCTGCTTCGGACGACCATACTCTATCACATCTACTTCATACCAGTTATCGACGGTATTGACAATGCGCACGCGCGAGTCTTTAGGCACCAGGCCGATCGGATCTTTCCGCGCGCTGGCCTCCGGACGCAAGTTTATATCGCTGGAAGCAACCCCTTCGGAATGGCCGGAGATCCAGCCGCTTAAATTACCCGCAGAAAAACCGCGGCCGCGCAAATAAGCCTGCGTGCCATAGAGAACGACCGCAAACATTCCCAGTAAAAAGACCAGCACGGCAGCCCGCCTGAGCTGTTTTTGAAAAGAGCTTTTTTGTTTAGGTTTGGCCGGATCGTCGATATACGCCGGGCGATAATTCCGGTTCATCGAACCGTTTGGCGGCATTTTCTGCGGCGGGGCGCCTGTAACAGGTGCAAAAGGCGCCTGGCCGATCTTAACCACGATCTTCGGATTATGAACGTTTTCCTCGCTGACAACATGGGAAAGTTTTAGCTCACGGCTGGTAGTGAACTTTGGTTTTTCCGGCGCGACCGGGATGTAACCCGCGGAAACCTGGCTCTGCGGTCTCACATCTTTACTGAGCGGAACTTCTTCCAGATCTTCGATGTCTTCGATTTCAACGGCGGACGCGGCGGCAATCCGAACCCTGACCAGGTCCTGCCAGAATTCGGTGATGGACTGGTGGCGCAGCGAAGGCGCATATTGCGTGGCTTTACGCAAGACTTGCAGCAGGCCTTCGGCCCAGGGCTCGCGCTCGAAACGCTCCGGCAGATCGGTGATTGCGGAGCCGACAAAACGTCGCGGAGATTCGCCGGTGATCAATACGTAGGTAGTTTTCGCCAGTGAATAGATATCGGCCGCCGGGGTCAAGCGCTGCGTGACCACGACGTTTGAATCGGCCATCATCGGGCTATGCTCCGGCGGCGCGTAAATATTCGTGCCCACGCGCGTGACAGGGTCGTCGGTGGCGGACATTCGCGCCACGCCGAAATCACAAATTTTTATGGTATTGTGATCGGCCGTCAATAAGACATTCTGCGGCTTCATGTCGCGGTGAATAATATGCTGCGAATGGGCAAAAGAAAGTCCGGCGCAGATCTGCTCGAGATAATCGAGCGTTTTTAGAAAGGGAAGGCCGCGGTTTTTGCAAAGCTGATAGAGATCGCCGCCGGAAAGGTATTCGAGAACGAGATAATGAAAGATCAATCCGTTCAGATCGCGGGCGGTGCCGTGCCCCAGGCGGCTGACGATGTTCGGATGGCGCACGCGGTCAAGCGCGATGGCTTCATTGCGAAAATTTTCGACCAGGGTCTTTTCCAGTTCAGCATCGAGGTCGCCCTGCAGAAAAACATTGAGCGCTTTGATAACTACTTCGACGTGGGGAGAATTTGGCGCGGCAAAAGTATCGCGGGCGGCAAATATTTCCGAATAGCTTCCGCGGCCCAAAACGTGGGTCAGATCATAGCGGCCGTCAAGCCGGCAATTTTTTAGCGAAAGCTCTTTCATCTCAGATCACGGAAATATACCTTTCCATGATATTTTACGCTGGCAAAATCGCAAAGTTCGGTGGTTTTAATCAAGATTCAGCCTTTTACAGAAAACAAGGCAGATAACTACCTCTCAGGCAGGAAGGGTTGCTTGCGCCCGCTGCACAATTTACAAGGATGAAGGGGATAAAAGGGATAAGAAACAAGAATACATCCTGTTTATCCCTATGATCACTTTCCGAGAAAGCGGGCGCAAGCAACCCTTCCTGACCTGCAAATTCGCCGACAACCTCTTTACTGGTTAATGGGATTATCTAATTTTAGTGTTTACATTCGACGAAGTCGCCGCAGGTTTTTCTTTCTCAAAAGCAGATTGTGCTTCGCGCCCATTGGCGATAGAGAGCGCCTGGGCAATCTCGGTTTCCAGAGTGCGGCGGTTCTCGTCACCGGTCAGATTCAGCGATTCCTTGGCCTTTTGCAGGGCGGCAGCGGCCTCGCCGTATTTTTTCTCATGCAGCAAGGCGCGCCCGATCAGGTAATAGTCTTCCGCATTGACCGCATTATTTTTGTGGGTCAATAAATACTGTGCCGGGTCTTTATCGACGCTGCGGCGGTCTTCCTCAAAGGCGGAATAAGGGATCGCGGGGCTTTGCACCGGTAAATTATTTTCCACTACCGGAGGACGATTCAGCGTCCAGTAATAATAGCCGCCTGCGCCGGCTCCGGCGCCGATAAGCAGTAAGATCAGCGAGCTCAGCATCCGGCCAAACAGGCTTCCGCGTTTTTCGATCCGGACTATCTCGCCGCGTTCGGCTTTCATTTTTTCGTACTGCCTGACGGGATCGTCCGAAGCCGCACCGGAAATCCCTTCCATGCGGTAAAGCGCGCCTTCATTTGAGTGCGGTGAAGGAGAAGACAGTTGTGAATCGCCCCGATCATTAATAGAACCTTGCTGGGCTTCGGCAGAGGCGGCGGTGAATGGCGTCGCGCCGTTTGCCACCCCTGGCCGAATGTTTGAAATAGTATTTTCTTCGAGTTCGCCGTTAGCGTCATCCGCGCCCGCGGTTTTTATTACGACCGCCGTCAGATTGTCCTCAGCGCCGCGGCTGAAGCAAAGATTTTTGAGTTCCGTGCAGGCCTGCTGCGGCGTTTTGCACATCGTCAGGACTTCGCGAATTTCCGGGTCGCTGACGTGGCGCGTTATCCCGTCGGAACAAAGCAGAAAAGTCGAGCCCGCTTCGTAGATCATGGTCTTCATATCGACCTCGACCGCATCATCGGCGCCGACCGCGCGGCTGATGACATTGCGGCTGGGGTGATTGGCGGCCTGCTCGGGCGTGAGACGGCCGGCGCGAACTTCTTCTTCGACCACGGAATGGTCCTGGGTTTCGCGGAAAAGATTTCCCCGGGCGTCGAGACGGTAAAGACGAGAATCGCCGACGTGGCCGATGGTCGCGACATTCTGCGAAAGCTGCAGCGCGACGATGGTCGTGGCCATGCTGCTGAGGCGCGTCACGTCCTGCGACATTCGATAGATGGCGGCGTTCGCACGCTGGATGGCCACTTCCATCAGGTCTTCGACATCGACGCTGCCTTGCACATTGCTGAAAGCTTCGGAGAGGACCTCGATAGCGGTTTGCGAAGCGACCTCGCCGGCCTGAGCGCCGCCTACGCCGTCCGCCACGACAAAAAGCCCCATCGAAGGCAGTTCCAGAAACGAGTCCTCGTTTTGCGGTCTTTTTTCGTTCAACCCGCGATCGGAGACCGACGCCGAAGAAATTTGATATTGAGATTGACTCATCGATTATGCTGCGGGGAGGGGTTATTCTCCTGTTCTAAAAGTTTTGCTTCTGCGCCGTTTCGATGTGAAAAAGCGAGCAGCATTCCGAGCATGGTAAAGCTGGTGATAAGGCTAAAGCCGCCGTGGCTGACGAAGGGCAAAGTGATCCCGGTCATCGGCAGCGCGCGCGTGATGCCGCCGATATTGACCAGCGCCTGGAACCCGATAAAGGCCGTCAGCCCGGCGCAGCAAAGCTTGGAAAACATATCGCGCGATTCCATGGCGGTGCGCACCCCGGCGCTGACAAAAATTATAAGCGCAAGCATCAGCAACAGGCCACCGCCTAAGCCCAGTTCTTCGCCCAGCGCGGCGTAAATGTAATCGGAGTCAGCCACGGGAATTAGCTCCGGGTATCCCAAACCGAGGCCGCGCCCGGTGGTGCCGCCGGAAGATATTCCGAACGTCGCCTGCGCGGGTTGGAATGCGAGTACGTCAAACCAGGCATCAACGTTGATGTTGTCCTGCATCTTTGGATCTTCCTTGATCATCTCGGGAAGATCGGGATTTTTTTCGAGCAGCTTTTTGTAATAGTCGTCGTAATCTTCTTTCCACCAGATGGTGTCGGGCGCGGGCGGATTAAAACCGTCAAGCCACAGGTGAAAGCGCTGCTGAATGCGGTCAGGCAAGACCGCTTTGACCGGGCCCGCCAAAGCGGGTAGAGGCCCGAGCCGGGATTGCACGCTATCGGGCAGAGCACCGACGACGAGGATGACGATCACAAAAACGACCGATCCGACCAGCACCAATCTCTGCGGGAACTTTTTGACCGCGATCAGGTAAAGCGTGGCGTAGGCGGAAGTGAACACCAGCATCTGTCCGAAATCTTTGAGCACAAAGAACGGCACGAAGGGAATGACCGCCATCGCCACCAGGGGCATCACATCGCGAGCGCGGGGAACTCCCCAATAAGTTTGCGCCAGATTTTTATAGAGGACGGTCAGGATAGCGGCAAAGCCGATCAGAAAAGGGATTTTTGCCGGCTCCCACGGAGTCATACCGCCCAGGAATTTTCCGGCGCGCGACATTACCGCCGCTACCAGCAGCGGCAGCAGCGTCAGCAGCACGATGACAAAACCGTTCTTTTGCAAAAAGGAAAGCACGTCTTCGCGGCGCATGGCGATGTAAGCGCCGATGCAGCAGAGGAAAGCAAAAAGCGGCAGCAGCGTGCGGGTCGAGGTCAGCAGGGTGAATAAAGTGTCTTTGGACGGGCGCGGCGTTTCCAGTGACAGATCGACCGGCGCGGGATCTGTCGCGGGCAGGCCCATCATCCGCTTTTTCTCGGCCGAATAATTCTCCTGGATATAGTGCATCTGCAGCGTTTCGATCTTTTCCTGGCGCGCCTCGGCTTTATCTTTGCTGGAAATATATTCAGGGTCGGTAAAGAGGCGGTATTGAACCACTAGTCCGATGGAGAAAAGCAAAAGCGCCGAGGTGTAAAGCGTCCAGTTACCGGCGAATTTGGTGTAGCGCATGAGAAAGATCGGCGCGATCAAAAAGGGAAGAAAGAGAAAAAGATTTCGCCCGGCGGTGAGCCAGGAAGTTTCGAAACCGCGGATCAGCGCGCCGTAATAGATCGAGTAGTGCGCCATCGCCGTCAGGGCGATGATGATAAGCAGCGCGATCATGTGCGACGAAGCGCGGTTTCTCATAAAATTAGCGTCTCGGTTTTTTCTTCGGCGCGGCTTTCGGTGCCGGTTTTGGGGCCGGGGCGGCAGGTTTCGGCAGTCCGAGCAATCCCAATTCTCTCGCCTTCAAAATAATATTTGCCGCGATCGGGGCGGACACCGCCGCGCCGTAACCGCCGCCTTCGACCACAACCGCGATGGCGAGGTACGGTTTTTCCAGCGGCGCGATACAAATGAACCAACTGTCGGTGCGTTCGTACATCACCGGGTCGTAGTATTCGACGGTGTTTCCTTTCGCGTCCCGGCGGGTCTTTTTCAGCAATTTCATGCGCCCGGTCTTTTCGTCAAAAACAGGGGCGAGCTTTTCCGCAGTGCCGGTCTTTCCGCCCGACCTGATACCGGCGGCGCGGACGTTTCCGAAAACGCGCGTGGCGGTCCCGCCACTGCCTTCGGTGACCATCGCCATGATATTTCTGATCGCTGTTCCCTGCTGCGGCGACAGCACCTGTGAAAAAGGAAGCGGCGGGCGGTCGAACTCGATCTTGGGCCGCATCAATTTGCCTTCGAGATTTCCCGCGGCGGCGGCGACCATCGCCATTTGAAACGGCGTCATCTGCGAAGCATAGCCCTGGCCCATTCCTTCGAGCGCGATATCGTAATTCGTGATCTTGGGGCCGGTGACGATCATGGAACTGCGTGGCGCGAGCGCGTTTTGAATTTGCGGCGTGCTGGCATTCCACAAGTCTTTAAAGAATTTTGGCTGGTAGGTGTCTTCCGGTGTATCGACCGCCGTGATGCCGAGCAATTGCGCATTTTCGCGAATTCGTTCGCGGCCGAGTTCGACCGCCATCTGCGAGAAATACTGGTTGCTCGAAGCCTCGAATGCCTGCGCGATGTTAAGAGAGGCGCAGCCATACGGAGGTTCGCACCCGCCGTTGGCGTCGAGGATGGGGCGGGACCCGTTAAAGGGAACAAAGCCGCCCGGCGAACTGGTAAAAGCCGTTCCATCTTTTCCCGCGCGAAAAGCGGAGAGCATCGTGAATGTTTTAAATGTCGATCCCGGCGTATAGAATTCCTGTGTCGCCCGGTTAAGCAGCGGGTTGTCTTTTTTATCCCCTTCGAGCTTGATGAACGAATCGGGATTGGCCGTTTCGCTGAGCAGATACGAAGGGTTGCTGTACATTGCCAGCAGTTCGCCGGTCTGCGGATTCATCACCACCACCGCGCCTTTTTTCCCTTTTAACTGTTCGGCGATGTAGCGCTGCAGATCGCGGTCGATGGTGATCTTTACATCGCGGTCGGCGTCGGGTTTTTTGGTGTAGTTAAATAATACTTCCCAGGATTCCGGCGTAGGGTCAGCCGCTTTTTTGAAGAGGGTGCGTTCAAGTCCGGGCACGCCGCGTTCGGAACCGAGCATATGCGCCATCTCGCGTTCCAGTGCGTAGGCGCGGACGATATCGCCATCGGGCTCGTGCTTGTAATAGGCCAGGGAACTGCCGAGATCGCCCGACCGGTCGAGCATCCAACCGCGCAGGCTGGCGGCCGAAGTACGGCGCGTGCGCAGGTCTTTGTAGCTGAGCTCCTGAAACCGCTCGTTATAGTCTTCGGCAAACATCGTCCAGTAGACGTGAAAACCGAAAACCGAAAGTGCCAGCGCGATAAAAACCCACCGCCAAACGGACAGGCTGCGATTGGTCGAAGTAACGCCGAGTTTTTTCTTTACTTCTTTGGGAAGGTCTTTAAGATTTCCCACGATCGGGGAAGAATCGCTCTTTGGATTGCGGAGGAAAGAAAGGGCCAGAACAAAAATAACAAAAGCGATCCCGCATTGGTAAAGAATGCTTAAGAAAGCGGGGGTTAATTCCAGCGCGCCCTTGCCAAAGAGCCAGGTTAGATTTTGAAATAAAAATACCGGATGCATTTGTTAGTCCTGTTTTGAGTACCGCCTTTAGGCGGCTTTTCGAACGCTGCGCGTTCGTGCGCATCTGCTTACGCAGACGCTACTGACAAAACGGCACGCTAAAGCGTGGACTCAGAACTGTCTATTTCGACCCTGATCGGCCCTTTTTCGTCACCGCCCGTGTTGGCCGTGACATTCGGGTCTTCCTCAACCGCCTCTGGAAGCGGCTCAGGCTCGCTTACCAAGTGTTCAAAAAAAACATCGACCGTTCCGAAGGTCACCATGTCGCCTTCTTTTACCGGTAACGCTTTTCCATAAGCTAAACGTTCTTTATTGATAAAAGTTCCGTTGGTCGAGCCGGTGTCGGCGACAACAAGTTCGCCGTTCCCGTTAAATGAAAGCGCGGCGTGGAGTTTGGAAACGCTCTGGTCTTCCAGCGCGAGGTCGTTTTCCCGCGTGCGCCCGACACCTACGCGCTCGCCGGGTTCGAAAAACAGCCGGACCTCTTTCTGCATTCCGTTCAGGCTGAATTTGGCAAAGACGGTTTCCCCTGTCCGCTTTTTCTTTTCGGGGATTAATTCACTGACATTGATGTTCGGCATCGTGACGGAAAGATCGACTTCGTCATTTTCTTTTTCCGTTTCGCCAAAGCTCGTCACGATATGAATGCCCTCGACAAAATAATCGGGCTTGGCGGTAACCTTTAGCGGAGCGTAGGTCAGATAGCGGTTGTCGTTGATGTGATCGATCAGCGCGGCCATCAATTCATTTTCCAGGGATCTGAGCGATTCGGGCGAAGCGTCGGAAAATTTCCCCCACTCTACTTTGAGCTGGACCAGGTGCGGCACAAATTTGCCGTTTTCGCCCATGTTGCGCACCTGCGAATCGAGTAATTTTCTGGCCCGGGCGGCGAGTTCGCTGGTTGCCAAAGTGCTGGACGGTTTTGCCTGCCGGCCAAGCAGGCCGTCAAAGGTTTCGCCCAGCTTCGAAAGCACACCCTGGATAAGCTTGTCAGGCGAAAGCTGTGATTTTTTGGGATTGGATTCGTCTTCAGCCATTTTTAGATTTTGAAGCATTTTAGCCAAGTTCCTACCTTAAAGAAAGATACGAATTCGTTTCATGTTTGTTTGGGCTAAATTTGTACTGCGGAAACAGCGGGCGCAAGCAACCCTTCCTGACCTGAGAGGTGTTCAACATTAGAGTTAAACATAGAAAGCTTGATTAATTTGCAGTCCGGAAGGGCCGCTTTGCGCCCGCTGCTTCGTTTATTTCCCTGGAAAATCCTTGCCTATTCCCGAGCGCGCCGGGCTTCAAATAAAACGATACCCGCCGCCACTGCCGCATTTAAACTCTCGACGGTTTTTGCCATCGGGATATGGAAACTTTCGCCGCACATCGCGATCTCATCAGCCATCAATCCGTGAGCTTCCGAGCCGATCACCAGCGCGTGCGGTTTTTGCCAATCGATATCCAGATAAGACGTTTTACCGTTTATATCCGCGCAGGCAACCGTCATTTCATTTTGCCTGGCCCAATCGACCGCTTCGGAAAATTCCGCCCCGTACCAAACGGGCAGCCGCAGACTGGCGCCCATCGCGCCGCGCAGGGCTTTGGGCGAAAAAGGATCGGCAGAGTTTTTGGTAATGATGGCCCCAACGGCGCCGGCGGCTTCGGCGGTGCGCAGAATAGCACCGAGATTTGCCGGGTTGTTCATTTCATGAAGGATCATCACCAGGGGCAAATTGCCGTGCCTGGCCAGTTTTCCGGCCAACACGCTGCTGTCGCTGACCGGTTTTTCGGCGGTGATAACGATGCCTTGCGGCGAACTGGTATCGGTCACTGAATCGAGCAATTTTTCCGGTACCAGAAGGCCGTCAATACCGCGCTCTTTCAATTTCGCCAATAAAGCTTTACCGCGCGGTTCGACGGCGAAATCCGGAGTATAAAGCACGCTGGTGATCACGATGTTTGATCCGAGGGGCGATCCGACGTTCGATCGGACGGCCTCTTCGCACAAACGCAGCCCTTCGATAAACATCTCGGTGGAAACTTTGCCTTTACGCACAGCGCGGGCGTGTTTCAGGTGCGGGTTGTCTCGGCTGGTGATCATTTATCCGGTTCGGCTAAATCATTGTATAATCAAAGTTGTGGATACCGAAAATCTGCCGCCCTCGCAAAAAGGAAGAGGATACGAAATTCGCGGGCTGGGGCTGCGTGAATTCGCCGGGCTCAGGCACGACACCGATGTGCTCAACCCTTTCGAACTGGCGCGGTATGCCAAGCTGCTGGTGGTGCCGTTCGATCAACTGGAAGAGCTTTTGTCGGCGGAAACGGTCGAACACCTGCTGGGTGAAGGAAGGCATGCGTGGTCCGGCGGTGCGGCTTCGCAGCCGCTGCCAAACGGCTGGCGGCTGATCATCCTAAATCCCACGCATAGCGCAAAACGGCATAAAGCAACCTTGATGGAAGAGATCAGCCACGTTTTTCTCGGCCACAAACCCAGCCGGCTGGAAGTGCAAAATGTGAATTCGGCGGGAAAAACCATCGCGCGAGATTATAATGCCGATATCGAGGAACAGGCTTACTCGGTCGGCGCGGCGGCGCTGGTGCCTTACGCGGGTTTGAAGAAGCTGATCGGCGAAAGGAAATCCTCACCCGAGATCGCGCGGCATTTTCGCGTCAGCCGCGAACTGGTCGAGTTTCGGATGAAGATCACAAAGCTGTGGGACATGTATAAAGCGGCGCAAAGCTAAAAAAAGGAGTTCATAGAGTTTGTTGAGTTTATTGAGAAAGAATTTAATAATACTTGTTCGACTTTGCGCTCTTAACTCCACTAACTCTATTACTCGATAAACTCTACTACTATTTTTATGGCGACATTAACTTTTTGGGGCGGGGTCGGATCGGTTACGGGTTCAAAATATCTGCTGGAACACAACGGCAGGAAAGTTTTGGTCGATTGCGGTTTGTTTCAGGGAGAAAAGGAACTAAAGGAGCGCAACTGGCAAGATCCGCCGTTCGATCCGCGCGCGGTTGATGCGGTGATCATCACCCACGCGCACATCGATCACACCGGTTATTTGCCGCGCCTGGTTAAACAGGGATTTTCGGGAAAAGTTTTTACTTCGCGCGCGACCGGCGATCTGATGAAAATTCTGCTGCCTGATTCAGGCAGATTGCAGGAAGAAGAAGCCGATTACCGCAACCGCCATAACCTGACGGACCATAAACCGGCGCTGCCGCTTTATGATGAGCAAGACGCCAGGCATGCCCTCGAATTATTAAACCCGGTCCCGAACGACGGGAACGCCGTCGATGTCTGCGAAGGGTTTCGCGCTTCGTTTCGCGTAGCCGGACATATCCTTGGCGCAAGCATGGTGCTGGTGGAAATAGCGGGCGCGGGACAGGATGGCAATGGCGTGCGGGTTTTATTCTCCGGCGATCTGGGGCACTATGATCAGCCGATCCTGAAAGATCCGGCGGCGCCTCCGGCTTGCGACTATATGATGGTCGAATCGACCTACGGCGATCGCTTGCACAGCGTGACACATGCCGACGAACAGTTGGCGGAAGTAATAAACAACGCGGTAAAGACCAACTCGCCCATTCTGATCCCGGCCTTTGCCATCGGCAGAACGCAGGAATTGCTCTATCAGATCCGCGAACTGGAAGAGGACAAAAAGATACCGGTCGTGCCCGTGCGGGTGGATTCGCCGATGGCGGCGCAGGCGACGCAGGTCTATAACCGCTGGCGCGAAGAGCACGACGAAGAATATGTGAGTATCCTTTCCCGGCAGGTCCATCCTCTGCGAACAAGTTCGATGGTGACCACGTCGACACGGGAAGAATCGAAGAAGCTGAACAGCGAACATGGAACGCGAATAATTATCAGCGCTTCGGGAATGATGACGGGCGGGCGGGTGATGCACCACGCGAAATATATTCTGCCGGACCCGAACGCCATTATAATTTTTGTCGGTTACCAGGCAGCGGGAACGGTGGGACGCCGGATCTCCGAAGGCGCAAAAGAAGTCCGGATAATGAAAGACTGGATACCGGTGCGCTGCCGGGTGGAAAAGATCGAGAGCTTTTCCGCGCACGCGGACTGGAAAGCCGTGCTGCGATGGCTTTCGGGATTGCCCGAGGCGCCCAAAAGGATTTTTACCACTCACGGCGAGCCGGACGCCGCCGCCGCGATGGCCGGACATATTCACGAAAAATTCGGTTGGAATGTTGGAGTGCCGACGTACGGAGAAGTTTTTGAGTTGATATAGTTTTAGACAAAATTAAACTATTAATTATTAACTGCAAACTATTAACTGTTGTTCAGTAAATTCTTTAAAAGCAGTTAATAGTTCATAGTGAATAGTTAAAAGTCGATCAGATTAAAGAGGAGATAATGGCAAAAGAAAATTCATTCGATATTGTATCCAAGACCGATTACGCGGAGCTTGATAACGCGCTGAATCAGACCAATAAAGAGATCAGCCAGCGGTTTGATTTTAAGGGAAGCAAGGCCCAGGTTGAATTACAGCAAAAAGACCTGATGATCTCAGCCGAAGACGATATGAAGCTGCGTAACGTCAACGATATTTTACAAGGCAAACTGGTTAAGCGCGGCATCTCGCTAAAAGCGTTGAACTACGAAAAGATCGAGCCGGCCGCCGGTGGGACCGTCCGGCAGAAAGTGACGATCCAGCAAGGTATCCCTATCGAAAAAGCCAAAGAGGTCGTTAAATATATCAAAGACCAAAAGTGGAAAGTACAGGCGTCGATCCAGGGAGAAACCGTCCGCATCTCCGGCAAAGACCGCGACACGCTGCAGGAAGTGATATCCGGATTAAAAGCGACAGATTTCGGGATCGATATGCAGTTTGATAATTACCGGTCAAATTAAATCGGAGCGCCATGGAGCGCAGATTTTAGTGTGCGTATAAGAAATGCCGAATGAATTCGGCGCTCCCGAAACATTGACATGCAATTTGATAATTGTGGTCTAATTAATGGAGTAGATATGAAGCGAGAATTTAACATATTGATCGAGCAGGATGAGGACGGAGTCTTAGTAGCCTCCGTTCCGGAGTTGCACGGATGTCATACTCAGGCAAATTCCTATGATGAATTGATGGTAAGAATTCGTGAAGCTATAGAGCTTTGTCTTGAAGTCGAAAAAAATCCGGTGAATACTTCTCATTTCGTTGGGATTCAACGAATGACTGTTGAAATATGAGTAAACTCCCCGCGTTAAGTGGAAAAGAGTTGATCAAGATCTTAAACGGCTTTGGTTTTGAAATAATAAGAATCAAGGGCAGCCATCATTTTATACGTCACTCTGACGGGCGTTCCACCGTTGTGCCAATACACGGAAAGGAAACGATCGGAGCAGGGCTTTTCCATAAGATCCTGAGAGATTGTGAAATTTCGGTGGACGATGTTTTAAAAAGTAAATAAAGTGCAGACATTCAGCGTAAAAACCGCGCGGCAAAATTCGGAACTCACCGCCCGCAAGATATTCGACCTGATCAAGCCCGAACTGGCGCTGGTCGAAGCCGAGTATGAGCGGCAGGCGAGTTCCAATATCCAGGTGATCAGTTATCTGGGCGATTACCTGCGCGCTTCGGGGGGCAAGCGGATACGGCCGGCTTTGTTCATCCTGGCTTGTTATGCGGCGGGCGGAGACGGCTCGCGGGAGAGCGCGATACGGATGGCGACCGTGATGGAAATGCTCCACACGGCAACACTGGTCCATGACGATATTATCGACAACGCCGACACGCGCCGTAACCACGCTTCGGTCAACGCGCGTTTTGGCAATCAAACGGCCGTGCTGATGGGAGACTGGCTCTATATGACGGCGTTTGAAACCAGTTTGCGGGAACGGTCGCTGGAAATCCTGGATATCCTCACCCGCGTAACCCGGAAAATGACCGAAGGGGAATTGATCCAGCTCACGGTTTTGGGTAAGACCGACCTGACGGAAGAAGAGTACTTTGAGATATTAAAACGAAAGACAGCGTTCCTTTTTAGCGCGTGCTGTGAGATAGGCGCGATCCTGGGAAATACGCCGGCAGCGCATCAAACGGCGCATCAGTTGGCATTGCGAGATTACGGGATGAATCTCGGCATAGCTTTTCAACTGGCGGACGATCTGCTGGACTTTACCGCCAGCGAAAAGGAACTAGGCAAGGCCGCGGGTGCCGATGTGCTGGAAGGAAAAATGACGCTGCCTTTGATCATGCTTTTGCAGAAGCAGCCGGGCATGAAAGAAAGCCTGGAAAAGGTGATGTACGAGGGGGAGTACGCTGCGGTCTCGCGGGAATCACTCTTAAGCACAATGCACGGATCCGGGATTTTTGAAGCAACGCTTAAAAAAGCGCATAATTATGCAGAAGAAGCCCGGAAAAACCTTGCAGGATTACCAAAAACACAGTATTCTTCTATGTTAGCTGACATTCCGTCATACATCATAGAGAGAAACAAGTAACCTGCTGCTTAAGCAAAAAATGGAACCGCTTAATCAAAATCATCTGATAACCACACTGGACCAAAGCCTGCGGCAGACGCGCAGTACGCAAAGCCGTTTGATGGCGCGCCTTCAGGAGATCGAATCCGAGGCGGAAAGCCTGCGGCAGGAAGTCGAGGCACTGGAGCATATCGCCAATCAAACCGAAGAAGCGATCTATAGCCTGGTGGGAACTTCGCGGGGCGGCAAAGGCGGTTCAAAATTGGGCAAGACGGAAGAAGCTCCGATGCGCCATTACACGCCGCCGCCAAAACCGACAGTGGGCGGGGCGTCGAACAGCTACTCCGGCGGCTCGGTTTCATACATCGGACACGACCGGGGACACGACCGGGGACATGACCGGGGAAATAACCGGAACCAGTCGATGAGGTTTGCGGAAAATGAGGCCACCAGCCAGCGTTTTTCCGACCGCACCATTACCCAGGCATGCACGCTTCTGCTGCGCGAAGCCGAAAGGCCGATGCACGTCAACGAGCTTTATTCATATTTGATGGATGGCGGGTTTGAATTTAAGGGTAATAATCCTACAATTAGTATTGCAGTATCATTAAACAGAAACCGACGATTTAGAAAAGTTGCTCCCGGTACATTTGACCTGGTGATGCGCGACGCTTCATCGCAGGCCGTTTCATAAAGTTTGAGCAAAGTTTGAGGAGGAAAACAGTCCACCATGGCTGTCATATTTAATTTTAACCGGCATAATCTATTAACTACCGCGTGCATTGTCTTTATGATGTGCGCTTTTTCTTTTACGATAACAGCGCAAAGTATTAAATTACGTGGACACATTAATCCGACTTGCGCGGTATCAAGTAACACCAAATTTGCCGACATATTCGCCGACGGAAATATTGCGGTCCAGGGAAGCTACGGCTGCCGGGGTGTCTTCATTTACAACGTGAGCGATCCGGCCAATCCGACGCTTGCGTCGTGGTACAACCCGGGTGCCAACCAGCAATTTCTCGAAGCGATCGTGATCGGCAACCGCGGCTATTTCGGCAGCGGTAATGGCGGCGGCGGCGTTCATATCGTCGATCTTTCGAACCCGAGCAGCCCGGTATTGCTGGGAACCGTCGATTCCACCCACGGCAATGCCCATAACTTTATTCACGAAATGGTCGTTTTCGATCAAGGCGGCCAGCGTTACCTGATCGAGAATTTTAATTCGCTCGGCGGAAACAAGATCCTCAAGATCATCAACGTCACCAATCCGGCCGCGCCGGTATGGGTCCGTGACCTGAACCCGACGGAGGCATTGTGGGTACACGCCATGCACGTTCGCGGAAATCGCTTATTTACCTCAGGTTGGGGAAGCGGCGGTGCGAGCGGGTCGCGCGGACGAACCGAGATCTACGACATTTCAAATATTGCGACACAAGCGCCCACCCTGCTTGGTTTTATCGATGATCCGACCGGCACCGGCTCAGCCGGCAACAGCATGCACAGTAGTTATAGCAGTGAGGACGGAAACTATCTTTATTCCTGCCGCGAAATTACGAGCAGCACGGCTACCTCGCCGGGCGACGTGCGCGTTTATGACATCCATAATCCGGCACAGCCGCTGCTGGTAAAGAAAGTATCGATGGCGGATGTGGGCATCGTGGCAACCACGCCGCATAACCCGGTTGTAAGGGGCAATAAACTTTACATCTCCTGGTACGAAGCGGGTTTGGTGGTTTTTGATATCAGCGATCCGGTCAATCCCAGAATGATCGGCCAATACGACACCTGGCCGGCGGCGCGGCAGCCCGTGACGGAAGAAGAAAAGCGTTTTCGCGAGAATGCCGACCCGTGGGACCTGATGTGCGGCGGGGCCTTGAGCGGCGCCCGTTCAAACCAGATCAGCGGCATGAACGGCTTGTGGGCGGTTTACCCATTCCTGGGTGAGAGCAAAGTTATTATTGGCGATCTGGCGACCGGGCTTTATATCGTCGATGTCTCGGTCAAAAACCGCGTTTCGGATTTCGATGGCGATGGTAAGACTGACTTTTCCAAATTCAGCCCGAGTACGGGTGTTTGGGAGATCGAGAATAGCTCCAATCTGGCTGATGCAACCACTCCCTTCGGTTTAAATGGCGACAAGCTGGCCGCCGGAGATTATGACGGCGACGGCAAATCCGATATCGGACTCTGGCGCCCGAGCGACGGTACCTGGTATTCGCTTAACAGCAGCAACGGAGTTTTCCGCGCCAACCAATTCGGGCTAACGGAAGATATTCCTGTTCCGGGTGATTTCGATGGCGACGGCAAGACGGACCTGGCGGTATGGCGTCCCAGCAACGGCGTCTGGTATATGTTCCAGAGCACACAGGGTGTCCGCATCATGTCGTGGGGAATGACCGGCGATAAGCCGCTTGTGGGCGATTTTGACGGTGACGGCAAATCAGATCCGGTGATCTACCGCGGCGGAAGCTGGTATATCTGGCTGAGTTCGACGAACGCGCCGTCCGGCGCATACTTCGGGTTGGCCGATGACAGGCCGCTCGCCGGTGACTTTGACGGCGATGCCAAATCCGACTATGCCGTGTATCGTCCTTCGACGGGAACGTGGTACGTCTTTAAGAGCACGATAAATAATTTCACCGCGGTCACGTTTGGACTGCCGACCGATCTGCCGATACCGGCCGATTATGATGGTGACGGAAAAGCGGATTTTGCGGTCTATCGCCCGGGCGACGGCAATTGGCATATCCTGCAAAGCTCTAATTCCGGTTACGTGATGAAGAATTTCGGCAGCGGGAATGATATTCCTTCGCCGTCGTCGATCAATCCGTAGAAAAATGCCGGGCTAAGATATTCTAGTGAGTTCTTAGCCCGGCACATTTAATTACACTGTCTGCTTAGGTTAACTCCCTAAAGTATCGTTTAGCCATTTGGAATAGCTCGCGGAAACTTCGGTGGAATTTATCGCCACGATCTCCGGGACCGAGTAGCTGTGGTTTGCCTTGATAAAGGCTTCCAGATCGGAAAATTTCTCCGGCAGGGTCTTTATCAAAAGCAGGCATTCCTCGTCCTTTTGAATTTCGCCTTCCCATTGATAAAAAGATGTGATCCGGGGCACGATCTGAACACACCCGGCGAGCTTTTGCTCGACCAGTTTTCGCGCCAGAGCCTCTGCTTCGTCCTTATTGGGAGTGGTGGTGAAAACTACCAGCATAATAATAATGGAAGAGCCAAAATAGGTAAGCAGTTTAGAGTTCAAGCTTTAGCTTGTCTGATCTATGCATGACAAAGACAAACTAAAGTTTGAACTCTGAACAGTTTTTACTGTCAAAACTACACTGTTACCGCTTTTTCAAACGGGATCTCATCAAAATGGGTCATCTGTTTGAAAGCCCGGAAGCGTTCATTGATCTCGGGGTAATCAAGCGCATCAACGCGCTCGGTGCCGAATTTTTCCACATTAAAGCTCGCCATTACCGAGCCGTAGATCATCGCGCGGCGCATAGTTTCTTCGGTGATCTCTTTCTGGCTGGCCAGATAGCCCATAAATCCACCCGCGAACGTATCACCGGCGCCGGTCGGGTCGAAAACGCTTTCCAGCGGATAGGCGGGCATCGCAAAATAGCTGTCCCTGGTAAATAAAGCAGCGCCGTATTCGCCGCGTTTGATGACTATTGCTTTCGGGCCCATGTCCAGGATTTTCCGGGTGGCTTTGATTAGGTTAGGTTCATCGGTCAACTGGCGCGCCTCGGCGTCGTTGATGATGACGCAATCCACCACTTTGACGGTTTCGATCAGCGCGTCTTTTGTCGAAGTGATCCAGTAATTCATCGTATCCATGGCGACGAACTGGGCGTTCGACTGCATCCGCACGTCTTTTTGCAGCGTCGGCTGGATATTGGCGAGAAACAGAAGCCTGGCATTTTTCGATTCCTCGGAAAGTTTGGGGTCAAAGGTTTCGAACACGTTGAGCTGGGTGTCCAGCGTGTGCGCGGTGTTCATATCATAGTCATAACGGCCTTTCCAGAAAAAGGTTTTTCCGTCCGCCACGACTTCTATATCGTTGGTATTGATATTATGCCGTTTGAAAACATCCCATTCGGCTTCGCTAAAATCGCCGCCGACCACGCCGACCGCGTATACCTGGGTAAAAAAGCTGGCTGATAAAGAAAAATGCGTCGCCGCACCGCCCAATATTTTATCGCGCTGTCCGAAGGGCGACTCCAGCCCGTCAAACGCAACTGAACCTACAACTGTTAAAGACATTTAATTAGATTGCTCCTGTGAATATTAAGATGAAATAGCTAAAAGAGTTATTTTACACGCCAAGTCGGATTTTTGCGATTCCGGTGAGGGTAAAAAGAGCTTGTACTGCTGGGAGCGCAGGCATCTTGCCTGCAAGCGCGACGTGTCGCGCTAAACAGCCGTAAAATCAAAATCGTGTAGATCGCTGGCGCGATCTTGCAGGCAAGATGCCTGCGCTCCCAGGTTTACTCGACTTATTATTTCTTGGCTTCTAGTTCTTTGACGGTCTTTTCAGCATCGGGAATAAAGGGGCTCTGCGGGTATTTTTCCACCAGCTGACTCAGATAGGCAAGGGCGTCTTCGCGCAATTTCGCCGGATCGTATTTTCTTTTATCGTCTTCGGTCCTCTGCGGGGCTTTTTGCTTGCCTTTACTATCAGCCAAATAATAGCTGCTCATCCCGGCGACATAAAGAACTTCGTCCATATACGAAAAATCCGGGTAGGCGGCAATTATCTCCTCGCAGCGCTTTAAACTGCCGATATAAGCTTTTTTCAGCTTGAAATAATTATTAGCGACGTCGAGATTGTGTTTAGCGTCGGCTTCCATGAGCGGGTCGCGCAGCACTTTCGGTTCTATCTGTTTCTGGGCTGAGGCCAGGCCCGATAGGACAAAAACGCTCAGTGTTGCGAGTAATAAAGTGACAAAATGTCTTTTCATATCAACTATAAAGATGACTTTTACGCCTAAAAGTTTGCATCTCAAATTTATTTTGACCGATCTTATTTAGACGCGTATTTTCCGATGATAGCTTCAAGTTTTTTCGCGGTTTCAGGGTTCCAATGATCGGGCTGCGTGAAAATCGCGTTCTGAGTCGCGCCGGCAAACTGGTTCGGCGTTTGTTTTTCATCGACGCGTTTAACAGCCTCTTTTAAGATCAACTGCGCGTTGCGTACGTTTTTGTTCAGATAGCCGATGACGATATCGATCGTGACGGAATCGTGATCTTCGTGCCAGCAATCGTAATCGGTCACGAGCGCGAGCGTAGCATAGGCGATCTCGGCCTCGCGGGCGAGCTTTGCTTCCTGCAGGTTGGTCATGCCGATGATATCCATGCCCCAACTGCGGTAGACGTTCGATTCGGCTTTGGTGGAAAACGCCGGGCCTTCCATGCAAAGATATGTGCCGCCGCGGTGAACTTTCAGATCTTCGATGGTTTTGCACGACGCTTCCAGAATGTCGCCAAGCTCATCGCAGACGGGATGAGCAAACGGGATGTGCCCGACGATGCCCTCGCCAAAGAAGGTCGATTCCTGCGCGCGTGCGCGCGTACGGTCAAAAAATTGATCGGGAATTACCATATCCGTCGGCGCATATTTTTCCTGCAGCGAACCGACCGCCGAAACCGACAGGATGTATTCGACACCCATCATCTTCAGCGCGTAGATGTTCGGGCGGTAGGGAACTTCGGTCGGTGTAAATTTATGCCCGCGGCCATGCCGGGGAAGAAATGCGACCTTCACATTATTCAGGCTGCCGACGATAAATGCATCTGACGGTTTTCCAAAAGGCGTGTCCACGGTTACTTCGTGCGTGTCGGTAAATTCCGACATCTGGTAAAGGCCGCTGCCGCCGATTATTCCAATTTTCACTTGTTCCATATTTATTTAGGCAAAAACCAGTCTTCCTTTTGGTTCGGGGATTTCTCTTCCTAGCCCCGTTGCCGTCTCAAGCCACTCCTGGATAACAATTTCAGCATTCGCTAAAGCTTCCTGATGTGTGCTGCCATCTGCCATGCATCCCGCAAGCTCAGGAACTTCAGCGATAAATGCTTTGTCTTCATTACTCCAGTAAATAATTATTTCGTATTTAGACATTTTCAACTCCTAAACGATATTTAAGAATTATATTTCTTATTTGTTTAACTTGATAGGATTTTGCTTTGCTTCCCTTCGGCTGAATATTGATTATTTCTTCAACGTCGCTTTTTGCGAAAATGTGGTGGCTGCCTTTTATTCTTTCCTGAAATCCAAACGAGCTTAATAAATTGCGTAAATCATTAAAATCGATATTGGAATCGGATGCGCCTAAAAGAACTCTTTCGCGGGTTTTATCAAGTTTCGACATTATCTCGGGCTGCAATCTATCGACTCAATCAGCGCGGCCAACTGGCCATTATTTCTTTTGTCCACCAGCGCGCCGATGGATTCGCTGACGGCTTTTGGTTTTACTTTTAAGATAGCTTCGTAAGTTTTTAAGACGGTCTCTACCCCGGCGAGCTGCGCCGCCATTTCATCGGATGCTTTCGACGGATTCTCGAGTTTGAAAGCGGCCATGCCGATACTGTACGAAGAAAGGAGATCGTCCTTGTACTTATATTTTTTATCGGAAAATTGTCCCACGACGCCGCCGCACAGGCCAATGGTCACATCTTTCGTCTCGATCACCCAGAGCAAAGCTTTTTCACTCATCTTGGTAGTTTCTTTGTCGAGCGGAGTGGTTTCCAGCGCGCGCGCAGTCTTGATGACCAATTCTTTCTCAGTTTGGGCAAAGCCGGTTTGCACGGCGATCGTGAGAAGAATAAAAGCGAAAAATGTGATCGATATCTTTTTCATATTATTTCTTTTATAACAATCTTTCTTAATGACTTTGTTATGTTTTGTTTGTGTCTTTTAGTGTGATTTCGTAGTTTCAGACTTAACTTTGGAAACAAAGGCCTAAGACTGGAACCACGAAACCACCCGAACTAACACGAAAACTGCAAATAAATTGATACGCCCTTTAGGGGCAAAAGCTTCTTAATTGAAAGTTTTCCAAGCCGGTCACTTCGTTCCCGGTACTGACCTCACTGCCGGACTTGAGCTTTTATCTTTCCGTCTTCTTCAACCAGCCGGCAAAGCGGTTCGTCCGGCTCATGATAAAAAAGACAAAGCCATTTTTCATCAACGGCTTGTTTTAATAAACGTTTCTTATTTTCCAGGGTCTCCGCCGGGTAAAGGTCGTAGCCCATTATCCAGGCGTAGGGAATATGTGCGCGCATAGGGATCAGGTCGGCGAAGCCGTAGAGAGTTTCACCGCCTTGCTCCAGCCGGACGCACTGCATGGTTTGCGAATGCCCGCGCACGTTTTCCATTTTGAAACCAGGCACGACCTCGTAAGTGTCGTCCTTTAATTCCAACTGGCCGGTTTCCTTTAACGGACGCCAGTTTTCTTTCAAGTAGCTTGCACGATGGCGTTCGTGCGGATCTTCTGCCTGCTCAAACTCGCTTTTGGAAACAAAATAACGCGCGTTAGGGAATTGGGGAACAGCTTGGGTTGATCCTGAAAGAAGCACCCCGTCACGCTCCATAACTGTCGCGTTTCTGCCGGAGGTAACCACCCCGTCATCGCTTTCGCGATGCCTCCCCTCCTTTGTAAGGAGGGAAGTTGTTTCAGCACGCTCCATTACTGTCGCGTTTCTGCCTGACATGATGGTATTCCCGCCGGCGTGATCGAAGTGAAGGTGCGTATTAACCACTATCGTTATATCTTCCGGCGTACAGCCTGCGATGTCTTCCAATGACCGGGCCAATGGTTTCTCGCGTGAGATACCGTACATGGCGGCCTGCTTTTCGTTCCACTTTTCACCGATGCCGGTTTCGACCAGTATCTTTTCTTTCCCGGTGTCGATAAAAAGGCAATTCATATTCAGCCGGATCCGGTTTGCATCATCGGGCGGACAGACCTTCTCCCAAAGAATGCGCGGGACGACTCCGAACATCGCCCCGCCATCCAGTCTGAATTCGGTATCAGGAATTATCTCAATACGATAATCGCCTAATATCATTACTTTTTCTTAGGCGCCGGAGGCGCAGGAGCTTTTTTATCTTTTCCTGCATCTCTATCCGAGGTGGGCGGGGCATTATCATCCACCGCCGGCCCGTCTTCCGGACGTCCACCACCCGGATGCGGCGGCTTATCGAACATCGTCGGTGCCGCGGGTTGATCAGGCGGGGCTGTGATCGTGAAATCCGCCGGTAAGGTGATCGGGTTGCGCGCCGTGATGCCGTCCAGAACGTCTTTCTGTTTCTGCTTGCCGAGTTCCTGTTTCGCGGCGTCTTCCATGGTCATCATAGGCGGCATCGCCGGGTTGGAATCGTCTTTGTACATCGTAGAGATAAGAATGTGGCGGACCTTTACTTCTTCCTGGTCTTTGCCGTCTTTATCTTTAGTGGTACGTTTTCCTTCGAGCTTCATGATGTGATAGCCGAACTGCGTTTCCACCAGATCGGAGACCTCGCCTTCCTTCAGGTTCCAGGCAGCGTCGGAAAATTCCTTGACATAAGTGCCGCGCGGTTTCCAATCGTAGAGGCCGCCCTGCGGTTCACCGGTTTTTTGATCTTTATTACCCGGATCTTCCGAGAATTCGTTGGCCAGTGCGGCAAAGTCGCCGCCGGCTTTGACTTTGGCGAGGACCTCTTCAGCTTTTGCCTTTTTGCTCGATTTATCGAATTTCGGATTGCTTGCGATATAAGCTTTTATTTCTTCATCGGTCGGCGTGAGCTGGTCTTTAAGTTTTTCCTGGCTATAAGCGCGGGCCAAGATCAGGGCCTGCTGCAATTTGTACTGCAGCTCGGTCTTTCTATCTCCCAGCTTAAGCTCTCTCGCTTTGACCGCCCCGAACGTAACCTTTTTCCACTGAGCGGTAACGAACGTTTTTTGTTCATCAGACATTTCGGTGGGAACGTTATTCTTTTTCTGCATATCCTGCAGAAAGGTCATAAAATTCGCCAGGTTGGCGTCGTACTTGGCTTTATTTTCCGGCGCGTCAAAAAACGCATTTACGTCTTCGTCTTTGATGTAGCCGAATGGCGGGCCCGGATCATCTCCGCGTCCCGCGTCCGCTTTCAATTTGTTGTCGTAAGCGGTGGCCAGAACCTCTTCTTCCGCCAGTGCGAGCTGAGTTTTCATTTCCGGCTGCTCGGCGTAACCGGTCTTTCTCGCTTCGCTGGCAACGGCCAATGCCTGCTTGAGGTTCTCTAAAACCTTTTTGCGGGCCTCCGGGTCATTCGCGAGTGAAGCCAAAGCGCGGGGATTTCCCTTGGCTTCGTCCTCGATGATCATTTTTACGTCTTCGGCTGTCAGAGACGTCAAACCTGCTCCGCTGCTGCGGTTCATGCTCCAGATCAGCAGGCCGATCCCGGCGACGAAAATGATACCTATTACAATTATTGCTTTACTAAATGCTTTCAAGTTACGCACCTCTCAATGTCTTAATTTACCTATTTTTGAACCAGTTCCAATAAAACCCCGTTCGTGGATGATGGATGAACAAAGGCTATCAGACAGCCTCCTGCGCCGGCTTTCGGCGTTTCATCGATCAGCTTTACACCCCGCGCTTTCAACGCCGCCAGGCTTTCTTCAATATTTTCAACTTCCACCGCGATATGGTGAATGCCGCCACCGCGCTTTTCCAGAAACTTCGATATCGGCGAATCGGGGGAAGTAGGTTCGAGCAATTCGATCCGGGTGTCACCGATCGGCAGCATCGCGGTCAGAACTTTTTGCTCAACAACTTCTTCGGTGTGGATATTTTCCAGGCCCAAAGCATCCTGCCAAAATTTCAGCGCCTCGTTAATTTCCCGGGTGGCGATGCCCAAATGGTCGATCTTCATTACGAATTAATTATCTCTTCGACTGCCGCGTATGGATTGTTTTTCTTTTCAGCGATATCCAATGCCAATTTGTCCAATTTTTCCGACGTGCCGTTTTTACGCAAAAGATTTTCCAGAAGTTTCTCCTGCAGCAGTTCCAGCAAACGCCAGCGGGCGATGGCCCTTTTCCGCACGAGATTTGCAGTTGACTTCTGAAAAACGTAAAAACTGTCGATTGCATCCGAAAGCCGGTCAATGCCTTTATTTTCGGTAGCTGTGGTCGGTACGATCGGCGGGACCCAATTGTCCTGCCGGTGCGCCAGATCCAGCAGCGCTTTCAATTCTTTTTCCGTGCGGAGAACACCGTCGCGGTCGGCCTTGTTGATAACAAAAACGTCGCCGATCTCCATGATGCCGGCTTTAATGGCCTGTACGTCGTCACCCATTCCGGGAACCAGCACGACCACTGAAACATCGGCCGCTTTAACGATCTCGACCTCGTCCTGCCCTACGCCGACAGTTTCCACGATCACTTTGTCAAAACCCGCGGCGTCCAGGATCGCGGCGGCGTCAACGGTAGCTCGCGATAAGCCGCCGAGATTTCCGCGAGTCGCCATGGAACGGATAAAAACGTTCTTATCGAGTCCCAGCGTGGCCATCCTGATACGGTCGCCTAGTATGGCGCCGCCGGAAAAAGGACTGGATGGATCGACGCAAATAATGCCGATCTTTTCACCTTTGCCGCGGTAAAAAAAAGCTAATTTATCAACCAGCGATGACTTTCCCGCGCCCGGCGCGCCGGTAATGCCGATGATCATCGCCCTGCCGGTTTTCGGGAAAACCGCTTTCATCAATTCGGCGGCGTTTTCCGAGCCGTTTTCAACCTGAGTTATCGCCCGCGCAATAGCACGCGTTTCACCACTTAAAACCCTGTCTATCAGCGATAGGTCACTCATCAATTTTGCTGGACCGCATAAAACACGTCAAACCGCAATTTTCTCATTTTTTGCCCGAAAAGCAAAAGCGGCGGTTCTTTTTCCGCCGCCGTTTTCAAAGTTTAACTCTGATTTTAACTACATTTGCTCGTCTGCGGACGGCCCGTAGATCGAAGGAACGGGGATGTCATTCTCACGCAGGTAAACTGAAAGCTGCCCGCGGTGATGGATAATGTGGTTAAACACCATAGAACGAAGCACTTGCACCTTGGGCATAGTGAAATAGACGGTTTCGCCGCTGCGCATAGACCAGGGCTCCATCATCGTTTCATCGGCCGCGCGCGATAAGACCTCTTTCGCATCGGCAACCATTTTATCGTGGAAATCGAGCAGGTCCTGGGGGCTGGTGGCCTGGTACTGCTCATAAGGGGTTTTTTCAAAATCGAGTTCCGGGTGGTCGAGCGTGTACCGCGTCCAGCCCCACATCTCGGCGCAATGCGTGGCCAGTTGTTTCATACCCATCGATTTTTCGTGCGGTTTAAAATCCCAGGCCGATTCTGGGATACGTTCCAGCAATTTCCTGGTAGTCCCGGCTTCGTACTCGAGTTCGCCTAAAAAAGCTTGATTAATGCCCATAAAGTTCTCCTCTTCAAAATTGTGAGAGCAATAATAACAGAAACGAGGTCAGTACCGGGAGCGCAGTGACCGCTCACGAGCGTTAGCGAGTATATTTCCGTTGAGGTCAGATGGTTAGCAGTCAATTCGCTTCGCTCATAGCCGGTTTCGGCTACTTACGGGGTTCCCGGTACTGACTTCCTCTTACATTTCAAAACTGCTGTCGTCAGCAGTCGGGCCGTAGATCGAAGGAACCGGGATCTCGTTCAAACGCATATAGACACTCAATTGCCCGCGATGGTGAGCCATGTGATTAATGGTATTGCGAATGGTCAGATGTTTCGGCGCTTCCCAAAGGAGAGTATCACCGTTTTTCATGGTCCAAATTTCGTTCATCGCCGCTTCGTCGGCCTGGGAAAGTGTTTCTTTCGCATCCGCCAGATTGTCGTCCAATATCTTGACCAGTTCTTCGGTGGTTTTAGCATCGGAAAACCAGGCCTCGGCGTTTTCGAAATCCAACACCGGAATGCGGATCATCTTCGGGATCCAGCCAAACATCTGGGCGATCAACAGCGCGAGCTGTTTCATGCCCATCGATTTTTCATGCGGCTTATACTCCCAGGTGTCGACGGAAATCCGTTCGAGCATTTTTCTGGTCGGTTTAGCTTCGCTTTCAAGTTCGGCGATAAGAGCTTCATTAAATGCCATAAAATTCTCCTTAAATATAATGATTTCTTCTGAAAGATGATTTTAACAGGAATGAAGGAAGAAACGCGACAGTTATGGAGCGTGCCTTCTAATTCCAAGTTCCACGCTTCGCTATTCCAAAATTCCAGGGCGGGATCGTTTTGGAATCCTGAAATCGCTGAAATATTGGAATAAAACACGCTCTATAACTGTCGCGTTTCTACCGATCAATTAACTGGCACGCTCCATAACTGTCGCGTTTCCGCCGATCAAATCATGAGCTCAAAAGCTGCTTGGCGATGACCAGGCGCTGAATTTCACTGGTGCCTTCGCCGATGGTGCAGAGTTTGGAGTCGCGCCAGTATTTTTCCGCCGGGTAATCTTTGGTATAGCCGTAGCCGCCGTGGATCTGCACCGATTCTTCAGAGACCCGTACGGCCACTTCGGAGGCGTAAAGTTTTGCGATGGCCGATTCTTTGGTTACTTTTTTACCGGCGTCTTTCATGTAAGCGGCTTTGAGGGTTAATAACCGCGCGGCTTCGATCTGTGTAAGCATGTCAGCGAGTTTGAACTGGATCGCCTGGAATTCCGAAATAGGTTTGCCGAATTGCTGGCGCTCTTTCGCGTATTTAACGGCGCTTTCATAGGCGCCCTGCGCAATGCCGACCGCCAGCGAAGCGATCGAGATGCGCCCGCCGTCGAGTATTTTCATCGCCTGGGTAAAACCTTCGCCTTCCGCGCCGAGGCGGTTTTCATCGGGAACGTAACAGTCTTCGAAAACGACGGACGCGGTTTCCGAAGCGCGCATTCCCAATTTGTTCTCTTTGTGATCGTGCCGGAAACCCTTCATCGATTTATCAAAGATAAATGCGGTGATGCCCTTGTTGCCTTTTTCTTTATCGGTGACCGCGACGGCCACGCAGGTCTCGCCGGTGATGGCGTTAGTGATGAAATTTTTCGAACCGTTAACCGTCCAGCCGCCGTTATTTTTTATCGCGGTTGTGCGGGTACCCGATGCATCGGACCCGGCCTGAGCTTCGGTCAATCCCCAGGCGCCGAAATGTTTTCCCTGCGCGAGCGGAACAAGGTATTTCTGCTTCTGCTCTTCGGTACCGAACATATAGATGTGATTCGAACAGAGAGAATTATGCGCCGCCACGCTGAGCGCTACCGAGCCGCATACGCGCGCCAGTTCTTCGACGATGGTCGAGTAATCGACATAGCCGAGCGCCGCTCCGCCATACTCTTCGGGAAAGATAACGCCGGTCAGGCCCAGTTCGGCCAGCTTCGGCAGCAGCTCAACAGGGAAATGCTGGCTCTCATCCCACTCCATCACGTGCGGCCGGATCTCGCTCTCCGCAAACTCGCGCACGCTCATCTTTATTTGATACTGGTCTTCTGTTAAGTCGAAATTCATATGTTAATAAGATGTAAATAAAAGTTATGTGCTGATAACTTTCGCTTATCATAATAACAATGAATCGCTTTGAGTTCAAACTTTAGTTTGAACTTTTTTTCGGGCGGAGTTACCGAATCGATCTAAGAAGTTTTCTTCGGATCGCGCAGGGCTTTCGTGAGGCGTTTTCTTTCGTTTTCGGATAATTTGCGTTTTGTCTTTTTTGGTTTTAGAGCGCGCGAGTGTTCGGGCAAGACAGGCTGACCTTTTTTATCTTTTGTTTCGGACTGCTGTTTTTGCTGTTTGACGAATTTGCCGGCGTCCATCACATCGCCCTTATCGAAAAAGCGGTAAGCGCCGATCGCGAGCGCGGGATCGGTCAGGCCGCCGATCGCTATGCGGCGAAGTTTGACGACGGAGTGGCCGATCGAGTCGAACATTTTGCGGATCTGCTGATTGTGGCCTTCGTGCAGGGTGACTTCGTACCAGCCATTATTATCGGTCGCCTTTAAGGCTTTTATTTCCGCCGGAGCGGTTTTAAATCCGTCTTCCAAAACCGTACCGCGGCGCAGCTTATTTATGGCGGCGTTCGGCGGCAGGCCCTTTACTTTTACCTC
Organism: uncultured Acidobacteriota bacterium; assembly: GCA_963718105.1. Classification (GTDB taxonomy): domain Bacteria; phylum Acidobacteriota; class Blastocatellia; order Pyrinomonadales; family Pyrinomonadaceae; genus DASYKT01. The sequence continues at coordinate 2,037,637 of OY970352.1, read as the reverse complement.
GTAGATCTTCGGGATCTTTTTCGAAGAAGAAACGAGGTTAGTAAAATCACCGTCGTTGGTGAGAATTATCAATCCCTCCGTGTTGTAATCAAGACGCCCGACAGGATGTAGTTTGCCGAGAGATTTTGGCACCAGGTCGACCACAAGTTTACGGTTTTCAGGATCGGCGGCGCTGGAAAGATAACCCTTGGGTTTATTGAGCAGGACGTAAACGTTCTCGCGTTTGGCGAGCTTAATGTTGATCAGCTTGCCGCGGACCTTAATGTGATCTTTTTCCGGATCGGCTTTGGTGCCGAGTTCGGTGACCCGTTCGCCGTTGACGGTGACAAGGCCTTGCTTGATCAATTCTTCAGCTTGGCGGCGCGAGGCGATACCGGCCTGGGCGATTAGTTTTTGGAGGCGTTCCTGCATGGATTCTATCTTAACAGATAAAGTTATTAGCGCGAGTTGCGAGCTTGCGGTGCTTTTCAGAGAGAGAGTTTTTGAGATCAGTGGATAGTTCAATTACGGGGTCAGTACCGGGAACGCAGTGACCGGCTTTGAACTAAGTGAATTGCTTTGCCTATATGCGACAAGCCGAAAAGAATTACTCTCCGCTCGTTAGCCGGTCACTGCGTTCCCGGTACTGACTCCATCACTTTCCGAGCACTTGAGAATATTTTTTGATCACGTTCCAGGTTGCTACATCACCAACAAAGACCGAGTTCAAGCCTTGTTCTTCCATTGGCGGATCGCCTGAGTAGTCGTCGCCTTTTTGCCAGAACGGTTGGCCTTTGACCGGTCTTGAGGTGCCGCCGAATGCCCAGAAATTTACGCCGGCGAGATTCCCGTTTGCGCCGGCATCCAGCGCCAGACGCTCAAAGATCCTTTTGTAATATTCATCGCGCAAAACGGTTGGAGAATCGATGTCGAACAATTGCCGGTCGCGCGGCAAACCGAATTCTTCTATGACGAGCGGTTTGCCCAATTTTTGTGCGACGGCGAGATGATCGCTGATGTAAGTCGTCATTTTTTCGACGGCTTTAGGGAAGTTTTCGTAGAGCTTTCCGCTCTCGAACCAATTCCAATTTTTCGCCCAGATATGAATGGTCAGGTAATCGATGTTTTTGTCGGCGTGGATATCCTCAAAAAGCTTCATTCCCTCGGTGCCGATCCAGCCTTCATGGCCGATGACGACCAGGTGGTTTTTATCTTTTGATTTGATGCGCGCGGCGGTGTCGGCGATCCATTTTTTGTAATCGCTCTCGGCGACAGGACGCATCGGACGGGGTTCGTTGGCGAGTTCCCAGGCCATGATCGCCCGGTCGTCCGCGTATTTCTTCTGGCTGAATTTGTTGGTGCGATCCAGGATCAGATCAACCTGTTTGTCATAAGCCGTTTTGCACGGTCCGCAGCCGTAAAAAAGGCTTACGATGTCACGCTGTTCGTCCCAGTTCAGTTTGCGCGTTTCCAGGTCTTTTGGCACCCGATCATTCCAGATCAGATACTGCTGAAAACCACCGCTCCATTCCCAATTGTTGCTGAGAAAAATGACGGCCTTTAAGTCCCGCTTGCCCATTTCATAAAGCAACAGGTCCAGGCTTTCCAAAACTTTCTCGTCAAATTTTCCCTGCGTGGGCTGAATAGGCGGCCCGACACGCGTGATGCCGGAGATGGGTCCCGAACCTTCGGCGCCGGCCATGATCCGCAGATTTGTCACGCCGTTTAGTTTGAGAAAATCGAGCTCGCGGCGAAGCCTTTCAACGCCGCGCTTTTTATCTTTTTCCAAACCTAAAAGCGGACCGTACCAGTAATTCGTGCCGATAAAATAATAGGGTTTTTTGCCGTGGAAAAGCTGCCCGTTTTTGACTGTGATATATTGAGAGGATTGGCCGAAAGACAGGCAAACAAAGATAGACACAACGAACAATGCGGCCCATGGAAGTTGGTAGTTGGATATGCGAGTGTGCATTAAAATGAAGTCAGAACCGGGAACGGTAGTGACCGGGTTTCCGGGAAAATTTACAGTATCTCGTAGCCAGGAATTAAGACTGGAACCACGAAAATACACTAAACAACACTAAATAAGAAATGATCGCTACTCCCGCCACCCCGTCAGCCGAAACGGATTCCACCCCCTCCTTTGGCAGAAGGGAAGTTTAAGAAACCCGGTCACTACATTGCCGGTACTGACCCTTAAGCAATGGCCGCGATGATGTTTAACTGACTAACTCACGAGGTCTTCGAAGTCTTCGATGCTCGGAAGTTCGCTCAGATCTTTTAATCCGAATTGAATTAAAAAGTCTTTCGAGGTGCCGTACATCATCGGGCGGCCGACGGTTTCCTTGCGGCCTTTGGCGACGATGAGGCGTTTGTCGAGCAGTGTTTTGATCGCGGAAGGCGATTGTACGCCGCGGATCTCCATTATTTCCGGCACGGTCACCGGCTGCTTGTAAGCGATCACGGCCAGCGTTTCGAGCGAGGCGATGGAAAGTTTGGCGGAAGGGCGCGTTTTTAGAAAGCGGCGAATGTCTTCGTGATACTGCGGGCGGGTAGATATCTGCCAGCCGCCGGCTATCTCACGCAATTGAAGGCCGCCTTCACGAGAGTCGTATTCCTGTGACAAGGCTTCGATGGCGCTTTGGATCACCCGCTTGTCTTCATCCAGGATATCGGCCAGCGTTTTGGTGCTGAGTGGTTCTTCCGCCACAAAGACCACGGTTTCAATGGCGGCTGTCAGGTCCGACAAATTGCGGGCGGGCCTGTCCTCTGCCGGCTCATCCGAGACATCGGGTAGTGCCTGTTCTTCGACCGCTTCGGCCTCAGCGGTTTCCGGGGCTTCTGATGCTTCTAATTCGGCAGCTTCCAGTTCTGCGGCCGCCGCGGTATTTCCGTTATTTTCCGACATAGCTAAACTTTTCTTAAAATGATATCGCCAAAAACCTTATTCTGAAAGAGGCGGGAAGTTTGTGTCCTGACCAATTCCAACACCGCCAGAAACGCCAGCACCAATTCGCCTTTTGTGTGCATCTCAGAAAAGAACAGGTTGACGTTAAATTCACCTAGCTCATTCAACTTTTGATTAAGTTCGTCGAGCATTTGGACCAGCGTTTTTTCTTCACGCTCGATCTCAAGTTGTATTTCCTCTTTTTGCCGCGCGAGAATTTTTTGAAAAACGGTGATCAGGTCAAAAACGTTAACGTTGACCTCAGTGTTTTCTTCGTCCGTTTCAATTCGTCCGCGGGTAAAGATCGCCTGCTCGACCCCGGCGCGCGACCAGAGCATTTGCGCGGCCTGCTGAAATTTTTGATGCTCCAGCAAACGGTCAACCAGCTCTTTGCGCGGATCCTCGGTTTCTTCTTCGCCATCGAGAAACGGATCGCGCGGCAGCAGCATTTTTGATTTGATCTCGATCAGCGTCGCCGCCATCACCAGAAAATCGCCGGCGACGGTGATATCCAACGTCTGCATCAGCTTGAGATACTGCAGATAGGCGTCGGTGATCTTGGCGACGGGAATGTCAAAGATGTTGGCTTCTTCCTGCCTGATCAGATAGAGCAGGAGATCGAGCGGCCCGGCAAATTCGCCGAGCTTCAAATTTAGCGTATCGTCGTCACGCTGGGTGACGATCTCCGGCTGCGACTTGTGAAAGTCGAAAGTCAGCTGCTGCTGTTGTTCTTCGATCTCTGCAGTTTCCACTGGAGTTTCCATCTATAGGATCTATAATAAGCCGATTTTCAGAAATTTAATAATTCACGGACCTTTTCTATCGGCCGCGCCAGCACTGCTTTGCTGCCGTATTCCACGATCGGGCGCTGGATAAGGTTCGGATTTTCCACCATCGCCTTGATGATGGCGTCGTCAGGCGCGTTTTCGGGCAGCCCCGATTCTTTCATCTCTCGTTTGCGCAGGACTTCGGCGGGTTTCAGGCCTGTCTTTTTGATCAGATCGGCCAGCGAATCGACCGTGAACGGTTCGTTAAAGTAATTGATCTTGTCGAATTCAATACCGTTCTCTTTTAGAAGCAGGGACATATTTCGACAAGTAGTGCAGGTCGGTTTCTCGTAGACGGTAATTGTTTTGGCCATTATTTAAATCCTACTTTTTTATAAACATCATCCAGCGTTGCGTTGGCAACTTCGCGAGCTTTTTCCGCGCCGAGCTTTAAGATCTTTTCCAACTGAGTGTCATCGATCTGCTTCATTTTTTCCTGAAACGGCTTGAGAAATTCGATGACCGCTTCCGCCAGTTCGGTTTTCAAATGTCCGTAACCTTTGCCCGCAAAATTAGCTTCAATTTCCGATCTTTCTTTGCCGGTGACAAGCTCGTAGATCGTGAGCAGGTTATAGATCGCGGGGCGCGATTCATCATATTTAATATCGGTGCCGGAATCGGTCACGGCGCGTTTGAATTTTTTTAGGATGGCGTCGGCATCATCCTGCAGGGTGACCGAGCCGTTCGGATTTTCGTCCGACTTGGACATTTTTTTGGCCGGATCGCTCAGCGACATGATACGCGCTCCGACGGGAGGAATATACGGCTCCGGGATCTTAAAAGCGGCGCCAAAGTCGCGGTTGAATCGTTCGGCCAGGTCGCGTGAAAGCTCAAGGTGCTGCTTCTGATCGTGCCCGACGGGAACGAGGTCGGTTTGATAAAGCAAAATATCCGCCGCCATTAAGATGGGATAGGTGAAAAGGCCGACACTGACATTTTCGCCCTTACCTTTGGATTTATCCTTGAACTGCGTCATGCGCTCAAGCTCGCCTGTGCGGGCGACGCAGCTTAAAACCCAGGTCAGTTCGGCGTGAGCAGGGACGTCTGATTGCACAAAAACGGTCGACACTTCGGGATCGATGCCGGAAGCAAGATAAATGCGCGCGAGGTCCAGCGTTTTTTGTTTAAGAGCTTTGGGATCCTGAGGCAGCGTGATGGCGTGCATATTCACGATACAGTAAAAACTCTCGTAATCATTTTGCAGCATGACCCAGTTTTTTAGCGCGCCGAGATAGTTCCCGAGATGAAGTTCGCCGGTAGGCTGCGCGCCGCTGAGAATTCGTTTTTTCATTAGTTAAAAATTAAATAATAAATAAAATAGGATCTGGAAGAACGGAGACATTATCACTCCCGTAATACCGGTCATGATCAGGATCAGCAGGATCAGAAACCCGTACTGTTCCATCATGTCAAAGAGGGGGCGGAAACTATCCGGCAGAAAACTGGATAGAATTCCGCTTCCATCCAACGGAGGAAACGGCAGCAGGTTGAATATGACCAGAGACAGATTCAGCGTCAGGGAATACCAAAGCAGCAGCAAGACCGGGGTCATCAGCGTCAGTTCGCCGGAGTTTTGTTTGGTAACGAGGTCGACAAAATAAAATCGGTCTACGGTCCCCGAGACAAAGAGGTACTTTAAGATCGCAAATACAACGATCACGACGATGAAATTCGCCGTCACGCCCGCAACCGAAACGCAAACATTTCCCCATTTATAATTCGTCCAGTTTCGCGGGTTGACGGGGGTGGGTTTGCCCCATGCCATAAGCGGCACGGCGCCGCCGCCCCAGCCGGCGACAAAACCGATTATCGGCAGCAGTAAAGTTCCGATCGGATCCGTATGAGCAACGGGATTTAGCGTAACCCGGCCCAGCATTAATGCGGTGTCGTCTCCCCATCTATGGGAAACCCATGCGTGAGCGGCTTCGTGTATCGAAACCGCAAAGAGAAACACCACGATATAAATGATGAGATGCCCGAGTAATTGTGAAACATTAAAGTCCATAATACTTTTATACGTTCGATCTCCGGTTCGAGATTTAATAATAAACGAATTATGCGATTTTTCTTAATTGGGGCATTTGAATTTGCCGGAATGTTTATAAGGGCCGGTAATGTCCTGATTTGGGTTGCTGTGCCGGAGGCACATCGGATATTAACCTGCCGTGATAACGACAGGTACCGGTAACCGTGGACGTTGCGTTCATGAGGAGCGCCGGATGGATTCGGCCTACCGGCCGCCCCTTCGGGACTTAACTTATTGTGCATTTGACCGGCGGCTGTCACCGCCGGCTAATTTCCCCTGCGCCTCCGGCGCAAAATCCGGCAATCCAAATTTAGGACACCACCAAAGACCGTAACCATTGTGTTTAGGAGTGAATTATGAGAATCTGAAGTACTAAAAAATCACAAATCTGATTTATTTCCTTCATTTTTAAGGTGCGGTATGAAAGACGAGCGAATGAACATTACCTGTATCGCCAGCGAGTTCAAGGGCGGCGAATTTTTAGAAGAGTGTCAAAAGGCCGGTTGGCATGTAACTTTAGTTACCAGGAAAAAGCTCCTGGAAAATGCCTGGCCGTGGGAAAGCCTGAATGAGGTCAAACCGGTCATAGACGATGCCCAGCCGGGCGATTATGTTCGCGCGATCACCGAGGCTGCGGGCTCGCGGGCGCCCGATCGCGTGGTGGGGCTGGATGAGTTTGATGTGCTGGTAGCGGCGCAGGCGCGTGAGCATTTGCAGCTCGGGGGCATGAGTTCCTCCAAAGCGCTGCGGTTTCGCGACAAGCTTTTTATGCGCAATATCGCCGATAAGGCGGGCATTCCTTGCCCTGATTTTACGAGGGTCGTGAATATAGGCGAGATCACGGAATATATCGAAAGTGTAGAGCCGCCGTGGATCGTAAAACCACGCTATGAGGTATCGGCGTTCGGCATTCGCAAGGTCGAAGGCGCGGAGCAGCTTTGGGAAGTGCTGCAGGATCTGGATTCGCGCGGCAACTGGCGTGACCACCCTTCGCAATTCATCCTGGAAAAATTTATCGTAGGCGATGTTTTTCACGTTGACTCGGTAGTGAAAGACGGCGTGCCGGTAGCTTACGGCGTGAGTTCGTACGGAGTGCCGCCGATGACCGTCTCGCATCAGGGCGGAGTTTTTTCGACGAGTATCTGTGCTTACGATTCGCAGGAGCGGAGAGATCTGGAAGAGATCAACCGCAAACTGATCAGCGCCTTTGAATTAGATAAAGGCGTGACTCACGCGGAATTTTTGCGCAGCAAGGAAGACGGGAAATATTATCTACTCGAGGTTGCCTGCCGGGTAGGCGGGGCGTACATCGCCAACGTGCTCGATGCCGCGGGCGGATTTAATCTGTGGCGCGAATGGGCCAAACTCGAGATCGAAACAACGGAGAACCCATACCGTCCGCCGGAAATGAAACAGGATTATGCCGGCGTCGCGATCTCGCTGGCCAACACCGAGTTTCCGGATACATCGGCCTATGACGACCCGGAAATAGTATATCGCGTGACAAAACCGCGCCACGTGGGGCTGATCGTAAGATCGGAAGACCACGGAAGAGTGAAGGAACTGCTTTACTCTTATACCGAGAGATTTTCGCAGGATTTTCTTGCCGTAGCGCCGGTCAAGGAAAGATACGACGATTAAACTGGAGCGCGGACGTCCCGTCCGCAAAGGCTGCCTACAGCCTAATGTCAGTAGCGTTTGCGTTAGTGGATACGTGCGAGCGCCGTGCGCTCGTTGCGGACGAGACGTCCGCGCTTCCCAGTATCGACAGTTTGTTTTTTCCCGCTAATTTATCTATCCTTAACGTTTTGAAGTTACCCGATGACGCCGACAGATAACACCACATCACCTCTAGACCATCATCTGGAAGAGTATTTTCCGCGACTTCTGCATTTTCAAAATACGGAGGAGATGGAGAAGTCTGCGATCTACCAGGAGATAAAAGAAGAGGTCGAAAGAGTTCTGACCACCGTGGTGCAGGAAGATTTTGCCCCGCTTCCACCGCCCCGGCCTTTGGCCACCGCTCCTCAGACAGAAGTCAAGTTTTCGGGCGCCATTGACAAGGTAAAAGCGCTTGCCTGGAACATCGAGCGCGGCAACCGTTTTGAAGGGATCGCCCACGCGCTGAAAACTCACCCGGAATTAAAGGATAAGGACCTGCTGCTTTTGACGGAGCTCGATCATGGGATGGTGCGCAGCGGCAACCGCTTTGTCGCCCGCGAACTGGCGCAGGAATTAAAGCTGAATTACGCCTTTGTGCCGTGCTATCTGGCGCTGCAAAAAGGCAGCGGAGTCGAGGCCGACATTGAAGGCGAAAACACCAAGGCAATTCACGGGCTGGCGATGTTTTCGCGCTACCCGATGAAAAACGTTCATAGCATCGGCCTGCCGAACGGTATCGACAAGATGCGCGGAAAAGAAAAACGCCTGGGAACTCTGCGGGCTTTGATCGCGGAAATAGAACACCCGGCGGGAACCTTTCGCGCGGTCACGCTGCATCTCGATGCGCATTCCAGCCGCGGGCATCGCCAAATGCAAATGCGTCTCTTGCTGGAGCACCTGGCAACATTACCGGAAATGCCCGCCCTTATCGGCGGCGATTGGAACACTACTACTTACCACGCCCATCGCGCTTACCGGGCGATCCTGGGTTATGCGCGAGGGGTCTTTATCATTGGCGTGAAAAAAATGATAAACGAGCATTTCCCCCATCCCGACCGTTTTTTTGAACGGGGCCTTTTTAATGAACTGGAAAAGAGAGATTACGACTATAAAAGCTTAAATGTAGACGGCGGCGGGACACTGCATTATGACCGGGATAATCTTGCTTATAACACTAATCTGGGGGATTGGGTGCCGCAATGGTGTTTTGCGTGGATATATTGGGCGCTGGAAAAAAACGGCGGAAAATGCTCGCTCAAACTCGATTGGTTTGCCGGAAAAAGGATCTCGGCCGCGCCCGGAACCGAACCTAAAGTGGTAGGAAAATTGCGTGATGCGGAGGCCCCGCTTTCCGATCATGATGCCATCACTTTGGATTTTGTCCTTTGATATATAACGCGGAGTTGATAAGCTAAGGCTTGGTTTTAGAAGGAGAAATTAAATGTCAGAAGTTAGTTTTGTGCAAACCCATTGCTACGATGCGAAGGATTTTAAGTATGAAACCCTCGAACAGGTCAACGGGAATGCAAGTGTGATAAGTTTTGAAATCGACCAAACCGAGAACACTATGGGCGACGTCGTGGTGGTGCTTTCGGAAGGCGAGATCGTTTTTCACGGAATGATCAGCAAGGTCCAGGAGGGCTGGGCGCTGGCCACTGATCTAAACGGTTCGCTGCTGCCGGCAAACGGTGTAATAGTTTCTTAAGCAGAAACCGGGGCAGTTTTAGGCAGAAAACACGACAGTTATGGAGCGTGTTCTTGGCGGCAATTTTGACACGCTCCATAACTGCCCTGGTTTCTGGCTGTTCGATACGCTCGATAACTGTCGTGGTTTCTGTCCGATTCCGATACTTGACAATAATAGCGCGCGATTTTACTATCAGAAACGCTGTGGGGACGTAGCTCAGTTTGGCAGAGCGCGGCGTTCGCAATGCCGAGGTCAGGGGTTCGATCCCCCTCGTCTCCACCAATAATTTCCCAATAATTTCAATGACTTAGGGCAGGACATTTGTTCCTGCCTTTAGTTTTTCCCGCCAATTTGATATAAGAACAATTGAAGAGAAGCTGGACGCGAAAAAAGGCAGCAACCTTTCAGGCGTCTTTTTAGGCAGAAACGCGACAGTTATGGAGCGTGTTTCTTTCAGGCCGATTTTACACGCTCCATAACTGTCGCGTTTCCGCCCGTTTTTTAAGAGAGAAACCTGACGCGAAAAAAGGCAGCAACCTTTCAGGCGTCTTTGGATTCTTAATTATGTTGCCAGATTGAAATTGTATTGAACCTGCATTTTGATCTACTCACAATAATCGCTATTTGTAGTCGTTAGGTTAGGAAAGCCAAGTCCTTTTCCGAGCTAATTAAAATTTAGGCCCCAGTTAAAATCATAAGAGGTATTTAAAATGATCAAGACTTTGCCCCGTATTATTGTCGCTAAGGTTCTGTTTATCCTGTGTTTTGCGGTCATTTCCGCTTCCGCCCAGACTTCACCGGGAAGTTTCCCCAATGTAACTATCAAAAATTTCGGCCAGATGGACGAACGCTATTATCGCGGCGCACAGCCGGAACCGGGCGATTACCAGGCCCTGGCAGACCTCGGCATCAAGACCGTGGTCGATCTGCGTAACGATCCGACCGACTACGAAAAGAGCGCCGCTGAGGCCGTCGGAATGAAATACGTGAATATTCCGATGAGCGGCTGGAAATCGCCGAAAGACAGGGACGTCCAGGCATTTCTGGATCTTCTTAATAACCCGGAAACGGGCACCGTTTATGTCCATTGCAAAGCCGGCATTCATCGGACAGGCATTACAGCCGCGGTCTATCGTTTTACCAAATACGGGTGGGACTATGACAAGGCTTACAAAGAAATGAAAAACTATGATTTTTCGACCGGCTGGGTGCATGGCGCTTTGAAAGATTATGTGGTCGATTACGCGCGGAAGATGAAGAATATCAAGCCGGTGATCGATCCGGCTACAACGGCTACTACTGAAGCGGTAGCTGCGGCGGTTGGCGCGAATCAAGACTAGCCATAAAACGTCTTAATAAACTAGTAAGGCTGACCGGTTACCGGCCGGCCTTTTTACTTTGAAAAATATGGTATAAACAACCAGAAAAAGTTGTAAGACATTCAAAAATGGCTAAATTTATACCGGGTATTAAACTAAGCGAGCTTTTTTTCCAAAAGGCGGTCAGGCCCGTTTTGGAAGGGGAATTTCGCGCTCTGAAATACTCCGCCGCGCTGATCGGCTGGGGGTCGGAAGTGCTGGGATACGATAATGATATTTCGCGAGACCACCACTGGGGCCCGAGGGTGATCTTGTTTCTGAGTGAGAAAGACTTTCCAAAATTAAGAAAAAAGATCGATAAAGCCTTGTCTAAAGATCTGCCTTATGAATTTATGGGCTATTCGACAAACTACAGTGAACCGGAGCCCAACGGAGTTCGTCACGCGGTTTTCATAACCGAAGGCCCGATCGAACATATGGTGATCATCACGACGATCAGGGAATTTTTTCAAGCCCGGCTCGGTTTTGACCCATACAAAAAAGTATCCGTTACCGATTGGCTCACATTTCCCCAACAACGGCTGCTGGTATTGACGAAGGGGGCGGTTTATCACGACGGGCTGGGCGAGCTGGAGAAAATACGAGAAAAGTTCAAGTATTATCCCAAAGATGTCTGGCTGTACATACTAGCCGCGCAATGGACAAAGATTTCGCAGGAAGAGGCATTTGTTGGGCGCACGGGCGACGTGGACGACGAGCTGGGTTCGCAGATCATCGCCGCCAGGTTAGTGCGCGAGATCGTAAAATTATGCTTTCTGATGGAGCGGCAATATGCTCCCTACAGCAAATGGCTGGGGAGCGCCTTTGATGAGCTTAAAATTGCAAAAAAATTGAGCCCGGTCTTGCGGCAGATACTACTGTCCAAAAACTGGAAGAGCCGGGAAGGTTTTTTGGCCCAAGGCTATGGAATTATCGCCCGGCAGCATAATGCGCTGGAAATTACTAAGCCGCTGCCTGTTAAAGCGTCGGCCTATTTCGGCAGGCCCTATTTGGTCATCCACGGGAACGATTTCGCCGCTGCTATCATAGAGAAGATCACGGATCCTAAAGTGCGGAAAATCAAGGCGAATATTGGCTCGATCGATCAATTTACCGACAGCACCGATGTCGCGGAAAATCTGGATTTATGCCGGAAGTTAAGAATGCTTTATTGATATACACTGGCCCCGTTTTTCTTTTGCTCCCATTCGATACCTTCGATATCGACCTTGTCTAAGGCAAAGATCCGGGCGTTAAGGCGGTCGGTACTCAAATTAAGCGGCAGATTCAGATAGTAGGAAACAGCTCCGACCGGGTTTTTTTCATCCGGGGGGTCGATCTCTCTAACCTCAGCTTCGATCTTAAATTTACTAAAAATTCGCTTGATGACCTCCTGGGTCTTTTCCGGGTTACGCGTTTTGATGGTCAATTCCATCGAGCGGTATACCTTATCCTGCTCGTTGTATTCCAGAATCCACAACAAGGCCAGCGAGAAGAGGCAAAGCACCACGCCGAGTTCCCAGCGTCCGACGCCGGCTGCGAGGCCGAGCGCCAGGCTGATAAGTAGAACCGTTATTTCTTTGGGGTCGCGAATGTTGGTGCGAAAACGCACCAGCGAAACTGCGGCAAAGATAGCGAACGCGCGCGCCGCACTATCGCCGACGATCATCATCAAGGCCGCCCCGACCACCGCCAGGAGAATCTGCGTTTGCGAGACGTAGATATTCCGCTGTAAGAGTGGCATATCGCGCCGCGGCCGAAACGCCAATGCAGCCGAAAGAATGACCGCCAGCAGCAGGCGCGCCACAACTTTTATGATAATAATGAACCAGGTTTCACCCGGAACGGTCGCCGAAGATTGGGTTTCGAAAACTTCCGAGAAAGGCGAATCTTGTCCGGCAGTCGGAACGGGCGAGGGTAACGCCGGCGATGCCCGCGTCTGGGTTGCCGCGTAACTTTGCACTGCGAGAAAGCCTCCGGGCGAGAACATAAATGCTCCGGCACCCAGGGCCCCAAAAGTCAGAAGAATTAAAACTGCAAAGATCGGACTTTTTTTGGTCATAGTTTACTTTTTAGCCAGACGCGGGTTTAAAGACGCGCGCTCTAATTCGGCGATTTTATTTTTCACCGCAGCGGTAAGGGTGCTCAGATCGTTTTGCGAATAATTTGCCGCTAAAAAAGCGTCCTGAATTTGTTTATCACTGAGCTTGGTCATCAAATTTGCCAGCCAGCGCGCCTGCGCCACGGTGATATCTTTAAAGAGCCCGCGGTTCTTTCCTTTGTAGGCCAGTTTAACATGGCCGTCCTCGACGCCTTTAACGAATTTTGACTTGATATAGTGCTGCGGTTTGCCGACGCTGCGCCCCAGACGGTAGATCACGGGCAAATTGTTATTGCCGAGACGTCCAAAGGTCGAGCCCAGATCGCTGACAATGTAATTGGATCTTCCGTCAGATTCGAGCACTTTATTCTGCAGATCCAATATGTCCCAATTATTTAAGAAAACCATCAAGATCTTTAAGCCCTGCAATTCGTTGGTGCCGGAAAACGGATTTTGCTTCCATTTCCATTCCTCGGTGCGTTCAACATTGTCAGGCCGCGCTTCGAGGCGCACATTCTGGAAAGTTCCTTTTCCGGGTATGGTTATGGTCGGGACCAGGTAGTTGATCTCGGTTTTATAACCGATTGCCCACAATAGCCGTACGGCGGCGGTTTCCGGCTGCGCTTCACGCCCGATCTTTGCCACCCAGGTCCGCCCCGAACCATCTTTTATCCGGAACTTTTTATTATGTCCGCTTTTTTCTTCTTTGAGAAAAGTAATGCTGCTCAGATCAGGTTTCATTGCGCTGCCGCCCGGCCCTAAATACAGATCGAGACGACGGGTATCGATGGGTTCCCACATGACCGGTTTTTGCGCAGCGCCGGTTCCGGCCAATGTTAAAATAAGAACTGTAAAGATCGCGATCCGAGCTACTTTTAACCGGAACATCTTCAACCATAAATGTTGTTTGGCAATTGACATAAATTATCCCCTTGCAAAAGATATTGAGCTTTTTAATAGCAAATGCCGTTCCGTAACTTTCATAGTGATCTGAAGATATTTTATACTTATTATGAACAAAATAAACAACTTAAAAAATTAGGAGTTGGCAGGGGTAGTGTATTAAAATATTACAACTAGGTGCTTTTGCATACATTTACTTCAAGAGGAGCAATATGAAAATATCCCGATACATCTTTCTGACATTAGCCATATTCATCTCTATTTTCACAGTTTCGGCACAGGACGATGACGTGATCCGGGTCAATACTAACCTGGTCACGGTAAGCGTTTCGGTCAAGGACAGTAAGGGAAATTATGTAAAAGGATTGAAGGCCGATCAGTTTGAGGTTTTTGACGGAAGGGTGAAACAAGCGATCGATCTTTTCTCGGCGGAAGAAGGTTCGGCGGCATTCGCCATCGTTTATGATATGCATCCGACGACGGAGGCCCGCACTACGGCGATCCTTGAATCGCTGCGGCAATTTACCAAAGAAATGCCGGCACATGACAGTTTCTTTGTCACCGTCTTTAACGAACGCGGCAACCTGACCACGGATTTTGTCCCGACCAACGAACACATCGCTAAAAACTTGAACCCCGGCGCACCGAATTCGCTTTACGACGCGGTCTTTCAGGCGGCGGATAAGCTGCGCGCAAAAAGGGCGCAGAAACAAACTCTGCTGGTTATTTCGGACGGCGTCGATCATAACAGCCACCACAGCTACAAGGAACTGCGCCGCCGGCTGCGCAGTATGAACGTTCAGGTGTATGCCGTGCTGCCGGACGAGCAGAGAAATTTGCGCTGGAGTTTTTCCGATCTTTCGCGAAACGGCCCTGAGCGGCGCGTGCCGTTTGAAAATACCAAATTAGAAGCCGCGGCGATCAGCGATATTGCCAAGAAAAGCGGCGGCGAGGCTTACTCCGAGACACTGGAAAACCGACAGCGCCTTTACGATATTTATAAAGAGATCGCGTCGGAAATGAAACAGCAATACACGCTGGGATTTTCTCCGGATGCGAGCGACGGCAGGTGGCATTCGCTTTCGGTCAGAGTGCGTCAGGCGGGTAAGGGCAAGAAAAAAATGGCGCTGAGTTATAGAAAAGGCTACCAGGCACCGGCATCTAAAAAGTAGGTCAGCCGGATTTGGGATCGACTGTGGAAGCTTTTGGCTTGCCTTCGATAAAGATCAGCGAACATAAGGCGGCGGCAAAAGCCAGGCCTGCCGACAATAAAGCTACGATACGAAACCCGGAGACGAAAGAGCTTTTTACCACATTGGCAGCCTGTTCCCGCGCTTCGGGCGCCAAAGCGGATGTGTCGATATTCGTGAACCTTGTTTTCTGCTGTTCGAGGTTATTTTTTACTTCCACCGAAACTTGGGTCGAAGCCAACTGTGCCTGCAGGCTGTAATTAAAACCCACCAGCATAGCAATACCGAATACCGCGATCGCCAGCAGGCCGGCGGTGCGCGAAACCGCGTTATTTATTCCCGATGCTACCCCGGCATAATGTTCGTCAACCGAACCCATAACGGTCGTGGTCAGCGGCGCTACACTGATGGTCATTCCCAAACTCATCACCAGGATCGCCGGGAAAAAAGTCGTCCAGTAATTTGAGCCGACACCCGGAATTGTAAAAAGCACAAAGCCGATACCGGTCGCGATCGGGCCGATAATAAGAGGGAGTTTGGCGCCGAATTTATCGATCAGGCCTCCTGCCCAGCGCGATAAGAGGAACATCGTCAAAACAAAGGGAATTAGTGCTGCGCCCGCCGCGGTCGGGCCGTACCCCTGGATCTGGATCAGATTGAACGGAAGAAAAAACAAGATCCCGCTGAGCGCCGCGTACAAAAAAAGAGTCAATAAATTCGCGCCCTTGAAAGAGCTTGACCCAAAAAGTTCCAGCGGCATCATCGGGTTTCCCTGGCGGATCTCGGCAAAGATAAATCCGGCCAGAGCTGCTGCACCGCCGATCATACTGCCCAAAACAAGCGGATGGAAAAAACCGAGGGTGGACGATTCGGTCAAGCCATACACCAGGCCGCCCAGGCCCACCGTCGCTAATAGAACGCCCAGCCAGTCCAATCCCTTTTTGGCATTTTCATTACGCGATTCCGGAACGTGCCGCCAGGTGATCAAAAGAACGATCACCGCCAGCGGCAAATTGATAAAAAATATCCAGCGCCAGGAAATATTTTCGATCAGCCAGCCGCCCAGCACGGGCCCGAACCCGGCGGCGATCGCCGTGAAACCCGACCAGGTGCCGATCGCTTTTCCGCGTTCTTTTTTCGGAAATGTCGCGCTGATGATGGCCAGGCTTCCGGGCACCAGTAAGGCCGCACCGATGCCTTGCACGGCGCGGGCGATGATCAGGGGGGCCGGGCTTGAGACCAAACCGCACCAGAGCGAGGAGAGCGCAAAAATTATTACGCCGATCGAAAAGATCAGCTTTCGCCCGTATTTATCACCCAGCGCGCCGCCCACCAGGATCAGGGCCGAGAGCATCAAGGCATAGGATTCGACCACCCATTGCACCTCAGTGACGGAGGCGTTCAGCTTTTCCTGCATGATGGGCAGCGCTACATTGACCACCGTCCCATCGATAAAAGTGATGCTCGAACCGATGATGGTGGCCGCCAAAACCCATGTGCCGTTTTTGATCTCAGGGACCTTTATTTCCGGAGCGCACTTGATCACTCCTTCATCGCAGGGTTGTTTTATGGCGGACGACATTAAGTTAAAGATAACATGAAATTATGGAGCGCGGGCATCTTGCCCGCAACGAATGCAAGCGTTCGAATTGTCTGTCCGTTAGTCCCGTGCACCGGTACTTTTCAGGCCGCGGCGCGGCCTTTGCGGGCAGGGATGCCCGCGCTCCATAATCATCTTTCCACTTTTTCTTTAGCCTTTTTTAAAAATTCCTTGATAAGGTGAGAAACGCGTTTGGTCATTTCTTTGGTGATCAGCGTTTCGCCGGCCACACCGGCGAGAGGATGGAGGTCCCGGGCTTTATTGCGGCGGAGTTCTACTTTTTGAGAAATTTGAACGAGGGTGACACCAGCGCTTTTTTCCAGCAGCAAAACCGTGTAGCGCAGAAGATTTTCTTTCTCGCCGGCGGCCGGGCGCCAGATTATTTCCGTGTCGGAAATTTCCTCAGGTTCCAGCCGGAAAGACTGGCGCAGCCTGCCCACTACCGGGATCTCGACCGCGATCGTCCAATTGGTAATGCCTTTTGCATCGGTGCGGATGCTTTCGATCTCAGGCATCAGGCGCGCAAAATTTTCCAGGTCGAAGAGAAATTCGCGCACTTTTTCCAGGCCGGCTTTAACTTCCAACTTGTCGCGAAATTCCGCGCTGATCGTGAACATCTAATTTAGCAATACGGCATTAAAGAACGGCCGCGTCATGGTGCGAAAGACACCGCGGAAGAACGGTTCTTCGGCAAAGATGACGACGTGGCCGCCGCCCGTCGGTTCGTCAATAAGATAAGAGGTCCCTTTAAGAAGTTTCTCCGTATTTCCTTCCCAGACAAAACCGGAAATGGTCAAAGGAGTTTTTGGCTTGGCGTCAAAAACCATCGCGTTTATCCCGTCTTTCGAATAACGGAAGAAATATCCGGAAGCCAGCAGCACGGGTAAATTATCGTCTTCGATCCCGTAATTTATCGGCGCGGTACGGTCAACGGTGACGCGGATTATCGCCCCGGGAACGCCTTCGGGCACCCGGCCGGCGTTGGCAGAGGGCGAAGCTATCGGCGGCAGCACCGGCGGAGCGCCATCGGCCTTGTCCGATTTGTCACTGTCGGCCGGCGTCGGTTCCGCAACGGCTTTCTTACTCTTATCAGCTTTATCAGCGGATTTATCGGCGGATTTATCGGAAGCCGGCCCGCTTGCTGATGCAGGCGATTCCGACGCGCTGTCCGCTTTCTGATCGTCGTCCTCACTACCGACGAGTTTGGCCGAAGTCAGCCCGACATCCTTTAGCGCGGCAAAAACCGAAGAACCCCGCATACAGATAAGATTGCCGCCGTTATTCACCCAATCTTTTAAGGTGCTGACACCGCCCGCGCCAAAAGCGCCGAAATATCTGCCGGCGGAGCCGTCGGGCAGGATGAGCACGTTGTAATTTTGCAGCGCGCCGCCTTTGACGGAATTTACCGTCAGCGGAGTAAAGCGGATCCCGTAGCGGTCGAGCGTCCACCAAATAGATCCGAAACTGGTTTGATCGACCGCCTCATCGGCCAGCACGGCGATCTTGGGTTCGCGCAGCGAGACCACATTTTCCGCGCCGATACCGGTGTCACCGGTTTCGTTAAAACCGCTGTTGACTGCGGTGACCGTGACGCCAAGCTCTTTCGCGTAAGTGGCGATCGTTTGGTGAATGCCTTCGGCATTGCGTGAGATCCGCGCGACAAATGTCCCGGTTTTCCACTCGCGCCCGCCCGCGGTAAGAGGCCGCGTGGAAACCGCCACGCGAAAACCGGCTTGCTGCAAACGCACCGCCAGCGCTCCGGCCCCGTCCGTTTCGTAGGGGATGATGTAGGCGATCTGCGCCCGGCCCCCGATAACACCACCGGTGCGTTGGTTTCGCAAGTATTCGTCCGTCACCGGGACCGTTACATCGGGGCTCAGCGGGCCGCCTTCTTCAGTCCAGTACGCTTCGAGGCCGAAAGCCAGCGGCAGCGACCACGAGGTTATGTCATAGAATCCGTAATCTTCGCGCAAAGAGCTTTTTCCGCGGAGTTCGTTACGCTTGAATTTGGCGATCTGTTCGCGGACGAAAGCGGCGTCCTGCGGCGTGTCGGGTTCGAGCAGGGATTTTGCCCAGACACGCTGCGGCTGGTTGAGATCGATGATGTACGCGCCCGGGGGAAAGATCCGGTTTTCGGCCGGAGAGTCTTTCCGCGAATAGGCGTGCGCGGAAGGGAAGTTGAGCGAACCACGCGAGGCATACACTTCGATCTTTGCTCTCTGGAGAGATTCGATCAGATCGGCTGTTTTCACCGGGTCTTTGCCGGGCAGGATGACAAAGCGTTTCATCTTTGCGGTGCGGTGGTCTTCCATTGCGATACGGCGAAAATCGTAAAAATCTTTCAGACGGGCCTCGCGGTTTTTCGCGGCTGTTTCCAGCGTGGTCAGCGAAGCGATAAAATGCTTGGCTATGGCCGAACGCAGCGTAGCGATCGTGCCGTCGTCACGCGTCCAGCGAATTCCTTTAAAGCCGCCGCCGTCGGTTTCATAGGTCATTCCCGTCGCGCCGTTTAGCGCGGGCATCGAATCCCAGTATCCGGGATAAAAAAGATCAAAGATATCGCGCACATAATAATCCCAGTTGCGCGAATCGAACTGCGCCGCATTCGCGCGCCCGAAAACGTCGAGCCACTTGTTGGTAACGGGCTGCGGCAGATTCGGATTTATCGGCAGCGCGGCCGGGGGAAAAAGTATTGCGAAGGCTGGCCGTGATGATCGACCGCCACCTGCGGATTCCAATCGAAAAAAGCTTTCTGAAGATTTTGCGATTCCTGCTGGGTGCCGACCAGGTTGTCGCGGTTAAGATCGAAACGAAAATGATTGACGCGGCCGTAGACAGACCACGGTTCGCGGTGTTCGAGTGCCGCGCGATTGGCGTCGCCGACCGAAACGGAGTTATACCAGGTGACAAAACGTTCGTGGCCGTCAGGGTTTTCGCCGACGACGATCAGCGCCACGGAGTTTTTCAAAATATCGAGCGTGGCCGGTTCGTCTGAAGCGGCAAGCTGGTAAATGACCTGCAGCATGGCTTCGAACGAGGCGGATTCGTTACCGTGGATGGTGTATGCCATCCAGCACATGATCGGCGAATTCGCGATGATCGCCTGAGCTTCGGAAGAAGATGTTTTGCGCGGGTCGGCCAGGCGCGCAACATTCGCTTTTATCTGGTCCAGCTTGGTAATGTTTTCCGGCGAACTGATGGCCACGATATGCTGCATACGATGTTCGGGCGTTTCGCCGATGTCGTAAATTCGCACGCGGTCGGGCGCGGCCTTGGCGATCTGCCCGATCACATTTTCCATCTGCGCATAAGTCGTGTGAAACGTGCCGACGTCGTAGCGTAAAATGCTCTGCGGACGAGGAACCTCCGCTCGATAAGGCGCGCGGGCGTAAAAATCAAATTTTGAATCGTCGGTTTGAGCGGCGATTTCAGCGGTAAGGGCTGTTACGCAAACGGCGGTAAGCAAAAGAACGCCAAAAGAAAACAGATGTCTTTTCATTAATAAAGTCTCTTTTTCTAATAATTACGGAAAACTTATGAAATTTTGATATGAGCGGCGGGAAAAGACAAGGTAAAAGCCCGGTTTTTATCAGGCAGAAGCGGCAAACTCAGATTTAGATAGGACATTTCAGAAAAAACACAAGATGATCACCTCCAGGTCGGGAAGGGTTGCTTGCGCCCGCTCTTGACTACTCAAAATTGCCCATAAAGTAAGAAAATCCCTTGCGAAAAGTAAAAGAAGCGGGCGCAAGCAACCCTTCCTGACTGCAAATTTCTTAACTTTTGTATTATTTTCAGAACAGCCAAGCTTTCCAGCCGATTAAATAAAAGCCGTTTCGCTAATGAGATCGCCTCTATTAAATCTTTCCAAACCTAAACTCGAAACATCCAAAAAGCTTGCGTTTCCGTCCAGTATTATCTCCGCCAGCGCGCGGCCGGTGGCAGGCGAATGCATTACACCATGGCCGCTGAATCCGCCGGCAAAATATAGGCCTTCAATGGAACAGCCGCCCAGGATGGCGTGATGATCGGGAGTCATTTCGTAAAGTCCGGCGCGGCATTTCTCATGAACGATCTCCGCGTCAGCTAGAAATGGAGCGCGGTGTCTGGCTTTCGGCAATACTTTTTCTATAAAGGCCGGGTCAAAATCTGTCTCGTAGCTGGACATCTCATCAGGGTCAGGATAGGCAAAAAGTACCTCATGCCGTGAACCTTTGGCCGGACGAAAATGAAAGCCGTTGCTAAGATCGATCACCATCGGGAGGTTCGCGGGAAGTTCCGCCGCGCTTTTTGCCCAAATTATTTGCCGGCGCAGAGGCTCGACGGGCAGATCTACCCCGGCGGTAGCGACAAGTTTTTTTGCCCAGGCGCCCGCGCAGCAAACGATCTTGTCCGCGGAAAGTTGTCCCTGGTCTGTTTGCAGCGCGCGGACTTTTCCATTTTCAATTTCAATGGCGGTGACCTTAATCCCGGCCGACACTTTTACGCCGTGCTCCACCGCTTTTTTGGTAAAGCCCGACATTACCGCCAGCGGATCGATAAAACCGTCGCGCGAGCAAAAGCTCCCGCCCACTACGTCCGACACGTTCAACCCATCAACCATTTCGCCGATGGTTTGCCGGTCAACTATTTCGGCTTCCTTCAATCCCAGCGCGCGCTGCCGCGACACATTACTCTGCAAATACGCTAACTGTTTTTCATCGGTTGCCAGGAATAGATAGCCGCGAGGTTCGTAACCGCAATCGACACCGGTCAATTCATTAAAACGCGAAAAAAAATCCAATGAGTAGAGCGACAGGCGGATATTTATCTCGGTTTCAAACTGCGCGCGCACGCCGCCTGTTGCCTTACCGGTAGAACCGAGGCCTTGCTGCCGTTCACTTTCGAGGATCAGGATGTCTTTTACGCCGCGCTCGGCAAGATGCCAGGCGACGGACGCTCCGGCCACGCCGCCGCCGATAATGATAACTTCCGCGCCTTTCATTTATTCAGAACGAACCCCGGCTTGGGTCATGACGAAATCAGGGACCTTCGGTTCGTCCGGCAGGACATACTCGCGGCCTTTGGCCAGCGCCCAGCGATGCAGCCAGGAAATTCCTGCGCGCCCGGTAAAAGTATCGGGCAGCCGGTAAGCCTCGTCCTTGAGGGCTTCTTCCAGCGTGACGAATTTGTAGCCGCGCGCGGCGAGCATTTTTAAAATATCGTCAAGGTACTCGGAATTAACAGAGTTGGCATGGATCAAAAGGATTTGCGCCGGTTCGCGTTCAAGGATCTTTACCGACTGGCGTTCCCAGTAATCAAGCTTGGTCAGCAGGTAAGGAACATACGCCGCCCCGATGCGCAGCATCATCGCCTGATCTTTTTTATCTATGGCGTTATCGTAAGCGCGGGCAAAGATCCAATCGCCGTTGTCGATAGTAACCGGCGCGATGGTATAGCTGTGCTCTTTGAGAAAAACATTCAACTTGTCTTTTATCTCAATCGTGAGGCCGGTTTGAAGATAGGGATGGCGGAAATATCGCAAAACCCTATTTTTTTTCTTCAACAGTTCCTTGGTGATCACCTCGCCCTGCAGAATCTCATTTTCGTACGTTGTCAGATCGGTGTTATGCAGGCTGTTGTGCCAATAGGTGTGGTTACCCAGCTCCAGGCCCGCTCCTATCCAATCGCGCAAAAGATCGACTTGCGCGTCGTCGCGATTGCCGTCCGTATACAATTTGTTTTCATTGACAAATCCGATCACGGGTATCTTTGCCCGGGAGATGTGTTGTAAAAGTTTATGGGTGATCTCCTGACGCGTTTTCAGGTCCTTGCGGGTCGAAACGACCGGCAGATCGTCGATCGTTACAGCGATGGAACGCTGTGGAGAAGTTTGTGCCAGTAAACTAAGAGCGGTGCAGCATAAGAAAATAGCCGCGAGAATGAACTTGGGTTTCATATTTTATTTAGCAAACACTAAAGAGAAATCCCTAAATCCCTTGAATTCCAATGCATTCCCGCTGGGATCGAGAAAGAACATTGTCGCCTGTTCACCTACCTCGCCGGCGAAGCGAATTTTTGGTTCGATCACAAACGGCACGCCTTTACTTTTCAGTTTCTCGGCAAAGGCTTTCCAGTCTTCCATCGGCAGGACGATCCCGAAGTGGGGGACCGGTACATGATCCGCGTCAACATGGTTGGTCGCCTTTACTCCCGCGCCTTCTGCTGAGAGGTGGGTCACGATCTGGTGGCCGAAAAGATTGAAATCGATCCAGCATTCAGAACTGCGGCCTTCTTCGCATTCCAGGACGCCGCCGTAAAATTCACGCGCCTCACCCAGGTCACGAACCGGAAAAGCCAAATGAAACAGATTTTTCATACCAGCTATTTTGCCATAGAGCGCGGCAAATCGGCGATTTTGCCGGAGATTTTTTTGGTGCTAATCTTAATTTAAGAGGTCATTGCTATAAATATCGGTTGAAGTCAAAAAAGTAACGGGTCAGTACCGGGAACGCAGTGACCGGCTATGAGCGTAGCGAAAACAAACAGCATTGGTGCTGCGGGCTGAAGAAGCCGGTCACTGCGTTCCCGGTACTGACTTCATTACGATACGACAACGCTATTTCAGATAATGGAGAATATCGCAAAATTCATCGCCGAATTCAAGAAAAGCCTGCAGGAAGAAACTTTCGTCAAAATGACCCTGGGTAATTATAAGGGTACGGACGAACACCTCAATAAACTTCTTATCCGGCTGATAAAAACTAAAAAAGGCATCCGGCTCTTTTTTCTATACCGTTATGATACGCGCGATACGGTGAAAAATCACTCTTTTAATGAGGGTGTGGCGATAGTGAGCAAGTTTCTGGGAGAAGACTTTTTAAGCGGCCACCTGTTCACCGTTAAAAACGATTTTCAGCTTGAGATCGGTAAAAAAGGGAAATCCCGGCTTAATACGGCAAAACCGACGATAAAATCCCCCCCGGCGGCTGTTCACGACAGGAAGAAAGAACGCCTGGTAGACCCGGAGAGTTTTTACCTGCAAGTGCTGGGAATAACCGACGCGAATGGCGAGGTTCGCGACAAGCAGCAGGACAAATGGCGGCAGATAAACAAATTTATCGAGATACTGGCAAAGCTCTTTGATAAATCTGCTCTCAAAGATAACCGGGAACTGTCGATCGTGGATATGGGGTCGGGCAAAGGCTATTTGACCTTTGCGGCGTACGATCACTTTAAAAATACGCGCGGGTTGGACGCGAAAGTCACCGGCGTGGACACCAAGGAAGATCTGGTCGAACTGTGCAGCGGTCTGGCGGCGACGTGCGAATTTGACGGGCTGAAATTTGTTCATAATTCGATCGAAAATTATGAGTTGGAAAGAGCGGACATATTGATCGCCCTGCACGCCTGCGACACGGCAACTGACGACGCGATCTTTAAGGGAATTGCCGCCAATGCCGAACTGATAATCGCGGCGCCCTGCTGTCACCGTGAAGTGCGGCCGCAGATCAAGGCCCCGGAAATGATGAGCGGCATCCTGCGCCACGGGATCATGCTCGAACGCACGGCGGAGACGATCACCGACGGGCTGCGCGCGCTGCTGTTGGAAAAAAGCGGCTACGACACCAAGCTGTTCGAATTCATCGCCACCGAACACACCCCGAAAAATAATATGATCGTGGGTACAAGGGTTGACGGGAAAAGTGACGCAGAAAAATTCGGTAAGCAGATAGATGAGATAAAAGAGTTTTATGGGATAGGGGAGCAGAAATTAGAGAATTTGTTAAGAGAATCTTAATTTTAGTAAAACCACTCAGGCTACTCACCTCAAGATCCGGAAGGGTTGCTTGCCTGTATTTGGCAACCTATCAAGCTAATTTATCTCAAGGTCAGGAAGGGTTGCTTGCGCCCGCTCTTATTGCTTTTGATTCATTGCTCGCTCTAATTTTTGGATATCATCTAGCCACCACCAATCTTTATCGACCTGCAAAAGCGGATCGTTTTCTTCTAAATAAAAAGCTCGAAAACTAGTCCAGCGATATTCTCCCGCACTGTCAGCTAATCTTGCACGAACAGGATTGGCGTGAATGTAATTGATCTTTTGCCAGATCATCCAATTGCTCCATAATGACAATGCCTTGAAACTTTCTTGCCAAACTTGATGCTCAAACTCATCAGATCTCGATTTCAAAAACTGTTCTGGCGGTGAAATCTCAACCAGGCGGCGAGCTGTGAGACTTTTCAACGCTCCCGTCCATTCCCTGATTTTACCATCGCGTGGGTTAACGATCAGATGAAAATGATCTGGCATAAGCACGAATGCAATGAGTTTGCTTTCGCGTTTAATTTTTAATGTCTGGCATTCTTCTAGAAAGGCATGGCAATTTTTTTGATAAGTAAATATATTACGTCGATCCAATGCATTTCCGGTTACATAATGTAATGCGCCGGCAAGATTTTGATTTGACCATTTGGGAGCCATTGTCTATCAAAGATTCTAAAATTAAAGAGCGGGCGCAAGCAACCCTTCCTGACCTTGAGGTAAATTAACTTGCTTCTTTTACGGCTAGCACGGATTTTTGAGGAGGTTTGGTCAGATGGTTATAAATAAATTTGAATGTCTGATAAGTTAATTAAACATCGACACATCCAGCTCGTGATATTCGTTTGAGTTTGCTTCATTAACTTTGCGCAGATTTTCCAGGCGGCGTTTTGCCTTGAGGATGTGGCTGCGGGTGCGTTCGGCCATTTGGTCGAGCAGGTTGCGACCTTCCAGTTGCTCGTCGCGGATCTTTGTCTTTAGCATATAAAGTTCCGAAAGCTCAGCGGTCAGGCGTTCGATGCGGAGTTCTTTCAGGCGGTTTTTGACCTGGAAGATCTGGCGGATGGCGCGGACCAGATCGTCGCCGATGGAATCGCCGATCACGAGATCGGGGCTGTCGCGATAATCGTCCACCAGTTTATTTAATTTATTCTGGTCGCCGGCTTCATAGGCTTTATTTAGTTCGGCCATCAGGGTGTGGCGGCGCTCGCGTTCCTCGGCGTTTAATGCCAGATCGGGGTGGATCATTTTCGCCAGGCTGTGATAGGCCTTTTTGGCTTCGGTGGTGGGCTGCCATTTGAAGGTGCAGTTTTCGGCGGCTTCTTCGGCGGCATCTGTTGAGGCGGCAGATTCGGCGGCGCGTTCGCGGGCCTCTTCGGCGCGGCGTTTTATCTCGGCGTCCTCGGGGTTGAGTTTTACTTCTTCCTCGGCGATCTGCGCGTCGATCTCGTCAAGCTCGGCATACAAGCGCCCGACCTGCATCTTATAATTCGTCTCAAACTGTTCGAGTTCGGCACGGATCTCCGCCATCACCTCTTCGTCGGTGGCGAGGCGGTCTTTCAAGCGCTCCAGCACCTTGCGCTTTTTATCTAATTCGATCTCTTCAGGAGTAAGCATAAAAAACAAGTATAAAGGATAAGAGGGCAAAAATAGTAGCGCCGGCGTCTCGCCGGCTGTCCTGAGGGCATCTTGCCCTCAGTTTGTAAGAAATATCTGGCGGCGGGACGCCTCCATGACAGCCGCCGAGACGGCAGCGCTACATTTATTAAATTTTCTTTGTGAATGCTTCGTCACGCGAAGCTAAGTGTTAGCTTTATCAGCCCTCGACGAGGACGAACTTGCTTATTGCCACGTCCTCTGCCTCCTTGATAACGGCTATATTTTTAAACTCGGTTTCGCTTAGCTGGTCGTCCTTAAAATTCGGATCGGGTTTATACCAGGGCTGCGCTTCGAAATATTTCTGCAGGTCTTTGGATTTCACCGAGGTAAAAACACGTCCATGGCGCGCGTAGATCTCGTTGCGCAGAATGCGCAGGTCTTCGGCAAAAAGATCGCTGACCGCGCCTTCCGGCAATACTTCGATCGAAAGCTTCTCGCGCATTTTGGCTTCGTAATCCAGAATGAGCTTGACGTTCTTTTCTTCGGTGGCGTTAAGCTTGACCTTTGACTGGTTTTTGAGCGGTTTATACCAATCCTGCCACTCAAAAAACTGCACATATCCGGGGACGGTGAATTTCTTGCCGTGGCGGGCGAAAAATTCACTGCGGATCAACCTGAGGTCGTTAAAATTCAAACCCTTGAGTTGTTCTTCTTTTAGCAGGACGTTTTCAAATTTGTCCATATCGCCAAAAGAGACTTCGGCTTTTTTATACTTGTTGCGGGCTTCGTTAAGCGTGGTCAGGTTTTTGCGGTCGTTTTCGGTCAGAACGGTGGCCGTATACGCCGGGCTTGGTTTGTACCAGTAACGGTCTTCAAAATATTTCTGCAGCCATTCTTCTTCGTCAAAACGCTTGCCGCGGATGGCCTCGATCTCGGCGATCATTATGCGCCATTCGGCGCCGGAATATTCGCGGCCCAAATCGTCTTCGGTAATCAGTTTCTTTTCCCAGAAACGAAGATCGCCGGGCTCGACCGAGGTATGTTTTTCGGCTTCCAACTCGCGGATCAAGTCGATGTTTCTGCGCTCGATCAGCGTAAGCATTGAATTCTTAAATTTATTACTCGGCTTATACCAGGTTTGCTTCGCCAGGTAATCCTGAATGCTGACTTCCTTGAAGATCCGGCCGTGCTTCCCAAAAACTACGCCGCGCAGCATCTGCAGATCTTCCAATTCGAATTTCACCAGATCGGTTTTTTTGACCGCTCTTTTCGAAAAGTCGAAGGTGTGCCATTTTTTCAAGTCAACCTGGGCAAAAGCGCCGGTCGCGAAGATAAATAAAAGCACGGGTAATATGAGTTTTCCAAGCATCGGTTTTAGCATCAATTTATGCAGCAGGTTTTGCATCGGGTTTTTCCACCTCAATGAT
This sequence comes from uncultured Acidobacteriota bacterium, assembly GCA_963718105.1. Taxonomy (GTDB): domain Bacteria; phylum Acidobacteriota; class Blastocatellia; order Pyrinomonadales; family Pyrinomonadaceae; genus DASYKT01. Next base: position 2,010,527 of record OY970352.1, on the reverse strand, counting down.
CTGGTAACTGGTGGTGATCTCTACCGTGGGCCTGACGGTGGCGGCCACGGAACAATATTTTGTATCGGAGAGCTCGATGGCCGAAGCCAGGGCCTGCTCCGAAACGTTACGTCCATATACGATATGGTGAACGTTCATCTTAGTGAAAGCCCGCGGGTGCTCTTCGCGGCGCTCGCCGGTGACCTCGATCCGGTAGTCGGTTACGTCCTGGCGCTTCTTTAGCAAGATGGAGATAACATCAGCCGCGGTACAGCCTCCGACGGCGATCAAAAGCAGCTCGACCGGGGTCGGCGCGGCTTTCCTATCTCCTTTTACGTCAATAGCTTGGGCATGGCCGCTGGGGCTGATGCCAATGAAAAATTCATCGCCGCCATAGCGAAGTGTTGCTTTATAGATCGGGGTACTCAATGCAGCTCTCCATTTAATGGACGTCCGGCCGGGATGATTTTGCCAGAAACCGTTAAAATAATAAACCTTAGAGATAGTATTTGGGCAACTTTGGCATAATAAATGCACTCTATTTTAAAAGGGTAAGCTGTGCGCGGCGCACGATATTTCTTTTAGCAGGAGAAAATAAATGAAACGTTCAAAGATCACACTGGGGTTGGTATTGGGAGTGATGGGCTTTTTGCTGATTCTGACCGGGCAAATTTCAGCTCAAACGGGTAATAGCGATCGCCAGGTGAGCGAGAACCTGCGCCGGCTGCAGGGCCAGATGGCGACCTTTCGCTACGATCTGCTGGATATGATGAAGCGCGTGCGGATAAGAATGCCGCAGGGCGACGACATCAACAAATCGATGGAAGACCTGGAAGACGCGGTCAGCAATTTTAATAACGATTTTCGCGCAAAACGCGAAAGCTCGGACGGCGTCAATAATATTTTGCAGGAAGCTCAGGACGTAGAAATTTTTCTGCAGGCAGTGGGCTTTGGCGAGCCCGTGGCTGACGATTGGTCAAAAGTGCGCTCGACGCTGGACCAGCTCGCTTCCAATTACAAGATAACCTGGGATTGGAGCGGCGGTACTGCCGCGACCGGTTACGACACGCAATTGCCTACACAGCCCGTTTCGCAAAATAATGCCCAAAATAGTGCCCAAAATAATGGGAGCTACCGTGCGGGGCTGAGCGGTACTTACAGACTTGATGCACAGGCGAGCGACAACGCGCGCGAAGTTGCCGACCGCGCTGTCCTGATCATTGGCGCGCGCGACCGTGACCGCATAAAAGTCGACCTGGAAGACAAATTGACGCCGCCGGAAACGCTCACGCTGGACGTGCGCGGCCAACAGGTGACGCTGACTTCTTCGAAAGGCGGGCAGTTTAATCTTACCGCCGACGGGGTAGATAAATATGAATCGGGCGCCGATGGAAGGAACACGCGCGTGCGCGCTACGCTCCGGGGCGACCGCCTAACGGTGATCAGGACCGGCGAAAGCGACGACGATCACACCGTAATTTTTGAAAGCGTGGATAACGGCAGCCGCCTGCGGGTTACGCGGCGCGTGAATTACGCAACGCTGTCACAAACAGTGATCGCTGAAAGCCTCTATAACAAGACTTCCGACATGGCCCAAAATGGGGCTCAAAATGGCGGGCAAAATGGAGGGCAGAACAGGCCGATCGACAATCCGGGCACTTATTCGGACAGTAATCCCGGCGCCAACTCGGGAAATGTTCCATCAGGAAATACTTACCCGAATCCGAATCCGAATCAAAACCCTAACCAGTACCCGACGACCGGCGCGGGGCGGCAGGGAGAATTCATCGTTCCCGGCGGCACGGTGATCACCGCAAAACTCGAAAACGAGGTGACGACCAGGGCTTCACAGAACAACGACCGTTTTCGTATGACGGTTCAAACTCCGAATGAATTTCGCGGCGCGGTCATCGAAGGATATATTTCGGGGATCAAACGCTCAGGCAAGATCAACGGGCGGGCGCAGCTAACTTTTAACTTTGAACGTATCCGTTTAGCTAACGGAGCGACCTATGAGTTTGCCGGTTTCCTGCAATCTATTACCGACATGAACGGCGAAACGGTCAAGATCGATACCGAAGGAGTAGCTAAAGGCGACAGCCAGACCAAAGAAACCGCTAAACGCGGCGGCGTGGGCGCGGCTATCGGCGCGGTGATAGGCGGCGTGATAGGCGGCGTAAAAGGCGCGGTCATTGGGGCTACTATCGGCGGCAGCGCGGGCGCCGGATCAGTGTATGTGCAGGGAAGAGACGATCTGGAATTAAAACCGGGTTCGACCATCGTGGTGCAGGCGACGGGGCCGGGAGGCAACAGGCAGTAGACTGGGAGCGCGGACGTCCCGTCCGCAACGAACGCACAGCGTTCGAAATGTCCGAACCACCTGCATAAGCGGGTGGTTTTTTACTTTACACCTTGCCTGAGTGTTACGCACTCGGTGCGGACGGGACGTCCGCGCTCCAACGATTACTATTTCTGTTCTAACCTAAAGAAATTCTTGATGGCGTTGAAGATACCTTTCGATTCTTCTTCGGAAGCGGCCGGGAAACCTTCTTCTTTTTTGGCGGTAAGCTGGGCGCGGCGCTCGGCGATGGTTTTGCTCATCGCCTCGGCCAGGTCAGGATTATTTTCAAACAGAGGTTTAAGCGCGAAATGGCCGATCTCCAGGACCTCGGTCTCTTCGGCGGCGGTGACAGTGGCGGAACGCGGCTGGCCGGTAAAGAGACACATCTCACCAAAGATGTCGCCTTCGTGCAGGGTAGTTACATTGCGGAGCTGTCCCTGTTCACCAAGCTGTATGTTGACCGAGCCGTTATGAACCACGAACATCGAATGTCCTTCTTCACCCATGCGAACGATCGCTTCCTTGGGCGCAAAGACACGTTTGACCGCTGCGTGGGCAAGCCTCAGCGTTTCTTCTTCGGACAGGGGAGCGAATATATTTACTTCGTTTAGCCGGTCATAGATACCGTTTTGCTGGCCATCGACCTGCAGCTCTTCTTTTCCTTTTATCTGAAGCTCGAGCGTTCGCGTCGGGAAAGGAATGCCGATACCTTCGCGCTGAAAGGCGTACCAGATCCGCTGGCGGACAAGCGCGTCAGTATCGTTATATTTACTGTAATCTTCGAGCCAGAATTTCACTTCCCAATCAAGGCTGCTTTCACCGAAGTTTCGTATCCGGACAATGGGACGGATCTTTGACGAGATGTTTTCACATTGCCTGACGAGATGGCGTACGACCTGAATGGTTTTCGCGGGCGAGTCGGTATACCGCGTGTTGAAAAAAACCAGCCGCGCGTTCAGGTTTTCACGCGGGGCTACTTCGATGGTTTCTTTTCCCAGGATGGCATTGCTTATTACGAGCAGCTTATTTTGGAAGGTGCGGATCTTTACGCCGCGCCAGGTGATGCTTTCCACCACACCGGTGCCTTTGCCGGGAATATTAATGACGTCGCCGACTTTAAAAGGTTCATCAGCCTGCGTGGCAAGGCCCGCGAAAAGATTTCCCAGGGTGTCCTGGAGCGCGAGGCCGATGACCAATCCAAGAATGGTGGACGTAGCAAAAAGTGAAGTGAGATCGACGCCCGGATACTGGGATTTAACGAGAGTGAAAAGCGCGATGATGTAGATCGCAATGGAAAAGATGTTGCGCATCAGGGTGGGGTTTTGATGCTGCCCGTCTTTTGTCTCACGTTTGAAGATGAGAAAACTTACCAGCCGGACGATCACGACGACGATCACCAGGCCCAACCCGATACGGATAACTTTCAGAATAGTGAAGTAAAGAGACATGAAGGGAGTGCCTCTGGCTTCGCTGTATTCACCGGTGCGCCGGGTGACGAAATAGGATTGGATAAAATTTCTTACGTTATCGGTTATGATCGGCTCGACCAGCGGAAGTATGAACAGGATCCCCGTCACGATGAGGATCGCGATGATAGTAAAAAGAAGCCTTTTTCTGAATTCAGGAATGTTCATAGCGGTTCACTAACCGGGCACTAACCGAAAATTTATCAGACTTTAAAGAAAATATCGAATATTGTTTTTCCGATCAGCAGGAGAGAGAGAATCGAGACGACGATAGTGACCAGCCACGCCAGCGAATTGTAGAGGGTGCTGTTTTTGTATTCGTTCATCAGATCGGCGTCGTTGGCAAGCAGCGCGATCGTGACGAGCAGGATCGGAAGCAGGATACCGTTGATGCATTGAGTGAACAGCAAAAGCTGTATTTGCGGGATACCGGGAATCAGGGCCACTGCCAGGCCCATAACGATCAGGGCCGTAAAAATGCCCACGAATATCGGCGCTTCGCGAAAGGTATGGGAAAGCCCCTTTTCAAATCCGAGGGCTTCGCTCAGCGAATACGCGGTTGCTAAAGGAAGCACGCCCATCGCCAGCATCGCGGCCCCGAAAAGGCCGATCCCGAAGAGATATTTGGCATAATTTCCCGCCACCGGGACCAGCGCCTGCGCGGCCGTAGCGGCAGAATCCACCTGGGTGACGCCTTGCTTATTAAGTGTCGCGGCGGTGCTGATAACAATAAAAGCCGCGATCATCATGCAAAATACCGTGCCCACCGCGACATCCGCCCGCGCCAGCGTGTAATCATCCTTGTCCATTCCTTTTTCCACCACTGAAGATTGGACGAAGACCTGCATAAAAGGCGTTATCGTGGTACCGATCAGCGCCATCACGGTAAAAAGATAGGTAGATGAAAAGCTGAAATGAGGTTTAAAGACCTCTTCCGAGATCTCGACCCAATCCGGTTTCGCCATGAAAGCGGACGCGATGTAGCCGAGAAAGACCAGCGACATCGCTAAAAAAACCTGCTCGACGCGTTTTTGCGTGCCCATTACCACCAGCCACCAGATGGCGGCAGCCGTTATCGGTACGGCGATGTAGCGCGAAATGCCGAAAAGTTCCGCAGCCTGCGCAATCCCGACAAACTCCGAGATGATCACCCCGATGTTCGCCACGAGCAGCGCCAGCATGATAAAGACCGTCGGCCGGACACCGAATTTTTCGCGGATCAGATCGGCCAGGCCTTTGCCGGTTACGACACCCATCCGCACACACATTTCCTGGACGATGAACAAACTGATCATCATCGGCAGGAACGTCCAGATCAGGTTATAGCCATAAACGGCGCCGACCGTGGAGTAAGTGGCTATGCCGCTGGCGTCATTTCCGGAATTTGCGGCGATGATGCCGGGGCCGAGAACGGCCAGATAGGCGAGAAATCTGTTACGCGGAAATATACGATGACGGACCCGCGAGGCGCCGCGACGCAGTCTGATACCTAAATTTTTCACTGCTGCGCTTGCTCGAGTCATTGTATCTACTGCCACCGTCGTTCATTCTTAACCTCAAAAGGTGCATCATAGCGCGATTGACCGCGAGATAAAAGCATAAAATGCCTTTAAGCGATGTATTTATTCTTTATGCGGATATCGCGGCCGGCAAAAACGCCGGTCTCAAAATCAAAAAGCAAAACCTCAACGCAGGAACGGTCGAACATCCGGGTGACCTCGCGGAAATCCTGATTCACTCGGCACAATTCGTCGAAAACGATGGAATGCAGAGTGGCCGCGTCGGGGAGAATGTCGTCACAGTTTTTGGTTTTTTCCAGCGATATCAGCAGCCTGCGTTTGAGCTCGCTGTCTTCGACGCTTTTAAGCTGGAAAGAATTTATCCGGCCGATCAATTCCGGGTGAGTATTTATGATCTCTTCCAGGTCGTGGGGAAAGATCTTTGAGCCATAGAACGGGACGCTCAGGTCATTGCGCCCGTGCACGAAAAGCACCGGAAACGCACCCTGCTTTTCGGCCAGGGTTTTTATGTCGATGCCGTTTTCTTTTAGCGCCGCGGAAAGCTCGCTATGGCTAAGTGAGCCGCCCAGGTCACGAAGGTTATAGCGAATTTTCGGGGCCGCGCCTTCCAGCCGGACGATGGTAAAAACAAGTTCGCCGTCGGGGGAATTTTCCACCAGGTAATCGGCGGCGTTGTATTGAAAAAGCATTGGCGGGGTCTCCCGTCCGAATAGTTTTTCGCTAAGGCTGCGGTCCTCGAAACATTTGCGGCGGAGATTGATGGTAAGTTCGGTTTCCGCGCCGATATTTATTTCCAGGTCGGAAGCGCCATAGCTGGAAACAACTGTATTGAAAAATTTCAGAAAATAGCCGCGCAGGCCCTCGGACATTCCTTCGCCGCCGACCACCGCATCCATTTTGTATTGGCTAAGATCCAGCTCGGTCGAATCGAGCCAGGCTTTGAGAAAAGGCGGATAGCCGAAAACGAGGTAACGATAATTCGGGCTGAAAAGAGTCAGGGTATTTTCCAGTTTTTTGGCGTCGGGCCCGATCGATTTTAGAATGCCGACATCGACCAGGGACATCGAAACATTCATCCCGGTTGCCCAGGGGCCGAGCGCAAAACAATTGAGCAGAATGCAGTCATCATCGTTGTAAATAATGTCATAGCTGAGTTGGAGCGCGTGTTTTACATCCCTGCGCTCCGCGGCGTTTCGCACCCAGTTATTCGGCACGCCGGATGAGCCGGAGCTTTCGTCGATCACCGTTCCGGGCGAAGGGATCTTTCCGCCGTAGCAGCGTTCTTCCAGGCCGTATTTCTTGACGTAGTTTTCCTTGGTCATTACCGGCACACCGGAAAGTTTCCAGCGGCCTTTATCAGCATAATTTTCGGCTTTTAAAAAATCCCGGTAGGCGGGGCAATTGCGTTTTGCTTTTTCAAAAACAGCCCGCGCCCGCAGCCGCCCGATCCACGCGAGAAAAGGCTGTACCCGCGGCGAAAACATCACGACAGATGTCCGGCGGCCGGAACTCAGCAGGCGGCGGAAGCCATACAGTGTGTAGATAAAAGCGATGGTTAGATAGCGGCTCAACATAAATTAAACGTGAATACACTAAACGATCAGCACTTTTTCGATAGGCAGCCGGCGGCTTTTCGGCGGCTCGGCGGAATAGCCCATTTTGAATATCAGCCACGCGTCGGAAACACCCGTTTCCTTTTCAACTAAACCCGCGATCCGGCGATTGGTAACCAGATTTCCGTACGGGTGAATATAAACGTCGTTCGCGGCGGTTTCGAGCCAGAAATTTATCAGGAATTTGCCGGCTTTAAAAGCATCCGCCGGGTCCCAAAACTTACCCGAACAAATTCCGAGTGTCGGGATCGGCCCGATCTGGGCGCGATAGGTTTTTGCCATCACCGTTTTCAAGACCGGCGTTTTCATCATCCACGACATTTTGGCCGACATTTTATAGAGCAGCGGATTGGTATTCATACAGCGATAGTCGAGGCCGTCCAGTTTTTCTTCCGATTCCTTGTCCGAATACCGAAACCATTCGACGATCTCATCGTGATATGCGGGGCTGTTAAGGTCTTCGAAAAGCGCCTCGGTATTATAAGCCATAACTTTTTCGATGGTTGCCTTATCGGTGAGGTGCGAAAAATTCTGGCCGAAATTCGAAGCGATATTTCCCAGTTTTTCCAGCGCTTCTTCCGGCACCGGTTTTTCCCGTAAAGGAAGCCGCGAAGTCCGCCGTTTGAGAAACAAGCCCTCACCGTAGATCGCCGGTCCAGCGGGAGCCGGCACAAGCCTCATCTTTGCAAAGGGAATTTGCCAACTGTCTCGGGTTTCGAGGATCGCGGGCGCGTACCAGTCAGGCGGATGGAAAAATTCGTACTCCAGAGAAAACCCTTTCGGCTTTGCCAGGATATTTAATGCTTCGAGGAAGATCCCCATTGTCAGGATGATAAAACTTCCGGTTATGTCCTCTTTTGGCAGGGTCCGCTTTGAATCTATGTAAAGTTCGGCCTCGGTTTCGGACAAAATTTTGACAAGCCAGGGCTGAACGTTATGTGGTGACGGGGAATGGATTGCGGTCGCGATGATCTCGTGCCAAAACATGTAGGTTTATTTTTATACGATAAATTAGTTTCGCTCAATTAATTTTCTGCGAAATGCAGATTTTCTTATCAAATTGAGCTATTTTCGAGTTAGCAGTAAAATTAACCCATCAGGAGTTGTTTTTTAACCTGCGAAGACAAACTTATGACACACAATTTATTTGATGCCCGGCAAACTTTCAAAACGGGCGACGGCTCTGACGGGGTCTTTTATTCGCTTCCGCAATTGGAAAAAGAAAATGTCGGTAAAATTTCCCGCCTGCCCATTTCCATTCGCATTGTACTTGAATCGGTTTTAAGAAACTTTGACGGCGGCAAAAAAGTCAGCCTCGACAACGTGCGCAAATTGGCGGGCTGGGCCGCCAGCGAAGAGCGTATCGAAGAAATACCCTTTGTCGTGGCGCGCGTGCTCCTCCAGGATTTTACGGGCGTCCCGCTGCTGGTCGATCTGGCGGCGATGCGCAGTGCGGTGCAGCGGATGAACAAAGATGTGGGCGTGATCGAACCGCTGGTGCCGGTCGATCTGGTCATCGACCACTCCGTGCAGGTGGATTATTCTGGCAGCGAAACGGCCTACACGCGCAACATGGAAATGGAATTCAAGCGCAACGAGCAGCGCTATCGTTTTCTGAAATGGGGCACTCAGGCCTACAACGGTTTTCGCGTAGTGCCGCCGGGGATCGGCATCGTGCACCAGGTTAACCTCGAATATCTGGCGAAAGGTGTTTTCGAACGGGGCGGTGTTTATTTTCCCGACACGCTGGTAGGAACGGATTCGCACACGACGATGATCAACGGGCTGGGTATCGTGGCGTGGGGCGTGGGCGGTATCGAAGCCGAAGCGGGAATGCTCGGCCAGCCGGTTTATTTTCTGACGCCGGACGTGGTCGGCGTTCATCTGAGCGGTGAGCTGCCGCAGGGCGCGACCGCCACAGATCTGGTGCTGCGCATTACGGAAATGCTGCGGAAAGCAAAAGTGGTGGGTAAATTCGTGGAATTTTTTGGCGAAGGCGCCTCGTCGCTGCCCGCGACCGACCGCGCCACGATCGCCAACATGGCGCCGGAGTACGGCGCGACGATGGGCTTCTTCGGCGTTGATGAGAAGACGCTCGAGTATTTCAAAAACACCGGCCGCAGCAATGAGCAGGTCGAAACGATCAGAAACTACTATAACGCCCAGCAGATGTTCGGCATTCCGAAGGCGGGCGAGGTGGATTACACAACGGTGCTGGAACTTAATCTGGCAACCATTACACCGAGCGTCGCCGGGCCGAAACGCCCGCAGGACAGGATCGAACTTTCGAGTTTGGATGATCGTTTCCTGGAGCTGTTTAGCATCAATGTTGCCGATGGCGGCTATGGAAAATCGGCCGAAGACCTGGAAAAACGTTTTGCGGTAACGATGGGCGCGCACACGGCTTCGATCGCGCCGGCGACCGGCGGAGGCGAACAATCGAGCGCCAGCGTTCCGGAGCCTACGAACGGCAACACGACTGAGGCGAATACCAATGTCACGACCGAGGTCGAGATGGTCAACAATCGCCCGACCCCGGACCGCGTCAATCCGGAAGAGGGTGAATTCAAGCCGGTCACGACGTCCGTCGGGCACGGCGATGTGCTGATCGCGGCGATCACTTCGTGTACGAATACGTCGAACCCGGCGGTGATGATGGCCGCGGGGCTGCTGGCCAAAAAGGCCTCGGAGCGCGGACTAAAAGTGCCGCCGTATGTTAAGACCAGCCTGGCGCCGGGCTCGCGTGTGGTAACTAAATACCTGGAAAAGACCGGCCTGCAGCAATATCTCGACGAACTCGGTTTTCAACTGGTGGGTTACGGCTGTACTACCTGCATTGGAAATTCCGGGCCGCTCGATCTGGGCATCGAAGAAGCGGTGGTCGATCACGACCTGATCGCGGCGTCGGTGCTTTCCGGCAACCGCAATTTCGAAGCGCGCGTGCACCAGAATATCAAAGCTAATTTTTTAATGTCGCCGCCGCTGGTAGTGGCTTATGCGCTGGCAGGGACCGTTATCAAAGACGTGTATCTGCACCCGCTGGGGCACGACACGGAGGGGAACGAAGTTTTTCTGAAAGACATCTGGCCGTCGCTGGATGAAGTAAAGGAAGTTTTGTCGGCGGCGTTTGACGCGGAGACATACCGAAAACTCTATAGCGAGTTTGCCGAGCAAAATCCGCTCTGGAATCAGATACCGACTTCGGAAGGCGCGGTTTATGAATGGGACACGAATTCGACTTACATTCAGGAGCCGCCGTATTTCGAAGATTTTTCGATGGAAACGGGCAGCTTTTCCGACATCAAAGGAGCGCGGGCGCTGGCGGTCTTCGGCGATTCGGTGACTACCGATCATATTTCGCCGGCGGGTTCGATCAAGCCAAGTTCTCCGGCGGGGCTTTACCTGCAGGAGCAGGGAGTAAAGCCGGAAGATTTTAACTCTTACGGCTCGCGCCGCGGCAACGACCGCGTTATGCTGCGCGGTACTTTTGCCAACGTGCGGATCAAAAATTTGATGGTCTCGCCGGTCGAAGGCGGCTTTACCAAACATTATTCGGGGCACCAGCCTGACGGCGAAGATATGACAATCTATGATGCCGCGATGCGTTACAAGGAAGAAGGCACGCCGCTGATGATCTTTGGCGGGCAGGAATACGGCACAGGGAGTTCGCGCGATTGGGCGGCGAAGGGAACACGCCTGATGGGAGTAAAAGCCGTCGTGGTGCAATCGTTCGAGCGCATCCACCGTTCCAATCTGGTTGGCATGGGTGTGCTGCCGCTGCAGTTCAAAGAAGGTGATTCGGTCCACTCGCTAAATTTGATAGGGACGGAAATCTTCGATCTGACCGGGCTGGAAGTGGAACAGATCAAACCGCAGCAGGAAGTGACGCTTCATATCACCCGGGCCGACGGTTCAAGGCAGGACGTTCAATTGATCCTGCGCATCGATACACCCATCGAAGTGGAATATTACCGCGGCGGCGGCATCCTGCCGTATGTGCTGAGACAATTGCTGGCGGCTTAAGACTTTTAAATTTAGCGGACGCTAAATGAAAAGAATCGATGTAAACCTGGGAGCGCAGGCATCTTGCCTGCAAGCGCGATTTAGTCGCGCTAACAGGTTTACTGCATTTTTCTTATTTGAATTTGTTTAAGGAAACAAACATCCGCCTGAAAGCGGTACTCAAAAACATTCTCATAGTTAGGAGACACCCAATGATCCCAGTCACGATGGAACAGGTTAAGAAACTGGCCCCGAATATAAAGCCCGTTTATGCAAAGGCTTTTCAAACGGCGGACGCAGTGCTTTCGGAATTCGGCATTAACGAAAACAAGCTGCGCCTGGCGCATTTTATGGCGCAGATATTACACGAATCCGGCGCTTTTACTATTCTTGACGAGAACATGAACTACACCGCCAAAAGGATGACGCAGGTGTGGCCCAAGCGTTTTCCCACGGTCGCCTCGGCCGAACCCTTTGCGCATAACCCGGAAAAACTGGCGAATAAAGTTTATGGCGGCAGAATGGGAAACGTTGACCCGGGCGACGGCTGGAAATATCACGGCAGAGGCCTGCTGCAGCTCACCGGCCGCGAATCTTACAAAAAGCACGGGCAGCGCGTCGGCGCCGATCTGGAAGCGAACCCGGACCTGGCGTCTTCGGAACTGGCACTCAAAATTGCGGCCGCCGAATTTAAAGCCAGCGGCTGTAATGGATTTGCCGACGCGGACAATGTCGACAAAGTCACCAAAGCCATCAACGGCGGATTGATAGGGCTGGCCGAGCGCAAAGCCTGGCTGGTAAAGACCAAAAAAGTTTGGGCGTAAGAGTTTCGTATGAGGTCAGAACCCGAAGCGGTAGCGAGGAGTTTCGGATTCATGTTTAAAACCCGGTCGCTACCGCCCCCGGTTCTGACTTCATTCTCAAGGTTTATTTTGTTCTTTCGAAAATCTTAAAGCGGAGAGGAAAAATGATCGTAACGACAGGTTTTGAGGTAGCGGGAAAAGAGATCGCTCAATATGGCGGGATAGTGCGCGGGATCGTGGTGCGGGCGACCGGGATCGGGCGCGGATTTATCGGCGGGCTAAAATCCATCGCCGGCGGCAACATCGAAGAGTTCACCGCGGTTTGCGAAGAAGCGCGCGTCGAAGCCTTTAATCGAATGGTCCATCATGCTGAGGCCATCGGAGCCGATGCGATCATTGGGATGCGGTACGATGCCACCGAATTTTCCCAGACGGCGACCGAGGTTTTGGCTTACGGCACGGCGGTAAAGCTCAAATAGCCTCAAGATAAGGAAAAGAGGGAAATTAAGGGAAATTAGGGAAGTAAGGGGGAAGTTATGGACGATAAAGTTCGCTGCCAGAGTTGCGGAATGCCGCTTTCCGAAGACATGGCGTTCAATGGAACGATGGCGGATGGTTCAAAAAATCCGGAATACTGCCAATTTTGTTTTCAAGACGGCGCGTTCACAGCCCCGGATCAAACTGTAGATGGAATGGTCCGGAGCTCGGTAGATTTTATGACCGCTAATCTGGGGTTTTCGCCGGAGCAGGCCAGTGAAATGTCGAAAAATATTATTCCGGGTCTGAAGCGCTGGCAAAATTAGCCGGCATTAGCGGGCGCGTTTGATATTTCGATCGGTCAGCCAATCCAGCCAGCGGTATTTGAGCGCTTTGGGATGAAAAAGATCGGTAATGGCAATAGTTTTGCGAGGTTTGCCGTCGCCGACGGTAAGCACGGCTTCACTTAAAAAGCGCAGATAAAACGGGCTGGACTCGATGGGTTTGATATGTTTCAATCGCAGCCGGATATTGTCCCGCCGGTAAAAAGTCAGGCGTTTCGGATACCTCAAACCAAAAATATTTCTGCTAAAATTTTTCTCTTCGCAATAGGCAGGTTTTTCCTCCAGCCCCTTCACGGAAGATAGCAGCAATTTGGTTACCGGTTCGCCGGAACCGAGTTCGCACGCGTGATAAAACACCGCCGTCAGATCGGCGAAATGCGCCCGCCCCCACTGCGTTCGTTCCAATGTCGCGGGCGGCCACCGGTCATCGCGTCCGTGGTCGTGATACCCGGTGCCGCGAAATTGTAAAGTTTCTTTCAATTTTCCCGATCTATGGCGGATATCCAGCTTTCCCGTCACATCGCAGCGCGGAGCCACCAGATTCCATTTGCGCGGCTGGCCAGGAGTTTGCGGCGCCGGCAAAAGATTGCCCTCGACCATTAACCATTCCAGGCTGGCCTTCAGACGGGCGCCGCCTTTTAACTCGGTATCGATCTGTAAAATGTAGCCTTGGCCATACGGGGCGGATTCAAATTGAAATGAATTTTTTTCGATCCGGCAGGAGGGAAAAGCTGTGTCCGCCGAAAATGAACTTTCAGGAAATTCACAAACGGAGCTGTACAAAAGTTTGCCGTCGCGGTAATAGAAAAGCTGTAATGCCGGAAAGGTGATCTTTTCCTGTGACGAGCGGCTGTTTTTCTGACAGAAGGAATTGTAGCGAGGCGAGTGAACAAAATTGTCAAAGAAAAGAAGCACCAGCGCGTCGCGCCCGTCGTCCTTAACGGCATCGAAATACCACCACTCATAAGCGGCGGCGCTTTCCGAAGGATGCCGAACGTCGTCGGCGATGCTCGACGAAAAATGGAAATTGCCTTTCAGGGCTTCCGGCTCTGTCATTTAAGTAATCTGCGAAGTGAAGTCGGTTAGAAAAAACTAAGTTTAGTTTGCCTTAAGACGACCTAAATGCCAAGTTTTTTTCTCAATTTTAGTTCGAGGGCGTTCATTTCTCCATCATCCGTTTCGTGATCATAGCCGCAGAGATGAAGAATACCGTGAAGAATTAACTGCTCGATCTCGTTCTCCAATGTCAGGCCGTTTTCTTTTGCCTGGCGCTCGGCTTGCTCGGCGCTGATGACGATGTCGCCGAGAAATTCTTTATCATCGCCGTTGGCGGCTTCCGCTGGGGCGGAAGAGTTGCCGAAATTATCCGGGGCGTGAGGAAATGAGAGAACATCCGTCGTCGAATTTTTACCGCGAAAGAAATTATTGAGCTCTTTCATTCGGCGATCGGAAATGAAAGCAATGGTGGCGTTTTTTTCTGAGATCTCCGGGATCGCGCCGAAGATCTTTTCGAGAAAGCTTTGAAATATTTTGCCGTCCAGTTCGATCTTACGTTGATTGTTGATAACCTGGGACATAATTTATACCGATTTTAACGTAGATCGGGCGAAAGAAGAATTGTCCGGGAAAAAACTGTCTATTAAAAGGGCCAGTTCCTGCCGGAGCGCGGACGGCTCGTCTGCAAGATCGCATAGCGATCTGAACTGTTCCAGTGAATTCCACTGGTTTCAGTTTTGTTTCATTCCGGGTGAGCCAAAAGTGAAATACTGAAACGTTTTTGCAACGCGGTTTTGGGAGTTTGGAATTCAAAGAACGCAGCCCTGGAAGACTGGCGGCTAGAGAATATCTGAAGAGGCATTAAAGGTGAAGAACGGTTTCTGCCCGGCCGGGCTCATTTGTGTTATTTGGGGCAAAAAAAGACCATAACTACCGGCCTCACACTAAACACACGAAAAAGAATTTTCACGGTAAAGTCGCTGCCGAACACAAAGCGATCGCCTGTACCCAAAGTTTCACATTATCAGGAATCGATAGCCCGTGAACCTGAGCTCTCAGGTTTACTGCCTTAACGGCAAAGCCGTTCATCATTCGACAAGACCAATCGATAAGAAATATTAGATCGCCTGGCGATCTTTGCGGACGAGCCGTCCGCGCTTCCAGGAAAGATGCGCGGATTTTTTACAGCACGCGCATCTCTTCAGGTAACTATCGGCTTATTTCTTCGGCTTAGGTTTTGGTTTCTTTTTCCCCTGTCCGGTAGATTCGGGAGTTTCGGGAGTTCCGTCCCGATCCATCGGTTTAACTCTGGTTGCCCTCACGCCGCTTCTGGCTTTAGCGGCCTGGGGCGCATAAGACGCCGGTGCAGGGGGCGGCGGTGAAGCCTTCAGGAAATTGGCTATCCCTACCTGCAACTGCAAAGAATAATCGAGCGAAGTATACCTCTCGTCAAATGGCGTACCCGCCGGGATATTCCGGAACCATCGTTCGAGGTCAGCCTGCGTCTGATTCGGCGGCTGGGGCGGGATGCCGGAGATCGTCGGCAGGTTCAGGCTGTAGGGATACGGTACCTGCGCCGTGGAATGACACGACATACAGGATGAAACCGGATTATCCACGGGGCCGTTCAAACGGTTCTTGTAACCTAAATGGGGAGTTTTCGCCGCCGGGTTTATGATCGACTCTGTCAAAGGGCCGTTTGTTGCTATCGCCTGCGGGTCGTTGCCGACCATCAATCCGATGGGCACCATACGGTCGAGCGGATCCTTACCGGGGGCATCCGCATTGTAGATATATGTTCCGAAGACCCATCCCGTAGGTTTAATGCGATTATCGCGAACGGCAATATCGATCTGCAGCAGCCGCATGGTTACCGGAGCTTTGCCGGTTTCAGTGACACGGTTTATATCGGCCAGCCATTCAAAAGAGCCATCGATAAACGGCACTTCGGAAGGAGGTGCCTGGGTGAAGAGAAGCTTCATCGCCACGGTGCCGTTGGGAAACAGCGCCGGCCCGGGATTGGGCGCGTTCTTGTCTTCCCAGACCTGGCCGATGACATATCCGCCCGGGGCATTGTAAAAACCGACGGCAAAGTTTTGCCACGGGGTAACTTGCGTTGGGGCCAGGTCTTTCGCACGCGAATGTCGCTCCCGCGTCATGCCGTGAATGAATTCGCGGCCGTTGTCCCCGTAATGGAGCCAGGGCGCGTGATACCACTTGCGAACCGCGTTGTTTTGTACGACGAAATCGACTTCGACATTACCTTCGTAACCGTAAGCCAGAACGGTTTTGAGATATTCGAGAGACTGCGTCCGCGGATCGAATTTCTCCCAGGGACGCACGTCCGCGGCCGGCATCGTATCAGGGTAGTCCTGGCTTAGCTTGAAAACAGGCCCGGTCCAGCCTGCCGGGGGAAGATCATGAGCATCAGGAAAGTTATTGTTAATAACCGCGCCGGAAAAATTAGATTGCACCGGAGTGACGCGGCTAACCGCAAGAACACCGGCGAATAAGAGAAAACTTAACGCGACCAACCGTTTAAGCATATTCCCTCCGAAGGAGTTTTTTTAGTAGAGATCTGGGTAGAGCAGAATTATGGTAACACCAAGGGCAGGATTTTAATAATAAAAATAAGTGGCTTTACCGGGAGCGCGAAACGCTGCTGCGGACGAGTCGTCCGCGCTCCAACTTTACTCCGTCCGATTTTCCGTATGGCTTTCATAGGCCTTGACGATCATTTGCACGAGCTTGTGCCGCACGACATCTTTTTCGTTGAAGTAAACAAAGTCTATTCCTTCTAATCCCTCCAGGATCCTTTCCGCCTCGAGCAGCCCGCTTTTTTGGCCGCGGGGCAGATCGATCTGGGTTTTATCACCTGTGACGACGGCTTTAGAGCCGAAACCGATGCGGGTCAGGAACATCTTCATCTGCTCGCCGGTGGTGTTTTGCGCTTCGTCGAGAATGATAAAAGCATCGGCGAGGGTGCGGCCGCGCATAAAGGCGAGCGGCGCGATCTCAATGATGCGTTTTTCCAGCATCTTGTTCACCCGCTCGGCATCGACCAGGTCGAACAGCGCGTCGTAAAGCGGGCGGAGGTAAGGGTCGACCTTGTCCTGCAGATCGCCGGGAAGAAATCCCAGACGCTCACCGGCCTCGACGGCAGGGCGCGTCAGAATAATGCGGCTGACCTGTTTTTCAAACAGAGCATGGACCGCCATCGCAACACAGAGAAAACTCTTACCCGTTCCCGCCGGGCCGATACCAAAGACGAGATCGTTATTCTGGATGGCCTCCAGATATTTGCGCTGGTTGGCGGATTTGGCGGTGACCTGTTTTTTGCCGGACGGGTTAAAACTGGCTTTTTTGAAATGCTCCTGCAGCGAATAGGCGCGGTCTTCGGCGATCTGCTTAAAGGCATCGCGCAATTCCTTGTCGGTAAAAGATTCGCCCTGCGAAAACAGCTCGGCGAAATCGAGCAGTATTTTTTCGACCGCTTCGATGTTTTTAGGATCGCCGTCCACCAAAAGCTCACTGCCCCGCGCAGCGATACTTACATCAAGCATAGATTCCAGGTATTTGATGTTTTGGTCGTGAACGCCGAAAAGGGTCTCTACCGCGCGCGGGGGAAGTTCGATCTTTTTTAAATTACTCAATTAAGATTAAGTCCTTAAACGCAAAACTTTGAAATTCATTTTGAGGCTACTAAAACCGTTTCGCGGTGTCAATAAACGAGGTGGAAACGCGACAGTTATGGAGCGTGTTATTTAAGATAAAAGAAACACGCTCCATAACTGTCGCGTTTCTGCCTCATCGTGTTTCCGCTTGGACTGGCACGGTGTTTGCAATAATACACAGTGCTAGAAGAGATCAAGGGGGCGACCGTTAAGCCCGGGTACGAAAGAATTTAAGATAAGCCAGTGATCCAGGCGGTAAACAACTTATCTTCCGAAGCCGATAAAATAAAGGTTTCCAGTCGCTAAAAGCGCAGAATACGTACCCGGACTTAACGGTCTTTTCTAACGAACAAGGGGTAGGGGAAGGTTGTGGTGGACGTCGTTTCTGTAATAAAAACGAACAGTCGAGCCTATAGATCGTGTGTCGGCAATGTATTAATTAAGAACACTAAAATCATAAGAGCCGCACAGACACATTAAGATTCAGATTCCCGGGAGGGAAGCGAACGAACCATGGGGGGAACAGCGAGGACACGGTACGAGCAATCGCGCCGTGTTCTTGTTTTTTTAAGGCGTGGTATAGCCTGATATGAAAGAGACTGAGAAAAATATTTACTCGTATCTCTATAACGCCGACGGCAGCGACGAAGAGGTCAAGTTAAAAGACGTCGAGATCAAAAAGCTGACCGACAAAGAGCTTTTATGGGTAAATATCCTCAAGAGAGATGAAAAACTGGTCCGTGATGTCGCCGCCCGGCTGGCACTGGACGCGGTCCCGCTAAAAAGCATCCTTGACGTTGAAGAACGGCCTAAAATAGATAAATTCGAAGATTTTTGCCGCATCTTTGTCGTCTCGGCCGAGATAAAGAAAAACAAAAAATACGCGCGGGTGCCGATCGATTTTCTGATCGGGAAAAATTTTATCATTACCATTCATGACGGCGATGTCGATTACTTTATAGAATTTCACAAGCGTGAAAAAGGTGAGACGCAGATCGGGGAGCTCAATTCCGAGACGCTTCTTATTTCGCTGCTTGATATGCACGTTCTCTCATATTTTCGCGCGCTCGAAGCGATCGACGACAGGGTCGATAAATTTGACGAAAAGATCCTCAAGGAAGAAATTGCCACCAAAGACTTTCTGACGGAAATGGTAGAGCTGCGCCGCGATGTTTCGAACCTGCGCCGCTGGCTTACACCGCACCGCGACGTTTTTTACGCGCTCTCGCGTCCAGACTTTTTTTCGCAGGGAAAATCGGACGCGGAAGAGAATTTTCAATTGCTGAACCAGCATTTTGAAAACGTAGTGGATTCCATCGAGTCATCGCGCGATACGGTTTTAAGCCTTTTCGATCTGTATGCCACCAGATCGGATCAAAAATTGAATCTGGTGATGCAGCGCCTGACCTTTATAACGCTTATTATCGGTACTTTAGGGGTTATTGCCGGTATTCTCGGAATGAATTTCGATCTGGCATTCTTTAAAGATCAAAACGGATTTTGGCTGGCAGTCGGCTTAATGGGCGTTTTGGCTATCGGACTCACCGTAGCAGCCCGGCTGATGCGCTGGCTTTAGTACTAGCAACTTTTTTCACAATCTCGCTTTGCCCTGAAAAAACCGATGTGATATTCTTACTCCTTTAGTTACCCGACGTATTTCTTTATTTATACAGGAGACAGATCAGAATAATGGCTAATAATGGAAATGGTCAGAAATTGGGACGCGTGGTACAGATCATCGGCCCCGTCGTTGACGTAGAATTTTCAGACGGTTATTTACCCCCTATTTATCAGGCTTTAAGAATAGTTTCAGAAGGGTTCGAGGTGGAAACGCCGGTAGATGTTGTGGCCGAAGTGCAGCAGCACCTGGGCGAAGGACGCGTCCGCGCGGTTTCGATGCTTCCGACGGACGGTATGATCCGCGGTATGAAAGTGATCGACCTGGACGGCGGTATCACAGTGCCGGTAGGCCCGGCGACGCTGGGACGCGTGATGAACGTGATCGGCGATCCGGTGGACGAGCTGGGCGAGGTCAAATCAGAAAGCCGCGCCGCGATCCATCGCCACGCACCTTCCTTTGACGAGCAGGCGACCGAACTCGAAATGTTTGAAACCGGCATCAAGGTCATCGACCTGGTGCAGCCCTTTGTACGCGGCGGTAAGATCGGGCTTTTCGGCGGCGCGGGCGTGGGCAAAACGGTTCTGATCATGGAACTCATTAACAACGTCGCCAAGGGACGCGAAGGTTTTTCGGTTTTCGCCGGCGTGGGTGAACGCACCCGTGAAGGAAACGACCTGCTGCGTGAAATGGTCGAATCGAAAGTTATCACTTACGGCGATGAGTTCATGCACAATTTTGAAGAAACGGGCGCTTTCGATCTGACCAAGGTCAACATGGAATCGATCAAGGATTCCAAGGTGGCGCTGGTGTACGGGCAGATGACCGAACCGCCGGGAGCGCGTCTGCGCGTGGCCCTTTCGGGACTGACGGTAGCCGAATATTTCCGCGATCAGGGAAATGACGTGCTTTTCTTTGTCGATAACATTTTCCGCTTTACCCAGGCCGGCTCCGAAGTATCGGCGCTGCTGGGACGTATGCCTTCGGCGGTGGGTTACCAGCCGAACCTGGCGACGGAAATGGGTGAAATGCAGGAACGCATTACCTCGACCAAGACGGGCGCTGTTACTTCTATTCAGGCCGTGTACGTACCGGCGGACGATTACACCGATCCGGCGCCGGCCACGACCTTTGCGCACCTTGACGCGGTCACCGCGCTTTCGCGCCAGATCGTCGAACTCGGAATTTATCCCGCGGTCGACCCGCTCGCTTCGAACTCGCGTATTCTCGATCCGCTTATCGTAGGTAACGAGCATTACGACACCGCGCAATCGGTCAAACGTATTTTGCAGCGCTATAAAGACCTGCAGGATATCATCGCCATTCTCGGCCTTGACGAGTTGAGTGAAGACGACAAACAGACCGTGGCCCGCGCGCGTAAAGTTCAGCGCTTCTTCTCACAGCCGTTCACGGTCGGTGAGCAGTTCACCGGTATCCCGGGCGAATACGTCAAAGTGGAAGACACCATCAAAGGTTTCCGCGAGATCATCGAAGGAAAATGCGACGATATGCCGGAACAGGCGTTCTACATGGTCGGCACCATCGAACAGGCCCGCGAGAAGGCTAAGAAAATTGCTTCAGAAGGATAATTATGGCGATCAAACTCGATATAGTTACCCCGGAAAAACAGGTGATGAGCGACACGGTCGATATAGTGACCGTGCCGACGCTCAGCGGCGAGGCCGGCATTCTGCCGAATCACGCTCCGCTGATCTCGGCGCTCAAGCCCGGTGTTCTTTCTTTTACTAAAAACGGCGCGGTGCAGAAACTGGCCGTGTCGGGCGGCTTTGTCGAAGTCGGGGTCAATACGGTTTCGGTTTTGGTAGAAACTGCGGAAACTGCCGACGAGATCAATGCCGAACAGGCCCGCGTTGAAAAAGAAGAAGCGGAAAAAGCTCTGGCGGCGGCAAAAGATTCGCTGGAAGAAATGCAGCCGGTGGTCGAAAAACTGGAAAGAGCACAGGCCAGATTGCAACTGATCTCCGGGAAATAGTTTTTTAAGTTATTAGTTCATTGAAAGGATGAGATTTACTTCTCATCCTTTTTTGTTTATCGTTCAGATGTTTGGGAATGGAGTCAACCCGGTCACTACCGTCCCGGTTCTGACCTCATGCTATTCCGGTCGGATGATGGCTTTAATTTTATGAAAGAGAACAAGATCATGCGCATGGGCTTTCGCGCCGGCGTAGTATTATTGATGCTCCTGACGGTACCGAATTATCTTTTCGGAGCGCCTGAAACAGATCCGGAATTGGCAGAGCTGCTCATCAAAAACCGCCGGATGCTGAAAGTGGAAAACGGCAGGCTTACCGGCGAAGGCGCGCAATTTCTTTTGGAACGGGCAAAAGCATCGCAGTTTTTTCTCGTCGGCGAAGATCACGGTTTTGCCGATCTGCCTGTTTTTACGGCGGCGTTATTTCATTCGATCAACCCTCTCGGATATAAAAATTTTGCTACGGAAACCGGGCCGCTGACCGCCGTCTATCTGGAAAAAATAGCGCGGCAGCCGCAGGCCGAAAAAGCGTTCGCGGATTTCAATGCGCAGTATCCGTTTGGAATTCCTTTTTATAACTGGAAAGAAGAGGCCCGGATGGCCGCGGAGATCGTAAAAACGGCCGGCGGCAAGGGGGAAATACTCTGGGGGCTGGACCAGGAATTTATCATGTCTTCCGCTTTTCATTTCAAACGGCTGGCTGAGATGGCGCCGAACGCCAAAGCAAAACTTGTCGTTGAAGAGTATTATGCAAATGTCAAAACGGAATTTGACCGGATAATTAAGAGCAAGGATCCGCGACTCGCGTTCCTGTCATCGGCCACAGAAGATGATCTGGGACGGCTGGAAGCGGCATTTAAAAATTCTTCTGGCGAAGCCAAAACGATCCTGCAGGAACTGCGTGAGAGCCGTGAAATATATAAAAAGAATTTCGAAGGAATGGGTTACGATTCGAATTTACAAAGATCTCTTTTGATGAAGCGGCACTTTATGGCTTACTACAACAGAACGGCCGCGCAGCGCAGATCACAGCCAAAAGTTCTATTTAAATTCGGCGCAAACCACGTCAAGCGCGGAAGAAACTATACCAATGTTTACGACGTGGGAAATTTCGTGTCGGAACTGGCGGCCTCTAACGGCTCGGCTTCTTTTCACTTGTTCGTGCTTCCTTTGGGCGGAACGCAAAATTCTTACGTGCCATTTTTAGCAAACGTGGCGGACAAGGAAAAGAAAGTGGAGGTCAGGGAAAATTCCGGGGCTTTTGACGGCCGTGCGTTTTTGCAAACGAAAAACGGTAAGGACTGGGCGGTGATCGATCTTCGCCCGCTGCGCCCTCTCGTTTATGCGGGAAAAATAAAAGACCTTCCCAGAGGATTTGCGGACCTCGTCTGGGGATTCGATGCGGTCCTGATAGTGCCGGAAGCGAAGGCGGCGGCATTGTTTGAATAATATGAAAGAAAACAAAATAGTTTGCTGGTGCGCGCGGGTGAGCGGAATTCTAATGATGCTTTTTACCCTCCCGCATTATTTTTTGGGGCTGTCGATCGCCGTGCTGCAGCCGATCGCCGAAGGTAAGATCACCGACCCGGAAGTAGGAAACAATTTTTATGTGATCTGGGTCTTTTCCAGCATTACTATGTTTCTGACGGGGGCCACGCTGCTTTTTATTTCCACTGACCTGCGCTTTTTGCAAAGAAGGTCATGGAAATTGGCGCTGTTGATAGGGCTGGGGATCACCGGCTTCGGTATCAGTACGTCGATCAAGTTTCCTGAGGCGGCCGCTCATATGTCGCTTTTTGCTGTTGCCGGCTTGATCACGCTGATCCCGGTGCTGATATTTACCGGTTCATATATGGGCAAGGACGCGACCTGATACGCAATACGTGGTACGTGGCAGGTGATGGCTTTATTCGATTACGGTAAAATAGCTGCATGAAGGGAAATATTATCGCTTGTTGGGCGGCGCGGTTAAGCGGTGCGCTGCTGATCCTGTCTGTTATTCCTCATTTTTTCTTTGCTCTGCCGGCGAGAGTTTTACAGCCGGTTGCGGACGGAAGGCTTGATGCCGACCTGGGCAAAACCTATTACGCGGTCTGGGTATTTGCCAGTTTGACGATAATTCTCACCGGAGCTTCGTTGATATATGTTTCCGGCGATCTCAAACGGGCGCAAGCAAAAGCGTGGTGCATGACTCTGCTACTCAGCGGCGGATTAACATTGTACGGCGCTTACATCAATCTGAAATATCCGGAGCACACTCACAACATCGCTTTTTTGGTTTTTGGTTTAATAACGTTAATTCCATTGCTGATTTTTGGGAGATTTAAGAGAAATTAACTGCCTTGGTCGTTAATAAAAGAAACCCGGTCGCTACGGCTCCCGGTTCTGACAAGAACACGCTCCATAACTGCCCTGGTTTCTGCCTTTTACCTGATCACTCACCGTTCACCGTTATACATTAATGGCATCCAGCATTTCTGCCACGGCCTGTTCTATTCCCACAAAGATCGCGCGAGAAATTATATTGTGCCCGATGTTGAATTCGGTGATGGATTCTATTGCGGCGATGGCGCCGACATTGCGATAGGTCAGGCCGTGTCCGGCGGCGACTTTCATCCCGTATTGCGCAGTGAGCAAAGCGGCGTCGCGCAGACGGCGGACCTCGTGGGCGATGCGGCCGGCGCCTTCGCCATGCTGGTTTTTGGCGTTGAGAAAAAGCTCCGAATATTCGGCGGTGCAAAGCTCGACCTGCTGCGCGCCGATGCTCTGGGCGGCTTCTATCTGCGCCGGGTCGGGATCGATAAAGACGCTGGCGAAAATATTTGCTTCGCGTAATTTATTTATGGCCGCGCGGCAGATGGCGATATTGGAAACGATATCCAGGCCGCCTTCGGTGGTGATCTCATTGGCGCTTTCCGGCACGAGCGTAACGGCGTCGGGTTTTGTTTCGA
Source organism: uncultured Acidobacteriota bacterium (assembly GCA_963718105.1). Classification (GTDB taxonomy): domain Bacteria; phylum Acidobacteriota; class Blastocatellia; order Pyrinomonadales; family Pyrinomonadaceae; genus DASYKT01. The sequence goes on along the minus strand of OY970352.1, from coordinate 1,986,750 downwards.
TGGCGATTGTCACCATCTCTTCGGTCGCGGCCATTTCGACATTAAGATAAGTGGTAACGCAATCCCGCAAAATTCTGATGTCGCGATCCTGGATATGACGGCGATCGCCGCGCAGGTGGATGGTAATTCCGTGAGCGCCCGCCTGTTCGCAGAGCATGGCGGCGGTAATGACGCTCGGCTCGATGGTTTTGCGGGCCTCGCGAACTGTGGCGACGTGATCGATATTGACGTTAAGTTTTGCGGCCATGTGAAGATAATAACCGAAGGGCAGGGCGAATGGGTAGTGGGTAATCGGTGGTTAGTGAATAGTGGTTAGTGGTTAATCGTTGGTAGTTAGTAGCTAGTCCACCCCTTTGCGGAGTGTAACACCATGTTCCAGGCTGTTACAGCGTTACACCTGTTCCAAAAATGTTACAGAAATCGTAAAAATCACGCGTTATGTCCCAAAAGTATCTAAAAGCGGCTTGAAAAGATCAGCGGAAGGTAGAACTTCCGCAAAACAGAAATACCGCAAGGATATTATCGGCTATAGCTGTTAGTTTTTGTAGAAGGGGTTTGGAAGTTTTGTTTTATTCTCGGGATTTTATTTTAAATAGACTTTTAAACCTGGGAGCGCGGACGTCCCGTCCGCAAGCGCGATCTGTCGCGCTGAATATTTTGGATAAAGCAATCTTAGATCGCTGCGCGATCTTTGCGGACGGGACGTCCGCGCTCCCAGGTTTACCAATTGCTATTTGTTCAAAGACTTCTTAAATTCATCTTCCAATTGCGCTATGAACCTCAGAGCATTGGCAGAATTTTTATATCTCTCTTTCACCAGATCGAAGACTTCCTGGCCGCGCGGGTCGCCGATCTTAATGACCGCCTGGATCGCGTTGAACATTCCCTGGAATGAATTTGACGCGAGGGCTTTTTTGAAAGAATCGGCTATCAAGGGATATGCCCGCTGGTCGCCTTTGCCGGTTGAAGCCACAACGGACAAAGCCGCCGTCCTTAAACCCGGATCGACCGACTTATCAGTCGCCAGTTTATACGCCATGTTAAACGAGCGGCTATCGTTAAGTTCCGCCAGGCCGCCCATTCCCGCCGCGGCAACACGGTTGTGCCATGATGCCGTGGTAGTAAGTTTTGTCAGCGCATCATAAGCCTTCGGGCTTTTTGTCTTGGCCAGGGCGATGGCGGTTTCGTCTACCACGTTGTAGCTTTGGGTCTGGTCATTTAGCAGCGACAGGTAAAGATCGGCATGCTTCTGATCATCGGTAACGCCGAGGAAGGAAACCGCGGCCGAACGTATCTGCGCTTCCTTAGCTTTGATCAATCGAAGCAAGGCCTGAACAGTCGCGTCGTCGAGTTTAACGGCCTCCTTGGCATCTTCAGGAACAACGCGGGCTCGATACGCCGTTAGCGCATCCAGGCGGTTATGCCAGAAAAGGTCTTTTTCCGCCATGCTGAGCAGCGCCGGCAGTAGAGGATCCGTCCCGGAACCTGCTGTCATAGGCGATTTTGTGACAAGCTGCTGCATCGCCCAATTCCTGCCGAGCGGGTCTTTATCATTGCGCATCTGATAGAGCAGTTCCGCTACCGATTTGTCGAATTTCAATTCCTTGATCAAAGTGCCCTGGTAATCGAAATTCACCAGTTGCGGCTTGCTCGCGACACCAAACGTAAAGGTGTTTTCCGCCTGCGGTTTGATCCAGACCTGTTCGATCTTATTATCGATCTCGATATCGACCTTGGTCTGAAAATAATCGGCCTGAGGGAATTCATTGTCAGGGTCGATCTGCTGCGTTTGTTTGACGTTTAAGGTCAACTGCTTTTTAGCGTCATCATAATTTTGCGTGACTTCGAAAATGGGGTGTCCCATTTTGTAGAGCCACTGGTCAAAAAACCAATCCATCGATTGCCCGGTCGACTCTTCGATCGCGATGCGAAAATCTTCGGTAGAAACGGGCTGATGGGCGTTGGCGGTCAGATAGTGATTTATCGCTTTCCACCAGGCCGCGTCGCCAAGATGTTTGCGCAGCATATGAAGCACGGCGCCGCCGCGCGGGTAAGCGTAGTTATCAAAGAGCGCGTCTTTATCGGCGTAGAATTTGGTCACGATCGGACGGCGATTGCCCTGGTTCCACGTGTCCAGATATTGATTCTGGTTGTTGCGAACATCTTCATAAAGAAAAACGTCTTTGCCTTTTAACTGCTCGTCCCAAAGGGCCTGGAAATAGGTGGCGAAAGATTCGTTGAGCCAGATCTGTCCCCAATCGCGGCAGGTGACGTAATCGCCAAACCACTGGTGCGCGAGCTCGTGCGACTGCAGTCCTTCACTGTCCGTATCGAGCAGTTCGCGCGAGTCGTGGATCATCTCGGTTATCTGCGTGGTAGCCGTGATGTTTTCCATGCCGCCGCCGAAATCTTCGACCATCGTTTGGGAATATTTCGGATAGGGATATTTCACACCCGTTTTTTCCGAGAAGAACTGAACCGTAGCGGGCAGGTTTTTAGTGGTAGCTGCGCCGGCGGCGTATTCGTCCTTATAGACAAAACTGCTGACCGGCACACCGGCGTACGCGCCCTTTACCTCGGCGTATTCACCGACCACGATCGAGGTCAGGTAATTTGAATACGGCTGGTCCATTTTCCAGTTATAGGTACGGGTGCCATTCAGATTGTCTTTGACCGTTATAAGCTTGCCGTTGGATATCACGATGAACGGCTTTTGCACGGTCGCGTGCAGTTCGGTGGTGCGAAAATCGTTGGGACTGTCGTAACCGGGAAACCAGTAGCGGTTAAATTCGCTTTCGCCCTGCGACCAGATCTGTTTCGGTTTATCGGGCTCGTCCTCGGTCGGTTTGATAAAACGCAGGCCGCGGCCAAAGCCCAGGATACCGGCGGAGTTTTCCACCTTGTTGACATAATTAGTGCGATAGTCGATCGCCACGATGATCTTTTCACCCGGCTTATAAGTGCGGCCGAGAGTTATCTCCAGGTTGTCGTTTTCCTTGTCGATATCGTACTGAAATTTCAGCGCGCCGCCGTTTGCGAGCTTGACCGAATTGATGGTCATCTTGGCGGCATCGAGCGTAAATTTATCGAGGTCGTGAAAGGGCGTCAGGGTAACGGTAGAGACACCGTAAGCCTGCTCCTTGTCCCAATCAAAACGCAGGTTGATGTCGATGTGCTGGACATCGACATTGCGGCTGCGGATGTAGTTGACCGGCGGAAGCTTTTTCTTTTCTTTTTGCGCTTCCAGCAGGAACGGGTTGTCCGGGCGTGCCGCCGCGATATTCGAAAAAATAAGCAGAAAAACAAAAACCGAGGCAAAAAGCCGGGAAAAGCGGGCGAAAGATCTTGTATACATATATTTCATCGTGTAAGTCTTGAATTTAGGGCATTGATGTTACGCATTTGTGGGCTAAAGGTTTCAAGAGCGGAGTTAGGCGGGGCGTCGTGTTTTTGGCCTTTTTAAGAGCGGGCGCAAGCGACGTAGCGCCACCGTCCCGGTGGCTGTCCGGTGGGCGTCCCGCCCACCGATCTCATAAAAGCGAGCGCGAGACGCACTCGCGACAGCCGGCGAGACGCCGGCGCTACAAATCATTTTTTTGTAAAGTAATTCATTGCCATGGAGGCCAGATCGTCCACGGCGCTGCCGTCATGGTCGGCGTCCAGAAAACTGGTGACCATATTCATCATCGGATTTCCCGATTGCTGTATTTGCTGCTGCTGCGCGCCGAGCATACTGGACAGCCCGCCCGCGTCCAGCCCCTGTGTCCGCTGCTGCTTACCGAGGTAGCCCATCACTATCGGCGCCAGGGTAAGCATGATCTGCGCGACCTGACCGGAATTGAGCCCGGTGTTCTGGCTGATCTGCTCCGCCGCGGCCGATTGTTTTTGCCCTAAAATATGCCCGAGAATGCCGCCGCCGTCGGCCTGCTGCGCGTTGGCGACGAGGCTCCCGATATTATCGAGAATGCTGCCGTCATGGTTGGTCTGCAGGGCGTTTGAAAGCGATTCCGCTCCGCCGGGCTGGGACGCGTTTTGTGAAAGCGCGCTCGTCAGCATCGGCAGCGCCAACTGGATGGCCGAATTTACGGCGGACGGTTCGGCCCCGACCGACTGGCTGATCTGGTTCACGGTCTGATCGCCGCCTTCCTGTCCTAAAAGCTCTTGTAAAGAAAACATATTATTCTCCTTTGAAAACGAACGGAATCTTGTAAAATTTGGTTGGAACAATAGTAACAGACAGAAACTTTAAGTAAAGGTAAAAGTGCCCTTCGTTTTGATGAAAATAAGCAGTAGACCGCCGCACCTGATATCCAAAGCTTCGATAACCGTAATATTGCTCGTAATTTTTCTGGCCCTTTCCGGCTGCGGGGGATTGCCGGAAAAATACGGCGTTTACGAGAAAGTGGCGACGTTTGCCGGGATCCCTAAAGAGCAGCGCGGCGCGGTGATCAAAGAACCTTTCGGCCTGGCTTTTGACGGGAAGGGAAATTTGTTCATCAGCGACGGCGAAACCGGGAAGATCTGGCAGGCGGATAAGGCCGGAACGCTAAAAGTTATCACCGATAAATTAGACACGCCATCCGGTATCGCTTTTGATAAAAACGGCGATCTTTATGTTGCCGATCCCGGTTCTCACACCATTAAAAAGATAAATGTCACCAGCGGAGAAGTTTCGGTTGCGGCAGGCGTGGAAAACCAGCCGGGGTTTTTAGACGGCGACGCGCAGACTGCGCTTTTTAACGCGCCGATAGGAATAGCGATTGGCGAAGACGGAAAAATATTTGTCGCCGATACTTATAACGACCGTATCAGGATGATCGAAGGCGGCAAGGTTTCCACAATCGCCGGCAGCGGGCAGGGATTTGCAGACGCAGACACTGGGTTACAGGCAAAATTCGACACGCCGTGCGGGATCGCCGTGACGAAAGCCGCGACGAAAGATGGCGGCGTGCTGGTCGCTGACACCGGCAACGCGCGGCTGCGGCTGATAGATAAATCGGGGAAGGTTTCTACACTCGCCGGCGGCGGTACCGGACAAAGTGCTTTGCCGCTGGACGCGAGTTTTGCCGAGCCGTTGGCAGAGCCCTTAGACGTAAAGATAAATAGCCGTGGAGATATCTATCTAGCGGATGCGTCGGCAAATACCGTATATGTCTTGAAGCAGGGGGAATCGCCGACGGTTGAAAAGCTGCTTTCGGGTAAGCGTGGGCTGGCCGATGGGCCGCTTGAGCAAGCCGCTTTTATCAGGCCGGCGGGGATCGCTCTTGATACCAACGGAAATCTTTTTATCGCCGATTCCGAAAATCAACTCGTCCGCGTTCTGCAGGATAAAGACGGAAAGCTGGGCGCGCCCATAACACCTGAAGATGCGGGTAAGCTGAAGCCCACGGCGAGTGAGATGCGGGAGGCCGCCCCGCCCCGCTGGCCATACGATCCGCCGGACCGCGCACGGGAAGTTGCCGGAACGTTCGGCGAGATCCGCGGCGATGTCGACAACGACGAATCGGTCTGGTTTCATAACGGGCTTGATATCGCGGGCGGTTATGGCGAAAGGGCCCGGTTCATTCGTTCGGAAAAAGTTTTACGGCCGTTGTCGGCGCAGCTTTTTAACACATTGCGGGAAAATTTACGGCTGCCGACCCTGGGCTATATTCATTTGAGATTGGGACGCGACCAATTCAACAAGCCTTTTTTAGATCCGCGCTTTCTTTTCAGTTTTGACGAGAGCGGGAAAATGAGCGGTATTCGCGTCAGGCGCGGCACGAAGTTTGGAGCCGGGGAACCGATCGGCACGCTTAACAGCATGAATCATGTCCATCTGATCGCCGGCAGGTCGGGAAATGAGATGAACGCCCTGACCGCGCTGGCGCTGCCCGGCCTGGCGGATTCGATCGCCCCGGTTATTCAGGAAGTAAATATCTTTGCGGAGGATGGGAGCCGGCTAAGTGAAACTCAAAAGCCCGATCTGCGTATAAACCTGCAGGGAAAAGTGCGTATAGTTGCACGTGTTTATGACCGCATGGATGGTAACGCCGAGCGGCGGCGGTTGGGAGTTTATCGCCTGGGTTATCAAATTCTCGGCAGCGATAGCCTGACGCCGGAGGGGAACAGCGATACGTCAACAACCATCCTGTTTGATAAATTATCCGCAAATCCCAGTTTGGTTTATGCGTCGGGCAGTAAGTCCGGAGCTACGGGCGAGACGATATTCAATTATGTCGTCAGCAATTTTGCGCAGGGCGGTGAGGTAAAAGAACAATTTTTAGACACCGGCGGCCTAGCCGAGGGCAATCATATTCTCAGAGTGATCGCTGCGGATTTTTTTGGCAATACGTCAACGAAGGATATTAAGATCCATGTGGGCCGGTAAAAAGCCCGGAGGGCTTTCGGGATATTAGCCGGCAAGATCAAATGGCAGAGCGTGGATGTTCCGCGGCCCTTTAAGGGCTGGTGACGATAGGTTGGCGGGTACCGTGGGCTTTCGCCCACGGCTAATATCCGAGATGCCTCCGGCATCGGAAGAAGCATACAAAAAATAGAAAGATATTTTCGGAGGAAAAATGAATAGTAAAAAAGTAAGGGCGTTGTTAAGTTTGCTGACGCTGACCGTTGCGTTGGGAACGCTCGCAAGCCGCGGAGCGGCGCAAAACTCTACGTCGATAGTAATGACGCCGCCATCTCCGGCCATTTCCGATTCCGAGCGTCAGATCGAGCTGGCAAAAAGGCGGTCTGAGGTCGCTAACCGGATCGGCAACGGTTCGATTATGATCCTGATGAGCGGAGAGCCGCGCATTTATACCAATGACGTGGATTATTTTTTCCGGCAGGAAAACAATCTTTATTATTTGACCAATTTGAAACAGGAAAACGCCACGCTGGTTTTGATGCCCGGCAACAGCGGTTTTCATGAAGTTTTATTCATTCCGAAAAAGAACCCTTCGGCGGAAACCTGGACCGGAAAGATGTATAGCAAAAACGATGCAAAGCGTTTGTCCGGTGTTCAGACCATTTTGTATGACGATGAATTGCAGCCTTTTCTTGAATCGTTAAAAGCGAAAAAAGCTTTTACTTCGAAAGAAGGCGCGCGGGCGTTTAATACGCAATCTCTTTTTGGCGGCGCGAGCGGGGACACAAAACTTTATCTTTTGCTGCCGCGCACCGACCTGGACGACAACGGCAAGCGGGAATTTCCCGGGGAAGCGGAGTTTGCCGCAAACTGGAAGGCCCCGGGTTATAAGATCGAAAATGCGCAGCCGCTTTTTGCGGAGATGCGCCTGGTGAAATCACCCTACGAGTTACGGCTTCTGCAGCACGCGATCGATATCACGACCGAAGCGCAAATGAGTTCGTGGGCGATGGCGGGCCGCGCAAAGATGGAGTATGAAGTTCAGGCGCAGGTGGAGTTTACTTTTCGCCGCCGCAACGCTGATTTCTGGGGGTACCCGTCGATAGTGGGCTGCGGGCCGAATGCGACCACGCTGCATTATGAAACTTCGCAGGACCCGGTTAGGGCGGGCGATCTTTTGCTGATGGACGTGGGAGCCGAATACGATCATTACACCGCCGACGTAACCCGCACGTTTCCCGTCAGCGGAAAATTCACCCAGGCGCAAAAGGACATCTACCAGGCGGTTTACAATGCCCAGGAAGCTGTTGCCGCCGTTACCAAACCCGGCAATTCAATGACGGATGTTGAAGAGGCTTCCGCTAAAAGCATTGAAGCGAGCCTTGCCAAGCTGGGATTGATCACCGGCGTCGGCGCAGTGATCCCGGGAACGGAGTCTACCCCGCGCACTCGCCGGGGAAGAACGACCGATGGCATTCCGCAATATTCGATCTGGTTCATGCATGGCAATTCCCACTGGCTGGGGATGAACGTGCACGATGTAGGCAGCTATGGAACGCCGCTTAAGGCCGGTATGACCTTTACCAACGAACCGGGTATCTATATCCGCGAAGATGCTCTTAATTATTTTGCGGATACACCGGAGATGAGAGCTTTTATCGCCAAGATCCGCCCGGCGTTCGAGAAATACAAAAACATCGGCGTCCGTATCGAAGACGATATGCTCGTGACCGAGGGCGGAACAGAGTGGATGACCGCAAAATTGCCGCGCAGTATCGCGGCTATTGAAGCCTTTATGGCCAGCGCGCCGAAGAATTTCAATTATAGCGGGTTGGACTACGCGGAAGCGCCGTCGATGTTCGCTTTTATGACGGACAGACAAGATCGGGTATGGAGCCCGTTTGTGTTCAATGAATTTCCTGCGGGAGTAACCGAGCGTGCGGGTTGGATCAAGAGCGGTAAAGAGATCGCGGCCTCCGGGTCGGAGCACGACGTGGAATAAATAGTCAGAAAATAAGCAGCATTTTAAGAGCGGGCGCAAGCGACCCTTCCGGACCTGAGAGGTGCTTGACTGAAAGGTAAAGCCTAAGATCTAAATAAATTTGCAGTCCGGAAGGGTCGCTTGCGCCCGCTCTTACGATCTAACTCCCTAAAACTTATTCATAACTTAACGCTTCAACGGCATCCATTCGCGCTGCCCGCATGGCGGGGTATAGTGCGCCGAGCGTTCCGCCGATCAACCCGATCACAAAAGTAAGTCCGATGATCTTCGGCGACAGGTCGATCTGGAGGCTCGTGGTACGGGTCAGGACCATGGCCAGAAGAATAGTAAATATCGCTCCTGCCAGGACGCCCAGAAGGCTCAGCAGCATTGCTTCCTGAACTATGATCCAGGCTATACCGTTGGGCGACATTCCCATCGATTTAAGAATTCCAATCTGGCGGGTGCGCTCGGTCACCGTGGTGTACATGGTCAGTAACACGACCAGGGCGCTGATCACCGCCGCTACGCCGACGATCACGTTCAAAAAAATATTGAGCGCGGGAATGCTGTTCATATAAAGCTCTTCCAGTTCCCGGGTCAGCAATACCTGGCTTTTAGGAAAAGTGTCCTGGATCCGGGCCGCGACGTCGTCCGCCTTATGGCCTTCCTTGATCGAAATAAGAAATGAGTTGCATTTCCCCTCGCTGCCGAGGAGCTCCTGCATGGTCGAAAGAGGGATCTTAATATGGGCGCCGGCGGCAGGCTCAAAAGTTCCCACGATGGTAAAGTCGCGCTCGTAAAGCCGTAACTGATCGCCGAGCTTCGCTTTTTTTTGCCGCTGCCATGAGGTGTCGATGATAACCTCGTCGCCGGTTGCGCCGAGCGCACGTCCCTGTATTATCCCCAAACCCGCCATCGCGGCGTACTCTTCAAAATTTATCCCGTCGATCAGCCGGCTGCCCGTATTATTGTCATCGGTGGAAACAGTATTCTGGCCCAGCGGAACAACCGCTTTAACGCCTTCGATCTTAGCGATCTCCGGCCCGTCCGATACCGGCAGGCGGAAAGACTCCGATCCGCTCATACCCCGCGTGCCGGAGGCGCGATACATTATCTCAGCGCCCACATTGCCTTCTCTGGCTGCCCGCTCACGCAGCGAGCCTTCGGTCAGACCGATCGTGAAAACTATCAGCAAAACTCCGACCGCAATCCCCATTACGCTGACCAGCGTTCGCGCGGGCCGATGAAACATGTTTGAAAAAACGAGATTATCCATTTATAAACCGAAATATTTGCCCAGTACGGACATAAATAAAATTAGAACTCCGACGTACTGAATTATAGAACTTAACCAGAAACTTTTCATATAACCCGGCGGCAGGCCGAGAGTGTAAAGTGTTTTATACGCAAAAAAAGTGTTGTAGAGCATGACACAAATAATAAGCGCGAAGAAGGCGGTGTTGACGAAATAGTCGTATCGCGAAAGGAAATAAACCGACAGAATATATCCGACAAAAATAACCGCGACCGCGATCAGGCTATAGATGCGGTAAGAGGAAAAAGCATCGAGCAGCGCGGCTTTTTGTTCTACGGATAATTTTCTCAGCGCTCCTTCATTGATGATGCGGCCGATGATGTAGGTAGAAACAAAAACCACCAATCCAAATGTTGTGTCAGTAAACATAGACGGTTATCTTCCGCTCTTCTCGGGCGGTTTGTTGACGGGGACGGCGGTGTTGGCGTTCAGATTCGCGTTTCCTTCATTCAGCTTTGCTTCCGCGGCCTGCTCCTCGGCTGATTTCCATCCCGCTCGATGCAGCATTTCGATAGCATACTTGATCGGAACCGCCATATTGGCGGAGTTGCTTTCGGTGAACACGCCGAAGTTAACACCGACCACTTTGGCGGACTGCCCGAAAACGGGCGCGCCGGAACCGCCTTCGGCCGTCTTGGCATCATGCACTATCCGGTGGGCATCGAGATCGGTGATGGCTCCCTGGGTAGTCAAAGGCTGAATGCGCTTGGCCTGGCCTAAACAACCGATCAGCGTCTGGCGCGATGTGCCGCAGCGGGCATAGAGGTTTCGGGCTTCCGCGTCGTCAACCATTGCCAGCAGGCGGTCGGGCCCGTTGGGATAGCCCATCGAAACCACGGCTTTTCCCACGGCGACCGAGTCCGAGCTTTCCATTTCCAGCGGCAGCGCGGGTATTTCCGGCGAAAGCGCTTCCGCGTCCAGCATCGTGACGGCCAGATCGTCGCGGCTATTCGTGTCCTTAACCTTTAGCGGGAAGGGCTGCGGGAAATTCGGGAAATAAGCGACTATCCGTTTCAATCTCGGCCTGCCGTTCGAGTTTTTGCTTAGTTGCTGCACCTGTTCATCTTCGGTCCAGGGCTGAACCACGTGGCTGTTGGTCAAAATATACCCGCCGCCGACATAAAAACCCGTGCCGACAAAATCATATTCGACGACGCTGCCGTTGCCTTCGGTCGTCAACCGCATGGGCGGCGGCTGCACGCTCATTTCCTCGTTAAGCGGCGGCGGTTGGTAGGGATCGGGCGCGTAAGAGGTCGGGTCTGGGTAGCGCAGAGGTTTTCCCGACTTTTTATCTACCAGGTCATAAACACCGGCAATCAGACAGACCCCGCTGCCGTATTGCACCCTCAGATTCGGGGCCAGAGAGACGGTTTTGATGATCTGCTGGTTATTTTGATCTATCTTGGTTATATCGTTGCTGGTCTGCGCCATTTGTTCTTCCAGGCGCTGGATGAGCTTATGTTGTTCCTCGGCCTGTTGGCGTGCCGTTTTTAGCTCGCTATAGACGGCAAAACCGAGATAGAGCACCCCGCTCAAGAAACCTATCGCCAGGGTTAAAATGATCAGCCTGGTAGCCCAGCCGATCTCCTTGACCAATTCGCGGGTAAACGAGCGCAAAAAAGCCTTGGCATCGTCACGCCGCGGGGATGTCGCGGACTGCAGGGCCGCATCTTCAATAAACGGCACGATATGAGAATCGCGGTTTACCGAGATCAGAGCGGATTCGCCGGTCAGTTCAAAAAAGGAAAAGATTATATCGGACCCGGGGATCTTTATGACGTCGCCGTCCCGGATGAGAATATACCGGCTTAAGGGACGTTCGTTGAGCTGGCCCTGTAATTCGGGGTGAAAATCGATGAGGCGGTAAGAATCTTCGAGTTTTTCCAATTCCAGCCACACGCCTTGCAAAGGGGCCTTTTTGGAATGGATCTGCAGGTTGCACAATTCTTCCGTGCCAATGCGAATGCGTTCGTCAGAGAAAAACTCAGTCCGCTTTTCCGCACCGACAACAACGTGAATCAAAATGCCACTTGCCATATTTGGTGAGGCCTCGCCCTATGCCTGAAGCTCGTAAATTACCGGGACAAGACCCAAAACTCTCAAGGTGGAATAATAGCACGAAATTTACCCGGATTAGGAACCCAAAAGGGAACCTTGGGCAAAACCCGTCTACTTTAACGTCCAGATAATAAAATGTAGTAAATGAATGCCTTAGTTCTGTTTAACTGTTAAAAAAGTGATTGACAATTTAACGCGACGCGCATAATATATAGGGCAAGTACTTTACTACTTTCTGTTTTTTTGTGGAGAGTTTCGCGTAATCTTGTAATATAACTTTATCAAGAATAGGCATGCCTTTGAATTCTAAGAGGAGGAAGAAATGAGAAAATTTGGCAGGAAGCAAATAACATGGTTGTTTGCGACAATTGCACTCTGCGTGGTTTCAACCGCATCTTTTGCGGCCACATTTCCGGCAAACGCACCATCTTTAGGCGCGATCCCTGATTCGGACATTGGATCCCCGGTTTGTCAAAATCTATCAACAACCTTTAAGGACGTCACCTTCACGGTGACCGGCCTGGGTGGAAACGTTACCAGCGCTATTGTTTCATTTAGCGCTTCGCACACGTTCCTGCAGGACCTTGAAGTTTCGCTGCGCGCACCGGGCGGTTCGCCGTCGCATTTGCTTTTTGCGATAACCGGAACCACTTCAACTGTGGCCAACACCTGCGCGGGAAGCGCAAATGACCTTTCGACGGCAAACACTTACACTTTTGCCGATACGGCGGCGGCCAACTGGTGGACGACAGCGGCCACTAACCCCGTTCCGACCAGCACCAACCGTACTGTTGTTACTGGACCGACGACCAATCCTCCTGCGACGACCAGTCTCAATACGACTTTTGCTTCGACCCCGGGTAACGGTACCTGGACGCTTCGTTTCCGCGATCGCGGCGCGGGCGACACGGGTACGGTCACGGCTGCGAGTTTGACTTTGACGGCAGCAGCAGGCGGTACGCAGAATTACATCGACATGAACGGTGACAACAAGACTGACTGGGTTGTGGTTCGCAACACCGGCGGCGGCCCGACGGGCCAGGTCACCTGGTTCACCAACTATAATGGTTTGGCTACCGGCCAGACTGATCCGTGGGGAATCGCGACCGACTTCTTTGTGCCGGGCAACTATGACGCCGACACCAAGACGGACGTAGCGGTCTGGAGACCAGGCGCTCCGGGTTCATCCTTCTGGTTCATTCTGCAGAGTGCGACAGCTACTCTGAGAACGGAAAACTTCGGACAATCGGGCGACGATCCGACCGTGCTGGGCGACTATAACGGCGACGGTTTGGATGACATCGCGGTCTATCGTGCCGGTGCGGCTTCGGGCGACCCGAGCTTCTGGTACTGGCGTCAAGCGGCGGCCGGCCCCGTGTTTGCGGTTCAATGGGGACAGAATGGCGACTTCTTAGCACCCGGCGACTATGACGGCGACGGCAAAAATGACTTTGTCATTCAGCGCAATGCCGGCGGCGGCCAGGCCCGCTTCTGGAGATTGTTTGCCACCGGTTCGAGTGATTCACTTGTCTTCGGAACCCCGACAGACGTTGTCCTTCCGGGCGACTATGACGGCGACGGCAAAACCGATCTCACTGTGATCCGCGGCGTCAGCGGCCAGATCCTGTGGTGGACGCATCCGAGCAGCGGCGGCGCCGACACGGCTAACTTCTGGGGCAACTCTGCCACTGACTTCCCGACGCAGGGAGACTATGACGGCGACGGCAAGACGGACAGAGCGATCTGGAGACCGAATGCAGACCCGACCCAGAATCTCTTCTTTGTCGATCGTTCGAATGGCAGCGGATTGCTGACCTTCGAATGGGGACAGAACGGAGACTATCCGGTTGCTAACTACAATGCACACTAATCAGATACCTGTTTAGTCAGACTAAAAGGCCGGAACCCCGGCCTTTTTATTTTTTAAAATTTGCCATTAAGTAGGCTAAAGATTGACATTTAGGGCTTCAAGGGATTAACATAGCCCCGTAAACTGTTCTTATATTGTCGCGATCGCGAATTTTTTTGGAAATCAAGTCTAGCATTTGTTCAAACGAGGAGGAGAGAACTAATGAGTGAAAAGAAGGGTAAGAGACTATCGTTTTGGAATTTGTCTCTTTTGGCGGTTATTGTTTTTGGATTAGGTAGTGTTTCTTTCGGAGCAACGTTTACTAATTCTTCTCCGATAACTATTCCTTTAATCGGAAATGCGAGTCCGTATCCGTCGACGATCCCGGTCTCGGGAATGTCGGGAACTATCACGAGTGTGAGTGTAACGTTCAATAACTTTACCCACACGTTTCCGGATGATATCGCTATCGTAGTGGTCGGCCCGACAGGGGCTGCGTTACTGCTGCAAGACGGAAACGGTGACGATGTGGTCGATCCCGTTACGTATACTCTTTCGGATAGCGGCGCAACTTTACTGCCCGACGAAGATCCGTGGGGACCCGGCACGTATAAACCCGCTGCCTATTTTACGGGCGACTCATTTCCGGCTCCCGGACCGCTGCTGGTTTATAACCACCCCGGCCCTGCCGGCGGCAACACTGCCACCTTCGCTTCCACTTTTAACGGCACAGCCCCGAACGGCAACTGGAATCTTTATATCAGAGACTTCGTCAATGGAGACGGCGGAAGTATTTCCGGCGGCTGGACGATCTCTATCACGACAAATGTCGTCACGCCATCACAGAACTACATTGACATGAACGGTGACGGCAAAACCGACTACAGTGTCGTGAGAAACACCGGCGGCGGTCCCGGCGGCCAGATCACCTGGTTCACCGAATATGCCGGCGGAACGACCACTCAGATCGATGCCTGGGGTATCGCGTCCGACTTTTTCGTCCCTGGTAATTACGATGCCGACAATAAGACCGACGTCGCGATCTGGAGACCGGCTTCGCAGGGCTATTACATTCTGCAGAGCGCGACCAGTACGATGAGAGCGGAATTCTTCGGCCTCAGCGGTGACGATCCCAGAGTAGTAGGCGATTATAACGGCGATGGTCTCGACGACATCGCGGTTTATCGCGCTGGTGCTGCTTCGGGTAACCCGAGCTTCTGGTACTGGCGTCAATCGGTGGGCGGTCCCGTGTTCGCGGTCCAATGGGGACAGAATGGCGACTTCCCGTCACCGGGCGACTATGACGGCGATGGCAAGAGCGACTTTGTCGTTCAGCGCAATGCCGGCGGCGGCCAGGCCCGCTTCTGGAGACTGTTTGCTACCGGTTCATCCGATTCGCTGGTCTTCGGAACCCCGACTGACGTGATCGTACCTGGTGACTATGACGCTGACGGCAAGACCGACATCGCCACGATCAGAGGCTCCGGCGGACAGATCCTGTGGTGGATCCACCCGAGCGGCGGCGGTGCTGATACGGCCCAGTTCTGGGGCAACTCGGCCACCGACTTCCCGACGCAGGGAGACTATGACGGCGACGGTAAAACCGATATCGCTATCTGGAGACCGAACGCGGATCCGACGCAGAACTTCTTCTACGTGCTGGGTTCGACGGCGGGCTTCTTCTCAGCGGAATGGGGCCAGAACGGCGACTATCCTGTTGCCAACTACAACGCACACTAATCAGAGTTTCTGTTTAGTCAGACGAAAGGGGCCGGAATTTCCGGCCTCTTTTTTATTTATACATTATCGGCTCAAGGCCGAATTCGCGCAGAGTATTGAAAGTTATTTCGTCAGTCGCCGCTGCCCTTAACTGGGCAAGCGCGGGTTCAATAAACCAGGCAAAGCTAAAAACATCCTGCGGAGAGGTGAAAATAAATTCGTCGACCGCTCCGTTCCGAAGCAAGGTTCTGAAACGCGGGGCGTTCTGTATGTCAGCGATCTCATAGACCGGTAATAACTGAACGTTGGCCCCATTTTCTCTCAAGAGCCCCGAAACAGCCGGTGTCTCGCCCAGGCGAGTGGGGATCAAAAGTCTGAGGCCGGATAGCGATCCATAGGCGATGAGCGAGGAAAGTACCGTGCTCGTCTGTCTGTCGGAAGGGATGATATCGGCATGGACCTGTGAAAACCGCAGCCGGTCGCTGATAGAGTCGCCGAGGGCACAGACCGTTAGCTCGTCGAGTTTAAATTTTTCCGTGATGTTGGCGAGAAAGAAATCCACGCTGTAAAGATCGGGGAAAACTATCCAATCCGACGCCGACAGATCGAAATCGGGTTTTACGGCCGGCGCGATGGCGGTAATGTCCGGAAAAAGCCGCAAATTTGCCTGCCGCTTTTTTAGCTGCCCTATAAGCCTTTTGTTTGTATCATTTTCGAAAAGCCCGTAGATGTGCTCGGCCATAAGGATATTCTAGCGGACAAATTCGTTGTGCCAAAATTGCATTTAATGGCGGAAATAAGTAATTTCTATAGGTAAGTTTAATAGCGCTAATTTATGAAAGCAATGATATTAGCGGCCGGGTTCGGAACGCGTCTGTTTCCTTTGACGATAGACCGCACAAAACCGGCCATTCCTTTTCTCGGAAAACCTCTGGTTGGCTATGTGGCGGAGTACGTCGCCGGCTACGGGTTTGACCAGGTGGTGGTAAATTTACACCACCAGCCGGAGTCCGTGAAAAAAGCCCTCGGCGACGGAGAGCAATTTGGGGTGAACATTCATTACACCCTTGAGTCGCCGCAGATCCTGGGGACCGCGGGTGCTTTGGACAATGCCCGCGATCTGCTGCAGGACGAAACTTTCCTTATCGTCAACGGAAAAATAATAACCGATATCGATCTAAACGCCGCCCTTAAGACCCACCGGGAGAGCGGCGCGATCGCCACCATGGTGCTCAAACCAAATCTCGGCCGCGAAAAATTCACCATGATCGAAACCGAAAACGGCTGCGTCACGGGATTCGGCAGATTTCCGCAAGCCGCGGAATATTATGAGCAAATACCCCTGATGTTTACGGGCATACATATTTTAGAACCCGAAGTGTTCGACTATATTCCGCGCGGCATCTATTCGGACATTCTTCCGGTGCTTTATCACCCGGCGCTTGAGAAAGGCGTGAAGATCGCGGCGCATGTGACGGAAGACCGCTGGTTCGAGCTTTCGACCATTCAGCGGTACCTGGATATCAGCCTCGCGATGCTGGAAGGAAAAAGCAAAGGCATCTTTACCGGTAACCAAAACCGTATTTCCAATAGCGCCGAGGTGAGCGACTCTATTCTCTGGGACAATGTGACCATCGAAAATCGCGCGAAATTATACCGGACTATAATTGCCGATGGCGTGACGATAAAAAGCGGCGAATATTTTGAAAATGCCGCCATCGTTCGCGCCGATATGGTGCGCGATGCCGTCATTCCGGAAAAAGCCCCGCACGGCTCCTTTGTGGGTGATAATTATGTCGTAAAATTGATTTAGTATGTCGTCTGCAAGAGAAAAACTGGAAAAATATTTAGCCAAAATACCGGAGCTGGCCGGGGTGGGTTTTGAACAGCTTACCTCAGATGCTTCTACCCGGGAATATTTTCGTATCTTTTCGCCGCGAACCGCGATCGCCACCGTGTACCCGGAGCCGACCGATCCACAAGGCCAAAATTATTTAGACGTTACCGAACTTTTTGAGACCGCGGGCATGCCGGTTGCCAAAATATATAACGTCGATACTGAACTGGGTATTATCATTCACCAGGACTTTGGAGATACTATTTTAAGAAATCTCCTGGAAACAGTGACGCCTGAAGAGCGTGATAAGTGGATAAACACCGCTATTACCATGTTGCCTTATCTTCAGTTGGGAACTCACTTTGCCTATGAATTAAATTCGATCGCATCGCGCCTTAAGTTCGACGAAGAAAAATTGTTGTGGGAGTTGAATTTTTTCAAGACCCATTATTTTGACACGCTAAAAAAGAAGCCTCTGGAAGAGAATATTGATGATGCGCTCGAGGCCGAATTCATTGAACTTAGCAAGGAACTCGCCGGGCGTGCCAAGGTATTGACCCACCGTGATTTTCATGCCGCGAATTTAATGGTCGATAAGGAGAACGGCCTGCATATTATAGATCATCAGGATGCGCGGATCGGTACGGTGAGCTACGATCTGGTGTCATTGCTGCTTGATCGTATAGTAGAGCCGCCGTCACCGGAATGGCTGGCTGAAAAAAGAAGATTCTTCCTTAAAATACGCGCGAAAATCCCGGCAGAAATACGCGGGAGTGTCCCGTGGGAAGAACTGGATGAAGAAGATTTTGCATATGAATTTCGCCTGCAGACTATCCAGCGATGTTTAAAAGCCGCCGGCACGTTTTCGTTCCAGTCGGTCAATCGAGGCAAAACCTATTTTCTTCCTTTTATCGAACCGATGTTTAGAATAGTTTTGCGCGCGGCGGAAAACCTGGAAAGGTTTCCAAATTTGGAAAGAATTCTAAAAGAACAAATTGCAGCAAAATGATCGCGCTGAATACGGGTTGCAACGCATAAAAAATATTTTGTGTTGTTTCGGGTTACTTATAAGTTAAGACTGGAACCACGAAATCACACGAAACAGCACTAACAAAATCCAAACAACTGCCTAAACTAGGCGCGCAAATGATCGCCGCGCCAATTCCGGATCGCCGTCTTGATCTCCTTACTGGTATTTAATTCACCTTTCAATATGCGGTCCGCCAATTCCGGCAGCTCATCGTCCGGGGCAAATCTTAAAGCGATCATTTTGCGCGTTGAGATCTGCGATGCTTTTTCGGCCACATCGTGGGGAAGCAGCTTATGGTATCGCAATTTTTCTTCAAGTCTGATGATACGGTCCTGCACTCTTAGGGGCTGCAGGCGCGCGGCAAAAGAGATAAGTATGATGATGATCGCAAGCAGCAGCATTTCCGCGCGATCTACCGTTCTCTCCTGCGTCAGCATATATATCTGCCAGCCGAGATGTACCAGCAGCAGCGGGAAGATAACAAAATGCACCAGCGGGTACCAGCGAGTGTGATTCTTATACGTTTGCGTTTGTTCTGCCATACAATTTTATAGATTTGATTTTGCGATCTTCTCAGCCGGTTTGCTCGTGAAATCCTCACCCGGATTAACAAATAAGTCTTGTTCGAAGCGATACTGCTTGTCGTAAAGCTGTTTATAGCGCCCGTTCATCGCGATCAATTCATCGTGCGTTCCGCGCTCGAGGATTTCCCCGGCCTCCACCACCAATATCTGATCGGCGCTGCGGATGGTAGAAAGACGATGCGCGATGACAAACGTGGTGCGGCCTTCGCGCAGGCGGCGCAGGCCTTCCTGGATCAGCGATTCGGATTCACTGTCGAGGCTCGAAGTCGCTTCGTCCAGGATCAGGACGCGCGGATTTGCCAGCAGCGCGCGGGCGATGGCGATGCGCTGGCGCTGTCCGCCGGAAAGTTTTACGCCGCGCTCGCCGACGATGGTTTTATACCCGTCGGGAAATTTTTCGATGAATTCATCGGCATTGGCAACCACGCACATTTCCTTTATCTCCTCCGGCGTGGCGTCAGGTTTGGAAAAACGGATGTTATCCAGAATGGTGCCGTCAAAGAGGAAATTGTCCTGTAAAACCACACCCAGGTGTCTTCTGTAGTCGCGTAATTTTACGTCCTGCAGATCTTTGCCGTCGATCTTGATAAGCCCGGTATTAGGCTGAATAAAATTCAGGACCAGGCTAAGAATGGTTGACTTGCCCGAGCCGCTGGATCCGACCAGAGCGGTGGTTGTGCCTTCTTCGGCGTGAAATGAAACGCCTTTGAGAACGGGCACGTCTTTTTCATATTCAAAAAACACGTTTTCAAAATCGATCGCGCCGGCGATGCGGGGCAGATCCTGTTTTTGAACATCGGCATCATCCTCGGTCTTCATATCAAAGACTTCGCGGATACGGTCGAGCCCGGCAAAGGCCTCGGTGATCTGCGTGCCTATCGAGGCCAGTTCGACGATCGGGAATACCAGGTTCAGGGTAAATGCGATGTAGAGCGCAAAATCGCCGGATGACATCCCCGCCGCCGGGTTTTGAATATTTGCGACCACGGCGTTACCGCCGAAATAGATCATTACCACCGCGATGGCGCCGATGATCACTGACGAGAATGCACCGGTCAGCGACACGCCGGTCATCGATTTTGCGATATTGCGAAACAGGCGGTGAGCGCCGCGGGCAAAGGAAAGCTCTTCGCGTTTTTCGGCCGTGTAGGCTTTGACGATGCGAATGCCCCCCAAGCCTTCATTCAAACGCCCGGTAACTTCAGCCTGGATCATTCCGCGATCGCGAAAGAGGGGACGCAATCTGCCGAAAGCATAACTGAGAACAAAGCCGAACACGGCCAGCACGGCGAGGGTCATCAGCGTGATCTGCCAGTTCAGATAGAACAGGACGATCACGGAAACGATGGCCGAGATAACGCCGCCGGCGATCTGTCCCAGCCCGGTGCCGACCAGATTGCGAATGCCTTCGGCGTCGTTCATTATGCGCGAGATAAGCTGGCCGGTTTGGGTAGAATCGAAATAAGAGGTCGGAAGGCGTTCGATGTGCGCCTGAACGCGTTTGCGCATTTCGGTGATCGCGCGCTGTGCCGCCACGCCGAGCACCTGCGATAAAGCAAAAGAAGTGAGGGCCTGAATAACCGTGGAAATACCTACCGCCAGAGCGATCCATTTTAGCAGGCCGTATTTACCCTGGCCGAAAACGTCGTCAACCAAAAACTTGGTGGAATAGGGCAGCACAAAACCCGCGCCGCGGCTGACCAGCATTAGCGATGAGCCTAAAAACAAACGCCAGCGATAATTCCAGATCAGAACTTTGGCTTCCTGCCACGCGCTGGAATAATCGACCTTCTTTTTCTTCTTTTCCGCCATAAGATTTAAAGTTGTACGTCATTAATAAGAACGCAAATCCGAAAAAAATGCAACGAAATCAAATTTTTAATGCCTATTGCTGCCGCGCCGGAAACCGTCTCTCTGTGATAAAATTAATATATGACGGTTGAAGAAAAAGCCGCAATGAAAGACTGGGTGGAAAACTGGAAGAGAGTCGGCCCTATACTCGAAGAATTGCGCCTTAAAGATATTCACGAAGGGAATTTAGAGAATTCTATTCGTGCTTTTGATTTAGCCTTTCGTTCCGCGTTATGGCTTCATCCGGCGGAGCCGACGTCAGGATTGATCGAATTTCACAGAATATTGGCAAAGTCGCGATGATCGATCTGACGCTGCTGACGGGATTCGGCGACGAAGAAAAATTTATCGGTATCGGCATCGATATTTCACTTGGAGCTTTTCCGTTTGAAGAATCGATGATCTCTCGCGCCCGGTATCGAGAATATCTTCCAACTATAAAATTAAAAATATGTTCAGCATAAGACCTAATAGTGTTAAAAGCATTTGCGGACAGAGTTAGAGATTGGAGCGATATAAATTCAGTATTAATAAAGCAGGAAAATTTAGATTGGAAATATATTTACGAGCAGCTCATTCCGTTGGTCGAATTGAAAGAGGCGCCGGAGATTTTAGAGAAGCTTGAGAAATTAAAAGATCATACGTAAAATATCAGATTTTATGAAGCAAACATATATTAACGAATTAAAGAACCATATCGGGGAAGAGGTCACGCTGAAAGGCTGGCTTTACAACTCGCGTTCGAGCGGGAAACTGGTGTTTTTACAGTTGCGCGACGGGAGCGGCATCGTCCAGTGCGTCGTGTTCAAGGGCAATTCTGAAGAAGTTTTTGAAAAAGCAAAACCGCTGGGCCAGGAATCTTCGCTGATCGTGCACGGGTTGGTCAAAGCCGATGAGCGCTCGCCGATCGGCGTTGAGATCGATGTTAAAGACATCGAGGTGCTGCAGAACGCGCACGAATACCCGATCACGCCTAAAGAGCACGGCACGGAATTTTTGATGGATAACCGCCATCTGTGGATCCGTTCCAAAAAGCAGAACGCGGTGCTGAAGGTCCGCCATACGGTGATCAAGGCCACGCGTGATTATTTTGATAACAACGGGTTCATACTATGCGACACGCCGATCTTTACCCCGGCCGCGTGCGAGGGAACTACCACGCTTTTCGAGGTGGATTATTTTGATGACAACAAGGCTTACCTGACCCAGTCCGGCCAGCTTTATAACGAAGCCACCGCGGCGGCCTTTGGCCGAACCTATTGTTTTGGCCCGGTTTTCCGCGCGGAGAAATCAAAGACCCGTCGTCACCTGACCGAATTTTGGATGGTTGAGCCCGAGATGGCCTTTGCGCATCTGGAAGACGCGATGGAGCTCGGCGAAGGCCTGATCGCTTCTATTGTCGAGCGGGTTTTGACCGATCGCCAGGAAGAATTGAAAGTGCTGGAGCGCGACCCGGCTAAACTCGAAGAGATCATCCCGCCGTTTCCGCGCATTCATTATGACGATGCCGTGAAAATGCTGCAGGAAGGCTTTGCTTCCGGCGAGCTCGAAAACAAATTTGAATGGGGCGGCGATTTTGGCGCGCCGGATGAAACCTATCTTTCCAGCCGCCATGGCAAGCCGGTTTTTGTCCATCATTTTCCCGCCATCATCAAAGCGTTTTATTTCGAACGCGACAAGGAGCGCCCGGAACTAGCGCTGGGTGCCGACCTATTGGCGCCTGAAGGCTATGGCGAGATCATCGGCGGCGGCGAACGCGCGATGGACCTGGAATTTATCGAGCAGCAGATCAAGGAGCACGGCTTGCCGCAGGAGTCTTTCGAGTGGTATCTGGACCTGCGCCGCTACGGAACCGTGCCCCACGCGGGCTTTGGAATGGGTATCGAACGCTGCACCGCATGGATGTGCGGCATCGAGCATGTGCGCGAGTCAATCCCTTTTCCGAGAATGCTTAACAGGTTAAGGCCTTAGGTATTAGGCGAAGTTGTTTCACTGTTTCAGGCGTTTCAGGATGAAACAGTGAAACAAAAATGAAACAGAAATCTTAAAAATCACACGTAACATTCCCAAAGCATCTAAAAGCGGCTTGAAAAGATCAGCGGAACGTGAGCGCTGCCGAAAGCGGAAATGCCGCGAGACTATTATTGTCGATAGCTGTTTCTTTTTGTAGGAAGGATTGCGGGAAAGTTTGTTTTTTGGAGATCTTTAATATAAACGCTGGCCATCATGATGAAGTCAGAACCGGGAACGGTAGTGACCGGGTTTTTTAAATTCGAAATTGCAAAAGGCGATAAGGATAAGTAAGAGTTTTGCCTTTCTCTTTTATCCTTTAGCCTCTCAAAACCCGGCTGCCGCAGACCGTGCCGCATTCAGGATTTGGAACGAGCATCGAGCGCTGCACCTTGGATGCGCGACATCGAACACATCAGGGAAGCAATTCCTTTCCCCAGAATGTTTTATAGGTTGCGGCCGTAATATAATATTATCTGAGGAGCATTAATTATGATCAATACAATCTGGGCGGTGGTAAAAGAAGGGAGAATTCAACCTTTAGAGGAGGTGGATCTAGCTGAAGGAACGCGTGCCTTAATTACTTTATTACCTGAAGAAGAGGAAAAAGATTTTTGGCTAATGGCGAGTAAAAGCTCTATTGAGGAAATTTGGGCAGACGAAAAGGATAATATTTATGCCGAGTTACTCGAAAAATGAGATCATTCTGGTTCGTTACCCTTTTTCTGATCTAACGGATATTAAAGTTCGTCCAGCAGTAGTTGTTAGCACTCCCCATAGTTCAAAAGATATATTTATTGTCCCATTAACAAGTAAAACCAGTAATTTACGCACGGGTGAGTTTGTGTTAACAAACTGGGAACAAGTAGGACTAAACGTTGAAACATCTGTGAAGCGCGGAGTTTATTCAATACATGAAAATCTCGTATTAAAATCAGTCGGATACTCTCCGACTCCGACAGCCAAAAACTTAATAATTCTTTGCGTGAATGGTTTGGTTTATAACAGTTTTCTGCCTGGATGTATGGCATCGAGCATATCAGGGAAGCAATCCTTTTCCCAGAATGCTTTATAGGTTAAGACCTTAAGTTATACTTACGGGTATTAAATCAACTCAATGAAAAATATTTCTAACATAATCATATTGCTTGCATTTTTGTAACAGTATCTTATGCACAGACTAAGCCAGGTAAATCTCATAAGGATTTTGACGCAATGCTGGTGAAGATGGATGCGGCACAACTGGAATTGCAAAACGGGCGCGCAGCCGCTTTCAAAGCACTATGGTCCCAGGCCGATGACATCACTCTTTCCGGAGGGTTTGGCGGTACGATTGAAAAAGGATGGGGAAAGGTCGGCAAGCGTCTCGATTGGGTGGGCGAACAATTTTCAGGACGCACCAATATAGATTGAACGGCTGGTGACAAACGTCAGTGGAGACTTTGGTTATGTTGTGCAGCTGGAACATATCCGTTTTAAAGTTCCGGGACAAGAAAAAAGAGTCAACCAAGGATTATCGAGTGACCATGATCTTTCGCCGTGAATCCGGTGCCTGGCATATAGTTCACCGGCAGGCGGATTCGCAGATAATCATACAGGCTCCCGGAAATAACTGAAACAAACTTTAAATAAGAAAAAAGCCTGTCACTAAAAAGCGACAGGCTTTAATATTAAGAATAAGATGCGGGCAGGGATGCCCGCGCTCCATAGATTTTTATTTCTTCTTGGCTGTTTCCGAGCCCACGGTGTTGGTGCCGACGCTGCCCCATTTTCCGTTCATGGTTCCATCAGAAGCGACTTCGTAGGAACAAAACCGCATGCCTTTTTTCCTAGCCCGACGGCGACTTTTTCGCCTTGTTTGATGCCGAACCCGTTGAGTTTTCCGTTCCAGGAGAACAGGTATCCGGCGCCGGAAGATTTGACCGAGAGTTTTCTTTTATATTCTTTTCCCTCGGGATTTTTCCCGCTGATGTCGTATTCACCTTCCAGGCCCGTGCCGCTGGTGCGGGTGGCTTTTTCGGTTTCCGACTGGTTGGTGCCCCAATAGCCGGCTTTGCCGTCGAGCGAACCGTCGGAGCCGATCTTGTACAGCACGACGCCGCAGCCTTTGCCGTCCGGCCTTCATAAACGAAACCGCCACCTTATTTCCGTTTTTACGCCCACGCCTTCGTAGGTCTTACCGGCGGTCCACTGAACTGGTACACCTCGTCGCGGTCGGTCACTTCCAGCGTGCCTTTATAGTTTCCGCCGCCGCCTTCATTGGTGCCGGTGACCTCGTAACTGCCGGAAATATCTTTTGGGCGCGGGCGGCGCAGAGGTGTGTTGCACGCATTAGTCCCGGCGCCTTAAGTGACGTCGTGCTGGTGGTTGTGTGCTGCCGCTTTGACCGCAGGTGACGCCCACTATAAACAAAGCGGCGGTTACAAAGAGAACGGTAAATATTGAATTGTATTTTTTCACAAAAAATTCTCCCGGATCTAGATTTGGTAAAGCGGCTGTTAAATTATAGTTAATTCTTTCGGATTTTGAAACTAATCTTATCGGAGCGCGGACGTCCGTGCAAAATTTGCCGAAAGCAATATAATTGATTTGATTTTAGTAAGTTTAGGCCGCAAGCGACGTTTTTGCGGACGGGCGTCCCCAGTCCAATTAAAATTGGCGTTCGATTTTTCCGCTTCTTTTGGAAGGGAAATGTCATGCCAGTAAGAATCGGTTTGAGTTTTTTGAGCTGCAGCCGGTCGCGGCCGACCAGGCGGCCGGCGAGCGCGAGCGGGGTGACCACGCCATAATAAATAAGCACGATTATCACCCGGCTCATGATATTGCCCATGACAAAGGCGATCCCCATCCAGAGATAGTAGAGCGGAAGCGCAACATTAGTGCCAGTCAGCGCGAGGCCGCCGCCGATCACTCCGATCAGCATGCTGTAAATCCCGACGCTCTTATCCTGGCTGATACCCCAGGAAAACGGCCAGAAATATTTGACCAGCCCGATCAGAACAAAGCCGGTCAAAAAAATTACGCCAAATTGCCTAAGCTGTTTTGGCGTGGGTTTCCAATTAAGTTTTACCAATGACATAAGGGCGACAAAATGCTAATTAAAAAAGCGTATAGATGAACGGGGCCGCGGCGCCGCCGCCCAGCGCGCCGAGCACGATGATACCGGCCAGCAGCAGTGTTACCACGATAATGGGCGCCAGCCAATAGGCTTTATGCTCGCGCATAAACCCCATGAATTCCGAAATGATACTTGAACGTCTTGCCATACTTCTTAATCCAGCTTGAACTGTTTTTTATATTCCTCGCTGCCTTCCATCGGCGGCTGATCTTCTTTCAGACAAATAAAGTTTTCCAGCACCAGCGCGTCCATATCGGTGAACATAAAACACCGGTAGGCTTCTTCCGGACGGCAAACTATCGGCTCGCCGCGGATGTTGAACGAAGTGTTTATTATTACCCCGCAGCCGGTCTTATCTTCAAAAGCCTTCAAAATTTTATAGTAGCTCGGATTCCTAACAGGGTCAACGGTTTGCACCCGGGCGGAGTAATCCACGTGGGTGATCGCGGGCACGTCCGAACGCGGCATTTTCAGTTTTTCGATGCCGAATAGACTCTTTTGTTCTTCGGTCATAGGTATCCGCCGTTCTTCTTTAACCGGCGCCACCATCAGCATATAAGGGCTTTCGGCGTCCATTTCAAAATAATCGCTGACGCGCTCCTGTAAAACGCTGGGCGCGAACGGCCGGAAAGATTCGCGAAACTTTATCTTGAGGTTGATGGTCGATTGCATTTGCGCGCTGCGGGCGTCGCCGAGAATGCTGCGGGCGCCTAAAGCGCGCGGGCCAAATTCCATCCGTCCCATAAATAATCCGGTGACTTTTTCCGAGCCTATCAAACCGGCGATCTCACGATAGAGATCGTCTTCGGTGTTGAAGTAGGAATATTTCGCGCCGACGGAATCAAGAAAGCTCTTGATCTCATCATTGGTATAACGCGGGCCGAGATAACTGCCGAACTGGGTGTCGGTGCCATTTACTTCACGCGGGTTATCCATTATCTGGTGCCAGACGAATTGCGCCGCGCCTAAGCTTCCGCCCGCGTCGCCCGCCGCCGGCTGCACCCAGATATTTTTGAAGGGACTTTCTTTTAACAGCAGCCCGTTAGCCACGCAATTCAGCGCGACGCCGCCCGCCATGCAAAGATTTTCCATCCCGGTTTCTTTATGCACATGCGCGGCAATGCGCATCATCACGTCTTCGGTAACTTTCTGGATACTGGCGGCGATATCCATCTGAAACTGCGTGATCGGCGTTTCCGGGTCGCGCGCCGATTGGCCGAAAAGCCTGTTGAACTTTTCGTTGGTCATCGTCAGCCCGGCGCTGTAGTTGAAATAGCTTTGGTCCAGCCAGACCAGCCGTCTTCTTTACGTTGATCAGGTGATCGAGAATTTCTTTGACGTATTTCGGCTTGCCTAAGGCGCCATCCCATCAGTTTGTATTCGCCGGAGTTGACGCGAAAACCGGTGTAATAGGTGAACGCGCTGTAGAGCAGCCCGAGCGAATGGGGAAAACGGATTTCCTTTTGCAGATCGATACGGTTGTCACGGCCGACTCCCCAGGTCGACGTGCCTGACTCGCCCACGCCGTCAAAAGTAATGATCGCCGCTTCGCGAAAAGGCGAAGGAAAGAACGCGCTGGCGGCGTGCGAAGCGTGGTGCGTGGTGAAATAGATCGGGCCTTCGTAAATATTGCCCAGGCCTTTGTCGATCTCGCGCGGCAAAAAAAGTTTTTGATTGAGCCAGAGCGGCAGCGCGCTTCATGAACGAGGAACTGCCTTTGGGCGCATAGGCCAGGTAGGTTTCCATCAGGCGCTCGAATTTCAGAAAAGGCTTGTCGTAAAAAGCGACGGCCGTCAACTGATCGGCGGTGATACCGGCTTCCTTAAGGCAATACGATTGTGTTATTGGGAAAATTATAGTCGTGCTTGATGCGGGTAAAACGTTCTTCCTGCGCGGCGTGACAATTTTGCCGTCGGTGATAAGCGCAGCGGCGCTGTCGTGATAAAAAGCTGAGATCCTAAAATGTGCGTCATTGGTACTTAAGATTCTACTACTGATAGTGCATTTTTCTTCTATTTCGCGGCAAACGGTTTCGGCCGTCAGGCGATTTCCGCTCGCGCTGAGGTGCATCGGATCGCCGAAAATATAAAGCTGAACGGGCGAGTCCGCCTTTCTGAAATCTTCCATAGCATCATAATAATCTATATTATTCTCACGTAAAAAGTTGGAAACCTTTTGCTGGCGCTAAAGTATTCGGGCGGGCTGCCGGCGCGCACCTGCACCTCATAAGGCAGCAAAAAGACCTTGAATTTAATACCCCGGCTGCCCAGCGACTTGTTGAGATCGGCGAGCGGCTTTCAGGTCCCTTCCGGCTTCTCGTCTTTTTGATAAAAAGACAGGTCGTTTATAAAATATAGCCTTTGAGGAATTGTACAAAAGACTGCGCAGCCCAAGATATAGCTTTGAACGGCCGCGCAGGTAATCGTTTATCCGCCGGGCCGCGGTCGGCTGATCGCGCGGCTGATCGGGGTTTTGTAGGTTTCGGTCTGCTGCCTGATTATCTGTTTGCTGACGTCGCTCAGATCGTTGAGGCAAAAAAAAAGCAAAACCTGTTTTATCCCGGATTCCCCCGCACGACGGAAGTTACCACATTTTTGTAATCAAAAGTGTCATAACCCAGCACCGACGCGTTATAAACTTTTTCACCGGGTATCGCCCGCCGCAAAAGCCCGGCGATGCTTTCGTTTTCCTTGACGCCCGGGCCGAAGCTCACCGAATCGCCGATGATCAGGATCGCGGGCGCGTCGACGGAAAGTGGCGGCGCGGTGGATTCAAATTCCGGGTCGTAGCGAAACCCTTCGGCGTCGATGTTGAATTTTTCGCTGAAAGCGAGGCCTTCCAGGTTCGGCGTGTTGCCAAAACTGGCCCCGAAGCGGTGGGGAGTAAATAAATAGCGGGTCGTTTCCAGAAAAGTGATGCGCGTGAAAAGACGGCAAAAGCCTTCGCCACAACAGCACCACGACCAACATCATAAAGCAGGAAACCAAAATCGCGGCCAGCTTGTGCTTCCAACTGCTTTTCTTTTTACTCATCATCCGGTAATTATTTGCGAAATGAAACGCTATCCCTTACAACCCCCCTATTATACTGATCACCTTTTTTTTTTTTTTTTTTTTTTATATATATATATATTTTTTTTTTTTTTTTTTTTTTTTTTTAAAAAAAAAAAAAAAAAAAAAAAAAAAAAAAAAAAAAAAAAAAAAAAAAAAAAAAAAAAAAAAAAAAAAAAAAAAAAAAAAAAAAAAAAAAAAAAAAAAAAAAAAAAAAAAAAAAAAAAAAAAAAAAAAAAAAAAAAAAAAAAAAAAAAAAAAAAAAAAAAAAAAAAAAAAAAAAAAAAAAAAAAAAAAAAAAAAAAAAAAAAAAATTTTTTTTTTTTTTTTTTTTTTTTTTTTTTTTTTTTTTTTTTTTTTTTTTTTTTTTTTTTTTTTTTTTTTTTTTTTTTTTTTTTTTTTTTTTTTTTTTTTTTTTTTTTTTTTTTTTTTTTTTTTTTTTTTTTTTTTTTTTTTTTTTTTTTTTTTTTTTTTTTTTTTTTTTTTTTTTTTTTTTTTTTTTTTTTTTTTTTTTTTTTTTTTTTTTTTTTTTTTTTTTTTTTTTTTTTTTTTTTTTTTTTTTTTTTTTTTTTTTTTTTTTTTTTTTTTTTTTTTTTTTTTTTTTTTTTTTTTTTTTTTTTTTTTTTTTTTTTTTTTTTTTTTTTTTTTTTTTTTTTTTTTTTTTTTTTTTTTTTTTTTTTTTTTTTTTTTTTTTTTTTTTTTTTTTTTTTTTTTTTTTTTTTTTTTTTTTTTTTTTTTTTTTTTTTTTTTTTTTTTTTTTTTTTTTTTTTTTTTTTTTTTTTTTTTTTTTTTTTTTTAAAAAAAAAAAAAAAAAAAAAAAAAAAAAAAAAAAAAAAAAAAAAAAAAAAAAAAAAAAAAAAAAAAAAAAAAAAAAAATGAAGTTTTTATTTGGTTGTCATTTTAGCGCTTGTTTTTTTTTTTTTTTTTTTTTTTTTTTTTTTTTTTTTTTTTTTTTTTTTTTTTTTTTTTTTTTTTTTTTTTTTTTTTTTTTTTTTTTTTTTTTTTTTTTTTTTTTTTTTTTTTTTTTTTTTTTTTTTTTTTTTTTTTTTTTTTTTTTTTTTTTTTTTTTTTTTTTTTTTTTTTTTTTTTTTTTTTTTTTTTTTTTTTTTTTTTTTTTTTTTTTTTTTTTTTTTTTTTTTTTTTTTTTTTTTTTTTTTTTTTTTTTTTTTTTTTTTTTTTTTTTTTTTTTTTTTTTTTTTTTTTTTTTTTTTTTTTTTTTTTTTTTTTTTTTTTTTTTTTTTTTTTTTTTTTTTTTTTTTTTTTTTTTTTTTTTTTTTTTTTTTTTTTTTTTTTTTTTTTTTTTTTTTTTTTTTTTTTTTTTTTTTTTTTTTTTTTTTTTTTTTTTTTTTTTTTTTTTTTTTTTTTTTTTTTTTTTTTTTTTTTTTTTTTTTTTTTTTTTTTTTTTTTTTTTTTTTTTTTTTTTTTTTTTTTTTTTTTTTTTTTTTTTTTTTTTTTTTTTTTTTTTTTTTTTTTTTTTTTTTTTTTTTTTTTTTTTTTTTTTTTTTTTTTTTTTTTTTTTTTTTTTTTTTTTTTTTTTTTTTTTTTTTTTTTTTTTTTTTTTTTTTTTTTTTTTTTTTTTTTTTTTTTTTTTTTTTTTTTTTTTTTTTTTTTTTTTTTTTTTTTTTTTTTTTTTTTTTTTTTTTTTTTTTTTTTTTTTTTTTTTTTTTTTTTTTTTTTTTTTTTTTTTTTTTTTTTTTTTTTTTTTTTTTTTTTTTTTTTTTTTTTTTTTTTTTTTTTTTTTTTTTTTTTTTTTTTTTTTTTTTTTTTTTTTTTTTTTTTTTTTTTTTTTTTTTTTTTTTTTTTTTTTTTTTTTTTTTTTTTTTTTTTTTTTTTTTTTTTTTTTTTTTTTTTTTTTTTTTTTTTTTTTTTTTTTTTTTTTTTTTTTTTTTTTTTTTTTTTTTTTTTTTTTTTTTTTTTTTTTTTTTTTTTTTTTTTTTTTTTTTTTTTTTTTTTTTTTTTTTTTTTTTTTTTTTTTTTTTTTTTTTTTTTTTTTTTTTTTTTTTTTTTTTTTTTTTTTTTTTTTTTTTTTTTTTTTTTTTTTTTTTTTTTTTTTTTTTTTTTTTTTTTTTTTTTTTTTTTTTTTTTTTTTTTTTTTTTTTTTTTTTTTTTTTTTTTTTTTTTTTTTTTTTTTTTTTTTTTTTTTTTTTTTTTTTTTTTTTTTTTTTTTTTTTTTTTTTTTTTTTTTTTTTTTTTTTTTTTTTTTTTTTTTTTTTTTTTTTTTTTTTTTTTTTTTTTTTTTTTTTTTTTTTTTTTTTTTTTTTTTTTTTTTTTTTTTTTTTTTTTTTTTTTTTAAAAAAAAAAAAAAAAAAACCGTAGCGTATTTTGACGCGGGAAGCCCGACACGTTAAGGAAGGGTTTTAATAAATAAATACAGGATGAAAGGATAATAATTAAGAAAAAAAAAAAAAAAAAAAAAAAAAAAAAAAAATAATTTTTTTAAAAAAAAATTTTGCCCTTGCTGACGCGACGGGCTTCCGCCGTATTTTCAACCGGCACCCCAAGTTGTTTTTACCCGCCCGTTTAGCTAATCTTTCCTTATGAACACAGAGGTTTTGATCATCGGGGCGGGGCCGACGGGGCTGTCTCTGGCAGCGCAGCTTATCCGTTACGGCGTGGATTTCATCATTATCGACAAGAAGGAAGGCGTGACCGAGCTTTCCAAGGCGCTGGCGTTTCATGCGCGCTCGTTGGAGATCTATGAGCAGATGGACCTGGCGCAGCCCGCCATCGAACGCGGCGCCCTTATTCATAAGCTAAACCTGATGAGCGAGGGAAAGCTGCGCGCGGAACTCGATCTGACCGGCATCGGCACCGATATGAGCCCGTACCCTTATGTTCTGACCTTTGAGCAAAGTGAAAATGAAAAACTGCTCTACGAATTCCTGCAAAAGAACGGGAAGGAAGTCTGGTGGCAGACTGAGCTGGAAGCTTTACGCAGGATGAGAACGGCGTCAGGGCGACAGTTAAATCGACTACGGCCGCGTACAGGAGATCGAGGCCAAATACCTGGCCGGATGCGACGGCGCGGGCAGCACCACGCGGCATTTACTTGGACTGGGATTCGAGGGCAGCACCACTTCGCGGATGTTTTATGTCGCCGACGTGGATATGGAAGTGGACCTGAGCCGGGACACGCTTTATGCGATCTTCGGCGCGGACGCGTTCGTGCTGTTTTTCCCGCTGCGCGGCGAAAAGCATTGGCGGTTGGTCGGCAATATGCCGGATCACGATGAAAAAAGAGGGCACGGATATTCTCTACAATGAGATCGAAGAAAAAGTAAAAAGCCTGGCCCAGTTACCGCTCGACATCACCAAGGTCGAATGGTTTTCCAGTTATAAGGTTCATACCCGTCACGCGGAAAGTTTTAGAAAAGACAGGTGTTTTCTGGCCGGTGACGCGGCCCACGTTCACACCCCGGCCGGCGGGCAGGGGATGAACACCGGCATTCAGGACGCTTACAATTTGGCCTGGAAATTGGCGTTCGTCGTTAAAGGTTATATAGAGCCGCGCGTGCTCGATTCATACAACGACGAGCGCATCGCCAACGCGAAAAGGCTTTTGAAAACGACCGATTAGATCTTCGAATTCGGCACCGGCGATGAATGGTATTTCCGCCTATTCCGCGATCAT
This sequence comes from uncultured Acidobacteriota bacterium, assembly GCA_963718105.1. Lineage (GTDB taxonomy): Bacteria > Acidobacteriota > Blastocatellia > Pyrinomonadales > Pyrinomonadaceae > DASYKT01. Next base: position 1,954,368 of record OY970352.1, on the reverse strand, counting down.
ATCCTGCCGCCGCTGGCAAAACTGGTCGTTCAATTCGACGCTGCCAAGGAGTTTATTTTCCCGACGCTTTCGCAGATCGGCATCAGCTACGATAAAGCCCTCTGAGCCGCCACGGCACCGATATGAATTTTAAGATCAAGGCGGGAAATCGCTTCCCGTGGTTTTTGATCGACGGCAAAAGCAATTTTGATTATCTGCGGGAGCCGAAATTCAAGCTGCTCACATTTTCCGACGGGCAGGAAAAGACGGGCGAAACTAATTTCGGCACGCTGCCGGAATGGCTGGAGCACAAGACGTTCCCGCTCTACCCGCATGTTATTGAGATATTCGGATCGAAACATACGTTCAGCGTGCTGGTGCGGCCGGATAATTAAGTGTCGTTCATCCTTCCGGGCGATGGGATAGAGGAATGGAATAAATACCAGGCGGAAAGCCTGGCGTTTAGGGCAACAAGTCAGCAACCTGGGAACGCAGTTGACCGGCTCTGAGCGTAGCGAAAAACTAACAGTCATATAGCCCCTCGGATAAGAACCCGGTCGCTACGGATCCCCCCGGTTCTGACGGATAAGAAGCCGGTTATCACTTCGTTCCCGGTAACTCGTACCTCATAGCCCAGAATTTGCATTATTGCTTACTGATAGATTATTTTTCTTGAATGAGAAATGTTTTCTCTGTCCTTCTGGGCTGTTAACCGCGGGCCTTCTTGCCGTCTCTAATTTATTCCGCTCAGGTAAAACAGATCAAGGACCTGAAAACCGACGGTCATCCTTATCTCGCTGGACGGTTTCCGGTACGACTATCTCGATAAATATAAACCGAAGGTTTTGAATCAGCTCCGGCCGGCGAAGGCGTGCGGGCAAAGTGGATGACCCCCGTCTTTCCGTCCAAGACCTTTCCGAATCATTACTCGATCTCCACCCGGACTCTACCCGGCGCATCACGGCATCGTGGAAAATAACGTCTACGATTTCGGCACCATCTTTAAAATGGACAAGCGGAGCGAGGTGCTCAACCCGCGCTGGTGGCTGGGTGAGCCGATCTGGGTGACGGCGGAAAAGCAGGGACAGATCGCAGGTTCGTATTTCTTTGTCGGCACGGGCACGATGATCGAGGGCCATGCGCCGACTTACTGGCGCGAATATGCCGGACAAGTGCCTCAGCAAATGCGCGTTGACAAAACTTTGTCGTGGTTCGACCTGCCGGCCGAAAAACGCCCGACCATGATCAGCATGTATTTCAGCGACACCGATGACGCCGGGCACGCCTTCTCGCCCGAATCCGAAGAGGTAGGTTATGCCGTGCAAAACGTGGACGGCTATATCGGACGCCTGATGGACGGTCTGAAACTTCGCGGGATCGACCGGAAAGTAAATATCATCATTGTTTCCGACCACGGGATGGCCAAAGTCGACCCGAAAAATAACATCTTCCTTGACGATCATTTTGATGTCGCGGATAAAAAGATCGCCGATCCGATCATCTGGACCGGTGAGATCGTGCAGATATTTCCCAAACCCGGCATGGAAGATCGTGTCATGAACAGCCTGAAAGATATCCAACACACTACGTGCTGGCGAAAGAAAGATATTCCGGAAAGGTTTCATTACAAGGACGGCCCGCGGGTGGCGCCGATCATCTGTTCTTCCGAAGAAGGCTGGGCCATGACCAACCATAAAAGATATGACGAGTGGGCTGCGGACAGTAATCCGGACCAAATGCGCGGCGCGCATGGATACGATAACGAGTTGGTTTCGATGCGGGCGACCTTTATCGCGCACGGCAGCGCCTTTTTCAAGCATCTTTTGATAGAGCCTTTTGAGAACATTCACGTATATAATCTAATGACCCGGATATTGAATTCAAAGCCGGCCAAAAACGACGGGGACTTGAACTTGCCGATCAAATTTTCAAGCCCCCCCCCCCCCCCCCCCCCCCCCCCCCCCCCCCCCCCCCCCCCCCCCCCCCCCCCCCCCCCCCCCCCCCCCCCCCCGTAGAATATCCACGATGGCTGAAGAAAAGATCGTAACAATTTTCGGCGGTTCCAAGTGCCGCGAGGGCGACCCGGAGTATGCGCAGGCCCGCGAGATCGGGGCTGGATCAGCAGAAGCCGGATTTACCATCTGCACGGGCGGTTACCTGGGCGTAATGGAAGCGGCTTCGCGCGGCGCGCGGGAAAAAGGCGGCCGGGTGCTGGGTATCGTGATGAATCAATTCAAGGCTGAGCCGAACCGGTTTTTGACCGATAAAGTAGCGACCGATCACTTTTACGACCGGCTGCAGCACCTGATCACCCGCTCGGTAGGTTTTATCGCCATCAAGGGAGGGATGGGTACGGTGGTCGAACTTTCGCTGGTCTGGAATAAACTGATGACCCGGGTTCTGGAGCCGCGGCCGCTGGTTTTGCTGGGCGATCGCTGGCCGCCGGTGGTCAAAGCCTGGGAGGAAATCTGGTCGTGCCGATGCGGATCTCGCTCCTAACTTTTGCTGAAACCGCCGAAGAAGCCTGTCGTATTATTATTGATAAAGCAAAAGGTGTAACGGTATGAATTGCCCGAAATGTAACGCGGAACTAAGGCCGGACGCAAAATTTTGCGGTTCGTGCGGATTTAATATGGTGAACCCACAGCAGGCTGCCCCGCCTCCGCCGCCGCAGCAACAGCAACAACAGCAACAGCAGGCGGGTGGTTCGTTTCACTTTGACGACGACGGCCGCGGGCAGGGCCGGGGATATTCGTGGGAGATCCAGTACGCCGGGGCGTTTGCGCTGGCGGTGGTGAATTTGCAATCGGAACAATCGATCTCCGCGGAAGCGGGCGCGATGGTTTCGATGTCGGCCAACGTAGAACTTATCTCGCAGATGAAGGGCGGAGTTTTTGGCGCGCTGAAACGGGCCGTGGTCGGTGAGTCGGCATTTGTTTCGACCTTTACTTCGCATGGCGGGCCGGGTGAAGTGGCGATGGCCCCGGGAGCTCCGGGCGACATTGTCGGCATCGAGATGAACAACCAGATGTTCACCGTACAGGCCAGTTCCTATTTGGCGGGAGATGTCAGCCTGCAGGTCGAGACAAAATTCGGCGGCGCAAAATCGTTTTTTGGCGGTGAAGGCCTTTTTGTAATTCAGGTCTCGGGCACAGGGCTGCTGCTGGTTTCTTCATTCGGGGCGATCCATCGCAAAACTCTGCGGCCGGGCGAAAGATACGTTGTCGATACCGGGCACCTGGTGGCCTGGGACAGCGGGATGCAGTACCAGTTGCGCAAGGCGGCGAAAAGCTTCTTTCGCAGTTTCCTGAGCGGCGAAGGCCTGGTGGCGGAATTTGCCGGGCCGGAGAGCTTCTGATCCAGACGCGTAACCTGGCGGCCTTTGCCGGGCTGCTCAAACCGTTCTTCCCGTCGCAAGGCGGCAGCGGAGGCAGCGGCGTCGGAGGACTTATTAATCTTGGCAGCTAGGCATAGATATCAGAGGTTAGATGTCAGATGTCAGACGTGAGATATTAGAATCTGGCATACTAACAGCTAACCTCTAACATCTGACATCTAATTTATTTATGAGTGATTTTCCGGGACAGGGTAAGAAAGTTGGTTTGATAGGCGTTCCTTTGGGGTATGCGGCAGGCCAGGTAGGCAGCGAGCTGGGGGTAACGGCGATGCGCCTTGCCAATGTGCGCGGCCAGCGGCTGGTGGAACATATACTTGAGCTTGGATACAGCGTAAAAGACTATGGCGATGTAGCCGTAGTCCAGCCGGGAAAGGTCGCGGCCGATGCGGAAAATCCGAAATATTTGACGGAGATGATCGCCTCTTGTCAGAAAATGATGGACGGCGTTGGCGAGATCCTGGCGGAAGACGCAATACCCGTTATTCTGGGCGGCGATCATTCGATAGCCATGGGTACTTTTCCGCCATGTCCCGGCATCATCATGAGCAAGGCGCAGAACTTGGCCTGATCTGGTTTGACGCGCACGCGGATATGAATACTCCCCAAACTTCGCCCAGCGGAAATCTGCACGGAATGCCTCTGGCAACTTTACTGGGCACCGGGCAAAGTGAACTGGTCAACCTGGGCGGTTTCGCTCCAAAAATTAACCCAAAATACTGCGCGCATATCGGCGCCCGCGATCTCGATCTGGGTGAGAAAAAATGGATCAGAGAGCTGGGGCTGGCCGACCATTTTTTTACCATGCGCGACATCGACGAATTCGGTATGACGGAATGCGTCAACAAGGCGATCGCGATAGCCGGCCAGGCCAGCGGCGGATACGCCGTGACCTTTGATGTAGATGTGATCGACCCGCGTTTTGCGCCGGGTTCGGGCACGCTCGTGCGCGGCGGCATTACCTACCGCGAAGCGCATTTAGGGCTGGAAATGGTGGCGGAAGCCGGCGGGATGCGTTCATTTGAGATCGTGGAAGTAAATCCGATGCTCGACCAGGCAAACTCTACGGCAGAGCTCGCGGTCGAATTGATACTTTCGGCCCTGGGGAAAACAATTTTATAATTGAAAATGGAAATGGATAAGGAATAATTAATCATTGCTTGATTAATCTCTTAGCCACTACGACACGCTATTATTATCTATCAATTGTTCACTAAAAGCTATGACTAAGACCCGCATCGGTATTATTTTCGGCGGACGTTCGGGAGAACACGAGATCTCGATACGCTCGGCCAAGACTGTTATTGGGCAGATCGATCAAAATAAATATGAAGTGATCCCGATCGCCATCAGCAAAGACGGCCAGTGGCTAAATCCGGCCGATTTGGCGGCGATGCTGCCGGCGGGTTCGCAAGAGCTATTGGCGGAAGACAACGAAAAATATACCGATGAACCGGTGGCGCTGCTTGGCGACACGGCCTATACCGGCCTGGCCAAGCTGGGCCCGAACGATAATAAAGGCAATTATCCGCTGGACGTGGTCTTTCCCGTCCTGCACGGAACTTTTGGCGAAGACGGCACGATACAGGGGCTTTTTGAGATGGCGGGCATTCCGTATATCGGATGCGGCGTGCTGGGCTCGGCCTGCGGCATGGACAAAGTCACCATGAAAGCGCTGTTTCGCGAGGCGGGGCTGCCGATCTGCCGCCACACCTGGTTTTTGAGGGGAGATTTTGAGAAAGACCCGGCGGGCGTTACCGAAAGAGTTAAGAAAGAATTGGGCTATCCTGTTTTTGTAAAGCCGGCGAACCTGGGTTCATCGGTCGGAGTTTCCCGCGCGGATACGGATGAGTCTTTCAAAAAAGCCGTCGAGCTGGCCGCCGAATACGACCGCAAGATCATCGTCGAAGAAAATCTGGACATGCGCGAGATAGAATGCGCGGTGATGGGCAATGACGACCCGCAGGCCAGCCTGCCGGGTGAATATATCCTGCACGATGAATCCAAGAAATTTCTGGATTACACGGAAAAATACGCCGGGACCGGAAACAACGAATTTGTCGTGCCGGCCCCGATCTCAGAGGAACTGACCAAAAAGATACAGGAGCTGGCGATCCGCGCTTTTAAGGCGATCGACGCCTCAGGCCTGGCGCGGGTGGATTTCTTTTTGCGCAAAGACCGCGGCACTTTGCTGGTCAATGAGATCAATACCATGCCGGGCTTAACCGATGCTTCCGGGTTTCCCAAAATGTGGGCCGGGACAGGTTTGGAGTTTCCCGAAGTTATTGATACGCTGGTGAAACTGGCAATTGAAAAACACGCGGACCGCGCGAAAAATAAAAATTGCCTCTAAAAGTATTTATACGCGAAAGGAATAATATATATGTCAGTAGCTAAAGTAGTGGAAGTCATAGCTTCTTCGGAAAAGGATTTTGAAGATGCGGTGGCGGTCGGCGTCGAACGCGCCGCGCAAACGCTCGAGAACATTAAAAGCGCCTGGGTAAAAGATCAAAAGGTTAAAGTAGAGAACGGCAAGATAACCGAATACCGGGTGACCTTAAAGATAGCTTTTGTGCTGAGCGGGGACGAAGAGTAGAGCTTGTGTAAAACGACGAAATTAGGAGCCGCCGGATCCTTCGGGCGGCTTTTTAGTTTGTAGCGCCAGCGTCTCGCTGGCTGTGGGGCGGGCGTCCCGCCCACGCAAAAAAACGACGCGAGACGGCGGCGCTGCATTATCATGCTTTTATTTTTTCACCGCATTATAACCCTTACGGGTTCTTACTTGCGCTTTGGGGTCAGAGACTTTGAGTTCGATCGTGCGGTATTTGCCATCGGTGGCCGTATTCGTGGGCTGGTAACCGAGAGTGTACTGGTTACCCATTTCGGTCACGATACTTTTAAAGGCTTCCCGCAAACCCGCTCCTCCCGGAGTCGAGATAAATTTACCTCCGCTTTTTTCCGCGAATTTTTTTAGCTGCTGAATGCTAAGCCTTCTTTGGCCTTCCAGATCCGCGGCGGCGAAAGACACCGACATATCCACGGTATAAACGGTGGTGCCGGCGGCAAGCGCCGCCTTTAAAGCTTTATCACCCGAATAACGGCTCTTGGTATCCATGCCGTCCGATATTATGACGATGGCTTTTCTTTTTTCACCGCGTTTAGCCAGTTCCTGCGCGCCTTTAACTATGGCATCGTTGAGAACGGTCATGCCGCGCGCTTTGAGTCGTAAACACCTTCGGCCACGTCGCGGCTTTGAGAAAAATCCTGGATCAATTTGACGTCGCTGTCGAAGTTATAGATCGCCGCTACGTCGTCTTCACGAATGCCGCCCAAAAAGGTGATCGCGGCAGAGCGCGCCAGCATTATACGCTCTTCCATGCTTCCGGAAGTATCGATCAAAATTACCGCGGCAAAAGGCGTTTCTTCCGATTCAAAAAACTCGATCTGCTGCTCGACCCCATCTTCAAAAATGTGGAAGCTTCTTTGCCGGAGACCCAGCATCGGCAAACCCTTGCCGTCAATAACAGACGCGTTGAGAACGACAAGATTGGAATCGACCTTGATGATATCGTCGTCATTTTGGGCAGGCACACTTAAGGCGAGAAATACTAAAACGCTCTGAATTAGTAAAAACCGCACTGCCTTTTTCATATGATCTTTAATTTTTACTAAAGCGAATATATCTGACCAATCGGATGATGACATTCGAAGTTTGTATTGCCGCTACCGAGATACTATAACGAGTGCTTTTCTTTAGTTCGTCCAGCAGCCCGGTCGCTCTTTCGCTCAATTTTTGAATTGCCGATCTTAGCGATAAGGGTTTTTCCTCTTCAGCGCCGGGTTCATCCTCCTCGCCGCCGAGTGAGCTGCGAATCTTTTTGAACAATTTTTCCAGCCGGTCGAGTTTTTTCTGATCCTGGGCTGCGAGATTCTCAGTTTTATCAACCGCTTTTTCTAATTCAGTGCTTAGCTTGACCGCTTCTTCACCATTATCGAGCAGGTCTCTGTATTCTTTTTGCTGCTGCCTGATACACGCTTTCATTCGCAGCTCATCCATCATCTGATCGCCTGTTTTTTCGCAGATATTTTCATTCCTGGCGGGTACGATCGAAGGACCCTGGGAGTTATCCTGCTGTGCCGCGGACGAATGCCAGAGAACCAGCAGCAGAGGCGCCGCTAAAAGGATCTTCATGGCTCGGAGCGAAAGCTTCATAAAACGAATCTCAGCGATTATCTTTCGGCATTTCTTCAGGCTTATCGTCAGGAGAAACTCCCGTCACTGCCTCGACCAGCAGGGTCAAAAATTCTTCCTCCGCCGCGCCGCTGCTTCTAAATGTCATCCATTCAGCGCCGAGAGGATTTTCCGACCGGCCTTCGACTTTGGCAATTACAGTGACATTATGATTGCTTCCGTCGATCGAGTTGACCTCGATCGTCAAAGTATAGCGTCCGCGGGTCCAGGAATTTTCCGATGTCGGAACGATCGCGTAACGATTCAGTTCCTGCTGGGTTATCACCACGCCCTTGGCAAACATAAAAGGCTGCGTAACGATGATCCCGTCGGTCGGACGGGAAGCGGCCTCGTCAAAAATGATGCGTTTATCCTTTAATACGTCGGTGATGGTCCGGATCAGAACATCGCGCCGCGATGCAAAACGGTAAGGATTACTTAAAAGCGGCCGGACCTTGGTTTTGTCTTTTCCAAAATTCCAACTGCGCTCGGCCTTGCTGCCTTTGGAGGAGCTATCGCTGTTATCCCGGATGGCTTCGGTTTGTTTGTCGATGCCTTTTTGAGCAAAGATATTTATGCCAGTCAGCAAAATGACGAAAAATGCGAAAGAAAGAATGGAGCTTTTCATAAATTTCAGGCCGCTTCCGACATTTAAAATGTCCACCAAAACCTAAGCGGTATAAAGATATAGATGCTTTAAGAAGGCTTAATAGTTGCAATCAGGCAGGTTGGCATGAACTATCCGCTTTTTAAGACTTACATGACTGTTTAAATTGCCACTAGCTTTAGCTAGTGGATAGAAAACTCTCTGATCTTTAAGGGCTTTAGCCCAATAAAGAATTCGGCTAAAGCCTACTGTAAAATTGCTCTAAAACCACTAGCTGAAGCGGCAATAATATACTTTGACACACCCAGATTTATCTGTCATAATCTTTATATGGTCAAGCACAACAACAACTTACCGCAAACTTTGCTAGAAGCGATCCGCTACTTTTCCGACATTTATACTTGCATCGGCTTCCTTGCGGATATGCGCTGGAAATATGGAATCGCAGTTTGTCCGAGATGCCAAGCAACCGAAACTTCGTTTCTTTCGACTCGCAAAATCTGGAAATGCAAAGCATTGCAAAAAACAGTTTTCCGTCAAAGATCGGAATCATCTTTGAAGATTCACCGATCGGTTTAGACAAGTGGCTTAACCGCGATTTGGTTACTCGTCAACGCAAAGAACGGCATTTCATCATACGAGATTCACCGCGCTATCGGTGTTACTCAAAAATCCGTCTCGGTTTTACACGCTTCACCGCATTCGTTTTGCTATGGAAACCGGTTGAATTGAAAAACTTTCTGGTAACATCGAAGTTGACGAAACCTATATCGGCGTTTATGGCTAAAAATATGCACAAAACAAAACGCGAGAGAGTTGGGAAAAAAAATCCCGGATTGTTTCGGTTTGTTTGTCGATGCCTTTTTGAGCAAAGACAGTTATGCCAGTCAGCAAAATGGAGAAAATTGCGAAAGAAAAAATGGAGCTTTTCATAAATTTCAGGCCGCTTCCGACATTTAAAATATACACCAAAACCTAAGCGGTATAAAGATATAGATGCTCTGAGAAGGCTTAATAGTTGCAATAACGAGGTCAGAACCGGGAACGTAGTGACCGGGTTCTTCTATGGGGCTGGATGCTGTTAGGTTTTTTCGCTGCGCTAAACTACCCGGTCACTACCGTTCCCGGTTCTGACCTCATGCTCATCTGTCTGTTTCCGCAGGCGGTGCCAGCTATAAATTCCCAGGACCGCCAGGCATAGAAAAATGCAAAATTCGATTGTGATAAGCCTTACTCCCTTTACCGAGTAGAGGCCGATGCTGGTCAGATCGACGATTATCCACAACACCCACGTCTCAAATATGCGCCGCGCAAGCAGTATCGTCGCAAGTATGCTCAGAATTGCGATGAAAGCGTCGACATAAGGATAAGAGGCCGGGTGATCGAGTATTTGAGGCAGGAGCAGATGAATATTGCTGATCAGGGTGCCGACCAGGAGCGTTACCGCCGCAATGAATATCCCCAGCCGCAGCCTGTTCGCGTTAGTTAGCGTCCGGATCGCGCCCTGCTGGTTTGCGCCTTGTATTTCCACGAAACCATCCATAGACTCCCATCCCGCAGAAATAACACTGCAAAAACATGTCGGAATATAGATGGATCTGATAAAAAATGATGAGAAAGAATATGGCGTTAAGAATGCCGGTCGGCCAGGTAAATATGTTCGCCCTGGCCGCCAAAAAGACCGAGATCAGGCCAAGGACCGTCCCGATAAACTCAATATAGCTGACTTTGTTTTCAAGAACCGTAAAGAAAGTTTCTTTAACATCAAAAAGGGCGGAAACCGACGTAATGTCCAGCATGAGGTTTTGGGTATCCTTTTAATTTATTCCTTATCGCTGTTGTTCTGCATTTCCCAGAGCAGAAGTTGTTTAAGAAGGCGTGATGAGCGGCAAAACGGGCGATCACAAACCCGGCAAAACCATCTCGGAAACCAGCCTTAAGAAGGTAAGTGTGAAGAAAGGTCGTCAAACCGACGGTGTAGATCTTGAAGCGGGAAGTGCGCCCGCCGTCTCAAACATTTGCTTCGCCGCCAATGGGGCGTAACGTTCGCCGATCATTCGATGATGATATTCGGCGGCATTAACGCCTTCGGAAGCCCCCACGCTGTGGTGGAGGATGTCTCCGGCGAGCTTTTCTATCCGGGCGCCGTCTGCCATCTCGACGGATTCGTGAATAGCGACATCCTTCCATTTGCCGAAATTACGGTTAAAAAACCGTAGCTGCCAATCGGGATACCATCCTCCGCCGCGCACCTGCCGGCCCATATATGTCGATAATCGCGGGATTCGATAGCCAGAAGCTAAATCTTCATCGTCCAACTGTTTAAGATGCAATACTTCATCTTTTAATTTAAGTGAAATGCGCTCGTCGGCATCGAGGCTGAAGATCCAGTCATGAGCGGCATTATCTACCGCAAACTGTTTCTGCCGGGCAAAGCCAAGCCAGGGTTGAATGAGCACTTTAGCCCCCGCTGCTGAAGCCATTTCGCGGGTGTTATCGGTAGATTCGAAATCTACACCAGCACCTCATCGGCCCGACCGACAATCTGATGGCATCGGCGATGTTGTCGGCCTCGTTTTTGGTAATGATAACGGCTGAGATCTTCACTGCGGCTATTCTAAAGGAATTAAAAGCCAAAGCCCAAAGCAGGCAAAGTAAATTGCCACTAGCTTTAGCTAGTGGGTCGAAAGAAAGAGATCAAAAGAGCGGCTTCAGCCAAAACACATTTTGGCTGAAGCCGACGGCTATGAGAGGGAATCCTGGATCCACTAGCTAAAGCTAGTGGGAATGTAAAAAGTTGAGAAAAAAAGAGCCGAGATTTAACTCGGCTCTTTTTGCAGGGGATGACGGAAGGTTTATTTATTGACCGTTACCGGCGACTCGATCTGAATATTGTTGACCGTAAAGGTCGTCGAGGTGGCCCGCTGCAGATCGGCCAAAGCCTTGTTATAGTCGGTTTGAGCGCGGATCAGCCGGTTTTTTGCCGCTGCCAGCTCATTCTCACGCTGGAACAGGAGAAAGGTGTCCGAGCGGCCAAGCTCATACAATTTCCGCTGTCCGTCGAGCTGGATCTCGGCATTTTTTACGGCTTCCTCGGCGGCCGCTATCCTCTGACGGGCGGATTTGATCGCCTGCACCGCGTTTCGCACTTCGACGATCACAGTCTGCTCGTTAGAACGGGTATCAGCTTCAAGCCCGTCTTTTCCGCCCTGGCAAAGCCCAGGTCGGCTTTGGCCTGCGTGTTTCTCAGCGGGAAAGAGAATGTAACGCCGACCTGGACCGTGCGAAAATCGTTACTGAACAGATTGTTCAGCGAACGGTCCAAACCTCCGACAAATCTCGGGTTGGTCGACGGGTTGATCGTGATATTGGGCACGATGATCGCCGGGTTCAATATCTGCAACTGCTGAAGCAGAAAGGCCTGCGCATCGGTCTGCGGATCACCGCCGATCAGCGGTGTGATAAGAGGGCTGGTCAAGCCGGTCGGCGTACCTGACAGCCCGGTCAAAGCATAGGAAGCTTTCAGATCGATCTGCGGCTTTAACTGATCCTTGAAATATTTGATATCGACATCGTTGATCTCTTTTTCTATCCTCAGCCGGGCAAGCTCCGGCCGGTTGCTCAGAGCGTCTTTAACGACAGCATCCAGATCATCGTATCCTGTCCAAAGACGGGCGGATCGGTCGGGGTAAGCTGGGTGCTCCAGTCCGGCGAACTTGGGTCCCGAATAATAAGCTGTTTAAGTGCATTTTCAGCTCTGGCAACCTGCTCCGCGGCGGTTATCACATCCGTTTCGCGATTGGAGAGTTCGGTAAGAACTTCAGCGCGGGCAAGCGAGGCCGATGAACCCGCTTTTATCCGGGCTTCAACCTGTCTCAGGTTTTCTTTGGATAGATTCAGGTTCTCTACCTTGTTCTGCTGGTCGCGAAGGGCAAAGACCAGGTCCCAATAACTATTCTGTACCTGGGCGATGGTATTTATGGTTTGAGCGCGAAAATCGGCGTCACTTTGAGAAACTCTTTTGCGCTGGATCTTGATCAGGCGGCGCTGGCCGTCGATATTGAAATTCCGAAAAAGAGGCTGCGTAAAGCTGAAGCTAAGATCGGAATCATAGGTCGGCGTAAATTGAGACGACGATGAGCTGGTTAGATTACGGGCATTATTAAAAAGCACGGAGTAACTTCCGCCGCCGGGTTTAATAGCATGAGTCACATTACTATCGACCCGAAGCTGTTTGCTGCTGAAACTGCCGGTGCTGCCGCCGCCGCCGAAGACACTGCTGACCGGCTGAACGTTGTCGGTGTAATTAGGATAGATGGTGAACACCGGATCGTAGCGGCCAAACAGGCCTCGCAGACTTATTTGCAGGCTTTTTTGACGTTCTTCTTGGAAACTTCGATGTCATTATTATTTTGCAGCGCCTTACGAATAGCGTCATCGAGCGAGAGCGAAACCGTCTGCTCTGTCTCTACACCGACGCGTCTTAAGAGCGGCGCATTCCGCCTGAAGATAGACGGTGCCGGAACGCTCGCGGCATCTTTGGATGCGGCTTCCGGCGCGTTTTCCGGTGCGGTTGCCACCGCAGGATCCCTGCTTACCTGAAGGCTCGAGGCTATTTTTAGCGATCTCGACCTTATTTTCAGGCGCTTGCGCAAAGGCGCAGGCGATTCCTAAAATAAGGGTGAAAACGGTTATTTGTAAGATTTTCATTAGTAAAATGACTCCCAAGTCAACAAAACATAAATGTTGCGGTTGTGTTCGTCAGAAAAAATACGGAAAATATAGAAACGAGATCAACCAAGCATTATCTACGACAAACCAAATTCCATTGTTTCAAAAAAAAGACGATGGTATGAGTTAAACATAATTTTTATCAGGTTTAAAGTCATTATGCTAGGTCGCGATCGGCAATAATATTGCTTTATTATTCTTATGTTAATTTTCTGAAGGAGCATCAAAAAATGGGTATCAAGATAGGTATAAACGGGTTTGGGCGGATCGGGCGTAATGTGGTCAGAACCATGCTGGGAAACAGCGACTTTGACATCGTGGCGGTCAATGATCTGACGGACGCCGAAGACCCTCCCCCATTTACTTAAATACGATTCGATAATGGGCGATCTGAGTAATGATATCTCGCGCACGGATAATTCCATTAAAGTAGATCAGGGCGAGTTTCGCGTGTTTTCGGAAAAAGACCCTGCGCTCATCCCGTGGGAAGAAGTCGGGGCGGAGATCGTGATCGAATCGACAGGGCGTTTTACCAAGGCCGAAGACGCCAAAAAGCATCTGCGCGGCCCGGTGAAAAAAGTGGTTATTTCCGCGCCGGCGAAAGACGAAGACGTGACCATCGTGCTCGGGGTCAACGAAAATATGTACGACCCGGCGACAAGCACATCATTTCAAACGCTTCCTGCACCACCAACTGCCTGGCGCCCGTAGCCAAGGTCATTCATGAAAAATTCGGCATTAAAAACGCGTTGATGAATACCATTCACTCTTACACCAACGACCAGCAACTGCTTGACCTACCGCACAAGGATCTGCGGCGCGCCCGGGCGGCAGCGCTTTCGATGATCCCGACCTCAACGGCTTGTGGCACGGCCGTGGCGCTGGTGATCCCGGAGCTCAAAGGGAAGTTTGACGGTATTTCCGTCCGCGTGCCGACGCCTAACGTTTCGCTGGTGGATGTCGTAATTAACGTAGAGAAAGAGACGACGACCGAAGAAGTGAATAAAGTTTTAAAAGATGCGGCGAATGGAGAGCTGAAAGGCATCCTCGCGTTTTCGGAAGAACCGCTGGTTTCCATCGACTTCCGGGGGAATCCGCTAACCCGGATTGATCGTACGATGCGGAAAATACCAAGGTCATCGGCGGCACCGCTATTAAGATCCTTTCCTGGTATGACAACGAGTGGGGATATTCATGCCGTGTCCGCGACCTGATCAAATTTATTGCCGACAAAGGCTTATGATCTGGTATCCTTGACTCCCACTTTAGAAAGAGGAATACATGAAGGCCGATCCGGTTATTATCAGCTTATTATCAGGGGGCGTCACTGTGTTTTTGCCGCAGGTTTGCTGCGGCCGGCCAAAGTCGGACTCCCACTTTGGTAAAGAAACCAATAGAGGTTTTGAGTTAAGTTCTTTGAAGTAATAATTTTACCGAAATTACCAAAAGGAGATGACTATGGCGAATATATTTGCGATCACGACCACCACAGAAAATCTGATAGCGGAGGTTAATGGCGCCGCCAAGGCCTCGGTCATCTTTACGGTGACCAATCTCACTGCCAAACCGGTGCGCGGTATCGCGCGCGCGCAGGTGCTGGATCAAACCAAAAATGACTGGGTGAGCCTGGAAGGCGATCCGGAAAAAGACTTCGCCGCCGGCGGCACCGCGCAATTTGTCTTTAATTTCAACAAGCCGCTGCCGGTTTTAGAAGCAGGCAAGGTAGAGCCGGAAGAAAAATATCCTTTTCGTTTGACTGTGAGTTCGGCAGTTCAGCCGGATGAAGATTTTACCGAGGGGCCGAAGGTTACCATCATTAAACCCGCAAGGGAAGGCAAAAAGGTGGGCGGAGGCATTCCCTGGTGGATCTTTCTGATCATCGGCCTCGCTGTTTTGGCTTTGATCGCGGGCGTCATCTTAGGCGTGCGAAGCTGTAATAAACCGGTTGTGATACCGCCGCCGACGCCAACACCGACCCCGGTCCCGACCCCGGATACGAGAGTGCCGGCGCTGCTTTTCGAACACGCTGATTTTAGCGGAAGATCACAGCGTTTTAATGCGGGAACATATCGTGTTGATCTTAACCAGTTCGGTAATATGGGAAATGACATGGCCTCGTCGGTCATTGTTGCCCAGGGTTACCGGGTGCGGCTGTGCGAACACGACGGCAATGTCGAGGGTGCAGGTGTCTGTGACGAATACGGCGAAGGCGCTTACAATGTTCTGCGTCATAATGACAATGCTTCCTATATTAAGGTGTGGAAGGTCGAGTAAAGCCCGCAGGAACTTTAATCAATAGGCCATGGGCAGAAGAAATTTAAAATTCTTCTGCCTTTATTTAGATGTATCGTAGTATGTCAAAGAAATTTTTTACTTCGCTTGGTTTGCTGTTGCTTTTGATGCTTTCCGGCAGCAGTTTCGCACAGACGAAGCGCCACCGCCGCGCTAAGCCCCGCCCCGCCGGTGTTACCCGGACACCCGCCCCGCCCGTGCAGCTTACACCGGAGCAGGAAAAACGTGTGCAGGCCTTTGATACGGTTTGGAAAACGATAAAAGACAATTATTTTGATCAGACATTTAACGGGTTGAATTGGGACAATATCCGCAAAGAATATCAGCCCAGAATTCTAAAAGCTTCGGGTAGTTTTGAATTTCATTCCATTTTGCAGGAAATGATAAATCGCCTTGATCGCTCGCATTTCATGATCATTCCGCCGGAGGTTTATCGTGAATTGGAAAAGGCCAAGAATGAGATCAAAGGAAAGGAATCGGCTAAGCCGGAAGAAGAAGGGCCGGACCCCGGAGATGATAAAGCGGCCGGCGAGGATTTCTTTTTTGATGACTCCGATTCGCAATTCGGTATCGGGATAGATATCAGGCTGATCGGCGGGCAGATCCTGATCACCGAGGTGGAACCCAATTCCGCCGCCGAGCGCGCCGGGTTAAAAACCGGCTACGTTATCGACAAGATAAACAGCGTGTCGCTCAAACAACTGCTGCAGAGACTGACCTTTGCCGGCTCTTACGGAAAGCTGGCCGAAAAGGTCTTCTCGCTGGTGATCCTTTCGGACTTTATCGACGGGGCGAAAGAAAGCTCTGTTTTGATAGATTACCTGGATGAAAAAGATAAACCGGGAACGGTAAGCATCCAGCGCGAACGGCTCAACGGCAAGCTTATCAAGCCGGTCCCCAATTTTCCCAGGCAATTTTTTAGCTTCGAAACGCGCTCGTTAAACGACGATACCGGTTATGTCCGCTTCAATATGTTTGCGATCGGCGCGGTAGAGGGAATGTGCCGGGCGCTGAGCGAATTTAAAGATAAAAAAGCAGTGATCGTTGACCTGAGGGGAAATATCGGCGGTTCGATCGGAGCGCTGATGGGCATCACCAGTATGCTGATCGACAGGCCGCTTATCCTCGGTACCCAGATCTACAAAAATTCCCGGGAAAGCGTAATGGTCGTACCGCAGGGGCGAAAGTATAACGGAAAGCTGATCGTACTGATCGATTCGATGAGCCACTCCGCCGCGGAAATATTTGCCAGCGGGCTGCAGGAAAACGGACGCCTGAAAGTGGTGGGTGAAAAAAGCGCGGGCGAGGCGCTGCCTTCAACCACGCTGATGCTCGCGACCGGGGCGTTGTTTATGTATCCCTTCGCCAATTTTCAGACACCTGACGGTAAATTTATTGAAGGCGTCGGCGTACAGCCGGATGTTAAAGTCGCCCGCGAAAGAAAAGGGCTGCTCGAAGGTAAAGACAGCCAATTGGATGCGGCGATGGCCCTGACAAAAACAGACGCGGTTCAAAAGGCAGCCCCGCCGCCGCCCATGTCAAAGATGCCGGTATTGAAAGGCCGTCCTGCCGGAGCCATCAAAATAGGAACTATCGATCAAGGATCTTCGCCGCCGCCGTCTCCGCCGAAGATCGCCGAGCCGCCAAAAATAGAAAAGAAATACGACGAGCAGGCATTAAAAGCGATTGGTGAATATATCACCGCGTCCGGGGGCGCGGAGGCGCTTAAAAAACTCTCCAGTTATTCGGCGACCGGGAAAGTAGAACTGAGCCGGGCCGGGACGAGGATCGAAGGCAGCATTCAACTGATCGGCAAAACGCCGGATAAGAATGCCGAGATATTGACTATTGATGCTGTCGGAGAAGTTCGTGGTATATTCGACGGTAAAACATATTACCTGCAATCGGATCTGACCGGCAATTCGGATTACACCAGCGCCCGGCAAATACGGGAATTGAACATGGCAGCCGATCTGCAGGAAATGCTGAAAATAAAAGACACCTATAACCAGGTGCTTTATGTAGGCGAATATGAACGGAACGGAAAGCCGGCGATCCTGCTCAGAGCGATCACCGCGGATGGGATAGAGAACGCTTTTGCTTTTGACAAGGCCAGTAAGCTGCTGCTGCAGCGGACAGGCGCCTATCTGAATAGCTCTTATGACGATTACCGCAGCGTCGATGGCTTAATGGTGCCTTTCTGGCAGACGCGGTCTGATTCGATGATAATCAAGCTATCGGAATTTAAACTGAACGTTCCGGTGGAAGATAGTTTTTTTGTTCCGAAAGATAATTGCTTTAGCGTGCAAAAATAGTAAAAGAGGAAAATAAGATGAAAAACTCGAACACCCTTTCTTTGGTTCTCTGCATTGGGATATTGATCGTTATCGGGTGCTCTTGCCCCCAGATGGCTGAGATCCAAAAAGAAATAGACAAGGCTGGAAAAACGACGCCTTCGCCCACAACCAGTTCCACGCCGGCCAAGGCAAGCAGCAGCGATGACTCAGAACTGACGATGGAGAAATTCAACCAGATCAAAAACGGCATGACCTATGAAGAATGCGTTGAGATCATCGGTTCGGAAGGAAACGAAACCTTCAGCGGCGGAGAAGGCAAATATAAAGTGAATAGCTATAAATGGGACGGCGATAATTTCCAGTTCATCATGCTCACATTCACGGGAAACAAGCTTACGTCTAAGGTCCAGAACGGGCTTAAGTAAAAATATGAAGTTATCGATCAAAGACCTCGAGCTTAAAGGTAAGCGGGTTTTTATCCGCGTGGATTTTAATGTGCCGATCAAAGATGGAAAGATCGAAGACGACACACGGATCCGCGCGGCTCTGCCGACCATTAATTACGCGACCGAACAAGGTGCAAAGGTGATCCTCGCTTCGCACCTCGGCCGCCCGCTCAAGGATAAAAAGAAAGCGGAAGAAAAAGGCATGCCGTACGAC
The DNA here is from genome assembly GCA_963718105.1 of uncultured Acidobacteriota bacterium. GTDB lineage: Bacteria > Acidobacteriota > Blastocatellia > Pyrinomonadales > Pyrinomonadaceae > DASYKT01. The sequence goes on along the minus strand of OY970352.1, from coordinate 1,936,177 downwards.
GCGGCGAAGTATTCGCTCAGGCCCATTTATGAATACCTGCGCGCGTTGCCCGACTTCCAGGACGTCTCCGCCGCCGGCGCTTCGAGCGATGAACCGGTCAACGTTTCGTCTGACGGAGCTGCTTTGGGCAAGGCAGAAGTAAAGAACGACAAGGTGTTTTTCGCTTCGGATTGTGTGGGCGATGAAGTAAAAGCCAAAGTCGAGGCATTAAAAGAAGGCGAGGTTCTGCTGTTGGAAAATCTTCGCTTGCACGCCGAAGAAGAAAAGAACGACGAAGGCTTTGCCAAACAGCTTGCCGAACTTTGCGATTACTATGTCAACGACGCTTTCGGCACTGCGCACCGCGCGCACGCTTCGACCGCGGGCATCACAAAGTTTGTCGAAAAGTCGGCGGCTGGTTTGCTGATGCAGAAAGAGCTGGATTTTCTCGGGCGCGCGCTAAATGACCCGGAGCGGCCGTTTGTGGCGATCCTCGGCGGAGCGAAAGTTTCGGACAAAATTCCGGTGATCAAATCGCTGATCCAGCGTAAGGTCGACAAGCTTTTGATCGGCGGCGCGATGGCTTACACGTTCTTCAAAGCCGAAGGTTTCACTGTCGGCAAATCGCTGGTCGAGGACGAAATGATGCCGACCGCGCTGGAGATCAAAAAGCAGGCGGCCGATGCCGGTGTCGAACTACTGCTGCCGACCGATCACCAGGTCGTCGATTCCTATGACCCACTCAATTCGCGCAAGACTATCCCGGTCGAATTTACCAACACGGGCCTGGTGGGTTTGGACATCGGCGCGGAGACCGTCGCGCTGTTTAGCCGCGCGCTCGAAGGCGCAAAAACTATCGTCTGGAACGGACCGATGGGAATGTTCGAAGAAAAACCTTTTGACGAGGGCACTGTCGCCATCGCTCAGGCCGTCGCCGAAGCGACCGACAAAGGCGCCACCTCCATCGTTGGCGGCGGCGATTCCGTCGCGGCAATAAATCAGGCGGGGCTCGACCAACGTATCTCGCACATCTCCACCGGCGGCGGCGCCACGCTGGAATTTTTGGCGGGAGATGTGCTGCCAGGTGTGGAAGCGTTGAGCGAGAAGTAGTGTGTGAAATAGTCAGAGTTATAGATGGTTCACCAAAATTGAAAGATAAATGTTTGTAATATAAGGAGAAAATATATGGAAGAACGCGAAGAAAAAACTTTTAAGGTCGTGGTTAATGAAGAAGAGCAATATTCGATCTGGCCTGCCGACCGGGAAAATGCGGCGGGTTGGAATGATGTGGACAAAACTGGTACCAGCCAGGAGTGTCATGCTTATATCGAAGAAATCTGGACAGACCCAAGACCTCTCAGCGAGCGTAAATAAAACTTTTGACGAAGGCCTGGTCGCCATCGCCCAGGCCGTTGTCGAAGCGACCGACAAAGACGCCACCTCCATCATTGGCGGCGGCGGCTCCGTCGCGGCAATAAATCAGGCGGGGATTCCATGAACGCATCTCGCACATCTCCACCGGCGGCGGCGCGACTCTCGAATTTCTCGCGGGCTATGTATTGCCGGGCGTCGAAGCATTAGAGGACAAATATAATGGATAATGAGGGCGGTAGTGAAAAGCAAAAGACGTGTTTTGTTATCACTCCCATAGGTGACGATAATTCTCCTACGAGGCGGGCCACTGATGGATTAATTGGAGCGGTGATAAAGCCTACTCTTAAAGAAATGGGCTATAAAGTTATAGTTGCTCATGAGATCTCAGTATCGGGATCTATTACTCGGCAAGTGGTTGAGAACCTCTTATTTGACGATCTGGCTATCGTTAACCTGACTGAATTAAATCCTAATGTAATGTACGAGCTCGCTGTGCGACATGCGACAGCTTTACCGACGGTAGTGATTGCTTCTAATGAAACTAAGCTGCCTTTTGATATTTCTGATGAGAGAACGATTTTTTTTAATAATGATATGCAGGGCGTGTTAGAGCTTCAGCCCAAGCTGAGAGCGGCTATCTTAACCACCGTGGCTGAAAAGGAACCTGATAATCCAATTTATAGGGTCAGTAAAGCTAAGATCATAAAAGAAAGCGTAGGAACAAATAACACAGAATCTTATATCATCGAGCGGCTTGATACTATTGACGACACTCTGGAAAAGTTAAGCAGGCAGACTTCAAGTCGGTTACCGGGCGAAATCAAAAATGCCATACCATCTCAGGAAATATATGTGCCTTTTACCTTTACTTTCAAAGACAGACCGTCTTTAGCCAGTGAAGCAGCGTTATCTTCAGCAATTCAAAGTTGGATGAACGAAAGAAATTATCGGCTTGGTTCTTTTGAATGGGATAAGAAAGTGCCAGAAAAATTGCGGGTGTCATTTTATACACATCGTTCGAATAATTTTTCGAAGGAATTACATAATTTAGTAGAAATTCTGGAAAACTGGAGCTTGATTGTAGAAGAAACTACCATTGGAACTATGGAAAAACCTCTTGGTAAGTTATGACAGTGAATGTGAGCGGTCAAGGCCAAGCGCTCGGCAGTTTGGATTGTCTTTATGAAAAATTCCTGCAGGAAAATAATCTGTCAATACATGCGCTTTCTGATGAAACCAATTAAGCCGGCTAAAAAGCAGGACTTAGAACAGGCGGACGAGCCGTCCGCGCTCCGGCTAAAAAAGGAGCAACAAATATGGGTTGGAATGCCGAAATAGACAACACTCAATACAAAGTGGTCATAAACGACGAAGAGCAATATTCGATCTGGCCGGCCGATCGCGAAGACCCGCAGGGGTGGAAAGACGCGGGATTTCAGGGTAATAAACAAGAATGCCTGGCGTATATCGAAAAAGTCTGGACCGATATGCGTCCGCTCAGCCTGCGCAAAAAGATGGAAGAGTTCGAACAAGAAAGAAGAGAAGGAAAAGGTTAATTAACCGGCCTTAATTATTGTCGCTCTCTTCCTTTACTTCTTCAGCGAGCGCATTTTCATATTTAATGCCCACGCGAAGACGCCGGTACAGGCTCATCCACTGATTTGCAAGCCATGGAATAACGAAGAAGGCCAACACATAACCCCGCCAATCATCTATAAGTAAGCGAAACCCGGTTAGCAGCAGCACAGCGACGGTCACCCAGTGACTGAAGCAATACTCGCAGGTGAAAACATAGAAAAACTTGCGCGGCAGGATTCCGCGGCAGGTTTTGTTTTTACTTTCGCAATACCTGCGCCACTCACCGAAAATCTCTTCCTGCGTAACGGTCCAGGCTATACAGGCAACGGTCATTGAGAGAATGGCGAGCCAGTAAATTTGCTCCAAGATAGGCATAATCCAACTTTAACGAAGAAAGGAAGCCGATACAAATATTGCCGTGTAACAAATGCCTCAGTCTTTTACCTCATCGGTTTACAGCGACCATATGATTCGGGGATTTGTGGTAGTGCAATGAGTTAGTAGGGCATCTGATAAAGCTTTAATGTCGGACACAAGAAACCTTTCTGCGGTGTTTACGTAATAGAACAGTAAATAATTGTTAAGAGGTGAGCTATGAGTCATTCAGATCTTAACCGCAGGGAATTTATTAAAAGCGCAGCTCTGGCCGGGGCTGCGTTTCCGCTTTTGATGAGCTGCCGCGGAAACGCGTTGGCGCAGCAGACACCCAGCGAACTTGAATTGATCAAAAAGAACGCGGCGGCGACTTGTGATGGATGGTGCGGCGCAAAGGACGCGCCGGACAGCGTAACGTGGAAAACCTCGCTGGCAAAGACTGAAGACGAAGGCGAGCGGATGCTGATCTCGGGCACGATCTTTCAAGCCGACGGCAAAACACCCGCGCCTGGCATTTTGATCTATCTTTATCACACCGACGTGCACGGCATCTACGGGCGCGCCGGCGAACCCAAACACGGCAGGCATCGCGGCTGGATGCTGACAGGTGCCGAGGGGCGCTATGAATTCTCTTCGATCAGGCCCGCATCCTATCCCGATTCGACCATTCCGCAGCACGTTCACATGACGCTGACCGGCAAAGACCGCAAGGAAGACTGGATCGATTCGATCTGGTTCGCCGACGATAAATTCGTCACACAGGTGACGCGCCGAGAGATCTCAGGCAAGGGCGGTTTTGACCCGGTGATAAAAATGGAAAGGGGCGCGAATGGGCTTTGGCTTGGGAGTAGGGATATAATGCTCTAACGATGTCTGAAAACGAATCACCTGAACCACAACTTGGCGAACAACAACTTGATTCCGGCTTTAAAGGCTGCCTGCCGCTGCTGGTCCCTTTCGTTACTGTGATCGTGCTGATCATCCTGGTGCTGCTGGGATTTTGGCTGTGGGGAAAGATCTCACCGTAAATTAAAGGCGGAAACACGACAGTTATGGAGCGTGCAAATGAATGCCAAAACACGCCCCATAACTGTCGCGTTTCCGCCTTTCTCTCGAATCTGCTAGTATTATCGTTTGCGCTTTGCGTCGGATTTTAGACACGCTCCATAACTGTTGCGTTTTGGCCTAGAATATATGAGAAAACCCGTAATTGCCGGAAACTGGAAAATGTACAAGCTGCTGGGCGAATCGCTGGATACCGCGCTGGCTTTAAAACCCCTGGTAGCGAATGCCAATCACGTCGAGGTAGTGATTGCGCCGGTTTTTACGGCCATCAAAACGGTCGCCGACCGGTTGGAAGGCTCGAACGTTAAAGTGGCCGCGCAGGATTGCGCACCGGAAATAAAACAAGGCGCTTATACCGGTGAAGTGGGCGCTGAAATGATCAAGGACGCAGGCGCTTCGCATATCATTATCGGCCATTCCGAACGCCGCCAGTTTTATGGCGAGACCGACCGGACGGTGAATCTGAAAACCCGTGCTTGCCTGGAATACGGGCTGACGGCGATCGTTTGCGTGGGTGAATCGCTGGCCGAAAGGGAATCAGGTAAGGCCGAGAGCGTAGTAAAAACACAGCTTTTAGGCGGTCTGGACGGTTTGACAGTGGCCGATATGGAACGTATCATTATCGCTTACGAGCCTGTCTGGGCTATCGGCACCGGTAAGGTGGCGACGCCTGAACAGGCTCAAGAAATGCACGCATTTATTCGTGCGACGGTGGCCGAAAGCCACTCGCCTTCGGTTTCTGAAGCCACGCGGATCCTTTATGGCGGCTCGGTCAAACCCGATAATATTCAGGGTTTGATGACCAACGCGGACATCGACGGGGCGCTGGTAGGCGGCGCCAGCCTGGATGCGGAAAGTTTTTCAAAAATAGTTAATTACAAGTAATTTAAGAGGACTCAGGTTTTGATACAAACGATCTTATTAATAATATTTTTTATGGCGTGCATAGTTTTGATTGCCTCGGTGCTGCTGCAGCCGGGCAAATCAGATGCCGGCGCGCTCTTTACCAGCAACGTCTCGAGCACGGCTTTCGGCCCGCGCGGTACGGCTTCGATCCTTTCCAGGATCACCATCGGCGCGGCCATCACTTTTATGCTCTCGGCACTGATGCTGGCCATGCCCGCTCTAAACGGAAATACATCGCTGCTGCAATCGACCGGGATCGAGACAACTACATCACCGACCCCGGCACCTGATGCGAACACAAATGCTCCGGCGGCGAATACCGGCGACGCGAATATTGTTGCCCCGGCTTCGAATTCTAATTCAGCGGTGATCACCAACACGGCCCCGGCCGGCGCGAGCGAAGGCGTGGACTCCGCGCCTCCGGCGAATAAGTAATTCGCGCGTTTTGAAAATTAGTTTGAAGGTGTAACTCGCCTTCTTTGCCCAGGTGGCGGAATTGGTAGACGCGCACGTTTGAGGGGCGTGTGGAGCGATCCGTGCTGGTTCGATTCCAGTCCTGGGCACCAATATTAAAGCGGCTGATTTGCTATTGCAGATCACCCGCTTTTGCTTTATAAACTATGTAAAAAAGTTTCCCATGACAGAAGATAGAAAAATCTCGCTAAAAACTTTTCTGCACTATTTTACGGATCAACCTCGCGGTGATAAGAAATTTTGTTTCGTTTTAGGCTCCGGAGCTTCTAGGTCCTCTGGCATTCCGACAGGCGGGGAAATGGTTGATCTTTGGATGGAAGAATTGAAAGAACGATACCCAGCTGAGGAACTTGAGCGATGGATGACGGATAACAATATATCAAATAAAGAGCCCGCTAAAGATTATTGTAAAATTTATGAAAAACGATATAAAGAAATAAACGAAGATGATGGCTTCGCCTATCTTGAGAGTGTTATGGAAGGAAAAGAACCGAGCTGTGGCTACTCTTTCCTTGCTCAAATACTCGCTAAAACAGAGCATCGAATAGTTATTACTACCAACTTCGATAGTCTTACTGAAGATGCTTTGTTTATGTTTACCGACAAAAAACCTCTTGTTGTGGGACATGAATCTTTATCGACATATATCAAACCCTTAAGTTCTCGGCCATTGGTGGTAAAAGTCCATCACGATCTCTTATACTCTCCTCAGAGTGATTCTAAGGCTACGAGTAAACTTGCAGAGGGAATGGTAAATAACCTAAGAGCTATTTTTACCTATTTTACACCTCTTGTAATCGGTTACGGGGGAAATGATGGTAGCTTGATGGGCTTTTTAGATCAGCTTAATGAAATTAAAGGGGGTTTATTCTGGTTTTATAGAAATGAAAAAGAAGTTCAAGACGAGAAAATTCAGAAATTGGTAAAAAAATTTGACGGAAACTTTGTGAAAATTCATGGCTTCGACGAGCTAATGATCCAATTGGGCGATAAATTGGAAATGAAGCTACTTGATAAGGATTTAACTTCTGTTGCTGAAAGACGCGCTAAGAGTTATCGAAAACAATTTGATGAAATAAATAAACTACTTCAAGAAACTGGTGATGTGGAAACCAGTGACGCTCTTTCAGAGATAGTATCTCGCGAGCCTAAAACATGGTGGACGTACCAGTTGGCTGCGGATGCCGAGAAGTCTGCAAAAGTGATAGAAGAGATTTACAAGGAAGGAATGAAACGATTCCCAAATAGCCATGAATTAATGAATAATTATGCTAATTTTTTAGCCGATAACAATCAAGCTCATGATAAAGCGGAGAGTCTTTACAAAAAAGCTATTGAGCTAGAATCGACAGACACCTATTATTTAGGAAATTACGCCGCCTTTTTATTTCAATTTCGTCACGACTATGACAAATCAGAAGAATATCTTAAGAAAGCTATTGCCATTGATTCGAAAGATGCAGACAATTTAGGAAATTATGCTCTTCTTAAAATACATAGAGGGGACTTTGTAAAAGCTAAAGAACTTATTGACGAAGCTTTTCGATGCAATAAAAGACCAGAAAATTTAATGTTATCGCTTGAATTATGGTTTTACGCCTATGCCATCTTTCCCAAAGATTATCCACAAAGTAGAAGCAAAATTGAAAATTATCTCGCAAAAGGAGTTCAATCATTAAATTGGCCCTTAAATAGAGTGTTGGCAATCGCAAAAAAACTAAAACACCCCCATTATAAAGACTTAGCTCAAGTTCTTAAGCGAATTAATGAACCCCAAAATTCTCCAAATAGTTAAAGCGGAATATTGCCATGTTTTTTTGGCGGATTGGTGTCGCGCTTGTTTTGTAGCAAAGACAAGGCGCGGATCAGTTTCGGGCGCGTCTGCGAGGGCTCGATTATTTCGTCGATAAAGCCTTTTTCCGCGGCGACGTAAGGGTTGGCGAATTTCTCTTCCAGTTCGCTTACGTTTGCGCGGCGTTCTTCGTCGTGTTCTTTCAGCCTCACTTATTTCTCTTCGATATAAAATCCCGACCGCGCCTTCGGCGCCCATGACGGCGATCTCGGCCGTCGGATAAGCGAAATTAATATCGGTGCGAATGTGTTTCGACGCCATCACGCAATACGCGCCGCCGTAAGCTTTGCGGGTGATCACGGTGATTTTGGGCACGGTCGCCTCGGCAAAGGCATAGAGCAGTTTTGCGCCGTGGCGGATGATGCCGCCGTGTTCCTGATTGACGCCGGGCAGAAAGCCGGGCACATCTTCAAACGTGATGAGCGGGATGTTGAAGCAATCGCAAAAGCGCACGAAGCGCGCCGCTTTGACCGATGCGTCGATATCCAGCACACCGGCGAGAAACGCCGGTTGATTGGCGACAATGCCGACCGAGTTTCCCCGAAGCGCGCAAAGCCGACGACGATGTTCGGCGCGTAATGCTCCTGCACTTCAAAGAAATAACCTTCATCGACAACGTTGATGGATGATGTCGCGAATGTCGTAAGGCTGGTTTGAAGCTTCGGGAACCATCGAGTTCAATCTTTCGTCCGCACGGTCGGGCGGATCAGCTGGTCGGGACAAACGGCGGATCTTCCATGTTGTTCGACGGGATAAACGACAACAGCTCGCGCGTCATTCGCAGCGCGTGCTCGTCGGAATCGGCCGCAAAATGAGCCACGCCGGATTTGCGATTGTGCGTCATCGCGCCGCCGAGTTCTTCCTTCGTCACATCTTCGTGCGTGACGGTTTTGATCACGTCCGGCCCGGTGATGAACATATAGGAGGTGTCTTTGACCATCACGTTGAAATCGGTGATCGCCGGGCTATAAACCGCGCCGCCGGCGCACGGGCCCAGAATGCAGCTGATCTGCGGCACGACGCCGCTGGCCAGAGTGTTGCGCAGAAAAATATCCGCATAGCCGCCAAGCTGAAACGACGCCTTCCTGAATGCGCGCGCCGCCGGAATCGTTGAGGCCGATGACCGGCGCGCCGATCTTCATCGCCATGTCCATTATCTTGCAGATCTTTTGCGCGTGGGTTTCGGAAAGCGAGCCGCCGAAAACCGTAAAATCCTGCGCGAAAACAAAAACCTCGCGGCCATCTACCAGGCCGTGCCCGGTGACCACGCCGTCGCCGGGAAATTGCTGCTGCTCCATTCCAAAGTCGGTCGAACGGTGCACGACAAATTTGTCGAACTCTTCAAAGCTGCCTTCGTCCAAGAAAAATCCGATGCGTTCTCGCGCGGTCATCTTTCCGCCCTGACGCTGTTTTTCCAGACGCGTCTGCCCGCCGCCTTCTTCGGTTTTTTGCGAGCGTTCACGTAAAAGTTCGATCTTATTTTTTTTCTTCGGTTCGGTTTTCATCTTTAGACAATAATACAGGTTTTTGCTGGATATTTCATTTAATTGGAGCGCGGACGGCTCGTCCGCAACGAACGCGAAGCGTTCGAAACCCGGCCGCTACCGCTCCCGGTTCTGACCTCATGCTCAATTTGTGTCTTCATAGAATGGAAACGCGCGGCCTTCGATGAGGTGCAGCACCTGGCCCAGCGTCTCTTGAGCGGTAGTGATAATATCGTCGGGATATTTGTATCGCGCCGCGTTCTCATTAAATTCATCCATGTCCCAGACAGCGGCTTCGAAATTTTTTGACACGAAAACATCGATATCAAGATCGACATAACTCAAAACACCGCCGGTAAATTTCGGCGGCATATTTATGTTGCAGTAATAATTTCGCAGGGCTCCATCAGGTTCGTGAAAGCGGAAAACGTTGTACCAGCGGTCAAACCAGTAATATTCGTAGCTCAATGTTCCGGCCTGAATTACACCCAGTTGAGAATGTTCGATCTGCTTATCAAAAACACCCAGCAATACCAGTGATCCTTCGCCCCGTTCAAGTATTTCGGCCTCCCAGCTACGATGAGGCTGACCGTCATATTTACAAGTTTTTACTGTGATTCGCTCTAGTTTATTCACAATTGGCCGTCGGTATAGTTGTGCTTTATCCTGTTACAATTTAACATTTTAGACGTTATCGCGCATTTGCAGAAAATGGAGAATTCACGAAAAAGACTTTGGGTGGTAAGCGAGCTTTATTATCCCGAGGAAACCTCTACCGGCTACTATCTGACTAAAATTGCCGAAGGTCTGACCGACAGTTTTGAGGTCAAGGTACTGTGCGGCCAGCCGAATTATTTTAAACGCGGCGTGCGCGCGCCGTCGCGGGAGACACACAAGGATGTGGGTATTTACCGCTGCGCGGGAACCACGCTCGATAAAAATGTGATCGCGTTTCGGCTGGTGAATATGCTGACGCTGGGGATGTCGGTTTTTTTCAAAGCGCTTTTTAACTTTAAAAAAGATGATGTGGTTTTAGTGGTGACGACACCGCCATCGATGCCTCTGATCGTGGCCATCGCGTCCCGTTTGCGAAGAGCGAAATATGTGCCGCTTATCCATGATAATTACCCCGAGCTGGCGATCGCGGCAGGAAAGTTAAAGCCGGATTCGCTGGTTTCGCGCGTAACCAGAAGCGTTAACGGCTGGCTGTATAAACACGCCGCTAAGATCATCGTCGTCGGCCGCGATATGAGAGAGCTGGTCGAAAAAAAACTCGCTAAAAAAATCGAGGTCAGGAATATCCCGATCGCGGTAATTCCCAATTGGGCCGAGACGGAAGACCTGGAACCAAAGCCTCGGGAAGAGAATAAGCTTTTAAGCGAAGCAGGGTTAATGAACAAGTTTGTCTTTCTGTACGCAGGGAACATGGGACACCCTAACGATATGGAAAGCATTATCGCGTGTGCAGAAAAATTGAAGGACGACGACAGATTTCATTTTCTTTTTCTCGGATCGGGCGCGAAAAGAAAATGGCTGGAGACAGAGGTCGAGCAAAAGAATTTAACGAATGTCACACCGCTTGCGCCGCGACCGCGGACCGAGCAAAACGATTTTCTCAACGGGTGCGACATCGCGATAATTTCACTGGTGCCGGGAATGTGGGGCGTCTCGATGCCCAGCCGCACCTACAACACACTGGCGGTAGGGAAGCCGATCCTGGCTTTGACGGAGGCCGGGTCGGAGCTGGCGCTGGTAGTGGACGAAGACAGCGTCGGCTGGGTCACGCCGGCAAACGATCCGGAAAAACTTTTGGAAACGATCTATGCGGCTTACGAAAAAAGAAGCGAATTTGAAGAAATGCGCGAAAGGGCGCGAAGTTCGGCTTTAGAGAAATATTCGTTAAAAACGGCATTAGAGCGATATCGCGAAGAACTCGCCGATTGCGTCTGATAACGAGTAAGCATTATATTTTAAGAAATGAAGAAGATTTTGGTCACCGGTGCTACGGGATTTGTCGGAAAAGCTGTCGTCAGTGAGCTGGCGAAGGGCGACTACGATATCTACACCTGTGCCAAAAGCCCGCAACCGAAACCGCCAGAGCTGCCGAATTATTTTTCGGTTGATATTGCATCCCCGGAAAGCGTTGAACAGTTGGCGGGGAAACTGACGGAGATCGACTGCGTGATTCACAGCGCAGGCCTGGCACACCAGTTCAAAGCCCCCAAGGATCCGCAAATCTTTAGCAGAGTGAATGCCGAAGGCACGCGAAACATTGCTCAGATGGCGGCGGACAAAGGGATCAAAAATTTTGTTCTTGTCAGCTCAATTTCGGTGTATGGCGATGGCAAACCAAACCCCACCGTGGAAGACTATCCGTGCCGGCCGGCGGGGCCGTACGCGGTCAGCAAATACGAAGCGGAGCTTGCCGCGAAGGAGGTTTGTGAAGCGAATAATATTGCCTTGACCGTTCTTCGTCTGGCGACGGTGTATGGAGAAGGCGATGTCGGCAATGTTCTGCGTTTGATCAAACTCATCGACAGCGGGAAATTTTTCTGGACCGGAGACGGAGGAAATAATAAAAGCCTGCTTTTTGTAAGCGATGCGGCAAGGGCATGCCATTTTGCCGTCGAAAAAAACCAGGCGGGAACTCACATTTATAACGTCACGGATACGCCGCATACTATGCGGGAAATAGTCGAGGAGATCGCCCGCCAACTGGGGAAGAAGATACCAGGTGTTATCATTCCAGCCGCGTTAATAAAAAGCGCTTTGGGCGCGGCCGGAATATTACCGGTCGTCGGAGGGCGCGCCCGCGGCCTGGCCGAGACTCTAAAGAAGTGGCGGTCGGATGACGTGCTGGGGGGCGGGAAAATACAGAGGGAATTAAATTTCAACACAGAAACTCCGCTGGCCGAAGGACTTAGAAAAGAAGTTGCGTGGTACTTGAGCATTAAATGAAAAATATTATCTATACGGGAAGAATAAATTTCGAAGCCTACGGAGTGACCATCGGAGTGCGGGTCACTGATGTAACTGCCATCGAAGAAATAAAAAAAATTCTTCCATTTAATTCCAGCTTTTTAAGCGCGGATGCGGAAACCGAATACACTTTTTCACTCGTTTGGGGAGAAGACGGGACCCGGGAAGACGTTCTTTACCTGGAAAGCGAAGAAATTGCGCGGAGGATCGACCCCGTGAGGTTGCTCGCGCTGCTGGACACCTATATCCGGATGACGATCGGGGAGTTTGCCCCGCATCATATTTTTATTCACGCGGGCGTGGTCGGATGGAAAGGCGAGGCCCTGATATTTCCGGCCAAGAGTTACAGCGGCAAAACGACCCTGGTAGCCGAGCTGATAAAACACGGTGCGGAATATTACTCGGACGAATATGCCGTGATCGACGAATCCGGGTTGGTCCACCCTTATCCGAAAGCGCTTTCGCTGCGAAAAGAAGGGGAATTCGAGCAAACTGACCGGAGCGTAGAGGAGCTCGGCGGGGTGCAGGCGGAACTGCCGATACCGGTGCGATTGGTACTTTTGACCGAATTTGAAGCAGGGGCGCAGTGGGAGCCGAAAATATTGCCCCGCGGGCAAGGATTGATGCAGTTGTTGCCGCACGCCCTGGGGTTAAGATATAACCCCGAATTCGTCTTTAAGCTCTTGAATTTAATAGCTGAACGTGCCATAATCGCCTCAAGTAAAAGGGGAGAAGTCTCAGAATTCGCCTCCCAGATATTAAATTTTGCTTGATATAGGTTTGTTTTTTACTTGACAAATGTAGGAATTCCTATAAGTTATACTAAAATTTGCGTTTTTGTCTTTAGGAGGAATAATGAACAGCTCACGAAATCCGTTAGCCCGTAGAGAAGGACTGGTCGTTCAGGAGATGCCTGATGAAGTGCTGGTTTATGACACCGGCACCAACAAAGCACATTGTTTGAATAAAACAGCAGCTTTCGTCTGGAAGTCTTGTGACGGAAGCCATTCTGTAAACGATATCGCCGGACTTATGGAAAAAGAGTTTGGCGCAAATGTTCCGGATGATCTGGTATGGCTGGCGATTGACCAGCTTGGTAAAGATGATCTTTTAGAAGTTTCTGAAGCCGTCCCGGCCGCTAGTGGAATTTCCCGTCGCGAAGTTATCCGCCGCATCGGCATCGCCTCGGTAATAGCCTTGCCGGTGGTCGCTTCTTTAGTTGCCCCGAGTTCGGCGCTGGCCGCTGTTTCCTGCGGTTGTGTTAACCCGACTGCTTGCGGCGCCTTTATAGGCTGCGCAAGTTTGACGAACTGCAACGGTTTAGGAATATGCGCACCGTAAGTTGAAAACGTATAACCAGATTTCGAAAAGAGGCTTAGGTGTAAGCCTCTTTTTAGTTTAAATATAAATAGATGATCGGTGACGAAACGCGTTGGCTGGCGATCCAGACCGCTCTGCATAAAGAACAGTTGGAGCGGGTCTTTACGCTGCTGCGCGGCGGCGGGATCGAACCCCTTTTGATAAAAGGGTGGGCCGCGATTCGCCATTACCCGGACGGCGAGGGCCGGATCCCCGGAGACGTAGATATTTGCATACCGCCTGCACAATTGGAAAAGGCGGTAGAGTTAATAAAAACGCTCGAGATCTCGATACCGGTGGACCTGCACCTTGGTTTGCGCCACCTGGATACTTTGCCGCTGGAAAAATTGCTGGAGCGTTCAGAATTGATCAGGGTGGGCGAAACCGACATCCGAATTTTATGCGACGAAGACCATTTGCGGGTGATGGCGGTCCATTGGTTAAATGACGGCGGAGCCTACAGAGAAAAACTTAAGGACATTCATTTTGCGGTGGAAGACCGCGCGGAAGATTTTGACTGGGATAAGTGCTTGAACGCGGTCGATGAACGCAGGCGGCGCTGGATAGTCTGCGCGATCCTTTTATCTCACAAATATTTTGGCACCAGGATTGAAAATACTCCGATCGCGGGGGAAAAAGAATTGCCGCGGTGGCTGATCGCCGGCGTTGAAAAAGAATGGGCAAACCCGGTCCGCCTGCAGCCCGTCACGAGTATTTTCACCGGCCCAAAACAACTCTGGCAGCAGTTTCGCAAGAGAGTTCCTCCGAATGCTTTACAGGCCACTATCGAACTGGGTGGGGATATTGACCGCTATCCGCGGGCGATGTATCAAACGGCGGATATTTTCTACCGGATATTTGCCCGGCGCAAACGGCTGGGAATAGTTTCCCGGATCAGTAAGATTTAGGATCAAAGATATGGCGAAATAGTCGAGTAGGCAGAGACCAGGACAATTGACAAAAGGCGGAAACGTGACAGTTATGGAGCGTGCTTATTTCTATTGACAAAAGGCGGAAACGCGACAGTTATGGAGCGTGCTGATTTCTATTCAAATATTCCAAGATTCCAGTTGGTTCAGCTTGGAATTTTGGAATTAAATAAGAACACTCTCCATAAACTGCCCTGATTTCCGCCTTTTAGCCACGTTCCTTATTGAGAATTGAGATATAGCAGAAGCCTGCATCTTGAGCGCCCGATTTGTTGGGCATTGCCGAATGAATTCGGCGCTCCAATTCGGCGCTCCTAGGGACTCCTAACTGCGCCCGCTTTTTTTCCAATCATTTAAAAAAGCATCCAGGCCTTTATCGGTGAGCGGATGGTTCGCCAACTGTTTGATCACCTTAAAGGGAATGGTTGCGACATCCGCACCCAGCAGGGCCGCGTCAACGATATGCATCGGGTGGCGGATGCTGGCCGCAAGCACTTCCGTCTTGTATCCGTAATTTCCGTAGATCTGAACTATATCGGCAATGAGCTGCATTCCGTTTTGCCCGACGTCGTCCAGACGTCCGATAAACGGTGAAATATAAGCCGCGCCGGCCTTGGCCGCCAAAAGCGCCTGGGCGGCTGAGAAACATAGGGTCACGTTGACCTTGGTGCCTTCATCGGTAAAAGTGCGGGTGGCTTTTAAGCCGTCGAGAGTGAGCGGGCATTTGACCACTACATTCGAAGCGATCTTGGCCAGTTCGCGGCCTTCGCGCAGCATTCCTTCGGTATCGAGCGCGGTCACTTCGGCCGAAACATCGCCTTTGACCATTTCACATATCCTGGCGATATGTTCCTTGAAATCCACATCGCCTTCTTTGGCAACGAGCGTCGGGTTGGTCGTCACGCCGTCGATCAAACCCATTTCATTTGCTTCGCGTATCTCATCTAAATTAGCTGTATCAATAAAAAATTTCATTGCTGCTCCTATAAAATAGTGAATAGTGAATAGTGAATAGTGAATAGTGATGAATGGATACTCGATCTCTTAATTAATCACTATTAATTAATCACTAACCGTTGATATTAAATTTTCACCGGGTTACTTAAAATCCCAATTCCTTCGATCTCGACTTCGCACACATCGCCGTCATTCATTTTCGACACGCCGGACGGGGTGCCGGTGGCGATCACATCGCCTTTATTAAGGGTCATCTGCCGGGAAATATATCTGATCAAAAAATCGACAGGGAAGACCATTTGCGAGGTCCGCGCGTCCTGTTTAACCTCGCCGTTTACGCGCGCGGCAACGCGAATATCCTTTACATCAAGCTCGGTTTCGATAAAGCGCCCGACAGCGCAGAAAGTATCGAACGACTTGGCGCGGGTAAACTGCACATCTTTGCGCTGCAGATCGCGGGCGGTCACATCGTTCAAGCACATATAACCGAAAACGTAATCGAGCGGATTCTCGCTATCCAAAATATTTTTCGCGTCCTGGCCTATTACTATCGCCAACTCGCCTTCGTGTTCTACCTGCTGCGATTGAGGGGGAATAACGATCGCCTCGCCCTCGGTTATCAGGGACGAAGGCGCTTTCAAAAAAAGCAGGGGCTCGGTCGGAACTTCGTTGCCGAGTTCTTTGGCATGCTCGGCGTAGTTTCTGCCGACGCAGACTATCTTAGAAGGCGTCACCGGCGGCAGAAAAATGACTTCGGAAACCGGGATCGGCCCGCCCGGTGTGGCGATGGGCGAAACCGTATCGTCATTAAAAACGCCTTCGATAGGCAGATCTGTTTCGTTTATTTTATAACGGCAATATCTCATAAAACCAAGCTTGCCCAAAGTTTAAATCAGGCGCAATTTATCAGAAGATTCCTAAACCGGCTCTAGGACAAGGCCAAATTCCACGCTCCATAACTGTCGCGTTTCTGCCTTCCGGTTAAGGGGCTGTTTCGTTAACCACTTCGGACATTTCACTGGCATTTCCGGCCTTGTCGACCGCGATCAGATAGTAAAAATATTTATGTCCGGGTTCTACATTTGTATCCTGAAACACGTTCGTTTGCAAAAGCTGCGGACTTAAAAGTTTCCACTCGGTTTTGGACAAATTTTCGTCTTCGGAACGATAGATCTTATAACCGGCGATGTCTTTTTCCGGGTTGGTGGCAAAGAATATCGAGATCGTGCCCGGGGCGGCGGCGATCGTTACAGCGGCCGGCGCGGAAGGCGCAAACGTGTCTTTCGGCGTGATCGAAACCTGTTCGGAACTGGCGCTTTCGATCGGCTGGGCATTACCGCCAAGAGATAAAGCCCGCACCAGATATTCGTAACGAGTGCCAAAATCGAAAAACTCGTCCGGGTATTCATTTTTTGTTACCGGCGTCGAGTTTAATTTTGCGAAGGGCTGACCGTTTTTGCGGCGATACACGTTAAAGCCCAAAATATTCGCGGGCGTCGTTCCGTTAATGTTTTTGACCGGCGGCGTCCAGCTTATCGTAATAGCATCTTCATCAAGGGCGGTTTTTAGCCCGGTCGGATTTAGCGCCACCCGTTCGCTTGGCTCGATCAGGAGAAAATTAGAAAATGCCGCTTTTTGGCCCGAGGTATTAACGAAGCGCAGGGCATAGCGCAGCCGCACAGCCTGGCCGGCAAATTCCAGCGTGTCGGTATAGGAAAGCGGCTTGCCATAGTCTTCGTCCTTGACCGGGACAGACCCGATCAGTGTGCTGCGCGAAGCAAAATCTTCCTCGGTCAGCGAAAGGGAAGAATCAAGAGGTTCGGCCAGGCGATACACGTCTATCCGCTCAATGCTGAGAATGCTTTTATCGCCCGCCTTATGCGGCGGCATCGTCCACTGCAGTTGGATCTGATTACCGCGCTGGGCGCCCGAAACGTTGGCCCGCTGAACGACCCGCTCGACCGGCGGGAGGGGCAGTTTTCGTTTCCCGCAGCCGGCCGCAAATATGCAGGCACAAGCCACTAGGAGAAGCAGCAGCGCTTTAAAATTTGGCGGGTGTTTAATCCCGGTTTTTTCGGCGGTAAGCAGGTGCATAATTAAAGAATGTATTGCCGCAGGTCCTGGTCCTTTACTATTTCCGCAAGTTGGCCGCGTACGTATTCGGCAGAGATAACCTGTTGTTTTTCTTCGAGTTCGCTTCCGGCAAAGCTAATATCTTCGAGCAATTTTTCCAGCAGAGTGTGCAGGCGCCGGGCGCCGATGTCTTCGGTCTGCCGGTTTATCTCGGCGGTCATCTCGGCGATCAGATCGATCGCGTCATCGGTGAATTCGAGGTAGATCCCCTCGGTCTTAAGCAGTTCCTTATACTGCTTAATCAGGGAATTTTTGGGCTGTGTCAGGATGCGTTTCAGGTCTTCGGTGGTCAGCGAATCAAGCTCCACGCGAATGGGAAAACGGCCCTGGAGTTCCGGTATCAGGTCAGAAGGTTTCGATACGTGAAATGCCCCGGCGGAAATGAAAAGGATGTGTTCGGTGCTAACCATGCCATAGCGGGTATTGACGGTCGTGCCTTCGACTATCGGCAGCAGGTCGCGCTGGACGCCTTCGCGGGAAACCTCAGGCCCGTGCGATCCGCCGCTTTCGCGCCCGGCGATCTTGTCTATTTCGTCCAGAAAAATAATGCCGGAAGATTGGGCCATCTCGATCGCCGAACGGGTGATACGGTCCATGTCTACCAACTGTTCCTGCTCTTCGCGCAGCAGGTACTCTTTCGCTTCAGAGATCTTTACTTTCCGGCGCTTGGTTTTGGTGGGAAAAAGGTTCCCCATCATATCGCGGAAATTTACGCCCATTTCCTCAAAACCCTGGCCGCCGGCGATCTCGATCATCGGCGAAGATTTTTCCTGGGTATCTATCTCGACCATACGGTTGTCGAGCTCGCCTTTTTTCAACTGCTCGCGGAATTTTTCCCGCGTCCGGTTCTCGGTTTTGACAATCTCACCGGTTTCGAGGTTTTCGGGGTTTTCGGGGGCTTCAGTTTCGTTATAACTTGAAGAATATACGGAAGTAGGCGGCAGCAAAAGATCGAGCAATTGCTCTTCTACGTTGGTTTCGGCGGCGATCTTCACTTCTTCAAAGGCCTGCTGTTTCGCCATATCGACCGCAATTTCGGTCAGTTCGCGGATCATGCTTTCGACATCGCGGCCGACGTAGCCAACCTCGGTGAATTTTGAAGCTTCGATCTTCAGGAACGGTGATTGGGCGAGTTTTGCCAGGCGGCGGGCGATCTCGGTCTTTCCGATGCCGGTCGAGCCGATCATCAGGATATTTTTCGGCAGTACATCGGCGGCTATTTCGGGCGGAAGTTTTTGCCGGCGCAGGCGGTTACGCAAAGCCACCGCGACGGCGCGTTTGGCTTTAGTTTGCCCCACGATATATTTATCCAGCTCTTCGACGATCTGGCGGGGCGTAAGTTCTTCAAATTGCGAAGTTTCTTTAACTTCTCCGGGAAGTTGGATTGCCATACTAAATTTCTTCAACTGTAATGCTGGCGTTGGTGTAAATACAGATGTCCGCGGCTATTTCCAGCGCCTGCCGCGCGATCTCGGCGGCGGACAGCGTCGTGTTTTTTAACAGCGCCCGGGCAGCGGCGGTCGCATACATACCGCCGGATCCGACGGCCAGCAACCCTTCATCGGAAGCGATCACATCGCCTTTACCGGACAAAAGAAATGCCTGCTTGGCGTCGGCGACGATCAGAAAAGCCTCTAAATGCCGCAAATATTTATCGGTACGCCAGTCTTTGCTCAGTTCAAAGGCGGCGCGCTCGAGCTGCCCCTGATATTGTTCCAGTTTCGCTTCAAAACGGCTAAGCAGCGAAAAAGCGTCAGCCGTGGCGCCCGCGAAACCCGTCAATATCTTGCCCTCATAAAGCCGGCGGATCTTTTTTGCGTTGCCTTTTAAGACGGCATCACCCAGAGTGACCTGGCCGTCGGCAGCGATTGCGGTCTTGCCCTCGCGCTGCACCAGTAAAACGGTGGTTTGCCGCAGTTTGTTAGCTTTTTTGTCTGAACCCATAAACGAGAAATATAGATTGTCAGAAATTTATTCACAAGTCCAACCAGGACTTTATGTTAGAACTTGACACCCTAATGCAGTTTTTTTCACGCATTTGCTAACGCAAACGCTACTGACCTCATGGCCGAACTGACGGATTACGGGTCAGTAGCGTCGGCGTCAGCCGATGCGTAAAAAGGTAACAGTTTAAATATCTCTCTCCGCATTTGACAGAAAACATTAGTTTTGTTGAACTTTTCGCAGTAGTTTTTATGGAAAGAAAACCGAGAATAGGCATTACGATGCGTTTGGAGATGGAAACCAGCCGTTTCTATCTGGGACGCGATTATAGTGAAGCGGTAGCGGCCTGCGGCGGCGTGCCGGTCCATATAGCTTTGATACCGGATGCAGGCTACATTGCGGAGGTTATGAGCGGCCTGGACGGCATTTTACTGCCGGGAAGTAATACGGACGTCGATCCGGCGCGCTACGGCCAGGAGCCGATCCCGCAGTTGGGAACCGTCATTCCGGAAAAAGATGAAACCGACCTGCTGGTTTTGGCGGAAGCAGAGAGCCGGAAAATGCCCGTTTTCGGTATCTGTTTCGGCATGCAGATGATCAACGTTTTTTACGGCGGGACCCTGTTTCAGGACATTTTTTCGCAAATCACCGGCTGTCTGAAACACGAGCAGGGATTGCCGACCTATCGAAGCTC
This sequence comes from uncultured Acidobacteriota bacterium, assembly GCA_963718105.1. GTDB lineage: Bacteria > Acidobacteriota > Blastocatellia > Pyrinomonadales > Pyrinomonadaceae > DASYKT01. The sequence continues at coordinate 1,916,095 of OY970352.1, read as the reverse complement.
GCACGGCATAATGATGGAAAAAGGCTCGCTGCTGCACCAATTGGCCGGCAATGAGGAAGCGCGGGTAAATACTTCGCATCACCAGGCGATCGACCGGGCGGGAAGGCATCTGCAGGTCACGGCCTGGGCGCCGGATGGAGTGATCGAAGCGATCGAAGGCACCAAAAATGACCATTTTGTGCTGGGCGTTCAATGGCACCCGGAGCTGAATTGGACCCGGGACAAGCTTTCGGCGAGCATCTTTGGCAAGTTTATTAGTAAGGCCGGGGAATTCCTGGGAGCGCGGACGTCCCGTCCGCAGGCGTGACGCGGTCACGCTAGTTTAGATATTTATCAAATTTTTTAGATCGCAGGCGATCTTGCGGACGAGACGTCCGCGCTCCGACTTAAGATATTGATATTAACTTCAAGTAATACATGGTAAATATAACTAAAAAAAGCATTAAACTGGGCTTAGAAGTTGCTTTAACTAATGCCGTCTCGCATTTTGGCGAGGCCCGGATCGGCCTCATTTGTAACCAGGCTTCGGTGGATCACCAGTTTCGCCACGCGGCGGATCTTTTTTTTGAAGACCCGGACATCAATCTGACCACGCTTTTTGGCCCGCAGCACGGCATCCGCGGCGATGTGCAGGACAATATGATCGAGACCGCGCACTCGATCGATAAAGCGACCGGCCTTAAGATCTACTCGCTTTACAGCGAAACCCGCATTCCGACCGAAGAGATGTTGGCGGAGGTAGATGCGCTGGTGTTTGACCTGCAGGACGTGGGCTGCCGCATCTATACGTTTGTCTATACAATGGCAAATTGCATGATCGCCTGTCAGAGAACCGGCAAAAAGATGTTCGTATGCGACCGGCCTAACCCGATCACCGGCAAATATGTCGAGGGAAATATTCTCGAGCGGGGCCATGAATCTTTTGTCGGGCAATATGCGATCGCGGCCCGGCACGGAATGACCGCCGGGGAACTGGCGCTGATGTTCAACGACAATTTCGGGATCGGCTGTGATCTGGAAGTCATCAAAATGGAAGGCTGGAACAGGGAAGACTGGTACGACGAAACGGACGCCCCGTGGGTATTGCCATCGCCGAACATGCCGACGGTTGATACCACAGTGGTTTTTCCGGCGACCGTGGTTTTTGAAGGAACCCAGGTTTCCGAAGGCCGCGGCACGACCAAGCCATTTGAATTGGTCGGGGCGCCTTTTATCTCGGCAAGCGAATATGCCGACGCGATGAACTCGCTCGACCTGCCGGGTATCATTTTTCGCGCGGCGGAGTTTTTGCCGACCTTTCAAAAACACGCAAACGCCGGCTGCGGCGGCGTGCAGCTTCACGTTACCGACCGCGAAACTTTTACACCGGTCCGGACGGGAGTGGCGATGGTAAAAGTGCTCTACGACCTCTACGGCGATAAACTCAAATGGAAAGAGCCGCCGTATGAATATGTTTATGACCGCAACCCCTTTGATGTTATTTGCGGTACGGATAAAATAAGACTCGTGATCGAAAATAACGGTTCGATGGCGGATCTCGACAAGGTATTGGAAAACGGTTACGCCGAATTCTTACAGATGAGAGAAAAACATTTATTATATTAAGGAAAAGTAACGGGTCGGTACCGGGAACGTAGTGACCGGCTAAATGAGCGCAGCGAACAAATTTACAGCGCCCAGCCCGTTGGAAAAGAAGCCGGTTTCAGCTACTTATAGGGTTCCCGGTACTGACTTCATTTTGAAAGGCAATTATATATGCAGGAATTTTGGACGCCGGCCATCATCGGCTGGCTCTTACCGGGCGTAGGCCACTTCAGGGTCGGAAAATGGAAGCGTGGCCTGGTGATCGGCGGCGCTATCTGGCTGATGTTCATCATCGGGCTGCTGAGCGGCGGCGCGACGTATCCCGGTATCGATCTTAGCCAGGGACTGCTGCTGTACATAATCCACGTCTTTGCCTGTATCGGCAACGGATTGGGGTACGTGATAAATCTGCTGGCGGCGGCCAATGCGCCCCGGGACGTGGCTTCCTGGTCGACGTTTGAATACGGCGGAAGATTTTTGGAAGTGGCGGGGCTGCTGAATTATCTCGCCGCGATCGACGTCTTTGATATCGCCTCAAGGAGGAAAGCATGAAGCATTTTCTCTATCTCATAGGCTTTGCGCTTTTTGTGGCGGTCGTATTCGGGGCGTTCTTTGACGGCGATTCTAAAAAGAAGGTCCTGCACGGCGTTCGTGTATTTGTGGAATTTACCGGGGTGGCTTTGCTCCTGGCCTGGATCTTTTATTTTCTTCCCTGGTGATCGGCAAAACAGCGCCGCCGTCGCAACACTTGTGATGGGGCTGTGTGGTGGGTGTCTCGCCCACCTTATTTAATTTTATGTGAGAGCGGGACGCTCTCACGACAGCCAGCGAGACGCTGGCGCTACATAAATAAGGATACGCGTGGCGCAATACGAAACTGAAGCACTGATATTGAGGAGTTACAGCCTGGCAGACGCCGATAAGATCGCCGTCTTTCTGACCCGTAGTTTCGGCATCGTAAAAGCAGTGGCCAAGGGGGCAAAAAAACTCAAAAGCCGCTACGGCAGCGCGCTCGAGCCTTTCACCGCAGTCGATCTCACTTACTTTCTAAAAGACGAACACGAGCTGGCTTCGATCCGCGAGATCGAACTTCGCCGGTCTTTATTCGATACCTCGACGCGCCCGGACGTGCTGAAAACGCTTTCATATTTCGGCAAACTGCTGATGGAATTTGTACCGCCCAACGAAGCGAGTGAAAATATCTATCGGATGGTTTCCGCTTGTCTGCAAGGCATCGCTGAGCATCCCGAAGAGCTGGACCAAACGACGCTTTATTTTGAAGCGTGGCTGCTGCGGCTGGCGGGCTTTCTGCCGGATTGGAGCAAGTGCGTGGAGTGCGGCCGGAAATTTAACGAGAATGAAATGACCGTGCTGGAAGCCACGTTTCATCTTTCGTGTTTGAATTGCCAGCCGCATCGCCGTGAACCGCAGGTCACGGCGACGCAGCGCAAAATAATGATCCTGCTGCAGGCGCTGCCGCCGAATGCATTTTTGCAAAAGACCGTCGATGAGAAATCGGACTGCCGTGAGCTTTCGCGAAACCTGCGATCGATAATTTCTCATATCCTGGGTAAAGAGATCGAAAATACAAAATATATTTCGCCGGAAGATCTGATCTCCGGCGCTGCAAAATTAACTGTTACCGGAACCAACTAATGTCAAAAGTCAGCCGCTTAATGACCATGTATGTGCTAAAGGCGATCTTGCCTTACCTGCTGTTTTCGTGGCTGCTTTTGACGGTGATACTTTTTGTGCAGCAGGCCGGAAGACACGCGGAGATTTTCTTTGGCAACAGGATCCCGCCCAACCTGCTCTGGCAATTGACCTGGGCGCTGCTGCCGAATGTCATTGCCTTTACCGCGCCGATGGCGGTACTGGTCGGCGTCATCATCGGACTGTCGCGGCTGCGGAGCGATAGCGAACTAGTTGCGATGCGCGCCGCCGGCGTCGGAAGCTGGCAGATATTGGTGCCCATTCTGATCGTCGGTATTTTGATCTGCACATTCTCGTTCGCGATAAATCTCAAGGGAATCCCGCTGGCGGCGCAGATCGTGCGCCGGGTGGGAATCCAGGCCGCGCTGGCAAAACTCGAATCGCCCATTGAGCCCGGCCAGTTCAACACGGACATTACCGATTACGTTATCTACGTGCGCTCCGGTGATATGGAAAACGGCCAATGGCGCAATGTTTTTGTCTATAACGAAAACAAAGATAAGACGCAGGCGCGGATCGTGACGGCCGAGGTCGGGCGTTTGGCTACGTCGGAAGAAAATTCCGAACTGGTTTTGGAAAACGCGCAGGTGACGACCATTCCCGCGGCGAATACGCAGACCGGTTTTGCGCACGAAGAAGTAAAAAATGTGCGCTTTGCCATCCCGACGAAACGCAAGGAATTGATCGAGCGGCTGGCGAAAGTTCAGGAGTTTCCCGAAGAGATGGGGCTCAATGAACTCGCCGCTTATGCCAAGACGAAAACCGGCAGGGAAAAGGTCGAGGCCGATCTGCTGTGGCAGCGGCGCTTGACCCTTTCGCTGACCCCGCTGCTTTTTGCTTTCCTGGGCGCTTCACTGAGTCTGAGGTTCAATCGCGGCGGGCGCGGATGGGGCGCGGCTTTTGCGCTGATCGTGCTGCTCGGGTATTACCTGATCGCTCTATTCGGTGAACAGCTTTCGCGAACAGGGTTTATCCCGGCGGCGATCGGCGGAGCGATCCCGATGTTTTGCGCACTGGCGATCGGTGTCTGGGCGATAAAAGCAAAACAACGCGCGTCGCTTTTCGCATCACTTTTGTCTGGGATAGATCTGAGCGCGTTGAAATTTTGGAGTGTTGAAGAGAACGGCGAAAACGGGGGCCCCGCTAACACCGCGAAAAGGCACAGCCGGCTTTTTACGAGCTGGCGCAGCGGCATAATGGATTTTGATATCTTTTCAAATCTGGTGAAATATTTTGCGCTCACGCTCGGATTTCTGATCATCATTTATCTTATCTTTACCGTATTCGAGCTCTGGAAATTTGTCATCGGATTAAATAACGGGATGTCGCTGCTGGGGCAATACCTGGTTTATCTTTTTCCTTATGTGCTGCTGCAGATAATTCCTTCGACACTGATGATCGCGATCCTGGCGACCTATGTTATCAAATCGCGCAACAGCGAAGTGGTCAGTTGGATCGCCGCCGGGCAAAGCGTTTTTCGCTTGCTGATACCGTGCCTGCTTTTGATGCTGGTGGTCGGCTGGCTGACCTGGGAAATTCAGGAAAGAATTGTGCCCTTTACCAATCGCCAGCAGGATTCGCTGCGCTCACAGATCCGCGGCGGGCTGGCGGCAATGAATAAAGAAGGCCGCTATTGGGTCGCGGGCCGAAACCGGCTTTATAGTTTTACCAGCACCAGCGACGGCGCTACCGACCGCGCCAAAGACCTGACCGTTTATGAATTCGGTGACAGCGGTCAAGCAAATATTTCCCGTATACTCAAAGCGCCGGAGGCCGCGCGACGGGGACAGGAAATATTGCTCGAAGGCCAGGTGCAAAGCCTGACCTGGGCGGGCGATAAAGTGAACGTCGAAACTTTTACTATGGCGGAAAGTAATGGCCTGGCTGAGGTAGAAAATCCGTTTGAGCAGATATACTTTAAGCCTACACATCTTTCCGCCGCGGAGACGCTCGAACGCATTCGTCAAAGCGATTCGCAGGCCGAACGCCGCAACTTGGAAGTGAACCTGCAGCGTAAATATTCCACGCCGTTTTTGCCGCTGGTGATAATGCTTTTTACCGCGCCGTTCGCTTTGTCGCTCGGACGAAAGGGAAGAGTGATCACGGTCGGCCTGGCGATTGGCGTCTGGCTGGTCTTTATGGGCCTGTCTAATACCTTTGAACAACTCGGCATCAGCGGGCAACTGTCGGCGAAACTGGCGGTCTGGAATCCGCTGATATTGTTTTCGATCCTCGGAGCGTATCTGCTGTCCAGAGTAAGGACATAGTTCCGAGCTCTTGGATAAGTAAAGCCAAAAATAATTATCAAGTAAACCTGGGAGCGCCGGTGTCCCGCCGGCATGCGCCGTTAGGCGCAAAAAAACCGGTAGACAAGAGTGTTTAGATCGCTGCGCGATCTTGCCGGCGGGACACCGGCGCTCCCAGGTTTAGATGTTTTATAAAATAGAAGACTTTAGAGGTAAAGCCCTGAAATTAGCCGGAAACTTTAAACGCGTTTCATATGGAACATCTGATCATCTTCAAAAATTCAAATTTTCCCAAAGCATTCTTAAAAACTACCTCTTTCAACCAAAGGCGTGTTCCATGGGGCGACGCAAAAAATTTGTCCAACCTATTCAGTGGCAATATTTATGAGAAAGCGCGTGTTCCAGGTGTTCCACTTGGACTCATCCGTTCCAGGTGGAACAGGCAAGCAAAAAGGCGGGCATAATGCCCGCCTTTTACACGCTCCATAACTGTCGCGTTAACTTAAACCCCTCGCTACCGTTTCGGGTTCTGACATTAGTCCGTTCCGGTTTCCCAGCTATTCATATACTCGAGCATTTCAGGGGTCAGTTCGTCGATGTTGATGCCGAGCGCGCGCAGTTTCAGGCTGGCGATCTCCTGGTCGACTTCGGCCGGCAGGACGTTGACGCCGGCGGGCAAATTGCCTTTGTGCTTGACGAGATATTCGGCCGAGAGCGCCTGGTTGGCAAAGGACATATCCATCACGCTGGCCGGGTGGCCTTCTGCTGCGGCGAGGTTGATCAGGCGGCCTTCGCCGAGCACGATCACGCTCTTGCCGTTCTTGCCCATGTACTCTTCGACGAACGGCCGGCGTTTTTCCACCGAGTTGGACGCGGAGCGCAGCGCTTCGAGATTGAGTTCCAGGTCGAAGTGTCCGCTGTTGCAGACGATCGCGCCGTCTTTCATCGCTTCGAAATGCGGAGCGTCGATAACGTGGCGGTTGCCGGTCACGGTGACAAAGAAATCACCGATCTTGGCGGCTTCGCTCATCGGCATAACGCGGAATCCGTCCATGACGGCTTCGATGGCTTTGATCGGATCGATCTCGGTCACGATCACGTTCGAGCCCAAACCGCGGGCGCGCATCGCGACGCCTTTACCGCACCAGCCGTAGCCAACGACGACAAGGTTCTTGCCGGCGAGCAAAATGTTGGTCGCGCGGATGATGCCGTCGAGCGTCGATTGCCCGGTGCCGTAGCGGTTGTCAAAAAAGTGCTTGGTCTGCGCGTTGTTCACAGCCATGGCGGGGAAGGTCAAAACGCCGGCCTTGGCCATCGCGTCGAGGCGAACGATACCGGTGGTGGTTTCTTCGGTCGTGCCGATGATATCGCCGGCCAGTTCTTTTTTCTCTTTGAGCATGGTCGCGACCACATCCGAACCGTCGTCAATGATGATGTTCGGGCTGGTTTCGAGCGCCATGCGCACGTGGCGCATATAGGTTTCGGTCGATTCGCCCTTGATGGCGAAAACCGGGATGTTCCAGTCGGCGACCAGCGAAGCGGCCACGTCATCCTGCGTCGAAAGCGGGTTCGAAGCGATCAGGATCGCTTCCGCGCCGCCGGCCTGCAGCGTGCGGGCCAGGTTAGCGGTTTCCGTAGTGATATGCGCGCAGGCCACGAGTTTGATCCCGGCCAGCGGCTTTTCCGCTTCAAAACGCTCGCGGATCAGACGCAGCACCGGCATTTCACGGTCGGCCCATTCAATGCGCTGTTTGCCCTGCGGGGCGAGATTGATATCTTTGATATCGTAATTCATAGCGATTCCTTCTTGTGCCATTTTAATATAGTCCTTTATGAAATCTGATTATTAAAGTTAGATGTATCAGTCTTAGTTTCGTGTGTTTAGTGTGCTTCGTGATTAATCTCTTGCTTGTTAAAAGCAATGACAAATCATTAACCACGAAACACACTAAAAGAAAGAACAAACTCAATGTATAGGCAGAAACGCGACAGTTATGGAGCGTGTTCTTTGGGGCGAATAAAGCACGCTCCATAACTGTCGCGTTTCTGCCAAATCCCGTCTACATTTAAGCTCCCGTCGCGGCCTGAACAGCGTTAAGAAGAGCATCGGCTTTGTCGGTCTTTTCCCAGCTAAAACCTTCGCGTCCGAAATGTCCGAACTTCGCAGTCGCTTTGAAGATCGGTTTGCGCAGGTCCAGAGTTTCGATAATGCCTTTCGGGGTCAATTCGAAATGCTCGCGGACGAGTTCGGCCAGGCGGTCTTCGTCAACACGGCCGGTGCCGTGGGTATCGACCAGAACCGAAACAGGTTCGGCCACGCCGATCGCATAAGCCAACTGCACGGTGCATTTTTCCGCCAGTCCCGCGGCAACAATATTTTTCGCGATGTAGCGGGTCATATAGGCAGCCGAGCGGTCGACCTTGGTCGGATCTTTGCCGGAGAAAGCGCCGCCGCCGTGCGGAGCATAACCGCCGTAGGTGTCGACGATGATCTTACGTCCGGTGACGCCGGCATCGCCCATCGGGCCGCCGATCACAAAACGTCCGGTCGGGTTGATGTGGTATTTGGTGTCGTCATCCAGGTATTCGGCCGGGACGGTCGGGATGATGATTTTTTCCTTGATGTCTTTGCGAAGCTGCTCGGTGGTGACCTCGTCGGCGTGCTGGGTCGAAATGACGACCGCGTCTACGCGATAAGGTTTGCCGTCACGGTACTCGATGGTGACCTGCGATTTTCCGTCCGGGCGAAGATAATCGAGCTCGCCGCTGCGGCGGGCCTCGGAAAGCCTCTTGGTCAAATTGTGCGCCAACTGGATCGGCAGCGGCATCAATTCCGGAGTTTCGTTGCAGGCAAAACCGAACATCAAGCCCTGGTCGCCGGCGCCGCCGGTGTCCACGCCCTGTGCGATGTCAGGCGATTGAGTACCGAGCGCGTTCATCACGGCGCAGGTATTGGAATCGAATCCGAAAAGGGCATTGTTATACCCGATGTCGGCGATGGTGTCGCGCACAACCTTCTGGGCGTTGATGTTCGCGGTGGTAGTGATCTCTCCGGCTAAGACAACCAAGCCCGTAGTGATCAAAGTTTCGCAAGCTACACGCGCCGTCGGATCTATCTCCAGGATCGCGTCTAATATTGCGTCTGATATCTGATCGGACATTTTGTCGGGATGGCCCTCGGTGACCGATTCAGATGTGAAAAAATATTTACCAGTGCTCAATGTATAAACTCCTTAATAGTGTAGTGGTATAGTTTTGCTAAGTTGTCTGGTAGCAAAACGAAAATATTAGCAATTCCAAGCGGGGGTGTCAAAGCATGAAAGGCAGATTTTACGGGCATTTCAGTTATAATAGGGCGGCGAGGGTCAGGCGGAAACGCGACAGTTATGGAGCGTGATCTTTGGGGCGAATAAAAGCACGCTCCATAACTGTCGCGTTTCCGCCTAAATCAGGTCGCTGCCGATCCCGGTCCTGACCTCATTTGACGAAATTGCATCTAACCGCTTTGCAACCAAAATAGACTGCCGGGCGAAAACAATGTTCAGGAGGCTGTTATGAATAATAAAATTTTTACGACTTTAGCAATCATTTTCGTATTTTCGCTGGTCATAGGCTGTACCAGCTCGGCATCGTCAAAAGCAGTTGTAGTGGCGGAGAATGTTCCGGCGGCGGATGCGTCGCCTAAAATGGCGGCTGACGCGGCTGGTGACGAGATATTTGACGGAAAAGAGATCGTTAAGTCTAATGAAGAGTGGAAAAAGATCCTGACGGCGGAGCAGTATCACACGCTCCGTGAAGCCGGGACCGATGCTCCGGACGACGATTTCGGCTATACCAGCAATCACGAAGAGGGCTTTTATTACTGCGCCGCGTGCCATCTAAAGGTCTTTAGCTCAAAGCATAAGTTCGAATCAGGCACCGGTTGGCCAAGTTTCTACCAGCCGGTTAATAAGAAAAACGTGTTGGAACTGACCGATAAAACCCTGGGAATGGTCAGAACTGAGGTTTTATGTGCCCGCTGCCGCGGCCATTTAGGACACGTTTTTGACGACGGCCCGGTGCCCACGGGGCTAAGGTACTGCTTGAACTCTACTGCGCTAAAATTCGAGAAATCAAAGTAGTAGAGCAGGGAATCAGGCGGAAACGCGACAGTTACGGAGCGTGTAAATTATTCGTTTGAAGTACACGCTCCATAACTGTCGCGTTTCCGCCTAAACCCGGACGCTTCGTCCCCCGTAGTGACCAGGCTACTGTTTCAGCACTTAAAACCAGAGATCCGAAACCCCTCGCTACGGCTTCGGGTTCTGACCTCATTCTCAAAGTATCCCATCATACAACCTAAAGATATGTGAAACTTTTCACTATCAAAATTCGCTTATATAGATAGGGGATCTTTATTCCTCTTTTATAATGGAACTTTGCTGTATAGGTGTTGTCGCATTATTCGCTATTTGCTGTGGAATGCTGGGTTTGGCTACCGCGGCAAGCATGAGCGCAACCGAAATAGAGCATACGACCCGGACTGACGGGAAGTTAGACACCTGAAACCAGGATGGAATATTGCTGCATAGGAGTGATTTTTCTGTTAGCTGCAACTTTTGCGGTGCTCGGGCTCGTTTTTGGGCTTCAATACTACAGCCGCGACAAAGATCCCCAGCAAACATCCGAGTCAGACCGGACTCACGAAACTTCCGAAAGTTAAATTACAAATAAAAAGGCTTTGCCTATAAAGTCAGGAATTTGTCTTATGTTTTGTTCGTGTCTTTTTAAGTGTGGTTTTCGTGGTTTCAGGTTTTAAACTTCAATAACCAAAGATTTAAGACTGGAACCACGAAACCACACTTAAAGACACCAAAACTGCAAAAAAAGAAGCTGCAGCAGGAAGCCATCATCCTGCTATAATTGGTTTTATGCCGATCGCTAACGACTGTGAGGTGATCATTATCGGCGCAGGCGCCGCCGGGCTTGCTGCCGCGCGGCATCTGGCGCAGGCCGGGATCGCGCCGTTAATGATCGAGGCCCGCGACCGCATCGGCGGCCGTGTGCATACGATATTTGAGAAGGGCGTGCCGGTTGAATTGGGCGCCGAATTTATTCACGGAGCGCCGCCGGAGATCTTTGACATCGTCAGGGAAGGGGGCCTGGAAACGCTGCCCACCAGTTGGTCGCCGTGGCATTTTACCCGTAAAGCAGGCCTCGAACCTGCTGGGGCTTCAGACCGCGCCGGAGACGAAAAAACCTGGCAAAAGCTGTACGAATATGTGGACCAGGGTGGCCCGGACATCTCACTGGCGGAATTTCTCGATGCCGAAAAGGTTGAAGGCGAAGCTCGTCAGAAAATAGAGGGTTATGTCGGCGGATTTCATGCCGCCCCGGTAGATACGATCGGCGTCGCGTCGCTGGTAAAAACCGAACGCGCAGCGGACAAGATCAACAGCGATCATGCTTATCGGCTGCCTAAAGGATATGATCAGGTAATTCAGCATTTGTGGCGCGAAGCCGAGGAAAAAGGCGCGCAAATACGGCTGGATCTGCCGGTAAGTATTATTAAATGGGGAGAAAATGGAGTTGAGGTCATCGCCGGCCCTGAAGCTGAGGTCTTTCGCGCCCGGGCGGCGATAATAACTCTTCCGATCAGTATTTTAAAAGCGGGTTCCGTGACATTCGAACCGCCGCTGCGTGCCAAGCAAACCGCCCTCGAAAAGATCGAGATGGGCCCGGCAGTGCGGGTTATCTTTCACTTTAAGTCTAAATGGTGGAATGAGATATTAAAGAAAGTTGAACCACTTTCTCAACCTTTGGGTTTTCTTTATGCTCCGCAGGAAACGATCCAGGTTTGGTGGACGAATGAGCCTGCCGAATCTGCTCTGCTAACAGGTTGGGCCGGCGGCCCGAGAGCGCGGGAACTAGGGAATTTGAACCGGGAAGAATTGGTAGCGAACGAGATAAGGACGCTGGCCCGGATCTTTTCCATCGAGCCGGAGTTTATCAGAGAGCAGATCCTGAGCGCGAGTTATCATGACTGGCTGCACGATCCGTTTTCACTGGGCGCTTACACTTATATGGCTGTCGATGGGGCCGATGCGCCCGCGAAACTCGCTGAGCCGCTGGAAAACACGCTGTTTTTTGCCGGTGAAGCCACCAACTTCGACGGCCACTGGGGCACGGTCCACGGAGCGATCGCCGGCGGCTATCGTGCCGCGCGGGAAGTTATCGCTGCCAGAACCTAGTTCTCCGCATCTTCTGCGTCTTCCGGCGGCACTTCGCTTTCCTCTTTACGGGCTTTTGAGTCCAGCTTTGGCCCGATGACAAAGATATTGTAAGTGGCGGTGTCCCAGGCATTGTGGATGCCGATAAAGAGCAGTAAAAGCGCCGAGGCGCCCACGCCGAAAAGCGCTGTTTTAGGATAGTAAATGGCTGCCAGCGCCACTATCGCCAAGAGGGCGTAGGCGGCTGTAGGCAGGATCGCATGAAAGAGCCAGTCTTCGAATACGGGCTTGTAAGCCGTTTGCTTTTGCATGCGCAGGGTGACAAGGATGGAATAGATCGTGCCGATCACTCCCAGCAGGCCCCAGAAAATCGCCGCGCAAATAACATCCGGCCAGGGCGCGCGAATCGCTGCCGAAAGCAAAAGGGCAGCACCAAAATGAATTACCGTCGGCGTAGCAAACGCCGCTCCGACCTCGGCCACCGACCCTTTACTCGGCCGGCTGGCGATCAGCGTCATGACCACAAACTGCAGCCCGATCAGCGCGCCGGCCGCTGAACCAACGATCAAGTAAAAACTATCCCATTCTGCAAGCTCGGTCATTACTACTCTTAAACCTTTCTTTAATATCAAGCACGTCGTCCAGGGCACTAGCGCGAGTGCGGCGGCCTCTATAACAGTGATAATTTATACCACATTGAACAGGTTAAGAGGGTGTTTAATAATATCTCTTGCGTCCGATAATAGAGATTATGTAATAGGTGGCCGTGCCGGAAACCCCTCGCTACCGCTTCGGGTTCTGACTTCATTTCTTAACCCATTATCCAAACCCTGCTGTTTCTTGACATAACCCTTAAATGGATTACACTATTCGCGAATTCATAGCATGAAATGAAAACTTCGTTGATGGATTCCTCTCCTTCGTTCTTAAGAAACTAATAAGAAAGGCTCTAATTATCAAATGGCAAATTTTGGTGTGTATTTCGAGATAACCAATAATACCGGACGCGACCTTAGCTATGTCAGTTCAGATCTGGACGATGCCAGGTACGACGGCCCGCAAACGATACCCTCTAACAACCAGCCGACCGAGGTGCATTTAGATGATCCGTACTTTAGCGAAGGAGCGTCGGGAACGGTCTACTTTATCACCCAGATCAAGGGTGTGATCCGCAAATATGCCTGGTACGGTTCCTGTCCGGTCGGCAGCGACAACAGCGCGTCAGGCCCCGGCATCACACATTGGACCGGCCCGCACGGCCATCCGACCTACATAAATATTTATATTGATGGCAACACGCCCGGATGGACGACTCTGGGTGTGGAATCTGCATCAGCCCCGACCCATAAGGAAATGAAAGCTGCCGCGGCCGGTAAAACTCCCTCGAATCCGAAAAAGATGGTGAAGTTTAAGCAGCCGAAAGCCAAGAAATAGAAGGATTTGCGCGAGTAAACGGTTTAGAGTTCAAGCTTCAGCTTGTCTTAATTTGGAAGTAAGACAAACTAAAGTTTGAACTCTAAACCGTTTGCTTTGGTTCCGGGTGCTTACTTCCCGTCTTTTATCTTCAAAATATCGCCTGGCTGGCACTCCAATGCCTGACAGATCTTCTTCAATGTTTCGAAATTGATGCCCAGGGCTTTGCCCTTTTTTAACCGCCACAAGGTGGTGTGGCTGATACCTGTTTGCTTTGATAACCAATAGAATGTGCGGCCGCGTTCGGCCAGCAGCGCATCTATCCGGACTTCTATGATCATAGGCGTTTAGAATTTAGAGATCTTAGATTTACCCCCTGGTTTCGTCTACTTATGGCGCTCCCGGTTCTGACAGTACAATGGATCGGATAAATACTATATCCAGCATATAAAACATATCCTGCATTTGACATATAGTCAACCAGGGCTTACTCTATATTAGTAAAGAGCTTAGCTCACTCTCTTCTCAGCATTTCCGGATATCACCGGCTCTTCTGAAGTCCACAGCCCGACCTCCAAAGGGACTTATATGAAAAACCTATCTATAACGGAGCGTAGTAAAGGCTCTGTGGTCATCCTTGACCTAAAAGGACAGATAAAGCTTGGTGAGGGCAACATCCGGCTCCATAACGCAATACTCGACCTGGCAGCAAAGGGCACGAAGAACGTGGTACTGAATCTGGAAAACGTTTCGTCCATTGACTCCAGCGGTTTGGGCGAAATAATCGCCAGCCATGTCACCCTGAAAAAAAATCAAGGCGCGTTAAAGCTTCTTGGCTTAACTAAACGGGTCCGTGAATTGATGGTAATTACCAAACTTCTCACGGTGCTGGATTGCTTTAAGACCGAAGCGGATGCTGTCAGCAGCTTTCGCGTTTTCTTTAACAAGGTTGAGAAAAATGCCGAGGCCACCGTGCCCGGTTACCAGGGACTTTAAAGAATTTACATTAAAGAATAAACCTGAGGTTAGCCGGAAACTGAGATTAATATGAATGACGTTGAAGTTACTTTGATCATGATAGGGTTCGCGACGATCAGCCTTTCGATGTTTATCTATATCGGAAGCTGGCTGCTGCATACGCTAAAGACCCCGGACGTACCGTTTGCCTTACAAATCGCTGTGCCGAGGCCGGCGGTTATATCAAACACCGGAAGTATCCGGCGAAGAGTGGAAATGAAAACAGGCATTATCTGCTCATTGCCGATACATCAACGCGGCCGGTCAAACGACCTGCCTTATTAGAAAAAATGAAAACAGCTCAACTAGAAAAAACTTATGCTCCGGCGAAATGCGCCTGGTGCGACGGATCGAAAAAATGGCAGGTAGCGCCGGGAACGATCGCTTCGTGTATCGTGTGCGGCGGCAAAGGCTATGTATCGGTGGTTCAGCCGGCGGGCCATTGCCGGGAGTGCGAGGGACGCGGCAGACGGGTAAATCTAAATCCTTGTCTGACCTGCGCCGGCACCGGTTGGGAACATATTTCCGGGTTGGAATAATAAAGATCGGCTTGCGTATATTATGAGCAAAAAAACTTCGGCAACTTTGGCGACTTCGGCAAATGATAAAACGATCGAGCCGTCCATCGAGTCATCGGGTGAAGAAACTCCCGTTAAATTAAATTCGACCGACTCGCTGTACCGGGGCATCATCGTCGCTTGCCTCAGGACGAAACAGTTGATCAAAGGCGCCACTCCACGCACCCCTCCCGAATTTTCACACAAACGTAAAAGTACCCGCGTAGCGCTGGAAGAGATCAGATTAGGTTTGGTCTATTTCAAAGAACTTCCCGACGAGATCCTCTAAGGATGAAATAGTTTTAAGTATGCGAAAAGTCCTTTAGCTGACAATAGCTAAAGGACTTTCGCATATATATATCAGTGAAACCTTATCGCTTCGGCTGCGTATTTTAAGAAAGCCACAGGAGGAAACGATGAAAAAGGTATTATTGATCGCCGTTCTGACCCTTACCTGCCTGCCCTACTTATTCGCCCAATCAAAAGACGTCAAGATAAAAGTCAAAGACGGCAGCGTTACCACCAGAGACAAATCAAAGCCGGTCCGTAAGGCTATCGAGGATTGGTATGCCCGCAACATCGCGGCCTTTGATGCGAAGGACGTTGCCGCGGTGATGGCCCTGCGCACCGATGACTATTACACGATCACGCCGGACGGCCGAACCAATACGCGCGCTGATATGGAAGCCTACACACAGCGTCTGCTCATGAATATCGATCATTTTATTTCCCAGGATTTCCAGATCGGAACGATCGAGGTAACGGGTGATCTGGCAAGCGCCGAAGTAACTCAAAAAACGATCCGGATGCAGCGATTAGCGGATGGGAATTTACACAAAGTTGAGGCCGGCGCAGTGCAGCGAGAGACCTGGCGGAAAACCGCCGACGGATGGAAAATGTATAAGGTAGAAGATGTCCGCAGCACCGGACAGTTGGTAGACGATATGCCTCTTAAGTCGAATTAGTTTTGGCTTCTCTCATAAAGCCCGGCTATAACTGTTTGGTATATTTTTAAGAGCGGGCGGCAAGCGGCCCTTCCGGACTGCAAATTTAATAAACTGTGAAATTTATCTTTCAAGATAAACACCTCTCAGGTCAGGAAGGCCGCTTGCGCCCGCTGATAATTTATAGACTGTTAAGTTGTAAAGCAAAGTAGCCCTTGTAATCACAAAGCAGTTTATCCGATCACGTCGGGCCAGTCGTCGGGGATGGGTGCTTCTTCGACAAGGTCTTCAGCAGGCTGCGCCTGGCTGGAGCTGGAGATATCCAGCACGTTTTGTTCGACGAAGATAGGGCAGTCGACGCGCAGGGCCAAAGCGATGGCGTCTGAAGGGCGGGCGTCCATGGTTACCTTATTGCTGCCGTCTTCGCTGGAAAGTTCGATGCTGGCATAAAAGGTATTTTCGCGCAGGTCTGAAACGATCACTTTATCGGCCCGGTAGCCTAATTCCAAAATAAGATTACGAATGAGGTCGTGGGTCATCGGACGCTGCGGCACTACCTTTTCTATTTCCAGCGCGATGGCGTTGGCTTCGTAGGCGCCGATCCAGATAGGGAGGATGGCTTCGCTGTCGATCCCTTTCAGCACCACGATGGGCGTGCTGCTGTTGGGGTCCATAATTAACGCGCCGACTTTTACTTCTATTTGCATCATGTTTATTAGCCCTTACTAACCGTGCGGGCTTCTGCTATATCTCGATTCTAACAAATAAGCGGCTTCACTGACAGGCGGAAACGCGACAGTTATGGAGCGTGTTCTTATTTATTCCAAAATTCCACATTTGCTATTCCAAAAATTCCAAGCTGAACCACTATAGAATCTTGGGATATTGGAATAGAAATCAGCACGCTCCATAACTGTCGCGTTCCATCTCGCTGTATGAGGCAATAAGCACACGCTCCATAACTGTCGCGTTTCTGCCTGAACGTCGCGTCTGCCTACTTTACCATCTCGCTGTATGGGGCAATAAGCACACGCTCCATAACTGTCGCGTTTCTGCCTGAATGTCGCGTCCGCCTACTCTACCATTTCGCCGTATAAGGAATTGCGCTTGCTTTCGGTGATTTTTACATTGACAACTTTGCCCATCAGTTTTTCTTTGTCGCCGACAAAATTTACCACGTGATGAGTGGTCGAATGCCCGGTCAATTCCTGTCCGGAGCTGCTGATTCGTTCAACTAATACTTTATGTATGCGGCCCACCTGTTCGTTCCAGACCTTTTGCTGGATCCCGCGATGCAGCTTTTCAAGCTCGAGAAAGCGGGCGGTTTTTTCCGCCGGCGAAACACTGTCTTCGAGCGCTGCGGCGGGTGTTCCGGGCCTGACAGAGTACTTGAAGAAATAGGCGCTATCGTATTGACAGTATTCGACTAAGTTAAGCGTCTGCTTAAAGTCTTCGTCAGTCTCGCCGGGAAACCCGACGATGATGTCCGTTGTCAAAGCGATCTCTCGCGGCGAGGCTTTGATGGCGTCGATCCGCCGTTTATAGCTTTCGGCAGTGTGGCCGCGGCGCATATCGCGCAAAACTTTGTCGCTGCCCGATTGCACCGGCAAGTGCACCCAGTTGCACAAGTTTTCGTATTCGTCGATGGCGTCTACCAGATCGGGGTGAAAATCGCGAGGAAACGAAGTAGTGAATTTAATTCGCTCAATTCCCGTTTCGGCAACGGCGCGCAGCAGCTTGGAAAATTGGGTGGCGCCCTTGATGTTTTGTAATGCGTCAGGCCCGGCAGTTACTTTCGGGCGATAGCTGTTGACGTTTTGCCCGATCAGATGGACTTCTTTGATGCCGCTTTCTTTCAGCCGCAAGACTTCCCTTACGATCTGATCCGCGGGCAGGCTCTTTTCCCTGCCCCGCGAGAAAGGGACGATGCAATAGGTGCAGAACTTGTTACAGCCTTCGATAATGGGAACAAAAGCGACGTAGGGCGATTGCATTTGCGAGGTGGAAACCGACCAGTCATAGTCGAATTCCCTCTCGCCCAGGTCAATGAATGGCTCGCGTTTTACCAGGCTTTCTTCAATCGCTTCGTGAACGCGGCCGACGGCCCGGGTGCCGATAACAAAGTCGATGCCTTCGCGCCCGAAAAGCGTTTCGCCTTCCAATTGCGCGACACAGCCCATCACGCCTACTAAAGGTTTAGCGGCCAAATTTTGGGCCTTTTGCCTTACCTCGCCGACTCTAGTATAAAGTTTATGTTCGGCTTTTTCTCTGACAGAGCAGGTATTAAAAAGCACGACGTCCGCGGAATCTTCCGAAAGCGTCATTTCATAACCCTGTTTTTCCAGCAAAGTAGCGACGCGCTCCGAATCGGACACGTTCATCTGACAGCCGAATGTCTCGAGATAGACTTTTTTTGCTTCCTTAACAGGCATAAAATAGAAAAGAGATTATGGCCACAAACCGCGATTTTGTCCATTTGCACCTGCACACTGACTTTAGCCTGCTGCAGGCTTCAACCCAGATCAAAAAACTGGCGCCTTGTCTTACCGAACTGGGTATGCAGTCGTGCGCGATCACCGATCAGGGCAACATGTATGGCGCTATCTCATTTTACAATACGATGAAGGGGAATGGAATTCACCCTATTCTAGGGTACGAAGCCTATTTGACCTATGGCAACATGCGCGAGAAAGCGCAGCCGCTGCGCGCGGGCGAAAGGCCCTACTACCAGCTCGTCTTGCTGGCCGAATCTCTCGAAGGTTATTACAACCTGGCTTACCTATCCTCGAAGGCTTTTACCGAAGGACTACATTACAAACCCCGTATCGATCTTGACGTACTATCGCAGCACAGCAAAGGGCTGATCGCGCTTTCCGGTGGATTGAACGGAGTATTGGGGCATTACCTGGCGCTGGGAAATTACGACGAGGCGAAAAGCAAAGCGGCGCAGTTTCAAGAGATCTTCGGCAAAGATAATTTTTTTATCGAGGTGCAGGACCATGGGCTGAGCGAAGAAAAAGAATTTAATCAGCACCTGGTTAAATTATCCAAAGACATCGGCGCTTCGCTGGTAGCCGCGAACGAGTCTTTTTATCTGACGCAGGAAGATGCCCGCGCGCATGAATTGCTGCTCTGCATCGGCGAAGGCAAAACCGTCAACGATCCGACCCGCACACAGCTCGGCAACAATAATTTTTATGTGCGTTCGCCGGAAGAGATGTGGAAAGTTTTTGGCAAGGAACTGCCCGATGCTTTGACGCTCACCGCCCGGATCGCGGAGCGCTGCCAGGTAAAACTCCCTAAACCTGAAGACGAATATTACCTGCCCAATTTTCCTATCCCGCCGGATTCCAATTGCGCGACCGATGCCGAATATTTTGACAAGGTAGTGATGGATGGGTTTGCCCGGCGCATGGAAACGATCTGGGAACCGGCGCATACCGCGGGTGTTTTGAAATACCCGTTTGAGGATTACCTGCAGCGCGTAAAACACGAGATCGAGATCATCAACGGGATGAAATTCCCCGGCTACTTTTTGGTGGTGTGGGAATTTATCAAATACGCGAAAGAAAAAAATATTCCCGTCGGGCCGGGACGCGGTTCCGCTGCGGGTTCTCTTGTCGCATATTGCCTGGAAATTACCGACGTAGATCCGATCCAATACGAATTGCTTTTCGAACGCTTCTTAAATCCCGAGCGCGTGACGATGCCGGATATCGATATCGATTTTTGCGTACGCGGCCGGGCTGAAGTGATCCAGCACGTAACGGAACTCTACGGCGTCGACCAGGTTTGCCAGATCGTGACGTTTGGAACGATGGCTTCGCGCGCGGCGATCAAGGACGTGGGACGCGCATTGGAGATGACCTACGCCGAGGTAGAAAAAGTCAGCAAGCTGATCCCGCCGCCGATCCGCGGGCGCAATGTCAGCATCACCCAAGCTCTAGAGATGGTGCCCGATCTAAAGAAAGCGACGGAAAGCGATCGGCGGGTGAAAGAGCTGGTCGATCTGGCGCTGCGGCTGGAAGGCTGTTCGCGCCACTCTTCGGTGCACGCCGCGGGTGTAGTGATCTCGCCAAAACCGCTGCACGAACTGATACCGGTGGCGATGTCCACCCGCGACGAATTGACCACGCAATATGCGATGACCGATCTGGAAAAGACCGGCATGCTGAAGATGGATTTTCTCGCGCTGACCACGCTCACCATCATCGACGACTGCCTGAAAAGTATCAAGGAAAAACTCGGGGTAGAGATCGATTGGCTCAGCGTTCCGCCCAATGAAGAGAAAACAATGCAGCTTTTTGCGGACGGAAAAACGCAGGCCATATTCCAGTTTGAGTCGCAGGGCATGGCCGAGATCACCCGGCGTTTAAAACCCAAGGGGCTGGAAGATCTCTCCGCTTTGAACGCGCTCTATCGTCCGGGCCCGCTCGATGGCGGCATGGTCGAAGATTTTATCGACCGCCATCACGGCAAGAAAAAAGTGAGATACATTTTGCCGGAGATGGAAGAGTTTCTAAAGAACACTTACGGCATCATCGTCTACCAGGAACAGATCATGCAACTGGCGCAAAAACTGGCCGGTTATAGCCTGGGCGCGGCCGATATGATGCGCCGAGCGATGGGTAAAAAGAAGCGCGATGAAATGGCCAAGCATGAAGAGCAGTTCATTAACGGGGCGATAGAACGCGGCCACAAAAAAGAAAAAGCCGAAGAGATCTTTCACCTGATGGCGCAGTTTGCCGATTATGGTTTTAACCGCAGCCACAGTATGGCCTATGCGTACCTGGCTTTTCAGACCGGCTATCTCAAGGCGCATTATCCTTCGTTCTTTTACGCGTCGGTGCTTTCGAATGAAGCCGACAATACGGCGAAGATCTATCAATACTCGGTCGAACTGCGTTCGATGGGAATACAGTTGCTGCCGCCCGACGTTAATGAAAGCGACGCCGATTTTACCCCGGTCGAAGGCGCGGTCAGATTCGGGCTGCACGCGATCAAGGGGATCGGCGGTTCGACGGTGCAGGCAATTTTGCGCGCGAGAAAAGAAGGGCGCTTTACTTCCCTCTCGGATTTTACTTCGCGGATAGATCAGGGCGCGATAAATAAACGCGGGCTGGAAGGCTTGATCTGCGCCGGGGCGTTTGATTCGTTAAAGCCGGCGGATTGCCCGGTGAATCTGTGGCGGGCAAAAGTTCACGCCGGTATCGAACAGGCGTTGTCTTACGCGCAGAAAACCTGGAACGATAAGCTGAGCGGGCAAAGCGGGCTTTTTGGAATGGAAGAATTCAGCAGCGACGCGCAGGAAGAATTGCCGGATGTTCAGCCGTGGCCTTCCGAGAGATTGGCGGCGGAAGAAAAAGCCGCGATCGGTTTTCATCTGACCTGTCATCCGCTGGAAAACTTTTCTTCTTTATTATCGCAATTGAAGATCCCGAAGATCGCCGAGCTCGAAGCTGTCGGCGGCGAAACAGTAACGCTGGCGGGCGCGATAACATCGCTGCAGGTCAAGCCGACAAAAAAAGGCACGCTTTTCGGGATGTTTAAGCTGGAAGATGAATCGAGCGGCCTCAAGTGCCGGGCGTGGTCGGAAAGTTACGGCAAATATTCCGGGTTATTAAAAAACGACCAGCTTGTTCTGATAACCGGCCGCATAGAGGGCGGTGACCAGCCGGAACCGACCCTGATCATGGACGAAGTGATGCTGCTGTCGGATATAGTTCATTCCAAGGCCAAGCGGGCGCTGATATCACTGCCCTACGATTCTATCGACCAGCGATTTCTGGAAGACATCTTTGCTTTACTCGATAGAAATAAGGGAAAATGTGAAGTATATTTTGCTGTTAATACCGAAAATAACTCTGCGGTGAATATCGCCGCCTCCGGCGCGCTGGGCATTGTCGGCAGCCGCGAGCTGGAAGACGAGCTTAAAGCGAGAAACTGCCGTATCGATTGGGTTTTAAGTAATGTATAACGTAGAGTGAATAGTGATTAGTTGGAGAAATCATGTTTCTTAACTAATCACTATTCACTAATCACTATTTTTATGACTGAATTAACCGCAATGGAGCGAGTTCAACTGGCACGGCATCCCGACCGGCCTTACACGCTCGATTTGCTGGAGACTATTTTTGAGGATTTTTCCGAAATTCACGGCGACCGGCGCTTTGCCGACGACCCGGCGATGGTTTGCGGTTTTGCCAAGCTGGACGGTATCGAAGTGATGGTGATCGGCCAGCAAAAAGGCCGCGATCTGAACGAACGCCGCCATCGCAACTTTGCCATGCCGAAGCCCGAAGGCTACCGTAAAGCTTTGCGAGCCATGCAGTTAGCGGAAAAATTCCGCAGGCCGATCATTACTTTTATCGATACTCCGGGCGCCTATCCCGGCATCGACGCCGAAGAACGCGGCCAGGCCGAAGCAATCGCCTATAATTTGAAGGTCATGGCGGCGCTGAAAGTGCCTGTAATTGTTGCCGTTATCGGTGAAGGCGGCTCCGGGGGCGCGCTGGCAATCGGTATCGGCGACCGGGTGCTGATGATGGAAAACTCGATCTATTCCGTGATCTCGCCGGAAGGCTGTGCCGCCATCCTCTGGAAAGACGCCGGCAAGGCCGATCAGGCGGCCGGTTCCCTGCGCATAACCGCCGAAGAACTGTTGAAATTCGGGCTCATAGACGAGATCATCCCCGAAGCGATCGATTGGCGCTACAACAAGGAAGAAGGCGAAAAAGAACCCGATGAAGTCTCGCTAAACCTCCAAACTGTGTTAATAAAGCACTTGAAAGAGGTCTCGCAAATGACAGAGTCTAAAAGACTTGAAGCACGGTATGATAAGTTCCGAAAAATGGGCGAATTTGAAATAACAAAATAACTTTAATATTTAGAACCCTTATCCGATACAACTCTCGCTCACTCTTAGATTTCCATAAACTCTCTTTACTTTGAAAGAAAAATTGCTAGAATGGCATAGCAACCACAAGTTTATAGTGCATTTCCCGCAATCTCTCAGGACGCTGTTAAAATATGACTCTCACAAATTCCCTCAAATCTCTTCTCGGAGAAAGGTACCGAACTTCAATTATTTTGTTTTCTGCTTTGGCGATACTCTTTATTTTAGTGGGCTCATTTTTGATTTATCGGACTTTATCTGTTAGGACCTATTATATTGTCTACGTAGGAAAATACCAAAATAGGGCGCAAATCGACCGGTTAAGCGAGGCCGCAATTCGGGACTATTTGGCCGCATTAAATGCGAAAGTGTCTGCTGTTAAGTTTGAGCTAAAGGTGTTCAAGCTTTCAGATCATCAAGACAAGTCTTCCGATCATCAGGACATGAAAGAAATCTACGCTGAATTCGCCAGCAAAGAAGATACAATATTGGTTTTGGACAATACGTGGGGAGGAGACTTGGGAAGCGTCCCTGATCTGATCACTCAGAATAATATCCCTGTGATAAGTCTTAACGCTAATAAAGCTGGAGGAAATTTTGGTAAGAATGTTGTTTTTTTAGGAGCTGACGACAGAACTGCAGAAAAAATCGTGAATTTTTCTACGCAGATACTCAAAAGTAAACACTTAATATTTATTACTGAAAAAAATTATCCCCTTAAAGAAAACTTTGACACGAATTTAGATAAAGTACAGGTAAATGTTCCGAAAATTGAAATAGACAGTGACACTGTCAATGACGATGAAAAAAGTATTATCTTCGCAAAGTTAGACGCGGCTTTGAATACCCCCGAAAACTCAGATGTCGACGATAAAAACAATCATAATTATCCTGCAATAGTTATGAATTCCCATTGGGCCTGGGGGAACGAAATACTAAAACACATCGAGGAGAAATATACGAATGTTAAAGTCGTCGGAGCTTCTTCCATTTTCAGTAGCTCTTCTTATCGAATTCAAGAATCCTTAGAAGAAGAAAAAAACCCTCGCAGATTCGATCAGGATTCTAAAGGAAACTCACTTATATTATTTACCCGGCCGAGTGATGCAGTTCCTGATGAGATAAATAGAGAGTTGCAGAAAATCAGACTGGAACACCCCGATATTCCCGATAGCGTAAATGACAAGCTATTCATACAACGTTGCCGTCACGCAATTTCATTGCTCGAAAAGGTGATTTATAAAGAACCACAGAAGAAAGACGGGGCGGGTAATAATTTGACAAATAATCGGCTGAACATCGCCCGCTCAGATTTTACAGATTTTTTTGCGAATCGATTGTCTGGCAAGGAGACATTAGTTCATTCAAATCGTCTCTTAAAATTCGACGATGACCTACTGATGGATGACGAACGAACCTTTGAAATTTTTACGCGTAATAACTCTTTTTCATACCCTAAACAATTCGACAGCAAAGGAAGAGTGATTCAAAATGTGAACTTCGGTTTTCGGTTAGGGAATATTACTAAGATAGATACGATTGGACGAACCTTTCACGCAGATTTCTTCTACCGCTTAAGGTATGCTAAAGAAAACGAAGGAAATACTAACCCGCCACAGCATATCGTTTTTTTGAATGAAACAACACCTTCTCCGACCTCTCAGGAGATTGCCTCAGAAGAAATCCCCGAATTTGGGATGGTATCGAGATTGTATAAAAAATCCGGCGATTTCAGCATGGATGCAGACTTCACCAAATATCCCTTTGATGAACAAGCATTGAAGATAGAAATCGAATCATACAACTTAACCGATGGCCCTCAAGTATCACTTGATCGCGATAGTATTGATAAGAATAAAAACACAAGAGATATAAATGTGGATGAATGGAATTTAAAGTCATCAGATATAAGTTCCTCAACTGAGAATGTCGTATTAACCTCATTTTTGGGTAATCCCATAGATACCAATAAACCTCAAAACTCTAAAAATCTCTCTATCAGGATGAAAATATCTAGAGCATTTCCCGGGACGGCGTTGATTTTGATGCTACCTTTATTTATCATCGGAATCATTACTTTGTGCTTGTTATTTATCAAAGACGTGACTTTTCAAAATGTAGGTGGAATGACGATCGTAACTTTTCTTAGTTTGGTTACCTACTCGGCCGCCTTTGCGCAAAATACTCCTAAGACGGATCGTGTTACACCCGCCAGCATCTTCTTTTATCTCACGTTCGCAATTGTTTTGGGGGTATTTATAAGAATGTTACTCGTAATCAATACGAGGCGATGGTCTGGGGTGAGAGCTTTTTGCCTTACTAACTCTAAAATTCTCATTTGGTCTTTGATTGGATTCTATATGTTGGTGCCAGTTGTCCTGGCGATAATTTGTACAATAATATAGAGGTAATTTGTGAACTAAGTAGTATCCAAGGCGATTTCTGACAATCGGGACAATATCTTTATTTAAGCAGCTTCTAACCGTATAAACCGCATCAAATAATTTCCTTTTGGAGATAATTTATGCGGTTTAATTTTTTCCGAACTATTTTGGTTCTGTTTTTGCTGGCGGGGGCGTCCTTTTCCCAGCGATCGCCCGGCCCACCTGCCTCGCACGAGATCAGTGTTTATCACCAGCGGCATATCATAAAATCGACATATCTTAATGAAGAGCGTTCTGTTTTGGTGCGAGTGCCGCCGGGATATGATCACAGCAACGCAAACTACCCGGTGATCTATATGCTCGACGGGCACGGGTCGTACTTGAGCATGATGCCCGGTATCATCGAGAGCCAGTCGTGGGGCGGCCAGATGCCCGAAGTGATCCTGGTCAGTATCCAAAACACCGACCGCACCCGCGACCTGACACCCACCAAGACGGAGCGGGCAGGAAGCGGCGGCGGTGACAAATTTCTCGATTTTCTGCAGAACGAAGTGATGCCGCTGGTGGAAAAGGATTACCGGACGGCGCCGTACCGCATCTTTGCCGGGCATTCGCTGGGCGGGCTGGCGGTAATTTATTCTTTTGTCTCGCGCCCCGATATGTTTAACGCTTATATTGCCGCCAGCCCCGTGCTGCACTGGGACAAAGGTTTTGTTTTAAAACGCGCGGAAGAAGTTTTGAAGCAAAACAAGAATTGGAACAAAACGATGTTTGTGGCGGTCGGCGATGAGCCGGATTATCTTGACGGGTTTAACTCTTTCAGGAATTTGCTGGATAAAGCAAAGCCGAAAAATTTCTCCTACGAATTTCGCCAGTTTAAAGACGATAATCACGGTTCGGTCCCTCTGCCGGCTTACTACGCGGGGCTGCGAAAGATATTTAAAGGGTGGAACATGCCGCCGGTACAGTCTCTCAAAGAGATGGAAGATCACTACCGGGAGCTGAGCAAAAAATTCGGTTTTGAGATCAAGCCGCCAGAGGACATTTTGAATCAGCTTGGCTATGAACTCCTGCGGGCAAAAAATATGGCCGGCTCGATCGAAGCCTTTAAGCGCAACACGGAGTTATACCCGGCGTCGGCGAATACCTATGACAGCCTGGCCTCGGCCTATGAAGCGGACGGCGATCTGAAAAAGGCGCGCGAGCTTTACGAAAAAGCCTACAAGATGGCGGAGACGAGCGGCGAAACCCAGTTGGCGAAAAGCTCGAAAGAAAATTTTGAAAGGCTGACAGCGAAGCTAAAGTAGTTCGGTGCATTTTAAGAGCGGGCGCAAGCGACCCTTCCCGACCTGAGAGATGATTCAACTTGAGGTAAGATCTAAAGCCCGGTTAATGGCAGTCCGGAAGGGTTGCTTGCGCTCTCTCTTGATATGAAGTACGGCCACAGTCAATGCGCCGCTACGCGGTAAATCAACCTGAAAAATAAAAGCACCGATATTTCGATCAGTGCTTTTAACCGTAATAATGTATTTAACGACCTAGAACGGGATGTCGTCATCTCCGCCGCCGGAAGAAACAGGAGCGCTGCTGCTGCTGCCTTCGTCGTCATGGTGCCCGCCGCCGCCGGAAAAGCCGCCTTCATCATGGCTGCCGCCTCCGCCGTATTCGCTATCGCTGCGTGAACCGATAAACTGCATATCCGTGGCCTGCACTTCCAGCGAAGTGCGCGCTTTGCCGTCGCGGTCGGTCCATTCCTCGGTGCGCAGACGGCCTTCGATATAGACGGGGTTTCCCTTGGTCAAAAATTTATTAGCATTTTCAGCTTGTTTGCCCCAGAGCGTCACGCGAAACCAGGTAGTGATACTCTGAAACTCGCCGGCGCGGTCTTTTCTTTTTTCGTTGGTGGCCAGCGAAAAACTGCACACCGCGGTTCCCTGCGGGGTATAGCGAAGCTCCGGGTCCCTGCCCAGATTGCCGACGATAATTATCTTATTAAAGGACATTTATATTTCTCCAGTGGGTTGATTATACGTTTTGAATCGAACTCTTAGGATGTTACTTTCATCTATTATACTTGGTCAAGTGTATGTCCGGAAATTCAGGTAAGAGTAAATTTTGCTTAATTAAGCTGGTATTGTTGCTAGTTCTGCTCGGCGGCGCGATACCCGTCCCGGCCTTTCAGGATGGGGATAATAAGGTCTCGGTATGGGAGAAGCCCATCTCAAAGTGCTGGGCCTACGAAGGAGAGACTGCTGCCAATATCCCGATGGTTCCGGCTGCGAACGGCTTTTTGTATATACCGCTGGCGGATGCGGGCGTGGCGGCGGTCGAAACGGCCACCGGGAAACAGGCCTGGCAATCGGGCCTGGGCGGAGAGATCCGGGCAATGCAGATGGCGCAGCTCGCGGACAGTAAAAAATTGATCGTGGTGACCGAGCAGCAAAGCGACAAAAAGGACGATAGCTCCCTCGTTTTACAGGCGATAAGCGAAGATACGGGTGTGACCGCCTGGCGTAAAGAACTTCCGTTTTTGCGCGGCGTTTCACTGATCATTAAGGGCGGCATCGCCGTGCTGGTGAGCGAGGATGGAAATATTACCGCGTTTAATGTCAATGATGGTGAGATCATTTGGCAAGCGAGCGAGGGCCCCAAAATAACCGCAATAACCGCATTGTCTCCCGCGAACGGTGGAAAGAGTTTTATCGTTATCAGGCCGGAAGAAAAAAAGCTGATCGAGATGAGCCTGGAAACCGGCAAGGCCGGGCAAACCTACGCTTTATCAGGTTCGTATCTAACACCAAAACTGGCCACCGGCGACCTGATCATCTTTAGCGATGCGATCGGGAATGTTTCCGCGGTGAGTTTGTTAAATGGAGCGCCTGTCTGGAACGCCCGGGCCGGTGCGGAAGTAAGCGATGTTTCCGCCACCGATCTCGGCCTGCTGGTTTCGTCCAACGACAATTTTGTTTATCTGCTTTCGGCCAGCCGCGGCGACCGCAAATGGAAACGAAAGTTTGCCGGCAGGTTGATGGGAAAGCCGGTGCTGCATGAGAATTACGGCCTTTTTGTCACGGCCGCCGGCACAGACGCCGTGATCCTGAATCTGAACAACGGCAAATTCGTGAACGGAGTTTCGCTCACCAACAAAGCGTTTTTCACCGGCAGCGCGGTCGGCGCCGGCGGCGGATTTGCCCTTTCGACTTCGCAGGGGGTGTTTTACTACTCGCCAGATGGCTGCGCTAAGAAGTGAGAAACAAGAGGCTGCGGCCCGCTTCAGTCGTAATGGTTTAAATCTAAATTCCGTAGTCTTTCGCGGGTGGAAATGGAACAGTTCCAGTGTGTGCCATTGCACCACCTGTTCCAAAAATGTTCCAGAAATCCCGTAAAACCCACAAATCCGCAGACTAAATTAAAAAAGAACATTGAGATCGGCGATCATACTTCAAAGATCAGGCAGCCGCACGCGGCGAGCATTAAATTGTAAGGCAATCTGCTTTTGCTTGCGATAAAGGATTTGGAAAGTTGGTGTGGTTAATGTGATTCGTGAATATGGAGTCAGAACCGGGAGCGGTAGCGACCGGGTTTGTTTTGGGTTTTAAGCCTTCGATGTTTTCGAAGAAACCCGGTCGCTACCGCTCCCGGTCCTAACCTCATTGCGATGGCCATCCGTTTCATTAGAGGCAAAGCCAAAAGCAAGTAAAAAGCCCGGTTAAGTTTACCGGGCTTCCTCTTAAAATTTGTTAGTGACCAATAGCGCTGCTCTCTGGTGAAAACGTCGAGATCTTTGAATAGATCTCATCTTTAACTGCCAGTTTTTTTCGTTTTAATAATGTTTCTTCTTCTTGTTCTTCTTCGCTGGGAAAATGTAGGCTGGATAGGTGGCTAAGTCTTTCTTCATATTTCTGATGCTGGGAAACAAGGTCTCTGAAAGAAGGATCTTCTTTCATAAGCTGCTGCTTTACCAGCTCAGTAGTTGCATTGTCCATGGCAATTCATTTCCTTTCTTTGGTCATAAGTTAATTGGACAAAAACGCCGAGCGTAAAATATATGGGCGTTAATAAAAATGTTACCTCAATTTCATATCGGTAGCAAGCGGGTTAATCGAGCCTTTTCTCCATCAGTAATGCATTTTCAAGCGGGCCGGAGTAATAGTTTTTCCGGACACCTATGGGATAGAACCCATACTTTTTATAAAATGCTATTGCAACGCTATTTCCCGCTCTTACTTCCAGAAAAATCCTGTCTGCCCTGCCCTTAATATCGCTAAAAAGTTGTAAAAGCAGGCCTTCCCCTATTGCTCTCTTTTGATGAGGGGGAGATACGCCGATATTTAATAATTCGATGGAATTTTCACTCGTTATCAGACGCGAAGCGGTGAATCCGATAGGATTGTCTGCGATTTTGGCGGTGTAAAGCATGAAGTCAGGGTCTTTTAGGGCTTTTCGGTACGAGTTATTATCCCAGGGGCTTAATTGGCACGCTTCCTGTATCTGCAGCACGGCCGGAATGTCAGCCACGGTCATCGGGGAGATAGTAAGGGGCGGGATCATGACCTGAGTTCCTTTATGTAGATAGCCTGGAGCGGACCAAACGCAGTTGCCGCGCCGGCCGACTCTAATGCATATCTTGATATGGCTGCTTCTCCGATATACCTGGCCAGGCCATCGCCGGCGATGGCGACTCCTTCTATTTTAAGAGCACGCTTGATACTGCCCTGGTTTCCGCCTATCCCTACCCTGCCTTCTATTATCTCTTTATCTGCAGGTTTAAGGTCGGAGGTTGTTACCAGAACGACCGAATCACCGATCAATTGCGGCGGAGTCTCGACTTTTATGTTCAGTATATTTGAGACAGGTACAAGGCTTCCTGACTTTATACTAAACTCCTGCCAGTAAGCTTCCGTACGGCCGGCGGGGATAACGGCCACAACATTGCCTTCCGTGATCCCGGCGCTTAGCGCCAGCGCTTCGGGCAAGGAGACGGCGATGGCGGGCACTTTGAGCGCTGTCTTGAGCGCCTTGGCGATGGAGAGGCCGACCCTGGCGCCGGTAAAGCTGCCCGGCCCGGCGGATACCGCGATGAGTTCCAGCTCTTTTGTGGATAGTTCGTGCGCCGATAGCAGCGCGGATATCTGTGGCAGCAAAGAGGCGGAAAGCGTTTGATAACTGTCGCCTATCCAAAAGCCGATCTCTTCTTTACCCTTCAAAAGGCTGAGGCTTCCCTTTTGGGTCGCGGTCTCGATCGCCAGAGTATACTTCGGAAAATTCGGCATTTTTTAGTTAAGTAATTGAGATGAAATTAGCCTCTAATTGCACAAGTAACACGAATTGAGATCATTCCATTGCGAGAGCACGCTCCATACTGCCCTGGTTTCTGCCTTATTCGTCTTAAAGATGCTTTTTGATGCTGTTATAGCCGAGAACGATCTTGGCCACGGTGTGCGAAACGTTTTCCGCCAGGTACTCTTTCGGCGCGGTCCACGTCGCCGGCAGGGCCGTAGCCAGGTCGACCGCTCCCGCGATCATTGCGGTTTCGGCGCCGCTGATAATATTGCTGCCGCATTCGAGCGTTTCGGGGCGCTCTGTCACATCTCGCACAGTCACGTTAGGGACGTTAAAGATCGCGCATTCTTCCTGCACCGTGCCGCTGTCCGTCAGCACGGCGAACGCATTTTTTTCCAGATGAACGAAATCAAAGAACCCCAGGGGTTCGAGCAGCTTTATTTTGTCCGAGCCGGGTTCCAAACCGAACTGTTTTAATTTCTCTGCAGTGCGCGGGTGAACGCTGACCAGCATCGGTTTCTGATGGGCTTCTACTACGGCGGAAAACCCATCGAATATTTTCTGCAGCCTTTCCGGCGCGTCGACGTTTTCCGCGCGGTGCAGCGTGACGAGAAAATACTCTTTTGGCGCAACGCCGAATTTTTCAAGCGCGCCGCTGGAATCGATTTGGCCGCCAAAGCCGTCGAGCACTTCCTTGATCGGATTACCGGTGACGAAGATGCGCTCGCGTTCGATGCCTTCGCGGACGAGGTTGTCCTTGCTTCGCTCGGTATAAGGCATCAGCACGCTGCTGGAATGATCGACGATGCGGCGGTTTATTTCTTCCGGAACGCGGTCGTCGTAGCATCGGTTGCCGGCTTCCATATGATAGACGGGAATGCCGCGGCGGGCGGCGGTGATCGCCGTCAGAGCGCTGTTGGTATCGCCCAGGATCAGGACTTTATCAGGCTTGTGCTCGGCAAAAAGTTCATCCGACAGGGTGAGCATCTGGCCGATCTGTCCTCCAAAGGAATTTGCCTTGATGCCGAGGTGCACGTTGGGCGTGCGGACGCCCAGATCGCGCAGAAAAAATATCACTCAGGCTTTCGTGATAATTCTGGCCGG
This sequence comes from uncultured Acidobacteriota bacterium, assembly GCA_963718105.1. Classification (GTDB taxonomy): domain Bacteria; phylum Acidobacteriota; class Blastocatellia; order Pyrinomonadales; family Pyrinomonadaceae; genus DASYKT01. The sequence goes on along the minus strand of OY970352.1, from coordinate 1,884,746 downwards.
TGTCAACGGTTATATGCTCGCAGTGTTTATCGAGCAGCGCCATCACCAGGCTGAGGCGGATTATCTCGGGGCGAGTCCCGTAGATGGTCATTATCTTCATAAATGTGTGGTCGGTGGTTAGTGATCAGAGCCGGATCTTTTCGTGTTTCTTCGTGTGATTTCGCGGCTCCGGTTCTTTTTGTTTAAGAACCTGAAACCACGAAAATACACTAAACAACGCGAAAACTACTTACAGCCAACTACCAATTGCTAACTACTAATCGCCAATTACCTGAACGCAGCGATCTCTCCGCCGGCGCCGGATAAAAGTGTTTTGAGTTCTTCCACCGAAATATTGTCGTCTTTTGAGGAATACTCGCTCTCTAAGGCCGCGGTGAATGCTTCGTCACCGCGCAGTTCGGGAAGCATCGGGTGGATGACGTAATAACCGTTGCGCTCCGAAGTGCGGAAGCATTCCTCTTCCGAGACCATTATCTCGTGAACTTTTTCGCCGGGGCGGATGCCGGTAAATTTTATCGGCAGGTCCTTACCGCCCATCAAAGCTTTCGCGACATCGACGATCTTTGCCGCCGGCACCTTAGGTATATAAGTTTCACCGGCCGAGCCTTCGGTCAGCGCCGCCAGCACCGTGTCTACCGCGCGTTCGAGCGTGAGCAAAAACCGCGTCATTTCTTCCAGCGTGACGGTCAGCGGCTGGTTGTTTTTCACCTGCTCGACAAATAACGGCACGATCGAGCCGCGCGAAGCGATGACATTGCCATAACGGACGCAGAGAAATTTGGTGTTGTCCTGATCACGGTTTGCCTCGACCAGGATGCGCTCCATCAATGCCTTGGTCATTCCCATCACGTTGATCGGTTTGCAGGCTTTGTCGGTGGAAATGCCGACCACGCGCTCGATACCCAGATCGTTTTCCCTGATCGCCTGAACCAGATTTTGCGCGCCCAGGATGTTGGTCTGCACGGCTTCGAAGGGAAAATATTCACAGGAAGGAACCTGCTTTAAAGCGGCCGCGTGGAAAACAATATCGGAGTCTCTGAGCGCGGCGAGCAGCGAATTATAATTACGCACGTCGCCGATGCGAAAATTAAGAATGTCCTGCGAGTCTGAGTAGATCACGTCATCGGTCGCGGCTTTCCGGTGCAGGTAATCCAGCCGCATGTAATGCTGCTTGGCTTCGTCACGCGAAAAAACGGTGATCTTCGACGGGCGCCCTAACTGCCCTGTCAGCAGCCTTCTCACCAATGTCTGGCCGAGCGATCCGGTGCCGCCGGTGACTAGTATTCTTTTGCCTTCAAGGTTCACTAAATTATTTTCTCCACTCCCTATACTCGTCGTACGGCGTCGGGTCTGCCGCCATTTTTTCGATCATCGCCTCCCAAGGCTCCGGCGCAAACCCCGTTTCCGTTCTGAACTTGTCGGAATTCAAACTCCGATCAAGCACAAAATCACTGTCGGGATCGATCTGAATATTGCTCTGGTAATATTCATCGATCAGTCCCAGTAGATCGAATTTATTTACCGGCTCGCTCGACACGTGATATAGCCCCTCAAGCGCTGGAAATTTTTCGATCACATCACCGATGATATCAGCCAGCACTATCGTCGGAAATCCGCTGTAAATGGCTTTGGTAAAACCTTTTACCCGGTGAGCTTCCCGTGCCTCTGCAGCCCTGTTACTCAGGAACCATTCTACCAAACTATGCGCGGTTTCCAATTCCCGGCCGATGATAGAGGTGCGCAGCGTCAAGCAATTTTTGCCGGTAACTTCGCCCAGGTTTTTGCTTTTGCCGTACAGGTCTTCGGCGTCCGAGGTGTCATTTTCGCGGTAATTACCTTTGCGTCCGTTGAAAACACAGTCGGTGCTGATGGTGATCAGCCGGAAGTTTTTCTCTGCAGCCAGCTCCGCCAGTTTGTGCGGAAAAATGGAATTGATCTCGAGTGTCGTAATGGTATTTTTCGCGCTGGGAAGCTGTTTAATAATACCGATCGCGTTGATAACCACGTCCGGCGCGCCATTTTCGGTAGCTGCCTCGATCACAGCCTTTACCGAGGCGAAATTTTGCGCATCGACACCCTCGACAACGTGATGCTTATCAAATATTCCGTACTTTTCATAGTCGGAAAATTGGCCGCGGATAGCCGTCCAAACGTCAAACCTGCCCTGCCAACGCTGCACAAGTTTGTGTCCGAGCATTCCGCTCCCGCCGAGTACGAGTACTTTCATATTGACGATTATCAGGAATTTGTCTTATGTTCTGTTCGTGTTGTTTAGTGTGATTTCGTGGTTTCAGATCTTAAATTTAAGTAACCAAAGACTTAAGACTGGAACCACGAAGTAACACGAAAACTGCAAAAAACTTGACCTATCTACTTTATAGGCAAAGCCATTATAAGGTATTTAGCGCTGCCTCCAACACAGCTACGGTATCTTTTTCCAGTGCTTCCTGTTCCAGCCAATCGACCGCATATTCGCGCGCGGCGGCCGACATCCCGCGGTATGCGCCGTCATCCATTTCCACGCAATTCTTTAATGTTTCCCGCCATAGCTCTATATTTTCCAGCGGCAGGTTCCAGCCGATCCCCTTCCCTTTCAGATCGAGCCAGGGCGTGCGGTCGCTGATGATCAGCGGGCAGCCGGCGGACAATGCCTCGGGGAAAATATGCCCGAAATTTTCGTTGAGCGACGGCGAGACAAGAAAATGGTACTCGGCGAGCTTTTTCGGGACCAGGCGGTTATCGATCGCGCCCGCGTAATTTATCTTGATGTTCGACGGAAGGTTTATGATCTTTTCCACGCACTCTTTCCAGTAAGTCATATCTTCGAGATCGCCGATGACATCGACGGAGACCTTTCCCGGCACTTTTTCCAGAACATCTAATAAAAACCCGAAGTTTTTTGTGCGGACAAAACGCGCCAGGAAAACCAGTTTCAGATCGCCGCCGGTTTTCTTTGATTTGACGGACTGGTCGTATTCGGGAAAGATCGTCTTCGGGGGCATGTCGGCCGCCACAAACATTCTTTCTTTTTTACCAAGCTCTTTTTCGATATCCAGCTTTTCCAGATCGGTCGTTGCTTTCCAGAACAATCCTTTATGCAGTCCCGTCAATTGGGCGAGAGTTATGTGCAGGCGCTTTTTTGCGGTCTTGAATTGCATCGCCGCAGTGATGAGTTCGCCGCAGGGCGCCATTATCACCGGGGCTTTTACCTGTCCCCGCCAACGCAAAAATAAAAGATAATTTGCCGGCGTGGCAAAGAAGCTGTTGAGATAGATGGCATCCGGCGCGGCCTCGCCGACCAGACGTTTTATCATCGCGGCCTTGATGTCATTTTTTGCCAGATAAAACACCCTGGCATTTCCGACCTGGTTCCATTCACCGATCCTGACGGTTTTGTACGGGCTTTTATCCAAACGCCCGTCATGGTCACGCGTGATCACGCTAAAGTCATAGCGATCACTGAGGCGATCGACCATGTTGACTATCGTTCGCATTCCGCCGCCGCTCTTAAAGCCGGGCAGATAATAGTCGCAAATGACCAGGATCTTTTTTTTGCTCTCGGACATTTATTTAATAATGAAGTCGGTACCGGGAACGCAGTGACCGGCTTCTTATCTCGACGGTTAGATGCTCGTCGTTTTTTCGCTACGCTCATTTAGCCGGTTTCAGCTACTTACGGGGTTCCCGGTACTGACTCGCTATCTAATACACTTATGCAAGCTTGACTGACTTCCTCGACACCGATCTCCAGGCATTCATGATTAAACCTGCAGATCGGCGAATGGCAGCCCTCGCACGGGACCGCTTTTCTCAGGATAATGTTGTTATCGCCAAACGGAACCCACCGCCCGGGATAGTCTATCGCGGCGAAGACCGCCACGCACGGGACACCCACAGCCGCCGCGAGGTGCATGGTCCCGGTGTCATTGCCTAAATACAAACTGCATTGCTGCAGCGCCGAGGCGGCCTCTCGTATGTTCAGCTCTCCCGCGGCATTCGCTCCCGGGGCTCCTGTACCCAATTTTCGCAGGATCCGCTCCCCCTTATCTCTGTCTTCCGGCCCGCCAAAGATTATGGGAAAAATTTTTCTATCCGTTATCAGACGCAATAAAACTTCCGCGTATTTTTCCTCCGGCCAGAGTTTTGACTCCCATTTACTTCCGGGGGCGACGGCGACAAGGTTCTTGCCGGCGAAAGATCCGCCGGCGTTCCGGTCAATCCAGCTAACGGCCTCGGCCGCATCTTCGCTTCCATCACTGCCGAGCAAGAGTTCGGTGGAAATTTCCTGCCCTTCATGGATGACGCCTTCCTCGGACAGGCATTTTAATAAATACTGGTATTCAGGTTCTACTTCAGGTAAAGGCGCTTTACCGTTCTCAGGTAAATAGTTAGCCAGGAGATATTCGGTGCCGATGTGCTGCCTGATCCCCGCCGTTCGAAAGAAGGAAAGATCGCGTTTCACCCGGCCCTCATCACGGTTGCGGGTCATCAGATAGGCAAGCGTGTCATACCTCCCTACGCGTATCGCCGCGCCCAATTTTAAGAAACCTAGTGCAGAAGCGACCTTACCGGCCTCGTTCGGGTAGCTGATAAATTCGTCAAACAACCCTTTTGCCGGGAGCACTCCCTGGGCGGTCGGATAACCGGCATTTTTCGCGCTGACATTGGAAAGGAGCGTGATGTGAGCGTCGGGAAAGCGCTTGCGCAGCGCCCAAAATGCAGGAAGAGCAACCAGGGTGTCCCCCAGATGCCCGATGCGAAAGACTAAGATCCGTTTTGGTTCGACTTTAAGCAATGACTTTAACGGGCTTTGCCCATAAATATAGATAAATCAAGGTTTTTGCAGTTTTCGTGTTACTTCGTGTAATTTCGTGGTTCCAGTCTTAAGCCTTTGGTTACTGAAGTTTAAGAACTGAACCACGAAATCACACTAAACAACACGAACAAAGCATAAAACAAATTCCTGACTTTATAGGCAAGCCACTTTAACTTTATCGATTCGGCGTTACCAATTTTCGACCGCGTTCTTTTAAATGGCTGAGGCTGATGACGGTCGTTCCCACCTCTTCGACAACCAACCCGGCGGCGATATTGGCGAGTTTGACCGCCGTCGGCAGATCCAGCCCCGCGCCTAAAGCAACGGCGACCGTGGAAATCACCGTATCCCCCGCACCGGTTACATCATAGACCTTCCTTGCCAATGCCGGAAAATTTACGGCCGCTTCGCCTCGCCGGTACAAGGCCATGCCGTTTTCGCCTTGGGTTATTATCAGTGACTCAAGGTTTACGTCGTCGATAAGCTTGGCGGCGGCTTCTTCCAGATCTTCAATGCCCGCGGCATGGATCGCCTCAGACCTATTCGGGGTAAGAAGCGTAGCGCCCGAATATTTCCGGTAATCTCTTCCCTTGGGGTCGACCAGCAGCGGCTTGGAATTCTTCTCGCAGCTTTCCACGATCTTGGAAAGTACGGGAGCGCTCAGCATTCCCTTGGCATAATCGGAAAGAAGCACTACATCGGCCTGGCCAACCAGCGGCTCGATACTTTGCCAGATACTTTCAGCCCCACCTGCATCGATCTCTTCAGTGTGCTCGCTATCGATCCTGACAACATGATGGCTGTGCGCTACGACGCGCGTCTTGACCGTAGTGGGGCGCCCCTCCAGAGACTGCAAGTATTGGGGATCGATCCCCCGCGCCGTTAGCGAGTTTTTCAACTCCTCGGCTTCCCTGTCATCGCCTATCAATCCCACCAAAAAGGGTTCCGCGCCCAGCCCGGCAATATTAGCGGCGACATTGGCGGCCCCGCCGGCGGCGGTATCCGATTTGTTCAGACGTACGACGGGCACGGGCGCTTCCGGCGAGATGCGGTCGACACTTCCCCACCAGTAGCGGTCGAGCATCACATCGCCGATCACCAGAATTTTGACTTTAGAAAATTTTGAAAAGATGTCCTGCTCTTGGGGCATTTGTGTTAAGTATTGTTATGAAGTCAGACCGGATTTTCTCTCAGCGTAATATCCACCATCTCGCACCAGATATGCCCGATAGTTATATGGCCTTCCTGAATGCGCGCGGTCCGCGCGGAAGGGACCAGCACCGCCGCGTCACACAGCGACGCGAGTTTTTTTCCTTTTTCACCGGTCAGCCCGATCGTTTTGCAGCCTTTTTCGCGCGCCGCCATAATGGCCGAAAGAATGCTCTCGGAATTACCGCTGGTGCTGATGCCGATCAGCACATCGCCTTCATTGGCCAGCGCCAGTACTTGGCGCACGAAAACTTTGTCGTACCCGTAATCGTTGCTGACGGCGGTAAGCAGCGAAGTATCGGTGGTCAGGGCGATAGACGGCAAGGGGCGGCGTTCGTCTTCGAACCGGCCGACGAATTCAGCCGCGATATGCTGTGAATCCGCCGCGCTGCCGCCGTTGCCGCAGATCAAAACTTTTTTGCCCGCATTGATAGCTTCGCAAATGATCTCTCCGCTTTTTTCAATGGCCTCGCCGCATTCCGACTGCAGCCGGGAGAAAACCTCGAGGTGCTCCGCTATCGAGCGGGTGATCGCATTACTGCTGGTGTTATTTTCCGTCATCTGTCCGTTCTGGTGCCTGTTCCGGATCTTTTCTACTATCGCGCTTGATGAATACCCGTCCTTAAGCGGCAGCGAAAATACTTTTCCGCCGTTGCTTATGACAAAATCTGCGCCCACTATCCGGTCGGTCGCCCAATCTCCGCCTTTGACAAGTATATCCGGTTTTAGCTCCTCGATGAGTTTTGCCGGGGTCGCTTCGTCAAAAACCCTGACCTCGTCAACCGAACGCAAACCCAGCAGGATCTCCGCCCGGTCCTTCTGATTTACAAAGGGGCGGGGCGCTCCCTTGATGGCCCGCACCGAGGCGTCGCTGTTAATACCGACGACAAGCCTCGTTCCCAGAGCTTTTGCCCGGGCCAGCAGATCAATATGTCCCGGGTGTATGATATCAAAACAACCATTTGTAAATACAACAGTTTCCATCATTTGAATCTAATATAATACACGTAAAAAAAGGCTTCGCCAACACGAAGCCTCTTACGGAGTGTCTTTAGGAGCGCCGAATTTATTCGGCTTTTTTGAATTTAAAGTCCGCGCTCCATTGTTCGGCCTTTTTGCGGACTGAGATCCATGCTCCATTGTTTATTCGATTCTTTTTTGCCGAATAAATTCGGCGCTCCGGTTCGGCGCTACACTGGCCTTATTGACAGTTCCAGTTGCCGCTGTTGACCTTTACGGCGAGCGCGCCGCCTCCGCCGCCGGCTGTCGAACACGGGGTCGTGTTAGGCGTGCAGTTGTTGCAATAGAGCATGGACCCTGCCAAAGCGCTGCTATGGGTCGAAAGACTGCTCTGCGCCACGCTGGCTAATTGCACTGGGCCTTTCTTAAAGCGATACCCGGCGTTAGGCGGATCGAGATTTCCCTCGATCTCCAGCCAGTGATCGCTCGGGTTACGATTGAAATAATATTTATATTTCAGGATCGTGCCGCCGCCGAAATTAACGCTATTACCCAGCTCCAGCAGCCTTTTGCTGGCGAAACCCGAGGTGATATCCAGCATGGAATCACTAGTCCCATTGTAATTGGTCATGTTTATATTGGTCAGGGTGGAGAGGCCGCCTTCCACCGAATACTCGCTGCCGAGATAACCGCCCTGCGGAGCGCACCAAATGCTGCCCCATTTGCAGAAGCGGTCGCCGATCGACATTACGTCGGATTTCCCGAGTATCTGCGGCCGGGTCGGGCCGAGCTGCAGATCGGCACCCTCCTCCTGGCTCTCATCCAAAAGGTTGCAGGTAAACTCGTTTCCGGTTGAGACCACGACCGCGTCATGGATCTCGATCGTTTGGATAAGATCTTCCCCGTCCAGATACGGGCATCCCTCAAACGCGTTAGCGATCAGGGAAACAGGGGCGTTCACTTTCTCGCCGCTGCCGTCGTTGATGATCAACTCCTTCTTGTAGAATTCGGATGAGCTGTTGCGGATGCTGGTAACTCCGTGGCTGCCGATGTGGATAAACTCATTGGCCATGCGGTCGTCGCCGCTCTTCGGCGCGTTACCGACGGCGTAATCTATCATGATGTAGCCGCCGGCCTCTATCCAGATACCGTTCTGGCCGCTGCCCGGCGAATAAATGGAGACATTGGTTATTTCCAGGCCGCCGATAGCTTCGACATAGATCGCGGTACCGCACTCTTCGAATGACGAGTCGCGGACACTGGAGCTATCGAACTGCCACAGATTGTATCCGGTCGGATTTATATGAACACCGATGGTAAAATCTTTGAACCAGATGTTCCTGATATGCACTCCCCCGGTTGAATAATGGGGAGCGCCGCCCTCGTCACTCGCGGTGATCCCGGCCGTATAGGTTTGCCCGCTGCCCGATTCCAGGCCGAGATCCTTGATAGTTATTTCCCGCTCGCCTTCACCGATAAAGAATATGGTTTTAAGGCTGCTGGCATTGGCCCCGCTGGAATTAAGCACGATCAGAGATTCGGTGGCCCCGGCGCCCGCTTCCGCAGGTCCCAGGCCTTCAAGATAATTGTGGGAAACAACGGTTAGCGGGTTGTTGATCGAATAATTCGACTCGTTAAAGATCAGCTTGCTTCCCGCTGAGGCGGTAAGCGCTGCCTGAAGCCTGGTCGTATCGTCGCCCGTGTCCGTCCAGCAATCGGTATAATAAACACCGGTACCCCCTCTCAATCCGGAGGTACAGCCGTTTGCGTTTTGCCCGAACGACATACTAAAACAGCCCAATAGAATGGTGATCAAAAGACAGTAATTTCGCGTCTTCATGGAAGTTCTCCTTTATTTTCTATTTACTATCGGGGCGAGCCGTAAGGAATGTTTGCAAGAAGTATACAGCAAAACCAGATGAAGTCAACAGAATTGTTAAACAATTTTTAATTGATTGATATATTTGAGTTTATCGGTTGATTTTGAAGTATAGCAGGTAGGAAATGAGGTCAGAACCGGGAACGGTAGTGACCGGGTTCTTGTCCAAATGTATATTGGTGAATGAGCAATGAATAATTTAAGAGATGACAAATGAATCCATTATCACTAAAAGGAAACCCGGTCACTACCGTTCCCGGTTCTGACCTCATGGCGCTATCGTGCAAGTAACCCGGTCGCTAGTCCTGGCGGACAAAAAAGTGGACGTAGTGGTTAATGGGGTGTTCTTTGGAAGCAGGATCGATCTCACGGAAACCGAGAGCGGTTATCTTACTTCTGACAATATCGCGAGGCTTGTCTTTTTCGTGGTGAATTTCTATCAGGATATTGCGGCATTTTTTGATCAGATCGTGGCCCGGGTTAGCAAAAACTTCGAACTCTGCATACTCGACATCGATCTTGCAGATATCCACGTCTTCTTCGCCGAAAAACCGGCGGTAGATCTCATCAAACGTATAGCCGGAAAGTTGGTAAGTGTTTCCGCCGGGCGCTCCGCGGTAGATACTGTCAAACGCGCCGCCTTCGCCCAAGGTGATCTCCACCGGCCCGCTTTTTCCGCACAAGGCCCCGTTTAAGAGCTCGGCCTGCCCCCCGAGGTTTCTTTCCATATTAAAGCGCAGGCGGGAAAAGGTCTTGGGGTTAAGCTCGACGCAAGCCAGTTTGTTGAATTGGAATTCTTCGGATCTTAAGAGCAGCGGAAAGCATCCGATATTGGCGCCGAGGTCGAGGATGTTCAGCTTCGGCGGAAGGTTCATCTGATCCAGATACTGCCGGTACATCGGGGTTGCCAGAACATCGCGCGCAATGCTGGCATCGCCGACCACGTGGTCGACCAGCACTTCCAGTCCCTTATAGCGATAGATATTTAATTTTTCCTGAGGAAAAAAAAGACGGGCCAGTATCAACTGCCAGCGGTTATCGAATTCCCAAAGTTTTTTTATTCCATTGAGCTTGTTGGACAATCCCATTTTATGCAGAGGGTGTGGCGCGTTTAGTAATAAGATTGGCTAGATATAACGTGACGATCAAAACCAAAGTTATACGCATCAAACTAGGCAGCAAAGTGGCATAAAATGCTTCATAAGAAACCTGGGTCAGCACTAAATAATAGGCCGCCGACCGCCACTGGTGCCCCTCGGATTGCTGCCACAGAGAAACATGGATAATTCTGAGGACGATCCCCAGAAATGCCATTCCTATCGGTATCCCCCAGGGCCCGAAGTTTCTCAGCAGGTCTCCCCATAATGTGACCGCAAAAGAGTTGGCCTCGTAATCGAAATAGAGGTCGCTGTACGCGTGAGAGTCTGACGTCAAGGGTTTATCCGGCCAGAGAAATCTGGGGATCAGAGACGTCCACGCATCGCGGATGATATTGTTGTCCAGCCCGTAAGCCTTCTCATACGGGGCAAGCTTTTCGTAATTAGAAACTACGTTAGCGACCGAGCTTAAATTCTCAAGCCTGTCCGCGAGAGCTGTACCTCCGTCCTGCATGATCAGCGAGAGATCTTTGCGCGAAATGTAATCCAGCGTGTTGCCGATCTGGCCGATGTAGTCGCCTGCGGCCAGCTTGCTGTCCATGCCCTTAATATTTCTAAAACTCGTGCCGTAGATCATTCCGATAAAGACACCGACCGCCATCAGGAGGCCAAATATAAATCCGTGCTTGACCGTTACTTTTTGCCCTGACACAACGTAGGCAAAGGCGATCGGAAGAATACAAACGAATATCGACCCGCGGTTTCCCATGAGGGCCATGCGGAGCGGGATCATGAGAATAAGAAACAGGAACGTGATCAGATAAGAGGCGTCCTTGCGGGGCGTTCTGAAAAGCGCGTACCAGAGAAGAAAGTAGCCCTCGAAAAACATCGTCAGCAGGAACATGATAACGCCGTCAAAAGTTTCGACACCCTCGAACTTTTGAAAACCTAACAGTCCATTGACGAACCCGATGATATTGACCAGCGTTCCCGCCAGTATCAGGAGCCAGCCGGCTATCCAGGTATGGCCTAACGTCCATTCCCACTTGGGCAGGTTGTTCTGAACTCTTTGGCCGAGTTTTCGCCCGATAGGAAGAGCAAAACCGGCGACCAGCCCGATATATCCGACAGAAATATAGACCAGGGTAAGCGGCAGTTCGTATGGCGGGTCCTGGATATAGGACAAATAATAGGGATCGGACAACCCGAAAGAAATAATGACGCCGCCGACCACAAAGGCCGGAATTATATAGATCCACGAAGCAAAAATTAACGGGTGGAAAAGGTCGAATTTCCCTTTGTAGTAGAGATAGGCCGGGGGGATACACGCAATTACGGCAGTAACAAAACACCACGGCAGCAAATAATACTCGCGGAACGGGTTGGCGATGTCGTCGTCAAAAAAGAACCAGATCAGCCCGGTCACGATCATGATGGCCCAGGTGCCCAGAACTACATTCAATGTGCGCGGATTTCCAGCGCTGACATTGACATTTTGGTGCTCAATTCTCTGCATATTTACAACGACTGCTATACTTTACCATTTTTGGGGGGCAATTTGCACTCCGCGATAACGCCATCCGCCAATTGTTTTGAAATTTTTACGGAAATGTCATTTGCCAGCTTTGTATGCCAGGGCGCGACGCCGCGGTGCTCCGGGCCGAGATCGTAAAAGAAAAATCGGCTAACATCAAGTCCGGCGCGTTTTATCAGCAGATTAAGGGTCGAATATGAATAATACGCCACGTGGTCGGGGTGAACAGGCTCCGCGGTGCCCCCTTTTCCCCGCAGGGCGTAATAAAGCAGCCGGAAACCGCAGTAAGCGTTGACCGTGGTTATCAGCAGCGTCGATCCGCTGTTCATAAAACGCTGAATTCCCTGCAGGAAAAGCCCGGGGTTATTAAGGTGTTCGATGATCTCGCCGGCGACTATCACGTCAAACGTTTCGTTGATATCGAGTTCTTCAAGCTTTTCGAGGTCGGCGCGGTAAAGACGGGTGATCCCTTTTTCGACCAGTACGTCCAATCCTTTCTGGTCGAAATCAAGCCCCCAGAGCTCACTTGCAAGGCCGCTCAATTCCAGATGCAGCAGCGAATTATTTTCCAGCGCTTCGGCGGTGTACGGCCAATTGGTGCAGCCGAGATGGAGGACCTTTCGTCCCCGGCACGCATCCTTGATAAATTGTACCCGCTGCACCAGCTCTATCTTTTCCGTCATTTGATCATTTGTCCGACTTTGTCTATAACTCTCTTTTGTCTATCAAACAAGCTAATTTGATAACTGATAAGAGCGAGCGCAAGCAACCCTTCCGGACTGCAAATTTATTTATATCTTATGCTTTACCTTAAAGCTGAAACATCTCTCCGGTCAGGAAGGGTCGCTTGCGCCCGCTCTTAAAATACTATTGACCAAACTTTATTGGCAAAAGTCCATTTGCTCATTGTCGGCTATATTTAAGCTTCCCTTGCCCAGGGCTTCAAACGGACTAAAAGCTGTTTTTCGTACGGTGTGTACCAACCCAGTATAAAAAGCATTCCGCCGAAAGCCAACAGACCGGCGGTGCCGCCCGCGATGAGCGTGAGCCAGGAGCCCGGAAGGGCGTAATATATCCCCCACTCCACGAGGCCCGCCGTTATGGCCGCGGCAAAAACCACCGAAAGAAGTTTAACCCAGAAACCCCAAAGCGTTTTGCCGAGCAGCCAGTGCTCTACATACAGGATCGAGAACGGGATCGCCAGCACGCCCGCCAACCGCCCCAGCGCGACACCGAAGTTGCCCCACCACGAAATAAAAATGATCATTAAAACGCCGCCGATCGCCATCCAGACAAAAGATTGAAGCGCGTTATAATTCGGGTGCCCGAGCCCTTCCGCCAACTGCCAACTGATCGCGCCGATGGTCATCAAACTAAATATCAGCACCTGCAAAACCATGATCGGCGTGGAATTCTCCGCGATCACTTCGCCCACCCAGTTTGTCAAAAACAAACGGCTCGCGGTGATCATCGTGACGGCGATAAAGGCCACCATGGTAACGGCGAATTTCATCGTTCGTTCGTAGAGGACGATCTGTTTTTCCTGCTGCCGGTGTCCCAGTTCGCTGGCGATAGGAAATACCACGATCATAAAACTGCCGACAAAGGATTGAATATAGATGGCCAGCGTCATCGGGATCACATAGTATGTAAGATTTTCCGCGCCCAGGTAACGCGTGATGATGCCTCTTTCAAAGAGCAGCAGGATGTTGGCGAAGATCTGCGCGAGTATCACACCGGAGCTGAATTTCATCACCAGATATAGCGTTTCCCGCTGGAACCAGAGCCGCAGCCGCATCTCAGGATAAAGCGAGCGGGCAAATGCGTAAGCGATGAGGCCGATCGCCAGGTTGGTAGCGAGGCTCCACCAAAACAGCGCGACCAGCCCGTAACCCAAAAGAGCGAGCGCTATATTTCCCCCGGCCAGCATCACCCCGTACAAAGTAGTGATATAGGAATATATGTCAAAGCGATGCAGGCCGGTGACAACAGAACTGAACACCTGCCACAGCATATAGAAAAGCAGCACGGCCGCCGCCAAATAAAAAGACTCGATACTTTTTTGCTGGGCTGAAAGATCGATCTCAAAAACATGGCGCACCAGCCAGCCGGCCGCTCCGCTAAGGATCAATGCCGCCGCCGCGCCGATCAGGATAGAAAGAAAGAATGTGGCGGAAATGACATCGTTGATCTTTTTATGATCACCGGAAGGCTTATATTCCGCGACGTATTTCGTGACCGCTTTTCCGATGGTAAAACTAAGCGAGTAGCTGATGAACCCGAAAATGAGAGCGTAGATACCGTACTCTTTTGTGCCCAGAGTTTTGACGATGATCGGAGTGGAAAAAAAGACGAGAATGCCGGGCAGTATCCAGGACAGAAAACCAAAAAGCATGTTGACCACGATCGATTTTCGCGGCTTCACGTTATCTATGGTTATCGGTTCCTGCTGTTCCATGATAGTTGTAGCGCCGCCGTCCCGGCGGCTGTCGCAAGTGCGTCCCGCTCTCGCATTATCCTGACCTGAAGGCGAGACGCCTTCAGGACTGCCGGCGAGACGCCGGCGCTACATCAAACGCTTCCGCGTAGCTTTTCCAGGCCGTTTTCGCGGCCTCTCTTTCATCGAATTTTTCCAGGACGATATTGCGTCCGTTGACCGCCAATTCCTTGCGCAGCGCTGCGTCTTTTTTCAGCCTTATTATAGCCTCCGCCAGGCCATCGGCGTCACCGGCTTCGACCAGCAGACCGGTCTTTTCGTGAATAAGGGCTTCCGGAATACCGTTGATATTTGTCGAGATGGCGGGGATCTTCATCGCCATCGCTTCCAGCAGGGCGATAGGCAGCCCCTCGAGAAGGCTGGGCAGAACAAAAATATCGCCGAGCCGGAACATTTGCAGCAGGTCGCGGCGCTCGTTTCCGATACGGTCGGAGGTAATGAGTTTGAAATCATCTCCCAGCCCGTATTCCACGATCCTTTGCTCGTCTTCCGCGGTCGGCCTGGAATTTGACACCCATACGAACTGAATATCTTTTTCACTTTCCAAGACTTTTTTTGCCGCCGCCAGAAAGACCCAGCGCCCTTTGCGTTCGACGAACTGGCCGACGCAGAGAACGGTCAGCTTGTCCGGCGCGATGCCGAATTTTTCACCGAGCGCGGCTCGGTCGAATTCGCTTTCCAAAACCTCGTCGATCTCCGCAGGGTTCACGCTCGTGTAAGTGATCTTTATATCGTCGACCAACTTCTGCGGCGCAAGATCGCGGAGATATTCTTTGGCGTCATTATTGGATGCCAATATATGAAAATTACTAAAACGAGAGATGACCTTAAGCTTCAACTTCCACAGGAATTTCCGCAGCGCGGAATCGCTTGTAATACGGTTGTGCATGGTGATGAACACCTGCCCGCTCCTGGCGCACACATAGCACAGGGTGAGCAGCGAATGCCACGGGGCGAGATCGATATGCACCACGCTGTCTTTTAATTTATATTTCCCGATGCGCGTTATCAACTGATATTCGCTGCGCAGTTTGTCGCGATGTCGGACGAGCTTTTCGCGCAGGCTGAAAGCGGGGCCGATATTTCTAAAACGAGGAAGAAACTCGTACGGGATATCATTTTGCGTGAGAATATCGGTAAGCTGAGGATCGGAACCTTTGGGTAAGATGGCCAGCACGGGACGGTGCTTTTTTGCTTCCCGCATCAAAGCGAACCAGTGTATCTGGGCGCCGCCCCACTCCAGATAGTCCCAGACGTAAAAAATTTTTTCCGGCTTTGCTGTGATATCAAGAACCGCCTAGATAATTGATGCTAATTTTTGATGCTAATTTTGATCGGTGGTGCGCCAGGGCTGTTCCGGGTCGGCAACATTTTTCCAGGGGTCTTTAAGCTTGACGGCTTTTAGGCCCAGCCTGAAGAGATACACACCGAATGCCGCTAACGCCTGAAGTTTGGAGGGAGAAGCGTCCCAACGCGCAACGAATTGCCGCTTTAAATTAAGCGGGTGCTTCTCATTAAAAAACAAAACATTCAAAACTTCCCTGACCGGTGAAACATGAAGCGGCCGCGGATATGTGTTCGGTTCGCACCAGACCATTGCTTTCGGCTCGATCAGCAGATTCCATTTTGCTTTCCGCATCCGCATCAGGTATTGCGCGTCGCCCCAGCCGTACTTAAATCTTTTTTCGTCCATCAGCCCGCATTCTTTAATAGCGTCCACCGGAAACAGCACGCAATTACCGACGATGCACTCGACCTCGAAAACGGTTTTCGGAATATTAAAAGCGGTCAGGTGCTGCGGGATATGCCACCCGCCGTAAAAAGTGCGCCAGACCTGCCCGACCTGAAAAACCTTGTGCGGCTGGTCCCACAATAAGAGCAGCGCCCCTATTATCGAGCGGGGATTTTCTTCCGCCGCGCTGACCAGCCGCCGCAAAAACTGGTCGTGAAAAACGGAATCGTCGTTCATTGTCAAAATGTATTTGGCGTCCCAGGAAAATGCGGCCATGATGCCGCGGTTGGTACCGCCGGCGTAATGCAGCGACCCGTCACCGGCGATCAGTTCGACTTCCGGAAATTCGCCGCGAATGGCGTCGCTCGTGCCGTCGGTCGAGCCGTCGTCCACGATGAAAATGCGCACGTCCAACCCGGTTTTATCGATCCGTGACAAACTGCGCAGGGCCTGTAAGGTAGTTTCCCGGCGATTGAAAACCGGGATTACCAGAGCAACTTTTATCGGATTCTCACTCATCGGAAACCGTGAAGCCGGTGATCATAATTGTGCGGTCGAAATTTTTCCGGAAGCGCCGGAAGCTGCTGCTAATTTTTCCCTGACCTGTTCCTCGATCCAGCGGTAGGTCACTTCCAACCCTTTTTCCAGAGAGACCTGCGGTTCCCATCCTAACACTTCCCGCAATTTGGTGTTATCGGAATTGCGGCCGCGCACGCCCTGAGGCCCGTCGATGTGCTGCTTTTGGATCTCAATTCCGGCGATGCGGGCGATGATATCGGCAAGCTCGTTAATGGTCACCATCCGGTCCTGGCCGAGATTAAGAGGTTCATGAAAATCCGAGCTCATCAGCCGGTAAAGGCCTTCCACACAGTCTTCGATATAACAAAAGGAACGGGTCTGCTCGCCGTCGCCCCAGATGTCGATGGAATGCTCGCCGGACAGCTTGGCGTTAGCGATCTTGCGGCAGAGGGCCGCCGGAGCTTTTTCACGCCCGCCTTCCCAGGTGCCTTTTTCGCCGAAGATATTATGAAATCTGACGGTCCGCGTTTCCAGCCCGTAATCATTGCGATAATGATGGCAAAGGATCTCGCTGACGAGTTTTTCCCAACCGTAGGCGTCCTGAGGCTGCGCCGGGTAAGCGTCCTCTTCTTTTAACGGCTGGACGTTGGTTTCTTCCTGCAGGTATTCCGGATAGATACAGGCCGACGATGTGTAAAGGTATTTTTTGACACCGTTTTCCCGCGCGGCTTCGAGCGTGTGCAGATTGATCAGCGAATTATTGTAAAGGATCTGTGCGTGATGCGCCGAAATAAAACCCATGCCGCCCATGTCAGCGGCGAGCGCATAGACCTCATCTATCCCATCGGTCGCCTTGAGGCAATTTTCCCACCGCCGCAGATCGAGCAGCAGGAATTCATCGGCATCGATGGTCGAGAACTCCGGCTCCTTGATATCGACACCGCGAACCCAATAGCCTTTTTGCCGCAAAAAAGTGACAAGGTGGCTTCCTATGAAACCACCCGCACCTGTAACCAGAACTTTCGTTTTTTCGGTCATCTAATTTTAAAGCACTAAATGTAGCGCCACCGTCGCGTCTTTGGCAGCGGCTGTCCGGTGAGCGTCACGCCCCCGTTCCTGAGATGTGAAGGCGAGACCGCCTTCACGACAGCCGGCTAGGGCGCCGGGCGCTACGTCACCGTACTATTTGTTTTCTTCCTCGTCCTGACGATAATATCCACCGCGGTAGTAATAACTCTGGTAGTAGTAATAATCGTCGTGCGCCCGCAGGTTGGCATTGTTTAGGACCACGCCGAAGATCTTCGCCCCAACCTCGTTAAGGAACTGCTTGGCGCGCTTGACCACCTGACGCGAACTCTTTCCGGAATGGACCACGAGCAGCACACCGTCAACTATCGAGCCGATCAGAACACCGTCCGTAAAGGACGCGATCGGAGGAGAGTCAACCACGACGTGCGTAAAATGTTTTTCCATTCCTTTTAATAAGATCCGCATCTGATCGGACCCGATAAGTTCCGCCGGGTTGGGCGGGATCGGGCCGGAAGGCAGAACGTTGAGTTTCGTCGCTTCGTCATAAGAAATTATGCTCAGGACGTCTTCGTCCGCCATGCCGCTGGAAAGCACCGAACTTAACCCTTCGGCGTTTCCGACGCCAAAGATGCTGTGCAAGCGGGGACGCCTCATATCGGCGTCGATTATCAGGACGCTGGCGCCGGTTTGCGCCAAGCTGATGGCGGTATTGACCGCGGTCGTGGTCTTTCCTTCCGAGGGAAGGCTGGACGTGACCAGCAGTGATTTCGGCGCGTGCCCGGCGGTAGAAAGCAGTATCGAAGTACGCAATTGCCGGTAAGCTTCCGCCAGCGATGAACGAGAATCGGAATGGATCAGCAGTTCCGAGGTCGTATCGGTTTTTATTTCGTCGCCCAGGTTATTTCCCACCAGCAGCAAACGCTTTTTAGCCAGCGCATCGATGGTCGGGATCGCCGCCAGAGCCGGCAGTTGCAGATATTTTTCCACTTCCTCGGTCGAACGGATGGTATCGTCAAGATACTCGAGAAACAGCGCCAATCCCGCGCCGAACAATGTGGCGAGAATGAATGACACCGCCACGGTCATCAAACGCCGCGGGGACACCGGAATATCCGACGGCAGCGCGTGATCGACGACGCTGATATTGTTATCGGTCCCGGCCGCGACCACATTCGTTTCACGCTGCTGTTTAAGCAGGCTTTCCAGAAAATCCTTATTGGTTTCGATCCGGTCTCCCAGTATTTTGATATTGATCGCGGCGCTGTTCTGTCCCTGTGCCGAGTTATACTGGGCGTTGTATTCTGCCCTTACCTTGACCTCCTGGCCTTTCGCTTTTTCGAAATCGACCAGAAAGACGTTAGCGACCATATCCCGGCCGCGTTTCCGCACGGATTCAAGATCCTGCTGCGCCGTGGTGCGATTTTCCTTGATCGCGCTTTCGAGCGAGCTGATCTTCTTATCGAGCTCTTTTACCTCGGGAGCTTCCGGGGTGTATTCCACCAGCAGCCTCTGCCGGTCCGCGACCGCTTCATCGATCTTGGACTTGAGATTGGATTCGACCGTGCGCACGACACTGTCGCGCACCGTGGTCGCCGGCGCGGTTTCCTTGTCCGCCAGGGCGTTCAAGGTATCCTGATTCTTGACGGCGGCGCGGTAGGCCGCTTCCGCTTTCTGCCGGTTATTTTCCGCTTCGGTAAGCTGTTTATTCAGAAGTGCCAATCTGTCCATGACGAGTGTCTGGCTGGCGTCTTCGCCGGTATTCAAAATACCCGCGTTCCTTTCCAGGCCCGCTTTATTTTCTTCATCTTCCTTGATGCGGGTCTGGTAATTAGCTATCTGTTCTTCTAAAAAAGTGTTGGTGTCGCTGCTCGAGCGCGAACGCTTCTCCTGGTTCAGACGCGTAAAGGTGTCGGCGATTCCGTTCACGACGGTGGCCGCTAAAGCAGGATTCGTGTGCTGGTACGAGATCTCGATCAGCCGGGTCTCCTTAAGAGTGGAGCGGCTTTCCCGGACCGGTTCGATGCTGATGCCTCTTCTAAGATTTTCGACGAACGGCAAAACCCTGAGGGCTTCCTTCATATCGTCAATGGTCTTGAGCTCACCGGTTTGGCTCGGCGCCAGATCTTTATATTCCTTGACCTGCCTGGTGCCGGTGTCCTTATTTGCCAATCCCAAACTTCGCAGAATCGATTGCGTGGTCGAGACGGAATCTTCATTCACCGTCTTCACGAATTCGGCGTTATGCTCGAGGTCCATGTCTTTTACAGTACGCCGCAAAAGATTGTCGCTGGTCAAAAGCTGCAGTTGCGTGTTGAAGTAAGCCGGGTCGCCACTGACCGGCCGGCGGCTCTCGCTGCTGACCAGGTCCGGGTTGGCCTGTTCGAGGTCGACCTGAACCGTAGCCATGGCGCGGTACATGTTCGGCTTGCGCGACATATAGAGGGCCGTCAGCGTGGTGATCAATACGGCAATGCCGACCACCAGCCACAGTCTTTTACGAATAGCCCGCCAGTACTCATATACCTGAAAACTACCCTGTTCAACGGTCTGAGTTCTATAGGCATAACTTCCGTTATCCGGGAATTGGGGGTCCATCGGACGCTCCAATCCTCTTCGTTCAACGGGGCGAGTCGGTATTATTTCACGAGTTTCTTTCATTTTTTATTATTCCCAAATGCGAATTGATCAGCTACTGATCTTTCTACCTCAACGTAATATTATATGGAATGTAGCCGGCGCCGCCGACAATGGCCGTAATGACGCTTTTCAGTATGGTTTTGACCGGATCTTCAGACACCGCGACGATGTCGTCCGGAAGCAGGATCGGGTCCGGAGCCTTGGCTTTTTCGATCTGGCCGAGGTCGCACATAATGACTTCACGCTCGAGGCTGTCCGGCTTCTTTCGTAAGATCCTGATAGAGCCTTTTTTGGTGGAAGGCTTTAAGCCTTTCGCGGCCGCGATCGCCTGCGAAAGAGTAATTTCTTTTTTGATCGGAACTTCTTTAGGATCGACCACATTGCCGACCACATAAATAACATCCGCTTCCCTGACCGAAACGATATCGCCCGGCCGCATCCAGACAGTACGCCGGTTTGCCACCAGGTCGTTCATATCATAGGTTTCGACGGTCACGTCAGGATTGTTCACATTTGCAGCGATATCGGTGGTGTTGAGAAGTTTATCGGTTTCTTCCTGGCAAGCCGAAGAGCTGCCGGTACGGGCGACCATTACTTTGACACCGGCCTTATCGGTCGGGCCGCCGGCAAACGCGAGCAGTTCGAGAAGCTGTATGCGCCGGTTTAGGAAAAACGCGCCCGGTTTTGAAACGGCCCCGATGACCGCAAACGACTGTGATTTGGCTTCACCCGCCCGGACCGTGATATAGGGCGTGCGCAAAATTCTGGAATAGGCTTTGGTCAGGTCGGTGGACAGTTCTCTTTCCGTTTTACAAACCGCGGGGATAGGCTCAGCTATTCCCGGAACCCTGATCGTGCCGTCATCACCGACATCGACTTTAACCGAAAGCTCTTTGTGTTTATAAACTTCGATCTCAAGCTGATCCTGGTATCCGATACGATAACGCCCCTGGTAGCGAAGATCCTGCGGATCTACCTGAACAGGGGCCGGTTGAACTGTCGTTTGCGCTGCGGCGGCGCCAACGAAAAGCAGCGATAAGATCAAAACCAGACACAGGAAAAACATTTTTTTAATAGCGTAATACATTTATAACCTCTTCCTAGTTTGCTTTACATCACGGTTGGATGGTCAGAAGTATTCCTTTAGTGAATCAAGATCAACTTTTAGCCAGAACAGTTTAATCCAAATTATAGATAATCAAAGAATTAATTATACAAAATAGCTTAAAGAAAGGCGAGAATCAACTACCGGATTTCCTGATTTTCAAGTTTTTCGGTTTCAAGTTAATATTCTTCTCTCGGAATATCACTTTTTAACGCTGTTATGGACCCGAAATCCGCCACGCCGATGCTCCGGCAATACCTGGAGATCAAGAAACAATACCCCGGAACACTGTTGTTTTTCCGGATGGGCGACTTTTACGAGCTTTTTAACGAGGACGCAGTAACCGCAGCGCGAGAGATGGAGATCACTCTCACCGCGCGCCAAAAAGACAGCCCAAACCCTATTCCGATGTGCGGCGTCCCGCACCACGCCGCTTCAAATTATATCGCCCGGCTGATAAAAAAGGGCTACCGGGTGGCCATTTGCGAGCAAACGGAGGAAGCCTCCCCAGGCAAAAAGCTGGTCCGGCGCGAAGTGGTGCGGGTGATCACGCCCGGGACCGCCATCGACCCGCAGTTGATGGAAAGCCGGGAATCGGTCTACCTGGCCGCCATCTGCGCAACAGGCGACACCTTTGGCGCGGCTTTTCTGGAAGTCTCGACGGGAGATTTCTTTGCCACGGAGGTTGCCGGACCGGGCGCTCTGGCGCAAATTTGCGCCGATATCGAGTCTTTTGCGCCGCGCGAGATCCTTTTCCCGGAGTATCTGAGAAAAGTGATCGAGAACACTTTCGGCGGCGGTAGGGGCAGCGGCTTGTCCCTGCCCATTGAGCGCGATAGCGCGAACGACATTCCCGCGCAAGGAACTGGCGGGCAACCACAAGAGTTGCCCCTACAAAGCTCATCCGCGACCTTAACTCCACAGGAAGATTCCAATTTTAACGCCGAAGATTCCGCAAATCTTTTGAAGCACCAGTTGAACGTCAAAACGCTGGATGGTTTCGGGCTGGAAAAACACGAGGAAGCCATTCGTGCCGCCGGCGCCTGCCTGCGCTATGCGCAAAATACCCAGCGGGCCACGGCCGCGCACATTTCCGGCATTCAATACTTCGAGGCCAGTGATTTTATGGTGCTCGATGGCGTGACCCTCAAGAATCTCGAAATATGCGAATCTAACCGCGCCGAAAATGCAAAACGCACTTTGCTCGGCGTGATCGATGCCACCGTCACCGGAATGGGTAGCAGGCTGCTGCGCTCATGGGTGCTGCGGC
This sequence comes from uncultured Acidobacteriota bacterium, assembly GCA_963718105.1. GTDB lineage: Bacteria > Acidobacteriota > Blastocatellia > Pyrinomonadales > Pyrinomonadaceae > DASYKT01. The sequence continues at coordinate 1,862,462 of OY970352.1, read as the reverse complement.
CGTCGATCAAGCGCAGCGAGGTGCAAACGCGCCTCACGGCTGTAACCGAGCTCGGCGATTCGATCCTGCGCGATAAACTCAGATTTTTGCTGAAAGAGGTCTCGGACCTGGAACGCCTGGTAGGACGACTGAATCTTGGGACCGCAAGCCCGCGCGATCTGCTCGCCCTTAATCGCTCGCTTAAACAAATCCCCGAGATACTTTTTACGTTATCAGACGCAGAAGCGCTGCTGCTTCAGGTGCTGCGGGAAAATGTTTTTGAGCTGCCGGAGATTCAGGATCTCATTAACCGGGCGATCAGCGATGAAGCGCCCCTCAATATTGCCGACGGCGGTGCGATCCGCGATGGGTTCTCTGCTGAACTGGATGAGTTTCGCGATGTGAGCCGAAACGCCAAGCAGATCATCGCGTCATTTGAAGAAGACGAGCGGCGAAAATCCGGCATCACTACCCTGCGCGTAAAATTCAATAATGTCTTCGGCTATTTTATCGAGGTCTCAAAAGCGAGCGCCGCCCGGGTTCCCGACTACTTCGAACGCCGCCAAACGCTGACCAACGCCGAACGCTACACCACGCCGCAGCTCAAGGAATGGGAGCAGAAAGTTTTGGGCGCGGAGTCGAAGATCGCCGAACTTGAGCTCAAATTATTTCAGGAGGTTCGCGCCGAGGTAACAAAAGAAACGCGCAACCTGCAATCGACCGCCCGCGCCCTGGCAACGCTCGATGGATTGGCGGCGCTGGCGGAAACCGCGGCGCGGCGGAATTATGTTTGCCCTACTCTGCACGATGGCGACGAGATCGAGATCAAGGGCGGGCGTCACCCCATTGTCGAAGCGTTCACCGGTGCGTCTTTTATACCCAACGACCTCTATCTGAATAATTCCACCGACCGTCTGCTGATAATCACCGGGCCGAACATGGGCGGTAAATCGACGATCCTGCGGCAGGCGGCGCTGATCCAGATTCTGGCGCAGATCGGCTCGTTCGTGCCGGCGGACCACGCGCGGCTGCCGATGGTCGACCGCATCTGGACGCGGGTCGGCGCTTCGGACGATCTGGCCGGCGGGCGCTCGACCTTTATGGTCGAGATGACCGAGACTGCCGCGATCCTGCACAATGCCACTCCGCGTTCGCTGATACTGCTTGATGAGGTCGGGCGCGGGACTTCTACTTTCGATGGGCTTTCGATTGCCTGGGCGGTGGCCGAGTATCTGCACGATTCTTCGGGGCACGCCGCGAAAACTCTTTTTGCCACCCACTATCACGAACTGACCGAGCTCGCCGAAAAACTTCCCGGCGCGAAAAATTACCAGGTCACCGCCGCCGAGCGTGAAGACGAGGTTGTCTTCCTGCACAAACTGGAACGGGGCAAGGCTTCGAAATCATACGGCATCGCCGTGGCGCAGCTCGCCGGCCTCCCTGCCGACGTTTTAGCCCGCGCCCGCGAAGTACTGGAAAAACTGGAACGCTACGAGATCGCCGTCTTTGCCGAAGATCCAAAATTAAACGCTGTTTTAGAAAATGCGGAACCGCTGGAAAAGGCGGCCCGCCGCGCCGCCGGAGGCCGCATGGCTTCGCAAACCACCCTCTTTCAAATGGCTAATGATTCGGTGATCGATGAGATAAAAGAGATGCCGGTGGACGAGCTTTCTGAAGAGCAATTGCGCGCGCAATTGAAAGAGATTAAGGACAGGATCGTGTAAATAACGAGGTCAGAACCGGGAACGCAGTGACCGGGTAATGAACGTAGCGAAAAACCTAACAGCACCCTGCACGGTGGAGAAGAAACCCGGTCACTACCGTTCCCGGTTCTGACCTCATACTGGTTGGCGAGCGTACCTGCTGACGCTGACAAAGCAGAGATCAAATACCGCCCAGCACAATCTCGTCGATAACAAACTCCCGTTTCTCGCAATCGAAGCGAAAGTAGACCTTACTCCAATCCGAGATCTCATAGGTGGCGATGTTATCCTTTGCGCTGAAATAGTGAAGTGTATAGCTGATAAATAATCGCTCCCCTTCAGTCTGGATCGGATGCCCGATCAGCAGCGGAAACCGCTGCTTCTTTTCTTTATAGCGCTTGATCAGCCCTTCCATATCCAGGTAGGTGGCCTTGTAGCCGTTATTTTCCGTGGGAAGGCCTTCGGTGACCTCAAACTCCGTCTGAACGGCCATGTCCTTGTAATTTACCGAGCCGATCTTTCCCCATTGGGCATCCATTTTTCCCAGACTGGCAAATAGCGCTTTGCCGTAAAGGTCTCCGGGTTTCGCCGCCGATCTTTCCTGTCCGGCGGCAGAATAGGCATAAAAAAAGACCAACACCAAAGTAAAGATCGTGGTAAAAAAATGTTTTTTCATTTTCGGGCTCCCGGAACCGGCTAGACTTGCTTCGTGAGATGCAGACTCTGACTGAGTAGATGCATAGCCATCGCCATGATGTCAGTACCGGGAACGTAGACAAGATGCGGGCGGCCACAGGTGCCGGCCCTACAAAAATCTTCTGCCCGCTTGCCAAATGCCTTTTAATTCGAGAAAATTTCGGGGTGTTTTTCTGTAGCCACCAAGACAAACTGGCCTTTTAACAATTAATGTTTGAATCCTATCTGCAACTTCCTTTGGAACAAAAGGTCGGGCAACTGCTGTTCGTCGGCCTGCCCGGAACCGAAGTGGACGCCGAAACCGCTGCCCTGCTCGAAGAGGTGCAGCCCGGCGGCGTGTGCATCTTTGGCCGTAATGTGCGGGGCGCGGAGCAGGTCCGCGCTTTAAATGACGGCGTGCGAGAGAAGCTGGCCATTAAGCCGCTGATCAGCACCGATCAGGAAGGCGGGCTGGTCGACCGTTTGCGCCGCATCTGTACGCCGATGCCGGCCGCGCGCGTTATCCGCCAGCATGGCGACATCGCCGCCGCCCGCGCGTTGGGAAGGATAACGGGCGAGATCCTGCGGCTGCTGGGCTTTAATATGAATTTTGCGCCGGTGCTCGATATCATGACGCCGGAGCGCGACCTGCTTTCAAACGGCCTTTATTCCCGCTCGTTCGGACGCTCGCCCGGCGAAGCGCTCGGTTATTCGATGGTCTATTTGCGCGGTTTGCAGAGCGCGGGAATACTCGGCTGCCTGAAACACTTCCCCGGTATCGGCGCGGGCGAGGTCGATACGCACGAAGAGATACCGGTCATCAATCTTTCGCAGGAAGATCTGGTGATGCAGGATCTCTCGCCCTATATCGAGCTTTTTACGCAGCGCCAGGATGAAGACGACCGCGTGCGCGTGATCATGATCAGCCACGGCGGTTTTCCCAAGATCAGCCTCAATACCGGCGAGATCGGCGGCAAACTCTTTCCCGCTTCGATCAACAAACAGATAGTCACCAAACTTTTGCGCGGCCAGCTTGGCTACAAACACCTGGTCGTGACCGATGATATGGAGATGGGCGCGATCCTCCGCTATTACAGTATCGAGGAAGCGGCGGCTTTGGCGTTCGACGCCGGCGAAGATATGATACTTATATGTTCGTCGACGGATGCGGTCCGGCAAAGTTATCATTCGCTGCTGGCAAAATTCAGGTCAGGCGAGCTTTCGACCGAAAAGCTCGATGAAACTTTGCTTCGCATCGCCGACGTAAAAGCTATTGTGACGAACCCTCTCCCGTTCGACGCAGGCAAATTCTCTCGCCTTTCCGAAGAAGTTGCCGAACTCAATCAGAAACTCGATTACTCGTACGGAGGCAAACCCTGATGAACTACCGTCAATCATTGGCATTCATAATTTCTGTTCTTTTTATCTTTACATTTTCGCTGGGCTGCCGGACGCGCAACAGCGCGGTGGTCACGATCGCTCTCGATTCCGAATTTACATCGCTTGATTTTCTCGCCGGCAAAACAGTTCCGGCCAGCGCGGAGCGGATCAGAAGTTTGATCTTTAACACGCTGGTGAGAAAAGACAAAAATTTCGATTACGAAGGCGAGCTGGCAAAAGAGATCAAAGATCTGGATGGCGGCGCAACCATATCTTTTGTGCTGCGCGACGGCATCAAGTTTCAAAACGGCGCGCCGTTAAAAGCCGCGGATGTAAAATACACCTACGAGAAACTGCAGGCTTCGGACGGCGCCAAAGCGGCTTCTTTCTTCGAGACCGTGAACGGGCAGAAAACACCCCACATCACCGCCATCGAAACTCCGGACGATAAGACGGTAAATTTCAAACTCAGCCGCCCTACTCTTAAAAATCAATTGCTATCGAATATGGTGGCCATTCCCATAATTGCCGAAGGAACTTTTGAAACGCAAAAAGATACTCCGCTCGGAACAGGGCCGTATAAATTCGTCAAGGCCGATATGGTGCAGAATATCGTCGACCTCGAAGCGAATAACGAATACTGGGAAGGCGCGCCGAAAATTCAAAAGCTGCAGGTAAAAGTGATCAAGGATTCAAACGCCGTGCAGTCTTCGCTGAAATCCGGGCAGCTCGATATCGCGCCGACGATGATCAATCTCGCCCCGGACACGGTCGAAAGCCTGGGTAAAGATCCGAATCTGAAAGCGGATAAATTCGACAGCGCCAATGTTCAGATATTGACGGTCAACGTTTCGTCCGCGCCGCTCGATAATGTCAAGGTCCGCCAGGCGATAGCCTACGGCATAGACCGCAAAGAAATAATCGATAATATGCTGCTCGGCCAGGGCAAGATCGCGCACTCCATCCTGCCCGAAGAAAGCTGGGCATATTCCACCGGCACCACTTACGAGCACAACACCGCCAAGGCAACTCAGTTGCTCGACGAAGCCGGATTTAAAGACCCGGATGGCGACGGCCCGCAGATGCGTTTTCCCGCGGCCATCAAATTAAGCATCTCCGCCGGCAACAGTTCGCAGAGCCAGTATGCGCAGATCATCCAGGACCAGTTAAAGCGCATCGGCGTCGCGATCGAGATCGTTCCCGTCGAATTTGCCGCGCTGACCGAACAGTGGAGACTGGGGCAATTTCAGATAACGATGAACCGCTGGGTGGGTGGAAATCAGGACCCGATCTTTTACAAAGACCTGTTTCTTTCGAGCGAAAGCACGGATGTTAAATCTTCCGCCCGCAATCGGAGCCGGTACAAAAATCCGGAATTCGACCGCATTATCGAACAGGCAATGAACGAGCTCGACCGGGTAAAAGCCAAACAACTATATGTACAGGCGCAGGATATAATCAGCCGCGATCTGCCGGTGATCCCGCTTTGGTACCCTTCGAATATGGTGGTCTACAATAAGCGCCTGAGCGGAATGCAGATCAATGCCAGCGCGGACTGGTTTTTTGTCAGGAATTTATCAGTGAACTAACTGGGAGCGCGGACGTCCCCGTCCGCAACGAATGCGCAGCCTTCGAGCAAATTAAAACCACGGCTTCAGATTAAGAAACCGTGGTTTTAGTATTCTTAGCGTCGCAAAAACGCCACGCTTTGCGGACGAGACGTCCGCGCTCCCAGATTAACGCCTTAATTACTGGCCGTTGAAAAATCAACATTGATCGGCGTGAGGATTATTTCCACCCGCCGGTTTTTCGCACGGTTTGCCAGCGTCGTATTCGGCACGAGCGGAATATTACCCCCCTGCCCTTTTATCTCAATCCGGTCGTCTTCGATACTCTGGCCGACGAAACGGTTGGCGATCAACTGCGCCCGGTCGGCGGTAAGTTTTTCCAGGTCCGCTGCCAACCCTTTATCATCCGTGTAAGATTCGATGATTATTTTAAAGTCCTTGTAACGCGAAAGTATCTCACCGATCTTATCGAGTTTGGCCGCATTTGCCGCCGTCATCGTGCTCGCCCTTAAGCCGGTAAAATAACTCTCCGGCAAAACGAGCGAAACACCGCCGTTGGTATTTTCCTTGACCGCGCCGTAAGGTTTTAGCGCGACCAGAAGCTGCGCGTTAGCGGTCCTGATGCGTTCTTCTCTTTCGGCCTGGCGGCGCTGTGAGTCGAGCACATTCTTCTCGCCTTCGATCCGCGCAAAACGGATCTTGTAATCTTCCACCTCGGCGCGCGATTTGTTCAGATCGTTTCTCAATCTGGCGTTCTCATCGCGCAGGTCTTTTATCTGCTGGCCGAGGTTTGAAACATCGCGCTCGCCCAGTTCACGATTGCGGGTTTCGCGGGAAAGCTCGTTCTTGAGCTCGGTGATCTCGCTGTTCTTGGCATCGATCTGATCTTCGAGCTTGCGCGTTTCATCATCGCGGCGAAGAGTTTCGTTGCGCTTTTCACGCGCGTCTTTGCGCACCAGCGCCGTCTCCTCGGCCTTAACGGCGGAGCTCACCGCCTGGCGGGCTTTGATATCGATGGTTTCTTCGGGCCGGTCAGCCCGCCATGAATTTTCCGCTTCGGATAGATACCCTTCCGCTTCGGTCAATTCCTGCGCGGCGTCGCGCGAGGCGCCGGCGAATTTGGCGAGAGCGACGGCCTGCCGCGCCTGCAGAATTGTCGGCGGAGTTTTAGAGTAATCGACTTCAGCTATTTCCGGCACGAACGAGGAACGGTAATAGTCGCTCGAATTTCCCAGATACGACACCGCCCGCGTAGAAGTAACCGGTTTTCCCATATCGGTCACGCCGCTTAAGTTTTCCAGCATCACGGTGCGGCTGGGGCGCTTGACCAGAAAATGCGGTTCGGCGGTAATGATCAAAGCGAACGTCTGCAAATTAGTAGTGCCTTCGAATTTAGAATTGAATTCAAATGTCCCGCGGCGTTTTATCTCGCCGAGGTTATCTACCGCGCCTTCGGGAGAAACCGCCCACAGCACATAGGTGGCGTAACCGCCGCCGAGGTCAAAAGGCCGCGGCATTCTTTCAACCGTCAGTTCGACACGGGTGCCGCTTTTGGCGGTGCGGCGGATCCGCGCTTCGCCTTTCATCCGCGGAAAACGCGTCGTACCGCGAAACTGAACGATCACCGATTCGTCGAGCGGATACGTGATCGCATTTGCCTGCCGCGGCGCATCGACCTGGGCGCCCACTGAAAATGCGATCGCCAATATTGCTGACATTGCATACAAACAAATTTTTACCGGCTTTAATAAGAAGACTGGATTCATAATGATTTTCTCCCTTTACGGAAAGCTTATGTAAGGCATTTTACTTTCTTGATGATGATTTTTCCAAAACAGTTGTAAGCTAAATACCGCATTTGCCAAGGCTTTGGCGGATTCCTGGCGGCCTAACTCCTGTTTTCATATCATTTGATGCGGTTTTTTGAGTAAACCTGGGAGCGCAGGCATCTTGCCTGCAAGATCGCGAAGCGATCTAAAAAGACTTTTAATTTACGCCAGTTAGCGCGAGCAAGTCGCGCTTGCAGGCAAGATGCCTGCGCTCCCAGGTTTAGCCCATTTTATTTTTTTCGACTTGTTAAAGACTTAACCGCCTCCCGCGCGTAAGATATTAGGTAAAACTATGCTTCACGAACAAATACAACTTCACGAAAACTTCGGCTCAGCGCACCTCGATGACCTGCGCAACGTGCTTATTTACCTGCCGCCGGGTTACGGCGAAGACCCGGAGCGCCGCTATCCCGTTTTTTATATGCAGGACGGGCAGAACCTGGTGAACGCGGAAGACGCCTTCGGAGGCGTAGCCTGGGGTGCGGACGAGACGGCGCAGCGCCTTATTCTCTCGGGCGAGATCGAACCGCTGATAATCGTCGGGATCTACAATTCCGGCGGCAACAGGATCGACGAGTATACACCGGTAAAAAGCGAGCGCGGCAAGATGAAGGGCCGCGGCGGAAAGGCCGATAATTACGGTCGGATGATCATCGAAGAGCTTAAACCATTTATTGACGAAAAATACCTTACCAAGCCGGGGCGCGAATTCACGGGACTGGGCGGCTCGTCGCTGGGAGGCCTTGTTTCGCTCCATCTGGGATTGAAGCGGCCCGATATATTCAGCCGGTTAGCGGTGATATCCCCGGCCGTCTGGTGGGCCAATAATCAGATAATCCGCGAAACGGCAAAGCTCGCCGAGCGGCTGCCCCTGCGCATCTGGCTGGATATCGGAAAGCGTGAAGGCTCGCAGATCAAGCACCAGGTAAGGGCGCTGAAGGAAATGCTGCTGGCTAACGGCTGGCGCGACGGGAAGGATTTTGCATATTTCGAGATCCCGGAGGCACGGCATGAAGAAACGGCCTGGGCGGCGCGTTTTGACGCTGTTCTGAAATTTTTGTTCCCGGTTATTTTGCCGCAATAGGTCTTAACGCCGATAATCAACCACATACCAGGCAAACAATGAGGTCAGAACCGGGAGCCGTAGCGACCGGGTTTCAGATTTTCGCGGCTTTGCCGCAGCGATGTGCGGTAAGCCTATGGCTTACCGGTAGGTTAAATTTTAGCGGAGGCTCAGCCTCCGTAGGTTTATTAGTACCGGCTCACGGAAAGGCAGAGCCTTTCCACACACACAGCGGCGAAGCCGCAGTGACCAGAAAGAGAAAACCCGGTTTCGGCTGCTGATAGCGCTCCCGGTTCTGACCCGTAACCCGCCTTCCCTTATTCTGCTTCCCGCTTCTGACTTTGCCAAAATTCTTTCGTATCATTACACTTTATCTGATTCTAATGCAGGACTTTCGCCGCTTACTTAAATATCTCAGGCCGCACTATTTGACCTTTGTCCTGGCCACGCTGGCAATGGTTATCGGCGGGCTTTTGGAAAGCGCGACCCGGGCGCTGCTCGTGCCGATATTCGACCAGGCCTTTGGCACCGGCGCTTCGAAAACTGCCACTCTTTTCGGATTACAGAAACTAATTCCCGCCGACGACTGGTACCAGGCATGGCTGGCGATCTCGGTAATGCTGGTCGCTTTTACGGTTTTTGGCGGCATCTCGGAGTTTTTCTCGTCGTATTTTATGGCCAAGATCGGGCAGACAGCCGTGCTCGATCTGCGTAAAGAGCTCTATAACCACCTGCTGCGGCAGCCGTCCGCTTTTTTTGAACGCCACCGGACAAATTTTATGGTCTCGCGGCTGGTGACGAGCTGCGCGGCGATCGAATACGCCGTTTCGGCAAACCTGCGCGATGTGCTGCGTGAAAGTTTTAATCTCATATTCTTTCTTTCGGCGGCTTTTTATTTTAACTGGCGGCTGATGCTGGGGGCGATGATCATCGCGCCGATCATCGCTTTTCTTACCTCGAAGTTTTCCCGCGCGCTGCGCAAGCAGGCCGAACAATCGCTCGAGGGCAGCCGCTTGCTGACGGACACCGCGCAGGAAGCGCTGGCCAATCACACCATCGTGCGCGCCTATCGCGCCGAGGCCCGCGAAGAAAGCCGTTTTGAAAAAGCCGCGCGAATGATCGCCAAAGCAAACCTGCGCTCGGGCCGTATCGCCGCGCTTTCGCCGCCCGTGATCACCACCATCGGCATTGCGGCCGGGGTCGTACTGCTCTTTTTCGGCTTTCGCGAGATCCACGTCAACAATATGCCGGCGGCGCAGTTCTTTACGTTCCTCGCGTTTCTCTTTAGCAGCTACGACCCGATGCGTAAGATCTCGCGCCAGCACAATGAATTGACCAAGGCTTTTGCCGCCGCGCGGGACGTGTGGGACATACTCGACCAAAACGAGCAGCTTCCGGAAAAACCGGACGCGGTATCGATAGCGGCTTTGGAAAAAGGCATCACGCTGCGCGGTGTTTCTTTTAATTACGGAAGCGAAAGCAAGATCATTTTAGATAACGTCGACCTGGAAATTCCCAAGGGGCAGATGATCGCGCTGGTAGGCGAATCGGGCGGCGGAAAATCGACCATCACCAAGCTTATTCCGCGTTTTTACGACCCGGTGGAAGGCTCTGTCTTGTGGGACGGCGTTGACCTGCGCGACGCCAAACTCACCGGCCTGCGCGAACATATCGCACTGGTTACGCAGGAAACCACGCTCTTTAACGACACCGTTCGCTACAACATTTCCTATGGTAAACCTGACGCGACCGAGGATCAGATCAGCCACGCCGCCGAGGTAGCATTTGCCGCCGATTTTATCGCCGAGCTTCCGCTGGGTTATGACACGATCGTGGGTGAGCGCGGCGTTTTCCTCTCCGGCGGCCAGCGCCAGCGTATCGCTATCGCCCGCGCTGTGCTGCTCGACGCGCCTGTTTTGGTTTTAGACGAGGCAACCTCGGCGCTCGATACGGAGAGCGAACGGCTGGTGCAAAAAGCGCTGGAAAACCTGATGCAAAACCGCACCTCGATCGTCATCGCGCACCGGCTTTCAACCGTGCGCCGGGCCGATAATATCGTCGTAATGGAACGCGGCCGCATCGCCGAAACCGGCACCCACAGCGAACTGCTGCAAAAAGGCGGCATCTACAAGCGGCTTTACGAATTGCAGTTTTGGGAGGATGAGGAAACACTCGGCGTTTAGCTCAGAGATCTCATAACTATGAACTTTTAACTATGAGCTATTAACTGCTTTTCAGAAAATTCTTTGGAAAATAGTGAATAGTTCATAGTGAACAGTGCAAAGTTAAGTATGTGGTTGTTCGTGTGTTTGGTCTCTTTATAAAAAATGAACCTGCCGGAAAAGTACATGACCAGGATCGGTGAAATTTCTCCGGAGCTTACCGTCAAAAGCGTCAAAATAAATGACGATGGGTTGATGAATGACATCGTCATCGTCAACGACGAATTTGTTTATCGCTTTCCTAAAAATGAATATGCTTTTAAGAATCTGCCGGCGGAGGCCCGGCTGTTAAATTTTTTGCAGGATAAACTGACACTGGAAATACCAAAGCCGTTCCATGTTTCGGAAGACTCGATGGCCTATCGGCTAATACCGGGGGAAACTTTGCGGCGGGACCGTCTGTTAAAACTCGGCGAAGATGAACAGCAGCGAATTGCCGATCAGATGGCGCAATTTTTTAAAGAGCTTCACGGCGTGGATGCCGCCGGCGCTGATTTTGAGATCCAGCCGGCCGATGCGCTGGTTGGATATGAAGGCTGGGCGGGTGCTTACGCGCGTATCAAAGAAAAAGTTTTTCCGATGTTAATGCCTCACGTTCGCGATCTTATGCAGGAACATTTTGAGGTTTTTTTAGCTGATGAAAGCAATTTCGCCTTTGAGCCTAAAATGGTCAATACCGATATCCCTCCGTACCACATAATGTTTGACGGCGAACGTAAAGTTATCAATGGGATCATCGACTTAGGCTGCGCCGGGATGGGCGACCCGGCTTCGGATTTCTCCGTCATCGTCTATAATTACGGCGAAGGATTTTACAGGAGATTTTTTAGGCTCTATCCTGAAGCCGAACAATTCCAGAAACGCGCGAGATTTTATGCCGGTGCCCAGGAAGTGCGCTGGATACTGACCGGTATAGAACGAAATGACAACTGGTGGCTTACCGTGCATACCTCGGGGGCCAAAGATTTTGGCTATAACTAAATTATGAAATCAATGACCGGATTTGGCCGCGGCGCTTTATGGGAAAAGACGTTGCTGTGACGTTAAAAAAGTCCGGGAAATTTGTGCTAAAATCCACTTGGTAAAATATGATGAACCCGCAAGACATTATCAAAGAGGTACATAAGCTTCCGGCGGCGCAGCAAAAGGAAGTTCTGGAGGCGCTTTCAAAGGATCTGAACAATGCCCCTGGACCGGAAGAAAGTGACGATGATCAGCGCCTGCAGAGGGTCTTGTTTGCAAAAGGAAAGATCAGCGAGATCAAACCTCCCCGAACGGAACGAATCGGAGATTTTGTTCCCGACAGTATCCAAGGCGGCCCATTATCTGAAGACATAAAAAAGGATCGTCGTTGATGGAATTTTACTTTTTTGACAGCAGCGCACTGGTAAAAAACTATATCATCGAAACAGGTTCTAACTGGGTACAAAATATTTTAAACGAAACCGCACAAAATGCGATCTATGTTGTCTCGATCACCAAGGTAGAAGTTGTTTCGGCATTCAGCCGCAGGTCGAAAATGTATCAAACCCTGGACAACCCGGCTCTGCGTTCCTATCAAAAGTTTAAAGCTGACTTTGTAAGCTCTTTCCGTCCTATAGGCGTAGACAATTCATTGATAGAGCTTGCAGTTGCTGTAACCGAACGCCATGCTTTGCGAGGGTATGATTCAATACAGCTTGCCGGCGCTATCTCGCTGTCCCAGGATCTGTCCAGTTTAAATCTACCCCCAACCACTTTTGTCAGCGCGGATGAAGAGTTAAATTCAGCCGCCATTTCCGAAGGGTTTAAAGTAATCAACCCTAATGACCACGAGATAATCACGAGTAAATTATGAAATCAATGACCGGATTTGGCCGCGGCGCTTTTATGGGACAGGATTTTGCCGTGACCGTCGAATTAAAAACAGTAAATAACCGCTTTCTGGATGTGAACCTGCGGCTTTCGCAGGAGCTTAACCAACTGGAAGCGACCATCAAGCGCCAGATCGGCAACAGGCTCTCGCGCGGACGAGTGGATGTAAATCTTACCTACGAGCGCGCCGCAGAGGTAAGCTATGAGCTTAACCGTCCTCTTATCAGCGGTTACCTGGCTGCGCTTAAGCAATTACAGGAAGAATTTTCGCTGACCGGTGAACCCGACCTGAATATGATCGCGCGGCTGCCGAGCGTACTGCAGCCGAAAAAGGACGATATCGGCGAGGAATTTATTGTCGGAGTGGAAAAAGCGGTCGAAGCGGCGCTGGACGATCTGGAAAAAATGCGCGAAAACGAGGGCGAAATGCTCAAAAGCGAGCTAAATTTCCGCCTGAAAGAGATCGAAGATAAGCTGCCGGGCATCGAAAGCGAAGCCGCTACCGTCACCGAAGAATACCAGACCCGGCTGATGAAGCGGATCAGCGATATCATGGCTAAATCCGGCGCCGAGATCGAGATAGACCAGGCGCGCCTGGCGCAGGAAGCCGCCTTTTTAGCCGATCGCGGCGACATTTCCGAAGAGATCACGCGGCTGAAAATTCACATCGATCAGTACCGCAAGATCATGGACGAAGATAAAGAGGTCGGCAAACGGCTCGATTTCCTGACCCAGGAGCTCAACCGCGAAGCCAACACTATTGCCTCTAAAACCAATAATATGAACATTAAAGAGGCTTCGCTGGCGATAAAATCAGCGGTCGAGAAGATAAGGGAGCAGGTGCAAAACGTAGAGTAACGTATAGCGGTTAATGATTAGTGATTAGCGGAGTCAGTACCGGGAACGTAGTGACCGGCTCCGAGCGCAGCGAGAGTATCCGTGGGCTTTGAGTCCGTATAGAAAAGAAGCCGGTCACTGCGTTCCCGGTACTGACCCGTCATCGGCTAACGAGCATATTTTATGAAAGGCAATCTCTTTATCATTTCCTCCCCGTCCGGGGGCGGAAAAGGCACTTTGATACAGCGTGTATTGGAAATTGTGCCGCAAATCGGGTATTCTGTCTCTTTCACCACACGCGCGCCGCGTGAGGATGAGGAAGACGGCAAGCACTATAATTTTGTTTCGCTGGCGGAATTTGAAAATTTGATCGCTTCGGGTGAATTTCTGGAGCACGCCACCGTTCACGGCAACTATTACGGGACCTCGCGCAGGCAGGTTGAGCGTGAAACCGCCGAGGGCACCGACATTATCCTTGAGATCGATGTCCAGGGCGCCGAACTGGTGAAAAAGGCAGCGCCGGAGGCCGTTTCGGTCTTTATTCTGCCGCCTTCATTCGAAGTATTGAAAAATCGGCTGGAAAGCCGCGCCACCGAAGGGGAGGATGCCCTTCAACTGCGGCTGAAAAATTCGCGCGGCGAGGTCGAGCGATATACCGAATTCGACTACGTAATAATAAATGATGAGGTCGAACAGGCCGTTAAGGAATTGGAAGCAGTGATATTGGCCGAAAGGGCCAGGCGAGACAGGCAGGAAGAAAATATCCAGGAAGTATTAAAAACGTTTTAAAACACTAATTTACGGAGAGCGCGATCAATGCCCAAAAAAGCCGAGAAAAAAGTAGAAGCAAAACCCACTAAAAAGGCCAAAGCTAAAGAAACCGAGATCGCTGAGATCGAGGAACCGGAAAGTTCTGAAGAAGTAGAAGGAAAAGAAAAAGTAATGCACGATATCGATTCGAAATACCGTTTGATCCTGTTGGCGGCACAGCGCAGCAAGCAACTGCAGAAAGGCGCTACCGTTCGTGTGGGGGTTGACCCGCGCAAACACAAAGCCACCTTTGTAGCCCTCCAGGAGATCAAGGAAAAGAAAGTTCCCTTTGAGTTTTTGGAAGAAGAAGTTTAGATATGGAGCGCGGGCATCCCTGCCCGCAAAAAACAGACAGAAACGCGACAGTTATGGAGCGTGTTTTCATTCGAGATAACACGCTCCATAACTGTCGCGTTTCTGTCTGCTGACCCCAATCGACGTTTAACACTTTCAATTCCGAAAAAGAATACGCTCCATAACTGTCGCGTTTCCGCCTTTCCTAAACACGCTCCATAACTGTCGCGTTTCCGCCTTTTCTAAACACGCTCTATAACTGACCGGGTTCTTTCTGTCTTTTCTAATTACATTCCCTTATAGTTCGGCCCGCCGCCGCCTTCGGGCGTTACCCAGTTGATGATCTGGTAAGGGTCCATAATGTCGCACGTCTTGCAGTGGACGCAATTGGAAAAGTTTATCTTTAATTCCCGCCTGCCCGTTTTCGCACTCTCTTCCATTTCATAGACCGCCGCCGGGCAAAAGCGCTGACAGGGATTGCCGTATTCTTCCGCGCATTTTGTCGCGCAGATATCCGTGTCGAGGACGTGCAGGTGCGCCGGCTGGTCTTCGCTGTGCGCAACGGTGGCATGATAAACGTCCGTGATCTTGTTAAAGGTCAGTTCCCCGTCGAATTTGGCGTCTTCGCCATAGCGCTGAGCAATGTCATCCCCGGAGTAGCCGTATTCTTCGAGATGGCGAATGCGCTCATGCCCGGCCTCATGGGTCGAGTGATCGAAAATACCCCAATCGCGCCCGCCGGAAAGAAATTGCAGCCCCCCATTGACCAGCGCCGACCAGCGCCCGCGCTGAAATGAAGCGTGAAAATTACGCACCGGGTGGAGCTCGTCATAGATCCACGATTCGCTGACCTTGCGCTCGAAAATATGCAGCCTGTTGGCGCTGAAATCGTCATGCGCAAAAGCCTCCAGGATGGTTTCCGCCGCCAGCATTCCGCTCTTGATCGAGGTGTGAATGCCCTTGATGCGCTGGCCGTTCAAAAAAACCGCGCAATCGCCGATCAGCAGCACACCGTCGCCATACAGCCGCGGCATCGTATCCCAGCCGCCGGCAGCGATCGTTTTCGCGCCGTACTTGACCATCTTGCCGCCTTTGAGAATTTCGGCGATCTTCGGATGAGTTTTATATTTCTGAAACTCGGCGTGCGGATCTATCAGCGGATCGAGATAATCCAGCCCGGTCACGTAGCCGATACTGACCATATTGTTCTTGAATCCGTATATCCAGCCGCCGCCGTAGGTCTTGGTATCGGACGGAAAGCCCAGAGTGTGAACGACGTGGCCTTCCTTAAAATTGCCTTCAGGAACTTCCCATAATTCTTTAATACCGAGGCTGAAAACCTGCGGCTCTTTATCTACATCGAGCCCCAGCCGCTGAATTACTTTTTTTGCCAGCGAACCGCGCGAGCCTTCGCCGAGGATGGTGATCCTGGCCAAGATATCCACGCCGGGCTCGAAATTCGGTTTCTTGTGGCCTTCCTTATCGATGCCTTTGTCGCCGGTGCGCACACCGATCACGCGGTTGTGATCGTCGTACAAAATATCAGCACCGGGAAATTCGGGAAAAATATTAATGCCGGCCTCTTCGCACTTTTCCGCCAGCCATTCGGTCATGCGCGAAAGCGAGATCATATAGTAGCCGTGATTTTTTAGCGGCGGCGGGGTGATCGGCGCCGTGATGGCGCGGTTTTCGGTCAGATACCAGAAGGCGTCGGTCTTTACCTCGCTGTCGACCGGGCAGCCCTGCTCGATAAAATCCGGCATCAGTTCGGCGATGCCTTTGGGGTCCATCACCGCGCCGGAAAGAATGTGGGCGCCCACGGCCGGGCCTTTTTCGATAACGGCGATCTCCAGCTCGCTGAGCTTGCCGCCCTGGACAAAACCTTTGTCGACCAGATCGTCGTGGTTCCTGATGAGTTTCTTTAAATGCAGTGCCGCCGCCAGATTTGCCGGGCCTGCGCCGACGAATACCACGTCCATCGGAATTTGTTCGCGTTCAGCCATTAAGAGTTCCCTTTGCTAAAATGAATGGTCATTCAGTAAATAAAAGTATAGCAAAAGATGCAGGGTCTGTATAACAGGGCTGAATGGCGACGGAGTCAGTACCGGGAACGTAGTGACCGGCTTGTTGTCTGTCCGGACTCAAGCCTGCGGGGTGCTCGCCGCGCTCGGAGCCGGTCACTGCGTTCCCGGTACTGACCTCATTTTGCTGCAACAGCCCCGTGATCAAACTCTCCCGGTATTCACTGGTAAAACTATGCAAAAAAAGATACACTCCCCGTTCAGAATATGGTGTTTTTTCGCATGTTCAAGTCATTATCCAAACCGGCGCTTGTCTTTTTCTGCGCCTTATTACTTTTTTCGAATTTAAGCTGCCGCACGGCCTCTTCAAATACGATCCCAAATACGCCCGCCGCCGGCCGCCTTGATGGCGTTTCGCCGCGCAAGATCCTCTGGGCGTGGGAGCGTGAGGAAGACCTGCGTTTTATCGACAGCAAACAGTATGGAGTGGCCTTTCTGGCCCAGACCATTACGCTGAACAATGAAGATATCCAGCTCAACCAGCGCCGACAGCCGCTCAAGGTAAATCCGGAAACGTTTCTGATCGCCGTCA
Organism: uncultured Acidobacteriota bacterium; assembly: GCA_963718105.1. GTDB lineage: Bacteria > Acidobacteriota > Blastocatellia > Pyrinomonadales > Pyrinomonadaceae > DASYKT01. The sequence continues at coordinate 1,845,635 of OY970352.1, read as the reverse complement.
CGCGGGTAGAGACAAACAAGCCGAGCAAACCAAAACTCTCCGGCGAGCAAAAAGAAAAGACGGTCGCGGCGATCTTAAAGACCCTGGAGCTTAAAAACGTTTCCGCGGTGCAGATAGATTTTGACGCGGCGGTTTCCGAACGGGCGTTCTACCGTGAACTGCTGACGGATCTGCGCAGTAAGCTTCCCGCTGAAATGCCGCTTTCGATGACGGCGCTGGCCTCCTGGTGCGCATCCAAGAGCTGGCTCGAAGGGCTGCCGGTTGACGAAGCGGTACCTATGGCGTTTCGCATGGGCGCCGACGAAAATGCAATTAGGGCGTTCCTGGCAAACGGCAAGGATTGGACGGAACCGCTCTGCAAACGAAGCTACGGTTTTTCGGTCGATGAGCCGTTCGAGAAAAAGCTGGCAGCCGGCCGCCGGATATATTTCTTTAACGACCGCGCCTGGAAAAAAAGCGATCTTGGCATCATTGAATCGGAGTCAGTACCTTAGAAACGCAGTGACCGGCTTTACCTGGGAGCGCCGGCATCTTGCCGGCAAAGATCGCGTAAGCGATCTAAAAAGCCTTTGATCTGCGCCAATTAGCGCGAGCAAGCCGCGCTTGCCGGCAAGATGCCGGCGCTCCCAGGTTTACTGCACTATTTAATTTATCTGCTTTTGTAAATATGAGCAGTTTATAAGCAAATCAGACTTTATGGGCAAAGCCATGAGCAGCTAATAATAAAAGTATGAAACATCTTTTCCGCATCGTCATCAGCCTCGTTCTTCTGACAGTTTTGCAGATCAATTTTCTGCAACAGACGGTACAGGCCTGCGGCCCGTCGTACCTGACACCGGTCTTTGATTACACCTACGCGCCGGAGCGGCCGTGGACGGATTTCGCCTCGGGGAAACTGGGCATTATCAAACCGGATTATCGCCGCTCTGTGCTGTTTGCCGCGTATCGCTATTTGAACGGCTCAGGTTTTAGCCCGCTCGAACAGCAGGCATTGATCGAAACCTGGGAAGCGCAATTCAACCGCACCGAGCCGAAGGAGCACTCGATGAGCGAAGCGGTGGAATTGTGGATCAAGGCAAGAAAAAGCGTTGTGGGTGACAGCGAAAAAACTCCGGATATCTACACCGAAAGAAAATACGGCGACAGCTACGACTTTTTTCCCAACTGTTCGAAAAATGCTTTTGAAGTGGCGGCGAAAACTCTGGACGACCGCGCTTTAAGTTACGGCAGCGATAGTAAGGACGTAAAGGAGTGGCTTACCGGGCAGGACCAGGTTTTTACCAACTGCGCCGGCGGCAAGTCAGACCTGAAAGACCTGGGCACTGAAGCGCCCGATTGGCTGCGCAAAGACCGCGATTACCAGTTTGCCGCCCGCGCGTTTTACTCGACGGATTATGAAGAGGCCCGCAAGCGTTTTGAAGCCATAGCCGCCGACGGCGATTCCCCGTGGCGCGAAGTCGCCGATTACCTGGTGGCGCGAACGCTGGTTCGCCGCGCCAGCCTGGCGGACGAAGTTCCCGCTTTGAAGAACAACAGCGAAGCCGAGGAATACCTGAACCAACTGATCGGCCGCGCCACCACCTACAACAACGACGCGCGGCGGCTGCTCAACCTGGTCAAATTCCGCATTCACCCGGAAGAGCGCGAACGCGAACTGGCGCAGAAACTTCCTTTCCAGAACGATCCTGCGGAATTGCGGCAGGACCTGATCGATTACACCTGGCTGCTGGACCAACTGGAAAGCGAAGCGCTGAAAAAAGAAGAAGATCGCAAGGAGGCCCTTAAGCCGCCCGCCGACCCTAATTCCAATACGAACGCGCTGAATGCTGCACCAATATGGAAGGGCGGAATTGCGAACACGAACGCAACTATGCCGCGAGAGGAAGCGGAAGTTCTCAGGATGAACGCTATGAACGCTGCGAACGCCGCGATGAACGCCGCTGTACCCGCGGCAAGAGAAGCGTCGAATTCCTCTAACGCGATGGTCAATGTCGCCGCACAACCGACATACCAGTCTGCCGACGGTTATAAGGGAGGCTATTACGGCTCGGAGGAATCTTCGCTTTCGATACTTCCCTCTTATCTGGGCGACGATGAACTGACCGAATGGATCTTTACCTTTCAGATACAGAATGACGAAGCTTATCTGCACGCCTTCGACCGCTGGAAACAGACCGGTTCCCAGATGTGGCTGATGACGGCAATGGCCAAGACCAAACCGAATTTAAGCGGGTTCAGAGAGCTGCTGGACGCGGCAAAGGAAGTCAGCCCGTCTTCGCCTGCGTATTATACGATCGCTTATCACCAGGCCAAGATATTGATCGAGCAAAACAATAAAGCTGAAGCGAGAAAGATCCTCGCCAAAGTATTGGACGAATCCGGCGACATGCCGATCTCTACGCGAAACCTCTTTATGCAGCAGCGTATGAAGGTGTCGGAAACCTTGAGCGAATTTCTAGCGGCGGCGACCCGGCGGCCATTCGGTTTTAGTTATGACGACGACACCGCCCGCACGATCGACGAGATAATCGCCGAGCAAAAAAGCTGGTACAACGCCGAGTATGAAGAGAAATCGCAGGCGGAATACGATCTGGGCATCGAAAATGAATTCGCCGCGAAAAGACTGTGGCAGGACCGCCAGTTTTTCGATGATGAAGTGGCCGGTATCATCAACAGCAATTTTCCTACTTCGATGATGATCGAGGTGCTCGGCAAGCCTGAAATACCCGATTATCTCAAACGCCGGATGGTGCTTACTATCTGGACGCGCGCCTATCTGCTTAAAGATGAAAAAACAGCGCTCGCCGTCGCCCCGCAAGTGGTCGCCGTCAAACCTGAGATCGCGCCCTTTATGACGGCCTACACCACGGCTAAAACCCCGGCCGAGCGGGAAACCGCCGGGCTCTATCTATTGCTCAAGAACGGCGATCTGTCTCCTTATCTGCAAACGGGGTTCGAGCCTGAAACCGTGCCGGATATAGATATGTGGCAGGACGAGCGCTGGTGGTGCGAGCAATATGATTACACGTATGACAATCATGGAAATGAGATCCCGACCGCGACGTTTAACCCGCCTTTCCTGACCCGCCTGCAAAGCGATCAGGCCCGGACGCAAAAAGCTTCGCTGAAAAAGATCGAAGACGGCTTGAGCTATCTGAGCGGGCGGGTGCTCAAATGGGCAAGCACCGGCGTGCCCGATAAACGCCTGCCCGAAGCCCTCTATCTGATCTTCCAGGGAAACCAGTGGATCAAATATAGCTGCGGCAACACCAGCGAAGAGACTCGGAAAAAAGCCGGCGATATTCTAAAGGCCCGTTACCCGCGCAGTAAGTGGACGGCACAAATGTTTGCCGACATACAAGAGAGTGAAGCAAATCAGTAGGATATGGAGCGCGGGCATCTCTGCCCGCCCGTAACGCCGCCGTCTCGGCGGCTGTCGTGAGAGCGGGACGCTCTCACATTTAAGTCGAGGTGGGCGAGACGCCCACCGGACAGCCAGCGAGACGCTGGCGCTACCTTCGGACGCGGGAGCGTCCGTTGCGGGCAGGATGCCCGCGCTCCATAAGCCGCCGTGTTATTATTTCCCTATGCAATCATCTAAGCGCAGTAATCGCCTTATAGACGAATCCAGCCCGTATCTTCTCCAGCACGCGTATAATCCGGTCGATTGGTATCCCTGGGGCGATGAAGCCTTCGCGCGCGCCAAAGCAGAAGATAAACCGGTGCTGCTGAGCGTGGGATATTCCGCCTGTCACTGGTGCCACGTGATGGAGCACGAGTCGTTTGAAAACGAGGAGATCGCGGCGCTGATGAATGAGAATTTTGTCAACATCAAGGTCGACCGCGAAGAACGCCCCGATATAGACCAGATCTATATGAATTTTATCCAGTTGACGACCGGGCGCGGCGGCTGGCCGATGACCGTCTTTCTCACGCCGCAGGGCCATCCTTTTTTCGGCGGCACCTATTTTCCGCCTTACGACCGCTACAATATGCCGGGGTTCCCGCGGCTGCTGATCAGCGTGGCGGAATCATACCGCGATAAGCGCGATGAGATACTTCATTCAACAACGGAATTGCTGGGAGAATTGCGGCGCGTGGGATCGGTTGAAGCCGACGGCTCGAACGTCTCACAGGAACTCTTGGAACGAGCGCAGAAGTCGATCATTCGCGGTTACGACGCCACGAACGGAGGATTTGGCGGAGCGCCGAAATTCCCCTCGCCCCTGACGCTGGAATTTTTGCTGCGGCAGTTTCACCAAAGCAAAGATGACGGTCTTTTGCAGATCGTGACACACACCTGCCGGAAAATGGCCGACGGCGGAATGTACGATCATCTCGGCGGAGGATTTCACCGCTACTCGGTCGATGCTGTCTGGCTCGTCCCGCATTTTGAAAAGATGCTGTACGACAATGCACAGCTCGCGCGGCTGTACCTGCACGTGTGGCAGATAACAAAAGAAGATTATTTTAAACAAAAGACGTGCGAGATACTCGATTATGTGCTGCGCGAAATGACCGATGAGCTGGGCGGGTTTTACTCGGCGCAGGATGCCGATTCCGAAGGCGAGGAAGGCAAGTTTTTCGTCTGGACGCCGTTGGAAATAACGCAAATTCTCGGCGAAGAGAACGCGCGGCTTTTCGGCTTTCATTATGACGTAAGCCAGAGCGGAAATTTCGAACACGACACATCTATCCTGCACGAACGCCAATCGCCCGAAGATTCGGCGAAAGAGCTTAATGTGCCGGTTGAAACGCTGGCGCAAGTATTAGCGGAAGGAAAACAAAAGCTCTTTGACGTACGCGAAGGCCGCATAAAACCTATGCGCGATGACAAGATACTGACGGCCTGGAACGGCCTGATGCTGGCGGCCTTTGCCGAGGCCGGTTTTGTTTTGGGCCGTGACGATTACCTTGCGGCCGCGCGAAAAAATGCCGAATTTATTTCAGGCACCATGCGCGCCGGCACCAGCGGCATTAGTAGCGGGGACCGCCTGCTGCGCACCTATGGGAACGGCAAGGCAAAGTTAAACGCCTACCTGGAAGACTACTCGCTGTTTATCGAAGGCCTGCTCGTCTTATTTGAAACGACCGGCGAAACGCGCTGGCTAAAAGAAGCTGAACAACTGGCCGATGTAATGATCGCGGAATTTTGGGATGAAGACGACGGCGGATTTTATTTTACCGGAAACAGCCACGAAGAGCTGATCGTTCGTTCCAAGGATTTTTTTGACAACGCTACGCCATCCGGTAATTCCGTGGCGGCTGAAATATTGACGCGGCTTTCAAAGATCACCGGCGACGAAAAATATTCCCGCTACGCTGCCGCGATCTTTCGTTTGCTAAGCAGTAGCCTGATGAAATACCCGCAGGCATTCGGGCGGGCGCTTTCCGCGCTTTCTTTTTACCTGAGCGGCATTAAGGAAGTGGTGCTGCTTTATGACGCCGGGCAGGAAGCAAGCGATCTGCATGACCTGCTGCGCCTGAATTATCTTCCCGATAAAATTTTGGTGATGTCGGCCGTGCACGGCGATCCCGACATTCTTCCTATTCTCGAGGGCAAGGAGCTGATCGGCGATGCTCCGACGGCGTTCGTCTGCGAGAATTTTACCTGTCAGGAACCGGTCACTGACAAAGAACGATTCCTTGAGCAATTGACTGTGTAGGCCGCTCCGGGCGTTGCCCGTAATACTATTGAAGTGAAAAAGCAACGGGTCAGAACCGGGAACGGTAGTGACCGGGTAAATGAGCGTAGCGAAAAAAACTAACCGTATCCTGTCCGTTTGGATAAGAACCCGGTCACTACCGTTCCCGGTTCTGACCTCATCACGATGGTGATCCGTTTCATTAAAAAAGGCCCAGCCAAACGGCTGAGCCTTTTTACTTGAAGTCTTAAAAAGATTAATGATCTTTTTTGGTATTGTCAGCCGGCTTGTTGGTGGCTTCTTTAACAACTTCCTTAGCAGCGTTGGTAGCGTCCTTGGCCGCGTTGGTCGCAGTGTTGGTAGCTTCCTTCATTTGATTGACAGCCTGATTCATGACGTTTCCGGCTTCTTTCATCTGATTCGCAGCCTGGTTCATGGCGCTGTTGATCGCTTTATTGGCGTTGGTCGCCGGAGCGGGTTCACCGCAAGCCATGCCTAAAGCGGCCAGAGCCAATACGGTCGAGAGAGCTATAGTCTTTTTCATTCTGATTCTTTTCTCCTGTTTTTTCAAAATTTTGAAATATATTATGATGATCGCGGCCAAACCTCTAACCGCCTCCCATCTAATTTGTTTTTGGGAACATTGCCGAATTTAATGAAACTCAATGTAGTTGTCAATACCAGAAAGCTCCAAAACCGGGCTTTTTCTCCCAAGATGAGGCATTTTTCCGCTCTTGCCTCGCTTAAGCATAATATTTTCAATATTTAAAGCCGGTTGTGAAATTTATCTCTTTTTCTTTTAATTTTATTATTTTTTTCCTGTTTTTATGCGTCTTCAAAAGTAACGGGTCAGTACCGGGAACGTAGTGACCGGCTAGTGAAACACTGATTTATTAAATCTTTAGCTATAAATAGGATGATAAATTTTATCCCGGAAGCCGGTCACTTCGTTCCCGGTACTGACTTCATTTCGATGGTCATCTATTCCGGCTTCCAATACTTTAAGGTTATGTTTATTGCGCATAACTGCCGTTCTCCCTTATAATTAATATGTTTTTATAAAATAAATTCTCCGGCGCGGTACGCCCAGGCGTTCCCTGCCTTATCAAATCAAATAATGAGTACCACCGTACAAAAAGCAGCTAAGGATATGACCGATATCATCGATCCGGATGTTGCGCAAAAAGAATACGTAAAACGTAAAGAATCCCAGCGAAAGCTGATCAAAGCGACGGACCGCGGTTTGCTGCTCGATATGCTCTACCAGATGGTGCTGGGGCGCCGTTTTGAAGAGAAATGCGCCGAAGTCTACCGGATGGGCAAGATCGGCGGGTTTTGCCATCTCTACAGCGGCCAGGAAGCTATTGCCATTGGCTCGATGATGGCGCTGGAACCGAAAGACATGGTCATTACCGCCTATCGCGACCACGTGCAGGCGATGGTCAAAGGCATTACGCCGGAGGCCGTGCTGGCAGAGCTTTACGGCAAGGCCGGCGGCTGTGTCAAAGGCAAAGGCGGCTCGATGCACATGTTCAGCGCCGAGCACCAGTTCTATGGCGGGCATGGGATCGTCGGCGGCCAGATCGGCGTCGGGACAGGTATGGCCTATTCGGCGAAGTATCGCGGCAGCGGCCAGGTCACAATTTGCTTTTTTGGCGAGGCGGCGGTCAACCAGGGCATCTTTCACGAATCGCTGAACATGGCGCAGCTTTGGAAACTGCCGATCATCTACATCTGCGAGAATAACCAGTACGGAATGGGCACTTCGCAAAAACGCGCCATGTCCATCAGCAGCATCGCCAAGAAAGGCGACTCTTTTGCAATGGCGAATGAATTTGTCGACGGCATGGATGTGATGGCCGTGCGCGAGGCAAGCCTGCGGGCGATTGAACGAGCACGAAAAGAATCGCTGCCGACGCTGCTTGAGATCCGTTCTTATCGCTACATGGGGCACTCGATGTCCGACCCGGGAAAATATCGCACGCCGGAAGAGATAAAGAAATACCAGCAGCGCGATCCGATAAATCTGTTCAAGGAAAGCCTGCTGGAATCTGAGGTAATTTCGGATAAGGATTATGAAGACATCGAAAACCGGGCGAAAGAGGCGGTGGAGCGCGCGGTGAAATTTGCCGAGGAAAGCCCGTTCCCCGATGAGAGCGAACTGTTCACGGATGTGTATGCTTAGGGTTTCGTTTCGTGGTTGGGAATTTGAAGTCGATCCTGAATTGACCAGCCGAACGTACGGCCAAACAAAGGACGGAAACTCCGATGATTGCCCCTGCGGAGATTGCAAAAATTATCGCAGGCAAAAGGATATTGCTTTTCCGAAAGAGGCGCTGGAATTTTTTGAAGTCGTCGGTATTGACTATCGCAAGGAATGCGAAGCTTTTACCACTGATGACCCTAATAATAGTCCGCGGCACTATAACGGCTGGTTTCATTTCGCGGGGAATATAATTAAGAGAGGGCCGAATCAGGCCGTTGATCCTGAAACCGAGATCACGAATTTGAATGAGAGTTTTAGGATCTGGTTCAGGAGGGGCAGTGACCTTAGCTTTTTTGATAAAGGGACGGAGCTGGTTCAAGTTGAATTTGAAACCCGTCTCCCCTGGATACTCGACGAATCGGAGAGGTGACAGTGAGAGATGCTCAAGTTCAGCAGAAACCTGGCGGTATTGATCGGCGTGATCGCTCCCCTGCTGGAAACGTACCGGCGCTGGAGCACCTGGCAAAACGATCCTTCGTCGTTCTTTGATAATTATATTATTTGCGGCCTGCTTCTTTTTGGAGCCTGGCAGGTAAGTAGGAACGCCCGCGCGGGGCAAAAATACCTGGCTGCGGGGTGGGGATTTACTTTAGGAATGATGTACGCCAGTTTTTTCTTTCAGCTTCAGATGATGAGAACAGGAGCGCCGGATCCGTCAGCGTTTTCTAATAACACTGTCGCAGCAGTAAAAGGACTGGGATTTTTATTAGTTACCATCGGATTTATAACGAGCCTGGTAAAGGTGCGAGAAGAAAGGTCAGTACCGGGAACCCATAAGTAGGTGAAACCGGCTTTGAGCGAAGCGAATTGTGCCTATATTGCGAGCGACGACATATCAAAAACAGACGAGCTGACGCTGGTGAGCCGGTCACTGCGTTCCCGGTACTGACTTCATGTATAAGATGACCAAGATTTTCATAGCAGTATTAATTACTTTGGCGTTGACCTTATCCGTTCATTCGCAGACGACGGTCAAAGCGCCCACGTCACTGGAAGCGGCGATGAAGAAATTCATCAAGTCGATCGAGACTAAAAACACCTCCGTGTTTTTAAGTTTTATCTCGCGCAAAGACGGCCTGCGGATAATGAATACTATCGATCAGGGCGAAGCCGGTAACGCCGACAAGCCGATGCTGGATTCGACGCTTTCATACAGAAAGCTCTCGGCGGATTTCGCGAAACGCGGGGGATATTATCGCGACATTTTTATTAAGTCAAAGGAAGACCCCGATTTCTACGACGCTTTTGCCCACCGTAAAGAAAAGTGGGTTCCCGTGGAAGGCGGCAAGTTCATGCTCTGGGATAAAGCAGAAGGAAAACCAAGCAACCTGGTCTACCTTAAATGGAAAAAGTCAGGCGCGGCATGGATGGTGGTAGAAGCCGCGCGGATGATATCTTAAATTTTTAGCGGCTGACGGATTATATGCCATGTATAAGCCAATTTTTCGGGATCTTTATCTATATGTACTTCAATGACCATGCGCCGCCGCATTTTCATGCGCTCTATGGTGAGCACGAAGCGCTTTATAAGATAGATACTTTAGAAATTTATTCCGGATCATTGCCTCGCAGGACGCACAATCTGGTTTTGGATGGGCAGACATTCATCGCGCAGAGTTGGTATCGGATTGGAATAAAGCAAGAAATGGCGAGCCATTGGTACGCATAAAACCGCTTGAGTAAAGTAATGGACAAATTGGTAAGAATTAATTCAGTAAGACCGGAAAACGATTTTGTCGTTGAGTTGCGCTTTACCGATGGAACAACAAGATCGGTCGATCTCAAGCCATACTTGCACGGCAAGATATTTGAAACTATCAGGAACGACCTGACAATCTTTCAGACGGTTAAAGTAGATACGCGTAGCGGTACAATCTGCTGGGAAAACGGAGCAGATATCGATCCTGATGTTCTTTATTATGGGTTGAAACCGGCGTGGATGGAAAATGATACCGCCTTACTAGGGTAATATAGCTGACGAATTATGGCAATCATGACAATACGCGATGCACTCAATCAGGCATTGCGTGAAGAAATATTAAGAGACGAAAACGTTTTCGTAATGGGCGAAGAGGTCGCCGAGTACGACGGCGCTTATAAAGTGACACGCGGGTTGTGGAAAGAATTTGGCGACAAGCGCGTGATCGATACACCGATCACGGAACTCGGCTTTGCGGCCGTGGGTGTCGGCGCGGCGATGGCGGGCCTGCGGCCGGTCATCGAATTTATGACCTTTAACTTCTCTATCCTGGCCGCCGACCAGATCATCAACCACGCCGCCAAGATGCTCTATATGTCGGGCGGGCAGTTTAAGGTGCCGATCGTTTTTCGCGGCCCCAACGGTTCTGCCTTTCAGGTTTCGTCACAGCACTCGCAGGCGCTGGAAGCTTTCTATGCCAACTTCCCCGGGCTAAAAGTCGTGATGCCCTCGACTGCGGCTGACGCGAAGGGTTTGTTAAAGTCCGCCATCCGGGACGACAACCCGGTGCTGTTTCTGGAACAGGAACGTATGTACGGCCTTAAGAGCGAGGTCCCCGAAGATGAAGATTTTACCATTCCGCTGGGCGTGGCCGATGTAAAACGCGAAGGGACCGACTGCACGGTAGTGGCGCGTTCGATGACGGTGCCGCTCGCGCTGCAGGCCGCCGAGAAACTTCAGGAAGAAGGCATCTCGGTCGAAGTGGTCGACCCGCGCACGATCAAACCGCTCGACGTGGAGACCATTGCCAACTCGGTGAAGAAAACCAACCGGCTGGTGATCGCGGAAGAGTCGCATTATTTTGCCAGCGTGGGAGCCGAAATTTCACAAAAGGTAATGGAAGAGGCCTTCGATTACCTGGACGCGCCCGTCAAGCGCATTTCGACCGCCGAAGCGCCGATGCCCTACGCCAAAAATCTGGAAGAGCTGGCGCTGCCGAGCGTGGACAAGATCATCGCCGGCATTAAAGAAGTTTGTTACGTTTAATATGGAGCGCGGGCATCCTGCCCGCAACGGTCGCGCGGCGATCGCGCATCAATCCAAGAGCGCTTCATATAGCTATACCAGCGCGGAGGATCCGCGCTTTGCGGACAAGATGTCCGCGCTCCATATATGAACAAAAAGCAGGCCAAAGTCGATTACAAACTCGGGCATCGCCAGATGGGAGTTTTTCAGATACGGAACCTGATGAACGACAAGATCTACATCGCGTCGAGCGTCGATGTGCCCGGCCTTATCAACCGTTCGACGTTTCAGTTGAATGCCGGCGTGCATCCCAGCCTTTCACTGCAAAAAGAGTGGAAGGAATACGGCGAAGAAAATTTTGCCTTTGAGGTTTTGGAAGAAATAACGCCGCGCGATGAGCCTCATTACAATTACAAGGCCGATATTCAATTTCTGGAAGATTGCTGGCTGGACAAGGAAAAGCCATACGGCGATGCGGGCTATAATCAAAAGAAAATGACGCGCGAAGAGCGGCTGGAGATGATCGCGTCAAACAGAGATGAATAGGCAGGGGCAGGCGGAAACCAGGGCAGTTATGTAGTGTGTTCTCTTTACATTCCATAATTCCACGCTTTGCAATTCCAAAAATTCCAGCACTGAATTAACTGGAATCTTGAAATGTTGAAATATCGGAATAGGGCTTGGCACGCTCCATAACTGTCGCCTTCAGCCGCTAAATATGACCATGATCTATTTGACAGTTCCGGGCGTGACCAATTCCGGCCCGCAGCATTGGCAGACGCACTGGGAAAAGAGATTTCCGGAGCAGTTCTTTCGCATCCAGCAGGAAAATTGGGACACCCCGGTTTGCGAAGATTGGACCGATCAGATTGAACTGGAAGTGCAAATGCGAAAGCCGGAAAATGTCGCGCTGGCCGCGCACAGCTTAGGATGTACCGCGGTCGCCCAGTGGGCTAAGGAATATGCTTCAACCGCCGCTGAAATAAAAGGCGCCTTTTTGGTCGGGCCCAGCGATTGCGAAGCACAAACTTACACGTTTGACACCAAAGGTTTTGCGCCGATCCCGCTGGCTAAACTTCCCTTTCGAAGTTTGGTCGTGGCGAGCACGAACGATCAATGGGTGCCGTTTGAACGGGCAAAGTTTTTTGCCGAAGCCTGGGGCAGCGAGTTAGTTAATGTCGGTGATCAGGGACACATCAATGCCGATTCAGGCCACGGCGAATGGCCCGAAGGTTTGAAACTTTTAAACGATTGGGTTAAATGACGGCAAAATTTCTGACAAAGCTTGTTTTTACGGCGGCGGCTTTAGCGGCCTTTTTGGTTTTAACGCTCAGCGCTTCAGCCCAGACAAAGATCGATGAATTCGGCTATAGCAACGCCGAACAAAGTATGGCCCGCATAGACAACTTTCTGGTCGCTTTACAAAACTCTCCTTCATCCCAAGGCTATATTATCGTCTATGGCCCGCGCAGTCCGAAAAAAGGTGAACTGAGGGCGCATATTGAGCAGATGCCGGTTTATTATTTTAATTTCCGAAGATTTGATGCTTCGAGAATTACAATTGTTGAGGGTGGATATCGTGATTCCAATACGGTGACAATCACCTTTTGGAGCACCGCTCCCGACGACCCCAAACCTGTCCCGGAAGGCACTCTGGATAAGAAGGAAGTGAAATTCCTGAAAAGCGTATTTCGAAAAAAATCGCTATACTTATGTTGTTAGTAAATTGATCTGATCTATTAGGTTTGTTCTGATTATGGCGGAAAAATTCTTAATGCCGAAACTGTCGCCCACCATGGAGGAGGGGCAGATCTCGCGCTGGCTGAAAAACGAAGGCGAAAAGTTTGACGCGAACGAAACGCTGGCCGAGGTCGATACCGACAAGGCCACGATGGAAATGACCGCCTTAAGCGGCGGGACGCTGCTCAAGATCATCAAAGGCGCCGGTGAAACCGCCGCCTTAGGCGAACCTATCGCCATTACCGGCAGTGAAGGCGAGGACATCTCCGCCCTGCTGGCAGAGATCGGCGGCGGGGGAAAACCTAAAGGTGAACAGCCCCAAGCGGAAGAAAAGCCGGCGGGCAACGGGTCAGAACCTGGAGCGGCCGGGTCCCAGGAAAACCAGGAAAACAAAGAGGGATCTCAAAAAGAAAAACCTGCCGAACAACCAAAAGCTCAGCCTGCCGTTGCTGCGGGCGGTGAATCGAATGGCCGCATGATCGTCTCGCCGATCGCGGCGCGGATGGCGGCGGAAAACGGCATCGATCTTAAAACCGTGCAGGGTTCCGGCCCCGGCGGCCGCATCATCAAACGCGATATCGAAGCGGCGATGGCCGGCGGCGGGCAGAAAGCCAAAGCCGCATCACAACCCTCGTATAAAACCGTCGAGGTGCAGGGCGCTTCGTCGTATCACGAAGAAAATACTTCGAAAATGCGCAGCGTGATCGCGCACCGGCTGACGGAAGCGACGCAAACCATCCCGATGTTCTACCTGACGGTCGAGATCGAGATGGATAACGTGCTGGCGCTGCGCAAGCAGATGAACGCCGCCCTTGGCGAGGAACGCAAGGTCAGCGTTAATGACATCATCGTCAAAGCGGCCGCGATGTCCCTGCTCAAACACCCGTGGGTCAATGCGTCGTTTCAGGAAAAAACCGTCAAATTCTATGAGGACGCAGACATCGGCGTGGCGGTCGCGATCGAAGACGGCTTGATAACGCCGGTTATTCGCGGCGCGAATAAAAAAGGGATCGCGCAGATTTCAGCGGAGATAAAAGAAATGGCCGGGCGCGCGCGCGAGAAAAAACTTCAGCCCGAAGAATACACCGGCGCGACCTTTTCGATCTCTAACCTGGGGATGTTCGGCATTGAACAGTTCACTGCCATCATCAACCCGCCCGAAGCGGCCATCATTGCCGTGGGCGGCGCAAGAGAAACCGCCGTGGTGCGCGACGGACAGGTCACGGTCAAAAATATCATGAAGGTCACCATGTCCTGCGATCACCGCGTGGTTGACGGCGCGACCGGCGCGAAGTTTCTACAGACCTTTACGCAGATGCTGGAAAATCCGGCGATGATGCTGCTGTAATTAGTTAGTTTAAATTCTAAAAGAGATCGGGCGCTCTTCCTGGGAGCGCCGGCATCCCGCCGGCAAGCGCGATCGATTCGCTAAAAAATTATTAAATTAAGAGTTATTAGATCGCTGCACGATCCTTGCCGGCAGGATGCCGGCGCTCCCAGGTTTACGGGCATACTTCCGAATCCGGCATTCTATCAGTACGCAAACTTTTCATCTTTCAAAGCGCGGAAAATTTGTTAAAATCCTACATTCGTCAAATGATCGCCTGAATGAAAACCTCAATTAAAGACGAGAGTTACGCGCCGCATGTCGCGCTGATATTAGTACAGCTTCTCTTCGGTTCGTTTCCGGTTGTGGGAAAATTTGTGCTGCTGACTTTTCCGGCTCTGGGTATCGTTGCGTTTCGCATCAGCGGGGCAGCCATACTGCTTTACTTTGTGCAGAGATTTAGCGGTACTCTGGCGCTCGATAGAAAAAGCGATTATTTGAGGCTGGCGTTTTACAGTTTGATCGGTGTCCTGCTCAATCAGATCTTGTATGTCACCGGGCTTTCGCTCACCAAGGCTACCAATACGGCGCTGCTGGCGGTCTTGATACCGGTCTTTGCCGTTATTATCAGCACCGTTTTTAAATATGAAAGATTCACCTGGCTAAAAGCGGCCGGCATCATTTTAGCCGCGCTGGGCGTGGTCTATCTGATCGATCCGTCGAAGGCGAGCTTTTCATCGCAAACTACGCAGGGCGATATGCTGATAGTACTCAACTCTTTTTTCTACGCCTGGTATGTTTCCATTTCAAAAGACACGTTTGCCCGCAACGGCGCGCTGCGCTCGATCGTCTGGATAATGATCTTCGGAGCGCTGATGTGCCTGCCTATCGGCGTCTATGCAATGAAGGACCTGGACTTTTCTTCCGTCAGCGGCGGCGCCTGGCTGGCGATAGCCTTTATCATCATTTTTCCCACGGCCGGTGCATATTTCTTTAATGCCTGGGCCGTGGCGCGGGTCCAGGCCAGCACAGTCGTAGTCTATGTTTATCTGCAGCCGCTGATCGGCGCTTTTCTCGCGCTGACCTGGCTCGGCGAAGCGTGGAATCCGCGGGTCTTACCGGCGATGGCGCTGATCTTCGCGGGCGTCTACCTGGTCACCAAAAGGCAGCGAAAAACAGTGCCGGAAAATATTTAAAACAGTTTAGAGTTCAAGCTTCAGCTTGTCTTACTCTATAAATTAAAGACAAACTAAAGTTTGAACTCTGAACTGTTTTATCCGACTTCATTCAACTCTTTACCTTCATCCCGCAAAAATGATTAAATAAAACCATGCGCTTTTGGAGGTTCAAGGAGGGGTTATGAACAAGCAAACTTTCTTTTACGCGATCACGTTTTCTCTGTTTGTCTGCTGCTTTTCATTTTTTGGTTTAAGTCGCCTGCAGGCCAATCTGCCCGCGGTTTCATTCGCAAGCAATACAATATCTGGCCCGAAAATACCTGCGCTGGCGCGCTACCAGATCGACGCGGCGCAGAGCCGGTTCATGGTGCACGCTTTTCGCGGCGGGCTGCTTTATTTTAAAGGCCGCGATCATTTTATAAAGGTCGGTGAATTTTCCGGCACCGTCGAATTGACGCCGAGCGTGGTAAGCCCGGCATCTTTAAATATGTCGATCAAAACCGACTCGCTTGAGGAAACCGGCGCGGATTTTACCGCCGAACAAAAAGGGATCATCAAAAAAGAATTGGACGAGATCGTGATGGAATCCGCCAGGTACCCGGAGATAACTTTTCACAGCACCGAGGTAACAGGAACGCTCGACGGCGCGGCATACCAGGCAAAGATCGGCGGCGATATCACGCTTCACGGCGTGACCAAACATATCACTATACCGGCAACCGTGACTTTTGACGGGGGCGCATTACGGGCCAAAGGCGAGTTTAAATTGAACCGAAAAGATTTTAACGTTAATGCCACCGATGCTTTTCATGGTACTGTGCGGGTCAAGCATAAAGTGAAATTCACTTTTGATATCGTGGCGCGCAAGATCTAGATATATTGAGGCACCAGCCGGCCGCCGATAACCGTCAGCGCGGCATCCCCGTTTTCATCAAGTGCGACCAGGTCGGCGCGTTTGCCGGCCTCGATAGACCCGCATTCGTTTTCGAGCCCCAGAAGCCGCGCGGGATTTGCGCTTGCCATTAGCGCGGCCTCGCTTTCAGACGCTCCCAGCGAGATCAGCATTTTCACAGCATCAAGCATGGTAATAACAGAACCGGCAATAGCGCCTCTCTCGTTGCTCGTCCGCCCGTTTTCAACCTTTATCTTTTCGCCCCAAACTTCATATTCGCCGTCGCCGATACCGGTGGGCAGGACCGAATCGCTGATCAGAGACAATCGATTGGCGGTTTTGGATTTATACAGCAATTTAAGCATTTCCGGATGGACGTGAACGCCGTCGGCAATAACATCGCAGGTCACCTTGTCGTTGGCCAAACCCCAGCCGACAGCGCCCAGGTCGCGATGATGCAGCCCGCTCATGGCATTGAAAAAATGCGTCATGTGCCCGGCTCCTGCTTCAAGCGCCGCATCGAGCGTCTGAACATCGGCGCGTGTATGGCCGAGGGAAACTATCCACCCCTCCGAGCGCAGTTTATTTATCAACTGGATACCGCCTGATACTTCCGGCGCGACGGTCATTAAATGCTTTACGTTATCAGACGCAAGCACGGGGAGCGATGAAAGGCTGGCTTCATTTTCAAAAGCGCGGAAATATTGTTCGTGAAGCGCGCCGCATTGTTTGTGGCTGACGAACGGCCCTTCGTAATGGACGCCTAACACCCGGGAAACGGGCTTGTCTTCCTGCCACCTGACAAATTTGTCTATGCCAGCGACCGCCCGGACGTAATTCTCTTCGGCATCGGGAACGAAGGTAGGCATCCAGCCGGTAATTCCCTTTTGTGCGAGAAATTCGGCCATCCGGGAAAGGCCGTCGATGTCGGCGGACATCACATCGACCCCCGCCGCTCCGTGAATGTGAATATCGATAAAACCGGGGTAGAGCGTCAGGCCCGAAAGATCCATTACAGTATCCCCAACAATATCGGCGGCACGGTCTTCCGACGAGGAAAAAATATCATCGATCAAGCCATCTTTTATCAACACCGAGGCATTCGGAAGCTTTTCGGCGGGTAAGATAACGCTGCAATTTTTTAAGAGTATGCTTCTCACGTTTTTTATTATAAAAGGCTTTGTCTCTAAAGTCTTTTTGCTATTGAGCAAACTAATTTGATAGTTCATCGGAGCGGGCGCAAGCAACACTTCCTGACCTGAGAGGTGCCCCGCTTGAAAGGTATAATATAAATCTAAATAAATTTGCAGTCCGGAAGGGTCGCTTGCGCCCGCTCTTAAAATACCATTATAAAAAATGCCCGCGCCGTTCTTTCAAACAGCGCGAGCTTTAAGTTTTCACGAAAGTGAAATCGCTAGAAGTAGAATTTCGCGCCGAACTGCAGTGTTCTCGGATCGCGAGTTCCCGTCACGTTCCCGAAGGTCGCCGGTGTCGAAGCCGCCAGCGCCAGGGTCGTGTAATTTGTCATGTTGAAGATGTTAAATGCCTCTCCACGAAGCTGGAGTTGCATCGATTCACCGAACCGGAAATTCTTCATCAGTGTAAAGTCAACACGGAACGTACGCGGCCCGTTGATGATCCCGCGGCCGCCGTTGGTCGGCACCGCCGGTGCGAGCGTGGGCGTTGTTCCCGTGTAAAACGCTCCGGTGTTAAAGAACTGCAGGAACGAATTAGGCGCTCCGGTATTCGGATCACTGGACCAGTACGGGCGGCCGCCCGCCGGTGATGAAGCATTCAAAAATCCTAAGCCCGACGGGTCGAAGTTGGCATAGGTCGGAGTGAACGGGATACCGGTCTGGTAAGTAACGATACCGGAAGTCTGCCATCCGCCGAGGATCTTGCCCGCGAACCCGTTCTGTTTGCGATAGAACGGAAGTTCGTAGATAAAGTTGCTCACCAGCACATGGCGGCGGTCAAGCGCAGCGCGCCCGTATTCCGCTCGAATGTCATAAGAATTCATCGGAGCGGACGAACGGTCGGTCTGGCTGTCCGTCAGGTTTTTGGCCCAGGTATAAGCGACCTGAATTTGCGAAGAGCCGGCAAAACGCTGGGTTCCCATCACCTGAAGACTGTGATAATTGGAATTGAACCGCGGCTGGATCATCGAAATTCCGCGCCATCCCTTGAACGGCCGGATCTGATCGAGGATCAAAGAGTTTGCCGCGGAAGTAAAGGCCACCGGTATATTCTGACCGTTCACTAACTGCGTCTGCTGGCAGGCTACCGTAGGCGTGGTCGAAGCTCCGACCGCGCATTGCTGCGTCAGCGCCTGGCCCGGAGGTATCAGGTTGATATCGACAACTCCGATCAGATTTGTTCCCTTCGAACCATAATATCCAGCCGAGATCAGGGAGTTTTTCCAGAACTCATGCTGAACGTCCAATGACCAGTGCTGCATATACGGCGTTTTGTAATCGGTGTCGACGCCGCGGATAAGGGCCGGTACCGCTACCGGGGCAACCACGCTGGGATTGCTGAGCGGATCGACCGGTTGATCGAGCCGCGCAAAGTTGTTGATGGTGATGGTTTCCTGGTACGGCGGGTTGGAACCGAGGTGGGTTTCAAAGGTGCCGATCAGGGTCTGCTCGTGATAGATACCGTAGCCCATGCGGACTGACGTCGTGCCTTTGCCGAACGGGTCCCATGCCAGGCCGACGCGCGGCGCAAAGTTCTTTTTCGGAGCGTGCACCACATACTGGCCCCACGGCGAAGCGGTCGGGGTACAGTTATATGCCGCCGGGCCGGTCTGGTAGTTCTGCGCATTGACGATAATACCGTCGCAGAAATTTCCGGTGCCCGCGACGCGGTTTGCCGCGCCTGTTACCTGCGGCGCCTGGGCGCGGTTATAGAGCTCCGGAACAAAGTTGGTCAGAAGCCCGTTCCTCGACCACGGTGAACCGAAGAAAGAGTAACGCATTCCCAGGTACAACGTAACATTCTTGCGGAAGCGATATTCGTCCTGGACATAGGCTTCCAGATTGCGCTGGCGGAAATCTGCCGTCAGGCGGAATTTCGTCTGGGTAAAAGTAGCGTTGTTGCCGAGCAGGAAGTTTGCCCAGCTCTGATAAGTTGCCAGGTTTAAGTTCGGAGCAGCCGTCGGACAGGCCGCCTGTATCGCATTACCCGCGCCGTCAACACAAACCGTACCCTGGGTGGCGCTGAGGGCTGTCGTATTCAGGAAGTTACTAAAAGCTCCCTGGTTGGTGCCGCCGAGCCCGTTATCTTCGTTCTTCCTGTATTTGGAGAAAGAGCCGCCGAACTTCATCGTGTGGCTGCCTTTTATCCAGGTCATGTTTCCCGCCCATTCGCTCTTGTCGGAAAAGTTGTTATAGGGGCCGAAAGCCTGAATTCCGCTAAAGCCGTGCCCGGTGATCTGGGGAATACGATCGTCATCGAGCGGATACGGCAGCGGAGTTCCGATTGCCGTCTGCGCGCGGCCCGCCAACCCGGTCGTGTTACTTACAATAGCGCCGTAGGCGTAATTGTAACGTCCCTCGATGATAACGTTCGGGGTGGCCAGATAGGTCGTCTGGAAGGTATGCGTCCTTCCCGGCGAATCTGTTTGCGAAGTCGAGACGCCCGGAATATTAGAACCGGAAGCAAAGAGCGAATTGACGTCGATGGTCGGGATCGTATCGCGCTCATAGCGGTAATACGCCGTCCATTTATCGCTGAACGAAGTGTCGATCTTTAAGATCTCTTGTTGAAAGTCGGCCTTGGCAACGCCCGGAGAAGTCAAAGAGAACGGGTTGTTCGGATCGACGGAGTTGGGACTCGGTATCCGGCGATAGATGCCGTTGATATATTGCTGCGCCACCGGATTGATGTTGAATCCCGGAACCGACGAGATCGGGTTTCCGGCAAACAAAGTCTGAGTACAGGTACGTGTCGTGCCGACGATGGTACCCCGCAGACAGATGTTGACGGGGAAAACGCCGTTCAGCATTGCCGGTAAAGGAAGAGTCGACGTCAGCGTGGTGTAGCGGCGGTCTTTTCTCTGCTCTTCGGAAAAGAAGAAGAAAGTGCGCGGGATCCTGGCAAACATGCTGTCGCTTGAATCGCGCTCACCTAAGCGGAAGAAAATGATCGGGCCGCCGACCGTAAATCCGTAGTTGTTATAACGGAACGGGGGCCGCCGCGCTTTACCGTCCGCATCGCGGTTGGTGGTCAGGCGGTTGAGCAGGAAAGTGTTCGCGTTGAATCTTTCATTTCTGACAAATTCAAACAATGAACCGTGAAAATCGTTCGTGCCGCTGCGGGTAATGACGTTGATCTGCCCGCCGCCGCTGCGTCCCGATTCCGCCGGGTAAAGCGAGCGAAGAACTCTGAATTCCCCGATCGAATCGATACTCGGATAAGCCTGAATGGTCAGGTTCGAACCGCGGTCGGTAATATCGGCGCCGTCCACCGTAAAAGTGTTTTGGCTGGAGCGCGAACCGTTGACCGAGATCTGGCTGGTATTGGCCTGTCCTTCGGGATTGGTCGTTCCGACGTACACCTGATCAGCGAGGTTTGAGGATACGCCCGGGGCCAGTGTTACCAATTGAATAAAGTTGCGGTTGTTGACGGAAAGCTCGCGCGCCTGGTTACCGCTGATGACCGTTCCGACCGTCGCGGTTTGCAATTCCACGCCCAGGGCGCTGGCCTCGATCGTAACCGTTTCGGAAACGTTTCCGGCCTCGAGCTGTACATCGACCCTTCTGCCCGTGCCGAGATCGACCTTGATCTCGCTGGTCACGCTCTTTTTAAAGTTAGTCGCCTCAACCGAGACCTCGTAGACGCTGACGGGGATATTGGCAAAATTAAATTCGCCCTCGCCGTTAGTAGTGACCGTTCTAAGGACCAGGTTGTCTTTTGACGGATCGATGAGTTTAACGGTAGCGCCGGGAACAACCGCACCGTTTGAATCATGAACTGTACCGCCTAAATTTGATGTGATCTCTTGCGCCGCCAGTGCTCCACAGAGCATCAAGCATAGAAATGCGGCGGTGAAAATTGCTTTCACGGCTCTCATGAATTTTGCATTCATATTCTTTCTTTTCCTCGCTAAAGTTAAAGTAAAAACCAAGATAGCTATAAGATTTATTGAAATTTTTGGAAAAAGCTTCAAATTTTCGTTATGGGTGTTACACACGGGTGACACGCCTTAAAGTATTGAAATTACTAAAGTAAAGCTATTTCCAATGCAAAAATTTACAAAACTAGAGGACTAAACTACCAATATTTTTTCAATAAAGCAAAAACCGTGCGCGACGTTTCAGAAAGTCTTCCAAAGCGGGCTGCCAGGCTTTTTCAATGTCTTCGGGGGGCATTCCTTGCCTTACCATATCATAAACCGCCTGATTTGCCAGCAGGCGATTATAATTCTCGGTTTTCCACCCGCCGGGGAAAAGTTTTTGCAGCGCAACGGCTATTTCCAGCCCCGTTCGAACCGATTTGAAACGAGCGCGGTCGATCACGATGATATTAACCCCGCCGCAATCCTGGTCTTTAAAAACTGACGCGTTCGGCTTGAAATTCACCGGTATGAACCGGACGCCCGGAAGATTTCTGGAATTCAGATAGGCCGCCAGTTTTTGCCCGCCGTCACCGCCGAACCAGGGCGCGCCGATCACTTCAAAAGGTGTGTCGGTTCCCCGCCCCACGGAAATATTGGTTGTTTCCAATAGCCCGACGCCGGGATACAGCGTGGCTTCGGTCAGGCTGCGCATATTCGGCGAGGGATTTACCCAGGTCTGCCCCGTCCGGTCGAACCATTGCCCGCGGCTCCAGCCTTCCATTTTTATTACGGCCAGATCGCAATTAAGTTTATTTTCGGCGTTGACCATCATCGCCCACTCACCGGCCGTCATTCCGTGGCGGGCGGTAGTGGTGTGTGTAACGACAAAAGAAAGCTTGTCGGCATCGGCGACCGGGCCCTCGACATCTACACCGCCGATCGGATTTGGACGGTCAAGGACAAAAACTTTCAGCTTTGCCTTGCCTGCTTCTTCCATCACGTTCTTGAGCGTAGCCATATAAGTGTAAAACCGCACGCCGACATCCTGAATATCAAAAACCAGCGCGTCGAGGTCTTTTAGCTGCTCCGGTTTCGGGCGGCGCGACTCGCCGTAGAGCGAGTAGATCGGCAAACCGGTTCTCTCATCCATCGAATCGGAAACCTTATCGTCAACTTCTCCGCGAATGCCGTGTTCCGGCGCAAAGAGCGCGGCCAGTTTTACGTTGGGCGCGGCTTTTAAGACGTCGATCGTTTGCGTGCCCGCGCGATCGCGGCCGGTATGATTTGTTATCAAACCAACGCGCAGCCCGTTCAACTCTTTGAAATTATTTTTCTTCAAAACGTCGATGCCGTTTAGAACGTCGCTGCTTGCTGTCGATTGTTCGCCGTTCGCCGCCGTTCTTTTAGCAGCTTCAGCCTGCTCTTTGAATTTCGGGATCTGAGCCGCGACCTGCGACCAATAAGCTCCTTCGGCAAGCCGAACGACTTCGATAGGAGTGTCTTCAATGGCCGAAGCAACTACCGTCGCGACTTTCGCGCGCAGCGGCGTGACATCGCCCTTGCCGTCGGGATGAACGCGGTTGGAAAGAAATACGACGAACGTTTGCGAAACGCGGTCGATCCAGAGCGAGGTGCCGGTAAAACCGGTGTGGCCGAAAGAGCCGAGCGGAAAAAACTCGCCGCGGTTCGACGAGAACCCGGTGTTCATATCCCAACCCAGCCCGCGTGTCGCGCCGTCTTCGGAAACGACGATCGGCGCGGTCATCCGCGCCACGGTGCCGGAGCTTAGAATTCTCTTCCCATCGAGAATCCCCCCGTTTAAAAGCATCTGGCAAAAACGCGCCAAATCATCGGCGGTCGAGAACAATCCGGCATGGCCGGCCACTCCGCCCATTCGATACGAGGTAGGATCGTGGACTTCTCCGCGCAGGATCTTGTCACCGTCTTTACCGTCGAATTGTCCGCCCAGGTAACTCTGCTGGCCCTTAATATTTTCGGTTGGAGCGATGCGCCGGGTCAGCGGGTCGGCCGGCGTGACGTTTATCCCCGGCCCGGCATAAGTCACTTCCATTCTTCTCACGAAGTTTGAATCGTTCGCCTTGAGCGGGTCGAAGATATTTTGCGCGGTAAAAGTCGAAAGGCTTAGGCCGCTGATGCGCTGCACGATCTCGCCCAGCACAATAAACCCGATGTCCGAATAAACAAATTTTGTTCCCGGCGGTGTGCGCAGCTTTTCCTTTTTTAGCGCATCCTGCATTCCTTCCCGGCCGGTCCATTTTTCGCGCAGGTCGAAATCCGGCGCAAAGCCCGAGACGTGTGTCAGCAACTGCTGGATCGTGATGCTCTTAACATCTTTATCCTGAATTTCGGGGATGTATTTTCCGATGGTGTCGTTTAAGCGAAGCTGGCCGCGCTCGACCAGGATCATCACGCTGGTGGTTGTCGCGACAACCTTGGTCAGGCTGGCGACGTCGAAGATCGTATCGACCGTCATTTTTTCGACCGCCGGCACGAGCGCCCGGTTACCATAGGCTTTGCGGAAAACTATCTTGCCTTTGTGTCCGACCAGAACCACCGCGCCGGGCAGCTTTTTGTCGGCAATGTCTTTTTCCACCAGCGCGTCGATCTGCTTTAACTTTTCGGCGGACATGCCGGCGGTTTGCGGCAGCGCTGCCGGCAGTGCCTGAGCATAGATCGAGCCGCCGAGTACGCAAAGAAGACAGAGGAGTTGTGGAAATACTCTTAAGAAATGTGAAAATAAGAAAGGTAGTGATTTAATACTTTTCATCATCCGGCCAGAATCTAAATTGCCACTAGCTTAGCTAGTGGTCAGAATACAACGAACAAAAGCAGGCAGAAACGCGACAGTTATGGAGCGTGTAATTTGACTTTTTTAGGCACGCTCCATAACTGTCGCGTTTCTGCCTGTTACTTCGCTTGGGTCCTTATTCTTAGGAAAACACGCTCCATAACTGCCCTTGTTTCTGCCTATTACTTCGCCCGCGATCTTTGCGCCTTGGCTTCTTTTTCCTCGGCAAAGCTTTCGTGGCAGAGTTGGACAAATGTCTGGGCGATGGGCGAAAAATATCCGCCGCGGAGGCGCGCCAGGCCCAGTTCCCAGTTTATCTCGGCGCCCTCTATCCACCACGAGACCAGTTTGCCTTTATCGACCTCGTTCTTGATAACCCGCAGCCCGGCGATACCGACGCCCATATTACTCGCCACCATCTGGTTAATGGCGGACTGGCGGCTGAGCTCCATTATCACGTTTGGCTTGACCCCGGCATCGGCGAAAAATTTATCGATCCGGCGGCGCGTATTTCCGCCGTGTTCGCCCAGGATCAGATTTTCGCTGGCCAGCGCCGCCGCGCTGATCACGCGTTTCTTTGCCAGCAAGTGGCTGGGGTGCGCAATGGCGACGATCTCGTCGCTGATCAGAAGCTCGGATTGGATATTTTGCGCTTCGATCGGCAGCGAGACGAAAGCTACATCCAGATCGCCGGCCAGGATCTTCTGCTCCAGCGCCTCGCTCGTACCGGAAAATACGGTAATATCCGCCTTGGGATACTGGCGGTTGAGCGTGCTCAGGATCTCCGGCAGCGGGTCGGCCGCAAAAGTGGCCGAGGCCGTGCCGATGCGCAGCCGTCCATGCTCCGCGCCATGCGCTTCGGAGATCTGCGCCAGCGCCGCGTCGTGCTCGCGCAGTATCTTTCGCGCGCGCTCTAGGAGTATCTCTCCCGCCTGCGTCAGTATCACCCGGCGCGGGGTGCGGGTAAAGAGAGGCATCCCGATCTCGTTCTCCAACTGCCGTATCTGCATCGAGATAGCAGCCTGGGTAACGTTGACCTGGCGCGCTCCTGCCGTAAAGGTACGTGTCTCAGCAATAGCCACGAAAGCCCTGATCTGTCGGATTTCCATATATCACTAATAGTTATCGCACAGATAAAATCTTTTAATTTTCATTATATGTCAAGTCCCGTTAGAATAGAACAAAATTCTTTATCGAGTAATGAGGTTGGTGCATCCACCAGTTTAAATGCCGGGCCGTCAGGAAAAAAAGATAAAAAGCCGTTCTATTCTCAAACCAAATCGTATCTATCTGGGTGTGGACGGCGGCGGCACCTCCACCCGGGCAGTTCTTATAGATCAGGACCAAAACCAGATCAGCGAAGGCACAGGAGGCGCTTCTAATCCCCTGCGGGTCGGTGTGGAAATAGCCGTGGAGCATATCTGTCAGGCGATCGACCAGGCCTGCGACCGCGCCGATCTGAGCCGGGCGGACATTGTCGCCGCCCAATTTGGCGTTGCCGGGGTCCGGCGTGAAGACTTGCGGCTTTCGCTGAAAAACCGGCTGCTGAGGGAGATGGCGACCAAAACCCTGGACGTAGTGCCCGATACCGAGATCGCGCTGTATGGCGCGACCGAAGGAAAAGCCGGGCTGGTGGTAATTGCCGGGACCGGCTCTAACTGCCTGGGGCAAAACGAAAAGGGCGAGCGTGCCAGCGCGGGAGGCTGGGGGCCGCTGGCGGGAGATGAAGGCGGAGCGGCCGGGATCGCGCGGCGGGCGCTGCAATCCATTGCCAAGGCTTTTGACGGACGCGCCAGGCCTACAGTCCTGAGTGAAAAAGCAGTGCAGTATTTTCGCGTGCAAAATGTAGAGGACGTCGGGACCGCGATCTACGGCGCGAATATGACCAATGAACGCATCGCGGGTTTTGCGCGCTATGTGATCGAAGCGGCAAAAGAGGGCGATAAAGTGGCGGTGGAATTAATAAAGGAAGCCGGGCGCGAGCTGGGCATCGCCGCTATCGCCGTGGTGGAAAAACTAAAACTGCAAAAGAGTAAGTTTGTGGTGTCGTATGTCGGCGGGATCTTTAACGCGGGAGACATGCTGTTAAAGCCTTTACTGGAAACTATTCGGACCGCGGCGCCCAAGGCGTTTCTCGCACCGCCCAAGTTTCCGCCGGTCCTGGCCGCTGCAAAATTGGCGTTCAGACATGCGAACGGGAAATGAGCACTGCCGTAGCGCCGGCGTCTCGCCGGCTGTCGTGAGTGCGTCTCGCGCTCACATCAAAGCAAAGACGGCGGGCGGGACGCCCACCGGACAGCCGCCGGGACGCCGGCGCTGCGGTGCGATTTGGATTCGCGCCAATACTTAACTAAGATAATACTTAGATGAACAAAGCTTTATACATTTTTTTGCTAACGGCGGCGCTGACTGTTACCGCCGCTATTACCGCGGCTGCGCAGGTCGACTTTGACGAGCCGAAATGGACAAAATTCGAACCGCCGAAGGAAGAATTCAGCATTAATTTCCCTTCGCCCAATGTGGTCAGCTCGCGTTGGGATGCGGAAGGCGTGATCAGCGGGCGTTATCGCGCGGTGGCGAGCAAAACATTATTCACTGTATTTTCAGATAGTAAAAGCCCCGAGTCGTTTCTCCGGCAGCTTGTGTCACTGGCCATTGAAGCGCCTACTCCAAGCGAGATCGAGATCGACGGTATTAAAGGCCAACGTTACGACTTTAAAGGCACCGACGATTATGAGCATTCCTTTATCGCCATCCAGGCGCCGGTAAATTTTTACGTCTTTGACGTCATCAGTGAAATCCGCGCCAACCCGATGATCGAGGAATTTTTGAAATCCATAAAACTGAACCGCCAGATCGAGAATCCGGAAAAACCCGCAACTTCCGTAACTTCCCCGATCTCCGCCGCTGCCAGGAACGATATTCTAAAATCACCGGCTGCCGGCGGGATGAGCGCCGGTGGCTTTGGAGGTGAAATGGGACGCGCGCCGCAGCCGCTGGACACGGTGGCGCCGCCAAAATACGCGAAGGTTGACAGCCCGGTGGCCATCCTGTCAAAAGCGCCGCCGTCTTACACGGAACTGGCGCGGCAATTCCAGGTATCGGGGACCGTTAAGCTGCGCGTCACTTTTGAAAAAAATAAGGAGATCGGAAATATCACGGTGCTTGCGAGGCTGCCGCTTGGTTTGACCCAGAACGCCATCAGCGCTGCCAGGCAGATCAAATTTTCGCCGGCCATGCGTAAAGGCGAACCTTATGCCATCACAAAAGTGGTCGAATATAATTTCTTACTTTATTAATGCTGCCGATAACCGAACAGGAAAATCCGAATACCTCGGACATCGATAGAGCATCGACGCTCGATGCGCTGCGCCTTATCAACAGTGAAGATAAGCTGGTGGCCGAGGCGGTGGAAAAAGTGCTGCCCGAACTGGCCTGGGCGACCGACCGTATCGTCGAACGCCTGCAAAACGGCGGCCGGCTTTTTTATATCGGCACGGGTACGAGCGGGCGTTTGGGTGTGCTGGACGCTTCGGAAATACCGCCGACCTTTGGTGTGGATCCTGAGCTGGTGCAGGGCGTGATCGCCGGAGGTTTTGACGCCTTGCATAAAGCGACCGAATCTTCCGAAGACGACCGCGAGGCCGGCGCGCGCGATCTGCAGATCCGCGGCATCACGGGCAAAGACGCCCTGGTCGGCATTGCCGCTTCGGGCCGGACGCCTTATACCAACGGCGCGGTGGAATTTGCCCGCCGGCTGGGGTGCTTTACCGCCGGGTTAACCTGCGTGCCCGATTCGGAACTGACGAAAACGGCCGAGATAGCGATCGTTCCTTATGTCGGCGCGGAAGCCATTACCGGTTCGACCCGAATGAAAGCAGGCACGGCGCAGAAATTGGTCCTGAATATGATCTCGACCGTGGCTATGATCCGCCTTGGCTATGTGAAGGGTAACCGGATGACCAATATGCGCTCGTCCAATGAAAAACTAAAAGACCGCAGTGTGCGTATCCTAATGGCCGAAGCAGGTTTGGATGAAGACGCCGCCCGCGCCCGCCTGGCCGAAGGGACCGGCGACCTGCGCGTGGCAGTGGTAATGATCCATGCAAATTCCACCCGTGAGGAAGCCGAACGCGCGCTGATCAAAACGAATTTTGTGATAGAGAAAGCTATCAAGCTGCTGGAGAAATGAAAAGACAAACAGCCGTTATACTTTTTCTGCTCGCCGGCCTTATTTTGAACGCCGGTTGTGCCAGTATCAATGACGGCCGGATCGTTATCAAAAAACTCCTACTGGACCTTAAGCCTTACCGAATATCTCAGACCTATTATATAAAGGCCACCAGGAAAAAAACTTACGTTAGGGCTTCAGTGTCGTTCGTAAAATTTGATGACGGCAGCGCGCTTTCGATCAGTCCGGAGAAAATTACATTTAACGGGACCGAGATGCTTAAAACAGACACGGACAGCGGTTACGACTATAATTCTCCCTGCCCGGAAAAACCGCAAAAAACCGACACGGAGCTTATCATCACTCCTTCGGGAGGCGACGTTTTGGATCGGCCAAAAATATCTGATTTTTTTCTGGAGCTTGAAGGCTATAAAAATGAGAACGAGATCGCCTATGAAAACGACAGGCACGAGCCGATAACCTTCAAGATCGTTTTTGAACCAGTCGAATTTGCTTCGGACGGCATATTGCGATTGAGCCTTTCAAAAGACAACGTCATTCAGTTAAAAGGCAAAGGCAGAGAAAAAACTGATTTCCTTGAGTATTATTTTCAGGAAGAATATTCCTTCACCACGAACAAGAACAAGAACGGCCTCATGTCTTACGATAGCGAAAAGCATATCTTGACGGTCCCGGGCGCGGCCCTGAAAAAATGGAAGGTAAATGACAAAAAAGTACTTGTCCTTACCAATAAAGATGAGGGCTATATCAAAGTGCCCGACATGACCCCGGTTAGTAGCTACAACCTCACATATAACGACGAGCGCTGTGTGCAGATCGTCGACTAAAGGCCGAAAAGTAAAACATGCAAACACTCGATCTGATCATCATCTTCGGCTACCTTATCGGCGTAACGCTTTTCGGCGTCTGGTTTTCCGGTAAGCAGGAAACGACCGAAGATTATTTTGTCGGCGACCGCAGTGTGCCCTGGTGGGCGATCGCGGCTTCGATCGTCGCTACGGAAACTTCGACCATTACGTTTATCTCCGTACCCGGGATCGCTTTTTCCAAAGGCGGCAATTTCCAGTTTTTGCAGATCGTTCTCGGCTATATGCTCGGCCGGGTGGTCATTTCCCTGCTCTTTATCCCGCTTTATTTCAAAGGCGAACTGCTGACCGTGTATCAACTGCTCGGCGAGCGGTTCGGCTCAAAGGTAAAGATGCTGGCCTCGGCGCTTTTCGTGGTGATGCGCAACATTGCCGACGGAATCCGTCTACTGTTAACGGCAATAGTTTTGGCGGCGGTCTATACCGCGTTTCAACCGCAGACAAATACCGACCTGGTAGTGGTCGGCTCGGTGATTCTGCTGGGCGTGATAATGATAATTTTCACGTACTACGGCGGGATGGAAGCCGTCATTTGGGTCGAGGTCGTGCAGCTTGGGATCTATATCGGCGGGGCGATCGCCGCGGCGATAGTGATCGCCAACCAGGTGCAGGGCGGTTTTGGCGGGGCGGTCGCGATCGGCGAACAGTTCAACAAATTCAGCCTGTTCGATTTTTCGCTGGATATGACGAAGACCTATACATTTTGGGCAGGCCTGTTGGGCGGGTGCTTTTTGACGATGTCGACGCACGGCACCGACCAGTACTTGGTGCAGCGATACCTGTGCACTGACAAAGCCAGCCGCGCTTCGTTTGCGCTGCTTTCGAGCGGCGCCGTTATCCTGGCGCAGTTCATCGGGTTTCTTTTTATCGGCGTGCTGCTCTTTACATACTATCAGCCGTATGCGGATCCGCTTTATTCCAATGCAGCGGAAGCTTGCGGCAAACTTTTTCCGGACCAGATCGCCAAATGTTTTTCCGATCCGGGTTTCGCCGCGTCGGTAACTAATTTTTACCCGTTCAAAGGCGGTGATAAGGTTTTTCCGGATTTTATTACGCAGCACATGCCTTCGGGTTTAAGCGGTCTGGTGGTGGCCGCGATATTTGCCGCGGCGCTTTCGTCGTCGCTCAATTCGATCGCCGCCACGTTCGTCCAGGACCTGTATAAGCCGTTTAGGCCCGGCCGGGAAGATAAGCATTACCTGCGCGTGTCGCGCTGGCTGACGCTGGGCGTCGGCATCGTGCAGATCGGCGTCGCGCTGGTGTTGATGAAAACAAATTCGTCCGCGCTCGGCAGCGCCTTGTCGGTCGCTTCGCTCATTAACGGGCCGATACTGGGAGTCTTTCTGATCGGCACGTTCCTGAAAAGAGTTCGCGAGATCCATGCGCTGATCGGAATGGGCGCGAGCATAACGTTGATGCTCTACATACTTTTTGGCACAAAGATCGCCTGGACGTGGTACGCACTTATCGGAAGCCTGACCACGTTCATTGTTGCCTGGCTGGCGAGTTTAATAATTCGCCCGAAGGAAAGTTTTATTAGTTGAAAATCGGCTCTTCCTCTAAAGTAAGAGTAAAGCCAAAAATAATTATCAAAGTGAAACTGGGAGCGCCGGTGTCCCGCCGGCTTGGGTCGCGCAGCGATCTGAAAAGTCTTTTGTCAAAAGCCAGTTAGCGCGACCGGGTCGCGCTTGCCAGCGAGACGCAGGCGCTCCCAGGTTGAGAACTTTATTTACTAACTACGGGCTTCCAGGCAAGCCTTGAGATCAATAATCCATTTATGTCTAATTTTCGCAGATCGTTTTCTTTAGCCGTCCTCATCCTGGTTTTTGTCAGCTATCTGCCCGCGCAGAACGGGAAATTCAGCGGGCGCTTCGAGATCCCCGAAGAGTCATGGAAATGGGCGGATAAACAGCTCAAGAAAATGACGCTCGAGGAAAAGATCGGGCAGACGCTGAGCTTAGGCATCAACGCGCGGTATTACAACCAGGAGCGCGAAAACTTCAAGGAGATCCAACGGCAGGTGGTGGAAAACAAGATCGGCGGGATCATTCTTTTTGCCGGCCCGGTCTATGAATCTGTGCATATCGTCAACCGCATGCAGGCGCTGGCGAAATATCCGCTGCTGATATCCGCGGATTTTGAAACCGGTGTGGGGATGCGTTTTGAAGACACGACGAATTTTCCCTGGACGATGGCAGTGGGCGCGACCGGCGACCCCGAGCTCGCCCGGCGGCAAGGAATGATCGTCGCCCGGGAGTCACGCGCGATGGGAGTGTTTCACATCTTTGCGCCCGTCGCCGATATCAATAATAATCCGGACAATCCGGTGATCAACGTCCGCTCCTATGGTGAAGACCCGGAGCAAGTGGCGAAATTCGTGACCGCGTTTTCCGAGGGGCTGCAGGCGGGCGG
Organism: uncultured Acidobacteriota bacterium; assembly: GCA_963718105.1. Taxonomy (GTDB): domain Bacteria; phylum Acidobacteriota; class Blastocatellia; order Pyrinomonadales; family Pyrinomonadaceae; genus DASYKT01. The sequence goes on along the minus strand of OY970352.1, from coordinate 1,814,305 downwards.
CGTGCTGGCCACCGCAAAACATTTTCCCGGCCACGGCGATACCGCGGTAGATTCTCATCGCGGCCTGCCGAGCATCGATCATTCCCGCGAGCAGTTGGAAAAAACCGAGCTGGTACCTTTTCGCGCGCTGGTAAATTCCGGCATCGGCTCAGTGATGGTGGCGCATATCGCGCTGCCAAAGATAGATCCGACCCAGATCAAGCCGCTGACCAACCCCGATCAGCAAATGGATGTGGAACAGGGCGCGGAAGTTATTACCGAAGCGACCTCGGTTCCCGCTACGCTTTCGTCCACCGTGATCGAGCAGATCCTGCGCAAGGACATGCATTTTAACGGTCTGGTGGTGACCGATGCTTTGAGCATGAGCGGGCTGACGCTTTACGTTCATAACGATGAAGGGCCGGCGCGGGCGTTTATGGCAGGCGCTGACCTGCTGCTAAAACCGGTCGATGTCGACGCCGCCGTCAAAGGGATGAAAGAGGCGGTCAAGTCCGGCAAGATAACCGAGGCCCGGCTGGATGAATCGGTGCGAAAGATAATGGCGGTCAAGCATCACCTGGGCCTGGTAAAAAACCGCATCGCTCCGCTCGAGGGCATCGATTCGGTGGTGTCGAGCAACGAAACGCAAAAGCTCGCCGAGGAAATAGCGCGCAGGGCAATCACGCTGGTGCGGGATGAGAACAAAATGATCCCGCTCAAAAATATCGAAGGTAAAAAAGTATTTCTGCTGGCGCTTTCAAACGGCGAAGACCGCAATTTTGTCTCAGCCAGCCTGGCGGCTTCTCTGCGCGCGGGCGGTGTAAAACTTGAGGTCGGCGTGCTTGACGCGCGCTCGACACCGGAAGAGGCACGGGCCGCGCTGGCCAAGGCGGAAAAGGCCGATATCGTGATCGCCGGGCTTTATGGACGCGTGCGTTCGGGGGCGAAAAACAGCACCGGACTGCCCGAAGCAGGCGCCGATGCGCTGAAAAAACTTTTAAAGACGGAAAAGCCCGTGATCGGAATAAGTTTTGGCAACCCGTATTTTCTTAACACGTTCCCGAATATGAAAACTTATGTGGTGGCGTACGGAGATATGACGATGCTGCAGCGCGCCTCGGGCAATGCGATCCTGGGAAAACAGGACATCACCGGAAGATTGCCGATAACGCTGCCGGGCCTTGCGCCAAGAGGAACTGGGATACAGCTTAACGCAGTCAAGTAAAATGGCTGCGGCTCTGCCGCGAAGAGAGAACCACCCCGTCACGCGAAGCGCGTGCCACCCCTCCTTCGTAAGGAGGGGAGTTCAGGAAAAAACCCCTCGCTACCGCTTCGGGTTCTGACCTCATTTCTAACTACTTAATTCTTGTTTGTTGCGGCGGAAGAGTGACGAGTGGCGACGATCCGTTTTGGATCCGGCCGTGAGTTTTACATGCTTAGTCCGATTCGCTTTAAATTCTACAGTCTGTCCCGCGGGTCGAGGAACCGGAACGAAGGCCCCGCAGCGGCTGGCCCGATTTGATCTTTCGCCTGCGCGACGAGCGGCTGCGCAGGCTAGCTTTAATTTCGTATGTCACCGGGACGACACTAAAGCGATGCTCCCGATTCAGATCCCAGTGGTTTAAACGGCCTACCGGGCGAGGACGGCGTGCTCAGGCGGCCTAACCGCCGCGGTCAGCACTTCCGACCACAACGATGTGAGAGTAACCGATTATTTATTTCGCGGCGAGAGAGCATTTGGGAGGTTAGAGTTCTTCGTGTGATTTATGTAATACACGTAATTTGGGGGCGGGTCAGTAGCGTCGGCGTAAGCCGATGCGTAAGTTCTGATAAGAGACGCATCGGCTTACGCCGACGCTACTGACAAGAAAAAGATGTCGGCGCTCCCAGGCAGAGCCGTATCAAATCCCGGCAACCGCTCACTGCTCACTGCTCACTGCTCACCGTTAATCATTAGAGCCGTCCAGGCGCTCGACATCCAGGACTCCGGGGACTTTCCTGACGGATTGCATCACTTTCTCGAGGTGCTTTAGGTCGAAAACTTCCACGGTCACTTCGATCTCGCCGCCTCCGTCACTGGAAACACGGGCCTGCGCGCCGCGGATACCGGTCTTGATATCGGCGATGGTGCCGGTGATATCGGCGATCATCCCGGTGCGGTTTTCCGTAAGCGCCAGCAGCCGCACGGCAAACGCTTCCTTGTCTTCCTTGCCCGCCCATTCGACCGACACGATGCGGTCTTTATTGACCATCAATTGCTTAACATTTTTGCACTCTTTATTGTGCACAACGACCCCTTTGCCGAGCGAGATATAACCGATGATCGGTTCACCCCGCAGCGGGTTGCAGCAGCGCGCCCGCGTGATGAGCATATTGCCGACCCCGGAAACCACGATCGCGTCCTCTCCCAGCCCGACCATTTTCTTGACGGCTTTGACGCCGCTTTGAAACATCGTTTCTTTCTTCTGCTCCGGGTCGAGCTCGGCAAATTTTTCCGTGCCCAGGTATTTCTGGATGATGTTGCGGGGGATGATCTTTCCGTAACCGATCGACGCCAGCAGGTCTTCGGTGCGGCCCAATCCGTATTCGTTGGCGATGGTCTTTAACTGCCCGTCCGGGTCCTGCAGCATTTTTTTCGACTTGATCTGAAAACGGTCGGCTTCTTTTTCCAAAAGCTTGCGTCCCATTTCGATCGATTCGCTGCGCTGCTGTTCGGCGATCCAGTGGCGGATGCGGTTGCGCGCGCGCGAGGTCACCACGTGGCCCAGCCAATCGCGCGAAGGGTGGCTGTCGGCCCTGGTCATGATCTCGAGCACATCGCCGTTTTGTATCTCGGTCCGCAGCGGCACCATCCGGCCGTTTATTTTAGCGCCCGTGCAGGTATCGCCGACCTGCGAGTGGATGGCGTAGGCAAAATCAAGCGTGGTGGCGCCGCGCGGGAGCTGGATGATCTTGCCCATCGGGGTAAAGGCGTAAACGTCTTTCGGGTAAAGATCGAGCTTTAACGATTCGATGAATTCCTGCGAATCTTTTATGTCCTCGCCCGCCTCGACCAGCGGCATCAGCAGCTTTTCGATCTTGTCGCGCAATTCGTTGAGCGAATCGTCGTCGTCGTGATCGCCGAGCTTTCCGCCCTTATATTTCCAGTGCGCGGCTACGCCTTCCTCGGCGATGCGGTGCATCTCTTCCGTGCGTATCTGCACCTCAAAAGACTGGGTGCCCTCGCCGACAACCGATGTGTGAAGCGACTGGTACATGTTGTCGCGCGGCATCGCGATCCAGTCCTTGAAACGCTCAGGGACCGGGATCCATATATCATGAATGACGCCGAGCACGGAGTAGCAGTATTTTTTATCGTCAGGCGTAATAATGCGCGCGGCCACCAGGTCATAGACCTGTTCGATATCCAGTTTTCGTTTTTTTAGTTTTCGCCAGAGAGAAAAAAGACGTTTGATGCGGCCTTCGATATGAATGAAAGGAATGCCCGCCTCCCGCAGATTTTCTTCGATGGTGAGGGTTATCTTATCGAGCGCCGCTTCGAGCTCCGGCCGGCGCTTTTCCATCTCCGCATTCAGCTCTTCATATTCTTCCGGATAGAGATTGCGAAAGGAAAGGTCTTCGAGCTCGCTGCGGATCTTACCCATGCCGAGGCGATGCGCGATCGGGGCGTAAATTTCCAGGGTTTCCAGTGAAATGCGCTTGCGCTTTTCAGTGCTGAGAAACTCCATGGTGCGCATGTTATGAAGGCGGTCGGCCAGCTTGACCAGCACCACCCGGACGTCCGTGATCATCGCCAGCACCATCTTGCGGACGTTCTCGGCCTGCTGTTCTTCTTTGGAAAGGTAGCTGATATGGGCGATCTTGGTCAGCCCGTCGACCAACAGCGTGATCTCTTCGCCAAACTGTTTCTTGATGGTGTCCAGATCGACCAGCGTATCTTCTACCACATCGTGCAGGAGCCCGGTAGCGATCACCGTTTCATCCAGCCGCATATCGGCCAGGATGTTTGAAACCTCCAGCGGGTGCACCAGATAGGGCTCGCCCGACGCGCGTTTCTGGCCGCGATGGTGCATGGCGGAAAACAGGTAGGCGCCGCGGATCAATTCCAGATTCGCGTTGGGATGGTTTTCCGAAACCTTGCCGATGATCTCTTCGATACGGATCATGATCGTTCCTGACAAAAAAGGCTTGCCCCTAAATTCCTGTTTGTATTTAAAAGAAGCGCCTGAACCGGGGAGCGCCGGGGTTACTTCAATTTTACCATTTTGGCCGTTTCTCCGGTTTTAGAAACAAAGCCTGAAAAAGTATCACGCAAAAAGGAAAGGTGACACCCAATCTATTGTAATTGAGTATCACCCTCTCGCGAAAGTAGAACGTTAAAAACTATTTGGCAGTATTAGCAGCGGAATTGCCGTCGCTCTTACTACTCTTCTCATCTTCAGCAGCCTTGCGGCGCAGTTCTTTTTCGTCGTCTATGCTTTTACGGATCCCGGCCAGTTCGAGAAAGTGCTGCCGCGCACCGTCGGATTCTTTCTTAAAGCTGTCCTTTTCCGCCGTCCGGCCGTCCATTTCCGCCAGGCGCGAGCTTTGGACCAGCAAACTGGTCTTGTACGACCAGGCCGATTCGAATTTCTTGACCAGCTCGTTCAACTCATTGAGTTCCTTATCGCTCGCCGTTTTGATATCGACGCTTTTTGCGTTTTTGGACTTATCGCTTTCCAGTGCCAAAGCCTTGTCGATATAACCCATTCCCTCACCGATACATCGTTTCAGCTTTTCGTAATCCTCGACATTCGCCGGTTTGGTGAATACGAATTCGGCCTTGTCGCCTTTTTCCACCGTCTTTTTGACCGGTTCGATATCGCTGATCTCATTGGCGCAGGTGTTGTCCTTGGCCGCCAGTGACGTATAGGCCTCGGCGCGCTGATCGTCAGGAACGCCATCCTGGGTCGTGCGGTCGAGCAGCCATTTAAGCGCGTCTTCCTTACGTCCCATCGTTTCCAGCAAACTCGCCACCGCTTTAAAAGAGGCGCTGTCGGCCGGTTCCGCTTTTAACACGTCCTTATAGACGCCGATAGCTTCGTCGGCCTTGGCGACCTGCGAACGGTCGGCCGCATATTCAGAGTGGAGCGTTCTGGCCAGAAAGAGGCGTGCCTGTTTCTGGTCGGGGTCAAGGGTCATCGCGCTGCGAAAACGTTTTTCCGCTTCGGCATAGTTTCGGTCTTTATAGGCTTTCGCCCCTTCGATCAGGTCTCTTCTGGCAAATATGCTGTTGACGGGCCCGCAGGCAGATAACCCCAGCATCATGGCAGATAATAAAATTATTATTCCCAAACGAGAAAATCTCATTGTTCAAACTCCGTCCTTAGCCCGCAGCGACCGTCCCAAAGGGTCAAAACGGCCGCCGCGTTTATTAATATAGCTTTTTATTGTTCCGGCAGGTCGTCGATCTGCAATCCGATCGGGCTTGCGCCTGCACCTTTGACAGCGTCAATAACCTTCACGACTTCACCATACCGGACGAGGCGAGGAGCTTTCATAAACACAGTTTTTTCTACCTCGTTGGTATTTTCCTTGAAAACCCCGTTGGATTCTCTGTCTTTGAAGATCTGTCCCAGGCGAGTCGCCAGCAGGCTCGGATCGGAAACATCACCCAACTCTTCCTGGTTGAGTCTCAGTTTTCTCTCCGGCCCGTTGATGGAGATCACCAGTGTCAAAGGATTCGGCTTAGGTTTGTTCTGCTGGTCTTCAGGTTTTGGCTCCGCCGGGACCTGAGCCTGGAAACGGCTCGGTTTGAGCGGCGAAATAACCATGAAGATGATCAGCAGCACCAAAAGCACGTCGATCAGCGGCGTTACGTTGATGTACGGAACTGCCCCTTCATTATCCGAAGAGGATGCACTCATCGCCATAATTCAAAACTCCCTTTCAAAAATCCGGCTTTTAGCTAGCCGATTTTGATCCTTTTTTCTTATCGGCGACCAATCCGATCTTGTCCACATCCTGCTTGCGAATGACATTGATGGCATCCACGAGGCTGCCGTAATCGATGCCGACCCCGGCCTTGATATAGACGATCTTGTTTTCCTTGGTCTTGCTTTCCGTCAATTTTTTGACCTTTTCACCCAATACTTCGCGTGAAAGCGGCCCTTCTTTACCGATATAGAACTGGTCGTTATTCGGAATAGAAATGACTACCGAGCCGTCCTTGGTGATGTTCGCATCCTCCTCGGGAAACTCGTTGTCGCGCGGTAAATTGACGGTCACCCCCTGCTGAAGCAGGGGCGTGATCACCATAAAGATGATCAGCAACACCAGCATAATATCCACCATTGGAGTGACGTTTATTTCAGAGTTAAATTCCCCTGTACCGCCAGTGCTCATGCCCATAGCTTAATTCTCCTAAAATCCAAAGTGTTATTAGCTGTTATGACTTTTTCAACTGTTTCGTGCGCTGCTTGATAAAGAAGTCGATCAATTCCGAAGAGGAGTTGTCCATCTCGACCACGAAGCCGCCCACTTTATTAGTGAAATAGTTAAAGAGCCACACCGCCGGCACTGCCACCGCGATACCGAACGCCGTAGTGATAAGCGCTTCCGAGATACCGCCCGCAACCGCGCCGATACCGGCCGATTCGTTAAGCCTCATGCTCTGGAACGCGTTGATGATACCGATAACCGTTCCGAACAGTCCCACGAAGGGAGCGGTCGAACCGATGGTCGCGAGGGCCGAAAGGCCGCGTCTGAGTTCGGTATTCTTAATGGCCACGGCACGCTGCAGAGCGCGTTTCGAGGATTCCAGTTCATCGTGCAGTTCCGGATTTTCTTCGTGCGATTTGAATTCCTGCAGACCGGAAGCGACGACCATCGCCAGGTGCGAAGCTTTGTGCTTGTCGCTGATGTTGATGGCTTCTTCGATCTGGTTGTTCTTTAAAGCCTGGGCGACGCGCGGCGCGAATTGACGCGACTGCGTTCTCGCCTTGTTGAAGGTCATCATGCGCTCAACAGCGATGGCGATCATGTAGATCGACATAATGATAAGAGTGATAACCACGATCCATCCCGGGATGGTTAAACTTCTAACCGCATCGTACAGCGTAAAATGAAACTGCTCCTCAGCTAGAAGAAATAGGTTGGTTAAGAAAGTCATTGTTGCTCCTCCAAAAAAATTAAGAAAATTGATTGCTTTTTACTAAAAAACGCTATTCGGCAGTGAGAGCGGCCACGGCTGACCGCTCTCGCCGGATGTTTGAAATATATCGTTAGATAAAACCCTTACTGGAAGTTATAAACGATAATTCCCGAAACCTTGACCGCCACACCTGAAAGCAGCGTCGGCTTGAACTTTGCACCGCGGGCAGCTTGCGCCGCAACGGGTTTTAGCAAAGGATGGCCGCTGGTAGCTACTGCCGAGATGACGTTGCCCGCTTCATCGATGGTTACCTGAACGCTGACCGCGCCCGAAGCTCCCACGGCTTTTGCCGTCGGCGGGTAGGCAGGTTTAGGCAAGCTGATGGCGCTGCCGTTGATCACACCTTTGGATACGATCTTCGGTACGGGCGGCTTGGTCGGCGGCGGGGGCGGGGGCGCATCGGCGTCGTCGGTTGCCGGGCCGGTACCTCCCGGAACTCCTCCCGGAACTCCTCCGGAAACGCCGGGGCCGGTCGGGCCTTTCGGCGCCGCGCTGGTATCGGTGTCCGAATTGCTGATGACGATCTGCTGGTCAATAGGGCGAGCCTTATTTACCAGTTTTTCGGTTGAGGGTTTAGGCGGCACATCCGGCGGCTGCTCCATTATGTTCGCGATGTTTTCTTTTCGCGTCGGCAGATCCTCAGCCTTTTTCTCCGGCTGTTTTTCCGGCGGCGGCGGCGCGTCTTCCGGAAGCGGGACCGGGGCCACCAAAGTGGACAACTCCAGGTCGTCGCCTGACAACACCGAATCGTTTGCTTTAACTATCAAACTCCACAGATAGGCGAACATCAGGACGCTGAAGATCGCTACCGCGAAGAGGATTATAAAGCTGAACGACCGGCGTGATGCCTGCTTATCACCTCTCGACTCAACTAGTTGATCTAACATAGTTTATATTTATCCTCCCTTTTCCGGTGCCAATGGGTTCAAGGGTCACGAAAAAATTAATAATTGCGTATTCAATAAACAAAAAACCACTTAGTCCGCTAATATTTGGCTAATACTTTGATGCCAAAACAAAGATCAGCGGTGCATAACAATCGGTCATCTTATGTTTCATGCTGAATTTTCATCAAGCGAGGAAAAACAGAAAATTACCAGCCCTGATGTGTCTGCAGGAATACAAAAAACTACTGCATTCCGTGTGATACACACCAAAAGAAAACCTATTAAAATTTGACCAGCAACGAAGAAAGTCTAAGTTTTTGTATACTGAAAGTCAAGAGAAAACTTGCATTTTCATCACGGTTGCTTATACTTTTTTGCGCCCTGGCGTTACAGTTAAGTTACATCTTTACAGTAACAAAGCAAAAAGAGAGATGCGCGTCTGCCTAACGCATCTCTCTTTGCCGGAACTTCCCTTGTATCCTGTCTCAAAATTCAAACGCTGTTACATGTCTATGGCCGCTGCCGCGCGACCGAGCGGCGCGATGAAGAGGCAAAACTCTCGACCTTTTTCACCTGCGGGGCGGACAATTTGGCCGTTCCCAATTTTTTCTGCCACCAGATAGCTATCGGGCTGGCAATGGCGACCGTGGAATAGGTTCCCATCGTAACACCGACCAGCAGCGCCAGGGAGAAACTGCGTAAGACTTCCCCGCCGAAAACGACCAGCGCGATCACCGACAGCAGCACCAAACCCGCGGTGATGATCGTCCGCGAAAGCGTCTGGTTAATAGAATCGTTGGTGATCTTGTAAAGCGAGTCGGTGCGGTTGACCGCCAGGTTTTCCCTGATGCGGTCGAAAATAACGATCGAGTCATTGACCGAAAATCCGACGATGGTCAAAAGGGCCGCGATAACGGTAAGGTTTATTTCCCACTGAAAAATGGAGAAAAACGCCAGCACCATCAGGATGTCGTGAAAGACCGCAATGACCGCGCCGGCGGCGTAGGTCCAGTCATAACGAAAAGCGATAAACAGCAGAATTCCTACCAGGCCCAGCAAGGTTGCCGATACTGCCTGGACACGCAACTGCGCACCGGCGACCGGCCCGACCCAATCCGTTCCGACGATCTTATAGGCTGCCGCAGGATCGTCCGCAAGAGTTGCCGTCGCCGCGGTCTCCTGTCCAAAAGTATCGAGCGCTTTTTTAACGTTTTCGCGGCGGCTTTCAATTTGCGCTTTGTCGGCCTCCTGGCCTTCCGGCGCCGGTTGAGCCTCCTGGCCTTCGACGGCGATCGGGACCTTTATCAGGACCTCGTCGGTCTTGTCCGTCGAAGCCTGCAATACCGCATCGTTAATGCCGACACCTTGCAGCGCCGCGCGGATCTCGTCATCGGACGGTTTCTGCCTGAATTTCGCGGTCACCACCGTGCCGCCCTTGAAATCCACACCCATATTAAAGGCGGATGTTCCGCCGGGCGACAATTCACGGGCCGCGGTGGAAACCAAACCCGCCAGCATTATAAGTACGGAAAGATAGATGAAGAATTTTCTTCTTCCCATCCAATCAAATTTTATGTCGTTAAAAAGCTCAATCATTCTATTAGTCCAGAGAGTCCGGAGAGTTTATTGAGTTCATAGAGTCTGTTGAGTTATGAGCCGGAAAAAACCAATCGCTCTTACTCTATAGACTCAATAAACTCGATAGACTCTATAAACTCATTATTTAGATACTTAATTTCTCAACCGTTTTCTTGCCGCCCAGGTGCCACATAAATATTGTGCGCGAGACGAACACCGCCGTGAACAGGTTGATCAGCAACCCTAAGATCAGGGTGATGGCAAAACCGCGTACCTGGCTCGACGGGCTGGTCGCCAGTATCAGCGAAGAGATGATCGTCGTTACGTGCGTATCGATAATGGTGATAAACGCCCGCTCGAAACCTACCTTGACCGATTCCTGGACGGTCAATCCAAGCCGCAATTCTTCCCTGATACGCTCAAAGATCAGCACGTTAGAGTCAACGGCCATACCGATACCGAGAATAAGGCCGGCAATGCCGGGCAGCGTCAGGGTAAAGCCAAAGGAAACCAGGGCCGCCATCGTCAGCAGCATATTAAGCACCAGCGCCACCACCGCGTTCACGCCGGAGCCGCGGTAATAGACCAGCATGAATATGACCACCAGCGCCAGCCCGCCGAGCGATGCCGCCACACCGGAGCGGATCGAATCCGCGCCGAGCGAAGGCCCGATCGTACGTTCTTCCTGATAAGAGATCTTTGCCGGCAGCGAGCCGGATTTAAGCGTCAGCACCAGATCGTCAGCGGAAGCTTTGGTAAAGCGCCCGTCAATCTGTCCGGAGTCGAATATCTGCCCCTTGATATAAGGAGCGCTCATGATCTTGTCCGTCAAAACGATGGCCATATAGGCGCCCACGTTCTTACCGGTCCAATCGCCGAATTTCTGCGCGCCGGCCGGTTTTAACGAAAATGAGATCTGATAATCACTGCCGCCGGCGCGGTTGACCGGCTGCGCGTCGCGCAATTCGTTACCGTCGACTATCGCCGGGTTTTCCACCACGGCCCAGGCTTTCGGAGGCCTGTTCGGGTCGAGCTTCGCCTTGGCGTCGGCCGTTTCCTCTTCTTCGTCGCGTTCCACGATGGGAAGCACCTTCCGATTGGACGGGACGACACCGCCGAGCGACTGTTTTGCCGCCTCTTCGGTCGGATAGGTCGTCATCGGCTGCGGATTGGAAGCGCCGACCACTTTCATCAATTCCAGCCGGGCTTCGGCGTTAAGAAGCTTTTTGATGCGTTCCGGGTCTTCTACACCGGGCATCTGCAGAAGTATCTGGTGCAGGTCCTTGGCGCCGTATGTCTGCAGCGTCGGTTCTTTTACGCCCGTGCCGTTCAAACGGCTATCGATGATCTTGTGCGCCTGATCGACCGCCTGAGAGCTAAGTGTCTGCTGCTGCGTGGTGGGCAGCGACCAGGTGATGGAATTAGCGCCGCGGTTCTCGGTCCAATTCGTAAAATCGACTTTTTTCTTGACCGCGTCGATCACTTCCTGGATTCGCGAAGGATCGCTGACATTGAGCGTGACAGAATAATTTCCTTTTTCCGTTACCGAGGTGGCGTCGGTAGCCGGCAATTGAGCGTCCTTGGCCGCTGCCAGCGCGGCGTCGCGATCGTTTTCCGCGATCTTCTTCAGGTACTCTTCGGTCTGAACCTTCATTACCAGGTGCGAACCGCCCCGGAGGTCCAGGCCAAGGTTGATATTCTTAGCCAGATTTTCCTTGATGCCAGTCCAGGTAAAATCCTGCCCGGTCGGCGCATGATCGCGCGGGCCGAAAACAATATAGACACCGATCAGCGTGATAATCACGATAACGCCGGTTCTGATCCACAAATTCGTTTTATTCATTGCTGCTAAATAAAGATCGCCTTGCCCAGGCAAGGCCGTTAAAACTTTAGTTACTTCCCTTAATTACTGCCTTCCGCTTCAATTCCGGCCACCGCACCGCGCGCTACTTCGATGATCGATTTATCAGCGCTGCGGATAAAGAAGCTTTTATCGCGGACCTCCACTATCTTTCCGATCAACCCGCCGTTGGTGACCACGCGGTCGCCGATCTTCAGATTGGAGATGATCTGCGTGAGTTCCGCCTGCTTTTTACGCTGGGGCATTATCACGAGAAAATAAAAGATTCCGAAAATAGCGATCAGCGGGAGAAACGTTATGATCGTTCCCCAGCCGCCGCTATCACCTTGAAGCATTAGTGCAAAAATACTCATCGTTATTGAATTGAGACAAAAGTAAATTATATCCGATAAACCGAGGATTACGAAGCATAGGATGCAGGAAATCGCCCGTTATGCTGCTTAAATGACGTCCTCTTCACCGGTAGCGCGTAGTTCGTAAAGAAATTCGCGGCGGAAACGGTCGAATTGGCCAAGTTGGATAGATTGCCTTACGCGGCGCATGGTGTCAAGGTAAAAAGCCAGGTTATGGTGCGATAAAAGCGTGGCGGCAAGCATTTCGCCCGCCTGGTAAAGATGCCGTAAATAGCTCCGCGAGTACCGCCCGCAGACAGAGCAGGAACAATTGGGATCGAGCGGCCCCGGATCGCGGATATATTTCGCATTTCTTATATTTACCTTCCCCTGGGAAGTAAAAGCCTGCCCGGTGCGTCCATTACGGGTGGGCATTACGCAGTCAAACATATCCACGCCGCGGGCCACGGCTTCGACCAGGTCTTCGGGGGTGCCGACGCCCATTAAATATCGCGGGGCATCTTCAGGCATCTGCGGGGCGACGGCTTCGATAACGTCGTACATCACCGGTTTTTCTTCGCCGACACTCAAGCCCCCGATCGCGTACCCGTCAAAACCTATCTCGACCGTGCGCTCCAAACTTTCTTTTCGCAGGCCTAAATGAGCCGCCCCCTGGATAATGCCAAAGAGCGCCTGCCGGCCGGAGATATGGAGCGCGTCAGCGCGAGCTTCGTCAGGAAAACAATTCGTATGCAACCCGGCGCCTGCACTGTCAGTAGCATCAGGGCTTGACGCATCGGCTGATGCTGACGCCGACGCTGCTGACAGTCGCCCGGTGTCCTGCCCTTCGTTCTGTAATTGCGCAAATCTGTCTTTCGACCTTTGCGCCCAGCGCACGGTCAGGTCCAGGCTTTTCTTTGCGTCTTCACGGGAGACCTGCCCCGGCGGGCACTCGTCAAAGACCATCACTATCTCCGCCCCGAGCGCCGCTTGTATTTCCATCGAAACTTCCGGCGAGAGAAATTTCAGTTCCCCGTCCAGATGCGAGCGAAACTCGACGCCTTCTTCATTAAGTTTGCGAAGGTCTGTAAGGCTGAAGACCTGAAAGCCGCCCGAATCCGTTAACAATGAACGGTTCCAGCCGGAGAATTTATGAAGGCCGCCCATCGCTCGGATGGTTTCTTCTCCCGGCCGCAGCCACAGATGATAGGTATTTCCCAAAATGATGCGCGCGTCGAGCTCGTTTTCCAGCCACTCCGAACGCACACCTTTGACCGTACCCTGCGTGCCGACAGGCATAAAAACAGGCGTCTCAATTTCAGAACGCCGGGTGCGCAAAATTCCCGTTCGGGCATTACCGTCAATTGCAGTGACCTGCCAGTCAATCGGATTTTGGATTTTTGATTCTGGATTTTGGATTTTTCTCTTGCGTCCTTTGCGTCTTTCTCTTTGCGTTCTTTGCGGTTAAAAAGTTTAAGTTCAAGCTTCAGTTGTCTTTGAATTTTAGCAACAAGACAAGCTGAAGCTTGAACTCTGAACCGCATTCCGCATTCCGCCTTCTCTTAAGGCTTCCTTTTCCCGATCAATGACCAGATCTGTTCCGCACCGATCGCGGTTTCGGAAACAATTTTTCCCGATTCATCGATCAGGATCGCCGAGGGCGTGCCGAACATTCCCAGTTTATCTCCCACTTCACCGCCTTCATCGATCACGACCGGCGCCCGCAAATTCAGCTCGCGATTTTTTTCCGCGTCGCCGCTGGAAAAGACCACCAGTTGCACTCCATTACCATTAGCGGGTGATGAGTTTTCCCAATCTTTTACTTCCGGCAGCATTCGCTGGCAGTGCGGGCAATCCAGTCCCCAAAAAAGCGCCAGCGTTTTTTTGCCGCGGATCATCCGATCGGTAACATTCGTGCCTTCCGCCGCCGGCAGTTCAAATTCGGGAAGTTCCTCGCCGATCTTCAGATCGTTCGGGCTCATCCCGCGCCCGTTTTTAACATAGCTCAGATCTTCGCCGTTTTCCCTGATCAGATCGACGAGGTCTTTTATCGCGGCGTCGCCCGGGGCCAAGCGGCTGGCGATCCGTCCTTCGGCACTGACCAGCACCGCGGTCGGCGTCCATCTAACTTTAAAAAGTTCGGCCACCTCACGCTTGTTTTGCCGCAAATGTATCTGCCCTCCCAGGCGGTACAACTTCTCGGCGTTCTCTTCCACACTGCCGCTGCTGACAAAAATAAAATCGACTTTGCCGAGGAGTTCTTCCTGCCATTTTCCGATCTCGGGAAGAAGCGCTTTGCACGGCGCGCAGGTCGGCGAAATAAAAAAGAAAAGCATCGCCCGCCCCGCCGTCATCAACTGCTCGAAGGAAACAGTCCGGCCTTTCATATCGGGCAGCTTAAAATCGGGGGCGACAGCGCCGATCGGCAGCCCTTCGTCGGGCGAGGTCATATGCTCATGATGAACGTGGCCCGCTGTAGCCGTTGCCGCTGCTTCGTTAACCAACTGCAAAGTGTCGATCTCCTGCTGCATCTCCAACAGCTTTGCCGACATCTCACGCTGCTTCGCCAGCAAACTGAAAACCAGCGCAATCGCCAAAACACCGATCAAAGATATGAGATATTCACGGCTGGCCCGATCGGAGATCAGATCCGTCACGCTCTGGCCGGGTGAAACGCGTCCGGCGATGACCAAAACGGCGGCGGCCAGCATCAGGAAAACATTTCTGAGAATACTTTTCTTGCCGACGGGTTCGGAATATATCTGGCCGAAGCAATGACAATCTGGCGTTTGCCCCTTTGCCATCTGCACCGACATCCCGATGGTAAAGACCGTGAGCAGCACCAGCGCGGCGATCCCGCCGTACCAGGCCGTACCCAAAGGCAGCAGCAGTACCGCGATCGCAATTTCCGCCAGCGGTAAAATTATCCCGACGGGTTTTGCCAGGCTTTCGGGAACACCAAAATCCCCCGCCGCTTTTTCCGAGCCTTCCAGGTCGTACAGCTTCGCGCCGCCGGCGATAAAAAATACCGCGGCGAGAAAAACTCTAATTAAAAGTAAAGCAATTTCCACTATTCCTATTTTTCGACAGTATCCTAAAACCGTGGCGCCGGGTTCGCACTACCATTCGGAATAGATAAAAGATGATAACTGATAACTGAAAGATTCGATCTATCCTCTATCATCTACCAGTTATCATCTATTCCGAATGGTTTTTGAGATAGCGCCGCAACTTTTAACAACCTGATCCCTGCTTTCTATTTCTTCTTCCGGCCCTTGTGCCTTTCCACCAGCTTCAGCGGCGAAGCGAAAAATTCAAACTCATCGCGCAGGCGATTTTCGATATATCTCAGATACGAAAAGTGCAATCCTGCTTTTCCCCCGCCCGACGTAAAGATCACGAATGTCGGCGGCCTGACCCCGGCCTGGGTCATGTACTGCACGTGCAGGCCCACCGCGGTGCCCTTGCCCGGCGCCGAAGCGCTATGCGGCTGTTTCAAGTTGCGTTCAAAAAATGCGTTCAGCTTTGAGGTCGGGATACGCTGGTTGCGCGCTTCGCGGGCTTTCGCCGCCAGCGGCAGCAGTTTGACTATGCGCTGGCCGCTTAATGCGGAGATGGTCACGACCGGGGCAAAATCCAAAAACTTCATTTTCTCGCGCAGGTCTTTTTCATAATAATGGGCCGTGTTGGTTTCTTTATCTTCCAGCACATCCCATTTATTGACGGCGATTATAATACTACAACCCTCATCGACGGCGTAACCGGCGATCGATGCGTCCAGGTGCGTCACGCCTTCATCCGCGTCGATCAAAATTATCGCCACGTCCGCGCGTTCCAGAGATTTCCGCGCCATGATCACCGATAGCTTTTCCGCCATCTCGGTCGTCTTGCCCTTGCGGCGGATACCGGCGGTATCGATCAGCAAAAACTTCTGCCCGTCAACGGTCAATTCGGTATCGATCGCATCGCGCGTCGTGCCGGCAATCGGCGAAACGATCACGCGCTCTTCACCCAGCAGCTTATTTACCAGCGAAGATTTTCCGACATTCGGGCGGCCGATGATGGCCACTCTGATCGGGCGCTCTTTTTCTTCTTCCGGCTCTTCGGAAAATTTCAGCTCTTTGAGCAGATCGTCGAGCAGGTCGCCGATCCCGTTGCCGTGTTCGGCTGAGACGGGAAAGATATCGAATCCGAACTGGTGAAATTCCCCGGCTTCGGCCTCGACCTTTTGCGATTCGGTTTTGTTGGCCGCCACCAGCACGGGCTTGCCTGTGTTGCGCAGGTGAATGGCGAGCTCTTCATCGAGCGGCGTGATGCCGGCGCGGGCATCCACCACCCAGACCAGCGCCTGCGCTTCAGCGATCGCCACCGAGGCCTGTTTGAAGATATTGGCGGGAATGATCGCTTCATCATCGGGCACGATGCCGCCCGTATCTACCAGCGAAAAAGTCTTGTCCTGCCATTCGACACGCCCGTACATCCGGTCGCGCGTGATCCCCGGCTCATCACCGACGATCGCTTTACGCGTCCCTACCAGCTTATTGAAAAAAGTGGACTTGCCCACATTCGGGCGTCCGATGATCGCTACCAATGGCATTGACATAAAGAAGTAAGTTTACTTCGTTGCCGAGTAACAGACAACCAAGCAAAAGATTTAATGACCTCACGGACAAAGCATAGCCGCAGTTTTTCGCAACAATTCCATTTTTCTTTAGACGTTTTCCTGCAGATGTCGCGCTAGTTGAGTAGAGGTGAAAAACACCTTCTAAAATCCCTGGACAAAATACGACTAAAAAGGAAAAACTGAAAATGAAAACCATAAAAAAAATAACACTTACGCTTTCCCATTTGATCGCGGCAGCCGCAGTGATACTCGGATTTTCGCTGCCGGCCTTTGCCTACGACGAAGACACTCATTTTAATATGACTTACGTGATCTGCCGGTCGGTCGGATTTACCCCCGACGAAGCCTTGATCGTAGCCGCGGTCGATCAGGGGATGGACGATTCCACCGGGACGCTTGCGAACACCGGTTTCCAAGGGGTAGTTCCACATCCCGAGGAAGAGTGGCGATGGCACGCTCTAGACTTGAATGGCAATATGGGCGCCGCCGGGGTGATCGCCAGAAGGGACCAGCTCTTTAATGACGCGCTCAGAGAAACCAGCACCCGCAATAAATTGATCCGCCTGGGCGTGTTTTTCCACTACCAGCAGGATACCTGGGCGCACCGCCATCATTATGAAGACAATCATCTCTCCCGAGACAACTACACCACCTATAACACCCCCACGGGCCACGCGCCGGACCTTCACCAGCCGGACCGGCCGCCTTTTGATCCGGTCGCGGCTTTGATGAGCCTGGAAGACGGGATCAAAGCCGCTTCCCGATTTCTAAAGGAAGGATTGGGCCGCGAGCCCGGCTCCTTCCTGGCTAATTACGTCTCCCAAGGCGGCAGCGAAGATAGCGGTTGGCCTCAAAATGGCAAGTTTTTCCACCAGATCAGCTTTGCGAACACTGCCCAAAACACCTCCCGCGCGTATCTGGTTAGCCTTATCCGGACACAGATCGACACGTATACCAGTTCTATATCTTTTCTCGACCACCTTCGTTTTGGCTTATTCTTCACGTCCAACGAAGCCAATGTAAATGATGTGCGGATCGCTCTCGAAAAAGTCTGCAGAGATTTTCAGCCTTTCCGCTCGGCTGGAATAGCTAATCCAACTATTAATATTCCCACCAAAGAGCAGAAAGAAGCGGCCGGATTTACCAATCTTACGACCGCCATACTTCTGGCCCCGCTTCCGGGCGGAAATTCCGGCCCGAGCGGAAACCCTGCCCCGTTCCCCGGCCCAGGGCAAGGGGAAACAGGTCGCGGCAATAAGAAATTCCAAAGGGCTGCTGGAAGTGTTTTATGTCGGGACGGATAATGTGCTCTACGGCAATTCGCAAAATGCGGCCAAACCTGACACCTGGAACGGTGAGAATAACTTTCGCACTTCGGTCAGGCAGATCAGCCCGAACATTAATACGGATGGGCGGTTAGAAGTTTTTTATCTCGGCAATCGCGGCGGAGATGACGGGGTCAAACACATCTGGCAGCGCGAGCCCAACGGCTCGTGGAACGGTGAAGCCGAATTGAATGGCTTTGGAAAACAAGTAATATCGAATACGAACGCGAACGGCCTGATCGAGATATTTTATATCGGCACCGATAATAATATCTATCATGACATGCAAAATCCGCAGGCGCGCGAAGGTTGGGCCGGCGAGACGCGGTTCGGGGGCAGTGCCAAACAGCTGACCTCGGTGAGAAATGCCGACGGGCGCCTGGAAGTGGTATACATCGGCCTCGATGACATGATCTATCACAACTGGCAAACGACACCCAATGGCGGATGGAGCGGCGAAGCTCTTCTGGGAGGCCCGGCCAAGCAGGTAGCCGCCGCGGCTAATCAGGACGGACGCCTGGAAGTTTTCTTTACCGGCCCCGACGACAGTATCTTTCACAACTGGCAAAACGCGCCCGGCAGTGTTTCATGGAACGGGCAAACCTTGCTGATGGGATTTGCCAAACAAATATCCGTGGCCACGGCCAGGGACGGGCGGCTGGTGATCTTTTACGTCGGCACTGACAGCAATATTTGGCACAATTGGCAGGACGCTCCCAACCGGGGCGCCTGGAGGAACGAAAGCCTGGTAGGCGGCTCGGCAAAGCAGCTCAGCGCGATAAGTAACCAGGACGGACGGCTGGAGGTCTTTTTTATCGGCCTCGATGACCGGGTTTATCATAATTCGCAACGAACACCGAACGGTGCCTGGAGCGGCCCGGCTCCACTGTAAATTGTTTCCCAGGCTCTGCGAAACAATTTTGCGCGCGGCAGCCAAACGGTGGTCGCGCGCATGGCCATATTTATAGAACCGATAAATTAAATGATGCAGTAAACCTGGGAGCGCAGGCATCTTGCCTACAGGATTGCGCAGCAATCTAGAAAAGCCTTTGATCTTATGCTAGTTAGCGCAAACAAGTCGCGCTTGCAGGCAGGATGCCTGCGCTCCCAGGTTTACCAGCACATTTTCGATATCAGGTATTAAATATCAAACTGACCCATTACTTTCTGCGATAAGCCTTGTCTATTCCGCCCGATAAGTATAAAGTCCTTTCATTACTTGATTCAGGATCGTTCGCCAATAGCTTCACCAAGATTTGCGGTCTCTTAATTAGAACGGTCACTACAACACTAAAAACAAGGAAACCAAATGCCCCTTATCAAAAGATCAGCCCTCTCGCTGCACCGCTTTTTCACACTCATTGCCGTCATATTCGTGCTTTCGCTGCCGGCGTTCGCTTATGAAGAAGACACGCATTTTCAAATGACCTATGTGATCTGCCGTTCGGTCGGATTCACTCATGACGAAGCCTTGATCGTGGCCGCGGCTGACCAGGGCATGGACGATTCGCCGGGACTCGTGGCGAATGGCGGCCCCGGCGGGGTGATCCCGAATGTAGAGGAAGAATGGATGTGGCATGCGCTGGACGGTTATGGTTACACGCAGGGCGGGACCATGAAAACCGCCGGTGTGCTGGCAAGGCGCGACCTGTTTTTTCAGTCTGCGCTAAACGAGCCGGGGTATTACAACAAACTCGTCCGCCTGGGCGTATTCTTTCATTACCAGCAGGACACCTGGGGACACCGGCATCATTACAAAAATGCGATCTTTCCCCCCGGCACGGCGTCGACCGATTACGATCCCAGCCACCTTTCGCCCGATAATTACATAACTTACAACACGCCGACCGGCCACGCTCCGGACGGCCATGCGCCGGACCGGCCGCCGTTTGATCCCGTGGCCGCCGTCTATAATCTGGAAAACGGAATAGTGTATGCCCGCACGTTTCTAAAACAGGCGCTGGGACGCGATCCGGGAGGCTTTCTGGCAAACTATACGCCGCAGGGCGGACAGGACGACGGTGGCTGGAATGATTCAAGAAAAGGCGCTTATTTTCACCAGATCAGCCTCTCCGGCGCGGCGCCTAATTCCGCGCGCGCTTACGTGCTGAACCTGGTCCGCGCGCAGATCAATATTTACGGCACATCGATATCGCCAAACCCGCGCTATACGCCCCGTTACACCCCGGACGAAGCCAACCTCGACAGCAACCGGGCCGCGCTGAATAAAGTGGCCAAAGATTTCGAGCCTTATCGTTCGGCGGGCATAGTGAATGCTGCCATCAACATCCCGACCACGGTGGACAAAGTTGCCGCCGGGTTCACCAATCTGACGACGCCGTACTATTCCGCCCAGGTTCTTCCGATAGCCAGCGCCATCACCGACGGAATGCGTATCCGCCAGCAATCAAACGGAGCGATCTATCTGGTCATCGACGGGAAATTTCGCTGGATCCCCGATCCGGCCACCTATAACAATCTTTACAGCAGCGGTTCCGTCGTGACCGTTCCGACGGTGGCGCAATATCCCGGCGGCACACAGTTGACCAGCGGCGCGTATCTCGCAAACATTCCCGGCCAGCCGGAGATCTATTTGGTGGTGGATGGCACAAAACGCTGGATCAATTCTCTTCAGGCCTTAGGGCGCTATGGTTTTAACGGCCCGATCCGCCAGCTTAACGCCGGCCAGATGGCCGCGATCCCCACAGGTGCGCCGATCGGCAATCCCGCTTATTCGTTTATCGGAAAGGACGGCTCGCGCGTCAGCCTGCCTAACGGCGCAATTTATTTGATCATCGATCAGCAACTACGCTGGATACCGAATATAGCAACCTACAATAATCTTTTTTCCAGCGGCGGCGGCCCGGGCGTTACCACGCTGGACGGGTATCTCGTCGGCCCCGCGCTGACCGATGGCGCGTATTTAGCCATGGCTTCGCCGGACCCGAAGGTCTATCTCATCGTGGACGGCAAAAAACGCTGGATCACCAGCCCCGATGCGATGACCGCTTTCGGGTTTGATTGGAATAAGATCAAAGCCGCTTCCGCGGCGCAACTGGCCGCCATACCTAACGGGCCGAATTTACCTTGATCGGGTTAGGCGCTGTATCAAAATAACCATTCGGAATAGATCATAGATGATAGCTGAGAGATCCGATCTCTGATCTCTCAGCTATCATCTATGATCTATTCCGAATGGCGATCCCGGGGGAAGCGATCCTATACTAAAATTCACGCCCAAAATCTCTCTAATTGAAAAATTTCCCGTCTTGTAGCAGAATGACATCTCATCGAATTGATATGATCGTATAGTGTTGATTTGGTTTTCATTGAAATAACCTATGAAATTTTTACGCAGTATTTTCGGATTATTTTTTGGAATGGTGATCGGAAGCATTGTCGTGGGCGTGCTGACGATGATCAATGGCTATCTTCACCCGATGCCTCCGGGAACCGATCCTTCAAATTTCGAATCCTTCAGGGCAGCTTTTGCCGGCTTACCTGTCACGGGGTTCATTGTGCTTTTGGTCAGTTATCTGCTGGGGGTGTTTTTCGCCGCCTTTGCTGCCGGAAAAATAGCGGGCTATAGCGAGGTCTTGCACGGATTTATTATCAGCCTCCTTTTCACGTTTATCGGCATTTCGTTTTTCGCGAGAGTTCCGACGCCCATCTGGGTCGTGATCGGGGCGCTTATCATTTATTTTGCAGCGGGTTTTTTGGGCTCTTCTTTTGCGGCCTCGATACGTAAAACCAAAACCGCTGAAGAGCTTTAATTTTTATGAGTGAAAATTCAGACAAGGTGGTTTGCAGAACTCCTACACCAGACAAAACGTCCAAATCGATCGATAAATGGAAATATGAGGTGGTGCGGCGCGCTATCCTTAATATTTTAAAATCCCAACCGGACGGCGTGCTTTTTTCCGATCTCGCGGGCCTGGTAAACCAGAATCTCTCCGAATACGAAAAGCAAAACCTGGGCGCGGTGAGCTGGTATACAACTACCGTTAAACTGGACCTGGAAGTGCGCGGCGAGATACGGCGGCTGGAAAAGATCACCCCGCAAAGATTGGTCATCGATATGGTGGATGAGTAAGAGGAGACTCTCAACTATTAACTATTAACTATCAACTGTTTTTAAGAAAGATCCTATAAAAATACAGTTAATAGTTGGCAGTTAATAGTGAACAGTTTCGCCCTGGCTAATCGGCCTTGCTTAGTTCATAAAATATTTTGACCTTCAGTTCTCCGGGCGATATCTCGGGCCGCATCTCCGTGGCGCGCAGGCGTAAATTCCCTCCCATCGATTCCAGCGGAAATAAAAAGGAAAGCTTTTCGACGTTGAGTATTTCCGTCGGGTTGATCTTTTTGTCGATCGAGCTTTGCATAAGCCGCGCCAGCACACCGCTGCCCAATCCCGACACGCCGTTCAGATTTATGTTGGCCACTTTTACTCTCGCCAGCAAAGCCTGTTTGCCGGCGTCGAAATTTAATTCGACATTGGTTTCCGCCCAGCCGGTAAAATCCGCGCAGCCGAAAAGCGGCACATCGTACGAACCGGAAAACGCAAGCGGCGCGAGTATGCGCCCGTCACGAAACCGCACCGCGGTGCGCACCCCGTTAACCTCACGCTCCAGCCGGATCACTTCGTTGCACTTGTCGTTTTTTCGATAAGCTGCGTTTTCGATCTTAATCTCGGCACTTTTATTTTTTGCATTCTTTGCGACGGAAAATTCGACGGGCTTGAAGTTTTTGAAAATCGTCTCGAGAAGAGCGTCAAAGAATTGCTCGCTGAGCGTGATGGAAATATCAGCGCGCTGTATTTGCGGCTGGGTCTGCGCATCGACGCACAAAAAGCTCAAAAGAAAAATAAAACTTAAAATAAAAAATCTACCGATAATATTTCTCATTATTAACACCCACTTTGGTAAACCGGGAGCATCGGCATTTTGCCTGCAGGCGCGAGTTTCGCGCTCCTGTCAGTAGCGCTTGCGTCAGCAAGTACGTTCCTGCGTTTTACGCATCTGCTTACGCAGACGCTACTGACAATGCCGGCAAAATGCCAGCGCTCCCAGGTCTACAATCCGCTTTTTACAATATCGTGCAGCCTCAACAACCCCAAACAAACTCCTGCTTCATCCATCACCGGCAGCACCGATATTTGCGAAGGCCGGTCTTCCATTATCTTCAACGCATCGTAGGCCAGTGTCCCGGCCCCGACGGTAACCGGATCTTTTGTCATCATATTTTCGGCGGTCAGTTCGGCAAAATTTTCCGGCGCGGTCTTCTCCAGGACGCGGCGCAGATCGCCATCCGTGACGATGCCTTTTAGATGCTCGTTTTCATCAACCACGTTGACCGCGCCCAAGCCGTATTTACTGATGGTCGTAACCACTTCCATCCAGCCGGCCCCCGGGGCAATGCCGGGGCTGTTGTGCATCAGATCGCTTACCCGCAGCGTCAGGCGCTTGCCGAGATTTCCCGCCGGATGATTAGAGGCAAAGTCTTCCGCCGTCCAGCCTTTTTCCTGCATCAGCGTCATGGCCAGCGCGTCTCCGATCGCCAGCGCTACCGTGGTACTAGTCGTCGGCGCGAGGTTGAGCGGGCAGGCTTCCTGATCTACCGATGCATCGAGAACTATATCGGCGCTCTGCGCCAGGCCCGAGCCCGTGTTACCGACAATTGCGATAAGCGAAACGTCTCTCTGCTTTAGCGCGGGCAGCAGAGAAAGTATCTCCTGGGTTTCGCCGCTGTTGCTCAGCGCGATGACCACATCTCCCGCGGAAATGATCCCCAGGCTGCCGTGGAGAGCGTCGCTCGGGTGCACGAATACCGCGACAGTTCCGGTGCTGGTCATCGTCTGCGCGATCTTTTGCGCGATCACGCCGGATTTCCCTACACCGAGCAGCACTATCTTTCCCGCACAGTTTGCCAGCAGCGAAAGTGCGCCGCCGACCGCCGCCTCGTCCAGATTTTTAGCGGTGTGTTCGATGGCTTGCGCTTCTATGCGCAGAAGCTGAATTACATTGTCGAATGGTTTGGTCATAGTGACTGGGTAAAGAGTTTAGAGTTCAAGCTTCAGCTTGTCTTATTTCCAAAATCAAAGACAAACTAAAGTTTGA
Source organism: uncultured Acidobacteriota bacterium (assembly GCA_963718105.1). Taxonomy (GTDB): domain Bacteria; phylum Acidobacteriota; class Blastocatellia; order Pyrinomonadales; family Pyrinomonadaceae; genus DASYKT01. The sequence continues at coordinate 1,790,408 of OY970352.1, read as the reverse complement.
ACTCTAAACTCTTTATTATGCCTTATTCGGGATGTCGGTAAAAACTTCGCAGACCAATTCCCATTTGTCCTTGCGGTATTTCCATATCTGTAGAAAATTTTGCTTACGAACCGACTTGTCCGCCCTGGTGGTAGCGGCTTCGCCGTAAAGATAAGAAAGATTGCCGTAGGTACGGCGCGACTTAACCTCTACCGCGGTAGAATCTTTTGGATCGAAAGCAAGGTCCTGCTTGTTAAATTCCGCCAGGACATCTTTTTTTCCGCGGATCACCGCTTTACCGTCGATCAAAAGGACAGAGTCTTCGGCCAGCACGCTCTGGTAAGCGAGCATGAGGCTGCGTGAATAAAAAAGCTTCTCGATCGAATTATAATGCGACTGGTCTTTTACCGACTTACTGCCTTTTCCGGCGTCGGAGGGAAATTTGACTTCCTTGTCGGCAAAACCCGACTTCTCATAGCCGATCCCCATATCGACCACAAACTTAAAGTTTCCGTCCGGCTGTTTTACCCAAAATGTGCAAAAGTGCCCGAATGCGGTGGCGGCGTCGTCTTTGCCTTTCGGGTGAAATTCCCAGGGCCCGATGTCCCACCCGGCCTGGCCGTCAGCGGAAACATCCGCCCACGTCGGATGCCACGCCAGCCACGACGTCCCCACGGCGCGTTTCTCCCAAAAAGCTTTGGCGTTTGTCACCGTCGGGTTAAAAATAACTCCTTCATCCGCGGTGTAATCCAAAAAGGCTTGCCGGGTATTTGTGTCCGCCGCTTTTTTGGCAAATGCCAACTCGGTATCGACCAGCTTTTGCAGATCGCCGTCAGCAACCCCGGCAAAACCCGCGCCCACCGTAAGCGCGATCACTGATATAATAAAAACAGCTTTAAGAATCTGTAACATAGCGGACATTTTAGCAGTCAAAAGTGAAATAAGATAACCTTTTTCGCTCAGTCCCGGTTTTAACCCGCAAAATTATTTGTCTTTCAAAACAGATTGTGGCAATGTCTAGCAAAAAAATAAACTGAGAAAAAATATGGAAGCAAACATACCTTTTAATAGCGGCGCGATTCGGGCCGGAGATTGCATCAGCAACGGCTGGAACCTGATCAAGGATAATTACTGGATGTTTCTCGGCATCGTGCTGCTTGGCGCGGTCATTTCCGGGTGCATTCCCTGTGTGAGCCTTTTCTTCATCGGGCCGATCGCGGTCGGGATCTATATCTGTATGTTCACCCGGATGCGGGGCGAGCACGTCGAGTTCGGAATGATGTTCAAGGGCTTTGAGAAATTTGTTCCGGCAATGGTCATCGGGCTTATCGAAGCCATTCCGGGCATCGTCGCTCAGGTTATCCGTTTTGGCGCTCAATTAAGTGAGATCGGTTCCAAGCGGGGCCGCGGCGGATTCAGTTTCTTTGCGCAGTCTTCCGATATGGACCCGGCGCTGGCCGGTGGCCTGATCATTGTCGCCATTATCGCCGGAGTCGGTTTTTTGCTCTTCGCTATCGCCTGGCAGATAACCTTTAAATTTGCTTTGCCGATCCTGGCCGAAAACGACGGTCTTGGCATCGGCGACATTATCAAGCTTAGCGCGCGCGCCGGCTGGAGCAATATCGGCGGCATTATCGTTTTGGTGATCTTCCAGGCACTGGTAGCACTGATCGGAGTTCTCGCGCTTTGTATCGGCGTTTTATTCGTGATCCCGATAATCTGGGCTTCGAACGCGGTCGCTTACCGGATGGTATTTCCCGAAAGCCCGCAGGGCGGCATCTATCATGAACCGCCGCGTCCCGATTATTACGGCGGATCTTTTGGCCAAGGCGCCTAGCGAATTTTGGATCGCCGATTTTGGGTTTTGGATTTCGTGTGATTCGTGTGATTCGTGGTAAAAATTCTGAAAATTAACCACGAACCGCACGAAACACACGAAGGCCGCGTAATCCAAAATCTAAAATCCCAAATCCAAAACCGGCTGCATCATAACCGCTATGATTTCCCCCTGGGGCAACCAATTAATAAATTTACTTGTACCCGGCGAAGAGCGAAAAGCCCTTCTTTCGCGGGCTAATTCTCTGCCTTCCATTCAATTGTCGGAGCGCTCCGTTTGCGACCTGGAACTTCTGGCAACCGGCGCGTTCTCTCCGCTGCGAACCTTTATGAACGCGGCCGATCTGGAGCGCGTCCTGGAAGAGATGCGCCTGGCGGATGGGACCCTTTTTCCCATGCCGATAACTTTGCCGCTAGAAAGATCCGCCGCGAAATTTCCCGGCTTAAAGATCGGAAAAGAGATCGCGCTGCGCGATTCGCGCAACGACCTGCTTGCCGTGATAAAAGTCGAAGATATCTACGAGTGGCCGAAGGAAAAATTTTTGCTCGACGTCACCGGGACCACCGATCCGCGCCACCCGCTGGCGGCAGAGATCGGGCATTGGGGAAAATTTAATATCTCGGGGCCGCTGCGCGTTCTGAACCTGCCGAAACGGATCGACTTTCGCGGTCTGCGCCTGACACCCGCCGAAACCCGCGAAAGGCTGGTGCTATTCAGTCAAAAAAATATCGTCGCTTTTCAAACCCGCAACCCGATCCACCGCGTTCACGAAGAGATGACCAAACGCGCGGCCGAAAAAGTGGACGGCGTCTTGCTGCTGCATCCCGTGGTCGGATTGACCAAGCCCGGCGATGTCGATTACTTCACGCGCGTGCGAACATACATCGCTCTGTCTGATAAATATTACGACCCGAAGAAAACGCTGCTGGCGCTGCTGCCGCTGGCGATGAGAATGGCCGGCCCGCGCGAAGCACTCTGGCATGCGCTTATCCGCCGCAACTACGGCGCAACGCATTTCATTATCGGACGCGACCACGCCAGCCCCGGTATCGATTCCAAAGGCAAGCCTTTTTATCATCCCGACGCCGCAAAAAAACTGGTGCGTAAATATTCCGCCGAGCTGGGTGTAAAGGTGGTTTCTTTCGACGAGATGGTTTTCCTGCCAAATGAAAAGCGTTACGAAGAGCGCTCCAAAGTACCCGCCGGAACGAAGGTGTATTCCCTCTCCGGCACCCGCGTGCGCGGCGATTACCTGGATAAAGGAAAACCGCTTCCCGCCTGGTTGAGCCGCAAGGAGACCGCGCGTATTCTCGCCCAAAATAACCCGCCGCGCAGTGAGCAAGGCGTCTGCCTCTGGTTCACGGGCTTGAGCGGTTCGGGAAAATCATCAACGGCCGAAATTTTACAACTCCTGCTGATGGAAAAAGGCCGTCAGGTCACCTTGCTCGACGGCGATGTCGTCCGCACGCATCTTTCCAAAGGCCTGGGGTTTTCCAAAGAAGACCGCGACACGAATATTCTGCGCATCGGATTTGTCGCCTCCGAGATCGTCCGCCACGGCGGTACGGTGATCTGCGCCGCCGTCAGCCCCTACCGCGCAACTCGTAATGAAGCGCGCAATATGATGGAAAATAATTTCATCGAGATCTTTGTCGATACGCCGCTCGAAGTTTGCGAAGAGCGCGATGTTAAGGGAATGTACGCCCGCGCCCGCCGCGGCGAGATCAGGAATTTTACCGGCGTCGACGACCCTTATGAAAAACCCGAAACGGCCGAGATGGTTTTAGACACCGTGAGTTTTTCGGCGCGGGAAAATGCGGAAAAGATAGTGGGCTATTTGAAAGCGCAGAATTTTATCGCGGGGTAAAAGCCATGACGTGCAGCAGACGCCATTTATCGCGCTCATGTCAGTAGCGCTTGCGTCAGCAAGTGCGTTTCTTACATCTTTTTTACGCATCTGCTAACGCAGACGCTACTGACAGTGGGCGGGATGCCCGCCTTATATTTACAATCCCCCGCGAAAAAACTATTATTTCTCATATGAGCACGCCCGAGCAAACATTGACCGCCCACGGATTGGACCAGAATTTTGCCGCCATGCTGCAGCAGCAGGTCGATCTGGGCACCAAGGCGCTCGAGCAAAACAACCCCGATATGGCCATCACTTTTTTTAAAAGCGCGCTGGCCAAAGTCGAGCCTGATTTCCCTTTCTACGACCATCTTACGCACAACCTGCTGCAGTCTTACAAACAGCGCATTGAGCAGCTTCTTTTCAACGAAAAAAAGGCCGAGGCCCGGGCGCTTTTGGGACAGGCGATAGAGCTTGAGATCGTCGGCCCGATGGTCGATGACGAAGACTTCCGCCGTTCGTTCGCCGATGTTTTTCAGGGAATGGGATTGGTTTTCTTTGAAAACTACGATCCCGAAGGCTGTATCGAATGCTACCGGAAAGCGATCACCATCAAACCGTCGCCGACCTACTATGTCAATTTGACGAATTCGCTGTCGCTGCTAAAACGGCCGCCGCTGCTGTCGGATTTCACCACCCGGATCACACCGCGCGAACTGGGAAAACATATCTTTATCGCCTGCGTTCCAAAGAGCGCTTCGACCTTTTTGAAAAACACGCTGGTCAGCCTGACCGGCTACCGCGATCTTTTCGCGGTCTATTCCGCCTGGCAGACCGAACAGGAGATATATCTCCCCTCGATCATCGAATTTGCCGGCCAGAATACAGTTACCCAGCAGCACTGCCGGGCGTCCGAGGCGAACCTTCAGATCATGCAGGCCTTTAATATCAGGCCGGTAATACTTGTGCGAAACATCTTTGACGCGGTCATCAGTATGGCTGATTTTTATCGCCAGGGCGCTTATTTCAACTCGTATTTCCGTGCGGATTTTCCTAACCTGGACGAGGAAACACAGGTCGATATGCTGATCGACAACATCGTTCCCTGGTACCTGCAATTCGTTGCTTCGTGGACTTTAGCGGAGAAAGAACAGCGGTTGGAGCTGCTCTGGCTTAGCTATGAAGAACTGACGCAAAATAAGAGCGAATCCATCGGCTTGCTGCTGGAATTTTACGGTTTGGGCGCCGCCCGCGGAAACATTGAGAAGGTGCTTTCCGCAAATGACGAGAACTCGCGAAAAAATCGTTTCAATAAAGGCGTTGCCGGACGCGGAAAAACCGGCTTGACAGATGCGCAAAAACAACGCATCATTGACCTTAGCGCGTATCATGCCACGACCGATTTCAGCCTGATCGGATTGTGATTTTAAAAATTGTACTTCGAATCTGATTTTCCACTTAAGAGGAGGGTAGTTAATGAGTACCAGATATTTGCAGGATTTTGTAGATAAAACCCGCCAGTATAAAACATCATTTTTTTGCATTGCAGCTAGCTGTTGTTCCCTGATGGCCGCTCAGCCGCTAAGTGCAGCGGCCGCGACGGCGGATAATGCCCCCACTAGGAAAGCGCCGGAAAGAGTCAAGCAGCAGATCTCGGATATCAACGAGAAAATGAAAAGTTGCTCGTCCAAGTCGATGATGGACCGCTTGACGGACCGCCGCGCGGCTTTCGAGCATGAAGTCTTTTCGACCGCGACAAGTGCGATGGTATTGGCGGGAACCGACGCCTGCCCCGGAACTAATATCCCGGCGGGAACGTCATTTAGCGATACCGGCACCACGCTCGGATCTAACGACACCGTCCGCGGCGTTAATACCAGTTGTATTCAGGGAGTAAGCATTTTTTACACCACCCCGACGGGCCCGGATCAAATTTATAAATTTGTGCTTCCGGCGCTCGGTTCGAGAATTGCCACCTGCACCATCGGCTTGACCAGCAGCGGCGGTTACGATGCGGAGATCTATTACCTGTCAGTCGGCGGCGGCGGCTGCCCGACCGGCTTGGCTAATTCGGTCACCAATTGTATCAAGGGACAGGACCAGGTATTAGGCAACGGTACTGAAACCATTACCGATGCCCAGATGGACGCCACACCGGCCGGAACATACTTTCTCTTCATCGACTCGTACTATTGCGGACCCGACGGCAGTCTTTGCAACGGAGCGGGCGGTAATAACGAATGCCCGGGCGGCAACCCGGTCTGCTTCCGCGGTTCTTATACGCTGAACTTTAACTGCACCACTCTGGCGCCGACCGCGGCGCTGGTCGGTGTCGGCGGCCGCGTGGTCACAGCGGACGGACGCGGAATTTCAGGCGCGAAAGTCACTGCGGTGCTCCCCAGCGGCGAATCACGCACGATGATCACCAACCCCTTCGGCTTTTATCACTTTGACGACCTCGAAGCGGGCAATTCCTATGTGTTCCAGGCCGAGCACAAACAATTCCAGTTCCCGGGCGGCGCGCAGTTGCTAACCGTGAACGACGCGGTCGAAAACCTCGACTTTGTCGCCGGCGGCTCGACCCGTCCGCGGGATACCAAACCCCAATAAGCTTTATTGATAAGCTAAAGGAAAAAGAGAACGGAAATTCCGTTCTCTTTTTTTTGTGTGGAGCCAGGGGCTCTTGCCCGCCACCGGACGCATTGCGTCCGAAACGCATCGGCTAACGCCGACGCTACTGACATGAACGCGACAGATCGCGCTTTGCGGGCTGGAAGCCCGCGCTCTATATTTACTCCACTCTCACATAGTCCGTTCCCGTTCGTCCGAAGGTTTCCGGGGCGTACATTTCCTCGGCTTTGGCGGGCGGTGCTACGAACACTCCCGGCGTGGTTGCGCGGGTAACGTACGAGTAGTTATACACGCCTTCCCAGAGCAGCGAAGCGAATGCTTCGGCGCGCTCGTCGCGGAAGTTCTGGTGTTCGAACCAGTAGCGTGACCACCACCAGCTATACCCCCAGGAGCGGCTTCCCATTTCGGTAACGGCCGTGTTCGGCTTGCTGTCTTCCGGAATGGCCTCGGTCGTCGCCAGTTCGGGATTGAGTATTTCAAGGCCCGCAGGCAATTGATCGACCAGCGCCACGTGATAGCGCCGCGAGGTAGCCACCATCTGCAGCCGCACCCTGACGCGCGCGCCCGACTTGATCACCCATGTCCCGTCCTTATCGCGCTGGACGTCTTCGGCATTATCCACCGGTTCGTACTGGCGCGTGACGGCAAAGCCGTAATCGGCCGGTTCGAGTTTCAGGTTGCGCGGCGCGTACTTCATCCCGATGCGGTAGTACAGCCGTCCGGCGCCCTGTTTATTAAGGATCAGGTTGGACACCCCGCCCTGTTCGAGCAGGTAGCTCATCGGCACGTCAAACTTGTTAAAGTCCGGCGAGCGTCCCTTGAACACCTGTTCACCGGCGAAGGTATTACCCAGCCAGGCCTGCGCCACGAAATCAGGCGTGACCTTCTCATAAGTATTGAAATACTTATCGAGCGCCAGCAGGATAAAGACATTTTCCTGCGTGTTGCCCCAGCGTCCTTCCTTGCGATGCGCCAGCAGCCCGCGCACGATCTTGGCGATCAGATCGCTCTGCGGCTGATCGGCGATCATCGCTTCGAGGATGACACCGTCCGCGCGGCGGTTCGAAGCCATAATCACCCAGCCATCGTCACGATAATCGGTGATGAAATTTGCCGCGGCGGCCGTTTCCGTCGTGTGATTGTTCAGCCAGGTGCGGATCGAGGCGAGCTCGGCTTCCGAAGCCTTGTCTCCCGACAGCACGCCGTAGATCCAACCCGTCGCTTCGAACGGCAGTTTTTCCAGCGTCGCCGTCTTTAACAACTGTTTGGTTTTCGCGATGTCGCGGTCGCCGATCTTCTGGCGCACATACAAGGCGTAGGCCGAGATCGTCCATTTCACTTCCTGGCTCCAGTGCGGATCGTAATACTGCTCGATATTTTTCAGATAAGGCTTGGCCCGGTCGATCATTTCACTCGGCACGGTATAGCCTTTTTCCTTGGCGCGCGCCAGAGCGTGAACGACGTGCGCCGTCACGAACGGGAATTTGTAACGCTCGCTGCGTTTCCACAACCCGTACCCGCCGTTGTCCTGCTGCCGCGATTTCAGTATTTCGATATCCGCAGCAAATTGCTTCTTGATGTCTTCGGGCTTCGGCATATCCTTGGCCTTAAACGCCGTCAGCACGTCGCGCAGCGCCGCCACCGAAAGCATTCTCGACGAGATCTGCTCGGAGCAGGCGAAGCGGTAGTTGTAAAGATAAATGAACGCATCGGTCAGCTCCTGCAGTTGGGTAGACGACGTCGTCACTTCCAGCCCGCCGAACTGCGGCCAGATGTCTCTCGGCGCTTCCACCGGCTGGACGATCGAACCGTTCTCGTCGATCGTGCCGTAGGTGGCAAAAGCCTCGCTCGTGGCCGGCGTCCAGACTGGCAGCTCGACCTCAGCCGCGTCGGAAAACTTCCCTGCGGATACGGCGAATTGGAACCTGGCCGTTCCGGCCTTCATCGCCGCCACCGGGAACCGAACTTCGGCGCGGTCGTTGGCGGGTATGGTTACGCGGCGTCCGTTGCCGTTAGTGATCTCGGCATTGGTCGCGCGCAGCACGACATCGACGTTCATCGGCGCGTCGGTCTGATTTTGGATCACGACCGGCAGATCGACCTTGTCGCCGAAGTTCATAAAGCGCGGCGCGCTGGGCCTGACCATCAGCGGCTGTTTTGCCGTAATGGCCGATTCCCCGCCGCCGAATTTTTTGTCCGTGGTGACCGACACGGCCGTCACGCGATAACGCGTCAGGTTGTCGGGCAGTTTTACCTTGACCGACGCCCGGCCGCTGCTGTCCGTTTTCACGGACGGCGAGAACACCGCCAGCGCGTTGAAGTTGGTGCGCAGAGAGATCGGAGTGTCGTCATTCTGAGGCCGGGACTCATCTCTATCCGCGCTGTCCTTGAGGCCGTCGACCGCGAAATTGCTTTCGGTGTCGCCTCTTCTGGCTTCCATTTTCGCCGCAGGCGGCGGAGCGGGGCTTTTTTGCCTGTTGCCCCCGCCGGAGCCCGCGACCGTAAACTGAACAGACGCAGCTGCCAGCCCGCGGCCGTTGACCGGCGTTTCCGGAGGTTTCACGTCTTTCGGATTTCCCAGCAGAACGCTTTCGCGCAGATGGTAATCGGTCACGTCCGGGCCGCGCATCGAATAAAAAGTGCCGAGCGGATCGCCGACGCGATAGCCGATCAGTTGCAGCACGGCTTCATCGACCACGATCACGGCGGCTTCGCTGTTGGCCACCGGGTTTCCGGCGCTGTCTTTAACTTCGATGTTGACGGTAGTCTCGCCGCCCGGAGCGAGATTTTTCGCCTCGGGCTCGGCGGTAACTGTCAGCTTGCGCGAGTCGGTCGAGATCGGCAGGTTCAAAGTGCCGCTCGCCAGCGCCGGGCGCTTGGCGAGGGTCTTATCGACCTCTCCCAGATCGTTGGTGCGTTCGGCCACGCCGACCAGATCCACCTGCACATAAATATTGGGCAGGTATTTATCCTCGATCGGGACCTTAAGCGTCTTGCTCGATTCAGTCATCGTAAAACGCTCGGTCTTGACCAGGCCGCTGCGGCGCAGGGTCAGTATGCCTTCCGCCGGTGTAAATGGGGCCATCACCAGTATCTCAGCCACGTCGCCCGGCTTATATTCTTTCTGGCTGGGGATCAGTTGGATATCTTCCTTGGTCACTTCGCGCTTCGGCGGAGTTTTGCCGCCCGCGACCCACATCGTCAGTTCGCTTTCATTGACGCGCTCTTTGTCGTCCATCACGGAAGCGGTAATGGTGTAGACGCCGCCCTGCTTGGCGGTAAATTCGCAACTGACAGTTTCTTTGGTCGATTTGACCGTGCAGGCCTGCTCATCGACGACCTTTTCCTTCCAGCCCTTGTCATAGACCCAGTCTTTCAGAACGGTCTTGATGGTGATATCGCGGCCGGCCGCATATTCGCCGTCGATGCCGGTGGCGATAGCTTCGACCTTGAATTTTTCGTACTGCTGCACAAAGGTTTTCTGCGTGCGGATGCCGACATAAATATCGGCCGGGTGCACCAGCAAGTTGGTGGTCGAAGCCCACGACTGGCGGTTTACATCCATCACCGCCGCGTTGGCCGAGACAGTGTATGGCCGCGAAGGATTGGCCGCGATGAAATCCATCTTCATGCGGTGTTTTCCGTCGGCGCCGGTCACGCCTTTTAAATTTTGCGTGGTCGTTTCGGTGTAATTATTATCGCCGTAATAACTGCGCCACCACGGGAACCATTTACCGAAGGTAAAGTCCGAACGGTTGGGCGGCGTGTAGTTCGTCGGTTTGGCGGTCACCGTCCAGTTCACCTCGGCGTTCTGGAGCGCTCCACCCGCGTAGTACTTGGCATCGACAGACACCATCGCTCCCGCGCCGACAAAGTAAGGGGCCTCCGTCTCGTTGCGCGCCTTCACCTCGAACTCCGGGCGGCGAAACTCCTGGATATTGACCGGCATATTGTGGCTATAGCCGGAGATTCCGCTGGCGGAAGTCAGCGTCAGGTTAGCGCTGCCGAGATTCATATTGTCCGGCAGCTTCATTTTGATATCGAAACCGCCGAAGGCGTTAAAGGTCGTGTCGCCTTTGGCAACTTCATTGCCCCGCGAATCTCGCAGCGAATAGCTGATCGCATTCGGAACATCGCCCAGGGCTTCGACATCGCCGAATTTGCCGCCGCCGATCTTGCGGATCCATCCTTTGACGGAAATCTCTTCTTTCGGTTTATAGATCCCGCGGTCGGTAAAGGTGAACCAGCGCAGGCTGTCAGGCTGGACGCGTTTGAACCAACTGCCGCCTTCCTGCCAGTAATACTCGGTATTTTCCGGCAGGAACGCCGTGTCTTTACCGCGTTTAGCGATGAGCATGTTGCTCTTGTCGGCGCTTTCGGGCAGCGCAAAGCGCAGCATGCCGGAATCGTCGGTTTTATTATCTCCCTGGGCGGCTTCTGATGGGGCGGGTTCTGATGGGGCGGGTTTATCCGCTGCTGCCTCTTCAGAGGCGGCGTCGCTGATCTCTTCGCCGTTGGTTTCTTTGGCGGCTGCACCCCAGCTCATCATCCATTCCCACCAGGAACGGTTAGAATTAACCTGCGCGCGGGTTTTCAGAGTAAGCCCCGGTTTCGGATAAATGGAAAGCTCCACGCCTGAGAGCGGTTTTCCGTCTTTGAGCGCGGTCGCCATCGCCACCATCTCGCCGGCATCGACAAAAGCATCGAGGCCGATCTGCGTCGATTGCGCCCAGGCGGTGATGCGGGTGCGGTCGTATCTGTCTTCGCGCGCGGTCGGTTCGACCACCACAATGGCGTTGCCGAACCCATCGTTTAGAGCCTCGCCCAGATCGATACGCGTCTCAACCTGCTCGTCCACCACGTTCTTGACCTGAATGGTCTTATCCACAACGAGTTGTCCGGGGATCGCCGGACGTTTTGCTTCCTCTTCATAGTAGCGCTGCATATATTTGCGGTACGCATACCAATCGGCGGGCCGGACGGAATACACTTTTACCTTTAACGAGTGGTGATTGATCGAGTAGACGGAAAAAGCAGGCTTGGCGGTCGGGTCCAGCACCACAAAATTTTTCCCCTGCGAATAGAGCGAACGCGGCGCGCTGCCGACCTTGATCGTCGCTGACGCGGGTTTGCCCAAAAACTGCCCGTAGGTGTCTTTTAGCTTTGGATCGATGGTTACCGTGTAAGTGGTACGGCCCTTTTTAAAACCCGTGATGTAAATGTAATTTCCGCTCGGATAGATATTGAGGCCTTCTACCGCCGGCGTGACCTTGATCATCGACTTGTCGAAGTTTTCGGCGTCGATCGGGTTATTAAATTCGAGATACCAATTTTCAAAAGGCGAACATTCCTTGTTGCCGTACCAGCCGCAGTAACCCCGGCCAAATGCCAGCGGGCTGTAAGTCGAAAAATAAAAATCCTGATCTTTCGCGGTGGTCAGCGGGCCTTCGGCGGAAGGCGTCCCGGTCGGCACTTTCACCGAAATACCGCTCGCCGGGGGAAGCGCATCCGCGGTGCCGCCGTCCGGTGCCACTGCCCGGAATGCGAGCCAGCGGCGCGGCTGGGCCTGCTTGACGTAATAGCTGATGGACGTGTCCGCGTCGATCTCGGCCTGCGTCGCAAAGCGCAGCGGTATCGGTTTTCCCGCGCCCGAAACCTGTAATTTCGCCAGGATCAGATCGGCGTTTATTTCCTGGTCGAATTCCAGGTACATCAATACATCACGGCGCGTTATCTGGTTCGCCGGAAGCATCGTTTTTACCACCGGCGGCGGTGTCGTAAAACTCCACGAAACATCTTTGGCCAGCGTTCCGCCAACGGCGGATCTGGTGCCGGCGGGAATCGTGGCGGTAAATTTTGTCGCCTGCGGAAAACGCTGCTCGGCGTCGAACATCAGCGTCTTGGTGCCCAGCCAGCGCCATTTTCCTTTTACTTCCGGCATCAATTTCACCGGCACGGTTTCGGCGGCCTGTTCCTGCGAAGTAACGGCGACCATCGGCTGCGAAAATGTCACGGTCATTTCCGGCGCGATCGAAACCTCGCCGGTAGGTGAAAATCTCAAAACGTCGAGTTTCGCGGGAATGTTTGCATTAGGGCCCGCGCGGTCTTCGGGCGCGGGAAATTTGACGGGGTTGACCTTGCCAGTTTTAGGCGCGGGCAGGCTGCGATCACGTACCGCAAAATCTTTTTGATCGTCGCCCTCGGTCTTTACCGCCGGGATGCGTTTTAAGAGGCTGTCAGCATCGCCCGGCGAAAGCGGGTCGGTTTTGGCGGGCGGCGTCACGCTGCGCGTTTCCGCGCCCTCGGTCCCCTCGCTTAAACGAAATTCCAGTCCTTTTACTTCGCTCATTTTCTTATTATTTTGCCCTTTTGGCGTAGTGCCCGCCACTTTTTGCGCATAGACTGCCGGGCTGAGCGGCGCCAGTACGCCAAGGTAAATAGTTAATATCAAAAATAAAGAAATCCCCGCGCGGTAAGATCTTGCAAACATTTTGTGCGTCATCCTTATAGTTTATTCTGGGTTTAGGTATTGCCGGTATTTCTCAATGGGTATGTTACTTCAAATCCAACATTTTTGCCCCCGCTTTACTCCGGCTATACCACTGGGTGCCGTATTTTGAACGCGAGTTGCCTCGCTAACTTGCAAAAAAGGTTAAACACTGCGTACCGCAGGGGTGGGCGATGAGGCCAAGAACCTGGAAACTCCCCTCCTGCCCGAGGAGGGCTGGCCGAAGGCCGGGTGGTGGGAGAGTGACCGGGTTTTTCTCCGCGGCCGGGATGATTCGGCTCGTCAGAGTTCAATAAAATGACGTAAGCCGGTTTCGTTTGTCAAGATATTTTTGCGGCGTTTAGAGCTTAAGACGCAGGCGTTTAAGAATTAAGATGGGTTCAGAAGTTTTGAGAACTTTTATGTTTTATCAGGGGTCGCATTATAAAAGGAATAAGGATCAGCGTTCGAGGCAGGAGCGTGTTAAAAGGCAGAAACGCGACAGTTATGGAGCGTGTTTAACAGTTACAAATAAGCACGCTCCATAACTGTCGCGTTTCTGCCTTTGCGTTTATTATGCTAATTGATTAACAGTCTGGTATTCTTTTGGTATATTTGGTATAGATTTTGCAACTTTGATAAGAGCAATGTCGTAAAGGTTTAAGCGGTTTTAGGGAAACCGATTTTAAGGAGCTGATGAAACATGGGATTGTGGATGAGATTCAAGCGTAACATTCGCGCGATCTTCGGCGGCGTGATGGAGAGTACGGAGAACCCGGAACTGATCCTGCAGCAAACGATCCGCGATATGCGTGACCGGGTGCCGGAGCTTAATAATTCCGTCGCGCAGGTGATGGCGACCGAACGGCTGCTGGCGAAAAACAAGGAAAGGCTGGAAGGCCAGGTAGTCGATCTCGATTCTAAGATCAAGGCTTCCGTCAAACAGGGCCGCGATGACATTGCCACCGCATACATCGGCCAGTTGCAGCAAGCGCAATTGGACCTGCAAAAAACCGGCCAGCAACTGGAAACCGCCGGCATGGCATCAAAACAGGCATTAAAGGCGCGTGACAATTACGTGCTGCAGATGCAGAACCGCACCCAGGAAGCCATCCAATTGATCAGCGCCTCAAAGCAAGCGAGGCTGCAGGAACAGTTGGCGCAGACAATGTCCAGCTTCAACCTGGGTGACGATGCCTCGACCTTTAACGAAATGCGCGAGAAGATCGATCGCCGCGTGGCCGCCGCCGAAGCCAAGCTTCAGTTGGGCACCTCGTCCGTCGATACACAGATGCAGGACATCGAGCGTGAGGCCTCGCAAATGCAGTTGGAGGACAAACTGCTTGATTACAAGCGCCAGATGGGCCTCTTGCCTTCCGGCAGCCCGAAAGTAGACGCGCTTCCGGCCGGCAGTGAAAGCGCCGTCCACGATGCCGAGATCGATCATTTAATGAACGAAGCCGGCAAGGGAAATAACTAGCGGCCTTTAGCGCAATAAAATTTGTGGTTAGCGTTCTAATGTGGGGACTATAGAGGGTATGGAAACCAGCTTGGAAAAACTGAACAAGTTAAATTTCAGGTATATCAAAGAGGCGGTCAAAGAACCGGTCAACTTTTGGGGACTCGCCGGTTTTGCCGTCGCGGCGGCTTATACGCAATCGGTCATACCGCTGGCGGTGGGATTGGTTGCCGAAGGCGCTTACCTGGTTTCGGTTCCGGCTATGAGCATTTATAAAAAACTGGTTGACCGCCGCGAAAAAGAGCGCAGGTATAAGCTCCGCGAGGTACAGCGGGAAAAACTGATCAACAGCTTCTCCCAGCGCGAGCGCGAAGCGGTCCTTTATTTAAAAGGCCAGAGAAATCATATTTACGATAACTACCGCAAATTTACCGGCGCCAGCGACCTTCCGACCAATCTCCGCTCGCTCGATCAGCGCTGGGAAGACTTCGTTGACCTGCTCGACGTCTATCGCCGCCGCAAGCAGCATCTAAAGACCATCAACCGGCAGATCATTCACAATCAGCTTTCGCAGGCCTACCGCGCTGCCGAAACCGCCACCGACGACCGCACCAAGCAGATCCAGCAGGCAAACGTGGAGATATTAAAACGCCGCGTCGCGTCTTATGACGAGTTGGAGAAATCCATCAAGCTTGTCGAAGGACGGCTCCAGTCGATCGAAAACTTCTTCGGCCTCGTCAACGACCAGGTGGTGGCAATGCCCACGCCGGAACGAATCTCTTCGCTGGATTTCGAACAGTTGAGCGATTCGATCGCGCTGACCAAGGAAATGCTCGAAGCCACGGCCGACGCGATGGGCACGCTCGATTCGCACAACCGCGAAATGGGCAATTACGAACTGCTTTCAAATAATCCCAAGTAAATAAAGTTTGTCCTTACTTATAAAATATCGGTTGAAGTCAAAAAGCAACGGGTCAGTACCGGGAACGAAATGACCGGCTCTGAGCGAAGCGAATTTGTCCTGCCTGCCAGATAACACTTTTAAAAAGAATTACTCGCTAACGCTCGTTAGCCGGTCACTTCGTTCCCGGTACTGACTCCGTTACAGTAATAATTTATTTCATTAATAGGCAACGCTGATCTAAAATTAACAAGGGGAAATAAAATGGACGAAAGACATGCCGAACTCGACAAGCTGATCGATTCGAGCGTCGAACCGACGGGCATTACTCTGCCCGGCCCGGACGGTCGCTTGTATTTTTTAACGGATGAAGAAGTAAAGCGAAAAGCGCTGCAGGAAAGCAGCCTGCATTTCGCCTATACGCAGTCGAAACTCCTGCACAAAATGGAAGAAGGTGACGCGCTTGATTCGCACAACCCCTGCGTACGCGCCCGCGCCTGGCTCGACAGCCACAGCCCGGATTCGGAAAAATGGAAAGCTGTCTGTTTGAAGTATTTTGACGTTTGTTAAAGGCAGAAACCAGGACAATTATGCGGCGTGCTCTTTATTGATAAGAGGCAGAAACGCGACAGTTATGGAGCGTGCTCTTTATTGATAAGAGGCAGAAACGCGACAGTTATGGAGCGTGCTCTTTTCGCCCTCGTCTAAAGGCGGAAACGCGACAGTTATGGAGCATGCTTAAAATTCTTAATTTTGAGTTTTTAATTTAGTCAGCAAGTCAGACATAGCCGCTAATTCAAAACTTAGAACTGAAGACACGCTCCATAACTGTCGCGTTTCCGCCTACGAACGCTATCGCGTTCGAAAACCCGGTCGCTACCGCTCCCGGTTCTGACTTCATAATTATGATTCACATCGCTCTTGTCGAACCCGAGATCCCGCCTAACACCGGAAATATTGCGCGCCTGTGCGCCGCGACATTTACGCCGCTGCACATCGTCGGGGTGACCGGGTTTCGGATGGACGACCGCACTTTAAAACGCGCCGGCCTCGACTATTGGAACGAGGTCGAGCTTCACCGCCATATCGATCTGGAAAGGCTCTACGAAGCGCTGCCTGATTCCCGCTTTCTCTATCTCACCACCAAAGCGGAGCAAAGCTACACGGATTGGGAGTACCGCGAAAACGACTGCCTGATCTTTGGCCGCGAGACCCGCGGGCTGCCGGAAGATGTCTTAAAAGCAAACTGGGAGCGCTGCCTGACCATTCCGATGCCGAATAAGGAAGTAAGAAGCCTGAACCTGGCGACAAGTGTAGGAATCGTATTGTATGAAGCGATCAGACAGGTTCACAAATCCTGATATTTCTGCTAAAAAAGAAGTGTATGGGCACTGTAATAGAAAATGAAGTTGAATACTTAACCGACGAAGCCGGCCAAAAAACAGCCGTGGTCGTTCCGATCGAAGAGTACAAAGAATTACTTGAAGATCTACACGACCTTGCAATAATTGCTGAAAGAAAGAATGAACCTTCCATCTCCCATGAAGATCTGGCCGGGGAAATAAAATCGTCTTTAGATTAATTGAGCTGCCACCGGACCGACCGCTCTTTAAGATCAGTATTTAAATGCGTTGATGCTTTGGCCTCACTTACCTATGTCTCCTTACAAAATCATTTGGAAACGATCTGCGGTAAAAGAGTTAAAAAGCCTTCCTAAAGAAATTATTCAAAAAATTTACCGGGCGGTTACTGAGCTGTCTGATATTCCGTTTCCGGCCGGTGCTAGAAAACTCGTAGGCAGCCAACATTCCTTTCGTATCCGGATCGGTGATTATCGAGTTGTATATAACGTCGAATCGAAAATACTAACTATTGAGATAGTCAGGGTTGGCCACCGAAAAGAGATATATAAATAACCCTTCAAGCCGGGCATCTCTCAGGTTCGGAAAGGTTGCTTGCGCCCGCTCTTAAAAGCTGCGACTCGCAGGTTAATGACCTCATTACTCACGACTCGCTAGGATGCCGGCGCTACCCGGTTTACACGCTTTTACTTCTTATTCATAAAAAACACGCCGACAAAAGAGTTGACTATGCCCTGCAGGACCGCGATCGGCGTCCCGAATTCTTTCATTGCGGTAAAGATATTTTTGTCGGTGTAAGGTTCGCCAAAAAATATCCAACTGAGAAAGATCAGGTAAATTACCGAACCGCCGGCGGCCAGGTAGAACACCGTCGCGTTGACCTTTGCTTCCTGGATGCTGTGATTCTGCACGTCCAGCAGAAAAACTCCGATGATCAGCGACACCGTGGGCAGGATCATCGGCAGAAACCAGTTCCAGACGGCGCCGGCATTGCCGTCGTATTTGTTGCCGTTTACCTGCAGCACCAATAATATAAAAAGCGCCACAAAAAATACTACCCAGATAGCGCCCAGAATGGTCTTGCACCTAGCCATGCTTAACATAGTTCGATCTCCCGTAATTATTTAGCAAAAAGAGTATTCAAATAATTTTCAAATCCCTCGCCGTATCCCGAACGCTGCTGGACAGGCGCGCGCTCGCTGCTTTCATTTTTTTCGAATATATAAACAAACGCCTTCAACTGGTGGCCTTCCGTCAGCGGAACATCCAGCATATCCTTTGACTCGGCGGTGGTGCTTCTGGCGCTGGCCGCCGCCGCTTTTGCCTGCGCCCATTTTTTTGCATCTTCAAAGGAAACGGAAACCTCCGGTGTTTCCGGGTTTTCGTCGGTGGTGAGGGAAAATATCAGGAACCGGTAATACGATCTTTTTCCTTTAAGAAGATAATCCTTGTACTCTTCAAAATTCCCCGCGGTGGTGGCTTTTTCCTCGTCTCCCGTTTTCATCCAATCGCTTATACGAAACTTCTGCATCGACGTGACTAGCGCAAACCCGCCGTTGATGCCGTAGATGCGGATGTCCTTATACTTCCCGTTGCTCATCGCGAGGCGTTCCAGTTTGCCGGCCGCCTCTCTCAAAGTAGCGGGCTTTTCGCCGTCATTAAGCACGTCCTGCCACTGCAGCGTCTTACTGGCCGTCGAACCCGGGATGATGAACGAGACCTTATTGACCGCCGCGTTGCCCGCGGTGGCAGATCCATTTGAATTGGCGCGTTTGAAATTTCCCGCCGGCTGCTCGCCGCAGCCCGAAAAGAGCACGGTAAATAAAATTCCGATCGTTGTTATCGCTATGAAAAGTTTTGCGGTCACCGGTTTTTCCCTTTTTTAAGAGTTATTTGTAAATATATGAACTTTTGGCCCGAAATGTTTCTCTATTATACGATTTAACTGCCCTATCCCTGGCATCTTTTTTACCGCATCCTGCTTCTAACTTAACGTAACAACAACTGCACTTTTGCGTTGTTCTTGGAACAAATATGAAATATATAACTTCAAAATTATTGATTTTAACGGCAATTTTAACTGTTTCATTGCTTTCGCTATCGGTTAGCGCTCAAAGCGCGTTTGACCAAAGATCGCTGGAGAAAAAGGTCAGACACGAGATACTAATGCTTCCCTATTACGATGTTTTTGATTTCGTGAAATTTAGCGTAAGCGGCGGAACGGTAACGCTTTCCGGCCAGGTCAATGAACACAGTACCCGCAAGGATGCGGAAAGACGCGTTCAAAAGATCGCCGGTATCACAAATGTGGTAAACAACATCGAAATTTTACCGCTTTCCAATTTCGACAATGAGCTGCGGCAGAAAACCTTTTACGCGATCGCCCGCACGGGCAGCCTTGGCGGTTATCTGCAGGGCGTAAACCCGGCGATGCATATCATCGTAAATCGCGGCCGCATCACTCTGGCCGGAACAGTGCGCAACAACGGCGACATTAACATGGCCTACATGGCCGCGCGCGGTGTTTCAGGGGCTTTTTCGGTGACCAATGAATTGATCTCCGAAAAAGACCGCGATCAATAGACCTTAGTCTCTTCATACTACTGTCTTTTTTAAGACCGGATGAGGTAAAACTCATCCGTTTTTTTTACAATTTTTACAAACTCTTTTCATCCTCTTAACCATCTCTACACTCCTTTGACATATATTCAAGAGGTATCCGAACCTTGGGTGCTCAGGCATCTTGCCTGTCAGTAGCGTCTGCGTTAGCAGATGCGCAAACCACAAGCAACGCACTTGCTGACGCAAGCGCTACTGACATGATAGGAACCATCACATATGAAATATAAAAACGCGATCCTTTTACTTTTATTCTGTGTTTTACCCATTTTTGGGCAAACTGAATTCCCTTCGACCCCGGCGGGAAAACGAGCTGCAATGTTTCTGCAGATGCTGAATTCAAAAGACGATGCTGCGCTCAAAGAATTTATTACCGGTTCAATGATGCCAAACCCGGACATGACGCTTGAGCGGCGGATCGAGCGGTTTCGCGGCATCCGCTCCGATCTGGCCGGAGCAAAACTGGTCCGGATATTAAATGCCGGCGAAGAAAATATTCAGTTTCTGATCGAGACCGCCGCCGGCGAAACGAGAAAGATCCGGATGGGTTTTACCGAGGACAGCGAAAAACGCATCGCCGGGTTTAACGCCGAACCTGTGGATAAAAGCGCTCTCACCGGCGACGTTCCAAAAGCCCTTACCGAAGCCGAGCTTATCCCCGCCGTCGAAGGTTATCTTGCCAAACAGTCGGAGGCCGGTAAATTTTCCGGTGTCGTAATGATCGCCAAAGACGGCAAGCCCCTTTTTGCAAAATCCTACGGCTTTGCCGACCGCGATAAGAAAATACTTAACAGCGTAGATACAAAATTCAATATCGGTTCGGAGAATAAGATCTTCACGCAGCTCGCCATCGGAATGCTCGCCGATGAAGGAAAACTTTCGCTGCAGGATACGATCGGAAAGCATCTGCCAAACTATCCGAATAAAGAGGCGGCGGAAAAAGTCACCATCGAACAGTTGATCGCCATGAAGTCCGGCATCGGCGATATTTTCACGCCCGAATTTGACGCCGCCGATAAAAGCAAGGTCCGCGCGATAAACGATTACTTTCAGTTTTTCGCCGCCAAACCTTTGCTGTTTGCGCCGGGAACAAAGAGCCGTTATTCAAACGGCGGCTATATCGTACTGGGCGCGATCATAGAAAAGGCCTCAGGCAAAAGCTACTATGATCTTGTCCGCGAACGCATTTTTAAACCCGCCGGGATGACGGACACCGAATCTTTTGAACAGGACGGAAAGGTCGCTAATCTCGCCGAAGGCTATACGCGCAATATTACTCCGGACAAGTGGATGAATAATCGCCCGCTGCAGCCGGCCCGCGGCAGTTCGGCAGGCGGCGGTTATTCCACGGCGGAAGATATGCTCAGATTTGCCAACGCTCTGGAGTCCGGCAAGCTGCCCGCGCCGCGCTCTATGAAAGATTCGCCGGAACCTATCGTGCGGATGATCGGCGGCCCGCTGGGTATCGCCGGCGGCTCTCCGGGCGTCAACGCCACATTCAGCACGCGCGTAAAGGGTGTCTATACCGTCATCGTAATGGCAAATATGGACGAGCCGAGCGCCGAAGAGGTTTCACGCCGGATACGCACCTGGATCGGCACGAACTAGGATAGGCATAGCGAGATGGCGCGCCGAATTTATTCGGCTCGAACGCCTTGGCGTTCGTACCGATTGATCGCGTCCGAACCGTGTGTTTATGCCGAATAAATTCGGCGCTCCCTTCCCCGCCTCGCCGCCCGGTTTGCCTTTCCTCCCTTAATCCGTCATTATTATCGTTTATTTTTAATGACGGATTTATATCAATGATAGAAACAAAAAATATACGTAATATCGCTATTATCGCTCACGTCGACCATGGCAAGACCACGCTGGTCGATGCCATGCTCAGACAATCGGGAACTTACCGTGACAATGAAACGGTGGTCGAACGCGTGATGGATTCAATGGACCTCGAACGCGAACGCGGCATCACCATCATGGCCAAGAACACTTCGGTGCGCTATGGCGATTTCAAAATAAACATTCTCGATACGCCGGGCCACGCCGATTTTGGCGGCGAAGTCGAACGCGTCTTAAAGATGGTTGACGGTATCGTGCTGCTCGTCGACGCCGCCGAAGGCTGTCTGCCGCAGACCAGATTTGTCTTGAGAAAAGCGCTCGAACTAAAGCTTCCCTGCATCGCCGTGGTCAACAAGATCGACCGCCATGACCAGCGCGCCGAAGAAGTGGTGGACGAGATCTACGACCTCTTTATCGATCTCGGCGCGTCTGATCAACAGATCGAGTTTCCCATTCTCTACGCCATCTCGCGCGAAGGCGTGGCGAAAAAAGCCCTGGCTGACGATTCGAAAACTTTAATACCGCTCTTCGATCAGATCATTGAAACCATCCCGGCGCCGAAAGCGCTGCGTGACGACGCACTGCAGCTTTTGGTGGCAAATATCGATTACAACGAATATGTCGGGCGGCTGGCGATCGGCCGTATTTTTAGCGGCACGATCAGCAAGAATCAGGAAGTGCTGGTCAGCAAGCGCGACAAATCGACGGTCAAGACCCGTGTAAAAGAGTTGTATGTTTTCGAAGGCCTGAAACGCGAAACGCAGGAAACAGCGGGCGTCGGCGAGCTGGTCGCGCTGGCCGGTATGGAAGATATCAACATCGGCGAAACCATCACTGACGTTGATAATCCGAAACCGCTGCCGGTAATCAACGTCGATGAACCGACCATCGCGATGATCTTCGGTGTGAATAATTCGCCCTTCTCCGGGCTCGATGGCAAATATGTCACGTCGCGCCAGATCGGCGAACGCCTGCAGAAAGAACTGCTCGGCAACGTCGCGCTCCGCGTGACGGATACCGATTCGCCCGACCAGTTCAAGGTTTCCGGCCGCGGTGAATTGCAATTGGCAATCCTGATCGAAATGATGCGCCGCGAAGGTTACGAGCTGCAGGTTTCCAAACCTGAGGTCATCACCCGCCGCGGCGAGAACGGCGAGCTGCAGGAACCGATCGAACAGGTCGTGATCGATGTGCCCGAAGAATTTATCGGCGTGGTGACCGAAGCGCTCGGCCGCCGTAAAGGCCAGATGACCAAGATGGTCAATAACGGCACCGGCCGTGTCCGCCTGGAATATGAAATTCCTTCGCGCGGGCTGATTGGTTTTCGCGGCGAGTTTTTGACGGAAACAAAGGGCACCGGGCTGCTCAATACTATCTTTCTTCGCTTCGACAAATGGCAGGGCGATATGAAAGGCCGCGCGACCGGTTCGCTCGTTTGCGACCGCATGGGCGAAGCCACAACTTACGCGCTTTATAATCTGCAGGAACGCGGCTCACTCTTTATCAAGCCGCAGATCAAGGTCTACGAAGGAATGATCGTCGGCGAAAACGCACGCTCGGTCGACCTGGACGTCAACGCCATCAAAGAGAAAAAATTGACCAACATGCGCGCCGCCTCCGCCGACGAAGCCATGCGCCTCGTGCCGGTCAAAGACCTCTCTCTGGAACAGGCGCTCGAGTTCATCGCCGACGACGAACTCGTCGAAGTAACGCCTAAATCAATACGCTTGAGAAAACGTGTTTTAAAGGCCAACGAACGTCCGAAGAAATAGCTATGAAGCGCGGGCATCCTGCCCGCATTAAGCGCTTTGCGCGAAAGAACAGCCGTCCATTGAGACGGCTTTTTTATTATTGTAGCACCATAAACCGGGTTCCAGCGGAAACCAGGCAGTTATGGAGCGTGTTAATATCAAGCAGGCAAGTTCTTAGCAAACTATCCGCGTTCATCATAATAGATCGTGAACGGCGAGATTTCCGTGCGCTATCTTTAGTTTTATAATAAAGAAAATGGCGGTCGACAAAAAAATTCAAGGCCTTCAAAGTTTTCTCCGGAAATTTTCCTTAGAGGATCTGGCCAAGTCCTTTTTCACCCTCAACCTGTGGCTTCCGAATATTGCCGCTCCCTTTAGAGTGCAATTTTTATATGTGGTTTTAGAGACGGTCCATAACGAGTTGGGATCGGAAAATAAAATAAATTCTTATCAGGATTTTGAGAATTTCTGCAAACAGCTGTTTCCGCTTATCCCGTCATTTACAACGATCGAAGATTTTACTCCTGAACCTGATTGGGGCGAAATAAAATATTTTTTTAAGGACGAATTTTATAAGATATTTTATGGCAGCGACCTCTCTAATCCTTATGATTTCTACTATGCATTTGAAATTACGCACTTCCCGTTCGAGGAAATATATTTCGACACCTTGCAGAGATCGCCGGTGCGGGAAATGCTTTTTTGTTTGCAGTCCCAGGATCATATGTTGAAAAATCTGGCGCAGGCGCCGGTCAGCGCGCTAAAAAAGATCGAGCCGGGAAAACTATTCACACCGGCGAAGAAATTTTGGACAAATGCAGTTAAGTTTATCGATCAATATACTCCCGAGCGTCTTTTTGATCAGGATCTCGTGAAGTTATACACAAAGGAATTAGCGGCGGCCGCCCCCCTACCGTCCATGAAAGAGTTTATAAGCGGCACCTATCGCACTAAAAATTGCCGCTATCTCTTTATCAAAAAAGCCGGAAAATATTACCCGGTGATGCCTCGCCAGTGGCTGGCCGTATTGCACGATACCTGGGGTTCGATCTTTCAGGGCTGCTATCCCGATATCGTCAAGAACCTCGAGGACGGGAGAACCCCGGAAATCTCGGTCGGCATGGAGCTGGCGGGGTTTATTTACCAAAGATTTAAGAAATCGAAAGTTTACCCGTTATCGGCCCCGGTCGGCGAAGATCTTCAACCGCTTAACGACCTCGTTTTTACCGCCATTCATTCCCAGGACAATTTGTTCCTGGTATATGTTACTCCGCCAGTCTTTAGTGATAACGATCTTGAGAAACATTTAGCTGAGATAGAAAGTAAATTGATCGAAAGCTGCGAGGCAATTAAAATAATACCTTCCAAATTAGGCTTATTGGCTGAAGGCGGAGCGGTCGGATTTCGTTCTACCCGGGAAGAAAAGGCGCTGGAGCCGTTCTTTTTGATAGTGATCCCGGCGCCTGTCTCCGGAGCGACATTAACTATTACATTTCTTGAGTCCATTCCCATGGAAGGCATGAGCCTGGACCAGTTCGCAGCCATCGTGGATGAAATAGACGACGTCGATGAGCTCAGTGATTTTTTCGCTTACCTTCAGCAGGAACGGGCATTCAACCGCACTTTACCGCTCAATTCTCATCTCGATCACTTTGCCACCTTCAAAAATTCAGACGGCGTTTTGATAGAAGGCGCGGTAGAACCAAACATGATAATGCTGGATTTTCAGTCCGGCACGGATTTTCGTTACAACAGGCTGAGAGAGTTTTGGGAAAAATTCCCCGGCAAAAATTTTCTCGGCCACCCCAGAAGCTGGCTGATAGCACCGGAACGACGCACTCCGACCGGATGCTTTTTACATTCAAAAACTTTTCTCAGGCACTATTTTTCTCAGCGGTTCGGGACGACGCATATCTTTATCAATGCCCCGCTCGAATTGATGGAGTTTGAAGAAAATACGATCGCCGACCCGCTTATGCACGCGCTTTTCGATGCCTTTGAAACATACCGGGACCTGCTGAAAAAACTAAACCTGGCGAAAAAAGATAAGCTCGTTCATATTACTTTTTTCCCGAATACCCTGATCTCGAGAAAAGCAGATAAATTTAAGCATCTTGAGCATCTGACGGGCAGCGAGGATCTTTGGCAAATGGATTCCGCCCGCACCGGCCCGGGGAGTATCGGGGTGCGGGTCGTCTATGACCATCAGAAGATAATTGACGCCTTGCAAAATGCGACCGACAGGTCTCTCCAAATAGCTCTGCTGAGCGACGTCCTCGACCAACTGGGCGGGCTTATCCATGAGCCTTCCCTGAAAAAGATCAAAGACAAACTCGCTGGGGAAAAAAAGGAAGCGGTCCGATTCAAGTTATTTAATGTGGATAAAAACGTTTCTTTTCCTGATCTGGCGGACAAAGTGCTCCCCACCGCCAAGGAAGACAAGTTGGCGAACAAGGAAATAGCCAAAGCCGCCCTTGGCCTTGGGATCAAGTCGGGAAAATATTCCGCTGAAGATGCAAAGGAAAAATTAAACCGTTTAAGAGATACCATCGTCGAATTAATAAATCGCCGGGTAAAAGAATTTGACCTGGAAAATAGCATCCCTTTACTGCTCGGAAGATTAAATGGGTTGGCGCATAATCATTGGTTCGCAAAAAAGCGGCTCAAGGTCTCTTTAAGCCATCAGGTCGAGTACGAGAGAAATGTTGTTTTCGCTCAAAAAGAAAAGGAATTTCTTCAAGCGCATCGCAATTACCGGTATTTGATCGAAAAGTTCGTGCAGCTGCAGCCGAATGGCAAAAATATACTCTATGAAGGCCAACTGAAAGAACTGCTTGCTCTTGTCGATCATTTATTGCAGGTATATGATTCGAGCGACCTTATCAATTATCAGATATACCCGGTCGATATAGAGATCAACAGGGATTACCTGGTGATGATTTCTCACCGAGAGCATGATATCGGCCAAATGGAAAGGGAGTATTCCCACGAACAGGCCCAACTCGCTCTTGGCGTAATAGGCAATAAAAATGACACGGTTGATTCCGATCTGGAGATTGAGAGTTACCTGAACCAGCTGGATCAGGCCTTCTTAACGGACTTTGGATTTAGCTTAAAACATTTCATCGGAGTTCAGAAAGTACTCCAACTTTGGGCGGTCTTCAGCCACCGGCCGGACGCTACCGATTACTCTGCCGCTGGTTCAGTGATAGCTGAAATTTGTTCGGCGGAAATAGAAGACTGTGATGCCGCCAAAACTGCTTCTATCCTGGAATTTTTAACTCTGAACGCGGAAACCCTGCTTCATATCAAAGACGATCCCATTCCCGCACCCGATCTGCCGGTATGGGAGCATAATAAACGGCTTATGCGATACGACCTACGGCCGCTCATAAAGATCGGGGACCGTTACTACTGGGGGCCATACTCCGTCGAAAGAACTTCGCAGATCTGGATGGGTATCACCGAAAAGAACAAACTTCCGTCCGACATATACGCACCCTCCGTAAAAAAGGTACTTATGGCCGGCCATAAAGATATGGAAGATAACCTGGCCTTAAAAATTCAGGAAATATCCGCCAGGTATACGGAATATGTTAAAGCGGACGTTTTTCCGCATAAACTCGATAAGTCCATAAACGACATAGGAGATATCGACGTATTTGTTTACCTGAAGAAAGTAAATGTCTTTTTGAATATTGAGTCCAAAATAATCGACCCCACGTTTAGCGTTAAAGATCTGGGCCGGATGCAAAGGGCAATTTTTGGTGCGACGAAAACGGATGGTGCCTTTAAAGAAGGATATTTGCAAAAAGTCGAAAGAAGAGCGGAGTATTTGAAGGCGAATGGGAAATATCTGGCTGGTAAGCTATGGGAAGGCACGCTCCCGGAGCCGGCTATTGTCTCACTGTTTGTCACCAAAACCGGATTTTGGTGGACCAAACACCCTCCCATTCCAACGGAAGTTAAATTCATCGAAATTCGCCTGCTGGAGGACTTCATGAAGGATATCCTCTCAGGAAAGACGGATCTTACACCGGAGGCATAATCGCAAAGCTCACCGGCATCGCACAATCGGTTCAAAGTTGTTTCTCCTAATATCCCTTAGAATTATTTCATGGCCCAAACCTGCGCCGGCAAAACTAAATAACGTATAATTCGTATTACGTATTACTAATGCAAGAAGCTGAATCAATCGAATCTCTACCTGAGGGAGAAGTGTTGCCGGACGCACCGCTGGCCGGCCCTGCCAAAAAAAAATACGACCGTTCCATTATCGAAGGCCCGCTCGGCCCCGCGGTGTGGGGAATCGCCTGGCCGGCCATTTTCACAAATCTTTTTAGCGGCGTGCAGAGCTGGGTCGATCAGATCATGGTCGGCAACCTGATCGGTTATCAGGCCAACGCCGCCATCGGCGCGGCTTTTCAGATCTTCATCCTGGTCATTGTCTTTATCTCGTCGGTCTTTATCGGCATGAGCGTGCTGGTGGCCCGCTTCGTCGGCGCGGGCGACCACGAACGCGCCAATCGCGCTGTTTACCAGGGGTTTTTGACTGCTATCGTGATGTCGCTCGGCATTCTGGCGCCCGTCGGTTATTTCTCCGCACCGTATCTTTTGCAGATGGTCAGCTCGGACGCGACCGTCATCGCCGAGGCGCTTCCGTTTCTGCGAATAATGTTCGTCTTTAGCACGGGCATGATGGTTTATTTTATGCTCAGCGGCGCGCTTCGTTCGGCGGGCGACGCCCGTACGCCGATGGTGCTGGGCGTGGTCATAACCGTGCTGAACCTGCTCTTTAACATCATCCTGATCCGGGGCTTAGGCCCGATACCCGCTTTCGGCACCGCGGGCGCGGCCATGGGAACCTGTTTGGCCGCCGGGCTGGTGGGCGTTTATTCCATCTGGCGTTTGATCGGCGGCGGCTGGGTGGTTTCTTTTCCTAAGGGCGGTTACGCCCCCGATTGGAAAGTCATCAAACAGCTATTTAAGTTCGGGCTGCCGGCCGGTTTCCAGGGCATCGCGATGAACATCGGCGGTGTGATGATGTACTGGTTCATGGGAAACGTCGCGCAAAGCGCCGCTGTCCAGGCCGTCTATGCCGTTTCATACAGCCAGTTATTTTCGCTGGTCACGTGGGGTTCCAATGCGCTGATGGGAGCTTCGGCCGCCGTGGCCGGGCAAAATCTCGGAGCGGGAAATCCCGATCGCGCCAAAGCCGCTGTGCATACCGCGGCACGCATCGGCGTCGCCGGCGCGGTGTTCATCGGCCTGTTTTTCTTCTTTTTTCCCACCCAACTGCTGGGGATTTTCGGGATGACAGACCCGGCCGTGCTCGAGATCGGCGCCAATCTGCTGCGCGTGCTCAGCGTTTCGGGAATTTTCATCTCCGCCGCTTTGGCCTATACCGGCGGGCTGCAAGGCACCGGCGACACCAAAGGCCCGCTTTATATTTCGATCATTTCACAGGTCGTGATCCCGCTCGGTATCTGTTTTATCGTCTCAAAAACGACGGACCTCCAGGCGATGCATATCTGGCTGGCTATCCTGGCCGGACACATGGCGCGCTGCGCGCTCAGCTTCCTCAGATTCCAGCAAGGCAAATGGCGCTCGATCAAAGTCGAACTCGATCATACGGCGGCTTGATCAAGTTGTAGCGCCGGCGTCTCGCCGGCTGTCCGGTGGGCATCTTGCCCACCGTTCCCATCGTTATCAGCAATGCGAGCGCGAGACGCGCTCACGACTGCCGCCGGGACGGCGGCGCTACATATCTGCTATGCAAATTTCTCGCTCAATCTGCCCAGGGCCAAAGCGCCCAGCGCCAGTCCCAGATCGCGCAAAGCCACGTCAAAGTAGCCCGGTATCATCAGCAGGTTGACGATGATCAGCACCAGCCACAGCGCTACTACATACGCAAATATTCTCGGCTTCAGCAAGACGCCGATACCGGCGATGATCTCTATCACACCCACCACCAGCATAAATTGATGGCCGTTTCCGCCCAGCGCATTATTCACCACCGACGGCAGATATTTATCCCAATCCGTCAAAATATGCAGGAATTTATCCAAACCGGCCACTATCGGTGCCACGATAAATCCCAACCGTAATATTAAAAAAGCCTGGTAGCTTACATCGCTCTTAATGGCTGTATTGTCAATAACTTCACTCATAAAAACAGTCCTCCGTGCTTAGTCTTATTTATACTGCTCAAAAATCTTTGATATCGGCATCATATTTCAATTAAACTAATAAGTCAATTAACTTATTGACTTATTTCAATAATGCGGTTTTTGTGTTAGAATATTCAGCGGTGGTAGATAGATGAGAAAAACAAAGATAGACGACCGTTTTTTTGAGAGCACCCGGGGCAAGATAGTTTTGCTGCTGCGAATTTCCGACCGCACCGTGGATGGATTATCGAAGGAACTGGCAGTGTCGGACAATGCGGTGCGCGCGCACTTGCTCTCGCTGGAACGCGACGGGCTGGTGTTTCAAAACGGCGTGACGAAAGGTTTTCGCAAGCCGCATTTTTCCTATTCGCTCAGCCCCGCTGCCGAAGCGCTTTTTCCGAAACCCTTCGATTCCCTTTTTACCGAGACGATCGGCGTACTAAAAAAACAATTGCCGCCGAAAAAAGTCGAACAGGTGCTGCGGCAGATCGGCGCCGAGATCGCCGCTCCCTACAAGCCGGCCGGTAAGACAACCTTAAATACCCGGGTGGATACGGCGCTCAAAGCATTGACCGATATCGGCGGGGTGGCCGCCGTTTCGCAAAAAAACGGCCGTATCGTGATCAGCGGAAAAAGCTGCCCGCTGGCAACAGCCGTCATCCGGCACAAGGAAGTTTGTAAACTAGCCGAGTCGCTGGTGGGTGAGATAGTCGAGAGAAACGTGGAAGAAACCTGCGAGCGAAACGGCACGGCGAAATGCCGGTTTGAGATAAGTTAAAGTTTTGAGTCCCGCCTTTAGGCGGCTAAGTATAGAACAGCCGCCTAAAGGCGGGACTCAAAACTAAGAGTTATCGGGCAAATTGCGCCACGGTTTCCGGAAATACCTGCAGGCTTTCGGGTGCGGCGCTCCACGGCGTCACTGAATCGATCAGCATCCCTTTCGCGGACTTACTATAGATCGCCATGTTCATATCCTTATCCTGTGAAATGATCGCGCCTTTGAGCGAGACGCCGGCAAAGAGCCCCTGCGCCCGCGAGTAACTCAGGATGCCCGCGTTAAGCGAAGGGTTGGTCGATGCGGCCGCGGCGCGTCCGACTGGCCCGGCGGCGACGCTGGCTTCCCCGCCCACTTCGAATTTATCTTCCAGCAATCCCTTTAAACCGGAATCGTTCCTGATCACCAAAATGTAATCTATCTTTTGGCCGCCGATCTGCGCGCCAAAGCTGGCGCCGGTTATATTCAGAAACGCGGGGGCCGACCAACTGCCGTCCGCCAGTTTGCGCACGACCACGCCTTTGCCGCCCTGCCCGCCAATGATAAAAGCGCCTTTCAGTACGCCGGGGAAAACCACCACCGCCCAGGCATTTTTCAGAATGTCGCGCGGGATGGCTTTGTCATCGATGCGCATCACCTCGCGCATTACTTCAGAAGCGCTGTTGACGCGCTCCTCGGCCTTTTGCAGTTCCGACCTCTGCGCAAAAATATTAACGCTTAACGCCGCTAAAATTAATAATAAAAATAACTTTGAGAATTTCATTTTGTACTACCTCCAATGAATTTCGAACAATTTGTTCAGTTATAATTATACAATTTTGCGTGAGGCAATGTCTGTGAGGTAAATAAAAGGCAGAAACCAGGGCAGTTATGGAGCGTGCTAAAAAGGCAGAAACGCGACAGTTATGGAGCGTGCCTATCAATTCCCAATTCCACGCTTCGCTATTCCAAAAATTCCAGGACGGGATCGTTTTGGAATACTGAAATCGCTGGAATATTGGAATAAAAGCACGCTCCATAACTGTTGCGTTTCTGCCTTTGTATTTACATCTTAGTGATTCCTATCCCAATCGATACCGCGCTGGGCTTCATCGATCGCGTCATTGACTAATTTGAGTGCCGCTACGCGGTGCCCGCCCTTGTCCTCAGACGCTTTTTCCAGATTTTCGCGCGCATCTTTGAGAGCGTCTTTGGCTTTGATCATATTCGGCTGATCTGAAGCGACGATCTCATTCGCGTCAAAGTCGCTATCGTGACGGCGATCGTAAGCAATGCCAAGATTGATCTCAGCGATGGCGCGCGAGGTCAGGCTCATCGCGTTTGCCCGGTGGCCGCCTTTGTCCGCCGTGGCGTGGCGGAAAAATCCCAGCGCGAGGTTGCAGTTGTTACGCGCCGCCCGCATAAACGGCTGATCGGCGGCACTTGAAACCGCCGGCACCGAAACGCTTAAGGCCACGATCGTCAATATAAAAATACTGGTTATCTTTTTCCTCATTGTTTTCTCCTCTTAATCAATCGGTAACTTTAAATATAACTTCTCTCAAACGCTGCGGTTTCCCGCCCGCGTTCTGCAGCATAACGAGGTAAGTGCCGGTTTGCCGCAGGGGAAAAATGCTAACGACATCGAGCAGCGTGCTCGACTTCCCTCCACCTTCTTCGTCTTCTTCATGAATCTTTTTGTCAGGTAAAAAAACTCTGATCCCGCACCCGTATGCCTCGACCGCCAGCGACTGCCCTTTTCGCATACTGATCGAAAAAACTTTCCACTCTTCATTATCGGCAAAGGACAGGTCCATTTTCGCCGAGGTTGATCCTTTAGAGAACGCCACCGGTTTGGCAGACGCGGCCAGCCCGGTATAAGACGGCATGCACGACTTATAGTCGGCGTTGCTGAGCTCGTACTTATTGGTAGTGTAATTTTTGCCGTAGACCTTTATTCTTAAGATCTCTTCGGTACCTTTTGAAACGATCGTCCACGTATTTCCTCTCATCTCCGATGGTGAGATATCGGGCATTTTTCCGCCGGCGAATTTCACCGTCAAAATATTCCCTTTTGTGGTTCCGGTAAGATCATAGGCCGTGTCTTCGCCATCGCGCGAAACTATGAATTTGCCGGCCACGTTTGTCCCGGTTATCTTAAAAGTGATGTAGTGGCTCTGCTGCAGCCAGCCGCTTTGGAAACACTTTTCCTGAGAGTGGGCAGCGCCGCACAATAAATTGATGAGTATAACGGCAGGTACGATCAGCAGCGATCTTTTCATTTATTAAATTCCTATTTACTTTGCCTATAAAAGGCTCTGCCGGAGCGGGCGCAAGCGGCCCTTCCGGACTGCAAATTTATTTGGTTTTTATATTTCCCTTCAATCCGAACACTTCTCAGGTCGGGAAGGGTTGCTTGCGCCCGCTCTTAAAAAGGCTCTTGACCAGCCTTTATTTTGGGAATACATGTTTTTTGCCGGGGATGACAATCATTTTTACACGAATGTGTCAGTAAAAAGCAAGGTTATTCTTGATTTCCCTCAATTTCCGCGTTTTCCGTGTCTGATCCATCCGCCTCTTCTTGATCAGGGTCATAAACCTCGTAGCCGGTCGAATCGTCGTAGTAATAATCGCGGTTTTCGATATCGTGAGACCAGTTTGAGCGGTCTTCCTCTTTTTCCGCCTTTTCGGCTTCTTTTACCGGCGATGTCTTTTCTACTTTCTGATAATTTTTTGGGACGT
Source organism: uncultured Acidobacteriota bacterium (assembly GCA_963718105.1). Lineage (GTDB taxonomy): Bacteria > Acidobacteriota > Blastocatellia > Pyrinomonadales > Pyrinomonadaceae > DASYKT01. Next base: position 1,758,029 of record OY970352.1, on the reverse strand, counting down.
CCATAATATCCGAAACAAAGTTTTCCGCTTTGGCGGTGAAGAAAATAGTTTTACAATCTTTCTGACCTAAATCTTATCTCATAACTTTCGAGGAGCATAAATGAAACCCCGAGCTTACGCGCCACATTTTGCACTTATCCTGGCCACCGCAGTGTCCACATACCTGGTCACGCCGCTAATCTCAAATACCGCGACCGCCCAACAGGCAGCCGCCACACAGGCCGCCCAGGTCAAAGCCGATAACGAATACCAGGTGGGCGCGACGCTCTATATGCAAAAGGCGGCCGAGTACCGGGCGCTTTCCTACCAGGCTTACAACTGGGCAAAGATCACGCTGGACGCCGACGACAAGGAGAAGAAAAAGCTTCCCAAGATCGAACGCAAAAAACCGCGCGCCGTGGTAGTGGACATAGACGAAACAGTGCTGGACAATTCCCCTTCGCAGGCGGAAGATATCAAAAAACGCCGGCCGTTCTCATCGCCAAGCTGGTATGCCTGGGGCGAGTTGCGGAAAGCAAAAGCGATCCCCGGATCGGTCGAATTTTTAAATTATGCGGTCTCAAAAGGCGTGAAGGTCTTTTTTGTCTCCAACCGCGACGACGTGCAAAAACAGGCTACGATGGACAACCTGAAAAGCGCCGGTTTCCAGGGCGTGACGGATGAAACCGTTATGCTGCGCACCGGGGGCGTTTCCAGCAAGAACGAACGGCGCGACGCTATCGCCAAAACACACCGCATCGTACTGCTGATGGGCGATAATCTCGACGATATGTCGGGCGTATTCGAAAGAAAATCCGTGGCGGACCGTTTCGCCGAGGTTGATAAGGTCCGGCAGCTTTGGGGCGGCAAATTCATCGCGCTCCCGAATGCTATGTACGGGACCTGGGAAAACGCTATCTATGATTACCAGCGGGGGCTGACAGAGGAACAAAAAGCGGAAAAACGTGTAAATTCACTGGAAACGCCGTAAAATAAGCGCTCAAATAATGAGGTCAGACCGGGAACGCAGTGACCGGGTTCTTATTCTTACTGGATCGGGGAGTTTTTTTCGCTGTGCTCATTGACCCGGTCACTACCGTTCCCGGTTCTGACCTCATCACGATAGTCATTCGTTTTATTTATGGATCATGGCTGCACCATTGGCGAATTGTTTTTCATCGAGCGATATTCAAATGCCGCCATCAAGCCTTTTCCCATAAAGAAAAGCGCGAAGGCGTGAAAGCCCATTGCCAGCCAATCTCCTACCAGTAAGTAGATAAGCGCATCGAACACGTAAAGGACCATTCCGATGATGAACATTGCGACGCTGCCTCTGCCCGCGAAATATCCGAACAAAGCGAAGATTCCCGCCACCAATACATCGAGCATCAGCGCCATTACGCTAAAAGCGCTAAAACCGCCTTGCTGGCCGCTTAACGCCTGCATAAAACCGTCGATAAATTGAGTAACACCGAGGCCGACAATAAAGTTCCACGTGCCGCCGGTGAGAATGATGATCGAGTTCACCAGTGAAAGTGCCGCGACCCAATAAAACCAGTTCGCGCCGCTCTTCATCCGCTGGCTATATTCTTCCGCTATACCGGCGTCCGCCTGGGGCACGGTTTCTTCTTTTTCCGCTTCGTTAAAAATTGACATTTGGTTATAGAACCTTTAGTTTGAGTTTATATTCGGGGCCTTGTGTGCCCTAATACTAATCGGTTTCATATAAAAATTACAACTCCAAGATCAATATGAGAGCTAAAACACTTTTGCTGACGGCCTGCCTGCAATTATTGCTGGTTTTTACCCTTTCTTCTTTCGCCCAGAATCTGACCGTGCCGCAAATAATGGCGGAGCCGTCGATCGCCGGGATGAGGCCTGACGCGGAGCGTCTTTCACCCGACGGCAGGAAGGTCGTCTTCACCTGGAACGCCGATGGTAAAGAGCCGCGCAATATTTATCTCTGGAACGGCACGGGAGAGCCAAAGATCATCTTGCGCCCGTCGGACCTGCTGCCGGCGATGCGCCCGCCTGTTCCCGAAAACAAACTCGGCTACGGCGTGACCGTGCGGGACGAATTCTCGCGCCAGCGCGAAAACCAGATCGGTAATATCGACTGGTCGCCCGATTCGAAAAAGCTTCTCTTTACGCAAAACGGCGATCTCTGGATGATGAATGTTGATGACGGGGCTTCACCGGCCATCATCATTCAAAGGTGGAAGGGCGTCGAAGAAATTCTTTCCCGGTTCACCGACATTATTCCCAACCTGATCAAAGCAGCGCAGATAGACGGAATTCGGGAAGATGAAAAGTTTGCCAAAGTGGCGGACCTCCGCGGAAAGTTGCTCTCGGCGGTCTTGGCAAGCGAAAACAAAACATCGGCCGAGAGAGAAAGTATTTTACAACTCGCCCGGAATTTGGCGGCGGCCGTTGTTGAGATCGCTAAACTTAATGAATCGTATCCCCAGCTAAGATCGAATGAGAATTTCACAAAAGTTTCGGATGAAACAGCCGGGACCGTAAACCGGTTCTGGGTTAGAGTCGAGGATTTTAAGCAAGCCGAAATATCCTCGTCAAGTTCTCTCAGACGCCTGACCAAAACCCAGACGCCCGAGGTTTTCGCCCGCTGGCTGGACAACCGCCGCATCGCTTTTTTGCAGAGCGGCAACGTTTTTGTTATCGAAACCGACCAGTTCTCTCTCATTCAGCTCACTCGCGAAGCAAACCCGGCGGCCTTTATCGGCGTGCAAAACTCCACGCCCTCAAAAGACGGCAGCATGATGGCGTATGTCGTGTCGGATTCTTCGCGGCAGCGCGCGCTGGTGGTGCCTAATTACCTGGACGAATTTGTGCAGGCGCAGCCGGCCCGGCGCGGCTGGAGCGAGCAGCGCCTTTATGTGGTAAAAACCGACGGTTCGACCGAACGCCCGTTTGAAGCAAAGCTGCCGAGATCCGAAGGCGCAGGTTATATTCGCGGATTGCGATGGGCCGCGGATAATTCCAGCCTGATCGTCGATCGCGTGGATAAAGACCTCAAACGCCGCCAGCTTTTTTATATTCAAGACATCGGCAGCAAAGGCGAGCAGGTCATCCTGGTCACCGAAGAAACCGACCCGAAATGGATCGCCGGGCTTTCACGCCTCGTCGAACCGAATCCGAAAGACGACAGCCGGCTTGTCTTCGGCTCTGAACGCGACGGCTACAATCATCTTTACCTGGCGACACTCGAACGCCGAAAACCGGAACCGAATCCGACCGGCGAGATCCGCGGCGAAAACCCCGGCGATGCCGGTTTTACAAATAATGTCGCGATCAAGCAGTTGACCAAAGGCAGTTACGAAGTAGATTGGGCGAAATGGCAGGCCAACGGTGAAACGCTATTCTATTCTTCGACCGAAGGTGGAACCGAGGTGCGTGAATTTTATGCCGTTTGGCCCGGGCAACAAATTTCTGAACGGGTGAAAGTCTATACCGGCGACGACAAAGGCATGAAAAGCGGCGCGCAGATCGACGAACTCAATGACGGCCCTGAGGTGCTTTTCACCGGTTCGCAATGGAACAAACCGGCGGAGCTTTTTGTCGGACGCTTTTGCGTGAATTGCCGCGGATTGACCGTGCCCACGCAGATCACCAGATCGACGCCCGAGGCTTTCGGAAAGATGACCTGGATCGCGCCGAAATTCGTCGATATCCCGAGCAAAGACGGCAAAGTTATTAAGTCCAAAATATATCTGCCCGCCGGGCATAACACCGCTTCTGCCTCAACCAATGCAACTGCTAATCAAAGAGGCAATCAAACAAGTGCCAAAAAATATCCGATGGTGATCTTCGTACACGGCGCTGGTTACCTGCAAAACACCATCAACGGCTGGAACAATTATTACCGCGAGTTTATGTTCAACGAAATGCTGGCGCAAAAAGGTTACGTTGTGCTGGACATCGACTATCGCGGCTCCGCCGGATACGGGCAGGCCTGGCGCACCGATGTTTATGATTTCCTAGGCGGGCCCGACATGCAGGACCACGTTGACGCTATCGACTACACGGTGAAAAATTACGGCGTCGATGCCGGCAAGGTCGGCGTTTATGGCGGAAGCTATGGCGGTTTTATGGCGGAGATGCTGATCTTTCGCGCGCCGGACAAAGTGGCCGCGGCGGCGGCCTTAAGGCCCGTGGCGGACTGGAAAAATTACTACGCCTCTTCGCCCATTTACACGGCGGAGCGGTTGGGTTTTCCCGATAAGAATCCCGAAGCTTACAAACGCAGCTCGCCGATCGCCTACGCCGATAAGCTCGAAAAGCCTTTGCTGATACTGCACGGGATGCAGGATGACAACGTTCACGTGCAGGATTCGGTGCAGTTGGTCGAGAAACTTATCCGCCTCGGCAAGACGCCGTATTTCGAAACGATGTTCTATCCGGCGGAAAATCACACCTTTGCCCGGCCCGAAAGCTGGACCGATGAATATTCGAGAATATTGACCTTTTTCGAGAAACACTTAAAATGAAGCAGATGTCAGAGGTTAGAGGCTAGATGTCAGAAATTGATTTACTAACCTCTAACCTCTAACATCTAATATCTATTATGCGCATTCTTGTTACCGGCGGCGCGGGCTTTATCGGCTCGCATCTTTGCGAAAGGCTTTTGAACGAAGGCCACGAGGTTATTTGCCTGGATAATTTCTTTACCGGGCGGCGTTCCAACGTTTCGCATCTACTCGACAATAAAAGGTTTGAATTGATCCGGCATGACGTGATCGAGCCGATCCTGCTTGAGGTCGAGCAAATTTATAACCTTGCCTGCCCGGCCTCGCCGGTGCATTACCAGTACAACCCGGTAAAAACGGTCAAAACGAGCGTAATGGGCGCGATAAACATGCTCGGGCTGGCAAAACGCGTTCACGCGTGTATCCTGCAGGCCTCGACATCCGAGGTCTACGGCGACCCGCTCATTCACCCGCAAACGGAAGATTACTGGGGCAACGTCAATCCTATCGGCCTCCGAAGCTGCTATGACGAAGGAAAACGGCTGGCCGAAACGCTGATGATGGATTATCACCGCCAGAGCAACGTTAATACCCGCATCGCGCGTATTTTCAATACTTACGGGCCGCATATGCTGGAAAACGACGGCCGCGTGGTGTCAAACTTTATCGTGCAGGCGCTAAAAGGCGAGGAATTGACCATTTACGGTACCGGCGAGCAAACGCGCTCTTTCTGCTATGTCGATGATCTGGTCGAGGGCTTGATGCGGCTGATGAATACGGCCGGCAGCGCGGGCGAAGACATCCACGAGCCGGTAAATCTGGGAAATCCCGGCGAATTTACCATGAAAGAGCTGGCTGAACAGGTAGCAAAAGCCTGTGGAACGGAGCTAAAAATAAAATATCTGCCGCTGCCGCAGGATGACCCGAAACAGCGAAAACCGGTGATCGAACGCGCCAAAGCCCTGCTTGATTGGGAACCGAAGATCAAATTGGCCGACGGTCTGCCCAAAACGGTCGAATATTTTAGAAAGACTATCAAGATACCGGATAAAGTGAACGCAAAAGTTAGTCTATGAGTCGAAACCGGGAACGGTAGTGACCGGGTTTATGAACGCGAAGCGTTCGATAGTTGAAAAGAGATCTGGAACCCGTTTTCTAAAGTTGTGGTGCTGAGAAGAAATGTCGTTCGGAATAGATGATAACTGATAGATAATAGAGAATAGATCGGATCTCTCAGTTATCATCTATGATCTTTCATCTATTCCGAACGGTTATTAATATGATTATTTAACACTGGCTCGCTAACTTATTATATAATTACACTTTCACACTTAACGGAGACTTTTATGTCAGTAGCGCTTGCGTGAGCAAGTGCGTAAAAACAGCGTATCTGCTAACGCAGACGCTACCGATAAGAGATTAACGGAGACTTTTAATAAATGAAATATCTGATCACAGGAGGGGCGGGTTTCATCGGCAGCCATTTGGCCGACGAACTGCTCAAAGACGGCAGCAGCGAGATCACGATCATTGACGATCTCTCGACCGGCCGTTATTCGAATATCGCCCACCTGGAAGGCAAAAAAGGCGTCACCGTCATTATCGACACAGTGCTTAACGACCGGCTGATGGAAGGACTGATCCGCGACCATGACCGGGTTTTTCACCTCGCCAGCGCTGTCGGCGTAAAACTTATCATGGAGCAGCCCGTCCGCACGATCGAAACCATTTTCGGCGGGACGGATGTCGTGCTGCGCTATTGCTCCCGCTATCGCAAACGCGTGTTAATCCCAAGTACCAGTGAAGTTTACGGTAAAGGTACGGCGATCCCCTTTCGCGAAGACGACGACGTGCTGACCGGCGCCACCAGCAAGCACCGCTGGGCCTATGCCTGTGCTAAATCGCTGGACGAATTTCTCGCCCTGGCGCATTGGAGAGAAACCAGGCTTCCGGTCATGGTCGTCAGGCTCTTTAACACCGTCGGGCCGCGCCAAACGGGCCAATACGGCATGGTCGTGCCCAATTTCATCAAGGCCGCGCTGCAGCACCAGCCTATCCCCGTCCACGGCGACGGCTCACAGGCGCGCTGCTTCGGTCACGTGCTGGATGTGGTGCAGGCGCTGCTGAAGATAATCGACACGCCGGAGTGCTTTGGCCAGGTGATAAATATCGGCAACGACGAAGAGATAACCATCAAAGACCTGGCGGAAAAAGCCGTGAAAATGACCGGCAGCCGCAGCGAGATCAGCTTTATTTCATATACGGACGCCTATGGCGAGGGCTTTGAAGATATGCAGCGGCGGGTCCCCTGTCTCGATAAAGCCCGCAAACTCGTCAACTATAAGCCAACCCGCAAGCTGGACGATATCATCAATGATGTAGCGGAACAGTTTCGCCAGGAATTAAAGATCGAGGCCGAACAGGCTGTTTCAGCGAAGTAAGCCTTGGAGCGCGGGCATCTTGCCCGCCATGAACGCGCAGCGTTCGAAAAATTTTCAGGCTGCAAGCAGCCTCTGCGGGCAGGATGCCCGCGCTCCATATAAATCAATGCGTTATCCAATATTATTCATCCTGACACTTTCGCTTTCGCTCGGGGCATTTGCGCAGAGCGGCGGGGTAAAGGGCAAGGTCAAGAACGAAAACGAGCGCGGCCTGGCGGGCGTGAGCGTGACCATTAGCCAGGAAGGCAAAACGTTAAAAAGCGCTTCGACCGACAGCAAGGGCGAATTTTTTATCACCGGCCTCTCCGACGGGCTTTATATATTGCATTTTGAAAAGGACGGCTATAGTTCGGGATCGTTTCGTACCGAGGTCAAAAAAGGCAAAGTCAGAGACCTCAGCGACCGGAACTTTATGCTGCCCCAGGACCGCGGCAATCTGGTCACCATCCAGGGCGGCGTTTTCGATGCGACCGGTTTTAGCGTGCAGGGCGCTCGGGTGGAAATATCGCGGCTGACGGGCGGCGGGGTTTGGGAAAAGATCAAGGCTATTTACAGCAGCCAGGACGGCGAATTCGTTTTTCGCTTTCAGCCGACTGACCAGGAAACCAAATACCGGGTCACCGTCAGCTATAAAGGCGTCGAGCCGATGACCAAAGAAAAAGCGACCGATTCGGCGGGCATCTACCGCCTCTCATTTAATCTGCCGGTCAACGTCGGCGGCCCGAAACAAACCGATCTGACCAAGCCATAAGTAGGAACTGGGGAAAGTAAGGAAATGAGGAAGGGCGCCATCAAAAAATGTGACGCCCTTTTCCAATTTCCTGATTTCCTATTTTTTCCCCTAATTTCCTTAATCCCTCTTTCCTTCTTTCCTTCCTCCTGATTTTTCTTTTCCCTGCCTTCCGTTTGTGTTATTTTGATTCTCCAAAATCAAAACAAGGAGATCTCAAAAATATGGCAGCAGTCTATGTCTCTACGCATCCTCTTACCGGGGATACCGGCCCGTCAAGCGATCAGTATGCCCCCATCCCGGGGCTCAATGCTTTAAATCTTTCCGGTAGTACTTTAAGCAATGGAGGCACGGCTCTGATAAATCTTTATCTGGGATGGGCCTGGTCCGGTGATGCCGTCGACTTTGATTTTTATATAACGATCGTCGATACCGCGTCGAATTACACGGTCATCGAAAATGGTTTGGGCGGCACCGTGGGTTTAAACGGCCTGATCAACATATCGGCCGTTTATAATATCCCGGCAAACGCACAACCTGTGCTGCAAGCTTACTGGAAGGTCTTGGGCAAAAACGGGGTGCAGATATTTCCTCCCTCGGTCTTTTCGCTTACCGCGCAGGTTTTTCCGGCGGTCGTCGTTGAGCAGCAATAAAAAAATGAGCACCCTCTTAAGACGAAGAATGCCCACTCCCACTTTTTTTTCCTTTTAATTTACTGTTTCCGAGATCTGTTCTTCGGCGTGATGCCCGTTTGTGGTGTGGCGATTCACGGTATCGATGTCGGTCACGACCAACGGGAGTTCTTCCAGCACATCGGCGCCGGTCAGCGTCTGCACCCAGTAGGTTCCGGCGGCGGGAAAGACGACGTTGACAAAAAAGCTTACGTTATCGGTATAGCTGTTCGGCGCGAGCGAGACCTCGGTCGGCTGCGAGGTCACCACCACGCGGCTCTTATCGGGCGAGAGAATGCGCACTTCGGTGTGATAATTCCCTTCGCCTTCCAGGTGATTGACCACGGCAAATTTGATCAGCGAAACGGGCAGTTTCTCGACCATTATGTTTTGAAACACGCCCATCAGCGAGATCTTGTTACCCATCTCGATCCGCACGTCGTCGCACAATAGCGTATAAAGCAGTTGTAAATTACGTTCTTCCATTAGATCTATTATAGCCTCTCACAAAAATATCTGAGACTATAAACACCGATTAGCGGCGATTTTTCAAGTTCCGCGGCGAAGTCAGTAACGCCTGCGTTAGCGGGTGCGTCGTTTTGCGCATCGGCTGACGCCGACGCTGCTGACCTCATGCTCAAATCTCCCTAATCCCTATCCCCCAACCACTTTTTCTGCATTTCTTAAAATTTTGTCTTTTCCTTTGCCGACAGTCAAGGTTATAATCGCTGCATAGTTGAAGTCAGGTTAGGCAAACAGGAAAAAGGCTCTTTTTCTGTGTTTAGTGTATTGAACAAGATCAAGGTGAGTGTATGGCAACAATGTATCTGTTGATCGGTGTAGTGATCGTTTTGGCCGGGGTCGCGGCCCTGCAGCTTTTTTATATGGGCTATCTCGAACGGCTCGGCAAAGAACAGCGCCGCCGTATCGCCGAACTGGAAAAACACTGCGCGCGCCTTTCCCGCCGCGTCAATGACGCCGAAGACCACCTCGCCCAACAAGCCGAGATCATCCAGGCCATGGAATACTACGACGAAGGCCAGGTCGTTTTAGAGGAAGAAGAAGTCTGGGCCGACGTGATAGAAGAGAGCTAACAGGCGGAAACGCGACAGTAATGGAGCGTGCTCTTCTCCCAGCAAACGCGACAATTACACAGAGGCCGAAACGCGACAGTTATGGAGCGTGCTCTTCTCCCAGCAAACGCGACAGTTATGGAGCGTGCTCTTCTCCCAGCAAACGCGACAATTACACAGAGGCCGAAACGCGACAGTTATGGAGCGTGCTCTTCTCCCCAGGGCAAAAGCGACAATTACACAGAGGCCGAAACGCGACAGTTATGGAGCGTGCTCTTCCCCCCAGGGCAAACTCAGCGTGTTCTTTTACTTAATCAACCTACTCCCTATGTTCAAGGCCGAAGAAGTTTGGGATGAAAGTGAATTCCCTCTTGCCTATTTGATCACTATCCGCACGTACGGCACATGGCTGCATGGCGATTCGCGCGGTTCGGTTGACGTTCATCGCTACAAAAATATCTACGGCGCGCCGAAGATCTCGTCTAATAAAAATCTTCAAGCCGTTATGAAGTCAAATATGACTCAAAGGGCGTTTACTTTACACAAAGGCCATCGTCCGCTGGTAGAAGAGGCAATAGCTGAAGTATGCAAAACTAAAAACTTTTTTCTACACGCGGTCAATGCTCGTTCGAATCATGTTCACACAGTAGTAACCGCACAAATGAAACCCGAGCCGGTTGCTGAATTGTTTAAGAAATATGCCACCAGAAAATTAAGAGAATCCGGTAAGATCAGCAAGGATCGTAAAGTGTGGTCACGCGGAAGAAGTAGGGATTATTTATGGAAGGACGAACATTTGACCGCGGCGATGGACTACGTGTTATACGGGCAAGGCGGCTTACCTTTCGAGATAGATCTTAACTAGCCGCTCAGAACACGCTTGATAATGGGATAGGTGAAACGCTACAGTTATGGAGCGTGTGGGATCGAGACAAAGAAACACGCTCCATAACTGTAGCGTTTCTGCCTCTGACCTGACTGTCGGGTTTCTTTCGGGAGTTAAAAACACACGCCCCATGACTGTCGCGTTTCCGCCTATTTTACTGTCGCGTCTTTGCCTATTTCAGCTTCACCACCTGCGCGCCCCAGCCGCCGGAGAGTTCATCGCCGTCTTTGAAAGATTCGACAAAATCGGTTTCGGCCAGAATTTTTCGCACGTGGTCGCGCTGCATTCCGATCCCGCGGCCGTGAATTATCCGCACCCATTTGAAGTTTTTCTTACGCGCCTCTGCGAGATAGATGCGGGTTACCATTCCCACTTCCGCAGGCACAAAGCCGTGCAGGTCAAGCACGTCAGTGACCTCTAATTCGATGGGTTCGTCGCCGAAAGGATTTTCCATAACAGTGGTCATTAGTCGGAGATCGTTATTACTAATTGGCTTTAGTTTTTTTGTGTTTCTTAGTGTGATTTAGTGGTTGCAGGTTTTAAAAGATAAAGAACTGGAACCACGAAATACACTAAACAACACGAAAAAAGCGGAAACCAATAACTAATGACTAATTACTAATTACTAATAACTTTATTTCCCTCTTTCCCATTTGGGGACTTCGGGTGGCGCGTTTACTTTCAGGTGTCCGGCGCTGTCTTTGAAAGTGGTGAACTGCACTTCCTGGAGTTCACCGGCCGCATTGCGTATCGCAAATTTGAAGATCTTATTATCGCCTACACCCTCAACGCGTAGCGGAAGCTTTCCCCAGATCTCGCCGCTGCGATAGACGGCGTAATGCTGCTGGTCGTAACGGTCGTAACCGATCACGATGATGCTGTCAAAATCCGGTTCGTTGCCGTCTTCGGCCTTTGCCTTGTTGCTGTGCGCGCAGATCACCCAGCTTCCGGCTTTTGATTCTTTCGCCGCGACGTCTTTATTCTTGCCGGCCGTGGACGCGGTGTCGATATCATCGAGCCTCTGCCAGGTGACGAATTTTTTCTCACCGATCTGGTAATGAACAATATCGCCCGGGACCTGAAGCGAAACCTGGCGGCCAAAGAGCCAGCCGGCCGGAGCGGGCGAAACGCTCGGGTCAAAGCGCACCTTGTACCAGATGTCATAGCGTTCATCCAGCGAATCGTGCTCTTCTTCTTCCTTCTTTAGTTCGCGCTGCGTTTTTTGTTTTTTATCCTGTTTCTCGCCGGATTTTGGCGCGTCATCCACGTCGTCCGCTTCTCTGATCTTGGGCACCAGTTTCCAGCCGATGATCTCAAACGTGGCGCCGTTCTCGAGCTTGAACAAAATGTTTTCCGGGGTCAGGTCCGGCGCCAGTCGCAGATTCGAGGCGGATTTGAGCTGGGCCGTCGCCTGTGAAGGTATGCCGCGGTCTTCGTTGGCCAGCGCCTGCGATTTTTCCAGCGTCTTTTGCGTGATCACATTGCGCGCTTCGATCCAGCCTTCGGTGTTGTCTTCATCCAGCCCGCGCACGCGAAACCAGTGCTCGTTGTTGTAATCGGTTTCTTCCAGAATATCGAGCCGCTCGCCGCGCTTTACTTCCAGCAGATCGGTGGCGACCACCGAATAGGAACTGCGGATCTGGGCCTTAGCGGTAATGATCGTCGCTTTATCGGGCGTGCTGAAAAACCCGGCGCTGTTGGTTTCAAACAGGCTGCAACTGTTAGACAAGCCGACACCGGCCAGGATCAAGAGAAATGCAAAAAACTTGGGCTTACTCATAGAGAAAAATAACATCCTTCACCGCTGAATAATTTAACACAAATGGAGCACAGACTTTAGTCTGCAAAGGGTTTTCGAACGCTTTGCGTTCGTGCCGAATTTGGAGCGCCGAATTCATTCGGCATTAGCCGTCCCCAATTCTGCCGAATAAATTCGGCGCTCCATCAAAAGTTCGGATTTACGCCGAGACGGCCCAGCATGTCCTTTTGCCGCCCGGTCAGTTTGGGTTTTATTTTTATTACCGTTACGCCCGCCGACGTGCGCGTTTCCAGCCCGAAATCGGCTATGGCCGCGCCTAAGTCTATTTTTTCTTTTCCTTCGATATATTTTTCGGTAATTGCGCGCAATTCCGCGTGGCTTTTGAGGATCGCGAGGATGGCTTTAGTGCCGTCCTGCTCCGGATGGGAATCGTTATGTTTCCGGTATAATTCACGAAAGACCTCGGTCAGCGAACGCCGCCCGCGCGATTCGCGCATCAGCGCCAGGTCGCAGAGGAATGCGACCATCATTCCGCGGCTGTTAACGTAATCGAAATTCCCTTCCCAACGGCGCTTTGAAGCTTCGATCAGCGAAAGGTCTTTTCTTTCCATGTCGCCCAGAGTATAGGTGCGCCCCAGCACATCGAGCACATCCGACGCGCGTATTTGATTCAGCCGCCGCCCGGTGCGCAAAGCCCGGTAAAGCGTAAAGCCTTCGAAGAACCAATCGTAATTTCCGTTGAGGGCAAGTTTGTTCGGGATCCAGAGATGAAAAAGCTCGTGGCGAAGCTGTTCGTGCAAACGCTGGATCGCCTGGCTCTTAAAAGGCATCTGGCTCGACATTACCACGACCGAAGCGCCGCGTGTCTCCGCCCGCCAAAACCCCAGGTCCACTGCCCTGGTAAAAGGCGCAAGGACGATCTGGATCTTATCGCCGGGCATCTCATTAAAAACCAGGGTGTGCTCTTCGAGAATGCTTTGAGCAATTCCCAGCGCCTGCTCGTCGGGAAACTGCCACTCGCCGGTGGTGATAAAACTCAGGTCAGCCGAACCCTGCCGAATAGAAGTTTCTCGCCAGATCTTACCGACCGCCATAACGCACCGCGAAACGTCATCGATGCTGTATTCGTTTTCGCTCTCGCCGGCCTCATCCTCACCTGTATCGCCGCCTTTATTCTCGCCTGTATAGTCGCCCTTGTTATCCGTCGTAAAGACCTTCCACCCGGCGGGCAGATCGAGCTTGATCAGCGCCGAGACTTTTTCGCCCGCGCCTAGCGTCAGACGCGGCAGCAAATCTTCCGGCATCAGCAAACCGCCGTCCGGCCCCAGCCACGAAACATGCGCGGCGGCGGTCGGCTCATTCATCGTTTTCAGATCGATTTCATACTGCCAGCGTACCGCCGCGCCTTTCGCGGTGTATATGCCCGGCGCAAATCTTTTGTAAAACACTTCCTCTCCCTTTTCATCAAAAAGGACGAGTTTATTAATTCGTTTTCCCAGGTCGCTGACATCGGCGTAGCTCTGTAAAAATGTCCAGTTCTTTTCTTCGGCAAACCGCTCTTCCAGAAATTTGCCTTCGACCAGCACCCGCGACGGTGAAATGAATTTTATTTTTGCTTCGATGGAGTGCGCGGAAATATGAACGGCAGAGAAAAAAATGCTTACCGCGGCAAGCACCAGTTTTACGATTAGATTCCTGCCAAAACGCATAGAAAGGCTATATAGAATTTAACATATTCGGGTGTGGGAAGGCATTTGCGGCGGTAAAGATCGGCGCAAGCCGGGTTCTTGTCAGTAGCGTCGGCGTTAGCGATGCGTCTCTTGCCAGGGCTTACGCATCGGCTGACGCCGACGCTACTGACTCCGCCGCAACCACGAATCGCACGAAAGACATGAAGGAAGAAACCCCGTCGCTACCGCTCCCGGTTCTGACCTCATTCCTATTTCGCCGCGGGCGGCCATAATTTTTTTACCGCGCTGTAGCATTCGCAGGTAAACTTTTCCAGCTTAGGGCTGTCTACGATAGTGATGCGCCCGCGGGAGTATTGGATATAACCGGCGCTCTGCAGTGTCGTGGCGGCGATAGAGACCGTCGGGCGGTTTACGCCCAGCATGATCGAGAGAAATTCCTGCGTCAGCCTGATCTCATCCGTCCCGCTGCGATCGCGGCACATCAGCAGCCAGCGGGAAAGCCTTTGCTCCAGAGAGTGGAGGCGGTTACACAGAGCCGTCTGGCTGACCTGCATCAGCAGCGCGTGCATATAGAGCAGGGCGATCTTATTCAGCGCGCCGTTCCTTTGGAACTCTTTTCTTATCAATTCGGTCTTGATACGAATGGCCCCGTTGGCGATCTGGACCATGCTTTCATTAGAGGTCGAATCGACGCCCATCAAAACCTCGATACCGGCCAATCCCTCCCAGCCGATAACGCCCGCCTCGATGCTTTCACCGATAGAAGTATTGGTAACCACCGAGATCATAGAAGAATCGGGAAAGTAGACGTGTTTGATCCGCTCATCAGGCATGTAAATATTTTTGCCGCGCGGAAGATCGAGCTTTTCCAGGCCCGGACGCAGCCGATTATAGTCCTCGTCCGGCAGGGAATTTAAAATATAGTTCCTGGTTGAAAGCCTTGGTAATTTTCCGGGCATTTGGATCTCCTTGGTTCGTCCATTTCGCGTGCAAAACACAGCAAAAGGCACAAGGAGGTGATTAGGATTCACTGCCCGATGTCATTTGTGGTGAATTTTCAAAAAACCTGATAATTCTTCAGGCTGATTGTAGCATAAAAACCGGTAACGGCCTGCGTTCTGCGAACGGGCCTTTTATGATACGTCTGCGCTTGAATTCGTCTAATGGGCCAGCACGACCGCCTCTCTGCCATCTAAAAGCCGTTTGACCGTTGTTGTAAGCAGGTCAATATCATCCACTTTTATCAGGTAGACATTGGCTCCGGCCGCCATTGCTTTTTCCCTGTCCACATCGCGTGACATCACGGAAAAGACAAGAATGGGGGTCTTCCCGTCTTTTTCGCGGACCTTGCGGCACAGATCGAGCCCTGACGGCTGGCGCCACGGCTGATCAAAAATGTACAGATCGAAAGCTCTCCGGGAGAGAAGCTCGACAGCGTCTTCGGCAGAGTTCAAGGTCGTGATCTCATAGCTTTCATCTGCCTGCTGCAGCATCATTCGCAAAATTTCACAAGAATCCGGATCGCTATCGACATAAAGGATCTGAGGATACGAGTAACACATATCTTGTCTCCCTAAATCTATGAATTTCGAATCACAGGTCTGAATTTTGTTAGAACGAATATCGAAAAGAGATTAAAGCAAAAATGTTAGTCGGTCTGTCAGGTAGCGAACATTGCGGAAATTTTTTAATATATCCCTAAGTTATAGATTTTGCGTGCTTTAAGCCGGGTTATCCGTTAGAAATTTCCCCGCGAAGCCATTTTCTTTTGCAAAAGACGAGCTGCGGTTTCCGGCAGCCGGTTTAAGTCGTCGGGTTTGACGAGGAATTCGTTAGCGCCTGCCGCCAGCCCTTTACGGCGGTCGATCTCACCTGTCAGTACCGAGAATATGAGGATCGGCGTTTTCACATCGTTTTGCCGCACAGACCGGCATAACTCCAGCGTTGTCAACGGATAGCGCCATGGCTGATCGAATATGTAAAGATCGAACGTCCCGGCCGCCATTAGCTCCTGCGCTTCTTCCGCCGTGCCCACGGTGGTTACCTCTTGATCGCCGTCAGATCCAAGCAGCCGCCGCACAAGCCCGCAACAGGATTCATCACTATCTACATAAAGGATCTGCGACGCAGAATGAGGCACGTTAACCCTTTCCAAAAATGGCAATATCTTCGGGTAGTTCTTTAGATCGTAAAAACAGACGGTGACGCTTATCTTTTAACAAAAACTGCAAAAGCTTGTCTGTAGCCTGGCGGACATAGCAGTTTAGCCGAAATAGTAGCTTTTAGTACCAAAATGGCATTGGAACACCTTAAAAATTAGCCTTGGGCGTGGCAAACCTTATTTATTGACTTTTGCATCAAAGGTAATTAAGATTTAGTTTCTTTTCAGCTATTGGGGATTAAAATATGAGCCTAATCAAAGTCGTATTGATAACAGTAGCTTTTATTTTGAGCTTATTACTGTTCGGACGCTTTTTCTTTTAAGGCACTCGCCCGCAATTGGTAATGTGGTCAGTAGCGTCGGCGTCAGCCGATGCGCGATATTCCGACTCACATTACGCACCCGCTAACGCAGGCGCTACTGACCCGGTTTCCTGTTAAATTTCCTCCTCTTTGTACCTTCCCATCCCAGCCTATATAATAACTTTTTAACCATTTATGACAGATGAATTAAGACGTATCAAACGGGCGCTGATCAGCGTCTCGGACAAGACAGGCATCACCCAATTCGCGCAGGAATTAAAGCATTTCGGCGTGGAGATCATCAGCACCGGCGGCACGGCCCGCGCACTGCGCGAAGCCGGCCTGGACGTGCGCGAGGTATCCGATGTCACCGGTTTCCCGGAAATGATGGACGGGCGCGTGAAAACCCTGCACCCGAAAATTCACGGCGCTTTTCTCGCGCTGCGCGACAACGAAGAACATCAGGCGTCGATGACCGAACACGAGATCGAACCGATCGACCTGGTGGTGATAAATCTCTATCCTTTCCAGCAGACGATAGCTAAGGAAGACGTCGAGCTGGAAGAAGCGGTGGAAAATATCGACATCGGCGGCCCGGCGATGATCCGCTCGGCTTCGAAAAACTGGCGCGACGTGGCAGTAGTGACCGACGCCAACCTTTACTCGCACATCATCGGCGAAATGAAAAACACGGGCGGCTCGCTTTCTCTGCTGACCCGCCAGCGCCTGGCGACGCTCGCCTATACCCGCACGGCAAATTACGATCTGGCTATTTCGAGCTACCTGGCCGCACAGCTTTCCGACGACGATCTGGATTTTCTCGAACCGTTCAATCCTTTTGGAGATGAGCCCGAGCATTCTAACGAACCTTCGCTGGCGGACGAATATGTTTCGGTCGAGATGGAAAAATACGCCGACCTGCGCTACGGCGAAAATCCGCACCAGCACGCGGCTGTCTACCTGTCTGATGCAGATGGCGGCATTGCCAATGCCGAGCAGTTAAGCGGCAAGGAAATGTCGTACAACAACTACATCGACGCCGAAGCCGCCTGGGCTTTGGTCAACGATTTTGGCTCACTCGCCTGCGCGATCATCAAACACACCAACCCGAGCGGCGTGGCGCTGGGCGCAAGCAATCTGGAGGCTTACAAACGCGCGCTGCAGACCGATCCCGTTTCGGCCTTTGGCGGCATCGTCGCTTTTAATCAGCCGCTCGATGCGGACACGGCAAAAGTTGTCACGGAAATTTTTACCGAGGTGGTGATCGCGCCCGATTACACGCTCGGCGCGCTTTCGGTGCTGGAAGGAAAGAAAAATCTGCGCGTGCTAAAAGCCGAACCGGCGCAGGAAAAATTGGAATACCGCACCATCTCCGGCGGGATGCTGGTGCAGGACCGCGACCTGCAAAAAGTTTCGCCCGCCGATCTGAAAGTGGTGACGGAACGAGTGCCTTCGGAAGAGGAATTAAGAGCGCTGCTTTTTGCCTGGCAAGTGTGCAAGCACGTGAAATCTAACGCCATTGTTTTCACCAACGAATTTCAAACCGTCGGCGTGGGCGCGGGACAAATGAACCGCATCGACTCTGTCCGCATAGCCGCCATGCGCGCCGCGCGAACCGATCTAAATATCAAAGGCTCGGTGCTCGCTTCGGATGCCTTCTTCCCTTTCCGCGACGGCGTGGACGAAGCCGCCAAAACCGGCATCACCGCCATCATCCAACCCGGCGGCAGCGTCCGCGACGAAGAAGTAATTCAAGCCGCCAACGAAGCCGGACTGGCAATGGTGTTTACCGGCATCAGGCACTTTAAGCACTAATATGGAGCGCAGAATTCATTCGGCGCGAACGCTCTGCGTTCGAACGCATCTGCTAACGCAGACGCTACTGACAAGATGCGGGCAAAGATGCCCGCGCTCCATAGAAATAGGTGCTATACTGATGTGTGATACAAACTCCAATCGAACGCAATAAAGAAAATGCCATCGCATTTTACGATCTGATGTTCAATCAGTCACGCCCCACTCAGGCTATGCGTGATTATGTCGGGGATGTTTATGTCCAGCATAATTCTGCGGTCGGAAACGGCAAAAAAGCGTTCGTGGATTATTACACAAAGCTGGCCGAAGACAACCCCGACAAACACATGCATTTTAAGCGCGTCATCGCCGAAGGCAGCCTCGTCATGCTCCACTGTTTTCAGGAAATGCCCGGCTCGACCGGCATCGCGCGGATCGATATTTTCCGCCACGATGAAAACGGCAAGATCGTCGAGCATTGGGACGTGGTTCAGGACATTCCTAAAAAATGCGCGAATAATAATTCGATGTTTTAGTAGTATGGAGCGCGGGCATCCCTGCCCGCAAAGCGCGACTTGTCGCGCTCATGTCAGTAGCGTCTGCGTTAGCAGATGCGTTCGAACGCGGAGCGTTCGTTGCGGGCAAAGATGCCCGCGCTCCATAGATCAAAAAGCCCGGCTCATCACCGGGCTCTTTCGTTAATCACTCACCGTTATCAGCTACCACACCCTGCACTGTTTCCCGCGCACCATCTTGTCGCCTGCCTTACAGCCGAAGGCCTGTGAGAATTCGGTCATATTGGCCAGCGGGCCGTTGACGCGAAACTCGGGTATCGAGTGCGGGTCGGATTGGATCAGCAGCCGGGTAAGTTCCGGGCGGTATTTGCCCGACCAGACCTGTCCCCAGCCGAAGAAGAAACGCTGCTCGGGCGTAAAGCCGTCGATATTTGCCGGGCGCGCTTTGCCGTCCATCGATTTGAGAAAAGCGTCATAGGCGATCGAAAGCCCGCCGAGATCGGCCAGGTTTTCGCCCAGCGTCAGTTGGCCGTTGATGAACACGCCTTTTTCCGGTTCATAAGCGTCAAACTGCTTGGTAACGCAATCCACTTTTTCTTCGAATTTCTTGCGGTCGGCATCCGTCCACCACGTCTTCAGATTTCCGGCGGCGTCATAGAGGCTGCCCGAATCGTCAAAGCCGTGCGTCAGCTCGTGCCCGATGACAGCGCCGATCGCGCCGTAATTGATCGCATCGTCGGCTTTGAAATCAAAGAACGGCGGCTGCAAAATTCCGGCGGGAAAAGTGATGTCGTTAAAGTTCGAGCTGTATTGCGCGTTGAGCGTGGCGGCGGTCATTCCCCAGCGCGTCGCATCGGGCGGCATCCCCAGGTCTTTCAAATTGCGCTTAACAAAAAATTCACCCAGCCGCGAATCGTTATCAAAATACGATTTGCGGTCGATGGTCAATCCCGCATAGCCGCGCATTTTGTCGGGGTAGCCGATCTTGCGTTTGATAGCGGCAAGCTTGACCAGCGCCTGTTTGCGCGTATCTTCGCTCATCCAATCGAGCTTGTTGATGTGCTCTTTGTAAGAGGCAAAAAGATTGTCGATCAATTCGTTCATCCGTTGTTTGGCGGCGGGCGTAAAATTCGTTTTGACAAATTCTTCGCCGAGCGCTTCGCCCAATGAATTGTCGGTGGCGCGGGTGCAGCGGCGCCAGCGCGGAAGCTGCTCTTTCTGGCCGCTCAGCGTGCGGTTGTAAAAATCAAAATTCGCATCGTCAAAAGCTTTCGAGAGTGAACCGGCGGCGGCGTTGACCACGTTCCAGCGGAGATAGGTTTTCCAATCGGCGATCGAAACATCGCTCATCATTTTGGCCGCTTCGGTAAAGAAGGCCGGCTGTCCCACGTTGATCGTGTCGAATTTGGCCGTGCCCACTTCCTTGCCGTATTCTTCCCAGGAAAAACCGGGCATCAGTTTGTTGGCTTCGGCGACGGACATTTTGTGATAATAGCCTTCGGGTTCGCGCAGTTCGACCGGCGTTTTCGACGCCAGCGCCAGGCGCGTTTCCATCTTCATCACGGTGTCGGCATTTGCCTTGGCCGCCTCCAAGCTGTCGCCCAGCAGTCCGAACATCCGCGCTACGTGAGCGGTATATTTATCGCGCAGCTCTTTCGATTTTTCATCGGTCTTCGTGTAGTGATCGCGGGTCGGCAAGCCAAGCCCGCCCTGCCCGACGTTGGCTATGTTCGTCGTGCTGTCTTTTTCATCGAGAAAGATAAAAAAGCCGAAGACCGGCTGCACGCCGCGGCGATGCATCATGGCGATCTCTTTGCGCAGATCTTTGGCGTCTTTTACGCCGTCGATCTCTTTCAGATACGGCTCGATCGGCTTGGCCCCGGCGGCTTCGATGGCGTCCAGGTCCATGCACGACGCATAATAATCGCCGATCAGTTGGAGGCTGGAGCCCTTGGCGGCGGAAGTATTTTTGGCAGCCGTTTCGAGAATATCGCGCGAGCGTTCGCGTAAGCTGGTGCCGAGGATGTCCCACGTTCCCCAGGAGGAAAAGGCGGGCGGGATCTCGGTATTTTTCAGCCAGGTGCCGTTCGTGTATTGATAAAAATTGTCGCAGGCCAGAGCGCCGGAATCCATCCGGGCCGTGTCGAAGGCTTTATATTGCGCCATCGTCGCCATGCACATACTCAGCAGCATGAGAAAAGAAAAAACTTTACGAAGGAAATTCATACAGATAGCTTTGCTCCTTAAGAACTAAGATAGAACGAAATGTTGACGGTTATACGGTAAAACTGCGGTCAGGGTTTCCCGAAGCGCCAATATGGAGCGCCGAATTCATTAGGCACGAACGCCCCGCGTTCGAGGCAGAAACCAGGGCAGTTATGGAGCGTGCTCTTTTGCCGATCAGCAAACACGTCCTGGAGCTAGAAAGTTACTGTTCGCAGCGAACGCCCAGCGTTCGAGGCAGAAACGCGACAGTTATGGAGCGTGTTTTTTTGCCCGGTTAGTAAGCACGCTCCATAACTGTCGCGTTTCCGCCTTTTTTGAGGTCCTACTTAATTTCCAAAGCGGGCGCAAACAAGCCGAATGAATTCGGCGCTCCATATGGCGCCCCATATATTGAATGAAACATTCGCAAATATCCCCTCGTAGATACCTTTTATATAACACTCGATCTGTTATAAACAGATCGTAAATTGCCACTAGCTTTAGCTTGTGGTCTCCAGGCACTGGTTAAAGTGAAGGCTTTAGCCGAATCTTCATTGGGCTAAAGCCCCCGGTTAAATTGAATATTTAAACCCACTAGCTAAAGCTAGTGGCAATTTATAAAAATGAGAAATATTAAGATATTCTTCGCACCCGTATTTCTGCTGATATTTACCTGCTTTGTTTCCGCGCAGGTTACCGCTATCAAAGCCGGTAAGCTGGTCGATCCGGAAACCGGCACCACAGCGGCGAACCAGATAATTCTGGTGGATAAAGGCAAGATCACCGCGGTCGGCTCGGGCCTGGCGATCCCCGCCGGGGCGACGGTCATCGATCTTTCAAACGCCACGGTGCTGCCCGGCCTCTTTGACGCTCACTCGCATCTTTGCTACACCACTGTGCCCCAGGAGCGTAATCAGTTTAGTATCGACATGCAGGAGACGACGGCCTACCGCGCGGTCGAGGGCACCAGAAACGCAAAGGATATGCTCGAATCCGGCTTTACCACCGTGCGCGACGTGGGCAACAACGGCCGCTACGGCGACACCGCGCTGCGCCTGGCGATCGACCGCGGGATCGTTCCCGGCCCGACCATGATCAATGCCGGGCGGATCATCGCGCCTTTCGGCGGCCAGTATCAACTGCAGCCCGACCGTCCCGAACTCGGCAACCCGGAGTATCTCTACGCCGACACGCGCGACGAGATGGTAAAAGCCATCCGCGAAAATATTCACTACGGCGCGCTGGTGATAAAAATCGTGGTCGACGATCAGAAATACATCTATACCGCCGATGACATAAAGTTTATGGTCGACCAGGCGCACCGCGCCGGCATCAAACTCGCCGCGCATTGCATGACCACCGAAGGCGCGCGTAATGCCGTGCTCGGCGGTGTGGATTCCATCGAGCATGGTTTTCGCATGACCGATGAAGTGCTGCAACTGGCCAAGGACCACAACGTAGTGCTGGTCGGCACCGATTTTACCGAAAAAGCCGCCGGCCTCATGGGAGGAGGGCCGGACTTCCCCAAATTTTTTCACGGCGTTTTTCTCGACCGCTTAAAACGCGCTTATAACATCGGCGTCACGATGGCCTTTGGCACCGACGCGTTCTTTGCCGAGCCCGGCGAAACGCGCGGCACGATCGCCATTTCATACATCGACAGCTTTACCGAGGCCGGCGTGAGCAATAAAGATATTCTGAAAATAATGGTGCCGAACGCCGCCAAACTCTTAGGCGTTGACAAACAGCGCGGCGCGATCAAGGCCGGACTGGCCGCCGATATAATTGCCACGGCCGAAAATCCGCTCGATAATATCAACACGCTCAAGAAGGTTTCCTTTGTCATGAAAAACGGAGTGGTTTATAAGAGATAGTGGCCAGTGATTAGTGATGAGGTCAGAACCCGAAGCGGTAGCGAGGGTTTGGTTTTAAGTTTTAAGCCTTCGCTCTTCTCAATTCTGGAAGAAACCCGGTCGCTACCGCTCCCGGTTCTGACCTCATTCCCCGCTAAAACCTGTTTACAAGAACCACTCTCTTGATGTTTAATGACTGCATGAAAAAAGCGGTAGTATTTGTTTTTTTATTTTCGGTTATTTCAGGTTTCGCGCAGGCTCCCGCCAAACCGCTTAAGACTTTCGACAGCGGCGGGCTCAAATTCAGCTACCCGTCGGATTGGAATATAGCGGATCAAAGTACTTCAGATATTCAAAATATATTGCTGTCAAAAAAAGGGACGAATGTATTGATCTCTTTAATATCACCGCTGGCAAGTCCGGGATCGCAGGAAGATTATGAGCGCATGCAGAATGTGATAAATACGCTCTATGTTAATGCGGTCCACGAAGGCCTGGCTACCCCTCTTGATCCCCCGCGGCAGGAAGGCACCTGCCTCTCTCTTAACGGACGTGACATATCCGGCAATCGCTACCTCGGCGTCTATAATAATGAGTCGAGCTCCGGTGAAATTTACCCTTTTCTTTTAGGCAACAGATTCATTACCGTGATCTATCTGCGAACCGATAAAGATGCTGTCGCGGGCGAAAACGCCTGGCGTGAAGTGATCAAGTCGCTTTATCTGGCAAGGTCCAATAAAGATATAGCGGGCCTTGATTTCAAACATCATGAGCTGGAGATCGGGATCGTAAACGGTTATGCAAAAAGCCTGATCCACCCGAGTTTCTTTACCATGACCCGGAGCGTAGGATCCGGACTCACGGTGATCGTTAACGTGACCATAGATGAAACCGGTAAAGTTATCTCGGCTACGTCCGATGCGAAATTTGGCGAAGCCCGGCTGGCTGCGATCCAGGCCGCCAAAATGTCGAAGTTCACCCCGACCATCAGATGCGGCAAACCGATCAAAGTCACCGGCCGGATAATCTATGATTTTCGTAAAGGCAATCGCCCGAATTGAAATTAAATTATGATCACTTACTTTGCATTTCTGCGCGGAATGAACCTCGGCAAGCGCAACGTCAAAATGGATGAGCTGAAAAAGCTTTTCACCGAACTTAAACTCGAAAACGTGCGTTCGTATATCGCCAGCGGCAATATAATTTTCGACACTAAAGAAAAAGACGAAAAGAAGCTGACGGCAAAGATCGAAAAGCATCTGAAAGACAACCTCGGCTATGAGGTCAAGGTAATGCTCCGTTCGCAAGCCGAGCTGGCGGCTTTGCTCAAGAACAACCCGTTCAAAAACCCGCCCGAAGGCGCCAAAACTTATATCAATTTTTATGACGAATTGCCCGCCAGGGCCGCGATGAAAAAGTTCTTGGACGAATGCAATTCCGAGACTGAGGTTTTCAAATTCCAGGGCCGTGAGCTTTATATGATGTTCCGCGTGGGTTTTAGCGAATCGCGTTTTTTCAAAGAACCCAGGTTGGAAAAACAACTCGGCGTCCTGGCCACCAACCGCAACCTCAATACGCCAACCAAGATGCTGGCCCTGCTGGAAAAGGAGTAAGGCTTTATCTATAAAAGTCGAAAAAGTCTCGGAGTTTATAGGCAAAACAAGTTATCGGTTAACATTCGACTCTACTTGGGAGCGCCGGTGTCCCGCCGGCTCGGATCGCGCAGCGATCTGGAAAGCCTTGGATTACGATAGTTAGCGCGAGCAAGTCGCGCTTGCCGGCGGGACACCGGCGCTCCCGGGTTTACTACATCGTTAATCTATCGTTCTATAAATATGTGCAGTTTACAGGCAAAAGATTTGATTTATAGGCAGAGCTAAAGGAATAAAAACTATGGACAGTACAAATGGAAGCGACGTGGGCAATGTGCATTTTGTAGATTCCGTCCAGGCGATCGAGGGCGGCACGAATTATCTCTTTCGCGGCGCCAGGCCGATGAACGACGACAACAGCTTTAACTATTCCGGGCTGAAGTCGGCAATCAACAGCGCGGGCCGAAAATCGAACATTATCATGCCCGCCGATTACAAGGTCTACGACATCAACCTGCAGCAATGGGAAAACGCTGGCGAGGTTCCGCAGATCGTCTCCGAGTATGAATATTTTCAAGCCAACTCGGGCCAGGGATGGTTCGATTTTTGGGAAACAAAAGGCACCGGGCTTTGCCCGTTTGATGCTCCGCTGCGGGAAGAAGCCGTGACGAAATACATGGCGCTCAATCTCGACGCCTGGCTGCCCGATACGCTCATTTCCCGTACCGAAAGATTGCACCAGATCCTCACCTTCTCGCAGCCGACTACCGTCGTCTACGTTCACTGCTCAGGCGGCGACGACCGGACGGGCGAAATGATCGGCGCTTACTATTTGAAGTGGATGAATATGAGCTGGGAGGCGATGAACATCCGTAATCAACAGTGCGCCGGCGGTCCCTTTGGCTGCAACAACTACCGCGCGGCCCTCTGGTATGCGATCTATCTCTATTATACCTGCGGGCAGCCTACCGATTACACCAAGCCGTTTCAGTGCAATAACGCCGGCACCTATGAGGTCGCCTGCGGCAAATCGGCAAACTAGGTTTGTCAGAACCCGAAGCGGTAGCGAGGGGTTTTGGTCTGTGGTTCCTTTATCGCTTTATCCTTCTACGTTTTTAAAACCCCTCGCTACCGCTTCGGGTTCCGACTCCGTTTCTGTCCTAATTGGCATATTCCTTGCGTATCAAAGATCAGAGGTACGATTATGATACGCAAGTTAAAATCAGGCGAATACCGTATATATTCGATCAAAAAAGACGAGAAAACCGGCAAGCGCAGAAACCTCGGCACCTTTAAAACAAAGGAAGCCGCCGAAAAACACGAACGCGAGATTCAATATTTTAAGCGACACAAGTAGAATACAGTCTATCGAGTCTAGCGAGTCCATTGAGTCTGTCGAGTCAGAATTGATCCGCTCGATAGACTTAATAGACTCGCTCGACTAATTTATGAAAAACCCTGATCGCCGCCGTGGTTCCTGCCTGGGACGCATTTTTGCTTTTTTGATCTCGACTTTTGTAATGCTGATCATTGCCGAAGTCATTCTGCGTACTTTCCTGCCTGTTTACCAGGTCTCGATACTTCAGTCATACCAGTATGACGAAGAGCTTGGCACGCGGCTCAAACCCGGTGTGCATCTTTTTAAAACCACCGACTTTCAGCAGGAGGTCCGTACAAATGCGCTCGGCACGGTAAATTTTCAGGACGATTTTGCGGGTTACGAAAATCTCATTTTTGCCTCCGGCGATTCTTTTACCCAGGGCACCGGGCTGCCCGCGGACATGTCTTACCCGGCGCAGCTCGACCTCATTCTTAATACCGGCGAAGACGGTTTTTATCAAAAGAAATTCGGTGTGGTAAATCTCGGCATTGCGGCCTCGGGAGGCGAACAGGCGCTGATCTCGTTAAAACGCTTTTCGGGCTCTATCGGCAAGCCGAAAGTGATTCTCTATCTCGGCTGCGCCAACGACTTTGAAGACGACACGTTATTTAAGACGGGCTACCGGCATAAACACATGGTGGAAGGCAGCCCGACCTGGGGCTCGTTCGTGCGCCCGATGCAATGGCTGACCGACGATCTGCAGCTTGGCATTCGGTTAAAAGCGGCCGTCTTTAATCTGCGGCGCGGCACCGCGCAGGTTGATAATATGAAAGGCCAGACGCAGCAGGTTCCCTCCATCGCCGAACTGGAAGGGCCGGTGCTGGACCGCATCCTCGCCTTTGCCAAAGAAAATAACGCGCAGTTGGTAGTGAGTTGGAGCGACAACGGCACGTCTTATGAATGGCTGAAAACCTGGGCGCAAAATAATTCGGTGGGGTTTGCCGATTGGGCCCCGAAAGTCAGATCCGTCGAAGCCGCCATCCCCGCCCTGCCCGAAGACAACCAGCACTCCGGCGGCCACCACCGCGGCTGGTTCAACCACGTCATCGCCGAAGAATACGCGAGACAGATCAAAGCCGCTAACTAATAACGGTTAACGATTAGTGATTAATGTAGGGGCGGCACCTGTGGCCGCCCTTTTAATTTAGCGGCGCGTCATCCGCAATGAGGTCAGAACCGGGAGCAATAGCGACCGGGTTTCCGTTCTGAGGCTCACCTTTAGGCGGCTTTCTAAGAGCAGATACAAAGCCTGCCCTTAAATTCCGCTATTACGCGTACGCCGCTACACCGGCCTCGGCAACGTCCTGATCTTGCTCGACCGTTCCTCCTGAAACGCCGATCGCGCCCACGACATTTCCCTCGCGATCCAGAATCGGAATACCGCCCGCGAAAATAATGATCTTGCCGTCGTTGCTGGCGTTGATGCCAAACAGCGGGCCGTCCGGCAGCGAAGCCGCGCCTAAGTCTTTTGTCGACATATCAAAAGCGCGAGCCGTATAAGCTTTGCCCTGCGCGATGTCGATACTGCCCTGCCACGCGCCGTCCATCTTCGCGAACGCTGTTAGGTTATTCCCTGCGTCCACTACGGCAATATTCATCATCACCTTGATCTTATTCGCCCGCTTGCGCGCCGCCGCGATCACCTTATTCGCCTGATCGAGCGTAATTCCGTTTGCTATAGCCATATATATTATTTCTCGCCCCTTGGTTAAGTTTGTAAAATTGCTGAGATTCCATCTTAAAGGTTTGGGACAGCTTTCTCAATGTCAGTGATCTTTGGAGGCCGATGATCTTCCGATGCTCGCCTAGACGCTTCAAATTTTTATTGCAGCTTTAATTTTGTTTATCTAAAATAAAGTATATGGAAAGCTACTTGAGATTTTGGCGCCTGTTCCCACGTCTTGCTCTTGGGTCCATTTTTCTTTCTGTTATCCTACTGATAATTTTGGGACGAGAGCTGACCTTTGAAATTGTCAACAAATTATTAAGTATTGATTTAGGAACTCTTGGAAGTTTATCTTCAGGAATAATCAGTATAGTCCTGATAATCCTTTTTTGCAGCCTCGGGCTTTTTTTGTTGGAGATTATATGTCATCTCCTGGGCTTAGGATTTGCCTTGCTTTATAAAATTAATTTAATCAATAAATTGTTTAGCGCAATTGGCTTATCCGAACTATACGAACCGGCTCCGCATCTTTCAGCATCGATACTGCTCAACAATAAAAATGATTTTTTTGATTATGTGTACCTCAGAAGCGTGTCAAATCCAGATATGAAGTCTCATATTAAAATGGTGAGGAAAATAACTGAAGACGCCATCGAACACACTATCAATTTTACAAATAAAGATTTAATGGAAGGAATCGCTTTATACGGATCGGTTACCCAGGATCGAAAATGGCTGGAGAGTGTAAGAGATAATATTAATGAGATCTACTACATACAGATAACACTTATAACAATCTTGGTTTCTTTCATCGAATTTAATTTAAGCCCGCTTTTATGCATAATTTGGATGCTTTTAACCGTATTAATACTGATACTTTTGATCCCTTTGTTAAAAGAACGAAAAAGAACTTATGCCCTTTTTCTGTTGCTGTCTTACCTGGATAATTTTTCTACCTGGGACGCGGCTCTGGTTGAAGACCGAGATTCTGTATAAACTCCCAAGTCAATCTGATAACTTCTCCTAATTAAAGCACTCTCGGACACATTCTTGAGCGTGTTCTTTTATCAATATCATTCAATGGAATGATTTATCTCCAAAGACGAAGGGCAGGCACAAGACCTGCCCCTACAATTTTTACCTCTGACTCTTTACTCAACAGACTCTATAAACTCGATAGACTAATCAATCAAAACACTTCTCGGGCACATTCACGAGCGTATTTTTGATCAGCATATCGACGACTGGTAAAAAGTTGTTGCTACCGTTCTCTTCAAAAACTTTCAGCTGTTCGTCGGCGGATGTCCCGCGGTCGAGAATGGTGTGGATATGCTCTATCTCTTTGCGAGAGTCGAGCGGGTCGACCACTTCATCCACAAAATCCAGCAGCTCGCGGATCAGGTCTTTGACCGGCACTTCTTTTTGTTTGCCCAGGTCGAGCAGTTTGCCGTCCAGCCCGTAGCGGATCGCGCGCCATTTATTTTCCTGTATCAGGCGGCGGTGATAGAGCCTAAAGCCCAGATTTTTTTCGATCAGCGAATCGACCTTGGCGACGATCGCCTGAAACAGCGCCGCGATGGCGATCGTATCGTCCACACGCGTCGGGATATCGCAGATGCGAAATTCGAGCGTCGGGAAAAACGGGTGTGGGCGCACGTCCCAGTAAATTTTCTTGGCGTTGTCGATGCAGTTCATTTTGATCAACAGATCGACATAGCTTTGAAATTGCTGGTGCGATTCAAAATGATCGGGGATGTCGGTGCGCGGAAATTTTTTGAACACCTCGGAGCGGTAGGATTTCAAGCCGGTGTTGTGCCCCAGCCAGAAGGGGCTCGAAGTGGTCAGCGCCAGCACGTGCGGCAGAAAATAACGCGCGGCGTTCATGATCTGAATTCTTCGCTCGGGGCTTTCGATCCCGATGTGTACGTGCAGGCCAAAGATCAGCAGGCTGCGCGCGACCATCTGCAGCTCTTCGACAATAATGTCGTAACGCTGATCGTCAAAAATTTTCTGATCGCCCCAGTGCGAGAACGGGTGGGTCGAAGCGGCAATGATCTCCATTCCCTTTTTTCGCGCCAGCGCGGAGATGATACAGCGCAGCTTGGAAATATCTTCGCGCGCTTCCTGCACGTTTTTGCAAACGCCGGTGCCGACCTCGATCATCGACTGGATCATTTCCGGCTTTAATTTTTCGCCCAGCAGCAGTTTGCCTTCGTCCAGAATTTCCGAAACGTGCGACTTCAACTCTCTTGTGGTCGGGTCGACGATCTGAAATTCTTCCTCGATCCCCATGGTAAATTGATCGAACATAATTTTTTTAATGAATAACGGTTAATTGTTAATGATAAATGGCGAGGTTCTTAGATTATAACTACCATTCATCACTGTTAATTACTTTGCGATCTTCGCGTCCTTTGCGTTTTCTCTTGTCGCATCGCTTTTTTCGTGTTGCTTCGTGTCGTTTCGTGGTTCCAGTCTTAAATCGCCGTTTAATAGAAACCTTAAGACTGAAACCACTAAATCACACCAACATACACGAACAATACCTAAGCGAATAATAAAAAAATTCCAGCCTACAATCCCAAAGTCTCGCGAATGTGCGCTTCATCATCGGCCGACAGATTATGAAACCGCACGCCGACGCCCTGGCCCGGGTCGCTATAGACGACCACGCCGCTCAAGCTCATTTCTTTATCGCCGAGCGCCAGTTTGAAGAAAAGCAGCGTGCCTTCGAGCAGCTCGGTCTTGGTGGCGAGGTAAAAACCGCCGATACCGATGTCGCGGGTGTTGGCAATGCCGGTAGTTTCGCCGCCGTTAAAACCGACCTCGACGATCAGCTTTTTGCGGTCAAATTCGCGACGCTCATCGCTGGCGGTCGCCTTTTGCAGTTCTTCATCGCGCGCAATTTTCAGATTGTCCATATTTAATTGGTTTAAGGCTCTCGCCTATTCTACCTGATTTACAGGCAGAAACGCGACAGTTATGGAGCGTGTTTTCAACTGATTGCCGCCAAAAGGGTAAAATCTCGAATTTAAGAAATAGGACACAGATTGGACGAATTAAACTGATTCTCACTGATTTTGCCGTATATCCGCGTAAATCCGTCCGTCAGTTCTATTCCTGTCCTAAACTCCCCTCCTTACGAAGGAGGGGTGGCAGCCGCTTCGGCTGACGGGGTGGTTCTCTCTTTATCAGCGATAAGAAACCCCTCGCTACCGCTTCGGGTTCTGACCTTATTATTCATGTCCTAACTCCCCTCCTTACGAAGGAGGGGTGGCAGCCGCTTCGGCTGACGGGGTGGTTCTCTCTTTATCAGCGATAAGAAACCCCTCGCTACCGCTTCGGGTTCTGACCTCATTACCGATACGCCGGTTTCTCATTCCGCATTTCTCATTCCCTATTCGCCTTATCCGAATCGGTAATATGCTTTAGAATACGCTTTGCCGTTTCTCCTGCTTCGGAATCAGATGTATCCAGTGTCAGCGCGTTCGGATGCGGCATTTTAAGCACTTCAAACTCATTGCTCCAGAATGAAATATTGCTCAGATCGATATCCTTCAGGCGTGCCTTCCGGTCCGGCGTATTCTTCCGTTTGCGGATAACGCCGGCCTTACAGGTCAGCCAGACCGGAAAAAATGCGGCCTTTCTCTGTTTAGCGGCCCGCTCTACCCGGCGATACCACGCTTTATCTCCCGGCTCGCTTGCGTCCAGCACGTTGGTAAAAACGAAGCTGTCATCCGGCGGGCAATCGCGCACCACCGTCAGCACCGCGCGGTGAATTTTTTCGATCTGCGATTCGGCGGTGTCGGGAAAACGAAACTTGTCCCTGCCGTCATAACCGGCCGCCTGATAAACGGGCGTGTTTATCACCATATTATCGATCACCTTTGCGCCGGTCATTCGCCCGATCTCTTTGGCGACCGTATATTTCCCTACCGCCTGAATGCCGATCAGATAAATGATTGTGTTGTGCAGCTTCTTCATAGTTTCTAAACAACTCTAAGGTGAACTTAGGGCAGCGTCAGAATTGCTTTAAATTGCCACTAGCTAAAGCTAGTGGTTCCCTAGAAAACCAAGGGGCTGGGCTTTAGCCTGATCCAAACATTTGGCTAAAGCCAGGAATAGAAATGATCTGCTTTCTAAACCACTAGCTAAAGCTAGTGGCAATTTATATCTACTTCCTGCTCTTAGCGGCGATGAGAAACCCCTCGCTGCCGCTTCGGGTTCTGACCTCATCCCGCATTTCCTACATCTTTGGCCGTGTCCAAAAATGCCTGCGCCGCGTGAGACAGCACGGTGTTGCGGCGATAGATGATATGCAGCTTTCTTTCCAGCCTGATCTCTTTTATCGAAACGCCGGCCAGCGTTCCCTGGTCCAGCTCGGATTGGGCGGATAATTTCGGCACCAGCGCTACGCCCGTTCCGGTTTCCACCAGCTTTTTGATCGCCTCAAGCGAAGGCAGCTCGACGCTGATATTAAGCGGCACCGAGTATTTCTCGAACGTTTCGATCACACTTTCGCGATAGGGCGAAGGCGCGTTGTGCGCCACAAAATTTTCATTTCCCAGGTCTTTGACCGAAACCTCGCCGCGTTTTGCCAGCGGGTGTTTCGGCGCGACGATCATCACCAGTTCGTCGCCCTCGACCGCCACGGATTTTACCGATTCGTCATGCGGCTTAAACGAGATCACGCCCAGTTCTACCTCGCGCCCTATTATCTCGGTCGGGATGCGGCTGGCCACACCGCGTTTTACCTCGACCTTGATATGCGGGTAGCGCTGGCGAAAAACGCGGATCACCGGCAGCAGGTAAAAGACGGTGTGCTCGTTGGCGCTGATGGTCACCTTGCCGTGGTGCAGATCTTTGAGTTCGCGAATGGCACTCTGCGCGTCCTTACGCAGGTTGAGCATCTGTTTGGCATATTCGACCAGCACGTTCCCGGCCGAGGTCAGCGTGCCGTCCTTGGAAGAGCGGTCAAAAAGCTTCTCGCCGACATCGGCCTCCAGCCGCCGGATGGCTTGCGAAATGGCCGGCTGCGTGCGGTTCAAAATGTCCGCCGCCCGCGAAAAACTCTTCTCCTTCGCCACCGTCACCAATACCTCTAGCTGGTTGATATCCATTCCAGCTAAGAATATCACGAATATTTATCATTCTGCGAGATTAATAATGTAAGCGTTTGGTATGAGGTCAGAACCGGGAGCGGTAGCGACCGGGTTTCGTTTTTGGGTTTTCGTGGTTTCGGGCTTTTGGATTTAAACACGAACCGAAACCCCTCGCTACCGCTTCGGGTTCTGACTGCTTTCTTAATCGCTGGTAATATCGTTTTCCACATCGACATCGGCGATATAGATATGATGGGTCGAGCCTGCTTCAAACGGATTATCCGGGATGTAGCGGAGCGTGATCGTCAGCGTGTTATTTTCGTCAACCGTAGCCGCCAGATATCGCCGGCCATAAAAATCTGTGTTCAACTGCTCCAGCGGGTCCGATTTCGAATACGCCATTAAATTCAAAGTCCCGGACGCCAACAACGCCAACACGAGCAATCTGATGAGAGTGTTTTTCATCTTCTTTAAATTTCCTTTTTGAGAGTTTTAGGATGTTGCCCCACGATTATGCTCTTTTGATAATCAAGAGGCAATAATTACGTAACGCCAATAATGGAGCGCCGAATTCATTCGGCACGAACGCCCCGCGTTCGATCATAAACACCCCTCCTTTTGAAGGGTAATTATATACTTGACTCAGTATATAAAAGGGTATACTATTGTATCCACCTACATCGACACAAAATCAGGTTGTGTAAACAGAAATCAGAGGGTATGTTATGGCGTTAAGAGCATACCCAGCAAGGAGCCTATCAATGGATGAGAATAAGGATCGTTCGCCTTTGCAAGAGATCGCAAGCGAGGAAGAAGACCAAGAGTCCGCGTTAGAGCCTTTTGTAATATCCACCTACCCCGCAGACTTCACATTAGAAGTATTAGTGGAGAAGTGGACGAATAAAGAGATCCGCAAAGAGGGATTTCAAAGACGCTATGTATGGCCTCAAGTAAGAGCCAGTAAACTAATTGAATCTTTTTTGTTAGGCTTGCCTGTTCCGCCTGTATATCTATACAAAGACAAAGAAGACTCTGGCTTACTGGTAGTTGACGGTCATCAACGACTGCGAACGATTGTGTACTTTTTTAGCGGCTGGTTTGGTGATCGAGAGGAAATCCCTGAAGGCAAACTTGAGCAATTTACGCTTATCGGATTGCATGAGAAAAGCCAGTTTCATAATGCTACCTTCGAGTCCCTAAAAAAGGACACGAAAGCCATGAATAATCTTAAAACATCAGTGTTGCGCTCTTTTATAATGCAACAACTAGAGCCAGACGATGACACTAGTATGTTTGAGATATTCTCTCGTTTAAATACGGGCGGGATGGATTTGCGTCCCCAAGAAATTCGCAATTGCGTATGTGAAGGTGAGTTTAATACTCTCTTAAAAGAATTAAATGAGTACCCATCTTGGCGTAAGATTTTTGGGATAAAAAAAGCAGATAAACGAATGAGAGATATAGAGCTGATTTTGCGTTTTCTCGCCTTGTTTTATACCGATAAGAAATACAAGAAGCCAATGAAAGATTTCCTTAACTCATTTATGAAAACACATCGCCGCCCCCCAAAAGCTCAAGATGGTGATACAAAAGCCGAGATAAAACGAATTGATAAAAAACGTCAAAAATATCTAGAGCAACAAGAGGAGTTTAAGAAACGCTTTTACGCGATAGCTGATCTGGTTGTCCAGTATCTTGGCGAAAAACCTTTTCACATTATTCGAGGGCTGAACGTAGCAGTATTTGATTCGATATTTACCGCTTTTGCCCGTCAGTTTCAAGACTTAACTTCGATAAAAAAACCTAGCGCGCAAGAAATTTCGCGTGTAAAAAACCGACTCCACAGATTGTTTAAAAATCCTGATTATCTCGAATGGATAAGTAGCGCAACCACGGATGATGATGTAGTTCCAAAACGTATAGCAAAGGCACAAACCGTTCTTTTTCGATGAGGCGAATGTATGGCGGTTCGATTCACGTCTTTAGATGCTTTGTTTCAATCTTGTACGGAGCATTTAGACCAAACAAATTCTTGGAACACTCAGATTGAAAACTATTTCGTTCAATTATTGCTGATACATATTTGGGCTGAGTATCAAGTAAGAATTACCTCGTTAGTAGAGAAACGAGGGGCACGAAGTAACGATGATCAATGCCTGAATTTTGTGGGCACTTGCTTAAAGGATGTTTGCAAGCACATAAAAATTGCAGATTTGACTGGGATTGCAGGTCGTTTTGACGAACAATATAAAAAACTTTTTACAATTGGATTAAGCAACGAACAAATTCAAGCATGGAATGACATCAACACTAATCGGCAAAACGTAGCTCATAGACTTGGAACGGTTGGCTTGACGCTGCCCGAGCTCAAGCGCATCTACGAAAAGAGCATAGAGGTATTTGATGTCTTAATTGAAGTTCTTGAGCTGAAGGCTAAGGAATTAAAAGGGCTAAGATGAGTAAAAAAATTGAAACAAAAAAAGAAGGAAAAGAATTTGATCGCTTTAATGATTTATTCAAAAAAGTTATCAAAGTTCCCAAATCTGAAATAGATCGCCGGGAAAAAGAATTGAAAAAACAACGCGACGATGACAAAAAGAAAAAAGCCTGACGTTAATCAGACTTTCTTTTCTTACCGCGTTTTGGATATTTGCGATTAAACCGTGGCTGGCCGATCATAACCGATTAACTCAGAGTAGGTAAGGCGCTTGCCGAATATACCATTGATTAACTCTAAGAATCGGTCTTGATTGGTACCGTCCTTTTCGTTGTATCGGAAAGTTTGTTCATTGACATATTTGTTCAGGTGTTGCGGTTCAACTGAAACGTAGGTTCCTTTGACGGTGTGTTTCAGTAACGACCAGAAGTTTTCGATGCCGTTAGTGTGAACGTGATCGCGGACATATTCGATTGCATGGTCAACAACCTCGTGAACGTACTCATCTGACATGTTGCGATAACCACCGTGACCATCGGTCATGACAGTTGAGCCGGATTCGATAGATGCTTTGATGTTTTCGTTCAAGGTCGGAACGTCAACTCAAGCGATAACTTTGGCTTTAACCTTTTTGGAATCGCGGGAAAGCATACCCATAACAGCGGTCTTATGATTCATGCCGCGACCTTTGACAACCGCTTTACGCTTTTTAGCGTGCATGTTCTTTGATGCCGCGCCGATGTAAGTTTCATCGACTTCTACGGTGCCGCCAAGTTTTTCAATGGAGCCGTTTTCCATAGCGATGCGGATGCGGTGAAGCATGTGCCAAGCTGATTTTTGAGTGATGCCGATTTCACGGGCAATCTCGCAGGATGAGACACCGTTTTTGCAGTTGGCTATCATCCACATAGCCATAAGCCATTTGTCGAGCCCGAGCGCGGAGTCTTCAAAAATGGTTCCGACTTTGACCGAGAATTGCTTTTTGCATTCTTTGTTTTTGCACTGCCAAACTTTACGGGATTCCATAAAGGAATTAACGGTGCTGTTGCACTTCGGGCAAACCGCTTGTCCATCATGCCAACGGCGGTCGGCAACGAATTGGATGCAGGTTAGATCGTCCGAAAAGAAACGGACTGCCTGTTGTAAAGTTTGCGGTAAGTTGTCGTTTTGCTTGACCATGTAAGAATTATGACATAGAAACTTTACTGAGTCAAGTATATAATTACCTTTTGAAGGAGGGGTGGCATCCGCTTCGGATGACGAGGTGGTTACTCTTGTCAGTAGCGTCTGCGTTAGCGGGTGCGTTCACGTCTGCGGTTTACGCATCTGCTGACGCAGACGCTACTGACGGCAGGCCGCCTAAAGGCGGGACTCAGAGCTGCCCGCGCCCCATACTGATCTTCATATTTGACACCCTTTTCCCTGCCAAGCTACCATAACCTTCTGATTATACGGCTTTAATTTATACTTATGGGTTTTTCGACCAAGGCAATTCACGCGGGCAATGAGCCCGACCAGGCCACCGGGGCGGTTTCGGTCCCTATTTACCAGACCTCAACTTACAAGCAGGAAGCGTTAGGCCGACCGACGGGCGGCTTTGAATATGCCCGTACGCAGAACCCGACCCGCTCGGCGCTCGAAGCCAATATTGCCGCGCTCGAGGGCGCGAAATACGGTTACGCATTCGCCAGTGGGATGGCGGCCATT
Source organism: uncultured Acidobacteriota bacterium (assembly GCA_963718105.1). Lineage (GTDB taxonomy): Bacteria > Acidobacteriota > Blastocatellia > Pyrinomonadales > Pyrinomonadaceae > DASYKT01. Next base: position 1,721,597 of record OY970352.1, on the reverse strand, counting down.
GACGCCACTTTGAAACTGGTCAAGGCAGGCGACCACGTGATCCTGGGTGACAACACCTACGGCGGGACGTTTCGCCTCTTCGACCGGGTGCTGCGCAATTACGGTATCGAATTCGACCTGGTCGATACGACCGACGCTCTTAATGTCGAAGCCGCGATGAAACCCAACACAAAAATGGTCTTTGTCGAAACGCCGACCAACCCCGTAATGTCCGTCACCGACCTGAAAGCCGTTTCGGACGTCGCGCATACGGGCGATGCGCGCGTGGTGTGCGACAACACGTTTATGTCGCCCTACCTGCAGCGCCCGATCGAGCATGGCGTGGATATCGTGGTGCATTCGACCACTAAATACCTCAACGGGCACTCGGACGGCGTGGGCGGATTTGTCGCTTTAAATGATGACACCGACGCGGAATGGATCAAATTCGTGCAAAACAGCATCGGCGCGATCATTTCGCCGATGGACGCCTTTTTGGTATTACGTGGAACAAAAACACTGGCCATCAGGATGGAGGCCCACGATAAAAACGGCCGCGCGGTGGCAAATTTCCTGGGCGAACACCCGAAGGTGCAAAAAGTTTATTACCCGGGGCTGGTTTCGCATCCCCAGCACGAGGTCGCCAAACGCCAACAGTTCGGTTTTGGCGGCATGGTTTCGTTTGAAACCGGCAGTTTAGAAAACGCAAAGAAAGTTTTAGAATCCGTCAAGCTATGTACGCTGGCTGAGTCGCTGGGCGGTGTGGAATCGCTGATCTCGCACCCTGCCTCAATGACGCATGCGTCCGTTCCCGTTGAAAAGCGCAATAAGCTCGGTATTACGGACGGGCTGGTGCGTATTTCCGTGGGAATCGAAGATATCGAGGATATTATTGAAGATCTGGATCAAGCATTAGCACAAGTTTGATTTCGGATTCGCGATTTTGGATTTTGGATTTTTCGTGCAGTTCGTGTATTTAGTGATTAATGTTTTTTGTATTTTGGATGTTCAAACACTAAGCTTACCGAGCTTGCGTACAATCCAAAATCAGAAATCTAAAATCCAAAATCTGAATATAGCCAAAAAGTTTCCTGTTAAGTTATAATTACTGTTGATTTATGTTGACCGTTGAGGTGCACGCCACATCACATATCGGACGCGTACGCAAAGGCAATGAGGATAACTACCTCGTGCTGAATATTGACGCTTCGCAAACCTGGACCAGCGAACAAGACTCGCATACTTTCCCCGTTGAATCGCAAAAACTGGAAGTGGGTGACGAAGGGCTCATTCTGGCCGTTTCCGACGGAATGGGCGGCGCCCTGGCCGGCGAAGTGGCGAGCAAAATGGCGGTCGAAGGCGTAAGCAAACGCCTGCTCGACGGCGACCCGGACAGAACTTTGGGCGACGAGGAACCGGGCGGCGAAAGCCTGATCGAAAAGCTCTACGAAGCGACGGTCCACGCCAATAGCGAGATCCACCGCCAGGGACGCAGCGACCCGCAGTTTAACGGGATGGGCGCGACCTTTACCGCCGCCGCTGTTACCCGGCATGAACTGGATGTCATCCAGGTGGGCGACAGCCGCGCTTACGTGGTGCGGGGTGGCGTGATAACCCAGGTGACCAAGGACCAGTCGCTCGTTCAGCAGCTTATCGACGCCAACCAGATCAAGCCAGAAGAAGCGGAAACCCACGCGCTGAAAAACGTTATCCTGCAGGCGCTGGGCGCGCAAAGCGAGGTTTTCCCCGTTCCCTGCCGCATCGTGCCCTGCCGCGGCGACGTGGTGCTGCTGTGCAGCGATGGTTTGTCTAATAAACTGCATGCCGAAGATATGCTCGGCGCGGTGAAGAAGCACTCGGCGGACCTGAACAAGGCTTGTGCCGAAATGGTGCGGATCGCCAATGAACGCGGCGGCGAAGATAACATCACTATCGTGCTGGCGCGGCTGGACGGCGACGACCTGACGGCCTCAGCCGACGGCGCGGTAGAAGTCGAGCAGCTTATCTTTAACGATATGCCCGAACAGGACGACCTGGAAATAACGGCAGACCCGGTCTAGTTAGAGATGAGGTCAGTAGCGTCTGCGTTAGCAGATGCGTGATCTGATCATCATCGTAAACATAACAAGAACGCACCCGCTAACGCAGGCGCTACTGACCTCATTACTCACGACTCTCCAGACTCTCCAGACTCTTTAGACTCTCTTGGCTTATCCGGTATAAAATCCCCGGTAAAAAGCTCGACCGCGTTTTTTGCTAAACCTACAAAAGGAATAGCGTCTATACCTGAGTTTACAACCCCGTTGACAAGCCCTTTATTCCTGATATCCAGCCCGACCAGAGCGACCGCCACCACCGTTCCGAAAGGCGGAATGGACTTTGCCACGCGCTTGGCGATCTGCCATCCGCCGGCATGCACCAATTTCTTTCCGAGGCTTTTTTTCTTTCCGTCCATATCAATTAATTGTAGATTGGTGATGAAGTCAGAACCGGGAGCGGTAGCGACCGGGTTTCGGATTCTTTTTTCAACTCGCTGGTTTTATTTACTCCGAACGCTTCGCGTTCGTTACCCGGTCGCTACCGCTCCCGGTTCTGACCTCGTTACCCACGACCCGCTGGACTCTCCAGACTCTCTAAACTCTCAAGACTCGTCTCGCCAGCCCGGCAATTCTTCCACGGCTTTACGCACATAGATCGAAGTGCCTTCGATGCGCACGACTTCGACCTTTTCGCCTTCCAGCAGCGGCGTTTCGCCATCGGCGGGAAACGCTTTCCAGATAGAGCCGTATACTTTTACTTCGCCTTCGTTCATGGTGCCGGCACTGGCGATGGTGACCGTGCCGATTTTTCCCGGCAGGGTGTCGACATTCATTTTTACATTGTCACCCTCGCCGAGCGCAAAACGATGCGAAAAGATCGTGCGGGACATTATCGTCAGAGCGATCGAGACCACCGCAAAGACCAAAAACTGCCAGAAAATGCCCAGCCCCAGGTAGCCCACAAAAGCCGCCGCCAGCGCGCCGATCCCAAACCAGAACAGCACAAAGCTGAGCGTAAAAATTTCGGCCACGATCAGGCCGACTCCCAGCAGCGTCCATAATATCCAGGCGATGTTATCCATAGTAGATTCTTTGAGTAACAGTGTAGGGTAAATCGCTAAATGTTTAAAGAAGGATGTTGAATACGCGACGCGACGGGAATGAGGTCAGAACCGGGAGCGGTAGCGACCGGGTTTATCCGGAGTAAAACGAATAGGCTGATGAAATCCCGAAATCGAAACCCCTCGCTACCGCTTCGGGTTCTGACCTCATATTTAACCGCCGCATTTCTGCCGTTGTCACTCTGCCGCGCGCCGTGTTATCTTTTTACTCGTGCTGGGGTGGCGGAATTGGTAGACGCACAGGACTTAAAATCCTGTGTCCTTCGGGGCGTGCGGGTTCGATTCCCGCCCTCAGCACCATTAGTCTTTTCTCACAAATCCTTCGCATATGAAAACCGCGCTCAAATTATCCCTCTTTTTGTTGTTGGCCGCAGTGTGCGGTTTTGCGCAGGAAAATGACAAGAAATTCGTCTCAGCCGATGGCGGTTTCCGGTTAAACCTGCCCTCCGCGTACAAATCCGTTGAAGTCGATGCTGTCTCCGACCCGCAGGTCGGCATCGACGGTGAGGGCAAAACTTATTCCTGGGAAAGCTATCCGATCATTAAAGCGAAAGTAACTTACCATCTTCTCACCAAGAGAAAAGGAACCTTAACGCAAGCCGATAAAACCCATCTGCTGGAGTATATCAAAACCGAAATATCCAAAGAGGTCGCAAAGTTTGGGCCGCCCGCGGAAAAAGAATATTCGTTTCAAGGCAGCAAAGGGTTTGAGCTGCAACTGATATCCCCGGCGAGAAAAGGAGTAATGCGGTTGTTCATTTCGGGCAAAAGATTCTTTTGTCTGACAATGGTCTTTCCAGCCGATCTCGACGAGCCTCAGTTCACCGCAATACTCGATTCCTTTCATATCCTGACCAATGACGAGCTGGTGGCGGCAAAGACCGAACAGGCAGCGCCGGGAGCTTTACCTCAGACGCCCCGCACTGTGAAAGCACGGACAGATGCCGAGGACGCCGGGCTGAAAGGCAAAGTAAAAAGCGTACTGGAAGACAACGAAGAGCCGAAGATAAAGCGTGAACGTTACCTGGAAAAGTATTTTGACGAAAATGGATATCTGATAAAAGATCTGACGTTTAGGGAAGGCTATCCGGAAGTTGTGACTGCCTGGGGTTATATCGATAACAAACGTGTATCGAGCGAAGGCTATATCTACTTTGACGAAGACCAGCGGCCTCCTCTGCGCATTATGAGCATCATGGAGACTCCTCCGGATATACCGGCGTCTATCTCATCTTCGGGTACCCCGGATATCGGGATCGCCGCTCCGGCCGCAAAGCCTCTATACAGTTGGAGGTTCGAATATAAATATGACGAGCAAAAACGGCTGATCGAAGAATTTTCGTACGAGGGAGACGACACACTTTTCAACCGCTACGTTTTCAAATATCTCCCTGGCCGGATAGATAAAATAAGTTATGACTTTGACGGCATGGAAACATCGTATAGCGTCAGCATTTTGGATAAAGGTGGCAGCATTATCGAAGAATATTCGCTTGACAAAAAGCTCCCGGCCAATCGCCGGTTCCATAAATACGAATTCGACGCCCAGGGAAACTGGACCGTTCGGAAAACCTACCAAAAGAAAACGGTCAAAGGAAAACCCGTTCTAAATTTACTTTCGACAAGCTATCGGTCCATCACCTATTATCCATAAACAGCCGGAGCCGCTTAATTCGCATTTATCAGCTCGATCGCTTTTTCCGCAGTTGAGTTAAAAAATCGAGGTTAACCTGGGAGCGCAGGCATCTTGCCTGCAAGCGCGACTTGCTCGCGCTAAATGGTGTAAATCAAAGACATTTTTAGATCGCTTCGCGATCTTGCAGGCAAGATGCCTGCGCTCCCGGGTTTAGCCCATTTTATTTTTTTACTTGTTAAAGACTTAACGCCGCCAATAAAATTAAGCTTCTTTGACTTTATGTGCAAAGCCGACTGGAACCAGGAAATCTTGTGCGAAGCCACACGAAAAACTGCCAAAAACCTGATAATAACAGGAAAATCTTCTTACAAAACAAGCAGGTATCGGCGATAATAAGCTCGCGGCGATTCCCTCTACGGGGCCTTTTCACGTTCCGCCGATCTTTTCAAGCCGCTTTTATTAACTTTTTGGCAAGGGCGCGTGATTTTTAAGATTTCTGTTTCATTTTTGTTTCAGTGTTTCAGTCTGAAACGCCTGAAACACTGAAACACATAAATTTCATGGCTTCTTTTCGGCGGCGCCGTTGATCACTTCCAGCGCCTTTTCCAGCACTTCGTCTTTTCCTTCTTTAATTCCTTTGATGGTTGGTTTGACGACGATATCGGGAAGGATGCCGATCCTTTGCGTCTCGCGGCCGTCCGGGTAATAAACCCCGATGCCGCTGATCATGGTACTGATACCGCCGGGCAGAGAGAATTGCGAGACGTTTCCGTCCGCTCCGGCGGTCGTGCTGCCGATGACGACCGCGCCCGGGGCCGTCCTTAAAGCCATGGTCGTGTATTCGGCCTGGCTCTGCGTCAGTTCGTTTATCAGGATCACAACTTTCCCTTTATAGTGATCGCTGTTTTCTTTTCCCACCTTCAATGTATCTACGAAGGTGAAAAGGCCCGGTTCGGCGAGGCTTCCATTGGTGAACTTCACAAAATCGGCGGGCTTAGGCAGCAAAAATTCGCCCAGGCTAAAGACGATGAAATCCGAAGGATAGGTGCGCAGGTCGACGACCAGGCCCTTCGTTTTGGCGATCTCCGGAATTATCTTCGCTATCTCTCCTTCTTTTAACGAACCCGGATAAAGATAACCGATATCGGTGCCGATCGATTTATAGGCCTCGCCTTTTTTGTTATAGACGTCCGCAAAACCCATCTTGAATTTGTCCCTGGTACGGGTTTCGACCTTGGCTTCGCTGGAAACACCGTCTCTCGTGTACTTAACGTTCACGAAACTTTCGTTGGTGTACAAAAGAAAACGGGCGATATCGCGCAGCTGCGTCGGGTAATTTGAAGCCGGTGTTAAACTCAATTTTTCTTTAATGATGTCCGAAACTTTTTTGCCGTTTACCGCCTCTATCATATCGCCGATCTTCAGCCCGGCCTTTTCCGCCAGCTCCTGGTCCCAGTAGTGGGTGACCACGGCCTTGTCTTCGATAAAAGTGATGTTGACGGGCGCCAGATTAAGCCCCCGGTATTTGGCCATCGTGGGGTCGGATCCCCAGATATTGGCATGAGTGTCGTGGATCCTCGCGATCAGCGCCAGCGCGGCTTTTTTATACTCGAGTTCATCGGCGGCATTGGCAAACAACGGGACGAACTCCGGCAAAACGTTATTCCAGTTCTCTCCGATCAGATGACGATTCGGAAAGTAATATTGAATAACGTTCCAGTAACGAAACAGGCTTAACATCCGGAACCCCGCGTCGGGATAGGCCATCGTTTTATACCCGGCTTCATTTTTGAACTGCGGGTTCCCTACGTGGGGCATAAACCCGATGTAGTAATGTTTGCTTTCCCTCTTTGCGCTTTTGACCGCGTTTAATTGCCGGGCCAGTTTATCGCCCAGAGCTTTGTTGTTAAGCCAGGAAAGATCGGGGCTAAGCTTCGTCTGCGAAACCGCCATATCTTTCACCGCATCTTTCCCTGCAATTTTAGGCGCTGCCGGTGGCGGCGGGCCGGCTTCAAGAGCTCCCAGGTTTTCCACCCACGCGAAAAGGATCTCGTTTCTGTCGTTCTTATTTTTTGCTGCCAGGATCTTTGGCAGGATCCGGAACAATTCGTAATCCCAATTGTGATCGCCGCGGGCGATAGCGGGGTGATAGTATTTCAAAAATCCCCAAACTTTTCCAAGCACAGCCAGATCTTCTATCTGCCTTTTTTCCAGCTTGAGGGCGCCGATCTTAGAGCCGGCGTCAAACTCTTTATCCAGGGCGGCTTTATATACGACCGCGGGACGGGCCTTCGCTTCCTTGACGTCTTTTCCGTCGATCAGGATCTGCAGATCATCAACCCAAATTTTTCCTTTGCCCGTCAAAAGCGCGCCGACGTAAATGGTCTGGGCTTCGCCCGAAAGAGGAAGCTTGATCGAATACTCCGTCCAATCCGCCGAGCCCTTGATATCGCGCGATTGCATGTTATCAAACTGCATTACCCCGCTTTCGCCGTCGACGCGAAGGAACAATCCGGCAAATCCGCCGCTGACATCCTTAAGCTTTAGAAATCCGCGAAGCTCTATCTCTTTGCCGTCATAAAGCGCGGGAATCTGATAAGCCGCTGCCCCAAATGAAGCGGAAGCGTCCGCCGGCTCGAGCGAAAGCGAAACGGCCCCGTTTTTCTTTTCGGTATTGTCGGCCTTGAGACTGTAACCGGCGCCCCACATCATCCACTTATCGGGTAATTTTGCGCTGTCGGTTATCTTTTCAAAGCCGAGATTAAAAGCCGCCGGGTCTTCGGTTTGCCCGGGCACGGCCACCGCGAAAAACGCCAGTAAAACGATCAACAGCAATGTGAGAGTAAATTTCATAGTTTTTCCTTTTTAGTGACATTGCCCATAAAAAAGCGATCAAAATAATGAAGTCAGTACCGGGAACCCTGTCTGTAGCTGTAACCGGCTTCTTATCTCAACGGGCTGGATACTCTTGGGTTTTCGCTGCGCTCATTAGCCGGTCACTACGTTCCCGGTACTGACCCGTTACTTTTTGACTTCCACTAATATTATGGACAACGCCTATTAAAACACACCAGCGTTCTGAAATTATAGAACTATTTTTGCATCGGGGGATTTTTCCATTTGTCGTCGATCACCACGGTTTTTAGCGAGGGCGCGTCCAAAAGATTGGTGTCAAAGCCGTTAATATACGGTTTTACGAGCGAATTGGAAACGGCAAAATAGAGGGGGATAGCGGGGATCTGTTCGATAGCTTCTTTTTCCGTGAGAAATATCTTTGCCGCACCGGGATCATTCTTTCCACCTGCGCTTTGAGGCGGAGTTTCAGTTTCCGAGCCGGGGTTTGAAGCAGGTGTGGGCGCTGCTAATGCCACGTTCGACCGGTTGTTAAATTCTTCCAGGCGCTTTAACAATTCTTTATCGCGTTCATCCTGCCAGTTGTTTAGCGCGGCCTCAAAATGCCCGTGGTTGGCGGTAAAAAGGGTCAGCATACCGGTGGTTTCATCGTTGGTCGGCATCACCACTCCGCGCCGGACGATGTCATAGTCGCCGTTCTTTATCGCCTCTTCATATTCCGCGCGGTCTTTGATGATGATCTCGGTCGCGATGCCAAAATGTTTCAGCCACATGCCGGCCACGCTTTGCGCGATGCGCCGCTGCAGGTCGTTGCGGTTGATCAGCAGTCGGACCGCCGGAAAACTATTCGTATCCGCAAAGCCCGCCTCTTTTAACAGCCGTTTTGCTTCCAGCGCGTCTTCCGACAACTTCTCAGTTTCGCCGCCGGCAAAAGGAAGATAATCGAAAGCCGGCTCACCCGCGCCTTCCAACTCATCCTGCACGATCCTCGCGCGGTCGATCATCATGGAGAGCGCCTTGCGCACGCGCAGATCGTCAAACGGTTTGCGTGTGGTATTAAACTCGTAAAAAGTCAGCGCGTTATGGGTCGAGTGCCGGAAATCCCGGTAGGGCGCGAGAAGTTTTAGCGCGAGTGGTTCGAAATGAGTATTCGTGATCGCATCTATCTCATTTGCCTGGTAGGCGGCGAGCGCGCTTTCGGCGTCGGGCTTGGCGATCATAAAAACTTTGTCCAGGCTGATGTTTTCATTCGCCCAGAAAATATCGGAGCGGTTAAGTTCGACCTGGTCTTTGCCGACCGAAGCGATCCGAAAAGCACCGTTGGTGATGGCGCTCGGCGCATTGGCGATCGCGTGGAGTCCTGCGTCATCTTCATAAACCGGGCGAAACAGCGGATTGGCTGCGGCCGCGGGAAAATTCCCGTCCGGCTGGATCAGCCAGACGCGCAGGGTCTGATCGTCGACCGCCTCAACACCCAGCCATTTGTTAACGGAAGAGCTTTTGACCGGCGTTTTTTTCGATGAAATTTCCGTCTGCGGCGCAGCGGATACGGCGGTCGAAGCAGGCCCTGCAGAGCTTGCAGATCCTGCGAGCGGGGCCTTTTCCGTGGGCAGCTTACCGTTACCGTTAGGCCCGATTTCCTTCTCCGGCAAAGCGGGGCCGGGCATCCCTTCCGGTTTCACGCCTTCCGGTTTCACGCCTTCCGGTTTCACGGCCTCGAATTCCTCATCGGGCAGAACGGTGATGCCGTCATCGATGGAAAAGTTTTCCGCGCCGACGATATTTTTCAGCAGCCTCGAATTGGGAACATCCGCTCCCATCTCCGCCAGCCGCCGCCAGGAGCGTTTAAAATCACGCGCTGTAACGGGCTGCCCGTTAGACCATTTTGCTCCCGTGCGCAAATGGAATGTCCAGGTCCGGCCGTCGGCGGAAACTTCCCAACTTTCAGCGATGGCGGGTTTTGCTTCGAGGGTTTTCGGATCGAGATCGGTCAGGCCTTCATAAACCGCGCGGACGAGATCCGTTTCCGGCGGCGCGAAGGCAAGCGCCGGATCGAGTTGCTTGGGCAGTTTGCCGTTGGCCCAGCGAAACTCTTTTTTAGCGGGCGGTTTTATCTCGCCGTAAAATTGTTTGATCTCGGGTTTTTGCAGATCGGCGCAGCCCAAAAAAGTCAGTGAAGTAAGCAGACACAAAAACGCGCAAAAAAGAAATGTGGAATGCGGAGCGCGGAATGCGGAGTCAGTAGCGTCGGCGTCAGCCGATGCGCTCATGTGATTGTTAGCTGTTGCGCTCATGTGGTTGTTTGTTATATCTATTAAGAAACCTCACAGACGCATCGGCTGACGCCGACGCTACTGACCCTCATACACTTCACTCCGCACTCTCTAAACTCCCTCTACTTCTTTCCTCTTAACTATCACCAGCGTGATGTCGTCACCGGCGGGGGCGGTTTTGGAAAAGTCGGACAGCGCGCTTTCGACGCGGTCGCGTAAGCCCGCGGCCGATTTACCCAGATGAGTTTTGACGACGTCCGCCAGGCGCTCCAGCCCGAATTCTTCGCCTTCCGGATTTGCCGCTTCCGAAACACCGTCGGAATAAATGACCAGCACGCCGCCCGGTTCGAGCTGCGCCTGGCCTACTTCATAAACCGCGGTACCCAAAATGCCGAGCGGAAATCCGCCCGAAGCAAGCTGCTCGGCCTTACCGCCCGGATGCACCACCAGCGGCGGATTGTGGCCGGCATTAATAAAAGTAAGCAGGCCCGTCGGTGGATCGAGCTCCGCCAAAAACAGCGTGACAAACCGGTTTGAAGGCGTGTTGGCGGCCAGGTAAGAATTAACGGCGTCGACCGTTTCGGCGAGTGTCGATTTCGCCGCCACCTGCCCGTGGATCGCCGCGTGCAGCGAAGACATCAGCAGCGCGGCGGCCGTACCTTTGCCGGAAACGTCGCCCAGCGCGATCAGCATTTTGCCGTCCGGGCGCTCGATAAAATCGTAGTAATCGCCGCCGATCTCGTAACAGGAAAAACTGATCCCCTGAAACTCGTAACCTTCAACCGGCGGGGCCGAATTCGGCTGCAAATTCTGCTGGATCTCGATCGCGAATTTCAGTTCCTGCTCCATTCGCGCGCCTTCGAAACTTTCTTCCAGCAAACGCGCGTTTTCGACGCGGATGGCCGCGACCGAGCTAAGCGTCGTCAGGATCTGCAGATGCTGCTCGGTAAAATTGACCTCGTAGGTCGGGCTGTCGGCATAGATCAAACCGAAGACGTTTTCGTTGACCGCGAGCGGGACCGCCAGTACGGAACGGATGCCCTGCAGCGCGATGGTCTGGCCGGAAAAACGCGGATCGTGCTGGGCGTCGGAAGTGAGCACCGATTTGCCGTCGGTCAAAACTTCATGCAGCACCGAACGGCTGACGCGCACGTCTTCCGCCTCGGCTTCCTGCCCGCGGACTTTCGCCACCGCTATGCGGACATTCAGATCGTCCGACGCGGCATGCGCGTCCCGAAACATGATCATGCAGCGCTCGGCAGGCACCGCTTCAAAAACAAGCGCCGCCACCGTCTGCAAAGTTTCTTCCAGGCGGGCCGAGCCGAGCAAACCCACGACCACCTTGTTCATCAATCCCCAGCCGTCGATCTGCTGACGCGCGACACTACCGGAGGCGCTCAACACCGGCACCTGTCCGCCCAGGCCGCGATCGGTGATCGAATCAAGCAAACCGGCAGTGATCTTACTGGATGCGGGCGAGAGCGCGATCGTAACCGCGGGCTCGGCGCCTTTTATTTCTTCTGCTATGAGCGGCGCGCTGCGCGACGGCAGCGCTTTTTGCTCGTCAAAAACGAGCGATGTTTCACCGATCTGGATCTCGCCGCCGTTGATGAGCGGCACCGGCGCGCTCACGGCCGAGCTGTTATAACGCGTGCCGTTGGCCGAGCCGAGATCCTGCAGCCAATACTGGTCGCCTTCCTTGCGTACCTCGGCGTGGATGCGCGAAGCGAACGGGTCGGGCAAACAGATGTCGCTGCGCGCCGAACGCCCGATCGTGGTACGGATGCGCACCAGATCGAATTTGTCCGCCGGGCGGTTTGAATGTTTTATTAAAAGCTGAGGCATAAATTCTTATATGGAGCGCGGGCATCCTGCCCGCAGCGAACGCTTCAGCGTTCGAAAACCGAAACCCGGTCGCTACCGCTCACGGTTCTGACCTCATCGCTTACCGCCGCTGACTACTGCCGCTGCCTACTGTCTCCCTGCCGGCCGTTTCTGCGCGTAAATGACCACGGTCCCCGCGATGTAATCGTGCAGGGCGCGGCCGCCCGGCGTGAAGGCGGCGGCGATAAATCCTAAAAAGAACGTGACCACGGTAAATAAGTACCCGAGAATATTACGGCGCAATAATTGATTGAAATTTGCCGCCTCGCCGTTCATCGCCACTATGCGAATACCGGTCAGCGCTTTGCCCAAACTCTGCCCGCCCACCGCCGGCAGGATGATCAGATTGGTCAATCCCAGCAATATCGCGATCAGCCAGCCCATCGTATTGAGCGGGCCGCTGAGAAGTTTGCTGCCGTCATTACCCATCATGCGCCCGATCATCATGATCAGCACGGGGATCGCGACGATCACCATATAATCGACGCACAATGCGGCGCAGCGCAGCACGAACGGAGCCGCGACCCGCTCCGCATCGAAATTGACTATCACCTGTTCCATTCTGCGCGCCGGAACGGCTCTTTCGGTTCTTACTGCCATAATTCTATCTTGGGAGCCAGAGCTCTTGCATGCAACGCGGGGCACCGCGCTCATGTCAGTAGCGCTTGCGTCAGCGAGTGCGTTTCTTACGCCTTACGCATCTGCTAACGCAGACGCTGCTGACAGCGGGCAAGATGCCCGCGCTCCATATCTATCCAACCACAAACTGCAAAGTCGTATCGCCCACCACCAGTTTACTATTATGGACCAGAATTTGCGGCTGGTGCGGCAAAAGCCTGATCGCTTCGTTCATCGAGCTGACCACCACCGTGCCGTTTGATGAGCCGAGGTCTTCGACCATAAAACTGTCGCCCTCTTTCCAGATGCGCGCGTGCCGGCGCGAGATCTTGGTCTGCGGATCGTATTTGGAAAGATCGACCTCGGGAAAAATATTCGTCTGCGGGTCGCGCCGCCCGACCACATTGCTCAGCTTTTCCAAACGATATGTCGGGGGATTAAGTTCCCCGGTCCCTAAAACCGTAACGCGGGCCAGCGTCTGAGCTGATGCCTGGTGCGATGACTGATGCGGCATTTGCTGCGCAAAAGGCACCGGCTGGCGCGTGCCCTGCTGCGGGTCGGCCACGGCCTGTTTGGCGCCGCAATAAGGACAAAAGACGTCGCTGACAAAGATCTTTTCCCCGCAGAAACCGCAGAACACCAGGTTCTGCCCCGAAGTCATTCCTGCCCCTGAAGACGCAGACGGCGATGACGTTTGCGGCGGCCCGTAGGTCAACTGCCCGTACCGGACGCGTTCCAGGTGCGTGATCAGCGATTCGCGCAACTCCGCCGCCGACCCGTAGCGCAGCTCGACATTATACTCTACGGCGCGCATCAGGATTTGTTCCATTTCATTGGAAACATTCGGGTTGACGTGACGCGGGCGCGGGTTCTTGGAAAAATCAAAAATAAGCAGCGGATTGCTCTGCGGATCGGCGCCGGTCAGCAGGTGAAACATCGTCGCGCCCAGGCTGTAGATATCCGAACGCGGTTCGACGTTGCCGCTGAAAAGCTCCGGCGGGGCGTAGCCCATCGTACCCACGGCGGTGACGCCTTTTTCATCCTTCGTCACCCAGCGCGCGATGCCGAAATCGACCACCATGATGCGGCCGGTATTACCGTCGATCATCAGATTCGAAGGTTTCAGATCGCGGTAGACGATCGGCGGCTGGCGGCTGTGCAGGTAATCCAAAACATCGGCCGTCTGCGCCGCCCACTCGGTCACGCTCTTTTCATCGATCTTGCCTTCGGGTGTCGAACGCAGCCGTGCCGCCAGATCGCCGCCCGAAATATATTTCATCACCAGGTAAAAACGCCCGGCGGTCTCGTCATAAAAATAATCGTAGATGGTCGGGATGCAAGGATGCTCGAGCGAAGTTAAAAGCATCGATTCCCGTTTGAAATCCTGCAGCGCTTTTTCCTGCTGCTCGGGCTCGATATGCGACTGGACCATTTCCTTGACCGCGCGCAGCACGCCGCCGAGATTGCGGTCGCTGGCCAGGTAGACGGCGCCCATTTCCCCGCCGCCGATCTTGCGCACGATCTCGTAGCGGGTATTGAGCAGCGCGCCTTCGGTCAGCACATGCGCCTGTTTCGATCTTTTTCGCCCGGCCGTATCGGCTTCTTCGATCTGACTGGTAAAAGGCTGGTCGCCCCCGGTATTCTCCGGCTTTTCCGGCACGATATTAGAGGATACCTCTCTGGGCCCCTCTTCTTTGAGCCAATCCGGCGCTGACGGCAGATCATTCGAAACATCCTCGATCGTATCGATATTACCAAGCGACTGGATCGAGCCCGGTGAGCTTATCGAATCTAATGAGTCTACCGGGTCTGTCGAGTGAATTGAGTCGATCGGGCCAATCGGGTCAAGGGGATCGGAAATCTCACCGGTGATTTTTGCTTCCACGGCCGGCGATTCCGCATTTTCATCTTTCGATTCGCCATGCACTTCGCCCCCGCTCACTTCACCTGTGGTTAAGCGCTCAAATTCCTGCGAAGTGTAAAGAATGGTCGGCTCATCTTCTTCGTCTTCATTAACCGAACTTACCGGTTTCGGCGCATCGGCTGACGCCGACGCTACTGACCCGTTGCCATCCGACTCCTGACTCTCTGAACTCTCAAGACTTTCTTGACTTTCCGGAAACCCGGTCGCTACCGCTCCCGGTTCTGACTCCGTACTCTGCCCACCCGGTGAGTTCTGAGAACTCGGTTCACTTTCCCCATTTCCCTTACTTTCCTCATTTCCTAAATCTTGACTCTCCAGACTCTCTGGACTCGGCTCGCTTCCCGGACTTTCCAGACTTCCCAGACTTTCCAGACTCTTCTTCTGAGGGACGCCGCAGTACGGGCAGAAATCCGCGTCCGGCCCGGTGTCCATTCCGCAGCCGTGACAAGCTATTTTGTTTTCGGTGGTATTTTCCAAGATGCTTAGCTGTTTTTTGTTTCTATTTATTTGACCGAGTGAAAGCGCAAAAATGTTTTACCCACGATTATTTCGTCGCCGTCCTTGAGTATATTAGGATTGCCCGGCAGCAAGCGGCGGCCCCGGTTGATAAAAGTGCCGTTGGTCGAGCCGAGGTCTTCCACGGTATAGGTGCCGTCCTTAAAAGTTACCCGCGCGTGGCGGCGAGACACCTTGGCTTCCGGGTCGTGCGCATCCAGATCGACATCCGGAAAGATCCCGTTGTCCGCATCCCAACGGCCGATATAAGCTTCGCCCGTGGAAAGCGAAAATTCCGTCCCGACGGCCGAGCCGCGTTCGATGATCAGCTTGGCGTGAACGTTCTTGGCGGTTTCCTCTTTTTGCTCGGTATCGGCATTGGCCCCCGCAGAAGCAACTGCCAGCATCGTCTCCAGTGCGGCCGGCGGGGCTGGATCGGACGGCACTAACCCGCCGAGCGAAGTGATGTGGGCGCCCGGCGTCCCTGTTTCCGGGCCGGTGTCATAGGCGTCCGAAACCGAGGGCGAAACCGCTGACGACGATGGGGGCGGCACATAGGCCGGGATAGGCGTCACCATCTGCGGCGCGCCGGCCGATTCTCCGCCGTTTCGCGGGCCGAACGGCGCCGTCGTTTTCAGCAGCGCCCCGCACTGGTCACAAAATTGTGAGCCTTCTCTATTTACCGTTCCGCAGCTTACGCAAGTGCTCATTATTCATCAGTTTCCTTAAAATATGTTGGCCTATGTCCGGACACAATATTACCGGGTTATTTTAACTCAAAAAAAATAAAAGGTCATCTTAGTTGTAGCGCCGCCGTCCCGGCGGCTGTCGTGAGCGCGTCCCGCGCTCGCATTCCGATCAAAGCGGCGGGCGAGACGCCCACCGGACAGCCGCCGGGACGGCGGCGCTACTTATCGCAATCTTGAGCATTCCTCACCCTTGGTTTATACTTTTCCTTTGCAAAATCAGGCGAAAATCCTTGTGCATCAACGTTTTGAATGAGTATACAGCTTTTCGAGTATCACCCGATCATCGGATACCGCTTCATTCCCGGCCTTAAACTCCGCCTCGAACACGAAGGCGGCGGCTATCTTGTGCGGACGAATTCTGCGGGTTTCCGCTCCGAGCACGAATATACGAAGGAAAAAACGCCCGATAAGTTTCGCATCCTGCTTTTTGGCGACTCATTCACCGCCGGCGACGCCGTCAGCAACAAGCACCGTTACGGCGACGTGCTGGAAACTCTTCTACCGAATGTTGAGATCTACAACTTTGCCCTGCCCGGCACCGGCACCGACCAGCATTACCTCGTCTGGCGAGAGATCGCTAAAGAATACGAACACGACCTGGTTATCATCGCGGCGCAGGTGGAAAATATCCGCCGCGTAGCCGCGCGCCACCGGCTATCCGTTACATCCGAAGGCGAGCAGGTTTTATTGGCCAAACCTTATTTCGAATTAGAAGCCGACGGCGCCTTGAACCTGCAAAATGTGCCGGTACCAAAAGAGCCTTTAAAACCCGAAGACGTGCCGGAAGAAGATAAAGACTTTGTCGACCAGGGCGGGCGGATGCCCTGGCTGCGAAATATCGTAAATAAACTGGGCGTAAAAGATGTGGTGCAGAAAATGTCGGGCTACCAGCCGCTGCCGGAATACGATTCGCCCGCGGGCCGCGAGTGGCAATTGATGAGCGCGATCCTAAAACAATGGCTCACCGAGATCGAAAAGCCCGTCATCCTGATGCCCGTTCCTCTCTATCAATATGTGGAGCAAACAGCGTCTCCGGAAAATTATCGAAAGCGCTTCGCTGAGTTAATAGAGTCTGTTGAGTCCGCCGATCTAACCGGCTCGATAAATCCTCATGACTCTATCAACTCAATAGACTCAATTAACTCAATAAACTCAATAAACTCTAAAGACTCTCTAACTCTTCATGATCCGCTCGCCGATTATTACGGCGTGCCGAAAGCCGAACGCCGCGGCTTCCGGTTTGAAAAAGACATTCATCCGACGCCGGAGCATCATAAATTACTGGCTAAGTCGCTGGCGAAAACTTTGTATAGATTCTTTCCCAACAAAGCCGAAGGAGCGGCCGCAGAATGAACGCTCCAACGATACCGACAATATTGGGCATCTCGGCTTTTTATCATGATTCGGCGGCGGCGATCGTGCGCGGCGGCGAGATCATTGCCGCGGCACAGGAAGAGCGTTTTTCGCGTAAAAAGCATGACCCGCGCTTCCCCCGCCACGCGATCAATTACTGCCTGGGCGAAGCCTTTATCGAAGCCGACGAACTGGACGCCGTTGTTTTTTACGACCATCCGCTGCTGACACTCGATCGCGTATTAAAGTCGATCCTATCGAAAACGCCGCAAACCGAAGATCAATGGATAAAAGCCAGCCGCTCGATCCTGGGCACAAAACTTTTCGTCGAAAAATATATCAAGGATATGTTGAAAGCTGATGTGAAGGTTTATTTCACCGAGCATCATGCTTCGCACGCGGCCTCGGCGTTTTATCCTTCACCGTTTTCCGAAGCGGCGATACTAACCTTTGACGGCGTGGGCGAATGGGCGACCACTACACTAGGTCTTGGCGAAGGCGAGCGGATGAAGCTCTTAAAAGAGATCGACTATCCGCACTCGCTCGGCCTGCTCTACAGCGCGTTCACGTATTTCACGGGATTTAAAGTCAACTCCGGCGAGTACAAATTGATGGGACTCGCGCCCTACGGCAAACCGGTCTATGCCGACATCATTCGTGAAAAACTGATCGATATAAAAAACGACGGCTCGTTTCGTTTGAACATGGAATACTTCGGTTATCTCGACAGCGACCGGATGACGAACGAAAATTTTGCCGCGCTTTTCGGCGGGCCCGCACGCGCGCCGGAATCGGTGATCACGCGGCGCGAAATGAACCTGGCCGCTTCGGTGCAAGCCGTGGCCGAAGAGATCGTGCTTAAAACCGCGCGGCACCTGCGTGAAATTTCCGGCAAGAAAAATATTGTGATGGCCGGCGGCGTGGCGCTCAACTGCGTGGCCAACGGTTTATTACAGCGCGAGAAAATTTTTGACAATGTTTGGATTCAGCCTGCTGCCGGAGACGCGGGCGGCGCACTGGGCGGCGCGCTGCTGATGGCGTATCAAAAATTCGGCATCAAAAGGACGATGAACCCAACCGGGCGCGACACGCAGCGCGGCTCGTATCTTGGCCCGAAGTTTTCGTCAAACGAGGTGCGCGCGTTTCTCGACCGCAAAAGTTTTCCCTATCACCAGATCGCCGGCGAGGCCGGGCGCGCCAAACAGATCGCGCAGGCGTTGGCGGACGGCAAAGTCGTCGGTTATTTAAATGGCAGGATGGAATTTGGGCCGCGTGCGCTGGGCGGGCGCTCTATTTTGGGCGATCCGCGCCGTGCCGAAACGCAGGCGACGATGAATCTGAAAATTAAATATCGCGAATCTTTTCGCCCGTTCGCGCCTTCGGTGCTGGTGGAAAAGGCGGCGGAATATTTCGAGCTCGACACTGAAAGCCCGTATATGCTGCTGGTCGCACCGGTGAAAAAAGAGCGGCAGATCGCGATGGACACCACTGCGTTTGACGCGGGAGATGACGACTTGATGGCGGTCGTCAATAAACCGCGCAGCGACATTCCGGCCGTCACGCACGTCGATCACAGCGCGCGCGTGCAAACCGTGCACCCGGATGACAACCCGGCCTTTTACTCTGTGATAAAAGAATTCGAAAAACTGACGGGCTGTGCCGTTGTTGTCAACACATCTTTTAATGTGCGCGGCGAGCCGATCGTCTGTACGCCGCAGGACGCTTATCGCTGCTTTATGCGGACCGAGATGGACCTGCTGGTGCTGGAAGATTGCTTGCTCTGGAAAACGGAACAGCTCGCGGTTGAAAAAGACGAATCGTGGAAACAGGAGTACGAATTGGATTAAACGGGAGCGCCGAATTTATTCGGCATGAACGCGTAGCGTTCAATATGTTTCCTAATTATCGCAATGTTAGCGCGTAACCGCGCTTGCCGAATGAATTCGGCGCTCCGTAGAATTTTATGCGCTACTACCGCCCCAGCGAAGATTGGATCACAAACCTTGAAGGTAAACACCGCGAGCCTTTTGCGGCGACGCTGCGCGGCCTGGGGCTGGAACGCCTGCAAAAATATCCGCCGCCCAAGATTGGCGGGCTTCCGCTCGGTAACGAAACGCGCATCTTGAAACGCTATCTGAAAGGTGAAAGCTCGCAGCTTGATGCTTCGGCGCTTTCGTCGTTTTACCTGCGATCAGCCACGCCGAGAGACAAACTTCTCTACAGCGCTTTTCGCCGCAACGATCACTTATCGCGTGAGCAATGGGAGGATATCATCGGTGCCGACCGCGTCGATAAATGGCTCCGTCACAAATTTCTGCGCGAGACGCTTTCTTCTGAAGGTGATGGTAAATTCGTCTGCAAATTTAGCATCGTCGTGCTCGATGGATTGCTGCTGCTGGTAGACCCGCTTAACGATCACGGCAACCCGCACGAAACCGTGATGCTGCCGGAAGATTTTGTGCCTGATAATAATGATAAAGATCTGGCGCCGTTCAATCACACCTACATCGGGCTCGACTCCCTGCGGCAGATAGAGATCATGGCGGAAAGCGGCTTGCCGGTAAGCGGCAAAAATCCTGGCAGCTATCTTGATTGCGGCGTCGGGGCCGGCGCGATCCTGTTGTCAGTTACAAAAAAGGCGCAAGGTTTTGGCGAGAGCATAGGCGTCGATATCAACCGGCGGGCGGCCATTCTGGCGCAGTTTAACGCCGAACTTAATAACCTGGCCGGCGTCCGCGTTTACGAAGACGATGCGTTAAAGCTGGGCGGCCGCTATGGAAAATTCGACCTGGTGAGCTGGAATCTGCCGTTTTTGTTTTTTCCGGAAGAATATGCCGACAGCGCCGTCGATGCTTTCGGCGGCGAGATGGGAATCGGGCTGTGTTTGGATTTTATCGAAACCGTGCCGGGATTGCTCACTGAAAACGGCGTCACCTGCATTGCCGCGCTTTCGCCGATACTAAATTCGGGTGAAAATGTGCTCGAGACAAAACTGAAAGAAAGGCTCGGACGCCTGGGATTGGATTGCACCGTTCGCGTCGCGCAGGTGTCGCTGGCACATAACCGTGAAATGTGGCATTTTCATCAGAGCCATAACATCCGTAAATTCGAAAGCGTTTATTTGTTTCTGAAACACGGCAGCGGAAAACTAAACCGCATCGAAGCACCGGCTGCCCGAAAAATGATCGACGCCGTGCGGGAAAAAATGTACCGGAGAAAGTTCGCGTAATCCTGGAAGCGCCGGTGTCTCGCCGGCAAGCGCGAATGGGTCGCGCTCATGTGCGTTCTTGCGGCTTTACGCATCTGCTAACGCAGACGCTACTGACAAGCGGGGCCGGCGCTCCCAGTTTTACCGAATGGTTTTTTATGAGCCTGACACACGAACAAAAAGAAAAGATCCTGCGCGCGTTTTATCGCGAGCATCTGCTGCCTTTGGCTGAAAAAGCAAAAGAGCGCGGCACCCGATTCTTCCCTACTGGCAAAGATGATGAGGCGGAGAGTTATTATATTGAAAGAAATGATGACGGCAATTATATTCACGAAATAGATTCCGCCAATTTAGCAAAAGAATTAGAAACACTCTGGCGGGACTTTAACGAGTTGGCCGAGCTCCTGGTGGAGTTGGCCGAAACCATCAAGGAAGACGAAGAATCGACGGAGGAAGTTTCCCCGTTCATTTACGCGATGTTTTGAGAAACAGAGGTCGGAGATCAGAGATCAGAGATCAGAGATTAGAGAGTAAAAAGTGGGGCACTAACCTCTGACCTCTAGCCTCTGACTACTAATTAAAATGAACAGCCGTTCGATAAAATTAACACTCGCCAAGCTTTTTGATGTCACCGGCATCAACGCGCTCGGGCATTTTATCCAGCGAAAGAGCCTCTCGCCTTTTATCCGCGCGGTAAATTATCACGAAATAAATCAGCCCTGGGTGGAAAGCTTTGAAAAACACGTCGAGTTTTACTCCACGCGTTTTGTAAATGTCACTTACGAAGATCTCACCAAATTTCTGGATTCCGGCAAGTGGCCGCACGACAAACCGGGCCTGATCATCACTTTTGACGACGGCTCGACCACGCATCTCGAAACGGCGGCGCCGATCCTGGAAAAATATGGTTTTACCGGCTGGTTTTTTGTGCCGTCCGGCTGGGTGATCGAAAAGCACGGCATCAAAGGCGAAAAACCGTGGTTCGTAAAAGAGATCGAGGTCCTTACGCACGAGCAATTGAAACGGCTGGATGAAAAGCATATCATCGGCTGCCATACGGACACGCATTGCCGTTTAAGCGCCGATGTTCCGGTGGAAAAAATGCGCGATGAAATTCTCGGCGCGCAAAAAGAGATGGAAGAGCTGCTGGGCCACCCGGTGCGTCTCTTTAGCTGGACGGGTGGTGAAGAATCGGCGTATTCAAAGGCCGCCGCCGACCTTGTCAAAGAGGGTTTCGATCTGAGTTTTATGACCAATTCCGAGGTAATTCGCCCCGGCAGCAACCCTTTGCAGATCCAGCGCACCAATGTCGAAGCCGAGCAGCCCCTTTCGCTGGTGCGGTTCCAGCTTTCGGGGCTGATGGATATCGCCTATGGGCGCAAACGGAAGCGGGTTAATGCATTGACGAGGTAGTAGCGCCGGCATCCCGCCGGCTGTCAGGTGGGCGTCTCGCCCGCCATATGCTCCGGAATGCGAGCGCGGGACGCGCTCACGACAGCCGGCGGGACGCCGGCGCTACACCCAAGATTCTTGAAACTCTCAGTGAAAGTTGGTCGTATCTACTTTTTAACGCATTTACTGGGTCTATTGCGTCTGTTAAAATAAGTATTACTAAATAATTACCCTGAAAACCGAGGAAAATAGAAATGGCTCTCAGCCGAAAGAAAAAAATCATTATTATAGTGTCCGTCGTTTTGTTGCTGGCTTTGATCATTATTGGCGCGGTATTCGCCAGCCGGACCGATACGCCGGAAGTGACCACGGTCAAGCTCGAGACCAAGCCTGAACTGCGTTCGACCGTCACCGCCTCAGGCGAAGTGCGCCCGATCCAGTTTATGAACCTCACCAGTGAGGTGCAGGGCCGGATCGAAGAGATCTACGTCAAAGAGGGCGACAAAGTGACCGTCGGCCAACCGCTGGTAAAATTAGACCCGAACCAGCTTGAATCAAGCACCGATGCTCAAGTCGCTTCTCTGCAGGCGCAGCAGCAGGAAGTGGCCGTTTCGCAATCGCAGGTATCCGCGGCACAAAACCAGTTGACGCAGGCGCAGCAGGAACTGAATGTATCGCAGACCGCGATCGACTCTGCCCGGCAGAATGTCGTGACGGCGCAGACCGATGTGGACAAAGCCCAGGTGGCGCTCAATGCGGCGAACCGCGAATTGGGCCGCACTACCGAGCTGGTCGAAGCCCGCGTCGTTTCCCGCCAGGAATTCGATAAAGCAAAAGACGAAGTGGAAAACTCGCGGGTCGGGCTAAAAAATGCGCAAGCGCGTTTGGAATCTTCAAAACTCACGGTCAGAGAACAGACCGAGCGTTATAACAAACAGCAGGTCGCTGTTAAGGATGCCCGCCGCGGGGTCGATACCGCCAATCTTAATGTTCGCAGCAGCCAGTCGCGCGCCGACCAGGCAGCGGCCATCCTGCGCGGACAGAGAGACCAGCGTGATAAAACTCTGCAGGTTGCCCCGATCAACGGCGTGATCGCGGAAATTCCCTCCAAGGTGGGAACGTTTGCGGTGGCCAATCTTTCGTCCACGGCGCTGATGACCATCGCCGACATGTCCACCATCAACATCGAGGTCAAGGTTGACGAAACCGAGATCGATAAAGTTTCGGTCGGTCAGAAAGCAAAGATCAAGGTCGATGCTTTCGGCGATAAAGAGATCGAAGGCGAGGTCACGCAGAAAACCCCTCTGGCACTGGGTAAATCGCAGACGACCGGCGGCCTTTCGACCAACATCAACGTGCAGGAAGCAAAAGAATTCCGCGTCGTTATCCAGTTAAAGAATCTGGCGGCGGAAGTTTCGGACGGGCTGCGTCCCGGGATGAGCGCCACCGCGACCATTACCACGGACGTTAAGAACAGCGTTATTGCCGTGCCGCTCCAGGCCGTGATCGACAAACAGCCGGAAGGCGACAAGAACGGCGTGCCGACCCCGACGCCCGAAGGCACGCAGAGCAAACCCGAAGGCGTGGGCGAAAAACCGAAAACCATCAAGGGCGTATATATCCTGGACGGGAACAAGGTCAAATTTGTCGAGATCACCACCGGTATCACCGGCGAATCCGATATCGAGGTCACGAGCGGCCTGCAGGCGGAACAGGAAGTTATCACCGGCCCGACGCGCGTGCTGAAAAATCTGAAGGATGGCGATCAGGTAAAACGCCAGGCTAAGAAAGAAGGCGGAAACTCGGCCACTTAAAAGGCCCTAAAGTTAAAAAAAGTAGCCGGTAGTCAGTAGTCAGACGGAATTTAGACTACCCTCTTCTGACATTTTCATCAGCTTGCGAACATATCAGATGAAGCCGTTGGATAATCTGAAAACCGCTGACTACTGACTACCGGCTATTTTTATAGATGCAAATATGAACGATAAAGTTTCACCAGCAAAAAATGACGCCAAAAACGGAAATATCGCCGCCCCTGATGCCCTGATCTCGATGACCGACATCTGGAAAACATACCAGATGGGCACCGAGCAACTGCACGCGTTAAAAGGTGTTTCCTTTAACGTGAAAAAGGGCGAATACCTGGCCATTATCGGGCCCTCCGGTTCGGGCAAATCCACGCTGATGAACCTGATCGGCTGTCTCGACAGCCCGACGCAGGGAAATTATTGGATCAACGGCCAGCTCGTTTCCGCGATGAGCGACGATGAACTCGCGCGTATTCGCAATAAAGAGATCGGCTTTGTTTTCCAGACCTTTAACCTGCTGGCGCGCGCCACTGCCCTGCACAACGTCGAACTTCCGCTGATCTATGCCGGGATGCGCGCCTCTGAGCGGCATGACAAGGCACAGGCCGCGCTCGCTTCGGTGGAGCTGGGCGACCGCGTTACCCACCGTCCTAACGAACTTTCCGGCGGACAGCGCCAGCGTGTGGCGATCGCGCGGGCCCTGGTAAATCACCCGTCGATCCTGCTGGCTGACGAACCCACCGGCGCGCTCGACACCGCGACCAGCTATGAGATCATGAACCTCTTTGAGCATTTGCACTCTGAAGGCAACACTATCATCGTCGTCACACACGAACCCGACATCGCCGCCCGCGCCCACCGCGTGATCACCATCCGCGACGGCGTGATCGAAAAAGATGAGATCAACGAGCATATCCAAAAGGATGACGGGCGCGAACGATAGTAAATAACGGGTCAGTACCGGGAACGCAGTGACCGGCTAATGAGCGCAGCGAAAAACTATCAGTATCTGGCTCGTCGGATGAAGAAGCCGGTCACTACGTTCCCGGTACTGACTTCATTGCTCTGATCATTTATTCATTTTATGATTTGGGTATTTTAAATGATGACCCAACTACCCGCCGTCTATATAACATTTATTTTCATCCTCACCGTTCTGGCTACGGTAGGTTTCTTCCTCTACGCGCTTTGGACGGCGCACCGCAAGCGTTCTTATATATATCTTTCCGCTTTTTTTCTCGGCCTCTGGATGTGGCTCGAAGGCTATTTGGCCGACGCGGGTTTTTTCGCCAACGTTGACGGTAAGCCGCGTTTTCTATTCGCGGTCGTTCCGCCGCTGCTGCTAATGGCTTTTGTTTTTGCCTACCCGAAAACGCGTAGTACGCTCGCCACTATTTCCCTGCCGGTCCTGACGCTTTTGAGCGTCGTGCGGATCCCCGTCGAGTTCGTCATTGACTGGTGGTATCACGCGGGGCTCGTTCCGCAGTTGATGACCTTCGAAGGGCGAAATTTCGACATCATTTCCGGCGTCACCGCACCGATAGTTTTCTTTCTTGCCTTTCGCACCAACAAAGGCCGCACTAACCGGATACTTTTGATCGTTTGGAATGTGGCCTGCCTGCTTTTACTGATAAACATCGTCACTAACGCGATCCTTTCGGTTCCCGGCCCGGCCCAACTGCAGGCCTTTGACCAACCCGCCCGGGCGGTGCTCTTTTACCCTTTCATCTGGCTGCCTTCGGTGATCGTACCGGCCGTGCTGTTTTCGCATTTGGTAAGCCTCTACCAGTTGCTGTTTAATAAAAGGGAATGGTGAATTTATCCTGTTTTTTTCTTATCATTATCCAATACTTCTCTGACCTTTTGTGCCAGAGAATCGGGGGTAAATGGCTTTTGAATAAAATTAGTATCGATCTCGATAACTCCGTGTTTGACAACCTCGTCATCGGTATATCCCGAGGTGAAAAGGATACGCAGGTCCGGTATGATTTCCCTTAATCTCTCTGACAATTCCCGTCCGCCCATTTGGGGCATAACAACATCCGTCAGCAAAAGATCGATCGGACATTCCCGTGCGCAAATTTGCAGAGCCTCGATACCATTTATGGCTTCGATCACCTTATAACCGCATTCCTCCAGGATATGCCGCGACAGGTTGCGTACGATATCTTCATCTTCCACTAGCAGGATCGTTTCCGTTCCGCCTAACATGTCAAGAGAAATATGCTTTTCATTTGGCACGTGGAGCGGAGCCGTAACACGCGGTAAATAAACCCTAAATGCCGTCCCGCTGCCTTCTTCGCTGGATACCTCGATACTACCGCCGGATTGCTTGACAATACCGTACGCTGTCGCCAGACCGAGCCCGGTTCCCCGTCCTACTTCTTTAGTGGTAAAGAAAGGCTCGAAGATATGTTGCTTGATGTCTTCGCTCATTCCTATGCCGTTGTCGCTGACAATTGTCATAACATAGGGGCCGGGAAGAATGCCTACGTGCTGACGGGCATATTCAGGCTCGATAAAAACGTTTGCGGTCGCAATGGTGAGCGTGCCACCTTGCGGCATTGCGTCACGGGCATTAACAGCCAGATTCATAACGATCTGAGAAAACTGTCCAGGATCAACGATCACGCGTCCGATCTTGGGTTCAAGGGTAGCGGTAAGTTGAATATCTTCTCCGATAAGCCGCTGCAGCATTCTTAACGTATCGGCGATCACCGTATTTAGATTCAGTACCACCGGCCGCAGGACTTGACGGCGGCTAAAAGCCAGGAGCTGATCGGTTAACGCCGCGGAGCGGAGCCCCGCTTTCATTATCTCCTCGATATTAGCGCGCAAAGGGTCGTTGTCTTTTAGATTCCGGAGAGTCATCTGAGCATAACCGTTAATAGCCGTGAGCATATTATTAAAATCATGGGCAATGCCGCCCGCCAGAATTCCAACAGATTCGAGTCTCTGCCCCTGACGCAACTGATGTTCGAGTTCCTTGGTGGTGGTCATATCCAGGATTATTCCCTGCCATCCGGTTCTATGCCCTTGCTCATCAAAAACAAAGCGTCCCTTGTCCTGCCACCAATGGATGCTGCCATCCTGGGCGACTATCCGATACTCAAGTTCGCTGTCAGCGCCCCGCGCCCTGGAAGCTTCAATTGTCGAAAGAACACGTCCCCGATCTTCACTATGAATAAGGCTGGCCCACATATCAGGCTCGGCGTACCATTCTTCTGATGAGAGGCCGAACGTTTCAATATTCGGGCTGACATAAGTAGGAACGTAAGGCGGATCAGGCTCCGTGCGGTACACTATCGCCGGAAGAGATTCCACTATCTGACGATACTTTGTTTCGGCCTTGCGAAGGGCTTCCTCAGTTTGTTTGCGTTCGGTGATGTCGCGGGCCGAACCAACAACGAATTCCACCATGTTGTCGGTACCAAAGACCGGATTAAAAATGTACTCGTAAAAACCTGTCTTGCCCTTAGCATCAGGAAACTGGGTCTCGTTCCGGACGGACCTTCCAGTATTAAAAACCTGCTGGAGATTTTGCCGAATATGATCAGTTAG
Source organism: uncultured Acidobacteriota bacterium (assembly GCA_963718105.1). Lineage (GTDB taxonomy): Bacteria > Acidobacteriota > Blastocatellia > Pyrinomonadales > Pyrinomonadaceae > DASYKT01. The sequence goes on along the minus strand of OY970352.1, from coordinate 1,694,704 downwards.
CTCCGAGGGATAACCAAGATCGGCAAAGGTTTTACCTTGTATCTCTTCGAGGGTCTTTGCATATAACTCCAGCACGGGTTTATTCGCGTAGTGAAAACGCTCTTCACGATCAAAGGTGTAAGTCATGTCGGAAATAGAAGAAAGCAGCATATCGAAAGTGCGGACCTGCAGTTCATTTTCGGCATGAACGCGGCTCAACTCTCTCGCGGCTTCCTTTTGATCGCTTATGTCGAGAACAAAGGCCATTATCGTACTGGACGATCCTTTGATAAGCGTGCCGCCGACCATCACCGGAACGCGGCTCCCGTCCTTCCGGATATATTCCTTCTCGTAAGGCAGCACCTCTCCCAAACTGTTTAAATCCTTGAGCGCTCGCTTATCTTGCGAGCTGAATTCCGGAGGGCTCATCTGGTCCCATCGCAGTTTACCTTCCAGAAGATCGCGCTGGCTGTAACCGACCATCTTTAGGAAGACATCGTTAGCTTCCACGATAATACCGTTGAAGTCCGCGATAATGATGCCGATGATGCTTGCTTCTACCAGTTGTTTAAATCGCCCTTCACTTTTTTGGATCTTTTCATCGGCCTGCTTACGCGCGGTAATATCCCGGATATTGCACTGAATGACTTCGCAATCGCTCTCCATGTAGACATTACTGACAAATTCCACATCTCGGATCACGCCTTTTTTAGTTTTAAGGGGAAGGTCCTCGTAGCGAATATAGCGGGTTTCCTGCAATGTATTAAAAGCGGTAACGCTCTCCGCTTTGTCCTGATAAACGCCGATCTCCCAGAGTTCCTTTCCCAGAAATTCTTCCCGGGTATAATCGAGAAGTTCGATCATAAAAGGATTTACATCGGTTATTTTTCCGGTCTCCGCATTGAGGATTAAAATTCCGTCGCGAGCAGATTCGAAAAGCCTGCGGTAGCGGATCTCGGAAGTTTGGATGCTCTTAAGGCGCGTCTTTAAATTGTTACGATCTTTTTCGATGCACATTTAATTAGTCTCCGGAAAGCTACTAATCTTGGGAGATGTTCGCATCTAGTGTGAAAAGGAAGGATAATAAGTTAAACTATATTGCTCTGATTATAACATGTTTCGCCAAAACAATGCAGTCTGGTTGCTGACATATAGAGAGATCTCCGGACCATTTTAGCTTAAAGACGCGGAATATTGAATTTAGTGATCTACACACATAGTAGGCTGATGGGCGTTCCCGTCCCGGCCCGGTTGCAGGCCTTTCACCAACCCGCCCGGGCGGTGCTCTTTTACCCTTTCATCTGGCTGCCTTCGGTGATCGTACCGGCTGTGCTGTTTTCGCATTTGGTAAGCCCCTACCAGTTGCTGTTTAATAAGAGAGAATGGTAAATGGGCGTTTCAGATCTGTTTTTTCGTCTTTTCTTGCATCTGTTTTTTCAAGGGTAGCGGTCCTCTGGGAATCTTTTAAGAATGCCCTGGCCAGCCTCCGCGCCAATAAGCTCCGCACCATTTTGACTTTGATCGGCGTGATCGTCGGCGTCTCGGCGGTAATCGCGGTCGTGACCATCATCAACGGTTTGGAGCAGACGGTTTCCTCGACTTTTTCCGCGCAGGGCTCGACCGCTTTTACTCTCACCAAACGCCCGCTGATCATCAAAAGCCGCGAAGAGCTGATCAAAACCAATCGCCGCAAAGACATTAACGAAGAGGACGCCCTCGCCGTGCAGCGGCAGTGTTCGCTCTGCTGGCGGACCGGTTTTGCCCTCAACGGCGTGGAGAACGTGAAATACGGCAACCAGCAATCGAGCGATGTCCCGGTGCGCGGCGTGACGCTGCCGATGTTCGATATCGAGGCCGTAACGATCGATAGCGGGCGTCTGTGGACCGAGGAAGAAGGCGAAACCGGCCCGAACGTGGCGATCATCGGGCCCGATATCATAAAAAATCTTTTCGATGACGCGCCGCCGGAAAAAGTGGTCGGCCAGGTATTGCGCGTCGGGGGCCTGGAGTTTCGCGTCATCGGGGTGACCGTTCCGCTGGGCAGCGTGCTCGGTTTTTCCCGCGATAATTTTGTCGAGATCCCTTACCAGACCGCGCAGAAACTCTACGGCTCGCGCGATTCCCTGACCGTACATTTTCAGGTCAAAGACCCGGCGCAATTCGAAACCGCCAAAGACCAGGTGACCACGATAATGCGCGTTCGCCGTGGACACGCCGCGACGGACGAGGATCTCGGCTTTTCGGTCGAATCGCAGGACGTGTTTGTCGGGCTTTTTAATACCGCCACGGAAAATATCTTTTTTGTCACCATCGGTGTGGCGGCGCTTTCGCTGGTGGTCGGCGGGATCGTGGTGATGAATATAATGCTCGTTTCCGTAACGGAGCGCACTAAAGAGATCGGGCTGCGCAAAGCGGTAGGCGCGCGGCAAACCGATATCATGACGCAATTTTTGATCGAAGCCGTGACGGTGACATCCGTGGGCGGGATGATCGGCGTTTTCACGGGGTTCGGCCTCGCTTTTGTGCTCGCCAAAGCAATGGGATTTCCCCTGCTGCCGAGCATCTGGGCAGTGGTCATGGGGATCGGCGTTTCTTCCATCGTCGGCATCGCCAGCGGCCTCTACCCGGCCTGGAAGGCCTCGAGATTAAATCCCGTGGAAGCAATGAGGAGAGAGTGATATGGAGCGCGGGCATCCTTGCCCGCAAAGCGCGGCTTGTCGCGCTCATGTCAGTAGCGCTTGCGTCAGCAAGTGCGTCTCGAACGCGAAGCGTTCGTTGCGGGCAGGGATGCCCGCGCTCCATAAAAAGAAATGACTTTTGAAGACCTTAGAGAATCGACCCAAATGGCGCTGGAGACGGTGTGGGAAAATAAACTGCGCTCCATTTTGACCATTTCGGGAGTGACGGTCGGCGTGCTGACGGTGATGATCATGGTCTCGATCATTCAGGGTTTGAACAGATCGTTCGCGGAGCAGATCGAGGCGCTCGGGTCGAATACCATTTTCATCTCCAAGTTCAGCCCTAGCTTCGGCCGTCCGCCGGGACAGGAAGAGCGGATGCGCAAAGAGCTGACGATGGACGATGCGCAGGCGCTGCGCGACGAGGTCCCCCAACTGGTGGGCGTTTCCCCTTTGCGCCGCAAACTTGCCGAAGTCATTCGCTACAAAGAAAAGCAGAGTGAGACGCCCATCCTTTTCGGCGTCACGCCCTATTACGAATTTGTCCACTCGCAATATCTCGATACCGGGCGCTTTATCACCGACACCGACGTGCGAGAGCGCACCAACATTGCCGTGCTCGGGCGCGATGTCAAAAAAGCGCTCTTTGGCGACGAAGACCCGATCGGCAAAGACGTCAAGGTGGGCGGCTACCCGTTTCGCGTAGTAGGCGTGATGAGCGATCTCGGGCAATTCTTCGGCCAGTCGCGCGATAATTCGATCTTCATCCCCATTTCAACCTTTGAGAAATATTATAAAGATATTCCGATGCCCGAAGTGGTCTTCGTGATAGTGGCCCGGCCGAGATCGCGCGAGGTCGTCAAAGTGACAATAGAGGAGATAAAAGATGTGCTGCGCCGCCGGCGTCAGGTCCCGATCGGCGGCAAGGATACTTTCGGCGTTTCGTCACAGGATTCCCTGCTCGATATTTATAATCAATTGACCGGCGCCACTTATCTGGTGCTCACGGCGGTTTCGGCGGTGGCGCTGATGATCGGCGGTATCGGCGTAATGAATATCATGCTTGTCTCCGTGACCGAGCGCACTAAGGAGATCGGCATTCGCAAAGCGGTCGGCGCGACACATTTTGACATCCTCTCGCAATTCCTTATCGAAGCCGTGGTCCTGACCGCCATCGGCGGAATTATCGGCCTGTTGATCGGCGAAGGCGTCAGCCTGCTGATCAATACGTATTCCCCGCTCCCCGCCTTTGTGCCGTTGTGGGCGATACTGGTCGGCATCGGGATGTCTGCCATGGTCGGCATCGTCTTCGGAATGTACCCCGCCTGGAAAGCCGCGCGCCTCGACCCGATCGAAGCGCTGAGATATGAGTAAATATGGAGCGCGGGCATCCCTGCCCGCCTCTTGTCAGTAGCGTCTGTGTCAGCAGATGCGTCTCGGATGCGGAGCATCGTTGCGGGCAGGGATGCCAGCGCTCTATAAATAGCCCGGTTTTATAAAACCGTACTTAACCAAAATAAACTTTTCGGTGTCTATAACGTATAATCGTACATAAGCTTAGAATGAATTTTTCAGAATCGTTAAAACTTGCCTTTTCCGCCATCTGGGCGCACAAACTGCGTTCTTTCCTTACCTTACTCGGAATGATCATCGGTGTTATGACCTTTATGATCGTGATGTCGGTTTTGATCGGTTTTATCGGCTTTATCGATGAAAAGATCGCCGGTATCGGCTCCAATTCTTTTACCGTCCGGCGTTTCGCCTTTGAAGATTTCAAAGACACCGATACCATCGCCGCGGCGCAGCGCCGGAACAAAGAGCTTAGTTTCGACGAGCTGTATTTTATCCGCGACCACGCGCAACTGGTCGACAAGATCGGCGCTAAGGCCGGCAACGTCGGCCGCGATATAAAACGCAACGGGGAAACTTTACAGAGCGTGCAGATCGAGGGTTCCGAACCGGTGGTGGCCGACATCGAAAAGATGGATATTACGCAGGGGCGCTATTTCATCGAATCTGAAAACACCACCGCCGCCTATGTGGCTTTTATCGGCGCGGATGTCGCGAGCAAGCTTTTCCCCAGCGGAGGCGTGATCGGCGGCGAGATCGAGATCCAGGGGATCCCCTACCGCGTGATCGGCGTGCTCAAGGCAAAGGGCCCGGTGTTCGGCCGCCCGCAGGATAATTTCGTTCACCTGCCGATAAAAACTTTCGGCAAAGCCTTTGGCGGGCTGCGTAACAACCGCGCGCCGTATTTTCTGGTCAAGGCAAAGAACGACAAGGTATTTAACGATGCGGTGGAAGAGGTCCGCACCCTGATGCGGATCAAACGCAAGCTTGAGACGGACGAGAAAGATAATTTCGGACTGCTTACGCCCGATGCGATCACCGGCGTGCGCGACCGGATCTTAGGCCCGACGCTGATAGTCGTGGCGATCGTTCCCAGCATCGCCCTGCTGGTCGGCGCGATCGTCATTATGAACATCATGCTGGTCGCCGTCACGGAACGGACCAAGGAGATCGGCGTCCGGAAAAGCCTCGGCGCGCGCCAAAAGGACATTCTGCGCCAGTTTCTTTTTGAGGCGGCCTCGCTGGCATCGCTGGGCGGCGCTATCGGATTGCTGCTCGCCTACCTGGCGGGATTTATCGTTACCCGGGTGTTTTTCCCGACCAGTATTCCCTGGTGGGCGGCGGTCCTGGCGATCGCGGTTTCCGCCGGTGTTGGTATCGCGGCCGGATTATACCCGGCCTGGAAAGCGGCGCGGCTCAACCCGATCGATGCATTGAGATACGAGTAACATGAAATTTTTAACCAGTTCATTTTACGAAAATTTTAAGATGGCGCTCGACACGCTGCGCACTAATAAGATGCGCTCGTTTCTGACGATCTTCGGCGTGGTCATCGGCGTGATAACGGTAATGCTCATGTCTTCGATCATCAGCGGTATCAATGTCGCCGTCAATCACGAAGTCGAGCAATTCGGCACCCGCTCCATCTTTCTCTACAAGATGGATATCGGTATCCGCACGACCCAACCGACGCGCGAAGAAAGAATGAGAAAGCCGCTCACGACGGATGACGTCGATGCGATCGTCAAACTCCCGACCATCGAAACAGCGGTGCCGTTCCTGGATATTTCCAACAATTTTTTCGGCAGCAAGATCATGGTCACCGGCAAGAACGGCAAAACGTCGTCCGCCGTAAACCTCAACGGCACTTATCCCGATATTGAAAAGACCAGCTCGGAAGTACTGCTCGAAGGCCGCTGGTTCACTCAGCAGGAAAGCGAAGACAAGGTAGATGTTTGCCTGATCGGCGATTCGGTCAGGGACGCTTATTTCCCGCTGGAAAACCCTATCGGAAACACTATCGAGGTCGGCGGCCGTGAGTTTCGCATTATCGGCGTGCTGGCCAAACGGGAACAGCTTTTTGGCGGGGGCAGCGGCAACAACGACCAGAGCAACATCATTTACATGCCGATGGGATCGGCCCGCAGGATCAAGCCCCAGGCCGACGATCTTTTTATCATGGCGGTGGCCAAAGAGGGCCAGTTTGAGCAGGCAAAAGACCAGGTGCAGGACCTGCTTCGCATTCGCCGGCACGTGCCGTTAAGCCAAAAGAATAATTTTTCGATGGAAACGGCCGCCAGCCTGATAGAGCAATTTCAGGCGATCACCGGCGGTGTTTTCCTGGCGATGGTAGTAATTTCCTCGGTCGGATTGATGATCGGCGGTATCGGCGTGATGAACATCATGCTGGTATCGGTAACGGAAAGAACGCGTGAAATAGGCATTCGCAAAGCCATCGGGGCGAAGCGAAAAGATATCCTGCTGCAATTTCTCATCGAAGCCGCCACGCTGACCGGCATGGGAGGCGTGATCGGGCTGGTTATCGGTTTCGGCCTTACTTACCTGGTCAAATTAGTGATGCCGTCTTATGTTCCCTGGCAGGCGCCCGTGGCGGGCTTTGTGGTCAGTATCGGTATCGGTATCTTTTTCGGGCTTTACCCGGCCTGGAAAGCCGCCCGGCTGGACCCGATCGAAGCCTTAAGATACGAATAAAAAGTGTAAAGCTTGCTTTAAATTGCCACTAGCTTCAGCTAGTGGTTTAAAGTGCCTCAATAAAATCTAAGCGCGAGCCAAAACTTTAAGTTTGGCTCGCGCTTAACTTATATAAGATCATTCTTATCCACTAGCTAAAGCTAGTGGCAATTTAAAAGATAACTACAGCTTCGATCTTCCGGATACTCCTGCATTATTTGCCCGCGTTTCCGAATATCGCGGCCATCGCCACGCCGATAATTATCCCCAACAGTTTTAACCCCAGCACGATCGTCCAGGCCGAACCGTTCGAAATTTTCGCCACGGTTCGGATGCCGATCACGGCCAGGATAACGCCCCAGATCTGAAAAAGATCGATGGGCGAAAGGAGGGCGTTGAGCACCGGGCTGTGCGTGACATCGATAAACGCCGTCGGGTTGGCGCGGACAAAGCCTCCGCTCTGCAATGATGCGGTGTCGATGTCGTCTTTTGACTTCAGCAGCAGCACCAGAACGTTAGCCAGCGTGGCCACTACTACCGGCGCGAAAACCGAATACGTCCAGACCGAAACGCCGTGCATAAAGCGGGCGGTGCCGCCAAAGGCATTAGCCAGCAGCCAGTAGATCAAACCGCCGACAAGCACATAGATGATCGTGCCGAAGACCACGCCGCCATACAATATCCCTTTAAATAGCGTGCCGCGGTAAAACCCCATAGCGCCCTCGCGCTGTGACGCGCTCATCGACTCGTACTGCGCGCTCTTCTTCATCGGCTCGATAAAAACTTCGCCCATACCGACCTTTTGGTCGATGGCAAACCAGAGAGCAAGGCCGCAGATGATCGCCAGCGCCGTGGCCATGATAAAGCGCGGCTTGGCGCGCAGGTCGCGAAAAGTATTGCCCGGCTCGATGTAAATATTTGCGAGCGTGGCTACCTCTGACATCTCCGGCTGCTCTTCCGGCTCGCTCGGGCCTTCCGGCGGCGGTGGGGCCTGCCACTCGCCTGTTTTAGGTTCTTCCATACACTTCCTCCTGTAAAAGTGAAAAATGAAAACAAACTGCTGATTGATTTTTAATTAAGAACTGCTGTCATTATAGCAGTGAATAGTAAATCGTGAATAGTGACCAGAAGGAGCCCTGTTCTGCTCGGATTCTATAAATTGCCACTAGCTTTAGCTAGTGGATAAGAAAGAGAAAAAGAATGGGATTCTATTCACTATAAGCGGGCAGGATGCCCGCGCTCCATATCTAATACCCCGGCACCTTTATACAGGCCGCAAAATGCCCGGGAGTGATCTCGCGGAGTTCCGGCACGATCTCGGCGCACTCCTGCGAGGCCAGCGGGCAGCGCGTGCGGAAACGGCAGCCCGAAGGAGGATTGATCGGCGTCGGCACATCGCCTTTGAGAATGACGCGGCTGCGTTTTTGTGTCGGGTCCGGTATGGGAATGGCCGAAAGCAGCGCCTGAGTATAAGGATGCAGCGGGTTTTCATAGAGTTCGCGCGCCGCCGCGATCTCGACAATTTTACCCAGGTACATCACCGCCACGCGCTGCGAAATATGCTCGACCACCGCCAGCCCGTGCGAAATAAAAAGATAGGTCAGTCCCAACTGCTGCTGCAGATCCTGCAGCAGGTTAACCACCTGCGCCTGCACCGATACGTCGAGCGCCGAGACAGGTTCGTCGGCGATGATCAGCCGCGGATTTAACGCCAGCGCGCGGGCGATGCCGATCCGCTGCCGCTGTCCGCCGGAAAATTCATGCGGGTAGCGGTTCATGTAAGCCGGGTCCATGCCCACCTGTTTCAGCAGTTCGGCGACGCGGTCTTTGCGTTCCTGTTTATCGCCGATCCCGTGGATGATAAGCGGTTCGGAAATGATGGTTTGTACGCTCAAGCGAGGGTTTAAGCTGGCGTATGGGTCCTGAAAAATGATCTGCATCTCGCCGCGCAGCTCGCGCAGCTCGGTCTTGCCCATCTTCGTCACGTCTTTGCCGTCAAAGATCACCTCGCCCGAGGTCGGTTCGATCAGCCGCAGGATACAGCGCCCGACCGTCGATTTGCCGCAGCCCGATTCTCCTACCAGCCCCAAAGTTTCGCCCGCCACAATATCGAACGAAACTCCGTCCACCGCGCGCACCACGTCGTCACTGCCCTCCACGGGAAAATGCTTGACCAGGTCGCGAATGCGAACTAATTCGGTAGGCTGAGGTTGTGTAGCGGCTGTGTTCATATGGAGCACGAATTCGGAGCGCCGAATTCATTCGGCAAAAAACTCTTGTCACTAGAGTCTGCGTTGGCAGACGCGTCTATCTTATCTATTGCTACCGGAAACGCATCTGCTAACGCAGACGCTACCGACATCTCGGATCTTAAGTCACGGTTACCGTGACCGGATCGAGGCTGCTGCCGCAATTTCCATTCATTTCCGTGGCGGTGACGCTGATCTGGTAATCACCCGCGGCGGGGAAAGTGTAATCCGCGGAAAAGTAACTGGGTGAGCCGTTATAGCTTAACGGCAGAAGCAAAGTTTCTCCGCCGGAGCTGATCGCAGCCTGCACATCGAAATTTGCCGCGGGCCAAAAAAGGTTGTCGATCAGGCAGCCGCACATCATCCGGACCTGGGCCGTGATCGTGGCAGGCGTTCCCGCTGTTATGGCAGTGGTAGGCGTTGGCGCGGTGAGCCCCGCGAGAAGTCCCTGCAGGACCAAAACCACGCCGGCCGCTCCCGTAGCTGAAATATTCGGCATCATCAACCGGCTAACCGACGTTGATATCCGCGGGTCGGCCTCAGAAGTCGCGACAAATGTCAGCACCGTCGGTTCGGTCAGTGGAATTTCCGCCGTGAACTCAGTCGCCTGGTCGGCCCGTATCGGGTATCCCCACGGGTAAGGCTGGCCCATAATAAATGAAACAACACCGGAACCATCCGTGCCCGCTACCAATCCCTGGTCGGCCAGCCCGCTCGCCAGCGGCGTGGCCGGATCATCAGGGCCGTAAATATCTATCTGGGCAAAACCGACATGCTGGCCGACGAACTTGCCTCCATAGGCCAGCGCTCTGACGGAAATTGTGGTTGGGTCGGGCATATTTGTCTCCTTCTTAAACTTGGTCGTCTTCCTGGGAGCGATTATCGCGCTCATGTCAGTAGCGCTTGCGTCAGCAAGTGCGTTGCTTGCGGTTTACGCATCTGCTAACGCAGACGCTACTGACAGCGCCGGCGCTCCAGGGTTTACTGCCTGGTTTCATACAAAACGCACCTGACATCCACATCCGGCACCGGCTCATAGAGCGGGATCTCGCCGTGGGTGCATTTTTCCATGCGAAATTCGCAGCGCGGCGCAAAATGGCAGCCGGGCGGAAGGTCCGTGGGGCTGGGCACGATGCCTTCGATGGTGGACAGGCGCGTTTCCTTGGCGTTTCCCACCTCGGTAATTTTTGGTACGGAGCGCAGCAGCCCCTGAGTATAAGGGTGTTTCGGATGCGCAAAGATCTCATCCACCGGCGATTCTTCGACGATCTTGCCCGTATACATTACGCACACCCGGTCGGCCACTTCGGCCACCACGCCCAGATCGTGAGTGATCAGCAAAACCGCCAGCTTACGAGTGCGCCGAAGTTCATCTAATAGTTCAAGTATCTGCGCCTGAATGGTTACATCTAAAGCGGTTGTCGGCTCATCGGCAATCAGCAGCTCAGGGTTGCAGGCCAGCGCCATGGCGATCATTACCCGCTGGCGCATACCGCCCGAAAGCTGATGCGGGTAATCGCTCACGCGGCGTGCCGGGTCGGGTATCGACACCTCTTTCATCGCTTCGATGGCGGCATCCCAGGCCTGTTTTTTATTTAATTTGCGGTGCAGCCGCAACGCTTCGGCGATCTGCTCGCCCACCGTAAAAACCGGGTTGAGCGAGGTCATCGGGTCCTGAAAGATCATCGCGATGTCATTGCCGCGGATCTCCCGCATCTGATCATTGCTCTTTTTTAGCAGGTCTTCGCCCTTAAACAGTACTTCCCCGCCCGCGATCTTGCCCGGCGACGAGATCAACCGCATTATTGATAACGCCGTGATCGATTTGCCGCAGCCCGACTCACCCACCAGCCCGAGCAGTTCTCCTTCGTTCAGATAAAAACTGACATCGTTGACCGCGCGCACTACTCCGGCGCGGGTCGGAAAATGGGTCTGCAGATTTTTGACTTCTAAAAGATAAGGCATCAATCAAGATTAAAGCGGTATTCCAGGTTTTTTGTCACGCTGATAAATGCATTGTCTTTTTTTGCCGGAACAAAAATCAGCTTTTTAGCGGCCTCAATGGCCTGCTCGGTCAAACCGTACTTCAACCCGCTTTCCACATAAATATCGCTTATCCGCCCATTGGATGCAAAGGTGATCTTTAATCTCACCTTACCGGCAATGCCCAGTTTTCGCGCCGTTTCTGTAAGGCTGGGAAGCGGTGTGAACGCTACCAGAAGCGGCCTGTGTGAATCCGTTTTGGCGCCCGCGGCCGTATTGCTCTTACTCTTTCCCGCCTCACGCTCTTTGCTGTCGTCATTTTTCCCGTCACTTTTTTCCGCCGAAACCACCGGCCCTTCGGGCAGATCGTCACCAAGCACAGCCCAGGCACCTTCTCCGATCGCCCTCCCTTTTATTGTTTGATCCAGGCTGAGAGAAAAAAGAAACTTCTTTACTACCTCTTTATCAAGCTCGTACCCAAAAGCGCTAAGCTCAAACCAACGCCTGTTCTCATAATCGTTAAAAAGCAGCGTAATGACGATTTTACTCTGAAAGCGCTTTACCTTGCGGCCGTCTTTTTCGATCTCGGATTCTTCGGTGTCCTTATCCCTTCTGCGAAAGGCTTCCAGGCGCTGGGAAAAATTATTGGCGCTAAACCTTCTGATACGGGTAGACCTGCAAAGCGTGTCCGGCTCGACGGCATTAACTATCTTCAAGATGTAAGCGGTATCCTCTGAATAGGCCCCATAGATGGCACTTTTCTCGCCCCCGCAATTGTCTTCGGCTTTCACCACAACCGGCAATTTTGGCATTAGGATCGTAGCGCCCTGGTTCGGGATCGTATATCTCTCCCATTTGGTGGGCGCGACATTACTTTGCGCCCGGCAAATACCGACGGCTGCCGTTAAGAGCATCAAAAATACCAAACAAAATCTTTTTGAAGTAATGCCCGTCATAACGCGATGTCTCTTTGCGCCTGCCTGAGAAAACATCTGACAGAAATTTAGACGTCTTCTTTCAACATTCTTTCAAGCGGCTTTCTCGCCTCAGGCGGCGCGCTGCTGATAAATCCGTCCAGCAAAAATCCGCCATGGGGCGCGAGTATTTCTTCGCACAATGTTATCACGCCTGCGGTTTTTCCGTGGGCGAATAGCTCTTCAAACAGGTCGGAAAACCGCTGCCCGAATTCAGGGTCGGCTTTGGCCAATGCGCGCGGGATGCTTTTGTTCGTCGCCAGCCATTTCCCCTGCGTACGCAGGTAAAAATCGGCCAGCGATCTATAGAGCTCCGTCGCTGTGGCGGTCAATTCAAATTTCGAACACGGCTCACGCAGATCGTCCGCCAGATTTGTGATGGAATAGCGCCATGAGTTGATGTTCTCTTCAGTAGGCGCGGGCGGCCCGGCGTCATAGTATTTCGCCGCGAGCGCTTTTATCTCCCGCGAAAATAGCGAAGGCGCGGGGATCTCGATCCCCTCGATCACCATCTGTATCATCGGGTTGTAACCGGCGGGCTCGTCACGCGTGAGAAAGTAATTCAACGTCTCAGGGTCATGAATAAAACATTCGACGGGAAAGCCATCGTAAATGAATGTCTCGCGGCGCGCGGGTGTTAAATGTTCATAAACTACGATCAGGTCGAGATCGGAAGTGGACGTGCCTTCGCCGCGAACGATCGAACCGGCGAGAAAGGCAACTTTGGCATCGGCAAAACGCTCCGCGAAAATTTTTTTGGCGGCGGCGATCGCTTTTTCCAGCATTGCCTGTTCGGTTTCAGATAGTTCGGGCATAACTCTAAACTTATAAGTCCACTGAGTTTAAAAAATCGATGTTAACCTGGGAGCGCCGGCATCTTGCCGGCCAGCGCGACTTGCTCGCGCTAATAAGTATAAATCAAAGGCTTTTAGATCGCTTCGCGATCTAACCGGCAAGATGCCGGCGCTCTCAGGTTTAGTCCATTTTATTTTTTTGACTTGTCAAAGAGTTTAGCGCTGCCAATAAACTTTTGTTAGTGTCCAACCTTACAGGGCAAAGCCTTAATAGATACTAAAATTAAATTCGACAACTCTCGCTACGCTGACCGCGACCTTGTCTTTTTTCGCCGGGACAAAAAGAATTTGTCTGGCGGCCGTGATAGATGCTTCGGTCAGGCCTTTGGACAATTTGCCGACCACGCTGATCTCGCCTATGCTCCCGTTATTCAAAAAAGCCACATTCAGCCTGACGATGCCTTGTATCCCGGCCTTGCGGGCAGATTCCGTATACTGCGGGCGCGGCTTCATGGCGATCAACGGCCCTTTGAAATCATTTTCATCTCTTTTTAGCGGCGGCCCTTCCGCACCGCCGAAACCGCCGGTGCTGCTGCTGTCGGGAGTGAACATCGGCACAACCGTCTGAGCAGGCGGGACAGGCACCGGTGTTACGATCGTTTGAGCGTCGCCCAGCATTGTCTTAGAACCCGATTTGATCGGGATGCCTTTTATATTTTGATCGAAATCGAGCGAGGCAAAAATATTATTTCCCTCGATCTTTTCCGCATCGTAGCTGGAGATCGAGATCTCGAACCAGCGCTTCCGGTCAAAGTCGTTGTAAAGCATGTGGACGACATTTTTACCGCGGATACGCGTCCATTTCCGGCCGTTTATTTCTACGTCCGACACCTTGACGTCCCCGTACGTCCTGCTTAGCAATGCGGCCACCCGGTCGGTAAAACTCTGCTCGTCAAAGACTTTTCTGTTCGGGCAAAGATCATGAGGATCGACCTTGTTCACCACGCCTACCACATAGGCCGCGCCGTCGGCATAGGCCCCATAATCGTTTCCCTTTTCTCCCCGGCAACTACTGCCGGTGGGCACGATAATCGGGGGCTTCGGCAATAGAACAGTCGCCTGCTGATCGGGAATGGAGTATCTTTCCCACTTTACCGGCGCCACGCTTTTTGGCGTTTGCGCAAAACACAATAAGCTTAGGGTCAACAGTAGAAGTATCGAACCGGTTAATTTTGACATGATGTTTGATCCACCTTTCCCAGTCGCGTTTTGTTGATGTTTTAAGTTTCTCTAGGGACGTCTTCCCACCCGAAATCCCGGGCGCTCGCCGATCTCGAAATTGTAGACCAGGACCTTGGTGACCGTGACCGGATTTCCGTCTTTGATGGCGGGCAAAAACTTTATCTTTTTAGCCGCTTCGTAGGAAGATTTCAGCAGCCCCGCTTTGGATAGAGCTTTATCCGAGGCGCTTTCATCGACGTAAAAGATATCGCCCAGCTCGCCCGTGTCGAGAAAAGTTACGCGGAGTTTGATCCAGCCGGAAAGCATCTTACTGCGCGCGTCGGCAGTGTATTCGCCGGACGGGTTATAGGTTACCCGCAGCGGGCGGTCAGCCGGTTTCTGCTCCGCTTGTCCCGTTCCCTGAGCGGCGGCAAAAGCGGTAAACGATAAAACAAATAGAGTTACAGCAAGGATTTTAAATGAAGCGACTTTAAACATAAGACCGTTAGATGCAAAAAAACAGCATTATATTAGCATGAGGGGAGAAAATTTGGTGAAAGGTTTAAATTCTAATAAGAAAATCGGCCCGCTCTTCCTGGGAGCACCGGTGTCCCGCCGGCAAACTTGTAGCCCGCTCTTCCTGGGAGCGCCGGTGTCCCGCCGGCAAGATTGCGTCAGCAATCTAAATTAGCGTTTAACTCGGCATCAAGTTAGCGCGTAACCGCGTCTGCCGGCGAGATGCCGGCGCTCCCAGGGTTACCGGCGCATTTTAAAAGAAACAGGCCCGCTATCGAGCCTGCTCACTGCTTACTGCCTACGGTTTATTTTTCACCGGATCGGCCGGGCGTTTCGGCAGTTTGACCGGGGTCGCGATCTTTTTCATCACTTCCTGGATCGCGCGTTCGAGCTGCGGGTCGTGTCCGGCGATGACGGATTTCGGATCGTTCTCGACTTCGATATCGGGGTCGACGCCGTAACCTTCGATCACGTACTGCCCGTCGGGGCTTGCCAGTGCCGACTCCGGCACATTGACCGTCCCGCCGTCGATCAGCCCGCCGCGGTTGGTGATACCGACCACGCCACCCCAACTCCGTTTTCCGATCAACAGCCCGAGCCCCGCCTGGCGAAACATATACGGGAAGATGTCGCCGTCCGAAGCCGAGTTTTCATCCAGTATCGAAACCATCGGCCCGCGGAAAACCGCGTCCGGGTAAGTGCCCGGTTCAGCGTCGCCGCGGCGGAAATTCACGCCCAGAAGTTTGCGGCGCAGGCGTTCGATCAGCATGCGTGAAACATTGCCGCCGCCATTGGCGCGCACGTCGACGATCAGCCCTTCCTTATCGAGCTGCGTGTAATACCACTTGATGAATTCGCGGATACCGGCCGCGCCCATATCGGGAATGTGCAGGTAGCCGACACGCCCGTTCGACGTCTGCGCCACGCGCTGGCGGTTGGCGTCCGTCCAATCCAGATAGATCAGGTCGGATTCATTTGTGATCGGGCGAAAGGTAACGGTGCGCGCTCCTTGTGAGGTGGGAGTGCTGTTGACCGTCATCGTGACTGTCGTGTCGGCTTTTCCGCGCAGGTAGGCGTAGATATCTTTGCTCACGCCCACGTCTTCCCCGTTGATGGTCAGAACGTAATCGCCGACGTTTGCCTGGCTGCCCACTTCGGTCAGCGGCGAGCGGTAAATATCTTCTTCATTCTGCCCGCCGAAAATTTTGCTGATCTTATATCGTCCGGCAGTTTTGTCGGCCTGGAACCGCGCGCCCGCGAGCGCTACACGCACCCGCGGAGGCAAATTGAAATCACCGCCGTCGATGTAGGCGTGCTGCACCGTTAGCTCCGAACACATTTCGGAAATGATGTAGTTCAGGTCGGAGCGGTGCGCTACGTAAGGCAGCCATTTCTTGTAATCTTCGCGGATCTTTACCCAATCGAAACCGTGCATGTTTTCCACGTAAAACCAATCGCGGTAGCGCCGCCACACCTCGTTAAAGATCTGGTTCCATTCCTCGGCCGGATTTATCTCCGTCGACATCCCGGCGGTGGAAACATTTTTGCGCGAACGCTCGCCGGCCGGATTCGCGTCGAGGACCGCGTACTGCCCGGCGGAGTTGGTCATCACTTTACTGCCGTCGGCGGAGATCGCATATCCGCCGGCCGGCGACAGCAGCACGGTTTCCTTGCGGTCTTTGATCGAATAGATGCGCAGCGAAGGCTGTGAATCAGCCTGGCGACCGTAATAGAACGGCGGCTGGATGACATACATCAGGTGGCCTTTGTTAGCGGAAAGCCCGCCGTAATTATCCGCCGGCAGCGGCACTTTGGTAGCGCGTTTTTCGATGCCGTCAAGATCGAAGGTTTCCGGTGTCGCGTCTGCTGCCGCCGGTTTCGGAGATGCTGTTGGAGAAGCAGACGGCGCTGCGCCTGCAGCCGGAGTTGCCGCCGGTTTTTCTTCCGCCGCGGCAGTTATGGCTACTTCATCATTCTCGTAAGGAAAAGGATTTTTCGTGTCTTTTTTGAGCGCCAGGGCATAGACCTGCGTGGTGCGGTTGGTCGCGTAATTGAATTCCGCGCCGGAGATCTGCGGCGCAAATTCGTGGTCGCTCAAAAAGTAAAGATAATTCCCGTTCGGGTCAAAAGCCACGCTTTGCGAATTGAACGCTGTCGGCGTGACGCGCGTCGTCCTGCCGTCGTTAGCAGACCAGATATAGATCGCGCTGGCGCCGCTGCTGCCGTTCATCGAATAGGCGATGTAATTCCCTTTCGGCGACCAATCGTAATCGTTGAGAAGCCCGTTGGGCGCATCGGCGATCTGCTGCAATTGTTTTGTCGCCACCGTCACTACATAGAGCCGCCCGTCCTTATCGGAAAAAGCGATCTTCTTGCTGTCGCCCGACCAGGCCGGGCCGTAGCGCTGCGCCTGTCCGCCGGACGTGATCTGCTGCGCCGGCGTCGAACCGTCCTGCGCGACAACCCAAATTTCCTCTTCGCCGGTTTTATCCGAAATGTATGCGATCCATTTGCCGTCGGGCGACCAGGTCGCCGCGCGGTCGTTAGCATTCGAAGAGTGCGTCAGATTTCGCACGCCGCCTTTTTCCACCGGCGCGGTAAAGATGTCGCCGCGGGCGCCGAAAATTGCGCGTTCGCCTTTGGGCGAGAGCGCGTAGCCGCTGATCTGGTTGCCGACAAACGCCTGGCGCGTGCGGCGGTTGACACCGTCGTTGGGCACGGTGATGGTGAGTTTGGTGGCGCGCTTTGAACCCGCGTCTAAAATTTCCAGTTCGCCATCGCGCTCGTAAATGATGCGGTTGTCGCTGTCGCTGCTCGGCCAGCGAATGTCCCAATCTTTGTTGGCGGTGACCTGCGTGGTCTTGCCCGTACCGGTGTTGTAGGCGTAGAGATTAAATTTGCCGTCTTTATCGGAGTTGTAATAAATGTTCGCCCCGATCCACATCGCATCGCGGCAGGCGCGCGGGCTGTCGGAGATCTTCTGCGCGTCGGCAGTCTGCAGATTGTAGATGTAAAGCGTATTTGCCTGGCCACCGCTGTAGCGTTTTTCCGGGCGGAAATCGCGGAAGCGCGGCGAGTAGACCATCTTTGTGCCGTCGGGCGAAAAATCGCCGGAACCGGCCTCGGGCATCGGCAGCGGTTCGGCCGGGCCGCCCTCGGGCGAGACGGTGTAAAGTTTAGCGATCGGCAGCGACCACGAATCTCTCTGACTGCGGAAGAATATACGGCCGTCTTTTGTCCAGCCGCCGACCTGGTTGTCATAACCCCAGCGCGGCGCGAGCGGCCCGCGCGAAGGGTAAAAGGTCAGTTGCTTCGGTTCACCGCCGCCGGCCGGGATGACATAGACCTGCTCGTCGCCGTCATACTGCCCGGTAAAGGCGATCCATTTACCGTCCGGCGAAAACTTGGCGTAGGTCTCCACGCCCGGGTGCGCCGTCAGCCGTGTCGCCACTCCCCCCGAAGCCGAAGCGATCCAGAGATCGCCGCCATAGGTAAAGACGACCCTATCGCCGTAAATATCGGGAAAGCGCAGAAGCTTTGTCTGGGCATTTGCTCCAATAACCACAAACAATCCCAGCAACAAAGCCGGAAAGACTCGTTTGAACATTGAAAATTCCTCCGTAGATGTAAAGAAAAAAAGGTGCCTAAGTGTAACGCAATTAATTACGAGAGAAAAGGCCGGGAAGTTCCAGAGAAGGCAGAAACCAGGGCAGTTATGGAACGTGCCAAAAAAGGCAGAAACGCGACAGTTATGGAGCGTGCCCTCTGCGGCATTGTTGTCAGCAGGAAATGAAGTCAGAACCCGAAGCGGTAGCGAGGGGTTTCTTTTTAGTTGCCATCTCTTAACATTAAAGGCAGAAACACGCTCCATAACTGTCGCGTTCCGCCGCCGCCCACTGCTTATGTTATTATTAAATAACCGCAATATATGAAAAACGTTGCCATTGAGGTCAAGAACAGCATCCTGATCATTCTCGGTATTTTCTCTGCCGCGATGGGCATCGAGGGCTTTTTGCTTTCGAGCCATTTTATCGACGGCGGCGTGACCGGGGTATCCATGCTTATTGCCCAGGTGCTGGGCATCCCGCTGGCGCTCCTGCTCGTGGTGATAAATCTGCCGTTCATCGTCATCGGCTATCGCCAGATCGGCCCGAAGTTCGCGCTTAAGACTTCGGCGGCGATCGTCGGATTGGCCCTCTGTTTATTTCTCGTCAACTTTCCCGATGTCACTTCCGATAAACTTTTGACTGCCGTCTTCGGCGGTTTTTTCTTGGGCGGCGGGATCGGATTGGCAATTCGCGGCGGCGGAGTTTTAGACGGCACGGAGATCGCCGCTCTCCTGATCAGCCGCAAAAGCCACCTGCTCAAAGTAGGCGACGTCATCCTCATCCTGAATATTTTTATTTTTCTCGCGGCGGCATTTTTTCTCGGTGTCGAATCAGCGCTTTATTCGATCCTTACTTATATCGCCGCCTCAAAAACGATCGATTTTCTGGTGCACGGCGTAGAGGAATATACCGCCATCCTGATAGTTTCGGCTAAAAGCGAGGAGATCAGGCAGACGCTCGTCGATAAGCTGCACCGCGGCGTTACCGTGCTCAAAGGTTCAGGCGGAATGGGCAGCAAGGGCGTGGTCAGTGAGGCACAATCCATTCTCTACTGCGTCGTTACCCGGCTCGAGATCGGGACCATCAAGCAGGTCGCGACCGAGATCGACCCGGCCGCGTTCATAACCACGCACTCTCTTAACGACGTCGAAGGCGGCCTGCTCAAAAGGCCTGAGCTGCATTAAATTATGGAGCGTGCCCCTACAGGCAGAAACCAGGGCAGTTATGGAGCGTGTCTTCAAAGGCGGAAACGCGACAATTATAGAGCGTGTCTTCAAAGGCGGAAACGCGACAATTATGGAGCGTGCCGTTCTTAAATCATTAAGAAAAATGGGCAAGTTATCCACCTCAAGGTCAGGAAGGGTTGCTTGCGCCCGCTCTTAGTTACCATCCGCGGCGGGTAATAATTTTATTTCATAAAAGCATCCTATAATTAAAGAGTAAACACATACTCTAGGGTCTTGAGCACCGTTACCGGAACGCCGTCCCTTGTCGCCGAAATGAACTTAATTAGTTTTGCCGCTTTTATCGCTTCGTCTACCAGTCCGGTCGTCAGTAATTTATCTTCGTTCAATAGATCTTTGGCAGCGGTGTTGTTATAGGTCACAGTTCCGATGCTGCTATCTGCGCAAAACTCGACCTTCAGGCGCACCACACCTTCTACCCGCTCTTTTCTGGCCTTATCGGTATAACGGGGCTGAACCTTACGGATTATTTTTATCGGAGTTATTTTTACCTCACCATTTGCTTCATTATTCTGCGCGTTGGCAATGACGGCGCTCAGCAGTACAAATAATGTAATAAAAACCGGTTTTGTCTTTACCATCTGTTTCCCTCTTAAACTATTGCCAAGCAACCCTTTTCATCGCTTTTTCTTCCAACGAATGTTATTATTTGAAACAATCGGGCTGGAGCTCTCGTTTAAGTTCCAGCGCCGATTATGGCAGATAAGCCGTGTAGAAATCCAGCTTTAGGGCAATTTTATCCGGTCAGACGCGACACCAGGAGATTTTTGTGAAAAAACGTCTAACTCTAGCACTCTTAATACTTACTTCATTAATTACCATTCAGTTCCCGGCTGCTGCGCAGAGCACGGCGGTCAGGCAAAAGGTAGTGGCGGAAAAAGTAGCTGCGGCTGCCGATTCCAAGACTTCCAGCCCGGTCACGGCCGAGAAGATGGAAGCCGACATGGCCGAAGCCCTGACCGTGATCCAGGAAAACTACGTCAGCGGCAAGCAGCTCGATTACAACGAGCTCTTTAAATCGTCGATCGAGAGCATGCTGCACCAGCTCGACCCGCACTCTAACTACTTTGACGCCAAAGAGTACGCGGAATTTCGCACCGAGCAAAATTCCCGCTACTTTGGTATCGGCGCGACGATCGGCGATCTGCGCGATCCCGGCAACAGTAGCAGTGCAGGCGGAAGCGACAGTAGCGTCAAGCTCGCCACTTATATCAAAGCGACTTTTGAAGACGCCCCGGCAAACCGCGCCGGCCTGCGTTACGGCGACAAGATCGTCGATGTCAACGGCACGTCGATGATCGGCAAACCGTTCACCGACGTGCGCAATTTCCTGCGCGGCCCGCGCGGCACCGTCGCCAAGATCACCGTCGAGCGCTACGACACCAAGAAACTGGAAACGGTCGAGATCATCCGCGACGCCGTCGCCCAGCCTTCAATTCCGGAAGCTTATATGATCCGCCCCGGCGTGGGTTACATCGCCATGACCGGCGGTTTTAATCAAACCACCTATGGCGAATTTGTCGAAGGCTACAAAAAATTAAAACAGCAGGGCATGCAGCAGCTCGTGCTCGACCTGCGCAGCAACGGCGGCGGGCTCGTGCGCCAGGCGACCCAGGTGGCCAACACTTTCTTAAACAGCGAACAGATCATCTTTACGCAAAAAGGGCGCATCCGCGGCAGTTATGACGTGGCGAAATCCGACAACAGAGATCCGGAACAGGTTCCGATGGTAGTGCTGGTAAATCGCGGCACGGCCTCGGCCTCGGAAATTTTGGCGGGCGCGCTGCAGGACCACGACCGCGCGCTGATCGTCGGTGAAACGACCTTTGGCAAGGGCCTGGTGCAAAATCCCTTTAACCTTGATTACGGCTCGATGGTGCTGCTGACGATCGCGAAATATGAGACGCCTTCCGGCCGCCTCATCCAGCGCGATTATTCCAACGGCGATCTTTACAGCTACTACAATATGGGCGGAACGCTGCGCGACGAAAAATCGTCCGGCACAACCGGCGCCGAATCAAAGACCGATACCGGACGCCCGGTTTATTCCGGCGGCGGCATTACACCCGATGAAACCATCAAAGCTGCCCTGCTGACCAATGAGCAGGTGCAGATCCGCACCAAACTGCAGGATCCCGTCTTTGCTTTTTCACTCGACCTCGTCTATGGAAAGGTCCCGGGTTTTGAAAATTACAAGGTCAATAATCCGATCGATTTTCTCGGCGATGTAAAAACGACGGACTTCCCGATGGGCGACCCGCTCTACCAGGCGTTCAAAAAATACGCGGTGGATAAATACAAACTGGTTCCGGCGCAGGTCGATAAAGAACACGATTACGTGGGACGCGCGCTGCGCACCGAACTGGCGACCGCGACCTACGGTATGTACACCTCGTATCAGATCGGCAACGAATTTGACAACCAGTTGAAGAAGGCGCTGGAATCGCTTCCCCGCGCCAAAGACCTGGCTCAGAAAGCCGCCGACGCGTGGAGAGCAAAACCAAAATCGCAAACCACCGCGCTCGATGGAACGCAGAAATAATGGTTGTTGGTAATCGGTAATTAGTAAAAAGAGCGTCGTAATTGACGCTCTTTTTTTGTTTCTAAAAATGAGGTCAGAACCCGAAGCGGTAGCGAGGGGTTTCTTTAATTTGATTTCGCCGAAGGCGATGAATTTAATAGCGTAGGGTGAAACCCTACGTGGATGATTTTCAAACGATCTCCGACGCCAAAGGTGTCGAATTCGTCCGCTGCGCGGACCGATGCTATCCTATACCGGCGTCGGGTGTTACCCGACGCTATTAAATTGGTCGCCTTCGGCGACAACCCGTTCGCTCCCGGTTCTGACTTCATTCCCCTTGGCAACCCGATTCACCAAAACTAAAACTGCAAAATAAAAAAGCATCTTGAATAAGACGCTCTTCTACTAATTACTAATTACTAATTACCAATTACTTCAACTCGCCAAATACCTGATCAAATAAAATATCCCCACTCCGGCGCCGGCCAGCACCAGTAAAAGCAATAAGATCAGGCCCACGATCACTGCCTTAAATTTCTTGTAACGGTTCGGGTCGGGCGGTGACAACTGGCTTTGCGGAAAATATGGCGGCGGTCTGTTCATAGAGCTATATTGCGGTTTTTACCGGATAAAGGCAAGGACGTAGCGCCGCCGTCGCATTGAATTGGTGGGGCTGTCCTGATGGCGTCCCGCCGTCAGCCTCTTGCGCGGGCGTGACGCCCGCACGACAGCCAGCGAGACGCTGGCGCTACATCACTCCGGTATGTGTTAAAATAGCCATTATTTCAGGAGGTTTCATCTTAATGAAAAACGCATTTCGTTTTAGTTTTTATTTCGCAGTCATTTCCCTATTTGGGATCCTTACCTTCCCGCATTCATATACCAGGGCGCATACAAATGCCGCCGGTAAAAGCGTAAAGAGTGTCGTCGGCGATTACGATGGCGACGGCAGGACGGATTTTGTCACCGTGCGCGCCGAGGGCGAAAAACTCACCTGGTGGATCAGCTATAGCAGCGGTAAAAGCGTCTCGGCCCCCTTTGGAAACAGCGGCGACCGCTTCGTCCCGGCCGATTATGACGGTGACGGCAAAACCGACATCGCGATCTTTCGCCCGTCGCAGGCCAGTTTTTACATAATGCAGAGCAAGACGCAGAACGTGCGCATCGAAAAATTCGGGTTGGAAACCGACGATCCGTCCGTGGTCGCCGATTACGATGGCGATGGCAAAGCCGACCTCGCCGTCTATCGCGCCGGCCCTCCGGAAAAACCGCAGAGCCTTTTTTATTACAAACCCAGCACCTCTACCAAAGCGGGAGATTTTATTGCGGTCGCGTGGGGGCTGTTAGGTGACGATCCCGTCGTGGGCGATTACGATGGCGACGGCAAAGCCGATCTGGCAGTGCGCCGCAGCAAGACCAGTAACGACCATTCACTCTGGTACATCAAGCGTTCAAAAGAAGGCGATCTTGTTTCACAATGGGGGCTCTCGAGCGACGCGGTAGCGGTGGCCGATTATGACGGCGACGGCCGTGTCGACATCGCCGTGATGCGCAACAGCAACGACGGCGCCGAAAGCCGCTGGCAATTTTACGTGCTCAATAGCGGCGACGGGCAGATGGTGGTCAAACAATTCGGGCTGGCTAATAAAGACCTCTGCGTACCGGGCGATTACGACGGCGACGGTAAAGCCGATGTCGGGCTCTGGCGCAAAGCCGATGCCACTTTTTGGGTGCTCAGCAGCAACACCGCCGGCGATGTCAAAACTCTAAAATGGGGCAACGCAACGGATACGCCGTTAAGCGTGCCAAAGTTTAAATAGCAAGTCTGGGAAGTATAGAAAGTCTAGAAAGTCTGGGAAGTGTAGGAAGTTTGGGAAGATATTCATTATCTTTAAATTGCCGCTAGCTTTAGCTAGTGGTCTAATTACTTTCATAAAATCTAAGCGCGAGTCAAAACTTAAAAGTTTTGGCTCGCGCTCACTTATTTAGGACTTATTCTATTGTCCACTAGCTAAAGCTAGTGGCAATTTAAAGAGATAAAACTACAACTTCAACAACCATCTTTCTAGACTTCCCGGACTTCCCAGACTTCCCGGACTTTACCTCGGCAGAGGCTGCTGCAGGTTTGCCAGCGCATAGCTGAGCACCGCCAGCACCGAAGCATTTTCAGCCAGATTTTTCGGGTCGACTTTGTCCAGTGTGTCGGCGGCCGTGTGGTGGTAATCAAAATAGAATCGCGCGTCGGAGAGCGGCGCGAACGAAGGCACGCCGGCCGCGGTCAGCCGGGCGGTATCGGCGCCGACGTTAGGCGCTGTCTGTACCTGGAAAGCGCCCTGCGAAAGCAGCGCGTTTGAGATCGGGTTAAAGAAGGGCAGCGCTTCCGGTTTTCCCGCAAAAGCAAAACCGAGCGGATGGCCGGGCCCGAAATCCATTTCGATGGCCGCAAAGTGTTTGGCGATATTGGCCGCTTCGTCCGCAAAATATCCCGCGCTGCCGCGCCCGCCGTTTTCTTCATTCATCCAGGCGATCACGCGAATAGTGCGTTTCGGGCGAAGTTTGAGCTGCTTTAAAATATTCGCCACCTGCATTGCCGCAGCCACGCCGGAGCCGTCGTCGATCGCGCCGCGCCCCAGGTCCCACGAATCCAGGTGGCCGGAAACGATCACTACTTCGTCCGGCTTTTCGCTTCCTTTCAGGTCGGCGATGACGTTGTAGCTTTCGGTGTCGGGCAGCGTTTGCGGCGTGAGTGTCAGGTGAATTTTGGTCGCGCCTTGCGCCGCGAGAAACGCGATCAGGTCGGCGTCTTCGTTTGAGACCGCGGCGGTCGGAATTTTCGTGACGCCGTCCGGATAGCCCATCGCGCCCGTATGCGCCAGGCGGTTTTCCGAAGTCCCCGCCGAACGCACCAGCGCCGCCAGCGCTCCGAACGGCGCCGCCGCTCCCGCGCCCGCAAACCGGTACGCCACCGCTTGCCCGTAAGCGTTTCCCGCCTGCCCGCCCATAGCCATCTCACGGTCGAACTTGTTATTGAAAAGAACGATCTTTCCGGCGATCTTATCACGGCCCAACGCCGCCAGATCGGCAAAGCTGCCCACCACCACGATTTCCGCCGTGATACCGTCGGCCGGGGTCGCTACGCTTCCGCCCAGCGCGGTCAGCACTATTTTCTGATTGGTGCCCGGCGCCATCCCGGGAAACTCCACCAGCTCGCCGCGCTCTTCGCCGCGCACCCAGTGCGGCACCATCACTCTTCCTAAGCGCACCTCGAGCCCGAGTTTTTTCAGCTCGGCTTCGACATATTTCACGGCCTGCGCCGCCTGCGGCGAACCCGAGAGCCGCGGCCCGATGTTGTTCGATAAATGCGCCAACTGCCGGTAGGCATAATCGCTTCCCAGCGTCGCCTGCTGGATCGTTTTCAGATCGCGCAGCGTCTGCGCCGAGTAAAGCTCCGGCGTCGCTTGAACCGCAGGCTGCTGTCCGTAAAGTGAAAAGGGTAAAGTGAGAAGGATAAGACAGAAAAGCTTTTTCATAATAGTTTTTGCCAGTACCGCCTGCGTTAGCGGGTGGGTTTTCATTTCAATTTAAAAATATTCTGAGTTAATACGCAGGAAATGTCTAGCAGGTTTTAATATGAAGCGCCGGCATCCTTTAATATAAAACACCGGCCATTATGATGAAGTCAGAACCGGGGCAGAACTTTAACGCAGCCTCTCGGCGTACTATGATCTTTTTAGGATGTATTGCACAGCCTTTGCCGCCTCCTGCCTGCGCTCCCAAGGCTAACTTGCCGTCTTGCCGCGCCAGTAGCAAATTTTACGTCTAAAAACAATCCCTTGGGTGTATCATGGCCTCAGGTATATTTCGCTGCTACTACTCCCCGGACGGTGGAAAGGAAGGTCTTCTATGACTGCGGATCTATTTATTTCTTCAACCAACCAGGCGGCCGTTTTCTTAAATAGAGTAAGGATATTTCTTTTTGTCCCGGTGTTATCGCTGGTCTTTTTGCTCGGTCATACTGCCGCGGTTTTCGCCGCCGGCCAGCTCCAGTGGCAGGTCAACCAGACCGGTGCTGCCGGGCCCAATTTTTCCGGACCGGTACTGATACAAGCCGACGGAAAGATCGTGGTGGGCGGGGCGCGGAGGGCTTTTCCCTTCGGGTCCGGGTCCGATTTCGCTCTCACCAGGCTGCTTCCCTCCGGTGCATTGGATCTTTCATTTGGCGCTAACGGGGCCGTCGTCACGCCCTTCGTTAATTTTTCCTGTACGGTCAATGCGCTGGCGCTCCAACCGGACGGCAAGATAATCGCGGCCGGGTTGTGCCAGGGTTTTACCACCAGCGCCGCTTTCGCCCGCTACAATCCGGATGGTTCGCTGGACGCCTCTTTTAACGGCGGCGGTAAATTTTTGATCGGCACGTCTTCACTGATCACCGCGGTCACCGTTTTGCCGGACGGAAAGATCCTGGCGGCGGGGTCCAGCAGCGTAACCACAGTATCCGACTTTATGCTTATCCGCCTGGGGGCGAACGGCGCTTTTGATAACACGTTCGGCAGCGGCGGCACTCTGGTCACCCCGGTAACTAACCAAAGCGACAGTATACTTTCCATGGCGGTCCAGCCTGACGGAAAGATCGTGGTCGCCGGCTACGCCGATTTTGGCAGCCAGGAAGGCAACACCTTTGTCGTGGTCCGCTACCTGCCTGACGGCAACAGCGATCCTACCTTTGACGAGGACAGTTTTACCGCCACCGATTTCGGCGACCCTCACGAATACGCGTCGGCCGTCGCGCTCCAGGCAAACGGAAAGATCGTTGCCGCCGGCTTTACCGACGGCCCCGGCTCCCGCGGCGCGCTCGTCCGTTTTAACGCCGACGGTTCTTACGACGGCAGTTTTGGCACCGGCGGCAAAGTAGTGATTCCCGCGGAAACCCTGACAACTTCCAGAATTACAGAGCTGGCGATTCAGTCAAACGGCAAGATCGTCACGGCCGGCGCCGCCACGTCAGGTACAACAACAGGTTTGCTTGTCTCGCGTTTTCGCCGCGACGGCTCGCTTGATACTTCTTTTGACGGCGACGGCATCCTGCTGATACCGACTTCTCCGGGTTGGCGAAACCTGACGGGAGCGGGTTTGGCGATACGAACGAACAGCAGCATCCTCGTAACCGCCAACGAAAGCACGGATAAAACCGGCATCCGCGGCATTACCTACAGTATTGTCGGCGACCCGCAGACGACGGCCGATTTTGATGCCGATGGGATCACCGATCTTTCTCAAAAAGTCGGCACGGGCGACTGGATCTTCCGGTTTTCGACCACCGGGTTTATCGACACTGTCAGCATGCATAGCGTGGCAAACAGGCGGATCGTTCCGGCGGACTATGACGGCGACGGGCGCACCGATGCCGCCGAATGGTCCACCGCCAGCGGGAGTTGGATCATTACCGAAAGCAGCACCGGCCTCGGACGCCAGCCGATCTTCGGTGCGAACGGTGATATTCCCGCGCCTGCTGATTTTGACGGC
Source organism: uncultured Acidobacteriota bacterium (assembly GCA_963718105.1). Lineage (GTDB taxonomy): Bacteria > Acidobacteriota > Blastocatellia > Pyrinomonadales > Pyrinomonadaceae > DASYKT01. Next base: position 1,667,373 of record OY970352.1, on the reverse strand, counting down.
GACGGTAAAGCCGACCTGGCCGTTTTTCGTCCATCGAACGGTTACTGGTACATCAACAATTCCTCGGACGGCAGTTTTTCTTTCATCCCCTGGGGCAGCAGCGGCGACATTCCGGTGGCGGGCGATTATGACGCCGACGGCTGGTCGGATCAAGCGATCTTCCGGCGAAACGCCGCGACAGGTTTTGGCGAATGGTGGATACAGTATTCCGGCGGCGGAAATTTTGTCACCGTTTTCGGCACTAATACCGACGTGCCGGTCGCGGCCGATTACACCGGCGACGGTAAAACGGATGTCGCGGTGTGGCGCCCTTCGGATGGTTTCTGGTTCATCCTGCGCTCGGAAGATTTTAATTATTACGCGGCGCCTTTTGGCCAGGCCGGGGATTATTTAGTGCCGGGCGATTATGACGGCGACGGGCGCAGCGACATCGCGGTCTTTCGGGGCAGCACCAGGTTCTGGTATATTAACCAATCCTCAGGGGGTATTATATTCCGGCAGTTCGGCGGCCTCGGCGACCGCCCGATCCCCAGCGCGTATATTCCTTAAACATTAACAGGCAGAAACCAGGGCAGTTATGGAGCGTGTCTCTTTTATTCCATAAATTCCAGGCTTTGCGATTTCAAAAATTCCAATACTGAAATACTGGAATACTGAAATACTGAAATATTGGAATAAAAATCAGCACGCTCCATAACTGTCGCGTTTCTGCCTTTCCTATGCGATAATCTTCTCGCTTTAACTAAAAATCTTTATCGCAAGCGAGGAACTATGAAACGGCTTTCTTTTCTGCTTCTTTTAACGGTTTTGTCGGCCTTTTTACCTCAAAATACCGCCTCCGGCTTTACCAATTTCAACGAACCCTAATAAACTCTCCAACCCCTTCTGCCCGCGCCGAAATTTTTCGCGTACCATATTCTTTGCGAAAGTTTCGCCCGGCGCGAGAGTCCGCGCTTTGATCTTTGAAACCCAAATCTTCCAAAAGTGCATTAGTTTCACTTTTACAAAAAATACGAAAAAGTGGAACATCAAATCCCGCTGATCCCCCCAAAGAGAGGCCAAATCAGCCGAATTCACTTGAGATTTCAACAATCACCCCGTTTTTGCGCATTGTTCCGGAAGTCTTTTGCGATCAACAGTTTGCTTTTCAAAGTGTTTCAAAAGTGTTCCAGATGTTCCACTTTCACACTCTGAAAGTGAAACGGAACGTCGGCTATTATGGATCGTGTCTCTTTTATTCCCATAAATTCCAGGCTTTGCGATTTCAAAAATTCCAATACTGAAATACTGGAATACTGGAATATTGGAATAAAAATCAGCACGCTCCATAACTGTCGCGTTTCTGCCTTTCCTATGCGATAATCTTCTCGCTTTAACTAACAATCTTTTTCGCAAGCGAGGAACTATGAAACGGCTTTCTTTTCTGCTTCTTTTAACGGTTTTGTCGGCCTTCTACGTCTCGGCGCAGGGCCCGGTCTGGACGGTCGACGATCTGCTGCGCGGCAAGCGCGTGAGCGATCCGCAGGTTTCGCCTGACGGCCAGTGGGTGGCCTATACGGTGGGCGATCTCAACTGGGACGGCAACCGCTATGTCAACCAGATCTACGTGGTTAAGATCGGCGGCGGCAATCCGCAGCAGGTCACCAAAACCGACAAAGGCGCCGCTTCACAGCCGCGCTGGTCGCCGGACGGCAAACGCATCGCCTATGTGACCGGCGGGCAGCTCTGGACGATGAAACCCGACGGCAGCGACACGGTGCAGATCACCACCCTTTCGAGCGGCGCGGGCCAGCCCGTCTGGTCGCCCGATAGCCGCTGGCTGCTTTTTAGCTCCGACGTCTACCCGGAATGCAGCGGCGACGATGCCTGCAACAAACGCAAGGACGACGCGGCCGATGCCAACAAGGTGAAAGCCCATACGACCGACCGCCTTTTGTTCCGCCACTGGACCGGCTGGACGGATGTAAAACGCACCCACGTTTTTGTGGTGGCGGCTGAAAAGAACAGCAAGGCGCGCGAAGTGACCACCGGCGATTGGGACGCCCCGCCCTATGGCGCGGCCAGCGGCTCCGATTACACCTTTTCACCGGACGGGCGCGAGATCGCTTACCTGCGCAATCCCGATAAGGTCGAAGCGATTTCCACCAACAGCGACATCTATGTGGTGCCGACCGCCGGCGGCGAAGCGCGCAACATCACCGTTTCGAATAAAGGCTACGAATTTTCGCCTGTCTATACGCCGGACGGAAAATATATCATCTACCGCTCGCAAGCGACGCCGGCTTTTGAAGCCGACCGCACACGCCTGATGCGCTATGACCGCGCAACGGGTGCGAGCACCGAACTGACCACGGGCTTTGATCTGCAGGTTGATGAATTCATCCTCTCGCAGGACGGCTCGAGGATCTTTTTCACCGCCGGCGACCGCGGCCACATCCCGATCTTTTCAATTCCCGTGGCGGGCGGCAAAGCCGTGAAAATTTGGAACACCGTTTCCGCCTCGGGGCTTAATAACGCGCTGAACGGTTCTAAGCTTGTCTTCGTGACCAGCAGCATCGCCGAACCGGGCGAGATCGTGCTGGCCAGCAACGACGGCACGCAAACCGGCGGGCGTCCTTACATCAATGTCACGACGGCGAATCAGCCGGCGGGACTGACACCGGCCGAGGAACTGACCTGGACAGGCGCGCTCAAGGCGCAGGTCCACGGCTTTATCATCAAGCCGAAAAATTTCGATCAGAACAAAAAATACCCGCTGCTGGTGATCATTCACGGCGGCCCGCAAAGCGCTTTTTACGATAGCTGGGGCTACCGCTGGAACCCGCAGGTCTTTGCCAATCAGGGCTACGTGGTCTTTATGCCGAACCCGCGCGGCTCGGTCGGCTACGGCCAGAAATTTGTCAACGAGGTTTCCGCCGACTGGGGCGGTAAGGCGGCGACCGATATCCGCAACGGCGTGGCCGAGGTCATCAAGCGTTCTTATGTGGATAAAAACCGCATCGGCGCGGCCGGGGCGAGCTACGGCGGTTATATGGTCGATTGGCTGATGGGGCACAACACCGATCCGCGTTTCCGCTTCAAGGTGTTTCTGTCGCACGCCGGTGTTTATAATTTGGAGAGTATGATCGCGACCGAAGAACTGTGGTTCAACAACTGGGAGTTCAAGGGACAGCCGTGGACCAACCCGACGATGTTCGCCACTTTCTCGCCGCATAAATTCGCCAAGAATTTTAACACGCCGACGCTGGTGACCTGCGGCGAGATCGATTACCGCGTGCCTTATACCCAGAGCCTGGAGCTTTACACGACACTGCAGCTCAAAGGCATCGAGTCAAAACTCATCGTCTTCCCCGACGAAGGCCACTGGATCCTCAAACCGCAAAACTCGAAATACTGGTACTCCCAGGCCATCGACTGGTTTGATAAGCATCTGAAGTAACGTGATACGCAATAGGCAGAAACGCGACAGTTATGGAGCGTGCAAAAAGGCAGTCCTTATGGCTGCCTTTCTTTATCGAGCGTTCTATGGAGCGCGGGCATCCCTGCCCGCCTTCTTAAATTCCATAGTCAGCCTTATTTATGCCCCTTCTTTTATTCTTTCATCATCCGCAATCTCCGCTAATATCTCTTCCTCGCTCATTCCCCAATCTTTTAGCACAGCTACCGCTCCTGCGAAATATTCCTGTGTTATCGGAACTCGCTCGACAAAAGGTACGAGAACTTTTATCACTTCTAACGCCAATTCAATCGATCTTACTTTATCAGGCTTAGACTCTTGATAAAAAATCGCAAAATTCCTTAATGTCATTGCCAAATCCGGTAGGTATGTTTGCGGATCTTTTTCTGTCAGTTCCCGGTAGATTTCCAATGCCTCACCGGCTACTTTTTCCACCTCCTCATATTCATTTCGTGCATAGTATACGCCCGCCAGATTATTGAGAGTGGCTGCCACATAAGGCAGGTACGTCTGGGAGTTTTTCTCCGCCAGTTTTCGATAAAGCTTATGCGCCTCTCTATATTCTGCTTCCGCCACTTCATTCTCATCTCGGTCAACGTGCAAATTTGCCAAGTTGTTGAGCGTCATTGCCACAGCCGGCAGATACGCTTTAGGGTTTTTCTCCGCCAGTCTACGTCTGATCTCCAGCGCCTCGCCAAATTCCCTTTCAGCCGCCTCGTGCTCGTTATTAAGGCTGTGTGATATCGCCAGGTTGTTGAGCGTTCCCGCGTAGGCTTCGGGATTCAAACTGGAGGCAAATTCGCGCTTGATTCTTTCATAAACATCGACTGCCTCCTCATACTGAAGATGAATCTGCAAAAAGTAGGCGTAAGCAAAAAGGTTATCGACCGACTCCAAAGCGGCGATCGACTGCTCATAATACAAACGGGTATTTTCAAAACGATTGGGATTTTCAAAATCAAGCGCTGTGGCTTGAGCTAAGATCAAATATTCTGCGGCCGCATTTCGCAATCCCGGTAAAATTTTTTCCTCGTAATCTTTTTGTTTTCCCAGCGCATGGGTTACAAAATCCGCTCTCTCTTCTTCGGCATCCTCCAGCAGAACGCGGGCTTCGGTAAGCTCACCTTTGTCGAAATATTCTTTTGCTTTTTGTAGTCGTTCGGTGTTGAGTTCGATCTTGTCAAAGGTTTCTGCCAGCCGGAGAACTTCTTCTTTAAAGCGTTCGACTTTTTGCTCCAGATCGTTTATCTCACCACTAGTCTGCAGACGCTCTGTCCTTTCACTTTCAGGGAGCAGGGCAAGAAGTCGCTTTTTAGTTTTTAATTGATCAAGAAAGTCTATGTACTCTCCGGATTGATTGATCGTGATCGAGGCGTTGATAGTCGAATTGGTTATGTTTTGGAAAGCGAGATTTCCGATGCCTGTAATATCGGCGACGTTTGAAACCATCCCGTACGGTAGCTGATTTAACAGGCTTTCAATTTCTTTTAGAGTCTCAGGCTGCTGTTTAATGAGTTCGTCAAGTTTTGCAGCTAACAGGTCTTTTTGAGTGGCGGAATCAGGGGCTTTTTCTAAAATGCTCAGGACCTCATCGCCCTTGAACCATTGTTTTACTTTTCCCCAAAGAGCGGCGGAGGAATCACCTATCGCTTTACCGGCGATTTTATCGGCCAGGTACAAAGCGATGGCGCCAACGGTCAGGGTAGTGATCGGTTCGGGCATGAGAGGCTCCTAATATGAAATGCGCGGAGATTATAACATGGAAAAACGGTTCAGAGTTCAAACTTTAGCTTGTCTTTGGCTTTGAAAATAAGACAAGCTAAAGCTTGAACTCTGAACCGTTACCCGGTCGCTGCGGCTTCCCGGTTCTGACAAGAAGCGGGCAGGATGCCCGCGCTCCATATCTGTCGTATAATATCCCACTTATGTTTTTGAAAATATTTCGTCCGTTTTTCCTCTTAATTTTACTCACACTTCCCATGCTGGCGCAGGCGCCTTTTGCGCCGGCTTCGACGCATGGCAGGCGCACTTATGACGTGCAGCATTACCTGATCCGCAGTACGATAAATTACGAAGAGAAAAAGGTGGCCGGGCAGACGTCCGTGCAGCTAAAACCGCTCGCCGATAATTTCATCAGCTTCGAACTCGACGCCGCCGGGATGGCGATAGACTCCGTTACTCTCGATGACGGTTCCGCGGGCAAACCATTACAGTTCAAAACGCTGGGCGAAAAACTGATCATCACTTTAGACCGCGCCTACGGGCCTACGGCAATGATCACAACCACGATCAAATACACTATCACCGCGCCGGAAAAGGGCGTTTATTTTGTCGACGAGATGAAAGAAAAAACCGGCAAGCTGGTTCACCCGCGCCAGGTGTGGACGCACGGCGAGGCGGAAGAAAATCATTTCTGGTTTCCCTGTTACGATTACCCGGACGACAAAGCGACCAGCGAGCAATACATCACCGTGCCTTCGGGTGAGGTCGCCGTGGCCAACGGCGAGATGGAGGGCACCACCGAAAATATCGACGGCACCAAAACCTTTCATTACAAAATGCCGGTGCCGCATTCCACCTACCTGACATCTTTCGTGGCCGGAGATTACTCGCGGGTCGAAGCAAAATACGGAGCCATCCCGCTCGGCTATTATATGTACCGCGGAACGGAAGACATCGGCCAGGCCGCCTACGGCAAAACGCCGCAGATGATGGCCGTGTTTGAAAAAATGACGGGCGTAAAATTTCCCTACCCGAAATACGATCAGACGATCGTCGCGCAGTTTCAATTCGGCGGAATGGAAAACATCACCGCCACCACGATGGCCGACACCGAAATTCTCGCCGCGCGGATGGAAATGATGCGCCCTTTTACCGACGACCTGGTCTCGCACGAACTGGCGCATTCATGGTTCGGCGATCTGGTGACGTGTAAGACCTGGTCGCAGCTCTGGCTTAACGAAGGCTTTGCCACTTTTATGGAAGCGGTTTTTAAAGAAAGCGAAGGGGGCAGGAAAGCTTACCTGGAAAAAGCCCGTTCTGACGCGGGGCGCTTTATGGCGGACGACCTGCACAGCACACAGGTCCACGCGCTGGTCAATAAATTCGCCCGGCCCAACAATGAGCTCTTTGACGTGACCACTTATCAAAAGGGCGGCGTGGTGCTCTATATGCTGCGCGAAACCCTGGGTGACGAGGCCTTCTGGAAAGGCGTTAATCTTTATCTCAACCGCCACAAATTCGACAACGTGGAAACAGCCGACCTGCAGGCCGCGATGGAAGAGGCTTCAGCCAAAAATCTCGATTGGTTTTTTAACCAGTGGGTCTACGGCACGGGCTTCCCCGATCTGCGAATAAAGAGCAGCTACAATCTGAAGAAAAAAGCTCTGGTGCTGGACATCGAGCAGGTACAGAAAACGCGCTCCGATATGGTCGCCGCCTTCCGGCTGCCGATCAGCCTGGAGATCGTTACCCGCGCCGGCGCCGCTAACCGCTCGATCGAGATAACAAAAACAAAAGAGGTTTTCACTATCCCTGTGCCCGCGCGCCCGTCAAAAGTTTATTTTGATAAAGATGAAAAGATAATACTCAAAACCGTGCATTTCAGCGGCACAATCCCGACGGAAGGCGCGAGGTTTTTAGCGCTCCCGTAACCCGATTTTAGATTTTAGATTGCCGATTTTAGATTGCCGATTTTAGATTGCCGATTTTAGATTTAGATTTTGGAATTGCCGATTGGGGTCGCCGGTTTTGGGTTTGTTTTTTTAGTGTTGCTTAGTGTGATTTCGTGGTTACAGTCTTAAAAGCTTATTCCAGGCTACTTAAGAGCGGGCGCAAGCGACCCTTCCGGACTGCAAATTAATTTAGGACCTAATATTTTACCCGGCATCCAAAATCGCCAACCTAAAATCCAAAATCGACGTCATTCTTTCTCAAAATCCAGCGCTTCATAGAGCCCGTCGCTTAATTCGACCAGCTCCGATCTGTCGGCGATGGTATGGTCGATATCGCTGATCCGCCCGCTCCAGACGCGCAGGATGCTGTTATCTTCTCTTTTTACAAACGCCCCGGGATAAGGCCGGGTGGTCGCGCGCACCAGCCGGTCAACCTCTTCCACCGTCATTCCAAAGGTTATCCGCCCGTCGTCCGGGGTGCGGCCTTCCCAGATAGTCGCCTTCGATTCATCCTGTACCTTTAGTTCAAGCGTATCATTAACCAAGGAAGGCCAAACATTGTGAATAATTGTTTTGTGCGCTTCATTTACGCGTTTATAGAGGGTTGTCGCGGTTTCATCATCGGCGATGGGCAGTATCTCCTGCGCGAGAATTTCACCGGTATCGACGCCCGCGTCCAGTTTGAAAAGGGTCACGCCGGTCTGCGTCAGGCCTTTTAGAATGGCGTTTGGGATCGGCGCGCGGCCGCGGCCTTCGGGTAATAGGGTGGGGTGAATGCCCAGCACGCCGCGGTTGGGCGCATCAAGCACCTCCTGCCCCGCGATCTGCGACCAGCCGATGATAAAAAGCCAGTCTATTCCGCGGTCTTTAATGGCTTGGATGGCGTCTTCGTCGTTGATATGACGGACTTTGACGAGGTCGATGTGGTGCTCAGCGCAAAAATCGTCGATAAAGACGCGGCCGGACTTATTTTGCGCCTTATCGTCAGCGAGCGTAAGGGCAAGGTCGAGCTTTCCGCCCGCCCCATAGATCGCTTCCATGCAGGCCAGTCCCAGTTGGACACAAGTTACAAAACCAAATCGCATAAGTAAATAGAGTTTATAGAGTTTATGGAGTTATGAGTCAAGCCTAATAGTTTGTAGCGTCTGAAGTGTTTTGAGAGTTCAGAGAGTTGAGAAGCTTTTAAATTGCCGCCGGCTTTAGCCGGTGGTAAAGAAATCTGAAAAGATAAGGGCTTTAGCCCAAAGAATCATTAGGCTAAAGCCAAAAATTATATGTAACCTAACAACCACTAGCCAAAGCTAGTGGCAATTTATTAAAATTCTCAAGACTCTACAGACTCTCTAAACTCTCGACTCTTAATAAACAGGAGGCTTCTTCGTCAAATACGCAAAGGTCCTCAGCACTATCTTCACATCGGTGAAAAAACTCATATTCGCCGCGTATTCGCCGTCCCAGCGCGCTTTTTCGTTTTCGGGCATGCCGTCGTAAGCGTTGACCTGGGCCAGCCCGGTCAAACCGGGAGCGAGTTCGTCGGCGCCCACCTTGTGCCGCAGCACCAGCAGTTTTTCCTGCGAAGGAATGGCCGGGCGCGGGCCGACGATGCTCATATCGCCTTTTAGAATATTGATCAATTGCGGCAGTTCGTCGATATTGGTGCGGCGGATGAGCTTGCCGATGCCGGTCACGGGCAGCGTCTTGGCCTTGGCCGAAGGGAGGCTGGCGGTATTTACCGGCATACTGCGAAATTTTAGAAAATTAAAGGTGCGGCCGCCGCGGCCCAGCCTCTGCTGGGTGAAAAATATCGGCCCGCGGTCTTCCAGATATATCCAGATCGCCACCACCAGCATCACCGGCGAAAGCAGTACCAGGGCGAGCAACGCCAGCACGATGTCCAAGATCCTCTTTAAAACACTTCGGTACATTGATTTAAAAACTGAAGGGAGTTTTTATCGAGTAAATAGAATAGCGTTTTTGAATGAGGTAAAGCAAGCCCTTGCGATTTTGGATTTTGGATTGCCGATTTTGGATTGCCGATTTTGGGTTGCCGATTTTGGATTTTGATTTCGTGTGGTTTTGTGTAATTTCGTGGTTCCAGTCTTAAATTCGCTATTTATATACCGATTAAAGCTGGAACCACGAAATTACACGAAGCAACACTAAAAAAAACAACCCAAAATCGGCGATCTCAAATCTAAATCGAACTATTTCCTGCCCAGCGCATGAAACGCCGTCTGGAAGGCTTCGGCGTAGCGCATGCCGGCCTGGCCGCCGCGATAGGCCGCGAGGCCTTTGAGGATCTCTTCGCTGCGCGGGTGCGGAAAGTCGCGCATGACTCCCTGGTACGAACGCAGCGCCACCAGCTTTCGCTCCAGCAGCTCTGCGCCGATCTCATAAAACGTGTCGGCGCGAAAACCGTTGCCCGAAGGGAACGTCCAATCGGTCGCCGAAAGTATTTCCATAAAATAAAGCGCGCGCAGCGGCTTAACGCCTATTCGCCGTTGGAACAACCGCACCGCCGCCTGGCAGGCCGCCGAGGTCTGTTTGTGATCGTCATTGATGTCATTCGGGTGATGAGTGAAAACTATCTCGGCCCCGGTCTGCTCGATGGCGGCTTCGATAAACTGCACCAGTTCGAGATGCGGGACGGAATTAAATTTGATGTTTGGAAAATTGCCCAGCACAGGCGGCTGAAAACCGAGCACCTTCTGCGCCTCGTTGGTATTCGAATGAAAAGTATCCACATCCGGACGGTTCTGGCGCGCGTCGGCATCGCCGCTCAAAATGCAGCTCCGCACTTCTTCGCCATGCATCGCCAGCGCCGCCGCGGTCCCGCCGCAGCCGAGCACTTCATCATCAGGATGGGCAACTACTATTAAGATGGACATAGTTTGCTTCGGAAAGTGACAAGTGAAGAGTGACAAGTAAAGCCTCTCGCCTCTTGTAACTCGTCACTTATAACTCGTCACTTATAAATCTGGTACAGCATCAAATAAACTATCACACCCGTGGCGGAAACATACAGCCAGATGGGGTATGTCCAGCGGGCGAGGCGGCGGTGCGAATCAAATTTCCCTTTTAACGCGTACCGCAGCGTAACCAGAATAAACGGAACTACCACTATAGCCAAAACCGTGTGAGTTCCCAAAATGACAAAATAGATCGGCCGCACGATACCCTCGCCCGTAAATCTGGTCGGGCCTAAGCCGAAATAATAAGTGCGGATCGAATGATAAGTAATATAAGAGGCGAGAAATAACGTCGAAGCCGTAAAGGCCGAGAGCATGCACACCCGGTGTTTATGCACCTTCCCCAGTTTGATAAAAAGAAAGCCGAATAAAAGAAAAATTCCGCTCAGCGCATTCAGCGATGCGTTGATATGCGGAAACCAGCTAATTAAATCCAAATTATTCCTCCCCACTCGATTTTAGATTGCCGATTTTGGATTTTGGATTTTAGGTTCCGATTTTTCGTGTATTTTTGTGTGATTTCGTGGTTACAGTCTTAACTTGGCCAACATAGAGAGCTTTTAAGACTGAAACCACGAAATCACACGAAGAACCACGAACAAAACAAATCCAAAATCGGCAATCTAAAATCGTCAATCTAAATCTAAAATCGGCAATTACCGCACAACTTTAGTTTTATTTTCGTCCAGGTTTCTGGTGGTAACTTCCGTCACGCTTGCCGCCGGTTGAAAATCGTCACCGGGAGCGAGTTCGGCCGGGCTGTCCGGCACTAATTCTTTACGCTTAGTCTCTCCCTTGCCCATTGAACGAAGCAGCGCCCGGTCAAACTTTGCCGCCGCCGGTAAGGCCCCGATCATCATGACAAACACGCCGAGCACCCCGATCAGCGCGCCAAATTTGGCCAGCCCTCCCTGCCCGAGTACGGCGAGAACGACCCCGATAAAACTGAGCGCCAATCCGATGTATATACTGTAAAAGCGATTGCCCGGCCCGCCCGCGCTCTTTTCTTCAACTGCGGCATCGGATTCGTCAGCTTCGTCCGCGGTCAGATGGCTATTAACCGCCCGCGCCACCGAATCAAGTTTCATCCCGCAGGAGCGGCAAAATTTCAATTCCGCTGAAGTTTTCCGGCCGCAATTTGGACAGTGCATAAAGTTTCTCGCTATGGAGCGCGGGCATCCTGCCCGCACGAACGCTGCGCGTTCGAATACGCATCTGCTAACGCAGACGCTACTGACAAGAGGCGGGCAGGATGCCCGCGCTCCATACTTATTTCCAAAAACCCAGCAGCAAAAACAGCACGACCCACAGCCCGCCCAGAAAGTGCCAGAAGACGCTGCTCATCTCGGCGGCCGAACGGCGTTTTTTCAGTTCGATCTCACTCTGTGTCGGCTGCCAGCTTTTTAAGACCACATAGCCGAGCGCGGCCATTCCGCCCACGACGTGCGCCGCGTGCGCTGCCGTCAAAATGTAGAAAAATCCCGCATAAGGATTGCCGGTCATATAGACGCCGCGGGCGACGAGTTCGAGCCAGGCGATAACCTGCGACGAGATAAAGATCGCGCCCAGCGCCGTGGTGATGAGAAACCAGTTGCGCGCCTGTATCTGCCGGCGGGAGAAAAGATTATTTTTGCCGAATTCGTAGGTGATGCTGCTAATGATGATGATGGCCGTCGAGATCCAAAGCTGGAAAGGAAGATCGAACGGACGCCACTCGAGCTGCGGGTTTGCCGCGAGCATGATGTAGGCCGCCGACAGCCCGGCAAACGTCATAAAAGCGACGGCCACCAGAAACCAGATGCTGATGCGGTATTTTAATGCGGAAGATTCGGCTTTGCGTTCTTCGGATTCGGGCGGGTCGCCTCCACTGGAGCCGCCAACGCCCCCGTCATCTCCGCGGTCGCCGCCGCCACCTCCGCCGCCTTTGCGTCCTTTATTGCCGCCGCCGTTTGAACCGTTACCCCCGCCCGTGCGTCGAGATGAACGAGGCTTCTTTTCCTCGGCCTCTTCTTCGGACGGTTCGATGGTTCCGACTTTCATAATTCAATTTTGGATTTTAGATTGCCGATTTTGGATTTGTTTTTAATGCTGCCTCATCTGTCCTGGTTCTAGTTTCTTAAGACCTTAAAACCTGAAACCACGAAATAACATTAAACAACACAAAAAAAAACACCAATCCAAAATCTAAAATCGGCAATCTAAAATCGGTTCATTTACTATTCACGACCATCAGGAAAAATATCAGCGGCAGGTACATCACGGAGGTCATCAGCAATTTACGCGAGGCCTCCGGAGTTTTTTCCCGCGCCGCTTTTATTCCCGCGTACAAAAACCAGAGTCCGAGCACGATCGCTCCGATAAAATAAATGATCCCCGACGTGCCCGTAAAATACGGGATAACGCTGACTGGCAAGATCACCAGGTTAAAGAACACGATCTGAAAGGCGGTGTTCTTCCCTTCTTTTTCCACTACCGGCAGCATCCGAATGCCGGCGGCGCGGTATTGTTCCTTGTACATATTGGCGATCGCCAAAAAGTGCGGAAACTGCCAGATGAAAAGTATCCAGAATAGGACGAGTGCTTCGACGGTGATGTTATTTGCGGCGGACGTCCAACCCATCAGCGGCGGCATTGCGCCCGGTATCGCGCCTACCGCGGTTGAGATCGGCGTGCGCGTTTTCATCGGCGTGTACATCAGCACATAGCCGACGATCACGGTCAATCCCAAACCCGCCGTCAACAAATTCACCGCCAGCGCCAGGTAAATTTCCGCCCCGGCGGTGATGGCCAAAGCGAATATCAAAGCTTCCAGCGCGCCTAATTTTCCAATCGGCAGCGGACGTTTTGCCGTGCGCTCCATCAGCTTGTCGAGATCGCGTTCCCAATACTGGTTGAGCGCCGCCACGCCAAACGCCAGCAGCGTGATGCCGATCATCGAATTCAGGAACAAGACAAAGTTGAACGGAGCTTTTAAAGTATTAGCGCCGAGATAAAATCCGGCCGCCGAAGTCAGCACCAGCATTACCGCAATGCGCGGTTTGGTGAGCTCCATAAAAGCGCCCAGTTTTTTACCGGCGGTTAAGGGTTTTTCGGCGATCTCCGCAGATATCATTTCCATGGTTCTAAATTCTAATAATGAATAATTACTACTGAATAATGATTAATGATATTTGTTCACTATTCACTATTCATTATTCACTATTTTCTTCATTATCCATTAAAGATGCATTATTTTCCACCGGAGGCAGGCGAATGCGGCTTGATAATTACAGTAGAAAAACTAATTTACCGGAAGCGCGGACGTCTCGTCCGCATGAACGCGCAGCATTCAAAAAAGCCCGGAGGGCTTTGGGATATTAGCCCGGTGCGAAAGCGCCCGGTATCGCGGCATCGAAAACGTCAAAAGCCCTGAAAAGGCGACAGATCTCCATCGCCCTTTAGGGCTCGCTCGTTATGTTATCCCTGACCGTGGGCTTTCGCCCACGGCTAATATCCGCAATGCCTCCGGCATCAAGTCGGCCTTCGAACGCGCTCCCGGGTTTTATCGCACCCGTTTAACGTCGATTCCTTTATCCAGGACGGCCGGCCCAACGGAGATGATCGGCCCGATCTTGGGCCCGATCTTGGGCCCGCCGATGGTGCCTACTCCAAGCGAAGCGATCAGGCGGTCGCGATCCGCCGGTTTCACGGGGATCTCCTGTTTTTTCTGCAGGATCTCCAGCGATAGCGCCAGTGCATAGTCGCACACGCGGTAGTTGTACTTTTTATATTCGGCGACTTCTTCCGAACCCCAAACGGGTGCGTCGTGTTTGTTCGTCAGCAGTTTTGCCAGGCCCGGCAGCGCAGGCTTGCCGCTTTCGATGATAGCTTTCGCGGCGTCTTCCCAGTAAAGATGCGGCAGTCCCCAGGTATTGAAGTATTTCGAATTGTCCAGCGCATCGATCAGGATCGGTATTCTTACCTTCTCCGCAATTTTCGCGTACTCATCGCGGTTGGCCTTGCGCACCGCCATCAGCGCCAGAAATGAGCTGCGGTTGGGTGTTTTGATAAGCGCCGCCAGTTCCCTGGCCGCCCCGGCGCCGCGTTTTGATATTTCGCGAAACGCGAGCGAGTTAAACGGCTCGATGTCTTTATTAGAGTCGGCTTCGAGGTGTTTCGCCAGTTCGCCGACCGGCATTCCCTGGTATTCGGCCTGGACCGTCCGTCTTTTATCCTCGGCGGCCTGTAATTTTTCCAACTGCGGTTTCATCTCCGCCGGGGGCGACGCCTGTACTCCGGGAGCGGCTTTTTTCGAGCAGGATAACGACAGCAGGCAACCGGCTGTGATCGCAATTAACATGAAGAGATATTTTATTTTCATTTTGATCCTCGTTTCTCCTGCGCTTACGGCAAGCGGGTGAATGCCGGAAATGTGTTTTTACCGAGCGTCGGCGCTTGTATGTTCCATTTTTCGACGGCCAGGTCGACCTCGCCATCGTGATCTTCCCAGGCGATGGCGTGGATCGGGTCGTTCACTACGCCCGAAGGCTCGACCACCCAGCTCCAGAAGTAATAGCCCAGCAATTTGTTTTCACAGCCTGAACCGTTTTGGATGCAGACCGGCACGCTGACCGCTTGCCACCAGATATCTATCCACGGTTCCGCTTCGCCGCGGCTCGGCGCGTCAAATAGTATGGCCGGATCGTTCTCCGAACCGGGGTCGAGCGTCGAGGCAAAACTGCCGTCATCGTTGCGGCCGTAGTATCCCCACTTCTTGCCTTCCAGCCGGTCGATATACCAGCCGTTATCGTTGGCGCGCTCCTCTTTTTCCGATGAGGGGTATATATACGTGCTGTCTTCCATATCGACGGTGCGGACGATCTGTATATATGCGACCGTGTTGCAACTGCAATTCGAACCGCAATCGGCCGGGTTAAAATCGTAGCTGAGATTCATATCCAGCCCGTTGACGGTCGATGTGTCGACTTTTGAGCCGGTAAAGGTAAAGATCCCGCAGCTCGGTATTTTTGTGCACATACCTTCGCAGCCGGCCATGCTCAGCACCAAAAATAGTGCCAGCCAATGTTTTAATCGCATATAAACCTCACAAATTCATGTTTAGTTAAGACTTTTTTAGGCGAGGCCCCGCGGGCGGCAGCAAAAGCCGTCCGGTTAAGACAAAAATCTAATATCTGAAATTTGCGTTAGACATTTAGGGAGTCCGCGCTCTAGCTTCTCGTGACAAAGATAAGACGGAGGGGTGATCGGATTTTTGCCAAGTACGTCTAATCGACCGATAAACTCTAGCCGTAAAGATGGCTAAGTAATTGTCGGAACCTGGAGCGCTGCTTGTCCGCGCTAACTCTCGATGCTTACTATTTGAAGGGTCGGTTAACCTGGGAGCGCAGGCGTCCCGCCTGCAAAGCGCGGTTCGTCCGCGCTAACAGCCCCGGTTTAGATATTTTTAGATCGCTGTGCGATCTTGCAGGCAAGATGCCTGCGCTCCCGGGTTTACGAACTAATAACACTTAAGTATGAACCAGGAAAGAATATGGCATAGCAGAGGATATCTGCCACATTTTGAAGGAGGCGAAAAAGCTCAATTCCTCACTATTCGTCTTAATGACTCTCTGCCTCAAAATGTGTTGAAGAGGTGGCAGAAAGAACTTGAGGATGAGGAAAATCCGAAAGCGGCACTTCGTGAGCGAATCGAGGCTTTCCTGGACCAGGGGTACGGCAAATGCCATCTGCGAAAGCCGGACGCCGCGTCAATGATGCAGAACTCCCTTTTATTCGGAGACAACAAAACGTATCGCTTATTGTCCTGGGTCGTAATGCCTAATCATGTTCACTTTTTGATAATACCCATATTTCCTAACTCCCTCTCGGAAATTCTGCATTCGATCAAATCTTACACAGCTAAAAAGGTAAATAAATTGCTAAACAGAACCGGCACTTTCTGGCAGATCGAATATTTTGACCGGTATATTCGTGATGATGAGCACTATCAAAATACTTTTAATTACATTCAGATGAATCCGGTTAAAGCGAAACTCTGCAAAGATCCCCGGGATTGGCCGTTCGGCAGTGCCCATTATTGGAAATAGTTCGGTTAACCTGGGAGCGCGGCGTCCCGCCTGCAAAGCGGTTCGTCCGCGCTACCAGCCCCGGTTTAGATATTTTTAGATCGCTGTGCGATCTTGCAGGCAAGATGCCTGCGCTCCCAGGTTTGCGAGCCTATATTTCCTGTATCCGAAAGACACGATCAAAACCCAGAATCCCTTGATATTTACAGTAGTAAAACTAATTTTGTCCGGGATGACAAAGCAATTTAGCTAAGATATTATAAAGGCTCGTAATAAAACTCATGTCCACAGCCGAAGATAGAATTACCCAGGAGGCGCCCGCCAAGGAAAAGCCGCGCGCTGAAAAGCAGGTGCCTTTTGTCGAGCGCGCTCTGAAATTCCTGAGTTCCGTGCGCTTAGGGGTTGTTTTGCTCTGCATACTGGTGCTTTTTTCCGTCACCGGAATGATCATCATGCAGCAGAACGTCGAAGGTTTCGAAGCCTACTTCGTCGGGCTTACACCCTCAGAAAAGCTGCTCGGAAGCTGGCTGCTGATCTTCGACATTTATCGCTCGTGGTACTTCAACGGCTTGCTGCTTCTTCTCTCGCTCAATATCATTCTGGCTTCGATCGACCACTTTCCCGGCGCCTGGTCTTATGTCGTTAAGAAAAAAACGACCGCTTCGCCGATGTTCCTTTCCGGCCAGCCGGCGCACGCGGTGGTGGAAATGCGCGCGGCAAACGCTGCGGAAGCCGTCGGGAAAATCAAAGCTGCTTTCAAAAAACGCGGGCTTCGCTCTCGAGTTACGGAGTTGCCGGGCCGCACCGACGTCTTTGGCGAAAGCGGCACCTGGAACCGGCTCGGGGCCTATGGCGTGCACGTGTTTTTGCTGACGCTTTTTCTCGGGCATTTCGTCGCGCTGCAAACCGGTTTCGACGCCGATGTGCGGCTGATGCCGGGCACGGTGACCAATCAGATACAGATCATCGATCACAAGCTCGACCCGGTCAAAGGCGTCAGCGTCGAGCGCTATATCGCGGAGCCGCCCTTTACCCTCACCTGCACGGACATCCAGCAAAAGCTGGTCGACCCGAATGGCTCGATAGATATCGCCAACACGATGGACTGGAAGACAAGCCTGCGCATCGACGACCCGGCCTATGGCACGCGCGATGTGGATGTTTCGCTCAACAAGCCTTTTTCCTATCGCGGCTACCGTTTCTTTCAGGCCTCGGCGATCACCCAGGGCAGCGCCCGCACGATGACGCTCGACGTCACGCCTCAGAACGGCGGCAATCCATTTCAGGTAACCCTGCAGCGCGCCGGTGAGGCCTTCCTGCCGGACGGCACAAAGGTCGAGTACCAGTCGTTCTTTTCCGACTTTACCATCGAGGGCGGGCAGCCCGATACGCGCTCCGACAAGTACAATAATCCGGCGGTGGCGCTCAAGATCACCACCCCGCAGGGGCAGACTTTTAACGCCTATGCCTTCGGCGCCAAGCTGCCCGATAGCGCCCCGATAGGCGCGCCTGTCGGGGGTTACAAATGGCACCTCGCGGCTTATGAAAAATCGCCGCTGGCGCACGTGCTTTCGATCAAATACGACCCGTTTTACGGCAGTATCATAGCGTGGTATATCGGCGGATTCGGCGTTATAATGATGCTGCTATTGATATATTTTTTCGCCCACCGGCGCATCTGGGCGGCAGTCGAGAATGACGGTGAGGGTGTTTTTAAAGTTTCGCTCGGCGGCAATACCAACCGCAACCACTTTGCTTTTGAAGACCGCTTCAAAAAAATAGTGGCGGAACTTGAAAAATGAGGTCAGTAGCGTCGGCGTTAGCCGATGCGCAAGTTGAGCGATGAGTGGTGAATTATTAATTACGAATTATTAATTCTTCATTATTTAACAATTAAATATCAGCTCG
Source organism: uncultured Acidobacteriota bacterium (assembly GCA_963718105.1). GTDB lineage: Bacteria > Acidobacteriota > Blastocatellia > Pyrinomonadales > Pyrinomonadaceae > DASYKT01. The sequence goes on along the minus strand of OY970352.1, from coordinate 1,649,300 downwards.
AAATATCTAAACCAATAATTAGCCGCGTGCGTCTAATTTATTGTTTTTGTAATCGGCAATTACGCATCGCCTGACGGCGACGCTACTGACCTCCACAAACATTATGGCAACGACGATAAATGAATTTAGCGAGCACGCGGCCAAGCCGTCCACCTGGAAATCATTTCTTCCGGCATTTCTCGCCATCGGCGGAGCATTTCTGATGCTCTTTGCCCGTCTGCAGATCGGCGGCGGATTTATCGGCGATGCCTCGCTGATGATGCTGGCGCTGGCCTGTTACCTGCTGGCGGCGATCTTCGGCCTGACCAATCTCTATGCCGCCTCGAATATGGCGCGCAAGGTAAGCTTTGCCTTTGCCGTGCTCGGCGTTTTCTTTAATCTGTCGAGCTGGCTGGTGCGCTGGGTGGGCGCCTACGATCATGAGATCGCGCTGCTGCGCGCTTCCGGCAATCCGGTCACGCCCTGGCTGTTTCGCTATATCCCGTTCGCCAATCTCTACGACCTGAGCCTGGCCTTTGCTTTTGGCGCGGGCATCGTTACGCTGCTCATCGCCAACCGCGACAAGTTCAAATTCCTCGCCACCTTTACGCTGCCGCTGGCGGCGCTGATCTTAACTTTAGCGCGTTTTATCGGCGGTGAATTCATCGACCTGCCGCCGGTGCTCGATTCCTACTGGCGTCCGATCCACGTCGGCGTGGCGAGTTTAAGTTATGGTGTGGCGCTGGTCTGTTTTGCGGTGGCGGTGATGTACCTGCTCAAAGACGGCATCAAGGTCGAATCGATGGCGATCTGGGCCAGCCTGTTCGCCTTTATGACGATCGCGACCGTTTCGAAATTTTCCGTGCTGACCGAATTTATTTACCGCGCGGGGCTTTTTATTCCCAATCCCGGCGGCCGCAAACCTTTCGAAGCGCCGTTTCGCCTGGACATTCCGTGGCTGGGGCCGGTCATGGCGCTCGCCGGGCTGCTTTCGCTCGCGGTGGCCATCGCCTTTGCGCTTTATTTGTATAAGAATCTTGAGATCGGAAAGACCATCGGGCATCTGCTCTTAAAAGCGTCGCTGGTGGTGTACATTGCGGCGATCCTTATCTGGGTGGCGCAGGTCAATTCGATCCCCGCCGCGCAGGTCAGCGGTCTGATGCAAAAACAAACCGCCGCTTCGCCGGTGCAGTTGGTGACGGCCGGCAAGGAAATAGCCAAGCGCCAGGGCGCCGATATGTCACAGGTCACAAGCGCGCAATTTAGCCAGGTGGGGCGCGAATATCTGCAAAGCGCCGGGCCGCAGATGTATGTCAGCCTGGGGACCAACCCGGTGGAATTTGCCGGGCTGCTGACCGCCGCCACGGGCCTGTTTTTCTGTATCCTCTTTGCGTTTCGCACCAGCACCTTGCGGGGATCGCTGCCCTCGCTGGAATCGCTCGATAATCTGATGTACAAAACGGCGAGCGTGGCTTTTGCCGGCCTGGCGATGCTTTTGATCACCGGCGCCATCTGGGCCAACGAATCGTGGGGACGCCCGTGGGGCTTTGACTCAAAAGAGACCGGCGCGCTGGTCGCCTGGCTGACCTACGCCGCCTTTCTGCACACGCGTATCGCCCGCGGCTGGACCGGCCGCAGCTCGGCTTACTTTGCCGTGCTCGCCTTTGCGTTCGTGATATTTACGTACCTCGGCGTGAGCTACCTGCTGCCGGGGCTGCATAGCTATGCCTAGAGATTTGGGATTGCCGATTTCGGATTTTGGATTTATTCGTGTGATTATTGTAATTCGTGGCTACTTCATTCCGAGGTTTAAGAACTGGAACCACTAAAACACACGAAACAACACGAAAACCGCAAATCTAAAATCGCCGATCTAAAATCCAAAATATGAAAAAGGACAACGTACTCTTTGCCGTTATCGGTTTGCTTCTCGGCCTGATCGTCGGCTTTGCCGGCGCCAACTATCTGAACCGCGCGGGCGGCGCGCCGGCGCAGGCCCAAAATGGCCAAGTTGGCCTTAATAACCCGGGCGGACAGACAGCACCGGTTCAGCCCGGCGGTCAGCCCGGCCCGCCTGCAGCCGCAATGCCGCAGGTGGCCGCCGCGCTCGACAAAGCCAAGAACGAACCCGACAATTTCGACGCGCAAAAAATGGCCGGGATAATGTTTTACAACATCCGGAATTTCGCGCAGGCCGAGCCTTACCTGGCCCAGGCCAACCGCATCAAACCTGACGATTTCGAGGTCAACGAAAAGCTGGGGAATATAAATTTTGACGCCGGAAAATATGAGGAAGCCGAAAAGCTCTACACCGCCGCGCTCGCCCAAAAACCCGACGACGTCAACGTCCGGACCGATCTCGGCCTGTCGTTTTTCTTCCGCCAGCCGCGCGACACCGACCGCGCCATCAGCGAATATCGCAAGGCCCTCCAGTACGATCCTAAACACGAACTAACGCTGCAAAATCTGTGCGCGGCGCTAAAAGAAAAAGGCGATAAAGAAGCACTGGCCGAAGCCGTGAAGAAACTGGAAGAAGTTAACCCGAAGAACGCAGCCCTGCCCAAGTTGAAACAGTAATCTCACGAGTTTATCTAAGATCAGTTCATTCCGCCGCGTATGCGGCAAATGAATGTAGCCGTGGGTTTTAACCCACGGAATTTGATGTAAAATATGTTCGCGTCGTGCTAGCGACGAATGAATCTTCCACGATATGGCGAACACATTTTACCAATGCTTCTATCATATTGTCTTCAGCACCAAAAGCCGTGCCCGGTTTATAAGCACCGACATTGAATCTCGTGTTTGGGCTTACATCGGCGGCATCGCTCGCAAACATCATTTGACAGCGCTCCAAATTGGCGGCATCGAAGACCATATTCATGCACTGATCAGCGCGCCGCCGACCATCGACGTCAGTTCAATGGCGAAATTTCTCAAAGGAGATTCTTCATATTGGGTACACCGTGAATTTCCTAAGTTATATGCATTTGCCTGGCAGGATGGTTATGGAGCATTTACGGTTTCGAAATCTCAAACGCAAAGTGTGATCGAATACATAAAGAATCAACGCGTTCACCACATCAGGCAGACTTTCGAAGAAGAATTTATCGAGTTATTGAAATTACACGAGATCGAATACGACGAAAAATATTTATATGGGTGAGGCCTTCATGCGTCGCTCCCCGCGACCAGTTTTTTCGCACCATTTCCGTGGGTTAAAACCCACGGCTACATTCACCCCATCGCTCCGCGACATTCTGCTAACTTTCGCCCTTAAAGAACGGGTTTTCGATCATTCCGAAGATATTTCCGAACGGATCTTTCACCGTGGCCACGATGATCCCGCCGCCGACGTCTTTGGGTTCCTCGTGTGGCTCGGCGCCTTTCTCGAGCATCGATGCATAGGCATCCTCGCAATTGTCCACGCCCCAGTAGGCAATGTGGTTATTTCCCCGCGTGACGCCTGCCATATCCGGATCCAGTCCCAGTTCATAGCCGCCCACGCTAAACCCAACGTAAAACACTTCGTCGAAATATGGCGCGATGCCTAACATCTTTTGATACCACTCTTTAGCCTGCTTGATATCATCCACTTTATAAACTACCGTGCGTAACCCCTTGAACATATATTTATTGTCCTATCTTCATTTCTTCGATATCTAAAAGCGAGAGACGTTCGATGTCGCCGTTCTTCAAAATTATGGTCACCACGCTCCGGTCCACGTTGACCCGCAGCACGTCGCTCATCGAGTATTTCAGTTTCCGGCCGTCTTTCATATCCACCACCAGTTCCACCTTGGCCAGTGGGTCAGCTGGCTCCTTCGAAGGCTTGGCTGTGGATTTAGGCTTTGCCTCCCCTTTGGGCCTGGTTTCGGCAGCCGTTTTACTATCCGGTAATTTTTTAGCAGTGCTTTTAGCCGTTTCGGTGCCGGTTTTCGGCTTTTCCGGTGTTTTAGTCTTGGCGGCAGCCTTTTCAGTTTCGGTTTTTTTAACGGATATATCGGTTTTAGGCTTGCCTGTACCCGCCCCAGTTGGATTAGCAGGTTTTGACACCGATTTAGAGCGGGTATCGACGGTTGTTGCCGGTTTCGCCTTTTCTTTACCGGTATTTTTAACGGTTTCTTTGGGCAGGTCCTTTTTCGGCGGTTCGGGCGGGGGCGGCTGTCTTATTTCTTCGATTATCGTCCCGGCGGAATTGACCCGCGCGACGGCGCCTTCGCCTGCCTCGCTGCCGCTGACTTTCGGATCGCCCGGATTCCTTTTCACCGCCGAGGCGGCGATCGGCTTAAACACCCCGCCGAATTTGATAGCGTAGAGCGCCGGGTCGTCGCCGGGCGTGCGCCCTTCTATCCGTAGGATCAGCCGCGAAGGGATGCGCAAATATACCTGGCGCTGCATAACAGTTGCATAACCGACTGCATAAACACTTGCTTTAAGCAGCGGACGCAGGCTTCCGGCCGTGTAAATATCGATGTCGCCGTTCAAATTGGAAGTTTCGATGTTAAGCACTACATCGCCGGTACCCGTCTCGAAAATATAGTAATGGCTGGTCAGCCGCGAATCGCCGATGTCACGCGCCCTGATACGCCCCGCGATCTGCTCGGTCAGCACCGGCGTCGGGTAATCGAGATTAGTGGATTGGGCAAAAATCGGAAAAACAAAGATAAAACTACCCACAAAGATAGCCAAAGTTCTTCTCTTTGAATTTTCAAATTTTCCTGCCAACATTATTCTCCAAGTCATGAGACCGTATTAAATAACACTTTTTCCAAGGCTGGCGCCAACTTTAACAGAGTGAAAAAAGAACCCGGATAGACCGAAGTTTCCCCTTCTTCATCATCGACCAGAATGCTTTCCCCGCGCATTTTGACACGGTATATTTTCATCGGAACAAGTAATTTTTCATCGTCCGATCTAATGCAAACGGCAAAAAGAGAGTCATCCGCGGTGTTTTCGACATCGGCCACTTCGACCGTATATTCTCTACCGAAACCCAGATCGTTATTCATATTAGTTTCGTCCATTCCGATACCACGTCATCCAATTCTTTTAATTCGTTTCGCGAAAGATCACTTTTTTCATTTTTCGCGTAAATATCCAATAAAAGAATCCTCTCCTTGCTTGCTGCAAAATAATATATCAATCTCGCTCCGGCTCTTTTACCTCGCCCCAGGACCGCCCATCGAAGCTTGCGAATACCAGTGGTTTCCGGAATTACGACTCCGTCATTTGGATACTGGCATAGATAAGATTGTATCTCAGCAATTCCCTCGTCGCCAATTAATTTTAGAGCCTTACGGGTGAACCTATGGGTTTCCGTAAATGTGAACAGTTTCATACTTGTGGAAGTAATGATCGGTACAAAACAGAAAAGCGCGGATTGTCCGCGCTCTTGTCAGTAGCGCTTGCGTCAGCGAGTGCGTTTCTAATGCCTTTACGCATCTGCTGACGCAGACGCTACTGACATAGCGGCGTTAGTTTTCGTCTATCAAAAGGTCCGTCACGCCGTAAATATCGACCGTGCCGTCATTATCAGGATTATATTCAAAAGCAAACGTATTGTATCCACCCTCGGATTTTGCTTCTTTTACCATCATCCAGACGTTTGCCTGCGATACGTGGTCATAAAGCCTATTGGCCGGCGGCGGCAACTGCCGGCTTTTGGGAAATACCGAGAGAGTTAGAATAACAAGTACTACCAGTGTTGAGAGAGTGCGTTTCATTTCTATTTTCCTTTCGTGCTTTCAGGCCTGAGACACCTGTTATTTGTTTAAGTGGTTTTGTGTACAAAAGTCAGGATTTGTTTTTATGTTTGTTCGTGTCTTTTAGTGTGATTTCGTGGTTTCAGATCTTAGACTTCGGTAACCAAAGGCTTAAGACTGGAACCACGAAATTACACAAAGTAACACGAAAACTGCAAAAAACTTGATCTAATTTACAGCAAGCCAGTTTAAGTATGAACTGCTCACCGCTTCTAATCCAGATCTTTCCGCAAATGAATCAGTTTCGAAGAGATGTCGTAGCCGAAGGCCTGGTGGGCGGCGAGGCTTAATTCGTTGCCAACCTCGGTATCGGAAGCCATTTCGGTACATCCGTGGTGGCGCGCCCAATCTTCGGCGTTCACCACCAGCATGCGCCCGATGCCGTGCCGGCGGTATTCGGGTTCGACAAACCAGCCTTCCAGATAGCCGACGTGGTCCGTATGGCAATCTTCCACAAAGGGGCGAATGCTGGCTTCGAGAAACCCGGCCAGGTGCTCCTGCCCTTCGTCGCTAATGGCGGCCACCAGCACCAACTGCGAATCCGGGTGGCCCAGGATCTCCGCCATCTCGCGGCGGTGCTCGGATTCCTCGGTCTCATCCCAAAGTATCCGGCGCAGCCGCAGCCACTCCGAAAGATCGTTTTCCCCAATACGGCGAATGTTTATGGACGGTTCAGGCATTAAGTGAGTGTAGCAAGAATCGGTCGGGAGAGTCTATAGAGTCTGTTGAGTCTGTTGAGTCTGTTGAGTCTGTTGAGTCTGTTGAGTCTGTTGAGTCTGTTGAGTCTGTTGAGTCTGTTGAGTCTGTTGAGTCTGTTGAGTCTGTTGAGTCTGTTGAGTCTGTTGAGTCTGTTGAGTCTGTTGAGTCTGTTGAGTCTGTTGAGTCTGTTAAATCTTTCGGGGCCAAACTACTGCTCGATGATTGCATCAGTCCCGGCAGAGTACGCTCAACCGGCTCTCTGGACTCGCTAGACTCGCTAGACTCAATAGACTCAATAGACTCAATAGACTCAATAGACTCGATAGACTAATTTATCTTGACATCAAGATACTTTTCTGTATAATCAAACTTATGAAAAAAGAAGATTCGGGTGGGACGCATGTTTGGCTGGTGCTTTCGAGGGCGGCCAATGCGGTGAGCGCGGTTGCCGACCGGCACATTGAATCGTTCGGTTTTTGCGCCAGCGATTTCGGCATCCTTGAGTGCCTGCTGCACAAAGGCGCCCTGCCCGTAAACACCATCGGCAAAAAGATCCTGCTGACCAGCGGTTCGATCACTTCGGCCGTCGACCGGCTGGAACGGAAAAAGCTGGTGGCGCGGCAGTTCGACCCGGCGGACCGGCGGGCGCGGATAGTCGATCTGACAGCGGACGGGCGCAAGCTCATCGAAAAAGCTTTTCGCGAGCATGAGCGGGAGATCGAACTCGCCATGGCAGTTTTAAGCAGCGCCGAACGCAAAACGCTGATCGGTTTGCTGAGAAAGCTCGGCCATCACGCGGCGGGCGTCCGGACAGAAACGCGAAAGTAATGGAGCGTGCTTTTTGTCTGTTATCAAAGCGATTGCCGTGGGAAATGAGGTCAGAACCGGGAGCGGTAGCGACCGGGTTTATTTCGGGTGTTTAGTGTTAAAAAATGTAAGAATTTGCCACAAATAACTCGAATTACACGAAAAGTATCGTCTATATATTGCGTCTATCGGGAAATAACTTTAACGATTTTGCTTTAACAACCTAAGGGGTAAATAAAATGACTAATAAAAGAAACGTTGCACAGATCATCACACCGGAAAACACATCGGACGGCGCGGGCGTCAAGCTCAAGCGCAGCATTGCCACGCGCAGTTTGAGCTATCTCGACCCGTTCCTGCTCTTCGATCATTTCGGCAGCGAGAATCCGGACGACTATATCGCCGGGTTCCCTCTCCACCCGCACCGTGGCATTGAAACGGTGACCTATATGCTGGCCGGCGCCGTCGAGCATAAAGATTCCAGCGGGAACAAAGGAATCATCCGCACCGGCGACGTGCAGTGGATGACGGCGGGCGGCGGCATCATGCACGAAGAAATGCCGATCATTCAGGACGGCCGGATGGAAGGCTTTCAGCTCTGGGTCAATTTGCCCGCGAAACTCAAAATGAGCAAGCCGCGCTATCAGGAAGTGGCTTCGGCCAGCATCCCGGAATATCACGGCGAAAACGGCGTGAACATCCGCGTGATCGCCGGTAAAGTGGGCGAGGTTAACGGCGCCGTTTCGGAGATCGCCGCCGACCCGACTTACCTGGACGTGCGCATCCCGGCGGGCGCTGTCTTAAAACATGCGATACCGCAGGGCCACACGGCGTTTGCTTACCTTTTCGAAGGCTCGGCAAAGTTCGATGCTGAAACGACGGTCGAAGCCTCGAAGCTGGTCATTTTCGAAGATGGTGACGAAATAGAGGTAATGGCGGGCGCGGAAGGAGCGCGGTTCCTGCTCGTGTCCGGCAAGCCGCTGGGCGAACCCGTCGCGCGCTACGGCCCGTTCGTAATGAACACCGAATCCGAGATCGAACAGGCTTTGAGCGATCTTAGAAAAGGTACGTTCATTCAGAAGTAACATGGAGCGCCGAATTTATTCGGCATCTTGTCAGTAGCGCTTGCGGCCTTACGCATCTGCTAACGCAGACGCTACTGACAAAAACAAGCACGTACATAATATCAAGGCTGAAACTAGGGCAGTTATGGAGCGTGTTCTCTTTATTCCAAAATTCACGCTTTGCGATTTCAAAGATTCCAACCCGGAACTAACTTGGAATCCTGGAATATTGAAATATTGGAATAGAATTTGGCACGCTCCATAACTGTCGCGTTTCAGCCTGTTTATGTAGAATATTTATCAAGGGGAGAGAAAATGAATCAGGAATTAAAAGAAAGGCTGCTGGAGCTGAGGCTCAAGATACTGCAGCAGCACAAGATAATGATGGAGTTTGAGCGGCGCGATTTTGAAGCGCTGTTCGGGCGGGTTAGCGCCGGCGAGCTTTTGCAACTGCTGATAAACCATGCGCAGTTTGCCTGGCTGCACCGCTTGTCGGAATTTGTGGTGCTGATCGACGAGACGATGGCCGATAAAGAATTCCCTCTCACCGACCGGAACGCCGAAGATTACATCGCCCAGGCGCGCGCGATCTTCGACCCGGAAAATCCCGACCTCGAATTTCGCGAACGCTACCAGGCCATCACCGAAGACGACCCCGAAGCTTTCGTCAAACACGGCGAGATCAAGAAATTGTTGTATTAACATGGAGCGCCCAATTCATTGGGCAATTGTTTTTAGCGAAACTTGGACGATAGCGATTAGGTCAGAACCCGAAGCGGTAGCGAGGGGTTTTATTTTTCGCCACAAGAATGCGAAGGAATGGCAGAAAAGTCATGCATCTATTTTTGAGCCTAAAGTTACATTGATCCGACGGAGAAACCCCTCGCTACCGCTTCGGGTTCCGACCTCATTCTCGAGACCGCTATACCGATAAAAAAAGGCAGCCAACCGGCTGCCTTCCTCATTTCCTTGTTTCCCTCAATTTCCCGTCTTACTCCGCGGTCTTTGCGGTCGCGGCTTTACCGTTAAGAATTTCCAGCGCCTTTTTGAGTTGGATATCTTCGGCGGGTTTAGCGGCCGGTTTCGGGGTAGCCGACGGCTGCTGGGGCTGCTGAGGCTGATCGGCGGGGGCCGGTTGATCGTCGTCCTGGTCGGCCAGGTCTTCGGGGTCGATCGGGTCAGGATTTTCCGGGTGCTTTACTTCGACCGAAGGCTTCACGCCGGAATTATTGCGCTCGTCGCCGAGAAAAGTTTTGCCCGTTGCCGAAGCCCATTTGGCCGTCGTCAGCAGCAAACCATCGCCGCCGCGCAGCGGGAAAAGCTGTTGTTCGGTGCCCGCGCCAAAGCTGCGTTCGCCCACCACGTCGCCGCGCTGGCGATCGAGCATCGCGCCCGCCACTACTTCCGCCGCGCCCGAAGTTCCCAGGTCGATCAGCGTTACCACCTGTCCGCCAAAAACGAATTTCGCGGGGTCGGCCGTCACCGTGCGCAGCACTTTATTATCGCGCCCGATCACCTGTGCCAGCGTGCCGTCTTTGATAAAGAGATTGGCGACGTTGGTCGCTTCGTCTAATTTGCCCGCCGCCACGCCGCGCAGGTCAAGCACGATCTTTTGCACGCCCTGCTTGTTCAATTCGCTGACGCGGTTGGCGATGTCTTTCGATTCGCCGTCTTCCAGGCTGTAAACTTTAATGTTGCCGATGCGGCCTTCTTCCATTTTTACTTCGACCTCAGGGGTCTTGTAAGAGCCGCGGGTAACGGCGATGGTTTGCGGCTTAGCGCCGGCGCGCAGCACGCGTAAGCTGACCTTGGTCCCGTCCGCGCCGAGCAAGAGCTGTTTGGCATCGTAGAGCGAAATATCGCGCGTCGCTTTGGTATCGACATATTCGACCACGTCGCCCGCGTGCAAGCCCGCTTTGTCGGCCGGCGAGCCTTTGATCACGGAGATGACATAGAGATAACCGGAAACCTGCGAGACTTCCGTGCCGATGCCCGCCTGGTTGGCGGCTTTCTTCGCCTGAAAATCTTTCACCTGGTCGGCCGTCAGATAGGACGAATACGGATCTAGCCCGTAGGCCAAACCGCGCAGCGCTCCCGCGCGCACCTTTTCCATATTCGGCTCATCCACATAATCGTTCTGGATGTGCTGCAGCACGCTTTCGAAAATACGCATCTGCGCGCCCGCGTCATTGATGGGCTGCTGGGCGCTGACACCGAACCAATTCGCCATCGGCGTATTGAGCATCGCGCCGGCAAAGGCGTAGACCGAGATCAATACCGAAACTAAAACTATGCCAACCTTAAAGCGAGAATTCATTTATTACCTCAAAATCTTTTTTATGCCATCCAGTTGTTAGCTAATAGCTATAAGCTGACAGCTTTTACTATTCTCTAACCTCTGATCTCTAACATCCGGCACTGACAATTGATACGCAACCTGTTAAGCTTTGTTTCAACTCCAAACGACGTTTAACATTATCCAATAACGGTTATTCTTGTGCAAGATACAGAAACGCTTAATACACCTGATTTTTCCGACCTTTCGCGGCTTTCCGCCGAAGGGCGGATATTGGCGCTCGATATCGGCACCAAACGCATAGGCGCCGCCACCTGCGACGAATTCCGCGTCACGGTCCGCGCGCTGCCCCTAATTCCGCGTAAAAGCTGGAAAGAATTGCTCTTGCAAGTCAAAAAACTGGTCTCGGAATTGGATGCGGTGGGGCTGGTCCTGGGTTTGCCGCTCAATATGCACGATGTGCCCGGTGTGCCCAATGCAGACGCCGCCGAAAGCGCTCTCTCCGCGGACATCCGCCGGATGGCGCGAAACTTCTCTCTTTCGCTGGAAATTCCCGTCTTTTTACACGATGAACGCCTGACCTCCGTCGCCGCCGAAGAAAATCTGCGCGACCGCGGCGTCGGCGATAAAGAACGCAAAGAATTAATAGACAGCGAAGCCGCAGCGGTAATATTAGAGGATTTTCTCAGCTTAAAGGAAAAATAAAAACGCCCCTGGGAGCGCCGGTGTCCCGCCGGCAAACTTGTGGCTCGCTCTTCCTGGGAGCGCCGGTGTCCCGCCGGCAACCTTGTGGCCCGCTCTTCCTGGGAGCGCCGGTGTCCCGCCGGCAAGATTGCGTCAGCAATCTAAAATAGCGTTTAATTCGGCGTCAAGTTAGCGCGTAGCCGCGCTTGCCGGCGAGACACCGGCGCTCCCGGCGTTACATCATTTCTTTCCAATAATAGGCGCTACAAATTTCCCCGGCACGAACGCGCCGGCGTTCGAAATGAGTTTAGAATTAGCATCAGTTAGCGCCAAAAAATCTCAATCGGCAAAGCACCGGATTTACGAGATGGTTTATTCAAGCTAATATTCCCTACCCCATGGACCATAAAAACCCTTGGCGCACACGAGGTTACTTGCCTCATTTCGAAGCCGGCGAACAGCCGCAATTCATTACGCTGCGCCTGAACGACTCCATGCCTCAAACCGTTCTTGATCGATGGCGGAAAGAATTAGAGGACGAAGAATACGCGGATGAGGCTCTTCGTGATCGCATCGAAGCTTATCTGGATCAGGGATACGGCGAGTGTCATCTGCGAAAACCGGAAGTAGCGGCTATCGTACAAGATTCGCTTTTATTCGGTAATAAAAAAACATACCACCTGTTATCGTGGGTCGTAATGCCAAATCATCTTCATTTTCTGATGATGCCGATATTTCTTAACGAACTTTCCGACATTATGTATGCGCTAAAATCTTTTACTTCGCACGAAGCTAATAAAGCGTTGGGCAGAACCGGAAGGTTTTGGCAGCGCGAATATTTCGATCGCTGTATCAGAGACGAAGAACATTACCGAAATACGTTTAATTACATCTTGATGAATCCGGTAAAAGCCCGGCTTTGTAAAGCTCCGTCCGATTGGCAATTTAGCAGCGCTCATTATTGGAAAACCCCGGATTAACTCCAGCGCCTTTCCTGGAGCGCCGGCATCCTGCCGCCAAACTTGTGGCCCGCTCTTCCTGGGAGCGCCGGTGTCCCGCCGGCACGAACGCGCCAGCGTTCGAGATGAACATTAAATCAGCATCAATCAGCGCGTAACCGCGCTTGCCGGCGGGACACCGGCGCTCCCAGGTTTACGGGCAATTTTATTTGATTTAATCTACAACTACTATGACAGACGACCGTTACCCTATCGGAAAGTTTACGCCGCCTTCGGAGATAACAAAAGACCAACGCGGTGCATGGATAAACGAGATCGCTAATACGCCGGGTGAATTCAAAACCGCGCTTGAGGGTTTGAACGACGACCAGCTCGACACGCCTTATCGCGAAGGCGGCTGGACCCTGCGCCAGGTTGCGCACCACGTGCCGGACAGCCACCTCAACGCCTTCATTCGTTTTAAATGGGCGCTGACCGAAGACTTCCCGACCATCAAGGCCTATGAAGAAGCCGAGTGGGCAAAGCTGCCCGACGTTGAGAACACTCCGATCGAAACGTCGCTCGAACTGCTCACAGCTTTGCACCAGCGCTGGGTCGTTCTGCTAAAAAATATGAGCGACGCCGACTATCAGCGCGCCTATCTGCACCCGGAATTTTTGCCGGAGAATTTCACGATGAGCGACAAGGCCGCGCTCGACATAGAAAAGTTGAAAGCCGCCGGCCCGCTGCCGCCGTATATTTTTCTGCTGGAAAGAGTGCTCGGCCTCTATGCCTGGCACGGCAAACACCACACCGCTCACATCACCGCACTAAGAGATAGATTGGGTTGGTAAATATAGTTGGCAGAAACCAGGGCAGTTATGGAGCGTCTCTTCAGTTTAAAGGTAAGGGAGTTCAAAACAGGCGGAAACGCGACAGTTATGGAGCGTGTCTTCAGTTCTTAGTTTGAATGTTGAATTAGTAAACACGCCAAGTCTGTTCACTAAAAAATCAAAACTCAAAATTAAGAATTTTAGGCACGCTCCATAACTGTCGCGTTTCTGCCTTTTGATGCCTGTACCGCTCCGTACAACACTCCCATTGCTACCATCATAATCAACACCGCCAGCCAATTCGGAAAAGCGGGCTGCCCTTCCAGCCGCACCAGTGCGCCCGCGTGCCATAGGCCGCTGATCGAAAACAGCGCGTAGTTTGCGCCGGTGTGGATGCCCGTGCCGAACCAGATATTTCCGGTAATCAAGTAGGCGAAGCTTTGCAAAATCCCCGCCATCAATAAAACCGCGGCGCGTTCAAGTGAGAACGGTTCGCTGACCAGATGAACCGCAACAAAAAATATCGAAGGAACGATCACGCGGAATAAAAGCGATCGATCCTGCCAGAGACGAATAGGAAAGGCGCGGTTGGCGGTTTCTTCGGTGATGGCCTGTATAAAAAGCAAAAAGAAACCGGCCGCGACAATTCCAAATGCGCCGAAAGAACTCTCCACCCTTTCCGTGATTACCGCCGAACCGCTGCCTAAGGCGATCGCCCCCGTAATAGCCCACGGCAAAAAAATAAACCCAAAGCCGATCACGAGCCCGACGAGCGATTCGACAAACCGCCGAAACGAAAATGCGATCCCCAGCGGCGGAGCATCCGCGCCCTTAGCCCACCGGTATAGCCAGACAGTAAAAGCGATCACCGCGGCCGACAAGATAACTAACCCGACGCCGTCAACCCACCCGACCGGGTCTTGCCCGAGGTGAATATTTCTGCCTGCGATCGCGCGTACGGCAAAAAGAAATCCCAGCGCGCTAAGAAAAATTGCGAGTTGGTGAAAAAGAAAGACCGCCCAGAGATTTTTTCTCAGCCAATTCAAGACAACTTTCATTTCAATGCTTCCGCTCTTCCTGGGAGCGCCGGTGTCCCGCCGGCAAGATCGCGCCGGCGATCTAAAAAAAGTTTGATAGGCGCAGTTAGCGCGGACGGGCCGCGCTTTGCCGGCGGGACACCGGCGCTCCCAGGATTACAAGCTATTTATTTCCCCGGCGTCAGCGTCATCGTGACCGGCGCGTTTTTCTCGACGGCTTCTTTGGAAAACCAGAATATTTCCGGCTTCCCTGTGCGCCATGATTCAAACTGGTCTTTGAAATGCGCGGACTGCGGGTCGCCGCTTTCGCCTAAGGGGATGACATGGCGGGTGGTGTCCCAATTCCCCGGTTCCGTGATCAGCCGCATCGAAACGCTGGCCCCGACGTTCGGGGTTTGGCCGCTGCCGCTAACGCCCGCCGGGCGCACGTTAAACTGCCCGCCGATCAGCGGGGCCGCCGCCAGCGGGTGAAAGAAATTGGCCGTGAAATAATCTCCCCAGACCAGATCTTTGGGATCTTTTTTCAATCTCGCCGCCAGCGCGTTCAGATTCAGCCGGGCCTGTTTTTCGCAATCCAGCAGCACATCCTTGAACGAAGTAAACCCGCCTGGCAGCCACCTGGTCTTGTTATCTTTGAGCACCGGTATGACCAAGCGTTCGCGTACGTAACCGACCGGGATATTCAACCGCTTGCCGTCCTTATCGACGAGGTTTGCTTCCGCCAGCCGCTCGGCAAAGACGTTGCGCATTTCATTTATGATCAGCGGATCTTTTGCGTCGTAAGCCATCCGGCCGTTCCACGCCGCGATCACGCCCAGCGTCTCCGGGCTGGCTCCGCCGATGCCGCGGACCAATTCGGCAAACATCGCTATGGGTAAGTTAAAAACATCGAGCTGCATATCGCGGCAATCGTCCATCGTGATCTTTTTCTTGCTCTTTAAAATAGTTGAGATCATGTCCGATATGCGGCGCGCGCGCCAGGGCATCGCCGCGTCACGCGAAAGTTCGGAAAAATATTCGTGGCCGGTGCCGGTCACGCGCTGGTTTGCCGTCACCAGAAAACCCTGGTCCGGGGTGTACCGGCGCGGCATTCCGTTAAGCACCGGCCCCTCTGATTCATAAGGGATGGTCCCTATCCATTCGGCTTCGCCTTTTGCGCCGTCGTAGGGTACGGCGCCGGTAGCTTCAAACCGGATGGGCACCGGCCCGGCCGTATGCCAGCCGATATTTCCCTTCACATCGGCATAGACAAAATTCTGCGCCGGCCCGCCGTAGGTTTTCAGCGCCTTGTTAAATTCCTCCCAGTTTTTTGCCCGGTTCAAATAATAAAAACCGCTGAGTTCCATGTTTTTCGGATCGCGCGCCGTCCAGCGCAGCGCATACTTTTTCCCGCCGTCTGAGGCATCTTCAAAATAGATAACGCCGTGCCGCGTTTCTACTACCTCGATCTTTTCCACCTGCGCATCCGTCACCGGCCCGAGCGGATTTTTTCTCACCTTGATCTCTTCCATCCGCCGGGTGCTTTCTTTCCAGCCCTTCTCGGTTTTGTACATTCCCGGCCGCGCCGCGTCGAAAGTTTCCAGATACAGGTCCTGCACATCCGGCCCGAGATTTGTCGCGCCCCACGCGATGTACTCATTATGGCCGAGGGTGATACCCGGCGCGCCGGGAAACGTCACACCGCTCGCGCGCATGCCCGGCATACTCAAATGTGTCAGGTACCAGATGCCCGGCGCGGTCGCAAACAAATGCGGATCGTTTGCCAGAATGGCTTTACCGTCGGCGCTGTGTTTGCCGCTGATGACCCAATTGTTGCTGGCCGCATTGTCCTCGGCATAAAAGCCGACTTTTTCCAGCGAGGCCCGGCGCGTGTTCTCTACCTGCTCGCTGATCTCCAGCAGGCGGTTGACCGTTCCGGACATTGCAGCCATTCCCGGCGGCCGCGATGAAGTTTGCTGTTCCGGCCTGCCCATTGATGACGGAGAAATTTCCTTCACCGGCCTTTTTTGTTTTTGATGAGTTTTATCCAGGTCGTAACCGTAAAGCATCACGTCATACGGCGTCACCTGATTTAGCAGCATCTCTGCCTTGTCTTCCGGCAGTTGCATTATGGCCGCGCGGTACAGGTCCTGCCGCCACGTGTTGCTCAATGAGTCCGAGAGAATTTTTCCGATGACCATCGAATCGGTCGGCAACCATTCGCGCGGTTTGAATTGCAAAATTTTATACTCGATCGGCAGCGTGTCGTCCGTCAGCGTGGCCATATAGGCGTTGACGCCGCGCGCATAATTATCGACGGCGGCTTTTAGTTCAGGTTTCAGCATCGTGTAGCTTTCCGCCACGATCCTCGAAAAGCCGAGCTTGCGCCAGCGCTTGTCTTCTTCCAGTCCCTGCCGCCCGAAAATTTCCGAGGTTTCGCCGCGCGACACCCGGCGCATCAGGTCCATCTGAAACAAACGGTCGCTGGCCGTCACATAGCCCTGCGCGAAATAAAGATCGGCTTCGTTTTTCGCTTCTATATATGGTATCCAGCGCGCGTCCCGCCGCACGGTGACAGTGTCCTGCAGCCCGGCGACCAAAAGCGCCTGGGGCTGTTGTGCGAATGCCGGAACCCCAACCAATATCGGAAACAATAAGATGAGCAGAAGAAAGGTTATTTTTTTCATTTGATTTAATTGAGAGAATTCTAAACGAATTCCGGAGAATTGTAACCTCTTGTGGAGCGCTCTTCCTGGGAGCGCCGGTGTCCCGCCGGCAAGATTGCGTCAGCAATCTAAAATAGCGTTTAATTCGGCGTCAAGTTAGCGCGTGGCCGCGCTTGCCGGCGAGACACCGGCGCTCCCGGCGTTATATCATTTCTTTCCAATAATAGGCGCTACAAATTTCCCCGGCACGAACGCGCCGGCGTTCGAAATGAGTGTAGAATCGGCACCAATCAGCGCGTAGCCGCGCTTGCCGGCGGGACACCGGCGCTCCTAAGTTTACTTGTCCGGTTTTTATACATATATCCGCAGCCGGAAAAGCCTCTTTCCCATGTTTTCAACACTTACGGGACATTCCCTTCCTGCGGCGCGGTAATTGCAGATATTGTGGTTATCAACAAGTGTGATCCTTTTCAGGACGCAGCAGGTTGTAAAGATCAAGGAGGATTTTATGAGAAATAAACTAATTATCGGGATGCTGATGCTCGCGTCGGCATTTGTCTTTTTACCGGCGGAAAATTATGCCGCGACAAGCGAAAAATCTACCACAGTGACGGTCTACGAATATGCACCGCAGATCAGGGTGCGCGTCGGCAACGGCCGCCGCAACCGCAATCGTCATTGGAATCGCGGTAGGCATCGCGGCTGGGATCATGCCCGCAGCAACCGCACCAGGCTTGTCCGCCAGGCTTATTATGCCAACGGACGCCGCTACTATCGCTGGGTCCGCGTGCGATACTAATTCTATAGAGTCTAGCGAGTCTATAGAGTCGAGAGTCTGGAGAGTTTAGAGAGTCGGGAAAGTGTCTAACGGCTCCTTGAACTCTCCGGACTCTCTATACTCTTTTTGACTTCCTGAACTCTCTCCGGACTTCAAATGACTCAATAGACTCAATAGACTCAATAGACTCAATAGACTTTCTTTCTCATGCAGACGCTATTTTCCATACCCGCGTACTGGCCGTAATTCGGGATCAATTCGTAACCGCTTTTTTGATAAAGCCTGATCGCTTCGGGCTGTTTTTTTCCCGTTTCCAGAACGCAGGCGTTGTATCCCAATTCGTTTGCCCAGCTTTCAAGTTCCGTTAAAACTTCCCGCGCAATACCCTGCCCGCGATACTCCGGCCGGGTGAACATCCTTTTTATTTCGACCATTTTGGGCGCTCCCGGTTCAAATTCTTTACCCGGCTCAAATTCTTTACCCGAAGGAAATTCTTTACCCGAAGGAAATTCTTTAAATGCCCCGCACGAGACAGCCTCGCTGTCTCCGCGATACGCGACGACGACGTGTTTGATCATATCCACCTTGTTGAACTGCGCGTAAAACGAGTGCTCGTCACCATCGCGAATAGCGAGATCGCGGTCGAGCATCGCCACCAGCGCGCGAAAATCTTCATTGTCGGAATTTGTCCGGATAAGTTTGGTCATACTTGTTTGTCATCTGGCACGAGGTCACTACCGTTCCGGTTCTGACTTAATGCTCAAGTTATCACTAATCACTAATTTCCATATTTCAACAAAATATCGGCATGGCAATCAAGTTCCGGTTTGCAATAGCAGGCCAGGTCTTTTCCCTTCAGCGGTTCCAGATATTCCGGGTCGCTTTTCAGTTTCTTTTTCAGATCGCTTTCATAAAGCCGCATCGCTTTTTTGCGCGACATCACTTTAGTATCTTTCGCGGCTTTTGCTTCGGCCTCTGTCTCGACAACTTTATAAGGCAACCCCCACTTTGTCGGACGCGCGACAAACACCGCAGTCTTCGGCAGCTTAAAACCTTTCTGTCGGCGAAATTGGATTCTCTTAGGCATACACAATTATGAAACGAAGAGAAGGCGAAGGCAAAACGGTTTAGAGTTCAAACTTTAGTTTGTCTTTATCCCAGAAGATAAGACAAGCTGAAGCTTGAACTCTAAACCGTTTACTCTTCCATGGAGCGCGGGCATCTTGCCCGCTTCAGTTGGCCCGCTCTTCCTGGGAGCGCGGGCATCTTGCCCGCCTCTTCAAACTCCCCTCCTTACAAAGGAGGGGTGGCGCGGCTTTGCGCGACGGGGTGGTTCTTTTTCGCTGCGCTCAATTACCCGGTCACTACCGTTCCCGGTTCTGACCTCATTTTTCACCGGAGGCATCGTTGTTGCCGGCATTCTCGTATCGCCGTTCGGCGTTCCCGTAAAGTCCACATCAAATGTCGTGCTTATTAAGCTGACGGTCTGCGCCTCCGGCAGGAACGTGTAGCGTTTTGAGGAAATGCTGACCTCATATTCTTCGTTGGAAGACACGAATGGAAACACATAGTAGCCGAACCCGTTTGTCAGGGCGTATCGTGAAATTCCGCCCGGCCCCGTCAGCACCATCGAGAGTCCCGAGATGCCCTGGCCGAAGGTATTGGTCACGCGCCCGCCGACATCCACCAGCGGCGCCTGTTCAGCCGTGATCCTAGCGATAAAGAAATTGTACGACACGCCGGTAATGATCGCCCTGCCCGCCGAATCAAGGTCCATGGCACCAAGAAGATCCGCCGTGTAGCCGAGATCGATCACGCTCTTGCCGCCCGCACCGTAACTATTATCGAGCGAGCCGTCCGGATTGTAGCGCGCCAGCGCCAGATCTCTGGTCGTGGCCGGGTGGTTGTCTGCATATCCTGCGGCCACGATCTTGCCGTCAGGCTGGATCGCTATATCACTGATAATGTCAGATACCGTGGTTAGCGAGGTGGTAACTTTTCCGTCGCCGTCAAAGGAAGTGTCGAGCGAACCGTTGGAGTTATACCGCGCGACGGCAAAATCAGTGGTCGAACCGTCGTTGGCGCTGCCGCCCGCCAGTATCCGTCCGTCCGGCATCAGCTCGATCGCGCGTATCCCGGATCCGCCGCTCGACATCGGGGTGGTCACTACGCCGTCGCCGTCAAAGCTTGTATCGGGCGAGCCGTTCACGTTTAAGCGGGCAAGGGAAAAAACTCCCCCACTCCATGATCCGCCGATAACCATCTTCCCGTCCGGCTGGATGGCGATCGTATTGGCCAAATAAGCCGTCGTGGTCATTACTCCGTCACCGTCAAAAGCAGTGTCGGGCGAGCCGTCTGTATTGTAGCGGGCCACTACAAAGTAAAAGGTTGACTGGGCGAAGTTATACGCGGAGCCGATGATCGTGATCTTTCCGTCCGGCCCTATCGCCGCCGAGTTGGCGCTGCACGGGCCGCCGCCGAAAACCGCGGTTGTCACCAATCCATCGCCGTCAAACGCCGTGTCGAGCGAGCCGTCCGTATTGTAGCGGGCAAGCGCGATGCGCATTCCATTTTGGTAACCCGCGCTGCCCGCGACCACGATCTTCCCATCCGCCTGAAGCAGCATCTTGGCGGGATTTGCCGATAACGAGGACGAGGGAAAAGGAGTGCTGACCTTGCCGCCCACTCCGAATGAAGGATCGGGCGAACTATCGGCGTTGTAGCGGGCCAATCCAAATTGTCCCATTCCGTAAACCGACGCGATGATCTTCCCATCGGGCTGCACGATAACGTCGGTGCCCTGATAGCTTGTGTTCCCGACATCGGAGGCCAGTTTTCCATCACCCGCGAATCCTGGATCGAGCGTGCCGTCCGAATTGTAACGGACCAGGGCGAAATCATCCTCGTTGTGGTAACGGGTAATGCCGGCGGCCACTATTTTGCCGTCCGGTTGCAGCGCCACGGCATACGCCGTATCGAATCCGAAGGTGTCATTGACATCCGTCAGGACCGTCGAGATCTTGCCGGTGCCGCCGAAAGTATTGTCCAGGGTCCCATCGGCATTACAGCGCAGCGCGGCAAAGGTAGGTTGATCGCCTTCCACATTGGTGCCGCCCGCGGCGACGATCTTGCCGTCCGTCTGGATCGCCACCGATTTGATCTCCTCGTCACCCAGCAGGCCGGTCGTGAATTTGCCGTCGCCATCGAATCCCGTATCGAGCGAGCCGTCCGTGTTGTAGCGCGCTATGGCGAAATCGTAATCCCCGAAATTAACGTTGCCGGTGATGGCGGCGCCGCCCGCGACGATCTTGCCGTCCGGCTGCAGCGCCAGCGAATAGACAACTGCCCTGTCAAAAATATGTGTGATAACCGCGCCGTCGCCGTCAAAAGTGGCGTCGGGTGAGCCGTCGCTGTTGTAGCGCAGGAGAGCGAAACTTTCCTCGGAGACCCCACCGGTCACGATCTTGCCGTCAGCCTGGACCGCCACCGCGTAGATCTGCATGCCATTGACAGGCGCGACCGGCAGCACACCGCCGCCAAACGTCCCGTCGAGCGAGCCGTTACTGTTATAGCGCACCACGGCCGAATAGAGGCCGGCGATTCCCGCTACGACGATCTTTCCATCGGGCTGAATGGCAATGTCATTTGCCTGGTCTTGCGAAACGGTAAATCCGAGCATGATCGGCGTGATCACCTTTCCGCCGCTGCCGAACGCCGGGTCGAGCGTACCGTTAGCCCGGTAGCGGGCGACCAGAAAATCTTTACCCTGCGGGCCGGTGCTAAATCCGGCTATCACTATTTTTCCATCCTTTTGGAGCGCGACCGCGAGAGCCTGGTCGGCGGCGGCGCTGACGTTTGTCACCACTCTGCCTCCTGTGCCAAAGCTTGTATCGTACGTGCCGTCCGCGTTAAAGCGGGCCACGGCAACATCGCTGTTATCCGTGCTTGAACGGTATGAATAACCGGCCACGACGATCTTGCCGTCCGGCTGGACCACGGCTTTCCGGCCCCAATCCTGGCCCCGGCCAAAGCCGTCAAACTTAAACCCCGTCCCGTTAAACGTCAGGTCTAGGCTGCCCGGGCCGCTGCCCGGATAAGCAACCGCCGCCGCCAGCATAATGAATGAGATCGCCAGTAATATGCGAAAACGGATCAGGATCGTGGTGTTCATGATTAATTTCTCCAATGGACTCTCTGAACTCAATAGACTCAATAACTCAATAGACTAATTTAAAGTTAGCACTAACGATCCGCACAAACTATCACAAAATTGCCGGACTCTGTCGGATTGTTGCGCTGATCTTGCGTAATTGGACGGTAAAGAAAGAGCAAATTCATAATTTCACTCTTCAGCGCGCTCGTGGCTAGTAAAAAGCACTCGCCTTCATTGGGAGGGGGAAGCGGATAATTCTGCGTGAAACTTATCCCGCCGATAAGCCGATTATTAGGTGAATTTTAGGTCAGTTTCAGCACCCTGTCAACGAATTTTCAAGCTCCCCTCCTTACCAAATGAAGAGGGGAGGCGCGGCCTTGCGCGACGGGGTGGTTCTCTCTCCCTGGGAGCGCCGGCATCCTTAAGCTCCCCTCCTTACCAAGGAGGGGTGGCGCGGCCTTGCGCGACGGGGTGGTTCTCTCTTCCTGGGAGCGCCGGCATCCTTAAGCTCCCCTCCTTACCAAGGAGGGGTGGCGCGGCCTTGCGCGACGGGGTGGTTCTCTCTTGTCAGAACCGAGAGCCGTCTTGCCCGCACGACGCACCGCGTTCGAAAAAGGCGGAAACGCGACAGTTATGGAGCGTGCGTTTTCGCTATACCTGCTCGCTTCTCATCCGACAACGAGGTCAGAACCGGGAGCGCCACCAGTAGATGCGACCGGGCTTCTTCTTGTCAGTACCGGGAACGCAGTGACCGGCTTCGTTTAATTCGTATACTTCGTGGCTAACTCAAACTCCCCTCCTTACCAAGGAGGGGACTTGCGCGACGGAGTGGTTCTCTCTTGTCAGAACCGGGAGCCGTCTTGCCCGCACGACGCACCGCGTTCGAAAAAGGCGGAAACGCGACAGTTATGGAGCGTGCTGCATTCCGCGCTTCGCATTCCGCGCTTCGCATTCCGCCTTCCGTCTTCCGCATTCCGCCCCTTCTGTCTTTCCTCACTAAAACCACACACTGTGTACTTACAAGGAAGGTATTATATGAAAAATAAACTGATCGTTTGGGGATTGATATTGGCTGTGTCCGTTATCGTACTTCCCGCCGCAGCGCTCGCGTCATCTGAAACCGCCGGCAGCCTTACAAATTACGAACACTCTGCCGGGAACGCGCCTCAACAACGGGGACGCGGCGGCAGCAGAGGCAGGGGCCGCGGCCGTGGACATGACGACCACCTGGAACGCGGCCACCGCAGCCGCCATCACGCGCGGAGCAGCAGCCACCACGGCACCCGCACCGTCAAGAAAGTCTTTTACCGCAACGGACGCCGCTACGTCCGCAGCGTAAGAGTCCACTACTAGACTGGTAAGCTTGGGAGCTAGAGGCTCTTGTCTGCACGAACGCACCGCGTTTGAAAAAAGGCGGAAACGCGACAGTTATGGAGCGTGCGTTTTCGCTATACCTGCTCGCTTCTCATCCGACAACGAGGTCAGAACCGGGAGCGCCACTAGTAGATGCGACCGGGTTTCTTCTTGTCAGTACCGGGAACGCAGTGACCGGCTTCGTTTAATTCGTGTACTTCGTGGCTAACTCAAAACTCCCCTCCTTACCAAGGAGGGGTGGCGCGGCTTCCGCGACGGGGTGGTTCTCTCTTGTCAGAACCCGGAGCGCCACTGGTAGATGCGACCGGGTTTCTTCTTGTCAGTACCGGGAACGCAGTGACCGGCTTATTTTCCGGCGGGCTAGATGCTGTTAGTTTATTCGCTGCCGCTCATTACCCGGTCACTACGTTCCCGGTACTGACCTCATTTTCCGCCAGTTGAGCTAGACTCGTAAACCTGGGAGCTAGAGGCTCTTGTCTGCACGAACGCACCGCGTTTGAAAAAAGGCGGAAACGCGACAGTTATGGAGCGTGCGTTTTCGCTACACCTATCGCTTCTCATCCGACAACGAGGTCAGTACCGGGAACGCGGTGACCGGGTCGTGGTTAGTGCCTCATCTTATCCGCGGCCGGATTAACATAAAGATCATATCTGACTTCCATACTCGCGACGAAATTCATCATAAATAACACCCAAAACTTTCATCCTCTCTTCAACCTCTCGAAACTGTTCGCATATGCTAAGGATTTCGATTTTGCTAATTAGTTGTATTTTCATTTTAATGAGGTAATTTTTTACATCTTTCGATATTTCGTCGACAATTAATACTACCCTCCCATCACTCATTCGCTCAGAATCGAAATTCATCTTAATTTCCGCATACACTTCTTCCGCTGCCCTAACAGTCATTAGGCGTAATTTTTTGATTTGATAGACCACGCCAAAGTTTGTAGATAGATCTACTCCCTTATCGTGAGCAGAAGTTTTTGTGTCACGGTAAATTTTACAGGCAAATTTTTCCAGGTGGCATTTAATTATTGCAAAACTAAAAATTTCAAAATTAGTAGGATTTAATTCGATATTATATTTGATAAAATCAGCAAAACACCTCATCTCGCTGGCGAAAGCTAATCTACTCTCATCACTCCCTAAAGTTGGAATAACTCCGATCTTTGAATCAATATGCTGTTTAATTATTTCCGGCAGCCAATCAATTAAAATTAAGGCATTGTCTCGAAAGAGTTCTGTAAGCTCGAATGTTTTACCTCTAACAGCTAAAACACCATATCGTGGCAAGTTTCTGATCGGATAAGCATCGTAATATTTGCCGCCAGTGTGTAAAGTATGGCCTAAATATTTTTGGATAATTGCTGTTGCACTGTGATAAGCCTTTCGAACCTCGGCATCCACAAACTCAGTTTTACCTGTTTTAACGAATTCTTTTAAGAGTCCATAGGTAATGATTGGAAAAATCACTTTCGTTTGCGACTTTTTCAACATTGACAGGAGAGCCTCCTTGCTTACGTGATCACTGTTATTCATAATTTTTTGATTCAACACCAAAGCTGCCTCCGCACAATATATTACATTCCAAAAAGCCGAAAAAGTCAGTAAAGAAAATACGGAACAGGGCGATTTATTCTGATAAAAGTAAAGAACCCGGTCACTACGTTCCCGGTAATGACCTCATTTCCCGCTAGTTGACCAGCAGAAAGAGCGAACCAAATTTCACCAAACGCCAATACTCTTCCCAAACCTCTATCCCGGGATCTGCACTTTTGGTTTAATCTAAAGAGGAAGCGCCGTGTAGCGGCGAACAGGTCAAAAGAGAACCGGATGGAATTTCTTTGATATCAACGCTCTTTTTTAATTTAATTTTCGGATTCGCGAATTTTACGAGATTTCTGGTGCAAAAGTGGTGCAGGTGGTGCAGTGGTGCAGGGTGGTGCAATGCACCACTTTCGGAAAGTGAAGTAATAAGCAGTTAGCGCCTCGCGGTGGAACATTCACCGTTTTCGAGGCGTTCTACTGTTACGCCGTGGAACGGAAGAAGCGGGCAAGATGCCCGCGCTCCATACTCCATACTCACGAGCTCACGACGATGAGCCGCGTTTCGCACATTTCTTCCATCGCGTAGCGCACGCCTTCCCGGCCAAAACCGGAATCTTTGACTCCGCCATAGGGCATGTTGTCCACGCGAAAATGCGGCATCTCGTTGATCAAAACTCCACCGAAATTAAGCTGCGCCGCCGCTTGCTGCATCCGCCCGAGGTCGCGCGTATAAACCCCGGCTTGCAGGCCGTATTTAGAATTATTCGCGGCGTCGATGGCTTCGGAAAACTCGCCGAATTTTTCCACTACGGCGACGGGCGCAAAAACTTCTTCGCTGACCACGCGCATCTCCGGCGTCGTATTTGTCAAAACGGTTGCGTCAAGCAAGGCGGCATTAGCGGTATTGTCTAGGGGGCGCGTGCCGCCGCAGAGCAAACTCGCGCCGTTATCGACGGCCTCTTTTACCCAGGCTTCAGCGCGCCCCGCGGCCGCTTCGTCGATCATCACCGAAAGCGCGGTGTCTTCATTTAGCGGGTCGCCCTTTTTCAATGCTTTGGCTTTTATTACAAACTCGCCGGCCCAATCGTCATAGATCTTTTCCTGCACATAAAAACGCTGCGCCGAAATACAAACCTGCCCGGCATAAACAAACGCCCCGGTCACCGCGTTGTCGAGCGATTTCCGCCAATCGACGGTCTCGTCAATTATCACCGGCGCGTTTCCTCCCAACTCCAGCGCCACCGGCTTTTTACCCGCCCGCGTTTTCAATTCCCAACCGACCGCCGCGCTCCCGGTAAATGAAACCATCGCCACCCGCTCGTCATTAACGACGGAATCGATGTCTTCAATATCCATCTGGATTATTTGCAGCGCACCTTTGGGAAAACCGCTCCCTTCACAAGCGGCGAGAAAGGCTTCGCCGAGCAGTATCGCCGTCAGCGGCGTTCGCGGGCTGGGTTTTACGATGATCGCATTACCGGAAGCCAGTGCCGGCGCCACTTTGTGCGCTACCAAATTGAGCGGAAAATTAAAAGGCGAGATGCCGAAGATCACCCCGCGCGGCACCTTTAGCGTCCAAGCGGTCTTTCCCCTGCCGGTCGGCTGGGTATCGACCGGGACGACCTCGCCGGCAAAGCGCTTGGCTTCTTCCGCCCCCAATTTGAAAGTCTCGATACCGCGCAAAACTTCGCCCCGCGCCACCCGGATCGGCTTGGCCGCCTCCAGCGCGATCGTCCGGGCAAACTCCTCCTGCCTATCCGCTATCCCCTCAGCCAATTTCGCAAGACATCGGGAGATCTCAAACCTCGGCATCTCTTTTACGTTATCAGACGCGGCTTTGGCGGCTGCCAGGGTTTCCTCGATCTGGGCTTTGTCGGCCACCGAGATCTCTGCTAATTCCTCGCCGCTATAAGGCGATCTCAAAGTGTAGGCCTTGCCGGACTCTCGCCACTGCCCGGCGATCAGGTTCTCTTTTGTTTCCATATAAGAAGGATAATGCTTTGGTTAAGGGCGTTCAAGCGTTTCCCGGTAAGAGCGCCTTTTTTGGGACTCTTGTCAGTAGCGTCTGCGTCAGCAGATGCGTTTTCATTTACTCTGTAATGACACGCATCTGCTGACGCAGACGCTACTGACCTTCGTGTAGCTGGAGATGATTTATTAGATAAATTGATATTTACGCATTCGTAGTTGAGAAACCGCGTTAAGGCCCAGTGCTAACCAGCGCTTATGCAATAATTAACAGTAACTACTTAAAGCATTCTCAGCCCGAATGAGTGTTTACTTTAAGGTTACCCTTTCTCAGCATTTAATTTATTGAAAAGATGCAGTTTACCTACTCTCTCATTATCATTTCTAATATTTTTTCCATTTTCACGCGAAATTACATTTTCGTTAAATCTTACTGATTCAAAAGATTTTTCTTGTAATTTCGATCTGAGTTAGGTTAGACTCTCCCTTCAACAAATAAATAGAAAGTTCGAAAGGAAAGCCGGAAGCTATAGATGTGCTTAACGGCCATTTTTATGCGTATTTTTAAGCTAAGCGCTCTAGCCATCGGGGCCGCGTTATTCGTTTTCGGCTGCGCCGGAACGGCCACCAATCCAAACACCGCAGTCGATAAAGTGGCCGGGAACAGCAATGCACCGGCGGCTTCCCCGCAGGCCCAGGCTGGCGAACTAGCACAGGCCGGCAAGCTATATAAAGAGGTATGCGCCCGCTGCCACAAAGACAACGGCGAGGGCGGGGAGGTGAATATCGAAGGGAAAACCTTCAAAGCACCCAACTTTAAGCGCCCGAGCATGATCAAGGATCCGGACTCCGAGCTGATCGAGCATATCCGCGATGGCGGCGACGATATGCCCGCTTTTAAGGACCGCCTGACCGCCGCTCAAATGAAGGAACTGGTGCAATATATCCGTAAGGAATTTCAGGGCCAATAAGCCCCCGATAAGCATTGGTAAAACACAAGCTTTAACCGCTTAGGCTTTTAAGATTTAAGGCTTCGCTTATGCTATTAACGCTTTCTTTTAACGCTTTAAACTTTCGTATTAATCGCTTACTTATCTTATGCATCCGCTAAATAAGCGCTTTGTTTAAAATTAAACAGACGTCTAACCCAGTGTTTAATCGCCTTAAGGCGGTATTAAGCGCTGCGGCTCCCTCTTAAGCCTGTTTTAAGCATTAGAAATTATCAGACGCCCCTATGGAGCGCGGGCATCCCTGCCCGCATGAATGCGCAGCATTCGAAAAAGGCAAAAGAAGCGCAACTTGCTAACGCCAGTGCTACTTACTGAGCGCGATAAGCCGCGCTTTGCGGGCACGGATGCCCGCGCTCCATGGAATCGGCTTGACTCTTTCCCGGCTTCACGTTACGGTTTTTGAAAAGGTATGCACCCTTAGCTCAGCTGGATAGAGTATCTGACTTCGAATCAGAGGGTCGCAGGTTCGAATCCTGCAGGGTGCACCATTTGATCCTGGTAGTTCATGATACTGCTATGGGCCCTGAAACATCGCCGCGCTCCACTGCCATCGACACCGGGCATTGCCCTGACTGCGGCTCCACCGAAATTCGTACTTCACTATCCCTCTACAAAACGGCGAAAAATTATGCCCGTTCGAGCCTCAGCCGGGTCGCGATGACCGGCGGTGCGGGATTTTACCTTGACGGCGTCAATGTCCGCGCGACGCCGGAAACCCTGATGGCGGCAAAGTTCGCTCCGCCTGAAAAGCCGCAATTTTCCTGGTGGCTTTCCCTTTTAACGGTGGTGTGCGCCGCGTTCGTCTATTTTTGCCTGACGGAGTTTGCGGGGCTGTCTGTCTGGCCGGCTTTAGCTATATCGCTTGGCTGCGCCGCGGGCGATCACTTTATCCGGCAGTTGATCCTGCAAAAAAAAATGGCGCTTTACCGTGAGGAATACGCCGAATGGGAAAAGATGCGGGTCTGTATGGATTGCGGAAACGCTTTACCATCCGCCTGAGACTATACGTCCTGTTAGCGATAAATACGGTTTAGAGTTCAAACGGCTTTGCCTCTAAAATCGGACTTGCCCATAAACTGCTAATATTTATAGAGTTGATAGTTAATGATTCAGCAAATCTGGGAGCGCCGGTGTCCCGCCGGCAAGATCGCGCAGCGATCTGAAAAGCCTTTAATTTTATGTGAGTTAGCGCGAACAAGTCGCGCTTGCCGGCGGGACACCGGCGCTCCCAGTAAAGCCGAATATTTACCGACAAACTTGTTTTGCCCATAAACTCCATGACTTCTTGGGCTTATAGGCAAAGCCAGTTCAAACTTTAGTTTGTCTTTAATTTTAATTAATAAGACAAGCTGAAGCTTGAACTCTAAACCGTTTTACCGTTCGTCCCGCTTTTCCTGCTTCAGTGGCAATTTCCGGGGCAAACGTTATAATCCCAAACAATGAAGATACTTGAAACCGACCGTCTCGCGCTTCGCCATCTGGAGCCCGGCGACGCGCCTTTTTTTCTCGAATTGTTGAACTCGCCCGGCTGGCTCGAAAACATCGGCGACCGGGGCATTCGCACCGTCGAAGCCGCGGCCGGCTACATCACCGACGTCTATGCGGCGAGCTACGAAACGCTCGGCTTTGGGCTTTACCTGGTGGAGCTGAAAGATACGAGCGAGCAACTGGGCATTTGCGGCCTGATCAAACGCGATTCCCTGCCGGATGTGGATATCGGCTTCGCTTTTCTGGAACGACACTGGGGCAACGGCTACGCCGTCGAATCCGCCGCCGCGGTTTTGGAATACGGCTACCGTACGCTCGGCATTGAGCGCATCGTCGCCATCACGACCCAGACAAACGAAAGCTCCGCCAAAGTTCTGGAAAAGATCGGACTGAAATTTGAACGGTTGATAAAACTAGGCGAGTTTGAGCACGAAGAGAGATTGTTTAGTTAAGGGTGCGGGTGAATTGTAGGGGCGGCACCTGTGGCCGCCCGTTTTTTTAATGTTGTTTAGTGTGATTTCGTTACTTCTTTTAAATTGCCACTAGCTTTAGCTAGTGTTTTTTGATAGGGAAAATGTCGCGGCTTTAGCCGAACGATAAGACTCAGGCAGAAACGCGACAGTTATGGAGCGTGTTTTTTGCTCGTTATAAACACGCTCCATAACTGTCGCGTTTCTGCCTTTAACACATCTGCTAACGCAGACGCTACTGACAGGAAAGGGCGGCCACAAGTGCCGCCCCTACAAATAAGCGGGCAGGCTGCCCGCGCTCCATACTACTGCGCCAGTTGTTTCTGGTACTTTCCTTGCAGGAAGGTCATCCAGTTTTCGCCGTCTTGCGACACGTCGAGGTTAAAGATGTATGTATCCGGATCGCTGAAATCAAACGTGCAACTGGAAAAGCCCATCGGCGACTGGTTCTTCAGTTTAAAGACATTATTTTCGCACTGGCCGCGAAAGATGCCCGGCGGCATTCCCGAAGAATCGTACCAGTGGAATTCGTAATTTTTCTCGGCGTCGTTCCAGACGATCACCCCGTGGCCGCGCAGATTGACCGCGCCGGTGCGTTCCTGTTCGTAATCCTGGATCACGGCAAAGCCGCCCAGCGCCAGCCGGTTTTGCGCGCGCCCGATAGCCGGGCCGCCTTCCGGGTCAAACGGCGAAGGCGAAATTTTTTCCTCACCGGCCCAGTTTCCTACAAATAACTCGAGCTTTTTATGTTCTTCCGTCAGTGACGGCTGCGGCATCGTCATAATATCTATCCTCCTTGATCTATTTAACTTAGATTATACAAAATTGCGGAAACGATGCCTAGCTTTTTCGTTTGCCCGCTTTCTGCCGCCGCCATAAACTTAACGCTAGCGGCTTATCCGGCGGCTTCGTATGCTTCTCTTAGCCAGCCGATCAATTCGGCGTCGACTTCCTTGATATCACCGACGCGCACGCGGTGGCTGACCATCGCATTCCAGCTTCCCGACATTTCCAGCCGCCCGGCCGCCTCCGCGTTTTTCAGGTTTATCCCCACGTCAAAACGCTGCGGCGTAGAAGGCTGCAGGCAGGCAAACTGTTTTTTGCGCCGCACGCTGGTATAGGCTTTTTTGGGAGCAAACTCGATATCGCCGCCGAATTTTCCAATCTCCGCAGCCAGTTTTTCATAGACCGGCCTCAGCGCGGCCTTCGGCCCGGCGTATTGCGCTTCGATCAGGTCACCATCGTCATGCGAGCCGGCGTCCGAAGCCAGTGCCTTGTGCGTGACCAGATTGGCATAACCGTGCCCGATATTATGCTCGGATTTTAAGAACTTTACGATCTCGCCGTGCTTTTGAAACCCGCTTCCGCGCGCGATCTTTATCCACTCATCAAAACTCTTGCCCGTCTGTGTCTCCAGATTTTTTATCTGGTTCTTAGTTGCTTCGTCGATGTCCACTTTCATTTCTCCTAATAAAACGTTTTTCAAGAGAATAACAGGAGCGCGGGAAATTTGATTGGAAAAATTTTACCTATCTATAAATGAAACGGGTGACTATCGCGATGAGGTCAGAACCCGAAGCGGTAGCGAGGGGTTTTATTAATGTTTAAATTGTGAATGATCAATGAATAATTTAAGAGATGGCAACAGAGAGTCCATTGATCACTAGCCGTTAATAACTAATCACTAAAAGAAACCCCTCGCTACCGCTTCGGGTTCTGACCTCTTCCTCTACTTGCTATATTCAAAATCGACAGGCAAATCCTGAATACCTCAAATCTCTTAACGACTAAATTTCCCGCCTGAGCTATGCTTTTAGGTGGCCTGAGATGAGAAAAGAGCGGCAGGTAGCTGAATTTCCCGATCTCAATGTTCTTTTTTAATTTAGTCTATGGATTTGTGAATTTTACGGGATTTCTGTTCCAAAAGCGTTTCGGGTGTTCCATTCGGACACGCCCGGAACATGGAACACCCTGATGCCAAACCGCAATGGCCGCTACTGTTTTATTTTTCCGAAGCGCGGCAATACATAATTTTTCGCCGGAATGCGGGATTTGTTTATCTCGTGAAATTTCGGTAAAAGACTCCAATGCAGCGTGGGCTTCATGTGATGTTCGACATGGAATCCCATATTAAAGCTAAGGAGTCTGGCAGGAAAACGTAAATTAACATTGGCGGCGGCATAAGGGTCTTCCCTGTCGCAGCCAACGTGTTGAGCGCGGTTAGCATAGCCGAGGTTGGCCCAAACTATCAGGACCGGGAGGCCGAAGAAGAGAAACCAGTTCCATGGGTCGCGGGCGATCATCAAGGCCGAGGCGGTAAAAACCACTATGATGCTTCGCAGAAAGCTCCAAAAGATCGGCGTCCCCGGCATTCGTATGAATTCGATCAGGGTGTGCATGGCCGCTAGCGGAACAAAGGTCAGGGAATAATAAAAAAGGTTCACAGGCTTATCCGGATACCGGCAGCCTTCAAAGCCGAATGAACTCGACCAGTCGTTACCCTTGTCGCCGCCCCATTGTTCGACGAAGCGATGATGATTGCGAACGTGCTGCATTTCATAACCTTCCACCGGCACGCCGTTTGAAATGAAGATCATGTAACCCAAAATTTCGTTAAGAAAAGTTTGCCGGAAAATCCTAAGATGTGTGTGGTTGTGGTCGATAAAATGGACCGCGCGCACGCCCAGCATGATAACGGGAAGCAGGTACCACGGCCAGGCCTGATAATACGCGATAAACTGTAATGTGACCGTTGCCACCACTACCGCGACCGAAATGATGTCGATGCGATAACGGAGAATGCTTCCTTGTTTAAAGCGTGTCTCCTGCTTTGGTGTCTCAGCCGAAACCAGGGCAACCGGCGGTATTAGCCCCGGCACTTGTCGTGAGTGTTCTTGAGTGGGAGTCATAGAGTGTCTCTACTTTCCGGCGACACGATCTGAAGTGTGTCAGGCCGTCATTTGATTGTCGCGCGGGTCTTAACCGCGCGCCTGGAAAAGATGTTTTTTAGGAGTTGTGGAATGTGCATACGTTGGTAAAAATGCACGTGAAAATTTCTCAGGGCCTACATACTATCATCTGCAAGGTCAAAAGTTGTGGCGCTGAGAAGGAATGTCATTCGGAATAGATGATAACTGATAGATGATAGAGAATAGATCGGATCTTTCATTTATCAGCTATCACCTTTTATCTACTTGCGAATGATGCGGCCGCCACAGTTTTAGGGCTCTACCAAGAGCGCTGAAGGGTATCCGGGATCCTCCCGCCAGGCATTACTCTTTTATTTTTCCGAAGCGCGGCCGGACATAAATTTCCTCCGGAATGTGAACTTTGTTTGTTTTGTGAAACTTGGGCAGCAGGCTCCAGTGCAGCGTCGGCTTGATATGGTGCTCGACGTGGTACCCGATGTTAAAGCCCGGGAACCTTTGGAGCAAACGAAGATTCTCGCGGGCGGCCGTGTGGGGGGTTTTCATATCGCAGCCTTCATGATGCTCATAGTTGCTAAAACCCAGGCCGATCAGGACGATCAGTATCGGCAAGCCGAAAAAGAGAAACCAGCTCCACGGGTCGCGCGCGATCATCAGCGCGGAAAGAGTAAAAACAACGGCGCAGGTCCGAATAAAACTCCAGAAGATCGGCGTTCCCGGCGCCCGGACAAATTCGATCATCGAGTGCAAAAATGCCAGCAAACTAAAGGTAACGCCGTAATAAAAACGGTTCACCGGCTTTTCCGGAAACTCGCAGCCTTTAAAGCCGAAGGTGCTCGACCAGTCGCTATCCTTGCCGCCCCATTGCTGGGAAAACCGGTGATGGTTGCGCACGTGCTGCAGCTCATAGACCTCGACGGGCACGCCGTTCGAAGCGAAAAACAAATAGCCTAAAATTTCATTGAGAAACTTTTGCCGGAAGATCCGCAGATGCGTGTGATTGTGTTCGACCAGGTGGAGCGAGCGCACGCCGATCAATATTACCGGCAGCGTATACCAGGGCCAGGCCTGGTAGTAGGCGATGAATTGCACCGCGACCGTCGCCAGCACCACCGTCACCGAAATGATATCGATCGAATAACGGAGAACGCTTCCCTGTTTAGAGGCGGCCTTGGGTTTAGATATATCAACCGTAACCGGGGCCGCCGGGGCGGGCTGGTTATCTAGCACCGTCACCTGCCGTAATGATTCCTGCATAGTTTCCATAAGTGAGAGTTCCCGGCCTTTCCGGCTTCCCGCTAACGTTCAGACAAACCCCTTCACCGCAGGATTACCGCGGGCGATAACCGGACATCATTTGGGGATTTCGCCTCTTCTGGCAAAGACCAAACGCTGTTTGCTTTTGATCCGCGGGAAAACCAGTTTGCGATCAATGAAGGTCACTATATTACAGGTATTTGGCTATTGCAACCGCTCTATGTTCGACATCGAACTTAAGGGCGATCAAAACAAGAGCGGGCGCAAGCGGCCCTTCCCGACCGCAAATTTATTTAGATCTTTGGATTACCTTTCAAGCCAAAACATCTCTCAGGTCAGGAAGGGTTGCTTGCGCCCGCTCTTAAAAGCTATTGACAAGACTTTCCGAGGCAATTTACAACCTTACCTTAAACCCGCCGTTAAATGTCCGCCCTTCGGTATGGGTGTATATTTCAGCAAAGGTTGGGGCCTGGTGCGGGGGAAAGACCACCTGGCCATAGCGCCCCTGGCGGACGTCGGTCAGATTCTCCGCGTTGATGAAAACCGAGATCTTGCCGAATGTCTTTTCCGCGAAAAGCCCGACCTCAAATATCCGCCTGGTATTTTGGCCGCCCGTCAGGCGCTGGCGGCTGGAAAAATAGGCTTCGAGCCCGGTCTTAAAATTCGCCTCTTTTTCAAATACCAGCGCCGAATTGATCTTACTTTTCGGCAGCAGCCGGACGGTCTGATCGCCGGTCAGGTACTTCGCCCTGGCGTGAGTGAAAGTATAGCCGGCGAAAATTTTCATAATGCCATACCCCAACCGCAGGTTGGTTTCGAATCCGGAGCTCTGAACGGGACGTGACGCGTTAGTAAATCTGACGGTGTTGCCCGCACCCGGTATCAATACTAACGGGCGGCGGATCTCCGTATAAAAGAACATCTGGTTTAGCGCGTAGGTAAATTTCTCGCCGATCGAGCCTTTATAATTTATGTCAAAAGTTCCGCCGTGGCTGCGCTCGGCTTCGAGCGTGCTGCCCACCGGCAGAACATTTTGAAAGAGCAAGGTTTCGGCCTCCTCGGTAAAAACGCTCGGTGTTTTGTAGCCGAGCCCAAAAGCTACGCGCGTCGTCAGGTCGTCGGTAAAACGATAAAGCAGCGAAACGCGCGGCAGCGCAAACACGCCGTAATCGCGCACGACGTCTAAGCGCATTCCCGCCTCGAGCGAAAGTTTTTCATTAATATCAAAACTATCCTGAAAATATCCGCCGACGGTGGTCCGCGTTTCATTTCGCTTTAACGGACTGGCAAGGGCGGAGCTTTCCGCAAATTTGTCATAGACCGCGTTAACACCGAAAACCAGCATGTGTTTTTTGACCGGATAGAAATAGGTAATATCGGTGTAGGAATCGAACTGATCGCCGCCAAAATCATAGCCGGGAATATTGATCCGGCGGCTGAAAAAAGCCAGGCTCTGCCGCGCGGTAAATTTCCGGCCGTCGGAAAATTCATGCTCGAAATTAAGCGTCGTGATATTGCGAAACGAATCGTTATTTTCGAAGTACCGGTGAAAGTTATCGGCCTGCCCGCGAATGGCGAACATGTCGCCTCCCTTTCGTTTCTGCACCGATAAAGAATTGCCCACAACTAAACGGGTTTTCTCGCTCAGGTAGAAAAACATCTTCGGATTGACGTTAAAAGAGTGCGTGCGCGGAAGCTCCGTAAAATCGTCGTCATCCACATCGTATTCTTTTTGATAGTTCATCGACCCCAGCAGCGAATAGCCAACCTTCGCGAATCTTCGCGTATGAAAAATAGAAACGTCAGTACCGAGCGCCGAAGTCTGATTAAAGATGAGGTTTGTCACCGGTTTTTCATCGGATCTTTCCGGCGGCTGTTTGCTGATGAAATTTACCACGCCCGCGATGGCGCCCGCGCCGTAAAATGTTGCCGCCGGGCCTTTGATTATCTCGACCTGTTTCAGATCGAGCGGAGGGATCTCAAGGATGCTCAAGCTGCCGGAAAATCCCCCAAAGGCGGGAAAGCCGTCCTTTAAAAGCTGGGTGTATCGGCCGTCAAGTCCCTGAATGCGAATGCTTTGCGTGTTGGAAGTAGCGGATGTCTGCTGCACCTGGATTCCGGTGCTTTCGTGCAGCACCATCGACACGTTGGCGGGCCGCATATTTATCTTTTCATCGATCTCTTCTTCGTCGATCGCCTCCACGCGCGTGGGCACATCGTCGATCTCCCGGCCGGTCCGCGTCGAGCTAACGATCACCTCTTCACCGGAATGCACCGCTTTGATAAAGATCTCATGCTCGCCCTGAGCGGCCAGCGGAAAGACAAGCGTCAGTTCCGTTGTTTCATAACCCGCGGCAAAGATCATGATGACCTGTTCCCCGTCCGGGATATCTTTTAATTCGACACGGCCTTCGGCATTGGTCGCAAGCGCGGGCTTTTTACCTTTCAAAGAAACTTCCGCCCCGGCTACCGGCGCTTTGGTCTCATCGTTTTTTATCACGGCCTTAAAAGTATTTTGCGCAAGGACCGCCGGCGCGGTAAGTAAGATAATTGCAAGTAAGAATATATATTTCATTTGGCTTTACTCCATAAAAAGTCTGTTTTTGCCTAAAAGCGGATGCAAACCTGGGAGCGCCCGCATGCGCGGCTTGCCGCGCTCATGTCAGTAGCGCTTGCGTTAGCAAGTGCGTGGCTTGCGGCTTTACGCATCTGCTAACGCAGACGCTACTGACAGCCTGCCGGCGCTCCCAGGGATGACGCTAAATTTATTTATGCGATGGAGTTATTTTTTGGAGGCTGCCAAATTATATTTAAGAGTTGGTGGGAATAGTTGTTTTGAAAGGCCGCATTAAGGGCGGTGCCGCGGGCGATCTTATTTTGCGCATCTTGCGGGCGGACTTCTAATACCTGGAAAACCGTCATCTGCCGGCAGGAACAATTGCATAACGGCGAGCATTCACGCCCCTCGTCCGGGCATTCATCCGTTTCAAAAGGAAGACTGATATGAGAAACGGTATCTCCCTCCTCGTGAGCAGAGAAAAGGTCCGGGCACGGCTGGATCGCCAGCAGCAACAGGTAAAAACTAAAAATTATGCTGAAAGTTTTCATTTGCCGAACAACATAATAATAACGATAACCTGCGGATTTGTCTTCCCCGAAGCGTCATATCGCGCAAGGGACCAAAAGAAAATTTAGCCACGGATAAACACAGATTCACACAGATCGGAAATTCTTATCCGTGTTTATCTGTGTAAATCTGTGGCTAGATTTCTATTCCGGCAAACAACAAAAATCCCGGCCCGCAAACTTCCGGGTTCAAAATAAGGCTCGACAAACTCGCTGGACTCTATAGACTCAATGGACTCTACAGACTCGCTCGATTAATTTAGTATCGCTTTTGTTCGAATTCGATAGAGTTGCCGTCAGGGTCGCGGACCGCGGCGGCCTTGGTGCCGTCGTTGTCCACCGGGGCATTTAGCAGGCTGCCGCCGTTGGTCAGTGCGAGATTGAGAATATGGTTGATATCCGTGACCTCGAATTTCAATAAGAAGCGGTTTTGATCGACATGGATCCCGGCCACTTCCTGTGGGTAGAGCAACAGGTCCAGCCCCGCGATCTTGCCCCGAAAGAGCATCGCGCCGTAGGCTTCGACCGGCTGAAATTCTGCATGGAAAACACTCTGGTAAAAATCGACCATCGCCGACATGCGGACGACAGCCAAAGTTAGACCTTTTAGGACAGTTTGGGTGACAGATTGTGTAGCTTGCATAAAATAGGTTTTTAACCTCACCCGTCGCCTGAAAACGACGGCAAATTGAAGCAGTATGTCTTCTTTCTTATAAAATACGCTTATGCTGTCTATAATATATACAACACAATGCGCTTAGGACTCAAGCAAAAACTGTTTATCTGGTTTAAAGTCGCGGTAACTTGCTATAAGACGGAAACCGTCAAATTTTTTGCGTAAAAACTTTAAGATGCCAAAAATCAGTGAGCAGTTGGCAGTGGGCCGTGAGCGGGAAGGAATTCCTACCGCTTACCGCTCTGCCTGCGCTCCTCTTGCCCTTTAGCCCGCCCGCGCTTACCATAGCTGCACTATGAATGAAAAGTTCTTCGACCACACGGTTCCCTTTTTGCCGGTGCGCGATCTGAAAGAGACCATTGCCTACTATCGCGACAAGCTCGGTTTTTCCGGCGAATGGTTTTGGGAAGACACGGATGCCGGCATCGAGCGCGACGATATGCACCTGCTCTTTAGCCGCAACCCGCCTTTTATCGATGCCATCAACGCCGCCGGCGGCGACCGCGGGTTTGAACTGATGTGGTTTGTGGAAAATGTGGACGACGTCTATCAGGAATATAAAACGAACGGCGTTGAGATAGTGGGCGAGCTCGCCGACGAACCCTGGGGCGTGCGCGAATTCGCGTTCAAAGATGTCAACGGCTATTACATCCGCGTCGCCGAAGGCACTGAAGAAGTAGAAGAGGAAGAAGAAGCCGAATAATTTGACGATTCCCAATAATGCTTCAATTGATATCGGACCTGCTTGAATTATTAGATCCCATCGGCGAGGTTTTCGGGCAATTTTTCCGGCCGAAAACTACCTGTCTGAAATGCGGCGGAACTGTAAAGCGCCTGCCGAAACTATCTGGAAAAAAACGCCGCGGCTGTTCGGATTGCAAGATCGAATGGGTGAAAAAAGCCGACGGGGTCTGGGTTGAAAAAAGTAAGTGAATCGTCGTAGGGGCACCGGTGGCCGCCCGTTTCTTCTCAGTAGCGCGACAAGACGCGCTTGTGGGCAACAGTCCTGCGCTCCACAACTGTCCTGGTTTCTGCCTGAGTCTTTCCAATTTAACCAAATCGTGGCAAAATTTTAGCAGGAGAAATTTTGATGATATTCAATATAACGATCGATCGAGATGAAGACGGCATGTGGATCTCTGAGTGCCCTTCTATTCCAGGCTGCGTCGGCCAGGGAAAGACAAAAGAAGAGGCCGTCGAAAATATTAAAGAGGCAATAAAATTGTGCTTAGAGGTCAGGGCCGAACAAGGATTACCTTTAACGATTGAAACTCAACAGATCGAGGTCGCTGCCTGATGCCGAATACTCCCATATTAAGCGGGCAGGAAACAGTAAAAATATTCGAAAAATTTGGTTGGAGCGTAGCAAGACGAAGAGGCAGTCATATTATTATGACCAAGCTCGGCGAGATCGCCACCCTTGCAGTGCCAAATCATCGAGAAGTTGCGCGAGGAACGCTGCGAAGCCTTATTCGATCAGCAAATCTTACGTTGGAACAATTTGTTTCCGCTGTAAATTAGTCCACTAAAACATGAAGAGGGCGGCCACAGGTGCCGCCCCTACAATTTTACTCGATAAACTCTCTGGACTTCCCGACTCTAATACTCCTTCACCGTGCAGCTAAAGTCGAAGAGGTTCGTTTGGATGAGCCTGTCTTTTATTCCCGTTTCAAAGACCACTAATTTATCCAGCCCGCGGGCCAGGTCGGACAGATAAAAAGGAATGTGGAGGCGGTGAAAGGCGCGGAAGTCGCGCATCGCCTGCAGTTCTGACAGGCGGCGGCCGCTAAAGATCAGGTCCCATTTATCCTGCTGGTGGTGATAGCGCACGACCTTGTCCTGGCCGCGCTGGGCTTCGCCTTCCGAGACCTCGGCCACTTCCATAATTTCGTGTTCCGAGAGCTTGTCCTGCGGCACAGGCAGCACGCCCCAGACGGGCATCGTCTGCTGGGCGCTGCCGTATGACGTCTGCCAAAAACGCGTCTGGAAAAGCTTGGTGCCCGGTTCGTAAAAGCTCACGATCGGCTGCAGGTTTGTGGGCACCGGGCTCGGCGTGTGCTCATAGATCAGCTTTCCGTTTAAGCGAAAACGGACCTTTGCGCCGCCGGGCGAGCCCGTGCCTTCCACGCCGATGCGGAAAACGTCGCCTTCCTTGTAGACTACCGGCGGCACACCGGAAAACGCGCCCACTACGGAATTGCTTTTTATCCAAAAGCTGGCGTTGCCGACCTGCCCTAGCGCGATCGCGAAATCGAAGTCGGCCGAATCCCACGCGTAACTGTGCGGCGTTGCCGACAGGCCAAAGCCGCGATTGTAAAACGCACCCTTGACACAGGTCTCGATAAAGCAATCGCCCGAAGCGCAAACGTCCGTTCCCGTGGCGCCATGATAGCCGCTGGGCCCGCTGTTATAGGTGACCTCGTCGTTGGCAAAATCAAAAGCGACACCGCTCGTAATATTCGTCCAGGAACCCGACGGCATCGACGCGTCATAGACCTTGAGCGTCAAAGTCTGCGTGCGGTTCGCCGGCGTAAAAGAGGTGTACGGCTGAATGGTGTCTTTACCGGCGCGCGGTGAGAAAGTTCCGGCAAACTCGTTGTCGTTGCCCGTCGCTTCCCACAGCACGTTCTTCGAAAAGCCCGAGCAATCAAGCGCGAGCGGCGGGACCTGTTTGTCCTGGCGGTAAATATAAGGAAGGGTTTGATTGATGGTGATCATAAGTAGTTTTGTAGCGCCGGCGTCCCGCCGGCTGTCCTGAGGGCGTCCCGCCCTCGGTCTTTTTCAATGCGGCAGTGAGACGCTGCCGCGACAGCCGGCGAGACGCCGGCGCTACCTTTTAAACCGGCTCATCCGTATAGAACGGAAAGACGACCGGCAGCAGGGTGTAAGTTTTTTCATCGGCGTTGCCGCCGGTGGTTTCCGTGGTTACGAGGCAATCCACGGGGTTGGAATATTTATCGCCGCTGAGCAGGTGTGAGAGCGTGACGCGGTCGCCTTTGCTCACCTTGTAAGAATCGAGCTGGCCGCGCAGCGTGAACTGCCGTTCCGGATCGGTAAGCAGTTTCATCCGCGTTTCCGCGATCCTTTCCGCCAGCGAACGCGACATCACGCCGATCTTGAGCAACTGCGTATCGGTGGGCGCACCACCCTGCTGTTCGCGCAGGTCCGTGCGGTGCGATTCGATATAGCTTTGCGCATAAACTTCCGATTCCACATCGCGAAATTCGTAGCGCTGGTAATTGACGCGCTCTTCCGGCGCGCGCGGCGAGGCCTCAAAAGTTTTTCCGGCAATGTTAAAAGGATGCAGAGGCGCGTCCGGATCATAGTCGAACCTGTGCACGGATGCGCGGTTGGGCGCGAGAAACTTTATCGTCCCGTTCACGTCCTGCCAATGCCAGCCGGGCGCGCGTTCCATCACTTCTTCAAACGCCTGCCAGGCGGTCATCGCGCCGGGGATCGCCAGGTGCGCTTCGTAACGTTTTACCGGGTGGTCCAACGGGTAGAGCCGCGTGCGCGGAATTATATTTTCCAACTGCGACTGGCTAAACCACGAGAGCGTGATGCCGCCCGGCCCGAGGCCGTTAAAATATTCCACGCGGATATTGACCAGTTGATTTTTGGTCAGCGCCTTCAGAGGCGAAGTAACACCGGTATGAACGGCGTTGGTCCAGCGATCGATCAGCGGCGGGTCGGTATCGCCGACGTCGCCCACCCAGAGTCGGAAGCCGTCGTCGGAGGTAACTTTGAAAGTGTAGTTTTCCGTATAGGCCGGGCGCAGTTTGCCGTCCCAGCGGACCATGTACCAAGTCGTGTTAACGCCCGTGTCGGGCGACACGCCGTTGGCCCAGGCGAAATTTACTTCTTCCCCGCTGCGCGTTTTTATCAGGTCGGCGTGGTCAAAGCTGGGCGGTACTGAAGCGTCGTTGCGGTTAAAATATTTTCCGGTCAGTCCCGGCCCCATAGTAAATGACGAAGCCTCGTTTACCCGCGACCAGATCATGGTGTCGCAAGCGGTCTTAAACGCGTTCCAGCTCGGCCAATCGATCCGCGAATTGGGCAGCTTTAATTCCTGCAGCAAAATATCGGCGGCGACCCGCGCGTTATTGGCGGAAAATGTCGGCGTGGGCTGGATGTTTCCGTTGGCGTCATAATCGGCGACCTTGCGGCAATCCAGGATGAATTTAAAACCTTCGGGCTCTTCGTTGAGGTTGTATTGCGCAGGCAGGATCCCTTCGACATAACAGATGCCGGAAAAAGTGTAGCCGATCCCGGGAAACATCTGCGGCGAACCCTGGACCGGATCGTCGATGCCCGCATCGGCTTTCCAGATCCGCAGCGAGCCTGCTCCCGCGGAAGTGACCGCCAGCGCCGAACCGCCCACGGAAGCGCTCAACTGAAAACTGTTGGTGCTTTGATTAACGACAAAATATTTCGCCGTTTCGCTCAGGCCGGCTGGCACCGTACCCGAAACGACCCCGCTGTCGATCGCGCGGACGCGCACCGGCGTGTCGTTGGCGTAACCGTGTGCGGTACAGTTGATCGTGCCGGGCGTTCCCGTCGTGACGGTAAAAGCTTTGGGCGAGATCTGGGCCGTGACCGTACCGGGGTGAAAGATCCAGTTAGCCACGCCGGG
Source organism: uncultured Acidobacteriota bacterium (assembly GCA_963718105.1). Taxonomy (GTDB): domain Bacteria; phylum Acidobacteriota; class Blastocatellia; order Pyrinomonadales; family Pyrinomonadaceae; genus DASYKT01. The sequence continues at coordinate 1,607,145 of OY970352.1, read as the reverse complement.
GCTGGAAAACTGCGGCACCTCACCGCCTTTGTAATACATTTTCTGCAGCCCCTGGCAGCCGAATTGCCCGCCGCGGCAGAAAAAGATGATAAATCTGGTGCGCGACGCGCCGGCGTCGAATTCGTAATACACCAGCCGCCCCGCCGTCAACTGCTTGCCGTAAGCATCCGGCAGCCGCGGGTTGTCTTCATCCTGTGATTGTCTTAATACAAAGGGCATAAGTCGATTTTGGGTTTGGAATTGATTATTGTAATGAAGTCAGAACCGGGAACGTAGTGACCGGCTTCCGGCTTTGTTGTATCCAGCGCGTGATGTGGTTCGCTACGCTCATTTAGCCGGTCACTGCGTTTCCGGTACTGACCCGTTACTTTATAACTCACCGTTCTTTTTACCACGGCAAGAGCGGTTTTACATTGTGCACCGCCACACTGTGGGCGAAATATGTGCGCGCGTTTTTGACCGAGAGATTATGGATCTTTGCCTCGCCGGTATGTTTGGTTAATTCCAGAATTTCGCGGTCGTGAAACTCACCGCCCAGCCGGACGCGGACCGTTTCCCGCACCTTTAATTCCCCTATCTGGCGAAAGGTCCCAGCACCGGTATAAAAACGGTGGCGCGGCGTGACGAACAATTTCCCATGCGGCAGCAGCACCTCCAGCCATTCGTTGGCCGTGCCTTGCCAGACGGCTTCGACAGTACAGGCGGCAACCTTGTCTTCGCCTGAAGTTTCGTCGTAGACCGGCGCCAGCACTTCGTCACCTACCAAAACATCTTCGATCGGTTTCGAACTTCCGTCAGCCAGCAGCACCGGCGTGCCGGCCAGAAAACATCCGCCGTGCGGGGGCGGGTCGTCGGGAAATCCGCCGCCGCCGCCCGTGGCAATATTGGACGAAGCCGCGACCGCCGGGACCGCCGCGATACGGTGCAGATTGCCATGTGCCCGGCAGCCGTTGGCGCCGTCCTCGCTCTTGTCGCAGGAATCGGGGTCGCCGCCCTGCGTCGTCTGCCAGCCGCAGCGCGATTGCGCAGGCGTTAGCAGCCCGCCCTTATTAAAGGTAACGATGCAGCGCTGTGACAGCATCCAGGCGCCCATCATCGACTCGCGTTTTAACAGATCGCTGTTGAGTTGAAAGGTCACGGTCTGGTCGGATTCGTTGACGGTGGCGGCTCGCACGTCGCCCTCCATCCATTTGTCGAGGCCGAGCTGCCCAGCGCCGAGCAGAAATGCTTTCCACAAAACAAATTTTGCGCCGGTGAAATTTCGCTTGCTTTTGAGCAGCGACTGCCCGATCTCGCCTTCGATATTATCGACAACGATCGAGCCTCCATCCGGAGCTTTGCCCAGCGACTGGATCATGCGCGGCTTCTGGCTGCGCAGCAGCGGCTGGTAAAAATGGCCGCCGGCGGAAACCGCCGAATCCGAAATATAAAAACTCTCCGCCGGGATAATTCCCTGTGCCGGCAAATGCAGGTCAAATAGCCAGTAGGACGAATACCCCTTGCTGGCGATGACGGATTGAATCTCGGAAGTTACAGTTCGCATAATCACTTGTAGCGCCGGCGTCCCGCCGGCTGTCGCGGCTGCGTCTCGCTGCCGCATCTCAAAAATTGGCGAGGGCGGGACGCCCTCACGACTGCCGGCGGGACGCCGGCGCTACTTATTAAAATCCTCTCTCATTCACATTATTGATATCCCTGACGACGCCGTCGGCCAGGCCGCTTTCGCCGATGTGGGTGCGGACGGAGCGGACGACCGCCTGGCGGCCTTCGGGTGTTTTTAGCCCCACGTCGAGGATCTTAGCAGCCGAATCAGCGCCGAATTGGTTGCTTAAGTGAATAGTCAGTTCTTCTATCACAATTGCCTGTGAAGATGAGGCTTGGCCACTTCCGGTAAAACCTGAAGTATCGACCATGCCGCCGCCGGCGAATCCGGGCACGCGTTTTTGTTTAAGATAGGGTGCGATGGGCATCCAGACATCCGGAGTGAGCACGACTTCGTTTCCGGTCAGCCGGGCGAGGAAATCGTCCCGGCGGTCATAGATGCCCGGCACCCGGCCGCGAAAAGGCTGCATGAATGCCCCGTCGCTGCCTAAGACTTTGTACCCTGCCCCGCCCACAAAACCTGCACCTACAAAACCTCCATCGGCAAAGGTCGGAACCAGCTTGGCGTCCATCGCCTTGCGAGCGGTTTGCTGGTCGGCGGCCTGCTTGATCTGAGTGATCTTGACATCGATGCGCGAAACGTCTTTAAGAGCGATGTTGCGGGTCTTCTTGTCCTTCAACTGCGACATCTGATCGAGATACTGCTTGCGTATCTGGTTAGCCTGGTTGATGGCCGCCGCGCCTTCCATCTGGTCGCTGCCCACCTGTTTGAGTATGTCGTCCAGGGCGGAGAAAGCATCGAGCATTGCCTGGTTGCGGGTCTTTTCATCTGCCTTGCGCTGCTTGGTTTTGCCAAAGAGGTAAGCGCCGATCATCAGCGCTACACCGACGCCCGCCAGTATTCCGGTGGCCATCGTGGCCCCCCCGAGCGCGCCTACCAGGCTGCCCATCATCCCGCTGGTAGTGCTGATCGCGCCGGTCGCGATACCCAGCGCCGTACCTGCCATCAATCCGCCGACCGATCCCATCAGCGATCCGACCAGAGAAGTGCCGCCGAGCATTCCGCCGAGGCTGGAACCCAAGGCCGGCGCCATGCTGCCGATCATTTTTCCCAGGCTGCCCCAGGAGAAATTCGCGGGCAGATTTACGCCGCCTTTTGTCGTAGCGCCGCCGTTAGTGGTGCCGGTCGGATTGGCGATCGGCGGCGTATTGGCTTTGATAATGCCGGTCGGAAATCCGAGCTGGCCTGACTTCATCAGCATCTCCGCGGCCGCACCGTTTTGCCAGGTACTTCCCGAGCTGCCGCCCGAGTTCATGAATGGCGGGATAGAGACGCCCAAGCCTCCCGTAGTGCTGCTGGTGCTGCCGCCCCCCGAAGTAGTTGTCGTCGTTCCCCCGGTCCCGCCGGTCGTAGTAGTACCGGTTGTTTGCCCTGTACTGACTGCGCCGACTTTCAGCCCGCCGCCGCCTTTGTCAAAGATCCCTTTGATACTGGTTGCAATCGATTTTTTAATGCGCTCCGCAATGTCGCCGACCAGCGATTTCAACAGGCTGCCGAACAGTCCCTTGAGCGAGGTAGTGAGGCTCTTAAGCCCGGCTTTCAAACCGTGTTCGATCAGCGCCGAAAAAGCATCGGAGAAAGATTTGGCGAGCCCGTCGGCAAAAAGGTTGAACTCTTTTTCGGCCATCTTGGTCGTGTAATCGTTCAGCTTTTTCATCGCCTCACCAAACTTGTCTTTTTTCGCAGCGGGTGTGGCCGGATCGCTGACAGTGCCGGTCAAAGCGCCGGTCTGGACCTGCGGCATTACCTGCGCCATCGCGGCCTGCTGGCCGGAGACCGAATTAACGGTTTGCGGATTCAACATTGCAATACCCGGTCCCTGTAAGAAACCCTGCGCGCTGCGTTTGGCGATCGCGTCAAGCTGCGAGAGCGCCCCGGTCAGCGCCCGTACCTGAGCCGTCGCCTGCGTGGTGTCAGCCTGAATTTGGACTTTGACGATTCTCATAAAATTAGTCTGGCGAGTCTAGCGAGTCTGTTGAGTCTATAGGGTCTGGCGAGTTTATTAAGTCTGCGGGGGTCCATCTAATCTTCGACTCTACAGACTCTATAGACTCGCTGGACTCGCTAGACTTTCTTTAGGAATGCCGCTTCTAATATCGCCGTCATTTTCAATTCGTTGACCAGCGCAAATTCCCTTTCGAGGCCGCGCCAGAGTACGATCAACTGCCACTCTTCGGGGGAAAATTCTTCGAGCCCGAAACGGCGGCCGGCGTGCTGTTCCCAAACCGCGCGTTCGATGGTGTCGACCAGTTCTTCGATCTCTTCATCACCGGTAACAATTTCGGGCAGCGGCGCCAGCCCCTGGCAGGTGGAACAGCTCAGGCACGCCCGCGCTTTTTCTTCCGCCGTCGCACCGGCGGCTGATGTATAGCGTTCACAATCGGGTTCGCCCGGACATCGTTTGGCATTTTTTGTATCGACACCGAACTTTTCCGCCAGCCGTTCGCGAATGCGTTCGGCGGCGAGCGTTACTTTTTTTCGGTATCGGCTTTGGCGGCAAAGTAGGCGTCAATGACCACTGCTTTGTGATGCAGCGGGATCCGCTCCGCATATCCGGATGAAGAGATCGCGACCTTGTCATAAAGCGCCGCTTTGCCGCGCATGGTTGCGGGAAAAACCGCCAGGCGCTCCGACTTTTTGCGCAGGCCGGAGCGCTGGTTTTCGAACATCAAACGGTTGATCCGTTCGTATTCGGCATAGTCCTGCGCGGTTTTGGCGCGCAGGATGTGAGAGGTGAGGACTATCTCGTCGTTAAAATAACTTTCGGTCCGGACGGAGCGCGAGCGGTCCGCTCCCCATACAGCACGTGCAGGGCCCCCCTGGCCGTCACCCGATTCCCTTTCGCCTTTTTCCAGCGCCACGCAGGTCAACACGTGGTCCATCACGGCGATCTTGTCTTCGACCGGCACGAGTTCGCGCCAGTCTTCGGGCAGGTCATCGTCCGAGTCGCCATAGCCGCGCACGGTCAGGCAAGCCTGTTCCCAGAGTTTGACGGCGGCCGTTGCGGTGTGGGTTTCAGTGCCCGTTTGCCGGCTGTCGCCGACCACCGCCACCTGCCGCGCTTCGTCAAATTCATGCAGGAGTTTATCCGTCAGCGGCGCGATCACATGCGCGACCTTTGCCTCTCCCGCCTCGGTTTCCACCAACAGCGGGATCTCCTGGCTCTGATCGGCATCATAATTCTTTATATTTTCAAGTGACATAAATAAAATTTTGGATTTTGGATTTTGGATTTTGGATTTTGGATTTTGGATTTTGGAATGTGAAATTTTCCGGAAGCCGGTCACTGCGTTCCCGGTACTGACTTCTTTCCAAAATCCAAAATCCAAAATCGCAAATCCTAGGTCAGGAGGCTGCTTATTCCGTTTTGCAGGGTGACATCCACAACCTTAAAAGGGGCGGTCGTGGTATTTAAGACCAGCGGCTGCAGGCTGATCTGCAAGGTAACGATATTGTCAGCTTCGGCGCCGATAACGGCCGATTCCATCGCCGCCCGGTCGAAAGCAATGGTCAGCGTGTGTTTCGCGCCGGCGCCGCCGGAGATGCTTCCGCCGGTGATGGTGATGCTGCCGGTCAGCAGTTTTTGGCTTTGCAGGTAGGCATATTCTTTACTGCTCGTATTCATGCGCACGGTAAAGCTCAGGTCGATCTCTCGCTGGCCAAAAAGCATTTCCGAGCGGATCGCGCCGCTGGTGGAATCGTTATCGATCTGGTATTTGCCGCAGCCCGCGCGGTAGCCGCCGTCCGGATTAAGGCCGTTGCGAATGGTGAACGAGAAATTATCGTAATCGCAGGTGTAATTAAGCGCGCTGCCGGTGGAAACCGGATTAAAGTTGATCGCCACCTGCGTGTTGTAAAAATAATTCAGGTTGGACACGAGGGCCACTTTGGAAGCGAAATTTGTCGCGACTCCACCGTCCGTCGGCGAGACGCGCTTGCCGCTGCCGCGAAAAGTGCACGAGCCCATCAGGCGGTTGAGGCTGTCGCCGCTGATCGAAAGCGTATCGATCACGCACGACGGATAAAGCACATCGTGCTCACTGCCGATCTGTTCGAGATAGGTAAAAGCCGGAAGCTGCCGCCCGGCAGCGGTGGTCGGGTCCTGCGGTTTAAAGGCGTGGCTAAACACCGTGCCGAGCGATATGATGCTGGTCGTCACCGAACCCATCGCATAAAAAAGCAGCCGGCCGATGGTCTCGCTGCAGACGTCAAAATCCATTCCCTGGCGGTCGACGTCGTGCGCGGTCAGCCACTGTTCGCTGGCGAAATCGGAGCCGGTGGAATAGCCCTGGTTATTCTGTACGCGCACGCTGTAGTTGGCGAAGTTCTGGCCGGGCGTGTCTTTTAGCAGCATCTGCTGCAGGTTAAAGGTCGGGCCGGTATTGGGGACAGTGGCGGTGGAATAATCTGTTTGCGCGATGCGGCTGATGGCATAGCGGCGCTGATTATTGTGGACGATAGACATTTATTTTAGTTCCTCTCAAGATCAATGAATAGTGGCCAGCGGTGCTGGAGAATTTTTCATACCGGCTATCAGCTAAAAGCTATTAGCTGTCGGCTTTCGAACTTTGGCTGCCGGCTTCCGTTTTTTTCTCTTCGCCGCTGCTAATATCTGTTTTCTTTTCTTGCGCTATTTCAAAATGCCCCAGGCTGAGCAGTTCGGTAAGCAGCTCTTCGGCTACTTCGACGGTCTCACCGGGAGAAAGTTTTAGATTTACGGCATTGCCGATGCCGACCTCGACGCCGTGCAGGTTTGGTTTAAGTTTTATTTTTGGCATGTTTTTATTCACCACAGAGGACACAGAGTTCACAGAGAATTTAAGAAGCTGATCTGTTTTAATTTCCTATTTTTTCTGTTTCTGTTTCCCTTTTCTTCTCTCTCTGCGATCTCTGTGATCTCTGTGATCTCTGTGGTTATTTCATCTTTCGTTAATTTTCAAAGCGATGATCCCCACCGCGTATCTGATGGATTCGACCTTACCCCAGCCTCGTTTTCCCGCCTCTACGTGGATATCGCAGACGGTATTGCCGAGATTGGGATCATCCTGAAAGATCTTTACCGCGGCGCGCATCAGGTTTGCCAACTGCGTGCGTGACTGCACCAGTTTTTCCGGCGTTACCTCGCCGACGCGGACAAAGGTTTTCAAATTCATCGCGGCGTTGTATTCGTCGATGTCGCCGTTGATCCGGGGAGCAAATTCGCATTCCACGTCGCCGACCTGGAAACCGTAGCCGGCGTTGATGCGCTCAAATTCGGTGGAATAAACCTCGGCCCCGAGCAGCGGTGAATCCACCGCCGCGGTCTCGATCGCATTCTTTAAGGTTTGGTAGACGCTTTCTTCGATCATAATTCTTATGGAGCGCGGGCATCCTGCCCGCAAAGCTTGCCGGCGGCAAGCTAAAACTTTTCAATTACGAAATCGCCGATTCGAACTAAGTTCGGACGCTTAAGTCCGCTGCGGGCAGGATGCCCGCGCTCCATACGCCGTGCAGACTAAAGTCTGCGTTCCATTCCGGCATCATCTCGATCTCGCGTGTTGCCTGATCGTCGCCGGGAGCTTCTTTCGCCGCGCTTTCGAGCATCAGTACAAGCTCGGAATTTAGCTGTTCAATCGCTAGTGGTATCGCAGTTATCGAAAACATCGCAATTCAAATGGGTCAAATGGGCCGGGCGAAGCTGCATGGTCAGTGCGCCGCGCGATTGGTTTTGCTGGCGGTAAGGCTCGGCGTGTTCGGCGGCCGTGTCAAAAAATTGTTTGCGCAATTGCTGCAGCTCGGTGGGCGGCAGGTATTGCAGCACCGCGCCGTCCGCGACCGATGAAGCCGCGTCCTGTTCCGTCGTCACCACGCCGAACGGGCGGATGCGCGCGCCGGTGTTAAGCAGCAAATGATAGATCGCCAAGTTGGCTTCGGCGGACCTGAGCGCGTCGGCGCGCTCGGCGCCCACCGGTTCTTCCAGCAGCGCGTCGTCAAAAGCTTCCGGCCCCGTCCAGTTTCGCAGCGTCCGCCGCGCCGCCAGCAGGCAAAATGAAAGGCGCTGGTTGCTGATCTCCGGGACGACGTTGAAAGTGTCGCGCAATTGTTGGACCGTATTTATAGTTTGCATAAGGATCGTTCCCCGCGGGGATCATTTAAACATGATCGTTTTGAAAAAATGGTTGTAGACCACGAAATACAAGGTATCGTCGTTGGGGTCGCCGCCGACGATAAAACTGGTTTGCAGGTAGAAGCCAAAGGTGCCGTTTTCGAAATCGTGGATATTCGGTTCGTCAAAGCCTGTTTTAATACCGAAAAATGACAACTGCCCGTTGACGGTCCGAAAAAGTATCGCGGGCGTCAGGCCTTCGGTGCCGAGCCCCAAAATTCCCAGCGAATCCGAATCGATCGTGTTCACCATTCCGCCGCCGCCATCCATATTTATCGTGGCCGGCGAAGGCGAACTCGGGTCGGCGTTCATTTGAATGATCGGCCCGGGGCTATTTAGTATCATCGTGACCCGCGACTGGTTTCCGCCGTCCGCATTCGGATGCCGCAGATCAACGGTGTATTCCGGATCGGCCGTTCCGAGGCCGAGCATTCCGCCGGCAAAGACGAATTGGTCTGAGCCGGTCAGGTCTCCGCTTGAATTAAAATATCCGACCGCATTTTCCGTATCGCCATGAATGTCACTCGCTTCGTGAATGTGGGCGAGGTCGGCTTTTTGGTCTATCAAAGTTTCCAGCGTAGTCTGTGCCGCGGTGATGGCATCTTCCAGATTCGTGATCGCGGCATTTAGCGCCATCTCCGAAGCCTTGGTATCGACCACTGCCGAGAGCGCCGTCACATTTGAATTGGTGGTGTTGAGCGCCGTCTGCCGCGCCCGGGTAGCGATATCGGCATTTGCCGTCGCCAGCCCGTCGGTAAGCGTCGTGACATTGGCGTTGGTCGTATTGAGCGAGCTTTGATTCGCCTTAGTCGCGATAGCGGTATTGGCTGCCGCGATGGCGGTGTTGGCAGCCGCCAGGTTCGAATTGGTAGTGCCGAGTTCCGTATCGAGCGTCGCCACGTTCAAATTCGTGATGCCCAGATCCGCCTGCGAAGCCTTGTCGTCCACCTCGATCTGCAGCGCGTCCAGGTCGCCCGTGAGCTGCGCCACATTGGCGTCGGTGGCATCAAGCGAGATCTGCTTGGCCTTGGTATCTACCTCGAGCACAAGATTATTAAGATCAGTATTAGTCGTATCGAGTGAGCTTTGATTTGCTTTTGTCGCGATGGCGGTGTTGGCCGCCGCGATAGCCGTGTTGGCGGCCGTCAAACCGTTCGTAACCGTCGTGACATTTGCGTTCGTCGTGTTGAGCGCGCTCTGATCTGCTTTCGTGGCGATCGCGGTGTTGGCCGCCGTCAATCCGTTCGATAAAGAAAGGATGCTTGAGTTGGCTGAAAAGAGGCTGTCCGCAAGATCACTGACATTTGCATTGGTCGTGTCGAGCGCGAGCTGCTCGGCTTTGCCCTCAACCTCGACGTGCAGCGCCGCCAGGTCCGAGTTAGTAAAATTGAGCGCCGTTTGCTCGGCCTTGGTATCGACCCTGCCAGAAAGTACCTCGACATCGTCGATAAGCTGATCGACCGTAGCGTTGGTTTCATTAAGCGCGGTTTGATCTGCCTTGGCGTCGATCGCCGCGTTGACGGCAACCAACGATTCATCGACTACCTCTTGCGCGACATTGCGCACGGCGGGCAAAAATGCGACCAGCGTACTTTGCGTGGGCGAATCTTCTTCGATGGCGCTTTCGCGCAGCACAGCCAGATCGGCATCGCCCACGCCTTCCGGCAGGGTAAATCGAAACTGGCAGCCGTCCGGCATGGTACAGATGTAGCGCGAAGGCCGCAGCGCTTCTTCGTTGATCCAAAGCGTCAACGCGATCTCGCCGTTCTCATCCGCCACGGCCCGGACAACGTGCATGGGATATTGCGCGCTGTCGTCATAACTCGAACGTTCGAGTTCGAATTCGACCGCCGCCCCGGCCCAAACCGCGCCGTCTGTTTTTCTGATCGTGCCTGTGATATTTCGATTCATTTTTCTGGGAGCGCCGAATTCATTCGGCATGTATTTGGAACGCCGAATTTATTCGGCATATTTTTGGAGCGCCGGCTTTTTTGGCGGTGTTGGCTTGCGGCGCAAGCCTGCCGAATAAATTCGGCGCTCCATTTTATTTACTTATTACGGCGCGAGTACCGCGAAGGGATAGCGGTTGGAGCCCGCGTTCAGAGGATTGACGGGATTCGGCACCTGGAAACCGAGGCGCATGACCACGCGCAGCGCAACCATATCCTGCTGGGCGAGGTTGTAGATGATCGCGTTGGTGTTGTCGGTGATCACTGCCTGGTCGAGCAGTTTGTAGGTGATGTCCTGGCGCACGCCGATGATCCCCTGTGTCCAGTCGCCGGCGATGAGCAGCGCTTTCGAAGCGTCCCACGCGCCGTTCGTCACATAGTAAATGCGTTCGTTATAAAGCGCGTCCGGCGAACCGACTTGCAGGCTCGGCTGCAGGATCGGCAAACCTTCGGTGGTGCGCAAGGATCGGAAAGCCGATTTCAGCGTCACGCTGGCGGCAAAACCATTGACCATAAAACCGTCGGCCTCGACCGATTCCATCGCTTTGGATACGTCCACGTCGATCTTTTGCCCGGACACGCTGCCCGAATCAAAAGTGTTGCCGGCAGCGGTCGCGGCGTCAAAGATAGACGTCGCCCAGCTCGCCGGTTTGTTGGTGCCGAAAAGCACCGCGGCATCGATCGTGCGCCCGATGGCTTCGACCACGCGCGGCTTGATCTCTTCCCAGACGTCAAAGGCCGAATCGTCCAGCACCGCTTCCGGGATCGGAACGATGCAGGCCACCTCTTCGGCTTCGAGATGTTTGTCCGCCCAGTTGACCTCGGTGGTTTGTTTTATCCCCGTGTCGCCATTGACGAAATAGGCTGTGGGCAGCACTGAAAGTACCGGCATTTTTTGCTGTTTGCTGGACATTTTTACCTGCTTGAAGAGCGAAAGCGCGACGCTTTGCTTCGGCAGGTCCTGGAAAATTTGCGAGCTGACCTCTTCCGGTATCAGCGCTCCCGCATCGCTGCGGCTAATAAAATTGTCGTAAGGCATAAGAGTTTGTGGGTCCTTTTAATTGAGTAAAGTTCTTAGAGATTAGGGGCTAGAGGTCAGTTTGATTCATCGGTCGGGGGTTCTAACCTCTAACCTCTGACATCTAACCTCTATTTCTGCGCAGCAATTCATTCATGGAAGGCCGCGGGTTGATGTGCTGTCCGGCGCCGCCGTTGGCGTTGCCTTTGGCTGCGGAACCGAACAGTTCGGGATAATCGCGGCGGGCTTCTTTGATGACTTCGTCAAGGTTTTTCGGCTTGCCTTTTTCGTCAAGCTCTAATTTTTCCTCGACCGCGCGAAACAGCAGCAGCGGATTTCGTGCGCCGGCCTTTGTCCCGGCGTCGGCTACCAGCTCGCGCAATTCGCGTTTGCGAAGCTGCGTTTCAAGCTCGGCAACTTTGGCCTGCGCGGTTTCGAGTTCGGGCAGTTTTGAAGTTTTCAGCGCCCGTTCGATCTCGCGTTTGACTATCCGGTTGACTTCCGTTTGTGAGAAAAATCTTTGGCGTGTTTTATTGCCTGTGTCCTCGCCGGTGTATTCCGTTTCCGATGGATTTGTTTTCGCCGGCTCGGAGTTTTTTTCCGGGAGGTCGGGAATGTTGGGTTTGGCGGCACCCGTTTCCGCTTCCTGCTCTGTTTCAGCAGTCGGAGCTTTTGTCTCGCTCATACACGAACCAGATTAAAAGTTTTCGCGCCGATTGAACAGAGTGGTTTTTAACGTTTTTCGCGGCGGCTCAGGATTTTTGTGTTTTTATGATTTCGCCCGTTTTTTGCGGTTCTTTCAGCGGCCGGCATTTGCCCCGTAAAAATTTTGATGGCTTCGCGGCTTTGCAAAATGCTATATTTAAAGACGGATCTTTGCTCACCGGATCTCTGCCTTTTGCCCCGTGTTTTTATGGCTATTGAATTCACCACTGATAGAACATTCGGAATATTTCTGATGACTATGTACACCAGCCTGATCGCTCTGCTGGTGGTCATTACTCTTGGCAGCGGAAGCGATAAGTACGTTCCCGGCGGGATCGCCATGGCGCTTTGCTTTTTTCCCGTAACGATCTGGCCGATGATGCTTATGGCTTCGATATTTGGCCCCGAAACGTGGCGTCTGACAGACGTAGTAATGATCGTATCCGGATTTTTTCTTAATAACTGCCTGCTGTATTTTTTCGGCTCACGCTTAGCGCGGTTATTTATGTCTAAAGGTCCGGCGGAATTTTCACCGGAAAGCTCAGAAAGCCAGGAAAGCCAGGAGAAAAAAAATCCGCTGCTGCAGACCTATCTGATCGGGTTGTTAGCGGCGGCCATTGCTTCGACCCCGGTAATATTTTTAGGGCAGATCCCGGAAAACCCGCTTTGGAGGCACGCTGCCGATGCGGTCCTCTTCTTCGACGCCTGCCTGGCAATAACGGTCCCGGCCGTGATGTTGGGCATAAGCTATCTACGCCGGGCCGTGACGCTGGCGCAGACACGTTTTACCGGATCTTTTAACTAGTCCCTCTCTCGGCTATCGCTGAAACAGATCAATGAATATATTCCGCGAAATAGTTGAAGACCTTTTCTACAAGTACGTCCTTCCCGTGGAGATCATAGAGCTATTGGAGATCATCGCCAATTCACGCCGGGGAATTTATCTATTGATCCTGGCAGCGTTGCTGGCGGGGTTGATCCTGTATCGCTGCTGGTTTTAATGTAGTCATTTCCCATCTATCTATCGCGTTATGCGTCCCTCCATTTACATCATCACCGGTTTATTGACCTACCTGATAGCTTATAAACTGCTGTTCAGGAACTTTGCCGATCTTAGAAAGCGCGGTTGGGATATGATCACCATCTGGCCGGTGGTAATTATTATCTATCTGATCTATCCCCAGGTGACCGACGAAGATTATCCGCCGGAGTTTAGCTGGCGGATCGTTTACTGGCTGTTCAGCGGTTTGGCAATGGTTTTTATCGTTTCCAGATTGGTGTATTAAAATAGTTGTCAGGTCAAAAAATAGTGTAATAACTTTTTCATGAGCACCTTGTCAAAAAAATCTCGTCGAGAGCGCATTGCATTTGTAGTGATCGCGTTCATCTTTGCTCTTACTTTGCTGGGCGCGGGAAGAATTATCGGGGATGGCTATCTCATACCCGCGCTTTTTATGCTGGGTTGGGCGGTGGCTGTGGTTGTTATTTTGATCTACCTGCAAAAACGTTTTACCAAAGACCACGACAAAGAATAGCAGCGGAAATGCTTCAAGAAAAGAAGCTTTGGCGGGGCGCTTCTGCCGAATTGCCTGGTTATTCATCGGGCAAATAAAAAGTGAGGTAAGAATGAGTTATACCAATGAGCAAAAAACAGGGATGACAGCCGCAACAGCCTATCTCTTGATCTGCCTCTTTTTTGCGATACCGATCTTCACCGTAAAAGACGGGTTTTGGGCGCTTATTCCCTTAGCGCTAATAACAGAGTTTCCGATCGCCGGCTTTTTGCACATTCTCACAATGGCGTTGTTAGGAAGCGAGTGGCTGATAAATCCCTCGCTTGCATTGATGGTGTTTTTCATATTACTGGGCGCGGCGATCAACTCTACTGTTTTGTATTACGCAGCTTATGGCTTCATGATCTGGATAAAACAGATCCGCGATGGCAGGACCGGAAAGGAAAAGTTAAAATAAAGATCACGGCAGTCTATCGTGCCGTGCCTGTGATTCGCAGAGCGGGCGCAAGCGGCCCTTCCGGACTGCAATTTTTTTAGATCCGACATTTACTTTTCAAGCCGAACACCTCTCAGGTCCGGAAAGGTTGCTTGCACCCGCTCTTAAAGCTATTGACCGGCCGTTCTCTTACGCGCTGGTATCGCCGCCGCCGCGGTCGATTCCCCACAGCTCTGCCAGTCTGCCGTCTTCGTCGCGCGGCACATCGCCTTTGCGGATCTTTTCGCGCAGCTCCAGCTCGATCTTTTTCATTTCGTTAAGGATTCGGTTCTTTAATTCTTTCGGCAGCGGTTTACTCGGGTCGGCCAGTATCTTATCGACGTCGATCCCGGGAAATTCTTTCTTTATCTCATCCAGCCCGGCCTTCATCCGCTCGCGCACCATCTTGTCGTATTTCGGATGATAGTCCCAATGGCCGGTGTTGAAATCCAGCAGCTCGCCGCCCTTCCCGTTAAAAGTATCTTTTTTGCCAATGAGTGATTTGTCGTTCACCAGCCCTATCTGGTTGTCGGCCTTATCCAGGTCGTATTGCGCGCGCTGGGCGAGCTTGCCGAGATCGGTGTTGCGCACGATGCCGTCCGAGATCATGTGATGATGCTCGATCTTGGCAACGATGTCCTTGATCGCCTTTTTCTGCTCTTTTGTTAATTTTGTATTCGGGCCAAAGAGTTCTTCCGCCAGCTTGTCCTTAAAGTTGTTTTTCATCTTCGTCGGATCGCTGATGCGGGGAGAATCGCCGCGGTCGATCATAAGCCGGCTTTCTCCGTCGAGCGTCAATTTCGCATAATTCTTTTTGCGGTTGCCCGAGAGCCGGACGATCTCCAGCTTCTCGTTGCGGTAGCGGATGGTATACCCCTTCTGCTTCAGGGCATTGATATCCAGTTCCTGGCCGATCATCTTCTTGACGTCGTCGTAGTTTGCATATTTATCGGCATCCGCCCGCGCCTGCTCTTCTTCGGTAAGCTGAGCTTTCTCTTTCTTCTGCGAGGTTTTCTTCTCGCTCGCCGGCTGATCGGTTTTCTTTCCGGTTTCTTTGGGGTTCGCATCGTCCGTCGGTTTAACCGGTTTTTTGCCGCTGGTTTTGCCGCTGGTTTTTCCGCCGGTTTCTTTATTGGCGGCTTTTTTACTGGCTGCCTTTTTCTTCTCGTTGGCAAGCTGTTCTTTTTTGGCGGCTTCGGCTTCCGCGGTTTTTCTGAGCGCTTCCTTGAAACGCGTGACGCTGTCCAGGTCGGCTTTTATAGTTTCATTTTCGGCCGCCGTCTTACCGGGGTTTTCTTTCCGCAGGCGGTTGACCTCGTCCACTCCTTTTTTGTAGATCTGTTCATATTCGTCGAGCGATAGCTTGCTGCCCTTCAACTCGGCCTGCATCATCTTGACGAAATCGCCAAAGGTGCGGATGCCTGATTCGAGATGAAAGACCGCGAGCTTGGTCATCGGCACGGCCAGTTCGCCTTTGTTGGGAGCCGTGGCGCCGGCGACTTTTTTGGCCAGTTCCTGCCGGGTGGCGGTCGCTTCGGCGGAACTCATGAACCGGTTCTGGCTGCCGTATTCGGCGATCATCTTCGCGGCGTTCGGCTTGACACCGGTGTTCGCGGCCTTTACCGCCGCTTTTACTGCCGGCTTTTGGTTATTATTTTTAGCGGATGCTATCTCGCGGTTGATCTGCCTCACTACTTCGGTGGTTTGCACCACCTGCCGCACCTGCGCCGCCAGGTCCATCGAAGACCTGACGCTGTTTTCGCTCAATATGTCCAGGAATTTCTGTTTCGCTTGGTCGAAGCTGATCGGCTCGCCGTCTTTCCCCGATAATTTGGCGAGGGCCTCATTCATTTCCCCGCCCGGCCGGAAGCTTTTCTCGGACAATTTCTGAAAGCCGTCTTTGGTCTTCATCGCCCCGGCAAAACCGGTTTGGAAAATTATCTGCCGGAAGATCTCGTCGTCGTCCTGGCCCGAGATCTTGCCGAAGACATAAGTGGACAGCGCATCGCTGGCGAGGTTGGCCGCGAGCGGCAGCCGGTTGGTCACGCCGCCCAGCGCGCCCTGCACCGTCGCCAGCCCGCCGCTGATCAGCGCCTGCTTATAGTTGTTGCTCGAGATATAAGTGCCGCCGAGCGAGATCGCGCCCTGCGTACCGGCCTGGATCGCGCCTTCCAGGATCAATCCGCCGACACCCACGCCGCCCACTCCGGCTGTCGCCGCCGTCAGCGCGATAAAAGGCAGCGCCTGCACGACAAAACTGCCCGCCGCCGCCGAAAAATTAGGCGTGTCGTAGGGCACGGTCGGCAATCCTTCGGCGACGATCTTGTTATAGGCGTTGACCTGCACCTGCATATCGGCGGTGTTTAAAGTCGCGTATTTGGCAAAAAACGCTTTGCGGTCTTCGCGCTGCTGCAGGTTTTGCTGGACCAGTTTCTCAAAGCCGGGGATCTTGTCAGCCAGTTTCAGATCGCGCATGCCGCTGATAAACAGGTCGAGCGTCGAATCCTGCAGAAAAGCGCCGATCCCCGCCACGGACGAAGTGAGGCTGATCGCCCCGTTGACGCCGCCCATGCTGAACTTGACCATTTCTTTCTTGACCGAATCAGGCAGGAAGCGATAGAGCGGGTTCGTCTCGATCGCCTGGCGGAAGAAATTCTCGATGGTGTCGGCCAGCGCGTTGGCGTCTTTATTGTTGGGGTCGCGCGGATCGCCGATGGTATGGTCCTCTTCCCACTGGCGGATGAATTCTTTCATCGCGATGTCGCGGTGCATCGCCCAGAACATTTCGCCCACCGGATTGTTTTGCGGCCGCTGCTTTTCCAGTTCCGCCAGCCTTTCGCGCTTGGCGATGTCGTAATCGAGTTTTTGCAGAAGCTGCTGCGACTGCTCGTCGCCCCCTGCTTCCAGCCCGTAACGGTAGAGTTTCTGCAGCGTCGCCGGCTTAAAGATGACATTAAGATATTTATCCGTTTTCATGTCCTCTTTTAGCGATTCAATGGTGAGTGCTTCTTTATTCTTGTCGCCGCCGATATAAAACAACGGCGTATCGCCGGCCTCGGCCTTAAGCCGGTCGATGGCTTCCTGCTTGAAATAAAATTGCGCCTTCAGCGTATCCAGCGCGTAATGGTACAAAAGCGCCGGCGAGACTTCCGAGTTGGTTTTGAGAAACGCGACACTGACGGGGATAGTGATGCTGCCGGTGGCAAATCCTTTTTTGACCTCCCAGAAACGCTCGACTGACATCTCGCCGGTCTTGATCTGGCTGGGCCCGTCATCCACGATGGTGTACGCCGAGGTTTCGACCTTGACCCGCGGCACTTTATCTTTCGGGCGAAGCTTTTTACCGCCGACCGTCAGCGGTGCGTCCATCAACTGTGCGGGGTCGAGATATTTTGCCTCGTCTTTTTTCTCAGCCTTTTGCCGGTCGTGCGCGTTTTGGATCGCCTGGTCTACGCTGCGGCGGTAAAGGATCACGCCAAACCGCTGGTTGTATTGAATGCCGATCAGGTCCGTCAGTTCGAACTCGCCGTTCTGGTAGGCTTCGAACGCGCGCGCGCCGAGAATGGCACGCTGCTGCGGAATGGGTATATTTGAAAACGCCGCCGCGCCGTTGCTCTTGCTTTTATCCGGCTGCTGCGGTTTTTGCGTTTTTTTTGGGGCGGATTCGTCATCCGTGACCGGCACGAGCACGCAGCGGCAATGCGGGTGTGAGATCGGAGTGGTTGCGACGTTGAATGTTTTTCCGTCGTAGCCCCAGCAGATCGCGCAGGTGCGCGCCGTGCGGGATGACGTCCATTGCCATTTTTTTACTTTTCCCGAAAGCTCATAGGTCAGGCGCACGGATTGGCGATAGCTTTCGACGACGTTGATCCGGTATTCGGAACGCAGCGCGCGGACCAGCGCCGGGTCGGAAGCAGGATCGTTTTCGCGCTGGTCGATCGTGAGGTTAACGCGCCCGAGGATCTCTTTGGCGCTCACCGAAACGCCTTTGAGCAGGCCGAGCATCACCTCGCGGCGCAGGGCTTCGCGCGCGGCGTTAGCGGCCTCGGCGGCCTTTACGATAAACGAATCTTTGATGGCAAGCTGGTTTGCCTGCCACGAACGGGTGACGAAATCCCGCACCGTTTCTTCTATCTCCGCGATCTTTGTTTCGGAAATTACTTTGGTCTGATCTTTTTCATCGAACTTGGCATTCTGCTCTTTCAGCTCGGTGGATATCTGTTTAAGCGCGTCGGCCACGGCGGTTTTTCCCAGGTCCGTGCCGTGCGCCGCGGTCAGTTCGGCGGCTTTGCCGGCAATGTCTTCGAAACTCAGGTCAAGCTTCGACTCGACCTGCTGCCAGGCGCTTTTCTTCATTAAAAGATCGGCGACCTTGCCGAGCTTGTCGGGGGAAACTTCGGGAGATGTATTGCCGGCTGCGGCCGTAGCGATCTCATCGGCAAACTGCTGTTTGATCTCTTCATTCGTCACCGGGTCTGCCCGCAAACTGCCGAGCACGCCGTCGATCTGCTCGCCCAGCCCGCGCCATACGCCCCGATAGTTTTTCAGTATCGAACGGCGCGCGATCTCTTCGCGGTCGATAAGCTGCTGCCGGTATTGTTGAGCAAGGACATCCTGCGGGGAATCAGCCATTGTGGAAGAATTGGAATTGCGGATTCGGGATTTTAGGTTTTGGATTTAGGATTTAGGATTTTAGATTTTGTTTTGGTGGTTACTTCTTAAAACTTTGAAGGGCTGGAACTACTAAAACCACCAAACGGCACCAAAACTGCAATCCAAAATCGGCGATCTAAAACCCAAAATCGGCAATCTAAAATCGAAAGGCGGTAAAAGCTCCGGCCCTGGAGGAGACCGCATGCCGCAAGTTCACGTTTGGCACACTCGCGCTTTCCGTTGTTAATAAGCGCTAATTTGACCGGGTCTTCTCTGCGAGCTGGTGGGAGTCTGCGTTACGCGTTTCTCTATCAAACGGTGCAAAAACTTCCTGCGCTCACACGCCCGCCTTTCAAGAGATAGTTTTATTTATTGTGAAGCTTTTTGGAACGAAAGTTTTGGGGGAATGCCGACAAAAAATAAAATGTTAAAATTTCTTTCCGACAGCCTGATTTCGTATTTTTGTGCCAGGCGCTTTGCCGTTTCATTTTGCGTAGTCGCTCCTATCCCCCCCGGTTTTCGTTATGGAAACCAAGCCCGCCGCCAAAAAAACTATGAAAATTTTCTAAGAAACTATGAAAATTTAGCTTAATTTCTTGCAATTAAGCTAATCTTCGAATAATATAAGTTAGTTTTGCTCTAATAAATCACTATTTCTGGAAACCCACGGCCTAATGTCTCAAAAATTCAATGACGCTTCAAACGTCCTAGTCGGGGATCTTAAAA
This sequence comes from uncultured Acidobacteriota bacterium, assembly GCA_963718105.1. Lineage (GTDB taxonomy): Bacteria > Acidobacteriota > Blastocatellia > Pyrinomonadales > Pyrinomonadaceae > DASYKT01. Next base: position 1,588,297 of record OY970352.1, on the reverse strand, counting down.
AAACTCCCTTGTTTAAGGATTGCCCGGATCATCTCCTGACAGAACTAGCTGCCTCTTGCGAAAGGCGTATACATAATGTCGGCGAGAAATTGGAATACAAGATTGCCCTTGCCAAGAAATGTTTTTTCCTTATAGAACAAGGCTCATTCGTCGTGACCAAGGAGACTGATCTGCCGCTCAAGCAAAGTTCGTATCCGATCAAACATGATAAAGACCCGCTCCGGCCGCATAAAAAATTCGTGCTATGTTTTCGCGGGGATCATAAATCTGAATTCATTCCGAAAAATGTAGCAAATCTCGCATCGCCACTGCTGGGAGAATTTGCTTTCAACACTGAAATGAGTACGGAAGTTTCCGAGACTTATTGCATCGAGAAGAATTCAAGCGTGATCGCCATACCGTTCGATAGCTTTCGCATTTTGGCGGGTAAGTATGAAAAGGTGTATGAAGGCATGTTCCATGCAATGGTCGCCAAGCTTGGTTTTGACCGCAAATTCAAGGAAGCGATCCAACTTTTCAGCACACCGGAAAAATCCGCCTGCGTTCCGCAAATGCTATGCCTGTTGGCCCATGACCTTGGACTCGATCATTTGAACAAAGACGGCGAGCCCGATCCGTTCGGCCCGCGGATCAGAGGAAAGATAACGACTGAGCTTCTCTCTGCTTACATTTCCGAAATGCCGAAAAGTGTCGAACCCAAAATGGACGCGCTGACGGAGCAGGGCCTGATCCGTTACAACAAGGACGGCGATATCAGGATCAGCGATTGGAACACGCTGAACGCTCACGTGAGAAACATCAAAGCCGTGAACGAAAAGTCCGGACAGCCAAGCCGCAAAAGCGGAAACGGTAAAACACGTAAAGCAGGAAAGGGCACCGCTGATAAGGATGGCCGGCGAAAAAACGCACATGGCGGTTCAACCACTTGACACATACGTCACATTTCGCTATTATTAGTACTTTCGTACTTAAGGCTTAGCAATAACAGTAGTTAAACTCGGCTCTCAGTTCAAAAAGTTCATTAACCCCTGTTAGAAAATTTACAAAGATTTTCCGGAAATTTGTGTCTTTATCGATGCAAATTTTTTTAATTTTAAAGTAAATTTAACCTTTCTGTAATAACGCTCCGGAACTCCCCTCAGACGGCTTAAAATTCATTGCAAAAACTAGGATAATAATCTTACCGCAGCGGAGTTTTGTGGTATCGGTGTCGGTAACAACCAGTCAAGTTGATCTAATTAAGGTCAAGCTGGTTGAATCTCTCCCCCTTAAGCCTGCCACACGGTCCAAAGCGCAGGTGGATTTAATAGGTATCCACCGTCTCGCATGGACAACTGATGGAAAACGTTTTGTGTCTTTCCATTTAATTTATAACTAAAATGGATCGCTCGGAAGAGAAAGCTGAAGTTTGGCAGGGTTAATCGGGGGTAATCCCCGGTCTCAAAAAATACAATTTGATGAGTGCGAATCCGTTCTGGGGCTTATGAGCCGGTTTTAGTCGACAAATACCGGTAAATTAACGGAAACGGAAAGTATACCTGGACCTAAGGCTTTTCCCGTTGCTTGATCAAGGGGAACCTTATGGGAGTAAGTCGATCAACGGCTCCCGATCATGGACCGGAAGGAAAAGGTGAAGTGATCTTTTGGGATTGCGTCGCTATCGTCCTTCTGGTTCTCGGGAACCTCGTCAACCAAAACGTACAGCTGTCAGAGCTAGTGCATTGGCTGATCGGTATTTTGGAGGCAAGTATAGTCCTTAGACTGAGTGTCTCTCCAACGGTCCACCAATATCTTCTTCCGCTGATCTATGCTTTGGCAAAGCTGATATTTGATCTCGTTAGGCAATATCGCCACTTTGACGATCCGCCAGAATCTGACGGAAATTCGGGGCTCGACAGAGATCACCCGGCCGAACCGAAAGATGAAGGTGTTGATAACACGCAGGAGGAAGCGGAAACGCCTGCTTTGCCTGTCTTACCTGAGGCCATTTCCGGCCCGCCGAAGGTACGTAAGATAAGGGTCCGAAAAACCCCTGTGAAATCTGATCAGGGAGACAAGGTAACCGTTGGCCATCACAACAACGAATTACCTAAAACATAGTTAACCCTGGAGCTAGACTTCGCGAGTTACGCTCCTCCGACACTACGGGCAGCTCCTATGCAGGGACTGCCCTTTTTTATTTTAAAATGCTGCGGTTAGTGCGTGCAATGCCTACTCTGGCACTACTCTACATCGCGTTAAAGGTCAGTTCCTGCCCGTCGCGGGCCTGTTCTTTTTCAACCTTCATGCGCGCGAGGTCTTCTTCGCTGTAGCCGCTTTCAATTAATAACGTATCTGACGAAGCACCGAGCTGTTGTTTGACCAGCAGCGCTTCGAGCATTTCCCTTTCCGAACGCGGAGCGGGATCGGCCCACGAAACCGTGACCGGCGATTCGACATAGTTGCCTTCGATCATTAAAGCGGCGCGCATTACTTCGGCCCATTTTGCGCCAAAAGCGACCTGCGCCAGTTTTACTTTTGCCAGCAAACGGGCTTCGGCGGTTTTCATCGCTTCGCCAGAAGGAAATCCGCCCTGGCCGAACATCAGGTAATGAAACGGTACACCGCTGATACGCGCGATCTCGGTCCGTAAGCTGTCCTGGATGGCGAGAAACTGCGTGTTGTCCGAAGGCTCAAATTGCCCAAAGCGCCCCTCGACGCCCTCCGTCACCCACAACCGATCGACGCCCGCCTGAAACGGCTGTTTCGGATTTCCCTGCTCGTCGCGTTCCAGCGCGAGGCCCACGGCATAGCGCTGCGGAAACGCAGTGTATTCCATATTGACGAACATGTCGCAGAGCGCCTTATTGAGCGCGTCCTGCAGCGGCGGCAACTGCGCCAGGGCAGACATTCCAAAGTTACGCATTCCGGAATTCCAGGCGAGATGAAACAGCGGCACAAAACCGTAATCGTGTTCGACCAGCGGCTCTTCTTCGTACGGGATAAAAGCCTCGCATTTATCGGGCAGCGTCGAAGCGGGCTGCTCGGTAATATATTTTTCGATGCGGTCGGCGTAGTACAGATTCAAACGAATGTGTTTGCCTTCGCACCAGAATTTCGCGCCGTGTTTTACTTCTCGCGTTTCTTCGTCATAGCAAACGGTGCAGTTCGAAGCGCGCTGCGGATAAAGAATGGCGCGGCCGTCTTCGGTCTGCCACAGCAGCACGTAAGCGTCGCCGGTGACGAGCGCTTCGCGGTGCACGTCCTGCGCGCGCAGCGGCATCAGATTGCGCGACCAGATCTGCCACGCCTGCGTGTAGACGTCCGACTCATACTCGTCGGAGCTGAAATTCACCACCTCCAGACGGTCGACCAGCGTATCGACCACCACCGGGCAAAGATTGTCTTTTAACCGCTGAAACGTGCGCCCGAAAGTCTGCTTGAACTTTTCGCTGGCAAAATTAAAAGGGTGATTGCCGCTGTAATAATTCTGATACTTTTCGTAATCGTGCAGCCGGCATTTCAGATCGTGGAGTGCGTGTTTTATGTCGTTCATAATTTGTGGAGCGCGGGCATCCTGCCCGCATAGGCCGCTCGCGGCCTTGATTGAGGCAGAAACGCGACAGTTATGGAGCGTGTTAATTTAATTTATAAGAAACACGCTCCATAACTGTCGCGCTTCTTCCTGTTTTTTTTCGTGTTGTTTCGTATGTTTTCGTGGTTACAGTTCTTAAAACTCAAGACCTGGAACCACGAAATAACACTAAGATCCACGAAAAACATTCTGACTTCTGACTTCTCAAAAAGTATGCAAAGTCGAAGGCGTATTCAGCATCAGCTCCGACACCGCCCAGACCAGCGCGTCCAATCTATCGGGCGAAGGGTCGTCGATGGTCCAGGTGCAGAGCTGGTCCTCGAGTTTCGCAAAGCCGCCCACGTGGTGGACCTTTCCCTGCTCGTAGAGGGCCGCGACCGGTTCGGCCCGGGTAAATTTTCCGCGCGTCGCATGGACCAATTTTACGGTCACACGCGGCCCGACAGTATCGACGGTGGCGATCGTGTGGCGCACCATGTCGCCGCCCTGGTTCGCTTCGGCGACGATGCGGTCGGCTTTGTGTTCGTGAAAACAGCGCACGGCGCGCTGCGCCCATTGCGCGGGCGAAGCTTTTACCGTCGCGTCTTCCAGCACATAACATTCTCCGCTATTCGAAATTCCCGCCACCACGATACCGGTGTGGTTCGAATGCTCGCCTGACGAAGCGGCCGGATCAATGGCCACGACGATCCGTTTTAGCGGAGGCGCTTCCATCACGCGGCCCGCTTCGATCACGTCGCGTGTCCAGAGCGCGCCTTCGGTATCGGTCAGCAGCTCGGCGTAAAGCTCCTGCCTGCCCAAACGCGTTCCCTCGTAACGCTCGATGATGTCATCGATAAACTCGGACGCCAGGTTGGCTTCGTTATCAAAAGTGGTCGAGCGCAGCACGTGCGTCGAATCGCGCTTGAGCAGGTCTTTGAGCAGCGGCGACGGGCGCGGCGTGGTGGTCACCACACAGCGCGGCCCAACGTCTATGTCACTATCCGGGCCGCCCGGACCGGCGAGGCGCAAACCCAGTAGCAGGTTGTCCCAGGCTTCGGGGTAACGCCAGAAAGCTAGTTCGTCGGCCCAGGCGGCGTCGGCCTGCGGGCCGCGCAATCTGGCCGGCTCGTCGGCGGAAAAAACTGTCGCGACCGCGCCGCTTTTCCAGGTGATACGCTTTTTTGTCGGCTCATAAACGGGCCTGTTCCACGGGGGGCAGACTGCCAGCAAGCCGGATTCGCCCTCGACCATTACGTCGCGGGCGTCGTGCGCGGTCGCTGCGACCAGCGAAATTCTGCTTGCTTTTCCGGTTTCCACCATCATCCTTACCCATTCGGCTCCGGCTCGGGTTTTACCTGAGCCTCGCCCGCCTAACAATATACAAACACGCCACTTTAACCATTCAGGCGGCAACTGAGCCTCACGTGCCCAAACGCGCCAGTCATAAAGCAGCGAAAGCGCCTCGGCCGGCTCAAGCGCCGCGAGCGCTTTTTTTCTCTTCGGCGTCGGCAAGCCGAGCAATTGCCCGAGCAAGTTTTTCGGAAGCTGCGGCAGCGGCTGATTCAAATTCATTTTCAACTTTGATATTGTCCGCCAGTCCGCGGCGCGTTTTCTCCCACCAGGTGATGGCGGAAACGTTTCCCTTTTCGCATTGTTCGAGCAGTTTTTCGGCGACCAAAAGTACCGAGCGCGCCCGGCCGCGGCGAATGGCACTCGCCAGCAGTTTTTTGTCCCGCACCGTACCCTCGATCTTTTTCTCGCTGATCTCAAGCAGCAGGCAAATTTCGCTCTGCGAGAGGTCTTTACCGGCGAGTTCTTCTATTTTTTGCCAGTCGATGTTCATAAGGCGGAAACCAGGGCAGTTATGGAGCGTGTAAGATTTGGTATAAGAAACACGCTCCATAACTGTCGCGTTTCTGCCTTCAAATTGATTCAAGTTAACCTGGGAGCGCCGGTGTCCCGCCGGCAAGGCCGCTTGCGGCCCAATAAATCGGCCGCGGTAAAAATGATGCTTTCGAACGCTGCGCGTTCAGCCGGCGGGACACCGGCGCTCCCAGCGGATCATTCATTTTTCCCGTCCGGCTTTTCCCTTTTTTCACCGGTAATAAAATTGATCACGCCAAACGGGTCTTTCACGATGCTCTCGGTCAGCTTTACCGCGCACAGGCCCAGAATAAATGAAATAAGCGAGGCAGTTTGCGGGGGCGCTTCGAGCCAGTTATTAAGCGGCGGGGCGGCAAACCAGACGGCCGCTGCCCCGCTGACAAATCCGACCAGGGCTGTTTTCCAGGATTTGTGCCGGCGGTAAAAAAGCGAAATGATCACGCCGATCACACCGGCGATCAGGCTTTGGCTGTCGAGTAAGTAGGTGGGTTTGTCGCTCATATTGAAGGCAATTGGTAGTTAGTAATTGGTAACTGGCAAGAAAATCGATCTTAATGCCAATTACTAATTACCTATTACCAATTACGAGAAAATTTTCGCCAGCACCGCCACTACATCGCCGCGGGCGTTTATTTCTTTCTTCAGTTTGGCTTTCGAAGAATTAGCCGGAAGTTCGAGCGCGGTTTGCACTTTTTGCGACTGGATAAATTTTTGCAGTAATCCGATGGCGACATTGACCAGCAGCAGGGTGACGGCGGCGGCGATCTGTTCGGATTCCTGATTGGTAAGCCAGCCTTTGCCGACAAAAAACACCAGCAGGCTGATGATCGCCGGTATGAGAACGCGGTTGAGTAATTGTTTTAATAGATCGAACATATTTTTTGTGAGAGGCCGTGAGTGAGTTATCGACGGCGGGTGGGAGCCTAATGCTCTGCGATCAGTTTAAAGATTTTCGCACGCGATTAATATCAGCGTTTTTAGTCTTTTTGAGTTCGTCTTTGCATTGAGAAAAAACGTTACTTTTACAAAGCCGGTCGGAAATAGTAGTAACGAGGTTGAGATCAGAACCTGTCGCCGGAGGTGACAAATTTAATAGCGTAGGGTGAAACCCTACGTCTTCGAACGCCATCCGAGGTGCGTCCCCGGTGGGGGACGAATAAACATTTTGCCGCCCCCCGTCGGGATGCTCCCGACGCTATTAAATAGTTCGCCTTCGGCGAAAAAGCTGCCATTTCCAGGTTTTTCTTGCCAAAAATGCCTGTTTTCGGTTACCTTTAGGGCAAATAGCTTTTAACCCGCTCCCGCCGACCGCTCTTTAGGAGGAAGAAATGAAACCCATCGCCCGAACGTTGTGGCTCACGCTGATCACGTTATTGCTCACTACCGTCGTTTCGGCAGCAACGTTTACGGTCGATAGCCCCAAGGACACACCGGACCTTATCGACGGTGACGGGCTGTGCAGCGATATTGTTAACGCCTGCTCGTTTCGCGCTGCCATCGACGAAGCCAACGCGCTGCCCGGTGACGACACCATCATCCTCCCTGCCGGAACATACACTCAGGGCACGCCCGTCTCGGACGAAGACCTCAACCTCGGCGGCGATTGGGACATCCGCAGCAACATCACCATCACCGGCGCGGGCGCAGCAACGACGATCCTGCAGGCCAATGCGGCCGCTAATACCGCCACCGAGCGCGTGCTGCACAGCGTGTTTGCCGCAAACGTCGTGACCATCAGCGGCGTCACTATCAGGCACGGTAAAAAAGCAGGGGTGAGCGGCGATGCCACCAGCGGCGGCGGCATCTTTAACGCCGGCACCCTGGCCATCAATGATTCCACCATCACGGCCAACAGAGTTACCGGCAGCGGCGGAGGAATTTACAACACCAACGACATCACTCTCACCAACACCACGGTTTCCAGCAACAACTGTGAAAACACAACCCTCTCCTGCTATGGCGGAGGGATGATCAATTACTTTACTGGCGCGAAAAACGTAACCATCACCGGCTCCACTTTTGCCAACAACAAAGCCAAGGCGATCGATGCGAATTTCTCTCTCGGTTATGGTTTCGGCGGAGGGATGGGAATCGAAACCGATGCCGGCATCGGCTTTAACCTTAATATTTCTAACAGCTCGTTCACCGGCAACCAATGCCAGGGCTTCGGCACCGATCCGGGCCTCGGCGGAGGTTCGGGCGGCGGCATCTACGCGGCTTCCAAAGGCCCTTCGGTAATGAATATTTCCAACACCGTCGTCAGCGGCAACAGCGTCATCCAGGGTTGGGTCGAAAAGGGCGGAGGCATTTACCTTGGGTCCGGCGGAAACCTGACCGGCACCTGGGACAAAGTGACCGTGGCAAATAATACCGCCAACTATATGGGCAACGGCATTTCTATCGACGGCGCGGGCACATCGGTCACCGCGCTCGACATCACCAACAGCACCATTTCCGGGAACACGCCGAACTTTAGCTCCGGATGGGGCGGCGGGATCACCGTTAACGGCCGCGACACAGCCGTTCTAACGGTGAACTTTACAAACACCACGATCAGCGGAAACCGTAACGCCGGCGGCGGCGGCGTCCTCATCACTAATAGTTTCGGCACCAACCAGGCGGTGGTCATCACGGCCAATTTTAATTTCTGTACGATCGCCGGCAATATTTCGGATAACTTCAGCGCCAGCGGAGGCGGCCTACTGGCCGGCCCCGGACCGCTGGGTTCGGTCAATCTAAAAAATACGATCGTCGCCGATAATACCCTTACCGGCGGGGGCTCGCCGACCGGCCCGGATATTTCCGGCACTATCACTTCGCAAAACTATAATCATATCGAGAATACGAGCGGCGCTACCTTTACGCCCGGAGCGAACGATACCAGCGGCGCGGACCCGCAGCTCGGAGCGCTGCAAAATAACGGCGGGCCGACACTGACGCATTTGCCTGCGGCGGGCAGTCCGGTGCTGGATTCAATTCCGCTCGGCACTAACGGCTGCGGCACGACCATCATCGGCGATCAGCGCGGATTCGGGCGTCCGTTCGGTCCTGCCTCCGGCCCAGCTTGCGATAAGGGCTCGGTCGAGCGCGGCGCGACCTTGGCCGCCGGGCCGTGGACGCTGAGCGGCACGGTGAAAACAACAACCGGACAGCCGATCCGCAACGTCGCCGTTACCATCAGCGGCGGAAACCTGCCCGCGCCGGTCACGGTCTTTACGGGAAATTTCGGCACCTATCAATTCACAAATCTTTCGGGCAATGACTACACCGTCACCGTCACCGCCAAGCGTTATCACTTTAACGATGCGATCCTTGTATTTTCGGTCGGGTCGAATATTACGAACGCGGATTTTGTCGCCAACGCGCCGTTCAACCGCGAGGCTTTGTACCTGGGGCCGGTAAAAGGAAAATAGGAGCGCTCTTCCTGGGAGCGCCGGCATCTTGCCGGCAAGCGCGACGTGTCGCGCTAACTGAGGCGCCGAGTTAAACTCTATTTTAGATCGCTGCGCGACCCAAGCCGACAGGATGCCGGCGCTCCCAGGTTTACGGGCATCTGATCTTTAGAAGTTTTAATCACTAAGGGGAAATGCCGAGGAGTAACACATGAAAACCATCGCCAAAACATCGCTGCTGGTTCTGATCACCTTATCTTTCTCCATCGGAGTTTCCGCCGCGACGTTCGCGGTCAATACCACCAGCGATACTCTCGATTCGAGTCTCGGCGATGGCGTGTGTGCGGATGCGGGTTCGGTTTGCTCGCTGCGGGCGGCCATTGCCGAAGCCAATGCGCTCTCCGGAGCCGATACGATCACGCTCCCGGCCGGCGTTTATACGCAAGCGCTCGTCGCGGCGGGCGAGAATGCTAACGGCGGCGGCGATTGGGACATCACCGGCGATCTGACGATCAACGGCGCGGGCGAAGATCTTTCGGTCGTTCAGGCTGCCGCGACACCCGGTACGGCTACCGAGCGAGTGTTAGATATCCAGTCGGGCACGGTCGTGCTAAGCGGGATGACGATCCGCCACGGTTCGTTTTCGGGAACGGTTTCCAATGAGAAAGTAGGCGCCGGGGTCCGTAATCTTTCGTCTCTTACGCTCGATCACTGCCTGGTTACGCAGAACGAAACCAATTTCAGCTCCACCGGCGGCGGCGGGTTTGGTGTCGGGGTCTATAACGGCGGCCCATCCCTGACGCTCGAACACACCAGCGTCGTTTCCAATAACGACCACCCGACCTCCGGCGCCAGCATTCGCGGGACAGGGATCGCATCTCTTGCCGCGGCTACGATAGTTATCAATAACAGCAGCATCTCGCAAAACAGCTCGACGTCGCCACCCTCGCCGTCACCCATATCCGAAGCGCGGGGGATCGGTATTTATGTGCAGGATACTTTCGATCTGACGATAACCAACAGCCATATCGACAACAACACTATGCCCTCTACCTCCAACCGGAGTGCGGGCATCGGTATGAGCCTGCTGGCGAATCAGGGGGCTTCATTCATTCATCTCTCCAATGTCACCTTCAATAACAATATCGGGGGAGCTACTTCGGTGGATGGCCTCGGGTTACATATCGGGATCAGTTCCCCGTTCGCCCCGCTCACCGGCACCATCGACCATGTGACGGTCGACGGTAATCAGGGCCACACCCGCAACGGCGGCGGTTTAAGCGTGCAGCTCTCCGGCGGCCCGCTGAACCTGGATCTCACCAATTGCCAGTTCACCAATAACAACATACCTCTGATCAGCGGCAGGGGCGGCGGCATCTCCGTCGAATCGGGGAGCGGTAACGATGGGGGCCCGTCAACCATCAGTTTCATCAACACCACTATCAGCATGAATTCGGCGATCCGCGGCGGCGGAGTTTATCTGGAACAATTCAACGCTTCTAACCCGGTCACCATGAATTTTAATTTCACCACCATCGCCGACAATTTTGCGTTCGTCAGCGCCAATGACGGCGGCGGCGGTCTCTACCGCGTACCCTCTGCCTTCGGCGGGGTAACTTTTAAAAATTCGGCCGTCTCGGGAAATAACAATGCCACGGCGCCCGATATTTCAGGCACCGTTACGTCGCTTGATTACAACCATTTCGGCAATACCAACGGCAACGTTATTATCCAGGGCACTGCCTCATTCGACACGAGAAACGTGGATGCGCTGCTCGGCCCGCTGCAGGATAATGGCGGCGGCGTGCTGACCCACTTCCCGCGTCCCGGCAGCATTCTCCGCGATACTATCCCGAACGGCACGAGCGGCTGCGGCACGGATGTCGCGGCCGACGTCCGCGGGCTGGCGCGCCCGTCCGGTTCCGGCTGTGACAAGGGCGCGGTCGAAGCTTTGTCGCTGCCCGCCGGCCCGTGGCAGATCAGCGGGATCGTCAAAGATTCAGGCAACCGGCCCTTGAGAAACGTCGCGGTCGTGCTCTCCGGCGAAGCGCTGCCGGCGCCGATCACGGTCGTCACCGGATCGCTCGGGCAATATGGATTCCTAAACTTGCCGGGTGCGAATTATAATGTTTCGATCAGCTCAAAACGTTATACCTTTGCGCCTGATTCGCAATCGTTTGCTCTCTCGACAGATGTGGTCAACGCGGACTTTATCGCCGATTCCGGCGGCTTGAGAATAAATGAAAAAAGCGGGGCGATCAGCGAACCGGCAATCGTCACAATGGGCCTGGACTTTCCGATCTTACCGCCTCTTACCGGGGTGCCGGTAAAGAGTAAGAGTTTAAAGTAGTATGAGGTCAGTGCCTCAGAACGAGGCAGGTTAGGGGCACGAGGTCAGAACCGGGAACGGTAGTGACCGGGTAAATGAGCGCAGCGAAAAAACTAACGGCATCCAGCCCCGTCGGAGAAAAACCCGGTCACTACCGTTTCCCGGTTCTGACTTCATTGCCGGCATAGCCGTCCTGGTACTGATTCGTAAGAAATTAAAGTGGAACAACATATGAAAACCATCACTCGCATATTGCTCATCATCCCGATCATCTTATCCTTCTCCATCGCTGTTTCCGCCGCGACATTTTTCGTCACCGACGAAGATGATACCCGCGACTTTCTCGCCGGGAACGGCATGTGCGGCGACATTGTCAACCGCTGTACGCTCCGCGCGGCGATCGATGAGGCGAACTCGCTCGCCGGCGCCGATACGATAATTCTTCTCGCCGGAATTTATACGCAAACACTGACGACCGCCTCCAACGAAGATACCAATAGCGGCGGCGACTGGGATATCCTGGGCGATCTCACCATCATCGGCGCGGGACAGGATGTCACGATCCTGCAGGCGGCCGCCACGCCCAATACCGCCACCGAGGGCGTGATCGAAAGCCCGCTCGTCAGCAATCCCCCCACCGTCACCATCAGCGGCGTCACCATCCGGCACGGCAAAAAGACCGGAACCGACATCTCGCAGAAAGGCGGCGGCATCCGCAACTACGGCGGAGATATGACCATCAACGATTCGACCATCACGCTGAATCGGTCGGGAGGCGGCGGCGGTATCTATAACCGCGGGAACATCACTCTCAACAATGTTATCGTCTCAAACAACACCTGCGACCGGCAGAGCACATCCTGCTTTGGCGGCGGAATGTATAGCGCTCTTTCATTCACCGAGCCAAAAAGCATTATCATAACCGGATCTACTTTTACTGGTAACAAGGTCTACGGGGCGGGCCCGGTCTCCCAGGTTTACGGCGCTGGCTTCGGCGTAGAGAGCGGTAACACGACTTCGATGACCCTGAACATTTCAAACAGCTCCTTTACCGATAACCATGGCTTTACTACCAGCACCGACCCGGAAAACGGCGGAGGCAGCGGCGCGGGTATTTGGGTGTCGACGTTGGCTCCTTCAGTCTTTAATATTACCAATACGGTGGTCAGCGGAAACGGTATCAACGGCGGCGATGCGGTCAGCGCATCGGGAATCAGAGTAGGCACCACATCGAATCTTACCGGCACCTGGAGCGGCTTGACCGTAACGGATAACAGCGCCAATTTTTTCGCCAGCGGCATCGGCATCTCCGCGAGCGGCGGAGTGTCTACCCTTAACATCAGCAACAGCACCATTAGCGGCAATACCGGCAGCGCTAAAGGCGGCGGCGCGACGATAATGGCCAACAACAACGGAACCAAGCTGACCGTGAATTTTTTAAATAGCACTATTGCCAACAATACCGCCAGCTTTGGCGGCGGCGTGTATCTTCTGGGCGGAACCCCCGGTTCGATCTCCACCATAAACTTCGACTTTTGCACGATCGCCGGCAATACCGTGACCAGTAATGGAGGCGGTATATATCACGCGGCTGTGCCCCTCAGCGCCGTCAATATAAAAAACTCGATCGTCGCGGATAATTCCGCCGGCACCGCGCCGGATATTTCCGGGCCTGTCACTTCGCAAAATTTTAATCACATCGAAGATCTGACCGGCGGCACTTTTAGCCCGATGCCGAGCGACACCAGCGGTTTTGATCCGCAGCTCGGGCCGCTGCAAAACAACGGCGGCGCGACGTTCACCAAATTGCTTGCGGGAGTGAGCCCGCTGGTCAACCGTATCGCCAACGGCGCCAACGGCTGCGGCACTGATGTGATCAACGACCAGCGCGGGCTTCCCCGTCCAACGATGGGCAAGTGCGACGTCGGCGCGGTAGAGATGGAGCAGTTTGCGGGCGGGCCTTTTAGTATCAGCGGAACGGTAACGACCGAAGGCGGCATTCCGATCAGAAATGTCGTCGTCGTGCTCAGCGAAGGCGGCCTCTCCGAACCGCGCTACGCCGTCACCGGCTCGCTGGGTAATTACCAGTTCACAAATGTCCCGGCCAACGGCTACACCGTCAGCATCAGCTCGAAGAGATTTTTCTTTGCCGAAGACGGGCGATTCGTAAATGTACCCTTCGACCGGACGGATATTAATTTTTCCGGTGTTGCGCAAACCACGCGGCCGGGTATTTTTGATATTAAGTAGCGCCACCGTCGCAATTGATCGACGGGGCTGTCCTGAAGGCGACCCGCCTTCAGCTCTTTTACTGAAAGCGGAAGCGGGACGCTTCCGCGACAGCCGGCGAGACGCCGGCGCTACATTGAGGCAACACATGAAAACCATCACGCGCATATTACTCATTGTTCCGATCATCTTTTGTTTCGCCCTTAGTGTTTCCGCCGCGACCTTCGTCGTCAACACCACTGACGACACTCTTGACGCAAATCTGGGAAACGGCACTTGCGCCGACGCCAGCAGCAACTGCTCGCTGCGCGCCGCGATCTCCGAAGCCAACGCTCTGGCGGGCGCGGATATTATCACGCTCGGCGCGGCCGCGTATACGCAAACACTGACCGCGCCCGACGACAATTCCAACGCCAGCGGCGACTGGGACATCACTTCACCGATCACTATTAACGGAGCGGGCCAGGCCGCGACCATTCTGCAAGCCAGCGCAAATTTTAACAGCGCCAGCGACCGTGTGCTGGAAGTGCATTTCGGCGGCAGTCTTACGCTTACCGATCTGACGGTGCGTTATGGCCGCAGCTATACACCGATCGGATTCGCCAGCGGCGCCGGGATCAGAAATGCCGGAACGCTTTTACTCGACGGCGTGACGGTGCGTGATAACAGCGCGGTCTCTATGTCGGGCAGCGGCATGGGTGGGGGTGTTGCCAACGAGGGCGTTTCGCTGACGCTCAACAACACGACCGTGACCGGCAATGGCGTCACCGGCGCGTTTGCCGGCGGGGGGTTTGGGGGCGGGGTCGGTTCGTCTACGGCGGCCCTCTCCACCATTGTCATCACTAACAGCAGCATCTCCGGCAATCACCTGCAAGGTGTGGCAGCCTCGGGTTCGGGCGGCGGGCTTTACGTCGGCGGCGTATTTAACCTGACCGCGACGGGCAGCCATTTTGACAGCAACAGCTCGCTTGGCGAGCAGGCCAGCGAAGGCGGCGGCGCGCGGCTGGTCGGGATCGTCAGCCCGTCCGTCTTTAACATCACCAATTGCACTTTTAACGGTAATGCCGCGAGGAGCACCTCAACCGGCGCGACCGGCGGCGGGCTGCATCTTTATACCAGCTCCGACACCCTGACGGGAACGCTCGACCGGGTCTCTATCAACGGCAACCATACGATCGGCAGCGGTGTCAGCCGCGGCGGCGGTTTATATGTGAATCCGGTCGGCGCGGCCATCAATCTGGATGTTACGAACAGTTCGATCTCACATAACACCAACGACGGTATTCGCGGCGGCGGCGTCGAGCTCAGCGACCGCTTTTCCACGACAGCCGCCAGCTCGACCGTGAATTTTACCAACACCACCATCAGCGGAAACACGGCGGGCACCGGTAATGGCGGCGGCAGCGGCAGCGGCGGCGGCGCTCATATCGAAATGTCCACCGGCCCGATGGCGGTGAACTTTAACTTCGTGACCATCACGGACAACTTTGCTATTACCAGCGGCGGTGGTGTCTCGAACGCGCCCGGCAACTCGACGGTCGTGGTGAGAAATTCGATCATCGCCGGTAACGGCGCAGGTTCCAGCGGGCATGACCTCAGCGGAATTTTTTCCTCGCAGGATTACAATCACATCGAGAACCTGGCCGGGGCTACCTTCACGCCCGCCGCGCATGACACCAGCGGTTTTGGCGCCGGGCTCGGGCTGCTGCAAAATAACGGCGGGCCGACCTTAACTCATCTGCTCGCGGCCAACAGCCCTTTGATTGATACGATACCGCTCGGCACCAACGGCTGCGGCAGTATTGTCAGCACCGATCAGCGGGGGATAACGCGGCCGTTCTCGCTTGGCTGCGATAAAGGCGCGGTCGAGTTCACCGGGCCGTGGTCTTTGAGCGGCACCATAAAGACGACGACCGGAATGCCGATCCGCAACGCGGCCGTGACCATCAGCGGCGGTAGCCTGCCCGCACCCGTCACTGTCTTTACCGGAAACCTGGGCATCTACCAGTTCACTAACCTGACGGGCTCCGAATACGAGGTGTCGGTTTCCATCAAGCGTTACCATTTTAACGAAGCGAGCCAGGTGCTCTCGCTCGGCCAGAATATTACCGACGCCGATTTTATCGCCAACGCGCCGTTTAGCCGCTAAAAGAAACAGGAGCGCTCTTCCCGGAGCGCCGGTGTCCCGCCGGCAAGCGCGGTTACGCGCTAGCTCGACGCCTGATTAACGCTACCTTAGATTGCTGACGCAATCTTGCCGGCGAGACACCGGCGCTCCCAGGCTTACGGGCAAATCTCCCAAAACCGTGTTTCAGTGTTTCCGGCGTCTCAGGATGAAACAGTGAAACAAAAATGGAACAGAAATCTTAAAAATCACGCGTGATGTCCCAAAAGTATTTAAAAGCGGCTTGAAAAGATCAGCGGAACTTTGGGATTACCGAAAGCGGAAATGCCGCGAGTTTATTATTGCCGATAGCCGTTCGTTTTTGTAGGAGGTTTTTTTGAGAAGTCTGTTTTTTGGCGATCTTTAATAAGAAATAGGAGCGCTCTTCCTGGGAGCGCCGGTGTCCCGCCGGCAAGATTGCGTCAGCAATCTAAGGTAGCGTTTAACTCGGCGTCAAGTTAGCGCGTAACCGCGCTTGCCGGCGGGACACCGGCGCTCCCGGGTTTACGGGCAAGCTAAATATCGCGGAGCGTCCGCGCAACCTCATGTCCGGTTTTGGCATCCTTGCAGAATAGAGGTACCTCATCATGAAGATCGCCATAAAAATCGCCGCCGGAACGCTGTCGCTTTTTTTTATCACTCTCTCTTTCACCTTAATAGTTTCCGCCGCAACGTTTATCGTCAGTACTACTAACGATACCGCCGATCTTATTCCCGGCGACGGCAACTGTGTCGATAACACAGGGCAATGTTCGCTGCGGGCGGCCATTTCCGAAGCCAACGCGTTTGCCGGCAACGATATCATCACGCTGCCGGCGGGCACTTACACCCAGACCCTTGCCGCCGCGAATGAAGATAATAATGCGGGCGGCGATTGGGACATCCTCACCAATATCACCATCAACGGGGCCGGAGAATCGACGGCCATCCTGCAGGCCGCCGCCGCGGCCGATACCGCCACCGAGCGGGTGCTGGAAATTGCGCTCAACGGTACGCTTACCCTAAGCGGCGTGACGATCAGGCACGGTTTCAGACCTCCCTCAGGTTCGTCCACGAATTTCGGCGGAGGCATTCGCAATCGCGGCTGGCTTTTTTTGAGCAATTCGACGGTCACACTAAATACGGCCCCGGATGGCGGCGGCATTCACAACAGCAAGTTCCTTTCGCTTAACGGCGTCACGGTTTCAAACAACTCCTGCGTTACCACCCTGACCGTCTGTGCCGGCGGCGGAATTCATTCATCGGCCGCAAGCGGGTTGACCATCATAATTCACAGTTCCTTTATTAACGACAATTCCGCCAGCTCCACCGCCGCTAACCCGCTGGTTCTCGGAGCCGGAATGATGAGCGACAGCGCGGACAGTTATCTGCTGGAGATAGTGGACAGCCAGTTCAACCAGAATAAAGGCATCGGCAACAGCGCGGGCAACGGCGTGAGAATAAATGCCTCTAACGGCGCGGTCATGGCAAACATCACGAACACTACTTTTAATAACAACTTCGGCACGAGCACGCGCGGCGCGGGGATCTCTGTCTTTAGCGGCGGAACGGGCGGGATCAACGGTACCTGGGACAGGCTGACCATCAACGGGAACACCGCGCTGCAGGGCGGCGGGCTGGAGATAACGGGCGTCGGCGGCAGCACTAACATCAGTCTGCTCAACAGCACCATCTCCGGAAATTTCGCCGGCACAAAAGCCGGCGGCATCTATCTGACCGACATTAACCAGGGCCCCGCGGCGTCAAACATCACGCTCAATATGGTCAACGATACGGTGAGCGGCAACACCGCCAACGGCAGCGGCGGCGGCGTGATGGTCGAACAGGTCCTGAGCACGGGAAACTCCAGCGCAGTGGTGAATTTTTGCACGGTCGCCGGGAATCGCGCCAATGCGGATAATAGCGGCGTAGATGTCGGCGGCGGAATAGTGCTCACGTCACCCTCCGGCGTGGTCAGTATCAAAAACACCATCGTGGCCGACAACACCGTGGGAAGCCCCGGCGGCGCTCCGGATTTTTTCGGGCCCGTGACCTCGCAGGATTTTAATCATATCGAAAACCCGGGCGGCGGCTTTGCAGCGATGCCGAATGACACAATTAACTTCGATCCCCAGCTCGGCGTACTGCAGGATAATGGCGGCCCGACGCTGACGCATCTGCTCGGCGCCGCCAGTCCCCTGCTGGATACGATACCGTTTGGCGTAAACGATTGCGGCAGTCTTGTCACCACCGACCAGCGGCTTTTTTCGCGCCCCTTTAACGGGAGCTGCGATAAAGGCGCAACCGAGCGCGGCGGTTTGGCACCCGGCCCGTGGACCCTGAGCGGAACGGTAAAGACTACCACCGGTATGCCGATCCGCAACGCGGCCGTCACCATCAGCGGCGGAAATCTGAGTTCGCCGATCACGGTCTTTACCGGAAACCTGGGCACCTACCAATTCACAAATCTGACCGGCGGTGAATACACGGTCTCGGTTTCCATCAAGCGTTACCATTTTAATAACGCCAGCCAGGCCTTTGCGGTCGGCTCAAATATCACCGACGCGGACTTCATCGCCAATGCGCCGTTTAGCCGTTAGGGTATGGACGCTCATGTCAGTAGCGTCTGCGTTAGCAGATGCGTTAGCCGCAAGCAACGCGCTAACTTGACGCTAACTTAAACGCTATTTAGATCGCTGTGCGATCTTGCCGGCGGGACACCGGCGTTCCCAGGTTTACGGGCTTGTCAAAATCTTCCTAAACCGTGTTTCAGCGTTTCCCGTTGAGTAAAAAAATCGACGTTAACCTGGGAGCGCCGGTGTCCCGCCGGCAAGCGCGATTTGTCGCGCTTATGTCAGTAGCGCTTGCGTCAGCAAGTGCGTTCTTGCGGCTTACGCATCTGCTAACGCAGACGCTACTGACAGGCCGGCGCTCCCGGGTTTACGGGCATACTGACTCCTTAAATTATCGCAACAATCCGATAGCAGGCAGCAATTTTGTGATAGTTTGCGAGGACCATTAGTGTTAAATTCAGAGCAGAAAGGTACCCGTATGAAGATCATCGCCAAAACATCGCTGCTCATACTGATCGCATTTTGCCTGGCCACAGGAATTTCCGCGGCGACCTTTGTTGTCAACACCGCCGACGATACTTCCGACGCCCTTGCCGGCAACGGATCGTGCGCCGATTCAAACAGCAACTGTTCCCTGCGCGCCGCCATCTCCGAAGCGAACGCGCTGGCCGGGCCTGACATTATCACGCTCGGCGCGGTTGCTTATACGCAGTCACTGGCAGCCAGCGAAGAAAATAATAATGCGGGCGGCGATTGGGATATCAAATCCGACCTGACCATCAACGGCGCGGATGAAGCGACGACCATTCTGCAGGCGATCGGCTGCGCGCTCAACCGCGACCGGGTAATAGACGTCGGTGCGGGCGGGGGCGGGAGCATTACGGTCACGCTTAACAACATGACCATTCGCAACGGCTGTCTGTCTACCGTCGCGCCCAACCTCGGCGCCGGCATTTGGAATACCGGCAACCTGACCTTAAACAATGTGACCGTGCGCGATAACAAGGTGCAAAACTTTGAAGGCGGCGCGAGCGGCGGCGGAATATTCAATTGGAGCGGAAGCCTTACGCTCAATAATTCGACGGTGACCAACAATACCGTCAACGGCGCAATGTTCGGCGGCTCGGCCGGCGGCGGAATATATTCTCAATCTTCGAGCCCGATCGTTATCAATAACAGCAGCATCTCCGGAAATCAGGCCGGCGGCCTTAACCAGTCAAGTTTTGGCGGCGGAATGTATATCACGCATGTGGTAAGCCTGACGATCACCGACAGCCACTTTGACAACAACACGGCCAACGGCTCTGCCGGCAGCAACGGCGGCGGCGGAATTTACATTCTCTCCGACAGCGGCCTCCCGCCGGACGACGTGAATATCACCAGGAGCACTTTTAACGGCAACACCGCGACCGGCGCTAACTCGAGCGGCGCGGGCCTCTATATTTCGACCGCAGTTGATTTCAACCTAAGACTTAATGTCAATATCGATCAAACGACCATCAGCGGCAACAGCGGCAGCGGCGATGGGGCCGGCCTGCAGGTTCTTCCCTCCATCGGCAACCTGTATCTCTACGTACGAAACAGCACCATTTCCAACAACGTGTCGGGGTCGAGAGGCGGCGGAGTTAATCTAGGCACGGGACCGGATACCGCTTCGCAGATCATTGCTCGTTTTACCAACAGCACGATAAGCGGAAATTCGGCGACGCAAGGCGGCGCTCTGGTCGGACGCGCGCAATCGGGGGGCATCAGCGCTAATTTTGACTACTGCACGCTCACGAACAACACCGCCTCCGTCCGCGGCGGAGCGATCGCCGATTCCGTCAACGGACTGTCTATCAACCTGTGGCGAACGGTAGTGTCCGAAAATAACGCGCCCAACGGCAAGGACATTGCCCTTACCTCTACGGTCACTTCCCTGGATTACAATCACATCGGCGATATGACCGGCGTAATTATGGGGGGCATCACTACTCACAACACGACGGGTAATGCGATGCTCGAAGCACTCACCGATAACGGCGGACCGACGCTGACCCATAAGCCCGATGCCGGAAGCCCGCTGGTGGATGCGATACCGATCGGACAATACAATTGCAGCACTATTTTCGAGCCCCCGATCTTCGCCGACCAGCGCGGATTCACGCGGCCTTTCGGCGCCGGCTGTGACAAGGGCGCCGTCGAACGCGGCTCGACTCTGGCCGCCGGGCCGTGGACGCTGAGCGGCACGGTGAAAACAACGACCGGCATCCCGATCCGCAACGTCGCGGTGACGATCAGCGGCGGAAATCTGGCTTCGCCCATCACGGTCTTTACCGGAAATCTCGGCACCTATCAATTCACCAACCTGCCGGGTCATGAATACACCGTCACGGTCACCGCCAAGCGTTATCACTTTAACGATCCGATCGTGGTATTTCAGCTCGGGTCGAATATCACGAACGCGGACTTTGTCGCCAACGCGCCGTTCGAACGCGAGGTTATGAAGTTGTTTAAATAGAGGGACGCTCATGTCAGTAGCGTCTGCGTTAGCAGATGCGTAAGCCGCAAGCAACGCACTTGCTGACGCAAGCGCTACTGACATGAGCGCAATGTGTCGCGTTAACCAGGGCGCTAAATTAAACGCTATTTAGATCGCTGCGCGATCTTTGCCGGCGAGATGCCGGCGCTCCCAGGTTTACGGGCACATGATCTATTGATACGCCGAGGAATAACATATGAAAACCATCACTCGCATATTACTCATTGTTCCGATCGCTCTTTGCTTCACCATCGGAGTTTCATCTGCTTCGGCGGCGACCTTCAGCGTCAACACCACCACCGATAGTGCCGATGCCAATCCCGGGAACGGCGTATGCGCGGATTCCGGCGGTAGCTGCTCTTTGCGCGCGGCGATCGTAGAGGCAAATTTCTCGCTCGGCCCGGATATCATCAACCTCGGCGGAGCGACCTATACCCAGAGTCTCGTCGCTGCCGACGAAGACCAGAACGCCGGCGGCGACTGGGACATAACTTCAGTGATCACCATCAACGGCGCCAGCCAGGCGACAACCATCCTGCAGGCGGCGGCCACCCCGAACACGGCCAATGAACGCGTGTTTGACGTGAGTTCGGGCGCCAGTCTCACGCTCAACAATGCGACGGTGCGCCATGGGCGTTATGCCGCTGTAGGGCCTCTCAGGGGAGGGGGCATTCAAAATTCCGGCGCGCTCACCCTGACCGGGGTCACCGTCACCGCTAACCGCGTGACGGGCTTTGAAGGCAGTGCCGTCGGCGGTGGGATATACAATAACGGCACGGCGCTCACGCTGACCAATTCGACCGTGACCGGGAACACGGTCGAGAACGCCTTCCCCGGCGTTTCAACGGGCGGCGGGGTCGCGTCGATGTCCGCCTCGATCGTCATCATTACAAACAGCAGCATTTCGGGAAACACGGCCAACAGCGTGAGCAGCCTGGCAAACGGCGCGGGGATCTATCTGGAAAATATTTTTCACCTGACCGCGACTGACAGCCATTTTGACAACAATATCATCACCGGGCCCGGTGAGAACCGGGGCGGCGGCATGCGCGCGGTTTCAACTGTCGCGTCGGCGCACATGAACGTGACCGGCTGTACCTTTAACGGCAACAGCGGAACAGGCACGGGTGCGGAATCAGGTGTCGGCGTTCAGGTGTTGACGGCCACCTCCACCATGGCCACGCTTAACGCAACGTTCGACCGGGTGACGATAGGCGGCAACACCGCCATCAGTAGCGGCGGCAGGGGTGTCGGCCTGTACGCTCACGCCCAGGGCGGAAATTTGGCGCTTAACGTTTTAAACAGCACCATCTCAAACAACACCGGCGCGTCAAATGGCGGCGGCGTGGCGATCATCAACGACAACGGGCTGTCTTCTGCCTCGGGTACGTTCAATTTTACCAACAGCACGATCAGCGGCAACGTCGCGGGCGACAACGGCGGCGGCGTTTATTTTGAGCGGCTCGCCAACCCTCCATTAGCGGTGAATATGAACTTTGTCACGATCGCGAATAACCGCGCGGGCGACGACAATGCCGGATCGGAATCGGGCGGCGGCATCATTCGGACGGGCACCGGCACCCTTTCACTTAAAAACAGTATCGTGGCCGACAATTCGGTCGGCACCAGCGCTACCGCGCCCGACATATCCGGCACGGTGGTCTCGCAGAATTACAATCATATCGAGGACACCAGCGGCGCTATTTTTACCCCGTTGTCCAACGACACGACCGGGACCGATCCGCAGCTCGGGCCGCTGCAAAATAACGGCGGGCCGACGCTGACGCATTTACCGCTCTATGGCAGCCCGGTGATCGACACCATCTCGTCCGGCGCGAATGGCTGCGGCACCGACATTACCGTCGACCAGCGGGGTTTGCCGCGTCCTTCGGGGGCGTCCTGCGATAAAGGCTCGGCCGAGCGCACCGCGTACCCGGCCGGGCCGTGGTCGCTGAGCGGCACGGTAAAAACAACAACGGGGATGCCGATCCGTAACGCGGCGGTAACGATCAGCGGCGGAGCGCTCGTCTCACCGATCACGGTCTTTACCGGAAATCTCGGCACGTACCAGTTCACAAATTTGACGGGCGAAGAATACACGGTTTCCGTTTCGGTCAAACGATATCACTTCAACGAGGCAAGCCGGGTTATCGCAGTAGGCTCAAATATCACCGATGCGGATTTCATCGCCAACGCGCCATTTAGCCGTTAGGTTATGGAGTTGTTGGAGCTTAAGCTCATGTCAGTAGCGTCTGCGTTAGCAGATGCGTAAGCCGTAAGCAACGCACTTGCTGACGCAAGCGCTACTGACATGAGCGCGTAACCGCGCTTGCCGGCGGGACACCGGCGCTCCCAGGTTTACGGGGCACGTTTCTCTGATTTCCTTGCCATCACGGCCGTTTTCCGTTACCGTAATGGCATACAACCGTCACCACTCCCCGGGCGAACCTGCTGGCGCGAAGATCTTTTTAAACGAGGAGGGACCCATGACAACACTCACCAGGCTTTTTACTATCTTTCTGATCACTTTCTGTTTCACAGTAAGCGCATCCCCTGTGTTTGCCGTAACTTTTGTCGTTAATACGACCAACGACACAGCCGACGTTACTCCGGGCAACAGCGTGTGCGCCGATGCGAGCGCAAATTGTTCCCTGCGCGCGGCCATATCAGAGGCCAACGCGCTCGCGGGCGACGACATTATTACCCTGCCCGCGGGCACCTATACGCAATCGCTGGTAGCGGCGGTTGAAGACAATAACGCCGGCGGAGATTGGGATATCAGGCAGAATCTGACCATCAACGGGGCCGCCGCCGCTACCACGATCATCCAGGCGGCCGCGACGGAACGGGTACTGCACGACGTCGCGGGCAGCGGAATACCCTTTCTGACACTAAATAACGTAACCGTGCGGCACGGCAACCAGGTCGGGGCCGCCTCGACCGACCGCGGCGGGGGGATCGCCAGTATCGGCGTTTTGACCGTCAATAATAGTGTTATCACGCTCAACAGCGCCTCGGGCGGCGGCGGTATCAACGCCGAGGGCCAGGTGAATCTGACCGGCGTGACCGTCTCCGGCAATTCCTGCGTCAGCAGCGGAACAAGCTGTTTCGGCGGCGGCCTGAGAAAAAATTCCGGGTTTTCCGACATCGCGACGATCACCAATAGCCAATTCCTGAATAATACTTCGACCGCCTCGGGGACTGACGCGACCGCTTTCGGCGCCGGCGCATCGTTTACCAACGCTTTCACCGCCACCATCAGCGGCACTACTTTCAGCGGTAATCAAGGCACCGGAACAGGCGCGGGCGGCAGCCAGGGCGGCGGGATCTATTTCCAGACGGGCTCAGGATCTACGACCATTACCAACTCTTCCTTTACCGGCAATTCAGGCGGCGGGGGTACCAACGTCAAGGGCACGGCCATGGCCGGAAGTTCGACCGGTGCCGCCGGCATTTTTAGCGGCAACTGGACCGGGCTGACCATCGAAGGCAACACCGGCGGCAGCGCCCTGGCATTTGAAAATCAGGGCACCGGCACGAACGTCACCCTCAAAAACAGCACGATCAGCGGCAATACCGGCGCGGCGGACGGCGGCGGAGTGCTGATCAACACACTCGTCAGCGTAATAGCGACCACCGTAAATTTTACCAACACCACGATCAGCGGCAACACCGCGTCGAACTCCGGCGGGGGCGTTTATGTCAAACACACAGCCGGTAACAGCACGGTTGTTAATTTTAACTATTGCACCATCGCCAATAACACGGGCGGATCGACCGGCGGCGGCGGCATCTTCCAGGCGTCGGGCACCGTTAATCTGAAAAATTCGATCGTCGCCGACAACACGGGCACTATCGGGCCTGATATTTCCGGGACCGTAAATTCGCAGGACTACAATCACATCGAAGATCTGACCGGCGCGACCATCACCGGCACGACCACCAACAACGCGACCGGCGCTCCTAATTTAGGGCCGCTCCAGGTAAACGGCAGCGGGCCGAAAACGCAGCTTCCCAATATCGGCAGCCCCGTGATCGATAAGATCCCGAACGGCACCAACGATTGCGGCACCACCGTGACGACTGACGAGCGGGGCGTTACCCGGCCGCAGAGCGGGCTCTGCGATAAGGGCGCCGCGGAGGTGGAATTTCCCGCCGGCCCGTGGGATTTAAGCGGCACGGTCAGGACTTCCGACGGGCGTCCGATCCGCAATACGGCGGTGACGGTTTCCGGCGGCGGTTTGCCCGCACCGATCACGGTCTATACCGGAATGCTCGGCACTTACCTCTTCGCCGACCTGCCGGGCGCTAACTACACCGTCACGGTGCAGGGTAAGAAATTCACTTTTGCCAGCCCAAGCCAGATGGTCTCTCTGGTCTCGGATGTCACCAACGCGGACTTTATCGCTAACGAGGAGATCGGCGTCAGACCGGCCCCGCTGGTGAAAGATATGATGAAACGGTAAATGTGCAGCCGTCGCGCTCATGTCAGTAGCGCTTGCGTCAGCAAGTGCGTTTCTTGGCGCCTTACGCATCTGCTAACGCAGACGCTACTGACAGCCCGCGCTCCCAAATTGGGCGTCACCTTTTTTCCCGTCTCTCTTGCCATTCTCGGCTATTTTCGCTACTCTTCTTTTGTAATAAATTTCCAAAAATAGTCTTGTCAAGCATCTTTTAGAGGAGGAATGCATGAAAATAATCGCCAGAATGCTGGTGATCATTCTGATCACTTTCTGTTTTACTTTAGGTGTGTCTGCGGCAACATTTGTCGTCAACACCACTAATGACACCGCTGACTCCAGCCCCGGGGACGGGACCTGCAGCGACGGTGCTAACTGTTCACTGCGCGCCGCGATCTCAGAGGCCAATGCCCTGGCCGGCGACGACACCATTACACTTCCCGCGGGTACTTATACCCAGACACTTGTTTCCGCCAATGACAACGCCAACGCGGGCGGCGACCTCGACATCACCGCCAACCTGATCATCAACGGCGCGGGATCGGGCACGACGATCGTGCAGGCCAATCCGACGGTCGGCGTCGCCACCGAGCGCGTCTTTAATATTCGCGCCGGCGCTACGGTCACGCTCGCCGGCATGACCATCCGGCACGGGCGGTTCACCGGCACCATGACCGCCGATACACGCGGCGCGGGGATCGAAAATCTGGGCACGCTGACAGTCAACGACAGTCTCATAACGCTCAACCAGACCAATTCCACGAACGGCAACTCGATCGCCTCCGGTATCAGCAATTCCACCGCGACGCTCACGCTGAACAACACCACCGTTTCCTTCAACATCAACAACCGCGTCAGCGGCGGCAGCGCCTTCGGCGGCGGCTTGGCTTCGCTCGGCACATCGACCATTACGATCAATAACAGCTCGATCAGTAACAACAGCGCCATCAGCCAGGCCGGCGGTTTCGGCTTCGCCGCGGGGGTCTATCTGCAGGACACTTTCACGGTGAACGCGACCAACAGCCACTTTGACAACAACACGGGCACCGGTACTTCGGGCAGCAACGGAGACGGAGTGCGCGCTTTGTCCAACATCGGCGCGGCGGTTTTTAACGCCACGGGCTGCACCTTTAACAACAACGTGGGAACGCCCGGCGGCACCAGCCTGCACCAGGGTGTGGGCCTGCAATTATTTACCGCCACGGCCGCCACATCTACGCTGACCTCCAACATCATCAACAGCACGATCAGCGGTAACACCGGCAACTCCGCCGGGATCGGCGTCAATGCCACCATCAACGGCGGCAATATGAGCCTGAATTTTACGGGCACTACCATCTCCGGCAATATCGGCAGCGGCACCGCGGCCAATGGCGGCGGGCTTTTGCTCAGCAACGCCGCTTCGACATTCGGCGCCAGCTCGAGCGGCACGGTGAATTTCACCAACAGCACGATCAGCGGCAACACCGTTTCAGCCAACGGCGGCGGCATTGCATTTGAGCAGCCGGTTGCTGCCGGCGTGATCACCCTTAACCTTAATTTCGTGACCGTGTCTAATAACAGCGCCAACACGGATGCGACCGGCACGGAAGCGGGCGGCGGTATCATCCGCTTGAGCGGTGTGCTGAATATGAAAAACTCGATCGTCGCCAATAACGCGATCGGCGGCACCGGCACCGGCCCGGACATTTCCGGTACGGTCAACTCGCAGGATTTCAATCACATTGAAAACACCTCCGCCGCGGTCTTCACCGGCTCGACCGCTAACAATGTGACCGGCACCGATCCTGATATCGGCGCGCTGGGTTCAAACGGCGGCCCGACGCAGACCCATCTGCCGAATGTCAGCAGCCCGGTGATCAACACGATACCCAACGGCGTCAACGATTGCGGCACCACCGTTACGATCGATCAGCGGATATTGCCGCGCCCGGCAGGCGGCTCCTGCGATAAAGGCTCGACCGAACGTGTTACCGCGGCGCCCGCACAGAACTACATCGATATGAACGGCGACGGCAAAACCGACTATAGTGTCGTGAGAAACACCGGCGGCGGTCCCGGCGGCCAGATCACCTGGTTCACCGAATATGCCGGCGGAACGACTACTCAGATCGATGCCTGGGGTATCGCCAGCGATTTCTTTGTGCCGGGTAATTACGATGCGGATAATAAAACCGACGTCGCGATCTGGAGACCGGCTTCGCAGGGCTACTACATTCTGCAGAGCGCGACCGGCACTGTCAGGGCGGAACTCTTCGGCCTCAGCGGTGACGATCCCAGGGTAGTAGGAGACTATAACGGCGACGGACTGGATGACATCGCAGTCTATCGTTCCGGTGCGGCTTCGGGCGATCCGAGCTTCTGGTACTGGCGTCAATCAGTGGGCGGTCCCGTATTCGCGGTCCAATGGGGACAGAACGGCGACTTCCCCTCACCGGGCGACTATGACGGCGACGGCAAGAGCGACTTTGTCGTTCAGCGCAATGCCGGGGGCGGCCAGGCCCGCTTCTGGAGATTGTTTGCTACCGGTTCATCCGATTCGCTGGTCTTCGGAACCCCGACTGACGTGATCGTACCTGGTGACTATGACGCTGACGGCAAGACCGATATCGCCACGATCAGAGGCTCCGGCGGACAGATCCTCTGGTGGATCCACCCGAGCAGCGGCGGTGCTGATACAGCCCAGTTCTGGGGCAACTCGGCGACCGACTTCCCGACGCAGGGAGACTATGACGGCGACGGTAAAACCGATATCGCTATCTGGAGACCGAACGCGGATCCGACGCAGAACTTCTTCTACGTGCTGGGTTCGACGGCGGGCTTCTTCTCAGCGGAATGGGGCCAGAACGGCGACTATCCTGTTGCCAACTACAACGCACACTAAGCCGGACGCAGGTTCGTGAAAAAAGGGGATGAGTATTTTACTCGTCCCCTTTTTTGTTTTGCTGCCCGTAAACCTGGGAGCGCCGGTGTCCCGCCGGCAAGATTGCGCAGCAATCTAAAGTAACGTTTAACAGGCGTCGAGTTAGCGCGTAAACGCGCTTGCCGGCGGGACACCGGCGTTCCCAGGTTTA
Source organism: uncultured Acidobacteriota bacterium (assembly GCA_963718105.1). Classification (GTDB taxonomy): domain Bacteria; phylum Acidobacteriota; class Blastocatellia; order Pyrinomonadales; family Pyrinomonadaceae; genus DASYKT01. The sequence continues at coordinate 1,560,136 of OY970352.1, read as the reverse complement.
CAGCCGCATTTTCTTTTTCTTGCTATTCGCGGCCTTTTCGGCTATTTTGTTGACACACAAGCAGGTTCCCCGAAAAAATCACCGTCACAGATCGTAATTGGAAGGTTTTATGAAAAATATCGCAAGGCTCCCGCTGCTCTTGTTTTTTACGTTTTGTCTGGCCGGAGCCGCCTCAGCGGCGGTGTTCTTCGTCAACACGGTCAACGATACGGCTGACATCAACCCCGGCGACGGCAATTGCGTGGACGCAGGCGCCAATTGTTCCCTCCGCGCCGCCATCTCGGAAGCCAATGCGCTGGCCGGCGCCGACACCATCAACGTTCCGCAGGGCAATTATATTCAAAGCCTGGCCGCGGCAAATGAAGACGCCAATGCCGGCGGCGATTGGGATGTCAGCGGCGACCTGACCATTACCTCGACCGGCCCCGGGCTGACTTCTTTTCTGGCCGCCTTTACGCCCGGCACCGCCACCGAAAGAGTGCTCGATGTGCGCTCCGGCACTGTCACCGTCAATCAGATCGCATTTATGAACGGCCGCTTTGACGGCGCGATGACGGCGGCGACACGCGGAGCAGGCATTGAAAATCTCGGTGCGCTGACGCTAAATCTTTGCTTCGTCAATTCCAATCAGATAAATTCAACCGGCGGCAGCGCATTCGGCGCCGGGATCTATAATGCCGGAGCTTCCCTGACGCTTAATAACACCCAGGTGACCGGCAACACGGGCGCCCGCACCGGCAGCGGCAGCCTGATCGGCGGCGGCATCTATCATACCGGCGGGCCTCTTTCATTGACCGGTTCGACGGTCGGGTTCAACACGCTGACGGGAAGCAATCCGGTCGGCGGCGGGATCGGAGTGAGCGGGCCTTCTACTATTACTATCACCGGCACTTCGGTTTCCGGAAACACGCTCACCGGAACCGGCACCACGCTCGGCGGCGGAATGTATGTGACCTTTGCCACCACCGTTAACATTTTCGATTCACATTTTGACGGAAACACTGCCGGGACCGCCGGCCTGGGTAACGCCGCGCTGGGCACCGGGGTGGCGGTTTTGGCATACCAGGGAACGATGGTCTTTAACGCCACCAACACCACCTTTAGCAACAATAGGACAACGCCGTTTTGCCTGGGCGGCGGCCTGTTTTTAGATACCCTGAATATCGGCACTCCAAATCAAATAAATTCACGGCTCGATAAAGTGACCGTCGACAACAATGCGGGCATTTGCAGCGGCATTGGAATGAACGCTTTTATTGACGGCGGGCCGATCCAGCTTGACGTATTGAACAGCGTTTTTTCGCGCAATCATTCCAACGACCTGGACGGCACCGGGGGCGGCATGCATTTCGGCACTTCGGGAAACCCCCAGCCCGCCGCGGCGGGGACTTTGAATATATCAAACAGCACAATCAGCGATAATACCGTGCACTTTACCGGCGGCGGCGCCTATTTCAACACGGCCAGCGGCCGCCCGGTGGAGGTAAATCTTAACTTCGTCACCATCGCCGGCAATTCCGCAAATATGTGCTGCGGCGGCGGGATCTTTAACGATGGCGGGATCAATTTGAACGTTAAAAACTCGATCATCGCCGATAACACGGCCCCCAGCGGCCCGGATGTATCCGGTAATATCAACGCCATCGATTTCGATCACATCGAAAATACGGCCGGCACTATCTTCGTCGGCAACAACTCTCGCAACACCACCGGTTTCGACCCGCAGCTCGGGCCGCTGCAAAATAATGGCGGGGCCACGCAAACCCGGATGCTCGCCGTCGCCAGCCCGCTCGTTAATGTCATCCCTAACGGCTTCGGCGACTGCGGCACGACTTTCACGACCGACCAGCGCGGGCTTCCCCGCCCGGCCCTCAGCAGGTGCGACATCGGGGCCGCCGAGCTTCAGAGTTTTCCCGGCGGGCCTTTTACCGTCAGCGGCACGGTTATGACCGAAGGCGGCATGCCGATCAGAAACATCGTGGTGGTGCTTAGCGAAGGCGGGCTCGCGCAGCCGCGCTTTACCGTCACCGGCTCGCTCGGAAATTATATCTTTACCGACGTTCCCGCGAGTGGCTATACCGTCAGCCTCAGTTCGAAACGATTTGTCTTTGCCGAAGACGGAAAGTTCGTCAACGTTTTTGATAACCTTGGCAATGTGAACTTCGTCGGCACCGCCGCCACCACGCGCTTCGGCAATTTTGAAATGGCATTGCCCGTAAAAAACAGTAAGCGGTAAGCGGACGATCAGCACTTTTCTGCTTACTGCTTACTGCACTGTCTTCTGCATTCTGCCACTGTTTCCCGTTTGTTCACTTTGTTACCCCTTGTATACAGAGATTACATAATGAACAAATTATTTTTTTACATTTAAATTTAAAAAGGGCAGGAGTTTTCTCCTGCCCTCAAAAAATAAGGATCTGCGAGCGGCAAAATTTTACCAATGGTCTGCGTATGAGTGTCCGCAGCGGCACTGATCGCCGCCCGCGTCCGACTGCTCATATTGGCTGCAGGCGCATTTGCCGCAATTGCCGTAACCGCTCAGAATACCTCGCCAGATACGATATAAAGAATCTTTCAATTTGAAAAACATAAATTCAAAGCCTCCTTAAGACGTAAAGATTTTTGCCTGCCGGGCAACCGCAATTCGTCGCGCTCATGTCGGTAGCCTTGCGTCAGCAAGTGCGTTTCTTACACTTTTTACGCATCTGCTAACACAGACGCTACTGACAGCCCGGTAATATAATTCTGGCACTTCAAAGACTCAAAAACAAGCCTGTCATGAAGTCAGAAATTTGCCCTATGTTTTGTTCGTGTCTTTTAGTGTGGCGCACGTGGTTTCAGATCTTAAACTTCAGTAACCGGAGACCTAAGACTGTAACCACGAAACCACACTAAGTAACACCAAACTGCAAAAAAGCCTGGCCTGTCTGATTTATAAGCAAAGCCACTGATCACTGATCATTGATCATTAGGGGAAACCCGGTTACGGCTACAGATGGCGTTCCGAGGTTCTGATTTCGCAACAGTTATGACCTGTGCTTCAATATCTCATATGCAAAAGAATTACCGCGCATCCTTTGACGAGATCGAGTGGCGGCAGACGCCGGGTGGCGCGCGTTTCAAGCTGTGCCAAGCGGACGGCAGGGAGGCGAGGCTGCTCGAGTTTGGCCGTGATCTGGAACATCCCGAGTGGTGCGAACGCGGCCATCGCGGCACCGTTCTCGCCGGCGAGCTGCGCATCGAATTTGAGAACGGCGCGGATGTGGCCTATCAGCCGGGCGATCTCATTCACATCCCTGCCGGCAAAGCGGACTGCCATCGCCCTTCCGCGCTGAGCGAAACCGTTCGCGTTCTCTTTTGGGAAGAAGATCCGTGAAAACGCCCCCTGTAACCGCTTCCCTTGGTGTTTAACTAGTTGCACTGCATCATTTACGTAGGCTGATTTAAAGTGATTTGTTGACTTGCTCCTTTGGCTTGGGCATTCAACGATCGTTGAAGCTTTAAACAATCGTTGACGGCGGCCCGGGAATTACGCTAGAATTTTGGCATTAAAACCGTTTCATTTGCGAGACGGTTCGAGCGGACGTTGCGCTTGTGAAACGCACAACTCCAACACGATTGAAAAACTATTTGCCGTTATGAAGGCCCAGGCCGCCGTCGTCTTAAGGAGCGGTTAAGCATTCTAAATGCCGCCGAAGATACTGCGAACTCGGACTTTTAAACGACGTATGGAATAATATTAAATGAGCCTGTACAGGAGTTTTGTCATGGCTGAAAAAAAGGAACGAAAAGTGAAATCCCCCCTTCCCTCTTCGCAAAAAAATAAAGGATCCAACAACGGTTTCACCCGGACCATCCCCGAGCCCTATCTGCGCGGCACGGTGTCGATCGCCAAAATAGATCGCGCGGTGAAAAATGCGCAGCAGCAGGATTCAACTCGTAAAACTTCCCCCGATACGATCAAAGTCACGGATTAAGCTTATCTTTGCCGCAGCTTATCTGCCGGGCAATTTGAGCGAAAAGATCACTTCACGATCGATAAATTTTTCCATTTTAAATAGCAAAAAAATACTTTTTTCTGCCTTCCGAATAGGTTAAAATTATGTGTTAATTTTGACTGTAGAAGTAAATGAAAAAAGTCTCCCTTAAAATTTTTCTCACTTCAGAGATCGCCGGCAGCGCCGGCCTCGCCGGTAATGAAAAAGTTGCTTATCATTTCCCGGTAAAGAATTTCACATTTTCAGCACGGGTCTGTCCCACGCCGCTTAACCGAAAAACAGCGGCAGACACTAAACCGGCCGGATCTTTCGCGCGCGACTCTCAGCAGCGGCAAAGATCGGGCGTGATCTGATTTCCCCGGCGAGTTCGAAGCTTTGTCGATCATCGCCGGGACGCTATTTTTTGCAACAGTGCAGGTTTCCAAATCCGAGGTCTGCTGACATTTATTGGGCTCGTGGTCAGCAAGCGTTAAAGAACAAACAGTGACGAATAAACAATGAGCAGTATTTAGACTGCGCTTATTTAAGTGTCTTGGTAATCTGTCTTCGAAAGGAGAAAAGTGGAAACTGAACCTGCAAAAAATCTTTCCGTCTTTATTAATTATCCGTTCGGAAAGAATTACCAGCATATTTTTCGGGCCATCGTATTTGCGGTGATCGACTGCGGATATAGAGCGATCTGCGCAGAAGAAATAATCAATGCGGGCGTGGACAGATTGCAGAAGATCAGCGATCTCATATTATCCTGCCGCTTCGGTATACATGATATTTCGATGGTTGCGCTGGATAAGATCACCAAACTTCCCCGCTTTAACATGCCGTTCGAATTAGGTTTTTTTCTGGGAGCGGCGGCAGCGGCGCGCGCTGAAGAGGATAAAAAATTCTGTTTGATCTTTGCTCACCATGCCTACGATTACCGGAAATGTCTTTCCGATATATCGGGCCATGATATCTATGTCCACGATAGCAATGCGCGGAAAGCCATTGAACTAGTGCGGGATTTTTTGCTTCCCCATAACAAGGACATCGTTCCGGGAACAATGACGATACTGGAGCATTATCAGAAATTCCAGAAACAATTCCCTGTTTTGTGCAGGGACCTGGGGCTGAATCCGGAAAACCTTATTTTTAACGACTACGCCAACCTGGTGTCGCGCTGGCTTGAGCTAAACGCGCCGCCGTCCAAATGAAAAAAAGCTGAAGGCGATCTCGCTTGCCCAAAGCTCCCGTCCAAAAACCATCTTCAAATCGCCATTGCTCTGCCTGATCGGGATTGTTTATACTTTTCCTATCGGTATTTACATCAGGGAGGGTTTTTATGCCAGTACTATCACGCCGTCTTATCGTCTTATTCTTATCGCTGATCTTTATCGCGCCGGCCGTCCTTGCCGACGATTACCGTTCACCAAAAGAGGTCTTCGATAAAATGGAAGCCAGTTTGATGAAGATAAAGAACCGGCGCGTAAAATTCCGCATCGAAGCGACCGGCGCCGTCACCGGCACTTTTGAAGGCGAGATCCTATTTAAAAAGGGCAACGTGATGGATTACCGCACGTCGGGAAAATTTCTGGGCAAGGACCACAAACTTTTTCTTCTCTGCGACGGCGCAAAGCTGAGCGGGGGCAGTAGCAGCAGCGAAAAGTCTCCCTTCGAAATGGACGCGCCCGCGGGCCTGCGCCCCGGCATACTGATCGGAATGTCGCGGATGGGCCTGATGCACAATATCGCGCGCCTGACGGGCAATAAACCTCCCGACCGCATCGACGGGTCCGTGTACAGTTGGCTGGTGGTGCAGGACGCGGCCTACGCCAAAGAAAACCCGCCCAATTCACCGCTGGCCGCCGCCGAGCTAAAACAAAATGACAAAAAACTGATCGTGGTCTTTTACAAGCTGGGCGTGGAAAATGAAAAGAACGCCGGCGACGTCGAACTCTGGATCGACAAAAAAACCAACCTTCCCACCTTTCGCACCATCACCGTGCATTTTCCCCAAGGCGATATGTTTGTCACAGAAAAGTATGAGTGGAGCAAAGGGTGAACGGTGAGCTGTGAGCAGTTTGTAGGGGCAGGGCTTGTACCTGCCCGTTTCCCGATTTCCGATTTTAGATTTTAGATTTTAGATTTTAGATTTTCGATTTAGGATTTAGGGTTTAGGATTTTGGGTTTTGATTCGTCTCCGTAGGAGACAGATTTAATAGCGTCGGGTGCAACCCGACGTCCATAGTAACAAGCGCGTCACGTCGCCGAAGGTGACGAACTTAATAAAACGGGCAGGTACAAGCCCTGCCCCTACAATTCCCTATTCCCTATTCCCTATTCACTGTCACCATCTTCGATCAGGAAGGCGTTGAACATCCAGCCGCGGTGCGAATTGCCTTCGGCGTCTTTGTAGCTCGCCTGGCACCATTGGCCTTCGACCTGGCCGATGTAGACGGTCGTGCGGCAGTTGGAAACTTTGACCTGGGCGCCTTGTTCCAGTTTTATTATCTGGTTGGTTTTTTCGTTCGGCCCCGAACGCATATACAAACCGGCCGGCGTGCTGACCGTCGCCAGATAAGGCCGGTTGTTGCGGCGCGGCGGCGCGGTCGGCACCGGGGTCGCGGCAAAGGCGGGCTGCATTAAAATTATCGGCGTCGGTTCCGCCTTGGGCGTCTCCGGTTTATGCTGCGCGGGCATCAGCAGTACGACCAGCGGCGTGAGTGCCACCAGCAGCCCGGTGATGGTCGGGATCACCACGCTCAGTTTTTTCCACCAGGGGGTTGCCCGGGCCTCTTCCTCTTCCGCGGATTCGGGCGCGGCTGCTCGCTCTACTTCTTCTTCAGCTTCTTTAGGGCTCGATTTATGATCGTCACTCATGGGGATTCCTTTTAATAAATATATTACCTAAACATCAGGCAAAGTTGTAAATAAATTTTGTAGGATCTTAAGTTATATTATAGACGATTTTCTGCGTGTTTTTTGCCAAATCGCGTCAAGGATCACGAAGTCGGAACCGGGAACGCAGTGACCGGGTTCTTATTCGACGGGCTGGAGGCTGACAGTTTTTTCGCTGCGCTCATTTACCCGGTCACTGCGTTCCCGGTTCTGACCTCATGATGTTATGGCTAAATGATGTCCGGTTTCAGGATCCTTCCCGCTCCGTGTGCAGGTACGCGGTAAATACCCAGCCTTTATGGGTTTTGCCGGTATCGTCCTTGTAGAGCCCTTCACACCATTTGCCTTCCATATCTTCTACCACTTCAGGAAACTGATTGCAGTTCGAATAAATGAGCCGGGCGCCTTCGGCCAGATGTATTACCGGGCTTTTCTTGGAATTAGGCCCTTTCCGCAGGTCCGAGTCTATCAGGACCGTGGCGTTTCTGGGCCGCCGCGATTGCCACTGCCCCTGCCCGTTATAACGGGGCCGATCAACGTTTTGCGGGAATTGCTGCGGGGTCACTTGCTGCTGCTGTTGGGGAACTATTTGGGCCTCGACCGGCTGGACCTTTCCCGGCAGCAGCGTCATTACAACCGGGCTGCTCAGCACGGCGGTGATCACCGGAATATAAAGGGCCGGATTTTTCCACCAACTTCTCTTCGCCACCGCTTCCGCGATGACCTCGACCTCATCTTCGCTTATCTTGGCATTGTCTAACATAAAGAATGGGAGTCTCCTTTACAAATACTTTCTAAATATTATGCAAAACAGGCCAAAAACGTTTCGCGGCGCGCTAATCTGGGAGCGCGGACGTCCCCTCCGCAAAGCGCGATTCTTCGGGCTAAATATTTATTAAATAAAGAACTAGATCGCTGCGCGATCTTTGCGGACGGGGGACGTCCGCGCTCCCGGTTTTCAGGCTCATTTGACACGCCGGTGGGAATCGGGTTATAAATATCCTCCCCTAAGACGGATTCCCACTCCCTGTGGTTAAGGATCTCGAGCAATGCGTTCCCCTGCGGCATTGTTTTTTAGAGGGCCCCCTGAATAATTTAAACCAAAATTCCCATAAAGGAGATTTCCGTATTTATGCCATTTCAATTACCCGCTCGCCTGATCGGCTTTAATGCATTCGGGCTGGGCTCTGACAGCAAGCTGGGCGCAACCAACAGTGACCCGCGCAATTTTTTTCAATATCTGAAAGGTGAAAATTATCCCTTCAACCTGGTCAAGATCGTCGTTTTTTCCAACGGGTTAAACGAGGTCAATGCCGACCGCCACATACCGCTTTACCGTCCCGATAAGAGCATCAACCCGGCCTTTCTCGAAAACCTTTCCACGCTGGCCGACGCAGCCCATGATAAGAAGTTTCTCGTTCAGGTTTGCCTGTTTCACTATCACGCCATCCAGGACGAGGGCCAGTCGCCGATCAATAATCCGTTTGGCATCTCCTATCAGCCGGGCGGAGTAGCGCTGCGCCAGCGGCTGCGCGATTTCTTTACGCCTGCCACCGATCCCGGCAAGGCGCTGCAGAAACAGCTCATCACCGCCGTCGGGCAAAAATTAAAGAACAAGCCCAACATCATCTGGGAGATCTGCAACGAGGTGCGGATGGATGGGGCCCTGACCCCGGCCAACACGCCGCCCACCCAGGTACAGGACAACTGGAACCTGACCACCTGGATGCAGCAGACGGAAAACTTTCTCAAGCAGACCGTCGGCAGCGACATTCACGTCTGTACCAGCAGCGGTACCCTGGCGCAGAACGAAAAGATCACCTGTGAAAACGTGCCCACCACCCATTTCGATTTTCATTTCGGCCAGTGGAATGAAGACGGCAACTATCGCCAGTTTATCAAGTATGCCAAAGAGCGCGCGGCTGCCTACGCACCCGGCCACCGGCTGGTCTGCAACGACGACGGCGCCAAAGAGGTCAATGAGAATACCACCACCCACCAGTGGTTCGAACGCACCGAAGGCAACCTGAAAAACTGGGCGGGCACGGCGTTTGAAATGGGGCTCGATTACATGTTAAAGGCGGCCTACCCGGCAAAGCTGCCGTGGAACCTGCATGCCCTGCGGGCGATAAAATTCGCCAACGATACTCACCCGCTGCCGGCGTCCGCGCCTGCTGCTGATGCAAAAACGGCGGGGTAAACCGGTAGCGCGATAGCCTCTCGCTCATGTCAGTAGCGCTTGCGTCAGCAAGTGCGTTCTTCTGCTTGCCGGAGAACGCATCTGCTAACGCAGACGCTACTGACAGCCTCCGCTCCCGGGTTTCAACCCAGCAATTCTTCGCAGCCAAGTTCTTCATACGCCGCGAAAATGCGCTGGAAATTTGCTTTCCAGATACCCGGCGAGAGAAATCCGCAGCCGCACTGCACCACCGGTGTGGTCATATGCGTCAGGATCGAATAGCGGTAATCAAGCAGGCAATCTTCCCAGGAAAAATCCCGCACCCCGTTTGCCCGCAGGCACTGGTGATAATACTTTAGCAGCGGCATTTCGAATCTCGCCCTGCGCTCGGGTTTCCATTTCATCGCCATCAGATAAGCGAGGTCATTGGTCGCCGGCCGCACCCGCAGCGTCGCCAGATCGATGAGAAAAACACGCCCATTTTCCGCGTCCCTGGGAAAGAGCAAATTCCATGAATGCGCATCGCCGTGGATGAGCGTATTGCGCCGGCGCGACATCAGCCGCTCGCGCCAAAAGTGCGGCAGGAAGGCGAACGTTTTTTCATATGCCGTTCGCACCTGCGGAGAAAGGTCGCCGCCCAGGGCGCTAAAAAATTTCGGCAGCGATTCCTCGTGCAGTTTTGTGATCCGCTCTATTTCTTCATCGTCAAGCAATTTCCCGATCCCGGCGCCAAGCGACGGGCTTTCCCACCAGAAAGAGTGCAGCGCGGCCAGCGCTTCGACACCCAGCTCCCACTGGCGGTGCGATATATCCTCCGGGGTGTCGCCGCGAAAATGTGTCGCTGAGATATCTTCCAGCAAGATCTGTGAGCGCCCGGTCCCTTCATCGAGAAATGTATCGAGACATTGGGGAAAGGGCGGGTCGGACATTAAGGCAGGCAGTTTCAGGTACGCTTCACGTTCCTCGCGTCCCATGTAGAGCGCCTGCTCGTTGTCGGCAAAAGGAACTTTCAAGATCATCCACGGCAGCAGCAACCCCCGCGCGGGACGCGCATCATCCGAATAGGTAACGTCCATCCGGTAAAAATCAGCGAAGAAGCTTTGAAACGTCTCCACGAAAATTTCCGTCACGATTCCTTGCCGCAGATGGCCGTTACGCAGCAGCGTCTCGGTCAGCCGGCCGGCGGTAAGTTGATCTGCGCTAGTAATAATTTCGGCCATCAGGGTTCACTATTATGAACGAAAATACCAGGCGAAGTGTTCTGGAAAAACAATAAGCTCCCATCCTTACAAAGGAGGGGTGACACGCGCAGCGTGACGGGGTGGAAAGCTCCCCTCCTTACGAAGGAGGGGTGGCACGCGCAGCGTGACGGGGTGGAAAGCTCCCCTCCTTACGAAGGAGGGGTGGCACGCGCAGCGTGACGGGGTGGTTCTCTCTTCTCCTTCAAATGATCCGGTCGTATAGGCGCATCACAACCGGGAGCGCCGGACTAATTAAAGAGAGAACCACCCCGCCCTGCGGGCACCCCTCCTTTGTAAGGAGGGGAGCTTGAAAAACCCTTTTTTTTCAATTATTTAACTTCATATAGTCTTATTGCATACGATTTGAGTATGGTTTTGACGCAGGCACATGCCCTGGGAAAGGCGTTAACTGCTTTAGAACTGTCAGAGGCCGGCCGTGGCATGAGGCTTGCGCTGTGGATGGTGGAGAAACTCCAATATGAAATTAAATAATTTACTAAAAAACATCAAAAGCATAGGCTTGGCACTTTCGTTACTGGTGGGCTTTTTGCTCATCTCAGGATCGAGCGTCAATGCCCAGTATCAAAACCGTCAAAACGATCGCAATAATAACGACCGTTATGATAACAACGGCGGCAAAATGTACCGCTTTGCAGTGCAAAAGGGTTATGAAGACGGTTTGAAAAAAGGTTTAAAAGAAGCCCGCAGCCATCGTAATTCAAACGCTGAAAATCATTCGACCTACAAGATCGCTTCGCGCGGCTACCAATCGCGCCACGGCGGCAAATCCGACTTTCAGATCGCCTATCGCGAAGGTTTTGTGCGCGGCTACAATGAAGCGTTTCAACGCTATCAGGACAATGGCCGAAATAAATGGGACCGCAACAAACGCGCTCGCAATAATTAATCCAGAAAGTAATTTCTGATTTCCTCATCAGCCGCCGGGATATTTTCCCGGTGGTTTTTTATTTGATCCGTCCCAAAGGGACGCCGCGAGTTTTCCGGCTAATATCCCACGCGCGTTAACCGTTATATTGGACACCTGAGTTTCGGAAATATAAAATTCTCTCTGCATAAACCATTTCACGTCCCGAAAGGACATGGGATATTAGCCGTGGGCGAAAGCCCACGGGATAGCATCGCCCTGAAAGGGCATAGGAGAAAACAAATGCCTTCCACACATTTGAGCCTTCACTATCACATTATCTTTAGCACGAAAGAACGCCGACAGTTAATCCGTGATGAATGGCGCGAAAGACTGCATCAATATTTGGGTGGGTGCGTCAAAACCGCCGAGGGTATTCCGGAAAAGATCGGTGGAGTCTCCGATCATGTGCATCTGCTGGTCGGATTGAGAGCCACACACTGCCTGGCAGATTTTATCAGGGACATAAAATCCAATACGTCCGCCTGGGTCAAAGAGGAGTTAAACGTGAAGTTGTTTTCCTGGCAAGACGGCTATGGAGCGTTCACAGTTAGCAATTCGATGATAGTGAAAGTGAAGGCGTATATTGAGAACCAGGAAGAGCATCACCGGCGGGTGGATTTTAGATCGGAGTATTTGGAGTTCTTGAAATTGCACGAAGTTGAATATGACGAGAAATATTTGTGGTGATGAGTCGTCCCGAAGGGACGCTGGATATTAGCCGGCGGTGAAAGCCGCCGGACAGGATCCACGATTTATTTATAAGCTCCGGAGGAGCGCCGGAATCCATCGCCCTTTCAGGGCATGAGCACTTTTGTTGCGCTTTACCGTGGGCTTTCACCCACGGCTAATATCCGGCGTGCCTCCGGCACGAAATGTCCGCGTGCCTCCGGCACGAAATGTCCGCGTGCCTCCGGCACAGGAATGTGGATATGCCTCCGGCACGTGAATGTGAGACATGGAGTCAGTACCGGGAACTTATCCCGTCCCGAAGGGACGCTGGATATTAGCCGGCGGTGAAAGCCGCCGGACAGGATCCACGATTTATTTACAAGCTCCGGAGGAGCGCCGGAATCCATCGCCCTTTCAGGGCATGAGCACTTTTGTTGCGCTTTACCGTGGGCTTTCACCCACGGCTAATATCCGGTGTGCCTCCGGCACGAAATGTCCGCGTGCCGGAGGCACAGAAAGTTTGTAAAAACGTCAAACAAAAAAGGCGAGCCCGTAAGCCCGCCTCTTCCTTCTTCCCTTAATTTCCTATCTTTCCTATCTTTCCTCTCCGCTTACTGGTTGGCGACAAAGTCCATTACCAGATCGCCCGTCAGGCTGACGACCTGCGCAGGATCGTTAAAGCGGTGACGTTTGGCGGAAACGCTGACGACATAGTTTTGCCCCGCCGGCAGGTCCGGGACACTGTAATAGCCAAAGCTTCCGGTCACGACGGTGATCGGCTGGCTTAGACCGCCGCCGGTAATTACCAGCATGGCGTTGGCGATCGGGCGGCCGTTCGTTTCGGTCACGCGTCCGGAGATCGAGGCCGTCGCGGCCGTCGATACCAGCGGCGCAAAAGCCACGCCGCGAAACACCGTGTTGGCCGCGGCGGTGGCGATAATGGTCGGCGTGCCGGGAACGAGTTCGCCGTCTCTGCCGCCCTTTGTTTTCACCGGGGTAGGCCGCGCGTTGTAACCGCTGACGTCGGCATAGATCGAAAGCGTATTGGCATTCGTGGCGGTGCCGGTGGCAAAAAGCGTCACTATCAGCCCGGAAACATTATTAATAATACCCGTCAGCCCGCGTATCGCCGGCGTCACTTGCGTCCCGTTGAGTACCCATGTGCCGCCCACCAGGGAATACTTCTGCACTCCGCCGAGGGTTCCGGAGTCGTCAGCGACATAAACTGTATCCATGCCGGCCACCGCCGGGCTCAGGTCGGCAAAATAATATTGGTAAGGGCTATTAGCGCTTCCCGTCGTGGGAAACCCCGGCAAATTCGTGAGAACCTGGCCGGCCGTGGTCGGCGTGCCCACGCCCACCGTCGCCAGGCGGATCGCGCCCGAAGCCGACGAAGTAAATAACTGGCCGTCAAAGATGTTGGCGCTCCGGAGATTGGTCACCGTGCTGTGAATTATCGTGCCGGCGCCGCTGCCGCCAAAGGTAGTATAGACCACGCCCGTATTTGAACCGGTCATCCAGATATCAGTTCCGTTCGTGCTGGCGATACCGCGCGGATTGCCGCCGCTAAAGCTCGTCGTGGTCGTCGAGGTGCTAACGATGCCGTCATTGCCGACGCGCGCGATCACACGCAGCACAGGTGTGCCGCCCGTCGTGCTGCTGCCTGTGATACCGGTGGTTCCCGGCGCTGCATCGTAACCCATGATCAGAAGATAGCGGGCATCCGCCGAACGCGTCATCAGACATTCCGACGTCGCCGTGCCGCTCGCCGTCAGCGTCTGATTTGGCCCGTCGTCCACGATCGGCAGCGCAATCGATTGGACCAGCGTCGCGGTGGGCGTGGTCGGCGTGTATTCATCCAAAAACACCGGGGTCGCGTTTGAAGTAAGCGCGCCGCCGGCGGTGTTCGGGCCGACACGGCAAACCACAATGTTTCCCGCCGTAAATGCCGCGGCCAGGGACGTCCCCGCCAGGCAGATCATTAAGATCGCTGTAAATATTGTGCAATTAATTATTTTTTTCATAAATTCCCTCGCTGAAATTATAGCGTTCCCAGCTCGCTCGCATGGGAAGCCGGTGATACCAAGCGGACAGGTTTTTTCGTTCTATTTTTAAAGTTAAGGAATTTTCTAACAGTTTGGCCGGTTAGTAAAGCAGGGATACGTTAAATTGGCGTAAAAAAGAGGCAATCCCTAAACTCCCTCCTTACAAAGGAGGGATGCCCGCAGGGCGGGGTGGTTCTCTCCTCGCCGAAGGCGCTTAAAAATTTTTAGTCCCGAAGGGACTCCGGATATTAGCCGCCCTTTCAGGGCTGACCTGATCTATTTGGCGTGTGATACGTGGGCTTTCACCCACGGCTAATGTCCGGCGTGCTTCCGGCACGGGACTTCGTCATCATAATGGCCGGCGTTTTAGATTAAAGATCGCCAAAAAAGCTCCCCTCCTTACGAAGGAGGGGAGGCATCGCGAAGCGATGACGGGGTGGTTCTTAACCGGGCAAAGGAAACCCGGTCACTACCGTTCCCGGTTCTGACTTCATCATAATGGCAGGCGTTTTAAAAAAATAAGGAGCGGAATATGGGATTCCGCTCCTTTTGCCCTTATGGCCGATCAGTTCAGTCCCCTCAGCTACTGAGGATCGGCGACAAAGTCACCGTCGAAGATACTATCCGACAACAGGTGAAGCTGGCTCGGGTTCGAGAAGAAGAACCTTCGCGATTTCACCGTCACGACATAGTTTTGTCCGACCGGCAGGTTTTCGAAGTTGTAGTAACCAAGGCTTCCGGTATAGACGATCATCGGTCCATCCAGCTCGCCGCCCGTCAAGACCATCTTGACGTTCGCGATCGGCATACCGCCTGAGGTCAACACGCGTCCGCTGATATTGGCCGTTGCCGCGGTGACCGCGTTCACGCCCGCCGCCCAGCCTGAGAAGCTGGTCACGCCCGGTGCGGTGAACTGGTTCAACCCGGCATTGACCGTACCCGGTCCGTATTGCGTAGTGAACGAGCCGTCATACTTGAAGACCTTGTAGGACGTTTCGGTACCGTAGACATCTTCCGGCAGGTATTGGAATGTCATATCGGCATTCACATCACCCGTTTCGGTAACGTTCCAGTAGCGCGAGGTCGAGCTGGTATTGCCGAGTCCCGGCAGCCAGGTATCGACCACGTTGACCGTCAGGCTCGACGGGAAGACCGTCGTCGGATTGATGGTCACCGCCACCGGCGAGTATTCGCTCGGAGTTCCTTCCGGCGAATTTCCGTCTCTGGCGGAACCGTTCGGCGTGGTGCCGACCGGGAAGGTGAACAAGCCCGTCGTGCAGAAGTCTTTCTTCAGGTTACCGACGATGTAGTTGTTAGCGTCGGCATTATTGACACCCGCGTCACAGCCGAGGCTGATGGTATTGGCGCCGGTGTTGAAGATGCCGTTGACATAGAGCGCGTTGGTTATGTTGACGTTTCCGGCGAGCGTATTGCCCACCACAACCTGCGCGTTATAGTACGTGCCGGCCGCGATCGAACCGCCCTGCGCCTGGACCAATTCATCAGCGCCTCTGTCAGGCGCGGTAGCCGGACGCGGATCGCCGTCGATATCGGTCGAAACCGGTACCACAGCGCCGCCGCCAAGCACACCGCCTGTCGAATTCGAGAAGAGGTGCAGATCGTTGCCGATCGGATTGATGTAGATATCGGTCGCGGCGATAGCCGTTGACAGGAAGAACGTCGACGCGGCGTCGCGCGCCGGCGGGCCGGCCTGCCAGGCAGCTACCGTTACCGGAGTTCCGGTAGATACCGTGCCGTAATCCATAAAGTTGGCCGGTGTCGAACCAAGCCCGACCCAGGTGTTGTTGTCGCTGACGAACGTTCCGGTGTTGGCCGAATCGTCGCCGCCCGCGAAGTGGCTGCTGGTGCCGCCGGTACGCGCGTTGAACCCGATGTTGTTCCTCGCGGTATAGGTCGTCGGCGCCAGGTTGCCGCGTTTGATGGCCCAGCTCGGTGTCGCGCCGGAGGCCGTGCCGCCGATGTAGACCGAGTTGTAATTAGCGGTAAAGATATTGCCGCCGAAAGCGAAGTCCTGGATACCGATCACCGCCTGTGCCGTGGTCAGCGTCGGCGCCAGGCTGATGAAGTTATTGATAACGTTCAGCGTCGGTGTACCGCCGCTGACGCCGTCGTATTCGATTCCCTCGATCACACCGGTCGCGCCGGCAGTGGTCTGGAAGTCCCACATGCGGTTATTGGTAACGTTTAAGACCCCGCAGTTAGCCACCAAAACTCCTATTGTCGCGAACGTACTCGAGTTGGTAATGCTGTGGATCCTGTTGTTATTGAGCGTGTTTGTACCGGTCACTATCGCTCCGCTGGAAGCGGCGCAGGCGACCACGAACAAATTCGCGGCCCGCGCTGCGTTCTGCGAAATATCGTTGCCCGTGACATTGAAGTTGTCGGTTCCGGTCGACGCCAGGAAAGCGGCCTGGCCGAATTCAGTCAACTGGTTATCGACCACGTTCAGGTTGCCGTTGGAGATCGCCGCCGACGTTCCGATCGTGGCGATGCTGTTAAACGGCGGTGTGGCCGCGTTAGTACCGCGCACGATGCTGCTGGTAACCGCATTGTTGTCGTTGCCGGTCACCGCTCCCGTGCCGTACAGGATCGCCGTATTGTTGATGTTGTTCTGCTCGACGAGACAGCTCAGGATCGAGTTGTTCGAAGAGTCGTTAAGGTAACGGATCACGCCGCCCGTGGTGGCGCTGGTGTTGCGGATGGTGATGCCATACGGTCCGAAGCCCAAACCGTTAAAGGTTACGCGGTCGCCGCCGTTGATGGTGATCAGCGCGGTCGTATTGCTGCCGGAGATTATTCTCGCGGCGCCCGACGCCTGAATGTTAATGGTAAACCCGCCCGGCGCTTCCTCAGCCTGCTGGTTGAGGAAGATCGTCCCGGTTTCCGCCAGCAGGTCCGTGGTCAGATTGATGTTCAGGTTAGACGTGATCGCGCCCTGGTTGAGCAGGTCGAAAATTCCGCCCGGGTTCGTGAGCGAAGTGACGGCCTGGTCGGTTCCGACCGAGATCGAACCGCCAAAACCGTTGACGATCGTGTACTGGTTCGGCGTGGTCGGCGGGGTCACGGTATTGACATCCGTGCCGGTAAAGCCCGCGCTCGGATTCGAAGCCAGGTTGCCGATCGTATCCTGCGCCACGACAAAGTAACGAATAACGTCCGTCACTATTACTCCGCCGACCGGAGTGTAGTCGATGGTGCAGTTCCAGGTGCCGTTGTTGACGGTCCCGGTGGCCAGCACACATTGCGTCGAGAAGAATGATCCGCCGTTCTTGTTAAAGTAAATACGCGGAGCCAGGCCGCCCGTGGCCACGCCCGTGTTGTCGGTCAGGGTAACCACCAGGATGCGGTTCGCCGTCGAGGTCGTGTTGCTGAAAGGCGTGTAAGTAATGATCGGGGCCGCCATATCGATACCGTTAAAGTTTCCGGCATCGGCGCCGATATCTACCGGCGTAAATGAGGCGCGGACCTGCCCGTCAAAATCGTCCGTCGGCGTTGCCAGGGCGACACCGTTCCCTTCAATTATCGTTAAATTGGTCGGGTGAATATGGAGGTTCGGAGAAGTCGCGTTGGTCGCATCGATAAACTGCGGGTCCTGGTTGAAACTGTTCAGGTCCTGGCTGGTGGCCGTCTGCCAGTTGCCCAGCGTTATCCTGTCTAACGAAGCGGAAAAACCGATCGTGCCGCCGTTATTGGGCGTGAACAGATCGTTTCCGTTGGAAGTGAAAGTTCCCGTGGCCGACTCGTTGCGGATGGCGTAGTGCCGCCCGGTTCCGGCGCCCGGCGCTCCCGTGCTGGCGCGGTTGTTCCAGATGATGTTGTCTTTGATATCCATCGTGCTGGCCAGCGAGCGGACGACGCCGGTCGTGTTGACAGTATTGCCTCCCTGCGTGCCGTCGATGAAGATGCTGTTGAAATAGATATTGGTCGGCGAGCTGGTCGCGGTATTATCGAAGACACCGCGAATGATGGGGTTGTTGCCCACGCCGGTGCCCAGCCTCATCATATTGTTGTAGATATTTATCGTCGCCGCGCTGTTGAAAAGATTAATGCCCTGGATCAGAGCAGCGGTACTGGTCGTAGCCACCGTCAGGTTGAAAATATTATTTCTGGTGATCGTCGTTCCGGGTGTGCTCGTGATCACGATACCGTTATTGACCACCCCGGCCGAAGCTGCGGAGTTCGAAAGGTCACGGATCGTATTTCCGAGAATCGTATTTCCCGTTGTCGCGGAACCGGTAAAAATGATCCCACCGACCGCGGGTGTTCCATTAGCACTGGTGCTGGTGCTGGCGGACGAAAAATCGCGGATCGTATTAGTCGAAATATTTTGATTGCTGACAGAACCGATCAGTTCGATGCCGCGCAGCGACGCGCTGGTTCCGGTACTGGTGTGCTGCAGGTTCTGCAACGTATTGCCGGTAACGCTGGCTGGGAAACCGGTATTCGAACTGCTGATCCCCACAAAAGTCGTATTGGAGTTGCTGGTAATACTGTTAGCAGTGGTCGTGCTGCCGATGGTATTTCCCGCAACCGTATAGGCCGCTGTAGCGCTCCCTTCCATCCTGATGCCGTAAAAGACGGTTGTGCCCGCACCGGCGATGGTAACGCTGCCGACGTTATTGTTGGAAATATTGATACCACCCGGCGTTCCCGTACCGGCTGAAATGGCGGCGAATCGTGCGCCCGCGCCCGCGCCCGTCCAGGTAACACTTCCTGTCCCGGTGGTCGCGCCGATGGTGTTGCCGGTAGTTGTCCCGATATTCATAGCTCCGGTTACTGCCGAAATACCCGCGTTTATCGTCGATGCCGACGAGGTTGAAATACTAAGATTCCGAATTACATTGTTTTGGAGGCTGGAGGGCGTTGCAGTTCCGATCGACATGCGAATACCGATAAAGGTGTGGGTAACCGCGCCTGTTTGTGTCCATGCCGTGCCGCCGGCCGAAGCCGCGCTGCCGCCGATAAAGTTGTTGCTGACATTATTATTGATCGAACTGGTATCGGCGATAGAGATCCCGATAAAACCGCTGGCGGCGACACTCATGGTTCGCGTCGCAGTCTGGTAAAAGCTATTCCCGGTAATGGTCGCATCCGTGGTTCCGGCGGATGCCAGAAAGCCGTTGGCGATTATTGCGGTGTTGGTGAAGAAGTCGAAGATGTTGTTATTTGTGATCTGGAGACCGCTGTTTCGCGTGGCCTGCGTCGTCGTGGAGCCCGCCGAGAGGATAGCATTCGAATAAGTAGCCGCTCCTGCCGGGCCGATGTTACAACCGTTGACCGTATTA
The DNA here is from genome assembly GCA_963718105.1 of uncultured Acidobacteriota bacterium. GTDB lineage: Bacteria > Acidobacteriota > Blastocatellia > Pyrinomonadales > Pyrinomonadaceae > DASYKT01. Next base: position 1,540,896 of record OY970352.1, on the reverse strand, counting down.
CTATCGTTGCCTGTCGATCCGGTAGTATTACCAAAAATGATGTTGCCGGTAGCCGCGCCGGCTCCCGCGCCCAGAATGGTCGTGTTCTGGATAGAGTTGCCCGTCGCGTCATTTATATAGCGGACGGTGCCGGTTCCCGCTGTCGTCGAAGCTGTCGTGTTGGTCAGGGTCAGCGTGCCGCCGCCGTTGATGGCGACATTATCGGCGCTGTTGAAGTCGATCATCGGGGTGCCGGCCGTGGTCGCGCCGGAAACGATCCGGGTACCGGTCGGCGAGATCGTCAGCGATGCCCATGAACCGCCCGAAGGCTGGTTCAATACCGCCGAAGTAGCGCCTTCAGTAGTATCACCGACGATCGCTACGGTGATCACGTTACCGGTCTGGGTAACGTTGGCGTTAAGTGCTGTGAACGCCGCGCCCAATGTTGCGTAAGTACCGTCTGCCCCGGTCGAACCCGTCACATTCACATTCTGTGCCGAAGCGGTAATAACTAAAGCTAGTGTAAAGACCAGCGACAATCCAAATACTTTCAACGACTTCATAAATATCCTCTTTTAACCAAAACTACACACACCCCCGGCATTAAGGCGTAAAAATACACAAACCCCGGGAAATGCGAATGATAGCGGTTTTCTTTCTCCTAAATTTTATCAGTTAACTAAAGTACAGTTATCAGGTGTGCTTATGGTTTAGCCTAGTTTTGCGGGAAAGTCAAGCAATTTCAGATTCCGGATTTGGGATTCCGGTTTTTTATGATTGTAAGTTTTGAGTGCGGTTTTATACGTTTCTGACGGCCTTTCTCTTTGGTTCCAACGAGAATGGCCTGCGGCTTTTTAGTTTATCCGCATTCGCGGTCCCAAAATCCGGGATCCAAAATAAAAAAATAGGCCAGGCGGCGAAACCTGGCCTTTGTAAGCAAGAGTGTGAGTGTTTTTTTAGAGTGAGGAGGAGCGGGTGGTCCGGCGTCCTAAGACCGGACTCCCTGGTTTTCCGAGTCGTCCCCGAAAACTTTACTTCCCAAGGATCCACGAAACCATCTGCAGCACCACCGCAAGCGATGTCACTACCAGGTAATAGCGGGCGATCTTGAGTTCTCTGACCTCAGAAGCAAAATCCAAACCGTATTTTCCTTTCATCGTCTCGTGTTTCCTTTCGAATATAAATTCTTTTGAAGTGCAGCCTCTGGGGGCTGCTTTATATATAGCAACGCCCGTGCCATAAGTGTGCAATACGCTAAGCCTTGTGTTTGTTATGTTTAGCAAATGCATGCGGTTTGATCCGGTCAGGCCTTCGGTCACTCTGACCGGTTTTAACCGACCATAAATCAAGTTGAATGATTTATGGCACACCGTCGTGAATCGCAGGCCTTCCGTCCCATTATTACGGCGTAACAGCAGAACGCTTAAGTGAAACACCAGTGTTTCACCCCCCATTTGCTAAGTGTCGTTTTATCTTGTGCTTACGGGATGTTTCACTGTTTCAGGGAGTGTCACAGTGAAACACCTGAAACACTTTTGAAACAGAAATCCAGTAAAATTCGCAAATCCGCAGGCTAAATTAAAAAAGAACATTGAAATCAGGAAATTCCCGATGGTTTCTCTGACATTCGCCGTATAGACGGCGCTTCCTCTTCAGACTAAACCAAAAGCGCAGATCCGGGGAGAGAGGTTTGGGAAAACGACCGGCGTTTGATGAAATTTGGCCCACCTTGCCGCGGTTAACGGTAACAATCTTTAAATTGCGGCGATGAAGTCAGAACCCGAAGCGGTAGCGAGGGGTTTCGAAGCCATAACCGTGCGCAAGAAAGTACAGGTGTGGAAGCCGGTCACTCTCCCCCCCGGCCTTCCGGCCACTCTCCTCGGGCAGGAGGGAGTTTCCCGGTTGATAAGACAGGTCCCGGCTGACAATTTGTGCTAATTGGTTTAGAATTTCTCAGCTTTACTTCCTTTATGTCCAGACAACTTATCAACGATTACCACAATAAACTGCATAAACTGATTCAGTATGGCGGGTCGCGCAATGAAATGGCTATTCGCGGTGCTTTTCAGGAACTTCTGGGAAAATACGCAGACAGAAAGAATCTTGTTTTGGTGCCGGAATTATCTGTCGAGGGTACTAAGGGAAGGAAGGTAACCCCTGACGGAGTACTGAAAAATTCGCTGCGGTTAGAGTTTGGCTTGTGGGAAAGCAAGGATGAAAAAGATGATATCGACAAGGAAATACAATCGAAGATAAACAAAGGTTATCCCTTAACCAATATTCTCTTCGAAGATACTCAAGCCGCGGTTCTTTATCAAAACGGCCAATTGGTAATGCGCGCGCGCGTGGAAGATGAAAAAGAGCTAGACAAGATTCTTACTCATTTCATCAATTTCGAACCGCCGCAGATAAAAGAATTTCATCGTGCTATCGAGCAGTTCAAGAGTGATATTCCGGAAATCGTTGAAAGCCTGCGAGAATTGATGGACAAGCAGGCCCAGAAAAATAAAGATTTCCGCGAGGCGCGAGACCGTTTTTTTGAACTTTGCCAAGCCGAGATCAACCCCGCCATAGCGCCCGAAGATATTCGCGAGATGATCATCCAGCATATTCTGACCGAAGACATCTTTAATACCGTTTTCGGTGACGCGATATTTTTTCGCTCGAATAATATTGCGAAAGAATTAGAACAGGTCATTCATACCTTCATGACCCCGCAAGTCAAGCACAACTACCTGGCCGGAATAGCGCACTACTACAATACAATTAGAGAAACTGCCGCGCGCATGGCTGATCATCATGAGAAACAGCGCTTCGTTAAAGAGGTCTATGAAGATTTCTACAAGGTATACAATCCAAAGGGCGCGGATCGTTTAGGGGTTGTTTACACTCCTAACGAGATAGTCCGTTTCATGGTCGAAAGCACCGATCATCTGCTGGAAAAACATTTCGGGAAAAATTTGCACGATAAAAATGTCCAGATACTCGACCCCGCCACCGGAACCGGAACTTTCATCACCGACATTATCGATTACATCGCGCCGAAATACCTACGCGAAAAATATCTGAACGAAATTCACGCCAACGAGGTTGCGATCCTGCCGTATTACATCGCGAACTTAAACATTGAATATACCTATCAACAGAAAATGGGTAGCTATGAGGAATTTGAGAACATCTGCTTTGTAGATACGCTCGACAACATCGAAGCACTAACCCATGAACATCAAAATTTGACATTTAATTTCGGGATCAGCAGCGAAAACAGTGTTCGCATCAAAAGACAAAATGAGCAAAAAATCTCAGTAGTTATCGGCAATCCTCCTTATAACGCCAATCAAATGAACTTTAACGAGTTCAACAGGAACCGCGATTACACATACATAGACAAACGGATAAAGGACACTTTTGTTTATCACTCGACAGCACAGAAAACAAAGGTCTATGACATGTACGCGCGTTTCTATGCCTGGGCGATGGAACGGGTAGATAAGAACGGGATAATAGCTTTCATTACCAATCGCAGCTTTATTGACAGCCGGACATATGATGGCTTCCGCAAAATAGTAGCCGATAATTTTGATTTTGCATACATCGTCGATACACACAGCGACGTACGGGTTAATCCGAAAATTGCCGGCACCACGCACAATGTTTTTGGCATTCAGACCGGCGTCGCGATCATGTTTCTCGTTCGCAAAGCGGAATCAAAGAAAAAATCCTGCAAAATATCTTACGCGGAAATGGACGATTTCTGGCGCAAGGAAGAAAAATTACAATGGCTAGCGGAAAGCCCACTTAGGTCTATTCATTTTGAAAGGTTACGCCCGACACAAAAAATAATTGGCTTAGACTGGCGGATACAGACTTCGAAGATTTGATTCCCCTTGGAGAAAAAGCCGTTAAACTTGGGCATATAGACGAAGGGGCCATTTTTCAAATATTTTCTTTAGGTGTTGCGACCAATCGCGATGATTGGGTATATGATTTTGACAATGCGAACTTGAGTAAAAAAGTTAAATTCTTCTGCGACCACTTTGAAAAGGCTAAAGCAGTTTATAGGAAGCTTAAGGACGTAAGCGAATTTAAAGATACGACAATCAAATTCACCTCGGAAATATTAGACCATTTTCGGCGTAACTCAGCGTTAGTTTTTCATAAAGATTTGAGAAGGTATGCGGCTCACCGACCTTTCATTAAGATTTGGACTTACTATGACAAGATAATAACGCACCGATTATACCAACAGAACAACATTTTCTCGGTGGGCTCGAACGCCAAAAACAAATTGATCTGTTTCAACAATATGGGCAAGGACTTCCGGGTCTTGGCAACCGACCTACTGCCCGATCTTCATTTTATCGGAGACGCACAATGCCTTCCCCTCTATCGCTATGACGAGGAAGGCCGCCAAGACAACATTACCGATTGGGCTCTCACTGAATTTCGCGAAAATTACAAAGATAAAAAGATAAAGAAGGAAGATATCTTTCATTATGTTTATGGCGTACTGCATGATCCGGAGTATCGCGCGAAGTATGAGCTGAATTTGAAGCGCGAATTTCCCCGGGTTCCCTTTTATAAAGACTTTTGGCAATGGGCAAACTGGGGAGCGGGATTAATGGAAATGCATATCGGATATGAAACGGTTAAGCCTTATGCGTTGACGAAAAATACGGTCGGTGACGATACCGACCCAAAGGCAAAATTGCGCGCGGATAAAGACGAAGGCCTGATCTTACTAGACGCTAATACAACTCTGTCCGGCGTTCCGCAGCAGGCCTGGGATTATAAGCTGGGAAACCGTTCGGCATTGGAATGGATACTGGACCAATATAAAGAGAAGAAGCCTTCCGATCCTACCATCGCGGAAAAATTCAATAACTATCGTTTTGCTGACTACAAGGAACACGTCATTGATCTATTAAAACGCGTCTGTACGGTCAGTACTGAAACGATGAAGATCGTCGAGGCAATGAAGGTTGCTGGAAAACACTTCAGATAGAAAAGACCAATACGGAAACCCCTCGCTACCGCTTCGGGTTCTGACCTCATGGCGCGAAATCTTGACAGCCCTGCGGCTTTGCAGTATAAACGGTTTGCATACCCGCAAGCACTTTTGCAAAAAAAAGACCGACATTTATATATAGGAGCGCCAAACTATGGCAAGAGAAGTAGCCGATCAAAATCCCTACCAGGATAAGCTTTTAAAGCTGATACCGACCGAGATCGTAGGAGCGTACATGTTTCTTTCCGGGGTGGTCAGCGGCGGGCCGGAATCCGCGGCGCAGACCGCCGGTAACGTGCTGGACGACAATCTGATCTATATCGTCTTTTTTGCGCTGCTGGCGCTCACGCCGCTATACCTCTGGCGCGTCAGCAACGTCACGAATGTCGTACAGATCATAGTGACCACCGTTTCCTATGTGGTTTGGGTCTATACGCTGGGCGGCCCGTTCAGCATCTGGGGGATCTATTCCCCGGCAGCGGGATCCGTTTTCCTGGTCATCTGGACGCTGGCCATGCCGATGCTGGTACCGGCCAACGACCAGCCCCCGCCGGCACCGGCGACAAGTTGAATTTCCGCCGCTCCTCTTCAGGCCGGGATACGAAGTCAGAACCCGAAGCGGTAGCGAGGGGTTTTCAGAAAAGGCAGAAACGCGACAGTTATGGAGCGTGTCATTATTTCAAGATTCCAAAAGAATTCATAATTCCAAAGTGTCTCGTCTGGAATTATGGAATCGTGGAATTCTGAAATAGAAAACACGCTCCATAACTGTCGCGTTTCCGCCTCCTGCTTAACCCCTTCCTCGGGCAGGAGGGGAGTTCCCGGTCTGTAAGGTTTTCACCTCAGAGAACATTACCGTTAGAGCACGATCTCTGTTTACATATTCTTAATATTTTCTGAGAGGACAGACTATGAAAAACTACATTCTATTTCTGGCCGGGATCCTGGCCATCGGTTTATTCACGGCCGGATTTGCCAACAATTTCGGCATTCGCGCCGGAAACGCTAACGAAGCGACCGACACAAGGGTTGAAGTTATCAACGCCGATAATAAACCTGTTCCCGTAAAAGGCATGGTCGGTGTTGAAAGCGACGACCCTTTCGAAGTGGGCAAGTGTTATACCATGACCGGCCCGGCCAATGTCTCGTTAGGAAGAAATAAAATACTGGCAAAAAAAGGATTTTGGGTACAGGTTAAAACTGCCCATCCTCAGCAGGCTTGTAGTGCACTGAACGAAGACCCTAAGTGGATAAATACCGGCTTGATCTCACTGGCTCAATAAACAAAAAAGCCGGACCTTTAAGATCCGGCTTTCGGTTATGCTATCGAAAGATTAAATCGAAACCCCTCGCTACCGCTTCGGGTTCTGACAAGATCAAACCCCTTGCGGCTACCGTTGGTGCTTCGGGTTCTGACAAGATTAAACCCCTCGCTACCGCTTCGGGTTCTGACAAGAATTATCTTTGCACGACGCCTTCCGTGTCGGGCATTGCGCCGGTGTCGTCGCCGGCCATCGAGCTCAGAGCCCAACTGTCGCCCATGACCACGCCGTCGCCCATCACGACCCCGTCGCCCATGACCACGCCGTCGCCCATCACGACCCCGTCACCCATCACCACGCCGTCGCCCATGACCACGCCTTTGAGGATAAGGATATTGTCGCCCATGACCACGCCGTCGCCCATCACGACCCCGTCGCCCATGACCACGCCGTCACCCATCACGACCCCGTCGCCCATGACCACGCCGCCGGCCATACTGAGCGAGCCGGAAGTAAGTGTGCCCGAACGCTGCAGGTGAGCATCGCCCATCACCACGCCGTCACCCATGACCACGCCGGCGCCGTACATTCCCTGAAACTTGTTCATCAGGTCGTCGCCGGAAAGCATCAGGCGGTTGGTAACGATAGATTTGGTCCAGTAAATGTTCTGGCCGTTGATGGTGCTGCGCTGCAGCGAAGGCAGTGAACCTGTCAGCAGAGCGGAACCGTTGGTGGTCGGGAGCGTCGTTTTCACGAGTTTCGCTACGCGCACCGCGCCGTCGAGATTGATGGCACCCGCACCCTGCTCGAGCGTGTTATGGCCGGGCAGTCCCTGCGCCGTGTACATCAAAATGGCTTTCACCATATTGGGCGTCAGGTTCGGGTTGGTGTCGATCAGCACCGCCGCCGCGCCGGCAACTACCGGGGCCGACATCGAGGTGCCGCTGAGATACATAAGCTTTTTGCTGTCCGGCGTCAGCAGGTTGCCGACCAGGCCAAGCAGCGGGTTGAGCAAGAGCAATTTGTTTAAAGGAGCGCGCGCGCCGAGCAGCTTGTTGCCCGGGGCAACTACGTCCGGCTTGATGATGTTGTCGTATTTCTTGACGCCGCCGACCATCTGGTAACCGCGGGTCGGGCCTTTGGAGCTGTAAGAAGCGATCGCGTCGTCAGAGCGGTAATCGGTCGCTTTGGTGTCGACCGCGCCCACGGTCAGGACGGTGGGTTCGATTCCCGGCGAATGGATGCTGCCATAAACTTTGTTTCCGGCGGCATTTTTGCCGGCGTTTCCGGCCGCGGCCACAACCACGATACCGGCATTAAAAGCGCGGCGCGAAGCGAGGCAGAGCGGGTCGTTGCGATAGCTGTCTTTCGCGTTGACGCCGAGGCTCATATTAAGAACGCGGATATTGTAAGCAGCGCGATTGGCGATCGCCCAATCGATGGCGGCGATCACGTTGCCGGAAGTTCCCGCGCCGTCGCTATTGAGCGCGCGCAGGTTGATGACATTGGCTTCGGAAGCAGGGCCTTCTTCGGCGCTGCCGTTGGCCGCCCAGTCGCCCGCCGCCAGGCTGGCAACGTGCGTTCCGTGTCCGTAAGGATCGTCGGTGCGGTTCTGTCCGGTAAAATCAACGTTGGCGACAACGCGGTTGCCCACGCCGCCTTTTTTGAAAAGTTCGTGGCCGGAATACATGCCGCTGTCGATGATGGCGATACCGATACCGGTAGCATCGCGGTAATCAGTGCCGCTCTTTACATAAACGCCGGTGTTATACATTCCCAGCGTCTGCATGACGTGGCCGAAAGATTCGACTTCGCGGTCGGGCGAGATATAAGCAACATCAAGGCTGGCGGCCAGTTCTTTCACTTTCGAAAGCGGAAGCTCGGCGCTCACCAGGCCTACATTATTAAAGGTGCGTTTGAGCGAGCCGCGCAGGGTGGAGAGCGTAGTGCGCAGGCCGGCTGCTTTCAGCTTGTTTTCTTTGGCTTCGGCGGCGATCAGTTGTCCTGCCTGCGTTGCCGGCAGTTCACCGGCCAAAAAGTTCAGGTTGCTCGAAGTCTGTACCTGGATGATAACGCGCATCATCGGATCGTTAGTGCTGGTGCGGTTCATTCCATCGACGGCTTCCTGCATATCCGGAGATAATTTGCTGTCAGCGGTCTGGGCGGGAGCCTGTACCGGGTCCATCTGCACTTTGCGCTCTTCCTGTCCGGCGACAGAGCCCTTGAACGGTTTCAGGCTCTGAGCACCGGCGCTAAGCGCCAGGGTCTGTCCGATGATAGCAACCACTGCCAGAACCGCGGCGGCGCTTTTCATCTTAATTCCCCAATCTGATATATATATGCCTCTCATTGTTAGCTGTTCCTTTACTAATTTAGGACTGACTTCGAACGCAACTCGCAGTTCGAGCTGCACGATCCTATATACAACCCCCGTGCCAAACATGTTAAAAATGTTTAATCGTTGATTTAATGAGAGTTAGCGGCTGACAGTGTTTAACATTCAGTCAAATCCGGTCATTCATCCTGACCGGCCGTGACGAAAAACCGGTCAAAATGGGAGAACCGTTGACGTAAACCCCGGAGTAACAGTACTTTTGCCTTTTTATGAGTGAGCGTCATTTTGAAGAAAAAGGGCAGGATAAACCTGGGAGCGCCCGGGTTTTAAATTGCCACTAGCTTTAGCTAGTGGTTACAATGCTAATAAAAAATACCGGGCTTTAGCCCAAATCTTCCACTTATGCCACTAATAAAAGTCTGGATACATTTCGTCTGGTCAACGAAGAACCGCGAACCTATGCTAACCGAGAACATCAGATCGCATATCTTTCAACACATGCAAGAAAATGCCAAAAAGAAAGACATCTTCATCGATACCGTTGGCGGTTACGTCGATCATGTCCATTGTTTAATTTCACTCGGCACCGGACATCCAATAAATGAGGTCGTGCAACTGATCAAAGGCGAATCTTCACACTGGGTAAATAAGAACAAACTTTGCCGGGGACGCTTTTCATGGCAGAAGAATATTTTGGTGTATCGGTTAGTGAAAGCGTTTTGAGCGGCGTCAGAAAATATATCCACGGCCAGGAGAAGCATCACAGGACAACAACGACGATAAGATTGGGCTAAAGCCCTTTGCTTTTTTAGTATCTTTGTAACCACTAGCTAAAGCTAGTGGCAATTTAAAGAAAATTAAGTCTTCAGCCCAACCCGATGTCTTTCAGCTTTTTCTTCGGCAGCTTGTCGCGGACGAGTTCGTAGGACTGCTTGATGTAGGCTTTAAGTTTTTTATCGGAAAATTTGGCGCGCATTTCCGGTGAACTAAACGCCACCCATTTGTAGCGCCCGACGTAGGCGGCGGGCTCAAAAAACTCGGTCTCGCAGAGTTCTTCAAACTCGTCGTCGCGCACCTTGAAGGTCATCGTCGAACCGGCCTCCATTCCCGTCACACAAAACATTTTCGCTCCGACGGAAAAACACAGGTCCGCACCCCACTTGATATCTTCCGTGGCCGCCGGCATGCTCAGACAATACGCGCGCAATTCTTCGATGTTCATAAGAGTAGTTTACCGGGTTAGCAGAGTTTGTCGAGTCATCAGGCAGAAACCAGGGCAGCTATGGAGCGTGCCTTTCTAAGTCTCGAATTACACGCTCCATAACTGTCGCGTTTCTGCCTAACGGTGGAATTTGGTCACCGCAGGTGACAAATTTAATAGCGTCGGGTGCAACCCGACGTCAACATATAAATAAAAAAGGCGATCATAATTGCCGTCCTGAAAGAGCCGAATGAATTCGGCGCTCCTATTTGGTGCTCCTAATAATACGCGAGCTTCCGGTACTCGATGTATTCCAGCGTGGTGATCTTACCGTTCTCTTTTATCTCGAGCGAGACAGTTCGCTTGGTCCAGTTTCCGCGGTCGTCGAACGTCAAATATTTATAGACGTATTTGCGCTCATTGGGAGCGTGGCCAAAACTCTGCGCGGTCTTTTGCGCGAGGTTCCCTTTTTGATCCAGCACCTGGCTGAATTTGTTTTCCAGCGTGCCGGTTTTTTTATATTCGTAGATCTCGATGCGGTTGTCGCGGTAGCTATACACCGCGCGCAAAAACAGATCGCCGGCGTTGTCATAAAAGGTGCGTTCGGCCAGGCGTTTATTGGCGTCGTATTTTTCCTCGACGCGGGTGCTGTAACGGGTGTCGCGTTTTTTAACCGATTGGGCCGGTACAGGCAGCCCCATAGCGGTGGCAACATTTTCGCCCGGGACATAAGCATTTTTGTTGACGCGCTTTCCGTCGATAAAACCATAGGCGGTGATCGCTTCCGGAAAGCCCGTGAAATCATAAGAAACCGTTCTGGTCAGAAATCCCTGCGGGTCAAAATAGTGGTCGATCTTTTTTTGCCTACTTTGGATGCCGCGAATCCCATTGGCAGCCGCATCTTTGCCGGTGTTTTCAATTTCTTCAAAAATGCTTTTTACCCTATCTTTGGCCATCTCTTCCGCATCGGGGCGGAGCCACCTCGCCGGAAGACGCGGCTGTGCTTGGGGCAACTCGGCGGGCGCGGCTTCTTTGATCTTTATTGCCGCGATTTCATCGCGCGACTTGAGTTGCACCGAATCGAGAAACCTTTCGGCTGCCCGTTGGTTTTCATCGCCCCCGGCCGCCCCAGTGACCGCTGCAAATTCAGCGCTCACACGCACCGCACGGCCCTCGTGAAAAAACCACCTGGCGATCTGCCGGTTATTGCCGCTTTCAAACACCAGCTCGCGGCCGGCCCCGCCGCGGGCGATAACCGCACGGTCAATGACAAGTTCCCCACCGTCGGCCTCCATAAATTCGCCGGAACGCCGCACCAGTTCGTAAAACGTGTCGAGCGGATCGCGCGGAACTTTGCTGTCCCGGTCAAAAACGACAAAGGCCGTTTCCATCAAAACACCGCCCGCACTCCAGCGAAAAGACCGGCCGCTGCCTAAAGCATAGGTTTCCGTGCCGCCGAGCGTCGCGCTGCCCGCCGGGCCCGCGGTCCAGGGCAGCTCGACGATATAACCGCCTTCGAAAGAAGAAAATGTTTTGGTGAGCGGCGTCTCTGACGCCTGAGAAAAAACCGTGATGTTAAATACGGCCAGTAATATAACCAGCCCCATGCGAATCCGGATCATATAAGACTAAATATTCAATGCGGGGATAATTCGGCAAAATCTTAACTAGTGTTGTTTCATTCGGTCACGAGGTCAGAACCCGAAGCGGTAGCGAGAGGTTTCCGGGAATGTTTAATTGTGAATGATCAATGAATAAAAAAAGGCAAAACCTGGGAGCGCCGGTGTCTCGCCGGCAAGATCGCGCAGCGATCTAAAAGCAGTTTTAATAGTTTAGATTACAATAATTAGCGCGGCAGGCCGCGCTTGCCGGCGAGACACCGGCGCTCCCGGTTTCAGCCGATCTTTATTTAATAAACTTGTCTTGCCTATAAAGTCGGACAAAATTCTTACTTTCTAATCACTAAAAAGAAACCCCTCGCTACCGCTTCGGGTTCTGACCTCATCCTCGAACCGCTCGTTTTCACCAATCACTGTCACTGTTCACTGTTCACTAATAATTATCCAGATGCCAGCCGGGGTGTATCCACTTCCCGTTTTCGCGGACAAAGATTTCGCTGCCGTGGCCTTTGTGTGTTTCCGTTTTGCCGTTCATTTCCAGATCAAGATCGTAGGTCGTGTAGATCACGGAGACGTTGCCGTAGGTTTGAATTTTTGTTTCCGGAAACGCGAGCCGGGTGAGTTTGCCGCCCGCTTTTTTAAAGCCTTCGGCGTTTGCCAAAACGTCCGGGCGGCCGCTGGTGCGTTCTTCGCCCGCTCCCCAACCGATACCGATGAAATTTTCCGGCAGCGCTTTTTCCAACGCCGTTTTGTTCCCCGCAAAAAAATCGCGCCAGACGGACTCACGAAATTTCAACAGCTCCTCGCGCTCGGCGGCGGAAAGTTCCCCGCCCGAAGACGCCGAAGACTTTTGCGCAGGCACCGAAACGAAACAAAAAACGGCGATCAATAACGCCAATATTAAATAATGTAACTTCACCTGAAATTCTCCTCGCAATATTTTTTATTAAACAACGGATGAAGAATAACAATTCGGTGAAAGGGAGACTATCGAATTCTTGCTTGTTTTTGACGGAGCGCCGAATTTATTCGGCAATGAACGCGCAGCGTTCGAAAAGAATTTCACTGCTAACAGAGTCTTAGCCGCAAGCGGCCTTACCGAATGAATTCGGCGCTCCATTTGTGGTGACAACTCCGCCCGCAAAACTCGTAGAAGCGTTGTGTGCGGCCAGGTTATCTGCCTTACGGTGGCAATTCCTCCAGCCGATCCCGGCCGCCAACTCTTCCGAACTTCCGAGCGTTCCAAAAATTAAAAACAATCTTACTTGATACGTTTCACGCAGCAGTTCCCTTTAGGTTGCATTATTTTAAAGATTTTTAACACTTTTTATAAGTCGTTTATTGAGAGGGGATAGAAAATTGTGAATGCAGAGAAAAGCCAAAATAATACGAAAAAGGCGGAAACGCGACAGTTATGGAGCGTGCTCTTGATAGTCTATTGAGTCTATTGAGTCAAAGACGACTCTGAACTCGATTGACTCGCTGGACTCGACAGACTGTTTGACACGCTCCATAACTGTCGCGTTTCTGCCTGCTTCCTAACTGTACTGGTTTCCGCCCGGTTACTCCGTCTTTCCGCTCAATATTTCTTCGGCTTCGGCGTTAAAGCCTTTGGGCGCATGCTCATAGAACCGCCAGAGGCCGAAAACGGCAAAGGCCGCGCCGATAATGCCGATCACCAGCCGCACCTGGATCAGGACCTGCAGTTCCTGCGAGGCTTGCTGCAGCGCCTCCAGCGCGCGCGTTTCCGAGCCTTCTCCGATCACGGTCATCAACCGCGGGTAAATAAAGCCTAAATTGAGCAGCAGTATCACGATAAAAAGCACCGTGCCTACCAGCACGCCCGTACGCGCCATGTTCTCCTGGCTGTTCCACGCGGCGGCGACAAAGACCGCTCCGGATACGATCACTACCAGCAGCATCGGGATAAAGAAATAGCCGGGGTGACGGTAACTGTTAAAGGCTTTGGCAACGAGGAGCGAATCAGGGACGCTATGAAACCAGTTGGCAAAATTGACGAAATTGTCCAGCAACGCTCCGCCCAGCAGCATAAACACCAGCGCGATATGCGTGAAAAGTAAAATAGCGAGAATGTATCTCTTCATCGGAGAAACTCCTGAAATTTATTCGGTGGAACGCCTCAGAGTATAACACGAACGTCTTTCGATTTTGGATTTTAGATTCGGGATTTTGGATTAGTGCAATTAGAGAAGTTTGCTGTTGTTTTTTCGTGTGTTTTAGTGGTTCCAATTGGCGATCGCGCAGAAAGTTCACAAAAAAATCTAAAATCTAAAATCTAAAATCTAAAATCTAAAATTAGATGGGCCTGACATAGAGCACGATCGCCAGGTAATGCAGCAGGCTTCCGGCCATGACAAAGACGTGCCAGATGGCATGGTTGTGCGGGATGCGGTGCGCCGCGTAGAAAACGACCCCGAGCGAATAGGCCAGCCCGCCGGCCATCACCAGAACGATCGGGCCCCAGCCCACGGCAGTAAGCAGCGGCTGGATAAGCACCACGCCGATCCATCCCAGCAGCAGGTAAGACAAAACCCACAGCACGGGAAAGCGCTCGCCGAAAAAGATGCGCAATATGATAAAGGTAAAGGCCAGCGACCAGACGATAAAAAAGATCGTCCAGCCGAAAGTGCCTCCGCGCAGCGTGACCAGCACAAACGGAGTATAGGTGCCGGCGGTCAGCAGATAGATGCCGGCGTGGTCGGTAAAATGAAACGCTTTTTTTAAGCGCGGCGAACGCACGCCGTGATAAAAGGTCGAGGCCGCATAGAGCAGCATCAGCGAAACCCCGTAGATAACGCTGGCGATAATATAAAGCCTGTCGCCATTGGCGATCGCCAGCACCAGCAGCACGATGGCCCCGATCACGCTTAACCCCAGCCCGAACCCGTGCGTAATGGTATTGGCAACCTCTTCGACCGAAAGCTTCTCTGCCGCCCAGCCGATATCTTCTTCGATCTTTTCGATGTTATCCATACTGCTTACTTATTTCTATTAATTCTATCTCACCCCGACTTCAAAAGGTAATATGGATTTTTTTTGAAGCGAGGGAGAAATTGCAGTATAAAATTCATGCGCTCGTTCATTTGCAAACTGCAGGGCGCGCTCGTCTAAAAAGTTGAGCTGAGTAGGAGTGTCAATGCAAACGCCTACAGTGATCTCCTTATCGTCAGTTTGATTAAAAGAGGTGCATAAAATAGAACTAATCTCTCGGGTTTTTTGAGGTTTAAAGATACACCCATGATTTACGAGGCGGGTCCTGTCGCTAATGGAGATTACCTTCACCGTGCCGGCAATATTTTTCTCGCTTCTAGACCCTGCTTTAGGGGGCCATCCGATAACGTGGTGATTCTCATTCAAAAGCGCACAACCGATTGCCCATTCTGTGGATAAAAAGGTTTTATAATACTGATCAATCCTCTTTTCGGTATTTGAAGAACTTATTTGAAACATCTTATCGCCAAATCGAATCCAATGAGCGACCGTCACGTTACTATTCGGGAATAAGGCCTCAAATTGTCTTTTTGTTTGGCCTGCTACCTCTTTGTATATTTCCTGCAGGGCGGTGAAGTTATTTCTATGAGAATTTCCAATAGATTCTTCAGTATCTGCTCTCGACAGTTGCAGAGAGGCTTTATACTCGAATAATTTGGCTCGATCGATAAAATAATTTACGATCAACGCTGCTGTTACCACTAACACTAATATTGCAATGTTTCGAGTAATTGAACGATTGATTTTGGCGAGTTTGCGCCAGGCTGCGGTTCTTTGATTCGCTCGCTTTAATAGTGCCCAGGGAAGTACTTTAGGGTCATCTGGAATGAAATAAAAGTTTTGGGGAATAGGGTGAGTAATTAATTGGCTTAGTTCTTCCGGATATATCTTATCAACGACTAGGCAGGGTATATTAGAATTTTCCATGGCCCAGCGCTGAACTATTTCATAAACCCATGGAGTTTTTTCAAGATTTTTCGTCCGAACAAATACAACAGAATCGACGCGGGCCAAACAATTGATCAACACGCTTTCCTGCAGTTGAGTGTCACTGAAATCGGCGACGAAATGCGAAAATTTGATATCTTCTTGATTTCTAAAATGACGTTTGAATTTTTCAAATACCGTTTGGTCATTTTTATGTTCGATCAAAAGAATCTCAGTCCTAAGCCCCAATAATTGTTTCGTTTTATTTGGACGCAATTCATTTCTAATAAGATCGTAAAGTTCATGCGGGTCTTTTTCGCTCAGATAATACCGAACCGCCAATCCAACAAAGCCAATTAAAAATGCAAGCATAAAAATTGCATTTTGAATAAACTGATCGGATGAATAAAAAATGGTGTAAATCAAGGCCCCAATAGTTCCTAAAACCGTTGCGAAATCAGTAACTAGTGGAAATTTATCTTTAGTTAGTTTTTTGAGACCGCGTTGCGGCCCGCTTTTAAGTATAGATTTCATGGAAGAAATTACTGCGAATGTCGCACGCTTCTTTAGATTGTTAGTGAAAAAACTCTGATAATATAACCGGCGGATAATTTCGTGTCAAGAAAGTGTATAAATCAGTAGTGGTGTACATCTGTGGGCTGCGCAGGCGAACGTGTTGGCAGCTCGACCTTAGGGGAAGGACGCAATCTAAAAGCGCACGGAAAATGCGCCCTTGCTGACGCGCAGCGTGACGGGGTGGTGCATGTAGGTTCGGCAAAAGAGAGAACCACCCCGCCTCAGCCTACGGCTTTCGGCACCCCTCCTTCGTAAGGAGGGGAGTTTTAGAGAAGCATGACCTCATATCACGAATGATCGTGCATCATTCGCCAGCCGTCTTTGGTTTTTATCCAAACGGTTGTGAACCACCCTTTGCGGTCGGGCTTACCCGCGCCGGAGAGCACATACTGGCCGGTTACCAGCGCGTTTTTCTTGCCCAGCATTGTCACGGCAATATTTTCATATCGCAGGACCTGCAGCGGATGGCCCGTTTTCCAGAAGCCGTTCTTCATCGTTTGCTCGATGTGTTCGACACCGCCCATTGGGCCTTCGGAGGTCATCTCTTTCGCACCGGGCACATAGGCGGCCAGGTATTTTTTCAGATCGCCGTTATTCCAGCCCTCGGCCGTGGCCGTCAATTCTTTCTTGATAGCCGCCGCATCTTTATCGCTCGATTGGGCAGCGACAGCACCCGCCGTAAGTAAAATTGCCAAAAGAAGCATGATCATTTTGTTCATATTGAAAGCGTTCCCTGTTTTAGATAATAGTGCAATGAGGTCAGTACCGGGAACGTAGTGACCGGCTTTTTCTCCGACGGGCTGGATGCTGTGAGTTTTTTCGCTGCACTCATTTAGCCGGTCACTACGTTCCCGGTACTGACTGCACACCTAACTTGTCGCTCCCGGTTCTGACCTCATTACCAATTAAAAAGGGCGGGTTTCCCCGCCCTCTTTCGTTTAGTCTCAAGCGCAGCTCATCGGACAAGAGCCGTCCGGGTTCGGACAATCGCATACGCATTCGCCGGTGGACCAGTTACAAGAGTAGGGCCACGGGCAGATCGGGCAGCCGGTGTTTGCGCTGACCGGATTTTGCGCTACATAGGCGCCGGCCGCCAGCACGCACACGGCCGCCAGTTTCAGGATAAGTTTGCGATAAGATCTGAGCATAGTTATTTTCTCCTTTAAGGTCTGGTGTTTACTTCATGTGGTAGACAGATCCTACAATTCTTCCATGTCCGGAAAAGACTTTGGAGAGATGTGGGACACTAGAATTCTAAGCTATCAAAATGGCAAGTGATAAGCAATTTTTTGGAATGAGGTCAGAACCCGAAGCGGTAGCGAGAGGTTCAGACTTCATTTATCTGGCGTATCGCGCCTTCTTCCTCTATAATTACGGCATAACACAACCGTAAGCTTTTGCCATGAGCTGTCCTTGTGTATTTTTCCGGTATCAAAGCCCTTGCCCGGTTTTTGCTGCCGCCAAAAGGAGTGCCAAATGCTTAACATCAAACCGGGTTACCCGTTTGTTTTTGTTCTCACGTTCGTTTTAGTTTTTGCCTGCGCGGGCGGTGTCGATGCGCAGAGCAAGAGGTCTAAAAAGCCCGTCAAAAAATCGCCTGCCGCGGCTAAGGATGGCCAGGCCCCGCCGACTCTAAAACCGTCCCTTACCGGAAAGGCAAAATCCGAAACCGCTAAAACCGGCGAAATTCCGGCCAAAACAGAGAGCGCCGCCAAACCGGATACCGCCGAAAAGCCTGCGGAAAAAGCCGCCCACCTGACAAAGACGGAATCCAAAGATGCGTCGCCGCAAACTGAAGCGAAAGAAAAGTCTGCCGCCGTTTCGTCCGAGAGCGCCAAAACAGACGCCAAAGCGGAACCTAAACAAAATCCCGCGACCGCAAACCCAAAAGCAGAGGTAAAAGAAAAAGCGTCCGCCTCCCCAACTTCGTCAAAAAAGAAAGCGAAAGGCAAACCGGTAGTCGCCGCGAAAGCCCCCGTTAAAGAAACTAATGGCGCGAAAGAAAATCACCCTGCCCCCGCCACTTCCACTGCGAAAACTGTAGAGCCTAAAGCCGCGCCCAAAAAAGAAGCCGCTAAAGAAACGGCTGTCGCTGAAAAGAAAACCGAACCGAAAAAGACAACTGTTCCGCCTGTGACAACTGCGAAAAAAGCGGAGCCGAAAAAGAAGATAGCGCCCGTTACTACAGTTGCCGGAGTTACAGCAGTTAAAAAAGCCGCACCGAAAAAGCCCGAGGTTAAGAAGGACGCAGAAGCGTCCGCACCGGCAAAGCCTAAACCGCCTATATCGGAAGAAACCGTGCTGGCCGCGGCGCCTGCAAAAACCTGGCTGCCGCCCATAAGCACCGACAAATTGCGCGCCGATCTGAACGGCAAGACCGTCGCCGGTATCCCTTCCGAAGAAACTGGTGACGGCACCATCGATTGGCTGTTTGCCGCTAACCAACCCAAGGATGTCGAGATCATCAAAGTCGACAGGAACGAAGACGAGCGGGTGATCGAAGCGCGCCTTTCCGCCAAAAAGACGCACGCAAATCTCGACGGCTCGTTTGAACGCGTGCGCGGCACCGCCCGTTTTCATTACGAACGCGGCAGACGCGGCTGGGAGCTTCTTTATGTAGAAAATGTCAGCCTGCGCCACGGCGACACCGCGCCTGCCGGCGCTGTCGAAAGCCCGGCGCAAAAACCCGCTTACACTGCTCCTGCGGCTGCCACTGCTGCTGTCCTTTCCGCGCCGCCCGTCAATATAATTTCCGGCGCGAGTGTAAATATCGGCGCGGGCAAATACCAGTCATACAGTTTTCAGGTGCGGGACACGGCGCTGCTGACCGGAAAATTTCGCGCTCAGGGCGGCCCGCAAAACGACATTGAGGCCTATGTTCTCGACCAGGACGGGTTTCTAAACTGGACCAATAACCACAGCGCGCCCGCCTATTACAATTCGGGCCGGCTGACGGTGGGAACCATCGATACCGTGCTCGGCGCCGGCACTTACTATCTGGTTTTCAATAACCGCTATTCGCAGGACGACAGAAAAACGGTCGAAGCAAACCTTCAGCTCCGCACCGATCAGGCATCGCTGGCCGCCGTGGGAGGCGTTAACGCCGGATCTAATGGCGCTGGTGTGGGAACCATCACTACCGTCCGCCGCACTTATGCGCCCAATGCCAATCCGGTGCAGCCGTACGTTCGCCCTGCCGAAACGGTGGCTGTGAAAAAGAGCGCGCCAGCGGCACCTGTTCAGCAGATCTCCGAAGTGGCCGGGTATAAGGATGAAGTGGTTCTCTCCGACCGGTTCGACATCAGCGGCGGCCAGCATTATGCCATTCCCTTTTCGGTAAACCACGGCGGAGCAGTGCGCGGTACGTTCAATGTGGCCGGCGGCGAGATCGAGGCTTATATAATGACTGCGGCCCAGTACAATAAATGGAATGCCACCCGCGAAGGCGTGCTGGATTACAGCTCCGGCCGCGTTACCGGCGGCAGCATCACGCGCAGCCTGGGCGCGGGCGATTATTACCTCGTTTTTAGTAACCGTTATTCGCCGCGCGAACCCAAAACCGTCCGCGCGCAGATACAAGTGGAATATTTGCCGAGGTAGAGTGAAAGATAATAGTGAATAGTGAGCGTTTCGAGGATGGAGTCAGTACCGGAAACGTAGTGACCGGGTTTCCATAATGATTAATTGTGAATGGCTTTGCCTATAAAGTGTTTTTACCCGCAAACTGCACATATGTATAGAACGATAGATTAAATGATGCGGTAAACCCGGGAGCGCCGGTGTCCCGCCGGCAAGCGCGACTTGCTCGCGCTAACTATTGTAAAATCCAAGGCTTTTCCGGATCGCTGCGCGACCCAGGCCGGCGGGACACCGGCGCTCCCAGGTAGAATCGAATGTTCCCTACTTCTTCAATAGCCCGTATTTGACCAGGCTTTCGGCGGTTGCCAGGATCGCGTCTTCCCGCGAACGCGGTTCCCAGCCGAGCATGCGT
The DNA here is from genome assembly GCA_963718105.1 of uncultured Acidobacteriota bacterium. Lineage (GTDB taxonomy): Bacteria > Acidobacteriota > Blastocatellia > Pyrinomonadales > Pyrinomonadaceae > DASYKT01. The sequence continues at coordinate 1,520,986 of OY970352.1, read as the reverse complement.
TTTGCTTTTTCGCCCGTGGCATTTTTCAATTTGCCGAGTTCGGGAACGAGCTGCCTGACCGATCCGTCAAAGAGCGCGACGAGCCGTAAGACCCAATCGGGCAGCATGCGCGACGGCACGCGCCGCGAGGCTTCGGGCATTCGCTCGCGCAGCAAGTCGGCGATCTCTTTGATTGTCATAAAATCTCCGCTGACGGCAAGAAAACGCTCACCGCTGCCGGCCGCATAGTTCATCGCGCGCAGGTGCAGATCGGCCACGTCGCGCACATCGACCACGCCAAATGTCAGCCGCGGGCAGCCGGGCATCGCGCCGTCCATCAGGCGTTTTACCAATTCGATCGACGTGGAAAAATCCGCGCCCAGCACCGGCCCGAAAACGCCGACCGGATTAACGACCGAAAGCTCCATTCCGTTTCCTTCGCTATTTATAAAATCCCACGCCGCGCGTTCGGCCAGCGTTTTTGATTTTACATAAGCGGTGATATTGGGCACGGTGGGATCGGTCCAGTTCTCTTCATTAAAAGGCGTTTCAGTGATCGGCTGGCCATAGCCGACGGCGGCAAATGACGAGGTCAGCACGACGCGCTTTACGGTTCCTCCAGGGGTATCGCGCGAAGCCTTAAGCACACGCAGCGCGCCTTCGCGCGCGGGCACGATAATTTCATCTTCGTGTTTCGGCACGCCGAGCGGAAACGGCGAAGCCACGTGCAGCACATAGTCACAGCCTTTGACGGCCTCTGCCCAGCCTGTGTCCGACATAAGGTCGGCGGCGGCAAATGAAAGATTTTCTACCGCGCCGGCATTTGGAGCGCCTCCCTCTTTTAACATCGCCCTAACGTGCGGCTCTTTTTCCAACGAACGCACGGTCGTCCGCACGCTATAGCCTTTTTCCAAAAGCTGCAAAATGCAATGCGCGCCGATGAAGCCTGACCCGCCCGTGACCAGCACCAATTCGTTAGCCATATTCTTGCTCCTGTGAGAAATGAGTATATCAGGATTTTGGTAGTAAAAAATACATATCTGTCTCCGCGGCGCATATGGAGCGCGGGCATCCCTGCCCGCAAGCGCGGCTTGTCGCGCTTCATGTCAGTAGCGCCGGTGTTAGCCGGTGCGTTCGAACGCGAAGCGTTCGTTGCGGGCAGGATGCCCGCGCTCCCAGGTTTACGTCGATCTTTTAACTTTGCAGACTTATAAATTAGAGTTGGGACTTTATGTGCAACGCCGGTTGAAATACAACTGAAGAGCAAACCCCTCGCTACCGCTTCGGGTTCTGACCTCATTCCCCGCAAATTTTCTAAACTCTCGCGTCTTTCTTATGTATAATTACTTTCCTTCTCACCAATTAAGTAGATCCGGAGGGCCCCAGATGACCGAGCAGACAGCGATCGCTCAAACAAAACCTAAACGCATTCCTTTAAAGGGCTTGCCCGTGACCGCCTTTCAGCACCCGCTCGACCGCCAGGCGACGGAGCATTTGAAAAAGCTGCGCGGTTTTGACTGGCTGGTGGCAAAATTTGTCGAGTACGGCATCGAGCGCATCGAGTACGTGCGCAACATCGGCGGCAGCATCCGGATCGGCCCGCGGCAATTGCCCCGCCATTACGAAATGCTGCGCGAGGCCTGTTATATTCTGGACGTTCCCGAACCCGAGCTTTATGTTGCCGACGGCAGCAAGACTTTTACCTCCGGCCACAATCACCCGTTCATCGTGATCAAATCCGGCGTGCTCGGCGAGCCCGACGACGAGGTGATGGCGGTCATCGCGCGCGAGCTGGGCCATATCAAATGCGGTCACGTGCTTTATAAAATGATGGCGCGCGAGATAAAGCCTTTTTTCGAGATGATCGACAGCGTTACGCTCGGGATCGGGGGCCTCGTGGGCGCCGGCATCGAAGCCGGGCTGCTGGCCTGGGACCGCCGTTCGAAACTCAGCGCCGACCGCGCCGCGCTCCTTGCCGTGCAGAACGACGCGCCCGTTTTGAATATGCTGCTGAAACTCGCCGGCGGTTCGGACAAGCTTGGAGAGGAGTTAAGCCTCGAGCAATTTCTGCTGCAGGCGCGCGCCTATCAGGAAGGCCTGGACGACCGTCTTTCCGACCGCTTCTACCGCTTTATCGCAAATCTCGACGGCACGCACCCTTACGCCGTTGAACGCGCCCGCGCGATCGACGAATGGTACGACAGCCAGGAATATAAAGATATCCTCGCGGGAAAATACGGCATCAGCACCATAGTCCGCGCGCGCGTCTGCCCCAACCCGCAATGCAACGCGCCCCTCGAACCAACCCAGATGTTCTGCAGCCAATGCGGCATGCCCCAGCAAAGGCATTAACATGGAGCGCGGGCATCCTTGCCCGCAACGAACGCTTCGTGTTCGAACGCACCGGCTAACGCCGGCGCTACTGACATTAGCGCGACAAGCCGCGCTTGCGGGCAGGGATGCCCGCGCTCCATAGGCAGTCGCGCCATTTATAGAGTATACTTACGGTAATCGCATATTTACGCGGACGACTCCCGGCATCCTGGTCCGCTTTGAGAACCGGTCCGCATCCAACTGTCTTTCATGTGAACCTGCGTTCACCTATCGAAAGGATTGCCCCATGTCTAAGATCAAATACTCTTCGTTTATTGTTTTCAGCCTTACCCTGTTGTTTTTCTTTACCTTTACCTCTGCCGTCGATGCCCAGAAAAAGCAGCCGCTGAAAAAACAGCCAAAGCAGGCGTTGAAAATTTATTACCCGGTGACGGCTGCTATAACCGCCGATAAGATCAGAAATGACATTATCGGCAAGACTGTCTACCGCATTCCGTCGGAAGAAACGGTTAATGGCTTGACCGACTGGCAGTTTTCTTACGATCAACCTCGCGAGATCGAAGTTTTACAGAGAAATACCTACTCGGGCGAGGCGGTTATCGACGCCCGTGTTTCCGCCAGTAAAAGAGCCGCAAATTTTGACGGCACTTACGACCGGGTGACGGGTATCGCCCGTTTATATTATGAGCGCGCGGAAGGACGCTGGATCCTGCGCAGTATAGATAACATCAGCCTGCGACATGGCGCCAATAATGGGGGCAACGGTGTTATCAGGGGTGGCCGAACCTGGGACGGCAGTTGGGGCAATGACGGGGACAGCAGCAACACCGGCGGCATCTACCCGCTTCCGCCCAGGCCGTCGGCTACCGCGGGCATTACCAGTATCGTTTCAGACAGGTCCGTGCTTTCTATTCCCGCGGGCAATTACAGATCGTTCACCTTTCAGATAGCGAGCCCCGCACTCGTGACCGGCAGATTCCAGGCGCGGGGCGGCGCGCAAAACGAGATCGAGGCCTATATCCTCGACCGCGACGCATTTTTGAACTGGACCAACGACCACCGCGCCCCGGCCTATTACAATTCCGGCCGGCTGACCGTCGGCAATATCAGAACGACGCTCGGCCCGGGCACGTATTACCTGGTATTTAATAACCGCGACCTGTCGGCAAACGATAAGACGGTCGAAGCGAGCGTTCAGCTGGAAACGGGCCCGGGAACCAGTGCCGCTTTGCCGACGGTAGCCGGATATAGCGACCCTTATAACGGCAGAGGAGTGGGAACGATCAACACCGTGTACCGTAATTATTCGCCGCAGGCCGCTCCGGTCCTGCCCAATAGCTCCGCGCCGGATCGCGTTATTAATGTCACCGAAACGGCCGTCAAACCCAGGGTCGCCGATGACACGCGCGTGATTGCCGTGGGCGGTTATTCCAGCGAGCAATTGTTATCCAACAGGTTTGAAGTAAGGAATCGCCGGGAGCAGGCATTTCCGTTTGTGGTAAAACCGGGCGGAGCGATCAGAGGCACCTTTAGCGTAGTGGGCGGCGATGAAAGGAACATCGAGGCCTATATTATGACCTCTGCGGAGTACGACAAATGGAGCAACTATCGCGAGGCCATCACCAATTACAGCTCCGGCAGAGTGACGAACGGCCGGATAGCACGAAACCTGAAACCGGGTAATTATTACCTGGTGTTTAGCAATCATTATTCGGGCCGCGAATCAAAGACGATCGAAGCCGATGTTCTGCTCGAATACGAGCCGAAATGACAAATTGTGTCCGCGTAGCGGACTGCAGAGAATAGCCCAGGGCTTCAGCCCTGGGTACTAATGACAAAATTTGAATTGTAAGCCCTGAAGGGGCGTAAGGACAGACTGGGTTCTTACGCCCCTTCAGGGCTGAAACGTTTTAGGAATTCCGATACACAGGGTGGCGCTCGTATGTTTCGTGGTTATAATTTGTTGATAAAACAGGAACACTTTTTCATAATGCTTTTATGTCTGACACACCTCGATCGGAAAAGAATCCCTCTCCTCAAGATGCTTTTGTCACAACCTACTATTCGATTCTTTACGTGGACGTTTTAAATCAGCGTGAAAAATTAATGGAAATCAAAGATTTACCAGAAACAAAAGAAGAGCACGCGAAATTTCTGGAGCTTTTACGAAACACCTACGGAGTGGTCGATACACTAGTAAGGCTGTTTGATTCAATGACCACTAACATGGTTGTTTTTGATGATATCCCGGAACTCTCGGAAGAAGTTAAACGCCGGCTGAACCGGATGGTTGGGAACCCCATCGACCGCACCTTGTTTTCAGATTCGCTGTTATATTACATCTCTCTACAGGAAGACCAAGGTGCCGTTCCGGTGGTACGTATCCTAGAATTGATATACGCCGCTACCTCTGTAATGGCTGGGGCGTTATCTATGGGAATAGCGTGTCGGGGCGGTCTTGACATTGGGATCGCGGCAAAATTCGCTCGCGTCGGAATTTATGGCCCTGCTTTATATAAAGCCTATCGTTTAGAAAATGATATCGCACAATATCCGAGGATAGTAGTTGGACCAGATCTGGTAGGATATCTGAATAGTTCTCTCGAAGACCTCAATCCCACTGGTGAGGCTTCTGTCAGACGAAGTTTTGCGAAGTTCTGTTTAGAGTTAATCTATGAAGATACGGACGGAGCTTTCGCGCTTGATTATGCACATAAGTCGATCCAGGAACGTCATCCGGCTCTAAAAAGACATCTTCAAAAAGCTTTTACATTTGCTGTTGAAGAATGGAATAGATTTTCGAAAGAAGGTAATCACAAGCTCGCATCCCGATACTTTCTAGTGGTTAACTATTTGGATACCAGATTGCATGCACCGGAAACGTCGGACGAAGATCCAGGTTCAAAACAATAGGCTTTCTTTTTAGCATAATCTTCTCATCTATAAATGTATTTCGCGCAAATATAACAGCTTACTTAACCAGCTTCATAAGATTAACCATTCTCCGCTAACCGTTATATAATTACCTCCGTGATCTTCAAGTTCCACATTCCCGTTGCGCCGCTCGACCTCTTTATCGACAGCTTGGTCTATATGAAGGTCGGCGCGGTCGATCATAGTATCGAGCGTTTGCTGCCGGACGGCAACGTGGTGCTGATCATCGATCTCACCACCGAGCCGAAATATATCTACGACGACGAAACGCTGCTTCCCATTCAGACGTGCAAAAAAGCCTGGTTTTCCGGCATTCACACCAAAGGCTTGCTGATACCCGCGGGCCAGGACGCGCACCAGTTGGTGATCACATTTAAAAAAGGAAAGTCGTTTCCCTTTTTGCAGATGCCGCTGACGGAAGTGGCCGGGATCGTGGTCGACACCGACCTGGTGATGCGCGGCATTAACCGCCTGCGCGAAGCGCTCCTGCACTGCGCCGCTTCAGAAGATGTGTTCTCCTGCGCCGAAGCCTTTTTCCTCGGCGAATACCTGGGCAAGCTTTCCGAACAGCCCTGCGTGGATTACGCCGTTTCCCGCATCGTCGCCGCGCCCGAACGCCTGACCATGGAAGAGATCGCCGGCAACGTCGGTTACTCGCAAAAACATTTTATTCATCTTTTCAAACAGCACGTCGGCGTAGCGCCGAAAAGCTACCTGCGGATAATGCGCTTTAACAAAACGCTGAGCGAGATCGCCGCCGCGGAAGAGATCGATTGGACCGCGCTGGCGCTCGACTGCGGCTACTACGACCAGGCGCACTTTATCGGCGACTTCAAAAAATTCTCGGGCTACACGCCGGAAGAATACGTCGCCATACCCCGCGACTATCCGAATTACGTTCCGGTCGTTTAGCAATACTCTACGTTAATAATTTCCGCGCAGCGGATATATCTAATAGCGCCGGGTGAAACCCGTCATAAAATAAGCCCACGGAGCCTGTTTATTCCGCGCAGCGGATATATCTAATAGCGTCGGGTGAAACCCGACGTAATCGTCAACACCTAAACCGTCCCTGAAGGGGACGCATTCTTCCACAAAAAAATGGCACAAACATTTGTAGCTCTCTACGTTCATATAATTTTTTCGACCAAAGATCGGAGGGCGCTCATCGAGACAGAAATCGAACCTGAGCTTTTTGCCTACATGGGCGGGATAGTTAAGAATAATAGACCCAGATTAATCGCAGCTAACGGCACGACAGACCACGTTCATCTGCTGGTTTCACTTCATAAAAACTTCAACCTACCTGAACTTATCGGCGACATTAAACGCGACAGCTCCAAATGGCTGAAAACCAAAGGCTGCCGGCTTTTTCAATGGCAGGATGGCTACGGTGCATTTTCCGTAGGACATACGCAGATCGAGGATGTGAAGAAATATATCGCCCGGCAGAAACAGCATCACGTCAAACAAAGTTTTGAAGATGAGTATCGCGGATTTCTTAATAAATATGAGATCCCGTTTAATGAGGAGTACATCTGGCGATGATTCGTCGCTTTCAGCGACGGCGCTCGTATATTACTTGTGACGTCGGGTTTCACCCGACGCTATTAAATTTGTCTCCTGCGGAGACCACCGCACGAATTGTTATGCTTCATTTTAAGTCGAGTTGCACCCAATGCCATTTAATACGTCACCCGTGGTGACAAAATCAAGCTGATATGTCGGATAGGTAAATTTTTTCCAATACACCCGCCTTTTCACAATCTAAAATCCCACATTATGTATATCAATCACATTGCTGTTTTCGTGTGTGCGCTGGTGGGATTTTTGCTCGGCGGATTATGGTATTCGCCGCTGCTTTTCGGGAAGGCTTGGGCTACCGCCAACGGCTTTTCCGACGAAGACCTCAAACGCGCCAGGCCCGCTATTATCTTTCCCATGGCGTTCATTTTATCGCTGCTGATGAGCTACAACCTGGCGGCTTTCCTGGGCGACGATAAAACGAACTGGTCCTGGGGCGCAACCGCCGGATTTCTCACCGGGTTCGGCTGGTGCGCGGCTATCTTTACGGTCATCGCCCTCTTTGAGATGCGCCCGCTGAAATACATCCTCGTCAACGGCGGCTACATCGTCGTCTATTTTACGCTCATCGGGCTGATATTGGGGGCTTGGCGGTAGAGGCAGAAACGCGACAGTTACAGAGCGGCATCAAACTCTAACTGGGAGCGCCGGTGTCCCGCCGGCTGAACGCGCAGCGTTCGAATTGAATCTTATTTTAGCACTTAATTTAGCGCGTCAAACCGCGCTTGCCGGCGGGACACCGGCGCTCCCAGGTTAGCGGCCGTTATCTACTTAAAAGCAGATTTCCCACCTACAGTATTCGCCCTCGCTGCCGCCCTTCTATATCAGCAGTATTTATTAAATCGATAAACTCCTGCAATACCTTATTTTCCGGGAACTTTTTTGTGCAAAAAGCGTCTAACCGTACGTTCTTGATATTTGGCACAGATGTAGGAATTACCCTGCTGGCCAAGCCCGGTTTTTGAAGTGTTATTTAACACAGGAGACATATGTTAAGCATCAAGCGTCGTTACGCTGCTTTTTTTGCACTTTTAGTGCTCGTTTTTTCATCTATTGCTTCGCTCGGTTGTGAAGACCCGCCGCTGCCGCTGCGCGGGATGTACCTGCAGAGCGATGTCATTGTTATCGGCCGGATCGGTAAACCCGGCAAATGGATGGCCGGCGCCCGCGAAGGCGAAGGCGACACCCAGTACCAGATCTTTAACCGCAGCGTGTCCGTAACGGTCGAGAAAGTCCTCAAAGGCGACGCGCCTGGCAAGCTTGAAATCGGCGAAGAAAATTATCACTATTTTGGCGACGTGAGCGCGGGAAATGGCGGCATCAAACCGGCTGCCCAGCCCGAATACGAATCGGAACTGACCAAAGATACCGGCCGCCGCTTTTTCTTTCTTAAGAAAAACGAGCAGGGCGTTTATACGGAAGTTTATATAAACCGCGATTTCTCGCCGAAAGGTAAAGATTTTGACATCTATGTTTCACGGCTTACCGAACTGAACGAAATGTACCACAACGGCGAGCCTGCCAAGGAAAAGATCGTGGAATGGCTGGTGTCGATGGCGGAAAATTCCGTCACCCGTTTCGAAGGCGCTTACGAACTTCGCAATTCGCTCTACGGCCTGAAATACGAAGCCGATGAAGCCGCGCGAAACGCCGACCACTCGCACTCTTTAAAGGAAGCGCTTGCCGAACAGGAAGCGACGGAAAACGATGAGCCCAAACTCGCGGATGATACCGAGCACGCCGAAGAAGCCGGTGAAGACGAATACCCGCAGTACGGCGAAGCCGCCTTTGCCCGGCTGCTGACCGAAGAGCAGAAAAGCCGTCTGGTGAAAGCGTTCTTTACCGTAAAGTTCGACTATGAGCCGAAGAAGTATGACGATCCGGGTATGGAAGGCACCTATGTTAGCGTGCTGAACGAAGGCGACAGCCACCTGGTCGACGCCGTCGTGCTGCTGAACGACCGCCGCGTGATCAATCGCATTATGGCTGAAATGCCGAACCTGGCGCGTCACGAAAGCTATACGGCGGCCAACCTGCTGGATATCATCTCGGGCCAGTTGAAGAATGAAAAATTCACCAAACTGGTCGAGAAGTTTTCCGAAGTCGCCTACGGCGGCGAAGACGAGATGATCGACAGCAAAGCTTCGGCTTATGACGCCGAAAGTTTGGAAGGCACGGATGAGGAAAAGGCCGCGCAGCTTGCCAATTTGCCGAACAAAACCTACGGCGCGCGCCGCGCTGAACTGATCGGCCGGATATCGGCTTCGCTAAATCAGCAGACGGCGAAGAAGTAAGCTTTAAGAGCAAAGCATAAGGAAAGGAAAGAAGGAAGGGAGGGAAATTAGGAAGGATTTATTTTCCTTTCTTTCTTTCATTCTTTCCTTACTTCCCTACTTTCCCTCCCTTCCTTCCCTCTTCCCTTCCTTCCCTTTTCTCTAATGTTTGCAATCCCGCCCGGATTAGATTATCGTCGTTTTAACCCTGCATTTTCCCCCTGCTGCAAATACCCTGCTGCTAGAAAATAGACATCCGGAGGAACGATCATGTCATTTATCGCAAAGGCATCGATGGCCTGTCTTTTTAATCTGTTGTTTACGTTTGCAGTGTCAGCAGCCGTTTTCACGGTTAATACCATAAACGACACCGCCGACATAGCGCCGGGTAACGGCATCTGCGCCGATGCAAGTTCAAAGTGTTCTTTGAGAGCGGCCATCACCGAGGCTAATGCGCTTGCCGCCGCCACGACCACGATCACCCCGCCCGCCGGAACTTTCACGCAAACCCTTGTCGCGCCCAACGAAAATCTTAATGCCGGCGGCGATTGGGACATAACCTCGACGATCAAGATCAACGGCGCGGGCGAAACCACTACCTTCGTGCAGGCCGCCGCTACGTCCGGAACGGCGACCGAGCGCGTTTTGAACGTGCGCCCGAGCGGTAATCTGACGCTGTCGGGCGTGACCGTCCGTCACGGCAGGTTTAACGGAAGCGTCAGCAGCACAAAGCGCGGCGCGGGCATCGAAAACCTGGGAAGACTTACATTGCTCCACGTGATCGTGAGAGATAACCGGATAGATGCGTCTGCGGGCGCGGCGACCGCTGCCGGCATCTATCACGCCAGCATTCTTCCGCTCACCCTCACCGATTCTTCCGTCACTTTTAATTACAGTTACAGTAACGATACGGTCTCGGAAGCTCTGGGCGGAGGGCTGACTTCCTTTGGCACGGCGACTCTCAAATTTACCCGCGTCAATGTCTATGGCAATACCGCGTTCGGCTCTATCGCCAGGGGAGCGGGAATGTATGTGTCAGGCAGCGTCAACGTCACGGCGACGGATAGCCACTTTGATGGTAATTCGGGCAATGGTGATAACGCCTCGACCGGCGCCGGCGCGTTTGTTTTCGCCAACGGGATGCCATCCGTATTCAATGCGACCGGCTGCACCTTCAGCAATAATTACGCAAACGGCACGTCCACGGGCACCCTTCATTATGGAGCGGGGGTAATGTTTATGACCAGTAACGCTACATTGAACGCAACGCTTGATAAAGTCACTATAGACAATAACAACACCAGTGGTTCTGTGTTCCCCTTTTCCTATGGCTCCGGATTGAATGCCACGGTCAACAGCGGAAGTATGACTTTGAACATTCTGAATTCCACGATCTCCAACAACCAGCCCTTTCTTTCCGGTAGTTATCACTACGGAGGCGGAATGTATATTACCAATGATACAACCACTCCCGCAGTCGCCGGTTACGCCACGGTCAACGTGACAAACAGCACCATCAGCGGCAACAACGCTTCCCCCAGAGGCGGCGGTATTTGGATGGGCCGGCCCGATCCGGGAGCCGTGACGGTCAACCTGTTTTATTCCACCGTGGCCAATAACAGGGTTTTTACACACATCTCGAGCGGCGAGGGCGGCGCCGGTATCTTTGTCGATGGAGGCACACTAAATTTAAAAAGCAGCATGGTAGCCGACAATTCCGGGCAAATGGGAAGCATGCTTTATGACGAAGAGGGTAACGAGATCTGGGGAACGGCCAATTCGCAGGATTACAATCACATCGAAAAACTGGATGCCTGGGTGACCTTTACCGGCGTCACTACCCATAACACCATCGGCGATCCGCTGCTTGGGCCGCTGCAAAATAATGGCGGCACGACCTGGACCCATCTGCCCGGCGCGGGCAGCCCGGTGGAAAACGCGATCCCGCCCGGCATAAACGAATGCGGCACCTCCGTTACTACCGATCAGCGATCTGTGACACGCCCGCAAAATACAGGTTGTGAAAAAGGCTCGGTCGAAATGTAAGAAAGTTTAGCGCGCGCTATAAGCGGACTCAGATGCCGAAGGCATCCCGGATATTAGCCGTAGGCGAAAGCCTACGGACCGGCATCATAAAAATATATCAGCCCTGAAAGGGCGAAAAATTCCGGCGCTCCTGCCGGAGCTATTAAATTTTATAACGCTTTTCCGCGGGCTTTCGCCCACGGCTAATATCCGGCAGCCCTCCGGGCTAAAACTTTCCCTTTACCTTCCTTACTCCGGGAACTTTTCCCCGCAAGACGGTGTCTAAATTAACGTTCTTTTATGTAGCCGGGGCAACCAATCGTAAATTTATCGAAACAAACGATTCGAAGCCGGCTAGTTTTACCAAAGAATTTAATTTCACTTTTAACGGGAGAGTTCTATGCGCCGTTTTGTAGCTGGTCTTTCGTCTTTTTTGTTTGCCATCATCTTTGCCGTCCCCACAACTGCCGGCAGTTCGGCCTGTCCGGTATCGCCGCCGGTCCCGCTGCGCGGGTTATATATCAAAAGCGATCTGGTAGTGGTCGGCAAGATCGGCACGCCGGGGAAATGGAAAATTCAGCCGCGCGATGGAAGCGAGAGTGAAAATTTCCGGGATTACAACCGCACCGTTCCTGTTCAGATCGAAGAGACGATCAAAGGCACAGCGCCAGAAAATCTCCTGGTCCGGGAAACTCAAACCAGGTGGGTCAGTCCGTCCGTAGAGCAAAAACCCCAGACACCCGGGATAGTAATCAACGTACCGGATGAACCCGAGTTTTCTTCTTCGCTCGCGGAAGACACCGGGCGCCGTTTATTTTTTCTGGATAAAAATACCGACGGCGGCGCTTATTATCAGCAGGCGTATGCGGGCCGCCATTTTCAACCGGAGCAAAAAGACCTGCCGCTATTCATTTCGCGGCTGCGCGAACTGCACGCTATCTACTCGGCGCCCGTGCCTTCCAAACAAATGATCGTCGAGTGGGTGGTGGCGATGGCCGAAAATCCCGCCACTCGTTACGAAGGCGCCTACGAGCTTCGCCAGGCCCTTTACGGCAGCGGCCGCGAAGAAGAGCCCGAAGAAGGGTCGCAGGAAAGTGAACAAGCCGATGCTCCCGAAGCCGCTGACGCCGCCGACGCCGATCAGGAAAATGCCGCCGACATCGATGCAATTCAGGAAACACATGTGCTCACCGGGGAAGAAACCGCGGGAAACACGATCACTAGGGGAAATCTTGATTTGCTGGTTCTTAACCTGCCCGCTTTTGATCGCATCGATCAGGATTACAGCGACATTGCCAAGCTCCTCACCCCGAGTCAAAAAGAGCGCCTCATCCAGTCGTTCCTCAATATCCAATTTACCTATAAAGTAGCGGAAAAGTCCGAAAGCGATGAAGACGAAGATGTGGATGCCGAAGAAGAAGAAGATGAAGGTCCGCCGGAAATAAAATATGAAAGTGTATTGAGCGAAGCGGACGAAATGCTGCTTAATACCGTAGGTGAATTTAACGACAGCCGGGTCGTCCAACGCCTGATCGCCGAGCTGCCGGCGGCCAACAAATACGGCCCGCGCTACGCTTTCTCGATGATCGAAATCCTTTCAGCGTATTTTAACGACGAAAAACTGGAAAAGCTCTCGGAAAAATATTCGGATGTTTATTGGGGCAGCGATAATGAATTGATCGATGAGGAAGAAACCGCCCAGGACACCCTCGACACCCTCGACACCCTCGACGCCCCGACTGCCCCTCCAGCCGCAGCAGACAAGACCCCGGGCGAACCGCCGCCGGCCCAGGCAGACGGGGCAGACAGCGAAGCCAGGGCGCTTAAAAAGGCCCGCGCGGAAAACTACGTGCCTTCGAAAACCTATGGCCAGCGCCGCACCGAACTGCTCGCACAGGTACTTGCCCGCTGCGCCGAATTAGGCGAGAAGAAAGCGAAGTAATGAAATTGTAGGGGCAGGGCTCGTCCCTGCCCGTCTTGGATCTTACAAAAAATAAAACCGGGCAGGTACAAGCCCTGCCCCTACAATTCATATCCTGCTCACCATTCCCTATTCCCCTTCCCCGGTTATTGTGCTTAAATATCTCCTGCAATGGAAGGCAATTACACATTTCGCCAGGCGGGGCCGGAAGACGCTTCCGTGATCATGGAGCTGATCAACGAGGCGTTTGCCATTGAGCTCAAATATTTTTCCAAAGAGCGCATCGATCTTCCCGGCGTGGCGGATCATCTGCAAAAAGGCACTTTTATCCTGGCCGTGTCGGACGCCGAACCGGTCGGCTGCGTCTATACCGAGCTGCGCGGCGAACAGGGTTATTTCGGCCTGCTGGCCGTCGCGCCTTCGCAGCAGGGACGCGGGCTGGGAGCGCGTCTGGTCACCGAATCCGAAGACCTCTGCCGCGAAGCCGGCTGCTCAGTGATGACGCTGCGCGTTCTCGATTCGCGCACCGAACTCCCGCCGTATTATGAAAAGCTCGGCTACGCCGTCACCGGCACCGAAGACCACATCCCCCAGGACCCTTCCGCCCTCCAGCCTTACCATTTTATCGTAATGGAAAAAACCATCGGGGAATAAATGTAGGGGCAGCGGCTTGTCCCTGCCCGCTTTTAAATTGCCACTAGCTTTAGCTAGTGGTTGATCTGTGAAAAATAGGTTGCGGCTTTAGCCGAAACTTGATTTGGCTAAAGCCCTGATTTTCCCTGCCCATCAGTCCACTAGCTAAAGCTAGCGGCAATTTAAAAAGAATCACTAACTAAAAAAAGAAACCCAGTCGCTACCGCTTCGGGTTCTAACCTCATTTCCCCGCGATCGCGTCCAGCTCCGCCACCACTTCGGGTGTTAGTTTGAGAGCGGCGGCGGCGGTATTTTCTTCCAGGTGCGCCACGGACGAAGTTCCGGGTATCAGCAGAATATTCGGTGAGCGCTGCAGCAGCCACGCGAGTGCGACCTGCATTTTCGGCGCGCCCACTTCCGCGGCGATCCGGTCCAGCGTTTCCGATTGCAGCGGGCGAAACCCGCCGAGCGGAAAGAACGGCACATAGGCTATCCCGCGCGCGGCCAGATCGGCGATTAATTTATCGTCGCCGCGGTGCGCCACGTTGTAATGATTTTGCACACAGACGATCTCCGTGATCGGACGGGCTTCCTCAAATTGCTCCGGCGAAATGTTGCTAAGGCCGATGTGTTTGATCAGCCCCTGCTCTTTTAATTTTGCCAGCACGCCGAGCGGTTCCGCTATCGATTCATCGCTCGGCCCTTCGATCCCGCCGACGCGCAGGTTCACGATGTCCAGCGCTTCAAGCCCGAGATTGCGCAGATTGTCATGCACGCCCTCGGTCAGATCTTCCGCCGACAGGGCCCTCGGCCACGATTTGTCCGCCGCCCGTTTGGCGCCGAGCTTGGTCACGATCACCAAATTTTCAGGATAAGGATGAATGGCTTCTTTGATTATCTGATTGGCAATATGCGGCCCGTAATAGTCGCTGGTGTCGATGTGGTTTATCCCAAGCTCGATCACCCTCCGCAAAACAGCAACGGCCTCTTTCCGGTCGCGCGGCTCGCCGTAAACCATCGGCCCCGTCAATTGCATCGCGCCATATCCCATGCGCTTCACCGTCATTGCCGTGCCCGGAAAGGTAAATTCCCCGCCCAAATTGTTTTCTGTTGTCATATATATTTCTCTTTGTCTTTATATCACCATAACAAAAATGACGCGCCGCTCATAAGGGCAGTGGCTTGTCCTGGCAGCGCCGGTGTCCCGCCGTCAAGCGCAATTCGTCGCGCTGACTTGATGACAAATTAAACGCTTTTTCGAACGCTGTGCGCGTCCGTGCCGGCAAGATCGAGCAGCGATCTAAAATTTCGCTCGATAATAGTTTAGCGTGGACAAGCCACGCTTGCCGGCGGGACACCGGCGCTCCCGGAAAGAGCGGGCCGATTGCTAATTGATACCCTTGAGTTTTAACTGTTCGCTCAGGGCGTTTCCCACTGCCGCGTCAAATCCGCTCGCCTTACCCGACCGCTTGCGCTGTTCCTCAAGGTAGGCCGCGCGCTGTTTTGAAACGCTCAGGATCTCTTCACGGATCTTCTTTCGCCCGTCCAGCCGCTTTTGTATTTCCGCGGCGCGCTGCGTTGCCGGCATCGCTTTCAGATCGGCGGGCAGTTCGTCATCTTTTACGCTGCTGATCTGCGTCTTTCCGTTTTCGATGTCCTGCAGCAAGTCGTTAGAATAAGCGGAGCTGTTCAGCGCTTTATTGAGCGCCCGGTCGGCACGGGCCGCAGGGGCGGCATTGGTACTCATCGCACCTTCCGTTTTCATGGCCTCCATCCGGGATGCATTTTGTGTTTCCATGCTGCCGTAGGCCAGTGAAGTTCCGCCCATCTCGCCTCCGAGTTGGGACAAGCGGTCGTCGTACGGGGTCTTTATCGTTTCCACGCCGCCGTTCTGATCGATGGCGAAATATTTACCCTGCCCGCGCTGCGCTATCTCCTGCCAGATCTTTTCAGTCTCCGATTCTTTTCCGCACTGGATGGTATTGACGATCATATTCTGCCGCGTGGCATTTTTTGTGATCTCCAAAACATTCGGCTCGTTTTGGATCGTTTGCGGCGGAGCGTCGCCCACGAGGAAGATTATCTGTGCGACGTCCTTACGGTCTTTTGACCAGCCCGCTTTGGCGACCGCATCGGCCAGCGCGCTGCCCACGGCTTCCGGCCTGTCGCCGCCGCCTGCCGCTTCATATTCCATCAGGTTCATATAGACCTTGTCCAGATCATCGGTCAGCGGCAGCACTTTGGTAACGTACTGGTCGCCCTGGTCGCGATAGGCCACCAGCCCGACCTTGACGCGGGGCTTTGAGCTTTTCTGCATCACGTCGTTTATGATCTGCCAGGTCTTTTGTTTGGCGCCTTCGATCAGGCCGCCCATCGAACCGGTGGTGTCGATGACAAATACCATCTCCAGGGTCTTGCCCTCGCCGCTTCTCTGCTGTTGGGGTTCTTCGATAACGACTTCGGTGACCGGGGGAACCTCAGGCATCGGCTCTGCTTTGGTTTTAAAATAAAAAACGCCGGCTATCGCGACTCCCACGCCAAACGCCAGCAGCATCACGGCAAATCTCACGGAATTCTTTTCCATCTTACCTGCTCCTTAACTGTCAGAAGATATGTTTACCACCGTTAAGAACGATTGGCCCCTCGGCTTCTTGCAGGAATAATGCTCGCACGATGTGATATGAGGTCAGAACCGGGAACGCAGTGACCGGGTTCTCTTTTTCCGGCCGGCTGACTTCCATGTCCAAGTCGGCCTGTTCCGGCGGTGATCAATTTATGTTATTTTTATTTCATTCCTTATGTGGAACGACACCGATATCCCACTTGCTGTCTTCTTCACGTTTCGCTGCTACGGCACCTGGCTGCACGGTGACGAACGCGGCTCGGTCGATCGGCATCACAACACTTATGGCTCGCCGAGAATTTCTGCGAACAATGATTGGAAAAGCTACAATCAAGCCCGGCTGGATCGCCGGCCGGTCGAACTAAATGCGCGGCAGCGAAGGGCCGTCGAACAAGGTGTTCGTGAAATATGCAAGAATCGGGGCTGGCAGATATCCGCGATAAACGTTCGCACCAATCACGTTCACGTGGTCATTTGCATCGGTGGAAAAGATTCGGCGCGGATTCTAGCGGCGATCAAAGCCGGAGCGACTAAAGGGCTTCGCGAAGAACGGCTCTGGAATAGTGAAGATACTCCGTGGGCGGAAAAAGGCAGCCGTAGAAACCTTTGGAATGAACGCAGCGTTGCCGAAGCGGTGGATTACGTCATCAACCGGCAGGGAGACGAATTGCCGAACTACGACTGGTGGTAATAAAAAGAACCCGGGAACGCATGACCGAGTTGCTTCTTGTCAGAACCGGGAACGTAGTGACCGGGTAAATGAGCGGAGCGAATAAACTTCCATTATCTAGCCCAGTCGGATAAGAACCCGGGAACGCATGACCGAGTTGCTTCTTGTCAGAACCGGGAACGTAGTGACCGGGTAAATGAGCGGAGCGAATAAACTTCCATTATCTAGCCCATCGGATAAGAACCCGGGAACGCATGACCGAGTTGCTTCTTGTCAGAACCGGGAACGTAGTGACCGGGTAAATGAGCGGAGCGAATAAACTTCCATTATCTAGCCCATCGGATAAGAACCCGGGAACGCATGACCGAGTTGCTTCTTGTCAGAACCGGGAAAGTAGTGACCGGGTAAATGAGCGGAGCGAATAAACTTCCATTATCTAGCCCAGTCGGATAAGAACCCGGTCACTGCGTTCCCGGTTCTGACCTCGTACTCCGAACATCTTTTATGTTTTTTACGTTATCCTTAAATATAATGCGAACCGCCTCGCTGTTTATTCTGGTTATTTTTCTTTCTATCGCCTGCCGCGGGCCGAATCTGGCTGCGGTCGAAGCCCAAAAAGCGCTGGAAGCCCCGCACCAGATCCCGCTTGCCGAAGGCTTTGATTACCCCGTCGGCAAAACAAAGACCGTCACGCAAAAGAAAGACAAAGACGGCTGGTACAACGCGCAGGATTTCACCGTCAACGATCACCTCGGCGAAGACTGGAATGCCGACACCGGCGGCAACACCGATTGCGGCCTGCCCGTCTATAGCGCGGCCAGCGGCACCATAGTCTTTGCCGGAAACCAGCTCGGCTGGGGCAACGTGCTGATCGTTCGCCACCGTTTGAAAGACGGCCGGGCGATCGAAACTCTCTACGGCCACCTGCAGGAATTTACCAAAACTTCGGGCGACGTCGCCCGCCGCGAGCAAGTGGGCAAGATCGGCGACGGAGGCGGCCTCTATCCCTGCCACCTGCACTTTGAGCTACGCACCGCCGAATGCCCGGTCTTCGGCGCCATCGGCGGCGGCTATTCCAAAGAGCGCGCCGGTTGGCTAGATCCCTCGAATTTTATCGATAAAAACCGCTAAATTATGGAGCGCGTCACAAATGAGGTCAGTAGCGTCTGCGTCGGCAGATGCGTTCTCTGACGGTGTAAGAACGCACTCGCTAACGCAAGCGCTACTGACAAAACCGCGCTCCCGGTAAATGGCCTGATTTCGGCCTATGCAACCTAACCCGCAATTGTGTATGATTTAAGACAACTATTATATTGGCGATTTCGTCTCAAAATCTGAGAATTTCCCGTTCACTGTTTGAACGGGAAAACAGGGTTAGAAAAAGGAGGAGCAAAATGCGGCTAAATAAAGTTTTGACAATTATTGCTATCGGTTTATTAACAGCGGTTTCAATTTTCGCTCAAGGTAACCAGGGCAGGTCCGAAAACGCCCCCGATTGGGCGCGCGGAACCTGGTACTGGATGAACGGCCCCGACCGTACGATGACCATCGACCGGAACGGGCGTATCTCGCTAAACACCGCCGGCCAAACTACTTACGGTAATTATTGGCGGGGCAAAATATACCTCGACGGCAATTCATCGACCATCACCAAGGTCGGAAACAACATCCGCACCTACAATGAAAGCACCGGCGAATCCAGTGACTATTCAAAGAGCCAATGGAGCGGCGGTAACGGCAATGGCGGCAACAACGGGGGCGGGTGGAACGGCGGCAACAATGCCGACCGGACGCCTTCCTGGATGCAGGGCACCTGGTATTGGAAGAACGGCCCCGACCGCACGATGACCATCGGCAGCGATGGGCGCATCAGCCTTTACACCGCCGGACAGACCACTTACGGCCGCTATTGGCGTAACAAGATCTATCTTGACGGCAACCCGTCAACCGTCACTCAGGTCGGAAACAACATCCGCACCTATAATGAAAACACCGGCGAATCCAGCGACTATGTCCGCAATAAATGGAGCGGCGGCAACAATAACGGGGGATGGAATGGCGGCAACCGCCGGGAAAACCCGCCCGACTGGGCCCGCGGGACCTGGTACTGGAAAAACGGCCCTGATCGTAAAATGATCATCGCCAACGACGGCCGCATCACGCTTTATACCGCCGGCCAGACCACCTACGGTAATTTCTGGAAAGGTAAGATCTATCTCGACGGTAATTCATCGACCCTTACCAAGATCGGAAACAACATCCGTACCTATAACGAAACCACCGGCGAATCCAGCGACTATACCAAGAGTATCTGGCGCAGGAATTAACAAAAGCCCGGAGGGCTTTGGGATATTAGCCGTAGGCGAAAGCCTACGGTATGCGTTGATAATATTTACCGGAGCTCCGGCAGGAGCGTCGGTTGAATCCTTCGCCCCTTAGGGCTCGGACATTACGCATCGCATGACGGCGACGCTACTGACCCGTAACTCAGCGCGTTCGGCTACGGAGTCAGTAGCGTTTGCGTGAGCAAATGCGTGGAAAGTAAACAGGCCTTACAAATCCCGGTCCGCTTCAGCGGACATCTGATAATAGCCCCGTGCTTTAGCGCGGGGTCACGATTCCCAATAAGAATCAAAGCCGCTTTAGCGGCGACAGAAGGCAGAAACGCGACAGTTATGGAGCGTGTTCTTTGACGTTAAGAAGCACGCTCCATAACTGTCGCGTTTCAACCTATACTCGTGCATCACGTTCCGCCTTGTGTATCAATTACACAAAACGGGCTTTACGCATCGCCTGACGGCGACGCTACTGACCCGTAACTCCGCGCGTTCGGCTACGGAGTCAGTAGCGTTTGCGTGAGCAAATGCGTGGAAAGTAAACAGGCCTTACAAATCCCGGTCCGCTTCAGCGGCGACAGGCGGAAACCCCTCGCTACCGCTTCGGGTTCTGACCTCATCACGAGGGCCGTTGTTTTATATTAAAATCGCAAAAAACAAACTTCTTCCAAAGCCTTTCTTACCAAAATAATATCTATCGGCGATAATATCCTCGCGGCATTTCTGTTTTGCGGGGTTCCCCGCTCCCGCCGATCTTTTCAAGCCGCTTTTATTTACTTTTGGGCGATCGCTTATGATTTTTACGATTTCTGGCACATTTTTGGAACAGGTGGTTCATTGGCACACCCTGGAACTGTTACACCAAAAAAGCACCCCCCTCATCGGGCAGGAGGGGAGTTTTCCGGTTCCGGCCTCATTACGTTAAAATACTTGCCAAATCATTTCTTTATCCGAAGGGACATTATGAAAAAACTCTGGGCCTTATTTTTATTAGCGATTCTTTCAACCTTTATCTCGGCGCAGCAGCCAACCGTCAAGACGGTCGTGGTTACGCCGGCGACCGCTGAGGCCGAGGTTGGTAAGCCGATCAAATTTACCGCCGTGGGCAAGGACGAGGCGGGCAATACGCTGAGCGATAAGCCGACCGCGTGGTTTGCCGCGCCGTTCGATCTGGCGCACGCCGGTGAAGACGGAACGGTTGCTTTTTTCCAGCCCGGTGAAGTGCTGGTCGGCGCTCTGGTCGGCGGCAAGGCCGGTTATGCCAAGGTCATGGTCAAGGCCCCGGCCGTCACGCGGATCGATATCGAAGCGGTGAAATTCGGGATCGTGGCCGGAGCGAGTTACAAACTGGCGGCCGTGGCCCGTTCGGCCAACGGCGATCCGCGCAGCGGGGCGGTGATCAAGTGGACGTCCGACAACCCGGCGATCGCCAGGGTAGATGCCGCCGGCGTGGTAACCGGCGTCAAGTTCGGCAAAGCAAATATCACGGCGACTTCGGAAAACGGTAAAGCAACGATCTCGGTCACGGTAGGAATGAATGTGCTGAAGAGCTTGTCGATCGCTCCGGGCTCTGCCAACGCGCGCACCGGTGACGTGGTTCGCTTGAATGCTAACCCGGACGCCGGCCTCAGGCTGATCGCCTTTGATAATACGGCAGTTACCTGGTCGGTCACGGGCGGCTATGATGGCGGCGCCCGGGTCTATCCGGACGGCGCTTTTGTCGCCGAACGCCCCGGCACATACATTGTCACGGCGACCTACGGCGCGATCCAGGCGCATGCTTCGATAGTCGTCACGCCTAGAAATGCCGAGCGCGAGATCGAAGTTGTCGGCCACACGCTGATCAAAGACATGGTGGACGGCAACGGCGCGGTGATCCAGGCCGCGGAAGAATGGATCTTTGGAAATTACGCCTATGTTTCCACCATCTGGGACAAACTGGTCGTCTATGACATTTCCGATCCGGCAAACCCCAGGCTCACGGACACGGTCAAGGTGGACGCGCGCACGGTCAACGACATCAGCACCACCGCCGACGGCAAGATCGGCGTGCTAACGCGCGAGGGCGCTTCGAACCGCAAGAACGGCATCGTATTTTTAGACACTTCCGATTTGGCGCATCCGAAGGTCATTTCCGAATACACCTTGACGGTGACCGGCGGCGTGCACAGCGCGTTTATCGACGGGCATTATGTTTATCTGACCGACGACGCGACCGGCTCGATGCGCGTGATCGATTTTGCGGACGTCAAAAATCCGAAAGAGGTCGGGCGCTGGCAGGTTCAAAGCGACGTGGTCACGGCCTTTCGCACCAAAGAAGGCGAAGAGATCGGCGGGCGCTATCTGCACGATCTGCAGATCAAGGACGGCCTGGCCTATCTCGCCTACTGGCGCGACGGCATGATCGTCCTCGACGTGGGCAGCGGGATAAAAGGCGGCACGCCGGAAAAACCCGTGCTCGTCAGCCAACTGCGTTTTAATCATAACGAGCTCTACGGCAACGGCTGGCTCGCCGGAACGCACTCCGTGTTCCGTTATAAAAATTACGTCTTTGTCGGCGACGAGGTCTTCCCGCCCATCTTTGATATCCACGGCAAAGGCCGCATTCCCGTCCGCGGCATTATGCACGTGGTCGATGTTTCCGATATCAACAACCCGAAAAAAGTCGCGGAGTATTCCGTGCCCGAAGCCGGCGCGCACAATATGTGGGTGGAAGGCGATCTGCTCTACATGGGTTATTACAATGGCGGCGGGCGCGTGCTCGACGTATCAGGCGAGCTGCGCGGCGATCTTTACCGGCAGGGGCGCGAGATCGCGCATCTCTGGGCGGGCTCGCCCGACGGCTTTCGTCCGAACCTGCCCTTTACCTGGGGCGCGCAGCCGCACAAAGGACTGATATATTTCAATGACATCAACAGCGGTTTGTGGATAGTAAAACTCGGCGCGCCAAAAGCCAATAAAGGCTCGACCACCGAACCGGGTAAATGATCACACGATCAAAGGATGCGGGCAGGCAGAAACGCGACAGTCATGGAGAGTGTTCTTTGATGTTAAGAAAAACTACTCTCCATAGTTCCTTGGTTTCTGCCCATTATTTTTGGCGTTAAGAAACACGCTCCATAACTGTCGCGTTTCCGCCTCTTGTTAATGCATCGCGCCCGACCTTTGAGTATTTATTTACACGAATACGGGCTTTACGCATCGCCTGACGGCGACGCTACTGACCGTAACTCCGCGTGTTCGGCTACGGAGTCAGTAGCGTTTGCGTTAGCAAATGCGTGGAAAGTAAACAGGCCTTACAAATCCCGGTCTGCTTCAGCGGCGACAGGCAGAAACCCCTCGCTACCGCTTCGGGTTCTGACCTCATCGCCAAGCGCCATAGTTTCCGTCATAACAAAAAACCATCATGAGCAAACAAAAAATAAACCCGGTTTCGGCGGCAGATAGCGCTCCCGGTTCTGACCTCATTGCCAAACAAAAAAACCAGGGCAATCACGGGCAGCCCTGGTTCTCTTTTGTCTCTCCGCCGATCTCTATTCACAGCGGTTTGCATGTTGAATTTTACATCAAAAATTCACGTCGCTAACATGAATTTGATGCCGGTTAAAAAATCTAACAAGGAGTATCGCTAATGTCCGGTGAATTTAGCGGCCCCGGATCGAGCGAGTAAACAAACTGCGCCGGTCTCTACCGGAAAAGCGCGGATCTCCCCTCCGCGCTATCCTCAGACCGACACAGATCTGGAAGTTCACTTGCAAGATCCGCGGCCGGTTTTCCACCTAACATCCGCGTGACTCGAGGTTAATAAAAGGAGAAAATCTTAACCGCGAATCACGCACCACACACGGAACGGACTGTAACTCCCCTTTGATCCCAACTAACAGCCGTCCCGTGTTTTTGAATTCTACCTCAAAAAATTCACGCCGCTAGTTTAATTTGATGCTGGTGAAAAATTTTAACAATGAGCTTCGCTAATGTATGGCGGAAGGAGTCTAAACGGTTCAGAGTTCAAACTTTAGTTTGTCTTATTTACTTCGCTTTTTCCATCCGCAAAAAATCTATCCCGGCGGCTTCCTGCCCGACGTCTACCGTCGCTACCGTTTTCAACGCTTCGAGATCGATGATCTCGACCGTGCCCGGTTCCGATCCGATCCCTTCTACCGAGATGAACGCGTATTTATCGTCCGGCGAAACCACCACGCCGTGCAGCACTTTCCGTTTCGTCTTAAGCCGCGCCAGTTCTTTCCAGGTTGCGATGTCATAGATCGAAACCGATTGGTCGCGTTTGTTGGTCGCGATGAGTTTGCCGTTTTTCGAACCCCCTGAAACTGCCAGGTTATAAACGCCCGCGCAGGCCGGTAAGCGCCGCTTCAGCTTCCACGCCGCGGCGTCTATTTCAACGATCTCGCTCGAGGCGTTGCACGCGACAAAGATCGAAGCGCCGTCCGCAGAAGGCTGCGCCCAGGTTGGCGAGCAGGAAGTATCTCCTGCCTTGGGCGGCTCCATCCCATGTCCGGAAATATTGCCCGATCCCTCGTGCTTCGCCGCATCTTTGGGCGGCATTTCCATTTTCCCGCTTTCCATTCTTTCCTGTTTTTGCGCCGTTTGTATCGGGCCCGTCATACCCATCTCTTTGCCCTTGGTCATCACGAAATGGCGCGAGACTTTCAGCGTGGCGGTGTCGATCTCCACCAGCATGTCGTCCATCATACAAGCGGAGTAATGTTTGGTTCCCTGCGGATTCAGCCGCGAGCCGTGCGGCATCGTACAGGTCGGAATGCGCGCGATCTCCATCATCGGCGCGGTGGCGACGACCGACACCGACGAAGGCACCATGTCTCCGTGCAGGTTGAAATTTACGGCGTAGAGAAACTCGCCGTCTTTTGAGAGGTCCATTGTGGCGGGAAAAAAACCTAGCTGCGTGCGCCCCAGCACCCGATCGTCAACCGCGCTGTATTTCCAGACCGAACCGTACGGACGCCCGTTTGCGAGCGTCACGTAATAAAACTTTTTGTCGGGCGAGATGGCAATGCCGTGCGGCCCGTCAATATCCGAAGGCATACTGCCCGTCTCAAAATCGCGCTCGACCTTCGTGCCCTTCGGCCCAAATCTTATTAATGCAATTCTGTCCGCCGACTCCGACAAAACATACACCAGGTAATCACTCTCCGGCTGTTTTTGTGCAGATGAATTTTGCGCGAAAACCCCGGCGAGAAATACCATGCACAAAATGCCCCTTAGTAATAAGATCCTCATTACAAAAAGGTAGAACATCAGGATTTGATTAGCAAATTACTTGTGGTCTGTAATGCGTTCCTGTTTTCGCTGTTATTATTGGGGCTGCACTGAAATTAATGTACCTCTCGGCCCACATCAAATGAAAACCGCGATACTCGCCTTATCCATTCGAGCATGAGGTCAGGCTCATAGGGAAATCTGTCACGTTCAAGAAACAGCAAAGCTTTGGCGCTAAGTTGTGGAAATTCGCCTTCTTTTTTCAGACTTTGGATTATCTCATCTTTTTTGTCCTTATTTGCGGCGTGTTTCATAAGTAACGGGAATAGCTTTACGCACTCTTCGGGTGAATATAGCAGCATCGCCAGTAAAAGCATGGGAAGCTGAAACGTGCCGGGCTCTTTTTCCGTTCCTTCAAATGCGGAAAAATCTCCGCTTCTAACCTGCGCCTTAAGTATCCGGTAAATATTAGTGAACCGTTTTGCCGAGCGCGGAGTCGAACTCAATCCAAACAGATCTTGCGCAAATTGCACTTCCCATGTCTGAAAAACCAGCGCTTCGTCACGCACGATAAAGGTTTTTTCGTCATTGATTACGGGACCCACCGTAACCTTGGGCTCTTCGTGAAGTTGGCGATCTACAATTTTCCCGGTTAAAGCATGTTCCAGATCACGCTCTTTTACGTTTAACGGGTCAAGATCATCGATCCGGCCTCTCTCAACCTCGTCCTTTGATCCGTCATCATATGTATCGATCTCGGGAATTATCTCCCTCGGCGGTAAAATATTTTTTTTACTTTCGAGTTTCGACGAAGAGAATAACCCCTTGATCAGATCGCCGTAACCGGCAGAAGTCATCGGCTTCAAGTTAAAGGGTATCTGAAAAATTTTTTCAAGGTAATTTTGCGGGGTCGTCTGCCACGATCCGGAAGTACCTCCACCGGATTTATTATTTTTAAAGGCAGAATAAGTTTCTTCCAGAGAGTGCAGCAGCCAGTGCGGGTCCACACCTACGACAACCACAAAAAGCTTATACGCCAAAAGCAAATGGACCGCTTGAAGCACCTCCATTACCTTATCGGCCGGGCAGCGATCCAGGTCGTCGATGTAAAGAATTATCCTGTCGGCGTGCTTAAGGCCTGGTGTCGGATTTGCACCGGCGTGTTTCATCCGGTCCTCGAGCGCTTTAAAGTCCTGGCGAATGGTGGAAATTATACCCAGATGTTTGCGATAGTCTTCAGACCTGTTGCGTTCAGTTAAAAAATTTATCAGGCTGCGATTTTCTTCAAGATCGAGTATCTGCCTTCGCAGATTATCCGCTTGTTTGGCAGCGGTCGAAACGCGAGCGGAAGCCTCCTCTTCCTTTCTTTTTAATTCATCGATCTCAGCCTGCAATTGGTTTTCTTTAGCCGTCGGCTGCCGCCGCTTTTCAGCTATCTTTTCATCTATCGCGTGTTTTGCCTGCTCTACTTTAGCTAATCCGGCCGCGGCCATCTTTACCGCAGGCTTCAAAAAAGCGGTGATAAGGACAATGATGCCTGTGATCTGCGCCACTAAACTGGAAGCAGTCACGATCAAGCTATCCATAGACAGGAATTTGATCAAAAAGTAAGCTGCGGCGGGAACTAAAAACAAGATAGCCAGCATTCCCCCGATCAAAAAATACGGGCTGCTTGCCCTGGATAAAGCGAGAAATATTGAAACTGTCCGGCCGCTAAGCGAATGGGCTTCAGCCACCACTTGGGAAAGTTCCTCCGCATTTTGCATGGCTAGCGACATCCCGATTTCCTGAAGGGACTCGTTCATCTGCTCCTTGAGCCCAGGCTCCTTAACAAAAATCTCCGTCAGATCGGAAACGCTCATGTCTGAAAAACCGATCTTTCTCATCTCGCGTTTTTTCTTAAGCTCCTCAAGCTCGGCTTGTCGAATATTTAGCTGCTCTTGGGTCGTGTTTTTTTCCGTCTCGATCTCTTCAATTTCTTTTTGCGCATCTTTCAAGTTGGATTCCAGCTTTTTTATTTTCTCAGCATCCGGAAGCACCGGGGCAACGTAGGCTTGAAGGTCGGTAAAAATTTTGCTCACCAGGCTGGCCCACAAATTAGTATCGATATAGTGCCAGGCATTAAACCAGATCTGAACGATATTCGAATTGAATTTTGATTCAGGAGCCGTGGAATTTTCCGCCAATTTTTTAGCCGCCGCTTCCATAGATTCCATAAAGAAGCTTTTCCCCGTTCCCCAATCGCCGAAGAGCCCAATCGCCAGCGGCGGCTTAACATCTTTTGCCAGCATTACGGCAGTTAACGTCTGCACATCTTTGCGAATGTCCAGCAGATCGTTTTCTATGTCGTTGATATCGGAGTTAACAATGGCGGATGATACTTCGTTGTCCCGCAAAAGCGTGAACTCGGCGCTGGCACTTGTCTCCTCGACTGCGGAAAAAGAAGGACTGGCACGGTGTTTCTCTAAAAACATCCTAACTCTCTGCGCTGCTTTTCCTGTTTTAGGCTTGGCCACCTCACTTTTAAGAACCCGATCCACTTCACTCGTCTCTAACTCTGCCAGCAGCGCCACAAAAGTCCGCATTGCATGATCCTCAGATCTTCGGGAGGTAGCAATGATGTGTCTTATAGTCGCTTCAACTCCGTCAGGAAATACTTGAAGCTCTTCCGCCGCCCCCCTTGCCATATCGGAATTGCCTAATATATAAAGTGTGTCATAAGCTGTATTCGATCCGAATTTCGACTTCATTAGAAGATTGCATAGCTCAGAAGTTAATACCGGCAATGTAATTACACGCAGAGTCCTTAACGCCGCCCATACCGTTTCCTGGGAAGATAGCTGTCCTTTGAGAAACGAAACTAAATCACCTATCCGTATCTCTTGAACGGCTCTTGCCAGCGTCCTCACGTCTGCTTGGCTGTCTCCTAAACAGATCTCGGCGGCGGCATCCAATAATGATGACCTATTCCAAATCAGCCCTGCCAGTATCCAAAACCTCACTCCCTGGTCCGGTTCTACCGATTCATTAATATGTTTTAATGTCAGGCCCTGGCTTTTCGCGCCGGACGGATCGATACGTATCAATAAGCTAAACATCCACGAGCGAACTGAAACGATCTTTTGAGGGTATAAGTTGGAAGTGTCAAAATTATCATTTTCCCCGCCGGGGCCGTATTTTCCGTTTATCTCAAATCTTAAACGAGCGGCAAGAGCAAGTCGGTCATCGTCGGAAAGACGCATTGCGACATCGAACTGTTCGGCGCGCTTATCGTCATCCGGGCCGATCAGGTTTCTTATTATCTCGTCAAAATAGTCGCCGGAATCATCTTCGAGATCGGCGTTAGAAATTGAATCAGGCTGGCCCATATCATCGGCTTCGTACGGTTCGTCAACCAAAATATTTTCCGCGATAATGTCCACATGAGGACTGGGGGCATTAACAACATCCGGCCGCATTTGTTTCTTATTTAAAATACCTTCATCTATAAGTTCTTTGATCCGGTTGTTCAATCGTTGCATTGAATCCGGGTTCGAACCATGTAGCACTATAATCTCTTTGTGAAACAATTGCGGTAATTCAATGGCCTTGCTAGTGTCTTTTCCAATAAAAATCGGAATGACAGGAATACTAAGGTCAATGGCTAGATTGGCTGTTTGGCCGTGCCGATCCGCCCACTCGTTTTCACTCAGAAAGATAAAAACTATGTCCGTAGTTGTTGTCATCCACTTTCGACTTTGTTCATCAAAAGGCATGTCCAGGGAGTAAAGCCTTATTATTGACAGATCGACATCGGGTATTTTTACTGAGTCCAGGATGGATTCGATTTCACTATAATTGAGTTTATTGCCAACGATTTGCACATTAAGCGTTAAAGTTTCAGCCATATCTAAGCTCTTTTTATATTGAGGCCTGGATTACACAAGGAATTAAAGAAGCGAATTCGTTTTGTAATGTGAGACTTCGGGTTTCGGGCATTATATCGTAAAACCAAAAAATTGACTCGTGATCTTTTCCGCCTAAAGTCAGTAAGATATTTCTTGAC
The DNA here is from genome assembly GCA_963718105.1 of uncultured Acidobacteriota bacterium. Classification (GTDB taxonomy): domain Bacteria; phylum Acidobacteriota; class Blastocatellia; order Pyrinomonadales; family Pyrinomonadaceae; genus DASYKT01. The sequence continues at coordinate 1,492,394 of OY970352.1, read as the reverse complement.
ATGTGACTATTTGGTCACGTATAATAATTTCAATGGATCGGGAATTGGTCTTCAAAGCGTTGGCTGATGTGAGCCGGAGAAAGCTGCTCGATCTTTTATTTTTGAAGGACGGGCAATCGCTGAGCGAGTTGTCGGCGCATTTGGAAAACGAGATGACGCGTTTCGGAGTGATGAAGCATTTGAAGCTTTTGAAACAAGCCGGCCTGGTGGCCACGCGCAAGCAGGGGCGTGAGACCCTGCACTTCTTAAACCCCGTGCCGATCCAAATGGTCTATGACCGCTGGGTCAGCAAATATTCGAAGGGCTGGGCGCGTTCGCTGACGGAATTGAAATACGATCTGGAAGAAGAGTAGTTGGTAATTAGTTTTAGCGTGTGTGTTCGTGTTACTTCGTGGTTACTTCTTAAAACACAGAAGACTGAACCACTACACGAAAACCGCAAACAGGATCCACGATTCACAAATTAGGAGACACTTATGACCGAGACAAAAATGGCGGAAGCGCCAAAGCATGTATTTGAGATCTACATTAAAACGACGCCTGAGAAGTTGTGGCAGGCATTGACCGACGGCTCAGTGACGCCGAATTATTATTATGGCTCGCGGGTCCAGTCCGATTGGAAACAGGGTTCGAAATATGAATACATCGGCGCGGCCCACAAACCCGACACGGAAGACACCGCCATGATCGCCGGAGAAATTTTAGAGATCGAACCGCCGCGGCGGCTGGTGATGAGTTTTCAACCGGTGTGGGGCGGCGAAGAAGTTACCAGCTACCCGCGGTCGCGCGTAACCTGGGAGATCGCGCCGGCAGGCGAAGCGTGCAAACTCACGCTGGTTCATGACGAACTGACCGCCGGCAACCCGCTCACCAAAGAATTTTTCACCGGCTGGTCCTGCATTCTGTCCGGCCTGAAGACGTTCCTCGAAACCGGAGAGCCTTTGGTCATCACACCGGCGTCAGAGGGTGAGTAACCGGGTTTCTGAAAGCCCGGAGGGCTTGGAGGATATTAGCCGTGGGCGAAAGCCCACGGAATTAAGTTAATGGTATTTGTTAAGCTCCGATAGGAGCGCGGGATGGTTCTGTCGCCCCTGCGGGGCTGCGGTCGGTGGTTGACCTGACCGTGGGCTTTTTCGCCCACGGCTAATGTCCATGATGCCCCCGGCATCGGGAATTACAGGCTCTGCTACATGCGGGGCCTGCGGGCTTTGCCGGCAAGATGCCGGCGCTCCCAGGTTTAGTTAAAGGGCGGCCACAGGCGCCGCCCTTCTTCACTTGCAAATCGTCCTCGCTAACGACCTGCCAGCAATTGCACACGTGCCTGAAAGAGTTGGAGAAGCTTGACGCGCAAGCCATCAGGGGCCGCGCCTCTTTTTATTATATCGCTCTCCCATTCATCGACGGCACTTCTTAACAGGACGTCGCCGTCCCATTCATCTACGCGTTTCGGCGGCGGCGGCCCGGCAGAATTAGCTGCGGATTCAGCCGCAGGCCTTCTGATCTTGACCACGTCGCTATCCCATTCCTCGGCCGCAGGGGCTGAGGCAGGAGTCGAACCGTTTCTTTTCACAATATCCGAGTCCCATGCGTCGACTTCGGAAGCCCTGGACAGAACATCGCCATCCCATTCCTGGATTCCCTCTTCGGTCGGAATCGTGAGCGCATAGAGCCCGGCAATTTTCCCCAACCGTTCGTCGCCAAACGAACGGGCCGTGCCGTCCAATAAATGGGCCACGGCGCGATCGGAGTTGACGGTCAAAGCGGGAAAAGCAGCGGCCAATACGGCGTTAATGCGGCGGTCGTGAAATGCCGAAACAACCTTGAGTAATTCGAGGTCTCCGGCGGAAAGCGGCACGCGCGTGGAAATAGCATTAAGCAAAGCCTGAACCAGCTTTTCTTTATTAACAGCGGTAATAAGCCTGCCGCTCGGGTCGAGCGAAGTTCCGGATTCGCGCCCGTTCGGGTCGAGCGAAGTTCCGGATTGACGCCCGCTGGGATCGAGAGAAGTTCCGGATTCGCGCCCATTGGGATCGAGCGAAGTTCCGGATTGACCCCCGCTGGGATCGATCGAAGTACCCGATTCGCGCCCGTTGGGATCCATGATCGGCCCTCCGTCACGTGTCGCGCCATTCGGATCGATGCTAAACCCTCTTCTTCCGTTATCATCCATCCGGACACCGGCGTCACGGCCATTGGGATCGATTCCCCCACCTCTGCCGTTATCATCTATCCTGACGCCCGCATCCTTATCGTCAGCCCGCCCAAGCGGATCGATGGCTGCCGATCGTCCATTACCATCTATCTTGGCACCCGAATCCGTTTCGAGTCCCCTTCCATTGGGATCGATAAGTACTCCCTTGCCGTTTGGATCTATCCTGATACCCGCCTCGGCCTTTCGGCGACCGTTCTTGGCGGCCTTGCCGTTAGGATCGATCCCGGAACTTCTGCCGATGGGGTCGATCACACTACGACCGTCAGGGTCTATTCTGACGCTCGCGTCATTTTCAGCATCCCGGCCGTTAGGATCGATGATCACTCCGGCTGCGCGGCCCGCCGTTTGGTTACGCCGTTTGCCTTCGGGATCAATGCGGACACCGGCGTCTTTAACGTCACCCGGTTTGCCGTTGGGATCGATCATTCCGCCGTGATCGTTGGGATCTGTTCCCTTGCCGTTCGGATCCATTCCATAGCCTCTGCCGTTGGGGTCGATGATCACTCCGGCTGCTTTACCGTTAGGATCGATGCCTCGCCCGTCGTCTTTTTTCACGGAAGCGGACGCTTTTTGTTTGCCATTGGGGTCGATTCCCCAGCCTCTGCCGTTGGGGTCCATCGCGCCGCCGCCGTCGCCGTTAGGGTCCATCGAAGAACCGGCGCCGTTCGGGTCGATCGCTGAGCCGCGGCCGTCGGGATTGATCACTGCGCCCAATCCGTTGCCGCCGCCATTGGGGTCTAACCCCATTCCTTTGCCGTTTGGATCAACGCCGGCCCCTTTACCGTCGGGATCTATCAACGCGCCCCGGCCGTTAGGGTCGACTCCATAACCTTTGCCGTTCGGATCGATACCGCGGCCGTCATCTTTTTTGGAGACAACTGATTTGCCGTTAGGATCGCAGATACCACCGCGTCCGTTAGGGTCGCATATACCGCCACGTCCGTTCGGATCGTACGCACCGCCGCGGCCGTTGGGATCAACTCCCAATCCTTTACCATCCGGATCCATACCGCAGCCCGCGTCGCCTTTTTTAAGGCAAGGCGTTTTGCCCTGAGGATCGATCAGCACACCAGTGTCACGGCCCGTCGAGCCCTGTTTCACTTTTCTGCCGAGAGGGTCGATCGATGCGCCTTGATCACCGCCTTTTGCGGTTTGAGAATGCCTGCCGTCCGGATCGGTCGAAGGCCCCTGGTCGCCTTTTCGCCCATTTTGGCCATTCGGATCGATCGTTGCGCCATGATCGCGTCCGTCGGGATCTATCGTCGAGCCCGCATCGCGCGCCGTTCTATTCGGTTTTTTGCCGTCCGGATCGCTTCCCGCGCCATCATCACCTTTTGCCCCTTTTGAAACGCATGACCTGCCGTCAGGATCGATGCAGCCGCCCTGGTCACCCGGGTCTTTTCCGGCAGCACGCTGCTTGCCGTCAGGGTCGATCGCCGAACCTGATTCACGGTTTGCGGCTGCCTGCTTCTGCTTTCTACCGAAAGGATCGGCCGCCGCGCCCGAATCGCGATTAGCTGTCGCGGATCCCTGTTTTTTACCGAAGGGATCGATCGCGACGCCTTCATCACTTTTTCTGCCATCCGGGTCAAGTGCCGGCCCCTGCTCGCCTTTGCCGTTGGGGTCCATCCGGGGGCCGCTTTCAGCGTTCCGTCCGTCCGGGTCGATCGCGATGCCGTAGCCGTTCGGGTCCATGCCCGGACCGCTTTCGCTGTTCTTGCCGTTCGGGTCGAGTCCGATTCCATCATCGCGTCCGTTCGGATCGACGTGCCCACCGTCGTCGCGTTTGACCGCTCCGCGCGTTGCCTTTTTACCGTTGGGATCGATACAGGCGGTATAGTCGCCCGCACATTTGCCATTGGGATCGATCATCGAACCTTGGTCACGTTTAACAGCGCCGCCGGCCGTTTGTTTGCCGTTAGGGCCGCCTGAAAGCTGCCAGGGAAATTCCCCCGGGCTCGAGTTGCTTTCGCCGTTCCGGCCGTTGGGATCGATGTGTGAACCATCGTCGCGTTTAACCGCGCCGCCGGTAACCGCGCCGCCCCTTGCGCCCTGTGAAAGCTGCCAGGGCCATGCTCCATTTTCGCCTTTGGCAGTTTCACTTGGCGCGCCGCTCTGCGCCTTCTTGCCATTGGGATCGACACAGCCGGTATAATCGCCACGGCATTTGCCGTTGGGATCGATCTGTGCACCTCTGTCAGCTTTTCGGCCGTTAGGGTCCATGATCGGGCCGCTTTCGCTATTGCGGCCGTGCGGGTCGATACCCGCACCGTCTTCACCGCCACAGGGCTGGCCGAGCGGATCAATGCAGGAACCGGTGTCGCGATTCGCTGCGCGCGTATTTTTGCGCCCGTTGGGATCGATACCAAAAACACGGCCATCGGGGTCCATGATGGAGCCCTCGTCGCCTTTTATTCCATTGGGGTCGATACCGGAACCTTGTTCGGCAGCAGGCTTTCTCGGCGTTTTCAGCGTTTTCAGCGTTTTCAGCGGGGCCGATCTAACTTTTTTACCGTTAGGATCGAGCCGCGATCCGACATCGGAATTGCCGTTCGGATCGACCGCTGATCCTTGTTCCCGGCCATTCGGATTGATCATGGATCCTTCATCCCGGCCGTTGGGATCAAGCTGTGAACCTTCGTCACCTTTTACCGGCCTGCCGTGGGGGTCGAGCCCCGATCCATCGTCTTTGCCGTTAGGATCAATGAACGGTCCATCCTCGCCTTTTACCGATCTGCCATGCGGGTCAAAACCGTTGCCTTCGTCTTTGCCATTGGGATCGACATATGGCCCTTCGTCACCTTTTACCGGTCTGCCGTTCGGGTCAAGGTGCGAAGTGTCATCGCCTTTTCCGGAAACAGGTCGCCCGTGCGGGTCGATACCGGAGCCTTCGAAAACTCCCTTTACATCACACGGAATTCCGTTCGGATCGATACAGGAACCGCCGTCACGGCCGAGCGGATCGATGAAGGAACCACCGTCGCCGGCCAAAGTGCACGGTTGGCCCATCGGATCTATGCAGGAACCGCTCTCACGGGCGCCGCCGTAAGGATCAACGCAGGGGCCATTGTCGCCTCTGCCATGCGGGTCAAGCCCGGAGCCTTCCGGTCTGCCCGTCGGGTCGATCGCCGGCCCGGCTTCGGTCGACAGGCCGGAAGGATCTATGACCGGCCCGGCTTCAGTAGAAGCGCAATTGGCGGCGCTCGCGAGCACGTTTTTCAGATCATAAGCGCCTTCAAAACTGGTGACCGGATCGGCGGCCACCGCGCTCAGCCAATCCAATAACTGCTCTTTGACGCGGTTGCCCGAAAGATAAATATTTTGCAGCTCGCGCAGACGCGCGGCGTACACATCCAACTGTGTATTATTCAGTGAAAAATCACCGTGAAAATTGCTTAATATGTAATAAGAATTGTCTCGGTTACCGAGAAAGAAAAGCCTGCGCTGGGCGGGAAACTCACCTTTTGGGGATGCGGAACCCCCAACGATCTCGGTGGCGATCTCAGTTGCCGCGATCTCACCGGACGCCACGCCCTTTATCGGCGATTCGACATTTATCATCAAAGTTCGACGATAGACAACTTTGCCATTGCTCTCTGTGGCTTGCTCCCAGCCACTCGCGCCACTGACGGTGCCGATAAAGACAAGATGGCTTTTGAGATACATTACCCTCAGCGGGATAGGTTGAGTTACAGTTCTTGCAGCAACGAAGCCGGACAAGACCAGGACGGAAAATACCGCCATTATGAACAGTGAAAACGTACGTACACTTCGGCTCATAGGAAAGCCTCCTTTTTGAAGGTTGGGATTAACGCGGTATGAATGTGTGATGAGGTGAGTTGCTGTTATGGTTGCAAAACCATAAAAATTTTTTATCAATCAGGGCTTTGTCAATCATGAAGTCAGAACCGGGAACGGTAGTGACCGGGTTTCGTTTTAGTGATTAGCTACTAGCGATTAAACATCACGGAAACCCCTCGCTACCGCTTCGGGTTCTGACCTCATGCTCAGGTGGTCCCTATTCCCTATTCCCTATTCCCTAATTTCCTATTTCCCTTCTTCCATCATCTTATCCCACAGCTTTAGCAACTCTTCCTTTGACATTGGCTTTCCTGCCGTGGCAACGCTCCATCTATGGCCGAAGGGGTCCTCCAGATGGCCGACGCGGTCGCCGTAAAACTGGTCGGTGACCGGTCGCGCCAGCGTGGCGCCGGCCTCGACCGCGCGGGCGCAAACAGCGTCCGTGTCGGGCACATAAATGTGCATACTGACCGGCGAATTTCCGATGGTTTGCGGGCTTAAAATATTCATATCCGGATGCTCGTCCGAGAGCATCACCGGCGAATCGCCGATCATCAGTTCGGCATGGCCGATGCCGCCCTGCGGATATTCCAGCCGCAGCAATTCTTCTGCGCCAAAGACAAGTTTGTAAAATTCGATCGCCGCGGCCGCGTCTTTGCAAACAAGGGCCGGCGTAATGGTGTGATAATTATCGGGGCTATATTGTGATGACATAAGTTCCTCTTCCTGGGAGCGCCGGGTTTACATATTCTCCTTCGACCACTCGTTCATCCGCTTTTGAACTTCCTCGGGCGTGACGTCTTCGATGCGCTGCGAGATCAGCCATTGGTGGCCGAAGGGGTCGCGGATCCTCCCCTGCCGCTCGCCGTAAAAATGGTCCTGCACGGGATAGATCGATTCGGCGCCGGCCTCGAGCGCGCGTTTTTCCACGCCGTAGGCATCATCGGTATAAAACATCACCTGCACGGCCGTGCCGCTCAGATGCTCAGGGCTGAAATTATTCCACTCGATATTTTCATCGGCAATGGCAAAATTGCTGTCGCCGATGCGCAGCTCCGCGCAGGCAATGTGGCCGTCGGGCGTGCCGAATCGCGTCAGCTCTTCGGCGCCGAATGCCGCCTTGTAAAAATCAATGGCCCCCGCCGCCCCGCGGCAGATCAAATGCGGCGAAAGCGTGCTGTATCCTTCGGGAATGGGTTTTACGGACATGGTTCTCCTTAACTGATAACGGTTAATGATAAATGATTAGTTGAAGAAATAAGAGTAACCGCTTACTTCTAGTCATTGATCATTAACCATTATTCACTAATAATTAAAGTCCGTATTGTAAAAAATTGAAGGGCAGAAAAGAAAGGGCGCGGGCGAAGAATTAAGTAAAATTGTTAATTATTCATTATATATTTGTTAATTAATTTCCCGGAAATATTCTTTAAAACAATTAATAATTTCATAATTAATAATGAATAATTTTGATCCCCAGACTCTCTCGACTTAAATCGGAACGTGATTGAGGTGCGGAGTTTTGCGGGCGGCGTATTCGGTAGGGGTGATGCCTGAGAAGGCGCGGAAGTCGTGGACGAAGTGGGCCTGGTCAAAATAGCCGCAATCCAGGGCCACATCCAGCCAATCGATCTCGCTGCCCGCGCTGATCTTTTTGATCGCCTGCTGGAAACGCATCACGCGGCAAAAAGCCTTGGGCGTGACGCCCACTTTTTGTTTGAAGATCTCGATAAAACGCCGCTGGCTCAGCCCGATCTTGTCCGTTACTGCGGCGATCTTTTGCACGCCGGGCGCGAAGAGAAAATGCTCCAGCGCAAAGGCGACGGCCCCGTTATTCGCCATCTGCGTCAGCGGCCGAAAAGCTATCCGCAGCAGATGCGCTTCGAGTATGCGGAATTTTTCCGCCAGAGAATCAGCCCCGAGCAATCTTTCGCGCAGCTCGGCCGCCTCTGCCCTGCCCCACAGATCTTCCAGCGCCGCGTGCCGGTTATGCAGCTCGCCCGCCGGCAGGTTCAAAAAAGGATAAGCGCCGCCGGGTTTAAAATGCACTCCCATCACACGGGTTTGTTCGGCGGTGTCGATGACAAAAAATTCGGTATGCATTCCGCAGATGATCGAACCGCTCATCGTATCGACCAGCGTGTTGTTGTTCTTATCGTAAGTGCGGGTCTCGTCTTCGTTGAGGTTGATGATGATCTCGACGGTGCCGGTCGGCAGCAGCCTTTCCTGCGCGTGGGCCAGCGGCGGCTCTTCGGAAAACCAGAGCATCTCGACAAATTCATCGAGCGGCGCGCGCGGCCTGTGCTGAAAGAAAGGCATTGCCGCTAGTATAGCTTGAATAGTGAATGATGAATAGGAGTTTATGAGATCGTTATTCGGCAGTAGATGATAACTGATAGATGAGAGAGGAGAGATCCGGAATCTATCCGTTATCATCTATGATCTTTCATCTATTCCGAATGGTTGTCAGATGGTGTACAATGCGGCTCACGTTTTCTTATTCCCAATCAAACTAAAAGGAGAACAGATGAGCAACTTACCGAACCAGGGTGTCCTGGCATCCTATTGGATCCCTCAGGTTGGCATCGGCCCAAGCGGGCATATGGATACTGTCGAGGTGCCGCTGACCGATATACTTAATTACACACTTCCCAACGGGCAGCAGCCGCAGACGAGTATAGTCTATCTCTTCTGCGCCGATTTCACCTCGTCCACGGCGCCGTACGTCAATATTCCAGATACGATCGTGCAGCAGATGACTTTGCAGACGGGACAATCGCAAACCAATGTGCAGCAACTGCAGGCGGCCGGTATCAAGGTGCTGCTGTCGTTAATAGGAAGTAACGGCATCGGGTGGGACGCCATCAGCGACCCCGCGGACTTTGCCCAGTACGTAAAGACAAACATCGTCGATAAGTACGGCCTCGACGGCATTGATATCGATAACGAAAACGGCGGCGCGGTCCATACGCAAAATTTCGTGAACGTGATCGGTTCGCTGCGCGGCGCGCTGGGCGAAGGCATGATAACCAAAGCGCTCTGGAATGACATTCCGCCGTCGCCCAATTATTTTAACGTGCCTGTGGCGGCGGGCTTTCCTAATGCGGGCGCGTACCTCGGCCAATTGCTCGATATCGGCAGCACGATGTCTTACGGCGACGGCTACGCATACCAGATCTCGCTCATCCAGGAATACCATAATATTATGGCAGGCGGCACGAACGTCGGGATGAACTGGAACCAGCTCGCCATCGGAGTTCAAGCCGGCCCGCCGGGCCAGGGTGGGATGACGCCGATCGATGAGGTTTACCAACTGGCGCAGTGGAGCGTCGCGGCGGATTCGCCGCCAATCCTCGGGATGATGCTTTTTACGTTCTCGCAGGATATCCAGCAATTCACTTACTCGCCGCAAAACTCGCCGTCGAAGATGTTTCCAAATGCCGACGATCATCAATGGCAGCGCACTATCGTCGCAGGATTTCTGGGAGAACCGCAGCCGTCTGACTAACGTAGGGGCAACCCTCGTGGTTGCCCGACGGACGCTTGCGTCCGAAACCGCCCATAGTTTCTCTCAGGGGCAGGGACGAGCCCTGTCCCTACGTTATTTTTGGATGCAGGATGTCAACGATTCCGGTGAACTCCCAATCCTCGATTTTTTCGGTTAATTTCTTTCGCACCGGATTTAACCTGATATATTCAAATGACTCAAAAAAATCTTCTTCATTACGGATTATGTGATCGTAAAATTGTCTCTGCCAAAGTTTGCCTGTGCCGTACTGCCAGTAAATGCGATTTGAAACACTTTTGAAAGCACCGCAAATTCTGCCCAGAGACTGGCCGGATTTACCGGCTCCGATGATCGCATGGAAATGATCCGGCATTAAACAATAAACGTATAAATTGAATTTACGTTGCTCCCGCAATTTTATTAAGCAATTAATTACTTCTCTGGCTAACATTTTATTTAGAAATACGGGTTTTCTGTCCTGTACGACAATCGTTACAAAATAGGCGCGCCTCGAGGCATAGTCAAAATCCGGCAGCCTGAGAGATTTTTTTCGAGTAAAGATTTCGCCTTTCATGGGAAATAAGAGATAAAACCAATATTAAGCGAAATAGCGGCAGGGGCAACTCTCGCAATTGCCCGATGAGCGCTGGTGAATAATTTTCTCTCAATAAACTTTGCTATTACTCGTAGGACAACCCTTGTGGTTGCCCGACGTCCGAAACGTATCCGCTTCGCTCACGGGCAGGGACGAGCCCTGCCCCTACGAGTATCACCACACCTCGCACCTTTCAGCCGCGGGCCTGACCATCGGCGCGGTTGCGCTGCAGCCAAAGGTTTTCTGAAAATCGAGCAGGTTCGAGAGCGGGCCGATCACGCGCCACTTTGCCACCGGGTGCGGGTCGCCCTGGATCATCTGGCGCATAGTTTCGGGCCGTGTGGCATCGCCGCGAAATTGCCCCCAGGCGATAAAGAATTGCTGTTCGGGTGTAAAGCCGTCGATGGTCGGCAGCGGATCTTTGCCGCGGCGCGAGATCTGCAAAGCCTTATAGGCGATCCTTGCGCCGGCCAGATCGGCGATGCTTTCGCCCAGCACCAGTTTGCCGTTGTGATGAATTCCCGGCTCGATAAAATAGCCTTCAAACTGCCTGGAGACACATTCCGTCCGCGTTTGAAACTTCGCGTAGTCTTCCTTGGTCCACCAATTATTAAGGTGGCCCGTGGCGTCAAACTGCGCTCCCTGATCGTCGTAACCGTGGCTGATCTCGTGCCCGATGACGACGCCGATCGCGCCGTAATTTACCGGGTCGCTGACATCGAGCGAAAAGGCCGGCGACTGTAAAATTCCCGCGGGAAAAGTGATGTCATTAAGCAGCGGATTATACTGTGCGTCCGAGGTCGCCGGGGTCATTTCCCACCGCTCGCGGTCGACCGGCTTTCCGATCCGCGCCAGATTTTCGGCCGTTAAAAAGCGTACCGCGGCGGTGGTATTGCCGATGTGCGATTCCCGGCCGATCTGCAGTTTGCTGTAATCTTTCCACTTGTCGGGGTAACCGATCTTCGGTTTTAAGGTTGCCAGTTTTTCCAGCGCGCGTTTTTTCGTCTCGAGCGACATCCAATCCAGCCCCTCGATGATCTCTTTCATCGCCGCGATCAGATTCTGCACCAGCGCGGTCATCCTGACTTTAGCTTCGGGAGGGAAATATTTTTCCACGTATTTTTTCCCCACCGCTTCACCCATCAGCCCGTCGGCTTGCTGGGCGCAGCGCGTCGCGCGCGGCTTCATCTGCTTCGCGCCGGAAAGATACTGGTTGTAAAAAGCAAAATTCGCATCGACGAACGGTTTGGAAAGATCGTTCGACGCGGTATTGATGACCATCCATTTCAGATACTGCTGCCAATCCCAAACTTCCCTGCTACCCAGCAGCTTATTAAAGCCTTTCATGAATTCCGGTTCGCTGACGTTCAGATCGGCGGGTTTTACTCCCACGCGTTTGTAAAAAGCCGCCCAGTCAAAATTAGGAGTGAGTTTTTGCAGCTCGGCAAATTTCATCTTGTGATCGGTCGCCGCCGGGTCGCGCAGCGCTACATTATCGAGCGACGCCATCGCGAGCTGGGTCTCAAAATCAAAGATCGCTGTCGAAATATTTCCCGGTTGATCGGAACCCGCCAGCTCGAACATCTTTTTGATATGCGCCGCATATTTTTCGCGTGCTTCGACAAATCGCGGCTCGGTCTTCAGATAATAATCGCGGTCGGGCAGGCCCAAACCGGCGGCATTGATAAAAGCGATGACGTTTTCCGGCGCATGAAAATCCTGGCCACTGCTAAAACCGAACGGCGCGGAGATCCCGTACAGCCTCAGCTCGGCGATCAGCGCCTGGATATCGCCTTTGGTTTTTGCCTTATCGATCTTTGTCAGCAGCGGCTTGATCGGCGTCAATCCGTTTTTATCGGCGAGCGCTTCATCGGCGCAGGTCGTATAAAAATCACCGACGATCTGATCGACGCTGCCCCTGGCGGGGGCTGATTTCTCCGAGCTCCTGACCACATCTTCCAGGATCAGCCGCACCTTATCTTTCGCCATTTCACCCGCCTGCCAGCGGCGGCTCCAGCGCACCATCGACGCCGGGATCGGATTATCCGCGCGCCATTTGCCGTTCGCGTAAGAGTAAAAATCGTCACAGGCCAGCGCGCCGCCGTCCATATCGCCGACCGCTATACCTTTCAAACTCTGCCCGAATAGGGTCGAAGCGAGCAATAAAAAGACCACTGATGTTCTGAAAATTCGCATATCTCCTCCGCGTTTTTTGGCTTTTATTCGTGTATCGTTTTATTTTACGTAAGTTTGCGGGAAATTGTTTATCAAAAAGGCAGAAACGCGACAGTTATGGAGCGTGTTCTTTTGTGCGAAAGAAAACAGTCACGGATGAACACAGATCGGAATGATAAACACGGATAAGAAATAGGTGAATTTCGGTTCGCGAAAAACGTATTTTACCGTTCGATGTGTGGCCTATTTACCTTGTTACGAAGATCACGCTCCATAACTGTCGCGTTTCCGCCTTCTTAACTGTCGCGTTTCTGTCTTCTCTTGTCCCTGGTCACTAATCACTGATCCCTATTCCCTATCCCTAATTTGATACTTTTCGCCGCCATTTTACGCGTTATACATCGGAGGCTATTTTTATGGCGATGAATGTGAATCTTTTGCGGCGGTTAGCGGACCGCAGGTTGTTTTTGGCGGCGGCGGTGTTATTCCCGCTTTTGGTGCTGGCCGGATATTTCAGAACTTATTATTTCAGCGCGTTTTTTGATGTTCCGGCGCTGTCCAATTCACTGGTCCACGCGCACGCGATCATAATGTCGCTGTGGGTGGTTTATTTCGTCGCGCAGGTCGCACTGATCCGTTCAAAAAACATCAAGCTGCACATGACGATGGGCATGGCGGGAATTGTCCTGGCCGCGTTGGTGGTGATCATCGGATTGGCGACAGCTTACGATTCGCAGTTGGTTCGCGGCAGCGCGCCTCCGGGAGCCGATCCGCGCGTCTTTTTTATGATCCCCGTGGGAGACATGGCGCTCTTCGTTTTGTTTTTCGCCGGAGCTATCTATTACCGCAAGCGCCCCGCCGAGCATAAGACGCTGATGCTGATGACCGCCATTAATTTTGCCGCGCCGGCCATCGCCCGGCTGCCCTTTATTCCGCTGCAATATATCGTGCCCTTTGCCTTTGGCATTTCCAGCGGGCTGGCGATAGTTTGCCTGGCCTGGCATTCGATCAAACACCGCCGGGTAAATAAGATATTTCTTGCCGCGGTCGTGCTCTTTATCGCCTTTACGCCGGCGCGGATGATGTTTGCCCAAACGCAGATCTGGCTCGGGTTCGTTAACTGGCTGGCCGGATAAAAAGCGCAGGCGGCCCACCTGCAAGTTCACGCCACTGACCTAAATTCCCCCTTGTTTAAGAAGAATTTTTGGCGCAAAAATCACTTGCAGGCGGGGCGGCTGCGCTTTTACCCAGATTCGTCGAAATAGAAAAGGATGGCCGAAGCCATCCTCTTCTTACCAATCACTGAAGCGTTAAGCTTCATCCTTTAATAGCGGCGATGATATCTATTCAACTGTCTCACAGAATTGTTGTAATCCTTTTCATCATCCGCCAGCTCTCTTCGCTCTTTATCCGTTAGCACGCCGTCGGCGTAATATTTTTGCTTGTGTTTCTCAAGCTCGCTCAAGTTACCGTCGACCCTGTTCTCGAGGTAATACCGCTGCTGTCGTTCGCGATAGTAGGGATCGTAATAATACGGATTATATCCCCAGTGATTCCAGAACGGATCGTGATTTACGATGATCACCGGCCTGCGGCCCCCTCGCCTTTGAGCCTCTGCTGTCGCCGCTGTTGCACCGAATAAAAACAGTAAGAGCGAAAGTACAATTGCAGATCTTTTCAGATATCTCATATAACCTCCTTGATCCTTCAAAGATCACGCCGAATTGGTGTCGGTCAAAAGACCACTTTTTTCCAATTTGCGTCTGTATATAAGATGAAATCCGGAAGATGAGGGTTGTCGAAAATATTAGTGTTTGTAAACTGTGAAACTTCAGAAGATAGCTTTCTAAGAGCGGGCGCAAGCGACCCTTCCCGACCTGAGAGGTAGTCAGCTCGGGGGGATAAATAATAAACATTTAAGTAAATAAATTTGCAGTCCGGAAGGGTTGCTTGCGCCCGCTCTGAAGAGCCGTCAAATTAGCTCATTTAAATGGGGCAATCTGCTACTCATCAAAAAATATCATATCCGAATCGAACCCCTGCGCGCCGAGTTGGCGCATCATAGTGACGATCTGGCCGCGGTGGTAGGTGGCGTGGTTGGAAACGTGCAGCATTATTTGTTCCTGCCGGAACATCAGTTTATCGCCCGCCAGGTTGGTGTAGTGAACTTCGCGCGCGAGGTCTTCTTCGTTCATCGCTTCGATAAAGGCTATCCATTGCAGGTCGTTGATCGCCCAGCGCTCGCGCAGTTCATAAAGCGTCTTACATTCGTGCCCGTCAAACATTGCCTTGGGTGAAATTCCGTTCACCCGCTTGAGCCACACCCACTCCGCCGCCAGCATGTGCTCGAGCGTTTTAAAAACGGACGGAAAACTGCTGCCCGTATCCTGAAAAACATGTTCGGGAGAAAGTTTGTCGGCCGCGTCCAGCGCGCGCAGATTCGCCCAGCGGGTGTAAGCGAAAAGCTTATTGATGTCTGACCTGTCCATATTTTAAGAGACCACGTCGCCAGCACAACGCTCTGATGCATATCCCGAATACATTTTATTTTTTTTAGTAAGAATCTAAAGTAGAACATAACACAAAACCGCGCGGAAGTGTGTATATATTTTTACCTTACCGGTGGCTTTGCTTCTGGGAGCGCGGACGTCCCGTCCGCAAAGCGCGGCCTGGTCGCGCTCATGTCAGTAGCGCTTGTGTCAGCAAGTGCGTTGCTGGCGGCTTTTTACGCATCTGCTAACGCAGACGCTACTGACAGGGACGTCCGCGCTCCCAGGTTCACATGCTCATTCTTTATAATGTGAAACATTTGAAATTTTTGGTACGGGTGATCGATTCATGTTTTGCGGTGCTTTTTTGGAGAAGATTTTCTTTCGTGTGTTTAATGTGAGGCAAATGGTTTCGGGTCTTTTTTGCTGCAAATAACACAAAAATTCCCGGCCTGACAAAAACCGCTCTTCACCTTTACTGCTTCTTCAGATATTCTCATGCCGAGCAGTCTTCAGCCGTCACCCGGCTGCCGTTCTTTGAATTTCAAAAAACCCAAAACAGCGTTGCAAAAACGTTTCAGTCTTTCAATCTGTCTCACCCCCGGATGAAACAAAAGTGAAACGGATATAGACAGTCCGGACTTTAGAGGCAAAGATCTTACCGGTAAAAAATTAAGGCGGAGATATCGTCCGGGCACGCTCCATGACTGCCCTGGTTTCTGCCTTGGCCGGACTTGTCTAAGATCCGCTATCCCCGCCTGTTTCTGCCGTTAAAATATCCGGTTAGAACGTTCCGATCAAGCCTTTTTGCCGGGCCTCTTCGATCGAGTCCACCGATTCGAAAATATCTTCTTTTTCAGACAAGGCCGCCTGCGCGCCCCCCTGCGACAGGCCGTTTTCGCCTGTGAAAAATCTGGTCATCTCGAGATCGAGGTCTTTGATGATCACTTCGCCGTAGGGAGCGTCAACGGGACTGTACTGCAGGATCGTCACCCCGCATCGGACCCGCACTTTATATGTCGTATTCGGTTGCAAATGATGATCCGTAAATAAAGTGACCGGGGTATTAGAAACCACTTGCTGTTGTTTCGGAGCGCCTCCCACTAACAGCATTTCACAAAACGTACTGACGAAATTGCCGCCGGTGTTTCTTACCGATACCGGCCCGGTACCGAATTTCGCCCGAAATACGTAAGACGAATAGCCCGGAGGGATAGCCGGCGTCTTGAATTCGTATTGAAAACCCGCATAGGCCTGGGCAAAACGATTAGTGTCCGGAGGCAGGTTCCCGTAGCCGCCTAACTGCACGACCAGGCCGCCGCGGGTGACATCATGCGCGATGGCGGACCAGAAATTCTGCGGGGCCGGGCCGCTCTTGAATGTGCTGAAACCCATGCCCATATACGGCGGGGCGACGTGCTTAACGATCGGCGGATGAGATATGGCTGCTGTTTTTGTTGCTGTTGACATGTATTTTTCTCCTATTTTTTTGATTATTCGGCAGTCCGTGGATTTAGTGAGACACGCGCGCGGCCAGGGAAAAAGCGGGAGCGATAAATGTCACAAAATACATTTGGGAGACTGCGCACAGTTTCATTTCGAAAGATGCACAGGGTTGAATAGCCCACATTTACGGGCGGTTCTTTTTGTCTTTCACAGTTGAACAAAGCTTTAACAGAAACCTCTTTGCGAGAAGTTTACCGCCTTGAGAAAAGACTTTGTTTTTTATAGACGGGAGGCAGGAGATTTTTTGCGCATCCATTTACCGCCATCTGCCGCCGGGACAAAAGCCGCTGTCCGGCCGGTCCGCAGGTAAAATATTTTTACCGGCTCGCCCTGAGCAGAACGAATATTCCGGTCAGGATCAGTCCGAGAAAAAATAGCGCGTATATTGCCGATAACATCATGCCGAGGCTGATCTTCGGTACGGCATATTCCTGAAAAATACTTTCTCTGTTTTCTTTATTTTGCTCCAGCGACTCTATCATTCGAGGCAGCCTGCCCAGCAGCAGCACAGTCAATAGCAGCGAAAACAAAAACGCAAACCATCCGAGATGCAAAAGAACGATCAGGTCCGTCGCCATGAACTCGGTTTTCTTCAAACTTTCTTTCAGCGGCGACCAGAGCAGCGCACAAATGCCCGCCTGCAAACCGGCCAGCCAGGTGCTCCATTCCTTGACCATTTTGAGAGCTTCAAGCTGGAGTTCAACTTTGACTTTGTCCATAAAACATCCGAATTAACCGAGAACGTTTATCCCGATATATGCGTAACTTCCCCTGTTTTTGCGTTGCTCAGTCTTACGATTATCTGAGGTACAAGCAACTTTAGATCTTCAAGTTTGTTTGTTTTAGCGTGAAGCAAAATTACGGCTACATCAAATTTCGGTAGATTCTGCTGAAAAGACAGATTTCTATCTACCGTGATAAAAACATCAAAGTCTTTTTGTGCCAAAGCCAATAATGCTCCGTTTTTTACGCCTGCCCAGCCCAATTGCGAAACTGTTTTTACTTCAAAATCAGAAAATTCTTTTGCCAGACGGCGATCAACACATTCATCAAGCAGCAATCTCATCATGATCTGGTTGCGTCAACGCGGCTTTGACCGAGGCCTCTAAAAAATCCACTACCTGATCCCGCGTGACGGTGGGAAAACCTTCTAAAAAGTCATCTATCGTTTCTCCGCCTTCCAAATAATCGAGCAAGGTCTGCACCGGGACCCGCGTTCCGGCAAACACCGGCGTGCCGCCCATAACTTCGGAAGAAACACTTATGATGCCCTCTTTCATACAGTCAAGTATCGACAATTATTCTCTAATAATCAAGAGATTAAAATAAAGGCAGTGGGCCTGTTTTCGTGTCTTTGGTATGTTCCAATATCAAACGCGCAGAATCGCAATGAGGTCAGAACCGGGAACGGTAGTGACCGGGTTAATGAGCGGAGCGAAAAAAATTAACCGCATCTGGCGCGTCGAAAAATGAAGAAACCCGGTCACTACCGTTCCCGGTTCTGACTTCGTAACCAACCTGCCTCGTTCTGTGCCGGAGCACTGTTTCAAACGCCTGAGCTAAGGTCCGGCGCCACCGGCTTTCTTGCTCTGAAGAAAAGCGACACGATATAAAACCCGATGCCCGCGATGGCAAATCCGGCTACTTCCGTGATGGCTTCGCCGATGATCAGATCGCGCGGAAACCTGTACCAGATATTATAAGAGGCAGATATCAAAAACCACGCCATCAACCCCATCGCCACCGACATCCCGAACGTGCGGAACAAACTCGAACGATCCACTCCCCAGAATATTAACAGCGCGCCCAGAATGGCAGCGGCCACATCCGTGCCTAGTTCGCGCAGCAGTTTATTGAGCGAAAAGCTGCTCTCGCCTCTCGGGACCACGATGACCAAACCTGACGGGCCCGCTCTATACTTTTCCTCATAAGCGGCCATCGCTGCCTGATCGGTCATCATCGTTTCCATGTTTTCCGTTCCCGGATAAAAATAGAGCCCGTCGCGTTGAATATTACTGCTGATGACGGATTGAAGCGCCTCATTACCGGCGACCGGAAATGATTGTACGCCCCAATGTCCGAACGGCAATACCATATGCGACACGAACGACCACACAAAGATCAGAATACCGCCGACGATACCGGCAATGATTATCTTGACCAGCTTCATAGAGATAGCTCCTTAAGATGTAAATAAAAACTTGTTGTTGATGCTTTTGGCGGGATTATAACACGGATCTTTGAATAATAGGCCGCAAACTTGTGAATCCAAACAGGCGTTATCCCCGAAATATCATCGCGGAGGAAACAATTATTTATGAAAAAACTATTTATCTTATTTGCCCTGCTAATTACCGCCACCTCAGCCTCACTGGCGCAAAAACCGGCGGCAAAGGAAACTGACGAACAATGGCTCACCCGCTTTGAAATGCAGTCCGCCGAGGCGCTGGTCAAAGGCGATTTCTCGGCGGTCGAAAAATATATTTCCAATGACAGCGTGCTGACCGACCCTTCGGGAATGATGTTTACCAAGGCACAGACCGCCGATCTCTTTAAGACCGGTATGCTGAAATTCGAATCTTCAAAATTCAGCGAGATCAAGGTCCGCATTTTTAACGGCACTACCGCCGTCGTCACCTATCTCTCCGAAGATAAAGGAATGATCAAATATGCCGACGGAAAAACGCAGGACATCAGCGGCAAATATCGCTGGACCGACACCTTTGTAAAAATGAACGGAATGTGGATGTGCGTCGCCACGCACGGCACACCGGTGTTGGGAATGTAAATGCGATGAATGGTGAATAGTGAGCCGTGAGCGGTAAGACATACTATTCCCTATTCCCTATTCCCTATTCTCCATTCCCCATTAGCCCCAGGCGGCCCCCGCCAATAAAAAAATATTTGAATTTTGAAAGATTTAAGCTAAGATGCTTGCAAACAGGGCGGAAATTCAGTAATTCCCAAAGTTCCTTAGCAGGATTACCGGCCCCTATCTCTCTCAAATCAAAAGTTTTAATATGTCGTGATCTGAAGAGACAACGGCCCCGTTGCGCCCCGTATTTACCCTTAGTCCCACATTTAAAGGAGATCGAAAATGAAGCTGTTCCCACACGAAGCCGATCGCGTCGCGCGCTGGCCTTTATTTTGCCTGTTTGTTTTTATTGCCCTGTTCATGTCCGCGGGTTTTCCATCGTCCGCCGCCGCTCAGGCTGCTCCCACGGCACCCGAGCCGAAAGCGACTCCGATAGGGGTCAGGCTGGTAAAGGGAAAACCCATCAACTGGCCTCTTACGGTTACTAATAGCTGCCGCAAGTCGCATAAATTCAACGTCAAGAGCAACGCTAATTATATTCGTTTTGATAAGCCGACCTCCGCCAAGCTGGCGCCGGGCGAGAGCCGAGTCTTTGGGGCGCTGATCGATGGGGCCACGCTGAATGCCGGAACCTACGATACCAGTGTCGTCTGGGAATGCCCCGATTGCCTTAAAGAAAAAGCCTGCATGAAAAAAACGGAAAACGAGATCTTGTTAAATATCTTGGTGGTTGAACCGCGGCCTGGTACTTCGCAGCGCTTGTCTACCCTGGCGCATGGCGATCTGGCCGCGCGGTTCTTTAAAGTAATAGAAAACGCGCTGGAGGAACACAATGCCAAGCTGACCGACGGGGCCAAAACCCTTTTGTCTCAGATGATCGATAAAGGCGCTGTCAATATTGGCGGTCAACAAACGGCCGAAAAGTTGGAGCAGGCCGACGCCAACCTCAGGAAGTTTATAAAAAAAGCGGTGGAACTGGCCCAGGCGAAGGCCGATAAAAAACCGGCAGCGGGAATGTCTTTTGCGCCCGCGAGTAAGACCCGGGCGGCGAAGATAGAACTAAACGAAGAGATCATCAAACAGACGCAGTTTGCGTTATGCCCGCTGTTTCCTTTTTGCTGAAATGACGCCCGTAAACCTGGGAGCGCCGGTATCTTGCCGGCATGCTCGATGTATCGCGCAAAATAATGTTGGAGTAAGCGCAGAGACGTCTCGAACGCGAGCGTTCGCTGCCGGCGAGATGCCGGCGCTCCCAGAAAGTGCAGCCCGATTCTTTTAGAATTTAAATCGACCCATTGCGCCACTGAAAATAAAAACTATGGAAAACCTATTGGCAGGTTATAAAAACGCCAACGAGCTTTGCATCCAGCTTATCTCGCTGGCGACCGGCATTCTCGTGCTGAGCATTACGTTCATCAACGAGGTGCTGAAAAAAAATCCCCCGACCTGGGCCTTAAAGATCTCGTGGGGCTTTTTTCTCGTCTCCATCCTTTTCGGCATTATGATGATGATGGCCATCACCGGCGATATCTTTCAACTCACCGGCGACACCGATGTAGCCAAAGCCCTGCTCTACAAATCCGACCCCGAAAAGCTAAAAGCACTGACGGGCGAAGACGATCCGAAAAAGCTGCAAGCAGCGATGGACGAAGCGATCGACACGCTGACCGTAAAAGTAAAGTATAAATTTAACGTGTACTTTCCCTCGGGAATGCAGATAATCACCTTTATCGCCGGAATTGTATTTCTCATCGCCTTTGGCGCCCGCACGACGATGGGTAAATCAAGAAGCGAAGCCCCCGCCGCCGCTGCTGAAACTGACGAATTTGAAAAAACCTCCCCGCGGCCAAAGCAGAAAAGCCCGCGCTGAAAATTTTGCCCGCACCGTCTTAAGGCCGGATCGGCCGAATTCAGAGGCAAGGTGTCGTCGCGTTCGGCACGGACCTGGTGACGAGGTTTTAGCGGCCCCGTCTATCGTTTTCGTACGTTTTTACTTATAATGTTCGCATTAAATTCCTCCAGGAGAAGATAAGACGATATGAAAAAACTGCTTGTATTCATTGCTTTGACGCTGCTCATTTCGCTGCCCGTATTGGCGCAAAAGAGCTCCATTCCCGCTTCGGTCCAGAAAGACATCGACGCCATCAAGAAAATGGAAGCCGAGATCAGCGCCGGCTTTCTCAAAGGCAACGCCGATGCCAATGAGAAATACGCTTCGCCGAATATGATATTCACCGCGCCGGACGGAACGCGCCTCTCGCGCGACATCATCAATATGTCTATCCGCAACGGCATGTTGAAATTTACCCAATCGACCATCATCGACCTGCACGTAAAGGTCTTTATCGACACCGCCATCGCCACCTACGACACCGACGACAAAGGCACTTTTAACGGGCAGGACATCTCCGGCAAAACGCGCTGGACCGACACCTGGGCACGCATCAACGGCAACTGGATGCTCATCGCCGTCGCCGGCAGCATGTTCCCTGAACCTGTAAAGTAGTGACTCGTGATTCGTGAATCGTGAATCGAAGGTCCGTGGTCTTTTCGATTCACGATTTTCTATTCACGATTCACGAATTCAAGATATACTTCCCGCATTATGCCATCCACCGAAAAACCTGTATGCGCCGGAGAACTGATGCTACGCGAGGAACTCTCTTTTGAATTTGGAGCGCTTCCTGGGGTAGCCTGTCACGGTGAGGCCGGTTGGAAAGTTAATGGCAAAAGCTATTGCCTTATGCACGCCCCAACCAAAGACAAAGCCGACAAATTCGAAAAAGCATTCCAGGATAAACTTGCAGCCAAAGACTACAATTTTTCCGGCGTTTGGTTTCCCGACAACGTGAATTTCCTGAAGTATGATTTTACAAACGAAGTCTATTTTATTTTGGCGGTATTCAGCGGAGCCGCCAACTTTTATGCCGCGCAATTCAACGGTGGTCGCGCTCTCTTTGGCAAAGCGCACTTCAGCGGTGAAACTGCCAGCTTCCATAGCGCACAGTTCAGCGGCGGAGAGGCTAACTTCTATCAAGCGCAGTTCAGCGGTGAGAGCACGTCTTTTACTGAAGCTCAGTTCAGCGGCGGACATGCCAATTTCAGTGAGGCGCGGTTCGACCGAGGGGCTGCCTGGTTTAATGATGTCCAGTTCAGCGGCGGCAACGCTTATTTCGGTGAAGCGCAATTCGGCGGGTATGCCAACTTTAACGGAGCGCAGTTCAGCGGAGACGCCGATTTCCGGCAAACAAAGTTTAGTGGTTGGAGCGCCGATTTCAGAAATACGCGCTTTAATGGCGGGGCCGACTTTGTTGCGGCCTACTTCAGTGGCCGGGATGTTTGGTTTAGTAAGGCGCAGTTTAGTAAAACTGTTTCTTTCGTAGCGGCAGTTTTTGCGAAGAATCTTAAATTTGAAAACGCCGTATTCGAAAAGCAGGTCTTTTTTGATGAGGCAGAATTCAAGCCGGAAGCTTTTGCCGATTTCGGACTGGCGCGTTTTATGGACTTTACACGGTTTATGGATCTGAAGATCGAAGAAGGCGCGGAATTTTATTTTGGCGAGGCAACTTTTGAAAGGCCGGAGCGGGTCCACTTTCATTCCATTCCAGACCTGCGGCCCAGATGGTTCATCAACGTGGATACGCGAAAATTTAATTTTGAAAGTGTCGATTTCCCTCTGCTAAAAAAGAGAGCCTTTATTGAAATTCTTAAAATTAAAACGGCAGCCAAAAAAGAGTTAAAAGAAACAGAGGCTTTTTTAAAACGACTCGATAAGAGAAAACCTGATGAAGAACTGCCTCATAAACTACTGATCACTGCTTATCGCCGTCTGGCGGAAAACGCGGAGGAAAATAATCGCTATGAGGAGGCAATGGGGTTACGTTACCTGGCGATGGAGACGCACCGGCGATCGGATGCCTGGCGGCGCTTTTTACCTGTCACTCTTCACTGGTGGTATTGGGCGAGCAGCGGTTATGGCGAGCGGGCTTTGCGAGCAGGTATCATGTTGTTTTTGATCTGGCTTATTCCATTTCTATTTTATGCCTCGCCGTGGAGCATTTTTCATCGGCCTGTAAATGATAAAGACATTGTTCTGAATTATGTTACGGCTGAGGCTGACGGCAAAGTGCCTGATATAGCCGATATGCCAGCGCTGTCCGCCATCAGAGAAGACAACTTACGAGATGCCGCTTTTTACAGCCTGAACGTGATGGCGTTTCAAAAGCCCGAGCCCAAACCTGCCAATGAAAGCTGGCTGACCCGGCTAGTGGTAATCTTACAAACGATCCTCGGTCCGGTTCAGGCAACGCTGCTTTTACTGGCCATTCGCCGGAAGTTTATGCGCTGAGGAGCGTAATACGGATGCGCAGTACGTTATATGCTATACGTATCACGTAAATCTTATATCCATTTAACCCCTGACAAATCAACAGTTTGACTTATCTTACCGGCGTAAAACGTGTTACATCTCGCATGTTTTGCAAAAATCTTCGCAATTTTCTGTAACGTTTTCCCTTTTTTTGCCATATATCAATGGAAAGCTGATTTTCATTTAAAAACGAAAAAACAAAGGCGTTTGAGACGCCGTCCGGTTCGATTCTTTCTCCCGACGAGAAAAACCGGCCTCACTCCACCCCTCTCCCTACTTTTTTCGAGGCTGAGGCGCAAGCCTCGCCCGAGTTCGTTTCAGAGGCTCACCCCTGGGGTAAAGCGTGCCGCCACCACATTACGGCACGCTTTACATTTGCCTTCAGTCAAGAAAATGCCTTTAATAGCGAGGTTGATGGGTTACGGGTCAGTAGCGTCTGCGTCAAGCAGATGCGTGCTTCGGCAGATAGAAGAACGCACTTGCTAACGCAAGCGCTACTGACAAAATCCGCTTCCCGCTGCCGGGGTTCTACCGCAAAACTTTGTTTAAATCACGTCTATCTTTTAGTTAAGTTTCCCAAATAAAACGTTTGTCTTTCTAAGGGCGGAAAATGTCTTCAACTATCAGATTGATCTTGCTGGTTAGCGGCCTGATTTTTTTTGTTGCCGGGATGACGGCGCTATTTTCGTCGTTCAAAGAACCAGTTCCGCTGACTGTCCCGATAGACAAAAATGAAGGCCGGCTGGTAGCGGCGATCGTGCCCGTGCCGAAAACTTCGGTTACGCCGACGCCGACGCCTACCGCTTCGCCGGACGAAAGCCCGACCCCGACACCCACGCCGACTGCTACACCTGACGAAACACCCACTCCAACGCCAACGCCCAGATTGACTCCGACGCCGACGCCTGATATATCGCCTACGCCCGGATTTTCGCCTTCGCCGCGTCCGACACGCAGCCCGCGCCCGACACCCACTCCGACACCGAGGCCTACGCCCGTGATCGACCCCACCCCTAAACCGACTCCGAGATTTAGTCCAAGACCGACGCCGACTTTTACGCCGCGCCATACGCCCACCCCGAAACCGACGCCCCGGCGCACGCCGATCATCGGGATCACCGGCCGGCCGCCGATCACCGTGGTGGAATCGACACCCAAGCCGCCCGTCATTTTGAAACAAACTCCAAAACCCACGCCGACGCCGGTCGTGATCGGTGAATTGAGAGAAGATGCCCCTAAAAACTCTAAATCGGGTTTCTGGGAATCAGTCGGTAACTTTTTCGGTTATATATCGCCAGCCGCTTCGGCGGCGGAAGTCCCCGCAAGCGGGGGCGAACGTGAAACGATCGACCTCACCTACCCGACAGAACTTACCGCCAAAGGCTCCGGCATTATCGAACTTAAAATTACGCGTGCGGCAACAACGCCCGCTGGCACGCCCTCAGGCGTCGGCGGCGGCAGCTCGGATGATTTAGGAATAGAGCTGGAAACCGACCGCTGCCCGCCCGGCAGCGCGCTCAGCGCTTGCCTGCCTGATCACGAAACGCGCGCGGTGGTTTCGCTCGTGGGAAGCGGTTTTGAGATCACCTCGGACGGCGCGCAGAACACTCCGAAAAAGATCGGCCCCGGTTCGAGCCCGGTCTGGCGCTGGAGCATCCGCCCGAAAGGCGATGTCGAGGGCGCTCAGGAAATGTTTGTGACGCTAAATTTCACCTGGGTGAAAGGCGCCGAAACACTCGGCCCCGATGCCAGCCGCCCGAAAGATTTCAAGATCAGTGTAGTAAAATCATTTTTTGAATGGGGCACCATCAGTATCGCCGGGCTGATCCTGAGCCTGATGGGGCCGATCCTGACCATTCCCTGGTTTTACGAACGCGGAAAGCAATTCGTCACTTTTATGCGCCAGCGCGTAAATAAAGATGAAGCAGAAAGCTAAAGAGATTTTCGAAATAATGTAGAGGGGTAGAAAGAACGATACGCATTCTTAGTTTCTTCGCCCTTTATCATCAATATACATACGGTCTGAATTTTGATCTACTCCCTGGAGAAAAACCCATGATCTTTGATGAACTATACGAAAAATTTGAGGAAAAACTCAACAAAACCATTTCTGAACAGACGGAAATCGCCACCTTACTCGTAGAAGATTACCGCATTGCAAAGGATTCGAACGCTGAAACCTGGAAAGAAAGAAACCGTAATTTCATAATACTGGTGATCTGCTGCGGGCTTTACGTTCTGATCAGCTTTCGCGACAGTGAGATCACTCAACTCCTTAATGCCATTTTAAGGAAATATGTTGAATCGGAAAAACAAACCAATACCGATGTCGTCTCTCTTCCGTTCACGCTGCTGCAAGTGGCATTAATGATCGTGATCCTTTATTTGGTCATAAATATTTACCATCGCACCCGCGGGATCTTTCGGAATTTTATTTATCTGAATAAGCTCGAGCTTACTATTCACGATAAATTGAAGCTCGGAGATGCCACAGGTTTTGGGCGGGAAAACAGCTATTACCAAAACGATCTCCCTTCTTTCCAGACAGTGACCAAATTAGTTTATGTGGTCGTTTTAGGAATGCTGTTTTGTGCCATCGGCAATGCCCTCTATTTCTCCGCGCAAACGCAGACCCTTACTTCGGTTTTACTCCAAGCGATCCCGTTTGCGGGGGTAACCGTCTATTATGCACTCTACGCTTTTTCAGTGATCTTTTTGGATAACAGGGAGGTGCTGCAAGGAAAGCCGCCGGGGTATTTTAAAGACGCGGCAGCCTGGTGTAGTACAAGTGCTCACAGAATTTTTCTGCTTTTTTGGATCGCACTTTTTCTCATTATCTCATCCGCTTTTCTTTTAGGCTCCTATCTTTCCGGAGGCCTGGAATACTCAAAGGTGACCGGTATTTATTTTGTTTGGGCATTTATAACCGGCATATTTTTGTCTTTTTTTGGCGTGATCCTCTTTATGTTTTTCACCTGGTGGCTGGACACATCAAAAACGCAATAGATCCGGTTGAACAAGAAATTTTGTCATTAACACGGGCGGGACTTTGTAAAAAAGGCGGGTCGTGAAACCCGCCTCTTTTGCCTTTTGCTCTCTCAAGGAGCGTTGTGGGAGAAATCATTCCGTTTTTCTGCGGACTGGGAGATCCACAGATGGGACGTTCGTCACGAGTTATTGGACAACTCCTACCCTATATGGAGTTTTATCGGCGTTCTGTTACAAGAAATATTTTAAGGCTGATCTGCTTTTTTTCGCGCCGAATAATAGGCCCTTTGCGGCATGTGCGCGTCCCCTGCGCTGACGGCGTCTCTTAGATTTAACATCAGGCTGGTGCGCCCTATTTTCGGAAACGCGGCCACGATCTCACTGGTTTTTACCGGCCGTTCGGGCGGCGCATTTTCGCGAAGCCAGCCTACGATCAGCTCATAATTGCCCGGCCTGCGAGGGATTTGCCCGGCCGGCCTGAACCAGCGTGTGTCCGGGTCGAGATAAAAACTCCGCTTGTAATTATGGCCGTTTTTTCGTTTTACACAGCAAATATCCACAGTTTCCCCGGTATCGACGCGGCCGCGCAAATTAAAGACGGTTTTAGCCAGGCAGGACAACGCCGAAGCTCCGCGTCCGAGATATACCTCGTCCCGCGAGACTTCGCTCATTTTGCCGATGTGATGAGCAAAAATCACCGCTGCACCGCTGGCTTGGGCCAGTTTAAATAATGGTTTGACTACTTTTCCCGTCACCTCGGCGTTGTTGTTCTCATCATGTAAAGTAAATGCTGAAGAAATATTATCTATAACTATTACTTCACTTAAATGCTCTCTGGTAATGTCATGCACGAAGCTGAAGTGGCGATTTAACTGAAACATGTCTCCCCGGACAAACCCCTTCGGAATGAGCCGGAAGTTTTCCGCCAGAAGTTCACGTTCCGGCAAGCTAAAATCCCGCGTCATTACCCGCAGATCGCGCTGCAGCTCTGCTTCGTCAGCTTCAAAATCCAGCAGCATTACCCGGCGCGGACGCTGCTCCGGCACAAAAGGCGCGAATTTACGGCCCGTCGCCAGCGAAAGCAGGCAGTTTCTCAAAAGAGTCGACTTGCCGCCGTTGGTCCGCGCCGCTACCATTACCAGATCACCCCGCCCCGCCTCAAAGCACATGTTTTCTTTAGTTTCAATGGATCGGTTAAGAAATTCGTTGAGGTTCCAAACACGGAGCAAGTCTTGAGAGTCTGTTGAGTCTGTTGAGTCTATTGAGTCTGTTGAGTCTGTTGAGTCTATTGAGTCTGTTGAGTCTATTGAGACTGAGTTTATTGAGTCTATTAAGTTTTTCGAGTCTGTTGAATTTTTCGAGTTTGTGGGGCTTCCGGTTTTCTTTAACTCGACAGTTCCGCTAGACTCGACCGACTCAATGGACTCAATAAACTCTATAGACTCCCTAGACTCGTATTTTGCGATCGACCTCGCTATTTCTTTCACCTCGGCGGCTTCGAGCGGCGGTTGGCAGCGTTCCTGGTTTTCGATCAGCAGCGCCTGCCGGATGGCGTTTTCGCCAAAGCCCCGCCGCCGCATCGTGCCGGCCAGTGAGGCGAGGGTGGAATTTCGCGTACCTGGGAGCGCCTGCTCATGTGGAGCGCGGGCATCCTTGCCCGCTTTGAGCGCTTCAGCGCAAACATACGTTTGATTCACCTTACCGGCCTGAAAGCTTTGCGGGCAGGATGCCCGCGCTCCATAAAGTTCTTCGGGCATTTCCGCTATCTCATCCCACTTTTCCCATTCATACACGCCCTGCAGGTGATTCGAAGGCGGCGCTACGACATAGCCGCCGTCGCCGCGGATATCCAAACCGGCCCCTAACTTCCCCGCCGAGTTTCTAATTTCCCTTTCGCCGGGCCGAAAAAAATAATGCTCGCCGCCGCCGCCCGTGCGGGCTTTCATCGTTTGCGGAAGCGAATATTTCGCCAGCGAATCAAAACCGCCGTGGCGCGGATCAACATCCAGCACGACGATGTTCGAAACTTTTCCGGTGGCAATGGCGATGTTCGCCTGCGGATACTGCCGCCACCAGTCTTTGACCTTGCCTGGATCTTTACTGGCGGACATAAAACCGTCGCGCGTCAGCGGGTGCTTGCCCGGATTGCGGCAATCTGCGCGGCGGCAGGAACACGATGAATCTTCGCGGATCCAGTGCGCGGGAAAAACCGCAAAATTCCATTCCGAGATGTATAAATTAGCGTGGTCGATCAAAGTCATGAGGGAGTGGGAGAGAGTCTATTGAGTCTAGAGAATCTAGAGAGTCTATTGAGCTATGAGTTTTGTCGGTCTATTCAGTCCTGAAAATCAAGGTCGCTTTCGCCTTCCCAGTCTTCCCAGTCTTCCCAGACTTACCAAACTTTCTGGACTCAATAGACTCAACAGACTGTTTCTCCCGTTTGGCCGAGTGTTGACGCAGGGTCTTAGGGTGAGAATGAGGTTTGGCTCTTTTATTGGGTGGGAATTATGGGGGTGATCATCTGGCCTTGGTAAGTTTTCATAGGAAGGTTTTTGAGGCGCGTCAACACTCGGCAAAACGGGAGAAACGAGAGTGCGTGATACGTTCGTCGGTTTCCGTATCACCTATCGTGTATAACAATCGTCTATTTAACACGATCGTTCAATTAGGCTTTTTCAAACAACACGGGGATCGTCGGATTTTAAGAAATGCTTGACAATACGGGTTTATCAGCGTTATCCTGCATCTTGTTGAATTTCACGATTCAACGTTTGTAGGATTAAATTACACGAGTGTTGAATAGATGTCAAACCAGCCTTCAACGAATGTTAAAAAATATATCGAGCGCCTGACGGAGGCTCTCGACACGGCCGAACCGGCCGAGATCAGCCGCCGTTTAGGCATCTCTTACCAGGCGGCGAAAAATTATCTTGATGGACGCCTCCCTTCCGCCGAAGTGCTGACCCTGATCGCCGAGCAGACCGATTACTCGCTCAACTGGCTGCTGACCGGCAGCGGATCAAAAAAAGTGGCCGCCGAAAAAGACTCGGCCGAATCGCCCGCGATGCGTGAACTGGAACTGATCGTCCGCCGGATGGTGCGCGACGAGTTGACGCGCAAAAAAGGCGCGCCGGCTTTTTCCATCGGCGGGAAAAAAGAGAAAAAGAGGGCGTAAGCCGAAATACTTTGTAGATCGATCCGCTTGCCTCCAGAATCCGGTCAATAACATTTTTAAGAGCGGGCGCAAGCGGCCCTTCCTGACTACAAATTTTTTTAGATCCTATATATACCTTTCAAGCCAAACAGCTCTCAGGTCAGGAAGGGTTGCTTGCGCCCGCTCTTAGCTATCAGATTGGCCCTGTTTGACAGAGAAAAGCATAACCCTCTTCCCCGTTAGCCGTTAAACCTTGTAAATATTACGCTTATCTTCATGTAAAAATTATCCATTTTCTTACGCAAAAACTCCGGGGGGCCTCGTCCTTATATTTAGAGAGCAATCGCGGGGGCTGTAAAAAGCTCGACATTGCAGGGGATGAAGAGGAGGAACGGTTCCCGCATTGTTTTCTAGATACTCTTTCTGATTCTAAGAAAAATTGCTTTTTTCGAATAAGCGGCCGATTACCCCTCGGCCGCTTTGTTCTTTTGTGGAGCGCGGGCATCCTGCCCGCACGAACGCGAAAGCGTTCAAACCCGGTCACTGCCATTCCCCGTTCTGACCTCATTTCCCTTTACAGCTTCGCTAAATTCGCTGAAAATAATGAAATGCGAAAGAATGTAGTTTTTGTATTTATCTGGCTTTTCGTTACCGGCATCACAGCAAACGGCCAACCTGCCAAGCCGTCTCCTACTCCGATGCCTACTCCGACGCCGGCTGCAAGCGCTTCGCCTGCCGCGAACGGCCCAAAAAAAGCCAACGAACGCGCGGCCGCAAAACCGCAGGAACCCGCTCCTGAGCCATACGACAAGGCGGACGTAAAAACCATGGCCGGGTTGTGCGTGAGCCTGGATACCGAGGCAGGCGCAATCGAGCTGGAGATGTTTCCCGAAAGCGCTCCGGAAACGGTACGAAATTTTCTTAACCTGGCGGCGACCGGCGCTTTTGATACCACTACCTTTAGCCGCGTAGTTCCCAATTTCATTATTCAAGGCGGTAATCTATCTACCGGTGAACACTGGAAAACGCCGCTCAGCAAGCGCTCCCGCCGCACCATCCCTGACGAGCCAAGCAAGATACTTCACGAAAAAGGAATTGTTTCCATGGCGCGCGGCGATGAACCCAGCAGCGCCACCACCGACTTTTTTATTTTGCTCGGTTCCGCCACCCACCTGGACGGAAAGTTTGCCGCCTTCGGCCGCGTCGTCAAAGGAATGGAGGTCGCCGAAGCCATCAACAAAATGCCCGGCGCCGACGAGAAACCGGAAAAGCCCGTGAAGATCAAAAAGGCGTCCGTAAGCGCATGTACCGCAGCCCCGTAGATAATTGTTAGGCTTTTGAACACTTTGAAAATTCAATATTTTTAGCTGCCGCATTAATTGGTTTTGAACTGTCGGCTTGCGGCGATCCCGCGCCGTGCTATCCTGTCGCTACTTGTGGCAAAACTTGTCAAAAAACTCCGATTTAAAACCGCGCTGGCCACCTTTGGCGAAGGCATGTGGTCGTATGTGCCGGTGACGCGCGAGATGGCGGCCACGATCGACTTCCCCAACAAGCGTTTCAAGCGCGTGGTGTGTTCCATTAACGGGCACGAAGGCTTTCACTGCGCGCTGATGCCGAGCGGCTCCGGCGATTTCATCGTTACCGTCAACAAGCAAAAGCGCGATGCGTGGGGCATCAAGGCAGGCGACAATATCGATATACGGCTGGAGATCGACACCAGCAGGTACGGCCTGCCGATGCCCGAAGAATTCCGCGCCGTGCTGGACCAGGACCCCGAAGGCGATAGTCTTTTCCACGCGCTTTCGCCCGGCAGACAGCGCTCGCTGCTCTATCAAGCGGGCCAGAAAACCGGCGTTGACATGCGTATCCACCGCGCTCTCGCCATCGTCAACCACCTCAAGGAAAACAACGGCAAGGTGATTTTCGAAAAGCTCGCGCATGATCTGAAACGGCCGAAGCTGAAAGATTTGCATGATGAAGAAGGAAACTCCTGGTTTTGATGCCGGAGGCATTACGGAAATTAGCCGGGGGCGAAAGCCCCGGGAATGCGCGCGTTATAAATTCTGATCAGCCCTGAAAGGGCGTCGGAAAAATTGTGCCATCCATTGCCCCGCCGGGGCTTTCATTTGTATGGTGCGAGGCCCCGGGGGCTTTCGCCCCCGGCTAATATCCACGATGCCTCCGGCATCAAGAATCACACTAAACACACCAAGAAGATTATCTTGTTTCAGTGTTTCAGTGTTTCAGGTGTTTCAGACTGAAACACTGAAACACTGAAACAAAAATGAAACAGAAATCTTTCTAAAATGCTTATACTTCCAAAGATCACACGATCTCCTCTTGCAGCCGCTGAATATCCTCATTCGACAGAATATTTTCATCGTCAGGAGTCGAAGCCTTCAGATAACGACCAACGGTCGTGTGAGAAACGCCGAGGATCATCGCAACCCTTCGCTGAGTTGCTCCCGCGGCATAGAGTTTCTTGGCGACGATTATGGATTTCGCGCGCTCGCCGTCGGAGTGTTCGTAACGCCAGACCAGATGGTCGCGTTCTTTCCCGTATCCTTCAAATTCAAATTGTAAAAACGAGTCCGCCTTTTTTATCCGGTAGAGTATGACGTTTGACGCGTCGTAGAGGATCTCAGTGGCGCGCGGTTTCAAGTGTTTTAGATAGCGCAGGTCTTTGGCCTGGTGGCTGGCGCCTAAGGCGAAGACATTGTCGGCGAAATTGCTGAGCATCTTCGAACCCTGCATGTCGTTAAGCGAAAACGGCGAAGTAAATGGGAGCTTGGGCGTGTGGGCCAGCACCAGTATCGAGAGGCCGTAATATTCCTTCAGGTGTTTCAGCGCCTTCATCAATTGAGCGGCCGCCGAGGCGTTCTCGTTCGCGCCCTTAAGAAAAGTGATGTTATCGACGATCACTATCCGGGCGCCCGTCTCTCTGACCAGCTCAATGAACGAATGCCGGACAAACTCCGCCATGTTTTCATAACCCGGCGGAAGGTCACCGTGCGGAGCCATCTGCGCGCGCAGCAAATTATCGGAAAACTGATAATGGCGGCGGGTTCCATCCTTGCCGGCGTCCGAGTAACGCGCTTCGAACTGTTTTTCGCTCAACTCAAAATCGAGATAGAGCACTTTCTGCGCCTCGGAAGCGGGTTCCATTGGCGCTACACTCACTCCGCGCGCTAACGCTTCGGCGATCTGCACGGCCAGCGTACTCTTGCCGCGGCCGGTGTCGGAAAAAAGAATGGAAAGCTCGCCTTCCAGCCAAAAGTCGCCAAAGAGCGCCTTGGCCGCCGGTTTCTTTCCGGCATCTTCCAACCATTCATTAGCCGGTTTTAGATTAAAAAGATTGTTGTAGTTTTGGATCTCACGCTCGTGCGCATTGATGTCTTTTGGTGGGATGATAACTTTGACACCTCTCGCAGGTTATTCTGGAGATTGTTTGTGAGAATTGGAAGAGATGATTTTAAGGATTTGGATGATTAGCAATAAGGTCAGAATTATGATTCGCCGAAGGCGCTATATTTAATAGCGGTGTCGAATTCGTCCGCTGCACGGACGGTGGGATTTTGTTTTGCTACGTCGGGTGTTACCCGACGCTATTGAATCAGTCACCTGCGGCGACAAACCATGAAACAACAAGAACAACACGAAAGCCCGGAGGGCTTTGGGATATTAGCCGTAGGCGAAAGCCTACGGTATGCGTCGATAACATTTTACCCGAGTTCCGGCAGGAGCGTCGGGTGAATCTTTCGCCCCTTCGGGGCTCGGACATTATGTGTTGACCGATTCCGTGGGCTTTCGCCCACGGCTAATATCCGCGATGCCTCCGGCATCAAGAACTAAAGGCAAAGCAAAGAGAGAACCACCCCGTCATCGCCTTCGGCGATGCCACCCCTCCTTGGTAAGGAGGGGAGCCCTAAAAACTGACCTCATTACACATGAAAGCGCGTTTCGTGGTAAAAATTAGCTATGTCGAAACTAACCTTGCTTGTTGCCGCGATCCTTCTCTTCCCCATTTCGCTGTTTGCCCAAACGCCGGCACTGCCGGCCTCCGATGCAAATGCGCTTGACGGGTCGTACGGACCGTACCGGGCCAACAACGATCTGCTTTATTATCACCTGGATATTCGCGTCGACCCGGTTAAAAAATGGCTGGGCGGTAAGACGCAGGTACGCTTTAAAATGCTGAAGGACGACAACCGCATCCAGCTCGATCTTTCCAAGGACCTGAACGTAGACAGAATCACGATGAGCGCAGCGGACTCGGCGGCGCTGAAATATACACGCGACAAACGCAGCGTCTTTATCGATTTTCCGCAGACGCTAAAAGCGGGAAAAACTTACGACATCGATTTCTTTTATTCCGGCATCCCGCCGGAGACAGGCCGTTTCGGCTGCATCACTTTTAAGAAAGATCCGGCCGGGCGCGATTGGATAAACACCGCCTGCGAAGGCCCCGGCGCCAGCATCTGGTGGCCCAATAAAGACCACTGGCGCGACGAGGTCGAAAACATGCGCATCAGCGTGGCCGTGCCCAACAACCTGAGCGATATTTCGAACGGAAAATTTGCCGGCAAGACCGACCTCGGCGACGGCTACACGCGTTGGGATTGGGACGTCAGCTACCCGATAAATAATTACTGCGTGTCGCTCAACATCGGCGCTTACGAACATTGGTCGGAAAAATATGGCGACCTCGCGCTGGATTATTATGTGCTGCCGGAAAATATCGAAAAAGCCAAGCGGCAATTTTCGCAGGTGCCGGGAATGCTTGCCGCGTTCGAACATTATTTCGGCCCGTATCCTTTTAAAAAGGACGGCTACAAACTGATCGAGGCTCCGTATTCCGGCATGGAACATCAGAGCGCCGTGACCTACGGCAACCGCTGGGCGAACGGTTATCTGGAACGCGATTGGACCGGCGTCGGCATCAGTACTAAATTCGATTTCATCATCATCCACGAAAGCGGGCACGAATGGTTTGGCAATGCCGTGTCGGCCGCCGACAACTCCGATATGTGGATACACGAAGGCTGGACGACGTATCTGGAATGCCTCTATGTCGAGTACCACTACGGCAAGGCCGACGGATTGAAATACACCAACGCTTACAAATCGAAAGTGCAGAATAAACTGCCGATCGTAAGCGAACGCGGCACCGGCAGCGACCCGCCGCAGGACCAGTATTTTAAAGGCGCACTTTTCTTAAACACTTTGCGCAGCGTTGTAGATGACGACAAGAAATGGTTCGCGCTGATCAAGGGGCTGTACAACAAATTTAAGTATCACAACATAATGACCGAAGACATCACAGCCTACTTTAACGAAAAAACCGGCAGGAATATGACGCCCGTCTTCGACCAATATTTACGCCACGCCGCCCTGCCCGTACTGGAACTGAAATTCGAAAACGGCGAGGTTTCCTACCGCTGGCAGGCCGACGAAAAGGCGTTCGACATGCCGATCAAAGTCGGAACGCCATCTAGCTGGGTTTTAATTAAACCCACCGCCGAATGGCAAAAAATGAAAACATCGCTGGGCCGCGACGAATTTCAAGTTGCGACCGATCTGTATTATATCGACGTCCGCAAGTAATTTGCAGGAGCGCATAATTTATTATGCCTCTTAAAAAGCCGAATAAATTCGGGCTGGCTGTTGATGACCTCTAGTGAAGCCGTCGGCACGCTCGGTGAAGACATCGATGCCGATAGCCATAACTTCAAAAAATGGCAGGAGTGGACTCCCTTTCAAAACCCGGTCTCCGGCTTATAATTGCCACTAGCTTTAGCTGGTGGTTTTTATTGTCAAAGAGTAAAACGGCTTTAGCCGAATCAGAGTTGGGCGAAAGCCCTATTTTTATTTACTTTCTTTTCCACTAGCTAAAGCTAGTGGCAATTTAAAGCGGCCCTCCTTGTGTAAGGAGGGGAGTTTTTGTTTCCACTTGGTGTAACATATTCCAAAAAACTTTCTCCGGAGAAACCACATGAATCGAACCGCCGCGCTTATTCTCATCACGCTTATTTTTTGCACGGGCGCTTTCGCGCAAAATACAAAGCCGCAAGACACCGTTTCCACCCGCGAGATGGAGCGCATCAACTGGATGGAGTTCAAAGAGCAAGTGTCCGGGAAAATAAAGACTGTGCTGCTGCCGACGGGCACGCTGGAGCCGCACGGCGTGATAAATAACGGCGCCGACATTACCGCGCCGCTGGCGATGGCGCGCACCATTGCGCAGCGAACCAATGCGATGATCGCGCCCGCGCTGCCCTACGGCATCACCGGATCGATGGCCGATTATCCCGGCGCTTTTCAGATCACCGAAGCCGCCTACCGCCCGTTCGTCAAACAGATCCTCGAAGGGCTGGCGAAAAACGGGTTCAAAAATATCATCATCTTAAACGGCCACGGCGGCGGGCAAACCGCGGTGCTGAATTCCGTCGCGGCCGAAGTTTCGGCGGAGCAAAAAGTGCGCACGCTGGTCATCAACTGGTGGTCGTTTGCCTCGGACGAAACCAAGGAAGTGTTTGGCGAAGACGGCGGCCACGCCGGCAATAACGAAACCGCTTTTATCCAGGCCATCGACCCCGCGCTGGTGCACCCGGAAAAATACGCCGGCGCCGATATGACCACCGCCTACCCCGCGCCTAGTACCTGGACCGCCGTGCCCTTCCCATCGTCCATCGGGCTCTATCAAAAAAATCAGGGCTACCCCGTCTTTGATAAAGCAAAAGCCGACCTCTATTACAAAAAGGTCTGCGACAAAGTGGCCGCGCTGATAAATGAAGTGGTCGGCAAGTGGAACAAGGCGCTCAATTGATCCGAAGTGTTCCATGTTCCAGGTGTGCGCAAACGGAACACCGGAACAAAAGTGGAACAGAAATTTAGCGATCTTCCCAAATCGCTCGAAAGTTTGTAAAAGAACGCTTGCCGCCGGATTTTCGGAGAAATCAGGCGACGATAATCGCGAAAAGTATACCAGCGAAGCAGTGATTTAATTGAGCGGTTTGCCGGGAAATTGGGATAAGGTGAGGGATTATTTCAGAAGTATCATTTATTTTTTGTATTAAAATGTGATTTATCAAATGAGCCGGCAAAAACCAAATGAATCATGTAATTGCAAAAGTGGTAGAAAATATAAAAAATGCCACGGCGCTACAGGCCGCGATTACAATGAAATAGAACCTACTCCAAAAAGACAAAATAGTTCTATGTCGGGCATATTGGGACTGCCAGGGATTGGTTTGCTTTTTGGCTATCAAAGACGTTCCTCAGAAATGAATAATCCTATGAATAAAACACTTCCAGAAGGCGCTCCCGGAAAATATCGAGTTAGGTTCGTATTGAGTCGGCCAATGTTTTCGCCTTTAGAAGAGAATCACCTTGTTTTCGATTTAGACAATTCCGCTGGTAATTCTCATTTCTTTATTGATAGGAAACCCAATCAAATAGAATTTTTGAATGAAATTGAAGAAGGGCAACAGCTAATTTACAAAGGGTACGTTAATAAGGAGGGATACTTAAGTAGCATTGAAATTGAAGAATTAGATGCAGATAACTTCAAAGACGCTATTTACAAAGCCTTGGTTGGACTTAATCCGCTTCTTGGCAGACTGGCAATAACATTAGACATTCCGATGAATATTTTTCAGACAAGTGCGACAGAACTTTCTTCTAATAATACAATCAGCGACCTCACTATTCCCTTTATAGAAAAATCTATTTCAACACTAGTCGATACTAACGTTGAAGATTCCTTTAATGTATATAGTGATCTTTATAAAGAAGCGTTAAATTGCAATAGCGTTAATTATCAATTTTTATGCTTCTATAAAATTATCGAAAGAGTCAATAGAGATCGTGTTAGAAGAACACGTAAAGCTGAACGTGAGCGAAAAAAACGTGAAAAACAAGAAATTTTTGAGGAACAATCTGTTTCAGAAATATTACCAGTTAGACCAGTTGATCAAATCAAATGGCTAAATAATTTATATATTCACAAGGCATGGAGCCCGCTTGCGCTTTCGCAAATCTTTCTTCCTGAAGCAATCGGACAACCATTTGAAAATCTGGTTGGCAAAGATAAAATTCTCTATAACATTCGCAATGCAATTGCTCACGCTTTTATTGAGGATTCTGATGAGGAGCCATTGGCAGATGATATTACTCGTTTATATACAGTTAGGAATTGGCTTCCACTTTGTAAGTGTTTAGCATTACATTTAGTTAAACAGGAGTTTCCCGACATGTTTCCAGACGGACTAAATCCAAGTAATAGTTAGATTGTTACAGTCACCCCAGGTGACGAATTTGATAGCGTCGGGTGAAACCCGGCGTAGTCGTGATAACAAAAACCGTCCCCGAAGCCGGACGAATGGTGCGACATCAGGAATGTAATTCACCGAGACGTAGGTTTCACCCTACGCTATTAGATATTTCGCCTTCGGCGAATAAAAGGGCAACGGCTGATCGGCGAGGCGATCAGAAGAAGAGAACCACCCCGGCATCGCAAAGCGATGCCACCCCTCCTTCGTAAGGAGGGGAGCTTTAAACCCTCGGCCATGCGGGTAAGGGTGCCGCCCCTACACTTACTAAAATTCCGGTGGCGGGGGCGGTTCGGGAAGCGCGCCTTTATTAAAAGAAACGCCATCATAGAAAAATCTCCGTGCAGGTCAAGGTTCAGCCAGATGGAAAGCATCATCGGACCCAATACCGGAGCGGAAATTAACGGCGGCAGAATGACCCAACCAAGATCGATATCGCGCGTCATAAAAGTGTTTGGCAGCAGCCTCGAAATCGTTACCGCGATAAAAACGTAGACAACAATAAACACCAGCGCGCACCCCGCTGAGATCACGATCCGGGCCTTAAATTTCGACCACTTCATACGGGGGATATTTAATCACGAATTACGCGGATCGCCCACCGCCTCAAAGTTTCTGATTTCATGATCAAAAAGAAACTGAAACCCCTCGCTACCGCTTCGGGTTCTGACCTCGTTACCAGCCTACGCTCGCTTCCCTGCCAGTTCGAGGTTCTGACAAGAAAAAACGCACCGGCTGACACAGGCGCTACTGACAAAAATAATCTTCAGTAATGTTTTGACCGGTTTCAGACATTATAAATAGAGGGCCCGAGATAGAAGTGTGTCTTTACACACAGGCAGCGGCAAAACTTAACACGTTCAGCTTTCCCTTTTTAAAAACTTATGTATGGTAATATACATTAACCGTCCTACCTTGCTTCCCCGCAGGAGGAATGATGACTGACGAGAGTCACCAGGAAGTTCTGGACCGTATCAAAGCGGCTTCTAATAAAAAAGTAAAAAAACTCGATCTCTCTGATCTGGGGCTTACGGAAGTGCCGCCGGAGATTTTCAAGCTGACGCATTTGCAGCAACTGTCGCTGCATAAGAATTGGATCGCCGAAATTCCGCCCGAGTTTGCCGGCCTGACAAAATTGCGCGAGCTCGACCTTTCCCGCAACCGGCTGACCGGTGTCTCTCCGCTGCTGCGCGGGCTGAAACAGCTCAAGTGGCTCGATATTTCGCACAACCGCCTTTGCGAAGACGAAGATGCGCTCTCACAGCTTCCCAATGTAGAGACTCTTACGTTGACCGGCAACCAGCTCACCGAGCTTCCCGCTTCTCTGGGAAAACTTTCCCGTCTGCGCTCGCTAAATTTATCTCACAATAAGATCGCCGTGCTTCCCGAAGAGATCGGCGGGCTTTTACGATTGGAGCAGTTTGATCTTTACAGCAACCAGATCACGCATTTGCCGGATACGATCGGCGATCTGGCCAAGCTGACCAAACTTTTTCTTTCCGGCAACCGCATCGAAACCATTCCCGACGCGATCGGTAAGCTTGCAAAATTAGAGACGCTCTATCTCCACCACAATCGCCTGACCGCGATACCCGAGACGATCGGAAACTTAAGCAGCGCAGTGCGGCTCGATCTTTATAACAACGAGATCGCGGAAATACCCGACGCCATCAGCCGGATGGAAAATCTGGAAACTCTCTACCTGGAATTTAACCGCATAACGAAGATCCCGGTATCGCTCTGCTCGATGCCAAAACTGCAGCGGCTTAATCTTTCGCTCAATCAGATCACCGAACTGCCGGATGAATTAAGCTGCCTCGCGCGGCTGGAGATGCTTAATATTTCGGGCAACCAGATCGCGAGCGTGCCGGGCGCGCTCGGCGGCCTTACCCGGTTGCAGACGCTCGATCTATCGTTTAACCAACTGGACGATATCCCCGACACCTTTACCGGGCTCGAAGGGCTGACGGCGCTCTTCCTTCACGGCAACCCGAAACTCGTGATACCCGCCAAACTGATCGGGCCCTCGCTAAGCGATGTCATCAAAGGCGCGCAGCCCGCCAAACCCCGCGAGATCATCGACTACTGTATTGCAACCCGCGTACTGCGCCAGCGCATCAATTAAATGTTAAAGTGGCATTGTCCAAAATACCGGTTAAAGTCAAAGAGCAACGGGTCAGAACCGGGAACGTAGTGACCGAGTAAGTGAGCACAGCGAAAAAACTAAATATCCAGCCCGCCGGAGAAAGACCCGGTCACTGCGTTCCCGGTTCTGACTTCATCACAATAGTCATGCTGCAAAAATTATCATTATTTTTTCTTATTGTATTCGGTCTGGCGGGCGGGCTCGCGGCCCAATCTTCTAACGCCCCCAAACCGAAGCCGACACCCGAGCCGGAGCCTTCGATAAAGGCGCTGCCAAAAGCGCTGCAGGAGGCGGAGAGTTTTACCGATCCCGCGAAGAAATTTTCCATCGAGCTGCCGCGCGAGCCGTTTGCGACAATTGCCTCTCCGTTAAATTCCGTGGCGGACCACGCCAATGTCACTTATAAATGGGTGCTGCGCGAAGGCATCTTTTTTATTTCAAACAGCACTTATGAAAAAGACATTTTTACGTCAAAAGAATTCGTGGACACATACACCGCATCCTTCCTCGAAGAACTAAAACGCGTCACCACGTTCCACATACTTTCGCAGAAGGCGATCACACTGGGCGCTTACACCGGCTCGGAGATAGTCCGCGGAAATAAAGAAGGCAAGGTCATCATCGTGCGTATCCTGGCTTCCGGAAAAGAAGCCTATACGCTGACCGCTTCGCCCGATGAGACGATGGAGGACGCGCAGACCTTGATGGTCAAAGCGCT
Organism: uncultured Acidobacteriota bacterium; assembly: GCA_963718105.1. Lineage (GTDB taxonomy): Bacteria > Acidobacteriota > Blastocatellia > Pyrinomonadales > Pyrinomonadaceae > DASYKT01. The sequence goes on along the minus strand of OY970352.1, from coordinate 1,451,585 downwards.
CGATTCTTTCAAGATCGCAAAATGAGTGAATAGTGAATAGTTAAAGTTTTTTAGCGTTGTTTCGTGTGATTTCGTGATTTCAGTTCTTAACGTTTAAAATCTGTAACCACGAAATTACACCAAGAAACACGAAAAACAGCAAAACCATCACTAATCATTAATCACTGTTCCCTGTCCCCTATTCCCTATTCCCTATTCACTATTCACTATTCACTATTCACTATTCACTAATTTACATTGTTGTCTCCGCCAGATTCGATTTGTATTTGTTCCCTGTTTGGCGGTCGGTCATTTCGATATAGATCCAGCTTGGGGGCAGCTCGTCGGCCGGCAGTCCAAACCAGATCGAGTCCAAGCTTTCGCTCTTTGCAAATCCGCAAAATCCATAGATCCTCTTGCCGCGCTGATCATAAATATCGACCCAGGTGCGGGATGAATTTGTATTTTTACCGCATGGCGGAAGCGAGGGCGCGGCGGCAAAGATCGAGTCCGGATAGGAAGTCGAATTGAACACGGCGTAATTGTAACGAATGTAATCTTTCCCGCTCACCTTATACTCCGCAAACCCGGTCATGTAGAGAACGGGATTCGGCAGCGGCGGCGACGCTGTTTGGGCGAAAACCGCTGCGGACAAAGCGGCGAAGATCAGGACCGCAACGAGAGATATTCGGATAATCAGCTTCATAGATCTTTTCCTTTCCAGTTACTGCTAATTAACCCCAGGGATGGTAGTGCTTGTGGTGTTTCAGGGAGTGGGTTCATTCTAGCTGACTTCCTCCTTAAATACCAATGAATTTTAATCGGAAATGTTACGGTAAACCTGGGAGCGCCGGCATCTTGCCGGCAGGATCGCATAGCGATCCAGATCGTTGTTAATCTTGCTCAATTAGCGCGATATATCGCGCTTGCCGGCAAGATGCCGGCGCTCCCAGGTTTACGGGCCAATTATATTTTCCGGAACTTTTCTTTCGTCACCAGCGTTTGACAAACTGACTGAAATACGAATATAGTCATTAGTCAGTTATGAGAGACGCAGTCGGACAGATCACCACCAGAGACGCCATACTCGATGCGACGGACAGGTTGCTGGCCCGCTACGGTTATAAAAAAATGACCATCGACGATCTGGCGGCCGAGGTCGGCATTGGTAAAGGCAGTGTTTACTTACACTTTGCCAGCAAGCAAGAGATAGCCCTCTCGCATATCGACCGGATCATCGACCGCCTGAAACTCCGCCTGGAAGCCATCGCCGCGCGCAATATCGCTGCCGAAGAGCGCCTGCGGCTGATGCTGCTGGAACGCGTGATGTTTCGTTTTGACAGTGTCCAGCATTATACCCAGAGCCTGAACGAACTGCTGGCGGGCCTAAGGACAAAGCTGCTCGAACGGCGCAAAAAGCACTTTGACGAGGAAGCCGGGATCTTTGCCGCGGTGATCGAAGAAGGAAAACGCGCCAGTGTTTTTGGTAAGAACAACGCCCTGGAAACCGCGCACACGCTGCTCTATGCGACGAACAGCATGCTTCCCTACAGCCTCAGCGCGCAGGAACTGGGCGAACGCGCGGAACTGGAAAAGCGAGTTAAGGGTATTGCCGCGTTATTAGTAAACGGATTGGCAAAGTAAAGAATTTGATCCCGGAGGGATCCGGGATATTAGCCGGAGGCGAAAGCCTCCGGTCAAGTAAGGCAAAAAATGACCGTGAGCCCCATAGGGGGCGGAGGAAATTTCCGGCGCGCCTACGGCGCTAAATATAAATGTTATTGGACATCTACCGTGGGCTTTCACCCACGGCTAATATCCGTTATTGCTTCGCAATAAAAATTTCCCAAGGAGTAATTATATGAAAGCATCTTTAGTACACATTGTAGTCGTTGTTGTTTTGATCGCGTTGGCGGTGCTGATCCCGCTGCGGGTTTTGGGCCAGGGCCAGTCACCTGCGGCCCCCGCCGGAGCCCCCGCGGGAGCGGCGCAAAATACTCCGCCGGACCTGACAGTTGACGCGGCCACCAGGACCGTGGTCATTGACAACCTGATAAAAGAACTCAACGACGGTTACGTCTTCCCCGAAGTGGCGAAAAAGATCGAAGCGGACCTGCGCGCGCGCCAGAAAAATAATGAATACGATGCCATCACCAGTGCCCGAGCTCTCTCAAAAAAGCTGACCGAAGATGTGCAGGCCGTCAGCCATGATAAACACATGCGCGTCGGTTTTTCATTTGACGTGATCCCGGAACGCGTCAAGCGCAGCGAACCCACCGACGCCGAAAAAGCCGAAGATGCCTGGTATATGAAACGCATCAATTATGCTTTTAATAAGGTGGAGCGCCTGGAAGGCAATATCGGTTACATCGAGCTGACCAACTTCTTTGAGCCCGAAGCGGGCGCGGACACGGTCGCGGCGGCATTTAATTTTATTGCCAATACCGACGCGCTGATCATCGACCTGCGCCGCAACGGCGGCGGCGACCCGGCGATGGTCCAGTTGATCTGTTCTTATCTTTTTGGCGATAAATCGGTACACCTCAACGACCTGTACTGGCGCGAAGGAAACCGGACGGAAGAATTCTGGACGAAGCCCGTGGTACCGGGGCGCAAATTTCTCGACAAGGACGTCTATGTGCTGACCAGCGCGCGCACGTTTTCCGGCGCCGAGGAATTTTCCTACAACCTGAAAAATCTGAAACGCGCCACGATCGTCGGAGAAACCACCGGCGGCGGCGCCAATCCCGGCGGCCGCGTGCGATTGAACGAGCATTTCGGCGCTTTCGTTCCGATGGGCCGCGCCATCAGCCCCGTCACGAAAACGAATTGGGAAGGCACGGGCGTCGAACCGGACGTGAAGGTTGCGAAAGAAATGGCGATGAAAACCGCCTACCTCTCGGCCCTCTCCAAAGCCATGGAAAAACAGACCCGGCCCAATATCAAGAACGGCTTGAAGGAACTCATCGACCAGACCCAAAAAGAACTGGACGAGATGAAGAAAAAGTAATTGGTAGTTGGTAGTTAGCGATTAGTTAAAGATTTTCGTTTTTTGTTCGTGTTGTTTAGTGTAATTTTGTGGTTCCAGTTTTTTTAAGACATAGGAACTGTAACCACGAACTCACACGAAGAAGCACGAACAAAACTAATTACCCAATTACCAATCACAAGTTTGCGGATCGTGAAGGAGAATCGGCTCGCTGCCAAGGGATTGATAATTTACGCGGTTATCCCCTGCGAGCAGGCCGCTCACGATCCGCAATCGCTTTTTTAAAGGGCAAAGAGTACCCGTTTTTATTACTCCGGCCGCTCTATTTTCGGGTCCCGACATATGGTAATATCCAAAAGCAAAGGAGCGGATATTTAAATATTATGGAACCCTATGAGATAGCAGCGGGGCAGACTAATCCCATTATTATCGTTAAACATGTGTTCACAGATCAAACAGCGTCTGGAAATTGGACGGATATCCGTGGTCTGAAAATTCTTCTGAACGTGTCCGACCCCAACCCTCAATCGCGAATCGTAACGATCAGCCTCGACATAGGAGGATTATTAAGCCCGGCCGATACGCGATCGCACGTAGGGGTTGCTATTGCCATCAATGAGCAGCCGATCCGAAACGCGTCGCTCATAATTTACGCAAAGAACGAGCAAAAGCCTGTTCATATTGAATTTGACAGCCGAATGCAGCGGCAAATGATCATTGGGGCAAAATGGAGATCGCAGAACGGAATGCTAAATCTCCTGGGATCAGACACTTTTCTTAAAGCTCATGTTCATCCAAGCGGAACTATCCTGCATTCCACGCGAGTTCCGTCAGGTGATGCGGCGGCGGAAAATGATATCGAGCCTCAGATGTAGAATACGCCGGGTTAAATACCGCTTCTTTCTTAAATCATTTATAATTCCTTCACCTGAAAGGTAAATAAAACTATGTTGAAATGTATCCGTGGAAGCACCAAGTGATAACTTAACCGCGACGAGTTCCGAAAACTTATCGGACCGTACCGGCGACGATCATCTGATGAAAGAAGGCGGTGTGGTGATCGACATCGGGACCGGCGACGGGCGCTTTGTATCTCGCATGGCGGCCGAAAACCCGGACAAGTTTTACATCGGGATCGACGCCAATGCGAAACCGCTCGAGAAACCCTCGATGAAAGCGACGAGGAAGCCGGTTAAAGGCGGGCTTCCTAACGCACTCTTTGTGCAGGCTAGTATCGAAGACCTTCCCGAAGAACTAACCGCGAGCGCCGACGAGATCCATATCCACTTTCCCTGGGGCAGTTTGCTGCGCGCTGTTACTTTGGGAGATTCCTTAGTCTTATCTTCTTTATATAGAATTTCCGCGCCAGAATGTTTATTAGAGATCGTCATCGGCATCGACCCCGAACGCGACGCCAATGAGATTTCAAGATTAAATATTCCAGAACTTAATTCCAAATATTTCAGTGAAGTCTTGATTCCCCTCTACGAAGCCGCGGGTTTTGAGTTTGTCGAATCAGGCGAGATGTCGTCTGATGAATGGTCTGGGATGGAAACTTCCTGGGCGAGAAAATTACAGGGCGGAGATAAGCGGAAGGTGACGTATCTGGTATTCGAGAAATGAGATGGAAACCAGGGCAGTTATGGAGCGTGCCATTTTGCGATAAGAAAGCACGCTCCATAACTGCCCTGGTTTCTGCCTCTTCCCGTTAAACGGGCTTACTTTTATTTAAAACAACAACCCGGGCTTTCGCCCGGGGCTAATCCTGCGCTCCTTCGGAGCTAAATCAATTCACCTTCGGCATAAATCCGACAAGTTTTTTCGCATATTCAGCACCCCATCTCAACGCAGACCAACTTAGGCCCAGGTAATACCCTAAAATAATACAGCGAGCCCGCCTGCGATTATTCTCCGCTAGAGCTTCATAAAATTCTAAGCGCATGTCGGAAATTTCTTGTTCTAAGAAGTTTCGTTGTTTTTCGGGGAACACGTGTATTACTGATAGCAAAAAAGAACCGGGTGAATCGGTAGAAGTTTTGGCTCGTACTCTAGTTGCAAAAGAAATTATTCCACCGCTGACCGGAATCGTAATAACTAATGCCGCCATACCTAATAAAACCCAAATTCCCCCGGCGGCAAATAAGAAACCAACAACGTAAACGAAGATTATCGGTATTCCTAACAGGCTAAAGATAGGATTTGAGGAAAGAAAGTTATCCAGATTAAAAGACTTTTTCCGATCTTGTCTGTCCAGTTTTACTTTTTTTGTATTCATTACTAACTTACCTTTGGCATAAATCCAATAAGTTCTCTCACCCGCTCCGCGATCCATTTTACCGCCGACCAGCTAATACCTATGTAATAGCAAATAACTACGCATCTCGCGTGCAATACCTGTTTTTCTGAACGCGCCTTATAGTATTCCAGACGCATATCTGAAAATTTCCTGTTCTAAGCACTTTCGACATTTCTCCGGAAGCAAGTGTATTACTGAAAGCAAAAACGATGCAGGAGCGCGTTTCACAATTCTATGCTGAAAGTACGATCGCACGTTTCGCGTTTTAATTAACAAAAAACTTCCGACCTTTATGGCCACAAGTATTATAGCGCCACCGATAGACAAGGAGACCAGTAAAACACCGATCTTAAAAGAATCTTCCATCTCAGTAGTAAGAACACACACCACAACGATGAATATGCAGGGTATCACTGACATATTTACCACCGGGGACGAAGGAATTAAGTCCTCTAATTTTGAGGAGAATCTTTTAAGGTAACTCATGTATTCTTGCATGGCTTTATCCTCCGACGAATCCCGCATTACCCAGAACAAAATCGTTCGCGTAGACTAAAACCCGCTGCCCTGTACCGGTGATCTCGTACAACCTGCGCGGGATGCCGGAGACGTCGTCGGGTTTGTCTTCCTGTCTGGACACGACAAAGCCCTTGTCTTCCATTCGCTGCAAAGTGGTATAGACGGTGCCGCGTTTGATGCCGCCGTTTGAAAGGCGCAGCAACTCCAGTCCGTACACTTCGCGGAAGCCGTTTTCCGACATCAACTGCAAAATCAAAGCCTCTGTTTTTGATAAAAGCATATATTTTCTCTTTCGGTCTTACTATTTGTAAGACCCGGTTATACAAATCATAATACTCGCATGTTTTTTGGGTGTCAAGAGAAAATGAAGATGAGAGGCGACAGTTATGAAATGTTCTTAAAATTCTTAATTTTTAGTTTTGAATTTTTAATGAACAAGCTGGCGTTATCTGCTCATTCAAAATTTAACATTGAAAACTAAGAACTGAAGACACGCTCCGTAACTGCCCTGGTTTCTGCCTCTCCCCCGTTAAACGGGCTTACTTTTATTAAAACAACAACCCCGGGCTTTCGCCCGGGGCTAATATCCTACGCTCCTTCGGAGCCAAATCAATTCGCCTTCAGTACTTAAGAATCTTACAGCGCATTTGCTATACTGCCTGCATGATCCGAGCTATCAGCATAACTTTGCTTTTATTTTTACTGGGTATTTCGGTGGCGGCGCAAAAGGACGTTCCGAGCGCGGCCAAACCCGGGCCGACGCCGCCGGCGGAGCTTTCATTAAAAATACTTCCCGCGACGAAAAGATACACCGATATCGAAAAAACGTTTACGATCTGGATGCCGGCCCCCGCAAAGAGCGTGACGTTTACGCCGCCGGCCGACCCTATCAAAGGCTCGACCAAAGCGGTGTACAAATGGGACCTGGCCGAAGGCTTTTTTGCCGTCACCAAATCGAAATACGAACACCGGGCGTTCGATGCCGAAGCTGACGTTACAAATATCCTGACGCAGTTAAAAGAAGCGATCACCAAAGATCCGGAAACAAAGTTTGTTTCCGAAAAAGCGGTTTCCGTGGGGAAATGGCGCGGCGCGGACCTGGTCTTTAATTCCGGTGACTGGATAAAAACACTGGTGCGCCTTTTGGCGGCCGGAAACGAAACTTATATCGTAACGGCGACCGTAGTTCCTGATAAACCCGAGGCCGAAAAACTGCTGCTCCAGGCGATAGGTTCGCTGGAAATAAAAGCCGCCAAGGCGGCGGCGGGCGACAAGCTGAACAGATCACTTCCTAAAAAATAAGGTATTGCCTATAAAGCGCTCAGTCCTTCATGTAAGAGTGTATAAATCTTTTTTCGTGTTATTTCGTGTGGTTTCGTGGTTAATTCTTAGATCTTCATTGATAAGGTCGTAAGACTGGAACCACGAAACCACGCGAAATAACACTAACAAATCCAAAACCATCAAGCTTCTTTTAAACGCAAAAATGCCAGGCCCTTTTAAGGACCCGGCATTTTATCTCTTTTACCAAATACAAAACTACTACTTCGGGTATTAGAGAATTCCGTTCAGATTCGCTGTGGTACGTTTTCTATCGGTGTAATCGGTGAAGGATGAAAATTCGCCGCTGGCCTTTTCTTCCGGTTCCACATTTTCGAAGTGCTGCATGCCGCCATTAATGCGGAAGCTGGCCATGATCTGGCGATTCAAACAATCACCGCTGCCTTCGTCAACAGCATCCGTAATCGTGCCTTCGGACACATCGCCAAAGAGCGCTCCGATATAGCTGCCGTTCTGATAAACGGTCAGGCTCCATCTGCCGCCGGTGATGGTGTAGACACCCGGCTGATCTTCGACCGGGTAAAAATTATAATTAACGGTCATGTTAGTGGCGATGCCGTTGCGGCTGTCATTGCTGACCATAACGAATGAATTACCCCGGTAAAGGTTCGAATTCATAACATCCAATTCCGCCGCATCCGTTTCGATGCCGTTAAAAATCAGTCTTATCGTCGGCAGTTGAATGGGACCGTCTTCATTTGCTTCAACCATGTTTTGGACGCTTTGCTGACTTGATTTCATCTGAGCAATGGCGCCGCTCGCCAACAAGAGAGACAATACTAGTAAGTAGATAGTTTTTTTCATTTTATTTTTTTCCTTTTTTTAATGGACAGTGGGGTCGCACATAGAACAGGGCGTCCGGCGCTCATATTGCAAAACGTATGCCAACAATGTTCAATAATGTTTAAATAGCAAGGATTTGTGCTAAACTGTTGCTAAATAAAGAGATGTCATAGTTTATCAGAATAAGCGAGCATGATGAGTGTCCATCCAACTGGGGAGATCATGGACAGTATGGGTATATCTACCCGGCCAAAAAAGGCCAGATCCGCGCTTTGTCAGTAGCGCTTGCGTTAGCAAGTGCGTTGCTTACGGTTTACGCATCTGCTAACGCAGACGCTACTGACAGCGGGCAAAGGGACTGAAGTTGTTTTCATTACATAAGTAAATTTATAATTCGATCCGCAGCAAAATAAAAAGAAACGAGATCTTTATGCCGCTTGAAAAGCCTTTTTTCGATTTTCTTAAAGAACTAACGAACAACAACAACAGCGAGTGGTTTCATGCCAATAAAAAGCGTTATGAAGCGCAGGTGAAAGAGCCGTTTCTTGCGCTGCTGGAAGAAGTGATCGTTAAGGCGGTTAAATTCGAGCCGGACCTGGCCACCACGCCGTTAAAATCGATGATGTTTCGCATCAACCGCGATATCCGTTTTTCCAAAGACAAATCGCCCTACAAAACTTATATTTCCGCCACGGTCGGCAAAGGCGGCACGCGCAACAAAATTTACCCAGCCACTTACCTGCACCTCGGGCTCGATGAAGCTTATGTCTGCAGCGGCGCTTACTGGTTCGAAGACAAAGAAGTTCTCACGCGGGTGCGCCGCTTCATCGTAAAAAATGACAAGCGGTTTAAGAAACTCGTCGAAGATAAAAAGTGGAAAGCCGCTTTCGGCGAGATGCTCGGCCACAAAAATAAACGGCTCGGGCCGGAGTTTGCCGCGGCCGCCGAGAAACAGCCGCTGCTCTTTAATACCCAGATCTACTGGTGCGCGGAATTCAAAGCGAAAAAAGCTTTGGAAAAAGACTTCGCCTCGTTTGTCGCCGAGACGATGAAAACCGGCAAACCCTTGACGGATTTTTTAAGAGAAGCGATCTATCAGGAAGAAGTCTAGGGAGTCTCGTGAGTCCAGAGAGTCTGTAGAGTCCAGGGAGTCTTGCGAGTCTGTAGAGTCGGGAGCGGTGTTCTTTTAGTTTGGGGTCGTGGTTACTCTTAAATGCTTTACTTACAAGATTCTAAGACTGGAGCCACGAACCACGCGAAACCACGCGAAAAAAACATTCATGCGCTGCACACTAAATTAAAGTCGGTAATGTAAAAAAGATGACGGGGCGGGCAAAGATGCCCGCGCTCCATAATTGTGTTAATTTTAAACCATGCAAGGCCCCGGAATTGGCGAACTTATTTTTGTTATCGTAATGCTGCTGTTGACGGTGGTGATCACGGCGGGATGCCTTTATCTCTTTATGCGTCAATACCGCAAGGAAATGAAGGAGAAGCAGGAAAAAGATCGTGAATTGTGAATCGTTTAGTGTGATTCGTGTATTTCGTGGTTAAATTTTTCGGTGAGTATTTACAGGAGGCGAAGTTAACCACTAAGCACACGAAAAACACGAACATCTATTCACTATTCACTATTCACTAAGAGCGGGATGCCCGCGCTCCATACTGTTCACTATTTACCACTCACTAACTTATGAAGAACCTTTACATCGAACCGGATGCGGCTGAGAGTGATGTGCTGGCGTGCGCCGCTTTTGTGGCGGAGCGCGTTGGCAGCAGCGACGGGCATGGCGAAGCCATCAAAGCGATAGTTCCCCGCTACCTGCAGCGCGGCGAGGTCGACCTGTGCGCGCAGATGGCCGATGCGCTCGAAGACAATTTTGCCCGCGACCGCCTGCTGGCCGACATCGCCGAGTATTGCGCCCGGATAAACGACGACGAATACGCGCTGCAGTTAGCCGACGCGGCGGAAGATTACAGTTCGCGGTCGATCGCGCGCGAACGCCTGGCCGCCGCCAAAGCGGAGATGCACCAGTTCGATAAAGCGATGGAGATCGCCGAATCGCTCGAACACCGGGAAAATGCTTATTCGTCAATCGCTTTTCACCGGGCCGCGCTCGGGGAAAACGAGAAGGCCGGCGAACTGATAGACCTGATCGAATTTGCCGCGCTGCGCGCCAAGACCTACGCCGAGATCGCCGCCGACCGGCTGGCCAACGATAAAAAGCCGGAAGCTGAAACCTATCTTGACGCCGCGGCCGCGGCCGCCGCCGAGAGCGAGCATGTTGAGGAAAAGCTCCGCGAAATGTGTGAGATAGCCGGTCTATGGCTGCGCGCCGGACGGAAAGACCGCGCGATCGAATTGATCTCCACCGCGCGCGACATCGCCGAACAGATGGAACACCGAAGCTGGCGCGATTACTGGCTGGCCCAGATCGCCCAGCTTTATTTTCAATGCGACAGCGTCGAACTGGCCGAACGCGCGCTGGACATGATCGACGATAAGCATTATTTCGCGCTCTGCCTGAAACGTTTTGCCGAACGCAAACACGTAAGCGGACAGACCGATGAAGCGCTGGAAGATCTGGAAGAAGGCCGCGCGCTGCTGATCTCGCAAAAGATCAATGAGATCCGCGACAGCCGCGCCCGCTATGAATTGCTGGCGGCGATCGCGATCGATCTGGCCACCTACGGAAAAGCTGAGCGCGCCATCCAGGCCGCGCAGGAGATAGAAGAAGAGACCACCCGCAACCGCGCGCTGCAGGGGATCGCCGGCGCGTGCGTGGTCCTGGAAAACGAAACCGCCGCCGGCCAGGCCCTGCAGGCGATCGACGACGACGCCTCGAAAATATTCGGATTGATCGGCGTCAGCGACGCTTATAAGACCAGCGGCAACAGCGAAAAAGCCCTGCAGCTTCTGGGCGAAGCCCACCAGCTATCGGAAGAGACTCCCCAGCTTCCGGCGCGCTCGATGGCCCTTAACGAACTGGCCGCGCGTTTTGACGATCTCGGTGATCGCGACAAAGCCGCGGCCGTGATGGTCGAAAACCTGCAGATCATCGAACGCATTCTGGACACCAGTATCAAAGCCACCGCGCTCGTCGCCGCTTCGGACGTCTATGCAAAACTGGAGTTACCGGTAGGCGAAGAAGAGAAAAAAGTGCTGAGAAAAATGGTCGGCGTTTTGGTTTAACCGATGCCGCTTAAATAATCGGTGGTGATTTTTGCCGCAAAAATAGCAGGTTATTTGTGCTTTTGGAAGATTCTGTTTAAGCTATAATAGGCTTGATTTATTTTATCTAAAAATCCTTTTTTCGGAGAATGTATTGATGAGTGTGAGCAAAAATATGTCTCTCGACCTTTCTGACTTGTACCGGCGTGACGAAGCTCGCATCGCGGCCATTGGCAGCATCCTCGACGGCATAAAGCCGCTTGAATGCCAGATGCTGGGGAAAAAGACGGTCAGACAGATCGCCGCCGGAAAATCATTCGCCACTGTCGACAGCGGCCACCAGATGACATTCGTGGAACTGATCTCCGTTCTCAGCGGCTTTGCTTCGATCGCTCAGCTGGCTTTCATGGTAGTCGGCGCGATCAGAGCGAGAGCATCGGATGAGGAAACGACGGCGGTAAGTGACGAAACCAAAAACGACGAATCCGTGAAAGCCGAGGCAAAACAACTTATCGAATCCGAAGTTAAAAACCGTCCTGAATTACATGAGTTAAGTGAGATCATTGAGCAGGACGATGCTGCCTTTACCCGCATTCTGACCGAGGTAATGACGCGCTTAAAATAACCCGGCGATCCTAAAGTTCTAAGCTTTTAGAAAACTCACCCATGCCAACTAAAGCGCAAAATAACCTAGCCGGTTGCTTTTTTTTCCTATTCATAATAATCAGAGGATTTCGCAGGTGGCCGACGCGCACGGTTTTCGAACTCCTGTGCAGCATGCCTGTTTTGTTATTTACCGCTGCGGCCGCCTTCTTTGTCCCATGGGACTGGCGATTTCTGATAGTCGTGCTACTGGCTTTTCTCTCGTCGGTAGTTTTTATAATTCCCACCGCTCTTCATGCCTTACGCGGATACGTTGAGATCAAAGAAATGCTCGCGACATTTCAGCATTGTCGGTTTATCCCCGTACCGATCGAAGATTTCATCGCCGTGATCGAGGAAGTCGGCGCAAACGCGACAGGCCTTCAGCAAAAGAAAAGGCTGAGCGAATCAAAGCTTTCAGACAGCGAATATTTCTTGAAGAAGCATATTCGCATGATGGTTGTAGATGAAGAGGGTTCGAACGGGCCGGCGCTTGTCGGGGCGGTGGCTTATTTTCTTGTTCACGGCTCATGGGTCTTTGTTAGTGGCCTGCCGGCCGATATGAACGATATTCAGAAATTCATAGTTCTGCATGAAATAGGACACACTGAAACCATGGGCAATATAAACATGGACTATAAAGGATCGACCTTGCCCTTTCTGCTTTCCCTTTCCCTGACCGTCATGCTGGCGGCCTGGAACTCATTTTCGCTGATCATTTGTCTGATCATTATATCGCTTTGTATTTTTCAGTATTTCTACGCAAGAAGTCTCAGGAAATATTTTCGCTTTTATGAAGAAGTTTACGCCGACTGTTTTGCCCTTACTAAATCAAAAAAAGAATGGTTCGGTGATTTTACCGCGGTCCAGATCGCTGAAGGTTATGGCAATTCGGCACGCTCGCATCACCTGAAGCTCGCCATCAAGATCGACCAACCGATGACCGATGAGCAGAACGCGGCAAGAAAACAAATAATGGCCAATAATATCGAACGATTGCGCGCCGGTGAAGCCATCTCCGATGACGATCTGCTTGGAATGGCACCCCTTAAAACTATCAACCGTATCGATTTTCTCCATCCGGTGCTAATGACGTTTCTCTTTGTCTCGCTCGGAACACAGTTCACCGCTATCTCTAACACCGGCCTGATCGTTTTTTCCATTTTTGCTTTGATCTTCATTTTTATCGGACTCTTGGCGCAAGAGATGCCCAAATGGCTTTCCGGGCTCATCGACTATGAACTTGGTTATCGCCCTGGGAGCGAATTCAGCGCCGCCGAACAAAAACAGTTTGAAGATCATTACCGGTGGACGGAAACATTCCGGCAAATGCGCCGCAAAATACAGCCGGCGTCACAGAAAGACAAGGAGATCGGTGAATATGTGCCCGCCGCGGGCACCGCGGCAAGATTATTTTTACCTGATGAAGTTTCCCTTTATGTTAAGCCTGAGACAGCTGAAATTTTTATTGTTTATCAAAAGAGCATTGACCTGGAAATTTCACATATTACGTTTGTCGATGAAGATAAGTCGCTGCTGGTAAATACCGCTGGAAATTCGACCTTCGATCTGGGAGTAAAACTGCCGGTTGAAATGAGGTCGTATTTTCTTAAAATTCAAATCGTTACGATCGTCAGAACAGAAAATGAAGAAGCCGTCGAGATGATAAATGTCCCGCTTCTCAAAATATTACATACCTGATATGGGAAAGTGAGGCTGTGAAGCCAAACATCTTTTCATACTCCTGACAGATCGGTGTAAGCAATATAGTTTCGTCTGCGGCCAGAAAATGAATTATCTGATCAACGACTGGATCGCCTTGAACTGCTCGTGCTTTGCGTCGCGCATTAATTCAAACAGCGCCATCTCTACCGTCGAAGGCACCGCGCCGCTCTGCATCATTTTGTCCAGGCCCGCTTTTTTATTCACTTCAAAACGCGCCGAGATACAATCCGTCAACAAGTGCACCTGAAAACCGGCGTCGATCAGGTCGTGCGCGGTTTGATTAACGCAAATGTGCGCTTCGATGCCGCCGAGGATCACTTGCGTGATGTTTAATTCTTTCAGGCTGGCAACAAACGCGGGCGCGCCGCACGAGCTGAACGCCGTTTTTTCCAGCGGGGCGTGATCGGGATCGAGCGCGAAAAGAATTTCCTCGGCCGTGCGGCCCAAACCTTTCGGATACTGCTCGGTAACGATCACCGGCACATCCAGAATTTTCGCGCCCTGCAAAAATCGGGTAATATTTGCGGCCATCACCGCGAAATCGGGAATGATCCCGCGAAAGCCTTCCTGTACGTCGATAATTACAAAAGCGGCGTGGCGTGCGTCGAGAATCTTTTCATGAGCCATGAGAAAAATTATAGCAAATTGATGGAGCCCGGAGTGCGGAGTGCGGAGTGTGGAGTGTGGAATTTTCCCAATTCCTCATTCTCTTGCCAATACGCTATTCCTCTACTATTTCCCTGACACGCAAACGCCCCACGGTCAATTCGTCGATCTCAAGCTTTCGAATGCGGGCGCGTCCCAGTACCAGGCTTCCGATCGCTAAACTTCCTATCGCCACCGCGCCGACCGCAAACGCACCAAGCATCAAAGCGCCGATAGCCTGTGCCCCGATCGCCCCTGCGCCGACCGCCGCACGTTTTACCTTTGCACTATTAATTACCTGCTCCTCTGATCTCAACTGCTTCATCGTCCTCCTTACCGGCAACTATCTGAACGCTCCCTCGACCGCCATCGGCGTCCAGTCTTCGAGCGAGTAGGTGACGACATCGGCGCCGGCCTCGCGAAGCTCATCGGCGGAAACGGTATTGGTTACGGCGAGAGTTTTCAGCACCGCGCCCTTGGCGGCCTCGACGCCCGGCGGCGAGTCTTCGATCGCCAGGCACTCGCCGTTCGACATCGGAGGGTAATCGAGCGTGCTGATGCGGTAGTCATCGATGCCGACAAAACCCAGCTTGTAACAGCGCGGGTTTGGCTTGGGAATATCCACGTCTTCGGCGCTGACGATCAGCGAAAAGCATTTGCGCAGGTCGAGCCGCGTCAGGATGCTTTCGATCTCCGCGCGCGGCGCCATGCTCACGATCCCGAGCGCAAAATAATTTGCGCAGGAGCGCACGAAATTTTCCGCGCCGGGAAAAAGCGGTATCTCATCGGCGATCAGTTTGTTATAAGCTGCGGATTTTTTCGCGATCACTTCGCTTATTTCCTCGCGGGGCGCCTCTTTGCCCGCGCGCTCAAAAGTGCGCACGGTAAAACTCTCGTTGTCGGCGCCGAGCAGCGCATTGTAATCCTCGTCGCTGATCTCAATACCGCGCTCGCCGAAAACTTCACGAAAAGCCTGTTTGTGCAGCGGCTCGTCATTGACGATCACGCCGTTAAAGTCGAATAAAATTGATTTGATCATAAATATGGAGCTCAGGGCTTCTGCCCGCATTTTTACTCATTTTAACGGGTGAGATTTAACGAAGCAAATGCGAAATATTTTCTGTCGGTCACGAATTCACTCTAAACACACAAAAAGCGGGCAAGATGCCCGCGCTCCATATAAACAATTCTTTAAGATCCAAATTGGCCTACGACAGGGAACGGCGCTCCCGGGAAAGCGGGCGCAAGCGACCCTTCCCGACTGCAAATGTATTTTAGTTTTATATTTACCCTTCGAGCCGAATCCCTCTCAGATCAGGAAGGGGTTGCTTGCACCCGCTCTTAAAATGCTATTGTTTGTTACTGATTAGCGTTAAAGTCGAAATTTTCGGTATCGGTATTGAGCATTACGGTTCTTTCACCGGTGGCAAAGCGAAAGCGCTTGGCGGTGGCGGTGACGTTATAAGTTTCGGTTACCGGCAGGTTTGTGAATTGGTAAATTCCCAAATTGTTTGTCAGCACCGTGGCCGGTTCACTCAGGCTGCCGCCGGAAAGTGTGACGTAAGCATTTCTGATCGGCAGCCCGCCGGCGGTTCTCACAGTTCCCGAAACGCTCGCATACGGCGCCGCGTCGCCCTGGAACCTGGCCAGGGTCAAAGTACCGGTTGATGAAGTCCTTCCGGAAACCAAAACTCGCCCGGCGGCGTCGACCGCCATACTGTGGTCCCATCCACCCGTGCCAAAAGCGATCGCCGTGCCGTTAATTCCCCATGAGCTACCCATCACTTTTGCTTGCCGGCCAAACGCGAACCGCCCGCTGTCCAGTGTGCCATCTTCAGTAAAACGTCCCACCGCGAAATCCGCCTGGCTGTTGAGGCCCGCTCCGCCAACTAATATTTTTCCATCCGGAAGCAGGGCCACACTTCCCGGCGCATTACCATTGGTTATTCTTCCCGCGAATTCCGCAAAACCGGCGCTGCCAAACGACGAGTCAAGCTGTCCCGTCTCGTCAAACTGTGCCAAAAGCAAACTGCAACAGACGCTCCCGCCGCGAATGCCCGCCAGAAGGATCTTGCCGTCCGGCCGCAGCACCGCGTCTTTTAAGATCTCGATCGCCGGGTGAATATTGGTCGAGGCGATGCCGCCGTCTCCGAACGACGTATCCGGGACTCCGCTGGGATCGTAACGCATGATCGTCAAATCGCGCGCGCTTGCAAAAACGCCGCTGATGCACTCACCGGCCAGAACGATCTTGCCGTCAGGCTGCACCAGGATAGAATTCAATATTGAGTGGCCGCTATTCGTCGGATCGACCATCAAGATGCCGTTTTGCGCAAAGGTGGTGTCCAGGCTGCCGTCCGCGTTGTTGCGCGCCACCGCCCATAAAAATCTGGTTGCTGACGGCACCGAGTTGTTTACTACATAGCCGCCGCTGAGGATCTTTCCATCGGGCTGCAGTGTGATGGACGTTGGATAGACGTCATAGGGCATTTCATTTTTGACTATGCCGCTGACGCCAAAAGCCTGGTCAACGCTGCCGTCCACATTCAAACGGACCAGCGCGCCGAGCAATTTTGTCTGGCTGGCGTTCATCGCGCGCGCGGTGGCCAGTATTTTTCCGTCCGGCTGCAAAGCGATACCGTAAATTTCAAATATCCCGTAGACGGAATAAGGAAGGCCCGCCCGGCCGGCAACACCGAAGGTTGTGTCCGCGCTGCCGTTCGGGTTAAAACGAAAGATCGAAATGCAACTGCCGCCGGGACAACTCGTGTTTATCCCGGCAACGATCTTCCCATCCGCCTGTACCTCCAGCATATTGCTGGGAAATGTCATCGTGTTGCCGGTAGTAAAACTCGTGAGCTTTATTCCCGTTCCATTGAACGTCGGATCAAGATCGCCCGGTGCGGCAAAAACCGACGAAGCAATAAGTAAGCTCGCCGAAAAAATTAGGACTTTGAGTTTCATATTTCTTTTTTTGTAAGGGAATGGTGTACGGGAATTAGTTGAACAACTTACGGCACACACCGTTGCTGCTATCTTAGCCGCTTGACGCTGTTTAGGCAAGATTTTGTTTCGAGCAAACAAGACCGTTAAACTGGGAGCGCCGGCAAGCGCGATAACCGCACTCCTGTCAGTAGCGCTTGCGTCAGCAAGTGCGTGGGTGCGTCTTTTTGCGCATCTGCTAACGCAGACGCTACTGACAGCAAGTCTACTGATTGGCACTAAAGTCGAAATTTTCAGTATCGGCGTTGAGCATTACCGTTCTTTCACCGGTGGCAAAGCGAAAGCGCTTGGCGGTGGCGGTGACGTTATAAGTTTCGGTCACCGGCAGGTTTGTGAATTGGTAAATTCCCAGATTATTTGTCAGCACCGTGACGGGCACGCTCAGGCTGCCGCCCGACAGCGTGACATAGGCGTTTCTGATCGGCAGCCCGCCCGCCGTCCTGACGGTTCCCGAAACGCTCGCATACGGTGAAGCGTCGCCCTGGAATCTAACCAGCGCCATTTGGTTTCCGGCGCTCCTTCCATAGGCAAGCACGCGCCCGGCCGGATCGATCGCCAGGTAATATACTTGTGAGAAAAATGTATCGCCGAAATGCACTCGCGACATCCCGTTAGCGCTCCAAAACGAACTCAGCACACTTTCTTTACGGCCGAAATTAAAAGCCGGCGCCCGGTCGAGCGTGCCATTTGAGTTATAACGGGCGACGCCGAAATCGGTGTTATTCATCAACGAACCCGCGATCAACGCGCCGCCGCCGAGAATTATCCTGCCGTCCGCCTGGATGGCGAGAGCACTGTTGCCGTACGAACCATTTTCAGCCGTCGAGGTGTAAACGGCGCCATTCACACCGAAGGAATTATCCATCGAACCGTCCTGGTTCAATCGCAGCATTTTAAAGCCGACCGGGTTGTTGGCGTTTCCGCCGACAATTACGATCTTTCCGTCAGCCTGAAGTCTCATGGCGAAGTTTCCGTCAGCCACCGCCGGATCGCCAAATACCAGTTTCCCGCCGACGCCGAAACTGCTGTCGAGGGCGCCGTCCGTATCGTAACGCGCGATGTCATGGTCACGATGGCCGTGCTGAAGGTTGTTCCCGATCACGAGGATCTTCCCGTCCGGCTGGAGCTCGACCGAACTCGGCTCGTCATCCGTATTTCCAAAATCCGTCACCGTATAACCGTCGCCATCGAAAGCCGTATCGGGCGAGCCGTCCTGGTTAAAACGAAACACACCGAAATCTCTGACCGTAAGAGACGTGGCACCCAGCGTGCCGATAACGATCACCTTTCCATCCGGCTGCGATCTGATGCGCCAGTAGCTGCACCGCCGGTTGGCGACATCGATCGCGGCGCGTCCCTGGTCTCCAAAATTCAGGTCGATACTGCCGTCACTGTTTAACCGCGTGGCTCCGCAGGAATCTTGTCCATTCACAAATTCGCCGATCGGCAAAATGATCTTGCCGTCCGGCTGAATGGCCATATCGGACGCTATCCGAACCGAACCGTCCGGGTAATAAAGATAACTGCTGCCTCCCGTGCCGAATGTCGTATCCGGAGTGCCGTTAGGGTTAAAACGCATTATGCGCGTGGCATTGAGCGAATTGATAACACCGCTGCCGCTGACCAGTATTTTCCCGTCCGGCTGGATCACTACGACGGTCGCGCCGGCAGAACCGCCCGGCAGCCCCGACGCGATAACTCCCGTGCCGTTAAACGTCGGGTCGAGTTCGCCCGGCGCGGCAAATACGGACGAAGCAATAAACAAACCCGCCAAAAGAATCAGGACTTTGAGTTTCATATTATTTTTTGTAAGGGAGTGGTTTTACGGGAATTAGCTGAACAACTTACGGCACACACCGCTGCTTTAATTTTAGCCGTTTAACGCTATTTTAGGCAAGAGTTTTGTTTTGAGCTCTTTTATCAAGAACCCGGCAGTCAAGCATGAGGTCAGAACCCGAAGCGGTAGCGAGGGGTTTTGGTCTTGGCTTATTCTTTTCAATTTCAGAAACCCGGTCGCTCTCCCACCACCCCGTCCTCCTCAGGCAGAAGGGGAGCCTTCCCGGTTCTGACCTCATTTTGTTATAAATTGCCACTAGGATTTATGGAGAAAAATGGTTTGTGGACTTTAGTCCAATTTGTTCGGCTAAAGCCGGGACTGTTTTTAACCTTACCGACCACTAGCTAAAGCTAGTGGCAATTTAAAAGAATACTCTCCAGCGTTCCCGGGTTTGGGATGAAAAATTTAGCGGTTCTTGTTAGTGTGTTTGGTGTGTTTCGTGGTTGAGCGTCAGAGTTTAACCACGAAACACACCAAACACACGAAAAAGCCGCAGCTCAAAGATCTCTCTTAAAACTGCGGCCTTTATTGAAAGAGCGCGAGGGTTACTCTTTCGAACTAATATTGCGGTGAGATAAAAACAACCGCGTCTATGCCGTCGAGCGCCGCGAATTTTTCGATCGCGATGCGCCCGACCACCGCGTTTGACGAAGCCATTTCGGCAACCACCTCAAAGCCCGCGGCTTTAAGCGCCGCGATCGTTTCCGGCTTTAGCTCCGTTACGCGGACGATGACATTGGCTTTGCCGTTCGCCACGAATTTCGCTTCGCCTTCGGCGGCTACCTGATTTGCTTTCAAGCGGTCGACCAGCGCTTTGATCACGGAATGGTACTTGTTCGGCTTTATTTGAATGTACGCCTCCAGAAGCTGCTGCGCAGCCTCGACCTTCCCGACCCCCTTATTCGAGGTAAAGACATAAGCGATGGCACCGGTGATCTTCACTATCTCGCGGCCGATGTTCGGTATTTCGAATTTCGCCAACCTGGCCGCTGCCTCGCACTCTTTATAGAGAGAAGCGTCGCCGGATACCGCCTTGGCGGAAACGACGTTGCCGGCCAGATCGAGCGTCACGGCAACCTTGACGGGCTTGACGGGCTTGACGGTGGCCTTGGCCGCGGCGGTCTTCAGCCTCGCGGGATATTGCGGCTTGGGCATGGCCGTCGCCTTGATAAAGGAACCGAACTCCTGTTTTTCTTCGCCGGTAACGATATACCCGACGTCTTTCTCCAACCATTCCTTGTACACGGTCTTGATCCCCGGTGCTATATTCCTCGGATCGTTTTGCCCGCGGGTGGTTGGGACCGGGCCGATACCTGCGCCAGAGCCAGAGCCTCTGCCGATACCGGAACCGTTGCCAAAGGTCCCGCTGACGGGTTTGACAGAAGTTGCCCTGACCGCAGCTTTGAGCTTTGCGGGTGACCGCTGAAGCGCTGAAACAGCCTGGAGTCTTCTAAACGGAGTATCCCCCACCTGGTCGGTAGCTCCGAAGATCCCTTCGCGGCTGACGCCTTCGGGCAGTTCCACCGGAACTTCGATCCGGCGCGGCTGGCCGCCGTCCGTCACCACGGTTTCTTCGACCGCGACAAAAGAGGTAAATTGCGTCAGCAGCCGGTATTCCAACCCCAGGCTGGTGATCGTATTTTTCACATCCGGTTTAGCGCTGCCGTTTTGCACACCGGCATAATCCTGCGACATTAGATCGTCGATCCGGGTGCGCGCCCAGAGCGTCGCCAGGACATCGTGGCCCGGCTCGTTTTCGGGAAAATTGACCGCGATCTCGCGCACGGTTTCGCGCCCGAAAGAACGGCCTTTTAATTTAACGACGCCGCTTCCCGGCTGGGTAAATCGGCCGTGGATAATGACCGGCTTGGCGCTAAACAAGTCGCCCACGCGTTTGGGATAAACATCTTCCACTTTAAGCCCGCCGAAATCGAGCGAGATATCCGTCAGCAAGGGTGCGCGTACGCGTTCGTGAAAACGTTTGGCTGCCGCCGAGCCGTCATCTTCGAGCGAAACATATTCGACCTCGCCGCGGCCTTCGTCCGCCATCTTGTCAAGCAAAAGGCGATTGACCGAGCTGCCGATGCCGAATGAGAACACGCGCGCATTCGGATGCTTTTGAATTTCGCCGATGATCTCAAGATCGTTGCCGACATAACCGTCGGTCATAAAACAAACGATGCGCAGGTGCTGCTGCGAATCCGACGGGTCGAGCGCGGTCTTGATGGCCTTCATCATTTCCGTTCCGCCGCCGCCTTTGCGCGTGGCGAGAAATTCCTGCGCGGCCTGCAAATTTTCCGGTGTGGCAGGCACGGGTTTTTCAAACAGTACATGCGTGTCGCCGGCAAAAGTGATCAGATTAAAAGTGTCCTGCGGGTAAAGACCGTCAAGCGCCATCTTCATCGATTCTTTCGCTTTTTCGATCGGGAAACCTTCCATCGAACCGCTCGTGTCGAGAACAAAAACTATCTCTTTCGGCGTCACGTCTTTCGCCTCGACGCGGTCGGGCGGCTGTAAGATCATCGTAAAATAACCGCCCCGGCTGTCGCTACCGGCTCTATGAGTCAGCACCGCGTCCTCGATCTTTTTACCGGCCACGTCATAACGCAAAATAAAATCTTTATTAGGGATGGTCCTGTCGTTTTTTAGTTTTATATCGTAGCTGCCGGCCGATAACGCCGCGGATTCTATCTGGTGAGATTTTGACCCGACCGTTTCCACCGGCACACCCGCATCGAGGTGAACGCGGATGGAAATGTCATGCCCGGCGCGGTCAGCAGCCACGGGCGGCGTGATCTTCGAAGCGTCCGGAACCTGTGCGGTGCCGGTTCCCTGCGCATTTACATTGCCCGGGATATAACGCGGCCCGACGACCATCGGAAACATAAACTCGTAACTGCCGTCTTCATACTTCAGCGTCTCGACATAACTGATCTCGATCACGATCTTTTCGCCCGGCAAAATATTGGCGACCGACTGCGTAAAGATATTGGGGCGTTCCTGGTCAAGCAGGCTGGCCACCTGGCCGTTCGCCTTGGCGGCGTCATACACTTCGCGCGCTTCTTCGCGCTTCATTATCTTTCCGCGCACCACGCGTTCGCCGATGCGCATCGTCATATCATCGACCGCGGCATTTTGCGGCAGCGGAAAAACATAAACGGCCTCGATCTTTTCGCTGAAATTATTTTCAAATTCCTGCGTCACTTTCACGCGTGAAAGAAAGCCGGTTATGTCCGCCTGCACGTCGGTATTTTTTAGCGGGCATGCGCCGAGCGCTTTGCCGCCTTTACCGATGGCGTCGAGTTCGCCTTGTGTGATCTTCTGGGCGGAAATTCCAGCCGCTAAAATTAAACACAAAATAGCGCCGTAAATGATTTTTTGCATAATTACCTCATTTTTATCTTTTGTCGAGCAGTTCAGTTATTCGAGGTTTAAAACCGGCGGGCGGTTGCCTCGCGCCGGAAAATTAAACTTCCTGTTAATTGAAGAACGCGAGATTTTTAAAGACTTGCAGAAAAATGTACGGAGTCGGAACCCGAAGCGGTAGCGAGGGGTTTTGAATTCGTGTCTTTTAGTGTGATTTTCGTGGTTACATGCCTGAAAACTTCAGTAACCAAAGACTTAGGACTGGAACCACGAAAACACACAAAGAAACACGAAAAAAGCAAAAACCGAAACCCGGCCGCTACCGCTCCCGGTTCTGACCTCATCCCTTACTTGCATCCATTGAAAAGGCAGGTCCGAAAACCTGCCTCTGCTCACTGCTTACTGCTTCTGCCTACTGCCTTACGGTTCGGCGATGAAATCCACGCTTTGTTCATCGTGATTGAGCATTAATATCTGCTGGTCCACGTTGAAATTAAAGCGTTTCGAGCTGATCGACACGGAGTAAGTTTCCGTCACCGGCAGATCGCTGAACGTGTAGTAGCCGAACTGGTTGGTCAGCGCGTAGCGCGGCGCGGCAAGTTCGCCTTCGCTCAGCACGACGCTGATGTTTTTGATCGGCACACCGTTAGCCGTGGTGATGCGGCCGGTGATCGACGAGTAGGGCGAAGATTCACCTTGATAACGCGCCAGCGCTATTCCCGAAGAGTTATCGCCATGAAACGAATCGCCCCAATAAGCGCCGTAAACCACCAGGCGGCCGGCGGCATCGAATGCGGTCTGAATAATAGCGGTCTGCTTGTTATCGAAAAGGCGCGTGCGCACGATCCCGTCCGTGCCCCAGATGGAGCCGAGCACGCTCTCGCCGCGGAAAAACTTCGATGATGCACGCGAGGAAGAACCTTCCAATACTCCATTGGCGCTATAACGCGCGATGGCAAGATCGGTATAGTCGTAGCCGGGATCGGGAACGGCGCGATAGGTTGACGAGCCGCCGACCAGGATGCGGCCGTCCGGCTGGAGCGCTATACCGCGCGCGATCTTTATCTGCTTGTCGGCCAGGGGAGTATAGACATACCCGTTCGTGCCGAAGGACGCATCGAGCGCCCCATCGGCGGTAAAACGCGTCATTTCAAATCCGAAGTTCACCTGGCCCACGGCAACGACGCAATTACTGCCCAGGCCGCCGCCGCTGCCCGCGAGAATGATCTTGCCATCGGGCTGGAGCAGCGCGGAATAGCTGCCGACGCATTTATCGGCTATGCCAAAAGTCACGCGGCCATTAGTGCCGAAAGAACTGTCCGCCGTGCCGTCACCATTGAACCGGTAAACAATATGTTTTGAATCGGTGTCGGTTTCGCCGACGATGATAAGCTTGCCGTCCGGCTGGAGCAATAGCGAGCGGTAGCGGTCTGAAGAATATTGGGTGCCGCCGTTTATCTGTCCGTCCCCGCCAAAAGTGTTATCGGGCGAGCCGTCGGCCGTAAAGCGCATCAGCGCGAAACTGCGCTGGGAGTCCTGGGGACCGAAGAGTTTCGACATCACCGCATAGCGGCCGTCGTTCTGGATCGCAAGCCCGCTTGCCATACAGTCTCCGGAGGGTGTGGCCATCGTTGAAATACCGCCCGTGCCGAAAGAACTGTCGGCGCTGCCATCGACATTAAGCCGCATGACGCCGCAGCCCGTGAAACCGAATGCATTAATGGCCATGACGATCTTGCCGTCGCTTTGCACCTTGATCTCGCTGGGAAAAACACGCACGTCACCGGGATAGATCAGATCGACCACGCCGTTATTACCAAACGTGGTATCAACCGCACCGCTCGGGTTATAGCGCACCAGCATGCCGCGGTTAAGGGGGGAATGTGCGGGGTTCGCTACCCCGGCCAGGATCTTGCCGTCTGGCTGTATCACCATATCCTTGACCACCCAGGTCTCAGGAATGGCATGTCCGGTGATCAGCTTGCCGGTGCCGTTAAAGGTCGGGTCAAGCTGACCGGGTGCGGCATTAATTGTTGAGGTTAAAGTAAATAGAGCTATAGCGAGAAACAGGATCTTTAGTTTCATAAATTTTGAGTTTGAACGGGAGGAGTTGAAAAAGAACGGCTAAAATTACCGTTCTTAATATCTTAGGGGTTTAACACTGTTTTGGCAATGGTTTTTTCGCAAGTGTCTTAAAGCCGTGGAATAACCATTCGGAATAGATAAAAGATGATAGATGATAACTGAAAGATTCCGATCTTCTCTCTCATCTATCAGTTATCATCTATTCCGAATCAAATTCCGCACCGACATCCTATGGTTCGGCGGTAAAATCAATGCTCTCTTCATCGTGAAGCAATGTAACGAGCTTTTGATCCACGACAAAGTTAAAGCGCTTGGAACTGATCGAGACCGAATAGCGCTCCGTCACCTGCAGGCCGGGAAATGAATAAAGGCCAAACTGATTGGTCAGCGCATATACCGGTGCGGACAAACCGCCTTCGCTCAGCACGACGGAAACGTTTCTGATCGGCATTCCGCCCGCCGTTTTAATGGTGCCGTAGATATTAGCGGTCGGCGCGGATTCGCCGAGAAATCGTGCCAACGACAACTCTGAGATAGCGAAAGGCTGGCCATTGGAGGTGAAATAGGAATTTCCTGAGATCACGACTCTGCCGGCGGCATCGACCGTCATATTCCACAAGGTATCAGAGGCGATCGCATTTCCGCCGATCGCAAGTCCGCCGGATCCCCAAAGTGGCTGAAATACGCTTTCTTTCCTTGCCGCGATCTTGCTCGGCTTTCCTACCGGACGAAGTTGGTCCAGCGATCCGTCGGAATTAAAACGCGCAACGACATAATCCGTGAGGTCGTTAATAGTTATGACACCCCCGACCAGGATCTTACCGTCGGGCTGAAGAGCTACGGCCTCGGGCCTTTTAATACCCGATTCGGAGGTAACCCTAAAACCGGCCGACCCGAATGAAGTGTCGAGCGTCCCGTCCGTATTCACGCGAGCCACGGTAAAATCATCCCATCTGTTTCCGACAAACACGATCTTGCCGTCCGGCTGCATAACGGCGTCACTAGCGAACTCGTTCGGCGGACTAAGGGCCGAGGCTATTCCGCCCACGCCATAAGAGGTGTCCAACCCGCCCGTGGCATTGAAACGCGCAATTGCAAAATCCAAATTTGAAGGATTTTGGACGGTACCGCATGCGAGTATTTTCCCATCCGGCTGTAACATTACTTTTTTTACCGTATTGAATCTTCCCGCCTGAATTACGGTTGACAAGCCATTTGTGCCGTAGCTTGTATCGGCGGTGCCATCGGAATTGTAACGAAGTGTAAACCACCCGGAGGCCCCACCGGCAGTATTTGTCGAGAGGCGGCCCGCGGTCACGATCTTGCCATCCGGCTGAACCGCGATCGCCTCACTAAAGCAGGATCCGCTGGGAAGGGGGGTTACCGCCAGCCCGGTACCGTTAAAAGAGGTATCGAGGCTGCCGTCAGAGTTTAACCGCACTGTGCTGCAGGAAAATTGATGGTCCTGGGTTGGGCTCGTGTGGCCGGTGATCAGTATCTTGCCGTCCGGCTGCAGGATCATTTCCACGCCGCGCCCCCAGGTAGGTATATTCAAGATCTGCTTGCCCCCGGTGCCGAACGATTGATCGTAAGTACCGGATGCGTTCAACCTGGCTATCGATATCGGAGAATCATTGTAACCGGGTCCGCCGGCGCTCATCGCCAGGATCTTTCCGTTTGGCTGTATCGCCAGTAAGCTGTTAGGGCCGTTTCCACCCCAAAACGGGTCTTCGCTGAAATTGATTATCAGATTCCCCGTGCCGTTAAAGGTCGTGTCCAGATCGCCCGGCGCGGCAAAAGCCATCGAAGCCAGAGCGGTTACAACAGCGGCGAATAGAAATTGTCTGAATCTCATAAACGGTTCCCTTTTCCTTATTTGTCTCTCAACGGCGGTTTCCGTGCCCATTTTATGCTTCTTGCTCCCCGCGGTCAATGATTTTCATGCGGTCCCCGAAATCGCGAAAGACAGGTCCGAAACCCGCCTTTCCTACACTTCCCGGGCTTTCCAGGCTTTCCAGGCTTTCCAGACTTTCCAGACTTTCCAGACTTTCCAGACTTTCCAGACTTTCCAGACTTTCTAGACTTCCTTGAATTCACTATCGACATCTTCGGTCGAAAGAGCGACACGGTAATTTTTTGACTGCACCTGTTTGGTGATGAGCAGGTCGTCTTTCGTTTTCAACAGGTCGGCGCGGTTATAAACGGAAATTTCGAAATTGTAGCCGTGGGTAATGGCGTCTTTCGGGCAGGCCTCGACGCAGAATCCGCAAAAGATGCAGCGGCCGTAGTCGATGTTATAGACGCTGGCGTAGCGCTCGTCGCGTCCGACGCGCTCTTCATAGGGACGCGGATCGTCGGTCGCCTCAATGTAAATGCAATCCGAAGGGCAGGCCGCCGCGCACAGATAACACGCCACGCATTTTTCCTTGCCCTGTTCGTCTACGTGCAGCAGGTGCATCCCGCGATAACGCGGCTGCACGGTCACCGGCTCGTCCGGGTACTGCACGGTCCATTTTTTCTTCGGGATCTGCGAAATAGTGATCCGCATGCCCGTAATAATGGCCTTTGTCGAATTGATAACGTCGCTGATGATTGACATATATTTTGTGAAAAAGTTCTCCTGGATTATAACGGAAAAGAGTTAAGGAATCCAGAATGGCGTAACAAGTGTTCCGTTCCACTGCTCCAAGTGCGCAAGTGGAACACCTGGAACACTTTTAACAGCTTAACTGCTGATCGTAAAAGGCTTCGAGCGAATGCGCTGGAACGCAGGTTTTGTTGGGTCTTAAATGAACCTGGCTAATTTGGCCTCCCTTTTGGGAGTCCGTCGTGATTTGATGTTCCACCTTTGTTTCATCTTTCACCGAGCTGCGTTATCAAAGACCGAAAACCGGCCCCACCAAAATACACGAAACAACACCAAAATTCGATAGAGGATTTTTGCGGTTTGTGAGGTTTATGGATCAAGAGTGAGGTTAATCTGTATCTAATTTTACTTTCTCGAATTCCTTATCCGGACATCCAGCTTGCTTTATCCATTCACGTACCTTTTTTTCCTGAGGAACGCCAATGGTTTTGTAAATAGCAAGAGCTTGTCTCCAGTAATTACAAGCTTTTTCTGTCTCGCCCAATTTATTATAAGCCAAGCCTATGTTTGCCAAACCGCTCCCCTCATCGCGACGATTTCCTGTTTCACGTACTATCTTCAACTTTTGTTCATGAAATTCGATTGCTTTTTGATATTCACCTAAGGAGTGGTAAGTCATGCCTAAATTTCCCAACCCCTTGCCTTCGCCCCGTCTATCACTAATCTCACGAGCTATATCCAACCTTTGCATATAAAATTCAATAGCTGTCTCATATTCACCTAAGGCATCATAAACCAAGCCAAGATTTCCTAAAGATTGTCCTTCGCGTTGTCGATCACCTGTTTCTCGTAGAATAGTTAGTGCTTGCTCCTGAAAATATATTGCCTTTTGGTGCTCACCTAGATTTTTGTAATCTATTCCTATATTTCCTAAGCCATTCGCTTCACCTTGTCGATCGCCAATTTCACGCGCTATTTGTAAAGCCTGTTCATGGAACTTCAGAGCCGTTCTGACTTCTCCAAGTAATTCATAAACAACACCCAAATTTCCCATACCTCGTCCTTCACCCTTCCGATCGCCAATCTCCCGCGCTATGGTTAATCTTTTTTTATAAAATTCTATCGCTTTTTGGTATTGTCCTAAATTTTTGTGCGCTACACCTAAATTCCCCAAGCAGTCCCCTTCATTTTTTTTGTTATGTGTTTGTTGAGCAATTTCTAAAGCCTGCCGCCAACATTCTATCGCTGCGTGAAATTCACTATGATCCTCCAAGAAGTTTGCGTAAACGTTGAGATTTTCATAAAACTTTCTACATTCAATAGAATATGTAAAATAACTTTTAGCATCTTTAATATGAGTAGAGCTTTCATAATTAAGTGCGGTGGTTTGCGCCAGGATCAAGTATTCGTCGGCTTTGGATTGAAGTTTTGGAACGATATCTTCTTCAAATTCTTTCTTTTTTGCCAGCAAGCCGCGCTTTTCGTCAGCCATTTCTTCCAAGGCGTCTTCCAAAACAACGCGGGCTTCGGCGATCTCGCCTTTGTCAAAATGTTCTTTGGCGCGGCGTAGGCGTTCAGTATTTATTTCGATGTGCGAGAAACTTTCGGCGAGTTTGAGCACGTCGGCTTTGAAGCTTTCAATTAACTCTTTGTGTTTGTAAATACGCGCCGATAATTCGCTGCGTTCTTGTTCTTTATCTTCCGGCAGCAAAGCGAGCAATTGCTCCATGTCGTGGAGTTGCGTTTTCATGTTCGCAAATTCCGGCGAGACACCAATTATCTGAGTGACGTTAATATTCGAATCGGAAATACCCTGGAAGGCGTTATTCCCAAATCCATCTTGTTTTATTTCGTTGGCCATAAAATAGAATTACGCATCTGCTAACGCAGACGCTACTGACAAGAACACGCTCCACAACTGTCGCGTTTCCGCCTATAAACCCGGTCGCTACCGCTCCCCGTTCCGACAAGCACGCACCCGCTTATGTAGACGCTACTGACAAGAAATACACTCCATAACTGCCCTGGTTTCTGCGTGGTCGCTCACTTTCCTTGTTCTTTTGTCGCTGGAGGCGACGCATTTAATAACGAAGGGTGAAACCCTACGGTTACGATAGCCAAACAAACGCGACCCTGAAGGGGTCGAATAAAGCGGCGATGTGCGTCCCTTGCAGGGACGAAATATTTTACGATCTGACGTAGGGTTCACCCTACGCTATTTTATATATGTCGCTTTCAGCGACACTGAATTTTGATGTTAATTTTTTATGTGTTCGTGATTACATCTCGCTTGCATCTCAACTGGCAATAATGACTTGAACCACGAAAACACACGAAACGACACGAAAAAATCATTATTAATAATGTGCCGTTTTCAACGACCAAAACACACGTTAAGGCTTATTTATATTGATCGTGCTTCCGGAAACATCCTGGATGCCGACGTTGCCGTCGCCGGTGATATTCAGCACATTGTTTTTCACTTGCTGCGGAAGCTGGCGGAATATTTCCTCCAATTCCTGACGGGCGGCAGGCTCGGCGGCCAGCTTTTCTTCCAGTTTGGTTTCGAGTTCTTTTTGAATGCCGGCGGAGTCGGGCGCGCGCGGAAAAAGAGTTATTATCTCGTCGCCCTTGAGCAGGGTTTTACATTTTTCCCAGAGAGATTCGGCAGATTTTTCGCCCACTTTTCCGGCGGCCTTTTCGGCAGCGGCCCACGCGAGCGCGCCGACGATCATGGCGGTAGTAACAGGTTCGGGCATGAGAGTGCTCCTTAGTTAAAATTCGCCTGAGTATAGCATGAATTTTGTTCGTGATTATTTCTTGAATTGTAGTAGACAGGAAATGAGACTGGAACCACAAAATCACACTAAAATACACGAAAAAAACAAAACCCGGGCGCTAATGCTCCCGGTTCTGACAGGAACGCAACCGCTGACGCAGGCGCTAGACAAGAAAAAAAGAACGGGCGGCCACAGGTACCGCCCCTACGATCACGATTTGTTGCTTTATTAACACGCTCCATAACTGTCGCGTTTCTGCCTATTCATAATTCACGGGCCTAAGAAAAAAGTGCGGGCGCAAGCGGCCCTTCCGGACCGCAAATTTATTTAGATCCTATATTTACCTTCGGGGCGCCTAATACCTTTCAGATCAGGAAGGGATGCTTTGCACCCGCTCTTAAATGCTATTAACCGGATTTAAAACAAAGCCTTACTATCCTTTGCGCAATTAACACGCTCCATAACTGTCCGGGTTTCTGCCTATTCATAATTCGCGGGCCTGACGAAAAGAAGGGGCGGCCACGGGTGCTGCTCCTGCAATTATCCATTCGCAAGCCGCTACTCGCAGCCTTTTCGCAAAAACTGCTGCCCGAACACGTCTTATCAAAGTACAAGTTTAAAAACTCCTGCGAGAATCTCCCGCAGGTGATAATTTTTCCCAAAAAAGAGGCAACTTAAAAAATGAAAACCAAACTCCTTTTGCTGACTTTGCTCGTTGTTTTTACGATCACGATGGGTGCCTGCAGTAGTATGTGCGGAAGTTCACCCGGCAACACCAACACCAACGCAAACACACCCACGCCGACGCCGGTGGCGACCCCAACCGCAACGCCGGTCCCGACGCCATCCTTAACCCCGACCCCAACGCCCGCTCCGACGCCGGACGTGGTGACCGGCATTCCCGAATGCGACGATCTCTTTGCGAAGTTTGAGGTCTGGGCAGCGGACAAGAACAAGAACGGCTCGAAGGCGGAAAAAACGGCCGTCGCCATCTTGAAAATGACGCTGATCGGCCCCATCAAAAGCAAGATCGACAAGATGAAGCCCGGCGACCGCGACAAGCTGGCGGGACAGTGCAGCCTGGCGGCCATCCAGTTTGAAAAGAAACAGCGCCAACTGGAAATCGACGCCAACACCGCCGTTAAATAAATGACGCCGCAAAATAAATGCGCCTGAAGCGTCTGATATCAGGTGCCGGATTTGACTATTTGCTGCAGCGGCAACTAACATCTAGTGGCAACTAAAATCTGGCATCTGATATCTACTTGCGTTCCGGGAGCATTGAATGAAAAACACGCGCAATTTATTAATAGCCTTATCACTTCTGGCCTTTTTGACACTGGCCTGCAGCACCATCAAAAACATTTCAGGTTCCGGCTCGTCTTCATCCGGCAATTCCGTCAGCAGCGACGGCACCATTCTGGACACCGCTAAAACCGGCATCCCGGAATGCGACCAATTGATCGAAAAGATCGAGGCCAAAGCCAGCGATAAAAACAATAACTCCAGTATGTTTGAACGCGCGGCTTACCAGTTCATCAAGGACCAGGTGATCAAACCCATCCGCGACGACCTGGCCAATAAATCGGCCGCCGATAAAAAGAAGGTCGCGGAAAAATGCACCGACGCCATGCACCGGCTGGAACAGCAGGAAGAAAAATAAGAACAAAAGAAGTGAACACGAAATGAAAATAAAAACCGCTTTGCTGCCGCTCCTGTTTATTTTTATTTTGGGGGTGAACGGGTGTGGCACTCCGGGTAAGAA
Source organism: uncultured Acidobacteriota bacterium (assembly GCA_963718105.1). Classification (GTDB taxonomy): domain Bacteria; phylum Acidobacteriota; class Blastocatellia; order Pyrinomonadales; family Pyrinomonadaceae; genus DASYKT01. Next base: position 1,420,071 of record OY970352.1, on the reverse strand, counting down.
TATGATGGGCGGCGCCGCTACCGGCGTACCCGAGTGCGACAAACTTTTTAACAAGGTCGAACAAAAAACTGCCGGAAAAAATCTGACCTCCAATACCAATTCGCCTAAGGAAGGCGCGTATGTATTTTTAAGAGACGAAATCATACCCGGTCTTCGCAAAGAAATGGAAAAACCCAATTTCGATAAAAAAGACCTGGCCGAAAAATGTAAAGCCGCCTATGAGGGTTTTGTCCCACCGGCCGACCAGTAATGAATCGTCTTGATCTGCGGTAATACTCGTTTAACCGCTATTTATTGAAAGTGATCGTGCTGCCCGTGATGTCCTGAAACGCCTGATTATTGTCGCCCGTCTGGTTAATTGTGTTGACCTTAGTTGCCTGTGGAATATTTTTCAACAGTTCCTGAAGCTCCGTTGCGGCCTCGGGCGATTCTTCAAGCTTTTCTTCCAGCTTTTTGGCAAAATCCTGCTGGATCTTTTCCGTCTCCGGATAACTCTCATAAATGTGCAGCATCTGGTCGTCGCTGCCAAACAAACCCTTCACTTTTTCCCAGATCGTGCCGCGCTGAGCCCAGCCTTCTTCGGCAGCTTTTTCTACTACCTTCTCCGCGCCTTTAACCAAATACGGCGTCACCGCGCTCACCAATCCCGACGCTAATATTGCCCATTCGATCATGATATTCTCCTTAATTATTATTACTCGTAGTTCTCTTAGTGATTTCTTCTTCTGTCATTCCCCATAGTCCTAAAACCTTGACAGCGGCTGTCATATATTCTTGAGTATAAGCCGCCCGTCCTGTAAAAGGTTTAATCAGACGCACGGTTTCCAATGCCAATGCGATCGACCTTTTTCTATCCGGTTTGTTGTTCTGATAAAAGATCGCCAGATTGATCAGTGTCAGTGCTACATCAGGCACGTATGCCTCCGGGTTTTTCTTTACCAACTCTCTCTTTATCTTCAGCGCCTCCGTGTATTCCTTTTCTGCCTCATCGAACTCACTCAGTTTATTATGCAAATTTGCCAGATTATTGAGTGTATTTGCCAAATCAGGTAAATATACTTGCGGGTTTTTCTTCGCCAGCCCCCGTCTGACTTCCAACGCCTCCGTATATTCCTTTTTTGCTTCGTCAAACTCGTACCGGTCATTGTATAAATTTGCACGGTTATGGAGGGTGGTAGCCACGTCCGGTAGATATATCTGCGGTTTTTTCTCCGCCAGTTCTCGCCTTATTTCCAGCGCCTCGGTGTATCCTTTTTCCGCGGCGTCGAAATCGTACCGATCGCGGTGCAAATTTGCCAGATTATTGAGTGTGGTCGCTACATCCGGAAGGTATACTTGCGGGTTTTTCTCCGCCACATCCCGCCTTATCTTCAACGCCTCCGTGAGTTCTGCTTCCGCCTCTTGATAGTTGGTTCGGGCACGGTGCAAATTTGCCAGATTGTTGAGTGTCCACGCCACTTTAGGCTGATAAGTCTGCGGATTTTTCTTTGCCAATTCCCGGTATATACTCAGTGCCTCAACGTATCCTTTTTCCGCGGCGTCGAAATCGTACCTGTCGTAATGCAATAGCGCCAAATTGTTAAGCGTTGTCGCCACATCCGGCAAATATATCTGAGGGTTTTTCTCCGCCAGCGCCCGCCTGATCTTTAGCGCCTCGGCGTATCCCGCTTCCGCCGCCCCGCGATTGTGACGAGTGTGATACAAAGTTGACAGGTTATTAACAGAGATTGCAACATCGGGCAGATATGCTTGCGGGTCTTTCTTCGCCAACCCCCTACTAATCTCCAAAGCTTCCGTGTATTCCTTTTCCGCCGCTTCGAGATCGTTATTTTTATAGTGTAAAACCGCAAGGTTGTTAAGTGTTCCCGCCACATAGGGCAAGTATTCTTCCGGCTTCTTCTCAGCTAGTTCCCGCCTGATTTCCAGCGCTTCTTTATATTCTTTTTCCGCGGTTTCGAACTCGTACCGGTTGCTATGTAATTCCGCCAGGCTGTTAAGGGTGGCAGCATAATTTTCTACCGAGAGCCCGTTGCGGAGTTCACTCAAAATTCTTTGATAGTAGGGCTCTACCAAGTGAAATTGATTATGATTTTGCAGTAGCTTGGCATAGTTGAACAAGTTGTCGAAAAATGGGTCGGCTGCGATCGATTGTTCGTAATAACGGCAGGTATCTTCAAAGCGATTTGGACTATCGAAATTCATCGCCGTGGTTTGGGCCAATACAAGAAATTCTTCCGCATTGTGTTTTAACTGGGGCATCAATTTCTCTAATTTCTCTTTTTGCGCAAGCAGGTGAGTATGCTCATCGTTCATCTGCTCAATCTCGACTTCGAAGACCGCGCGAGCCTCACCGAATTCGCCTTTTTCAAAGTACTCGCGCGCGCGTTTTAACCGATCTGTCGTATCAATATCGATGCGGAAAAAAGTTTCGGCCAGCCGCATTACGCCGTCTTCGAACCGCTTGACCTGTTTTTTCTGCTCCATGATCTTTTCATTAAGAGCATTCAGCCGCTCGGTCTTGTCCAGCGCTACATCCGCCAGATTTTCTTCCAGTTCTTTTAGACGCACCAGCATTTCACCGTATTCAAGAGATTTTCCGAGATACTGGTTAATCTCGATCTTAGAGCCGTAAATGCTTTGAAGGGCAAGGTTTGCGATCCCGCTTTGAGTGAGAGAATTTGTCATAAAAGTATTCTCGTGAGGGTTTTAAGATACTTTCTTTATTCTTTTGCGCTCAATATACCACATAATTATCTATAAAAACTCCAAAACTTGCCGTTTTGTTGCAGGTATAATATGCTGTCTCATGTAAGAAAGGCCGTTCAATTTATGGAAATAAATATTTACACGCCGCTTTCGGCGGAAAATAATTTTTCGCCGCTGATACTTTCTCCCGTGCCGGCGGGCCAGCCGCACAATGTGTCGAACGAAGATGATTGGCTGGATTTGAACGATTACGTGCGGCGCGGGTCAGACCAGATCTTTTACATTACGGTCACCGGCGATTCGATGATCGAATACGGCATCAAGGACGGCGACCTGCTGGTGGCCGACCGTCTGAAACAACCGCGCAGCGGCGATGTGGTGATCGCGGAAATAAACGGGAGTTTTACCGTCAAGCGTTTTATGAACTGGCGCCGGCAATTATATCTCGTGCCCGAAAATCCCGCTTTCAAAACGCGCGAGGTAGATGAAAACGAGGACTTCGCCGTCTGGGGCGTCGTCACGCATATAGTCCACAGAGTCCATTGAGTCGGGAGAGTCTATAGAGTTTGTAGAGTCTGGTGAGTCTGTAAAGTCCAGCGTCTCTCTTCCGCTCTGGACTCTCCAGACTCTATAGACCCGCTAGACTCACTAGACTCTTTTACGCTTGATTTTCCGGGATCTTAAATCCCAGGTAAGTGGCGCCGCTGATCCCCTGTAAGGTGACGAGCAGAGTGTTGAAATCGGGCATTGCCAGGCTGCGCCAAACGGTGTAGACAAAAATTCCGCCCAGCACCAGCGTCCACAGCACAAGCTGCAGCCGGTGAAATCCGATACTTCCCTGTTCGTCGGTCAGAATGTCCTGGCGAAAGCCCTGCGAAGCGCGCGGCATCACGGCGTCGGTCAGTTCTTCCTGCCGCTGCTGGAGCGCGTCCATCCGCATTTTCTTAGCGCTATATTGCCGCTGCACGCTATCGGCGCGGGCCGCCACTACCGGATCCGGCACAAAGGGTGCTGAGGCTTTTTCGGGCCCGCCTTCGCCTGATGGCGACCGCATACTGAGCACGGCGCGTTCGACCTCCAACTGGTTCACTTCCGAAGCCACCTCTTCCTGGGCCGTTTGCGTTTCTTCCAGTTTTTTCTGCGTCGAGGTCTGCGAACTCTTATCGATCACCGCGCTGCCGACCGCCGTGCCCGCGCTGATGCCCAGCAAGCCTAAAACGCCTTCGGTCAGGCTGTCGAAAGAATTGACGATGATAAAGATAAAGCAGAATGCCGTGATGGTCAGGAAAAACCAGAAGGCCGCCTGGCATTTGGCAAGGCTGTAAGGTTTGCGTTTTCCCGGCTCCGGCGGCGGAGCTCCCTGATCGCGCAGGATGTCGGTCTTCTTAGCCAGAACTACCAGCCCGGCGGCCAGCCCCACCAATATCGCCAGCCACACCCAGAACAGCCATTGCTGTACGCGAACCAGAAAGACCGGCTTGCCCGGGACCTGAACGCCGTTTTCCAGGCCCACCGAAGCCTCGATCTGCCGCTTGAAGAAATCTCTCATCACCAGCGGCGTGCTGATAAGCTTTTTCCATTGCTCGGCGTTGGGCGCGCGTTCACCGCCGTCCCTGATCCGCTCCAGGTGAAACTTGACCGTGCCGGTCGTCGGTTCCAGGCTGTCGGCGGTTATTCCGGGCAGCATCACGCCGTCCAGAAACAGCCTGATCGCTTTCGGGTCACAGCCCGGCAGCGCCTGGCCGGTGCTGTTCACACACTGCGAATCGTTCACCAACTGCTGCAGATTTTCCACCTGAAAATCGACGGTGTCACCGATCGCGATGGTCGTTCGCGCGGGTGACTCCGGCGACAGATCTTTACTGCCCGAGAGATAGGCATCCGTGACGGTTACCGGCAGGCGCTCCTCCGGCGTAGCTGTCGGCTCGCCCGCCGCCGTCGGCGGAGTTTCGCCTCCCGGAGGCGTTTCCGCGCCTGATGTAGAACTGCCGTCAGTCCCTTCCGTACAGTCCTTGATGGTGATGGTGTAATTTTTTTGCGCCTCAACCGTGCGGCTGGTAAGAAAGGAAAAGAGGGTGAGCAGAAAGATCGAAGCGATCAAAACCATCGCGATCGTAGAGATATCGAGTCTTGAACGAGTCATATGTTTTCGTGAATAGTAAATCGTGAATCGTGAATAGTTGTGAATGGTGAAGAAATATTCGTGTTTTTCGTGTGCTTAGTGGTTAATTCGCCTCCGGTAAATACTCATCCGGAATTAGCCGCGAAATACACGAATCACACTAAACGATTCACGATTTACTATTCACCATTCACTATTTTTACTGTTCACGATCTACGATTCACTATTTTATTTTCGGATATATCTTCCCGGCGAAATCGTAATCGATCTTGTTAATGTCTAAGCCGCCAACGATCGGTTTGCCGTTGACGGTCAAAAAGCCCGGGATCTGGTAACACATTATAGACGTTTCATCGGCCGTGGGGGTAGCGATAAGTGCGTTTTCTTCCAGCGGGGTCAAAACCTGCTGGCGCACTTCATTCGGGGTCCAGCCCTGGGTCTGCCCGAAATATTTGATGGCTTTGGCTTCGTCGATGCGTTTTACAACGGCTTTGCGCATATGTTCGTGCGGGAAGCCGAGCGTATGGCCGGTTTCATGGCGCACTACTCGAAAGAATTCCGAATCCGGCGTGTTCATCGTAAAGGCCTGCAGGTTCATCGTCTGCTTGTTCTTTGCAATGTGCAGGACATCGGTGCCCAGGTATGACCAGTAACCGTCGTTTTCACGCGCGATGCGCACCTGCGCGTCGGCGGTTTTGGTGGTATAGACAAAATTGACATTAGAGGTCTTGGCCCACGCATTCATATGCGAAATGATCCGATCGCGCAGATCTTTAGCTGCATTGTCCATAAAGCCGACCGTCAATTTTACGCCCTTTGTACCCCAATATTTGGTGGTCAATACTGCTATCTTCTGTTTGGTGGGGGCGATGCCCAGCATCGACAAACGATTAGCATGCGGAAGGTTAGCGGGGTTATGCTCGGCGGCGGTTTTGGCGGCGGCAACCAATTTACTCTCGGGAAGCCTTTTGGGAGTGCAAGTAGCAACTTCTTGTGTGCTCATAATAAATAAGTATCTCCTTTGGGAATATCGATAAGGGGTCAAAGCGGCAAGGTCCGAAGACCCTGCCGTTTCAGAAATTTTAACCGTTACAGTTTAAAAGACGTTGTTAAAAAAAGTTTTTGCGTAAAGACCGAGCGGGCACGGATTTGACGGTGCAGTGGAAATTAGGAATGCGGCGGTAAACCTGGGAGCGCAGGCCGATTCCTGTCTCCCGTCCCCTGTTTTCTGCTATCATTCTCGCAATGAGCGCTACCATCGCCACATCTTTCGGCAAGGAAGAGGTCGTTTCTTTTAATCCCGCCACGGGTAAAGAGATGGGCCGGGTAAAACAATCTTCCGAACGCGAGGTCAAAGAAGCCGTCGCCCGCGCCCGCGAAGCGCAAAAGGAATGGAGCAAACTTCCCTTTCGTGTGCGCGGGAAATATATCATGCGCGCGCGCGAGGTTTTGCTTGCGCAGATGGATGAAACGGCGCGGCTGATCTGTGACGAAATGGGCAAACCGGTCGCCGAAGCGCTCTCTGCCGACATCGCGCCCGTGCTCGACCTAATGCAGTATTTCGCGCGCAAATCCGAACGCCTGCTAAGGCCCGAAAAACTTGGCGTGGGGCTTTACGGCTGGCTGGGGCGCTCGTCGAAAATTATTTACACACCCGTTGGCGTCGTCGGCATCATTTCGCCCTGGAACTTTCCGCTTTCGATCCCGCTGGGCGAGGTAACGATGGCGCTGATGGCGGGCAACACCGTCGTGCTAAAACCCAGCGAAGTCACGGCGATGGTCGGCCTAAAGATCGGCGAGATATTTGAGAAAGCCGGGCTGCCGGAAAACGTGCTGACCATTGTGAGCGGCGGCGGAAGCGTGGGCGCGGCACTGGTAACCGGCGGAGCTGACAAAATAATGTTCACCGGCAGCGTGGCGACCGGCAAAAAGATCGCGGCCGTCGCGGCGGAATCGCTGACACCGGTCGTTCTGGAATTAGGCGGCAAAGACCCGATGATCGTCTGCCGCGATGCCGATCTGGAAATGGCGGCGCGGGCGGCGGTCTGGGGCGCTTTTACAAATTCGGGACAAGCCTGCAGCTCCGTCGAGCGCGTCTATGTGCATCGTAGTATTTCTGAGGAATTTACCCGCCGGGTGGTCGAAAAAACCCTTGAGCTTACGCAAAATTACGGCAGCGACGCCGACACCGAGGTCGCCTCGATGTCCAGCGAACGCCAGCTAAAGATCGTCGAAGACCACGTGGAAGATTTTAAGAAAGCGGGCGCGGAAATTCTCACCGGCGGTGCGCGCAACACGGAATTTAAAGACGGTGTTTTCTTCGAGCCGACCGTTATCAGCGGCGCCACCAACGAGATGCGCGGTATGCGCGAAGAAACTTTTGGCCCGACCATGCCCATCGCCGTTTTCGAAGACGAATCAGACGCCGTGCGCCTGGCAAACGACACCGAGTTCGGCTTGACGGCCAGCGTCTGGACAAAAGATATTGCGCGCGGGCGTTCCCTGGCCCGGCAGATCCGCGCCGGCACGGTGATGGTCAACGAAGTTCTCTACACGCACGGCATCGGGCAAACTCCCTGGGGCGGATTCGGGCACAGCGGCTATGGCCGCACCCACGGACGCCTCGGCCTGATGGAGCTTGTCGCCCCGCAGCACATCCATACCAATCGCTTCACGATATTTGCCGACATGTGGTGGTTCAATTACAACGCCGACACCGTGGAATTATTCCGCGGCCTCGCCCGACGCTTTGCCACCGGCTCGCTCTTTCAAACCGCGATGCTCCTGCCGCAGTTTTTAAAACGCATCCGGGAAATGAGAAAAGGCAAGTAACCCCGGAAACTCCCGCCTTCTTTAGCCCTGCCTGAATGTCAGCAATTTTTGGTTCTCTTTAAATAACAAAATATTTTCTTCCCGGTATGTGAAAGGGTTTTACCTAAACTTACATATCTCTATGAAGACAATTGATAGTTAGACAGGAAATACCTAAAACTTTATACCAGAAGTTTCTCGCCCCCTGCTTTCTGATCTATTACTTCCCGTCTGTCATTCGACAGCTACGGTAATTTTTAGTCTAAAAATCATTGAAGGAGAAATGACATGTCAGATTTGCATATTACAATTAAAGGCCTTGCGCTTTGCCGCCCGGAAGGATCGGAGACCCAGATCCTTTTTCCCCATGCCCCCAAACATACATTGAAACTCAGCATTTTTAACGGCGTCGATACGATCAACGAGGTTTTTACCCCTCAAGGTTTCATGACGATGACGGCTCATAACGGTGTTACTCCCATTTCGCCGCCGCCGCCGCCGACTATTCCTGTTAATAAACTTATTAATCTCAACTCACTGCCCGGGGGAGCGTATATTCGACTTAAAAACAGAGCTAGCGTTAGAATACCGGTGAGTTACTTATCCATACCCACACCCGACCTTTTTTCTTTTGCAAGAGGGGGAAGACCGCATGAGATGTGGGTCAAGAAGACCCTGGGTGGAAATCCCGAAAGGCAGTATTTAGGAGCACCCCCGTATGGGAGCATTATCGACGATGAGGTCAAGGTCAGCTTTCGCATCCCGGCTACGGATCCTTCCGGAGTCCCTTCATTAAAACTGCAAGTTGAACAGCCGTTTGAACATTCATATGTATTTGAGCATACGGTCAATCCGAAACCTCCGAATAACGTACGTAATTTCGAGGTAACATTTGACAACCATTGTTATAGCGACGGGTGCGGCAGCGACTTCGGGTATTACTACGAAATAATAGAGGCCATTAGTACGGCGACCAATGTAAGTTATGAGATCGAGGAATTTCAAGTCAGCCGCCCGGCGTCGATCCAACCGGACAGCATAGCTGCCTGTAACCCGGTGCTGGGAGATCCGAAAACAGATCTGGGAATCTGGCACAAGACGCCCTAAGACCGCCTTCGCCTTTTTCAAAAAAGCCGATTCAGGCCGCGGCAAAATGCCCGCGTGTTCGATATAAAACACGCGGGTGTCATTAACACGGCCTGACCGGATGTATTAACAGGCGCATCGATTCACGAGGTGTAAAAATACGAGCATAAATTGATGTCGATAATTTACACTTGCGGCCCTTATGTACTAATTTTCTCAAAAATCCAACAATATGAACTCACAATCTAACGAACAGCAAAATATCAAATATGCCCTGGTCGCCAATGCTCCTGTCGAAGCCGCATTAATCACCGGGGAAGAACCGCTTACGCTTAAAGGCACGCTTAACCTGCATCTGGAAGCCTCGCTGAACGAATTAAAAAGCGGCATCGTCAATCTGCGGGGATCTAATCTCGTTTTTTCAGATGTGCCGCAAGAAGCCCTCTCAAACAAGTGGACTGAGATGACATACGCCCCGCTGGGAATGCCGATGCAGGGTGCCGGCAGTATTCAACTGAAGATCGACGAGGGTCACGAAAAGTTCCTGGGAACCATTCCGGTGCGGGCTTATTTCCCGCAGATCGATGAGATCTTTCCGCCAAAATCGTTTGATTCAAGCGGGCGGAACGATCACTCGATTTCGCGCACACAGGAGGGAAACATCCACCTCAGTATCGAAGCCGGCCCGCTGCTTACGGCCGCTGCCGCTAAGAAAACAATGCTTGAAATAACGAGCATATCGCTGTCGGCGCAAATTAGAATTGAATCGCTTACTTTCAGCAAAAAGACAATCCCGTATTATGAATTAAAAATCATCCGCACCCAATTGCCGGTCGAGATCGCCGACCTGGAACAGTCCGTTGTCGTTAAAAAATTTGGTGTTCAACTGGTGAGTATTGGTAAGGATCCGAGCGATGCCACTGCAACCGGAAGAGGTTTTAGTTACGGAATGACGGCCATAGATTTTCTCTGGGTCCGCCTCGGCGTTATGATCACCGTCAATCCAAACTGGATATATATTGACGAGCCTAACTGGAAAACACCCATCGAAACCGCGGCGGAAGCACTTCTCAGAGAGGTGGACCAAAGGTTTAATCAGGCCGGAATTGTCGACTATATTGGAATGGTCTTTGTTGAAAACTTCGACCCGGATTGTTTGAACGGCGGCGGCTGGACCATTAGAAGCGGTACGACCGAGGCAAGAATTATTACCAGCGACGGCAACGTCGACCAATATGACCTCACTCATCTCGCTCACGAACTGGGCCATGCACTAGGCCTGGTACATCCGGGTGAAACGGATCCCGTTCTCCGCACGGCCACCGCCGGCACGTTGATGGAACCAAGCGGATGGGGAGCTCAAAACCCCTATTTAAACAGTCTGGAAAATGCGGGAAACGTCCGGAATAGTGCATTCCAGATAATACAAAGAGCGCTGCTGCCGGACGAATGATCCGTTAAATAGGCGCAGAACGTGTCCTTAGAGAGATTTTTGCAAATTCTTGTCCGAACCGAACCGGTTTTGCCGAAGGCGTTCAGCGCGGGTATGATGCGCAAAAGTTTCTCTCGTATTATTTCGTGTGATCTCGCGGTTGCTTTCTAATGCTCTATTACAAAGTCATGCCACAAGATCACACGAAACGACACTATGTTGCCGCAGCTTTGTGTCCGCCTCACAGACAAAGCCGGCGTCAGAGGTAAACGTTATGTTTCATTGACGCAACATCATTCTCCCTTTAAACTAAATCTACACAATGGATTTACTTTCAACGCTCAATGAAAAGCAGCGCGAAGCTGTCGAGGCTACCGAAGGGCCTTTGCTTATTCTGGCCGGCGCCGGGTCGGGCAAGACCCGCGTGATCACGGTGCGCATCGCGTATCTAATAGCAGAAAAACAGGTTGCGCCGTGGAATATCCTGGCGGTGACCTTTACCAACAAAGCCGCGGGCGAGATGCGCGACCGCGTAAAACGGCTGTTGGAAGACATTCCCAACCAAAGAGGAAACCCGCTCATCTCGACTTTTCACAGCCTCTGCGTGCGAATCCTGCGTTCCGATATTGATGCGCTCGAAGCGGGCTATACCAAAAGCTTTACCATTTACGACACCGACGATTCGAGCAAGGTCATCAAACAATCCGTCAGAGAGCTGGGCCTGGATGAAAAGCAGTTCTCTCCGCGCAGCGTGCTTTCGGCGATCAGCGCCGCCAAGAACCGCGGCGAAGATGCCGCCATGTACACCGCCAACGCCGATTATCAGAGCGATAAAAAATCCGGGATCGGGCGAGTGTTTGCGATGTACACCGAAAAACTTGCGCGGGCCAACGCGCTCGATTTTGACGACCTGCTGATAAAGGCCGTCGCGCTGCTGCGAAAAGCGAAAGATGTGCGCGAAAAATACAACGACCGTTACCAGTACATCATGGTCGACGAATACCAGGACACAAACGCGCTGCAGTTTTCGCTCATTTCCCTTTTGACCGAAAGGCAGCAGAACATCTGCGTGGTCGGCGACGATGCGCAGAGCATCTACAGTTTTCGCGGCGCCGACATCGGCAACATACTGAGTTTTGAAAAACACTACCAGGGCGCGAAAACAATTTTGCTCGAGCAAAACTACCGCTCGACGCAAACCATTCTCGACACCGCCGACGCCGTCATCAAAAACAATGTCGGCCGCAAAGAGAAAAAGCTCTGGACCAACCAGGCGGGCGGCGAGATGGTGCGTTATTTTCAGGCGCCCGACAGCGAGGGCGAAGCGCGTTTTGTCGCCGCGCAGGTCGATAGATTTTTGGGCGATGATCCGAATATGCGGCTGTCCGTGCTCTATCGCACCAACGCGCAATCGCGCCAGTTCGAAGAAGCTTTTCGCCAGCGCCGGATCGGCTATAACATCGTCGGCGGTTTTTCCTTTTACGAACGCGCCGAGGTAAAAGACGTCATCGCCTATCTCAAACTCGCGCTCAATCCGTATGATTCGATCGCGCTGATGCGGGTGATCAATACGCCGCCGCGCGGTTTGGGCAAAACCACGCTCGACGAGCTGCAGCGCACGGCGCGGGAAAAAGATATTTCCGTCTGGGAAACCATCAACGTGCTGACCGATCCGGCTTTTGAACCGGAAAGAAAATTAACGCCGCGCGCGACCACGGCTTTGACGACTTTCAAACAGCAATTGCTGAAATTACAGCAGCGGCTTTCCGAGGCGGCGCAGGGGCCGCGCCCCGTTTCCGAAGCCGTCACCAGCGCCATCGAAGACACCGGCTATGCTAATTCGCTGCGGTTGGAAAACACCGATGAAGCGCAGGGCCGCCTGGAAAATTTGGAAGAACTGGTAAACGCCGCCGTGGATTATGATGAGGAAGAAGGCGGCCTGCGCGAATTTATCGATCACGCCGCGCTGGCTTCCGACACCGACCAGTATGACGGCAACGCTCCGGTCACGCTGATGACGGTTCACGCCGCCAAAGGGCTGGAGTTTCCGGTCGTGTTTCTCGCCGGTTTAGAGGATGGTATCTTTCCGCATTCGCGTTCGATCAATGACCCGGCGGCGCTGGAAGAAGAGCGAAGGCTTTGCTATGTGGCGATCACGCGCGCGGAAAAAATGCTCTACCTGACACATGCCGCGCGGCGCAGAATTTATGGCGAGTATATTTATTCGGAGCCTTCGCAGTTTTTGAGCGAAATGCCGCTCGAGATGATCAAGGATATGAGCAATTCGGAATCGTGGCTGCGTTTTGCCAAGAGCGGCAGCGCCCAGCAAACGCGCGACACGCTGCGTTCCCTGCAAGGGTTGCCGGGCCAGTCAAAGCCGCCGAATACTTTTACCGATTATCCGAAAAAACCGCGCAATAACTACACCGGCAAGACCTATAACACCAGCGACGCCATCAACGAGTTTTTCAAAAAACAAAAAGCGAAAGCGGCCGGCGCCGGCCCTGAACTTCCCTCGGCGCCTCCAACGGCACTGGATAGTTCGCGCAGCATGGATAATCTTTTGCGCTCCGCCAGCGACAAGCCGGTTTCTTCCGGCAACCCGGCAAACTCAGCCAACCTGGCCGGCCCCGGCGAACTTCTGCCCGGAGTGCGCGTGCGCCACAGCAAATACGGCCCGGGCGTTATCCTCCGCCGCGAAGGCACCGGCGACAACGTAAAACTTTCCGTCAGTTTCCCCGGCTACGGGCTGAAAAAGCTGATCGAAAAGTATGCAAATCTGGAAAAAGAGTAAGTAGCGGCAGTTGGTAAGGCAGTATCTCAGTTTCTTTATAAATTGCCTCTAGCTTTAGCTAGTGGATAATAATTTTAATAACTTCCCGGCAGGCTTTAGCCAAATTATTCGGCTAAAGCCGTTTCTTTTTGTCCATAACAAACCACTAGCTAAAGCTAGTGGCAATTTAAATTCCAAATACTTGAATGAAGCTAGTGGAAATTAACAATCACATCATCAAAAATATAAAAGGGCGGCCACAGGTGCCGCCCCTTAAATTTTAAACGGCGAATTATCTATTCACCATTCACGGGTTCACCAATTTAAAACCTGCCGTTCATGCCATTCAAGGCGACGCCGAGAATGTTCAGCACGATCCACAGGATCGCGATACAGGTACCGATGATGCCCGTGATAATACCGGCCAGGGCCATGCCGCGCCCGCCGTATTCCATCGGTTGCGCGTCGGCTTTATTTTTCGCGATAAATCCCATGATCGCACCCGCCGGGCCTAAAACAATGGCCAGCCAGCAGCAGGGAATACTAATAATACCGCAGATCATTGCGGCCACAGCCAAACCCTTCTTTTGCCCCACGCCGGCGCCCGGCGGCTGAAAAGGCGTGTTGCTGCCAAAACCGCTCGATTGATCGCTCCATTGCTGAACGGGCGCCGGCGGCGGATTCCAATCCGGTGCAGCGCCTGACTGCTGCGGCGGCGAAAACGGCGAATCAAAAGGTGACTGCGGCGGCTGGTAGATCTGCTCCGGCTCCGCAAACGGCGGAGGCTGTGACGGAGACGGGATCGGCTGATTTTCCGGCTGCCCGATCGGCGGCGGAATATAGCTGTCCAGCGGAGGAGGCGGCGGTGAAAAACTCTCCGGTTCCGGCGCCGGCAAACTACCCAGGTCTCCAAACGAAGGAGGCGGCGGCGTAGCCAGCACGTCCATCTCGTCTTTCGCGGAAAAGACCGCGGTCTTGTTCGGATCGAAATCCGGTATCTGAAGCGGATCGTCTTCGGCCGGGCTGCCGGCTGGTTCATCTAACAAGGGCGTGCCGTCGTTCTGGCAAAAGCGCAGATTGTCGTCAAAGGTGTTATTGCAACTAGGACATCTTTTCATTACGTAAAGTCTTCCTTTTTTGGAAACTCAGAACTACAGGGATGATAAATTTTAGCTTAAACGTTTGTAAAACAATAGTCTAAACAAGTCAAGAGAAGTCTGGAGAGTCTAGCGAGTCCGGGGAGTCCAGGAAAGTCTGGAAAGACCTTCCGGACTCAATAGACTCAATAGACTCAATAGACTCAATAGACTTGTTTAGACCAACTCTAACTTGCTAAAGAAATACGCGATCTCGATGGCGGCGTTCTCGTCGCTGTCGGAGCCGTGGACGGCGTTTTCGCCGATCGAGGTGGCAAATTCCCTGCGCAGGGTGCCCTCGGCTGCTTCGGCGGGGTTGGTAGAGCCCATCAGGTCGCGCCAGGCTTTGACCGCGCCGTCTTTTTCCAGCGCCAGCACGACACAGGGGCCGCTGGACATAAATTCCGTAAACTCCTCAAAAAAGCCTTTGCCCGTGTGAACGGCGTAAAAGCCTTCAGCCTGTTTTTTGCTCATGTAGATGAGTTTCATCCCGCGGACCTTAAAGCCTGCATCCGCGACCTTTTGTAAAATAGCGCCGAATTTCCCCGCGCCCGTCGCGTCAGGTTTGATAATTCCGAATGTTACATTGCTCATTGTTAATATTCCTTTTTAGATATAAATAAAAAAATTCAAATGGCTTTGCCTATAAAGTAGTATCCATAAAATGCAAAATTTAGCCTTGCCTGGTGCATAACTGTTAATTGTTCATTGTTAATTATTAACTGTTTTCGGGAACTCTGGAAAACAATGAATAGTTAACAATGAACAATTAACAGTTAGCCGCATTCTACAGTCTGTATATAACCTCCGCTAACCATCGAAACTATAGATGATACAACAGATGGTAATAAATTCGTAAATTGGCGGGGAGTGATCGGGAGACGCGGCGCGCAAACCCGGGAGCGTGGGAATCTTGCCTGCAAGCACGGCGTGCTGATCCGGCTATAAAGTAAAATCAAACTTTAGATCGCTGCGCGATCTTTGCAGGCAGGATGCCTGCGCTCCAGGAAGAGCGGCCCGGTTCAGCTCTTTTTGCGCAGCAAGAGATTAAAGACGGCCTTGCCGCTTTCCGGCACGGTGAATTTTTGCGTTCTAAGCGGCAGGTACGACTTGGTACGGAAAGTGATCTTGTAATCGCCCGGCTTGAGCTTTAGCTCATAGACGCCCGTATAATCGGTGCTTACCCCACGGGTGGTTTCGTCCGCATAGCTGGTAAAGGTGACCCAAATATAGTTGACCGGCCTTCCCTCCTCATCCGCGACGCGCCCGGACACGATGGCGTACTTTTCCTTTTTTCTCAACAGCAAAACGTCGTATGACAAATTAGTGCAGTGCGGAAAGGTGGTGGTCTTTTCGGTATCGAGAAATCCGGGCGCGGAAACGATCAGCTTATAATTACCGGTGATCACGTGGCCCTCGAGCAGTTTTATTTCCAAAGCGCCGGGCTTGTCGGCAACGGGCGCGAATTTACTGTCATTCATCTCGTCTTTTAACCACGCCACGATCTTTACCGACGGATTCGCCACCGGTTTCAGGTCATTGTCATGGACATTCAGCGTCACGCCAAACTGCCCACAAAGCTGTGCCGAGGCGGTTAAAGAAAATGCCGCAAGAAAAATAAATGCGCTGAGAAAGTTAATAATCTTCATTATTTATTATTCTATTTCAATTTTTTCCAAACGTTCAAAAATATTTCCTTTTGCATGATGCTTTTTCTGGGTCTCGGATATAGCCGACCACCCATTCGAGATCGCGCGTTCCAAAACTTACCACTCCGTAACCATGCTGCCATTCCAGATTCTTTCGCCCGGCAAGCTTGTTCATTTGATACGACGACGCGCCTTTTAGTTGGCCGATCCAATCGGCGATCATCAATGTCGGCGGAACTGACGCCGCCATATGAATATGATCTTTTGTCCCGCCGATGGCGTGGAAAAAGACTTCTTCAGTTTCAAAAATTTTCTGTTTGATAAAGTCGTGCAATTTCGCTTCGATCTTCTCTGTTATCAATGGCAGGCTGTCCTTCGTGTGCCAAGTGACGTGCAGATTGATCTCCGAATAAACTCTTCGAGGCATGTGGAAGCTCCTTTTAGAGATTAGTATTTTAGTACAGCCACGCCATTTATGGCGTGGTGGTGTACGAAAATAAAATGCAAAGGCGTTTTAACGTCTATGCCGGCGGCTTTAGCCAATTGCTAAAGCACCTATTGGAAAGGACGTTAAAACGCCCTCTTAAGTTTTTACACTTACTGACCACGTGCTAAAGCACGTGGCTAAACTGAATCAAAACTAAGCAAAGCTAGCCATTTGCAAAGCACGTGGCTAGACTAAGACCTTATCTATCTGTTCCAAATGCTGCTCGAGGTGTTTGATGTAATCGAGCATAAAATATTCCAGCGTCGCAGGCTCTTCAGCCGGGACGGCGTAGAGCGCGGTTTGATACAAATTGTGTTTGGCCCGCGGCGCGGTGCGAACGTCTTCGGGCGTGTTTTCCATCACTCGGGCGAGGTGCAGATTGTACGACCGCCAGAGTTCGAGCAGGTCTTTCCACGGCGTGTTCTGGTAATCGTGAAACTCAACCCATTTTTCCTGCTCGTAGCCGTCGAAAACCAGATCGTCCTTAAATTGCGCGCGGACAAAACGCTGGTGATTGTTCGAAGCCGAGTCGATCAGGTGGCCGATCACCTGCTTTGGCGACCACTTGTCCGGAGCGGGTGCAGCCGCCGCCGCTTCGTCCGATACGGAAAGCAAATTTGAGTAAGCCGTTTCTACCGTATTGCGAAATTTTTCGATGTCTTCCTGCATATATTAATTCGCCGTTTAAGAAACGACATCAGATCGCTGCGCGATCTTGCCGAATGAATTCGGCGCTCCGTCAACTAAATCTTTCCGTAATTTCGGATGTGATACGCGCCGGTTTGGTTGTTTGGCGATCGATCATGGCCCAGACCGTGCGGGACTTTACCAATAATTCCCCCTCTTCGCCGCCGCGGGTGATCTCGGTATATCTTTCGCAAGTCACTGCCTTCCATCCGTCGACCCAGGTAGTGGCGGTTATTTTCTCGCCGGCGAAAGCCTGCCGCTTATAGTCTATCTCGTGACGCGAAACCCACCAGCCGAATTTTTGGCGTAGTTCCTCAGGCGCGCGCGAATTCCAATGCGCCACCGCAACGTCCTGTATCCATTGCAGATAGACCACGTTGTTGACGTGTCCCTGCTCATCGATCTCATCCGGCCTGACGACAAAACTATGTGAAAATTTCTGCGGCATTTATCAGTGGAATTTTAACTGCAATTTTTAGAACAGGCAATGTTTTACCTGGAGCGCCGGCATCTTGCCGGCAAGCGCGGCCTCGTCGCGCCGATGTCAGTAGCGCTTGCGTCAGCAAGTGCGTTGCTTTTGCCACTTTTACGCATCTGCTAACGCAGACGCGACCGACAGCGGGCGGCGCCGGCGCTCCAGGAATTACTTGCAAAACAATGTTAAACTTCGTATAATATTCGAGCGAGACCTACCTTGTTTACCGGCGCCCGCCGGCTTTCCATTTCAATTGCAATAAAAACCAGAGGGATTATGAGAAGAGTTTTGTTTCATCTGTGTGTTCTTATATTTTGCTGCAGCCTGAATGCGCTCGCGCTGGGCGTGCCTGACGCCGGTTTTGGTTTGGGCGGCATTGCTAACGCGGGCTTCGGCAGGGGCATCGATAGTGTCTGGATGAGCGCTTTGTGCCCGGACGGCGGTGTTCTTACCCTCGGCCCCTCGGCCGCGAACAGCTTTGCGGTTGTAAAATTCGATCCGCAGGGCGCGCCGGACGCTTCATTCGGAAACGGCGGCGTGATCAATATTCCCCGGCCCAATTTACCCCCGCATCTGATGTCAGAGCCGGTCGCGATAAAAGTAGCAGCAGACGGCTTTATCTATATCGCCGGAGGCCACGGGCCCGATATGTCGGTGGGAAAATATAGCCCGGGCGGCGCGCTGGTCCAGGTATTCGATGGCGGCGAAACCGGTTATCTTTTCAACGGCGTGGCGATGGCGCTGGACGTACAGGCGGACGGTTCGGTCGTGGTGGCGGGAGTTCAGGGAAACGAATATGGCAGGTACGCGGTCTATCACTACCTGGTAAACGGTTCTCTCGACATAAATTTCGGCAGCGGCGGCAAAAGCTTCGTCAAGATGGGCTGGATAGGCAAACCGATGTCTATTCGGGCAGAAAACGATGGAAAATTCGTCGTTACCGGGTGGGTGATCCCGGAAAACAGCCCTACCCCGGTGCAGTCCCGGTCGCTGATCGCCCGCTACAGTTTTGACGGCAGCCTCGATAGCTCGTTCAATACGAGCGGCGTGATCATAAACCCGGTGAGAGGCAACGGTTCCGAACGTTACCAGCAAAGCTTTACGCTGCCGGACGGGAGGATAATGGCGGCCGGAACTACCGCCGACGGCAGCAAACTTATTTTCTCGCGCTTTAATTCCAATGGTAATCCCGATAAATTTTTCGGTTCGCGCGGGACCGTCATTCCCGCCTTAGGATCGGGCAGCCCGAATAATCACTATGAATATTTAAGCGACGGTTCTCTTTTTGTCGGCACCAGTGTGTTCTACATATATAAATTCGGCCCGGATGGAGATGTCGATCCGTCGTTCGGCTCCCAGGGCATGGTAAACCTGCCTGACTTTCATCCCGGCATACTTCGCTTGAGCGCTACTCCGAACGGCAAATTGATGGTAGCCGGATCGCGCTATGTGGGAAACCCGACAGGCACCGGCTTTTATCCCGATCTCGACCATATGGTCGCCCGCTTGAACGGCGACGGCTCGCCGGATACTACTTTTGACGGTGACGGCAGGGCAAGCTGCGACGTCGCTGATTCCTCTTCGTCCATAAACGCGCTGGCGCTGGCGCCGGACGGTAAACTCGTTGTCGCGGGACAATTTTTCACTTCGAACAATTCGCTTCACTACGGCACGGGAGTTTCCCGCTATAACGAGGACGGGACACCCGACCTTTCCTTTGCCAACCGCGGGAAGCTGTATTTTTACAATTTCGACTTTGTGCTGAACCCGCTCGGGGTCAAAGTGCAGCCTGACGGCAAGATCGTGATCGCCGGAAACATCGGGCAGACCGGCAGCAATACCAGCGGTGTGCGGGTCATCAGATTGGACATGAACGGCGCGCCGGACAGCAGCTTTGGCGCGGGCGGCGTTTTCACTTACCTGCAAAACGGGCTGAACGCTTTTGACATGTCCCTGCAAAATGACGGCAAGATCGTGCTCGGCGGGTATAGCATCGGGCCCGGTCCGGGCGATTTTGTGCTGATGCGGCTAAACACCGACGGGACGCTGGACGCAGGCTTTGGCGGGGGCTCCGGCGTGATCACCACGGATATAAGCGGCCATGACGACGTAGGGGTTTCGATGGCGATCCAGCCGAACGGCAAAATTCTGCTGGGCGGGATCTGCGGCCAGTTCAACTCGGACTTTTGCCTGGCCAGGTATAATTCGAACGGCGTTCTCGATAAGACCTTCGGGCGGCGCGGCGTGGCCACTAACGACTTTGGCACCAATAACGATTACCTCAGATCCGTCGCTCTTGCTCCCAATGGCAATATTGTAGCGACGGGAACGCGCTCCAGCGCTCCGTTCAGCAATCTCATAGTGATCAGGTATACCAGCAAAGGATTGCCGGACAGTTCGTTCGCCACCGGCGGGGTCTATATCACTCCGCACACGGCGGGAGTATTCACCACAAATTCGTCTGCCCGGGTAATGAGCGATAACTCGGTGGTGGTCGCCACCGCCAAGACGACCAATACCAGCATCCTGAAATTGACCGCCGGCGGTATGCCCGATGAGAGCTGGGCGCCGAACGGTTTGCTGAACCCCGCCATCTCCATCGGCGGATGGTACGCGCCGGATTGCCTGCTCGATTCCCAGGAACGCATCGTCATATCAGGCGTCGGAAACAACGGCGGCTACATCGCGAGATTTTCTACCGGTAAGTAAAACCGGAGCGTCGAAACCGTTCATTATTAGCCACTAATTACACAAATAACACGAATTAATATTCTTATTCGTGTTATTTGTGTAATTAGTGGCGGATATCCCCGACTTTATAGACAAGCCTACTGTTCTAATTGACCGCTGCTTCGGGAGCGGTCTTTTTTACGGATTCGATGCCGCGTTTCATGGCGGCCTCGGTGGTGTAGCGTTCGCTTTGCGCTACCGCGCGGCCATCGCTGCTTTTAAGAAAAAAATACCATTGGTCACCGCTGCTTCGCTGATCGAAATTGTCATCATCCATGGCCAACCCTCTGGCCTTTCCGGCCGCTTCGCGGGCCTTGTCTTCGCTGCCGTATTGAAATCCTTTCAGGATTTCCTGGCCATTAGAGGATTTCAGCACAAAGTAGTATTTTCCCTGCTCGGTCCTGACGATCTCAAAATGGCCTTTGCGCTGCGCGTAAGCCGCGGTGACGAAAAGCGCGAGAACGATAAATGACAAAAAAATGAGCTTCTTCATAAATGACGATCCAAATCAGCCTTATCCTAGCACGTAGGAAACGGCAGGGTCGAGTAGCTTTCTAAGTCTGAGCCGGTATGGCCGCGAAGTGTAACAGTTACAGGGTGTGCCAGTGAGCCACCTGTTCCAAAAATGTTACAGAAATCTTAAAAATTTAAGCGATCGCCCAAAAGTAGATAAAAGCGGCTTGAAAAAGATCCGGCGGGCGCTAGGCTTCCGCAAACAGAAATACCGCGAGGATATTATGGCCGATAGATATTATTTTTGTAGAAGGGTTTTGGAGAAGTTTGTTTTTTGCGATCTTTAGCCATAATGATGAGGCCAGTGCCGGGAACGAAGTGACCGGCTTGTTTTTTTTAGTGATTAAGTTACTAGTGGTTAATGATCTATTTGATGGTGATGGTGCGTTTATGCGCGCGGACGGTTTTCCCTTTTCGCACATAAGACTTTACTTTGATGCTGCGCTGGTTGGTTTTTAAGACAGGCGTCGCTTTCAATTTTTTCCGCCGCGAATTTGTCTGCGCCGGCGCGGGTTGAACAAAACCCGCCATAATTAAGATCAGAAGAAATAAAATTTTATATGACATAAGAAAACCCGTGAATAGTGAATGGTAAATCGTGAATAGAAGTTTTAGCCACGAAATACACTAAATACACGAATCTATTCATTATTCACTATTCACTAATGCCCTATTCCAGTGTCAGCGAAAGCACGCCGAGCTGCTGGTACATGGTCATAAAGTCATACTGGTTCCAGGCTTCGACGATCTTGCCGCCTTCTACCCGGATCAAACAAAAGCCGCCGAATTTCACCTCGCGGTCCGTCGGCGCCACGCCTATTCCCTCGCCCAGATGAGTCCCCTTCACCACCACGTGGACGACGACATAATCGCCTTCGCTGACGGTCTTTTCGATGGTTACGTTCATATCGGGGTAGGCGCTGGTAAAGGCATCGAAGAGCATGCGAAATCCGGCCGGCCCGCGCCGGACATTTCCCTTGACGTCCATCAGGCCGTGCGAAACGCTGTCTTCACTCAACAGTTCATCGATGATCGCCAGATTCCGGCGGTTCCAGACCTCTTCAAACCAGCGGTGGACTACTTCGGCATTTGTCGACATAAATTCTTAGATGCTCGGATCGGCCAGTGAGAGCGCGCCGAGTTGCTGGTACATATTCAGAAAATCAAACTCGTTCCAGGCTTTGGTTATTTTGCCTTCCGCTACTTCGATCAGCAGCATTCCGGTAAATGCTATACCCCTTTGAGTCGCCGAAAACCCCAGCCCTTCGCCGAGATGCGTGCCGGTAACAGTGCAGCGCGCAAAAGCATGGTTTTCTTTTGACATTGTTTCTTCGACGGTGACATTGATGTCCGGATATGCCTGGATAAAAGCGTGAAAGAGCTCTTTGAACTTGGGTTTATTGTCGACCACGCCCCCTTTGCCATCGGGCAGGCCGTAGGCTACGCAATCGTCGTCCAGCATTTCGTCGATCGCGGCTTCGCTCTTTTTATTCCAGACCTCTTCAAACCAGCGACGGATGAGAGTCTCGTTCTGTTCGGACATCAGGTACACCTCCGGATATTTTTGTCTTTGCAGGGGGGCGAAGATGGAGAATGATAACCCAGGTCAGTGGTTTTGAAAAGATTTTTTACATAAAGGCGGAAACGCGACAGTTATGGAGCGTGCTTTTTATTCCAATATTCCAGTGATCTCAGGATTCCAAAACGCTCCGCTCTGGAATTTTGGAATAGCGAAGCGTGGAGCTTGGAATTAGAAGGCACGCTCCATAACTGTCGCGTTTTTGTCTATGATCGGAAATTTACACGCTCCATAACTGTCGCGTTTCTGCCTCTGAATATCGGGCGGCCAAAAGCGCCGCCCCTTCAACATACTCTCGACTCTCTTAACTCTCCAGGCTTTCTTTCATCGCCTGCCCGATGTCCGCCGGTGATTCCACCACGCGGATGCCGGCTTCGGCCAAAGCTTTCATTTTTTCCGCCGCGGTCCCTTTGCCGCCGGAGATGATCGCGCCGGCGTGTCCCATGCGGCGTCCCGGAGGCGCGGTCTGCCCTGCGATAAAAGCGACGATGGGTTTGGTCACGTTTTCTTTGGCATAGGCGCCCGCTTCTTCTTCGGCGGTGCCGCCGATCTCGCCGATCATCACGATGCCGATGGTTTCCGGGTCTTCCTGAAAGAGCCTTAACGCGTCGGTATGATTGGTGCCGATGATCGGGTCGCCGCCGATACCGATCGCGGTCGATTGTCCCATCCCGAGGTTCGACAACTGCCACACAGCTTCATAGGTCAGCGTGCCGGAGCGCGAAACCACGCCGATGTTTCCCTCTTTGTGAATGTGGCCGGGCATGATGCCGAGCTTGGCTTTGCCGGGCGAGATGATGCCGGGGCAATTGGGCCCGATGAAGCGCGTCTGCTTGTCTTCGAGAAAACGCTTGGCCGCAACCATGTCCGACTGCGGAATGCCTTCGGTAATGACGACCGCCAGGGCTATACCCGCATCGGCGGCTTCCATCAGCGCGTCGGCGGCAAATGCCGGCGGCACATAGATGATCGTCGCATTGGCGCCGGTTTCTTTCACGGCATCGGCCACGGTGTTAAAGACCGGGATGTTTTCGTGCGTGGTGCCGCCTTTGCCGGGCGTCACGCCGCCTACAACGTTGGTACCATAGGCGACCATCTTCTGCGTGTGAAAAGTGCCCTCTTTACCAGTAATGCCCTGCACGATCAGGCGCGTGTTCTTATCGACCAGTATGCTCAAGTGTGTTTTTCCTCTAAATTGTTATGGATAAATGCAAAACGAGATTATAACAGGAGGCGAGTTTTGAGTCTATTGTGCCAGCTTTCATTGCTGTATAATCCATCCAGATTCATATGGAATATCAGTTTGAACTTTCAAAAAATATCGACCGTTTTCTATCCACTCTTACTAAAACGTATGGCTTGGATGGCAATCGTCATCTTCAGGAATTGATTGTAAACGCTCAAGT
This sequence comes from uncultured Acidobacteriota bacterium, assembly GCA_963718105.1. Lineage (GTDB taxonomy): Bacteria > Acidobacteriota > Blastocatellia > Pyrinomonadales > Pyrinomonadaceae > DASYKT01. The sequence goes on along the minus strand of OY970352.1, from coordinate 1,396,479 downwards.
GAGACTTCAGGAAGGCCGGGATTACGATAACTGAATGGAGGTATGCACGGGCACGCTCTTTACTTAACGGTTCCCGAAAAATTATTCCTTAATTCAGTTAAGGAGAAAAGCGAACTTCAAAATAAACTCAAAGGTGACGTAAATAGCATTCACAACTTGCAGAATGAGTACATATCTGAGGTCTTTCTAGAAATGGCTTCTGATAATGACTCAGATTGGCGAAAAGAATCCGGTTTGTTGTTGGCGGGGGCGCGTAATGTTTCAGAAGCTGCTACAAAGCGTATTTGGAAGGGCGATGCGTTCCGTCTTTTCTTAAGTCATAAAACTGCCGTAAAAAGACAGACTGCCGAATTAAAAAATCGATTAAGCGAATATGGCGTTTCATGTTTTGTTGCACATGAAGATATATACCCAACTAAAGAATGGCAGGAAGAAATTGAAAATGCGCTAGCAAGTATGGATGGTTTTGCTGCAATTTTAACTTCTGATTTTCACGATAGTCTTTGGACAGACCAGGAAGTAGGATATGCCTTAGCACGTGGCGTTCCAATGATCGCTGTGAAACTTGGAAAAGATCCTTACGGATTTATCGGAAAGTTTCAAGCACTTCCGTGTGATTGGTCCACCGCTGCCGAAGGGATAGCTGGAATACTTATTACAACCGAACGAATGTTCAACGCCTATCTCCAAGAATTACGAAAATGTCCTACTTGGGACTATGCCAACGTATTGGGTAAATTGCTTAGCGGTATAAAATCACTAGATTCAAAACAAGTAGATGAGTTAGTCGTTGTTTACTAATGAAACGAGTGAATTACATGGAGCCTTTGCTTTCGACGGAACAAAACCACTAATTTACGGACCTGGTTTAGTCGCGCATTTAAATCGTATTGATTCGCGAAAGTTCAGATTTACAAAAGAAAGACTAGTCGAACTCACGAGATAGAAAAAATCTCCCTCAATAATGATATTTACACGAAACTATTATTAGCTGGCCATCAGTAGCCTTATAAACCAGACGATGCTCGTCGTTTATTCTGCGCGACCAATAACCTTGCAGTTGATTTTTCAATGGTTCGGGTTTTCCGATGCCGGTAAATGGTTCTCGTGCGGTCTCTATAATTAGCTTGTGCAGACGCGAAAATAGCTTCCGGTCTGTGGAAGCCCATTCGTTATAATCTGAAAATGCTTTTTGGTGGAAGACGATAGTTCTCATTGAAAACGATCTTGATCAGGCACGACCAAATTGCGTTCCGCTTCGACGTCGTCAACAGATTCAAGAAGATGTTCCCGGTTTGCCGAGGAACCTAAGAGATAATCGGTTTCGTCTAATTCGTTGACCGTTATTTCTATTTTCTTATGCTTGAACAAGGCTTTTACGCTTTCCACGAATTTCTCGTCTAGCTCGTCTGCTTCTATTTGATAGGTCGTTTGCATAGCTTAATTATTATAAGTCAATAAAGATTTTTGATAAAACTTTTATTTCACTTTAAAAGTTACACGATCCTCTTTCGATCTCGCTAATATTGGCCGCGCCCGGGTACCATTCTTTAGTTTGCCAACAAAAAAAGCCTATCCCGGCGGTACGCGCTCGGCTTCTCCGGATCAAATGATACAGGGCAATTCACCTTCCGTCTTGCTCCGTAACAGTTCCGGCGTCTCACCGCTTTTCCATCGCTTCACCGTGTGCGTGACGCGGTATCTCAGATCACCGCCGTCGGCGCGGTCGCTGCGTTCTATCGGTCGCGGGATGCAGACAAATTCAACCTCGATCTCGGCGGCCGAAGCTCTCACCGTCGAATAGCCGTGGCCGCTCATATCCATAAACGAAAGGTGCGGCGCGTTGGCCGGATTACCCGCCGCCGCCACGGCCTGTTTCAGATCACCTGTTTTCTGCAGTTCGAAAGCGGCACGCACGCCATGCATCAGCGCCAGGTTAATTGCCGGACGAACGGGAGCGGTGGGCGACGCCTGGTAAAGATAAAGCGGGTAAAACGCGGAATCTTTTTTTAGGTTAAATTCCAGCGACTCGACCATACCCGGTGCGGAGATCGACCCGGTAACAAATTCGGCCGCCACGGGTTTGAACTCTTTGGGCGGCAGAGTTTCCGAGAGCACACCGGCCTGGAAGGCATGTTTATCGCCGACGACGTTGATGAGGCCGGTGATCTTTTCGCGGCGCAGGGTGGCCAGAATTTCGTTGCGTTCCGTGCGATAGCCTTCCCAGTCGCCGATGTTCATCAGCCCGTAACCGGGGGCTGTCCACTTTAATTTCATCTCAGGCGGCAGATTATGAAAGTCCAGGCGCATATCCATCGAGCCAAAAGAATTGCCCCAAACTTTCCACGCTGCCTTCGACTCACGCAGCCGGCCGAGAAACCATTTTTTCTGCGCGGCGCCAAGAACGGATTGGGGTTCCGCGTCCTTGCGCGGGTTGAGCAGTTCTTTTCCGTTAAAGCTGATCGTCGCCGGCGGTTTTCCGTTATTGTATGTTTTTCCCGCGTCCATGATTGTCATTATCTCGTCCGAGAATCCGGGGAAACCCGGCACGTCAAATGGATCCAGCAAATCTGTCAAATGGAGAGATTCGGATTGGTACGAACGGTTATCAGTCAGGATCATTTCGACATTCTTACCGTAACGAAAGGCGCGATAGATTTTCAGGCTGTTGATGGCTGCCAGATTATTCTCCTCCAACCCCAGCCCATGATCGTCGAAAGTTTTAAGCGGCGTGTTGCTGACCCGCGGAGCCTCAAAATGTTCCAGCCGCTTATTGTCCGGTTTTAAAAAGCGCCCGGGTTGATATTCGAACCACGCCTGATTGGCCGCGACTTTCACCGTTTGCGCAGCGCGTGTTCCCTTGCCGAAATTTTGCTGAGACTGAAAGGCCTGCCAGGAAAATTCGTGATTGTCCCACACACAAACGAAGGGGAAACGCGCGCGGGCATCCTGCAGATCCGGGTCCAGCAAATAAGCGCGGTAAAGACTGCGATAATCGGCGAGCGTAGTCGGTATGTGATAATCGCTGATCTTTTCGCCCGATTCATAACGCACCAGGTCGCGCAGCCGACGGAAATAATAGCCTTTCGGACGGTCTTCCGGGTACCACAGCATTTCATAGACGAAATCGCCGAGGTGAAGCACAAAACCGAGCTGCTCGGCGGCGGATTTCTTTTCATCCTCCCAGATCATTCTGCGGTAGGCGTTGCAGGCGCCTTGCTGAACGTTCTGGCAGCTCACGAAAGCAAAATTGACGGGGCGATCATCGCGATCGGCGGGCGCGGTTACGGTGCGGCCCACGCGGCTGCCAAATCCCTGTTCATCGGTGAACCTGTACCAGTAAACCGTCCGCGGCTTAAGCCCGGCGACCAGCACCCGGCAGGTCCAATCTTCGTCGGCAGAAATCGGCGTTACGCTTTTGGCTATGACGCGGCGAAATGCCGAATCTTCGGCAACTTCGACAGTTAGTTTTTCAGCCGCCTGATTCACCGCCCCCTGATTCACGGGTGGCCGGCGCGTCCACAAAATGACGCTGTCGGCGGCCGGGTCGCCGGAAGCCACGCCTTGCGGGAAGAGGTCGCGGCGTTCCTGCCAGCCAACGGTAGATGCATGCGCCGGAATCGAGCCCCAGACCAAAACCACGCCGCAAGCCGCCATTTGTTTAATGAATTCCCGTCGATCGACTCTGCTCATTATCATTCTCCTTAGTTGATTCGGACGCCCGGATAGACATGCTAAACATACCGAATTCAAATCATGAATCTCATTTTTTACCGAAGTTGTTTGCTGTATACGGTTCGTCATAGCAGATTGTTTCCCGGCCGGAAACAATCCTGTAAAACAGCAGAAGTGATCAAGCGACATGTTTTACAAGGGGGGTAACAGACGACATATTCCAATGGAAATATGGTCATTTCAAAAAGCTCTATTTGATATAATAAAAAAGTAATTCGATTCTTCCGTTTTGCCTTTGTTAGAACCTTTATTACCGTTAAAAATCATAAAGATATGAACCCGGCACTGTCCGCGGCCGCGAGATAATTACCGCAAAGTATAGGCCGGGAAAGCCGGCTTTTTTTCTCCGCGCGTTTTTGCTGTATTGTAAATAACGTCCCACTGAAATCGTCCTTGATAAAAATGCATTTTGAAACAATAATAACGTCCATGAAAAGCTGCCTTAAAATAGCCTTTCCGCTAATGCTGCTGCTGCCGGTCGTGCTCGGATGCGCGCTGGCGGAAAAATTCAAGCAAAAGATCGAACAAAAGATCGAAAAAACGGGCCAGCCAAAAGTCCTCACCGCATTTGACGGTTCATGCCAGGTAACGATTCCCGATCAATGGAAGAGCACCACCGCCCAAACCGAAGGCGCTCTGATCCGGGCGTCGCATTTTCTGGAAGATGCAAACTTGATGGTGGTGAAAGAGGATAAAAAAGATTTTGATCCCGATATAACCATCGAAGATTATACCGATCTGGTACGGCAGGATGTCACTACCAAGCTGGAAGGAACAGAATTTACGGAGGTGTCCAAATCCCCCGTTAATAGTTTTGATGGCCGCAGTTTTGAGGTCACGGGTACGATACAAAAAGTGAGGATCAAATACCTGCAAATAGTGATAGCGACTCCGGAAGAGTTTTTCCGCCTGGTTTTTTGGTCGGTGCCGTCCAAATACGAGAAAAGCAGGCCGGCATTTCTCTCGATGATCAGCAGTTTTAAAGTAATTCCGCCCGGCGAACAGACGCTTGAAGAAAATGAAGACGCGCCGCCACCGCCGCCTCCGACACCGGCCTCTCCGGCTGTTAAGAAAAAATAACGAGGGCACCTATGTGATCTATTCATCATGAAAGTAGTTTCCGTAAATGTAGGCCTGCCAAAGCTGGTTCAGGTCAGCGAGGAAGACGCCGTGCTGACCGGCATTTTTAAAGAACCGGTCGATGGCAAAGTGCGCGTTAATGAACTCAATCTGGCGGGCGACCGCCAGGCCGACCTGAGCGTTCACGGCGGGCCGTACAAATCCGTCTACGCCTACACCGCCGAGCATTACGATCTGTGGCGCGAGGAACTGCCGGAAATGGAATTGCCATTGGGCATGTTCGGCGAAAATCTGACGGTGACGGAGATGCCCGAAAACGAGGTTTTTATCGGCGACCACCTGCGCATCGGCACCGCCGAATTTGCCGTCACACAGCCGCGGATGCCCTGCTACAAGCTCGGAATTCGTTTCGGCCGCTCCGACATCCTCCGCCGATTTTTAAAAAGCAGGCGTTCGGGTTTTTATTTGACGGTCCTCAAAACCGGTGAGCTGGGGAGCGGTGACAGGATCGAAGTATTTAAGCGCGACGAAAACCGCGTCACGGTGGAAGACATCGTCCGCGTCTATATAACGGACAAAAAAGATGTCGACACGATGAGCCGCGCTTTAAAGATCGAGTACCTGCCCGATCATTGGAAAGATGAATTTAGACGGCGGTTGGAAAATTGACGGCTGTCAGTAGCGTCTGCGTCAGCAGACGCGTAAGGCATTAAGATTCGCACTTGCTGACGCAAGCGCTACTGACAGGAGCGCGTCGCCGAGCTTTGCCGGCAAGATGCCGGCGCTCCCAGGTTTAAAGGCACATACCTTGAAAAAATTCTCTTTTGAAATAATAATAAGACCCCATGAAAGAGTTGAAAAAGTTGAAAACCTTGAAAACCATTCTGCAAAAACTTTTACCCTTCGCTTTGTTGTTACCGGTCGTGCTGGGCTGCCGGCAGATCCAGAAAGGCCTTAAGTCGGCGGTCGGGCCGAAAACTATCACCGCCACGGACGGTTCCTGTGAGGTAACGGTTCCGGGACTGTGGAGCAAGTCTACCGATCTTAATGCTGAGGCTATTTTGCAGGCATCCTATCCCTTGCAGGAGATGTACGTGATGGTCTTTAAGGAAAGCCGCGGCGATTTTGCCGATAGTTTCACCATCGACGATTACGCCGAGCTCGTGCGAAAAGATGCGCCGACCCGCATCCCCGACGCCCAATTTACCCCGATGACTTCGACCACGATCAACGCGCTGGACGCGCGCGAGTTTGAAATGAGCGGCACGGCGGAAAATGTCAAAGCCAAATTTATTTATGCGATCGTGGCGAGTAAAGATGATTTCTACCAGGTCATCAGTTGGACCCTGCCTTCGCAATACGCCGCCAACAAAACCGAACTGCTCTCCGTGCTGCACAGCTTTAGAGCAACGGCCCCCGGAGCGCCAGGTGTAGTTGTTAAGCCGCCGGTTAAAAAGTAAACCGCTTGATATGGAGCTAGGGGCTCCTGCCCGCAAAGTGCGGCTACGCGCTAACAGTCTCTAATAAAATACATTTCGAACGCTGCGCGTTCATTGCGGGCAGGATGCCCCTAGCTCCATAAATCAATACGGCAGCTTGATGTAATTCATCCCTTTGCGGATGACGTTTTGGCGGCGTTTGAGGCGGCGCGGGTTTTTGTTGGGATTAAAGATATTCAGCGGGCTGGGGATCATCGCCGAAAGGTAGGCGGCTTCGTCAGGTGTTAGCTGCGAAGCGGATTTGTTGAAATACTTGCGCGAAGCGGCCTCGCAGCCGTAAACGCCATCGCCCCACTCGATCACGTTCAGATAAATTTCCAGGATGCGTTTTTTCGGCACGTTGCGCTCCATCACATAGGTGATGGCGGCTTCGCGGCCTTTGCGGAAGAACGAGCGCTCTTCGCTCAGGTAGAGATTTTTTACCAACTGCTGTGAAATGGTCGAAGCGCCGCGTTTAAAATTATCCGGCGAAGGCAGCCCGAAATTGTCCCAGATGTATTCCCAAAAACCTCCGCTGTTGAGCGGAGGTATCCAGTTCTCCGGGTCGTTGTCGCCTTCGTCCTTGGCCTCTTTTTCGGTTTCGTTTTTTGCTTCTTCCCAGGATTTATTGATAGCGTCCCAATCGAATCCGTTGTGTTCGAAAAAGCGCGTGTCTTCACCGGCCAGCACGGCGCGCTGCAGATTGGGAGATATCTTTTCGATCGGCACCCAGATCATCTGCTTGACGGGCTGTTTGCCGTCGGCCTGCGCTTGCTTCAAACGCCCTTCGATCAGCGAAGTTGTTTGTGGATTTTCCGTACGGAGCTTGATGACGTTAGGGAACGTCAGAATTTCATAGACCGCCCACAGCAAAAATACGCCGAGCAGTATCCAAAAAATGTTTCTCACCCAAACCCACATACGTTTTGGATTTTAGATTTTAGATTTTAGATTAACAAGTCCAAAAAGATGATATTTGGTATTGACCCAATGCTTAAGGAACAAAAGGCATCCAAAATCGGCAATCTAAATCCAAAATCACCGTCCACGGAGTGCTTTTTCGTATTGAGCTATCCACTGCTGGGGCGTCATTTTCGCAGCCAATCTTCATACGGTTTTTTTCGTGACTCTATAGTGATGAGGTTAGAACCGGGAACGCAGTGACCGGGTTCTTATCCGACGGCCAAATGCGATTGTTTTTTTGCTGCGCTCATTTACCCGGTCACTGCGTTCCCGGTTCTGACTTCATTATCGGCCGATCTTTATTCTATTTTTCTCCAGCGCTTCTCTCACCGACCGCGCAAATTCGAGCGCGTGCTCGCCGTCGCCATGGATGCAGATCGTTTCGGCGTCGATACGGATGCGCTCGCCGTTTATTGTTTTTACCTGCCCGAGCGTGACCATCTCAAGCACCTGCACAACCGCATCGTAGGTATCGGTTATCAACGCGCCGGGCAGTTTACGCGAAGTAAGACTGCCGTCCGGTTGATATGTGCGGTCGGCGAAAACTTCGGATGCGGTTTTAAGGCCGAGCTTTTGCGCCTCGGAAATTAAATGGCTTCCCGCTAAGCCATAAAAAATCAGATCCGCATCGATGTCTTTTACCGCGCGGGCGATAACGTGCGCGAGCTCCGCATCTTTTGCCGCCTGATTATAAAGCGCTCCATGCGGTTTGACGTGATGAAGGCGGCCCCCCAGATCTTCGGCGATCTTTTTCATTGCCGTCACTTGTTCGCTGACAAGCTCATAAACCTCTTCCATCCGCAGGTCCATTTCCGTCCGCCCGAAATTCTCTTTGTCGACATAGCCCGGGTGCGCTCCGATCGCAACTTCTTTTGCGATCGCATTTTCGGCCGTCCGCCGCATCGTCGTTTCGTCACCGGCGTGCGCGCCGCAGGCAATGTTCACCGAAGACACAAAATCCATCAGCGCCGCATCTTTCGCGATCCCTGCCTCGGCGGTAAATTCTCCCATGTCGCAGTTAAGATCAATCGAAGCCATACAAGTTTCCCTTGGGAGCGCCGGCATCTTGCCGGCAAAGCGCGCTACACACTCTTTTGTCAGTAGCGCTTGCGTCAGCAAGTGCGTCCCTTACGCCTTACGCATCTGCTAACGCAGACGCTACTGACAGCCGGCGCTCCCGGGTTTACGTCCATTTTTGTTTTACACCAAATTTTAACAAGTTCAATTCTCTTTCAAAATCCAGCACCAGATCTTCGGCGGCGTTAATGTCGACCACGTGAAATCCGATCCCGTCATTTGCGCTTAGCTGCCCGACGAGCGGCAGGTCTTCGCTGATGATATGCGCCAGGCGCGGGTAGCCGCCGGTCGTCTGGTGGTCGGCCATCAGGATGATCAACTGGCCGTCGGGCAGCAGTTGGATCGTGCCAAAACTCACGGCCGAGGAAATAAATTCGTGCGGCTTTCCCAGTTTGAGCGGCTTGCCCGCAAGGCGAAATCCCATCCGGTCAGACTGCAAACCTATCTTGAAACTCTGCTCGATGAAACCGAGCCTGGTTTCTTCGCTCAACAATTCATACTCTGCCCCGGGAATGACACGCACGGTCGGAAAAGCACTGTAACGCGGAATGAGCGAACGCGAAACGCTGTAGTTTAACGGTGAACGGTGAATTCCGCGCTCCGCATTCTGCATTCCGCATTTCAAAACGTCGTTCTTTTTCAAGGCCCTTCCTTCAAAGCCTCCGACCCGCGCTTTTAAATTGGTCGCCGCGCTGCCCAGCCATTTTTCGACAGCCAACCCGCCCTTCACCGCCAGGTAACAGCGCGTGCCCGATCTCTTCTCCGCGAATTTCAGCACATCGCCTTTTTGCGCAAAAACCGGCCGCCAGTTTCCCACCGGCGAATCGTTTAAGGCCCCGCCAAACTCGCCCCCGCCCAGCGAAAAAATAACATCTTTGTCAAAGCGGACCTGCGGCGCCGGATAGTGCATTTCAAGCACCGCCTCGTTTTCCTCATTGCCGAGCAGAATATTTATCAACCGCACGGCTTTTGTATCCATCGCGCCGCCCGGATTGATGCCATAACGCCGCGCCCCGTACCGGCCGAGGTCCTGCACGGTGGTCAAAATTCCGTTTGTAAGAAGAGTGATACTCATAAATTTATCCACAGATGGACACGGATAAACACAGATAATTCATTGTCAAATTCAAAGCTTTTCTTATCTGTGTCCATCTGTGTTTATCTGTGGATGTTCTATCCGCCCGACACAAATTTCACTTCATTTCCCGCCTGCAATCTGGTCGGCGGGTCTTCGCCGGGCAGAAACATTTCCATCTCCGTCCGCCCGATTATCTGCCACCCGCCCGGCGAATCGAGCGAATAGATTCCCGTTTGCCGCCCGGCGATACCGATGCTCCCGCGCGTCACCAGCGTCCGCGGAGACTCTTTCCGCGGCATCGCTATCCGCTCATCGACCTCGCCCAGATAGGAAAATCCCGGCAAAAATCCGAGCATAAAAACCCGGTAAGTTTGAGCGAGAAAAATGTCGATGACCTCTTCTCTTTTAAGGCCTTTTTCGGCGGCTAATAATTCGAGATCGGGAGCGTCTGCCGGTGCGAAAGAGATTGGTATCTCTACTATCTCCGTTCTTTTATTTTCCACTTTAACTAGTCCCGCTAAACTATTTATAACACTTGTTTTAGCTATCTCAAAAGAACTTGAGCTTTTACCCTCCTGCGCTTTTATCTTTCGCGGATCGTAAAAGACCGAGATCGAAGAATAAGCCGGAACGGTTTCAACAAAGCCATCAAAAGAAGCGCCGTTTATCGCCGCATCCGCCGCCAAAACCATATCATTTAGTTCAGGCGAAATGGTGTTACCAAAAGTAACGGTCAGGGCGTTATCTCCTAACGGCGAAATTTGATATTCGTTCATAAAAAATTAAGCACTCTTTTCCTGGGAGCGCCGGTGTCCCGCCGGCAAGCGCGTTTACGCGCTCTTGTCAGTAGCGCTTGCGTCAGCAAGTGCGTTTCTTTACGCCTTGCGCATCTGCTAACGCAGACGCTACTGACAGCCGGCAGGATGCCGGCGCTCCCAGGTTTACGTCAATATTGAATCAAACTGCCTTCCCTTTTGGCGCGCTTAATTGCCCGGCCAAACACCCACAGCGAAAAAGGCAGCAGCACGGCCAGATATATCAACAAGGTAAACAGCGGCGACTCGACCTCGCTCAGAGATTTTCCCTGGATCAGAACGGCGCGGATGCCGTCGAGCCCATGCGTGGACGGAATGATCGCCGATACGATCCGTCCACCGGTTTGCCCGAGCGCTTCCTGCAGCATTTCTTTGGGGAAAAACACACCGGAAAACATCGCCGAGCCCGCACCCAGAAGTATCGCAAAAGGATCGCCGCGCTTAAAGACCATCGCAAAACTGGCGGACAAAATTCCTATACAGGCCAGCACCAGAGTCGTCAACACCAAAAACAGCAGCGCCAGGATCACGCTGCCTTTAAATTGCACGTTAAAAAATAGCCAGCCGAAAAAGATATAGAGCGCGGAATAAAAAGTCGCCTCGACGTAGGCCCACGCCGAGGTCGCTACTACGACCGTCGGCACATTGATGGGCGTCAATAGCACGCTTTCCAGTGTGCCCTGCATTTGCTCTTGCCGGATGGCATTGGCCAGGCTGGAAAATCCGGTCATAAAATAGCTGAGCATCGCGATACCCGTCAGCCACGCCGCCAGCGGATCGCGCCACTGCTCATATTGCGTGATCGGCAGCCCGCGAAAAATTTGTGAGACAAAATAAAACGTCGTGACGATGCCCAGTATCCACATCACGCGAATAAAAAATTCCAGCCGGTAGCTGAGCGCGAGTTGAAAATCGCGAATGATAAAAGCGCGGATGCGTTTTAATAAAAGCATTGCTTTGTCGTTATACGTGATACGTTTTAAATTGCCACTAGCTTTAGCTAGTGGATACTGTCACAAAAAATGCGCGGGCTTTAGCCCAATTCTTATTCGGCTAAAGCCGAAAGGGATCATTTATTTTCTAAACCACTAGCTAAAGCTAGTGGCAATTTAAAAGAACAACTTCTCCTGTCACGTGCTCGCTTATGGCGTATTGCGTATCACGAATTGCGTATTACGCCCGTTCCCCTTAAAATCTTCTAATGAAATTTCCGGTCTTTCCAGGTGTACGGCTTCTTAACTTTCTGCCCGTTTTGCTTTTGTTATCGTTCTTTATTTCCTGTGTTTCAAATAATACCGCAAATCAAAGTGTTAACAAGGAAAATAATACCGCCCAGATAGCGGAAAAGCAGCCCTCCGCCGCCAGTGACGATGCCGAGGAATTGGCAAAGACCGTAAAACTTCCGCTGACACCCGAAGAAGTTCTCTGGATGCCGAATGCCGCCATCAAGATCTCAAGCCCGGCGACAAACGCCCTGGCGGCCAATACGGCAGGCACTGCGGGGCAAAACGACAGGCATCTGGTGGCCGTTTTAAAATTCAGCGATGCCGACAGCGCCGCGCTCGTGTCACAGGTTGAAAAGATCGAAGCCGCCAAAGACGTGACCATCGAACCCGAGGATTGGTTTCCCGCCGAGCTGATCGCCGAAAGCGAAACCACCGGCGACAAAAGCCTGAAAGGCAAACAATACGACGCCCGCGATTTCATCCAGGCCCCCTATACCAAAGGGCGTTTGATAAAACTTGAGCAGCCCGGGTATTTTGTCCTTGAACTGACATAAAAGGCAGAAACGCGACAGTTATGGAGCGTGTTCTCAAACGTCTTTTGACACGCTCCATAACTGTCGCGTTTCTGCCTCATTCTCTACTCTCCATCGCTTCCAGCACATCCAGCAGAGTCGCCTGCTCGGTCTTTACATCGACCACCTTGGCGCCGTTCTCATTTAGCAATGCGATCGCTTTTCCCATAACGTCATCGTCTATCCCGCGCGTAAAACTTAAAATGGTGGTATCGCCCTGCTGTTCCGCCTTAAATGTCGGGAAGATTCCCCGTATCTTCTCTAACGTGATATTTTGACAGGTTATTTTCACGTGCTGCGTCTGTTTATGGCCGCGGCGCAGTTCATCCGGCGTGCCGGTGGCGCGAATTTCGCCATTACTGATGATTGCCACCCGGCGGCAAAGCTCTTCGACTTCCGTCAGGTTGTGCGAAGTAAGCAGGATGGAAACTTTCTTTTCGCTGTTACCGGATAAGCGAAGTATCAGTTCGCGCATTTTCGCCGCCGCCAGCGGATCGAGCGAGCGCGTAGGCTCATCGAGCAGCAGCACCGGGGGCTTGGCCAGTAAAGCGCGCGCCACCGCCAGCCGCTGTTTATTTCCGGTGGACATTTCGGCGAAGCGGCGTTTGGCCAGACCGGTAAGGTCAAGTTCTTCGAAAAGTTCTGCGATCCGCGCGCGGGCAGCGTTGTCGTTCATTCCATAAAGCCGCGCAAAAAACATCATATTTTGCGTAGCCGTCAGCCGCCAGTAAAAACTGCGTTCCTCGGCCGTCGCCAACCCGACGAGCGATCGCACCTTTACTTCATCACGCACGCTGTCAAAACCGTTAACGGCAACCGCGCCCCCATCTGGCTGCACCAGCGTGGCGATGATCTTGGTCAGCGTCGTCTTGCCCGCGCCGTTGCGCCCGATCAGGCCAAAGATCTCGCCTTCGTCAATCGTGAACGAGACATTTTTCAGCGCTTCGACATCCGGCTGCGTCTTAACACCGAACAGGCGCTTTAACCGCGGAAACGATGCGCGATAGGTTTTTGATAAATTATTGATGACAACGGACATTCTTGTCGGTACCGCCTGCGTTAGCGGGTGGGTTACAGATTTACCACGAAGACACAATGAATACAAAGCGGCATAAAAGTAAAAATTAGACTTAACCCCCTCTCAGGTGCGGAAGGGTTGCTTGCGCCCGCTCTTTCCCCATAAAATGCTAAAATAAAAAATTGAACACGACTCACTAATATATAGGAAGCGGGTGCAGGCAACCCTTCCGCACCTTGAGGTAATCCGGTCTTCCGGTTACTTGCATTCAGCTAAATATTTTGACTTTGCACTTTTGTGTTTTTTTAAGAACAGTATGAACGCCGCGTTCCACATCGACCCCGATATAAAAAAAGCCCGGACGATGCCGTCTGCTTTTTATACCGACGAGAAATATTTCGAAGCCTCGAAAGAGAAGATCTTTGCCCGCACCTGGCAGTTGATCGCCGTAACAGACGAGATAAAAACCAATTTACATCCGGTGAATATCCTTGGTGAATTTCTCAGCGAGCCCGTCATTATCTCACGCGATGATGAGGGCAACTTAAGCTGTTTTTCTAACGTCTGTACACATCGTGGGAAAATTTTGCTGGACGAACCGTGCGATGCCAATTTGATCCGCTGCGGTTACCACGGGCGGCGTTTCGCGCTTGACGGCAAATTTCTTTCGATGCCCGAATTTGAGCAGACCGAAAACTTTCCCGCGGAAAGCGACAATTTGCCTAAAGTGCCTTTCGGGCAGTGGGCAAAGTTTTTATTCGCTTCTCTTGCGCCCCCTGAACTAGCCGAACCGCTGGAAAATTTTATTGGGGAAATGGCCTCGCGTGTTGTTTGGCAGAATTTTGACGAACTCAAATTCACCGCCGCCAAAACATACACGGTGGGTGCCCATTGGGCGCTTTATTGCGAAAATTATCTCGAAGGCTTTCATATCCCTTTTGTGCATGACGGCCTCAACCGAGAGCTGGACTACGGAAATTACTCAACCGATCTTTTTCGTTATTCGACCCTGCAGACGGGCTACGGCAAAAACAGCGCGCCTTCGGTGGCGGCCGCGCAATACTTTTTTGTCTTTCCAAATATGATGTTTAATTTTTATCCCTGGGGATTGTCTTTGAATATTGTAAAGCCGGTGCGGCCCGATCTGACGAATGTCGAGTACTACACTTTTGTTTCCGACGGATCGAAGGTGGAAAAAGGCGCCGGCGCGGGGCTTGAGACCGTCGAGTTCGAAGACCAGGCCGTAGTGGAAAGCGTGCAGCGCGGCATCCGTTCCCGGCTCTACGACCGCGGCCGCTATTCACCTACCCGCGAACAGGGCTGCCATCATTTTCACCGGTTGCTGGCGGAATTCATGGAATAAAATTGTAGGGGCGGCGGCTTGTCCCCGCCCTTTGAGCCTCCGGAGGGCAAACCACAAGGGATTGCCCCTACACTTACCGTTTTCGTTGTTTCGGATCTAAATACTCCCGCAGCCCGTCGCCGATAAAATTAAAAGCCAGCACGGTGAGCGCGATGGCGATGCCGGGCGCAAATAGAACGTGCGGCGCGTTGTAAAGCGTGTCGAGCCCGCGGGCATTTTCGATCATCGTCCCCCAGGAAGGGGCCGGCGGAGGGATCCCCAGCCCGAGAAATGAAAGCGAAGCTTCGGCTAATACCGCGCCCGCCATTCCCAAACTCGCCTGTACGATCAGCGGCTGCACTGAATTAGGCAGAATGTGCGTGAACAGGATCCGCATATCCCCCGCGCCCAGCGCCCGCGCCGCCTGTACAAAATCGTATTCGCGCACCTTTAAGACCTGCGCGCGCATCACCCTCGCGTAGCCCACCCAGCCGATGATACATAGCGCGAGAATTAATTTACCCAGCCCCGCGCCCAGAAAAGCGACCAGCGCGATCGCCAGCAGCAGCCCGGGAAACGCCAGAAAGACATTGAAGATATAACCGGAAAGAAGGCTGTCCAGCCAGCCGCCGTAAAACCCGGCCAGCGAGCCTAAGATAGTGCCGATCACGGTGGAGACGAGCACGACGATCAGGCCGACTTCGAGCGAGATGCGGGCGCCGTAGACCACCCGCGCGAAAACATCGCGCCCCACGTCATCCGTGCCGAAAATGTGCTCGGCGGAAACGGGCTGGTAGCGCCTGGATGTGTCAGCCGCCGTCGGATCGTGCCGCGCAATCAGCGGCGCAAAGACCGCCACGAAAACAAGCACGGCGGTGATCACTAATCCGATGTAGGTTAGGCGATTCAAGGATTTATTGATTTAGAAGGGCAATGTTAAAAATACGATTCGACCATTGCTCGGCTTCACTGGAGCGCCAGATATCAACGATATTTTCCGCGACTTCTCTGACATTCTTATTTTGCCCAACTATTATCAAGCCGGACGATGTTTTTGTTTGAATGAAATCGGCAAAATGACGCGGCATTGTTTTACGGTCGTGTGAAACAAGAATTCTATTTTCGGAAGCGGCGCGTTCCAATACCTCGACATCTTTTAGCTTCAACAAATTCGCTTCTACCGCGGTACGAAAATCTATTGCCGGTTCTAATCTTTTAACTGCATAGATTATAAGTATTTTTAAATCCTCATCCGCCTGAAACTTTATCTTCATCTGTGGGTGAGCCGCAGTTCCTCTCTTGCTTTTTTAAGATGAGCGATTAAATCTGCGTTTTGAACTTGTAATTCGCGGGTAAGTTTTTCGTATTCTACCTCGGATTGTTCTAAATACCGGTCAATCTCCTCGCGGTTTTCCAGATAGTACGTTATGGCTCCATAAACCTGATTCAAAGTTATGGAAGGAAAACTTTCTATTATTCTTTCAGGAGACTCGCCTTGCAGGAAAGCATAAACAACGGAATCCAGCGATACCCTGGTTCCCGTGATCCGATATGCTCCATCTTCAAGCTTTTGAACGTAATCATTCATATAGCTAATTTAACCGACTTAAACTAAATCTCCAAGGACTTTATTTTGGCAACAATATCGGCTATTTTATGATCCACGACTTAAGACCTCGGCAATATCGCTTTCCACCAGATCCATCACCGCCTGCTTATCGAAACCCTGCCTTGAGATCGTTACGTAATCTTCGTGTGAGGCTTCGACCACGAAAAAATTCGGCGTCAGTTCGACGACCTTCAATTCCCACCCGGCGTAATCGGATTCGATATAGTTGCTTTTAAAAAGCTCGCCTTCTTCGTCTTCTTTTGTTTTAAATAAAGCCATAATTCGATTTTGGAATTTGGATTTACGATTTTGGATTTAACGAAACGAAGCTAAAATCCACAATCAAAAATCTAAAATTAAGATAGCCTGATCCTCGGATCGAGCCATCGATAGAGATAATCGGTCAAGGTATTTGCCAAAATATAAGTCACGCTGATGACCAGCACGCAGCCCTGCACCAAACGGTAATCGCGTTTGCCGATGCCGTCATCCAGCAGTAAAAGGCCGAGTCCCGGCCACCCGAAAATCTTCTCGGTAATGATCGCGCCGGCTAGCAAAATTCCGAGCTGCAGGCCCAGAATGGTCACCACGGGAATGAGCCCGTTCTTGAGTACGTGTTTGTAAATAACTTTTCGTTCGCTGAGGCCTTTGGCGCGGGCGGTGCGCACATAATCTTCCCCCAGTTCTTCGATCACCGACGAGCGCACCATGCGCGTCAGGATCGCCGACAGCGCCGCGCCCAGCGTAAAGGCCGGCAGTACAATGTCCTCAGGGTTGGCGTTGCCGGTCGGCGAAAACACCTGCCATTGCACCGCAAAAACGTAGACCAGCGCCGGCCCGATCACAAAACCGGGCAGGCTGATGCCGAGCAGCGCCACGAAGGAAGCCGAATTATCGATCAGCGAATTTTTATTTGTGCCCGCCAGCACGCCGAGCGGAATGGCGATACCGACAGCAATTATCATCGCCGCAAAGGCAAGCTGGATGGTGGACGGGTAGCGTTCAAGGATCATATCCAGCACCGGGCGCTCGGTGCGGAAAGATTTGCCCAGATCGCCCTGCAAAAGATTTCCCCAATACTCGGTGTAGCGGTTGTCGAACCCGTTCCATTTAAAGCCTTCGCTGCCGACGGAAAAGAAAAACGCAGGGCGGTCCAATCCGTGCCGCGCGCGAAAGGCTTCGATCTGTTCGGGCGTTGCCTGGTCGCCCAAAATAGCGGCCGCCGGATCGCCCGGCACCAGCTCTATCAGCAGCGTCACCAGCGACACGACCGTCCACACGACCAGGAGAAAAAGGCCGAAACGCCGCGCAAAACTTAGAAGTTTGTATTTCACTTAACTGAAGAAATTAAACCACAAAGGCACCAAGCACACAAAGATATGAAGTCAGTACCGGGAACGTAGTGACCGGCTTCTTTCAGTCCATAATGCCGGATATGTTAGGTGCGATTCGCTTCGCTCAAGCCGGTCACTACGTTCCCGGTACTGACCTCGTTCTTACGCCCGCGTTCCCACATGGATCGCCGCGATGCCGCCGGTCAGGTTTTGATATTCGACTTCAGCAAATCCCACTTCGCGCATCATTTCCGCCAAATTTTTCTGATCGGGAAATTTCGAGACGGAGTTTGGCAGATATTCATACGCCCCGCGCGAACCGCTGACCGCGCCGCCGATGCGCGGCAGCACGTGCGAAAAATAGAACTGAAAAGCCTGGCGAAAGCCCGGCACGACCGGCGCGGAAAATTCCAGCACCGCCAGGCGTCCGCCGGGTTTTAATACCCGCCGCAATTCTTTTAACCCATCGGCAAAATTAGCCAGGTTGCGCAGCCCGAAAGCGATCGTCACCGCGTCAAAACTCTCCGAAGAAAACGGCAGCGCCAGCGCATCGCCCTCGACGTAGGGGATGGCCGTTTTATTTTTCCCGTACTTCGCATTTTTTTGGGCTGCGACGGCCAGCATCGGGCGGCAAAAATCCGTGCCGATCACTTTTGCGGCAGAATCATGCTGGAGTTCGTTGGCGAGGTCGCCGGTGCCGCAGGCGACGTCTAAAACGACCGCGGACGGGTCCGCCAAAATACCGGCAAGTTTGCGGCGCACTAACCGCCGCCAGCGTTTGTCGGTATTGATGGAAAGAAAATGATTGAGAAAATCGTAACGTTTAGCGATGCCGCCAAACATCTCGCGCACGGCACGGGCGTGTTTCAACTCGTCTACTGTTCTTTCGGTCATGGTCAAAATGAGTTTATTGAGTTTATTGAGTTCATTGAGTCTAGAGAATTTGCGAAGAAAAT
Source organism: uncultured Acidobacteriota bacterium (assembly GCA_963718105.1). GTDB lineage: Bacteria > Acidobacteriota > Blastocatellia > Pyrinomonadales > Pyrinomonadaceae > DASYKT01. Next base: position 1,378,196 of record OY970352.1, on the reverse strand, counting down.
ATTCTTACTCATGACTCTACAAACTCTATAAACTCCCTGGACTAATTACTGGGTTTTGCCGGCGGCGGAATTTGTTTGGTGTCCGCGTTATAGACCATCAGGTCTTTTTCCGACACGATCTGCCACTGGCCGTTCGTTTTCACCAGCCTGACCAATTGCTGCGCGGCGCCGGTCGAGATCATTTCTTTGCCGTGGTATTGCCACTTCTTATCAAAGATTACGCTGGCCGAGGTTTCCGATTCCGCCCTGACACTCACCCGGGAAAGATCGATCTTTATCGTATCGTAACGCTCAAAGGCTTTTTCTCTCTCGACGCGAACATCGTTTTGATCTTTATTGGTTTCCTTGTAATAAGTTTCCAATTTCGGCGCGTAGTGTTTGAGATTCTCATCGAGGTCGCGTTTTTCCGCCGAGGCTTTCCACGAACCGATAAAATCCGTCACTTCTTTTTTGATCTGATCTTCCTGTTCCGCGGTCAGCGCGAATTGCGTGGAGCCGTCGAATTGCGGTTTTATTTTTGCCGCGTCACCGACGATCACGCTTACCACCGGCGCTTTCCAGAAGATCCGGGCGGCAACTTTATCGCCGTCGGCAGGTGCGGCAGCTTTGAGCAGCGTAAGCTGGCTGGCGGGCCTGCCCCATTTGAAAGTATCGGCGCCAAGCCACAGGTCCGACGCCCGGTCGGCGTTGGTCCCGTTACCTATCGCTTGTAATATCCCGTTTTGTGCCGCCGTAAAATCTTCCGGTTTGACCTTGTCGGTATCGGCTTTGGCCAGAATATTTTTCACCGCCGACGTGCATTTTCCGGCAGCGTCGACAGGAAAAGTTCCGCTGATCAGCAAAGTTCCCGGCAGCAGGTGCGATCTCTGGCCTACCTTGACAGTGGAACCGCACTCCGGCGGCAGCGCCGCGTTGATCTTCTTTTCAAATGCGCCTGTCCAGATAACCAGCGCAGCATTGTCGTTGTCATTCGAAGCCAGCCCGCGCAGCGCAAATCTCACTTCGGCAGCGGCGCCACCCGGCTGATCGATAAGCTGTGTCCTGGTGTCCGGTTCGCCGGCCTGGGCAAACGTCGCCGGCACCAGGCCTTCGCTCTTGCCCCAGCTTCCGAGCATTTGCTTGGCCGCCTTGACGGCGAAGCGCGGTTCGATCTTGCCCACTATGGCCAGGGTCGCGTTGTCCGCGTCGAGAAATTTTTCCCTGGCGCCCACCAGGTCAAAGCGGTCGATCCTGGCCAGCGATTCGGGCGTGCCCTGGTCGGGCCGTCCGTAAGGAAATTCGCCGAGCAATCTTTTGGCCGCCGCGCGGTCGGCGATGGCCCCGGCATTTGCCGCGTCGGTTTTTACTTTTTCCAGCCGTGCGTCACGCATTTTGACAAAATTTTCCTGGGTGATCGCCGTGCCTACGATACCGGCGCGGACGGTGTCAAGCATATTGACAAACTCGTCGGCCTTGCCGGTCGCGGTTATCTGGATGTAATCGTAATTGCTGGTGACCTCGAGCTTTCCTTCCAGGTCTTCCTCAAAATAATTAAAAGTCTGAGCGTCGGGAAAAATGATGTCCGCCAGCAGCGCCATCACGCCCATTTTGTCTTTCGGATCAAAAGCCGCGCCTGAATGAATACGCAGCTTTACCGTGACCTTGTCCGCCGCCGGGTCGTTCCAAACCAGAACTTTCAGGCCGTTAAGAAGCTTTTCCTGATAGGGTTCGGGCATCGACTGTGATCGGGCCTGCGCCGCATCCCGCCCGCAGAAAACAAAAACTATCAGCAATATCGCCGGTAAAACGCTTTTTTTCATAGATTAAGACAGCTTGGAAATTTCAACTCTTATTTAGTTGTCAGTTCCCGGTATCAGGTTGCTAAAAGGGTAATTATAGCGCATTTATGGAGCGCGGGCATCCCTGCCCGCCTCTTGTCAGTAGCGTCTGCGTCAGCAGATGCGTTTAAAATTTGAATAAGAACGCACTTGCTAACGCAAGCGCTACTGACATGCGCGCTGAGCGCTGATAGGGGCAGGATGCCCCGCGCTCCATGGCCTAAAACCCTTAAAACAAAAGCATTTTTTCGTATTTTTTTCGCGATCGGCGGACAACTTTGGGGGCTTAAAGAGACATCAAATCGCCATATCTGAACGTATTAATTCAGAAGATGGAAAAACAACTTTCGACCAGTCCTGATAAAACCTGCAATTTTGGCTTGATTAGCGCTTTTTTTACGTTTAAAAAGGTTTTATAATAGGAGATGGGTTTTTTGGCACCATGATCCTAGTTTTAAAGGGAAGAGACCAAAGATGAACAAGTTAATGAAATTTTGCGGAAAATGCGAAGAAGCGTTCGCCGATCGTTTTGCGTTCTGTCCGAACTGCGGCGGCGAGCTCGAGGTCTATGAAATGAATCCGGTAACGGCCCAGCCGGCTGCCGAAGCGCAGTCTCCGTATTCCGAGCCGGTCAGCACGCCCGTGATACTGGCGGAAGCTGCACAGTCCGCCGGAGGTGACGCGGATGTGCTCGAGATCCCCGGATTTGAAAACGCCCAAACCAATGGCAACGGCGCCCATCTCGAAGAAGCGGCCGAAGCGGAAGAAACGGCCGAAGTGCCGGTGATGGCCGCGGCCCCGGTGCCAGAGGCGGCCGGTGAACCGACAGCGGCCTTTGCGGCCCCTGCCCCGGTTTTCGTAAGCGAACCGAAGCATGAAGTTTCCCCGGTCGATAAACAGGGCTGGCGCGAAGTAAAAAGTAAAAACCTGGTTCCCCCGGATGACGGGCTTTATCACATTACGATGGTCGAAAATAAGACCATCTTTACCGACCCGCGTTTTCGCACGGCCGGAATTTTTGCCCTGGCGGTGGTCCTTACGCTTAGCATCGGCAGCGTGGTGTACAGCCTTTTTGACCAGTATGTGAATGTGAACTCGCCCGAGGCCTATGAACTTGTCTCCGCGGTCTATATCAGCGACGAACCGGTGGACGTCGAACACATCCAATTGAAAAAAGACAATGATACCGGCGGCGGCGGTGGCGGCGGCGGGCGCAACGATTCTAACCCTGCTTCCGAGGGCCGCATGGCGCCGATGTTCAAAGACAAACCCATGCTGACGCCGAGCAAGGAAGATATCTCGGTCAGCGAACCGGTGCTGGCGGTCACGCGCGGCCTGCAGGCAAATAAAGACTTTACCCCGGAAAATGACGGGCGTCCGATGGGCGCCGGTATTGGCAAGATCCCGTCCGACGGCCCGGGCGGCCCGCTCGGCCAGGGCAGCGGACAAGGTGAAGGCCAGGGTCCCGGTAGAGGGCCCGGTTACGGCCCCGGTTCCGGCGGTGGTTTTGGCGGCGGTAATGGCGGCGGTTTCGGTCCCGGAAATGGGCCGGGCGGCGGCAGTGATGACCCGCCCGCGATGCCGAAAGGCCCGAGCGTAGCGCTGAAGATAAGCTCTAAGCCCCAGCCGCAATATACGGAAGAGGCCCGTAAAAATCAGATCAGCGGCACTGTCCGGCTGAAGGTGGTCTTTAACTCGAACGGTACGATCGGTTCGATCACCGCGGTCAGCGGCCTGGGATACGGACTGACCGAAAAGGCGATCGCCGCGGCGCGCAATATTCGCTTTGAACCGCAGTTAAAGAACGGCATACCGACGTCGATCTCAAAAACGATCGAATATAACTTTAATCTTTATTAGCACCGTTTAGTACGGCAAGAAGTAAAAGGCGAGCAGCAGTGCTCGTCTTTTTTTATGGAGCGCGGGCATGCCTGCCCGTTATGCTTGCCGTTAGGCAAGCTAGTCTTGTTTAACGATAGAACATCAAAATAAACCGATGCGGACACGGGAGAGGTGCGAAGGCGGAAACGCGACAGTTATGGAGCGTGTCTCTTTATTCCACAATTCCACGCTTTGCGATTTCAAAATTTCATACTGAACTAACTTGGAATTCTGGAATGCTGAAATATTGGAATAGAATTGGCACACTCCATAACTGTCGTGTTTCTGCCTTTTTGGGCTTCGTCGATCGATGCGGGCAGGGATGCCAGCGCTCCATAGAAAGCTAGACTCCCAGGACTTTCCTGACCCTCTCCACCGCTTCCTGCAGCCTGTCCATCGAGGCCGCATAAGAGATGCGGACAAAGCCTTCCGCGCCAAAACCCGCGCCGTCCGTGGTGACCACATGGGCTTTTTCCAGCAGCAGCTTTGAAAGATCATCCGAAACTTTCATCTCGCCTTGCGCCTCTTTTAGGGCCCCGCGCACATCGGGAAACGCGTAAAAAGCGCCCTCGGGCATATCGCATTTAAAACCCGGTATATTTTGCAGCGCGGGGATAAACCACGCCCGCCGCTTTTCGTATTCGGAGAGCATATCCTGGATCGCCGCCGAAGATTCGCTCCACCTTTCGAGCGCCGCCGCGCAGGCATACTGCGCAAAACTGGCGGGGTGGCTGGTCGAGTGGCTCTGTACTTTCAGCATCGCCTTGGTCCATTCCTCCCGCGCGATGGTATAGCCCATGCGCCAGCCCGTCATCGCGTAGGTCTTGGAAAAACTCCCCGCGATACAGATATTTTCGCGCAGCTCCGCCGGCAGCGTGGCCGCCGTAAAAACTTCATTCGGCGGGTAGACGAAAAGCAGGTAGCACTCGTCTGAAATGATCAGGATATTATGCTCATGGCAGACTTCGACGATCTTGCGAAACTCGTCGGCCGGAATCACCCGGCCCGAAGGATTGCTCGGCGAATTAAGAATGATCAGTTTTGAATTAGGCGTGATGGCCGCTTTTACCTGTTCGGCGGTCAGCACAAAATTAGTTTCTTCGGTGTCGATATAGACCGGTTTGGCGCCGGCAAAATGCGCGATCTCCGGAAACGAAACCCAGTATGGCTTCGGGATAAGGATCTCTTCGCCGGGGTTTATCGCCGTCACCACCGCGTTAAAGATCGCCTGTTTTCCGCCCGAAGTCGCCATTACCTGCGACGGTTTGTATTCCGTGCCGAATTGCCCGGCATAAAATTTCACCAGGTTGTCCTGCAGCGCTTTGATACCGGCGGTCGCCGTGTACTTGGTTTTGCCGTGCTTAAGCGCGTCCCAGGCGGCTTCCTTGATAAACTCCGGCGTGTCGAAATCAGGCTCGCCCACCGAAAGATCGATGACGTCCGCACCCGAAGCGCGCAGCGCCTGCGCCGCCTGCATCGCGGCCAACGTAGATGACGGCTGCATCGCAGCCACATTTTTTGAAACGGTAAAATCGGTCATAAATTGTTAATAAAACAATAATGGAAAAATTAAAAACGCGCCAGTGAGGAAAGGAATAGTGGTTAATGATGGCTTTGCCTATAAAGTCGAAAAAGTTTCGGAGTTTATAGGCAAAACAAGTTATCGGTTAGCATTCGATTGTACCTGGGAGCGCCGGTGTCCCGCCGGCTTGGGTCGCGCAGCCTTAGATTTTATGATAGTTAGCGCGACATGTCGCGCTTGCCGGCGGGACACCTGACCTCGTAAATTAATCCTCAACACTCTGTAAAAATTCAACCCGGTTCCCAAACGGATCGCGAAATTCAAAACGCTCACAGCCGGGGATCGGAACGCCGTCCAGGATCTTCACGCCGTTCGTTTCCAGCCGCGCCCGCCAGAATGCCAGATCATCGACCAGATAGGCCGCGTGCGCCTTGGAGTTTTCGCGCGCCTTATTATCGCCGCCATCTTCGACGCCGACGTGTATCTGCATCTCGCCCAACTCCATCCAGAATCCGCCCCGCCCGGCCAACGCTTCAGGCTTGGGAATTTCTTTCAACCCTAAAAATTCGCAGTAAAACTTACGCGCTTCGTCTTCCGCGCCGCGCGGTATCGTGATCTGGACGTGGTGAAGGCGGCTGAGCATTAATTATGCAGCTTTTCCTTTAACTTCGCTTCCACCGAGGCCGGTACCAGGCCGCCGACCGCGCCGCCCAGCGCAAAGACCTGCTTGATAAGTTTTGAGCTGACGAACGAATATTTTTCCGAGGCCATCATAAAAACCGTTTCCAGGTCGGGCCCCAGACGGCGATTCATCGAGGCCATCTGCAATTCGTATTCGTAATCGGAAATGGCGCGAATGCCGCGCACGATCGCCCGCGCTTCTTTCTCCCTGGCAAATTCCACCGTCAGCCCGGCAAAATGCTCGACCCGGATACCGCAGCCGTCGTGCGCCACCAGCGGCAGCACTTCTTCGATCATCGCGCAGCGCTCTTCCACGGAAAATAAAGGATTTTTGTCGGGATTATCCAGCACGGCAATGATGATCTCATCAAAAAGCTTGCAGCTTCGCGCGATGATGTCGAGATGGCCGTTCGTGATGGGGTCGAAAGAACCGGGGTATATGGCACGTCGCATAGAATTAAATAAAAATTAACACGAAACCGGCAGAAACGCGACAGGAAAATGCAGCGCCGCCGTCGCAACACTGTAGCGGGGCTGTCGTGAGTGCGCCCCGCACTCACTTCCTTTGTAAAACGGCGGGCGGGACGCCCCCCACACAGCCAGCGAGACGCTGGCGCTACAATTCCACACCAAAAAACCTGCAAAAATTATCGGTCGTTGCCTTCGCCAGCGTTTCAAATTCCACTCCGTAAAATTCCGCCAAAAATCTGGCGGTGTCGGCGACGCGGGCAGGTTCGTTGCGCTGACCGCGGTATGGGACCGGTGTGAGAAAAGGGCAGTCGGTTTCGACCAGCAGTTTATCGAGCGGCACGACGCGGGCGGCTGCGCGCAAGTCGTCGGCCTTCTTAAAGGTCACATTTCCCGCAAACGAAATAAGAAACCCGATCTCCATCAGATCCTGCGCCATCTGCGGCGTCCCGCCAAAGCAATGCATTATGCCCCCGCGAAATTCACTGTAAGAACATTCCGCCCGCAGAATTTCCACCGTCTCGTCATTGGCATCGCGCGAATGAATGATGATCGGCAAACCGAGCTCCCGCGCTTTTCGTATCTGCCGGGTGAAAACTTCCCTTTGCACATCGCGCGGGCTGTGGTCGTAATAATAGTCCAGCCCGATCTCGCCCCAGGCGATCACTTTTTTGCTTGATCTGATGAGAGAAACAAGGTGCTCTTCGGCGCGGTCATCGTAGAGTTTGGCATCGTGCGGGTGAACGCCCACGGCGGCGAAAATATTGGGATGGCTATCGGCCACCGCCACCGCGTCCATGAACGAGCCCGTGTTGGGATCACCCGTGCCGACGTTGAGCATCGCCGCTACACCGGCCTCCCGCGCGCGCGAGATCACCAATTCCCGGTCCGCTTCAAACTGCGGCCCGTCTATATGGCAATGTGAATCTACTAAGATCGTCATAGGAATGGGCAATTATAGAAAGAAGTCAGTACCGGGAACGAAGTGACCGGCTAATGATCCATTGGCATATTAGATCTTTGCCTGTAAATAAAAGGGCAAGTTTTTGCCGGAAGCCGGTCACTTCGTTCCCGGTACTGACCCGTTATCTTTGATCACCTGGAATGAATCGAAAAACTTTTTCGTCCATTTTTCGACCTGGGCATAATCACCGGCCTTTAACGCGTCCGGCGTGGCCGACCCGACGATGAGGTAGTAGCACTTGCCGGCCATGCAGATCATTCTGGCCTGCACGCGAAATTCACCGTGATCTGCCACCACCTCCAGCCCGAAGCTTCCGCCAACCGCAAATTCTTTCTCTGAAACTTTGACGGTTTTCTTGCCTCCGCCATCAGACGCAAGCAGCCCTTCCTCCCAAGCGCCATAGATCTTTCGTTTAAGATCGTCGCCAATAATGCCCATGCCCAGCGGAGAAACCGTCAAGGCCAGGCTCATTTTCGCGTCGGTGAACGCCTCAGGGTTGTAATAGCGGTTACCGTCTTTTTTGCCCTGCGCATCCGTCGAATCCGCAACTACCGGCGTCGGCGGAAAAGCTAATGTGAAAAGATCCACGTTGGATCCATAAAGACGCCAGCCATCGCCGTCCACCGGGCCGGGCTTAAAAGCCTCCTGAGCCCTGGTCACCAGCAGCAATTCCTCCGGCGCGGTTTTTACCACATCTATTTTGGCGTCTATCTTAGCAGGGGCTGCCTTTTTTCCGGGCGCTTTCTTTTTTTGCGCGCTGGCATTCAGTGTGCCCAGCGCGAGGCAAATAACTGCCGAGAGCAAAATGACTTTTTTCATACGCAGGTTTGATGCAGTGAGGGGTAGAAAGATCGTCACCGTTCAGCATTTAATTTGACGTTTTCGATAACTGCTCGTTTTCCTTTATTTTGGCAGTTCTAAGCCTCTTGTTTTTCGCTCGATTCAATCAGAGACCGAAGTGCCTCGTTCACCGCCTCGGCTGTAGGAAAAGATTCCGCGACATCATCGTCAAGCACTACCGTTCTTTGAGTTTGTGAATAACTTTCTGCAAAGCGATTCGGCTTAGCTTTCTTGTAATCCAAACTATACTCTTCCGATATATCTTCGTTTTCAGTCGGCATTTTCGTGATCCTTTCTCTCGCGCGGAGTTGTTTGCCGAGCTTATTATCCTAACTGTACCAAATTCTCGTTCCGTAAAACATACAATTAGCAGACGACTCTTGTCTGAGTGTCCAACAATTAGCTCTCTAAATTCATCTTTGGAATGAAACTCATCGTCAAATATTTTTGCGAGTGGGTCACCAAAAACCATTCGCGCTTCCTCGAAACCTACATCGTGTTTCTTCAGATTCGCCGCGGCTTTCCCGATGTCCCATTCAAATTGCATTTATTTAAGCCTTGCGCCGTTTTGCACGTCTTCAAGAAACGTAGCCACGGCCGGCGTGTCGCCGTCGCCTAAACTGGCGGCACAGATCATTCCCTGCGACATCAGCCCGCGCATTTTGCGGGGTTTGAGGTTGGCAACTACAACCACCTTGCGCCCTACCAGTTTTTCCGGCTCGTAATACATTGCCAGCCCGGCCAGCAATTGGCGCGGCTCTTCTTCGCCGATGTCCACCTTTAGTAAAAGCAGCTTATCCGCATCCGGCAGCTTTTCCGCCGACAAAACCGTGCCCACGCGCAGATCGACCTTGAGAAAATCGTCGATGGTGATGAAATCGTCCTTAGGTTCTTGTCCTTCGTCCTTGGCGGGTTGCGCTTCAACTTTTGAAACGTCCGCCTGCGACTGACTACTGGCTACTGACTCCTGACTACTTTCTTTTATTTCTTCCATAATTTTCTTTTTATCCAATCGCGGGAAAACGGGTGCTACTTCGCCCGTCTGTGTACCGGCCGGCAGCCCGCCCCATTTGAGTTCCTTCGGGTCGAGTTTTGAAATATCTTCAGTCAATCCTATCTGCGCATAAATTTTTTGCGTCGCTTCGGGCATCACCGGGTGCAGCATTACCGAAAGCCAGCGCAAAATTTCCACCGCGCGGTAAAGCACCGCATTTAAAGTTTCCCGCTGGTGCTCGTCTTTTGCCAGGTCCCACGGTTTTGCGTCCGACAGTTCCTTGTCGATGCGGGCGATAATGGCCCACGCCGTCTCCAGCGCCCGCGAAAAAGCGTAGTCGTCAAAAGCCGTTAAAAATTCGTCCCGCGCATGCTCTAAAATAGATGCGGTTTCCTGTGCGTCGGGCTGCACACCGGCGCGTTTGGCGTAAATAAAATTTGGTTCGGTAATGACGGGCGAGGGAATTTTACCTTCGCAATATTTCCCGATCATCGTCAGCGTGCGGCTGGAAAGGTTACCCAGCCCGCTGGCCAGATCGCTGTTGGCGCGGTCGATAAGATTCTCGTAGGAAAATTTTCCGTCCTGCCCGAAGACCATTTCGCGCAGCAGAAAATATCGCAGCGCATCGGTCGAAAAATGTTTTTGCAGCACACTCAGATCGATCACGTTGCCGAGCGTCTTCGACATCTTGCGCCCCTGCCCGTCTACCCACAGGCCGTGCGCGTAAACCGTATCCGGCAGCTTGATCCCCGCCGCCAGCAAAAACGACCACCAATAAACCGTGTGAAAACGCAAAATATCTTTGCCGACCAAATGCGTGACGCCTCCTGCGGCCGCCCAGTATTTTTCAAAATTCCCCTCCGTACGAAGAAGGGGTGGAGCATCGGAAGATGCGCCGGGGTGGTTCTCACCCGACCCGTCATTGCCGTATCCCAGCGCCGTGATGTAATTCGACAGCGCGTCGACCCAGAGGTAGATGGTGTGTTCGTCATCATCGGGTACCGGCACGCCCCACGCCACGGAAGATTTCATCCGGCTGATCGACAGGTCCTGCAAACCGCGCTTGATAAAAGCGAGCACTTCGTTACGCCGGGCTTCGGGGCGAATGCGTTCGGGCTTTTCCCCGATGATCTTTAACAGCTCGTCGCCGTAATCACTCAGCCGGAAAAAATAGCTTTCCTCCGAAACTTTATCGAGCGGACGTTCGTGTATCTGGCAGTACGGGCAGTCCGAACCTTCGGGTGTGTAATATTCGTCCTCACCCTTAAAGGCGGCGCAGTTCGGGCAAAACCAGCCTTCGTAAAAGCCTTTATAGACGGGTGAATTGCCGCGCGGGGTTTTGCTCGCCGCCATCGCGCGCCACAGGTTTTGCACCGCTTCGTAGTGGAAGGCTTCAGTCGTGCGCATGAAAACGTCGTAATTATCGAGCCCGAAATCAGCAAAGATCACCTTTAACGCGCTCGAAATATGATCGACATATTCCTTGGGCGTCTGCCTGTTCTTTTCCGCGATGCGCTGAATATTGACGCCGTGCTCATCCGTCCCGGTCAGAAAGTAGGTATCAAAACCGCGCTGCTTTTTATAACGCACCACCGCATCTGCCACCGTGGTGGTATAAATATGCCCCAGGTGCGGCAGGCTGTTGGCATAATAAATAGGCGTAGTGATGTAAAACGTTTGGGTCATAAAACGTTATATCTTAGCAGGATTTGGTGTATAGTGGCATCTCATGAAACGCAAAATCTTCCGCTCCCTCGGTTTCAGTTTTATCTTAATGATCCTTTCGATATTAGTGATATTTTTGCTGTTCACTCTCTTTGGAAGCAATGGCGGCGATCCGCTGATCGTCAATGTCATCTTCAACGTGGTGGCCTGGCCTCTTCTTTTAGCAAACTACTTAGGCAATAATGGCTGGCTCCCTTTTTACGATAGGCTCTCTCTATTGCATTCGGTTTTTTACGGTTTTGGCTTCGGCTGGGCAGCTTATTCGATCATAATTTTTTGCGGCATGTCGTTATTCGGAAAAACAAAGGCGCTTGACCGCAGATAAGTAACCACTTTGTTCAGATGATGAGGTCAGTACCGGGAACACAGTGACCGGCTTCCTATTCGTTTTGAAAAAATGGACTTTATTCGAAGTTAATTCGCTTCGCTCATACCCGGTCACTGCGTTCCCGGTACTGACGCCGTTTCCAGCTCAGAATCTCTTTTTGTAAGAGCAACCTTTCTCGCTTTTATCGCGTATTAAAATTATGAAAAACATTATCCTTCTCATTGCTCTGACCATATTACTCGCCGGTTTCTCTTTCGCCCAGACTGCCAAGTCCGACACGGAAGAAACCGCCATCCGCGCCGTTGTGGAAACTTATCTGCACGGGTTGAAATTCAACAACATCGAGGATTTCAAAAAGGCCTTTCGGCCGGACGCCAAGCTGATGTTCGTCAAAAACAATGGTGAATTCGGAGAGCTGACGCAGGAGCAGTGGTACGCCGGTTTTGCCAAGGTCGCCGGCCAGGAAGAAAAAGGCGAGCTAAAAATAGCCGCCGTCGATATCACCGGCAACGCGGCTTCGGTCAAGGTCGAAGAATATTACGCCGCCGATGTTTATATCGATTATCTTTCGCTGCTGAAAATAAAAGGCGAGTGGAAGATCGTGAATAAGATCTATACTTCACGAAAGAAGTGATCGTAGCGCCAGCGTCCCGCTGGCTGTCCGGTGGGCGTCTCGCCCACCGCTATACAATGAGCGCGGGACGCACTCACGACAGCCCCGCTACAGTGTAGCGACGGCGGCGCTACTAACTACTTCCCGCCCATTCTCACTTTATCCGGCGCGGAAAATTCATCGGTGGATTTAAATCTCGGCATCACCGAAGTATTGGCGATCTTTAAACCTATTGCCAGGCCTATTTCGCATTCCTGGATCATGCTTTCAAAATTCCACCATTCGCCGAATTCATCCGAGGGCTGGTGATAATTCTTTTCATTAAATTCTTTGAAGACCTGGTCGCCGTAATCCGCCGGTTTGCCGATGAATTTATTGCCCTCTTTCAGAGAGATGCTCGGCACGCCGACCTTGGCGAAGGGAAAATGGTCCGAACGGTAGAACGAACCCTGCTCCGGGTGCGCGTCGCCGGAAACGGTCATGTTGCGCTCTTTTGCGACGTCCGTCACGATAATCCACAGCGAAGAACGTTCTGCGCCCAGCGCCACAAAATCCGAAGTCTTGCTGAAAATATTCAGCCCGTCGATATTCACATTTCCGGCTGTTTTATTGAGCGGCACCAGCGGGTGATGCGCGTAATATTCCGCCCCCAGCAAGCCTTGCTCTTCGGCGGTGGGAAACAGAAAGAGGATCGAGCGCCTCGGCCTGTTGGCCTTGGGTATTTTCATCAACGCCTCGGCTATCCCTAAGACCGCCGAGCAGCCCGACGCATTATCGAGCGCCCCGTTATAAATTTTATCGCCCTTGGCATTGGGCGCACCCACGCCCAGGTGGTCCCAGTGCGCGCTGTAGATCACATATTCCTTGGACAGTTTTATGTCCATCCCGGGGATAACGCCGACGACGTTCGGCGAATCGACCGTATTCGTTTCCGCCTTCAGATTGCATTTGACGCGCAGCCCGGTTTTAACCGGCGTAAAATCGCGCGTCCTGGCCTTTTCCTGCAGATCGGAAAGTTTCAGCCCGGCCTGCCCCAAAATTTTCTTTGAAGTTTCCTCGGTCGCCCACGCTTTCATATCAAGGTAAGGCGAAGTGTCGCCGGGTTCGCGCGCGATGTCGTAGCGCCAGCTTCCGTTCGACGTCCGCACCACGTTCCAATCGTAACCTGCGCTATCGAACGTGTGCACCAGTATCACGCCGGCGGCGCCGCGGCGCGCTGCCTCCTCGTATTTATATATCCAGCGGCCGTTATAGGTCCGTGCCTTGCCGGTAAAGAGGTCGGGTTCCGCGGTGGTCGCGGGCGGATCGTCGTTTAGTATCATCAGGATCTTGCCCTTGTACTGATTCGGGTCACCCTTGTAATCGTTCCATTTATAGAGGTCTGAGCTGATCCCGTAACCGGCAAAAACGATTTCCGCGTCGACCGAAACATCCGCCTTCTGCGCGCCGGTAAAGGCGACGAACTCGTCGGCGAATTTATAGGTCATACTGCCCTCATGTCCAGTCACGTTAAGCGTGGTCGACGGATCGGTCTTGATCGAAAACAGTTTTACATTTTGAAAATAGCTGCCGTTATTGGCGGGCTTAACGCCCATTGCTTTTAATTCATCGGCGATGTACTGCGCCGCGGCTTTGCCTTCGGCCGTACCGGGGCCGCGCCCGGCAAGCTCGTCGGAGGAAAGCTTGATCACGCGCGCTTTCATTTTCGCGGCGTCAAAAAGTTTGGTATTGTCCTGCGCCATCGTTTGAGCCATAAAGGGTAAAACCCCCATCGTCATGATCATCAAAAATGCAGTTAATTTTTTCATAATTTTTTCCGTAAATGAAGTCAGTACCGGGAACGAAGTGACCGGCTTTCTTATTGCTGCAAAATTTTATCCTCAAGATCAATTCGCTTCGCTCATAGCCGGTCACTTCGTTCCCGGTACTGACCCGTTAAAAACTATCTTCTTACACTCTTCGGGCAGAGGCGTTCCGAAAACGTAGAACGTATTATCGTCGCTATCTACGATAGCCAATTTATAATAATAAAACTCATCCTGCCAGATGCCGCGATTTTCCTGCAGCCAGCTCGCGTTATAGCCTTTTTTACAAAAATTATCCGCAAAGTTAGCGCCGCGCTCAGATGCGCCTCCCATATCGGTCCAACCGTTTTCGGCCATCCGGCCTATTATTTGTTTGCGAAAATCTTTCTCATTTAATGTATTCCGGTATTCACGAAATACATAAATCGAAAATTGTTTGTTATAGCTCCTGCGATCTAACACTTCTGTTCCGGGCGGCAGTTCGATGCGCTCAGCCTCTTCGTTCAACATCCTTTCCGTTTCACCCATTTTACCCAGGTCAAGAGGCTCAGGATGTTTCTTATCGAGCAGGTAACCGCCTCCCACGGTGAGAGTCGTAATACCTAAGGGAACCAGAAAAAGCACCAGCCAAAATTTATGAGAGCTCTTCATCTACCCTTTGATCAGGCTCATCGCCTCGGCCCTGGTCCTGGGATCTTTTCTAAATCCGCCCAACACAGCAGAGGTAATAGTTTTCGCGCCCGGTTTTTTTACACCGCGCAGGGTCATGCAGGTATGCTCGGCCTCGACCACGACCATCACGCCGAGCGGGTCGAGCGCTTCAAACAAAGTGTTGGCGATCTCCTGCGTCAGGCGTTCCTGCACCTGCAGCCGGCGGGCAAAGGTTTCGGCGACACGCGCGATCTTTGACAAGCCGATGATGCGGCCGTTTTTCGGGATGTAAGCGATGTGGCATTTGCCGGTGAACGGCGCCAGATGATGTTCGCACATCGAAGCGATCGAGATGTCCTTGACGATCACCATCTCATCGTGCGAATCGCCCGGCAGCGGCACTATATGTTCCCTGGCGTTTTCCCACATCCCGGCGGTCAGCTCGGCATAAAAATCCGCCACACGCTCCGGCGTTTTTTTCAGCCCTTCGCGGTCGGCGTTTTCACCGATGCCTTCGAGGATGAGGCGGACGCCTTGAGCTATCTTTTTCAGATCGACTTTTGCTTTACTTTTGGCCAAAATTATCTCCGATTTATAAAAGTGTAATTATTGTAAGGATTTATCAAAAACGAAGCAACAAAGCGGGGTTGGAACGTTTTGGAATTCCGATACTGTGGGGCTATTGGAATTGCCCTTCGGAATAGATGATAACTGATAGATGACAAATAATAGATCCGGATCTCTCAGCTATCAGCTATGATCTTTCATCTATTCCGAACGGTTGTTTGATGCAGCATCAAACTTTTAGAATATTACCGGTGCCGAACCCGTTGAAAATCGGCCTTTTTAGTGCTATTCTACGTCCCAATTCAAGCTTCACCGAAGACTTACCTGTCACTTGCGAGGAGGGAAAAAGCGATGCATCTTAAACAAACAATTTTTAGTTTGATCTTGTTGTTGTTCCTGTCGGCCACCTGCGTCTTTGCCGAATGCGCGGGCGTGTATTTTAAGAGGACCAAGACCGTACAATTAAACACTCCGCTGATCCGCACAGCCTATCTCGACCTGGACAATGACGGGGTCAAAGACCTGGTCGGCGATCGGTATGGAGCGATGGTTTTCTACAAGGGCCTGCCGGGTGGAGGTTTTAACCAGACGCCTGTCATTACCGATGATATCAACAACGGCGGATTCATCTTCGTCGTCAGCCAAAACATTTTCGCCGACTTTAATAATGACAACCTGCCGGACACGATCGCTTCAAGTTACAACTCCAGCACGGGCATCACGAAAACCGCCCTTTATCTCAATAACGGCAACGGCAGTTTTACCCGCTCGGCGGAGACGCAGGGCGCTGTTCCCAGCCCGCAGTCGATCATCTACGTGGCGGATATCAACGGCGATAACCGTCCCGATCTGGTTTCCAAAGAGGGCTATAGCGGCATGGTTTATTATTGGCCGACGGACAGCCAAAATCATTTCGGTTCGGCCGTCCCGCTCGCCTTCGATGTCAGAAACCTGCTGGTAAAAGACCTCAATAACGATGGCAGGAACGATCTGATCTATACCGACATGGCAGGTTCCACCGAATTTCTCAGATACCGCATCAGCCAGGGCAACGGTGTTTTTACCGAAGTCAGCCGGCAGGTGTCCGATAGCGTTCACGCTAACTCTTCTGTCTTTGCCGACATCGATAACGACGGCCGGGTCGATATGATCACGGCTGCCTATACTACCTTCTACGTCAATGGCGACGACCGGTATCTTTTTTCCGTTTTCCAATTCCCGCAAAAAGGCGCTATCACCGAGACGCAGGTGGACGTAACCGGCGCGCTGACCAGAACATTTGCCGAATTGCACCAGGGTTACGGTAATGCGCCGCGGGCCGGCGATTTTGACGGCGACGGCCTGACAGATGTAATGCTCTTTTCCATCGGGACCGGTTCGGTCCTGGCCAGAAATGAAGGTTCGCTGAATTTCACGGCCAAGAGATTCAACCCGGTCGGCGATACCACACCATATCTCGGCAATTTTAGCGCCGACAACAAGCTCGATATACTGACCGTAAATACTAATTCGGTCGACCCATATTTTCATTACAGCGTCAGCGTCAAACAGAACGTTTGCGAACCGCAGGGCCAGACTCGGATCATCGATTTCGACGGCAACGGCCAGAGCGATCTCGCTTTCTGGCGTCCGTCGGACGGGCTCTGGATGTTTTACAGCGGCCAGGGCTACACCGGCTTTAACGGCAACGTGAACTGGGGATCGGGCGCCCTGGGCGACATCCCGGTGCCGCAGGATTATGACGGCGACGGCTATACGGATTTTGCTGTTTATAGAAACTCGACGGGATATTGGTACATCTATCGCGGGTCTGACGGCCAGGTGGTCATCCTGCCGTTCGGATCGCCCGGCGACAAACCCGTTCCGGCCGATTATGACGGCGATGGCCGGGCCGATATCGGTGTCTTTCGCCCCTCCGAAGGCAACTGGTATTACCTGCCCAGCGGTTCACCGGAAAAAGTGATCGGAACTCATTGGGGTTTGAATGGCGACGTTCCGCTGCCGATGGATTATAACGGTGACGGCTCAGCCGACATCGCCATCTACCGGCCGTCCACCGGCTCCTGGTATATCTGGATGACCAATGACGGCAGCTATTTCATCACAAATTTCGGCGGCACGGCGGGCGACCGCCCGATGCCGGCGGATTACGATGACGACGGCGGGGCCGATCTGGCTATGTGGCGTCCTAATTTTGCTCCCAATGGCCTTAATTGGTATATTGCGACGGCCCACAATCTCTGGGGCCACCAACTGGGAGTTTTGGGTGACCTGCCGTTTCCCGGGGTAGTAGTATCGGCCGCGCCGCGTGTCTTTCGCCCGTCAAACGCCAATGTCTATTTCACCAACACCAACTCGATCCCGTTTGGCAGTAACTCGAGAAACGCTTCGTGGATCTTGCCGATCGAGTAATTTCAGGATGCGGGCACTAAAGGCATCTTGTCAGTAGCGTTTGCGTGAGCAAATGCGTTCTTTCAAAAGTATTACAGCTTCGAAAGCAAAAAAAACGCACCCGCTAACGCAGGCGCTACTGACAGTTCCTTCGTGCCTTTGTGATGAAAGCTAAACCCGCATTTCCGCCGTATCGATCCCCAGCAGCTCCGGCAGTAACTCTCCGGCTTTCCCGCGCAGCGAAACATCAAAAAAATGAGACTGCGGAGTTTCTTCCGGGTTGATCTCTAGGCAGAACGCGCCGGCCTGTTTGGCTATCGAAGACAGCGCCGCCGGAAAAACCAGCGCCGAAGTTCCGATCGAAACAAAAAGTTCGCACTCACCGGCAAACAGTTCCGCCATTTCAAACGCACCGTCGGGCAGCATCTCGCCAAAAAGCACCACGTCGGGCCGGACCGGCGTGTCGCACAGATCGCAGATGTCGGGAGCGTGCGGCACCTGGGTCGAGAGCATCTCATATTTCAGCCCGCATTTCGGGCAGCGCGAACGCTGGATGTTTCCGTGAAGTTCGATAATGCGCGAGGACCCGGCGGCGCGATGGAGCCCGTCGATATTCTGCGTCACGATCAGCATTTCCGGCACGCGGCTTTCCCACATCATCAGCGCGTGGTGCGCCGGGTTAGGTTGGCAGTCTTTAAAGATGCCGCGGCGATAGTCGAACCACTCCCAGACCTCGGGCAAGTTTTCGCGTACCATCCGCGCCGAAGAAATCTCGTCAAAAGGCATTCCCTTCCACACGGCAGTGTTACCCCCGCCGCGAAATGTCGGCACGCCCGATTCCGCGGAAACTCCCGCGCCCGTCAGCACGCAAATTTTTTGCGCGTCATTTACTTTCTGTTTTAATTCAGGGAAGATCTGCACCGGGAAAGTTTAGCATACCTGGGAGCGCGGACGTCCCGTCCGCAAAGATCGCGCAGCGATCTAAAATTGCTTTATCTAAAATATTCAGCGCGACAGGCCGCGCTTTGCGGACGGGACGTCCGCGCTCCCGGGTTTAAAGGCCTATTTAAAATAAAATCTCGCGAACAAAGCAAAACTTCCAATCGTTAGAGCCCCGGCCTGGTTTACTGCTGCTGCCCACCGCTTACTGCTTACTGCTTACTGCTTACTGCCACTGCTCACAGCTACTGCGCGGCCAGATCGATGCCCAAAAGATCGCCGTTAGCGATCAAGAGGCGTGTCAAAAACGTGTTCGGAAGCGACGCTGCGGTGACAAAATAATCTTCCGCCGCCGGCGCCGTAAAGTAATAATATCCAAAAGCATTCGCGATAAATTTACGGGTATTTCCCGACATATCCGTCAGCGTTACCCGCGCCCGCGGGAGCGCCCGCCCGCGCACATCCGTGACCCTGCCGGCTATCTTTACCGAGGCGGGGGCCGACGAAACTTCCACCGCGCCTTTATCGACCGCGGCGCCCGCTATCCGCGTATAGCCGCGCTGGTCTATCGCGCCTCCGGCGTTTGCCAGCAGGTTGTTTCCGGTGTTGATCAGCGGGCTCCCTTTCGCAGGCAGGATGGTCGGTATCCGGCCGCCGTTATTCTGCAGCGTGCCCAGCGCCGGCAGTGTGTTCAAAACATCCGAAGCCACCCAAGTGACCGGAAAGTCCGTATTCGCCGAATCCCCGGCTGAATCGCCGATGTGATTATTGCCTTCGCTGTTGATGGCGCCGTTGGTCTGGCGGCGGACCTCCGGAAAGTTCACCGCCGTATTGCCGGACATTACCGAATTTCCAATATTGAAAGTACCGTTGGCGACCGCGATCGCCCCGCCATTGCGCGCATTATTGCCGGTGATGGTCAGATTCCTCAAAGTCGCGCTGCTTCCGGCCACGCTGAGACAGATCGCGCCGCCGTCACCGACCGTCGCCGTATTTCCGGAAAATGTGGAATTCACTATCACAGTATCCGGACTGCCAAGGATCGCTATCGCCCCGCAGCCGGCCGCGCTATTGGCGGAAAAGGTCGAATTACTGATGCGGTGAGCACCGCCGCCGCCCAGGAAAACCGCACCGGCAAACCCCGGCGAGGTCATTAGATTTCCGATAAAATGCATCCGGTCGATCTCTATATTTGCCGACGAGATCGAATCGATCGCGCCGCCGCCGATCTCCGGTTGAGTGTTTCTTCCAGCCGTCAGCGTCATTCCCGCAAACCTGAGATCCATCGGTTCTTTGCCGGTTACCAGGAATATCATCGTTGTGTTACCGCCGGAAATGGTCAGCAGATCGGCGCCCGGCCCTTCGATCCTGATGCTTTTCGCCCCGAATAAATGGAGCGCGGGAGCGCCTATCGTGATGGTCGAACCGTTCAGGCTGGGAGAAAATAAAACGAGGTTATCCGAAATAAGGCTGGTCGCGGCATCGACGGCTTCACGCAAGGAACAATCACTATCGCAGAGGCCGTCATTAGTGTCGGCCGTTTTGGTGACCGTAAAGACCGCGCCGGAAGCTGTACTAATACTCAAAAGCAACAAAGCCGGAAGCAGGACTATCAGAAAAGAATATTTTTTACCCATCGTTTCCTCTTGGCTGTAAATGAGGTCAGAACCGGGAACGCAGTGACCGGGTTCCGCAGAATTTCATTAACCAATAAAATTTAAGCAAACTATTCGTTTCATTTACCCGGTCACTACGTTCCCGGTTCTGACTTGTTACTTTTGACTTCATTACATTTTATAGGCAATGCCTGCTTAACCACGAAACACGAAAGATCGTTGAAAACCTTGCTCGTCACTGCACAGCCAGTTCCATATTGGCGATGTTCTCGGTAGCGTAGATCGTGACCGGTGTAAAGCGGTGGGATTTTGCCGATATCTCGACCAGAATATTTCCGACGTAAATATCATTCACAACGAAATACCCGAGCGGCGAAGTAGTGACCGAGCGCACATTCCCTTCCGAATCCGTTACCGTGACCGTCGCCCGCCCGACGCCGTTTCCCGCGGCATCATGAACGCGGCCGGAAAATGAAATCGGCACGACCGGCGTGCTGCCGAATTCGTAGGCGCCGATATCGACCACGGCGTTCATGTCGCCGTTGCCGTCAACGGTGCGGGCGTAGCGGCGCTGATCGATGGCATAACCGGCGGCGGTGACCAGCGCGTTGTTGCCGCCATCGATCGCCGGGCTGCCCGGCAGCAGCGCAAATGTCGGCGTCGTCCCGCCATTATTATTTAATGCTGCATCGAGCATCGGATTGACATTCAGCAGATCGGTAGCGTGATATGTCACCGGAGTGCCGGTGGTTGGACTTATAATGATGTTATTTCCCTTGCTGGACATCCCGCTGAGTAAAGAAAGTCTTTCCACCCGCCAGACGATCGAGTTAGCCAGGTCAAGACTCGATTGGCCGCCGATCTGAACTTTGCCGATGACTGTACAATTGTTCATCTTTAATTGTATGGTTCCGATGAAATGCAGCGCTATTTGAAAATTAACGTCGCCGCTAAAAGTGGAGTTACTGATAGTGGCAACGCTTTGCGGAGCGATATATACGCCGACGCCTGAGTTATTGGAAAACGTGGAGTTTCTGATCTTTAGTGAAATGGCATTGCGATAGAAGATCGCGCTGCCTTCTCCGCTAGCGAGCGTATTTTCCGTAAAATGGACATCGCTCAAATGGAGAACGCCTTCGGAGCGGACCGCGCCGCCGCCCGTTGTCGAACCGTCAGAAGCGCCGACGCCGTTGCCCTGGGTTAAGGTAACGCCTGAAAGGTTCGCGACCACCCCGGCCCCCGGCAGATAAAATATACGGCTGACGTGGTTGCCCGTGATGGTGATCTTATCCGCCCCGAGCCCCACAATATTGATCGCGCCGAGCTGGATCTCGCCGAGTGTGAGCCCGATCCAGATACCCGCCAGGGACGGCGAGAATTTTACGGTATTTCCCGTGCCCGCGTTGGCCGCGGTAACCGCCTCTCGCAGCGAACAATCTGCATCGCAGACGCCGTCGTTGGTGTCGAAGGGTTTGGTAACGGTAAAAACGGCAGCCTGGATGGTTACATTTAAAGTAAACAGGATGGCCGTCAGAAAAATAAAAGAAAGGTATCTTCTCAGCATCGTTCTCCCCCTTAAGACGCCGAAATCATGCGGAACTTATTACCGGCAATTATAGACCAGAGTCGCGGAAAAGCAAGGCTTTTCAGGGGTTGGCCGAGCAAAGAAGACAGGAAATTATACGAGCGCTTGGCAATGATGTCAGAACCCGAAGCGGTAACGAGGGGTTTCCCTCTTCCGATGAAAACTCAGGTGTTACTAAACAGAAAACCAAACCCCTCGCTACCGCTTCGGGTTCTGACATCACACTATCCACGCTATCAAAAGTGTCGGGGCCGTTGGCGGAGCTCCCCGACCCGATAGACTCTCCAGACTCTCTACTGTTATACTTACGTCTTTGTCTTTAGGAGAGAAACAAAACTGAACCTGTCTGACCTACAAAATGCTGTAAAGAATAAGGTTGCCGAAGCGGCCAGAGAACTCTTCGGTGTCGAGCCGGAAACCCTGGCCGCCGAGGTGCCCCCCAAGATCGAACTGGGCGACCTGGCCTTTCCCGTTGCTTTTGAACTGGCAAAACTCGTTAAACAGCAGACCGGCGAGAAACAAAACCCCCGCGAGATCGCCGAAAAACTAAAGACCGCCATCGAATCGCTGCCCGAAGTGGCCCGCGCCGAAGTCGCCGGGCCCGGCTATTTAAATGTATTTTTCGACCGTGCAGAGTTTTTGAGCAATGAGGTCAGAACCCGAAGCGGTAGCGAGGGGTCTCTTCTTTCCGGTAAACAGACTGATGATGTAGATGTTAAAGAAAAACCCCTCGCTACCGCTTCGGGTTCTGACCAGAAAAAACTCTGCGTCGAGCACACCAGCGTTAATCCCAACAAAGCCGCGCACATCGGCCACGTTCGCAACTCCGTCATCGGCGACACCTTCGCGCGAATTTTGCGCGCCAACGGCAACCGCGTCGAGGTGCAAAATTACATCGACAACACCGGCGTGCAGGTGGCTGACGTGGTAGTCGGATTCGTCTATCTGGAAAAAATGCGGCTCGCTGAGATCAAGCGGCTGGACGAATCTCTCTCGATGCAGAAAAAGTCATTCGATTATTACTGCTGGGATCTCTATACCAAGGTCGGGCTGTATTACAAGGAAAATGAAGAAGCGCTCAAGCTCCGCGCGGGTGTCCTTCATTCGATCGAAGCCGGTGAGGATGACGTCGCCGAGATCGGCGATTATGTCGCCACGCGCAATGTCGAGTGCATCCTGCGTACGATGGAGCGCCTGGGCATTCGCTACGATCTGCTGCCGCGCGAATCGGAAATTCTGCATCTGCATTTCTGGCAGAAAGCGTTTGAAAAGATGCAGCAGCTTGGCGTGATCCGGTTTGAAATGACCGGAAAAAATGCCGGCTGCTGGGTGATGCCTTTCGCAGAGCACACCGGCACCGAAGATCACGACGCCGACAAGATCCTGGTGCGCTCAAACGGCACGGTCACTTACACGGGCAAAGACATCGCCTACCAGCTCTGGAAACTCGGGCTGCTCGGCATGGATTTCAACTACAAACTTTTTCAATATTATTACGACCGCAAGGAAGTGTGGGTGACGACGACCGAAAAAACCGTCGCGCGCAATGTGCCGGATTTTGGCGGCGGCGAAACCGTTTATAACGTGATCGATTCGCGCCAGTCTTACCCGCAGGAGATCGTGAAAAAGGGCGTCGCCGCCATCTCGCCCGATAAAGGCGAACGCGCCAGCATCCACCTCAGCTATGAAATGGTCGCGCTCTCGCCCGCCGCCGCCGAGGAATTAGGTTTTAAGATCAGCGAGGAAGACAAAGAGAAACCTTTTATCGAAATGAGCGGCCGCAAGGGCCTCGGCGTTAAGGCCGACGACCTGATCGACCGGCTGGAAGAAAGCGCGCTGTTGGAGGTGGAAAAACGCCACCCTGACCTCGGCCTGGCGGAGAAGAAAAATACCGCGCATACCATCGCCGTCGGCGCCCTGCGCTACTTTTTGCTGAAATTTACCCGCAGCACCGTGATCGTTTTTGATTTCAAAGAGGCGCTTTCTTTCGAAGGCGAAACCGGCCCCTACTGCCAGTATTCGGCCGTCCGCGCCAATTCTATTTTTAGAAAGCTCGGCAGTGATGAAGGCGGCGGCCTGCGCCGGGCGCATGAAATAATCGCCAAAGACCGTGCGGACATCGCTGAATTTTTGGCCAGTGAAGAAGGCGGCGAGATCTGGTTGCTGGTCACGCTGGCGGCGCGGCTGAATGAAACCCTTATTCAGGCGGCAGCGGCCACGGAACCGGCGATCGTGGCGAAGTATACGTTCAATTTGGCGAAAGCCTTCAACCTCTTCTATCATAATCATAAGATATTGAGCGAAGAGAATGCCGCCAAGCGCTCGGTGCTGATCGTGGCCGCCGATATCGCGCGCCGCCAGTTGACCTCGGCGCTGAACACTTTGGGAATCGATGTCCCGGAGAGAATGTAACTTGTAGCGCCACCGTCCCGGTGGCAGTCCTGAGGGCGTCCCGCCCTCAGCAAAATGCGAACGCGAGACGCATTCGCGACAGCCGGCGAGACGCCGGCGGTACGGTTCTATGTTAATTGTAATGAGATCCGGCGCCTCTGAAAGCGACATTGCTCGCGTCATCGGCGTCGTCGAAGAAATGGGATTTACCGCGCAGCGGGTGGATGGTGCCGTGCGCTGCGCTGTCGCCGTGACCGGCAATAAAACCACGCTCGATAATTCCCGCTTCGAACATCTGCCCGGCGTGGCGGAAACCATCAAAGTCACCAAGCCTTACAAACTCGTCACCCGAGCGGCAAAGCCGGAAAACACCATCGTTCAGATCGGCAATTCCAAAGTGGGCGGCCCCCCTGGCAGCGAACTCACGATCATTGCCGGAGTTTGCGCGGTCGAAACACGCGAGCAGACTTTTGCCGCCGCCGAAGCCGTCAAAAAAAGCGGCGTGACGCTCTTTCGCGGCGGGGCTTTTAAACCGCGCACTTCCCCTTACAATTTTCAGGGACTGGGTGAAGAAGGTTTGCAGATCCTGGCCGAGGTCCGCGAGCATTTCGGCATGGACATCGTGACCGAGGCAATGGACGAACACGGCGTCGACCTGGTCGAAAAATACGGCGACTGTATCCAGATCGGCGCGCGTAATATGCAGAATTTTTCTTTATTGAAGAGAGTTGGCCGGTCTCACTTACCTGTTTTATTAAAACGCGGAATGAGCGCCACGCTCGATGAATTTCTGCTCGCGGCCGAATACATTCTGGATGCCGGCAACCCGAACGTCATTTTCTGCGAACGGGGAGTGCGCACCTTTGGCACTCACGCGCGCAACACGCTCGATCTATCCATAGTTCCTGCAGTGCAGAAAATTTCGCACCTGCCGATTCTCGTCGACCCTTCGCACGGCACCGGAAAACAATATATGGTCACGCCGCTTTCGCGGGCCGCCGTCGCCTGCGGAGCCGACGGCCTTCTGATCGAACTCCACCCGAACCCTTCTCAGTCTCTTTCCGACGGCTCACAAGCCATCACGCCCGAGCAATATCTCGAACTCGTCGCACAGGTAAAAGTTATCCACGAAGCCATGACGCCCGTCACGGTTTAAGGCGTCTCGCTGCGACGCCAACAGCCACGTTGAAATTTTCTCTTGACTCGCGCCTAAAAACAGCACATCATTGCCCCGATTTCTCATTCCCATAAAAAAGGAGAACAATCTAATGGCCTCGGACCATAATTCGCCCTTTGTTGTTTCTTATATTTTCCTGCGCCGGTCGGTGGGCGTCATCGGTATCGCGCTTCCGATCGTACTCGCCCTGGGCAATATCATTATCTTTTCCGGGTCGGGCATCCTGCAGTCGGTCAGCGCTTATTATTACACCGGAATGCGGGATGTCCTGACCGGGTTCCTGTTTTCGATCGCTATCTTTTTACTCGCTTACCGGGGCCTAAGCTGGGTAGATGAGCTGGCCGGCAAAATCGGCAGCTTTTTCGCCATCGGTGTGGCGCTGTTTCCGACCTCGCCTCCGCCCCCGCCGGTCCCGACGCCCCTTCAGGAGAATATCAGCACCGCCCATTTTATATTTGCCGCCGGGATGTTTCTGACCCTTTCTTTCTTTTCCCTTTATCTATTTACCAAAACTGATCCGGATAAGCCGCCGACGCCGGAAAAGAAGAAAAGAAATATCATCTATATAGTCTGCGGATTAGTTATGTTAGCGGCGATAGGATTGATCGGATTAAAAGAAGTGATCGGCAGCGCAACGATAAATGCGCTTAACCCGACCTATTGGCTGGAACTCCTCGCCGTTATTGCCTTCGGCGTTTCCTGGCTGATAAAAGGCGAAACGCTTTTTCGTGACAAATAGAAGCGGCCCGTCAGACACTCTAAAAGACGGAAACTCGCCCGTTATGAAGCGTGGTATTTTACCGGAGAACACGCTCCATAACTGCCCTGGTTTCCGCCTTTTCGTGTTGTTTAGTGTGAATTCGTGGTTACAGTCTTAATTGCCTGTAAAACCACGAAAATATTTTGTGCTTCTTGTGCCTTTTTGCGGCTAATTATTTATCATGTATATATGAAACGCATCTCAATTTCGTTACTGCTCGTTCTTCTCTTAACCGGCTTTCTCTTTGCCCAGAATAAAACTCAGAATGTCATTCTAATCACGCTCGATGGCGTGCGGACCGAAGAGATGTTCGGAGGCCTGGACCTCGACACTCTCAAATCGGTAGACACTAAATGGGAAGCGTCCGAGGCCTACAAAAAATATTGGGCGGATACGCCCGAAGCGCGCCGCGCGAAATTAATGCCTTTTTTGTGGAACACACTGCTAAAAACCCAAGGGTCGATCGCCGGTGACCGCGCGTTGAAAAGTGAAGTCAAAACGACTAACAAGATGCTGTTTTCCTATCCCGGTTACTCCGAAATTCTGACCGGGCAGGCGCATGACGACGTGATCCACAGCAATGATTTCGGGCAGAACCCTTTCCCTTCTGTGCTCGACTTTTTGCAGAAAAAGTTAAAACTTCATTCACATCAAGTGGCCGATTTTTCTTCGTGGGTGCGGTTTAACCGCATCGCCACCAACAATCCCGATTCGTTTCTCGTCAACGCGGGTTATGAACAATATCTGACGCAAAACACGGAAGCAGCCGCCTTAAGCCGTCAGCAGTTTCAGACCATGACGCCGTGGCCTGACGTGCGCCACGATTTTTACACTTTCAAATTGGCGCTGGCGCATCTGAAGGATTTTCACCCGCGCGTGATGCATATCGGATTTGGCGAAACCGACGATTGGGCGCACGAAAAAAAATACGGGCGCGTGCTGGACGCGATGAATTTAACGGACGGTTTTGTAAAAGAACTGTGGGATCTTGTGCAGAGCGACCCGCAGTACCGCGATAAAACCACGATCATCATCACCACCGACCACGGCCGCGGCGGCAAAACCGATACGTGGATGAACCACGGATTTCCGCTTCCTGAAGCAGGCTATATCTGGATGGTTTTTCTCAGCCCCGATGTAAAACTGCGCGGCGAATGGCAAAATGCCGAGACCATCTATCAAAACCAGATCGCCGCTACCATGTGTAAATTTTTAGGAGTGGATTACGCCGAGCAAAACCCCGAAGCAGGCAAGCCGATCGAGAAATTGTGGATGAAATAGATTTTGAGGAACCCAACTGCCAAACAACCTCGAGGTCCGGAAGGGCCGCTTGCGCCCGCTCTTATTTGTTTATGTAGGTGCTTATTCAATTCAAATGAGACCCGACCGGATCGGAAGCGGGCGCAAGCGACCTTTCCCAACCATGAGATCATCGTGCGCCCCATTTACTTCCCGGACTTCCAAGACTCTCCAAACTCTTTAGACTTTTAACAGCAGCTGGCCGTTACTCAGCACTCTGATCACGCCGTTTTCCATGAATGGCAAAAAACCACTTTCCGTGTCGCGGTGCGCGCCGATCATCAGGTGCACCGGTTCCAGCGCGGCATATTTTTCCATCAGCAATTTTGTCAGCGCCGAACGGTGACAGTGAACGGGGTCGGCTTCTTTGCACATCAGGCACGCCGGCCGGCTTGTTTCATGTGAAACTTTTATCTGCGCGAAGACCTCGTCCAGCACGGTGGGATTTTTTTGGACGTATTCGTAGTAATCGGTATAAACATCACCGTCTTCGCGGGCGGCCCGGACCGCCGGGTTTCCGGCCCGTTCGAGGTGGAGATATTTTATCCCGGCGCCGGTGAGCGCGGCACTCAGGTTTCGCTTGATAAATTCCTCGCGGCGGCTCCAGGGCACGGCGCGCACATCCAAAAGCGTCCCGATGTTCTCAGACTGCAAGGCTTCGATAAAAGTCTCGAGATAAACTCCCTGGTAGCCGAGTGTGTAGAATTTCATAAATATGGAGCGCGGGCATCCTTGCCCGCAAAGCTTGCGTCAGCAAGCTAAAGTCTAAGCGATATTCTCGCTAACACGTTCAAGCGGGCAGGATGCCCGCGCTCCATAGAAAAAGTTCGCGCCTCCGCCAAGAAACGCGAACCTCATTAGCCTGCTATGGCTGCTATTTTCTCGCCGTGTTAAGGGCAAGAAATCCGTAAAACTGCAGTATCGTACTGGTCATCGCCGTGACGATCAAAAGCGTCATCGGCAGATAGGCAAAAGCGTCCGGAAAAGTGGTGCCCACGCTGCGTGAGAACAAAACCCCGACTCCCGCGGCAAAAAGCGCGATCGCGCTGCGGCGTACCAGCCAGGTGGAAAATTCCGGTTTTTCTCCCAAAGAGGGCAAAAAGTACGGCAGCACTATAAATGAAAGCAGCGTGGTCGTCATCAGCGCCGTTCCCACATCAAAGCCCGTAATGGAGCGCCCAAATTCCACTGCCAAAAAGAAAAGAACAAAGGTCGTATCGACCGCGTGTGAAGCCTTATTTTGAGTTTTCATTTCCCTGTATCTCATGTATTAAATTAAGTCACTAATGCTAAAGCACTCGTAATGCAATTCTTATTCCACTTTCTCACGAGATTTATTTTTTCTTTTTACCGTCTGATTTTGATTCACTAAACTGGCTGTACGCCACCCGGAACAGCTCCGAAAGCGCTTTGGCCGTTTCCGGCGAGAGATTACGGTCGGCCCTTAAATGCGCCGCCACTATCTCCGGGGTGGCTTCGTGCGGGTAATAGATCACCGGCTCCACTTCTTTTGAACCCGCCGCGTTCTGCTTTTTCATCACCCGGTCGACCGGCATTTCCAGCCAGCTCGAAAGCCTTGCAATATTATCGGCGTCCGGTTTGCCGGTGCCGTTCTCGATCCGCGAAAGCGTCGAAGCCGAAACCTGGGTCACATCCGCCACATCGCGCAGGCTTAAACCCAGCTCTTCCCTCTTACGCTTGATAGCCAGCCCTAATTCGCTCGTATTTATAAAACTTTCAGATTTATATGCCATATTTTTAATCTCTTTCTATAGAAATTGCCGCCCTCTCAGGAATCGGTATTTCATCACTGAAACAAAATAACATAAAAAAATTTTGAATGCAACACTTAATTTCATACTTGCAACAAAGAAATTATGATGATACACTGTTTCACAGATGAGACAACTGGTTTTCATTATAAGTATTTAACTAAGGCAATACAAAGATTTAGGAGAAAATCACATGACACAAACTAACACGGTAGACAAATCTTTGGCAGCGAAAACCGAAATTTTTTCTGCAGAAAACATCAACAACGTGGTCACGATGACCTTTCCCGCAACGCTAAGGAGCCTGCGTGAAACAGTCGATCCGCAGTTCGTGAAGACCCGCGAGGGCTGGCGCGACCGCAACGGCAATCCCCACCAGGTCGATTATGTCGAATGGCACACGGTGGCCGATATTCTGGACGAAAAAGCGCCCAACTGGATGCACACGATCCGCGATATCAGGGAGATAGGTGAAACGGTGGCGGTGATCGTCGCCCTGACCATTGACGGCGTGACCCGCGAAGGCGTGGGAACCGGCTCAGCACTCACGGAGATCGGTATCAAAAAAGCCGAGCACGATGCTCTCAAACGTGCCGCTGTGAAATTCGGCATCGCGCGCGAGCTTTATAGAAAGGAATACGAGCACGCAGAAAGAACGGCGCTTAACAGCGGCCCCGGTAGTGAGGAAACGGTCCGCGCGCCGGAAAATCCTATCGCGCAGACTCTGGGCGACCTCATCACGGCAAAGCAGTTGGGAATGATCCGCGCACTGGCCCGCGAAGCCGGCGTCATCAGCGACGAGGAATGCCGCTCATTGATGAACTGCAAAACGGACGAGCTTTCCAAACGCGCCGCTTCATTTCTCATCACCCACCTGCAATCCCTGCCGCAGCGAAAAGAAGCCGCGGTGGCAGCAGCTTAAAGGGAAAATCCGTAACGCCACCGTCGCAATATGACTGTTGGGGCTGTGAGGTGGGCGTCCAGCCCACCTGTTTATTCTAAATAATGTGAAAAAGTGAGGTGGGCATTTTCGCCCGCCTCATTTAGTCGGAAAAATGTGAAACGCGGGACGCGTTCACGACAGCCGGCGAGACGCCGGCGCTACAAAATTTTTACGGTCTGCTTGAAAAAAGTGATGAGACTGCTTGCCGGCGCTAATGACCTACCTTGAGCCAGCTAAAAACCAGTTGCCGGTAAGCTATCCTCACACCTCATCACTTCCCTTCTCTTCCCTTTTAATAGCGGATTTGATCAGGATTTTTTTAAAGACTTTAAAAATATACCAATTTACCAAAATTATAACTTTCGTTATAATGCGTTATAGGAGATTAATATGAAAACCCTTAAAGTAACGACCGTGGGAAATTCCGTAGGTGTGGTCCTGCCGAAAGAAATCCTTGAAAAATTGCGAGTTGATAAAGGTGATCTACTTCATGTTATTGAAACTTCCAATGGCATTGAACTCACACCTTATGATCCGGAATTCGCAAAAAGAATGGAGATAGCAAAGCAAATTATGCATGAGAAACGGGATATTTTGCGTAAGTTGGCTGAATAATATGAAGATAAAATGGTTGCTATTGGAAGATGTGTTGACTATACATAAATATCAAATAGACGAGCATGGAGGCAAAGATGGCATTCGTGACCTAGGGTTAATATCTTCTGCGCTAGCTCGTGCTCAAAACATCAACACCTACAAATCTGAAGTAGACATCGCTGAACTCGCAGCTGCTTATGCCTTTGGTATCACAAAAAATCACCCCTTCATTGACGGTAATAAAAGGGTGGCTTTTATTGCTATGTATATGTTTTTGAGAATCAATAACTTCGATCTAAAAGTTGGTAATGACGAAGAGGAATATCTAATTATGCTGCAGCTTGCCGAGGGAAGTTTATCTGAGCAAGATTTGATTGATTGGATTCGTAAAAATTTGATATAAACCTTGAATGCCTAACGAAACAGAATTTATCGAAGCTGCTAAGAGCGGCGATACGGCGACGGTCCTTTCGATGCTCGACGTCGATCCGGAATTGGTGAACGCCGCGGGCGATCATGACAAGACGGCGCTGCACTGGGCGGCGGAGATGGACGATTCGGTCACGGCGGCAGTGCTGCTGGATGCCGGCGCCGATATCGAAGCCCGCACGGATTGGGGGGCGACGCCGCTGGAATGGGCGGCGGTGATGGGAAGCGAGCAGGTAGGAGACCTGCTGCTGGGCCGCGGAGCCTACGGATATAACATCGTCACGGCCGCGGGTTTAGGAAAGATCTCCGACGTCCAAACGATGACCGAACCGAATGCCGAACCTGTCGCCAAAGAGTTGGTCTC
This sequence comes from uncultured Acidobacteriota bacterium, assembly GCA_963718105.1. Classification (GTDB taxonomy): domain Bacteria; phylum Acidobacteriota; class Blastocatellia; order Pyrinomonadales; family Pyrinomonadaceae; genus DASYKT01. The sequence continues at coordinate 1,347,077 of OY970352.1, read as the reverse complement.
GCAGGCGCTGCACTCCGCCGCGCGCAATGGCCACGTGGAAACCGCCGCTTACCTGCTCGAGCAAGGCGGCGATATCGACGCGAAAGGATTTTTCGGAGCCACGGGGCTGCACTGGGCGGCTATCAATGGCTACAAGGAAATGGTCGACTTTCTCGTCGAACACGGCGCCGATCTGACCTTAAAGGACGACGAATTCAACGCGACGCCCGAAGGCTGGGCCGAAGAGGGCGGGTTTAATTCGATCGCGGAATATTTGCATAAACATAGCTCGGAGGGCTCAAATGCCGATTAAAGTCGAAGGCGGCGCGCCGCTGCTGCAGGTTTTCGATATGCCGACGTCGCTTGCGTTTTACCGCGACAAGCTCGGTTTTGAGGTCACCATGGATTCCGGTCAAGGCGACGATTCCAGTTGGGTAATGCTCAGGCTGGGCGATGTGACGCTGATGCTAAACGACCAGTATGAACCCGGCCACCGGCCCGACGCGCCGCCCGCCGAACGCACCCGATGGCATAACGATACCGCCGTTTATTTCGGCTCCCCTGACGTTGACGCCGCTTACGAACACATTCGCGAGCAAGGCGTCGATATAAAACCGCCCTTTATTACCGGCTACGGCTTTAAAGCCATAGATCTGGAGGATCCTGACGGCTATCAGCTCTGTTTTCACTGGCCGGAAAAGTAGTTCGCATCATTCGGAATAGATAAAAGATGATAGGTGATAACTGAAAGATTCGATCTATTCTCTATCATCTATGCCGAACGACATTCCCTCAGCACCACGTTGATAGTTCGATCCTGCCAAACCTGTCTGGAATAGAAATTGCGAATACATTAACTATGTCATTTGGAATACAAGCAGGAACTCTATCTAAAGGAGTTGGAAGACGGGCGCGTATTCGGTGTTTTGATTTCAAACATTCATTCTGACTATTTTCATACAGGAAATCAGTGGCGAAAGACAGCGAAGTGTGTTGGAAGCTGAATAAAAAGAATGAAAGAGCTTAAATTCATAAGGAGGCAATAATGATTAAGAAAACACAAGCATTCAGCAGCTTTTCGGTAGACGATATACCGGCGGCAAAGGAATTTTACGGCGAGACGCTGGGGCTAAACGTGGCGGAAATGCCCGAAGGGTTACAGCTTGAGATCGGCGGGCTTAAGGTATTCCTTTATCCGAAAGAAGACCACGAGCCGGCGAGTTTTACGGTGCTCAACTTCCCGGTCGATGACGTCGAGAAAACTGTCGATGAGCTGACCGATCTCGGCGTTACCTTTGAGCAATACGAAGGCGAGATAGCAACTGATGAAAAAGGAATTTTCCACGGCGGTGAAGAAAATGGCGGCGGCCCGGACAAGATCGCCTGGTTCACCGATCCGGCGGGAAATATTTTGTCCATTGTCGAAGGTGAATCTGCATCGGAGGATAAAACGAAAGCCTCGGCGGCCAAAGGCTAATCGTAAAGGTTAGTTTAAATTTGAGATTAAAAAGGGCGGTCATACGGCTGCCCTTTTCTTTGTCTTTGTATTTTTCGTGTTGCTTCGTGTGTTTTCGTGGTCCCAGTCTTAAACTGTTTATAACTACGCTCCGTTAGAGTTCAGGCTTTAGCTTGTCTTCTATCCTAGAACAAGACAAACTAAAGTTTGCACTCCGCATATTACCGAGGGATAGAATCATGGAATTAACTATCAAAGTCATTTGTAACGATCTGCCCGGGATTGAATTTGACGATGACACTAAAGGCCTGCATTACCGCAATGTTCATTTAGGAATTCAGCGCGGCGAAGACGTGATCGAAACCGTTCCCGGCGACAGCAAAAGCGCCGAATTCGCGCCCGTCTTCAAAGTCGCTGAATTAACGGGCGGTGCGACGAATTTCCTCGGTTCCTATGCTAAAGGCACCAAAGAACAGCGTTTCTTTTATCTTTCCTGGGGCGAGCTAAAAGGGGGCCATTTTCTCATGTTTCGCCGCGCCAAAATCCACCTCAGCCATCTGACATGGACGCAAGTGGAAAAAGCGCTCAAGACGAATTCGGCCTTAACGGTGCGCCTCTCCCTCACGGATAAATGCGGATGGCCCCTGTGCGCTTCCGTAAAAGCACCGTACGTTAAGTGGGAATTGTAGGGCACTTTTAACTCCCCTCCTTGTCGGTACGCGAAGCAGGACGGGGTGGTTACTTAACAGAATCATCACAATTAAGAATTCAAAGAACTGACGCCGCCGCCGGCGCTGGCGGCTAATGCAAAATGATAATCGATATCGATGTTTGAAGGCAGAGAGGATTTGGAAGATTTGCGAGTTTCCTAATTCCCCTCCTTACCAAGGAGGGGTGGCTTTCGCGACAGAGCGGTTTCCTAACTCCCCCTCCTTACCAAGGAGGGGTGGCGCGGCTTCCGCGACGGGGTGGTTCTTTCCGGGTTCTGCCTTTCCGTGCTTACTAAATTTTTTTACGCCCACCATTACCTTCGCCAACCGGCCTCGCTATCATTCGCCGCCTGGCGAAGGTAAATGGTGAGCGCGTGGTCTTCGGTGGCTTCAATGTTGGCGGAAAACTAATTTGTTGATTTTTGCCTCGCTCTAAATTAAACTCGGTCAAAACTTATTTATCTAAAACGACTTATACTCTCTCTAGCTTCTCAAGTATTTTGTATAAATAAATGGCTCATAAATTTCTCAGAAATCGAAGAAAGCGCATTTGGCTTACCTTAATAGTAGTTCTCTTACTATTAGGACTTTCAGTTTTTTTCGCCATTCAGGAGTCCACTTGGGTTACCAATTTCCTTAATCAATTTTTTGCCCCCAATATTTCAAAAAATTTGCCTGTTATTGCACCGATAGTCGTTGCTTTTATTGTGGGGTTATTGAGCAATTTTCTCTCTACTGATGTTTCGGACGAACTGAAAGATGAAAAACCCATTGAAACAAACAAAATTCCTATTGATGTAACCGTCAAACACGAATATAAACCGCCGGGTGAAACACAGCCAAAGGTTACTGATCCAAATCAAAAATTATACCCAAATTATTTCTTACCTGAGCTTAAATTCTTCGTCGGCCGCACGGAAGTTTTGCAAAAAATAAAAGAAACTTTGGCTGCGGGCCATAGGGCTGCTATTCATGACATCTCAGGCCTGGGTAAAACTTTTACCACCTACAAATTCGCAAACGACAATAAAAATAATTACGACAAGATATTTTTTATCCGCGCAACCAAAGAAGAAATGATGGAGAGCCTCGCCAAGTGCGGCGAAATGCTCGATCCGCAACTCGGCAGTGTACAGGAACAAAGAGAGAAAGCCCTAGGTTTCAAACAGTGGTTGGAGGAAAACGAAAATTGGCTGGTTGTTTACGACAATGTGGATGAGCCAAAAGAACTTTTTCCATTTGTTCCGGTCAGTAGAAATGGCGATTGCCTTTTTACTTCAAATTTCCGCGAAGTTACCGCCCTGGGAACTGAGATCAACATAACAAAGCTTAGCAAGACAGATGCGGAAATTTTGCTTTTCAGCCGCGCAAATAATCAGCCTTATTTACCCCTGGAGATAGGCGGAGAAGAAAAAGAATCCTTTGACCATCTCATTGATGAGATTGACGGGTTACCCTTAACCCTAAACTCGACCGGAGCCTATATATCTCTTAAAAAAAATTGGGCTCGCGCCGTTTACTACTTTCTGGCAAAAATATAAAGATACCCCGCAGGTTGCGTGGAACAGTGAAGACGATTACGGCACATATCAGTTTAGATCAGCTCAGCATAAATCGGCGGGAAAAGTGTTTTCACTGGTCTATGACGAACTCAGCGAAACAGAAAATGTCGGTCCGGCCGTTAGACTTCTGCTAAATGCGATGAGTTTTCTTTCGCCCGACGAAATATCGGAAGATCTGCTACAGGAAATACTGCGGAAAAAAGATAAGGCTTTTGCCGGCCTGAAAGACGGCGACGATCTTTGGGATGATGTACGCGAAAAGCTGACCCGTTATGATCTGCTTAAATATAATAAAGACAAATGCATTTTTACCACTCACCGTTCTATTCAGCGTGTGATCCAGACAAAACTGTCAACGGGGGAAACAAGAAATGTCTGCACCGAGTTATTAGGAATTTTGTCGAATCTATTTCCACGATATGATTATTTGAATAGGCTGACCTGTGAAAAATATTCCCAACACGTTCAAATACTGCTGGAAAACTCCGATAAATTATGTGTCGAAAATGAAACAACAATCTCTCTTTACAACAAGCTGGCGCGTTACCATGAATTGTTAGGTAATTTAAACAATTCGGAGCGTTATTACCTGCGCTCGACAAAAAATTCCGGCGAAGTTTTCGGGAAAGAAAGCGCCGATCATGCCGCTCTTTTAAATAATTTGGCTAATATTTATCAAGTTCAGGGCCGGTACAATGAAGCTATTGGGAAATTCGAGGAGGTGCTGCGAATCGGTGAAAAGATCCTCGGCAAGGAACATCCAAATTATGCTACCTCTTTGAATAATTTAGCTAATGTTTATCAACTTCAGGGCCGGTACGATGAAGCAATTGAGAAATATGAGGAATCGCTGCGAATCGGTGAAAAGACCATCGGCAAGGAAGATCCCCATTATGCTATCCGCCTCAACAATTTAGCTGGAGTTTATGTAGCTCAAGGCAAATTAGAACTTGCTGAAGATCTGCATCAACAAGCAAAGGCCATTCGGGAAAAAGCTCTGGGAAGTCTTCACCCTGATACTGCTCAAAGTTATTGGTGGATAGCCGTTTTACGTTTCAAACAAGAAAACTATGCGGAAGCGCTCCCTATGTTTGAAGAAGCATATAAGCAGTTTGTTCATTTTTTGGGGGAAGATCATCCAAGAACAAAAAACTTGGAGCAATACTTGATTTCTTGCCGGGAAAAACTCAAATAAATTCACCCGCCGACGCAAGCGCTACTGACAAAAATGACGCCCGGAAAATCAGCCACGAATTACACCAATCACACGAATGAAAGAACGCATCGGCTGACACCGACGCTACTGACAAGAACGCCCCGCTGAATAGCGTATTACGTATCGCGTATCGCGTATTACGCGCCTTCTTCTTTATTCTTCCTGGCAATTGAATAGAGCATTGATTTGATCTGGAACGGGGTCATGTGGGGGTAGCATTCCAGTAGCAGCGCGCAGATGCCGACGATATTGGGGCAGGCGAAGCTGTTGCCGGTGAGTTGGCGGTAGCTGCCTTCGAGCCAGGTGGTGCGAACGCCCACGCCGGGTGCTGTCAGTTCGATCACCTCGCCGTAGCGAAAGCTGAATTTGAACGGATCTGTTTCCTCGGATTTGCTCACCGAGATCAGCGACGAGGAAAACACCGAGGGGAAACTCGGCTGCGGCAGATTATTGGCGGCGGCCACCACGATGCAGCCCGCTTGGTAAGCGCGGTCGAGCAGATCGTGCAGCGGAACGACGTACTGCGGCTTGGTGGTGCCGAGGCTTAAATTTATCAGACGGAACCGGCGTTTGACCGCGTATTCCAACCCGGCGAGAAACGCGTGCCCGTCGCCGCTCGCGCCGGAGCCCAAAACCTTGATGCTGTGAAATTTCGTATCGGGCGCGATCGAAGAAATTATGCCCGCGCAGGCCGTGCCGTGCCCCGCGCTGTCGCCCGACGTGGAAGGAATGAATTCCACGCGGCCCCGCTCGACCGTGTTGGCCTCGAGCGATTCGATGACCTTGCCCGTCAGCGCCGGATGATCGGTTTCGATGCCGCTATCGATGACAGCCACGTTTACTCCCGCGCCGGTGCAATTTTTCCACGCGTCATCGGGCGCAAACACACTGATAGCGTCGAGCGCCGAGAGGGAGTCTCTTGCAGGGGTAGTTAACATTTGCTGGCGATTGGTAGTTGGTAATTAGTAATTGGCGGCTGGTAGTTGGTAATTAGTAACTGGTAAAAGCTTTTCAATGCTTATTACCCATTACCTATTACCTTCAACCAGTTACCAATTACCAATTACCCATTACCACTAGTAATACAAAAACTCTGTTGCCGATTGCGCATCGGCGTGGCGAACGAACGCCTCCAGTATCTCGCGGAACAATTTTCTTTCCGATTCGCCGCGGTTGGCGACTTCGCGCAGCAGCACGGCGATGTCGATCATATCGCGGTGCTCTGAGCCGGTACGCAGCTCGCGCACCCACTCGCGAACTTCCATCAGGCCGGCTTTTTGCTCATCCGTCACGGCGGCCTTTAACATCTGCGCGCCGATGATCTCGGTCAGCGAAGTAGACTCATAGGCGTCCACCAAGGATGCGATCGCTTCGGCATAGAGTGCGGCCTTGTCCATCTCTTCGGCGGTGAACGGCGCGTAGGGCGGGTCTCCCCTGCGGTTCACATATTCCAGCACGCCGATCACTTCCCCGCCGAAACGCAGCGGCGTCGCCAGCAGCGTCTGGGTCGTATAGCCGGTCTGCTGATCTACCTCTTTATAAAAAGAAGCTTCCTGGCCGACATCGGCCACCGCCATCGGCTGGCCCGAAGAAAACACAAAACCGGCGATTCCCTTGCCGTTGGGAAACTTCATCCCCGTCAGTTGATCGGCGACCTTCCCGATCACGATCATAAAACGCAGATCGTCACCGTCGCGCACGATCACCGAAGCCTCGTCCGAATTCATCCCCGCCGCCGAAAGCCGCAGCAGCTCGCGGATGGAATTATTCAGCGGCTGCGTCAGCGCGTTGGACAGGTCGACCGTCTCAATGGTCGCGCGGATCTTCTGCTCCAGATCGGATGGTGTGTCGGACATATATTAATGAGCTACTTTAGCAAAAATCGCGGCGAAAGGCGATGAGGTCAGAACCCGAAGCGGTAGCGAAGGGGTTTTGCACTTTAATAGAGATAATGCTGAGGATAAGCCATCTGCACCGAGCCAAAACCAAAAACCGAAACCCCTCGCTACCGCTTCGGGTTCTGACCTCGTTATTTTTCTTACTTTGGTTTTTGGAAGTGTTTAACGATTAGTTATATTATCTCCACATAGCAAATTTGATATTCGGGAATGGCTGGGCTTGCGGGGAACCTGAGAAACCCTCCGCAAGCCACTAGCCAAAAAGCTACCTAACAAGTTCAAAAATTTAGCGGCGAATAAGCAGTTTTTCAGGGTGCCACCTGTTTTCTGTGAAGTATAAATCTATGGCGAATAAAGTTTTCCGAGTCGTCCTTTTCATTTCAGCCCTCTCTTTTGCCTGCCCAATTATAATTGCCCAGCAGGACCTTACCGTCCAAAAAGCACCAAAAGAGTTTGGAATCGGCGATCCTTTTAAGATAGCAAAAGGCAGTACTTTTTCCGCTTCGCGCACCGACCAGGTAGCGGCCGGCGGCACCGCCGCGGCGTCTGTTAATGCCCGGTCTTCTGTCAGTAATGTCGCGCGCATCAAAGGCGAGCTTTCCGAAGCGCTCGACATCATCCGCGCCAATTACGTGGGCGGAAAAAATATCAACTACGCCGAGCTGAATAAATCTTCGATCTCGGCGATGCTGCACGTGCTCGACCCGCATTCGAATTACCTGGACCAATCCGATTACCGCGATCTGCTGACCGACCAAAACTCAGAATATTTCGGGATCGGCGCGACCATCGCCAATTACACCATCGGCGACGACCTGGGCACGTTCGTTATTTCGACTTCGCCGGACTCGCCGGCGGCGCGCGCCGGGCTTCGCTTTGGCGACCGCATCCTGACCGTCGGCGGCGAAAAGGCCAACGGCCGCGATTCTTTTGACGTGCGCGAACGCATCCGCGGCCCGAAAGGCACGCTGGTCCGGCTGACGGTGGAACGCGCGGCGACCGGCAAAGTGGAAAATATCGAGCTGCGCCGCGGCACGGTCGCACAGCCTTCGATACCGGATGCCTATATGCTGCGGCCCGGTGTCGGCTACATAGATTTTTCCAACGGTTTTAATTACACCACCTCGGACGAGCTGACGGTCGCGCTTAACGATCTGCACGAGCAAGGCATGACCTCGCTGGTGCTGGATATGCGCGACAACCCGGGCGGCATTTTGGAACAGGCAGTGAGGGTGGCGGAAAAGTTTTTACCGCCGGGACAGGTAGTGGTTTCACAGCGCGGGCGGACCGACCTCGACAACCGGGTATTCAGGTCGAACGGCAAAAAGGCGGAAAATATTCCGCTCGTGGTGCTGGTCAACGGCAACACGGCTTCGGCCAGCGAGATCGTGGCGGCGGCGCTGCAGGATTACGACCGCGCGCTGATCGTCGGCGAACAGACTTTTGGAAAAGGCCTGGTGCAATCCGTCATCGATCTGCCCGGCGGCGCGGGACTTACTTTGACGACAGCGCGCTATTACACGCCGAGCGGGCGTTCGATCCAGCGCGATTATTCGGGCAGCGGTTTGTATGATTACCTGCGCCACAAGGAAATGGCGCCGGCGGCGATCACCAGCCCGGCGAGCTTTACGCGCGGCGGACGAAAAGTTTTCAGCGGCAACGGCATCACGCCAGATGAGCCGGTCAAGACCGAATTAATGACCGACGCGAAATACCAGTTGCTCGATCCGATCTTTGCTTTTGCGCGCGAAGCCGTGGGCGGCCGCATCGCCGGAATGGAAGCCTACCGCACTCTGCGCCCGCTCGAGATCAGCCACCGCGTAAAACCGGCCGACTTCCCCGTCACGCAGGATGTGCTGCGCCTCTTTGCGGACTTCGTTTCGAAACACCCCGCGTGGCAGGTAACGCCCGCGCAGATCGAAGCCGAACGAAAATTTATCACGCAAAGAATGCGCTACAATTTTATCTGCGCCGCTTTTGGCACCATCACCGCCACCCAGGTATTGATCGAAGGCGACGCACAGGTCGCCAAAGCCGTCGAAGCCCTGCCGCGCTCGCGCGACCTGGCATTGACCACTGCGAAAAAGCAGTAAGAGTTTTTCACCACCAAGACGCTAAATAATACAAAGAAAAGCAACAACACGACCACCTCTCAGGTCGGGAAGGGTTGCTTGCGCCCGCTCTTTTGTTATCTCTAATTAAAATCCCTTTGACCTCAAAAGCTGTTAGCTGACAGCTATTAGCTTAGCCGACCGGTTAACTACTTAAGAATGAGCGGGCGCAAGCGGCCCTTCCCGACCTTGAGATAAATTAGCTTGATCTGTTTCTTTGTGTTTAGCTCAAACCACCTCTGCTTTCCTGTTTTCCTTTCTTCACTTTGTGTCCTTTGTGCCTTGGTGGTTAAAAAGCTACAATTATCTTTTGCTTTATTTCGCAATTATTTGGCAATTATGGAGGTTTAGTGACAGAACAATTTAGCCTGCTCCCGATTCCCATCGACCAATACACATTATCGAACGGGCTGCGCGTCATTCTGAGCCAGGACACGGCTGTGCCGGTGGTAGCCGTGGCGGTTTATTACGACGTCGGCTCGCGCAACGAAAAGGAAGGCCGCACCGGTTTTGCGCATCTTTTCGAACACATGATGTTTCAGGGCTCGGAAAACATTCCGAAGGCCGGGCATTTCCAGTACATTTCCAAAGCCGGCGGCACGATGAACGGCACCACTTCGTCCGAGCGCACGAATTATTATGAAACGCTGCCGGCCAACCAGCTTCCGCTGGCGCTCTGGCTGGAAAGCGACCGGATGCGCTCGCTCGCCGTCACGCAGGAAAATCTCGACAACCAGCGCGAAGCAGTCAAGGAAGAAAAACGGCTGCGTTACGACAACCAGCCTTACGGGCAGGTGTTTGACCAGATCACTTCGATGGTCTTCAAAAATTTTGCCAACTCGCATTCGACCATCGGTTCGATGGAAGACCTGGACGCCGTCGATGTCGATTATGTCCAGGAATTTTTCCGCATCTATTACGCGCCGAACAATGCCGTGCTGACGATCACCGGTTCTTTTGAAACCGATGAAGCAAAAGCGCTGGTCGAAAAATATTTCGGCGATATCCCGGCGCAGCCCACGCCGCCGGCGATCGACGTGAACGAGCCCGAAGAGGTAGCGGAAACGCACAAGTCGTGGCAGGACCCGCTGGCGCCGCTGCCCGGATTTCTGATCGGCTGGAAAATACCGCCGCGCCGCTCGATCGAGCACGAAGCGCTCTGGCTGGCCGGAAAAATTCTCTATGACGGCGACAGCTCGCGGCTCTATCAGAAGCTGGTGAAAGACGAAGGCACGATCTCGCAGCTTTTCGGTTTTACCGATGAGCGCCGCGGGCCTTCGACAATTTATATCGGCGCGCTGCCAAAACCCGGACAGGACGTCGGGCAAATTCGTGAATCTATGATCGCCGAGATAAAAGCCCTGGCGGCGAGCGGCCCTTCGGTAGAGGAAATGGAAAAGCTGCGCAACCAGCTCGTCAATGACGAGGTGCGGCACCGCCAGTCTTCGCTGGCGCGCGCCATGGCGCTCTGCGAATACGCGCTTTATGACGGCGACCCGGCTTTGATCAACAGCGAGCTGAAAAAACTCCTGACGATCACCGCCGACGATATTAAAAACGCCGTGGCAAAATATCTGGATACCGAAAACCGGGCGCAATTGGATATTATTCCCGCTGGAGAATAGCGCGAGTAAACCCGGGAGCGCAGGCATCTTGCCTGCAAGATCGCGCAGCGATCTGGAAACATTTTATTTAGCGACAATCTGGAGTGAAATTTTCGCGCGACAAGTCGCGCATGCAGGCAAGATGCCTGCGCTCCCAGGTTTACAACTGAATTTTTATGAGTGAATTTCGCAAAACACCCCCGGAGCCGCTTGATCCGGCTCCTTTTGACCTGGCAAAACCTTTTGAGACCACGCTGGCTAACGGCCTGAAAGTGGTCATCATTGAAAACGACCGCGTGCCGCTGGTAAATTTCCGGCTGGCTTTTAAGAACGGCGCGGTGAATGACCCGGCGGACATGCCGGCCTTAAGCGAAGCCGCGGCAAAAATGCTGAACGAAGGCACAAAGACACGCACCAGCCGCCAGATCGCCGAAGAAGTAGACCGGATCGGCGGCGCGCTCAGCACCAGCGTTTCGGCGGATAATACTATCATCGCCGCTTCGGCGGTGACGATGTACGCATCGGAAATTCTCGGGCTGATGGCCGACATTGTCTTAAACCCGTTGTTCCCGGAAAAAGAGTTGAATATCTTCCGCGAAAATGCGCGGGAAGAACTGAAGCTGCATCGTTCGCAGGCTGATTTTCTGGTCAGCGAGCGCGCCGCGAAGATCCTTTTTGGCGATCACCCGTACAGCGTCGTCTCAAATACCAACGCGATGCTCGACAATCTCTCCGCCGAAAAACTGGCCGAGTTTCACCGGGCGGTATTTATTCCGAACAATGCGGTTTTTATTGCGGTGGGTGATGTAAAAAGCGAGGCGCTGGTGGCGGAGCTAAATTCCCTTTTTGGTGAATGGGCGCAGGGCGAAGTAAAAAGCGCTGAGTTTCCCGCGTTCCCCGAACGCTCGCAAAGAACGCTGGCGATCGTGAACCGGCCCAATTCTTCGCAGGCGAATATCATTTTGGGAAATATCGCCATCAAGCGGACCGATCCGGATTTTTTCCCGCTGACGGTGATGAATATGGTGCTGGGCGGCGGCGCTTCGTCGCGGCTTTTTATGAACCTGCGCGAAGAAAAAGGTTACACCTATGGCGCGTATTCTTCGCTCGAGGCGCGGCGGCTGGCCGGGCTTTTTGAATCCGCCGCCGAGGTCCGCACGGCGGTCACGGGCGACTCGCTCAAAGAATTTTTCTATGAACTCGAGCGCATTCGCACCACGCCGGTGCCGGACGAAGAATTAAACGACGCAAAAAATTATCTGACCGGAAGTTTTCCGCTGCGGATGGAAACGCAGGAAGGATTGACCAACCAGATCGTCTCGCAGCAGCTTTTCCATTTGCCGGACGATTACCTGCAAACCTTTCGCGACAATATCAACGCCGTCACGGCCGCGGACGTCCAGCGCGTGGCGCAAAAACATATTCATCTCGATACACTGGCGATCATCATCGTCGGCGACGCGGCGCAGTTGCTCGACCAGGTCGCCCCGTATGCAAAGAACATCGATGTCTATGACGCCGAAGGAAATATAAAGGACGTTAAAGATATTATTGCCGATCCCGATGCCCCGCCGGCAAACGTCAATGGCATTTGGGGAATAAAGCTCGATGTGCTGCCGCTGGGCGATCCGGAAGGCGGAATGACCCTGCGGCAGGATGAACACGGGCAGGTGACCGGCGATGTATCTATCGATTATTTTGGCGACGGCACTGCGACCGGCAGCGTTACGGGAAATTCGCTCACAATGACGATGCCCACACAGATCATGGCCGCGCCTTACACGCTGACCTTTATCGTCACCGTGGACGGTAACTCGATGAGCGGCGTAATGAAATGCGAGGGATTCATGGAAGTGCCCGATTCCCCGCTGACAGGAACGAGAGGCTAGAGTTTGTGTTTTTAAGATCTATTCGGAATAGCTGAAAGATAGTAGATGATAACGGATAGATTCTGATCTATTCTCTCTCATCTATCGGTTATCATCTATTCCGAATGATACATATAGGTTGAAATATTATGAGTGACATTAATTTAACAGGCGAATGGACCGTTAACGCGGAAGCGATGGGACAGGCTTTGCAGATCAGCCTCAACCTGGAGCAAAACGGCAATGAGGTCACCGGCAAGATGGAATCGGCGCTGGGCGGCGGCGAACTGAGCGGCACCGTGACCGGCGATAGTTTTAGCGCGGTTTCAAAGACGGAAATAATGGGCCAGGCCGTCGAACTTACCATCACCGGCACAGTCGACGGCGATTCAATGGGCGGCTCTATCAACGCCGGCATGCCGGGACTGCCGGACCTGCCTTTTAGCGGAAAACGGGCGTGATAATAGGCAGAAACGCGACGGTTATGGAGCGTGTCTTCAGTTCTTAGTTTTGAATGTTGAATTTTGAATTGCTGGAAGATCAAGCTATTCGCTAAAAATTCAAAACTCAAAATTAAGAATTTTAAGCACGCTCCATAACTGTCGCGTTTCTGCCTTTTTGCTTTAAAAAGTTCCTGCCCGGCGAGTCACTTTCTCACCGGGCAGTCACAGGAGGAATTAGAAAGACTCAAAGTCCAAATTATCCGTTTCCGTTCCCAATCACAAACGGGGTTTCGACTATTAGCCCACTTTATCAGATGCAACGTCTGGGATAGTGGTTGCTTAAATGTCGAATTATTTTGGATTTTAGATTGGCGATTTTAAGATTTCACCATTTAATGGCTGCTCAAAATCAAGGAGCAGCAATAATTTATCCAAATCAAAAATCTCCTATCCAAATTCGAATTATTTTTCGTATTTCAGCAGCGTGCCTTTGCCGCCGACGGCCCAAATAGCTTTTTTATCAACAAATAGCCCGTAGAGAGCGTCGGTAGTTTTGCTGTCCTGCTTGATCCACGAACGGCCGCCGTCGCTGGAGCGCAGGATCAGCCCGCCCTTGCCCACGATAAAGCCGTTGTTTTCGGTCAAAAAAGCCACGCGGAGCAGCGTTCCATAGACGTTGGCGCCCATTTTGTACCAATTGCGCCCGCCGTCGTCGGTATGCAGGATCATTCCCTTGGCGCCGACCGCCCAGCCGTCTTTCGAGCCCCTGAAATCAATGTAAAAGAGGTCGGTGGTAATGTTGGAATTTTGCCGCTGCCAGGTCGCGCCGGAATCTTCAGTGAACAGCACTATCCCGTGCGATCCCACGATCCAGCCCCTGTTTTCATTGACAAAATCGAGGTGAAAAAGCTCTTCCGTGGTGGGCACGCGCACCCGCTGCCAGCTCGAACCGCCATCCGTGGTGCGCAGCACGAGGCTGTCGACTATGTTATCGCCGCGCGCAACTGAACCGACGATCCAGCCGCGTTTTTTATCGGAAAAACGGATGCTGTAAAGCTCCTGCTCGGTGCCTTTGAAATCATTCTTATTGATCGCCGGAAGCTCCGCCCAGTTTTGCCCGCCGTTATTGGTCAGAAAAACCTTGTCGCCGGCCAGGACAAACCCGTTTTCTTCATTACGGAAGTAGATATCGTTAACGCTGCCGGTAGTTTTGAGCGGCTGGCTGGCCCAATTGGCCCCGCCATCGGAGGTAGCCGCCAGGTAGCCCTCGTCGCCGCCGATCCAGCCCCGGTCCGAGTTAAGAAAATAGACCGAGATAAGGTCGGTGGAGGTTACTTTACGCTCCGGCACCCAACCAATCTGGCTTCCCTGGCCCACCTGGCCTATCTGAGCTGTAGCGCAAATGGCCGCCAAACCCATCAACAGGGCCGAAACCAGGGCCTTTCTGATACAAAAACACTTCGCTTTAACACTAGATCCCATATAAGATATTGCCTTTTTCTATTTATCTAAAATAAACCCTGAGACGTATTTTGTCATCTATCTTGATGGAGTTACACTTTCACGGTAACGCCCTCACTAATGATTTAGAGACTATATGAGAACGAAACGTTTATTCATTTTTGCAGGAATCACCTGTATTTTTCTGCTCAGCGCGGGGGCCGCTTTCGGCCAGGGCAAACGCGACCACCTGACCGATAAAGAAACCGATGTCGTGCGCGACACACAGGAAGTCGATAAGCGCATGGAGGTCTTTGTCAAAGCCATCGACCGCCGGTTGGCCGTCCTGGCGGGATCTACCGTCGACCCGGCCAAAGATGGCAAAAAGCCTCAAAAAAATGTGGACGGCGAAATATTGGACTGGGGCGATCTGCCGCAAGGCACCCGCGCCCAGCTTTTTCGCGACATTGAACTCATACTCGACGAAGCCATCAATAATATCGACGATATCGCCACCCGCGAACCGGACAGTAAACTGATGATGAAGGGCGTGAAAGTGCTGGGCGCGGCCTGTACCCGCCTTTTGCCGCAGCTTAAAAGCTTTAGCGAAAAGGCGACCGACAAGGAAGAAAAACAGGCGCTGCTAAACGCCACCGAATACGCGCAGTCCGTGCTCGATTCGATGGGCAAAGTTCCCGCCGACCTGGAAGAAAAAGAATCGAAACAATCGAAAGATAAGAAAGATAAGAAATCGAAAAAGCCGTAGTGCGCGATACGTTATGGAGCGCGGGCATCCCTGCCCGCTTCTTTTTTGTTTAATTCATTTCATACCTCATCATGGCTTTACCTATGAAGTAGATAAATAAAGTTTTGCAGGTTTCGTGTGGTTTCGTGTGGTTTCGTGTGGTTTCGTGGTTTCAGTCTTAAATCTTTGCTTACTGAAGTTTAAGACCTGAAACCACGAAACCACACTAAAAGACACGAACAAATATAAAACAAATTCCCGGCTTTACAGGCAAAGCCACTACTGCCTACTGCCTACTACCTACTGCCTACCTTTCCCGATCATTTCTTCGCTTTGGCCTTGGTTGGTTTCGCTGCTGCCGGCGCCTTGAATATATGGGGTTCCTCAGTCTTTTTCGCGCAGCTCGTATTGTGAAATATCTCGCATCGATAACTTTCCTTTTCTATGCCATTGGGGCCGAATAACGCCAGCGGGGCGTAGTAATGGCGGACGCCGCGCGGCGGCTGCGGCACCGGTTCACCGTTTGGTCTTTTCGGCCATTCGACGTCGCGGGTCGCTGTCCGCGCCGGTATCAGCCAGTAGTCACCGGTACGATAATTCGCCGGGGTTCCGTCCTGGTTCGGCAGAAACTGGATCTGGACACCGTCTTCCAGATCTATCCAGCGGTTATCGCCCTCGTGCGTTTCGATGATCCTGACGCCGGCTTCGCCGCCCTGAGCGGCTTTTTGGTCCCAGCGGCGCAGCAGCGGATGGTTCGCGGAATTCTGGCTGACGGTGATCTTCGTAACGCCTTCCAGTTTGACCTTCATTTCGTCCTGATCGACGTACTCTACTTTCAAAAGCTTCTCGGCGCCATTGTGCAGCGTGTATCTATCGTCGATGATCTCGACCATGTCGCCCTTGCGCAAACCGAGTTTGTCGTCCCTTCCCAGGTTCGCCAGCTCGACGGTCGTTTTGCCTGCTTCGCCGCTGCCTATGCTGACGATGGGAAATATGACGCTGCCGTTTTCACGCGACCATTTGAACGTCGCCTGGGCCTGCTCTTTTAAGCGCTGCCCTCGTTTATCGACGTTCCCAAAGTGGACCTCCACCCGGTAGAGCTGATTTTCCGCGCCGCGATAACGCGCATCCGGCTCGAAGTTGCAGGGGTCTTCCGACGTCGCCGGCCGGATGCATCTGGCGCGCAGGCGGGAGTCCGTCCACGTCTCGAACGTCAGATCGTCGATATCGGTTTCGCCATCTTTCAAAGGCAGTATCTTCACCTGCCACACGGTCTGCCCGCGGGCTGAGGTATCGATGCCGCCGAGCGCGACCTCGTTTAAGCCGCCCTCTTCAAAACCCGTGACCGAGCGCTCCCACACATCCAGATATACCAGGAAGCCCAGCTTGAGATTTTCCACCCTGTCCGGAAAATAGTAGGGCTGGTTGCGAATGCTGACCGGCCTTTCATTCCACAACTCCGGGTTTTCACACAAGATGCCCTCGACATAATAATGCCCGCCGGAAATACGCAGGTCGAAGGGATCTTCGCCGCCGGACGATTGGGAAATGACAAATCCGCCACCTTCATTGGGGTCCGGGCCGGCATGCGCGCCGATCAGGTCGCGCGTCAGCATCCGGATATGATGAAGCAGGATATCGGCTTGCTCATTCGCATCGGCGTCGAGCTGGACACGCCCCTGCTGTATCAAGACCCGGCTAAAATTCTTTTTCGCATCAAATGTAAGTCTGGAAAAATCACCCTTCATTTCGTCCTCCTCAGAACTCTAATTAACATAAATAATTGCGGTTTCGGCCCCGGCCGGTGTGTATTCGTCCAGCCGGGCGCGCAAATTTGCATGACGCTGCGGCTGGTACAGATCGTGAAAAACGCCCATTTCGGATTCGTCATCCGCCCCTTGTGAGATCTCTTTCGCGCAGGCGGCCGACAACTGGCAGTAAGCGGGATTGCCATACCGCAGGCTGCTGAACCTGGGCTCGACCCGCATGCGTTCGGCCGCTTTTGCTTTCTCGATCTCCGCCGCGGGGATATCTATCATGCCCTGCATGCGCGCTTCGGCCGCCGCCGGTTTTCCCCGCGCGGCGCGCTCCGCCATATCGGGCTGGCATTCGTATCGCTGCGGAGTGCGCGAGCCCGGCGTGACATAGCAAAAACGCACGCAGCCGCGCTGTTTGCGCCCCACCGTCATGACGCCTTTGAAGATGCTGTTTTCCGCCAGCGCGATCGAGTGTGTCCTGATCATTCCGATGACCGTGCAGCGCGCGACGGTCAGATCTACGTAGGCCAGGCCGCCGTCGCGCGAACCGAGCGCCGTGCCGTTTTCGCGGGTCGCGTCCAGAATGCTGTCGCTGACATCGACCGCCGAGGGTTCGCCGGCGCGCTCGTTCGCTTCGACATAGATCGGGCCGAGAATGCTGTGTTCCACCTTGAGCCGCGCCCTCGAATATTCCAGCCTGATGGAGGGCTCGCTCGGGCGGCGGGGTTCGCAATTGCCGTGCAGGCTCCGGCCCGGGACGAGCGTGCAATGCCGGATGGTCACGTCGCACAGATCGCTTATTTCGCCCTCTTCGGGCCGGTCGAAAATATCCGGCCGATCGTCTCCGGAGGTTTTCCGGTCGCGCAGTTCCGGGTTGCTGATGCGCACCGCGCGCCCCGTTATCATCAGCCCGTCAAGCACCGCGCGGCTGCCCGTTTCGCCTCTGATACCGAAGGCGTCGGGACGGTTCACCCTTTGGTCCAGCAGACGAATGACCGGCCGCCGGCGGTTTGCCGCGCGGATCTGCAGATACTCGCCCGCCTTCAGGTCTATGCTCAATTGCTCTTCATAAACGCCGCTGTCGCGGATCTCGATCACAGCCGCCGGCAGGTGCTGCGGCCCGCGATGCTCGTTTCCCGCCTTGTCCTCTTCCCAGGCCATCAGCGCTTCTTCAATGGTCGCAAAACCGTCGCCTCCGGCCGGCCCAACTGGCCCGACCGGATAGATCTTTGCGCCGGCGGGCTGCGACAAGCGCCGGTAATATTCCCCGCCGCCGATGTCGGCGCTAAAGGCATATTGATAGGAGACAAAAACGCCGTACTTCGGTTTCCGGTCGCGCGGAAAAACGATGCGCCCGAGTTTCGGATCGACCGCGACATAACCGCGCCGCAGGCGAAAGGCGTTCCAATCACTTAGGTCGGCGGGAATGACCGACCGGCGCGGGACCGGGATCAGCCGATTTTCCTCGTCCGCCACAAACACGGAAAGGCTGCGTCCGTAATATTTTTCCGACGCCTCCGCGTGCACAAACTTCTCTTTGGCCTTTTCCTTGTGCTTGCTTTTGTCACGGTCCTTGATCTTGTCTTCGACGATCGCGCCCTCGAACGCGCGGCGGCGGATGGGCGTCGGCAGATTCAATTCGTCCGCGATATCCGACGGATCGCTTTCGGCCTGCGGATCGTTGTAAAGCTGGGTGTCGTTTCCCAGCACGCTGAAGGTGTAACATTCCGGCGCTTCTTCCAGGCAAAAAGCGGGCGCTTCGGTAACCGAATAGGCCTTCATCCGCCAGGCAAAAAGCCCGACGTTGGGAATGCCGTAGCGGCCGGGAGAATGCCCCGAAACTCCACGGCGCACGTCGGCGGTATGGCCCGCGCGTTCAAACGGGCCGCCAAGCAGATCGAGCGCGTCACCGCGGCGCAGGTTGACGGTCTTTGCCCGCTTGAGGTGCGGAAAATTCACGGACTGCGTGTGGCCGAGCAAACGATAAAACTCAACTACGCGCGCGGGCAAATTTGTCGTGTCTCCCGCGAGCAGTTCGAGCAGCGCGACCGAGCCTTTGCGGCGGCGATAACCGATGACGTTTGCCGCGTCGCGCCGGGGCGCCAAAACGCGCGTGAGGGCTTTCGCGCCGGTGTCATTGGGATCGACGGGCTCGCCCGAGCTATTCAGCATCTCGTAGCCGACCAGGTCGGCGATGTATGGCACCACCCATTCCTCGCAAGTCTCGATAAACCAGTTATCGTACATGCGCGCAATATCGGTTTCCACCAGGTCGACCTGCTTGTTTATCACCTGTAGCAGCGCCTTTAGCGGATAGCCCTGCTCGGCGTCGCGCAAGCGATACACGGCCGGCAGCAATTCATATAAACGGTCCGGTGAACGTTTCATTTTTTCACCTCTTCGATTTTCTTTAAGATCAAAGTATCGGCCACTCCAGGCAGCAGATACGCCAGTTGGGCCGGCAGAATAGATCTGCCCGTAGATGTAGCCGCAGATCCGGCGGCCGAAAGCCGGGCCCGCCGCACATCGTCCCCGGCCTCCATCGCCAGCGCGGCCGGGATGCATTTTAGCGGCTGAACGGCCTCCAGGAATCCGGGGATCGCCGTCGCGACCCCGCCTATCCGAACGCGTTTTTCGAGCAAGCCGGCAGGGTTCAGGATCTCAAGCTCCGACAAACTGTCGAAAACATCCACGTCCACGTATTCAACGCCCGCGACGCCCTGTATCGTTCCGATGACCTCACTCAGATAAGCGGTCTGTCCCAGCTCGCGCTGTTCAAAGCTGAATTTTTCCAGCAGCGCGGCGCGGATCCGCGGCTCGGTCTTCTCCCATTGATATTCGGACCGGATGCGAACGCCGGCGCTGATGATCAGGGCCACCAACTCGCGCATATCGATCCGGACCGGCTGCTGCGGGTCGCCGTTTTTCGCGAAAGCGATGCGCAGATTGCGATAAACATCGGAGGTCTGGTCGATGGGAATATCGTTTAAGCCCGCTATCGTCAGGTGCACCACTTCCCGGCGGCCGTCGGACAATTTCACCGCGCTTGCCTTTCCGATACCGGCAAAGGTCCGCGCGAAATCCGCATAGTCTCTGGTCGAGACCAGCCGGTCCAGGGCCTTTAATGCGATGGGAACATTACGCCGCGCCTGGTCGCGCGTTTCCTTGTCGGCGCCGCCCGCCGCGCGCAGCGGGTTTATCACCTCGCGCACGCCCAGCGGCCTAGTCATCAGCATGCTGATCTGGCCGGCCTTTACGTTTCCTGCCTTGCCGATGCCGTTGCGGTATACCGCCCTGACGTTTTCAACTCCCGTCGGCAGCCGCGAACCTTTTTCACCGTTGCCGAAAACGATGGTGGTCCTGGCTGCATCGTCTGTTTTGGTGATGAATTTGCGATGTTGTTTTTGCAGGCCGGCCAGGCTGTCGGTCTCGCTCCATTCGACATCGTTGACGCGCACTTGCAGCGTGCTCTGGATGCCGCTCGGCACAGGCGCCGAGACGTATGTCAGGGGCGGCTGTTTTAGCGCGAAGGCCTGGTTCGGCTTGGTCGCGTCACCGCTTCCCATCACCTCGTTTCGCGTTTCGCCGTTGGTCGCCTTCACGACGTTGCCGTAGATCACGACAGTTTCGCGCTTGTAGGTGTAGGCCAGCTTGTTGGCAAACACGAGTATGCTGTGGGTCTTGTCGCCGGGGAGTTCCGGGTCGTAGCTCTGCACTACGTCCTTGAGCATCACCAGTTCGCCGGCCATGATACCCTCCACGCCCGCGATATCCGTGCGCTCGCCCGAAACGATCAGCCAGCGGCCCGATTGCAGTCCGTTATAGAGGCCGCCGAGCTCGATCACGTCGCCGCAAACGTCTCCCTCAACCGGTTCCTCGGCCAGCGCCAGTTCTTCGCTCTGCGCGTGCACGATCGTGTTGCGCACGATCTGAAATTCGGCGTCTCCCGATGGCCTCAGCTTATTTTTATCTTCGTAAGTGATCCAGTTTCGATCCAGGCCGATGAGGGTCGTTTTACCGCTGACGCCGTAATCGGCGCGCGATGCCGCCTGCGAAATGTTTTGCGCGCGCGAGATCAAAAACTTTTCCGAGGTCAGGGTAAAATTCGGAAATTTCCTCCCCGTGCCGTCCTCTTCCGGGGCCAGGACGCCGCTCGTGTCCACCACCACCCAGGAGTTTTCGTGGATCTTGTCGTTGCTGATATCGAGATGGATGGCTTGTTCACGCTCATGGGTCACAGGCTCGTTCTGTTGCGACGTCTGCTTTTCAATTTCGGCGATATCATTACTGATATCATCCGGTTTGCCGGGCTTGGAATCGGTCTTCGGCTGTAAAATACCGGTCTGCGGATCCGGGTCCAGCGGCGGCGGCGGGGGTGGAGGAGGCGGTAGGCCGTCGGCCTTTCTCTCGACAATTAGAGGTTCGCCCAGCCGCTGCAGCTCTCCTTCATCATCGACCCCGGACCTCTGCGGCGCGGTGCTGCCGAAAAGCGACATGGTCGCTCTCAGCGCGTAGACCTTGACCGGGGCCTTCTGCGGAACGGCCGTCCCGCCCCAGGCTTTATAGACGGTGTCGCCGATCGCCGGGTTAAAGCTCGTCAGTATCCGGGCAAGCGTATCCTTGTTCGGGTCGAGCACATTCGCCACTTTCCGGTCCAGATTCGCGCTGTTTGACGGCTGCCGCGAAGGCGGTTTTGACAGCGGCGTGGTCAGGGCGATCAGATCGCCAAACGCCGTGTTGGTTTTGCTCCCCATCAGCGCGAGAAAATTATCGATCTCTTGCTGAGTGACATCAGTGATACTCCAGGCCACACTGATCACTCTTTCCATCAACTCGCTGATATCTCCGGTTCTCGCTCTCAACGCCTGGATGGCTTCCAGAAATCCGGGCGGTTGGAAAAACGTGAAATTCCGGATAAAAAACTCCACGCTGCCCGGCGCGCGAAAAGCTTCCTTGATCTCGCTGACAAAACTAAAGAACCATTTTTGCAAACACCTGTTCTGGCTTTGATCGATCTCGTTGATGACTTCGATCGCGTCCGTCGTCAATTGAATGGAGTCCATAATAGAGTCCGGCTGATCGCTATCGACCGCCGTTTTCAAATCCAGCAATAATTTCAGCGCGCGGGCGACGGATGGATCCTGCTTGTCCAGGCCGTAATCTCTGAAATTGACGGAGTATTTTTCCAGCACGGGCAGCGCCGGGTTGCCGGAGAGCGAATGCGCGCGCAAGGTTACCCGCGTTTTATTTTCCGCCGGCAGCGGCGTTATCGTCTCCACTTTGCGCAGCACCGGTTTGCCGCCATCCGGATTGGCTTCCCCCAGTTCGATCCCCTCGAACACCAGCAGGAGCGGATCGCCCGGTTTTAAGTTTGTCTGCAGGCCGGCAAAATAGAGCGCGCCGGCAAATTTCGCGTTGCTCACGGTGATCTTATGCGGGCGGGTGCCGCGCGGTTTCAGATTATTCCATTCCTTACGGGCGGCGAGTTTTTCCGCGGTCTCAAAAGACTGCGGTAGCTCGTCCTGCGCGGGAACGCTTTTCGCCAGCGCGCCGGCCGGTATCTCGACCGGGTCGCTCGTGTCGTCCAGCGTGTAGGCGAGATAGACGCTCGCAGATACACCGGGCCGCATCTCATACCCCACCAGCCGGCCCAGTTCGAGGATCGAACGCCGCTCGGCCGCCGTGCGCAGGTAACCTTCGTTGGCGATCCGCTCCTGGTAAAAAGTCAGCACGTCCAGCATGGCCGCGGCCGAATCGAGCAGCGCGATCGACGGATCGTCAAGCGAACGCGTCTTGAGGTATTTGAGCGGATCGGCCTTTTGATCCTCACCCGGCGTATCGAGAAAAAATCCGGAGAGCTGGGCCTGCATCGTTTCAAAAAAAGCGGCGTGCGTGCCCGCGCGATAATTAAGCGAGCTCAAGCCCGGGCGGTTTGCCACCGGCAGCGGCGTCACGTCGTCGACGCCTTTGCAACAGCCGCAAGGAAGTTTTCCTGTGCATCCGCAGTTACTCATCATCGGCCTCCCTTCATTTTTAATGACAATTTGCCGCGTTCCGGAAAATTAGGATCGTTATCGAGCTGCGCGATCTCATTCGGGCCGAGCGGCAGGATGCCTTTTTCGATCTCCCCGTTCGGCCTTTCGAAAAATCTTTGCAGCCGCGTGACATCGACGCTGACAACGCCTTCCACCACGCTCGCCGCGGCGACCAGCGCGCTTAGGTGAATGCCGTCGCCAAAGCTCAGTTTGTCGGGATGGAAAAACCCGAGCCGCCCACCCGCCAGCACCCGGTCGCTGAAAACGTCGCGCAAAGCAGCCTCCACGTGGCCGCGCAGATAGTTGGGTGCGACCCGCACGCTGAGCTCGATATAAAGAGGAACATAGCGCGAACGGTTGACCCGCAGATCGTGGCCGAGACGCCGGTAGCGATACAAAGACCGGCCGATGTCGCTGCGCAGATCGCCGCTCAGATCTTCGGAACCGAACGGATCGATGTCCACGCAGGCTTCGCGCCAGCTTCCGCACCAGCGCAGGCTTCCGGCCGCGCGCTGCACTGCTTCGTTGGCCATGGCCAGTGTGGCGTAATCTTCCGCGGTGATCGCGCGTTCCAGTTTTTTGCGAAACGCGCCGGGCGCAAAAAGCTTCACCTCGGAGAGCGGTTCGGGTTCCAGCCCGCCAGCCGCCGCAAACGGGTTGCGTGGACGTATTCCCGGTGTGCTGACCAGTTTTTTCGTCACCATGTAAGTGATCGTTTCCGCGCCGACGTTTCCCGCACGGCCGTTCCCGATCCGGTACTTTGCGGTAAAATTCGTGCCTGCTTCGGGCATCTTGCCGCACTCGCCGTCGCCGAATCTCAGCCGCGCGCAGCGCTCATTGCTCATCTCGACGACAAAGCTTTGCTCATCGGGAGCGCTGGCCAGCAAATGCGGCCGGGGCAGCCACTGCCATTTTTCCGAACAATTCCCGGAGGCATGTTCGTCATCGTTTTTGGCGTCATCATTTTGTGCGGGCCCTTTGCCGTGGTGTCCGCAAAGAACGACTGCCGGCGAAGCTTCGCGCGGGTCGCGGCCGCCGATATAGCGGGAAGCCGGCGATTTGCGCGAAGGAGGGTGGCCAAACGTCAGCGGCGCTTGCTCCAACGTCGTCTGGAATTTTTTCGCCAGGTGAGAAATTTCGATCTCGCTGCCTTCGCAGGCGCAATCTCCGATCTGGTCGGTGCTCTCTACCGTTCCGCTATCTTCACCGCACACGGTCCTTCCGTGGTCTACCGCCAACACGTTGCCGCGCGCCACGCTGACGTTTTTCCTGACCGAACAATCGGGCGACTCCAAACGGGCGGAGAGGCAAAGCTCGAAAGGCAGCGCGTCCGCCTGCGCCCATTCGATCTCGACAACCGATTTTTCCGCCAGCGGGTCGCGGCCGGCCGTGACCTTTGTCAGCCGCACGGCCCATCGCCGGGCGGGGTCCGCGTCGACGGGCGCGCCTGTTTTCGCGCCGAAAATTTCTTCGAATATCAAAACGTCGCCGGGCTTTAAATGCAATTCGGGCGCGTTGTCGCCATTCGCCGGATCGTGTTTTCTTTTTGCTGCGGGATATTGCTGCTGCTGATCATCTGCGCCCTGAGGCGCCTGCTGCTGGGGTTGTTGCTGTTGCTGTTGCTGTTGTTGTCGGGACTGGTGATCGTCATCTTCCCGAACCAATCTTCCCCGCAGCGTGGCGCGTGTGGTTCCGCGCGGCAGGCAGCATTCGGTGTCGCCCCAGGTGTAGAATTTGATCCGGCTGTGAGACTTGTAAAAAATTATCTCCTGCCCGCGATCTTCGACCAGTGGTTCGAATTCCTCGTAAGCGCTCGCGGAAATATTCAGCTTTTGCAGGTGTTCGCGATCGATGATGTTCGCGTCCCAATCCGCCAGTGCCGAGCACCCGGTAATAAAAGAAATATCGCCAGGTTTGAACGACACCTTGTCCGGCGCCAGTTCCTTGTCCATCTCGATCGTTACCCACGCGCGGGCATTGCAGCCTTCGTGCATGGCGTAGTTCACCAGCAGCGCATGGCGGCGGACGGATTCCCGCTCGCGCGCGGTGTCCAGATAGGCTTCCGTCGCGACAGCGTCCTGGTAATAGCTCAGGTGGTCGCCGGCGTAGGCCAGCACTTCCGCGAGCGCGACGCCGACGTCGGGAATGTGGCGCTCACGCCAATCGGGAACGAGCAAAGCGAGGCGGTCCAGTATCAACTGCCGGAAGCTCGCGTAATCGCGGGCCAGATAACTGATGTCCGGTTCCTCTCTGAAAGGGACGGGACACGGCTTTGTGTCTTTGCAGTCGAGCTCGCCGGAACAATCCGTTTTAAAGCTGAACGTCGCGCAGGCATAGCGCGGGTCCATACCTTTAAAGTATCTGTCGGGCTTGCCGCCTTTTTTCGGCGTCCGGTAGAGGCACAATTTGTAACAGGAAAAATCGCCCGGTTTATCGACCGTTACCAGCAGGCAGTCTTCCTCTTTCGGGTCCGGGTGATGCCGCGGCGTGACGTCGAGCACCTTGATATCGCGGATCCGCGCGCCGCCTTCGATGCGCACATTTTTCTTATCTAATTTTTCCGGCACATCGCCGAAAAAATGCACGCACAATTGACGCTGGCCCGAGCCCTCCACGACCTCGACATAGTCGATGCCGTTTAGTCCGCGGTCCGTGTTCGCCCGGTCACGCACCGCCTGGCGGCGGCGTTCATCGCTGCATTTCATGATCAGATCACTCACACAAGCCTCCCTGTATAAAAGTTTCCGTTCGCTGTTCGCCGGTGCGGCGGATCATATAACTCAGCTCGACGCGCAGTGTCGAATCTTCGCTAAAGACCTCCAGCGCCTGGATCTCGACCACGTCGCCCAGCCACTGCTGCAGCGAAGCCTGCACGGTGAACTGGACCGCCGCGGCTACCTCCGGGCTGTTCGGCGCAAAAACCATCTGCAGCAGACCGCTGCCGAAATCCGGGCGGTTCACGCGCTCTCCCGGATTTGTGAAGAGCAACTGTTCGATCATGTCGCGGATATGATCGGCGTTGCCGGTGGCGGCGGTGCGCCCGCGTTCGTCAAAGTGATATGGGAAATCGATATTCATGCGAAAGCCTCTTTTCCAACAATTCTTATGTCGCTCCTTACGTGCCCCTTATGTAGCTGTGACGCGCGTTTGCGTAATCAGTATCATCAGCGGCGTTCCGTTCGGCACGCAGACAGACTGGCTGCCCATAATCACGAGCGGCTGCCCCATCGAGGTGACGCGCAGGGCGGCCGTCGTCCACTGTCCGGTCACGCACGGCGTCGGCACGGTGCCCGAGACAAAGGGGCAGCCGGCCACCATGTACGGCGCGGACATCGTGACCGTCGCCTGGCCGCTGACCGTGACTCTCGGGTTCGGTACGGTCGGCTGCGCCTGTCCCGCGTGCGTGCATTGCACCTGCGCTCCCTGGTGTAATAAAAATCCCGGCATAATTCGTTACTCCTTTACCGAATAACTAAAGCCTCGCCGTTTATTTTGACGCCGTCCGGCGCAACCTCGATCGACATCAGCGGCCCGCAGCTCATCTTGATACTGGTGGCGCTGATCTCGATCCGCGGCCCGATCTTTCCGGCCACGGTTTCCAGGGTGATCCCTTCGCCCGGCGTGCTGCTGATGATCACGCGGTTCTGGCTCATCGATTGAATAATGATCGGCGGCGTGACGGACGGTGCCGTCAATGCCTCGCTCGGCACTTCGGTCGAAGATCCGCGCCAGCCGCCCGTCCAAACCGGGTAATCCGGGTCGCCTCTTTCAAATTCCACC
This sequence comes from uncultured Acidobacteriota bacterium, assembly GCA_963718105.1. Lineage (GTDB taxonomy): Bacteria > Acidobacteriota > Blastocatellia > Pyrinomonadales > Pyrinomonadaceae > DASYKT01. Next base: position 1,320,473 of record OY970352.1, on the reverse strand, counting down.
CAGACGCCGGAGTTGATCGGCGGCACCGCGTACATCCCCATTTGCAGGCCCGCGACCGGGCTGGCCGAATCGGCCCACAGACAAGGGTCGTCGCCCAGCACGTCCGTCACGCGCACCAGCAGCCGCCCCGTACTTTCCGGGTCGATATTGCTGACGACCACGCCCCTGTAACGCCCGTAAAATTTTCCTGTTTCATTCATACGATCACCTTCGGTATATTCGAGATCAATCCGTCTCTCGATAAGGTAAAGTCCTGTTTGTATTCGCCCGGCTTGATCTTGTGCGTCACGCTCTTGACGAAATAAAGCCCGTCATACGCCAGCCCCGCGCCGCGCACGCTCACCAGACGCCTCGCTTTCAGCACGCCGCCATAGCGCAGCACGTCAAGCTGCCCCGAACCGCTGACGGCGTCCGATGCCTCGGCCGTGCCGGACAACCCGAGCAGCAGCGCCTGGACCGTATCCATCCCGCCCGTGTCGCCGAGCGGCTCTTTCCGCATCGTGACCGCCGGCCTCAACCCGAGCGGCGGACGCAGCAGCCCGACGTCCGGTACCGGGAGATCGATGTTTATCTTGGTAAAAGGTTCCTGCACGGTGACCGTCAACTGCGTTCGGGCCAGCCCGTCAAAGCGGAAACTGAGCGAATCGACGTTGGTCGACGCGTCCATGTTGACGGTCAGCGCTGGCTGGGGAATGCCGATTCTTATCTCCGGCCCCCAGTAGGCGATATTCGCCAGCGGAAGCGGCCCGGCCTCGACATAAAAAACGTACCCGGCCTCCCTCGCCAGATGCTTGATGTAAGCGAGGTCGGTGCTCGATTGGACCGGTATCTTTTTGGTCGGCGAGGTCACGCTGGAAAATATCGGCGGAATGACCGCGGGCACCAGCCCGTACAACATATATTTGAGCAGGATCATCATCACCCGGATGTTGGGCGGCATCGCCGGGTAACACTCGCGGTGGTGCTCAAGGTCCATCATCAGCGAGACGTCTTCGCCCGTGATCGACAAGGTCGATTGTCCCGGCTGGCTGCTCGGCGTGACGGACTGCTGGGTGATCACGCCGTCCATCAGCACGTTAGGCATCCCGTTGATGGTGGCGACGATTATCACGCGGATCTTGGGATCGAAATAACCCGCCGGCAGCATGATCTGATTCAGGGGCGAATTTTTACCGAGCGTGAATTCAAGCTGAAATCCGCTGGACGAGCCGGCGCTGGTCGTGACCGTGACGCCCGTCAGGGCCTCGATCACCACCTTTGGCACCGGCACCGGTATGGCCGGCCCCATCATCAATGTCAGGTTTATTCCTTTAAGCATCGGGCGCGCCGGGAACTCCTTCCGGTAAAGTAATTCGCAAACGCCTTCCGGCCGTTTGGGTCAATTCGTCGGGTATCATTGCCCCGTTGGCGTCGCACACGCGCCAAAATTGTTCCGGGTCGCCCAGATACCGCGCGGTGAGGTTGTCCAGGCGTTCGTTCTGCGTCACCACGTGTTCCTGCAGCAGCGAAAAATTCTCCGGCGGCGGCACAAAACGGCGTCGCAAAAAAATAATGATCGTTCCGTCCGGCGTCTCGACCGTCGAAGTCTCGGTGCCGTAGTAGCGGCTGGTCACGGGAAAATTATTAGCCATCGCTTACCTCGTTTCTTAGGGGATCTGTGTCAGGCCGAACGCGCCGATCGATCCGCCGATCTTCGCCGCCAGGCTTTCCTTCTTCTGCAAATAATTCATGAACAAATTGCCGCCCTTGTGCGCAAAACCCAGATCGTCGACGCTTAAAACGCGCAGCCCCAGGTTGACCTTGGCGCGGATCGGGTTGAGATTCGGATCGAAAGCTTCCTCCGTAATGCTCAATTCGGTGACGCGCACGGGCAGTATGCGCGACTTGCTCCAGACGAAAAGGGCCAGCGGCATTTCCATCGGCGCTATTTCCAGCGTGCCTGAGCCGGCCAGTGAATTGACGTTGTTAAGCTGGGCGCTGGTCGGGTAAATTAGGGTTTCGAGCGCGGCCAGTTGCGGAAAGATCCCGAACTCCGTCACGGCCGTGTTCTGATCGGGAAATTCCAGTTGATCGGCGGCGTCGATCTCGGCCTCGAACTTGATGGTTTCCACCGGGGGGCCTTTTAGACGCAGGGCCTCCGAACGGTCGCCGCTCTCCCCGCCGACGCCCTGCACCTGCAGTGTCCGGCTGAGCGAATCGGGGCTGTATTGCAAAACGATCACGCGCTGTATCGCCGACGAAACCGGATCGATTAGCGCGATGCCGCCTTTCAATAATTTTGGTGAACCCGGAAATGTGGTCATAATCGTTTTCCTTATTCGAGCCTGTCTTTAAATGACCTGTGAGATCAATCACTCTCATCGTCAGGTTCATCATGGGGCCTCTCACGTATGATCGAGTGGAGAAAGACAGGATCCGTGCGGCCAGCCGTCAATTTCTCTCGGATCGTGTCCATCTCAGGCAGCTTATTGACCATAAGCGTGATCTCATATTCCGGATAACGGGAATGCCAGGTCGAGCCCTCGCTGTTGGATTCAAGCAGGTAGTCATTGGCCGTGCCTTCTCCGGCGCAATAATAAAGGCCTCCGCGATAGGAGCTATCTCGCGGCGTCAGACTAACGCCGAGCGCTTTCTCAACGAACGCCGCCGCGTCTTTAATATCCGGGTTGCTAAACCCATAAACGTCATAACGTTGCATTATTTTTTCTTTCCCTTTAGCGGCAAAGCAGCCCGCTCAGATTCTCTGATCGCCTCTCCGATCGGTTTTCTCACCGTTTCCTCATCATTAAAAAGCATGATATTGATCTTGCGCGAAGGGGCGTCTGCCGCCTTAGTTTCATCCGCTACTTCGCCCAGCCGCCGCACAAACCGCCTGAGGCCCAGATCATCGATCTGAAAGTCTTCGAGCGGGCCGATACGCGATGGGCTCTTTTTGACCTCCATTCCTAATTTGGACGCTTTTTTAAGAAGCTCGCGACTTGAGATCGCAACATCAAGATCGCTCGCGGTGTCGAACGGCACCTTACGTTTGAACGAAATGCCGGTTACGGAACTGCCCTGCAGAAAAGCTTCGGCGTTCCGGTCGACACCCTTCAAAGCCTTCGCCAGCTCGGCAGTGGCGGTCGCCTGGAATCTCTGAATTTGCTCCACGCTGTCGAATCCGAACGGCACGCCGGATAATTTCTTTGCGTTCCAGGCGGCCATATCTTCCATCAACTTTGGGGCGGTCATGCCGGACGTCTCGCCGCGCAGTTTCATGAAAGCATAAACTTCGTTGTCCGCTAGTCCCAACCCCTTGCCATGCGCGGCGATCGTTTCCATCTCCTTGATGGCTGCCAGATAACCGGTCTTTAATTGCGCCAACTCCGCCGGCGTGAGTTTATTAATGTCACCGATCAGCGCTATGGCATCATTTGTCTTGGAGAAAACCATAAGATCGCGGACACCCTCAAGGAACCAGTGGTAGACGGCATAGACAAATTTACCGAACTCCAACGACCCGGGAACAATAGCGCTGTATACCGGCCCGGTTGGCCTTAAGATGGATTTCAAGGCCTTGCGCGACTCGACCTCCGCGCCGGCGGCCTTGATGATATTTTTGCGGATGCTTTCCTCGACGTCGGTGAGGGCTTCGAGCTTCGCGGTCAGCCTGGCCACGTCGTCCGCTTCGTCACCGGCGTTAAAGGCCGCAAGCGCCGCCGCCAGCCCGGCCGATTTGGCCAACGCGCCGGCCAACACCGCGGCATCGGCCCCGGCGCCGACCACCGCCACGATAACCCAGGCTATGCTCGGATCGTCCGACGTCAGCTTTGCGCCGTAAGCCGCCGACTTCATCTCGTAACGGCGAAATTCTTCGACGGCCTGGTAAGCGCCGATGCCCAGCATCGTGCCGGCAGCCAGCACGGCCACGGTCCCGGTTCCGGCGGAGAGCAGCCCCGCGCCGATGGCGATCACGGCCAGAACAAGTTCGGGAATGATCTCTACCCAGTGGACGTCGTTTTTATGATCGGCGATGATCTTGCGGTAGATCGTTCCGTCTTGAATGTTCTGGGAGCTATACGAGGCTTTGAGAAGCATATCGAGGCCGTAGATCATATTCGGCTTGCTCTTGAGGCTCCCCCGCGTTTTTTTAACATCTTCTTTCCGGGCGGCGATGTAACCGAGAATTATGTTTTGAACTTCTCCCTGCGAGGACGCGCGCGCGAGCTTCTCCTGGTCGAAATCTTTATTGTTGACGAACGAGGGGGCGTTTGCCGCCGTGGTTACTTTTGTTTTTCCGCGGGTGAGCGCCTGGTTACGCTTACCGATCCAATAAGACTGCTCTGCCATTTCTTCCATGGTCCAGGGAATGCTGGCGTGCTCATCACGGATCTTATTCGCTTCGTCGTAATCCCCCTTAGCGTCGCTCGCGCTCATTGACTGGTGCATCGGGCCCGACTCGGCGCTGTTTTGAAACCGCTTTTCCTCCTTCCACAATTGGTTTTCGTACTGATCGAGCATCACGGTGGCGAGCGCCCGTGTTTCGCTTTCGAATACTCTGATGTAGTCGTTAATGAACTGTTCAAACTCGTTAATGCCGCCCGGAAAACCTGCGGTGACAAGGTCCGCATTAAGCTCGGTGCGGAGCATTTCGACATAAACCATATTGCCGAGCGGATTGGAAGGCGGCATCATCTGTCCGCCGCTGGGGCTCTGGGTGCTGGCCATCGAGGAAGCCGCGGAGCTTATCAATTCCCGTTTGTAGCTGCGGTAACGGTCGTAGAGTGTGTCCAGCCTGTTAAGGCGCGTCGTCAGCACCTGTTTTTCCTTGACCGTGGTATCACGCTGCTTGCGCTCGGCAATAAAACGGTCGATCGACGATTCGTAGGCGCTCCAATCGGCTGTGGCCGCCGTGACGCGGCTCTTGTATTCATCCAACTCCGCCTGCGACAGTTGCGAGATCTTTGAAACGATGCGCAGGATCTTTTCGAATTCTGCCGGGGTTACGGTTTCCAGCGCTTTCTCGTCGAACAGGAACTTTTGGAGCTCCGGCGGAAGTGAGTGAATTTGTTTTCGCTGGCGCAGCAATTCGTCACGGAGGCCCATCCAGTATTCGGACATTTTCCTATCGTCCGGCGACGTTGCTTTCAGACTGGAGCCGACCTTGTAGCGGCTCTTTTCCCAAAACTGGCGGTTGGCTTCCTGATTGATCTCCCCTTGCTCCTGCGCCCCCAGACCTTTAAATTCTTTCCGGTTTTCCTGGCGGGATTTTTCATCCTGCGCGGTTATGGAGGAATCTTCGATCTGGATCAGCTTGTAGCCTTTTTTTACGTCTTCCGGGCCGGCAACCTCGCCCGATCCGGACCACTGCCAATTCTTTTGTTGACAAGCGTCACGCGCGGCTTGCACGGAATTTCCGGCGGTGCAATATTGGGCCACGATTTCCCGGCGCAGTTCTTCCGCATTCATTGGGCGCTTAACGTCGACCTTAAACCAGGCAGACACTTTGGCCGGCGGAGCGTCATTGCCTGGCCTTCGCCGCAGCGTCCGGGCAAGGCCGTTCGATTGCTGCGTGACGTGAGTCAGTTCATGCGCCAGCAGATGACGCCCTTGGTGGGTATCGGGAGCAAACTTATTTTCACCAAAAACAATATTGTTTCCGACCGTGTAAGCCTGGGCGTTCACGGCGCGGGCGGATTCGGCGGCGCGGGAATCCGTATGTACGCGTACGTCGCTCAGATCAAATCCCGGCTGCTTTTCACCGAAGGTTTTTTTCCCGGCATTTTCTTTCCGCATTACGGCGTCAGCCATGCGGTCGGCTTCCTGTTCGAAGATGCTCGAAGGTTCACCTATTGTCAGGCTGCTGGATGAGATCTGCTGCGCAGCAGAGCCGACCGGCACGCCGGCGAAATTATGCGCAAAACGCGGCTCGAAAAATGCGCGCGTCGATCTATCGAGCGGCCGCCCGGGCGAACGCAAAACATCGTGCACGACAGACGGCACTTCCAACTGCTCCGCGCCGTTTGCCGCCATTCGCTGCAGCGTGCTGTTTTTGTCTTTTTTGTCGTCACAATTCTTACACTCGCCGCCGGCGATGGTGTGGCTGCTGCAGGAGGCGCATTTCCGCATCAGAATGCCGCTCGGCGCGGCACCGGGTAAGGAAGTTTGCTTTGCTGTGAGTGCTGCCTGCCTGTTCATATCTCTTTATTGATCCCGCCGTAGATGCTGCCGGCGATCTCTTTGCCGTACTGCGCCGGTGTTCCCTGCGCGGGCAGCGCGATATCGGCCCCGTGCAGGCGCGGGACCGCGCCGCCGTTCTGCCAGGCTGAAAGGCCGGCGTCGCGCGTAAACAGCCAGCTGAGTTCCGCCTCGATCGCCTTTCGCACCGCCGCGCCGTGCTTTGCTTCCATCGGCAGCCCGTCCAATATCAATCGCTCGATGTGCAGGTTGATGTTCATTGCTTCGCCTTTCGGGCATCATCGAATCCGCAAAAATCCGCTTCGTTCAGCGGGATGCTCAATTTGGAGAATTCCGCCCGCACGCCTTCCAGTATCAGAGGCATCGTCACGCGGCGCTCCTTCGTATTCGTGGCCCGGAAAGCCGCGTTGAGCGCGATGTTGTGAATGCTGCCGCCGCTCAGGTTGAATTTTCCCAGGCCTTCGAAATCGAGCGCCGCCTGCGGCGTATCCGGCGGAAAAACTTTCCCCCAGATATCCTTCCGCGCCGCCGGTCCGGGAAACGGAAAATCCACCATAAAACGCAGCCGCCGCATGAATGCCGTGTCCAGCGCGTTCTTCATATTGGTGGCCAGTATCGAAAGGCCGCGATAGCTTTCCAGTCTCTGCAGCAGGTAATTGACCTCGATATTGGCGTAACGGTCGTGGCTGTCTTTGACCTCGCTGCGCCGCCCGAAGATAGCATCGGCCTCATCGAAAAAAAGTATCGCGCCGCCTTCTTCCGCCGTGTCGAACAACCGGCGCAAATTTTTCTCAGTCTCGCCGATGTACTTGCTCACGACCGCCGAGAGATCGATGCGATAAAGATTTAGGTCCAGCTCGTTAGCCATCACTTCGGCCGCCATCGTTTTTCCCGTGCCGCTCTCGCCGGCAAAAAGGACGCTGATCCCCAGGCCGCGGTTCATTCGCCGGCGAAAACCCCAGTCGTCATAAACGCGGCCGCGCTGTGTCACCTGTTCGACGATCTGTTTCAAAAGTTTCGCTACCTCGTCCGGCAGCACGATCTCTTCCCAAGTCGCTTTGGCGTCGATGCGCTGCGCGAGCATGTCCAGCCGCGGCCGCGTGCCCGCCAGGCACATCTTCCACGCCGCGTCGCGCAGCACGGCGCCTTCCGCCCGGTCGGCCAGCGCGCTTTTCGCGATGCGGTCGATGGAGGGCAGGTTAAGGTTGAACTGATCGGCCAATTGCGCTGCGAGCAATTCCTTCTCTGTTTTATCGCCCGTACTATCTGCCGCGCTGCTATCCGCGCTGTCGCCGGGCTCTTCGCCCAGGCTCATTTTCCACGCTTCCTTTTGCTCGGCGGGCATCGGGCTCGTGATGTCAAAGACCGCGACGTTTTCCGAGAGGCTGTTCCACGGCGCGCGCGTGTCCAGAAACTTCAGCCCCGGGCATTGATCGATGAATTGCCGCAGCGCCGTCGCCGGCTGAGTTTCCAGATCTACTTCCCGCGCGTCGAGATAAAGGGCGACCGGATGCAGCAATATTTCGCGCTGCCACAGGCGGCTCAGGATTTCCAATTCGGCGGGATTTGACGGCAGCAGGTCCACCGGCAGGCGGTACGTCAGCAGGTTGAATTTATCCGCCACATAGGACGCGATCAACTGCTTGCTGGTGCCGTCGATCCCCGCCAGTTCGAGCAGCGGTATTTTGGAAGCGCCGTTTAGCGATGCGTGTTGAAGATCGCGCAGAATGTCGTCCGCCAATGCCTGCTGTGACGGCGCTAACCGCACTTCCGGCATATCTAGCGGAAACAGCAGCGGCGCCAGGCGTGCGTCAAATTCGTTCAGCCCCTTGATAAAATTCAGGATGCGCTCATCGATCCGCAGCGCGCTCGCGAGCAGCGTCTGCGTGGGAGGCTGGTTGATATCCAGCAAGTGCAAATAGCGCAGCGGGCGGCGCGGCGAAAGCGCGTCCCAGAGCGGTTCCTCTGACAAAGCAAGGGCCAGGCCGAAGGTCGGAAACGGCTTGTTCCGGTCGTCATGCGCCTGCGCAAACAGCCCGGCAAAACGCGTGTCCAATTCAAAACCGGCGCAGAGCAGCAGGATCTCCTGCTCGAAACGCGACAGGCCCATCCGCTGGCTGATAATGACCAGGGCCGGCGGCGGATCGACATTTTGCGCCGCCTCGAACCGCGCGCCTGCTTCCGTCATCTGCGGCAAAAGCGCGGCCGAATTCTTAGCGGCCGAATTTGTCTGTGTGCCAGAATTTGTCTGTGTGAATGAAGACATCATCGTCTTTGTGTTTCGCTTCTGGTAATTGCTCCAGTACCCGGTCTCCGCATCCCCCTGCTCTTGCTCATGCTCTTCGGCACTGTGGCCGCCCGCTGAAGTTTCTGTTCCCGGCGGCGTGAGAGACATCAGGCGCAGCCGCATCCAGTTAAATGCCGCGGCCAGGTATGCCTCGTTATTTTTTTCCCAGCCGTCGGGTTCAATCATGGATTATCACTTTCTGGTCCGGGTCGAATTTCGGCGGCATTGCGTCGTAATCTTCGACCAGCAAACTGTCCACTCCGTCGATCCGCAGCCTCATATAAAAGCCGCCGCTTAACGGCGCATCACGCAGGATGAACACCAGCGGGTCTTTTACATCGAGGCGCGGTTCCGCTGTCAACTGGCTGCCTTTTTCATCGCTCAAAAGCAGGAACGCGGTTTGTTCGGGCCTGACCGGCGGCAGAGAAAGCAGCGTGATCGTCGCGTCCAGGTGCTCCGGACCCTGCGGCCTGGCTTGACGCAAAACCGACAGCGGCCCATCCAGCGGAACGAGCGGCAGCGGCTGCGGCGGAGGCGGAGGCTCGTCCGGCGGTTTGCAGATCACCGGGGCCAGCGCAAAAGCCATCTCGTTTGTCACGCGGTCCTGGTCGCCCGCGCGTTTTACCGCCAGCGAAACCGTGTAAATTCCCGCCGGCCATTTCTCCGGCTCGTCCATCGGCAGCACCGTTTCTACTTGCGAGAAAGACAGGATGTCGCAATCGACCGGGATCGGATCTTTTTCGCGGGGATGTTTGAATAGCGCGGTGACCGTGTCGCCGCTTAGCAGAGCGCCGTCGAACACGATCTTGTCGCCCGGCTCGAAGCTCGGCTGTTTTTTCTTCGGCGGCGTGATCCCGTACAGCGCCGGGTACGGCGAATCCAGGCTGGTCTGGCTCTGCACCCCGCTGTCTTCTTCGCCGCGGGTCAGCACGGGCAGCGGGGCCTTGGGCGCGCGCGTACTTTCGATCAGCACGACCGAAACCTGGTACGTGGTGGAAATGCGGTAACTCGTCTGAAACGTCGCCCACAGTTTCGACATCTCGTCAGTCGAAAGCGGCGCCGGCGTGATGCGCACGCGTTCGACCTGATCGCTCAGCTCGCTTAAGTCTTCCTGGTTTACAAAGGTCGCTTTGATCTCGTCGGCGCCCAGCAGCGGGTGATCGTGCAGCACGCTCATCGCCTGGCCCAGCAATTTGTGGCTGACCAGATCGGAATGCTTATCGTCCTTGGAATAGGCGGTGACGATGTAATGCAAAACGAGCGGCAGCGGCGGAAAGCCGGATTCGTAGGGTTTGACGCGGTTTGGGATCGTCATATTGCGCCAAGCCGCGTCGTAAGAAATGTTGTAGAGGAACAAATTTACCTGTCCTTCACCGGTGGTCGAAGCCTCGACCTTGTCGGGCGGCATGGCGGTAACGTTGCCCGAGCTGAGTTCCTTCTCCAAACCTTTTTTCAGCAGGTATTGCAAAGTGGTGGTGACGGCGGAAACGGCAAGTGAATTGGTCATCGCTTACCTCCCCGCTTTTGCAAATACTCGTCCAGGCTCAGGGCTTGAGATCTTCCCGGCCTTTCCCGCCGCGGCGATGCAGGCGGCGTAACCGCGCGCACCTCGACCCGGCCGATGGTCACGTTGATCGTCGGCGGCTCTGGCGCCGCTCCTGCCGGCTGCTCCGATCGCCGTCCGGATAATATTCCCGAAAGCGATTCAGGCGGCTGCCCGGCAAAGAACGTGCCCCCCGGAGTCTGAGACGGAGTCTGAGACGGAGTCTGAGGCGGATTTTGGCGCGGGGAAGAAAGATCCGGGGCTTCATTTTTCCCGCTGTCTTTTGCCGCCGCGACCCGCGGTTTTACAACTATCGCGTCATCATTTTTCCGGACACCGGTTTCGACAGTTTCGGCGTTCTCGATAATTTCAGTATTTTCCGGAGCGGCGAAAATATTTCGTTCCACGCGACGAGGCTGCGCCGTTTTTACCGCTTCCGGCGGAGTCCCGGTTTCCGCAAACTCTGCCGGAAAAATTTCGGCCGCGCTTTCCGGTATGAGATCGGAATTTCGGGGACCGTCCGGTTGTGCGGAAAAATTCTGTGCGGGAAAACTCTGAACAGCAATTTCCGGCACGATCTCGCCGCCGTCGCCGGGCGCTGCTTCAGCGATTTCAGAGACTGTTCCGCGCTGCCGTTCCGCGAAAGAAACCTGTCGAATTTCTCCCGGCGATTCCGGGAAAATCGTTTCAGTTTCCTCCACTCCCGTTACAGATGTCACAAGTGACGGAATTGCCGGACCGGTTTCGACCCGTCGCGCGATCTCCGTTTCCTGTCCGGTGGCGGCATCGGCAATTACATCGGCGGTTATATTGGCGACCTCCCCCCGAACGGAAAGATCATGATCGGAAATGGCAACTCGATCGGGCCGATCGGGAATGTCAGCTTGAAAGCTTTGATGAACAGTGTCAGGTGATCCTGTCTCTGTAATGCGTCCCGCTGCCGGGCGGGCGATGTCTTCAGCCTCGCTGGCGATCGGCGCTTGAAAGTGCGAAGAAAAATGCTGGCGGGAAGCGGGCGGTGTTTGAGACGGCGTTCGGGTGTAAGGTTCGTTTTGTGACGGGAGCGAATGGTCTTTTTCTCGCGGCGGCGCAGCAGCAGTAGGGGCGCTTTCCACCTGGTCCGCCGTTTCGAAGAATTCCGGCGCGGCCGTCTCCCGGACAGGTTCAAAGCGCCCCGCCAACCGGGGTTTGATCGCGTCTGCCGGCCCGAAGTTTTTTGACACCAGATCGCTTAAATAATCGCCCATGCTCCCCCTTCACTTTTTACTGCCGAACACTCTATGCTCTGCCGAGCATTTCCAGATAAATACTTCGCCGTTCCGCGCTCATTTTCAGGATGTCCGTTTCGCTCCAGCCGTACGCCGATGCCAGCCAGTGCACTTCGCGCAACAGGTGTTTTACCCGCGCGCTTATCTCGCTCCAGATAAACGAAGCGATGTCGAAGATCGCTGACCATTCGTTCCGGCACGCCGGGCAGGCCAGGCTTAAACGGATGTTAGCTTGCGGATCGGCCTTGGCCATTTCCTCGACCAGCTTTTTTTCCACCGCTTCGGGCAAGCGAGTTTTCTCTTCGCCGCCCGCCCCGGATAATTCAAGCCGGTGCATTTCAAGAATGCATCTTTCCAGGATCAGGTTCCGGGCGGCGGCGGCGTTTTCACATCCGGCTATCGCCTGCAGGTCGCTGCTGTCCGGCAGGCGAAAACGTATGTCATAGCCTTCGCACCGCAGCGCAAAAGCGTTCCCGGCAGGAATGGCTTCTGCCGCACCTTGCGCACTTTGCGCGCCCTGCATGCGGACCTGGCTCGTGTCGAACTCGAGCTCCAGGCTTTCGCCGCATCCGGGACATTCGGCCAGCGCCTCGATCCGCGGGCCGAACATCCGTTCCTGCAATTCCAGCAGCCGCGCGTCACGCTGCCCGGGCGAGATCAGCGCCAGTTCGCCAACCGGCATCCCGGAAGACGCCGAGAGCATCGCCAGCGCGCGCCCTACCGTAGTTTGCCGCCTGCCGCTTTCCCAGACGCGGATCTGATCCGAAGCCGATAATGCGTTCATGGCTTATGCCGGATTGGTGAACGTCGGTTCGGGCGGTTCCTGAACCACCGTGTCGCGCTCCCATCCCTCGTTTTCCAATTTGATATGCTGGATCGCGACGGCGTTCGCGTTAGCGTCCAGATCGGGCATCGCCTGGAATTCGGAAACCCAGCACCGGTAGACTTTGTACGAGATCGCGAGCTGCCCGGCTTCGTTGTACAGATCGATGTAGATGTCCTTGCGAAAGTCCTTGAGTGAGACTTCCAGGCCGAGCCCGGCGCCGTAATCCCACACCTTATTCGCCCACTGCTCGAATTCCTTGTCGTGCGTGACGCCGCGCTCGAGCGTGATCGCTTCGTACTCGGTGCGTCCCGGTGATTTGCGGCTGCTCGACGGATCGCCGCCTTCGCGATGCTTGACCACCTCAGTGGTGCGTTTGAGCATTCCGACCTTGCTCACCCCCGCCACGTCTTTGCCGTCCCATCTGACGCGAAATTTGAAATTTTTATACGGATCGAAACGCTGAGCGTTTACACTAAATTGAGCCATACTGATCTCCTTGGTCCGCGCTCCCGGAGTTGTTTCTCATCCGGGCGCCGGATGTCTTTTAAACTTCTATTTGTCCCGCGATCTGCTGCAATTTGATGATCACAAATTCGGCGGGTTTGAGCGGCGCGAAACCGACGTGGATATTGACGATACCCAGATTGATATCGTTCTGTGTCGTCGTTTCCTTATCGCACTTGACGAAATAGGCGTCCTTCGGTGAAGCCCCCTGAAACGCTCCCTGCCGAAACAGGTTGTGCATGAACGCGCCGACGTTGAGCCGCACCTGTGACCAGAGCGGTTCGTCATTCGGCTCGAACACCACCCACTTGAGCGCGCGGTAGAGGCTTTCCTCGATATAAAGCGCCGTGCGCCGGACCGGGACGTATTTCCATTCCGAGCCTCGCTCGTCATTTCCCTGCAGCGTTCGCGCACCCCAGACGATCGTGCCGTACACCGGGAAATTGCGGATGCAATTGACAGCTTTCGGATTCAACACGCCATTCTCGTTGTCGGTAAGCACTTCCTTGACCCCGAGCACGCCGGTCAGCGAAGCCTCGGTTCCGGCCGGGGCTTTCCACACGCCGCGCGAGGTATCAGTGCGCGCATAGAGGCCCGCCACAAAACCACACGGCGGAAATTCCCGCGGCCTGTTTTCCTGCAGCGGATCGGGCGCTTTAACCCACGGAAAGTAAAACGCGGCATTGATGGAATCGGCGCCGGTCATTACGCTGCTAGGACCGTTCTGCAGATTGCTGAAATCATTGCCTTCGGCGCAATCGACGATCAGGAAGGCGCGGTGGTCGCGGCAGAATTTTTCCAACTCAGACACCGTGGCGGGATCGCTCATGCCCGGAACACACAAAATATTGAACAGGTCGATGCGGTCGAGAAATTTTACGCCGCCGGCGCCGCTGTCGGAATACACGGCCGTTTTAAAAGCGTCGTCGCTCGGTTTTAACACCGTGCCCGAAGTGCCGCCGCTCAGCTTGGCGCTGTCGGGAACCGGTTCCTCGCTCAGATCGAAAGGCAGCTTCTTGGTCGGGTCTGCCGGATCCTTCCTGTCTCCGGGCGTATCGGCGGGAGGATCGGTCGCGCCGCCCTTGGGCGCGGCCGTGATCAACCGCGATTCGTTCTCAATAACGGTCTTAACAAAACGCGCATCCTTTGGATCCATAGAGAGGTTCTCAAAAACTTCGACCGGCGCTCCCATGCTTTCTTTATTGAGCCGGACCACCTGCAGGCGAAACTTTTTCTTGCCGTTGGCATCCGTGCCCTCAGCGTCATTACGCGTTTTTGTGATGACCGCATAATCCTTTGCCCATTCGCCCGGGTTATTGGCGCTGACATCCAGCTTCCCATCAAGTGTTTGTATACCCGTTCCTGCCCCGCTGACCAGGCGAATGATATACGCTTTGTTTCCGCCGTTTTTGAAAAACTGGGAAACCGCGTAGCTCATGTCGCTGTCTTTATTGAGGCCGCCGAATTTACGCTCGTAATCGGACCAGCTCAGGATGAGTTGGGCGCGGTCGATGGGTCCCTGCGGGGCCCAACCTACAAACGCCGTGATCGAAGTGGCGACACCGGTGATGGTGCGCACTCCGCTGGGAATTTCTTCCACATAGACCCCTGGGTAAGTTACTGCAACTGGCATATTTACCTCCTCTGGTAATTACTTCTCGTTGATCTCAAAAGCATTAATTGCGCCGTCAAACAGCCAATAAAATGCCCGGGCACCGGCCTTCGGATCCGCGGATCCGGAGATCGGCACCGTTAGGAAAAAATCACGGCGCGCTGCCGGTTTTCCCGCTCAAAAAAGAGTCTTCGGTAGTGCTGTTATTAAATGTTCATAATTATTCGGGAATAATGTTCATCGTTGAATAAGCGCTGTATGAGCGGCGCAAATTCACAGGGGATATCAGAGAAAGAAACATTCGGGAGATATTGCTGAGATAATTCTTCTATTGCAGCAACAACTGCCGGGAGAAGTGTGCCAAATGAGAATAGGGACTGGGCTATTGGCAATTGGCTATCGCTTCGAAGGCTAAACTCATCGAAAGCTTCGTTTGTCTGAGTAACAAACAATTGACCCAATACAACATCGTTTACTCAATCGTTAATAAACGGTTCGAAACTTATACGCCTTTCACAATTACTTGTCAAGAAAAAATTAAAATTCGTATCGGTGTCTCTTTACTGCACAAACCGGGCGTATAAAAATACGACGAGCAACGCGTTCGCCTTTTGCACTAAAAGTTAAAAAGTTTCCGGCGCGGCCGGGTGGTGTCCTGATTGGGTGGTTCAACTTAGCTTTTAAATTGCCACTAGCTGGGAGCGCCGGCGCATTTTCAAATCTAAACAGCAGTTTTCCTGCCATCGAATTCCTGATAATGTGAAACTTTGGGTATCGTCAATCGCTTTGGGTTCTTCAATTCCTTTCTGGTGAAATTCTCTTTTCGCGTGTTTAGCGTGGCGCCGGTGGCTGCGGTCTTTTTTGGCCGCAAATTACACAAAGATTCCCGCTCGGACAAAAACCGTTCTTCACCTTTAATACTTCTTCAGATATTCTCTCACCCGAGCGGTCTCCCGCCGCCATTCGACTGCCGTTCTTTGAATCACAAAATTCCCAAAACCGCGTTGCAAAAACGTTTCAGGTGTTTCACTTTGGCTAACGCCGGGTGAAATGAAACAACGACCGGATCTCAGCCGCTAGCTAAAGCTAGTGGTAATTTATAACGCTTCCGGGTGCGTTATCACGTATTGCGTATCCAGTATTGCGTTTCCGCACGTTCATGATTAAATATTACCGTGAATACTGAGATTGCTTCTGCTTATAACTCGTGGTCGCGGACATATGACACGATGGAAAACCGCACGCGTGATCTGGCAGCCAAAGCCATCCGCGCGGAAAATCTCGACCTGCGCGACCGGGCGGTGCTAGAGATCGGCTGCGGCACGGGAGGAAATACCGGCTACCTGGCCGAGCATGCGCAGACCGTCACGGCGATGGATTTTTCCGCCGGAATGCTGACCCACGCGCGCGCTAATGTTACCGACAGGAACGTCCACTTTATCGAGCAGGACCTTAACGCTCACTGGAATGTCGGCAATGATTCTTTCGATCTGATAGTGTGCACGCTGGTGCTGGAACACATCGAAGACCTCGCGCACATCTTTCACGAAGCGCGGCGGGTGCTGCGTCCCGGCGGCGAATTCGTTTTTTGCGAACTCCACCCGTTTCGCCAGCTTGCCGGCGGCCAGGCGCAGTTCACCGGCTCGGGTGGTGAACCGGTGCTGGTCGCGGCATTTCTTCACCACGTTTCGGATTATGTAAATACCGCCATCGACGCCGGATTTGAAATTTTACGCATCGACGAATTAAGCGACGAAGAAGATAAAACCAACCATGCCCTGCCGCGCGTGATATGCATCCACGCAAGAGCGCGGGAATAGGCGGAAACCAGGGCAGTTATGGAGCGTGCTCTTTTGAGCAAAGAATAGTAGGTCGCGGATTAACACGAATGAGATATTTGACTTATTAGGATTTGCGGAAATCCGTTTCTATTTCCTGCTCCGAAGAAGCACGCTCCATAACTGTCGCGTTTCCGCCTGCCTTAATTGACTTCCCTTCCGGCAAGCGCTACATTTCCGGTAGCGCGAAGGGCGCATCCAGTCCGCGGAAAGGGCCGTGCCCACCTTAGAGATAATCTGATCGAAGATTACGCATCTTCTTTTTTGCTGCCCTTTAACGTGCGGACTCAGGGCGCTAAGCCAATAGATGGCACGAAAGGAAGGTCGTAATTTATGGATGCCAGACAACTGCCCGCCCGCCCGAATTTAGAACAATATAAAAAACAAGCGAAAGAGATCGTCAAAGCCTGGCAGGGTGACGAGAAAGCCCTGCGAAAGATCAACGAACTTTACGCCCTTTATGAGCGCGCGTTTTCGCCGGAAGAGTTTCGCGAAAATGTGAAACAGCGTTATCGACATCTTACGCGTTCGCAATTTGAGGAAGATAATTTCACGCTCGCCAACGCGCAGTTTTTACTCGCGCGCGAATACGCTTTCGATAGCTGGCCGAAATTTGCCGCGCATATCGAAGCGCTGAACAGCGAAAATTCACCGGTCTCAAAATTCGAACAGGCAGCCGATGCCATCGCCGTGGGCGACGTGAAAAAACTGGGACGCCTGCTGCGCGAAGATCCGGAGCTGGTCCGCCGGCGCTCCGGCCGCGAGCATCGCTCCACACTGCTGCATTATGTTTCCGCCAACGGCATCGAAGATTTTCGCCAGGTAACGCCGGATAATATTGTTGAGATAACGAAAATGCTTCTTGAAGCCGGCGCGGATGTGAATGCGGAATCGGATGCATACGGCGGCGGTTCGACCACGCTGGGGTTGGCGGCGACGAGCGCTCACCCGCGCGGCACCGGCGTGCAAAATGAGCTGCTGGAAATTTTACTCACGGCGGGCGCTAGTATCGATCAACCGAACGCGGGCGGTAACGCGCAAAGCGCTGTGCGCGGATCGCTCGCCAATGGCTGCCCGGAGGCCGCCGAATTTCTGGCGACGCATGGAGCACGGCTTGATCTGGTCGGCGCGGCCGGGATCGGGCGGCTCGATGTGGTTGAAAGTTTTTTTGAACAAGGTGTGACAAAAGAGCAAGCCGAAGAAGCGCTGCTCTACGCCTGCGGTTACGGGCAGCGCGAAGTGGTCGAATTTTTGCTCGACCATGGCGTAGACATTCAGGCCGCCGATAACGCTAAACAGACGGCACTGCACTGGGCGCTGTTCACGCCGCAGCTATCGATAATAGAATTGCTGCTCCGGCGCGGCGCGCGGCTCGACGCCGTCAACATCTATGGCGGCGACGCGCTGGGACAGGCACTCTGAGGATTGACGAACAACGACAATGGATCGGATTTTCTTCCCGCCATCGAGATCTTATTAGAAGCAGGCGCGGTGACCGAACAAGGAACTATCGCCTGGCTCCGGCGGCAGCCAAAACCTTCCAATGAGGTGAAAGCAAAGGTAGAAGAGATATTAAGGCGATTCGGGGCGGAAAAGTAACGCCGGCGTCTCGCCGGCAGTCGCGTGGGCGTCCCGACCGCGTATAATCTGACGGCGGGACGGTGGCGCTACAATGCGGGCAGAGACGGCCGCGCTCCATGTGCGTTTGACAGAAAAAGCCGTGTTCGTTATCCTAAATGTTCGCTTTCTGACAGGTTAGCCCTTGGTGAGCGATGCTATTTGAAGCGGCAGCGTGAATTTTACGCTTGCCGGCATAGTGTTTCAGCATGACCGGTTCGTCTAGGGGTCTAGGACACCGCCCTTTCACGGCGGCAACACGGGTTCAAATCCCGTACCGGTTACCATTTTCGCCCAAACCTTTTACTTAATTTCACCATCAAACTCTTTATAGCCGTCGCTTCTTCGACATCTCGACAGAAGCGATATTTGTTGTTTGTATGCATCCTGATATCAGGGGCTTTGGGTGAACCGCGCGGGGTGGAGTATCGTATAGATGGCAGGGGCGTGAAATTATGTATTGTTCATCTTGCGGAAAATCCCTTATACCGGGGCTAAGCTTTTGCAACCATTGTGGTTATAAGCTCGCTCCGGGAAAAAAGCAGGAGCCCGGCACGATCTCCGAGGCATCGTTCAATTTTCTGATCGCGGCGCTGCTGGGCCTGCCGATCGCGGGTATCGGCGTTCTTATCGGCCTGCTCACGGTGATGAAAAAAGAGCTGGAGATGGGCGATAACGTCGTAGCGGCGATAGCTTTCTTTGCGTTTTTCCTGTTGACGATCTCTGAACTGGGCCTGTTAAAGCTCTTGTTAAGCGCGACCAGGAGCCGGGCAAACGCCTCAAAAGAAGTGGCGGAAAACTATCGCACCGAGGGAGCCGCGACGAGAGTTTTGCACGAAGCGCAGCCTTTTGACGCGGCACAGCCGGCCTCAAATATGGCGTCCGGTATGGCCGGTATGAGTAGCGTGACGGAAAATACGACGCGCAGTTTTGAACCGGCATATCGCGAACCGAAGGGGCGGTGAGCATGTGGAAGTCAGAAAGTAACGGGTCAGTACCGGGAACGTAGTGACCCGGCTATGAGCGAAGCGAAAACGACAAGCATTGAGCCCGCTGAGGTAGGAAGCCGGTCACTACGTTCCCGGTACTGACTTCATTGCGATAAAAAGACCGATAAAGAAATGGAAACCCCGATCATATCCGGTACCAGCGCCAAACGGCAGCCGATGACCATCGCCGGCACGCTGATCGCGGTGTTGATCGCGCTGATGTTTATCTGGCAGGTCTTTTTGGTGGACAAGGCAGGATTGCCCGCGCAATATAACCTGTGGATCACGGCCGGCCTGATGGTCCTCTGCGGAATAATTGCGATCGCCGGTGTTTCGATGACGCTGCTGGAAAGTATTACGCTGGAGCAGTCATTTATCCGCATTCGCAGCGGTTTCGGCCTGGCGAAATTATACGGATATCACGAGATCTCGTCGATGACCGTCGATGAAGATAAAGTGCATATCGTTTTCAATGACGGCAGGCGGCAGACGGTGAAAAATCTGCGGCTGGGAGACGGACTGCAGATGCGCAAACTAAACTCCTTTATCAAGGAGAAAACTTTAAGTGATGGAAACGATCCGGCGCTTTCTATATTAAATGTCACATCAAATATCCCGGGCGATAAAAAATTTTTAATGTAACCGATCAATTATGAATTTCAGATACGCAATTTTAAGTTTATTTATTCTTTGCATTCTTATCCCGACGTCTGTTCTGGCGCAGAAAAATCCGGACGCGATACTGGTTTTTCCGTTTGAGAACTGCGGCAAGCTCGGCACCTTTAAGATCAACAACAGCGTCTTGTCGATCTGCGAATCGTCCGGCAAACCGGAGCTTAACTGGATCGGCGAGAGCTTTGCCGATGCGCTGACCGATCTGCTGAAAGATTCGACGCTCACCACCGTTTCCAACGAAGAGCGCAAATTCATCCAGGTAAAAAATAATATTCCGCTGACGACGCTGCCCTCGGTGGCCACTTCCCTGCGGCTCGCCCGCGAAGCCCGCGCCAGCCTGATGGTTACCGGCAAGTACGAGGTCATCCCCGAACAGCAGACCGCCACCGACGCTGCCCCGCCCAACGCTGCCCCCAATACTGCCGCCGAAAAGATCGCCGCCAGCATCAGGATCACCGCGCGGATAGTGCGCGTCAATGACGGGAGCTTTTTGACCGAAGAGGTCGACGGGAAAAAAGTGATCCGCGAAATTGTTATCCAGGGCGCGCTGGGAAATCTGCAGCGGCTGCAGGGCGAACTGGCTTACCAGATATTTTTTAAGCGCGATGGATTATCGCTGCCCTTCGAGCAGAATAAATTTATCGAGAAAGCGATCACCATTCCGCCCCTGGCTTTTGAAGCGTATATCAAAGCGCTGCTGACGCCGGAAAGCGACACGCGCCGCGAAGCGTATCTGAAAAACGCGCTCAACCGTTACACCCTCGAACGCGCGGGCGAAATATATACCGATGCCGCGCTCGAACTCGGACATTATTATTTGAACCGCAAAGAACATCTCAATGCGATCGATTATTTTTCGCGTATCCCGACGGCCGATCCGCATTATGCCGAAGCCGCTTTTTATACCGGGCTGATCCATTGGGGACAGGGCAACTATGAACCGGCGCTGGCGACGCTGCGCCCGCTGGCCGACGATCTGAAACTGATCGCCGTGCACAATATTCTGGGCGCAATATCTCTGCAGGCGGCGCGCGCGGAAAAGAAAAACACCGCCAAATCCGCCGCGTTCTTAAGCGACGGCGTGGCGTTTTTGAAACAGGCGCTCGATTCTTCGCCGAATGACCAGGACGTGCGTTTCAATTATGCCTACGGACTTTTCCTGCAGGAAAATTACAGCGAGGCCGCGGAAGTTTTGCGCCCGCTGCTGGCCGCCAGCCAAAAAGACGGCCCGGCATATTTCCTGCTGGCCAAAGCCATCGAAGCCACCAAAGGCAAGGAAGACCCGAACTTCCAGAATTTTGACAACCAGGCGCGAAAATATCTGCCCAACTACGCCAAGTCGGAAACCGAATGGCAAAAAGGCAAAGGAACCGACAGCATCTCGCTGCGCATCAAGCAGCCCCCGCGCAAGGATTTTGCGGTAATGATTCTTTCACGCCGCCAGAACCAGGCGCTGCCTCCGCCGATCGACGAAACGCAGGCGATGCTGCTGCAGGCGCGCAATTTCTACAAAGCCGGGCGCGATGACGACGCCCTGGCCGTCATCAACCGCATTCTGACCAGCGAGCCGATGAGCGCCGAAGCTTACCTGATCATGGGCAATATCCGTTTGCGCCGCGGTGAACTGGAAGCCGCCGTGAGCGCGCTGAAAACCGCCCTCTTCTGGGATAATAAGCTGCTCGAAGGCCATATTGCCCTCGGCAAGATCTTTTACGAAAAACGCGACTGCCAGCAGGCGGAAACCTATTCGCGCTCGGCATCCGAACTCGCGATTTCGCTAAGCGTTGAAAATGATGAGGTTATCGGACTGCAAAAAATGGTCGAGAAGTGTAAACGGTAAAAAAGAGTTAGCCTCTGGAGCATGAGGTCAGACCCGGAAGCGGTAGCGACCGGGTTTATTTATTATCACGAATTACACTAAATATACGAAACCGGAAACCCGGTCACTACCGTTCCCGGTTCTGACCTCATACCGCTACTGCTCGGTTCTTACTAATCACCCCGAAAAAGCTTGGCTTTAGGGCAAAAATAGGATAGATTGTCAGGTAATTGCATCTGAATTTACAACTAAATAACCATCCCCGTACGTTTTGAACTTGATTCAGGGAGATCAAATGAAAAAGAAGTCTATTTTTATCTCAGGTTTGCTAATTATCAGCATATCGTTATGTAGTTTTGCTCCAGCGCAAAAGCCGGGTGCCCAGAATCCGGGTAAAAAGCCCCAGGTGGGCCAAGTGGGGTTGACGCGCCAGATCACCGTCCAACCCGTAAGCCGCCCGGCATCCGTGATGGGCGACATCAAGGTTTTTGTCGATGGCGTTAATGGTGCTGTTATCAACTGGGAAACCACTTACGAACTGGGTAATCTCGGCTTCAATATTTACCGGGTAGACAGCGACGGAATGCAGCGGCCGGTAAATGATTCACTTATCGGCGGTTCGATGATGCGGGTGAGTGAAAGAGTAGAATTGACCGGAGGCCAGGCTTACTCCGCTTACGACCCGGCGGGCCGAAGCGATTCTTCCTGGTACATCGAAACAGTGGATAAGCGCGGGCAGAAAGCTCTCTACGGCCCCGTAGCGCCGTCCTATGAACGAAATATCAAAACAAAGGCCGGTTATAACGAACGGCTTCGCCCGGATTTCACCGGCGAAAATTCGGGGCTGGTCCTGCAAAAATATCCGGCGTCCCTTAAATCGTCTTTTAAGACACCCAGGCCCCCGGGTTCATCATCGGGCGAAGTCTTCCCTTCCGATCCGATCAATCAAAAATGGGTCGCGGCCCAGCCGGGTGTAAAGATCCGGGTAAGCAAGAACGGCATCTATCACATCACCAAAGCCCAGTTGCAGGCGGCCGGGTTTAACATAGCGGCGTCTCCGGCAAACTGGCAGCTCTACCTAAACGGCATAGAACAGAAAATGATCGTCGAACCGGCCGGAAACTTTATCGAATTTTACGGGCGCGGTATCGACATTCAAAACAGCGATTTTCAGATGTATTATCTGATCGCCGGGGCGGGGCCCGGACAGCGGATGCTGGAAACGATCCGCCGCGCTTTTGCGCCGCCGGTAGAAAGCCGGAATTTTAGCAGCGTCACTCATTATGAGCCGCGCTCAAGTTTTGTCAGCGGGCAGATCGTAAACGGTGACCTGGACAATTGGTTCGGCCCGATCGTGAGCAGCGGGACCGTGTCGCGCACGATCAGCGTCAAGGACATCGACCCTGACGGCGCGGACGTCTCGATCAAGGTAGCCGCGCACGGCTTTACTTCCACACATCACCGTTTTCAGGTAAAAATGAACGGATCACTTTTAGGCGAGATCGTTTATGTCGGTATCGTACCCGCCTCGAAAACTTTCAGCACCAAAGCTTCCCTCGTACCCGAAGGAAATAATACTTTCGAATTCACCGCCGTAGACGCGCCCGGTGACGTGTCATTGCTCGATTTTGTCGAGATCACTTACGACCGGCTTTATAAGGCGGACCAAAACACCCTTACTTTTGACACACGGCATTTGCACAACACCAGGGTGGCGGGCTTTAACACGGCGAACATCCGCGTGTTTGACCTTTATTACGAAAACGACCCGATGCTGATCTTAAACACCACGGTAACGCCCGGCGTAAGCGGGTTTGACGTGGCGATCCCTTCCGGGCGCGCTCATCCGATGATCGCGGTCAATGAAAATTCGGTGCTCTCGCCGGTTTCGATCACCCTTAATACGCCTTCGACGCTTTCGTCGACGACCTCCACCGCCGATATGCTGATCTTAAGCCACGGCAACTTTATGACCGAGTCGAATAATTGGGCGAATTACCGGCGCGGCCAGGGCCTGACGGTCGATGTCGTTAATGTTGAGGACGTTTATGACGAATTCGATTTCGGGCTGCCGACGCCGAGCGCCGTCAAAGCCTACCTGCTTTATTTGAAGGGCGTCGACGCTAATTTGAAATATGTCATGCTGGCGGGCGATTCCACCTACGATTCGCGTAATTATATGGGCTTGGGTTACAACGACTTTATCCCGACAAAATTTATCGACACTTCCGAAGGCGAATCGCCGAGCGATGAATTTTTGGGTGATGCCAATGGCGACGGCGTCGCGGAAATGGCGATCGGGCGCATGACCGTGCGCGACGGCGCGACCATGACCTTTATGCAAACCAAAGTGACGGCTTTCGAAGCATCGGTTGCCGACGCGCTGCTGACGCGCGGGGCGCTTTTCGTTGCCGACCAGCCCGACGGTTGGGATTTTGACTATATGAATCACCAATTGCGGAACGAACTGCCGGCGGCGATGCCCGCCACGTTTGTCTATGCGTTGGAGAATCCGCCGTTCAATGCTACCGATATCCGCACCAAGATCATCAATGGCGTTAATGCCGGGCCTTTTCTGGTGAATTATGCGGGGCACGGCGCCCCCAGAGTCTGGTCGAGCCTGCAGATAATGCGCTACACGCCAAATGCGCCGGCCACCAACGACGTGATCAATTTTACTAATTCGGGAAGCAATCTTTCCATATTCCTGATGCTGACCTGTCTGAACGGCTTTTTCGCCGATCTGAGTGACGACAGCATTGCTGAAGGCGTGATGAAACTGCCGACCGGAGGATCGCCGACGACCTGGGCTTCGACCGGCTCGACGACCCCGAACATTCAGGAAGAAATGGCGCTGGTATTTTTTGACCTGCTTGGCCAGGGCACCTACACCCGGCTCGGCGATGCCACGCACGCGGCCAAGCTGAATGCAACCAGCCCCGAAGTGCCGCTGACCTGGGCCATCATCGGTGACCCTTCGCTGAAGATAAAATAATTAGAGCCAGGGCAGTTCTGAGTCCCGCCTTTAGGCGGCTTTTGGACACAAAAAAAGGAGCGGATCATTTCCGCTCCTTTTTTAAATTAAGAGCGGGCGCAAGCGGCCCTTCCGGACTGCGAATTTGTTTGGCTCTATATTTACCTTTCAAGCCGGACACCTCTCAGGTCAGTAAGGGTTGCTTGCGCCCGCTCTGATAGACCCGGACACTGAAACCTTGCCTTAGACCCAACGTATAACCAAGCGTCGCCAATCATATTTTTATGCTTAAGAAAAATTTCCTCTTCATTTCCCTGCTGTTATTTACGTATGTATTTGGCCTGCTTCCTGCCGCGGCGCAGACCCCACCTGATGCGGCCGCAGCAACAGCAGCTACTATCGACCGCTACCTGACCGCCCGGACCGAACTCGGCAGATTTAACGGCGTGGTGCTGGTGGCAAAAGACAACCAGGTTATTTTCCGCAAAGGCTACGGATTTGCCGACATCGAGCGGAAAATTCCCTACACGCCCGAAACGCGGCACGAGGTCGCTTCGATCACAAAAATGTTCACGTCGATGGCGGCGCTGATGCTGCGTGATAAAGGCAAACTAAAACTGAAAAATTCGATCTGCAGCTATATCGAAGATTGTCCCGAAGCGTGGAAGCCGGTCACCGTGCAAAATCTGATGCGGCATACTTCGGGCATTCCCGATTACGAGGAAAAGCTCGAGCTTTTTTCGCCCAGGCATGTCGAGTTTATGATCAAGCCCGATGTGACCGATATCATTTACGCCGACGCAAAAAAGCTTCCGCTTGATTTTAAACCGGGCGAAAAATTCCACTACAGTAATACTGCTTATATTATTCTGTCACGCATCGTGGAAAAAGTTTCCGGCACGCCGTACAACAAATTTGTCGAGAAAAATATTTTAAAGCCTGCCGGAATGAATGCGTCCGGAATGATGAATTACAGAAAACCGCCCGAGCGCCTGGCCGCGGGTTACGGGGGCGTGACCGTGCCGTGGGATAAATTTCTGCCCGGTATTTCTATTGCCGATCTGGGCGCAAAAAAAGTGCCGCAGATATCGCTGCAGGCGCCGGCCGGTGATGCGGCGCTTTATTCGACCGTCGACGATCTTTATAAATGGAGCGTGATAATGGACGCCAAAAACGAAAACGCCAGGCTCGTCTCCGCCAAAACCGCGCAGGAAGTTTTCACGCCGGGCTTGGAAAATTATGGTTACGGGTGGTTTATCGATTCTGTTTTCGGCAAACGCTATTCGCACACCGGCGGATTGCCCGGTTACATCAGCGACTTTACCAAGTTGCCGGAAAAAAATATGACCGTGGTCGTGTTCAGCAATATCGAGACTATGCGCACAAGCCGCGTCCGGCGTGATGTGACGGCGATCGCCCTGGGCCTGCCGTGGGATATGCCGGTCACGGGAAAAGTTGCCACGCTGGCGGCTGAGCAATTCGAAAAATTAAAAGGCGCTTTTAAAATGTCGGACGGCGCGGTGCTGACGATCTCGAAAGATCCGGAGCCTGGTTCCTTGCTCGCCGCCGCCATTCCTGACCGCTTCCTCGCCGGGCTGATCCCGCTCTCGGCCACGGAATTTTATATGCCGCTGACCGAAGGCCGCGTCACCTTTACGGTGGACGAAAATGGCCGCGCCACCAGGGTAAATGTCCACTATAGCGGCGAAGATCATATTGGTGAAAAAAATCCCTAGTCTCGATCGTTTAGAGCTTTTGCCTGAATCAACTGGATAAAATTCTTGACTTGAAAGTCTTTATATATTATCTTGCCTCAAGTTTCGCCCAATTTCCCACAATAAGAACAAATGTAAGCATCATAAAAGTTGATGAATTTTCTACTTGGGCGAGAAAGGAACTCCCATTGGATTATAGATTTATCAAATTAGATAAGTTCGTCTTTGTTGATGACCATTACAAGACTTTGAACTTCTGGCAAAAAATAAATGTATGGGTTGGTAATTTATCGAACACACGAATAGGCGCCGGTCCTACTCCCGTTGAACTGAAAGCTGCCTACAATTCTTATCAGTGGGACCCGTTTTTGACGGAGTTGTTTAAGGCCATAGGTTTTGCAAGTCCTCAAATTCTCGAGATTGTTTCTTTTCACCAATATCGTTTGTCCCGAAGACAGCGTATGCGAAGGCTTCTTTACCTTATATTTTCTCTGTCGATCTTTGCCATTATGTGTACGGTATTCATTCTGTTTTATGTGAATGTTTCCCCTGTCTTTAAGTCATTAAATATTGAAAGCGCAAATTTCGTTAACTCCTGGGTTATGAGTGCCGTATTATGGATATTGTTGTATGGGACCGTTATATTGTTCACGTTTGTAATTGCCCGGATAAGTAATAAAATTACCGCGACATTAACCATGAGAAGGTTTGCAGACACTGTGTGCATGCTGACGATAGCCTATCTGATCGTTGAACTTAGTCGGAATGACGTTTTGACGGATTCCGAGAAAAAAATATCTCTTATAACTCGTATTAACGATTTAGCAAGAAATACTTTATTTCTTAAATTACGGTTTGAAAGTAAAAATGCTATTGAACAGGAACATATAACCACGCATTTTAGATATTTGGAGCGCTATATTCGAGAAAGAGAAGGCTGGGCCATTACTCCCCAAGAGACTACGCTGAGCGACCTACGAAGAGATTTTTATGAGCTTGCGGAAATCTATATAAAAGGTGAGTACGGTAAATTTGATTGGGCAAGGGTGTCACATCAGCCCGAAACGATGGGTCTAAGCCGTAAGCAGCGCATATTTAAAGGCATTCCTTCTTTTTTGGGAATTGTTGTTCCACTTTTTCTTTTAGGTTTTTTACTATGGCAACAACCGTCACTTCAATCTATCGGGATCGGTACTAACATCGTAGCTTTAATACTAATTGCATGGTTTTTATTAACGATCGATTCAACTTTAAAACTCGGAGTGGTATCCAGCGTTATTAGTTTAGCGAAAGAGATCAAGAGTTTGAAGTGATAACTCTTTATAATCTGATAATTAAACATTTATAAACATACCTTTTGACATGCACGCTACATAACCACTACCTATGGTATAAGTGTTTAACAAAAACCCTTGACATAGTTGAATTCATTTAGTATAAATAAGGCATAAATTGGATTAACTTGGGAACGCTCGGAAGCTTTTGGGAACAAATGCGCCTATTGGTGTGTCTGGCCTCTGAGATAGTTGTCCGATCTTATATTGTGGCCATCGGTGATCACGGTTATCGTACCGTTAGAACCGGTGGTCATTGCTATTGCGCCGCTGCCCCTCCAGCGCCGGGTAATTTCCGGATGCGGATGGCCGAAAGGCGAATCGCGCCCGACGGAGATCACCGCCGTTTTTGCTCCGGTGGCTGCGACAAATTTTTCGCTCGAGGAAGAATGGCTGCCGTGATGCGGCACCTTGATCAGATCGCATTTCAATCTCGCCGGATCTTCCAGTAAAACTTCTTCCGCTTCCTTTTCGATGTCGCCGGTGAAAAGAAAACTGCGCTCGCCAAAAGTTATCCGCAGCACCAGCGAGTTGTTATTCTCGGAAAGCCGAACCGTCTCCGCCGAAGGCGAAAGAATCTCGACCGTGACCTCTTCCGATGGACCGAATCTGAAAACATCGCCGCGCGCGGTTAGGATCACCGGAATATTTCGCCGCTCCAGGGTTTCATAAAACTGCCTGAGATTTTCCGACGGCTTCTGGCCGGCGCCGATAATTGCCGCTTTTACAAAAAAATTTCGCGCCACATTATTCAGCCCCTGGATATGGTCGATGTCGCCGTGTGTGGCGACCAGGTAATCTATCCTTTCCAGACCGCGCTGCCAGAGGAATTCGGACACGACCGCTTCACCTATCACGGGCGTGTCGGGTTCAAACTGGATAGGCCGGCCGTTTTCTCCGATCACCTGTGCCTTGCTGAAATTGAACTGGCCGCCGCCGTCGATCAGCATCGTCGTACCGCCGGGAAATGTAATAAGCGCAGCGTCTCCCTGCCCGACATCGAGAAAGTCGATCCGTAAATTACTGTCGGGTGGTGGCGCACTGAAGGGATGGAAAATAATTACTGCGGACAGTACTAATAACACACAGCAAGAAAATTGCGGAGAATAAAAAACTTGTTTCCAAAACCGCCGCTGTTTTGTGACCGCCAATGCGAACGGGTCCCAGCGGATCGCCGCGATCCATAGCGCGATCAGCGGCAGAAAGTAAATTACGTAGACGATCCGCGCCGCGCCGGTGTAAGCGGGTATCCGTAACGCCGCCGTATCATACACATCGAAAGGATCGACTGAATGCAGCATCAGCCAATTCAAATTTTCCGTCAGCCATACGAACGGCGCGGCGAATGTAGCGCTTATTCCCGCGGCCAATACGCTAAAAAGCGCGGTGAACGTTTCGGCCGCCAGCAAGATTCCGACAAATAAATTGAGGATAATACCGGCCGGCGAGAGGCGGTGAAAATAAACCACCAGAAAAGGCAGCAGCCAGATCTGCACGGCCGCGGAAATAAAAATCGCCGCAAAAACAAAGCGCAATATCGGTTGGACAGCATTTTCTTCCAGCCTCGCGGCCCATTTAGTTTTAAACAGCACGCATTGCCAGACGCTGCGTTTTTGCTCACGCCGCCATCTCTTCTCGCGCCAGAAAAGTATCTCGCAAAAAGTTTTTAGCCCCCCATTAAAAAGGCGCGGGCAATTCGGCGGGAGCGGTTCTTTTGCCGTCGGATACCAGGCGCCTATAGCTTCCAATTTTTGCAGCAGCGGCAGAGCGAAAGCCACGATCGCAAAAACGCAGGTGAATGTCAGTTGAAACGAAGGATCGAACAATTCCGACGGCTTCCATATCAACAGCACCAGCGCCGAAGCGCCCAACGCGTTAAGCAGCGTGCCCTGCCGCTGTACCACATAAGAAAAGCTCAGGATGGTAAACACCAGCGCGGCGCGGGTAACGGGAGCTTCCCCGCCTACAGCCAGTGTGTAAATCCAGAGAATAATGTTGGAAATAAGGAACAACCACCAGCGCCGCCGTGTGATGCGCGACAAAAGCCAAACGATCAGCGTGCCCAGCAGCGTGATATGAGCGCCGCTGATCACGAGAATGTGAAACGTGCCGCCTTCGCGAAAAGCTTCGCCCGTCGATCTATCGAGAAAATATTTGTTGCCCAGCAGCGAAGCGATCATTACGCCGGCGGTCGGGCCGTTGAAACGCGTTTGAAATTCCTTGAGCAGTGCACTGCGCCATTGATAAATAAATTTCGCCGCTGAAGTATAAAGCGAAGTACCGGCGGAAAGTTTTCTCAGATCTTCGCTGTCTTTTATCGTGCCGGTGGCGTCAATTCCCTGACGGTCCAGGTTTTCTTTTCTTGAGCGCACGCCCGGATTTAAATACCTCTCTTCGCGCTTGAGTTCAACGGAAGCGGCAACCTTATCACCCGCGCCTAATGACAGGGTTTCGTACTGCAGCGCATCGGCTTCATTATCTATTGAAACGAAGAGACGCACGGTACCGGACACCTTGTTTTCCTCTTTTTGGTACAGCAGGATGTCGGAATCGACCCACAGGAAGAACCCGTTCACCGCCGGCTCCGGCTCGCGAGCGATGGTCCCGGTGACTTCGACAAATTCGCCCGACCTAAAGCTGCCGTTATCGTATAAGACTTTTAACCGGTCCGGGCGAATCCTGGTGTTTTCAATCTGATGAAGCAGGCCTCCGGCGCAGATAAATGCCGGCAAGAGCAATAAAGACGCCGCGTACTGCCGGTATTTGAGAATAAACGCGGCTGGACCGGCCAAAAGAGCGCCGGTCAGCCAGATCGCGGTACTTAAAGTAAGAGCTGAAGATAGGAAAACGCCAACGGCAAATGCGGCCGCGAGCCATGCCAGCGGATACAGCGTAAGCTGAGCGTTTGAAGTTCGGAGGGAGTCTTGCTTCATCTGCTAAAACCGTCTGTTTTTTTGGTGTTGGGATATCAAATTGTAGCAAAATTCCTCTATTTTTGCCTCAGAATGTGCGGGATCGCACAATTGTTGTGGAAAAACTTAAAGTAAGACATCAAACACAACAGGCTTTAACATTTTGTTAAAAACTATGTAATATCTAAGTGTTGATTATATGGCATTTACGGATTTTGCACTGATTTTGTGCAAAATGCTTCAAGCCCTTGTAAAATCGCGCTTTCAGATGAATTTTCGGAGGTTTTCCACAACTTTTTGCACAGGTAAACGAGGATTTTTGCCCCATTTCGGCAAAATATTGAAAATGTAGAGATTTAAAGGTTTTTTAACGATTTGGAAGTATAGAATTTTGTGTCAGTAGCCGACCGTTAGGGAGGGCGTGAAAATATCTTTAAATAGCCCGGTCATTTATGGCCGGGTTTGGCGAGGCAATAATTGTTGCGCGTCAAAAGCACGCGTGCTTTTGACGCGCAAATTATTTTTTGGGTGAATATTGCCCCCGCGCTAAAGCGCGGGGCTATGGGGATCGCTTTTTGACTTCTAACCAAAAGTATTTAAAAGTAACTTACTAAAGTATGGCAGAAGAGAAAACTTCATTTCGTTCAAAGGTCCCGGTTCTTGAGGTCGCGGTTTTTGTTTGCGGCGCGCTGGTAATGATCTACGAGATCATCGGCTCGCGGATACTGTCGCCGCACATCGGTACTTCGACCTATGTCTGGACCAGCCTGATCGGCGTGATCCTGGCGGCGCTCAGCCTTGGTTACTGGCTGGGCGGAAAAATGGCCGATAAAAAGCCGGATATGAAGATCCTCGCCTCGGCCATCTTTTTCGCGGGCGGCGCGGTGGCCATAACCATCTTGCTCAAAGACGTGCTGCTGGCCAACATCGCGCAGATGCAGGCGCCGCTTGAGGTGCGTTCGCTGCTGGCGGCCTTGCTGCTGTTTGCGCCGGCCAGCGTCCTGCTCGGTTTTGTTACGCCTTATGCCGTTAAACTAAAAATGGATTCGCTCAGCGAAACGGGGCGAACAGTCGGACGTCTCTATGCGCTCTCGACGGTCGGCAGCATCCTCGGAACTTTTCTCGCCGGATTTTTTCTTATTCCTTTTGTGGGCAGCGCTCGGACGCTCTATCTCATCTCCGGGCTGTTGATCGCGGTGTCGATAATGCTGATTCCTTTCTCGCTCAAGATGATCAACGTGGCAGTGCTGCTCACGCTGCTTTTGGGCATCGGCGCCAACGAGATATTGAGTCTGGAACTCCGCCGGACAAGTAATCTCTACGATATCGATACCGAATACAGCCGGATCCAGGTGTACGATTACAAATTCGGAAAAGATCAGGACCGAGCCCGTGCGCTCGCCTTCGATCCTTTTACGGTGCAATCCGTGATGTATCTCGACCGCGACGACCAGGCCGCCGAATATATCAAGTATTATCACCTGCTCCGCTATTTCAAGCCGGACTTCCAGCACTCACTGATCATCGGCGGCGCGGGCTATTCGTTTCCGAAAGATTACATCAAAAAATATCCGGAAAAAGAGATCGACGTGGTCGAGATCGATCCGCAAATGACGCGGATCGCGCGCGATCATTTTCGGCTGCAGGACTCGCCCGCGATGCACATCTTTCACCAGGACGGCCGCATTTTTCTCAACACGGCGGAGACCGGCAAATACGACGCAGTTTTTCTCGACGCTTTTTCTTCGCTTTTCAATATGCCGTTTCAACTGACGACGATCGAGGCTGTCCGCCAGATCGATCGTACCTTGAAAGACGACGGCGTGGTCATCTTCAACCTCGTCAACGCCGTGGGTGGTAACTCCAGCCGTTTTCTGCAGGCTGAGCTAAACACTTACCGGCAGGTGTTCCCGAAAATTTATGTTTTTAAGGTGCAGGAAAATCGCGCCGATAATATCATCCAAAATCTGATCATTATCGCCTGTAAAAAAGCCGACCAACCGCAGACCTTCGCCTCGACCGATCCGGAAATAGATAAGGCTCTGAAACATCTGATACCCGAATCGCGCATTTCGGTCAGCGACGGGTATCCAGTGCTCACCGACGACCTCGCGCCGGTGGAGTATTACAATTCAAGTTTTCAGAATTTTAACAGGTAGGAAAATTAGCCCGTAAACCTGGGAACGCCGGTGTCCCGCCGGCAACAAAACGCAAGAGAGTTTGAACTAGATGCTTTGAGTTCTTTAAATAGCCCCGTGCTTTAGCGCGGGGTTTAGCGTAACTCTATAAATTAATTTCGCGCGTCAAAAGCATGTATGCTTTTGACGCGCGAAATTATTCGTGGCCGCATAAAACCCCGCGCTAAAGCACGGGGCTATTATCGAAACCGCTACAGCATATTGACGTATTGCGTATTGCGTATTGCGTATTGCGTATTGCGTATTGCGTATCACGCCTAAAGTCCGTCTTCATCTCTTAACGCCTCGTAAGCTTTATCCAGGATCGGCCTTGCGCGTGAGCCGTCCATTTCGCCGATAAAACCTTCGCGCACCATCGCGTCTAAAATTGCGGCGGCGCGTCCGTAGCCGATGCGCAGGTGGCGCTGGAGCAGCGAGGTCGAAGCGCGTTTGGCGTTGATACAGGCGCGTAGCGCGTCCCAGAAAAGCTCGTCGTTACGGCCCGGCAAGCCATTTTCGCCGTCCTCGGATTCTTCGGCGGCCTGGGTAATGGTCTCGTCGTATTCGGGCGCGCCCTGGCGCTTGATATGGTCGACTATCTTGGCGATCTCTTTTTCATCGACATAAGCGCCGTGCACGCGGATGATCTGCGAAGTACCGGGCGGCAGGAAAAGCATGTCGCCGCGGCCGAGCAATTGTTCGGCTCCGTTGGCGTCGATGATCGTGCGCGAATCTACTTTTGAAGAAACGCGGAAGGAAATGCGCGCGGGAAAATTCGCTTTGATCAGGCCGGTGATGACATCGACCGACGGACGCTGGGTCGCCAGCACCAGGTGGATGCCGACGGCGCGCGCCATCTGTGCCAGACGCGTGATCGATTCTTCCACTTCCCGGCCCGACACCATCATCAGGTCCGCCAGCTCGTCAATGATGATCACGATGTACGGCAGCGATTTCCACGGCTCGCCGTTCTCGTCATAATCTTTCAGGAAATTGCGGCGCGGCACTTCCTTGTTAAAGCCTTCAATATTGCGCACGCCCCAGCCGGCGAGTTCCTTGTAGCGGCGCTCCATCTCGTGCACCGCCCACTTGAGCGAGATCGCCGCTCGTTTCGGATCGGTGATGATCGGCGTGGCGAGGTGCGGAATGTCGGCATAGACGCCAAGCTCCAGGCGCTTCGGATCGACCATGATAAATTTCACTTCATCGGGCCGCGCTTTGTAGAGAATGGAGACGACCAGCGAATTGACGCCGACGGATTTTCCCGCGCCGGTCGCGCCCGCGATCAAAAGGTGCGGCATCTTGACGAGGTCGGTCACGTAATTTTCGCCGTCGATCTTTTTGCCGAGCGCGATGGTCAGTTTCGATTCGGACTTTTCAAATTTGGCGGACTCGATCACTTCACGCAGGAAGATGGTTTCGCGGTTCGGATTAGGCACTTCGATACCGACATAGGCTTTGCCGGGGATGCGGTCAATGCGGATGGATTGCGCTTTGAGCGCCAGCGCCAAATCGTCCGTCAGCCCGGTGATGCGCGAATATTTCACGCCGGAATCGGGCTTGAATTCATAGGTCGTAACCACGGGGCCCTGGCGGATGACGGCTACGCGGCCGCCTACCTTAAACTCGTTGCATTTAGCTTCCAGTTCCTGCGCGACGGCCTTTAATTCTTCTTCGCGCTGCTCGGTGGCGGGCGGCGGCTCGGTCAGAAATTCGGATTTGGGCAGCGTGTACTTATCAAAAGATTGTTTCTTACGCGCAGGCGCGGGTTTTGGCGCGGGTTCTTCGCTGCCACCAATAGAAATGGGTTCAACCGGCTCTTTTCCGTCAACTATTTCTTCCGGCGAGTTTTTATCCAGATCGACACGGTCTTTGATCTTAATGTTCAGATCGTCCAGGCCGTTAGCTCCGGCTACTTCCTTAATTTCCCCCTTTCCCTCAATTTCCTCTTTTTCCTTACTTTCCCCATTTCCTTTCGGCGTTACGACATCGCGCGCGATGATCGTCGGCGCCGGTTTCTTCTCTTCCTTGACTTCCGCTACTTCCGGGACTTTCTCGACTTCCCCGGCTTTTTTAGGCGGTTCGCCCAGCTTGCTGATAAATCCGGTTATCGCCGCGCCGATCTTCTTTCCGCCTTCTTTGGCGTCATCGCGGAGTTTTTTCGCATGCTTGTTTTCGGCGGCGTAGAGATTTTCCACCGGCGTTCCCTTGTCGCCCTTGGACAAGGCTTCGGCTTCGAGCGCGGGATGATTGCGTATCCAGCCGATCAGCATTTCCGCATAATGCCGCACGTCGGCAAAAACGATCGTCAGCGAAAAATTGGTGATGTAGATAAAGGAAGCGATGCCGACCGCCGCCAGCAAAAT
This sequence comes from uncultured Acidobacteriota bacterium, assembly GCA_963718105.1. Taxonomy (GTDB): domain Bacteria; phylum Acidobacteriota; class Blastocatellia; order Pyrinomonadales; family Pyrinomonadaceae; genus DASYKT01. The sequence continues at coordinate 1,285,840 of OY970352.1, read as the reverse complement.
AAAAGCGCCGATCTTGGTGATCCAGGGCACGAACAGCCAGCCGATAAAATAGCCGATGATGCCGCCGACATAAACACTGCTGTCAAAAACTTTGTAATCCGTCAAGCCCATCAGCCCGACCAGCGAAAGCACAAAAAGCAGGAACGCGGCAATGCTCATCACCGACACGCGCAGGCTGAGCGATTTGAAACACTGCCAGGCGATCAGCACGATCAGCGCCGGCAGAATATAGGCGATCAATCCAAAGGTCTGCAGAAACGTGGCCGCGAGGTACGCCCCGATATAGCCGATAAAATTCTGCCGCGCTTCCTGGCTGGTGGTGATCCAGGTAGCATCGTTCGGGTTATAGGTGACCAGGCAAAGAAACAACAGCAAACCCAGTGCCAGCAGCAGAATAGACACGATCTCGTTCTGCCGCGAATGCTGCGGGCGTGGCCTACTGGAATTTCTTGATAAAGTCGCCATTATTTGGAGCGCGGACGGCTCGTCCGCAATGCGTGCCTGCCACGCGAAATGTCTTTAATTATATTTATAGGGTCTCAAAATCAGGATTTTGAACGCTTTGCGTTCATTGCGGACGAGCCGTCCGCGCTCCCAGTTTAAACTACTGCTTAAACCACGATACATTATGCCTTGTTTTTCCGCCAAATCAAGAACTCTTTTATAAAATCGTCTATCTCTCCATCTAATACGTTTTCCACGTCGGAGCGTTCATATTTTGTGCGCGCGTCTTTGACCAGCCGGTAGGGCTGCAGGGTGTAATTGCGTATCTGCGAACCGAAGGAGATGTCCTGCTTGCCCGCTTCGAGTTCGGCGGTGCCCGCTTTGCGTTTTTCCAGTTCTAATTCATAAAGCTTTGAACGCAGGACCTGCATCGCCACGGCACGGTTCTGGTGCTGTGAACGCTGGTTTTGGCAAGACACGACGATGTTTGTCGGCAAGTGCGTTATGCGCACCGCGCTGTCGGTTGTGTTGATGTGCTGGCCGCCCGCGCCCGTCGCTCGATAGGTGTCAACGCGCAGATCTTTGTCCAGCACCTCGACCTCGATGTCCTCGTCGATCTCGGGCGAGACAAAGAGCGAGGCGAACGAGGTCTCGCGGCTGCCGCCGGAATTAAACGGCGAGATGCGCACCAGCCGGTGAACGCCCGCCTCCGCGGACATCAACCCGTAGGCGTAATCGCCCTCGACACGAAAGGTGGCGGATTTCAGGCCCGCTTCCTGCCCGGCCTGCGCTTCTAAAACTTCGGCGGTAAAACCGCGGCGCTCTGCCCAGCGCAGATACATCCGCAGCAGCATCTCTGCCCAATCCTGCGCATCGGTCCCGCCCGCGCCCGATTGGATGGAGCAGATAGCGTTCTTAGCGTCGTTCTCGCCGGACATCAGCATCTCGATCTCGGCGGCGGAAACTTCGGGGCCGAGTTTTTCGAGCAGCGTTTGCACTTCTTTTAAAGATGCTTCGTCGGTTTCGGCAAATTCGAAAAGCACTTCGGCGTCGGATAGCGAAGTCTCAAACGTGAGCTGACGCTCGACGGCGCTGCTCAGCCGCGTACGCTGCTTCATCACTTTCTGCGCCTGCTCCTGGTCGTTCCAGAAATCGGGCGCGGATACTTTTTCCTCTAATTTTGCGAGTTCGGCTTGTTTGGCAGGAACGTCAAAGAAACCTCCCAAGCTGTTCAACTTGCGTTTTGGTTTCTTCGTATCTGGCGCGAAGGTCCTGAATAGTTGTTTCTGCGATCATGGTCTTTATTATAGCGGCAAAGGCAGAAACGCGACAGTTATGGAGCGTGCAAAACTCCCCTCCTTACGAAGGAAGGGTGCCGAGTCTTCGAAGCGGGGCGGTTACTATCAAAAAACTCCCCTCCTTACGAAGGAGGGGTGGCGTCGCCGCAGGCGATGACGGGGTGGTTCTATATTCTGATCTTCGCTTAAACCGGCCGCTACCGCCCCCTGACTCGTAGCCACGCATCACTGATCACCTCAAGGTGAGGAAGGGTTGCTTGCGCCCGCCGCTTCTGTCTTTAAAGAGCGAGCTTATTTATCCTTCTCTTCCCAAGCCGCCAGCACAGCCATAGCAGTTTTAAGATATTCCCGGGTATACGGCGCACGTTCGACATAAGGAGTAATAACGGCGATACCTTCTTGAGCCAATTCGATGGAACGTTGGCGGTCAGGCTTACTTTGTAAATAAAAAATAGCCGTGTTGATCAGCGTTAACGCCACATCCGGTTCATAGGCTGCCGGGTTCGCTTTCGCAAGTCGCTGATAGATAGCCAGCGCTTCGCGATACTCCTTTTCCGCCTCCGCAAACGCCTGCGTATTCCGATGCAAATTACCGAAATTAGTAAATGTCATTGCCACATCCGCCTCATAGGCAGCCGGATTCGTTTCCGCCAACCGCCGGTTGATGGCCAGCGCCTCGCCATACTCTCTTTCTGCCGACGCAAATTCCTGTGTGTTCTGATGCAAAACAGCAAGATTATTGAGCGTCGTCGCCACATCCGGCTCAAAGGCCGCCGGGTTCGCTTCCGCCAGCCGTCGCCTGATCGCCAGCGCCTCGCCGTATTCCCTTTCCGCCGCCGCAAACTCCCGCGTATTCCGATGCAAAATACCGAGATTATTCAACGTCGCTGCCGCATCCGGTTCATAGGCCGCCGGGTTAGTTTCCGCCAGTCGCCGGTAGATCACCAACGCCTCACCGTACTCCTTTTCCGCCGCCGCAAACTCATGCGTATTCCGATGCAAAAGGCCGAGATTATTCAACGTCTTCGCCACATAAGGCTCGTAGGCCCCCGGGTTCGCTTCCGCCAGCCGACGGTAGATCGCCAACGCCTCGTCATGCTCCTTTCCCGCCGCCTCAAGCTCCTGTGTGTTCTTATGCAAAACCGCAAGATTATTGAGCGTTATCGCAACATATGGTTCATAGGCTACCGGGTTCGCTTCCGCCAGCCGACGGTAGGTTGCCAGCGCCTTGCCATACTCTCTTTCCGCGGCCGCAAACTCCTGCGTGTCCGCGTGTAAGATGCTGATATTATTAAGAGTCATCGCCACATCCGGCTCATAGGCCGCCGGGTTCGCTTCCGCCAGCCGACGGTAGATCGCCAAGGCTTCCCCATACTCCTTTTCCGCCTCCGCAAACGCCTGCGTGTTCTTATGCAAAATGCCGAGATTATTAAGAGTTGTCGCGTAATTTTTTTCTGAAATTTTCGTACGGAACTTATCCCGAATCCGTTCATAAAGGATGATCGCCAGTTGATGCCGGTTATGGTTCTGTAAAAATGTTGCATAAGCAAAAAGATTATTAAATAAAGACAGGCACTCGATGGATTCCTCAAAATACCGGCAGGTGTCTTCCAGCCGGTCGGGGTTGGAAAAATTCGCGGCGGTCGATTGAGCCAGCAGCAGATAATCGTTTGCGAGTCGCTCCAGCGCCTCACCGATATTTGCCGCTTCGGCTTCATTTCTCGATTTTGCCGCCAGCGCGCGTGATTTTATATCCTGCATTTCCTCGCGCGAATTTTCCAGCAGCATTCGGGCGGAATCCAGATCGCCGGCAAAGAAAAGCTTGCGCGCCTCGATCTGTCTTTCCGAGGGATTTGGGATTCTGGTAATGGTTTCGGCAAAATCGAGTATCGTCTTTTTTAACTGCTCTATCTGCCCGGTAGTAGTTTCGATCTCGGCGCTGATCTGCAGTTGTTTCAGATCGTCGGTTTCGGCTGCGAATTTTTCCTTTAATTTCTGGCGGTAGTTTTCGAGTTCACGATACTGATTAAATTCACCGAAATTGGGAGTAAGCGATTCGCCCAGCAGGTCGGCCACCTCGCGCAGCGCTTCCTCATTACGCCGCAAAAAGTCGGAAAGCTTTTCCACTTCGCCGCGAATCGTCTTTTTTTTGGGAGTATATTTTTCGGAGAGCTCTAGAGTTTGAAATTCGTCATAGGCGTATTTGCGGAATATCGCCGCCAGCTTTTCGCGCCCGGTCCAACCCTTATCGACGCCGTCGCCGACAAGTTTTTCCAGCACCTTTTCCGCCACCTTCTCCGATACTAAAGCAAGACCGGCGATAGCTCCTACTGAGAGAGGATCCATGAGAGACTCCTTAATTTGGCCTGCGCGATTCTAACATAGTTTGGAGCGGTATTTTTTCAAGCGGGAAAGAAACAGATTACGCATCGCCTGACAGCGACGCTACTGACCCGCAGCCCCTCAGCTCGATCACGGAGTCAGTAGCGTTTGCGTCAGCAAATGCGTAAAAAACCACGAACCGGAACCCGGTCACTACCGTTCCCGGTTCTGACCTCATTCCTATAACCGACGAATCTCCCAAACTTTTCAAAACTAAAGGAAGCATCGTTCAACTCTTGCATAACTTCATGTATCCTCGTGGTTCCAGTCGCTGCGGCTGTCGCTCTTTGAACTCAAAATTTCTTAAATCCGTGTTCCATTTTTGTTCCGGTGTTCCGTTTGCGCCCCCCCGGAACATGGAACACCTCAATGAAACTTCTCGCCGTTTTTCATCATCTCTAAAATTTGCTTCATTCGTTTTTCGCGGGTTTCGGGCTTTTTGGCGGTCTGCAGGCGGAAGGCGATCGAGTAGAGATTGGCTTTGTTGAGCGATTCAAAAAACGCGAGCGCCTTTTTATTTTTGGCGAGCGCTTTCAGGAAATCTTCGGGGATCTCCATCGTGCTGTGCGAATCGTAAGCGATCGCCCAGCGGCCGTCGGCTTTGGCGGCGTCGATCTGCGCCTGGCCGGCGGGTGTCATCTTCCCTGCTTTGGTCAAACGATCGACATGGCCGACATTGCGTTTTGACCAGATGCTGCGCGGGCGGCGCGGCGTGAAGCGCTGCACCCAGGAAACGTCGTCGTACTTATTCGTCTGCCCGTCGATCCAGCCGTAGCAGAGCGCGCCGTCGAGCGCCTGGTCGTAGTTCATCGACTTCACGCCCGAAGCTTTTTTGTAAAAACGCATCCAGACGCCCGGCGATTTGGCGTGGTTTTTCTCAAGCCACTTTTCCCAGGCGGCCTGAGTCTTGAATTCTTTAACGGTCAGGTCGAGCTCTTTCGGCATAATATGATCCAGGCGGAAACCAGGGCAGTTATGGAGCGTGTCTTTTAATGTTTAGTTTGCTTGCCGCAAAAAGGCACAAGAATCACAAAATATTTTTTGCGTCTTTTGCGCTTCTTTGCGGCAATATCCGAGACTAAGAAACACGCTCCATAACTGCCCTGGTTTCTGCCCCTCCTGAAACTCAAAGCAATGAACACCAAACTCAGCGCGGCGCAGAGGATCGCAAACCAATCGCCGAACATCACATAAACCGTTCGCGAGCCATCGGACTTCGCTACCGTCCAGTAGCGTGTGTCGGAGACATAGCTTCCGGTCGCGTCGAGAATTTTCCCGTCGGGCTGAATATAGCCGGAGATGCCGACATTCGTGACGCGCAGCAGCGGACGGCCGGTTTCCACGGCGCGAAAGACGGCGTTTGCCAGGTGCTGCTTTAACACCGGCGTCGGCCCGAGATAGCCGTCGTTGGTCATCTCGACCAGCACGTCGGCGCCGTTTAAAACGAACTGCCGCGAGAGGCTGGGAAAATGAGATTCAAAGCAGATCATTATTCCGCCTTTAGCCTCGCCGAATGGCAGCAGGTTCGTCTCGCTGCCAAAAGCAAAACTTCCCAGCAGCGGCGGCATTACCTGTGAAAGCACATCAGACATCGGCACGTACTCTCCGAAAGGCATCAGGTGGATCTTGTTATATTGCGCCACTTTTGTGCCGGTCTCGTTGACCATCACCGCGGAGTTGTAAAACTGCATCCCTTCGCGCGAAGGCTCGGCGGAATTAAACAGCACCGATGCGTTTGTCTTTTTGGTATACCGGTGCAGAAAATCGCGAAACTCCAGATCGCGTTCGTACATGTAATTCATCGGCGATTCGGGCAGCACGATCACTTCCGGCGCATCGTCACGGCGGGCGGTGTTTAGCACCTGTTCGGCGGTATCAGCCTGAACCTGCCGCAGTTTTTCCCACGCTTTTTGGTCGAGCCCGCTCATAGGAACATTCGGCTGCACGGCAATTACCAATGCTGCGGGCACCAGCGCTTCCGGTTTGCGCGCGTCTAAAACCGCTGCGTCCCTTTTGGCCGGCTGGCTGAGAAAGATCAAACCCGTAATAATTATTAACGATGAGAGGATTGTGACGAGTGTTTTTTTATTTCTTTTTATACAAACTAAAAAGATCAACGCATTAAATACGGCGATCAGAAATCCGACCAGATAAAAACTGCCGTATTTGGCGGGCTGGACCAGCACTGGAACAAAGGCCTGCGAATAGCCGAGCGCATTCCAGGCGTTGCCGGTAAGCAAATACCGCAGGTATTCGATACCGATCCACAGCACCGGCGCAAGCATCGCCGCGGACGCTCCATAACGTCGAAAAAGCCTCCCCTGGACAAGGCCGAAAAACGCAAAAAAGACACCGACGCCGAGCGCCACAAAAAACATCACGAAATACGCCAGGACGGCATTTAAGCCCGCGTAATGGACGGGCGCGTAGGTAAGCCACCAGCAGGTGCCGTAAATGAAAACGGTGCCAAAAAGCCAGCCCGCCAAAATAGAGTGAAAGACGGAATTTCGCTGCCGCCAGAGCGCCAACAGCAAAGGGGCCAAAGCCACCCACGCCAGCCACCAGAGATCAAAATCGGGAAACGAAAGCGTCAATAAAATGCCGGAAAGTATCGCCAAAATGACGCTGAAAATAGCTGAATTGTTTTTACCGGCCGCCTCGGAACCGGCTGCGAGACTCATGGCGAGAGTTTACCAGAACTATGGAGCGCGGGCATCCTTAGCCCGCCTTGTAACGCCAGCGTCCCGCTGGCTGTCGTGTTGGCGTCCCGCCGACGCACTGAACGCGAGACGCGTTCAGGACAGCCGCTGAGACGGCGGCGCTACATACTTCCAATTTGAAAGAATTCCACTCATCTGCAGTTACGGCGAAAATTGTTTAACAGCTCCTTTCGACAAAATTTGTCAAAAGAAAGTGACGCAAAATGTCACCATGACCGATTTTTCGTCAAGATGATTGACCGAAAATTAAGCTATCTGCATAGCGATCAAATACCAAAACAAAAAGCCTTCAGCATGAATGAATTTGGGTCAAACAAAGCTGAAGGCTCTTATTATGCCTGTATTTGGCGATTTCTTTGCGTTATTGCCTGAAAGGTAGGTAGGCCGGGCTGTTTTACCAGCCCGGCTTAATAGGTAGGACAACTGAAGGAACGCTCGGAAGGATAAAGTGCGTAGCGGCAAGCCACGCGCTAGAAGAGTTGGCGGCGGGGTCTTAATTAACTTCATTAAGCTTGCCGATTATAGTTAATGCATTTGCCGTGCCACAAAATTCGTCTGTCAATTCAAGTACCTAAAAAGGAATTTCTATTCCATAAGACGCAGCAAAAATGCTCTTTCAAAAACTTCTCTATCTGGTTAACGCGTAAATCAGAGACAAAAAGGAACATTTTTCCGGGGAGTTTCTGACGTTTTGGGGTATTTTTGTATCTAAACGTAGAATAGCGGCTAAGTACTGAGGCAATTTGTATATCTTTATGCAGCTATTAAAATAACAAAAGCCTAATCCTGGGAGCGCAGGCATCTTGCCTGCAAGGCTGCTCGCAGCCTAAGAGATTTATAGTACCCGGACTTGTGATTTAAACCGGATTACTTACATCGGTTTGATCCGCGCGATCCGTGTCCCATTTCGAACGCTTTGCGTTCGTGCAGGCAAGATGCCTGCGCTCCCAGGGTTACCGAATTATTTATGAAAAACACACGACATTTTCTTGCCGCGATTCTTCTATTTCAATTAGCGTTTTGCCTTGTCCTTCCCTTTCACGAAGCCCGTGCCGCTTCGCGTGAGCCGGTGCGCGGCAAGCATGCCATGGTCGCGTCAAACCACCTGCTGGCGTCCCGTGCCGGCATCGACGTTATCAAGCGCGGCGGTAATGCGGTGGATGCCGCGGTTGCCGTGGCGCTGGCGCTGGCCGTAGTTTATCCGGAAGCCGGAAACCTGGGCGGCGGCGGATTTATGCTGATCCGTTTTAAGGACGGACGCACTACCTCTATCGACTACCGGGAAATGGCGCCGGCCGCCGCTACGCACGACATTTTTGTCGACGGCAGCGGTAATCTGATCAAAGGCGAAGGCTCTTCGACCGTCGGTTACCGCGCTTCAGGTGTGCCGGGAACTCCGGCCGGATTGGAAATGGCCTTTAAAAAATACGGCTCGAAAAAACTGACCTGGGCGCAGCTCGTCGAACCGGCGCGCAAGCTGGCGGCGGGCGGTTACGAGTTAAGCTATCGTCTTGCCGAATTGTTCAAGTCTTATGAAAAAAACCTCGACGCCTATGACGAAAGCAAACGCATTTTCCTGGGCGGCGGCAATTATTACGAAGAAGGCGACGTCTTCAAACAGCCGGAGCTGGCGGCCACGCTTGCGCGCATTCAGAAATTCGGCGCGAAAGATTTTTACCGGGGCACCACCGCCAAACTTATCGCCGACGATATGAAGGCGCATGGCGGACTGATCACGCTCGAAGACCTGAAAAATTATGTCGCCAAAGAGCGTGTGCCGGTGCAGGGCAGCTATCGCGGTTTCCCTATCATTTCGATGGCGCCGCCCAGCTCGGGCGGGATCGCGCTGCTGGAGACGCTGAATATTCTGGAAGGCTACGACCTGAAAAGCATGGGGTGGAATTCGGCGCAGAAATATCACCTGCTGACCGAAGCTTTGCGCAGATCGTTTGCCGACCGGGCGGGATTTCTCGGCGATCCGGATTTTGCCAATATCCCTACCGCCAAATTGATCGATAAAAAATACGCGGAAACGCGGCGCGCCGGCATCCTTCCGCTCCAGGCAACGCCGAGCGCGCAGATCGGCGCCGGCACTCCTTTTTTAACCAATGAGTCAATGGAAACGACGCACTTTACCGTCGTCGACGCCGAAGGAAATGTCGTCACCAACACCTACACCATCAACGACCTCTACGGCTCTGGCGTGACGATCAAAGGCGCGGGATTTTTGATGAACGATGAGATGGATGACTTTGCCGCGCGTCCAGGCAAACCGAATATGTACGGGCTGATCCAGGGTGAAAATAATTCGGTGATGCCAAAACGCCGCCCGCTTTCGGCGATGACGCCGACGATAGTCTTGCGCAAGGACGGAAGTTTCTGGTTTGCGCTGGGCGGCCGCGGCGGCCCGCGCATTATCACCGCGGTCATCCAATCGGTGATCAATGTCATCGACCACGAAATGAATATCCAGCAGGCCATCGATGCGCCTCGCATCCATCACCAGTGGTACCCGGACGAGATCATATCGGAACCTTTGGGAATGTCGGACGATACCCGCGCGGCGCTGGAAAAGCTCGGACATAAATTTGCCGCGAAACAGCTCTATATTGCTTCGACTACCGCGATCATGATGGATGAAAAAGGCGTCAGGTTAGGCGCGGTCGACGCGAGGGCGGATGGCGAAGCCGTAGGGTATTAGCGATTTTAGATTTGGGATTTTAGATTTGGGATTTGGGATTTGGGATTTGGAGCCACTCTATTAACGATTCGGTGCACAACTCAAGCCTATCCACAATCTAAGATCTAAAATCCGCAATCCAAAATCGTTTATCGTTACTCTTCTTTTAATAGTCTGGTTGTTCCTTCGGTGACGCTGGGTTGGGCCAGGTCGTTGGTATCCCAGCGATTTTTTTGCGAAGAATAATTTTGCACTGGGACGGCTTGCTGCGCTTGCGGCGGCGGCAGAGTTTGAGCAGGACGCCCGCCGCCCACTTCGTAACGCTGCGGCCCATACTGGTCGTGATGAGTATCGGGGTGTTCTCCCTTGAGAAACATAGCCGAAGCCAAAATAATGACCACCCCGCTGAAGATCCCGAAGATAGCGGCAACGGAAACGATCTCACCGGGAGCTTTCAGCTCATCCAAAAGTCCCGCGATCATCAGGATAAAAAACAGCATCCAAACGACGCCGAAGAAGACACCTTTCTTACGCGTCAGCCAGCGAGGTTTATCGGAAGCTTCGGAAAGGCCCGCCGGGATCGTGCCGCGATTGGCCACGATCTGCGAAACCGCCGCGAGAGGAAATCCGCAGCGCGAACAAAACCTGATCTCGTCGCTTATCTGCTGCTGGCCGCAATCGGGACAATGCATCTAACTTCTCCAGTCTGTTGAGTCTATAGAGTCATGAGTCTATAGAGTCCATTGTGATCATATCTATTCTGGACTCTATGGACTCTATGGACTCTATAAACTCTACGAACTTTACAAACTCATTGTTCTTCGTCTTTTTGCAGCAGCCGGGTGGTGCCTTCGGTCACGCTGGGACGGCCGAGGTCGTTGGTATCGCGCCAGCTTCCGACGACGTGCGGCGGCGGCGTATAACCCTGCGTCGGCTGGGATTGCTGCGGCGGTAAAATGTTTTGCTGGTAGCCCTGTCCCTGCATCTGCTGCGGGTGCTGCATCTGAGGGGGGTATTGGGGCATTTGATGCGGCGCCATCGGATATGGGTAATAAGGCGCTTTCGGTTTTCCTTCAAGAAAAAGGGCTGAGGCCAGGAAGAGTATTAGCCCGCCAAAGATCCCCAGTATCGCCGACATTCCAGTCAGCACATCAATATCCAGCATTCCGAAAAACGGACACAGTATCAACAAAAAACCTATAAACCAGAACAGGCTAAAGATCATTCCGTTTCTGCGGGTCAGCCATTTCTTTTGTCCCTGCTGCTGATTCAGCAGGTCCAATTGCGGCAGCGAACCGCCGTGCATTAGCACCGCCGAGACGACATGCAATTGAAATCCGCACTTCGAGCAGAATTTGGTTTCTTCATTTATTTGCTGCTGGCCGCAGCGCGGGCAATGCATGTCGGTTTTCTCCTGAAAACTAGCCTGAACCTCAATATGACCAATTCTAGCTACGTTTCCCGGTTTTGGAAAGTTCAAATTTACTTTGAGGTAGCGCCGGCGTCTCGCCGGCTGTCCGGTGGGCGTCACGCCCGCCCTTAATTTCTAAGGTGAGAGCGGGACGCTCTCACGACAGCCGCCGGGACGGCGGCGCTACAAATGTGTTATATTACAAAAACATCACCAAAGTATTCGCTCTAAAAAAAAATTAAAGGATAAAAATGATGAAGGCAAAATTCTTGTTTTTTCTTTTCGCTCTCCTTTTACCGTTGAACTTGTTCGCCCAGGGAGTTTATCAAAAGCCGCCCAAAGACATCATGGACGTGCTGGATTCGCCGGCGACCCCGTTCACATCCATATCGCCCGCGCGAGACAAGATGGCGCTCCTTGAGCCGCTGCGTTATCCGCCGATCGCCGACCTGGCCCAGCCGATGCTGCGCCTGGCCGGGATACGTATCAACCCGATCACCAACGCCCCGCACCTGCAGGGATATTCCGTCAAATTAACGCTGAAAAATATTTCCGACGGGAAGGAAACTGCCGTGACGCTCCCTGCCGGGGCCAAAATAGTTTCGCCGCAATGGTCGGCCGACGGGAAATATCTCGCCGCCGGTAATATCACCCCGGGAGGTGTCGAGCTTTGGGTCATCGAAACCGCCAACGGAAAGGCGCGAAAGATAAACGGCGTGCAGGTCAACACGGCTTTCGGCCAGTTCGGGTGGATGCCGGACCAGAAAAATCTGTTCGTCTCGATGGTGCCGAAAAATCGCGGCGCCGCCCCGGCCTATCAAAATGTTACGCCTGCCGGGCCGGCGATCCAGGAAACTTCCGGACGGCGCGGCGCGGTGCAGACCTTTCAGGACATGCTGAAAAATCCGAACGACGAAAAATTATTTGAATACTATTCAACGTCGCAACTGGCGGTCGTTTCCCTCGATGGAAAAATAAAAGAGATCGGCCAGCCTGGTATCTTCGACACGGCTTCGGTGTCGCCCGACGGGCAGAATATTCTCACTTCCCGCCTGCAAAAACCTTTTTCTTATCTATACCCGGCTTTCCGCTTTCCCAAGGAAGTAGAAGTTTGGGACATGAACGGCAAAATGCTTTACAAAGTAGCGAGCCTGCCGCTGCAGGATCAGATCCCGTCGCAGGGTGTGGCGACCGGCCCGCGCGGTTACGGTTGGGTACCGACCGAATCGGCCACGCTGATCTGGGTGGAAGCGCTCGACGGCGGCGACCCGCGCAGTAAAGTGACGCCTAAAGATAAGTTGATGAAGCTGGGGGGGCCATTCACTTCGCAGCCGGCCGAGGTCTTAAAGATCGAGCAGCGTTATGCGGGCCGCGCTTTTGGCGAAAAAGGCAACGTGATGTTCTTCTACGACTTTGACCGTGATAAACAGCGTTCGCGTGTTTTCATGACGGACCCGAAAAATCCCGCCAACGTCAAAATGCTTTCCGACCTAAACGTCAACGATGCTTATAACGACATCGGCAATCCCATCAGCAAACAACTGCCTAACGGCTTTAACGCGGTCAGGCAAAATGGCGACGAAATTTTTATGTCGGGCGCGGGTTCTTCGCCGCAGGGCGACCGGCCGTTCTTTCGCCGCTGGAACCTGCAAACCAACCAGACGTCTGAGATATTTCGCGCGGGCATCGAAGAGTACGAATCGTTTGTGGCGATGACGGACGATCAGGGAATGAACTTTATCACGCGCAAAGAATCCATCTCGGAACCGCCCAATCTTTTTATGCGGCAAGTGTGCCCTCCGGGGCAGGTCTGCTCTGCGATGGCCTATCGCCCGCTGACAGATTTCAAAGACCCTGCGCCGCAATTGCGCGGGATCAAAAAGCAGTTGGTAACTTACAAGCGCGCTGACGGCGTCGATCTCTCGTTCACGCTTTATCTGCCGCCGGGCTACAAAGAAGGCACCCGGCTGCCCGCGCTGGTCTGGGCATACCCGCTGGAATTTAACGACGCTTCGACCGCCGGGCAGGTGACGGGTTCGACCAATCGCTTTACGCAGATCGGCGGTATCTCGCATCTTTTCCTGCTGCTGCAGGGTTACGCCATTCTGGATAACACGACGATGCCGATCGTCGGCGATCCGGAAACGGTCAACGACACATTCGTGCAGCAGGTCGTGGATTCGGCCAAGGCGGCGATCGATAAAGGCGTGGAAATGGGTGTGATCGACCGCGACCGCGTCGCCGTCGGCGGCCACAGCTATGGCGCTTTTATGACCGCGAACCTGCTGGCGCACTCCGACCTTTTCCGGGCCGGTATCGCCCGCAGCGGAGCTTATAACCGCACGCTGACGCCTTTCGGTTTTCAATCCGAGCGCCGCAGTTTTTGGGAAGCCAAGGACCTTTATGAAAAAGTGTCCCCGTTCTTCTATGCGGACAAGATCAATGAGCCGATCCTGATGATCCACGGCGAAGCCGACAATAACCAGGGTACTTATCCCATTCAATCCGAACGCCTGTTTGCGGCGATCAGCGGCTTGGGCGGAAAAGCCCGCCTGGTGATGCTTCCCTTCGAGGCACACGGCTACTCAGCCAGAGAATCGACCGAGCATGTGCTCTTTGAAATGGTCAACTGGATGGATAAGTATGTGAAGACGCCGAAACCGAGGTAGCTAGTAGCGCCAGCGTCCCGCTGGCTGTCAGGTGGGCGTCCCGCCCACCTTGATCTTAGGTGAGAGCGGGACGCTCTCACGACAGCCGCCGGGACGGCGGCGCTACAGGCGGGCAGGGATGCCCGCGCTCCCTATTACTGCGGAATATACCCGGCGGGGACTGGCACATCGCCGTTTAGGCCAAAGCCCGTGCCGCCAAAGCCGGCGGATGTCCGGAGCAGGAACCACAAGCCGTTCGTCGGCCGGTAGATCCCAAAGTCCTCTTTGCCGTCGCCATCGAAATCGCCGGGCGCCGGAGCATCGCCGTTTGAACCGAAGTTGGTGGCGGTAAAGCCCGAGGTGGTGCCGAAGACATACCAGGTGCCGTCGCTCGGACGCCAGATGGCCTGGTCGTATCTGCCGTCGCCGTCGTAATCGGCCTGCACCGGACGGTCGCCGCTGACGCCCCAATTTCCTCCCGCGAGGCCGGCGGCGCTGCGCAGCAGAAACCACGTTCCGGTCGAAGGCCGCCAGATGGCCACGTCAGACTTGCCGTCGGCATCGTAATCTCCCTGCACCGGCATATCACCCGACAATCCGAAGCCGATTGCGGCAAAACCCGTAGTGCTGCGGTTCAGATACCAGATGCCGGTCGAAGGCCGCCAGACCGCGACGTCAACCTTGTCGTCGCCATCGTAATCTCCCTGCACCGGTATATCGCCGGGCGATCCGAAAGCCTGGATCGCCAGCCCGGCCGTGCTTTGCTGCACATACCAAAGGCCGGATGACGGGCGGAAGATCGCCATATCGGTTTTCGCGTCGCCGTCATAATCGCCGGGTGTAATGATATCGCCCGACGAGCCGAAGGCATTGGCGGTAAATACGCTGTCGGAACTGCGAATGACATACCAGATGCCGTCCGAAGGACGCCAGACCGCAATATCGCTCAGTCCGTCGCCGTCAAAATCTGAGACGACCTTGCGGTTGGCCAGGCTGTATTCCCAGATGCCGCGCCCGTGCGTGGCGATCTTCAAAATGTGATTGACCGGTTGAATTCCGATCTCGAACACCGCCACGCGCGGCAGCCCGGTGGAAAAAGGCGTCCAGTTTGCGCCGCCGTCGACCGAACGAAAGACGCCGATGTCCGTTCCCGCGTAAAGCGTTTGCGGATGGGCCGGATCGATGACCAGCGCGTTGGTCGGAACATCGGGTATCCCGCTGCCGGAATTTACCCAGGTAGGAACGGGCGCGTTCAGATTGGTCGTTTTCATCACGTGCTGGCCGGGAATGCCGAAACCGTTCAGCGCGACGTAGGCCGTATTACCGTTAGTCGGGTCGATCGCAATGCGCCCGATGTAGCGCGCCGGGATCGAGCCCGTGATGTCGGTCATGGTCGTGGCGCCGGCCGTGTTGGAAAAATAAACGCGGCCCAGGGTGGATCCGATCAGGCGGATATCGTCGTTTTGCGGCGAGATGCCGATCGCGCTGACGCGCTCGTTAGCTCCGGGCAGCGTCTGGCTCACGACGGTCATGGTCGTGCCCTGATTGATCGAGCGGTACAATTTGTTCGAACCGAAATAAACCGTGTTGCCGGTGCTGCCGGGCGCATTCGGGCCCAACACGAGCGGCGCGTAAAAGAGCGTCGCGTCCGTACAGCTAATGCCGTTGGCCGTGCCGCCGCAGCCCAATAAGTTGCCGTAGATCGGCGTGCCGTTTGGCTGGTTGTTGGTCGAGCGGGCAAAGCCGATCTGTGAATTGGTCTGGTTAAAGAACGTGTGATACGACACCATGCTATTGGCCGAAAGTGAATTTTTGTCGATCACGACAAAGCCGCCGTCGCCGCCCACGGCGCGGGTCCAGGTGGTACCGTCGGGGAAAAGATATTCCGTGCCGTTATCCTGAGTTCCGCCGAGAGTGTAATACCGCTCGGTGGGGTGAACGGCCAGCGATTCGAATTGCGTAGCGCTATAACCGGCCACATTCTTGCTCACCCAGCTCGCGCCGGAATCGGCCGACCGCCAGACGCCGCCGTCGCTGCCGAAGTAGATGATATTCGGGCTGGAAGGCGCGACCGTGATCGCGTGCGAATCCACGTGCAGGCCGGTGGCGCTGGTGGTAAAGCTGGTCCCGCCGGTCGTCGAAATTCCAAAAGGAAGCGTCGGCGAACCCGCCAGGTAAACTCGATTTGCGTCGTTCGGATCGACCGCCACGGCCACGTCGTAAAAGCATTGCCCGTTACAGAAATTATTGTCGATGGCCAGGGTAAAGGCCGGAGTTCCCGGCGCGGTGGTGTCGTAAGTGGTCTTTGAAAGCTGCCCGCTGCTCGTTCCGTGCGCGCAATAAACGGTCACGGTGTTGCCGGTTTTTTGAATGGCCAGTTCGGCGTGGGCGAGTTCAGCGCCGATGCCTGTCGCAAACAGGCGCGTAAATGTCGGCGCGGGGTCGAGCGCGTTCGTGGAAAAATAAACACCGCCGTCATTATGCCCGGTCGTATCGGCCAGCGTCACAAACATCCGGTTCGGGTTGCCCGGTTCAAAAACCGCATCCAGTATCGGGCGGTCGGTGGTGGCCGCGGAAACAGTCAACCTTTCAAAAGTAGGATTAGCCGATAAGGCATTGACCGAGCGGTAAAGGCCGCGCGCGGGCGCGGGCGCTCCGGTGACACTTCCCAAACCGGCTTGCCCGCTGACCGTACCCACATAAATAACATTAGGATCGGTCGGAAGCACGAGAATACGGCCGACCGCCCTTCCGGTAAAAATATCGTTATTGAGGGCGTCGCGATTGAGCGGCCCGGTAACTACCGGGTTGGGCGAATCGGCATTGGTAATGCGATAGACACCGACGCCGAAAAAACTGTCGAGCGAAAAGCCCGCTTCACCCGTGCCGACAAAAACCGTCGTCGGGTCCGAAGGCGAGATAGCGACAAACCCGGTCGCGAGCGTCAAGGCGCTGTCCATCAGCGGGATCCAGGTGTTGCCGCCGTCGAGCGAGCGATAAACGCCGCCCTGGGCCGTACCCGCATAGACGGTGTTCGGATTGGTCGGGTGAACGGCGAGCGCTGCGGTACGCCCGCTGACCGGATCGACCCGGCCGGTGGTTTGCCCGTTAGGGATCGGCGCCGGGCCCATCGCACGCCAGGCTTGCGGGATCGACTCCGGCGCGGCCTCGCCTTTCTTTGACGCAAGGGCCGCCAGAGCGCGCTCGCTCTGCTCCATTTCCCGGATCGCATTAGTGCGTGATTCCTGCTTGGCGGTGTCGAGCCCGCGCAGCAGTATATGCTGCTCGTTCCGCGCATGGAGATATTGCTCCTTGTCGATCTTCATTCCCGGCGGAAGATCGGGATCGTTTTCCTCGCGCTCGGCTGAAATATACCAAATGATCGATCCGGCAAAACCGGCGACTAAAACGAGTACCAGGGCTATCTTTGCAAATCTCAAAGGAACACCTCCAGGAATCTATTTTGAACAGCTAAATGTGGAACAGGAATACTAAATAATTGATTGCTTGGTAGATTTTACACCGGAATCGTATCTTTTACTACGAAAATATGGAGCGCGGGCATCCTGCCCGCAAAGCGCGGCCTGTCGCGCTAACCGGCGCTAATAAAACCAGGCTTTTTTAGTGCTTCGTGTGATCTCATGATCCTGGTTCTGGCACCGATGATCGATCACACACTAGACAAATAATGAGGTCAGAACCGGGAGCGGTAGCGACCGGGTTTATCGCCGAAGGCGACCGATTTAATAGCGTCGGGTAGCACCCAATGGCGGTCACTACCGTTCCCGGTTCTGACCTCATCATAATGGCCGGCGTTTTATATTAAAGATCCCAAAAAACAAACTTCCCCCAAATCCCTTCTACAAAAACGAACGGCTATCGGCAATAATATTTTCGCGGCATTTCTGCTTTCGGTAACTCCCAGGTTCCGCCGATCTTTTCAAGCCGTTTTTATATACTTTTGGGACGTTACCCGTGATTTTTAAGATTTCTGTTGCAAAAGTGTTGCAGGTGTTGCAGCGGTGCACTCCCTGCAACACTGCAACACTGTTTTGGGAGATTTTGACAGCCCGCTAAATACGGGATCAGTACCGGGAACGCAGCGGCGGCTTCTTCTCCGACGGGCTGGATGCCGTTAGTTTTTCGCTGCGCTCATTAGCCGGTCACTGCGTTCCCGGTACTGACCTCGTGATAGCTCAACTTGCCTTTGACAAAAAAGCCGTACCCATAGCGAGCGCGGCTTTTTTTACGCACCGGCTAACGCAGGCGCTACTGACAAGAGGCGGGCAGGGATGCCCGCGCTCCATACTACTGCGGTATGTATCCGCGCTGAATGGGCATGTCGCCGTTTGAGCCGAAAGGCCCGCCGCTGACGCCGCCGCCCGAACGCAGTGTGAACCACACGCCGCTGCTCGGCCGGAATATGTTCAGGTCGTCTTTGCCGTCGCCGTCAAAATCAGCCGGCCCCGGCAGGTCGCCATTGAGGCCCCAGCTAGTGGTAGAGAGGGCAGAGCCGGCCTGATTGGCCACGTACCAGGTTCCGCTGCTGGGCCTGAATATTGCCAGGTCCAGTAAACCGTCGCCGTTAAAGTCGCCGTGGCCCGGCATATCGCCGCTTAATCCCCAACCGACGAGCGTTAATCCGGCGCTAGTGCGGTTCAGGTACCAGATCCCGCTCGAAGGACGCCAGACCGAGACATCAGCCACGCCGTCCGAATCGTAATCGGCCTGTACCGGCAGATCGCCCGCTATACCGAAAACCTGTCCGGTAAATCCGGCGGTGCTGCGGTCGATGAACCAGACACCGGTCGAAGGACGCCAAACAGCCACATCCGTCTTGCCGTCGTTATCGTAATCGGCCTGTACCGGCACATCGCCGCTTAAACCGAAGTTCTGGATGAATAGCCCGGCGGTGCTGCGCTGGACGTACCAGGTGCCGCTTGCGGGGCGGAAAACGGCCATGTCGGTCTTGCCGTCGTTGTCATAATCGCCCGGCGCGATGATGTCACCGGTCAAACCGAAAGAGTTGATGGTGATAACGCTGTCGGAGCTGCGAACGACGTACCAGTTTCCGTCCGAGGGCCGGAAGACCGAGATATCGCTTAGGCCATCGCCGTCAAAATCGGCGCGCTCATGAGAAACCGGCGCCACCGGATCCTGAAAGTTATAAGCAACCAGCGCGAAATGCTGGTCGGTAACGTCGGCATTGCCGAGCACGCCATCGCCGTTAAGCGCGGCGGCGCTCACCGTGATCGAGAACGGGGTCCCGGCCGCGGTTCCCGCCGGAAGCCGGATGTTTTCCACGTTATTCAGCGTATCCGCCGTGCCACCCGTGGTGGAAAGCCCGGCGGTGAACACATTTCCCTTGAAAGTGTTGCCGCCGATGGTAACGCTCAGATCAAGATTATTGATCAAGGCAGGCTGTGCCGCCGCCGGAGGATCGGTCCAGACCAAAACCACCCGGATCGGTTTCGAAGCGTCCGCCACGGTGCCGGTGTAAACCACGTTATCGCTGACATTGGAAAATGTCGTAGTTTCATTAACATGTTTCATCGCCACGCCCGTGTTGAGCATGAACTTCATGTTTACGCGTCCCCAGCCTTCGGCCGCGTTCGGGACCGCGCTGGCAGCGCCCGTGCCGGTCATTTCCTGTCCGGTCAGGATAACGGCGGCTTTGATCAGGGCCGGGCTGGGATTAACCCCGCTGTGCCCGTTTTTCCAGAACTGTGTAAATAAAGCAGCCACACCCGCCAGATTCGGCGCCGCGTGCGAGGTACCAAAGCTATACGAAGTGTTGGCGTCGATCTGTCCGCTCACCGAACCGCCGGTGCCGGCTCGCCCGCCGGAAACCGCGCCGCCCGGGGCCATGATGTCCGGTTTGACGCGTCCGTCGTTGGCCGGCCCGCGTGACGAGAAGGTCGAGATGTCTTCGATACTGTTGTTGCCGTTCGGGAAGCTGGCGTTGACGATCTCCGGACGGAGATTTTCCGAGCTTCCGGTAGCGATCAGATTCTTCGCCACTTTGGGCCGGGTCAGGCCGCTGGCGCCGGAGTTGCCCGCGGAAAAGACCAGCGTGATCGGATCGATCGTGGCCGCGGCCGAAGCATCGCGGACAAACCCGTCGAACTGCGCCGTGTAGGAATCATAAACATTGGAGTTCAGGCCGTTGCCCCAGCTATTGTTGCTGATCGAACCCTTGATGCCGTTGACGCCGTTCGTGATCAAGGTATCGCTGTAAACATCGGATTCCAAACCGCTATACCCGGCTTTAAGCATTGGGATATTGATGATGTCGGATTTCGGCGCGACACCCATACCATAATTGTGCCCGGTCGGATCCAGGCCGCCAAAAGGCGAGTCGCCCGAGATGATGCTGGCATTGAGGTGGCCGTGGCCGCCGCTGGCGCCGGAAGTCGAACCGCGCAGCGGGCCATCATTAGTGTTTCCGCTGGTGATATAAAATCCGCCGGTGCCGGGAATGCTCACGCCGTCGTCGACCATCGAAATGGTCACGTTCATACCGTTCACGCCAAACTGCGTCAGCGGGTTGTAGCCCGGAGCGGAGATCGTGGTCGCGTTGGTGTAATTACCGGATACGATGTGCGCCGAGCGCTCGTCTTCGATCTTCGGAGTGCTGTAATCGTCAATGCGAATAACATCGGGAATGCTCGCCAGCCGCTCGACCTGATCGACCGGCATCTCGACGCGCACGACGTTGAAAAAATTGTTCGGCAGGTGGATAACGTGCTTGACGTTTCCACCGAAGGAATTGGCAATGTCTAAGCCGATCTGATCGACATCGGCGCGGGCAAATACCGCGACATCAAAAACGGCTGAATTTTTGCGGGTCATTTCCAGCCCGCTCAAGTCGCTGCGCGGCTGAGTTCTGTTTTTTGCGGCGGAGAGCTTGTCCAAAAGGACCGAGGGTAATTTAGCGTCAGGAGTAAAACCGCCGACCCAGCGTACGCGCGAATGGCTTATCGTTTTTTGCACCGCTTCGCCGTCCGCATAAATGAAATAAGCGTTGTTCGGAAGGTACTGCAAAAAGTCCACGCCCACCGAGCGCAGGCTTTCCATCCATTCGCCTTTGATCGTGCCGGCAAATTGAACGATGTAATAATCCTTGCCCCCATTATTGGCCAGTCCATTAGCGCTGCGCAGAGTTCCTGCGGGCGGATTCATGATCGGCTCAAAAGACTTGCCGGGCAGATTAACGGTCGTTTCCAGCGGAGCGCCGTCCAGGCCGGACCTTGTCAGGTTGATCTTTTTTGCTGAAGAAACAAGTACGAACGAACCGTAATCTTCGACGATCGTGCCGAGCTTCGCCGCGTTAGCGCGATCGGCCATCGAGTGGATCGCTATGCGATAGGCGGTTTGCGCCGGGCTCCGAACGATCGCGGTCGCCGCGTCGGCTTTGGAAAACTGGCCGTAAGACGCGTTGCCGATGATCGCGCGGCCACCCGTACCCTGGTTGCCATCATCTTTTCCACCGGCTCCCTGGTTGCCGTCGCTTTGCGCTTTCGCAACGGGAGAATATGAACTAACCGCAAATATACCGCCCATCAATAAAACGGCGATCAAAGATCCTATAAAAATAGTCCTTTTCGAAATACGAAAACTGCCTGTTCGCTGCATTTTTTACTCCTTATATTGTTAAATCAGCTCAGAAACCGCAGGAGGCCTAAAACGCTTAATTTACCATACTTTTTCCAGTTTCGACAACGTATGGAGCGCGGGCATCCCTGCCCGCATTTTTCCTTTAAGAAGCAGTTCGAAAATAACTATGTTTAGCTTGCCGCTGGCAACCTTTGCGGGCAAGATGCCCGCGCTCCATATTTAAATACGCGGAAGTTTGGCGGCGGAAAATAATCGCAGCAAGGCAAAGGCGCGGCCCTGGTAATGTTCGGCGCGCGAGAGCGTCTCCAGAAGCAATGCGAAGATGGTTTTTAATTTCTCAGGCGCGGGAATTTCGCGGCGCAGATCTTCGTCCGCGGCAAAAAAAGCGAAGGCGCGGGCGCGTGTTTCTTCGACCTCGCCGAGATATTCCAGGATCTTTTCATTGGTCGAAAGATTTTCCGGCAGCGTCCATTCAAAAGGATCGTCCCACATCTTGGTGGTGATGCCGTTAGAAGTTTGCTCGACCGCTCCCGCGCTGCGCAAAAGATATTCGCCGCAGGAATAAACCGGCGCAGCGTGCTGAATATGCTCGGGCTGAAAATAGATCTTGTCCGGCGGGATGACCTCGATGAATTCATGGGACCGCCGGTGCAGCGCAGCGAATCTTTCATCAAGCGATGTGATGAGGTTTTTCATATATGGAGCGCGTATGGAGCGCGGGCATCCTGCCCGCATTAAGAACAACTCGCAATGTAACCACGTTTAGCTTGCCATCGGCAAGCTTTGCGGGCAAGAGCCCCTAGCTCCATAAAAGAAGCCACGGATCTTTTTAAACCCGCGCGGCCAGTGTCTCCGCACGAATTTTTCAGACTCGTGGCTTCCTTCGCTCTCTCCTTGAACAGGAGAAATCAAACTTTTATTTTACGCGGCGTTCTTTTTCGTAAACACCGAGGCCGTAATTTTTGCCGTTCCAGTTGACGCCTTCCTGCAGGCGGCCGGTGATCCCGATGCGGGTTCCCTCGCTCGGCACATTGCGCTCCGTCACCACCCAGACAGAGCCGGTCCCGTCATCGATCTTATAGACGCCGCCGCGTGCTCCCAGCACCGGGATGGAAAGGCCAAAACCCTTTTTGACCGTCCCCACGATGGTCACGTCTTTATTCAAATATTTGTCGGGGTCATTAGAAATCTTGGAAATACTCACCGGCTGCGGGCAAGCGGTCAGAAAAAGCGTGGCTGACGCTATCAACGCAATACCCACCCAGGTTGTGATCTTTCTCATTGCAAATCTCCTTACAGAAAGGTTTAACCCCGTTACGATGCCTTCCCCGCTTTTTTAGTTGACCGCAAAATTATGGAGCGCGGGCATCTCTGCCCGCAAAG
This sequence comes from uncultured Acidobacteriota bacterium, assembly GCA_963718105.1. Classification (GTDB taxonomy): domain Bacteria; phylum Acidobacteriota; class Blastocatellia; order Pyrinomonadales; family Pyrinomonadaceae; genus DASYKT01. Next base: position 1,263,257 of record OY970352.1, on the reverse strand, counting down.
CTTGTCGTCAGACAAGCTAATTTTTCTTGATCTGTCCGCACGTCGAGATCTTTTCGGACGCGAGCGTCCGTTGCGGGCAAGGATGCCCGCGCTCCATATTTGGTGTATCATTTTCTATTGTCCGTTTATGGAGATTGAAATACTCATTGCCGTCGTCATCCTTTTTGTGCTTGTTTTTTTGGCGACCATAGATATGGCGTTCGGCCAGCTAAGTGATGTCGGGCTGCGGCGGCTGACCTCCGAGGCGGAAGAAAAGACGGGCTCGCGCTCGGCGGCTTTTCTGCGGCAGATACTAAAAAACCGTCCGCGCTTTCGTTTTACACTCTCCGCTTCGATCCAGATCCTGCTGATAATTTTTTCCGTTCTGGTCACGCTCATAATTTCAAATTTTTACACTTCGTGGATGTGGGTGGCCGTTTCGCTTTTAGTGGGACTGCTCTTGTCGTTCATTTTTCGCCAGCTTATCCCGCGGCTGCTCACTTATAAAAATCCCGAGCAAAGGCTTCTCTTGCTGCTGCCGGCGGTGCGGCCTCTGTATACGCTGATGTCTTTTGCGGCCGACCCATTTGAACGCTTTCTGCGCAGCGACGACGACATCGAGAAAACGGTCACCCCGGTTTCGGCGGAAGAAAAAGAGGCCGAAGACGAGGATAATGCCGATGATTTCCAGGCGCTGATCGAAGTAGGCGAAGCCGAAGGCATCATCGAAGAAGAAGAGCGCGAGATGATCGAGACGATGGTCGAATTCAGCGATACCCGCGCCAGCGAAGTAATGACGCCGCGCACGGAGATCGTCGCGCTGTCGATAGATGCGACCGTACGCGAAGCGCGCGACCTGATCATCGAGCAGAAATATTCGCGGCTGCCGGTGTATCGCGATAAGATCGATGAGATCGAAGGAATGATCTATGTCCGCGACCTGCTGGTTTCCTGGGCGGAAAATAAAGAGACGCAGTCTATCAAGAAATTGATCCGCCCGATACTTTTTGTCCCGGAAACAAAACCTATCGACGAGCTGCTTGAAGAAATGCAGAAAGAACGCGCCCAGATGTCGATCATCATCGATGAATACGGCGGCGTCGCGGGGCTGATCACGATGGAAGACATCGTGGAGGAGATCGTTGGCGAGATCGAGGACGAGGACGAGGACACCGAGGAAGAAGAGATCATCCAGATCATCAAAGACAATGATGGTTATTTTGACGTGCTCGGTTCGACCGAGATCCACAAGATCGAACACGCGATGGATATGGAGATCGAGGAGGAAGACGATGATTTCAACACCATCGCCGGCCTGGTCACCAACGAAGCGGGTTATGTGCCCAAAAAAGGCGAAAAATTCCACCTCCGCGCGCTGGAAGCCGAGATATTAAAGTGCGACGATAAGAAAATATTGCTGATACGCCTGCGAAAATCTTCGCCAAAACCGGATGACGAAGAAGATAAAGGTTCTTAATTATTAAATTATGCATTGTTAATTGTTAATTATTTTTATGTATGATCAATGAATAATTAACAATGTAATAATGAACAATTCCCTATGAAACCAGAGGCCGAAAATTTACTCATCGACCCGAGCAAAGCCGGAAAACTCGCCTGCGAATCCTGCGGCGCGGAATTTACCTGCAACGCGGGACAGGAACATTGCTGGTGTTCGGAGGTGAACGTATCGCCGGAAAATTTGACCGCATTGAAAGAAAATTTTAATAATTGCCTGTGCCGCGAGTGCCTGGAGAAGCTGCGGGCAGAGGAAGTACAATGAAATCATTTTAAGGCTTTGCCTCTAAAGCTCGTTAATAGTTTTTAAGAGCGGGCGCAAGCAACCCTTCCCGACCTGAGAGGCGCTCAGCTTGAAAGGTAACCATTGGATTTAAATAAATTTGCAGTCCGGAAGGGCCGCTTGCGCCCGCTTCAGATTAACTATCAAATCAGGCTTGTCTGATAGAAAAAGAGAGCTTAGAAGCAAAACTCATTTTTAACATGAAACTCACCGCCGAAATAAATAACGAAACCCGCGAGATAACCGTCCGCCGCGAAGGCGAGCGAGTTTTCGCCACCGTCGGCGACAAAGCTTACGAGCTCGAAGCGCATCAAACCGCGGCGAATACTTACCTTTTCAAGCACGAAGGAAAAGTTTATGAGTGCTACGTCGCACCGGAGACTGCGGCCGGAAAAACTCAAGTAACGGTCGGCTCAAATTCTTTTGAGTTTAAGCTGGCCGACCCGAAACGCCTGAGCCACACCGGAGGCGCGCACGCCCACGGTGACGGCACCGCCGAAATTATTTCTCAAATGCCGGGCAAGGTCGTGCGCGTTTTGGTAAGTGTAGGCAACGAAGTAAAAAACAAAGACGGCGTGATCGTGGTGGAAGCCATGAAAATGCAAAATGAGATGAGGTCTCCCAAAGACGGCACCGTAAAAACAATCCACTTTGCCGAAGGCGACACCGTAAACGCCGGCGACGTGCTGGTCGTGATCGAATAAAATTTTCACCCCTATTCGAACCCAGTTAAAGACAAATTAGACAGCGTCCTAAAGCTTCGGTGCTGCATCAAAATAACCATTCGGAATAGATTAAAGATCATAGATGATAGCTGAGAGATCCGGATCTATTATCTGTCATCTATCAGTTATAATCTATTCCGAATTGTATCCCAAAAGCTGAGATACTTAAGGCAGCGGATCGCCTTTTTCAAATTTCGTCCTGGTCGCCGTGGCCGAAAGCCCGGTAGCCAATTGGAAATGAGGCCGGTCGGGTTTGGTCCAATTCCCACCCCATTCCAGCCCGGCTATCAAGCCCACCTGGGCTGACTTGGCATAGAGAGGCGATTCGGGCAAATATCTTCCCTGCGCATCGAAAATTCCGATGTCCCACGCAATACCGAAATTATGATTGCTTTGCCCGCCCTTGGCATTAGTGACGACCGGGCCGGGCTTGGTTCTGCCCTGGGCATAGATCAAGTCCTGCTCGGCGTAGGTTCGCGTGCCGGAAATTATTCGCGCGTCGATCCCGGCAGCGGTGACCTTAGCCAAAAATTTTCTGGCGGCCTTTTGCGCGGTAACATTGAGCGTCAAAATATTTGTTTCAGAGCGCGCGTGAAACGTTCCCATCTGCTGGGCAAGTTTCTGCGAAGCAGTTATAAAAGCGTCCTCCGCGGCATCGGTGTTGGGACCCCAACCTCCGTCTAAACCCTTGGGATCAAAACCGCCGGATTTCAAAAAACGCTGTAGGAATTTAATGTCTGTTTTGAACAGTTGCTGACTCATATATCTTCTCCTTGGGATTTCGAATTCGCCGAAAAAGCGAAGTTTTTCTTTGATTAGTTATGACAAAAACCGGAAAACATTACATTTTGCCGGCATTCTCGCGATCTTTCTTTACCTTATTCACGAAAATAACCGGAAAGCCGCGCATTTTTTTAGTTCGCGGCTTTTGGCAAAAATACGGTCCAGGCGGGAATTTAAATTCGGTGGAAACCTTTTTCGATGTCGCGCATGGTGAGACGCAGTATCACCGGCCGGCCATGGGGGCAGGTGGTGGGCGACGAGGTCACCAGCAGGCGGTCGATCAGCCAGTGCATTTTTTCCATCGTGAGTTTCATGTGAACTTTGATCGCCGCGCGGCACGCCAGCGAAGCCGCTACGTCATCGCGAAAACTGGTGCGCGCCGCACCGTGTTTTTCTTTATCGACGGTTTCCAGAATTTCCGCCAGCAGATTGCGCGCTTCGTGCGCAGGCAGGTCCATCGGCACCGACTTGATGGCGACCGTCCGGCCGGACAATCTCATCAAGCCAAAACCGCAAGCATCGAGCTCTTCCTGAACCTCATCAAAGGCTGCGGCCTGGGCCGGCGTCAGATCAAAAGTTTCAGGCAGCAGCAGATTTTGCGACTCGACCTTTTTCTCTTTTAGCAGCTTGGAATATTTATCGAAAAGGATGCGTTCGTGCGCCACGTGCTGATCGACCAGCAGCAAACCATCGTCGTCGATCGCGATGATATAGCTTTCGTCGAGCTGCCCGAGCGGCTGAATAGAACCGCGCGAAACCTGATCTGTTTCAACCGACTTTACCAGTTTTTCCGCCGAATCAAGCGGAGGAAGCACAGCTTGAGACTGGTTGCTTTCAATAAAAGCAGCGATCTGGTCAGTCTGTGAAGCTTTTTGAATAGAAGGTTTAGCTGGGCCTTCTTGATAAGAAGCTTCAACCACGTTCTCATCCGGCTTTGATCCCGGATCGCCGCTCTCCTGACGCACGGCTGTTTCTCCGCCCATACGATTTGCCTGTCGCTCAAAATCGTCGGAAAACGCCGGAATGAAATCCATCTTCTGCTGCTCTTCGGCATTTGGGGCATTTGGAGCATTTGTGTTTTCCTGAGGACCGCCTGCCACCTCAGGCTGTTCTGACAACTGCGCACTGCTCACCGCCTCCTGCTTACTGCCTGCTGTCTCCTGTTTTTTGTCTTCTTCCAGAATGCCTGCTCGCGCGAGCGCCTGTCTGACGGCTTCGGTCACAGTTTCGCGAACGGCTTCGATCCGGCGGAAACGCACCTCGGTCTTGGCCGGGTGAACGTTGACATCGACTTCCTCTTTGGGGACTTCGAGAAACAAAAGCGCCACAGGATAAACGCCGTGCGGCAGCACCGAACGGTAACCTTCGGAAAGGCCGCGCGCCAGTACTTTGTCGCGAACAAAGCGGCCGTTAATAAAAAAGTATTGCGAGTCGCGGGTGGTGCGGCGTTCGCGGGGCGCCGAAATATAGCCGCCGATCCGGGCGATGTATTCGTGCCCGCCGTCAACCGGCAAAAGATTGTTGAGAAAATCGCCGCCGAAAAGTTGAAAGGCGCGTTCGCGCAGGTCTTTGGCCGGCGTTACCTGGAGCGTTTCGCGGCCATTGTTAGTGACGGTAAAAGCGATGTCGGGGTGGGCCAGCGCGTAATGCGTGACCAGATTTATCAGGTGAAAATTTTCGGTCGCTTCGGAACGCAAAAATTTTCGCCGGGCGGGAGTGTTAAAAAACAGATCGCGAACGGTGATCGTAGTTCCTCGGGGCCGGGCAGCGTCTTTTACGTCAATGAGCTTGCTGCCCTCGATCACCACGCGGGTCGCCGCCGCGTCGCTTTCGTTTTTAGTGATCAGCTCAACCTTTGCCACCGAAGCGATGGACGCGAGAGCTTCGCCGCGAAAACCGAGCGTGCCGATCGCCGCCAGGTCTCCCAGGCTGCGAATTTTCGAGGTGGCGTGGCGTTCAAAAGCCATCACCGCATCGTCACGCGTCATTCCGGAGCCGTCATCCGTAACCCGCAGCAGCCGTCTCCCGCCCAGCTCAATATCAACCTGCACCCGCCGCGCGCCGGCATCGAGCGCGTTTTCCACCAGCTCTTTCGCGACGGACGCCGGCCGCTCAACCACCTCGCCGGCGGCGATCTGATTGATAAGTTGGTCAGGCAATAGGTGGATGGAGTTCATTAGTTATAAATGCCCGGTGAAATCTTCCACACTAATCCCTGTTTGCCTTAGAATTGCCCGAAGTGTGCCTTTGTCCAATTCTTTATGTATGGGCACTGTGGTTTGACTCGGAGGGTCTTTCCTGACAAGGGTTACATGGCTGCCGCGTTGACGATAAATCACATAACCGAATTTTTCGAGAGTTTTAATACATTGTTTGCCTGAAATTATGCGAAGTTTGCTCATGCTGCAATTTCCACTAGTTCGGTCTCATCTTTGGGAACCGGCAAACCTCTTTCAATCAAAACTTCGATATGAAGCGACACTGCCTCCTGTATATTTTCCAACGCTTCTTTCCGTGTTTTTCCTTGACTTACCACACCGGGCAGACTAGGCACTTCCGCCACAATAAAGTCGCCCTCGCCGGGGTAAAGAATTACGTTTCTATTCATAAATTTACCTGTCAAAAACTATCCTGTTACATAAAGAATCCCAAATGAAATCAACAGTGTCAATGAAATGCAAACAAAAATGGTGCCCTGGAATTTTAGACTTTTGCTATGCTCGTCCCAACTTCAGGATTTTGCCTTATCAATGCCGGCCGCTGGCGGTGATCTGATTAATAAGCTGATCGGATAATAGTTTGATCGTACTCATGCGTATGTGGGCGCCCGCAAAATTATCAGCACAGAGGAAGTGATAAATGTGATCAGCATTACGACGATCGCGATCCTGAATTTTTTCAGCTTCTGACTTGCTTCCGGGCTGGCCCAGCCCGGCGTGGAAAACAGCCAGCTAAAAATACACCGCCCGCGTGCCCGTATGCTTGCCAGCCTGTTAAAATATCCGAGGCGCCGCCATCCGTCGGGCGCCCAAAAAAATCCCCACGGCCGCCCGCTTTTGTCCCACAACAAAGACTGCTCGTCATGCTGTTCCCTGACCACAAAGTCAAAGAAATGAAACGCCATCAGCGCGGCGACAAGGCCGATGAGAAAGGTCGCTGCTATTACATAAGCCATATTTCCCGTTTGTCAGATCGAAATTATCTGATGCCTCTTTCCCTCGATCTCAGCGCTTTGATAGATCCGGTCTATCAAAGCCGTTCCATGCCGCGCGGCGAGCGAAATAAAACTCGTGCTGCGTTCCTGCAAAGCTTTCTGCGGATAAAGGGCGTTTTTTGCAGCCTCTAACCTGCGCCGCACGGTTTCGTCTTTTTCCACCTGGGCGCGGTGAAATTTTTTGCGCAGCGCGGCGATATGATACATCACTTTTTTCCTGCGCTTGGCGACGGATTCCGCCAGGGTCGGGTCGATCCTGAGCAGAGACTGCTCAAGGCGGTTCATCTGAGCATTCACGATCTCTTCCGCATCGGCAAAATCCGCGGCAGTTTTCTTGTTCAAAAACCTTTCGGTTATGCGGCCGAAAAGTGCGTCCGCCTCATCAAAAAAATCAGCCAAAGTCAGGCCGTACTTTTCCAGAGTGCGTTTTACGTGCGGCTCCACAATGGTGGCGGTAAAGCGATGAAATATAGGCGTATAGGGTCTTTCCAGAACACGATAGATCTCAGAATTCTGCGCAAAATAGGAAATTTCCGCGCCCCCGCCGAAATAGCACAGCACGGGCAGCAGATAATCCTGAATGACCGGGCGAAGCAGCGCGTTGGGGCTGAATTTTTCCGGGGAATCAAACGCGAGCGTCCTGGCTTCGTCTAATGAAATTTCCTTATTTCCGATCTTCAAATTTCCATTTTCAACTTTTATCTTTTCCCGCATTCCTTGATCCCCGTGATCACTGAAATAAAAGAAAGGAAAACTTTTTTCTTCGACCAGCACCTGCGCGCCGTAACCGGCGCTTTCCAGCTCTTTTGTCCGGGCGAGCAGAGTGGAATTTATCTCTTCCCATTTCTCGACAGCTTTTGCGGTAAGAGGTGCCGCCAGTTTTTTCAGCGCGGGGTGCATCGGCTGAAAAATTATCAAGCCGTACTCACCAAACAGGCGCACCAGCAATTTCCCAAAAGCCGTGCTATAGGAAACGCCCGGTTGATAGGCGGCTTCTAATAATTCTTTCAGCTCGACGGTAAATTCATTTTGCGGCAGCCTGTGAAGTAATTCTTCCAGAGTTTTTTTGATGCTTTCATCGAGCTTTACATCTGCTACCGGAATTCCCTCTTGATAACCCGCGGGCGTGTTTTCAATTTTAGCCTGCTTGCTTTCTCGATCAATAACATAGGTGTGATTGACCTCCGCGAAATCGTGATCTTCTTCGGCGATCCAGAAAACGGGAACGGCTTTTGTGCCTTCGCGGCCCAATTTTTCAGAGAGTTTGATGGCGGAGATGGCTTTGAAAACGGTGTAGAGAGGGCCGGAGAACAAACCGGCTTGCTGGCCGGTGACAACGGCAACGGTGTCTTTTTCCCGCAGACGTTCGATAGCACCGAGCGTCTGCGCCGTACACCCGCAAGCTTCGTTTATTTCTTTCAATGCATCGCACAGCGCTTCTCTGTCAACCTCGTAATTTTCCAAAACTTCATTTTTTCTTTCGGCGATCTTATCGATATCGCCCACCGCGCCGGGGTAGAATTTTTTCAGCTCTTGCGGATCTTTGAGATAGTCCAGAAACAATTTGGACTGGTGCGGGATGTCAGCAAATGACAGGATAGAATTTTCTTTTGCTTGTGAAGTGATCATGTTCCGGTATCGCCCGCGTCGCATCGGCTAGTCGGGCTGTGGCGTGGGCGTCTCGCCCGCGCAAAATTATAATAAACTGAAGGCGGGAAGCCTTCAGGACAGCCGGCGAGACGCCGGCGCTACATCCATTTCCTCAAAAAAACATCTTACGCACCAGCGGCTGTATTTTTTACGATGCTCAAGCGAAAACTCAGCCGAGGCCGGCAGCCGCTCGACGATCATTTTCTGCTCGTCGTCTAGTTCGTCCCAACGCTTGAATTTCACGCCGCCGCATTTTGGACAAGTGTGCATAATATGGAGCGCGGGCATCTTGCCCGCAACGGGTGCTTTGCATCCGAACGCATCGCCTCATGGTGACGCTACTGACTAGAACAGTGCCTCGAGCGCTTCCTCGACCGATTTTACACCTATCACGCGCAAGCCCAGAAGCTTCTCGAGCCCGGTTTTATTCGAAGCGGGTAATATCAGGCGTTTGAAGCCGAGCGCCTGCGCCTCTCGCGCGCGGACCTGCGCCTGCATACTGCCGCGCACTTCGCCCGTCAGGCCGACCTCGCCAAAGACGACCGTGTCGGCATCGATAACCAAATTACGGTAGCTCGAAGCGATCGCGGCGATGACGCCCAGATCGACCGCCGGCTCGTCCACTTCCAGGCCGCCCGCCACATTGACGAAAACATCTTCCTGACTGAGATTGAATCCGAGCCGTTTTTCCAGCACGGCTATCAAAAGCGAGGTGCGGTTTTGATCAAAACCCTGCGTCATCCGCCGCCCGGTGCCGAATTTCGTGCTCGACACGAGAGCTTGAATTTCGACCAGCATCGGCCGGGTGCCTTCCATCGTAACGGTAACAGCAGAACCGGCGACCGATTCCGGGCGCTCCTGCAAAAACATCTCCGACGGATTGGCGACGGTGACCAACCCTTTGCCGGTCATTTCAAAAACGCCGATTTCGTTAGCGGCGCCAAAACGGTTTTTCGCCGCGCGGATGATGCGATGATTGTGGTGACGCTCGCCTTCGAAATAAAGCACGGTATCGACGATGTGTTCAAGCGTCTTGGGCCCTGCGAGCGAGCCTTCCTTGGTAACGTGCCCGATGAGAAAAACGGCGATGCCGGTGGTCTTTGCCAGCATCAGAAACTGCGCCGCCGATTCGCGCACCTGCGAGACAGAGCCGGGCGCAGATTCGACCTTCATCGAAAAAACGGTCTGGATCGAATCGACGATCACCACGTCGGGTTTGAGCTTATCGGTTTCGGCAAGAATGTTTTCCAGGTTGGTTTCCGGCAAAAGATATAGATTTTCGGCAGTCAGGCCGAGCCGCTCGCCGCGCATCTTTATCTGGCGTTCGGATTCTTCGCCGCTGATATAGAGAACTTTGCGTCCGGCGTTGCTTAATTTATCCGCGGCCTGCGCCACCAGCGTGGATTTGCCGATGCCCGGTTCCCCACCGATCAGCACCAGCGAGCCGGGCACGATCCCCCCGCCCAGCACCCGGTCAAATTCTTCGATCCCGCAGGAAACGCGGATCTCATTCTGCGACTCGATCTCGCCGTAAATGACCGGTTTGACCTCGCGCAGCGCAAAGGCCGAAACAGCGCGCAGATTCGCCTTGCCATAGTCGCGAAATTTTTCTTCGGCCAGCGTGTTCCACTCGTTGCAGGACGGGCATTTGCCCAGCCATTTTCGCTCCTGGTGGCCGCAATTCTGGCAGACGTATACTGTTGCAGGTGCTTTTGCCATTGTTTGAGATTTCAAGGATACCTAAGGGACGGAAGTTGGGCAATTGCCGCCTTCTGAAAATTTATATATCGTAGCTTGGACACTTTTAAGAGCGGGCGCAAGCAACCCTTTCCTGACCTGAGAGGTACTTATCTTGAAGGGTAAATATCAAAGTCGATAAATTCGCAGTCCGGAAGGGCCGCTTGCGCCCGCTCCGGTGACCTGTATCGGTAAGTTTTATTAATAATATGTCGCAATCATCTGCATCCCCGGAAATCCTGGCGCGCTGGCGTTACGAGCCGGAATTGTGGCGCGATTTTGTCAGGTACGAATCGGGAATATACAGGAAAAGCGTCAAGTCGGCGAAACTTTTCATTATCGGCACTATCATCTGCGCGGTAGTTCTTATCACGCTTTTTTCGGTCATTCCATTTTTAGTCACGCGAAAATTTGATTCGAGTATCTGGGGGCCGGCTTTTGGCATCGGCTTTATTGCGGCGATCTGCCTTGTCGTTGGGTTCATTATCCTGCGAATGCGAAAAGAGAAGATCGAGCGGCTTGGCACAAATACCGGAGAAGCCCTTATTACCATCGATGGACTCAATATTAACGGCGTTAATTTCAATTGGAATTACGGCGAGTCCTCAGGCTGGCAATTTCTTGGCGCCGAACGAAAAAGCGTTTCCGTCGATCCGCTAAAGAAAATCGAAATTCTGGAACTCAAATTCATCACCTTTATTCCCAGCAAAAACACCCCGCAGCGCGATGAAGCCGAATGGCGCGTTCCCGTTCAAATAGGACACGAAGCCGAAGCGGATAGAGTTATTGCCCGGCTTCGCTCGGAACTTTCGGCGTTTCGGGGATAGAGTTTTGAGTCCCGCCTTTAGGCGGCTTTTGATCAACAATAGGAAGCCGCCTAAAGGCGGGACTCAGAACGCTAAAGAATTACCTGAATCCGGCGTGGTTTAAATATATCTTCCAATACGGGTTAAATTCCGTTAAAAAACCAATTTTTTTGCTAACGTTTATCTTAAATCAATGTTAAAATCGCCTCGTATGAGATTCGACGCTCTCATAATTAGAATAGCATTCATCCTTCTTCTAGCTCTGGCGGGTTATCTGTTGAATCCGCTGGAGAAAACCACCCTGTTGGAAGGCTTTGACCCGATGCAGAGAAAACTCGCTTCGGCGGTTCTCGGCGCGGTCATTTCCTCGTTTATCATCCTCTTCGAAATTCGCGTACGTCATGCCAGTATCAAGACCCTGATCGGGGCCGCCGCCGGTTCTATTTTGGGTTTGCTGGGAGCATTTCTGCTTGGCCTGCTGATCATTTTGCAGGAGACCTCGGCGCTGGCCGGGGAAATGAAATTGTTCCTGACGCTGGCGATGGCTTTCTTTATGGGTTATGTGGGTTTGATGGTCGGCGCGGCCAAGGGCGAGTACATCGACCTTTCTGCGCTGGGCGGAGTTTTTGCCGATAAGACCGGCAAGCGGGATTACAAGATCCTCGATACTTCCGTGATCATCGACGGGCGCATTGCCGATGTAGCCGAAACCGGCTTCCTGGGGGGCACGCTCATTATCCCGCAATTCATTCTGCGCGAACTTCAACAAGTGGCTGATTCGCCGGATTCGTCCAAGCGCCAGCGCGGACGAAGGGGCCTGGATATGCTGCAGCGCTTGCGCAATAACAGCAAGCTGGATATCCAGATCGTGGAAACCGACTTTCCGCAGGTGAAAGAAGTGGACCTGAAACTCATCGAGCTTGGCAAACAGCTTGAGGCCGTGATCGTCACCAACGATTTCAACCTCAATAAGGTTTCGCAACTGCGCGGCGTGTCCGTTTTAAACATCAACGAACTCGCCAATGCGTTAAAACCCGTCGTTCTGCCGGGTGAAGCGATGAAGGTCTTTATCTTAAAAGAAGGAAAAGAATACAACCAGGGCGTGGCTTATCTAGACGACGGCACAATGGTCGTGGTCGATAATGCCCGCCGGCTGATAGGAAAGAATGCCGATGTAGCGGTGACCAGCGTGCTGCAAACCACTGCCGGCAAAATGATCTTTGGCAAGCTTTGGGAAGATGCGACCGACCCGAATGGCAATATTAATATTCACGAATCGCGTCCCCCATTGATGCGCAAAGCCTATCGCGATCTGCGTACCGAAGTTACGTCGATCAGAGTGGAAGAGGAAGAGTACGACAGGTAGCGCGAGATGAACATTGCGATCATCGTCGCCGCCGGCAGGAGTGAACGCTTTGGCGGAAACACTCCCAAACAATTCCTCGAACTCCTTGGCAAACCGGTTGTCATTCACACAATGCTGCGATTTGAAGCTTGTCCCTTAGTGGACGAGCTAATACTGGTTTTGCCTGCTGAGCATAAGGCAACCTTCATCGAAGCAGCGCGGAAATTCCCTCTCAAAAAATTAACCCAGATCATCGGCGGGGGCGTAAGCCGCGCCGAATCTGTTTTAAATGGATTAAAAGCCGTGCGAGCGGAAACGGCTAATATTGTTGCGGTTCACGATGGCGCGCGTCCGCTCGTTTCACCGGATGAGATCGCCGAAACGATTAAAAAAGCCGAAGAGACCGGTGCCGCCGTTTTGACCGCTCCCGTGACCGATACTATCAAATCAGTTTCCGGCGGTGAGATAGTGCGAACGATCGACCGCAATTCCCTGCGACGAGCGCTGACGCCCCAATGTTTTCGCTACGAGATATTAAAAAAGGCCTATGAGATGGCGGCAGAAATGTCGGAGGCCATCTCCGCCGCGACCGACGAAAGCTACCTGGTAGAAAAGGCGGGTTACCCCGTTACTTTTGTTGAAGGCAGCGCAGCGAATATCAAGATCACTACGCCGGACGACCTGGCACTGGCGGAATTTTTGATGAGGCAATAAACATGGAGCGCGGGCATCCTGCCCGCAATGAGCGCTCCGCGCGAAAATGTCAGTAGCGTCGCCGTCAGGCGATGCGTTCGGATGCAAAGCATCCGTTGCGGGCAAGATGCCCGCGCTCCATAAAACTTTATGTTTCGCATCGGATTCGGAAATGACATTCATCGTTTGGAGGCGGGGCGGCCGCTGATACTTGGCGGCGTGCGGGTTGAATCCGAGCTTGGCGCGGTGGGGCACTCGGATGCCGATGCGCTGGCCCATGCGGTGACTGATGCGCTGCTGGGAGCTTTGGCGCTGGGCGACATCGGTTCGCACTTTCCGGATACGGATCCGCGCTGGAAAAACGCCGACAGTTTTGTTTTTCTGGCCGAAGCCGCACGAATAGTAAAAGAGCGCGGTTATTCAGTGGCCAATCTAGACTCGGTCATCGGCCTTGAAACGCCAAAACTAAAACCCTATATCGAAGCGATGCGCGGCAACCTGGCAAAGGCTCTGGGAATCGAATTATCGCAGGTTAGCGTCAAAGCCAAAACCGGTGAAGGTTTGGGCGAGGTAGGCGAAAGCAGGGCCATCAAAGCAACCGCGGTCGTGCTGCTGAGTAGTGTCCTAATTTGAGTTGAAGGCACCAACGAAAAATGATGTGTCAGTAGCCCGACCGTGAGGGAGGCCGCAATGCAAAAGCCGCGCCCGCGCTAACGCTTGGGCTACTGACACTGTAAATTTCCTCCTCTTTTTAGGGCCTCAAATTTCTGTTGGAAAATCACCTGCGGCCGTGCTAATATCAGAAAAAATTATCGACGCATAAATAACTGTTTTACACCGGCATTAAATAAGCAAAAAAGGAGGCACGATCATAAAAACCAGAACACTTTCTACCGTGATCTCGATGGTCTTTCTCTCCTCTACCTTGTCTTTTGCGCAAAGATCGGAATTAAAGCCTTTAGCAAAGGATGCCGCTTTTTTGAAAACGCAGTCCTGGCTCGCCCATTCTCTTCGCAAGGCGGGAACATTTAAATATTTCAACCTCAGAAATAGCGTCTTCGATCTGTCGTTCAATAGCTGCCGGATGACATTTACTAGCGAAGTAGCACCAAAGACGCGGATAGCGAACTGGCCGGATAGCGGCCGCTCGACCGAAAGCATTTTAAACGACACTAATTTTTCTACTCCATTTAGCGGCAGTATCCAGGTTCGCGACCGCTTTACATTCGACCTCGGGCAAATCGATCCGGACCTGACCATCGAGCGCACTTTTAATCTCGTCGGGGGAGAAAAACAAGCGACCTATTTGATCCTCTTTGCCGATGAAGCGACCGTTGAAGTCAAAAGGCTGCGGGCGCGCGAACCGGAGCTTCAGAGAACGGTCAGCATTGCTTTGCGGCCCGAAGACGCTGAAATTATCAAGGACGGATTTCATCACGCAGTAGGATTGTGCCGGACAGACCACTGATTACAATAATTACGAAGGAGAACGTTTGATCGAGGGGAAACGAAAATCATAGCTATGAAACGAATTAATTTTTTTCTATTTGCAATTTTATTGATGGTATTTCTTTGCGCATCGGGTTTTGCTCAGAAAGACAAAGGCGTGACACCGCTGGCGGAAGATGCGACTCTGGCGGACACTGAAGCCTGGCTGGTAAAAGTGATCGGCAAAAACAGTACCTTTCATATGGGCGGCGCTAAAAAATCCATTTCCGATCTGAAGTTCGACGGTACAAAATTCACTTATACGATGTACTCCGAACAGACGCCGGGCAATTCGCCGGAAGACGCCACGCCCCAGGACAGCGACAGCAACGCCCGGGAAGAATCGGGCGCTAAAAGCTCGGCTACGGTCTTCAAATTCGATCTGAAAGACATCGATCCCGATAATGTTCTGCTCAAACCCGTGCCGAACGTAAATAAAATGAGCGCGATCATATTGCAAAGCATGCCCGGGCAAACCAGCATCGGCCTGACGACGCCGCTTAAAAAGAACACCACCCTGGCGACCAAACCCACGGCTTCGATAATAGTCAAAGAATCTGTGGCGGAGCAGGTCAAAGCCGCGTTCGAACATGCGTTAAAACTTTCCCGAACCGGGAGCTAGTTAAATAAAAAAGGACGGTATTTATGAAAGGCCTGAAAATATTATTCACGATCAGTCTGGTTTCGGTCTTTTGCTCTCTGTCGGCTAACGCGCAAAAACAGGACCGGCCCGAACCATTGGCCGGCGACGCTTCCCTGCAGCGATCGCGCCTGTGGCTAAAGGACAACCTCGGCAAATACGGCAGCGACGGCGCGCTGGTGAACAGAAGCCTCAGCAAGGTTAAAGTTGACGGCTGTCAGTTGGGTTACCGCTTTCGCACCTCGACTTTTACGGGAGAAGCGTCTTTTAACAACCCGCCGGGCATTTCATCGTATGCGCCGCCGACATACGTTTCGAGTTATGGCGCCAATTTTCATGTTGACACATACCGGCCGGCCTCTTTTGCGCGAACAACGGAAGATGCCAAATATTCGTTTGACCTGAAACGAATAGCGATCGATTCCATTCGCCTTGTTCCGGTAGGAAAAACGAATATGGTGCGGCTGGCCGCTCTCTACGAACCAACGTCGGAAGATCTCGATAAGTTGAAAGAGCTTTACCGGACGAGCTTTTACAAAAATCATCATCTCTCCCTGAAGCTGATCAATGACAAATATCTCGAACGCTACCTGTTCAGCGCGCCGGAAAACATCGCCGGCCAATTAAAAGACGGATTTACCCAAACGGTCAGGCTCTGCCAGGCGGAGGGAAAATAACCGCGGTAACCAAAAACAAACAACGGCCCGTATCAGCCCGGCCTGAATAACACTGAGGAGTGAACGCATGAAAAAGCTATATTGTTTGGCGGCGGCAGCGATCGTTACATTATCCGTTTGCTGGTACTCTCCGGCACAGCAGGCAAAGCTTCCCGAACCTCTGTCGGATAACGCTTCATTGGAAGAAACCGGAAAATGGCTGATCAAAGCGCTGAAGAAAAATTTTTCTTTCGCGACGAACGATAGAGCCGGCGTCTATCTGATAGACGATCTCAAATTTGATGATTGCCTTTTGACTTTTAACCTCGTCAGAGAAGGCCTGAACACCGGCAGCGTCGCTGTTATTGACACCACTACCAGCAGTGACGGCAACAAGGTCAAACAGGATAGAATAGGCACTAAAGTGACCGCGCCGCTCGATCCTAATACCCGCGAACCGCGGATCGACGTGGGAACCGATCCTAATCATTTCCCGGCGCCGCAGGGAGCGCCCCGCCCTGCAAGAAATGATCGAAAGATCATGGATACGCAGATGTTCGACCTGTACGAAATAGATCCGGCCGGCTTCCAGATCCTGAAGATGCCCCAGGCCCCGGGAGTCTCTTATTTGCTGATGGTGAATCGCTCGGTAACTGAAAAAGGACAGGTAAGCGTACAAGCGCAAGCAGTGCGGACGGAGGTGCGCTCGGGACCCCGCTCAGCCACAACCGGCCAGGTGATTTCGCAAAGGCCCGGCGGAATAATATCTTTAAAGGAAAATTCGGTGGCGCCGATCAAGGCCGGATTCGAACACGCGATCAAGCTTTGCCAAAAGCTATAAAACGATCGTGTCAAACAGTAAAAACGCCGGGATGTTCTTTTGACGCAGCCCGGCTTTTTAAATAAAAATGAAGGTGTATTTTCATACCGTGGTAAAAGGCTATTTTTTCAACGTAATATTACTGCTCTCGCTCATGCTCCCGGCATCCGTGCAGGATCTCGCGCAAGATAAGGTCCGGCCGCCGGACGAAAACGCTTCCTTACAGGACCTGCAAAAATGGGTCGAGAAAACAATAAATAAGAACAGTTCTATCAGGGTCACAAAGCCCGGGACCGGAAATATTCCGAGCGTTTTGGAAAGATGGAAGATTACCGATGCCCGGTTCGACGGCTGTCGATTTAATTTTACAAATGTCTGGGAAGCGCAGTGGGTAAACCCCATAACCCCCGAGCTGAGAGATCTGTCCGGTGCTCAGTCACCCAGCGCGCCTCCGATCAGGACGCCCGAGCCGATAATGATGCGGGAATATAAAAACGTGGTTTTTGACCGCCCGGTCAAAAAATCTATCTTTTTTGATTTGAAAGGCATTGCCCTGGTGGAGGTATACAAGGCCTCACCGGCCGCGCTTAAAGACGCGCTGGTGGTCCAGCTTAAGACCGCTCAAAATGAAGGAAGCGTTATCCGTACTGATGAAAAAGGTAAAAGCCACCAGACTTTTGCTAATATAATGGTTAAAAAAGAAGCGGCGGAGCCTCTTAAGAATGCCTTCCTCCAGATGCTGACGTTATGCCGTCCGGAAAAATGATCCGGCTGCTTTAGTCGCATTCAGCCAACCTTAAGCCACTCTTTCTCGTCATAACTGACAACAACCGCTCTAAATTTTATACTTTTTGAAAAAAGGTGGCCCCGAGATGAATTTTTCACGCAGTTTTTTCTGTTCGGTCCTGGTCCTAATGTTAGCGTCCGTCTTTGTTTCGGCACAGGATAAAAGAGGGTTCAGGCTTTCTTCTCTGCCGGAAAACGCGACTATCGCCGAGACGCAGGAATGGCTGACCGCCGCACTTACGCAAAACAGCTCTTATCTTTCAAAAAGCATCCAGCAATTAAAAGATTTTGGCTCCATGTCCGCCTCGAACGAAACCACCTATACCGACTCAAGGATCTCCGAAGTTAAATTCCAGGGTTCGGTTTTGACCTACAAGCTCTTCCGGTCGACCCAGTTAAACTCCGGCGGAGGAAAAACCGGCGTGCAGAGCGGAAACAGCTCTCCGCCCATTCCCCAGGAATCAACCGCTACCGTCCAGATGAACCTCAAAGATATCAACCCGGAGGAAATAACGCTGCAGGAAGTAGACGCCGCTTCAAAGCTGCAGCAGCTTTCTCTCCGCACGTTGGATTACAAAAGGCTGATCCGCCTCAAAAGCGAGGATACGGGAACGGTCAACATTTCCGTAGCCAACTTTGTGATCGTCGGCCCAGTCGCTGAACAAGTGCAGGCGGCCTTCATTCACCTGGTCAAATTGGTCCAGGAACAAAAACCGTAGTATGGAGCCAGGGGCTCTTGCCCGCAAAGGCTGCAGCGCAGCCTAAAAGATCAATCCGTTTTGATCCGTGCCATCCGTGTCCTGTTTCGAACGCTGCACGTTCATGCGGGCAGGGATGCCCGCGCTCCATATTTATAGTATTATTGCGTCATAAGTTTACAAATGACCCCGCAAAATCTGATCCGAAAAAAACGCGACGGCGGCCATTTCTCCCGTGAGGAAATAGCCGCTTTTGTTACCGGTGTGTGCGACAGATCCTGGACGGATTACCAGATCTCCGCCTTGTTAATGGCCATGTTCGTCCATGAACTGGACGAAGCGGAAGGCGCCGCGCTGACCGAAGAAATGCTGAATTCCGGTGAAAAGCTGGATTTTTCGGATGCGGGCGGGCCGGTGGCCGATAAACACTCTACCGGCGGCGTGGGTGACAAAACTTCCCTGCTGATCGCTCCGCTGGCGGCGGCGTGCGGCGTTTATGTCCCGATGATCTCCGGCCGCGGCCTGGGCCATACCGGCGGCACGCTCGATAAGCTGGAATCCATTCCCGGCTATAACGTGAATCTTGAGCTTGAAGTATTTAAAGACATCGTCAAACGAAATGGTTTCGCCATGACCGGGCAGACCGCCGATATCGCGCCGGCCGACAAAAAACTTTACGCTCTGCGCGACGCTACTTCGACCGTTGAATCGGTGCCGCTGATCGTGGCTTCGATAATGTCGAAAAAAATGGCGGAAGGGTTGGATGCGCTGGTGCTCGATGTAAAAAGCGGCTCGGGCGCTTTTATGCCGAACATGGAGCAAACCCGGCGGCTGGCCCGCGGGCTGGTAAAAACGGGCAATAATTTCGGCGTCCGGACCCGGGCGCTGATCACCGACATGAGCCAGCCGCTGGGACATTCGGTCGGAAACGCCGTCGAGGTATACGAATGCGTACAGATATTGCGCGGTGAAAAAAATGACAAGGCAGCCGCCACGCTCGAGCTTTCCTTGGCGCTTTCGGCCGCAATGCTGGTCTTAAGCGGCGTTGCCGACACGCCGGAAAACGCCCGCGCAAAATTACAGGAAGCTCTGGATTCCGGAACGGCGCTGGAAAAATTCCGGGAAAATTTACTCGCCCAGGGCGGCGACCCCGATATCTGCGATAATCCCGAAAACCTGCTCGCCAAAGATCTCAAGGAAGTTCCTATTAAAATAACGGAAGACGGTTTTCTGGAAAGCATCGACACTATCGCCGTCGGCGATGCGGTCTGCGCGATCGGCGGCGGCCGGATGAAGGCGGAAGATAAGGTGGATCATGCCGTGGGCTATCTGCAGGAGATCAAGATCGGCGAAGCCGTGCGGGCCGGCGACACGCTCGGCATTCTTTATTGCCGGAGTCAAAATGACGCCGATTTTTCCTGTCAAAAGATCGCAAATGCGTGTAAAATCAGTCCATCCAAAATTGAAACCACGCCTCTGGTTTTAGCAGAGATCGGCGCTTAGCCTTAAACGATTTTATGAAGCTCAAATATTTAGTTTTCATCGCTTTAGCAGGCCTTATCTGCTTTGGCTCCGCCTGCCAGAAAAAAGCCAACTTCATCGCGAAAACAGGCAAGATCAAAGTCGGCATCGTCTTTGACATCGGCGGAAAGAACGACCGTTCGTTTAACGCCGCCGCCTGGGAGGGTGTTAAGCGCGCGCAGCAGGATCTGGATATAACTCTGCGCGATGTCGAACCCGGCAATCCGATGTCCATCGAACCGGCGATGCGCGCTTTTGCCGAGCGCAATTTTGACCTCATTATCGGCGTCGGTTTTGCCCAGGGCCCGATCATGCAGCGCGTCGCCAAAGATTTTCCCAACATCAAATTTGCGATCGTTGACGGTGTGATATTTGAAGATGACGGAAAGACCCCCAAGGCAAATGTTGCCTCGCTGGTCTTTCGCGAACACGAGGGGTCTTATCTGGTCGGTATGATCGCCGCTTCGAAATCGAAAACGGGCGTGCTCGGATTTTTGGGCGGAATGGATATCCCGCTTATTCACCGCTTTGAAACAGGCTATGAAGAGGGCGCGAGAGCGGTCAATCCTGATATTAAGATCATCGACAATTACGTGGGCGTAACCGACGGCGCGTGGAACAATCCCGGCAAAGGCAAAGAGCTGGCCATGGCCCAGATCGGCAAAGGCGCGGACGTGATCTTTACCGCCGCCGGAAACTCGGGCCTCGGCGCTTTTGATGCCGTTGAGCAATACGGCAAAGACGACAATGGCGTTGCCAAAAAGTTCGTCATCGGCGTCGATTCCAATCAAAATATGGTCAAGCCCGGCTATGTGCTGACCAGCATGGTCAAACGTGTTGATGTCGCCGTTTATGACGTGGTGAAGGAAGTGCTCGACGGAAAATTCCGGGGCGGCTTTCACGCCTTCGGGCTGGATAAAGACGGCGTCGCCTATGCCGTGGACGATTTCAACCGGGATCTCATCCCCGCCGACGTCATCCAAAAAGCCGAAGAAGCTAAGAAAAAGATCGTTGCGGGCGAGATCAAAGTCACGGATGCAATGGCAAATTAAGTTTTAATCCAAAGTTCTATCTATTTGAACAGTTTAGGAAACCTCACTTATGGACGATGAGAAAAAACCTAAGTCTCAAGAAGAATTAATAGAAAACGGGGAACAGGAAGATTTAACACCCACCGCCCAGGTTACGCCGGTACCAGCCCCGGAAGATGAAAAATTACCAGAATCCAGCCCGGGAGATGAAAAACTAAAAGCAGAAGCGGAAAAATTAAGGTTAGAAGGAATAAAAGCTCACGCAGAAACACAGAAAATTAATACCGAAAGAACTCAGCTTGAACAGTACTTATTAACAACAAAATCTTTTTGGCATAGTTTTATAATTGCTTTCATGGCCGCGGTGGTAGCGTTGGCTGCTGCTGTAGGAGCATTTATCATCGGTCAGCGGCAAGTCGAGATAAATAACGCAGATCAAAAATTAAGGGAAAAACAAGCGATCGCTAATCAAGCCATAGCAAACGCTTCCCCGGCGAATAGCAACGTTTCACTTGCCAATAGCATTGAAACGGCCGGCGCGCAAATAGCCAATGCCTTAGGAATTGTGGATCTCGGTGTGCCAACCGGGGGAGCGTCCGCGGCAACGGATCAAAGATTGACCATTACAGGTATTCCTTCGGATGTGAATATTAAAGGTATTCCCCCGAATATTAATATTACAGGGATACCAACTTCTATACCCAAGGAAGAAGGGGAAAACGGTACCACTCTTCCCTTAACTAAACAGAAGGTTTTTAACCCGGACATATTCATACAAACATTTCTGATCAACAATTCGAATGGCCAGATAACATTTAACGATGCTTTAAAAAAATATACCGCAGCCAAAGAGGCGTTAGATGTTGTTACGAATGATCCTATTGCCACTAAAAATACAAAAAAGGTTCAAGGTCTCGAGCGTAGTGTATATGTGGCTTTGGCCGATTTGCTGTTTGTAATGATCGGTTTCAATGACGATTCCAGGTGGAAATCGGATGTATTTAATATATTAAACACTAAATTATATGAACGCGGCCTTTCATCCAATGCATGTTTTGTGAATTCGGGCCTTCTAGTTGCTGCACATAAAAGCCTGCCGCTTCTTAATCAAGTCCAGTTAGATTCGATGAAAGATCAGGCTGAAAAATTTATAGAAGTATGTAAATCGCAGCCTCCTCTTCCGGGGACAGAGGATGAGGATAATTTAAGAAAAATAGAACTTCTACTTGCTAAAATCAGGGTAGAATTATTGGCGCCATTCAAGAATCTAGGATAGCTTCAAATAAAGTGGCATAATTATCACTAAATAACACTTAAGCAATGATCGAACTAAAAAACATCACCAAAACCTTCGGCGCCGTGAGGGCGAATGACGACGTTTCCTTTAAGGTCGAGCCCGGCACGATCCACGCCATTGTGGGCGAAAACGGCGCGGGAAAATCGACCATCATGCGCATCGCGTACGGCTTTTATAACGCCGACAGCGGCCAGATATTGGTAAGCGGCAAGCCCGTCACGATCAACAACCCGCATGATGCGATCGCGCTTGGTATCGGAATGGTGCACCAGCATTTTATGTTGGTGGATACGATGACCGTGGCGGAAAATATCATTCTCGGCGCGGAAAGCGGCAGCGCTTTTAACCTCGATCTGGAAACCGCGAAAGCGGAAATTCGCCGGCTGTCCGACGAAAATAAACTCCACGTCGATCCGGACAAATTGATCGAAGACCTCTCGGTCGGCCAGCAGCAGCGGGTGGAATTATTAAAGGCGCTCTATCGCAAAGCGCAGCTTCTTATTCTGGATGAACCTACGGCCGTGCTGACGCCGCTCGAGGTAGAAGAGTTTTTCAATATCCTGCGCGGGATGCGCGCCCAGGGAAAGACCATTGTGATTATCACGCATAAGCTGGAAGAAGTTTTGGCGATCTCGGACGATGTGACCGTAATGCGCGACGGCAGGGCCGTAGGCAATGTAAAAACCGCCGATACTAACGCGACCGAATTGGCGCGGATGATCGTCGGGCGCGATGTGCTGCTGCGCGTGGATAAACCGGAGGCCCGTCCCGGCAAGACGGTGCTGGAGGTCAAAGATCTGACCGTGAAAGGCAAACACGGCACGGCGGTCGATAACGTTTCATTCGTTGTTCGCGCCGGAGAGATAGTCGGCATCGCGGGCGTAGAAGGAAACGGGCAAACCGAATTGATGGAAACGCTGGCCGGCCTGATGACGGCCGACAGCGGACGGTTCGAATTTTGCGGAACGAACGCAACGAATTTAAATGCCCGCCAGATCAAAGATCTCGGCATTGCGCACATTCCCGAAGACCGCCATAAACGCGGCCTGCTATTAAGTTGGGACCTGCGTGAAAATGCCATCCTCGGCGTGCACAATCACCCCCCGGTGACAACTACCGGCGGATTTCTCAACACCGGCTACATCCAAAAACGCACGAAAGAGATCATACAGCGTTTTGATGTTCGCCCGCCCAATCCCGATCTGGCGGCGCGCTCGTTTTCCGGCGGCAACCAGCAAAAACTTATTATCGGGCGCGAATTTGAATTGAACCCGAAGCTGCTGCTCGTGTCACAGCCGACCCGCGGTGTGGATATCGGCGCGATCGAATTCATCCATCGCAAACTTATCGACCTGCGAGATTCCGGCGCTGCCGTTTTGCTTGTTTCCGCCGAGCTCGAAGAAGTGACTGCGCTCGCCGACCGCCTGCTGGTTATTAAGGACGGTAAGATCGCCGGCGAGGTCGATCCGAAAACGGCTTCGTTTGAAGAGATCGGCCTGCTAATGATCGGCGGAAAATAGTTAAGAGTCCGGAGAGTCGAGAGTAAAATCAAAAATACGTGAAATCAGCTACACAGAAATCTCGACGGACTCGCAACACTACGGACTCCCTTGACTCTCTCGACTCTTCCTACTCGCTCGACTTCCGAATCCAGGAATATCGCGACCGTAAATGGCGGCGCACACCGGAGTTACGAATTGAAACCGCCTCGCAGGTCGAACAGTTGGTCGAAGACATCGGTTTTTGTTACGCGCTTACCGATATCCGCACCGATCTTCCTTCCGTTTATATTTCCGTCTGCGGCCGGCGCGACGCCTATATGCCGAAAAACGTTCAGAAAGACCCGGAAGCCAGTCTTTCCTGGGTCTTAAAGGACGAGGTCATGCGCCGGGGCAAGGTTTATTACGGAAAGCTCAACAAGGGCAAGGCGATGTTTGTCGCGCCCCGGCTTCTTCCCTACTTTAGTGCGATCTGGGGTGTTTCGCGAACGGCGGAAAAAAGCGCTCTGTCCGTCAGCGCGCAAAAGGTTTTAAAGGTGCTGCGCGAAGAATGGGAAATGGCGACTATCGATCTGCGCACCGAAACCGGCATCACCAGCCGCAAATTTATGACCCGCGCGATCGATACTTTGCAGAAACATTTCAAGATCATACCCGCCGAAGCCGTCTATGCTCCGAAATTCAGCTACATCTGGACGCTTTCCGAAGCACGTTTTCCCGATCAGCTATCGCAAAAAGTAAAGCGTAAAGACGCGCTGCGCGAACTTGCCCGCGCGTTTCTGTTAATGCAGGGAATGACCAAGCTCGGTGAACTGGCCCGCACGCTTGGGCTTTCGCGCAAAGAAGCAGGAATTGGAAATCATTTGCTGGTCGATGAAGGATTTGCCGAACGCATAAGTAACGGTGTATATAAATTGAAAGAACTGTAAACTGGGAGCGCGGACGTCTCGTCCGCAAAACGTCGCTCGCGACGTTAGCCCTTGCTAAATGATCGTTTTAGGTTGTCTGCGACAACCTTTTGCGGACGAGACGTCCGCGCTCCGACTAAAGTGAATCACGTTCTACTCATCTTCATCGACGGACTCGGGATCGGCCGGCGAGACAAAGACAATCCGCTGGCGCAAATTCCGGACGTCGCGCCGCTCGCCGTATTTCAGGATGAGGAGCCCGAGATACTGTTTGGCGGATCTCTGGCGCGGACGGATGCCTGTCTCGGTGTCGAAGGCCGCCCGCAAAGCGCTTCCGGGCAAACGACTATCCTGACCGGCGTCAACGCTCCGCAAAAACTCGGGTTTCATAAGCAGGGCTTCCCTAATCAGGCGCTGCGCGAGGTCATCAATGAACATTCCATCTTCCTGCAATTAAAGAAGTTAGACATCACACCCAACACATTCGTTAATGCATATACACCGCAGTTTTTTAACGGGACACCGCGCTGGAAATCGGCCACGACAGTAGCGATGGAAGCAGCGGAAATGAAATTTCGCGATCTTGATGACTTGAAAAATAACGATGCCTTATTTCACGATTTTACTAACTCGGTCCTGATCGCGCGCGGGGCGGAAGATATCGCTTTGCGCACCCCGGCCGAAGCCGGAAAAATATTGGCGCAGATAGCGGGCAGGCATCGTTTTACGCTCTACGAATATTTTATTACCGATAAGACCGGACACGACCAGGATTTCGGATTAGCACAACTGGTGCTGCCGGCGCTGGCCGAAGTGGTGCGTACGGCGGTGGAAAATGTCGATCTGGAAAATACCACGGTAATGATCACCAGCGACCACGGCAATATCGAAGACCTCTCCAAGCGCAATCATACGCTCAACGAGGTGCCGACCATCGTCTGGGGCAGAAAGGCGAAAGAAACCGCCCTCCGGATAAAGTCGCTGGCCGACGTTACCCCTGCCATTGTCAATTTGCTGCAAAACGATTAACCTGTTGCTGAATCTTATCTGATTCCTTTAGCGAAAAATATAACTTATGGCGATCGCTGAACATGCACTGCCGAAAAATGACCGTAAAGAACTTTTCGGCTGGTTGATGTATGACTGGGCTAACTCCGTCTTTTACACGACGGTGATAGGCGTTCTGTTAGGGCCTTATCTGACCGCGCTGGCTCAGGCCGACGTCGGAGAAAACGGCGTAGTATTCAACCTGGGGCCGCTCGGCTCGATCACGGCCGAGTCATTATTTCCGCTTTGCATTTCGGTTTCAGTTTTTTTGCAGTTATTTCTGCTGCCGCTGCTCGGCGCGGTGGCGGATTACACGCACCTGAAAAAGCGCTTTATGGCCTTTTTCTGCTATCTCGGCGTGGCTGCCAGCAGCCTCCTTTTTTTTATCACCGGCGATTCCTACATCTGGGGAAATGTGCTGATGATCGTTTCCAATCTGGGTTTCGGGGCCTCGATCGTTTTTTACAATGCTTACCTGGTCGACCTCACCACCGAAGACAGGCGAGATCGTATCTCCAGCTACGGATTTGCGAGCGGTTATATCGGCGCGGTAATAATGCTGGTATTGAATATCCTGCTGATCGGTTTTGCCGAACAGCTCGGAATGTCCAAATCGCGCGCGGTGCGTATTTCGATGCTGGCGGCATCGCTCTGGTGGGGCGTCTTTGCCCTGATCACTTTTTTCCTGGTCAAATCGCGCGGCGCGGTCAGCAAAATACCGCCCGGGAAAAATGTGGTGACCGTCGGGTTCAGCGAGCTGTTAAAGACCTTTAAGGACATGCTGCGCCTCAAATACACCGCGCGTTTTCTGCTCTGCTATCTCTTTTATAACGACGGCATCCAGACGGTGATCAATAGCTCATCGGTCTTTCTGGCCAACGAGCTTTTTAAAGCGCACGGCTATGAGGTCAACCAGGGGCTGCTGCTCGGCATTTTTTTGGCAGCGCAAATAGCCGGGCTGATAGGCGCGATAGTTTTCGAAAGGATCGCGCGTGTTTTGGGAAGCAAAAACACGATCATCGTCACCTTGGCAATGTGGGCCGGGGTGGTGATATTTGCTTTCAGCCTGTTAAAGGAAACTATCTCCATTCCACTGGGAAGCTATACGCTGCACTTCGATATCTTCGCGCAAGCCTGGGTAATGTCCGTCTGGATCGGGCTGGTGCTGGGCAGCTCGCAGGCGCTTTCACGCTCGCTTTATTCACAGATGATCCCGCCGGGAAAAGAGTCTTCGTTTTTCAGCTTTTACGAAATATCCGATAAAGGAACTTCGTGGGTAGGGCCGTTCATATTCAGCATCGTCGTGGCCAGCACCGGCTCTTATAGAAACGCAATTCTCGCCCTCATCATATTTTTTGTGGTCGGAATATTTATGCTGCTATTTACCAACACAGATAAAGCGATAAAAGAAGCGCAAGCGCAGCCGGTGACTGGCAGTTAGTAAATTTGGCTTCTGCTCTTTTCGTGTTGTTTCGTGTGATTTCGTGGCTTCAGTCTTATGAACTTGTAAATAAAGTGTTTAAGACTGGAACCACGAAACCACACGAAATAACACTAACAAATCCAAAACCCCTAATCATGATCTGAACTCACCAAAGACGAGAAGTGTTTCATTGTTTCAGCGTTTCAGAATGAAACAGTGAAACAAAAATGAAACAGAAATCTTAAAAATCATACGCGATCGCCCAAAAGTATATAAACGCGGCTTGAAAGATCGGCGGAACCGTGGGAGTTACCGAAAGCAGTAATGCCGCGAGAATATTATGGCCGATAACTGCTCGTTTTTGTAGAAAGGGTTTGGAAGAAGTTTGGTTTTTGGAGAACTTTAGACCAAGTTCCGTTAGGAACGCCATATTTATAGCATCAGGCGCGAAAAAGTAAGGCGGGAGTTCCGTTAGGAACGAATATGCCGCTCCGCTGGAGCTGGAGAATATTACATCAATGGTTTCTATAAATATGACGCTCCTACGGAGCTTAAAGCTGTTCGCTGAGCCAAGCATGTTATTGCCTTCGTAAGGAGGGGACTTTAGGAAACCCGGTCGCTACGGCTCCCGGTTCTGACCTCATACTCAAGCTATCACTAATCACTATTCCCTATTCCCTATTACTTGCTTTCCATCCAGTTATCGCCCACTCCGACCTCGGCGACGAGGGGGACATCTAATTTGGCCGAGCTTTCCATTTCGCGGCACAGTAAGTTAGAAACGGCTTCGACCTCATGCTCCGGCACATCCAGCAGCAGTTCATCGTGTATCTGCATGATCAGCTTTGCCTCAAAACCTTCTTTTTGCAGAGCTTTATCGACGCGCAGCATGGCGATCTTGACAATATCGCTGGCCGACCCCTGGATCGGCATATTGATGGCTTCGCGCTCGGCGCGCGAACGCACGGTGTAATTGCGGTCGTTGATGGAAGGCAGCGGGCGGCGGCGGCCGAAAAGCGAAGAAATGTATCCCTGCTCTTTCGCCTTGAGCGGCGTTTCATCCATATAAGCGCGAATGCCCTTGTAGGTTTCGAAATAATCCGCGATAACTTTTTTCGCTTCCTGCACCGTGAGTCCGACGCGCTGTGAAAGCCCGTAGGCTTCGACGGCGTAGGCGATCCCGAAATTAACGATCTTTGCCAGCCGCCGCCGCTCCTTCATTTCCTGTGCATTGCCGTCGCCGAATACTAACAAGGCCGTTTGCGCGTGGATGTCTTCATTGTTGCGAAATGCTTCGAGCATTTTTTCATCCTGTGTCACGTGCG
Organism: uncultured Acidobacteriota bacterium; assembly: GCA_963718105.1. Classification (GTDB taxonomy): domain Bacteria; phylum Acidobacteriota; class Blastocatellia; order Pyrinomonadales; family Pyrinomonadaceae; genus DASYKT01. Next base: position 1,235,385 of record OY970352.1, on the reverse strand, counting down.
CCAGGATGCGCAATTCCAACTGCGAATAATCGGCAGAGATAAGCTTGTTCCCTTTCGCCGGAATGAACGCGCGGCGGATCTCCTGCCCCAGCACGGTGCGGATCGGAATATTTTGCAGATTGGGGTCGGTGGAGCTCAGACGCCCGGTCGCCGCCACCGTTTGATTTAGCTTGCCGTGAATGCGCCCGTCAGACTGGACCTGGCCGGGCAGAGCGTCGGTGTAAACAGATTTCAGCTTATCGATCTCGCGGTATTCGATGATCAACCGCGGCAGCTCATAAGTATTCGCAAGTTCCGCCAGCAGGTCTTTACTCGTGGAAATTTGTCCGGTAGCGGTCTTGCGCCCGGTTTCGATATTGAGCGACGCCAGCACTTCGCCTACCTGCTTGGGCGAACCGACATTGAATTCCTGCCCGGCGAGTTCGTAAATTTGTTTTTTCAACCGCTCGAGCTCGGCGCTGAAATTCTTTGAAAGCCCGCGCAGGACATCCGCGTCGATCGCCATGCCGGTCATTTCCATCTGGTAAAGCACCGGCACCAGGGGAAGTTCGATGTCGCGATAAACGGGGTCGAGGCCGGCTTCAAAAATGCGTTTTCGCAGGATCGGCGCGGTCTGCATCGTAAAATCGGCGGCCTCGGCGGTGCGCCACTGATTTTCGCTCCAGCCTTCGGGAATGGAAGCGCTGGGCTGCAGATCGGTGGCCTCGGCGGCCAGCGACGCAAGCTCGTATTTCGTACGGGTCGGGTCGAGCAGGTAAGCGGCGATCAGCGTATCGTCATCGATGCGTTCCGGTGTGATGCCGGATTTTTTCAGCACCGCCAGAGCGCTTTTTGAGTCGTGCACCGCTTTGCGCAGCAGGCCGTTGGCGAGCGTGTCGCCCAGCGGGCGCAGGGCCTTTTCACGGCCCCCATCAGAGACGTCAAAATTCTGCAGATCGACATAATAGCTGGTGCCGCCCCTGATAGCGATCGCCACACCGAGCGGTTCTTCCTTATCAAAAGACCCGGCATTGGCAGGCGAATTGGAATCATCGACGGCAAAGCTCCAGTATTCGACCTCCCACAGGCGGCGGATAAGTTTATCGAGTTCGGCGCGGTTTTGGATCAGCGTATAATCGCGCGTCTCGGCAGCGGCCTGGGCCTCCGCTTCGGCGGAACCCACATCGAAAAGCGTCGCGGACGCATCGGAAAATTCTTTGATCAGCGCGGCAAATTCCAGTTCTTTGAAAAGCAGATAGGCTTCGCGGCGTTTTGGCGAACCGTGTTTTAAGGCGTCCAGATCGAGCGCGATCGGCACATCGCATTTGATGGTCGCGAGCTCCAGCGACTGGCGCACCAGATCGGCATTGTTTTCCAAACTCGCCCGCTGGCTTTTATGCTTGATCTCATCGGTGCGCCGCAAAATTTCTTCCACGGAGCCGAATTCCTGTATCAATTTGATCGCTCCCACGGGCCCGATACCGGGAGCGCCGGGAATGTTATCGACCGAATCGCCCATCAACCCCAGCAGATCGATTATCTTATTTGCCGGTACGCCAAATTTATTCAGCACCCAGGCTTCGTCGCACCACTCTATCGTCGGCACCGGCACTTTGCGCTTGACGCTCTGCGAATTTTGCCGCATGCAAATGATCAGCGGGTCCTGTACCAACTGGCACATATCCTTGTCGTTTGAAACCACCACGGCCTGCAGGTTTTTTTCGGCCGCCTGCTTGGCAAAGGTGCCGATGATGTCATCGGCCTCAAAACCGTCAAGCTTTATCACCGGTATCCCGTAGACTTCGCATACCTGCACGATATAAGGGATCTGGGCAGCCAGATCGTCAGGCATTTCCGAACGGTTGGCTTTGTATGCTTCAAAGGCTTCGTGGCGAAATGTGGGGGCGTCGGTGTCAAAGATCGCGCCGATATATTGCGGGCGCTCGTCATTTAAAAGCTTGCGCAGCATATTTGTAAATACAAATATGGCTTGGGTTACCTGCCCGCGGCTGTTGCGCAGCGGCTCCGCGCGCATACCCATCGGCGCAAAATAGGCGCGGAAAATGTGAGACATCGCGTCTATCAAAAAGACCCGTTCGAGTTTATTTTCCATTCATTAGGATGATAAGAGAGTAGCTGGTGGGGTTCAAGTCGGAGAACGGTAATTGGTAACTGGTAATTGGTGATTAGTGAAAACGAGCGGTTCGAGCATGAGGTCAGAACCGGGAGCGGTAGCGACCGGGTTTCAGGTTCATGTTGTTTAGTGGCTTCAGTTTTAAAAGACATAAAGAACTGGAACCACGAAGAAACACGAAGAAAACACGAAAACAGCAAAACCAATTACCAACTACCAATTACTAATCACTATTCACGGTTTCTTGGCGGGTGTTTCCTGCAGTTGGCTGTCGATGGCCTTTTCCAGCCTGGCGCGGAGTTTCTCGACCAGCGCGTCGGCATTCTGGAGAGAGGTATCCAGGGCGGCGCGGTTGTTTTGCAATTGGGTCATCTGGAGCATTATGCGGTCTTTTTCGGCCTGCAGCGTTTTACGCAGATTTTCCCGTGCTTCTTCGGGACGCAGCGAACCGCTGAATGCGAGCTTGCGCGAGATGCCCTGGTCCGTCATGTCACCTTCGATCTCAGCCAGCCGCACTTTGATCGCCGATTCCTTATCGGTCGAATCCATCACCTTGCCGCGCAGAATTTCCGCGCGCTGTTCGGCCCGGCTCAGCAGTTCAAGGTCAAGCAGCAATTTCTGCTTGGTGTCCATTGAATCGATGCGGCCGGCCAATTCACGCACCTGCCGGGTAAGCTCTTCCAGTTCGGGCGAAGGAGCGGAAACCGCCGTCTGGGTATTTTCGGCAGAAGTGGGTTGTCCATCGGCTGTTGTCGGCGGCGCGTCCGGATTTTTGGGCAGGTAATCTTCCAAATTGGCGTAATCGGTCGAACGTCCCACTACCACCGGTTCGTTGTTTTGATTTGCGGTTTGAACCGGAGTGGGCATCGGGAGCGGCTGCGTGGCCTTCTTTTTCTTTTTTTTCTGCGCCGAGGCGTCGACCGCCAGGCCGCAAACCAGCGCCAGCATCAAAAACCCGAAAAGAACCGTTTTCCCCGAAAAAATTCGCATCTTATAGTTAAAGATTACCTTATTTTACTTAAAGTTGCCCGTCTTTTACCTTCAGTCGATCTAACGGGCGCTTGCATAAACCGCTCTTTCGCAAGCATACTGGTTTCTTGCACGCTTAACAACTCCAAGGAGTTCCGTTTTCTCTATTTATGGGCATTTTGAACCTGCAGGGACTGAGTAAAAGATTCGGTGATAACTGGGTGCTGCGCGATTTTTCCGCGCAGGTTGAACCGGGCGAGGTTTTCGGCGTCCTGGGAGCTCCGGGCAGCGGCAAAAGCACCCTTTTACGCATAATTGCCGGCCTCGAAGCGGCGGGCGGCGGCGCCATCTCGTTTGACAACAACGACATAAGCACGCTTTCCGCGGGCGATCGGGGGTTTGCGCTCGTCCCGCAGGAATCTTCCCTTTTTACGGAGCAGACGGTTTTTGACAATGTTGCTTCGGGGCTCAAAGTCAAAAATCTGGGCCCGGATGAACTGGCCAAAAAAACGCACGAAGCTTTGCTCTACGCGGGGCTGGAAGAGCTTGCGGGCGCCAAACCGGGCACGCTTTCGGAAAGCGACAAGCTGATGACGGCGCTGGCCCGGGCGTTGGCCGTCGAGCCAAAGCTGCTGATCATCGATTCCCCCTTCGGTGCGCTGGATATAACGGCCAAGGAATATGTGCTGGAAAAATACCATCACGCGATCAAGGGCGCCGGCGTGGCCGCGATCTGCGCCGCGCGCGATTATGTCGAAGCCTTTGCGCTTTGCGACCGCGTCGGGATCATGCACCGCGGAGAGATAATTCAAACCGGGCCGCCGCGTGATATCTACGAACATCCGAAAACGGTCTATGCCGCGCAGATGCTGGGACGCAATAATTTCATCACCGCGCGCCGCATCAGCTTTAACAACGCCGACATCCAGGAATTCCAGACGCTGAACGGCGATCACCGCGTCCGCACGGACAAGATGGAACAGCGCCTTTTAGGCGCGATCACGCACGATGTAACGCTGGCCATCCGCCCGGAAAACATCTCGATCTCATTCGGCGCTTCATTTCCCGAAGACAATCTGCTCAAGGCCGTGGTCAAGGAAGTGCATTACCAGGGCGCCACCACGCGAATTGTTTTAGACGCCGACGGCCTGATGCTCGAAGCCTTAGTGCTGCGGCTGGTAGGGCTAAATCTCTTTGACGAGTGCATGGTCGGCCTGCCGCCGGACCGGATCCTGGTGCTGAAGGACTGAGCCGATTTGGGATTTTGGATTTGGGATTTTAGATTTGGGATTTTGGATCTGTCGAAAAGTATCATTCGCTAAATTATGCGAATCTAAAATCGGCAATCTAAAATCGGCAATCTAAAATCCAAAATCAAAGGCTGTCATTTCTGACAGCCTTTTCCACCACATATTTTGGCAGCGCTAACGGGGCTCGAACCCGTGGTCTCAGCCTTGAGAGGGCTGCGTGTTAACCGACTACACCATAGCGCCGAATACGCAGTTATTGTATTGGCTTTATGGTGAATTTGCAATCCTCCCCCGGGAGCGCAGGGCATCCTGCCCGCAAAGCGCGCATTGCGCGCTAATGTCAGTAGCGCCTGCGTCAGCGGGTGCGTCTTTTCGTTTCTTTTCGAGTAAATTTCATAGTTTCTCTTAAACTCTTTTATCTTATAATGCTCACATGGCAAACCCGGAGCATTTAGATATCCTCAAACAAGGTGTCGAAGTATGGAATAGGTGGCGAAAAGAAAATCCAGAGATTTTTCCTGATCTGGATGATGCTAAAATTTCTGGCCGGTTCCTGGATAATATAGATCTGAGCAGAGCGACTTTCATCAATGCCGATTGTCGGGGAACGCGTTTCTTAAATGCGGATCTATGGGGTTCGCTGTGTATAAATACTGACTTTAGCGGTGCCCAGTTAAGCCAAATCGAAGCTAGTTTGGCGAATTTTAATCAAGCAACATTATTTGGCGCGGATTGTTACACCGCACGTTTTGAAGGTGCCGATCTGAGTAAGGCCGATCTGGAAAAAAGTTATCTATATCGTGCCTTTTTTAGAAATACGAATTTTACTGATGCTAATTTAACAGGCGCTTTAATAGGCGCAACGTCATTCGACGACTGTGATTTAAGTACGGTTAAAGGCCTCGGCAGTGTAACGCATCAAAGCCCTTCTTCTATCGGAATTGATACTATTTATCTATCTAAAGGAGACATTCCCGAAATATTTCTAAAGAAAGCCGGTGTGCCTGAAGATTTTATTATTTACGCTAATGACCTGGTACACATGGCAAAGCCTATTCAATTCCACTCCTGTTTTATCTCATATACCGAGACAGACAACGATTTTTCTTCAACCCTGTACAACGATCTAATAAAATCTGGTGTACGGGTCTGGCGTTGGAGAGAAAATGCGCCTTGGGGAAAAACGTTGCGAAAATCTGTTCATGAAGCTTTATGGAAATATGACAAACTTCTGGCCGTATGTAGTAAAGCTTCCCTAAAATCCCCTCCTGTTCTGGAAGAAATTGAAAAAGCCTTAAATAAAGAGGACGCTCAAATAAAAGATGGTAAAGAAGGCGAGGTTCTTTTCCCCATAACTATCGATGATTATATTTTTGATGAATGGGACCATTACTTAAAAGATAGGGTGTTGCGCAAAACGGTGGGCGACTTTCAAAATTGGGGTACCGATTCCGGCAAATATAGAAAATCCATCGAACGGCTTGTTAAAGACCTCAACAAACATTCTTAAACAAAAACACGAAACCACACTTTTGCAGTTTCGTGTTTGGATTTTACCTGCTACCAACGCGATACTAACTTGAACGCCGCGCGTTCATGCCGGCGCTCCCAGGTATACGCCCGCGAAAACTAGATCTCTTTCACGGTCGTTATCGTGATCTTTTTCTCCCGATAATAAGCATCGCCGCGGGCCTTCATGGCCGCTTTCTGGCCGAGCGTGTAGATCACCGAATCGAGCAGTTCCTTGGTTTCCAGTTTGAAATTCACCAGGCCCCTGACCTCGACATCCGGGTCGTCGAAGTTTATCACCAGATAGCGGCGTTTTTCTTTGATAAAGCCGCCAAAGATGCTGCCGTAAGGAATAACGCTGACGACTTTGCCGGTGGTTGACTGCACTGACTGAGATTGCGGGTAGATGACCAGCATCGATTTGTAGGGTACGGACAACTTTTCTCTCTTGTCCTTGCCGAAGAACACGAGCCGCGAATTGAGGTCGTCAAATTTCAGAGTGCCCTCTTCCTTTTTGCTGTAGCCAAAAATTCCGCCTTCGTATTTCGCTTCAAATGATTCGGGGGCCGGCGCCGGTTTCGGAGCGTCCGGGTCGCCGATCGAAGGTTTCTCCGCCACACGCGGCTGCGCAAACGTGCCCATCGCAAACACAAACAGGCCTAAAAACAAAAATATTGATATTTTTTTCATAAAACTCTTCCTGATTCTACGGGAAATTCGTAATTTAAATATAGTAACGGTCTTTCGAACAGATTTAACAAGATTATAGATGAAAACTCACAGTTTAGGGATGCCTGCAAAGCAGTGATCAGTGAATAGTGATTAGTGATTAGTGATTAGTGAGAAGCCATTTAGATTTTCGGCTACGACCATCATTAATCCCTATTCACTATTCACTATTCCCTATTCACTAATTACAGTCTCATCCCGCCCATGGTTCGCTGCCAGGCCAGCGATTGCTGGAGCACGTTAAGGCGGCTTTGCTCGGCCTCATTGCAATGCACGGTGAGCTGCAGGATCACGGCCTCAAGCAGCGGCAGGGCGAAAACTCCCGCGTGGTCAATGATTTGCGAATAGTAATGAAGCTGGACTTCGCCGCTTTGGGGGCGGTGAAAATCCAGCACCGCTTCATCTTCCAGCGCTTCCACTTCCTGATTTACCGGGATGACCCGCCGCGGCATCGTCTGGTGCACGGTACCGGTTTTTTTGTCGCGCCAGCCCAGCAGCAAAATTCCCAGCAGGGTTCCCTGCTCATTCAGATAATCGGGTGTAAAGCGGCTGGCGTCGGGTTTGGGTGATAGGCGCGGGCCAAAGCCGCCATATTCGGGATTGATCAATTCTGAATCGTAGATCACGCCGATCACTTCCGTGTCGTCCGCCTGCGGCAATGTCACGAATTGCCCGAAGCCGAAATCTTCGGCGCGCGGCGGCGTTTCGACATCCAGCGAATCGATAACACGCGCGACATAATCGACGTGAGAATTGGATTTTACTATTCGGGCAATGTTCATAAATCAATTTTGGATTCCGGATTTTGGATTTTGGATTAGACTCCAGGTCGAATTTTCAGATCTGATGCCGGATATCCCAATCAATCTAAAATCTAAAACCCGGAATCTAAAATCTAAAAATGCCTTTCCAGTGTCGGAATATAATAAAGCAGCCACCATAAAAATATTTGAAAAGCGAGCACCAGAAACCCGCCGACGATGCTCCAGGCGGAAGTGCGCCCGCCGCCGAGCGCCGGTTTGCGATAGGAAACAAGCATTCCTACGCCGCCCATCACTACCGCGCCCGGGCAAAATAAAATCCCCAAGTACGGGACCATCGAATAAACGGCAAAAGCCCGGGCCGTTTCCGAAGCCGTATTCTTATTTTCTTCAAAAAGATTTTTCATTTCTTTTCGTTCTTCATTTGGCTGCGGTTGATAGAGCGTTTTCCGCAGATAAGAAGCGCGCAGATTATCCAGCGGAAAATAACCCTCTTTCAAAAGCTTTCCGCAAACTTTGCACGATGAATTTAATTCGCCGCCGGCCGCCGAACCGCAGGCCGGGCAAAAATTCGCTGTCGTGGTTTGCTGTTTCATCTGCGTCTTCCCTTGCTCGCCGATTTGCGCGACACGCTAAACGGCAGATTATTCTTTTTTGCGAATTCCTGCAAAGCCCGCAAGAAAGAATCGCGCTCGGCGGTGCCGATCACGGCGGTGGCGTCGGCCGCCTCGAGCGGGTACGGATAGCCCAGGCCGATCACGCATTCCGCCCGCGCGGTATCGATCACTTCGTCAACCAGACCGTCTTCATAGATCCATGCCGGGATATCCAGCCTCGCCGGTGTTTCATTTCCCGTGGTCTGCAGATAAACAAAACCGACCAGCGCGCGCTGTTTTTCCTCGTCGTAAAATTCGCTCAGATTCTGGCGGCGGCAGTGATAAAAGATCGAACGGTCGCCCCAGTTTTCAAATGAGATGACGTGCGGGTCGTATACGGTTGCGCGCGAGTCCGCAAGTTTCCCGTCGTTTAGGTGATCGAGCAGCTTTACCACGTCGCAAGCCTCGCTGCGGTCGATGTAACCGACCAGCGGCACGCGGGTTTCTTCCGACGCCCGCACTAATTCGAGCGTCTTCGCCGCGTACTGGCCCTGGATCTTTGATTTCGGCAGCGAGATCGAAATTAATAGCGTGCCGTCAAAAAAAGCCAGCGGCATTTTTTCGCCGCGCGCTTGCCAGCCGCGTTTGCTCTCAAGAAAACGCTTGGCTTCTTCGATCTCTTCGGTAAAGCGGCGCAGCCCGACCCGCGTTTCCTGATTGCTATTCTCCCCGCCGTCGGAATACATCAGATCGTCCGGCGAGATGATGACGAACCGCGCGTCTTTAATATATGAGCCCCCGCCATTGATGCCGTCTCCGTTTTTGCCATTGGTGTGGTGATTTTCAAACCAGCCGATCTGCACCGCGGCAAACGGAAGCGAGATATTTTTATCGGGCGAGATCTGGCTGCCGTCGGCGGCAAAAGTGGTGCGGTTTTCCAGTATGGTTAGCGCCCATTTGCGGGCCTGTTCGTGATTGTGCCATTTTTCCGAAAAAGAAAATGCCGGGCCACCCGCTTTGTCCAGTTCATCGGAAGGGAGCGCGCCGATATTTTCCTCGCCCGCAAATCTCCGGCGGATCTCCGCCGGATCGGCGGACGGCAGTTCGCTCAGTATCGCCGAGTAATGTTTTTTCGCTGCTTCCCAATCGGCGGCAAAGCGCGTAAATTCCCCGCTGCGATCATCGAGTTCTTTAACAAGTAGTTCACGAAAAAGCATTATTATTTTTTCTCGGGCGGCAGATCGCTGTACGTATCTAACTGGAAGCGCCAGGTGCTGCCCGTCTTTTTGGTCACCACCACAAACCGCCCGCGGCCCTGGCGGAGCTGCCGCCCGTTCTCAAAAGTTGTCAGAGTATATACGCCGACGTCATAGCCCAGCTTGCCGGTAACCTCGCGCTGGTTTATTTGAAAGGTGATGCTCATCGTATAGCCGCGCTGCTTTACGCTGCTGAAAAATCCCGAAAAGTTTTGCCTGATCTCGGCCCGCCCTTTTAGCGGCTTACCGCCCGCCGGAAGATAATCGGCCGTTTCGGTATAAAGGTCCGCCACGCCGTCTACATCCAGCATCTTGTATGCGGCGTTGAACTTCTTGTAAATATCGTCGATCTCCCGGTGAGGCGAAACACCGGGGTCGAGCCCGAGCGGGGCTTCGCCGGATTGAGCAAAAGCTGAAACCGACATACCCAAGACCAATAACAGGAAGGCCAGCTTGTGTTTCATAATATTGTAATTGTTTAGGAGAAAAGCGGCAGTGTCAACAGTTTGAAACGAATGGCCATTGTTATGAGGTCAGAACCCGAAGCGGTAGCGAGGGGTTTTAGATTTTGGGTCTTTTGATTTTTTCAAAGAAACCCCTCGCTACCGCTTCGGGTTCTGACCTCATTCTCCTCTTGCTATATTTAAATCCACAGGCAAATCCCTATTACTTCGAATCGCTTAACGACTAAATTTCCCGGCTGAGCTATGCTTTCAGGTAGCCTGAGGCCGGGAAAAGGTGCCAACACTCAATTTCCCGGCTTCAATGTTCTTTTTTAATTTAACCTGCGGATTAGCGAATTTCACGGGATTTCTGGAACATTTTTGTAACAGGTGTAACACTGTCACACCCTGGAACTGTTACACCTGGTCACGCAAAATTTAGTTCCAGGCCGTTGCCGGCTAGGCAAAGCCATAAAATTCTCAGCTAACCTGCGGCAAGATGCGGAATCTGACCAATCCGACCGTCACTTTTTGCCCGATGGCGAGAGGATTAACGCCGGTCTCGGTTTTCGGACGCGTCACGATGATCGGCGGCGCGCCGGGCGTATCCAAAACCAAGACGACCTTTTCAAACGCGCCGACAAAATTGACTTCCTTAATAATTCCTTCGGTCAGTCGCTGGTAATTCTGCGTTAGGTTTTCCGGCTTGCGCAAAAATACGTCTTCCGGACGAAAGACGAGTTTTACCCGGTCGCCGTCTTTTAGCTCAAATGTCTGAAGCTGCAGCCTGATCCCGTCGCTGACAAAATCCTGCCCATCGATCTTTCCTTCGATCAGGTTGGCGGCGCCCAGGAAAGTGGCGACAAATTCCGTCGCCGGGTCGCTGTAGATCTCATACGGCACGGCGATCTGATCGACACGCCCCTGATTGAGCACCGCGATGCGATCGGCTATTTCCAGCGCCTCTTCCTGATCGTGCGTGATAAAGATCGCCGGCTTGTTTATCTTTTTCAGCAGGATGCGGATGTCGCGCCGCAGGCTCGAACGGATCTGCGCATCGAGCGCGCTGAACGGTTCGTCGAAAAGAAGTATCTCAGGGTCGTAGGCCAACGCCCGGGCGATCGCGACGCGCTGCTGCTGCCCGCCCGAAAGCTGCAGCGGATATTTTTTACGGTGTTCCTGCAATTCCACCAGCTCGATCAGTTCATCGACTTTTTTCCTGATGTCTTTTCGCGAGCGGCGGCGCAGCCGCAGCCCGTAGCCGACGTTTTTCTCTACATTCATTTGCGGAAAAAGCGCGTACTGTTGAAAGATAACGCCGACGCCGCGTTCGCGCGCCGGGGCCTCGGTAATATCGCGGCCATGCAGGGCAATGCTGCCGATATCGGCCGACTCCAGCCCGGCAATGATGCGCAGAATGGTCGTCTTGCCGCTGCCTGAAGCGCCAAGAAGAACGACGATCTCGCCTTCGGAGACGTCAAAGTTGATATTGTCCAACACTACCGTCTTGCCGAACTTTTTGCTCACGCCTTTTATGCTCGCGGCTAGTGTTTGTGCGTCGATCATAGGTCTACTTAACTAATAATGAATAACGATTAGTGATTAACGAATAATTAAGTGCCTTGTTTTAATCATTGTTCCCTCATCACTCATCACTATTCATTAATCGTTATTCACTTATTTTCGGTCCAGCCAATTCTGTGCAAAAAACAACACGCTAAAGATCGCGAATGAAAACAGGGCCAGCACGATCGCGATCGCATTGGCCGATTCGACCTGGCCTTCGTTAAATTTTGCAAAAATATAAAGCGGCGCGGTCTGGGTGCGGGATGCCAGGTTACCCGACACCAGGATCGTCGAACCGAATTCACCCACCGCGCGCGCAAAGGTTAACAAGGCGCCGGTCACGATCGCCCCGCGTAAGCTCGGCAGCGTCACGTGCCAGAAAGTTTGCCAGCGCGTGGCGCCCATCGTCGCCGAAGCTTCCTCGAGCGATTGGCTCATCGTATCGAAGACCGGCTTGATAACGCCGAATGCCAGCGGAAAAGTAACAAAGATATTCGCCAGAATAATGGCATAGGCTGTAAACATTATGCCCACGTGCGGCGCGGTAAATCTTCCTAGTAACCCGAAAGGTCCCCACAGCAAAAGCAGCGCGAAACCGGCGACGGCCGTCGGGATCGCGGTCGGCAGAGAGATAAGCACCGTCACGGCGTTGCTTCCCCAAAACCTGTATTTGGAAAGAACATAAGCCGCAAAAAGCCCGAAGATCACATTAAAAACGGTCGCCCAAAAACTGGTCACCATCGAAAGCTGCAGGGCAAAAATAGCTTCGGGCGCAACCAGCGCCGCCCAGAAATGATCAAGCCCGCCGAGGGTGCCGTAAATAAAAATGGACGCGAGCGGGAGCAGGATAAGCGGCGTCATCACCGCGACCATCATAAAGATGCTCAGCGGTTTGACGATGTCGAAACCTCTTACATGCCGCATTCCTGCCATAGTTTAAAATCAATCGTTCCTGAAGCGCGAGCGGGACGCTCACGCGACAGCCGGCGGGACGCCGGCGCTACACTACTTTTTACCCTGCACCTGCGCGATAAATACCTTCTCTATCACATCCGGGTAGGCTTTATCCCAGCCGCCGAAATATTCTACTGTGAATGGCATTTCTATCTTAGCAAATTGCTTGTTTGTTTCATTAAAACTTTCGTTGATGGAAGAGCGGAAATGATACTTGACAAAAGCCTGCTGCGCTTCATCGCTCCACAAAAATTTTACAAAGGCTTCGATGACCGGGCGTTCATCGGGAGTGACGTTGCGGTCGAGAATAGCAACGGGGTGCTCGCTGAAGATGGTAGATTTTGGAACGACGATGTCGCACGGCGAGCCGGCGTCTTTCATCGTCAGGCCTTCGAGTTCGTAAGTGATAAGCGCATCGCCATAGCCGGTCTCAAATTGCGTGCGGGCTTCCCTGGCTGAGCCGGGTGTTGAGAATACGTTTTTCCAGATCGCCTGCAGGGTGCGCACGGCACGGCCCGCATCGGGTTCACCAGTTTCCGCCGCAGATTTTTTCAATTCAGAGCCGTACATCGCCAGGATCGACCATTGCGCCCCGCCGGAGCTGACCGGATCGGGATGGATCACCTTCACACCGTCTTTCGCCAGGTCGGCAAAATCCTGGATGCCTTTTGGATTACCGGGCCGCACCAGAATGACGAACGGGGTTTTATTCACGATGCCTTTATTCGGCATCGCGCGCCAATCCGAAGTAACCGCCTTGCCCGCGACCAGACGCGTGACATCGCGCTCGATCGAAAGTATCGCCACATCCGCCGGCGCGCCCTGGAGTATCTGGTTGGTGACGGTTTCCGAACCTGCATAAGAGCCGGCAAACCCGACGTCTTCGCCGTGCTCGGCTTTCCATTTTTGCTGAAAGGCGGGAATGATCGCTTTCTCCAGCGGCTCGCGCATGATCGAAAAGCCGTAGAGAGTGATCGTCCGTTTACTCTGCCCGGACGGCGCCGAAGGCAGGCAGGCGCAAAAAAATAACACCAAAACGAGCGGTAAAGATAAAAAGACTTTTACTTTCACATACCCTCCTCATACCGGGCCAATGATGCATTATATACGCCCGTAAATTATTCGTTACATTATTGATAGCAATTTGGGAACGTCTTAGTCAATAGCACTTATTTCAGTAGATAATCAAAGCGTTAACTCCGCCGATCTTTATTTTATTAGCGCTGCCCACAAAGGAATAAAGATCGGCGTTCGAGGCGGAAACGCGACAGTTATGGAGCGTGTTCTTTGTCGATTAGCAAACACGCTCCATAACTGCCGCGTCTCCGCCTTCATCTTGATGAGCGGTTGTTGCCGCACGAATGCTCGTTGTCTTAATGCAAAAACTGCAGCGCCAGGTCTCTGGCCTGCGTTCGCAGTTCCGGCATGGCGGTAGATTCCCACATAATACCCTTGAGCGCCGTCCCGATAGTGTAAAGATTTTCGGATATTTTGCCCTTCGGATCGGCCTCCAGCCCCAGAGAAAGCGGGTCGGTTTTGATCGCTCCTTTGGAAAGCAGGCTTTTCACCAGCGGCACATTTACCTTGGAAAAATCGCTCTCCGATCCCGTGCAGTTTATTACCGCATCGACCGTCACCTTTTCGCGCCCGAACGCCACCTCGAATTTACCGTTCCTTTTGAGCACGATACTTTTTATTCTTCCCTTTTTTATATGAAGCTGGTCGGTCCACTGCATCCGGTAAAGGACCTCGGCACACTCGGGCGGGATCCGGTGCCGGCAGGTATTCCAGAAATGTTTCAGGTGCCGCATAAAGCGCAGCTTTTCCGTTACCGGAAGTTTCATCCAGGCTTTTTGCGTGACGGGCCTTAGCGAATCGATCACGGCGCGCCAGTCTCCCTCACCGGCTTCGGCCGCTTTTATGTGCGAACGAACGGTCTTTAAGATCCCTGAAATTTTTTCGTGTTTTTCGACCTCGGCCTCGAACGAAGGATAGCTGGAGCCGAGTTTATGCGTCGAAGGCAAAAGGCCGTGAGTGGAAACGGCAAAGATCTTACCCTTGTGATAAGTGTGATAAAAACCGACTGCCGCATCGACCATCGTCAGGCCGGTGCCGATAATAAAAATATCGTCGGTGTCTTTTATCGCCTCGCCGATGCGCCTGTTCCATGGATCGCCAAAATATTTCGGGGCTGAGAGAAACTGCTGGTCTTCTGTCCGCGGAGTGGGCGGCAAAAAATTGCCGAACGCCAGCACCACTTTGTCCGAACGCAGGCTGGTGCCTGAATTCAGCCAGACCTCGGCTTCGCCGCCTTTAAATAAAATATCCAGCGCTTCTTCGTTAAAAAGATTGACAGTGACGTTTGCCGCGCGGTTTTCATAAGCTTCCCAAAAAAGCTTTTTCAGATATTCGCCATAGATGCGGCGCGGAACAAAATCAGCCGGTTTAAAATCGTAACTCTTACTCGCCAGCCATTTATGAAAATGCTCCACGTCATCGGGAAAAGCGCCCATCTTGCCGGCGGGAACATTTAACAGGTGATAATCCTGTACGGTCGAATATGCCACGCCCTGGCCAAAACGCTCGTTTTTCTCGACGATGTTTATCACTAGCGGCTGGTCGCCCGCGTGGCGAATGAGATTGACCGCCAGCAAAGTGCCGGTCGCGCCGCCTCCGATGATGGTGATACGTTTCATATCCTTTTTATACGTAGACACTCACGCCGCCCCGAAAGATACAAAAAGAGGCGTGAAGTCCACGCCTCACGCCTCCCACACACTTGGCTGTGTCCTTCTTCGTAAAGCCTGCGAGATTAGCTGACGGGCTGGAAGCGAAGAATCCTCCGCAGATCGCTCTGCTGCGCCCCTGTTTTGCCGTAACACAAAACCGTTTGGTTCTCCCGCGCCGCATCTTCTTACACACGGCTTCGGCGTTGATATTTAGGTAAGTTTATACAATCGCGCCATTAAAAGGCAAGAAAAAACTCAGTCACTCGCTCTTCCGCTCCAGGCTGCCAAATTGCTCCTCAATATACAAATCCGCCGTCACCACTCCGTTAGCGATGAAAAGGTGTCCGTTCAGGTCCGGCGGCACGCGCACATCTCCGATACCCATCATATAGAGGCTTCCCGGGTAACCTCCCTCCGAAACGGATAACACCGTAACGGGTTTTCCGTCCGCTGACATCAGAAAGCTGCCCGACGACCAGAGATCTCTGGCGGCCCGTAACCTCTTATCGGACATCAAAAATAGTTGATCCGGCAAAACAATAAGTTTTTTTTCGGCTCCATCTTCGCGGTATACGATAATAATAACCAGCCGTCCGGACATTTCGGCCATATCAACGTTCAATGTCACCTCTTGGGGAGACCACTGCAGGTCGAGCCCGCCCGCCCGCCAGCACCATGTCGCCCTGTGTTATTTGCCCCAAAGCTTCTTCTTTTCCGCCGGGTATCAAAACCGGTGTGCCACTCGCCAAAGCCATAACTCTCCTTAGATATTGGGAATCGAAAAACTATGAACCGTAAGTCATACTAACAAAAAACTCCCCGGCAATTAGTTGGATCCGGCGTAAA
Organism: uncultured Acidobacteriota bacterium; assembly: GCA_963718105.1. Taxonomy (GTDB): domain Bacteria; phylum Acidobacteriota; class Blastocatellia; order Pyrinomonadales; family Pyrinomonadaceae; genus DASYKT01. The sequence continues at coordinate 1,219,664 of OY970352.1, read as the reverse complement.
AAAGCCGTAAGAGTAAGCCCTGACGCCTTTAACCGCCCCGAACTTGACAAAACCGGCCTGATTGGTAAAATTCTTGTTTGCCACAAGCGGGAATAGCTCAGTGGTAGAGCGCGACCTTGCCAAGGTCGAAGTCGCGAGTTCAAGTCTCGTTTCCCGCTCCAAAATTCAAGAGGCGAAAGGCTTAGGGCGAAAATCAGCCTTTATCCTTTCGCCTTTTAACTTTCAAAACGGCGGCGTAGCCAAGTGGTAAGGCAGAGGTCTGCAAAACCTTTATTCATCGGTTCGATTCCGATCGCCGCCTCCAATAACCTTTCTAAATAATAATTTACAGCAATTCTAAAGCTTGTTCAGAATGTAGAGCCGAGGGATGTGGGGGAATGTGCGGGGAGAGCTTGCTACTAATTGCGCTGCCTGAGTCAAATTGGTCCCGCTTTCAATATGTAGTTTTGCTTAGAAGAGATCGGTGCCCAATTTTAGTTCTCTTGAAGGGGTTAACGACTTCGCTCCTCGCGATTATCCAATAAGGTGAAGAAGTATTTCCCGATAATCAATTTTCTTTCCAGCGTTCCCCAATCCTTTGAATCCCATGATTCTTCGCGGTTGTCTCCCATTACGAAATAGTGATCTGCTGGAATTTGCACCGGCGGTAAGTTTCTCGTCAGTTTGTACCTATTTTCGTCTACGTAAGGTTCAGGAAGTTCTTCGCTATTAATGAATATCTTATTGTTACGAATGGCAACTGTTTCATGCGGTAAAGCGACTATTCTTTCAATATAGATTTGTTTGGCATCTTTAGGATAATAAAAGACAATTACGTCTCCACGTTTTAAGTCTCGCAGATCGGATCGCGCGACGATCACATCGCCGTCATTGAAAGTCGGTAACATAGCCGGGCCTTTTACTACAAAATGCCTGGCACATCCGCAAACTAATATTGAAGTTACTATAAGGATTAAAAGAAGAAATTTCTTTTCACTTCTCATAAGCCAAAATATTAATTTGTTTATTGTTGTGACTGTTGTTTAACTGCCTGATAGCAATTTTCACAAATCGGTTTCCAATGAATTTTGTCGCACATAGTTTCGTATTCATCTTCAGATAAATCCCCACTCTCCGCAGGAAAACCAAACTCTTTGGCGCATTCCAGGCAATAATTCTTAGCATCTTTCAACGGCATCGTTTCATCGCCCGCTAAATATCCGAAATGAAATCGAGCGGTAATAACTTTCGGCAACGATGTTTGCTCGTTGACAGCTTTCTCGATATGCGGACAAGCGTCGATTACAAAAGATCGACCATGTTTTTCGCAGCTAATTACTCCCATTTAAGGCAAATATATCTCCATAATAGATTGTTTTCAAATCAGTAGCGGATCTTAACGCCTGGGCGTACCAAGAGATCTTAAAACTCTTGCCAAAGTAAGAGTGCTGGCCGGACCGTTAGCAGGCGCGCCTCCTGCTTGAAGCACGTTTACAACGTGAGTCGCACAGCCGTTGCTATTTGATTGATATCCTCCGGTTAGAGTTCCCAAAACTGTCCGCTGATAAGCCTGCGCTCCTTCGGCATTAGGTAAAAGACTAGGCGGTGATTGATAGGTTAGCGTAGAAATCATAGGATTGGCCGATCGTCGTCCTAAGATCAGGGCCATACCCTTTTGAGCGTTAAAAGTCATTTTTATTTCTAATAATAGAATCGAAGTTTATTTAGCTGGCTTCCAAAGAACCTCACCCCGCTGATTAATATAACCATATAGATAAGAATCCTTACTATCAAAATCACGTATCAAAGCGACTCCATTTTCAAAATTATTTAAATCGAAAGACAAAACCTTAAACATTTCCTTGCCGGTCTTATCTATAACGCTGCAGCCTGACTGCACATTTTTGGTGTGCGGCATCGTCAGCATCAGCGTGGCGGGAAACTTTTCCAGATCTTCCCGGCCAAAAACCAGTGTTTGCTTATTAGAAAAAGTGAATCCGGAAACTGAATTTTCTATCGGAAGCAGGTAGCCTTCTTCGACGGCCACATTATCCAGTTGCGAGTGAAGGGCGTGGGCACGCAGTGCTTTTGCCTCTTCGTCGTATATGAACAACACGGCAAAATCGTGATCGACCACCTTGTGAAGGCAGGCAGAAACCGTCTTTAATAATTCGGGAATATTGAGATTAGAAACGATCAGGTTATTGATCTCAAGCAATAACCCGGCGCGGTCCTTTGCCGGTACGCCTTTTGCCCCGTCCAAACCGGATATCGCCTTATCTTCTATTCTCTTAGCCATACCTTGATTTTGTATCTCATAATACACAAGATTTAAGGGCAAAAACAATAAATATTAGTGCCGCAAACGCTTGGCAACGGGTCAGAACCGGGAACGCAGTGACCGGGTTCTTATCCGCCGGCCGGATGCCGTTCATTTTTTGCTGTGCTCATTTACCCGGTCACTGCGTTCCCGGTTCTGACTTCGTAACTGTGACGGTTTTTTTCCTGTTAGTTCCGCCCTGTCGTCTAAGATAGGGTTATTTTTCAAAGTTTGATAAAATTATAAAAACCATGTATGCGTTTCGATTCAGTTGCAGGTTAACAGCATCGCAGATCGCGTTTCTAACCGTTGTCGTTTTAACAATTTTTGTGTCGCTGCCCGTGCGGGCGCAGCAGGCCGCTCCTAATTCGCCTATGATCGTGCAGCCCGGCGCGCCGGGCCAGCCGACCAGGATTTTGCCCGCCACGACCCGGGCCATATTGCCGCCACGCTCGCCCAAGGATGTGGAGTTCATGCAGGGGATGATCATGCACCACGCCCAGGCGGTTGAGATGACCGCGCTGATCGCTTCGCAGACGGACAACAAAGCCCTTTCGCTGCTCGGGGAACGCATCAGCAAATCACAATCGGACGAAATGGCGTTTATGACCAGGTGGCTCGAAATGAGAGGTGAATCTACTTCGATGCCCCACTCGAAGATGCCTAATATGTCGGATATGCATAATATGCCCAATACTCAGAGTATGGATATGACGGGCCATCACGATCAAATGCTCATGCCCGGAATGCTGACAGCAAAACAAATGGACGCTCTGAAAAAAGCTAAGGGCGCGGAGTTCGACCATTTGTTTTTGACGGGTATGATCCAGCATCACGGCGGCGCGCTGACGATGGTAAAAGATATGTTTGGCACAGCCGGCGCCGGGCAGGATGCTGAGGTGTTCAACTTTGCGACCGATGTCGACAGCGGCCAGCGCGCTGAGATCAGGATCATGGAAAATATGCTGAAAGAAAAACATTAGAGGATAATGATGAATAAATTACAAATTACCGCCTTTCGATTACTATTTGCTTCCTTTGTTTTATTCGCTGCCATCGCGGCGGCGACGGTCGCGACGATAGCACAGGAAAATCCTTTTGCTCCGGCAGCGGCGCCGCCCTTACCGGCCGGGATGACCGGATCGGATGCCAGTGACCCGCGTGCCAAACTGTCGCCGGGAATATACGATGCCGGTCAAACGGCTTTCGGAATGAAACATCTCGTGCTTATCAAAAAGCCGGACGCGTTTCAACTGGGCACTGACAATCCCGATGATCCGAAGGTAAAGAAAACTCTCGGGCTCCTCGGCGTCGGAGACTCGTCGCAGATGCCAAAACCGCTGCAAATAGTTTTTGCTCAGCTTGCATTTGCAAACTCGGACCTTGCGTTCCAGGGCAAATATCTCTTTCAGGGAAACTTTTACGGCGTCAACATCTACGATATTTCCGATCCGGCGAAAACGAAGTTGCTGACTTCGATGGTGTGCCCCGGCGGTCAGGGCGATGTATCCGTGTACAAAAACCTGATGTTCATGTCGGTGGAAATGCCGAACGGAAGGCTGGATTGCAGCACGCAAGGTTTTCCGCCCGATCCTCCATCTGAAGGGCATAACGGGCCGGCGGCGCAAAAAGATCGTTTCCGCGGCGTCAGGATCTTCGATATTAGCGACATTACCAAGCCGAAACAGGTCGGGGCGGTGCAAACCTGCCGGGGATCTCATACGCATACACTGGTGGTCGATCCCAAGGATAAGAACAATGTTTACCTCTACGTTTCGGGAACATCATTTGTCCGCCAAAACGAAGAGCTGGCCGGGTGCTCGGGTGATACGCCTGACAAAGACCCGAATACCGCGCTCTTCCGCATCGACGTGATCAAGGTGCCGTTGTCAGCGCCGCAAACTGCCGCGATCGTGTCCCGCCCGCGGGTGTTCATGGATTCCCGCACGGGCGTCATCAACGGCCTCAATAACGGCGGCAGCCATACCCTGACCGGCGTGTCGAAACCGGAAGACACCGACCAGTGCCACGACATTACGGTTTACGCAGCGATCGGGCTGGCCGCGGGCGCATGTTCGGGCAACGGAATTCTGCTCGACATCAAAGATCCGGTTAACCCAAAGCGGGTGGACGCGGTGAACGATCCCAACTACGCCTATTGGCACTCAGCTTCGTTTTCAAACGACGGGAAGAAGGTCGTCTTTACCGATGAGTGGGGCGGCGGGCTTGGCGCGCGCTGCCGGGCAAACGATCCGAACAAATGGGGCGCCGATGCGATCTTTCATCTGAAAGATAACAAGCTCAGCTTCGCCAGTTATTACAAGCTGCCTTCCGCTCAGGGCGACAGCGAAAACTGCGTGGCGCATAACGGTTCGCTCGTTCCCATTCCCGGCCGCGACATCAAGGTTCAAGCCTGGTACCAGGGCGGCATCTCGATCGTGGATTTCACGGACGCCGATCATCCGATGGAGATCGCTTATTTTGATCGGGGACCGATCGATCCCAATATGCTGGTACTCGGCGGCGAATGGTCAGCCTACTGGTACAACGGCAACGTTTATGCTTCGGAGATCGCGCGCGGCCTGGATGTTTTTGAGCTCACGCCGAGCAAGTTTCTGACGCAGAACGAGATCGATGCCGCTAAAACGGTTTGGGTACCCGAGCTTAACGTTCAGAATCAGGAGAAGATCGAGTGGCCGCGGAAACTGGTGGTGGCAAAAGCCTACCTCGACCAGCTTGAGCGTTCTAAAGGGCTGCCGGCCGACCAGATCGCATCCGTACGGGCGGCGATCCAGAAAGCCGAGAGTTCGAAGAAACCCGGGGACTTGAAAAAGCTGGCGTCATCGATAGAAAAAAGCAGCGCAAAAAACGGGACTGACACGGCACGGGCGCAAGCTCTGGCTGACATCCTGAAAAACCCGGCGCTTTAATCCACTTCCGCTAACAATCAGATCGGGGATCCATGATCAATTCAGATCGTGGATCCCCGATTTTTTTGTAATAAACCATAACTCAGTGGTCAGTAGCAGCCAATTTAAAGTTTAAAAGAATTGAGACGCTCTTCCCTGGGAGCGCCGGTGCTTTCTTTTTCCGTCGATCTACGGCCCCAGTGCCGACGCCAATCCGTTCCAATAAACCGCAATTGGCTTTACCCGGAAAATGAAACGGATGACTATTTGTGATGAGGTCAGAACCGGGAACGCAGTGACCGGGTTTTTGTTAACGATTAATTGTGAATGATTAACGATTAACTTAAGAGTTGGCAAAGAAGCTTGGTTAATCACTGAAAGAACCCGGTCACTGCGTTCCCGGTTCTGACCCGTTGCTTTTTGACTTTAATGTACTTATGGCGACACAGCAACTCTTTTTAGGCTATCGAAGCGCGAGGCAATTGCATCCCATTAATACCATGACTGTGAATGCGAGATCGTCGCTGATCATGGTTTGCGCCGTGTGCTTGTGCTTTTTGTTTTCAGAAACGGGCCTTGCGGCATCCGGCAATGATGGCAGCGGTCAGGCGGCTAATAACCAAAGCGACGAAATAGACTTCAAGGCTATCGATGAGTATGTGGCCTCCAAAATGCGCGCACCGCGTATTCCCGGCCTGGCTCTGGCGATCGTCAAAGACGATCAAATTATCTATCTCAAGGGTTATGGCGAAGCTGAATCCTCCGGGCGGCCGGTGACACCGCAAACGCCTTTTCTGATCGGCTCGATCACCAAATCATTAACGGCATTGGCCGTGATGCAATTAGTAGAAGCCGGCAAAATTGAACTCGACGCGCCGGTCCAACGTTACCTACCGTGGTTTCGCATAGCTGATCCTCAAGCTTCGGCGCGGATCACCGTGCGTCATTTACTAAACCAGACCAGCGGCATTCCGTCAGACCCGACGATGGTAACCTGGATGTGGCCGGATGATGGCGTTGAAGGCCGCGCGATGGAGCGCCACGTCCGTCTGCTCGGCAGCGTCAAACTCACAAGTGAGCCCGGGCAAAGCTTTGCTTATTCTAACGTCAACTACGTGGTCCTGGGTGTGATCGTGCAGACGGTTTCCGGCGAGTCATATGAAGACTACGTCAGGCGCCATATCTTCGCTCCGCTCGAAATGAAAAATAGTTTTGTATCGCAGGACGAAGCGATACAGCACGGTATGGCATTGGGCCACACCTGGTGGTTCGGCTTTCCGGTTGCGGCCACTCTGCCCTACAACCGGAGCAATCTTCCCGCCGGATATGCGATCTGCAGCGCCGAAGACATGGCCCGCTACCTGATCGCACAAATGAATGGCGGGCGTTACCAAAATATTTCCATCCTCTCTCCGGATGGGATCGCCTCGATGCATACCGAGCCTGCGCCAAATACGTATGGGTTGGGTTGGGAAACGGTCCGGTTCGAAGGGCATACCCTGATCAACCACGATGGAGCCACAGGAAATTTTCAGGCCTCGGTGTTCTTTGATCCGGAAACGCGGACGGGCGTGTTCGTTGCCGCCAATGTGATGAACGCCCTCGATGCTTTTTCCTCGCCTCCGGGATCATCGCCGGTTGATGGCGTAACCACGCGCGCGATGGCGGAAAGTATTTTAAGTTTGGCGACAAAGCGCCCCTTGCCGGATCAGGGTCCCGGGATCAGGCTCTTGACCGTTGTTTTCGATATCATCCTGTTGGCGTTCACGGTTATGCTGGTGATAGCGCTGGCCCGTATGCCCCGCCGGTTTCAGCGGTACCGGCAACTGGCGCAGCGCGGAATTCCCGGCCGCGCCGTTTTTCTGCGGCGCATTGTTCCGATAGCATTACTGCATTTTGTCTTCCCAGTGTTTATCCTGTACCTGGCGCTCTACGTAATAGCCTGGAAAGTCTATGTGATGATGCTTCAGCCTGACCTGGGATACTGGCTCTTGACTGTGGCGGCGATCGTGTTTCTTAAAGGCCTCGTCGAACTGGCGATGGCCTGGTATGTTTTCACTCATGCCCCGCCAAACCAACATGCAGCATAATGTCTTTACCTGTCAGTCTTGCTCGCAGTGTCAGTAACCCAAGCGTTAGCGCGGGCTCAGTTTTGCCATTCTCACCTGGCAATGTCCGCGGCTATAAGTTCTTAATCGGATGATTCATGGCAATGAGGTCAGAACCGGGAGCGGTAGCGACCTGGTTTCTTCGTGTGATTTAAGCAGGAGGCGGAAACGCGACAGTTATGGAGCGTGCCTTCTTGTCAGAAAGCAGGAGGCGGAAACGCGACAGTTATGGAGCGTGCCTTCTTGTCAGAAAGCAGAGGCGGAAACGCGACAGTTATGGAGCGTGCCTTCTTGTCAGAAAGCAGAGGCGAAACGCGACAGTTATGGAGCGTGCCTTCTTGTCAGAAAGCAGAGGCGGAAACGCGACAGTTATGGAGCGTGCCTTCTTGTCAGAAAGCAGAGGCGGAAACGCGACAGTTATTGAAGCGTGCTTTCTTGTCAGAAAGCAGAGGCGAAACGTGACAGTTATTGGAACGTGCCTTCTTGTCAGACTGGGAGCGGTAGCGCGGGGTTTCTTCGAAAATACCGAAGGCTCAAAACCTAAAATACAAACCCCTCGCTACCGCTCCCCAGTTCTGACCTCATCTTTAATCACGAATCACACTAACCACACCAACTTCATCCAACTTTCCAAACTTTCTAAATCCTTTATCGCAAGCAAACACCAGATCGCCTTACCATCTAATATTCGCCGCCCCTTTAGAAGATGCGGCGCTTTTGATCTTTGAAGTTCAAAATTCCCAAAAGTGCATTAGTTTCACTTTTACGAAAAACACGAAAAAGTGGAACGCCAAATCGCGGTAATCTCACAAAAGAGAGGCCAAATTAGCCAAATTCACTGGACAGCCAACAATCACCCTGTTTCGGCGCATTGTTCCGGAAGTCTTTTACGATCAATAGTTTGTCTTTCAAAGTGTTTCAAAAGTGTTTCAGGTGTTTCACTATCACACCCGGAAGAGTGAAACTGAAACACTGGCCGATCCGGGGTTACGGCAGCGCCCTTGACCGGACCGGCCCTTCTTAATAAACTTACCTATCCGATAAATACCAGGCTTTCCAATGTTAACGGATAAAGTGCGATTATTTCTTGAGTGCTCTCGGTAGAATCAGCGAGGTTCGAATTTTGAGTTCAAACTCCGACAAAGCTATTAATATTACGGTGACCGTTAAGAACGGATCGGTGATATTTCCCGACGACTTCGATCACAAGGTCCTGAAAAAGGATTTTCAAACCGAAATAGTTCTCGATGAAACTCACTTTGCGGACAAGGATTTCTTTCACTCGCTTTCCAAACAAAAGATCATCGAACTTTTACCCTCAGATTCCCGTCTGCTGGTAAATATAACCTTGAAAGATCAGCTTGCCGAAGCACTCGCCAAATTCGTTATAGTTGGTGAAGCGCCGAAAGGCATTGATGGCGGATTTATTGAAATATTTTTGCGCCAGCCGCAGGGGCTGAAACTTCGCGGCAGAAAAAAAGCCCTGCTTCTGCCCTGCCGGGTCGACATTCCCGCGCTGCCCGGGCAGCCGGCCGCCAGCCTGAACCATGCTTACACCATGATCTCTGAGATCTTTGAGCCGTGGCGTATCTCGCACACATCCAATGTTTTCTTTAAGATCTATTCACAGGATAAAGTGAGCGGGGATTGGATAGTTCTGGATGCGCTGCGAAAAGAAGCAGAGAAAAAGGAAATAGTTCGGACGCGAAAAACTCCGCCCCCCGAAGATCTTTTTGACGATCAGCCCGTTTAACTTTAGCCTCTATTTGGCCGGTTGGAGTTTTCGAATAGATTCAAGTTTTTCATATACCAGCGCCAGTTCCTCGCCGGCCTCCATAACAGCCTCGTTCGCTTCGCTTCTTTTTCCTTCAATATCCGAAACAAATTGCGTTTGCGGATTTTTCGCATCGAACTTTGCTGCCAAATTCATTTTTTCGATATCCTCATCCGAATACACAGCTCCAAAATGATCGACTATAGAAGTGGTGACCGCCGCCGGCAACTGATCATAGTTAACCAACAATGCCTTGTGAGGATCCTTATTCAGTTGGCTGAGCGCGCTTTCGCAAAATTGTTTCACGACCAGGGCGCAATATTTCTCGCGCGGCATTTGCGCGCTTTCAAAGATATCCAAACCGGGCAGAAGATGGCCGAGCGCGCCGGGGACCATCTGGGCGCCGCTTTGCCGCATATGCGAAACGATCACTTCTACCGGCTCCCGGTAAAGAAATATCCAGGGAACGTCGGGAAAAGCCCGGTGGATCAATTCGAGATAAAGAGTGTGCCAGCTATCGAATTTAATAAAATAATGCTTCTCATCCGGAGATCGTTTTCTACCCAAAGCTCCGATAATTCCCCGCAGCCACTCTATACGTGTTTCATCGCTTATCGAAGAGTCAACGGTATTGGTCCGCAGGATAGAATCGATCGGCGACGCCTCGGAAATGACAATATTCCGCGAAAGCGAGGCCAGCATTTGCGAGATCAGCGTGGAACCGCAGCGCGACATATGAAAGATAAAGCCGGTAGGCGCAAGTCCCGGCCGGATAATGTTTAGCTCCGCCAATTCGTCGGCCGGTGTATGGTACTGAAATAACAGGCTGAACGGCTCCTGCATCCTGTGTTGAATTGTTATATCGAAAAAAGGATGAACGAACCGGTCCTTATGCATATAGCACCAATCGACATACGGACGGTTGTCTTGCCAAAACACGCGAATGGGCGCCCAATTTTCAAAGTTGACCGGCAGTTGTTTTACATCCATCGCTCTATCCATTGCTGCTGATTTTTGCGCATTGCGGATTGTACTTCTTCCGCGCTGAAGTCAAAGCCATTAACGGCCCCGAGTTCGACGGTAGCAGCGATAAACTCCTTTTTGTCTTCGATCCTGCGTAGTTGTTCCTGCAGCGAAATATCGCTCAAAACATACTTGCGAAATCGTTCAAAATTTTCCCCGCTGTTGTTTTGGTTAATTTGGTCGTCAGTTTGTTGCATATCTGAATAATAAAGGCCGGCTCGGCGCCGCGTCCGCGGCAAATGGCGCGATCTGCAGATTTAAAAGATAAGGTCCATTTTCAACTTCATCAGGGACATAGATCATTTCCGTAACTGTGCGGTGCACCCGGCTTTCATTATCTGTTTCCTGACTCTTCGACGGCATATTCCAAAAGATGCGGTGCGCGGAAAGCATGCCTTCGTCAAACGCCCGGTCGATCGAGGGCAGGTCGACCAGCAGATGCTCAAAACCCAGCTCGGCTACGTACGCTATCGCCTCAAGCGAAAAAAAAGGGGCCGGTTCTTTCATGTAGTCACGCGTCTTTTTGCTCTCCTCGTTTGGCAGGGTACGAATAATTAGTGCAGCGTTTTGAGTCCCGCCTTCAGGCGGCTTTTTAAAGGCTTCCTCTAACACCCCTCGCGTTATCAGCCTGTCGCCCGGTGCTTTTTCCGGAGCATATGTGTCCGCAGTCTCGGCGGCGCTTTCCGGTTCTACGCTAATTAAAACTGCCGGTATGAAGGTATCTTTTAGCGACCCAAGGATGGTTATTCTCTCTTTTGTGATATGCCCGATCGATTCAGTATGCGTGCCGTTGCAGTGCGGAATAAAAGTGTACTGTTCAAAATTGCAGCTTCCACCCAGGCGTGTATCGCCCACCAACGCGCCCGCTTCGCACGGCTTTGACACTGCCCGTTCGGCGCCGTAAGCGTTCGGCTGCGGGCCGTTGAAATTTAAAGGGATCGAAAGATCGAAGTACTTGTCAGGATCAATCTGAAAAGTCTTGCCGTTGATTTGAACCGATATTTTCAAAAAGGAATTCCTTAAAATAGTTTTAATTTACAGAGTCAAAATTTCCACGCTGATCGATAGCTAACTTAACTATTCACTGTTCACTATTTACAAACTGCTTGTCCGCCCGCCGTCGACCGGAAGATTGATGCCATTGATGTAAGACGCCGCGGGGCTAGCCAGAAACGCAATGGCATTGGCAATTTCCGCCGCCGTACCAAAACGCGCCGCCGGAATTTCGCGCTGCATCTCGGCTTCCATCTCTTCGATGGTGACGCCCGCCTTTTTGGCTTTTGTTTCAATGATAGACTGCAGCCGCCCGGTCATCGTCGAACCCGGCAGAACATTGTTGACCGTGATGCCGAATTCGCCCAGCTCCCCCGCCAGCGTCTTTGCCCAGCTCGCCACCGCGCCACGGATCGTATTTGAAACACCCAGGCCCGGTATCGGCTGCTTGACCGACGTTGATATCACATTAATTATCCGCCCGTATTTCTCGGCCTTCATGCCGGGAACAAGCGCCTGGGTCAAGATTTGATTGCAAACGAGGTGACTCTTAAAAGCCCGAATGAAATCTTCTGTGTCGGCGTCGATCGCCTTTCCCGCCGGAGGCCCGCCTGTATTGTTGACCAAAATATGAACAGGCTCAGGATTTTCCGCCAGGTATTTTTCAACCCTGCTTTTCAGATCTTCCGGCCCATTCGGGGTGCCAAAATCCGTCGCAATGTAGCTGTGCTTTTGCCCGGCACTGATGTCTAGCTCATTCAACGTCAATTTTAGTGAATCTTCATTCCTCGACACCAGCACGACATTCGCGCCCAGCGCCGCCATCTCCACCGCCGCCGCTTTGCCTATCCCCTGCGTACTGCCGCAAACAAATGCTTTTTTCCCCTTCAGACTAATATTCATAAATGCATTTTACGAAAAGTTTAACCGGGTATCCATCCGGCCCTGACATTTTTGATCTCAACACTATCGATAGAGAATTCCTTAAGTGTATCGGCATCCTGAAACGTTACATTTTCGAGGATGACATTTGCGTCGTAAGTTTTATAAGGATTCTCAGAAGTATAAATAATAGCTCTGCCGCTTGTTCCCTGAATACGTATCGGCGGCAATTCGCCCTCTCTTAAAGCAATAACATCGTAGCAGTAGCCTTCGCGATCTTCATATGTCCCTTTACCGAAATCTACGATATAGACATCAAGATCCTTGCTTTTTCCGATCTCAAAAACCTGTGGCTTGTCGGATATTTTGAGTTTTGCCTTATCCACCTCCACCGCGATTACTTTGGCTTTGTCCGCCGTCGACCTGTATATAAAGAAATCTCCGCAGCCGTTCGATCCGCCGTCAAACCGATAAATATCGGTCGTGCCATACGCACGATTATTCGAATTGATACTGCTGCCACTCCTCTCCGCCTGCTTGCAGGAAGCGACCGACATAAATACTGCCAGGCATAAGACAAATAAAAATTTCGCCATTATTTACCCAAAACGAATCATTGCTCTATAAAAGCCTTACTCTCTCGATCACATTTTCCAGGTCGATCTGTTTCACACTCTCAACCCCGGCGCAGATCTCCATCAACAATTTATCCTGGGCGTTTCCTTTCGTTTTCGCAACCGAGTAAGGCATGTCTTCGCGAAAGGTTACCATCGAGTATTTGGAGAAATAATCGGGATAGGTTTGTTCGAGTTTGGTTTCAAGTTCGCGTTTGCGCTGGAAGACGGGATCGGCGGTGGCGTCGCGCATCTCGTAAAAATTTTCCTCGGCCATCTCGGCAATGGCATCGGTGTTTATTTTACGGGCCTGTTGATATTCCTCAAAGACCGTATTCCAATCTGTTCCGTGTTTTTCTATCAGCGCGTCCAGCACACGGCAATCTTCAAAAGCGCAGTTCATTCCCTGCCCGTAAAACGGGACCATCGCGTGGGCGGAATCACCGAGCAAAAGGGCCTTGCCTTCAATGTGCCACGGATAGCATTTGACCGTACCCAGCAAGCCCACCGGATTTTCCGCAAAATCTTCCCCTAGCGTGGGCATCAGCGGAATCGCGTCGGGAAACTGCGTTTGGAAGAAGTCGCTGATGGCGGCGGTATCAGCAATCTGATCAAAACTGGGATCGGAGGTAGAAACGCGACAGTTATGGAGCGTGTTATCAACGCCATCTGAGACACGCTCCATAACTGTCGCGTTTCCGCCTTTATCCGAAACACGCTCCGTGCCGTCCTTGTTTTCGCCTTTGTCCAAAAAAAGCGTACAGGTAAAACTGCCGTCGAAATTCGGCAGCGCGATCATCATAAACTTGTGCCGCGGCCAGATATGCAGGGCATTTTTTTCCAGGAGAAAGTTGTCGTCACCCTTTAGAGGCGGTCTGAGACCGCCGCTTAACGAAGTATTATTTTTCGGCGGTATATGCAGTTCCTTATAACCGTGTTCCAGAAAAACCGTCGTCGATTTAAACTTCGGCAGTCCGCGTTCCATTGCTTCCCTGACTGCCGACCCGGCACCGTCGGTCGCTATCAGAGTGTCGCCTTTGACGGCTTTTCCGGACGCGAATTTTGCCTCGCCTGAATCGGAGTCAAAATCTGTGCAGCGGTCGTTAAAAAAGAATTTTACGTTTTCATATTTTTCCGCTTCATTGATTAGCGCGATGTTCAGTCCGGCGCGCGAAACGGAGTTGATATATTCGCCCTGCCGGCCGCTGTAAGGCAGCAGTTTCTGTTCGCCGCTCACGGAATGGATCATCCGCCCCAGCATCGGCACCGCCTCGCTGAGCATATAACCGTCCATCCCGATCTCGCGCAGGGCAGCAATGCCGCGGTCAGACAGCGCCAGGTTTATCGACCGCCCGGCCGCCACTTCCGACCGGCGCATATCCTCGCGCGCTTCATACACTTCGACCGCAATTCCGCGTTTAGCGAGGTAGATCGCCAACAGCGACCCCGCGAGGCCCGCGCCGATAATAATGACTTTTTGCTTAGTCATAGCTTAGAACAAGTACATGGGTCTAACGGTAGATCAGTACTCATAAAGGTATTAAATCCATCAAACGGCACGCTGTTCATAATGTTTTAGTGGAATGCTTCCAAAACATTATATAAACAAGATCCTAATTTGCGTAGTATCCTGAGCGGGTGCGGACCTTTAGCGCGGGTTGGGCGGGTACTTCAACCTTGATCGTGCGCCATTCCCCCGAGCGATTTTGTTTTTTGGGAGTGTAGCCGATGGAATACACACGGCCGAGGTCTTGCAGCACTTGCTTGTAAACTCCATTCAGATCTTCCAGCTTGCGCGCGTAGTAATAAAACCCGCCGCTTTCGTCGGCCAGGAAATGCAGCGTCTTGCGCGCCAGCTTGTAAGCGTTTGTCTGGGCCGGGCGCTCCGGTTCGGTGTCGAGATATATGGGCACGATCGCGGCATCGCCATGCAGGACCGATTCCATCAGCTCCGAGAAACTTGTTAACGAAGCGTTACCGAATTCGCTCAACAGCGCATTGTCCACGCCGTCCGTCATCAATACGACGGCGCGGCGCCTGCCCGGGGTTTTTGGCGGAAACATATCGTCCAGGGTAAATTTCAACGCGTCCCAGATACGCGAAGCCCCGTTGTCCTTGATATTTTCCGTGCTCGCCAACAGTTCCTGCTTGTTTGATGAAAATCCCGAGACGATCTTGTTCTCAAAGGCAAAAGTGACAATAGCGATGCGATCGACCGGGCGCGCGGCTTCGATAAACTTTCGCGTACTGCGGCGGATGAGCTTTACTTTCTCCGCCGTTGAGCCTGACAGATCGAGCAGCAAAACGAGATCGAACGGCGATTCGGTTTTGCTAAAAAAGGCCGCTTCCTGCTCCACGCCGTCTTCCAGCACGCGAAAGTCTTTTTGGCCCAGCACATCGACCGGTTTTTTGCTGTTTTCGTCATAGACGTTGGCGTCGATATTGACCACCGCGCTGTCGATCCTGATTACTTCCCCGTCGGTTTTATCACTGCCGGTTTTATCGCCGCCAATATTATCGCTGCCGGTTTTATCGCCGCCGTTCGCCGCCGGGCCGATCGCGGCCCGCCCGGCAAGCAGATCGCGAAATTGAATACCTAGCCCCGCATCGGCAAAAAAGCGCTCTGATCTGAGCAGCGGCATTCCCATTTTGCGCTCCAGATTTCTGATATAGTCGCGCAGCAGTTCCATTCCATACACACCGCGCCGCTCATCTACCTTCGCCTCGTTTTCGATCGGCAAAAGATAAAGAAACCCGTCACGCTCGACCGCCTGTGTCCCAAACCATTGTTTGTAACCGGCGCGTACTCGTACATTGTCGATATAAGACGCAAGCAGCAGATCTCGTTTTAGCTCACCCTTTTCGGCCGCTTTGGCCACCAAAGGCAAAAGGGCGCGCTGCAGCTCGGCTGACGTGTTGTTTTTGAGAAGAAAGAGAAACCCGCTGGTTCCCTGCTCACCGGCCAGGCTGTTCGTGATCCAGCCGTGCATTTTCAGCAGCGCGCAGACCTTGTCGTCGACCAGTATGGCGGCCGGTTTAGCGTCCGGTATCTTCGGTTTCGCCAACTGCGGCGGGGCTTCCTTAGGTGAGACGGAAACACCGAGCGCGAGAATTTCCTGTTCCAGTTGTTTGTTAAAAAAGCTTTTCGCCGGGCCGTCCAGCCCCGCGCTGAGGCTTTTGATCTCTTCGGCGCCCAGGCAGGTCTGCGGCCCGATCTGCGGCGCAACGGCCTGCTGCGCGTGTGCAGCCGTAAAGAAAAACAAAAACAAAGCCGGGACCATCGTCCTCCGGCCAAAAGCCCTGGTTCTGAAAAAAGCTGATAAAAACATAGGTCTTAGCGCCTAAATAAGATGCAGAATGGCGTGCCGCGCGTTGGAAATTATCACCCGAAACGCATTTTATCGCCCATTTTTCCTGCTTTTTTTACCCGTCGGAGAATAAAATTATTTTATTTATATTTATACTTTATTTCCTGGAGGTAAAAGAGTATAGTGTACCAACAATTTGTCGCCGAAGCTGTCGCCGCTGTGAGCGCCAGCGCGGGGGAACCAAAAGTTTTCGCTTTCAGCAGCGAAAACAAGGGGCGCATCGAGGAAACGAAAGTTTCCAACGTAGGACACTTCCTGAAACGTCCGAGCCCGTCAGCTAACCTCGTAGGCTATGACAGGAAGGACAAACATCCATCTGCTTTTAAAGCCGGGACGTTTTCGTTCCCGGCTTTTCTCTTCGATGGAACTGAACGCCGCTCTCGTAAGCTGAATTGGGGGCCTGGCAAAAAATCAAAGCCGTAGCTCATGGCTGTCTAAAAAACGAAAGAGCTGATTTTCATTCTATTCCTTATGGGAAACAGTCGATGCTGTTTCCCTTTTTTTTTGGGATAAAGGCAGAAACGCGACAGTTATGGAGCGTGTCTCCGAAAGCGATGATCACACGCTCCATAACTGTCGCGTTTCCACCTCCGATCCCGGTTTTGAAGCAATAAGTCGGAGCTGCCGGCGTGAGCGGGTAGGTGGATCAACAGGTAAACTTATGACCGCTAAGTAAGAATAACGCTCATCATGGAAACCGAGCTTAAGTCGAAAGCGTCGTTGAAGACCTCAATATCACCCGGTATGCAGCTCGCGCCCAGCGCATAAAGCAAAGGAAGATAGTGTTCGTTGGTGGGAATGGAAAGCTCCGCCGCCCGTCCGAATTGCGAGTAATTTACCAGCGCTTCGAAATCTTTGCCGGTCAATTTATCTTTCGCTGTCTGATTAAATTCAAGTGCCCAATCGTAAGGTTCACTATCATCCCAACGCACCAGGCGCAGGTTGTGAACTATATTTCCGCTCCCCAATATCAACACGCCTTTATCCCGCAAAAAAGCGAGTTCCCTGGCCAGGTCGAAGTGAAATTGCGGCGGTTTGGTGTAATCGATGCTGAGTTGAAAAACGGGAATGTCGGCGGCGGGAAACATGGGTTTTAGCACGCACCATGCTCCGTGGTCCAGGCCCCAATCCTGAACGCCTTCGACCCGGGTCTTTGTTAACTTTTCTGATGTTTCACCGGCCAGTTCTACAGCGCCCGGCGCCGGATACTGCTGTGCGAAAAGCTCCGGCGGAAAACCGGCGAAATCATGGATCGTGGATGGAAACTCGTTAGTGGTAACAAAAGTTCCGTCGGTATACCAGTGTGCCGACACACATAATATCGCGCTCGGCTTCGGCAGTTGCCGGCCCAGCACTTCCCAGCTTTTCCGGTAAGGATTTTCGGTGATGACATTCATCGGATTGCCATGGCCGATGAAAAGCACGGGTGGTCTTTCTGCTTTGGAAAAAGAATCTGCGATGTTTTTGAACTCGTTAAGTTTCATTTTTTTGGAGCGCCGAGTTCATTCGGCATTTTTTGCAGACTAAAGTCCGCGCTCCAACTCACTCTTTAATATTCCCGCAAACTTAAATACATCCGCAAAGCTATTATAAAGCGGTGCGGGAGCGACGCGGATGACGTCGGGTTCGCGCCAATCGGCGAGCACGCCGCGTTCGGAAATTTTTTGGTAGAGAGATTTGTCTGCATCTTTGACGCGGATGGAAAGCTGGCAGCCGCGCTGCGCCGGGTCGCGCGGGGTGATCACGGAAATTCTTTCGTCCTGAATTTCTTCCAGCAAGTATTCCAGGTAACCGGTCAGCTTGCGCGATTTTTCCACCAAAGCGGGCATTCCCGCTTCGGCAAATACTTCGAGCGAGGCGCGCAGCGCCGCCATTTGCAGGATCGGCGGGTTCGAGATCTGCCAGCCTTCGGCGCCCGCCATCGGTTTAAAATTCGGCCCCATCAGAAACCGCGTCTCTTTATCGTGCCCCCACCAGCCGGCAAACCGCGGCAGGTCAAAACTCGTCGAGTGGCGCTCGTGCACAAAAGCCCCGGCCACGGCGCCGGGCCCGGCGTTGAGATATTTGTAAGAACACCAGGCGGCAAAATCCACATTCCAATCGTGCATTTTGAGTTCCAGATTTCCCGCCGCGTGCGCCAGATCGAATCCGACGACCGCGCCGGCTTTGTGCCCGGCGTCCGCGATCCGCTGCATTTCAAAAGCCTGCCCGGTGTAATAATTCACCCCGCCGAGCAAAACAAGCGCGATAGTCTCGCCTTCTTTTTCGATAGTTTGCAGAATATCTTCGGTACGCAGCGTCGCCTCGCCTTCGCGCGGCGTAAGCTCTACCAGGCAAGCGGCCGGGTCAAAACCATGAAACTTTATCTGCGATTCAACCGCATATTGATCCGACGGAAAAGCGCCGCGTTCGATAACGATCTTGCGCCGCGTTTGCGTGGGGCGGTAAAAAGACACGAGCAGCAGGTGCAAATTGACCGTCAGTGAATTCATTACCACGGTCTCGACGGGCAAGGCGCCGATCACCGCGGCCATCTGTTCGGTCAAAAATTCGTGATAAGGCAGCCACGGCGTTTTTGCTTCGAGATGGGCCTTTACGCCCAATTCTTCCCAGTCCTTTAATTCCTGCTCAACATAGCCGCGCGCGGTTTTCGGCTGCAGGCCGAGCGAGTTTCCGGTGAAGTAAACATACTCTTCACCACTCTGCTGCCGCGGCAGGTAAAACTTTCCGCGAAAAGACCCGAGAGGATCGGCCGCATCCATTTCGGCGGCAAAAGCGTCGCCTTTTTTATACTGGTGGTCTGGACTTATCATCGAAAACTAATTTAACAGAATTTCGCTTTTAACAGAATTTCCCGGGGGGCGAAAATTTCCTGAAACAATATTTTCGCTTCTGCGTTAAACCTTTTAAGCATTAGTTGGGGAATATGATGCCCGGAAAGAACGCTCCAAGGTTCTTTGGTCCGGATGCGAACCCCGGCTGACGCAAGAACCCTGCCTTTTTTTGACGTTCTTTTCCGCGTTACAAATGAAGACTTTGTCTTCACTGATTCTAACTAATAGGAGAAAAACGTCATGATCAAAAAAATTATTCAAATTTGTTCAATGCTGGTCTTAGTCACCGCATTTTCCATCATTTCCGCTACCACTGCTGACGCGCAGATCAATAATCGGATCGACGCCAAAATACCGTTCGCGTTTACATTCGGGGAAAATAGCTATCCCGCGGGAGAGTATGTAATAAAACTGCAAAAAACCGGCGATGCAATAGTTAATTTGCTGCTGGAAGATAAGGAAGGCGTACAGCTCGATAGAGTTTTGGCCACCGAAAACGGCCGCACATCGGTGAACGAACCGGCGCTTGTATTCGACTTGCAAAGCGATCAGCGCAGCCTTTCGAGGCTTGCTTTTTTAGACCGGGGTTACTCGCTCTATCACAACAATAATGGCCGCCAAAACCTGTCCAAAAATAAGGCGTCTGAAGTAAAGAAAGGATCTACTTTGTAGGAAATTTTAAGGTTAAAGTAGTGGGTTAATTTGAAATCTATCCTTAAGTCCCAACGGGGACAAAGAAAATAGCCAGGGTAAGTGAGCGAAGCGAGCGGCACCCTGGGTCGGAATTTTCGAAAAAGGGGCCGCAGAAACTCGGTCAGTGCTGCCGCCCCTTCAGGACTAACCATTCAAATTAATTGTTCGTTGCTGCCTCTGCTACCGCCCGCTGATCTGGGTGCAGTGTTCCGAAGCCAGTTTCCATTGGCCTTTTAACTTTGAAAAGATCAAGCTGCACCGCTGATCGTCGTTGATCTCTTCTTTATCATAAGTTCCTTTGCCTTTCCAACGGCTGCTTATGACGACAGTATCGCCGGTCCGGTACGACGTTATTTCGCTCCGCTCGACAAAGTCCAGCTTGTAACCCGGAGACACAAGGAACTCAAGCGTGCGCTTTCGCGATGTCATGCCGCCTGTCGAACTAAAATAGATATATTCCGGCGCGAGTATTTTGTCCACCGCGGCCCGGTACTTGCCGTTCCACGCGTCATCATATTTCTTTAAGACGGATATTACGTCAGGATTATTTGCCGCAACTTTTTGGGCGGCGGCCGGAACAGCAAAACAAAACAGAACACACACTAAGGCCGGCAGGATTTTGAGCTTCATTCAAAACGTCCTTTATTTAAATTAAGCCAGTTCAGCGCCGTGCCGTGGAGCAGCATTGCCTTGATCGTCTCATCGTAAGGCATGGATCCGATCAGGCTGCCCGGCACGGCTTCGCCCAGCGGAAACGGGTAATCGGAACCGAGCGCGACCTGATCGGCCCCGACCAGGTTAAGTAAATAATCCAGCTTGGCGGGTTCATGAACCAGCGAATCGAAATAGATCTTCCCTAAATATTTTTTGGGGCTATGTGGATTATCCACGGCGCAAAGATCCGGACGAACATTAAACCCGTGCTCGATGCGTCCCAGCGTCGCCGGAAATGCGCCGCCGCCATGCGCAAAAGCGATCCGCAGGTTGGGAAGCTTTTCCAGCACGCCCGAAAAGATCAATGAGCAGATAGCGCGCGAAACTTCCGCCGGCATTCCGACCAGCCAGGGCAGCCAATATTTTTTCATATCGGTTTCGCCCATCATGTCCCACGGGTGCACAAAGATCGCCATTCCCATTTCCGCGCAAGCCGCAAAAAATTCGAAGTATCGCGATTCGCCCAGGTTCAGTTGATTAATATTAGTGCCGATCTGTACTCCTGCCAGGCCGATCTGTCTGCAGCGTCCCAGCTCCTTTATGGCGAGCGCCGCGTCCTGCAGCGGCACGGTCCCGAGGCCTATGAATCTCTTCGGGTAATCATTAACGATCGAGGCGATATGATCGTTCAAAAACTTTGCCAGCTCCAATCCGTCCTGCGGCTTTGCCCAATAGCTAAACATTATCGGCACAGTCGAAAGCACCTGTACGTTTACGCCCGTTTGATCGATCTCCGTTATTCGTTTACCGGGATCCCAGCAATTGTCTTCGATCTCGCGGAAAAAATATCCGTCGTCCTTGATCATCCGCGCGGCGCAGGCCGTGTGATGATCGAGCTGGATAAACCCGCCGTAACCGAACTTCTCTTTCCAATTCGGAATTTCCTTGGGCAGGATATGAGTGTGAATGTCGATCTTTAGCATATTTTATTCAGTATTTTCCCTTGCGCTCTCATCACTGTCGGAAAAAACCTTTTCACTTTTAAACACCCGAAACAAATAATAATACGACGGAAACAAAATAAGCGCTCCCCCGATCAGCGCCCCTAACAGCAACTGCAAGGTAATGGCCGGCGCGGCTGCCGAGGCGATCGTAATATCCGGCACGACCAAATAAGGAAATTGCGAAAAAGCCCAGCCCAGCAGGATCAGCGCCACCTGTGCGGCCGCGCAGATTCTCGCTAATTTATACTTTCTCGTCCACAGAGCGTAAAAAGCGCCGAGCGCGAAAATTGCCGTCAGAATATGCAGCATGGCCGCCCACCATGTCTGGCTGATACCGGCGCGCACGACCGGCGCCCCCGTTCCCGCCAGCAGAAAAACAACCAGCGCCATGATACCGACCGCGGCCCCGGACAGCAGTGCCCGCAAACGAAAATCTTCCTGCAAGACACGGTCTTCCGTTTCCAAAGTTAAATATACCGCCGCCAAAAACGCAAACAGCACGATCGCAAACACTCCTACGGCAAAGGGAAACACGTCCAGCCAGGCATTAAAAAATCCCGATGTGACAATTCCCTTTTCGACGCGGATCGTGCCCGAAGCTATCGCGCCCAGCGTCACACCCAGAAGCACCGGGGTAATAATGCTCGCCATCGAAAAAACCAGGCTCCAGCGCCGCTGCACCCGGTCGTGTTTTGAATCGTAGCTGCGAAATACGAACGCCGTCCCGCGCAGAACGATGCCGATCAATAAAAGTGTCAGCGGAATATGCAGCGCGATCGAAATGGCGGAAAATGCCGCTGGAAATGCGCTAAAAAGAACTACTATCACCAGTATCAGCCAGACGTGATTGGCTTCCCAAACGGGGCCGATAGCTTTGGCGATCAATTCACGCTGCGCTTTTGCCCGCGGGCCGAAAGCAAAAATGTCCCAAACCCCGCCGCCGTAATCGGCGCCGCCCAGCAAAGCGTAAAAAATAAGCGCGGCGATCATCGAACCGGCGATGATTATCTCAAGCGTCATCCGTCACCTCCGCTCCTGTCGTCCCTGTTTCCCTTGTTCCCCTAATTTCCCTCAATTTCCTATCTTTCCTCTGTTTCGTCTCCGACAGGGCTTGCCGCGACCTGCCTTAATAACAGCCAGGCGGTAATTACCGCGAGGAAAATATATAGGAGCGTAAAGGTCAAAAATGGAATTATCAAATGCGGCATCGGCGTGACGGCATCTGCCGTCCGCATCACGTTATAGATCACCCATGGCTGGCGGCCGACCTCCGTTACGACCCAACCGGTTTCGGTCGCGATAAAACCCAGCGGAGCGGCGAACACCAGCGCGCGCAAAAACCATTTCGAATCGAACCAGCTTTTAGACTTATTTTTTCTCGCCCTGATCCAGCGCGCCCATCTCCATGCACCCCATAGCGCCAGCAGCATCATGGCCATACCGCAGGCGATCATTATCTGAAATGAAAAATGCACGATCGCGACCGGCGGATGCTGATCGGCGGGGAAATCATTCAACCCTGCCACCTCCGCATTAGGATCGCCGTATGCCAGAAAACTCAGGCCGTAGGGTAATTCGATCGCATATCTTGTCACTTTGGCAGCCTCATCCGGAATCCCGCCGATGCGTAGCGGCGCGGCCTTTTCGGTTTCAAATTGCCCTTCCATGGCGGCGAGTTTGATCGGTTGATTTTTGGCGACGGTTTTCGCCAGGATGTCTCCGCTTAACGGCTGCAGGGCAGCAGCCACGCCCCCGACTATCAAGGCAATCCCGAGCGCATACCTGTGAAAGGTGCTACTTCTTTCGCCCCGCAGCTCTCTTTGGCGCAGCAGCATAAAAGCATGAATGCCCGCCACGGCAAACCCCGTCGCGGCATACGAAGCCAGTATCATGTGGAGGACTTGCGGAAAGGCGGCGGCATTCATCATCGCCGCTATCGGATCGACATCGACCGCTTTGCCGTCCACTAACCGGAAACCTGTCGGCGCATTCATCCAGGCATTGGCAATGACCACAAAAATTCCGGAGAGCGCTCCGCTAACAGCGACCATCACGCCGGAAAAAAGATGCGCTTTCGGGGAAACGCGCTGCCAGCCGTAAAGATAGATGCCTAAAAATATTGCTTCGGTAAAAAACGCGAAGCCCTCGAGCGAAAACGGCATCCCGATGATCGAACCCGCAAAACCCATAAAACCGGGAAACAATAATCCGAGTTCAAAAGAAAGCACCGTTCCCGAAACCGCACCGACGGCAAAAAGTATCGCCGTTCCCTTTGCCCAGCGCTTTGCCAGCGTCAGATAAACTTCATCTTTTGTGCGCAGCCATCGCCACTCCGCGATCACCATCAACAGCGGCATCGCGATCCCGATAGACGCAAAAACAATATGAAAGGCGAGCGACATCGCCATTTGCGAACGCGCCGCCAAAATGTCGTCCATTTGAGTTTATTGTAGCAATTTCCGCGAGTAATTGAGGTTTTTGAAGCTATCAGATCGGCTTCATATAAGAATAACCGGAAGTTATCTGACGTGATCTTTCACTGTCCATCAGGAGTTTTCCACGACAGTCTTCTCCGCGCGTTTCGCCTTTAACGCGACGCTCTCTTCGGGTGTAAGTTTCCTGGCTTTCATCAAAGCCAGACAAAGTTCTCGAAGCTGATCGACTTTTTTCAACCTTCGCAAAACTGCCAGCTCTGACATATCAACTTTCTTCATTCTCCAGCCTTTCGATATCAGCCAAATCCTGCGGCCTTCCGGCGAGGACTTTCATTTTCTTTAGGCCTTCGCGCGAGACAACAGGCAATTTGGTCCCCAAAAAACTTACGAATTCCCGCGTTTCCCAAACGTCTTGCACCTGGGGAGTTACCCTTAAAAGATCCAATGAAAGCACTTCACCATCATCATCTATTTTTGAAACGCGCCTGATCTCTACCGCCCTCTCTTTAAATGATATATCAAGTCCACGAATATCATAACCTTCACCTTCAGCTACGCTGAATGCTTTCTCCAGAGATTCCGGTTCGATCAATAGGTCTATATCGACTGTGGCTCGCGTAAATCCATGGATCGCCATTGCTAATCCACCGCAAACCGCATATTCAATTTCTTCTTTATCGAACGCCGTTATTAAAGATGTAAATTCTTCCAGCAAAGAAGCCATAATATTTTACGCAGCTCTTTCCTCTACAAAATAATCCGGATAATTCGTAACCAGTCCGGCTTCATTCACATCTAATTCGCTGGTAAAACTTCCGCCGCCGCTTTCATAGCGATACCTGGTTTCCGAAAGGCGCGTGTAAGTTTGCTCGAGCGGTTCAAATTGAAATGACGGAAATCTAAGCCAGGCTGCTTTTACGCCCGCTTCCTTTCCCACCGCCATATTTAATCGCCTGATCGGCAGCGAATTGGTTACCGGGCTGAAATTCAGGTCGATATCGATGCAGCCTTTGATCTCCGAAGATTCTTTTCCGTTAACGAACCAGCGGCGGTCTTCATCAATATCGATCTCCAGGTCGATCAATTCATCGCCGGCCCATCCGGTAATATCGGCCGCGGTAGTTTGCCATTTTTCGTCGCACTCGATCAGGTAATCGAGCCGGCATGGTTTATCTTCATAAAGAAAAACAGAGGTGCCTTCCAGGTACCAACTGTCTTCGGCAAAAAACACCCGCACACACTCGTGGCCCGGCATATCAAGCCTGCGCCAAATTATTGTCTGGTCATCGCTCATTATTTTTGTCCCATTACTTCTGAGGCGGCGTGGGCAAAACACGCTTCTTTTCGTTAGCGTAGTCAGCGGCTTCGCTCTTGCCGCCGGCGTCCCAATTAAAATTCATAATAAAACGGTTGGCATCTTTCATTTCCCTGATGCTTTCCGCCAATTTTTTCTCAACATCCGCTTTCGGGTGCGTGGTGTAGACGTCTTTACTGCCGCCGGCGTCTTCACCGGAAAGCTCGATATTACGGATCACGGTCAAAGTACCGTTTTCTATCTGCTCGCTACGTTCGGCAGCAGCCTTCATAACGGTTTTGTCCAGGTAGTCTCCACACAACCCTTCGAGGCGGCCGCCTGTACTATCAATTCTTAAATACTCTTCCCGCGACATCGAGATCAAATTCGAAACATAAAAGCGGCGCTCGAATTTTTCCCGGCCGTCTTTTCCTTTAAAGATCGAAGACGTGTCCCACGTACAGGCCAGCCAAACCGTTTTGTCCTGAGCGGAGACTCTGATCGCCTCGCAGGCTAATATAAGGAATAAAACTAAAATTCCGCTCGAAATATTTCTCGTGATCTTTTTCATGATCCTCCTCAATTTTTTACTGCAGATCCCCGGTCATCTTGTTATGGGCGGAGAAACCATAGATCGCCCATACTATAAAAAACACCCCTAGCAAGATCGCGACGGCTATAAAAACAATACTTCCCCCATTTTGCGCCCAGACAGAGTAACGGGCGGCCGAGACAATAAAAAAACTCCCCAACACGATCTGCTTATCAATTTCGCGTAACGGCTGAACTTCACGCGCCGGTTCCATTCATCGGGATCCATTCTCTTCAGATCTTCGTCCGCCATCCGGTCTATTTTTCGCCGCCAAAAATATATTTGCGAGAAAAATCCAAGAAAACCTATCGCAATTATCACCCCGATGTTATGAAATAACTGTTCCATCCGGAATAAAACCTAAGTTTCAAATTCAAGGTCAAACCTGACAAACGCCCCGTTTTCGTCGTGCGTAAAAAGGACCCGCCCGGTAGCGCCGGCAAACCCGCCGGTGCCCGTATCGGGCACAATGTCGCCGTACTGGTGCTGCACCTTGCCTTTGTTTAGCACGCCGCCGTGCTGCATGACAAAGGCGCCTTCGCGGCCGTGAGCCTTTCCGGTCACCCGTTCCATTGCGACATAACCGGCTGAGCCGTCGGCGGCTTCGGTAAATAACCCTTGCGCGACACTGTCGCCGTTCAATTCGCCTTCAAACCTTTTCTTTATCGTCACGCGTGAAAGCTTTACCTTCTCGACGCTCTCGTCATACACTTCCGGCTCCCAACCCGTTACCTCAAACGCCGCATTTATACTGACATTTTCCATATATGATTCCCCTGATAAATTGTTATTTAATTCGGCGGCTGCATGACCGCGCCGCAATTTTTACAGGTGCGCAATTCTTGTCAGAACCGTCTGCGGTAGCAGATGGGTTCTTTTCGATCTATTGATCGAACTTTGGCAATTTATTTCCCTGTCCGTTAACGACGTAATCAATTGCTTGTTCAATGCTACGCTCATTCCAAAGAAATTTCTTACTGCCACTTGCGACCCAAGGACTATGATATTCCATCCAGCACTTTCTTTCACGCAACATTCTCGTTGCATTTGCCTTCAAAGCATTAAGCATTTTTCCCGGCTTATCAGAAGCTGAAACAACTAAATGAACATGATTCGTTCGGATGTTTATCGCTGCCAGGCGCCAGTTACGAATCTCGCAAGTTTCCCTTATTGCTCTTTCAACTATCGCACGGGCTTTTGCATCCAATTTTACAGCTTTTCCTTTGAATGCCAGTCTGTTATGACTTTTCCATTTCTCATTGGCTGGAACAAACGGTTCCTCATAGGTATTGTGGTAACGATCCACCGATCCGCGTTCATCACCGTGAAGCCAGGTTCCGTAGCAACGGAATGTAATTAGATACGCGAGTGGGATGTCCGTATCGTTCCACATAGATCGCAATGACTCACCCATTCGCTACCGCGAACGGTTCTGACTAGCTCGGCGGCTGCATGACCGCGCCGCAATTTTTACAGGTGCGCAAATTTTCGTCCTCGTAAAAGCGCTTGAAGACGCCCTGAAATTGCGTGGTGATATCTTCCAGTTCGAAGTATTCCTCGTAGAGTTTGTTATTGCAATTTTCGCAAAACCAGAGCAGCCCGTCTTTTTCGCCATCGCGGCGTTTGCGCTCGATCACCATTCCGATGGTGCCTGCGCCGCGCACGGGGTTGTGCGGCACGCGCGGGGGCAGCAAAAACATCTCGCCCTGTTTGATCGGCACATCGACGGCTTTGCCGTCTTCCTGGATCTTAACCGTAATGTCGCCTTCAAGCTGGTAGAAAAATTCCTCGCCTTCGTCCCAGTGATAATCCTTTCGCGAGTTCGGCCCGCCCACCACCATCACGATAAAGTCGTCGGCATCGTACACGCACTGGTTTCCCACCGGCGGCTTGAGCAGATGGCGATGCTCCTCGATCCATTGCATGAAATTAAACGGTCTGCGAATAGCCATATCTATATACTAATGCGAAAGAGCGCAGGGCTCAATTCACCTCAAGCGCGGTCGTCGTCCGCGCTTCGGCCAACCATCCCCCGGAAGCCATCAATCTTTCCAGTTCCGCCTGGATCGCATCGCCATAAGCTTTCGCGCCCAACAGATTCGGATGCCCTGTTCCGGCCACCCGGCAGGCTTGATTATGAACAAAAGCAAGCTTGACCACCGGGCAGTCACAATATTCCCGACGAACGCCGAAAAGCTGATCGTCGGTTTTCAACAGTTGGTCGATCCCGGTTCCCGGCAGCAGCCTCCACAGAAATGTGTTTGACGCTCCGTAGGCATTTTGGGTGGTAAAAGGCGCTTTTACAAAAGCCGCTCGGAGACCTGCAGCGCCGCCCGACCCCTGAAGGGGATGAGTTTTGTTCACTGAGTCAACAGCCGCTTGCGTAAAAAGGTCCGACTCCCTGCACCACGCATCGGATTGACAGCTTAGCTCGGTGACCAGCTCTCTCAATTTCGTTTGAACTTTTTCCGTGGAACAAACGTTTTCCCATTTACCCTTAATAACCAAAAGTTTTAACAGCCATTTGATAAACTTTCCAAACAGCGTCAGCCCCAGCACGTCTCTCATCAGCCGGCAAAGATCATCGGGATTGGTGTCACTGGAAACCAGCGGATAGTAACCCACAACCATCACCCTGGCTTTTGGAAAAGCCGCGCACGTGTCTTCCAGCAGCTTTAGCATATTTCGGGCTATCACATTTCTCGCTTCGGAATTGATCCAGGTTTCTTTTGTTAACGGGTTCAATAATTTGGCGATCGACAGATCGTTAAGGCCTCCGTTGATCAGAATCAGTTCCACTTCTCCGGGGTCGATCCCTCTTTCAATATAGTATCTGCGGGAATTTCTTACCTGCTGATCGACCGTCGGCGTGCTGATATTTATTTCCTGGTTGTAAGCCTGGACCCGGTCACGCGGATATTTTTCGATATTATCGGGGATAACTATGGTCGCCCCCGAATGGGCTTCAACGCGGTTTGCGATCTTTCTTTGGGTCTGCTGCCCGAGCCATTTTTCGATAAAGTAATAAAATTTCCGGTCGTCGGCAAGCCCCTGCCCCCACATGATCGAATCTCCCAAAACAAGCATCTGCAGCTCGTTCCCCACTTTGGAAAAAGGAAAGGCTTTTGCCGGGCCCAGGAAAGCGGTCAAGGAAAATAATGCCGAATATTTGAGAAAATTCCGTCTATTAAGATTCATCCGGGAGTATCTCCTGCCGTATATTATTTTTGACTTTCGTTTTATATGACGCGACGAGGGGAAACATTACACATCGTCAAAACACTTAGGCCAGGTCCTTTTTCATTCTGATACATTCGATCTCGACTCCGTCGCCGACCGGAACGCCCACTCGTTCATCACCGGCATATCCCCGCACGGCATAAAGTTTAACGCCCGGCAGCGTAGCCATCATTTCCGCGCTTGTAAAACCATGCGCGCGGGCTTCGTTTTCACAGGCATCGAGAATAGCGGTGCCGATGCCTTTTCGCGCCCAATCCGGGTGGATAAAAAATGCGCGTATCCTGGCCGGTTCTGTCGCCGGGTCGAGTTCCACCGAATCGCGGCTTTCATCATAATGGCTGGCGCCGTAGAGAGTTTTCCGCTTGCTCCAACCGCCGCATCCGACGATCTTCCCATCATCTGAACCGTCTGCTCCATCTGCTCCATCTGCTCCATCTGCTCCATCTGCTACTGCCACGAAATAGGTCCCGTCCGTTATCAATTCCGTATCGACGCCAAAGACCGATCTAACCGAAAGTTCGATCTGGCGTTCGTTATAATCACCCGCGCTCAATCCTCTGACCGACGCGGCTATTAACTCGGCGATCTCTTCACGATCGCCGATCCCGGCTTTTCTCAACGTAAAAGACATTTGTTTTGAGTCCCGCCTTTAGGCGGCCTCTTAATTAAGTAGCGTCGCGCAAAATCACAAACTCTAAATTATGAGTCCGCTGAGTTAAAAGATTGACGTAAACCTGGGAGCGCAGGCATCTTGCCTGCAAGGTCGCGAAGCGATCTAAAAAATCCTTTGATTTACGCCAATTAGCGCGACCAGTCGCGCTTGCAGGCAAGATGCCTGCGCTCCCAGGTTTACCACATTTTATTTTGTTGAATTGTCAAAAACTTAACATTGCCACTAAATTTAAAATTTTTTTGACTTTATACGCAAAGCCAATTAAAGACTGAATAAAATTAAAGAGTTTCTAAATTGACATATAAAAATTAGTTTGGAGCGTGATTGCGAATTTGGTCCATAATCTCGTTTTTGATTTGCGTGTTATTTTGGAACTTCGCGATATCTATCTTCACGCGAAAAATTGTGCTTTTTTGGCTACTTCCAATAGGATAGAAAACTTTTAATCGCCATTTGGGATGAATTTCATGAACAATCCGCCCCGAGATCTCTATAAATCCGCCAAAATCCGGTACCGGAGAGTCATCAAATTCAACACGCTTTTTCTCCGTCATTCCAAGATCCGATAACGCTTCCTCTAACAGTTCCTATATTTGTTCTTTACTCGTCACCATGAATGTCTCCTTTGTATCTATTCTATCGTCGCAATTACCTTTAATTCGATGGCGATCGGTGTCGGCAAACTGCTGATCTCGATGGTCGTCCGGCAAGGTTGATTATCAGCAAAAAATTCTGCGTAAAGTTTGTTATAGGCGGCGAAATCGGCCTTCATATTGGTCAGAAAGACCGTCACGTCCACTACACGGTCCCAACCGGAACCGGCGTCTTCCAGAATATACCTGACATTCTGAAATACTGAGCGGCACTGAGTTTCGATGTCGTAGGAAACGATATTCCCGGCTTCGTCCAGTTCCACGCCCGGTATCTTTTTCGAGCCGCGCTCGCGCGGGCCGACACCGGAAAGAAACAGCAGATTTCCCACCCGCCGCGCGTGCGGATAAAGCCCGACCGGTTCCGGCGCTTTAGAAGAGTTGATGATATTTTCTTCGCTCATTTTTGATGGTATTTTAGCAGAGCTGTCGCAAATGCGAAAAAGTTTAGAGTTCAAACTTTAGTTTGTCTTCGATGCTAAAATAAGACAAGCTGAAGCTTGAACTCTAAACCCTTTCACTAACGTTAAAATCGCTCTATAATTATCCTGTTACCGAAATCAGAATAAATTTATGAAAAGATCTGAAATTAACCCGATGCCGGAATATTTTGACCGGTATATCAATTTGGTCGCCGACGTAGAGCTTTCCGAAGCATTCGATCTGAGCCTTGCGCAGCTTAACGGCCTCGACCTCGAAGCGCTGACGGCGCTCGAAAACCGTCCCTACGCCGAAGGCAAATGGACCGTGCAGGAAGTCCTTCAGCACATGCTGGATTGGGAGCGCATTTTCGCCTATCGCTCGCTGCTTTTCGCCCGCCGGGTCGGCGATCCGCCGCAGGGCCTCGAAGAGGACGACATGGCCGCCAACTCGCGCGCCAACGAACGCACCGTGCGCGAGATCGTCGATGAACTCAAGATCGTACGCGCGGGCACAAAAGCTCTCTTCGAGAGTTTTGACGATACGACGCTGAACATCCTCGGTAAAACGCAGACGGCTGAAATTTCTGTGATCGCCAAAGGTTTTGCGAATATCGGCCATCAGATTCATCACCTTAACATCATCAACGAGCGGTACCTGCCACTTTTGAATTCGTGAAAAATGTCCGAACTGAAAACTGAAAAAACGCGCGTACGCCGCATTCCCAAACGCGGCCATTACGATCGCGAAACGATCAACGCCGTACTTGACGCGTCCTTTATCTGCCACGTCGGGTTCGTCACGGGCGGCCAGCCTTACGTGATCCCGACCGGTTATGCGCGTCGCGGTGACACGCTGCTCATCCACGGCTCATCCGCCAGCCGAATGCTGCGGGATATCGCCGAAGGCATCGACGTCTGCGTCACTGTCACCATCCTCGACGGATTGGTTTTGGCACGCTCGGCCTTCAATCATTCGATGAATTATCGTTCCGTGATAGTGCTGGGCAAAGCGATCGCCATCACGGGCGACAAGGAAAAGAACGAAGCTCTGCTGGCCTTAAGCGAGCATTTCATCCGCGGCCGCTGGGACGAGGTCCGCCTGCCCACCGAGCTGGAATTAAAAGCGACCACCGTGCTCTCGCTGCCGATCGACGAAGCGTCTGCCAAGGTCCGCGACGGCGGCCCGGTCGATGACGATGAGGATTACGAGCTGGACGTCTGGGCCGGCGTACTGCCGATGCAAATGACGGTCGGCGAGCCCATTGCCGATGCAAAACTTAAAGACGGGATCGAAATACCTTCTTCCGTCAGGAATTACCGTAGCTAAACCTGGGAGCGCCGGTGTCCCGCCGGCAAGCGTGTCACTTAGTCACGCTAACTGGCGTGTTCATAAAGGCTTTTTAGATCGCTGCGCGATCCTGCCGGCGGGACACCCCAGGGTCTACGTCGATTATTATTTTTTGGCTTTTTCTCATACTTTAAAACAGAGTCGATGAAATTTCTGAACCTCAAACTGCCCGCCAATAAACAAGGCATCGTCATCGACGTGCTGGTGATCATCATCAACATTTTTCTCTTTCCCGTCATTGCCGGACGTATCGATGGCCTGTTCGGCAGCTCATTTGATAACAAGCAGCCGGCTCTCATTACGCTCGGTGTGCTGCTTGGCGTGCTGCTGTTCGGCCGTCTCGGCGGCCTCTTTCTCAAGCGGCTCCCGCTGCAGGCGCGGATGCGCAGCACGGGCGCGGATTTTTCGGCCTACTTCCTGGTTCTTAGTGCCCCGCTGATGATCCTCTCCGCGATCGGCGCCTGGGTCGTGATCGAACAGTTCGCGGCTGCTGCCGGCTGGCTGGCGGTAGATGCTTCCGGCGCGCCGCCAGAGTCTGGGGCCGCATCGCGCGTGATGACCATCCTGCTGATCTTGGTGGTGATGTTTTTGACAGTGGGTGAAATTTACCTGCTCTTTCGGCTGGGCAAGCGGCTCAGCAGCGCTGAGAGCAGCCGCGCGGCACGCGGCGGCCTGCTTTATGGCGGCACGGCGGAATTCGTCGCAGACTTCGGCTTGTTCGCCTATATGTTGCTCTGGCAGGTGGTGTATTACGGCGTGGCGGCGTGGCTCCTGCGGGCGCCGGAAACTCCGCAGGATGCCGGCTATTATATTTTCCGCACTTTTATCATGGCGATCTGTTTTGCGCTCTTCTATCTCTCGCCGCGTGCCGTTTTCCTGACCGAAGATCGCAGGTATCTTTCCACCTGGATCTTCATGGCTCTGGCGTTCGTCTCTTCACTCTTGCCGCACTGGCTGCAAAAAATAACGGGGCTATTCTTTTAAAAGAACACCCCGTCTGCCTCTTCTTTCCTAATTTCCTAATTTCCTTATTTCGATTTCTCCGCCCAGACCTGTACCAGGTGGACCAAAGTATCGGTTGATTTTTCCAGGCCCTTACGCGAATTAAATTCCAGCTTGCCGTGGAAATTATGCCCGCCGGTGAAAAGGTTCGGCGTCGGCAGCCCGCGCGTGGTCAGATTCGAGCCGTCGGTGCCGCCGCGGATCGGGCGAAGCTCGGCTTTGACACCGGCGCGCCGCGCCGCCTCAATGGCATGATCGGTCAACTGCGGAAAATTTTTCAGCGTCTCTTTCATATTCAAATAACCGAGTTTGCTGTCGTATTCGATCTTCACCTTGGGAAATTTGCCCTGCGTCTCAGCCACCAGCTTTTTCAACAGCGCTTCTTTTGCTTCAACGCCGCTGAGGTCGAAATCTCTGATGAGGACCTTGACTGTCGAAACCTCGATATCCAGGTTGCCGACATAAGGATGAATAAAACCGACCCGGCCTTCGGTGGTTTCCGGAAGCATATCCTGCGGAACGCGGCTGAGAAAATCGCCCAGCGCGTATACCGAATTGACCATTATTCCTTTAGCGGTGCCGGGGTGTGTCGATAGGCCGCGGAAGGTAACGGTCGCGGTGCGCGCCGACCAGGTCTCATTCGAAATATCGCCGAGCTGCTCGCCGTCTACCGTGTAGGCGAATTTAGCGCCCCAGCCCTCGATATCAAATTTATCTATACCGCCGCCGACCTCTTCGTCCGGCGTAAAAGCGATGGCAATATTACCGTGCTTAAGCTGCGGATTTTGCTTCAGAGTGTCGATCATGGTCATCACTTCTGCGCAGCCCGATTTGTCGTCGGAACCGAGCAGCGTAGTTCCGTCCGCCGTAATAATATCGTCACCGATCAAATTTTTCAGGTCGGGATTTTTTTCGACAGTGATGATCTGCGTTTTATCGTTTGGTAAAACGATGTCGCCGCCCTGGTAATTTTTATGGATGATGGCGTTCACGTTTGCGCCCGAGACGGCCGGCGAGGTATCCATGTGCGCGATAAAACCGATCGTAGGCACTTTGGAATTATCCGGTAAATTTCCCGGCACCATGCCATAGACTATGCAAAATTCGCTCACCCGGACATTCTGCACGCCCAGGTCTTTTAATTCCTTTGCCAGCAAATTCGCCAAGTCGCACTGCTTCTTGGTGCTCGGCACCGTGCTCTGATCTTCCGCCGACTGCGTATCGATCTTCACATAGCGCAAAAATCTGTCCATCGCCGATTCCTGCGGCGGTTTAACCTGCGCCTGCGCAGTAAGCGCCAAAAGCAGGAAAACAGTAAATACATAAATAGCTTTCATTTATACCTCAGGTTTTTTAATATAAAAAAGGGCTTTTAGAATAATACATCTAACTATTTTAACTTACCACCCGGCTTGCCTGCTGACGAATAAATTTCCTTTACAAAAAAGCGTCCATTAAGATGAACGCTTTTATACCCACGCTAACTTGAGCGAATTTAGCCTCCTGTCTTTCCGGCAATTTTCTGCTTGCCGCGAGATTTCGGGTTGGCCGGAGCTTTCTGCTTTCCTTGAAGTTTTTGTTCATCCGAGCCACTAACATCATTTTGGCTGCCGCTCTCAGGGTTTACGATCGGTGGCGGATAGAT
The DNA here is from genome assembly GCA_963718105.1 of uncultured Acidobacteriota bacterium. Classification (GTDB taxonomy): domain Bacteria; phylum Acidobacteriota; class Blastocatellia; order Pyrinomonadales; family Pyrinomonadaceae; genus DASYKT01. The sequence continues at coordinate 1,185,208 of OY970352.1, read as the reverse complement.
CTGGATCACGTCGACCAAACTCAACGTGTTTGTCGGAACTCTTTCTTCTCTTCCGTCAGCCGTTCTCTCTTGTTTAGGTTCGCACTTTAATGTCAATAATATTGCCTCAGCTCCATTCGCCAGTTCGATCTCTCTTACTTGCCCGTGGCTTTCACTCCATAAGGCGACCACCCGTGAAAGAAGGCCGTGGGGAGAGTTATATCTTTTGACCATTCCGAAAGATGTTAGGGTGATGACCGATGACCCGGGGTCGTCAGACAAAATACTCGCGTATCTCGAAGACCAGCGATTTTTGAGCTGCGGCCCGTCCATCAATAATGTTACTACCAGCGTCGGGCCCACATGCCTGATAAGATCGGCGATCGGATCCTGCCTGGCCAGATCTTCACATATCAAATGAGAGATCGTCATAACCTTACCGACGTTTAAAAAACTAACTCTCCGGCGCGGAACCTTCATCGCTTCCCACCATATTTTGTGTTTTTCCGGTTCCAGTATCTGGCTCAGACCGTAAGATCTGATCTGAGTAGAGTCAAGCTGCCAGCGATGATGCTTATACTGCTTGAACTTTTGGGACATCCGGTAGCGTTCGCCGTCATACCCTTCGTCGGTGTTATTGTAGTACTTGCAATACACTGCATTTCGATCGAAAAAAGTGTGCCCCTTTATTTCCTCTTTAAATTCAGCTATTTTGGCTGCTCTATTTTCTTCGGTCTCATTCTCCAGCTCCCTTGTGTTCTTTAGCTTGACCTCCTCCTGAATATCTTGCGGAGACTCTCTAACTCCGGCGATCAGAACACTGGGCGGGATCTTGATCTTTTTCTGCAGCTCCGTCAGCGTGCTCCCATGGTCATCTATGTTCTGATCAATTTGGGGGACGATCGCGTACGCGGCTACCTCCTCTTTATTTTGGATGGCCGTATCGATCCGGGCCCGCACTTTATCTTCTTTTTGCTCTATTTTTTTTCTTTTGTCATCCAACTCGTCGATCTCATGTTGCAGCGATTTTCCTTCCAGCTTGGCCTGCAGCATTTCATACTGCTGTTTGCTTAAAGAGCTTTCTGGAAACACTACTATGTCGACAAATCTATCCTCTTCCAACTCCTGTTTGGCCTCTTCGATCAGTTTTATAATGTGGTTCGTCATCTCGTTGTTTTCCTGAAAGATCTGAACGCGGCCGGTGCCTTCCTGCGGGTTATATTTAAAAAACCCGTAATCAGAGGACATATTCACTCTGCCCTCGGCATCCCTATCTTCTCTGAAATGCTTTGCTTTTACATCAAGAGGAAATGGCATTAATAAAATAGAGAGCGTTTTGGGCAGCGTTTCGGAGTTCTTTTTCTCCCTCTCCTCTATCTCTTTCAGCCTGTTTTCGAGAGGCGTTTCCGTTGCGCCCCGCCAGACGACATCCACCGAGGATCTATGAAACGCCAGATTGCTTGAGATAGAGCGCAAGGTAATGCCGACATTAGGATTATGCCGCTTGGGAATTACGCGCCCGCGTTCCGGGTTGACCGTCGAGAGGCTGCCCTTATCATATAAAAGTTTCTCGGCATACCATCGGGCTCTCTCTTTTTCCGGTTCTTCGACCGGGTAAATGCCCCAGGTAGTACAGCAAATATCGGCAATTGCGTGCAGCGTAAAGATTGATTGGCACACTCTCCAAAGCCTCTTTTTCTGTTCTAAATTTATCTGGATCTCATCGCGATTGCACAAAAGATCAGAAACGTTAAGAGCCTGATCATCCGTGCCATAAAAAGTTTCGCAATTCAGCTCATTGTAAAAAAATGCCCAGCAGATCAAAAGAAGCGGCGGGGTGTTTTTCAGCAAAATGCCGAGCAGTTCTTTTTCCCGCTCTTTCTCCGGATTTTCGTCATCTTTTTTGCCGATGTAGTTCTCCGCGTATTCATCGTAAGACAGCGCTGTGTTATCGAAATGGTCCTTGCGGCCTTTGCGGTCGGCTTGATGAAATATATTTCCTTCTTCTTTCCGTAAAGCGTGATTAATAAGCTGGAATTCCTTATCGGTCATTTCTTCCAGGTGCTCATTCCAATCGTCGCCCAGTTTCTGCACAAACTGTATCCAATTCCGGTCTTCATCATTTTTTAAAAAATCCGCCAGGCTAATTTCGGTCTTCTTTTCAAAAAGATCTTTAAGATCCTTTAACTCCTGCTTTTTTTTATCGATAATTTTTTTATCTTCGGCGGAAGTTATCTCTTCTTCTATTTTAGAGATCTCTTTTCTTTGATAATTTTCCAGCAGCTCTTTAGCGCCTTCTCCTTTGATCGGGCTCGATAAGCCGACCAGGGCATGGATCTTTATGTGTTCCGCGATAGCATAGATCTGCTTTTCAGGGTTGCCTTCCAATTGCTTCAAAGGTTTCTTCAATTCATCACTAAAATAAGCCAGCCTGTGCCCTGGGAAACGCCAGCCTTTAGGTTCGAGTATCCATTTTTTGGCATCTTTGGCATCTAGTAAAAACGATTTTAACCAGTTATTTAATATCTGGTTTGGCCTTTCCCTTTCTTCGTCGCTGATAGAAACCTGGTCATCTTTATCCGTCTGCAGCTTTTCCTCCGACTCCTGGCTAAAAGCTGCCCATTTGTTTGTTTCTTCGTCCCATTTGATCTCAATGCCCAGCCAGTCCTTCAATTCCTTGTTGGTCGGTTCCCAACTCGCTTTTGTCGGCGGGGATACTACCAATTGATACGCTCCGGTATTGCTCATCATATAACTGGTAAAAGCGAACAGATCGGGCGCCCATCCGATAAATTCGTTCATGTGCAGATCGGGCAATAATCTTTCGGCCAGATCATTGGCGGTTAATCTTCTTCCTTGTGAGCGGTAAGCAGTCGATGACTTCATGCAGGATATTACATCTCCTTGGGTCTCAAAATATGTCTTGATTTGCGGGAAAAGCAGGGTGCAATCAATGGTGAGGGAGTATATTTACATTTATTTTATTTTAATGCAAACATTCTTTTCTTCGGTAAAAAACTTCAGGGCTTCAAAGCCGCCTTCGCGGCCCATGCCGGAATCTTTCACGCCGCCGAAGGGTGTGCGCAGATCGCGGAGCAGCCAGCAGTTTATCCAGACGATGCCGGATTCCAGTTTTTCCGCTACGCGGTGCGCGCGCGAAAGATTTTCCGTCCAGAGTGTGGCCGATAAACCATAGCGGACGCTGTTTGCATACGCAAGAACCTCGTCTTCTGTTTCAAACGGGGTTACGCTGACCACCGGCCCGAATATTTCTTCCTGGTTCGTGCGGCAATCGTGAGCCAATCCTTCGATCACGGCCGGCTCGATGAACCACCCGTTCGCGCAGCGGCCTTCGAGGGCCACCTGTTTTCCGCCGGTCAAAATGCGTCCGCCTTCTTCCTGCGCCAGCTTTATATAGGAAAGAATTTTTTCCATATGCGGCTGGGAAACGACCGCGCCCAGATCGCTGCCGTCCGCTAAGGGGTCGCCGAGTTTTAGCTTTGAAACGCGCTCGACAAAATCTGTTTTGAATTTTTCGTAGATCGATCTTTCGACAAATATGCGCGATCCGCAAAGACAAATTTGCCCCTGGTTGGCAAAAGAAGAACGCACCGTGGTGGCAAGCATTTCTTCGTAATTACAATCCGCAAAAATAATATTCGGATTTTTGCCGCCCAGTTCGAGCGAGAGTTTTTTGAACATCGGCGCGGCCGTGCGGGCGATCTCTTCGCCTGTTTTGGTGCCGCCGGTAAATGAGATCGCCTTGATGTCGGGATGGGCGACGATCGCCGCGCCGACGTTCGGCCCGGTACCGTGCACAATGTTTAAAACTCCTGCCGGCAATCCCGCTTCTATTGCCAGCCGCGAAAGAAGATATGCCGTCATCGGCGTTATTTCCGAAGGCTTGGCGACCACACAATTCCCCGCTGCGATCGCCGGCGCGATCTTCCAGGTAAAAAGATAAAGTGGCAGATTCCAGGGCGAGATACACCCGACCACACCGAGCGGTTTTCGCAGCGTGTAATTTATCGCCAGTCCGCCATCCGCGAGCGCGGTCTCGTGCGATTCACTCGCGAAATGCATCGCGGCCGTGGCATAGAAACGGAAATTGCTGCTGGCGCGCGGAATATCCATTACTTTTGCCAGCGAAAGAGGCTTGCCGTTGTCTATACTTTCGGCTTCGGCGAGTTTGTCCAGATCGCGCTCGATCAGCGTGACCAGGCGCATCAATATCTCGAATCTTTGTTCCGGCGGCGTTTTCGCCCAACCGGGAAAGGCCGCTCTGGCCGCTTCGACCGCCCGCTCGACGTCCGCCGCGCCCGAATCAGGGATCAGCGAATAGACCTGTCCCGTCGCAGGTTCGTAATTGTCGAGATAATTTCCCGAAACCGGACTCGTCAATTCACCGTTAATGTAGTTTTCTATTTTTAGCATCGCCGCAAAACTGTGCCCAAAACTGTGAGGTAATATTACATTGTTTTCCGAGAGTATTAAAAGCTTAAGGCTTTAGAACATAGTTAAATAGTGCAGTAAACCTGGGAGCGCCGGCATCTTGCCGGCAAGCGCGACTTGCTCGCGCTAATTGGCGTTAATTACACTTTTTAGACGCTCAAGCGATTCTTTGCCGGCAAGATGCCGGCGCCCCCAGGTAAAGTCGAAAGTTCACTGATTTATCTGCCGGTAGGAAAACTTTGCGGCAAGTTCGTTATAACCGCGTGTGCCCAATACCAGCCAGCGTTCGGTTCTTTTTAGCGCCTGCTGCATTTCGGACAGCGGGGCGCTGTCTTTGACAAGTTGTTCCAGCAGGGCGGCGCGAAATGCGATGGCGAGATTGCTGTGCTGCGGCAGGGCCAGAAATGCGCTGCCGCACCAGATCGCCTGGTGAGCGACCGTCGCGTCATCATTTAAATACGCAAACAGGTATTCCGCTCCATCCACTACCACGATCAGCCATTGTCCCGGCCAGCGCCGCAGCGAAAGTTCGGCCGCCTGATAGGGCACGACCTCTACACCCTCGATCTCGGCCGGGCCGTAGGTCTGCAGCACCGTCGTGACGCCCCGTGCCGCCGCTGCCTTCAGCCACGGCCGTAAAATATCGACCACCCCGGGAAAAGCATCGGCAAGTATCACGCTCTCAGCGTTTTCCAGCAGCTTTTTGCAGGTCTGCAAAACCTGATCGGCGCTCGTAAGAGTGAATATCTTTTCCCGGTCCCCGGAAGGTTTTAATTTTGAAAGAATTTCGCCGGCCGCTTCATGCCGCGCCAGGTAAGACTCTTTTAACTTACTCAGAAGTTCCGCCGGCGGAATTGCCTGGCAGAGACGATTGTGGGTTTCATCCACCAAAACCGCCCCTTTTTGACGCAGGTCCTCGACCGCCTTATAGGTATTTGCCACCGGCTTGCCGATCGCTTTTGCTACCCGGTAGGGTGTGGCGGGCGAATTTTCCACCAAATAAAGATAAACCGTGGATTCTAGTTCAGTGAATCCCAGTTCTGTCAGCGGATTTAGGCTTTTAATAGACATTTTCTTGACAATAGTAGTAGTATACGCTACTACTATTACAAATTCAATCACTTTTAGCCGGTAAACGCCAGTAAACTGAAGGATCTCTAATGAAATTAACTTCCTTTTTACCCGTCTTCATTTTTTGTTTTATCTGTCTTTTCGGCCCTGCACATATCGCTGCGCAGGATAATACCCTGCCTCGCTTTGAACCCGGGGATTGCGTGGTACCGGTGCCTCAGGGAATAAAAGCCGAATGCGGAAGGCTTTTTGTACCGGAAGATCGCCGCAGGACAGGTTCGAAAACGCTGCGCCTGCCGGTGATCATCATAAAAAGCACTTCCGAACACCCGGCACCCGATCCGGTCTTTTACACCGGCGGCGGGCCCGGCGGCGGCACCATGATGAGAGTTAATGGGGCGGCGCGTCTGGCGCCCTATACGCGCGACCGCGATTTCATTATTTTCGGACAAAGAGGAACGGGATTTGCGGAGCCCAACTTGAGCTGCCCCGAAGTAGACGCCGCGAACCTGAAAAGCAGCGAACAAAATTTTACCCGCAAAAAGTTTCTGGCAGAGCAGGTCAAAGCCGCTAAAGTGTGCCGCGACAGATTGGCTGGCGCCGGCCATGTACTCTCCGCCTACGACAGCGCCGCCAACGCCGCGGATATCGAAGACCTGAGAAAAACTCTCGGAATAGAAAAATGGAATCTTTACGGCGTCTCATATAGCGCGCGGGTGATGCTCAACTACATTCGCGAATACAGCCGTCACGTCCGCAGCGTCATTCTTGATTCAGTGCTGCCCACGACCGTTAACTGGAACGAGGTCGGTGTGGATAATTTGATTAATTCGATCAACCTTTTATTCGCGCGCTGTCAGGGAGACGAAAAATGCGCGGCAAAATATCCCAAGTTAGAAAAGGAGTTTTACGCGCTCTTAAAAACCGCAAATAAAAAAGCCGTCGTATTAAATGTGAATAAAGACGGAAAAGTTTATCCGATAAAACTCTATGGCAACGATATCGTCGAAGGAATATATGACGACCTCAGCGATACCGACCTCATATACCGTGTGCCGCATATAATCACGGAAGTATCGAAAGGCAATTTCGGATCTCTCATGCCCTACGCGGAAGCAAAACTGAATCAGGGAGGCTATGCGTGGGGAATGCGCTACTCCGTCTGGTGCCGTGAAGAAATGCCTTTTGAAAATTACCGTACGATCGCCCGGCAGTCCACCAAATACTCGGCAATAAAAGGGTTTTCGATAATGGGCGCAATGCCGGGAATATGCCGGGTGTGGAATGTGCCGCCCGCGTCCGGGGTTGAGAACGAGCCCGTTAAAAGTGACATTCCGGCCCTTCTTCTCTCGGGTGAATACGATCCGAATACGCCGATGCAGTGGAACCGGCTGGTCGCTTCATGGTTCGTTAACAGCCATTCTTATGAAGTAAAAAGTACCAGCCATGGCGTGCTTTTCGGTAATCCCTGCGCCGTCAGAGTAGCCGCGAGTTTCCTTCGCGATCCGTCAAAACCGGATACATCTTGTCTGGCGAAAATATCGCCGGTGGGGTTTAAATAACCGGGCCTGTCAGAACCGGGAGCGGTAGCGACCGGGTTTTCTTTTGTACTTAGGGTTTGTGTGTCCTAAAACGCAGATTTTGTAATCAAACCTTTTTATCAGAAATAACGTCAGAGCTTATTATTTCATGTGGGAAATCCCGTTTTCTACTAAATCTTGCACGGACTCTGACTTCCACCTCATGAACGTTCCTACCTAAAATTTTTCCCCTTAAACGGCATCTGAATGTTCGAGTGAAAATCACCTCTGAATCAGTTTTGCTTTCAGGTGTGTTATCAATTTGGACAGTCTCTTCTATAGTAGAAACGGGTGAGCCTTTTGTGCCTTATTCTTAGCTTCTACTTCTACCACCGAATCGAACTTTTTCCATTCAAGTTCTTCTTGTCTTTTTAATTCCTTATCTTCGTTTTTCTGCTGTTTAGCCAATTCTTCTTCATCGCTGTTTGTTTGTTTCTCAGAAGTGTTGGATTTGGAATTTAATTGTTGAGATACAGAGTCATTGTTTTTCTGACTGACAGGGTTTGCTTGTTTCATCTCACTTTTTGCATAGAAATAACCCGCTGCACCTACAGCCATAATTACAATTATTCCCGCAATAATAAGAACCAAGCTTTGATTTCCAGATTTAGGAGCATACTGAGGTTGTTTGAAGGCTTGTGAAACCTGGGTGATTTCCTCTTGTCCTGAAGGTATAACTCTAAATAGATCTCTAGAAGCGCCACAGTTCTGACAAAAATTTGATAAATCGTTATTTGCGGCACCACAACTAAGACAATACATATTATGTCTCCTGACATCGTGAGAGAAAATTAAAATTCGGTACTACTTAGTTTGGAGAGCGCTTAATTATGCCCAGATAATACGACGAGTTTTATTTTTTAGCAACAGATTTTCATTATTTGAAAAGAACTGAAACCACGAAACCACACAAAACGACACCAATAAATCCAAAAATCCACGATCACAAATCTAAAATTGAAACAGCCGGTACGGATTTCCGCGCCGGCTGTCGTCTAAAGTCTTGTGACTTGTATTATGGTTCCGCGATCAGGTCCTCATCTTCTATCGGGTCGAGCACCGAAAGCACCCTCGGCTGGATGGTATAGCGCTTACTGCTGACGCCGATCACATAAGTGCCGACCGGAACATCCTCAAAAAGGTAGTAGCCCAGCGATCCGGTGACCGCGTATCTGGGGATGCCGCTCGAATCCTGAAGAGTGACGGTCGCCTGTCTGATCGGCATACCGCCCGCGGTTAAGACTCGTCCGCCGACCGGCACCGAAGCCGCCGTCGGTCCTGCAAAGTTACAAATTTCCACCGGCAGGCCGCTGACGTTGAGCGTATATGCGATGTTATTCGCACCGTTCGGCGTGACCTCCGCCACCACGATGGTATAACTCTGCCCGGAAGTAACATTAAAGGTAAAGCCGACCGGTTGAGTGGCTGCCAGCGGCGAGCCGCCAGGGTCAGCGGCGTAGTTTGTGTTAATGCTGGCAGGATTGAAAGCCCCGACATAGGCCGTCGCAAAGAGCGCGTTCGGATTACCGGTTCCCCCCGCCGCAAAGGTAACGCTGACACAGCCCGTGTTAGTAGCGGTGAAAGTGTAGGCGTGATAACGCGGGTTAGTAGCCGCCACCGATCCCGGAAACGCCGCTTTCGGATTTCCGCAGGTCGAACTGATGGTGTCACGGTTAACACGGTTCGTCTGAGTTCCGGAAGCAGTCGTATAGGGCCCTGCCGTCGGCGCGTTATTGATCCCGGCCGAAGTAATGGTTGTCGTCGAAGGATCGTATCGGAAAGTGATGACCTGTGACTTGGCCGTCGAATCGGTGAAATTCACCGTCAGCACAAAATCGATCGGCGAACTGCAGACATAGGCTGAACCTAAAAAGAAGACATAAGGCGTGGCGTTACTGGCCGTGCCCCCCGCGGCCGCCATATTTGCATATGGAAGAGGCCCGGATGTAACAATACCGACACCAGGCGTGGTGCTCGTCAGGGTGGCGGTCACGCCGGTGGCAGTAGCCGCACCGACGTTGGTTAAACTTGAAATAAGTAAGCTTCCCCGCTCACTTTTCTCTAGACGTCCGTCAGAGTCGCTAAAACTCGCGACTTCCGTCACGGTATGCGAATTTTTTGCGATATGCGCCTGGGCCGTTATCCCCAGCGCAGCCGCTGCCAACTGCGGCATCACGATACCCGCGCCGGTGTTTCTGTCCACACCCGCGGTTTCGATATCGATCGCCGTGCTGGTCAAAGCCGTGCGGATCTGCGCATTGGTCGGCGAAGGCAATCCTGACTTGAGCAGCGCCGCGATCGCGCCCGCGTGCGGAGCGGCAGCCGACGTCCCGAAGAACGTGGTAGGAAAGCCTCCCACGCCCGTTACGGACACTCCGTCAGCCGCGGTGATATCCGGTTTTTGCCGCAAGAGCCCGCCGGTAGATGAAAAATTCCCCGGCGTGATGGCCGTGCCGTCTTGCAGGAAAAATATCCGTCGCGGCCCGTCAGAAGTAAAAGTCTCGGTTAAGTTGGTGTTGCTGTGCGCCGCGGGAAATGGTCCCGGAGCCTGTGCCGGGGTCGCCGAAACACCGTAAGCGTCCGCCGGGATACTATGGCCCTTAGTAGTGCCGTTGGTCGCGGTGCCCAGTCTTCCCGTGCCGTTGGCGTTGATGGTCACATGAAAAAATCTCGCTGCCGCGGCGGTCTTCTTTAATACCACCACGCGGTTATTCGTCGTGCTTCCCACTGTTTGTTCGAACGGGTCCTGCGTCCCGCTTTGAATGTTAGTGGACGACGACACTACCGCCGTCAGCGCATTATTAAATACGTAAAGATCATAGTCGTTCGCCGAACCGCCGAGCGGGTCCGCCCAGTAAAGATTGATAGCATTACCCGATCCTACCTGTACCAGGTCGCTCTGGGCGACACCGGCCCCCGCATCAAAATCATGAACGTTGCCGCCGACCGCCAAAGCCAGCGTACCGCCGTCAACCCAATCTCCCTGGTAACAACTGGCGGTATTGTCATCGAGATTTCCCTGGTTACCGGCGGAGGTAAAATACATCGCGCCGGCGGCGGTCACATCTTTTACCGCCTGGACGACGACGCCGCCGTTGGTGTTCGAGACCACTGAAGGCGCTTGCCCGTCCTGAAACGGGGTCTCGACAAAATAGAAAACGTCATCGATGATGATGTCGCAGCCCGCCGCGCGCAGATCGCGCACGTTTTGAGCAAACCGCGAGATGGTAGCATTCGCGGTGGCAAAATAAAGATCCGCACCCGGCGCAATGTCGTGCACGATCTCAAGCATCGCGGTGCCTTCGTTGCAGGTGCTGGTCGGGCAGACGCCTATCTGTCCGGGTAAAACATTGACCACACCCAGGTCGCCCAGCGCCTGGGACGAAGCCAGCGCGGTGGTGCCGTCCGAGATGATCCCGATCTTGACGCCGCTGCCGTCCGGCCCGATTGAAGTTCTATAGGTATTCGCCTGGTGAGTGCTGTCTCCCTGCGACTGCTGGCTGCCCACTTCCGGACGAATATCCGCAAGCTTTGACTTGATGAACTCCCGCACCCTTTCCGCCCGCTTCTCAAAAGAGTCACGCTGCGGCGCCCTAAAAGGTTGATTCAGAAAACCCGGTGTATAGGTCTTGTTCCAAAAACCCCGGGATATATCATTGGCCGCGTCGTATCTCGGTTTCGACAACTGGGCCTCGGAATGGGGCATTATAAAAATGACGTCATTGCGCGCCGCCAGTTCTTCGATCCCGCTCAGCGGCATCCTGGCATAGATGCTCCGGTAGGCCGGAAGAGTATCAAGGACCTGGGAACCCATCTCCTTGAGCCTGCCTATTAATCCGGTGTTCACATGGGCGGTGATATCGACGCCGATCAGCCCTCTCTCGCTTACGTCAATTCCGGTTTCGAGCGTCGGAATGCCGCGGGCAACTTCTTGTCCGCGCTGTTTTTTGATCTCAAAAAGAATATTGGAGTCGATCTTCCTCTGTGCGGGCGTACGCGATTCTTTTTCCTCTATCAGAGCAGCGATCTGGCGCTGGCCTTCGGGCGAGATCTTTTGCTCGTCAGCCTGCTGCATTCCTTTGATGTTGCCCCTGATGTCAGCCGCGGTTCGCGATTGGGCCGAAGTAACCGTGCCGACGAGCGGATCGAACATTCCGCCGAGCGCCATGATCGCCCCACCCAAAGCGATAAAAAACAACACCAGGCCCATATTCCGCGAGACAAACCTGACGATGGCGGAAACCTTGCCGTGAAGCCCTGAGACATTGCTCACTCTATTCTTTTTCATAATTTGTAATACCTTTCAAAAACAATCGCAGACAGGAAAATAAAGGGTCCTATACATTTAGCGCCGGAGTGGCCCGGTTCTGATTATACAGTTTAACTGTTTTACAAAAAACCCGGCGTGCAGCAAGTTTTACGAGATTCTGATTAAATATCGGCGGCAGGTGGAGCGGTCCGTTCGTTATCGATATCATCCGGCTCACGAAACAAGTTTAGTCGGTCAAAAAAATTTGTCAACGAGCGAGTCATTTTCAAAAAAATTTGCTAAACTTTCATCCTTCCGCGGCGTAGCAATGCCCCCCTATCCGTGCGGAATATCTTTTGCTATATCAATTAATATTTTGGCTGCCAAACGATAGTTCTTTCCCGCCGGGCCGTCGTTGTTTTACTCTCCTGTGGAAAAGGCCGATACTTGTTTGTTTGGTCATATTGCGTTATTTTTTTCTATATACCGCCCATTTCGAAAAATCTTGTCTATTTTCGATTTTGATCTGATGGTTGGAAATTTAAATGCCAAGTAATGATGTAATTACTCCCGAGGCGTTCAATACCTTACTCGAATGGCTCGATCCGGACCGGGAAGAAGCGGGAAGGAAATATGAGCTCATCCGCGGCGGGCTGATCAAGATGTTCATCACGCGCGGCTGTATCGAAGCCGAAAGCCTTGCCGACCGCACCATCGATCGCGTAGCTACCAAGGTCAGGCAGATCCGGGATACTTTTATCGGAGATCCGACCGGCTATTTTCACGGCGTCGCCCGCAACATATACCTGGAACACGTAAAAAAACGGCGCGAAGACCCCGTCGAGATCGACCCGGTTTTCGAGGTCCCTTTCAAATTCGGCAGCGAGCTCGAATGCCTGCGGAAGTGTCTTAATAATCTTTCAGCCGACCAGGTCATCCTGGTCCTGGAGTACTTTTTGGAGGAAAGCAGCGCCAAAATATTGCATCGCAAAACCATGGCCGCGGAGCTCGGGGTTGATCCCGGTACTTTGCGTATCAGGGTCCACCGTCTCAAGGCTTTTTTGGAAGATTGTGTAAAAAAATGCCTGGGGTTAACAAATTAGTGAAACGTTTTCCCCTTTTTATTCCATAAATAGTAGAGGGTTTGTTTTTAGGAACCGCTGATTAATGAAAAGCGACATAACAGAATCAATTACGCTCAGACAGTATCTTTTGGGACATATTACCAATGAGGAAGATCTGGAGACGATAGAAACACGGATGATGTCCGATGCTTCTTTTCAGGCTGAGGTCGAGAGGGTAGAAACCGAGCTCATTGAAGAATATCTGGACCGGCGCTCGGATACCGCCGATATCGATAAATTCGAAACATACTTTCTGGCCTCTCCCCAACGCCAGGCAAAATTTCGTTTTATGCTGGCGCTAAGAGAAGAAGCAGGCGAACACGCGGCAAAAAAAGCGCGGGTGTGCGCAACTGCCAAAGCGGGTAGCAGAAATACCTCGCAAAGCTCCCGCGGTGTTTTTGTCAACGACCTTTTTGCTTCCGGAGTTTTCCGGCTGGTGATGGCCGGCTTGCTGGTCGCGGTCGTGGGCGGCGGGCTTTTTTGGAATTTTTCCTCAAAGGGAAAAGTTATGGAAGGACTGGCAGCTTTTAGAAGTGCGTATCGGGACCAGCGCCCGACGCTGGCGCGGCTGTCGGAATTGGATTACGCACCCCTCATCAATACCCGGGGAGGAGGCTTGGCGCCGGCGGACATGGTAGCGCGGGATAAGGCGGGGCTTCTTCTTATCTCCGCCGCGGAGGAAACGCCGGGCGCAAATACATACCGGGCCCTGGGCCTGTATTATGCTTCGCAGAGCGACTTCGCCACGGCATTGCAACAATTTGATAAAGGGGCTGCCTTCACGCCGGTGAATGCGCAATTTTATGCCGATCACGGCGCGGTCCTGCTGGAAACGGCAAAAAGCCTTCCCAAAGATCAGGATGATAAACGCCTGCGCTATCTGGAAAACGCCCTGGTAAAACTGGATACGGCGCTCAAAGCGGACCCGGTGTATCTTCCGGCGCTTTTTAATCGCGCGCTTTGTCTGCAGGAGTTGAATTCCAATGCCGCCGCCCGCGATGCCTGGCAGAAATATCTGCAAAAAGATACTTCTTCGCTCTGGGCTAAAGAGGCGCGCGACTTTTTGAAAGTGCTTGATGAAAAAAATTCCGGCGCCAAAACGCCGGCCCAGGTTTTGAATGATTTTCTGCTTGCTTACGATCGTGGGGATCCGGAAGAAGCATGGAAGATCGCCGGTGAATCAAAAGAAATGGTCACCGGCACTATGATTTCCGAACAGTTGGCGCGCGGTTTTCTCTCCGCCGATGCGCAAGGAGCGCCGAACGATGCTAAACACATGCTTTCGGCGCTTAATTTTTTAGGCAAGCTTGAGAAAGAAAGAAGCGGAGATAATTTTTTTTCCGAGCTGGCCGATTACTACAGCAATACCGGGACCGGCGAGCGCGCTATCCTGACGCAGGCCCAAAGCCTCACTTCCGAAGCTTATGAGCTGTGCCTGAAAAGCAGGCATTCCGAGGCGCTCGGTAAATTCATTGAAAGCCGGAAGTTGTTTTCCCAGGCGCAAAACACCCTCGAGGCTGCCAAGACAGATTGCTGGATCAATTTCTGCAAAGCGGATTCCGACCCTGAGGAGAGTTTGAAAAATTCCGACTCTCTTGCGGGGCTCAGCCGAAAAAAGGGCCACAAATGGCTTTTGGAACAGGCGCTGCTGCAAAGCGCGTCGACCTCTATCCGGCTAAGCAGGTTCTCACCGGCGATTCGAATTAACAAAGAGGCTCTTGAATTGGCGCGCGATATATCCGATGCCTATGGCCGCCAGAAGGCGAACGCCCAACTGGCTGATGTCTATGCTCAATTGAACGAGACCGGCCCGGCCCTCGGCTTTTCGCAAAAAAGCTTAAAGGAAAACGGGGCCTATTATAATAGCGCGCGCCAGCGGTGGCGTAACTATATGGTCGCGGCCGAGGTGTCGCGCCGTTTCGGATTGGGCGAATCGGCAGTGGCCTATGCGATGGAGGGAGTACGGCTCAGCCGCGAGGAGGTAAAAGACCCCGCGGTCGTGCACAATTCTTTTCTTCTGCTGTCTTCCGCCTATCGAACGACAAAAAATTACACCGATTCTCTTTCCATAGCCGATGAAAGTTTAAGGGTAGGCTCCGCTCTCGAGGACGGGCCGATGCAAAAAAGGATGGTCGCCAATTCCCTTCTGCAGCAGGCGGAAGCCCACCGCTCGCTTCATAACTGCCCGCAAGCACTGGATAGCTACGGGCGCGCAACGGAATTATTTACCGAACAATTCGCTGCCGAAACTCTGAAAAGCTATCTCGCCCGCAAGGGAAAATTACTTTGCAACGGCGAACTAGGACAAAATGAGCAGATCGAAGATTCACTGCCATCGGTCCTGGCCCTGGCTGAAAAATTGCGCGGCAAGATCGAAGAGGAAGAGAGCCGGACATCTTTTTTTTCTGAAGAGCAAAGCGTCTACGAGTTTGCCGCCGGCTATGCGTTAAAAAAAGGCCAGTCCGAAGCTGCTTTCGATTACATCGAAAAAGGCAAAGCCCGCTCTCTGCTTGATGATCTGAGCAAAGTAAATATCAACCCGGTGGCGGGCCCGGGCGTCACCAGCGTGCTTCCCTTAACGGAAATTCAGCGCCGGCTACCGGCCGGTTCCCAATTGGTGCAGTACGCGGTTCTGCCGGACAAATTGCTTATCTGGGTGGTAACCGATTCTTCCGTCCAGCGCGTAGAAAAAGATATTTCCGCCGCCGAACTTGAAACGCGCGTCCGTGACTTTACTGAAAACATATCGCATCCGGCGGCTGATCGCGGCAGATCGGGCAATATGCCGGCCGGGCTGTATTCGCTGCTCATCCAACCCGTGGAGCATCTACTTAATAAAGAAAAAACCATTGTTATCGTCCCCGATAAAACTCTTTGCTATTTGCCCTTTGAGGCACTGCGCCCTGATACGGGAGATTATGTCATTAAGAACTATCGTATTGCTTATTCACCGAGCGCTACTCTTTTCGTATTGCTTTCGGAAATTGCAGAGAGCCGAGCTGGAAACACAGGAGAAAATTTTGTCGGAGTGGGTAACCCTTCCTTTGACCGCGCAGAAAATCCCGGGCTTAGAGATCTGCCGGCCGCGGAACGCGAGATACGCGCCAGCGCCGCTTTTTACCAAACCGGAAAAACCATCATAGGCAATGATGCGGTCAAAAGAAATATTCTGGGTTCCCTTCCCGCTGCCGATGTCTTTCATTTCGCGGGCCATTTTTCTACCAATGAACTTTCTCCCCAGTATTCAAAATTTCTTCTCGCCGGCCCGTCTTCCGGCGAAGAAAATTACCTGACCTCCGCGGAGATCGGCAGTCTCCAATTGCCCAAAACCAAGCTGGTCGTGCTTTCGGCATGTAAGACTGCGCTGGAAAATTATTATCACGGTGAAGGGGCCGTCGGTGTATCGCGTACTTTTTTTGCCGCCGGAGTTCCCGCAGTGGTCGCTAGCCGTTGGGAGATCGATTCCACCGCCTCAGCCGTTATGATGACCGCTTTTCATCGCAACCGAAAAGAAAAAGGGCTATCGATCGCCGCCGCTCTGCGCGCGGCACAATTGGAAATGCTTAGCGACGAAAGATTTGATTCGCCATTTTACTGGGCTGCTTTCGCCGCTATCGGCGGTTTGGAAAAAGCCTGATTTTAACAAACTCAATTCTTTACTAATAATAAAACCCACCCTGAAGGAGAATTTATGCAAGGAGTTGATATACCTGCTCACGATACCTTTGACCCTGAAATTCAACACTGTGATTCCAAAGGCCGGGGCGCTTCCGCCATCGATGCTATGCCGGCCACTGTCACCCTCTACGTTTATGGTCTTGGCGTCTGGTACATGGTCGACAATGCTCAGCGCGGAACGATGAGGTTTCTGCGCGAAGAATCTCACCAACTTTCCATCCGCATCATCGAAAAAACTTCTACCGGCAGTATCTCGTCCGACGATACGGTGGTCGTGCCGATGACCACTGACGAGATATTTATTGCCGGCGATAAGCCGGCCCGGACGCGGATCGAATTGAATCAAAGAATGCCCTTCAACCGGTATGCGTGGCAATGGAACGATCCTGAAGATATTCGCTGGCTGGTCAATATGACCAATGACATCCACGGCGGCGTACCGGTGGTCCCGATCTCGAATGAGAAGGTCATCACCCCGCTCTGGGTACACAACGCCCTGTTTTATACCAAGAACTATACTAACTACGATATGGATATCGCGCTTCCTACCGGCGAAGTGATAGATGACCATTTTGGCGCGGTCGGCTGTATCATCGGCGCCAAGATCGAAGCGGGCTCAGTTAAGATCTACCAGAAAGACGTGATCGATCGCACGCTCACCAAGGTGCCTGATTTCACTCACGAGGTCCACATTTACAATCAAGGCGTCGATGTGGCCTCAGATTTTTACAAATACTATTGGATCCTGGGTGAGCAAAGCCCGATCCCACGAAAATTCGACCTGATAGCGCCGCCGGGAGCGAGTTCGATGTCCGGCGAGCTGGTTTGCAGTTCCATCTGGGGCGATGGCGACGGCGACGGTAACGACAGTTAATTTTCGCTCCTCCGCACCACCAGTACGGAACAAGGCGCATGCTGCACAACGGATTGGGAAACGGAACCGAGCATCATCCTTTCCCAAAAACCGTAGCCGTGCGACCCGATAACGATAAGATCGGCTTCCCATTTTTGCGCCTCTTCCACGATCCGGCGCGCCGGGGAGCCGATCAAAATATCCGTGCTTAGCGCACTCTCCGGCAGCTTGGCGCCCAGCAGGCTTCGTACGCGGTTTTCTCCCGCACTGACGGCGGTTTCCGCCTGCCGGTGCACTGCGTTCTCAGTTTCTCGATAAAGATCGACCGCTCCCGCAAAAGGCTCGGCCGTCGTGAGCGGCGGCTCTATCACCGATACTATCTTTATTTCAATATCATCCGTTTTCAGCATTTCCAGGCCCTTGTCGATGGCAGCGTTGCTGTATTCAGATGCGTCGGTTGCGATGAGCATTTTCATTTTGTTCATCCTCCTCTATCTGAATTTAATTATAAACTTTTTACGTTTTGAGTCCCGCCTTCAGGCGGTGGGTTTTGCGGTTATACTTAACAGGTAACGAGGTCAGAACCGGGAGGCTCCCCTCCTGCCCGAGGAGGGGTGGCAGCCGCTTCGGCTGACGGGGTGGTGGGAGAGTGACCGGGTTCTTATTAATTTATAACGGTGAACGGCTTTACCTATAAAGTTGGTTTTCTCATTTTAATATGTAAGACCACAGGATTTTTATTCGCCGCTAATTACACAAATAACACGAATTAAATTATTTCCTGTTCGTGTTATTTGTGACATTCGTGGCGTATCGTGACTTTATAGGCAAAGCTATTAATAGTTAATGGCTTTGCCTATAAAGCCGAAGAAGTCATGGAGTTTATGGGCAAAACAAGTTTGTCGGTAAATATTCGGCTTTACTGGGAGCGCCGGTGTCCCGCCGGCAAGCGCGACTTGTTCGCGCTAACTCACATAAAATTAAAGGCTTTTCAGATCGCTGCGCGATCTTGCCGGCGGGACACCGGCGCTCCCAGATTTGCTGAATCATTAACTATCAACTCTATAAATATTAGCAGTTTATGGGCGATTTTAGAGGCAAAGCCATAGTTAATCATCAAAAACCACCCGGTCACTGCGTTCCCGGTTCTGACCTCATTACGACAATCATTCAGTTTCATTTACCGGCAATGCCGCTTTGCTTTGGAACGCAGATTGCGTTTGCTTTAATTTGGTCTACTCGGGAGGGTTTATGAAAAAATACGGCTTTTTTACTCAAACGGCGATACTTTTACTGGTAATTCTGTCATCGATGCAAAGCGCTGACGCGCAAAACCGCGGGGTTTTGGCTGCGGCCCAACGCATTTCCGGCGACCGGTTCGCGTTTTCCGTCCGGACCCAGCGCGGAGCAAACGTCTACGGTGTGAACAGGCCTTCGGCCGCTGTTTTAGCCGCCGTCGATAGGGGCCTCACAGACCTGTTTGCGGCCGCCCGCAAAAACGGATATTCCAAACGGCTCAATTATTCCGATTACAGCATCTTTATTGCACGCGCCGACCGAACGCAAAACAGCGACGGCGGCTATTCCCCGGACATCGCGGTAAATGCCGGCCAATATGCGGGCAGCATCTATGACAAAGGCGGTTATATTTACGCCGCCGGGATGGTCGTTTCCAACGAACCCTGCGCGTTTCTCATCGCCGAGCATTCCAAAGAACTTAACCGTATCTCCGAAGTGGTGCGCTACGAAGGCGAGCATCTTGTTCTCTATCACAACGACCGCCGGCGTTATACCGCCACGGCCGACCACAGCAAAGGCGGCGGGCACCCTATCCTGCAATAATTGGAAGGAAAGGAGGGAAGTGAGGAAATGGGGAAATTAAAAAAGATAAGGAAATTCCTTTTTTCCTGATTCCTTCCTTTCCCTTTCTTTCTTCCCTTCCTAATTTCCTTCCCTTCCTTCAATTTCCCTCCTTTCCTTTCCCTCCACCAAATCGTATACCCACAACGCAAAATTACCCGATTTCGTAACCCCTTGTATTTCTTGAATTTTCTTGGCAATTCCGCGTTTTTCAGCTAAAATCCCGTTAAACTTAAGCAGTTAAGCCATCTTTCAACAAACCAGGCCAAGTGGCACACACTTTGCTATTAATCTTCGCGGATCAAGCATCCGTGAAGGTGGGAGGTCATATGAGATCTTTAACCGTACCGGTCAAGATAACTACCCTGCTTTCTATTTTGTTCTTTGTAAATTTGTCAGCCCCGTCACAGACGCCCCAAACGCCGCAGTTAAAACCGGCGGGCGACGGCAGCCCCTACATACTGCCGGCTGGAACGGTGATCCGGGTCAAAATGGACAACGGCATCACCTCACGCTCGGCCAGCGTGAACGATACTTTTACCACCACCGTGGCCGCTCCGGTCATTGTCCGCAGCGTGGAAGTGATCCCGGCGGGCACGGTGATCGAAGGACGCGTGGTCAAGGTCGGGCATGCGAAACGCGGCGGTGGCGCCGGGTTCATAAACATAAGTTTTGAAACGCTGAAGCTCAAGGACGGCACCACGCGAAAGATCGCCGGTGAACTGGGCGCGGGTGAAGAAAATGACCCGGCCGATACTGACGCCGATATCGACACCGGTGACATCGACGGAACCGCGGGCTCGCCCACGACAAGCGTCGGGTTTATTGCGGGCGGCGCCGGGGCCGGAGCGCTCGTAGGCGGATTGGCAAAGGGCAGCGGCGGCGCGGTTATCGGTGGAGCGCTCGGCGCAGGAGCCGGTGCACTGGCTTCGTATTTACGAAAAGGCGAAGAAGCCGTTATCAAAACAGATGCGCAGCTTTCCGTCGTGCTCAGACAAAGCGTGACCTTGCCCGTCATGGATTATTGAGGATTTTTGAAAATTTTAAGTTTAAGTTTGGTCGTAGCGAGAGGGCTGATTGCGACCATGAAGAGAAGCCTTGTTGCGAAGGGGAGAGCGCAACAAGGCTTTTCTTTGTTTACGCAACGCTGAATTGGAGCGCCGATTGAAGCGCCGAATTGGAGCGCCGAATTTATTCGGCAAATATCGCGCAGCGTTCGAAATATGGAGCGCGGGCATCTTGCCCGCAAAGGCTGCTTGCAGCCTAAGTTCTTCGAATGCCAAGGCATTCGTTGCGGACAGGGATGCCCGCGCTCCATGTCGCTATTGCACGAACGCCGCCGGAACCGGCCTGTCGCCTGCCAGGCCATAGTTAATGATCTGCACCTGTCCGTTCAAGCTGCTGACTTTGTACCACGCGCCGGCGCGATAGACTGCGATGTCCATTTTCCCGTCACCGTCGTAATCGGCCGCCACCGGAATATCCGCCGCCAATCCGAAATTGACACCGAAAAACCCCTGGGTCGAGCGATACGAATACCAGCTTCCCTGCGACGGGCGAAAGATCGTCAGGTCGGCTTTGCCGTCGCCGTCAAAATCACCCGTGACCGGTTTATCCGCCGCCACTCCGAAGTTGGCAACCGTGTATCCCAGGCTGGAGCGTTGAATGTGCCAGTTGCCGTCCGCCGGGCGAAAAAGCGCGATGTCCGTTTTGCCGTCACCGTCGTAATCCGCCACGACCGGCTTGTCGCCGCTTAAACCGAAATGCGTAATGGCATAAGTGTTATTGGCGTACAACACATACCAATCACCGCTCGAAGGGCGAAACACCGCACGGTCGTCCTTACCGTCGCCGTCATAATCACCCGGCGCAGCAATGTCACCCGCCAACCCGAATTGGCCGCCGCTGACAGCGCCGTTCGAGCTAAGCACGATGAACCAGATACCGTTACGATACACCGCGACGTCCGTTTTGCCGTCGCCGTCGTAATCCGCCGGCACCAGCAGATCGTTTGCCAGTCCGAAGTTAAAGCCCGTCGAGCCCTGCTGCGAGCGAAGCAGATACCAGTTCCCTTCGTTCGGGCGAAACACCGACTGGTCGGCCTTGCCGTCGCCGTCAAAATCAAACCGCGTGCGGTGAACAACCGTGGCCGCCGTGCCGGCCCAAAATCCGCCGGCGATCTTATAATTAAAACCTTCCATTTTCGCTCCGGCAACTGCCTGGCCGATCGTGGAGTTAAGCTGATACGAACCGCCCTGGGCCGTGCCTCCGCCGCCGGCGATGACGGATTGCTTGATAGAAAAAGGTTCGCCGCTCTCGACCGTGTCTCTGCTTTTCTGTCCGAATGACAGTGCCGCTTGCGCGAGCACCATCACTGGCAGGATCAATATAGCGAGTAAGTTTTCTTTTTTCATGATTAATTTCCTCCTTTGAGTTTTAGAAAACTACTGCTGTTTATTTTCTTTGGTCATCGCTAGTTCGATCGTCTGCAGACGCTTCTCCAGTTCAGACTGGTTAGCGCGCAGTTGTTTCACTTCGCTCTGCAGCTTTTCGATCTCGGCATTCTTCTGCTGCAGTTGGTCGTCGAGTTCCTTGACCGCGGCGAGGCTCACCCCGGCGAGGTCCTGCACACCGATCGAGGTGTTGCCGGTTCCGAGCTTGAATTGTTCAAAAAAGTCTTCCGCCATCGGCCCCAGGTGACGGACCTGCCGGCCTTCGGAAATGTAATTCCACGAGGTCACCGGGACCTTGCGCAGCCGCGAAAGCACGCTGTCTTCTTTCGTAAAGTTCTCTTTCGTCAGTTTGCTCGAGGTGCAGTTGAACACGCCCGAACCGGCCGGCAGATTACAGCCCGTGGTTCCCGTCAAATTTGTGCGGAAACGAAAACCGCCCGTGGCGCGCGCCGCAAATTCGTTGTTGGCGGTGTTTCTGAAAGTATCGGCTGAAGCCTGGGCCGAACCGTCGCTCCAGATAAAGGTCCCCTGGAAACCGTTGTTCGAAGCGAATTTACCCATCGCTGTGGAGTGGTCCTGATCGGCCGTTACGTTGTAACCGATCGCGACCGCCGCCAGTCCGCGCAGGTTAAAAGTTTCCGGATCGCATCTGCCGTTGATCAACGGCCCGCCGGACTTTGCATTGTTGCCGAGCGCTACGCCGTATGTATCGCAAACACGGTTGCCCGCACCGGTTGAAAATCCTGCCGCGCCTTTAACCTGGTTGCCGCTGCCAAACACGATGCTTGACGTGCTTTCGGCGGAGTTGGTGTCGCCGAACGCGAGTGCATAGAGGCCGATCGCCGTCGAATTGCTGCCGCCCGCCCATGAGAAGAATCCGACGTTGGCATCATCCCATTCGTTGTCGGCATAGCCGGAGCGAAACGCGCCTTTGTAGCTGTCCCACGACGTGCGATAGCCCTTGCCCTGCCACGGCGAAACGCCGATACCCAGGTTTCCGGTGGCAACAAAACTGCCGTTTTGGAAAACCTTGAACCAGGCCGGGGTATGTCCGCCCGGGCCGCTGCAGCAGGTGCTGCCGCCGCGCAGATTGACCATCGGGGCGGTGCCGTTCGCATCGCCCACCGAAAGCTGTTCCGCGCCGGGAACGAATTTCAGATAAGAATTGGCTAAACGATCATCGTTTATCTTGACAGTGGTCGAAGCGTCGTTGATCGCCGTCACTGCTGCATTACCGGTGATCGCCCCGCCGCCGGCATTCGCCGTACTCAAAGTAGTACCATCGCTAAAGGTAACGCTGCCGACGTGGATCTTGCCGGTAGCGTCTCTTTTCACCAGAGTGCCTGCCATGTTCGACGGTGAAGCATTCTGAACGTCGATGGTCGCCTCCGCGATACTTGCAGCGGTCAGTCCGGCGACTTTGTTCACAGTTGTGGCACCCTGGGTGCCGGAAACATCGCCGGAAAGGTTTCCGTTAAAGCTGTCGGCCGAGTTGGCAACAGCCGCTCGGGTCGAATAAGGCGAAGAATTTATTTTCTGCCGCGGGGTCAAAAGCGTGTAGGGATCGCCCGCTGTTTTGCGAACGCTGACCTCTAAAAATCTCAACCCGCCGTTAAAAGCTGCTGCGCCAAAATCCAGATCGACGGAAAAAACGCCGTTCGTGACGGTCACCGGAACGTCGTTCAAGGTTGGGCCGGCCTGGTTGCCGCCGCCCGCGGCATCGTAAAGTTTGACCTGCAAAAGATATGAGCCATTAGCTGCCGAACCTTGATCGTCCAGCCGCCCCTGGTAGTTAAATGATGAGGTCTGTCCAAAAGCGCTGACCGTCAAAACCAAAGCGAGGATAACAAATATAAGTGCTCTTCTTACGTTCATGACTGTCTCCTGATTATGAAAAGATTATGAATTTCTCTGCCCTTAAAAGGGCTCTATGACAGGTAAAGCGTAGGAAGATCAAAAAAGGTATCAGGAGAAAATGTTTTTTAAGAAAAAATTAAACTACACGAGGCTGAAGCATTAAGCGCGCTTGGTAAAACCGCGGCGCAGGTAGGCGAAAAAGCAGGATGGTTGCGAAACTTGGGTTAGTAACCGGGTTTCTGAAAGCCCGGAAGTCTTGGGGATATTAGCCGTGGGCGAAAGCCCACGGAATTAAGTTAATGGTATTTGTGAGCTCCGGTAGGAGCGCGGGATGGTCCTGTCGTCCCTTGACCTGACCTTGGGCTTTCGCCCACGGGCCCTTTTTGCTACTCCTCATATTCCAAAATATCTCCAGGCTGACATTCTAAAGCTCTACAGATCGCCTCCAATGTTGATAGCCGAATTGCTTTTGCTTTGCCATTCTTCAACACGGAGATATTAGCCATCGTAATACCGACTTTGTCGGCGAGCTCCGTAACGCTCATTTTCCTTTTTGCCAACATGACGTCGATGTTAATGATGATTGCCATTATGTCTCTAGACAGTCAGATCATTCTCAGATTTTATATCCACGGCATTTTGTAAGATCCGCTCAAACACTGCGGCGGCAGTGCCGATGACAGCACACGCCAAAATAACGAAGACACCCATCATTACTCCACCGGCGATGTCATCCGTCCCACTTATGAATATAAATAAATAGCCTTCGGCCCCGAGAATAAAGATCGCCGTAATTAATGCGCAATACTTGATGATCCGCAAAGCTCGCACTGAACGCGGGAAAAAGATCTCATTTCGCCTGGCATACCCTAATATCTTGAATCCCTGGTAAAGACCGACAAAAAACGGGACGAAGGAGAGGTATATATACGCCAAAAACGGGTCCTTGAAATATATCTCAAATTGCGTGGCGTTCACGTTCCTGCCCTCGACCTGGGGTATCAAAAGCAAGAAAGCAAGGACGCCTGCACCGAGAAGTAAAATTACTATCTGAAGGAAGATTGTTGAGCCTCGTTTCATAGTTGATCTTTATTGATGGTTTATTGCGATCCTATATTAGGATTTATCGTTTGTCAATATATTTTTATCGTTATCTGCTTACTGTTAAGCGTATTAAGTTGAGATAACTTCCTAAAAGACTTTAATTTCCGCAAAATCAGTGTCGATTCGCGCGCTCATTTCCTGTATTTTGATGGTTCAGTCGGCTTTGCCTGTAAAGTCGAAAAAGTCTCGGAGTTTATAGGCAAAAGACACTCTAATTTATAAGTTGAGTTAAAAAAACGAGGTTAACCTGGGAGCGCAGGCATCTTGCCTGCAAACGCGACTTGCTCGCGCTAAATGGCGTAAATCAAAGACATTTTTAGATCGCTTCGCGATCTTGCAGGCAAGATGCCTGCGCTCCCAGGTTTAGCCCATTTTATTTTTTTACTTGTTAAAGACTTAACGCCGCCAATAAAATTAAGCTTTTTTTGACTTTATGTGCAAAGCCGGTTCAGTCTTCTTTAACTGGCTGAACGATCTTTGAATCTAAAAAGGCGTATCAATCACTGTTTTGGGAATATTGGCTCATGGCCAATCATTTTTAAGATTTCTGTTTCAAAAGTGTTTCACTGTTTCACTCTGGAACGCCTGAAACAGTGAAACACGGAATTGAAACTTTTCGTTCTTTTTGCCGTTTTCGGCGGTTTATGACAAAATAGTCAATTCTTATTACATAAATTTATCTAACTGGAAGGATCAAAAATGGCTGGAAGAAACAAGATCACGGTCGTCGGTGCGGGAAATGTGGGCGCCACGGCTGCTCATTGGATCGCCTCAAAAGAATTGGCGGACGTTGTTTTAGTTGATTTGCTGGAAGGCATGCCGCAAGGCAAATCGCTCGACATGATGCAGGCTGCGCCGATCGACGGCTTTGACGTAAAACTTGTCGGCTCAAATGGTTACGAAGAAACAAAAGATTCCGACGTGGTCATCATCACCGCCGGTTTGGCGCGCAAACCGGGTATGAGCCGCGACGACCTGCTCAAGACCAACGCTGGCATCGTCGGCGATGTGTCCGAACAGGTGGCGAAATATTCGCCGAACTCTTTCATCATCATCGTCTCTAACCCGCTCGATGCCATGGCCCAGGTGGCGTTCAAAAGATCGGGTTTCCCGAAAAATCGCGTGATGGGTATGGCCGGCGTGCTCGATTCGGCCCGCATGCGCTGTTTCCTCGCCGAAGCCTTGAATGTGTCGGTAGAAAACGTGACGGCTTTTGTGCTCGGCGGCCACGGAGACACGATGGTGCCTCTGCTCCGATTCTCAAACTGCGCCGGCATCCCGGTGACCGAACTGCTGCCTCAGGATAAGCTCGATGAGATCGTCAAGCGCACCGCTAACGGCGGCGCCGAGATCGTCGGTCTTCTTAAAACGGGCTCGGCCTACTACGCCCCGTCGCTCGGCGCGGTTGAAATGGCCGAAGCTATTTTGAAGGACAAGAAGAAAATTCTTCCCTGCGCCGTCTATCTCGAAGGCGAGTACGGCATCAATAATCTTTTCGTCGGCGTGCCGGTCAAACTCGGCAAAAACGGCGTCGAACAGATCATCGAGATCTCGCTCACCAACGAAGAACGCTCCGCGCTGCACAAATCAGCCGGCGCGGTCCAGGAACTGATCGACGTGCTGGGAATGTAGTTAGGTTCTTTGAAAATTCAAATCAAAGGCCTCTGTTTTTTCAGAGGCCTTTGATTTGAAGCGCTGAAAGCGCGCTAGATGGTAGCCAGGGTGAAACACCTGGTATAGGGATAACTCAAACTCTAATGTAATTCCTCTAACTTCTGCTTGGCTATCCCGGCCTGCAAAATATCGAAAGCCGGATTTGTCTCAAGCGCCAATTTCAAATTGCGCTTCGCTTCAAGCTTATTACCGAGCGCGTTTTCGATCATGCCCAGATGATAGTAGAACGAGGCGTTTTTTGTCTTTAACCGCATAGCTTCGAGGGCATATTTTTTTGCTTCGGTGTATTGCCCTTTTTTGTAGAGGCACCAGGCGAGAATGTCGCTGGCGAGCAGGTCGCTGTTCTTGGCGCGGTCTTGCCGGGCTACCTCGAGCGCTTCATCAAGATCCATATCATGATCGGCCCAGAATAAAGCGATGCGGTGCATATCGCCGCCCGATGTGGTTTCACGTTTTACCACTTCCGCATAAATTTTTTGCGCGTCCTCATTGCGGCCGGCCGTTTTGTAAAGGTCGCCCAGAAAAATGGCGCGGTCGGTTTGCGGTACGCGGCTGGTGAGTTTTTCATAGATCTCGATAGCCTGCTGATATTCTCCGCGCCCGGCGAGGATCTTTCCTTTTCCCGCCAGCGCCCAGTGATATTCGGGAAAAATTTCCAGCGCTTTATCAAACGACTTTTCGGCCTCATTAAATTTACCGGCGAGCAAATATTCTTTACCGAGTTCGGAATTGAACCAGGCCAGGCCTTCTTTGTCTTCCGGGTCGGCGATGCGAACCGCCAGTTGCCGCGCTTCGATCGCGCCGGCCGTATCGCCGTGGAGCGAACGCAGATGCGCCACGCGGGTGTAGGAAGCGGAATTAGGCCGCAGATCGACAAACTTCTGCGCCGAGTTTACGGCGTCTTCATATAAACCAAGTTCGGTTTGCGCGTCGACGATCGCCGCCTGTACCGGCGCGCTGTTCGGATTAGAAATCTCCAGTCTTTTGGCGAGTTCCAAACCGTCTCTGAATTTATGTTCGGACAGGTATATTTGCGTCTGCAAAATTTGCGCGTCAAAATTATCCGGCTCTATCTCCAGCGCTTTCGAGAGAGACTCCTCGGCTTTGCGATTGAGGCTGTAATCACCCGTTTCGCGTACCTTGCCCAGGATCGCCGCCGCCAACTGCACATGATATTTCGCCAGCTCCGGCATTTTGTTCACCAGGTCGCCGGCTTTTTTTATCCGTTCATCAGCGGGGCTTTGAATTTCAGAAACAGTGGTAATTGACGCGGCCTTTTGCTGAAGACAAGCCGGGCTACCGATAGCTATGATCGCCAGTATTAAAATAAAAAATATTTTATCGCGCATAATTTTGTACCTTAAACAAATCAAAAATAAAGTTGGGCAAAGCCTCAGGCCCTGCCCAACTTCGGCTGTAGTTTTCTACTTAACGGTATTGCCGGCTTGCGGCGGCGCGAGATACGGAAAGCGGTCCAGGTAAGGAACGTCGTTCTCGCTTACGCCGTCGCCCAGCGTGTTGTTAGGCGATATGTTAAATTCCGGCGTGAATGGCGTACCGCCCGCGACCGCGCGCAGAGCGATATCCACCACATCGTCCTGAACGCGGCGGCCGTTCGGGAACCCGGCAATATCGCCACCGAGCAGCCCCAGCGGGTTGATCTTGTCAAACGGCGTTACCGGCAAAGCAACATTCAAGCGCAGGTATTCGTGCGGCTTTCCGTCCGACAAAAACGTGGTGTAAGCCGGTCCGGTAATAGCATTCACGGGAATTCCGGTGGCAAAGATCGACACCAGATCGTTGCGCGGCGCCGGCGGGATCTTTATCCCGAAAACGGCTTTCATCAATTTCGGAAGCTCCGGATCGAGCACCGCGGGCGCTGCTACCGCGTCATCCTTGGGCGAAAGCGAGTTAAAGGCGTCTTTCAGTTTCAGAGGAATGACGACTTCGTTGACCAGCGGGTTACCCAGCCGCGAGATCTGGCGGTAATCGCCATCCAGCACCCGCGTGCCGTCGGCTTTGATAACGGTGGTTGATTTGCGGCTGGCCGTCGCCCAGACGCCGATGACCGCGTCGTCGGCCGTCGAGCTCTTCGGCATTTTGCCGCTGCGGGTCAATTCCTGGATCGGCAGTTCGATGGCGATCGTGCTGACGTTAAAACCCTTAGTGTAATCATAACCACCCATCATCCCGACGGAATGCAGGTTCAATCCGTCAAAGACCCCGCCTACATCGACAAAAAAACCTTCATCGCGTTGGCCGGCAAAAACACGTCCGCCGGTGCGCAATTCATGCACGGCTTTTTTGCCGAGTTTTTCTTCATAGTTCGGCGTCACCTTCGGCCCGATATTGGCGGGCGGCACGGCCAATCCGTTGGCGATCAGGCTGCCGAAATTATTTTTCTTGTAGTCGATCTTGCGGACCCAGAAACTTTGCGCTTCGTTATAATCGGCATCGTCGAGCGAGGTGATGGCGATGTCTTTATTTGCCGCGCCCTGGCCCAAAACCGTGTCGCCGTTTTTCACTTTGGTCTGGAAAGTGAATTGATAACTAAGGTCTTCCACGCCGTCACCGGTGTTGTCTATCTTGATCTCATACAGCACGGTATCGTCAAAGCGGAAAAAATGCGGGCCGCCCGACGGCTGCTGAAACGGAATGTAATTTGCGATCAGAGTGACGTAGTTTTCTCTGCCCTTTTCGATACTGCGGAAAGCATAGGTATCGGTATTATCGGCAAAGCGGTCGCGCGAAATAAGCGGCGCTTCGCTATGGCTCGAAGCCAGCACAGGGAGAGTCAGCATCGTCACGCTGAGCAGGAACGAAAAGATCTTATAAACTATTTTTTGATCAAAGATCTTTGTAAGCAGGTTCTTCATTTTCTATATTCTCCTTAATATCAGGGCAGTGATAGTTAAAGATGGTCAGGGTTCCACCGGTTTTATTACATCTGGTTATTCGTTAAAAGCGGGAAGACAGATTTACTTTTGTGATTCTTTTTTGCCTAGTCTGAGCGTAACACCCATCGTAAAAGTTATCGGGTATCCGGGTGTCGCATGAATACGCTCGGCGGGAAGATCGCCCGGACGAACGCGCGACTCGAAAAAATTTTGCGTTTCGAAATAGCGCTTGTCGGTCAGATTATCAACGGCAAAATTCAGGTCTAAAAATTTGTTCAGTTTCTTATTCAAACTCAGATCTACCAGGTCAAAACCGCTGGCCCGCAGATGCGGGTCACCGGCGCCATCCAGGCGGTAACTGCTGCCGTGGCGATAGCGCAGCGAACCGCTAAACCCGTACAAATCGGCGAGCGTAAAGGCAGCGTTGCCAACCAGATGCGGCGCGCTGTCAACATAAACGCGGGGCGCGGTACCGCGATAAAATGCCTTCATCACCTGGGTAAACCCGCTGTTAAAATTCAGGTAACGATTTATGCGCAGCGAAGTTTTTGCCTCAAAGCCATAGGAGCGGCTCGGGCCCGCGAGTTCAATGCTTCCGTCGTCCGGCACATAGACCTGCTCGTTGCTGCGGTCGATCAAAAACATATCCAGCGCCGCGGAAAATCTTTTCGAATTAAAAGCCACGCCGCTCTGATAAAAATCCGTCAGCGCGATCTTTGGGCTCTCAGGGCGCTGCGCCACACCGCGCGCGTCCTGGCTGGTAATGCCGCGGCCGTAGTTAAAGTGAAACGTTAAAGGAGCGCGGTGGCTGGGCGTGTAAGAAAGATTAAATTTGGGCTGGAATTTACCTTCGCCCTGCTTGCCGGAGAAAACCGGATCTACTTTGTCATCCACTTCAAAACTAAAATAATCGTAGCGCAGGCCGAAAGTAATATTCAGATGCGCAGCGAAAAAGTCCAGGCTCTGCTGTGCGTACGCGGCATAATTGTTTACTTTTGCATTTGCCTTGGTCGCTATTTCGAACGGGTTGCGGCCGACCGTCCGGTCAAGCCCGACATTGATCTGGTTTGCGTGAAAATTGCCGCCGAGGGTAAAAGCCCCGGTCACATTTCCAAATTTTACCGGCACCAGGTACTGCGCATTGATCCCCTCCTGCAAACGCGAGTCGTGCTGCCTGATCTCGTCGCCACCAACGGGATCGTTTAAGAAGAAAGTGAAGTTGGAATAAAGGTCGAATAGCGAGCGCGCTGCGAATCCGTCGATCTTCAACACGCGGCCTTTGGTATCTTCGTCGCGAAAATATACTCCCAGCGTTCCCTGCCGGATGCGGCCTCCGTTATCGGGATCGATAAAACCGAACCGGTCAAGATTTCCGGCTGCAACTTCGTCCAGCGGAATCTGTCCCGAAGAGCGAAAATCGTTGCGGCCGAAATTTAATTTAAAGCCTAGAGCGCGGCGCGGCGAAAGCTGGAAAGTGTAATTACCCGTCACATTATCGCGTTTGTATTTAAGCGGGTTGAGAAACGGCCCGTCGGTTTGTGAATGCTCATAAGCGATAAAGGCGGCGTCTTTGATCGGCGGGCTGTATGCCAAAAAGCTGCGAAAAGTATTGAATGGGCCGCCTTGTGCGCGAGCGGTGAATTGCTGCGGCAGGCCCTGCCGCGTCCGGATATGCACCACGCCCAGGCCGCTGAAATCACCGTATTCCGCGCTAAAAGGGCCGTTGATGATATCGACCGCTTCGACCAGCTCTGGCGAGATGGATTTCAAAGCTCCCAGGTAACCTTGCCCGTGGCCCTGCGTTCCCTGATTCTGCTGCACGTTATCGGTCAAAACTTTCAACCCGCCGTTCACGCCGCCGTGGTCCAGGTTAAAACCGAAACGCCTTATCTCCAGCGATTTCCCGCCGCCTTCGTGCTGGCCGGCGTTTATCCCGGAATCGAGCGTTTGAAAGATCTGGTCGTCGCGGGAAAAAAGCGTGTCCTTGTAGATACTGTCGTTGCGGCGTTCGATGTTCGGTTCCAGTTGCGAGGCGTTGATCACCAGCTCTTCATGGATCGGCGGCAGAAGATAGCTGATCTCTATCCGCAGTCGGGTCGTGTCATCCGTTTTTTTATAAGCAAAAGTAAGCGGTTTGATGTTTTTTCCGCTGATCGAAAGAGTAAACTCATCCGCCGCGCCCGCTGTAATGGTGGTCTGAAAATCGCCCTCGGCGTTTGAAATTACTGTTTGTTCGCTGACGCTGCCGCCGGCAACCTTTATCGCCACATTAGGCACCACTTCACCCAGATTCGTTACGACCGTGCCGGAAATTATGCGCTGCGGCGGGGAAACCTGAGCAAAGCTCTGAAACGATAAGATCAGGTATAAAAGAGCAGCAACCGCGACAAACTTTAATATTTTGACCGGGTCGGGAGAGAAATATGTACTATTCGCAATTGTCATTTTCGCCTCACAGCAAACCATAAGAAATTTGCAATCGGCTATAACGCGAAATTAACGATCAAAAACCACAACGAGGATAGAAATAATTATTTTTTTACCGCGGCGGCGCGCGCTCGATTAAAACTAATGAACGCGGCAAAGAGCGCAAGCACGGCGATCAGAGATTGAAACGGCACCCATTCTTCGCCGGTTATCAGCCTTTCGATCACACGCGCCATATTCAGGACTCCGAAAAGCGCGAAAACACCGGCGAGTAGATACCAAATTCTTTGCATAGATATTTATTTTTTTAGCCAGCCAAACAAACCGTGGATGGTGACATCGCGGTTGGTTTCGTAAATAGCGCGGGTCAGCGGGATGTTCATCGGGCAAACCTGCACGCAATTTTGCGCATTGCCGCAATTGGTGATGCCGTCTTCCTGCATCAACCCTTCCAGCCTATCGTCGCGGGTCATTTTTCCGGTCGGGTGCATGTTAAACAGCCGCGCCTGGGCGATGGCCTGCGGGCCGATGTAATTATCTTCTGAATATTGCGGGCAGGCTTCCAAACAGCAGCCGCAGGTCATGCAGCGCGAATAAGCATAGCGCTCCTCGACCTCGTCTTTTGACATTCGCGGCCCCGCGCCGAGATCGTAAGTACCGTCAAGCTCAATCCACGCGTGAACTTTTTTCAGATGGTCGAACATCTGCGTGCGGTCAACCACGAGGTCGCGCACATTGGGAAATTTCGACATCGGCTCGAGCGTGATCGTATTAGTACCCGTGTCGAGCAGCATATTATCGACCAGCGCCGAACAGGACTGGCGCACCTTGCCGTTGATGACCATCGTGCAGATGCCGCACACCTGCTCGAGACAGTTCATATCCCACACCGGCGGCGTCACGGCCTTGCCTTCCCTGGTGACCGGGTTTTTGCGGATCTCCATCAAAACGGAAATGACGTTGAGGTTGCGGCGATACGGCACGGCAAAGGTGTCCCAATATTGCGCCGCCTGCGGGTTTTCCCGCCGCCTGATGCGGATCTCAACCGTTTCCGGCGGATTTTCCAGGGTCTTTTTCTCGTAATGATGTTCGCTCATAAAATTTTCGGAACTCATAGAGCGCCGAATTTATTCGGCATTCATGCACAATAAATTGTGCGCTCCCACATGCAATCCTACGCGCTCTTCTTCTTGCCCGTACTATAATCGCGCTTGCGCGGCTCAATCAGGCTGACGTCCACCGGCTCGTAAGAAAACACCGGTTCTTCCGTCGAATATTCCGCGATCGTCGTTTTCAGATACTTCTCGTCGTTGCGTTCCGGAAAATCCGGCTTGTAATGCGCTCCGCGCGATTCATCGCGGGCCAGCGCTCCCAGCGTGATTACGCGCGCCAGTTCCAGCATATTTCTCAACTGCCGTGCGTGCGGCAGCGCCTGTGTCGCCCACAAATTTGAATCGTTGATGGAGATATTTTTATAACGCTGCATCAGTTCGAGCAGTTTCTCATCAGTCGCTTTCAGCTTATCGTTATAGCGCACAACGGTGACATTATCCGTCATCCACTTGCCCATTTCTTCGTGCAGCTTATACTGATTTTCGCTGCCGCTCTGGTGCACTATCAGGTCGTTTGTCTCGCGCTGCCGGCGCAGCTCGCTATCGTGAATATTGTTGGATTCGCTGGCCCCGCGCTCGACGTTCTTCGCATACTCCACCGCCGAGGCCGCTGAAACAAAGCCGCCGTACACACAGCTCACCAGTGAATTAGCGCCCAGGCGGTTCGCGCCGTGAATGGAATAATCGCACTCGCCCGCCGCCAGCAGGCCGGGGATGTTGGTGCGCTGATCGAAATCGACCCACAGCCCGCCCATCGAATAGTGCACGCCGGGAAAAATTCGCATCGGCACATAACGCGGATCGTCGCCGACAAACATTTCGTAAATTTCCAGGATCGCGCCGAGTTTTTCCGTCAGCGTTTCCGCCGGAATATGCGTCAGGTCGAGATAGACCTGGTTTTCACCCGCCACGCCTTTGCCTTCGAGACAGACCTGGAAAATTTCACGCGTCGCAATATCGCGCGGAACAAGATTTCCATAGGCGGGATATTTTTCTTCGAGAAAATAAGATCGTTCCGATTCGGGAATGTCGCGCGGGCTGCGTTTATCCTGCGGGTCACGCGGCACCCAAACACGCCCGCCCTCGCCGCGGGCGGATTCCGACATTAACCGAAGTTTGTCTTCGCCCGGGATCGAAGTCGGGTGCACCTGGATAAATTCGCCGTTGGCATAACGCGCGCCTTGCTGATAGCAAGCGGCGACCGCGCTGCCTGTGCAGATCTGTGAATTGGTCGATTTACCAAAGATCAATCCCGGTCCGCCGGTCGCCATGATCACCGCGTCCGCATAAAAACTTTCTACTTCCAGCGTCTGCAAATTCATCGCCGTCAGGCCGCGGCAGACCTGGTGATCGTCCAGCACCATCGAGAGCATTTCCCAGCCCTCGTATTTCGTAACTTTCCCTCTAGTTTCCCAATGACGCACCTGCTCATCGAGCGCGTAAAGCAATTGCTGCCCGGTCGAAGCCCCGGCAAAAGCCGTGCGGTGATGCAGCGTTCCGCCAAAGCGGCGAAAATCGAGCAGCCCCTCGGCGGTGCGCGAAAACGGCACGCCCATCCGGTCAAAAAGATAAATGATCTGCGGCGCCATCTCGCACATCCGTTTGACCGGCGGCTGGTTGGCCAGAAAGTCGCCGCCATAGACGGTGTCGTCCAGATGCTTCATCGGCGAATCGCCTTCGCCCTTGGTGTTGACCGCGCCGTTGATGCCGCCTTGCGCGCAAACGGAATGCGAACGCTTGACCGGCACGATCGAAAACAGATCGACCGAATGCCCCGCTTCGGCGATCTTCATCGCCGCCGCCAGGCCCGCCAGCCCGCCGCCAACCACCGCAATTTTTAAACCCTTAGGTGCTGCCATAAATTGCTATCAATAAACCTCGTCATGGAGCGCCGAATTTGGAGCGCCGAATTTATTCGGCAGTAGTTCAGCGATCCATTTTATGCACAATAAATTGTGCGCTCCTGACTAAAACTTCGTCTTTTCCCCTTGCGGTTCCACGATCCTGCTTTTCTCCGCCTGTTCGCAGAGCGCTTGCGGCAGCAGGCCGCAAGGCCTGATAAAGGCAAACGCCGCATTTGTTCCCACGACGAATAACATCACCGCCAAACCAAGCGAAGCATAGAGCGCTATTTTTTGCGCCCGCTCGCCGATCAGAATTCCCCAATCGAGCGCAAAAAGGAAAAATCCGTAAGCCAGGTGCCACGCCGTCGCGCCCACGCCGAGAATATAAATCATCAGGATAATCACGTTCCTGAATTCGTTCGCCACGATCGTAAAAGCCTGGTCCGCGTGGCCGGCCACCGGCGTCATATTCAGGCCCGGGATCATTCCAAAACGGAAATTCAGAATGTGAAACAGCAGGAAAAAGAAAAGAAAGATGCCCGTGGCGCGCTGGAATAGATAAAACCAGTTGCGGCCGTAGGCGTAACTGAAAACATTCACCCGCGCTTCGGCCGAGATAAAAATTCCATAGACCGAATGAAACAGCAGCGGCAAAAAGATCCCGAAGATCTCGATAAAAAGCAGGTATGGTATATCGTGAATGCCCTGCACATGCTCGTTAAAAACTTTTGCCCCGCTCATCGCGGACGAATTGGTATACATGTGCACCAGGAAAAATAACCCGAGCGGAACGATACCAGTCAACTGGTGAAGCTTTCGTAAGAGAAACGTGGTGCTGAGCTTAATAGCCATTAAACCTTTTATCCGTTAATAATTTCAGGAATTGCGATGAACTAAATTCTAATTCTAAACAAGTAAATCGGCAATCTTAGCTGTCACTTTGCGTTCTTTTTACGCTTCCTCTTCCGCGAAGCAGCAATCTGCTGTTCCTGATCTCATAATAAATATCATATTCCTTTTTAGTTATAAGATAAAATGAAATCTCTTTTGCATCTTCTAAAGAAAAACTTATAATTGATTCGAGTTGACAGTTTGCCGAGTTAACCGAGTTAGTCGAGTTACTCACTCGGTTACCTCTGAAAACTCAGTCAGCTCTGTCAACTTTTTATGCACCTGGAAACATTCAAAGTCTTTTGCGACCTGGTCGAAACCCAAAGTTTTTCTTTGGCCGCCGAGCGCAATTTCATCACTCAATCCGCCGTCAGCCAGCAGATGCGAACGCTGGAAGAAAAATTCAAGCGCCGCCTGCTCGAACGCGTGCGCGGCCGCCGCGAGATCCGGCTGACCGCCGCCGGTGAGGTTTTCTATCGCGAGAGCAAAAATATGCTCATCGCCTATGACCAGATGCAGGAGTCGATGCGCAGCCTGACAGGTAAGATCAGCGGAACCGTGCGCGTGGCGACCGTCTATAGCGTGGGCCTGCATCAACTGCCCGGCAGGGTGCGCGAGTTTATGACCAAGTTCCCTGCGGTAAAGATCGATCTGGAATACAGCCGTACGACCCGCGTGGTGCGTGACGTGCTGGGCGGTACGGTCGAACTCGGCATCATTGCCTTTCCCGAACCGCGCCGCGGATTAACTGTCGTAAACATGCCCGGCGACCGGCTGGTGCTGATATGTCCGCCGGACCATGAATTTGCCGAACGCAAACAGATAAAGGTAAAAGAATTGCAGAACCTGGATTTTGTTTTTTTCGAGCGCGACGTGCCCACTCGCAAAGCGACTGACAAGGTGCTGAAAAATCACAGTGTCGCCGTTCACCGCGTGGCGGAATTCGACAACATCGAAACCATCAAGCGCGCCGTCGAGGTCGGCTTTGGCCTGGCGATCGTTCCCCACACCAGCGTGCTCGACGAAGTAAAAAATAAACAGCTTGTCGAAGTCGACCTCGCCGGCGGCGACGAATGGAACCGCAGCGTCGGAATTATTTATCGCAACGACAGAACGCTTTCGTTAGCAGCGAAGAAATTTGTACAGTTATTGGAAGATAAGTAACCAGCTAAGACAATATCAAATCCGCAACAAAAATTAATCCGACAACAGTCAGCGGAGCTGACGGCAGAATGTAGCCCCGGGTAAGCGTTAGCGTAGCCCGGGGTCAATGTTCATAATAAATAAGCCGGGCTTGGCAGGCGATAAATTCGTCTGCCAAGCCCGGCAAAAACACTATCAATAAAAACGCAAACCCCGCGCTAAAAGCACGGGGCTATTATCTCGCCGCCCGTTACACGGGCTCAAGACTTGCTAATCCAAACTAACCAGCGTCAGCGAGCTTGTCGGCGCGATCCCATTTAAAACATCTTTCAGCATCGGGATCACTTTTTCATTCTGGATATAATCTTTCCCCAGCATTCGCTTGAACTGGCGCTGTTTGCTTTCGCCGGTTAATTCTTTATACATCGATCGGCAAAAGGCCGAGACCAGTTCCGGGGCAAATTGCTTGCCGGAATTTTTATACAGGTCCTGGATCACTTCTTCGGCCGGGCGGCGGCGTTTATAAGGGCGGTCGGTGGTCATCGCGTCGAACGAATCCGCCAGGTTTACGATCTTGGCGATATAAGGAATGTCGCGATCGGATAATCCATCGGGGTAGCCGCGGCCGTCGATGCGTTCGTGGTGATATTTTGCGGCCAGGGGCACATCGGCAAACGGGTGATGGATCGGCATCAAAATGTCGTAGCCGGTCTGCGGGTGTTTATTGAGTTCGGCGGATTCCTTGGCGTTGATGCGGGCCGGCGAATTTATGATCGTGCGGTCGACCGTCAGTTTTCCGACGTCATGCAGGTAGCCGGCCACGGCCACACCTTCCATCTGGTCATTGTCCCAACCGAGCTCGAGCGCGATCGCCTCGCTATATCTTCCGACGCGCACCGAATGCCCTTCGGTATATTTGTCTTTACAATCGATCGCGGCGGCAAAAGCCTTGACCGTGTCTTTGTAAGTAAGTTTCAAATCTTCGTAAAGCTGGCGGTTTTCCTGCGCACGGCGTTCCAGTTCGGCCATCAGGTTTCGCTGGCGGATCCCGACACCGATGTGCCGCGCCATCGCGCAGATCACGGCTTTATCGCCCGCATCGAATTTTTCCCCGCTCGCTTTTCCGCCCAGCAGCGCCAGGCCCACCAATTCATCCCGCACGATCAGCGGGATCAAAAGCTCGATCTGTTTCTGCTCGAATAATTTTTTGTGGTTTCTGACAAACGGTAGGCCATTGAGCATCGGGTAATTCACGTCGTAGGCTTCCAACCCGCCATTCACAAATTCGCGCACATCATCGCGCCCGAGCGAAAGCATCAGCGGAAAGTCCTCGCCCATGCTGCGCATCGCCAGAAAATTCAGCTCACCGCCGAAACGCGAAAAACGCGCCACCCCGCCGCGCATGATCGCCAGCGAACCCAACAGCAAATGCAGCGACGTGCGGATCATCTGCTGAAAGCTGTTCATATCGGCAACTTCCTGCCCCAGGTCGGCCAGCGCGGCAAATGTGTGAATAAATCTATCGGCTCGTTCAGGCATAAAAGATATTAATTAGCTTCGGACAGCTCAACGTGCTTTGTTACACCCAGCATATCAAAAAGCTCGATGGTATTCTGGTTCATATCAGAAAAAACAACTTTGGCGCCGGCGCTGGAGGCGGCATCGATCACGCCCAGCAAAATAGACACGCCGATACTGTTCACCAGTTCGGTGTTGCGAAAATTGAGCACCAGTGTTTTACATCCGCCGTTTAAGCGCTCCTTGCACTCGCGCTCGATCTTCTCGCCGGTCAATTTATTAAGATAGTCCGTCGCATAGACGACCGAGACGTCCGGTTGCGAGGGGGCCTGATCAGCGACCTCTAACAGGTTTTCTGTTATCACGATTGTTTCTCCTGGAAAAGCCTAAACTAAAACGTGAACATTCTACTCTTAAACTTATGAAAAGGAAAGCGATATTTTGGAGCGCCGAATTTATTCGGCACGAACGCCGGAACATAGAAAAGACGATGGTTCGCTACCCCGCGATCTTGCCCAATGAATTGGGCGCTCCAATCTACTTCCGCAAAAGTCTCTTGGTAAGATTATCGTAGGCCTGGTTGAGCTCTCTCACTCCGAAAAGTTTTGCCGCTACCAGAAACACCGCGCCGCCGATGGCGA
Organism: uncultured Acidobacteriota bacterium; assembly: GCA_963718105.1. Classification (GTDB taxonomy): domain Bacteria; phylum Acidobacteriota; class Blastocatellia; order Pyrinomonadales; family Pyrinomonadaceae; genus DASYKT01. The sequence goes on along the minus strand of OY970352.1, from coordinate 1,146,801 downwards.
TGGGAACGAAGACCTCGATCAGGCGGACGAAAAATCCGTCGATGCCGAGGCGCATCGTCAGCAGATAATAGCTGCCATAGCTGGCGGCGCTCAGCAGTGCCGAGGCTGCAGCGATGCGGGCAAAGGAATTTACCATCTGCCACCCGTCGATGCGTTTTATCCGGCGGCGCATAAAATACGCCAGCGCGAGAAAATTGACCAGCGCCACGGTCGAGGTAGCCAGCGCCACGCCGACGTGCCCGAAACCGTGCGGGTGTTCGGGCGTGACACCGACCTGTGAAAAGATGCGCATAAAAAAGTAGCTGGCAATGGCGTTGACCACTATCGAACAGAGCGCGATGATCATCGGTTTCTTCGCATCGTCGAGCGCGTAAAAAGACGGCGAGAGAACCTTGATCGCGGCGTAACCGGTCAGCCCGATGGTATAACCCGCCAGCGCATAAGCCGTCATCGGCGTGTCGGATGCTTTAAAAGCTCCGCGTTCATAAAGCAGGCGAATGATCGGCTCGCTCAACACCACCAGGCCGCAAGCCGAAGGCAGCGTCAGAAAAAAAACCAGCCCGATCGAATCCGAAAGAGTTTTGCGAAATCCGGCCAGATCGTTTTGCGTTGCTAATCTTGAAAGGGCCGGTATGGCCGCCGTGCCGATCGCCACGCCGAATATGCCGATAGGGAACTGCATCAAGCGAAACGCATAGCTGAGCCACGAACGCCCGCCATCGATCTCCGTCACAAAAACCGTATTGACCAGCACGTTGATCTGCACCGCCGAGGTGCCCAGTATCGCCGGCGCCATCAGCCCCATCACCTTGCGCACGCCTTCGTCCGTAAAACTAATGATCGGCGCAAAGCGAAATCCCACCCGCCATAGCGAAGGCAACTGGATCAAAAATTGCGCCGCGCCGCCGATCAATGTGCCGATCGCCATACCGATGATCGCCCATTGCGCGCCCGTTGTTGCGACGGCCTCCTTGTCGGGCGGTACTTGCCAATTTCCTCCGCTAAACCAAAATGCAAAGATAAGCCCGGCGATGATCGAAACGATATTAAACGCTGTGGACGCCGATGCCGGTATGCCGAACTTTCCCTTGGTATTGAGCACGCCCATCGCCAGCGCCGCCATCGCTACCAGCAGTATGAACGGCAGCATGATCTGCGTCATCGTCACGGTCAAACGGGCTTTTTCCGGTGAAAATCCGTGGGCTAGCAGCGGCACAAAATACGGAGCGAGCAAAATTCCCAACAGCACAAAAACGCTGAGCACTACGACCAGCGCATTTAAAACCATGCTGGCTAATCGCCAGGCTTCTTCTTCGCTCTTTTTTAACTGGTAATCGGTAAAAACTTTGACGAACGCCGCCGACAGCGCGCCTTCGGCAAAGAGATCGCGCAAAACATTGGGGATAGTAAAAGCGACCTGGTAGGCGTCATACAAAAATCCCGCGCCGAAATAGCGCGCAAAAACGATCTCGCGCACCAGCCCCAGCACGCGCGAACCCATTACCGCAACGGAAACTATTCCGGCGGATCGGGCGACACTCTGCGTTTTTTCTTTGGGTGGTTCGGCGGTGACAGGTTCCGGCCCGGAAAGCGCATGTTCCAAAGGCAGGCCTTCTTGTTCGGTTAAGGTTGGTTGACTGTCTTCGAGCTTGTCGGGCTGATCCATTTCGGATTTTATGATACACGAAAATCAGCGGCGTAGTCAGTTAACCGGGCTCGCTCTTCCTGGGAGCGCCCGGCGATCCCAGTTTTACATGCCCGTTATTCCAGCTCGTAATCCTTTATCTTATTCAGCAGTGTCTTGTAACTCACGCCCAGCAGCTCTGCCGCGCGGGTTTTGTTGCCGTCGCTGATTTTCAGGATCTCTATTATTTTACGCTTTTCCACCAGCCGCACAGCGCGCTCAGTTACTTCCGAGAGCGAACCGGAATGATCGAAATTTGCAAAACTTTCCGCGGAGTTATCACTTTGAGCCGAAACCAGGCCCAGATCTTTTGCGCACAGTTCGTCGGAGTCGGCGAGAATACAGGCGCGTTCGATGACGTTAGCGAGTTCGCGGACATTGCCGAGCCACGGCTGTTTTTGCAAAGCCGTGATCGCGTCATCTGTGATATCTATCGCTCCTCCGCGAAACTCCCGTCCAAATTTTTCTGCAAAATGTTCGGCCAGTAAAACTGTATCCCCCGCGCGTTCGCGCAAGGCGGGAATAGAGATCGGAAACACCGCCAGGCGGAAAAAGAGGTCCTGCCGGAATTCACCGTTTTCCGACTGCGTTTTCAGATCGCGGTTGGTGGCGGCGATAATTCGCACATCAACCGGCACGGGAGCGCGGCCGCCGATGCGGTCGATGGCACGTTCTTCGAGCGCGCGCAGAAGCTTCCCCTGCACGGCTAAAGGCAATTCGCCGATCTCGTCTAAAAAGATCGTGCCGCCCTGTGCTAATTCAAATTTGCCGGGCTTGCGTTCGTTCGCCCCGGTGAAAGATCCTTTTTCATGGCCGAACAGTTCGTTCTCGATCAGTGTCTCGGGAATAGCGGCGCAGTTGATCGCGACAAAAGGTTTATCGCGGCGCGGGCTCAGATGATGAACGGCGCGCGCAAAAAGTTCCTTGCCGGTGCCGCTTTCACCAAGCAGGAGCACGGTCGCATCGGTCGCGGCGACTTTTTGTGTTTCTCCGACGGCGATTTTGATAGCATCGGATTCGCCGATGATGCGCGGAAAGCCGTAGCGTTTCGCCACCTCTTCTTTTAACAGCAAATTCTCGTTGCGCAGGCGGTTTTGTTCCAGCGCGCGTTCGACCAGCAGCAGCAGGTGGTCCGTATCCACCGGCTTTTGCAGAAAATCGTAGGCGCCGTCTTTCATCGCCTGCACGGCTTCGTCAATCGATCCGTACGCGGTCATCACGATCACCGGAATATCGCGGTCGATGGTTTTAACGGCGCGCAGCACATCGAGGCCCGTACCGTTCGGCATGCGCAGGTCGGTCAGAACTATTTGAAACGGGGTGTTGGAAAGTTTTTCGATCGCGGACTTCGGGTCCGGAAAATCGCTCACTTCGTAACCGGCATTTTCCAGCGTCAGACGAAGAGCGTTTCGCAAAGTGTCTTTATCTTCGACCAGAAGCACTTGCGATATGAACGGAGACGATTCGATTTGAAGTTCGGGTTTCAATTGCGAAGAAGGAAATGCGGAAGGAAGAAATTGGGGCATCTGTTTCAGACGCCCCGGTGAAAAGTTTAATTAGTTGCGCGAACGAGACGCCGCCGAGTAATTGACCCGCGTGTTTGCCATTCGAGTGGCGAATCCCGGCGAGTTATACCCCAGCGGAGCGGCCCCGCCGCAATTGTTTTGCAGTGTGGTTACCAGCGTGTCCTGGTAATTGCGGTAGCTCTTAACGCCGCCTTTTTGGTTAAAGATGACAAAGAACAAAATGTCGCCGTTGCCGCATCTTGTTTCGCCGACCAGCGTGCTGACGCCGCCATCGGTATTTCCCAGCGTACCGGTCTTGGCAACGACGCTGCCCACCTGGTTAAACGCCTTGAAGCGGTTTGCCAGCGTGCCCGGATCGATACCGGCCACGGGCATAACATCTTCTAGTTTCAGGCGATAGCGCGCCAATTCATTACGCAGCCCGCGCAGTACCCTCATCATCGCTTTCGGCGTAACGCGGTTGTAGCCGAGCCCGCTGGCCGTCGCCAACTGCAATTCTTCCGGAGCGATTCCCTGCTCGGTCTGATTCAGCCGTTCGACAGCTTCAGTTCCGCCGATGGAATTTGCCAACTGCTGCGCCATTTCATTATTTGAATATGACAGCGTGACTTTCAGGATGTCTTTGAGCGGCGCGGATTCGTGCGAGAACAACACCTTCGCGTTGGTCGGAAGAACGTTTTCCTCGTAGACCTTGCCGGTGATCGTAACACTCGGGACCGTAAAGGTTTTGCCGGAGTTGATACTGTAATTTTGCCAGGCGCGCACTGCCGCGGCCGAGCGGCCGTCGGTGTTCAGCGTGTTATAAAGCGATGCGCCGGAACGGGCGGCCGAGCTGTTGAAATTCATCATAAAGCTCGACGTCACGACCAGGTCGCCGTTGATATTGCGAATGCCAAGCTTATTTAGCGCTTCGGCGATCGCCACCGCGTGTTCGTAATTAAACGACGGGTCGCGGCCGGAAATATAAAGGTTTCCGTATAGATTTCCTGTCGCAACGTCTACTGTACCGTCCGTCCAGACATTGGTCGGGTAACGGTAATTGGGGCCAAAGGTTTTCAGCACCGCATAGGCCGTGATCAATTTCACGTTGGAAGCAGGATTAAAAGCAAAGTTGGACGAATTATCCATTACCGTCTGCCCGGCGGCCTTTTCGACCAGGATGCCGGCGGTCGGAATGATTGGGATATCGTAAAGCGGCTGAGTGCTAACTGTCTTAGTAACACCGTTTGCACCCGGCGTAGGCTGTGACTGAGGCTGCGGCGCAGGCACCGGAGCTTGTTTCTGAACTATCGTTTTCGTGGGAATGGTCGAAGGCGGAGTAGTAACTTTAGGACCTGAGGATGATTTAGTGATAACGATCGGCTGCAGTAAGGGGGTACCCGTGCCACGCGGTGTTTGCGCAGACACTTCTACCACTCCAGATAGAGCCAGACCGGCAACGAACATAAAACTAAGCCTGGCGGCTTTTTTCAGCAACGAATTCATCAATTTACCTCTTTATTAAATCTTCGCGAGAATGGTAGGCTTCCCCTGCCTTGCGAAAGGAAAGGCTAAATATATTATAGCCAATAGCATCATACTTTTTCAACCTCAAAAGGGCATTTTTCACCACTTTACCGGAACTGCAGGGGTTAGATGCCTATTGCTAGGCCTGCGATGCCATAAGCAATCAGGCTTACTTATGCATACAACACTAAACGCTTATACCTCAGAAAAGTTCTAAAATCAAGAGTTTTTTTATAGAAACGGCAGAAACTAGGGCAGTTATGGAGTGTGCTTCTTTTAAACATCAATAAATATACTTGGATTTAGATATGAGGTCAGAACCGGGGAGCGGTAGCGACCGGGTTTCTCTTCCGGTTTAGTGCGGTTTCGTGTGTTCGTGTTTACAGTTTTAAGGGCTAATAAACAATGTAATAAGACTGGAACCACGAAATCGCACTAAAACATACGAAATACCTGTCTTTTTATTTACCCCGCAGGCACCGGTGGAGTATCTCCAGCAGGCTTTGGCGGCGTGTCTCCCCCGCAAACGTCTTTATTCGGATCAATCTTATCAAGATATAACACCGTTTTGACCTGATCACGAGAGATAGTAATCGCAATATTTTCGTCTTTGCGAATAATATAATCGCTATCCGTTGCTAGCAGCAGGAGCATCGGTTTGGTTGCGATTAATTGCACTTCCTCAGGTGCCGCAATCTTCGCTTTGTCGTTTTCGCACAAATCAAAATTCTTCTGTATCATCCAGGAATTTTGTTTATTGGCTTCTAGTAATAATTGGACCGTGAGTGGCTTTCCGCCACCAAGACGAGCAGAAATTTGAGGAAATATATGCGTTGAGAACAAGCCGAGAAAGATTAAAAAGGAAACTAGAGAAAGCAGACCAGTCAAAAAATTAAAATGAAACAAAACTTTATAGTGTTCTTTTTTTTTGTCTTTATGAAAACTACTATAGGTTATTAAACCCAAGATTATCGAGATAGCGCTTAAAGCCGTGAGGTTTAACATAGAATTGATTTCAATTCCGCTCAACCCCATCAGAAAAACTTCAATAATAAATCCCCCCACTCCCAATATTGCCACTATTAGCCATAGAAAAACTAGGAGGTAAGTTGGGCCATGTTTTACTGACTTATTTAATTCCCATTGTGCTAAAAACGTCGAAATTGGAAAAACGGGCATCGCAAATAGTAAAAGCGCCCACAAGCCAGCAAAAACATAAGTAAACCGGAACAAACTGACGTGATACACGCCGAAACTTCCCAGGTATAAACTTTCAACTAAAATTCCAACTGCATAGCAAAAAGCTCCAATATAGAGGACGGCTTTTCCCAGCACCTCTACAAGATCCTTGAATTTGGCAGGAGTTACATCTAATTGCTCGGCTTTTGCTACTGGTTGGTCTTCGGGTTTAGGGTCGTTCATGGAATTTCCTTTAGAGTAATGAGAGCTCAGAATTCCTGTATGGCGCTAATATAAGATGTTTTGCTGCGGGTGTCTATAATTTGTGACGCTGTGACAGCTATTTTATCCGTCACAACTCAGCCCGGAGGGCTGGCTGATATTAGCCGGGGGTGAAAGCCCCGGTACGGTCACCACATATATCGAAAAGCCCTGGAGGGGCGGCGGATTCCCGCGCTCCTGCCGGAGCTTGATAAACATTTTATGCGATGTCCGTGGGCTTTCGCCGCACGGCTAATATCCCTGATGCCTCCGGCATCGTTAATCACACCAAACACACGAACCACACAAACCCCTCGCTACCGCTTCGGGTTCTGACCTCATACCTGTGCACTAACGCGGGCGGCCACAGGTGCCGCCCCTACATCGCTCACCGCCCAAAAATCCATTGACCAACATTTGCCAAAGGTACATAATTGATTCAACAATATCCGCGTGCGAGAAAAGATCCCTGTAACCATTGAAAACATAAAGAGTAACCATCGCCGGCGGCGGAAAGAGATCCTGGCCAAATTGCGGGAATTCAGGGACGTTTGGCGCAAAGGCAGTGACGAACGCCTGTGGGAAGAGATGGTTTATTGCTTTTTTACCGGCGGCTGTTCCGCGCGGATGGGCCTGCGCTCGATCGAAGCTGTCCGCCACATCCTGGAAGAAGGCGATTTTTCGGAGCTTTCCAGCGCTCTTTCCGGGGTTCACCGGTTCCCTTTTGCCCGTTCAAGATATATTGTCGCCAGCCGGGATTTTTTAAGCGCGTCAGGCATCAAAAAAGGGCTCAAACAGCATCTAACGAGTCTGAAAGACCCTATCGACCGGCGCGACTGGCTGGTAAAAGAGAAACGCATTAAAGGACTCGGGTATAAGGAAGCCAGCCATTATTTACGAAATATTGGCTTAAGCGGCTATGGCATCCTGGATAAACATATCCTCCATTGCCTCGTCGAACTCGAAGTGATCGACGATCCCAAACCGCCTTCGACCCGCACCCGTTATCTGGAAACCGAAGAAAAATTGCGTGATTTTGCCAAACGGGTAGAAATTAATTTTGACGAGCTGGATCTGGTTCTGTGGTCGATGAAAACCGGTGAAATTCTCAAGTAGCGGCCCGCTTGAGAGAAGGAGTTCGCGTTATGTTTGTAAGAGTTTTACGAAGTTCTTGCACTTTCCCCGCTGTTAGATCAGCGTTCCCTGCTTTCGGAATATTTTTGTTTTTGACCTGCTTTCTTGTACCGGCCTCTATCGGAGCCCGCGCCGGAGATATTCAAAACATCGATGTCGCAAGCGAATCGCAATGGATGAAACAAGGCGAGAAGGCCTTTCGCCGTGCCGATTACCCCGCCGCCGAGGCGAGCTTCCGCAAAGCCCTTGAGATCAACAAATTCAGCGTCAAAGCAAAATTAAAGTTGAGCCATGTGCTGTATAAGACCCGCCAGTTGCTGGAAGGTTATATGCTGGCTTTTGATGTGGCTAAATCTGATCCGCGCAACTCGTACGCTTATGCCCTGGTAGGCAACATGCTGCTTTCGGCCGGCCATTTTAAGGAAGCCGAAGAAACTCTGCGGGCATCGCTGGCGATCGAAAGGGATAACGCGTTCGCCATTGCCGGTTTGGGAATGCTCGATTTCTATAATAACCGGCTGGAAGACAGCCGGGCGAAATTATCATGGGCCGCCTATGAGGACTTTGACGAACCGGATTATCTTCTTTCGCTGGCGCAGGTATGCGCCCGGCTGGAAAAATATCGCGAAGCGGCGGATTCGTACCGTAAATTTTTACGCATCTCGCCTCCTGCCGATATCGACCGGCGCGAGCGAATAAAAGGCCTGGTCCGTTTCCTGGAAGTATTAAGCACCCGGACAAAACTTTATGACACGGGCGGAAAAGACGACACGACCGTTCCCATCGAATTGATAAACGACCGCCCGGTAGTGAATTTAAAGATCGGCCGTAACGATGAAGTACTGCGCTTTGTCATCGACACCGGTTCGAATATCACGGTCCTGTCTCAGCAGACAGCGGATAAGCTGGATATCAAGCCGGTCGCGCGCGGGGGCAATGCCCGCGGAGTAGGCGGCAACGGCAAATTTGAGATCGTCTATGGAATGTTGTCGTCCGTTTCACTGGGCGAAGTAAAAATACGCAACGTGCCGGTTTATCTACGTCGGTTCCCCGATGAAATAAACCGCTTCGACGGTTATATCGGGCTATCTTTATTATCAAAATTTCTGACCACGATCGATTTCGAAAATATGACCTTTGTCATGTCGAAACGCGATGGTGGTGAGGCCCAGCGTCTGCAGGAGAAAAACGAGGACGAATTTGTCTCGACTCTCAGGCTGACCCCAAGCGGATTTCTGAGCGGTGAGGTCACGCTGCCGGGAGTCGAAGACCCGCTTAATTTTATCGTCGATACCGGAGCGGAGCTTTCGGTTATCTCTACCGAACTTGCCGGGCGCGAGGAGGTCAAACATTTTCAGGGCAAACAAAAGATGAGGGTCATCGGCGCCGCCGGTGTGACCGAAGGAGTGCCTTTGTTTCATCTGCCCAGCGTCTCGTTTGGAAAGCATAGTATCGAAGATGTCCGCGCAATAGCGCTCAACCTGAGTGTGATCAATGAAAATGCCGGTTTTGAACAGTCAGGTATTTTGGGAGGAAATTTTCTCAAACACTACCGGCTGACATTCGATTTTCAGAATTACACGCTTAGCTTTTCACCGATAAAACGAGCGGTGACCGCTAAAGAGTAAGATTAGTAATTTGCGGTCAAGGCAGACTATCAACTTTTAACTGTCAACTATTAACTGTTAATTTATGAGAAACAGTTAATAGTTGACAGTTAAAAGTTGATAGTTTTCTTATGTCTGAAAAACGGCGATAATAATATTAATGAAACAAAGCCTATATCTGGAAACTTCTGTTGTCGGGGCATACCTCGATAACGGAGAACCTTTTCGCCGTGACCTGACCATCCGCTGGTGGGAGCATGAGCTTCACGAATACCGCCCGTTCATTACACCGCTGGTTCAGCGCGAACTCGAAAGAGTTTCCGAACCGCATCGTACCGGCTATCTCAATCTGATCAAACCGCTGGAACAACTGGAAATGGTGGATGAGGCCGCTATCCTCGCCGAAGGCTATATCTCTCGCGGCATTTTTTCGCGCAAATATATCGCCGATGCGCTGCATGTCGCACTGGCGTCCGTCCATAAGATCGATTACCTCGTCACCTGGAATTTCGGCCACCTGGCCAGCGTTCGCAAACAAGCGCGGATAAGGTTGTTCAATACCGCCGCCGGCTTTTTTGTGCCGATGATCGTCACCCCGGAATTTTTGGTGGAAAAATAACCTGAAGCGCCGAATTTATTCGGCAAACGGTGCCCGATAAATTGGTCTCCTTATATATGAATACTCCCGTTCGTAAACCCGGTATAAAACTGGCGGTCGTTACGCTGCTGCTGGCGGCAGCCAATATCCTGCCGATATTCATCTTGCTTCCAGAGTTTGGCCCTGTAGACTTTACCGGCCGCAGCGCCTCATTTGCCTTCATCGGTTCGGCGCTCGGTTTTATTGCGGCCGCCGTGAGGATCGTCAAGCCCGGGCTTTCCTTCAGCCAACTGGCCGTTTCCATTGCGTTCGGATTAAATATTGCGGTCGTTGTGTTTGTCTGGGCGCCGCTGTTCTATATCTGGGCACTAGTAACAATTTTTTGGGGCCGTTAATGATATAATTCTCACCTGATGTATCGCCGTACTTTATTTCTGGAAACCTTGCATAGTATCCGCGAAGAGATGTCGCGTGAAGCGGATTACGATGTCGATCTGTTTGCCGAAATGGTGCGGGGCGGATTTCAGAAAGAAATAAAAGCCGTTCCGGTAAAACGAAAAAAGAAACCGGTCGTAAAGTCGAAAGCGAAACCTTGAGAATCTTTAAATTGCCACTGGCTTTAGCTAGTGGTTTAGCCAAATGCTCTACCGTCCCTTCTGCCCACTAGCTAAAGCTGGTGGCAATTTAATAAATGCGCCGCATTTTAACTTTCAGTGCAATTGGAGTCTTGTTAGCCGCTGTCGTCCTGGCCGCTTTTTATTTTTTTCTCGACATTTACTGGATCCATCGTTATGACGAACTGATCTCCCGCCAGGCCGAAGTTTACCGCCTGGACAAGACGTTAGTCTGGAGCGTTATCTACGAGGAAACTTATTTTAAGCCCTGGGAGATCGGCGCCGATGGGGAGATAGGGTTAATGCAGGTCACCCCGACGGTAGCACGTGATTGGGCAAAAGAAACCGGAATGAAGGCCTTTGAGAAACGCGCCGCTGAAAATGTGACCGAGCTGCTGCGGGACCCGGAAACAAATCTGCAGATCGGCTGCTGGTATCTGGAGAAATTACGCCAGAATTTTCGCGATCTGCCCGGCGAGGAAGCGCGCATGCTGGCGGCCTACAATGCCGGCCCGAGCCGGGCCGAAGAGTGGGGCAAAACCGACGAAAATGCTCCGCCGCTCACCGAAGAAGAATTTATCCAGCGTATAGATATTTCATCGACACACGCGTATGTGGAATCGATCCTTGCCCGCTACCGGAGATCAAAAAAAGCCGACTAAATTATGCGTATCATGGCCGCCGAATGGGTGCTTCCCATATCTTCACCGCCGATCCAAAACGGCGCCATCGTCATCGAAAACGACCGGATCATCGCCGTCGATAAAAAAGAAAAACTTGTCCGGGCTTTTCATTCCTCGACGCTCGAAAACTTTGGCGCGGCGGCGATCATTCCCGGTTTGATCAATTGTCATTCGCATCTGGAGCTCACTGTGATGCGGGGATTGCTGGATAGCGTCGAAGATGACTTTCTCGCCTGGCTGCTGAAGCTGACCAAGGTCCGCGCTGAATTTTTGACCGCCGGGGATATCGAACTTTCAGCTTTGCTGGGCGCTGCCGAAGGCGTCCGGGCCGGCGTAACCTGCTTTGCGGATGTCGGGCGAAATGGATCGGCCGCCATCAAGGCCTTAAGGCAATTAGGCTTGCGCGGCATCGTTTATCAGGAGACGGAATTTTCACCCGACGATACGCGGGCGGAAGCCGATTTTCAAAAGCTGAAGGAAAAATACCTCGCCATAAAAGAATATGAAAGCCCCCTCATCGAAACGGGTATCTCGCCTCACTCCCCTTATACCGTCAGCGCGGAGCTGTTCCGGAAGATCGCTGAATTTGCTATCGATGAAAATATAAAAACTTCGATCCACACGGCCGAATCTTCTATCGAAGAGGCGTTTATGCTGCGCGGCCATGGATTGCTGGCGGGGCTTTGGAAAAAAAGCGGTGTCACCTGGACGCCGCCGGGCACTTCCAGTGTTCAGTATCTTTCTTCTATCGGCGTGCTGGATTCAAAGCCGCTGCTGGTGCATTGTGTAAATGCAAATGATGATGACCTCGGCCTGATCGCCGGAAGCGGTTCCACGATCGCCCATTGCCCGAAATCGAATGCAAAATTCGGACACGGCACCGCGCCGCTGGAGAAATTTCTTGCGAACGGCGTAATTACCGGATTGGGCAGCGATTCGGTGGCCAGTAACAATTCCTGCGATATCATCGAGGAAGCTCGCTTTGCCGCTCTTTCCGCTCGAAATCGTGACGATAGCCGGCGCTTCATTTCCGCCGCGGAGATGCTTGAGATGATGACGCTTGGCGGCGCGCGGGCTTTGGGGCTAAGCGACATTACCGGCTCTCTGGAAGCTGGTAAGCAGGCCGATCTTGCCGTCGTGACCTTAGAGAATATCGCGCAATTACCGGTGCACGCCGCTGCCGCGGCGATTGTGTTTTCATCTACCGCACGTGATGTGATACTTACAATGGCGGCCGGGAATGAGATCTATCGCGATGGTAAAGTTAAAACATTAGACGAAAAGCGCATCAGGTCTCTTTCAACCGCCCTCGTCCAAAAAATCTCCGCCTGAATCCTTTCCCTGACATACTTATTTTTAAACAAAAAAACGGCTTCGTTAGAATCTTATTTCAACGAAGCCTATAGGGGAGTTGTCCAATTATGGTGAGCTGGAAAAATAAATCCTATCTCACTATCAAGTTCGCTTGAGTATGCCCAATACCGAACCAGCTTAGGAACTTCGATTAGTCACCGATCATGATGCCGCCGTTGGCCGAGTCATTGCCGCAAGTCGCGGGGGTGTCCGCCAGGTCACCGATCAGGATGCCGGTAGCTGCAAAGTCGCCGATCAGGATGCCGCCGAGCGAAGCTGCAAAGTCGCCGATCAGGATTCCGCCGTTGGCCGACTCATCTTTGGTGCAACTGGTGCGAACCTCGCCGTTACGATCCGCCCAATAAACTCCTGCAAATGACGAGCTGACGCCCATGACCGTTACCATCGCTACCATTGCTAATATGTTTTTTACGCTTTTCATTGTCTTTTCTCTCCTCCGAATTTACTCTTTCTTTTTTCTCTTGCTATGTATTGGCTATTGCCTAGTGCCCTCTCTATTACAATCCGCGTGCCACAACATTCCACAAAGTATATATGCCATCTAAATACCTGATACATAAGGTGTTAGTGCAACAATCCGCGTTTCGTGGAGGCAAAAATTCTTGCTACCATAAATGGATACTGAATATACAGTTATGGCATTTCATTTGGAGAAAACTGGTAAGTTATTGTAACTATGAGGTTAACGGCATTTTTTCAGAAAGTGTAACCGCAGTATACAGTGAGTAGCAAGTATCCATATACCTGGAAGCTCATGCAAATTTAACATAATGCACAGTAAACAAGAGAGTTAGCCTAGTTATCTACCGGCCGGAGAGAATCGCATAGACAATTGGCGTAGATGCACAGCAGATATTATGGTCGGCTTTTACTCTAAAGTCATAAGCGGCCGGCTTCAGCCGGTAGCGCTTTAGGATCTAAGATCCGCAGCCATTTCGCGGGGGGGTGTAACAGTTACAGGGTGTGACAGTGTTACACCTGTTACAAAAATGTTCCAGAAATCCCGTAAAATTCACAAATCCGCAGACTAAATTAAAAAAGAACATTGAGATCGGAGAATTCAGGCACGGGGCTCTTTCCCGACCTCAGACTACCTGAAAGCATAGCCCGGCCGGGAAATTTAGTCGTTAAGAGATTCGAAGTAATCAGGATTTGCGCGTTGATTTAAACCTATTCGGCTTTACCTGGGAGCGCCGGCATCTTGCCGGCAAGATCGCGTAGCGATCTGGAAAAGCCTTTGATTTTACGCTAGTTAGCGCGAACAAGCCGCGCTTTGCCGGCGCTCCCATATTTAATTTATCGGCTCTATAAATATGAGCAGTTGTAAGCAAAACCGACTTTATAGGCAAAGCCACCATTAATAACTAATGGCTTTGCCCATTTACTCTTGGGTATTTGGGCAAGCTTGGCTTCGATTGTTGCCTTTTTGGGCAACGGAGGTCAAGCCGATGATTAGGGCAAGTGTTTTAATCATCGCTCTTTGTTTGTTCGGGACGGTCGGCGTTATTGTTAGTTTCATTCAAAGCCAAGTAGGGCTCGACACCGCTTCTTTGCCCTTTGAGATGCTTGCGATAACAAAATTCAGTCCATCTATCACGACTAAAAATATCAATATAAGTAATAAGTCCCCAAAAGTACAAAGCGCCCTTGGCTTCCATTTCCAATCCCTTGTCGTTCAAAACGCCATCCCAAACTACATCTTGAGTCATGTCGCCCCCGTTCGGTTCACAGATGCTTGGATAGGCAGTGTGGTGTTCATTGCCAACCATTTTTTTAGCTTCTTCGTGAGTGAACGAAAAAGGGACAGGCTCGAAAGTAAGATTCGCATAAATCCGAACGTCATAAGCTGGAGTTTTGCCGCTATTAATTACTACGACTCGTCCGTGTACAGGCTCGCCCAACATGAAAGCACCAGAATTGACCTCTTTCAGCATTACGTAAGCGGATTGGTCGTTTTGCATCGAGCGATCGGTTTGCTCCAGCGCTCTTTGCATTTTTCCCACAGCATCTTGGGAAGCGTTAGCTTGCTTTTCGACTTCGGCAATCATCCGTTCGTTTTGCTTCAACAAACTGTCGGTTCGTTTCAGCGCGTCCAGCATAGCTTGGTATTGGTCTCCAACGAGCAAGCGAGTGCGAGTGGCTTCAACCTCTTGATTGGACGTAATCTGCCGTTGTTTCACGGTGTTAATGGTGTTGGCGATAAGGAAAACAAATGTCAATACAGCCAAGATGTGAGTGGTCATGTACTCAATCCACTCACGCCAGGTGCTAGCGCCCATGCCACCGAAAAACAAGGCAACAATGGCAACGAGAGCCAAGACAGCCAACCAAAAACTGCTAGTTTGCCAGTATGGTTCTGGTGTTGGGAGATACTTTTCTGGGTCTCTGCCGCCTTGTTCTGCTGGAAGTTCGGACATTGGTACAGTTCCTATTTAGATAAAGAAAGAAAAGATAGGTTAGAACGTCCGTAAACCGTAACGTTTACCGCAGATTTTGTAAACAAAAAAGGCTGGGACAGCCCAGCCTCAAGACAGCAAAAAGATAGAATAGTTTTTAGGCAAACACTAAAACGCTATGAGAGTATTTAGGCAAATCAGGGTAAATGGGCAAAGCCACCATTAATAACTAATCGCTAAAAGAAACCCGGTCGCTACTCCCACCACCCCGTCAGCCGAAGCGGCTGCCACCCCTCCTCGGGGCAGGAGAGGGGAGCCTCCCGGTTCTGACCTCATGGCGAGAAAGTCTTCCGTTTCAACGGACCTCGTACATGATCACCTGATCGTTTCCCAGACATACTTATTTTTAAATAAAAAAACGGCTTCGTTAGAATCTTATTTCAACGAAGCCTATAGGGGAGTTGTCCAATTATGGTGAGCTGGAAAAATAAATCCTATCTCACTATCAAGTTCGCTTGAGTATGCCCAATACCGAACCAGCTTAGGAACTTTGATTAGTCACCGATCATGATGCCGCCGTTGACCGAGTCACTGCCGCAAGTGTCGCCGTCGGCCAGGTCACCGATCAGGATGCCGGTAGCCGCAAAGTCGCCGATCAGGATGCCGCCGAGCGAGGCCGCAAAGTCGCCGATCAGAATGCCGCCGTTGGCCGAGTCACCGTCTTTGGTGCAAACTTTGGTATCGTTGGTACCGTCGCCGTTACGATCTGCCCAATAAACTCCTGCAAATGAAGAACTGACACCCATAACCGTTACCATTGCTACCATCGCTAATATGTTTTTTACGCTTTTCATTATCTTCTCTCCTCCAAAATTTTCTCTTGCTATATATTATGGCTTTTAATTAGCCTAGTGATCTGTCTATATACAATCCGCGTGCCACAACACTCCGCTGAACAAATAAGACCGCTAAATACTTAATTTGCAGTAGCTTAACGGTACTCCCTCGTTTGCCTGGAGGCAAAAATTCTTGCTACCGGAAATGGATACTCAGTATGCAGTTATGCGCTTAGACCCGGAAAAATTCTCTAAACTATTGGCATCAAAAGACTTAACAGCTCCCACTTCTGAAGTGTAACCGCGGTATACAGTGAGTAGTAAGTATCCACGACATTGATTAGAGGTGCTAACTTGTAGAAATACGCCATTTACCTTAATTTAATTGCCGATGTGGAAGCATATTGCGGTACTTCTGCCTGAATGGGGTAAATTAAGACCGCGTAAAATTGCGGGGATCAAAACAAAAATCGACCGAAAATTGGCTTAATTATGAAAAATAACAGTGACATTTTACGTTGAACAATGTTATTATCTTAACTGAAGGCCGCTTCACGGCCGATCACGCGTACCTCAAAGACAGAAGAAACTCCGTTATACCTCCCGCAATCAGAATATTCCTGAGATGTATTTAGTTCGACTTCTGATGTGGGCTTCCTATCAAAATCTGCCGATAGTCAAAGGTTTTACCGCCTCAGACAGTTGTTTATCCGTTTCGTTACGGAAATGCTTTTTTAACGCTTAACAGCGCTTCCCCGAAATTTATGGGTTACAAGGTCCTACAAAAATCTTTTGATGTTGTCATTATCGCCGCAGGCGGGCTGGCCCTCGTGTGGGCCTTTACCCATGTTAATTACAGCAAGATCGACCTCGGTTTTCTTCTGCTGACGATTTTCACGTTGGCCGTTGCCTCGCGAATGCAGCTTCAGTTTCCCCGGTCCAATCTGGTCTTTACCTTTGCGGACGCGATGATCTTTCTCACTTTCCTTTTCTACGGTGGTGAGTTTGCCATCATTCTGGCTTCGCTCGAATTCCTGACCAATTCCGTCCGTATAAAAAGCCGGAACGCGGGCTATCCCAATTCCGCGATATTTTTTAATGTCGGCGGTATCGCTTTATCGACGACGATTACCTACGTTAGCTATCTCTCGCTCTTTCCTTTCCTTCAAAGTGTCGGGCAGCCGGCCGGTTTTGCCACCAGCGCTTATTTGCTTTCGGTGCTGGGTACGATGGCCCTGATACAGTTTTTTGTTAATTCGACGCTGGTTGCCGGATACGTCGCCTTTCATAAAGGAAAAAGCTTTTGGAAGATCTGGCTGGACCAGATGCTTCCCGGTTCGATCACGCATATAGCCGGGGCCGGTTTGGCAGGGCTCATCTATAAGCTGATCATCTATGCAGACCCGGTCGCCACGGTCGTGACCACGATCGCCGTCGGGCTGGCATACTTTACTTATCGAAAATCTATCGGGGAGATCAACGTTTCCTTTGAGACAGCGGAAAAGGCCGAGCGCGCCAAGGCGGAAGCGGAAAGACAGCGTGCCGAGCAGGCGGAAGAGCACGTCAAACAGCTTAACAGTTACTTAAAGAAGCAGGAGAGCATCAGCGACGCGCTGCGCAAGAGCAAGGAAGCCTTCCAGTACGCGGCCATGCACGATTCGCTGACCGACGTTGCCAACCGGGCTTTTTTACAGGAGCAGCTAAAATCGTCGATCGAAAGATCCAACGGGCCGGAGCAGACCAAGTTCAGTGTGTTTTTCATCGATCTTAAGCGCTTTAAAAACATTAATGACTCTCTCGGCCACTCGATCGGCGACAAGATGCTGATCATGGTGGCAAAGCGGCTGCAGGGCGCGGTACGCGAGACCGATGTCGTAGCCCGGCTGGGCGGAGACGAATTCGCGGTGGTCCTTAACGACATCACGAGCCCGGCGGAAAACCTCAGGTTTGCCAAAAACATTCACCAGAAGATCTCGCAGCCTTTTATTCTGCAGGGCAACAAAGTCTTTATCTCGCTTCATCTCGGGATCGCCCAGAGCGACGCCGAATACGACCATCCGGAAGAAATACTCCGCGATGCCGATATCGCGATGCACCACGCGAAAAAAGAGGAAGTTCCGATCGCCATTTTTGATAAAGAGCTTCGCTCTCGTATCGTAAACGCCGTAAAGATCGAATCCGATCTTCGTTTTGCGGTCCAGCGCAAGGAACTGGTCCTCTTTTACCAGCCTATCGTATCACTCGAAGAGGGCGGCCTGGCAGGTTTTGAGGCATTGGTCAGGTGGAATCACCCCGACCGCGGATTGGTTCCCCCCAACGACTTTATCCCGATCGCTGAAGAAAGCGGCATGATCATTCCGATGACCGGCTGGATACTGAATGAAGCCTGCCGCCAGGTCGCCGAGTGGCAGAATCTGCCGGGTGTCGATAAAAACCTGATGGTCAGCGTGAACCTTTCGGGACGTCACCTGTCCGAGCTCAGCCTGGTCGATGATGTCCGCCGAGTTTTGGAAAAGCACCGGCTCGCACCGGATTCGTTAAAACTGGAAATTACGGAATCCACGGCGATGCAGAATATTGAAATGACCGTCGATTCACTGTCGCGCCTGAAAGAACTGGGCGTTCGCTTAAGCATCGACGATTTCGGAACCGGTTACTCATCGCTCAGCCAACTTCACCGGCTGCCTTTTGACACTCTCAAAGTCGACCGCTCATTTGTTTCCAACGTCCGCGAAGGCGGCGAAGACGGTGAGATCCTGCGGACGATCGTTTCGCTGGCTAAGACCCTGAAGCTGAAGATCATCGCCGAAGGTATCGAGACGGTCGGGCAGTTGCAGATCCTGAGAAAATTGGATTGCGACTATGGCCAGGGCTATTTGATGTCCAAACCTCTGCCTAAAGATCAGGTCGAAGCGATGCTTAATGAAAAGACCTGCTGGTTCCCGGAAGAAGTACAAATGCAGATACTTCCCGGCATTCAGACGCAGGACCTCGACGCCGACAATCAATTGCCTATCTTCTAACGCCCCGAATAAATTCGCGCTCCATACCACTTTACCTTTAATTTCCGCGCCTTTTGCGTTATGCTTTTTGCAAAAAGTTAAAGGGAGAGGTGTAAATGACAAAGACCATTACGTTGTTTTTAGCGCTGGTGTTTTTATTGACAGGCAGCGTTTCCGCGCAATCATTCGATTATCCCAAAGCCAAAAAGGTCGAACAGGTTGATGAATATCATGGAATGAAGATCTCCGACCCGTACCGCTGGCTGGAGGACACCGAGTCGGCGGATTCCCGCGCCTGGATCGACGCGGAAAATGCACTGACGGCTTCGTACCTGGACACGATCGCTCCACAGCGTCAGATGCTCAAGGAGCGTCTGACCAAGCTCTGGAACTACGAAAAAATTTATGCGCCGAACAAAGTCGGCAATTTCTACATCTACGCCAAAAACGACGGGCTGCAGAATCAGAACGTCCTTTACATCGCGAATTCGATAACCGATCCGGGCAAGGTATTTTTCGACCCGAACAAGCTTACGGCTGACGGAACCGCGGCCTTAAACGGTTCGTCATTTACCGACGACGGCAAACTCTGGGCCTATGGCGTGGCGGTGGCCGGTTCCGACCGGACCGAATGGCACATCCGCGACGTTGCGACCGGCCAGGACCTCCCGGACACCTTGAGGCCGAACCGCCAGGGCGGGATCTCGTGGCTGAAAGATAACTCGGGCTTTTTCTACAGCCGTTTTCCCGATGCCCAGGCCGGCGGCGAGTTAAAAGGCAACAACTTCAACCAGAAGATGTATTTTCATAAACTCGGCACCCCGCAATCGGATGATTACGTGGTTTATGAACCGACCGATAAAGAGTATTTTGTCGGCGGCGGCGTTTCCGAGGACGGCAATTGGCTGATCATATCCATCGGTAAGGGCACCTCGCCGAAGAACATGGTTTATTTCAAGAACCTGACGGCCGAAAAAGCGCCCATCATCCCGCTGGTCGATAAGCTCGAGGGCAACTACAGCTTTATCGGTAACGACGAAGCCAATTTTTATTTCTTTACCGATCAAGGCGCTTCGCGCGGCAGAGTAGTGGTTGTCAACGCGCTGGCAAAAGATCGTATCTGGAAGGACATCGTTCCCGAATCGGCGGAGACGTTACAGGGAGTCGATTTTCTTAACAACCAGTTTGTCCTTTCGTATCTGAAAGACGCCTATACCCAGATCAAGATCGTCGATACCAATGGAAAACCCGTCCGCGAAGTAAAACTTCCCGGGATCGGCAGCGCCGGCGGATTTAACGGCAAACGGTACGACACGGAAACTTTCTACACTTACTCCAGCTACAACGCCCCGCCGACCATCTATCGTTATGATATGAAAACCGGCAAGAGCGATCTGTTCCGCACGGCAAAGGTTGATTTCGACCCCAGCAATTTTGAGGTCAAACAGGTTTTCTACCCGAGCAAGGACGGCACTAAAGTGTCGATGTTCATCGTCCACAAAAAAGGCATCAAGCTCGACGGTTCGAATCCGACCATCCTTTACGGCTACGGCGGTTTTAATATTCCGCAGACGCCGGGCTTTAGCGTTTCCCGCGTGGTCTGGCTGGAAATGGGCGGCGTGTTGGCGGTTGCTAACCTGCGCGGCGGCAGCGAGTATGGAGAAAGCTGGCACGAAGGCGGAATGAAGTTGAAAAAGCAAAATGTTTTTGACGACTTTATCTCGGCGGGTGAATGGCTGATCTCAAATAAATATACATCGACGCCGAAACTCGCCATTCAGGGCGGTTCTAATGGCGGCTTGCTGGTCGGAGCAGTCCTCAATCAGCGTCCGGATCTGTTCGGCGCGGCCCTGCCGGCGGTGGGCGTGATGGATATGCTGCGCTTTACGAAATTTACCATCGGCTGGGCGTGGACCTCGGACTACGGCTCGCCCGATAACCCGGAAGAGTTCAGGGCCATCTACGCGTATTCGCCGCTGCACAACATCAAGCCCGGTACGAAATATCCGCCGACGCTGGTGACCACCGCCGATCACGACGACCGCGTTTTCCCTGCGCACAGCTTTAAGTACACGGCAACGATGCAGGCGGCACAGGCAGGCAGCGCTCCGGTTCTGATCCGGATCGAAACACGCGCCGGACACGGCGCCGGCAAACCGACGACCAAGGTCATCCAGGAACAAGCCGATATCTACGGCTTCCTTATGAAGAGCCTGGATATGAAGTAAGTATGGAGCGCGGGCATCCTTGCCCGCTCTTTAAACAACAATTGTAGGGGCAGGCCTCGTGCCTGCCCTTTTTATCTGCCTTATTGAGTACCTGTCGTCATTTTCCGCAGATCCTCCCAAAACTCTTTTTCATCTTCTTTTATTTCTTCCGATTTTTTGGGATCTTCTGGTATTTTCTGTATTTCGGATATAAACAGTTTGAAACATCTTTTCGCAATTTTTTCTTCCGGCCAAGCCGTGGAGTCATTCAGGCGATCAATCCATACCAGTTGGCGCTGTTTATTAATTTCGGGATACAAAAAAATCTCTTTAAGGTGATTTCCTACATAATTGTGAAATCCACCGCTGTTAAAAAGCACTATCTCCAGAAACAACTCCGGCTTAGTGGACTTCAATGTATTCCCTCTACGAAGATTAGGCACGGTCACATGACATCCGATATCGGCATGATAAATACCGCACATAGTATCGTTTCTACGAAAACGAATATCCTTCACCGAAAAAACATCTTTGCCCGATTCGTATATTTCAAGTAATAAAGAAAATACTTCGCTCACGGATTTAGCAGCATCCTCGACACTTTGCTCCGAATCGAACCATTCTTTGCGAAAGTCTACAAATAGCTTTTGTTCGGTTAATATCCGGTTCCTATCTAAATAAGGAGTAACTATATCCTCTTCCTCATCCGCCCTTTCTGACATCAGCGAATCGATGTTTCCGTTTAATTTAAGATTAATTTCACTGATCAAGGGCCTGGCATCCGGCGATTGCATGATCATTAACTCGACCAACTCATCTAAAAAGTCATGCCCGGGAGCGACGTCTTTAATCTTCTTATACCCGGTGCCGTGTATAACTTCGCCGGTAAACATTTCATTCAATATTAATCCCAAAGAAAATATATCGGCGCGAAAATCAACCTTAGCCCCCTTCTTACGTTGTTCGGGCGCGGCATACTGTAAATTCGCCATTTTAGCATTGGGATTCGTTTCCACAGTCGTCAGTAGATTCTCTTTATTGAAATGAGCAATTCCGAAATCGGCAATGACCATTTGATTGGCATCCTGTGCAAACAAAATGTTCTCGGGTTTAAGGTCCCTATGCCAAATACCTTCCCGGTGAGCCATTTCTAAACCACTTAATAACTGCAGAAAATAGGACAAAACTTTATCAAACCCTATTCCCTTTTTTATTAAATCACGTAAAGTCATTGGGTAACGAGGCATTACATAAAACGGATGCTTAACCCCATTAGCGGCACAAAACCCCCAATCAATCACAGAAATAATATTTGGATGTGAGACCTTAGAACAGTAATGGATTTCATTTTTAAATCTCTTTCTTTTTTCATTAGTGATCTTGTCTGGTTCCAGAAGTTTCAATGCATATACATTTAAGTCTTCATCCGATACCTCGTATACGACACCCGAACCGCCTCTACCAATTTCAAAAGAGGTTTTATAAATATTAAATGCGGTCTCAAATTGAGATTCTTTCATAACGGCTACGTCGATCAATTAACGAGTTTATATACATTATACATCCGTCAAAATAAAAACCGGGCAGGTACAAGACCTGCCCCTACAAATACAGCCGCGTTTCTGCCTTAATAACCCTTACGAAACCGCAAAGCTTATATTCACCACCGCAGTTATGTCCTTAAATACGGACGAGGTGTCGCTGATGCCCGAATCGGAGACGTCGGTAGAATCGGCGGCCGTGATCTGCATCACGCCCATTTTGGCGGAACGCACCGCGCCGATCTTATTACCGGTCGAAGAGGCGATCTGCTCGGCGCGCGTTTTGGCGTCCTTGGCCGCTTCGCCCAGCATCTCTACCTTGAGGTCGCCGAGCTGGGTGTAATAATAGCGCGGCGCGCTGGATTCGATCAGGATGCCCTGGTTCAACAACTCCGTCGCTTCGCGCGCGATCGTGCCGATCCGCTCCACATCGGGCGATTTCACCTCAACATACTGCTGCAGAGAATACCCGGTTATCTCGGAAGTTTCGTTCCCCTCCCCGTCCCGGCCGTGGAGCGCCGTGGTCGAAATGGAAGAGATCGTGATCTGATCTTCCGGTATCCCCTTCCCGAGCAGATATTGTTTTATCCGGGGCACGTTTTCGGTCAGGACCTTGTAGGCCTCAGCCAATGTCGATGCCTGGTGTGAAACCCCGGCGCTCCACATTACAATATCCGATTTAATGCGTTTCTTGGCGGAGCCGGTGACGGTCACCGCCTCATCGCCGCTCTTTTTACTCGTATAGGCCCACCCCAGCACGATCGACGACAAAACCAAACCCAGCGCCAGCGCCAGCCCGGCATTAGAAAGAAAACTCTTTTTTTCTTCGCTCATTTCCTTATGCTACCTCAAAGCAACACCCGAACACTTTACCCGTCCGCGCCGGGCTTAAAAGCCTCGCGCGGCAACCATAAACCGCAGTGGATATCCACAGGTTCGCGAAGGAATATACTCTTAATTACAAAAAATACAAGAGTTTTTTTAATAATATTTCTATACATCGGGCGGGCTTATTTTCACGGGGGCTGTACCAGGTATTTAGTGTAGTTTCGCGGTGCGGAAATATTTAAATTGCCACTAGCTTTAGCTAGTGGATAAGAAGATCAGAGGAGACGCCGGGCTTTAGCCCAATGCTATAGGATTCGGCTAAAGCCGAATGCTATAGGATTCGGCTAAAGCCGAATGGCTTGTGCCAGCCTTAGACCACTAGCTAAAGCTAGTGGCAATTTATAAAAGCTCCTTTAAATAGCACAAACAAAAAAGACGCTCGAAAGCGTCCTTTTTTCATTCAATAAACTTTACGGTTATTTCTTCTTTTCTTCCTCAACGGTATTTACTTTTACACCGTGGGTTTCAAAGTCCGCTCTGATCTGGCGGAAATTATCTCCGCCTAGTTTGATGACCGCAAAATCTTTTTCGGTTTGAATAGTGAGCCAGTGGTTCTTTTTCTTGATAAAAAGAAACGGCAGGGCAAAGATGAATCCCACCAGCAAGGCGGTCGCCACGGCGCCGCCGCCCGAAAGCATCGGCTTTTTGGAATAAGAATAGTCGGCCACCTTGATGTCCGAATAATTTATGTTCTTTGCCGAAGACGCAAAGGAACTCTTATCCGGTACGATGGTAAAGTTTTTTTCGTTCATCGTGAGGTCGGCATCGGTCTCAACGGATTTCTTTCCTTCGGAAACGACCAGCTCCGCATCATACGTATGCGACACGGTCTGGGCGAAGGCTGACGACACCGCCAGTATCGAGGTAATGATTACAGTTGAAATAACTTTGTAAACACACAATTTTATGTTAATTTCTCGCATTTAAACTTTTAAACTCCTTAATTTTTATTCGAGAGGGTTGGCAAAATTAACCGAGAGTGTAGCCCGTTTCGCTTCACAAGTCAATTAAATCCTTCAGGAAGACAATCACTCGCTCGGGGGCGGTTTGACATCGGCCTTCTGGCCCATGGACAACAACGAAGGCCCGTATTGCAGCAATATTAACGCGAGATAGTATGTGTAGGTAACTTCTTTGATCCTTCTATTGGGAAAGGTCAGAAGAATTATCAGTACCCCGAGAAACGCCGTCATGGAAATAACAAAGCCGGAGATCAGGCCAAACGAGTACCATATCCAGATACCGTCGGTCACAAATAATAACAGCGGTACGAAGATGCCGGTCGAAAATTTTATTTCCGCCTCCAGACGCTCCGCTTCGGAGTAGAGCGTCGGATTCCCCATTTTTATGATGCGCTTAACAAAACCAAAATACGGTGCCTGGTAATTAAGCGTGTATTTGTTATAAAACCCGGCCTCGATCTTTAAACTGTCGCACAAAGCTTCGTCATTTAGCGCCGCCAGAATATGCTTCTCCAAAACGGCCGCTTGCCGTCCGAGCTTTTCCGTCCAGAAAGCCTTGGTAAATATGTGTATCATTCCGATCGAGCAAAGCCGGATAAGAAAGCCCAGCACATAAGAAATTATCGCGGCCAATACCAGTATCAGCGTAAAATTTTTAACTATTTCATCCGGTAAATGAGGAAATTTAACGGCCAGGTTGGACAGTTCAATGCTTAGCGGCGGGCAGATTATTATTCCGACAAAAAGAAGAAAACCCGGCACAAAAATGCCCAGGACATCTACAACCGTTATGAGTATTCCTTTCATCTATTTGCCGAACGGCTAGATTATAGCGGATTTTAGCCGAAATGGATCAATATCTTTACGGTCTTACCCGCGTCGCGTGGATGTTGGCCATCCGCCAACTTCCCTTTTGTTTTACCCAAACGGCGGACATCCGGTAGCGGCTGACAACGGGCTTGCCGTCTTTGTCTTTTCCCGGAACCACCAGCAGATAATTGGCGACCGCCGTCTTGCCGTAACTGCGTACCCTGAAGTCTTCGTAATCGAGCGTCTGTGCGCCATCCTCTTCGGCGGCTGGTTCGGTGTCGGACTTTATTTCTTCGAGAAATTTTTTCTTGTCGTAGATGCTGCCGTTGGCGGCGACGAAGATAAAGTCGTCGCTAAAGATCTTGTCGAGCGCGGCGATGTCCTTTTTCCCTTCGGCATCATCCTGCGCCCGCTGCAGCCGGATGAATTGCTGTTCGAGTTCATTACTTTTACCGGTTTGCCCGTACGCAAAGGTGAATGCCGCGAAAATGAACAAAGCTGCGAAAAGTAATTTCTGTCTCATAAATGAATTATATATCAACCAAATAAGTACAAGGCGGAAACGCGACAGTTATGGAGCGTGTAAATATTGGCAAAATGCTTCCTTGCTTACACGCGGGCTAATGACACGCTCCATAACTGCCCTGGTTTCTGCCTGCTATTCTCCCCTCAAGCAACCCAAATCCTTTCCGCCTCGTCTTACGTTCGTACTTTGCTGGTCTATCAATTAAAAACTAACACTGGGGATTGCGCGACTTGTCTCCGGAGGAGAGGTCTGTATGAAATCCACACTTTCGATCCTTTTGCTGCTTATTTTTGCCATAACGGCGCCGGCCCAAATGCGAAACACGCGCCGGCCGGTACCGGTGAGGCCCGCATCCGTAAAAGCAATCACAAAGCCCGCGACGCCTGAAGCGGGAGCGCAATTACCCATAAAGCGGGTCATTCTTTATTCCAACGGCGTGGCTTATATTGAGCGGCGCGGCATGGTCAGCGGCGATGCTCGCATCGACCTTTCGTTCAAACAATCGCAGGTCGACGATGTTTTAAAATCGATGGTCGTGCTCGACCTCGGTCAGGGGCGCATCGGCGCGGTCAGCTACAATTCGTCCGCTCCGCCCTCGGCAAAAATGAACGAGATACCTTTCGGCGTCGATTCGGATACGGAATCCGGCGGCGGCCTGGCCGGCGTGCTCAAGCAGCTTCAGGGCGCGCGGGTGCTGGTCACGTCATCCAAAGGCCCGGCGACGGGATCTATTCTTACCGTCGAAAAACGCACTTTGAAAACCGATAAAACCGAAAGCGAAGTTTATGCGCTGGTCATCGCCTCGGAAACCGGCGAGATATCGAGCTTTGATCTTTCTGACGTCCGCAGTGTGAAACTTTTGGATTCCGACACCCGCCGCGATGTCAGCGAATTTGCCAATGCTACCGCCAGTGCGCGCCGGCGCGACGCAAAGACGATCACCGTCACCTCTGAAGGCAGCGGGCAGCGCGAAATGGTGGTTAGTTACACTATCGCCGCGCCGATCTGGAAAACAACTTACCGCGTGGTGCTGGACAATGAAGGCAAGCCGTTTTTCCAGGGTTGGGCGATCGTCGATAATGTCAGCGACGAAGATTGGACCGCCGTCAAGCTTTCACTCGTCTCCGGCACACCGATCTCTTTTATTCAGCCGATCCAAAAACCGATGTACCGTTACCGCCCGGTAATTCCTATTCCTGAGGATTTGAATCTCGATCCGCAGGTTTATGAGGAAGGTGAAGGCGTAGGGTCCGGCAGTGGAGCCGGCCGCGGCAGCGACAGCGGGGGCACCGTCAACGTGACCAGCGGCAACGATGTAACCGCGAGCCGCGCTTCGGCCCAGCAGATAAATGCGCTGCCGATAAGCGGACGGAATGCGAATAACTATATGAACGTGACCGCGACCGGCGCGACCGCCGAAACCAGCGTGAGCGAGGCGCTGTCGAACAATCGCTCCGGAGTGGAAACGGCCGCAACCGGTGAAGAGATCGGCGATCTTTTTGAATACCGCATCGACCAGCCGATCACCGTCAACCGTGACCGCTCGGCGCTGATCCCGATCGTCCAGACCAAAATGGCGGGCGAGCGAATTTCCATCTACAACGAAGCAGCGCGCAGGGACCGTCCGATGTCGGGAATGCTCCTGCAAAATACCACGACGCTGACGCTGGAAAACGGCAGTTTGACCGTCCTTGACCGCGATGCTTATGCCGGCGAGGCCCTGATGGAAAGGCTGAAACCCAAAGAACAGCGCCTGATCTCATTCGCGCTGGACCTGGGCACACTGGTCACGATCAAGAATGAAGAAGTGCGCGCGCCGGCCAAACTCATCAAGGCGGTGAACGGCGTTTTACAGGTGCATTATTTTCAGTCCGACCGCAAGATATACAAACTCAGCAACCAGACCGACCGGCAAAAGATAGTCTATATCGAGCACCCGGTGCGGCAGGGTTGGGAACTTGCCGAAGACACCACGGTCCCGGCCCTGATCACGCAAAAATATTATCGATTTCGCGTCGTGCTCGAACCGTTTGCCAAAGCGGAATTGCCGGTCACCGAACGCCAGGGATTGGTGGATAGCTACCAGATAGGAAACCTGAGCAAAACCGATCTGGAACTTTTTGTTCAGCGAAAATATATCAGCGCCGAAACCCGCGCGGCGCTGGAAAAATTCATCGACCTGCGCTCTCAGATCCACCAGATCGACGCGCGAATGGAAGCTTTTGAAGATGAAGAAGAAAAGATCTCCGACGATCAAAAACGCCTGCGCGAAAACATCGAGGCGCTGGCGAAAACCCCGGAAGCCAAAACGCTGATCGCGCGCTATATCGCCAAGGCGAATGAACAGGAATCGCGCCTCGAGGCGATCGACAAAGAACGCAAAATGCTCGAACAGCAAAAACAAACTCTGGAAAATGAACTGGGAGTGGAGATAAGGAAATTTAGTTTATAGAGTATGGAGCGCGGGCATCCTGCCCGCCTCTTGTCAGTAGCGTCTGCGTCAGCAGATGCGTAAAATTAGTGTATAGAACGCACTTGCTAACGCAAGCGCTACTGACAAGAGCGCAGAGCGTTCGTTGCGGGCAGGATGCCCGCGCTCCATATTACTTCCGGTGATAGCTGGGGTCGCAATACAGTATCGGCTCGCTTCCGGCCTTGAATTTTTTCGGCACCATGATGGGACAGGTTGGTGAGGCGCGCAGGCCGCTGGTCGGGCAGATCTGCACCATGATGGTCCTATCTACATCCGTCCGGCCCGGCTGGCGGCTTTTCTCTCCCGACTGCTCTTTTTCCAACTCTTCCAGCGGCATTTCCAATTTTTCCACCGGTGTCTTTTCCGCCGGCGGTGGCGTCGGAGTTTCATTGCCCGGGATAGGCAGATCTTCGATCGGCGTTTCTTCCAGCGATTCGTTCACGAAATTTCTGTTCGGAACCGTTCCGCCGACAAAAAGTTCGACGCGGCGAAATTCCGCCGGCACATCCTCGATCTTCGGCGCTTCCGGCTCCGGCATTTCGACGTCTTCCAAAGGCGAGTTCGGGTCTTTATTGGCGTTTAGCGGTTTTTCAGTTTCCTTGGCCGTTTGAACATCCGACGCCTCATTATCGGTCAGCTCACGGATGAGTTTTCCGTTGCGGATATCGATCTCGGCTTTGCGGATCCCGCCGGGCTCCGTCCAATCTCCATTCCATTCCGGGTGCTGGCCGAGCGCCTCTTTCATAAAGTCCGCCCAGATCGGCAGCGCAGAATCCGCGCCCTTCATTCCCAGGTCGGAACCGTCGTCAAACCCGACATAGACCACGCAGACCAGGTTGGGTGTAAATCCGGCAAACCATCCGTCCCGCGAAGTCCCGGTCTTCCCCGCTACCCCGGTTTTACCGGCGACATTATTAAAGCCCCACGCGTGCAGATCGGCGGCGGTGCCGCGATTGACCACATCCTTCATGATGTCGGTCATTATATAGGCCACATCCTGGCGCACGATCTCGGTTTTTTGCGTGGTGGGCGCGGTAATCGTACGTCCGTCACCGCCGGTGACACGGTTCACCGCCACAGGCGATGCTTTCTGTCCCAGGTTGGCAAAGGTCGTGTAGGCCGTCGCTACTTCGAGCGGGGTCGCTTCCGCCGTGCCGAGCGCCATCGAAGGATAGGCCCTGGCCACTTTTGGAAAACCGGCCTTGGCGGCAAAATTCATTACCTTGCCGATATTAAGCTCCATCGCCAGATCGACCGTGATGACATTTTTACTTTTTACCAGAGCGTCGCGCAGCGTCAGTTCCTTGTTGCTGAAAGTATCGCCGAAATTGTTTGGCGAATAACTTTCGTTGCCGTAGGTAAATGTTTTCTTTTCGTCTTTGAAAATGGTAGCCGCGGTAAAAATCCGCGAGCCAAAATCGTAGGCGGAGTTGATCGCCGACGCATAGACGAAAGGTTTAAAGACCGAACCAGGCTGGCGCATCGCATCCGTCGCGCGGTTGAATTGATTCTGCAGAAAATCACGGCCGCCGATCATCGCCTTGATCTCGCCGGTTTTGGGATTTATTGCGATCAGGGCCGCCTGCAGGTCGCCCTTTTGCCGCTTGGGAAAAGCTTTGTCCAGTTTATCCAGCCGCTTGGTGACCGCCTCGTAAGCGGCGCGCTGCAGATCGACATCGATGGTCGTATAAACGCGCAGATGCTGCAGCGCATCGGGATCGGAAACGATCGAGTTTAACTGCTGTTCGGCATAGCCGGTGAAATACGGCATATCCAGCAGCTCCGGGCGGCTGGCGATCTGCACCAACTGCAGCGGGGCGCTTTTTGCTTCGGCGAGCTGCGCTTGATCTATCTCGCCGGATTCCATCATCGATTCCAGCACCTGGTTGCGGCGCTCGGTGGCTTTTTCCAGATTCTTGTAGGGGTTGTAGCGGTTCGGGCTGCGAATGATCCCGGCGAGAAAAGCGGCTTCGGGCAGCGTCAGGGCCGAGACGTCTTTGCCGAAGTATGCATTCGAACCTTCGCCCACGCCGTAGATGGAAAACCCGGCCTGCTGGCCGAGATAGATCTGATTGGCGTAAAGCTCAAAGATCTGTTCTTTGGAAAGCCGCGTTTCCAAAATGACGGACATATAGGCCTCGGTGGCTTTGCGCGTCCAGCTTTTCTCCGACGTCAGCAAAAGGTTTTTTACCAATTGCTGCGTGATGCTCGAACCGCCCTGCCGCGCGATCGGCGAATTATCGTCATCGTCCAGCCGGCGCCAGAAAGCTCGCGCGATCCCGCGAAAGTTCACGCCGTAGTGTGCGAAAAAGCCGCGGTCTTCGGTCGTGACCATCGCCTTGATCAATTGCGGCGGCAGATCTTTAAAGCTGATGACCTTGCGCCGGCCGTTCTCTTCATTCGTAATGGAGCTGAGAATTTTCGGTTCAAGCTGCGCCGCCGCCAGGGATTGCTGGCTTTGAGAACCGCTGATAGATGCGACCGAATTATTGCCTTTGGCAAATTTTACCGTCAGCGGCTGAAACTGCTGCGCCCCGTCCAAAATGCCGGTGATACCCGGTTCGATCAGGAAAGAATTGCCGTCCCAGGCATAGCGGCTGCGCTGCGGGTCGGCCTGCTGGTTTTTCTCGATATAACCAGCCGACTTTAAATAGGTTATCAATCCATCCGGCGTGATATTTTCCCCGACCTTAAGAGTTTTAGGCGCGGAATATACTCCGGCCGAGCGGGTGAAAACATCGCCGCGCAAAAGCCCGTCAACCCGCTCTGAATATTCGAACCAGAAATAGGTGAGCGTCAGGAAAACGCCGACAATGGCCAGCAGACACACTCCGACCGTGATCGGATGAATTAAAAACCTCAGCACCCGGCGAAAAAATCCGGGTTTTGGCTCTTTGAACGCGGCTATCCGGGGGCCTTTTCGTTTTTTAGGGTCAAGACCGGGCGGCTGCGGACGTTTTTTTACTTGGATCTGATTGGCCATTCCAGGGCAAAGGAAGTTGTAAAGGAAGCCTTAAAAAGCTGGCAAATATTGACGATAAGGGCCAGTTCCCTATAACTTTTGTACCATTTACACGGTGATAAAACAACTTTAATCTCCGCGAAAGGCAGAAACGCGACAGTTATGGAGCGTGCCTTTGCAGTTGGAAAACACACGCTCCATAACTGTCGCGTTTCTGCCTTTGTTGCACGCTCCATAATTGCCTGGTTTCCGCCTGCCCTTATTCGAAGTTTCCTCGTTTTCCACGTATAATACTCTTTCGAACATCTTCTTTTTTATTTAGCTAATGCCGAAACGCACTGATCTACACAAAATACTAATTATCGGTTCGGGTCCTATTGTCATCGGACAGGCCTGCGAATTCGACTATTCCGGTACGCAAGCCTGCCGCGCGCTGAAACAGGAAGGTTACGAGGTCGTCCTGGTCAATTCCAACCCGGCCACGATCATGACCGACCCGGAAATGGCCGACCGGACCTATATCGAGCCGCTGACCGTTGAATCCGTCACCGCCATCATCGCTGCCGAAAAACCGGATGCGCTGCTGCCGACCGTCGGCGGGCAAACCGCGCTTAATCTTTCCGTCGAGCTTTTTGAACAGGGCGTGTTAAAAGAACACGGCGTCGAACTGATCGGGGCCAACATCGATGCCATCAAGCTGGCCGAAGACCGCGAGCTTTTCAAGATCGCAATGGAAGAGATCGGCCTGCCCTGTGCCCGGGGCGGTATCGCCACTACCTGGGAAGACGCGCAAAAGATCGTCGAAACGACCGGCTACCCGGCGATCATTCGCCCGGCTTTTACGCTCGGCGGAACCGGCGGCGGCGTAGCTTTTAACCCTGAAGAATTTGAAGAGATCGTTCGCGGCGGCTTGCACCTCTCGCCGATCAGCCAGGTCTTGATCGAAGAATCGATCCTCGGTTGGAAAGAATACGAGCTCGAGGTGATGCGCGATCTCAACGACAACGTGGTCATCATCTGCTCGATCGAAAATTTCGACCCGATGGGCGTGCATACCGGCGATTCGATCACCGTTGCCCCGGCGCAAACTTTAAGCGACGTCGAATACCAAAACCTGCGCGATATGTCGATCGCCTGCATTCGCAAAGTCGGCGTGGAAACCGGCGGCTCGAACATCCAGTTTGCCGTCAACCCGGAAAACGGCGAGGTGCGTGTGATCGAAATGAACCCGCGCGTGTCGCGTTCGTCGGCGCTGGCTTCAAAAGCGACGGGCTTCCCGATCGCCAAGATCGCCGCCAAGCTCGCGGTCGGTTATACGCTCAACGAGATCCCCAACGACATTACGCAAAAAACCCCGGCGAGTTTTGAGCCGACGATAGATTACGTCGTCACCAAAATTCCCAAGTGGGCGTTCGAGAAATTCCCGCAGGCCGAAGACGTGCTCGGCACGCAGATGAAATCCGTCGGCGAGGTGATGGCTATCGGCCGCACATTCAAGGAAAGTTTATTTAAGGGCCTGCGCTCGCTCGAGGCCGTCAAGCCTCTGCGTCTGATCGATGTGCCGGACGACGTGCTCCAACGCAAACTCGCGCGGCCCAATTCACAGCGCTTTTCCTATATCACCTACGCGCTGCAGCACGGGTACTCTATCGAGGAAATTTATCGCCTGAGCAAGATCGATCCCTGGTTTTTGGAACAGCTTCAGCAGGTAATGAAATTGCAGGAGCAGATCGAGACGCCTTTACGCCTTCAAAGAGCACAGAAAGACAATGAAAGCGTTTTAGTTCAAAAGCCGGACATTCAGGTTATCGAAATTCCAAATGATCGGTTTAATGGGGATAGAAAATTAGCTTTCAATTGGGCTCAGGAACATTTGCAAGGTAAGACATTTCTAAATGCCGACACGAATTTTAGTATAGCCGTTAGCAGGCGGGGGCTGGAAAAATCCTTAGGCGAAAGCGCAATTCATGATAAGGAAGATAGAGCCCTGCACTACGATTCGATCGCTTGTCTCGATAAATTTTTAGAGTCGGCCATTTTGGGCGAGAGCCATCCGGACCGCAGCACCGATCCTAACATCAAACAGATCCATCGTTTTTATGCGGCCGGATCATCGGGTAACCGTCCCTACCGGGTAAAATTGACGGTTAAAGAATATGCAAAAGGCGAAGCGGCAGGGTTTTATACGTATGAGTTAAATCAAATAGAAATGCTCGACGTCATCTGGGACACCGGAACTTCCGAAGAAGCCATAGCGCCCCGCCCGTCGAGCATCTCTATTGAAAATTTACTACAAAATGCGCGGAAAAACAACGGCCGTGATTTCTTCGACAAAGCTGACCATTCAACTCTGAACCAAATACCGGATGAGACGCTTTTGACTGCGAAAGAGTATGGCCTTTCCGACCGCCGCATCGCTTTTTTGACCGGCACTACCGAAAACGATGTTCGCGCGCTGCGCAAAAGCAAAGGCATTGCGCCCGTTTATAAACGGGTCGATACCTGCGGAGCGGAGTTCGAATCCTTTACGCCGTATCTTTATTCCGCCTACGAAGAAGAGTGCGAGGCTGCGCCGTCAGATCGCCAAAAGATCATGATCCTCGGTTCCGGGCCGAACCGCATCGGGCAAGGGATCGAATTTGACTACTGCTGCTGCCACGCCAGTTTTTCGCTGAGCAAAAACGGCTTTGAGACCATCATGGTCAACTGCAACCCGGAAACCGTTTCCACCGATTACGACACCAGCGACCGTCTCTATTTCGAACCGCTCACTTTTGAAGACGTCATGAACATCGTCGATGTCGAAAAACCGACCGGAGTGATCGTGCAGTTCGGCGGGCAAACGCCGCTCAATCTGGCAAACCGCCTGCACGAAGCGGGTGTGCCGATCATCGGCACCTCTCCGGATTCGATCGACCTCGCCGAAGACCGCAAGCGTTTCGGAGCGCTGCTCGATAAACTGAACATTCCCTCGCCGCCAAACGGCACCGCTATTTCCGTGGACGAGGCAAAAGCCGTCGCCGAACAGATCGGTTACCCGGTGCTGGTGCGTCCGTCTTACGTGCTGGGCGGCCGCGCGATGGCGATAGTTTATGACCAGGAAAGCCTGGTCGATTATATGCGCTCGGCGGTCGATGCTTCACCGGAAAAACCGATCCTGATCGACAAATTTTTAGAACGCGCCGCCGAACTCGACGTCGATGCGATGGCGGACGAGACCGCTTGTGTAATCGCCGGCATCCAGGAGCATATTGAAGAAGCCGGTATTCACTCCGGGGATTCTTCGAGTGTGCTGCCCCCGCAAAAAATAGCGGTCGAGCATTTGGAAACCATAAAGCATTACACAAAAATGCTGGCCAGGGCTCTAAACGTGATCGGGCTGATGAATATTCAGTTTGCTATTAAGGACGACCGCGTTTATGTGCTCGAGGTCAACCCGCGCGCCTCTCGCACCGCGCCTTTCGTTTCCAAGGCGACGGGCGTGCCGCTTCCGGCGATTGCTTCGCTGGTAATGGCGGGTAAAAATAAATTGTCGGATTTTAATTTGCCCGAACTGCTGCCCGTGAAATTCCATTTTGTAAAATCACCGGTGTTTCCTTTCTCGAAATTTGCCGGTGTCGATCCGATCCTGGGGCCGGAAATGCATTCGACCGGCGAGGTAATGGGCGTGGGCGCGACTTTTGGCGAAGCCTACGGTAAAGCGATGGTCAGCGCTGGGCTGAACCTGCCCACTTCGGGTAAAGCTTTTCTGAGCGTCAACGATTCGGACAAGGGCCAGGCCGTTGTGCTTGCGCGCCGCCTGAAAAACCTGGGTTTCGATCTGATCGCGACCTACGGCACGGCCAAACGCCTGGAAGAGGTCGGCCTCGAAGCCGAAACGGTTTTCAAGGTCAATGAAGGCCGGCCGAACATTGTCGATTTCATCAAGCAGGGCGACATCTCGCTGATCTTTAACACCCCGCTCGGCCGGGCTTCGCATTTCGACGAACAGGCAATTCGCCGTGCCGCGCTGCAATTCAATGTGCCCTGCGTGACGACCATGACCGGCGCCGAAGCGCTGATCGATGCACTCGCCAGCAAAAAACAGGAAAAAGGATTCACTGCCCGTTCGCTGCAGGAAATTCACCAAACAAAAGAGACACTGACGGTTTCAGAAGGAAAATAATTCGATGTTCAAAAAACTACCGTTTATCGCTTTACTCCTTGTCACAGTTTTCACTTTCAGCATCTTTGCCCAACGCACGTTCACCGAAAGAGCGCTGGGTTCCGGCGGGCCGCTGATGCCTGAGCAAGCCGCCTATGACGTAAAGTCTTACGATCTGGCAGTGAAGGTAAATGTCGAAGAAAGATCGATCAAGGGCGTGTTGACCGTTAAAGCCGGGATCGTCAAACCGCTCGATAAATTTGTGCTCGATCTGCACGATACTTTTACGGTCGATGCGGTAAAAAGCGGAAAAACCGCGCTCACTTTCAAACGCACCGACAAACAGATCTGGGTTGACCTGCCGCGTCATATGACGCCTGGCCAAATGGCCAATATTACCGTGGCCTATCACGGCATTCCGCGCGAAGCGCCGCATCCGCCGTGGGTGGGCGGCTTTGTCTGGTCGAAATCCAAGGACGGTTCTCCGTGGTTCGCGACCGCCGTGCAAAACGACGGCGCGGACATCTGGTTCCCTTGCAAAGATCATCCTTCGGACAAACCGGAAACCGCCTCGCTGCATTTCACCGTTCCGAAACCGCTGGTCGCCGCTTCAAACGGAAAATTCCAATCGGTCAAGGACAACGGTGACGGCACCAGTACTTATAATTGGTTCGTTTCCCAACCGATCGCGAATTATTGTATAGCGCTCAATGTCGGCCCGTACAAACTCATCAAAGATACTGTTCCGACCATTGCCGGCGGAACCATACCTGTTTGGTTTTACGTGCTGCCGGAAGATGCGGATAAAGCGCCCGCGCTGCTCGACCAGCTAAAAAAATTCAACGCATTTTTTGAATCGTACCTCGGGCCCTACCCGTTTCGCGCGGACAAGATCGGTATCGCCGAGACGCCGCACCTCGGCATGGAGCACCAGAGCATCACTGCTTACGGCAACGGCTTTAAAAACAATTCCGATGGCTTTGACGGATTGCTCGAACACGAGTTCGGCCACGAATGGTTTGCAAATCTTATAACCGGAAAAGACTGGGCCGATATGTGGCTGCAGGAAGGTTTCCAGTCTTTTATGGACACGCTTTATATCGAAAAGATCAAAAGCAAGGACGCTTATTTTACCGCCATGGCCGGCCGCCAGCGGGCTTTTCACAACGTCCGCGCCGTGGCGCCGCGCGAGGCTACCTCAACGCTGCAGATCTATTTCCTCGCCCCGGATTACGTCAAGAGCGACGGCGACATCTACGGCAAAGGCGCTTACATTCTGCACACGATGCGCTTCTATCTGGGCGACGATATGTTCTTTAAGATGCTGCGGCGATGGACCTATACCACGCCGGAGATGGAAAAGGTCACCGACGGGAAACAGGAAAAGATCGTCACCACCGATGATTTCCTCGCGCACGTGAATAAGATCACCGGTAAGGATATGACCTGGTTCTTTAACATCTACCTGCGCCAGCCGAAACTCCCGGTACTTTCCTCTCAGAAGGTTGGAAATACCTTGAATCTGCAATGGAAAACACCGGACAATCTGCCCTTCCCAATGCCTGTTGAAATAGACATAAACGGCGAGATGAAAAAAATCGATATGACGACCGGCAAAGGTTCGATTGAGATCCCGAAGGACGCGGAATACATTGTCGATCCGCACCGCTGGGTGCTGAAAGAGCAATAAACTTTTAAGAAATATCAAATCCGAGCTTGGAGCCGGCGCCGGCCTCTGAGCTCTTTCTTTTTTCGATCACTCGCAGCGTTTTTCTGATCGCTCTTTCCAATTCATCAAGCGTAAAATTAACCGCTTCCGGCCGCAGGCGCAGCGCATATTTCCGCAGGTCGCTGCACTCGTAAAGAACGGTCAGCAGCATCAGCCGGCGGCGCAGGGTTTCGTCGATATCTTTGTCCGCATAACCGTAGGCGCGGAAGAATTCGCGCTGTACTTCGCCCAGCCCTTGCATGACCAGCACGCCGGGCGCGACAAACTCGTATTCATGAAAACCGGTGAGTGAATCGGCAAAATCGAATAGGCCCGTGACCACCCATTCGTCTTTTTCTTTTTCAATCCGCAGGTTTCCAAAATGCACGTCACCGTGAAGAAAAACGGGCGCCGGATCTTTTGGCAGCAGAGATAGATTTTCTTCCAGGTAGCGCGGCAGACTTTCCAGCCATTCCGGGTTTCCACCCGCCGTCTTTTGCCGTTCGAGAACAGTCGCCGTCTGATGCCGGAGAAACGCGTTCCAATCAAAAGCGATCTCGCCGGCGTTAAGTGAATGCAGCTCTTTTAACGCCGCACCCATCTTCGCGGCGAGTGCTGTCTGCTCGCGGCCGTCCGCTTTTTGCCATTCTTTCCACGCCATTTCGTCGCCCTTGAGCTGCGTCATCACCAGGTAATCATAGCTTTCAACACTTCCCGCCGCCGTTATCTGCGGCACTTTTAGGCTTGTCTTGCCCGAGAGAAATTCGAGCGCCGCCTTTTCACGCAAAAATCCCCGGCGAAACGGCGTATAAATTTTGACGACATGATCCTCACCCGCCAGAAAAACCACGTTCTCGCCATACGGGGAGCGCTGCAGATCGACCTCACCGATGCCGTGCCTCCCGCAAATTGTCCGGGCAAAATTCCGCCAGAATTCGTCCCGGAAATGCCGATCGAACTCTTCGCTGCTTGAAATTAAAGGAAAGCTCATTATGATATTGTTTTCGGCGTTTAATTCTTCAAAGCATTTGAACACAAACACGAGCGAAAATAAATTCCTGAGCAGCGGCGTAAAGGCGATGTTTCTTTCTACGCTCGCTTTTTCGCTGACCTATGCTTTCGTCAAGCAGCTCAGCCATCTGCCGACGATGGAAGTAGCGTTTTTCCGCTGCGCGATCGCCTCCGGCCTTTGTTTTGCCGGAATATATCGCGCTGGCGTAGATTGGAAAGGCTCAAATCGCAAGCTGCTCTTGCTGCGCGGTTTTTTTGGCACGACCGCTGTTTATCTTTTCTTTTTCACGCTGCAGAGAATTCCGCTGGCCGGCGCGGTAACCATCCAATATCTTTCTCCTATTTTTACCACCATCATTGCCATCTTCATTCTAAAGGAGCGCGTTAAACCGCCGCAGTGGCTATTTTACGCGCTCGCCTTTTGCGGGGTGCTGCTGATCGAGCGTTTCGACCCTCGTATCTCGCCGGTCTACCTGCTGACGGGGGTCGGCGCGGCTTTCTGCTCCGGCGTAGCCTACAACCTGGTGCGCAGCCTGCGCGAACGCGAACACCCGCTGACCATCGTCCTGCATTTTCAACTTTTCGGCGCCGTGGTCTGTTTTTTCGCGATGTGGTTTGATTGGGTCACGCCCGTCGGGTGGGATTGGTTCTACCTGCTGCTGATCGGAGTGTTTTCACAGATCGGGCAGGTTTTCCTGACCCATGCGCTGCAAAAAGAAAAGGCCGCGGGCGTGGTGATCATAAATTATTCGGGTGTCGTTTACGGCCTCGTTATCGGCTGGTTTTTCTTTAGCGAAACGCAGACGTGGGAAACTTTGTCGGGCATGCTATTAGTAATTGCAGGCGTGATGCTAAGCATTCTTTACAGCAGGCGCCGCCGGCGTGAATTAGAAAAACTGGAAGCTACGGTAGGATGATCTATACTCTATTATCTTTCAGTTATCATCTATTCCGAATGGGATTTTATCTTCGGAAGAGATTTTAGATAATGGATGAAAACTGATAGATTCGATCTATGAACGAACCGGAAACTATCAAGCGTATTTTGGACGAATGTAAAACTATCGCCGTGGTCGGCTTGTCTTCAGACACTTTGAGGCCGTCGCATGGCGTGGCGGGCTATATGCAGAAACAAGGCTACCGCGTGATCCCCGTCAACCCTAACGAAACCGAAGCGCTGGGTGAGAAAGCTTTTCCCGATCTTTCATCCATCGGCGAGCCTATTGACCTGGTCGATATTTTTCGCAACTCGGCCTTTGCCGGTGAGGCCGTCGATGAGGCGATCAGGATCGGCGCCAAAGCCGTCTGGCTGCAGGAAGGCGTGATCGACTCCGCCGCCGCCCAGCGCGCCGAGGACGCCGGGCTGCTGGTCGTAATGGACAGATGCTGGCTGAAAGACCATTACCGAATGAAATGAGCGAACCTATACGCGCCATTATAATAACGGTCAGTGACCGCTGCGCCGCCGGCAGCTCCGAAGACGTTTCCGGCAAAGTGCTGGCCGAACTTTTGGAAAGCTTCGGTGCGGAAATTTATGAAAGGCTGATAGTTACCGACGATCTGGAACATCTGGCGGAGATCCTCATGAGACATTCCACGCGCGCTGATCTGATCATGACCACCGGGGGCACCGGCCTTTCCGCGCGCGACAATACGCCGGAAGCGACCCGCCGGGTGATCGAACGCGAAGCGCCCGGCCTGGCCGAAGCAATGCGTTATAAAACCCTGGAAAAGACCCCTTTTGCAATGCTCTCGCGCGGCGTCTGCGGTATTCGCGGGAATTGCCTGATCATAAATCTTCCCGGCTCGCCTAAGGGCGTCGCGGAATGTTTCGAAGTGATAAAGCCCGTATTGCAGCACGCTATCGATCAGATAAAAGGAAATACCGGGCATTAAACTGAATATTTTTTGCCCGAAAAATCTCAAGATGAAGTTCATCTATCTCAAGGTCAGGAAGGGTTGCTTGCGCCCGCTGCGTTTATTTTCAAGTCCGACCGACTTTGTGAATTTGTTAGAGTAGTTAATTACTTCGGGCAAAAGCTCCGGCTTAAATTAAGAGCGGGCGCAAGCAACCCTTCCCGACCTGAGAGGTTGTTATGTTACTTTTGTCCAAATTTACGGTGAGGCTCTGAACATATGAAAACGAAACCCTTATTTACAGCCATTGTATTTTCGCTCCTTTTCACTTCGTTCAGCCAATATACGGCTTTCGCCGTGACGGCTCCTCAACACGCTGCATCGCTAAATATATTTTTAGCCGAAAAATTTTATCGGACGGAGCTTTATTTTGGTATGAATAAACCCGGCGGTGTCGTTATCACTAATGAGGAATGGAGTAAGTTTCTCGAAGACGAAGTGACGCCGAGATTTCCCGACGGTTTTACTGTTTTAGATGGCTACGGGCAATTCAAAAATAAGAGCGGTAAGATCGTAAAAGAAGGCAGCAAAGTGCTGATCGTACTTTATCCTAAAAAAGCCTTCGCGGATGCCGATCGAAAGATCAACGAGATCCGCGCAGCCTACAACAAAGCTTTTCAGCAGCAGTCCGTCCTGCGGATGGACATTGTGCAAACCGTCCGCGTGTCGTTTTAGGAGCGCCCAGGGAGCGCCGAATTCATTCGGCAATATGCCCAATAAATTGGGCGCTCCCTGGGCGCTCCATTCCGATTATTTCACCAGCGAAGTTCGCACGAAATTCATCGCGTCGTCGTGCAGCCTCTTCAGCGAATTTTTCTCGATATACATCATGTGGCCGGCTTCGTAATAGTGGAACGAAACGTTCCGGCGCAGGCTCGGATCGAGATTCATGCTGGCAAAGCTGTACTCGGCGGCAAAATACGGCGTCGCCATATCGTAATAACCGCACCCGACAAATATCTTCATATACGGATTTTTCTGCATCGCGCGTTTTAAAGGCACCGCCGTGTTGGCATAACCGTTATTCTGATTCCAGTTCCACGGTGAAGTAATTCCCCCGCCGAGAATGTAGTATTCCAGATCGGATTTAAATCCCAGCTCGCGGCGCACGTAGTCGTTGAACACGGACGTATAAGGCGGGCGGATCGCCGACATGCTGGGATCGGCGTCCGGCGAATCGTTGGCGGCATTTGAATCGATCCCGGTAAAGCGGCTGTCGAGCCTTCCCGTGGTGCGTTTCTGATCGCGCAGCAGCTCTTTGTTAAAAGCGCCCAGATCAACGCGCATATTGCTGTTGTCGATAAAATTTTTGTTCAATCCGCTATAGCGGCTCAGCTTTGTCAGCACCGCGTCTTTTTCCGCGGCGCTCATCCGGTCGCCGCGCGTTAAAGCGACGGTGTACTCATTCGCCGCAAAGTTTTCCGATTCGTTCAGCACATCCCGCAAAGGTTTGCTCTGCAGGTCCGCCGGCAGCTTTTTGTGATACCACGCTGTGGCCGTGTACGACGGCAAGATCAGCGGGTAGGTCGAATCGTTGCCCTCGGCAAAACGAATGGTTTGAAAATTCATCACTGTCGAGATCAGCAGGATGCCGTTAAGCCCGATGCCTTTTTCAAACAGCAGGTCGGACAACCCCGAAGCCCGCGTCGTGCCGTAGCTTTCGCCCACCAAAAACAGCGGCGACGCCCAGCGCTCGTTGCGGCCGAGATACATCCGGATAAATTCCCCGACCGAAGCAAGATCGCCGTCGAGAGAAAAAAATCTGCTGGCTACTTCAGGCCGCGCCGCGCGGCTGTAACCGGTGCCGACCGGATCGATGAAAACGAGGTCGGTGTCACCCAGCCAGGTCTGGTCGTTATCGACAATATCGTAGGGCGGCGGCGGCAGTTCCCCGCTATCCAGCATCTTGACGCGGCGGGGCCCGATAGCGCCCATGTGCAGCCAAACCGATGCCGAGCCCGGCCCGCCGTTAAATGAAAACATCAGAGGGCGTTTTGTCTTGTCCGTCGCGCCGTCGAGCGTGTACGCCATATAGAAAATGCGCGCCTCGGTCTCGCCGCTCTGCGCGTTTTTTATCGGCATATAGCCCGTGGTGACCGTATAGCTCAGCGCTCTGCCGCCGGCGTTAATACTGTGTTTGGTGACCACCGGCGGCTCATCCGCCTGGGGTGGCGGCGGCTGCGGTGTCGCCGGCTGGCGAGGCTGCGTATTTGCGGCGGACTGCGGGTTTTGCGGCATCTCTTGGGGACGGTTTGCCGCGCCCGGTGTTTGAAACAAAAAGAAAGACAAGACTATCGTAGCTAGCATAAAATTTGATCTCTTTTTTTAGAAATAAAAACTTGTGGAATAGCGAAAGATTACCACAGGTTGGCGGATTTTAAGAAAGGACGCGGCGCAATGTAACGCCAGCGTCCCGCTGGCTGTCGTGCGGGCGTCCCGCCCGCGCAAAAACTGACGGCGGGCCGCCGTCAGGACAGCCGCCGAGACGGCAGCGCTACAAAAGAAAACACGAGAGCCGCGATCAACAATATCGCCCAGCAAATAGCAGAGAGGATCTGCGCTCGCATAACAGCGGCGGATTCGACAAACTTTACACTGATCCTGGATGTTTCCGCGGGAGCTTCGAAGGTGAGCGCGCCGTCATCGGCGGGGGACGTCGCGACCGCCTCGTCATTCACCTTTACCCGCCACAGAGGATAATAAAATGTCGCCATACGCACCTTGGCCGGTTCACCGGCCCCGAGCGTAAAGGCATGATCTTTTCTTTCCCAAACCAATTCGCTGACTTCGCGCCCGCCGGCGGATACTTTTTCCTGATTTTTCATCGCCTCGTTCTTCGCCCAGACCGGCAGCCAGCAATCGCAGTTTTGCTGCGCATCGCCCAAAGGCGCCACTACTTCTTCAAACTCCGCGCGCGGATAGAAATTTGCCGCCCTGATAACCTGAAAAACCGTAAAACTGGTGCTGAACAACAATATTCCAACGACGATCAGCGCGTAACGGCGGAGGCGTTCATCTTTTAACCACTCGACGCAGTATTTCCATCCGGCCGCCGCTAACGGTATCCCCGCCAGCGAGATCACCGAAAGCCAGCGCCAGGGAAACTGTACTTTTTGCAGTATGGCGACGTTATCCCACACAAAAATACTCAGATAGGTCGCCATGAAAATGGAAAAAGCGAGCACGATCCAAACCCGGTTAAGCCTCGCCGCCGCAAAAGACCGGACCGACTTCCAATAAAGAAACCCGAGAGGCAGCGTCAAAAGCAGAGTGCAGCCGAGCACCATATTGGCAAACCACATGTCCCGATCGTCAAACATCACCAGGTATTTTGTCTGCAGGAGAAAATTGATACGGTAATCGTAATGGACGGAGCCGGAAGAATAGGTCTCCGACGAATGATTCAGCCACGGCATTTCGGTGACAATCTTTATCCAGTAAAATGCGCTGAGCGCCAGTCCGAAAAGAAATCCGGCGCCGAGTTTAAGCGCCGTGCCGATAAGATTTTTGCGCGGCAGCGACACCAGCGAATAAACCCCGAGCGCCGCCGTTCCCATTACGGCGATCGGCAGGTTACTTAGTATCAGCAAAGCGAAAGATACGCTCAAGGCCGCCAGATTGCCCAGCTTGCCGTTTCTGGTTAGTCTGTCGACAAATAGAAAACAGAACGGGAGAAAAGCGACTGCGGCAAATTCAGCGTAATTAAAGGCATTGTAGATCTCGTTGATGTGGTACGGCGCGACCACAAAAACCGCACCGCCGATAAACGACGCGCCGGGCGAGGACCTTTCACGCGACCAAAAATATCCGGAAATGCCGCTCAGCGACAGCCAAAACCAGAAAACCAGACACGCTGCCCAATACCAGTTTCCGGCCAGCATTTTACCCAGCGCCAGCGCATAGTAGCCTACCGGCGGATAAAACCGCATTCCGATCCCGCCATAGCCTTTATTTTCATTCGGCATCCATGACGGGTAATAATCACCGGCCTGCAGCGCATCCCGGATCGTCACCGCAAATTGAAAATGCTGCGGCAGGTCGTTGCCCTTAGGAATGCCCGCAACCCAGATCGGCAGCATCATACAAAGCGCGACCAGGCACACACCGGCCAGGCCCAGCACATCGTGCTTGTAACGTAAAAATATTTGCTTGAGATTTAGTGTAAATGCCATTTTTAGCGCCATTTTTAGCCGGGCGGTATCTTTGTCGTTACCAGATCCAGCTCGACGTCGCATTTTTCTTCAGAACTTACTAAACGATATGGCGCTCCGGAAGGATCGAGCGGAATTCCCTCGCGGGAAAGAGCCAGGCCTTTTCCGTCGGACATTTTGATCGCGCGCAATGTGTTAAATACGGCCGGCCACGACTTCGGGCAGCTCCCGGTCTTTTTCAGGGTTTCCTGCAGCGCTTCCCGTATCTTGTCCCGTTCGTCGAGAGAAACTATTTGGGCCAG
Organism: uncultured Acidobacteriota bacterium; assembly: GCA_963718105.1. GTDB lineage: Bacteria > Acidobacteriota > Blastocatellia > Pyrinomonadales > Pyrinomonadaceae > DASYKT01. The sequence goes on along the minus strand of OY970352.1, from coordinate 1,102,799 downwards.
CCGCATGCCGATCAATTCTTTGGTTTGGGTGTCTTCGGCTGAATCGTAGATATGCTGATAAATTTCCCGGGCGGTTTCCCGCGTTCCGCCTTCCAGCCTTACCTTGGCGCTCATCTGTTTCATAAAAGACGGCGCTCCCGCTATCCGCGAACCCTGGTCGTACACTTGCGCGGCCTTTTCGTAATCGCCCCGCTGCCAGTAAATGTATCCGAGGTGCTGGTACAAGACCCATTCGTTCGGATTCTCCGCGATCCCCTTTTCGGTTAACTTGATCGCCAGGTCTTCGTCGATGGCAGGTAAAATTATCGCGCCGAAAGTATACGCCGCCATATAACCCGGATCGAGAGTGGTCGTCCGGTCGAGCATCGGGTAAAGCTGCCGCGGGTCCAGCGGGCGCATGTCTTTGAGGCTGAAAGCTCCATCGTCCTTCGCCCTCACTATTTTGCGGCCGATATATTGGAGCGAATTGATCCAGTACCAATCGGCTGCCAGGCCGCTAAAATCGCCGCTAAAGGCCTTTATTCGCTGCGATGAAAGATACAGGTCTTCATCCGCGTAAACGTCGGGAGCGCGCCTCGCTTCCAGCACGTCGCTGAGAATAAAGATCAGCCCGAAACCGGCGATAATAAAACCGCCAAGCATGATCGTCTTTAAAGTGCGTTTGGACATTGGATCTATTTGAAATTCCGGCGGCTAAAAACCAGTATCGAACCCGAAAGTAAAATAATTACATAGATGAGCGCATAACCGGCGGCGGCGGCCGTGAAACCGGCTGACGGAAACTGTCCGTGGGCGGCGGGGGTGATAAAAGCAAAGTTCGATAGATTCGGCAGTACGTAATACAGCGATTCGAAAAATATCTTCGCCGATTGTGAGCCGAGGGCAAGCGCAAACTCTCTCAGCGACGCGCTGAAATGCCCGATAACAAAAATAAAAAAAGTTAGTAATGCCGAAAGCGCCGGTGATGAAAACGAAGAAAACAGCGTCGCGGTAGCGGTAAGTATCATCAATTCGAAAAAGGTCAGCGCGAGCGCATACCAGATACTAGGGATCAGATGCCCGCCTTTTACATAAAGCAGCGCCAGGGAAATTCCGGCGCCCATCACCACTACATTGACCAGCAGCGTCAGAGACAGGCCGAGATATTTTCCGATGATAAATTCTCCGCGCCCTAAGGGCTTGGAAAGAATTGCGTAGACGGTGCGTTTTTCTATCTCTTTGGAGACCAGGCTGACCCCGACAAAGATCGCAATAAAAGCGCCGAACACCAGGGCCGCGCTCAGCCCCATATTAACGATCACCCGGGCTTCGTACCCTGCTGTCAGATCGCCCAGAAAAACTGCCGCGGCCGTGATCAGCAAGACGAATAAAACCAGGTTATAAAGCACGCGATCGCGCACTGCTTCGCGAAAGGTATTTCGGGCAACGCTTAAGACCCGCTTTAACGACGAACTTTTCATCAGATTTACTTTACTTTTGGCCCGCTTCCTTTGCTGACCTTAGATGAACGGCAGACTGGCCCGGTATTGGACATGTATTAGTGTATGGATTTGCTAAAAAGAGTCAATCCGAAAGACCGCCGGTAATGAAAAAAGCAGAGCGAAATATTCCGCTCTGCTTTCCTTGGCTGCTTGGGGCTGCTTCTGGGCTGCTGCAAAAAAGTCTCGATCCGCACGCCTTTTATCTGATAGGCGTGTAGGTGGCGCCGGTACAGACGGCAGAAGTTGTAACGATGGTGGCCGAAGCCGTAATGTAGCGGATAACACCGTCTTCGGTAACGCAGAAATTGCGCGTTCCTGTCGCGGTAACCCCGCCGAAAGTGACCGGGCGGTTGCCATCGACGTAACCGGCCGGAATACCTGAGACAGGTACGGCCGTCACCACGGTGATCTGATACAAATAGCCCGCCTTCGGCGTCGTGCCGGGGCTATGAGCGTTGGATAAAACATTATCGATCAGTTGCTGGCCATTTAATTGTGCTGCGGTGCCATAGTTGTTGTTGGCGCCGATTGTCGCTAGGTAAGTGGCCTGGGCGCTGCTGATGGTTCTCATCGAGGATGTGGCCGAAGCTTCGTTGGCCGCACGGCGTGATGAGAGCAGATTAGGTATGGCTATGGAAGCGATGATCCCTATGATGCAAACTACGATCAAAAGTTCGATAAGGGAAAATCCCTGCTGACCCTTTTTCATTGGTTCCTTATTCTCCTAATATCAAGTTTTTGACTTTTTATGCCCGGACCGCAAAGGCATTTTATCAGCTTTGCTCCTGGTCTTTCTGAAAGGAGCGGCGGGGTAGTAAAAAGCAGAACGAGTAAAACTCGTTCTGCTTTTGCCATTTCAAAGTTAGCTAACTATTAGTTAAGCGCTGCGAAAGTTACGCCGGTGCAAAGAGCGGCAGTGGGCGAAGTAGCGGCGGCCGGGCCACCTTTAACAACGCCATCTTCCTGGACGCAGAAATTGCGGGTACCGGTAGCGGTGATAACACTGAAAGCAACCGGGTGTGCGCCTTCGACGAAGCTGGCGGGAACGCCCGAAGCGGGAACCGCGTCAACTTTCACGATGTCATACAAGTAACCCGATTTCGGAGTACCGGCACCGTGAGCTGCATTCAACACGCTGTCGATCAACTGCTGACCGTTCAATTCAACGGCCGTACCATATCTTGCGTTGGCGCCGGCGGTCGAGAAGTAAGTAGCTTCGGCGCTGCTCACTGTTCTCATTGAGGAAATAGCGGAAGCTTCGTTAGCCGCGCGGCGTGAAGCGAGAAGATTCGGGATAGCGATGGCGGCGATGATACCAATGATCACGACCACGATCAGCAATTCGATAAGCGAGAAACCTTGTTGATTCTTTTTCATTTTAATTTTAACTGTCTCCTTAAGCAAAGTTTGATATTTTTCCTACCCATTCAGGCACCCATCTATTTACAAGTACCGTGCCATAGGGTTAATATTTGTTTAACCATTGAATTTAGGAGAGTTAATGCGTGCCAAGGCTGTTAGAAATGAGCTTTAGGGGGTCAAAAAACCGTCAAAATAACAGTTTTCGGCATTTGGCGGGTGACAAAAAGTGTAACTTGGAGCGCCCAATTTATTGGGCACGAACACGCAGTGTTCGAAAAAACTAAAATTTATCTACATTACTAATAGACTATTAGAGCGCCCGATTTATTGTTTTTCTTGAACGAACTTCCAAACGATCGATTTCCTTTGAGAATTGCGGCATTAGCAATGAAGTCAGAACCGGGAACGTTAGTGACCGGGTTCTTATAAATGCACATCAGTGAGTGATCAATGATTAATTTAAGAGACGGCAAATTAATTAGAAGAAACCCGGTCACTACGTTCCCGGTTCTGACCTCATTTCAATAATGATTGTACGTTCAGAGATTCGAGGCGCTCCCAAGTTACTCCCCCGCGCCGCGCATTTGTGCCGATAGGTTACGAATATCGTGCTTATCGAGCAGGTGGCGCAGTGAGCGGACGGGTATTTTCAGGAGTTCGGCGGCGCGGGTCTGGCTGCCCTGGGTGGTGCGCAGTGCCTCTAAAACGTAGGTTTTCTCTAATTGATTAATATGGGCGCTGAGGTCGATCCCGTCTTCCGGGAGGCTAAATTCGGCCTTGATCCGTTCCGGATTATAGTTAGTGATATGGTCGGGCAGGCGTTCAGGATGTATTTCCCCGTTCTTTTCCAGCGCCACGGCGCGTTCGATGGTGTGTTCAAGTTCACGGACGTTGCCAAACCAGGCATAGTTTTCCAGCAACTGCAGCGCTTTATCGGTAATGCCAAGTTCCCTTTTCGACTGCTCGCAGAATTTTCCAATAAAATGTGAGACCAGGTCCGAGATGTCTTCCTTGCGTTCACGCAGCGAGGGCAGAGAGATGGGAATAACGGATATCCGGTAGAACAGGTCTTCGCGAAAATCGTTGTTATCGACCATGCCTTTCAGATCGCGATTGGTGGCCGCGATGACGCGGGTATCGAAAGGCGTTTCATCATGAGCGCCGACCGGCCGGACCCGTTTTTCCTGCAGCACGCGCAGCAATTTGACCTGCATGGCAGATGACATTTCACCGATCTCATCCAAAAAGATAGTTCCGCTGTTCGCCGCTTCGAAAAGGCCCTTACGATTGGTGTTGGCGCCGGTAAAAGCGCCTTTTACATAGCCGAAAAGCTCCGATTCAAGCAGGGTTTCGGTAAAAGCGCCGCAGTTTATCGAAATAAAGGGGCGTTCCGCGCGCGGCGAAAGATCGTGGATAGCGCGGGCCACCAGCTCTTTACCGGTCCCGCTTTCGCCGGTGATCAGAATCGTTGACTGAACTTCCGCCACGGTCTCTATCATTTGAAAGACCGCCTGCATTTTCGGCGAGCGCCCGATTATGTTCTTCAGGCTGCCGCGCTCGCGCTGGGCCCGCTTAAAGGCACGGTTTTCTACCACCAGCGCCTGTTTTTCCAGCGTTTTCTTGACGATGAGCTTTAGCTCTTCAACGTCAAAAGGCTTTTGAATAAAGTCGTCAGCGCCCAGCTTGAACGCGTCCCGCGCCGTTTCCACGCTGGCAAAAGCGGTCATCAACACTACCCCGAGGTCGGGAAGAAATTCCCGCGCGGCGCTGAGCAGCTCGATCCCGTCCATGTCCGGCATCCGCACGTCGGAAATGACCAGATCGGCCGGCTCGACCTGCAGCAGTTCCACCGCTTCACGCCCGTTTTTAGCCGTGCGGACCTTGTACCCTTCGGTCTCAAAGACCAGGGTTAAAAGTTGGCGGTAACTTTGTTCGTCATCAACGATTAAGAGGTTTGACATTTAATATCGGCACTCACAAAAAACTCTTGCTGCAATTGATCAACCGGGAGTTCTGACGAAGAATTCAGATTTTTCAGCCGAGAACGGCCAAGTTCCATTTTGCGCAAAACAACATTTTTATTCAAGCCCCGGAGCGCACAATTTATTGTGCTTGAGCGCGCAGCGCTCGAAATCCTTAGATCGCTTTTGCGATCTTGCCCAATAAATTGGGCGCTCCTACTTTTCTTTCTCACCCGCGGTCAGAAAACTTTCCAGCCTGGAAGGTTCATGCACGCCGTCCCCATGTTCAATAAAATTAGAGCGGGACGATGCCGGCTTCATCTCGCCGGGTAATTCGATGGTGATCGTGGTTCCCTTATTTTCCAGGCTGCGCACATTTATAGTGCCGCCGTGATCGCGCACGATCTGGTAAACGATCGACAGGCCCAGGCCGGTTCCGCCCGTGCTCGACTCGGAAAACGGCTCGAACAGCCGGTTGACCTGGTCGGGCGTCATCCCCCGCCCCGTATCACTAAAGATTATCTGCACCCGTCCGTTGTCGCGCCGCTGCAGCAGTACTTTCAGCTCGCCGCCATCGGGCATGGCCTGTATCGCATTGCGGGCGAGGTTCCAAAAAACCTGTTTAAGCTGGGTAGAATCCGCCATCAAAGCAATTTTTTCATCCGGCAGATCGGTAACCAGCGAATGCCCCTCTCCGATCTCCGGGCTATGCCGCAGCAAAGTAAATGAATCGCTGATGGCCTCGCCCACATCGACCTCGGTGAACGAAGATGCGTGCGGGCGCGCGTAGGTCAAAAAATTAGAGATGATCTTGTTCAACCGGTCTGATTCGGTTTTGATTATCTCTATCAAGCCGTTATTGGTCAGATCGTCAGGTATCTGGGCCTGCAAAACCTGCAGCGCGCCGCGCATCGCGCCGAGCGGATTGCGTATCTCGTGCGCCAGCCCTGCTGCGACTCTTCCGACGGCCGCCAGGCGGTCTTTGCGCCGAGCGCTTTCTTCCATCGAACGCATTTCCGTCAGGTCCTGAAAAGTAATGATCAATCCTTTGATCTCGCCTTGCTCGTCAAAAAGCGGAGAGATGCCGTACCCCAGCCGCACGCCGAGATTTTCCGGCGTCGTAAAATCTATCTCGAACCTCGGCGGCTGCTCACCGCGTTCGGCCGCTTCCAGCGAGACCTTGATCGGCTGTTCTATTTTTCCCAGCAGCGTAAAAATAGAATTCCCCCGCATCTCCGCCGATCTATAGCCGGTGATCTCTTCGGCGGCGGCATTAAAGATGTAAATTTTCCCGTCAAGGTCCGTGGTTACCAGCCCGGAGCGAACGGATTCGATGATCCGCTCGTGTAGCAGGCGAAGATCGGCGAGGCTCTTGGTAGCTTCCTGCAGCTTGCTGGATGCGGAATGCCGGCTGGCCAGCCGTGACGCGAGCAACCCCACTACCAGAAAGGCGACGTCATGAAAACCGATGATCTGGATTATTTTTCCCAGTTGCTGCGAAGCATCCTCTTCGATCGCCGGCGTGATAAGGCCTAGCCAAACGCCGTAAACAAGCAGTGTGAATACCAGCGCGCAGGTTGATGCCAGCAGTAACGTGCCGCGCGCGCCCAGAAAAAAGCTCGCGACACAGATCAGCACCGTGTAAAGCGTGATGTAGGGAGAATTGACGTCGCCCGTCTGCCAGACGAGCTGCGTCACCAGCGCGATGTCCACCACGATCTGCAGCCGTATCTGCCATTCGCGAAACGGGAAAAATTTCAGCGCCAGGAAGTAGATTATCGTCAGTGAAACCGCGATAATAAAAACGTAAAATAAACCCTGGGGAATATTTTCAAAGGAAAGCGCGAGCGTACCGCTTTTCCAGATCCAACCGGCGGCCAGCAGAAAAAAAACGACCATCAACCGGCCGAAGATCAGCCATTGTATCTTGGCCGCCAACCCGGAGTTTTGATCTGTGGTATTATCTTCGAAATTTTGCATCGCCATCGAAACCAGAGGATCAGTGAAGGAAGCAAAAAATTTTACATCGCCGGAATATGATGAACGCCCCTGGGGTCATTATACCGTATTGGACGCGGGGCTTGGGTTTAAAGTTAAAAGGATCGAGGTCCTGCCGGGAAAACGCCTGAGTTACCAGCGGCACGCGCAACGCGCCGAACACTGGCAGATCGTCCGCGGCACCGCTAAAGTAACACTAAACGACACGGAAACGCTAGTCGAAAAAGGCGGCGCGATCGACATCCCCGTCGGCGCCAAACATCGCGTGGAAAACCCTTCTGAAGGCGAACAACTGGTCTTTATAGAGATCCAGCTTGGCGATTATTTGGGCGAAGACGATATCGAACGTTTCGAAGACGATTTCGGCAGGAGTTAAATCCTCAGTGAGGCACTCAAACCGAAACTATCAACTATACACTGTGAACTATTAACTGTTGATCAATGGAAAAATAGTTGATAGTGAGCAAATTAATTACCGGTAATATCTTTCACCGCATCCAGCAAATTTTCCGCGATCAGATCCGGCAGCCCAGTCAATTTTTCAAGTTCTTTCTCGCCGTAACCGGTCAGCACCAACGCCGTTTTCATCCCGGCATTTTTTCCCGCCTGGATGTCGATGGCCTTATCGCCGATCATCCAGCTTTTGTCCGGGTCGATATCAAATTCTTCCAGCGCTTTTTCGATCATTCCCACGCCCGGTTTGCGGCAGGCGCACCCGGCGTCCGGCAGGTGCGGACAAAAATAAAACGCATCGAGCCCGATGCTCAGGTCGCTTTGAATTTTTTCGTGAATGCCGTGCATCGCGGCTTCGTCATAGATGTTTCGGCCGATGCCCGATTGATTGGTGACCACGACGATCAAAAAACCGTTCTCTTTTAATAGCTTCACGGCTTCATCCGTAAAATCGAAAAAGCGCAGGTCCTCCACGCGGTGAAGAAAGTTCACTTCTTCGATCAGCGTGCCGTCGCGGTCGAGAAATACGGCCGGTTGTTTTTTATTTTCGGTCATAATGGAGCGCCGAATTTATTCGGCAAAATTATGCACAATAAATTGTGCGCGCCTAAAAACCTCGTCCGGCGAAATTCGCGTCATGCAGCGATGATCTATCGGGCAATCTCTCAGCATACAGGGCGAGCACTCGACGTCTTTTCTTATTATCTCAGCATTCGCCGGAAAAGGTCGGGTCGTCTTCGGATTTGTCGGGCCAAAGATCGCCAGCGTCGGTTTTCCCAGCGCCGCGGAAATATGCGCCGGGCCGGTGTCGTTTGAAACCAGCAGATCGCACACACTCAAAATTGCGACAACCTGCGAAAGCGAGGTCTTACCCGTAAGCATCACCGGCGGATGTTTTGCCAGTTGCGAAACATTCAGCGAAACTTGCTCTTCGTCCGGCGCGCCGATCAAGACAACATTCGCGTCCAATTCTTCCCGGAGTTTATCGGCCAGAGCGGCATAGCTTTCCGCCTGCCAGCGTTTGGCGCGGCTGTTGGTCGAACCGGGACAAAACGCGACGATCTTTTTATCAGCATCGCATCCGGAGTCAGCCAGTATTTTCCGCGCTTCATTTTTCCTTTCCTCCGAAACCGTCAATTCAAAACGCGGCTCGTTTTCCAGGGCTTTGCTTTCGCCGTAAAGCAAAGTTTCCAGCTCCGCCGCTATATTCAAATAATAAAAGATCTCATGCTTTTCGTCGCGCCACGCCGGCATGTCCAACGGGTGCGTCAGCAAAAAACCGCGTCCTTCGTTTTTGTATCCTATGCGGTATTTTGCGCTGCCGAGCTTTGCCGCGGCCGCCGAAGAAAATGAGTTGGTAAATAATACAGCGAGGTCGAAATCTTCCGCGCGCAGGGCCTTTCCCTGTCTCCAGACTCCCGCTCCCTCCAAAACCAAAATGTCATCGATAAAGTCTGCGTCGGCAAAAATTCCGCGCGACCATTCAGGCGTAAAAAGCGTGATCTGCGCCGCCGGCAAAATGCGCCGGAGCTCGCGCAGCGCGGGAATGGTCATCACCGCGTCGCCCACCCAATTAGTGCCGCGCACCACGACTTTTTTTATTTGCCCGGGATCTATTAGAGGTGTCTTCACGCGAATTAAAAGAGAGTTTTCAAGCCTTCTTCCAGGCTTATTTGAGGGATCCAGCCAAGTTCTTCCCGGGCCTTTGTAATATCGGAAATATAGTTTTGCGGAACGGGCGGCTCCGATTCCCCACCGTCGGCGTCCTTTTCGATGACCGCCTGCAGCCCCGAAACTTCTTCCATTTTCGCCGCCAATTCCGCAAGGCTCAGAGCATTTTCCCGCCCGCCGCCGATGTTATAAAGCCCCTGCCTGATCTCGCCATCCATAAACCTGCGGCACGCGTAGCCCAGATCGTCCACGTGCAGCAGATCGCGTACGGGCCGCCCGCCGAAAGGCAAATGTAATAGCTCGCCGCGATTTATCATATCGGCATAGTGGCCGACAAAATTCGGTTCGTTGCCTTCGCTGCGGGGCGCGTACACGGTCGAGAGGCGAAAGATCGCCGAGCGAAAACCCTGCCGCGCGGCATAAAATTCCACGTAGCGCTCCGCGATCAGTTTCGACCATTCGAGCGCCGATTGGCCGTTAAAATCCGTCGGGCAGGTTTCCGGGACCCCCATTAAATCGTCGCCAAAATTATCGGCAAATTTTCCGTAGACATCGCGGGTCGAAGCAAAAATAAAAACGGTGTTCGGCAGCATCGACTGCAAAAGGTTCACTGTGCCTTCGACGTTGACCAAAAAACTCTCCTCGGCATTTTCCGGCGACTTGTCGAGATGCGCGGCCAGATGTATTACCGCGTCGTAATCTTCCACGCGGCGCACGTCGGCCAGATTCAAAACGTCCACGCCGCTGCGGCGGGAAAAATCGTCGGCGTCAAAATAGCGGCGCAAGTGTACCCCGAGAAAACCGCTGCCCCCTGTTACCAAAACTTTCATAAGCTAACCGCAAACCTCGACAAGTTTTTTCATCGCTTCCAATTTTCCGATCACGATCAGCAGATCGCCTTCCATCAGCACGGTCTCGCCCGAAGGGTGAAATATCATTTCCGAATTTTCCCGCCGGATGGCCACGATCAGCACGTCGACCTCGACCCGCAGATCGACATCTTTCAGGCGCTTATCGGCCAATAACGATCCGGCCGAGATCTCCACCTGTTCAAAGATCAGGCCCATATCCTCGGCCACGATCGAGTCCATAAAATCAGCCAGCGCGGGTTTTAGCAGCGCCGCGGCCATGCTGCGCCCGCCGATCACGATCGGCGCGATCACGCGGTTTGCCCCGGCGCGGATCAATTTTGACTCGGCCTCTTCTTCCACCGCGCGGGCCACGATGTGCAGTTTTTCATTCATTCCGCGCGCCGTCAAAACGACATAAACATTATCGGCATCATCAGGCAGGCAGGACGCCAGGCCGACCGCGCGCTCGACGCCCGCTTTTTGCAGGTTCGATTCCAGGGTGGCGTCACCGACGATCACCATGTCGCCGTTTTCGATCATGGCAGCCACGCGCTCGCGGTTTTTCTCGATCACTACGAACGGTATATGCTGCCGCTTTAACTGCGTGATGATCCGGCGGCCGACGCGTCCCGCTCCGCATACGATGCGATGATTTTGCAGATTGTCCATTTCTCTTCGTCTCATCCGTACCCCGAGAGCATACATCACTTCGGATTGAAAAACCGCCTGTGCCACGGCGGTCAATGCGTAAAGCGCGGTGCCCGCGCCAAACAAAATAAAGATCGTGGCAAAGAGCCTTCCCGCCGGAGTGACCGGCGTCAGGTCACCGTATCCCACCGTGGTTACCGTTTGAACCGCCACATAAAAACTGTCGCCCCAGGAAAACCCTTCGATGAAATGAAAGCCCACCGCCCCGAAAAAAATAGTGATCACTACGGCGACCAGGGCATAAACTAGTTTCTGCCGCGGAAATAAAGAATGTAGCGAGATCGATTGTGATGTACTCATCAAAAATGATATAACGGCTTTGTTTCAAATGGCCGGAGCGGGCGTTCTCAGGTAAAAATAAATTATACAGCCTTTACGCCAAATGCTCAGCGGCGACAAGAGTAATTGCATGTTCATAGTGAAAAAAATTCTCCTGGGGCTTTCCATTCTCTTTTTTGCCGCCGGCATTGCCCAGGCGCAAATCAAAAAGGCGCTGGACGCCTACAATCGAGGCTACGACTTTCAGATCGCCGGAAAACTGGACGAAGCGCTGGCGGAATATGACAAGGTCGTTCAGCTATCCCCCGATTTTGTGAGGGTTTATCAAAATCGAGCGAATATTTATTTGGAAAAAGGCAGCACAGACAAGGCCCTCGCCGATTATTCAAAATTTATCGAACTGGCCCCGACCAATTGGCAGGGCTACTACAACCGCGGCATCGCGTATTATCAAACGGGCAGCTACGACAATGCGATCGCTGATTTTGACAAGGCTTTCGCGCTAAATCCAAAGATGACCGAGATCCTGATCAACCGCGGCTCCGCGAAAAAAGTCAAGGGCGATCTGGTAGGAGCGTTTGCCGATTACGACAGGTCGGTATCGCTCTCGCCGTTGGCATACGAAGGGTATTACAACCGCGCGGCCGTGTACTTCGAACTAAAAAAATATGATGAAGCTTTGACGGATTACAGCCGGGTCATTGCGATCGTTCCGAAAATGGCCGATAGCTACCGCATGCGTTCCGCTATTTATTCCACCCAAAAAAATTTCGATAAAGCGCTGGCTGACCTGGACCGCGCTATCGCACTCAAACCGGAAGAACCGGAACTTCATTATCTGCTGGGTATGGTCAGGAAAGAAAAAGGAGATGCTCCCGGGGCTATTGCCGCTTTGACCGAATCGATAAGGCTGGCGCAGGATAATGCCCCTGATAGAGCCGATGTCTTTTTCGCGCGCGGAAATGTTTTGGAAAATACCGAGCCCGCAAAAGCTATCGCGGATTTTACCAAAGCGCTGGAGCTGGACCCGAGGCATGCTCATGCCTATGCGCGGCGGGGGCTGTTGCTGCTCGCCCAGGGCAAAAAAGCCGAGGCCGCAAAAGATCTGTCCATGGCGATAAAGTTGAATGAAACTTTACGCGCGGATTACGAAACTTTCTTGAAAAAAGCAGGCGGCAATGTTCCGGCGAAAAAACCCTGAGTCTTATATGGCTTTACCTATAAAGTCCGTATAAGCAAATAAGTTCTGAACCTGGGAGCGCCTGCGTCTCGCTGGCAAGCGCGACCCGGTCGCGCTAACTTGCGTGAAGAAAAGACGTTTTTAGATCGCTTTGCGATCTTGCCGGCAGGACACCGGCGCTCCCAGATCTACCACGCCGTCTTACCGTCAAAAACCGATAAATACCGGCTCCGGTTTTAACTCTACGCCGAAATTTTCTCGTACGGCGTCTTGAATGGCGTTCATTAAACCCAGCACCTCGCCGGCCTTTGCGTTTCCCCGGTTAATGATCGCCAGCGTGTGGTTTTCTGAAAGCCCGACATTTCCCAGAATATAGCCTTTTTGAAATCCGCTCTTTTCGATCAGCCATGCGGCCGGGATCTTTACTTCACTTTCATTCGCCGGGAATGACGGCACGCTTTGGCCACTCCATTTCAATTGAATTTCATCAAATTTTTCGAGACTTACCAACGGGTTCTTGAAAAAAGATCCTGCGCTTCGCGAATTAGGATCATCAGATGAGATCACCATCGATTTTTTTGCGCGGATCTCTATCACCGCCTGGCGGACGTCGCTTAGTGAGGGAGCTTCATTCTTTCCTTCGAAATATTTTTTCAGGTCGGCATAACGGATCGACGGATCCCCGTTTAAAGTCAGGTCGTATGTTACCGCCGTAACAATATAGCGGCCTTTTTGCGTACTGTTAAAAACACTCGAGCGGTAAGAGAAGCCGCAGTCGGCGTTCGACATCGTTTCGAAGCGGCCGGTTTCCCGGTCATAGACGCGTACCGCGGCGATCGTCTCACTCACGTCCTGCCCGTAAGCGCCCACGTTTTGTATCGGTGTCGCGCCGACAAATCCGGGAATGCCGCTCAAACACTCGAGGCCGGCCAGGTTTTTTTCCACGCACACCCGCACCAGATCGTCCCATCCTTCTCCGCCGGCGGCGGTGACCCTGCCTTCTTCGAAAGAGACCCCGGCGAGCGCCATCTGCAAGACCAGTCCGTCAAACCCGGCGTCGGCGATCAGCACATTACTGCCGCCCCCAAGAATAAAAACCGGCAGCGCATTCTGCCGCGCAAATTCCAGACCCGCAAGTATTTGCTCTTCGCTTTCCGCGCGCGCGAAAAAACGCGCCTCACCACCGATCTTTAAAGTGGTCAGAGGCGCGAGTGATACTTTTTCCTGGATCTGAATAGGCGTCATCTAATGGAGCGAGTTTTGAGTCCCGCCTTTAGGCGGCCTCCTTTATTGGAAGCTAAAGCCGCCTAAAGGCGGGACTCAAAACCATAAAATCAAGGAAATTTCGGTCTCGGTATTTTAGTGATCGGGTTATTTTGCTGCACCTGATTTTGCACTTCGTTTAAGACCGCGCCGCTAAAGATCACGTCCAGTTGCCGCGCGAGATTAGGATTAAGTTTTCGCAATTTATCCTGGGCCTTTTTGGCTTCCTTGGTGCGGCCGCGGCGGTACTCGGATTCCGCCAGGTTGTAATAGCCGGCGGCAAAATTAGAGTCCGTGTCCGTTGCTTTTTTGAACTGCTCGACCGCTTCTTCCAGCCGGTTAAGTTTGCGGAATGCTATGCCCAATTCATTCAATGCAAAGGTCCAGTTCTTGTGCAATTTCAGGGCCGTCTGCAGCGAAATGACCGCGGCCGCAAAATCGCCCAGATCGTTTTGGGTAATGCCCAGATTGAGATAAGCCGCTTCAAATTTACTATCCAGGCTGACCGCTTTTTCCAGCGCCGCGCGCGCTTCCTGCAGTTTTTGTTTCGATGCCGCTTCCTGCCGCAGCTTGGCGTCTTCCTGAGAGCCGTTGTAATAAGCCCAGCCCAGGTTGCTGTAATCGATGGCATCCGATCTCGGCGTGATGGCTTTTTTCAAAGCATCGATGGACTGTGTCCACCTGCCCAACCGGCCCAGCGTATAACCATAACTGCTGTAGAGCTCGGTATCGTCCTTGAGAAAAGCGACCGCGATCGAATATTCCCCGATGGCTTTGCCAAACCAATCTTTTTTCTTTGCCGCGTTGCTTTCGTCCGATCCCAACTGCCGGTAAGTTTCCGCCAGGTTAGCGTGCGCTTCGGCATAATCGTTCTTGTATTTGATCGCCTCCTGGTAGGCGGCCACGGCGTCAAGGTATTTTTCCCGGTTGTAATAGACCACGCCTAAATTATAGTAGGCCTCGACGTAGCGCGGGTTAAGGCGGATGGCTTCCTGGTACTCCGTGATTGCTTCTTTATCGCGGTCGACGCGATCATAAGCTTCGCCGAGATATAAATGGGCTTCAGGAGTCGAAGTTTTTACGATCGACCTTTTGAAGGCGGCGATCGCTTCATCATTGCGGTTCTGCCGCGAAAGGATCAAACCGTAAAACAACTCCGTGTCCGGATCGTCAGGCCGGATCATTCGGCTCTTGGACAGGTATCCTTCGGACTTTGCTATCTCGCCTTTCTGAAAATAGATGATGCCGAGTGGAGTATAAAGTTCGGTCAGCGTCGGATCGAGAGCGAGGGCTTTTTCATACCCTGCCTGCGCTTTATCGTTATTGCCGGCTGCGTCATAACATTCGCCCAGACCCGCATAGGCCCCGGCGTTGGTCGGGGCCGCTTTCGCAGCTTCCTCAAAATAATAAGCCGCGGTTTCGGGACGGCCATCGTCCAGCGTCTTGTTACCTTTACGAATGTAGGCTTCGCTCAAGCCCGGTTTTGCCGCGGCGTTTTTTGGATCGAGTTCCGCGGCTTTCTTGAAATACTCGATGGCTTTGTCCAGATCGTTTTGATCCAGATACATTTCGGCGGCGCCGGCCAGTGCCTTGGCGGCCTGCTCGCGCGAAGCGGTATTAGCTGCCTTGGTGGTCGGCGGCACCGGGCTGCTGACCTTCGTCGCGTGCGGGCGTGATTTTTGATTGGCGGCGACCTGCTCCTGGATCTTCTTGCGCGACTCGGTTCTTTGAGCCGAACTTCGCTGGCTCACGGTCTTGCTTTTTGAAGTGCTGCGCGCCTGTGGCGCTTTTCGCGACTGGCGAAAAACAAAAACACTGGATCCGTTGGTCAGATCTTCGGAGGTCGAAACAATATCCTGCCCCCGCACGGGAAAACTGTTTAGTAAAAAAGTTGCCAGTACCAATATCGCTAACAAAGAACTGTATCGTTTTCTCTTAAATTGCATATTTCTTTTCCGCCTCTTCAGTCTGCGCCGCCCCGCTGCCGCGCCCGGGCTGAATTCATTTTACTCCGCTTTGTTTTCAAGGCAAATCACACCCGGAACACCCGAAAACAGGCGTAAACTATTTGACGTTGGCCGCGGCGTTTTTTTGCAGGTAAAAAGGCCCGGTTCCCGCAGGGCCCAGGCCTTTTAATTTACACGTCGGACGCCGGTTTCCAATTAAGATCGTCCCACTCCAATAACTACTAGCTTGCCTGCGGCAAGTTTTGCGGGCAAGGATGCCCGCGCTCCATGCGGCTCAAGGCAGGAAAGCATTTGGTATTGCTTTATCCGTCGATACGCCGAACATCATTCCGGTATATCCGGCCGTCGACTGCAAAATGAACCAGACGCCGTTTGAGGGCCGGTAGACCGCAATATCGGCCCGGCCGTCACCGTCATAATCGGCCGCGACGGGTTTATCTTCCGCCACGCCCCATTGCAGCGAGGTCATCGCTGCCGTGCCGCTGTTAAAAATGAACCAGGTTCCCAGAGCCGGGCTATAGAACGCGTAATCCGTCTTGCCGTCGCCGTCATAATCGGCGGGCACGGGTATCACGCCGCTCGCTCCGAACTGCGCCGCGTTTGCCAGCCCCGTCGCGCTGCTCAGATACCACCACATGCCGTCGGATGGGCGGAATATCGCCGGGTCTGATTTCCCGTCGCCGTCAAAATCGCCGACCACCGGTATGTCGCCCGCCTGTCCGAAAACAAGCGGCGAGTATCCCGCGCTTGACCCCAGCCGGAACCAGATCCCGACCGCCGGCCGGTAAATGATGAAATCGTCTTTGCCGTCACCGTCGAAATCTTCCGCCAGCGGAATATCGCCCGGCACCCCGGCAAATCCAAAGCCGATAGCATAGAAACCGCCGTTTGCGCTGCTGGCATACCACCAGGTCCCGGTGCTCGGCCGGTAAATGGCCAGTTCGGTTTTGCCGTCGCCATCGAAATCGCCCGGCGTGATCACATCGCCGCTGAGGCCGAAATTCTGCACCTGGAATCCCGTCTGGCTTCGCACCTGGTACCAGTTGCCGTCCGACGGGCGAAACACGCCGATATCGGCGCGGCCGTCGCCGTCAAAATCAAAACGCGCGGTATTGTGAAACACCTCCGTGGCGATCCGGACTATACCTGCGCGAATGCTCGACCCGAAGGCGGCAAAATCGCCGCCCACCAGGGCTTTATTATCCGGCTGTCCGGCCAGCGCGCGGACGATCCCCTTCGGCCCCTCGGCAAAGAACACCTGGTCAAGCATGCCGTTCGTATTCAGGCGGACCAGGTTTTTACGCGTGAGCCCGTTGACCGTACTAAAATTGCCCCCGACGATCAAAGTGCCTTCGGCCTGGATGATGACGCTGTTTATTCTTACATCGCTGCCGCCAAAGCTGACATTGGCGAATGTTGCATCGGGGCTGCCGTCATTATTCCGCCGCTTAATGTTTGAACCGTAGATGATGTATTTGCCGTCACTCTGCTGCAGGACGGTGCCGCCCGCTCCGTTACTGTTAAAAGCCGTGTCGGTGCTGCCGTCGGAATTCAAACGCGCCATTCCCGTGCGGTTGAATCCATTTACTCCGTTAAAGGAACCGCTGAACACGATCTTGCCGTCCGCCTGCGCAATGACCGAAGTAAGATTAACCCCGCCGCCTACGAGCGGATTAAATCCTATATCGAGACTGCCGTCCGCGTTTACACGGGCGATACCTGTGCGGGCGGTGGTAAAGACCACCGAGAAAATTCCCGTCGCGACGATCTTCCCGTCAGGCTGGAGGGCGATCGCGTATATATCGTTATTGAAAGCTGGCGCGAAACCCGCGTCCAGGCTTCCATCTGAATTGAGCCTTACCAGTTTGCCGACCGGGCTGCCGTTAAAAGTAGTGAATGTTCCGATCACGAGGATCTTACCGTCCGGCTGGACCAGTATCGAACTCGGCGGAGCGTCAAAGCCGCTGCCGGGTACAAACGCAGGATCGGTAGTGCCATCGGAATTAACCCGCGCTATGTAATTGCGGGAAGCGCCGCCCACGGCATTGAATATTCCCGCCAGGATAAATTTCCCGTCCGCCTGCCGCGCGATCGAATGAATTTTTCCGAATTCTCCGATCAGCGCGTTAAATCCGGTGTCGAGATCTCCTTCGGGATTGAGCCGGTAATATTGCTGGCCCGTCGAATTCGATTTGCCGAAAAACACGACCCTGCCCACGGAATCTAAAACCCACCGGTTGAGCACTTCGCTGATATCGTTCGCCTTGGTAAAAGAACCGTCTAGCGAACCGTCCGAATTTAAGCGGTAAAATTTATTGGGATTTCCCACGCCGTTACTGGCATCGATCAATATCTTTCCGCCCGGCAGTACCTGAGCGCGGTGGCCCCAGATAATGGCGCTGACCGTGAAACCGAGATCTACATTGCCGGCCGGAAACACGCGGGCAATGTTAGGCGTGGCGGCGCCGTTCACCGTATCGAATTTGCCGCTGATGATAAGGTTTCCATCCGGCTGGAGCGCCAGCCCGGTAAGATATGTGGCAGGTCCCGGGCCCCAGGCAAGCACCGGCCTTTCGAATGAGAGATCGAGTGAGCCGTTGGAGCTATAACGCCTGACGAGTCCGGTCGTGCCCTGTCCTACGCCTTCCTGTGTGCCCAGGTAAAATTTGCCGTCGGGCGTGGGTACGACATCGACGATCCCGCCGCTGATCGCATTGTTGATGACGGTCAATGTTGTGAACGTGCCGTCAAAGGTGCCGTCCACATTTACGCGATGCAGATATTTGTAGAAACGCCCGTTGATGAACTCGGTTCGCTCGACATAACTTCTGCCGTCGGGCAGTACTGCCCAGACATATGCGCCGGATGTGCCGGCCGGGGCGATCGGTAAAGCCGGATTGTAAGAAGCGTCCAGGCTGCCGTCGGAGTTGAGCCGGATAAGCTTTGCTTTATTATTGGCATCGCCGCCGCCGACCAAAAATTTTCCGTCCGGCTGTAAAGCGACATTTGCGACGCCGTTCAAATTGCATCCGCAATAACTAAACGTCAGGTCGGGGCTTCCATCCACGTTTAGCCGCGCGATCTGTCCATCGGCGGACCCGCCCGAACCGAGCGCGCCGCCCCAAACGATGACCTTGTTGTCGGCCTGGACGATCTGCCCTTTACCGGTCGCTGCCGTCGGCGCCTGCAGCGGCACCGCGTTAAACGTAGGGTCGATCTGATTCTGAGCGTTTGCCGATAATACCGGAAATATCGCGAGCAAAAGCAGGCAAGTGAAAAATTTTAGATGTCGCATTTAGAACCCCGTGTTCTGTAAGAAACCATGAAAATATCCGACAATTTTAGGGCTGGTTTAAATTGCCACTAGCTTTAGCTAGTGGTTAAAATTCTCTAATTTTTTAAGGGCTTTAGCCCAACAATAATTTGGCTAAAGCCGGCTATGAATGCTGCTCTCTAACCACTAGCTAAAGCTAGTGGCAATTTATAAACTTTAGAAACAACTTGGGAATGATCAAGAGGCCCTTATCTACGAGCCTCTTGAATCACACTATTTACGTTTTTCCTTTAAGGAATATAAGCATTGGGAACTGCCGTATCCGAAGACAAGCCGAACTGCATGCTCGTCGGGCCGCCTGTCGATTGGGAGATGAACCACATCCCGTTCGACGGGCGATAGATCGCAATGTCCGTTCTTCCGTCGCCGTCATAATCCGCCGGAGTCGGACGGTCATCGCTAAAGCCCCCTTCCCTGGCAGTGATCGAACCGTCATTGCTGTTCATGATGTACCAGGACCTGGTTGCCGGGCGGAACACTGCCGGGTCCGTCCTGCCGTCACCGTCATAATCTCCCAGCACCGGAATATCGCCGGGCTTGCCCCACGGGTGAGCATAGAAGAGTCCGTCCACGCTGCCCGCATACCAGATGACGCCGTCCTCGGGCCGGAAGATCGTCGGATCCGCCTTGCCGTCGCCGTCAAAATCGGCGACCAGCGGAATATCTCCGGGCAAACCGAATTGGATGACTGAGATGCCCGCGGTAGAACCGTTGCGGAACCATTGTCCCGTCGTTGGACGGTAAAAGATAAAGTCCGATTTGCCGTCGCCGTCAAAGTCTGACGGGACCGGAATATCTCCGAGCTCGCCCCAGTTAGCCAGCGCGATGGTATTGGTAGCGCTCTTGATATACCACCATGCCCCGTTGCGGTAGATCGCCACATCGGTCTTGCCGTCGCCGTCATAATCGGCCGCCGCCACCCGGTCGCCATCCTGGCCCCAGTGTGCGACCGTAAAACCGGCGCTGCTTCTGGCCAGGTACCAGTTGCCGTCCGACGGTCGGAAGACACTGATATCGGCCCGGCCGTCGCCGTCGAAATCGAATTGCGGCCCGCCGTGGAATCTGGCCAGCGATACCCGCGCGACGCCTGCCCTGGGCGTGTTGTCGATCCGGGAAAATTCCCCGCCCATCATAACTTTTCCGTCCGGCTGCAGCGCCAGTCCGTGCACGGGGCCGTTCACCCCGTCCGGGAAGATCAGCGGCTGCGGACGCCCCGACGAATTTAGCCAGGCAAAATTAGCCGTGGCAGCCCCGCTAACCATTGAAAACTCTCCGCCGACCAGTATCTCTCCATTAGCCTTAAAGACAACCGAGTAAATGCGCCTGGTCGAAGTGGCCGTGTTAAAAGTGACGTTGGTAAAACCGCCGTCGGAGCTTCCGTCCGTATTCAGGCGGCGCATCTGGCCCCCGTCCGCTGAAACCGCCAGCACTTTCCCGTCCGGCTGCAGCCAGAGCGACGAAAAACCGCCGGCAGTGTTAGTGGGGTTATAGCTCTGGTCCAGTGTGCCATTTGAATTCAACCGCGCCAGATTATTGCGGTTAAATCCGTTCACCCCGCCGAACGATCCTCCTACCACGACTTTTCCGTCGGCCTGTACCACCACGCTGTTAAGGCTCGGGCTTCCAAATGTAACGCTAAACGTATTATCGGCCGAGCCGTCGCTATTGATGCGCACCACGCCGCCGCCGGCCACCAGGATCTTTCCGTCCGGCTGCAGCGCTACCGTGTTAACACCGATCAGCACGTGATGATTAAAAGTTCCATCCAGGCTGCCGTCGCTGTTGAGCCTGACCAGTTTTGAAACCGGCGTTCCGTTATAGCTGTCAAAATTTCCGGTTGCTAATATCTTTCCGTCGGGCTGCATCAACATGGTATATATCTCGCCGACAAATCCGGTTCCCGGATTAAAAGTGCCGTCAAGAGAACCGTCGGTGTTAAGCCGGGCAAAGCGGGATTGCGAAAGCCCGTTGACACTGATAAAGCTTCCCAGGATTACGACCTTTCCGTCAGGCTGCCGCAGCATAAAGGAAACCGTTCCGGACTCCGCGACGTTGGAATCGAAAGCGGGATCGAGCGTGCCGTTGGCACCGACCCGGTAAAATTGCTGCTCCGCCGAATCAGACTGGCCGAAAAACACCGCGTTTTCCGCAGCGTCCAGAACAAACCTATTGAGTACGGGGATCGAGCCTACGAATTCCGGCGCATTACCGCTCTTAATGCCCCTGACATCCTTAACGCTTTCCATCCCTTCCATTTTTTCCGTTTCGGCTTCCTTCTCGACAGCGGCCGGCCTGGCCAAAGAGTTGTCTATCGAACCGTTTGAGTTCAAGCGGTAGAGACGCTTGAGATTTCCCACGTTGTCACTGGCGGCAATGAGAATTTTGCCGCTTTGCAGCAGCTTGATCTGCCCGATCGAGACGAAACCGGAAACGGAAAAAGAAAGATCGACATTTCCCGCCGGCAGCAGCCGGGCGAGCCTGTTCACCGCCACGCCATTGATCGTTGTCAATCCGGCGATGAGTAGGCTTCCGTCAGGTTCGATGTCCAGTCCCGTGATAGAGCCGGTGTCCTGCGGGATCGACGGCGGCGTCCAACTGCCATCGGATGTTCCGTCGGCATTGAATCGTTTAAGAGAGGCAAATTGGTGCGAGATGATAAAGCTGCTCGTCCCGATATAGAATTTCCCGTCGGGAGCGATGATAACTTCAGGCACGTAGACTATCACGCTGCTGCCCAGCGCTATCGGCGTGAAGGAATTATCGACCAATCCGTTGGTCTGATAGCGGCCCAGGGTAGAGCTTGCGTCACTCGCGATCGCTTCGATGATCGCCATGCCGTTCGGCTGGATGGTCCGGATGCGCGCCGCTCTGCCCGGCGAACCGATCGCGCCCGTAAAGGGCGAACTATACGTGACATCCAGGCCTCCGCTCGGATCGATCCGGATAACTTTTCCGCGATTAAAACTATTCGACCCGGAGACGAGCATTTTGCCGTCGGCCAGCACCGTGACATTCGTCACCGAAGCAAAGGAGCATCCGCAAAAACTGAACGAGGTATCGAGACTTCCGTCCGCATTCAAACGCGCCACCAGGCCTTTGATCGTGCTGGCCTCGGTGAGAGAACCGCCCCAGACGATCACTTTGCCGTCGGTCTGAACTGCCTGGCCTTTGGTATCGTTAATGTTATTGACTGCCAGTGACGGTGCGGCATTAAATGTCAGATCAACCTGATTTTGCGCAAACGCCGCGAACACCAAAAATATGGCGAACAAAAACGCGCCTGAGACATTCTTTGAATATTGCATTTCAGACTCTCCCCTGCTCAAAAAAAATTTACAAAGTATCCGCAGTTTTAAGTGAAGTTCTAAAGTTGTGGTGTCGGACGGAATGTCATTCGGAATAGATGATAGATCGAATCTTTCAGTTATTATCTATCATCTTTTATCTATTCCGAATGGTACTGCAAACCCGGCATTACAACTTTAAGACACTACTCAGTTCTATCTGCGGGCGGCTTAAGCTCACCGCCCGCAGATCAAGTGGTTAATCTATTGGATCATTTCACTGGGGACAGCCTGGTCACTAGAGATCCCAAACTGCATTCCGGTAAATCCTGAGGTTGATTGCATGATGTACCAGACCCCGTTCGAAGGCCGCCATACCGCTACGTCGGCTTTGCCGTCCCCGTCGTAATCTCCCGGTACCGGCCGGTCTCCGGCCAGGCCCCAGCCCATGATCGTAACCGTGCCGCTGCCGCTGTTATAGATGTACCAGGTGCCGTTCGAAGGCCGCCAGACCGCTATATCGGTCTTGCCGTCGGCGTCGTAATCGGCCGCCACCGGAATGTCACCGCTCTGGCCCCATTGCACAGAGGTCCACCCACCGGCCTCGTCGCGCATCCCCCAGAGACCGGTGGATGGGCGAAATGCGATCGGACTGGCCTTACCGTCGCCGTCGAAATCTCCGCTGACCGGAATATCGCCCGGGATCCCCCACTGTATCGTCGAGCTCACTCCGGTGGAACCGCTGCGGAACCACTCGTTGGTGGCCGGATGATAATAGATGAAATCGGCTCTTCCGTCGCCGTCAAAATCAGCCGGCAGAGGAACATCGCCCGCGCCGCCCCAGAACTTTAATCCGACGGTGCCGGTCGAGCTGTTAAGGTACCACCACGCTCCGTCGCGATAGATGCCCAGATCGCTTCGGCCATCGCCATCGTAATCGGCGGAGGTCAGGCGGTCGCCGGCCTGGCCAAAATTATTGACGTTGAAACCGATCTGGCTTCCCATCAGGTACCAGTTGCCGTCCGACGGGCGGAAAATGGAGATATCCGACCTGCCGTCGCCGTCAAAATCCCACGCCGCGTTGGAATTGATCAACCGCGCTATGCCCAACACGGGCTGGCCGTTATACGCCAGGAACTTGCCGCCGATGATAAGTCTGCCGTTCGGCTGAATCACGATCGCGGAAACTCTGGCATCCGTTCCCGAACCGACATTGAACGTCGGGTCCCACGTGCCATCCGCGTTAAGCCGCGCGATATTATGGCTGGAATTCCCTCCGACCGTGTCAAAAAACCCGCCGATCATGACTTTTCCGTTCGGTAAAAGCTTGATCTTGCCAACTGAGACAGTTTCACCGAAGCCGGGCGTGCCCGTAAAACCCGGGCTGGCGAAGGTCGGGTCCAAAGCGCCCTCGGACGTCAGCCGTGCCACGTATTTACGGGCGGTCCCATTGTACGTATTAAAGACCCCGACGATCAGGATCTTGCCATCGGGCTGGATCGCTGAGTCGTAGATAAAATTGTCGGCCCCGGCCGGCGGATTGAAGGTATTATCCAGAGAACCGTTCGCATTTAGCCTGGCGATACGGTTGCGCGGCACACCCGCGATCGCGGTAAACCCGCCGGTGAGGATGATCTTACCGTCCGCCAAAGGAATGATGTTTGTAACCGGCGTGCTGGTGACCGGCCCGCCGCTATCAAATGTATTATCGAGCGAACCGTCGGAATTGAGACGCACGATCACCCGGCTGGTAATAAAGCCGCTGACCAGTATCTTTCCGTCGGGCAGCACGGCCATATTCGTAAGCGCCGTTCCGCCGCCCACCGCCGGCGCATTAAATCCGCCGTCGATAGAGCCGTCACTATTTAGCCTGGTAAGCGACGACCCGGCTGCTTCCGTTGTTCCCACCAATATTTTATTGTCCGGTTGGATCTTTAAGCAGCAGATCAATTTGTTCGGGTTCCAGACCGGGTTGAAGGTAAGATCCGGGCTGCCATCGACATTGAATCGGATCAGGTTGCTCACAAATGTCCGGCCGCTGATACTGATCTGCCCTCCGGCCAGTATCTTTCCGTCGGCCTGTCGGGCAAGCACCGCCCCGCCAACCTCCTGAGAGTAGACGCTGGTGAACGACTTATCGCTGCTGCCGTTATTGTTGATCCGTCTTAAAAATCCTCCGCTGTTGGCGTTTAGATCTGCTGTCACATTGCGGGTCACCAGGCCGCCGATAAAATACTTGCCGTCGTCCTGCAGACGCACGCGGTTAACAGCCTGGCCAAAATAAACGGAGTCGTAACTGAGTGAAGTATCCCGCGAACCGTCGGCATTGATCCTTACTACGTAACTTGTCCCAACTCCGTTATATTCCCGGAACCGCCCTGCCGCGACCAGTTGCCCGTCGGGCTCAACTATCACGTCTTTGACCTCGTTGTTGAATCCGTCTCCCCCCGAGTTGAATGACATATCCAGGGAACCGTCGGTGTTGAGTTTGGTGCCGAATTGGCGGCCGAAATTATTATTGATGGTAGTAAAGCTGCCGTAAGCAAAAAATTTGCCGTCAGGCAGTTCTATGATGCCCCGCACAGCTCCGTTGACGCCGTTACCGGTAGATGCAAAAAACGAGGGATCAACGGTTCCATCGTCGTTAAATTTTTTGACAAAATACGAGCTGTTCAACTTGCAGGACGCCACTACTTTACCGTCCGATGTTGCCGCAGACCCGAAGCACCCGTTCATCAGCCCCGGGTTAAAGCTCATATCTATCGTGCCATTGCTGTTAAATCTCACCAGCGAATTTCTGCCCACCGAGCTATATCCAAAGATGCCGGCGGCCATCACTTTGCCGTCCGGCAAAAGCTCGAGGTCAAAGATCACTCCGTTAGAAGACGAACCGATCACGCCGGCGTAATTAAAGGCATTATCGACCGACCCGTCGGAATTTAAACGCGCTATCATCTGGTGTGCCTCACCGCCGACCGCCAGGAATCCTCCGGCGACAAGGATCTTGCCGTCGGGCAGGAGCAGCATGTCGTAGATCGACAGATCAGCGAGGCAGCAGACCGAAAACACCGACGGGTTAAAAGACAGGTCACGTGAACCGTCAGGGTTAAAGCGCGCGATAATTTGCGATGGCCTGTCGTCAAGGGCCGTCCATTTACCGGCGATAATAACCTTTCCGTCCGGTTGGGCCACAGTAGCGCGGACTTCGCCCGAAAGCTGCCCGACACCGGCTTTGAAAAAATTGTCCAGTTCGCCCGCCGCCCTGGCCCCGCCGCAAAATATTGACAGCACCAAAACAAAAAGAGTTATTAACCGTTGGCTGTTAGCGTTGAAGATCCTTGATCGACTCATATTCCCTGCTCCTTCAATGGAAAATCGACGGAAAACTTCCGTCGAACATCTGCTAATTTTCTCTGACCCGAAAAATTATTGTTAGAACTACAAGGTTAGTAACCCTTAATGGACTCCGCATTTGTGGGCCCTCCTCGAATATCCTGTTTGACGATCTCGCCGTTAGCCGAGATCCAAAGTGAGAGGTTATGGTTTTTCCCCGTAACTATAACATTTTTTTTTGAAAAGGAAAGCATTTTGTGCAGCAAAACCCGTTGTTAAACATAATTTTAACGGGGAATTAACATGCCTTCTTGCCCTTTTTTATCCGGTCGTTTAAATTAAACTCTTACCTGGAGCAAATTTCTGAATTTCCGCAATATTTAACGCTTTTTTGCGTTTTTAAGCGGATCAGGGGTCCGCGCTCCCTCGTAAGACAATTTTTCATCCCGAAAGGAGATATTGCCGACCTATGAAAGCCTACTCAACAGAGCAAATACGCAACATAGCAGTCATTGGACACGGCGACGCGGGTAAAACCCAATTGGTCAGTTCCATGCTCCACGTTTCCGGCGCCACACATCGCTGGGGAAAGGTGGTCGAAGGGACCACCGTAACCGACTACGAAGAAGATTCGATCGAGCGAAAAGTGACGCTCAATAACAATCTTGCCCATCTGGAATATAAAGACACCAAAGTTAACCTGATCGATACCCCCGGTTATGCGGCGTTTGTTTCGCACGCCCGCCCGGCAGTGCGCGTCGCCGATTGCGCGCTGGTGGTTGTTGACGGCGTCAACGGCATCGAGGTGCAAACGGAAAAGACCTGGAGCTACGCCAACGAGTTTTTGCTGCCGCGCTTTATGGTCATCACCAAGATGGATAAAGAGCGCGCCGATTTCGGGCATGCGCTCGATACCGCGGCCCACTCTTTCGCCCGTTCGATCGTGCCCTTTACGCTGCCGATCGGACAGGAAGCAAACTTCCGCGGCGTGGTCGATGTCGTGCATATGAAGGCTTATGAATATGACGAGAACGGCAAAGCCAAAGAGATTCCTATTCCCGAAGACGGAAAAGGCCTGGTCGATAAGACCCGCGAACGCCTGATCGAGATCGTCGCCGAATCTGACGACGCCCTGCTGGAAAAATTCTTTGAGAACGGGACCCTGGAAGATGAAGATGTCATTCCGAATCTGGCCAAGGCTATCGCTTCGAGCAAGCTGTGTCCCGTCTTTGCGGTTTCGGCGGAAACATTGGTCGGCCTGACCACCCTTCTCGACGCGATCGTCGAGTACGCGCCAAACCCGGCCACGCACGCGCAGGAATACGGCTATGCCGATTCCGATATGGCAGGCGATCAGATCACCCGCAAATACAACAACGACGAACCGTTCAGCGCTTTCGTTTTCCGCACCATCGCCGACCCGTTTGCCGGCCGCATCAACGTGATGAAGGTCATCAGCGGCAAGGTCGCGCATGACGCCACGGTCTTTAATTCCACCCACGGCTCGCCGGAGCGCCTCGGCGCGCTGCACGTGCTGCAGGGCAAGAATCTGGAAAAGGTCGATTCCGCGCAAACCGGCGATATCATCGCGGTCGTAAAATTAAAAGACACACAGACAAACGACACGCTCAGCGACAAAGCCAAGCCGATCGTCTATCCGAAAGTGAAGTACCGCGAACCGGCCATCGCTTTTGCCATCGAACCGAAATCGCGCAACGACGAAGACAAGATCTCGCAGGCGCTGCACAAAATTCTGGAAGAAGACCCGAGCCTGCACTTTGACCGCGACGCGCAGACCAAGGAGTTCATCCTTTCCGGCACCGGCCAGCTTCATATCGAAACGGTGGTGGATAAACTGAAAAACCGCTACCACGTCGAAGTAGCTCTCCATCCGCCCAAAGTTCCCTACAAGGAAACGATCACCGCCCAGGCTGAAGTTCAGGGACGGCACAAGAAGCAATCCGGCGGCCGCGGCCAGTTTGGCGACTGCAAATGCATCT
Source organism: uncultured Acidobacteriota bacterium (assembly GCA_963718105.1). Taxonomy (GTDB): domain Bacteria; phylum Acidobacteriota; class Blastocatellia; order Pyrinomonadales; family Pyrinomonadaceae; genus DASYKT01. Next base: position 1,075,674 of record OY970352.1, on the reverse strand, counting down.
TTGAACCGCTCGACCGCAGCGCGGGTTTCGAATTCGTCGACAAGATCTTCGGCGGGTCCATCCCGCAGAATTTCCGCCCGGCGATCGAAAAAGGCATTATCGAGGCAGCGGCTTCCGGCTCTGTCGCCGGTTACCCGATGGTCGATTTCCGCGTCACGCTGATCGACGGAAGTTTTCACGCGGTCGATTCGGACGAGCATAGTTTCCGGGCGGCGGGACGCAAGGCGTTTCGCGCGGCGATGGAAAAAACCAGGCCGACGCTGCTGGAACCGATCATGGACGTTGAGGTCTTCGCCCCGCAGGAAACTTCGGGCGATATCATGGGCGATCTCAATTCGCGCCGCGGGCGCGTGCAGGGTATGGACATGCTCGGCAAACAGCAGGTGATCAAAGCCCAGGTGCCGTTATCGGAAATGCTCGATTACCAATCGAAGCTCAACTCGATCACGGCCGCGCGCGGCTCGTACCATATGCAGTTTTCGCATTACGATCCGCTGCCCGGCAACCTGATGAGCAAGGTCGTCGAACAGGCCCGCGCCGAAGGCCGCATCCGCGGCCACGAAGACGACGAGTAGTGCTGAAATTAATTAGTAAACAGGAAATGGCAGCGTAAGTTCGTTGCCATTTTTATTGTTTTTTACAAAAATCTCTGTTAGATTCGTTGGGTAATTCTCAAACAATTTAAGGTCTTCCCACTATGTCTGATAAATTTCCTTGCCCGGAACATGCCATTCCGTTATTGAATAAAATGGTGGACGAAATAAAGGGGCCCGTCCCACTGCGTTTTGCATTATTTCTAGGCGCCGGGGCCTCAATTAGTTCTAAAATAATCGGCGCAAATGAGATGATCGCCCATTTTAAGGAAACGATCTACAAACGATATAAACTCGAGTCGAAATTCAGTGTTGAGAATGATCGGGCATGGAATAAATGGTTTAAAGACCAGCCTTGGCATAGCCCGAAAGTGAACCCCTACAGCACACTTTTCGAAGAATGTTACGACAAGGAATTCAAACGTCGGAATTATGTCGAGAGCCTAGTTGAGCAAGCTGAATTTTCCTTCGGTTACTTAGCCTTAGCCAATCTTCTGCAGCATAATTATTTCGATACCATAATAACCACAAATTTTGACGACCTGGTTTATCAAACCTGCACCACCTTTACCCCAGTTCGCCCTGTAGTTTATGCTCTTGGCGGTTTTATAAGTGAATTGCATACTGGAAAGAACCGACCACGGATAATAAAAATTCATGGCGATTTTCTATACGCAAAATTAAAAAACACCGGCCGGGAATTAGAAGAGCAAGATCCGAATATGGAAGCAGCGATAAAAGAGATCTTTAAATTCTACGACGGAGTGATTGTGGTTGGATATAGCGGTGGCGACAAGTCGGTCATGCAGCTTTTGCACAAAAATTTAAACAAGGATAAGGCTTTGTACTGGTGCCACAGAAGTGGAGACACGGTTTCGAGGAGCGTTCAGAAACTGGTAAAGGATAAAGACGGGGACCTGGTGGAGATCGATAGCTTTGACGAATTGATGGACCACATTCGCAAGGAGCTGAACATAACCAACCAGCAGATGTTAATTAATCACGGTACACATTTACAGCGAGTAGTTCAACTCTTAGTAAAATATGAAGATGATTCAACCCTGGATTTTTCTAACGATTTTTCTCGTCTTTTCGGTCTACCTATAACGACCATAGAAGCAAACTCCTACATCAAACAGGGCAAGATCGCGGAAGCTATAAACTCAGTTAAGAAAATTCTCAAATTAGATAGTAAAAATGCGCTCGCTCATCTGATCATGGGAAACCTGCTAATACAAAACAATAAAAATGTTGACTTGGCGGAAAAACATCTAAAGAGAGCAATTGTCCTTCAACCGGAAAACTCCGACGCATACTATAATCTGGGATTCTTGTTCCACTATATGAAAAAAAATCTGATAGAGGCCGAAAAATATTATCTTAAAACCGTAGAAATAAATCCGGCCTCTGGTGAGACTTATTATCATTTAGCTAACTTGCTGGAGTCTGTTGATCGTTTCGACGAAGCGATAATTTATGCAAAGAAAGCTTTGGAAAATAATATTACGACGGTCAACGTTTTCTTCCTGCTTGCAAATTTACACAAACGTATCGGCCGCAAAAAGGAGACGGGTTATTTCTTGGATAAAGCCCGCGAGGAAATTGAAAACAATGAGTGGTATAGCTGGGCGTGTTTTTATTCTATTCAAGGGAACACTGATGAATCCATTAAATATTTAAGGCGCGCTATAAAGAATTTTCCGGAGTATAAAAAAAACGCGAAGGAAGATCCTGATTTAATGTGGATTAGGACTGATATAAGATTTAAAAACATGACCCGTTAAGTTTAGACTTGAATATTGGACAGGCAATGTCTAGCAGAAACCCGGATCTAGGCTCACACGGCTCCGAAAGATAAACATACAGCGCAGTCAAGATCTATCAGCGCGGCGAGGAAGTTATTTCTAAAACCATGCCCGACGTAAAATTTAGGTTGATTCGATCCTCGGTTGAACCAACTTTTTCTAGACCTGCCGCATCCAAATTGGTACACTCTTTACCATTATGAAAATACTAGCCGAACGCTTTGCTGCACTTCTTCTTATCGTTCTTTTTCTGATGACACCCGTCTGGGCCACATGTGGCGGAGGCGGCGGTGGCGGAGGCGGCGGAATGTCCGGTGGTAGTTCCGGCGGCGGTTCCGACCCGGTCGTTTACCACGTGCCGTGGAAACTGCTCAAGGAAATAAAGGAGCCGGTCAAAGAAGGCCTGGTCGTTTACTGGTTTCCCAGTTCCGTTGAAGAGATAAAAAAATCGCCGCTGCGCGAATCGCGGCCGCTTTCTCTTTACGCGTCCCAGTGCACCTCGATGCAGTTGGCTGACAGTCATACGCCGAACGCCGATGCGCTGGTCGGTGAATCAAAACTGCCGGTGGTAGTTATGGCTAATCCGGACGCGACCGTGATCGGCAAAGTAGAAAACAAAGACGGCAAGATCAAAGTCGCCGATGTCGAGAAACTGGTTGGCGATGAGATTAAGAAGCGTGAAACCACCATCGACACGACCCTGAAAGAAGCCAAGGCAAAAGCATCCGCGGGTGACAACGAAAGCGCGGTCAAACTCTATGAATCCGTGGCAGCCGAAAAGTGCATGTTCGCGAAAAAAGCGAAAGACGCGGAAAAAGAATTGAAGAAGCTTGGTGCGCAAGGCACAGTGAATGTCCCCCTCGCGCCGAAAATGGACGCCCGGACAAACACTCTGATCGTGCGCACGATGAAACAGGGATTGATCGCGGAAAATAATTCGCAGTATGTTTTGGCGGACAAGCTTTACACCAAAGCGCACCTGATGGACCCGGCCGACCCGACGCCGCTGCGCTATCTCGGCGAACTCTATCGCCATCACATCGGCGACTGGGTAAAAGCTCGCAAGATGTTCGACCAGATCCTGGAGATGCCGGCTGACCCCCTTTCACGCGCGGTCGCGCTGCACGGCCTGGGCAAGATGACCATTCACGACGGCGAATTCAAAAAAGGTTTGGGCCTGATGGAACAGTCCGCCGCGATCTATCCGCTGGCGCTGACCTATCGCAACCTGGCCGTGTATTGGAATTCCGAAGGCGATCTGACCCAGGGAAATCTCTTCACCGAAAAAGCTCTGGCGCTCGACCCGGCCGATCCGTACAACCTGGTCTTTGCCGCCGTCTTTATGGCCGCTTCCGGCAAAAAAGACGAAGCCGTCAAGATCGCCCGCGCGAATGCGAATCTGCTGCCCGCTTCCTACAACCTGGCGGCGATATTTGCCCAGGCCGGTGAAAAAGATAAAGCGCTGGCGATGCTAAAACGCCACTTCTATCAATACGAGCGTTACCAGGCGGTGCGCGCCAAGGAAATGATGGAAGCCCGCGTCGACGCGGTGTTCGATTCACTCCGCCACGATTCGGCCTTTATCGATCTCACCAGCGGCGCCGACGGCCGACTGATGATGCCGATGAAACCCATCATGGGCGGCATGCCGATGAGCAACTAGGCAGAACACAAGACAGAAACACAAGGCGGAAACGCGACAGTAATGGAGCGTGTCATCGTCCGCTAATTCAAAGATGAGGGATTAAAGTTCTTGCTTTTGTCCTTCATCTTTTGTAGTTTACGGTTGCTCTACAAATGCCCATCTCTCGGTAATTGTTCGCTATGACTGAAAAAGAAAATAAACAAAATGAGCCGAAAGTCATTGAATTGCAGGATATGCTGGACAGAATTGCTCCTGATTCTGGTTATTACAATAAGAGATCCGGACATTTGCTTGCTGACATACTGAACGTTGCTGTTAAAGCATTTCAAAGACCTCGCTTTGCGTTATTTCTAGGCGCCGGGGCCTCGATCGAATCAGGCATACCTTCCGCTAACGAGATGATCGATGATTTTGTCGCCAGAATTTGCACTGTTAAATGTCCAAACTTTAGTGAAAGAGAAAAACAAGAAAAATGGCTGGTGGATAATAAATATTATGAAGGTGTTAGAGATAAATATAGCGCGCTTTTTGAGAAATGTTTTCCGAAGGCCGTTGACCGCCGCGAGTACATCGAAGAACAGGTAGACGGCAAAGTACCCTCTTGGGGATACATTGCCTTAGCTCATCTTTTAGAGACTCACATTTTTGATACTGTTATTACAACTAATTTTGACGATTTAGTTTATATTGCATGCACAAGTTTTGTAAGCACTCGTCCTGTAGTTTTTTCCTTAGGCGGCTTCGCCTCTGAAATCAGTTCTACATTCTTTCGTCCCCGAGTTTTAAAAATGCATGGTGATTATTTATTTTCACATATCAAAAATATCAAATCTGAAATAGAACAAGAAGAAGTAAATATGGTCGCACAGATTCAGCAGATTCTTGACACTTATAAAGGTTTAATAGTTTCAGGTTACAGTGGAAATGATGATTCAGTTATTAATATATTAAAAAAAATTCCTGATGGAAAATACTTATTTTGGTGCGTGTACAAAGACGAGGAAATTAACGAGCAAGTGCGAAAGCTATTGATCGAAAAAGATGGTTGGATAGTAAGAACTGACGGCTTCGACAAACTAATGGATGAAATTAGAAAGATTTCTAATGTAACCGATGATTCCATTTTTTCCCTTTTTGAAAAGAGGCGTAAAAGATTGGAAGAAGAAGTTAAAAAATTCAATCCCAAAGACTTCCAAACTTTCAGCAATGCCCACGAAGCTTTTGCTAAAGCCATGGCTCTTCACGAAAAAGGTGAACTTGTAGAAGCTGAAAAACTATACCGAGACGTGATAAAACTAAACCCTTCTTCCGGAGCGCATCATCTTTTTGGTTGGTTGCTTCATCAACAGGGAAAATTTGATGAAGCGCTTGAGGAGTATAAAAAGTCACTTGAGTTTGATAATCAAAATGCAGAAGTCTTGGTCTTATTGGCTTTAGCTAATAAACATTTGGGAAATAAAGCTGAATCTATAAGTTATGCAGAAAAAGCTAGTAAATTAGTTAAAGAATGGGAACCCTATACAAAAGCATACCTTGCTTCCTTTTATGAAAAGAAAGATGAAGCCATAGATGCTTTAACTAAGGTGGCCCAAAGTTCAGGTCTAGAGATTTGGATGATGCAAGACCCTGAATTAGATTGGCTTCAGGATGATCTACGATTCAAGGAAATTATGAAAGAAGTTAAATTAAAGTTTGAGGCTAAGCAAAAAGAACAGAACAAATAATTCAGAGTGAGTTCAATACTACTGCATCGACGCATCTTATGTCCTTCCTTTGTGGTTAATTTATTTCTTTTTCATCTGCGCCAGGCGGTGCGCGCCGCGCAGCAGATCGATCAGCGCTTCTTCACTCACCTTTGATAGATTCACCAAACATATTCGTAATTCAGGTAATGATCGGTGATGAAATACGTTTCCGGATCGGCGGCCATTAATTCTTCGCGTTCTTCGAAAGTGGTTTTTAGCACCATCGTTTCGCCGTCTTCCCACATCCGCACCATCAGCTTGCCTTTTACTTTCAGCGCGGGCGTACCGTAAGATGTGCTTTCGGTTACACCCGGAAGAACCAGCCCGATCCGGCGAACGGTATCGAAGGTGATGGAAGCGTTTTTCTTCATCGGTTTTTGGCGTTAATTATAAATGAGATTTCAGGGAGAGAAAGCTTAGCGGTTCACATCCATCGAGAGGGTGCTTATCCAGTTATTCATCACGTCGGGTTCGACCGACAGCGCGCCGACCAGGTAAAAGACGTCGCCTTTTGTATTTTCGATGCGCAGGCTATATTCGCCCGGCGGGGTTTCCGCGGCAACATTCACTTCAAAGGTATAAGCCTTCACGTCGGTGTTGAACTGCGTCTGCCGCAAGCTTCCCCGCGTAACGCTCAGATAGGGAGAATTGAAAGACACCTGCAGAGTGTTATTTTGCAGCGTCTTGTCCGCCAAAAACACCTGGTAGGGTTTGCCGTCATTGACGGGAATGGCCAGCGTCGAAAGCTGGGAATTAAAACCGAGATAATCGAGCGAAAGCCGGCGGAGTTTTGCCGCAAAAGGTTTTTCGAATTTAACTGCTTTACCCGGCGAAATACTTACTTCGCCCAGCCGTTCGGCGGAAAGCAAAACCTTATTTTTCGCATCGCTGTAGTTCGGAACATTTTGCGCGAAGACAGAGTAGTTACCGGAGGGAATTCCTTCGATCTTCCATCCGCCAAGCTGGTCGCTCAAGGTCCCGGTAACGATCCGGCCCGAGTCCGAACTCTCCAGCCAGATCTGCAGGTCCTTAACGATCTTTTCTTTGCCGAATAAAAGTTTGCCGCTGATGCTTCCGCAGCATTTCTCATCTTCTACATATCCATAAAGCGCGCGCGCCCCCGCGATATCATCCTGCGCCAGGGTGCGAAAACCCGAAACCGGAAGGCTGTAAATGCCGTTCATCGCGTGGTGGCCATGCATCGTCGCGCCTGCGATATCGCTGTGCCCGAGCCCGAGCAAATGCCCGATCTCATGCGTCAGCACCGATTCCAGATCGAATGTTCCGCCGGTGTCGTCGTCGGAAAAAAGCTGGTAGGGATTGAGAACGATGTCGCCTTCGGTGATCTGGCCTTTGCCGTTAAAAAAGATGCGTGTTTTGGCGGCGGTATTCGGTTCGCCGTCGAAGAAAAGAATATTGTCCGGAGTGTCCGCGATGGTGATCAGGCTCACCCCGTCGCCCCGCACACCGGCCGCGCTGACATCCGTTTTATCAACCCAGGCAATATTGAAATCGACGTCGGCCACGTCTTTCCAGTGCTGCAGGCTTTTCTCAAGCGCGTCGAATATTTGACCTTTTGATGTGGTTACCAGCGGAGACGGGTTTTGCAGCGAGCGCGAAACGGCGAGGTCGATAGTGTTGGTTTTCCAGCGCAGCCGCTGCAGCTTTGCTTTATCGGCAAACTGGACGGTGTAGGCCGGCGCGGAGATAGCAAACGCCAGTAGACATAGAACTATGAATTTTAGTCTCAGCTTAACCATTTATTACACAGTGCGGTTTTAGCCTGAGGAGAGACCTATTTTTTGTCCGGGTTAAAACCTTCGACCGCGTCACGGTCGACTTTTTCCAGATCGTCAAACGCGACTATCAGCATCAAAGCAACCAGTGCCAGGGTCGCCAAAACATAAAGGATGGCGATCTGCTCAAAGGCCAGCAAAATCGCTATCACCGCAGCGACCGCGATCAGCCAAAAAAGGGCGATCGTCCGGCGGCTGAATCTTTTCGTAGTGTTACTCATTAAAAAACCTTCCAAACAAGACAGTCTGTTTATTCTACCCTATCCGGGCCATTCCCGAAAGAAGCCAAATACTAACTCAAAAATGTTCTAATCTACAATTACCAGCGGCAGGTCGGCGCCATTTTTCTGCGGCCCGTCGGCTCCGGCAATAACGGGGGGCTGTTTTTTCGGCTCAGAACCGGCCCGCGGTACATCGACCACGTCAAAAGCCCGTAAAACTGTGTCTTCAGCCTGTTTAGCGATTATTTTACTCAGATCTACCTCGATAGTAGAGGTAACTCCGTTCTCGCGCCGGTAAATGACTATATTCTTTACATTTGCGCCTTTGACAGTGTTGCCCGCCGCGGCCAGTGCGCGGCTCACCGTCATTTCCTGCCGGGCAAATATTTTCTGCGGGTAATTCACGCCGCCGGTCACATAAATAGGCGCGGCTTCCTGAACGGTAACCACATCGCCGGTCCTGATCAGAGGATTTGCCTCCGGTTTTCCGGCGATCAGGTCGGCTATCCTGACCTTGATAAAGCTTGAGCCGGCCTCCGGAAGGCAGCTCAGTTTCTCCGGGCGAAAGATCTGGATCTCTCCGCTGGCATTATCGGTAATGCCTCCGGCGAGAAAGACAAGCTCATTTAACTTTGCGGCCCGTTTTAACAGAAAGCGCTGCTGATTTTTCACCGCCCCCAAAAACATTGTCACCGGCCGCGCCGAGCGGTCGACGATCCTTACAATGACCTGGGGGCTGCGTAAATATTTGCCGTACGCCGCGGCTATTTTTTGCGCGACCGTTTCTTCGCTTTGGCAAAGAGCAAAAATAGGCTCCGCAGCAAAAGCTAATTCCGCCAGAAAACCTTCAGGATTTATCCGTCCCTGCCAATCGTTTTCAAAACTGCCGACAACATCGATCTCTACCACGTCGCCGTAATGTATCAACTCTTCCGGCACGATCGTGGCATCGTTAACGGGTGGCGATATATTTGACGAATTGGCAGCGATCGTAGGGTTTTCGACCGGTGGAGATGGCGGTGGAGATGGAGACGGCACCGGTTCCCCGGTTTGCGAGTAAGTTACCAGAAATAACAGGAACAGTTGGGCGACGAGAAGAGTGAGCCGGTAACTGCAATACTTATTTAACACGATCAACGATAAAGCTTTCTCTGACCCCGTAAAACCTCAAAACCCCGTAGTTTTTAAAATATCGCAGCGCCGGATCTTTTCGCGCTGCGCTCTTTTTTGGCTTCTCCCGTAGGTATTTCTCCGAGGGTCTTTTCTTCAACGGAGTCGGGGGAGTCGGAAGTCTTCTTCAAAGTTTTCTTTTTCTTGGGAGACGTCGTACCGGGCAAGGCAAAGCCGGCAAATTCCCAATTACAATTATCGCAGAGCAGGTTAAAACGGCAGACAAGGACCGACCATATGGGGGTTGGGCGATAGCCTAATCTTACTCTATTGCTTCTGCAGCGCGGACATTTCTGACTGATCATTCTGCTTCGTTCCCTTTTAACAAAAATCAAGGCCGGGGCAGAATTCCCCTCACCCGTTCAAAACTTTTTGCAGCTTACCGATCTTCGAAGAGATCTCTTTCTTTATCAACTTTTGTTCGTCAACCGGCAAATTCTCTGCTTCTTTCGCAAGATAAAAAAGCGCGTCCTGGTAGTAATCGATCGCCCTTGCGTATCGCCCCTTGAACGCCTCTTTTTCCGCTTCTTCGCTGAGATGCGAGATCCTTACCGAAACGATAAAACCCTTGATCGCCTTGACCGAGTCAAGCAATTGCAATTCCTCAGGGTAATAATATAGCGCCGATTCAAGCACGCTCAACGCTCGCTGCGCGGTCTCGATCTTTTCCGCTATTGTAACACGGATCTTGGCTTCCTGTGTCAGGACGTTGCTCTCACCCGCCGCCCACATCAAAAGATGATGTTTATGCAAAGTCTTGATCACGTCCTGGCCGTGGCGAAAAGCCGCCAGCCGGGGAGAACCGACCGTGACGGTTTTTATCTCCCGTTCCGTTCGCGCCAGGTAATCGTTGCAGGCACGAAAGAGGTCCAGATGAGTTTGCGGCGCCGTAATGTTTGCGCCCGCTTCGTGCGACCTTTGCTCCAGCCTTTTGAGCATGCCCGCATGCTTTTCCAGCGTCAATTTGCCTTTCGGCGCCAGAGCGTTGCGGTTGATCCGTTCGATCCTTTCCTGTTCCAGGTAGAATCTCGTTTGCAGTTTGCGCGATAAAAGCTCTCTGACCCCGACGGCGAGAGCAATAGTAACGCAGGCGCACAAACCTGCCAATATCCAGGGTGATTCTTCCAGATCGCCCTGCAGCCACCAGACGATACAAAAAACTGCCAGCGCCGCGGCAAACGCAAGCATCACATAACTGGAAGTTGTTAACCAGAAAGGCCTTTTCGCCGGTCCCTTTTTAGTCATCGTTTGATATCAGGCGGTAAATTAAACGGTAAACTTAAGGCAAAAAAGATAACTTCTAGGATAATAGTGAATTTTTCGCCCGTTTATGTCAATTCGAAATATTATTCGCAAGTAGTTGAGAGCGGACAGATGATAAAGGATTGATCGAATCTTTCAGCTATCATCTATGATCTTTTATCTACTTGCGAATGATGCATCACGGCTTCAGGACACCGACAAAGAACGGTAGTATAATTTTCCGGGATATTATGAAGCGCAGAAAAGTAAAAAAAGCCGCTAAAAGGAAAGAGCGGCTGATATTCGATTCGATCCGCAAGCCGGTCGCACCGCCTACCCGCCAGATGGGCTCCAACAAACCGGACGAAAAAGCCATGCCTTCCGGACGCAAAGCCAAACACAAAAAAGCAGCGGATGAAGAGTAGTCTATAAACTCCCCTCCTTACCAAGGAGGGGTGCCGCTTTAGCGGCGAGGTGGTTCTCTCTTGTCAGTAGCGTCGGCGTCAGTCGATGCGTGATTTCCTGAACTTCCCTGCTTACACTTCTGAAAAGTAAAACGGTTCAGAGTTCAAGCTTCAGCTTGTCTTACTCCCAAAAATCAGGACAAACTAAAGTTTGAACTCTGAACCGTTTACTCTAGATCTCGTAATCCTCGCTCGTCCTCATCACCTCAAGATTAGCCAATCCCAGCTCAGCCAATTCCCGTCGGGTTTGCTCGTAATAGGCGGGTTTTAAATGGACCGCCAGGACACGGGTCTGGTGTTTCAATTTTGCGAGCTCGCTTTGCAGCAATTTCGGTGTCAGATGGTAAGACGATCGGGCCAGGTCTTCCAGCTCGTTAGGAAAAGAAGATTCCACCAGCAGCGCATCCAGTTTCGGTTCGTCATTTAGCGCCTGCCAGAATTCATCGGTCTCAGCCGTGTCGGAGCTTAATCCGATGGTGCTTTGGCCGTCGGAAATTATCAGCCCTACGGTCGGCACCTGGTGATTCACCGGGATCGCTTTGATCGTCAGATGGGCCACTTGAAATTCTTCTCTTATCTTGAAAGGATGATATTCCATCACGCGGCCGAAATTATTTTGTATCTCGGAAAAGCGCGGGTAAGTTTTCCAGTTGAAAATATGGTCTTCCAGGGCACCAATGGCTTCTTCGGTCCCGTGAACGCGCACCGGCTCCTGCAGCGCTTCAAAGAGGTCGTCGATAAAGAACGGCAGCCCGGCGGTGTGATCGAGATGGGGATGGGTAATTATGATGTCACGCACCTTGCGCCGGTTTCCCAGCCCGAAGGTCAGCGACAAACTGCCCGCATCGAGCGCGACCCTCTCGTCGAGCAAGTAGCAAGTCAGGTGCTGTTCCGGTGAGGCGCCCCCTTTTTCGTCAAATGAACTGGGAAGAAGTTTTATTTTCATCCGGCTTGCACTTTGTAGCGCCAGCGTCTCGCTGGCTGTGGCGTGGGCGTCCCGCCCGCGCAAAAGACTGAAGGCGAGACGCCTTCAGGACAGCCCCGTCGATCTAGTTGCGACGGCGGCGCTACTTCCCCAATTTCCTTAATTCCCCTAATTTCCTTCATTCTACCGGGCGCAAGTAAGCTGGCGTCCCCCGTCGATCTCGTAAGTTGCTCCCGTTATCCAGGAAGCTTTGTCCGAAGCCAGGTAGGCGATCAATTCCGCCACTTCTTCGGTAGTTCCCACGCGGCCCAGCGGGTGCGTCGTTTTCGAATGCTCGAGAAAAGCGGCGTATTTGTCCTGGTCCATTCCGCCGCGCTTATGGATATTCGTCACCACCACGCCCGGATTTACCGCGTTCACCCGAATTCCCTTCGGCGCCAGCTCCAGCGCCGAGCAGCGTGTCAACTGGTCGACCGCCGCCTTGGAAATACAATATGCCAGCACATTCGGAAAAGCGCGCGTCCCCGCTACGCTGGAAATATTAACGATATTCCCCTGGTTCTTTTCCAGATAAGGAATACATTTCTGCATCATCAAAAACACCGAGCGCACGTTGATGTTCATCATCGCATCGGCGTCTTCGATAGCGGTCGTTTCGATCGTGCCGTTGGAGATGATGCCCGCGCCGTTGACCAGCACATCGATCCCGCGAAAAGCGTCGAGCGTAGCATTTACTACCATCTCGACCGGTTCCACACCGAGGCTCAGGTCCGCTTCGATCGTTTTCACCGCGCCGCCCCCGTTTCCGGAAGCCCCATTTCCCGTAGCTGCGGCTATTTCCTGCTCCAGCTCCGCCAGCGCCTGCGCGTTTCTTCCTACAGCCGCGATCTTTGCTCCCTGCTTTGCAAAAAGCACTGCCGCGGCGCGGCCGATACCGGACGTAGCCCCGGTTACTAAAACTATCTTGTCTTCCATAACTGACGTATAAAAGCCTGATTTTTGCTGAGAGTTATGTTAAACGGTTAGCGTTAAATAGTAAATAAACCCCGGTGGGAAAGTGTGTAATTACGGCATGAAAAACTCCCCTCCTTACATAAGGAGAGGTGCCGCTTCAGCGGCGGGGTGGTTCTTTCTTGTCAGAACCGGGAACGCAGTGACCGGGTAAATGAGCGCAGCGAAAAACCAACTGGCATCTAGCCCGTCGAATAAGAACCCGGTCACTTCGTTCCCGGTTCTGACCTCATAAGCAATTACGGGCCATTAACCCGCATAAAAAAGAAGGGTAATCTTTCGAGATTACCCTTAAAGTTTGCAGGGGATTGTCTTGTCTAGAGGAGGAAAATAAAAACTCGCGGTTTTATTTTCTTTTACTACTTACTACTTTACTCTTTAAGCGCCATGCGGTTCCGGCCGCTTTTCGTTGAAAAGCTGACGGATAGCGCTTGCTGTCTCTTCGCGTCTCTTCTGCTGAAACTCCGTGACCCAATTGGTAACCGTAGTTACCATTTCATGCGCCACGATCTTCGAAGATTTCTGTTTAACCTTTTTTACAGGTTTCTTAGTCGGGATGTCTTCCCGCTTTATCACCTTGATTTTATTAATCTTATCCATGATTGCTCACCTCTTGTATAAATCGTCTAACCTTATGAATCCGGTATAATTACAAACCGCTGATTATTAATTAAGCAAATTCGATACCAGTCATTCAGACGACTGAATATCTTTATTTTGCGGTTCGCATTTTGCCAAAGAAGAAGTAAGTTTATTGCAACTTGCTAATCTATTTAACGCTCTTGCCTACCGTTTTGTTCCAAAAATATTCTGCTCTATCAAATATCTGCCTTTATTTAAGGCATTTAGCGTATGAACGCTGGGATCTATAAGAACTTGCATCAAATTTGGCACGTCCGTTGCAAACTATATTTACTAAGATGCACTGGACCGACCTTTTGATCATTTATCTTTCTTGCGGCGCCCCATTCGGGGTGTATTTTTTTCTCCAAAACCGCAAAAAGTATGATTTAAGCAGGCTTTTGCTCAGTTCCGGTGCCGCCGGGCTGTTTTGGATAGCATATGCCTACTTACTATGGCGTAAAAACATTGCGAAAAGGTTAACCGGAAGAGAAATTTCTTCGAAAAAACCGGAAATTTCCCTGCTTGAGCAGCAAACATCTGTGCTGCAGGAGCAAATTCTCCAGGCTTTTATCGATCTGAACGCTAAAACCCCATTAAAACCGGGCTTTTTCGCTTTTCGCGACGTTTTAGAGCGCTATTCAAGGTTAACCCTCGTCTTAAAAGCAGATGCCTTAAAAGCCGAAGAAACCATAGCGGGCGAAAGTGACTTTGAAGTTTTTCGTATCGCCGGACGGAAAAAGAAGGAATTACCTTTAGCGGGAAAATGCCTTGCCAGAAAAAACAGTATACGGCTAAAGTCTCACCAATGCAACGCTCGTGAAGATTTTCTCAAACTCCTTGCAAAACTCGGTGAGGATCCCGTTCAGTTAAAGGGAAACGGGAAAGCGCAAAATATTTCCCTTTTCAATGATCTGATTTTGGAACTTTTTGAATTGTTGGACGTCAAAACATTACCACGAGTTCAGGATGTTTTTGACAACAAGAGAAACGCAGGTTTAGAGAACTCGGAAAATGGCTTTGAGACATCGGAGGAAATACAATGTCAGCCGCCGCAAGCAGTACAGTCAGCGCAAGCAGTACAGTCAACGGGACCCAAGACCCAACCGCTAATGCCGCCAACGCCGCCGGCGCCTATGGCCCCGGCGAAAGCTCTGGTGAGATCCAGCGCAGAATAGATCTTCTGCTCGCCGAAAACGCGGAGTATGAAAACCGCGCCGCCCTTTACCGCACCGCACAGGAAGAGGCCGAGTCTCTTTCAATGTATCACCCGCAAACCACGGCCCAGAGTTACCGCATGCTGGGAATGCTTCTCGGGGCATTTGCGCCGGCCGCGTATTTTGCGCGTTTTGACGGCTTCGGGTTAGCCCCGTGGACCAACCACGGCCATCCTGCACTCTTTTTCCTTCTGCTTTTTATGAACGCCGTCTGCATCGCGGTCGGGTTGAATATGGGCAAGGTCGTAGGCCGTAAGATGGAAAAATTCGCGCGCGCTTCCTGGATCAAGATGCTTTTATTTTCGTTATTGATGGCGCTCCTTTGGGCGGCGGTAACGGGGTACGCCGGCGGCGTGATCATATTTATCGTCGGCGGTTTTTTCGGAGTGGGCTTTGCCCTGCCGGTGGCGCTGGCGGCCTTCCCGGCCTTCGCGGTCCTACACCGTTTAATGGAACGCGGGCGCCTGATCGAAAGAAAACATCTGCTGCCGATCGCTTACGGCATTTCCCTGACGATCAGCGCGTTTATTCTCGGTTCTTAAGGCAGAAACGCGACAGTTATGGAGCGTGCCTTCAGTTTTTAATGTTGAATGTTGAATTGCAGATAACGCCAGTCTGTTCACTAAAAATTCAAACCACATTTAAAAGCACGCTCCATAACTGCCCTGGTTTCCGCCTTTTTTTCCATTGACATCACCATCCGCAAACTATAGCCTAAGCAGAAGATGAAGATATTTTGCGGCCTCATTTTTCTCGTGCTGTTTGCTCTCCCCGCGCTCACTGCGGCGCAGGCCATCTCCGAGTTTCAGGAGTGGAATGAAATTCAAATCATCTACCCTCTCTTGCAGGGCAAGGATAAAAAAGGCAAATCGGTCGATAAGGTCACGGCCACCTTCAGCGGTATTTTTCGTTTTGGGCAAAAAGATCTTTCGCAGTTTGTCGATAACCGTGCCGGCCTTACGCTCGATTTCCGCGTTAATAAATTCGTGCATCTTTACGGGATATATCAATACAAGAACGACGAAGCTCTTCCCGGGCCTCGCGGCTACGAACAGCGTCTTAGCGCCGCGCTCGGACTTGAAAGAACCTGGAAAAAATTTTCCTTTAAACAACGAAATATGTACGAGCGTTCGTTTCGCGTGAACCGTACTGATTCGAACCGTTACCGCCAGCGCTTTCAGGTCAGCTACTCGCTCACCAAAAAGGGCAAGGAGATCTTCGCGCCTTACGTTTCCGAAGAAGGTTATTGGGATCTCGACGCGCACAATTGGGCGCGGAATGAATTTTACCTCGGCATCACCAAAAAATTCACCAAACATTTCTCCGCCGATTTCTATTACATCAGGCTCGATGTTCTGCCCGTCAACGCCAACGGTATAGGCACTACACTCAAATTCAAGATAAAATAAGCGCGGCATCAGTCGGAGCGCGGACGTCTCGTCCGCTTTGGTCGCGAAGCGAGCCGGATTTGTTAATATCAGCGCTTGTCCTGAAATTTATGAACGCTGCGCGTTCACTGCGGACGAGCCGTCCGCGCTCCCGGTAAAAAGCGCTCTATATATGATCCTGGTTATCTTACTTCTCTGCCTGTTTCTGCAAGTGTGGCTCGGCTTTTATATTTTTGCCGCGGCACCGCGGATGCGCGCGCACCAGACGTTCGCCGCCTTCATCGCCTGCCTCGCGCTCTGGACGGTCAAAGACATTATCTTCTGGGAATTTCTGACCACCGATAGTTTTGCTTTTTGGTGGGCCGGCGCAAGCTTTACTCTCTCGCTCGCGCTGCAATTTTTTCTGATGGTCTTTGCCTGGGTGTTTCCGGAAAATCTGCGCACGCCGCGCAAAAAAGCCGCCGTGATCTTCGCGCCCGCGCTGGTTTTGATTCCCGCGACATTTGCCGGAATGCTCTGGTACCGCGTCGGTTTAGAAAGCGGCAAATTCATCATCGAACCGGCGCCGCTCGCCTACGCTTTCGTTATTTATGTCTACGCGATATTTGTCTACGGCGCTTACATCCTTTATCAAAAATACCGCAAGTATCGCGGCACACAGCAATCGCAGCAACAGCTAGGCCGCCAGTTAGGCCAGCAGTTAGGGGCCGTAATGTGGGGCGTGGGGCTCACCGCAGTGCTGATGACCACCGCCAACATCGCGCTTCCCTGGTTCGGGCTTTATTACCTGCTGCCGCTGAGTTCGATCTTTGCGCTGCCCGGCGCGCTGGTTTTTGCTTTTGCCATCTCCAACTTCAAGCTCTTTTCCTTTCAAACCGCGCTCGATGAGTTCCGGCTTTTTCCCATCGCCTACAAAGTAGCGCTGACTATCGCCGTGGTCGCGGTCTTAAGTTTTGCCATCTTTCAGATCCCCATCGTCATCTGGGCTTTTCAGGACGGGATGAACTACGAAGCCTGGCGCAAATATCTCACCTTTAGTCTGATCACCGCGCTGGTGCCAAATTTAATTCTGGTGCTGCTGATCGTGCGCAGCATTTCGCGCCCGCTGCGGCGTATCACGCTGGCGGCCGTGGCCGTGACCGAAGGCGACTATGGCACGCAGGTTTCGGAAAACAGCAACGACGAGATCGGCATCCTCGCGCGCTCGTTCAACGAAATGAGCCGCAAGATGGCGGCCGACATCGAGCAGTTGCAAAAATTAAACGAGCAGCTTATCCGCACCGAAAAACTCGCCGCCATGGGCACGCTCTCCGCCGGTGTCGCGCACGAAGTAAATAATCCGCTCGCGTCCATTTCTTCGCTCATTCAGATAATGCAGTCGAAAGCTAATCTGGACGGCGAAACGCGCGACCGGCTCGGCCTTATCTCTACTCAGATCTCGCGCATCTCTCAGGTCACGCGCGATATGATGGATTTTGCCCGCACCAATCCGCTTCCGGGAATAGCCGTCAGGTCGGCCGCCGATATTAACGAACTTATCGAAGCCGGCCTGCGCCTCGCGGCCTTTGACAAAGGGTTTCAGAAACTGCGCATCTTCAAAGACCTGGACGCGTCTTTGCCCCGGGTCCACGCCGATCCCGATCAGCTCCAGCAGGTTTTCCTTAACCTCTTTTTAAATGCGCGCGATGCAATGCCCGAAGGCGGCGAGCTAAAAATTACGACATCCTATCCTAGTGAGAACGGCCACCTGAGCATCGAGATATCCGACACCGGCAGCGGCATCGATCCCAAACACGTCAAGCAGGTCTTCGATCCCTTTTTCACCACCAAACCGGCCGGCAAAGGCACCGGGCTGGGCTTAGCGGTTTGCTACGGCATCGTCACCGCTCACGGCGGAAAGATCGAAGCGTTACCTGTCGATACCGGCGGCACAATGTTTTCAATTACCTTGCCTGTTAATGAAATGAGAACATCGGGGCGATGAGGTCAGAACCGGGAACGCAGTGACCCGGTAGATGAGCGCAGCGAAAAACTAAACGGCATCCCAGTCCGTCTAAATAAGAACCCGGTCACTGCGTTCCCGGTTCTGACCCGTTGCCTTTGGCCGCTCTTAAAAGCCGCTGACCTTGACACTAGCCGTATTTCGTAGCAATTTAGAAACCGCACTCCAACTTTTATTTCTAAAACTAAGGGGATCGTATAGATGAAAACTCTTCTCGGTGGAATTTTTCTATTATTGGCTTTCACCTGCTCGATTTTCGCGCAGGATAAGCCCACGGCCTTTGTCGGCGGGCGGATAATTCCGATCACCGGCGCTCCGATCGAAGACGGCGTGTTGGTCGTTCGCGGCGGCAAGATAGTCGCCGTGGGCAGCCGCGCTTCGACAACCATTCCGCCGGGCGCGACGGTCGTGGACGTGACCGGGAAAGTACTGATGCCCGGCCTGGTCGATTCGCACAGCCACATCGGCGAACCGCAGGGCGGCGACGGTTCCGGCCCGATCCAGCCCGAAGCCCGCGTGCTCGATTCCATCAACGTTCGCGCCGCCAGCTTACAGCGCGCGCAATCCGGCGGCATTACCGTCGCCAACGTGATGCCCGGCTCCGGCCACTTAGACAGCGGCCAGACCATCTATCTCAAGCTCCGCGACGACGCCAACAAGATCGACGATCTGCTGATCTACGACAAAAACGGCAAGTACATGGGCGGGATAAAATTTGCCAACGGCACCAACAGCATTCGCGCCGGCGGCAGCGGCCCCTTTCCCGGCACCCGCGCCAAATCCGTCTCGCTCGTGCGCGAGCAATTTATCAAGGCGCAGGAGTACCGCGCGAAAATTCAGAAAGCCGGTACCGATGCGGCGAAAATGCCGGAACGCAGCCTGGCCATGGAAGCGCTGGTCGAAGCGCTCGAGGGAAAACGCGTCGTGCATTTTCACACTCATCGTCACGACGACATCATGAGCGTGCTGCGGCTGCAAAAAGAATTCGGATTCCGCGTCGTCCTCCAGCACGTTTCCGAAGGATGGAAAGTTGCCGCCGAGATCGCCAAAGCAAAAGTTCCCGCTTCGATCATCCTGATAGATTCACCGGGCGGAAAACTGGAAACCGTCGATATCAAATACGAGACCGGCGATATTCTGGATAAAGCCGGTGTGCTGGTCGGGTTTCACACCGACGATTACATCACCGATTCGCGTCTCTTTATCCGCGAAGCCGCGCTCGCCGTGCGCGCCGGTATGAATCGCGACAAGGCGCTCTATGCGATGACGATGGCAAACGCCATCATGCTCGACATGGGCGACCGCATCGGCTCGCTCGAAAGCGGCAAGGACGCCGATTTCATCGTGCTCTCCGGCGACCCGCTGAGCGTTTATACGCACGTGCTGCAAACCTGGGTCGACGGCAAAAAAGTTTTCGACCGCGGCAACCCCGAAGACTATAAGATCGCTACCGGCGGCTACGGCGCGGGCAGCGACCGCCTGATCGATATCGATTGTTTCGGCGGCGATATGGAAGGAGGGCAGCAATAATGAATAACGAAAAACGATTAGTGATTAATTTATTCTTCGTCCTGGTTTTTCTTGTCACTTGTCACTTATCACTTGTGACTGTTAATGCCCAGATCGCCGTCAAGGGCGAGACTGTCTGGACGATGGCCGGTGAGCCGATCAAAAACGGTGTCGTGCTCATCAGTGGCGGCAAGATCGAAGCGGTCGGCGCCGAGGGGCAGGTAACCATTCCCGCCAACTACAAAATATTGACCGCAAAAGTAGTTACGCCCGGCCTTATCGATGCGCATACGGTGGTCGGTTTGTCGGGTTATCTGAATCAGCCGCACGATCAGATGCAGCTCGAAGGATCCGCCCCGATGCAGCCGGAGCTTCGCGCCATCGACGCTTATAACGCGGAAGAAAAGCTGGTCGAATGGCTGCGCGGTTTTGGCATTACCACCATTCACACCGGGCATTCGCAGGGCTCGCTCATCTCCGGGCAGACGATGATTGCCAAAACCGTCGGCACGACCGTTGATGATGCGGTCATAGTTACCACGGCAATGGTGGCGGCCAATCTGGGCGACAGCGCGCTTGCCGGCGCGGGCAAATCGCCCGGCACCCGCGCCAAACAAATTTCGATGCTGCGCACCGAATTATTAAAAGCCGACGCCGCTTCGAAAAAAGCCGACGCCGCGCGCGATCTGCGTACGGAAATGTTCGTCAAACTTTTAAAGCGCGAGATCCCGCTGATGGTCACCGCTAACCGCGCGCAGGATATTATGAGCGCGCTCCGCCTGGCCAAAGAGTTCAACTTAAAACTTGTGCTCGACGGCGCGGCGGAAAGTTATCTGGTCATTAATGAGATCAAGGCGGCGGGCGTTCCGGTCATCATTCATCCGACGATGGAACGCGCCGGCGGCGAGACCGAAAACCTGAGCATGGAAACCGCGTCGAAGCTAAAGGCTGCCGGGATCCAGGTCGCGCTGCAGAGCGGTTTCGAAGGCTACGTGCCGAAAACCCGCGTCGTGCTTTACGAAGCGGCCATCGCGGCGGCCAACGGCCTGTCCGGGCGTGACGCTCTGGCGACGATCACCATCGACGCCGCCCGGCTGCTCGGCATCGACAAACGCGTCGGTTCTCTGGAAGTTGGAAAAGACGGCGATGTGGCGATGTACGACGGCGACCCGTTCGAATATGTGACTCACTGCACGGGCACCATCATCAATGGCGTGGTGGTCAGCACTGTG
Organism: uncultured Acidobacteriota bacterium; assembly: GCA_963718105.1. GTDB lineage: Bacteria > Acidobacteriota > Blastocatellia > Pyrinomonadales > Pyrinomonadaceae > DASYKT01. Next base: position 1,055,088 of record OY970352.1, on the reverse strand, counting down.
GTGAGGTAGTGCTTCGCAAAACGTGATTACTTTTGTATTGGGCGGCGCCTGTGGCCGCCCTTCTTTATTCCTGGGAGCGCGGGCATCCTGCCCGCATTAGTTCTTGTCAGTAGCGTCGGCGTCAGCCGATGCGTTCTTGTCAGAACCGGGAGCGGTAGCGACCGGGTTCTTGTCAGTAGCGTCGGTGTTAGCCGATGCGTGGCCCGATAAGAGACGCATCGGCTAACGCCGACGCTACTGACCCGTACCCAAACCACAAATAACACCAAACTCTGCCAATTCACCCAAATCCTCTCTCGCCATCTTCATCCAACATTAATATGATGAAGCTCTGTTTGCGGTGCGCGGGTCAAACCACACGGTTTGGGCTGTGCACGCCGGGCATGCTTGGCAGCCCGGGAGGCGGCTGAACCAAGGGCTGCTGCCTCTGAAAGTCATAGCAAACCCGCATCGTATGCTTTAGCGCTCTGCGGGCATAAACCCTGTATTTAAGGCTAGCCTGCGTTCTGCTCGTGACGTCAGGTGAAAAATTTAATTCGGGCCAACCGCTGCGAGGCCTGTTCCCGCCTGATTTCTCCTCGCATGTCGCGCTTGTAAAACCAAATGAAAAACGGCTAAGCGTGTAGTACAGGATTTCATCTCCGCCTAAAAACCACGGATGGCCGCCGCGCGGTGAAGCGTCACCGCGAGTGGATCCCCGCCGCCGCAAACAGACCAAAAACAGTTAAGAGTCTAGAGAGTCCGTTGAGTCTGGAGAGTCGTGCTCCTAAAGCTCCCCTCCTTACAAAGGAGGGGTGGCACGCGCTTCGCGTGACGGGGTGGTTCTCTCTTGCCGCCTATCGAATGCTGCGCATTCGTGCGGACGAGCCGTCCGCGCTCCCAGTGTCCGCGCTTCGCGTGACGGGTTCTCTCTTGCCGCCTATCGAATGCTGCGCATTCGTGCGGACGAGCCGTCCGCGCTCCCAGTGTCCGTGCTTCGCGTGACGGGGTGGTTCTATGTAGCGCGGGCATCCTGCCCGCATTAGTTCTCGTCAGTAGCGTCGGCGTCAGGCCGATGCGTCTCTTGTCAGTACCGGTCACTCTAGTTCCCTGTACTGGCCTCATTATTGTCTCCCCTCATGATTTCCGTTAAAATATTCACGCGAATTCACCGCAAATCTTTTATATGGAATATATCGTGGAAATTGAAAACCTGACCAAGGATTATGAGGTCGGTTTTTTTAAGAAGAAAAAAGTGCGCGCGCTTGACGGGCTGAATTTACAGGTCGAGCCCGGGCAGATCTTCGGCTTTCTGGGCGGCAACGGCGCGGGCAAGACAACTACCATTAAACTGCTGATGGGATTGATGTTCCCCACTTCGGGAACGGCGCGCATTTTGGGTTCCGATATCAGCAGCACAAAGATGCACGCGCGGATCGGCTACGTTCCGGAGAATCCTTATTTTTACGATTACCTGACCGCGCGCGAGCTAATGATGTATTTCGCCGAGCTTTTCGGTATTGAACCGTCGGAGCGAAAACGCCGCAGCGAAGTGCTGCTCACCCGCGTCGGGCTGGAAGAAGCCGCCTGGAACCGCCAGCTTCGTAAATTTTCCAAAGGAATGCTGCAGCGCACCGGCCTGGCGCAATCTCTGATCAACGATCCGGAAATTGTTTTTATGGACGAGCCGATGAGCGGGCTCGACCCGATCGGCCGCCGCGAGATCCGCGAGCTCATCGCGGAATTGCGCGGAGAAGGCAAAACCGTTTTTATGTCCACGCATATTCTCTCCGACATCGAGGTGCTCTGCGATAATGTCGCCATTCTTCGCCAGGGCAAACTCGCCGCTACCGGAAAACTGGACGATCTGCTGGCGCAAAGCGGTGAGGCCCAAACTTTTGAAATTCATGTCTCGGGAATTTCTGCGGAATCGTTAGCGAAAGAGGTCGCGCAAATTAGCGGCGCGCAAATTCATGTCACCCCGACCGGCGCGCGTATCGATGTCGCAAACGAAACTGACGTGGATAAAATTTTGCCGGTGATAAGATCGCTAAGCGGCCGGCTTGTTTCCGTTCAGCCGGTACGGCAATCTCTGGAAGAATTGTTTGTGAAAGAAACGAGCTAACAATAAATAATGGTGAATGATTAGTGATTAATGAAAAAACAACAGGTATCTTTTCATAATCACTACTCACTATTCACTATTCACTATTCACTATTCACTATTCACTGCACTTTTATCGCCGTCACTTTCCAGTGAATATTGGCGCGGTTATCGGTGGGCTGAAAGCCATCCATAATGATGTGAACGGGCATCGCTTCCGCCGGGCCGAGCGTCGCCTGCTGCTGCGGTATTACGATAACGGTCTTTTCCCTCACCGGCTTTTCCGACAGATCGACCACCGTAACCTTGATCTCCAGCCCGGTAATTGTCTTGTCGGGTGCCAGGTTTCTTATTTTGCCCCAGATAGACATCTGGATCGTGCCCATCGCGGTGGGCGATTGCGAGGTCCTTTCTTCGTCGTTTTCGATCAGTACCCGTTTGTTAATTGCGTCAAACTCCGGCCCTTCGCGCAGGGCGCCTTCAATGGTTTGCTGCTGGTATTCCTTTGTGGTCGGCCGCGTAAAGAGAAAAGCTATGATCCCCGCCACCACCAATAGACCGATCACCGCGACGACCCAAAAAGCCCCTCGCGAGCCTTTTTCCGGTTTCTTTTCAATATCTTCCAAGGTTTTCATATGATCATTTAGATGATAAAAGCCGCTAAAAGTTCCTGTTTATTTTAGCACCCAAACTATGAATAAACACGCTTCATAACTGTCGCGTTTCCACCTGCGCACTAGCAGTATTATTAGATGCCGGTTACGCTAAAAAGTTCCCCAACCATTTTCCTATTTCCAGACTTTGAAACTCTTGACATCGATGTCGATCGGGTTCGAGTCTTTCTTATTTCCGCCGTTGTTGCGCAGCAAGATCCCTAGCTTGCCCTGGCCGCCGTCCTTGAGAATTTTGTCGGACAGCACTTTATCGTTGATGCTGACCTTGAGGCTTTTGCCCAATCTTTCGACCCTGAGTTTCTGTGTCGTGACGGCCTCGAAAAAGTTCCCGAGATTGAAAGTTTCCCACTCGCCCGCCGCTTTGACATCCAGGCCGCTGGCCGACGAATAAGCCGCTTGATACGTCTCGGGGTCATGATTGCTGTCGCTGTTCGGCTGGGCGTCCCAGAAGATCCCCACCCGGCTTTCGTAGCCGTGAACATCAAACTCGATCTCGGCCGCAAAATCGCCGAAATCCTCGCGGGAAAAAATGAAATGATTCGACGGATTCGAATTCCTGGTGCTGAAAACCGAGTAGTTGAATTTATTGTCCTGGAATTTGAACTGGCTGGACCGGTCGAATTTGTAATCGAGAAATTCGAATTTGTTGTTGGCGAAATTTTCGTCGATCGCCAGCTTCAGGTTGGCCTTTTTCTCCGCGAACTCTTTTTCCGCGTCTTTTTCCATGATGGCGCGTGCTTTTTCGTCCTGTGCCTTCTGCGTACTTTCAATTTCGCGCTGCTTTTGCAGCGTCGCGACGTTTTCCGGCATGTTTGCCCAACTCACGAAGAGATAGCCAAGAATCGCCACCAAAATCACCAGGCCGCCTACAATGGCGCCCGCGACCATTAAAAATGCCTTCATATTTTGTGTAAGCCTATATACCTGAACATTTACTCTTTTGCCTTCAGATGGGATAAGAAATCTTACGCTGTTCCCCCGCGCAGCGGCAAATCCTGCCGGGAGAATCACCCTACGATACCAGAAATCCAGCAAACCGCCCACTTTACTTGACATAAACCGCCTGTTTCGATATTCTTATCGTTCGCGTTTTTGCGAAGATTCTAAACAGAGTGGCAATTATGAGTACATATTTTCCCAGTGGCAAGGGTCTGGCTGAAGCCCGCAAATGGTATGTCGTTGACGCCAAAGGCAAGACGGTCGGCCGCCTGGCTACTGAAGTAGCGCGTATTTTAAGCGGAAAGAACAAGGCCGATTGGACGCCTTTTCTCGATATGGGCGATCACGTAGTGGTCATCAATGCCCGGCTGTCCGTCTTCAAAGGTTCGAAGAACGACCAGAAGATGTATCGCCGGCATACGTTGTATCCAGGGGGGTTAAGAGAGATCTCGGTCAAGGACCAGTTCATCAAACACCCGGAACGCGTGATCGAGCTGGCGGTCAAAGGAATGCTGCCCAAAACGAAATTGGGCAAGGCAATGGCTAAAAAACTAAAAGTTTATGCCGACGGCGATCACCGCCACTCGGCGCAGAAACCGGAAGCGATCGAGATCGCGACCACCTAATTTAATAAGGAAATAGATTCGTGGCAGATATTCAATATTACGGAACTGGAAGAAGAAAAACCTCTGTGGCGCGTGTTTATTTGCGTCCGGGCAGCGGCGATATCAAAGTAAATCGCCGTACCTTTGAAAACTACTTCCCCAATGAAACCTTGCAGATGATCATTCGCCAGCCGCTAAAGCTGACGGAGACCGCCGGCAAATTCGATATTTTGGTGAATGTAGACGGCGGCGGTTCCGCCGGGCAGGCCGGCGCGGTGCGTCACGGCATTACCCGCGCGCTGCTGGAATACAATCCCGATTTTCGTGGATCCTTGAAAAAAGCAGGCCTCGTAACCCGCGACCCGCGCAAAAAGGAACGCAAGAAATACGGACAAAAGGGCGCTCGCAAGAGATTCCAGTTCTCGAAACGTTAATTCGCAATACGTGGGACGTACGCCATACGCTAAAGCAGTTCGCAGGCGTTACGTAAACACGGAGTTCAAAAGCGTAGAACGTACTGCGTATTACGTTCTACGCTTAAATCCATTACCGGGATCCATTGGTTCACAAACTAATTCCGGTGAGTACAAAAACCAATAAGGAGAATAAATTTTGGCTACAGTTACAATGAAAGAACTCCTGGAAGCAGGCGTTCACTTTGGTCACCAGGTTCGCCGTTGGAATCCGAAAATGAAGGAATATATTTTCGGTGAGCGCAACGGTATCTACATTATCGACCTGCAGAAGACCCAAAAGCTTTTCCGCGACGCGCTGACCTATGTTACCGAGGCGATCTCGGAACGCCCGAAAAGCACCGTGCTTTTTGTCGGCACCAAACGCCAGGCCCAGGATTCGATCCGCGAGGAAGCCGAGCGCGCCGGGCAGTTTTACATCAATAACCGCTGGTTAGGCGGACTTCTGACCAACTTCCAGACCGTGCAGCAATCGATCAAAAAGATGCGCAAGATGGAAGAAATGAAGGAAGACGGCAGCTATGAAAAGCTGACCAAGAAAGAGCGCCTGCAGATGGACCGTGCCCATGAGGGCTTGATGAAGAATCTGGCCGGTATCCGCAATATGCATCGCCTGCCGGATATGCTCTTTGTCATTGACGTTCGTAAGGAAGAGATCGCGGTCGCCGAAGCAAATCGGCTTGGCATCCCGGTCGTGGCGGTGGTCGATACCAACTGCTCGCCGGATGGCATTACCGCGGTGATTCCCGGAAACGACGATGCGCTGCGCGCTATCAGATTGTTTGCTTCGCGAATCGCCGATGCGATCATCGAAGGCCAGAATCTCGGCAACGAAGGCGGAGTCACCGCTGAGGTCGAAGAGGATGAAGGCGAAGAAATGGCTGCGCCGTCGATGCCCAAATCGGCTGAAGCTTTTATTCCGGAAGATGAAAAACCGCTGACTGACGAGGAAATGGTTACCGATGAAGAAGTAACGGCTGAGACACCGGTCGAAGAACCGGAAGAAGAACCTGCCGCAGCACCCGTTGAAGAACCGCCGCCGGCCCCGGAAGAAGAAAAAGCTCCGGTCAAAGACCCGCTCGAAGCGCCCGCGCAGGATTCTGCCGCCGGTGCATCATCGGCTGAGGAAGCGAAAGAACCTGAGAGCGAGGTAAAAGCCGAAGAAGCCGCAAGCTAACAACCGGTAATTAAAACTTTTGCAACTTTTAATCTGGCGTAGCTCAAAATAAAGATTTTATGGAGCTACGCTTTTTTACAAAAAAAATATTTATCGTTGATTTATAGAAGGAGAAGTAGTCATGGCAGAAATTACAGCAGGCGCGGTTAAATCTCTCCGCGAAAAAACCGGTGCGGGTATGATCGATTGCAAGAATGCGCTGGTAGAGGCCGGTGGAAGTGAAGAGCAGGCCATCGAGCTCCTGCGCAAAAAAGGAATGGCGACCGCCGGTAAAAAAGCCGGACGCGTGACCGCCGAGGGTGCGGTTGGCTCTTACATCCACATGGGGGGCAAGGTCGGCGTGCTGGTCGAAGTAAATTGCGAAAGCGATTTTGTCGCGCGCGGCGAAGAATTTCAGCAGTTGGTAAAAGACGTGGCGATGCATATTGCCGCTTCTTCCCCGTCGTATCTTAATCGCGAGGAAGTTCCGCAGGATGTGGTCGCTAAAGAAAAAGAGATCACGCTGGAACAGCTCAAGAACGATCCGAAGAATGCCAACAAGCCGCCCGATGTTTTGGAGAAGATCATCGAAGGCCGCCTGAACAAATATTTTGAAGAGGTCGCGCTGCTCGAACAGCCGTTCGTTAAAGATCCTGCGAAAACTATCGGCGAGTTGATCGCTGAAAAGATCGGCACGATCAAGGAAAATATTTCGATCCGCCGCTTTACCCGTTACAAAATGGGCGAAGGGCTGGAAAAGAAAACGGACGACTTCGCGGCAGAGGTTGCCTCGATGGTGGGTGGAAATTAAGACCGCTTTAGGGTTAAGATTGAAAAGGTCTTAACCCTTTTATTTTGCGAAAGGTTAGCCGGTCACTGCGTTCCCGGTACTGACCCGTTGCAGTCCTGGATATTTATAGATGAGAACTGATAGATGAATTATTGGTCCCCGGTAAATTTATGGAAACTGCTGCCACTGCTGAATCGGTAAAACCTGCGTTCAAGAGGGTCCTGCTCAAACTTTCCGGTGAAGCCCTGATGGGACGGGAAACTTTCGGCATCGATATTCTGGTAGCGCAAGCTGTCGCAGCGGAGATCAAGGCCGTGCACCAGCTCGGGGTTGAAGTTGCGATCGTGGTCGGGGGCGGCAACATCTTTCGCGGCGTTTCCGAAAGCGCGGGAAATATGGACCGCGCCAGTGCCGATTACATCGGGATGCTGGCCACCGTGATGAACGCCGTCGTGCTGCAGGACGCGCTGGAAAAACTCGACGTTTATACCCGCGTGCTTTCCGCCGTCAACATTCCGCAGTTGGCCGAGCCCTTTATCCGCCGCCGCGCCGTGCGCCACCTGGAAAAAGGGCGCGTAGTTATACTGGCGGCCGGCACCGGCAATCCTTATTTTACGACCGACTCCGCCGCTGCCCTGCGCGCGCTTGAGGTCAAGGCCGAAGTGATCATGAAAGCCACCAAAGTGGACGGAATTTACACGGCTGATCCTAACAAAGATCCGAATGCCGAGCGTTACGAAAAGATCTCGTACCAGCAGGTGCTGGAAAAACAATTAAAAGTGATGGATGCGTCCGCCATTTCGCTCTGCATGGAAAATGATCTGCCGATCATGGTCTTTAATATGAAAACGTCGGGCAATATTATCAAAGCCGTAACCGGCGATCTCACGATCGGCACGCTGGTCGGGGCTTAAGATTACTAAAATTATTCGCAAGAGGGAGGAACTATGAGTTCTCAGGAAGTCATCAGCGAAACAAAACCGCGCATGGAAGGCGTGGTAGAGGACTTAAAAAGAAAGTTATCAACGGTGCGCACCGGGCGCGCGGCGGTCAGCCTACTGGACGGCATCATGGTCGACTACTACGGTACGCCGACGCCGCTCAATCAAATGGCCTCGGTCGCGGTGCCTGAGGCGCAGCTTCTCACCGTACAGCCCTGGGATATGTCGCAGGTCGGCGCCATCGAAAAAGCGATCATCGGCGCAAATCTGGGCCTCAATCCTTCGAGCGACGGCAAGATGGTCCGTATCCCGATCCCCTCGCTTAACGAAGAGCGCCGCAAGCAGTTGGCCAAGCAGGTCCACGATATTGCCGAGGAACATCGCATCGCCGTCCGCAACGTTCGCCATTCCGCTAACGATAAATTAAAGAAAATGTTAAAAGATAAGGCAATTTCCGAGGATGATGAGCGCGGCGGGCTTGACGAGGTGCAAAAATTGACTAATACTTACGTCGGAAAGATCGACGAACTGGCTAAACACAAGGAACAGGAAGTAATGAGCGTTTAACCAGGGCCTTTAAAATTTACAAGGGGAAAAGGATGCGACCCTTTTCCCCTTTTTATTGCACTTGAAAACACACTACTTTATTGGGGAATAATGAACGTATTCTCAGGCAATTCCGTGTTGACCAGGATCTCCCTGGCCTTAAAATTCGCGTAAAACGAAGTCCCGCTAAAATCCAGCCTCTGCGAAAACTTTTCCGGTATCATTAGGCCTTCGACTTCCCGATATTTATCCTGGGCGATGGCGGTCGTAATATCTCTGCCGTTAACGGTAAATTTCGCTTCGATGGTATCGACGAGCCCCGTCGTCGCATCGATGTAAAAATCCGTCGCGTAACCGTCCGGTGTGGTCACCCGGAAAGCGCGCTTCTTCTTTTTATCGGGCAGGGCGGAAACCGCGTAACCTTTTTCCTCGATCTTTTGCAGCAGGATGATGCTCAGACGGCTCATCGGCGGCAACTGTACCTGCTGAAAGCTGTTGTAAAGATTAACCCCGTCAAAGATCTGCGTCACCGGAGCGACCGGGTTATTAAGCTCGAACCGCGACTTTTCACCCGAGGTCACGATATAAAACGTCGCCGACATCGTTTGCGTCGAACCCGGGGCCGACACGTCGGTCGTTCCCCTGGCGATAATAGACTTCAGGTTTCTGAATTTGTCGCCGCCGTGGGCGTTTTGCGCCGCCTTGGCCAATTCCATCGGGGTCGATTGGGCGGTGATCACGATCTTCGCTGCTCCCGATACCGCAGGAGATACCGCTGCCGCCGTAACTGCCGGTGCGGCGGGTTTATCCGTTTGGGCAAAAGCCCCGCCGGCAAGCAATAAAATTGCGGACAAAAATGGAAGAGTTTTTCTTAACATATAGCAGGTTCTTCTAAAAACTAAATCTTACCGACAGGTCGAGCCGGCGATTACCGCTGTTGCTGCCGCCGCCGCCAAATGAGCCGAACGAGCCGCCGATACCGGTCGACTGGCCGAAACGCGGCGAGCTCAGATTACCGATCGGGGTGCCCTTGTTCACGATATTGAAGAGGTTGGTGGCGTTGAGCGAAAACGTCAGGTTATAAGGTTTGTCGCTGCCGCCGCCGCCCATCTGGACCATCATCGGGCCGCCCATTCCGCCGCCGCTGGTACCGCCGCCTCCGCGATTACTTCCGCCGCCGCGATTGTTGCCTCCACGGTTGTTGCCGCCTCCACGATTATTGCCGCGCCCGGTGTTTCCGGCGTTAGCATCGGCGGCCGGTTTCGGCTGCTCGGCAGCGGCCTTTTGCTGCGCCGCGGCTGCCGCCACCGATGCCTTGGATTTGCCAAAGCTAAAAGTACGGCTGACATTCATATTAAAGTTTAGCGAAGACGGGCCTTCGGCAAAGTTGCGCGGAATAAGCGTCTGCCCCGCGATCGGCATCAGGTCAAAGTTGCCGTAGGCGGTCTGCACCACGCAATTACGGATATCGGGACTTCCCGGAGTTCCAAAGTCGCACTGGCGGTTCAAGTCCGTGGCAAACGCCGGACGGTCGTTATAGTTGCCGTCGCGGTTATTATCGACCCCCGTCGTAATATTGAACGGACGGCCTGAGCTGGCGACGATGATCGGGCTAAAGCGCAGTTTCCACGGACCGGTGTATGAACCGCCCAGGAAGAAATTATGCCGCACGTCGAAAACACTGCGCCCGTACTCCGTGCTCAGGTCGTAGCTGTAAAACGGGGTGCTGCTTCCGCCATCGGTGTTGCCGCTGGCCTTGCCCAAACGGTAGTTGCCAAAGATCGTGAATTTCGGATTGAACCGCGTGTTGAAATTGACGATCAACTGATTTTGATTCAGCACACCGCTCGATTCGTACTGGAATATCTGGCCTTTGGTCGGGTCGGGACGCAGGACCGAATCCGGGCACGGCGTAAGCGGCGGGCAAACCGGCGCGTTGATATCGCGCGCGCGCAGCATATGTATCGTCCGGTTGGCCACATAGGTCACCGACATCGTCAGGTTCCACGGCAGTTGCCGTTCGACGCTGATCGCCGCCTGGTAAGTGGTCGGCGAGTCGAGGTCCGTAGCTACCCGGCGAATGATATTCCTGTCCGGGGCAAAGATGCCCAACTGGGCCGCGGTCGGCACATTGTTGATATTATTAAGCGTAAATACGGGCTGCGCCAATAAAGCTCGTTCGGAAACGGTGTTATTCGTGATCAGGTAAGACAACTGGCTGACACCGTCAAAACGATGTTCATTGAGCGTGTAATTTTCGCCGAAACGATCGTAAAAAATACCGGCGCCACCGCGAATAACGGTTTTCGGCTGCTTGGCCCCGCCGGCTCCCGGCGACCAGGCAAACCCGAAACGCGGCGCAAAATCGTTAAGGTCCTTAATATTGTTCTGAATTTCGTAACGCATGCCGAAGCTTAAGGTCAGCCCCGGAGCGTATTTCCAGTCGTCGGTAAAAAATCCGCCGAAATCGACCTGCGAAACATCCGCCAGCGGATTGCCGGTCGTGATCGAGAATTGCGCGGGATTATAGGTCGGATCCAAAGACCCGGAAATCTTTGCGCGATATTTTTCGATCGCCGACAAGATCCCGTCCTGGTTTATATCGAACGGGTCGCCGGCCACCGCCAGGCTGCCGATGAAACTAAATGTTCCGCCGAAATTATTTTCCGAGCGGTCTTTTATCGAAACACCGCGAACGCGGCCGCCCGCCTTAAATGAATGCTTGCCTTTTGTCCAGGTAGTAAAATTCTGCAGCTCCCAGCGGTTGTCGTGAGTAAAAGAATCTCCGACCTGCGCGCCGCCGCCAAAGAAATCGGGTGACGCGTTAATGGCCGGGACCGAATTGTCTCCGATAGATTCTCTTCTTCCGATCGAGTATTGGAAACGCGTTTCGTTCACCACGGTCGGGCTTAAAATAGACGTCTCGGTGATCTGGATATTCTGATCGGTGTTCTTACCTTGAGAAGCGCGCGTCGGCAGCGACAGGTCATTTAAACCCTGCACCGGAATTTCCGAGCGCCCGAAGCTGTAACGTCCGATCAGCGTGTTCTTGTCGTTTATCGCGTAATCGAAACGCGTGCTGAAATTCGTCCGGCGCACCGGCGTTAAGATAGCCTGCTGAAAAGGAATTATATTGAGCGACGGATCGAGGATGCGCGCATTGACGACCGCATTGTCATCCGCTTCGCGGCGGCTCATTTCGAAAAAGAAAGAAGCTTTCTTTTTAATGATCGGGCCGGAAAGGCTTCCGCCGTAAAAACGCACCTGGCTCGAGGGCCGGTTCAGCGCAAACGGATTGCGCGAGTTAAAACTTTCGTCATTGAAGTTAAAGAATCCCTGCCCGCGCAGTTTATCGGAACCGGGTTTGGTCAATATCTCGATGCGTCCGAACCCAAGGCGTTCGAACTCGGCGGAAAACGGATTTTGATTGATGCGGATCTCGCGGATAGCTTCTTTCGGCGGCATGTTTCCGCCGGTAAAGCCGTCGATATAAAGCTGGCCTCCATTCGGGCCGGCTGACGGGCCTGCCAAAGCCTGCAGGGCGGCCGCGAGTTCGTCAGGATCGTCCGGCAGCGCATCGAGGTCTTTGCCCTTGAGCACTGTCGCGCTGGCATTATTGTCCGGTTCGGTGCCCACCGCGTCGCTCTTGACATCTACTTCCTCTTGCGCGATCTCGACCGTCAGCACGAGGTTAAGATCGGTGCGCGCGCCGCTGCCGACTTCGACTTCGGTGTTTTCGTAGATCTGGAAATTTTTTGCCGTGGCCCTGACGGTATACTTGCCCGGCTTTACGCCGCTAAAAGAATATTCGCCGTCTTTGTTAGTGACCGCGGTCTTTTCCGCGCCCTGCGGATCAACCAGCGTGACCGAAGCGCCCACCACCACCGCGTTAAGCGTGTCTACCACCTGCCCGTGAACGGATCCATTCTGCTGGGCAAAAGCATTGCCGCCAAACACTAAAAATAAAATAAATAAAAAAGTAACTTTAAGCTTCATATGTCGAAAATAATTTAAATAAAAATATGTGCGGCGTTATTTTAAGAGTTTTCTCTATAAATTAAACACCGCTAAATAAAACTTTGTGACAGATCCCGTAAACAAAACTGCTGAATTATGGGGAGCCTATCCCATCCAATCCCGGAATGTTGATCGACGGCGAAGCCGTGCGTCCCGGTCCCTGTTGTACTTGCATTGCGGGAGCGTTAAGAAACGGCTCAACACCCGCTAAAAGTTTGATCGCCGAAACCCGGCTCGGATCCTGTGCGGGAATACTCGATACCGCGATCGCTTCACCGACTTTTAAGTCCGCTATAGTTATCACCGGAAGCCGCTCGAGCATTTCATCCAGATCCCTGCCGCCACCGCCGGGACGGCCACCGCCCGGCCCCGCTTGCCCTGTTTGCGGGGGAGTTCCGCCTTGCGCATTACCCGGTGCAGTTCCCTGCGGAGTTGCCGTCGGAACGCCTTGCTGTCCAATCGGACGCATGCCGCCGGCGGGGCCTGCCTGTCCCGATTGCATCGCCACGTATCTCTGCGCCATCTCGGCGGGAAATTTTCTCAAGACAGACGTTTCGCTGAGCGCAATGGTCAAAGGCTTTTTGGTGACCACATCGTTGATCGTTATTTCGTTCTTCACCGTATCTATCGCGGTGATGACACCGCCCGCAGTGCGGAAAGAACCTGAAATTATCTCGCTGGCGGAAAAATTCGTCCCATCGTCGCTGCGCGTTCCGCGCGCTCGCAGCAGGTCACCCGTCTTTACCTCGCTGAAACTTCCCGCTACCGCGTCGCTGAACTTCACGGAGCTTGGCGCGTAGCGCAAAAATCTTGTTTCCGCGGGGGCGCTGACGGTGATCGTTCTTTCTCCCATCAGGCCGCGCATGGTAACCGTCAATTCTCTCGTTACCGGGTTGACGGTAGCGACCTTACCTTTGATGCCGCTGTTCCACGCCTCGGTTTCCGCCTGCTGGCGTTTGCCGATGTCCGATTTGGTCATCAGGATAATGCGGCGCGAGATCATCGACTTTTTATCGTCGGCAACTTTTCCCGAAGCGATCAGACGGTCACCCACACCGATATCGTCCAGCACGCCGGGCGTGGCCGATTTAAGATCGGTCGGATTAGTGGGCGAAGCTTTTTGATACTCAGTAGCGTCAGACAGGGTGACGCTGATCTCGCCGTCCTTGGTTTTCAGGGTTAAATTCTTTTGCCCGGCATTTATCGCGGTGACTTCCCCTAAGGCAAGGGTGGCGGTAATACCGATATCCGGCAGCGCCTTGGGCGTGGCCGCCGGAGTTTGAGCCGATAAATTGATACAGCTCAAAATAATTAATGCTGTTAAAAGTGAAATTTTTCTCATTGTCTTCCCCAAGTATTGGTGAATCTATAACTTATACGCTCTTGGAAGGTTAAAAGTTGCCTTAAAACTCACCAATATGTTAAGACACGCAGGAGTCCGGGAAAGTTACATTTTCTCTGATTTTTTCCATCCGCCGCCAAGAATACCCGTCAGTACGAGTCCCACGCTGATTATCAGCATGACGAAGATGGTGAATGTCCAGATATAGGGTAAAGAAATGAGCAGTGTGCAGATAAAAGAACCCAGCAGCAGGGCCAGCGCTTCGGATTGCCTGCCGTTGGTGGAAAACATGCGTTTCAGCAGCCATTTACCGATGATCGCCTGCAGGGTCACTCGGCCGAAAACATAGGCCAAAAGGAGTAATATCAAGGTCATCACACCGGCCAGAATGCCGGCATAATTCGGCAAAAATCCGGCGCAAAACGCGACCAGTATAGTGCCCCCCAGGAAACCGAGAAATCCCACGCCGACCACGATCAGGGATGAAAGCTGCAAACGCGTCGCCGCCCGGCTGACCGCGCCCGGAGCGATGGTGGTCAGGACGAGCGAAATAACGAACCAGAAAAGCACCGCCAGCAATCTGAGAGAAATAAAACTGACCGTAAGCTGCGGCGCAAAGATCTCCGAGGGATTTTGCGCCATCTGGCGAACCTCGTCTTCATAGCCCGCCACCACCACGGTCTCGGTATTCTCGCCGCGCTGCGCGATCTCGTCGTCGTGCTGATATTTTCCGAAGAGCGCTATCACATCGCCGCCGATATACGCGCCCTGCTTTTGTGTGATCGAGCCGCCGACTACCGCTACGTCGCCCTCGACCCGGCCCTCGACGGTAACGTCGCAGCCAAAACATAACACTTCGCGCGCTTCGCTGCGGATCGTTACGTTTTTGCTGAAAGAGATCACGGGATTATCGTTCGTTCCCTTGACCACCATTTGATCGTCTTCCATTTCGATGGCAAAGGGCTCCGCCACGGCAGGCAGAACGGCGCAAAAAAGGAAGGCCAAAAGAAAAAGCGCTTGCCAAATTGCAAGCTTATGACCGGTGACAGGATTTTGCGGGGATACCGTAACGTCCACTTTTCTTTTCTGTCAAAACTTGAAGCGCCGAAAGCGCACGAGGAATGTAGAGGTAAAAACCAGAGACAATATAACCACCAGCAAAATGCCGAACAGCGAAAGCTCGGTTTCCGAAACGAAGATGCGGGTGACTGTGCGAATAAGTATTACCGCACCCAAACCGATGTTGTAAAGAAAGGCCCCGATCACGCTGCCGGCCACATAGGCCACCCGGAAACTTCCCGAGAAAAACTCCGTCAACTGGGAAGTTTCGCCGGCCAAACCGACCGCGCCGATCAATCCGAAAAGAAGCGCGCAGAGCGTTACCGCCATCCAGCGTTCTTCGCTTCTTCGCAGCCCGCTGAGTCCGCTTTCCGCGCGAACGGTAACCTTTCTCGCAAAATTCACCGGCAGTTCGATGTGCGTTTTATTGTCGAGAACGGCGTTTAGCGCGCAGAGGACCATTTTCTGTTCCCTGAGCGAATTGAAACAATTTTCGCACTGCGTCAGATGCATTTCCAGATGCATCTCCGACGCCGCGTCGAGCTCGCCGTCAAGATAGGCGGCGATGTCGCTCTGCGAGCAAACTGTTTCAAATTTTACGTTCTCTTCGTTCATCAAAATTATATGGGCATCAAATTAAATCGGCATCAAACTTTAAACACCCGAGATACCGTTCTCAATAAATATCTGGCGCATCAATTCGCGCGCGCGGAACAGGCGATTTTTTACCGTACCCAGCGGCAGCCCGGTTATCTCCGCGATCTCGTCGTAACTAAGGTCCTGCGAATGTCTGAGAACTATCAGCTCCCGGTAACCCGACGGCAGGCACTTTACTACTTTGTCAATTTCGGTCCGCCACTCGCTCTGCTGTCTTTCCTGCTCGGGCGACATCCGTTTGCTCGCCAGCGGAATTTCATACGAGCCTTCGCTGTTTTCGGTTTCCAGGCTTTGCTCATTAACGGAACAATTTCTCCGCAGATGGTCGATCGCGGCATTGTGTGCGATCTTGTAAAGCCAGGTGGAAAACTTGTAATCGGCGCAGTAGCGCGAACTCGAATTATAAACTTTCAGAAAAACTTCCTGCGTCACGTCCAGGGCCGAATCGTAATCGTTGACGATCCGATAGACATAGTTCGCTATCGGCCGCTGGTAGCGGCGAACAAGTTCTTCAAAACTTTCCTCACTGCCGACCGCGGCGGCTTCGATAAGCTGCCGGTCGGGAATGCCGAAAAGGTTTTCTATTACTGCAGTTTTCACTTTCATTCCGCAATGATTATTACGTGAGATCGTAATATTAGGTTTCAGAGTTTAACATTGAATATCAGATTTTTGAAACGCCCTGCCGCCGGCCCCTACAGCCGCTATGATGCCGATCAGCACCCAAAGGTGCCTGGCATCCTCAAACGACCCCGTTAACCCTTGGTAAACAAAGGCCGAAAGAAACGCTAACCCTAAACCTGGCAAGATAAAGGAGTTCGTGTTTTGGCCTAAGGCTTTTTCGCGGCTGCCTTTGCTGCCTTTAATGCCCATCCATAAGATATACCCCGCCAGCGCAAGAATCGTGACAAGTCCGACCAGCCCGCACTGGGCGGCGACGCTTAGAAAAATGTTATGGGCGTCGGTCAATAAACTATGGCTTCCATCCGTATTCCGGTACACGACGTGGCTTACGGCCTGCCCTAAACCTTTCCCGGTCAGAGGGTCTTCGGAAAAGGTCTTTACCGCGTCAGACCAGACCAGCATCCGCGATGATGGCTGTAGTTCAGTATTCGTACCGGGAACCTTGTATAGATAGGTTGTCTCGCCGCCGGTGTTTTGCAGGGCAAATAAATTCAGCGCCAGAAACAGGACGGCGATGGCAATGCCGCCGGCGAGAGCAAGATGACTCAGCAAAGCCGTAAGAGGCTTTTTGTCTCTAAGCAGAGCCCAAGTCCAGATCCCGATGGATAAAAATATCCCCCCCAATCCAGCCGAGATGGTAAAGATCGAACAGATCAGGATCGCTGTAAGAAATATGTAAAAAAGAGTTTTTCCTATCCAACGGCATTCTCTCGCAATAAAAAGGATCATCAGGCACACGTTGAGATAATTGCAAAACATACTGGCGGAAATGAACGTCGAACTTAACCGCGGGTAGTTGCCCACCGGGACGGCGCCGTAATGATAGGTGGTGTATTCAAGAAGCGGATGGCCGGGCTGCAGATAAAAAAAGATCAGTGTTAAAAATGCAATGACGACGGGAAAGGCAGCGCCGCAGAGCCACGCGTAAAATACCGGTCTCAGATCTTTTTCATCATCAACCAGGTTAAAGGCCAGCACCGCCAGGCCGATCAGATAAGTTTCGCCGATCAGCTTGATAAAACTCGTTCTCGGATCCACGGAAAACATCGCCGAGACCAGCATCGCGGCAAGATAAGCGCCTAAGACCAAATAAAATTTATGCCATTTAAATCGGAGCTGCCCGAAGAGAACTGCCAATAACCAAAGGATAACAACTGCGGGAAAAAGAAGATCGGTGGGCGCAAGACGCTGCCCGGCAAGCTGCACTAACGGCTGCATAAACCCGAGCGAAAATATGAGGAGAAAAAACAGCGCCCGAACGGCATTTTTCAAAGTGAGAAACGAAGAGATGGATTTGTGATCTTTCATATGGATTCAAATCCTGATCAGCGGGCGCAAGCAACCCTTCCCGACCTGAGAGGTAGTAGACTTGAATCGTGATCTTAAAAGTAAAATAAATTTGCAGGTCAGGAAGGGCCGCTTGCGCCCGCTCTTTTTTTGCAGCTTCCGGCTTCTAAGCCCAGGAAAGGCTTGCCAAACCGGCTGGGGCCGCTACTTCCTCAAACCCGATCCGCGTTCCGACCGGCAATTCCAATCCGATTTCTTCCGGACGCAGAATGGACATAGCTTGTCCCAAAGTTTCCTGCCCGATCTCATTCAATTTTTTCAGATTGAAATCTTTGCCGATGACGAGCAGACGTCCCAGTAAATTACCCGACTGTTCCTTTGCCAGGCGGTCGCGGTAAAACATCAGCAGGCGGTAGATCTCATCGTCGCGTTCGTCTTCGCTGCAGGTGATAGAACGAATTACGCCGGGTTCGCCGCGGTGCACGAGCACGGCATTAAAACCGTCATTTTCAGAACTGAGCAAAAGCGAATCGAGGCTTTTTCCCGCCATTTCCAGCCAGCGGGTTTCCGCCACCGGGCGCGGCAGGATCAATCCTACATGCCAGCCCAGCGCGTGAAACAAACTCTCATACTCGTCCAGCACGTTATAGCGGACGGCGGCGGCAAAATAGCGCACCTTTCCGCTTTCATCCGCCGACAGCGGAATATATGAAAGGCGCATTTCATTTGCGGCGGCGCCAAAGCTTCTTTCAGCTTTCCACTTCAACACTTCTTCGAGTTCAGCTTTCGATACCGGTTTGGTATCCAGCGTCAGGATCCCGGAGCGCGCTGAGGTGCCGGGCAGCGAGAGCGACCAGCGTTTGATATTGCGCATGCCGGCGGCATCGGCCGCTTCCGACAAATAACCGGCCAGCGCGTCAAAGTCCAGAATATTCTGTTCGCTAAAGCTCAATCGTAAAATACCGTCCGGTATTTCGACCGTCGCGGCCTGCTTGACGGCGAATTGCCGTGCCTCCTTGCGGAGGCCGACCACGGTAATTCTGTTCTTTTCCAGTCCGACCGCTGTTTTGGGAAAATTAGGATTGATGATCTTGCTAAATATAGACATTAAAAACTTTTTGACTTTCTAATATTCTCTGTAAGGTTTGCCTTGCATATCGTCGCCCTCGGCCAGGCTTTTGACGTCCGTTAATCCCTGGCGTCCATCGGTCGCATTAAAATCGTCGCCCTTTATTTCTTCCCATTCGGTTTTATCCGTGAGAGGGTCGACCGGTATCTCGCGCAGGTAACCGGCGGTCTTTAAGTCCTCCAGGGTTTCGGGTAATTTGCCTTTGTCGGCGCCGTATTGATCGATCATCCGCCGCATCTGGTCGAGGTTTTCCTGGAGAATTGTTTCCCGCGCGTGCCTGACCGTGTAGATATAAGTAGGCACGGCCACCGAGATCAGGATAACCATGACGAACATCGCTATCATCAACTCGAGTAAAGAAAATCCAAGTTGCCGTTTTCGCCTACCAATCACTGTATTTTTCTCCGTTCATTGCCTCGCCATCGGAACTGGACTGGATGTCGAAAACGTTCACTTTGTCCCAGCTCGATGCGTCTTTTTCCTGGTAAGACGAGCGGATATCCCAATCGGATTTTCCCGTCATGGGATCGACCGGCAGTTTTCGCAAATACTTCTTGATCAGTTCTTTATTCTCACCGATCTCGGTCGCATTCGGGCCGTCAAACGCGCTTTTGGTAAATTGATCGCCGCCGATGCCGCCGCCTCCGATGGCGCTCGGCGTTCGCGATCTTACGCTTACGCCATTGACCAGATCGTCCAGGGTAGGCGGGTAACGGTCGAGGTTGTCGACGGTAAATAACTTACAGTCGTCGACCACCACGCGGCTGCGCGGGTCGAATGAACCGCCGCCGTTGACCTGGAAATTATTCTGGCCGGCAATATTTCCCGCCGGGCAGGATCCCACGGTATCGCGCTTAAATTCATCAATCGCCGCGCGCACTTCCCTTAACGTCTCCCTTAGCTCCTGCTCCTTTTGCCGCTTGACCGTATTTTGCAGCAAAGGAATAGCCGCCAGGACCATCACGGCCAATACGGCAAGCGTCATTATCAACTCAAAGAGCGAAAATCCGCCAGATCTATTTTTTTCTCTTACCAAAAACATCTTACTTAAAATTCAATACGAAATTCGCTCCCTCGGATGAGATCATATTCATCGCTTCGCCATCGAAAGCAAGCTCGTGAATGCCGTCGGCCAGCGCTTCGACCTCGATATAAGCGATCACGCCCGATTCGTTCACCGTAGAAGTCGACGTCAGCGCGACAAAGGTCTTTCCGCCTTTGTTGAGATACGGAGCGGCTGCGGTTTTGGCTTGCGGCGCTCCGAAAATATCACCGTAAGTGATCGAGCGGATGGCCAGTTTCTGTGCGTCATATTTCAAAGCCATGATCGCCAGCCTGAACGCGCTCGCGGAATCGACTATCACCGGAATGACCACCTTAGTGCCGCGGGTCATCGGCGGCAGCGCCTGGCCAAACGTGAACGCGGCCTGCGGCGTTTCTGTCCCCGTATTCTTTATTGCAGATGCCGGGGTGATCAATGAGGTTTGCCTTAATGCGACCGGTTTGGGGCTGTCATCAGCGGTAGCCGTTAGAGTCTTACCGATGTCGAGTGTCCGGACATTGGTTTCGATCGGTTTCAAATTGACCGCCGGGCCCCTAACAGGCGTGACGGGAATGTTTTCCGCCTTAGGTTCGGTATTTGCGCTGACAGCTTCCGTGCCCGCAGTGGCCGGGATGTTATTGGCATCCACGGCCTCGCCCGTAATGGCGGCCGTGCCGGCTTTCGACGGAACATAACCCGGCATCTCGCCCGTTGAATTAGAAGGCTGCCCTCCATTGTTCGTGCCATTATTGGTACCCGGCGCCCGCAGCGAAGCCGTGTTGTTCGAACGGCGCAGCGAAGCCAGGTATTCCTCTTTTTCTTCCTGGACTATCATTGCCTCGAGCGAGCCGCTGGTCGGTGAAACCACCGAGCCTGTCGGGCGCAGCTCTTCATCTTCCGGAAGCACGATCGGAGCGCGCAGAACCCGCGGTGTAACGGCGATCACGATATCGGTTTTGCGGTTCTCGTTGATCGGCGTCGCAAACAATCTGCCCAGGATCGGAATAAAGCTCAGCAGCGGAATGCCCGTCTTGCCTCTATTGGCGACGTCCTGAGCGACGCTGGCCAGCATCAGCGTTTTGTTGTTCTGTACGCGCGCCGTACCCGTTACCGAACGTTCGCTAAAGGTCGGAAGATTTTCGTCATCATTGGTCGCGCCGATCACATCTTTCGATTCGATCGACATCTTTACCTGCACATCCTGGTTCGGAAAAACGATCGGCGTAAATTTCAGCGTTAGGCCCACCTGCTCGTAATTGAACACGTCGCCGAATACGTTACCGTTATTACCGGGCGTATTATTTGAACCGGTAAAGATCTGCGCCGATCTGACCGGCACGCGCGAACCGATGCGGGCCTGTGATTCTTCATTATTAAAAGCGTGCACCTGTGTCGAAGCCAGCAGCCTGGTATTCGTTTTTGACTGCAGGGCGGACAGGACCGATCCCGGGATGGAAAGAAACGGGCCCATCGCCGTATTAAGCAAACCGCCTCCGGCCGAGGCAATAGCGGCAGCGGCATTGGCGCCAGCCTGATTTAAGGTCGCAAATCCGCCCGTGGTTCCGCCGATGTCGCCCAGGCTGCCCAGGCCCCCGACCTGATTTCCAAGTTTTAGCAAGTCGTTCCTGGTGACCTCGTAAATATTAACGTCCATCACTACTTCGGCGCGGTCTTTATCCAAAGATTTGATCAGCTTTTCCATCAGCCGAATGTTTTCTTCGGTATCGCGGATGGTCAGACTGTTGGTCGATTTATCGATCTGCACAAAGGTCTGCGTTCTGCCGGGCTGCACCGGGATCGCCTGCTGCACGATCTTGGAAACATCTTCCGGGTTGGCATTGCCGAGATAGAACGTTCTCAGTACCAGTTCGGTAAAGAATTGGCGGCGGTCCTGGCTGGCCACGATGATCGTCTTCGGTCCCACCTTTTGAAAGAAAAATCCTTCCTGCCGAAAAATGTAGTCGAGCGCGCGGGCGGCGGAGACATCCTTTAAATTGATGGTCAGCGTGCGGGACTGCTGCTGCCCGGTGCCGGTTGAATTAAAAGCCTGCGAACCTCTGTCAAAAAGAACGTTCAGGCCTAATTCTTCGCAAAGCTGTTTGATCGCTTCGACCACGCTCGCGCCGGCAAATTTATAAGTCTTGATCTCTTCAAGCCGCTGCGATACAAATTCCGGTTTCACATCCTCCGGGCGTTTATAAGAGGTCTGCATCAAGTTAAGAGAACCGGTCCCGATCGGCTTGGCACCCTCAATTTCACTTTGCAGCCGCACCATCCGGTCCATCTCGGCTTTGGCAAGCTGGTTGGTCGGATCGTAAGAGTAGGCCTTGCGGAAATTATTGTATGCGCCGACATAATCTTTCTGTTCGACCAGAGCATTTCCTTTTTGCACGAACATCTGCGAGGCGTTGAACATCGCGCGCTGCAGGTGCAGCCGGAATTCTGCATTCTTCGGATTAGCTACGACCGCCAGGGCAAACTGTTCCGCGGCCAGGTCCCATTCCTGGGCCGTCTCGTGCTTCATGCCCTGTTTGAATTCTTTGTCACCTTTGCCATACCCGGCCGCTACTATCGAAGCGGACAAAAGGCAAAAGATCATCAGCAAAGCCGTCAGGTTTCTGAAAAAAGCAGGAATTTTCATAAGTTCTCTCTGTAAGTGGTTTATTTTTCTTATTAAGTTGTCCCGAAAAAACCGTTATTTATACTATCGGCTTTTGACCGGGTTACACGCTGAAAATCGGTCAAAGTTGCAAAACATGAATTTCCGGCAAACTTTGGACGGGTTGGTTTCAACGAGCAAATTTTCAATCAAATCTGTAAAAAAATCAACGTTTTAAAGTCGATTTGCCGGAGCTCTCGGGCGATCTGCCGGAGCTCTTCGGCGCTTTAGCGAACCTCTTCGACAAATGTCACGCGGTTTATCTCATACAGCGTGGTCGCGCCCGTAAAGACCTTCTTGATGGCAGAATTTCGCAGGCTGGAAAGGCCTTCCCTTTCCGCCGCGCGCCGGATCTCGGATCCCGGCCGCCGGTCGATGATCATCTCACGGATGTTATCCGTCATATCCAGCAATTCGTGGATCGCGGTTCGCCCGCGATACCCGGTGTGATTACACGCGTCGCAGCCGACATTGGTATAAAAGTTCATACCGGGTTTTTCGACCTGGTCGCGCACCATACCCGAAGCACTCAGTTCTTCATCTGTCGGCGTATAGATTCTCTTGCACGTCGGGCAAAGCAGACGCACCAGCCGCTGGGCCAGCACACAGTTTAGCGACGAAACAAAGTTGTAAGGTTCCACGCCCATGTTCAGGAAACGCCCGATGACGTCGATCACGTTGTTAGCGTGCACCGTGGTAAAGACAAGGTGCCCGGTCAGCGCTGACTGAATGGCTATCTGCGCCGTTTCTTCATCACGAATTTCACCGACCATTATCTTGTCGGGATCGTGACGCAGAATGGAGCGCAAACCGCGGGCAAAGGTCAATCCCTTTTTCTCATTGACCGGGATCTGCACGATGCCGTGCAGTTGATATTCCACCGGGTCTTCGATAGTGATGATCTTATCTTCTTCGTTGCTTATCTCATTGAGCGCCGCATAAAGCGTGGTCGTTTTACCGGAACCGGTCGGCCCGGTGACCAGCACCATCCCGTAGGGTTCAGCTATGTAATGACGGAAACGCCTGAGATCGTCCTCGGCAAAACCGACCACGTCCAGGTTCAGGTTTTTGAACTCTTCATTGATCTGTTCCTTATCCAGGATACGGATCACCGCGTCTTCACCATGAATGGTAGGCATGATCGAAACGCGGAAGTCGACCGTACGCCCCTTATACCTGACGCGGAACCTGCCGTCCTGCGGAACGCGGCGTTCGGCGATGTCGAGTTCCGACATGACCTTGATACGCGAGATCAGCGTCTGGTGAAAAGAGATATCGATCGGATCGACCTTGGAGTAAAGCGCGCCGTCGATGCGGAACTTGACCTGAACTTCACGATCGCGCGTTTCGATATGAATATCGGAGGCGCGGGATTCCATCGCATTATAAATGATGGTGTCGACGAGTTTGATGATCGGCGACATATCCGAATCGCTCGCCAGCCGGTCGAGATCGAGTACTTCTTCACCATGCTCCGTTTCCTTGACCAGCGAGATACGAAAGGTCGATGCCGCTTCCTGCATCACGCGCTGCGTGGCATCGCCGCGCCGCAGCACCACATCTATCGCGCCCGCCGTAGCAACGTGCGGGATGACGCGGACGTTCAATGAATTTTCGAGTTCGTCAAGCTTTTCAAGATTGGTCGGGTCCGCCATCGCGACGTGCAGCTTATTGCCTTCTTTCTTAAGCGGCACGAACTGGTTACGGATCATCAGATCGACCGGGATCTCTCCCAGCAGTTCGGAATCGACCTGCGGTTTTCCGCCGGGCGGGATCAGGTCGATATAAGGCAAGCGGTAACGCAGCGCCAGGCTTTTCGCCTGCTTTACCTCGGGTGGTTCGTTTTCCAGGACCGCCGCCGAGCTGCCGTTGGTCCCGTTAGTTTCAGTATTCTCTGCCATTTTATTCACTATTCTTAAACCCGGTCGCTAACCGCTCCCGGTTCTGACCTCATACTCAAGCTGCCCTAATCACTATTCACTAATCACTATTCACTAATCACTATTCACTAATCACTAATCACTAATCACTAATCACTAATCACTATTCACTATTCACTACTACTTATTACCTTCCCCCGTGGCCGCCCATCGGGCCCGAAGATATCATCTGCAAGATCGGCATATAGATCGCCAGCAATATCGTTACCACAAAGATTGCCATTATCGCCAAAATGAAAGGCTCCAGCAATGAGGTGAGCTGTTCCAGCCGTACCTCCGCCTCGGCATCGTAAAACTGCGATACTTCATCGAGCATTTCCTTAAGCGAGCCGGAGCGTTCGCCGATACCGATCATATCCAGCGCGAGCGGCGGCAGCCAGTTGGCTTTGTCCAGCGCCTCGTTAAACCCTTGTCCTTCACGGATCATTGACAGAACTGCCTGGCTGCGCCGGCGCAGTTCGAGATTGGTGATCGCGTGTGAAGAAATATCCCACGCGTCGACGACCGTGATGCCGCCTGAGAGCAGCGTCGACATCGAACGCGAAAGCTGCGCCGTCGCCACTTGTCTGAGCAGCGTTCCGCCCAGCGGGATGCGCAGAAGTATCTTGTCCAGTACCAGCTTGCCGCTCGGTGACCGCAGCCAAAAATATAGAAACACAACCAAAACCAGCAGCAGCGGCCCGAGCCAGATGATGTTGCTGGACAGAGTATTTGAAAACGCCAGCACTATGACCGTAACCGTCGGCAGCCCTTTACTGGAATTCAGGCTCTTGAACAGGTCAGACATTCGCGGCACGACGTACAAACTCAGAAAAGAGATCATGATGATCGCGGCCACCAGCAAAAACGCCGGATACGCCAGCGCCCCGCGGATCTTTCTTCCCAGCCCCACACTGCGCCGCAGATAGATCACGTAACGCGCCAGCACATCATCCAACGCGCCGCTCTTTTCACCCGCCAGGATCGAGGCGGTGTAAATTCTGGGGAATATCTTCTGTGATTCGAAAGCTTCCGAAAGCGGCATTCCGCTCTTGATCTTTTCCTCGACATCGCCCAGGACGGCGCGCAAAGCGCTCGAAGCCGCCCGGTTCTTGAGCATCGTAATGGACTGGAGCACGGGAATGCCCGCCCGGAGCAGCGCCGAAAGCTGCTGGTTAAAAAGCAGGAAATCGCCCTGTTTGATCCGGGCTTTTTTCTGGCCGCCGGTAAGGGCCAGCGAAAGGCCGGATTCAGCCGAATCGATCGCAAAGACCCGAAATCCTTCGACCTCCAATTTGGTCTTGGCGTCATTTGCCGCGGCGGCTTCGACGATGCGGGTAATTATTTCTCCTGAGGGTGTGCCTAAACGGCAGATAAATTCAGCCATTATCGAATATTAAGTCGTTATACGAGCGGTTTTACAGGTCCTCATCTGCAGGTCCGGTGAAATTCCGATTATAACACGCTTTTTCCCAAATAAAGTTTCAATATTAATATTGCCGCGAAACAACATTTTACCTTTTTACAACATCATACAAGAAATATGCTTGCCACTGGGTCAAGTGTCCCCTAAAATGACTTTCAGATAACGAATTCAAGTATTTCCATATATAGAATCGGACTTGAATTGGTCATTTCTACATAGGGGTGTCTGTGCTTTGATGCAAATTCCGTGCGGAGGGTTTATGGCTGTAAGTTTTTTGAGAAGGGTCAGCCGCGTTCTATTCGGATCATTACTTGTGCTGTTCTCTGTCTGGGCGGTCTTTGCCCAGACGGCGACGCCGACACCGACGTCCACCCCAAATGATGATGATGACGACAAGGACAGGCCGATACCGATACACACCGATCTGGTGACAGTGACTTTGACGGTTACCGATATGTACGGGCGCCTGGTTTCCGGCCTGAGTAAAAGTGCGTTCACTATTCTGGATAACAATCTGGAACAAAGGATCGAGTTTTTCAGCGATGCTGACGCGCCGGTTTCGGTCGGCATCCTGTTCGATATTTCCGGTTCGATGAGCGGCGACAAGATCGCCAAAGCCCGCACGGCCCTGGGTAAATTCATTAATACCAGCCACCCGTCGGATGAATATTTTCTGGTCGCTTTTAACAGCCGCGCGCAGCTTTTGATGGACCGCACGCGGAACGGCGAAGCGGTGCTGGACAAATTGACCCTGGTGCAGCCGAAAAATAATACCGCGCTGTATGACGCCTGCTATCTCGGCGTGGAAAAGGTCACCCGCGGCGCGCACCAGAAAAAAGCCCTGCTGATCATCAGCGACGGCCAGGACAATAACTCGCGCTATAATTTCACCGATGTGCGCCGTCTGCTGAAAGAATCGGATGTTACGGTCTATGCCGTGGGTATCATGGGCGGGCAGGATTTCAATTCCCCGCTGGGGATGTCCGGGCAATCGCTGCTCGATGAACTGGCCTCGGTAACCGGCGGGAAAGCTTTTTATCCGAACACCGGTGTCGAGCTCGATGAGATATTTGAGAAGATAGCTTTGGAATTACGCCATCAATATTCGATCGGATACTACCCGGCCGATTTTGTTCCTGATGGCAAATGGCGGAAAATAAAGGTGAAGGTAAAACCTCCGCGCGGAATACCCCGTTTAGGCGTACGCGCTCGCGAAGGGTATTATGCCTCGCCGGCCGTCGATGACAAATTTTAGGTAAGTTGTGGTGTCAGGCAAAAATGGTTTGGCACCATTCGGAATAGATGATAGAGATTAGATCGGATCTTTCAGTTATCAGTTATCAGTTATCATCTTTTATCTATTCCGATGATATTTCCGCTGCGCACCACAACTTTAGGACACATTAGATTTATATGAATTTTCGCAGTGCTAATTTTTTTAGAATAAAACAAGCGTTTTTGATATTGATCCTCGCATTGTTTGCCGGCCTTGCTTTTTACGGGTATGACAATTCGTCCGCGCAAACTGCCGCTTCCGCTAAACCAACCCCGACGCCCCCAACGATAGCAACGCCAAGACCGGCGCCCACTATCGAAGACGATGATGAGCCTATCCGGATAGACACGGAGCTGGTCAATCTGAGCGTCCGCGTCGTCGACCGCAACAATAAGCCGGTCGGTATTTTGTCGCAAGGCGATTTCACGGTGTACGAAGACAACGTGGCCCAGCCGATCGAGTTTTTCAGCAAGGAAGAAGTGCCGGTCAATTATGCCCTGGTCGTCGATAATTCGTTTTCCCTTCGCTCGCAATTGGAAAAAGTTATCGAAGCCAGCAAGATCCTGGTCAACAGCAACCGTGCCGGTGACGAAACTTGTTATATTCGTTTCGTCAATTCTGAAAAGATCACCATCGAACACGATTTCAGCGACAACAAATCATCGTTGACGGAAAAACTGGAAGAGATGTATGTCGAAGGCGGCTCTACCGCGGTTCGCGATGCCGTTTTTTTGGCGGTTGAAAAAGTGGATGAATACGAGAAGAGTAAATCGCCGGGCGACCGGAAACGGCGCGCGGTTATTCTCGTAACCGATGGCGAAGACCGCAATTCCTTTTATCAGGAAGGACAGCTTTTCGACATGCTGCGGGAAGCGGACGTCCAGATCTACACGATAGGTTTTACCGGCGAACTGGATAAAGAGGCCGGCTTTATCCGTAAGAGCCCCCAAAACAAAGCTATTTCGCTGCTGACGAGATTGGCGTCGGAAACCGGCGGGAAGGCCTATTTTCCCGCGTCGGTCTCCGAACTGGCCCAGATCGCCCGCGATATCGCCGGGGAGCTGAGGACCCAGTATTCGATCGGTTATGCGCCGACCAACGATAGAAAAGACGGATCGTTTCGCGCAATCCGGGTCGCGGTGGGTGACGGGCCGAAAAAAGAAAAGCGGATCGCTCTGACACGCAGCGGACGCACCGCGGCTACTGATCAAAGGACAATGCCGGTCCTGCAGAAACCGACGCCGGGCAAACCATAACACTTAGGAGCGCGGACGTCTCGTCCGCCAGGCTGCTGGCAGCCTAATGTCATTAGCGTCTGCGTTAGCAGATGCGTTTCCAACGCGAAGCGTTCGTGCAGCCGAACCGTCCGCGCTCCATGTTTTTGACAACCTGAAAAGTTGCTTTATCATCAAATTTGCGTTTCGAGTACTTACTTTCGATCATTTAATTAGGAGACAATCGCGTGCATTTTAGTTTTAAGGGTTTTATTTTTAACCTCTTGCTGGTTTTATCAGGCTCACTGTCGATGAGCGTGCTGGCGCAGCAGCCACCGCCTGGGGCGCCTGCGGCAACCCCGTTTCCAACGCCTTCTCCGCAGGAAAAACCTGCCAAGACCGATAAAAATGTCACGGCAAAACAGCAGCAATTTACCGCTGAGCAACTCGCCGAAGCGGTGGTGATAATTTACGGCGGCCGGGCATTCCAGACCCAGGTCGGCAAAACCACCCTGGAACACGGCAATCTATCGGTCACCAACGCCGACGGAACCGTTGACAACGCCAAATACGAAAAAAGGATCATCCGCGGCGAAAATATACAAAAGGATAAGTGGCGCATCGACCAGAAATTCCCTTCCGTCGAATTTGCCCTCGTTTATAACACCAAAATATTCGGCTTATTGAACGATTCCGTCTTTACGCCGCGGCAAGACGCCGTCAGCACTTTCGAGTCGCAAATGTATCACGGCATGGATGCCCTGCTGCGCTTTAGGGAAAACGGATCGAAGGTGGAGCTGGGTGAAAAACAAAAGAACCTCGGCGTGGAGTATTACACCCTCGACCTGATCGATAAGAACGAGCGAAGAACGCGTTATTTGATCAGCGTAAAATTACTGCGGGTGATGTCGCTGGAATATACTGAAAATTCGGTGAAATATGTCCGCAGATTTAGCGATTATCGCTACGCCCAGGGATTGCTGGTGGCGTATAAATCATGGCTTTTTGCCAATGATAAGCAGATAGAGGAGACCCTGATCTCGACCGTGACCTTCGGGCAAAAGGTCGAAGAATCTTATTTCGCAGAAAGTTAAGCTGAATTTGGAACTTTATCGAAGCTTAAGCGTGAATCAATTTGGAAGTAGCTTGAGCTCTTTGGTAATCAGGCGCGGCAAGCAAACCCTCAAAGGTTAAAGCCGCGTTAATTTTTAACCAAAAACAATAAAAGGCGCATTTTATTTGATGAAAGCTCTGACTTCCCCGGTAGATCTGGACCTTCCGGCCGCTGCACCCGCCGAAACGGGCGATGTACGGCCAGTATCTGCCAGAAGGTCGGATCATGATCTTTTAGAAGCGACAAAGAACGGTGACGAAGGCGCTTTTGCCGAGCTTGTCGGGCGTTATCAGAATCAGATAACGAATTATGTGTACCGCTTGCTGGGCGATTACGAGGAAGCGATAGACCTGGCGCAGGAAACATTTGTCAGGGTTTATTTCGCGGCCGGGCGTTATCACACGCATTTTGCTTTTTCGACCTATATTTATCGCATCGCGACAAATCTGGCAATCAGTGAAATGCGCCGCCGCAAACGCCGCAAGCTGATGTCTCTGACCGGGCTTTTTCAAAATGAAGAAGGCGACAGTGATAAAGAATTTGACCTTCCGGATGGAGAAACATTGCCGGAAGACGCGCTGCTGGACAAGGAAAAAAGCGATGTGATCTCGAGAGCGATCGCTTCGCTGCCGGAAAAATACCGGCTGCCGTTGGTCTTGCGCGAAGTAGAAGAAAAGAGTTATGACGAAGTGGCGGAGATACTCGACCTCAGCCAGGGCACATTAAAATCAAGGCTGAGTCGGGGCCGCGGGTTATTGCGGGAAAAACTGAAAGGATATTTTTCTGAATAAAAATGGCATTTGAGGATTTAAGAATAGAAATGAAGTGCAAAGATTTCCGCATCGAAGTTGAGGAAGGATTGAAAGGCGAAAGCCTGTCCATTGTGGCGCAAGATCATGCCACCGGATGTCGTCCGTGCCGCGAATTCAATCAAAAACATATCGAATTCAGAGAATGGCTGACGGTCTGCCGGAAGGTTACCGCACCGAAAGATTTCGGGTTCGGCGTGCAGAGAAAGATCGCCAATACCGGAGCTTCACACACTCATGGCTGGGCGTGGAACGGATTGAAATTTATCGTTCCTACCGCCGCCTTGATCGTGGTAGCGGTTCTCGGTTGGAATCTGTTTTCCACTACGCAAACCGGCCAGCAATCGCCCGGGTCGACGGCCGCGGCCATCAATGCCGAGGTTCCGGCAGTCAAAGACACTGCCCCGGTCCAGACGGTTCCGCAGCCGGATGCTGCCCAGCCGCAGCCCGAGCAGCAGTTGGCGGCAGCGGTGAACAAAGCCGAGAACAACAGCAGCCGCACGACGGTTCCGAAAGAGAACATTGGGCCGGGAGGCTCGCGCACTGAGGCGGCGCCCGGTGTTCCGTCCCCGAAAACGCCCGACGGTATTTATGTTCCGGAAAATAGCCCGGCAGGTTTAAGTAAGACTTTGACCACTCTGAGAGACGACTTCGGAGCTGTTACCGGCGTCACGGATAGAAAAGTGAAAGTGGTCCGGAAAAATAGCGTTGCTGCTCGATCAGGGATCAAAGCAGGCGACGTTGTGCAAGGCTTAAACGGAAATGTCGTGACCATCGTGCGCGACGGCAAGACCCTGGAGATCACATTAAAGTAAGCTAGCCCATCGGGTAAACGAAAAAAAGGCGTCCTTAACAGGGCGCCTTTTCTTTGGGCAATGAGATCGGTACCCACCGCCTACTGCCGCTAGCTTTCCAATCTATAATTCGAAGCTTCCTTGGTGATGATCACATCGTGAACGTGCGATTCGCGCAGGCCGGCCGAAGTGATGCGGATAAATCTCGCTTTCTGCTGCAGTTCACCGATGCTGTGACAGCCGGTGTAGCCCATTCCCGCGCGCAGGCCGCCGACGAGTTGCGTGACCATGTCGGCCAGCGTTCCCTTGTAAGCCACGCGGCCCTCGATCCCCTCCGGCACCAGTTTCTGATCCGAAATGGTTTCCTCCTGCGAATAACGGTCTTTCGAACCCTGCTTCATCGCTCCGATCGAACCCATACCGCGATACGATTTAAATGTGCGGCCCTGGTAAAGGATCGTTTCACCGGGCGATTCTTCCGTTCCGGCAAAAAGCGATCCGATCATCACCGTATCGGCCCCGGCCGCGATAGCTTTCACTACATCGCCGGAAAATTTAACGCCGCCGTCGGCGATCACCGGAATGTTTTGTTCTTTTGCCGCGGCGACACATTCCAATATCGCCGAGATCTGCGGCACACCGGCGCCGGTCACCACGCGCGTCGTACAAATAGAACCGGGCCCGATACCGATCTTGATCGCATCTACGCCCGCATCGATCAGCGCTTTAGCGGCATCGCCCGTGGCAATGTTTCCGGCCACGACCTGGGTATCCGGAAAATCGTTGCGAATTCGCTGTACCGCCTTGATCACCCGCGAGGAATGCCCGTGCGCGGTATCTATCACTATGCAATCGACGCGCATTTTCACCAGCTCCGCGGCGCGCTCGGCAAAATCGCCGGTAGCCCCGATGGCGGCGGCAACGCGCAGTCGTCCGAGTTCGTCCTTGGCGGCCAGCGGATATTTGATCGCTTTCTGAATATCCTTGACCGTGATCAAACCCTTAAGATGCCCCGTCTCGTCCACCACTAAAAGTTTTTCGATGCGGTGTTTCTGCAGCACCGCTTTGGCATCCTCGAGCGTAGTCCCGACCGGTACCGTTACCAGCGGCTGCGGCGTCATGACTTCAGATACAGGAATATCGTAGCGCGTCTCAAACCGCAGATCGCGGTTGGTAATGATGCCGACCAGCACGCCTTCTTTATCCACCACCGGCACGCCGCTGATCTTGTAATTTTCCATCACGCCCAGCGCCGCGCTCACCTGACGGTCGGGGAAAATAGTGACCGGGTCGACGATCATGCCGGACTCGCTGCGTTTTACCTTATCTACCTCTTCCGCCTGGCGTTCGATCGAAAGGTTTTTGTGAATCACGCCGATGCCGCCCTGCTGGGCCAGCGCGATCGCCAGGTTGGCTTCCGTCACGGTATCCATCGCCGAAGAACAAAGCGGTATCTGCAGTTTTATCTTGCGGGTAAAATTTGTTGAGGTGTTGACTTCCTGCGGCAGCACATCGGAATAATCCGGCAGCAGCAGCACATCGTCAAAAGTTAAGCCTTCTTTAATATCAAATGAATTCATATAATTATTAATTCCCGTAGCGCCGCCGTCTCGGTGGCGTTACACTATCCATAAACAAAAAAGCCCGCATTTAGGCATGCGAGCGGTGTCGACTCAAAATATTATCTTGTGCCTCGCAGCGAGGCTTCCATTTGCCAAAAACTTTCATAAATTACTCGCCCGATTTCCTTGATGGCGCTGGTGACGGCGGTATCGTAATAACAGTCTTGGTGGCCACCGGAGTTTTGGCCGGCGTCGCCGCATTTGTCGCCGTACCCGTGGGCGGCAGAGTCTGGGCCGGTGTCACTCTCGGGGTCGGCCTCGGAGAGGTCACCGTGGCGGCAGGCGGAGTGCCTGTCGTTACCCCATTCGCGGTGTTCGTATTCAGCTCAACTGCCGGCGCGGAAACATTCTGGCTCTCCGCGGTAATCTGGCCGGCATTTATTATCTGGGCAGCATTATTTTTATTTATCTCAAATTTGATCAGCCCGCCGTCCGTCGGTTTGAGCGGTTCCACCGGAAGCGCGATAACCTTGCCGTTGACCGTCAACTGTAAATTCGCCGTCTGGGATTTCGAATAGCTGATCCTGACCATGCTTTGCGGATTCAGGACCCGGGGTTCCGTCGGCGGGATAGCTTTATCGACTTTTCCTTCCGTATCGACGGTCGTGGAAACAAAGGGCGCCTGTCCGTTCACCGATTTTATTTCGACCTTGATCTGATCGGTAGAAACCGTCTGCTGCGATGTATTGACGGCCGCGGCATTCGTATTCGACGCAGCGGTGTTCACCGGCGGCGGCGTTTTCGCCTGCGGTTCCGAAGGCGCGCTCCGGTACCACTGCACCAGTAAATAGATGCCGCCCGACATCAGCGCCAGGATAATGACGGCAAAAACCAGAGATGACCACGAACTGCGATTACGGTCGTCCGTCATCACCGACGGGCGGCGGTACCGGTTATCATCTATTTCCGATTCACTTTGGGAGGCTACCGCGCGGGCATAATCATCTAAGGCTTCCTGTTCGTCGACGCCGACATATTTGGCGTAAGCCTTGATAAAACCTTTGTTAAAAACTCCGCCGGGCAGCGGTTTGTAGTTGTCTTCCTCGATGGCTTCGAGATAGCGGGCGGCAATACGCGTCTGGGCCGCGACCTCGCTCAGAGTTATACCACGAGCCTCGCGTGCCAGCCTTAGTTTTTCACCTAAAGTTTCTGCCATTTCGCTTTAAAAGTTCAGCCTGACTTTTAGTTTTTAGAGCTAATTTTTGCTTGAATAAGTATTGCCCGCCAAGTCAGTCAAACCGCAACAGACTGTTAAACACAAAATATAGCGTTTGCATTAAAAAAAAGCAATCAGCGAGTGGATTACTACGTATTTTGTTCGTGTGATTTGCTGCTTAATGGTTAATTTCCAAAATCAGCCTTTAAATTGCCACTAGCTTCAGCTAGTGGATAAATGGTTACTTAAGGACCGTGGGGCTTTAGCCCAAGGCGGGGGATTCGGCTAAAGCCGGCCGATTCGCCGATCTCAAACCACTAGCTAAAGCTAGCGGCAATTTATGAATACCCGGTCTTGACTCGTGATCTAAGCGCAAGAATCCGACAGGAGCAGCAATTTTGTGATAGTTTGTGCGGGTTATTAGTGCTAACTTTACAGCAGAATTAACTTACCGACGAAGAGAAAATTATGAATAGTTCTGCCTTAAAATATTTTCGTGCCGTGGCCGCCGCTTTGCTGCTGGCGTTTTCTGCCCTGTCGGCCTATGCGCAGTCGCCGCAGACGCCGGGCAAGTTTGATCTGACTTATGCCAATACCGGATACAAATTAGATCCCTGGCCGAACGGCGCGGCGATCATGGGAACGGATATTCTGGTACAGCCGGACGGCAAAGTGCTGGCGGGCGTTACCTCACAGTTCCTCGTGGGTGCGGTGGGTTTTCAGTTATGGCGCTATGACCCGGACGGCTCGCCGGACGCAAGCTTTGGCGATGCCGGTAGGGTAGCTACCTCTTTTTCCTCGGTTGGTGAAATACGTTCGCTGGCGCTCCAGCCGGATGGCAGGATATTAGCCGGCGGGTTTTCGGGGAGCCCCGAGGCATTCACGATAGTCCGGTACAATTCGAACGGTACTATTGATACGTCTTTCGGTGTAGATGGAAAGTCCTTTACACGCTTCGGTGGCCGCTGGCAGGGAAACGCTCTGGCGGTCGCGCCCGACGGAAAGATCATAATGGCCGGGTTTCAGCGGAAGATCAATAATGTAGGTATGGATGCGCTCACGGTCGCCCGCTATAATTCAAACGGCACGCTGGATACCTCATTCGATACCGACGGGTATACGACCCCGACGTTGCTGGACTGGAGCAGTGGTGTCACCGGACTGCGGGTCCAGCCGGACGGTAAGGTGATAATCGCCAGCAGCACCACAACCGGAGATAATTTCGGCATGATGAGATATAACGTCAACGGCTCGGTCGATACGTCGTTCGGCACGGGCGGCCTGGTGACGACGGTCATGGGCACCGGCATCTCTGATATCCTGTCGATCGAATTGCTTGCGGACGGGCGTATCATCGCCGGCGGCACTGCATCAAACGGCACGAACAGAGATTTCGCGCTCGCACGTTATAACACCGATGGGTCGCTGGATACCTCGTTCGACGGTGACGGAAAGCTGCTGACGCCGGTCGGCGCCGGCGAGGACTATCTGCAGGAGATAGTAGTGCAGCCGGACGGCAAGATCGTCGCGGCCGGCTTTTCGCACAACGGAACCAATTACGACTTCTCATTCGTTCGCTGGAACAGCGACGGCCCGGTTGACAGCACCTACGGCACGAATGGAAAGACGATAATAAACCTCGGCAATACCGAGATGACCTCGGGCCTGGCGCTC
Source organism: uncultured Acidobacteriota bacterium (assembly GCA_963718105.1). Classification (GTDB taxonomy): domain Bacteria; phylum Acidobacteriota; class Blastocatellia; order Pyrinomonadales; family Pyrinomonadaceae; genus DASYKT01. The sequence continues at coordinate 1,020,001 of OY970352.1, read as the reverse complement.
GACTCGCTGGGCCGCGCAACGTTTGCCGGAAGGTCGAATACCGTGTTGATAACCGGGCGGCTTCGTTCCGAAAACCAACCGCTGGTGAACGTCGCCGGACGGCTGATGTCGATGAACGGCAACCCGATCAACAATGTAACGGTAGTGATGCAGGATGAAAACCAGAATACCCGGTTCGTCCTGAGCAATGGATTCGGCTACTACAATTTTACCGGCGTGCCGGAAGGCGCAGCCTATACCATCAGTCTCTCGTCAAAACGATTTACCTTTTCACCGGAATCGCAAACCGTCGGGGTAACCGGTGAGGTTCTTAACATCGATTTCCTCGGGACTCCGAACGAAGGGCGCGAGGCGCCGGCCGAGGCAAGCCCGGTGATCAAGTCCAGGACGATCGCGGAGCCACTGAAAAAAGGCGGCAAGCAGCCATTGAAATAACGCGGGTCTTTTTTGCGACCGGGCTACGGCAGCAGCCCGGAGGGCTGTCGGATATTAGCCGGGGGTGAAAGCCCCCGGTATCGCGTCCCCCAAAAAATATTAAAGAAGAGCGGCGCTCCTGCCGGAACTTGGAAAATCTTTGTTGCCGCTTTCCGTGGGCTTTCGCCGCACGGCTAATATCCGCGGTGCCTCCGGCGCCAAACCACCCGGTCACTGCGTTCCCGGTACTGACCTCATGCTCGCCGGCAGGCGCATCCCCGTTTCGCACTCGCACTCACCATTATCCCTTGATAATTTCATTCTTCGGTGTTAGGTTTTGTGTTTAATCGGTTATAGTTCTAAAATAGTATCTTATCAAACTAAACACGAGGTTTAAGCAATGTCTCTTGAAGCACTTGGAATGGTTGAAACCAAAGGATTTGTCGGCGCCGTGGAAGCGGCGGACGCGATGGTCAAAGCGGCGAACGTTCAATTGATCGGCAAGGAATATATCGGCGCCGGTTATGTGACGATATTCGTCCGCGGAGACGTCGGCGCGGTCAAGGCCGCCACCGATGCCGGAGCTGCCGCGGCGCGGCGCGTCGGCGAGCTGATCAGTGTCCACGTCATCCCGCGCCCGCACGGAGAAGTCGAACGCGTACTGCCCAAGGGCGGCGCGATCGGCCTCAGCCCCGATGAAAAGGCGTTAAAAGGCGGCGGTTCAGGCCAGGGCCAGCTCGGCGCAGGCGGAGCCGGTACGGGAACCGCGATCGAGGGAAACAAGACAAAGCAACGACAGTAAGTTTCAGATGTCAGAGGCTAGAGGTCAGAGGTTAGGAGCACATTTCTTCGCTGACCTCTAACCTCTAGCCTCTTACCACTAACCCCATGGGCGACAAAGATCTTCAATCCGTACAGGAAGCGCGTGACAAGGTTGACGCTGCCTACGCCGCTTTTCTTCAAGTCTCCAAATTCGACCAAAATAAGATCGACCGCATTTGCGAAGCCATGGCCCAGGCCGGGCTTCGCGAATCTGCGCGGCTGGGCGCGATGGCGGTAGAAGAAACCGGCTTTGGCGTGCCTGACGACAAGCGCGAAAAGAACCGTTTTGCTTCCGAAGACGTCTGGAATTATTTCAAAACTTTAAAGACGGTCGGTGTGGTAAATGACACCAAAGACGTGGTCGAGATCGCCAGTCCGCGCGGAGTGGTAGCAGCGATCATTCCCTCGACCAATCCTACCTCGACCGCGATCTTCAAATGCATCATCTCTCTTAAATCGCGCAATACGGTGGTTCTTTCGCCGCATCCTTCGGCGGCAAAATGCATCGCTGAATCGGCGCGCGTTTTAAAAGAAGCGGCTATCAAAGAAGGAATGCCGCCCGATGCGATCGGCGTGATGACGACCTCCACTATCGAAGGCACCGACGCCCTGATGAAACACAAACGCACCGCCGTTATCCTGGCAACGGGCGGCATCGGTTTGGTTCGCGCGGCATATTCTTCGGGCAAACCGGCCTTCGGCGTCGGCCCGGGCAATGTTCCCGTTTTTATCGAGCGCACCGCCGATGCGGAAAAAGCCGCGCGCGACATTCTGACCAGCACCTGTTTTGATAACGGAACGATCTGCGCTTCGGAGCAGTCGGTAGTGGTCGATCGTCCGATCGAGCAGGCCGTTCGCGAGCAGTTCAAGGCACAGGGCGGACATTTTCTTTCCCCCGATGAAGCCGACAAGGTAGCAAAAATTTTATTGACCCCGCAAAGGACCTTGAACGCGGGCATCGTTGGAAAGTCGGCGAAATATATCGCCGAGCTCGCGGGAATTTCAGTGCCGGACAGCACTCGCTGTTTGCTGGCGGATTGCGCCGGTGTAGGCCGCGACTACCCGTGGTCGGTAGAAAAACTTTCGCCGACACTGGCGTTCTTTGTCGTTGACGGCATCGAGGCCGGCGCGCAGCGCTGCCTGGAAATTTTGCAGTTTGGCGGAATGGGCCACACCGCCGGCATGCACACACGCTCGCGCGAAGCCGCGGTTGCATACGGCGCGCAGATGCCCGCATCGCGGGTCATCATAAATTCACCCACCACGCATGGCGCGATCGGTTTTTCGACCGCCCTGCCGCCTTCGATGACGCTGGGCTGCGGTTCGTGGGGCGGCAATGTCACTTCGGATAATGTCTCGCCGCATCACTTGATGGACATCAAGCGCGTGGCATTTGAAACCAAACCGGTGGGAAGCAGCAAAGCGATCCAGATGAACGCACCGGCACCTTCAGTTTCAACACCGGCACAGCCCCTTCAGCAGCAGTCGCAGCAGCAAGGCGCGCAAAAAGTTTCCCGCGCCGAAGTCGCCAGCCTGGTGGATAAATTTCTGAGCGAAAAGATCAAGGACGAACCGCCGCCGGCAGCGCCACCGGAAGTTAAAACGATCATCCACGAGGTGAAAGCGGAAGAACCCAAGGCCAATGGCGCCAAACCAAAAGCGCTGGATTTTGTCAGCGAAGACGATGTAAAACGCGCTTTGGAAAAAGGCGAGAAGATCTACGTCAACGCCAAAACCATCATCACGCCTTCGGCGCGTGACATGGGTGAGAGCGCTGAGGTTTTTGCGAAAGTCTAGTGTAGCGCCGCCGTCTCGGCGGCTGTCCTGACGGCGTCCCGCCGTCAGTTACAAAATGCGCGGGCGAGACGCCCACGCGACAGCCAGCGGGACGCTGGCGCTACAATGTTATATAAATATGTTTCTGGGAAAAGTTGTCGGCACAGTGTGGTCTACCAAGAAGACGCCCGATCTGGAGGGCGTCAAATTTCTTATTGTCCACCCGTACGAGCTCAACAAGGAACCGAATAAAAGCGTTATCGTTGTGGCCGACCGCCTGGGCGCGGGTATCGGCGAAGATGTGCTGTGCGCCTTTGGCAAAGCGGCGCGTTCCGCCATCGGCGACCAGGAAATGTCTATCGAGGCCGCGGTCGTAGGGATCGTTGACCGCGTTGACTATTCCGAAGAGATGGCAATATCGGAAGAGTTATTTCAGGCGGCAAACCGGGACGGAAAAGGTTCGGGCAAATGAAAAAAATAATACTGCCGGCGCTGATATTATTTACCGTCTGCTCTTTTGTCCGGGCCCAGGAAAAACCCCAGGGAAAACCCGACGAACCTGAAGTAAAAACTTCGGTTGCCATTGAGGATGTAAAGGAAACAAAACCTGCCAGCCTGGGAATAGTGGTGGATAATTCCGGCTCTTTTCGGATGGTGCTGGAATACGTGATCGATACTACCAAAGTCGTTACCCGCAATATCCAGACAAATGATGAAGCTTTTTTAGTTCGTTTTATCAGCAAGGACAAGATAGAAACGCTCCATGATTTTACCGGCGATAAGAATGCGCTTTTCGCGGCCGCCGACGAAATGTTTTGCGAAGGCGGGCTGACCGCCATCCCCGAAGCACTGTTTTATTCCGCTAAAAAGCTGGTTGACGAGGGAAAGAACGAGCAAAAAATACTTGTCCTGATCACCGATGGTGAAAGTACGAGCGATAAAAAGGTCTATGCCGACATTTTGAATTTTCTCAAAGAAAAAAAGATCCGGGTGTATATCATCGGTATCACAATGATGTTGGATAAAAACATTGGCGAATCGAAAAGATTCCTGGAAAAACTGGCGGCTGAAACCGGAGGGGCCGTCATTTTTGTCGACCGGAAGGTCAGCGCGGCTGACGCCGGAAACAATATTACCAAAGCCATCCGCGGACAATAAGAAATGCCTGACAGAGATCTGCTTTACAAAATAACTGCGGCCGTCTATGCCGAATTCGGCAATATAGAAGGGGCCGACGAGCCAAAGGTGGAGCGCCTGGTGACTGCCATATATCGCATCATCGAACCTTACCTTTCCCCGGACGGAAATTCCGCAACTTCGAGTGGAGCGATGCGCGCCGGTGCGCAAAACCGCCTGGTGATCTCTGTTTTCGGCCTGGACCACGCCGGTATCGTATCGGAGGTCAGCAAGGTCCTGGCGGAATCCGGCTGCAGCATTATCGATATCAATCAGACCCTGGTCGGAGACAAGTTTGCAATGGTCATCGTTGCCAACACCAACGAAATGAAAGAAAACATCAGCACGCTCAAGGAAAAATTCAAAGCCCTCGGCGAAAGGCTGGGAGTGCGCATCTACGCTCAGCGCGAAGACCTGTTTAATTCAATGCATCGTATCTGAGTGACAAGTTATGAGTGATAAGTGACAAGATTTATTTCCGCTTTCTCTTGTCACTCGTTACTCTTCACTTGTCACTTCCTTTTGTTTCCTGTAATTTGTAAATTCACCTGAATGACGCCTAAATTATGAGCGAAACGGAAAATATCCAGTGTCCCGATTGCGGTGCGGCCGTACGTTCCGGGGCTTCGTTTTGCTTCAAATGCGGCAAACATTTCGGCCTGGCGGGAGCCGGGAATGTCTCTTCGGAGACAGCGACGGCTGCGGCCCCCTCAACCGAAGCGGCCAAAGCAGAGGCCGGGCCGAATCCAGAAGCAATTTCCGGCAGCGAACAGGATTTCAATGAAACCCTTCCCTATACGCCGGCAATACTGCTCGAAAATAAGGAAGAACCGCTCGCGCAGCCGGATGAACCGGACATCGTGGTAAAGCCTGCCGGTATCGCCAGTATTAAGGCGAAACCGCAGCTTACCTCCGCGGCAACCATGCGTCGAAAGCCAAAACCGCAACGGGAAAAGATCGAGATGGTCTGGGAACAGCCCGAAGGCACCTCGAACCCGGTTTTTGTAATAGGAACGATCGTGATCTTTATCTTCGTTCTGGTGATACTACTGATAGTTTATTTTGTGAAATAATGTAACGCCGCCGTCCCGGCGGCTGTCGTGAAGGCGTCTCGCCTTCACTTTATACCGTGGGCGGGACGCCCACCGGACAGCCGGCGAGACGCCGGCGCTACAAATAATAATGGAATATACTCAAGCCGAAGTTTTACAGACAGTGCGGATGACCGAGATGGAACACCTCGACATCCGCACCGTTACTTTGAGCTTGAATCTGCAGGACTGCGCCGCCGAGTCCATCGAAAAAACCGGCCAGCGCGTGCGCGCAAAAATCATGAAGTTTGCCGCCCGGCTGGTCCCGACGGTAAATGAGATCGGCGAAGAGCTGGGGATAAAGGTCGCCAATAAGCGTATCGCCATTACGCCGGTTTCGCACATTGTAGAGGGCGCCGGCGGCTCGGCCAAAGATATGGTCACGCTGGCTAAGGTGATCGACGAAACCGCCAAAGAGGTCGGGGTGGATTTCCTGGGCGGCTATTCCGCTCTGGTTCACAAAGGCTGGACCGATTCCGAGAAGATATTTATTGACTCAATTCCCGAAGCGCTATCCTCGACCGAGCGTCTCTGTTCTTCCGTCAATGTTGCCACCACTCGCGCCGGTATCAATATGGACGCCGTGCGCCGTATCGGCGAGGTGATAAAAGAAGCGGCGGAACTTACCAAAGATCGCGGAGGATTGGCCTGCGCCAAGTTTGTCTGTTTTGCCAACGCGGTCGAGGACAATCCCTTTATGGCGGGCGCCTTTCATGGCATCGGCGAGCCGGAAGCCGTGCTCAATGTCGGCGTCTCAGGCCCGGGCGTCGTTCTTAATACGCTCAGACACGCTCCCGTGGACGCTCCCCTGCAGGAGATCGCGGAGCTTATCAAACGCACCGCTTTCAAACTTACCCGCGCCGGAGAATTGATCGGCCACGAAGCCGCCCGGCGGATGGGGCTTCCCTTCGGCATTCTGGATTTGAGTCTTGCGCCGACGCCCGCCGTGGGCGATTCGGTCGCCAACGTGCTGGAAGCGATGGGATTTGAACGCGCCGGCGCGCACGGCACAACTGCTGCACTGGCGCTGCTGACGGATGCGGTAAAAAAAGGCGGCGCGATGGCTTCGAGCTCCGTCGGTGGAATGTCGGGCGCATTTATTCCGGTTTCTGAAGACGCGGGCATGATCGAGGCCGCCCAGGTCGGCGCGCTTTCGCTGGCTAAACTGGAGGCCTGGACGAGTGTCTGCTCGGTCGGCATCGATATGGTCGCCGTCCCCGGCACCACTTCCGCCGAAACGATCGCAGCCATCATCGCCGACGAAATGGCGATCGGCGTGATGAACACCAAGACCACCGCCGTGCGCATCATCCCCGTCCCCGGCAAACGCGTCGGCGAACTGGTCGAATTCGGCGGGCTGCTCGGCACCGCCCCCGTCATGGCCGTGAACGATTTTGATTGCTCTGTTTTTATCAGGCGTGGTGGAAAAATTCCGGCACCGATACATTCGCTGCGGAATTAACTGAAGTCAGCAGCGTCGGCCTCATCCGATGGCGCGTATGTATTATCTTGTCGGTAGCGTCGGCGTTAGCCGATGCGTCTCTTTTCAGTACTACCTGTGAAACAATACGCATCGGCTAACGCCGACGCTACTGACTTGTTGACCCGACAATTTTGGGAGTAGAATAAACACTATGGAAGCACTGGGAATGGTTGAATGTTTTGGCTTGGTGGCGATGATCGAGGCCGCCGACGCAATGGTCAAGGCCGCTAACGTCGAGCTGGTCGGTTACGAGCGCATTGACGCCGGGCTGGTGACGGCGATCGTGCGCGGCGAGGTCGGCGCGGTCAAGGCCGCCGTCGAAGCCGGTGCCGCCGCCGGAGCCCGGGTGGGCAAGGTAGTGGCCACGCATATCATCCCGCGTCCCCATAGCGAGGTCGATCAGGGCATTCCCGTGCTCAGGACCGGCGAAACTTTCCGCAAAAAGATCAGCGGCTCAGTGCCGGAAAAGTAATTTGTAATAAAGATGACAGAGATCAGAGGCTAGAAATCAGGAGATGTCTAGCTTTTATCTTCTGATCTAACCTCTATCTTTGAATTTACCCGCCAAACCTGCTAATAATGTATTACATCAGACAAAAGCTTTTTAGCGGCCGTTCACCGCTCAAATATCCTATTCCGATCTGTTTTTAAGGAGAGACAAATGGCAGGAAAATACGAATTAAAAAAAGCCGCTAACGGAAAATACCATTTCAATCTAAAGGCGGGAAACGGACAGGTGATCCTTTCCAGTGAAATGTACGAAACAAAAGCGGCAGCCAATAACGGCATCGAATCCGTCCGCAAGAACGGCGGCGATGATAAAAATTATGACCGGAAAACTGCCGCTAACGGCCAGTTCTATTTCAACCTCAAAGCCGGCAACGGCCAGGTGATCGGAAAAAGCGAAATGTATAACACCGCGGACGCCCGCGATAATGGCATCGAATCCGTCAAGACGAACTGCGGCAGCACTACGGTTGACGATCTAACCGGCGAATAGATAGGTAATATTTTGGCTCCCGGCTATCGAACCGCGGTGCGATAGTTGGCTTTTCGGTTTATAATCGCTTTATGCAAGAGATCACAGCTACCGAACTAAAAGCGCGGCTCGACGCCGGCGAAGACATTCAACTGATCGATGTGCGCGAACAGAAAGAATACGATCATTGTAATATTCCCGGCGCAAAGCTCATCCCGCTCGGCCAGGTCCTCCAGCGCATGGACGAGATCGATCCCAACCGCGAAACCGTCGTGCACTGTAAAATGGGCGGCCGCAGCGCGCAGGCCATTTTCGGCTTGATGCAGGCAGGTTTTACCGGAAACCTGACCAACCTCAAAGGCGGCATCATCGGCTGGGCGAACGACGTCGACCCGAGCGTTCCGAAATACTAGTTTTATTGGCCACGAATTACACAAATAGCACGAATAAAGCGAAGAATCTCATTCGTGTTATTTGTGTAATTCGTGGCTAAACACTTCTTCTTTCAAGATCCCGCTTTAAATTTTTTAATAACTCAACCGAATAGTCGGCATATTGGCTGATCCAGCGGTCGTAGATCTCTCTGATCGGCACCGCATTCAAATAATTCCAGCGCAAGCGTCCTTCCCTTCTGACAATAATAAGCCCCGCATTTTCCAACACGTTCAGGTGCTGCATGACCGTGCAGCGATCGAGGGTCTTGAAATACGCGCAGATGTCGCCGGTCGTTCTTTCTTCCTTTTTCAAGAGATCGAGTATCTTGCGCCTTTTGCCGTCGGCCAGCGCTTTAAAGATAAGCTCCTGTTTTTTTTCTCTTGACATGTTATATTTTTATAACATATTATTGATTTATAAAACAAGTGAAAGAGGTACAGAAGTTATGGATCTTAAATTTAAAGTACAAACGGCGGTGCAAAAACCGGTCGCGGAAGTTTTCGATGCGGTTTATAACCCGGATAAATTGAGCGGTTATTTCACCACCGGCGGAGCAACCGGCCCGCTCTATGAAGGGACCACGGTCAAATGGAAGTTCGCCGATTTTCACGGCGCGGACGAAGAAGGATTTCCCGTCAAGATAACAAAGGTCGTGCCTAACGAGCTGCTCGTGCTGGAATGGGCAGGTGAAAAAGACCGTCCGGATAATGTGGTGGAAATGCGTTTCAAAGCGCTTAATGACAGCAGCACATTGGTCAGCATTACCGAAGGCGGCTGGAGCGAAACCCAGGACGGCCTCAATATGTCCTACGGAAACTGCATGGGCTGGTCGCAGATGGTCTCGGCCTTAAAGGCCTATGCCGAATACGGCATCAATCTGCGTGAAGGCGCATATCCGAAAGAGGTCATGGAAGAAGTGAAAAAAGCCGTGGAAGCGTGATCGGGTAAACTGGTAGTTGGTATTGGTAATTGATTTCCGCTTTTTCGTGACCTTTAGTGTGATTTCGTGGTTACAGTATTTAAAGATAAAAGAACTGGAACCACGAAATACACGAAACAACACTAAAAAAAACTTTTACCAATTACTAATCACCAATAACTATTAACCCTCCAGAACTATCGCATCCGCCATGCGGACGATCTTCATTCCTTCTTCGACCCTGGTCCGGCAGGAAAGTACCGGCTTTTCTTTTCCGCCTTCTTCAGCGGTTTCGAGCCAGACCTGGCAATTGGCGCAATCCGCGTTCCAGCAAAAATCTCCCATCGACACGCTTTCCAGCGAAAGGAACTGAAAACACCGCAGCAGCATATTGTTTTCCGGGACCATGGCTTTTTTGCCGCAGATCTCAATTTCCACTAATTTTTCGTAAGGCTCGAAGATCTCGTTTTCGATCATTTTTGGCGATATGGAATTCCTGTTAATTATTGGCCGGTCAAAACTTTGGCATTGCTTCGCCGGACTGTTAAAATATCTCACAGAAAAGGAAAATTTTCATATGGCTTTAGTCTTGTATACCAAACCCGGCTGCCCGTATTGCCAGCAGGCGCGCGACCATTACACGGCGGAGGGCGTCCGATTTATCGATTATGACGCGCAAAACGACAAATTGCGGCAAAAAGAGATGCTGGAGGTTTCCGGCGGCGATCTGACCGTTCCGTGCATCGTACTCGACGGCGAATACATCCAATCCGGTTGGGGTACGCCGCTGCGGGGCTGAACGATAATTCCCGGTTAGGCGGCAGTTGTCGTCTTAGACGCTTTAATTATTGGCTCTGAAAGGATTTGCACTTAATCGGTGCTCGACTTAAAATACATATTCTTAACCTGAAGAGTCAAAGATAAGGAATTAAGATCCCTGCGATCATTATGATTGGCGCAACGATCAATCAGTATAAAATCTTGGAAAAGATCGGTTCCGGTGGTCAGGGAACGGTTTATAAGGCCCTCGATACCAAGCTCGAACGCCCGGTCGTCATAAAAGTTCTTCCTCCCGAGCTAACCGTAAAATCTTCCAATTTCAAGCGATTCCAGCGTGAAGCCCAGCTTTGCTCTTCCCTCGATCACCCTAATATCTGCACCATCTACGACCTCAATGAATCCGAAGACGGGCTGCATTACATCGCCATGCAGTACGTTGAGGGAAAAAACGTGCGCCAGATAGTGAACGGCCGTCCGCTCGACCTGCGCAGCTCGCTGAGCATCGCTATCCAGGTGGCCGACGCGCTGGCCGCCGCCCATGCCAAGGGAGTCATCCACCGCGACGTAAAAGCCGGCAACATAATGGTCAACGAGCACGGGCAGGTCAAGATACTCGATTTTGGACTGGCAAAACTGATCCATGATGAGGACGACGAAGATATCCGTCCGGCCGACCGCAACGACCTGACAGAGATCGGCGTTCCCTATGGAACCGCTACTTACGCGGCGCCCGAACAGGCGCGCGGAGATAAGGTCGATTACCGCGCCGATATTTTTTCCACCGGCGTACTGCTTTACGAAATGCTGGCGGGTATCTGGCCTTTCAAAGGAAAAACCGTCGTCGATGTACGCCACGCCGTGCTTTACGATCAGCCGGAGCCATTAGCTGAAGTGCGCTCTGAGCCGGTGCCGGTGCGGGTACAGGAAATACTCGACAAGGCGATGTCGAAAAAACCGCAGGATAGGTATCAAAAAATTTCTGACATGCGAGACGATCTGAAACAAGTTTTACATGATATTTCCGGTGACAACCTGGATATGTCCTTATATTCACCGCGCCATATTCAAGGCCAGAACGTAGTGAAACGCGCCTGGAATTTCCTGCGCGGGAAGAGCGAGTCTGAAGCGCCTTCGTTCCGCACCGGGCAATCGAGCTCATCACAGCCGCCGGTGCACGCTTCCAGCGATCTGTCGCTTTCAAACACCATGACCAGCGATAAGAAAAGCATCGCTATTCTTCCCTTCAAGAATTTAAATAACGACCCGAGCTCCAGTTTTTACGAATTTTCTCTGGCCGATGCCGTTATCACCGAACTCGCCCAGATCCGCTCGCTGATCGTGCGTCCCAGTTCGGTCATCGCCAAATACCAGGGCAAGGAGATCGATCCGCGCGAGGCCGGGCAGGAACTTCGTGTCAACGCAGTGCTTTCCGCCGGGTTTCTGCGGGCCGGCGAAAAGATGCGCGTGACCGCGCAGTTGCTGGATGTGGCGGGCGGCGAGATTCTCTGGAGCGACCGCATCGATGCCGAAGGCGCCGATATTTTCGATCTGCAGGACATCATCGGCCAGCGTATCCTGGGCGGATTGCGGCTCGAATTGACGGATGGCGAACAGGAAATGCTCGGCCGCCGCCCGACCGACAATGTCGACGCCTATGAGGAATATTTGCGCGCGCGCGATAATTTCGGACGTTTTATTTTCCGTACCGTTTCGATGGAGGATTGCGATGCGGCGATCGCCAATTTCAAACGCGCGGTCGAGCTCGACCCGCAATTTGCCCTGGCCTACAGCGGCCTCGGCGCGTGCTATGCCAATCGCGTTTTCAAGGGCCTAGGAAATTACGAAGATTTTACGGCCGCCGAGACCGCTTTCAGCAAAGCGATCAAATATGATCCGAACGTGCTCGAAGCCCGCGTGCTGATGGTGATGATCTATCTCTCGCGCGGTGAAAAGAAAAAAGCGCGCGCGGAGATCAAGATCCTGCAGGAACAATTCCCCAACGACGCCGCCTTGTATTTCGTCAAAGGCACGATGAGCCGCTTAGACGGCGATTATCAAACGGCGATCAAGAGCTGGGACAAACTGGTGCGTCTCGACCCCGCGGCCAGGGTGGTCGCCAGTTACAACAAAGCCCGAATTCTGATGTACCAGGAGAAATTTGAAGAGGCCCTGGCGGAGCTGGACGCCGGCGCAAAAATGGAGCCGGACCATCCGCTGATAAAATTCTTCCGCTCGCGTCTTTTCTATGAGCAAGGCAAGGTGGATGACGCGGTCGCTTTGATCAGCGAAGTGCTGGAACATAATCCAAAAATGCACGGCATCCGGCCGGTGCTGGCCATCTACCTCGCCCGGCAAGGCAAAACGGAAGAAGCCCGCGCGCAGCTAACGGAAAAGGTCGAGGAAGCCGCCGATGCGGACCACGATTCTTCGCTCTGGATGGCGGGCGCTTATGCCCTGCTCGGCGACAAGGAAAAAGCTCTGCATTGGCTGGAACACGCCGTGAAACTGGGCAATCTGAATTATCCCTGGTATGAAAAGGTTTCTATCCTGGAATCTATCCGCAATGAACCGCGTTTTATCGAGTTGATAGAAAACCTCAAGAAAAATCAAAATTAAGCGCGATAGCTAAGGCAGAAACTAGGGCAGTTATGGAGCGTATTGCTTTGAATTAAATCTACACGCTCCATAACTGTCGCGTTTCCGCCTGGTTATCCTCGCCTTTTTCTTGACAAATATCCCCCGTTGGCATAAAAACTCATTAGTACGCAAATCCTCTGAAAATAAAGGAGATACTTGTATGTTAAAGGACTTCAAAGCTTTTATCGCGCGCGGAAATGTGCTCGACCTGGCCATTGGTGTAATTATGGCCGCGGCTTTCGGAAAGATCATCACCACTTTGAATGAAAAAATGTTGATGCCGGTGATCGGCTATATGACAGGTGGTATCGACTTTACTTCGAAATTTATTGATCTAAGCGGAAAATGTACCGACATCGCTAAGTGTGAAAAAGGCGCGCCGCTCATCATGTACGGCCAATTCATCACCGACATCATCAGCTTTCTGATAGTCGCTCTTATCATGTTTCTGCTGGCGCGCTGGTTTATAAAATATTTTAATAGCCTGGCAGCCGATGCCCCGCCGACTCCGAGCGAAACATTGTTGACGGAAATAAGGGATCTGTTAAAAGCCAGGCAGGCTTAAGCTTATACTAATTATTAATGGCTTTGCCTATAAAGCCAGGAATTGTCTTATGTTTTGTTCGTGTCTTTTAGTGTGATTTCGTGGTTTCAGTCTTAAATTCCATAAATACAGCGACTTAAAACTGTAACCACGAAGTTACACGAAACAACACCAAACAAATCCGAAAATCAGTAACTTGGTTAAGGCAGAAACCAGGGCAGTTATGGAGCGTGTTGCTCCGAATTAAATCCACACGCTCCATAACTGCCCTGGTTTCTGTCTTAAAGAAATCTTTCGAAGGAAAATTTGCCGATATCGAATTTTGTCTTTCCCTCGAGCGCCAGTTCCGCCAGGATCTCTCCCACGGCCGCGGAATGTTTGAATCCATGCCCCGAGCAGGGCGAGGCGATCAGCACATTTTCATATTGCGGGTGGCGGTCGATAACAAACCCATCGTCGGGCGTGACTGTATAAAGGCAGCTAACGGCTTTGATGCAGCGATCGGTCAGTCCCGGGAAATGCGGCCCGATGTATTGCCGGTACATTTTTTCTATTTCTGCGGCTAAAACTGTTTCACGCGAAACCGGATCACCGGCGCTATCGGGATCGGTGGTATTAAGGTGCTGCTCGGCGGCAAGCTTTAACCCGCCTTCTTTTCCGCCGAGCGCGGGAAACCCGTAAATAAAATCGTCAGCCCAGCGGCCGAATTGCCAGATAAAGATCGGGAAATTCCCTGCCAGATAGTTATCCGCGTCTTCACGCAACTGGAACCAGTACAAAACCTGCCGGTAAATTTTGAACAACCTGCGAAACTCTTCGCTCACAAATTCGTTCACCCACGGCCCGGCGGAAATTATTATCCTGGCAGCGCGGTATTTTCCTTTTTCCGTTGCGACCTCATTTCCGTTAAAGCTCAAAACTTTTTCGTCAAAATGAATTTCCGCGCCGTATTTTTTTGCCAGTTCAAGCTGAGATTCTATGCAATTTTCCGGGCGCAAAAACCCTGCTTCGTTTTCGTAATAGCCGGCCTCGTCCCCGTTTATAGCAAATTGCGGGAACTGCCGCCTGATGTCATCGGCGGTCAGCACAGAGTGTTTAATGCCGTATTTTTCCGCGCAGGCGATCGTTTGCCCGAGAAAATTTCCGCTGCCGTGCAGCAAATTTGTATTGGCGGTGCTCGACATTACCAGGCCGCCGGTCACGGTCAGCAGGTCCGCGCCCGTTTCGGCTTCGATCTCGCGCCAGATCTCATAGGAACGCAGCGCCAGCGGAACATATTCTTCGCCCTCACCGATCGCCTGGCGGGTGATGCGCGTTTCGCCGTGGCTCGAGCCAAGATCGTGCGGCGGCCGGAACCGGTCGATGCCGAGCACCTTCGCCCCGCGTTTTGCCAGTTGATAAACGGCCGCGCTGCCCATCGCGCCTAAACCCACAACTATTGCGTCATAAGCCATATAATATTTTTATGCTAAGATTTTCATCGTCAGGTAATGCTTTGATAGTTTAAGTTTTTTATGTCGATTTCCAAAGAAGATTTTCGGGCCGCGCTGAGCAGATTTGCCAGCGGTATCACCGTCGTTACCAGTGTCGATGGCGGCGGCCGCCCTCATGGGATGACGGTCAGCGCCTTTTGCTCGGTTTCGCTCGAACCGACGCTGGTACTCGTATGCATCAGCCAGGATACGGGCAGCCATAATTGTATCGCCGAGAGTAAAAAATTCGCCGTTAATATTTTGAGCGAAGATCAAACCGAATTATCGGAACGTTTTTCCGCGCCGATCGAAGACCGGTTCAGCGCGACGGAATATTATTACGGCGCAAACGGGCTGCCGTTATTAAACGGCGCGCTGGCAGGTATGGAATGCCGGCTTGTACACAGTTATTCCGGCGGTGACCATACTATCTACGTCGGAGAGATAGAGGCCGCCTATGTAGAGGACGGGAAGCCTCTTTTACATTTTCGCGGCGAATACGACCGCATCGGCGATCGACTCTGATCTTCGGACATCGCGGCTTTTGCGTGATGCATCTTACAAAGCGCGGTTTCCGATCTAGGTCCGCTGAATAATTTTTCAAGAGCGGGTGCAAGCAGCCCTTCCCGACCTGAGAGGTGTTCGGCTTTAAAGTAAATATAAGATCTAAATAAATTTGCAGTCCGGAAGGGCCGCTTGTGCCCGCTCTCTCAGGTCCCATATGAAAAGAATTACGATTCTGGTTTTTTCACTCGCCGTGCTATTTGCTTTTGTTAATAGTGCGTCCGCCCAGTCTCCTGACAAAATTCTCAAACAGGCGGCCAAAACTCTGGGCGGCGAAAAAGCTCTCCGGGCCGTGCGGTCGAGGACTTTTCAAGGCAAGATCACCGGTTCTGCCGATAACGGCAGCGGCAGTTTCCGTGTCCAGGCCGTTTCGCCTAACTCTTATTACATCTCATACGATCTGAACGGCTTTGAGACCGCTGCCGGATATAATGGCAAAACCGCGTGGCAGAGGGATTCCCGCACCGGCGCGCGGACCCTGACCGGCGACATCGGCCGCGATTTTCAAGCGGAAGCCGCCTATCACTCTTATTCCTGGCTTAACTACAAAACGGAAAAAGCAAAGGTCACCTCCGGAGGGCTGAAACAGATCGACGGCAAAAGCTGCCACACGGTATTTTTGACCACTCCCAAAGGTGTCCGGCTTACTTTTTATTTTGACTCGCAAACGGCACTCCCTGTACGTGAAGAATACCCGGCAGCCGGGGGTGTAAAAATTTTTGACTACGGCGATTTTCGCAAAGTCGACGGCGTGCTTGAACCGTTCAGCATAAAAATGAATCTCGCCGGCGACATTTATCAGGTCGGCGTCGATGAGGTTCTCCATAACAAGGTCTCCGACCGGACGGTTTTTGATTTTCCGCAAACATCTCTCGCGCCGCTGCCCAAAATTCCCGAGTTGCTCGAACAGGTCAGGGCCAATCAGGACCGGATAGAGCAGATGCGGGAAGAATACACTTTTACCGAAACCATGGTGGGAAAAGAAGTGGGCAAGGACGGAGCGCTAAAAGAGCTTTTCTCCGAAACTTCCCAGATAACTTTTTACAAAGGCAGCAGGATCAGCCGCCAGATCGAATTAAACGGCAAGCCGCTCACCGAGAAGCAGCAGGAAAAAGAAGATAAAAGGGTGGCGGACGAGATCGAGGACCTGGAAAAGAAGCTGGCAAAGCAGGAAAAGAAAGGCGAAGAAGAGGGATCTTCGAGGGTTTCGATCGCCGAGATCCTGCGCGCTTCCAGCCTGGTCAATCCCCGCCGCGAAAGCTTTCGCGGGCGCGAAGTGATAGTTTTCGATTTCGAGCCCAACCCGGCTTTTAATCTCAAGAACGCTAAAAGCATCCTGAAACTTTTTGGAAACGCCGCCGGCGTCATCTGGATCGACGAAAAAGACAAGCAGGTCGCACGGATGGAGGCCTACCTGGCGGACAGCGTCAGCTTTGCCGCCGGTATCGTCAAACTGAGAAAAGGCGCTTCCTTCTCGATGGAGCAGGACCGGATCAACGACGAAATATGGCTGCCGCTCTCGAGCGATATAAATATTTCGGCCCGTGTCTTTCTGGTAAAAGGAATGAATGTTAATCAAACTACCCGGTACGGTAACTATAAAAAATTCAAAACCGAGGTAAAAGACGCCAAGGTTGACCCGGTCAAGGAGCATTGACATACAACATATTGTGGTAATCCACTTGCCAAAACCCGTTTTCTTTGTTAAACATTTATGTTGAAACACAGGTTTTCCATGACCTGCCAGCCCAAACTAATCTCAGATTTTTCAGGAGAAAAGGAATGTTAAAACCATACCGAATGATCAAATTGTTAGTCGCCGCTAGTTTACTGTTTGTTTTTAGTATCTCTGCTTTGGCGGATACCATTCGTATGAAAGACGGCAGTGTCATTAAAGGCAAGATCGTTGAATTCAAGGACAACCAGTTTATCATCGCTATCGGCGATGACAGCCGCGGGCGCAGGCGTCAGATCAACGTCTATGCCGACGAGATCGAATCGATCATTTTTGACGCGGTGAACCCGGTCCCGTCCACGACCTCTACCGCCGAAATAAAACCTAATAACACACAAACTCAAACCTCCGCCGTCAAAGGCACTTCGATACCGGAAAAGCCCGCCGAGGCGGTCAAACCACCGGTTACCAAACCCGCGGCTAAAGGTAACTTTGTCGTAGTCAGCAACAGCGTTAAGGTCCTGGCCGACAACACCGCCAACGGATGGACCAATTCCGGCTTTGTCGTCCGCCGCGGCCAGCGCGTTCGCGTCACCGCCAAAGGCAACATTTCGCTCGGGACCGGCCGCTACGCCAAACCTGACGGCGATGCCTCGTACGCCGATAAGGATAAGCTGATGCAGCAAAAGTCGACCGGCGCCCTGATCGCCGTGATCGGCGACGACAATGACGAATTTATCTTCGTCGGCTCCTCGGTCGAATTCATCGCCCAGCGCGACGGCACCCTCTTTCTGGGTATAAACGAAGGCAATCTGGACGATAACTCCGGCGCCTTTGACGTTTCCGTTGAGGCCGAGGTCGACAACCCCGATTCACCTCAAGAGTGATTTTTGCTACACTTTTAACCTATTGCGGCATCTTAATCCGGATTTAATTCATCTGATTAAAAAAAGTCTGTCTATTTAAAGACGGCTGCGCAAGAGATGAAAGAGGTAGATCAATGAGGCATTTTTCCTTCCCGAAGTTTTTGGCTTCGATTTTAGTGGCGATGTTCGCGGCATTTACGGTTTCCGTGCTGCTTGTCGGGCCTTCGTTCGCTCAGTCCAAAAAGCAGGTCCCGACCGAAACGCCGAAGGGTACCCAGAAGAAAAATGCCCGGCCCAGCGGCACTCCCGATCCCGAAGCGGAAAAAGTAAAACAAGACCGGAAAGAAGAAGATAAAGCCGAAGCAGATCCCGAGGTCCTCAAGATCTCAACCAACCTCGTCAATATCGAGGCCGTCGTTTATAGCAAAAAGACCAATCAGATAGTGGTCGGCCTGAAAAAGGAAAACTTTGCCGTTTTTGAAAATGGCATAAAACAGGAGATCACGAACTTTTCCACCCCCGAAGCACCCATCACGATCGGCGTCGTTGTTGAGTTCAGCAAATGGACTGAGTATTTCGGCCGCGCCGGCGGCGGCGGTTTTGAGCCCGGTACCTATGAAGTGCTTCGCCCGGTGTCTTATTTTGTGTCGAATTTTATCCAGCCTCCGCAGGATTATGCTTCGATCGTCGCCTTCGACATGCGTCCTACGCCGATCACCGATTTTACCAATGATCCTACCCGCTTAAGGGCTGCGGTAGATCTGCTGCTGCGCAATTATCCCGCTTTTCGCGAAAATAACGTTTGGGATGCCATCAACTTTACCCTCGTCGGAGGTAAGGGCGACACGGTAGTTCTGGAAAGCTCGAAAGAGAAATATGCGACTTACGCGGGAATGGTGGATATCAAAAATCGGCGGCGGGCCATTCTTTTAGTTACCTCGGGCATCGACACATTTAGCAAGATCACTTATGACAAGGTCCGCAAAGTCGTGCAGACGGCCGGCGTTCCGATCTACATCATCGGTACCGGGAATATGTTCTTTAAGAAGTACGAGCAGTTTCTTCCGGCGGCCGACGATATCACGGGAGCGCCTGGCCGCATGACCTTTTTGCAGGCTAATAATGCCCTGCGAACGCTGGCCTCGGAATCCGGCGGCGCCTATTACCCGATCACTTTCGAAGGCGAAGTTCCCAACGTGCTCAAAGATATAAACTCTTTTCTGCGCAATCAATATAGCCTTGCGTACGATGTGCCGGAACGCCCGCGGGACGGGAAAAAATATAAGCTGGAAGTAAAAGTGGATATCAACGGCGACGGCCAGTACGAAGATAAGGAATATGTCGTGCAGCACCGCCCGTTCTATACCGCACCGAAAGATAGCGCGCCGAAAGATAAAAATTAAAAGGAACGCCGAATTTATTCGGCAAGGCCGCTTGCGGCCTAAGCTCTTAAATAGCCGTGAAATTCGCGGCTATTTTTTTTTGAACTTTGAACGCTGCGCGTTCATTGCCGAATAAATTCGGCGCTCCGTTATTGGCGCTTCAGCTACTTCCCGTAGATCTTGAGTTTGAATTCGTCGTTAGAAGTGTAAAGTTCAGGCCGCCGGCCGGCAAAAAGACGCGATTCCCGCAGCAGCATCGGCAGCCCGCCCGGCGGAACTTCCGCCCCGTAAGCCTGATTTGTAAAAATGTCTTTTATCTGCGGATTCAAGCTCTGCGAGATACCGTAGCGGATCGCCCGCGACGCCGGCGGAACAAAACCGTTGGTACGCCGGGCGTTAGTTATCTCGATGGTTGAATCGTAAATATTTATCCGGGTAGGAATATCCTTAACCGCCAGGTCGCGATGGGTCAGAGCGTTGGATAATGCTTCCCTGATCACAGGCAGCAGATAATTTGCCCGCGCTTTTACAGTTTGGTCATGGCCGTTGAAAGTGCGCAGGGGCTGGCCTTTTGTTTCATGCAGATCGCAATAGCGGGCGATAAAACGCAGACTCGATTCATAGAGTGAAAGCAAATTGCCGGAAAATTCCTGTTTTTCCACTAACGTCCCGGCTGTGTCATTTCCGGAATAACGAGTGGCGATGACCGACGCGCGGGGGAAAAGCTCGGCCACTCTTTGATTCTTACCAAACAGTAAAACGGCCGCCACGGTCGGGCAGCTCTCATCACCCTTTCCGACGGCCAGCAGCAGATCGCGCCTCAGTATCTCGTCCGTCTCGAAATTCGGCAGTATCCCTTCAAAAAGATCGTCGGAAAATGCCCGCACGAATGTCCAAAGCAGCGCATCGTCAATATCCGCGATGCGCGCTTCCGGGGCCGGAATGTTTTCATACCCGAGGGGGCGTATTTCTTCCAGCCAGGAAGAAAGCTCGCGCCGTGAAATTTCTCTTTTTTCCGCGCCGAAGCGAATGTAAAACCTTCCGTCGCGCGTACGGTACGGACGCCTTTTTCCTTCAACTTCCAGCACGACCACTTGCCGCCCGCTGTCAAAAGAAACGGTGTCGAGCAGCGGTATAAGCGGCGGCACCACCTCTTCACGGCAAATGCGCACCAGTTCGTCGCGGACGCCCAAAGCATCGTCTAGGCCTTCGACCTTTAGCTGGTCGGTAATACCGAAAATAAAGACGCCGCCTGCCGTATTGGCCAGGGCGATGATCCCCTGCGTGATCTTTTCGGGGTTTGAAAGTTTTACTTTGAGTTCGAGATAGGTGTCCTCGCCGCCCCTGATCAGACGCAGCAGTTCGCTCCGCGAGGTTTGCGGCACCGGCCTATCCAAAATGTATTCCTGAAATGACCGTGAGCTCGACGGTTGAGTATTGCGGGGGCCGTTGCGGAATTTTCTACGAGTCATTTTTGTCGGGACGGGACTCTGATACCCGCCCAAATGCGTTTTTTAAGTTTACGCATTACTGGATTCAAAAGTTATCAACAACAACATTTTAAACGCCGCGGACTCCAATTGTAAAAGGCGGCCTCCGCTTTTATGACACCGTAACGTTTTTTTATTTTCCGCATAACAGTTTGAGTGGTCCGGATATTATTCGGAATAGATAAGAACTGATAGATGAGAGAGAATAGATTCGGAATCTATTCGTTATCAGCTATCATCTTTAATTTATTCCGAAAGAAATTATATAAACACCACAAATTCGGTTTTGAATGTGTATTAGCTCCCACGTTCTAATATTCGTTCAGATAAGCTCCCAAGAGCGAACGGCGGCGGCCCTGTTACTTGAAAAAGCACAGGGATCGCCGCTGTCGCACATTCAGGTAAATTTTGCAGATAAATGACGTCTAACGGCGAAGCGGTGTTTGTAAAAGGCGGAAACCAGGGCAGTTATGGAGCGTGTACTTGAACTTCACAAAACACGCTCCATAACTGCCCTGGTTTCCGCCTTTTTCCTTTAAGCTGATTGACGCTGCAGGGATTTCTGGCACTAAAGAACCCGGCCACTATCTTCCCGGTTCCGACGCACTCATTATTGCCCTGGTTCTTGTCTTGTTCCTTTTTGCTCTTTTTTGGTTTAAAGTAGTCCCGGGTGTAGTAAGTTCCGGGCATTATATATTCTTGATGATCGAGTAAAAAGGCTTAAATGGAACTGGAAACTATCACAGCTTATATCAGCTTAGGCTCGAATCTCGGCGACCGGGCGGGCAATCTTTTGCTTGCCGTTCGCGGACTACTGGAAGCCAGTATCTGCGTCACCCGTCTCTCCGCCATTTATGAGACCGAACCGGTCGAGATCGACAGCCCTTCCGATTTTCTTAACCAGGTGGCCGAAGTCCACATTACCAACGTTTCCCCGGAGCAAATGCTGGCCAGAATGCTGCGCATCGAATACCTGCTGGGCCGCAAGCGGCAGAATACCGGCGTAAAAGAACCGCGCACCGTTGATCTTGACCTGCTTCTTTACGGCAATTCCCTGCACGAGACCGAGTTTTTGACCTTGCCGCACCCGCGAATGCATCTGCGGAATTTCGTCCTGGTGCCGATGGCTGAGGTCGCGCCGCAGTTCGTCCATCCTGTTTTTAATAAAACTATCAGCGATCTGCTGCACGCCTGCCCCGATAGATCCAATGTCCGGCGCTGGCGCCCGGAACCTGAATTCCGCACACAGATCGTTTAAATAGTGGGAGTGCTCGCAATGAGGTCAGAACCCGAAGCGGTAGCGAGGGGTTTGGTTTTAGGTTTTGGGCCTTCGGTATTTTTTTCGGAGAAACCCTTACCAACTAAAGCCGGGGGCAATTAATGACTTTAGAGGCAAAGCTATAAATCTTCTATAAAATCCGAAAATTTGTTAGAATTTTAAGCTTAGCTAACAGGAATCTAACACTATGGCGTATTTACAACCCGACCGGATCGAAAAAGTTTTTGCTCCTTCATTGATCGCAGCCAAAGCGCGCGGTGAGAAACTCGTCTGTCTGACAGCTTATGACTATCCGACCGCCCGGGTGGTAGATGAAGCCGGCGTGGATATTATCCTGGTCGGCGACAGCGCGGGCAATGTCGTCTTCGGCTATGGCAACACGGTTCCGGTCACGCTGGAAGAAATGATACACACGGTCCGCACGGTCAAACGCGGCGTCCAGCGCGCGCTGATCGTCGCCGACATGCCCTACGGCACTTATCACGTCAATAAAGACGAAACGGTTCGCAACGCGCTGAAGCTGGTAAAAGAAGCCGGCGCTGAAGCGGTCAAACTGGAAGGCGGCGAAAATCGTGTCGACATCGTCAAACGGCTGGTCGATGAAGAGATCCCGGTGATGGGGCACATCGGCCTGACGCCGCAGTCCATCAACAAACTCGGAAATTATCGCGTGCAGGGAAAAACTTTCGAAACCGCGCAAAAGATCATCGATGAAGCGAAAATGCTGGAAGACGCGGGAGCGTTCTCAATCGTGCTCGAACTCGTGCCGCGCGAGATCGCCGAAGTAATTACTGAAAGCCTGCAGATACCCACGATCGGGATCGGCGCGGGCGCCGGGTGCGATATTCAGGTATTGGTCCTGCACGATCTGCTGGGTTTGAGCTTCGGCAAACTGCCGCGCTTTGTCCGCCCCTACGCGAACCTGCGCGAAACGATGACCGACGCGATCACGCGCTGGGCGGAAGATGTCCGGAACGGCGTCTACCCGAGCGATCAGGAATCTTATGGATTGCCGGAAGAAACGGCCAAAGAATTAAAGCTTTCAAGCTCCGAAACCAAAAAAGAAAGTCCAGTTGAATAAATTGCGAACCGCCTTTTAAGTAAGGCCCATGTTCGATTCTGTTCCCCTCTTATGGAGATCATCAACCGTCGTCAACGGATGTCGTCTATTGCGCGTAAGCTGCGGCGTGAGGAAAAGACCGTCGGGTTTGTTCCCACAATGGGCGCCCTGCACGAAGGACATCTGAGCCTGGTAACGGAAGCGCGGCAGATGTGCGACATCGTCATCGTTTCTGTTTTCGTCAACCCTACCCAATTCGGCAAAGGCGAGGATTTTGAAAGATATCCCCGCGACCTGACCGCCGACGCCGCGCTGTTAGCGGAATATAATGTCGATTACGTTTTCGCACCCACCGCGGAAGATATTTACCCGGAAGGTTTTTCGACTTATGTAACGGTCGAAGGATTGTCCGAATCAATGGAGGGCGAATTTCGTCCCGGCCATTTTCGCGGCGTGGCGACGATCGTGACCATCCTCTTAAACACCGTCCGCCCGGATTTTGCTTTTGTCGGGCAAAAAGACGCCCAGCAAGCTGTCGTTATCAAGCGGCTGGCCAAAGACCTCGGGTTTGAAACGGAGGTGATGGTACTGCCGACCATCAGAGAGGAAAGCGGACTGGCCCTTTCTTCCCGCAACGCTTATTTGAGTGAAGAACAAAAGAAAGCCGCTCCGGTGCTCTACCAGGCGCTGCGCGCCGCCAAGCTTGCCTTTCGCGAGGGTGAACGAAATACCGCAAAATTAGCGGAAATAGTGCGTGAAAAGATCGCGGCCGAACCGCAGGCAAAACTTGATTATGTCAGCGTGGTAAACGCCGAAAATCTGCAACCTATTGCGAAAATTGAAGATGAGACGGTGGTGATAGCGGTGGCGGCCCGTTTGGGCGCAGTCCGGCTGATAGATAACACGATTTTGAACCGTAAGTGAACATTTGGCATATACTTTGCATCTAACTACTACGACGCGCACGAAAGGTGCGCATATTTATAAAAAAGCTATGCTAAACAAAAGATTTATCTGGGCGGTCCTGGTGGTCGCCTTTATTTGTACGGGCAGCGTCCTGGCCCAAACTTCGCTTACGCTCAAGTCTCTGGACGGGGCCATGGTCGATGTACAGGCGCAAAAAAACAAGGTAGTAGTTTTAGCGGTGGGCGCTTCGTGGCTGCCGCTTTCAAAAGACCAGGCCGTGATTACCAACAAGCTGGCAAAAAAATACGCCGGCCAGCAGGTCGCGATCTATTGGGTCAGCAACGATTCGGACAATGCCAAATCGAAGAACTACGCCACCGATGACCAGCTCAAGGCCTTTGCCGATAAGAACAAGCTGATGATGAGCGTGCTCCGCGATCCGACGGGACAGGTGCTGAAAAGATATGGCGTGGATCAGATACCGGCCTTTGTCGTTCTCGACAAAACCGGAAAGATCTCCGGCGCGTCGTTTGGCGGTATCGATCCGGAAAACGACATCACGCCCGACATAGCAGCTAAGATCGATAGTTTATTGAAATAACCGGGGCGCAGAATTTATTCTGCATCGCTCCGCAAGGAGCGAAAAAAGTCATGGAGCGTGTCATCGATATCGAAGGACACGCTCCATTTTTACTATGAGTAACAGTTGACAGCCTATTCCCTATTCCCTATTCCCTATTCCCTATTCCCTATTCCCTATTCCCTATTCCCTATTCCCTATTCCCTATTTCCCCAATTTCCTTCTCTTTCCTTACTTTCCCATTTCCCTAACCAACCGGTAAACCAAATTCACCGGCAGTCCGACCACATTCCAATAATCGCCTTTGATCTCTTCGATAAAAAGCGCGGCTTGCGCCTGCACTGCATACGCACCGGCTTTATCGAGAGGCGAGCCGTATTCGACCAAAAAATCGATGTCGGTTTCGCTCAGTGTCGCGAACTTAACACCGGTCTCCTGCCTGGCGGTAGATATTTCCCGCTTTCCGTTTTCAACCTTGATCAGTGAGACGCCGGTCAGGACCTGGTGCCATTTCCCGCTCAGCATGCGAAGCATTCGCCGCGCATCTTCCTCGTCGACAGGTTTGCCGAGTATCTCTTCATCGACCACGACCGTCGTATCAGCCGCCAGCACCAGGCCGTTCTCCACTTGTCCGGCGACCGCGACGCCTTTTTCACGAGACAGTCTTTCCACATATTCGGCGGCGCCTTCACCGGCCACGATCGATTCGTCGACATCCGGCACGAGTTTTTCAAAACTCCAGCCGACAAAGTTCAGTATTTCCGCCCGGCGCGGGCTTCCCGAAGCCAGTATCAACGGCGGCAGCGCAAATTTTTCACCCTTTTGTTTTTCCATCGAAGTCGTGTTTTAATCGTAAATAGTGTCTTAAGCCGCGCGCAAAAGCAAATCCAACTATTTGCGAAAGTTGGCTTTAATAGCACAAAGATGCAAGATATTTTCCGCGCATTGCCGAAAGTTTTACGTGAGACGGGCGAGTCTGAAGCGCTGCGCGAGCCGCTTGTCTTTGCCGCCTGGAAACGCATTGCCGGGGAAAATCTGGAGCGGAATACCGCGCCCGTCGGGTTGGACAAAAAACGCCTGATCGTCGCCGTTCCCGATGAGATCTGGAAGCGGCACCTGGAAAACCTGAGCGGGCAGATGATCTTTAAATTGAATTCCCTGCTCGGCGAAGAAGTTGTGACGTTTATCGAATTTCGCGTTGACGGCAAACATTTTTCCGCCGGCCGCGAAGCGCAGGAACGAAAGGCGGCCGAACGGTTGAATTTTGACCGGCGGTCGCAGGAAGAATTGACGCCGCGCCTGCGTGAAGCAGCCGATAGCATCGAAGATCCTGAGCTGAGAGAATTATTTTTACAGGCGGCGGGAAATTGCCTGGTGAGAAAAAAAGATCTTTACGGATAAAATCTATGGATGTAAAAAAGATTGCAGAGCTGGCACACCTTGAGATATCGGACGAAGAGGTCAAGCTTTACACGCCGCAGATGGCAAGCATTGTGGAATACGTCGAGCAGCTTAATGAACTCGACATCGGCGATATCGAACCGGCGCTCGGCGGGCTGACCGCTGCGGGCGAAGCTACCGGGTCTGACCGCGACGATCTGGTCCGTCCCTCGCTGGGGCAGACGCTGGCGCTCGATCAGGCGCCGGACGCCCACTCCGGACATTTTCGTGTTCCAAAAGTTTTGTAAAAATTTAATGAGGAATTTTACGATGTGGAGTTTTTTGTTGTTCATCGGCCTGACGCTGGCATCCTGCAGCATTCCGCAGATCGAAGACGGTAAATGCACCGCTTCGCGCGAAACAGTGCGCTCGTTCTATTCGCAGCATTTTACGAGCAGCGATGAAATGGGCTTTACGCGCGAAAACGTAACGAAGAAAGAAAAATTCCTGACCCCGGAGCTTTACAAACTTTTGCAGAATGAATTTGCGCGCCAGGATGAATTTGTAAAAGCCCATCCGGATGAAGTTCCTTTTATGGACGGCGATCCTTTTACGGCGTCGCAGGAATACCCGACCGGATTTAAAGTGGGTGAGTGCAAGATATCGGGAGAAAGCCGCGTGTCACACAACGTAAGGCTGTTTTGGAAAAACGATAATAAACCGGTCGAGCGGATGATGAAAATCGAGGCGGAGAAGCGCAGCGATAAGTGGCTGATCAGCGATTTCGTCGATGACAAAGGTGAAAGCCTGGTAAAAACACTGAGCCGCGAAAAATATCAATAACGGTACGAGGATGTCAGTAGCGCCGGTGTCAGCCGGTGCGTTTCGGACGCGCAGCGTTCGTGCCGAATGAATTCGGCGCTCCATAATAATGAGTGAAATAAAAACGCAAATTGAAAAAACTCTGGCCGGGGCGGAAAAATTAAACCCGGAGCTTAATGCATTTCTTCGCATCGATCGCGAGAATGCGTTAAAACGCGCCGCGGAACTGGATAGCACTGGCGACACTACCGGGGCTCTGCCGCTCAAAGGTTTTCCCATCGCGGTCAAAGATAATATCTGCACCAGCGATTCACAGACGTCGTGCGGCTCGCTGATTCTGGGACACTACAAACCGCAATACAATGCGACGGTCGTCGAAAAATTAAATAACGCCGGAGCGGTCATCATAGGCAAAACGAATCTTGATGAATTTGCCATGGGCTCGTCAAATGAAAACTCCGCCTTTGGCGTGGTAAAAAATCCCTGGGACCTCACACGCGTGCCGGGCGGCAGCTCGGGTGGTTCGGCGGCGGCAGTGGCAGCCGGGATAGTTCCCGCGGCGCTTGGTTCGGATACAGGCGGTTCGATCCGGCAGCCGGCCTCGCTGTGCGGAATTTTTGGTATCAAACCGACTTACGGGCGAGTTTCGCGTTATGGCCTGGTTGCGTTCGGCTCGTCGCTCGATCAGATTGGCGTCTTCGCCAAAACGGCGAAAAATGTCGCCGCCGTGCTGCAAACGATATCGGGACGCGATCCGCTCGATGCCACCTCGGCGGGGGTGCCGGTGCCTGATTACACGGCCGCGCTCGAACACGATATCAAAGGCAAAAAGATCGGCATTCCGCGCGCGCTTTTCGGTGAAGGCTTGGATGACGAAGTGCGAAATGTGGTGGAAACCGCGATCGATAATTATCGCTCTATAGGGGCCGAAATTGTCGACGTCGAGCTGCCGCACGCCAAATACGGTATAGCGGTTTATTACATCATCGCCACGGCCGAGGCATCGTCTAATCTGGCGCGTTTTGACGGCGTGCGTTACGGGTTCCGCGCGGAAAATGCGCACGAGCTGCGCACGATGTACAAAAAGACCCGCGAAGAAGGTTTCGGGCCGGAGGTAAAGCGAAGGATCATGCTCGGCACTTACGTGCTTTCGAGCGGTTATTACGATGCCTATTACGCCAAGGCGCAAAAAGTGCGGGCGCTCCTGCGGGTCGATTACGCCAAAGCGTTTTCCAAATGCGATACGATCCTGATGCCGACCTCGCCGACCACGGCTTTTAAGATCGGCGAAAAATCCGACGACCCGTTAGCGATGTACCTGAATGATATTTATACCGTCTCGGCAAATCTGGCCGGTGTTCCGGGGATCTCTGTTCCCTGCGGAATTTCCGGCGGCTCAAATGGGGGCCTGCCGATCGGAATGCAGTTGATCGGCGACTTCTGGTCGGAAAGCACTCTGTTAAATCTCTCGGCCGCCTACGAAAACTCTTTTCCCGTCACGGCACAGCCAAAGATACACGTTTAAAATTGGAGCGCGGACGTCTCGTCCGCAAAGGCTGCTTGCAGCCTAAAGAATATATGCTAAGTATATTCGAGCGCTTTGCGCTCAGTGCGGACGAGACGTCCGCGCTCCCAGTTATTTTGCCAATCTTAGTTGGGGCTGTGGATCGGGAAGCAGGTGAAACAATTCCGGATCGGCTTTAGGGAAAATATTCCGCCAGCGGGCCGGGTCACCCAGCATCTTTTCGATCTCAGCCACTGGAAGCGGGCGCGAAAAAAGATATCCCTGGCCGAATTCGCATCCCAGGATCCGCAATTGATGCAGTTGGTGAATACTTTCGATGCCTTCCGCCACCACGCTGAGATTCAGCGCTTTGGCCAGCGCGATCACGGTCCTGACGATCTCGCCGTTCTCACTTCCTTCTTCCATCGTGCTCACAAAAGAGCGGTCGATCTTCAGTGTATCGATCGGAAAACGGTGCAGGTAGCTCAAACCCGAATAACCCGTGCCAAAATCGTCGATGCTGAGTTTGATGCCGAGTTCCCTTATTTCCTTGAGCATTGAGATGGCCCGTTCCGCGTTGTCCATCACTGCGCTTTCGGTGATCTCTAATCTCAGGGAACCGGGATAAAGATACGTATCGCCCAAAATATTTTTGATCTGGTTGACCAGTTCCGGGTGCGCGAAATGTTTACCGGACAGATTTACGCTGATCGTCAAAGTTTCATTGCCCGGAAAATCCTGCTGCCACCGCACTATCTGTTTGCAGGCGGAGCGCAGTATTTTGAGGGTCATGGGCACTACCAGCCCGGTGTTTTCGGCGACCGGGATAAATTCGTACGGCTGGATCTGCCCGCGCTGAGGATGATTCCACCTGGCCAGCGCTTCAAACCCGGAAAGCTTCGCGTCTTCCAGCGCAATGATCGGCTGGTAATACAGCTCTATTTCGTCGCGTTCGATGGCATAGCGCAGGTCGGTTTCCACTTCCAGCAGTTTGACCGCGTCGACGTGCATTTTCCGGTCGAAGATCACGTAAGGCTTGTGGCCCTCTTTGGCTTGATACATGGCGATGTCGGCATCGCGTAAAATATCTTCGGCCGCATCATACTGGTAACTGCCAAAAACTATTCCGATACTGACGCTGGTGAAAACCTGCCGTCCCTCGAGAGTAAAAGGCTCCGCAATGCGGCGGGCTATCTTCTCGGAAAAAGCGGTGACTTCATCGATCGTCGAAACATCGGAAATGGTGATCGCAAATTCATCTCCGCTAAACCTTCCCACCAATCCCCATGCGCCGACCGATTCGGACAGGCGCTGGGCAACCTGTAGGATCAGACAATCTCCCATAAAATGCCCGAGACTGTCGTTCATCATTTTGAACCGGTTCAGGTCCAGAAAAAGAACGGCGAACTTATGATCGGAAGTATTTTTACTCTTTTCTAAAAGAGCTTTTATTTGATCGATAAAATAATTGCGGTTCGGCAGTTGGGTCAGAGCGTCATGGTAAGCGGCATGGCGGAATTTTTCGCGGCTTTCGCGCAGGGCGATACTGCTTTTTTCCAGCTCGGCGACGTAGTGCTCGAGTTCGGCTACATGTTTTTCGGCCTGCTCGGCGCGGTCGCGCTCAAGCTGTTCGGCTTTTGCGGCGGTGCGTTTTACGTCGTTCACATAACGGCGATAGGTAAAATAAACCACCGCGAAAAACCCGACGACCACCGACAGCAAATAGATATTCACCTGCTGCAGCGATTTGGTGATCAGGCCGGCCATTAACGCCCCGGTCAGATACATCACCAGCGTATTCAAACAATATTCGTACCAGGACTTGAGCCACGAAGTCTCGGTCTTTATCGAGGCAAAAAGCGAAACCAGGGTCGAATTAAGTAAAAATTGCGAAAGCGCCATGGTCACCAGCACCATTACAAATGTGCCGATGTCCTTGGATTCCGAAACTCCTTCTATCGGCCCGAAGATCCAGTGCGTGATCTGAGAAGTAACAAAAACCGAAAAGGCGGATATCAGAATATTAAGTCCGATGGTTTTTGTTTTGATCGACACACCCTGCCGGCGCAGGTTGATCGAGGTCGAACCGGATTCGAGCGCCGCCAGCAGGACCGAGATCTCGCCCCCGTAGATCAGCAGCGTAACGATGATCAGGGCGTCGGAGATGGTTAGATGAATCTTTGTCCTGGGCAGTTGAATGCGCAGATATGAGCTGAAAAAGACCATTACCACCGACAAAACGCCTAAGCCGATATCGACCTTGGCCATCGGAAAATTGTAAATCGCCCACGCCAAAGCACCTGCTCCGGGAAGCAGGAGTAAAATCGCGCACAGATTTACTAATTTGTCTTTTCTCTCCATTTAACGGAAAAATAGCGAAAAGCAGGTATTTTTGAGAGTTGGAAGGGAGTTTGGCCTTAACTACACGGCCTAAAATATTATATGTTAAACCTTGTTTGTTTTACAACAACTATTTTAACGATAGAATTTGACGGTTTGGCAGTAGCCCGACCATTAGAAAAGGCGCCCGCGCTAACGCTTCGGCTACCGTCACGACTTGGTGTTTAACACAAAAAAAGCGGGGGTTTTATCCCCCGCGTCCAGTTTTCAGCCCTATTGAATTTTTGACTATCTCATTCGCGGCGTATTATCACCGTGAGCCGTAGCGCTGTTGGATTGCGAGAACGTGTCGCTGAGCAATAATCCGTCGCTTAACAGCAACCCATCGCTCAGCAGCAGGCCGTCAGCCAGCGGAATATTATCCGACAGCAGCAGGCCATCCGAATACAGCATACCCGGTGAACCGACCCCGGTTCCGCGCGTCAGGGTTTGGGTGCCCGACGGCGCCGCATTGCCCGCCAGGATCGTGCCGTCGCTTAAGATCAGTCCGTCACTGAGCAGCAAACCGTCGCTCAGTAACAATCCATCGCTAAGCAACAATCCGTCGCTGAGGATCAGTCCGTCGCTTAAGATAAGCCCGTTGCTATAGACCTTCTGATATTCCGAGATAAGTTCCGTTCCTGTCACCGCGCCGTAGCTCGGCAGCATACCGCCCGCCCACTGGAATTTGGTTCCCGCGATCGTCGAGGAATGGACCGGCATCTGATTGTTGACCAGCATCGGCTCGCCCGTTGGGACCGGGTTGGGCATGTTCGTACGGATCGCCCGCGTCAGGCGCACCGCGCCTTCGACGTTGAGCAGACCTGCACCCTGTTCCAGCGTATTGAATCCGGCTAGCGGCTGGGCCGTGTACTGCAGGATCATTTTGACCATGTTCGGCGTCAGCTTCGGATTGGTTTGCAGCAGGAGAGCTACCGTGCCGCTGACGATCGGCGTCGCCATCGAAGTGCCGCTCATGAACATCAATCTGCGCTTGTCGTCGGCATTGTTTGCCACTTCGAGATCTTCGTTGTTTTCGATGATCTCATTGTCCTTGGCTTCCGCGCCGACGATCAGGTTGCCCGGTGCTGCCAGGTCGGGTTTGATCAGGTTATCGAAATGCTTCGTTCCGTTGGCATCCTTGTAAAAGGAACGCGTCGGGCCGCGCGAGCTATAGGTCGCGATACCGTCGTCGTTTCTGGAATCGGTGCCGAAGGTATTAGCCGCGCCCACGGTGATGACCGTCGGGTCGTTTCCGGGTGCGTGGATCGCGCCATAGATCTTCTGGCCGCCGGCGGTTTTGCCGGTGTTGCCGGCCGCCGCGACAACCACGATACCGGCCGCCGTAAGAGTGCGGACCGCGCGGCAAAGCGGATCGTTACGCCACGTTTCCACCGCGGGTGAACCTAAGGAAAGATTGACTATGCGAATGTTATTGGCAGTACGGTTGGCCAGGATCCAGTTCATCGCATTGACCAGGCCGGCTGACGAACCTATCCCGTTTTCATTTAATACCTTGACGTTGATGATCTTGGCATTCGGAGCGACACCTTTATAATTGCTGATATACAGGCCGTCGCCGACGTTAAGATTTTGTCCGGCGCCGCCCGCTGCCAGCGAAGCAACGTGGGTGCCGTGGCCGTAATCATCTTTTTTAAGTTCGTTGTTCGAAGAAAAATTTACCTTCTGCACTATACGTTTAGCGCCGTTCACATCGGTGAACATACGGTGGTCTTCGTAGACGCTGGAATCGACAATGGCGATACCGATACCGGTGCCGTCGAGCAGCGTACTGGTGTTGGCCACGCCGATACCAAGCAGGTTCACATTGAGGCCCGCCTGGATAGTGCGAACGAGTGACGTTCCGGTTGTCGTTTCGATGTGTCCGAGAAGTTTCAATTCCCGGTCGAGCGAGATGTGATGCGTGCCATTAACTGCCGCGATCTCTTCAGCCGCTTTGACCGGCAGTTCGAGCGTCAGCATACTAAGATTTTCCGCGCGGCTGTCGATGACGATATGATGGCGCTGGAAAACTTCCTGAAGTTCCGGGTTATCGATATCCTCGGCCTGCAAGATCACTTTCACGGTTTTGTTGGGATCGGCATTGCCGACCATCTCGCGCAGTTCCGGCGAGAGTTTGTCGCCCACAAAACCATCTTCATCAAGATCTTCGTCGGTCAGCACTACTTTCTGAAATTCACCGTTCAACTGCGTATCGGCAGCGACGTATTGCGCGTAATTTTCCGAGGTCGAGTTGCCCAACACCTGAACGCGGCCGTCTTTTATCGCGCGCTGCAGGGTTTGCGCCGCTTCTTTACCGAAAACGGAGTCGTTACTTAATACGCCGATGTCATCGACGAATATGATAACGCCCCTTCTCGCAGTCAACTGCTTGAAGATCGCATTGACCGATTCACCCGCCTGCACAGCCGCCAGCAGAGCGCCCGTGTTCAGGCTCAAAACTTTTTTACCGCGCAAATTTTTCGGCGCATCGGCGTTTTGCAGGTTCAGCGCCAGGTTATTAAGTACTAACTGGGTCTTGCCGGTAAATTCGTCAATGATGACCGGGTTTCTTTTGCTTGTTCCGGCCAGCACGCGCATTACTTTATTCAGGTCCGATTCGATACCGGCAGCCGGTGCGATCTGTCCGTCACGCGCGAGCTGCGTCAGGTCCTGTATATAAGGAAGGGTTTGAAAGGTTGTGGTTTTCGCAACCGAACTATTATTCACGCTGCCCTGTCCGACGACTATGGTAGTCAGTATCGAAAAGAGAGTGACTAATGAAGTTAAGAAACGAGTTGTTTTTAATAAGTTCATAAAAATATCCTGGATCAAACTCAATTGACCGGGGAGAAATAATACCGCACTCTCTTAGCAACGCGCGTGCCACTCCGCAATTTATTGTAAATAAAGGATTTTCGGGAAATGAGAGATTTTACGAAGAATAAAAGCCGGTCAGGATGCGAGAAAGAAAACCGGTCAAAATGACTGAAAGGCAGAAACGCGACAGTTATGGAGCGTGCTATTATTTCAAGATTTCAAAGATTCCATAAATTCCAAAACGTTTGTCTGGAATATTGGAATCATGAAATTCTGGAATAGATAACACGCTCCATAACTGTCGCGTTTCTGCCTTTTAGATCTGTGGCTTACTTTGTGATACCGACCTGGCTTAAGGCATAAGCATAATCAAATGCTACTTCCTTCAGGCGGTCATAACGTCCGGAGGAACCGCCGTGGCCCGCGCCCATATTCGCCTTGAGCAACACGGTATTATTATCCGTTTTCAGTTCGCGCAATTTCGCCGTCCACTTGGCGCCTTCCCAATACGGGACCTGGCTGTCGTTAAGCGAAACTTCGATCAGCATATTGGGATACGCTTTCGCTTTTACATTATCGTAAGGCGAATACTGCATCATGTAATCGAACGCTTCTTTTTCATTCGGGTTGCCCCATTCGATCCATTCCTCGGTCGTGAGCGGCAGCGAAGCATCGAGCATCGTGTTCATTACATCGACAAAAGGCACTTGCGCGATCACGGCTTTGAAAAGGTCCGGACGCTGATTGGCAGCGGCGCCCATCAACAACCCGCCGGCGCTTCCGCCCTGGATGACCAGGCGGTCGCTCGCCGTGTATTTATTTTTTATCAGCCAGTCGGCGCTATCCACAAAATCATTAAAGGTGTTCATCTTCTTGAACATCCTGCCGTCCAGCCGCCACTGTTCGCCCAATTCGCTTCCGCCGCGGATGTGAGCGATCGCAAAGATCATCCCGCGGTCGACCAGGCTCAACCGGGCCGAAGAAAAACTCGGCGTCATTGAAAAGCCATACGAGCCGTACGCGTAAAGAAGCATCGGCGCCGAGCCGTCGAGTTTTGTGCCTTTCTTCATGATCAGAGAGACCGGCACCTTTACGCCATCGCGCGCCACCGCCCAGACACGGCTTGTTTCATATTTGGTTTTGTCGTAACCGCCCAGCACTTCCTGCTGTTTGAGAAGCTTGCTCTGCTCGGTTTTCGGGTTGTATTCAAAAGTCGATTGCGGGGTCACCATCGAAGCGTAGCTGTAACGGAAGGTCGGCGTTTCAAATTCCGGGTTGCCCGACATTCCCATCGTGTAGACGCTTTCCGGCGTGGCCAGGCGGTGCGACTTGTTCGACTTCATATCGATCACGCGCAAATACTCGAGGCCGTTTTCAAGTTCGGAAACAACGCCATAGCCTTTGAAAAAGTTTATGTCCTCGATCTTTATCTTCGGATTGTGGGGGACGAATTCTTTCCAGTTCTTTTCGCTGGGATCACTTACCGGCGCTATCACGATACGCGAATTAAATGCGTTCTTATTGGTTGTAATATAAAAATTGCCTTCGTAATAATCAACGCTGTATTCGTGATCTTTTTCGCGCGGAAGAATGACCTTTAACTGCGCGTCGGGCTGGTCGGCGGGAAGATAGCGGGCCTCGCGCATCGTCTTGGCGTAAGAAACCACCATGATCATTTTCTTGTCGCGCGTGCGCCCGGCCCCGAGATTGTAGAGAACGTCTTTTTCTTCGTACTGAAGCTGCGGCGTTTTGGCGCCGAGTTCGTATTTCCAGAATTTGTCGGAACGCTTGGTGACGTCGTCTTCCGTTACCAGGAATAAGTTCTTGTTGTCATTTGCCCAGACGACCGAAGTTACCCGCTCCACTTTGTCCGGCAGTATCTGGCCGGTCCGCAGATCTTTGATCTGGAGAGTATATTGGCGGTAACCGGTAGTGTCGTAAGAGAAGGCGAGAAGATTTCCATCATCACTGACGCTGAAAGCGGCCAGGGAATAAAACTTGTGCCCCTGGGCCATTGCATTCTGGTCGAAGATGACCTGTTCGTCGCTTTTGTCTTCCTTAGTTGAGCGGCAATAGATCGGGTACTGTTTTCCCTCTTCGGTTTTGTTGTAGTACCAGTAACCGCCCAGCTTATAGGGCAGGCTCAGATCCGTCTGCTTGATCTTAGCCAGCATTTCGTCATAGAGCGCTTTTGAAAAGCCCTCATTCGGCTTCATCATCAACTCCGTATAAGCGTTCTCCGCTTCGAGGTATTTGATGACTTCAGGGTTTTTTTTATCACGAAGCCAGTAATAGTTATCAACCAGCTTATAGCCGTGTATTTGGGTCACTTTGGGTTCTTTTTTCGCTACGGGTGGTCTCATATCGTTTTGCGCCACGATCACAGTATTTCCTATGATAATGATGATAAATACAAAAACCAGGCTACAAAGGATTTCCTTCATCGTTGCTTACTCCTTAACTGCATATCCATGTAGGGATTATACCTGCTTATTCTACGCTATTTTCGCGAATTTTGTTTATTAAAAAAGTGTTTGAACGCGTTTAGCACAATATTTATTTTGCGTTGGTAAATACGCTTTTTCCCCTGCTCCAAGCCTCAAAGTCTTTCCTGATAAGGTTTAGTCTTTGCCCCGTTTATCAGGCTGCGGCGGATAATAGTCTGCAGCTTAGCTATCACTAGATAATTCTTGACTTTAGATGCGTATCTGGGTTAATTTTGTTCAAAATCTCTGGCTGTAATTTTGTCGTAATAGGTCGAATCGGAGTCACTATAAGCTTCTAAGTTTACCTGTTTCCCTGTAGTGTTTCTTCGACAGCCATAGGTGTAAATCTGCACACTGGAGGGAATATGAAATCGTACCAATCGCTTATCCTGGTAGTTGCCGCACTTCTATCAATAACAACATCTGTTTTGGCCCAAAAAGCCGGCCCCCGCCGGATCGATCTGGCCACCGCTGTCACCGCCGAAACCAAGTCCGGCGACGACGTTCAAAAAACGGGTGCTCTTCCGGAGAAAGGAAGAATGGCGGAAAGCGGCCCATCGTCCGAATTGATCTCGGCGACCACCTATGGTTTTACTTCGCCTTCGGCTGCGTTGGAAAATATGACCAGCGGCACGACCACGCTTCTGGCCGCCAGTCTGGACGATACGGCCTCCGCGGTCACCAACATAGGATTTGATTTCTGGTTTGACGGCGTTCGTTTTACTCAATTCTCTGTCAATGCCAACGGCCTGATGAGATTGGGCGCGGTAGTGGTCGATAACAGCACCACCGGCCGCACCAATGATTTTGCCACCACGACCAATAACCCGAAGATCTCCGCCTATTGGGATGATCTTTGTACCAGCGCAACGGGAAAAGTACACTTCAAAGTGATCGGCTCGCCGGGCAGCCGCAAGTTAATTGTGGAATGGCAGAACATGGT
Source organism: uncultured Acidobacteriota bacterium (assembly GCA_963718105.1). Taxonomy (GTDB): domain Bacteria; phylum Acidobacteriota; class Blastocatellia; order Pyrinomonadales; family Pyrinomonadaceae; genus DASYKT01. The sequence goes on along the minus strand of OY970352.1, from coordinate 983,337 downwards.
CACCTTCGGCACGAGTTGTGCGGACGGCCTGGCGATCGGAACCTTCCAGGTGTGGCTCAATGAATCTTCTTCGCCGGGAGCGCAAGGCGTCGTTCAAATGGTTGAGGGAGCGCTGGGCGCGAATTCCGTGACTAACGGCGGCTACAGCATCGGGATGGGCTCATCCAGTACCTCTTTCGCTTCGGTAACTTCATCGACCAATTCCGTCTCGTACGCAGCTTCCGCCAATGCTCAAACTAACGCGGTCGCGGCGGCCACTTCGTATGTTTTCACTCCGAATGTGCCTTCGGCCCCTACCAACAACGGGGTGACGGGTGTTACCGCGACCGGGCTGACAGTAAATTGGAATGATACTTCGTCTAACGAAGTGGGCTTTGCCGTCTATCGCTCGACGGATAACATCAATTTCACCTTTATCAGTCAGACAGCGGCAAATGCGACATCATTCCCCGATTCAGGACTGGTGCCAAGTACAAACTATTTCTATAACGTCTACGCTGTCAGCGAAGGCGCGTTAAGCGCGGCCGCTAATTTCTCGACGTCGTCGGGGGCGGCTGGCAATGATACCTGTAACGGCGCCGGCGGCAACTGGAATACGCCCGGGACCTGGACGGATGGAAGTATTCCTACGGCAGGTGATAATGTGACCATCGGAGCCGGCTGCACCGTTACTATTAACACGGCAGCCCTGGCCCTTAACCTGACGGTTCAAAACGGCGGTGTCCTGCAATATGACGCCGCAGGAGCCCAATCGCTGACTTTGGGCCTAAACGCCACCATCGATTCCGGCGGAACTTTCCAATCCGCCACCACCGGGGGCATCACCCATACGCTTAACATGACGTCGGGAAGTATCATCAATAACGGTACGCTCGATTTCAGCACCAGCGGCAACACCGCGAGCGCTACGATCGTATTCACCGGGCTTACCAACAGTACCATCAGCGGAACGGGAGCAACGACCGACGTTCGTGCCATCACGGTCAATAAAGGGACCAATAGCACTAACTCGGTGGAACTCTTATCCAGCAACTTTACCGTGCAAGGTGTCAACACCGATGTCGCGGGCTACCTTACGCTTACCAACGGCACGTTCAAGATCTCCGGAAGCTTTACCATGACCAACCGGACATTTACCTCTGCCACGTACTCGATCGGAGCAACCACCCAGTTCTGGCTGAACAATCCGAATTACACGATTGCCGGCCAGGCCGGAGGCACAACTACAGCTAACAACGGTATTCTCCGGATGTCGCAGGGTATCTATAACATCGGCCTGGGTGCAGCTGACGGAATGGGCGGCGGCACAGGCGCGAGCTTCATCATCGAAGGCGGCACGATCAATGCTACCCGCATCGATCCGCAAAACGCCGTCACCTTTACTATGTCCGGCGGTACTATCAACATCAGCCCGACGATCGGAAATTCTCGCAGTAACTTCGGATCGTTCGAGTTGTTCAGTACTACTTCGGCCTTCAATATGAGCGGCGGCACGATCAACCTGATCCAGGCGGCTACCGGGGCCACTCCGATCGACCTGCAGATCCGCAGCGTTACTACCGTAACGGGCGGCGTGATCAATATCGGGACCGGCGCGACCGTGACGAATTTCCTCTTCCGCCTGCGCGGTAATTTGCCCAATATCGTGGTTGATAATACGACCAATAACAAAACGGTTAATTTCACCGGCACGGTGGCCAACCCCCAGACAAATAGTATTGGCAGCTTTACGATCAACACGGGATCTACGCTAAACACCACTGGGGCCATTTGGGTGATCGTAGGACCGTCGATAGTCAATAACGGTACCCTTACCATCACCACGACCGGTGCGCGGTTCTATTTCCTCGGGACGGGCCCGCAAACCTATTCGGGGGCCGGCACGGCGACAATAATTTCCGCGGGCGCGGTCGATATGACGATCGATAACCCGGCCGGAGTGATCATGGATCCTGGAGCGGGGCCGTTCAATACGCAGCGCGTCAATTTCTTCCGCGGCGGCATTACCAACGCCAACAAGATAACGCTGGGCAACGGCGGGACTTCGGTAGGCGTAATACAGTATGGACTGACGGCCTCGATAAATACCGCCGGCAACTTTGACGTGGCGCCTGTCTTTAACATCGGAAGCGGCGGGCAAACATTGCTCTACGCGCAGGAAGGGACCGGGCGGACAACCGGGCCTGAAATCCCCGCCAGCCGCACTGTCCTGGCGCTGTCGGAGAATAACACCAACGGCCTGACCATCGCGGGCGGCGACCTGACGGTCACCGGCGCAATGACGATGACCAATGGAGTTATTCAAACCGGGGTTAATAACTTGATCCATAACGGAGCAGCGACACGCACCGGCGGACACGTGGACGGTAATCTGCGGCGCACTTATACGGCCATCGGTACGTACACGTTCCACGTCGGCCAGGGCGCTTACACACCCGTAACGGCAAACGTCACGACCCTGACCACCAATCCTTCGTCTTTGACGGCAAGGTCGTTCAATAACACGCTCGCCGGCTTTAGCCCGGCCCAGTCGCTCTCGCGCAACTGGAGCCTGGAAGAGATCGGCGATCTGACGGCTACGCTGACCTTCGTCTATGACATAGATGCAAACGACGTGAACGGAACCGAGTCCGATTATCGTATCTGGAAACGGGAAAGTAACGGAGTTGCTACCGATATGTGCGGCGCCCCTTGCGTTACCGTAGGCACGAATACACTGGGGCCGCTGGCAGGAGTAACGGCCTTCTCACGCTGGACGGGAGCCGAAGCTATCACTCCAACGTCGGCATCCGCTAACATCAGCGGCCGCGTCATGACGTCGTCCGGCATGCCGATCGCTAATGTCAAGGTCGTCCTCAACGGAGGAGAATTGACGGGGCCGGTCATTGTCTATACCGGACAACTCGGCTATTACAACTTTGAAGACCTGCCGGTAGGCCAGAATTACGTGGTAACGGTGAAATCGAGAAGATTCAACTTCTCTAACCCGAGCCATCTGATCAACCTGCAGGACAGCGTCTTCACCGAAGACTTCATTGCCGACCCGGACAGCTTTAGGCCCGGGCGATAACTGAAGCTTTGGCTCATTGACCAAAAGGGTGAATGTTTCTGACATTCACCCTTTCTTGTAATCAGACAGTAAAGAAGTTGATGAAATCGTCATACTCCGAGCCTTGGCACTCGTAGGATCTTAACCATCCCGCAAATTCTCCCGAGGAGTAACCCTATATATGAATGATCCCTATGATCTTGAGCGATTTGTAGAGGCTCAGGAGCCGGTGTACGAAACAGTGCGTTTGGAACTGCAAAATGGACGCAAGACGAGCCATTGGATGTGGTTTATTTTTCCTCAGGTTAAAACTCTGGGCACCAGCTACATGGCAAAGAAGTTCGGAATTTCCTCGCAAAAAGAGGCTGAAGCCTATCTGGAACATCCGATCCTCGGTTCCAGGCTGAGAGAATGTACCAAGCTTGTGAACGCTGTCCAGGGAAGTTCGTCTGTGGAGATCTTCGGCAATGTCGATAGCAGGAAATTCAGGTCTTCCATGACGTTATTTGCCTATGTCGCCTCCTCAGAAGATAATATTTTTAATGAAGCATTGCAGAAGTATTATGCCGGAGAGGCCGATTCGCTGACCTTGAATTTTTTAAGCGTTTGAATACAGATGTTTCAAGCTTTGCATCTGACAGTTTCCTATATCTTTTAAGGCCTTGCTTCATCTTCTTTCCTGAAAATAGGGCTAATTTTGATAGCTCGTCAGAGCGGGCGTGGGGCGCCTCTTCCAGACTGCAAATTTATCAAACTGTAAAATATTTATCTTTCAAGCCCACTATCCACTATGAACTGTGAACTATTAACTGTTTTATCTAATTAATAGTTAATAGTGGCTTTGCCTATAAAGCCGAAGAAGTCATGGAGTTTATGGGCAAAACAAGTTTGTCGGTAAATATTCGGCTTTACTGGGAGCGCCGGTGTCCCGCCGGCAAGCGCGACTTGTTCGCGCTAACTCACATAAAATTAAAGGCTTTTCAGATCGCTGCGCGATCTTGCCGGCGGGACACCGGCGCTCCCAGATTTGCTGAATCATTAACTATCAACTCTATAAATATTAGCAGTTTATGGGCAAGTCCGATTTTAGAGGCAAAGCCGTTAATAGTTGATAGTTCAGGTTGAGCCTCTCAAGAAAAGGCTTTAAAACAAAACAGGCGAGAGATAATTCCCTCGCCTGTTTTATTCGGTCTTTGTTTAAAAACTATCTGTCGCTGATCGGAACATATTTCTGATCGCGGGCTCCGATATATTCGGCACGCGGGCGGATCAGTTTATTGTTCGCGTATTGTTCCAGGATATGCCCGGTCCAGCCTGAGATGCGGCTGACGGCAAAGATCGGTGTGTACTGGTCAAGCGGGATGCCCATCAGGTAGTAAGTCGAAGCCGAGTAAAAATCTACGTTCGGAAACATTCCTTTTTTCTCGTGCATCAGCTTTTCGATCTTCTGCGACATTTCGAACCACTTCATCTGGCCTTTTTTCTCGCCCATGTGCTGCGAGTATTTGCGCAGCCAGGTGGCGCGCGGGTCTTCCGTCTTATAAACGGCGTGGCCGATACCCATTATCTTTCGCTTGGCGGCCAGCGCTTCATCGAGCCATCCATCGACCTTGCCCGGATCGTCGATCTCAAGCAGCATCTTCATCACGTTCGTATTTGCTCCGCCGTGCAGCGGCCCTGCCAGCGCCGCGATGCCGGCCGTGACCGCGCCATACACGTCCGCTAAAGTGCCCGAAACCACGCGGGTGGTAAAGGTCGAAGCATTCAGTTCGTGGTCGGCATGAAGTATCAGGCAAACATCGAAAATGTGCGCCTCGTCCTCATCAGGCATTTCGCCCTTCATCATATAGAGAAAGTTGGTGGCGATATTAAGATCTTTTTTCGGAGCGATCGGCTCTTTGCCGTTGCGGATCTGTTCCCAGGCCGCCACCAGCGTCGGCAATTGCGCGGTCAGCTTGATGGCCGTCCGCATCGCATTTTCCGCATCGGTGCCGTGGCCGTCCTTATCGTAAAAATCCAGCGATGAAACCGTCGTCCGCAGCACGTCCATCGGATCGGCTTCCTTCGGAAAGGTCTTCATCATCGTGATGACTTCCGCCGGCACATCGTAATGCGCCCGCAGATCGTTTTCCAGCGCGTCCAGCTCGTCCTTTTTCGGGAGCCGGCTGTTCCAGAGCAAAAATACAACTTCTTCAAAAGTGGAGTTTGTGGCGAGATCGTGAATATCGTAACCCTGATAGATCAGTACGCCGTTTTCGCCGTCAACGTCGCCGATCTTGGATTGGGCAGCCACCACGCCGCGTAATCCCGCGGCTGCGGCGCTCGCTGCGCCTGATTCTTTAGCAGTATCCATTGTTGATGTTCCTCAAATAACTATTTATTAGACCAATATTTAAAAATATCAAAAGGTTTTTTAAGTGACAAGTTAATGCTTGATTTTAAGCACATTATATTACGAAAACCTTAAAAAACGCGCTAAAACTTTCTCTCCTGTCCCGACATTCAATATATTTGCCGCGGAATCCTTAAAAGCCGATATTTCCAGCGACCCGGTGCTTCCGAATATCATAAACAGCTCATTCCCTTCCGCCCCTTCTGCCTCCGCATAAAACTTCTGCAACCTGCTTATCTTTCTTCCATTAATCTCAAGATGAAAACTTTCCGGTAAAAGTTGTTTGTCGAGATTGGTAATACAATTACCAAACCTGTCTATATATACGATCTCGCCCTGCCACTTGTTTTCGGTTATTTGAACCGGGTTAGGGATCTCAAAACGCACAAAATCGGTGATCTCATCGCCCATTTCTTCAGGAAGGGCACCTTTTGACAGCCACCCGGCAACCGGCGCAAAGACATCCCGCCCGTGAAAGGTCCGGCTGACGGGTGTACGGAAAAAGCGGTCTTTGTTCAGTTCAAAAACCTTGATCTCCGGCTCCGCCGCATAGATATAGCTCAACAGGCCGTTGTCCGGCGCGATAAAGTAATAGTCGTCAGTGACCGCGAGGATGGCCCGGCGGTCGGATCCCACTCCCGGATCGACCACGCTCAGATGAATGGTCCCCCGCGGAAAATCCCGGTAGCAGGCAAAAAGGTTGAATCCGGCGGCGCTGGTATCCTGAGCCGCGATCTCGTGCGTGATATCGACGATCTGCGCAGCCGGGTCGAGCGAAAGGATCACGCCCTTCATCGCGCCGACAAAAGAGTCTTTAGTGCCGAAATCGGTTAATAAAGTGATAAGCATCTATATTGAATTCTCAATTTTGAGTTTTCAGTTTTGAATTCAACCGCGGCCGGAGACGGAAGTGTTCCATGTTCCGGGCGTGTCCGAATGGAACACTGGAACACTTTTGGAACAGAAATCCCGTAAAACTCACAAAACCGCAGACTAAATTAAAAAAGAACTTTGAGATCGGAAATTCAGGTACCTGAAGCTCTTCCGATCTCAGGCCACCTGTCTCAGGCCACCTGAAAGCATAACTCAGCCGGGAAATTTAGTCGTTAAGAGATTCGAGATAATCAACGTTTGCCCGCCTATTTGAAGATAGCAAGCAGAGAATGAGGTCAGAACCCGAAGCGGTAGCGAGGGGTTTCAGTAATGCTTAAATTGTGAATGATCAATGAATAATTTAAGAGATGGCAAAAAGAGTCCGTTGATCACTAGCCGTTAATAACTAATCACTAAAAGAAACCCCTCGCTACCGCTTCGGGTTCTGACCTCATCGCAAATCAGCTTGAAATCAGCTTGAAAAAAGTTATCCACGAACTGCGGCAAAACTTCATGCTTCAGTTCGTGGATAGTCTGTGTCCAAGCGGACGGTTAAGGAGGAAGGAAAGTGATTATCGTATCTGCGTCTCGTAAACCGTTCTCACACGAAGCTGCTGTCCCTGGGTAAGCTTGATATGCTTGCCGCGTTCGACCACGACCGCGCCCACGCCAAAAGCCGCGCCCATGGCAGCGCCGACCCCGGCGCCTACCGGCCCGGCAACTATCGCTCCGATAACTAATCCGGTGCCGGTCGCAGCGCCGACCTTGGCCGCATCGGGCTTGATACTGCTCTTGCCTAGCGCCGCGCCTTCGTTATCGACTTTCTTGACGTTGTCGCCTTTAACCGGCAAAACCTCGGTTAAAAGCGCATTTAAATTAGACCAACGCTCGTTATTTAAATGAATCTGGTCAAAAGTCAGTTGCAGTTCAGCGCGTTTTTTGATGCGGCCCGGCTTGGTGACCTTGTCCACACGGCCGTCAATGATCGCGCCGCTGAGCTCGTAAGGTGAAACCACTTTTGCCTGGAATTTATCGCCCGCCCTGTTTTCGCTGGTCGTAACAGGCCCCATCAGTTCCACGATCAACTCGGTATCTTTCGGGATGATGATGATCTGGCCGTTCAGCATTGCCGGGATCGGCGCCTGGACTAGGGCATCGGCAGTTGGCGCAGTATTTTGGGTTTGGACTGACGGCGACGTATTCTCCGTATTGACTGCCGTGGTGTTTGTGTTTTCGGTCGGAGCAGCGGTCGCCGTCGAGTTGTTGTTGAGCACCGGGCCTGTTATGGCCGGCGTAGTGGTGCCGCGTTTTTTGATCTCTACCGGAAGGGTCGAATCAAAATCGCGTTTTTCAAAACCTGTGTTATAGCCGCTTTCAAAGCCCTGCTGATAACCGTCGCGGTAATCTTCCAGCGTTCCATACGACTTGGAAAAGGCGCGGTCGGCCTTGCTGTATTCATTATGTGTTTGAATATTTCGTTCTAAATTTTGAGTGACATCGCGATAACCGGCCATATAGCCGTCGGAATAACCTGTGCGATAGCCACGCTGTAAAGCGATTCTGGAATCTTGAGCGGGAGCGCTCTGAATTGCGAAACCAAGGAAAGTTGCGGATACGAGAGTTACATTCAAAACTATAGCTAAAGAGCTACGGATAAGCTTCATATCTCCTCCAATTTATTAAAGAACGTGCCGATAAACGGCTTTGTTGGTAAGTTTATACAGGAAAACTTAAAGAAAAACAAGAGTAATTATGCACATGCTAAACTTTTCTGTGGAAATCTATTCGGAAATATTTTTTTCATTTTTTCTTATCTATTGCAATAATGCGGGTTATAGGAAAAGCCTTGTGGTCGTCGTTCGCGGGCATACTATATTTTGTATAAAAAAGTAAAGCATTTGAATAAAAACTCATCCTGTTTCGACCTATATTTTGGACAAATTCGGGTTTTCCGCTAGAATCTTCCAATCGGTGTTTTTCAGTAAACTTGTTTTGCAGAGGTTGAGAATGAAGCTCATATTGTTGGTGTCGGTGCTGGCTGTGATAGGTCTAGGGATCACTGCGCAGGCCCAATCCCGCAAGGTTTTTCCTTACAATTACACAATAGATGACCTGCCTAACGGGCTGCGGCTCATCGTTATTCCGACGGATTATCCGAATCTGGTTTCGGTTTACACGGTCGTGCAGGCCGGCTCGCGCAATGAGGTGGAAAAAGGAAAAAGCGGCTATGCGCATTTCTTTGAACACCTTATGTTTCGCGGCAGCGAAAACTACCCGGCGGGGATGTTCGACAAGATCATGCAAAAGGCCGGCGCTTCGAGCAATGCCTACACCAGCGACGACCGCACCGTGTATCACGCCACCTTTGCCAAGGAAGACCTGGAAGAGATCATCAAGCTCGATGCCGACCGCTTCCAGCACCTGAAATACACGGAAGAACAATTCAAGACCGAAGCCGGCGCCGTGCTGGGCGAATACAACAAGAATATTTCCAGCCCCTTTACCAAGCTTTATGAGGTAATGCGCGAAACCGCTTATAAGAAGCACACTTATTCACATACCACGCTGGGATACGTCGAAGATATCCGCGACTTCCCTAACCAGTTTGCTTATAGCTGGGAGTTTTACAATCGTTTTTATCGCCCGGAATATTCCACGCTCATCGTGGTCGGCCAGGTCAAACAGGCTGACGTACTGGCAATGGTCAAAAAATACTACGGCGATTGGAAACGCGGCGATTATGTCGCGCAGATCGCGCGCGAGCCGGATCAGGAAAAAGCCCGGAAAGAGCATATCGATTGGGCGTCGCCGACACTTCCGCTCCTGGCTGTAGCCTATCGCTCGCCGAGTTACTCCGACTCCGCCAAAGATAAGGCCGCGCTGGACCTGCTGTCGATCATCGCCTTTGGCGAAAATTCAGATATTTACCAAAAGCTGGTGCTGGAAGAGCAAAAGGTCGATTTTGTCGGCGGCGAGGCCGAAGACCATGTCGATGGAGAGCTTTTCGCCGTGCTTTCGCGCGTAAAAGAGGAAAAGGACGTCGATTACGTCCGGGACGAGATCATTAAGACCTACAAACGCTATACAACCGAATTGATACCCCAGCAGAAGCTCGATGCGACGCGTTCACGCCTGCGCTACGGCTTTGCGATGGCCATGAACAGCAATGATGCCATTGCCGGTGCGATCGCGCCTTTTGTCGCCTTTAAGCGCACGCCTGAGACGATCAACAAACTTTACGATGTGATCGAAAGCCTGACGCCGGAAGATATCCGGCATTATGCGCAGCAGTATTTTAGCGATAAAAATCAAACGATCGTTACCTTGTCCTACAAAAAACAGGGAGGTGGCGAATAATGAAACTTAAAAGTATCGTCGCCCTGCTGTTGGTATCGATCTATGCATTAACTGTATTGAGTCCCGTTTCCGCTATGGAGAAAAAACCGCTTCCGCTGGCTACTGTTTTTAAACCCAGCAAATCACCGCTGGTATCGTTCCGCATTCAATTCCTGACCGGCTCTATCGACGATCCGAAAGGAAAAGAGGGCGTGGCGGCGCTGACCGCGGCGATGATCGCCGGCGGCGGAACAAAAAAACATACCTACGACGAGATCGTGGAAGCCTTTTACCCGATGGCGACCGGTTTCGGCGCGCAGACCGACAAGGAAATGACTACTTTTGTCGGCACGACCCATGTGGATAATCTCGATAAATATTACGCGCTGGTCCGCGAGATGATGTTTGAGCCGGGTTTTCGCGACGAAGATTTCAAGCGCTTGAAAGATGACGCCGTCAACTATCTGAAAGTTACCCTTCGCAACAACAATGATGAAGAGCTGGGCAAAGAGCGTCTCTACAATCTGATCTACGCCGGCCATCCGTATGAATCTAACAACACCGGCAAGATCAGTTCGCTGGAAAAACTGACCATCGCCGATGTCAAAGCTTTTTACGCCAAAACCTATACCCAGGCGAATGTAGTACTCGGCCTTTCGGGAAATTTCTCGACCAAGTTTTCCAAAGAAATGTATGCCGATTTCGGGCGGCTTCCGGCCGGGAAAAAAGTGGTACGGGCGATCCCTGCTCCGAAGACCACCCCGGGAATGAAGATCGATATCGTGCAGCGCGAAACACAGTCTACCGCGATCTCACTAGGGTTTCCCATTGCGGCAAACCGCAAAAGCCTGGATCACGCGGCGCTGGCCCTGGTCGCATCTTATTTCGGGCAGCATCGTTCGTCCAGCAGCTACCTGTATCAGAAGATACGCGAAAAACGCGGGCTGAATTACGGCGACTATGCCTATATCGAATATTTTCCGCGAGGAATGTTCCAGTTCGAACCGAACCCGAATCTCGCGCGGCAGCAGCAGATATTTCAAATCTGGATCAGGCCGGTGGAACCGAAAAACGGGCATTTTACTTTACGCGCCGCGCTCTTTGAATACGACATGCTGGTGAAAAACGGCCTGTCGCGGGAAAATTTTGAAAACACGAAAAACTTCTTGATCAAGTACGTCAACATTCTGACGCAGACTCAGAGCGACGAATTGGGTTATGCGCTGGACAGCAAATATTACGGCATGGCGGATTACAACACGTTCATGAAAACCGCCCTGGCCAAGCTGACCCTGGCGGATGTTAATCGCGTGATCAAAAAATACCTGGCTTCAAATTCGATGACGGTGGCGATGGTGACCAAGGACGCGGAAGGATTGCGCAGGGACATCCTGGCGGGTAAAACTTCGCCGATCAAATACAACGCGCAGCCGCCGCAAAATATTCTTGACGAGGATAAGATCATCCAGGATTACAAAATAAATGTAAGCCCGGCGAATGTGACGGTGACCTCGGTTGAAAAAGTTTTTGAGTAGTTGGAGCATTACAAACTTTTAAGCTCCGGACTTAGATTCCCCGGAGCAAAAGATCTTGTAGTTGTAAGCCACTCAAAACAGAAAGTTCCGTAGAAGCGATATGTTCTTAGCAGCCCATATCGAATCTGCGGAACTTTTGCTTTTTTAAACTGGGAGCGCGGACGGCTCGTCCGCAGAGCGCGGTACGCGCTAAGCCGCGACAAAAAAATAGCCGCGAAAAAGCACAAAAGTCGCAAAAAATAAGAAAATTTTACTTTGCGTTTCTTGTGCCCTTTTGCGGCAATATTCTTTTAGGACTTATGTTTGTCTGCGACAAACATTGCGGACGAGCCGTCCGCGCTCCCAGCTTAGAAGCTCTTTCTGAACAAATACGACGCCCGGATAAAGAACGTCCGGCTATTGCGTTCAAAACGCGGTTCCAACTGGCTGGTGAACGGGCTAAAGCCGTTGTAGTTGAAATCGTCGTTATAGCCCACGTAGAACGCCGTGCCGGGGTTCGGGTTCCAGCCGAAGAGGAATTGGCCCGACGCGTGTGAATTAAGCGTGTCGTAATCCCAGCGCGCGCGGACATAGGTGAACCGCGTGAACTGGTAGGTCGATCGAAGCGTAAAGATGTTCGTATCGAACGCGTATTTGCCGGTATCGCTGCGCTTCAGGCTGCTCTTCGTGTAATCGAGTGAAATACGCAGCGGATCGATCGGCTTATATTCAAAACCCGCGTTGAGGTCAAACTGGTATCCGCTGCCCGGATCGAGCGCCGGCGGATTGGGAAAGAAATTCGGCAGCGGGTTATTCACCGGATCGGCCTGATGCAGAAACAACTGGTCAATGTAGGACAGGTAGAGCGGGCTATTCAGATAATTATCAAAAGCCACACTGGCCCGCGGAAAGCGGTTGCCTGCGCCAAAATCATAGTCGTGCGCGCCCCAGATAGATCCGACAAATCCATAGAGGAATAATTTTTTACTTACGTTCTTGCTGACATTGACGCTGAAGTAAGGCTGATATGACGAGCGCATCGGAGCGCCGGTAAAACCGCCCGGCCCGTTTGGCGTAGCGCGTCTTCTGCCGAATTCATCCTCATAAAGATTTTCATGCTGCAGGCCGCCCTCTCCGCTGATAAAGAGATTGCCTTTTACCTGCGCGGAAAAGCCGTTACCCGCCAGCCAGTACTGTTCGCGGCCGTTAAAATCGAAACGGTAACGGACGAATTGCCGCCAGTCAAAGCGGATCAGCGTCGCCTTTGCATTCGATTTGGTGCTGACGCGATTGATAAAGAAAGCGGAATTGGTATTAACCTGCTGGGTAAATCCGGAATCGGCGCGATAATCTTTTGTGCGGCCGGTAACTTCCGCGTACCAGCCGTGGCTATCGGTCGTGTAATCCAGATTCCAGGTATAGCCCAGGCCGTTGCCGGTGCGGTATTCACCCCGGTTGAGATCGGGGTTATAAAAGTTCTTGCGCGAGTGAGTTCCCAGCGCCTGAAAACCCATTATCGTCTTGGTATCGAGATAGAATTTTCCGTCGATGCCTCCGACAAAATTGCGGCTGCGCGGAAAGACGCGGGCGGTCCCGAAAAATCCGATGTTATTTTGTTTGCCGACGTCGCGCTTTACCCTGAGGATGCCAAAATAAGCGTTCTTGTCCAAAAATTCGGCCAGCCCGCACCGCACGTTATCGGGATCGAGATTGTGCGCGTTCACACAGGCATTAAATTCACCACGCTCATCTTCGGAAAAATTACCGGGGGCTTTATCTGAAGCGCCCAGAAATCCAAACGTGGTTTTACCGATCTTGCCGGTTATCTTGGCGGCGAGATCGGGATCGACGATCGTGCGCGAATAAAAAGGCGTCAGCGGGGAATTAAAGATATCTTGTCCTTCGAGAAAAAACGGCCGCTTTTCCTGGAAAAATATCGGAAAGCGCTGATTCGCCGTAACGACCGGCGCGTCTGCCTCGATCTCGGCAAAATCGGGATTGATCGCGGCGTCCAGCGTAATATTAGGCGTGATCGTGTATTTAAGGGTCACACCCAGGTCCTGTTTGACCGGGTCGTTCACAAACCTGCCCGGGTCCTGGACGCCGATGGGAAAAAAGATCGGGTCGAATGAGCCGTTGGTGATGGACGTTTTGCGTTTTCCGGTTTCGGAAACCGTGATGCTGGGTACGATCTCGAGAGTTCTCTCGGCTTTGATCTCGTCAAGGCCCGTAAGCTTTCCGTGCTTGACGAGAAACCCGGAGATGTTGCGGTCGTCCGGCAGCCACTGATCGAATTCGTCGTTAAAGCGGTCGATATTGCGGGCCAGATTGATCCCCCACAATTTGCCTTTGCCGGCCGCGTAGCGCAGCGACTTAAAGGGTATCTTTATTTCCACCGACCAGCCCCAGTCCTGGATCGCGCCTTTGGATTCCATTACGATATCGACCGAAAAATCGGCGCCCTGGCCTTCGGTAAAAATACCATCCTGCTGAATGCCCAGCGGGTTGAATCCGATCACATAGGCGCGGCGCTGATCGTTGTAGGTATCGAGCCAGACGCGGACGTTGTCTTCGCCGAAAACGCTATCGCGGTTTGCTACCGTCGCGCGGATCTTGTCTTTTTCGTCATAGCATTTAAAGGCGATGTAGAGATGTTTTTCGTCGTAACCGATAAATGCTTCGGTGGGTTTTGACGGGGCGATGTTGTTGCCCGGGCCGGTCTGAATAAAATCATCAAAAACCGCGGCTTCTTTCCAGACGTCCTCGTTTACCAGGCCGTCGATGGTCGGGATGGCCGTAAGTTTCGGGATCTTGACCGGACGTTTTTTGGCTTCCGGCAGATCGCGCAGATAATCCCTGGGCGCGCCGGTTCCGGCGGCTACGCTGGTGACCGATGTCTGTGGTGTTGCCGAGGGACTCGGCGCAGGAGTTTGTGCGAAAAATAGCGAAGAAGTTATTAAAATAAAAACAAGAGCATACAGCCTCTTCATAAAAAAAGCCTCACTTTCAGATAAACCCCTTGAACTCTGAACTTGAGCGGAGAATTGCTCTTATCCTTTAACGAGAAATGAAAAAAAGAGTTTCAAAAACTCGTGTTTTTTTGATCTTAAAATAAATAGAGGCTGGCCTTACAAACCTGCTCTCAAATTAACCGCGTTACGGATAACGATCTTGCCGTCACTGAGCGACTGGATATTATAGGTATCGCCGCCTCGCCCGACCTTCCATTTGTCATTTTCTTTGGCGAGCGAAAGTCCTTCGGCAAAGATATTGTCCGTCGGGGTAGCGATATAAGCGCCCGTGTTATCCGGCAGCGTCAATATCAATGTGCCGTTGCCGGTATTGGCGGAAAATTTGGTAAAGACGCCTTCCAGGCTGAGCAGGCCTTCGACGGTGGCGGAATTCACTTCACCCTGAAAACCTATCACCCGGACCTGACCGTTAACGGTGGCCACATTTAACTTGCCGTCGCTGTCATGAACATTGATAGCCTCGCTCGGCGTGCTTAATTCCAGGTCGCCCGACACCCCGTCAAGCCGTATTTCCTTATCGGTTGAGATCTTGATGTTTGACCTCTTGGGCACAAAAATTTCCAGCCGGTAGCGATTTTGCTGGTTGATGTCGGTGACTTTGATCTTTACTCTGGTATCGTCTTTTTCTACATTCAGGCCGCCCGTTTGCGGGGTTTGTACCGAACGCGTAATTTTCGTCAGGTTGTATTTAACTTCCTGCCTGTCCCAGCCCCTGACGATCACCGAACAATTTTTCGCCTCGACGATAACTTTCGGGGTTCCTTTGACCGCGATCGTTTCTCCCTGTCTTTCGATCGCAGGCAGAATGCTGGTGCCCGGCAAAACATACAAACCGGAAAGCGCGCTCTGAGTATCCATCAGCGCCGCTTTTACCTGGCCGTCGATCATCTTTGTTTGATCGACGGTTTTTTTCGTTACTTCTTTCTGTACCTTGGCGATCTCTTTCAGCATTTCTTCCGTGATCTGCACATTGAGATTGGTATCCACCAAAACGTTGGGCACCGCTTTTACCGCGTCCCTGACCGCGCGTTCAACGTCTCTGCTCATTGCCGCGCGCGACCGGTTGTCATTGTCATTGTCGTTATCGTTATCATTATCTTCGTCATTGTCATTATCGTTATCGACGTCTTCTTTTTTGATCTGCAAAAGATTCGTCGCCGGGCTCAGAGCCTTGCCGTCCTGTTTGCGGACGACAGAGAGGCCGCCGTTCACACTGCTGAGTTTGACCTTGGTATTGCCGTTGCCGATCTTTCCGTACAGATCGCGGCCGACATATTCGCCCTTGCGTACCGGCAGGCCAAAATCGTTGGCGATAGAACCGTTCACCGTGTCCGCCTTAAGCGTTACGTCCGAGTCTGAAGGAATGGTCAAAATAACTTTGCCGTTCACGGTATTCAAAGAGATCGGTTTAGTGCTTTCGAGGCGGTCAAAATCCGCCATAAGATTGCCGTTGACGGTAGACAGATTGATCGCGCCGCGCAGATTTTTCGCGGAAACTTCCCCGTTCACCGTGGAGACCTTACAGAAATTTGTCATGTTGGAAAGGACCACCGAGCCGTTGACGGTTTCGATCTCGTCCAGGATGGCGCTGCGCGGGACCGTCAATTTGAAGGTCACTTCGACCCGCTTGTTTTTCCATTTTTCCCAGCCGCCGTTATTATTACTTTCTTTCCAGGAGTCATAATCTGCTTCGATCTCTATCCGTTCCCTGGTGGCGCCTACGTGGACCCGCACCCAATCCATCATCTCTTTGGTGGTCGCCGTCTTGGTATATTCAACCCTGACCTCGTTCCGCTCCCAGGTCTCGATCGTGACGTTACCGTTCAAATTAGACAGGGCCACGCTTCCGTTGGAGCTAAAAGGATAAGTTTGATCGAAGCGCTCGGTCTCTTCACCCTGCTGCTGCTGGTCGTCGCCCTGATCGCCGGGCTTAGTTTGAGCGGTATCTGCAACAACTTTATTTGTATAAGTATTCGACGTTTCCGCGCCGAAATTCGACATTATTAAACCGGATATTATTAAGGAAGCTAACCAGGACATATAAATTTTCTCCTTTTGGCCTTTCTGCTAATAAAACACCGCAAGTAGTAGTTTTGTGACGAATATACGGAAAAAATTGCCTGCAAACCTAAATTTTCTGTAAAATAGAGTTTGAGCGGCCCGGCCCGAACAGATGCCGCAACATAATGATGAGAGATTGGATCACCAGCGAAACCCAAACCCCTGTAAATTCTGATGTTGCCGTGATCGAAAAGATCCGGAAACTGCAAGCCGCGATAGAAAAAGTTATCCGCGGAAAATCGGAAACCGTGAAATTGGCGCTAGTTGCCCTGCTCGCCAAAGGGCATCTTTTGATCGAAGACGTGCCCGGCATCGGCAAAACGACTCTTTCACACGCTCTGGCACGGGCACTGGACTGCACATTTCAAAGGATTCAATTCACCTCCGATCTGTTGCCTTCGGATGTTATCGGCCTGTCGATCTACAACCAGCAAAACGGGAGCTTTGAGTGGAAACCGGGGCCGATCTTTGCCAACGTCGTTCTCGCCGATGAAATAAACCGCGCCACCCCGAAAACGCAATCCGCATTATTAGAAGCGATGGCCGAAGGCCAGGTCACGGTCGAAGGAATTTCCCGCCAGTTGCCGCTGCCTTTCATAGTAGTCGCCACGCAAAATCCGGCGGAGCATCACGGCACCTATCCGCTGCCTGAATCGCAGTTGGACCGTTTTATGCTGCGCTTGCGAATGGGCTACCCCGGCAAAGAAGACGAAAGAAATATTCTCCGCGATCGTGAGCGGGCCGATCCTCTCAATTATGTGCTTCCTGTTCTTTCCGCCGCCGAAGTGCTGGAATTACAGCAGTTCGTCAGCGAAGTGCGAATGGACGAATCGCTGGTCGAATATCTGATGGAAGTTGTCGCCCTGACGCGTGAGTCCGAGGCCCTGGAACTCGGCGTCAGCCCGCGCGGAACATTATCGCTTTACCGCTCGGCACAGGCCTTAGCTTTGATCGAAGGACGTGATTTTTGCCTGCCCGATGATATAAAAAGATTGGTGGTGCCGGCCTTTGCGCATAGAATAATCGTCAGTTCCCGCTACTCCAGCGCCGTCCGCCGGAGCCATGAAGCCGAGCAAATATTGCAGGAAATACTGCTCAAGATCAAAGTACCTGTTTGAAACCACTTTAAGACGATCTATGCCTTTCACGTCTTAACCATAACGTTCGCACAATAACGTTATGGTATGCTCGAAAATGATAAAGCTTTCTTATTACAAGCTAAATAGTGCAGACAGTAGGCTTTTAGGATCACAGCCATTTTTTTGTTTTGTGGCATCAATTTTGCTAAATATATCATCGGAGTTTAGAAGCACGAGGGGCTTTAAAAATGATTTACCGAAATATTAAGAAAATAATGGCTTTAACGATCCTGTCGATCGTTATCTCGCTGGGAACGTTTGTCGGCGCTCAGCAGGGTACTCCTCCTCCCCAGCAGGATCCGCCGAAAAAGAATCCGCCCGAGATCCCCGTCGGGAATAAGGATCGGGATAGGCCTAATAATAATCAAAACCAGAATAAAGGTAACGATCCCAAGAATAACGATAACGGCAAGCCAAAAAAGCCGTAATTATCAAGAAACTATTAAAAAAGAAAAGAGACAGCCCTAAAAAGCCGTCTCTTTTTCTTTTTCGCGGCCGAGAACGAGGTCAGAACCGGGAACGATAGTGACCGGCTAATGAGCGCAGCGAAAAAACTAACGAGCATCCGGCCCGTAGGAGAAGAAGCCGGTCACTACGTTCTAAGGTTCTGACTTCGTATGTCATAATGTTTAAAAATATTGTGGCCGATCAACAAGACATAAAAAAAATCATTCACGGATCGCGGCATGACTTTTCGAGCGAAACTTTCGCGGAAGGCGCTGCTCTGGCGGACCCTTTCAGGCAGTTCGAGCTATGGATCGGTGAAGCTTTTGAAAAAGGTCTTCATGAGCCGAATGCCATGGTCTTATCGACTGTGGCCGCGGAAGGCAGGCCATCATCCAGGGTGGTCCTGATGCGCGGCTTTGACGAGAACGGATTTATCTTTTACACCAACTACGATTCTCGTAAAGCCGTCGAAATAGAAGAAAACCCTCACGCTGCCCTGCTCTTTTACTGGGCGGATCTGTCAAAACAGGTACGGATTGAAGGCGTTGTTAAAAAAGTTCCGGTTGAAAATTCCGACACCTACTTTGCCTCGAGGCCGCGGGAAAATCAGATCGGAGCGCTGGCCTCCGCGCAAAGCAGTGTAATTTCCGGCCGCGAGGAATTGGAAGAAAAGTATTCGACACTGGGCTCGGAGTTTGCGGGCCGGGAAATACCGCGCCCGGAAAATTGGGGCGGATATATTCTTGCTCCGGTGGCCTTTGAGTTTTGGCAAGGGCGTCAAAGCCGTTTGCATGACCGTTTGCGTTATACAAAAACGGGAGCGGAGTGGCGTATTGAGCGCCTGGCGCCTTAATGGTTTATGAAACTCAGAATAAGAAATAATTCCATCCGCCTTCGTCTGACACAAAGTGAGGTCGCGCAATTTGGAGAAAACGGATATGTCGAAGAGGCTATCGAATTCGGCGGGGCTCCCGCGTCGCGTTTAACTTATGCTCTGATTTCCCTGCCGGAAAACGACTCGGAAAATGATATTGCTTCAAAATTCGAGAACAGCAAGATCACGATCTCTGTTCCTTCCCCGCAAGCGCGGCAATGGGTTGATTCCGATCAGGTCGGAATAGAAACGGACCAGGATATCGGAGGTAATAAGCTTCGCATACTCGTTGAAAAAGATTTTGCCTGCGCCGCGCCCCGCGACGGAGAAGACGACAGTGACGCCTTCCCCAATCCAAATTTACCGGTTTGCTGATACCCGATAATGGCTTGTCTATAAGTAGCGGATGTTTGCCACTAATTACACAAATAACACGAATTAAAGATTCTCTTATTCGTGTTATTTGTGTAATTAGTGGCAGAGGCAGATATATGAATGCGCGGTTCGATCTGCGCTATTTTGCCCGTCGCATCTTCCGGCTGAGCTCTTCCGGAGTCGGTGGTTCTTCTTCCGGCGATGCCTCCAGCGTAACCGGTTTTGCCTGATCGCCGTCAAGGAATCTGTACAACAGGTCACGCTCAAGGAGAGTCATATCCCGCGTAACGGGCATGTACCGGTACGATTCGAAATTACTCGCGGCCGTCAATTTTTTGATTATCGATGCATAAGCTTTGACCTGGGTTTCGCTCTTCAGATCGAGCCAGTTATCCATGCACGGCGCCATCGCATTCCAATTGGCCAGGCAATAGTTGTAGACGTTGTCCCAGGTCGCCGGTACGGTGCCGCCCTGAAACGGTCCCGGGTCCGCGAGCGTTCGAATATACATATAGGTGGTCGCCTGCGGATTTATAGACCCTGCGCTGCCGTCGGGATCGGGCTGCAGCACGAAACCCTGCACTTGTCCCTGTCCCTGCGATGCCAGTACGGCGAACGTTGCTATGCTGTTGCTATTCGTAACAGCCGTAGTGGATTGGGCCACACTCGGCGTACTCAACTCCATCGCCACGGTGACGCCGCTTCCCGCCGGAACGCCCTTGTTCAATACGAGTACATCGGTAGTGCTATCCGGATCTCCCGCGTTGATGTAAAGATTAGGATCTTTGGGAATCGCGCGCAGCGCCTGCTCGGTCATGTAGGTCGTCTTACCGTCCGTACTCGTCATCTGCAGATTGCCGTCAGCGGCGGCCCTGGCCTGCAGGTCGCTGAGCTGCAGCGTTACGATACCGGCCGAATCACGGTAAGCGTCCCGGTTGTACCGGGAATAGTCGATCGTTCCCAGCTCGGTCGTATTGCCGCCCGAATCGATCACTGAAACGCTGAGCGGCCCGAAATCCTGTTTTGTTTGCGCCAGGTCGATCTCGGGAATGCTGTTGGACATATCGATGGTAAGGATATTTTTTCCTTCCAGCGGAGCATTGTTCATTTCCAGCCGGGCATAGGCCGAGGCGATAAAGTTCGTCGGCCCCGGAGCACCGGGGGTAGGAGGAGGGCATTGGGTGAGCATTACGCGGTCGCCCGGTTCATGGACAGGCTCGTTCTCGCGCCAGAGTCCGATGACTCCGACGATCGAGCTGCGCGCCGGGTTGGGTTGAAAACCTCCTGCGGCCAGATTGGCGACCAATTGCTGTTCCAATTGAGCAATATTAGAAGGATCTGCCGCGCCATAGTAATGCGTCGAATAAGCATTGAAACGCACGGTCAAGCCGAGCACGCCCGGATCGTCAAGGGCGGCTTTTAATGCTATCAGCGACGGAGAATCATATGCGTCGATGGTCAATCCGGCTTTTTCAAACGAGGTCTGCCAGACCACCGATGCGATGCTCGCTGCAAACCCGTATACCGACCCCGGCAAGCGGTAAAAATTTATATAACGCGCCGTGAAACGGTATTTGCGCGCGGCCAGGATGCGGCAGCCTCCCGGAATGCCGAAAGATATCTGGTCGAAAAACAACTGCGACGTGAAAGCGCCATAGGGCTCGAGGTCCACCAGCATTCCCTCAAAAATGGCCGGGGAGCTGACAAACGGATCCTTTCTTTCAATACCCGAGCCGAGGTCGACACCGCTGACATAAGCGTTATAAAAATTGGAGCGATGGGTACCCTGCGGATTCCAGTTCCCGTTATTTATAACGGCGTCGGCGGAAATTGCGTCGCTTCTGAATTGCTCCACGGTCTCGTTAAAATCCATCTGCGGCAATGAGGTTGATTCGTTGTATTCGTTCGGATAATTATTGGTAACGATCGGATCCCAACTGACCTCGCCGCCAAAAATGATCCGGGGCGTTTCTAGTACGCTCATGATGCAGCTCCTCCGGTATTAAGATAAATAAAACTTGGCCCGGCAACCGACTTGCCATCGGCCAGCGGCGTAACCAGCGCGTGAAGCGCGGCCATACGCAGTTTGAACATAGCCGCGACGGCGTTGCCCAGCCTGCCCGAGTTACCGTTGAATGCGCTTCGCAGCTCGTCGACCATCGAGGTGAACGCCGCGTTGCAGGCTGCCTGCGCATCCTGCACGGCCTGCGACTCTTTCGCGAAATCATATTCTTCCGGGTCGTTGATCGCCGGGTAAACCGCCGTCCAATCAACCCCGAGCGGCCCGTTCCAGCCATAGCCTTGCTTGTTGTCCGCTTTTACCAGCATCTGGTTGCGATAGATCTCTTCGAACCGGTAGTAATGCGCCAGTTCGTTCTCAAAATCCAGCGGGCTTCCGCCTTCGCCTCCGACCTGCGGCGTCCCTTCGCCTTCGGAGACGATATCGCTGATCGCCTGGTGGGCATCATCGTAATTATTAACCGGGAAAAGCTGGCCTTGAAAAAATTGCGCGTCGCCGATCTGGTTGTGGTTAGCGGTCCAGGCGTCCGGCGGTAACTGGCTAAGCGCCGCATCGAGCTTGGCGTAAAATTGCCCGATCGTAACCGGCCCTTCGGCCTCAGCGCCCGGGGCCTTGAGCACCGGAAATTCGATCGGATATTCCGGCGTTTCGATAGCCATTCCCTGCTGCATCGCGGCCTCGGAAAAAGTATAGAGATGTACCTGGAGTTTGCCTCCCACGTCGCCCGGAAGAGGGCCGGGATAGGTCGGCGGGTTGATGCCCACAGTGCCGCCAAGGGCGTTCATAATATTGCACGCCAGGCACATGTGTATCATCTCCTGCCCGACGATCGCCTGAAGACGATCGGCTGCCGCCGGGTTCATGCCGTCCGGGATCGCAAACTTCGCGTAAAGATACGGCGGGAGAGTTGAAAATTCCAGGTCGATGGCGGTCTGGACCAATGCATATATGTCCTCTATGCTCTGCGGGACTTTCCATTGCAGCAGCACCTTAGGTTGATTATCCATATGTTTTTTAGCTTTGTCTCTAAAATCTTCGATTAATAAAAAAGCGTCTGAACCTGGGAGCGCCGGTGTCCCGCCGGCAAGCGCGATAGTCGCGCTAACTGCATTGATAAAAACCGTGTTAGATCGCTACGCGATCTTGCCGGCGGGACACCGGCGCTCCCAAGTTACTAAATTCCCGGCGCTTATTTCGCTTCTTTCACTGCTTTACTCACACGGCCGATATCGGCCCAGGTCGGCGCCCGTTCCTGCGTCCCTTGCAGCATTTTCGAATCATCCGGCGGGGGGAAAAGCTGGCATTGCGGAAGAGTGTTCGGATCGAGATTTTTCACCTGGTCCCAGGTTTCCGCCGGGTTAGGCTTGACCGTCTGAAAATCGACATAATTCTGGCTGACGAACGGCGCATTGGCGGGAGGTGCCGGAAAACCCGAAAAGTAAAAACTCTGCGGCATCATTTTGCCGTCTTTCTCCTGCCAACCGTAACCGAACATAATGTATTTCATAATATCCGGAATGGGTTTCACGCCGGTTTGATAAGGTGTCCCGTCCGCCACGGTTACCCAGAAAGAATATCCCTGTCCGCCGGTGCCGATCTGCGCGCTGTCTCCCGCGGCGTACGGAAGGTGCTCGATAAAATTGCGCCTCGGCGGATGATTATAACCCGAGAACAGGCACACCGGCGGCATGCCGGCCGGACGGTCCTTTTCATACGTGACGAAGTAGGCGATCTTGCCCAGCGAGATAAAAGAACAAGTGAATTTGTTTGAGATCGGAAAGATCGGCAGGCAGCGGTTCTCGTAATATTCCATCATCGCACCCTCGCCGCCGGGCCAGGTGGTCGTCGAATCGTAATAGGTCTTGCCCCAGGATTTTTCGTAATCGGTGCCTTCAACTAATTGAGAAGGGGGAGCGCCGTCGTATGGCGGCGGATACTCCTTGAACTTCTTGTACACACGATACATATTCCAGCCCGAAACCCAGTACTCGGGATAAACCGGATCGGCGGGTTCACCGGGTGCGCGCTGGTAAACGCAATTCGGCGGTTTGCACGGACTATCGGAAGGAGGATTGTGAACGCCGTAGGTTGAGTAGATCGCTCCATTCACGTTCGTGTTTTGCGCGTTGCTATTACTATTACTGTTGGCGTTGCCGTTACTGTTATTGCTGTTGTTATTTCCCGCCGGGATATTACAGCCCATCAGGCCAAGCAGCGATAAAGCTGAAAGAAATACGATGATAAAACTCGCCCGGAAAAATGCGGCGACATGCGATCTGCGACGGGCGTTAGCGGAACTTATCCGCGCCCCAATTAAAGTATTCATATCACTTCCCCTTTTAGAACTGCCTTAAAAGTTCCAGCCTGAAATTTAACCACAAAACGTCTATCTCTGAATTAGATAAACCTCTTAAGTTGAACAAATATATTTCTGGGAAAACGTTTAGCAAGAATACACGCAAATAAAAAACTAGTCAATTATTTTGGTGACCATTCGGAATAGATGAAAGATCATAGATGATAACGGATAGATTCCGCATCTTTCCTCTATCATCTATCAGTTATCCTCTATTCCGAATCACGATCCCAAACTACTCCGACTTAACCTGGCGATGATTTGACATCAGCTTCCACCCGGCCGATCCCAGGCCGATCAGGAGGGCGATGAGAATGACCAGCCCGAAAATCAGTGTCGAACTTTGCAGGTCGGCGATCGCCGCTCCGGTAATGGCATAAAGCAATGCTGCGGGAATCGAACCGGCCAGCGATGCTATTGCCACTCTGCCCCAACCCAGCGAAGAAGTGCCCGCGACTATGGCTACCGTCTCGGCAACTATCGGTATCGGCCGTGTGACGACGATCGCCATCACGCCCCAGCGTCCCAGCAAGTCATCCGCCCGCGCCCGTTCTTCATCTGTCACAAATTTATTCAGCGCTGCTTCGCCCCGCCTGCCGATCGCAAACCCGAACAGCGCCGCTCCTACACTTCCGGCGAGCGAGAGCAGCGTTCCGATCCACACGCCGAAAAGCGCGCCGTGCGCCACCATCACCAAACTTGACGGAACGGGCAGCAATACGTCGGCTATCAGCAATCCCACGCCGATCACCGCAGCCGTCGTGCGTCCCGAATTCGTTTGGGCCGAATTCATCCAGGGAGCGGGGTCGTTCAAGACCGTTCCGCCGAGAGACTCCACAATAATAAAGGCCGCCAGGAAAAGTGCCATCATCGCAATTATTATCAGTAGGTAGCGTTTCATCGAGTTTATAGCGAGATCATTTAATGCCGCAGCAGATCAAAACCCTCCAGCGTTAGGCCTATGAGATACGAGCGCCCCGGCGCAGGCGCGGTTTGAAAAGGATCAAAATACAACCGATTGCTGATGTTGTCCACACCGCCGCCTAAAAAGACATGATAACGCTCGCGGCGAAAAGTATAACCCAGACGCATTGAATGCGTGAGTGTAGATCTTAAACTCGCGAACGTTCCGTACTGGGTCCCGACCGCCGCTGTCAGGTCCGTCGGATCGGCGCGTTTTACCCGCGCCCGGTACCTGATATTATATTCGCCGATCCATCCCCCGTGCCGGTCGCTGTAACGCGCGCCGAAGAATCCGCTAAAAGGCGTGATGCCGGACAGCGGCGCGTCTTCCGCTGAACCACGCAGCGGTATAAACGTATCCTGCCTGTTATAAAAATCGCGGATCAGCGCGATCGTCTGATCATCGGGTGTGAGGTTCGATCCCTTTAGCCACCCGAACGTTCCGAACGGGGTGATGCTGCCGCCCCTTCCACTGCCGCCAAGAGAAAGGCTCGCTTCATAGCTTGCTTCAACGCCTTGTACGCGCGCCCGTGCGGTGTTGGCGCGCTGCACATAAAGAACTCCATGAAACGGAAAGAACGGCGAGATGGGGTCTAACCCATTTTGCGGATCGGGAGCGATGAATAGTGCCGGTGAAAATTCATTGCCGATAAAGTCTGTGAGTTGGTTACGAAAATAATTGGCCGTTGCGCGCCAGCGGGACCGTTCAATTTTTACACCCGCCTCATACACATTTCCCCGCTCGGGTTTTAGTGTCGTGTTTGGGGCGAGTAAAAGGCTAAATGTCCGGCTGCCGAAATTGCGCAGTATGTAACGCTCCGTGATGCCGGGTTCGCGGTAACTGGTTTCCCAGCGAAAGTACGGGTTTATCGCGCCCGGCAATTTCAGCAAAATTCCGATGCTGCCCGTCACGCTCGTTTTGCTTGTCCTTAAGTTTCTCAGCCCGCCCATCAGATCACGGATACCCGACACTCCCTGCAGGTTGATCGCTCCGGGCGTCGCGGTAAGTGGGCCAAAGGAGGCGTTCAAAATTACCGCTTCGGTAGAAATCGGAAAGCCCGGTGTAACCTTTGCCTGTGTCCGCCAGTTATCGATACGCAGTGACCCGTTAAGGCGAAGAAATTTGAAAGGCTCGTATTCGATCAGGTTCGACCAGCTTCGGTCTTCGTAAACAGAATCGGGCGCCGATGCGCGATCCAATATATTTCCTACTCCGGAAACAAGATCTTGCCGCGAGAATGAATCCGTGGAAGAGTCGCGCAGATAGCCGATGCCGGTCGTTATTTTCGCGCGCTTAAAGAACTCAAAGGTTGCCTGGACATCCGCCCCGTAAGAGGTCACGCTGCTCTTGCCCTGAGTGAAATTTGCCGGTGTAAAGGTAGAGGCATTTCCGGTCATCACCGGAAGTTCCCCCGGGCCCGTCACCCAACTGCTTCCTTCATCGATCGAATAGTTCAGATTGTCGTCAGGAAACGAATATTTTTGGCCGTAGAAGCCAACGGCTAAATGCGGGATCCGCCTACTTAACTCGTGCCCTTCATACCTCAGCGCATATTTATCCAGCCGCCGGAAGCCGTTGTATTGCAGGCGTGAATCATACGGAGGTGAAAGGAACGCAAACCCGACGTTTTTATGTTGATTATTTAACTGGCGGTATTTAATGCTCTGGTTCTGAAATGGCAGGAACCACAGATCCATCTGGCTGTAGAATCCGCGCGCCTGGCCGTTCGGCACCTTGCCATCGGCTGGCAGTTCCCATACGGCAAACGAGCGGGCCACGCCGGTATCCGCCGCGTTGCTCAAGAGGGCCGCAAAATTTCCTACGCTCACCACTTCCGCAAGCGAGATCGGCTTTCCGCCCGCACGGTAACTGTCGAGTCCAAAAACCGAACCGCTGGCCCGGAGCGCAATACGCGGAGTGCTGAAATTAAGTGTCGGCGTGCCGCGCCGGAAAAACCCGTTGCTGCTAACGTCCGTGTCCAAACGCAGCCCCAGGTAGTGTCCATCCGTGGCGATGACGGGCGCTTTCGAAACCAGGTTGACCATGCCGGCTATGGCATCGGAACCATACAGGCTCGAACCGGAGCCGCTCACCACTTCCGCCGATTCCAACTGCATCACGTCTATTGTCGCGGGCGAAATTCCCGATTGCGGATCGGTGCGCACGTTATTAAGACGCTCGCCATCCACCACTACCAACAAGCGATTTGATGTCAGGCCGCGCAGCCGCAGCCGGGCCGCTAACGGGTTTGCTCCGATCGTAGTGAGGTTGGGCACACCGGCCAGGGCGGCGGTAACCGACGCGGGACGCCTGACGTCGATCTGGGATGCGGTCGTTACCGTTATCGCGTGGGGACTTTCAGCGATCATTCGCGGGTCGCCTTTACCCGTCGTGACCGTCACCGTATCTTCGATCATGCCCGGCACAAGCACGAAATCGGTATTGCCTGCATCCTGCGAAGCGCTCAATGTTATCGTTCTTGCATTAACCGAAAACCCCGCGCGGTTTACCGATACCCGGTACTCTCCCGGGCTTAGCCCTTTGATCTCGTACCGGCCCGAAGTGTCCGTCTTCGCCGTAGACTCCACGCCGCTCGAAAGCTTGCGCGCCTCGACCCGCGCGCCCTCGATAACGTCGCCGTGCTGGTCCCGCACCACGCCGCTTACGCTGACATCCGTGCCGGCATACGGGATTGCCGCTGCGACCGTCACGACCAGGGGAAAGATCGCCAGCATTAAGATCGATATGAGGAATCCGACCGAGGTTTTCATATTTTATAGCGTTTTATGGGTGCACCAAGCACCTTATCTTATCCTGAAGAACAACGTCAAGGTTTTGCGGATCCTGGTGTTGCCCTAAAGTTGTGGTGCTGAAAAGTGAATGTCGTTCGGAATAGATGATAACTGATAGGTGATAGAGAAATAGATCGGATCTTTCAGTTATCAGCTCTCATCTTTTATCTACTTGCGAATGATTTAGGTGTGAAACGCAAAAGAGGCATCCTGCGATGCCTCTAAAACTGTTGATCTATTGGTGCCCACTAGAAGACTTGAACTTCTGACCCCACGCGTGTGAAGCGTGTGCTCTACCACTGAGCTAAGTGGGCAAAACCGGAGCGAATTGAAATCCTAACAAAGCCGGCCAAAAGGCGTCAAGCTGCGCTACACCGAAGGGTCGCCCGAATCCGCAGCCCGGGCATCGTTTTGTTTGATAGTGGACAAACTGGAATCGGTATAAAATGAGCGGGTCCCGGTTGCCTGCACTCCATCCCGTACCTGCGGGTCGGCGTTTATTTTATAAAAAGCCGGCTGGCTGGCGCTTTTCGGCGTGATATCCAGAGTGTAAACATAGCCGTTGATCACCGGTTTATCGCCTTTAAATCTTTCATCCAGGCCCGATGCCCTGATAAGCTCGTCAAAGTTGGCAAAGTTTCCCTGGTGCGAACCGGCATATTGCGATTGCAGCATCCTGACCCGGTCGAGCGTCTGCAGGGCCGAATTTTCGTTGCCCGTTTTGATCATTATTGTCCAGGCCGGAATACCCACCGCCACGATCAGGGCGATAACGGCGATCACGATCATCAGCTCAACCAGCGAAAAACCCGCCTGTTTTCTGTTTTTACGGTAAATCTTCATCATATATTTTGACTAATTCTTTCTTGCTGTTCACTTACACGGAACACTTTTTATACGGTTGCAGAATTTTAGCCTTGGAACAGGCTTAAAAGCAATCCCACACGCCGATAAAACGCGCCGTCCAGGTACTATAAGACGCTATTTTTTGCTGCCGGGTTTGATGAGAATAGAGCCGCTGTAGGTCGTCACGGTCAGGGTGGCTTCGCCTTCTCCGATCAGGGCGATCACTTTCCTGATATTGGACTGGCTGTAATTATGAATATCTTTAAAAGGGATCTTTGTCTCGAACTCGCCGCCGTAAGTGGCCGTTACTTTGCATGAGGTATTCATCGGCAGCGTCAGCTCGATCTTACCGCTGGTGGTGACGAATTGATATTGCCCCCCGGTTTCCAGCGCGCCGTTATAGACCAGAGAGCCGGTCAGGGACGATACCACCATATTGTTGTACGAAACGTTTTGCAGCCCGATCGCGCCGCTGCGGCTTTTAGCGCGGAATATTTCCCCTACATCATTCGGGCCGGAATCAAAAACAACGATCTTACCCGCGGTAGTTTGAAGATTCATACTGCCGTTCGATCTCTCCACGGTAATGTCGCCTTCAAAGGTGGTGGCCTGTACCACTCGTTTAACATTACTTAAATTAATATTGCCCGACACATTATCTATCCGCGCGATAGAGATGGAATCGATGGAAATATCGCTCTCTTTGCCTTTAACATTCAGGATCGTATCAAAAGGCACGTCAAGCTGAATATTTCCTTCCAGGCACTCATCCAGATCCAGTTCTTTATTTTTTTGCGGGTCGTAGCCCAAAACCTCTACCCAGGAAGGATTTTTGCTGGCCGGATTGTTCTTTAACACTTTGAACCCGACACTGCTTCCGCCATCGACAAAAGCGCGTACTTCATTGCGGTTCCAGGCATTCACCTGAAACTTGCCTGAGGAAATGCAGAGTGAAATATTGATCTTCTGGTCCACCGCGATGGTCTTTTCCGCCGGCCCTTCGGAAGTGTTCTCGACCTTTCTTTTCGCTCGCGGGGCGGGTGAAGCGGCAGGAGCCGGAGTAGCCATCGGTTTAGGCGAATGGATTTTCGGCGTGACCGGCGGCTTGACCGGAGTCGCTTCCGGCGCCGGCATCCAATTCCCTTCCTGGCCAAAAGCCGGAGCACAAAGAAAAACGAACAGAACAACTAACAGAGTCGGGCAAAAAGAAAAAGTCGCCAGACTTTTCTTTTTCTCCCCAAAATTTTTGTTGTTTTTCTTAGGTATGTTCATCAATTCCTTAACGCAAACTGGCCATCAATTCGGTCTTTTCCGAGACTGCGCTCAAAAGATCGATCTTGTTCTGATACGAAGCGAACAGGATCTGTTTAGCGCCTTCGTCTTTCGGATTTTTGCGGGCTGCCCGCTGCATTTTGGAAATGGCATCATCGATCACCGCCATGTCGCGTTCATACGCCACTAAGGCAGACGGTTTCAAAGTGTCTTCTTTGCGGGTGTCGACTGAAGTTTTCAGCGTTTTGATGGTTTGCAGATATCTCTCTTCGCCATCCAGAGGCACAACATCAGCCGTCCGCGGCAGATCGATTCGCTGGGTATCGATACCGGCCTGTTTCGGCTGAACGAACGCAACTCTGCGAGCTGGCGACGCGGACCTGTCAATTGACTCTACCGACTCCACCGGGGGTTCGGTTCCGCTGATCGCCGGCGCGATCGTATTACCGCCGTTTGAAACCGCCGGAACGGCCGTCCTGGCCGGATTATTCTCAGCAACTGTTTTTTCCGCCACGTTCGGCTTGGACACGATCAAAAACGCGACGATGCCCGTCACCAGCACTAAGCTGGCAAATGCCGCCACCGAAGGGCTGGTCCAGCGAAAGCCTCCGGAAAATCCGAGCGCCGCCGCTGCCCTGCCCAGCCACGAGCTGCCGCCGTTCTCATATTCGGCGATCTCGGCAAATATTTTAGTACGCAGGCGTTCGGTCGGGACCAGTTCAAAATTTTCGATCTCAAAAGCGGCCGCCACCGAAGACGATTCGGCCTCGATCTCACTCATCATGACCGCGCACGGGTCGCAATCGCTGACGTGGCGCGCTACCTGTTCCAATAAATTGGATTCAAGCTCGCCGTCGAAGAACGCCTGGATCATGCCTTCATCAAAACATTTATCCCTCATGCGTCCCTCCCTATCTTGCCGTAAAACCTCACAAATTCCTTCCTTGCTCTGGCGACGAATGTGCCCACGCTGGTCTCGTTGATCGCCAGCGAATCCGCGATCTCTTTATAAGACAAACCCTGCTGCTTGAGTATCAGGCAGCTTCTTAAAGGTTCTCTTATCTGGTCCAGGGCGGTTCTCACTTCTTTTACCTGCTGGCGGCGCTCAAATTCCAGTTCCGGATCGATGGCGCCAAAGCTTTCATCTGACTCTTTGACGTAGTTTTCCTCCCGAACCGTTGTGCGCAAATTTCCCCGCAGCGCGTTTTTTGCCAAATTCAGGGCCACGCGGATCAGCCAGGGGCGCAGCATTTCGTCATTTTTGATGGCATCCATATTCTTGTACAAGCGTATAAACACTTCCTGAGTAATGTCTTCCGCT
This sequence comes from uncultured Acidobacteriota bacterium, assembly GCA_963718105.1. Lineage (GTDB taxonomy): Bacteria > Acidobacteriota > Blastocatellia > Pyrinomonadales > Pyrinomonadaceae > DASYKT01. The sequence continues at coordinate 952,674 of OY970352.1, read as the reverse complement.
AACCCGGCGTCACGCACAACAGCCCGCGCCGTGCGAAAGACAGTCCGGTGGTGAAGCGTGAATGCCTCATCGAATCCGAGCCGTATTTGCGTCGTCGCGGTAACTTCGGACATATCGTCCACTAGGATTTTGGCGTGCTCGCTCATTCTTAGCGACAAAACTTCTTCTTCCAATCTAATAAACACCACTCAGAGGCTTTTTATGACAAGAAAATGCCATTTGTCGGGAAATTTTAACACGAAACCCGCCGTCAGTCAGTTTTAGAGCCTTTCCTGCCAGATTAAACGGCAAAAATGCGGCTAATGTTCGATATTTATTCAAATTAGCAGTCCGGAAGGGCTTGCGCCCGCTCTGATGCTGTGCGGCTCTATCATCGAATCGGATCTTTAAGCACGACTCTCTATTGTTCTGCGGTAGGGTAGGGTCGGGTAGGGTCGGGTCGAATGAATCCATGCCGAAGGCATCCCGGATATTAGGCGGGGGCGAAAGCCCCCGGACAACCGTAAATAAAATCTACTCAAACTCCGGCAGAGGCGTGGATCCATTTTAAATTTCTATCGCCCTTCAGGGCTCAAACACAAGGTGGCCTCTGTACCGTAGGCTTTCGCCTACGGCTAATATCCATCAGCCCGCCGGGCTGTGTTTAATAAGAGATAAGCTCGGTTTTGGCGAGAGATAATTGAAGTAATATCGCGAGATCTTAATTTAACGCCGCTTTAAGCGACATACTTTTTAACGGCTTCAATAGCTGTAAAACTTTTTCGGTCAATTCCTCAAAGTAAGGCTTGACCATATATGCGTCAGCGCCCGCTGCCAGGCCATTTTGAACATCGGCTTTAAATGCATCACCGGAGTAGAAAAGAATAGGCGTGCGTGGGGACCTCCGGCGCAGACAGCGGCAAAGGTCTAAACCGCTCCCGTCAGAAAATTGAGAGTCGAGCAGATACAGATCGAAATTTTCAGCCTGCCCCAACTGACAGGCTTCGGCGGCCGTTCCGGCGATGGTGACGTCGATGTCCGAAAACTCAAGGATCGTTTTCATTACAAAACAGGCCTCTCTGTTATTTTCGGCGTAGAGAACGCGAAGGTGTTCGGATAGCATAATTTATCCTCCTGATCTTGACAGAACAATGTTCCGGATCGTTCCGGAATACTGTGCGTCAAACCCCTCCCCTTGCTCGTTTTAAATTGTTTGTTTGCGGTCGATAGAATTGTTTTATTGGGTGTGTTAAGACCAATAGTTTTTGTGCCGCCAGCGCCACATCATTCCTAATGGATAGGAAGTATAGCGTTGGCCTAACAGCACGCTTAACAACAGCTTGCAATAGTTAACCGAAAAATAGATCACTTTCATACGATCATTCCCTTACCACGCATCTTGATAAAAAGGGGGGATCAGAGTAGGTCAGTTCCCAAATCCCCCTAGCTCTCTCGATAAAGTGCTTTACCGAAAGCGACGCAGGTCGGTAGCCTGGCATGACCCGAATCGTTCTTCAACGAGTTTTTTCAATGCTTTAGCTGTAATTTAATTTTATCCGATTGAAAACACTTTTGTAAGTCTCTCAACACACACAAAAGAAAAGAGATGCAAAACGGGCGCTTACTAATGAGAAAGCATCCTTAGAATTCCCGTCGTCACTAAATGGCTGAATTACTTCGGTTTATCGGTACCTGTAAGCGTGTGGGATCAATTTCACCGGCTGATCCATCAAAAATTAAATATTTTAAGGGTTTTTATGTTATGTTCGCTATCGCACATATAGATTTATTTTTTCGGATAAGATGTTTGGTGGCCCATATTTCTTAAAACCGTCTTTATTTTTTGAAACCCATAGGGAGGATACGCCATAACCATCGCCCCCAACGACGCATTGAAAAATTACCTGCTGGCAGCTTTGTCGGACGCCGATTTTGCGCGCGTCAACTCTAAGCTGGAATCCACATCTTTCAAACTCGGCGAGGTGCTTTACGAATCCGGCGAGAAGATGGAGCATGTCTATTTTCCGACGACCGCGATCATTTCCCTGCTATACATTATGGAAAACGGCGCGACCGCCGAGATAGGTGTGGTCGGCAATGACGGAATATTAGGGGTCTCACTATTTTTAGGAGGCGAAACAACCACCAGCCGCGCGATAGTTCAGAGCGCCGGAACCGCCTTAAAAATGAAGTCAAAAGAGCTAAAAGCCGAGTTTGAGCACGGGGGCAGATTTCGCGAACTGTTGCTGCGCTACACCCAGGCGTTAATGGCGCAGATCTCGCAGACCGCCGTCTGCAACCGGCTGCACAGCATCGAACAGCAGCTTTGCCGTTGGCTGCTCCTTAGCCACGACCGTTTGGACTCCGATAAATTGGTAATGACGCATGACCTTATTTCCAATATGCTCGGCGTGCGTCGCGAAGGGATCACACTTGCTGCCCAAAAACTCGCGGCAAAAAAATTGATCTTAAACAATCGCGGAACGATGACCGTGATCGACCGGAAAGGCCTGGAAACCGCCGTCTGCGAATGCTACCAGGTAGTAAACAGCGAGTACAACCGCCTCCTCGGCAGAGGCATGTCCAGAACCTTCGGGTGACATCTAATTCGACTGGAGCGCGGACATCCTTGTCCTTCGTAGCGCTGCCGTCTCGGCGGCTGTCCTGAGGGCGTCCCGCCCTCAGATCTTGCGCGGGCGGGACGCCCGCACGACAGCCAGCGGGACGCTGGCGCTACATTCCGGAATGTCCGCGTTTTAATAAGAAATGAGCTCGGTTTTAGCAAGAATAGCGATGTCCAGTTCTTTCTCACTGACGGCGGTCACGAGGAAGATGTAGCTGTTTTGCCGGTCGGCGAGGACTCTCTCTAAATTCACGCCGGAGGTTTCCAGCGGGGCGGCTTCGATCAGAGCAAGGCGTTTCAAGCAGGAGTTTAAGTGAGTGCGGTCCATTCCAAAGTCGCCTTTTTCTTCGTTTATGATCAGCGAGACCTCGATGCGTTCGTCGATGAACTGCGCCAGGACCGACGCCGCGAGGCTGACGCCGTTTTCAAACCGCCGCTCGGCTTCGCTTAGTTCTTTTTTTCCTTTTTGTTCATCTTCGAGCCGCTGCCGCAAGGTCTTGTTTTTCTTTTCTTCATCCTGCGGAAACCTCGGGTCAAAGACCACGGTCACCCGTTTTTCATCCTCGGCGACAAATTCCCTGACGGTCAGATGCTGCGCGCGGGCGGTGGCTTTCCAGTCGATATGGCGCAGGTCGTCCTGCGGCTGATAGTTGCGCAGCGCGAGCAGGTCCTGGCCCGTTCCGCGCTTCTGAATGGAAATACTGCCGTAATCAAAAGTGCGAAAAGCGATGGCTTTATCGAGCTGCTCTACGCGCGGGAAAATTATTATTTCGGCTTCCTGGGCAGGCAGCCGGCGGCGGTGGCGCATCAGGCCGAAGGGAAATTTGGTCGACAATTCAAAATCCTTGACCAAAAAACGGCCGCGCCGCGGAAAGACCTGTTCGACACGATTTTCCACCGCCAAACGCCGCGGCACATAAACAAAATAATCCAGGATGTATTTGATCAGCGGCGGACGCACTATCCGCTCCAGCATTCGCTTCGGAAGCAGCCCTTTTAACTCATCGATCAGATCGGAGCGTTCCTTATCACGGCCGCGAACCTCGGCCACGACGGAGAAAGTCGGAAACAGCCGCTTGCGGTTATGCAGGCTGACCATGATCGGCGTCGGTTCCTCGGCATAGATGGCTTCGGGAAAACGCATCTTTACATCCAGTTTGCGCAGGCACAGCGTACCGACCAAAAAAGCGATGATCAAAGCCGAAAGCAAAAAAGAGAGGACGATAAAAAGCAGATTATTGCCGGTGTTCCAGGCGGCAAAGCTAACGATCAAAAGCAGGATGAAAAAAATGCCCCCGCCGCCGGTGATCTCGACCGGCAGGTCCATCTGCGCGGCTTCGGCGCTGGCCGAGCGCGCCAGCGGAGGCACGACAAAGACCAATATCAGCAGAACAAAACCGAGCGATGCCGCCGCCGCGATACCCGCCAGGCTCTGATTGCCCGTCTGGTGAGCGATCAGCGTCAGCGCCGCCAGCGCCAGCCCGGAAAGAATTATCACCGTCCCGAAAAAAAGATTTCTCAGGTCGCTGAGGCTGATAAGTTCTAAAAGCTTGCTCAGGCGCATGTTTTTTAGTGACGAGTTAAGAGTGATAAGGGACAAGTTTTCTGCGTACTCTTTAACTTGTCACTCGTCACTTGTGCCTATTCACTTTTTGACCACTGTTCGCGCGCTGCCGGCGTTGCCGTTCTGGTCAAAGACGCGCAGCGCAACGACGTATTCCCCCGGCGCTTTCACCGGAATTTCCAGCGTGTATTTTTCCGAAGAGCTATCGGATATTCCGTCGTCCGAATAAACCGATTTCCAGGTGCTGCCGTCAACGCTGAATTCGGCGCGCTGGATAATGCCGGAAGACTCACTCGCTTGAAAAACTATCCTGACCTTGTCCGCCGAAACCAGCGGCGTGCCGACCAGTTGTACCGTCGGCGGGGTGTTGTCGATCGCCACCGGTTCACTCATCCGGTCGCCTGACAATGTCTCGCCCGCCGGGTTGGAAGGCGAATCGTTCGCGGCGATCTTAAATACATACCGGCCGTCCGGAAGCGCCAGCCCGTCCAGCGTGTAAAAGGTTTCTTTTGCGCCGTCTTTCAAAAGATGAAAATTCGTCTCATTCACTTCGCGATAGTAGATGTTGTATTCCATCTTGTCGCCGTTGCGGTCTTCTGCCGTCCATTGAAACGAACGCGCGCCGCGCTGGTAATAACGGCGGGGCATAATATTGGCCACCTGAGGCATCCCAAGATCCGCCGGATCAAGGCCGGATGCTTCCAGCGTCGGGTCGGGCTGCTGGACGATATTTGCCGCCAGGCCGACATTTGCCGGCAGGACCGTGATCGAGAGAACTTCGGGCGCGATATTTTTACCGAGATAAGAGACGCTGACGTCGTTCAAGGTAGCGGGGCCGCGCAGGACGGCTTTCCACTGCAGGTAGCGCGCTTTTGGGCTGCTGATCTGCCCGCCTTTGGAATCTCTTTGCGCGGCGCTCCACGGGCTCCATGTTTCGTCCGGTTTTTCGGTATTTCCGCTACGCGTCTGCAGCTCGATGTTTCCGGTGCCGCTCCACCAGACGCGGCCCCAGGCAGCGCTCGATCTGGCGTCACGCACCGAAGATTCATAACTGCCTTCGGCATTATTTTCCGACCCGAAGCTGTAAAGTTTTCCCTGGTTGCTCGACGACGCCAGAAGTTTTTTGCCGTCCGTCAGGATCGACGAAACCTGTCCTTCGTTCGTCTGCAGCAGCAAGGTTTCGCGGCCGTCGTTGGTTATGTTATAGATCCTTCCTTTGTCGGACGTCCCGAGCAGGACGCCGTTTCCGGTTTGATGCGCGTAGAGAGAAAACCCGGCCACGCTTGTGGAACTCCAAAGGGTTTCGTTACCCCCGTCCGGCAAAATGCGAAAGACGGCGCTTTTGACATTATTCAGATCGTTCCGGCTGCGCGAAGGCGTCGGCTGCGGATTAGCGTCGTCGCTCGAACTCGAAGTTACCGGCACAGGCGTTGCCGGCACGGTCGTCGCCGTTACCGTGGTCGAAGAAGTACTGCTCGAGGCAGAATCACTCAAGGCGAGAACATAGACCGAGCCATCCGGCCCGATCGAAAGATCGTGAACTTCCCGCAGCGGGACGTCGAGCATCGCGAACGGCTTACCGTCTGCCCCAAAACGCAGGACGATGCCGCCGGAATCCGTCCCGGCATAAAGATTTCCTTTGTTATCGGCGGCCAGCGAAATGATATGGGTCTCGCTGGAGTCGAAAAGCAGCGAGGCTTCCGGTTTAGCGCCCGCGGTTTTTACTTTATAAAGCTTTCCATTCTCGCCGGTGCCGACGGCCAGGCTGCCATCCGCCATCACGGCCAGCGACCAGATGTATTTGTCCGCGGAATCAAAATAAACTTCCGCTTTCCCGTCCGTGCCGATGCGATAAACTTTTCCGTCAGGTGAAGTTCCGGCATAGACCGCGCCGTCCTTTCCGATCGCCAGGGCGGAAACGTCGAGCTCATTCGAATCGTAAAGAAGCGTGCCTTTGCCCGCGGCGTCGATCTTAAAAACCTTTCCGTCGTTACCGGTGCCGAGATAAACATTTCCCTGCGCGTCGGCAGCACTGGACCAAACGTAAGATTGCCCGGTGCTGAAAACTTCGGTCAGCTTCGGCGCCAGAATGATCGCCCCCGTGTCGCTGATCGAAACGCCCTTCGCATCGCCCTTTAAAACTTCGGCGCGCGAATCGACGGTCCACACGACAGGCTCGCTGGCGAAAATATTGATCGTAAAAACGATCAATAAAAGAAAAAACGTTCCGGCAAAATTTGTTTTCATAAATAAAATTAAAATGTCTATAAATAACCGCTTGAAAACTAGGAGCGCGGACGTCTCGTCCGCAAGCGTGACTCAGTCACGCTAATTGTATATTCATCAAAGCCTTTAGATCGTTGCGCGATCTTTGCGGACGAGACGTCCGCGTTCCCGGTTTTAAGTCCCTACATATTTGGCATAAATTGAACGCGCTACAGTCGGGTCGTCCGTCCCGCGTATTATGGCCCGCGCGTCGCGAAAAACGGTCAGTTCATATTCGCCGTTCGTAAAACGCACAAGATATTCATTTTGTTTCACTTCGCCCAGTTTGCCAAGCCGCTCGGCAAGGTTTTTCAGGTCGATCTGTACGGCCTGAGGAGGAGAAACCTGCACCGCGTCGCGCCCGCACAGTGTGGTGACAAAATCTTGCGCCTCGGCGTCTAAAAATTCAAAGCGTTTTTGCTGACAAGTTGGACAATCTTCGCGCGGTCCATTGAGCTTTATTTTGCGCCAGTCGTTTTGCCAGATATCGATTTGCATCAGCGAGCCGTGCAGCGCGTCAAGATTGCCGGTCAAAATTTTCAAAGCTTCCGTGACCTGCACGGCGGAAACAGAGCTGATGATCGGCATTATCACACCGGCCGTATCACAGGTCGGCGCGCTTCCGGCCGAGGGCATTTCTTCAAACACGCAGCGCAGGCATGGCGTACTCCCCGGCAGCACGGTCATCGTCGTGCCGTAACCGGAAACTGCCGCGCCGTAGATCCAGGGAATATTATTTTTCACGCACGCATCGTTGATGAGATAGCGCACCTGAAAATTGTCCGTGCCGTCGAGCACCAGGCCGCAGCCGTCGATCAGATTTTCGATATTGGAATGATTGACGTCGGCGACGACCGCTTCGACCTCTATTTCGGAATTTATTTCCGCCAGGCGTGTTTTCGCCGCGATGGCTTTGGGCAGGCGCTGTGCGGCATCGGATTCGGAGTAAAGCGTCTGGCGCTGGAGGTTGGTGAATTCAACAAAATCGCGGTCGACGATACGCAGTTTTCCCACGCCCGCCCGCGCCAACATCTCGGCGTGCGAAGCCCCGAGCGCCCCGCAGCCGACTAAAAGCACACGCGAATTCAAGAGCTTTTTCTGCCCTTCTTTTCCGATACCTGAAAATAATATCTGCCGGCTGTAACGTTCGTTCATAAGTACCAATTCGACAACCGATGTGTTATCTTAAGCACGATTTTAGCAATATTTATGAAAAAACTCTTTTTTGCCGCCCTTCTGCTCTTCGCCGTACAAATCACCTTCGCTCAGCAAGAGTTCATTTTTCCGAAAGATTCCGATTATCCGAAGCTCAAAGCGGAAGGCCCGACGCCGGAGGATTTTGTGCCGAAAAGCTGGGAAATAATAGACAAAATTTTCGGCGATCTGAATGGTGACGGCCTGGCCGACTGTGTGATGGTCGTGAACGGAACCTACGAAAAATTCATTCAGAAACACGATGGCTTTGGCATGAACCCTTTTGACACGAACCCGGCCATCCTGGCCGTTTTGTTAAAAGATAAGAACGGGTATCGCCTGGCGCTGCAGAATAATTCGCTCGCCTCCCCGCCGGAGGGCCCGACCGCGAGTTACCCGTTCGCCGCAATGAGCATAAAGAGGAAAGTACTTGAAATTAATTTCGAGCACATGCTAAGCGCAGGCGGATGGGGAGCAACTTATTCCGCGTTCAAATTCAAACTGATCGGCGGCGAGTTTCAGATGATCGGCGCGGATAAAAGGGAGTTCATGCGCAACAGCGGTGACGGCGAGGAACGCAGCTATGATTTCCTGACCAGAAAAATAAAGGTCGTGACCGGAAACATGATGCAATACAATCCTAAGAAGATGAAAACCAGATGGCGTACGCTTCCGGCGAAGGTCAAAGCCCCTACGCTTCGCACCGTCGGCAAGTCGGAGTCATGGGAGATCGAGCGTGACTACTTCTTGTAAGATCACTTAACATTTTTCGGCTCGTAAAAAAGGCCCCGGGTAAGCTGTGCTTATCCGGGGCTTATACATTTCCGTCAGCCGTAGCTGACTGAAGCAGGGGGTTTCGAGGGAGAAAGGTAATAAACTTGCGATCTACTAGCCGATCGCTTTTTTCAGGTCCGCCAAAGCCGCGCGTACTTTATCGGCCTCTGCAAGATAGTCTTCGGCCTGCTGGGCCACTTCCTTCATCCTGCCGGCATCGCCGGATGCTATAGCGTCCTGGATCGGAACGGCATACAACGGAACGATGACAGACGGCCTGCCGCCGAGACGATCGATCTCGGCCTTGAGTTTCTTTAAACCGTCACCTATCTCACCGTATTCCTTTAAATAACTTTCCGCATCGGCGGCTGTTTTTTGCATTTGGCCTACGTCGCCTGATGCAATTGCATCGTGGATCGCTACGCCATAAGGCGGTAATGAATGTGCCATTTTTTTCTATCCTCCTGAGTTAAGTTTTATAAGTTTATTGCTACTGTTCATTATTTATCCTGAAACAAATTTTTCCTTAAGAGCGGCCAGCGCGCGCTCCAATTTCCCCTGGCTGATGAGGGCCTGTGAACGCTTGCTGATCCACCGGGCTTTGGATTCCGCGATATCGGCCCGGCAATGCGGGCAGGTGACCTCATGCTGGTGAATGTATTGACTGCAATTTCTGCAGATGGCCAATTCGGCCAGCTCCCGCTGGTCGGTTTTCTTCGGCTTGCCGCCGATTGTTTTTGGAGCCCGCCTCGGCTGTATATTTACCAATCCCTGCGGGGCCCGTAAAGAAGCTGCATCCCTTGCGGCTTCTTCGATAGGCTCGCAGATCAGATCGAATCTTCCGATGGCGAATGACCTCTCCGGGGCATCCTCTTTTTTCACGATCCGCTCGCGCAAACCTTGTTTTTCCAGCTCCAAAACGCGGTGATGACAGTAAGGGTTGTTCCCGACGCTGCCAAAAAGAGAGTGCGACGTCCAGGTGCAGCCTCCCAGACAGGCGTCCTTGTAATAACAAGAGCCGCAGAAACCCCAGAGCTCCTCCGATGACTTCAGGCGGCTGAAACGCATCCGCTCAGACCGGTGCCACATCGATTCCAGCGACATATCGCGAATGTTCCCCACGCCAAACTCTTCGCTTTCGAGCGAAGGACACCCCTTGACCAGGCCGTCGGCCTCGAGCGCGATAACGGTGTGGCCGCCGCTGCAGCCGGTCCAGTGAACGCGGTCGTCGCCAAGCCCGCGCCAGAGATGTTCGTAAGGGCCGAAATACCCGATGTTGTTTCCCGGGATCATTAGAATGTTGTGTTCGCGCGCGCGTTTGTAGAGGTCCGCGAGCAGGGGCATTATCTCGGCCAGTTTGTACGGCTGCAGCAGCAGCTCGTCGTTATCAACCGCGTTTCCCATCGCCACCGTAAGCTGCATCTGCCAATGGGTCGCGCCAATCTCGATCATCGTGTCAAGAATGCCGTGAAGATCGGGTGCGGTACGCGAGCCTATCTGCGTATTCACGCTTATCCCGAGGCCTGCTTCACGGGCATTGCGCAAGGTTTCCACCGCCCGTTTAAATGAACCCGGAACACCGCGGAGATAATCGTGCAGTTCTTCCAAACCATCCAGCGACACGCCCAGGCCGTCAAGCCCGGCATCCACCGCAGCGTCGATAAATTTCTTATTAAAGTTGCGGCCGCCGGTCTGGATCAAACAGCGCATCCCGTTTTTGCGGACATGCCTGACCAGGTCTGTCCAGTCTTTTCGCAGATATGCTTCGCCGCCGATGAGGTTGACCTCGCGAGTGCCCAGGCGGGCTAAAGCTTCGATGACTTCGAAACACTCGGCGGTACTGAGCTCGTCAGGCCTGCGTTTTCCCGCCCGCGAGCCGCAATGGCGGCATTTAAGATCGCACGCCAGCGTAATTTCCCAGACGCAATGAACCGGTACGCAATCGCTAAAATCGTTCGCCGTTCGATACCTGACCGCTTTTTTCACAGATGCTGTTTCCTGCATGGTCCCCTTTTAAGCTCCGATCTTTAGCTCCTCTTTATTCTCAGTCCGCCCGGACAAAAAAAATGCCGGAACACGCTTTTAACGGCGTGTCCGGCGTTATATTTGGCTACCCCAAAAAACCGCGGGATCTTTTACCGCGCAGCATAGAAGACTCTGATACGAGACTTCGCAGTGATCTGTGGAAGTTGCGAAACATAATTAAAGTTAGGGGCCAAATCATCAGAGAGAAACATTGATCTTCTCAACATTGAAGAGTGTTTTCTCACCGCATTTTTAACTTGGTGAGATAAAGTAGCATAATCGGAATTATTTAGCAAATTTTATTGCTAATCTGAATTATTAAGAGGTAATAGTAAGGCTCGGTGCAAAACCGGAGCAAAGGCATCCCGCCTGCAAAAAGCTCGCGCAGTGATCTAAAGTGTTTATTTAATAAGTGTTTAGCGCGGCAAGTTTGCGCTGAAAGCAAGAGCCTCCGGCTACCAGGATAACGTCGATTTTTTAACTTCGCGGCCTTTTCTTATCCTGCCAGAAGGCACCCATTCGTCCCACTCGCTGCCGTAGCCGGTGTAGGTGATGTAATGAGACCCGCCATTTACTTTCAAAACCCTGGCCGGATACCATTTCTTTTTCCACTCCACTTCGACCTTTTGCCCGACGGCATATTGCACCAGCTTAGGCCGGCGGATCATTTTCGCGGTGACCCATTCGTCTTCATCGTATTCGTAACCGTAATAGTGAACTTTGAATTTATCGGCTTTGATATCGGTGATGTAACCTTTGTACCATCCGTCGATGCTATACGCTTCGACACGCTCGCCCAGCCGCGGCGCGGTATTGATCGGCGAGTCGGCGAGCATGATTCCCGGTGAAAAATTTCCGATGAACGCGAACGTTGCCATTTGTTCTTCGCCGAACAACATATCTTCTATCGCCCCCGCTTCAAGTTCGAAAAAGGCCACTTTACCGTCACGGTTCCTATCGACGAACGCATCGCCGCGAAAACCGGAAATAAGCGCTTCGGTAAAAGTCCAATTCCCCGTTGATTCCTGGCTGGCTAATGAAGAGGTCATAATGGCGTATGATAACCTGCGCTGCTTACTTTGCACCGACCTGACCATCGCGCCCGAATAGCAATTGTCCAGTGCGATCATCACCTGTGAACCGTTGAAATATTTCTCGATCGTGTCCGGTACCGAATCCATCGCCCACCCCTGGACGACGTCGCTGGCGTCATAGCTCGCCATAAAGGTGCGCGCTTTATCGTCCTTATACCCGTGGCCGCAGTAATAAACTATCAGCGTGTCGCCCGGTTTGGTTTTACTCAGGAGTTTGACGAACTCGGACTGGATTCCTGCAGTCGTTCCCTGGCTGTCTTTCAGGTAAACGATCTGCGATTCCGGAACGCCCCGCTGTCGCAGCACATTCAGAAGGATCTCATCGCGGCGATTCTTCTGCGGGAAAGAAGGAAGATTTTCCGAATCCTTCCATTCCAACAGCCCGACAAAGAAAACCCACGTTCGCTGCGGCTCCCATTTGGCTGCACCTGATGCTTGAGCAGAAACCGAACACGGGATGCTAAGAAGCATCAGCGAAACAAAAAGGCCGATTTTTAATATACTGCTTTTCATAAATCGTATTTATTCGGGCGCGGGGCGTCCCTTCCGGACGCAATTTTTTTTAGTTTTTATATTTACCTTATAAAGCCGAAACACCTCTCAGGTCCGGAAGGGACGCCCCGCGCCCGCTCTTAAAGTTATTGACCGGACTTTAGAGGCAATTACATTTTAATCAAAAAGCATCGCGACAAAATCTCTGATCGAGCGCACTACGTCCGAGTTCCAATCGTGCGCCTGCCGTCCGCCCTGATGCCGTGCATCGAGCGAGGCCATATATTGTTTTTGCTGCAGGTCGCGGCGGTCTTCGTCGATCTGTACTTTTTCCCGCTGCCGCGCCTTGTCCAACCCGCCGGCGTGAATAAATTCGATGATCCGCGGCAGCTCTTCGGCATCAAACCAGGCGCCGTGCGATTTGCAGACGTCGATTATCACTCCCGACGAGCGCGCAAAATTATTGCGGTTCATTAACTGCTTACATTCGGGGCAAGGCACGTACTGTATGGCGGTTTTTGGCAGCGTGTGATCTTGTTTTGCCTGAGACCATTGCATCACTGCGGCGTGGCTTTCGCGATCGGCGCAAATATTTTCAAACGTCACGGCGTCAGACCAAAGCCCGTCGCAGCGCTGGCATTCGCGCAGCGTGATATCCGTGATCTGAAGCAGCGAAAGCCGCACTTTGCAGCGCGGGCATTCACCTGGCTTTTCTTCCGGAATGACTTGTGCGGCAACCGATTCGGCGCCGCACTTTGGACAATGCTTGCTGCCCTGAAACATCAGCCCCAGACACTTCGGGCAGGCCATGGTTTTCAGGCGTGATCGGCAGAAAGTGCATCGAACTGCGTCGCTCATTACCGCCGCGCCGCAGTTCGGACAATTCAGGGATTCGATCTGCATATGAAAATTACTTAGGCAAAGAAAACGGTCACTTACCTGGCGTCTTTTACCGCTTCTCTGAGCTGATCAAGCTGCGCGCCGCTCAGGTTGAACGTTTCCGCGCCTATTTTTACTTCCAGAGTTTTGGCCTGGTTCAAAGCCGGGAGCGAATCGAACGTCAGATCGCTGCCGAGCACTTCGCCCAAAAACCCGCCGACTTCTTTTCCGCTTTCATCCAAAACTTTCAGGCCGCTCATCTGCGGAAGGAAGCTCTGAAAGCTGATCGAAGCGCCGTTGCGGCCGGACTCACGCATGTAGAAATAATAGCGTGACTCTATATTAAATTCCCTGCCGTCGGCAAAGAACCGGACCTGGCTGGTTTCAATCGCAGGCGCGGCATTTCGCGCCGCCAAATATTGTAAACTTTTTCCGTAGGAATAGATATTTAACTGCGGCTTCCACAGCTTCGACAAAGCGGTGTCCTGCGTAAGCGTCAGTTCCAGCGAAACCTTCCGCTCCGCGGTATTCAGCAAAAACATTTTCGAAGAGACGGTGCTTTTCGAGCTGGTGGTGATGGTCCTCTGGGCCTGCGAGTTTTCAACGGATAAAAATAATAAAATTAAACTTAAAATTCCGAATGTTTTAACTATACGTGACATTATCTTAGTTTCTTTCTGACGGCCTCATACATAATTTCCTCAGGTGCGTTATTACCTGTCCAGATCCTGAACTGCTCTGCGCCCTGAGCCACCAGCATTTCCGCTCCGCCGATCACTATCGGCACACCCGCCGTCCGGGCTTCTTGGATGAAGGGTGTTACTTCGGGGGTATAAACAAGATCGTATCCGACAGTAACGCCTTTCAACTGGCTAAAAGTAGACGGGGTTTGCCCCTCAAATTTGCCTTTCATACCCAGCGGCGTAGCATTAATAACAATATTAAAGTCTGTAAAATCAGCATCTTGCAGATTATTTAAGGCTGCATCGAATTCCCCGGCCAAAGCCTTTGCCTTCCCGCTATCACGCGCGAAAACCGTGACTTTTGCTCCTTCTTTCTGCAGCGCGTAAATGGCGGCCCGGGCCCCTCCGCCTGCGCCTATGATCGCAGCTTTAGCACCGGAAAGCCCGCCCAGCTCTCTTTTTAGGGGCTTGATAAAACCGGGCGCGTCGGTGTTAAACCCAAGCAGTTTCCCATCCACGATCTTGACCGTGTTGACCGCGCCTATCTTTTGCGCCGTTTCATCGATCTCATCCAGGTATTTCATTATCGCCTGCTTGTGCGGGATGGTGACGGAAAGGCCCTTGATATTAAGGCCGGATTCCGGCAGGAAGCGCCTGATAAACCTCTCGAGATCTTTTACTTCGAAAGGAATAAAAACCGCGTTCAATTCAGCGGCTTTAAATCCGGCGTTCTGCATATACGGCGAGAGCGAAAACTTCACCGGGTCGCCGATGACGCCATAAATTTCGGTCTGCTCATTTAATTCTTTGACGCGGTAAACATCGCGCAGGTCTTCGGCGGAGATCTGACCGGGCGCGACTTCCTTTCCGCTTTCCAGCGATGCATAAGTCAGCGGCGCGCCATGAGCTAATCCTAAAACGCGTGTCCATTTTCCCGCCTCGCCTATGGCGATGGGAACAAGCTGTTTGTTTTCTGCTTTGGCTTTTTTGAGAAGATTCCAGAGCGGCAAGCCGTCGCTGATATCGTCGGTCTGCACAGCGATCTTTAAGACCTCGGCTTCCGAAGCTTTTAGAGCGTCGTAAACGCCGTTTAGATCGTCCGGGGTGCCGGCGAAATCATGATGCGAACAGATCTTTTTACCGGAGATTGTTTCGGCCATATCGGGCCCAATGTCCGCCCACGCAAACTTTTCAGCACCCTGCCAGAACGCTTTGCTTTCCTCGTCTGAAATTTCGCGGGCGCCTCCCTGCGCTGAAGGCCGAAAGGTAGCCAGCACGGGTTTGCCCGCAAGCGGAAAATGTTCCAGGCTTTTTTCCAGTTCGGCCGCGTCCAGGCAATCAAAACGCACCTCGATCACATCGCCGAGTTCCTCGGCTTGTTTTATTTGTTTAACTAACTCTTCAGCGGTTTTGGCGCAAACCGATACGACGATGGATCTCATAATTAGTTTAGTGCCGGAGGCACATCGGACATTAGCCCGCTGCGAAAGCGGCGGGCTATGCGACTCTTAATAAGCCGCGCTCTGAAGGAGCGCTGGAAATAAATTTGTGTCATTCATTCCGGTGGCTTTCACCACCGGCTAATTTCCGCCGCGCCTTCAGCGCAAAAAATCTGCCGCAATTCTCATCTTAGTACACTATTTTCATAGGGTTTAATCTAGTTTATTAAATCGAAAAACACTATACTGTTACATCTTAGTTAAGCTATTAATCTGGAATAAATCAAGGCTTTAGCAGTATTTAGAAGCTGGGAATGCCTTTATTTACTTTATTTATCGGAGTTTTTAAGTATGGAATCGACCAAAGCGGCGGCGGAAAAGACCTGGACGTATCTTTTCGAGGAATGGACCGGGACCGACATCAAAGCGGGCAAGCTTTTACTCGGCGGCAAAGGCGCGGCCCTGGCGCAGATGACCGGCTTCGGGCTGCCCGTCCCTCCGGGATTTATCGTCACCACGGAGTGCTGTAAAGAATATCACCAGAGCGAGAAAGCTTTTCCTGATGAAATGTGGACGCAGGTATTGACGAAGCTGTCCGCGGTCGAATCCAAGCTCGGTAAAAAATTTGGCGACGCGGAAAACCCGCTGCTGGTTTCCGTGCGCTCCGGTTCGCCGGTTTCGATGCCCGGAATGATGGACACCGTGCTCAATCTCGGTTTGAACGATTCAACCGTCGAGGGCCTGGCCAAGCAAACCGGTAACGAACGCTTTGCCTGGGACGCCTACCGCCGTTTTATTTCGATGTTCAGCCAGATCGTGCTCGACGTGGAACATGAAAAATTCGAGCGCGTGCTGGAGCGTTACAAAAACGGAGACAAACTCGATTCCGATCTGACCGTCGATGAATTAAAAGAGATCGTCGCCGCCTATAAGCGCATCGTCTTTGCCGAAGAATACGGGCACTTTCCGGAAAACACGGAAGAGCAATTAAGAATGGCGATTGCCGCGGTGTTCGATTCGTGGATGGGAAAACGCGCGATCGATTATCGCCGCGTTAACCGCATTTCCGAAGACCTGGGCACGGCGGTAAATATCCAGGCGATGGTTTTTGGCAACATGGGCGAAACCAGCGGCACCGGCGTTTGCTTTACGCGCAACCCTTCGACGGGCGAACAGATCTTGTATGGCGAATACCTGCTCAACGCCCAGGGCGAAGACGTGGTAGCGGGAACGCGCACGCCCAATCCCATCTCGCATCTGCAAACGCAGTTGCCGGAAGTTTTCGAGCAGCTTTCCGATATCACCCTGCGGCTGGAAAAACATTACCGCGATATGCAGGACATCGAGTTCACCATTGAAAACGAAAAACTTTTTATGCTGCAGACGCGCAGCGGAAAACGCACCGGCGCGGCGGCGGTAAAGATCGCGGTGGCGATGTTTGGCGAAGGTTTGATCGACCAGCAGACGGCGCTGCAGCGTGTGTCGCCGGATCAGCTCGATCAGCTACTGCACCCGATGATCGACCCGGCGGCCGAAGTGACGGCGCTTGCAACCGGGCTTCCGGCCAGCCCAGGCGCGGCGCAGGGACGTGTCGTTTTCGATCCCGATGAGGCCGAAGAATTTGCCAAGCAGGGCGAAAAAATAATTCTCGTGCGGCGCGAAACCAGCCCCGATGATTTTCACGGGATGGTCGCCGCCGAAGCCATTTTGACCCAGCGCGGCGGGATGACCAGCCACGCGGCCGTGGTCGCGCGCGGCATGGGCAAACCCTGCGTGGCGGGCGCGACGGCGCTCAACATCAATTACGGGCATAACGAATTTTCCGTCGGCGACACCACTATCCCGCGCGGCGAGTGGATCACGGTAGACGGTTCGACCGGGCGCGTTTTTCTCGGTCAGGTGCCGACCGTCCAGCCGAAACTTGACGACGATTTTCGCCTGGTGATGTCGTGGGCCGACGGTTCGCGAAAAATGAAAGTGCGCGCCAACGCTGACACCGGTCACGATTCTACCGTCGCGCGAAATTACGGCGCGGAAGGCATCGGCCTCTGCCGTACCGAGCACATGTTCTTTGGCGAAGACCGCCTGAAGGTAATGCGCGAGATGATCCTCGCCGGCGGTTTGGGCGAACGCGAAAAAGCCTTGGCGAAACTGCTTCCTTTCCAACGGCAGGATTTTGTGGAAATTTTCCGCGCGATGAAAGACTTGCCCGTTACCATTCGTTTGCTCGATCCGCCGCTTCACGAATTTCTGCCCAGCCACGCGGAGCTGATGGAAGAGCTGACGGAGCTGAAATTCAACTCACGCAAGGCCAGCCCGAAAGAGATGGACATCCTGCTGGATGAGATCGCGGAAAAACGTAAATTGCTGCGCCGCGTCGAGCATCTCTCGGAGGCAAATCCGATGCTTGGACTGCGCGGCTGCCGCCTCGGGATCCTCGTGCCCGAAGTTACCCGGATGCAGGTGCGCGCGATCTTTGAAGCCGCCTGTCAGGTGCAAAGCGAAGGGCTGCAGGTGCTGCCGGAAGTAATGATCCCGCTGGTATCTACGCCGGAGGAATTCCGCGATCAGGCAAAGCTGGTGCGCGAGCTCGCCAAACAGGTGATGGGTGAATTCGGCTTTGAGCTTAATTATATGGTCGGCACTATGATCGAACTGCCGCGCGCCGCGCTGGTCGCCGATAAGATCGCGGAGCACGCGGAATTTTTCTCGTTCGGCACCAACGACCTGACGCAGACGACGTTCGGATTAAGCCGCGACGATTCGGGGAGATTTTTGCCGCTTTATGTGGAAAAGAAAATTTATCCCGACGATCCTTTCCAGACGCTCGACCGCGAAGGCGTCGGCCAGTTGATAAAGATCGCGGTGGAAAAAGGCCGCTCGGTAAATCCGAATTTGAAGATCGGCGTTTGCGGCGAACACGGCGGCGATCCGCGCTCGGTGGAATTTTTCGATTCGCTCGGGCTGGATTATGTCAGTTGCTCGCCCTTCCGCGTGCCGATCGCGCGTCTGTCGGCGGCGCACGCACAGTTGGAAGCGTAGCCCGGAGCGCCGAATTCATTCGGCATTCTGCCGGCGAGACGCCGCCAGGACAGCCGCCGGGACGGCGGCGCTACTTTTGCGGGCAGGATGCCCGCGCTCCATATTATGAGCTTAGATAAAAACAGTGTCGCGGTGGTGACGGGCGCGGCTTCGGGAATCGGCCGCGCTTTGGCATTGCGGCTGGCGGCGGAAAAGATCGCGGGAATTGCGATCGCCGATGTCAATGAAGCCGGGTTACAAGAGACCCTGGCGATGGTCGAAAAAACAGGCGTTCCGGTTTCCGCGCACATCGTCGATGTTTCAAAATTGGATCAAATTCAGAAATTGGCGAATGGGTCTCTGGCCAAACACGGCCGCGTGACGCACTTGATAAATAATGCCGGGGTCGCGCTGATCGGAAACGTCGAAGAACTTTCGTTTGAAGACATCGAGTGGCTGATGGGAGTAAATTTCTGGGGCACGGTCTACGGCACAAAAGTTTTTCTGCCGATCCTGCGTGAACAGCAACAAGGCCACATCGTCAATATCTCAAGCATTTTCGGGATCATCGCGCCGCCGGGCCAATCGGCTTATTGCGCCAGCAAATTTGCCGTGCGCGGTTTTACCGAAAGCCTCCGGCACGAGCTCGAAGGGTCTAACGTGCTGATCTCGTCAGTTCACCCGGGCGGCATTAAAACCAATATCTGCAACGACAGCCGCATTGGCGAAAATGCCACGGACGAAGACAAAAAACTGGTCAGGAAATTTTTCGACAAGGCCTCGCCCACCACGGCTGATCAGGCGGCGGAAATTATCGTCACCGGGATCAAAAATAAAAACCCGCGAATTCTCGTGGGCTCCGATGCAAAACAGATCGACAAAATTCAGCGCTGGTTTCCGAGAAAATATTTTTCAGTGATGAACCACCTCTCCGGCGGAAAGCTGGAAGCGATGATGAAGAAGTGATGTGTAGCGCCGGCGTCCCGCCGTCAGGACAGCCGCCGAGACGGCGGCGCTACAAAAACTAATCCTTCTTCGGCAGCGTCATTGTTTCGCCTTCTTTGTTTATCTCGAGGTGCCGGGTCGTGCCTTCGGTCACGCTCGGCGGGCGGGTGTCGAATTCACCAGTGTCATAAATTGACCTGCCTGAAGGCTGCACATAGCTGGTCTGGGTCGCCTGTGTCGGAGGCAGTGACGCATTCGGCTGGGCCGGTCCGAATTGGGTTTGTTGATAAGGCTGGGCCGCCTTCTGCTTATCTATTCTTTTTACTTTTGCCGCCTGTGAGATCCCTGTCGCCAGCAGTGAGAAAGCCGGAATAAGCATCGCCCACCACCACCTGTCCCCTTTAGCTACCTGGGTAAAAAGCAGCGTCATCGAGAGGATAAAAAAACCCACGCCCATGATTATATTGCGAATGCCGTTGCTCCAAATATCGTTCGGATCGTTCGAGCGTACCCGTCCCCGGTGGTCGACGTAAGTGTTGGAAGCATGGCCGGCGGCCTGCGTTATGGAATTTCCCAGGTCAACGCCGCAGCTCCGGCAAAATCTGCCGTCATCAGGATTTTGTGTTCCGCATTTTTGACAAAACATAAGTCTTTTAACTGATAACTAATAACGGTTAGTGACTAACACCAAATGTTTTATCTTAATTAATCACTAATCACTATTCACTTCTTCTTTGTCTCACCGCTTCATATAACACTACGCCGGCGGCGACCGAGACGTTCAAAGATTCTATCTTTCCCAGCAAAGGAATTTTTACCAGCACGTCGCAATTTTCCGCCACCAGGCGATGCAGCCCTTTTCCTTCGCCGCCCATCACCAGCGCCGAGGCGCTTGTCCAATCCCACTCAGTATAGTCCATTTTAGCATCAGCGCTGGTTCCAACCACCCAGATATTGCGCGATTTTAAGTCCTCGATCAAACGGTTGATATTCGTGACCTGCGCGACTTTTACGTGCTCGCTCGCCCCGGCAGAGGCTTTGGCCACTACATCCGTCAGCCCAACGGCGCGGCGATCGGGAATAAAAACCCCGTCGGCGCCGCTGCATTCCACCGTACGCAGTACCGCGCCCAGATTCCGCGGATCTTCAACCCCGTCGAGAACAACGACGAGAGGTTTTTCATCAGTTAAAACTTTTGCCGAAATTTCTTCCAGCAGATCATCCGCCTTGGCATATCCCGCCCCGGCGGCCCCTCCGTCCCCACCGATTGGTGCCACAAAAGCCACCACTCCCTGGTGGTTCGCATCGTCTTCGACATAGCGCGATAAAGCTTTGCGGGAAACTTTTTGCAGCGGAATATTTTGCGCGCGGGCCGCTTTCTCAATTTCTAAAAACCGTGAGTGAGACACCCCGTCGGCGGCAATAACTTTTTGCACACGCCCTTTTCCCGCGCTGAGCGCTTCCAGCACCGGAGCGACACCGTATATTTTTCCCGCACCTGTCATTTTATTTTTCTTTCAACAACCGCCACTGCAGCCGCGAGTACCGGGTGAACTGCGTGATGTTATCTACCGCCGTCACATTATCGAAATGAAACTTGCCCATGCTTTCGCGTTCCCATTTGTGCGAAGCCATTTTGTGTTCGTTTTCCCACACCTTGCCGAGCGCCCCGCGAAGCTTTATATAGCTGTCGTCTACGACTGTTTGAGGCGCGTGTTCTTTTATCGATACCGCCAGCTTTTTAATATTTTCGACCGCGAGCATTCCCTTCAGCGGGCCGAGACAGGAAAAATCAAATCCTTTGGTCAAAACGCGCCAGCCGATATTGTCACCCGAAGTGTAAAGGTCGAGCACCGGCTCATCATGGCTGGTCTCCGTCGATTCCGTCACCTGCTTTTCTTCGTTCTTCTTGCGTTTTTCGATGGAAGAGATTTTTTTCTCAAATAAACTTCCCTGTACGATCAAGGCCAATTCGCTCCATTGAAAAGTCGGTGATTCGCCGTTATTACCCTGGGCGCCCTTATTAAATGCAAGGAAAGTTATCGTGTCCCCCGTGATCTCCAGGCCCCGCAGACGGCGGGTCGGCTGATCGATCGCGGCCTCTTCATCGGGCCAGATAAACGAGCCGATCCCGGCGCCGGCCAGCCTTTGCTGAATCAGCTCGGCCTCCGTTAGAGATTCAGCCCTCGCCAGCGGCAGCGGCCGCTGCTTTTCAAAGATGCTCTTTATTTCGTCCGGCTCACGCCGTAACAACGTCGCCGCCGCCCGGATATTTTCGCGTATATTTTCTGCAGCAAAAACCGCGCCGTTAAAAATGATATTGAAGCCTTTTTCCCAGGCCTCCATAGGCCTAAGGTTGGGCGCGACCAGATCCTCCCTGCCTTCAGCTATCTTTAAAGGCTCGCCGCAGTAAAAACATTTAGCGCGGGTCGGAGGGTTCGGGCGGGCGCATTTTTCACAAACGGACATCTCTTCCGGCTTGAAACCGGGCGTTTCCGCCGTCACCGGCAGGCCTTTTAGCCGCTCTTCCGCGGTCGGAGGTTTATCGCTCATTTTCTGCTTCAGATTATACGTTAAATCGTTGTTTCTGCGAAAAATGCACCGTTTTAGCTTGACCAATTTGCCCTGTTGAACGCAGACTATAATCAGATCAAAAATCTAATATTTGAATTTTTTATTTAATTGACTATCTAAAATATATATCGGAACTGCGGAAGGTATCATATAAATGCAATTCGATCCTGGTAATACCACCTCGTGGCAATTTGGAAATCGTGGAGTCGTAGCGGTCTTTATAGACGGCAACAACCTCTTTCATGCCGCGCGCTTTCACAATGTTGACATCGATTACAACAAGCTTTTAAGGGTTCTGTTGGGAGACGGCCGGCTTTTGCGCGCCTTTTTCTACACGGGTGTCGATGCCGGCGCGGAACGCCAGCAGGGCTTTCTGCTCTGGATGCGCCGCAACGGTTTCCGCGTCGTGCAGAAAGAACTTAAAACGTTTTACGACGGTACGCGCAAAGCCAATCTGGACGTCGAGATCGCGGTGGATATGCTCAGCCTGGCGGGCAAATACGACACGGCGGTGCTGGTCTCAGGCGACGAAGATTTCGTCTATGCCGTAAATGCCGTGGCCTATAAAGGCTGCCGCGTGGAAGTGGCCGGTTTTCGTTCGAACAGCGCCCCGAAACTGATCGACGTGGCCGATTATTTTATCGACCTGGGCGAGATCGCCCACATGGTCAAGAAAGACGCCCTGCAGGGCGACCGTTACGATGTAGTGCCTTCCTACATCGCCCCCGAGGAAATACTGGACCCGTCGCTGCTGCAGCCCGAGCGAAACGGAAATTACGGCAACGGAGTTAGCGGAGTCATTCCCCCTTCGGCGTTCCCCAAAACCGAGACGGAAGAGATCGATGACCTGGTGCGTGTAAGAGACGAAGGATAGTAGTTATGATCGAGAAGACTGAAAATATCAAGCTTTTTACGGTTGATGAAGCCAACCGTTTACTCCCCGTGGTCGAACCCATTTTGATGCAGATCAAAACCTGCCATCTTAAGGTCCAGAGTTTTCGCGAAAACGCCGCGGCCGCGGCCCGCGCTGCCGACGAAGGCGGCGGCGGTATGGAAGGCGGTTCAAACTACGTCCAGGCGCTGATCGACCTTAGTAAACAAGCCATCAAGATCGACGAAATGGGCGTGCAAATAAAAGACTTCGGGCGCGGCCTGATCGATTTTCCCTCCGAACGCGAAGAACGCGTGGTCCTCCTCTGCTGGCAGCTCGACGACGGCCCCCAGATCGAATGGTGGCACGAACTGGAAACCGGCTTTCCCGGACGGCAGAAATTGTAGTTAAAATAGCTGCTGATTATTTTGAAATGTTTTTTGGAACCGGGAGCTAAGCGCCCGGTTTTTTAATGTAAATCTAAATAAATTGCAGTCCGGAAGGGCCGCTTGCGCCCGCTCCGGCGAGCTATCAGATTAGCCTTTTTTAGGAAGAAGGAGGCTTTAGAGACAAACCAGTTTTATTTATCGGTTACACCATTGAGCGACACCGCCATGATGCGAGCAAGTTCCGCTCCCAGTGCTATGACTGCAAGTTCCATCCTGGCATTTAGCGGCGGCACCTTGAGAGCAGCAGGTTTGACCGGGTCTTGGGGTGGCTAACGGCGTTGCTGCCGCAACAGGTTGAACCGCTTGAACATCCTGTCCTTTAAATACACTAGCCATTACATTATTAGGCGCGGCTGTATTGCTGGGAGATAACGCTACCACCATCAGAAAAATCAATAAAAGCGCAGGAATTCGCATAGAAAATACCTTCTTAATCAGGTTTAATCGGGGATGGTTTAGAACGTTGTAAATTTATGCCGTTAACGTTGCTATGTCAATACTTTCTTCAAAGAGGTAATAATGCTTTTCGGCACCTTGTACCAAAACCGCTTAAACTTTTCCACAGCTTAAGCGTTTCGATGCGGAAAAATGCATGTTACAGATTTTTGAATATTTTCTCCCAACCTCAATAATTCCTATCATTTCCTATTGACGAGTTAAAGTAAACTCTGATATTATCCCCACAGTTTGGTTCAAAGCTTCAGCTTCCTGTAATTCGATTAAAAATTTTTCTACGGCAGTAAACACTGAAAAATTATGGAATGCCCCTTCTGTTACACGAATTTCGAATATCGCTTGTCGATCTGCCCGCATTGCGGCAAGGCCACGGACGACCCGATCTACCAGGAGCTTTTTTCCCGCGTTAAGCCCCGCAAGATCAGCGATAAGGCCCCGGAAACGGCGTCCGCGCCCCTGCCGGAAGAACCTCAGGTAAGGTTTGCAACGGCTGCAGCAGCCGAAACCGGGCCGGGCTTTGAAGCCCCGCCTAAGATATCGGGAGCACCGCCAGCGATTCCCGTGGAAGCCGCCCGCGAAAAGCCGTCTATCACTACCGAGATCAGAAGCAAAAACACCTGTAACACGCTGGTGGATTTCCCGGGCAAGAAACCGGAACTGCCGGAATGGCGGCTGGAACTGCAGTCGCGGCTGAAAGAGATCAAGGACCAGCGCGGGCAGGCCGCTGCGGCAAATTCCCCGGCAAATACGGAGGCCATCGTGGCCAAGAAACACGCCATTGGCGGAACCGGCCTGGCGATGGCGCTGCTCGAAGAACCGCAGGTCCGGCAGCATTCTCCGACAGTGGCGCCGCTGCTCGAAAAAGCCCTGAGGCGGATAGAAGAATCGCGGCAGAAATATGAACCGCAATACGAGCCGCAGGAACAGGCGCCCGTCCGCTCGTATCAGCCTCGTCAACCTGTACAGGCACCATCTTATACGCCGGTACCGACGGCCCCGACCCGTCCGGCAGCGCTTTACCGGCGCGAAACGACCTTTGCCGAAGGGCTTTTAAATCCCGTCGCGCCCGCCGATGACGATACGGGTGAGATCCGCCCGTTTATTTTTTCCGAAAACGAGACAGTGGAAGACCGCCTGTCCCAGATCGGGCGAAATCACCGCGAAAAACTGGCGCGCGCCGCAGAGATCAAAAACGACCTGCTCGCCTCCGGAGAAAAATTCGATACCAACCGGCTGCGCAAATTCCAGGCGACCGTTTCCTATCCCGAAGGCGACGAAACGGTAACCACACCCGTTAAATACCGCACCGAAACCGCCGCGCCGAAGTTTATGCTGCCCCGCGAAGAACGCCAGGAAGAGGCTCAGCCTGGGCCGTTACCGGTGCCGCCAACCCCCGTGGCGAATTTTGAGGAAGATGAGGCTGAAGAGATCGCCCCGTTCGCCTTTCGTTTTAACGCCGGGCTTTTCGATTTTATTATCAGCGGTTTTTTGAGCCTGCTGATCCTTTCGCCGTTCGTGATGCTCGGCGGAAACTGGTTCACCGTCGAAGGCGCGTTTGCTTTTCTGGTCACCTGTTCGATAGTGATGTTTCTCTATATCACCGCCGCGGTGGGTTTGATCGGGCGCACGCTCGGGATGGGGCTTTTCTCGCTGGAAATGATCGACGCAGAGGACAACGATTATCCGACCTTTAACCAGGCGGCGGTCAGCTCCTGCGTTTATCTGCTGACGCTGGCGCTGGGCGGCATCGGTTTTGCCGCCATATTCTGGAACCGCGAAAGACGCGCCGTTCACGACCTGATCTCAGGCACGATGGTGGTGCGCGAAAATTAAAAAACTGTTAAGCTTTGTAAATTGAACGAAGCAACTATTCAAGCAATAATTGCCGAGCTTCTTCCTCTGATCAAAGGAAAAAGACTCGGCAAAATTTTTCAGCTCTCGCGCCTCTCTCTGGCCGTTGATCTCGGTATCAGAGACGGGCGTTATCTTTTTTTAGGTTTTGAAAACAACCCCGCTCCGCGGATCTACCTGATCAAGCGGCGGGTAAAAGACCTGGAAAAAGCTTCGCGCCACCCGTCGCCTTTTCTTCTTTTGCTGCGAAAACGCCTGGGCACCGCCATTCTCACCGGCGTCGTAAAGATGTCCCGCGAACGTATCGTACGGTTTGAGATACAGACGCAGGATGAATTGGGAAACGATGAGCGCTACGTGCTGCTGGCCCAATTCACGGGGCGTTCGGCCGACCTTTTTTTACTCGGCGCCGGCGATCGGATAATAGATTCGCTGCGGGAAACTGAGCGGACCGGCGAGACCTATCAAGCGCCGGCGGGCGATAACGAAGCGCATAAAAATTCCGGCAAGGCTTTTCTTAAAAATCATTTTGCCACGCTGTCTGAATCGCTCGATTCTTACTATCAAAAGCTCGCGGCGGAAAAAGTATTTGCCGCTAAAGCCAAGACGGCCACCGACGAAATAAAACGCGAGATCAAAAAGCGCGAGAAATTGCGCGGCAATTTAATGAAGGACCTCGAATCGCACGGCGACATCGAGCAGCAAAAGCGTTTTGGCGACCTGCTGCTGGCAAACCCGGCGGCGGAGATCAAGGGTGGCAAGGTCAAGCTCACTGACTTTTTCGCCGAAAACACTCCGGAGATCGAGATCGATATTCAGGAAAATCTGTCCATACCCCAGGCCGCGCAGAAACACTTTGCCGCTTATACCAAAGCGCGCCGCGCCGTCGCCGCGATCCCCAAACGCATTCTGACGGTGACGGAAGAGATCCGCGTTTTACAGCAGCGGTTGGAAAAAACGCAAAGTTTTATCGACATAAAAGACACCGCCGCCTTTGAACATTTCGTGCGCAAAGAAGATGACGCGAAAGACGAAAAGGTAAAGGAAAAACTTAAGGAGCCGGTCGCCGGCGCGCGCCGTTTTGTTTCGTCAGACGGCTTTGAGATCCTGGTCGGGCGCGGCGCTAAAGACAATGATAATTTAACTTTTCGCATCGGGAAAGCGCAGGACCTGTGGCTGCACGCGGCGGATTATCCGGGCTCGCATGTGATCGTGCGCAACCCGAACCGCAAAGAGATCCCAAACAAAACCACGCTTGAAGCAGCGCAATTGGCGGCCTTTTACAGCCAGGCAAAAAAAGAATCCAAGGCGGCGGTCAACTACACCCAGCAAAAAAATGTTTCCAAGATCAAAGGCGGCGCGCCGGGCCTGGTGCGTATCTCGACCTTCAAAACCATAATGGTCGAGCCGAAAAAGCTGCCGGACACTGCTTAAGAAACGAGAGAGAGAACACCCCCGGCACGCGAAGCGCGGACACTGGGAGCGCGGACGGCTCGTCCGCACGAATGCGCAGCATTCGATAGGCGGCAAGAGAGAACCACCCCCCGTCACGCGAAGCGCGGACACTGGGAGCGCGGACGGCTCGTCCGCACGAATGCGCAGCATTCGATAGGCGGCAAGAGAGAACCACCCCGTCACGCGAAGCGCATGCCACCCCTCCTTTGTAAGGAGGGGAGCTTTAGGAGCACGACTCTCTAGACTCTTAACTGTTTTCTGGTCTGTTTGCGGCGGCGGGGATCCACTCGCGGTGACGCTTCACCGCGCGGCGGCCATCCGTGGTTTTTAGGCGGAGATGAAATCCTGTACTACACGCTTAGCCGTTTTTCATTTGGTTTTACAAGCGCGACATGCGAGGAGAAATCAGGCGGGAACAGGCCTCGCAGCGGTTGGCCCGAATTAATTTTTCACCTGACGTCACGAGCAGGACGCAGGCTAGCCTTAAATACAGGGTTTATGCCCGCAGAGCGCTAAAGCATACGATGCGGGTTCGCTATGACTTTCAGAGGCAGCAGCCCTTGGTTCAGCCGCCTCCCGGGCTGCCAAGCATGCCCGGCGTGCACAGCCCAAACCGTGTGGTTTGACCCGCACACCGCAAACAGAGCTTCATCATATTAATGTTGGATGAAGATGGCGAGAGAGGATTTGGGTGAATTGGCAGAGTTTTCAGAGTTAGCCGGGTTAGCAGAGTTTTGTATTATTTGTGGTTTGGGTTCTTGTCAGTAGCGTCGGCGTTAGCCGATGCGTAAGTTCTGATAAGAGACGCATCGGCTAACGCCGACGCTACTGACAAGAACCCGGTCGCTACCCGCTCCCGATTCTGACAAGAACGCATCGGCTAACGCCGACGCTACTGACAAGAACTAATGCGGGCAGGATGCCCGCGCTCCATAGAACCACCCCGTCACGCGGAGCGCGCGCCACCCCTCCTTCGTAAGGAGGGGAGTTTAAGACGTATTTTTCGCTTTAAGATCTTGATGCGTTCTTTATCGGCGCCCTGTTCGGCGGCCAATTTCAGGGAAACCCCCGCGAGTTCCAGATATATGTCGATCGCATTTTGATCGGCATTTTCCGCGAGCAGTTTGATATGCCTTTCAAAGGCGTCGATATCTACGCGGGCAAATGTACCGGTCAATGCTTCGGCTGGAGATTGCTTTCTGAGATTTTCCGCCGTGCCCAAAAGCAGCGGAAGCAGAACATTTTTCGCTTTGCCGGCGCTCAACCCGCACTTCGTTAAAAGCTCTACCGCGACCGAAAAAAGCGCGGTCGTATGACCGCTCGTCATAACGGCGGCGGCATGATAAAGCGGTTTGAATTTGGTCTCGAGCGAAAACGATTTTCCGCCCAGCTTGCCGACTATTTGGCGGGCGATCTGCTGCGCTTTTTTATCGCCTTCGACGCAGAAATAAGCGTTCTTGAATCTTTTAGGCCCTAGTTCGGGTTCGCTGATGGAAGCTAAAGGATGCAGCGATCCGACTGCGCAGCCGGCCGCTTTTAAAGGCGCTAAAATTTCCGACGATAGCGATCCGCTGGTGTGCAATACAACAAGCTTTGGGGGCTTTCCCGTCTTTATCATTTTTAACCCGGCCAGCTTTTCGGCCGTGCCGGCAATCTCGGTGTCCGGGGTAGTTATCAATATCAGATCTGGGGCCGGCAGCAGATTTAATCGGGAAATACCCAGTGCTATAGGTGAACCGGAAAGTTTCTCCGCCAAATTTACCGCGCTTTTTTTGGTCCGCGAGATCACGGCAGTGACTTCAAAGCCGCGGCGCGAAAGAGCGATGGCCAAAGCTCCGCCCATTCGGCCTGCGCCGATGATAGCAATGCGGGGTTTATTTTTTTTGGCAGTGATGTGTTGCTCCGTTTTGTTTGGGTTTGCCTTGTCAGTAGCGCTTGCGTCAGCAAGCGCGTTTTCTTATGCGTTTTACGCATCCGCTAACGCAGACGCTACTGACAGTCCGCTACACAAAGCCTATTCGCTTACTAGATTCAACAAAACGGGTTCGTTTGGCAAGTCGTCAAGCCACTGATTTAATCTGGTCTTTAATTCTTCGCGATTAACGCTGCCTTTTTCCTGCGGCACTTTGACCTGCAAAATGGTTGAAGCAGGTATTTCATTGAGGGCGTCGGTCAATATTCTGATCTCGGTATTTCCCAGCAGCGGCAGGGCCTGGCCTTTGGAAAGCACATCGGTGAGCCACTCGATGCTTTTTAGCGTATCGGCGTCCTTTTCTTTTTTTGCCAGATGGCGCAGCACCTTGGCCAGCGGCTCGCGCAGCAATTGGATCGTCCGGCGGTAGGAATTTCGTCCTTCGCTGATGACCTCCTGCAGAACTTTCGGCAAGCTTTCCCATTCGCCGATCTCCGTCAGCCGGAATGAGCAGGCGCAGAACGGTTTCGCTTTTAAGAGCGCGCGGACATCGAAACTGCAATTGAGGTCTTTCATTTTTTCCCGGATCTGCCTGGCCCGGTCGGAATAGGTTTGGGGAAAGATGGTGACTTTGGAAAGATTATCAAATTCCCACCACTCGTTGCTTTGGACGACCTCTTCGAGCACTTCCTGCAGATGGTGCGATCTCATCACGCGATCATGGCTGAGCGCGAAATGGTCCTGAAAATGCTCGCCAAAATCGAGCCACGCTTCGGAAAGCGAAAGGTTCAGTTCGCGGCTAAACCCGCCATCCATCTCTTCCAGAATGTTCAGGTTATGATAACGCAGCCGTTCGATCTCACGGTCGTCGGTCGGTTCGCTGATGGCCAGATACTGCCAGACCTCTGCCCGTTTGGCGGCGCCAACGATAAAATCTTCCAGCTCGCTCAAATTTTTTCGCGCCGTTTCAAATTCTTCCTGGGAATCGAGGAAGGCATCGGCGATGCGCTGCAGGCCTTCTTCCACCTCAATGTTTTTTCCCGTCACGGCTTCGACCGCCACCGCGACCATACCGAACGTCTTGTGAACGCGATCGGCCTGACGCCAGACGCGCGTATTGAGCGAATCGCCGGGCAGATCGTCAAATCTCTGCAGGAGTTTTGACTGCCGCCAATCTTCCAGCCATTTGGCCAGCGCGGTAAAGATCTCTTCCCGCCCTTCGGCATCCTCGAGCGAGCGCAGAGTTTCGACACCGGTAATTAGTTTTGCCCAATTGGCCAGCTCGGCATAATCGCGGGAATCGTCGGTGGGCCGTTCGACACCGACGATGTCGTCCCAGATGATCTTGAGATCGAGCGAACGGCGGCTGATGCGGTCGCCGCTGGAGGTGACAAATTCTATCTTTCGCTGCGCCACCAGGGCGGAAAGAACCAGGTGCTGGGCTTCACGCACCAGGCCGTAAGGCTCTTTCTTCATCACGCGGTATATCTCACGCAACGAAACCGGTTTCTCACCGACGATCGAGATGACATCTCTGCTCCAGGGCAAAGCAGCTATCTTCTCATCGCCTTCGAGCGCAAAGCCTCCGCCGCGCTGTGCCGCCAGGCCTAATGGCACGGCAAACGTTTCCGCCAACTGCAGCACTTCGGCCGAGGGCTGTTTGGCGCCGCTGAAAAGATCCTGTACCAGTTGGGAAACCTGGTTCATTCCGAGAGGCGCGGCAAATACCGGGTGCTCCGGATAATGGGCCTCAAACATCGGCGCGAGCCCGAAGGAAAGCATTTCGCTCAGCGATTCAGCCGCCGGGGCCAAAACCGCGTACTCTTCGCCGGAGATAAAAAATATGGCGTCTTCGAGAAAAATGCGGTTCCAGATCTTTTTGATCGAACCGGAAAGCGTATGGGCGGCCGCGCGCACCTGCTCGCCGTAAGTTTCTTTGAGCGCCGGGTCGTTCAACAGCGCGCAATAGCGGCGCAGGGCTTCGTCCTCTTCCGGCTTTATTTCGGCGGGCTGCCAAACGGCGGTCGGAAGCGCATTGCTCTTTTTAGGATCGGCACTGGCCGGGTAAGAAATAACAACTTCCCAATCCCAGACGTCGCCGACGCGCTCATCGTTTACCAACTCACTTGGCGCGGCAGAAGCGCCAGTCCAATTCCAGACCACGCGGCCCCGGCGATAACCGCCGCGCCAGAGAACCTGCGCGTCAAGCGTGTCGAATCCGTCGCCGTCACTTTCGCCCGCCACGATCCAATCGGCAAAACGCTCTTTGGCGGCACGGCGCAGAAGTTTTGTGATCTCCAGCGGATCGATCGACCGCGCTGCTTCCGCGAGAGCGGCGTTAAGATCGTCTTTACCGCTGACCTTGAGGTTGTAGCGAACCTCGCGGCCGGCTTCTTCGGTGCGGCGGATGCCGTCCGGGAAAACGGAAACGAAGGTATCGAGCATTTCGCCGATATCCCTGGCCGCTTTGGACGGGTCGTTCTCGTCGTGCAGCAGCATTGCCGCGCTGATGTCGCCGGCGGTAGTCCCGTCGCCGTCGAGCGAAAGCAGCAGCAATCCCTTGAGGATCATTTTCGCCTGCAGGCGCTGCATGACCGGGATCTGCGAGATGACCTCGGAAGCGATCCTGTCGTAGGTCTCAAAGGCTTCCTTGAGATTTTCCGCTTTGCGCAAACCGGCTTCGGCGCGGTCGAAAACCTCGTCGATGGCGATGAGGGAATTGGCCGGGCGGCTGGCGATCTTACTTCCCGCCTCAGCGGCAAAAGGCAGCAGGGCAAAGTCCGGCGAGTAGAGGCGGACAAAAGGCGTTACCTCTAAAATGATGGGGTGCAGCGGATAGAGAGACGAAAATCTCTGCTCGCTCCAGCGGAAATTCGGGATCGCATCTTTAAGGTATGAATAGGCTTCGTGCAGCACCGGCTGGGTCTGGCGGCGCTTGGGGAAAAGATGCGTATCGACGATCTTGTAGAGATGCTCCTGGTCGAGATAGTCGATGTGATAACTGCGCGCGATCGCGGCGTTCACATTGTCGGCGCCGGCGATGTCGTCATCGAGCGCAACACCGATAAAAATATTCAGACCCTTGGCGATCTCAGCCATTTCACCGAGTACCGCGCCGTCATCGCGCTGTACGCGCGCCGGGCGGTCCTGCGCCGTGTCGATAATGATGACCAGCGGAAGGTCGCCTGCTTTTTCGGCCCCCAGCGCCAGCAGCTCAGGCATAGAATCGCCGAGGCCGCTGAGGTCGGTTTCGGTGACCATGGATAACGCCGCTTTGACCTCATCGATCAGAGTGTCGTAGGTGCCGCGTTCGACGTATGCCACCAGATGCCGGCGGCGTTTTAGTTCCTGCGCGCTGGCAGCGACGTGGGCTTCGGAAATGCGTGAACGCAGCTCGGGCTGCGAAACGATCGCGCCGAGAGTAGCCAGGAAATGGCTTTTACCGACGCCGCGATATCCGGCCAGAGCGCGGGCGGAACCGCTGCCGGTTTGAACATCGGAGACATCGCCTACCCACACCGCCATCATGTCCGCGGTATCGGCCGTAAAATAATAGGACGAAAGGGTTTGGGCGGGGTCTTCGAGATAGTTGCTCAGCCGCTTATAGGGACGAACATCTACCAGGTCCTTGATTTTTTCCTGAATACGTTTCATTAAGCAGAAACAGGTATGGGATTAAACTTTCCGTAGGTCAGAGAAAGGATCGCGCGTTTGGCTAGTTTTGCACCTGTTAAACAGGTACATTTAATACTTTAGCAAATTTTGGGTCGCCGTGGGAAGAGTTTTTTTTATGAAAGAAAAAATCACACATTTGCTACCCGACCTCATTACAAGACCCTAGCAACAGCGCCGACGTAGGCCGATGCCGCACTCTTGTCAGTAGCGTCGGCGTCAGCCGATGCGTAAAAATCTTCAATCAAAATCCGGCAAATCCCTACCCTGCCCGTTCAGGACATAATCGATTGCCTTGTCTACATTTTGCTCGTTCCACAACTTTCTTTTACTGCCGCGGCTTGCCCATGGTGAATGTTCGTGTCTCCAAGTACCCTTTTCGCGCAGTTTACGTGTAGCATAGGCCTTAAAACTATTAAGCGCCTGGCTTCCGCTCATGGTACCGATAGAAACAGCCGAGTGAATGTGATTTGTACGAATATTGAAAGCTAGTAAAGGCCATCCACGAAAATCACAAACTTCCTTTATCGCCAACTCCACCACACTTCGAGCGAACGTATCCAAAACAAAAGGTTCACTTTTTAATTGTTCGCGATTAAACTTCCGAAATTCTGCGTTAGGACTGTGATATAACGACTTATAAACATTATGGTGGCGGTCTATCGAACCGCGCTCGTCACCGGGCAGCCAAGTGCCATAACAACGAAACGTGATCAGATACGCAAGTGGGATTTCCGTATCATTCCACATAGAAGAACACAGATCACGCATTTGCTTACGCAAACGCTACTGACCTCATTAGCAAACGCCTCGCAGCGCCCGCGCTCCATATTAAGCCGCGACTTAAGCCGCGACGTCATCGACGCCGGTCAGGCTGTCGAAGATCGAGCCGCGTTTTTCCACCATATCGCGGGTGATCAGGAGTTCCTTGGTGCTTCGCTTTTGTTGTGAAGGCAGGACATACATCGGTTCGAGCAGCAATTCTTCCACAATCATCATCAATCCGCGCGCGCCGACCTTGCGGGCAACGGCGTGCTCAGCGATGCCGCGAATGGCTTCGTCGGTAAAGCGCAGCTTGATGTTATCGAACTCGAATTTCTTCTGGAACTGCTTGATCAGAGCGTTCTTGGGCTCGGTCAAAATGCGGACGAGCGCATCGGAATCAAGCTCCTGCAGCGTTCCATGGACCGGCAAGCGGCCTACAAATTCCGGGATAAGCCCATATTTTATCAGGTCTTCCGGTTCCAGCTTAGCGAGCGCTTCAGCGTGGCGCTGGCGATTGGTCATGACCTCGGCGTTAAAACCGAGCGCCTTGTTGCGCAGCCGCCGTTCGACGATCTTTTCCAGGCCGACAAAGGCGCCGCCGCAGATAAAAAGAATGTTGGTGGTATCGACCGGGAAAAATTCCTGGTGCGGGTGCTTGCGGCCGCCCTGGGGCGGAACGTTGGCAACGGTGCCTTCGAGAATTTTCAGCAGCGCCTGCTGGACGCCTTCGCCCGACACATCGCGCGTGATCGAAGGGTTATCGTCCTTGCGGCAGATCTTATCGACCTCGTCGATGTAGATGATGCCGTGCTGGGCGCGCTCGACGTCGCCGCCGGCCGCCTGTAAAAGCTTGAGGATGATGTTTTCAACATCTTCGCCAACGTAACCGGCCTCGGTCAGCGTGGTGGCATCGACCATGCAGAACGGAACGCTCAGCATCCGCGCCAAAGTCTGGGCCAGCAAAGTTTTGCCGGTGCCGGTCGGGCCTACCAGAAGAATATTGGATTTTTGGATCTCAACGTCGTTGCGGCGTTTGGCAAGCTCGATGCGTTTGTAATGCTGGTAAACGGCAACGGCGAGGCGTTTTTTGGTCTCTTCCTGCCCGATGACGTATTCGTCAAGAAAACCCTTGATCTCGGCCGGTTTCGGCAGCGGAGTATTAAGGCCGCCCGGCACAGCCTGGTCATCATCATTGATGATCTCATTGCATATATCGATGCACTCGTTGCAGATATACACACCAGGGCCGGCGATCAACTTTTTAACTTCGTTCTGCGACTTACCGCAAAACGAACACTGCAAAACTTCTTCCGGTTTTCTTGACATATATGAGTTTTTTGAGCCGGGTAATTCCCCGAAAGCTAACTTACCTCAACATTTACCCGTTAGCAAATGCACCGGGACCCGTATTTTTTGAGGATTATTCGCGGTGCTCGATCACTTCGTCGATGATGCCGTATTCCTTGGCCTGAATGGCGGACATGATACGGTCGCGTTCGACATCGCTTTCGATCTGATCGAAAGGCTGGCCGGTGTGATTGGACAGAATTCTCGAGGTCACTTCGCGCATGCGCAAAATTTCCTCGGCCATGATCCGAACGTCCGTCGCCTGTCCCGAAGCGCCGCCCGAAGGCTGGTGGATCAATATTCTGGAATGCGGCAGCGCAAA
Source organism: uncultured Acidobacteriota bacterium (assembly GCA_963718105.1). Classification (GTDB taxonomy): domain Bacteria; phylum Acidobacteriota; class Blastocatellia; order Pyrinomonadales; family Pyrinomonadaceae; genus DASYKT01. Next base: position 918,023 of record OY970352.1, on the reverse strand, counting down.
ACGCTTGCCCTTGGTGCCGGCCGCCAGCAGCAGCGCCGCCATCGAAGCGCACTGGCCGACGCAGATCGTCGTGACGTCATTGCGAATGAACTGGATGGTGTCGTAAATGGCCATTCCGGCAGTAATAGAACCGCCCGGCGAATTTATGTAGAGATTGATATCACGCTCCGGATCTTCGGCCTCTAGAAACAGAAGCTGGGCGACGATCAGGTTAGCCATCATATCGTCGACCGGCGTACCTAAAAAGATAATGCTGTCTTTGAGCAAACGGGAATAGATATCAAATGCCCGCTCACCCCGCGAGGTTTGTTCGACTACCATTGGAACTAATGCCATATAAACTCTCTACCTTACCTTTTCAATGTTGATTGTTAATTCAGACACGGTAAAACGCGGGACAAAAATGACGATCGACTCGTTGCCGACAGTGAGATTCTACAACTATTTCCGCGAAAACCTCAAACCTACTCCGGGGCTTTTTCCTCGTCCTTTTTCTTATCGCCTTTTTCAGCAGATGCCTTGTCTTTGGCCGGCGCTTTAGGCTTTTTCGGCTTATCATCGGCGCTTTCGGCTTTTTTAGCCTTTACGGGCTTGGTTTCTTCTTTATTTTCAGCAGTTTCGCCTTCTTCAGAGGCTTCAGGAATTTCCCCGATTTCCTTACTTTCCGTCCCTTCCCTCATTTCCGCGGCTTCCGCCGCTGCCGGGTCGATCCATTCGCCATCGCTGATCCTGGCGCTATCAAGAAGAGCGTCAACCGCTTTGCGGCTGCGCAGGCGGTCGTTGATATTAGCCTCACCGCCATGCTTTTCCAGGTGAGACTTGACTTCCTCGACCGTGACGCGGGAATTGGCCGCCATCATTTCGATCTCATGGTCGATCTCTTCCTGTTTTACTTCGACATTTTCCGCTTCGGCGATCTTTTCCAGCAGCATCGCGCCGCGCACGTCGCGCTCGGCCTGCGGCAGCATCTGGTTGTAGACCATCTGCCAAAAATCCTTGTTGGCGGCATTGGGGTCCATTCCCTGCTGCATCATATTTTGCGCAAAGTTATTGACCAGCCCTTTGGCCTGCGAATCTTTGAGCATCGACGGCACTTCAAAATCGTATTTCTCGACGAGAATGTTAATCAATTCCGAACGCAGTTTGTTATCGGCTTCGATCTTGGAAACGTATTCCATATCGTCGCGCAGTTTGCGGCGCAGGTCTTTGATGGACTCGAAACCTTCCTCCAAACTTTTCGCCCATTCGTCATCGACTTCAGGAAGCTCGATCCGTCCGACGCCTTTGATCTTGGCGGTGTACTCGACCTTTTTTCCTGCTAATCCCGGTGAAGTAAATTCCGCCGGGTAATCGACGATAAAAGTTTTTTCCTGATCGGGCTCGACACCGATCAGAGCGTCGTTAAAAGCTTTCTCGATCCTTTCGTCACCGAGTTTGATCTCGATATTTTCAACCGCCACCGGCTCTGCCGCGGCGTCATCGACAAAGGTTCCGTTCAGATCGACGATCACGGTATCGCCCAGCTCGGCCTTGTGGTCATCCATCGGGACCAGCGTGGCCATCGACTTGCGGCGCTCGTCGATGATCTCATCGATCTCGTTTTCTTCCACCGGGCGAAGGCGGCGGACGCCTTCCAGTCCTTTGTATTCGGGCATCGGAACTTCCGGCATCACTTCGACATGAACGTGGAGCGAAACGGATTGCGACCCGTCGAGTTTGGCGCTCTGAATGTCTTCAAAATGAATCTCGGGCTCTTTGAGAGGATTGAGGTTATTTTCCCGGATGGCTTCCGCCACCTGATCGGGCAATATCTCGCGCAGCACGTCATTAAAGATCTGATCCTTGAACCGGGTTTTGACGATATCGACCGGCGCAAAACCTTTGCGGAAACCCGGCACCTGCGCCATCGAAGCATATTTTTTTGCGACCGTTTGATAAACCGGTTTAATAACGTCGGCTTCGATCTCGATCATGATCTCTTTTTGAGTCGGGGAGATATCTTTTAATTCTGTCTTCATTAAATATAAACCTTGAGCAGTCAGAAGATTCGTCTTTGAGCAAAAGGTTCAGAGTTCAAACTTCAGTTTGTCTTTGAACCTTGAAAAATAAGACAAGCTAAAGCTTGAACTCTAAACTCTTTGCACCCGGTCCTGACTTTGCCTTTCTACTTTAAATTCTGGTGCCGAGGGCGAGACTCGAACTCGCACGTCTTTCGACGCTAGATCCTAAGTCTAGTGCGTCTGCCAATTTCGCCACCTCGGCTTTTATCGGAGCGCACAATTTTATTGTGCAAAATTAAGGATACCGAATAAATTCGGCGCTCCAACGCGCTCCAAAGCAAACTATGAATTTATCGGATTATCAGTGCAATGTCTAGCGAGGCAAATCGGCGCTCTTCAGGCTTTTTAAATTGCCGCTGGCTTTAGCTGGTGGATAAAAGAAACGTTCTATATAAAACCGGGCTTTAGCCCAGGTAATGATTCGGCTAAAGCCGGTTATATTTAGTCAATAATAGCCGTATTTCAATATATTTGCCTAAAAAAATACAAAATCGTATATAATCTAAGTGCCTGATTCCCATATCAGCAACTTCCACTAATCATAAGGAGAAATACCATGTTCAGGAACAAGAAAGTTTTAGCTTTTCTTGCTGCCGCTTTGTGCGTTTTGTCGATCGCGATCATAGCCGCGTTCTGGAAAACGGAGGTTTCATCGGGGACAACCGGCACCGAGGAATATTATCAAAAGATAAGAAGCGGGCTGGCGGAAATAAGTCTGCCTACAAGTAACGATGCGGCCGCGATAAATACGGCGGCGGACAACCTGGCAAATTTTATTAATTACCGCTCCGGCGTTCAGATCAGCCAGGCCAATAAAACCCTGCTAAAAAATACCGAGCAGAATTTTCGCTCCCAGGGAAAAAAGATCACCCCCGACCAGTTAAGCCAGATATTGACCGATGTGGCCGTGGAACGATTTCCCACTATAACGGACGCGGAAATAAATAGCGCCACCGAGAGTTTGAAGGGCTTTAATCATCCCGATCTGCCAATAGGGTTTAAGCAAGGCAAAAAAGACATAAAACTCCGTGGTGACGGCGAGGGATTTATGCCGGCCGAAACCTTTAAAACCGAGGCCATCAACATCAGGAACTCCGGACTTAACAAATTCATTATCAGCGCCGCGTCTAGCCGGATATCCCTGGAGATCGAGCGCAAAATAGATGTGCTTGCCGATGCCAGCCCGGAATCTTTCGGCAATGCCAAAACAAAACTAACGTGTTTACAGGCGATACTTATAACTTACGCGATCATCGCGGATGACCACCTAACTGATAATCAGACCGAGCTAAACCAGAAAATGCAAACCATGCAGCAAGGTATTTCTCAAGCAATAGGCGCACCGTACCCGGCAGGCCAGCGCGCTTATGGAGATAACGGTTATATGACCTCTATGCCGGTAAGCGTGGTGTTAAATGACGCCACCGTTGGCAAGATTTTAAATCTTATTGCTGAAAGGGGCTCCCAGTAATGAAAATCCTCCCACTCAAAATATTTCTGGTCGTCTTTTATCAATTATGCTAACTCAATGTAAAAGCTGCGGCCCTGAATTATGCGGTCAAAATGTTGGCGGTCCAAATCATATTGTTGTGTATCAAACTCCGGACGGGCAGCAACATCAAACGATGTCCAACGCGCAGGGGAATGTCTATATACCTTGCGGATCGATAATATCCGCGGTTCAATAGTCAGAATTCAAATAGTTGTATCTTTCGTCCCTTGACTTTTTGGGTCAGGGGATTTTTTATTGACGTGTAATGACTTTACCGAACGCCACCTTAAAACAGATCGCCGAACAAATTAACGCCCAACTTTCCGGTAACGCGGAGACCGTTGCCACCGACGTGACGCACGATTCGCGGCAGGCGGGCGTGGGGTCGCTTTTTGTCGCCATCCGCGGGCTGACGATGGACGGCCATCGTTTTGTCGACGACGTGATGCGGCGAGGCGCGGCCGGTATTATTTCCGAACTCGAACGCCCCACCGGTTTTAACGGCGCCTGGCTGCAGGTCGCGGACGCGCGCGCCGCGCTGGCCGAAGCGGCGGCGGTGGTGCATAACAACCCATCGCATCATTTGAAACTGATCGGCATCACCGGCACCAACGGCAAGACGACGACAACTTATTTGGCCTTCGCACTCACCAGAGCCGCGGGTGAAAAAGGCGCGATGCTGACGACCGTGGAATACCGCATCGGCGATGAATCAACGCCGGCCGTGCGCACCACGCCGGAGGCTTCCGATACGCAGAGATTTTTGCGCGAAGCGCTCGATAAAGGATGCAAGACGGCGGCGATGGAAGCTTCTTCGCAGGCACTGGACCTGCATCGCTGCGACGGTTTGAAATTTCGCGCGGCCATCTTTACCAATCTGACGCGCGATCACCTCGACTATCACCACACGATGGAGAATTATTTCGACGCCAAAAAACGTCTCTTTGACGGGCGGCTGGGAGATAAACCGGAGATATGCGTGATCAACGCCGACGACGAATGGGGCGTAAAGCTCACCGGTGAATTAAAACAAAACGGGCAGCGCGTGGTGACCTACGGCATCGACGGCATTGGAGGGGCCGCGGATTTTAGCGCCGCGAATATCGAGATATCTCTGATCAAAGGCACTTCGTTTCTGCTGAAAACACCGCAGGGTGAACGCGCCTTGACCTCGCCGCTGGTGGGCCGCCCGCACGTTTATAACATTCTGGCTGCATCGGCGGCCGCTCTCGAGCTGGGTTACAACCTGGAGGCGATTAAAAAAGGAATTGAAACCTGCGTGGGCGCGCCGGGGCGCTTTGAACGGGTCCCGCATGAAAGAGATTTCGCCGTGGTGGTCGATTATGCCCACACGGACGATGCACTGCTCAATACCTTAAAGACCGCGCGCGATCTGACCGCCTCGCCTGAAGGTGCAAGGATAATCACCGTCTTCGGATGCGGCGGCGACCGCGATAAGTCGAAACGCGCGCCGATGGGTTTGGCTGCCGGGCAATATAGCGATCTGGCCATAATCACTTCCGACAATCCGCGCACCGAAGACCCGCTTAAAATAATCGCCGAGGTAGAAGCCGGAATAAAAGAAACCGGAACGCCTTACAAAATAATTTCCGACCGCCGTGAAGCGATCCACCAGGCCGTCAAGGAAGCTAAGGCAGGCGATGTAATTATTATTGCGGGAAAAGGACACGAGACCTACCAGATCATCGGCAGCGATAAATTTCATTTCGACGATCGCGAAGTGGCAAAAGAAGCGCTGGACGGTTTGGCGGATGATTGACTGGGAGCGCGGACGTCCCGTCCGCATTGAGCGCGAAGCGTGAATAAAATTAGCCGCAAAAAGGCACAAAATTTACAAAAAAGATTTCGTTTGTCTGCGACAAACGTGCGGACGGGACGTCCGCGCTCCCAGTTAATCGTCCCTTAACGTATCGACAAATTTTTCGAGAAAATCTTTTTGGCCTTCGCTGAGCTCGATAAATCTTACGCCGAAGCCGATCTCAAAGACGTGATTGACGATCTCACCCCAGAGCTGGAGTTTTTTGCCGCTGGGCATGGGGAAAAGTATCTTTACATTTTCGCCGTCATCGACCTCGCCGGAGCAAAGCACAAAACACCCGTAGACGCTGATGTCATTGATCACGCCGGGTTTTCTGCCGACCATGCCTTCCCATTCCACTTCGATACTGACAGTGAATCGCTCGCTGAACCGGCGGTCGTCTCCGCTTCTTCTCTCTTTATTCATTAAATTTGGCTAGTTTTCAGGTTCGGACTTTGTGGGCTCGGCGTTTTGACGCCAATTAAAATAATAATAAAACGGCAAACCTAAAGCAATAAGAAAAAGTCCGCGGATGGATGGCGAGAGAATGATGGCTTGCAAACCCGATAAATGTTGCTGCTCTTTCAGCAATGCCAAACCGGGCCCGAAATCGGTCGCCACCGTCTGGATCAGCAGCCCGGCCGCCACAAATAAGAACACTACCGGGATGATCGGATAGCCAAAAGCTTTGTAGGGACGCTCGGCATCGGGTTCTTTCTTGCGGAAAACGAAAATGGACGAGGTGACCAGCGCGTAAAATATCCACGAGCCGAAGATCACATAATCCGTCAGCGAATCAAAAGAGCCCGAGAGCGCCAGAACGCTTGCCCAGACGCCTTGTGCTACCAGCGAACGGACCGGAACGTGGGTCACCGATAATTTGCTCAGAGCTTTGGGCAGATAACGGTCTTTGGCCATCGCATACGAAACGCGCGAGCCGGCCAGGATGGATGTGTGCAGGGTGCCCAGCGAGGACAGCATCAGCCCGATGGTAAAGAGCGCCACGCAGACCCCGGTGGCAAACGTCATGGCATCACCGGCGAAAAATTTTGAGACGATGACCTTTGCTACCGAAGAATCTTTTGACACTGAAGCGATCGACGTGGGGTCGAGCAAATAAAAATACCCGATGTGGACAAATACATAGAGAACGATCACCAGGATCGTGCTGCCGATGATGGCGATGGGAATGTTGCGTTTCGGGTCTTTTACTTCCCCGGCCACAAAGGTCAGGTTATTCCAACCGTCGTACCCCCAGAGAGCGCCGAGCATTGCCGCGCCGAAACCGGCCAGAAAAGAATAATTCGCCGAACCGAACCTAACCGAAGAATTTACGCCTTCGCACGTGCCGCCGGCTTCGGTCATTCCAAAATGTCCGAAATTTCCGCCGCTGACAAAAAGAAATGCTCCGAAACCGACAAACACTATCAACGCGATCTTGACGAGGGTCAAAAAGGACGCGACCTGCCCGCTGAATGAAACCGAGGCGCAGTTGATCATGGTAAAGATCACGATCATCATGATCGCTATCAACTGAAGCGACGTTACTTCAAAAGGTGAGCCGAACAAATTTGTTTGAAGCAGCGTCGTTTTTAACCCGCCCCCGAGAAAATCATTTAACCCGATCGCGAATACCACGGCGACCGATGCCTGCGCGCCGGCCTTGGCGATAAAGATCTGCATCCAGCCGAAAAGAAAGCTCCACAAGCCGCCGTAAGCATCGCGCAGAAAAACATACTCGCCGCCGGCTTCGGGTTTCATCGCGGTCAGCTCGGCATAGGTCAGCGCCCCGGCGAGCGATAAAAGCCCCGCCGCTATCCAGGCGATCAGCACCCATTCGGCGCTGCCTAAATTGCAGGTCATCACACGCGCTTTAAGAAAAACACCGGTGCCGATGACGTTGCCGATGATAATGGAGATCGCCGCGATCAGGCCCAGCCCGCGAATTAAATGCGCATGATTTGAAGAATTTGCGGCCATAGAAAAAGTGTTCAAAGATTAACACGAATAAGCTTTTAGCGAAATAATAAATGCGTGACTTGGGAGCGCGGACGTCCCGTCCGCATGAACGCGCAGCGTTCGAATAGTACACGGATAATAATAAATTTCTTAGGCTGCCGAAGGCAGCCTTTGCGGACGAGACGTCCGCGCTCCCAGTTTATGCTAGTCTATTGCCGGTCAAAAAAATGCGCGAGATAAACCTGCCCGTCGAGAAATTGATCAAGGCCCTGCTCAGCATCGATAAGGAAGCAAACCTTTGTCTGCTGGACAGTTGCGGGGTCGGTTACGGCAATTCGCATTTGCTTGTGGCCGGCATCCGCCCGGTAGAAGTTTGCCGCATCGAAGGCGCGTCGGGTGAAGAAACTCTTCGCCTGCTGGATAAAAAATTAAGTTCCCATCCGGGAGCGGCGTCCATCTTTACACTCTCTTATCCGCTCGGATTAAAACTCGAAAATATAGACACCAGGCATGGGAAAGGTGTGGAGCCCCCGGAACCTGATGTCTGGATCGCTTTTTTTGACACGCTGGTAACGCACGATTACCGGAACGGTAAAACTTATTTATCAGACAAAAATAATGATGAAGATCGGCTGTCTGTCGCCGGGCGGGTTTTGCTCGATGCTGCGGGCAGCACGGTTGATACTGAAAATACTGCGACAGAAACTTCTGCCGTCACTTCAAATATCAGCAAGGACGATTATCTCGCCGCGGTTGCGCTGGGGAAAAAATATATTCAAGCGGGAGATACGTATCAGATAAATCTGACGCGGCAGATGCGCGCCGACCTGCCGGCTTCGCTAAGCCCTGAGCGGATATTTCAAAACCTGAGAAATAATTACCCGGCGCCTTTTTCGGCTTTTATCCGCCGGGGCGAAGACACCGTCGTCAGCGCCTCGCCGGAGCGTTTTTTGCGGGTTGAAAATATAGGCGAAGATATGGAGGGCAAGCGGACCGTCCGCACCCGCCCGATAAAAGGAACGCGGCCGCGCGGCAGCAGCAGCGAAGAAGATGAGCGGTTGAAAAAGGATCTGCTCGCCAGCGAAAAGGACCGCGCCGAAAACGTGATGATCGTCGACCTGCTGCGAAACGACCTCGGGCGCGTTTGCGAATTTGGCACGGTCGCGGTCGAAGAGCTTTGCGCGCTCGAAGAACACCCGACTTTTTTTAATCTCGTCTCTACCATTCGCGGCGAATTGCTCCCGAAGATCGGTTTTACCGATCTGCTGCGAGCGGTTTTTCCCTGCGGTTCGATCACCGGCGCGCCAAAGGTAAAAACCATGCGCATTATCGATGAGATCGAAACCGCTTCGCGCGGGCTTTCGATGGGCGCGATCGGTTATATCGGTTTCGACGGTACGATCGACATGAGCGTGGCTATCAGAACGATGACCGTACGCGGCAGCGAAGCCGTCTTTAACGTCGGCGGCGGCATAGTCATCGATAGCGTGCCGGAACTCGAATACGAAGAAACGCTCGTCAAAGCAAAAGCGCTGCTGAGCGCGCTCAATGGGAAATTAAGCAATTAAACATCGTCGTAAAAAATGGAGAATCATAGCCGGTAAATCGGCATATTGGACATTCTTTTCGTGTTAGAATAGGAAAGTTATGAACGGGCAATACATTTTAAGCGACTATATAGAGCGCGCTCTGGCGCAAGCGGAATACGATAAATTGGAAGATAACACTTTTTTTGGACGTGTTCCTTCCTGTAAAGGAGTAGTCGCTTTCGCCGGGACTTTGCGGGAATGTGAGAGCGAACTGCGTTCCGCGCTGGAGGACTGGGTTTTAGTAGGATTAAAACTGGGACATCCGATGCCCGTTTTGGGCAGTATAAACCTGAACAAGGAAGCGGAATATGAGCCGGTGGAATCCTTGTAAACGAAATGATTTTATCAAACGTTTGCGACGGCTTGGTTTCGATGGTCTATACTCCGGCTCGAAACATCAGTTTATGGTCTTCGGGCAACAACGCCTTACCGTACCTTCAAACACGGAATATTCCGTTCCCCAATTACGAATGATGCTGCGAGAAGTCGAGGAAATTATAGAACGACAAATAACCATCGACGAGTGGAAATAAATTAGTATGATTTAACCAGCCAATCCCTGCTTTGATTTGATGAGATTCAAATTCTCTCCCTGAAAACAATAAAGAACAGGCTGCAAGCAGCCTTTGCCGGCAAGATGCCGGCGCTCCCAGGTTTACGGAACTTTTCTCTTCCCGCGGTGTCTAATCTCCGACGCAAAAAAGCACTTCGGGAGGCCATCATGTCGGAAAACAAACCCGTTATAAACATCACGCCGCTGATAGATATCCTGCTGGTGCTGCTGATCATTTTTATGGTGGCGGCGCCGCTTAGGCCCCGCAAATTTAATGTCTCGCTGCCATCGGAGCGGAAAAACGATGAAGGAAAGACTAATCCACTGGCGCTGGTGGTGACGGTGGCCCCCGACCAGACGCTAAAGATCAACGCCGAACCCGGCGGTACGATCGACGATCCGGCGCCTTTGATCGCGCGCCTGAGCGAGGTTTTTCGCGGCCGGCTGGAAAATCGAGTCTTTGTCGATGAGCTCGAAGGGAGGACGGATATCACGGAACCGGAAAAAGTTGAGAGAACGGTTTTCGTCAAAGCGCACCGCTCTTTGAAGTACGGCGAGATCGCCAAAGTGGTGGACGTTTTAAAGGGCGCGGGAGCGACGCCGATCAGTTTTCAACTGGACGGCCTGGAACAGTAATTTGGTAAGATCCGCAGAAAATTTATGCTATAATTCTTCGTTATTCGGGGTCTCTCCGCCGAAAATCAACCCGCCGTTTGACCGGTTTCTGAGATGGCGAATTACTACAAAGTTCTGAACGTTTCGCGTGCCGCTACTGCCGCCGAATTAAAATCGGCTTATCGCCGGCTCGCGCGCGAATTGCACCCGGACGTCAACGGCGGCTCAAAAGACGCCGCCAAACGCTTTGCCGTGGTGGCCAAAGCCTACGAAGTGCTCAGCGACCCGAAAAAGCGCTCCCGCTACGATCAAAAACTGGCGGATAATAACGGCAACTCGGTTTTTTACTCGGAAAACACGCACGCCCAGCGCATTCGCCGGATGGCGATGGAGCAGAAACTAAACGCTATCGTGGACAAGTTTATCGACCGCGAAAGGCGCGAGTCCCTCGCCATGCAGGAATTGATCTTTCCGGTGGTGACACTACTGGTTTCCACCTTTTTTGTCGCTTTTTTTAAGCCGCTTTTCTGGGAAAATTCCGAACCGCTGGGAAAAATACTGATCGTAACGCTTTTCGTCGCCGGGCTGATCCACCTGGTAAACCGTTTAAGAACGGGGTTTTTGCGTTACACCTACGATAATCCGGTGGTTCACGACTCGCTTTTCAGCTATGGCGAAGAGCCGGAAGAAAAGCCGATGTCGCGCATCACGGCCGTTATGCTGCTGCTGGCCGGAATTGCCGTAAGTTTTGTGCTGGGAACGCTGATCGCCGGGCAAATGGACCGTGTGATCGTAAATATGCAGGCCAGCCTGTTTTCCGCGTCCCTGACGCCCGCGCTGGCTTTTTACCCGCCGATCGCCGTTTTGATAGTTGATGTCACCCACATGATAGTGCTTAGACGCCAGGGATAACTTGACTTCTGCCCCGATACCCCATATTATTTGAAGTTTGCGTCACAGCAAGTTATTTATCATTGTTTAGTTTTTGGAGTAGATCAAGAAAAGATGCCAAATCATAAGTCAGCAGAGAAAAGAGTCCGGCAAAACGAAAAGCGGCGTAATATCAACCGCAGCAACCGCAGCAAATTGCGCACCGCCATCAAAAAGCTTCGCACCACCATTACCGCGGGAAATAACAAAGAAGGCCAGGAGCTTTTGAACCCGACCATCGCTTTGATCGATAAAGCGGTCAATAAAGGCGTAATTCACAAAAACGCCGCCGCACGGCATAAATCACGCCTTACCAAGCACATTAACGCCGGCGCCAAATAAATTTTTAATGTTTTTCTGATAAAAGGCCCGCTTTTAGCGGGCTTTTTTACTTGGAGCGCGGACGTCTCGTCCGCAAAGGCCGCTTGGCAGCCTAAGTGTCAGCAGCAGATGCGTTTCGAACGCTGCGCGATCGTTGCGGACGGGACGTCCGCGCTCCCGGAAACCTATTGCCCCTCTCGACCCCACCATGATATTATTTTAATATAAATTTAACTCACAAAAGTGAAAGAAAGATCAGCTTAGTTACCCGATTTTGCCTATGAGAAACCCGAATCCGCCGACAGCCAGTGGCTAACCAAAAGGTTTAACCGATCGACCGGCTGTCTTCGCAACAAAAAGGAGCAAAGAGATGGCTGAACGATCAACTCAAAAATTCGCGCGCACCAAAAATAACCCTTCCGAAAAAACCTTTTCTTCAACTTTAAAAACAGGCTCAGTACCGTCCAAATTGAATTTATCGGGCCCGGATAAATTTAACGACGAATTCATTCTGGCGCTTTCTCAGAGCTATGAGAACCGGCGCGCCGCGCAGGCTTTCGAATGGGAATCGATCCGGCGGAGCGGGGCTTTTCTGCGTGAAGTTTAACCAAAAATAATATGTATAAGTGGGTATTGAATCCTACGGGAGTATTTCCACGAATTCAGCTAATATAAACTAAAGGAATTAAGTGACTTAAACGGATGATAGGAAGTCATCAGCAAAAGATCAGTGAGGACTCGCTTGCAGAGTCCTTTTCGAATGTCAGGCAGTTGTCTCAAGCGATCTGCGCGCCGCTCGAGGTGGAGGATTATATTCCGCAGCCGATCGTCGATGTCAGCCCGCCAAAATGGCACCTGGCCCACACTACCTGGTTTTTTGAGGAGATGATCCTAAAGAAATTTTTCTCCGGCTATCAGGAGTTCAATAAAGATTATGGTTTTCTCTTTAACAGCTACTACGAATCCGTCGGCGAAAGAGTGGTTCGTGATATGCGCGGCGCGCTCAGCCGGCCGACGGTAAAAGACGTTTATGCCTACCGCAAACACGTGGATGAAAACATGCTGCGGTTCCTTGAGATAGCGCCCAGCGAAGACGTCCGCGAACTGCTGATCCTCGGCCTCAATCACGAGCAGCAGCACCAGGAGCTTCTGCTTACCGATATCAAGTATTCATTCAGCGTTAATCCGACCTTTCCCGTCTACAAAGCCGATGATGTTATCTGCGAACGCGGCGGGATAGAGTCAGCAGGCTCGAATGAATTTATTTCCGTTCCGGCCGGAATGTATGAGATCGGCTTCGACAATAACGGGGGCGAAAGTTTTTGTTTTGATAACGAGCTCGCGCCGCACAAGGTTTATCTCCGGGACTTTGAAATTCAAAAAGACCTGGTGACCAATGGTGAATTTCTCGAATTTATCGAGAACGGCGGGTACGAGCAATTTAACCTCTGGCATTCGGAAGGCTGGGATTGGGTGAAAAATGAAAGCGTTAAAAGCCCTCAGTACTGGCACAAGATCGACGGCGAATGGTTTCATTTTACGCTCGGCGGGTTGAAGAAACTCGATCCTACATTACCCGTCAACCACGTTTCTTTTTACGAAGCCTTTGCTTTTGCCGAATGGCGCGGCCTTCGGCTGCCGACCGAATTTGAATGGGAGGCATCTGCAGATAAATTTGACTGGGGCACGAGATGGGAATGGACGCATAGCGCCTATCTTCCCTACCCCGGTTTTACGCGGGCGGCCGGGGCCGTCGGCGAATACAACGGCAAATTCATGATCAATCAAATGGTGCTGCGCGGCGCATCGGCCGCCACCTCGCCGGGACACAGCCGCCTAACCTATCGTAATTTTTTCCACCCGCATCTCAGGTGGCAATACACCGGGATCCGTCTCGCGAAATAAAATAATGGCAACAACTACTTCACCGCAAACGGAACTGCAGCGCTTTGCCGACGACGTGCGAAAAGGCCTCGAGGCAACGCCGAAAACACTGTCGTCAAAATATTTTTATGACGATGAAGGCAGCCGGATCTTTCAGGAGATAATGAAGCTGCCCGAATATTATCTGACCCGCTGTGAGCGCGAGATATTTCAGCAGCAGGCCGCGGATATTTACCAGGCTTTTAAAAATGAAAACGCGTCATTCGACCTGATCGAGCTCGGCCCCGGCGACGGCAGTAAGACCGCCCTGCTGATCGATCATTTTTTGAAACAGTCGGCGGACCTCACCTATATTCCCATCGACATTTCAGCGGAAGCGCTGCGCATTTTGAGCGATAATTTCCGGGCGAAATTCCCCGATCTGACGATCCGGGAAAAGAACGGAGATTACTTCCGTATGCTGGAGACCTTAAAAGAATCTTCCGGTGAACGGACCAAAATAGTTTTTTTCCTGGGCTCGAACATCGGAAATTTTCGCCAAACGGAAGGCCTGGAATTTTTCCAGCGGCTTTCCGCCGCGATGAGCAAAGACGACCTGCTTTTTATCGGCGTCGATCTGCAAAAAGACCCGCGGGTAATTTTGCCGGCTTACGACGACCCGAGCGGCGTGACCGGCGCATTTAATTTAAATTTGCTCAAACGCATCAACCGCGAACTCGACGCGGATTTTGCGGTGGAAAACTTTATGCACTATGCCACCTATCAACCGACGGACGGCGCGGCGCGCAGCTACCTGATCAGCCGCGAAAAACAGACCGTCCGGATAGGCGCGCTGGGGCAAAGTTTTGACTTCGCGCAGTGGGAACCGATCTATATGGAGATCTCGCAGAAATACACCCTGAAGATGCTGGAAGAACTGGCGGAAAAAAGCGGTTTCCGCATCGTGAAAAACTTTTTCGATCAAAAAAATTACTATACAAATTCCCTGTGGAAAGCGGTGAGATGAATTTTGTCATCCTGCGCTTTGACGAATTAGGCTCGACCAATACCGAGGCGCTCGAACAAGCGCGGCGCGGAGCTGAGGAAGGTTTGTGCGTGGTCGCGAAAACGCAGACCGCGGGACGCGGACGCCTGGGCCGGGCCTGGCAATCTCCAATCGGTGCGGGGCTTTATTTCAGCATCGTGCTGCGGCCAAAGCTGACGGCAAAATATTTGCCGCTGCTGACGCTGATGGCGGCGGTGACCGTGCACGAAACACTGCGCAGCGGTTTCGCACTCGACCCTGACATCAAATGGGTCAACGATGTGTTGATCGGCGGCAAAAAGATCTCAGGCATTCTGGCGGAAACCGCGGAAACCGATCGCGGGACCGCGGTCGTGCTCGGCATCGGGATAAATTTGAAGCCGGATAATTTTCCGCCAGCGATCGCGGATATTGCGACCTCTATCGAAGCCGAAACCGGAGGGCCGATTGACCCCGCCGCGCTGCTGCAAACGCTGACCGCAAAGCTCGATCATTTTTATGAAATGCTGCAATCCGAAAACGGCGCTGAAAATATCAAAGATGAATGGGCAAAACGCTCTTCTTATTATTCGGGCAAAGATGTGCGGGTAATTCTGCCTAACGAAACTTTGATCGGAACCACCTGCGGGCTTGAAGAAAACGGTGCTTTGCGTGTAAAACAACCTGAAGGGGAAATTCGCATCGTCCAGGCGGGCGATGTGGAAAATCTGAGGGCCGTTTGATCTTTGTTTTTCGCCCTGGATGAAACGAGTGACTATCGTGATGAGGTCAGAACCGGGAGCGGTAGCGACCGGGTTTCCGTCATATCCAAATTAAACCCGGTCGCTACCGCTCCCGGTTCTGACCTCATTACTACTAAAATTTCATGATCCTTAAAATAAAAAAACTACATCCTGACGCAATTCTTCCGAGCTATTCACATCCGGGCGATGCCGGGCTGGACCTTTTCTCCGTCGAAGAAACGGAGATCGAAGCCGGCAGTGTGAAACTTATCAAAACGGGGATCTCGATCGAGCTGCCCGCCGGGACCGAAGGGCAGGTGCGCCCGCGCAGCGGCCTGGCATTAAAACACCAGCTCACCGTGCTCAACACTCCCGGCACCATCG
This sequence comes from uncultured Acidobacteriota bacterium, assembly GCA_963718105.1. GTDB lineage: Bacteria > Acidobacteriota > Blastocatellia > Pyrinomonadales > Pyrinomonadaceae > DASYKT01. Next base: position 902,671 of record OY970352.1, on the reverse strand, counting down.
ATGAAGGTTATCGCGGCGAGGTCGGCATCATCATGATAAATCTCGGCAAGGAAGCTTTCGCGGTAGCCAAAGGAATGAAGATCGCCCAGCTTCTGGTGAAACCGGTGGTCCGCGTAGAAGTGCAAGAGGCGGAAGAGCTTTCCGATACCGCACGCGGCGCGGGAGGATTCGGTTCAACCGGTTATTAGCGGCTATTGAACATGAATTTGCTTATAAGTCCGGTCAATATGATTTTAAGAGCGGGCGCAAGCGACCCTTCCCGACCTGAGAGGTGTTCAGCTTTGAAGGTAAAAATATAACTCTAAATAAATTTGCAGTCCGGAAGGGTTGCTTGCGCCCGCTCCGACAGATTATGAAATAGTTTGTTTTTTGAAAACAACCTTACAGACAAAGCCTTTTTTCTCAAAAAATTAATATTTACTGTTAACACTTTTGTAAAGATGTGATAATTTACATAATTATTTCTATTCGATAAACCCGAAGCCATAAGGAATCTTTATATAAATCATTGATTTTTCAGGAGGAAAAAATGGCTCGAATACCGCGTGTTACTGCATTGTTTCTGTTCGCTCTCCTGCTTTTTTCTGCAGGTGAGATATTGGCCCAGGGCACAACCTCACGAGTGACGGGTACTGTCACAGATTCTTCGGGTTCGGTTGTACCGGGCGCGAGTGTTACCTTGACGAATGAGGGGACAAACACCTCATTAACAACTCAGACAAGTGACAATGGGATCTATATTTTCGATCTGATACAACCGGGCACGTATACCGTGACGATCGAAAAATCTGGCTTCAAAAAACTTGTTTCATCAAAAAACGCCGCCCTGGTAAACCAACCGGCAACCGTTAACGCCGCACTGGAAGTAGGCGATGTTTCCGCGGTCGTTAATGTCGAATCGACCGCCGAAATTGTACAAACAAGTACTTCCGGCAACGTCGGCGCCGTGATCGACCAACGCACGCTCGAGGCCGTGCCCATCGTGGCCGCGCGCGGACGCAATCCTCTGGACCTGCTGAATTACCAGCCGGGTATCGTAAACGGCGCCAACACGGGCGGCGGCGTTCACGTCAATGGCTCGCGCGACCGTTCATTTAACTTTACTCTCGATGGCATCGATATTAATGAGGCGAGCGCCGGCGGGTCGAATTTTACACCGCTGCGCCCCAACCCGGATTCTATTCAGGAATTCCAGATCGTGACATCGAATTTCACCGCCGAACTCGGACGCAGCAGCGGCGCCCAGGTTACCTTTGTAACCAGATCGGGCACCAATAAATATCGCGGAAATCTATTTGAGTATTACCAGACCCCCGATTTTCTCGCGAATAGTTACGCGAATAATTTACTGGGAGTTCGCCGGCCTCAATTTATTCAGCATATATACGGCGGAAGCCTGGGCGGCCCGCTTCCTAATTTCGGACTTGGCGAAGGAACCGACTTTGGTTTGCTGAAAGACAAAGCGTTCTTCTTCATCAACCTGCAATTCTTAAAACAAAGCCAGGCCCAACTGGTCCAAAGAACGGTTTATACGCAGGAGGCGCGGAACGGCCTGTTCAGATATGTGTTAAATGGCCGCAATGCCCCGGTGGGAACGACTGTTTCGACAGCTTTCCCGAGCGGTGCCGCCGTCAATTCGAGCGGTACTCCGGTTTACACGCCCTGCCCAGGAGGCAGCCCGACCGCACCTTGCACAACCTCTTATAACGTCGGCGCGAATCCTTCCGGGATAGGTATCGATCCGAATATTCTTGCGTCGATAAATCTGGCCCCTCTGCCGAACGATTTTACCCGCGGAGACGGGCTTAATACCGCAGGCTATAACTTCCTGGCGCCGACCAGTGAAAAACAATACGATCTGGTAGCCAGGTTCGACTTTAAGGCAAATGACCGCAATTCGTTCTATGTCCGGTGGGCGCAGGGCCGCCAGGATACCTTTGACGATGTGGTCAACGGCGGTTTGCAGCCTTTCCCGACCGTACCGGGGATCGTCGATACTTTTAGAAAGCCGCGAAATCTCGCGATCAACTACCGGGTCATGCTGAGCCCGAAGATCACAAATGAATTCATTTACGGCTACAGTGATTTTACGTTCTTTTTCGGCACGGAAAACAATAACGTTCCCTTTATTCTGAACCTGGTAACGGACGCCGGTACGAACATCAGGGGCAACGGCCGCGGTGTCACGACCCACCAGTTCGTTGACAACATCACTTTTGACCTGGGAAAACATGTGCTCAAGGCGGGCATAAACTTCCGCTTCGGCAAGCAAAAAGACGACCGTTCGGAAGTTGCCGGAGGACGCATTGAAGGGCGCATAACCTTCGACCGCACCATCAACAGCAATTTCAACACGTTCGGTTTACCGGGCGCCGGTGTTAACTCGAACGATCTTAATACGCTGCGCAGCCAGATAAACGATTATCTGGGCCGCGTCGGTGTTTATAACCAGGCCTTCGTGGCCAATGCCGACGGCAGCGGATTTCAACCGGCAGGCACTCGCTGGGTATTTGAAGCCAGCTACCCGGAATACGATTTTTATTTTCAGGATACCTGGAAGTTTAGCAAGAACATGCTCTTCGACCTGGGCTTTCGCTGGGAGCCGAAACTTTCGCCGACCTCCGGCGGCCTGCCAGTGCTGCGGCCCAACCAATCGGTCGTCTTAGGCTCCGCGCCCAGCAACACGATACGCTGGGAAGAAGGCAAGATGTTCGAAGACGATCTTAACAATTTTTCGCCGTCGATCGGTTTTGCCTGGGATCCGTTCGGCAAAGGAAAAACATCCGTCAGGGCCAATTATCGTTTGGCCTATGACCGTTTCGGAACGCAGTTGTTTGCTTCGGCATTGTTCCAAAACGCGCCGGGTAATAACATTCTTTTCCCGACCAATAATAATTTTGGCGCCGGCGGCGGTTTGTATAGAGATATCACGACGATCGTGCCCACCGGTACGCCCGACCAGTTAAGACAGCCTCCCGCTATCGGCACGCTCACCCAAACCGTAATGGACCCGGACCTGGTGTTCCCTGAGGTGCACCAGTGGTTCGCCGGTTTCCAGCACGAGATCGGTTGGAATTCCGTCCTGGAAATAAACTATATCGGTAAAAAAGGTGTGCATCTTTTCGGCGGGTACGACGCCGATCAGGTGGATATTTTCAACAATGGTTTTCTGACAGCCTTTAAGGACCTGCGGGCGAACCGTACCGTGGGCGGTTACCAGAATGCTTATTTCAATACCCTGCTGGCGGGCGACTCCAGAATAACTGCCGCCGACGTAACGGCAACCCGTATGCTGCTCAGGGTTTTTCCGAACGAGGTCTCACTGGGATCGGTCGCGGCGCTGGCCGGAACACTGGCCGGGGGGTCTTTAACGGCGGGCACGAGGACGTGGCAGGCGAACAGCGGTAACCCGTTTTTCTTCCAGAAATACCCGCAGTTTTCGGTGCTCAATGTGTTGGACAGTAACGATATTTCGTTCTACAACGCGCTTGAGGTAATTCTGAAGAAAAGAATAAGCTCAGGTGTAGGCTTCCAGTTTGGCTACACTTTTTCGAAATCGATGGATTCGCGTTCATTCGATCCATTGTTCACCACGGTCGGACGCGGAGCGAGCCAAACTGCCGCTAACAGTCCTTTTGACAATCGTGATCGCAGATTGAATTACGCCAAGTCTGATTTCGACCGGCGTCATGCCATTCAGGCGATCTACACGATTGAAATGCCGTTCGGAAAAGGCCGTAAGTTTGCCAAAGATATTCCGAGGGCGCTCGACTGGCTGATCGGCGGCTGGCAATTGGCGGGCACTTTTAATCTGGCCTCGGGCCGCCCGTTCACGGTCCTGTCTGCTTCCAATACGATCAGCAATGTAGTTCCGACACCGGCTAACTGTAGTGGCTGCAGTCCGAAAATGGGCCAGGTCATCCAGTATCTGGGAACGAACTATTTCTTCGACCAGGCGCAGATCGATTCGTTCACTAATCCGGAGCCGGGTGAATTCGGAAATACCGGGCGCAATTTCTTTATTGGCCCGAAACAGTTTCAAACCGATGCTTCTCTTTCGAAAAAGTTCAGATTTAACGAAAGATTCAGTTTCGATCTGAGAGTGGATGCGAAAAATTTGACGAACAGCCCGTCATTTGCCGCACCCAACGCCATCTTGAATGCGACCGCTCCGCTTGGCAGAATTCGTGAAAGCGTCACTAACGAAGCTCGAAGAATTCAGTTTGGCGGCAGGTTTAATTTCTAGAAAACGTTTGAAATCTATCCCCTTAAAGTCCCCAACGGGGACAAAGAAAATAGCCCAGGGTAAGCGAGCGAAGTGGGGCGCTACCCTGGGTTATCGAATTCCTAAAAACGTTCCAGCCCTTGAAGGGGCGGCAGAACCCAGCCAGTGAGCTGCCGCTCCTTTTCATCCGTATGATCCGGGTACTATTCGAACGCTGCTATCCCTAACGGTTGGGGCTGCTGACACGCGCGGTTCGTCTCGAACCGGTTATTGATATTTCTCGTCATTTTCGGGTTTTTTGAAATAATTTCTGGTCACCCGGTAGAGCATGACTCCCCCGCAGTAGGCTAACGCGGCCGCCAGCCAAAACATTACAAAACCTACGGTGCCCGTGCCGGCGCCGGTAAAGATCAGCCCGATCATGCCGATCGCTCCTATTATCAGCAGCGGCAGAAAAAGCAGCCAGACCCCGATCACGACGATCGGTTTCGGGCGGCCTTCGACCGCGCGGCGGTAAATGAATCCTTCGGTCTGAATTCTCTGTATCGGGTCGGTGGTGGAAAGCAGGCTGGCCGGGCCGCTGCACTTCGGGCAAAACACTTCGTTCAGCCCGATCGTCGTCGCGCAGGAAGGACAAAGCGGGCCGTTAGAATAGTTTCCAATCTCTGAAGTCATACGGTTAATCTGACGAATACTGTCACTGCTCGACGTACTTATGTTAACGCATCATCAGTATAAGGAAAATCATTATCGCAGCAAAAACTATCGCTCCATGCGCCACAAGTATCCATTTTGCCCGGGTAAGCCAAACATGTTTTTTGTCCGCAATATCGTCCATATTTACGCACCATTCGTGAAGCGCCCCGGTAAGTTCCTCGTCGCTTAAACCTTCATTTTTCCTGAACAGAATGTAAGTTCCGAAAGCTTCTTTCTTAATTGGCACCGTACAAACCGCTTGAGCTCCGCAAAAAACGAGCGCAAAAATTGTCGCGAATAAAAGGGCAAAGACGATCAGATGATTTGTCTCTCTGAAGTTTCCGAAAGTGAATATGGAAAGGTACAAACCCTGGAGTATCGTTGCCAAGGTTATCAATTGCTTTGCGGCCTCATCAAATCGGGCCAATAACTGCATCGGTATATCGATCCTCGCCTTGGCCCAGTGTTCAACGACAGCATCGAGAGTCTTTTTCGTTTCAAAAATGGGAGGTCTACTCATATTCATCTCGCCTTTCGAATTCTTTTTTAGGTTCGGTATTGTAGTTATTTACGATTGCATTTACAATCTGTTTTTCCTATGCGAAAAAGATTTTCTGAATTACACCCCGCAATATATCACACACGTGTCTGGCAAAAACGCCTGTTCAGGACGCTGGGCGATCTGCCGAAGGCAAAAGATTTTGCCAATGAGCAAGTCACCGAAGCTTTGCCCAACTCCGTCAAAAAACACCAGTCGCTCCTGCGCCGCAAACTCGGTTCGCTGGAACCGCGTTTTCAGGAAAACAAGGTCACTAATCTTGAGATCGCGCGAAAGACCATTGACGGGCTGCTGATCAAACCCGGGCAGACATTTTCCTTCTGGCGGCGGATCGGAAAAACCACCGAGGAAAAAGGTTATCTCGAGGGGCTGCAGCTTTCGCGCGGCGAGATAAAGACCGGGATCGGCGGCGGCCTGTGCCAGTTGGCGAACATGCTTTTGTGGATGGCTTTTCATTCGCCGCTGGAAATAGCCGAGCGCCATCATCACAGCTTTGACCCGTTCCCGGACGACCGGCGGGTATTGCCTTTCGGCAGCGGCGCCAGCGTCTTTTATAATTACATCGACCTGCGTTTTTATAATCCGACCGACAGGACTTTCCAACTCCGCCTCTGGCTGACGGACGAACACTTACAGGGAGCGCTGCTTTCAGACGAAGCGCTGCCGAACAGCTACAGCGTGTTTGAAAAAAATCACCGCTTTCTTACCCGTAACGGGAGAAATTACCGGGAAAATGAGATCTGGCGGCAGATCAACGATCGCCGCACCGGAAACCTGCTCGGCGAGGAACTGCTGGTGAAAAATTTTTCCGAGGTTAAATACGAGATAACCTGCGCCGAAGAAGGCTAAGGTGATATAGTTACAGCTATGGATTTTGAAGAATTTGACGATCTGGACGATCCTTTTGCGGAATTCGGGGAGCCGTCCGAAGATACGGATGAATATTTCGTCACGGAGATCCGCACCGCCGTGCTCAAGAAAAAAGATCTGGTCGCTCTTTTGTGCCTGAAAACCGCCAATCGCGGCGGCGCTATCTGCCGCGTTGACCCGCGCGAAGCCCAACCTTCCGTTCAATTGTATGACGACCCGGAAAAGGCCGTTGAGTGGTATAACAAAAGCCTGAATACCAGTAAGGAAAACGGCTGGCAAGTCGTCTATGACGGACTGCCGCTTAGAGGCTAACGCCAGGCTAAATTTTTTCCCGCCCAAGATGCTGCTTGCCATCGACATCGGAAATACCAACACCGCGCTGGGAGTTTATGACGGCGAAACGCTGATCGCGCATTGGCGAATGGCGACCGCGCAATACCGCACTTCGGACGAATACGGCGTGCTCGCGCGCGAGATGTTCTCAGTGGCCGGGCTCGATCATAAAAAGATCGACGGATTGATCATTGCCTCGGTAGTTCCCCCGCTTAATTATACTTTTAAGGAGATGAGCAAAAGCTATTTTGCTCAGGAAGCGGTCTTTGTCGATAACAAACTGGACCTGGGACTGACGATACTTTATAACCCCGCTTCAGACGTCGGCGCCGATCGGATCGTAGATGCCGTCGCGGCGATCCATCGCTACGGCAGCCCGTGTATCGTGGTGGACTTCGGCACGGCCACGACCTTTGACGCGATAAATTCGAAGGGCGAATATCTCGGCGGCGTGATCACCCCCGGTATCTCCATCTCGTCAGACGCGCTCTTTCAGCGCGCCGCCAAACTTCCCCGCGTGGCGATCGAAAAACCCGAACGGGTGATCGGAAGCTCGACGGTGGGCTCTATTCAATCGGGCCTCTATTACGGATATGCCGGTTTGGTGGATGGAATTTTGCGGCGCATGCTGGACGAGCTGGGGCCGGAGACAAAAGTAGTGGCGACCGGCGGCCTTGCCCCGCTAATATCAAAAGCCTCCGAGCTGATCGATACCGTTGACGATACCCTCACGCTCGAAGGCCTAAGATTGATCTACGAGAAATTGTAATGGAGCGCCGAATTTATTCGGCTCTTTTTGCAGACTAAAGTCTGCGCTCCGAATTTTAAACCCCGCAGCCCGCGCCTAAAATTTTTATCTCGGCCGCCGCTCCATTTACGATCTGAAAAACGGCCGTTGAGCTGCCTTCGTAATAAGAGGCATTGTGAACGATCTCCATTTTTCCATCGCCGTTGAGATCGATGGCGGCTGAAACCCAAAAAGTATTGGGCGCGCCAAAATCTATATTCTTATTAATAAATTCCCCGCCGACGAGAATATTTTTTACTTTTCCGGCCACGATCTTTCTGATCAAGGTGAAAGAGTAATCGCCCTTTTTCGCGCTCGCCCCGCTGTCGCCGCTGTATTTTGTCGCGGTCAAAATAACTTCTTCCTGCCCGTCGCCATCCAGATCGACGCGGTAAAGCTGCGTGAGAATCGGCTTGGCCGTAACGATGCCTTTTGTCCTCAGGAAATCCGAGGCGATCTTGGCGTATGTTTTATCGGTCAGCGAGAGCGCTTTGGGCACGCGCGGCACCGGATTCCAGCGATAACCATCTCCCAGCACGACACCCGCTTCCGCCTGCGGATCGAACTCTATGTAATAGAAATCGGTGCAAACGTCCTGGTCGTTCTTGGGTTTGGCGCCTGTCATCGAGCCCTCTTCATGGCCCATCATGCTGTAAAGCTCATAATTTTCGCCGTCCTTAAGCGCCGCCGCGGTCGTTTTCGCATCTAGGAATTTACCGTTCTGCACGCCGCCTAATATGCCGCCGACCTTCATCTCCAGGATCGGCACGACCCTTTGCTGCGCGCTTACAGACAAAGTGCCGGACAAAGCGCAAACCGCGAATAAAAATGTTAGTACTAGAAGTTTTCTGTTCATAATTTTATTGACGTCTCCGGCTCGACGTTTTTGCTCCCGCCGGCAGATCAGGCGTTTTGGAAAAAACTGCTGCTTGTTTATACTCTTATTCCAGCCACAGGTAAAGAATGACCTTTGTTTAAGGTGGCTTGCACATAATATCGATTGAGGTCAAAGAGTAACGGGTCAGTACCGGGAACGCAGTGACCGGCTAATGAAACACTGGTTTTGTTAAATCTTTAGCTGTAAATAGGAATGGTAATTCTTAAGCCGGAAAGCCGGTCACTGCGTTCCCGGTACTGACCTCATTGCGGTAAAAACCTCTGTTCCATTTATGTGCGACGCCGTTTAAGGTCATAAATTGCCGCTAAAGCTAGTGGCAATTTAAAAGCAGTTATGCAAAAAATCATCTTATTCTCGCTCGGCTTCATTCTCATTGCGCAAGGTTGTCTTGTCGTCGCTTCAGGCCAGAAAAAACCTTCACCGCCATTGATGGCTCCGCCGTCCGCTAGCGAGCTTCAAAAACAAACGGCGGGATCGGCGGCGCTCCAAGGCCTGGTAGACAAGGCCGCGGTAGACACAATTCAAAAATATCGTGATAAAGGGCTGAAACCGACCGATCTGGCGATCACTCTCATCGATCTGCACGATCCCAAAATGCCAAGTATCGCGAGTTTTAACGGCGAGCAAAAGATCTACCCGGCGAGCGTGGTAAAACTTTTCTACCTGGCGGCGGTCCACCAGTGGCTGCAGACCGGAAAGTTAAAAGACGCGCCCGAGCTGCGCCGCGCGATGAAGGATATGATCGTCGATTCTTCGAACGACGCGACGCATTTTATCGTCGACGTTCTCTCCGGAGTTTCCAGCGGCGGTGAGCTTCCGGAAAAAGAATTAAAGGCGTGGGCCTATCAGCGAAATGCGATGAACCGGTATTTTTCCTCGCTGGGCTATACCAATATCAACGTCAATCAAAAAACTTATTGCGAGGACGTGTATGGGCGCGACCGGCAGTTTCGCGGCAAGGACGGCGAGAATCGTAATAAATTAACGACCCTGGCGACAGCGATGCTTTTGGCCTCTATCGCAGAGGGACGCGCGGTGAACGCCGAACATTCAAAGCAAATGATGGATTTGCTAAAGCGCGATTTCGAATCGCCCGCGGGAGGCGATGCCGATGACCAGGCACACGGCTTTACCGCACTCGCCTTAAAACCGGGAATGAAACTATGGTCGAAGGCCGGCTGGACCAGCACCACCCGGCACGATGCCGCCTATGTCGAAACCACGGACGGCCGGAAATTTGTGCTGGTCGTTTTTACTACCAATGTCGCCAACGAGCGCAATATTATCCCCGACATCGCGCGCGTCATATTGGATGGGATGAAGTGACCTTTCGTGGTTCTTGTCAGACCGGGAGCGCCCTAAGTGGCCGAAACCGGATTTTTCTTTAATGATCGTCTGATTTTTTTTTCGCCGAAGGCGATGAATTTAATAGCGTAGGGTGAAACCCTACGTGGATATTTCAAACGATCTCAGACGCCGAAGCAAACCGACGCCGGGTGTTATCCGACGCTATTAAATTGGTCACCTTCGGCGACAAACCCGGTCGCTACTGCTCCCGGTTCTGACAATCAGAACCTGTTCTGCAAAACTTTTCTAGCTTCTTCGACGGCTTCTCGATGCTCGAACAGATGCTCGGGGTCGGGTTCCATTTTCAGGACCGTCTCGAGCTGCTTTTTTCCTTCGGCGCTGCGGTCGACCGATAAATAAGCCTCGCCCAGGTGCAGGTAAAGATTGCTGTTATTTTTTTCGAGCGTTATAGCTTTTTCCAGATATTCCACCGCCTTGGTTGCCGAGCCGCCGGCGAGAACGTCGGTTTGGAGCTCGATCTGCGCCAGAACATCGTAGGCGCTGGCGCCGGCATAACCCGGCTCGATCGCGATCACCTTGTTCATCGCTTCGCGAATATCGCTAATGGCCGCCAATCCCGTGATCGGGTTTCGCTTTGCTTTTTCGCCTAGGTTCGCTCCCAGCCAAAAATACCCCTCCGGCTTTTCGGCTTCGATACGCGTCGCGACCTTACCCATTTCTATACCGTCCTTATGCGCTTGCTCGGACTCTTTGTCGTTCTTGGAATATTTCCCCAGGTTAAAATACAGCCGCGAGAGCTTCCAGGCGGCTTCGTAGTTTTTCCGGTCCGCCTGGCGAACCTGTTTCAGCACTTCGATGGCTTCGGCGACTTTTTTCGGATCGTCCCGCTGCTTAAAGAGCCCGTCAGCCCTACCGATCATTTCCGCGACCGGAAAATCCTTGTTCGGCGTCGGTTCGGCGGCAAAATCCGCCCGCGAACCGCACCCGGATGCAAAAAACGCCAAAATTATCAGCAAGATCGCGCCAAATAGTCGTAGTCTCTCTACGTGCGTAATAACTTTGTAATTACGTTTTGTAATATTTTTGCAATCGGTGCTCATAAAACTACCTAAATCGGAGAAATTACGGTATTATACTCTATCTTTAAGAACAAATTCTTTTATTAAGGAAGCCAATTTTGGGGTTTAGATGAAAGAAAACCGGAAAACCGCTGCTTTCTACGATCTTGAAGGCACTCTTATCAATACCAACCTGGTGCATACGCTTGGTTTTTATGCGACCCGTCAGCAGGGCGTGTGGAACACGTTCAAGAAAAGCGCCAAGACCCTGGCCAAGATCCCTGTTTTTGCGGTCACCGATATTTACAGCCGCAATGTCTTTAACGAAGTGTTCTTTCGCAGCTACGCGGGCGAATCCCAAGACCGCCTGCGTTATTTTGCCGAGGAACTGTACGAAGAGATCCTCAAACCAGGCGTTTTTCCCGGCACCTTTGACCTGATCGCGAAATCGAAAAAGATCGGGCAGCGCCAGGTGATCATAACCGGCGCGCTGGATTTTTCCGTCAAGCCGCTGATGGACTACCTTGGGATCGACGATTACGTGGCGAACCGGCTGGAATTTGTGAACGGCCATGCGACGGGCAGGCTGCTTCCGCCGGTGATGGCCTCCGCCACGAAAGCAAAATGGATACGCGAATATGCCGAACGGGAAAATATCAACCTCTCGGAATCCTACGCCTATTCGGATAGCATCTCGGACCTGCCGATGCTTTCGATCGTCGGGCACCCGGTCGCGACCAACCCGGATTTTCGCCTGAAAGAAGTAGCCATGCAGCACGATTGGCCGATCTTGAATTTGAAGTAAGATTTCGCTAAAATGGCTACGTAGCTATTTTAGGGAGGGAAGACATGTCACACACTGTTAAAGACGCTAAAAATAATTTAAGTAATTTGATCCGCCTTGCTGAAAAGGGCCAGCCTCAGATCATTAAACGGCATGATACGGATGTTGCCATTGTGGTGTCTATCGAAGAGTGGAATAGAAAAAATGGCAAGAAGGAAACTTTATTAGAGTTCCTCCAAAACAGTCCGCTCGATCTTATTTTGGACGATTTAGACGAGCGTCCGCAAGACGCTCCACGGGAGATGTCGTTTGAATGAGTTACCTGCTGGACACAAACGTAATTTCCGAACCGCGGCGGAAGCAGCCCGATCAAAATGTTGTGACTTGGTTAGCTGGCATCGATTTTACCGATGTTTATTTAAGCTCCTTGACGGTTGGTGAGATTAAAAAAGGCGCCGCTAAACTGCCATCGGGTAAGCAAAAGGCTGCACTTGACCGGTGGCTCGACAAACTCCGTCGCCAATTTGCCGGAAGAATTTTACCCGTAACGGAAAAGACTTTCCTGGTTTGGGGCAAAATGTTCGCCACCTTTGAAAAAAAAGGGATAGTGCGTCCGGCATTCGATTCATTATTGGAAGCTACCGCGCTGGAGCATGACCTGATTTTGGTTACGAGAAATGTAAAAAACTTTCAGGATTCTTCGGTGACGATTTTAAATCCGTGGGATGATTAGACTACCTGTATCACAGCAATTCGCCGATATTGAATTTGAAGTGAATGATGTTTGATAAAGCAAAAATCATTAGAGCGCTAAAGTTGTTTAATGAAAAGGCTGATGAGTTAGCGTCTTCAACGTTTGTTCAGAAACTCGTAAACGATGGAAGCAAATTAACCTTTTCATTCAACCGCGAGAACGATACAGGGCTTCTTGCTGAAAGGATTGGTCCAAATAAGAATGATTTTAAGTCTTTTTTATTAGATTATCGTTTTTTTATTCAAGACAACGAAGTTAGTTCTTTTCGAAATTTAAACAAACTTTATTTTGAAGCTCCTATTTCTGAAAAATCGAGAAAATGGATGGAAGTCATAAATGGAGATTTAAATGACTTTTTAGATGAATGGACTGGAATAACTCACAATGAGTTGCCACTTACTCGAAGAATTATTTTAGATACTTTTATTTATGGAGGATTTGCTCATGCGAATATTAGCAAACAGACACTGTTTAAGAATTGGCAAAGCGTTCCTCCTTTCTTTCCGCTTGTTGAGTATGAATTTGTGAACACTTTATCTTCAGTTCTCAGGGTAATCGCACTTACAAAACAATTGAATATCAAAGTGTTGAATGAAATAGAAAAGATTAATTAGTATGGCCCTACAACTACGCAGAAAAACACACGAATCGATCATCTATATCGACAAGGATTCCGCGCCGCGGATCATGCCGAACGGCGAGGATTTTATTCTCAACGACATTCCGATCGGCACGCGCGTGATCTATCCGAATCCGCCGATCAAGGGCTTGCCGAATCGTGAAGCGGCGATCCGCTACGCGGTAAACCATCCGCTGGAGATGGACCCGCTCTATGCACTGCTTGAGCCGGGAATGAAGGTCACCATCGCGATGGACGACATTTCGCTGCCGCTGCCGCCGATGGCGACGCCCGACATGCGCCAGTCGATGCTCGAAGTGGTGCTCGATCTGTGCTACGCCAACGGCGTGGACGATATTCATCTGATCATCGCCAATTCCCTGCACCGCAAAATGACGGAGTGGGAAATGAAGCGTATGGTCGGCAGTAAAATTCACGGCGCTTTCTATCCCGACCGTTATTACAATCACGACGCCGAGGACGACGACGAACTGGTCACGCTGGGCCACACGCGCCACGACGAACCGCTGCGTATCAACCGCCGCTGTGCCGAAAGCGACCTGCTCATCTATCTCAACATCAACCTGGTGCCGATGGACGGCGGGCACAAATCGGTCGCGGTAGGATTGTGTGATTACGAATCGCTGCGCGCCCATCATGAGCCGCAAACCATTTTGGATTCAGATAGTTACATGGACCCGCCGAAATCGGAACTAAATCATAAGGTCATCCGGCTGGGAAAACTGGTCGATGAGCACGTGAAGGTTTTTCACATCGAAACGGCGCTCAATAACCGGATGTTTCCTGACGGCTATGACATCTTGACGCGCAACGAAGACGAGTTTTCTTTTATGGACCGGATGAAGTGGGAGGCCATGAAGCGCACGTTTTCGAATCTGCCCCGCGTGGCGCGGCGCAAGATGCTGCATGCCATTCCGGCCGCCTACGAACTCATCGCCTGCTACGCCGGCAAGACAGAGCCGGTGCACGAAAAAATTCTCGAGAAAAATTACCAGCAATATGAAATTCCCGTGAAAGGCCAGTGCGATATTTTGATCACCGGCATTCCGGATATCTCACCGTACAATGTTTACTCGGCGCTCAACCCGCTGCTGGTACAGGTGATGGCGCTCGGCTATCACTTCAATATGTATCGCAATAAGCCTCTGCTCAGAAAAGGCGGCGTGATGATTCTGACGCACCCGTGCTTTGATGAATTCGATCACAATTTTCACCCGAGCTATATCGAATTTTTCCACCGCCTCTTGCCGGAATCGCGCGACGCTTTTTACCTGCGCGAAAAATACGAGCGCGAGTTTGCCCAGAACCCGGCCTACGTCGAAATGTACCGCCGCGGCAACGCCTATCACGGCGCGCACCCGTTCTTTATGTGGTACTGGGGCGAGAATGGCCGCCAGCACGTGGGCAAAGTGATCGCCGCCGGCGCGGAAAATGCGCACGTCCCGGAAATTCTAGGCTGGGACCGCGCCGATAATTTAACGGAAGCCATCGCCATGGCGCGCAGCTTCACCGGCAAAAATGCCGAAATAACCATGCTGCACCAGCCGATGATCGGACTGTGCGCGGTAACGGATTAAATATTATGATTTCTAGAGATCAAAACAATGTCTGATATCGACGAGAACCTAAAGAAAGAAAGTAAGCCTCTCTCTGGAGCGAAGAAGAGGAGTATTGTCAAAATGATCGAGATTCGCCTACAGGGAATCGGCGAAGCGTCAACTCGTGTAAAAATCGCATTCATTATCTCTCTGATTGCCTCCTGCGCAATGGGCGCCACCATTTACCAAACATATTTTTCGTTCACCAGGGAAAGGGCGTTTGAAAATACGCTTAAATTTCGAGCAATAGATATAAGGAATTTTCCTGCGTTTTTGGATTCCTTAAATAATCAGAGTATTGGCCAGAATGTTCAAGAAAATTCCATTGATATCTATAGCAAAAAATTTAGAAACATAATCAAAGAAAAGTATTTTAAAAATAAAATAGACCTCTTCGAGGAAAACAAGCTATCAGATGATTGTAATCCTGAAGATAAGCCTTCAGATCACAGCTTCCCCAAAAAGCCTAACAATTCCGAAAATAAGCCGTCATTGATAGCCAAACTATGCAACATCAAAAATGAACTTGATACGTATCCTAAAAAAGACGAACTGCCGGAAAGTTTGGAATTTAAAAGGCATATTGAAGATCTGAGATTGAAGAAAAAAATGTTAATAGAATCTTATCTGAATATCATTAATGAGATTCTCGAAAAAAAAGACTTCTATTTATTTGAGAAGCAAATCCTGGATTCAGAACCTATTGAAAAAATCTCAGATTCAGATAAGAAAGATCTTTATCGGCTATTCAGTGAAAAATATAAAACGATCTCTGAAGAACCGTTAGACATACAAGATGTAATAAAAAATAAGATTTTTTATTACAAATTTTATAAGAGCGGCGGCAACCATGTGAATAAACTTCTTTTGGACGTGATGTTCCCTGATCAATTTGAATGGGACACTTCGTTTTCAGAGAAATATTGGCCTTATTCCCTGCACGAGCAAACCAAAAGAATTATTTCAGAAGAATGGGCCCGAAATCAGAATATCAATATTAGCTTACTAGGTGTGCATGTAAATGTTGATCAGTTTACCCTGTTCGGCAGCGTCACTTTAATGTGCATTTCATTTTGGATGTTCCTTAGCGTAAGAAGGGAAAATCGGGCGATCGTTACTTTGCTTAGAGATGTTTATGACGAAGTAGGACAACCGAAGGGAGGAAAAAATTCAAAAGAGTATTTCACCAAGGAACAACTTAAAAAACTGAAAGATGATGAGTGGGATATCGCAAACCTGGCTTATCAAGGGATTGTTCATAATCTGGTGTTTATTAAGACAGGACAGCAGGACAGGCCGATGTCACACAAGGACATTTTTGGCCCAGAAAGATCTGGGTTAAAGGGGTTTATCGGTATATTGGTCTGGGTTCTAACTTCTTTGATAAGACTCATTGTATATCTATTATTTTTCACCCCATTGGCGGCGATCGTATTTATTTTATGGGCTGATTCCTATACAACCACGAACATTCTGTATCCCTATTTTATAAATCCGGCCGAAGCGCTTATAGAAAGAAATCTCGAATTTCCCTCACTTATAACGGGAGAAATAAACTGGGGAAAAGCTTTTGGTGTTTTAACTTCATTAAGCTGCTTTGCTTGTATAATTTTTCAATACAAAACTGAAAATGCTCTGAGAAAATTTTATAAAAGGCTTAAGACATTCGACCTGATTGAAAATAATAAAAATTGTACCGGCGATGATACTACTGGTAACAAAAATAGTGAAGATTTAAAAAAAGGAGTTTGAAATGGAAACTACTGGAATGACCACTGAAATGGAAGCTTTGAAATCGAAACTGCGCGCGACGTGGATCGCGGGTGATTTCGGCGAGATCGCAAGATCGATCGCCAAAGGCGGCGAGGATTTTGTCGAGAGATTGAACATAACGCCGGGCATGAAAGTTTTGGATGTTGCCTGCGGCACGGGCAATCTGGCGATTCCGGCGGCGCGTACGGGTGCAGATGTCACCGGCATCGACATCGCTCCGAACCTGATCGAGCAGGCGCGGGCCAATGCGGAAGCCGAAGGGTTGAACGCCAAATTCGAGGTCGGCGATGCCGAAGCGATGCCTTACGCGGACGGCGAATTTGATGTAGTGATGACGATGTTCGGCGCGATGTTTGCTCCGCGGCCGGACGTGACGGCCAGTGAATTGATCCGCGTATGCAAACCGGGCGGGCGCATCGCGATGGCCAATTGGACGCCGGCCGCATTTACCGGGCAGATGTTCAAGACGAACGCCAAGTATGTTCCGCCGCCGGCGGGAATGCCTTCGCCGCTGCTCTGGGCCGATGAAGCGGCCGTCCGCGAGCGATTTGCGGAAGGTGTCAGCGACCTGCAGATGGCCCGCCGCGAGATCACCTTTACCTATCCTTTCGGCCCGGCCGAGGTGGTCGAGCATTTCCGCAAATTTTTCGGCCCCACGCAAAAGTCATTCGAGTCTCTGGACGACGCCGCGCAGGACGCGCTGCGCAAAGACCTGGTAGAACTCTGGACCGAACACAACCATGCCAACGACGGCACAACATCCGTGACGTCCGAGTATCTTGAGGTGATTGCAACCCGGAGTTGAAATTGGGAGCACGGACGTCTCGTCCGCAAACGTCGCCCTGCGACGTACGTTTCATTTAAGATCATTAGATTGCCTGCGGCAATCTTTGCGGACGAGACGTCCGCGCTCCGACAAAAAGCGTTTAAAATATGCGTAAAAAATGTCTCGCGATAATGTTGTTTTGTTTTTTTCTGACGCTGAGCGGGCAGGCTCTGGCGCAGCCGAAGATGCCGTACAGAGATGCCGGCGCTTGTCCTTTTGAATGCTGCACCTATCGCGAATGGGTCGCCAATAAAGCTACCGTTTTGCGGACAAAAATGAGCGAAGGATCGTCCATAGCGTTCAGGGTAAAAAAAGGTGAAAAAGTAAGAGGCGTAACAGGTGTCGTCATCACTACCAAGGCGGGCATAGTGAAGGCGCTCGAAAATACGGTTGTAGGTGAAAACAAAATACGCCTCAAGGCGGGCGAATTTATATACCTTCTGACCTACACCGGCGAGGGATTTTATGAGACCTGGGTCAAAGGCAAGATCTTCACCGATTCGTTCTACGATAACACCGCTTTGAAACTGGTCAGCGAGCCAAAGGCCGTCTGGTGGGTAAAGATCAGAAATCGTAAAGGACAAGTAGGCTGGACGAAACTGCCCGAAAATTTCGACAACAAAGATTCTTGCGGATGAGATGTAGCGCCAGCGTCTCGCTGGCTGTCATGGGGGTGTCTCGCCCGCATGAGAAATTAAACTGACGGCGGGACGCCCTCAGGACAGCCGCCGGGACGGCGGCGTTACAAAATATAATGAAATTATCACCAACCGAAATCTTTAAAGGCAAAAATATTTTCTTTATCGGCGGCACGGGCTTTGTGGGCAAAGTGACGCTGTCGATGCTGCTGCATAATTTTCCCGATGTCGGGAAGGTTTACGTAGTGGTGCGCGCGCGCGACCAGCAGGAAACGCTTACGCGTTTCTGGAATACGATCGTGCCTTCGCCGACCTTTGACCCGCTGCGCGAAAAGCATGGTGATAAATTTGAAGACTTTATCAAAGAAAAGGTAGTGCCGGTCAACGGCGACGTCGGTGACGTCAACCTCGGCATTCCCGAAGACGAAGCGAACGAGATCGCCCGGCAGCTCGATATCGTCATCAACTCCGCCGGAAACGTGACGTTCAATCCCCCGCTCGAACACGCGCTGCGCACCAACGTGGTCGGCACCAATAATGTTCTCGATTTCACTAAAAAAATGAAGCGGCCGTGCCTGATCCACGTCTCGACTTGCTTTGTAGCGGGCAAGCGTTCGGGCGCGGTGTGGGAAAACGAAACCGTAGTCGGGTATTTTCCGCGGCACGAAGAAATGCCGGGGGTAAAATTTTCGGTCGATCAGGAAGTGGAAGACTGCGCCAACATTTCCGCCCGCGCCCGCGAAGAAGCCAAGGACGCGATGCAGAACGCGAAGTTTCGCGAGCTGGCGCGCGAGCGCCTGGCCGAAGAAGGCCGCGATCCCGATGATGAAGACGCCATCAGCCTGGCCATCGCCCGCGAAAGAAAAATGTGGGTGCGCGAACGCACAACCGAACTCGGCTCCGAGCGCGCCGATTACTGGGGCTGGACCAATATTTACACCTACACCAAATCGCTGGGCGAACAGATCGTGGCAAAAGAAGACGGCATCATCAAAGCCATCGTGCGCCCGTCGATCGTGGAATCTTCGCACAGCTATCCGTTTCCCGGCTGGAATGAAGGCTTTACCACCACGGCTCCGCTGATCCTGATCGCGCTCAAAGGCCAATCGCAGATCCCGGTAAATGAAAAACTGGTGCTCGATATTACGCCGGTCGATCTGGTGTCGGGCACGATGCTGGCGGTTGCCGCCGAGGCCATGACCGCGGTACCAAAACTGGTTTATCAATCCTGCACGGGCGACTCTAACCCTAATGATATGAGGCGGATAGTAGAGCTGGTAGGGCTTTATAAACGCAAGCATTTCAAGGATAAGGAAACGGGCAATAAAATTGTAAATCAGTTAATCGCGCGCACGGAAAATAAAGCCCGCACGCAGGAAGCGTACGAAAAGTATTCGGCGCCGATGGCAAACAAACTGGCAAAACGCGCTTCCGGCCTGCTCGATAAATTCAATCCGAAATGGGGCGGCGGAAGGCTGGGAAATGTTGTCGACGGGCTCAAAAAGAACGTTGAAGAAGTAGAACGCAGCACGCAGGAAACGATGGATGCGTTTTCGCTGTTTAAACCGTTCATGATCGACAATGCGTACATTTTTCGGGCCGACAACGTGCGTGAATTGATGGCCCGCGTCAAAACTTCCGAGCAAAAACTCACGCCCTGGCAGCCCGAAAAACTCGACTGGTATGACTACTGGCTAAACGTTCATTTTCCCGGCCTGCGAAAATGGGTTTTGCCGACACTGGAAGAAGAGCTGCGGCTGCAGCCTAAGCGCGCCTACACCTATCGCGATCTGATCGATCTTTTTGACACGACGACGAAGCGTTTTGGCACGCGCGTGGCAATGCGTATAGAGCGCGACGGCAAAAAAGAACAATATACTTTTCAGGACGTAGGCGAGTTGACAAACCGCGCCGCCACGTTTTTTGTGCGTAACAAAATCGAGCACGGCTCGCGGGTAATTCTTTTTAGCCACAATATGCCCGAATGGGGAATGACCTATTTCGGCATCATCAAAGCAGGCGCGACGGCAGTGCCGGTCGACCCCGCAAGCACGGTGGATGACATCGTGAGTTTTGTACGCGCGGGTGAAGTTTCCGCCATCGTCATCAGCGACAAACTGCGGGAAGAAAATTCTGAACTCGAGGACCGCTTGAAGGAAGAAAAACTGGATTGTAAGATCTGGGTTTTCGACGACGTTTTTGAAATGCTTTCAGAAGCGGAAGAAGCCAAGCTGGCCGAAGAGCTTCCGGCCAAAGCAGCGCCCAACACCGTCGCCTCGCTGATCTTTACCAGCGGAACTACCGGCAACCCGAAGGCCGTGATGTTGACACACCGCAATTTTACTAATATGACCTCGATGCTCGGCTCGATCTTTGAAATGGGCCTTAATGACGGGGTGCTTTCGGTGCTGCCGCTGCACCATACTTTCGAATTCTCGACCGGTTTTCTGACGCCTTTTTCCAACGGCACTCAGATCACCTATCTCGAAGAACTGAGCGGTGAAGAACTCTCGCGCGCGATCAAGAACGGCCACGTGACCGGAATGGTCGGCGTGCCGGCGCTCTGGGAGATGCTGCACCGCCGGATAAAAACACGCCTTCGCGACAACGGCTCGTGGGTGGCGGAGATCGCCGACAACCTGATCGAATTTAACGCCTGGCTGCGCGACAAAACTTTTCTCAACCTGGGCCAGGTTATGTTCTTCCCTATCCACGAAGGAATGGGCGGACGTATTCGCTATCTTATCTCGGGCGGCTCGGCGCTGAGTGAAAAGGTCCAGCGGGATCTGCACGGGCTGGGCTTTACCATTCTCGAAGGTTACGGGCTGACCGAGGCTTCACCGGTGCTGACCGTCACCCGGCCGCAAAATAAAATGCTCGGCGGTTCGGTGGGCAAACCGCTGCCCGGCGTGCAGATCCAGATCGCCGAGCCGGACGAGAACGGCGTGGGCGAAGTAATGGCGCGCGGGCAAAATATCATGCTCGGCTATTACAACAACGAGGAAGCGACCAAGGAAGTTTTGGAAGACCGTTGGCTCAGCACGGGCGATCTGGGGCGGCTGGACGAAGAAGGAAATCTTTACATCGTGGGGCGTTCAAAAGACGTCATCATCGATAGCAACGGAAAAAATGTTTATCCTGACGAGATCGAGGAGCTTTACGGTAAATCGCCTTATATCAAGGAGTTAAGCGTGGTGGGGCTGCCCGATGAGGGCGGCGGCGAAAAGATCGTCTGCCTGGTGGTGCCAGATTTCGAAAAGGACATTTCCCTTTCGCGCGCGCAGGTGAACAAAAAAGTTGAAGAGCATTTCCGCGAAGTTTCCAGCGGGCTGTCTTTTTACAAACGAGTCAAATCTTTGCATCTCACCAACTTCGAATTGCCGCGCACGGCCACGCGCAAGGTCAAACGCCGCGACGTGATCGAGATGATCATTGCGCTCGAAGAACGCGGCAAAAAAGATGAACGTGAGAAGGCCGAAGAAAAAACCGACACTACCGCGAATTGGCTGCGCCGGATCGTGGCCGATGTGGCGACCCGTCCGCCCTCTGATGTCACCTTAGGCAGCAAATTAGAAGAGCTTGGGTTTGACAGCCTGATGTTCGTCGAGCTGGCTGCCGCGATCGAAGACGGCGGCGGAAAAATTCTCTCGCCGGAAACCTTAAACGAAGTGCAAACCGTGCGCGAGCTGTTAACCGCGGTAGAGAGAGTGGATAAACGCAAGGAGCTCAAAGAAGCGCCGAAAGAAGAAGAAAAACCCAGGGAAGACGAGCTGCACGTTCCATCGATCGTGCGCACTGTCGGCACAAACATCATCGGCTTTGCGCAAAAAAGCCTCTACGGCGGTATTTTGAAAACTACCGTCGAGGGCCAGACCAATATTCCGCCGCATACCAATTTTATCGTCGCGGCAAATCACGCTTCGCATCTGGATATGGGTCTGGTGAAATACGCGCTCGGTAAAGAGGTGGCCGAACAGACGGTGGCGGTGGCCGCGGCCGATTACTGGTTCGATACGAAATACAAGCGCGCGTATATGAACAATTTCACCACGCTGGTTCCGATCGAACGCTCGGGCAGCCTGCGCCAATCGCTGCGCCACGTTTCGCAAATTCTGGACGAAGGCTACAATGCGCTGATTTTTCCGGAAGGCGGCCGCCAGCTATCGGGAGAGATCGCGGAATTCAAACCGGTGATCGGCTATCTGGCTCTGACGAACAAAATAGGAATTTTACCGATTTGCCTGGTCGGCACTTACGAAGCGTTTCCGAAGGGCACCGTCATTCCAAAATCGAAGAGCATCGGCGCCAAGGTCGGCGCGAAGATCGGGCGCTATCTGGAGCATGCGGAACTGGAAGAGATGACCAAGGGCACGCCGAAAACCGAAGCTTACCGGCTGATCGCCGCGCGCGTCGAACACGAAGTGAGAAACCTGCGCAACGGGACCAATACAAAATTCGACGTCAAAGCAATGCGCCAAAAATGGCAGAGTGAAAGACGAAAGGCGCGCAAACAGGAGCCGATAATCGATGATTAGACCGATAGTAAATTTGGGCCTTTTATTCGCATTGTTCTGTACGGTCATTTGCCCGATCTTTGGGCAAAAATCCGCCGGACAAAAAATCAATCGCGCCGAATTGGCGGCCCAGGTCAAAACTGAATTTCTGCACGCCTGGAACGGGTATAAAAAATACGCGTGGGGACATGACGATCTGAAACCGCTGAGCAAAACGCATCGCGACTGGTATGACGGGCAGCCCATTTTGATGACACAGGTCGATTCGCTGGATTCTTTGATAATGATGGGTTTTAAGGAAGAAGCCGAAAGCACCAAAAAATATATTCTCGCAAACCTGTCGTTTGATAAAGACATCTATGTGCAGAATTTTGAGATCACGATAAGAACTTTGGGCGGATTGCTTACCTGCTATCAACTGACGGGCGAGAAAAAGTTTTTGACCCTCGCCGAAGATCTGGGCAACAGGCTGCTGCCTGTTTTTGAATCGCCGACCGGAATTCCCTATCGTTTTGTAAATCTTAAAACCGGAAAAGTGCGCGGCGAGGTGACGAACCCGGCGGAGTCGGGAACGCTGCTGATCGAATTTGGCGCGCTGAGTAAATTGACCGGAAAGCAAGTCTATTACGACAAAGCCAAGCGCGCGTTGGTAGAGACCTATAACCGCCGTTCGCCGCTGGGCTTAGTCGGCACCAAGATCAACGTCGAGACCGGCAAATGGACGGAGACCGGCACCCACATCAGCGCCGAGATCGATTCGTATTACGAATATCTGCTCAAATGCTGGCTGCTTTTCGGCGATAAAGACTGCAAAAAAATGTGGGATGAAGGCATCGCCGCGATCAATAAATATTTGGCCGACGAAGTGCGCGGTGAGCTCTGGTACGGCCATGCCGATATGAACACCGGCAAGCGCACGGCCACGACATCCGGCGCGCTCGATGCATTTTTTCCGGCTGTGCTGGCCATGAGCGGCGACCTGGCCCGCGCCAAACGCCTGCAGGAATCGTCCGCGAAAATGTGGGCAAAACACGGCATCGAGCCGGAAGAAATAAATTACCAAACGATGGAAGTGGGTTACCCGGCTTACCCGCTGCGGCCGGAGATCGTCGAATCGACCTACTATCTTTATCACTACACCAAAGATCCGAAATACCTGCAGATGGGCAAAACTTTTTTTGACGATCTGGTGAAACACTGCAAAACGGATGAAGCTTATGCTTCGCTAAAAAGTGTGGTGACCAGGGAAAAAGCTGACTCGATGCACAGCTTTCTTTTTGCGGAGACGTTCAAGTATTTTTACCTGCTCTTTGCGCCCGAGAAAACTTTGGATTTCAAAAAAGTGATATTCAATACCGAGGCGCATCCGATCAGGAAAACGTGGAAGTAATACGGTTGAAGAAAAAAATAACGGTCAGAACCGGGAACGCAGTGACCGGGTAATGATGATTTGTTTAAATCTTTATTTATGAACAAGATGATTTTTATACCGGAAACCCGGTCACTGCGTTCCCGGTTCTGACCTCATTATGATAAAACTTTTATGACGAAAAGCGGTTCAACAAAAATTAAAAAGAAAATTCTCGTCACCGGTGGGACGGGGTTTTTAGGCGCGCATATCGTACAACAGATGTTGAATGCGGGGGAGAAAAACCTGCGGGTGATGGCTTCGCACGTGCCGGCGTGGATGGGCGACGCGGGCGTGGAGCCTTTTATCGGATCGGTCACGAGCAAGGACGACCTGGCCAAAGCGGTAAAAGATGTCTCGGCTATCTTTCACCTGGCGGGAAAAGTTTCGCGCGATAATCAGAATGCGGCGTTAATGAACAAGGTTCACGTAGAAGGAACCCGCCTGCTATGCGCGGCGGCGAAAGAAAAAAATGTCAAAACGATCGTGATGGCTTCGTCGAGCGGCACGATCGCCGTGAGCAAGACGGATGAGGTTGTCGATGAAACTCATCCGCAGCCGGTCGATGTTTTTTCCCGCTGGGCATATTACGCCTCGAAATATTACCAGGAGCGCGCGGCACTGGAAAATTTTGACGGCAAGGGTTTGAAGTTGGTAATAATGAACCCGAGCCTGCTGCTGGGGCCGGGCGACGAACGTTTGAGTTCGACCAAAGTCGTGCTGGATTTTCTCGCGCGAAAACTTCCCTATACGCCGTCGGGCGGGCTGAATTTTGTCGACGCGCGCGATGCGGCTGCGGCTTTTATCGGCGCTCTCGAACGCGGCAAACACCAGGAAAAATATCTGCTGGGCGCGGCCAATATGAGCTTTGCGCAATTTTTCGGGCGGCTGGAAAGACTGAGCGGGGTTGCCGCGCCGGGCCTGCGCATGCCGAAAAAGCTCGCGGTGGCGGGCGCCGGGCTGCTTGATTCAGTATTTAAGAATTGGAACAAGACCTCGCCGGTTGCGCCCAGCGAAGTCGAGCAGGCGGAACATTTCTGGTATTTCGATCCCGCTAAAGCTATCGAGGAACTGAAATTTTCTCCGCGCGATCCGGCGGAAACCTTACAGGATACGATCGGTTATCTGCGTAAAAATTTTCTGGGCGAAGGCGTGTTTAAATAAGAGATTAACCACAAAGACACGAAGGACACAAAGAGAAAAAAAATCATTCTAGTTTTAGGTGTTGTCCTAAAGTTGTGGTGCTGAGAATGGAATGTCTTTCGGAATAGATGATAACTGATAGATGATAGAGAATAGATCGAATCTTTCAGTTATCGACTATCATCTTTTATCTACTTGCGAATGATGCGACACCACAGCTTTAGGACACTACCACGTTTAAGCTTTACCGTAACGCTAGGCGATCAATTTACAATACAAAACAGATCAATCGGGAAAAAAATTAACTATGAACTTTGCGGCTAAAAATTAATCCAAAAATTTCGGTGCGCGTCTGGCCTTGGTCGATTGCTCAAAGCTGTAGGCGATCGAGATGAGTTTTGGTTCGCTATAGGCCCTTCCAAAAAACGAGATTCCGATCGGCAGTTCTTCGATCAGCCCGGCAGGAACGGTAATGCTCGGGTAACCCGCCACCGCCGCTATCGTCGAGCTATCCACATAACTCGAACCGCAATCGCCGTTGACGGTATCGATCAGCCAGATGGGGCCATTGGTCGGCGCGACCAGCGCGTCCAGTTTATTTTGATTCATCACCGCGTCGATTCCCTGCGCCTGCGACATCGTTTTGCATTTCTGCAGTGCCAGGCGGTACGGACGGTCGGTCAGCGGGCCTTTCTTTTCGGCGCGTTCAAAAATTTCCTGTCCGAAATACGGCATTTCGCGTTCGCGGTTAGCTTCGTTAAAGGCGATCAGATCTTTCAGGGTCTTATGCGGCGAATTACGCCCGGCCAGATATTTATTCAGACCGGCTTTGAATTCATAAAGCAGCACTTCAAATTCGGCATCACCAAATTTTCCGAGCGTGGGAATTTTTACGTCGATGACGGTGGCGCCTTCGGCTTTCATCGCGTTTAGGGCTTCGTCCATCATCTTATCGAGCCGGACATTTTTACCCCAGAACGAACGCACGACACCGATCCTCGCCCCGGACAAACCCTTGCGGTCCAGGAATTTTTGATAATCGCGCCCGGCCTTTTTGCCGTTTTGCGCGGTGGCGGAATCTGCCCCGTCAACCTGGGTTAAAAACGAAAGAAGTATCGCGGCATCGGTCACGGTGCGCGTCATCGGCCCGGCCGTGTCCTGCGTGTGCGAGATGGGGATGACACCGCTGCGCGAAACCAGACCGACCGTCGGTTTTATTCCCACCAGCCCGCAATTTGACGAAGGACAAACGATCGAACCGTCGGTTTCCGTGCCGATCCCGATGGCCGCCAGGTTAGCGGCGATAGAAGCGCCCGTACCCGAACTCGACCCGCACGGGTTGCGCCGCAAAACGTACGGGTTATGCGTCTGCCCGCCGCGGCCCGACCATCCGCTGGATGAACTGGATGAGCGAAAATTTGCCCACTCACTCAAGTTGGTTTTGCCGAGGATCACCGCGCCGGCTTCGCGCAACTGTTTTACCAGGAACGCGTCCTGTTTCGGCACAGGCGAATCGCTAAGCGCCAGGCTGCCGGCCGTGGTCTTCATTTTGTCGGCGGTGTCGATGTTGTCCTTGATCAAAACCGGAATGCCGTGGAGCATAGAACGCACTTTTCCCGCTTTGCGCTCGCGGTCGAGCGATTCGGCGATGGCAACGGCTTCGGGATTAAGCTCGATCACCGAATTCAGGTTGCGGTCGACGCTGCCGATCCGCCGGATGTAGGCACGGGTAATTTCTTCGGCCGACATATCGCCGCTCTGCATTTTTTGCTGCAGGTCGGCGATGGTCGCTTCGTTCAAAGCAAAAGTCTGGCTAAAACCCGGGCGGACTGATTGCGCGGAAACGGCGGTTCCTATCGGCGCCATCGCTGCCAGGCTTGTTACTGTAGCAAGTTGAATAAATTCGCGACGATCTACCATAGTTATTTTCCTATTTTCTTTAAGCTTCCTTCGCCGCTGATCTTGCGGGAGCCGATCTTTGCCGCGTTTTCCGCGCCTTCGAAAGCGCGCA
This sequence comes from uncultured Acidobacteriota bacterium, assembly GCA_963718105.1. GTDB lineage: Bacteria > Acidobacteriota > Blastocatellia > Pyrinomonadales > Pyrinomonadaceae > DASYKT01. The sequence continues at coordinate 875,848 of OY970352.1, read as the reverse complement.
GGAAATTTTCGCCCAGCACTTTGCGGATGTCTTTTTCGCTATAGCCGCGTTTGAGCATTTCGTAGGTCACCAGCACCAGGTCTTCCGCGCCGCTCATTCCTTCGGGCAGCAGCGGCACGCCGTCGTAATCCGAACCGATACCGACATTGTCGATGCCCGCTACTTTTACGATGTGGTCGATGTGATCGACGATCTTCGTATAGCTCGGCGTGTAGATCGGGTCAGCGGCGTAAAGTTTTCGCGTTGCTTCGTTCAAACCCTCGCGGTCATTCTTGTATTGCGCATTCAGAGCGTCTGTCTGCGACTTCAAACTGTCATCCCGTTTTCGCGATTCGTCGCGGTAGCGCTGGTCGAGAAAAGCCGGGTAGAAATTGACCATCACCACGCCGCCGTTCTTGGCCACGCGTTTTAATATCTCGTCAGTGACATTTCGCTTGTGATCGGAAAAAACGCGGGCCGATGAATGCGAGTAGATGACCGGCGCCGTCGAGACGTCCAGCACGTCGTTCATCGTGTCGTCCGAAACGTGCGAGATATCGACCAGCATTCCCAAACGGTTCATCTCTTTTACAACTTCCTTGCCGAAATCGGAAAGCCCGCCGTGCTTCGCTTCCGAGCAGCAGGCGTCGGCCCAGTTGTTGGTGTTGTTGTGCGTCAGCGTCATATAGCGCACGCCGAGGCGGTAAAATTCGCGCAGCGCGGACAGCGAGTCTTCGATGGCGTGGCCGCCCTCGATACCCATCAGCACGCAAAGCTTTCCGTATTTTTTCGCGCGGCGGATGTCGGCGGCCGTGGTGCAGAACGTAAGCTGATCGGGATATTTTTCGATCGCCCGGTAGCTGACGTCGATCAGATCAAGCGCCCGGCGCGCCGCGCTGCCCGACTTGTCATGATTGGCCGAATTGGCGTAACTCGCAGCTACGTAGATCGAGAAAAATTCGCCGGTAATGCCGCTGCGTTTAAACCTGTCCAGATCGGTATGAAAAGGATCGCCGTCCTTGTGAAATTTGCCGATGGAGTTGGCGGCCAGATCGAAATCTTCATCGGTCATCGGCGTCGGAATATCGTTGTGCCCGTCGATAACGATCGCTTTTTTGTGGATCTTTAGCGCCTGCGCCCAAAGTTTCGGATCGCCGTCTTTCGGCATCGTCTGAGCCCCGACCTGGAGCAATGGCAAAAGACAGAAAGCTATCAGCAGAAAACCCGCGGTAATTTTGTTTTTCATAAGATCTTAAAATGAAGGATGTACCGGATAAGTTTAACTGTTTTCGGTAAATATTAAAACTATGTAACGCCGCCGTCTCGGCGGCTGTCCTGACGGCGTCCCGCCGTCAGTTAAACTGCGAGGGCGAAACACCCCCGCGACGGCCAGCGGGACGCTGGCGCTACTTTCCGCGCTCCATAAAAAAAGAGGCAGGTTTTCACCTGCCTCGCTCTGATAGTTTTCGGTGATGCAAAGCGAAAACTAGTCGTTAAGCCTCTGGAACCCTGTCAGGTTTATCGATTGGAAGAACGGCGTTCCGGGAGGAAGCCGGGTCGGGTCCATAAACGATATATCGAAGGTCCAGTCGCGGTTGGGCGGGCTGTACACGTTGGTACAGCATTTGAACGCGCCGTTATTACCGTGCGAGTTGTACAGATTGATCAGCGATCCCGAGTAGCTGAGGGTGTTACCGCCCCAGTCTTCCAGGAACCGTTTGAAATTGTGCACACCACCGGTCAAGCGCGGGTCACCGCCGCCCTGGTTCGGATCTGCTTCCAGGCTGCTGATCGCGTCTCCGGCCAGCATGGCAAACCTGTCGACCGTATCCGACGCCTGACGCTGCGAAAGCGTAAAGGGGTAACGGAAGCTTCGCCCGTCGGCCCAGTTATTGGAAAGGATGGTAACCGCGTCGCCGACAACCGATGCCGGGATATGGTTCACCGTATCATGCGGCAAGTAGTCATCCGGGTCGGTCGGGCTGCCGATAGCAGACACACCCGTCGCGTTGTAATTACCCTGAACGTACACTCCATTTTCCGTAGCAAAGGTAAAGCCCTTGGTGTTGGCCGGAGTGGCGGAGTCGTATTTACCCGGAAGGACGCTGCCATTGATCAGCCGAACCGCGCGGCGGAACCACTTGGGATCTTTAAAGGCGGCCACGTCCGGATCGACGATCTGGCTGGCGGTGCTATATTTCGGAGCTTCATTCGTGTAATTGACGTCCAGCACACCATTTCCGTTCACATCTTCGCCGGCCTCTTTTGTGCCGTTGTTATTTCCGAAGATGTCTTCCATGTCATATTCGCCGTCAAAATCGTAATCGCCGCGGCGGTCGGACACATACAGCACCCAGCCGTTAGAATCCGGCACATCGGTGTAGGCCAGCCGGCGGCTTTTTGCTTCTGAGAATTTGGTGCCCGCGGCAGGAAGCATACCGGCGACCGTCGCATCTCCGTTAAGGAAAAGCCGCAGGTTCGCAACGTCGATATCGATCAAACCCATCGAACCGTTTTCCGGCACTTTCTGATAAGTAACGCTGGAAACCGTGTTATTAAAGGCGGTGCCGATATTGAGGCTGTCGTTATAAAGCCCTTCGCGAGTGTCGAACATTCTGATCGGGAAAGGGGCCAGGTCTCTTTCGGCCGGAGTTTGGCCGGTCGTCAGACGAAACCTGCCGACCTTTGTTACCGAAGCATCATCCGGGTCGGCGGCGGCGGCGCAATCGATAAAATCTCTGTTCAGAGCGGCGGTCTCACCGGTCGGAGCATTTCCCGTAGTATTGTGAGTGACGTTGATCATGTCGTAATTCATGCCGTTCCAGGTATAAGTGGTGGAACATTTTGTATCGATGGCCCGGACAGCGCCGTCGGTCCCGCTGGTACCCGTGCCGCCGCTGCTTCCGCCCGGCAGCACCCAGCGCTGCATCTTGATGATCGAGTACTTGTCCGCGTTGGCGTCATATTGGTTGCCGCCGGTAGTTTTAAGCTCAAACATGGTGGTCCCCGAAGTAGTAATTCTCGGCGCTCTTTCGGTTACTCCCAGGCTCAGAATATCCTCGGTCACATCGGTGGCATTCACCACGCCGCTGGTATCAATGGAAACGAGCTCGATCTTTATCCAGTTCTGATGGGTCGAGTCGGAAAAAAGCCGGTCGCCGTTAAGCTTGGTGTTGATCGTGCTTTTCGGCTGATAGCCTTTTCCGCTGGTCGGGGCGGTCGTGCAGGCGTTCGCGCCCGCGGCGCCGCATCTTCCATCCGTGACGTCGAGCCGGACGCCGCAGCGATTCGTGTTTCCCGTGGCGTCGCTTAAAGTAGTGGCGCAGCCGGGCAATCTATCCCTGGTATCGGCAAGTGAAACACGGATACCGGATTTATTGGTATATCTTTCTTTGGTGGTGATAGGGCCGTCGGCAGTAGCAGTGGTCACGTCGGAAATGGTCGGTGACGTCGGCGTGCCGCCGCTGTTATACCTGTCGCCCACTTCTTTTCCGCGTCTGATGAGCTCGATGTAATCCATTTCCGCTCCGGCTACCTTGCTGGAGATCTTGAGCGGCAGGTCCAGCCTTCTGGCGCTGGAAAGAAGGTTGCCCTGGAAAGATTCTCTTACCGTCGGCCAGTTGGAATTTCTAAAAGCGGTCGGCATCGGAAGCTGTCCCACGTATTGCGGGGTGGCGAAAACGTTTCCGCCGTTACTGACGTCATGCAGAACACTTCCGCCATTTTTTCCGAGCTGGACATAGGAACCCGAACCGTTCCGGACAAAAACATTGTTTCCCCATTCGGTCGATGATCTTCCGTTGCGGGCCACATCGGTCAGGATCTCCCCGGCCGCGCTGACCTTCGAAGAGAAGTACAAGCCCGTATCGGCCATTAAGAACATGTTGCCGTTGGAGTGGACGCGTCCGCCAAAGTTGAAACGCGGGCCGGGGTGAAATTCGAGATCGTCGTTATAAAAAATACCGAACTGAAAGATAGGGATACGGTCGTTGTAAAAAGCGCGTCTGAGTGCGACCTGCACGCCGGTCGCTTTATTGGTCACGAGGCTGTCGATACGCCATTCGTCGCGCAGAGCGGTCAGGCCCTGCAGAAAACTTCCCGCGGATGCCGTGTACGGCTGTGCCGTCTGGGTGATATGAACGTCAAAATCGAAGTCCGTGGCAAATCCCGGCGGGTCGTTGTTTTCAACGTTGGATATATCCGTCGTAGAAGGCGTCAGCTTTGTTTCAAATATCTGGTCAAACTCGCGGGTCGCGTTTTCCAGGCTGGCCTGCGCCGCCGAGAACGTTCTCGATTCCGTCTCGTCGTTGGCTGTCGCCAGCGTTTCCGTGGTAGTACGCGAAACGGCCAGGGCGACGAATGCCATCAGCAATACCATGACCAACAGAGCAATAATGGTTGCCGAACCTTCTTCGTTATTTTTCCAAGTTTTACTTCTCATATTCACACCTTTTTCCAGGAGCTGTCCTACTTTTTAAGAAATTGTATGGCGCTTTATCTCTTATCCCGCGTCATAAACGATGTTGCGTGTCGCGAACGTGGAAGTGACCGTGATCGTTTCCGGGACCCTTCGCTGTTCGTCATACTCACTCGATTGAACCTTGAGCGTGATGGTTATCTGCCTGACCAAATTCATATCGCCGGGCGTGTCCGGGGGGGTTCCGCGAATGCCGTCGAGGCCGCCGCTCGGGTCATCGGTTACCGTTCCGTCCTCAAGCACGTAGCGGATCTGCATATCCTGTATCCCGTAAGCCAGCGGCTGTTCGCGGATCTGATCGGCGGAAGTGGCGGGCGGGTTGTTGTTGCCAAAGGTTGTTCTGATCAGCGTGCCGTCGCTGCTTATCCGGTACGAAACCCAGAAGAATTTCTTCATCAGCAAAACACTGCTGGAGCAATTGTCTACTATCGAAGCGGAGCATTTCCTCAATTGGCTGGCGGCGATGCCGGTCGCCTGCAGAGATTGATTCAACCCCAGCGGATCGCCCGGAGCAAAATCCACCGTGGTGGTGCTCGGAACTGCGGTGGCCATTACCGGGACCTGGGTCGTGTCGGTCTGGATCAAAAAGATGTCATAGACTCTGACGCAGGGGTCCGGGTTCAAGGTGTTTCCGCACAACTGGCTGGTGGACGGCTTGAGGGTTACGCGCGGGATCGTGTTATTGCTCGGTGACGCCGCGACGCTTAAAAGCTGGACGGTTTTGGCGTCATTGAAATCCATATCGCGATAGATAAAAGAGATCTCGTCCGTCGTGCCGGTCTGCAGGTTGTTCGTAAAAACATTGTTGCCGGCGATAATGGCCGTCATACGGTCTCTGTCGGTATTGTTATCCTGCGAAAGGCCTAACCGCGTGGTAAGAAAATCATCGGGGGCGAAACCGCCGTCCTTGTGATAGCTCAGGCCTGCGTTTAAAGCATCGCGTCCGATCAGGTGCATGGCGGCGCGCGCGTTCTTCAACGTGTCGCTGCGGCGGCTGGCGCGGTTGCGGTCGACTCTGGCAACCTGCAGCAGGCCGAAGATGGCCCCGCTGATCACCAGAAAGAGGACCGCGGCGACCATTACTTCAAGTAAACCGATACCAGCTTCCGATCGTCGGTCATGTAAAATTGTATTTACTGAGTTTTTCATTAACTGACTCCTTATTGAAACTGGGTGACCAGCGTGGACATTTTTTCTTCACGATAGGTGCGGTTCACCGAATAACGGATGGTGACTTCTACCCGGCGTTTTCCCGGCTGGCCCGCGACATCCGTGATCTCTATCTTTCTCAAAAATCCTTTTAATTCCGCGCTGGAATTAGCGGGATGCCCGACGGAGGTGCAAGAGGTGCCGGTGGCACAGGCATCGTCCGCCGTTCCGGATACGCCGTCCCAGCCTTCTTCCGCCCGGATGGGATTAAAGCCGGTAAGAAAAATGCCCTTGGGCTGGCCGTCGGTGCCGATGTTGTTGCCCACATTTCCGATCGAATTCCAGCCGTCGATCCCGCCGTCTGAAGCGTGTATCTCGCGGGTGGAAAAGATCGATTCGATCGTTGAGAGCGCATGCTGCTTGCTTAAAAGCTGCGAGTCCGTTTCATACGAGCGCATTAAATTGACGGTCAGGGCGCCGGTCAATGCCAGTATGCCGACCATCATGATCACCATCGCGATCATCAGATCGATATAGGAAAATCCTGCTTCGTTATTTATTCTTGTCATTTTCTTAGTCCCTGAATTGCCGGGTTGGGAGCATTGATCTTTTTATAAAATTAAGGCATCGTCTAGCGCGTCGGGTTTCCATATCCCGAACGGCGTGAATCTTTCCAGAATACGGAGCCATCCGGCGCCGTCGCATAATCCCACATACGAACGGAACCGGTGGACCCGATGATGCAGATCGCTTTGGTCATATCCGATTCGTTATTGTTGCTGGCTTTCGGTTTCCAGATATAGAGAGTTGAACCCGTGGGTACGGAATTAGCGCCGGTGGCGCTGGTTCCCGCATCTCTGACAGTGCCGTCGGGCATAAAACGAAATGTCGCGACGTTGTGTCCCGCGCTCAGAGGGTGCTGGCTGCCGGCATAAACCGCTGTCGGCGCCGGCTGGCCCTCGGGCGGGGCCGTGGTCACGTTGTTCGGGCGCATATCGAGCCGGACGTTGGCGGAAGGGAAAAACTTGATCTGCCGCAGCAATTTGTCATCCGTCGCGACCGCCGGGACGACCGTGTTATCTTCGTTGATCAGCCGGCCGGTGTTGCTGGTCAGATCGATCTCGACACGCAAAACTTCGCGCTGGGTCAGCGCTCTTTGACGGGCTTCCTGGATAAGGTCGATTATCTGCAGAGCTTCTTCGTCAGTGTTATAAAGCTTGCGGGTGCCGCTGAGATAAATTAAAGAGACCGAGGTAAGGATCATTATGACCACTACCACCGCCAGGAGTTCCAGCAGCGAGAAACCGCGCTCACTGGCTGTTGTTTTTTTGTGTTTTTTCATAAAAACCCTCCCCGAAATACACGCCGGGCAACGAATAGCTAATCAAAATCCGTGCCAATCTTTTAAGAAATTTTAACTGCTGTAAATAAAGGAATTATACTCTTTAGATGACTTTCGCAGATATTACAAATGTTACTTTTTGTAACATTTATAAGAAACCGTTTCCATAGTCAGTACCGGGAACGTAGTGACCGGCTTCCGGGATAAACCTTACCATCCTACTTACAAATAAAGATTAACAAGCCAGTTCTATCATTAGCCGGTCACTGCGTTCCCGGTACTGACTCGTTACCTTTTGACTTCAACTGATATTTTACGAACAAGCCGGAAAAGTAGAAAAATTCCCCGTCGTCAGCCGGCGGGGAATTTAGGGTAGGAAACTGAAATAGAGTATCCATAACTGTCAATTTTCTGATCGGGGAGTGTTTTTGCCTCACTCCCCGACCGGAAGTTTATTGCCGCAGATCATCGGCTTTTGGTGACGCCGATTACGGCTTTGGTGAAGCCATCGGCTGAGGCCCGCCCTGCAATCCGGTTACCGGGATCAGCAGCGGCTGCTGCGGAGTCGGTTCCGGCGTGCCCGAGTTCGAACTCGGATTACCCATCGGGACCGGCTGGATCAGAGTGGTCGTACGAGTTTCGTTGCTGACCTTGGACTCAATACGGTTACCCGCATAGTCCGAACGATAGATGCGCGGAGTGATAAAGAACAGGATCTCACTCGTGTTGCGCGCTACCGCTTTACGTTTAAAGAGTTTGCCTAATACCGGTATGCTGGAAAGTCCCGGCGTACGGAATTGATCTTCGCCTTCGGTATCGAGCATAGCGCCGCCGACCACCGTTGTTCCGCCATCCGGAACCATCACTTCGGTCTGCATTCTCTGGGTATTGATACCCGGAGTGCCGCCGATCGTGACAGTACGGCTGATGGTGTTATTTTCCGCGACTACGCGAAGAATGACCGTTCCCGCATCGGTGATCTGAGGCGTCACTGACAAGCGCAGGGGCACGGACACGAAGGTAGTGGTAAAGACCACTGCTCCCGTATTGTTGCCGCTGTTCTGGGTGGTGACCACCGGGATCTGCTGGCCGCTTTCGATCTCGGCCTTGCGGTTGTTCAAAGTGGTGATGCGCGGCGTGGCGATCGTTTTCGCCTGGCCTTTTTCTTCACCGGCCGTGATCAGCATACTGAGCTGAACGCTGCCGATCTCACCGGTCGTCAAACCGATGACGGTATGTGCGAGCGACGAGGTCAAACTGCGGGTCGGCTCCAAAATAAGGCCGGCCGGTGAACCCAGGGGCCTGAAGCCGGTCGTATTCTGACCGCTGGCGGAACCACCTGTGCTGGCTACCTGGCTGCCGGGCATGGTGGCGATAGAACCGCCGGCGCCATTGCCGCCAAATCCTAAACCTGCCAGTTGAACGCCGATGTCGCGGCTGAAATTGCGCGAAGCGATAACGATGCGGGCCTCGATCTCGACCTGCGGTTCCGGCTGGTCAAGAAGTTTGACCAACGAGCGAATGGCGTCGATATTTTCGCGGACATCGGTAATGATAAGCGTGTTGCTGCGCGGGTCGGTTTCAACGCTGCCGCGTTTGGACAAACGTTTTTTCACCGTCCCGAGAATGCCTTCGGCGCCTTCGGCTCCGCCGCCACCGCCGCCGTCGCTGGTGTTGCCACCTTCGAAACCGCCGGCCGATGCGCATTTGCCGGCGCAGGCATAGTTAAGCCGAACGAACTCCGTATAAAGAGGAGCAAGCTCGATCTGAGATTCTCTTACCCTGGCGTTGATCTCGGCTTCTTTGGCCAAAATTTCGATATCGGCTACCCGCAGGATCGAACCTTTGATCTGTACGCCCAGGCCGTTAGCCGACAAAACCGAATCCAGGACCAAATTCCACGGCTCGTCCGTAACATTGACGGTTACCGGCACTTCTTTGACGGAACGGTCAATGACGAAATTTACCCCGTATTGATCGGTTATGTAGTTCAACAGGTCTCTGACATCGGTTTTCACGACGTTGAGGTTGATCGATTCACCGACGAATCCGGCTTCACCGTATCTTTTACCCTGCGCCTGCGACCCGGTTTTCTGGGCCAGGACCGGCAGTATTAATAAAGCGGCAAGTCCGGCCGCGATAACTGCCTTTTTGCCAAAATTGTTCATTTTCATTATGAAAGACATCGTTTCCTCCCTAGAACTCCCCGCTTTACACGGAGACTCGGAATGCTCTTTTCAAAATTCTGCGCGGTACAAGCTTGCGCAGGTCTATGCAGCGAGGCTGCAAAACTTTTTCTAAAATCTAATTTTTCTTGCTGGCTACGGATTTACCCTTGGCCGGTTTTCCCTTGGCTTCTTTCGGAGCATCCTTTTCGGATTTCTTCAGTTCTTCCAGAGGAAACTCGATCTTATTGGGATCGGGCAATTTCGTGGTATCTACCGGTTCGCCTTTGTCATTGACAGCGGCTCTGGCAGGTTTTTCCTGGGCTCTTTTCTCGGCGTCTGTAGTGCCGGATGAAGGCAGCGTATCAACCGTAGTTCTGGCTAATTCTTCCTGGAAGCTCATCTTGCGCAGGATCTTTTTCTCTTCGGCCACGGCAAATTTACCGTTGCTCATTTTTGTGACCTTGCGAAAGACGAGGTGATTGTCCTCGACCGCGACAAGCTGTCCGTCAAAGAATTTTTCGCCGGGATAGATAGTGTAAGAAAGATTTATCGGTTTTAGTTCGACGATCGCCGCATAACCGCGCGGAGTACGTGTGATTCCCGTCACCGTCATTTCGTCGAGCGTCATTACGACGGTCGGCTTCGGCATCTGGGTGCAGCCCTGGGCGATGCACTGCGGGCGGATCACGTTCATATAGTAATTGACGCGCGATTCGACCGGCGGAACTCCCAGCGGGCCGGTGGGTCTCGACGGGTCCGTGGCGATACCGTTCTTACCAACTACACGCTGGGCTTTCACGGTGGGCTTTTGAAACGGGTCGCGCTGCGCCGAGGCTTCAAACAAGGTGCCGCTGGCCACGAGCACGCCGCCCGTCAGTAAAAGTGAACCAAAAATTTTTCCTACTTTTGATTTAGTAATCATGACTTTTTCTCTCTTATATAAGCTCTTCACACTCTGCAAAGTCTGTTTAGACCAAAATCTAGCCAAAATTTAGCTGGCGGGTTTTCCGGCGGGCGGAGCGGCGGCGCTGTTGACGGTGTTTTGTACCGCGGCAGGAGCTCCGGGCTGTGCCGGCGGCGGAGCACTTAGGTTATTGAGCGATTCCGGCGTCGCGTAGTATGCCGTCAGCAAAAATTGCGCATGCAGGCTCTTTTGCGGAGTTTGCTTTTCGATCTGTTTCAGATTGAAATCCGAGATCGAAACGACCCTCTGCAATTTCGCCATTTTGTCAAAAAACGCGCGCAGGTTGTTGAAATTGCTGTCAACTTCGACTTCCACGGGTTTGCCCATGACAAAATCCTGCTGCATATCATCGCGCGGTGAGAACCGCATTACGATGAGGCTGCTTTGCTTGGCGCTATCCTGCAGTCCCTGCAGGATATTGGTGATCTCACGCTGTTCCGGCAGTAATACTTTTAACTCATCGTATTCTTCGGATTTGCTGGCAAACAACGCTCTGAATTCGTTGATCCTCTGCGTGGCGATCTGGGCTGCCTGATTCTTGGCTTGCAGGGCGTTGACTTCTTCCTGGAGCGTCTCGGTTTCCGCGCGCGTGGTGCTGGTCCACATGTACCAGACACTTGCCCACATGAGCGTGCCGACGCCGACTAAGATCACAAGCTGCCAATACCAGGCCAAATTCACTAGTTTTTTCATTGTTTTATTTCCTTTTAGGACAAAGGTAAATTTAAGTTTTTAAGAAAGGGATCGGTCGATCCGCATTATTTTAGCTGCTAATTTTTCGCTATCTGAGGGTTACCCGCGGCCGGGGCGCCTGCCTGCGGCTGGCCCGCCGGCGCGCCGGCTACCTGGGTGCCAGGCTGATTTTGCGCGGCCTTGGACGGAGTATAGGCGCACTTGATAGTGAAATTAATGGTTTCGATCTTCGGTACGTCGGGGGCGGCGGAGTTAGGAGCGCTTCCGCTCGCTACCTGCGACGCTGCCAGGTCTTTTCTGGTGGTCTCAATATTGAGATTCGAGAAAAGGCCGGAAGAAAATTCGAGGCTGCGTCCGAACTGCGTGACCATTCCTTCGTTCGGCGAATTGCCCATAATGACGAGCTGTTCGCCTTTTTGGTCGACGCTTTCCAGATAAAGTCCCGGTGTCATCGCGATCCTTTCACGGAGCGCTTCGAGTACCGCACTGGGGCCGGCCTGGTTAGCACGAAGTTTCTTGATCGCTTCAATGCGGGTGTCGATATTTTTGATCTTCTGCTCGAGCTCGGTCTGTTCTTTGATGACCGACTCTAACTGGGCAGCGATCTGTTTCTGATTCTCCAGCTCCTGCTGGACCGCGGCTTTCGCCATTTCGGAAGAGATGATGTCCCAACCGACGATGGCAATGCTCAGTCCGCCGACCGCCAGCGCCATCAGAAGAAAGCGCAGGCCGGGGCTGGAGACTTTTCTTTCGACCGCCGAAACGGGGCCGTCCTGTCTATCGGTTACCGATTTAAGAAGGTTTACTCTGATCATTATAATTCTACCCCCCTCATAGCCAGTCCCACGGCAACCGCCATTTCGGGCATAATTTCACTTAAATAGTCGGGGTCAAACTTTTTCGTATCGACTCTGATCTGTCTGAACGGATCGAGGAAATCGACCGGCAGTTCGAGCCGGGCGGAAAGTTCCTCAGGCAGATTATCGAGTTTGGAACCGCCGCCGGAAAGCAGCAGTTTCTGCACCACCGCCTGATTGTCATCGGTGGTAGCGCGGTAAAAGTCAAAGGTCTTTTGAATTTCCATCGCGATGGTTTCGGTCACGCCGCCCATCAGCGGTTCGATGGATTTTTCTTCAATTCCGGATTCGCTCTGCGGCGCGCCGCGTTTGACGGCTTCGGCCTGCTGGAAGCTGAGTCCCAGGCCGCGCTGCAGCACGTTGGTGAACTGGCTGCCGCCGACCGTGATATCGCGTGTAAAGAGCGATTCGCCGCCGCGCATGATATTGACGTTCATGGTAGAAGCGCCGATATTGAGCAGGGCGACCATTTCCGATTCGTTCGGCTGGTAATTCATTTCGTAGCAATTTTGCAGGGCGAAGGTATCGACGTCGATCACCGTGGCCTGTTTGCCGGAAAGCTGGACAGCCTGTTTCAGGTTGTCGATCCTTTCCTTTTTACAAGCAGCGATCAAAACCTGCATTTCCTCTTCGTTCTCGGCCGTGACGTGATAGTCAAGGCTGACTTCGGAGAGGTCATAAGGAATGTGCTCTTCGGCGTGCCAGTCGATCGATTCATCGAGTTCCTCGCGGCTCATCGCGGGCAAAACAATGCTTTTGATAATGACCGAATGCCCGCTCACACCGGCGACCATTCTGGTGCCTTTTAATTGGTGCTCGCGGCAGATGTTCTGAATGGCTTCGGCCACCGCATTCATTTCCATGATCTGACCTTCGACGATCGTGTCGCTGGGCAGATTCTCAAATCCCAAATTCACCAGATTCAGATTGTTCAGGGTTCCGCCTAGTTCGACGACTTTGATCGAGCTCGATCCTATGTCCAAACCGGGAACGCCTTTCTTTTTTCCAAACATTGTTTGTTTACTCCTCCTGACTGATCAGCCAGATTTTTAACTCACCCTTACTTGCTCGCGGATAAAATGTGTATGTACTTCTTTTTGTTTTTGGATGTGAGGTTTATTTTACAAACGAGGGTATTTGACTTTATAAACTGAAGTGCTTGGGAACGCCACCTATTGAAATTGCCACCGTAAGGCAGGACTAAATTCGGGAAAGGCTGGAAATAAATTTAGCAGAAGTCAAAATACCCGTTTCGTTTGTGTTTTTTGTTTCTCGCAGTCGTAGTGCAGAAATCCCGCTGCGAGCATGCTTTCTAAATACCAAGGTGACGATCAGTGACAGCTATGTCTCAGCCATCAAATAAAAGTTATAACATTCAAAAAGACTTGTCAACAATTATTTGCATTGTTAAACAGTAATTTTGAACATATTTATCTGCATCTGACCATGAAATGATGAGAATTCGGTCAAAAAGAGCGTTTTATGGCGGTATTTGCTACGTGATTGAAAAAGCAGATTTTCTGGGAATCGATGGGATTTAAATGTATAAGGCGGTTATTTGTTTAACACTTTTTGCCAATAACCGGTGTCGATCCACCGGTCAAACTTGAATCCGACCTCTTTGAAATGGGCAACCTGGGTCATTCCAAACTTCTCGTGGAGCCTGACACTGGCCTCATTGGGCAGCGAGATACCGGCGATCGCCGCGTGAAAATCGCCTTTGGAGATCTCCGGAAAAAGCCTTTGATATAATAAGGAGGCAATTCCCTTCCCGCCGTTGCCTTCCTTTATATAAACAGAGATCTCTACCGAATGCCGGTAGGCGGCCCGCGCGCGAAATTGATGGCCGTAGGCGTACCCGAGAATTTCGCCCGCTTCCTCGGCTACGAGAAAAGGGTAATCCCCTGCCAGCGTCTCACTGATACGCTTTTCCATTTCGGCCGCATCAATGGGGTCGGTTTCGAATGTGGCGACGGATGTCTTTATATAGTAATTGTAGATCTCCGCGATCTGCACGGCATCGGTAGATTCGGCTGGGCGAATGTTCATTCCGTTTATCATTTTGTCAGAACCGGATATTCCAAGATTGGCAAACAGTTTAGAGTTCAAACTTTAGTTTGTCTTATTACCTAAACAATGCAGACAAGCTGAAGTTTGAACTCTAAACTGTTTTGCTGACTTCCAGCGGTCTTATTTCTTCAGTTCATTTCTGGCCACGGTTTCGACGTGTACTTCGTCGGGCCCGTCGGCGATGCGCAGGGCGCGGGCGGCGATCCAAAAATGCGTGAGCGGGAAATCCTGCGAGACGCCGCCGCCGCCGTGAACCTGGATGGCGCGGTCTACGATCTTTAATGTCATTTTCGGCACGACCGCTTTTATCATGGCGATCTCATTGCGGGCGGCTTTGGCGCCCACGGTGTCCATCATCCATGCGCATTTCAGCACCAGCAGCCGCGCCTGGTCGATCTTCATCCGAGCCTCGGCGATCCAGTTTCGTATCACGCCCTGCTCCGCCACAGGCTTGCCGAAAGCCTCGCGCGCTTTTGCCCGGGCGCACATTAATTCCAGCGCACGCTCGGCCGCGCCGATCTCGCGCATACAATGATGAACGCGTCCGGGCCCGAGCCTTCCCTGCGCGATCTCAAATCCACGTCCTTCGCCGAGCAGCAAATTCGAAGCGGGCACCCGGACGTTTTCAAAACTGACTTCGGCGTGGCCGTTAGGCGCGTCGTCAAAGCCGAACACGTCGAGCAATCTTTCAATTTTTACACCCTCCGCATCCATCGGCACCAGGACCATCGACTGTTGTAAATGCTTCGCGGCGTCGGGATCGGTCTTGCCCATAAAGATCGCCAGCTTGCAGCGCGCATCACCGGCGCCGGTCGACCACCATTTACGGCCATTTAAAACGTAGTCGCCAATATTTTCGGGGCCGTCGCGTTTGATCGAAGCGCGGATGTTAGTGGCGTCGCTCGAAGCGACGTCCGGTTCGGTCATCGCGAAACAGGAACGGATCTCGCCCGCGAGCAAAGGAGCGAGCCATTTTTCTTTTTGCTCTTCCGTGCCGTATTTCCAGAGCACTTCCATGTTGCCGGTGTCCGGCGCGGAACAATTGAAAACCTCCGCCGCCCACACCACGCGTCCCATCATCTCCGCCAGCGGCGCGTATTCCAGATTCGAGAGCCCGGAAAGCTCCGGCAAAAACCAGTTCCACATACCGGCGGCTTTAGCTTTCGCCTTTAGTTCTTCCATCAACCCGGAAGGCCGCCAGCGGTCACCGGCATTTATCTCTTCGTGATACGCCTTCTCATTCGGATAGATGTGGGCGTCCATGAACTCCGCCAAACGCGATTGCAGTTCGAGTGTTTTTGCTGAATAATCAAAATCCATTGGGATTAATAAATCATAAAGACGCGAAGAACTCAAAAGAAAACTCGAGTTATTTCTGGTGTTGCCCACCATTCGGAATAGATAATAACTGATAGATGAGAGATCCGTAATCTATCCGTTATCATCTATGATCTATTCTCTAATCCGAAGAAATGCCATAGGCTAGCTTCTGTATGAGCGAAACAACAAATATTCGTCAAGGCGAAGAGATCAATGTTCAGAATTTGTCTGAATATTTACATTCACAACTTTTCGCCTCGGCCGGCGAGGTCGAGATCTCGCAATTCCCCGCCGGAAGTTCCAACCTTACCTATCTAATAAAGATCGGCGAGGAAGAATACGTGCTGCGGCGGCCGCCTTTCGGCAACCAGGTCAAGACCGCGCACGATATAAACCGCGAGTTTCAGGTGCTCTCAAAGCTTTCAAAAGTTTACGCACCCGCGCCAAAGCCGCTGCTGTTTTGTGAGGACGAAAGAGTGATCGGCTGCGAATTTTATTTGATGGAGCGAAGGCGCGGGCTGATCATTCGCGGCCAGGCGCCGCAGGAATTGGCCGATTCACCCAAGCTGCAAAAACTAGTGTGCGAAAGCTTTATCGACAATCTTGCCGCCCTGCACGCGCTTGATTACAGCGCGGCGGGCCTGGGTGAACTGGGCCACCCGGAAGGCTACAACCGCCGGCAGGTCGAAGGCTGGACGCGCAGGTATGCGGGCGCTAAAACCGACGAGTGGCCGGAGCTTGAAAGCGCCATCCAGTGGCTGAATCAAAACATCCCGCCCGAAAACCCTGAAAATAATGCCGCGCTGATACACAACGATTACAAATTCGATAATGTCATGCTCGCGCCCGACGACCTGACAAGGATCACTGCGGTGCTGGACTGGGAAATGGTCACGATCGGCGACCCGCTGATGGACCTGGGAACGACGCTGGGTTATTGGATGTCAGGCGACGTAGGGACGCTGATGGGCCAAATGCGCGAGATGCCTTTTAATCCGAAAGTGCTGATGGAAAATATTTCTCGTCGCGAGTTGGCAGAACGTTATGCGGAAAAGTCCGGGCGCGATATTTCTAATTTACTTTTCTACTATGTCTTCGGCACATTCAAGATCGCCGTCATCGCCCAGCAGATCTACGCGCGTTATAAGAAAGGATTTACCAAAGACGAACGCTTTGCGCAATTTAATTTTTTCGTCGCGACGCTGGGAAAGATAGCCGCTCATGCGCTGGAAACAGAAAGAGTTTGAATTTGCATCTTTCATAAATAAAAAAAGGCGCCCGGATGGACGCCTTTTTTATGATCCGCTGCCCTCTATTCCGTGGCTAAAACATTTTGCGGCGGCTGGTTATTCGGGCGATGATAAAAGGTCGGTTTGGTGCTGCGCCTGCGCAGGTAATTAAAGAAGAAAAGATTGAAGAAGTGCATTCCGCCGAGCACGACCAGCACCATGCCGATCTTCCACGACAGGGCCTCAATTCCCTCTTGCGCATCTTTCGGGGTGTAGCCGAGTTTTAGCGCAAGGCTGACGTAACCCAAATTGATCAGATAAAAACCCACGACCAGCAGATGATTCACCGAATCGGCCAGCGCTTCGTTTCCGTGAAAAACGTCGACCAAAAATATCCGGCCGTTTTTGTGTAAGGTGTGCGCCACCCAGATGGTCAGCGCCACGCTGATCAGAATATAAACGAGATAGGTAACGATGATGGTGTAATTCGATTGAGCAACTTCCATATTTCCTCCTGCAATTCGTTTTGGAGTTTTGAAAAAACTTTGCCGGTCCTGGCGGCCTGCTTTTACTGTTACAAGCTCCGTGCCGCGGAAAGAAATATTGCATTTATTGGGTTTAGAGAAATGGAAGAATGGTCTTGTGAAATAAAGTGCGAAAGAGTTTTGCAAAATGCAAAGTGAAAGGCGGAAACGCGACAGTTATGGAGTACGTTGATTTTGTAGGCGGAAACGCGACAGTTTATGGAGTGTGTTGATTTTGTAGGCGGAAACGCGACAGTTATGGAGCGTGTTAATTTTGTAGGCAGAAACGCGACAGTTATGGGAGCGTGTTTATCATTAAAGAAAACACGCTCCATAACTGTCGCGTTTCCGCCTTTTACAGCCGCCTAAAGGCGGGACTCAAAACAGTGATTCAAAAATAAAAGTTACTTCGTCACATACAAGTCAGGAAATTTCTTTTTCAGCTCATCGACTTTTGGCTGGTCGTTGACGACGATGTAGGGTTCGTTCGGATGATGCTCGAGATAATCCTGGTGATAATCTTCGGCGTCGTAAAATTTATCGAGCGCGACGACCTGTGTAACGATCGGCCTTGAGAACGTCTTGCTTTTCGACAGTTCACCGATATAATTTTCCGCCGCGCGTTTTTGATCTTCGCTGGTGTAAAAGATGGCAGAGCGATATTGAGTACCGCTGTCCGGGCCTTGCCGGTTAAGCTGCGTCGGGTCGTGCACGACCGAGAAAAATATATGCAGCAATTGTTCATAAGATACCTGCGACGGATCGAAAGTAACCTGCACGGATTCGGCGTGCCCGGTGCTGCCGCCACTGACAATGTCGTACTTCGCCGTCCTGGCGGTTCCGCCCGCGTAACCGGAACGGGAATCGGTCACGCCCTTGGTATGTTCGTAAACCGCCTCTACACCCCAAAAACAGCCGCCGGCAAAAACCGCGGTCTGAAGGGCCTTTCCATTTGTCGCTGCAGGCGCGGCAGTTGTGGCAGTTGCATCGGGCGGTTTCGGCGCAGGCACTCCTGTGGCCGCGACGGAAGTTCCGCTCGAGCTGCAGGCTGGTGATCCCGCTAATAAAAATAAAGAGAAAATAAGAGCTAAAAAAGAAGACATATATTTCATTTGAACTACTTTCTACGCCGCTTCGGCGTCTACCATACTCAACCCCTCAAATCGCCATAACGGATGTTTGATGCCGAAACCGAAGAGTTTTTTGCCCGTCATTTTGTAATATATCGGCATAAAGACAAACCCATTTTATACTCGGAATGGCTTTTGCCTCTAAATAGCGAGCCGGGGTTTGTTGGTGTGATTTCGTGGTTATTTCTTAATCTCATTTTACAAACGATAAGATCTGAAACCACGAAAACACACTAAACAACACGAAAAAAGCTCCGCTTATTAATGGCCTCTTCCGAACTTCATGTCATTCTCAAAAATTCCGCCTGCGACGCCAGCGCCTTTTTGGCCTCGGACAAAAAAACCAGCATCATAAAATCGTGGAACGCATCCGGGTATTCTTCATACACGGCATCGACACTAAACTCGCGGCATTTTGCATAAAATTTGCGGCAATCAGACAGCAGCAGATCGGCCGTGCCCATCTGAATAAGCAAAGGCGGCAGGCCGGAAAGATCGGCGAACATCGGCGAGACGAGCGGGTCATTTGCATCGGCGCCGCCCACGTGTTCCCGCGCTGCGGTCGATAATCTTTTAAAGGTCATCATCGGATCGTTGCGCTCATCCACCCTGGCCTCCGGATTTTCCATAGTAAGGTCCGTCCACGGCGACATCAGGATAAGTTTCTTCGGCTGCGGCCCACCGGCGTCTTTAAGTTTAAGAACTGCGGAAACCGCCATCGCCGCGCCTGAGCTATCGCCGAGAAAAAACCAGTTTAGCGGCAGCGCAGATTTTTCTATCACTTCTAAAATGTCATTAAGGCCATGCGGGTGAGGGTAGCGCGGGGCCATCCGGTAATCAACCATCAGGGCGGCCATCCGCGTTTTTTTGCTGATCGCGGCGATGTAATCCCAGTGCTCTTTCACCGGCCCGAAATAAAACGCGCCGCCGTGCAGATAAACCAGGACACCGTTCTTTGCATTCGCCTCATCTATCCAGACCACTTTAACGCTGCCGATCTCCGCCGCGCGGCATCTTTTCGCCAGCTTTCGCGGGGGCTTGGGCAAACTCAGCTTTTTCTGCGTCTTTAAGCTATCGAGCTCGTCTTCCTTGCGGTAGACCGCCCGCGCGTAAAGTTTCGCGATCGTCATTAAAAGTCCCATATAAATATGAGCGTAGGCGCCCTTGCCCGCACGGTGCTTTATCAAATAACCATACGGAATAGATGAAAGATCATAACTGATAGTTGAGAGATCCCGATCTATTATCTTTCAGCTATCAGTTATCATCCATTCCGAATGACGATCTCATAAAGTAACCCCACAGCTTTAAGACACTACCGAATACTGCTAAATTTATTAAAACCCGCTTGTTTATGATAACCTGCACTACAAAAAATATGTTGGATCAAATTAGTTATTCGCTGCCGGACGAAATTGGAGTCATAGTACGCCAAAAAATTGAAGAATGGCGGGCCGAAAACAAGATTTCCCGTCTCTGGGCAAAGGATGCCTCATTGTGGACGAATGCCGACGAGGCCAAATGGCTGGGATGGCTGGGCGTTGTCGATGAAGAATTAAACGGCCTGCAAAAGTACCGTGACTTTGCCGAAGAGGTAAAAGAATTTAAAGACGTTGTCCTGCTGGGAATGGGCGGTTCGTCGCTCTGCCCGGAAGTGCTGGCGATAACTTTCCATGTAGCCAATTTTTACGTGCTCGATTCGACGGTCCCGGCGCAGGTGAAAGCGATCGAAGACAAGATCGATCTGGCTAAAACGCTTTTCATTGTGGCCAGCAAATCCGGCTCGACGCTGGAGCCGAACTGCTTCAAACAATATTTTTTCGGGCGCGTGGCCGAAACCGTTGGCGCGGAAAATGCGGGTAAACAATTTGTCGCCATCACCGATCCCGGTTCAAAAATGCAGCAGGTCGCGGAAAGCGACGGTTTCCGGCGAATATTTTTTGGCAACCCCGAAATAGGCGGACGCTTTTCCGCCCTTTCGGTTTTCGGATTAACGGCGGCGGCGGGAATGAGACTCAGTGTCGAACGCTTTCTGCAAAGCGCGCGGGAAATGGCCGAAGCGTGCAGGGGCCAGGATCCGGAAGAAAATCCGGGCGCCGTTTTGGGTCTCATTCTCGGTGTTTGCGGGCAAAACGGCCGCGACAAGCTTACCGTTTTTACATCACCTGAGATCTATGATCTCGGCGCGTGGCTGGAACAGCTCGTGGCGGAATCAACGGGTAAAAACGGCGTCTCAATTATTCCAATCGACCGCGAACCGGTCCAGTTGCCGGAGCATTACGGCAGCGACCGCGTATTTGTGCATCTGAAATTAAAAAATGGCCGGGCCGATGAAAGCGCTCTGCAATCGCTCGGCCGGCTCGAAAGATCGGGCCATCCTTTTATTACGATCGAGATCGGAGACACGATAAATCTGGGGCAGGAATTTTTCCGCTGGGAATTTGCCACGGCGGTCGCCGGTTCGGTAATGGACATCAATCCTTTTGATCAGCCCGACGTGGAATCGGCCAAGATCGAAGCGCGAAAGATCACCGATGAATACGAGCGGACCGGAACATTGCCGGCAGAGGCGCCTTTTTTTGCGGCGGACGGCGTACAGCTTTTTTCCAGCGACAAATACGCGGCCGAATTAAATGATGCATTAAATGAGGCGGGGGGCGCGGCGGGTGGGGAAAAAACTCTGCGGCGATATTTAACGGAACACGTTTCCCGCGCCGGCCGGAACGATTATTTTGCGCTGCTCGGTTATGTCGAGATGAACGACGAAAACACACGGCTGCTGCAGGAGCTTCGCGAGAAAATTTTTGGCTTAAATCATGCTGCGTCAGCCCTGGGTTTCGGGCCGCGCTTTTTGCATTCAACCGGGCAGGCCTATAAGGGCGGCGCAAACAACGGGGTTTTCCTGCAGATAACTTCCGATGACGCATTCGATCTGCCGGTGCCCGGACAGTCTTACACCTTCGGCGTGGTCAAAGCCGCCCAGGCCCGCGGCGATTTTCAGGTACTGCTCGACAGAGACCGGCGCGCGCTCAGAGTGCATCTGGGCGCTAACGTAAGCGACGGTTTGAAATATTTAACAAGTCTGTTGGCAGAAGTTTAAGAGCGGGCGCAAGCAACCCCTTCCGGACTGCAAATTTATTTAGTTTTCACTATTAACCATAAACTGTGAACTATTAACTATTTTTCATTTGATCAACAGTTGATAGTCCACAGTTTATAGTTAATAGTTTCAAGCTGAAGACCACATATGGGATTTAACACAAACACTGCGCCCCCCGAAAATAACAAAAAACTCGTCCGCGGCTTAAGCCTGCTCGATGCCACGATGATCGTGGTCGGTTCGATGATCGGCAGCGGCATTTTTATCACGTCGGCGGAATCGGCGCGGCTGGTGGGTTCGCCGGGCTGGCTGGTAATGGCGTGGGCGCTGGCGGGTTTGATGACGATCAGCGGAGCGCTCTGCCTTGCCGAAGTCGCGGCGATGATGCCGCGCGCCGGCGGCCCGTATATTTTCCTGCGCGAAGCCTATAGCCCGGCGATCGGTTTTCTTTTTGGCTGGGCGCAGTTTCTGGTCGTGCAGACCGGCACTATCGCGGCGGTCGCGGTCGCGTTTGCAAACTTTACCGGGGTCATCTTTCCGGCGATCTCCGGCAGCAATTATATTATCCCGCCCGTCGTTTTCGGTTACTACGCCGTCAGCCTTTCGACGCAGCAAGTATTGGCGATGCTGGTCATCGTCATCCTGACCTTTGTTAACACCCGCGGACTGCAAACAGGAAAAAAGGTACAAAACATTTTCACCTTTACCAAAACCGCTGCGCTGCTGGCGCTGGTCATACTGGGGCTGACGATCGGTTGGAATGCGAACAGTGCGGCAGCCGTTTCGGACTGGTGGAACCCCGTGGCAAACGGCTGGAACCTGGAAGCGGTCCAGCCCGCGGCGATGATGGCGGGTGCGCTTGCTTTCTGGATGGTGCTGGGACGCGCGATGACCGGGCCGCTTTTTTCTCAATCGGCGTGGAACAACGTCACTTTTACCGCCGGTGAAGTAGAAAACCCCGGACGAAATCTGCCGCGCGCGCTGCTGATCGGCTGCCTGATCGTGGTCGCGCTCTACGTGACAGCCAACCTGGCGTATGTCGTGACGCTGCCGCTCGCGGAAATTCAAAACGCGCCGAACAACCGCGTCGGCACCGCATTGATGCAGCATATTTTCGGCCCGGCAGGCGCGTGGATAATGGCGCTGGCGATAATGATCTCGACCTTTGGCTGCAACAACGGATTGATACTCGCCGGGGCGCGAGTTTATTACGCGATGGCGCGTGACGGTCTGTTTTTCAAACGCCTGGCCAGCACCAACAGCCGCAGCGTACCGGCGATGGCGCTGATCGCGCAATGCGTCTGGGCGTGCGTTTTGGTCCTGCCGCGGACGGTTAGCTACGGGGCGGATAACACACCGATATTCGGTAATGTCTATACGCAACTGCTGGAATACATCGTTTCCGTGGAGCTGGTGTTCGGAGCGCTGGCGGTCCTGGCGGTCATCGTGCTGCGTTTTCGCAAACCGGACCTGGAGCGGCCTTACCGGACGTGGGGGTATCCGGTGATCCCGGTCATCTTTTTGATATTATCGGCGCTGCTGGTGATAAACCTGGCCTTTCTGGCGCCGGGCACATCGGGCATCGGTTATTTGATAGCGCTGACCGGCATTCCGATCTATTTCATCTGGCGCGGGCGTTTGAAAGTGTCGCAAGAGCAGTCTGCCGAATAAATCTCAGCAAAAGCGCGCTCATATTTACGGGCATGCCGATTCAAATAAAAGAGGCTGTCTTTTCAGACTACCCCTTTTCTTTGAAGGTGATCTAAATGCCGCATTTTTTGCCGTCAATCGTTCAAGTCAGTCAGCACCTATCTTCCAGCGGAAGTGGCTTTGGCCTTTGCCATGCTCTCCTTAATATCGTTGAGGAAAGATTCCTTCGATGAGGGGGCTGTCACCAAATTAATTTCCAGGGAAGCGATCATCGGATCGATATTTATGCCGGGAGGCACGAGAACCGATCCTGTCAGGCCGCCGTCGGCAAGATTGCCTGCACCGCCGAACGTCATATTCATCCTGGCGCTGGCTCCATCAGCTCCTCTTAAATTGACAGTGGCGCTGGATAGCTGCGCACCTGTCGATTGTATAGTGAACTGCCAGCTTCCGGTTGCCGGGTCTTTAGTAAAGCCCGCGGTGATCCCATTCACGATATTGATCGCGGTAGCGATTCCGATCGCCGAGATGGCGAAGGCAATGGCGGCTCCGATCGAGTTCCCCCGGCCGGAGTATTATTTACGGGGCACATAGCTAAATGTCCGCCGGCCATATAGTCTGTCATATCTAGAGTGACGTCTTCAGACAACGGCTTAGTGCCGCTTTTGGCATATAATAAAACCGGGGTCACGCTGGTACCCATGACCGGATTGCCGCCGCTCCACGACACCGAGGACCCGGAAAAATTGAGAACCAAATCCGTGTCCGGGTCATTGTTCGTCGCCTTCACAGCTCCGTTGAGAAGAGAAAAATCCACCGTGCCAACAGTATAAATGACCGGTGTTCCATTTTCATTTTCTCTTTCTGCAAAAATGTTGCTGAGCCCGGAGGCTATGTCGCCGACACCGCTCGCTATACTTCCAATATCATCCCAAAAACCCATATCCTTATTCTCCTTATATATTTTTTAGCCTTGCTTAGGAGAAGAAAGATACGCGGGTTTGGCAGCTATAGATGTTCAATATTAGACAATTTCGCAATATTTTTTCCGTATTCTCTAATGGCATTGTTCGAGATAAGCGGTGAGATTTTTTTCCTTTACGATAATGAAGCGGTCGGCGCTCATTTCGATCAGGCCGAGCTTCCGGAATTTGCCCATAAATTTGCTGATCCGGGGGCGCGTGGTGCCGACCATTTCCGACAATTCTTCATGAGTGATCTTGTAAGTGAACCTGATGCTGCGGGGATCTTTCCTGCCCGACTTTTTAGCCAGCTGCAGCAGGGTCTTGCCCAGCCGCTCTTCACTGTCAACCGTCACCAGATTGCTTATCATTTCCTGCTGGTCGGATATCCTCACCGTCAGGTACCTGACAAAGCCTTCGAGCAGAGAATCCTCCGTTAAACGCGAAAAGAATTTTGAGCACGGAATTATTTTTAAGAAGGTGTCTTTCATGGCGGTCGCGGTTTCGCGGCGCTCGCCCGGGTGTGACAAACACAGTTCGCCAAAAACGTCTCCGGCGGAGTAGATCGCCAGCAGGCACTCTTTGCCCGCGGGCGCCGACATCAAAAGCTTTATCTGCCCGCTTTCGATGAAGTAAACGTTTTCGCTTCCGTCCCCGCAGGTATATACATTTTCATTTTTCGCAAACCTGATGGTGCGAGAGTTTTTTGTCTCGAATTTGAGAGACTCGTACAACAGCTGCTTAAACAAGTCAGCCTTGGGAGCATACTGGATCATGACCTTGCCTCAGAGGATAGCTGTGTATTTTCGAACGGCTGATAAATTCAGTCGAATCGAAACGGGAGTTAGTCAGGCTCGGGTGAGCGGAGTTTATTCCAGGGCAGCGGCAAAAGTCAATCTTTTCGATTTGAGATAGTGTCCTAATTTGAGTTGTTGGAAACTTTGCGCGGGAGGCGCAAGGGAAATTAGCCGGTGGCGAAAGCCACCGATCAGGTGCGTTAAATGAGTCCAAGTCCTGAAGGGACGGCGGGAACGGGCGGGAAATCTATCCGGCGCTCCTCCAGAGCGCAACCCGTCTCCCGGGCGCCGGTACCTGCCGCTATCACGGCAGGCTAATATCCAATGTGCCTCCGGCACAGCAACTCAAATTAGGACACTACCCGATTTGAAAGTGAGTCCTAAGCTGTGGTGTTTGAATCATTCGCAAGTAGATAAAAGATGATAGCTGATAACTGATAGATTCGATCTATTCTCTATCATCTATCAGTTATCAGCTATTCCGAACGACATCCCTTCTCAGTACCACAACTTTAGGACCGCTGTAGCTTTTTAAGCCGTTTTAACTTTTATCTTCTTTTTCTTCTGCGCGGCATCTTTGGTCAGGGTGACGATCTGCTGGTATTCGTTCTCATCGCCGCGCTTCATATTTTCCATGTCGAGCTGCGAGTAATTATTGCGGATCTCGACCATCAGAAAACTGCGGCGCAGAGAATTGCTGTCGTGCGACGACCAGAAAAAATTGGTCGGTGAATCGCCGTATTTTTTCGACATCACTTTCCACACGCGCGGAGCTTCGCGCGGATCGTACCCGGCCGAGGCCAGATATTCCAATCCCATCCGGTCGGCCTGGTTTTCCAGCCGGCGCGCATATCCATTGACCATCGCCGCCAGCGTCAACTGCAAAATATTCTGCACCATTCCGAAGCCGAAAGCCGCGGCAGCGATCCCGCCGATGGCCAGCGCCGTGCGTTTGCCTTTGTCTTTATTCATCTGCCGCCAAGTATGCTCCTGCGTAGCGTGAGCGATCTCATGCGCCATGACGGCCGCCAACTGGCCTTCGCTCTCGAGCGAGGTGATCATCGACGAATGAATGACGATGATCCCGTTTGCCAGCGCAAAGGCGTTCGGGTCTTTAGCGCTGATCACATAAAATTTGAAAGGGATCTTTTGCGGATCGTTATCCGGAAGATTTTTCTGATAAGCCGGGATCAGGCTGTTGCCCAGGCGCTGGACATAATCCTGCACTTCTTTGTTGGGCAGCAATTTGAATTTGCCGATCTGTTTGATGCTCAGCTCGCCGGGATTCCCTTCGATAAAATTCGGCGCTTTTTCTTTTATTTTTAGCGATTTCCAGAAATTGCCCTCGCCTTTTTCCAACTCGTTCTTTACAAAAGTGACCTTCGAAGCCAGGATAGTTCCGTCCGGCTGTTCCTTGCCTTCGTAAGTTGCATACATGCCGGCTTTTACGTCCGAGAGATCTTTTATCGGCTCGGTTTCGGGTTCTTCGGCGGCCGTGTTGGCGGCGGCGTCAGATGGCGCGGCTTCGGCGTCTTTCTTGTCTTTTTCTTTTTTCGGGCCTTCTTTGGCGGCCTTCTTTTCAGTCTTGTTGAGCTCGAACAGCAGCAGTGTAGTGGGCTCGATCTTTATCCGGCGGCCGTCAGCCCAGAAAGTTCCTTGCCAGCCTTTTTCCGCTTTTTCGATGCCGCTTGGCGTGGCTGCCAGAATGGTGGTGTTTCTCAGCACGCGAAACTGATCGAGGTCGATGGACACTTTTGACGCGGTCAGTTCGTCCGTCTCGTCGTTAAACATTCCCTGTACTTCGATCTCGGTCCCGACGCGGATATCTTCCGGTTTGAACTTAACATCGCCGTTGTCGACATTCTCAAAATCCAGCACCAGCGCCTCGTCCCTGGTCACCCGGTAATCATCGATCTCAAACGAGGTCGGCGAATTGATCTTGGTGATGTAACCGCGGATCTTTACTTTTTTAATTTTTGGCGGGCCGGAGGGAAACGAAAACGCGCTCACGAAAAACGAGCAAATCAATAGACAAACTAACGGTAACCTGACAAGTCTCATACGATATTTCCTTTTAATAAATACTTTTTAATGTTTTTTTGACGGATTTTGGCTGAGTGATTATATACGAAAACGGCCCCGGCGCAAACACCGGGCAAAATGTTAGCTGGTGTCCTAAACTGCGGGGTTAAGTTTTGGGATCGTCATTCGGAATAGATGATAAATAATAGAGTGGCTCTCTAAGCTATCATCTATCATCTTTAATCTATTCCGAAGGATTATTGTTACGGCACCGCACTTAAGGACACTACCGGTTCTTTTTAACCGGCCCGATACCGGCATCTTCGTCAGCTTTTTTTACAGGCCTTATCTTTCGCCTGGCAGGGTTTTTTGTTTGCCGGAACATTATCCGGAAGCGGGACCATGAGAAGTTCTTTGGTCGTCAGCCGGCAAAATCCCAGTTGGGCCTTTTCGCTCGTGGTCGGGATATCGGTATCGGGATAAAGATGATACTCCCGGCCGACCTTTTCCAACGCTTTCCTGACACAATCTACTGTCACGACCACTGGAGTGCGGCGCAAAAAATACTTCGGAAAAAGATTTATATACTTTTTATAAGCGTCGATATGTTCATAGATAAGGTCGAGCAGGTATTTGCGAGGCGAACCGGAAACCGCGCCGTTTCTATCGATCTCGTTAAAATATTTTCCTTTTCTTTTGTCGTTCCACCCGGTATCGACACTGCCGCCTTGCGGCACATAGTCAGCCAGAAACGGAGTTGGTTCTTCTCCCAGGCCGTCCTTTAAAAACCGGCGCGCGAAAACGATCCCGTCTTCAAGGTTCATAAGAGCGGCGACAGGATCGGACGGCGGTTCATCCGGCACATGTCCGTATAAACCGTGGCCAAGCGGCGTGGTGAAAGGAGTATAGTTGTCCCGCGAGAGATGATTCGCCCGGTTATGATGGCGATGCGCCCAGGTATCCTGCTGATAATGGAAAAAAACGCCCAGGCGGATCAGCTTATTGCGCCGCTGCGGTTCACTCAGTGCTTCCTGAAAAAGCGTGTCTCTGCGGGCGATTATCCCTGCGGCATGCATTTCCCCCTTCAGATCAAGCGCATGCCAGCGCCACTCTTCTTCGACATGCGGGACCGCCCCGAAAAGGCCCCCGTTCGCTATCGTATCGGAAGAATCGTCCATTCCCTCATCGACCGCAGCCACTAACAGAGCGTCTGCGCGGCTAAACCCCACTGAACGGCAGATCACGTAGGTAACGACAAAGTGCGTGTCTTCGTTATAGGCCAAGGTGGACATCGAAAACAGACACATACCTGCGGCTGCAAGCATGAATAAGCAAAAACTCTTTTTCATAAAATGGATCTCCTTGTGAGAGTAAGGATCGGTACTGCCTGTAACTTGGTGCGAGTATAAAAATTCTTTGCTGGTAATACAAGACAAATTTGTAATTCACGGCAAGAAATTTAGAAAAGAAAAGACGCTCGCGGATAGAGCGTCCTTGGGGGGATTACAATTACCTGTATTTGCTTACGGCCTCATCTCAATGGCATCCACGACAAATCCGCTATCCGGGATCAGAACCCAGCTGTCTTTCAGGGTTTTGCGTGTATACAGCAAATTGTCGTTCTTGATACCAAGAATTGTCCCGTCTCTCAAAATACGGACGCCAATGAGGTTTGCTTTATTTTCAACCTGGATCCAGTCAGCGGTTAGATCAGCCTTGGTGAACAAAGAACCATCTGTACCGACACCCAGCAGCGTTCCATCCCGCATAATGTCGACACTGACAACGTATCCACTGTTAGTAACAACTTTCCAGTCGGCATTCAAATCGGCTTTTGTCCACATGTTCTTGTCCGTGCCAACGCCGAGGATCGTCCCGTCTTTCATCATCGTAACCCAGATTATCGCATCGCGGTTCGTGATCCGTTTCCAATTCGCGGTCAGGTTAGCCTTTGTCCACAAAAAACCATCGTTTCCAGCACCCAGCAGTGTCCCGTCCGGCAGATAATTAATGGAGCGAACATATCCGCTGTTTGAAACCGTGATCCACAAGCTGATCAGTGTCGTCTTGGTGAACAAATTACCATCCGTCCCGACGCCAAGAAGCAAGTGAGTTTCCGGGAGTTTCCCCGCCAACATGGAGTTTGTCATGCCGGTAAATCCCTGAGCCACTTTTTGAGCCGTCGTTGGAATAGTGATAGTGAGATTCCGGTTGCCAGGCCCCGCACGAAGAGCTTCAAATTGTTTGCATACTTTTTCCAACGCCGGCCTCATCGCATCGAGGTCGGCCTCAAGCGCGCGCTGGTTTTTAGTAGTAGGATCGGGATCGGTAGCGGTATATGTATCGATCTGAGCCCGGATAAGGCTAATGAGATATGAACGCGGATCTTTAGGTGTAGCTCCGGACAAACTGATCTGATGAAAATACCAGCCATCGCCGGGCCAAGCGGTGTCCACGCTGCCGCCCTGAGGCTTATAATTAACAAAAGCGGGGTTTGGATCGCGGCCCAATCCCTGTTTTAGAAAAGCAGCCGCATAAACGATCCCGTCTTCAAGACCCATCAGGGCGGCAACCGGATCATACGGCGGACGGTCAGGTTCGTGACCGGCATACGAATGGCCAAAGGGCGTGTTATAGGTCGTGTAATTGTCCCGAGATAAATGATTGGGCGCAAAATTAGCGTCGACATAATGATGCCTGTGGCTCCATGTGTCCTGCTGGAAATGAAAAAATATCCCGAGACGCCAGAGCTTGTTACTTACCGTAGTTTCTGCGAGCGCGGCCTGGAAAAGCTGGTCTCTGCGGGCGAGTATCCCTTTTGCGCCCATATTACCCCCCAGGTCCAGAGCATGCCACATCCACTGACTCTTGATCCTCTCCGCGGTGACCCCCATCGGCGAAGTGCCGGCGGAATCATCCATTCCCTGATCGGCCGCCGCTACTATCATCGCCTCATCGGTAGTAAAACCGACTGACCGGCAGATCACATAAGTCATTTGAAAATGCGTATCTTCTTCGTAGGCAAATGCCGGGGTTACAAGTGCGAATAAACTGGCGGCAGTGAGTGCCAAAAGCGCAAAACTCGTTTTCATGACGGATCTCCTCAAGGGGGTGGGCTTGTATAGCAAGAACTAGTGGAGCGAGTATAGGGGTTCTTGGCCGGCAATACAAGAAAAACAAAAGACGCCTGCAAAGGAGGCGTCTTTTTCAATGATTACAAAAGCATTTTTCGGTCCGGTTAGACCCCTATTTTTTCGTTTTCTTCCTCTGCTCGACCAGGTAAGGCGTGGCAGCCGGAGCGTCGAGGTCTTCGGAAACGATCTTCGCGATCACCGGCAGCGAAAGCGAGCGGGTTTTGTCGATGCCCGGAACTTCCTTGCCCTTCGCATAGACGGCGTGGCGGCCGTTTTCCTTGTACCATTCGGAAAGCGAAGCGGTCTTGTGCATTTCCTCGATGATCTGCCGCCAGCCGACGCCGGTGTTGTAAGCGCAGAATGAAATTTCGCCTTCCTGCGTGCCGTATGGAATGACGCACATTTCGGTGCGGCGAAAATCGTAATTGAAGAGGTCCTGGAACCACATTCCCTCGACGCACAGAACGCGCCAGATATCGTCATCTTCGGCTCGCGCCTTCATGCGGTCGTTGCGGTCGGAGTTCGAATTTGCCGACGAAGGTTTGAAAAGATTCAAGATCTGCGAGATCGGAAATCCTTCGCGGCGCGTTCGAGGCGTCGTAGTTGCGCATGATCGCCATGCCGAGCTGCGCCATCGTCAGTTTTTTGCCGCGGGCCGTGTCGGTGATCGTCGCGACGTCCTTCATGAACTGCTCGTAGTTGAAGAAACTCGAACAGCGACGTCATCTCGTTCGTCTTTTTATTGACGACGATCAGCGTAAAAATGCCGCAGTTCGGATGACAATTGCACGACGACCAGCCCCACGGAGCGTCCGCGCCCTGCAGCATATCCATCACGATCGTAAACGCCGAATAGACTTGACAGCGGAAACCAATCGCGCAGCGGCTCGAGCGTTCCGTCGAGCTGATCTTTCAGATCGTGCGTCATTCCCGCGAGCGTGTAGCGCTGCTGGATGCGGTCCTTGTCCGAAATGTCTTCGTCGCGGCCGGTGAACGAAACGGGCTGAAACGCGATGGTCTGAACCTTGTCGATATTCTCGGCGGCAAATTTAACGATGTCGCCGATGCCGTCGTTGTTCCACGGTGTTGACGATCGTCGTGACCAGCGTGACCTTGATGCCGACCGACGCGAGATTTTCGATCGCCTTGAGTTTTACGTCAAACAGATTGCCGACGCCGCGATGCTTGTTTTTCTCTTCGTTACGTCCGTCAAACTGCAGGTAAACGCCGTGCTGTCCGGCTTCTTTCGCGGCTTTGCAAAACTCGATGTCCTCGGCGTAGCGAATGCCGTTGGTCGCGGCCAAAATTCGATAAAAACCGATCTTTTTCGCGTAAGCGACCGATTCGAGAAAATGCGGCGCGATCGTCGGCTCGCCGCCCGAAAATAAAATGATGATCTGGCGGCGCGGTTTGAACGAAACCGCGCGGTCGAGAATCGCTTTCGTGTCTTCAAACGTCGGTTCGTGAACGTAGCCGACCTGGTTCGCGTCCATGAAGCACGGATTGCACATCATGTTGCAGCGGTTCGTCAGATCGACCGTCAAAACCGCGCCGCGTCCGAATTTGATATCGGACGTTCCGTGATGATGGACGTGCTTGTCTTCGGCGGCTTTGAAATCGCGGCCGTAAAAAAGCGATTCGATGCGTTCGAGAAACTTCGGGTCGGTCGCCATCACATCGACAAACTCGCCGTGCGTCGGACAGGTCTTTCGCATCACGACCTGGCCGTTTTCCTCGACGATCTGCGCCTTGATCTCGCCCGGATGCGAATCCATCAAAATTTCGAGCGGGATATCGTTTTGTTGATCACGCCTTCGCGCACCTGTTTGACGCACGTCGGGCAAAGCGAATCGGTTTCGCGCGGAAACCCGAGCGGCGGCGCGGTTCGCTCATAAGATTTTAAAAGCGGTTCGGCCGCCCATGCGGGCTGAATCGACTCGCCCTTCGGGCAAAGCCTTATTTACCGCCTGAAAAGCCTTCCAGCCGATATCGGCCATCTTCGAAGCGGCCTTCGAGCCGGTCTTTCCCTTGCCTTTCCCTTCGCCGCGTCTGAAATTATCACTAAACATAAGTTTTTATTATAAATTTCTTTTACTAAAAATCACACTAATACATCTATTAAGTTATCAAATTTTAAGGGATTTGGCTAATTCTTGGTGGAGGTTTATAGGCCGGCAATCTGGTGCGGTGAGATTAACATGAAAGTCAATGGGATTTGTTATGAATCTATCCAAGCCAATATCCAAAGACAACACCGAAAACCCGCAAACGCTAACTTCCGCGCTATTTCGTCTGAGCTATTAACTGAAATATATAGACAGAGAACAATTATCATCAATGTTAGAGCTATCTGCGCCACTATTTTATAAATCGGAAAAGTTTTTGCTTTCTCATCTTGCCCTAGAGGGGGGGCCTGTCCGTCCGGATCTGAAGAACTTTCCAAACGAGCATCATTTTCTGATTCCGCGCCCTGTCCTAAGATACTTCCGATGTCCGTCAATAACTGTGTTAAACGATATCCAATCATGGAACTCCTTTATTTCTGCGAATAATTCAATCAAGAATATACAACCACGTCTTTTCGAAGTCTCGCTAAAAATCCAAGGTTAAAAACATTAAACTTGCCGGTATTTATTTTGCCGCTTCGAATTTCTTCCATAATCTGGTCGATCCTTCCTTGAAACCAAACCTTATCTGAAAGGTCAACTCGGTTTTTCGTCATAATACGAATCAATAAGTCGCGAATTAAATTGCTCCAAAGCTGTTCGCTCTTGGAATCAAAAATTATCATCGAAATCTTATCGGTAAATCCAAAGAAACCACATCTGCGACATTTGCAAACCTCCCGGCCAAACTGGCGGCCTGAATAACACGCCCAAGCGACGATGTTTACCGAACAGTAGTGATGTCGAACGTCGTCGCTCTCTAACAAGCAGCCTTTCTTATTAATTGCACTAGACGGTTTTCCCAGTGCCGCATCCGTAAATAATGCTTCTGGCGAACCGTGACAAATGAACGCCATCGTGTGAGTCAACTTACCAGGATTCTTTAATCTGGAAATAGCATTTTTATGAGAAGCGGAGTGCCGGAAAGAAACGATAATGCCTCAGACAGTTTCCATTCATCCGCCCAACCGCAAGTTCTACTGGTAACGGTATCATGAGACGGAGCAAACAAGCTGTGTATCACATCCGGTCCCCCTTTATCCGTTACGTCCTTCAATCCTCCCTCAAATAGACTTAGTAATTCAGGCATCTTCACCTCCCAAAACACCGTCAAGAATTAAATCGATCATATAAACAGCCACCTCCGATTTTTGCGGTTTCAATAATTAACTGTTTCAGCACTGATGCAGTATCACCAATCGAAAAGAAGGGAGTATCTAGGTCCTCTATACTTTCCAAATGTCGAACGAGCCTGTTCTGGACCCGTTCAACCAACCAGTCATAACCTCTGTCTTCGGCAGGCGCGGGAACCGCCGCAAAATTAAGTAATTAATACCTACCCAAAAGCCTTTATCTCCTCTGCAATCTTAGCGGCCGGCGACTCAAAAGTTATCTTACATATTCCAATCAAATCATCGATAAACCCGGTACTTTTCTTCTTTAATAATATCAACACCATTCGCCCTTAGCTTATCGATGCCCAGTAATTAGCTTTTCCTCCCACCCGGTCACCAGCACAAACTTTCGGTTTCCAAGCCAATCCAAACGGGTTAAAAGTATTTCACTTCCGCTGATTTTTTTACTATGTTTTGGATTTCCTTCAATGTTATCGCAAAAGACAAGGGGAAACGCTTTCGGTTCCGCATCTAATATCCGTTGCATTTCGGAAAACGAATTTACACACTCAGATTGATAGCCGCTTAGCGACAGATTTTTCTGAATACGTTTCGTATAATTAGTATCGTCATCTACAACCAAAACCTTTCCCAATTTAAGCGCAATTGCTGAAGTGTTAATTTGCAGATAATGACCCGTATCTATTCCTATTTTAAAATCAGACATTTTCCTCCTACTTTGCTTGAGCGATCGGAATCGTTATTCGAACGCACACATTGTATTTTTTCTTCAATTCCCGATCAAATTTCCGGGCATCCTTAGTATTAAATATCTCTATTTCACCCTGATGAAGGTCGACAATCTTCGAACACATGTAAAGGCCCATTCCGATGTTACCTTCACCAGCTCTTATTTCTCTTTTTTCCACTGAGGACCATCCGGCATTAAAACAGTTTTCAATTTCTTCTAGCGAAATACGCGCTCCATTATTCAAAAATAAAAATTCTATGTTGCCGGGTCTTACGCGAAGAACGATTGACAAAAATCTGCACGTTTCGTAGAGTGAGATTCTTTGGCATTTTTAATAATATTGAAAAAAGCTTCGGCTAAGATTTCAGGATTTGATCTAATCTTCACCAAAGGAATCAATCCGTCGTCGTAGTATATATTTAAGGCTTTATCGCCAGTGCTTCTTCGGTAAAGCCCTTTAGCGGCCGGAACGGGCAGTTTGACGCTAATCGGTGTTAGCCACTTACCAACGTTTTCAGAATCTAATCGGATATGACGAACAAGACTAACCGCCGACTCTATCATTTTTAATGGGTCCCTGCCCTCTTCGATAAAATTAAGGGTTCTTTTATCCTCTGTCTCTTTTTTTAGGCTATTAAGATCAGCGCCAATCATTGAAAGGGGATGATATATATCATGAAACAGACCGGCAGCTATCTCACCGACTTCCTTCATAACCGAGAAATTGCGATTGTCCTGTTCTAAAACAGAGTATTTGTATTGTAAGACATTAAAGAGTCCAATTACTCCTATTATCTTAAGCAGCAGTCCGAAGAAAAAAGAAGACAGCTGTCATATATTTAATAGCGTAGTCATTATCAAATACATTTAGAACGGCGAAGGGTTGTAAAATGGCATATCCAGCCCAGCTTAAGTAAATAAGCTCCGCGCTATGACCATATTCGTCGGTCAAGAAAGACGAAAAAAAACGAAATGATATGGCCAAAAGAATCAACAGATTGTAAGTAACTACGGGCAATTTGAAAATAACAATCCATAGTTTTTTATCGCTGACAAACTGGTTAGAAATAATTCCGACAATTATAAAAAGCAAAATAACTGACGCCAAAAAGAGTGGGTTCACATTGTAAATGCCCCGTGTTTTTCTCCTGATTTCGGGGTCGAGAAACACTGCGTAATGAAAGAACAATGTAGATATTACCGATGGAATTGTCGTTAAATAGTGAGCGTAAAATTCACCAAGCGATTTATCTTCTGGATATAAATGCTTAAAGTAAGCAACACCAACTAAGTAAATCGCGTTCCAAAGGAAGCCAAAACCGATACTGAGAAAAAGATAGAATCTTTCGGACAAAAATTTGTAGGCAATAAGTGCATACCCCAAAGCAATACAATGATACAAATCACATTTATTATGAAAAATGTATAACTAAAATCACCTGCAACCACTTATCTTTTCTCGCAATCCTTAATTTATCTGTTCTAAGTTTTTGCCACCTTCTAAAATATTGCCAATAGAACTCTCTCGTAATTCCTCGAAGGCATCACAATTTATTCATAACCGAATTCATGGCTTCGATACTATATCGGGTAACCAGCAAATTCTAAGAAATTTAGGGGTAAACACGCTTCCTAAGCCGGCAATGGCCCAATCAGTGAGAAACCAAAAGAAGTCTCATTATTAACGCAAGCGGATCGGGAGAATCGACGACCATCGAAGATTAGCGCGATTTAATGAGAAAAACAATATTTTTTTGACCATTTTTGCGTCAAAAATCATATTTCCCCCTGTTGGGTCGGCTTCATAGGATTGGGCGCTAATGCCCCCCCTCGAAGTTAATCCTATTTCTTTAAAATGAATTCTTTCACCAGGTTAAATGCCGCGGTAAGCCGAGCGAGACGGTGCCGTTTTTTACGCCGTCTTTCCAATCGAAGCGCGAGGGGTACCACATTTGGGCGGCGGTAATGCTGGCGGCATAGGCCCCTGCTATCCTGGGAAAACCGAAGACCCGTTTGCCGTTTTTGCGCGGGCGGTGAAGGCCGAAAGCAGGGCGTTTCGGACGCGCGCACCGGCTTTTGTACCCTTGGGGCTGCGGTAATATTTGCTGTCCAGCTTGAAAGCTTCTTCCAGGCCGTAGGAAACCGTCCCCGATGATGCTTTTGCCCATGTTCGAGGCGAAGCGGCGGCCGAAACCTTCCCATTTATCGCCCCACTCTTCCGGCGAATTGCGCCAGGTCGAGATGCCCGCGGTGGCGGCGTTTTTGCCCAGCGCGATGGGGCCGAACATCCCGTTCACATAATTGATAAAACGCTTTTTGGCAGCAGGGCGAAGATACGGAGACGCCCGGACGGAGCTTCTTTTGAACGAGCAAGTAAATTCCGGCGAGATATGCTCGTTAACGGGCTTCGCCTCTTTAACCGGCGATGGCTTTTTTGACGGCTCTTTCAGCAGCTTATTCAAAGAGGCAGATTCGTTAATGATAATTTGCGAAGCAGCGCTAACGACGGCTGTAAAAATTACACCGAAAAATATCGACGTGAAAATAACGAAGCTTTCATTTAGCGGTCCCTCCTTGGTCGACCCAGTTCATTCCAGTTTACACCTTATTTCGGCTAATTTCAGACTTCTTTTTATGATCTCATTCGGAATAGATGATAACTGATAGGGTAGATACGGCATCTCTCAGTCATTTTCTTCAATAGCGGCTTGAAAGCTTTGTAAATATTATCGGTCATTATCTTTTCGCCCTCGACGTTGGGTGATGCCGTCCTGCTGGTTCAGCTTCGGATCGAGCGCGATCCCCAGCATGATAAAAGGCATAAATTCTATTTCGTGCTCATTGGCCAGATCGCGAAAAGCGTTGATGTAATCCGCCTGGTATTGCGCGCCCATCGAGCGCGGCGAAAGCATTCCGCACAGTAAAACTTCGACATTCTTGGCCTTGGCCTTGCGGATCATCTTGTCCAGATTTTCCTTCATCTGCGCCGGCGGCATGCCGCGCAAAAGATCGTTGCGCCGAGTTCGAGGATCATCATCTGCACGTTCTTTTGATCCAGCGACCAATCGATCCGCTCCAGCCCGCCGGCGGTCGTATCGCCGGAAACCCCGGCATTGAATACTTCATAGTCGTAACCGTCGGCCTTTAATTTTTGCTGCAGCAGGTAGGGATAACTTTCATTTTCGAGCAGCCCGAACCCGGCGGTCAGGCTGTCGCCAAAGGCCACGATCTTGCGCTTGTCCGATTCGCTAAAACCGGGTTTGACGTTAGAGTTGGCCGCATTGGCGGAGAGCCTTGTCCCGTCTTTCTTGCAGGACAAAAAGGATAAAACTATGATGAATAAAACTATCGGTATTATTCTCATCATATAAACCAGACTTGGTTTAGAGGCGGTCTGCGACCGCAAAGTGCCCATAAAATAATCTCCGCAATCAGAGACCGCGTCAAAACCTTCGCGCTTTTATCATAAAACGCTTTTTCGGCTATGATTGTTTTAGCAGAGTTCTTTTGCGCGCGCCAATTTATGTCAATTTATGAATGAGCCCAATATCAAGATCAGCAATGTGACCAAGACCGTCCGCTCCGGCGCGGAAAATCTGGACATCCTGAAAAATGTTTCGTGCGAGATTCCGGCCGGGCAGTTCGTCGCCGTAACGGGAGCTTCGGGCAGCGGCAAATCCACGCTGCTGGGTTTGATCGCCGGGCTTGACGCCGTAAGCCAGGGCGAGATCTTTATCGACGGGCAAAATATCACCACCATGAGCGAAGACGGTCTGGCGGAATTGCGCGGCGAAAAAGTCGGCTTTATTTTCCAGTCGTTTCATCTGATCCCGAGCCTGACGGCGCTGGAAAATGTGATGGTGCCGCTTGAGATAGTCGGCGCGAAAAATCCGCGTTACCGGGCGGAACAATTTTGGCCGAGGTCGGGCTGACCGGCCGCGGACATCATTACCCGTCGGAGCTTTCCGGCGGCGAGCAGCAGCGTGTTGCGGTGGCGCGCGCTTTTTCCAATAACCCGGCGATCCTGCTGGCCGATGAACCGACCGGAAACCTCGATTCGCACAACGGCAGCCACATTTTTGAGTTGATGAGCGAACTGCACCGGCAAAATAAAACTACGCTGATATTGGTCACTCACGAAATCGAATTGGCGAAAAAAGCCGAGCGTATCATCCGCCTGAAAGATGGCGAGATTGAATCAGACGAAATGAATTAACCTCCCGTAGCTTGTTTTTTGTTTAACAACCTTGTATCTTTGCCTAACTTCTTGTGAGCCTATGAGATGCCCATTCTGCACACACATCGAAGACCGCGTCGTAGATTCACGTGAATCGAAAGACGGAGATTCCATCCGCCGCCGCCGCGAATGCCTGAAATGCGGCAAGCGATTCACGTCGTATGAACGTATCGACGAAATTCCTTACCAGGTAGTGAAAAAAGACGGGCGCCGCGACCGTATGACCGTCAAAAGGTGATGGGCGGGTTGATGCGCGCGGCGGAAAAACGCCCGATCGCGCTTGTCAAGCTCGAATCCATTGCCGACGCGGTGGAGAAATATGTCCACGATTCTACCGACCGCGAACGCTCAACCAGTAAGATCGGCGCGATCATCATGCGCCGCTTAAAAGAACTGGATAAGGTCGCTTATGTGCGTTTTGCCTCCGTTTATCTGGAATTTGAGGACGTGACGGAGTTTATGAGCGAGCTGAAAACGCTGGTTAAACGCAAGACGGAAGTTAAAGAAAAGATCAAAAAATAACTTTTAACTGTCAATTATTAACTGTTTGCATGGAAATCAGTGAATAGTTGACAGTTAAAAGTTAATAGTGCTTGCTAAACGGCACCAAAAGGCAGCCTAATATCCCAAATCCAAAATCTAAAACCGGCTGGGGCTAGTCATTCCTTCTTATTCCCTGTAAAATTAAATAAATATGGCAGAAAAATCCGACGAATTTGTTGAAAAGTTCGACGCCTCTGAGATCGAAGAACCGCACCTGCAGATCCCCGAATCGATGCCGGTGCTCCCCTTGCGCGACATAGTGATCTATCCCTTTATGATCGTGCCGCTTTTTGTTTCGCGTGACCGCTCGATCAAAGCGGTCGATGAAGCGCTCAGCAAAAACCGGATGATCATGCTGGTTTCGCAAAAAGATATCGATAAAGAAGAACCGGGCAACGAAGATCTCTACCGAGTCGGAACGGTCGCGATCATCATGCGCAAGCTGAATCTGCCGGACGGGCGCATCCGCATTCTGATCCAGGGGCTTTCCCGCGCCCAGGTGGACGACGTGCAGGTAAAGGCTTCTTATCTCGAAGCGAAGATCACTCCTCTTCCCGAGCCGCTGCCGCTGGAAAATTCCCTGGAAGTCGAAGCTTTGGTCCGTAACGTCAGAGGTTCGATGGAAAAGGCCGCGACTCTCGGAAAAAATATCGCGCCCGAAGTGCTCGCCATCATTGCCAATCTGGAAGAAGCCGGCCGGCTGGCCGACCTTTCAGCTTCCAACCTGGAACTCAAGGTTGAAGACGGGCAAAGTGTTTTAGACATCATCGACCCGACCGTGCGGCTGCGCCGTGTCAACGAATTGCTCAATCGCGAGATCGACGTACTGACCGTTCAGCAGGATATTAACAGCCAGGCGCGCGCCGATATCGACCGCCACCAGCGTGAATTTTTCCTGCGCCAGCAGTTAAAGACCATCCAGGCGGAACTGGGCGAAGGCAACGAACTTTACGAAGAGATCGAGCAATATCGCGAAAAGATCGAAGCCGCAAATATGCCGGAGCACGCCCGCGAAGAAGCGACGCGGCAGTTGAAAAAACTCGAGCGGATGCATCCCGACACTGCTGAAACCGCGACGCTGCGCAATTGGCTCGACATTATGACCGACCTGCCGTGGTCCAAATCTTCCAAAGATAATCTCGATCTGAAAAAAGCGCAGAAGATCCTGGACGAAGATCACTACGGACTGGAACGCGTCAAGGAACGCATTATCGAAGCCCTGGCCGTCCGCAAGCTTAAAGAAAAACCGAAAGGCTCGATCCTCTGTCTGGTCGGCCCGCCGGGAGTCGGTAAAACCTCGCTGGGGCGTTCGATCGCGCGGGCGCTGGATAGAAAATTTGTCCGGCTAAGCCTCGGCGGTTTGCATGACGAAGCCGAGATCCGCGGCCATCGCCGTACTTATGTCGGCGCGATGCCCGGCCGTATCGTGCAGGCGATCCAGCAGGCGGCGACCAATAACCCCCTGATAATGCTGGACGAGATCGACAAGGTCGGCGCCGATTTTCGCGGCGATCCATCCTCGGCACTGCTGGAAGTGCTCGATCCGGAACAGAATCACGCCTTTCGAGACAACTATCTGGGCGTCACTATCGACCTTTCCAATGTAATGTTCATGACCACGGCTAACGTGCTGGATACCATCCAGCCGGCGCTGCGCGACCGCATGGAGATCATTTTCCTCTCCGGCTATACCGAGGAAGAAAAGCTCGAGATCGCCCGCCGCCACCTTCTGCCCAAGCAAATGGACGAAACCGGGCTGGAAAAAGGCGATGTTTCGATCACCCGTCCGGCGATGGCGGTTATCGTCAGCCAATACACGCAGGAAGCCGGTTTGCGCCAGTTAGAGCGCGAAATAGGCAAGATCTGCCGTAAAGTGGCCCGCCGCAAGGCCGAATCAGAGGTTTTCGAGCAGGTAAAGGTAGTACCGCAAAATATTCACGAATTTCTGCGCGCGCCCAAGATCTTTATGGAACGGGCGCTGAAAAAAGACCAGATCGGCGTTTCTACCGGCCTGGCCTGGACCGCCGTCGGCGGCGATATCCTCTTTATTGAGACCATTAAGATGCGCGGGACCGGAAAACTGGTGCTGACCGGCCAGCTTGGCGAAGTCATGCAGGAATCCGCCCAGGCGGCATTTTCCTTTGCCAAGGCCCGCGCCACCGAACTCGGCATCGATGACACGCTTTTCGACAAGTACGATCTGCACGTCCATATCCCGGAAGGCGCCATTCCGAAAGATGGCCCGTCGGCCGGCATCACGATGGCAACTTCAATCATTTCTTCACTTTCGCAGCGTCCGGTGCGCAAAGACATCGCCATGACAGGTGAGATCACATTGCGTGGCAACGTTCTTCCCATCGGCGGAGTCAAAGAAAAAGTCCTTGCAGCCCGCCGCGCGCGTATAAAAACGGTGATCTTACCGGAGCCGAATAAACGTGATCTGGAGGATCTGCCTAAGGAAGTTGAGGAGGATTTGAACTTTATATTTGTAGATAACATCCGGCAGGTGCTGCGCGAGGCGCTGCTGCCCAGGGATGTCCCGGCCGAGAAAGCCAAAAGCCGCACAGGCGCCGCTGCCTAAGGCTGCCTGAAACGGGCCGCAAATGAAGTTTGACGTAGTATTTACGGGTATGATACTCTTAATAGACGCTTACCTGTTCGTATAAACAATCTATCTAATATGGAACTTTTTATTTGGTAAGGCGTTAGACTTATTAACAAGATCACGAATCATAAACCATTTTGCTCGTAACCGTATTTCGAAAAATTTATAAAAAATGACCAATTATTTCCGAATTCTAACAGCATTCATAGCAATTCTTATCTCTAGTTCTGCCCTTTTGGCCCAGGGTGTGCCCTCCGGGCTGCGCGCTATGCCGGACGAAGCCTCTAAAGCCGAAGGCCGTATCCAGGATGTGATTTCCAAGTCTGAAAGATCGTTCAAGCAGGGCTTGTTGAATCTGAAAGACAACAAGCGCCCGCAGGCCCGTGACGATTTTGACCACTCGGTGGAAGCTTTTCTTTTGTCGGGCATCAACGTCCGCACCAGCGCCAAGCTGCAAAAATGCTACTCGGAACTGATCGAAACGATCTACCGGATAGAAATCCCTTCGAACCAGGCGCCGGAAGTAAAAGGTTTGGCGACGACCTGCGGATGGACGCTGGAAAACGAATTTAACGAGATCGCGGTCGCGCTGCAGGCCCCGGCTGCCCAGCAGACGGACAAGAACGCGCAGATCGCTTCTTCCGATACCGAACTGCCCTTAGCGCCGCAGACCGGCTTTTTGGACCAGAAATTCGAAGCTTCTCCGCTGGACGTATTGGCTAAGCTCGAATTGAACGCCAACGAACAGAATGTCGATACGCCGGAAGCAAAAGCGTCGGAGCAGTACATCAAGGTCGCTCTTTCGCGCGGATCGCTGGGATTTAACTTCCAGTTCCACGCAAACATTCAGCAGTACATAAATTACTACCAGGGACGCGGCCGTTCCACGATGGAAACCGGCCTTTATCGTTCCGGTATGTTCATGCGCATGGCCCGCCGTATCTTCCGCGAAGAAGGCGTGCCGGAAAACGTCGCCTGGCTGGGACAGGTGGAAAGCACCTGGAAGCCGACCGCGCATTCATGGGCCGCCGCCGCCGGATTGTGGCAGTTCATCCCGGGAACGGGCGCTCGCTACGGGCTGCGTCAAAACGCTTATATCGATGAGCGCCAGAGTTTTGAAAGAGCTACCCGCGCCTCCGCGCAGTACCTTAAGTTCCTGGCCAACCGCTACAACGGCAACTGGGAGCTGGCCATGGCCGCTTACAACTCCGGTGAAGGCAACGTCGACCGCGCGGTAGCGCGCGCCGGCGGCGTTCTGAACTTCTGGGCTGCTTATCCGTATTTGCCGCGCGAAACAAAAAATTATGTGCCGAACATCCTGGCGACGATCCTGATCGCCAACGATCCTTTCCGCTATGGTTTCGGCAATGTCCGCCCGGCAGCCCAGCTTACTTATGACCAGGTCCGCGTACCGGCCTCTACCAGTCTTGGCCTGATCGCGCAAGCGTCGGATACCAGTGTCGAGTTTCTGCGCTACCTGAATCCTGAGTTTCGCCAGAACGTC
The DNA here is from genome assembly GCA_963718105.1 of uncultured Acidobacteriota bacterium. GTDB lineage: Bacteria > Acidobacteriota > Blastocatellia > Pyrinomonadales > Pyrinomonadaceae > DASYKT01. Next base: position 833,361 of record OY970352.1, on the reverse strand, counting down.
ACCCCGCCGGAGCCGTACATCGTGCGCGTGCCGGCTGGTAAAGCCAACCAGGTCGTGGCCGTGCTCAAGCGCGTCCCTGCCAACAACCGTTCGACCGCTTCGGTTACGAGTGTGGCCGCGGGTGAAAATTGGCAGGCGATCGCAAACCGCACCGGCGTCAGCGTCGAGCAGTTACAGGCGATGAATAACGGCATGGTCAACCCGCAGGGCGGCGGTAAGATCGTAGTCCCGAAATCGATCAAACAGACTGCCTCTGTCAGCGCCAGTTCACCGACGGCGCCGGTGCCGGTGGCCGGTTCCGTTAAGGTGGTCAAAGCCAAAGCCAATGACACGGTCAAAACCCTGGCCGCGCGTTATAAAGTAAATGCGGTGGAATTGGCCAAATTCAACGGCCTCTTGCCGGATTCGCCTCTGTCCGCGGGACGCGAAATAAAAGTACCGGTTCGTTGATCGGGGACTTAAAAGGAATGTAAATTAGTTAGAGCCGTGATATCACGGCTCTTTATTTTATGTTTATATCTAACTCTTAAGTCTAGACCCAGGCGGTTAAATAAAACATCTCTGAGGGGGAGGCCTTTACGACATCGGCTGCGATATCCGGGCCTATTAGCAACTAGCGTAAAAAATTAACTGTGGGGGAAAAATTTACGCCCGGCCTTTTCAAAAAAACCTTCTTAAGGCAAAATCCAGTATTTCGGTAGAAGATTAGAACGATATCTGAATTTTTCTCTTGACCTATTTTTCAAAAAAGTGCTTAATTGCTTAACAAGCGTCATTGCAATATCAGGCAATGCCTTTTATCAAAGAGTTTCACCACAATTTTGGAGGTTGCATCGCTAAAAAAGTCTTGCTATCCTCGAATTTACGGCTTTTATCTCTTTATAGAAAAAGGAGACTTGATTAATATACATACGGTTACGGATTCTGTCAATAGCAATATTCATTGCTTCCACGTCAAACTTCAAACTACTGTTTCCCACGTAGACTTGTGAAGTTTGTTCATGGTATAGTAGATACACTTCGAGGGGGCAGCCGAATCTCAATCCGGCATCACAAACGTGACGGATCTGAACGGCTTAGATCAAAATTAAAACTTGATCCAGTGGCCCAGGAAATCCTTGATATATTTGATGTAAACATCATTTACGTCCGCAATAACTGTGCGGTCACCGCCATCTCCTCTCGGGGGCGGCGGGGCGATCGGGCATTGAATATCGCCGGCGAAAGTAAAGGACGCCAGAGTAACGGTAAACAGAATGGTAGCGAAGTAAATTTTGAATGAACTTGTTTTCATGGTGAAAACTCCTAGTTTGTAATTGGAAAGTGTCTAATTAGCAATAATACTTGTAAAAGTCAAGGTAAACAAAATATGAGCATTTCAAAAACAGTAAAAACACCCAAATCATCGATAGCTTCCGGCATCATGGCGATGTGTAATTTCGTTAAAGGCCTTGAAGATTCTGGAGAATATGTTAATGCGACCCTGGCGATGGGCGATTGGTGGCAGGGCGTCGGGGTCAGGCCGGATGTGAACAATTTGCCGGCCGATGAAAAAGCGGCGATCTTATCGCGCGTCGGAGCACTGTCAGGATGGCTGGGAAGCATGCAGCAGATCTCGGGCTCCCAGGAAAAGGCCAAAGACCTTATCAGTGAAGCAGCCAACCTGTTTCAATCGATAAACGACGATCAGCATTGGGCCGAAACGCGCAGCGACCTGGCGGTTTGTTATTGGCGTGAAGGCGCTTTTGATGAGGCCAGGATCATTCTTCAGGATGTTCTGGAAAGCGGGTATTAATACCCCGCAGATCTTGGGGAAAATACTTATGCGGCTGGTAAATGTAGAGATCTCAACCAAGCACTATGACAAGGCGATGGACCTGGTGACCCGCGCAACGTCGATCGCCAGCAAAGGAAGTTCTTTGCTGCGCGGCAAGCTTTATTTTCACCGGGCTCTGATCCAGCGCGGTGAAGGAGAAGACAAGAACAAGCCGGACCTGCTCATTGCAGCTATCGAAGATTATCAGCAAGCCGCCGTTCATTATGAAAAAGCGAAACATCATATTTACGCCGCGGCCACCGAAACTAATTTAGGTAATGTTCATCGGCTGCTGGATGATAGTAAAAATGCCCATTCGCATTTTGACCGGGCCATCTATCTTTATACGAAGCTTAAAGATAAAGTCCATGCGGCGCAGGTTTATGACTCAAAAGCCAACGCGCATTGGCCGAGAATGAGCTAAACGATGCCGAAATAGCCGCCCGCACTTCAGTATCGATGATGCGGACCGGTGATGAGCAATCTTTGCTGGCCGAATCGCTGACCACTCTGGCTGTTGTTTTAAGCCGCCGGGGAAACTTTGCCGAGGCGGTCCATTCCTTTGTCGATGCCAAAGAGGCCGCTTTGAAGGTGGACGACATGGAAAGCGCGGGAGACGCGGTTTTGACCCAATTAGAAGAGCTTCAATCCGATCTTAGTCCGGCGGTATTTCGCACCCTTTACCTGGAAGCCGATGAGCTTCTGAAAAAATCACCTAGCAAGCACTTACGACCGCCTGCAGGCTATCGCCAGAAAACAGTTCGAGATCGCCCCGGCGGAAACCGAAGTCTCGACGGACTCTGAAAAAATGGCCAAGCTGCTGAGTTATGCCGATAAGCTGGATTCGCTCTTTGAAGATAAAACGGCTTTTAGCTGGGAAAATTTCTCTCTCCCCGATGCGGTCAAATATTATGAAGGAGAGATCATCTTTAAAGCCCTCAAGGAAGCTGCCGGCCGTGTTACCAAAGCCGCCAACCTGCTCGGCCTATCACACCAGAATCTGAGCCTGATCCTGCATCAGCGGCATCGTGAACTAAAGCAATACTGCGTGCAGCGAAAACCGCGAAGCAGATCAAAGGTCAAGACCCATTAAGCTAAAAGAAGCGCCGGCAACCCCGGCGCTTTTTTTGAAACAGCATAATATTGTCGTACAATGAATGTCAGAACCCGAGCGGAGCGAGGGTCTCTTTTTCAGTGTTGATGATGAATGATCAACGAACTCTTTTGCCATCGCAATCATTCATTGACCATTCAGATCGAACATTACCGGAACCCGGTCGCTGCGGCTCCGGTTTTCTCTACCTCATCACAATGGCCGTGTTCAGATTGAAAGACATCCACGTAATACTTCTTCATATCTCTGACAAAACCAGCAGCTATCGGCACAATGTTCTCTAGGCATTTCCGTAGCTTTTGGTGCATCTTCTTATAGGTTCCGATCCGTACCTCTTTTCAGCTGTTTGATTTGAATTTTGGCCAATCGCTATTATTTTTAATATTTCTGTAGATTTCGGGAAACAGGCGCGCTGTGCATATTCCTAACAGTTACATCTTAAAATGCCGGAGCACTCTGCCCGCCACACCCGCTGTGTTTTCCTGTGCTTTCTCCTTCTGTTTCTTCCCTTTATCTCGATCTGTTCACATTGATTACACCTAGTTCTTCGACGAACCAATAAACATTTTCATGCTTTTTCGCACGCTTTCCGGCGGCTGTGTACGGTATTGATGCCGATCTTGTGCAGATCGAAGGTCATCTTACGCCCGTTCAAAATGAAGCTGGACAAGCCTTCATCAGGCTGGTTGATCGCTGGGTTGCCGATCTGGCTGTATGTGATCGGCGCCGAACGTATCCGGCGCCGCCCTGACACCACCAGCGCGCATCTTTCTTTTTTCTCTTCCACAACAGTTGACTCCATCAATCTCTGCTCCGGCTGATGTGCGCAAGGAAGCTGAGTTTCGGCTGCCGATCGCGCTCGGCATTTTGGGCGCCAACGGCGATCTGGGAAATATCGGAGGCTTTACGGATACGATGAGCGTGGTGAGCTTTCACTCGACGGCCGCGTCCGGCCCGTCAGAGGCGCGCTTCGATTGCGCCGCCAGCCCGCGAGACGGTTTTTACAAATTTCTTCTCCCGGAGGAGAACGCCACCGAAGCCGGAGTGGTAAGCGGCCTGCGCGTATATCTGATTTTTTTTTTATCCCAGGCAGGCCTGTTCATCTGATAATACCTGACCTCCAGCGCGGCGGCGAACCCCGCGTCGCTCCGGTCAAAGTGGATATCGCCTCAATCCAGTCTGAGATGGTGCGCTACCCCGCTGGATTCCAAGGACGTACGCGGCCAGCGCTCTGGCGAACGCGCTCTCGAAGCAGCCAGTGCTGGAGCGCATAATATTTTACTGATCGGCCCGCCCGGCTCCGGCAAGCAACCTTAATTGTCCGCCACGCGGCTGCTGATGATTCCTGCCCAACCTGGTATTTTGAGAAAAAGCGCATCCCAGACAACCATGTTGGATCCGGAGCGGGGCCGACCGGCCTGTTCGGTTTTGCTGATGGAGCGGCAGTTCTGGCTCGCCGCATCAGACTATCTCTGATGCGGCGCTGATCGGCGCCCCCGCTTTTCCCCGCCCGGGTCAGTCTCACTGGCGCATCACGGCGCTCTATTTCTTGACGAACTGCGCGGGAATTTGACCGCAGCGTTCTGGAAGTGCCGCGCCAGCCCGCTGGAAGATCAAAGGTTCACTATTTAGCCGCGCCGCGATGTCGCTTACCTTCCCCGCGAAATTCATGCTGGTGGCGGTGATCAACCCCTGCCCCCGCGGTTTCTGGAACGACCAGACGCGCCAGTACGCTGATGCTCTCCGGCGCAAATTCAGCGCGACGTCGGATGAATATCGTGCCCCTGCTCGACCGCATCGACATCCACATCGACGCCCCGTCGTGGTTGAGTTTAAGGAGCTGCGCGGGCGCGACCTGCCCGAGGGCGAAAGTCCTGGCCAGATCCTTGAACGAGCGGTAAAAGCGCGTCAGATCCAGATCAAGATGCTTTCCGCCGAACGCGCCTTCTTCAAACTCACGATGTCCAGATCTTTCCAATCCGGAAAATTTTGCCCGCTCATGTGGAAAGCGAAAAGCAGCTTGAGACCGCGATGATGCGCCAGGGCCTGTCCGCCCGCGCCCACGACCGCATTCTAAAGGTCGCCCGCACCATCGCCGACCTTGATGGCAGCGAGGCCATCCGGACCAAACACATCGGCGAAGCCATCAGTTACCGCTCACTGGACAGGACTTACTGGATGTAGCGTTTAGAGTCCCGCCTTTAGGCGGCTTTGAAGGAAGCACGCTAAAGCGTGGACTCTAAACTTACGCCTGTGTTACCCTTATTTAGGCTCAAAATTTGATTTCGCTGGTTTATAGGTAAGATCTTATGTCATGGTTTCGCCGCAAGAAGCCGAAGCTTTCGGAACAATCTAACGACGACGAACGGGTAGTAAAAACCGAGGGCATTTTTGTAAAATGCTCCGAGTGTGAAAATGCTTTGTACCGGCGGGAGTTGAAAGAGTCCCTGCAGGTCTGCACACACTGCGGTTATCATTTCCGGCTCGACGCGCCTTCTCGCCTTGACCTTATTTTTGACGAGGACGAGTACGAGCTTCTAAACGAAGACGTGACCTCCGGCGACCCGCTGGGCTTTGTCGATTCCAAACCTTACAACAAGCGTATCAAGCAGGCCCAGGAATCTTCCGGGCTTAACGAGGCGATCGTCACCGGCAAAGGACACGTGGGCGGACACCCGGTCGTGGCCGGAGCGATGGACATGAATTTTATCGGCGGCTCGATGGGCTCAGCGGTCGGCGAAAAGATCACCCTGGTGATAGAGCGCGCCATCAAAGAACGCGCGGCGGTGGTTATCTTTGCCGCTTCGGGCGGCGCGCGGATGCAGGAAGGCACGCTTTCGCTGATGCAGATGGCGAAGATCTCCGCGGCGCTCGCGCGGCTCGACGAAGCGAAACTTCCCTTTATCTCGGTGCTCACCGACCCGACCACCGGCGGCGTCACCGCCAGCTTTGCGATGCTGGGCGATGTCATCCTGGCCGAACCAAAAGCGCTGATCGGTTTTGCCGGCCCGCGCGTGATCGAACAGACCATCCGCCAGAAACTTCCGCCGGGATTCCAGCGCTCGGAGTTTTTGCTCGATCATGGAATGGTCGATAAGGTAGTCGACCGCCGCGAAATGAAAGAAACTATCACCCGCACGCTTAACTTTATGATGAACGCGGAGATCGCGAGCAAAGACAGCTTTGCTACTGCCAGAATCTGACGGGATTTCCGGAACTGACCTTCCAGTGAAAGAACAGATCGAACAAGAACTTCTCCGTCTCGAAAAAGAGCACGACATTAAGATCCTCTATGCCGTTGAAAGCGGCAGCCGCGCCTGGGGTTTTGCGTCTCAGGATAGCGACTGGGATGTGCGTTTCATTTACCTGCACAATTCGGATTGGTATCTTTCCATCGACGAGAAAAAAGATTCGATCGAACAAATGCTTCCTAACGATCTTGATCTGAGCGGCTGGGAACTGCGCAAAGCATTAAAACTATTCAAGAAATCCAACCCTCCTCTTTTGGAATGGCTCTATAGTCCGATCGTCTATCTTGAAAGGCCTCTGATCATCAAGCAACTGCGTGGACTATTGACGGAGTTTTATAACCCGAAAGCCTGCTTGTACCATTATTTTCATATGGCCGAGGGAAATTTCAAAGAGTTTCTTTTGCGGGATATGGTCCGGGTCAAAAAATATTTTTACGTGCTGCGTCCCGTCCTGGCCTGCGAATGGATCGAAAAGGATGATTCTTCACCGCCGGTGGAATTTGAAAAACTGGTAAATAGGTATGTGATAAACGCTGCGGTAAAACGGGAGATCGACACTCTGCTGGTGCGAAAAATGAGCGGAGAAGAACTTGCGGTAGAACCGAAAAACCAGTTGTTGAACGATTTTCTCGAAGAACGGCTGAGTTATTACCGCTTTCTGCTGCAAACTTTTCCCGACTATAAACTGGCAAAGTCCGATAAGCTGGATAAATTTTTCAGAATGGCGCTAAACGAATTTTCTTCAATGTGAATTTTAGTGAATCCGTAAATTATCTTCTCTCTCTCGGCAATGAAGTTTCCGCGATGAAGCTCGGGCTCGAGAATATCCGTAAGCTTCTCGCCACGCTTGATAATCCCGAAAATAATTTCGTAAAAGTTCAGGTCGCCGGGACGAACGGCAAAGGCTCGACGTGCGTTTTTTTGGATTCCATCTGCCGCGAGGCCGGAATAAAAACCGGGTTAGACACTTCCCCGCACCTGATCTCGATCACCGAGAGAATAAAAATAAACGGCCGGGAAATAAGCGAAGAAGACTTTGCGCGCCTAAATGTTGTAACAACAGTGCGGGAAATTTTGCCGAGATACGAATTTTATACTTCCCCCACTTTTTTCTGAACAGGTGACGGCGATCGCGCTGCTGGCTTTTGCCGAAGCGAAAGTTGAATTGGCAATTTTAGAGACGGGGCTAGGCGGGCGGCTGGATGCGACGACCGCCCGTAAACGCAGAGATCGCCGCCATCACGCCGGTCGATTACGACCACCAACAATACCTGGGCGAGACTTTGGAAGAGATCGCCGCGGAAAAGGCCGCGATCATTCACCGGAACAGCAGAGCCGTGATCGCGCCGCAAAAACCCGAGGCGGAAAATGTCATCCGCCGACAGATGCCAGGAAATGGGCGTTGTGCCGGTTTTTTCTAAGTGGAGAAACTCCTCACGGCTTGAAACTGAAAATACCCGGCCGGCACCAGCAAATAAATGCCGCGTTGGCGGCGAAGATCGCCGAAATTTTACCGGAGTGTGGTTTTTCAATTAGCGAAGAAAATATTGCCGAAAGGCCTGGAAGAGGCCGAACATCCCGGACGGCTGGAATACGTTGAGTACGGGGAGTACGGGCACGGCATATTGCTTGACGGAGCGCACAACCCAGCCGGTGCCAGAAAGTGCTGGCTGACTATCTGGACGAGTTGTCAAAAGCCGGTGACGTTGATATTTGGCGCGATGAATGACAAAAACATCGCGGAGATCGCGGATATCCTGTTTCCCAAAGCGAAATATCTTATCCTGACGCTCGTGACAATTCCCGCTCGGCAAGCTGCCGGAAGACCTGCTCGAACTTGTGCCCGCCGCGTTTCCGAAGGATAATGTTTTTCTGGCGCAAACTTCCATTGAGGCGCTGGAAATAGCACGGAAAATTACCGGAAAAGCAGACTTGATATGCGTCACAGGCTCGCTTTACCTGGTAGGAGAAGTGCAAAACATCTAAAGAACCCGGATATGAAAAAACTGCTATTTTTGTTGATCTTACTTTCCACGGCCTTTATCCTCACCGCCGGCGGCCCAGCGATCAAACCGAGGTGATGAAAGTATCGCGTCAAGCCATACTCGCTCTGCGTAGTAAGAATATGGCGCGGCTGGCGACGTTCGTGCACCCGGTAAAAGGCGTGCGTTTTTCCCCTTATAGTTATATCGACAAAGACAGCGACCTGGTTTTTAAGAAGCCTCACAAATCGCCGGTTTGTTAAAGAACAGGACGATATACAAATGGGGCGAATATGACGGTTCAGGCGACCCGATCAAAATGCGCTTTGCTAAATATTATGCGCGTTTATTTATGACCGTGATTTTGCGCGCGCGCCCAATATCAAATTATGACGAACAATAGATCGGCGGCGGCAACACGGTAGTGAATATCCCCGGGCCGCATATCCCAAGGGAAAATTTGTCGAGTATCATTTTCCCGATGACCAGAACGGCGGCGCAATAAACTGGAACAGCCTTCGCCTGGTTTTTGAAAGGTCAGGCAAAACTCTGGTATCTCGTGGGAATTTCTCACGATGAATGGACTATCTCAGAGGGGGCAGTACGTTTATGCATAAATTGGTTTTGATAAGACATGGCGAGAGCGTTTGGAATCAGGAAAATCGTTTTACCGGTTGGAAAGACGTCGATCTTTCGGCGAAAGGCGTGAACGAGGCGCGCACCGCCGGGGAACTGCTAAAAGACGAAGGTTTCATTTTCGACGTCGCTTTCACCTCGGTGCTGCGCCGCGCGATCCGCACGCTGCAGATAGTTTTGAACGAAATGGAACTTTCGTGGATACCGGTCGTCAAATCGTGGCGGTTGAACGAACGCCACTATGGCGCGCTCCAGGGAATGAACAAATCCGAAATGGCCGCGCAATTGGCGAAGAACAGGTTTTGATCTGGCGCCGCAGTTATGACACGCCGCCTCCCGCGATGGAGATTAGTGATGAATGTTATGAAGGTAAAAGCCCGCGCTACGCCGAACTAAAAGAAGGCGAATTTCCACTGACCGAATGTTTGAAAGACACGGTCGCTCGCGTGCTCCCTTTTTTGGGAAGAACAGATCGCTCCGGCCATTCGCTCCGGCAAACGCGTGATCATCGCGGCTCACGGAAACAGCATCCGCGCGCTGGTAAAACACCTGGACGAAATACCCGATGCGCAGATCGTAAATCTCAACATCCCGACCGGCATCCCGCTGGTTTATGAGCTCGATGACGATCTAAAGCCGATCAAGAGCGAATATCTCGGCGACCCGGAAACGATAGCTAAAGCCCAGCTGGCGGTGCAAAATCAGGGAAAGGCTAAATAGGCCCCCCCCCCCCCCCCCCCCCCCCCCCCCCCCCCCCCCCCCCCCCCCCCCCCCCCCCCCCCCCCCCCCCCCCCCCCCCCCCCCCCCCCCCCCCCCCCCCCCCCCCCCCCTTTTCCCGATGGCGGACGAGATCATAAAATTCCAAAGATAAAATGGCAGGATGTAGTTTTCATCCTGCTTATTTTATTATGCCTCTTTCCTTTTATTTCGCCGCCGATCGCCCTTGCGCTGGGATTGGCGGCCGCGCTGACCATTCGGAAACCTTTCCCCGAATATCGCGGAAAGGTAACACGAGTTCTATTGCAAGTCTCAGTAGTCGGCCTTGGCTTCGGGATGAATCTGGCGGAGTCCTGGAAGCAGGGAACGACGGAATTCTCTTCACCATCGTCACGATCTTCGGAACGTTTGTCCTGGGTTATGGTTTGGGGAAACTGTTGAATGTCGAGCTTAAAACCTCGCATCTTATTTCCTGCGGAACGGCTATCTGCGGCGGAAGCGCCATCGCCGCGGTCGCGCCGGTTATCGAGGCCGAGGAAGACCAGATCTCCGTTTCGCTGGGCACGATCTTTATCCTTAATTCGATGGCGCTTTTTATCTTTCCTCTTTTGGGCGCGGCGTTTCCAGCTGACCGAACATCAATTCGGCATCTGGTCGGCGATCGCTATCCATGACACGAGTTCGGTAGTCGGCGCAGCGGCAAAATTCGGTGACGAGGCGTTGCAGGCCGCGACGACGGTAAAACTTGCCCGGGCCCTATGGATAGCGCCGGTCGCGATGCTGACCGCGTGGTTCTTTTCGGAAAAGTCCGCCCGGTTTTATATCCCGCTGTTCATCTTGCTTTTCCTGCTGGCTTCGGTCGTGCGGACCTATGTGCCCCTGCCGGAAGCATTTTATGAGACGCCGTTTTCCTGGCAAAAAAAGGACTGACCGTTACCCTGTTTCTGATCGGCGCCTCACTGTCGATAAAAACCATCAAGTCAGTCGGGGTAAAACCGCTGTTTTAGGGCGTGATCCTCTGGATAGTGATCTCGGTGGTTTCACTTTCAGCTATTCTTACTATTTTGTAAAATAACTATTATGACGGCAGGTTATTCGGGAACTCCCCTGGCTAAAAAACTCGGTATCAAGCCCGGCACTAAGCTTTATTTTCATAATGCGCCGGAAAATTACCGGGCTTTGGTGGAGCCGCTGCCGGAAGGCGTTGCCGAAGCTGCGAACTTCAAAGACGCTGACGTGCTGCATGTTTTCACTAATCGCCGCGCAGAGCTCGAAATGCTGCTGGAACAATTTTTCCCGGCGATCAAACGCGACGCCGCTGTTTGGATCTCGTGGTATAAAAAAGCCGCGAAACTGCCGACGGAAATCACCGAAGACATTATTCGCGATATTTGCTTACCCATGGGTTTTGTCGATATCAAGGTTTGCGCGGTCGATGAACTCTGGTCGGGATTGAAATTGGTGATAAGAAAAGAACTGAGGACATAACATGCCTTAAATGAAATCGACGTGATACTGGATCTGATCGATCAGGCTTTCGGTCACTGCGCCTGGCACGGCACGAACCTGCGCGGGTCGATCAGGGGGCTAGAACCGGAACAAGTGATCTGGCGTCCGGCGGAGGGCAAGCATAATATCTGGGAACTCACGCTTCATGTCCCGCCTACTGGAAATATATTGTCCGGCGCCGCTTGTTGAATGAAGAAAAGAGCTCGTTCCAACTGCCGGGTCTCGAATTTTTTTGCACGGCCCGCCGAAGGATATGCCGATAAGGAAGCCTGGGACAAGGATGTTAAGCTTCTGACCGAAAACCACAAGGCTTACGAGCGGCCATCGCCAATTTGAAGCCGAAGTCTTTGACGGACACCGCATCAGGCAGCAAATATACCATTTTGCAAACCGTCAACGGCATCGCCGCGCACGACCTTTATCACGCGGGGCATATCGAACCTATCAATCGTCTTTATCAGGGACAGAAAAAATAAAGTTATGGCAAAGAAAAAATCTCTTTACAGCGTCCACCCGAGCTCGAAAATGGCGATGAACGTGATCGCCAATATGAAGGAAAAAACCGGACGCTCGCTTGACGAGTGGCTCGATCTGGTGAAAAAGAAAGGGCCGGCCGGCGAGAAAGAGCGCGCAGCCTGGTTAATAGAAAAACACGGCCTGGGCACAAATTACGCCAGCTTTATAATATATGAAGCTTCGTCCGGTAGAGGAATGGAGTTCATTGACCCGGATATCTATCTCGCCACTGCGGAAAAATATGTAAATGAAATGTTTTCAGGCAAAAAACAGCGCTGCGGCCATTCTACCACGAGTTGCTGAAACTAAGTTTAACCGCGGCCGACGATATAAAAGAATATGCCCGTGTAAAACAATAGTTCCGCTATATCGCAATCACGTCATTGCCCAAATAAAACCAACCACCAACTCGCGCATCGATATGGGATTTGCGCTAAAAGATACAAAACCCACCGGACGTTTGATAGATACCGGCGGTTTTGCCAAAAAAGACCGCATTACCCACCGCATCGAAATAACTTCACTTGATGACATTAAAGACGACGTCACGAAATGGCTGAAAAAAGCGTATGAGATGGACGGAAAATAAAAGTTCCCTCTTTTTTTTTTTTTTCTCCCCCCCCCCCCCCCCCCCCCCCCCCCCCCCCCCCCCCCCCCCCCCCCCCCCCCCCCCCCCCCCCCCCCCCCCCCCCCCCCCCCCCCCCCCCCCCCCCCCTCTCTCTCTCTCTCTCTCTCTCTCTCTCTCTCTCTCTCTCTCTCTCTCTCTCTCTCTCTCTCTCTCTCTCTCTCTCTCTCTCTCTCTCTCTCTCTCTTTTTTTTTTTTTTTTTTTTTTTTTTTTTTTTTTTTTTTTTTTTTCCCCCCCCCCCCCCCCCCCCCCCCCCCCCCCCCCCCCCCCCCCCCCCCCCCCCCCCCGTCACCGGTAAGTCGCAATACTGGTAGGGGTTTCAAAACAGCGCACTTTATAAACCTGCACGCGCTCATCATTCACGCGCGAAGCGATATATTCCATATGTAACGCGCCAGATTTTCCGCGGAAGGATTTAATTCTTCATCGAACGGGGGCAGTTCGTTGATGTTTCGATGATCGAAATATTTCACGATGTCGTCGGCCGCGCGTTTAAGATCGACAAAATCGATCAGCAGCCCGATCATATTCAACTCTTCCCCGCGGGCATAAATTTCGATCTTGTAATTGTGGCCGTGCAGGTTTTCGCACTTCCCCTTATAGCCGCGCAGCTGGTGCGCGCTGGAAAAGTCCCGCTCTATCATTACTTCGTAAAATGAAAACATAAAAACTATCGAGTAAACAGAATATTTGAACATTATCGGCGTCTTCACCGAAACCGGGTGCCCGTCCTTTTCCGCCGGGGAATTGAGGGTCTTGACAACGTCATTAGCGCTGCGGTCGAAAGCATCACATCCGGAAGACTGCGGCACGTTTGCTATTTCCACGGCTTCGGATTTGCGCAGAATAAGATCAAAAACGATCGTGCCCGAAGTGTTCTTTTTACACCGCCTGTTGGGTTAAGGACGAGGCTTAAACAAATATTTCACCCACTCGTCGACCTCGGAAACGGTATAAACCTTGTCTTCGTCGTTCGCGGCGGAGCCGATTGGGCCCTGGCCGTAACAAAATAAAAAACAGTCATTACTAAAACTGCGGCAATCGAAAAATAAGATCTTTTCATGATCGCCACCCTCCCTAAAGCATTTTATAGCTGAGAATCATGCCCCCCCCCCCCCCCCCCCCCCCCCCCCCCCCCCCCCCCCCCCCCCCCCCCCCCCCCCCCACGCACTAAAACACCTAGAATTGCATAAAAAAATACGCGACCGGTCAGAGCGGTCAAACCCGGTATCTTTCCAGCCAAAAGGCTCCTGCGGCAAATACGAGATAAAGCGCAATGGCCGTCCCGCCGCCGAAGGAGGCGATTCCGGCGGCGCCGCAAAAAACACCATCGTTTGAAAAACAAGTAAGACGATGCTGAAAACCGGCATACCGAATTTTCCGATGACCGGAAGTTGCAGTTGTTCGACGAAAGATAAAAATACATTCCGCCAAAAAGAAGAATTGCCTCGAGCCCGAAAGCGACACCCGGATAATTCCAAAGGCCTAACCCTATTTTATAAGAATTGTCGTAGAGAGGCAGATCAGGTATGGTGAACTATGAGATCCAGAACCCAATGTGAAAAAACCGCAAGCACAATAATAAAAGCAACGCGAAACGGTCTTCCACGCGCAAATTTGTAGAGCAAGAAAACGCGAACGAACACGACATAGTACCGCGGCCAATAAACTATGCGTGTACGGCATATAATAGAGGTTGAACGGGTTTGTCGCGTTAATGCCGGGAACGATCCGCACTTTTTCGATCCCCCCATCAACAAAGATCGCCGAAAGCACGTCGACTAATTGCACAGCCATAAAGAAGAAGCCACAAGGGCACGCTCTTTTCGCTTCCTTTTGCGATAAAACTAACGCCGTAATGGTTTTCAGACCACCATTTTTGACCCGCCCCTCCCTTGCGGGACTGTCCGCCTTTATTTTTTGAACGTAGTCCGATTGTTTGCCCCCACCCGGGAATTACCTATCAAATTTTCTAATTAAATATCCGCTCTACATCTTTCAGATCGCTGGTAACTTTACTTTTCGGCAGACTTTGGAGAAAATCCCGGCCGTAGGCTTTGGTCCGCAACCGGGATCGAGGATCGCGATCACGCCTTGGTCGGTGGTGCTGCGGATGAGGCGGCCGATGCCCTGTTTTAAGGAGATTACGGCTTGGGGACGCTGTAATCGGAGAATGATCCTGCCGCCGTTCTCGTCGATGAATTTTGCCGTGCCGCAACGATCGGGTCGGTCGGGACGGCGAACGGGAGTTTGTCGATGATGACGCAGGAGAGCTGTTCGCCGCGCACGTCGACGCCTTGCCAGAACTGGATGTCGCAAACAGAACGGCATTTGTCGGTTTTCTCGAATTTCTCGAGCAGGCCAGTCTTTGACATCGTTCCCTGCAAGAGACACGGGTAATCGATGCGTGATGACACGAGCTCATAAAGAGCGGCCATCGACGGGCTGGTGCAGAGCACGAACGCATGGCCCTTAGTCATTTTGCAGATTCGACGATCTCGCGGCAGCCATCTGGGAAAATTCCGGCGACCGCGGATCAGGCATCGCCTTGGCAGGTAGAGGATCGCTTGCTTCTCGTAGTCGAATGACGTTTGGGCGACGAAGCGTGTTTGTCTTTGACGCCTTCAGGCAACGAGCGGTCGCGGATGAAATTAAAACTGCCGTTTGCCGAGAGCGTCGCCGATGTGAGCATGCCAGTCTCGACCTTTTCAAAAGTTTTTCCTGCAGAAGGCCGGACACATCGATCGGCGACGCCTGGAGAAATATTCCGCGGCCGCGTTTTTCCAGCCAATAGACGTAAGTTTTTTCCGTCCGCCTGCTGACGATAAAGCCGAGGTCGAATCGGGTTTGCCTGATGCGCCGGACGATTTCGAGTTCGGCCTCGGTCAGTTCTTTTCGCTAAACGTCGACGTCGCCTTCCAGTCTTCCGCAGAGCGTTGTCGATCGCGTGATATGCTTCGCCAAGCGCGCGTTGCCTACTTCGCCATTGCCGTCGTTCGCGAAAACGCGTCGGCGAGCGGGAATCTCCCTTCCTGCCGCGGCCGTCGTGAAACCGGAGCCAGAATTGCTCGGCAAGGCCGCCTACTTTTGATGCAGGCCTTGATCATCTCGCTGACTGCGACGCATCAGTCGACGGGCAGATATGTCGTGTCGCGGACGAGCTCGTCGATCTGGAAATTCGATACCTGAAATCCGAAATAGTCGGCGGCGATATCCTCGATCAGATGCGCCTCGTCAAAAATAACCGCGCCGTAATCCGGGATCACTTTGCCGTATTGATTGCCGCGCACGCTCAGATCGGCAAAGAACAGATGATGATTGACGATCACGATATCGGCTTCCTCGGCCCTCTGCCCGCCCGTGTGATAAAGCACGGCTCGAAATCGGGACACTTTTGGCCGATACAGATTTCCCTGCGTGCGATGACGCGATTCCAGAACGGCAGGTTTTCGGGAAGATATGAGTTCGGCGCGGTCGCCGGTCTTTGGTCTCGCCTGCCCATTCGCGGACCTCCTTGAAATGGTCGATCTCGCCGACGCCTTCGAGTATCGGCATGGTCTCCGCTTTTTTGACGCGGTAGAGGCAGGCGTAATTGGCCCTGCCTTTCATATATGCGGCGGAGAACTTTTTCGGCACGATTCGCTGCAGAAAAGGTATGTCCTTTTCCATCAATTGCTCCTGCAAATTTTTGGTGCCGGTCGAAATGATGACACGCTGCCCTTTTGCCGAGCGCGGCGGCGATCGCCGGAACTAGATACGCCAGGGTCTTGCCGGTTCCGGTTCCCGCCTCGACGATCAGATGTTTCTTTTCTTCGAACGCCCGCATCACGGCTTCCGCCATTTTGATTTGTCCGGCGCGGTATTCGTAGCCTTTCAGATATGAAGCTATCAACCCTTCCTGACCGAAAACTTTGTCCACTTTAAAGGACAATCTTCCGCTCTAATACCAGCATTTCATCCACGGATCATGATTTATTTTCGCCTTTCACGCAACTTTGGGAGTTTGTGAAAAACGGGTGGGTTTGCTAGATTTTGGATTATGAAAAAGAAAACGTGTCTCACGCCGATGTTATATACCGAAAAAAATACGCGAAACGGTGGAATTTTATACCGGTTACCGCGTTTTACCTGCCCTGATTTTGTCGAAGAATGGGGCTGGGCGGCGCTTCAGTGCGGGGATATCGAGATTATGTTCAGCCTGCCGAACGCTCACATTCCCTTCTAAAAACCTGTTTTCACCGGCACCTTTTATTTCAAAGTTGAAAACGCGGATGAGGTTTGGGAGTCTCTTAAAGACAAAACGAACATTTGTGATCCGATTGAAGATTTCGAGTACGGGCATGCGCGAATTTGCCGTGTATGACAACAACGGCTATCTGCTGCAATTCGGTCACGATATTAAAAAAAATAAACCTTGAGCACCGTTTCAAATGCGGCGTTTTATTTTTAAGCCAGGTTTGTTTCACGCTTATTGCGTATCGCGAATGCAGTGCTATTCCAAATTATTTCTACATTCTCCGGCCGTGGCGCAGCGTGGTCGACATCCAGATCAATCTTTTAAAGAATTTCTGCATCCTTTTGGCAAAACCGGCGTCGGTGATCTTGCCGTTCTCATCAAACAGTTCCTCCACCCGCGAGAAATTCCCGTCCCAGAAAATGAAGACCAGCCCCAGCTCGCGAAATACCGGCAGCAGGTTTTCCATCACGCGAGTACCGCCAAAACCGCCTTTCGATACTGCGCAGACGCCGACGGCTTTGTGAATATATTCTTTCAGGTTGGTATCGAGCGCGTGTTCCAGCATTCCGGGATACCCGTGATTGTATTCCGGCGTCACGATCAGCAAGCCGTCGGCCCGCTGGCATTTGGCGGAAAATTCAGGATGCTTTATTTGTTCACCTGCGTCATCACCGGGCAAATTCAGATCGCAAATATCGATCAGTTCGGTTTCGACCTGCTCGAATTTGGAAAATTCCTCGAACACAAAATTTGCCACGTGGCGGCTCTTCCGGTCTTTCCGCACCGTGCCAAGGATCATCGGAATATAAAGAGGTTTACTGATGAAGCTATCTTATCTTATTTGCGGAAGCTGACCGATAAAAAAGTTCAGAGTTCAAGCTTTAGCTTGTCTTGATCTTTAATGACCAGGACAAACTAAAGTTTGAACTCTGAACTGTTTTGCCGCGCTCCGAACAAAAAAAGGGGAAAGCGGACTAAAGATCCTGCTTTCCCGTGAATGGTAAGATCCGGTCAGACAGATCGTACCTAGCCAATTAAGAGATGATTAGAAAAAGCTGCGTTTTAGAAGAGTTGAGCTCAGTGCGGAAAAGACCTTACGGACCTTTCCGCACCTCCTCATATGCTCCCACCGTCCTGAGAGCAAACCTGTGTGATTACCCCCCTGTCATAAACAATGTCTTATACACCGAAAGCCTTACAGCCAGATTCGCGCGGTGATCGGGCCATTCGGGTCGAAACTCTGGCGCTGCGGGTCGAAGAGTCCCGTGTTCAGAGCGATCTGAACGTATCCGCGCAGACCGGCCGGTATCTGATCGTTGTCCGCCATCGTGGTGCCGTCCGCCAAAGTTACCGTCGAGCCGGCCAGAGCGCGGGCTTCGGCGTCGTGGCCCAGCGCCTTGACCAAGGCCACGGCCAGATCGAGCCTGCTGATCGCATCAGCCGGCTTAAAGTCCGCGCCGGCCGCGCTCATCATTCCCGCCGGGGCAAAGTTGTAATCTCGCAGCGTTGAACCGTTGGCCGTCACAGCGTCCGCAATTCTCGAGAGATCGCCGCTCACATCCATAAACTTCGGCGAATTTCCCAGCGACTGGCGCAGCGGTGTGTTGAGCACCAGCGAACGGGCCAGGTCTTCGCGAGAAACTACCTGGTCGGGATGAAAACTTCCGTCGGCATAGGTATCCATCAACCTGTTTTTGAGCGCGAATTCGATCGCCGTTTGCTGCGAGTGTCCTTGGATATCGGAAATACCCGGCAGAACGTATTTAACCTGGCTGATGGTCCCATTGACCGGGCCCGGCAAGGCGACCTGGACCGGCAGCGAAACTTGCGGGACCGCGGCCAGCCCGCGCGCGCCGCGAACTTCGAGGGTCCACGTTCCGGCTTCAGGATTTTGCACGGTCACTTCGCGCGCGGTGCTGCTGAGGACCGGCGTTTCGATGGCCGTCGAGTAACCGGCGCCGCTCGGCGCGGTGATCTTGATCCCGACAAAATTCCCGTTGCCCATCTCCAGCACATCGTCGACGTTTGCAAAAACGTTGAGCACATTCATTCCCGGCTCGACCGTAAAGGTCGCGGCGTTCGCCGACGTAGTTCCGGAAACCGCGGGGTTGAAATCCACATGAAACGGCTGTGCCGCCGGGCGCTCTTCGCTAAAGTGCGCGTTAAAATTTACCTGCGAAAAATTCCGGTAGCCTTTCGACCGGTTGAGCACTTTATCGACCGCGGCATAAGCGTTGACGTAACCGGAACCGACCTCATAGTCTTCGTAACCCGGCATCCGGGTCGAAGTCTCCATTAATATCTGCTTGATCTCATCTGGCGTCAGGGTCGGGTCGGCGTCGAGCATCAATGCCACCACTCCCGCCACAAAAGGCGTCGCCATCGATGTACCGGAGATCTGCGTGTAGAACGGGATCAGCCCGAGCGGTATCTCCGTATCGGCGTTTAAGCCGTTAGCCGTCAGATTGGTGATCGCGCGGACGGAAACGATGTCGCTGGTAAATCCGTAACGGGCCAGGCTGCTTTCGAAATAACGGCCGTTGCCCGGCGCGGTTATCGTGGGCGCTTCGTTATCATTGTTCGGGTTGTTGTCATTTAAGCGTTCTTCGCGCGGCAGCCCGCGGGAAGAGAAATCGGCGAGCATACCGTCTTTGGTTCCCGCGGCGACACCGATTATCCACGGCGCTTGCGCATACGGGCTGAGCGTATTTTTTGCGGCGCCATCGTTCCCCCCGGCAAAAAGCACGGTCATATTCATATCGTGGGCCTGTTTTGCGGCGATCATCAGCGGTTCGTTAGCGTCAAATTCACCGCCCCCCAGCGGCCCGTAGGAATTTGTCACGACCCGGATCTTGTACTGGCTTTGATGAGACAGGCCGTATTCCCAACCCGCCAGCGCGTCCAGCACCAGCAAGACCGCGCCGCCGCCGGACCCGACTATCTTCACACCCGGAGCGACACCCGAATACACGCCGCCTGAACGGCTGCCGTTGCCGCCCACGATCCCCGCGCAATGCGTTCCGTGGCCGACCGTATCCGTATTCGGAATATTTTCCAGCGAGAGCGAAGGCGTTAAACCATTAAGCAAAAGGCCGCCGAGCGAGATGCCGGTGTTTCCGGTTTCGGTCGAGACCAATCTCTGACTGTTCTGGATCACTTTCGAGCCCAGGGGCAGGTCGCCATGCGTCGCGTCGATACCTGAATCGATGACCAGCACGGAAAAGTCGCCCGCGCCCGTAATGGGCATCCCGCCATTGCGCAAAGTAAAATTGCCGTCCGCGCGAACCTGATCGGCGCCGGTTACCATCCGGGCCTGGTTCATATAATATCTGAGCCGGTCGTTTGACCAGATCGAACGGACTGCCGGGTTAGTAGAGAGCATCCGGACCTGTCCGGCGGTCAATACAGCGCCGACCATCCCAAGTTTTGGAAAAGTCACGCCTTTTAAGATACCCAAAGATCGCAAAACATTTAGATGGCTTTCTCTGAGGCCCGTTTGAGTATTAAAACTTATGATGACTACGCCGACTTTGGCGTTATTGGTCAGATTGGTAAGCTGGTTTTGGAGCACCGGGCTCAGTACAGACGCTTTTACATTAAGCAAACAAATGCCGGTAATTATCAGAATAAAAAATATAAGCCGCGTCCGTTCAAAAGATCGATTTAATTGTGGATTCACCTGAATTTTCCCCCTGTTTTTCTCTGTAAAAGCTCCCAAATAAATCTGGAGCCAGATTACCTAATAGGGTTTGAGAAAAACTTGAGGTTGACTTGAGGAAACTACCCGGGAAGGTTTAGAAAGCCTGTAACTTTAATGGAAGTAATAATTTACCGAGTTATGTCAAACACATCAGAGCGGGCGCAAGCGGCCCTTCCCGACTGCAAATTTATTTAGCTTTTATATATACCTTCAAAGTCGAACACCTCTCAGGTCCGGAAGGGTTGCTTGCGCCCGCTCTTAAAATGTTACCGAATCTTAAAAGAAAGCCTTTTCATACCTTGTTATTTAATTAATTCCTGGTACACCTTGCGGGTTTCGGGGGCGGGTTCGATGCCCAGGTCTTTCTTGAGAAGCGCCTCGAGGCCTTCGAACTGCTCGATGACGGAGGCGCGTTTGCCCTGCATGGCATAGGTTTTCATCAGCAGCCGGTGGGCATCTTCGCGGTAAGGGTCGGTCTGTAAGATATCGCCGGAAAATTTTATCGCTTTTGACCATTGCCGCTCGCCAAAGGCCAGTTTTGCCAGGGCATTTAACACGCGTGAGTGCTGTTCGAAAAAGTAATGGCGGCGCTCCTCGGCCCAGCCGTCATAGACGCCCGACATAAACTCTCCGCGGTAAAGCTCATGAGCGGCTTCGAGATTAAGCTGCAGCGCGGCATTGTCTTTTTCCCGCTTGGCTTTTTCCGCGGCAGAAATATGTTTTTCAAACTCCTCGGTATCGATCAGAACCGAAAGCTCGGGGTTGAGCTGATAAGTTCCATCGCGAAAGATAAGGAAATTTTGCTTAAAAGCCTGGCGGCTGTTCAAGGCTTTGCGGACATGCGAAATGGTCGGGTGAAAATTTTTCTCGATGGTAGACAGCTCGTCTTCGCCCCAAAAAGTATCGATGAGCACGTCTTTTTCCACCCGGCGATGCTTGCTGGTGGCGATGTAGCAAAAAATATCCCGCGCGCGTTTGGTGGTCCAGGCATCCGGCGCAAAAGGCCGCGAGCGGTCGCGGTAGATATCGACAAATCCCAGCAGATTCACTGTGAGATCGGTAATGCCGGGAGCGATCTCACCGGATATTTCGACACCCGCCGAACTTTCTGATCGCCGCACCTCGGCCACGTTTCTTCGCAGGTCGGGCGGAAGTTTTTCGAGAATATCTTCATCCCGGAAAAATTTTGAGCCTTTTTTTATTTCGCTGCGCAGCCAATGTTCATAGTCGAATCTCGCCGTCAGGTCGATCGCTCTTTGCAGCGGCACAAAAACGTCTTTCCAATTTTCGGTTTCAAAAAATACTTCGGCCAACAATAGCGAGGCATTGGCTTCGTCGTAATTCAAATTTTGCTCCTGAAAGAACCCGGCAAGTTCAGAGACCTTTTCCACCAGGCCATCGGTCTTGCCCTGCGCCAGGCGGGCGCGGCACAACACCAGCTCGACGGTCTTCATACCGAATTCATTATTGCTGCCGGCACGGGCCCGGAGCAGATTTTCCAGCAGCGTCTGCGCCTTTACCGGATCGTTTCGCAGCAAATAGAATTTGGCGCGCTCTTCATCCAGATCGCGGGCGGCGAGATTCACCCCCGCGTCCTCGTATGCCTTTAAAGCCCTTTCGTAAAATTCCGCGGCGTGGGCCACATCTTCTTTTTCGCGGTAGAAATTTCCAAACGCTTCGAAAACTTCCCCGCGCAAAGCGGTCAAATTAAAAATCTGGCATATCTGAAGCGCTTGTTCCAGATTGCGCTCGGCGTCTTCGAACTCGCCGCGAAAAATATGCAGCCGCGCAACGTTCAGATAACCGATGGCTTCCTGGGGAAAAGGGTTGATACTTTTATTGTCGCGAAAAATGCGTTTGAACCAGCGCAGGGCCTCGCCGAAATCGCCGCGAAAACCGGCCGGCAGCGCCAGATTATGCGTAATAAGACGAATGTAATGCTGACTGCCCTGCTTTTCCGCCAGATCAAGGGCGAGGCGAAACTGATGTTCGGCCTGCGTCCACAATCCCTGCGCGATCAGGCACAGCCCGCGCGTGTTGGCGCACTTTAAGTATGTCTCGGTTTCCTTATCGACCAGTTTTTCCGCCTTCTCCAATTGATTCAGCGCGGCGGCACAATCGCCTTTGCGCCGCAGCAGGCTCGCTAAAGAGTGCAGCGCTTCCGCTTCACCAACCTTGTTTTTCTCTTTTGCCAGCAGGCGCACGGCCCGCTTCAGAAGCGTGAATGATTTTGCCTCTTCCCCGCGCAGACGAAGGATCTCTGCCCTGTGCAGCAGAGAATACGGATATTTTTCCAGGTGCGTCTGCGGTATGCCGGCGATAAAATTTTCCAGCGTGGTGATCGCGCCATCGGCTATCCATTCCGCCCCGTTCTCGGAGATCACTTGCGCCGCCCGGTCGAAATTTTCGGTTTCCAGCAAAAAAGGCAGGGCTTTTTCCCAAAGCTTTTCCGCAAAGAAAAAGTCGGCCAGCCTGAGGCGCTCTTTTTCCAACCTCGCCCGCCCGATCTCGGAACGCAGACGCCGCTGCAAAAAATCGCGAAAGAGCGGGTGCAGACGGTACACTTCAGTTTCCTTGCTCTCACCGGCCACGGTCAGAAAGACATTCTTGTGCAGCAGCTCAGGCAGCACGACGGCGCAGCGGCGATCGGGAAACAACCGGCTGCAGACATCGAGCGGTAAAGAATCAAGCAGCGAAAGATGCATCAGCAGGTCTTTTATTTCTTCCGATTCCCCGCCGAAAACTTCCTCCGCAAAATAATCGAAAATATCTTTTTCCGAGCGATGCAGAATATCGCCAAGATCGAGCTTAGGTTTGTTCGACCCCTGGTAAATTTCCTGCTCGGCCGCTTGCCGCACAAGCTGCAAGGCAGTTATCCAGCCGTGCGTTCGCTCGCTGTACTCGGCTATTTCTTCATCTTTGAGTTCGATGTTCAGCGTCCGGCGAAAAAGGGCGCGCATTTCTTCTTCGGTAAAAAGCAGATCCTCGCGCGTCAGCACGAGCGCGGAAGATTGCGAGCGGCGGCGCATTATCGCCAGCGGCGGAAGATCACGGGTAGTGATGATCAGATGAAGAAGCTCGGAAGAATATTGCAGCAGGCGATCGACGAGCTTGTGCACCACCGTATCCGGGCCGATGTGATGATAATCGTCCAGGACTATAATGAACGGCTGCTTCATGGTTTCAAAGATCTCATTGAGCAGCAGATCGGCGGCGCGTTCCGGAAATCTGAACAGTTCATCCCGCGCCTCGGTGATATAAGGCAAAACGGTCCCGCCGAAATCAGGCGCGAAATTTCTGATGCCGTGTGTGATGTACCCGAGAAAGACAAATGGATCGGCATCCGTATGATCAAGCTGGTACCAGACGGACGGGCGCGATTCACTGCGGATAAAGTCGGAGATAAGAGTGGTCTTACCGTAACCGGCATCGGCCGCCAGAAGCGTTACCGAAGCGTTGATATTGGCTT
Organism: uncultured Acidobacteriota bacterium; assembly: GCA_963718105.1. Taxonomy (GTDB): domain Bacteria; phylum Acidobacteriota; class Blastocatellia; order Pyrinomonadales; family Pyrinomonadaceae; genus DASYKT01. The sequence continues at coordinate 809,788 of OY970352.1, read as the reverse complement.
TTAATTTTTCTGTCAGGCGCGGGCGAGGCAGTAATTCGGACACCGCTCTGGGCGGTAATAGTTTCGTCCGCAAAAATAAATTCGGTTTTGACATTAATAATTCTTTGAGACGCTTTTAATATCAAAAAGCACGCCTCAAATTCATTAAATATTTTAGAGACGAATTCTTATGAACTTGCCGTCATTATGTCACAACCGATTATTTTTTTCTATGCGTTTTAAGTTGTTTGAACTAAAGCCCTAAGCTTTCCGATCCGGCCGAAAGATTCAGTGTAGAATTTAGCGGAATCACCGGGCGAGACTCCCGCTTTTTTACAAAACGCGGATGTTTCGGCCTGATCAAAAGCGATTATCTTTTCGTCTATTACGCTTAAGGCCTGTTTCGAACGCAGCCGCCAAAGCGGAAAAGCGGGCTTGCTGCGCGAGAGAAAAAGCAGGTGTGTAGCGGGTGAAGCGGTTTGAAGTATGGCGCTAAAAAAATCATTGAACCATTTGGCGTCGAACACATGATGAATGTCATCGAGAACGATAAGCCGGGGAGCACCCTGAACCGGCGGTTCAGCCATTAATTTATCGATCAGATCCCTTATTTCCAAACCGTCACCGATCAGTGCATTTCCCCAGATGCCTTTCGATAAATAATTGGAAAAGATCTTCCAGTCCGCATCCGCGGCCTCGACGCCATACCAGGCCTTATTTTCATATTGTTGAGCAAGATTTGCAGCGATGGATGTCTTGCCCGTACCGGCGCGGCCGGTTATCAGGACTGCGCCCACCTGGTCCAGCGATCTTTTTAACAGCCGGTCAAGGCGCGGCCTGAGCAGGTGATCTATCACCGGCGGAACATTAAGTTTTTCCGTGAGGATCCGCATTTTTTCGTAGTGAGAAGGGTCAGCGGGGCCGGCGGCGGGCCGATGAAAGGGGCTGTCCGGGCCAACTTCCTCGAAGCTCATCTCGTCCAGGTTTTCGAAGTTCTTCCGGAACATAAAAGTCATCGGCATAACGGCTCCGATCTTACTAGGCCCCCCTTGAGTAAAACTTGAATTACCAATAAAAACGGGCGCAGATGACAGTTTTTGCCGAAATAATACCTCAAGTATTTCTCAACCCGGCATTAATATGATGGAAACATAATTTATTTCTAACCTGCGAGGGCATGGACTATCCCTGAAGTATTTTGAAAGTTAGAGGTAGTAAAAAATGAAAAAAATAATTATCGGAATTAACCTGATCCTGCTCATCAGCCTCGGGATCTCCGCGCAAAAAACTACTGCGAAAAATGCGCAGACAAAAGGGTCGGGCTCAGGCGCGATCAGTAAAAGCGGCAATGGAGTAGGCCTTGACGCCGGAACGGCGGTTGACGCGCAACTGATGCAAAACCTTGATGTTAAGAAGGCTAAAGTAGGCGACCAGGTGCTTTTGAAAGTTGTCAGATCGGTCAAGCAAAACGGGCAAACGATAATCCCGAAGGGCGCAAATCTCGTCGGCCGTGTCACGGAAGTGCAGCAGCGCACAAAAGAAACGGCCATGTCCCGGCTGGGGGTTGTTTTTGACCGTATTCAGGGCCAGGATCTGAATAGCCCGGTAAATGTGTCGATAGTATCGATCACAAATGCTGCCGCTAATGTCGCGGCTGCTGATATGATCGATTCGGATATTTCCGGAACCTCCAGCTCTTCAACGCGTGTAACGGGACAGAGTTCCGGTGGCAGTTCGAGCGGCGGCTTACTGGGAGGAGTTACAAATACGGCCGGCGGCGTCATAGGCACAACGACAAGTACTGCAGGCAATACAGTTGGCGGCGTTGCTAATACAACGCGGGAAACCGTTGGCAGCGTTGCCGGCGCAACCAGACAAACAGTCGGCGGTACCACTCAGACACTGGGACAGACGGTCAAAGGACTGCAAATTTCGCCTTCGGCGAGTGCCGGTGGTTCAGCAAGCGGCGCGACCACGCTTTCGGCGGCTGACAAAAATATCCGGATCGAAAAAGGTGCCAATTTCCAGCTCAGGGTGAACGGTAATTAAGGCACTCAATTTGCACTAGGAACGGTGTTTGGTAGTTCCGGGCACCGGACCTGGCAATTTTCGGTATATTTTAAGACATAAAATTCATCTTTCTGTATGCATTTAATACATTTTTGATTTAATGGATACTAAGATAGATCTTAGAAAACTTACCTGCTTCATTCTGTTGATCGTTTTTACCTGGAATACAGTCGAGGCAGGGATAAGTGTGGTCGGTTCCGACGGAATGCGTTTTACCGGGGCCGACGGAATAGATTTTATCGGCACCAATGGAATACGTTTCACTGGTGCCGATGGCTTTATTAATACCGAAGTAAACGGGCTCAGATTCACCGGCGCAGATGGCGTTCGTTTTACCGGCGCCGACGGCACGCGCTTTACCGGCGCCGATGGGGTCACTTATATAGGCTCGGCTGGCGCTCGTTTTACGGGCGCTGACAGCATCGAACTGACAAAAGTCGATGGAATGCGTTTTACCGGCGCCGATGGATTTCGTTTTACCGACGCGGACGGCACTACCTACGAAGCAAATTCGATCGTCGTCAGAAAAGCTAACGGGGTTTCATTGCTCGCCCCGGCAGGCATCTCGCTGATCGGAACGGACGGCCTGCGATTCACCGGCGCAGATGGCGAGGCGGTCTCAGCGGACGGATTACGTTTTACCGGCGCCGACACAGTCCGGTTCACCGGCGCGGATTCGCTGACGGGGCTTGGCCCTGACGGTGTGCTTTTTGAGTTGATCGCTCCCGCCGGGTTTTCTATTACCGGCCTGAATGGAATGCGCTTTACCGGCGCCGATACCGTCTTTACGGTGATAAACGGCCTGCGTTTTACCGGCGCCGACGGGATCGAACTGATCGGCCCCGATGGTCTGCTGAACCAGGCGCTCTCCGGGGTAGTCTCGGGACTGCAAAGCGTCGACCCTGAACTCGCGCTGCTGCTAAACCAGGCTACCGACGACAGCGGAATTAATGCGGTCGTCGTCTTTCATCAATACCCTACCGAAACCGATCTGAATAATTTACGACAGATAGGCATTTTGGGCGGAACGCGTTTTCGGGTATTGCCAATGATCTATGTATCGGCGACCCGGCAGCAGTTGGTGGCCGTTTCCCAACTGCCCAGTGTGCGTTCGATCTATGGAAACCGTACGCTGAAATTCGACAGCGATCCTTACTTTAAGCCGACGCAGGTTTCACGCGTACCGGCAGACTCCGATCTGCGGGCCGCCAATAACAATTTGCCGGTAACGGGAAAGAACGTCACGGTCGCGGTTTTAGATACCGGGGTCAATGCCCTGCAGCATGATCTGTCGGGTAAAGTTATCCAGAATGTAAAACTGCTGGACCTGCAAAGCCTGCCGCTGGGATTTAATTACCCGCTGCCGATAGAAAATTTTCCTAACACCGATCTGATCAGCGGCCACGGCACTTTTGTCTCCGGGATCATCGCCGGCAGCGGCTCCCGTTCGAACGGAAAATATAACGGCGTCGCGCCGGGCGCAAAAATTCTCGGGCTAAGCGCGGGTGACGCGAACCTGACCTTTGTGCTTTCGGGTTTCGATTATTTACTGCAAAAAGGCGCTAATTATAATGTTCGCGCAGTCAATTGCAGTTTTTCGACCGAAGCGATCTTTGATTACAACGACCCGGTCAATATCGCCACCAAAATGCTGACCGACAACGGCGTCAGCGTAGTTTTCTCCGCCGGAAATTCCGGCCCGGGAAACGACACGCTTAATCCCTACGCGGCCGCCCCGTGGGTGATCAGCGTCGGCGCAACCGATGAAAAAAGCGCTCTGGCAGTCTTTTCTTCGCGCGGTGTTTTCGGCGACAAAATGTTTTCGCCGTCATTGGTCGCGCCGGGTGTGAATGTGGCCAGCCTTCGCTCACTAGGAACCCAGATCGGAACTTTAGGGCTCGCCGGCGCCGATACACAGCGGCTGACATTATTTGAGCTTCCTTTTTATACCACCGCCAGCGGCACTTCATTTTCCGCTCCCCAGGTGTCGGGGGCCATTGCGCTGATGCTGGAAGCAAATCCCGATCTTTCACCGGCGCAGATAAAAGACATCCTGCAGCGTTCCGCCACGCCGCTGCCTAAATATTTTGCGCACGAGGTCGGCGCGGGAATGTTGAATACCTACGCCGCGGTGATCGAGGCGGCTTTTCCCGAACGCGCTACCGGCACTTTTCGCGCCGCCGCGGCAAATGACGGGGCGAAATTTTCCACCTCGACTTTTCAGGTAAGCAACGGCCAGGTAAATCAGAGCTCAGTGATCTCGGCGGTGAGTATTTTGCCTCTTAATACTGTTCTCTCGAATTTTTACGTGGCGTGGGGAAAAAACAGCCCGGCAAATCTGAATTTGAAAGTTTTTGACGGATACGGCAATCTGGCCGCTGCCTCCGACCGGCCCATTCTCGATGGAATTTTTGGCCGGAACGAAAAAGCGTCTGTCACCTCGCCGTCGACGCAGAATTTTCTCGCCCAAATCAGTTCACCGTCCTCCGCGTCGCAAAACTTTCTGGCCGCCACGGAAATAACGCAGGTAGATTTCCGCGGGTTTAGCGACGCGGGCTTTCTTTCGGATTCGGAAAAAACGATCGTTTATGAAGGATTGCGGAAGTTTTTGTTGCCGCCCGTGGGCGGGAAATTCGAGCCCGGCTTTGCTGTTTCCCGGGCGAATTTGCCGCCGCTCTGGTACGTATCGGGAGGGCGCCGCAATTCGTCGCGAAAGATCCGCTGTATCCGGATGTGACCGACCTGACCACGCGCAATGCGGTCGAAGCGGTACAATCCCTTCCGGCCGGCGCCCTGTTTTACGATGCAACACCGGGAAACGGTTTCGGCCCGACCAATCGGTAACCCGTCTGATCGCCGCCGTCGCGCTGGTAAAAGCCGCGCAGCTGGGCAGCCTCGCCGCCGGTTTTGCCCGCGGTGGTGTCACAGACGCGGATGACATCCCGCTTCAATGGCGCGGCTATGTCGCGGTCGCGCTGCAAAAAGGCTGGCTCTCGCTCGACGAATCTAATAGATTTAATTTCGGTAGCCCTCTTACCCGGATGGACCTGACCAAGGCAATAGTAGTTATGTCACGGTAATTTATCAACTATTAAGTATAAACTGTTAACTATTAACTGTTTTTTATTTAATTAAAAGCTGTTAGCTGACAGTGCATAATTGATTTTTACTTGCTGTATTCTCTGCTTCATTCCAAAACGCAAAAATATTGACTTGTTCACCGCGCTTTCGTTAATGTTGACTAATCCCGGAGAAAACTCCCATCAGGCGGAGGTTTCTAATCGCGGCGGCAAAGCTCGAGTTTCGAACTTATGATGTCCGTTTCCCATTAATTTAGAACCAAAGGAGAGATATATGAAACAGATTATCGCTTCGATATTTTTCGAAAAGCGCTGATCCTTGGCGTGATGGTCATCGGGTTGGCTTATAGCGGCATGATCGAAAAGGTGGACGCCAAAGCTTCAACTAATAACTGCTGTACCTTTTGCGACTTGGTATGGGCATATTGCTTATCGAATTACGGCGGGCCCAACGATCCGTATAAAACTTTTGCGCAATGCGTGACGGCTCTCGGGCCGGATTGTTCGGACCTGGTATGCGACCCCGGCTGGTAATATCTTTGGATAACACAAAGGAGAAAAAAATGAAACATGTTATTTTGCGGATTTTTCGCAGAACATTGATCCTGGCGGTATTGCTCGCCAGTACCGGTTTTGCGCTTTTTACCCATAGCGCCAGGGCGCAGGGAGGCGCCTGTTGTTTTAGCTTTTGCAACCCCATATACCTGGCGTGCGCCGGTACATATCCAAACAAGTATTATCAAACTTCCTGTCACTGTATCGTGGATTACGGCGGCGAGAATTGCGAAGCCTGCAATCCGACCTGCTGATATCGCCCCCGATTATTAACCGAAAGAAGCCGGAATCAATTCCGGCTTTTCTATTGCTTTTTTATTTACCGGCGCTCTCGCTTATAATCGGCACAATGGATACACCCGATCTGATAATTCGGAGCACAAAAGTATTAATGCCCGGCTCAACGGAAATGGCAGAAATAGCGGTAATGCCGGAAACGACCGCCCCGCATCGGTGCATATTCGCGGCGGCGTGATCATCGCTATGGGTGAATGGGAAAACGCGCCGGCCGGTATCGATATGGTAGACGCCGGTGATGCCGTAGTGATGCCGGGTCTGGTGGACGCTCATGTGCATGTGAACGAACCGGGCCGCACCGATTGGGAAGGATACGCGACCGCCACGCGCGCCGCCGCCGCCGGCGGCGTGACGACCATCGTCGATATGCCGCTCAACAGCATCCCCCCGACTACGACCCGCACCGGATTTGACGAAAAATTACGCGTGGCAACCGGGCAATGCCAGGTCGATGTCGCTTTCTGGGGAGGCGTGGTCCCGGGCAATACCAGCGAGTTAAACCTCTTCTGGAAAAAGGCGTGCGCGGTTTCAAATGTTTTCTGATCCATTCCGGCGTCGACGAATTCCCACACGTAACCGAAGAAAATTTGTGCGAAGCGATGCCGGAACTGGCGAGGCTAAATTCCGTTCTGCTGGTTCATGCCGAACTCCCCGGCCCGATCGAAAACGCCGCGGCCGCATGCTCGGCGCCGATCCGAAAGATTACGAAACTTTTCTGCACTCGCGGCCGCGCGAATCTGAAAACGAAGCCATTGCGCTGATGATAAAACTCTGCCGCGAAACCGGCGCGCGGGTTCACATCGTACATCACTCTTCGTCCGACGCCCTGCCGCTGGTAAAAGCCGCCAAAGACGAAGGGCTGCCGCTCACGGTCGAAACCTGCCCGCATTACCTGACCTTTGCCGCCGAGGAAATTCCCGACGGCGCGACGCATTACAAATGCTGCCCGCCGGTGCGCGAGCGCGAAAATCGCGAAAAGCTCTGGGCTGCGCTCGCCGATGGCACGATCGATATGGTCGTCTCCGATCATTCACCCTGCACCGCGAATTTGAAGTTGACGGAACTCGGCGATTTTATGGAAGCGTGGGGCGGCATCTCGACCCTGCAATTCGGCTTGCCGGTGTTATGGACGCAGGCCAGCAAGCGAGGTTTCACTTTGAGCGATATTTCCCGCTGGACGAGCGCCGCGCCCGCCAGGCTCGCCGGGCTGGATAAACAAAAAGGATCTTTGGCTCCGGGCTACGATGCCGACATCGTCATCTGGCACCCGGAAAAAGAATTCCAGGTGCGCCCCGAACTTATCCATTTCAAAAACAAACTCACGCCATATGAAGGAATGAATATGCTCGGCGTGGTCGAGTCGACCTACGTTCGCGGGGTAAAAGTTTTTGATAAAGGTGAGTTTGCTGCGGAGCCTTCCGGCAATTTGCTGGTAAAATAATTTCAAGAGGCTGACTTGAGGCAGAAACCCGCCGTTAGGGAGGGTGTTATTTTAGCCCTTGTACGCGCGGGTTCTCAAGAACCCGCCCACAACAAATAAAAATATGACAGCAGATGAATTCGCGACTTGGCGCTTAGTTTTCCCGACGCTTACGAGCAGGGGCACATGGGGCATCCTGATTTTCGTGTCAAGAAAAAGATCTTTGCCACGCTCGGCCCGGAGGAAGCCTGGGGAATGGTCAAACTGACGCCCGAACAGCAAACGCTTTTCATCGACAAAGACCCGAAGGCCTTCGAGCCGATCAAAGGATCGCCTGGGGCGGGAGGCGCAACCAAAGTAATTCTCGAAAACGCCAAAGAGCCGAATGTGCTTCAGGCATTAAGAGCGGCCTGGCAAAATATCATCTCAAAATAAAGTTCAAAGTACTGCGCCCATTTTATCGCGTATCTTCACCGCTCGCTTTAATTCCTTTACACACACCCCCCGTCAATTCCCTCGCACAAAACTTTTGACTCCCCCGCAGAATAGTATATAGTTTCGGCACAATTTATTTGTCAATCCCGACAATGCCAGCAGACACTCCCAACAAATGTTTGCCGGCCCAACCTGATTGTTGACTCTCACGAATCGAGGAAAAATATATATGAAAGGAACAACAAAATTATTATTTTGTTTGAGTGATCTTAGCGACGATGGCGGGCAGCATTAGGCGCGCAAAATGCGGCCAAAAACTGGGTTTGGGTACAAAGCCAGGACTCGATTTTAACAGCCGTTCACCAGCCGCCTCCGCGTATCGATCCGCTACCGATCAGCACCTTCGAAGGCGCATCTTCGATTTCCGATTCAAGCGGAAATCTGTTGTTTTATACCGATGGGCGCAAGGTTTGGAACAGTGCCAATAATGTTATGCCTAACGGAACCGGATTATTAGGACAGCGAGTCTTCCACTCACAGACTGCGTTGATCGTCCCGTGCAGCTGCGGCAGCAAATATTTTATTTTCACTACCGACTATCGAGGCCCCGTTTTACAGCAGCGGTCTGCGATATCCGTGGTCGAGATGTCGCTTAATGGCGGACTGGGCGATGTCATCCCACGCAGAAAAACCTTCCGTTAATTGCTCAGGCGGCAGAGAAAATAGCCGGTATCAGCGGGACGGCAACGGCGGCTTTTGGGTGGTTGGTCATGATATGAGAAATCCTCAGACGTTGGTCGGCGGCGACCAGTTTTTCATACCACGTCACCAACCCCAGTTGTCTGCTGGGCCAACTGTCGGCGCCGGTAATTTCCCAGGTCGGCGCAAATTATAATACTCCACTGGCCGGGGGAGCGGGACAAATGAAGATCTCGCCCGATGGAAAGCTGCTGGCGGTTGCCGGATTTACTTATGGAACTCGGTGCAGAGCTTTTTCGAACTGTTCAGATTTGACAAGAACACGGGAGCGGTTAGCAATTTGGCGGCCGGCACCGTTCGCGATGCTACAACCTTCGGCTTTTACGGAATAGAATTTTCCCGGATTCCAAGTCTCTCTACGCCACGACGGAGGGACCGGCACCAATTTCTTTTTCGCTACGACATTACCGGATCTACGCTTACAAACAGAATTTACGATACACAACGTAACGACCGGTAAGTATGTGTACGGAGCTTTACAACTCGCGCCGGACGGTAAAATTTACATCGCTCGTTTTACGAAAAGTTTTTTGAACGTCATTCCCTCGCCAAACGCTCCGGGTCCCTGGGCTGATGTGCGGTTGCAGTTGGGGGGCACTTCCAGTTTCCTTGGTTTGCCCACGGTGGTTTCCGGTGATTTTTCATGCGGGCAGCAGGGGCTGCTGCGACCAGGTAAAAACAGGCGCCTTTCTGGACGCCCGACCTATCGCTGTCCTGGAAAGCGATAGAGGTTTTCAATGTGAAATACCCGGCTTCGAACATCTGCTCCGTCGATATCGATATTCGCAATGCGCGGCCAATGCTCAGCCTCCGAATCCGTGGAATGGCGGCGGGCTCAAAGTCAACGGCACGCCGCTCGCCGTCCCGGCCTTGTGGCGGTCACCTTACACCAAAATACCGAACGGCACGAACGGACAAACCGTGATCGCCGCCAGTCCGAATTTCTCCGTCTCCGCGATCAACTTTAATCTGGGGCTCGATTATTCGGGAACGTATACTGGCAAGATCAAACTTATATATCAGACATTGCGACGGGACGATCTGCGAATGGGCTTCGGAAGATTGGACTCCCGGAGCCGCCTCACGCAGCTTGTTATGAGAACCAGTGAAAGATATCTCGCCGATCTGAGAGGCGAATTTTTGCCGCTCGTGCTCGAATTTTCTGAGGAATAAATATCAAAAGCAATGTGAAATGGATAGCCGTCGAACCTTAGGATCGATGATACCGAGGTTTTTTCGATCGATAGCGGCGTTCGGGGAAATTGGGAGCGAGGATAGCGGCGGCAGAGACAGCAGTTCGCGATTGCCTCGTCGAGAAACAGGACAAGGCGGCCCTTTATGAACTGGCCAAGCCTGTTAATCTTGAACGGCTCCGCGGCGGTGAGATCAAGCTTGTGCTAAAACGCCCGTCCGGGCAATCCGATCAAACCGAGACTCAGATTTATTTTCTTTGATGAAAATGCGAATATGATCGGCTTTGCGACCAACGAAGATAGTAAATAGGCCGTTTCGGCAAATCATAAAAATTCCGGGTTGCTTGTGCGCGCCCGGAATTTTTATTTTAGTTTCGCGCCGCGCGTCTCGCGTTTGTATCTTCGAGAACTTAAGAACTTTGTGTAAAATCCTATTATGGAATTTACCGAACTGGTTGACCTGGCTGCCGAACAGCTCGGCGGCAACGTCTTATACGCCAACGACGATTTTTTTGCGGAAAAAGAAAATCTGATCCGGCGCAGTGAAGCGATCTTTATTCCCGATAAATATACCGACCGCGGAAAGTGGATGGACGGATGGGAATCGCGCCGGCGGCGTTCGCCGCGCATGGACGAAAAATACGATGAGTGCATCATCAGGCTGGGCACGCCGGGCGCCATCCACGGACTGGTGGTTGACACCAGCCACTTCAAGGGAAATTACCCGTCGCACTGTTCGGTGGAGACTTGCACGGTTAAAGGCCTGCCGACCGTGCAGCAATTGCTTGATCCTTCGACACGCTGGGATGAGATACTTCCCCTTACCGCGCTCGAAGGCGATACAAAAAATTCTTTTCCGGTGGAAAATCCGCTTGATGGTTCGACCCATGTGCGGTTGAAGATATTTCCCGATGGCGGTGTGGCGCGGCTGCGCGTTCACGGCGTGGTCCAGCCGGATTGGGACGCTCTGCGCAAACGCGAAAGCGAGGTCGATCTGGCGGCGGTGGAAAACGGCGGGGTCGTGCTTGATTCCAGCGATATGTTTTTCGGCCATCGTCATAATCTGATCATGCCCGGACGCGCGCTCGACATGAGCGACGGGTGGGAAACAAAACGCAACCGCGAGCCGGGCCACAAAGACTGGTCGATCATAAAACTCGGCATATTGGGCACTATCACGCGCGTCGAGATCGACACGCTGCGGTTCAAAGGCAATTACCCGGAAAGCTGCTCGATAGAAGTGGCGAAGTTCGGTGACGGAGAAAATGCGAATTCCGCCGAGTGGCAGGAATTGCTGCCCAGCCAAAAACTCCAGGCACACACGCTCCACGTTTTTGCGGACGAGTTGAAAGAGGTCGGCCCGGCAACACACGCGCGGTTTAATATTTATCCTGACGGCGGCGTCAGCCGGTTGCGGCTGTTTGGCAGGCTGTCTTAATTAGTGTAATTCGTGGCTATAATTCAGCCGCCTAAAGGCGGGACTCAAAACAATTATGGATCTCGCAGAACTGAACTCTGTTTCAACTGAAAAAGCCGCATCTCTTTTCAGGGATTGCTGTGGTTCGTCCGCGTGGGCGCGGGAAATGGCTGGCGCGCGGCCTTTCGTTAATGAAGCTTTTCTTTTTGACCAGGCGGAAAAGATCTGGTGGAATCTCAGCCCGGAGGACTGGCTGGAAGCTTTTGCCTCGCATCCCCAAATAGGGGCGAAGATCGGCGATAAAAAAGCAGCACCAAAACAACAGGAGCGCTCCGCCGAATGGTCAAAGGGCGAGCAGGCTGAGCTGGATAAAACTAACGATCATACCCGCGAGCAGCTTGCCGAAGCTAACCATTTGTATCAAGAGAAGTTCGGGTATATATTCATTGTCTGCGCCACAGGTAAAGCGGCTGAAGAAATGCTGGAAATTTGCCGCGCACGAATGACGAATGACGCGGACGCCGAGATCAATATTGCCGCCGGAGAGCAAAGAAAGATAACGGAGCTCCGGCTGAAAAAGCTTTTAGCTGATTGAGGCACGTTTAGCGTATTTTCAGGCTTATTTTGTCCGGAACTGAAAACAGAACGCTTTTTGGAACACGGCCCGCGACGGTAAACGCCGCACGATCAATAGCTTATTAAGCAAATATGACGGGTGTTCCGTTCCATTTTGCGTGGGCAAAAGTGGAACACTGGAACAAAAATGGAACACTTGTTTTGGGAGTTTTTAAGTTCAAAGAGCGGTAGCCGAGGGACCGGCGGAAAGAGTGTAATATGAAAACCCGTCACAGGTGAAGAATGGTTTTTGTCTGAGCGGGAATTTTGTGCATATTTAAGCGGTTTTAGAGTTCAAGCTTCAGCTTGTCTTAATTCTAAAGGCCGAAGACAAACTAAAGTTTGAACTCTGAACCTTTTACTTTTTTAACATATCCACTAGCTAAAGCTAGCGGCAATTTAAAAGAGAAGTCCACTGAACAAAGATCAAAATGAGCGCGATAACCACACATATTTTGGATGTTTCGATAGGAAAACCGGCGACGGGTGTTCCGGTCATGCTTGAACATGAAACGGCGCTCGAAGGCTGGCAGATCGTAGGCCGCGGCGCGACCGACGGCGACGGGCGGCTGCGCTTGATCCAGGCGGAGGATGAATTATTTCCGGTCGGGCATTACCGGATAGTTTTTGACACCGCCGCATACTTCAACGGCCAACAGACCGAAGGCTTTTATCCCGAGGTGGCAATAACTTTTATCGTGCGCGACGCCGCGCAGCATTACCATGTGCCGCTGCTGCTCAGCCCGTTCGGTTATTCGACGTATCGCGGCAGTTAATGGCGGCTAATTTTTTATGTCAGTAAAAATAGTTCAGGATAATTACGGAAAATCGCGCGTGCGGCTGATGAAGGTTGCGCGCGACGGCGAGCATCATGAGCTGCAAAATTTGACGGTCAATATTGCGCTTGAGGGTGACTTTGATACCATTCATACCGTCGGCGATAACAGCCTCTGCCTGCCGACCGACACGATGAAAAATACGGTCTATGCGCTGGCCGGGCAGACTCGAGAAATAGAAGATGTCGAAGCCTTCGGGCGGCGGCTCACCGGGCATTTTCTGGAAAACAATCCGCATATTTCCCAAGTCCGGATAGATCTCTTCGAACATTTCTGGAAGCGGATGAAATTTGACGGCGAATTTCATCCTCACTCTTTCGTCCAGGGCAGCGGCGAGAAGCGAACGGCGCGCATCACCGCAACGCGTGAAAGCACTGTGGTCGAATCCGGCGTGGAAGACCTGATCGTTTTAAAAACAACCGGTTCGGGTTTTGTCGGATATATTAAGGATGAATACACTACCCTTCCCGAAACCACCGACCGCATTTTTTCTACCGCGATCAAAGGCGTCTGGCGATATAAAAATGCGGACGCGGCTACTAAAGATAACTGGCAAAACATCAGGCAGACCATTCTCAGCGTGTTTTCCGCTCATGACAGCCTTTCCGTCCAGCACACGCTTTACGCAATGGGTGAAGAGATCTTAAATAAATTCCCCGATGTCGAAGAAGTTTATTTTTCGCTGCCCAATATCCACTGCCTGCCGGTCGATATATCGCGCTTCGGGCTGGAAAACGACAACCGGATATTTGTGCCGACCGATGAGCCGCATGGATTGATCGAGGCCAGGCTGAGCCGGTAGTTTGTTATAAATTTTACTTGCTTTGTTTTATAAATTGCCTCCAGCTTTAGCTGGAGGTGTTAAAGATCAAACAAATTAAGGGCTTTAGCCCAAACATTTTTTCGGCTAAAGCCAGATCTTTTTTCAAAAATTATTAACCACTAGCTAAAGCTAGTGGCAATTTAAAGTCCGAGACTAAATCGACTTGGAACATAAAATGAACACAACACTTTCTGAAGGATCAATGCAGGAAATTACGGCTAAGCTGCGCTCGACGATGACGCCTTTTGCCAAAAAGTATCCCGGCGAATCGGGCCGCCGGCAGCCGGTGCACACGGTCTATGGCGGCGCGCATCTTTTTAAGGCCGACTCCGCCGGGCGGCTGGGCGGACTCGCTGTGCGCGCTTTTGAAACCTATGCGCCCGACGCCAAAACCTTCGCCGAAGTTCTGGACATTCCCGCTAATCTGGCGGATACCATTTACAGCCGCGTCGCGGAAAAACTCAGCCGCGAAGCGGTCGAAGATTTTCGCATCGACTTCGAAGACGGTTACGGTACGCGCCCCGACGCGGAAGAAGACGGCCATACCGTCGCCGCCGCGCAAGAGGCCGCCAAGGGGCTCGAGGCCGGAACGCTTCCTCCTTTTATCGGCATTCGCATCAAAACTTTTAGCGAGGAACTGCACGCGCGCAGCATTCGCACGCTCGATATCTTTCTTACCACGTTGACCCAGGCGACGGGCGGCCGCCTGCCGGAAAATTTTGTGGTCACGCTGCCCAAGATCGTGGTGCCCGGCCAGGTTGCGTTACTCTCCGATATTTTTGATGAGATGGAACCGAAACTCGGGCTGCCCGCGGGCTCGCTAAAAATGGAAATGATGATCGAAACCACGCAATCGATCATCAGCGATGCCGGCGAGCTGACTCTTCCCCTCTTGCTCGAGGCCGCGCGCGGGCGCTGTATAGCGGCGCATTTCGGCACTTACGATTACACCGCCAGTTGCAGCATCACCGCCGCGTATCAGGATATGCTTCATCCCGCGTGTGATTTTGCGCGCAGCATGATGCAGGTCGCTTTTGGCGGAACGGGTATCTGGCTGTCTGACGGCGCGACCAATATCATGCCGGTCGCTCCGCACCGCGGCGAGATCACCCCGCAACAGGAAGCGGAAAATCGCGCTATCGTTCACCGCGCCTGGAAACTCCATTACGACCACATTCGTCATTCACTTTCTAATGCGTTTTACCAGGGATGGGACCTGCACCCGGCGCAGCTTCCGACCCGCTACGCCGCGGTTTATACATTCTTTCTCGAAGGGCTTGATGCGGCCGGCGAACGCCTGCGGAATTTTGTGGCCAAAGCGGCGCAGGCCACCCTGGTCGGCGATGTTTTTGACGACGCCGCTACGGGCCAGGGCCTGCTGAATTATTTCCTGCGAGCCATCAACTGCAAGGCTTTGACCGAGCAGGAAGCTCAGGAAATGACCACCATCACGCTCGACGAACTGCGCTCCGGATCATTTGTTAAGATCCTGCAAAACCGTCAGAAATAATCTGGGAGCGCGGACGTCTCGTCAGCAAAAGCCGCCGCAGCCTAATGTCGTCATGATCTTCAGGCAAAGTTTGAACGCTGCGCGTTCATGCGGACAATTAATTGACAGACAAAATAAAAACTACTAGAATGCTTGCAAGATTCATTGCAAGCGTTCTCATTTAATTTGAAGTTAGCAAAGCGTAACTTTTTTGCGGTTCATTGTCGGAAATTTTTGCTCTAAGAATTTTTCCCACAGAAACTAAAATTTGACGACAGATCACTAAACCTGGTACTTGGAATTGCCCCTGTATTAGTTTGCATTGATGAAGCCTCCAGCATCTCTCAAGCGGAGCCCTGTCAGTGCAGGTCCGGTCTTCCTTGTTCTCGGTTTCAGATGTCTCATTCGCCAATTTTGCAGTTGCGGTTGCCGTGCATAAACAACAACCGGGCAACCATTGCATTATAAATTTACCAAAGCCAGTCAGGAGATGAATATGAAAATAGCCCGTCCTTCGATTCTCAGCGGCCTATACATTCGGGTCTTAGCCCCGTCGATCGCAGTCTCGATTTTTCTGTTGAGCGCCTTGTTTTTTTACGCGCATAATTTCACCGTGTCCGCGCAAAAAGGGGAGACACTGAAAAATCCCACCGAACTGGTGAATAAGCCGAACCCGATGAGAGGCGGCGACGTAAATTTCGACCTCAATATAATTTACGGTGATAACAAGATCCCGAATCCTGCGACCGGAAACAGTGATCCGGTGCATTTGCGCAACTATAACGGCGAATTGGTAGGCCCCACGATGCGTGTCAGGCCGGGGCAACTGCTGCGCATATTTTTGAACAACCTGCTTCCCGCGGATGACCCAAGCTGCAAATCCAATCAGAACCAGGACATTCCGCACTGTTATAACAGCACGAATCTCCACACCCACGGCTGGCACGTTTCGCCGACGGGAAACAGCGACAATGTGCTGCTCGATCTCGGGCCGCAAACCAGCCTCGATTACGAATATTATCTCCCCAAGGATCACCCGGCAGGAACGTTCTGGTATCACTCTCACCGCCACGGTTCGACCGCGCTGCAGGTTTCCAGCGGCATGGCCGGCGCATTGATCGTCGAAGGCTTTCGCCAGTTAAAAGACAAGGCGCAAAACGGCATCGCCGACATCGATACCATCCTGCACGACATCAGCGGCGCGCGGTACAAAGACCGCATTTTTATGTTTGAGCAGATCCAGTATTATTGCGGATTTGTCACCGACGCCAACGGAAATTCGGTTCCTAATTATGCCTGCACCGGCAAGGGCGACGTAGGCGTGATCGAAAGCTACGCGCAATTTGGCCCCGGCACCTGGGGAGACTCGGGACGGTTCACCCTGATCAACGGCCAACTGCAGCCCGTGATAGAAATGCAGGCCGGGCAGATCGAACGCTGGCGCCTGATCCACGGCGGTGTGCGTGACACGATCAATTTTTCGGTTACCAAGGCCGCGCTGGCGGATAGCTCGCGCAAGGGGCTGGATGACACCCTGGCCAAACTGAAAAACATGCCGGCCGCCCAGCAAAATTCTCTGCTCGCTCAGATCTGCGCGAATAACGACATTCCCAGAAACGGCGTCAAGCAGCTCGAGTTTGCCGTGGACGGGCTGACCAGAGAACAGATGTCGGCCAAGTATATGAATATCCTGCAGCCCGGTTATCGCAGCGATTTGCTTATGTCTTTTGCTTCGCCGGGAGTTTATTGCGTGCTTGATGCGACCACGACGGCATCGGGAAGCATTAACGGAGTGTCACCGCCGGCGGCAGCGCCGAGCGGCGCATTGAGGTCCGCCGCGCCGACGACCAATATCAACGATACCCGTTTGCTTTCGCTGGTCTTTGTCAGCGGAGGCACGCCGTATTCTATCGATCCCACGGAATACACTTCACAGCAGCTTCGCGCCGCTAATACGGACCTGCCGGCGCCGGTGTTAAACGATCTGAAAACTCTCAGCGTGCCGGAATACGTTCCGCATAAGAGCGTTGCGCCCGCCGAAGTCACGGGCAAGCAGGAGCTTTCCTTTGCTATCCGCAGCGCTTCCGACGGCAGCACGCTTTTCCAGATCGCCAATGAAGACAAACCGACCCAACTGGATTATTACTCTTACGAGGCAGACCGCATCGACCGCATTCTGACTCTGGGCGGAGTGGATGAATGGATACTGACCTCCGGTTCGATCGGCCATCCGTTCCATATCCACGTTAATCCGTTCCAGATCATTCAGATATTGCGGCCGGATGGGAAATCGGTGTTGGATGCCAAAGGAAAATGCGTCGATTTCGACGATAAAGGCGTTCTCGATCCGGAGTATTGCGATCAGATCGGAGTTTGGCGCGACACGCTGTTCGTTAAAAATCCGACCTTCGATCCCACCGGGTTATCAAAAGGCTACAAGATAATCATGCGCACCAGGTACGAACGCTACATCGGCGATTTTGTGCTGCACTGCCACATTCTCGATCACGAAGATCAGGGAATGATGCAGAACATCCGCATCGCGCCGAAGGGCGGTTATCTCGAAGGAAATCCGGTCCCGACGCAGGTCAAGACCGAAGGAGTAAAGAAACATGGCCACTAAAAATACTTTCGAACAGGTCAGAGAGATATTACGCAAAGCCGCCGGCGGTAACGTAACGGCCTTTGGAGGCTTGCGTCTCTGGGAATATTCGCGCGACCAACTGGTCGAGGCGAATTTTCACGGGATGAAACTCATCTCGCCTGTTGCCAAAGACGCGGGTCATTCCTGCTGCGGCACTTCTGAAAAGGAGTGCCGCGGCGCTTCATCCCCGCTGGTAAAGGGGCTTCGCGGTGAAGCCCCTTTTGACGACTCGCAATTTCCGCGTCTTCCCTGGGGCGCGCAGCCCGTCGCCTATCAAGACATCCTGGCCATCTCCGATTGGATAGACGACAATTGCCCCGCGGACGAAACCACCATACCGTTTTACAAAGGCTCAAATACCACGCCGGCCGTGGTTTCGATCACCGGCGTCGTCAAACTCGATGAAAAGATCCACGAGGTTTTTGACGTCGCGCCCAACGAATATAAATTCCAGCACGGTGAATTAAAGCAGCGGATGAACATCGACTGCATGGACGATGCGCAGATAGATAAGGTGCGGTATGCCTTTCGCGAGATGTATGAGCTGAACAAGTGGCCTGAGGACAGCCGCAACTACAACAACCTGGCGCTGATCCATCAAAATCACTGCCAGCACGGTTGGGAGCGGTTTCTTCCCTGGCACCGCATTTATCTCTACGAATTCGAACAGGCGATGCAGGATATTCTGCCGGATGTAACGATGCCCTACTGGGATTGGACGATGCCGGATTATCATCCGTCGGACCCGGGAAGCGGAAAGATCATCCCCAATTCTTTCAAAGGTTTTTTGACCAAAGATTCGCTGGTTTTTCTGGGCAAACACGGTATTCCGGCCGACGGTTTGAAAGATATGCTGGGCGATCAGTATGCCAAGCCGAGCGATTTCTTTACCGAGGTCGGCAAATTGATCGGCCCTGAATATACCAAAGGCGAACATCGCAATCGTTTTGTCGACGCTCTGCTCGACGCCAATTCCCTCTGGTATCCGCTGCGCTACCCTTCGCAGTACGGCGGCCAGACCATCAACCAGGCCATTCACTATCATTACCCGACGGCTGACGATATCGATCAGATCTTAAACCTGCGCACTTACCGCGATTTTGGCGGCGGCAGCCTGTACAACGATTCGTACGGATTTATCGACCAGAACCCGCACAACACTTTGCACATCTGGACGGGCGGCGAAAACCCCGATGCTTCTACCTCCGACGATGCCGATACGGCAAATGAACGCTCCGCCGAAAAACGCAACAAGTCGGTAGTGGTCGCCGGGCGGCAATTTCACAAACGCGAAGACCTTTACAGCCAGCCGCAGTTCGGCGATATGTTCAGCAATCTGACCGCCGGTTATGATCCTATCTTCTGGGTCGTGCATTCCAATGTCGACCGCCTCTGGTGGGAGTGGCAGCAGCGCCATCCGGATTCGAACCCGGCCGATCTCGATTCGATCATGACGCCGTGGAGCTACACCATCCGCGACACGCTGGATATGAACCGCTTTGGCTACGAATACGTAAAATGCGCTTTCGTGATTCCGATCGGCGCCGAAGCCCCGGTCGGGCGTTTTGTGTCGAAATCTTTTGACGTCGATGAAAAGGTCCGCAAAGGATTCAGCGAAGCCGAAGTGCGCCTGCACCGCGTTCCGCAGCTTCACCGCTCGTGCTTTATCCGCGTCTTTTTGAATCTGCCGGATGCCGACGCAAGCACGCCTATCACGCACGAAAACTATGCCGGTTACCTGGCGGTTTTCGGGCACGGTTCATGTTACGGCGGGCCCGGCCATTGCGATACGCCGCCGCTTAACCGCCGCGAATACGATCTGCGTCCGCGCCATCACAATACGCCGCGCAATCACCGCATCAACGTCAGTAAATGCGCCCGCCGGCTGTTTGAAAAAGGCGACACGTCGCTGCAGATAACGCTGGTCGTGATCGGCGTCGATTACCGCGAGGACAACGACCTGCTGCGGCTGGAAGGCGTGTCTTTGAATTTTTTGGATTAAGTATTGCTCTAAAGTTTGGTGTTGTTAAATAACCATTCGGAATAGATAAAAGATGATAACTGATAGCTGAGAGATCCGATCTATTATCCCTAATCTATCAGTTATCATCTACTCCGAATGATATCCCTTCTCAGCGCCGCGACTTTAGGGACATTAATCCGGATCAGATCAAGTTGAGTAGAAATTTTAGAGGATAAGTAATGAGCGAAGAAAATCTTACGCAACCTATTTACCGGATCCATCCCGGGGTCGGTATCGCCCGTCTCGGTAATAGCCCTGACGAGTTTTGCATCTCTCCCGAAAAACCGGCTACGCTTCCCCTCGAGTGCGACGCTGCCGGCAACCCGATGAAAAGCCCCGATGGAATGTCGGACGTGACGATCAAAAAATTCAAGGATGCCGAGGGGCGCATCAAGCGGCAGGCGGCGCGGTTTCAGATCTATGTCTATGACGATGAAAACCCGAAAGGCCGCCCGCTCAAACTTGGGGACAAGATAAAAGGCGGTGGAAATCACGGCGAGCTCGTCGATATCCAGTGGCAGGTTTATATCGCCAATAAAAAGTCGTCCTGGTATGAATTCAACGCCACCGCCGGCGAGCATGGTTACGGCGACGACCACCCGCGCCGCAACGCCGACATCACCGATGACGAAGGCCGCCAGGCGCTGATCATCGATCCCGGCCCGCAAGTGGTGAACGTCACCACCCGGCGCACCGCCCGCTTTGACCGCGGCCCCAGCGAAACCTACGCGCCGGTCTTCCCTCCTCCGCTGGGTCCTAATTCGATCGATACGCTCGGCGAATTAAAGACCGACGATACCGGACGGCTGCTGGTGCTGGGCGGCCACGGCAATTCCGGTTCTTTTAAAGATGGAATGGGACAGCCGCGGATCGATACCTATGCCAACAACGATGGCTGGTTTGACGATACTTCCGACGGCGTGGTGATGGCGCGGCTGGCGATGTTTTCCGACGAAGTGCAGCGCATCCGTTATATCGACGTCGAATATCCGGCCTGGGTCGTGGTCGGTTACCCGCGCTATGTGCCGGAAATTCTGGATATGATCACGGCCAACGATGTCTTTATGGACCTCGCCATTCGTGAATTTGCCTATCGCACCGATCTCTACGGCACGGCCGGAACTTTCAGCGATCCGCAGATCATCGATCCGAACAACATCGGCGCTCTCGATCACTGGAAAGCCGGAAAGCTCACCTGGAATTCCGACTATAAACCGTGGTTCTATCGCGATATCTGGACCATCCTTTTCCGGCCCGACGAATTTACTTATCTGGATAATATTCTTCAGGCTTCCAATGCTCCGCACAACCAATCTACCCGCGGCACTTTTGATCCGGCCCGATTGTCCGTTCCGCCGGTAACAAATAAGACCGCGCTGGAAAAGGCAAAAGCGGCTTCGATGGCGAAGCACCATTCCGGCCAATTGTTTTTAGAAGCGCTCGAACCGACGCTGGCGACGCTCGATGAACGTTTAAAAGATAAACTCGAAGGAAATTTAACCGAAGGATTGGTAGACGCGCTATATGGCGACAAAGTTCGCGAAAGCTTGCGCGGCTCGTTCGCGGGCTTTGCCGAAAGCGTGCAAAAATTCGCGGAAAAGATCTACGGCGACGAAGGATTGACCGATAAGCCATCCGAATACCTGCTCCGCTGGAAAGGCGTTTATGAGTCGGCGCAGGTGGAAGAAGACAAACATAAGATACGAAATGCTTATAACAAAGCCAAAGAAAAGCTCGACGACAGTGTGCAAAAAATAGTTGACGGTATCTATGAGGCCGTCAAGGAAAGCTCGCCGGTCCCGGCCAAAGCGATGATGAAGGCGCTGGCCCCGCGTGTTCCCTTCGAAAGGATCAAAAAGAAAGACACGCCCATCTCGATCGAGGAATCTTTCGAGCTTCATTCCAAAGAATTTCGCACCGGGAAAATGCTCGGCCGGCAATTTGAAGACGATGTGCAGGAGTGCACGCACGACCCTTACCGTACGTACCGGAATTTTCTCTATGACATGCTGCGGCAGGAGGGAGAGGAAAATCAATTTCGCACCAAAGGAAACCCCAACGACCGCACCACTAACTTGCCTTTGATGCCGCTGCTGGCCGGGGATAATCCGCTGACCAACACGGCGCCGCAAAAATTTCTGCGGCTGACGGATTACCAGTTCTATGTTCTTCGCCAGTGGGCGGACGGCAAATTCTACAACGAAAAGACCGAGGGCTGGGTCAAAGATATCGACCCGTATGAACCCTACAAGAATTGGGTAAATCGGACCGGGCGCGATCTGGACGAAGGAGTTTTGTCCAATGTCCTCGGCGGCGCTTTTTGCCCCGGCGGTGAGATCGGGTGGATAATCCGCAACCCGTCGCTATTTAAAGAACCTTACCGGATCAAAGCCGACCCGGTCTTTTCGAATTTTGCCCTGACCGCGGCCAACGCCAGCAAGTATCAGATCCCGCCGTCGAATTATGTGGCGTACGCCGACACCGACCTGAGCCAAAAGACGAATTTCGGCACCGGCATGCAGCCCGGCGACGTAACCAAGCAGATGGCGCTGCCGTGGCAGTCGGATTTTAACGAATGCACCACACAGGACATCGACGTCACTTACGAGCAATGGAACGTGATCGATCCGAAAAGTGAAAATGACACCTGGGCCAAGCTCGAACAGCAGATCTGGGAAACCATGTGGTGGCCGGCGCACCGTCCGCTGCAAGTGCTGGAGGTCACCGCCTGGAACGCCGACGGTTCACCGGCGAATTTTCAGACCCTCGATTGGGCCAGGGGAATTCCCCAGACCAATGCCGGGGATTTCAAAATGACGACCGAGTGGTCAAAACTCGGCTTTGTCATCCGTAATCCATATATACCCGAATCTCAGTTGGACACGGCCTCGCCGGACAGTAAATATTTAAGCGTTGAACGCACGGAGGATTAATAATGAGCACTAACCCTTTTGTGGGAAGTTGGACCTATCGCAGCCTTTTGAATAACCCTGACGGCAGCGTCGCCTTTAACGATCTCGAATTCGGCGAAGGCACTATCGTCATCAACGATGGCCCGGAGCAAACGCTGACCGGCACGATCGGCGGCCCCGGATGGTCTTTGAATCTTTACGGGTCGCGGGCGTACGGTTCGCCGATGCAGGTCCGTTTTCAGGGCAAAGGATTGGTCGGCGGTGAAGAGTGGGTGTACGACTACATCGGCTGGCTGGTGCCTAACTGGCCCAACAGCAACGACACTCTGCAGGTCGATGCGATCGTTGGCTCGGTGGTCAGAACGATCCCGCATTCATCGGGAAGCCCCGATCCTAAAACTGGCGAAACACCCGTCGCGCCGGCCGGCGTAGTGGCGTCGTTCTATGCCGTTCGCGCCGGTTAACATGCGTCTGTGAATAGATCGGATCTATCAGTTATCAGTTATGATCTTTCATCTATTCCGAATGGTATTTGATACGGCACCACACTTTAGGGCACTACTAAAAAGGATTTTCTTGAACTACGACGTTCTCATCATCGGCGGCGGCCCGGCGGGCAGCGCGACGGCGCTGGCGCTCAAGAAACACGCCCCGCAGCTTTCCGTGCTGCTGGCCGAAGCTTCGGCTTACGAGCGGGCGCGCATCGGCGAAGTCTTGCCCGCATTAGCACGCGGCTTATTGGAACATCTCGATATCCGGCAGGCTTTCGAAAACGAAAACCATCCGCCGGTGCACAGCGCGATCTCTGCCTGGGGCGATGCCCGCGCGCGCGAAAATCATTTTATTTATTCTCCGCATGGCGCCGGCTGGCATCTGGACCGAAAGGCTTTCGACGCATTTCTCGCGGCGCAGGCGGAACAAAAAGGCGCGCGTATCCTGCTCAACACTCGCGCGAAAATGTTTTCCAAAAATGAAAACGGCTGGCGGGCCGCATTTTCCGACGGCTCCGAAGTAAGCTCGCGCTTTATCGTAGATGCGACGGGGCGGCAAGCATTCTTCGCGCGTAGGATGGGCGCGGACACCGGCGCCGTCGATAAGCTGATGAGTTTTTCCCGCATGTTTTCGCTCGATGAAGCTCCTGCGCCGGAAACGGCGATCGAAGCTTTTGAGCACGGCTGGTGGTACACCGCCCGGGCCGGAAACGCGCGCGTTATTTCCTGTTTGACCGATGCGGATATCGCGCAGAAATTGAACCTGAATGAAAAAACCTCGTGGCTCAAATTGTTGTCTGAAACCGGGCAAATCAAAGCCAGCGCGGGAAGCGGTGTGCTGCTAGATGAATGCCTGACCCGCGCCGCAAATTCCGTTTTGATGAGTAAAACACAGGGTGATAAGTGGCTTAGCGTCGGTGAGGCCGCTTCTGCTTTCGACCCGCTTTCGTCACAGGGAATAATGAAATCGCTGCGGTCGGGGATCTTTGCCTCTTACGCCATCGCCGATCTGCTGTGTAATTCGAGCGAGGCCGCGATGCCGCGTTATGAAAAATTTATCCGCACCGAATTTGCCTCGTACCTTGAGTTGTATAAGAAATATTATTCCAACGAACGCCGTTGGCCTGCGAGCGCTTTTTGGCAGAGACGGCAAAATTAGAAACTAATGGATCAAATAGCAGCGATAAATTCCCGACGGCCGCGTTTTTTATCAGGCGGATTTATTTCCGCGCTGCTGATGGCCGTGCTGCCGAAATGCCCGCTGTGTTTTATGGCTTACGCTGGCGTGATCGGAATGTTCGGCATCGATCCGTTTCTGTACCGCTTGTGGATATTGCCTTTCACCTCCGCGCTGGCCGTCTTTACGCTGGTGGTTCTCTTTTTTCAGGCGAGACGAAATAGCCGTTATCCTGCATTTTGTGTAAGCTTATTTGCGATCGCCGCGCTTTTGCTGGGCAAATTTTATTTGAATTCCGATCCGGTCTTTTACGCCGCGCTGTTTCTATTACTGGTGTCGGCGATCTGGGTTTCGGTCCCGAAAAGATCCCTGAAAGAAAATAGCTGCTGCCTGTGTTAGAGAAAAATTATGGCAAACCTACCAGTTTTTAATATCGTTATCCCTATTTATGAAGGCGTCGATCTGATGGATGTCGCCGCGCCGCATGAAATATTCGGTTGGATGAATACTTACTGGACGGAAAAAACAGTAAAGATCACGCTGGCCGCGCACAAAGACAAGCCGATCCTGACGAGAGATAAGCTAAAACTTACTCCGGACATTACTTTTGATAAATGCTATAAGAAAAAATTTCAGGCCGATCTGATCTGGGCTCCCGGCGGCGATGTAAAGCCGCTAAAAGCGATGATGCAGGACAAGGATTATCAGGGTTTCCTGAAAGATCAAAGCGCCAGGGCCGCGTGGGTAACATCGGTTTGCGAAGGCGCGCTTTTGCTGGCCAGCGCCGGCTTGCTGGACGGATATCTGGCCACCACGCATTGGGCATTTAAAACCTGCCTGCAAAAATTTAAGAAGATCAATGTGGCCGAAGGCTACCCGCGTTACGTGGTCGACCGCAACCGTGTTACGGGCGGCGGCATTTCTTCCGGGCTTGATGAAGCCTTTAAGATCGTTTCCCTCATCAGCAGCGACGACATCGCGCAGCAGGTACAGCTCGTCACACAGTATTTTCCCTGCCCGCCTTTTAGCGGGAAGATCCCCGGCTCCGATACCTGCCCGCTCGATTCGGTAAAATAAGTCAAACTAAATAAGCCGCCCAGTCATAAGCTGAGCGGCTTTTACACTTTTACCGGTGGAGCTGAATCGGAACGAGCACTAGGCCCCGTTCAGTCATTCGCGAAACTTAATAACCGCCCGGATCGGGAAAAATTATCACCGGATTACAAGCAGCAATATCGCTCAGGATCTGCTTTCCGAGAACCCCGCGGCAATTCCTCAACTTCCTCAAAATGTACGTCCTCGACGGATCTGCCCGCTCTTGAAGCACCTGATAATAAAGCGCAAAGTCGGTACCCCCGGTGTGAACCACATCCGCGCTGCACAATGGTAAATTGTTGCAGTTATTGTTGAAAATAATATCGTACACCAGCTCGTCGCCCCCACTGGTTCCGGGAAGCGGTTGGGTAAGGCTGCCCGTAGCAGACGAAAACGTGATAGTCGTTTCCGCATCGCGAGTAGCACGAAGACTGGCACCGAGAATAAAACCGAGCTCGTTCCTTATCCTGTTGCCGCTAGGGCCCAGATCGATCAGCTCAAAACAATCCCGCCCAAAATAATTCAACGTATAGAAGGTGCAGTTGGTCAAAGTTAGCGTGCTCGGCGCAGTGGCGGGGGCGGGGCTTCTCGGATCGATAATACCGCCGTGCGATGCGCGAAGATTTATCATTTTTTCCAGGTCCGGAAGGCTGGGCATCGCGATATCATCCTTTATGCGGGTGGGGACGGGATTTACCGGATTTACCGTTATCGCAGCCGGCGCCGCATTCAGTATAAAAGTTCCCAGGTTCCTGTCTGTCGCTGTCCGCAGATTTCTTTCTACCACGGTCATTCTCAACTCGTGATTCGGAACGTGGCGCAAAAAGTTTATCGTCGAGCGGTCTCGGGCAAGACTGGCGAATGCCAGCCCGGTAATAGAAATTCTCACTTTAACACCGGCTGGAAAGGGTATTGAGAGGACCAATTCGTCTAGTTGTTCGTAATCGGAAAACATACAGGGGATCTCCTTTTATTTTATTATTTGATCAAAATTCCGCGTACCCCCCGATCGTCTCGAAGGCAGCCCAATAGTAAGGATCGCTGTACAGGGCATTGGGCATTTCGAGCATATCGAGTTGCGCGCGGCGTAAGGCATCGACGGTGGAAGATCCATTTAGTTTGCGGTAACGGTGAAAGCGCGTCATCAATTCGGCGGTGGCGTATGAGTCGACCTTCCATTGGCTGGCGACCACCAGCGGAACGCCCATCGCCAGAAAGGCGCGGGATGAACCGGCCATACCTTCGCCGTTATAAAATCTTTCGACCCCGCTTTGGCAGGCGGAAAGAACGACCAGCCGGGCACTTAAAAGCTTTCCCTGCATGATCTCGTGGTTGGCCAGAAGTGAATCTTTCAGCTCGCTGCTTTGATCGTCCTTGGCCAGGACCAGGCCGGAAAGCGCCGGCTGAGCTTCGTTGACGAGATAGTGCCCGGCAAAATGGATCACGCTCGCCCCGCCCAATTCTTTTTCCACGGCACTCTTTGAAGCGCCCTTTCCGGTCAGGGGAACATTGTGCGGGTAAAGACGAGCGATGTCGTTGACTTCCCGTTCAGCGTCCGAAAGATCGTCCAGCGAAGATAATTCCTTAAAAGCCTCTTTATCGAAATCGGGATTGCCGATGCTTAGCAACTGTTCGTCCGTGCTGCGCCCCAGCTCTCCTGCTTTATCCGAGCAGATCAAAAAAATGTTTGCGCTGGGAGAGACAAAAGACTGGTAGTTGGCGAGGAAGTAATTTCCATTCGCCGGCGAAATAAGAGTGGAAAAAGGCAGGCGGAAAAGTATCTTGTCCGGTATCAGGCAGATCTCTTTGCCGGCATCGAGTTTTCCTTCTATCGGCGTGATCAGCAATTCGTAAAGTTTTTTTGCCGTTTCTTTTCTTTTTTCTATATTTGAAGGGTCGTTGTTTCTGATAGAGCCTAAATAATCGCTGACAATATCGTAAAGCTCCGAATCTGTAATATCAGCTTTTACTACCGTAAGATCGTCTTTGGTGATCAGCCAGATCAAGGTCTTGTCCGCTAAAACAGCGTACTGTACGATCTGTGTTCGGGCCGGCATACGCGCCTGGATCTCTTGCAGTTTCAAGGGTTTGACCGTTTCAGACGGAAGCTCGATCTCCTCGTCCGACACTTTTTTAGAGGCAGCTATAGATGAGTTTTGCAGGTCTAAAAGTGTACGGGCGCGGGATTCTTCGGAGTGGTCAAAAGCATCGACATAATTTCCCCGGTCAAACTCGTGCGCTATGACGATGTCGTATACGCTCTGCTCATTGTTAAAAAAAATATTGCGGCTTTGCTCTTCGGTTATTTTTTTGCGATAGCCGTTAAAGAGGAAAAAGATAGCCGGAAGTTCGGCCTGAAAAGCATCCTCATCTTTATTTTGGTAGTAACACAACAGTTTTCCTTTATGAGCGTCATATGAAAACGCCTGGAATTCATTATTGTCAAAGTACGAGGCTGCTTCGCCGTAATTCTTTAAGGCGGCACCGCAATTCCCTTCTTGCCGCTGAATATGGGCTAATTGCAATTTGCAGTAAGCAAGGGTTTTCTGTCTAAGCGATTCGCTGCGGAGCCCGGCGGCGATCTCGAGGCTTTTATCAAAAGCGTTATAGGCTTCCTTATAATTCCCCTGGTTCCCGTAGATCGACGCTATACCGGTATAGGCCGTAAAAAAAAAGCTATCTTCATTGGTTATGGTGGCCGCTTCGATAGACGCTCTTTTGTAGGCCAGCGCGGTGTGGTAATTTTTCATCGCGAAAAACATATTTGCCGCCGCATCATAATCACGAGATCTTTGCCTTTTGCTGGCGTCAGGCTGTGACGCCGCCTCTAATGCCTTGGACAGATAAACCGCCGCCCGGGTGAAGTCGCCAAGCCGTTGATAAACATCCGCCGTTTGGGCGGATACCTTTTCTATCAGATAAAGATCTGATACCTCTTCCGCGAAAATAAGGGCCTTCCTGTTATGGTCCAGCGCCTTCGAGTAGTCTTCGAGGCTGACACTGTTGATCGCCAGCCAGGAAAATGCCTGGGCTGTCAGCCATTTGTGATCTTTGGCCTGCGCGATCTCGGCCAGTTGCGTAACGACCTGTGTACTTTCACCGATCCGGTCCAGCTTAAAAAGGACATATCCGCGCCAGTAATCACACAACCTGGCTTCCCAGGTATCCCCGGCCTGATCAAACTTCATTTGGGCCTCATTGAAATCATCAATGGCCTGCCAGTCTCCATTCAAACAGCGGTCATATCCCTCGTTAAGCGATCGGTAGGCCTGTCGAAGTATTTCTTCTTTTTCCGGCGTCAATCCTTCATAATATTGCGCGATCTCAGACACATAAGTGTCGCCCGATCTTTCTTTCTCGATCTGCCCAAGATATTTCAAAGCCGATAAATATGTTTGCCGCTCGGTTTCCGGCTTGGTCAAAAATAAAAAAGCAAGCTGTTGGGGAATCAGCTTGCGGGAGATCATTTCTCTATTATCACTTACTATTTGATAAGCAGTGTTGTCATCCCTTCTTTCTCGGGCTGCCAGAAAATCCTGCAGGATCTCCTCGGCGGAGCGGCTTTGCCGTTCGCTGGAAAGCAATTCTAAATTTCGTTCCGCTTCTTTTGTCCAGCGGGATGACGGGTCAAGTTTTATATATTCTTCCCATGCATTTTTCGCCTCGGGGTTCATCTTCAGGCGCTGCAGGCAGAGGGCCTTGTTAAAACGCGCCGCTAAAAGGCCGGGGGCCAGCTCGACAGCTTTGGACAGAGTTTCCAAAGCTTTCGACTTTAATTCCAGGCTTTTGCCGTTGTCGTTTTTCTCCAACGTCTTGCTTTTTTCCAAAAGCGCCGCGCCCAGATCGCTGTAAATTTCCGCATTTGCCGGGGCCAGATCGCGCGCCTTTTCAAACTGCACAATTGCCTGATCGAAATTTTCTTTGACCAGGTAGACCCGCCCGGCATTTTGCAGGCTGGCGGCAGTATCGCCTCCCGCCGCTGAAGGCGCCGAGATCCTCTCCGCGGCATCCAGCTCCCGCTGATCGGTCAGAGGAGCTTTTCCACCTCGGGTCACATTGTAGGGGGCATAAGCGAGATTTGAAATGCGGGATTCCAGCGGCCGCTCATTTTTATAGGCGTGGTCCAGCATCTGGGTGACCAATTGCGTGTCCGAACGGTATGAGAAAACGATCCAGCCAAGGAATGAAACTATAACAAGGACCGCCGCGCCGGCCGCAACGGCACTAGGTGATGAAAATACTGACACAAATACTGACGCGATCCGTGACCAAAGGTGGTCTTTTTCCGGCTTTGGAGCGTTGGCGGAATATCTTCGAAAGTTCTTGGTCAGGCGAAACTGCTGTCTGCGCTGGGGTGTGGAAAGAAAAAAATCGACAAATTTTTCATGCTCGTCACGTTTCAGGCTGCCGTCGAGAAAATCTTCGATCAATTTATCTTCCGCGATGGACACGATGTCGGCGAATTTATCGTCCAGCAATATTTTTTCCTCTATTAGCCGCATCTGCGCCTCGTCGACAGGAATCCCCAGAAGATAATCTCTGATCCCGGCTTGTTCCTGAACATTTTCGTTCATTATGTCCTTTTTCTTATCCATAAATAATGGCAAAAAACGGCTAAACCTTTCACGCCGCCTTGGCTGTAATGCATTCCTGAACGCATTTCAGCAAATTAGCGCGGATCCGGCAGGTTTTTATCTGCAAAGCGCCCATGCTAATACCCAATTTTTCTGCTATTTTTTTGCGATATTCGATCTTTGCCCGTCTTTCTTTACGATAATATTCCACAATGAGCTCGTGGAGGTTAAAAGGAAGCGTGCTGAGACAACTTTCCAGACATTCGTATTCCGCCTCGAGCTCGGGATCGTTTTCATGATCGGTAATGGGGATCTCGGTGTCTCTTTTTTTCTTTTCCTTCCTCAGCCATTCCAGGTGGACCTTGTCAGCCACTCCATAAAAGTAATAGGCCTGCTCGCCGGTGTATTTATCGATCAATCTGGGCAATATAATTGCGACCCTGGTAATAGTTTCGTCGGCCAGCGTTTCCGCCTCGAAACATCCGCGGCCGATAAATATCCGCACCAGGCGTTCCCTGATCTTTTCATACTTCTGCCCCGCCGTTTCCCGATTGCCATCGAGCCAGCGCAAAAGCACATCAAAGTTTTCTTGAGTTAATATGTGTTCTTTAGTCATTAGAGAAAGCACGCCGAATTGACTGTGTTCCTGAGGCTTAAAGCTCCGGCAATTTCGCTTCCCTGATTGTTTTAAATTATAAAATCCGGTTGCGAGAATATAACAGAAAACTTGCTGATTTTAAACTGTTTTATTTACAGATGGTATCCTAATTTGCGTTGCTGTGCCGGAGGCACATCGGATATTAGCCTGCCGTGATAGCGGCAGATCCCGGCGCCCGAAGACGGGCTGCGCTCTGAAGGAGCGCCGGATAGATTTCGCGCTCTTCCCGCCGTCCCTTCAGGGCTTTGACTAAATTTAACGCACCTGACCGGTGGCTTTCGCGCACCGGCTAATTTCCCTGGCGCTTCCAGCGCAAAGTTTCCAGCAACATACTAGGACACTACCTATTTACATAATTACGGCGTCGGGACTCACAGGTTTCATATACTTCGAGAAAAGAAAAAAGGTGAACTCACATTCACCTTTTTCTCACTGCTTCCGCTTTTGGCCGCGGGATCATTCCTGCGGTTCGGCGACAAAGTTTTCGTCGGTAATATTATCGACCAGCGTAAATAAACGGGTCGGGTCCGCAAAGTTGAACCTTCGCGATTTGACCGTTACCACGTAATTCTGGCCGACCGGCAGATCGCTGAAGTAGTAGTAACCCAACTGTCCGGTATAAACGACCTTCGACGAAGGCAATCCGCCGCCGGAAAGGACCACTTTGACATTGGCAATCGGACGCCCGTCAGCCGTCAGCACCCGGCCGCTGATCTCGGCTGTCGCCGTCGTCGGCGCGACAAATTCCAGTCCCCAGCCTCCGGCTATCGCCCCCACGCCTTCGGGTGCAAGCGGCGGCACACTTCCGCGGTCACGAACATACAGGTTCCATGTTCCATTCGGATTTGACGGGCCGAAAACATTTCTCAGAGAGAACCCGCCCACAGCGCTGCCCGGTTCCGTATAGGGCCCGGCAGGCGCCGGTGAGATAAAGTTCGCGACCGGCGTGACCCAGTTGGCCGGCTCGTATTTACCGGTCACGATCGAAGTGGAATTAGGCAGCACCTGGAAGGCGGTATCGTCAAAGGTCAACGTTACGGCATTTAGCGGAACGCCGCCGCCGGCATTGCCCATCAGGATGAATTTCTGTCCCGCCGGCGAGACCAGCAAAATATCGAGGTCTTCCGGACTGTTATGGGTAATGTCGTAAAGCGTGATGCGCACTGAACTGCTGACCGCGGGCGCGCCCGACACATTTATGGCCGAAGGATACGGATTGGCCTGAACACCGTTATTGATAGCGATCGGATCGACGCTTCTGAACTGCGAAGCCGTATCATTGATGTTTAACGTAGCCGTATTCTGCGTTCCCAGCACCGCCGGCGCGCTCACGTTCGACAGCGTCAGATTGAGCGCTTCCGGACTTTCGCGGAAAGAATCGGTGCAGATCTGAACATTGGCCGTTCTGCTGGTTTCCGTCGGAGCAAAGCTTATCACCACGGAAGTGTTGATAAAGTCTACTCCCGTCGTACAAGTTGCCCCGCCTATGGCAGTGCCGTTTGATGTGGCAAGATCGACGGTTGTGGTGCCGCTCGTGTCACCCGTTCTGGTTAGGCTGATAACAGCCGTTTGCGATTCGTCTTCCGAATAGACGGCCGCGCCAAACTGTACCGAGGCCGGCACGTCGTCATTGACGATCGTTCCCGTTCCATCGGCATCCGAAATAGTGCCGTTGTCGGTTCCGCTCAGATGCAGCGTAAATGTCTCGCTGCTTTCGAATTCAGTATCACCGTTCACCTGCACTGTAACCTGCTTGGCCGTATCGGAAGGCCCGAAAATAACATTGCCTGAGACACCGGAATAATCCGCGGGCGATATGGCGGAGCCATCCTGGGTAGTAAAGCTTACATTGCTGGTGAGCGTCGTGCTGCCCGTTCTGGTGATGGTAAAGGTATAGTCGGTCGTGCCGCTATTGCCTTCGTTATGCGATACATCGTCGACCGCAAACGTCGGCGCCGCATCGTCGTTCGGAATGGTCCCGACGCCGTGGCCGTCAGAGATGGTGGCGTTCGCCGGCGAATCCAGATCGACAAAGAATTGCTCGGTCGGTTCCTGCGCCGTATCAGGCAGAATATTTACCGGGACCGGTTTTGTTGTTTCACCCGGGTTGAACGTCAGAGTTCCGCTCACGGCAGTGTAATCCTGCCCGGCAATGGCAGTATCGTTCGAACTTTGGTAATGGACCGTAACGGCCACTTCTGCCTGCCCTGTCAGGGTGACGGTAAAGCCCTCGCCCACACCCAGCGAATCCGCGCCGGTAAAGATGTGATCGTCGATCGCCAGCGTCGGTTGGGCGTCGTCATTAGTGATCATTCCCGTGCCGTCAGCGTCACCGATCGTCGCATCGGCCGCATTGCTCAGATGAACGTTGAACGACTCGTTGTTTTCATACACGCTCTCGCCATTCACGCTCACGGTAACCGTCTTGCTCGTCTCATTCGGCAGGAACGTGAGTGTCGTATTAGAGATAGCTGTATAGTCTCCCGGTGCTATGGCCGTGCCGTCGGCCGTGGCATAGTCAACGCTCGAATTAAACGCCGTGCCTCCATTCTTAGTTACAGTAAAGGTATAGCTCGTCGTGCCGCTATCGCCTTCGCTGTGCGACACATCGTCGATCGAGAATGACGGGACCGAATCGTCATTGACGATCGTGCCCGTTCCGTCCGCATCGTCGATATTCGCTCCTGCAGGACTGCTCAAGTGAAGCGTGAATGCTTCGTCATTTTCGAACGCCGTATCACCGTTTACGTTTACAGTGATCGTTTTGCTCATTTCCGCCGCGAGAAAAACGGCCTGCGTAGCGCTGATCGCCTGGTAGTCGTTATCGGCAGCCGTGGCGGCGCCGTTCACCGTCTCGTAAAAAACGCCGGTATTTATCGACGTAGCCCCGGTTTTGGTAATGGTAAAGGTATAAGCGGTCGTGCCCGAGTTACCTTCGCTATGTGTTACATCGTCAATTGAGAACGTCGGCACAGCATCGTCATTGGTGATCGTGCCGAGCCCGCTGGCATCGGTAATACTGCCGTTATCGGTGCTCGTCAGATCGACTGTGAACGTTTCGTCATTTTCATAAACCACGTCTCCGTGTACGCTGACAACAACCTGCCTGCTCGTTTCATTTGGCAGGAAGTTCACCGAACCTGACGCGGTATCGTAATCGCTTCCCGCGGCGGCGGTGCCGTTGTTAGTGGTGTAGTTGACCGTCGAACCTAAAGCCGTGCTGCCCGTTCGGGTGATGGTAAAGGTGTAGAGCGTAGTACCGCTGTTACCCTCGGCCTGCGTCACGTCATCGATGGCAAACGCAGGCGCCGCATCGTCATTCGGAATGGTGCCCACGCCTTGCGCATCGGCGATGAAAGCATTGCTGCTTGGCGAATCGAGATTCAGGTAAAACTGCTCGGTGCTTTCCTGGACCGTATCCGGCAGGATCGTGACCGGGACCGGTTTGCTGGTTTCGCCCGGATCGAAGGTGAGCGTACCGCTCGTCGCGGTGTAATCTTCGCCCGCTACGGCGGTGCCGTCGCCGGTCTGGTAATGGACGGTGATCGTCTGCGCGCTGGCGGCCGAAAGCGTGACGGTGAAACCCGACGCAACGAGCGAATCGGCGCCGGTGAACGTCACGTCATCGACCGAGATCGTGGGCGCATCGAGATTGGTCAGATCGAAAGTTGCCAGCGGTGATGCAGCGTAACCCGCGCTCACCTGGAAACTGCCGGCGGTATTATTTGCCGCGAGTACGGGCGCGGTCGCGACGCCGTTACCGTCGGTCACCGCCGTAGCGCTAAAGACACTGCCCGGGAATGTTCCGCTGGCGCCGGTGTTCGGAGCATTGAATGTGACGTTCACGCCGCCGACGGGATCGTTATTGGAATCCAAAACCCGCGCTTTTAGCGGCGCATAATTTGTTCCGACCGTCGCCGATTGCGGGGTTCCGCTGAACGCCGAAATGCCGGCCGGAGGATTCTGAACTTCAAACGCGCCGCGGTCCGCAGTTCCATTAACCACGCGGGGGAATCCGCGCTGATCGGCCGTTTCGCCGAACGGATTACCGGAATTGATGGCCGGGCTGCCCGTAAGCAGCGCGCGCGTCTTCGTCGGCCCGCCGTTGTCCGCCAGCGGCCCGAGCAGCGGATTGACCGGCGAAGACTCGGTGCCGATGATATCGGTGGGTTGTTCGTTAAAAATACTCGTTCCGTTGCCGTTACGCTTACCGAAAATGTTATAGCCGCTTGAATAGATCTGTCCGTACAGATCGGGCGCCTGGGTCAACGCGGTATTTCCGGCCATGATCGTATTGCCGAAGCGAACGATCGACTGGCCGTTAAAGACCATAATGCCTCCGCCGGTTCCCGCGTGATTTCCGGTGATCGTGCAGTTATTGAACGTACCGTTGCTGGCGCCTTCGAAGGTGAAATAGACCGCGCCGCCTGCGTTGCCCGACGTATTTCCCGATAATGTCGAGTTAAAGAATCTGACCGTACCCAGGCGATTTGATCCCGCGCCTCCATCACCATTGGATGTGTTTCCCGATAACGTGGAGTTAAAAAAGTCCAGGCCACCGTCTTTGTTTCCAAAAGCGCCGCCAACTTGCGCGTGATTACCGATGAAGTTGGAACGGCTGATCGTGATGGAGCCGTTATCGTCGTTATAGACAGCCCCGCCCGAATTTGCCGCGTTACCGGTGAACAGGCTGTCGCTGATGAACATCACGCTCGCCTGCCTGTTGTAGATCGCACCGCCAAAGAACGGCCCGCCATTTGCGTCAAAAGTGCTGTGATTAACCGTGACAATATTATTGAAGCGGTTGTAGATCGCGCCGCCGCTGAAGTTGGCGTTGTTGGCCGTGAAGGTCGAGTCATTAACCGTCAGCGGGCCGTTGCCGGTATTCGTGCCGTTATAGATAGCGCCGGCATTGTCGCCCCAGTTATTGGTAAAAGTACAGTTGTTGATAGTGACGCCGCGGCTCGCCAGGATCCTGATCGCGCCGCCGAGATTGTTGAAGGCGCCGCCTATCGGGCGCACATCCCCGTCATTGATCGCTAAGCCGTTAATGGTGTAATTACCACCGCCGTTTATGTCGAAGATACGCATCGCGCCGGCGCCGGCGTCACGTTTGACGGTCAGCACATTTGCGCCGGGGCCGTTGATGACGATCGCATTGCCGTTGACCAGCGGCGCGAGCGGTGAAAGCAGGCTGATACTTCCGGTCACGCTCGGCGCGAAATTGATATGGCCGCCCGTGCTGTTTGCCCAGTTGATCGCTTCACGCAGAGTACAGTTGGCCACATCGCAAGTACCGTCATCCGTGTCCGCATTTACATTGACGATGTAGATCTGCGGCGCGTCGTCGTTTGTGATAGCTCCGACTCCTTCGCCACGGATAATATCAACCGCGACGGGATTGAACAGGCGAACGTAGAAGATCTCGTCAGCTTCAAAACTGGTATCGCCGTTAACATCGACGGTGATCGTTTTAACGAATTCCGCCGGCAGAAATGTCAGCGTGCCGGAAACCGCCGTATAGTCGGACGGTGAAACCGCAGAGCCGTTGAAGGTCGAATAATCGACCGAGACTGTCTGCGCCGTGGTGCCGGTCTTCGTCACCGTAAAAGTGTAAGTGGTAATGCCGCTGTTGCCTTCGGTATGTGTTACGTCGTCGATGGCCACGGTTGCCTGCGGGTCGTCATCGAAAATGGTTCCGATGCCCTGTCCGTCGGCGATCGTCGCATTCGTCGGGGTGTCCAGGTTAAGGAAGAATTGCTCGACGCCCTCGTTGGTAGTGTCCGCCACTAAACTGACCGGCACCGTTTGCGTGGTTTCGCCGGGAAGGAAAGTAAGCGTTCCGCTGGTGGCGGTGTAATCTTCACCGTCTTCGGCCGTATCGTCCGCGGTGGCGTAATGCACGGTCACCGTCAGGTCGCTGGCGTTGGAAAGTGAAACGGTAAAAGCGTTCGGTACGAGCGTATTGCCGACAAATACCGTGTCGTCAACGGAGATCGCCGGTGTCGGCGGCGTTTGTGATTCGAATGCGCCGATGTCCGAACCGTCGCTTACATTCGCAACTGTCACTCTGTCCGCAGGCCGCGCCAGCCCGCGCTGGTCGGTCGTCGCGCCAAACGCATTTCCGGCATCTATCGCCGGGCTGCCATTTAGCACCTCATGTGTAAAGGTCGGCCCGCCATTGTTCTGCAGGGGCCCGAGCACCGGGTTGATCGGAGTGGACGGCGTGCCGATCTGGTCGCCGGTGGCCGGGGTTATCGTCGCGAATTGGTTGTTTCCAATTAAGTTGTAACCTTGCGAAGTGACCGTGCCGTTAATGTCCGGCGCGAAATTTAACGCCGTGTTTCCCGCCACGATCGTGTTCCTGATCGTGACCAGAGCGCCGGTATCGGCATCGATGCCCGAACCGAACCTGGCGCTGTTTCCGGTGATCGTGCTATTGGTAATGTTTGCATGGCCGATGCCGTTTCCGCTCCAGATACGGATCGCGCCGCCGTTACCCGATGAGCTGTTGCCGGAAAGCGTCGAGTTCGTAATGTTGTACGTGCCGGTGCCGTTGCTGTAGAGCCCCGCACCGACAGCGCCGTTTCCGTTCGTCACCGTATTGCCCCAGATCGTGCTGGCAGTGATATTGACCGTTCCCGTACCGTTGAAAATAGCGCCCCCGACGCTGGTCGCCGAATTTTCCGACAGCGTAGTGCGGGTGATATTTACGACCGCGGCATTGGTATTGTAGATCGCGCCGCCTGAATTACCCGCAAAGCAATGCGACATACGGCTGTCGGTAATATCCAATCCCCCGCCGAAGCCGACATTGATACCCGCCGCCTGGTGGGTGGATGTGCTGCCGTCGATCACGACACCCGTGAGCGTCATCGTCGCGGAACTCTCGTTACTAAGCGTGCCGCCGACAGTGGCATGGCTGGTTGAAAAATTACTGTTGGTTATCGTGATGGGCCCGGTGAGATCGCTGGCGATCGCGCCGCCCATGTCTGCCTGGTTATTAAAAAATGTGCTGCCGGTGACGGTCATCTGGCCTGTTCCAAAATGATAAACCGCACCGCCGCGGCCCGTTCCGACAGCTACGTTATTCGTGAATGCGCAGTTGGTAATATTTATCGTTCCATCGCCGAAATTATAGATACCGCCGCCTCCGCCGAAATCCGGAGCGCCATGATCGAATGTCAGGCCGGAAATATTTACATTACCTCCGCCGATGGCAAGAATGCGGACGTTGGTCACGCTGCTCTCACGCGTTACGGCCAATGCTCCCGCGCCGGGGCCGTTAATATTTGCATAGATAGGCCCGAGCGTCGGCAGCGGGCTAAGCAAAACGATCTCGCCGGTAACATTCGGAGCAAAATTGATATCGCCCGGCTGCGCGTTCACTGCATTGATCGCTTCGCGCAGTGAGCAGTGCGTGGCGTCGCAGACGCCGTCATTGGTGTCGTCATTGACATTTACGAGATAGATCGTCGGAGGCACGTCGTCGTTCGTGATCGTCAATATTGCCGATGACGGATTTCCGAGCGCAGCTCCGCCCATGGCATTTGAAAGCGCCACATCCACGGTTTCGTCGGGTTCAACCGTGAGATCGCCTTTGACGGTGATGACGATATTTTTAGCCGCCGCATCACCATCCGCCCAGCTTAGCGTGCCGCTTGCCGGGGTGATGGAATAATCGTTATCGGCAACCGTGGCCGAGCCGTCCGTCACCGCATAGTCGATAGATACCGCGCCGTCCGATCCGCCGGTGCGATTCACCACAATATTTACAGAGTGATCGGCGTTGGTTTCGCTATCGCTGTAGGCGGCCGAAGAAAATTGCAGCGTACCGTTATTGACCTGGTGAATGCCGTTTCCGCTCACCGCGACATTTTGCGTCGCCGCGTTTGCGGCGCTGTTGGCGACATTGCCGCTCTTCGCTCCTTCGCTTGCCGGGGCAAATCTGACATAGACCTGTTCGTTCACAACAAACCCTGATGTTTGCTCAAACGTAACAGATGCTCCGAAGTTGGCCCCGGAAGTTTTCGACACCTGGAATTCGGCCGGCGCGGTTATGGTGATGCTGCCTTCCAGGCCGCTGCCATTTAGCGTATAGGTTTGCTCCGCCGAGAATGCGCCGACCACCGTGTCCGGGAAAGTGAGCGGGCCGCCGGTTACCTGGATGACCGGATTTGAAACTTCATAAGCGCCGATGTCGCCGCCGTTGCCGCCCGATACGTCGGCGATCGCCAGATCGTTGATCGGCTTGGCCACGCCGCGCTGATCGGTGGTGACGCCAAAGCTGTTTCCCTGATCGATCACGGGGCTGCCGGGCTGCGGCGCGTGCGTAGGCGTAGTTCCGCCGTTGTTTTGCAGCGGGCCGAGCAGCGGCTGGGCCAGTGAAGACCCGCCCGTTCCGAATTGATCCGACGACAGATTGAACGCGCCTACCGCGCCGACGTTTCCGATAAGGTTAAAGCCTTGCGAAGTAAACTCTCCCAGCACATCCGGGATCGACGCATTATTAACGTTTGCCGCGATGATCGAGTTGAATACTTTAGCCGGAGTAAGGCCGCCGTTGGTAACCGCCGCGCTGGTGCCGGTTGATGACGAATTTAGTGTGACCGTGCTGCTGATCAGCGTCAGGTCACCGTCAAACATCAGGATGCCGCCGGCGTTCTGATTGCAGTCATTGGTGACCGAGTTTCCGCTGATGGTCGTGTTGGTAATGGCGGCCCTGACATTCGCCGTACCCACACTTATGCCGCCCGCCGTGTTATTACACGCGCCCGAAGGCCTGCCGCCCACGTTATTTGAGATCGTTGAATTGCGGATAGTAATTGGGCCGAACGTTTCGATAGCGCCGGCTTCCGACCCGGTGTTCCCGGTAATGACCGAATCAAGGATCGTGAGATTGCCGTTATTGGTGATCGCGCCGCCGGCACCGGACGCAACGTTTCGCCCGCTTGTGATAGTAATTCCCTTGATAGTTACGGCTGTATTCGCATTCGGAATATTGAAAACGTCGATCACATTATTGCCGCTGACGGTAATTAAGTTAGCGCCCGGCCCGTTGATGACCGTGTTGTTCGTGATCAACGGCCGCGAACCGGTAAAAGTGATCGTTCCCGTCAGGCCCGGGGCGAAACTGATGATACCCGGTGTGGTGTTCGAGGCGTTGATGGCTTCGCGCAGGCTGCAATGGGTAGCGTTACAGTTGCCGTCATTGGAGTTGTTGGTCGAGGTGACCGTGTATTGCGCCGGCACATCGTCATCGATGATCGTGCCCGTGCCGAATGTGTCTGCCACCGTCGCATTGGTGGCGTTAAATATCGCCACACTGAATGTTTCGGCGTCTTCAAATCCGCCGTCCTGCAGGATCGGGATCACGATGTTGGTCGTGGTCGTGCCGGCGGTAATTGACGCGATGGTATTTGTCGCGCCGGTATAATCCGAACCCGCGGCGGCCGTGATGTCCGAGGTCGAATACATGAAGTTTGTATTGGTGCCCGTGGCAAAAGATTGCGTAACGACAAAGGTTGCCGTGCCGTCGCCCTCATTGACCGTGACATCGCTAATGGACAGTGTCGGCGCCGGTTCATCGTCATTGATAAAGACCGTGGTCTGGCTTAGGTTCCCCAGCGAGGTGCCGCCCGTCGGATTTGAAAGCGTGACGTTTATCGTCTTGAACCCGTCATAGACCGTATCGTCGCACAACGGAATGTCGAAAGTCCTGCTTGCTTCACCGATGGCAAAATTCAGCGTGCCCGCGGTATCGATATAGTCCACTCCTGCTCCGCAGCTCGCGCCGCCCACCGCCGGGAATAATGAGCTGCCGCCGCCGGTCGCATAGTCTACCGCGCTGGCGCTGTCGGTCCCGTCGCGAGTGACGGTGAGCGTAACGCTTCCGGCATTTTCCGTCGTTAAATAACTTGGCGCGCCAAAATGCACGGGTACGGAAGTTGAGATATCCAGGTCCCATCCGCCAGCCAGAGCGCCGCCATCGGGATTGAATTGATCGTATATATACAAACTCCAGACGCCGTTCGGATTTGTCCCGTTAAAGGTGCCGGCAAAGGTATCCGTACCGGCAGGCGCCGCGTTAAAGTATGGCCCCTGCGGTGCGGGCGGTGTCGGTAAATTGCTGATGCCCTGGTTCGTCGGTTTGAATTGGCCGCTGGTCAGCAGAGCGCTGGTTAGCAGGCTGGGCGCCGAATCGAAAAGCTGCAGCGTGACGTTTGTCGTCGCAATGTTTCCGCCTACATTGGCAAAGAAGAAATACTGCTGTCCCTGCGGCCCGGCCAGTTGCATTACTATATCGGACGGATAAGTGTGGCTCAGATTATTAAGCGTCACACTCATGTTGCTGATGCTTCCCGTCATTCCGGAAACCGTGATCTGCGAAGGATAGAGCGACGACTGCCCCTGGTTGAGAATATTGATGCCCGTGTGATTGGAAAATATCGTGCCGTTGATCGGGTCGTTAATGATACTCAGCACCGCCGGATTCGTTCCGCTGATGGTGGTGTTTATTGAATTCGATAAGGTCAGATTCAGCGTCTCGGTAGCTTCCCCGATCGATCCGTCGGCACAGAGCTGAACGTTGAAGGTTTTAGCGGCAGTCTCGCCGTCAGCCCACGAAAGCGTTCCTGAAGTAGAAACATAATCCGCGCCGGCGCACGAAGCGCTACCTGCCGCGGTCCCGCCGCCCGTCGCATAGTCGACCGAAACCGCTCCGTAAGAACCGCCCGCGCGCTCCACCGTCACGACGACGTTTTGGCCTTCGTTTCCGCTGTATGAAGCCGCATTAAATTGCAGGGTTCCCGGCGGATTATCGTTGATATTCAGCGTTGCCGGATTGGTTCCGACGATCGCCGTTCCCACCGGATTTGAAAGCGTGAGCGAAACGGTTTCCACCGGTTCCGGCGAAAGCGGGTCGCTGCAGGTCTGCACGCTAAAGGTCTTAGGCGCGTAGTCGCCGTCTGCCCATGAAAGCGTGCCGTTGGTGTCGGTGTAATCGCTGCCCGATCCGCACACTCCGGCGGCTGCGGTTCCCGCGCTAGTCGCGTAATCGACGGAGATCGCGCCCGAAGCGCCCGCCACGCGGCTGACCGTCACCAGCACATTTTGCCCTTCCAGCCCGGAATAGGCCGCCGAACTAAACTGCACGTTAC
The DNA here is from genome assembly GCA_963718105.1 of uncultured Acidobacteriota bacterium. Lineage (GTDB taxonomy): Bacteria > Acidobacteriota > Blastocatellia > Pyrinomonadales > Pyrinomonadaceae > DASYKT01. The sequence continues at coordinate 768,087 of OY970352.1, read as the reverse complement.
CCGGTGCGACCAATCCGTTTTCATACGCGCCCATGCTCGGCGTAGACGCGCTGCGCGAGGCGCCGGTGATGTCTGTAAGGATCCCGGCGATCGGCGTACCGGCGGCCAGCACAGGCGAACCGGCGATCAGGCGCAGATCTGCCTCGCCGGCAAAGACCGGATTCACGGCCAGCGAATTTGCGTCTTTTCCGGTCGCCGTGCGCCAACCGGAAATGGTTGTGGAATCTACGCCGTTTATCCGTCCGAGCACCGCGTTCGGGCCTGACGTGTAATAATCGTTGTAATTAAGATTGGTGAACGCGCTCGGCGGAGCATCCGAATAGATCGCATAAGATCTTTCCGACGCGGCATTCAGGTTGTCATACGAGTTCGCGAAAATATTATTACGTATATCGAGCCCGGTCACATCCGGCTGGACCGAGACGGCCGCCTGGAAGTTATTCGGATCGCTATTGCCCGCATGCGCACCCGACAGGTTTATCGAGTTGTAGTAAATATTTATCCCGCCCGTGCTGCCCTGCAGATAGATACCCGTCGGCGCCGCGAATGTCGAGAATGTAGATGTCGCGGAATTGCTCTGGATATCGTAGATAGCGTTATTAGCGATAGTGATATTACTCGATGCCAACCCGGTGTCGATCGCTATGCCGAGCGCCGGCCATCCTTGAGTCGCGGCATCGGTTATCCCTGAGATCGTATTTCCGGTGATACGCGCTCCCGTCGTTCCGCTAAAGATTCCCTGCGCACCGCTGAAGCTGGCGCCAGAAAGCGTGGCGGAAATATTAGAAATAGTATTTCCCGTGACCTGCGTTCCCGTGTTTGTCGTGCCGGTGTAACCGTCGGCAATACCGACCGCCGATGTGATAGTGCTGCTGGAAATGCCAGTGATATTCGATCCGGTGATCGTTCCATTGGACACGCCGTCGTTAAAAGAGATACCGGCCACACCTGAGTTACCGGAAATAACATTGCGTACGGTGTTTCCAGACAAATTCGGCGAAACTGCGTTATTGATCGAGATACCGATGAACGAAATATTGTTCGCTCCGGCGGTCGCGGGGCCGACGATATTATTCGCGATCAAAAGCCCGTCCACACCGCCTGCTGAAGAGCTCGAGGTTCCGCTGACCGATATTCCGATCCTGGCTTTGGCGATGTCGTTATTCTGGATCGTGTTCGAATCGTTATCCGCGCCGTTCGCACCGTTAGTGTTGCCGGCCAGAACGACACCGAAACTCGTGTTGATCAATGCCCCTGCTCTCAAGACCGTGTTCCTGATCGTGTCGTTGGTCGCGCCCGCGCCCGCGCCGGCGCTGGAAAAACAGACCGCGGCCGAGTTGTTTGAAGTGCTGTTATTGGTGATGCTCAGATCGCGCGAGGTCGAACCGTTATTCGACCCGTCGATGGTCACATAGTCCGCGCCGCTGAGTTTTATGATACAGCTCGAAACCGAACCGGAGATCGCCGGTGAGACACCGGCCGCGGGTTTGATGGTGATGGTATTCACGGCGCTTGAGCCCGGGTTGGCATTGATCGTGAGCGGGAAAGTTTCCGACGGATACGTGGCGTCGGTTAAATTCAATACGACAGGGCCGCTGAGCACGCCGCCGTTGACCGCCGTTATCGCCGCCGTCAGCGTGGCATAATCGCCGCCGCTTCCAACGCTGTAAGTGCCGCCCGGAAAACCGCCGGTGCCGATCGCGAAAAAGTTTAACGACGTGATCGCATTGGACAAAATTGTCGAGCCGGTGACCGTTCCGCCGATGGAATCGTACGCGCCCGTCTGCGAGGCGGAAGCGCCGATCTTGTTGGCGCTGATAACTCCCGCTTCGGTAAAGCGGATGGTGGTATTGGTAAAGTTCGCCGCGCCGGATGTGATCTGTGTCTGCCAATAGCGGTTGGTATTCAGCGAGCCGAGCCCCGCGCCCGCTGTTCCGCCGGAATTCGCATCAAAAGCTTCTGCCAGAACGGTGACCGTTCCGCCGGAATTGGTGGTCGGGTTCACCAGTTCGACTTTGCTGAAAGCAGATTTGCCGACGGGAAATCCATAGGTGCTGCCGGTCGCCAGGCTGGCCGGAAGAACGCGCGCGAGTTGGCCATTGACGTAACTCGTGGCCGAACCGGCTGACACGGATGCGGCGGTGGTGCCGGTTACCGTGAATACATTATTGCCGTTGTTAAGCAAGCCCGCGGTCAGCGTCAGCGTGCCGGAGATAGAACGGCTAAAGGGCAGCGTTACCGTGTTGTTCGGCGAAGCGGCGGTGTTGTTGATAGTTAAATTTGTCGCACCCGCGGCGGCAGGAAATTCGCTCGAGGTCGCCGTCTGCGCAGCCGTGGTCGAGTTATAAACAAGCGTCGTCGTTCCGGTATAGCTGACGCTGCCGGATGTGATGGGCGTGCCGCCCGATGAAATTATCATCGAGGCGCCCGTCGGCACCGCGAGTGTTCCGTTCACCGCCGCACCGGCGCTGTTATTGATGCGGTAGCTGACCGTATTGGAAATAGTTCCCGGTGTTACCGCTTGATTGGATGAACCGTTAAATTCGATCGTGTTAGTGGTGCCTGAGCCGGTTTCGGTCAGTGTTCCCGCCGAGTGATTAAATGTTCCGGATGATCGCAAAGTTCCGCTGGCGCTGCCGCTCGAAAGATCGAGCGTGCCGCCGGTTTGCGTAAAGTTTCCCGTGGTCAGAGAGCCGTTTCCGGAATTTGCTACGAGCCTGAGGCTGCCGCTGCCGGTCGAGGTCATAGTAAAAGTCCCCGCCGCGGTGAGCGCCGTTCCCGACAAATTCACGCTCGCAGTTTGCGAAGCACAATTCCAGGTAAAGTTGCCGAATGTTTGACCTGCTCCGCTGATGCTGGTCGCGCCGGTCAGGCCGGTGATATTTACATTCGAAGCCGCGTTCCAGGTGGCGGTGGGGATCGCGCCGGTTGTGCCGATATTGTTAAAGATACCGCCGCCGGCAAATTGCAGATTTGACGCCGAACTGGTGATGGTACCGGTCGTGTAATTCACCGTTCCCGAAACGGTAGTGACGCTGTTGCCGGAATTAAAAACATTCGTCGCGCTGCCCAAAAGAGAAAGAGTGCCGGCGATATTTCCGGCGTGTCCGCTGCCGGAGAAATTCAAGGTGACAGCGGTAGCGCTGTTCAATTGCAGCGTCGAGCCGGCTGCGATATCAAGATCGTCGCCGCCCCCGCCGCTGATGGATAAAGTTTTAGCGGTGGTCGCCGCCTGCAGGGTGACATTTGTATTCGCGGAAATTTTTAATTGCCCGATCGTCTGGGTGGCAATGCCGGTAACGGTGGTGGTCGCGCCGTTATTAAAAACCAGGATGTCGCTGGTTGCCGGTGTGGTACGCGTCGGCGTCCAGTTTGCTGCCGTGCCAAAAGCCGCCGAGCCGGTTTGATTCCAGGTGTAGGTCGTACCGGCGGTGGTCGCCTGGCTGCCGGATAGTGCGCTGCTGAGCGCGCCTTCCGTCACGGCAAAGACCCTCCAGAAATATGTCGTGCCCGCGCCGAGCCCGCTCTGCGCTGACGAAGTGGCGCCTGCGGCCGCCTGGCTGATGTAAGAATAATTTACGCCGTCGGTCGAACGATAGATCGCAAATCCCAATTCATTACTGGAATTGTCCGCCCAGTTCAGCGTCATTCCACCGCCGGTTATAGCTGTAAAGGTCAAATTGCTCGGCGCTGCCGTGGGCGCATTGGGCGTAAAAATGTATTTCGTGCCGCCGGCGATCGCGCCCGACTGGGAGTTTTCCGCAGGCGGGCCCGAAGACGTCGGGACGGCCGTCGTCACGCTGATATAATTCGTCGCCGAACCCGACTGCATCCCGATGGTATATCCTCCGTCCTGGCTTCCCGTCATTCCCGCGCCATAGACAAATTCGACCACGCCCGTCGTCTCGGTCAGCCACATTTGAAATGTGCCGCCGCCGTCGCCGGCGCAGCCTGAGCCCCGGGTGATCTGCATATTTTGATATTCGAGGACCAGTTTGCGGTTGGGGGCGGCTCCAATGGTTTTAAAGTGGATCTTGCCATTTGCACCGACACAGAGATCATCGTAAAACGGCGCCATCTTTGGCGCGTCGGTAGTGCTTGGGAAAATGGTCTCGTTCACCCAGGGGCTGGAAGCCGCGGGAATGCTTCCCAAACGCACATAACCGTTGGCGGAAACGCCGAATTGTGTATAACGCGTACCGTCATACCAAAAATCAAAACCGATATTACTGAGCGCGGAAGACACGCCGTCATCCAGATCTGCACCGGCAAGATTGATGGCCGTCGTTCCGCTCGACATATCTTCGAGCGAGTTCCCGCTTGTAAACGAAAAAGGATAAGTGCCGGTGGACACGGCATTCGCCACCGGGGCGGGCTCGCCGTGAATTACGTCATCGGCGATCGGCTGGGGTGTTGGCTGCGGAACGGGCAGCGCTTGCTGCTCTACAGCGGTGACAGTAGCAGCAGGCGCGGGTGCCGGCTGCCATTTAAACAGCGCGGCGACAGAGTCAAAAAATGAAAGGCCGGCGGCATTTGCGCCCGTACCTATGGCCAGGATCGAAACAATGACTATGAATGTTAAAAAAAAGACGCGTGCGGATCTTAAGGTTTTCATAAAAGATTTTGAACTCTGTTTCATATTTAATTTTCCCGCTCAATAAAAAAGCAGCCATAGGTCGCTGGACTCAGGGCCGATCGTTTAAGGACGGTTAAAAGATCAAAAGGCCCCAAGTGGCCACGAATGCACCGATGGCAAGCGACTTACTTTGCCGCTTAGAAAAATGTGCTCACAATAAATTAAATACAGGGGGTTTCTCCTCATACCGCTTTCGGCAAAAGGAAAGATCGTCTATAAAAACAGACTTTTGCAGGGTCTAAAGTGTTTTGAAAGTTCACCGGAAAACCTGACGTTTTACGGATTCAAAATTCAACAACTAAACAGTTTTGATCGGCGGAGCTTTTCGAACATGGCACTCTCAAAATTTCCGCCTGATAAAAATCAAGGGAGACAGCTTGATACATTTCCCCGATCTTTTAATTACCCCTAATTAAAATGCCCAAATTAAAACGTGTTGCACTGCATTGATATACGGGGAGAGATTAGCTTGTTCAGACACCGTTGTATATAAGCATTTCTACTCATTTTATATGGGTATTACTACCCATTCCCCGACAGCAGGCAGTGTCCTAATATGGGTTGCTGGAAACTTTGCGCTGGAGGCGCAAGGGAAATTAGCCGGTGGCGAAAGCCACCGGTCAGGTGCGTTAGATGAGTCAAAGTCCTGAAGGGACGGCGGGAAGGGCGGGAAATCTATCCGGCGCTCCTCCAGAGCGCAGCCCGTCTCCGGGCGCCGGCCGTGCCCCTTGCTAAGGCGCGGGCTACCGGCAGGTTTTGGATTGTTTCGTGTTGTTTCGTGTGATTTCGTGGTTACTTTTTAAACTCTTTATTTATAAGGTTATAAGACTGGAACCACGAAATCACACGAAACGACACGAAAAAAACATTTTCAAATTGCGCATTTAGATCCCATACTTTGTGGGTAAAGCCGTTTGTCTCTTATAATCCCTGCAAGTTAAATGCATCGATCCGTCCGACAAATTTTTTCTTTAAGTGCCGGTTACAGGTATTTCCTGGTCCTGGCATTATTGGCTGGCTGCGGGCATTTTTCTCAGGCGGCGGAATCGCGCTATAGGTTCGATTCCTGGACGACGGAGAACGGCCTTCCGCAGGTGTCCGTCAATTCCATCTGCCAGACACGAGACGGATTTCTCTGGATGACCACTTTCGGCGGACTTGTCCGTTATGACGGGCTTCGCTTTCAAACTTTTACCACCGGCAACACCAAGGGTCTGCGCACCGGGCGTTTTCTCCAGCTTAAGGAAGACGGCGAAGGCACTCTCTGGATATCGACGGAAGGACAGGGAGTGACCAGGTATCGCGACGGGGTCTTTACCACCTTTACCACCGACAACGGGCTTCCCGACAACGAGATACTCCTGCTTGACCTTGATCCGTCCGGCGCACTCATCCTCGACACCGAACACCATACGCTGCGCTGGGATGGCGAGAAATTTCTCGCCTATACTCATCCGCCCGGCGAACCGGGCATCCGGCCTATGCTAAGGACCCGCAGCGGCACCTGGTATTTCCAAAATTGGCATCTGCAAAAATACAAAGATGGAGAACTCGTCATCGACCTTCCCACCGAGCTGGACATTCCCCGGTTATTCGAAGATTCCACCGAAACACTTTGGATCGCCGCGGCGGAAAAAGACCAGCTTTATACTTTGAAAGACGGAAAACTCAGCGGCCACACGGCAGCCGAAGGTTTTCCCCAGATCCGCCTGGGGACGGCGATGGAAAGCTCTTCCGGCCAGATATGGTTTGGCGCGGCAGAAGGCCTTTTTCTTTTCGACGGGCAAAAGTTCACTCGTTTTACCGCCGATGACGGATTGGTCAGGGGCGCGGTCAATGCCTTGTATCAGGACCGCGAAGGAACGCTCTGGGTCGGAACGACCGGCGGGTTAAGCCGGCTTACCCATCGCGCGATCACCGCTTACTCGGCGAAAGACGGCCTGGCGGGAGATAACGTTTATCCCGTTTATGAAGATCATACCGGGAAGATCTGGGTCGGATCATGGGCGGGCCTGACCGTCTATGAGAACGGCGCATTTACCGGCGTCGAGGCGTATAAGACCGAGCTGTTCACTTCCATGCTCGAAGACCGTCATGGAAATATGTGGTTCGGAACTTTTTCCGGCGTGATCCCTCCACCCGGTTTTCAGGGCCATCTTCCGCCTTCACTCAAGCCTGCTAATGTGCGCGCGATCTATGAAGACTCGGCCGGGAATATCTGGTTCGGCACCATCAGCAGCCTGGCCAGATTTGACGGTAAAGATTTCACCACCTTCACGCAAAAAGACGGTTTTATGGCCAAGGGAACTCTGGCCATTCGTCAGGACAGGTCGGGAACGATGTGGTTCGGCACCGAGGCCGGGCTTGTTACCTTCCGCGACGGGCAGTTCACTTCCGTCACGGAAAAGTACGGCCTAGCGGGAAATATCGTGCGTACTATCTATGAAGATAACGACGGAACTGTCTGGATAGGAATGTATGACAGCGGCATTTATCGTTACCGGGACGGCAGCTTCACCCACTACACCACCGAACAGGGATTATTCGATAACGGCGCTTTTCAGATAGTCGAGGACGAGTCGGGAAACTTCTGGATCAGTTGCAATCTCGGAATCTACCGCGTCAGAAAAGCCGAGCTTGACGCTCTCGCCGCAGGCGAAATAAAGGAAGTAACTTCGATCGTCTACAACAAACGAGACGGGATGCTCAATTCTGAGTGCAACGGCGGCGGCCAGAATGCGGGCCTGCGGGCTAAAGACGGGCGCATCTGGTTTCCCACCCAACAGGGCGTGGCAGTGCTCGACCCGCGCACGATCCCGTTCAACACGGCGCCGCCTCCGGTCGTGATCGAATCGCTCGTCATCGACACCAAGGCCGTCGACCAGTATCACGAGGTAAAGCTCCAGCCCGATCAGTCCAACCTCGAAGTGCATTATTCCGGCCTGAGTTTTATCAGCCCCGAACTGGTGAAATTCAAATACAAGCTCGAAGGATTGGATCCCGATTGGGTTGACGCCGGAACCCGCCGGACGGCGTACTACTCTCACATTCCGCCGGGCAGCTATACCTTTAAAGTGCTGGCCTCTAACCGCGACGGCGTGTGGAATGATCAGGGCGCGGCGATCGCCGTCACTGTTCTGCCTCCCTACTGGCGAACGTGGTGGTTTCTGGTGCTGGCGAGCGTGATAATTGTGCTGATGATACTGACGCTTTACCGCCGCCGGATAAATTTGCTGAAGAAAACAAATGCGGCGCGCGAAGCATTTGCCCGGCAGTTGATCGAGTCGCAGGAAAGTGAGAGAAAACGCATCGCCGCCGAATTGCACGACAGCCTCGGGCAAAGCCTGGTGCTGATAAAAAATTGGGCGCTGCTCGGATTGGGCGGCCTTAACGGGAAAGACCCGGCTAAATCCAATTTCGAGGAAATTTCCGCCACCGCTTCCGAAGCGATCAAGGAAGTTCGCGAGATCGCGTACAATCTCGGGCCGTATCAACTGGAAAGGCTCGGGCTGCGCAATACCATTAAGGAAATGGTGCAAAAAGTAGCGGATGTTTCGCCGATGGAGTTTAATCCCGATATCGGCGAGATCGACGGCTGTCTCGAACGCGAAGCCGAGATCGGATTCTTTCGCATCGTTCAGGAAGCGATAAATAATGTCGTAAAACATTCCGGCGCGACGGAGGCCCATCTTAAAATAAGGACCAGCCAGGAGCTTCTGATATTTATGATGTGGGACAATGGAAAAGGTTTCGACCCGGAACGCACCAAAAACGGGTTTGGCCTGCTGGGGATGAATGAAAGGGTCGGGCTGCTGCGCGGAGAATTGCTGGTCAGGTCTGAAATAGGAAAAGGCACCAGTATCAAGGTAATATTGCCTTGCAAAAAATTGTGATGATGGCTTTATTGGTAAAGTCCGGGAGTGGCCGTTATTTCTTGGGTTTTGTTCGTGTTGATTCGTGTTGTTTCGTGGTTCCAGTCTTAAGTCGCTTGTATTCCACAGACTTTATGAGCTGAAACCACGAAATCACACAAAAATACACGAACAAAACTAACTCGATCCTTGTTTACTTTATAGGCAAAACTATGATGTCAAAAAATTTGTAATGAACGAAGAAATACAAATAATTATTGCCGACGATCATCCCATTTTCCGGCGCGGCCTGCGCGGCATCATCGAAGGCCAGGCGGATTTGAACGTCGTGGCCGAAGCCGACAATGGCGAGACCGCTCTGTCGCTGATCAAAGAACACGAGCCCGATGTGGTCGTTTTGGACGTCGATATGCCGGGCAAAGACGGCTTTGAAACCGTCAAGTCCATCATGAAGCAGGACCTCGGCGTGGGAGTGATCTTTTTGACGATGCACAATAGCGAATCGATCTTTAATGCCGCGCTTGATCTGGGTGTAAAAGGTTATGTGTTAAAAGACAGCGCGCTGCCCGAGATCACCGACAGTATCCGCGCCGTCGCCGCCGGAAAAAACTACATCAGCCCGCCGCTTTCGACATACCTGGTGAACCGCGCCGGCCGCACCGGATCGCTTACCGCGCAAACGCCCGGCGGCATAGGCGGTTTGACCCCGGCCGAGCGCAATATTCTGAAATTGATCGCCGCCGAAAAAACCAGCCGCCAGATCGCCGAAGAGCTTTTCATCAGCATTCGCACCGTCGACCGCCACCGCGCCAATATAAGCTCCAAGCTCGACCTGCGCGGCACCAATGCCCTGGTAAAATTTGCTCTGGTACACCGCTCGGAGCTATGATCACCCCCAAAAATAAAATGTCGGATAAAGCGCAAAGAAAAAAGTGGGCGAAAATTCCCCTTCCCAGGGTCTTTATCAAAATGATAGAGGTGCTCGGAGTAGGGCTTTTTGTCGGACTGATCTTGGCGATTATCTGTCTGGCGGTTTTCATCTGGCTGGCGGATAAAATATTTTCCGGCAGCACGATGGCTTTTGATGAAAGCGTCCGGGATGTGATCCATCAGGCCTCTTCGCCCGCGCTCACACAGTTGATGATCCTCGCTTCTTTTATCGGTTCGTTCAGCTTTCTTTTTCCGTTGGGAATTTTGGTGCTCCTTCTTCTTCTCTACCTGAGACGAAAACGCGCGCTCATTTTGTTTCTGCTAACTATGGCGGGTGAGCTGTCACTGGAACCCGTCCTGAAAAATTTCTTTCACCGCGCGCGGCCATCTGCCTTCTTTGATTACCTAGCCCCGGCTTCTTATAGTTTTCCCAGCGGCCATGCCTTTGCCGCGTTATGTTTTTTTGGAATTTTGGCGTGGCTGCTAACCAGCCGCCTGCAAAATATCCTGCTCAGGTCACTCATCTGGATCTTCGCGGTCTTACTTATTTTTTGGATAGGCATATCGCGCGTTTATCTGGGCGTCCACTACCCTACCGACATCATCGCCGGATATCTGACCGCTTTTATTTGGGTGATGACCATCGCCCTGGGCGATCTCTGGTTCCGCCGGCGCAAAGATCAGAAACCGTAGCCAGTGGTCAGAAATAACATAAACGCCTGGTGATGAGGTTCTGACTCATGCTCTGGGCCCGGAAGGCTGTCGGATATTAGCCGGGGGCGAAAGCCCCCGGTACCCAAGCATCCCGACAACGAAAAAGCTCCGGCAGGAGCCGGAGCTTTTTTTCGCCCTTTTTCATGGCTGGAAAAATATATCCTGATTGCATACCGTGGGCTTTCGCCGCACGGCTAATATCCATGATGCCTCCGGCATTGAAAACGACACTGCCGTTACTTCATCTTGCTCTGGATGTCCTTGATCATCGTCTGATGTTCTTTGAGCGTCGGCAGGGTCTTGGCGGCCCAGGCCTTTAATTCTTCCGTCGCGCCGCCCTCGGCTTCCGACTGGAAGAGGTTGACCGCATCGTTGTGGTCGCCGACCATTGCATCGACATAAGCTTTATCAAACTCAGCGCCCGAAAGCCCCTTCAATTTCTCCAACGCCGACTTGTGCGTCGAACTAAGCTCGGCCGGAAGAGTAACATTGAATTTGCCGGCCAGCGTTTTCAATTCGCCGTTGGCTTTGGTGTGATCGGTGACCATCTTCTGCGCAAATTTTTTCACGTCGGGATTGGTCGCCTTGGTTGCGGCAAGCTTGCTGAGTTCTACCTCGGCCATTCCGCCCTCGGCGGCCTTGTTCCAAAAATCGGCTTCGGTAGGTTTGCTCGTCACCGCGTTCGAAACGGCGTTTACTGCCGTCGAAGCCGCGTTTGAAAGAGTGTTGACAACGCTGGTGTTACCGCTGTTGGCGCGCGTATTGGCCGGCTTGTTGTTGGCGCTTTCGCCGCTGCACGCTGCCAGCCCTAAAGCCGCTAAGATCATTAAAACCGTAAAGATAAGATACCTTTTCATAAAAATTCCTCCCTGATCTGTCGTTTTAAAAAGTCAAAGCTGCCTGACATACCGCACCTGCATTTAAGCGCCGTATTCGCCAGGCCATCACTTTTACATATATAACTTCTATATACTTCTATTAGACACTAATCCGCCGGATCTTACTGTAATACGGAATACATAACTCGCTTTATTATCCCGCAAAGGCGGTTTTCCGGTTCCCGGTAGTATTGACACGCAAACGCTCAACTTGCTAAGTTTGATTTATATAAACTCCCCTAAAGTAAAACCGGTTTTTTGCAAGAGGTACTATGGGTGTCACATTCCGGGTATATGCCGTATCGGTAATGGCCAGGCAGCAGAGATCTCCGATATCGGGCGAAACGATATTTAAACATTACGCGGCGATCAAGCTGGCGAAAAATATGGAGAGCGCAAAAAAAGAGGCACAGGAATTATCTTTCAAAATGTTTCCGCAGGCCGGCGGCTGGTCGTCTCACAGCGCCGTGGTAGTTCCTATCAGGCGGGAGCTGGCCGATGCCATCCACGCCACCATTCGAACCGGCGCTTTTTTAGCCGAGCCGGACCCGGCAGAATCCACCGAAGTATTTAATTTTTAAAAGCTAAAAAAGTGACAGTTTTAAGTATGAGGTCAGAACCGGGAACGTAGTGACCGGGTTCCGGTTCTGGTTTTGGACATTCAAGTTTTATGTGAAAGAGCAACAGAATTGTCGAATTACGACTGGGGGTAATAAAGAACCGGTTACTACGTTCCCGGTTCTGACCCGTTGCCGAACTTGTTGTCTATTTCGAAAGGTACTACAACGTTTTGTTATGATCCTGATCCAACGCCGGCCGCTTTTTAGGAAACGACTTTTACTTCCCCGTTTTTTGTCAGTTTGGCAATGGCGGCGGAAAGTTCTTCGATATCGATGGGTTTGGGCAGGTGCGCCTGAAACCCGGCCATGATAACTTTCTCACCGTCTTCAGGGCGCGCCATGGCGGTGATCGCGATGGCGGGGATGTTCGCGCCCTCCTCGGGTGAAAGCGCGCGCAGTTTGGCGATCAGCGAATAGCCGTCTTCACCGGGCATATTGATATCCGCCAGCAGCACATCGGGCAATCGTTCGGCGAGCGAGATAAAAGCATCCGAGACGGAAGTCGAGCTCCGGGTATCGGCGCCCAGCAGGTTCAAGGCAAACGTCAGCATTTCGCAAGTGTCGGTATCGTCGTCAACCAAAAGCACGCACAGCCCGTTAAGCTCGCTGCCTAAAGCCGGCGCTTCTTTTGCTTCCGCCACGCGTTCGGCTTCGAGCTGTTCGGCCAGCGGCGCAGAGGCAGATAAAACCGGCAGCTCGACCGTAAAGGCCGAGCCTTTCCCCTGCCCTTCGCTCGCTACGATAACCGTTCCTCCGTGCAGTTCCGCCAGGCGGCGCACGATCGCCAGCCCCAGCCCCAACCCGTCGTGCCGCCGGGTGCTGGAACTGTCCGCCTGCCGGAATTGATCGAAGACAAAAGGTAAAAATTCCGGCGAGATCCCGATGCCCGTATCTTTGATCACGATCTTTACCGCCGACTCATCGTGCGTTAAAGAAACTGTGACCGAGCCGCCGCCCGGCGTAAATTTTATCGCGTTGGTCAAAAGGTTCAACAGGATCTGCTGCAGCCGCTGGGTGTCGCAAACGATCGCGTCGATGTCGGTATCGTAAGAAGTTAAAAGCGTTATTCCCTTTGCCTCGGCATTGGGACGCACGACGTCGATCGCCGCTTCGATCAGCGGGATGGTCGGCGTCGAGGTCAGATTCAGCCGCAGGTTTCCGGTGATCAGCCGCGAGGTATCGAGCAGGTCTTCGATCAATTGCGCCTGCGATCTTGCGTTACGGTAGATGGCGTCCCAGGCGCTGGCCTGAGTTTCGCTGTCCAGATCGCCGCGGCTCAGGATCTTGCTCCACCCGAGTATCGCATTAAGCGGCGTGCGCAATTCATGCGAAACGGTCGCCAAAAATTCATCTTTCAGACGATTGGCCTTTTCCGCCTGTTCCCGCAGCATTTTTTCGCGGCGCAAAAGATTTTCTCTTTCAGCCTCGACACGCTTTCGCTCGGCAAACTGTCCTATCTCGCTGCCGACAGCTCTCAGCATATTTATCATCTGCTGGTCTTCGCTCAACGTCCGGCGGGTGAAAAATTCGATCACGCCGTAAAATTCGGCGCCGATATTTATCGGAAAGGCAACGGCGCTGTTTAACCCCACCGCCGCGGCATATTTTGCGCGGGGAAAATTCGCTCCCCGGGCAGTGCTGGGTATCCACACCGTAGTATTTTTTTGCCACGCCTGTCCGGGCAATCCCTTTCCGCGGGGAAGGCTCAACCGCCGGCACTCCGCGAGAAAAAATTCTATCGATTCTATATTATCGGCGGTTTCGATATGGGCGCAGGTAAGCTCGTTATCGTCATTTAAAAGCCAGAGCGCGCAAAAATCCGCGATCAAATGCTCGCAAAATGCCCGGAGAATGGCCGGCGTGGCGCTCTCCATATCCTTTGCCCCGGCCAGCACCACGGTGATGGCGTGTTCCGTGGCCAGGCGGGCTTCCGAAACATTTCGCACGGCTATCTCTTTTTCCAATTCAACATTGGCTTTTTCCAGTTGCAGGGTGCGGCGGCGAACACGATCTTCGAGTTCACAATTGAGCGTATCCAGTTGAGCATTGGTTTGCTCAAGCAGGGCGGCCTGCCGTCTTATCTCCTGATGCTGCAAATAAAGCCGGGTAAAAAACCGCACCTTTGATTTCAGTATCTCCGCATCGAAAGGTTTGGTCATGTAATCGACCGCGCCGAGCGAATAGCCCTTGAAAATATATTGCTCTTCCTTGCTGGTGGCGGAAATAAAAATTATCGGAGTGTGTTGGGTGCGTTCGCGTTCGCGGATCAGTTCCGCCAGTTCAAAACCGCTGACCAGCGGCATTTGCACATCCAGCAGGATCAAAGCAACGTCGTTTACAAGCAGATACCGCAGCGCTTCGCGGGCGGAGTTGGCACGGACCAGGTTCTGGCCGAGATCGGCCAGGATGGATTCCATCGCCAAAAGATTTTCCGATCTGTCATCCACCAAAAGCACGGTGGCTTGATAGTTCGATTCCATTTATTCTCCCTGTGCAGGCTTTGCCAGATTCAAATTATTAACTATTCATTATTCATTAAGCTTTATCTATCCAGCCAGATCCGCAGCAGCGACAGAAGCTGCTCGGTTTCCACCGGCTTGGTAATGTAATCGGACGCTCCGGCCTCGATACATTTCTGCCGGTCGCCTTTCATCGCTTTGGCGGTCACCGCGATGATCGGGATCGACTTGAACTTCGTGATCTGCCTGATCTCGTGCATTGCCTGGTAACCGTCCATACCCGGCATCATGATATCCATCAGAACACCGTCAATGGCGGTTGATTTCTTCAGCATATCGATGCCGTCCTGCCCGTTTTCGGCATAGACCACCTGCATCTGCTGGCGTTCGAGAATGCTGGTCAGCGCAAAAATGTTGCGAATGTCGTCATCTACCACCAGCACTTTTTTCCCGGTCAGCCGCGGGTCGGTAACATTCACGCGCTTGATCATATTCTTTTGCGACTCGCTCAGATCGGCCACGTCGCGATGAAGGAAAAGCGCCGTTTCATCCACCAGCCGTTCCATCGAATCGGCGTCTTTAAGAATGATGGTTTCCGCCATCTTTTTGACCTTGGCCGTTTCGCGTTTGGTCAGGTCTTTGCCGGTGTGCACGATGATCGGGAGCTCCGAAAAGCGCGTTTCCCGTTTTATCTTACCGATCAGGTCCGACCATTCCATATCCGGAAGCATCAGATCGACGATGGCGCAATCGAAAGATTCGGACTCCAGCGTCTTGAGCGCTTCCTCTCCGGTCCCGACCGAAGTAATGGTTACATCTTCGCCGCCGATAAGTTCGTTAATGCTCCGGCGCAGAGTTTCATCGTCTTCGATCAGCAGCAGGCGTTTCACCGGGCGGTCGACAAAATCCTTGAGGAAGGTCACGCCTTCGATCAGGTTTTCCCGCTGCGCCGGTTTGGTGATATGGCCCAATGCTCCGAGTTTCAGAACCCGCCGCACATCGTCGAGCACGGATACCGTTTGGATGGGAATGTGCCGCGTAGACGGATCATGCTTGAGCCGGTCAAGCACCGAATAACCATGCATCCCCGGCAGTTTCAGATCGAGCGTGATCGCATCCGGCCGGTATTTCCTCGCCGTCATCAGCGCGTCTTCACCGTGCTGCGAGACGAGGCACTTGAATCCCTGCTCGTGCGCGATATCGACCAGTATCCGCGCAAAGCTGCTGTCGTCTTCAATGACGAGCATCACTTTGTCGTTTTGTTCGATGATGCTGCGGTCGTCGTTGATCGCGATCTGCGTTCTGGCCAGACGGGAAACGTCAACCTCCGGCCCGAAAGCCAGCAGCATCTCGGTACCGTGGCCGTTTCCGGCGAGCAGGTCTTCCTCGCGTTCACTGTCCGCCATGTTGGCAACCTGTGAATAATGTTCCGGCAGGAAGAAGGTAAAAGTGCTTCCCTCACCCGGTTTGCTTTCCAGCTTGATCTCGCCGCCGAGCAGGCGGGCGATCTCACGGCTGATCGAAAGCCCCAGGCCCGTGCCGCCGTATTTGCGGCTGGTGGTTCCATCCGCCTGTTGGAAGGCCTCAAAAATAAGCTGCTGTTTATCTTCCGGGATTCCGATACCGGTGTCCGTCACGTGAAAAGCCACTACCGATGACGCCTTGTTCAGATTTTCGTTGTCAAAACTCCAGCCGCTTTCGGCAATGTCGATCTTCAACCCGACCTGCCCCTGAGCGGTGAACTTAAAGGCATTTGACAGGAGATTTTTCAAGACCTGCCCCAGCCGCTTGGGATCGGTTTCCATGCTATCGGGCAATAGTTTTTCCAGATCGATGACCAGTTCCAGGCCTTTATCCTGCGCCACCTGTTCAAAGATGCGTTCGATCTCGCCCTTGAGTTCGCCGAAGTGAACGTTGGCGATCTCGACTCCCATGTTGCCGGATTCGATCTTCGAAAGATCGAGAATTTCGTTGATCAGCGCCAGCAGATCGGCTCCCGACGAATGGATCGTTTCGGCAAATTCGATCTGCTTGTCGTTGAGATTGCTCTCCGCGTTTTCCGAAAGCATCTTGGAAAGTATCAGCATCGAATTAAGCGGCGTGCGCAATTCGTGCGACATATTGGCGAGAAATTCGGATTTGTATTTCGAGCTGAGCGCGAGCTGTTTGGCTTTGTCTTCGAGAGCCGTGCGCGCCAATTCGATCTGGCGGTTCTTTTGCTCCACCTCGCTCTTTTGTTCGGAAAGCAGCGTCGCTTTTTCTTCCAACTCCTGGTTGGTCTGCTGCAATTCTTCCTGCTGCTGCTTGAGCAGTTCTTCCGAAGTTTGCAGCGACTGCGCCTGCAGCTCGAGCCGGCGGTTGGTTTCCTGCAGTTCGGCCTGTCCGATCTGCAGTTCCTGCGCCAGCGATTGCGATTGCTTGAGCAATTCCTCGGTTCTCATGTTCGCTTCGATGGTGTTGATAACGATGCCGATCGATTCGGTCAACTGATCGAGAAACGCAAAGTGAATATCGTTGAACGGCGTGAACGAAGCGAGTTCGATAACTGCTTTGATCTGCCCTTCGAACAGCACCGGCAGCACGACGATATTGGTCGGCGCCGCCTCGCCTAAACCGGAGTTGACCTTGACGTAATCGGGCGGCACTTCCTTGATAATGATCCGCTCTTTTTCCAGGGCGCACTGCCCGACCAAACCTTCGCCGAATTTGAATTCGTTGGCCACCGATTTGCGCTCGCGATAGGCATAGCTGGCGAGCATCTTCAGCGCCGTTTCTTCATCGGTAATGCCGGTGATGTAAAAGACACCGTGCTGCATTTCTACCAGCGGCGCCATTTCCGAAAGGATCAGCCGCGCCACCGTCAGCAGGTCGCGCTGCCCCTGCAGCAAGCGGGTAAATTTGGCCAGGTTTGTTTTCAGCCAGTCCTGCTCGGTATTTTTCTGCGTCGTTTCACGCAGGTTGCGGATCATCTCGTTCACGTTGTCTTTAAGGAAGGCGACTTCGCCGGAGGCGTCTACCGTGATCGAACGGGTAAGATCGCCCTTGGTCACGGCGGTCGCCACATCGGCCATCGCGCGCACCTGGTTGGTCAGGTTTGCCGCCAACTGGTTCACGTTGTCCGTCAGGTCGCGCCATGTTCCCGAAGCGCCCGGCACACTCGCCTGTCCGCCCAGTTCGCCTTCGATACCCACTTCGCGGGCCACGGTCGTCACTTGGTCGGCGAATGTTGCGAGCGTATCGATCATCGCGTTGATGGTGTCGGCCAGCTCCGCGATCTCGCCCAGCGCTTCCACTTCGAGCTTGCGGTTAAGGTTTCCGTTGGCCACGGCGGTCACCACGCGGGCGATACCGCGCACCTGCGTCGTCAGGTTAGACGCCATGAAGTTCACGTTGTCGGTCAGGTCTTTCCAGACACCGGCGACTCCCTTCACTTCGGCCTGTCCGCCGAGCTTTCCTTCGGTACCCACCTCGCGCGCCACACGCGTCACTTCCGAGGCAAACGAATTCAATTGGTCCACCATCGTGTTGATGGTGATCTTGAGTTCGAGAATTTCTCCCTGCACGTCCACCGTGATCTTTTTAGAAAGATCGCCGTTGGCCACGGCGGTCGTAACCGTGGCGATGTTTCGCACCTGCGAAGTGAGGTTCGACGCCATAAAGTTCACGTTGTCGGTCAGATCTTTCCACGTTCCCGAAACACCGCGCACCACCGCCTGCCCGCCGAGTTTTCCTTCGGTACCTACCTCGCGCGCCACGCGCGTCACTTCCGAGGCGAACGACGACAACTGGTCCACCATCGTGTTGATGGTATTTTTCAGCTCGAGAATTTCTCCTTTCACATCCACCGTGATCTTCTTGGAAAGGTCACCGGTTGCCACAGCCGTCGTCACGTCGGCGATGTTGCGCACCTGCGAAGTGAGGTTCGACGCCATGAAATTCACGTTGTCGGTCAGATCTTTCCATGTTCCAGACACGCCGCGCACTACCGCCTGTCCGCCGAGTTTTCCTTCGGTACCTACCTCGCGCGCCACGCGTGTCACTTCCGATGCGAACGACGAAAGCTGGTCCACCATCGTGTTGATGGTGTCTTTGAGTTCGAGAATTTCGCCCTGCACGTCCACCGTGATCTTTTTCGAAAGGTCGCCGTTCGCCACGGCGGTCGTCACGGCAGCGATGTTGCGAACCTGGCCTGTCAGGTTCGAAGCCATAAAGTTCACGTTATCGGTCAGATCTTTCCACGTTCCCGACACGCCTTTTACCTGCGCCTGCCCGCCCAGTTTTCCTTCCGTACCAACCTCACGCGCCACACGCGTTACCTCCGAGGCGAAGGAGTTCAACTGGTCCACCATCGTATTGAGCGTATCTTTGAGTTCGAGAATTTCGCCGCGCACCTGCACCGTGATCTTCTTGGAAAGATCGCCGTTGGCCACCGAGGTCGCCACTTCGGCGATATTGCGCACCTGTGCGGTCAGGTTCGAAGTCATCAGG
This sequence comes from uncultured Acidobacteriota bacterium, assembly GCA_963718105.1. Classification (GTDB taxonomy): domain Bacteria; phylum Acidobacteriota; class Blastocatellia; order Pyrinomonadales; family Pyrinomonadaceae; genus DASYKT01. The sequence continues at coordinate 749,490 of OY970352.1, read as the reverse complement.
TTCACGTTTTCCGTCAGGTCTTTCCAGACGCCGCCCACGCCTTTTACCTCAGCCTGTCCGCCGAGTTTTCCTTCGGTACCCACCTCGCGCGCCACGCGTGTTACTTCAGACGCGAAAGAATTCAACTGGTCCACCATCGTGTTGAGCGTATTTTTAAGTTCGAGAATTTCGCCGCGCACATCCACGGTAATTTTCTTGGAAAGATCGCCGTTGGCCACCGATGTCGCCACTTCGGCGATGTTGCGCACCTGTCCCGTGAGGTTGCTGGTCATCAGGTTCACGTTGTCGGTCAGGTCTTTCCACACGCCGCCCACGCCTTTTACTTCGGCCTGACCGCCGAGCTTTCCTTCGGTACCCACTTCGCGCGCCACACGCGTCACTTCCGATGCGAATGACGACAACTGGTCGACCATCGTATTGATGGTGTCTTTGAGTTCGAGAATTTCACCCTTCACGTCTACCGTGATCTTTTTCGAGAGGTCGCCGTTCGCCACGGCGGTCGTAACTTCCGCGATGTTTCTCACCTGTCCGGTGAGGTTGTTGGCCATCAGGTTCACATTGTCGGTCAAGTCTTTCCAGGTTCCCGACACGCCGCGCACTTCAGCCTGCCCGCCGAGTTTTCCTTCCGTACCCACCTCGCGCGCCACGCGAGTCACTTCCGAAGCAAATGATGAAAGCTGGTCCACCATCGTGTTGATGGTATTTTTCAGCTCGAGAATTTCACCTTTTACGTCCACGGTAATTTTTCGCGAAAGATCGCCGTTGGCCACGGCCGTGGTCACGTCCGCGATCGAGCGCACCTGCGATGTCAAATTCGACGCCATCAGGTTCACGTTTTCCGTCAGATCTTTCCACGTTCCCGACACGCCCTTGACCTGCGCCTGGCCGCCGAGTTTTCCTTCGGTACCCACTTCGCGCGCCACGCGCGTCACCTCGGAAGCAAACGCTCCGAGCTGCATTACCATCGTGTTCACCGTTTTACCCGTGCGGAGGAATTCACCCTTCAGCGGGCGGCCGTCGATCTCGACATTAAAATTCTGCGAAAGGTCGCCTTCGGCCACCGCGCCGATAACGCGCGCGATCTCGGTGGTCGGCTGCGCCAGATCGGTGATGAGGGTATTGACCGATTCGATACACGAACGCCAACCGCCCGTCGAATGCGTCAGCGCTGCGCGCTGCGCGATCTTGCCTTCTTTACCGACGACTTCGCTGATGCGGCCGAGCTCGGAAGTAAGCTGCTCGTTCTTTTCGATGATCTCGTTAAAGGCATCGTAGATCTTTCCCGCCACTCCGACCTGGTCCGCCGGCAGCCGCGATGTAAAATCGCCCTTCTTAACCGCGGTAAGAACGCTGAGCAGCAGCTTCGGATCGAGATAATCCGGCTTCACATTTTTGCTGGATTTGAGCCTGCCGTTGGTTTTGGATTTTGCGGCCGCGGGTTTACCCGTAATTACAGCACCCATAAATGGCACCCTCCTTATTCGATGAAAACGAAAATAGCTGATAAGACACACTAACAGATGTAAATCGCGAGATTTATTAGCAGGTTCAATTAAATTATAGAACTCTGCGTCTCTGATTTCCAGTAAAATGTTTGTTTTCATACCGAAAGCGCAGAAATGCCCATAAACTTCAGATATTTAGGGCTTTAGGAAACCCATTACCCGCAGAATCATCTAAAGTATTGACCTGAAATATTAAACGTTCTTAATTAGTATTAAATTTGGCTGAAACCGTGCCTTTTTGCATCTTTAACAAAGACGGATCCTGAATATATTTGGATTTTGGCAAAAAGTTTGCCAGATCTAAAGGAAAATGATTATCTTGAGTATGCCCATATATAAATTCAGAAATTGTTACCTCAATACCGTCGAGCGCCAGGCAGTGATGGACGGCAAATATCTGAAATTGACGCCAAAAACACTTGATCTCCTGCAGCTTTTGATAGAAAAACGGGGCGGTGTCGTCTCGAAAGATGAGATCCTGGAAAAGGTCTGGCAAGGCAGTTTCGTGGAAGAAGGAAATCTTCCGGTACACGTTTCAACCTTGCGCCGGTCCTTCGGGGAAAGCCGCATTCGCACCTTCATCGAAACCGTGCCGGGCGTGGGTTACCGGTTTATTTCCCCGGTTTTTCTGGCGCGGGAAAAAGAATGGGAAAAGCAGCTCATACAACAAAATCGCCTGACCCAAAAAACTGAATCAAAAAATGCTTTTGATTCCATCGCGATCTTGCCTCTTAATAATGAAAGTAACGATCCGGAGATCGATTATCTGGTCGACGGCCTGACCGAAAAATTCATCAATAGCTTGTCTCATATTTCCGGCCTCAGAGTTTTGGCCCGCAATACCGTTTTTCGTTATAAGAACAAAAACACGGATGCAAAGCGGGTCGGTGAAACTCTGGGAGTGGAAACGGTATTGACCGGACGCCTGCGGAACGTCAAGGACAGGATAATTATCAGCGTCGAATTAACCGATGTTTCAAGCGGCGCCCAGCTCTGGGGAACTCAATTCAATCAGCCGTTCACAGATATTATCGAAGTCGAAGAAAAGATAACCGCTGCCGTTTCGGAAAAACTGAGCTCCGAGATCAGCCAGATGGCCCGCAATTCCGCCGACGATCTGCAAACCAAAAACACCGAATCGTACCGGCTTTATTTCAAAGGCAAATATTTTCAGGAGAAAAAATCGGATACCGATATCTACAAAGCGATCGAATATTTCAAGCAATCGATCGCCCAGGACCCGGAAAACATTTATCCCTTAATTGAAATATGCGAATCATATTATTTTCTTTATATATTTGAATATATTTCCTACGAAGACGCGATAACACGCATGAAGCCCTTCTTGCCCGTTTTTACAGAAAAGACCAGCTCGATCGATGCAATGTACGGTCTTTATGGCAGAAAAATGTATCTTAATTGGGATTTTGACCAAGCCGAGAAATACTACAAAAAAGCTATTGAGCTCAATCCGAACTTCCTCATCATCCGGTACCGATATTCCCAATGGCTGCTTGGTATGGGAAGGGTAGCTGAGGGGCTGGAACAATTGCAGCAGGTCCTTCAATTAGACCCGCTTTCCGTCAATTCATACAAAGAGATGGGTAGATTTTATTACCAGATGCGGCAATATGAGAGTGCCCTGATGCACATCAGCGAGGCCGTGGAGCTTGAACCGGCCGACCACCAGTCGCTGTCGATAATGGGATGCGTTCTGGCCGAGATGGAAGAGTACGATGAGGCAGGCGCCGCTTTTCAAAGATCTCTGGACATCACACATAATACGGAAACTTTTGCCATGACAGGCTACGTGTATGCACGGGCCGGAAAGAAAAAAGAAGCGTACCAGGTTCTTGAACAGCTCTACAGTTTAAAATACGGCTATGTGGGAGGTTATCTTCCGGCCGTGATATATGCGGCCTTGGAAGAAAACGACAAAGCGTTTGAACATCTGGAACTCGCCTATGAACGCCACGAAGCCGATCTCTGCCTGCTAAAGGTCAATCCCAGATTGGACACTTTAAGAGATGACCCGAGATACGATGAACTGATGATAAGAATGGGCTTCCCGGTAAAATAGAGTGTCATTAAATTAATTTTGGCTTTGCTCCTAAAGTTGTGGTGCTGAGAAGGGAATGTCGTTCGGAATAGCTGATAACTGATAGTTGATAGAGAATAGATCGAATCTTTCAGTTATCAGTTATCAGCTCTTATCTATTCCGAATGATGCAAACATCACAGGTCTAGTTTACTAGGATGCGAAATGTTAAATATTTTTACCTAATACAAAAAAATGTTGACAATAAAGGTGTTTAGGTATTAACCTGTCTACGGTGCAGTATTTTTGTGCCATCCCCATAGTCTTCCCCCAACCCCCATCACTATCGCAAACGTCTTACACGCAAAACTAAGCAGGTCAGCCTAAATTTGCGAACGTAAGCTTGCTGCGATCTTCCGCGGATAAATTTATTACAGGTCAAGGTCAGGGCCTCAAAGGTCTTGCTTTGCCTGTATTTAATTGTCTGCATTATTTTCAACCCTATTTTTTGCCAGGAGAACTTTACACCATGTTCAAAATGATCAAATACGCCGCTGCAGCGGCATTTGTCACCACTCTCTGTTTGACAGCGGCCAGTGCTCAATCGACCACCGGTACTGTCAATATGAGCGGAACAGTCTCGAAATTCGTCGAGATCAATTCCGGCGGAGCCGTTACTCTGACCGGTAATTCCGGAGGTGGTATTACGACAAACGGAACAGTCAATAATCCGCTCGCAGTTGTCATCAACCTGGGCGAACTCGGCCCGAGCAACACAAACAGCTTCGTTACCGCCAGCGTGCCCCTTAAGCTGCGCAGCAATGCCGCCTATGTGATGTCAATGGTTGCTACCGTCACCAGTTCAGGCACGACCTCGAATGAGATCCTTGCCTCTGATATCGGCTTCGGCCTCGGTGCGGCTACACGCACCGGCGTCGGCGTCAATACGACCGGTACCGATACCAACAACACCGCGGGAGATCCTACCCTTCCGGCCAATGGCGCGGTCAACGCGACATCGGGCAGATTTGAATTCACCGCGGGACGGTCGAACCTTAGTGCTTTTGCAACTTCGACGACCGCTCTGAGTGGATCGACCATCATGAATGCCGTCCCGCGCAGCAATGCTAACGGGCTGAACGTTCCGGCGGTCTTTGCCGTCAAACCGCAGTTCTATGAAAACGGAACGACAACGGTTGCCGTTACTTTCACCGTCACCGCGCCGTAGGAAACCAAAGAAATGGAAAAGAGTACATTTGGTATTCCAATTCTATTCTGCCTCTTGTTTATCGGAGGTTTGGGCACCGTTTTTGCCCAGGCCTTCGATATCTCGAGCGGTGGTTTGCCGACCATAACCGGTGCCCTCGGCGGCTCGGTAACAGGCAGCTCAAGCACTACGACCAACCTCTCCGTGACGATAAATTTTGGTGAAGTTTCGCCGAAAAACACCAGCAACATCGTCAAAGTAGTTGTTCCGATCGCGGTCCGCAGCACTTCACCCTACAAAGTGACGGCGACCGTTACCGGTTCGACAAACACCAACCCCCAGGCCATTCAGCGTACCGACATCGGTTTCGGCGCAAACAACATGCATTCGATGGGCGGATTTCTAGCGCGGACTTGCGATGAGAGCCCCCATCTTTTCGCCTCGCCGTTCGGCAACGATCCGGCGAGCAATGTATTTATCGCCGCCAACGGGCGCGTGGCTTATCCTTCCACCTTAAATAACGTCGCTACCTCCACAACCATCCTCAGCGGCCCCGAACTGTCCTTTCTTACCGCCGCGCGGCTTTCAAATAATGGTTATATTTTTAACGCCGTCTTTACCATTACGCCGCAGTTTTACGCGTCCGGCACGGCGAATCTGACCGTTACTTTTACCATCTCTTCGGGACCCAACGTCCCCTGCTAAAAACTTTCAGTCATTTTGGTGATATCTATGAACAGATACTTTTCTATTTTTGCACTCTTAGTCTGTCTGACCTTCTGCCCCATCTACGCTGCCGCTCAAACTCCAAATGCCGACACGGCTTCTAACGGCAGCATGGCCCTTTCCCCGGCCCGTTTCGAACTCGAGATGAAACCCGGGACGGAAACGACGGTCGTCGTCAACCTGGACTTCCGCGCCCCGGAAGGCGCGAAAAAAGAACCGACCAGGATAGTAGCGACCCTCAACGATTGGTCGCTGACCAAAGACGGCCGCGTGGAATTTTTCCGCGCAAACTATCAGCCGAATTCGGCGAGCCCGTGGCTGATCTACACTCCCGGCGAGGCGGCCGTTATGCCCGGCTCCATGCATCAGATCCGCGTCACGATCGCGGTGCCGGCGAACGCAACACCCGGCGACCACCTGGCTGCACTGATCATCGAACAGCGTCCGGAAAATCTCAAGACCGAGCCAAATCTCCGCCAGATGATCATTCGCTACCGGATGGCGACCGTCTTTTATATAAAAGTACCGGGTCTGACCAAACGCGGCTCTTTCGAAAATCTTTACGCCGAATCAACGCCTGACGGCATCGTCGTCACGCCCACTCTCAGGAATGAAGGCAACAGCCTGGTCCGCCCCGTCAGCTCGGTCAAGGTCGTTAATGCCGAGGGAAATACCGTCGCCGAAATGGCGGATTTTGAATCCATACCGGTGCTTGGCGGTACGGAATTGAGCCGCCCCGTGCTTCTTAATCAGGCGCTGGCGCCCGGAAACTACACCGTAAAATATAAAGTTGATTTTCAGGACGGCAGCAGGGCGACCGAGGGTGTTACCGACCTCGTCGTCAAACCCGCGCCAAGGATCGCCACGTCTACAGTTCCCGCTCAAAAACCGTAATCCGTCTGCACGCGAAATGGACCGTTCACTTTTTCTAAAAGTCGTTCTGGTGATATGCCTCACCTGCCTTGCCTGCACGGGCCCGGCATGGGGGTCGGTGTCGGCGTCGGCGCATGTTCGTAATAGCGGTGGAGATCCGCCGGCGGGCGATTCAGATGCGCCTGATGCTGAAGGTAAACGTTTTGCTCAGATCGTGGTTCAGGGAAGAACACTGACCGGGCCGAATAGTTCGGCGCAGCAGATCGGCGGACGCATTGTCATTCCGATCGTCAGCGTTGCCCGCGCCCTGGGAGATATCGTTACAGCCGTTCCGGCAATGCGAACGGTCTCCGTAAAGCGGCAGACCGGCGTCGCTGCCGATTTTGACGCGCGCCTGGGACAAGTGCGTGAAAACGGATCGCTGATCCTTACCGTTTCAAATACCGGGGAAATCGTTTTCTCGCCTAATGCGGACGAATTGATGCTGCCGGCCGAGATCACTGCCGCGCTTCTCGATGTTGCGGTCCGTTACGACGCGGATAAAAATGCGGTGCTCATTTCCCGCGGCCTCGCCGAAACCATTTCAACGCAGAGTGCCGGCGGGCGGCGGCCGTTCGAAATATACCAGGCCGATTACGAATACAGCCTCGACCGTTATTTATCCGCGTCGCTGCAGAATCTCTCTTTAAAATTGGCCGGGCGTCTGGGCGATGGCCGGTTCACGTTCTTGTCAAACTCGACGGCTGCGTCGCTGCGCAGTTTCTCGCCGCTTCAAACCTCAACCTTCAACCTCGAACGCCCCAACGGGCAGCGTTTCTCCGCCGGTGATTTTGGCACCGGGACTGACCTGCAATTTTTCTCTGCCGCTATCAGAGGCGGTTCCGCCAGTATACCGGTCGGGAAAATGATGGTGACGGGTTTCGGCGGGCGCTCGTTTTCGGGTGTGTTCCTTCCCGTACCCGATCCCCTGCTGACGCAATCTCCACTCCAGCCGCAGCCCAAACCAAAACAGGTCAACCGCTTTCACTTCGATACAAACGTTTTCGGAGTTTTTGCCGCGTCCGCTTCGGCAGCCAACGGGCGCGGGTCGAACGCGTTCGGTTTTTCAGCCGGCGCGATGAATTTTGACGGCCCGCAGCGCCGCGGCGACCTGGTCTCAGGAAGCGTGAATTACAATAAGGCCCGCTTTCAATTGCAGGGTGAGTTTGGATTCGGAAAATTTGCCGGGTCAAGGCCCGACAATTCTCCCTTTAGCGGCAGCGGAGCTGCGGTAGATCTTTCGGGCACTTTTCAACTGACCGATCAAATTGCCGTGCAGGGGCGCTATACGAATATCGGTGAAAATTTTCTCAGCCCGCAAGCGGGGCTGCGTGAGCCGCTCGTGTTAAAAGCGGCCGGCGTTACGTGGTCGCCAAAAAAATGGATCTCGGCTTCGTTGGGCGCCAGCACTGCTAGCCGTCCGGGCGTGAGCGGCGGTGTAGATGGGGATAGTAAATACATCACCGCGGCAATTTCCCTAACACCGCGCCCGGGCCTGCCGCAGTTTTATCTCACTCATACCGAGAGCCAGACGGGCCAGACCGGCCCTGCCGGCTTCACGATGCTGACCGTGTCAAAGGAATTTTCCCGCTTGCGCACGTTTGTAAATGCCAGCCGGATCAAATCGCTCGGCCCGGCGGCAATGAACGCTCAGTTCGGCGCCAATTATTCGATAAACGATGCGAACTCACTTGAATTCAGCCAGGGCATCGCCACCACGGGGGCGCTTAACGGCCAGTTCGATTGGCAAACTTCGAGCCTCTGGAACGGGCGGCTGAATTTCAGCGCCGGCGCGGGATATAACTATGACAGATCGTCGCGTTTCTCGACGTTTGAACGTGTCTCGGCATCGGTAAAACTTCCGCGCCAAACTGTACTGCAGGTCAATTACCTGCAGGCCTCAACCGGCCCCACCCTGCTGGTGAGTGTTCGCGGCACTCTGTTTCGCAAGCGCAGCAATACCGCCTTTCTCGATTCGCCGGTCGCCGAAATGAATTCATACGGCAAAGTGTCCGGCCGCGTTTATCAGGACGTCGATCTCAACGGGCGTTTCGATCCGGGGATCGACAAGCCGCAGGCTGAGGTCAAGGTACAGGTTGACGGGAATCGTTATGTCATGTCAGATGAAAACGGAATGTATAGCATCGATAATATTCCGAGCGGCGATCACCGCGTTTATCTCGACCTGCTGTCGGTGCGGGCGGACCTTACTTTTCTCGATGCCGAAACCAAAAATGTAAATCTCGGGTCCGGGCGCGCTTCGGTTTCCGATTTTCGCCTGGTGCGCACGGGACGCATCAGCGGCCGCGTCTGGCTGGATACAAATGAGAACGGCAAACCTGATGAAGGCGAAACTCCACTCACCGATGTGCGCGTTGTGACCGCCAGCGGACGCGACACCTTGACCGATAATGAAGGATATTTTTCGATCGGCGATCTGCCGCCGGGCGATCACGTGATCCTGATAGACGAAAAAACGCTTCCTGAAAAAACGATGGCGGAACTAAAACCGGTGGCGATCAGAACGCTGCCCGGGCGCGAGACCGCCGATATCCGGCTGCCGGTAACAATGATCCCGGCGGAAGTAAAAAGATTCGGCACCCGCGCCGCAAAATAATATTTGTCGCAAACCTGGGAGCGCGGACGTCCCGTCCGCAAAGCGCGATTCGTTCGCGCTGAATATTTTAGATAAAGTAATTTAGATCGCTGCGCGATCTTTGCGGACGGGACGTCCGCGCTCCCAGGTTTAAAGGTCTATCCGCCCAAACTTTTAGCTATCTATTTTTGACAATAATAGAATAAGTATTATTTTTAATCAGTACGGGAATCGGTATGGGGAGCTTTAAGTCCAAAATAATTTATTTTTTTACGGCTTTATGCGCGGCACTGGCCGGGGCCGCTATCGGCGCCGGTGTCGGTTATTTATCGGAACTTTCCGTTAATGCTTCCTACAAATGGATCCCGTATTCGGCGCTCGGCGCGGTTGTCGGGCTTTTGTTCCTGCCGGTTTATCTCTGGCTGCGAGGCCGCGAAATCATCGTGGAAAATGTCGAGATCAGTCTTTTCGGCACTAAAACAAAGGTCAGTTTTTCCCAGGCGCACCGGATGGTCGGCTGGCGGATCTTCGTCGAAACCGCGACCCGCATCAGCACCCAGGAATTAAAAAAAGAAAACGGCACGATCAGGGAAGCACTGGCTTCCTTATACAAACTTTTTGACATCGTCCGCACCGAGCTAAAAACGCAGCCTCCTTCCGCGCCAACCGGAGAGGCCGGATCCTACACCATCGAATCTTACGCTGTCCGCATGCTGAACGATGCCCTGCGCCCGATGCTCTCTCGCTGGCACCCGCGGTTGGCAAATTGGGAAAAGAAAGAAAAGCCCGAATCCGAATGGGAATTGGCTGAACTCTGCCGCCGTGATCTGGAGACGACACGCAAAAACGTGCTTGAATACATTCGCGGGCTGGCACAGATCCTCAGTATCCATGATCTGGAAAATATACTTTCCTCGCTTCCGGCCGATGTCAAAGCAGGTCTCGCTGAAGATAAAAAGGCCGCGCTTGCCGCCCATTCGGCTCTGGTGGATGATGAGGAAATAAGAGAAAAAGAAAAAGCACTCGGTACCTATTTGGACGACGCCCACCGCTCGGCGGGGTGGCGCATTTTTGTCGAACTGGCTTCACGCATAGCGACCCAGCCGATCGAACCGGACAGCGGCAGCATTCGCGAAGCGCTCGCTTCGCTCTACCAGCTATACGATCTCATTCGCTGCGAGCTCAAACAGCTTCGGCCCCCTGAGCGAAATAAGCCGGGCGGCGGCTCGGTGGAAAAGATCGGGCTCGCTATTTTAAACGGCGGCCTTCGCGCATTCCTGGCAAAATGGCATCCGCTTCTTAGCAAGTGGGAAGAGGCGAAAAAATCTGAGGCTGAATGGAGTGAGGCGGCAAATTGCCGCAGCGAGCTGGCAGAATTGCGTCAGGCGCTTCGCGACGAAACAAAGGCGCTGGGAGAACTGATAAATATCAAGGTTGAAGATTACCTGAACTGACTTTGCCTATAAGATCCGATCTGGTAACAGGCAATTTGTGGTAGCGGGTCAGTTTTGAAAATTTATCCTTAAAAGTCCCCAACGGGGACAAAGAAAGTAGCCCAGGGTAAGTGAGCGTAGCGAGCGCCACCCTGGGTATCGTAATTCTCAAAATGATCCAGCCCTGAAGGGGCGGCGGAATGCGGTCATTTCCGCCGCCCCTTCAGGGCTAACATCAAATTGATCTTCCTCACCCAGGGCTGAAGCCCTGGGCTATTCTCCACAGTCCGCTACGCGGACATTATTATTCATCGGCAATCAGATTCAGGTTCGAGATAGAATCCAAAACATTTACCAGCGATGCCGGGAAAGAACGTTGTTTTGCTTTTCCGGTCAAAACATACGATCCGCCCGCCGGTACGCCGGGGATCGTGTAGTAGCCAAGCTGCCCGGACCTGGCGATATAAAACTCGCCTTGCGGCCCGGTCAGGATGACCACGGCACTAGCGATCGGTTGTCCCTGCGCCGTCAGTACCCGGCCGGAGATAGTAACCTCTGCGGCCGTCGGCGGCGGTACGATATTGACCCTGCCGTTCACCGCGTTGTCATCCGGGTTGCCTTCGTTGAACATAAAGTTCTGCCAGGTCAGCAGCGAAAAACTGGGCGGCATGCCGATAGCGGTAAACTTGAATTTGAACAACGTGCCGGCGCCCGAGATGGGAGTGGCCTGAAAGGCTACTACCTTCAGCAAACCCGGTGACGGGTTATTTACCGTAACGAACATTCCGCTGCTCATCGTTCCGGCGGTATCGACCGGGCTGCCTTGCGGCTGTATTATCGCCGGATCATAAAGCATATCGAACTGATAAGAAATGATCCCCTGCCCGGTGGTATCGCCGACGGTTACCGGAATATCAAAATTCGTTCCGACCTGCGCATTCATGGTCGGCGCCGTTACGGTGACGACAGCTTCCGGAGCGGGCCTGGACGCCTTGCTAAAAGCGAACATGGTAGGCGGTGTCCAATCGCCGGAGACTTCACCCATTAATATCGCGCTGTAATCCTGATTGGTCTGGTTTGTCTCGACACTCGGATACGAGCGATTGACGGGATTAAATTTCCAATTACCGGTAACACCCGAACCCGGAAGCGCGACAACAAAGCGCGCGATCAGCGCGGCATCGAATGACGTGATACCCGCGGCTTCGCTGACATCGGCGGCCGCGGCCTGGGCCGAGTTCAGCGTGATCAACGCTACGACGTGCTGGGCGATCAGCCCAGAGTCAAACCCGCTGATCGCGGTAACATCCGTGGTCTTTGTCGGCGTAACGGTGTAAGGCCCGGCCCCGAATCCGCTCAAAGAATATGCGCCGGTAGTGAATGCTGAATTCGTCGATACCGGTATCGAACCGGTGGCGCTCAAGACGGTATTCGGTACCGGCTTAAAGCTAAATGAATTGGCATAATTAACTATGCCCGTGATCGTGCCGGAAATTATCGTCACGCTTCCGTTCGAAGTATTAACGCAGGGCAAGCCTTCATTAAATTTGAAGTTGCTGAAGCTGACCGGGCTGGACGCTCCCACTGCTCCATTGGCAAAGAAATTTAATTTGAGCAATGCGCCGGAACCTGTTAAAGGATTCGCGGAAAATCCGGATATGATCAGCACGCCGGGAGTGGTGTCATTCACGGTGACGGTCATTCCGGTACTTAAAGTTCCCGCCTGGTCCGTTCCCAGGTAGAGCATGACCGCCGAATTATAGGTCACGGTAAAGTCATATGAAATGATATCGCGGCCGGTGGTATCGTCTACATTTATCGGCACGCTTACTACATTATTTCTTAATGTGGTAAGCGCCGGGACGGAAATATTATTACAAGGGATCGCAACTCCCTGAAAGCCGAAGGTGCCGCGTCCGGGGGTCGTCTCGATATTAGTGTCGGTTCCGCTGATCAAAAATGGATTGTATTTAAAATTGGCTGAAGCAGGCCCGGCAATATCCGGCTGGCCGCCCGGGGCGGAAGCGCCGCCTCCATAAGCGACCGGGATCTGCCCGGCATAACCCGGTTCGGCGCTGTTTGACGTGGTAACGACCGGCGTCGCGGTCCCGTACCAATTTCCCCTGAAATCTTTCAGGTTGGTGGTATTGGGCAGCGGCAGCGAACCTCCCGTTTGCCGCTCTACGATCTGCCCGTACCAATTGCCGCTGATACTATTATTGCGAAACGTGCTGTTTAGCGCGGTCTGCACGGGACTGTTGGTGCCGCCGCTGGCGTCGAGAAAAAGGACTCCCACGGTCCAGTTGTTGGTAATAAAATTTTCCACGACCGTTTGATTATCTGTCTGGTTGCGATAGATCAAACCCGTGCGGTTGAAATCGATAACGTTATTGCGCACGGTGTGCCCGTTACTGTTATTGATATCGATACCGGTGCGGTTGCCGGTGATGATGTTGTCGCGCACCAGCATACCTGTCACTGACAAACCCTGGACGGCAATACCGGTGGAATTCAACCCCGGATTATTCCAATCGGTGGTGTTATTGCCAAGGCGGGTAATAGTGAATCCGGCGATTGTCGCATTGTTCGCCGCCACAGTTACCGTTGCTCCGGCGCCGCCTATCGGCCCCCGGATATTTGTAGTTCCCGGGCCGGCGCCGATAACACTTAAATTATTCTGATTGATGTTGATATCTTCGTCGTAGGTTCCGGCGCAGACCTGAACGGTATCGCCGGGAACGGCAGCGTTAATGGCCGCCTGGATGGTAGTAAAAGCGGCGCCCGGACAAACGCTGTCGTCATCCACGATGAGCGTGGCAGCCTCAGGTGAAGGTTTATCTTTTTCGTCTCCCAAGGTTCGCTCAGCTTCAAACAGGCCCTGAACAACACCTTGCGAAAAAACGGCTGAACTCAAAACGGAGAGTAAAAGCAGAGCCGTCAGGAACCGCATCTTAAAATTACAAAAACCAGTACCAAACATCCGTGACTCTCTCATACAAGATCTCCTACTTCTTTCTTATTCCCTATATATTTAGAATGGGGCGGGAACAAGTTCCCGCCCCGATCAAAACTCAGAACCCGTCTTTACTGCTCGGATCTGAGGTCAACGCCGGTCATGTCGTTCAAGAGGCTTATCGCTTGCGGTGCAAACGTAAAGTCTTTTGATTCGACACTGATGACATATGTGCGGCCTGTCTTGATTCCTCCGAAGCGATAAACTCCGAACGGATTCGAAAGGACCGTATAGGTCTCACCGGTGTTGGAATTGGTCAAGGTAACCCAGGCGCTGGATACGCCTTTACCTTCCGAAGTAAAGAGTCTTCCTTCGATGGAAGCTTCTTCTTCGGGCTGGTCGGTGATCTTGACCATTCCGTTGAATGTTTTGACACGCTGGTCGCCTTCATTGACCATGAAGGTTTCCAAGGTCAACGGCGTAGAGGAACCGGCTTCGCCCAGAGCAGTGAACTTCAGATTAAGCAGAAGTCCTTTGCTCGCGAGCGGAAGCGCTCCGAATACGACGACCTTTAGAGTGCCCGGCGTTTCTGCGTTCGCGGTGACTAGCATCTTGTCGCTGATAGTTCCCGCGAGTTCAACAGGTATGGATTGCGGTTCGATCACCGTATGGTCATATTTCAGGTCGAACTGGTAAGCCACAATTCCCTTGCCGGTCAGATCCGGCACAGTAATGGGAATCGTTAAGGCCGACTTCGGCGATCCGGAAACATCTCCAATGGTAACAGGGATCGATTTGTTGCTCGTTCGCGTCGGCGCGGGCCGGGTAGCGAGCGGATTGATCCAGTTGCCTGTCACGTCACCCATCAGCAGCGCGGAGTAATCCTGAGCTGTCTGGTTGGTATTGACGTTAGGATACGAACGGTTGACCGGGACGAATCTCCAGGTTCCGGAAGAGCCCGAACCCGGCAGCGCCACGACATACCGCGCGATCAGGGCCGCGTCGAATGACGTTACTCCTCCGGCGCCGCTGACATCGGCGACCGTCTGCTGTGTCGCATTCAGCGTGGTCAGTCCGACCACGTGTTGAGCGATAAGTGCAGAGTCGTTGCCGGTAAGGGCGCCGAAATCCTCACCCGTCTTGGAAGGCGTGACGGTATAAGCACCGGCCCCCATTCCACTCAGAGTGTACGTACCGTTCAAGGCCGATGACGTCGATACATTTACGGAACCAACCGCGCTAAGCGTGGTATTCGGCACGTGACGCGGTGAAGGGCCGCCTCCTATGAGTTCGTTTCCGTATGTGACCGTTCCGGTGATCGTTCCCGAAAGGATCGAGATCGTACCGTTAGTCGTCGAGATGCACGGCGTTCCTTCGTTGAACTTAAAGGCCGAGAAATTCACCGGGCTCGAAGTGCCGGGCGCGCCGACCGCGGTGAAGTTAAGGTTAGCCAATGTTCCGGCACCGCTGAACGGCGTCGCTCTAAAGATCGAGACGACTATCGTGTTAGCAGTCGGAGTATTGACAGTTAGAGTGCTGCCGGCAGTCACAGTTCCCAGAGTTACTGAATTGAAAGTAACTACCGCCGGGTTGTAGGTCACGGTAAAGTCGGTCGATATCAAACCGTGTCCGGTCGTGTCATCGACAGTCACAGGCACGCTGACAGGCTGGCCCGTTAAGGTCGAATTCGAACCTATCGAAACCGTGTTGCACAGGGCGACGGAAGTAACGACCACGTCGTTTCCATCACCGCCGTTATAGTTGATGCTGAACGAATTTGCGCCGACAAAGAAAGTGCTGTCGTCGGGCAGTCCGTTAAATTCACCTGTTACGGCATCGCCACCATCATTATTAATGATCGTGTATGAATGGCCCGCGCCCGGTGAGTAACCCACAAGAAGATTCAGATTAACGTTAGAGGCGATGCCAACCGTGCCCGCAACATTGAACTGATCGTAGTTTGTTCCCGCAACGGTGCCGTTGAGTTCCATGTTCACGGTCGTTCCCGAACCCAGCGAGAGGCTGCCGCTGTTGATAATGCCGGGGCTATTTCCGGGATTTAACACAACGCCCGCCGCGCTGGTCGTAAACGTTCCGCCCACGGTGAAAGCGCCCGATATGGTCAACGCTTTGTTAACATTTACATTACCGGGATAGGTTCCGGCAGGAACTACCAGTGAGCCGCCCGGGGTGATCAGATCGATCGCTTCCTGGATCTTGCTTCCCGCTCCGACCTGGGCGCTGGTGGCGCTCACGCTGAGAGAGTTGAAGGTTCCCTGGAAACCGAACGTTCCGCGTCCCGGAGATGTCTCGACATTCGAATCCGTACCGGAATTGAGATACGGCGTGTAGTCGAAATTAGCCGAAGCCGGTCCCGCAATGTCGGGCTGGCCTCCCGGATCAGTTGCGCCGCCGCCATAAGCCACTGGAATGTGCCCGGTGTACGGAGGTTCTGCGCTGTTAGCCGTGGTGACGACCGGAGCAGCATTGCCGAACCAGTTGCCGCTGAAGTTTTTCAAATTGCTGCCAACCGGAGGACTGGAGCCGCCATTTTGGCGATCCACAATTTCTCCATACCAGTTGCCGCTGATGTTGTTGTTGAAGAATGTGCAACTTAGCGCCTGGTCTGTTGCGCCTCCGATCAGGAATAGTATGCCAACGGTCCTGTTGTTGGTGACCTGATTTTCGGTGAACGTAATGTTATTGGTCTGATTACGTAAGATCATCCCGGTGTGGTTAAAGTCAATTACGTTATTTCGGATCGTATGACTTCCACTGTTGTTAATATCGATACCGGAACGCATTCCGGTGATAATGTTGTCATTTAAGGTCAGGCCCGTTAAAGTCAGCCCCTGAACAGACACACCCGCGGAATTGAGGAGAGAATTATTCCAATCCGTCGTGTTATTACCCGCGCGGGTAATAGTAAAGCCGCTGATCCGGACATCGCTGGCAGCCACCGTAAAGGTTGAATTCGTTACCGGGCCAATGGGGCCGATCACGGTCGTGCTGGCGGCACCGTCGCCGCGTACCTTCACGCTCTTATCAACCAATACATCTTCGTTATAAGTTCCGCCGGCTACCAAAACGTTTCCGCCCGGTAATGCTCCGGCTATGCCGGCATTGATACCCTGGTAGTTGTTGTTATCGCTTCCGTTTCCGCCCGATGCTGCGCCGTCGTCAACGTAAGCATTCGCGCGGCCGTTCACCGGTGTTCCGTACTGAGCGCAAATGAACGCATTATCGTTATTCGTACTCAACGCGAGCAGCGGTTCATAGAAAGCGTTGTTTGCCGGGGCGACACTGGGGATCAAAGCGATATCGCAGGATTGATTCTGCGGTTGGCCCCAGGTATTGCCGCTGAAAGCGAAATTACCGCCTTCGACGACCCAGCCCTTTGTTCCCGAAACGTTATTGCCCGAGATCGTTCCGCCGCTCACGGCCAGAACCGCTCATATAAGCCGGCTGACGCAGCGTGTGGATCGTGTTGTTCAGCAGTTGCAGGTTGTTGGAAACCGAAACGATGAACGCGCGGCTGACCACTCCGGCCACATCCCAGGTGCTTCCCGGATTCGGCCCGTAGATCAGGTTGTTCTGCGCGGTAAAGTTGTTTCCCTGGACCCAGATGAGTTCCTGGAGTCCGCCCAGATCGGTCTTCTGGATCTCAAGATTGTCCAGCGTGACGTTATCCGCGGTAGCGTGAAAGATATTATGTGCTCCCGCGCTGACCGTCGCCAGCGACCCCTGAATAACGGGTTTAGTAGGCCCGACGCCGATCAGGGTCATTCCGGCTTTGTTAAGCACGATCGTATTCGGCGTAGGATAGGTTCCCGAACAGATCTGAATGGTACTGCCCGGAGGCGCGGCAGCTACCGCTCCGGCGATGTTGTTAGACACTACGTCGATTCCGTCACAGTTACCGGGCGCGCCCAGGCCGTCATCGTCGACGACCAGCGGGTTGGCCGGGTCAAAGTTGAAATGCGTTGTTCCCGAAGCGGTTCCGAATTTGAACGCATCGATGTTTTCCGTATAGCCGTCGGCATACGGCTCGCCCACGCGAAGGCCAAGGAAAGGATCGCTCGGTAATATTCGAATGGCCGGGTACGAAGTCACTATATCGTTCCAGGTCCGGGCGGTGGTTCCGGGGGTGCCGGTTCCGGGCCAGGTTGGTCCTGAGTAGAAATAAAGCGCGCCGCCGCCGTTGACCGCGTCCCATTCCTGCCACTGATCCTGCACGACGGTGCCATTGGTGGATGGAACGAACGAAATACGTCTCTGGAAAGTGTTGCTGTTGTTAAAATCTACATTAAAGGTCAGGAAGGCCGAGCGCGTTGCGCTGCCGCCGTTACCCGCTGAAGGATTGTAAGTGCTGAACTTAAGTTCAGTAATAGCGGACAACACTGTGCCGCCGAAACGATAGGTCGCCAGATTACGCCGCTGCGTGCCGGTGACGGAGATCTGAGCGCTTCCCGTTCCCATCGGGGCCGTGCCCGGTCCGCCGACAAAAGTTCCCAGCGAGTTGTTGATGGTGTCATTCTCGTCGTTGTAGAAGAACCAGTCGGTTGCGTTAGGCACCGGTGTTAAATTAGCTGCGCCGAGGTTCGTCACGGTCGTGGACGCCACACCCGAAGTAAGCGTGAAGTTGTCAAAAAGAAAGCCGTTGCCGCTGGTCGGCGCCGAGGTGGCGGTGCGGAACAAAAGCGAATCGGTCGTCGGGATCTGATTTCCACCGCCTGCCTGTTCGGCGCAATAACGGTAGTAATCTTCCCAGGTGTTGCCCGTTTTGATCAGGCTGCCATTGATATAAACCTGCGCTACGTCATTACGCGGGCCATTGTTAAAGGTTATTACAACTTTGATGCTATGAGTTCCCGTGCGATCTAAAGTTGCGATGTCAGAAGCAACAAAACCGTCGCCGCCCGCGTTGCAGCCGTTGGCATCATCGCCGGTACTGCCGCCGAAAGGCGCGAGGTCCTTAAATTCCGAAAAGAGAACGTGTATGCCGTCAGCCTGATCCTCAAAACGGACCTGGCTCATACGGCCGCCGTCGCCGCGATCTGCGGCAACCGACACACCCAGGCCTAGCTGCTGAGCACCCGGAACCGTCGAGGCCACGCTGAACTGCCAGGTGAATACACTTTGACGCGCACCACCCGACCATCCGCCGCTCACAGCGGCCGTTTCCCCGGCTTCGTTAGCGGTAGATTTTGAGAAAGTTTGATCGCCAAAACTACCGGAAGAGATGGCATTCGAGATACGAAGACTCCGTGCGCCAAACGACAGCGGCGCCGATACATTATTTACGATCTGGTGATCGTAACTACCGGTACGGGTCCATCCATCCTGTCCGTTCGGTGAACCGGGTGTGTATGTTTCAAAATTGATCGTTTGAGCTGCGGCCGAGCCGCCCATCGCAACGGTGATAAATAACAGGCTTAATAAAATGCTGATCCGGCTTCGCCAGCTTGTAAAGCGTGTGGGGCGTGCGGAATATGTTGGTGAGGTTGACGAATTCAACCGATTGAACTTTCCTGACATATCTTCTAATTTCTCCTTAACATTAGTTCGTAGACGTAGCGCCTGTTACACGGGGGAACATTTCCCTGTGGAAAGCAGGTAATTATTCAAGTTTTGGTGCTAAGGAGAATCGGTAACTTTAGGAGTTTGGAAAAACGTCCGTATTACGAAGTTAGCTTCTTTTGTCTGGTCTTGAAGTAAGACAAAAGATCTCCCTGTCGAAGTTTCGACAAATCTTGAGCAGGGCAGGCGAAAAACGCCTATCCCCCACTACCAAGCGCCTTTAGGGCGCCTCTAAAACAACTGGAAATGATTGAATACGACAGAGAGCGTGATATTATGTGAGTGCTTATACCAACACTTCAGACAGCACGTTCTCTGACGGATCGTTTGAAGGAGTAAGCGTTGAGCGGTTATTCGCGTAACCGCTCAGCTTTTTCCTTACAAAATCTCGAGCGAAAACTAACCCCTTAAAAAAAATAATAAGTATATAAGGTAAGAAATTTTCTGCGATGCTAGCCGCAGGTACAATCTCCTCACACTTTTTCAGAGCGGATAACCGCTAAGAGCCGCACCTTGAAACTCCTTAAAGCCCGCTGTTTACAACGAAACAAAGGAGCCTGCGCGTTAAGTGAAACGAAGTGACCTTAGCTTCAATTCACATGACCTATTCAAATAAATCATTATGACCTTAGGTGTGCATAGACGGGGAACACATTCTTCAAGCCTGTTATGTTCGCCAACGAACAAACATGATATGCGGGGGGAAGTATCTCAACACTACGCTCGGAAAATGCTTTTGTCAAGGCACTATTAAATGTTCCTTTTAATTGAAGTTACACCGGAGCAGTCTCACGATAACTTATAAAAATGACCTTATATATAAATGACAAAAAGGAGGTAAAACGTTACAGAAAAAATTTTATTTGTTTATAAAAGCAGAGATATTATGTGAAAAATGGTGTCTTAATTTCAAGATGCAGTTGTGTCAGTAGCCTGACCGTGAGGGAGGGCGCCCTTGCTAACGCGCGGGCTGCCGACACGCTTTTTGTCGATTGTGTAAACTCAAATTAGGACACTACCGTAAAAAGGCGCAAAAATAAAAAGGCCGCCGGATGGGCAGCCCTTTTTTGCTTGATCAAATTGATGACCGTGCGGAAATCGAAAGAAAGTAAAATTTCGATTTCCTGATCTGTCTTTAGCTTTTTAATTTAGAAAACATTCGTCAAAGCAGCGGTGGTCTTTCTTCCGTTCGCGTACTTTGTGCGGGATGAAAAGTCCAGGCTTCCCGTTTCTTCCGGTTGAACGTACTCATAGCCGTCTTTGCCGCCGAGGATACGAAAGCGCGCTGCTTTTATTCTCCGTTCAAGAATGCCTCCGGTCACGCTGTCAAAGGAATCGCGGACCGCTCCATAAGAGATCTCTCCGTAAAGCGACCCGACATAATCTCCATTGCTGTAGATCATCATTGTCCAGTAGCCGTTTGCGATGGAATAACATCCCGGCTGTGATCCTTCTACCGTGTCAAACGAAACGGTCAGCGAAGCCGAGTTCACATGATCGTCCGAAGTCATAACAAAACTTTTGCCGCGCGGGATCTCCCATCCGGTAAATGAAGACGGCACCCCGCCTATGCTTCGGGGAGCGAGTTTGACCTGGCCATCCAGCACGGTGCTTCCGGGATTGCCTTCGTTGAACATAAAATTGGTGAAACTCAGCGGCGATGTGCTTGCCGCCGGGCCTACCGCCACAAACTTAAAGTTGAGCAAGGTCCCGGTTCCCGACAGCGGATACGCGCCGTAGACCGCAACTTTCAAAAGCCCGGGCATGTTGGGATTGAACACGGCGCTCAGCCCGCTGCTGATAGTCCCCGCGACTTCTACTGCGTTAGCCTGCGGCTGGATCACTGCAGGGTTGTAGTGCAGGTCAAACTGGTAAGCGATGATTCCCCGGCCGGTGGTGTCCGAAACATTTAGCGGAACGTTAAATTCGCTTCCAACTTCGACGGTGGAGGTCGGCGCGGTGACCGAGATGACGGTTTCCGGTGCGGAGAGGTTTGCCTTATCAAACAAAACAGATAGCGGCTGGTTGGATTTTTCCGTGAAGGTGATCGATTGAGCTAGCGGGCTGCTAACCAATAGTGAGGCTACGATGATCAAAAAGATCGTTTTTTTCATTGTTGTTTCCTTGTTTTGTACTGGTGGGGGACCGCCAAAAAGCCGCGCGTCCGGGACAGTAGCTGCAACTCCTATACCAACAATGTTAAATTTTGTTACAAATATAAAACTAACCTGTAAATGAACCAAATAAAGGGGAAAAAAGGGCGAGTTTTTCAGGCTGTCAATAATAAATGCGGGAAGAAAATGGTAGATCCCGTCCCTGAGCGGGTATTTTCTACCGGGACAAATGTCCGAATTTTGACGCTCCGTTGTTGAGCGACCGGATTTGAATATTTGCAATTAGAGAATGAGGTCAGAACCGGGAACGGTAGTGACCGGGTTTCTTTTTTAGTGATCAGTTATTAATGACTAGTGATCAATGGACTCTTTGTTATCTCTTAAATTATTCATTAATCATTCACCAATTAAACATTACTGAAACCCGGTCGCGGTTCTGACCTCATCGCGATAGTCATTCGTTTCATTATATGAGCACGCCTAAATATCAAAAATTTAAGATTAATTAATAACGATTTATTTCTTTTAAGGACTTTGTAAGATGACTGCCCTAAACTCTGCCTAATCGAAATTATCTAAATTTGTAAATCTGCCGAATCTTAAAAAAGTTCAAAAAGTCATAGGGCAAAAGTACCTGAGATAGGTAAGCATAGGTCAGTCCAACAACCATAGAGGAGAAGAAGTATGCCTAAAAAGAAGAAGCCTTTGTGCAAAACCAATGACAGAAGATCGATATTCTTAAAGATCACATCTGTCTTTTTGATAATTTCAATGCTGGTAATATCCACGCCGGCAGCGCCCGCCGTAACCCCCGGGCTGATCAACGGATGGTACCAGGATCTTCGTTTTTCATTTTCCCACAGCTTATTAGCGGCGGTTCTCACACCGGGAGCCAGCCGGGCTGTTATTAAAAACGAAGCCCCTAAATTAGACGATCTCACTGAAATTCAAATATTTCCCGGTTCGGTCACCCTGATACAGGGCCAGCAGGTGGCGTTTTCGGCCGTCGGTTACGACGCCAAAAAGCAGCCGCTGAGCGGGATCGGGTTTTCCTGGACGTCAAAAGACACGGAGCACGATCTTCAGGTGAGACAAATGGTCGATTCCGTATTCAAGGCCAAAAGCCCCGGCATTTTTACGGTGACGGCGGAATTTAACGGGGTCAGCAGCGCGGTAACGGTTACCGTCACCCCGTCAAAGGCTCCTCCGCGTGAAAGAGCGAATCTTTCCGAACTGCCGCAGCGCAAAATATCTTCGCGCGACCAGGTTAGCGAGGCAGGCAAAGGCGGAGGCCCCGCGCCCGAGAGCGTTCCCGGAGAGTGGGGCGATGGTAACTGGCCGTCTTCGGATGATCCGGGCAATCTCCCGGGCGATCCTCCGGGACATCCCGTCGATAACGGCGCGGGCAATGGAAACTTCAGTTTTTCAGCGCCGCTTACTTCCCTTCCCGGCCGCGGCATCGATGTAAGTTTGAATATGACTTACAACTCGCGCCTCTGGAACAAATCGGCGATGGGCGGAGCGGGCACGCACGAAATGACCTATGACATCGATCACGGATTTCCCGCGCCGGGTTGGTCGCTCGGCTTCGGCAAAATTGTGGACCTCGGCTCAAACGGCGGAAGTATGCTGGTGGATGCCGACGGGACCCGGCATGCTTTTTCGGGCCAGGTGAACTATGGCGGAAGCACGGCCTACTTCAACGGCCAGACCGCCGACGGAACCTATATTGACTACAGCAGCGTCCGAATTCCCAACTTCGGGATCATCGAATCCTACGCGCGAATGTCCAACGGAACATTCATCTCGTACGGCGCCTATGCGAACGGCGCGGCGTACCCGACGTCGATCACCGATGCGAACGGCAACTATCTCACCGTGACCTACAAAAACAACCAGGGGCCGGACATCCAGACGATAACCGACACCATGGGAAGGGTCATTACTTTTAATTACGATTCTCTCGGCAGGCTGATCAGCGTTGAGGCCCCGCGCATGCTGAATCAGGGTTCTCAATACGGTTCGGCCACGACCCGTACCCTGGCGATGTTTCACTATCGCGAACTGACCCTTGGCTACTCATTCGCCAACGGATATATCCCGGTCGTGAGAGATTCGACGCCGTGGGTGCTGGATTCGATCTATTATCCGGCCAACCAAACCGGTTACTGGTTCGGCGGCGCCGATCCCAACGCCCCTGATTATTCCAGCTACTATTCGTCGTACGGAATGCTGACCAAATTCACCCGCCAGCGGGGGATGAGTTGGCAAACTGGTTCCGAAACGCAAGGCGTCGTCAGTTCCGGACAGATGTCCAAACAATCCGAATACAATTATCCCTTAACCACCGCTAACCAATCGCCCCGGACGGACGGCGTAAATCTCACCGATGCGCCGAAATACACCACCATGTCGGAAAACTACGACGGAATGGATAACGGGCCGGCGGTTACCACTTATAATATTCAACAAAATAGTACTCCCAGGGTCACGACCGTGACCCGTCCCAACGGAACCGTCAACAAACAATATTCCTATAATCATGCGGGCTTTTTCGATGACGGTTTGGTCTATCAGGATGAAACCTATGTTCCCGATGTGAACAATAATCTGCAGTTGGTCGGAAAATCCATCGTCGGCTGGCAGGAAGGCGCTTACCATACACCGCGGCCGACCCAGACCGATTCTTATGATGAGCTGAACCTCAAAACGACTACGACATACGATTACACCGGCGGAAACTTTAACCAGGCCCTTAAATCGTGCGAATACGACAACGCGGGTGTCAAACTGCGCTGCACGCTGACCGAGTATGAGAACAGCACGCCCTATATCGGCGGCCTCGTAAACGGAATCTACTACGCGGGCAGGCACGTTTTCAACCTGGTAAAAGCCACCGGGACCGAAAACCCGGACGGCTCCAAAGCGAGTTGGACGGTTTATGAATATGACAACTACGCGGCCAACCCGATGGTGAACACACCGGGGGTGATCTATCACGATGCCCGGTTCGATCCCTATACAACTCAGATGCAGGACGGGGAATGTACCAACTGGGTGCCTTATGAATGCGGAGCTCCGCCTTACGATCCGATAACCTGCTACTACTGCGACCAGTGGGAACAGATCAGTGTGTTCGATCCGAGCACGAATGCCAGGGGTAACATCACCAAAGTTACAACCTATGCCAATGCGGTTGCGCTGACCGGCGAGTCCGTGGAAACGCGAAGCTACGACATTAACGGCAACATGCGTACGGAATCTACCAACTGCTGCCAGCAGAGCAGCTACGACTATTCGATCGCGAATCAATTTGCCTACGTGGAATCGTCAACCCGCGGTGCGGCGGATCCGAATGCGACCGCTAACCGGATAACGACTTCCACGGCGTACTCCTATCAAACGGGTCTGACCCTTCAGGAGATCGACGCCAACGGGAATCTATCGACCTTGAAGTATCACCCGGACACCTTGCGGGCGGCAATTAAATACGCCGTAACCGGCTCAACAACGCTGTTTTCCTACAACGACACCGCGATGACGGTCACGGAGGAAACGCTTGATGCCAGCGCCGCTTTAGCCGGCAAGTCCATCAAGTACGTGAACGGTGCGGAGATGATAAAACGCGAAGACACCCTGGTACCGAATAATGCCTGGGATATCGTCGAGACCAAATACACCAAGATGGGTGAGGTCTGGAAAAAATCGCGGGCTTATCGCTCCGGCGATACGGTGCAGTGGAGTGAAACCACTTATGACGGGCAAGGAAGGGTGACGCTGGTAACGGAACCCGACGGCAGCACGGCAAAAGTATTCTATAACGAAAGCGCGCGGCCGGATTCGGCTTCGAGCCTGCCCGGAAACACGGTGAGAATGGTCGATCCGTGGGGCCGTGAACGCTGGGCCCGTTACGATCAGGCCGGAAGAATGGCGGAAGTCGTCGAACCGAATCCCAACGGCAATGGTACCGTTTCGAATTCGGGCAGCCTGAAAACCAAATATACCTATAACACCCTCGGTAAAGTGACCGAGATCGAACAGGGCGTTCAGCATCGTTACTTCAAGTACGATTCCCTGCTCCGGCTGACACATCAGAAACATGCCGAGCAAACCGCGACTCTAAACGACGCGGGCGCTTATGTCGGGTCGGCGAGCCCGAACGCGCATTGGAGCGAGGCATATACCTATGACAGCCGTTCCAATGTAACGCAAAAAACGGATGCGCGCGGCGTCAGGGCAAACTATGTCTTTACCAACGGCTCGGGCGCACCGGACCCGCTTAACCGCTTACAAGTGATCTGGTATGACCTGTCCGGCCCGCTGGAGCCGAATCTGACCATCCATGCGGCTCCCGGCGTCATTTATAATTATGTGACGACCGGAGATAAGCTGAGGATCCTGAGCATCAGGACCGACGGTATGTTGACGGAAAATTTCGCTTATGACGCCTACGGGCGGATCAGCGATCTGACGGAGACCGTAGACTATCGCACGAATTATCCGATGGTCTTCAGTTACCTCTACGACTCTTTGAACCGGGTGAGTGACTTGCGTTACCCGGCCCAGTACGGACTGACCGGAAATCCGCGCAGGCTTGTTCATAATACTTATGACATAGGCGGCCGGGTCTCAGGGATGTCGGTCGATGGCCAGCAGAGGGCCAGCGATCTTATTTATAACGCCAATGACGATCTGACGTCGATCAAGGTAGGCACGACCGGTACCAACCAGATAACGGAAAGCTATACCTACGACGCGCAGAACGGGTATCTCACTAATCAAAAGGTGCAGAGAAGCAGCCAGACGCTGCTTGATCTGAGCTATGACTACGGTCGAAACAACAGCGTCGGAACCGTGAACGGCAAAACCGGCCTGATGACCAAGGTCATCAATAATCTGGATAACAATAAAAATCGTGAATACGAATTTGATGCTCTCGGAAGATTGACCAAAGCCAAAGGCGGAAACAATCTTTCACAGCAGCAATACGTCTACGATCGCTATGGCAACAGGACGAGTGTCACGGCCACCGGCGTGGCGGCCGACAATTCTCCTATTCCCCGCGACGGCCACGATTCTCTTACCTATGACCAGACCAATAACCGTGTGGTCGAGGGACGGGTTGCCTACGACGTCGCCGGTAATATGACCAAGAGCATACCCGGGGCCGGCAAAGGGAGCATTATCTACGAGTATGACGCGGCGAACAGGCTGCTGGCAGTCAAAAAGAAAGACGGCAGCAACTGGCAGGCGTTCCAATACGGATCGAATAATGCCCGTTTGATGTCCTACAATTACGACACCAATCAACTGTCCATATTCGCCAATAACGGCGGCGTTCAAATGGCGGAGTACACCGAGTTCACCGCGCAAACGCCGACCTGGACCAAGAGTTACAACTTCCTGGGAGAAAACCTCTTTTCTACCTGGACGCCCAACGGTCAGGGCGGAGAGATCATCGAGTACGATCATCCGGATAAATTAGGCACGCGCCTGATGACCAACCAGGCCGCCGGCTCGAGTTTCGAACAGACGAACCTGCCGTTTGGAAACGCGTTGGCTGCCGAATCGACCGGGTCGATAAGCAGGCGTTTTACCAGCTATGAGCGAAGCGCGCAGACCGGCCTGGACTATGCCGTCAACCGCACGTACGATTCGCTGCAGGGCCGCTTTACCCAGATCGATCCGATCGGCGCGAGGGCGAGCGATCTGCAGATCCCGCAAACTTTAAATCTCTATACTTATTGCGGGAACGATCCGGTAAATCATACCGACCCCGACGGGTTATTCTTCGGCAAATTCTTTAAGTGGCTGGGCAATGTTTTCAAGGCCCTTATGAAGGCGGTGCTGAAGGTAATCATAAAAGTTGTCACCTCCATCCAAAGCGGAGTAATGCAGGTGCTGAGGATAATAGGCCAGATACCCATAATAGGGCCTATTTTACAAACGGTTCTCACCCTGGCATACCTCGCATTTCTGATGGTAACGGGCCAGTGGGTGCAGTTTGGCCTAACGTTGCTGCAGATGTATCTTCAGACCTTTATCGATGGCATTGTCGGGGTGATATCGGAGTCGATAAAGAGCGAGGTCGCTAAACATGGCTTCTTTGCCGGATTTTTCCGGGGGCTCGCTAAGGGGTTCAAGTATCTCGGCCAAGTGCTTATAGGGAGGGGCCTTAACGTATTCATACCTGTCTATGGCTTCTTCTGCGGGCCGGGCTACGGTACTGACGGGCCGCAGGTCAACGAAGACCCGATAGACGATCTGGATGCTGCGTGTAAGGCGCACGATCTGGAAATGGCCAGGATCAAAAAAGAAATATCGGATCCTAAAGAAAGGGCACGGGCCAAACTTAAGGCCGATCTGATCTTCTTGCGAAGAGTACTGTTCAGCCACGGAAATAATCCCAGGGCTGTGGCGTACCGGCCGTTCGCGATCTTTACATTCTTATGGCTCCGGTTACTACCGGGCGCTCTAAAGAGTCTGTAGCGAGCGTCTAAGTCAAAACTAAAAGCGGCTGCCTGTTCGGGCAGCCGCTTTTTTGGGCGACATTTTTTCCACTTCCTTTTAGGCTTTGCCTCTAAAGTCGTGTGTCTGCCTATAAGCTGCTCATTTATAAAAGCGGATAAATTAAACGATGCGGTGAACCTGGGAGCGCCGGTGTCCCGCCGGCAAAGCGCGGCTTGGTCGCGCTCATGTCAGTAGCGCTTGTGTCAGCAAGTGCGTTTCTTACGCCTTTACGCATCTGCTAACGCAGACGCTACTGACAGAGCGGTAGGATGCAGGCGCTCCCAGTTCACATGCCTATTCTTAAAAATGTGAAACATATGAAACTTTGGGTACGGGTGATCGATTTGTGTTCTGCGGTGCCTTTGTGAAGAAAATTTTCTTTCGTGTGTTTAGTGTGACGCAAGTAGTTTCGAGTCTTTTTTGCCGCAAATAACACAAAAATCCCGATCGGACAAAAACCGCTCTTCACCTTTAATGCTTCTTCGGATATTCTCTAGCCGCCAGTCTTCCGCCGTCACTCGACTGCCGTTCTTTGAATTCCAAAATTCCCAAAACCGCGTTTCAAAAACGTTTCAGGTCTTTCACTTTGGCTCATCCGGAATGAAACAAAAGTGAAACAAATATCGGCTGGTCCGGACCTCTGAGGCCTTCCTTCTATTTGAAGTTCTCGATCATCGAGATCGTTTTCACTTGTTTTTGTTTACTAAAATAGATCGTCTTGCCGTCGGGCGACCAGGCCAGGCCGGCGATATATGTTGTCGGCTCTACGTCAGCGGTTATCCTGATGTTCGTGACGCCTTTCGTTGAAATGACCCGAATATTGTCCTCTCCGTCTTTTCTCGCGGTGAAGGCGATGCTGCGGCCGTCGGGCGAAAGCTGGATGTTGTTAAAATACGCTGCTTCGACCGACGCGAGATCCCTAAAAACATCTTTAGCCGCAACACCTTTAGCCGAAATATTTTCAGCAGAAACATTTTCGGCGGAAATATATTGTAATTTCACTTTTACGGGTTTAGCGATGGCTTTGCCTTCCGGGATCGCGATCAGCAGGTCGTTGCCAAACCAGCCGATCAATTTAAAAGCCGCTTCCGACGAAAATAATATTACTGATGTTTCACCATTCCATAGATTGAGGTTGGTAATTTTCTTCCCGTCCGAAGCTGCCCTGACCGGGCTTGAGGTAGAGGCGACGCGGTTGCCGTCGGGGGCGAAGGCAGGGTTGTAAAAGCGGATATTTTCATCGGTGTTGCCTGATATCTGCCGGGGTTCGCCGTTCCCGTCGGCGGCAACCTGCCAAATATTCCAAAGCCCGTCTTTTTTCGCGCTATAAACCAGGCGGGCGCTATCGGGCGACCAACCGTAATCTCTTACCTGCGCCCTGTTATAAGGCACCTCGCTAAAGCCGGCGAACCAGACCCCATGGGTTGTCAGTTGCCGCACGTCGGCCCCGCTCTTTTCCGCTATCCAAAGATTGATCAGTTTGTCAGCGTCGCGCAGGAAAGCCACTCTGCGTCCGTCCGGCGAGAATGTGGGCGAGAACCCCTCCGCGGTAATATTTATTTCCTGGGTGTCATCCATCGAATGGACCCGTATCGAGCCTTCCAGCAAATGCTTCGATTCGGTCGTTGCCTGAAAAACAATGCTTTTACTATCCGGGGAAACATCCGGCCAAAGTTCGAGCCCCGGATCGGATGTGACAGGCGTTTCGCCTTTGCCGTTGGCGTCGGCCATCCACAGATCGCTCTCTTCCCTGGCCTGTTGAAAAAGTATCCGGCTGCCTTCGGCCGCCACATCCCTGATCAGGGTATCGCCAATGCCGAGATTTATCTGCTCGGTCCTTTTTTCATCCAGGTAGGCTATGCACGTTTGAAATACCCCTTCGCGTTTGGAGTTATAAATTATCCGGTTGCCGTCGGGAAGCCACAGCGGATACTCATCGCTGGCTTCGTCATTCGTGACCTGAACGGCCGGCCCGCCGCCTATCGGGATCACAAAAATATGCAGATGTTCATTAGGGCCGGCTGAATAAGCAATGCGGTCTTCAGCGGGGGACACGCTAAAAAACAGTGCCCGGTTCGTTGAATCGAAATTGGTCAATTGAGAGGTCTGCCCGGAAGCAATGTCGAGCGAGAAAACATTAAAACGCTCCTGATAATAAATTTTCTCGCCGTTCTTCGACCAATTTAACAGGTTGATGCCCGCTCCCTCAAAGGCCTTTACATATTTAAGTTCGCCGCCGGAAAACGGCATCGTCCAGATCGCCTTTTGATTATCACGGTTGGATAAGAACGCGATCCGCTGGCCGTCTGACGACCAGATCGGATTGTAGTAATCCCACTTGCCGTCAGTGACCTGATTGGGTTTGCCATCGGGGACTTGTTTTGTCCAGACATTACTCTGCCCGTTCTTTATCAGCGAATAGGCGATCATTGTTCCACTGGGTGAGAATCTGGCCCCGGCATCGTCTTCGCCCGCCTCGGCGTTCCAGGATATCAACTGCCGGACGCGGAGCGATGCCAGCATGATCGGCGAAGCCTGGTTTCGGTCCTGAAAACCGATCTTCCAAATGGCCGCTGCCCCTCCCAGCAACGCCAGCAGCACAAAAGCCGTTACCAGTTTCGGATCTAACAACCGGGAACGGGCCGCAATTACCGGATTGGTATCCGGAGTGCGGGTGTTATCGATCGGCCCGGTCTCTAAATTGCCCGGCGTTCGATCTGTCGGCATGGCAGGATTACTTCCCGTATCTGCATTGGCTTTAACTGGGGCTTTCACGGGAGCTTTCACGGGAGCTTTCGCGAGAAACGGCAGAGACGCCGATTGCAGTTTGAAGTTTTCCAGATCGAGCAAAAGATCTTTGACGGTTTGATAACGCATCCCCGTTTCTTTTTGCAGCGTCTTTCGCAGGATGCGGTTCAATTCGCCGGGCAAGTGATCGATGGGTAGCGGTTCCTGCGTCAGGATCGCGGCCATGGTATCACTCGCTGTCTCACCCTTAAAAGGCGGCCTTCCCGCCAGCATTTCATAAAGCACTACGCCCAGGCTCCAAATATCCGTCCGGGCATCGGTCCTCTGGCCCCGCGCCTGTTCGGGCGACATATAGCTGGCGGTTCCCATGATCATTCCGGGCGTAGTGTGTAATGCCGTTTCGCCCTCGGTGTCCAGGGTTTCATCTTTTAAGGTGAGCTTTGCCAAACCGAAATCGAGTACTTTCACCAGCGCATCATCGCGTATCATCACGTTTTCCGGTTTGATATCGCGGTGAATGATGCCAAAGGCGTGCGCGGCGGTAAGGGCGGCGGCGATCTGATGAGCAATGTCCAAAACTTCTGCCAGGCTGAAAGGTTTGCCGCCGCTAAGGCGGGCGCGTAAGGTTTCGCCTCTGACATACTCCGAAGCGATAAAGCTCATCCCTTCGTGCTCGCCGAATTCGTGGACCGTTAAAATGTTCGGATGATTAAGCGCGGAGGCGGCGTACGCCTCTTGTTCGAAACGGCGCACGCTCTTTGTGTCATCGCTGAGAGACGAAGGCAGCATCTTCAAAGCAATTTTGCGTTTCAGCCGCGTGTCTTCGGCCAAATAAACTTCGCCCATTCCGCCGGAACCGAGCATAGCGATAATTTTGTACTGGAGGATCTGCCGGCCGATGAGAGATCGCTGCCTGACGATAAATTCGGCCATCTCATCGATGGCGGGTTTTTCGAGAAATCCGTCCGCCTCTTCCGAAGCATACAGCAAGGATTGGACTTCCCGGCGCAGCTCTTCGTCACCGCCGCAGTTTTCTGCCAGGAAGTGCGGACGTTCATCACGCCGGCGTTTCAGCGCAGCTTCATAAAGCTGTTTGGCTTGTTCCCATTTTTCCGGATTCACGTTCGTGAGAGTGATCTTTTCTTTAGGTTTTTAATTCACGAAATAACCAGGATTTTGCCATGCTCCAATCGAGGGCGGCGGTAGCACGCGAAATGCCCAGGGCAGTAGCCGTTTCCTCCAGGCTGAGGTCGGCAAAATATCTGAGTTCGACGACCCGCGCCTGCCTCGCGTCCCGGGCCGCCAGCCGCGTCAATGCTTCGTCCAGAGCGATCAGATCGACGGTTTTTTCTTCCTTCCCTGCTATTTGCAGCGCATCTTCGATCGGCAGCGTGACATTATTGCCCCCGCGTTTTTCCCTCTTTTGAGTGCGCGCATGATCGACCAGAATTCTCCGCATCGCCTGGGCGGCGATGGCATAAAAATGCGTG
Organism: uncultured Acidobacteriota bacterium; assembly: GCA_963718105.1. Lineage (GTDB taxonomy): Bacteria > Acidobacteriota > Blastocatellia > Pyrinomonadales > Pyrinomonadaceae > DASYKT01. The sequence goes on along the minus strand of OY970352.1, from coordinate 717,678 downwards.
CGGCTTTCCCACTCGACACTTCGCTGGTCGATCAATTTCAAATAAGCCTCATGGATCAGCGCGGTGGTTTGCAGAGTGTGCCCCTGCCGCTCGCGGCGCAGGTAGCGTTTCGCCTGGCGGTGCAGTTCGTCATAAACGAGCGGCATAAGGTCGTTGATAACCTCTCGCCTGCCGTCATTCCATTCCTGCAGCATCCGCGTGATCGTGTGCTTGGCAGACCCGGATTGGTTCATTTTCGATGCCATTATAACCCCAAAGTAAGGAGAATCAATCAAAAATTCCCCGAGTTTTTTCAGACTATTTTCCCGCCCATGTCGCGTCAGTTAATAGAAACATTAATCAGGCTCCGGCATCAGGTGCGAAATCACCGGAAACGCCGTCTGAAATTAGTAGTTTGGCAGCTATTGCTTGCACGGATGCGGCGGTAGAAAAGCGGTTTAGTAGAAGCATCCTCAAACACACGACGAAGGAGAATTTTATGGCAGGCGATTTTAAAGTTGTTTTTTCAGGAAACCCGTACGTTGGCAATGAAGAAGGTCACCTCGATGTATCTGCGAATTTTACGATGCTCGTGCGTCCCGCTACATACCATCTGAACACACCGCCTCCGCTCGTGGTTTCAAAAAAATGTGATCCTATTCGCGCCGAGCTGCATAGGTTGGAAGAAGCGATCAAATTGGTCGAGAAATCTATCATCGAACCCCACGATCCCAATTCACCAAAACCCCACGATCCCCATATGAAACCCGTAATAAGCAAGGAATGGAAAGATCTGGACCTTCGCATCAGGAGGACACGCGCGTCTTTGCAAGCCTGTGAAGAGTCGCTTATACCCATTACCATCGGTCCCCTCACCTTAACCCTGACCCGGTTTGAATGCCTGGATCAAAGCGATGAGTTCAATCTGCCCATTATCGGGAACACGGAGAACGATGAACCCTACGCACTCGTCTTTGCCGTGGACCTTCAAATACAGGGCTCGATCGCCGTAGGAAAAGACAATTCAAAAATGACCCTGGTTGGCCCCCTGGCCGACGTGGGCATCGGAGAACGAACAGCGCCCTTCAATATAATTTGGGGTTTGAATAACGGCCCTGACTTTATATCCTCCCCTGATAACTTCATCGTTCTTGTCGCTATGATGGAGAATGACGACGGCAGTGCCAGCCAAGCGCGCACGGTGCTGGAGAAAACGGCAAAGGTATCGCTGCTGGCGAACGTGGGCCTGTTCACGGATAAGAAAATAGGCCGGCAAGAACTTGTCAGCCGTATTGTTAACGATATGAACGGTTTCATGCGGGGAGCAACCGCCGGCTTCATCAACTTCGACGATAATATCGGGCCGATCCGGGAGCTTCGGTTTTCGCAGGCCGAGCTCGATCATATCTATAGAGATTTGGGGCCCATCGACAAAAACCTGACCTTCGAGGGTGACGGCGCACGATATATTCTCAAATTCAGGATGTTCCGCTGATATAGAGTGCGGCGAATAAAATGAGAAGGAGGCTGCTTTGAAGAGGCAGCCTCTATTTTGTTTAAAAAGGACAAAATAATTTTCAAACATGGAAGCAGAATTAGCCGATCCACCGCGCGGGGCGGATTTGTTAATTGACTGCCGCTTAAATTGTCATTTCCTGTATAAAAGCAGCTCCCAAACCCGCCGCCGAACATTTCTCGCGCATTTTCGCAATTTTTTTCAGACTTTTTTCTCCACACGTCGCGTTAGCTTATGAAGTCGAAAAAAAACGCGACTGACAGTTCGTTAATTTCAAAACAAAAATAGAAAGTGAGAAAAAGAAATGAGTAGTAGTGCAGTTAAAAAAGACTTAAACACAGGTCAGAACCTGCTTGGGCCGCCGGCTCCATTCACAACCGTTAACGGCGAAAACATGATAGCACCGGGGACGACGTTTACATCCAACCAAAATTGGGTGACGTCCCAAAATCAGGAGTACGTTTTAATACTTCAGGATGACGGCAATCTGGTTGTTTACCAGGTCGTAGGCAATCCGCCGCCGTTCCAGCAAGGATCCGTCTTCACTGGCCAGCCGATCTGGGCTACCGGTACCGACGGCAATCCGGGAGACAATTTTGCCGTGCAAAATGACGGCAATCTGGTCATATACGCCCAGAACGGAAATGTGCTTTGGTCACCCAATACGTACAATACAACGCCCGTCGGATTATTTATGCAGAACGACGGCAATCTTGTGCTTTACAAATCTGTCCCTTCCTGGGATTCGAAAGGATAACAGGACTTTCGCCGGTTGAGCGGTAATATACCGAGCGAACGCTATTGATCGCGGAAATAACAGGCGTTCATGGAAAAAGCGTGAGTAAGCTACTCACGCTTTTCTCTTTTAAACAATTTGCCGCCCTTTTCCCGCGTGATCCCGCATTTTCTTCAGTAAAATCAGACCCGCGAAATTATTCCAAAGTTTTTTCAGACGGTTTCTTTCCGAATGTCGCGCTAGTTAACAAAGGCGAAAAGGTCTATAAACAATAGACACCGTCCCTGGCGGGTCGCCCGAATGGCAAAGTGATCGTCCGGCAGATCGAAGACAAGCGGATGCGGTCAACGAGCCGGGAAATTAAATTAAAAAACAGGAGAATAAAATCATGGCAAGTGAAAATACGAACAAGCTTTTTACCGATGCGAGCGAATCGATAATCAATGTTGTAAACGCTGAGATTACTTTGATCGATCTTGATGCCGAACTCCAGACGGACCTTTCGCAGGAAGAATTCGTGGCCAGAGACAAAGAGCTATTCATTAAGAGCGTGAGGTCCAGTTTAGTGAGAGTACTCTCCGACATCGCTGGCGTAAGTATGGACAGATGGCATAGAGTCGAAGAGGCCTTCCCTGACAAGTTCCCGCCTGCCCCGCCAAAAAAAGCTGACGCGCCTGGTAGCGGCGGCGGCGGCGGCGGAGAAACGCAGTGCCCTCCCGGATTTATCAATGATAACGGGATCTGTGTTCCGATCGATTCTAAAGTCTAAAAGCCGGTATTGCCCGGAGTGAATCTGATGCCATCAGGATACAAGACACGAAAAGCGCGTAGCCGTCTACGCGCTTTTTCAGATCCGCTAAAAATTCGTCGGGCCGACGATCGAAAAACCAATTCGTTATTCGCGGTGAAGGAGCGTCGATGGCTTTAGCATATTTACTAAAATCCTTCTACTAATTTTACGAAGCGCGAGTCCTGACGAATATCTTTCCAGACGGGGTCATTGCGGAATACCACAACCGACAACCGCCCTTTTTCATAAACCTTTTTAAAATAACCGAAGGCCTCATCTTTTCTGCCGAGCGTATAATTTATAAGTATCAGATCGGTATATAAACCAAATTCTTTTTCAGCGCTGGGTTTTAATTGGGCGACAATTGATTCGGCTTCGGCGCGGCGGTCCAGTTTTGCGTAAAAATAACCGAGAGATCCGAGCGCGTCGTACTTTTGCTCGTTCCGTTCGATATTGATCAGGACCTGTTTTATCGCTTCATCGTGGTTACCGTTGAAAAATAAAGCGTACGCCAGGGACAGACGGTTATCCGCCGTATTAGCGGAAATATCGACCGCTCGCCGGCAAACTTCGACCGCTAAAGGGAAATTTTCGCGGAGGATCATCATGCTGCAAAGTGCGCCGTTCGTCACCGGTGAAAGCGGGTCGTACTCTCTGGCTAATGTCATTTCCTGAACGGCTTGCTCCTTTTTTTCCAGTCTGAGTAATAGCCACGCATAACGGACCCGCACGGTTGAATTGTATGGCGCACGCTGAACGGCATCTTCCAGATAATGTTGAGCCATATCTAAATTTTTCATATAAACGTAGTAAGCAGCCAATGCCAGATAGGCTTCGGCGACCGAATCATCTAAAGCCAGCGCCTTCTGTGCATTAAAGCGGGCCTTCTCATATAATTCTTCGTTATTGGAATTTTTACCGTAATAAGCGATCAGATAATAAGTATCGGCAAGCATTCCGTAAGCTCGCGCAAAATCCGGATCGATCTCGATGGCTCTTTCAAAATAATTTTTCGCTTTCTCCAGATTTTCCCGCGTCCGGGTGTTCCATAAATAAATACCTAATTGATAATCCTCGAACGCTTTCGGATCATCGGTCGCGCGCTGTCCGAGCAGTTTCTCCTGTTCCGGCGTCAGTTTAAGCGCCAACGACCGGACAACTTGAGTTGAGATCAGATCCTGGAGTGTGAAAACGTCGTCGGGCTTTTCGTCGAATGTGTCGGCCCAGAGCGGCTTGCCGTCCGCTACACTTGAAAGCCGAACGGAGACGCGGACCGTTTCTCCTTCGCGTTGGATAGTTCCCTCCAGAACTGCATCAACTCCTAAATCGCGTCCCGCCTCTAACGCGTTTGACACAGGATGCTCCGCGTAATGAAAAACGGCGCTCGTCGGGCGTACCGGAATTTTTTGCAATTTGCTAAGCCGCGTTATGATCGCATCCGCCATTCCAAAACCGATCTTATCGTCCCTGTTTTGTTCTCCGATCGTTTGAAACGGCAAAACAGCTATCGACTGAATGGGCCGCGCGTCGGTGCGGACAACATTTCCGCCGTAATAAATTAAGCTGTATGAGACTAAAAATAAGGCTGCCAGCAGGAATGCGGCGATCAATAAGTAGCCGTAATGTCCGGTGAAAAATAGCAGATAGTTTTCTTTAGGCGGAGCACCGGGTGAGCTGTTTTTGACGTGCTGATCGTCCGCCGTCATTCCGGTAAAGTTATGCTTTTGAGATATGAGAGGCGTTTCGCTGTCCAAAAATTCGGTAACTTCAGCAACGAATTTATAACCGCGGCGCGGAACGGTCTCGATGAATTGCTTTCCATCATCCGGCGTTCCCAATACTTTTCGAAGAGTTGAAATGTTTTGCGTTAAGGTGCCATCTTCAACAAAAGTATTCGCCCAAACTTCATTAAAGAGAATGTCCTTGGCCACTACTCTACCTCGATTTTTCAATAAAACCGTTAAAGTATCAAAAGCTTTCGGGGTTAACGGAACGACGTCACCTTCCTTACTCAGGATCCCGGCATCAACATCAAGCTGAAACCCGTTAAATTGATAGAGACGGTTTGTTTTCTCTCTCATACAATTTCAGCCCTCATACAATTTCAGCCCTCATACAATTTCAGCCTTCATACAATTTCAGCCTTCATACAATTTCAGAATGAATAAATGTCCATTCTTGTTTCTCTTGCTCGTTCAACAGGATTTCCCGTAATTTATTTGTGCGAAAAACTTCAAAATTAGATGCTCTGACAGCTCTGAAATTTGCCAAACCTCCATATTTCTTCTGTTTTATTTTGTTTAATTCTGAAATTGGTCCGGGAACTTCACAGCACGGTGAAATTAACCTTTCCCGCACATCACAAAATCTGCGGAAAAATTCTCCAAACAGGCCTTATAAAACTCAAAATCAGGCCCAAAGTTGCTTTGAGAAATATTTAAGAAAAATTTGTAAGGCTTTTCACCGGTCTTTCACGACTTCAGAACGGGAATTTATTTATAGTTCTCGCTCGATAGAGGCGGATTACCACCGGCACCTTGGCAGGAAAGCCACCGGGAGCATGCCGGATACGGTCTGTAGTCGTCTCTGAACAGCAGTGCAACAGGATGTTTTGAACACAAGTTGTTCCTAAGACACCATTTAAAAGGAGTTATTTTATGAAAAATACGCGTCGACATTTATTCAAGCTAAGCATGTTCTTAGGTATGGCAGCGTTTCTTTTGTTACTGATCGGCGGAAGCATGAACACATTTTCTGTGGCTGCCGATAATACCGGGAGTTCCGACAAGCCCGCCGGTACAAACGATGTTCCATCCGTCAAAATTCCCCCGCAAGTTACCGATCCGGCAATGATCGGAAAATGGGAGGTCCAGGGAAGCGGAGGCAGCACAGTTGATAACTCGTGGGCGGATCAGCCTGTGCCGATTCATATCAGCCTGCTGCCGAATGGCAAATTGCTCTTCTGGGGACGCGACAAAAGAGTAGGTACCGATGGAGAAATTTACGATGATCAGGGCCGCACGACGGCCCGCGTTTGGGATCCCTTTTACCGGACTTTTCAAGTGGCTAATTTGGAAGGCCCGGCCGGTGATCTGAATTCTAAAACGAATCTTTTTTGCAGCGGCCATTCTTTTCTTCCCGACGGACGGCTATTTGTATCCGGTGGGCATAACATACTGTTATCACACCCGTTAATGGAAGGGATGGGTTCGATCCATACCAACATCTACGACTACCGGACCAACACCTGGACCCAAGGTCAGGATATGAATAACGGACGCTGGTACCCGTATAATCTGACCCTCGGTAATGGGGAAACCCTGGTCGCAGCGGGGCAATATCTTCAAAGCGCAACTGCGAACCCGCCTCGTTCGTTCATTAATGAGGTTCCCCAAATTTACAGCACGCAGGGAACCTTTCGTAATGTCAGCATACTAGCCTCGACGTTTCCCAGCACGGTCATCAATAACTATCCGTTACTTCATTTGCTCTCAAACGGGAAAGCGTTTGTTGCCGCGTCGGCATCGGAGATACGAAGTTTTGCTCTGGCCCCGAGCCCGATCAGCGGACAAGGTATTTGGACGCACGAGGACACGCTCGACATTCCGCATGACCGGACGACCGCCGTGATATATCAAAAAGACAAGATCCTGGTAGCCGGCGGTGCCTATGCCGACGAAACCAGGCGCGAATCCGAGATCTTCGACAGGGATGAAACCACGGGGATCATGCGTTGGAGAAATACAGCGTTAATGACATATCCGCGAATCTATCAAACTTCAATTATTTTACCGGATGGAAAAGTTCTGGTAACCGGCGGCACAACTTGCAACGGCACAAATAAAATAAATTGCTCCACCGGCGCCGCCAACACACCGGAATTATTTGATCCCGCGGACGAGAGCTGGCGTCAAATGGCGCCCCATCAGGAGCCCCGCGCTTATCACTCCACCGCTATTCTCTTACCGGATGCCCGTGTTTTGATAGGAGGCGGAGGCCAGCCGGCAGCCGAAGGTGAGATCGCTCCGAACAACAATGGACAGCCCTGTCTGTCCTGGCACTATCAACAACCCGGTAACATTCCTATTCCGCCCAGCTCACCTTGCAGGCTGTATGGCCATAGAAATGTTGAAATATTTTCACCGCCGTATCTTTTCTCTACCACCAATGGGGTTACTACTCCGGCTACCCGCCCGGTCATCGTATCCGCGCCTGACGAGTTAACTTACGGGCAAAACTTCGCGGTTGGCGTGGGTACGGTAAGCGCGCCGGAAATAGAAAGCGCCGTTTTGGTCAGGCTCGGTTCGGTAACTCACGGCTTTAACCAGGATCAGCGAAGAGTTCCCCTGGATATCACGGCGCGTGAGGGAAACACATTAAGTGTTAATGCTCCCGCGGGCGGCAACGATTGCCCTCCGGGACCTTATATGCTTTTCGTCATGAAAAGGAACGGGAGTAATTTGACACCTTCAGTTGCGAAAATTGTCAGGGTAAATAAGATCTCGGTGCCCGAAAATACGATTGCTCTGGCTGGAAGCTGGACCTTAGGCGGCAGTCAAACTATTACTCTGCCGGTGACGGCTGCTCCTACTGTTAGCTGGAGCGCATCCGTTACTTCGCCGGGTAACTTCATTTCCATTACATCACCCGTGGGAACGGTGACGGGAAGCCGTGCCCTTACTCTCAATGTGGCTGCTAATGGCGGTGACAGAAGATCCGGAGTACTCACTATCAATGTTTCGGGTGAGCCGGTTTTTAATCAGGTGATCTCCATCTATCAGGGAAAACAGTACACCGATGTTCCTTCGGATGTGCAAACTCCCGGTAAGCTGAATGCCCTTGCTATCGCTTCGAACTGCACTCTCGGATCCGGATTTTTCTGCCCCAACCAGACAATAACCCGCGCTGAGTTAGCTGAATTTTTCATTAAAGCGATACACGGCCCGGGAATGCCGCCGCCGGCGGCCGGTCCGACACCGACATTTTCCGACGTCCCGGCGAGCCACCCGCTGTACGCTTACATAGAAGATTTCTACAAACGAGGTTTTACCAACGGATGTGCGGCCGCTCCGCTTTCGTTTTGCCCCAATAGTACGGTAAGCCGTGCGGAATTGGCAGTTTTTCTATCGAAGGCGTTAAATATCAATCCGCCTGTCAGAACGACACAAACATATCGGGACGTTCCTCCCGGCTTCTGGGCGCACTCCTTTATTGAGGAAGCAGATGCGAGGAAATTGATGGGTCGATGTGACGTCAAGACGTTCGTCGCAACCAGTCATATATGGTTCTGCCCGGCTGACAATACCACCCGGAAGGAAGTAGCAGATGCTCTATCCGCTGCGTTCTTGTTCTAACCGGAGCAGGGCTCCCGGTGTATCGCTTGGCGAAGGTGGTCGGAAACCATGAAAGCATAAGGGCCTTTGTGGTTATTTACCGATACCGATAGATCAACGCCGGCTTTACATCAGGAGCCCGGCGTAAATATAGGAGACAAATTTTATGAAAAAAAGAACCGGAATTAATTGCCATACCGAGATATGCCGTAAAGTAAATTTTTACTTACTCATGTGCATATTGTTATTTGTCATCTATGCCGGACACTCTTCGGCACAACATAAGCATTCACCGGAGGAATCTCGGCAAGGCTCTGATACTAATAAACCGGGGCTCCAAAAAACCGTTACGGATTCTTCCGTAGCGATCGCAAAAGAATTCACCATCAACGGTAGAAAAAAATCGATTCCTGATGTGTGGCTGGTCGACCAGGATGGTAAAAAGGTGCGTCTTTATCAAGACTTGATAAAGGATAAAACAGTCGCCATCAGTTTTATCTATACCAGTTGCACTTATATCTGCCCGATGAATGGCATTCTGTTTTCCAAAATTCAAAAAGAATTAGGAGAGCGATCGGGAAAAGATGTTTTTCTTATCTCTATCAGCATGGATCCTGTAACCGATACTCCACAAGCCCTTACTGGGTGGGGTAAATCATTTGAGAGGAAAGCGGGGTGGACACTCTTAACCGGTTCGTTGGATGAAATCGGTAAGGTTTTGGAAGTGTTTACCGGAGACTCACCGGGACCAAAAGAAAATCATTCCTCATTTTTCTATGTAGCTAATGACAAAGCCGGCAAATGGGAGTTTATGTTCTCTCACATGAGTTCAAAGGACATAGTTAAAAAACTCGATGCCCTGATAGAAGAAACGCCGAACTGATCTTTGAAGCTGTAAGAATCTTTGTTTTTGTAACAAAGTTGCCGCTGCCTATTCAATGAAAGGTTTTGATAATTTGTTACACAAATGCTGCACTTCACGGTCCATCAAAACTATTACGCTAAACCACGCCGTGGAGGAACTGTCGCGGATTCGATCTCAGGAATTTGTTTCAGATTTTGGGCGATTTCATCGATATTAGCTTCATCATTTATATATGTATTTACCATTCGGCTAACATCTGGGTGATCAGAATTTGGAAGGAGATATGATGTTTTATCTACCTCCTTCCATTCGTTGATTTCCCGCAAAACGTCTTTTTGCCGCTGCAAGGATATCCCGGGGTGAAACATTACTGATATGGAACGCATTTGGTCTCTATTTTACTACTGATTCCCGTTATTTTAATAGCTTCAGCAGGTTTAGTCTTCCCGCACCAAAATCCGGGTGAAACGGGGCGCCGTTCATACCGGGTACCGGATCTGCGGTTCGCATCAAACTTTTGCGAACGTTCGACGGGGCTGACTTTCCTTTATTGGCTATCAGTAAAGCCACCGCGGCGGTGACGTGCGGAGTTGCCATTGAGGTTCCGTTCCATGCGTCGTAATCGGTCTCACGTCGTTGCGCCATGCCCTGAACCGGTCTTCCGTTCGGCCCGGGGACAGCGGCAAACCCAAATTGACCGGGATACGTTGGCAGCGTCGACCATACCGAAACTCCCGGCGCGGATAGGGTGATATGATTGCCTGCATTTGAGAAAATTGCCACCGAATCGTCGATATTGGTAGCGCCGACAGCGATCACTCCGGGTATTGCCGCCGGATATGAGGTCGGGCTTCCAAACCGGCGGGAGTTACCCATTGCAGCGACAATAGTGGTTCCGTTTGCTAACAAACTATCGAATAAGCTCTGTTCATGCGGGTCGGGTTTCCCCCCGCCTCCTATGCTCAGGTTAATAACATCGATTCTTTGCTGCAAACATTCCGCCAGAGCACGACGATACATTACCGGATCGACAAAATAAACAAACCCCTGCGGAAAACTTACGAAATCTGCCTGATCGTCAAAGATCTTCCAGGCAAATAGATTACAACCGCAAATCCCATTTATGCCCAGACTATTATTGCTATTAGCACCAATTGTACCCGCCACGTGTGTTCCATGTCCGATCAAGTCTTTACTGCCCGATGCTCCGGGAAGATCAGGATGAGCGAAAGTATATTTGATATTTGCCCCGTTAAAATCGGGGTGGTTCTTGTCAATACCGGTATCGAGAACCGCGACCTTGACACTCCCGGCGTCAGAAAAACCCGGTAAAGCCCGCGCCCCTTCCCAATTTATCTTTTTCAGGTTCCACATGGTGGAGGCCGGCGGCGGAACAGCGGCGATGCCGGCGCCGGTTTTCCTTGCCCTGGCGGCTCCCGTTTTATAGGCTGCGGTTTTCGCAACGGCCAGATAGCGTACCGGCACTCTCGAGACAAATTCGACATTCGGATCATTGGCCAGCGCAACCTGCAATCCGGAAACATCCGCGTCCTTTTCCATCTCCACCAAATTCACTCCCCGGTTAAGATCTTTGGCATCCGACTCAACAAGCGATGAAGCCATAACGGACATCGTCATATTGGGAACCGAACCCATCGGCTGGATATTTTCACTCCGGCTGCCGGAAATCGCGGTCACCTGTTTAATGAGACCCGCCTTTTCATAAAAGGACAAAGCTGAGATACCCGGGCTATTCAGCGAGCTGCCACTCGCTTCCGCCGTCATCGCCATCATTCCCGCGGGACTGTTTGACGAATTTATTTTTACGATCAGCATTCCTTCGTGATACTCGGGTAGCTGTGAACTATTAAACGCTTCTTTTATTATCATAATGCCTCCATTTCGTTTTGTTTATATGTATGTTCGGGCTGTGTGAAAGCGATCCGCTCTCCCGGACGCTGCTGTGAGGATTACGCGCTATTTCCGCGCGTGTGTTTCGCGTCCGAGAGCTTATAGATCGGCTATCTATCTTTTTTGGCTTGTGCAAATTGAACGACAAACCCAATAGAAACTTTGTGTTCCATCAGTTTATACACCGGCGGAAGTGATCCATAGCGATAACTGATCGCGATGCCGTACGCATCAGTAAAGAGTAAATTCAGGTCTGCTCCTAAGTAATGCCTGGGCTTCCGGGTAAGTGTCGTGACGTCGGCTCCGTTGATCTTCCGTGTGAATGGCTCCAAGGACTGGGGCAGGCGAAGTTTATATTCGGTATTAAAGCTTACCCGGTCGAACATAGGTGTATTCAATGCCAAAAAGTAAGTGTTGATACCAACTTTAGGCCGCCAGAAATTCCCGAGGCCGTTAACATTGAGCGGATGCTTGTAATTGCGTCCGGCGTCAAAACCACCTATGAATTCCGCGGTGAAAAATGTCATTTTGCCAAGTTGGGCCGAGGGAAGAATAAGGGTAGCGTCGGCCCCGGACATCAGGTTCCGGGTCGTGTTCTTTCTGTCGAACTCGGCGCCTAAGAAATCGGAGTTGAACTTTATTCCTTTTGAATTCCCTAACAAGAATAATTTTTGATATGAAGCCGTCGCTGTAATACTGTCCGGATCGACATTGGATTCTTCATCCGACATCCAGGTAAACTTCCCGCCGATGGAGCCGGCACTTCGCAGCGATTGCATATAACCGAGTTTGGCTTCAATGGAATAGATGGGCCGATTTTTTTGGGAAGCGGTAGCGGAACCCTTGAAATAAATATCCGCGTCGGCTTTGCCCTTGGCAGCCGTAAATACTGCTTCCAAATTCTTTTTCGGCGGCTGTCCCAAGGTTATGCTCGGAATATTAGCTTCCCGGTAGGTTATTACATACTTGAAGTTGCTCGTATCAATATTGTCGGCCAGTATTAACCTCACGGTCTGAATGCCCGAATACACTTGAACCTCAGTGATACTTTTTTCTACCGCATCGCCGGTTGTCAGATCAAACGCCTGAACAAACCATTTTTTTTGCGCGAATATGCTCCCGGTTCCTGCTAAATAACAAACACTTGTATTACCGGAGCCAGGACAGACCCAACCGGCCGGTATCGTTTGACCATCCTTAGGAAAACTGTTTTTAAAAACAATATTAATGCCGTTCTGACCAACTGCTTTAGATGCGAAAGTCAAAATATAGGCGGGAACATTATCTTGCGCGGGTGTGTTCAGACAAAATATCGCAATAATCAGCGCGATCGCCGCAATCGGGCTTTTAATTTTTTTATACATAGATGTCACCTCCATTTAATTTCATCTGTAATGATCAAGACGCGACCGACGCGATGGTGGTCATAACCTCTAACAAAGTAGTTTTTGCCCCGTTGGGAATATCGCCCCTGTCGATTTGACACCCTTTGGCCCGAACTGCCTTGAAAACACATTCTCTAAACACCTCGCGTTGCCCCCCGGTGATCATTCCGATTTGCTCCAGTGTCAGATCGATGTCGTGGCCGCCCCCGGAACATTTCTGTACGATCATTCCCGCATCAACGACGTCAAGACATCCTCCGGCTGTGGCTGCGACAGCCGCCGGTTTTTTAGCTTTTTTTGTTTTCTCGTTTTGTTTTTTTTCTTTTTGTTTATCTGCCATGTCAGTTATCTCCTTATTTATGTTGTGGTGAATTTTCAAAATTTTGACGCTTAGGAATCCATGATCTCCATGGCGATCTCGATTGCTTTGCGGTCGGGAACCGCCGCCATGGGACCGACACCGGCGATAGAAGAATCGCTGCCGGTCGAACCCAGGGCGATTTTGGCGGCCTGCATCTTTCCCTCCGCGGCGACCTTTCCTTCCAAAGCCTCGTCCTTTTTGGCCGATGCGCCATTGATCTGTTCTTTAAGCGCATTTTCATTTTGCTGGGACGGAAGCCGTCCGAAGTAGTAACCGATGACGCCGAAAACTATCGGCTGGAGCTCCTTTATCACGTCGGTGCCTTTCGCATCATCTATCCAGTCGACGATCAGCACGGTCACGTATGCGAGAATAAAAATAAAGCTGAGAATAACCATCACCCAGCTTTTGAGTGCATCGTTCATTGGGGCGGGTTGAGGTGTAATTGGGGTATTTGTATCGGGCATAAAAACTTCCTGGTCGAAAAAATTGGTTTTTTGGTTAAAATCGGAACCTTTTTCCCGGAATTCGAAGAAAACTATTGCAAATCTAAGAGATTCCAAGTTATAAATACGACAAACAAAACTTCCCTAGTAATTAACCATTAAGGATTTTTGCTCGGCTCATTAGATAACGCCCTGTTTTAAATCGATAACTATCACTCAAAAGTGTTTTGGAAAATTCTTGATGGATTCTATGGACGGGGATAAGGCCGGATTGGAATTTATGCAATCTTCCGTAAAGATCACCGAATTACTTATTGAATGGGGCAATGGGAATCTTGAAGCGCTGGATAAACTTTTTCCTTTGGTTGAAAGAGAACTCCACCGATTGGCGCATCATTATATGAGGCGCCTGCGCCCCGGCAACACTCTACAAACAACCGCCATCATTAATGAAGCTTATCTGCGACTGGTAGATCAGAAAGATGTTAATTGGCAGAATCGCGCGCACTTTTACGGCATTGCTGCGCAGATGATGCGCCGCGTAATTCTCAACCACATAAGAGATCAGCAGCGTATCAAGCGCGGCGGTGACGGCATCAAGGTGTCTCTGTCCGAAGCGGAAGGCATCTCCGGCGAAAAATCTAAAGAGCTCCTCGACCTGGATGATGCGCTGAACCGTCTTTCCGCGCTCGACGAACGAAAAGGCAGGGTAGTGGAGTTGCGTTATTTTGGCGGATTAACGGTTGAAGAAACCGCCGAAGTGCTAAAAGTTGCTCCCATAACGGTTATGCGCGATTGGAATATGGCAAAGGCCTGGCTGGCCAAAGAGCTTAGAAATGACATTTGACGGTTGGCAGCGTATAGAATCTATATTCCATACCGCAATTCAGTTAGGAGGCGCGGAGCGCCTCTCCTATCTCTCCGCCGAATGTTCAGAAAATGAAGGTCTTTTTGCCGAGGTCCAAAAGCTTGTTTCGGCCTTCGAATCCTCGACGAGTTTTCTGGACGAATCTTTGTTTACTCTCGGATTAAAAATAATCGGGCACAATCGTGTTCGTATAAACCCGGACCAACAGATAGGCCCCTATAAAATACACCGAAAGATCGGCAGCGGCGGCATGGGAGAAGTTTTTCTCGCCACCGATACAAGACTGGACCGGAAGGTTGCGCTGAAATTTCTTTTAGATTTGACAGACAATGAAAAGGCCCACGACCAGTTCGTGAAAGAGGCTCAGGCTTCGGCCAAACTCGATCACAATAATATATGTGCCGTTCATAATGTAGAACAGATCGCTGGGTATAACTTTATTGTTATGCAATACGTCAATGGAAGTACTCTGACCGATTATATCGGCAAAAAAAACCTCGCGATCGAAAACATTCTTGATATTGCCCTCCAGATAGTCTCGGCGATTGCCGATGCGCATTCTAATGGCGTTCTTCACCGGGATATAAAGCCCGGAAACATAATGTTGAATGAAAAAGGCGAGGTTAAGGTCCTTGATTTCGGATTGGCGGTTAATATGCATATACCCGAAGGCAATGGCACCATAGCCGGCGATAACGGTTCGGCGGCCGGCAGCATCGGTTATCTAACCAAAGAAGGACTGATCCTCGGTACCGTCGCCTATATGTCCCCGGAACAACTCAGAGGTGAAAAACTGGATTTCCGCAGTGACATTTTTAGCATCGGGGTCGTGTTCTATGAATTGCTTTGCGGGCACAATCCTTTTGTAAAAAACGATCAGGCCGAAATTATCTCCGCGATACTGAATAACGAACCCGGAAACATAAAAACCCTCAGGTCGAATACATCGCAGCCTTTTATTTCCATTATTCAAAAGTGCCTGAAAAAAGATAAGAAAGAGCGCTTTCAATCTGCAGCGGAACTTTTGACTGAAGTCAAGAAAGTAAAAAAAGCCATTTCCGTGAGTTCATTACCAGCCAAAAAAGGGACTGTAGGATATTTCGCTCCGGGTTCAATAGTTTTTTTTCTGATATTAAGTCAAATTTTTCCATTTCTTACAGCGTCGAGTCATAAGAGCCAGGTGTTGGCAATAATGCCTATAACAAACACCAGCTTGAACGGATCCGCGGATTTTATATCAGATGGTCTGACTGAAAATTTGATCAATAGTTTTTCACGTTTGAAAAATGTAAAAGTACTAACCAAAACCGTTGTTTCATCATTTAAAAGTTCGGCGGATACTCAACGGACCGGGCGTGAACTGGGAGCCGACCTGGTTTTGACGGGCAACCTGACACAGGCCGAAAACAATTACAATCTTCTACTGCGCCTGGTTAGAGTTAGCGACGGTATTGTTTTGAGGGAAAACCAATACCGCGTTGAAGGCGGACAATTATTGTCCTCCCAGGAGAAAATATTTTCTGACATTCTTATCTATCTTAATTCTTCTCTAAGTGATGAAGAAAAAAAATTGGTCTTGCAAAAGCCGACCGACAATGAGGAAGCGGCCAAATCTTATTTTCAGGGAAGATATTTCCTGCATATGGGAAAAAAAGAAGCTCTTCAAACTGCGCTCGATCATTTCAAAAGCGCTATTGACCACGACCCTGCCTTTGCGTTGGCATGGTCGGGCCTATCCGATACTTATACCCGCCTCAGCCTGCCGGGTTACGCGAACCTCCTTTCGTCCGCAGAGGCGCTGAAATACGCAAAAGCGGCGGCTAAAAAAGCTCTTGAGTTTGACAGCCGTTTATCTGAACCTCATGCCTCCCTGGGAAGGATAAATTTGAACTATGAGTGGAACTGGCAGGATGCAGAAATCGAGTTTATTAGAGCCATAGCCCTGAAACCGGACTACTCACAGGCTCATCTAGATTACTCTCGCCTGCTTGTCATTCTCCGCCGCTTTAGTGAGGCGGAAGCGGAAGCAAGAAAAGCCAGGGAGTACGATCCTTTTTCGCCCTCGGGCGATGTCGCCCTGGCCCAAGTGTATTATTATAGGAGAGATTACGAGCGGGCGCTTTTCATATTTAACATTCTGCACGGAGGGAATGCCGAAAATTCTTCATTCTCTTATTTCTTAGGATTGCAATATCTCCAACTTAAAAGATACGACGAATCGATAGCTCTTTTTGAAGAGATATATGCCAAGAACAAGGCACTGGGCGCTGCCCCCCTTGGATACGCTTATGCAAAAAGCGGACGGAAAAAAGATGCGGAACAGATATTAAGTGATCTGACTGAATTATCTCGAACGGAAATTATTCCCCCGCAGGAATTTGCTATCCTTTACATCGGCCTTGGAAAAAAAGACAAGGCTTTTGAAAAGTTACAAGGGGCCTGCAATGATCGTTTCCCTGCCCTGCCTTTTTTGCTTTTAGATCCGCTTTTTGAGGAGCTGAATTCCGATCCTCGCTTTATTAAGTTAAAGCAATGCGCGAACTTACCGGTTTAGAATCTTTATACGATCCCAGTAGGTCATCAAATTTCTCCGCCACCTCCTCGGCTGAAGGACGGAATGTTTCTACCGGCAGCTCCAGCAACGCGTTGATAATTTTCTCAGCCGCCGCGGGGAAATTACGCCTCAGAGGTGCCGGTTTTACTTTCTTATGATCATAAATTTCTGCGGTTACAAGATAATAGAGGACCGCGCCGAGGGCATAAAGATCTTCCATTTGACTGGGCCGCGCTGTATAAACTGAGTTTCCGCAGCGGGGCGGGTAAAACTCGTGTGTTTTCCAATCCATTCCGTCACCGTTTATCCGGCATGCTCCTTCAAAATCAATGGGTCTTAAAGCGCCTTTAGGAGTGACGATCAAATTCGCAGGCTTGCAATCCTGCCACACCCAGCCGCAGGAATGAATTCGTGAGATCAGTTCGGCCGTTTGTTTTCCCAGTTTCAATATTTGTCTGACGGAGAGCCTCCTCTTTCTTTTTTTCAACAGGTCTTCCAGGCTCTTACCGTGGATGTATTCCAAAACCATATAAAAATTGCCGCCGGCCTCAAACGAGTCGTATATGCGTGGCACGCCTATATCGTTTTCCAGCATTTCCTTAAGCACGGCGGACTCACGTTTGATCAGATAATATCCATCATGCCCGTTCCAGCGAACTTCACCGTGTTTCCGACCTTCTTTTAGAATGCGCAATTCAGGCTTTTTCTTGCTGAAGTCCAATGCATAATAAACGCCGCCTTTACCTCTTTGCCTGATCGACAGAAACGCGCGGTAGGTTTGAAGCTTGGTTTGCACATTGTAAATTTCGGCCGGGACGGGTTTGAAAGGATTTTTTACCCAATCGGGAAAAGGTTTGTCGCGCAGATCGGGAACAGGTTTTCGGTCCGGACCCAGAATCGCCAATTCGACCCGGCCGTCGGACTGTTTTATCTCGCGGCGCTTGAATGCGCCGTACCGGTAATAAACATTGCTGCCGTATCTAACCTGCATATCAAAAGGAACGCCCGGCGCTTCGGTGTCCTTCAGAAGTTCATCCAAATACTCAGCTACTTTTACAGCTTCGGCCTCTCTGCGCGGATAGATGGTGATGAATTTTCCGATCTGGCTGTATCCGTAATACAAGCCGCAGTTGAGACGTGAAAGTTCCGTCAAAGAACTGGGCGCTTTGAATACCAGATGAGATGCTTTTAAAAAAGGAGCGACCTTTTCAAGAACTTTATTTGCGTTCAGTATGGTGGCCGAAATATGCAATTTCCAGCCCTGTTCCGGGTCGCTCTTTCTGGTTTTCCGACTGTAGCGCCATGAGAGATCACTGCCTTTTAGCGGAAGATAAAGTTCGCACAGCGCTTTCCAGCGAGATTCCAGTTTCCTTTTAATAGACTCAGGCTCCGCGCCGTTTACCGCCGGAGATCTATCTTCTTTAAAAGTGAGGCGTTTCATAGTGCAAGGCATCTCAATTTTTACATATACTGCAGAATATTTATCCGGTCCGTTTTCTTTAAAAATGACTCATCTTCGTCGATCGGCATACCTTGGTCTAAGGCATCCCTCATATCGTCGTCGAACAGCCGCCCTGTATCGGTGGTGGTGCCCATCGTACAGGTTGAGTTTGCCACCATATAGCAGAGCGCTTCTTTTCCCCACACGTTATCGATAAAGGAATCCTGTCCCTTCAGCCGTTTTAATTGATCCTCGTTTGACGCAAAATTACTCATATAAGCTTCCCAGGCGGAAAGAGGGCCACTCAGGGGAGGTAGTCCGGCGGCAATGGCGTCAACCGCCTGCAATTGAAGCTGGCGGGCAAACGCTTTACCTCCTTCTGGATTATTTTCGAGAAAAGTGTTTATTTCCTCAATTCTATCGATTATTTTCATTTTTTTACTCCTTTTCGTTCTATTGATGCGCGGTTTTCAGATACCTGTGTCAGCGACCTCAGGGTTTCGGATAATCTTTTAGCGGATTCAATTCGTCAAACACAGTGTTGTGCCTGGCAACAAATCTCAATAGATCGGTCATCTTAAAATCGCCGGGAGTTTCTTGCGGTTCCAGAAAAGGCCTCCAGGTGATCTTCCCGTCTTTGTCAAATATTGAGGTCGGACTGAGTTTCATCAGGGTGATGATCACTTCGGCTACCAGCCTGCTGCCGACCTCACCCAAACTATTTCCCTGCCTTTGTATCTGAGCTTCCGCCAGGATGTAAAACCAGAGGGGTGTTGAACCGGCAAACGTGAGTACAAGATCCTCCGGCAGAAGTTCCGCTATGTCATCAGGAGTGCATTCGGGAAATCCCGAGTGCTTGCCGAAGACGGCGGCAATGGACTGTCCGGTCGTTAACCCGACGGCGCGGCTGCGCATCAAGCTTGCATACGGTAAGGATGCCCTCGGATCATTCAGATCGGGAATACGCGAAAAAAGATGGCCTAGCTGAGGAGATATTTTTGTATCGATGCTGCTGGTAAAATTTATGTGATTCGCGGGCGCGTTTCCGAAATCGTAGAAACGCGTCCAGTCAATGCACCAGATACTGATAAGATTCTGTTTTTTGCCCAGGCCTCCGTGGCCGGTAAATTCGATCAACAGCGAAAGGTTGGCAGGCCCCTTTAAGCCGCCGGTGCGAAAGAAGTGGTTCCACTCATAGGAATTTCTCACCATGCTATGTCCTAAGCGATAGGCGGCCACGGAAAATTCGACCGGTATTTGAGGCTTGGTTCTGTCGGGCTCGTAAAACAGGTTGCCTTTGTTTAGCACCTCGTCAATGATCAGGGGATCTGCGATCCTGGGAAGAAAATCATGCAGGACTATCCACTGGTAATGAAGTGTCACGATCTTTCGCGCTTCTTCAAAAACTTTCTTATCACCGTTCGCATTTAAGGTCCTGACGACGGCATTGTGAAATTTTATGAAAGCCGCATGGGTTTGGGCGATTGCCAGGTTTTCGTCATTGCGCCGCTCTAATATATCCGCCTCCTGACTGTTGGGTTTTCTGGGCAGGTCCGTAAGAAACGATTCTTTTATTCTCCCCGAACCGTCCGGCACAGTGCAGCCAAGCTTTAAAAACGCTTTATCTTTCTCGTAGAGAAACTTGCTGACCACATCTTCCGGACCTTTTCCATACAACGATTCGAGATCGAAGAACGGGGTCCGGTTATTTACGATTGATGCCAGGGGAATTCTTTTGATCGGAAATTCTGTTCTCGAATCGGCGGATATATCGTGGTCAATGAATTGCCCCAGGTATGTATAACCGGAAGGGATCCGGGTAGTGGTTATGGTAGTAGCATTGTTGGCACCCGGCTTGTATTCCCTGGTCATGTGACGGGCGAGCGTAAGCAGGTCACAAGGCTTAGGGGTATATGAGATCGGCCTTTTGAATGCCCTCGAGTAACCAAAATCCTCCGCGGGCGGTGTCTGAGATTCGACAAAAGATATTTTCGGTGAAGCTGTCATAATATTTCTCTCCAATTCGATATAAGGCAAAAGACAAAATTGCGAATATGCCTGAATTCTCTCTCCTGTATATAACGCCCCTAATTCGGCAGAAAACTCTCACACAATAATTTGCTAAATTGGCGCAACATAAAATAGGAACACTAAAAAGAAAAGGGCTACCGTAATGGTAGCCCTAAATTATTGACCTTAATGGTGGCCAGGGACGGGGTCGAACCGCCGACACCGGATCTTCAGCCCCCGTCGAAGCCTTCGTAATTGCTCTGACTGTTAAGGCTATAAACTTTCCCGCCATTCACAAACCATATAGCTGACTATTTAACCTATGATCGTATCTCAGTGATAACGAAAGAGTTCTCACTTATTATTTTCTATAGAAGTCATTGAAATAATCTCATCTCTTCGTCTAAAATTCCCCGCGCGGTCTTGTGCAAAAGCCGTTATCTGTCTGAGCACAGCACTAGCAGGTACCAATTTTAACGCCTTTTCATATTCTTCTGCGGCCTCGTTATACAATTCATAACGAAAATAGATTTCAGCTCGGGAAATACAGCCATCAGCTCCTGGTTCCTCTTTAAACTCAACAAGTTCCTCTTGTAATTTTGCTTCTGCCGCTGATGAAAAAAGCAAAAAAACAGATTTATCCGGATTACTCGCGCTATCGCTAATTTGAAGTTGAATTTCAGCGTTTGGTCGTTTTTCGCGAATTTCGGTTAATTTATTTCGGATTTCATCAGACGTGAAAGTTCTCGGTTCGCTATCAACTTCCTGAATCCAGAAAGGCTTTTCTTCGCCCACGATTGTTAGTGAAAGCGTTTGTTTTTTTTCAATTGGTTTGCTCCACCGAAAAATTGCGGTCTCCGGCCGAATTACACTCTTTATATTCTCCTTGTTGATTTGAAGGGGGAACAAAATAAAATCTCCCTCCCCGCGATTTCCTCCACCATTCTTAAGTTTTGTAGAATCAAGAGCGCCGCCTGACGGAGTGTTGGGAGAAGTTGGTATTAAAAAGGGCTTGCCCGAACGTACAGTTACTTTTCCCTTTACGCATGATAATGTAAGTATTATTTCAGAAGCATTTTCGGCCCGCACAATTTGGTCACTTGCGAGCGCAAATTTTTTATAATTCCTTTCGGTTACCTGACGAGTCGCGCCGCCGCCTGTCAGCCATCCGCTGCCTTTAACACTGTCAAAGCTTCCGGTACAAGGTTGCGCTGGAGTACTGCCCTCCATAACACTAACAAGAAATAAAATCCAAAGTAAATTTCGCATAATTCGTCACTTTAAGTCCGTTCTTTTAGATCTTAAGCCATGAGAATGGTATTTTCCGCCAAAGCAAAGTCAGCATTTTTTCCACCCATGGATGTAAAAAAAGGGCAACTACAATCAGGATAAAATCCAGCCACAAAACACCCGCAACAGAAACCAACAAAAAGGCTAAAAAAGTCACTAGAGCTCCGCTACCCCACACCAATTTGCGCTGAACGTCCTGCCAAGGAAACCGGGTTTTGTCGCCAAGATGCCGCCAGCGCAGGAAGGCAACAGTTAGTAAAATAAAACCGATAAGGATTACGTCGGCAACAAAATGAACAAGAGGCTTAAATTCATACATCGGTTCACGCATAAGAGTATATGCCGCGCAGGCGTGCATATAAACACCCGAAGAGACCTCTTCCAGACGGCCCGGCACAGCAAAGTCGTCGGGGCCTGTCACTGCTCCATTGCCCAAAATAATGTAACGATTCTTAAACTTCCTGCCAAATTCTTTCACCGATGAAGCACTCCGGGTTAGCAAATCCGTTTGTTGAATCGCCTCAAATTTGCTGTAATTCACCAATGCATCTGCATACTCTATATCCTTGTCGGTCCCGAGTTTACCCGGAAAATCATCAATAGTTTCAATTGACCAGTCCGGAAGTTGCGGAAGAGACACTTTCTCAGGATTCTTTTTTCGCTCAATTCTTGCGAGCGCCAGACTCAATGACGGCAACTTCTCGCCTCGCGTTTTATCTCTTACCCATAGCGGAATCCGTTTCGCATCATTTTCATAGATGGCGACCGTAACTGCCATATTTGCGAACCGCGCCTCACCTAAAAAAGCCTCGGGATTTGCCAGGGGCATTTCTTTGTCAACTGCGAAAAAGACCGGTATATCTCTCTCCGTAAGTTCCAAGCCCATCTTTAATAATTCGGGATCGGTTTGAGTCCGCCACTGCCCGGCTTCCGGAGAAACCATAATATCCAATGCGATCGCCGATGGTTTTTCATCAGCAATAGCTTTAATAAGCGGTATCAATTTTTCCCGGTCTTTATATCCTTCGGGAGTTAAGGGAATACCGCTTATATCCACGACAACAACTGGGAGTTCTTCCTCCGGATTAAAAGAAGATAGTCGTCCCTGGAGTAATTCAAAAGCAAACGATTGTGCCCGGTGTCCCCAAGGCGTGGGTTCAATAAAATTTTTATTAACGAGTATAAGTAGGGCAGTTATTGCGGCACCTAACAACAGATAAATACAAATACTTTTTACCGAGTCTTTGCGTTCCAGAGGGTCTTCGCTTTTTAGAGAATCTTTGCTTTTTGGGGGATTTTTACCTTTTAAAGCATCTTTGTTTTTTGGGGAGTTTTTCGTTTTTACCATCTTATAAATACCTTGTTTAATAGCGTGGATTATCTTAGAATAATGCTGTTACGTCAACCTAAATTTCTTCCACAAGCAATCCCTACCAAACGATCTACCGTCGCTTGTGGAATTTACGATTTCCGGAGGATCCACAGTGAACGTTCGACAATTTATAGCTATTCAAACGTGCATAATTCTTGTTGCGGCTTCTATTTCCGGCCAAACCAGTGCAGCCGTTCGACCACTACGCATCGGGCAGCCGGTTGAGCGTGAACTGAGTGGTGATACAGCCCATTCTTACAGTATCGAGGCAACTTCCGGGCAATACCTTCATGTCATCGTGGACCAGCGTGGCATCGACGTTGTAGTGACGTTATTCGATCCTAATGGACAAAAATTAATAGAAGTTGACAGCCCTAACGGGATTTTAGGGCCGGAACCAATTTATATTATTGCGGAAGCGACAGGAACCTATCGTTTGGAAGTCCGTCCGTTAGAAGGTGCGGCCGCCGGCCGATATGAAACGATAGTTAAAGAACTCCGAACTGCAACTCCAAAGGACAGACCACGCGTCGCCGCCGAGCAGAGGTTTGCAGAAGCTGAGAGGCTGGTTGCGGAACAAACAGAGCAGTCGATCCTGGATGCTATAAAAAAATTGGAAGAGGCCCAACTCCTCTTCCATTCGGCGGGCGATAAAGTCAGACAAGCGCTGGCCCTTTCGAAAATTGGAACCTTATATTCCAGTTTGGGTAAAAAGCAAGAGGCATTGGCTTACTACAATCGAGCCTTGCAGCTTTTTATAGAAGCCGGCGATAAAAGCGGAGAAGCTTCGACAGATACCAATATTGGGGAGGTTTATAACAATTTAAGTCAAAGGGAGAGGGCGCTGGAGTATTACAACCGAGCTTTGCCCCTTTTTATCGAGCTCAAGGACGAAAGCAACGAAGCGACGACGCGTAATAACATGGGTTCGGTCTTTAGTGATTTAGGCGATAAGGAAAAAGCACTGGAGTATTTCTTAAAAGCCTTGTCCCTTCGTAGAAAAGTAGGCGATGATGGGAGTGAAGCGACAACTCTCAACAATATCGGTACGGTTTACGACGACATAGGTGAAAAGGAACAAGCATTGGCGTATTACGAACAAGCGTTGTCGATTAGAAGAAAAATAGATGACAAACGTGGCATAGCTTCGACTTTGACGAACATGGGCGTTATCTATTTCAAATTGGGCAATAAGAAAAGGGCGTTAGATTTTTATGATCAATCTATGCCGCTTTTTGAGGAATTGGGGGATAAAGGTAATAAGGCTAACAACCACTTAAACATTGGGGCGGTCTTTCAAGATTTAGGCGATATGTTCAATGCACTGGATCACTACGATCAGGCTCTAAAACTTTATAAGGAAGTTAGAGACGAGATCGGCCAAGCGATAGCTCTTAATAACATTGGCCTGACCTTTGGTAATTTAGGCGATAAACAGAAGGCGCTGGACTATCATGACCGCGCTTTAAAAGTCTTTAAAGAAACAAAAGACAAGAGTGGTGAGGCTATAACTCTCAGCAATATTGGCATGGTATATAACGACATCGGTGACAGACGAAAAGCATTGGATAATTATACCCAGGCATTGTTATTGCATAGATTTGTAAAAGATAAGATTGGTGAAGCCAAAACTCTCAGCAACGAAATGCTTATATGGCAGCGAGTAAATGTCCGGTTCGCAATTTTTTATGGGAAGCTATGTGTTAATTCTTTTCAGAAAATACGCTCAATTAATAAGGAACTTGATAGGGATGATCAAAAAAATTTCCTGAAATCCAACGAAATATTTTACAAGCGTCTTGCAGAAATGCTTATTGAACAGGGACGTTTCGAAGAAGCGCTGCAAATATTGAATTCGTTCAGGGACCAGCAATATTTCGATTTTGGCCAAACCAAACAAAAACTACCGTTGCCACTTTCTTTGACGACGCGGGAGGCCGATTTTGTCTTGCGTTATGAAGAGGCGATCGAGCGAGCGAGAGTTGTCGGACAACTATTTGAAGACCTCAAACGCAAAATCGGTAATCGTTTGCCCGATGAGCAGCAAAAAGCCGAGCTTCAAAAAATGGAAAGCGATGTAAAAATAGCTTCAGATGAGTTTCTTGGAATTCTAAAGCGGGCTGAGATTGAATTTAATCAACCGCCTTCAGAAAAAGACAAGGTTCGGGGAATTCCAGACTCATCGGAAATGAAAATTGCCTTGCGCGACCTGCAATCCCAAACAGGCCGAAAGACTATAGCTCTCCACACGCTTGTTGGGGAAAACAATTTTTGGACGCTAATTGTCACGTCCGATGGCCTTGTTTCGGCAATCTCGGCGGTTAAAGACAGGGATTTGAACGCGAAAGCTGCTGAATTCGCCCGCAAGTTGGGCGAATCTAATATTCAATCCAGGCTACCTAAGTTTAGCCGAGAGGAAGTTCAGAAATCGGCGAAGGAATTGTATGAGATAGTGTTTGCGCCGGTTGCTTCGAAGCTGAAAGAACTCGGGTTAGAGCCTGAAGTTTTGATGTGGTCATTGGATGGTTCCCTTCGGTATGTTCCGGTTGGCGCGTTGTACGATGGTAAGCAATACCTCGCCGAACGATACCGCAATGTAGTTTTCACACGTGCCAGCCCCGACCGGATGCTCGCCCCTGTAAGCAAGACGTGGACGGGTTCAGGCTTTTACCTGTCGGAAGAGCAGACGATCGTAGATATTCTTCGTGAAAAAAAGACTTTCCAAAAACTGATCCATGCCAGGCGAGAAGTGGAAACGATCTTCGGGACCGGTAAAAAGCCCGGAATACTTCAGGGAAACGTATCCTATGAGCAACTCACCCAGGGAACCTTATTTCAGGCATTGAAACTAAACCGGCCGCTAGTTCATATCGCCAGCCACTTCAGATTTGCACCGGGCGATTCAAGCCTTTCTTATTTGGTTTTGGCCGATAATCAAAAACTAACGCTGGAGGATCTAAAAAAAGCGCCCAACGACCTTTTCCAGGGCGTTGAATTACTGACGCTCTCAGCCTGCGAGACCGCAGTTCAGAAAGAACGGGAATCCGATGGACGAGAGATAGATGGATTCGCAGAACTTGCGCAGAGAAAAGGGGCGAAAGCAATACTTGCATCGCTCTGGAAGGTAGATGATGAAAGCACCTCGCAACTAATGACTAAGTTTTACCAAGGGCGCGAAAAGGGACGCCTGACCAAGATAGAAGCACTTCAACAGGCCCAGCTCGATCTGATCAAAAGCGAGGACTATTCACACCCATATTACTGGGCACCCTTTATTTTGATTGGCAACTGGAAATGAGCCCGTTACAACAAAAACGAATCATTCCAATCTGATTCTCATTTACATGACCCCACAAAGAATCGAAAACAACGATCAAAAAAATCGCTACGCTATGTCGCAGCCAAATGATTTTTAAAAATCGGGATAGAGTTGAGAGAGAGTATATTAGGGATCTGATAATTCGTTTCATTGGGAAACTCCAACGTTTATAAAAAACGCTAAAACATGGATTTGACGCCAGAGTACGCTCGCCCGGTTTAAAGTCAGGAAATTTATTCTTGTAGGAGACCTAACAAAAACAGCTGAAAGATAGATAGCCAAACCATTGGCCTACTGGCGTTGCACAAAAAAGACGGTAATGCCAAAGATCTTATTCGCTCTCAGAAAGGGGACGGATCTCCGATGGTTTATGACATTGGTTTCGAACAAAGTTGAATATAATAGTTTCTTCTGAAGAGTCGTCAAGTAATTGCTGTCAATTTAGGCAAAACCCGTGTTCAGGTGTGATCTAAATGGGCTCTTTTTTACTTGTAATTTGACAAAGAAAAATATTGACTAACAATTTGTTTTGTAGTAACGTTCCGATACTTCAAAATTAGTAGGGTGCGGAAATATACTATCTGCTCACAAGACGTCCCCGCTTAAATCTACGCCTTGTAGCTAACTTCTTCTAATCAAAGTATATTTTGCATCATAAAATGGCTTAGATAAAAGCTGTTTACAATGTTTGGAGTAAAATCAAAAAAAGGAACTTCCCATATGAAAAATCGTAACTCCGTCTCCGAAACAGATACAGAAAACGTAGAAGCATTAAGAGCAGAGGCTATTTCAGACATACGCCGGCAAACGGAAGGAGCTCTGGTAAAAAATTCTAGCGTTTACGCCGCGCAAGTAAAGAGTATGAGCGAAATTTATGGCAAAGGCACTAAAAAATACGCTCTTGATCAGACACAACGTATATTAATTGCTCTTGGAATGGCTATTTATGGCGGGTCCGAATCAGCGGTCGAATGGACTGTAACCCGGGCCTTAAATCACGGAGCAAATGAGCAAATGATTCGGGAAACAATTGATATCGCTTTGCTTAACGGAGGAACTTTCACAGTTAGCAATGCGAGGTTTGCCTATAATGCGTTGGGTCTAAGAAAAAGGAAACCAAGAGGAAGCTAACCTGAATAATCAGCGTAACTAGCCGTAAATGACGGCAAACTAGTTTCTGAAAAATTAGGCTAACTTGATCAATGAATTGCGCGGCACGAACAGACCGTTAAGAGGTGTGCGCTGTCTTTAGCGCCGCTCAAATTTAAATGTTTTCAAAGTGGCAACAGTAAAAGTCGAAGATCTTGGGGTTGGGAGAAAAAGTAGTTAATGTCTCGTTAACTACTTTTATCCTCCCCAAAATCTGTCATTGATTTCCCAAATGTAAGAAAACTAAAAACGGAAAGAAATTATGGAAGTGCTTCTTATTAGCGCTCGTCGTTCGGCTTATACCGGCGAGTCGATAACGGCTCCCCATCAGGGCTTGCTTTCTTTAGCTGCGACCATAAGGGAAGGACATTTTCACGATATCAAAGGGGTAAATGTCCGTGTTGTCGATGAGCAACTTTTATCCTTACAAAATCCCGCCGACGAGAATTTCGGATGGTTATCTGATTACGGGCCGGACATTGTCGGAGTTCAAACCAGCACTTCGAGTCTAAAAAACGCGGCTCGATTGCTTAATCGAGTTAAAACCCGTTTTCCCAAAGCATTACGAGTTATAGGCGGCGTTGGCGTTGCCACGATCGCAGACGATCTGATTTCCCGGGATGTCGCTGAGATAGCTGTGAGCGGCGAAGCGGAATTTACTTTTTCTGACCTGGTAAATACCTACGGAAATAGCGGAAAAAAAGATCTGGAAAAAGTAAATGGAATTTGTTTTAAAGATAAGGATGGAATGCTGAAAACGACTCCAGTGCAGTCCGCTATTAAATGCCTGGATTCCCTGCCGCTTCCTGCACGAGATTTGGTAGATATGCAGAGCTATAAAGCTATTTCCAGAGGACGAGCCGGCAATTTGATCACCAGCCGGGGCTGTTCCTATGTCTGCGCCTATTGTTATTCAAAGCATCAATGGGGAGTGGGGCAGCGACGCTTTAGCGTAAACCGAACATTGTTGGAAATAAGAATTCTAGTCGAGGAACATGGCATCGACAGAATCCGGATAGAAGATGATGACTTTTTGGAAGACAGACGCTGGGTGAAAGAATTTTGTGAGCAGATAATAGAACAGGGACTTCGAATAGAATGGGAAGCAAAAGCCCGTCCGGATCATATTGTAGCGGATGAAAAACTGATTCGCTTGATGAAACAGTCCGGCTGTTTTCGTTTATTGGTTGGAGTCGAAACATTGGATCCCAACCTCTTGATTCCGCTAAGACGCACCATCAAGGTCGAATGTATGGAAAAAGCATTAACTATACTCGGTCAAAACGGTATCGGAGTGCAAGCCACCCTGATCCTTGGAATCCCAGGAGAATCGGATAAAGCGATGCGTTCCACCCTGCGTTGGCTGGATGAAAAGTTGACGAAAAAACACGACATTTCGTCTCCGTGTTTTTTTGTTCCCTTCTATAAAGAGATCGCTCAGGCGATGAGCAAACATTTGGATTTCACCGTTGTGAAAACGGATACCGACCAGTACACCGGACATGTGCCGATAACTTCCAGCCCGGCTTGTTCACACGAAGAATTATTGAAGTTATACGATGATATGCAGCCTGACAGACGGGGTATTTATGGGCGAATCGCTCATCTTGCTGCTCCCGATGATATTCAGCAAAGGATGAGTGGTGCCACCATCAGTTAAGATATGCAGAAAGATTTTCTCTTACAACGGGCCTTTGATTTTACGTTTCAAACTGAACCTAAGGTGAAAGGGTTAGACTCTATATTTTCCGCCGGAGCGTCTTATTGGCCGATTAAAAGTATTAGACAAGAAACTATCGCTCGCTTCCCGCGTCATTCACGCTTGTCTCAGCAAATAATACTGAAAAACGCAAATGCCGCTTTCGCGCGACTTCAGGACTTTTCGACAGACGAGTGGTTTGCTTTACTAAGGCAAGCCGGCTTATTCCTCAAAGCCGACTTTTCGCCTGGATCACCGCAAAAGAGCGAAATAAAAAATTACTTAAAAATAACTTCGCTATCGACCGGTTTGCCTGAGATCCGTATTAAAAAAGCGCTGGTAAGGCTTGCGGAAGAACTTATCAATATGCGGGACATTTTGTCGGAACAAGTTGAATCAGGCGATTTGGATGTGCTCTCAAACGGCGGCGGCCTACGCTGGAATTGGACACCTGCAGGACGTAATGTGTTTGTCAGAGTTCCGGGTAATTTTCCTACGATAAATACAATGTGGCTAATGGCCCTGGCTTTGCGGCGCCCTGTTTTACTTTGCCCGACCTTGACCGATCCGTTTACCTGCCTTTGGTTAAGCGAGTCACTACATAAGGCGGGATTACCTGAAGGATCGATTTCAATTTGTTTTAATTCTGCGCCTGTCTGGTTTGATTTAGCCGATCAAATTCTCTGGTCAGGCAAACTTACGTCTTTTTCTTCGGAGATTTTAGGTAAATTACATCTGTATCATCACGGCCGAAGTAAAGCTATAATTCTCGATATTCCGGCCTCCGATAATTCTTTATGGGAACGCCTCGCGGCAATGGCACTCCGAGGTTGCGGGCGTCTCTGCACTAATTTAAGCGCAATTCTGGTAGAAGAAAAACCCGAATATACGGCTTTTAAACTGGCTGAGAAATTAGCCGATCATAAAATTCTGCCGCTGGATCACCCAAAAGCGATTTTGCCTGCATTTAACTCGCCCTCAGACGTAAAAAATATCATCCAGCAAATTGAGGAGGCTAAAGAGCGCGGAGCGATCGATATCTCGGAAAAAATTACCGGGTTGAGCCTGCTTCAGAAAAGAAATGGAATTACTTTTCTCCGTCCCACGGTTTTACAAGTTTGCGCCGATGACAAGATATTTGGCACCGAACTGCCATTTCCCTTTGTAACAGTGGCCGCAGAAAAGAAGGAAAATTTTGTCACCCTATGCCGTAATTCATTGATTGTTTCTGTAATAGGAAAAGATGATTCGCTTATCAAGCAACTATCCTGCGAACCTAAAATCGACAAACTTTTTCACGGAGACCAATTCGACCGTGACTATACTCCGTCTGAACCGCACGAAGGATATTTAGTAGATTTCCTTTTTAGAAAAAAGATCATTTGTCCGAAAATTAATTAGGCCAAGGTATGCCATGAAGTCACAGTCTTTATCCAAAGTTGACAGCAGCTACATAAAAAAAATCATGGGAACTCATTTTCACCCTGAAACCGGCACAGCCTATTGGCTCGCCCGGGATCGGAAATTAAATGTGAATGCACTGGGCCGCGTAAAAAATTTTGAGGATTTTCAAACTCATGTAGGCTTTCAAAATGCGGAAGAGCGGCAGCAGTTTGAGAAAGATACAAGATATAAACCTCTTGAGGAATTTATTCCGAAAAGTATTCTGAAAAGTCAACGAACTATTTGGGCCTCGCAAACAGGCGGAACAACCGGCTCGCCGAAACACGGCAACTGGGACAGTTTTTATTGGGAAAAGATTCTTCAGTTTTCCGATGAATTTCTGGACTTGCATGGAGTTCCGCGTTCAGTCAACTGGTTATTTATCGGCCCGACTGGTCCGCATACCACCGGGAGATTAATAATATCGATCGCCGAAAATCGGGGTGGGCTTTGTTACACCATAGATCTGGACCCGCGAATCGTTAAGATCTACGGTAATCTGGGAATGTCCGATGCCTATTCGACATATATCAAACATATCTGGGACCAGGTCGAGTCGATCATTCGCTATCAAAATATTTCCGTTATGTTTTGCACTTCAAGACTGCTTGAGATGTTAAGAGAACATCTGGATAGCAGTCTTTTTCGTAACATCAAGGCTATCGCACACGCCGGAACGGCGATGGAACGTCAGACCAATTTCCTGCTTAAAACAGAGGTTTTTCCCGCCGCTCCGGTCGTCGGAATTTACGGAACATCTACCACCGGCATTAGTTACCAAAAACCTCCCGAAGTAGAAGATGATTACAGGGTGATCTATATTCCGAGTTCGCCCTATATAGTTCTGCAAATAGTTGACGATGAAGGACGCTTAGTTAACTACGGTGAAGAGGGAAATGTCGTTACATACAGGTTGACGGAAGATTCCCTGATTCCCGGATTCTGGGAAAGAGATAGGGCGATCCGCGTAAAACCTTTTGGTTCCTGGGCCGAAACCTATCCGTGGGATTGGATCTCGGATATCTATAGTCCGGAATTTACGGTCGAAGGAAATATAGAAGGAGTTTATTAGCCGAACCTGATTTTCTATTATTTGAAAACCAGGTAATTAAAGCTGATTCACGAACCATATTTCCAAAGCCTATTAAATAACAGAAACTGACATGAATAGCGATTATTTAAGATTTACTAATAACGGCGCGTATTCCTTCGACGCGTCAGGAATGAAATTCGACTTAGGTAAGGGAACTTTATTTGTTTCCGGCGATCCGCTGAAAGAAAAACTTGACCCTCCGAAAGACGACAGTCCCGATTCACTTATCCGTTGGTGCCGGAAATCATTTTTTCGCTTTTCCAGTGCTCTCTGCTATCCGGATAAGTTAATTTTATGTACTGACGAGATGGCATCTTATCCAATCTTTTTTTGTTTTTCGACCTCCGACGATGTAATTTTTTCCTCCAAAGCGAGAAATCTATTGCCTCTGTTGCCAGCGCCCAAAACATTTTTGCCGATGCGAGGCGAACGTCCCGTGCCTCCTATGGGAAAAACCGTTTTTAGATATATCTACTCTGTCCCTCCCGGTTCGATTCTGACTTTTGTCCGTACCAAAAAAGGGTGGTGTAAAGAAAGCTGCAAAAAATTTTTCTCGCTTTCTAAAAAACCCTCCCTGATCGATATGGCTAAAGCCCGGCAATTGGTCGAAGACGCCTTAATGCTTTCCGTCCAGAGCTCGGTGAATGGATTAAACGAGGCGGCTGTCACTTTAAGCGGCGGGGTGGATTCTTCTTTTATCGCAGCTCTGGCGAGCCGGTACGCCCCGAAAGTTTTTTCTTATACCGTGGGAACGCCTTACTGTAATGAATTCGCGCCCGCCAGAGAAACTGCAAATTTTATCTCGTCCATTCATGAGGAAATTATGATGACGGAGGCAGACCTGATCGATCTGTTGCCCGAACTGATACGCGAAATGGAGATCTGGGATCCTTTAACTCTGCAAATTGCGGCTCCGAGTGCATTTTTGTATAAAAAGCTTTCTGTAAAACCGCGCGTCTTTCTGACCGGATATGGAGCGGATTTGCTTTTTGCCGGCGTATTGGACGTAACCGCCCCTGAAAAATGGCTCGAAAATAAAATTTGCGAGCAGCTTATTTTTACGCATCCGACCAATGAATTAAGCCCTTCATTGGCTGAACGTTATAAAGTTAAAGTTCGTTACCCATACTTTTCCAGGCATATGTTAGAAGCCGGTTTGGATATTAAAGCCAGTCTTAAAGTTTATTCGAAGATTGAAAAATACGTACTTAGAAGTGCTGCGGAGAAATATTTACCTAAAAAGATCGCCTGGCGGCCAAAAGTTGGAGTTCATGAAGGAACCGCGATGCATCGGATGTTTACAAATATTTTAGGCAAATCTGTTTTGAGCGAACAGGCTCAAAAACTTCAGCAGCTAGCCGAGGAAGTTTTGCTCTCCAAATCTGTGCAAACTGTTCCGAGTTGCGGTTAATAGGAGTTATAGATATGCGTGTTTTATTAATTTGGGTCCAAAACGACCGCGCCATTTTAAGTGACGCTTTAAGTTGCTGTGAACCGCTTCCGTTGGAATATCTAGCCGGCTCGCTGCGAGCAAATCACGATGTTGTTATTTATGATCAAAGGCTCGATCCGCCGTTGTCTTCCCTGGCGGACAAAGAATCTGTCTTCGATCTGGTCGGTATCTCGATACCTTTCACCACGGCCGTTTGGGCGGCGCGAAATACAGCGCGCGAAGCAAGAAAACTGTGGCCCGAGGCGAAGATCGTAGTCGGCGGTCATCATCCCACAGTTTCTGCCGATTGGCTTGATGGATTTCCGGTGGATTTCGTTATTACGGGAGAAGGTGGAGATACGCTAAAAATGTTAGTTGAAGCCTTTGAGCGCGGTGAAGCCTCTCCCGAGATCCAGGGGGCCATTCCTTACAAAAAATTCTCTCCTTCATCTCTGAAAAAACACTCGGTCCCCGCCTCTTTAGATCATTTAGCAAAGCCCGATCGCTCGCTGCTGAAACACAACCGTGAGAAATATTTTCATTCGATTTACCGGCCTACTGCATTAATAAGGTTTTCTTCCGGCTGTCCGTTCAAATGTTCATTTTGTATCCTGTGGCGCTTGACCGACCAGCGATATCTGACTAAAACGATTCCGCACATCCTGTCCGAACTTGAAGATATCTACGTAAATAACGTTTATGTGGTCGATGATGAAGCTTTTATTCAACCCCAGCGAATGAGTTTACTTGCCGACGCGATAATTGAGTCCAAAATCAATAAAAAGTTTCATATGTATTTGCGTACCGATACGGCGCTCAGGCACCCTGAAGTCCTTGAGCGCTGGGCTGAAGCCGGGCTCCACTCGGTCATGGTCGGCGCCGAATCCACTAGTGACGAAGAATTGAGGGGCTATAACAAAGGAACTTCTGCCGAACAAACAGCCCGGGCCATCGAATTGTTTCATCGCCTGAACATAAAAGTAAGAGCAAATTTTATTGTTCGGCCGGAATATTCCGAAGATGATTTTGCAAAATTGGCTCAAACCGTGGCCGATCTAAGGGTCGATCTACCCAGCTTTGCCGTCTTGACCCCTTTGCCGGGAACCCAACTTTATGAAGAAAGCCGACACCTCTTGCTTTCCGATAACCCTGACCTTTTTGATTGTTACCATACTTTATTTCCGACTAAATTGCCTTTGGACAAATTCTATTCCTGTTTCTCCGATCTGCTCTCGATGACAGCCCTTATCAATGGAAACACTGATAAAAACACAGCAGAAAAAAACCCGGGAATGTTCTATTTCTCAAATGAAGACGCGTTCAGCAAAATGGTCAATGCAATAAGAGATAGTTCCGACTTACATCAAATATCTTGGAGCAGATCTTATAACACCGTTAACTAGGAAGGAATTATATTTATGATACAAGTTCAAAAAAAATCGATCGAGGTGGAAGTAACCGAAAATTCGATCGCAATTTGCAGGATTGCCAGGCCTGACCGCCGAAATGCATTGACTCGGGAAACAAGGCTCGATCTCACTGATTTAATTAATACATTTGCCGCAAATCAAGAGATTCGCGCAATCATTCTCGCCAGCTCCGAATCATCTTTCAGTTCCGGACAGGACCTGTCGGAGGCAAAAGATTTTACTCCGAACCAGATAACTGCATGGATCGAAGAACATATGTCTTTGTATCGAGCGGTTCTTTCGTATCCCCGTCCGATTATCGCGGCTATCGGTGGTTGTTGCGTGGGGGCCGGATTACAAACGGCTCTGCTTTGTGACCTTCGCGTAGGCTCGAATGATGCTTATTTCGCTATGCCCGAGCTTGACGATGCCATCCCGTGCATCTTAGGCGTGTGGACATTATGGGACATTATCGGCCGGGCCCGGACCGCGGAAATGGTTCTGACTAATTGCAAAGTCTCGGCCGAAAAAGCTTTAGATTGGGGCATTATCAACGAATTAACGACCACAGAAGACTTGCTGCCGAAAGCTTTGGCATTAGCCGAACAGTTGGCAAACAAGCCGGCACTGGCCTTTCGGTTAACGAAAGAAAGACTTCGTCTTTTGATGCTGCAAGAACAAGAAGCATTATCTGTGCATGCTTCTTATGCCCATATGGTCGCATTTAATACAAATGAACCGCGGCAGGCTATGGAGGCTTTTCTTTCGGGTCAACGCAGATAAATAGTGTGATCGTCATACCGGCCGATCCGGTAACAGAATTCTCAGAGGTTTCAATAGCATGGCGAATATTTATATCGTTTCGTTGAATCAGGTTCCTTTTTTGCCATATATTTATGGACTACTGAGGGCTTCGGCCGAAAAAGACCCTGTTATTTCTAAGAATTATTTGTTCCAGGAACCGATTTTCTTGCCCGATACATCCGAAAATATTTTAATGAAAATGGAAAAACCGGACGTTACGGGTTTTTCCTGTTATGTATGGAATTTCCGCAAACATATGAAAGTCGCTCGTTTAATAAAGGAAAAATGGCCCGAAACATTGATCGTGGCGGGGGGGCCGCATATTCCCGATGTGATCGAAGATTTTTTTTTACAGCATCCTTACGTAGATATTTTAGTTCACGGAGAAGGTGAACTAACTTTCCGGGATGTGCTTAGAGAAAACCTGAAAACAAATCCTGACTGGTCGAACATTCCCGGCATATCCTACCGAACTAGTGACGGAAAAACCCAAACGACTTCTCGAAGACAGTCTTCATGGACGGAAATGCTGAGTGCATATGCCGATGGTTATTTGAATAATGCGATTAAGCGGTGTCAATCCGATAATTTGCAGTTTTACGCTCTCTGGGAGACTAATCGCGGGTGTCCTTACTCTTGTTCTTTCTGCGACTGGGGCTCTAGCACAATGAGTAAAATTCGGCGGTTTTCTGAAGAAAGGGTTTTCGAGGACGTAGAGTTTTTTGGTAAAAGCGCGATCTCTAATTTATTTATTTGTGATGCAAACTTCGGGCTTCTTACGAGAGATCTGGAAATTACCGAGCAATTGGTAAAAGTTCATAAAAAGTATGGTTATCCGCGGCAGATTCGTGTTAACTATGCCAAAAACTCAAACGAAAGAGTTTTCAGCATCAGTAAACTTCTCGCCGAACACCATATGCAGATGGGAACCACTCTTTCCATGCAAAGCACCAACATAGATGTTTTGGAGGCGATCAATCGAAAAAATATCACGGTAAAAAATTACCAGACGCTGAACGAACGGTACTCTGCCGAAGGTATTAATACTTATACGGAATTAATTCTGGGCTTGCCTCTTGAAACAAAAGAAACTTTCATAGATGGGCTTAATGAGTTGCTGGTATCGGGCAATCATAATGATCTGCGTGTTTTTGATTTCATGATCTTGCCTAATGCGCCTATTAATAATCCGGTTTTAAGGAATTCCTACGGTCTCCGGCTAACGCCGAAACCGCTTTATTTTGACTCAGTCGAAGTTCCATGTGATGAAACAGAGATGGCGGATTTTGTTTTTGAGACCAATACGTTGTCCAGAACCGACTGGGTTAATTGCTCCGTCTTTTCGCAGGCGATTCAAATACTTCATAACGGTTGTTTCACCCGTTATCTTGCAATTCATCTTTATCAAAAGTACCAGGTTTCATACAGGGAATTCTATGAAAAATTGATTTTATTTTTTCAGGGCCGCCCGCAAACGGTGCTTGGAAGTATCTTTAATAGGCTTTTTGATCTATATCAGAGCTATACCGGCGACCTTCAAATACCCTACACACACCTTATTTACAGTCAGCGCGATATGTATGAAAAGTTATTGCCCTTCGGCAAAAGACGAGGCTGGACTCCGGATAATTGGGGCTGGCTTTGTATCGCTCTCGAGCACGGCCGTTTTTTTAGTGAGCTCGGAGAATTTCTAAACTCTTTGGACATCTCTTTAGGTGAGGAAATCGAGGATCTGTCGCGTTTTCAAAATGATATTATCCTTCAACTTAATTACGACCCTAAAAGGGGAAAAACTTGTCACTATGACTACGACTTTCCCGGCTATTTCCATGGCAAAGATGAATTGACCAGACGTCCCGTGACAATTCACTTTTGTGACACTCATCTGGGATCTAACTATCAGTATGAGATTGAATTTGAAGATCCGCGGAAATTTGCGAAAGCCGCGATCGGAGTGAGTTATCCATTCGTCCGCGTAAATCACTATCAGCACCAATTAACCAAAGCGATTATCAGCTACGATTCAAATTTGCCCATGGTCAATGATGAAATTTATGAAAATAAGCACCAAAGACATTTGTCGTTTCCGGGATGACGGGGTGATTTCATTGGGACAGGTGTTATCCCAAGAGGAACTGCCGGTATATCGCGCGGCACTGGAAGGCCTTTTTTTTTCCCCAGACGGAGTTGTTTCGCAAAAAATAAGAGATCTGTCGGAAATAAAGGGAAAATCGCCCGCCAACTCCGTCATGCAATTGGTAAATGCTTATTCATTATCTGAAGTATTTTACAAATTAGTGCATCGAAAAGATTTATTAAAAGTCGTTTCTAACTTTCTCGGCAAAGAAATCCAATTGTTCCGCGATCAGGCTTTCTATAAAATGCCCCTGTCCGACAGCGAAATTTACATGCATCAGGATAATCGATATTGGCATCTTGACCCGCCGTCCGCAGTGACTCTTTGGATCGCACTGGATGATTCGACAATTGAAAACGGCTGTGTGCATTTTATTAAAGGCAGTCATCTTTTGGGTAGGGTAAATCATGCCCAAGCCCGCGATGGAAGATCGGTCCTGCTGGAAGCCGATGCAGCCAAGTCATCTTCGATTCCGTTTGAAGTGCCGGCCGGGCATGCTACCCTGCACCACTGTCAAACTTTGCACTGGTCTCCTTCGAATCAAAGCAAATTCGCAAGGAGGGCATATTCAATTCAATATATGTCGACCGGCCTGAGCCGTCGCGGTGAGGACACAAATAATTTTCCAGTGGTTTATAGCAACGGTCAATGACCATTACTATCAGGCGGCCCGAAAATGAGTTCCATTAATGAGCAACAATTTTAAAACCATTCTAGTGGAAATTTCCGACGGCGCTGTTTGGCTGACATTGAACCGTCCTGAATTTCTTAATGCCACAAACGAGAAGATGTTCTCCGAAATTTCCCTCGTTTTGGAGCAGATCCGCGCCGATCATTCTCTTAAAACATTAATTATTACCGGATCCGGAGAAATTTTCTGCATTGGAAGCGATCTGGAATTTCTCCGGTCGGCATTCAAGTCCGACAGCCTGGCCCTTTTCCGCGATTACCTGAAGCGTATTAATGAAGTTTTTTTTGCAATTGAAAATCTACCCGTCCCTACAATTGCAATGGTAAATGGCAAAGCAAGGGCGGGTGGTTTTGAAATGCTGCTTGCTTGTGACATGGTCATGGTCGCAAACGAATCTCTTATCGGTGATGTTCATACGCCCTTTGGGCATATGCCGGGAGCGGGAGCAACACAAAGGCTCAGCAGGAAAATCGGTTTCCAAAGGGCCTTAGAATTGATTTGCACGGGAAAATGGCTTAGCGGAAAAGAGTCTGTGGATTATGGCATAGCGCTCCGTTCTGTTCCGCGAATCGATTTACGAAGCCAAACCGACGATTTGGTCCGGCAACTAACTGATAAGCCGCGAGATAGTTTAACTTTTATTAAAAGAGCTATGTTGCGTGGTTGGGATTTACCTTTACAGGACGGAATAGCGCTGGAAGTTCAGAGTTATTTAGAATATTTAGCAACTTCCAGCGAGCCGATTGATATTTTTAATAAAAATCAGGAGGCAAAGTAGAAGCGGTTGCCTGTTCGTATTTTACCTGGAGTGTGCTACTTCCGTT
This sequence comes from uncultured Acidobacteriota bacterium, assembly GCA_963718105.1. Lineage (GTDB taxonomy): Bacteria > Acidobacteriota > Blastocatellia > Pyrinomonadales > Pyrinomonadaceae > DASYKT01. The sequence continues at coordinate 678,821 of OY970352.1, read as the reverse complement.
CGCAAACCGAGTACAGCATTCCAAAGCACTACAGAGACGCTGCGGCCTTTCGTTTCAGACTATTTGCTGTATACGGTCAGCGCCTGCGCCACGATCTGATTTATATTGTAGTTTTGCAAGTCGCCAGCCGTCCGACAAAATGCACATCAGACAGAAGTGTCCGCCAGCAATCTAATGTTTTAGTGCCTTAGGCTTAGACAGGCTATCTCATTCTCCTTCCTTATTAACCTGTTTTATTTAGAGATAGCTGGCCTTCCTGCTAAAATTGACAAGATTATTGGATTTTTTAGTAAGCTGTCGCGGGAAAATGTGCAGATCTAATTTAACTTTTTAACTTACTATCTATATGCCGACAATATTTAGGTAAAATTGCATATTAAGTTTAGGATATAGGTAAAGTTTGATCTTGAATGACTTTGGTCAACCACATGGCCATGTTTGCTATTACTTCTCACTATGAAAATTGCCTTGCTTACAGATTTATTCGAGCGTATCGGACCGGATAATGTTTCCGATCTGGGAATTTTTACATTCGAATTAGCACGAGGGTTGCAGGTCTTTGCTGAAGAACTGGGGGGAATTGAGGTAGATCTTGTAGCTAAACGAGAATCATGGCAGAAAGCAGGTTTGATCTCGATTGACCTCGAACAACTGCCCGGATCGCCGACAACTGAATTCGACCGTTTTTCCCGACAAGAGGCGGCGTATTGCCAACTTATCCTTTCAGGATTATTAGACGATTACGACCTTGTACATTGCCTGGCCGCGTTGGTAGGCCCTCTCCAACTTCTGGCGGCGATGAAAATCCCGATTTTACAAACGGTAGTGACAAACGCCAATCATCCGTCTTACCAATTCCCTCCTGCTTTGATCAACGTAAATTCTCTTTTAAGAACATCGCCGAATTCATTCATGGCACATAACGGGAATATGAGGCATATTCCCTCGATCGTGGACCTGCAAACTTTTACCATATCGCCGAAAAGGAAACCGAATCATATTTTATGGCTGGCGGACGATAATGATAAAAACGCCGGGCTAGCCAAAGATATCGCTAAAAAATTAGCCCTCCCGCTTCGCGTCGGAGTAAAGAAAAATGTGGTGAAAGAATTGCAAAACGCTGCTTTCCTCCTGGATCTATCGGTTAAGCCTTCAGTAGTCGGAGATCAGTGGGCCTTGCGTGCCCTGGCTTGTGGTGTCCCGATAATAAAATGGCTTGGAAGCAGTTTGGATGAACTCCTCGAGCCGCCTCAAATGGGCGTTGCGGTTCCGCACGGCGAAGTCGAACTTCTGATGAAAAAAGCAAATGGAATTCCTCACACTAGTGAAGCCTCGTCACTAAGAAGACAGATGATATTAGCTTTGCATGGCAGCCGCAGCATAGTAAAGCAATATTTGGAATGTTATGAAAAACTTTTAGGATTAAGATAACTTTCCATGAAAACAAAAAATATATTGTTCTATGCCCCGCGCCTACCCGAATATGATCGTGAAAGCGGTTCGAAACGAATTTCAGACCATCTTGAAATGCTGCTGGAATTTAATTGGAACATCAGCTTTGTCGCTCAAAGCTTTGCCGGTACCGAATTGCGTTACAAAGAGTCGCTTAAAAATAAAGGCGTTTCGGTTTATTCCGGCTCCCAGGAAACGATCCTTAAGCTATTAGCCACAAATAAGTTCGATTTGGTAATTCTTGCGTTTTGGCACACCGCCGAAACACTTCTGCCTCTCATTCGCCAGGCTTCTCCATTTACTAAGATCATCGTTGACTCGATCGATCTTCACTTTCTGAGAAACATTCGGCGTATGCTGGTATCTTCAAACGTGAACAGTGATATTGAATCAAAGTTAGATGTCCCCCGTGATATGGTCCGCGAAATAAAGACTTATGCTGCAGCCGATGCTGTTTTAACTGTTTCGGAAAAGGAGGCAGAATGGATAAAAGATCTTACCGGTAAAGATCGCAGCAGCGTTTTTTGTGTTCCGGATACGGAAACTCCAAATCGTTCAAATATTAATTTTGCAAAACGTCGCGGAATTTTGTTCGTCGGCAACTTCTGGCATAAGCCTAATATTCAAGCCGTAAATTATTTATGCCGCAAAATTCTACCCCTTTTAAGCCCGGAAACCATCAAAGCGCACCCGGTCTATATCGTCGGACATGCGCTGGAAGAAGCGGCTATAAATTTTGAAAATTTGTCCGTCAACGTACGACTGGTTGGATGGGTGCCTTCTTTGCGTCCCTATTTACATTCGGCGCGCCTTTCGGTAGCTCCTTTGCTATATGGGGCCGGGACAAAGCGAAAGGTCCTCCAGTCCCTGCTTGCCGGCACTCCGGTCGTAACGACCGGAGTGGGAATCGAAGGGTTGAAGCTGCGAAAAAACAAGGATATTTTGGTAGCTGACGATGCTGAAAGTTTCGCTGCCGCGATCGAACGCCTGTTAAGCGACAAGAAGTTATGGGAGCAAGTGGCCGATGATGGTTATCATCGGCTGCTTCATCGACATAGCTGGGAAAATGTGCGGCGAAGATTCAAAAAGGCTATCCGGCTGACATCAAACCTCGTTTAAATAAATTTCGTCGTTTATTTAGTTAATAAACTGCCGAATACATTCTCAGCATGCAAAAATGATCGAATGGAATCTAAATAATAAAAACCCGCATGTTTTAGTGTTGGGGGTTTATCTGGCTGACGGGCCCAACTACATAGAGGATATAGTTACTGCCTTAAGTAGTTGCAAAACTCTTGAGGTCAAACAAAAATGGATTGCGTTAGGCCGAAAAAGTCCTTCTCAAATAGTCCAAAATTTTACCTATCTGCAATTCGATGTTCTTAAGCCCAAGTTCGCTTTAATAAATACTCTGTTGGCCGAAGAAGACATCCGGCAATATGATTACGTGATTCTATGCGATGATGATATTTTACTGCCGGAAAATTTTTTCGATCGCTTGATCGGCCGCCAGGCAAATCTGCATTTTTCCATCGCCCAACCGGCCCGCACAACGGATTCTTATATCGACCTTCCTATCGTTATGCAAAAAAAGGACATTGCGGCGAGACAGACACGATTTGTCGAGATCGGCCCGGTAGTCAGTTTTCATCACTCGGCATATGATCTGGTATTCCCGTTTGATCTATGTTCTTCGATGGGTTGGGGATATTCGAACATCTGGGCGCACCGCGCTAAAGAAAACGGTCTGAAGATGGGTATTATCGATAGCACCCCGGTGCAGCATAAATTGAGAAAACCCGTCTCATTTTATGATTGGAATACGGCCAATTCGGAGCGCACCGAGCTTTTAAGAAAAAACCGGCATTTGTCTTATGACGAATGTTTTACTGTACTCGATATTTTTGATCATTCAGCCGCGCTCGGAAAAATTGATACGGTAAAAATAAAACCTTTGATCAGCGTAATCCTGACGGCTCAAAAGGATATTAATTACCTGGATCGTTGTCTGCAAGGATTTCTCAGGCAAAATTTATCACCGGAATCGATTGAGGTAATAATAATAGATTGCGGGCCGCACCGGGAAATAGCAGAAGTTTGTCGGAAGTTTTCATCAACACTCCAATTAAAATATTTTGAAAAGAAATTTACAGATATAATTGCGGCCGCCGATCTGGGCATTTGGGCCTCACAGGGAGATCTGCTGCTGATTTGGGACGATAGCCAGGCGCCGGATGACACACTGCTGATGCGGCACATACTGGGACATAGCGCTCACCCGAAGCAAAATATCGCGATCAAGGCTGCTTCCGCAAATACACTCCTAACACCGGAAGGACGGCTCCATGGCTTCTCATACAAAAGGTCCTTTCTGGTCTGGAATGGTTTATTTGCCTTGTACCGTGATGATGACAGGGAAAAGCCGGATGCTCTGGCGTGGCTGCAGGAAAGGGGACTGACGGTAATCAAAGCGGCGTGATCGGGTTAAAACTCATTGTCATCTGCCAATATATCTGAAGGCTTTCGCGGCTGAGAAGGGCTTATGAAGAGGGATTAGTAACCCGGCATTTTCGCGACAAAAAAATCGCAGTCCCGCAGCCTGCAGATTTCCATATTCTTCAAAGACCACTATTGTTTCGTTCGGCAGGAATGCATGCGAAAACGTGTCCCAGGCTTTTTTGACGTAAGCGTAATCTCCGCTCAGCCCATACGAGTAAATTTTGATTGGTTTATCGTCCCAGAAGAACGGTTCCAGCGCACCTGCCTCGTTATCGAGATAAAGATAACCTTTTCGAGCAACGATAAACTTCCGGTAAGGCTTACAAAAATGATCAAAATCTTTAAGATAGCAATTGCCGGATGCGGGTTTTAATCTCTTTCTCAACCCGGCATCGAGATACTGAAACATCCAATCTTCCCAACGAAATGAATCGAACGCAAAAATTTTTCCGTCGAGCTTTTTGTTTTTCGATATCCCTTCCGCCAGGCAGCAGGTACTGGCACCCAGCCAGCACCCCAGCTTCACAATCTCACCGCTACCTGAAACTTCACTGCCCAGCCATTTATAGTATTTTAACGACTGCTCTTCCATCATTGACGGTACCGCCCGAATATTCTTGCCTAACTTTTCCTTTTCCCATGATCTGATTGGCGCTTCGAGATCGGTAGCCGCAGCCGATTCGTGATTGATAAATTCTTCCAGATAACTCTTCAGGTTTCCGGCGTCCGGTTCGTCGCTTATTTTCTTATTCAGCTCAACTATTTGAGGCACTAGCCATTTAGTTCTGTCGGGTGACTCATCTCTAAGATAGGCGCGTATTTGCTGGAGAAGGCTTATTATCTCCGAAAGATGCCTTAAGGAGATGGACTCCGAATTTCCCGTGAGCTCCTGAGCAAACTTTGTTATAAAGCTGGATGCTGTCTTTTTGATCATTATCAGAAATGATTCGATTGAAAAGGAGGCCATCCTTTTCGCATATGATAAATATAAAAGTTGATCCTTTGTTCGTTCACCAGGCTGTTGTGAAACATGGCAATGTCGGGATCATCGGCGCATTTGGTAAATTTGATGGCATGGTCAGCCTTTATTTTTCGTATGGGAATGCCCAGATAATGCTGAAGAACAAAAGAAAACCAATAATCATCGACCAGGGCAAATTCGTAACGGGGCATTTCCACCTGCAAGATTTTCTTCATTATCTCTTTTGGAATTAAAGCGTTATCAGCGTGCATAAAATGCACGTCCCGGTCCGCATCACTTTCGTCGAAAAACTTCATCGCGCCGGCGTTTTCCCAAAACGACTCCGGCCGGTCTTCATCTAATTCATACGGAGAAAAAACGTGCCCGCGGGCGCACAGAACGCAGTTTACACCGTATTCTTCGAATTTTTCAAGAAAGGTAGTGATGTATCGCTTTTGGGGCAAAACATCGTCATCGCAAATAAGAAGCAGGTCGCTTCGCGCCAACCCGGCAACCGCCATTCTTATGATGCAATAAAAATTTTCGCTCGAATGGATAATTTTAAGCGCCAGCTTTTTTTCGAAAGGACGACAGATCTTATCGATCTGATTGATATTTTTGCGATTGTTATTCCATATAATAACCTCAAAAGTTCCGTCGAATTCCTGCTCGCAAAGTAACGTCAGTTGTTTTTCCAAATTATACATCCGTTTGTAAGCACACATTATTAGACTTACATCGTAACTCTTGAATTGTGCATTCTGACTGGGAGGAACGGGAAGCTCTCGGTATACCGAAGTATTCTGTAGAGCTGCCAGAAATTCGGAGGCCGACAAATTATCTCTTGTCTTAAGTTGTTTCAGATATCCCGAGGTTTTCCGAATAAGGTCTAAATCGTTTAATTTTAATTCCGCTTCTGCCAGATCGCTGTAATAAAAAGGATAATTTTCTCCGAGGTACTCGGAAACACCTCCGACCTTATTAACAAGGACAGGGGTGCCGCTGGAAATGCACTCGATGATGGTGGTGTTCGCACCGGCATCTTGTAAATTAAGAAAAACTACATTGTTAGAAAGTAATTTGTCATATTCCTGATCACTGACGCGCTCAACTATGTTCACAGTTTCGTTGACCTTCACAAACTGATCTCTAAGATGAGTTTGGAGAAATTGGTGGTCAAATAAAATTTTTTCGTAGTTATGAGCTGTAATATCGAAAAACGGCTGGTATTGTCGTAAAAACTCGCCGATAAAAAGCAGCTTTTTGTTTTTATTTTTCAGAAATTGAGCGTATGAAAAATTTTGGCGGGCAGACGGGGTCGGATAAAAAACTTTGGCAACCGGCACCCCGATATCGTTTTGTAAAAGATATTGTCGATTGTGTTCACTTAATACCCACAAACCAAGGCAATATTCAATGCTCTCATACCAGGGCGCGCTTCTGATCAGGCGCGACAGGTCCGGAAACCGAAGGCTCTGATACGGCACTTGATGTAAAAACCCGACCCAAGGCTCTTTGATGCTCCCGTTGAAATAAAGTTCGTCTTCAACGGCGCTTACAAAACGAACTCCATCCGGCGTGTGTAAATTTTCTTCGATGATATCGACCACATATTTCCAGCCATCGCGATGATGTCCCCAGAAACTAGGATCAATAACCCGTAATTTTCGGTGTGAATATAAATACGGGGTCAATTGCTTTGTTTCACTCATACTTTGTTTTTTTACATGACAAAAACAGAGTTAGTGCCGTTTGAATCATGGGCTTTATAGATCGAGTCGCATACCCGACGGATATTATCTGTTGAAATGCCGATAAAAGACGGCAGATATAAACCGTTAGCTGCCAGATTTACGGACCTCTTGAATGAGCCGTTCGTATTGCCGCCCATGATTGGCTGACGGTGGATCGGGAAAAAGAAATTACGGGTTTCTATATTTGCGTCCCGTAAAAGCCGCTGAAGCTCAGAACGAGAAACCCCGAATTCGTCACCCACAACAATTCCATAAACCCAGTATACGTTTTTTGCCCAGGTCGTCTGCGGCGGAAGGGTCAGGCCTCCGATTCCCTTTAACAAACTGTTGTATGTTTCTCCGATTGCGATCTTTGCTTCGACTGCTTCGGCAAAATGTTCCATTTGCGCAACCCCTACGGCTGCCTGAAGATTCGTGAGCCGGTAATTAAATCCTATTTCCCGGTGAATAAAACGCGATTCGGAATCGTCACCGAAACATAGATCACGCTTCCAGCGTGCTTTTTCGTACCACTCCCGATTTTTAGTTATCAACATTCCACCTTCACCGGTAGTTATCGTCTTATTAGCATAAAAGCTGAAACAAGCGATGTCTCCGAACCCGCCGACTAATTTTCCGTTTACGGTAGCGCCCAGCGCTTCTGCCGCATCTTCTATTATAAATAGCGAATGCTTACGGGCGATCCTTATCAATTCCGTTACTTGCGCCGGATGCCCATATGTATGAACGATAACAATGGCCCGCGTCTTTGAAGAAATCTTTTCTTCCACCAACTCGGGATCCAAATTCCAGGTAGCATCGGCGTCTATCGGAATAGGAGTGGCGCCGCAATACAGAACAGCCAGGATCGGTGAGATCATGCTGAAATCGGGAACGATAACTTCGTCACCTTTTCCGATACCAAGTGTCGACAAAGCAAGATGTAAAGCGTTTGTACCGTTACTTACTGCAACCGCGTAAGGAACGTCGATTGTTCGCGCAAAAAGCTGCTCGAATTTGACGATATATTCGCCGCGCGAAGAGATCCACCCTTCGTCCACAGCCTTTTTGAGATAGCTGCTTTCATTTCCCCACATATACGGACGCGAGACAGGGATAAATTCAGCATTGTTATCAGGCAAAGTTCAACACTCCTATACTACTTAATGATAAATTCTTTTTGTCAGCAATAAAAAATGTCGTTGGAAACTTTTTCCCAGTGCCACTCAAAATTGTTTTCCCTGAACCATTGCACGGTCCTGCTCAGGCCCTCGTATATATCTACTTGCGGTTTCCAATCCGTGTAGTGCATTAATTTAGAATTGTCACACTGGAAACGATCTATATCTAAACGCCGCAGCCGACGGCTCTCCGTATTTATCGAATAATCGGGCACATCCATAATTTGGGCAATGGTCTTGACCAAATCCGCGATCTTGTAAGTGCCTCCCGATCCTATATTAACAGCCTCTCCGTTGGGAATATCGGAAGTAATTACCGCTATTAAGGCGTTAGCCGTATCGTGAACATAGGTAAAATCCCGTTCGGCTTCCACATTTCCCAGGCTGATGATCGGGCCTTTGTTAAGCTGAGTAATAATTTCAGGAATAATGTACGGGTGAGTTTCGCGCGGGCCGTAACAATTAAAGATTCGGGCAATAATTACAGGTATTTGATGTTCGACAAAAAAAGTAAAGCAAAGACGGTCGGCAGCAAGTTTAGAAACGGCATAGGTATTGAGCGGGGCCAGCGTGGACGTTTCGGATACTTTTATTTCATTACTTTCCCCGTACACCTCGGTGGACGAAACATAGAGAATTCTTTTGATATTACAGACCTTAGCGGCCATTAAGACATTGAATGTTCCCTGTAAATTTATATCGAAGAATCGCTGAGGGATCTCATATGCTGTCGGCACAAAAGTGTCGCCCACACAATCGATGATATATTCCACCTCATATTCCTTTAGTGTTTGTGTTAGTTTCCAGGGGTTGAGAACGTCACCCTGGACAACCGCGACTGAATCCGCCACCTGACTTAAATTATCGTAAGTGCCGTGAAGAAAATTATCATAAATCACTACCTTCGCCTTGGACAATAAAAGTTCTCTTACCAGGGCCGAACCGACAAAGCCCGCCCCGCCCGCGACCATGACGCACTTGTTCTCGATGGAATAGATCACTTTACTCATTTTCTAGCAATTATCTTAAGTATTATCGGTTGTGGAAAATACCTGAGTGTCATCTGCCGCTGCGGCAATATTACGCCTTACCTGCAACGGAAGCCTGTCCTCAAGCTCTAAAAAATTCACTATAAACCGTACCCGCAAAATGGCTTTTCAATTTGTCATAATTGCTGATTTGCTGTCTGGGCGTTAAGTTCGCTTGTTTCTTTGTCAGAATAGGGGTACTGAGACGCGGGACTCCCAGGAAATCCTGAACTTTGAAAATATTTTCGTGAAAATTTTGACATAGATCTTTTTCGTATTCAATTTCTATAAACGGATGATGCGAAAAAAAACTTCTCGCCCACATTCGCTGTTCCTCGACATACTTGAAAAAATCTTCACAGCCCCGGGCATCCAATTCGAACCGTTCGACCTTAGGCACTTTTTGCTTATCCTGCTCCATTAATGTCCACACATCGCTTCGCAGGGCTGTCTGGTATGAAATCCAGCTTTCCAATATGTTTTGCCGTATAAGATGAATGATATAAATATTCTTGTTGATCTTTAGAAAAGACCATAACTTTTTCCCCTCTTTGGTGCTGCGTGCATGATCATAAAACAGTTTAAATCCGACGGCTTTAAGCTGTTTCCAATATCTCGGGTAAAAAACGGCTTCCCGTAAAAATTCGACGGCGTCCTCCCCATCCCGGTAAAATCTTTTATCAGCTCGAAATGACAGTTCACGTTCACGTTCATCGTCATGAAAGAGTTCGAGAAACATGCGTATGTTCGGATGCTTACCCAGCGTTAACGAAAGAAGCGTAGAGCCGCTGCGCCCGTGTCCCAGAAGAATGAACTTCGTTATCTTCTGCGGCTTTTCTTGTTCATGTTGCTGGCTCAATAAAACGCTCCGGGGATCTTATTACTTAAAATATCTTTATCTTTATTAAATGTTCCCGAAAAATCGGCATTGTCGTAATTAGCCAGGGCCTGTCGGAACATTTGGTCGCGGCTTTGCCATCGATCGCTGATCGGGTAATGCGCCACACGGGCTTCGTCGCTATGCGAAATATGAACTGCTGCCCCGCTCATTATTCTTTTTAAACCCAATCCCAGAGTCAACCGGGAAATCATGTCCTGATCTTCCCATCCCCATCCGTGAAGGCGGGAGTTATACCCCATTATCGCTTCAAAATGAGGCCGCCGGACAAGCAGTAATCCCGGGGCTTGCCGGCCGCCGGTATCCGTATCTTCTTCGTTATCGATTATACGCAGCTCGCGGTTGTCACTTGTGCGAAGATAAAGATGATAGCCGAAGCATGTTATGTGCTTACCGCCGCGGGAATTGGTTTCCGATTCCGTAACGCTGGCCAGTGTAGCGAAAGTTATTTCTCCTCCTTGTTCAAGTTGAGAAATCAGGTCCTTGAGAGTTTCTTTCGGATAGATAATGTCACAATCGGTAAAAAATAAAAGAGGGTGCGATGTACGCGCGGCGCCTAAGTTTTGGGCTGCAGATTTGTTAAAATAAGAGCGCTGTTCTAAAACTTCGATGACCGATACATATTCCCGAAAAGCTTTTATCTGCTGTCGCAGCATGTCATTCGAGCCTTTGAAATTAACGATAGTTATATCTCCCTTGACGCTTTCGGCGATCTCAACGATACCCGGCAAAGCTTCGGCCAACTCTTTTCTGTTACACCAGGAGATGATTATTGATAACATAAGTGCTTTGTATTTAATGAAATATCGATTTTTTCGGCAATTTGGGCGGCAGATAAATCATTCTCATTTAAAATGTCGTACTGGCTGCCGGATTTACCTGACCAGCCGGGTTTCCACCCCAAAGCGTTCACGCGAATTGAAGGTATCGCATGCTGGATCAGAGTTGACACCCCTCCCAGTGTGTAGTGATCTTCCAACACAAAAAGATACTTTGAGTTGAAAGCAATTTCCGCTATCAATTTTTCGGAGAGCGGATGAAAGTGAAGCAAATGAAGAACGCTTGCTTCGATGTTTTTGCGCGCAAGCATCTCTTTGACTTTTAACGCCCAATGAGAAGCTATACCGGTGCTAACAATGGTAACTTCTGACGGCAAACCCAGCCATCGATAGTAAGACGCATCTCCGCCTATTTCGGGGAGCGGCTCGCGAGGCAAACGAATATAAGCCGGCTGTTCGTATCGCAGGATTTCGTCCAAAGCAAATTCCACATCTTGCCGGTCAGCCGGGGACCAAATATGAAAGTTCGGCAACGAAGCGATAAGAGCGATGTCATTCAGGGCGCAGTGAGTTTTTCCATTACGGCCAGCGCATCCGCCGCTATGCGAGCCGATAAGAGTAACCGGCTGTTTAGCCTGGCTTAAACATACGCGTATTTGATCGTAGGCCCGATAACAAAGAAAAGCCGCAAACGAAAAAACAAAGGGTCGCATTTGACAGCTTGCCAGGCCGGCCGCGACGGAAATCATCGACTGCTCAGCGATACCCGCCATCACAAAACGATTGGGGTGATTCTCCGGAAAATGAACCGCTCCGTCCGAATCAGCCAAATCACCGTCTAAAACCCAGATTTTCTCATTCGTCATTGCCAGTTCAGACAAGTATTGGCCACAATAATCGCCAAGTTTATTTTCCATAATCAGCAAGTAAAGTTTCCTGTTCTTCCCCGCTAACAGAGGTGCAGTGAAAGCGAAGCGGATCTTTTTCAATCAAAGGAAAGCCTTTTCCCTTGATTGTTCTGGCATATATTAATTTTGGCTGATCGGAAATTTGAAGGGCTTGCGCAAAAGTTCTTTCCAGATCATTGAAATCGTGGCCGTCGGCCTCCAAGACTTGCCAACCGAAAGCCTGCCACTTTTGAGCTAAATTTTCTACCGGCTGATTATCGATACCCGGCGCATAATTCCAGCCCCATTCCTGAAAGCCATTGGCATCGATCACCGCGTAGAGATTACTGATCTTCAGGCGGTGGGCCAGCATTGCGGCTTCCCATACCTGGCCTTCCTGACATTCGCCGTCACCCAACAATACCCAAACGTTTTCTTTCGTTTTACTCAAAGCCATCGCCATTCCCATTCCCACGGAAAGTCCTTGCCCGAGCGAGCCGGTTGAAAAATCAATTCCGGGAAGCACCGTCATATCAGGATGGCCTTCCAGAGAGGAAGCTATACTTCCATATCCATCCAAGGTGTGATTAAAAAAATTTAACCTTCGCAAAACTGCATATAATGCGATAGCGGAGTGCCCTTTAGACAAAATAAAACGGTCTCGTCGCGAATGAGAAGGAGCCTCCGGACAAGTCCTTAAAACCCGCCGGTAAAGAGTGAGTATTATATCGAGCGCACTCAAGGCGCCTCCGTAATGCCCTCCTCCGCAAGAATACAAAGCTTCGACGATTTCTCGACGTGTCTCGAAAGCTTCTTCCTCAAGCGCCCGGCTTGACGATTGGATTCGTGGGAAACTCATCGTTAAGCGTCCATTATACCGACAATTGCCGGAAAGGACTATAAAAAATTTACCTGAGCTTTTGGCCAATATGCTAAAATGAGGCCGGAATCTCCTTAACTGCATTAAATAAACGGCGGCTGGAAGAAAGTATCCCTTTACAAAATGTTTAAGAGTTTGCCGCCACCTTATATCTCATTATATGAAGTCAGACAATTCCACGATTGTAGTAATATTACCGACCTTTAAATGTCGCAGTTGGATTGTCAGATCGATCTCCTCCATTCTAAGGCAAAGATATCGTAATTTGGATTTATATGTGATCGATGATGCCGGCGGTGACATTGACAAAGAATTGTTGACTTTATTTCCGGAGGTTACTTTTGTCCGGCTTAAGAAGCAAGTCGGACCTTATTACATCGCCAATGTGATTTTAAAATTGACCGAAAGCGCTTATTTCGCTTTCCAGGATGCCGATGATGAAAGCCATCCGGACAGATTCGTCGAACAACTTCGTTTTATGAGTGAAAACTCCTGTCTTGGCTGCGGTTCGTGGTTTACCCTGGTGGACATATATGGCGATCCCCTTGGATTTGAAGCGTGCCCGGAAAATGCCTCGAACGCTCTTAGAGACGGTCTTGTGGCAAATTCGATACTTCATCCGGCCGCGCTTTATGACAGAAAAATACTGTCTCTATTAACCGGCTTTGACGGAAGTGTATGTTTTGCTGCGGATACGGAGTTCTTTTTAAGGGCATCTCTGATGGTAAAACTGGGCAATGTGCAAAAATTTTTGTATTTTCAGACAGTTCGTCCAAATTCGCTGACAAGTGATCCAAAAACCGGTTTTTTTTCCCGAGCTCGAGCAGATTATGTACAAAAGATCTTGCAAACTTATGACGATATTCGACAAAAAGACGGACCAACTATTAAACCGGGCCGCCTCATGAGCGGAGAAAAATTCTCTTCGCCATCGTTGAATTGTATTTCAGATATCCGGTTAGGAACGGGAAATTCAACTTTCAGGAATTATGGAAAAAAGTACGCCGGAAAATTATGATCGGTTTTATGAAGGCGGGGGCTGGGAATACGATGCGAACAGCGAATGCCTATTTTTAATTTACCGCATTCTTAAGCCTCTCCGGATTCCCCCCAAGGGAGAATTACTTGAGTTGGGTTGCGGCACCGGAGTTCATGCGGCAATATTCCAACAGTTGGACTATCAGGTCACAGCGCTCGATGCCAGCAAAACGGCGATTGAAAAAGCCCGAAGCTCATATCCCGATGTAAATTTTTTATGCGAAGACGCACATAGCTTTTTGCTCAAAGTTCCGGAAAACGACTTCGATGTCGTGTTTGTCCGCGGCCTGAGCTGGTTTCATTACGAACTGGGTCCCGGAGAAAATAAATTCGGGGTGAACGTACACGATAATACAGATTCAATACTAAGGATTTTGCGTCCGAACGGTTTCTTCATATTACAAATAAGAACAGATTTTTCTGGCAGGCAGTGTCCCGATACCGGCATCCACAACCATACCTGGTATGACCTCATGGGGCTGTTGGAGCCGCGCGGGGAGCTTTTGCTTTTTACTGACTGGAACGGCTTACCGTTAACAAATGCCGAAACCGCCAGGCGGTCCGGGCAAAATGCGCTTTGCGGGCTTCGCAAAATCTAAAATCGGAAATATTTCCGGATGTTTTTAATGACTTTCTCAACGCTTGAATAATGTTAAAAAGAATTCTGATAATCGGCTTGGGCGATCTCGGAAAACGCATTGCCACCGGGCTCGCCATCGACTCCGGCGAGAAGGAGATCGTTTTAGCTTCCAGGCAAGAGGCGAAGCACTCCTCTTTCGTGAATTTACTAAAAATAAGCAGTAAAAATAACGTCCGTTTTATCCCGCTCGACGCGTCCGATCAAAGAGCGGCGGAAAAAGTCATTCGTTCGGTAAAACCGACTCTTATCGTTCAGTGCGCTTCTTTGTTGTCTCCCTGGTATGTCGGCAGAAGATCGCGAGCGGCCGGGATATTGCGTACTGCCGGATTCGCCGCGCAGCTTCCGGCACAGATACCACTTACCTTGGCCATTATGAAAGCTGTCGCGGAAACCGGCCTTCGGTTGCCGGTGATTAACTGTTCATACCCGGATATTGTCAACCCTGTTCTTTCGAGACTTAATTTAGCTCCGAGTATCGGCATCGGCAACGTGTCCATGATCGCGGCCAAGGTGCAGGCGGTTTTACGCCAAACCGCGGCCGATCCGAATGCTATTTCGGAGGTTCGCGTTGTCGCTCATCACGCCCATGTAACCGGCGCCATGCTTTCGCGTCAACCGAAAAACCCCGAACATCGGCCAAGAGTTTACCTCGGCCCTGACGGATCGAGAAAAGACCACCTGGCGTACGCTGGCGGCTTCAGAGTCAAATCTAACCGGGAATTAAATATTATCAGCACAGCTAATACCCTTGCGATCATCCGCGCTTTTTACCCTGACGGAGAGTTGCTTCAAACTTCCGCTCCTTCGCCCCTGGGGCTGCCCGGCGGTTATCCGGTTTCAATCCAATCCGGGGTGATCGAATTAAACCTGCCGCCGTCAGTTAGTTTGAATGAAATCGTTGAATTCCAGTGGCTGAGCTCCAAATTGGACGGCGTTGAAAACATCGCCGACGACGGAACGATTTTTTTTACCGAAAAACTGCAGGAACAAATGCGCAAACTGGATAACAAACTGGCCCTGCCGCTCCACCCTGAAGATGCGTTTGACAGATTTCAAGTGTTGCGTAAATACCTCTGACCGGGAACGCGTAAAAATGCTATTTGATAAATTCACCCCTTCCCGGCAAACAATTTTTGTTTTACCTTCATGACCCGCAGTATTTTTTGTCTTATTTTTCGCCGATCTAAATCGCCTCTCTCGAGAGCAGACCGCAGTTCATAAAAAGCCTTGAACTGGTGGGCTTCCTTATAATAGATCAATATGTCCGCGCCTGCTTCAAGCGCAAGCAACCCGCTTTCTGCCGGGGTCCAGCGGGTCAGCAATCCTTTCATTTCAATTGCGTCTGTAATGATAAGCCCGCGAAAACCCATCTGTTGCCGCAAAATATTCTGTAGCCAGAACGGCGATAAAGTTGCCGGAAACACCTTGTCTCCCGCCATCGGATAAGTTACGTGAGCCGTCATTACAGCCGCAACATCGACGCTTATCGCCTCTCTGAACGGAACCAGGTCTTTATTGAAAAGCTGCTCGTAGGTAGAATCTGAAATTGGTAATTCGCGATGACTGTCTTGTAACGTGCAGCCGTGCCCGGGAAAATGCTTGACGCATGAAAGGACACCTTTTGACTGTAATCCTTTCACCACCGCTGCTACTCGTCGAGCGACTTTTTCCGGTTCTATTCCAAATGAGCGATCGCCGATTCCCTGTTCCGCGCCCGGTTCGCAAATATCAGCTACCGGTGCAAAATTAAAATTAACTCCCGCGTCCCGCAGTTCTTCAGCGACCAGCTTGTACAGGTTTTCAATTTCTTCACTTCGGCAATCGGACAAACTCGCCATGGAAGGTATGAGGGTAAAATCTTGTCGAAAACGCTGGACGCGTCCTCCCTCATGATCAGTGGCAATAAATAAAGGCCGATCGCCGATCGCGCATTTTTGCTGCAATTCTTTCGTCAATTCCCGCAGCTGCCGGGAACTCTCAAAGTTGTCGGAAAACAGTATCACTCCGCCGATCCGGAAACGCTTAAAGAATTCGGCTACCTCGAGCGGGACCGTCAAACCGTCGAACGCCATGATGAAGAGTTGTCCGAAATCACAGACAGTGTCGATGGGGAGCACTAATATCTTTCCTTTCTCAATAATCTGGTTTAGTCTAGGAGCCTATAGGCTTAAGATTATATCCAATGCGTTTATAAAAGTTCAGCATATTTTTGTTTCGATCACATCCGTTCATCGCCGGATGGGCAAGGACTCGATAAAGAATGATGAAAACCGCGCGTCTCTCAACACCGATCTTCGGCATCATAGCTCGCACGCAAAAATCAAAAAAGCAATTCACCGTCGAATTACTGTCAAAGTGGGTGAGGCCCTGGCAGCTAACCCCGGAGCCATCTCATTGGTGGATCGAAAAAGAAGGCGGCTTAGCCATTTTTCGCCCGGAAGCGGTTATTGAAGACGAAGGGGAAAACGCCGTCCTTTCTATTCGCGGAAGCGTTTTAGCAACCGGAACGACATCCTCACAGCACAAAAGAAAACGGCCCGCCGGGCCCCTAAACGGCACACTGACAATATTGCACGATCTTTTGGAAAGAGATTCCTCCGCCATAAGAGACCTGCGCGGGCAATTCGCCTTGAGCTTTTGGGATGGCCACCGCCGTCGCCTTATTTTGGCCAGAGACCACCTCGGACAACGCGAGTTGTTTTTTTACACAACAAGCGAATTTATCTTTTTTTGTTCTGAACTGTCTCCGCTGCTGCGCCTGCCCGAATCCCGGATTGAAATCGACCTGGAATCCGCTTTTTGGTATTTGACCTTTGGAATGTCCGCCCCGGGAAAGACTTTGGCTAAGAACGTCGAGCGGCTGCCGGCGGCACATATGTTTATCTGGGAGGAAAAGGTTTCCGCGCCTTTAATTTTGCGGTACTGGACCCCCCTAAAAGCCGACGCCCCGAGACAAGCCGACTCTGAAACGTTAGATCGTCTCACGTCACAACTGGATATATCGATTTCTCGTTGTTTGTCTCCCGATGCGGCACAAGGGATATTGTTATCGGGCGGAGTCGACTCGACTTATCTGGCAGCAACGGCAAAGTCGATGACAAGCTCAGAACTCCAGGCTTTTACCTCCGCCTTCGATCCGCAATACGGGCTAAACGAAACCGAGTATGCCGCCGCGGTCGCGCGCTGGCTGGAAGTTAAACATCACGTGGTATTCCTGGATGGGAAACGAGCTCTGGAATTGATGGAGACTGTAATTTTCTCAATGGCCGAGCCGTGTAGCGCCTGGGCCAGCTTGACTCATTTCATGCTTCTGGCGCAGATTCACCAAACGGGTATCAAGGAAGTCCTTTCCGGTTTGGGAGCGGACGAGATTTTCGGCGGTTACGATCACTTTCGAGGTTATTACTCGCGCTTTTTGCGCCATTATCGCCAAAATACCTCGAATTTTTCCGAGTCTGAGCATTTTCTCAACATATTGCTCTCCGAAGAGAAAAGTTCACGGAGAGTACTGTATCCGGGAGTAGCGCGTTTTTTTGATGATGTCTCTTTGCGAAATGCCCTGCATCACCCTTTTTCTTCCTGGCAGTATGCCCCGCACCTGCGAAGTTTTTACCGGGAATGCCTAAATCTGAAACCGGAAGCGCAGGTTATGGAAATGATGGTGGCACACGAATGTCAATTCCGGATACCTGACCTGCTGTTTGCTAACTTTGAAACGCTTTCACGCCGGATGGGAATCAATGTCTGCTATCCTTTTTTGGATCCTGACCTGATTGAGCTGGCGGCCGGGCTGGAAGCCGAAAGCCGCTACCGGAATCGTAAAGGAAAATTCTCCCTTCAATTGAGAGATCTTCAACCCAGATTTAAGCATGCGATGATGCAGATAGCGGCATCCCGGATCCCGCCGCAAATCTGCGACCGGCCGAGGAAATCTTACACCGCGCCGTTCGGCGCCTGGTTATTCGAATCTTCTTTCAATCGTCCCTTGCTGGAAAAAATCGGGCGCAGTAAATTCTGGAAATTAGGATTGGTTAAGCGCCAATGGCTTGAATATATATTAAGCAAAGTAGTCCCGGGGCCTAACCCCTGGGTCTTTCAACTTTGGGCATTGCTGACCTTGATCGGCTGGTACGACCGATTTGTTGAACCTCCCGACGATCGATAGGCTTTCCCTCGCTCGGCGCCCAGGGACATCCTATGCACCCGGTCGGCACGTAGCCCAGCGAAAGAGGCAGGCGATAACCCCACAATAATTCCCCGTTCCACAATTCACGTAAAGAAGAGGCTTGGACTTTACCCCATAATCTGCGAGGAACATCGATCATTTGTTCGCAGCAGGCCAGGCTGCTTCCGTCTATGCTGATAAAAGCCGCATCGATTATCCAGCGGCACAGATCCTGATTGGGCAAAAGTGATGGACTGATGTAGCCGGCAATTCTGTCCGACGGGGCCGGATACGGGTTCGGAAGATCGCCTCCGGAGTGCGAGAGTTGGTCCCATCGAGTCTGTGCCCAAACAGAAAAAACCGCTGAACCGTTAGTTCCCCAATTATTTTGCAGCCAATCCTGGGAATAATTTTTTTGCGCTTCGCGGCGGGTGTCCAAACATGAAAAATGCGGCATTTCCAGGCCAAGTTTTGCCGAATAAATCAAGAACCGCTCCGCCTCCGAATAATGATCGTCAGTTAAAA
Source organism: uncultured Acidobacteriota bacterium (assembly GCA_963718105.1). Taxonomy (GTDB): domain Bacteria; phylum Acidobacteriota; class Blastocatellia; order Pyrinomonadales; family Pyrinomonadaceae; genus DASYKT01. Next base: position 660,155 of record OY970352.1, on the reverse strand, counting down.
CGGCCTTGATTTTGACCGCCATGGATTTCAGGCCTTTTTTTTCCCGGTAATCAACCAGATTTTCTAGATTTCTCAGAACTATGGGAAGAGAGGCGCCGCCCCGGTTGCGGGCGAATATTCCGGCATCAAGTGAATCTATGGAAACGGCTATTGAAGTTATTCCCGCATCGCAAAGAGCTTCGACCCGTTCCGGGGTCAAAATCGTTCCGTTAGTGACAACTCGAATATGGGTCGGTGTAGACAATTTCCGCACCGCTCGAATCATGGCCGGAAGTTCAGGGTTCAAAACAGGTTCGCCGAGGCCGGTGAAGTCGACATTGTCAATGCAATCCAAATCGATGGCAGAAAGCATTCTCTCGAAATCCGCAATCGATACATCATTTTTGTCCGTCAGTAACCGGTGGGTGCAATAAGAACACTTTAAATTGCATCTTGTCGATACTTCGAATTGAACCGAACGTGGGTGTGAAGGTGTCTCATAAATAAGACTTACACTCTCGATACCCTGGCGGGTTAAAGAAAACCCTCTAAGCAGGTCTTTTAATTTCTTGCCTTCATCTGATAAAAAACCTTTCCGACATTTCCAGCACCAATAGCCTTTGATCTTTTCAAAAACCAGCTCCGCGTTCTTTCCGATGCTTACGTCCAGATCGGCTGTCTCCATGTTCTGTTCGCAGCCTGAACACTTACCGCCAACAGTGGAATCCCGGTCGGTAACAGCTTTTACTATTTGAAAATCGCCGCCGGCGTTTTGTAGAAAATTGGAAAGAGAATTTTGAAATGCCGCTGAGGATACTACTCCATGGGTATCTATGCTTTGGCAGTTTAAGCAGACATCGGCAGGGATCTGGCGAAAACGTATTCCCTCGGGCAAAATCCGATCGATCGGCGCCAAAACTTTATACGGCTGAGCGCAACATTCCGTTGACATAAGAATCAGCCTAAATTACAAATAATGTAAGCTATCGCTTCTTTCTCAAGGCTTCACACCTTTCTTTCATTGATCCCTCGTTGCGAGATTACATTAAAATCGCATTTACTCGAGGATACTTCGGTGCGGCCGAAAGGTAAGCTTGTGCGGACGTTTATCTGTTCGCGTCGCCCATCCTTATCAATAAGGATTTCTGCCGGGTTTGAAACCAAATCACCCAGCGTCCTGATATTCCAATCGCATTTACTGGATGACGCCTGGGTGCGAAAACGCGCAAAATTACTTTGCACATTTATTTGTCCGCGACTTCCTGCCTTATCGATAAAAATTTCAGCCGGGTTTGAAACCAAATCGCCCAGCGTCCTGATATTCCAATCGCATTTACTGGAAGTAGCGCGCATACGGACGTCAGGAAGATTGGCGTCGATTTCCACTCTATTCAGCTTAATATCCCTGCGAATGGTAAAGTTGGCCGGGTTCGTGCTCCAATCATCCGGGCGAAGCCTAAAGTCAAAATCGCATTTGCTCGATGAGGCCCTTATGTTCAAGGACGGCAGGCTTGCCCCTAAATCGAACGAGTTATCCAACCCTTTCCGGGTTAAGAAAATATCCGCGGGATTGATAACATCTTCACCCGCTCTAATGCGCCAATCGCACTTGTCGGATGAAACAGCCCCTCTAAACCCTCCGGCATTTACCTGAATTGTCCAGTTTTTTTCATCTACTAACAAATCAAGGGTAAGACCGGTTTTTTCTCTTCTTCCCTGAAGAGAAAATCCTTCTCCCTTTAGGTTGAATTCACGTTCTTTTTGATCGGTGGTGTCTGGGACCTTTTTTTCGCTCGCCGTACTACTCTGTGTTTTTTTTCTAGCCATAGCCCACTCCTTATAACGTCTTAAAAGGGCAATATCTAGCCCTTAATATATGAAAAAGCGGTTGTTTAACAGAAAACTGGGAAACAGAAGACTTCTTTAGAAGGCAATATAGCACTAATTGCAATAAGTGGCAATAAAAATTTACAGTGATGATAGAAGTAATTTCCTCGTGAAGAAATGTACATAACTACAAAACTCAGCCTTCATCTCATTACCAGCATTTTAATTCCCTGAAAGTGGTTTCTGAGAGACTGGGTCATGCCACCATTACGCTTACCTTAGATGTCTACTCTCACGTTCTGCCAACATGCAAAAGGAAGCTACAGATCAGTTGGAGCAGATGATTTTCGCAAAAAAGTGCCCCGTTCAAAAGTTGGCACGCAAAACACGAAGGGCTACCGATAAGGCAGCCCTAAGTTATTGATTTATTGGTGGCCAGGGACGGGGTCGAACCGCCGACACGCGGATTTTCAGTCTTCGATAACTGTTTTTCTTTCGATGAATATAAATGTGAAAGTGAGCAAAATAAAACAGGTGTCAGTCAACGACTGATCACCTGTTTTACCGGTTATAGGAAAAACACCTTTTACGGTGATGTGACTATCTTTTCAACCCGAAACTCGAGCTTATATTGACCATTCGTAACAATTCCGGTCTTCAGGTTTATATTAAGGCTCTCGCCATTGCCAAGCCCCGAGCCCAGATCTAACGTAAGGCTGCTATTAAGGCCGCCGCCCGTTGTCGGTACGGGTTCAAGTACAATACCTCTGAGCGGTATTCCCTGCCCTTCAGATCCCGTTACCGTTATATCAGCCGAATTAAGCACGCGTAGAAACGCTTGCTGGGGAAAGATCACGGCGCTGTTTTTGGTGGTGATGCCGGTAATTCTTAACTTTAGACTGGTCACGGTTTGTCCGGTATTATTGGTCAATGTCCGGCGTACCGATATCGTCCCGACCGGGAATAACGGATCTGTTTCGGAATAGTTATAGAAACGGTTCGGCGCCTCAGCCAAGGTCACATTATCGTCCACCTGGGATATTAAAATATCGCCTTCGCTATACACCGGGCTGTTCAGATTTTCCGGCCCCGGCGCCCCCAGAATCCCTTTTAGATTGTTATACGTGTTCCCGTCCGTGGCAACGAACATAAAATCCGTCCGGTTATTATTTGTGTCGATCGGCATACCCCGGTTTGTATAATTTCTCACAAAACTATACTGGCCGTTAGTCGTAATTCCAGTAGACGGAACCAACCCTGTCCCTTCGCGGTAGGAAGCGTCCGTGACGCTGGAAAAGCCGACCGCATCAATCAAAGTAGAAGAGCTGGAAAACAATGCGATACCGATATTATCTGCCAGCGAATCCGCATAAGTTTGATCGGCTTCGGCATAATTCGCCAAGCTGTAATTTCCTGTCCCGGCTTTTCGTAATAGGTAATGGCCTCGCGCCGGAATGGTTACACCGCTGTTTATCGTAGCCAATGTAGTTTCAGCCGAACTGCCTTGTTTTACCTTAAGATTCCAGCCGCTGATGTCGACCGCGATATCCCCGTTATTGTAAAGTTCCACAAATTCGTCGTCCGCGCCCAAAAGCCCGCGCGTTCTGAATTCACTGATCAGCACGCTCTTCGCCACGTCCTGTGCGTTGAGATATACCGTGCGGGCAGTTTCTTCGTTTCCGGCAATATCCCTGGCAAAATAACTGACAAAATGCCCCCCGGTGCCGGAAACCGTGAACGGTCCGGAATAAACCTGATTCGCAGCGCCGTCTATCGAATAAAAAATGTCGCCCACGCCGCTAATTGCGTCAGTGGCCGTTAATGTGAACGTTCGGGAACCGCCTTTATTGGTGGTGATCTGATGCTTGCTGATAGGCAGGCTTTTATCGATCTTTACCGTATAAGTTCCCGTCTCTTCCTGGTTTCCCACTCTGTCCAGCGAGTAAAAGTTAAAGTCGGTTATGCCCTCTTTGTGCATCGTAACGGTCTTCGACAAATAGTTGGCCGGCGTACTGGGCTGAGAGAAGGCTATCGGATCGTATTTCTTTTCCAACTGGGTGGCCTGAACATATTGCGCACCGTATCCCTCATAGAAAAAAGTTTTGATCCCCGAACCTCCTATATTGTCGGTAGCCTTTAGCTCGACGGTGGTATCACTCGTATTCCACCCGCTGCTATTGGGTGGAGCCGTCTGGCTGACCGTTGTTGTCGGCGCGATCAGATCCTCCCATTTACCGAATATCGTTCTATTGCCGACATTGTCCTGCGCGGCGAAATAGATCAGCTTGGATTGTTCTAAAGTAACCTGAAAAGGCTCACTATAAACATGGTCGGTCGCTTCGCCAATAATTAAATAGCGGATCTCGTCCACGCCCGACAGATCGTCGGTGGCGTCAATGGTAACGGTTGCAGCCGTCCCTGACTTATTTACGTCATAACTGACATTCATCTGTGGAGCCTTGAGATCCTTGGCATTCTCTCCAGTCACAAAAAATGTCGGCTGGACCTCGGTTTCAAAAATACCGTCTCCGTCCGCGTCATAGCGCAGATTCTCAACGCCGCTAGCGGTAAATTGCAGTTGGGCCCTGACATTCGCGGGAAGGCTCAGGTCCAGATACCTCACCGCCGTGGAGAGCGTTTCCATGCTAAAGCCTTTTAACAGTTCGATGTTTATATCTTTATTGAGCACCGTAAATTTAACCTCGACAACTTTTCCATCCGCAAATCCGACCTCGTGAGGTATCTCAAAAGATTCGGATGCCTTGGAGCCGTATTCATAACTGATCCCGTCGATGGCAATATCGGATGCATCCGATACGGGAGTATTGGTATTTCCCTGCCCGTCGGTGATATCCAGCCGGTCGACGCCGGCGATCCGAAGGTAGTTCATACCCTGGTTCCCGGAGGGTGACTTAGCTTGTTCGGCCGGTTTCCGTTCACCTTGTCCTTTTTCGCTTTCGCTGCCTGCCTTGCCTGTCCGGCCCGGTTCGAGATTGTAATCAAGTATGTCCAGCACTTTGCTTTGCAACTCGGGATTCTTGAGTATGCCATTATGATCGTAAAGATCGTCGGTGCTGCAATCGGTTATTTCGGAAGGTGGCTTAAGGCCGAGATGCATAAAGGTATTCGGCGCCCACATACCCGAAGGCCGGTTTGCGCTTCTTTCCGGCACCGTTCCGTCACCCTTGGTAAATGTCACGCTTGTCCCGAATCTCCATTTCTCCACCTTTAGCGGAAAGGATGTTTTTGGCGCGATGGTAACTTGACCGATAGATTTATCGCAGTTTTGCAGCCCAAAAATATGGTAGTACTTTATTCCGCTGGTGTCCGACGACCAGTCATCCTGCTGGGAACTATTGTCGGTATGAAATTCATGATTGGTTTGATACGGCAAACTTGAGTATTTTTGGTTCATGTATTCGAGCGCAGGTTGGTATTCCAATACATCGGGACTCGAAAATGTGTCCTCCTGTACCGCCAGCGGCCTTCCGCCGTTGATAAAATACCAGGCGCTTGGGTACAGCTCGTGCGGACCTTTACCGAATTGAATAATGTTAAGTACCGCCTTTTGGTGTACATAAAACCCGCCTAGGGTCTTGGTTCCGTCACCCAGAAAGCGGCCGGTAACCGTAGCGTCGATCGCTTTCGGCGCGCCCAGCCAGGGAGCGACAATAGTGACCATCATATTCACTCGGTGGTTTGAGAGATTATCCAGGACGTAGCGTCTTGCGACCAGTCCGCCCATGCTGTGGGTGAGGAGATTGACTTTTTTCCCGGGATAGAAAGCCTGCACGCAATCCACATACTCCTTGAGCTGCTGCGACGCATCGACATTACTCCTTCTCCAGTCATATGCGAATACAAATAGCGAAGGCTTTTCACCCGCCTGAACCCCGTTGCAGCTATTGGGCCCCGAACCGACAACTCTCTTTCGCGGATCGCCAAAAGTTTCGTACTCCACGTAACCGCCGTCATTTACCAGGGAGTCGATGATCGGCTGGTAGATGGGATATACCGGGTAACCGAACGGCCTTGCCAGAAAACGAGTCGCGTCTCCCGCCACTATTTCTGGAAAAGGAGCGTCAGCCGGGTTGAGAGAAAGTTTATTCAATTTTCCGTCAAAATAATTTGTCAAAATACCTGACATCCACAGATTATTTCCGGCAGAGCCATCGGTGTTTTTCAGATGTAAAGTGCTGCCGCCGACGCCGGGAACAAAGATCACCGGCTCTATCGCTTTGGGAGTCAGGATCCATGCGCGAAAATAACCGTTTCCGGAATTGAATGTAAATCCGTCTGCCAGGATCTGCCCTTCGTTATTGATGTCGACGGCTTTTTGCCAATCCCAATCAAACTTGGGAGCGATATCATTGAGCATTTTCAAACCGTTTTCCACGTCCCATCTAAAACCTTTAAAGCCGCCCCCTTCATCATTGACATATCTGCCCACTACCTGTCCATGATCGTTCAATCCGTATAATTCATAGTTAGCGGTCAGACCCATGTCGTAGATCACATCGCCGTCCCAAAAGAAATTTCTCTCCGCGCCGGCAACTGTCCCTTTCCCGATAATTTGTCCGCCGTTATTGATCTTAAGGCCGACCGTGAGTGTCCAGACGCCGGTATTTCCAATGACCGTGCTCAAAGGGCGCATTCCGAAGACGGGATCCCAGTAAAAAGCTTCTGTTCCGGTAGAGCCGACAACCTGACTCTGATCGTTTATACCCGAAGCATAACCGACAGCGCCCGGGGTCAAATAGCGCCAGCCGTTTTGCTGGTCCCAGATGAACGGATGCGGATCTTCGCTGCCTGGATTTCTGATAAACCCCACCACTTCGCCATTATTATTTACCCCTTCTGCGCTGCCCTTTGCATAAGCATCGTTGATCAGCGTCATCGAACTGGCCTGGATCTGTCCGGGCTCCCAATAACAAGGGGTAAAATCGATAAATGCCGCGCTGTTATATCCGCAGCTGCCCACACTTCGCCCGTTGTCGTTCATATCGTGGGGCCTTAAACGCATAAGCGGTGCGCCGTTCAGATTTCCCAATAGCATCGGCGGCCCGTATGTGTAAGCCCCAAAGTAAGTGAAGCTAAGAATGGAATAATTTCCCAACACCCTTCCTCCGTTGTTTATGGCTATTCCAGCCTGGTATGTACCGGGATCGTTGGGGTTAAAATTGGTAGCGTTAGCTCTTTCGAATCTGTATTCCTGCGCGATTACCGAAGACACTGATAGTGCCAAAATAATGAACAAAGCGATAAAAAACGATCTCTTCACTTTTATTTTCCTGCTCTTTCTTAATTTTGTTGGTAAACAGGGGTACGATCCGAACCGGCAAAAAAATTATGTTCACTCACCTCCGGGGCGGTGCGGAACAAGAGACGGATTTCGCCGGGTTTTCTGAGAAGTAATTTTTGGTACTTAAAACGCAGAGAACCGATCGCAAAAATAAACTTACAGACACGATAATACTTCGCAAGACGAATAGCAAAAGAACAGTATTGAGTTTTGGTCAATACTGTTCTTTTATTGTTTTTTGCCATCTAATTTATCTTAAATAGCTCCTCTGTCGGATCTCATTTTATTCGATCACGGTGAAATCGGCCCCGGTATACTCGTCCATCAGATTTATTACCAGCGCTGACGGAGCGAAGGAATACCTTCTGGAGATAGGTTGGATGATATAAGTCTCTCCCACCGGAACATCTTCAAATGTATAGTAACCAAAGCTGCTGGTTCTGACAGAACCGATGACTCCGGACATACCGCTTAAGGTCACGGATACATTTCTCACCCCCGTACCATCGGAGGTAAAGATACGTCCGCTAATACTTACGAGCGCAGCCGTCGGCCCCGGAAATCCCTGATATCTGGCCACCGCAAAGTCTTTTGCGCCGAAATTGCCTTTGGAACCGCCGACCACCAGTTTTCCGTTCGGTTGAATGCCAACCGCTAGGCCGGTATCTCCGTTAGTGCCAAAAGAAGTAGTAACGATTCCGTCTTGATTATCGAAAGTTGTATCCAGCGCCCCGTTTGAGGAATATTTTATCACCGCAAAATCCTGATTTCCTGCAGACTCGGTGGTACCGGCAAGGATGATCCCGCCCATATTCGGGTCTATCGCCAGGCCGGCGGCGCTGTCGGTGTTACCGCCGATATCCGTGCTTACCAGCCCATCGCTGTCGAACGACGTATCCAGGACGCCTCCCGTGGTGTAACGGGCCACAAGAATGTTACCGGTGGAGCCGGCAACCACTATTTTGCCGTCAAGTTGAAGAGCCAGGGCATTCGCGCCGCAGTCGGTTTGAGTGGTGACCTTTCCGCTGCTGTTGAAGCCGGTATCCAGGCTGCCGTCGGAATTGTAACGGGCTATCGCAAAGTTGTTGAAGAGATCGAAATCCACCGCGGATCCGGCGACGACTATCTTCCCGTTTGATTGCAGTTTAATGGCATTTGCGCGGTCATTGTCACTATAAAAGTCGGTGGTCACTATGCCGTCTCCGCCGCCAAAGGTCGAGTCCAGCGAACCATCAGAGGCGTAACGAACAACGGCGAAATCGCCGATCTTCTCTGAGTAGCCGGCGGCAACGATCTTTCCGTCCAACTGGATGGCCAGGCTGTTTGCGCCTGAACTGCTGCCGATAGGAGTCAGGACTTTCCCCGAAGTTCCGAAGGATGTATCCAGTTGGCCCGATGTAGTGTATCGTGCCAATGCAAAGATTTGACCGGCCTCTCCACAGACAACGATCTTTCCATCGGATTGAATAGCTACCCCCCGGGCAAAAGCGGCCCCGCTAAAGGCGGTTTTTACGATCCCGCCGGTGCCGAACGATGTGTCAAGAACACCGGCCGCGGTATAACGGGCGATAGTGAATTGAGCCGGTTTTTCGCTATATCCGACCACAATTATCTGGTTATCCGGTTGAACTGCTATCGCCAGTATCTCGTCGTCGGAAGTAGAAACATTCGTGCTGACCAAACCGCCGGTGCCAAAAGTAGAATCCAGGGTTCCCTGCGACTGGGCATAAGCCGTTAACGTGAAGCTTATGAAGACAGCTAAAAACGTCATAAACATAGCGAGGCGCCGGCGGCCGCGCGGAATGATCTTTTCTATTAGGTTAAACAATTTATTTTCTCCTCTTAATCGATGTAATATTAGGAATATGTGTAAGACAATAGATCCAAAAGCTTTATAGATAAGCTCTTGATGCTTCGTATTGTTTTGTGCCGTAATATTACTCTTACCAATAATCTATTTCCAAACTGTTTTGGTAAGAGGGGTTGATTTATGGAAAATCTCTTGATTATTGCCTATCAAAAGGTCGTAAATATACATATGGTTCACTTTTTCAGCGGATAAAAGAAAGCGGGATACAAATCTTAAAGAAAGTCTCGTAACCCGCGCGATTAGTTCCTCCACATACGCCAAAGTACCTGAGAATAAGTTGGCGCGTGTACGGATTTTTAAGTAAAAAATCTTCTGGCAATTTTTTGCTAACAACATTTTATTTTATGTTACGGCCCCGGCAAAAAAAAATCGATTTGTTTTGTACTTTGAGCCAGCTCGAATCTCAAAGCCCTCTGACGGGCCCTATCGAATGCTGGAATCCTATGTACGGGAGGGCTTAAATTTGCCTGGAAATTTCAACATGGAATTTTATTGAATTTGTTACCAGGTTTTTTGTATTATGATTTCACATACTGCGGTTATTTATTATGAAATCTCCTAAAATTACAATTTTAATTTTCATTTTAATCATCCCCCTTTTCGGAGTATTTTCGGTCAAAGCGCAAGGTTATGTGATCGAGATGCAAGGAACATGGAAAAAACCGAATGGAGTGATCGTCAAAAACCGAACCTCATTGGAAAAGGGAGTTGAAATAACCAATACTTCCAGACAAACCGGTGACTTCATCATATTAGCTGATGAGAGCGGAGACGTTGTTAAATCCTGTTCTGATAGTTGCCAAAAAATGACCGTTCCGTCGGCAAGCTGGAGTACCTATCTTTGGTGCAAGTTGATATTTCGTTGTGACAAGCGGGTTATCGTTTCGGGGACTAAAGGTGATGAATGTGTAAATTTAGATGCGATCGTATCGTTGGACAAAAAAGGTGTCATAAATTTTTCGCCGGTACTCGATTTTTTCCAGAACAAGAGTTCTAACTTAAATCTTAGATTTCAGCAACGGAAAGGCCTCAAAATATACGAGAAGACATATGATCTTCGAATCTCAAATCCCAGACTAAAAGGGTTGAAACCAGGCTTATATGATGTGGTGAATGGCTCTTTCACGTCCAGGATACTTGTTTTGCCGGAAAACATTTACAGACAAGAAGAGCCTCGATTCCTTGAATTGAAGAAAAAGATCCCTGCCTGGGAAAAGAGCGGCCTGAGCGCCTGTATCATAAAGGACTTCACCCAGGCTTACCTAGACTATGTCAAAAAAACGAAAAGGAAAGAACTCAGGAAATATAAATAATAAGAAAAAGAGTAATGCCGCAAGATCTTCAGTTTCGCGCGACGGGCCCTCCGGCCAAAGTGGTAAAAAGGTGTTAGAGCAGAAGAATTCTTGGCAAATTGTCGAATGGGGTTTTGTTATCGCGTTTACTCTTATACTTGTACTATCGGACTCCTACGTAAATTTGGAAAGAAAAGTGTCGGATTTTTTCACTAATTTTCCAAGTTTGTCTAAAGAAAGATCCGATGTTGTGCTGGTTAAGATAGATGAAGACGACTTTCTAACTCGCTTCGGGGGATCAAACCCTCTGCCGCCTCGCAAAGTAGGAGAAGTTCTGGAGGCGATAGCATTGGGAGAACCAAAAGTGGTTGGTGTCGATATATTTACTGCAGACAACGATAGAAACCAATATTTGTCAAAACCATTCGATTTTCCGGTCGTATGGGCGAGCGAACCTGTAAAGACCAATAATGGTACGGTTTACAAAGTAAGATATCCGTTGGCAGGAGAGATATTAGCGTCGAACGAGCGCGCAGGCGCGGGGCTTCTGCCGGACAGTTCAGACGGGATCACCAGGTTTTATTGGCGTGTTGTGGGTATTAAGGGAACCAAATATCCGACCTTCCCTTGGCAAATTTTCAATGCGGCGGCCGCTCCGGACAAGACTCAGGAAGAGCTCATCACCCATCAAACACCTGAGCAGGAATTTTACATCGACTTCCTTGAAACTGAGCACCTCCTCAAACGCCTGGCTATTCCGGCCTCGCAGATCTTGGATGCCAAAACCCGGGGAGACGTCGGTGAATTACGAGGGTTTTTGCAAAACAAGATCGTAATTTTCGGGGCCGAATACCCAGACTCAAGAGACAAAATATACACTCCGACAGGAGAGGTTTATGGCATTGAGGTCATAGCTTCTGCCCTGGAGACCGAATTAAACGGCTCCCCAAAAATGCCTGTGTCGTTTTTATTAAAGATATTTATAAACACCTTGACGATATTGTTTTTTGTCGTAAACTTTCTAAATGGTTTTGGGATAGTGCCTTTTTTGCGCGCGATAGCCGCGATTGTCGTTTTAGCGCTCGTTATCAGCCTAATTCAATACAATAACTTTTCCGGGATCCCGTTACTTGTTTCGATTTTATTTTATGGTCTTTTCATTGCGCTTTTTGATCTGGTTTTTGATAGGTATAAAGAAACCCTCAAGTCTATAATAGGAATGTCGCTCCCAAAAACTTCGGAAAATAAACATCGATGAGCGTAAAATTTTGAAACGGCTAGACGCCTTAAAATTCTGAAGATCTCGCTTAATAATTGTGACCGCCACGCAAAAAGTGGTAAGTATACTCCCATATAAAGCTATGAACTACACTACAACTCTCCTATGTTGGTCTGTTCTGACCATCATCGCCCTTCTAAATTGGACGATTTCCGCGCAAGGCCCTACGCAGGTGACGGTAAAAACAGAAACATTACTTTTAGATCAAAAAATCGAAGGTAACCTGACAAAGGCCGAAGCACTTCGCCAAAGTCAGCTCGTATTGCTTGAAAACAATTCGCCCCAAATCAGGAATGCGGAAAAAGAAAAAATAATGACCCTGATGTGTCGACGCCCACGTCGGTCAGCGAGTTCAAGCCTTATCGCTCAAATCCTTTAAAGCCTTTTGCCCATCCTTATTATTGGGCTCCGTTTTTACTTTACGGAAACTGGAAATAAAGAGACTCTAAATACAAAACATTGCCGCTCCCATTTTCTATTAGAACGAGGCAACTTATGAAATCTCATTATCTTTTGCTCTTTGTTGTTTTGCTGCTGGCACCTGCTGTAGGCCTCGGCCAGCAGGGTGTGGATCCCAAAATTTCCAGGGTCCAGGAGCTGATTGTCCAGGCTACGAAGCTAATAGACCAGGGATCCCCGGACTCCCTCAGATCGGCAATTTCGAAGCTGCAAGAAGCGGCGAATCTGTCCAGAGAGTTGCGAGAACAAACTATTGAGAGTTACTCCATATTTCTCCTCGGTAATGCATACCATTTGCTGGGCGAGAAAAAGAAAGCTTTGGAATATCTCGAAAGGGCTTTACTTGCTTTCGAACAGCTGAGTGAAAAAGAACCTCAACTGGCAAGTCATATGATAATAGCAAGTGATTACGACGATCTCGGGGAAACACACAAAGCACTGATTCACTATGAAGATGCCCTGAAACTGAGCAAAGAGATGGGGCAAACGAGCACCACCGCATCAGTATTACTCAGATTGGGACAGTTCTATCAATCCATAGCTCAGCATGAGAAGGCTATCGAGTCTTTAACTCAATGCCTACAGCTCTTTAAGGAACTTGACAACGTTAACGCGATCGTAGCTGTCTTAAAGACCCTGGGAGAAGAATACCGCGCGCTCGGCGAGCCGGAAAAAGCGCTGAAGCAATTCAACGACGCCTTACCGATCGCGATAAAAAATAATGATAAAAGCGGTGCGGCTGCTATTTTACATAATCTGGGTTTAACTTATATGGGCCTGGGAGAATATGAAAGCGCTAAAAAGTATTACAGCGATTCCCTCGTATTACTCAAAGAAAACAAAAACAAAAAAGGAGAGGCCTCAACGCTTGTTAATATCGGGAATATATATTCCAATCTGGGTAAACTCCAGGAGGCACTGGAACTAAATAACACGGCACTCGCCATCTTTAAGGAAATTGGGGACAAATATGGCGAAGGCGCCACTCTTACCGCGATCGCCACCTTGCACTCCTTCCTCGGAAACAAACAGAAGGCCCTGGAATTTTTCAATCAAGCTTTGCCTATCAGACGATCGGTAAAAGATCTTGAGGGCGAAGCAGATGTTTTGTACGGTATCGGTATTGTTTATGCCGATCTGAATGATTATTCGAGCGCAAACGATTATCTGCTCAAAGCGATTCCCCTCGCCCGGCGTATCCAAAACAAAGAACTCGAATCGGTCATACTAACCAACCTCGCCTCCGGCTTTTCGGCTCAGGGAAACTTACGCATGGGAACCGCCCTTGGCAAAGAAGCGATCAACCTTCAACAGGACCTTCGCCAGGCCATCCGGGGAATGGATACCGAGATCCAAAAATCGTACCAGCGTCGGATGCAGGTCCCCTACAAATATTTGAGCGCGACTTTGCTCCGGCAAAACCGCCTGACCGAAGCGATTCAGGTACTAAATATCAGCAGAGACCAGCAGAACTTCGATGCTGTTATTGACAAAGCCGAAAGACCGAACCAGCTGATCTACACTAAGCGCGAAGAAAAATTCTCCAAAACATATGCTGACGCCGCTAACAAGGTGAGCAACCTCGGCAAACTTATCGACGATTTTATCAGAGAAGTTGGGCTCAGCCTGATGACTATCGAACAGGCTGAAAAGCTTCAGCAGCTTGAATCCGGGTGGAAAAAAGCCAGCGATGAGCTTATCGATGTTTTTAAACAAGCCCGGAATGAATTTGCGGATACGCGGGATAAAAGCGATGAAGTCCCCGAGGCCCTGGATCAAAAACAAATGCAAAAAGCTTTACGCGATCTTAATGGTCAGACCGGGGAACAGGCCGCGATCGTCTATACTTCGATCGAAACCAACGGACTTTTCGAAATAATAATCACCCCGGAGAAAATAAGCTCCGTTTTTACAGCTGTTAGCGGTAAAGCTCTGGACCAAAAGGCCAAGGACTTCGTAAATAACATAAAACTGCTGGATCGTAACAATAAGCCAAAAGTGGATGTCACCGATCAGGCGAAAGAACTTTATAATTTTATTTTCAAACCGGTCGAAAAAATCATCCCTCCTGGTACGAGCACTATCATGTGGCTGCTGGACAATAATTTGCGATATGTTCCGATCGCAGCCTTACATGACGGTAAAGATTATTTAGTTCATAGAAATATCAATAATGTGGTCTTTACTCGCGTCGATCCTGAGCGCTTCACGCGGCCGCTTCATCCGGTTTGGAAAGCTACTGTTCTCGCAAATTCAGCAGCTAAAAAAAATGTCAGGAATCTGGGTGTTAGCTACGACTTTCCTGAACTCATCGCGATCGAGTCCGAGCTTGAAAATATTTTTCGGCCAAAAGCGCCGAACAAAGTGTTGTTAGACGCGGACATTCTCACAAACCTCGACTTTACCAAGACAGCGATGTTGACGGCACTGGCAAAGAAAAACCCTGTGGTACATATTTCATCGCATTTTAGTATCAAATCCGGAGATATAGCCCGTTCTTTTCTGCTTCTTGGTGACGGCTCCGCATTCTCACTTTTGGACATGAAACGAGAAAACAATTTGTTCGAAGGCGTCGACTTACTTACACTTTCGGCTTGCAACACCGCTCTCGACGAAGGAAATGCTGACGGACAGGAAGTCGATGGATTTGCGGAGTTGTCGCAAAGAGCCGGAGCTGCTTCAGTGATCGCCACTCTGTGGTCGGTCAATGAATGTTCATCCGCGGAGTTAATGAAACTTTTTTATCAAAATAAGGTCTCCGGTAAAATGACCAAAGCCAGGGCTTTGCGCGAAGCCCAACTATCTTTATACGCAGGAAAACTTAAGTTAACGAGTGCAGGTTGTAAAGCTAAAAATCCAGGCAATGATAACAACGCCGATTCACCAACCACTACAAAGGAATTAAAGGCATTCAAAGAAAATCCTGCCCGGCCTTTTGAACACCCGTATTACTGGTCTTCTTTTGTCCTTTATGGTAACTGGCAATAGTAGCGCATATGCTTTGGTGCAACAGTTTATATTTGCCCTGCCCATGCAGGTTGATTCCACTTTTTTTGAGGCTTCCATGAAAAAAATTATAGTAGGTTTGTTTTGTTTATTGTGTTTGGCAATCCAAAGTTTCAGTCAAATTAACAATGCACGTCCCTTATCACCAGATCACATTTTCGAACGCGAGATCACTGGCGGTGACACGCATTCTTATGAAATAGATCTGAAAAAAGATGAGTTTTTCCAGGTCAGGGTCGATCAAAAAGGTATCGATGTGTCATTAAAGTTGCTCGACCCGAATAGCAAGGAGATCGCGCTGATCGACAGTCTTGAAGGTGATAAGGGGCTCGAGCTATTATCGGCAGCGGCAGAGTCAGATGGAAAATATATTCTACAAGTGGTTGCCTCCGGTGAAAAAACCTCTAAAGCCGTATATACGATCAAGCGACTCGCTCCGAGGATGGCGACATCCGAAGATCGAGAAGCGATTTTGGTTGAAAAAGAAGAGCAGAACAAAAGAAATCAGATCGGAAAACTTCTAGAGGAAATCCCCAAACTTATCGGCGAGATATCTCCCACGACATCATCTGAGATATTCCAATCATCACTTAGTAAAACCGCAAATGGCCTTAAAATAGCCCAGAGCCTTAAGAGCGTAGAAGGCGAAACAGTATTTTTATTCTTTACCGCCAGAATGTTTGAGGAAAAAGGAGAATTTCAGAGATCGGTAGACTATTACAAAAACACATTGGAAGTGATCCGGTCTGAAGAAAGTAAAAGAACAGAGCTAAAAACTATGGAGGTGACCAGCCTCAAAAAAATGGGGAGAGTCTATGATAACAACTTGAGTAATTCTGAAGAAGCGGCGAGATCTTATTTTCAGGCCCTATCGCTCTATAAAGAAGATGAGGAAGATGAGGATAAGGGCATCCTTTTAAGGTATTTTGGAGACGTTCTGATGGAGTATAGATTCTATCCCCAGGCAGAGGAAAATTACGTAAAGGCGATTAAAGTATTTCGCAACTTGCAGCTCAAATTCGAACTTGGCGCCACGATTGGAAAATTAGGCAGGGTTTATTTCAATCAGGAAAACAAGGCTGCTGAAGCTTTAAAGAATCTTTTAGAATCGGATAAGCTTTTGGAAAACAGTCCGGATGGCAGCGATTATCAGGAAACCCGCTTATATAACTTAGGCTATATTTCTTTATTGTATGAGCGGATCAATGATAAGGGGAACGCCAGATTATATAGAGAAAAAGTAAGGAAACTGGAAGATAAGACTAAAGAGCCTTTTGTAGTTTTTGTGAACAAAATTCTGTTCGGCGATATCTTATATGAGAAGGGAGACTATAAAGAATCTCTGGTAATTTACCAGGAGGCCCTGGATTACGCGGTAAAGTCTTTTAAAGAAGAAGTGATCTTGTCGCAAACCTTAGCTCTAAAGAAAATCATGCGGGTGTATGTGACGATGAAAAAGACGGACGGCGCGGTTATAACTTTTCTTAAAGCCACAAAATTATTGGAAACACTTGAAGATCATACTGCTCTGGCACTCTTCCACGAGGATTTTGCGGACTTGTGTGACGACGAGTTAGGCGCGGGAGTTTATTCCAAGGCTATCAATATCTTAATGTCCGAGGAAAAACGACCGAAACAGGTTAATTTCGAAGAAGTTGTGAGAATACAAAATAAATGGGCGAAGGCTCAACTGGCTAATAATAACATTAATGGAGCGTTGGTTAATTTTCGTACCTCACTGCTGGTTCAAATGTCACTCTACCAACAAATTGCACTGGCAGACATGTTAGCGGACAGAATGATAGCTTTCACCAAGTTAAACAAAAAAAGACTGGCAATTTTCTTCGGTAAGCAGGCCATTGCGCTTAAACAGGAAACCCGCAGAACTATCAAATCATTCCCGGTAGCGACACAAAAGGCCTTCTTAAAACAAAATCGAGATGTCTTTGAGAAATTGATCGGTTTGTTGATTGAGGAAAAAAGACTGCACGAAGCTATACAAATAATAAATTTATTCCAGGATCAGGAGTTTTTTGACTTTGACAATGACCCGGTATCAAATAAAACAATATTCTATACCAGCCACGAAAAAGCAGCTTTGATAGAAATACAGAAGCTGCGAGGAAGTTTAATAAACTCCAGGGAGAAATTTTTGAGTAACCCTGATTTTGATAAATTAGGCAACTTGATTGAACGACTTGAAACAGATTTTGCAGAGCCTTCAAATGAAAATGACAGGTCTCTTCAAATCGAGGAAGTCGAGGAAATCGAGAAAATGCTGGCTGATCTAGAGACTTCTACAAAACAGAATACGGTGGTCGCTTACACTCTGATTGGAGAAGAAGTTTTCCATTTGCTCCTCGTCAGTAAAACCGGAATCGAGCATTTTTCAACTCCCGTAAATGGAAACACTCTAAACGAAAACATAAAAGAATTTGCCCGAAATATCCAAATTGTTGATCACAAGACGCTCAAACCGAAGATCGATGTTACTCCCCAAGCTAAAAAACTTTATGATGTTGTCTTCAAGCCGCTCGAAAATAGGCTGCCAAAAGGTGTTCCGACCACAATTATGTGGAACCTTGATGGCAATTTACGTTATCTTCCCATAAATGCCCTTCATGACGAAAAAGACTACCTGATTCGTAGAAATTTGAATAATGTTGTTTTCACTCGTTCTGATACGAAGCAAATTTTAACTCCGCCAAAATCTACCTGGAAAGTTTCAGGTTTTGTTAACACGGAGGAAAAGAAAAAAGTAATTAATAATGAAGAGTACTATTATTTTCCTGCGCTAAACGCGGGGAAGCAGGAAGTAGAAGGGATTGTTAAAAATAAAAATGTGAAAACCGGATTACTTGACGGGGACGTCTTCTTAAATTCTGAGTTTACCAGACAATCAATGTTATCAGAGCTAAAGAAACAGAATCCCGTTATACATATTTCGTCGCACTTTAAAATGCAGCCGGGCGATTTGACTCGTTCGTTTCTGGTTCTCGGCGACGGCACTGCATTTTCGCTATTTGAAATGAGTCAGGAAGCGCAAAGATCGTTCCCTGAAGGGAAATTATTCGCTGGGGTAGATTTATTGACACTTTCGGCATGCGATACGGGTAGTTCTGAATCTGATTCAGACGGCCGTGAGATCGATAGTTTTGCGGAATTGGCGCAGAGATTTGGAGCTGCTTCAGTGATCGCGACTCTTTGGTCCGTTAACGAGTGTTCGACAGCAGAATTTATGAAGCTGTTTTACAAAAACAAGGTCGATGGCATGATGAACAAAGCGGACGCAATAAGGCAAGCTCAACTTGCTTTATTAGACGGGAAAGTACAATCTACAGCAGCCGTATGCTGGAAAAAAGGTGAAGATAAGAAAAGGGATGAGCCTGTCCTACCCACATCAACCAAAAATTATCCGGTATATAAAGAAAATCCGGCGAAACCGTTTGCCCATCCATATTATTGGTCGCCGTTTATCCTTTATGGAAATTGGAAATAGCAGGAAAAATGAGAGAACCCTGTTTTGGTATGACTTCCAATATTTAGCACATAATAAGCACGCAAAACACGAAGGGCTACCGATAAGGTAGCCCTAAGTTATTGATTTATTGGTGGCCAGGGACGGGGTCGAACCGCCGACACGCGGATTTTCAGTCCGCTGCTCTACCAACTGAGCTACCTGGCCGCACCTCTTATTTACCGGAGGCAAGTTTTTAAGTCTAATAAAACAGCCCAATTGTGTCAATTTTGGAATAGGGATTGTATCTATCCGCAATAAATTTAAAGCTCAAAGCAGATTTGCCAACATTTCCCCGCACTTTACTGATCTTAATTGGCAAAATCCAACTAAGAAAGGCCGCGCTAATTTTTTTCAGCGCAGCCTTAGTTGATCTTTGGATCTGTAAACAGTATCCGGCTATTGATTTGTATTAGGATTCGGTGCGCTCGCGGGCACGTCTCCAGCCTGGCCCCATTGCCTGATAGCGATACCGGCGGTGCTCTGGTTTATATACCAGGTGCCGTTCGACGGACGGAAAACCGCCTGATCGACCTTTCTATCGCCATCGTAATCGGCAGGCTGCGGTATGTCTCCGGACGTTCCGAAAGTTACATACTGCGGCTGGCCCGTGGCGACCGAGCTGCGGAAGATGTACCAGGTGCCGTCGCTCGGACGAAAGACCGCCGGGTCCGCTTTGCCGTCGCCGTCATAGTCGCCCGGCACCGGAATATCGGTCGCCAATCCCCACAATACCTGATTTACGGATTGAGAATTTCCTCCGCTTTGCAGCATATTCCAAAGTCCGTTGCTGGGCCTGTACAAAGCCAGGTCGGTTTTGCCGTCGCCATCATAATCCGCCGGAACCGCTTTGTCGCCGGCCACGCCAACGGTTTGCGAAACCCAGGTGCCGTCAGAGCTTCTCAGCGCCAGCCAAAGGTTATTGGAGGGGCGATAGATCGCCACATCGGTTATGCCATCCCGGTCATAATCGCCCTGCACCGGAACGTCTCCCGCGATCCCCCAACTCTTCAGGCCATAGTTAGTACCGGGATCGAGCGAAGTATACCAACTGCCGGCGCGGAAAACGCTGACATCGGTTGTTTCGTCTCCCGTGTAATCTCCCGGGGTCGGAATGTCGCCGGCAGCTCCATAGGCGTTAGTGTTCGTCACGCCGCCTAACGTCGATGTAAAGAATGTTCCCTGAGCGCCGGGCCGAAACACGGCCAGGTCGGCGCTGCCGTCATTAGCAGCATCAAATCCCGGATTGCGGCAGCCGTTCGTTTCGTACCGCTTGAAGCTGTAACTTGCACAGAAAGTGCCGGCGTTGATGTTGTGCACCACGATAATATAAGTAGCGCCGTTCGGAACGCTAAAGCTCATCGAGTTAACCAGGTTTCCTCCGGTACTCAAACCCGGATCGGCAATAACGTTGGTCAAAATACTTGCGGGATTGTAACTGGTCAGATATGCCGCCATGCTGATCTGGTTAGTCGCAACTCCACAGCCGGTGGCGTCGAGATCCACCTGCACGCATTCCGTCCCGCCGGATGAATTAGTGAACGAGTGTTGATCCGAAAGATAGCTTCCCGCCGAGGTCGTCTGAGGCCTGTTGAACAGGCAGGTTGTGCCTCTGCCGTCGCGGAACATACGCGTGGTCTGCGCCGTATCGCCTCCGGCGATCGCACCCGTCGTCGTCGTCGGAGGCCCAAGGCTATTACATTCACCATTACCTAATGCCACAATGGTATTCAAAAGAAAAAAGGTTATCGCAAGCTGGCACAGCGCCACAGCATTGCGTTTGGTAAATACCGTCATAGTTGTCCTCCTGAGGTTTTTTTTGCATTTTATCCCAGTACAAGCGGTAATACAACGTTTTTTTAAATCCGGTAGTGCCCCATTAGCGGAGTGCTATCAAATAACTATTCGGAAGATCATAGTTGATAGTTGAGAGATCCGATCTATCATCCGTCATCTACCGGTTATCATCTATTCCGAATGGCGAAGAAGTCGTTGATTAGTTAGAGTTTAAAAAAGATAATGCCCTCAGATGAGAGCATTAACAATCTTTATCCCGGATCTTAATTCCCTATTGATATCTAAGAACGGTACCGCCAAATCCGACGACCCAGCCTTTATTGGGGTTGACGAAAAACACGCGTTCGAGCTTGTGCGTCACGCTGCTGCCCACGCTGCTCCAGACGCGCCCGGCGCTTTGCGTGCGCAGAAGGGTGCCGTTCGCGCCGACCGCCCAGCCTTCATTGGCGCTGGTAAAATTCACATCAAAGAGATCGGCGGTTACCGTGGTCGGCTGCGGCCGCCATGATTTTCCGCCGTTAGTGGTCGCGAAAATTTTGCCTTGCGAACCGACCGTCCAGCCGTTTCGCGCGTCGGTAAAAAATACCGAATTAAGTTTTGTTTCGGATTTTCCAAAAACGGTCGAGATATTCCAAAGCTGCCCGCCGTCTTCGGTAAAGAGGATCGTTCCCCCGCCGCCCACCAGGCATCCGTTGAGATCGTTGCTGAAGGCGCCGTCCATCATCGCGAAAACCGTCGGCGATGTGTGTTTGCGCCATGCGTTCGCGCTGTCTTCCATTGAAAAGACCGCGCCGCCTTCACCTACTGCCCAGCCGCGCTGGTCCTTGCCAAAGAAAAAATTCACCAGCATCGGCGAACCCGCGCCGCCGATCTCCATCGGAGACCAGTGCGCGCCGCCATCCGTTGTCTTTATTAAATAAGAAGGCGCGCTGCCGCCTAATTGATAGCGATTTCTTTCGCACAGGATCAGCCCGTATTGCTCATCGAAAAAATAAACATCGCGGAGCGTATCGTCGGTGCCCGAAGAAAGTTTTTGCCAACTGTCGCCGCCGTCCTGCGTCGCCAGAATGGTGCCGCGGCTGCCTACGATCCAGCCTTTTTGCTCGTTGAGAAAATAGACGCCCTGAAACCAGGCGAATGAATTCACTTTCTGTTTTATCCAGCCCGCAAAAACTGAAGGGGATAAAAGCAGCAAGCAGAAAACGAGCAGTAATATGTTTTTTGAGCAGCGCATAATTTTTTGCTCGATCAATTCCTAGAAACCGCCAAAGACGCGGGCAAAACTAAAGATGGAAAATACCTTGAGAACGCCGTCGAGTTTCTTCATCATATTTCCCTGGACCACTACCTGGTCGCCGGGCGACAGGAATATCATGTCCGCTTTTCCTTTTTCGATGCTGCCCAGATTCACATTCTGCGTGACCAGTTTGCCGTCGGTTCCCATGCGGATGATAACAACGTTCTTTTTACTTCCCGTTTCCGCCAAACCGCCTGCTTCGCCGATCGCTTCATAGATGCTGATGCGGCGGGTCATCGGTTTGATACCGGGGCTGCGCACCTCGCCCAAAACGCTATAGCGCGCGGACATCGCCTTATCCAGAGTGACCTGGACCTTGGGTTCGATAATGTATTCGTCAAGTTTTTTGGTGATCTCTTCGGCGACCTGCTCCACGGTCCTGCCGGCAACAAAAACACCTTCCTTGATCAGCGGATAAGAGATCCTGCCGGTCGGCGGAACGGTCACGTTCATTTTGCAGTAATTCGGACACTGCCCGAAAACTTCGACGGAGATGACGTCTTCCGGCCCGAGTTTGTAATCCCGCATGATGCTGTTCGTATACATCGTGGTGATGTAAGCGTCTTCCTGTACCTCTTCAGGCGTCTGCGGGTCCTTGAGGCCCGCCTCAGGTGTCGGCGAAACAATCGGCTCTGCCGCAGCGGCCGTAGCCCCTGTAGCTACCGCCGGTTTGTTATCTTTTTTGCCGGCCTTCAATGACGGCTGCGCCAGCGCCGGAAGCGATAACACAAAAATCCCCACGAAAGCGATGATTAATTTCTGCAATATTCTCTTGATCTTCATAATTACAAACTCCGGAAATTCTCTCCGGGATGCTCCATTGTCACTAAATAAAACGCCTATTAAGCCCGCTAATCCACAAAAATGGTCTTTGGTAATGGGTAATTAGTAATTAGCTAAAGACAGCTCCGAAACTAACTACCAAATACTAATTACCAACTACTATTTATCTCCCGCCCTTACCGAACAGCACGATCTTTATTGTTTCGAAAATTATTACCAGGTCCAGCGCCAGACTCTGATTTTTTATGTAATACAGGTCGTATTGGAGCTTCTGGCGGGCGTCTTCCACCGAAGCGCCATACGGATATTTTATCTGCGCCCAGCCCGTCAGCCCCGGCGTCACCAAGTGGCGGTGCTCGTAAAAAGGAACTTCCGCGGCGAGCTGCGAAACGAAATGTTCGCGCTCCGGGCGCGGGCCGACAAAGCTCATCTCGCCTTTGATAATGCTCCAGAACTGCGGTATCTCGTCCACGCGGATCTGGCGGATGATCTTACCGATGCGGGTCGCGCGGTCGTCATTGTCCGTCGCCCAGACCGGCCCGTCTTTTTCGGCATCGATGCGCATCGAGCGGAATTTGATCACCTCAAACGGCTTGCCGTTCTTTCCCATCCGTTCCTGCCGGTAAAAGATCGGCCCCGGTGAATCCAGCTTGATCAAAATCGCGGTCAGTATCGCGATCGGCAGCGACAGTACCAATCCGATCAGGGCCAGTGAGCGGTGCACCATATCGCGAAAGAAATCTTTCAGGCGAGTGTTGCGTTCGCGGCCGTCAAATATCAGCCACGACGGGCGCAGCATATCCAGGTGAACTTTTCCGGTGATGCGTTCAAAGAACGAAGCGCACTCTTCGATATTCACATTACCGGCCAGGCTCATCCGTAATAATTCTTCGGTCGGAAAATTTCCCCGGCGTTCGCGAATGGCGATTACCAAACGCTCGACATTCTCACTTTTGATGATGCTCTTCAGATCGTTCGCCGAACCGAGATATTTCGATCCCGGCAGCGAGGCATTGATGGGTTTGCCGTTTTCGCTGACATAGCCCACCACGCGGTAACCGGCGTCGCGGCGTTCGGCAATGGCGCGGGCGGTTTCGTAAGCCGAATTGCCCGAGCCAACGATCAAAACTTTTTCGCCGATATCCGGGTGGCCGGTGAGCATATGAAAAAATATGCGCCACGCCAGCAGGATGACCAGCACCAGCGGCAGCGAGATGACGGAAACACCGCGCCCGATCAGCAGGTCGGGTATAAAATAGAAGAGTAGCGCCAGCAGCGCCCAGGCTATTCCCAAAGCCTGCACCAGCCTGAGCATCAGCTCGCGGCGGTTGTTCATTACCGTAAAATCGTAGAGGTCGTAAAAATAGAGCGCGATGATACAGAAAACGGCGGCGAGCCCGATCTTCAGCCAGCCGTTTCTTTCGTCCAACTGGTAGTGAGCTCCCCACACGCCCAGCCGCAAATACAAAGCCAGCAAGACACTGCCATAGACAATGGTTGCTTCGGCGATGATCAAGCCTACTGTTCGTGGACTAAAGCGGGTTCCGCTCATCGATCTTCCTCAAAACTAAGAGGAACGTGGGGGGCGGCTGTGAGGTTAGCCTTCCGTTCTCTTTTTATAATAGTAACCGTAAGGGTATTGGCTCTCTTTGAGCTCGTCTTTGCTGTTGTTAAGAACGACACCGAGCATGCGGTCGCGCGGAAGCTGTTCCAGCACGCGATCGAGAGCGGTGTATTTCGGTTTGCCCGCGCCCACTACCATCAGGGCGCCGTCGGCGTGATTGATCAAAACTGTCGCGTCGGTAAAGATCGCCAGCGGCGGGGCATCGACGATCACATAATCGAACATGTCGCGGGCTTCGCGCAGTATGTCCCGGAATTTCGGCCCTGAGATAAGTTCCGCCACATCGCTGCGGGCCTCGCCGCCGGGCAGCAGGTGCAAACCGGCCGGCTGCAGCCGAATGATCGATTCTTTCAAGGTCGCTCTCTCCGCCAAAATATCGGAAAGGCCGCGGTCGGTTTCTATCCCGAGATAATCCGTCAGGCTGGGGTTGCGCAGATCGCTGTCGATCAGCAGCGCGCTGACACCGTCGGTCTGTGCCAGCAGCCAGGAAAGATTGAGCGCCGTTACGCTCTTGCCTTCGTTGGCGCCGGTGCTGGCCACGACGATCGTTTTCAGCCCCTTGCGCTGGGTTTTATGCAGGATATGCGTTCGCAGGCTGCGATATTCTTCGCAATAGTTTGAAAGCGGCTGCGTGATCGCGACTAATCGGGGTTCGACGCGCTCGATCTCCACATTCCACGAACTGAATTCGGGGAGTTTTTTGTGTTCTATCGAGCGCATCGAACCAACAGCGTCCAAAGTTGCCCCGGCAGGATCGATCCTGTTATCGAGGAGTGCCATCCCTATAGCAGGCTTGGTCTGCCCATTAGACGCTGAAACTGGTGAGCCTATTTTAATTTCACTCTGAAACATTTCGGGCGCGGCGTTGCGGCGGCCGTTCTTCTCGAAAGGGACAACTTTCGCGACTGTTTCAGAATGTTGCTCTAATACTTCCTGCGCTTGTGATTGTTTCTGCAGCGCTTTGAGAATACTCATATTCTTTAACTGCTTCTTAGTAGAAGCCTCCGATCTCTTCGATCTCCAGACTTACTTCATCTTCTATCTCTTCGAACTGGTCCTGTTTGGCTCCATTACCGTTGCCGTTGCTGTTGCCGTTTGTGGCTGCCGCGGCGCCGTTACTTTTCCCGTTACTTTTTGTTGCCGGTTCGACCCGGGCCTGGGCTCCGCCCCAGAGTTCTTCGCGCGCTTCGGCTTTCATGACCCTGGCGGAAGAGATGTGTTCCGATCTTTGCTCCTGCGCGGCGAGCGCGTCTCTGTCCGGCAGCAGGTCGAGATTTTCGGCGACCTGTTCGATGATCTGGCGGCCGATCACCTGTTCGCCCGAGGCGTACCCGGCGAGCAGCGCGTTGTCGCAAAGGTTATTGATCTGGCGCGGAATGCCGTCCGAACACTGGAAGATAAAATCCATCGCGCCCGGTGTAAAGATATTCGGCTGGTCCGAACCGGCGATCAGCAAACGCTCCGTTATATAGCGTTCGACTTCTTCGACGTTCGGCAGCGCGTGCATATTGCAGCGCAGCGCGACTCTCTGCTTGAGCTGGCGCAGCGCCGGTTTGTTGAGAACTTCGCGAAGCTCGGTCTGCCCCGTCAGGATGATCTGCAAATGTTTGGCGGTGTCGGATTCGAAATTGAGCAGCAGGCGAATTTCTTCCAGCACGTATTCCGAAAGCTGGTGCGCTTCATCGATGATCAGCACGGTGCGCAGGCCCCGGCGATGACGGTCGTCCAGCACGCGGCCCAGCGTCGTCAGCAGGTCGGATTTGTTGCTCCACTCCTTGATGCCGAGCATCTGCGTCACGTGATGATAAAACTCATCCACCGACAGGCGCGGGTTAAATACATAAGCAGCCAGCACACTCGAATCCAGCCGGCGCAGTATCCAGCGCAGCGCTGTCGTCTTACCCGTTCCTACTTCGCCGGTCAGGACGATCAGGCCCTTGGCATTTTCCAGGCCGTAATACAGGCTCGCCAGCACCTCGTTGTACGAGGGCGTGAAGACTATGAAACGCGGGTCAGGCGTTAGTGTGAAGGGCAGGTCTTCTAAACCGTAAAATTCTTTATACATAACGTGTTCTCTCTTCTCTTAAAAAAACCTTTCGGTTATGAAACCATCCGGTCAAAAACTTTTGAAAATTGCAATATAAAGATGAGTACCGGTACGGCTACGGTAGCCATGGCAACTCCGACTAAAACTCTGATATGTCCGGTGCGGCGCTGCCAGTTCATCTCGCGATGGGTAAGCAGCGGCGGGATCACGGCCAGCACCGGCAGCCCGGTGTAATGCTTGGCGTCATCCAAACTCTGGACCCTGAACAAACGCGGAATTTCAAAAATGCCCGCTAAAAATAATCCGAAGACCAGGCCGATGATCGCTCCCAGCGCGGTCAGCATTCCTTTTTTCGGTGCGACCGGGTACTGCGGCAAGTTGGCTGCGTCGACCACCTGGATGGTTTCGCCCTGCGCGTTATTCTCCACCTGCACCTGCGATTCGGCGTCCTGCATCTTTTTGACCAGTTCCTCATAGTTGGTCTTTGAGGTCTGGTAGCGGTTATTCACGCCTTCGAGCGCGACTCTTACGCCCGGGATGGTGTTGATACGGCTTTCCATGCCGCCGATCTGGGCGCCCGTCTGGGCGGTCTCGATATCTTTCTGCTGGATATCGCGTTCGTTGCGCAGAAGCTGATTCTCGATACGCTGTTTTTCGATATCGAGCGATTTGCGCTGTAATTCCGTCTTTCGCGCCACGCCTACCTTGGCGTCTTTGGCGTTTTCCTGGCTGGCAGCCTTCAAAGTTTCGATCTGCGCATTTACTTCCGAGATCTCATTTTTGGTCGCCAGCACCAAAGGATGTTTTTCGCGATATTCCTGAAGCTGATTCTTTAACTTGGCTTCGAGTTCGGCTTTTTTCTTGGCCATTTCCGCATAAGCCTGCGATTTATAAACATCGCCCGAGAGCTTGGCCGCTTCCTGCGCGTCATTCTGGCCAAAATCTTCGAGCAACTGGCTCTGCCGGTTAGTCGATTGCAAATTATCGTTTAACCGGCCTCTTTCCGAGATCAGCGAATCTTTTTCTTTCGCCAGCGAGTCGCGTTTCTGATGTAATCCGGCAAGCTGCGCCACCAGCGCCTGCGAAGAATCCGGCAAAGTGTCGATGTTCTGCGACATTATGTCGAGGCGTTCTTTTTCAATATTGTCGAGTTCGGTCTTTGACTGGCTTAATCTTTCATTAAGGAAGTTTTTGGTCGCTTCCGACATGTCGAGCTGATTTTTCATCTGCTCGTTCACGAATTTGCTGGCCAGCTCCGCCGTCACGGCGCGGGCAGCCTGCGGTTCACGGTCGCGATAGGCAATGCTGAATGCCGCGACTTCTTCCTTGTCATTTTTCTGTGGCTCGAGCACGATCGCCTTGCGCATTTTGTCGATCAGCAATTCCATCGGGAAACCGGCGATACGTTCGTTTTGATAGAGATTGTATTTGGTGATCATCGGCTCGAGGGTCGAGCGGCTCATCACTTCCTGGTTGAGCGTGGTCAGGCGCTGCGAAAGATCTTCTTCGGTCAGCGGGCGAACGACCGACGCCGCAATGGTGGGCGGTTTAACCGTCAGCACGCTGCGCGACTCATAAACATTCGGCAATTTCCAAACCACCCACGCAACGGCCAATCCTACCGCCAGCGTCGGCAAAAGGATAAACCAGATGCGGCGGCGGAACATTCCCAGTATTTCTCCGACCGATCTTTGACGAAATTCAACGCTCATCTCTTTCCTCTCAGGTTCAAAACCGTTCCCTTATAAAGTCTCCAATAAACTTTTGGCATTCTGCGCATCGTTGTTGCTCAGACTCTTTTCATTTCTCAGCGCGATCTCTACTTCTTTACGCGCGTTTTGCTTGTCGCCCTGCGCGGCCAGTGCTATTCCCAGGCGCAGGTTGTAAGCCGGGTTTGGCTGTTTGCCGCGCGCGGCAGCCTGTGCTGCTTCCATCGCGACCGCTTTCTTCAGGCTTTCTATCGCCGGGCCCTGTAGTCCTTTTTTGTGATAGACCCAGCCCAGCGTGTCGTAAAAGGCCGGGTTGTTCGGCACTTTTTCCACCGCCGCTCTGGCAAACTGCAGTGCTTCGTCCATATTTCCCTGCTCCGATTCCGAAATGACCCACGCCAGGTTGTTGGCGGCGATCGGCATTTCCGGATTCAGTTCCAGGGCCTTGCGGTAATTGTCTTCGGCTGCCTGCGAATTGTTGCGTCCGTCTTCCAGCACGCCGATCAGCGTGTAGGTCGAGGCGTCGCTCGGACGGATCGACAGGATCTTCTGGTACTGCTCAAGCGCGCGGTCCACCTGCTGTTTATCCATCAGCAGCGAAGCATAGGCCGAATACGCCGGAAGATAATTCGTGTCTATCTGAATGGCCCTTAAAAATTCACCTTCGGCAGCGTCGGAGTTTCCTTCGGCGGCATAGGTCTGCGCATTAAGAAATATCAGGGCCGGCATCAATTTTGACTGCTCGCCGCTGTCCTGCATCGCTTTCGCGATCCGCTGGCGCGCGGCGGCAAATTGTTTCTGGCCGTTCATTACGTTGATCAGGCCGGTCAAGGCATCGAAATTGTCGGGCGCCAGTGTCAGGGCTTTTTCATACAGCGCGTTGGCCTGCGCGACATCTCCTGTCGCCAGCGCCAGGCGTCCCAGGTTCATATGAGCGCCCGGTGAACTGGGAGAAAGCTGCCGGACATATTCCAGATCGTTTCCGGCGGCCGCAAAATTTTTCAACTGGATGCTCGCCAGTCCCCGCGAGGTGATCGCCGCGACATTCAATCTTTCGATCTCCTGCGCCGAGGTCTCGTTGTTGATCGACGGATCTTTGAGCGCCGTCATCAATTCATTCGACTCGCTAAAAGCTTTATTCGGTTCATTCGCGGCAAAGCTGGCCTGAATTTTCAGCAGGCGGCTCGCCATAAATTTCGGGTGATAGCGTTCGAGATCGCTGATATAAGTACGCGCGTGATCGACCTGTCCGGTGCGGATCTTGGCATCCGTCATATAAAACAGCGCTTCTTTGAAGTTCGGCGCGCGGCGTAAAACTTCTTCCAGGTCTTTGACGGCGAGGTCCAGATTGCCTTCCCGTAAATTCATCCGGGCGCGCAGCATCAGCGCCTGCATATCTTTCTCATCGCGGCCCAGTAATTCTTTGACCTGCTCCGCCACCTTCTCCATCTGGTTGCGGTCGAGATAGATCTCGCTTAACTGGTAACGGGCAAAAACGAACTCCGGCGCGTCGGCCAAAATACCGTTATAGACATTGATGGCGTCGTCTTCCCGTTCGATCGCCATGTAAAATCCGGCAAGCGAAGCGCGTGCTTCGGGAATATTTCCCTGCGCTTCGACCAGTTCCTTGTAGGTCTGCTCGGCTTTATCGTATTGATTGTGGTTGTAGTAAAACTGCGCCAGCAATTCTCTCGCTTCGAGATTGCCGGTCTCTACTTCGATCGCTTTTTGATATTTTGCTTCGGCGTTCTCGACGCGCTCCGTGAACTCAAAATACTTGCCGTATTCCATGTAGACGGCCGCCGAATTCTCGTTGACCGCGATCGCATTGTTTAAGGTCTGTTCGGCTTTTTCGTTCTTCTGAGCTTTGTAAAAATAACGTGCGGTGCTGAGGTACGTTTCGATCCGGCTCGGGTCGAGCGAGATCGCGTAGTTCAAAGAATTTTCAATTTCCTGCTCCGGCTTTCGCTCCGCCGACTGCAGGCCTGCTTTCAGAATGTGGCCTTCGATGAAATTTTCATCGACCGTAAAAATACTATTGAGCAGTTGCTTGGCTTCTTCCACCTGCGGCGGGTTATCCATCAGCAGGTAGGTGCCCAGGCGGGCGCGGGCATCCAGATGTTTCGGATCTAATTCAACCGTGCGGCGAAGCTCTTCCTTTGTTTCCGATACGTAACCGGAACCTTCATAGGCGCGGGCCAATCCCCAGTGTCCCGGGGCGAAATCCTTATCAGCCTGAATGGCAGAGCGAAACTCCAGCGCGGCTTCCTGAAATCTTCTCTTTTTCAGGTAATCTTCGCCGCGGCTGATAGATCTCTCTTTACCGCCGAATAAACAGGAAGTTAAGGAAAGGGCAACGATCAGCAATATGATCGTCTGTAGATATGGTTTAACGCGCACTTGGCACTCACTATTGAACATTTTTTCAGATCCTTCAGTTAAAACTGTGATCTTTACCGGCTGCCGGGCAATGACTTCCGGTAAAGATCATTAAATTTATCCTCGCTTTTTGCAGCTTGGACAAAAATTGCAAAAGCATGAAGGGAAATATCTTTTCAACCACAACTTTTTGCTTGATCTGCAAAAAGTACCGTTCTTTCTGGCAATGAGAAAAAAGGGTCAATAAGGTTAAAGTTTCAGAAAAAATTTTTAACGAAGTTTATTGGATTTAATTCGTGTTATTAGCGTAATTCGTAGCTAATATTAACGAAGTTTGTTGGATTTAATTCGTGTTATTAGTGTAATTCGTGGCTGATAAAGATCCGTGGGGCTTACCATAAGAAAACCACAATTAATATAAATACCTAATCCGGCACGTATTCCGATATCGATTCGGCGGCTTTCCCGGCGAGGTCGACGGCGGCGTCCATGGCTTTGCTTTCGGAATCGCCGACCGGTGCCATTACCCGCACCATTGCGCCGTCTGAGCGCCGCAGTAAAAGGCTGTCCCAGATGGTATAAAGTTTGTCCCGGAACTCGCCGGCGACCGCCCGGCCTCGGCCCTGGTACCAGTAGATGAGCACTTCCTTGTACTTATCGCTTTCGATTATGTAAACATTGGCCTGAAAGGACTTGCCGTTGGAAGTCTTGATATCGATGACCTGCGGCTTACCCAGTGTCCAGCCTGATCCGGGAAGGCAGTTCAGCGGGCTATGGTAAGTAGCGCCGGTCTTTTGCGAAGAGTAATAGCCGATGTACAGGTTGCTGCGCCGGCCGCCGGAGGCCGTGTAACTCCTCATTACATAATCGCTTGCGCGCAAAACATTCTCGGTTTCGGCGTTAAAACGCTCGTCCGCGCCATCCTGCCGCCATTCGCCCAATTGTTTGGGAAATTCGCTCAAAAGCTTGCGTGAAACCTGGGCTTCGCCGGTTTGCTCAAAAAAGTTAACGAAGAGCCCGGCTGCCAGTAATACCGCCAGCAGGATCCAATAATTCACTCTTTTTGAGCCGTTAAGCATAGCGTTTTTTCGTCCAGAGTCCGAAACTGAAATTCAACAGCCAATTGATCGCTAAAAGCATCAAGATGGCGGCCAGGTACACCAGCCACCCGGCAAAATTATGCGAAAAGCCTTCGGCCGATTGGCGTCCGTAGGAATATGTCAGCCACCCCGTAAAGGCCACGCGCGCGGCATTGGTCACGATGGCGATCGGCACCGCCGAAACCATCAGGATCAGGATACGCCAAACGTCGAGGTCTTTTAGATAGGAAAATAAGCTGCCAACCTGTTTATTACGCCGCGTAAAATAACCCAGGACCAGCGCTATCGTAACCAGTGTCATCAGCGAACGAATACCGCTGCAGGCTTCGACTACCTCGAGCTTGACGGTGCTCATCGCGCCTTTGGGCAGGATCTCGATGATATTTCCTTCTCTTACCGATGGGATTTCCAGCACCTTTATCCCCCAGATGGCCAGCTTGGAGGCGACCGTCTGCAGCGGAAAAGCAATCTGGTTAAAAATGATGCTGGGGATAGGTATCGCCAGAAACAGCAGTAAAAATGGTACCGCCAGCAACTGCAAAACTTTTTGGCCCCAGAAATAAACAACGATCCCGGCGAGAATTAAGAGGAGTGAAAGCCGCTGCGCATAAAGTTCCGCGCCGAGCGTTCCCGCTACCAGCATCAGCAGGGCCAGGGAAATTGCCGCGCCGCCCAGCCAAACCGCAGGTTTCTCGATATAGGCCTTTAAATTATCAAACTCGATCCAGATGATATAAGCAAGCAGAAACGGGATCAGCAATCCGTGCGAATAGTTTTCTTCGAACCACCAATCGCGGCCCAGTTTCATCAGCACCGAAAAATACAAAAATCCCAGTGCCAGCGCAAACGCACCCGCCTGCCACAGGTAGCTCGGAAATATTTTGTGCTGCTGAAAGGTGGAGTTTTCCATAGAAGACAGCGAACAAGCCGCTATCATTTATAAATAAAGTAGGAATGAACCGCTGCTTCCGCGACGGCGGCTTTTTTAAAGTAAACGATCCCACGTCATACGATCTGTTTATTTTCCCTTGGCGGCGCGCCGGACATGATATGCGCTGATGACGTCGATCGGAACTTTCTCCGCGAAAAGAATTATCAGCAGCACATCGGCATAAGCCAGATAGCCGGCCCAAAACATTAGTTGTAAAAAAGGGCTGCCCATACTAAACCCTAAAATGCCGATCGCGGCGGAGGCCAAAAATATCGTCCAAAACTTACATAAGTAAGAGTGGGTTGCCGTAAAGGCCCGGAAGCGAAAGAAATGAAATATCTGGCAGGATATTTCCAGCAGAAGCAGCAAAATAAATTGTTCTTTGTACAACCAAACGGTGTCGAATTCCAGCAGGCAAGCCGCCGCCAACACCGCAAAATAAAAGCTCAGATCCGCCACTATGTCGTAGCGCCGCAGAAAGACCGTAGCGATACCCAGACGCCTGGCGACAACGCCGTCCAGCCAATCGGTTAAAAACGATATTGCGATCAGTAAAACAAAAATTAAACGCGGTGCGTTCATTGCCGCCAGGATGACGATGGCCGGCGCGATGAGAAGCCGGGTAGTGGTCAATGAGAAAGGTATGCCGGTTAAGATAGGCGAGAATGCCGGTTTGACGCTGGGGTTGGTCATTAAAATTTGAAATGTAAAAAACGGCCTGCTAATTGTTTCGCCGCAAAACGAATTCAGCGATCTCACGCAGCAGGGCGGTATCCCGGTTTAGCAGGTCCAGTTTCCGGCAGGCATCTTCAAAAGCCTGCCCGGCTTTTCTACCGGCTTCTTCCAGCCCGTAAACCGAGACATAGGTGATCTTTCCGGCTTTTTTGTCTTTGCCCGGTGTTTTACCGAGCGTTTCGGCGGGCGCCGTTACATCAAGCAGATCGTCAGTGATCTGAAAAAGCAGTCCCAGCGACGATGCGTATTCAGAGACCGCATCGATCTCATTTCCTTCGGCGCCGGCGATGATCGCGCTGCAGCGTGCCGCCGCCCGGATCAGCGCGCCGGTTTTGCTGCGGTGAATATTTTCCAATTCTTCCCCGCTTATTTCCCTGCCCTCCGCCGCCAGGTCGAGCGCCTGTCCGGCCACCATTCCCCGCGGCGTTCCGCAGGCCCGTGAAATTTCCGAGATCAGCCGAATTCGAATATCGGCCGAAAGCGCTGCGTCCTCGGATACAGCTTGAAAAGCGAGTGCCTGCAAAACGTCACCGGCCAGTATGGCCGTCGCCTCGTCGAATTTTTTGTGGCAGGTTTCGCGTCCGCGCCGCAGGTCGTCGTCATCCATCGCCGGCAGATCGTCATGGATCAGCGAATAAGTATGGATCATTTCGATCGCCGCCGCGGAGCACAGCAAGCGCTCCGGCCCGCAGCCAAACGTTTGTCCCACCGCCAGCATCAGCACCGGGCGAAAACGCTTGCCGCCGCCCAAAAGGCTCCACCGCACCGCTTCGTGCAGCCGAATTGGTTCAATCTGTAAAGACGGGGCGATCTCGTCCAGTTTCTTTTCTACCAGCTCACGGACGGTCGTAATGAATTGTTTGAGGTTTGTTTCTTTAATGATACTCAACCAAACTTAATAAAATAACTATCGGAATAGATGATAACTGAAAGATTTCGATCTATTATCTGTCATCTATCAGTTATCATCTATTCCGAATGGGCGATCGAAGACTTAAAAAGGTATATCGTCATCCTCGTCTTCGTCATCTTTAAAGGTGATCACTTTGCTGCTCACGACCTCGACGGATTCTATTCTTTGGCCATCCAAAGTTTCCAGCACCGACTCGCCTCTTTGATCTTTTAATAAAACCTCTATCCGGCGCTCGGCGCGGCTTAATCTCTCCTGGCATTCGCGCGAAAGGCCGACGCCTTTTTCAAAAAGCTCCAGGCTTTCCTCGAGCGGCAGATCGCCTTCTTCCAGTTTTGTGACAATCTTTTCGAGTTCAGCCAGCGAATCTTCAAAACTTTGCTTTTTTTGACTCATAAATTATGGAGCGTGCTCATTAGAAGGCATAAATATCAAAGTGCCTATCTCAATACATTTTCCGCCTGTTTTAACAGCTCATTCAGATTCGGGATACCGTCCGTTCTGCCGCCGGTTGCCGCCGATATTATCTGCTGGCCGATCTGCTCCGCGACCTTTCGCGCCAGCTCATCGTCTTTTACTTCGACGATCTGCCAAACGTCGCCGTTCTTTTGCATTTTCAATTCCAGCGGACGGTCCGGCATGGTGCTTTTCACCCACGCGGTGCCATTTTCTTCCCGGATCTCCAGCGCCTGCGAAGCGCCCAACGCGACCAGAAAGAACGGCACGTTTTCCGCCTTTTTCGTTTTTTCCCTGATCACCCGCGGAAGTTCCGCCCGGGCCCGGTCCTTCACGGCCGGCAGGAGCGGCGCGGCCACGCGCGCCATTTTCTGGATCAGCTCCGGCGGAAACCCGCGCCCGTAAAGTTCGACCGCCTTATCCGTTATCTGCGGCACAAAAGCATCTACTATTTTGTCCGTGTCGACCAGTTTGCCCAGCGCGGCCTTGTCATCTCTGCGCGCGGCGTCGACCGCCAGGGCCAGCGAATACGCCGGCGTTTTTTTATAGTTTTGCCAGTAAAAATATCCGGCGATCCCGCCTATCACGACGACCGCCAGAAGTGTCAGCACAACGGTTTTAAGTATCGTGCGCCAGACGCTGCGCCTTTTACCGGTATTTTCCGTCAGTGTTTCCGCCCCCGCCGAAACAAAACTTTTCTTATTTTCAACTTTGTCGAGATCTACAACTATTCGTGACATCTTTTATTGCTTAAAAACCCTCATGCAAAGCACTGCTATTATCATCAATTTAACTGTCGAATCAAAGCCGCAAAACGGTTCAGAGTTCAAGCTTCAGCTTGTCTCAAAGCTCCCCTCCTTACAAAGGAGGGGTGGCATCCGCTTCGGATGACGGGGTGGTTCTTGCAGCATTATCCGCCGTCCGTTTCTATCCTCGTAACCTTGCCTCGAACAAAGCTCTTCTCCTTACAAAGGAGGGGTGGCATCCGCTTCGGATGACGGGGTGGTTCTCGCAGCATTATCCGCCGTCCGTTTCTATCTTCGTAACTTTTGCCTCGAACTTCCCTTTTGATAACCGCACCTTCACCGTCTCGTCCACAGAAACCGTTTCCGCTTCCCGCAAAACATTTCCCTCTTCACCATAAGCGATGGAATATCCGCGGCCTAAAACATTTAAGGGCGAGAGCGCATCGAGCGCGGCCATGCCGATCTTTAATTTTTCGGCGGAGCCGGCGATCCTTTTCCCGGCCGCGGCAGCGCCCTTATCGGCCAGGTTTTGCAGCCGGCCGCGATTTTCATTTACCTTTGCCATCATCTGGACCGGCGATAGCCGCCGCCTGGCTTCATCAAATGTACGATTGCTTTGCCGCAGAATGTTCCGCAAATTTACGCTCAGCCGATTACGCGAGTCTTCAATATCACCCAGCAAAGCTTTTACATTTTGCGGAAAGCGCATAAAAGCATAGGAAGTGCTTAGCCTCTGGAGATCATTTTTCCCTTCGGCCAGCTTCCACGAGATGAGTTTTGATAAATTTCTTTGCCGCTCGATAATATAATTTTCCAATTGCGCTTCGTGCGCGGCGACCAATTCCGCCGCCGCCGATGGCGTGGGCGCGCGCAGATCGGCCACCATATCGGCAATGGTCAGATCGGTTTCATGCCCGACGGCGGAGATCACCGGAATTTTTGAACCGTAGATCGCCCGCGCAACCCGCTCTTCATTAAACGCCCACAGGTCTTCGGCAGCGCCGCCGCCCCGCGCCACGATCAGCACATCGAACTTGTTTTTCTCACCCTTGTTTTCTTTTGCCGCGCGCTCATTAAAATGATTTGCCATGGCGATGGCATCGGCAATCTGCTCTCCGGCGTACTCGCCCTGCACCCGCGCCGGGATCAGGACCACGCTCACGCTGCGCGTCCGACGCGTTAATACATTGATGATGTCATGGATGACCGCTCCGCCGGGCGAGGTAACTACACCGACGCGATGCGGAAACAGCGGCAGGCGGCGTTTTCGTTCCGGGTCGAACAGCCCTTCCTGTTCAAGCAAAGCTTTTATCTGCTCAAACGCCACGCGCAGAGCGCCTTCGCCAACCGGCTCGATCGATTCGGCGATCAACTGATACTCGCCCTTTTTTTCATAGACCGTCAGGCTTCCGCGCACGCGCACGTGTAACCCGTTCTCCGGTTTAAAACGCACGCGAAAATTTGAATTGCGAAAACAAACAGCGCGCACCTGGGAGAGGCCGTCGTTCAAATTGAAATACCAGTGGCCCGAACTCGCCTCCGAAAAACTCGTGATCTCGCCTTCCACCCACACCGAGGCAAAAGAGCGCTCCACTTCGCCCTTGACCCGCGCGTTGAGTTCGGTCACGCTCCACGGGCGGCGTTCTTCTTTATCGAAAAGTGAGTTTAGAAGTGAAAAGTTTTCCATAATTACCTCAGGGTCGGGAAGGGTTGCTTGCACCCGCTGCCTTAAGGTTTATTTCTTTATTTAGCTAACCAATATAATACGGGGGCGGGCGCAAGCGGCCCTTCCCGACCTCGAGATAGATCAACTTGCCAGATTTCTTTGCCCCTAACAATTAATCCGCGTCAATTTATTCTTCCATACCCGAAACATTTTCCAGCGGCCCCAGCCTGGTGAAAACATTTTCGCGGTTCATTTTTACCCGCACGCGGGGAGACGTTTTTCCGGTACCGGCCTCGTCGGGCGATAAATTCGAGCGAAACGTCACCATATAAGAAGTGCGAAGCTGCCGCACCACGTCGTCATAAGCTTTCTGCAGATCGCTCAATTGCCTGATCGGGTAATATACGCCGCCGGAAACCTTGGCCAATCTCGCTCCTTCGCCTTCGGCGCGGGTGGTCAGTCCCAGGTATTTGGTGCGGATCGGATCGCTTGAAGAATTTTCCGGCGCGGTCTTCGAAGCGGCGATCAATTCCGAAGGCACATAAAGAGGATAGATAAGCGCGCCGCTCTCGCCGATGCCGTCGATCAACGCGTCAAAGGGCAGAAAAGAACGATTGTCGTCACCATCGGAAAGAATTACGATCGCGGTTCGGTCCCCCTGGAAGGGTTTTAGAGTATCGACCAGGCTAAAGGCCAGCGCGTCATAATAAGCCGTGCCGCCGCCCGCTTCGAACGTGTCCAGGCTTTCGGAAAGCTTTCTTCTGTCGGTCGTAAAATTTGTCAGGACCTTAACGTCGTCACGGAAAGTCACGATAGCGATGCGGTCTTTTTCACTCGTGGTCTCGAGAAAATTCCGCGCGGCCTTGCGGATAAAATCAATGTAATCTTCGACACTGCCGGAAACATCCAGCAGCAGCACCAGATTAAAGGGCGCGACCGACGGCTTTACGTCTAAGACTTCCGTCTCGCGGTTATTTTCCAGGATCGTAAAATCCTTCGCGCTAAGCCCGCTCACCGCCCGGCCGAATTCATCCGTCACGCGAATATTTATCCGCTTTACTCCGGATGGGGCCACCGTGCTGTTCGCGTCCGTCCGGCCCGTTTCCGCAAATTCAGGTTTGGCGCGGCGCGGCGGGAGGGTCTTGGCGTATTCGCCAAAAAATTTCGGGCTGGCGATCCTTATCGCGTCTGTCATGTCGGGGTCGCCGCTGCGAATGATGCCTCTGGCGGCCTCCGTCAATTCCCTCTCGCGCAGATCGCTGCGGATGTCCTTAGGGTCGACGTTAAAAAGAATGACGCCGCGCTGCGTACGCAGGTCCAGAGAGATATTCTTGCTTACCTCCGGCGCTTTTTTCGCTTGCGGGCCTTCGGAGGTGCCGCCGGGGTTGTCGCCGGGTGTCTCAGGATCTACCACCTTCTTTTTCGGAGCAGCGGCTGGCTGGCTGACCTCGCCGCTGATGACAAACCGCCCGCCGGATTTTTCCTTCGGGTCCGGCAGCCGCGCGTCGCTCATAAATTTCGGCCGTGCTCCCAGCCAGATAAAAGTGTATTTGACCGCGTCGAGCGGAATGTTCGTTGAGATCGTGCCGGTATCGGTCGCCACTTCGGCGGACGCAATGTTTCCGCCAAGCTGCACCTCGCCGCTTAGCGTTTTTATCTTTACCCGCGAACGCGCCGGCGCCCTGACCACTATATCGAGCCGTTTCTTTGTTTTTAATTGACCGGTAAGAATTTGGCCCGTGAGGTTCTGAGCAGTAAGAATGCTGAGGTTATTTCCCGCGGCGGTGAATGAAATATCGTCTTTGCCGATCTCCTGCGGTGAATCGACCGACACAAGCACCTTGTTTTCCAGCGTTTCATCTACTAAAACAGCGACCCGCCCGTAAAGATTTACCACCGAGATCTGCGCTGCGCCTTTCACTTCAAACTCACGCTCCAGCCGCTGCGCCTCGGCATCAGTCCCCGCCAGCACAAAAAGGAGAAGCGAAATTACGCACCATACCCGCATATTCGCCTATTAGAATAGCATTTTACGTTTAAGGTTTGCCTCTTAAGGTTTGTCTCTTAAGGCTTGCTGGTAGATTTGCTGGCGGATCTGCCTGAGACGACCAGACGATGCCGGATGCGTTCCTGCCACTTGCGGCGGGGGCGGTCCGAGGCTTCAAACTGCTTCAGCAGATCTTGCATCGACTCTCCGCCGGCCTGCCGGGTTTTGAAATAGACCAGCGCCGTGATCACCGAGATAAAAGAGGTGATAAAGATCACTATCGGCGCCCAGATGATCTCGAAAATGCCCTGGCTGACGACGCCGGCGGTTTTCTGCAGTTTCGACTTGCCCATCTGTATGGCAATTTCAGGATCGAGATTTTCGTCTTCGGTAATAGAAACGCCTTTCGGATCGATCTTTATGCCGATGTCCTTATTTTCATCGGGCGCCGGCTTCACCACGCCTGCCCTTTTTTCGTAAGCATCTACCCCGGTGCGAACTATCGCCGTAATCGAGAGCGAAATGATCATTGCAAAAAAAATCGGAATTACGTGCAGCACCAGGACGGTCCCAAACACGGTCAAGTATGAGCGTGAAACCAGCGCCTTGGAACGGCGGAAAGATTCCCGCCAGGAAATGCCTTCCATTATTATCGACGGCGCCACCAGCATGTTACGCGTGGTCAGCCAGATACCGGGGAAAAAACAGAGAACGATCCCGACCGAAACCATCAGTGTGTTTATCGTCACGGCGACGATCAGCGGTTTCCACTTTTTCTTCACCTCTTGCGCGGCGGCGCGGACGCTGATCGGGCGCAAAGGCATCGCTAATATTTGCGCCACTATCCAGGTAGTAGCTCCCACCACTACCGCGCCGAAAAATATCTGCACGAAAAAATTGACTATCGCGATAGTTCCCACGACCCAGCCTGAAAACGTGTAATCGATCACATCGTAGAGGCCGAGAAGCTGGATCGCGACTTTCAGAAAAGTAAGGAAAATGAACGGCGAGCCGATAATAAATGAGAACAAAAAGAATTTGGGTAAATGTTCGCCGTAAATTGAAATGGCTTTTTTCAGCAGCGCCCCCATTCCTTCCGAATGAGAACGAAGGATGCTGGCATACGCCTCGGCCGTTTGCGGACGCTGTTCGGGATCTTTGGCCAGCGCTGACATAACCGTTTTCTTTACCCGGCGGGAAACTTTTCTGGCTTGCAGCGGCGGGACTGCCGTGTCTTTGTGCGCCTGCATCACCTCAGAATAATTTCCGGTAAACGGCGTGTCGCCGCCCAGCATTTGATAGGTGATTATTCCCAGCGAATAAATATCCGAGCGCTGATCCAGTTTTTCTCCGCGGCACTGCTCAGGAGACATATATAACGGCGTTCCCAAAACCGCGCCAACCCGCGTGAGCTCCGCGCCGGCCCCGCTGGCCGAAGTCTCCGCTCCGGGTTTATCCATTTCCGCTGGCACTGCGGACATCAACCGTGTTTTATCACTATCTCCGGCAAAAGTTTTTGTCTGCGGATTTTGCGCACTCGGCATGATCGCCGTGCCGGATTCCAGATCGACATTTATCTCTGCCTCTGCCCTTGCTTCTG
The DNA here is from genome assembly GCA_963718105.1 of uncultured Acidobacteriota bacterium. Lineage (GTDB taxonomy): Bacteria > Acidobacteriota > Blastocatellia > Pyrinomonadales > Pyrinomonadaceae > DASYKT01. The sequence goes on along the minus strand of OY970352.1, from coordinate 619,857 downwards.
CATCTGGCTGCTTAACTAAGGTGCCGGCTTCAGACATCTGCGTGCCCGATTCCTCGTTAAAAGCAGCGTTGACAGCCGTAGCCGAATTTTGCGGCATCAGCATCGTCCCGGAGCCTTCCTGATCGACGACGGTTGATTGCTGGCGAAAAGCGCCGGTCCCGGTAGACGATGGCGGCAGTATCTGGCGCCGCGCATTGTCCACTATGTGCTCTTCCAGCTTGGCAATGCCAAAATCAAGCACTTTCACGGTGTAGCCGCCGCGCTGATTCGGTTCCAGCCAGATATTATCGGGCTTTAAGTCGCGGTGAATGATCCCCTGATGGTGCGCCTCATTGACCGCCGAGCAAACCTGCTCCAGGATATCGAGGCTCCAGGAAAGCGGAAGCTTCTTTTCTTCTTCCAATATCTCGCCCAGCGTACAGCCGTCCAGGTACTCCATCACCAGGTAGGCGACGCTGCCGTCTTTTGTCTCCGCGATGCCAAAATCGGTCACGTCCACCACGTTCGGATGGCGCAGGCGGCCGGCCGCGCGGGCTTCACGCCGGAACCGCTCGACAAACTCGGACTTTGTCATAAACTGCGGCGAGATCACCTTGACCGCCACCGGGCGCTCGGTGCCTATATGGTTGGCAAAATAGACGGTTCCCATCCCGCCGCGGCCCAGCTCGCGCTCGATGGCGTATTTCCCGTCCAGAGTTTGCCCGATCAAATTCAACATTTCTTAAAACTTTAAATTGTTACGTACGAAAGTCAACTTTCGTTCACTTCTAAGGCCCGGCTTTATAAATCTGGCCAAAAATATTGCCGGAAACAGCCAAAAAAACTAATACTTAATTTATTTTGCAATAATCTTGACAAAACATTTGTAATTTACTATCCTTCGCCTGTTTTTCCCAACAATCCAATAAAACTTTTTACTCTATTTCTTTTGGCAAATTATGTCTAAAAACGAAGACCCGAGAAGATATTTAAGCGAAATACTGCAGCCTCTTGATTTTCAAACGAGTTTTGAAAGACGCCAGCAGCACATCCGCCGGCTGCTGGCCAGATACCTCAATCTAAAATCCGTAGTGGCGCTGATCGGCGCCGGCGCGTCAAGGCCTCTCGGTTATCCTGTCTGGAATAGATTTGCGAAAGATACGTTAATAGAAGCTGACAAAACAGTGCGGGAAGAATTTGCCACTGACCCCCAGAGCAAAGAAGGTAAAAAAGCACTGCAACTTTGCAGCAAGTTCAGACGAGATACGAGATACATCGGCAAGCCCGGCAAAGAATATAGCTCCCAGGTGATACTGGGTAAATGCGAAGAAAATCTGGCCTCGGTTTTTCCGGAAAGCCCCGCCGAAAAAGACGACAAGAAGCATTGCAAGAAATTTCGCGACATTGTCAAAAAACAATTTGAAAAATCGCACGATAAATTTGGCCTGATCCCGAAGACTGACATTCTCTACAAGGACGCCGAAAAAAATCCCTATTTTACCGTCGACGGCAACCCTTACCTCGCCCTTCTCCAATTACCTATCATGAGGTTTATTACGACAAATTATGATTTTGAGATAGAGAGGGCGCTGCTTTATACAAAGAAAATTCCCAATGATCTGACGGATAAACAAATAGCCGGTTTAACCATCGGTAAAGAGGAGGACAAGAATAGCATACTTAGATGGATAAAGGGGAAAAGCTTTTCCCAGGTAGATGCAAATCATAAACAACTGGCCAAATTTCCTGTGTCGCGCTTTGAAGGAAGCAAACATACCGTCTTTCACTGCCACGGCCGGATCGACGATCAGGAGTCTTGCATAGTCACGGAAGAAGATTTTCAACGGTGGTACTTAAAAGAAGAATACGAAAGCAAGCCTTTCCGGCAAACGCTCGAGCTGACGCTCAGTTCGAACCCGATCCTGATCATGGGTTACGGGCTGGGAGATCTCGATCTTACCCGCTGGCTTCGCATAATTACCGCTAACCGTCCTCGCGACAAAGTCAGGAATCCGTTGTTCTGTATTAACTTCATTCCCAAAACCGATTTTAAGGGTCCGAATCGGAGATATGGGAACAAGCGTGAAGTCGAGGACGAATGCGACGCTCTTTATTTGAGATACGGACTTCATGTCATCCCTGTTTACGAAAAAGATCCCGATAATCCAAAGAGCAAGATCAAGACTTTAAGCGGAGAACTGATCGAGATCGAGCAAGCCTGGCGTGAGTGGTATGACGGCATACTGATGAAACCCATGTTTCGCAAAACCCCGAAGCATAATTTCAAACTCCCCCCTGAACAAGATCCGGGAAGCTATTACCATTATGAGATCAAGATCCCCAAAAGTGTCTCGGTCAGCCCCAAGATCTACTCTGATCTGAAAACCAGTTTAGATAAAGTCATGGACTTAAAGGACAAGGATAGGCTGACAGATTACCCGAAGCTGGCAGTTATTCTGGGTGACGGCGGAACAGGCAAATCCTGGATAACGCAGCAGTATCTGCAAAAACTCGAAAAAAAGAAAAACAAAAATGGCAAAAATGTCAATACAGGCTGGACTTTCGTCTTTTGGAACTCCTATTACGCAAATGACGTGCTGACCGGGATCGACCGGCTGATTGAATTTATCGACGAGCATCAGAACAACGGCGATGGAGAAGAAGCTGCAAAAGCTTCCAAAAGTGAAGATCGGTTCGAAAAATTGTCCCAAATCTTACGGGATAAAAAGCGAGATAAAATGATAATCGTCTTTGACGGCATCGAAAAGCTTCTAAATCCGACCGAAGAAAACATGGACGGTAAGGCTATTAGCCCGGAAGTAAAAAGATTTTTTCATCTGATCTCCGATCAAGAGGTAGCATGCCGGATAATTCTCACCACGCGATTATTCCCCCTCGACATTCTGCCCCGAGGCAAGAAAAACGAAGGCGACAAAGGCACAAAACTTTCACGCATAAAAGAGAGAAGAGAAAAAATCACCGTCGCCGCCCCCAGGTACTGGCTACAATATTTGCTCGAAGATAAAGATGAGTTTTCAGACATAGGCAGTGATGATCAAGAGATCGAACGTAAACTCTCCGCCCTCTGTTCGCTAGTCGAAGGACATATGTTCTGTATCATTCTTATCCGCGGCATGTTCAAATATTTTACTGATCCCAAAGACAAAAAGAGGGCCGCAAAGGTGCAGGAAAAGTTTGACAATCTGATGCGGGATATTGCGAACACGCCCGTCGATCGACGTACCTCCCGGGTTATCAGGGAAGCTATTGCCTGCCAGGAGCGAACTGCTGATATTCACTTAAAACGTTCTTATGGCAAACACGAGAATATCGTCGAAAAATTCATTGAGCGTATTTCCCTCTTTATGCATCCGATACGTCGAGAGGTAGCGGATGTTTGTTTTATCGACGCGACCGGTAAAGAGTTGAAAACCGAGAAAGAAAAAGCTGAGGTAAAAAAACTGCTGGACGATCTGGTCAAAAGAAGCCTGGTACAGATGGTTTATCTGGAAAGAGAAACGGAAAATCAATCGGCGGTTTTTGGCTATGTGGTTCACCCGCTGATCAAAAGTTACGTTCATCAAACGCTTCATAAGTCGAATTTTAATTCGTCGCCAAGTATTCAGTTGCCCGGATTTACTTCGGCGATGGAAAACGTCGACCCCGGTTCGACCGCCGCAGTGAAAACTACTCGGGGATTATTTACCAGGCTGCTCGAGACGGCCGAGAAAAGATACGAAGACGAAGTAAGGAAGAAGGTTGCCCGTTTTGCCAAGGAAAAGGAGCCCTACCTCGGCGAAAAGATCTGCTTTGAGCTATGCCGGGGAGCGTTTAGCATTCTGCGATCCAGGTTTTGCGCGAATACTGTGACGCGCTGGGGAGACTATCGAGAGTATCTCCAAATGGTCCTCAAAATTTACGACACCGCCCGGGAAGTTTCACGGAAAACATGGAAGCATAACGAGCCGACTCCCGAGGGGATCGGACTGAGCGAATCGCCGAGCGCCCCTTTATATTCCGATGAGATCGCTTGGGTTTACAACGAGATCGGACTTGCCTCGATCAGCATGGGCAATCTGTTGAATGCCACTGCGCTCTGGGACCAGGGACTGGAAATAAGCAAACTGATCGATAAAGGCACAAACGGACGTTATGTGTTTCAGTCCGAATTTAACCTTGGCACCACATTTATCCATTTGGGTAAACTGAATATAGCTATGAGCTATCTTGATCGGGCGTTCGAGATAGCCAACCGGCTAAAAGACCCAAATCTCATCAGCCGGGTGAAAGCAAGCATTGCGCTGGTAAAATACCTTCAGGGAAATTTGGAGGAATCTCACGAGGATTATGAAAAAGCTTACGAGGGCATGGAAAATAATCCCAGAGCTCGGGGAGTCTTTTATTGCTATCACGGCGAGCTCCTGATCAAACTGGGAAGATTTGATCAAGCCAAGCTAAAGATAGATCAAAGCCGCCATATCGGTGAAGCGTCGCATTATCCGGACCTGCGAGCGTATGCCGGCCTCGCCTACGGGAACTATTTAAAATCTCAGCGCAAATACGATGAAGCGCAAAATGAGTATTCCTCGGCCTTAAAGATCGCCAGGAAAGGGAAGATCCGGCGCGTCGAGGCCGGGGCTTTATCAGCTATGTCCAGGCTGGCTCATGCACTAAACGATACCGACTCTGCCAAGCGCCGGGCGATCGAATCTATAAAAATATCTAACGAGTATTCTCTTTGCCTGCACCAAACAGTGGGATTGCTGGCTTTAGGGAATGCCCTTGTGAAAGAAGGAGAGTTGCGAGATTTAGGCATGTCTTATCTCGAAACTGCAAAAGATTTGGCTAAAAATCAGGGCTATTTTCTAAGAATGCACGAAGCCGAAAACGAGTTACAAAAACTAAAATCTACTTAATTATCCGCGAAAACTTTTTTTAATATCGCGGTAGTTCGCGCAGCGGGTACTTGGCGGATGCGTTTTTCTTCGGCGGCTATCACCAAAAACATCGCGTCCAGGGTTTTCTGCGCCACGTATTCATCAATATCAAAGCCCGTGATCTTACCGCCGTTCTTTTCTTCGAGCGCTTTATACAGCGCAGGCACACCTGCCTCCGCGGTGGCGGTATTCACCAGCGGGATGGTCTTTGCCGGCAGCACCTTTTCGCCTGAGCGGCGGAAATACTGCGTCACGGCATCGTTCGGTCCTGACAGCAGCTTTTTAGCGTCCTCGGCGGTCATTTTCCCGACCTCGTCACTTAAAACAAATACGGCTTCGGCCACGGATTGCTCGGCGGCGCGGTTCATAGCGACCACCAGATCATCGACCGCGTCGCCGTATCCCGTTCCGCGCAGCTTTTTCTCGAGCGCCCACGTAGCCGGCGGCATAAGGATCTTGTAGCGGGCATCGCTATAAAAGACGCCCTGGCGGGTGAGTTCGCTGTTGGCGCGCTTAACCCCGCTCAAAAGAACCTCCTTGAACGCCGAAACGATCTCATCGTTGCTTGGCAACGGTGAAGCAAGCGCGATTTTTGTAGTTTTCGACTTGCTTGTTTTGGGCTTTTTTACCTGCGCAGACACCGCTATTCCTAAAGGCATGAGCAGCGCTGCGCATGCCGCCATTTTGAGAGAAATGTGCTTCATCATAATTCTTTACCGGAACCGTAACTTTACCATATTTCGATGGGATTTTATTGGCAAATATTTGCGGCAAATCTCTTGTGATCACCGGCTATCTGTTCTATAAATAGAGGTCATCAAATGGCGGAAAAATCATCATCACACACTGGTACCGGCTCTGGTCCGCTTGCGCATTGGCACTTTACCGCCGAACAGTGGAAGGAATTCCGATACTATGAAAAATTGGAATTTGAAAACCGCAGTCTTTTAGATGAGAAAACGGTTCTCATTGGAGGATTTGTTGTCATTGTTTTGCTTGCCATCGCGGCCTCTTTTATGTCGAATCGGATGGGGCATCCGGGCAGCCTGGCGGCATCTGCCTTTGTCCTGGTCGTCGGAAGCCTTTTCCTCGGTTTTTGTTTTCTGATCTATCGGCTTGTTCGCAAAAGTAACGAGCAAAAATTAAACACTCTTATCGGTCAGGTATTGATCAACCGAACTTCGGTCGACGTCAACGGGGTTTTCTTTGAATGGTTCGGGGGCTGGGGTTTACCTGAGATCACCGAAAGTCACATTCACGTAGGTAATGAAAAGATGCTGTTATTGCATTTCAAATGTATGAGATGGATGCGTCTAAATCGCACTACGGAGCGCATCGAAAAGACCTGCCTGGTTCCAGTCCCACCCGGAAAGGAAGCGGAGGCGCGGTCTGCGATCGCCGAGATGACCGGCAAAAATACTCTCTAAAAAGATGTAAGGAATTGAAAAATATACATCTTACAGGTGTCACCTTTTTACTCACTCGAAATCTCTTGTCAACGTTTTCGGTGATGATCGCATCTATTTTTAATGACCTGTACTTCATGCCCCGTAAAATTTACACTTTTCGCTAAATTTGATACATTATAATGTTTTGGGGAAGAAATAATCCGATGAACTTAAAGCTGACCCGCCTGCATATCTTAGAAAACAACCTTAATTTGAAAGGGTCTTTCAAATCGGGCGTTTCTATGCATTGCCATACGCAGCATTCACGGGAAATGCTTGATTTTGTGCCGCATTATGCACAGAAACTGCCGATCATTAATTTATTCTGGGCGTGGGAAAGCAAGCGCTTTATCAAGAACTACGGCAAGGAGATGGATTTTTCGGAAAACCATTGGACGCCGCCGCTTACCGCTCATCAGGTTTATGACATCGAACGCGCGCAGATACAGGACCAGATCGGCCTCGACGCTTTAGTTTCGCTGACCGATCACGACGAGATCTCGGCCAATCAAAAGATACGCGCCGAGCGCGATGACGCCAAAACGGCCCCTATTTCGCTGGAGTGGACGGTTCCCTATGATTACGGCTTTTTCCATCTCGGCATTCACAATCTTCCCGGCGAGCGCGCCGATGAAATAACAAAAGATCTGCTCGATTTCACCTTCGCGAAAAAGCGCGGATTGGTTTTCGGGGAAAACCGCCTGCACGAGCTTTTTGCGATGCTCAACGAGATCCCTGAAGTACTGGTGGTTTTCAATCACCCGATCTGGGATATCGAGATGGTCGGCAGAGAACGCCACCAGATCTTGCTCGATGCTTTTATCAAAGAGCACGGCCAATGGATACACGCTTTTGAGATCAACGGTTTTCGCACCTGGTCTGAAAACAAAGCGGTGCTCGAGCTGGCCGAAGCTCACGGCTTCCCCGTCGTTTCCGGCGGCGACCGGCACGGCTGCCAGCCGAATTCGGTGGTTAACCTGACCACGGTCAGCACCTTTCCGGAGTTCGTCGAGCAGATCCGGCACGATAAATTCAGCCAGGTCGTCCTGATGCCGCATTATTATCAGCCCCTGGCGTGGCGGCAGATGCAGTCTTTTTCTGAGATCCTGAAACATTACCCGGATTTTCCCGAAGACCGGCAGAAATGGATCCAGCGGGTTTTTGTTCGAATTGACGACCGCGGCATCAATCCGCTTTCGTTCTATTGGAAACGCGGCGGGCCGAGATGGCTGCGGGCCGCTAACTGGACGCTGAGCGCCCTGGGCCACAATTCCATGCGCCCGATGTTTTCTATGCTCAGGTCTAAAAAAGATATTGTCCCGGCAAATTTTGCGGTTTCATCATCGCAGGCATTCGAAGATAACTCTGCGGCGCCGGACCTGAAGTCTAAAATTGCATAGTGTTTTGAGCAGGATCCCAGCGAACAGTCACTCGAGAAGCACTTTTCAGGCTTTTATTAACGCTGTTCGCTTTTTATGTGTTTAAAGTGAGAGAAGATCTACGCATCGCATTCTTTCCCGATTCCTATACGGAAGTTAACGGGGTCGCTCTAACCAGCAACAAGCTTACCGATTTTGCCCGCCGGAAAGGCTACCCGTTTCTTTGCATTCACGCCGATAAGAAAACGGAGATCTTAAGGAACGGCGAGTACACGGAATTTTGTCTCAAGCGTTCCCGGCTTTCTTTTTCTCTCGACGAAGACCTCAGCTACGATCCGTTTTTCAATCGCCATTTAAGCCGCATCGCCAAAGAGCTGGACAGTTTTGGCCCCGACGTGATCCACATCACCGGGCTCAACGACGTCAGCATCATCGGCGCCTATCTCGCCTGGAAAAGACAGATCCCGCTGCTGGCCTCGTGGCATACGAATATTCACGAATTTGCCGCGCGCCGCTTAGACAAAATGTTCCGCTTTCTTCCCGATTCGACGCGAAATTCGCTGACCGGTTTTGCGGAGCGAAAAATTCTGGCCGGTTCGGTCTTGTATTACAAGATGGCCAAAATGGTGCTCTCTCCTAACCAGGAATTGGTGGATATGTTAGGCAGCGGCACGGGCAGGCAATCGCGATTGATGCAGCGCGGTGTGGACACTAATTTTTTAACGCCGGAAAAACGTACGATTGATGACGGAAAAATACGCCTGGGATTTGTCGGCCGGCTGCGCGCGGAAAAAGATGTCCGCTTGCTGGCGAAGATCGAAAAGACCTTATTAGACGCCGGCAGGACGAATTTTGAATTTCTCATCGTCGGCGAGGGCACCGAGCGTGAATGGCTAAGCCAGAATATGAAGACCGCCAAATTCACCGGATTTCTAGCCGGGGAAGAGCTCGCCGAAGCTTATGCCAACATGGATGTTTTTGTTTTCCCTTCGATGACCGATGCCTTTGGCAATGTGGTGCAGGAAGCCAACGCTTCCGGCGTTCCCGCGATAGTCAGCGATGGAGGCGGTCCTAAATTTATTATCCGGCATGGAGTGAGCGGGTTTATCGCTGAAAGCCCTGAAGAATTCTCCCGGTACAGCCTGGAATTGCTCGACGATCAAGAGAAATTGTCGAAAATGAAAAAAGCCGCCCGTGAATTTGCTCACGAACGCTCATGGGATTCGGTGTTCGAAAAGGTCTACCAGGCCTACGGCGAAACTTTGATAATTGCGGAAGAGAGAAAGAACGCAGCCGCAGCCGCTGAAACAGCGCAGGTATGATTTTGTTATAGCTGCGATTCCTGCTAAGCTCAGGAGTTTAGCGGCAAAGGCAGAAACGCGACAGTTATGGAGCGTGTCTTAAATACGTTGGCCCTAGTTATCCATATGTCAGGTAAAGAAAAATCGGAGATCAATTACGATATGACTACCGTCGGCGGGGTGTCGCGTTATCTGCTTCACGATCCGCTGGACGCAGTGTTGTGGCGCTGGAATTGGAAGGCCGGGCTCCTAAGCGCCTTTATGCGCTCGCTGATCTTTCTCGGAGCATATCTCTGGAAAAAAGAGGCCTTGATCTTTGCCATCGGCGCGATGCTGGCGCAGTTCATTTTCCGCATGCTTTTCGGCGGTATCAGCGGCGCGATCATTCAGGCATACACCCGTGTCGAACCGGCGTGGCAGGCTGTGCTTACCGTTCCTCTGATGTTGGCTTTTCTCAGCCACGTGATCGAATTTTTGGTGCAGACGGCATACGACCATTACGCGGGGACCAGCGGCAAAGGAAAAGCTATCATTGCCTCTGTGATAGTTTCCGCCATTTCCGCGGTATTCAATCTGTTTGCAATGCGGCGCGGTGCGATGCTGGTCAAGGACGAAAAGCAGCAATCGCTCTTTAAAGATCTCAAGAAATTCCCCTTGATAACCACTCAATTCATTTTCTTCGTTCCCTGGAAAGTCTGGGAGATGATCCGGAACGGCCGTTATGTTGTTTCTATTTTTTCAACCTTAACGACGAGCGCGGGATTGGGCCTGGTCGTAGGCATTCTGCGCGGAAAGGTTAATTGGGGGGTCGTCACGGGGGTTTCCGTTTTTGTATTGATAATAATTTCCGTCGCCTTGATCGCCTTATTTAATTTCCGCAAGCTGCGTCATCAGGATGCATAGATCTAGTGAGCAGCAGTCCTATCAAATCAGTTCACCTTACCAACTACTATCACAAAAATTCCGGTGGTATCAGCACCAGCTATAACAATTTGCTGGCGGCCGCGCTGCGCCATCGCCGCTACGTGCGCCTGATCGTTCCCGGTGAAAAAGAAGAGATCGAAGACGTCAACGAATTCGCCCGCATCTATTACATTCCCGCGCGAAAGTCGCCTATTTTCGATAAACGCTACCGGATGATAATGCCCTGGCAGTATATGCTCAAAGACACCCGCATCCGGGAAATTTTGCTGGAAGAAATGCCGGATATGGTCGAGGTCTGCGATAAATATTCTCTGAGCATGATGGCGGCGATGATCCACACCGACAATTTCAAAAAACTTGGCCGCCCGATGCTGGTCCACTTCTCTTGCGAGCGAATGGACGACAATGTCGCTTCGTTTTTGAGCAAAGGAAAATTGGGCAAATGGTTTTCGCGGCGCGTGATGGGAAACTATAATTTCGCGATCTACGATTTTCATATTGCGAATTCCGTTTATACCGCTGAGGAGTTTTACCGGTCGGTCGAAAAAGAAAAAAACCCGGGGCGTTCGGAAGGTTTTCTGAATTGGTGTTGGCGATTTTTCAAAGCCGCGAAAGTTGACCATAAGGAACGTATTTCCGTCTGCCCGCGCGGCGTCGATGCCGAATATTTTAGTCCCCGCCGCAAGTCGGAAGATGTGAAGCGCGAAATGCGCGAGCGCGCCGGTATCCCCGATGACGCGGTGATGCTTTTATACGCCGGCCGTATCTCGCCGGAAAAAAATATCGGCTTGCTTCCCGATCTGATGGACATCCTGAAAAACGACGCGCGTGATTATCGCCTGCTCGTGGCGGGCGCCGGGCCGCAGGCCGAATGGCTGCAAAAAGAAACTGAGAAAAGGTTTCCGGGTAAAATAATTCAGCTCGGGCATCTCGATAAAGAAACTTTGGCGAATTATTACGCCAGCGCCGATGTTTTCCTGCACCCGAACCCGCGCGAGCCGTTTGGGATCGCCCCGCTCGAAGCAATGGCTTCGGGTGTGCCGGTCGTTGCTCCAAACGCGGGCGGGCTGCTTTCTTACGCGACACAGGAGAATGCCTGGCTGGTGGGAACCGCCGCAGCGACTGATGCCCCGGGTTTTGCCGCCGCGATCAAAGAAGTAACCGAAAACCCCGAGATCAGGCAGCGAAAGATCGCCGCGGCGATCGAGACCGCGCGTGAAAATACCCGCGAAAAGTCGACCGACTTTTTATTCGCGACCTATGACCGGATGTATGAGGACTTTCAGCGCCGAAAAGAACTTTTTGCTTATAAAGATAAGACCGATTTTGATTTTGCCGAAAAGCTGAAGTAGTGGGTGATAAGAGAGCTGAAGGAAGACTAAAGCAGCGGGTGCAAGCAACCCTTCCGGACCTGAAAGGTGATCATGTCGTGCTTTCTCAAACCAGCTCACTAATTAATAAGCTAAAATGGAAATTAATTTCCCGCTGGGTTAAACTTAAGTATTCACGATGTTAGAGCTCGTTTTAGCCAATCTACGCACCCGTCCGTTCCGCACTTTTATCAGTGTGGTCGGCGTAGCTCTCGGCGTGGTGTTGGTGGTGCTTTTTACGGGGCTCGCGCGCGGGATGTCCAACGATATGGTGCGCCGCGCCAATAACTGGAAAGCTGAGATCGTTTTCACCCGCCCGGGCGCTATGGAACTGACCAGCTCTAATGCCAATGTCAGCGTGACCTACGCACAGAAGTTAGCGGAGATCGAGGGTGTAAAAGAAGTTGTTCCGGTCTATCGTTATGTCACGCCCAGTGCTAAAGGCCGCTGGGGGCTGCAGCAGATCGACGGTGTCGACTGGGACGCTTTTGCGCGGATGAACGGCATGCAGATCGTTTCCGGCCGCCCTGCCGCCGCCGACGACGAAGTCATTCTCGACGAGCGCCAGGCGCGTGAAGATAAAGCGGCGGTCGGCGATACGATACAGATTCTCGGGGACAAAAAGTTCAAAATAACCGGGATCTTTTCACCCCCTTCGGGCTCGCGTATAAAGATGTCCCTGGCGGCGATGCAGGCGGTGATGGAAAATCCGAATAGATGCACCTATATTCTGGTCAAATTAAACGACCCCGCCGACACGGATAAAGTGGCGGCCAGGATCAATGAAGCATTGCCCGGCAACAAGATAAATCTTACCCGCGACCTGGTCATCGACGCAGAAGAGCGCATTCCTTCACTGGGAGTGTTCCTTAAGGTGCTGGTCGGCCTCGGCGTTTTTGTCAGCACGATCTTTGTCCTGCTTTCGATGTACACGACCATTACCGAAAGGCGTAAAGAGATCGGCATTTTGAAATCGCTGGGAGCTTCGCGGCTTTTTATCGTTCAGGTGATCGAACAGGAAGCGATAATGATCGGTGTTCTGGGAGTGGTATTAGGTTTTGTCGTTTCATTTTTGGCGGCGTTTGTTATCCAAAGGCAATTTGAGCTTATTTTTGAATTTAGTTGGGGTTGGATGGTGACGGCGGTTTTGATCGCTATTGCCGGCAGCCTGCTCGGGGCGCTCTATCCGGCGTGGAAGGCATCGTCGATCGACCCCGTTTTAGTTTTGGCTAACGAGTAATTGGCGAGTAAATTATGTCAGATCAACATCTTGTTTTAGAAGCTGTCACACAAAAAGAAGCTTCGGCAAAACAAGGAATATTACAAAAACTTTTTGCCGTCTGGTTTGACGCGTTCGTCTATAACCAGATCTGGGAAGATCCGCGCGTAGACCTGCAGGCGCTCAAGCTTGACGAACACAGCCGCATCATCACCATCTCTTCGGGCGGCTGCAACGCGCTCAATTACCTGGTGGTCAGCCCCGAAAAAGTGACCGCGGTCGATCTTAACCGCCATCATATTTTCCTGCTCCGCCTGAAACTGGCCGCGCTGAAATATTTGCCGACCTACGCAGATTTCTTTAATTTTTTCGGCCACGGAAAGAGTAAGGAAAACGTCGAGAATTACAAAAAATATATCGCCGATAATCTGGATGCGGACACCCGTAAGTTCTGGGAAAGCAACGGCTTTTTTGGCAGCATCCTGTATGGCGACCGCATCAATTTCTTCAAAAAAGGCGGCCTCTACGAACATTCGCGTAACGGCTATTTTCTGCGCTTCTTTCATAAATTCGCCGGCTTGCTGGGCTGCAAACCCGAGGAGCTTTTAAAGGCCAAGTCGCAGGAAGAGCAGGAGCAGTTATATCAAAAATATGTCTCGCCTTTTTTCGACAGTTTTTTGATCCAGACCATCGGCAAAATGCCGATCACGATGTTCGGCCTCGGCATTCCCCCGCAGCAATACGATGAGCTGAAAAAAGACCTGGCCGAAGGCGGCAATGTCATCGACATCTATCGCGAACGCGCGCATCGGCTCGCCGTCGAATATCCGATCTACGAAAACTACTTTGCCTGGCAGGCGTTTGCGCGAAAATACGATACGGAAAATCGCCAGGCGCTGCCGGAATATTTGAAAGAAGAAAATTACGCCACGCTAAAAGCGAACGCCGATCACCTCGATACGGACATCGGCTCCGTGACGGAAAAGATCAGGCAGTCGCCCAAAGGAACGTTCAACCGTTTCGTGTTTCTCGACGCGCAGGATTGGATGAACGCCGAGGTAATGACCGATCTGTGGCAGACCATCGCCGACATGGCGGAAAGCGGCAGCCGGATAATTTTCCGCACGGCCGGCGCAAAATCGCCGCTCGAAACAAATCTGCCGGCGGAATTGCGCGCGAAATTTGATTATGAGGAAGAGTGGTCAAAAGAATTATTCAAACAAGACCGCGCCTCGATCTACGGCGGATTTCATTTGTATATTTTGAAGTAGTCCGTAGCCGGTAGCCTGTAGAAAAGGCTACTGTCTACTGTCTACTGTCTACTTTTTTATGTCCGAAGCTTTCGAAAATATGGATCGCATGTACCGCCACCAGCGGTATTTTTACGATGCTACCCGCAAATTTTATCTTTTCGGCCGCGACAAAATGATCGCACAAATGAATGTGCAGCCGGGCGAAAACGTATTGGAGGTCGGCTGCGGCACCGCGCGAAATCTGGTCCTTCTGGCAAAAAAATATCCGCGTACGAATTTTTTCGGTTTAGACGCGTCGAGCGAGATGCTGAAAACGGCGCAGGCCAAGGTCGATGCGAACAAGGTTACAAAAAACGTTCACCTGGAAGTCGCGCTGGCGGACGATTTTACCGCGGCGAGCACTTTTGGTTTGGCTGAAGCCTTTGATTCGATCTATTTCTCCTACTCGATCACGATGATCCCGACCTGGCGCGAATCGATCGCCAACGCGCTGGAAAATCTAAAACCAGGGCATAACATTTATATCGTCGACTTCTACGACCAAAAGGGGCTGCCCAAATGGTTTCAAAAAGCCCTGCAGGTTTGGTTAAAGCGGTTTCACGTGCAGTTTTGGAACGAACTGATGCCGCACCTGGAATCGCTTGAAAAACAAGGCCTGATCAAATTGAAAATTTCCGAAGTTTTTCGCCGCTATTCATTCATCGCCCAACTGACAAAGATCGATTAATAATGAAGTCAGAACCGGGAGCGCTATCTGTAGCCGCGCCCGGTTCTTGTCAGTAGCGTCGGCGTAAGCCGATGCGCAAAAACTCCCTCCTTACAAAGGAGGGGTGGCACGCGCTTCGTGTGACGGGGTGGTTCTCTTATCAGGATCTTACGCATCGGCTTACGCCGACGCTACTGACCCGCCCCCAAATTACGTGTATTACATAAATCACACGAAGAACTCTAACCTTCCAAATGCTCTCTCGCCGCGAAATAAATAATCGGTTACTCTCACATCGTTGTGGTCGGAAGTGCTGACCGCGGCGGCAAAGCCGCCTGAGCACGCCGTCCTCGCCCGGTAGGCCGTTTAAACCACCGGGATCTGAATCGGGAGCATCGCTTTAGTGTCGTCCCGGTGACATACGAAATTAAAGCTAGCCTGCGCAGCCGCTCGTCACGCAGGCGAAAGATCAAATCGGGCCAGCCGCTGCGGGGCCTTCGTTCCGGTTCCTCGACCCGCGGGACAGACTGTAGAACTTAAAGCGAATCGGACTAAGCATGTAAAACTCACGGCCGGATCCAAACGGATCGTCGCCACTCGTCACTCTTCCGCCGCAACAAACAAGAATTAAGTAGTTAGAAATGAGGTCAGAACCCGAAGCGGTAGCGAGGGGTTTCCTAAACTTTTAAATTGCCACTAGCTTTAGCTAGTGGTTTGCAGGCACTTTAAAGGGGAAAGGGCTTTAGCCCAAACAAACATTTGGCTAAAGCCACAGCTTACACTTCTCTTATAAACCACTAGCTAAAGCTAGTGGCAATTTAAAATCCTTTATTCATGACGTTCCCGGTTCTGACCTCATTGCCATGGCCGCGTTATTTTCTTATTACTGTTTAACCACGAAAATCTCGAATCCAAAATCCGGAATCCAAAACTTGGTCGTGTTATACTTTTGAATCAAATCAAGTATGACCTCTACTTCGAACGATATTCTGATCGGCACCGTCAAAGGCCCGGGCGAACTTCCGCACGAATACCTTTTTATCACCAAAAATAATACCGACACGCGCATCGGCGAATTTGTCTATTACTCGGCAACCGATGGCCTGGAAAAGCGCCGTATCGTCGGCACGATCACCAGCCGGCGGCTGATCAGAAATTTGCCCGATGTTTTTCTTTCCGACCCTTCGACCTCGCCCGCAGCGGTATCTTCCCTGATAGGCTTAAACGGCGGCCAGCCCGAGCTTTACGAAATAACGGTTGCCACTATCGGATTTTTTGATGAAAAGCTAAAAGATTTTGTGAACCCGCGCATCCCGCCCAACCCCGGCGATGGGATCTATCTGACGTCTTCGGAAACGCTTGCCGATATGCTCAGCCCGCGCAAAGAAGGCGAGGAAGGTTCCGCGCACATCGGCAGTTTGCTGACCCGTTCCGCCGGCGAAGTGCCCGTCGTTTTTTCTGTCAAAGACGTCGTGTCCACTCACCTGGCGGTGCTCGCTTCGACCGGTTCGGGCAAATCATACACGGCCGGCGTGCTGGTCGAAGAATTGATGCGCCCCTACAACCGCGCGGCGGTCCTGATCGTCGACCCGCACGGCGAATATCAAACGCTGCAGAGCATTCACGGCGACCCGGCCTTTGCCGGCAGCGATGGCTATCATCCTGAAGTAAAAGTGATCACGCCGGAAAATATCAACGTGCGTTTTTCTACCCTGACCGAAGCCGATGTGAAATATCTTTTGCCTGAGGGCACTTCGGACAAGATGCTGCACTATCTGCATCTTGCTTTCAATACGCTGATGGAGCGCAAAGATGCGGAGCGCCAGCTTTGGGGTTATCACGATCTGCGCGATGCAGTCACCGAGCAAAAATACGGCGAGGATAGTAAAAAAGACAGCGGCGGCAATGTCAGCTCGATCGAAGGCCTGCTCTGGCGCATGGATTCCCGCTTTGACCGCAAAGGCGGCATTTTTTCCGATACCGACCATATCCCGCTGCCGGACCTTTTCAAACCCGGCCGCTGTACCGTGCTGCAGCTTTCCGATATCGAACAGAACGAGCAGCAGGTGATCGTCGGCACGCTGCTGCGCCGCGTTAATAAAGCCCGCATGGCAACCGTGCGCGGCGAAGTCACCTCCGGCGAGAATTTTCTCGATTACCCGGTTTTTGTTTTACTGGAAGAATCGCACCGTTTCGCCCCCGCCGGCACGAGCGTGGTTTCGACCAACATTTTGAAACAAATTCTTTCCGAAGGCCGTAAATTCGGCGTCGGTATCGGAATGATCACCCAGCGGCCGGGCAAGCTCGATCAGGACGTTCTTTCACAATGCATGACGCAGATCATCATGCGTATCGTAAATCCGATCGATCAGGACACGGTGGCAAAAACCGTCGAAGGCGCCGGACGCGCGATGCTGGCCGAGCTTCCCGCGCTGACCAAGGGGCAGGCGGTGATATCGGGTGTCGGGGTGAATACGCCCGTAATGTGCCGCATTCGCTCGCGCCTGACCAAACACGGCGGCGAAACTTTTGACGCGCCGCGCGAATGGCTTGAGTGGCATTCCACCGGAGAAAAAGAAAAGCGCACCGTAAAAGATGCTCCCTATAGTCCTGAGAAAAAGAAAACCGACAAGATCGACGGGATGCCGATCTGACGTTTTGAGTATGTTTTGAGTCCCGCCTTTAGGCGGCTCTTAAACTCCCCTCCTTACGAAGGAGGGGTGGCACGCGCAGCGTGACGGGGCGGTTCTTAAGACAGAACAGCAAGAAGCCGCCTAAAGGCGGGACTCAAAACGAAACTAATTGCCATGCAGCGCTTCCTTAACCGCGCGAATTTTCTCGATCAACTGTTTAGTTTCGCTGAAATCGAGTGTCTGCGCGCCGTCCGAAGCCGCTTTTTCCGGCGTACGGTGAATTTCAACGATGGCCCCGTCCGCGCCTGCTGCCAGGCTGGCCAGGGCCACCGCTTCCACATACCGGCGAATGCCTACCCCATGCGAAGGATCAGCGATTACCGGTAAGTGGGATTTTTCCTTTAAAACAGGAATAGCATTTATGTCGAACGTGTTGCGATAAGACTTTTCGTATGTCCTGATCCCGCGTTCGCACAACAAAATGCGTTCATTACCCCCCATAAAAATATATTCCGCCGCCTGCAGCAATTCTTCTATCGTGCCGCTCATTCCGCGCTTGAGCAGCACCGGTTTATCCACTTTGCCGAGCGCATCAAGCAAATTAAAGTTTTGCGAGTTGCGTGTGCCCACCTGGTAAATATCTACGTACGGGTACATTCCCTCGATCTGCGAAGCGTCCATTACTTCAGTGGTTAGTTTGATGCCGAGCGGCCGCGATATTTCACTGACCATCTTCAATCCTTCAAAACCCAGGCCGCGAAACGCGTAGGGCGACGTACGCGGTTTAAACGCTCCGCCGCGCATTATTCGAATACCGCTTTCCTTTAAAAAATTGGCGATGTCCGAGACCTGTTCGGGCCCTTCGAAGGAACACGGCCCCATCATCAAAGCAAAATCACCACCGCCGACCTTTACCCCGTCGCCGAGATCGATAACCGTCGGCGCCACTTTCCACTTGCGCGAAACCAGCTTGTAATTATCGGAAACGCGGTGCACATCCTTTACTCCCGCCAGTGCGCCGACGCGGCGAATATCGACATCGTAATTACCAAGGGCGATCAGGTAACGGCCCACTTGCGTTGAAACGTCACTGACCTTTAACCCCAAAGCCCTGACCTGGTCACGCAGGCGTTCC
This sequence comes from uncultured Acidobacteriota bacterium, assembly GCA_963718105.1. Taxonomy (GTDB): domain Bacteria; phylum Acidobacteriota; class Blastocatellia; order Pyrinomonadales; family Pyrinomonadaceae; genus DASYKT01. The sequence goes on along the minus strand of OY970352.1, from coordinate 601,573 downwards.
AATTCACCGAGCTGAATATTTTCCTGACATTGAATTATCATAAAACTTTTTACCGCCGCGCGGGAGAGCCCTTCAGAGTCTGGAGAGTAAAGAGTCCAGAAAGTCGAGAGTGAAACTTTCTTAACTCACGACTCACCGGACTCTCCACTCTTTTAGGCTCTCCCGTCACTATTCCCCAATCTTGATAAATTTCTTCACAAAATCTTTCGTCGCCGACCGCACGTCATCCGCGTTTTCTATCGCGCGCAAAAACGCGCTGCCGACGATCGCGCCCGCCGCATAGCTGCTGACTTCCTCAAACTGCTCACGCTTTTCAATACCGAAACCGACTACGATCGGCGACTTTAACTCCATTGCATTCAATTGTTTAAGATAATCCCGGCGTCCTTTGTCAAGCTGTAGGCCGTTACCTGTAACTCCCGCCATCGAGACGGCGTAGATAAAACTATCGCTCGCTTCATCGATCATCCTGATGCGTTCATCCGGCGTGTTCGAAGTGATCAAAAAGATATTCGAAAGGCCGCTCTTTGCAAAAAATTCCCGGTAGTTTTGCAGATAAAATTCGGGCGGCAGATCGGGCAGGATCACCCCATCCGCGCCGGCGTCTTTTGCATCCTTGCAAAAACGTTCCACCCCGTATTGCAGGATCGGATTCAGGCTGCCCATCAAAAGGATAGGAACATCAATACGGCCCCGGATCTCACGCAGCGTATCCAGAGTCCAGCTCAAACTCGCGCCGTTTGCCAGCGCACGTTCGTTCGCGGCTTGAATGGTCGGGCCGTCGGCGATCGAATCTGAAAACGGAATACCCAGTTCGATCAAACCGACGCCGTTTTCCGCCAGCGCCTCGCAAACAGGGACCGTATCTTCCAGGCGCGGAAACCCGGCTGTCACAAAAACGGAAAAAATCTTGCGGCCACCCTTAGCGCCCCTATTAGTACTGCCACTCCCGAACAACTTTTTCAGGCGGTCATTGGCCATCGTCCGCCTCCAATTTTTTAAAATGCTCGAGATAGGTGGTCATATCCTTATCGCCGCGCCCGGAAAGACAAACGACCACTACGGATCTTTCCGGCAGATCTAATTTAGGCAGGTATGCCAGCGCGTGGGCGGATTCGATCGCCGGAATTATCCCTTCCAGCCGTGACAACTCAAGCCCGGCATCCAGCGCTTCTTCGTCGGTAACATTCACATATTTCACCCGCCCGGTAGCGTGCAGCATTGAATGCTGGGCGCCAATGCCCGGATAATCCAGCCCGGCGGAAACCGAGTGTGCCTCAAGCACTTGCCCGTCATCGGTTTGCATCAGCAGGGTGCGGCTGCCGTGCAGAACACCGGCTTTTCCGACCGCCGTCGTTGCGGCAGTTTTGCCGCTTTGAACTCCCTCGCCGCCGGCCTCTACGCCAAAGAGCCTTACCTGCTCGTCTTCCAAAAATACGCCAAACGCTCCGATCGCGTTGCTGCCGCCGCCAACACAAGCGACCACAGCATCAGGCGCGTTTTGATTTTCTTTTTCCGACAATTGCGTCTGGATCTCTTCACCGATAACGCGCTGGAACCGCGCTACCATATCCGGAAACGGATGCGGGCCGACGACCGACCCGATAAGGTAGTGTGTGTCGATCGGATTCGCTATCCAGTCGCGCAGCGCTTCATTCGTCGCGTCTTTCAGCGTGCGGCTTCCCGAATTTACCGGCACCACCCTCGCGCCCAGCATCTTCATTTTTTCCACATTCGGCTTTTGCCGTTCGATATCGACCGCGCCCATAAACACTACGCATTCCAGGTCCATCAGCGCACAGACGGTCGCCGTCGCTAACCCGTGCTGTCCCGCGCCGGTCTCGGCAATAATGCGTTTCTTTCCCAGCGCGCGCGCCAGTAATATCTGCCCGATGGTGTTATTGATCTTGTGAGCGCCGGTGTGATTCAGATCTTCGCGTTTGAGATAGATGCGATGCCCTATTGATTCGGAAAGCCTTTTCGCCAGGTAAAGCGGAGACGGGCGTCCCACGTAATCGCGCAGCAATTCTCTAAATTCATACTGAAAATCGCTGCTTTCAATGATCTCACGGTAACTGAGCTGCAGCTCGCGGACGTTCGGATAGAGCATCTCCGGCACGAACGCGCCGCCAAATTCACCATAGAAACCATTTTCGTCAACCGTGTAATTCATAGCGTGTAATTCATAGGCTCTTGATAAGTTTTTTTACCAGTTGCGGTGATTTCATTCCCGGCGAAATTTCGATCTTACTGTTCAGGTCGACGCCGTAAAGCGGCAGCCCGCGGCAGCTTTTGATCGCCTCATTGACATTTTCCAGCCCCAACCCGCCGCTCAGAAAAAACGGCCGCCGGATCGGAAACGAATGCAAAATTTTCCAGTCAAAACTTTCGCCGCTTCCACCCGGTTTTGCCGTTTTCGTGTCAAACAGAAAATAGTCACAGGCCTCTTCATAAGCGGCCAATCTGCTTCCGTCAAAATTTTCATCGACCGAAAAAACTTTGATCAGTTTCGGTTCGGGCCTGGTATTTTTCACTTCAGCACAGACCTCCGGCGATTCGTCGCCGTGCAGTTGGATGGTGGGAAGTTTTACCTGTTTGACGATCTGCTGCATCTTTTCGACCGTCTCATTTACAAAAACGCCGACCGGGATCAGGCCAAAGAAATGGGGCAAACTCACCGCATCTTCGGGCGAAATATAGCGCGGCGATTTTTTATAAAAGATCAGTCCGAAATAGTCGGGCTGCAGCGCCGCCACGGCGCGTAAATTGTCAGGGTCGCGCATGCCGCAAATTTTTATTTTTACTTCGCGTTCTTTCATTGATTTTTTGCTTCCTGCAGTTTTTGCACCAGCGCGGCACAGGCTGCTTCGGGACGGCTGGTTCGCATGAAATTTTCGCCGATCAAAAAGCCCTGAAAGCCCGCTTGTTTTAATTTGATGATGGTTTCCGCGTTACTTAATCCGCTCTCGGAAATTTTTACAACGCCATTTAGGCCGTTGGGCGGAAGTTTTTCCGCTATCTCAAACGAACGGTCGACGTTGGTAGTAAAATCCTGCAAATTACGGTTATTTACACCCAGAACGTCGATATTCTCCAGGCTCGCCGGCAATTCTTCGGCGCTGTGAATTTCCAGTACGACTTCCAGCCCCAGCGAGCTGGCCAGCGCGGCAAATTGCCCGATCCTTTGCGCATCCAGCACACCGGCAATCAGCAGTATTGCATCGGCGCCGATGGCCCGCGCCTCAACGATCTGATACTCGTCAACGACAAAATCTTTTCGCAGCACCGGGCAATAGTTAAAACGGCGCGCCATCGTCAGGTCATCGTTGGTCCCGCCAAAATATTTTGTGTCGGTCAGGATCGACAGCGCGCTGGCGCCGGCCTGCATATAACCGATAGAGAGCTGCTCGACGGAGATATATTCATTTAATACTCCCTTTGACGGAGAGCGGCGTTTAATCTCAGCGATAATGCCGACCTTGTCCGGACGCCGCAGATAACCCGCCAGCGAAACGGCCGGCACATTAAAATGTTCGCTGCGCTCCAGCTTTTTGACCGGGACAAGCTCACGGCGCTCCGCCGTCTCGTGCTGTTTAAATGCAATTATTTCTTCCAGAATGGTCATAATCTCAGTTTCTGCTCGACCTGATATTTAAATTGCCACTAGCTTTTAGCTAGTGGTTTAGATAAAGCCGGACAAAGCGGCTTTAGCCGAATTCTTATACTACATTGGGCTAAAGCCCATTAAAGTTTATCCTGTGGCCCACTAGCTAAAGCTAGTGGCAATATAAAGTTTTCCAGGCCCTTTAAGCTAATTCCCGCGCAAAATTTCCAGAGCGCGCCAGGCCGCGCCCGACTTCAGCGACTCTTCCGCCTTTACCCGGCAATCCGCAAAAGAAAGCTCCGCTTTTACCAGGCGCATCGCAAAGGCCGCGTTTGCGATCACCACGTCTCTCTGAGTTTTGCTCGCCGTGCGCCCATTGCTGCCGCCGCGCAAAATATTTACAAATTTTTCTGCCGCTTCTTCGATGCTCGTCCCGCCGTGAAGTTCATCGGCTTCCGCCGTCTCGAACCCCAGGTCGTCCGGGTACCAGGTTTCCATTCCAAAATTTGTCGCCGCGTCAAAAGGCCCGGTGAGCGAAATTTCGTCATACCCCCCATCACTGCCTCGGGAATGCACCACCGCAAAATCGATTCCGCCATCCTCAAAAAAATAGCGGTAAAGCCGCAGCACCGCGGGGTCCGCCACGCCGATAAAGCGGTAGCGCGGGCGCGCCGGGTTGATCAGCGGCCCCAATAGATTAAAAAAGGTGCGAAAACCGATCTCTTTTCTCATCGGGGCCACTTGTTTTAACCCCGGCTGAAAAAGCGGCGCGTGCAGATAGCAAATATTCGCGTCGGCAAGATCGCCGCGCAATTCGCCTTCGTCCGCGGTGAACTTCACTCCCAAAAACGCCAAAATGTCTGACGAGCCGCAGCCCGATGTCGCCGAGGAATTCCCGTGCTTCGCGACCTTTATTCCCGCGCCCGCCAGAACAAACGCGGTCAGCGTTGAGATATTAAAAGTGCCTTTATCATCGCCGCCCGTGCCGCAAACGTCGATCATATCTTTTTCCTGCAGGTCGACCTTTATGCCTCTCGCGTCCAGTTCGCGAAAAAAACCTTTCAATTCGGATGGATGAATACCGCGCATCTGTATAGCCGTGAGAAATGCAGCGGCAGGCGCGTCAGGCACCTCGCCGGAAAGTATCTCGCTTAAAGCCCGGTGCGCCTCTTCTTCGCTCAGCACCTGCCCTTTCATAATTTTGGCTGTCAGCTCTTTCACTTTTTATCTCCGGATCTATCTTGCAGCCAATTTCGCAGGATCGTGGCGCCATCGGGCGTCAAAACCGATTCGGGATGAAACTGCACCCCGCGCAGGTCATACTCGCGGTGCCTGAGCGCCATCACGCGCCCGTCGGCGTCGAGCGCCGTCACCTCGAGGCTTTCGGGAAGCCCTTCTTTAGAGACCATCCACGAATGATAACGGCCTGATTCGAATTGTTTCGGCACGCCCCGAAACAGTAATTCATCTTCGACCTCGACCAGCGTCTCCATTCCAAATCCATGGCAAACACGTTCCATATTTTCGAGTTTCGCGCCAAAATTTTCCGCGATACATTGATGGCCTAAACAAACACCCAAAATGCTTTTTTGCCCCGCAAAACGTTTGACCAGTTCCGGCATTATACCTGCCTCCGAAGGCAGCCCCGGCCCGGGCGAAAGCAGAATTTTGTCGTACTTTTCCACTTCATCCAACAAGATCTTATCATTGCGAAAGACATCCGGCCTGATGCCGCTGACTTCCCCCACGAGCTGGTACAGGTTGAAAGTAAAAGAATCGTAATTGTCTAAAAGCAAGACCTTCATATTTTTTAGTGGCAGTAAGCAGTGGCAGCAGCAGTAAAAATTAATGCTTACGGCTTACGGCTTACGGCTTACCGCTACTGCTTAGTATTTCGGCCATTTCGATCGCCTTTCGCAATGCCCCAAGTTTATTGCGCACCTCTGCTGTTTCTTTGGGCGGGTCTGAATCGCTGACGATGCCGGCGCCGGCTTGGAAAATAAGTTTTCTCTTTCGCGCCAAAAACGAACGGATCATGATCGCCTGTGTGCAATCGCCGTTTAAGTCCAAAAAACCTACGCTTCCGCCATAAAAACTGCGTCCCGACGGTTCCAGATCGTTTAAGATCTGCATCGCTTTGTATTTCGGCGCGCCGCTCAAGGTGCCCGCCGGAAAAGTGTCGGATAGAATTTCCGCCGCCGAGGCACGCCCCTCCAGTTCTCCTGAAACCTTCGACACCAAATGAATAACGTGCGAATAAAACTCCACCTGCTTGAACGATTCGACACCCACCCCGCTGCAGTTTCGGTTCAGATCGTTGCGCGCCAGATCGACCAGCATCACATGCTCGGCAGATTCCTTCGGATCGTTTTGCAGCTTCTCGGCAAATTCTCGGTCTTCCGTCTTGTTTGCCCCGCGCGGATAAGTGCCGGCGATGGGGTGGAGCGTGGCAATGCGGTCGCGTATCAATAGCTGTGCTTCGGGCGAAGAACCGAACAGCGCAAAATTTCCGTAATCGAAAAAAAACAGGAACGGCGACGGGTTGATACAGCGCAGCGCGCGGTAAACCTGAAACTCATCGCCGCGAAACGGCTGCATAAATTTTCGCGAGGGAACGATCTGATAAACATCGCCGCGCCTGATATGTTTCTGGCATGTGCGCACCGTTTCGGCAAAATCTTCATCGCTGATGTTTGCTTTTTCTTCGCCCACGCGGGTAAATTCATATTCCGGCGCGCGCCGGTAAGTAATGATATCCAATAGTTCGCGCAGCGGCTGGGAATTATCCTTCTTTCCCGCCTCGGAAATCTTCAGCGCGGTGATCTGGTTATGAAAATGATCAAAGCGGATGACGTACCGGTAGAGCGCAAGTTGAATATCGGGGATGGTTTCTTCCTCCGGCGGAAGGTTGGAAAATGTCAGGTCCTCGAAAAAAGGGATCGCGCTGTAACCGATATATCCAAAAAGACAGGCCAAACCGGAAAGTTCTCCGTTGGGTGTCGCTATATTTATCGCCTGCTGAAACTGAGTTAGAACCGACACCGCTGTTTGTTCCGGTGACAAAATTATCTCCCGGATCTTGCGTCCTTCCATTTCGATGGTCACCGCGCCGTTCCTTAGCGTGAATTTTAAGATCGGCCCGGCGCACAGATAAGACCGCGCCGTCACCGGCGTATCATAATCCAGGCATTCCAGCAGCAAGCTTTCGGGAAACATCTGCCGCAAATTGCTGTAGAGCGATACCGGCAGGCCGTGATCGGCCGTCATGGTGATAGTTTCCGCGGAAAGATCGAATCTTTCGAACATATAAAAATAAAGAGAAAACCGGCCTTAAAAAAGACAGTAAAAACATGAAAAAGAATAAACGGATTTTAAATTGTAGACGGAAAGATTATATTTTGGGCGGGCTAAGCCCACCAACTGGCGACACACCACGACGCAGAAGCGGCGAAAGAAGTGTTGTTTTTTTGCATGCCGTAAGTCATAGAGTAGGAGAATAGTATCAGGTATATTTTGATTTTACAATAGGAAAGTTTTGTTGGTGTTGCTTCGTGAGATTTCGTGGTTCCAGTCTTAAAATCTATGGAACAAACAACTTAAGACTGGAACCACGAAATCTCACAAAAACACACGAACAAAACCCAAACAAAGCACGTTCGTAGTTATTTCTCTTCACTCTCATCCGGATAGATCGGATTTATTATCTCCTCATCCGGGGCTTTCTTGCGCGTAAAGAGCGGTTTGCCGACGATATCGTTCCTCACATAAAGCTTCAGTTCCACTCCCGGACGCAGCGGGTAAGTTCCGGCGAGGTCGTAATTATCCGGGTAATGCCTGACCATCTCGCATTCGACCGTCGGCCTTTCCTGGCCAATGCATTTGTTTTCCTGTTCTTCCGAGGTAATTATCAGATCGACCGTGTTGGCCGGCACCGCTTTGGCATGGTAGCCGACATTGGGATAGTTTCTCGTGTACCAGGGCATCCCCCAATATTCGGGTGAAACCACTGCAATACTGATGTCGTTACCTTTTTTTGTCTTCTCGCCAAATTCCTCGATCTTTTTGATCAGATCGTGAAAGCCGCGTTTGGTCTGGGCATAAACATACGGGCGGCGTTCTTCGTCATAACTGAAAAAGTTGAGTTCTACCGTCTGAAAGGTCAAAACACCCGCGGCCAGGAAAACCAAAACGACGCCCAGTATCTTCCCGCCAGTTTTTTGGCCGTTCGTTTTTTTGTCGGTCACCAGGTCGTTGATGGCATACCCCGCGATGATACACATCGGCAAAACAAAACTGAGCGCCAGCCAGGGGGTTTTGTACGGTATCAATGTATAGGCGATCATCAGCCCCCACGCCCACAGCGCCGTAAACATCGCGAAGCGATGCTGCGCCTTCCAAAAAGCGATGAGGCTGCCGAATAGCCCGAGCAGAAATATCGGCGCTTCGATCAGGCCCATCCATTTGAAATAGGCAAAGATCCCATTTTCAGAATGCTCCTTAGTGCCGGTCTTGGTCCAGAAATAATAAGCTTCCAGCGAGCGCGGGATCCCTTCGGCATAAGTAAAGAACGAAGAAAAGAAAAGTATCCAGAGATAGACAAAAAGTGACACGGCCGCCGCTATCAGTAAAAGCGCATCGGCGTTATTTCCAAAACTCGCCATGAATGTTCCGGGCGTTAAGGCCACGGGTTCTTCCCAGGTCGGCGCCAGCCTGGCGCGGTCAACGAATAAATTGCGATAGATCCAGATGCAGAAAAAGGCGATCCCCATTGTGCCGAGCGAAATAAATGCGGTTTCCTTGGTAGCGAACATCAATGCCGCGCTGGCGGCGGCCAGCAGCAGGTAGATCGGTTTTCCGTCGCGCCAGCGGCTTAAGGCCATCATCAGAAAAAAGACTATCACCGCCTCCAGCAAAAAGAACCCGCTTCTGATGGCGGCGCCCACGGCGTTTTCCTGAACGCCCATCAAACGGGGCAAAAGTATCGGGATCGGCATCAGGCAAACCAGCAGCACCAGCGCCGTCAGAACGTGCGCCCCGATACCGGCCGTCCGTTTTTCCATAAAATACATCACGCCCACCACTATCGCGAAGGTGAAAAAAACAAACAGTATTTCGTGGATAAAATAGCGCGAAACAAAGACCATTCCCGGCGACAGCGCCAGAAAAAGCGCGGCCGACAGCGCGCCCACCCGCCCGATATAACGATGCAGCAGAAAAGCGAGGATCACGATGCCTACACCGAAGATCACCACGCTATAACGAATGGCAAAGGTTTCCAGCCCGAGGATCTTGGTAAAAGCCAGCGCGATGAAATAAAGCGTCGGGCCGTGATAATTGCCGGGATCGTATTTATAGGCGCCTTCGCGGAAAAGTGTGGTGAGAAAAAAGCCGTTCACGCCCTCGTCGTGATGCAGGGGCTTAAGATCGATCCAATATACGCGCAAAAAGATCGCGATGGCCGTGATCAATAAACAGCCGATCCACCAATACTTGTCCGGCAATTCAAAGCTTTTTACTTCCGGCTGCTCAGCGGTATTTTCCTGTTTTTTAACGTCTGCTTTCATTGTCTTAAATGAGTCAGCACCGGGAACCCCATAAGTAGCTGAAACCGGCTTCCGGCTGGATTCCTGTATTTTATGTGCCACGAGTAATACTCGCTTCGCTCGGAGCCGGTCACTACGTTCCCGGTACTGACCCGTTATTTTTTGACTCCAACTGATATTTATAGGCAAAACCTATTTTATTTTATAGACCCGGTACTGCCCTTGTTCCGCCACCACCGGAAAGCGGGTGAAAAAATCTTCCCGCGCTTTTAGTTCATTGCGCTCGTCGGGCCCTATTAAAACATACTCAATATTGTATTTACGAAGCAAGGTTTCCGCCACCGGCGAAGCGGTATACATTTTTTTGACATCGCTCTCGCGCTCCGCATAATCGATCCCGTGCGAGGCGAGATGGCCGCTATAGCGCATCAGCGAGCGCCTGCCGCTCAGATCTACGGGGCTGTTAAATACCGGCGCGTTCAAAAAGAGGGCGCGCGGCGCGGCGATCTTCTTGATATCTTCCGCCAGTCTTACTTCATCCATACTTGCGATACGGTAGAATTGCGAACCCGAAGCCGCCCGCCAGACATCCAGCGCGCCGGCAAATACCAGCACCGCGAACGCTCCCGCCGCCAGCACCCTCGGCCATTTGCCCATTTCCCAGACCCTGGCCAATAGCAGCGCCACCAGCGGAAGCGAGCCGACAAACCAGTAGATCAGGACCTTGATGTTGTCCCATTCCCACGGCGCCAGCTTCGCCACATTGGAAATGACAAAACACAGCCCGAACGGAATATAGAACAGCAGCATTTTTTTCGCTTCGTCATGCGGGATGACGGGCGAGTCTTTTTTCCGGTAAAGATCGAGCAGTATCAAAATGATGGCGGCCAATAAAAGCGGAATGAAGATCCCCGTGTTAAAGATCCAGAAAACGAAGATATTCATCTTGCCGCTGTCCCAGCCAAAATACCAGGCGATAAATTCTTTGGGCCGTGTGGCGCTGCCGCTCATCGCCCACAACAGTTCCGGCGCTGCTATCAGCCCCGCTCCGACAAAGAAGGCCAGCCATTGCTTCCATTTTTTCAGGGTCAAAACCGCCGCGAATCCCGCCACTAAAAGCACCACCAACAATGAGTGGGCATGGATCAAAGGCAGAAAACCCGCGACCACTCCGACAATAAAGGACGCAAAGATCGCCCGGCTTTTATTTTCTGTATCGCCTTCATCATCAAAAACATTCCAAAGATACGTCAAAACGATCAGCGCCAGGGGCATTCCAAAAAGGATACTCCGCTGGGTAATGAACAGCGTTATTAACGGATTTCCCCAGCGCAGGCTAAACGGCATACCGGCCGCGATCCCTTCGGAAAAACGCATCGTGTAATCATTAGGCAAGTGCCGGAGAAAAGTCAGCGGGTCTTCCGAGCTGATATAAAAATCTTTAAAGAACAGGAGAAATCCAAGCCCGCCGGCAAACATCAAAAGCATTGCCGCTATCTTGCCCGCCAGCTTGTTGCGGGTAATTCTGAAGGCAAAATTTTCCAGCAGCACAAAAAGCGAAAACCCCAGCAGCACGTCCTGCCAGATCATCGCGCGGCGCACTCCGGCCCCCAGCGTCACCAGCGCCGCGGTTACCAGGTCGGCCATAAACGGGTAAGTGAATTTTGCCCCGGCATACGAAGGATTTTCCGGGGGGAAATTTTGGCCTTCGGTAAAACTGAAAATAGCGCCGAGATGAAAATGCAGGTCTCCCAGATTGTGCGCCACGCCGGTATAAATACCGTCTTTTGCTTCGATCATCGCCCGGTCAAAAAAGAAGTAAAGCAAAATAAAGACGCCGAAGTAATACAATAAATTCCATATCTTGCTATTGGTCGTGCCCTGCCATTTCCCCTCCGCCTTGCGCCAATCGCGCAGCAAACTTTTCCGGGCATCATTTTTAATTAGCAAAAACAGCGGAAGCAAAGTGATCAAAAGAGAAACCAGTACCACCCAAACCGACAGGTAGAAAAAACAGGCGAGAATAAAAACCGCCAGGCTGAAAATAGCCGAACCGATCACATTTCCGGCGCACAATCTGACCAGAAAAGAATCTTCCGCGTCGTAGAGGTATGTGAGGACCATTCCCCCGGCGGTGATGAGCAAAAGCACTGCGATCGAAACGAGCATATTTTTCTGATGAAAATTAAGCCATAACTTGCTGATTTCTCAAAGTCAGCGGTCGGAAGTGTGGCGTTTGAAAAAATAGGACACGGATCAAACGGATAGGACCGGTTCACACGGATTTCGGAAACAAGCATTTAATATTTAGTGAGGCGTCCAACCAGAGACTTCAATTTCGGCACTTGTAACTTTGCCGTCATCACCGAAGTTCACTTTTAAGTATTCTGCCGCGCCCGGGTCAAGGCCGGACTGAGTATCGCCCAAAAGCGCGAGTTCGTATCTTGCATAGGAATCACCAGAGCGCTTGGGCATTTCGTGTCCAAGCATCGTGCGGACCTCGTCCCGAGTCTTTCCGTTCAATGCCTTGCGCGATACGAGATCACGCGCCATACCGGGCCGCGCCGCCCTGCCGTTAAAATCCTTCCAGACCTTTTCGTCAAACGGCTGCGGCGAAATAAAGCTCCGCGGCATACAGCCCTGAAACGCTGACAAGAGAACGATGGCGAGAATTATTTTAGCGGCTTTCATACTGAATATTTTAAAGCAAATTAAGCCATAACTTGCCGATTTCTCAAAACCGCATTTCAAAGTTACAATATTCGTTTGTATTTATTTTAGAGAAACCGAGATTTTAGATAGTTTATGTTACAAGCTGGAATTGTCGGATTGCCGAATGTGGGAAAGTCCACGCTCTTTAACGCGCTGACGGCGCAGGAAGCCGCCCTGGCCGCGAATTACCCTTTTGCCACCATCGAACCGAATGTCGGGGTAGTAGCCGTGCCGGACGAACGCCTCCCCGTACTGGAGAAGATGAATAAGGCGCAGAAGCTTATTCCCGCGACCGTGGAATTCGTCGATATCGCCGGCCTGGTGCGGGGCGCTTCAAAAGGCGAGGGCCTGGGCAACCAGTTTTTGGCGAACATCCGCGAGACTGACGCCGTCATCCAGGTCGTGCGCTGTTTTGAGGACGAAAATATCATCCACGTCGAAGGCTCGGTAAATCCGGTGCGCGATATCGAAACTATCCAGATCGAACTGGCATTGGCCGACCTCGCCTCCTGCGAGAAACGGAAGGACAAGGCCCAGCGCGCGGCAAAATCAGGCGGTGACAAAGCCGCCAAAGCCGAGCTTGAAATACTCGACAAGATCCTTCCCGTATTGGAAGAAGGACGCCCGGCCCGCGCCGCGAATCTGACGGACGATGAAAAAGCGATCGTCAAAGGCTGGTTCCTGCTTTCGACCAAGCCGACCATCTACGCGGCGAATGTCGATGAAGACAGCCTGGCTGATCCGGAATCAAATCCCCACGTAAAAACCGTCAAAGAGCACGCAGCTTCGGAAAACGCCGAGATGGTCGTTATCTGCGCCAAACTCGAAGCCGAACTTGTCGCTCTGGAAGAAGAAGAACGCCTGGAATTTCTGAAAGACGTCGGCGTCACTTCCAGCGGCGTGGATAAACTGATCAAATCTGCCTACAAGATGCTGGGCCTGATGTCATTCCTGACCGCCGGCGAAAAAGAAGTGCGTGCCTGGACGATCCCGATCGGCACCAAAGCGCCGCAGGCTGCGGGAGAAATCCACTCCGACATCGAAAGGGGCTTTATTCGCGCCGAGATCGTCGGCTATGACGACCTCATTCGTGCCGGCTCGACGGGCGCCGCTAAAGAACAGGGCCTGACCCGCGTCGAAGGCAAAGAATACGTGATGCAGGAAGGCGATATCGTAAACTTCCGCTTTAATGTGTAAACATGGAGCGCGGGCATCCTGCCCGCAGCACGCCTTGCCGCGCTATGTCAGTAGCGCTTGCGTCAGCAAGTGCGCTGCTTGCGGCTTTTACGCATCTGCTAACGCAGACGCTACTGACAGCGCCCCAGGTTTCTGATTCCATTTCAAACAACCTGTGGTAAAATCCTGTCTGTAAATGAGATTGCTTTCCGTGCAAAAACTGCTTGCTCTTTCGCTCATCGTATTCCTGAGCGGAACATGCTGCCTGCTTTGCTGCGACCTGACAAAAGTTGCCGCGGCTTTCGCAGGAGCGGAAAGCTGCCCCTTAAGCAAAACGCATCATTGCCCGCAGCCTGTCAAACAGGAAGTATCCACAGCAAATGCTTTTACCGTCAGCGCGGAACAGACGAGAACTTTTTGCCCGTTCATTTCAAAACGCGGCGATGTAGTAGTACAAAACATAAAGGGCGATCTCAAGTTCATCGCTGTCGCTGCGGTAAAGATCGCTGCGCCGCCGGTACTTTTCGCCGGGCCGGGCTTTACCGCCGAGAGAGCTTCCAACTCGTTTATCCGCGACCGCGGCGGCACCTATCTGACAAATTGTGTTTTTCGAATTTAGAAGATGTTAGGCGCGAAATTTAACCATCGCCAATAATTTTCTAAATTAAGGAGAAAATGCAATGAAAAAACTTACATTTGTTTTTACCATAATGCTTGTTCTCGGGCTGGTTATCGGGGCATTCGCCCTGAGCGGCAGCAGCGCTGTCGTTACAAAGGCGGACTGCTGTTGTAAAGATTCCTGCCCCCTGAAGAACAAGGAGACGAAAAGCACGGACAAGTCTGCCGAAACAGATAAGCACTCGTGCTGCTGTGACGGAGGCGCTTGCTGCAAAGACGGGGCATGCCCGATGAAAAGCAAAGGCTCCGCCGGCGCCTCAGACAAGGAACACGCTTCCGGCGACTGTTCCTGCTGCGGCGATTCCTGCCCGTTGAAGTCAAAAGATAAAACGGCTTCGGCGGATAAGAAGGACTGCTGCGAAGGCAAAGAGTCTTGTCCGATGAAACATAACAAAGAGAAAAGCTAAATTATTCTTTATTTAGCTGACCGGGGATGTGGAGCGATCCGTATCCCCGGTCTTTTTGTGTCAGTAGCCCGCGCGTCAGCAAGGGCGCCCTTCCTGACGGTCGGGCTACTGACTAGGGCTCCCGCTATAAGACAATCCCTTTTCCGCAGGCGCAAACAGAAAAGGCAGCCTTTTCGGGGAGGGCGGTATCTTGCCCCCGGAGCTCGGTTATTTAATGTGCTCAGTTTGGCGCACGGTTGTTTGTACGATCTTGAAACTTATTTGGATGCGCGCAAGAACGGAAGGACCTTTAATCAGGAGCTAAGACATCGATGGAATGAAGCCGGCGATCAAAAAATGATCATGACAGTTCTGGGACCGATGCCAAACCCTTGCTATAATTATGTCTGCGAAGGAATATGATAAAAAAATGCGGCACTTAGATTTCGATGGAAACACCTCCCCGGAAGGCATCGTGCAAGCTCACGAAAAATACAAAGGATACCTCCTTTCGGTTAAGGAGTCTTTCCCGAAGTCTGCTTTTGAATTCGCGGTCGCGGACTGGCATTATGACCACAATGATTCCAGATGTCCTCACGATGCAAGGTTAGACTCGCTTGAAATAACCGAGAGATATATTTCAGATTCGTCTCTCAGAGAGAAGGCTCCTATCGAGATAACGATCGTATTATTAGGCGCTTATCACGACGGACGTATTCGATTGAGCTACTCAGACGTGAGATATTATGAATTGACCAAATTCCCGGTTTCGGGAACGCTCGCAACGGTTCTGAGCGAGCCTACTAATTATCACGGGGATTGGTTAATTGATGAACTATATCTCTTTGAAGATTCCTATGTTGTTCACGAGATCGAATTCGCTTTTGGGGCAACTTGGAAAATCTACTGCGGAAACCTGAAATACGACTGGTTTCCTTTGTAGCCATCAAAAAGCTGCTTTAGATCCAGAAATTCCAAAAAGCTGAATCAATCGCTCAAATTTGCGCTGGGTGGCTACAACATTTCGCTTACACTCGCGGTAAAGCATGGCGATTGGATGGGGGGTACTGGTCTTCGATAGCGTCGCGGTCGGGTATATAACTCAACGCCTCTTCGACTAATTTAATAAACTTACTCCTAGATGGCTGAAATTGATCTTTAATAAAATAATAATACGCGCCGCTTCGCATACATTTAACCACCATATCCGGTATACAATAAAGTTTGGCACACAGCTGGCACACAAAACGGAAAGGGCTACCTACCTGTAGCCCCTAAATAATTGATTCTATTGGTGCCCTCGGTAGGATTCGAACCTACAACCAACGGATTATGAGTCCGCTGCTCTAACCGTTGAGCTACAAGGGCACACAGGAATTTATTAGTTTAGTGGAAACTTTGAATACCCGCAAACTTGGGTAGTGGGTCAGGTGAATTTTTTATAAGAAATCGGCCCGCTCTTCCTGGGAGCGCAGGCATCTTGCCTGCAAGATCGCGAAAGCGATCTAAAAAGTCTTCGATTTACCCCAGTTAGCGCGAGCAAGTCGCGCTTGCAGGCAAGATGCCTGCGCTCCCGGGTTAACGTCGATCTTTTAACTCAGCGAACTGATAAATTTAGAGTTATGTCTTTATGTGCAAGCCGGATAAATTTCAAACTGACCATAGTGAGATTTCCCGGTAATCTTAGGCCGCTGCCGTAGTATCACTTTGCTTCAAAATATTTTCTATCTGCGCCAGGTGACGCGCCTCGTGCTCGGCGATAAAAAGCAGCCATTGGTAAAGGTCCAGTTCGCCCATGACCGGGTGTGGAAATTTGGCTTCCGACAGGCTGACGGCCTCCATTCGCGGGCGCATGCCTTTAATATATTCGCGCGATGTGTTGAGGTCCTGCAGCGACTGTCCCGTGGGAACGCCGCCACCGGGCCTGATCCTGTCAGGCGCTTCGACCTTGTTCATTTCGGTTTTGCGCACGGCGCTGGGAAATTTCACGGGCGGGTCGATCTTTCCCTCGGCGGGCGGCGGAATATTTAGTTCTTCCGATTTTCGCAGCAGCCTTTCCACGACAGCCGTGATCGACTTTTCCACCAGCGCCAGGTGCTCTGCCAATTCCTCGGGGCACCAGCCTTCGCCGTTATTTCGCAAAACGACTTCGGCCTCATCCAAACTTCCTATCCTGCTGTTGAGCTCGGCGCGGACATTGTCCATGTGAGTAAAAATTTCTTCGAGTGAATTAAAGAGCATCGTTTTACCTCGCGCCCCCCATCTGCGCCTGCGCGCTTAGATTCAATTTGTGCCACCGCATATAACTATAAGAGCTGTACCGGGAATCGAGCATTTCCTTTATATAGCCGGTCTTAAAATAGAGCGTTTTCTCATCCACCCATCTCAGTTCCACGATCGGATTAAAAGAGACCAGGTCGCTTTCATTTGGCATTACCTGCACTCCCTGCTCGGGCGTCGGTGTCGGGGCAGGTAAATTCGATATTGCATTCGAATTCCCGCTGCTTTTCAATTCCTCGCGCAGTAATTGGTCAAATCTCTGCGACGACGTCAGCAGCGGAATGCGCAGCGGGATGGCGGCGATGGTCGGCATTTCTCCGACACCATCATAGATCTTGATGTCCTTATCAAAGGCACAAGCCATTTTGGCGGAATCCGGCGACCATACCGGATGCACGACCGTCAGGTTATCATCCAACAGACGCTCACGGCCGATCTTTTCAATAAGCCGCGGCCTGCCAAAAGGCCGAAATTCTTCAGCTCGCGTTTTCGACGCCAGTTCGCCGTACTTCCATTCCGCCGGTGTACACGCCAATGTCGCCAGCATCGTGCTGTCCGGCGACCAAAGCAGGTAGAAATATATCAGCGTATCTCTCTGCGAAATATATTTCAGGTCCGCGCCGTCTTTGTTACAGGTATATATCTGCTCGTTAGCAAATAGTTTGATCGGCGCCGAAGTCTGCGTCGGAGACGCGGGCACATTGGTATTTGCGTTGCCGCTATTATTCGCCGGAACGTTTCCATCAATATTCGCCCCGGTATTCGCCCCCATATTAGGCGCATTATCGCTTGACTCCACCTCCGGCGGTGTCGGCGCATCTGCCGCCGCCGGGGTTTGGCTTTGTTCCCTAGTAACGCCGATAAAGGCCGCCGCGCTTCCGTCCGGCGCCCACGCGATCGAGTCCGGCAAACTGATCGCCATCGAATCCGGAGAAACGTGGCCGATCAACTTTCCGTCGCCCGCGTACATATCCAGCCGGAATGCCGTTTCTTTATCGCCCGCGCGATGATATATGGCTAGCACTCTCTGCTTGTCCGGCGAGGGCAAAGTTTTGTCCAGCAGTTCCTGCGGGCGGTTCTGATCGAAATCCGCTTGTACCGCGGCCACTCTCTCATCCGCGGTAGACAGCTGTTCGGGTTCGAGCGGCGGCAGCGCGTCGGTATCTACCGAATAACTCAGCCGCTGTGACGGAACATTCTGCAGGCTTCCTGCCTGCCCCTGCGGCATTACGCCCGCCTGCCGGCACCCAGCAGATAGGCTCAGCATGATGAAAGAGAAAACAAAAATTGTCTTGCTTTTAAACATCGCGTTTATCTATTTCAGGTTGCCAGCTTTGTCTATAAAGTAAGGAAATCAAGTTTTTGCAGTTTTCGTGTTACTTCGTGTGGTTTCGTGGTTCCAGTCTTAAGTCTCTAGTTCCCAAAGTTTAAGACCTGGAACCACGAAATCACACTAAAATACACCAACAAAACAAAGACAAATTTCTGACTTTACAGCCAAAGCCTTTATTTCAATTACCTTTGGTCCATCCCTGGTAAAGCTGGCGCTGCTGGTCGCTCGGATTCGCTACGGGTGAAATACTATAATCCGTCACCGCCCGGCCGCCCAGCGTGATCTCGATCGTCCGTATCTCATCAAAACGAAAAACGGTCAATCTGATCTTATCTCCGGGCTTTTTACTGCGGACCATATTATCCAGGATCGTCTGATTGGCGCGGTAACCATCGACCGCTACTATCTGATCGCCGGTGTTTAGCCCCTGCTGATAGGCCGGCGCGTCTGAAGGCAGCGAGCTCACCACCAGCCGTTCACCTTGCTGCGACGTATTGACACCCAGATATGCCTGCGGGTTGCCGCCCGCGCCCGTGTTGAGCTGCAGGCCGATACCGTTCAATACCGCGTTGTAATCTATCTCCTCGCGTCCCCTCACGTATTTGCGGAAAAAATCATCGAGGCTCTTACCGGCCATCATCTCGGCGGTTTTCTGAATGTCCTCAGGCGTATAGTTGCGCCCTTTTTTATAGAGTTCGGTATAAAAATACCGCAGCACATCGTCAAGCGATTTTGCGCCGCCCGATGCCTTGCGGATCTCGACATCCAGCAACCCCGAGACCAGCGCGCCTTTTTCATAGTATGAGATCTGGTTGTTTATCGCATTTTCATCCTGCCGGTAATATTTTATCCACGCATCCCAACTCGCTTCTTCCACACTCGTCTGAAAACGTCCGGGTTGTTCCTGCAGGTTTTCGATCCCCGACGCAATATTGGCGAGAAAATCCCTGTCCGATATCAATCCGGCGCGCAGCAGCAAAACATTCGAATAATAATCCGTTCCGCCTTCGGCCATCCATAAAAGTTTGGTGTAGTTTTCTTTCATGTAATCAAACGGGCCGAGCGCGTCCGGCCGCACGCGCTTGACGTTCCACGCGTGGAAAAATTCGTGCGCCACCAGCCCCATAAAGCCCAGGTAGCGCGATTGCGGTTTAAAGCCGAAGCGGTTGAATTGCAGCGCGGTGGAATTCAGGTGCTCAAGCCCGCCGCCGCCGCGCAGGTTAACGATAAAGGTGTAATCCTTATACGGAATTTCGCCGAACATATCCGCCGCCGCCGCCACTATCTTCGGCACATCGCGCTTTAGCTGTTCCAGATCGTAATTTCCCTCGCCGTCGATCACCATCCGGTGCGGCACGCCGCGCACTTCGAAGTTTATTTCCTTGTAGTTGCTTACTTCAAAAGGCGAATCGTAAAGAACGTCGAAATTTTCCGCGGCGAAAGTATTTTTCTGTCCCGAAACCCGCGGCAGGCCGGTCGCTATTTTCCACTCTCCGTACGGCATGACTTTTACCGTTGACGAATTTTTCAACTGTCCGTCCGGGTACATCAACGTTGCGGCGTTGTTCCAAAAGGCATGGCCGTCGTTTAACTCATTCGTGCGAACGGTCAGTTCGTTAGCGTAAACGCGATAAGTGGCGACGATCTCGCTCGCGCCTTTTGCGGCGATCTGCCAGGTATTTTTGTTAGCCTTTTGCCAGGCCAGCACGTTTCCGCGGGCGTCTTTGGCGGCAAAGTCCTGCACATGGCGGGCATATTCGCGTACCAGGTAGGAACCCGGCGTCCAAACCGGCATGACCAGGTCGATCTTTTCACTTGGCCAGTCCGATTTGACCCGCACTTCAACTTCCAGAAGGTGCGTCCACGGTTTGGACATGGAAACCGTGTAAGAGATCTCCGGCGCGGCTGTGATCACCATTATCTCCGGGGCTGCTTTCTTCGGCTTTTGCGGCTTTTTAGGTTGCGCCGAGATGCCGGCAGTAATTCCGCCGAGCAAAAGAGCCGCCATGATAACGGCAAAAAGACGTGTCAGATGCTTGTCCGGGTTGTTCCCTGCTTTAATTACTTTCATATGTATAAGATAATATTTACGTTAAGCCTTTATTTTACTACGAAATCATGTTAACCGAAAAAGGTTCCGCAAACTGTGAACTATGAAGCGTTTTCCCGTTCTGCTGATCTTCATCACCATCCTTATCGATCTGATCGGATTTGGCATCGTTATTCCGGTGCTGCCGTATTACGTCGGGACGGAACCTTTTAACGCTACACCACTTACCTTCGGCTGGCTGGTCGCTTCATTTTCCATAATGCAGTTTATTTTTTCACCGATCCTCGGAAAACTTTCGGATAAGTACGGGAGGCGGCCGATTTTGTTTCTCAGCCTGATCGGTACCGGGATAGGTTTTCTGGTGCTCGGTTTTGCCACCACTATGTGGATGGTGTTTGCCGGCCGTATTTTGGACGGCATCACGGGCGGAAATATTTCTACCGCGCAGGCTTACATCGCCGATGTCACCACGCCGGAAAACCGCGCCCGGGGAATGGGAATGATCGGCGCGGCTTTCGGGATCGGCTTCGTTCTCGGTCCCGCGATCGGAGGGATCCTCAGCCCCTTCGGCCTGGCGGTTCCTTTTTACTTTGCCGCCGGGCTGGCTTTCCTCAATGCCACCGCGCTCTATTTTGTTTTGCCGGAAACGGTCAAAAAAGCCGGCACATACACGGATGGCGAGCACACTGCTGAAGAATCCAGCGGGCGCGTTAACACGCTGCTCAAATATCTGCGCGACCCGCGGCTCGGATTGCTGATACTGATCTATTTTCTGGTGACCGTGGCGTTTTCGATCTTGACCACCGCTTTTATCATTTACACCGCCCATCGTTTCGGTTACACCGCGCGCCAAAACGGTTTTGTTTTCGCCTATATCGGCGTCATCGGCATTATGATCCAGGGCGGGTTGATGGGTATCGCCACCAAAAAAGTTGGAGAAAATTTACTGGTGATCATCGGCACGGTCCTGATGGCCGTTGCGTTATTTTTTGTCCCGCTGGTCGGCCCGGAAAGCGGCGGCCTGCCCGGACTTTTGATCGGGATCGCGGTCTTTTCTTTCGGCAGCGCATTTGCCGGAACGCCGCTGGTGGCATTGGCGTCAAAGAGCGTGTCCGGCAGTGAACAGGGCGTCGCGATGGGCGTGATGCAATCCGCCGCAAGCCTGGCGCGCGCGGTCGGCCCGGCACTGACGGGATTATTACTAAGCGCCGCAGTAGCTTCCGAAACGGCCGTTGATAACGCCGCGATCGGAAACGTAACCGATTTCACTATCGAAAGGACTTTCTGGACCGCGGCCGGAATTATGGTCCCCACTTTTCTGATGGCGGTGTATTTCGCCCGGCGTCATAAACAACCGCCGGACGCGGTCATTTAGTAATTGTTACTTGCCACGAATGTCACAAATAACACGAATTAAGAAATGTTTTATTCGTGTTATTTGTGACATTCGTGGCTAATAAAATCTTGAAAAGTGCCGGACTATGCTTATCCTCCTCATAATTTTCTATCTCTTTGCCCTGTTTTTGGTTTATATGAGCTATCGTTCATTCGTCGGCGGGCTGGAGTATTTAAGATATTTCAGGAAGGAATTAAGCAACCCTGGATCCGATTTCACTCCTTATGCCACGATCTTTGCGCCCTGTCGCGGGCGCGATGAAAACCTGAAGACAAACCTCGCCGCTTTGTTTTATCAAAATTATCCTGAATACGAGATCGTTTTCGTGACCGACGACGCAGGCGACGTTAGCGTCTCCGTGATCGAAGAACTCCGTGCGGAGTTTGAACATCTCGCAAATATTTCCGCCAAACTGGTCATCGCAGGCCTTGCCACGGGCGAAGGCCAGAAGGTCCATAACCTGCGCGCGGCCGTCCCGCATGCGTCGGAAAAAAGCGCGGTGTTCGCTTTTGTCGATTCCGACGCGGCGCCGGGTAAGGATTGGTTAAAAGATCTGGTAGCACCGCTGGAAAAAGAAGAGATCGGCGCCGCCGCCGGTTACCGCTGGTTCATTTCCAAAAAGCGCAATTTTTCATCCGAGCTGCAATCTGTCTGGAACGCTTCGGTCGCCTCGGCGCTGGGCGCAAATATGAAAAGCAATTTTTGCTGGGGAGGCTCGACCGCGATACTGCGAAAAACTTTTGAAAAAATAGATATGCGCGAAAAATGGCGCGGCACTTTGTCGGACGATTTTGCCGTGACCCGCGCTGTAAAAGAAGCGGGCCTGCTGGTTTATTTTGTGCCGCAGTGCCTGACCGCGTCTATCGAGGATTGTAATTTTCGCGGCCTGCTGGAATTTACCACCCGCCAGATGAAGATCACGCGCGTTTACGCCCCGCAATACTGGAAGATGTCTTTTGCGGGCTCATTTGTTTTCAACACGGCGTTTGTTTTAGGGATCTTGTTAATGATCACCGGCACGGCCTTTTGGGCGCCTTTGATCGTTTTGATACTCGTCTCGCTGTTTAGCGCGGGCAAATCCTGGCTCCGGCTAAACGCGGTAAAACTGGTGCTGAAAGATCATGAAAAAGAATTACAGAAACAGTTTTGGACTCAGAATACTTTTTGGATAATTTCTCCGGCGCTTTTCTTATACAACTGCGCGGCGGCGCTCGTTTCGCGCAAGATCGTTTGGCGCGGAATCACTTATGAACTAATATCCGAAAAAAAGACTATAATTCACTCAAATGACAATTCCCGAAAATTACCTGACTAAGGGGTAACCGGCAATGATCGAAAAACCCCTGGAAAATTTGGAGCCGAAATATTTAGAGGACGAAAAGCCCAAGGAAAACGGCGTCTCCAACGACGCGCCTGTGGAAGTTTTGCCATATACCCCGGAAAGCGTCGGCGAGACCGCGCGAAAAAGCGGGCTTGCCTATAGCGCCGGCATAGTACTTTTCGGTTCGGTCGCAATAATGCTTTTTATCGGCTGGCTGCTGGACAAGTATTTCGGGACCTCGCCCGGTTTTCTAGTCGGAGGGATAATTTTCGGCGCGGTTCTCGGGTTTTACCAGTTCTTCCGCATCACGTCGCGAATAATTGGAAAGTGAGCATCCCGGCTCGGGTTCGAACCACGGCCAGATACGCGAACAGATGAGTGTAGTTATTCCGCCAATGAACGGCGACGGCAGAGTCAAAATGGCCGCCACGACCGCCAGATTTCTTACCGCGTGCAGTGAGCTCGACGAAACAAGAAGTGAAATTCCCGGGTCGATAATAAAAAAGTAACCGAGGATAATTACTAGCGTCGTCGCGGCGGCAAGCAAAGCGCCTTTTATTATTTTGTCCGTGCTGAGATACCCCAGCACCACCCCGATAACCGCGCCGTCCAGGCCCCCGATGATCACCGACAGCCAGCCTAAAAACGGAGAGGGAATATTGGCAAATCCTTCGCCATGCTTAAGATCCAACAGAAAAATGATCGCCCTTACGATCGCTCCCCAAACGATCGCGCCGGTTAAAGCGCCAAAAATAGAACCTATCAATATGCGGTAAAGACTGAGCATATTTACAACTTCGCCAGAGCCCCTAAAGCCGATGCCACCTGGGCCGCCACTTGCGTGTTGTTTTTTAGCAGGGCAATATTTGCCTCGAGGGTTTTTCCGCCGCTGCGCGCGGACATTTCCGAAAGCAGAAAAGGCGTCAGGTCCTTTCCTTTCATTTTCTGCCTTTCGGCTGCATTCAGGCATCCCTGCAGCACGGTCTCCAACTCATCACGCGGTATTTCATATTCCGCCGGCACGGGAACGGTCAGCAATATGGCGCCCGGTAAATTGAGTTCATCGCGCGCGCGAATTATCCTGGCGGCCTCTTCGGCGGTTTCAATTTTTTCATCCACGGCTAAGCCGCTAGAACGCGAATAGAACGCGGGAAACTCGTTGCAGCCGTACCCTAACACCGTTACGCCGTGCGTCTCCAGCCATTCGCGGGTCGCCGGCAGATCGAGGATTATTTTCGCGCCGGAAGAGACCACCGTCATCGGGGTTTGGGCAAGTTCGGGCAGATCGGCCGACACATCGGCGGAAAACCCGCGATGGACACCGCCGATCCCGCCCGTGGCGAAAACTTTTATTCCGGCCCGGTGCGCCAACCACATCGTGGTGGCGACCGTGGTCGCGCAGTCCCATTTGCCCGCAACGGCGAGGGCCAGGTCGCGGCGGCTGATCTTGCGAATTTTTTTGCCGGCGGCGAGCCGTTCGATCTTTTCCGTGTCTAACCCGGCATAAAAAACTCCGCCGAAAACCGCGATCGTTGCGGGAACCGCACCGCCCGCCCGCACTATCTTTTCCAGCTCATAAGCAATTTCGAGATTTCGCGGGTACGGCAGCCCGTGCGCGATAACGGTTGATTCGAGCGCCACTAACGGCTTTCCCGCCGCGAGCGCGTCTTTTACCTCTTTATTAAAAATAAAGTTTTCCATAAGAACGGGCAGAGAATTTCCCTGCCCTCGAATTAATTCCGTAATCGAACAGTTTCTATTTGATCATTCTGAAAATACGGTCAAACCGCGGGTTCCTTATGCAGTTCGACATGCTTTCTCCGCTCGTCTGATCACAAGACCAGTAAACGAACATCGCCCGGCCGATTATCAGATCGCGTTTGACGGGGCCCCAGAAACGGCTGTCTTCGCTGTTGTCGCGGTTATCTCCCATCATAAAGTAACTGTCATCGGGGATCTTGTAGGGGCGGCCGGGCGCGGCAAAATCATAATAAGAGCGGTCCTGGATCTTTCCTTTTTTTGCCTCTTCCGTGGAATCTTTTCCGTAATAGACCCCGTAAGGCTGATCGGGCTGTCTTGTTTCGACTTCGCCGGTAACCAGGGCGGCGGTGCTGTTCTGCGAGCCGTCGGGTTTCTGGGGGTGGTCGCCTAACATCCGGTATTCCGGCAGCAATTGGCCGTTGATAAGCACCTGGTTATTGCGAAATTCGATCGTTTCCCCCGGCAGGCCGATCACGCGTTTTACATAATTTATCTCGTATTTGCGCAGGCCCCGGTCACTGTCTCTTTTGGGATGGAGGGAATTGCCGGGATATTTAAAGACGATGATATCTCCCCGTTTGATCTCACGCTGCGGCAGAAAGAAAAGGCTGTCGCCCGGTGAAAAGATGAATTTATTCACCAGCAGGTAATCGCCCACTAAAATAGTATTTTCCATCGAGGCCGTCGGTACCGTGACCGCCTGTAAAACAAAGGTCATGCCGAAGAGCGCCATGATCAGCGTTACCACAAAAGATTCAAAATAATCGCGGACCACGCTTTTAGGCGGGCCGGGAGGTGTTTCCTTTTCCGCCTTTTTCTTACTATCGTCAGTATTATTGCTCATGGTTGGTATCCTAAATAACCTATATAATAACGGTCAACCCCGCGGCGTTGAATTATAGCTTTTCCATCTCCTGCAGCGCCAGCTTGGCAGCCATCATTTCCGCCGCCTTTATCGATAAGCCCTGGCCTTGCATTTTCCCGCCGTCCCAGTTTGCCTCTACATAAAAAGTGCGCGAGTGCGGCGGGCCTTCGGTCTCTACTACGGTGTATTTCGGGGCGGCTTTTTTTGCCGCCTGCAGTTTTTCCTGGAGCAGGGTCTTGTAATCGAGCGCCGAGCCGGGCGTTATCCGGGTGAACTCTTCCGCCAGCAGGCGGTGCACCAGACTGCGCGCTGAGATATATCCGCGGTCAAAGAACACTGCGGCTATCACCGCTTCCAGCGCGTCCGCCAACAGCGCCTGTTTTTTTCGCCCGCCGGTCTTTTCTTCGCCCCGGCCTACGCGCAGAAAATCTCCCAGCTTCAATTCTTCCGCCAGCCGCGCCAGCGTTGCCGTGCTCACCAGATGATGTTTCATCAGCGTGAGATCGCCTTCGGTAGCGTCCGGATTTTTCTTGTAAAGATACTCCGCGACCGCGGCGCCCAGGACCGAATCGCCGACAAACTCCAGCGATTCATTGTGCAGCTTTCTGATCTCCAGTTTGTTTGACGTGGAGTTTTCGTGGGCCCACGAGCGGTGCGTTACCGCCCTTTCGAGTAAAGCTATTTTTTGAAACCTGTACCCCAGCAAGTGTTCTAATTTAGTAAGACTTCCGGTCATTTCTATAATGAAGACATCTTAACGTATTCACCTTTAAAAACATAAAGCCGCTAAAAACATAAAGCCGGATGCTTTCACACCCGGCTTTATCTTCGAAACAGCTAATGAATGGCCCTAGCGGCCCGCTTTCTTTTTCGTCGCCGCCTTGGCTACCGTGCCCTTGGTTCCCTTGCCCGCCGCGCCGTTAGGTTTGGCCGGAGCCGTGGTCGCCGGTTTGGTAGTGTTGGCCGGAGTAGTGGTTGCCGGAGGTTTGACCGTGGTCGCCGGTGCCGTAGCTGCCGGTTTGGTTGCCGGAACCGTCGAGCTGGCTGCGCCGCTGGTCGTAGTAGCCGGGATCTCCTCCGGTATCGGCGTGACCGGCGTGGCCGGGTCGATAAAAGGCCTGGTCATTACATTATTTACATATTCATTTACGCCGTCCGCTTTCTTAAAGCGCGCATTGTAAACAACGTCTACCGTCTTGCTCAAATTGTCCTTAAAGGGCTGCGTCTGCTTCGGATCGTCCTTGGCGATCTTCAAAGCCCGCGCATAGGCATCCAGCCCGCGGTCCGCATACGCCAATTGCATTTCACGGATGTTCTTGCACTGGTCCGTATCTTCGGTCAGGTTCTTACAGGTCTTGTTGAATTCGTCGACCTGGGCGTTTAATTCTTCCAGGTAATACCGGCCGATATTCTGGTACGGCAAAGGCGATTTTTTGATATCCGGCGATTCGAATTTTACCGCCTTATAGTAATAAGGAGCGGCTTCCTTAAAGAGCGCCCGGCTGCGGGTGGTGTCTTTATTTGTGTCGGATGTTAACCGGGCGACGATAAAGTTCATCCACGCCGATGCATTATCTTTAGACCTCAGGGAGTAAACTCCTCCGCCCCAGTTCTGAACGGTCGTATTATTAGCGGCGGGGGTCGCGTCGGACACGATGCCCGAATCGATCATTCGCAGCGCGGTTTTCGCATAATTGAGCGCTTCGCCGTTATAGGTAAAGTCCTGAGGCGAATTGAAAGCCAGGTCAAAATAGCCGATCTGCGCCATGAACAAAGCGATGTCCAGTTTGAGGGTGTCTTTCGGCTCGATCCTCATGATCTCGCGCGCGCTGTCAAACGCTTTTTTCCAATTCTTGGTCTTGACGCCTTCGTCCAGCGCCACGTACGCATCTTTAAGCGGTTTCGCAGCCAGCCTATCCTTGATATTTTTTAGCTGCTTGGTGATAAAATCAGAATACTGGTCAGGCGGGGTGCCAAACTTGGTGATGTAATCTTCACCTAACGTGATGCAAGCTTTCATGCCGGCTTCGTCCTGCGCTTTATAGCACTGGGTGAATTTGGTATAAGTCGTCGTTTTCTCGTCTTCCTGGGCCGAAACACTGACAACTCCGAGCGCGCATACAGCCGCTACGAGTGCTCCCAAAACAAGTTTATTAAATGATCTTTTCATTAGCTGCATTTCCTCCAAAGCTACTACTCTCTATGCTTTTGTGCGGAACCGAACCCTTCCCGTTCCTGCGTTAAATCAGATGATGGCCCGCAGAAAAGGGTTGTAATTTTTTTACCCCGAAACCGCTCCCCCGAATTGTGTTACTTCTTCTATATTAGCAAAAGCGCGCACACGACGGAAGCAGATATATTTACGTACTTACATGTAAAGTGTCAAGCGGTAAAAGAATTTTGCTTTTCGTGCATCAAATGTTTGCCTGGATAGCCGGTAACTTATAAGATTTCAGGTTAAAATGGCACCGTTTACCGGAAATATCAAATTAAAGTAGCCCTCCGGAAAAAAAATGAGATTTTTTACTACCTTGCGCGCGAAGTTGTTGATAGTTATGGGGATACTCCTCGTAACCACTCTCAGTGTGCAGTATTACCTCAATGTTCGCCGCGAAACCAGCAGCAAAAGGCTTAACGACCGCCAGCAGCAGGCCCTGGTCGTAGGCCTCACATTAGGGGTCAGCGGCATCACTTCCCGCGACGAACTGAGCCAGTTGGTGGAAAAGGCCCGGGACACGCTTTATGACAAGTACACCGACCGGCGCCTTAAAGACATTATTATTATCAACTCCGATTGGGAGATCTATGACACTCTTAACCCGGAATATAAACCCACCAAAGACGCGGATGGTAATACGGTATTCAAAAAGCTCGGTGCGATCCAAAATCTGCCGCCTTTAAGAGATGCGGAAAGGCTGGGCGAAGCGGGCAAAAACTTTCCGAATGCCACCGGCGAAGATACCGATAGCGCGCAGCAGGAAGCCTATGCCATCCCCGTGCAAACCACCCAGGGCGTCTGGCATATCATGGTGATATTGAACGTCACCCCGATGGAAACCGCCCGGCGCGACGCCATCTTGCCGGTAGTTTACACTTTGGGCATTCTGCTGGCATCGAGCATTATCGCGATAGTGCTGGTCTGGCGTTTTACCAATCCGATCAGAAATCTTTCGGATGCCGCCAAGCAGGTGGCTGAAGGCAATTTGCAGGTGCGCGTGGCGGACCATAAAAGAAGCGATGAAGTAGGCCTGCTGGCGCAAAGGTTCAATGAAATGACCGCCGAGCTCGAGAAATCGCGCCAGCTCGAATCACAGCTTCAGGAAGCGGAAAAATCCGCGGTGGTGGGGCGTCTTGCTTCAGCCATCGCCCACGAGATCAGAAATCCGCTCAATTACATCAATCTTACGCTCGACCATTTGCGGGCCAAATTTATTCCGGAGGATAAAGAAAAACGCGAGACCTTTGAGCAGTTGACCTCACAGCTCAAGTCGGAGGTTGGCCGGATAAATAATCAGATCAGCGACTTTCTGCGCTATTCGCGCCCGCTGAACCTCGATCTGCAGCCGGTAAATATTCGCGAGGTGATAAATAACTCGATGCTGCTGGTCCAGGGACAGGCGGAAGGATTGGGCATTTCGACCTCCGTCAATGAAACTCCGGGTACACCGCAGGTCCTGGGCGACCGCGAAGTTTTACGATCGGTCTTTAATAATCTTTTTATCAATGCCGTGCAGGCGATGGAAACGTCGGGCGGCTCCCTCTCGGTGGACCTCATTCCGAATGGTGAGTTTGTCGAGATACATGTCAAAGATACCGGCTGCGCCATCCCGGAAGAAAATCTGCCCAAAATATTCGAACCGTATTTTTCCACCAAGGAAACCGGCACCGGACTCGGCCTGGCGATCGCCAAACGCATCGTCGATAAACATAGCGGCACGATCGACGTCGGATCCAGGACAGGCGAGGGAACGGAATTTATCGTGAAGCTGCCAAAGGCGTAAAGAGCGGGCGCAAGCAACCCTTTCGGACCGCAAATTTATCTAGATCTATATTTTACCTTCAACGCTGAACACCTCTGAGGTTCGGAAGGATTGCTTGCGCCCGCTCTTAAATGATATTGGCCAGGCTCTCTAGTGGGAAAGCCAAATTGTAAAAAGCTATCGGCCGCTTCTCAACTCATCGACCATCGCTCTCGCTCCCGCGATATCGCCGCGATAAACGATCTTTCCCTGCCGGTCGATTACAAAGGTGGTGGGGTAAAATTTCACGCCGAGTTTCTCCGGCAGTTCTTCGCTGCCAGCGATCACGACCGGAAATGTGTAGCCTTCTTCACGGATAAGACTAAAGGCCTCGCCGGGCTTATCGTCCTGGAGAGGCTTATCGACCGCCATGATCTTTACCGAAGCGTCGTCCTTATATTTATCGTAAGCTGCCTGGACCTGCGGAAATTTCTTAAAACAGATCCCGCAGCCGGTATACCAAAAATCCAGTAAAGCGATCTTGCCGTTAAGATCGCTTTCACTAATGATATTTTTCTGCTCGTCAAACGCTTCGAATTTCGCCGGCGGCGCGTAGGCTTCGACCCGCCCGGTAAAAGTGCCGAAGTTCAACTTACTGAGCCATTGCTCATAACCCTGGAAATACATATAAACCGGGGCAATGCTGCAAAGCACCAGCACGGCAAAATTTAAAGGTCTTTTCATCCGCCAATACAGCGCGCCGCAAATTACTCCCAGCGAATGCAATCAGTGTATCCGGTAGTGATATCAACGTGCTGCTAAAAAGCCATATTCTTATGGGAAGATTAAAAAACCACAAGCCGGTCATTAACGCTAAAAGTATCAGCCCGGTATTTAAATGTTTTTCATACCGGTAAAGGCAAAACATTGTCAGGTACACCGCCAGCACAAAACCAACCAGCGAGGAAACCGGGAATCCGCCATAACTACTTCGTAAGGGCCCGATAACCAGAAAAAGTATTAAAGACAATGCGAAAATTTTTAAAAATGATCTGCTCTTCATAACTTTTTATTTAAACGAGCGTTGCCGCTAAATGAAATAGATGCTCATCGCGATGAAGTCAGTACCGGGAACGCAGTGACCGGCTTCCGGCATAAAAATTTACCATCCTGACTATATACACTAGGCGGTCACTACGTTCCCGGTACTGACCCGTTACTTCTGAAATAAAAGGGCGCGAACCGCGAATCCAGTTCGCGCCTCTCGTACCTTATTGGCATGCGGTGCCATTACACTCCTGCAGCCATATTGTCCCACAACCTATATCATAATATTTGCATGCATTCCCCACACATTCTCCACCCCAGCATTGATCACCAACGCCCCGGTGACAAGTGCAATCGTTCATCTCAGGGGCAGGAAGGCCCTCCGTGGAAATTGTCGTCCCTGCTTTTTGCGGTTCTCCCAGCCTGGCCACCAGATCTCGGGCTTCTTCTTTAGAAAATGCCTGCAAAGCCTTGTCCGTAAGCACATTCAAAGGTTTGCCGACCTTTGCCTCCCATTGGGGATCTTTAGGACTTAATTCAAAGACCTCTAAAGTCATAAAATCCAGCCAATCTGTAATAAAGCTTTTCTGAGACGCAGTCAGATCAAAATGTCTTGCCAGGTAGAGAGCAGTGTGAACTCTCCACAAACCTAGTTTTTCCGCCGCGTTCACTTTTCTAAATACCGCTTTTCTCTGCGGGTCATTCAGCGGAGTCAAATCTTCATATTTCTGAAGTATGGCGACATCGTCCTTGGTGGGGCCAAGATTTCCAAAGATCTCAAAACGCTCCCTACCTTGAAACAGGGCACTAATTCGCGGTGCCAGCGAAACCGCTTTTGCTTCAGCTGCCTCTTGTTTTGCCGTATCGGTGTCACTGTACGAATCGGCTGTTATCATCGAGATACCATCGAATAGCAGCGCCTTTTGCTCCGCCGTCAGCCCGGACGCTTTACTAATTGAAAGGCAATATGGAATCTCATGACCGCTGGCCTGCTTTCGGGGGACAGGCTGCGGAACATCCTTTGCATTTCCAGCATCTCTAAGCCTGAAAAGCTCAAATATTGCCCGACGACGCTGGTATTTGCCGCCTTTTCGGCTTGTTTTACGGGGACGGTTTTTTGCGCGTAGTTGTTTTGGGCGAGAATGCTGATGACACACAAAAGCATTCCGAATATGGATATTAAATTGTTCTTTCTCACTTGGCTTACCTCCAAAATATGTGGTTATTCTGCGGTAAATTTAAGATGTGAAACCTGAAACCGGTTTTGTGGAAGTTTCGCGGTAACTCACAGGCTTTTTATTTACAATATGTTTTATACCACATTTTAAGCTACACTTACATCAAATCAGTATGACGAGAAAAACTATCCTGGTAGTAGACGATGAAAAGGGCCAGCGCGAGATCCTCGAGGTGATCTTGTCCGGCGAAGGCTATGATGTGACCACCGCTTCGAGCGGCGAAGCGGCGATGAAATTCGTTCACGACCGGCGCTTTGACCTGGTGCTGACCGATCTGAAAATGACCGGCATGAGCGGCATCGACCTGCTCAAGGAACTGGTCGCTTTCGATAAATCGATCATGGTCATTTTGCTGACGGCGCACGGCACGGTCGATTCCGCCTTCGAGGCCAAAGACCTCGGCGCCTTTGCCTACCTGCAAAAACCTTACGAGCGGGAAAATCTGCTGGAAACCGTCGGGCGCGCGCTGAATAAACTGTCGCAGCTAGATACCGAGATCGTTTCTTCCTCGCCCGAAATGGACAAGGTCAAAAAACTTATCCTGAAAGTGGCCAAGTCGAGCTCGACGGTGCTGATCCGCGGCGAAAGCGGCACGGGCAAAGAATTGATCGCCCGCTCGATACATCAAAACAGCCCGCGCCTGGGCGAGGTCTTTCAGGCGGTGAACTGCGCCGCGATAAACGAAAATCTGCTGGAATCCGAACTGTTCGGCCATGAAAAAGGTTCATTCACCGGCGCGCATGTGGAAAAGAAAGGTTTGTTCGAAGTGGCGGACGGCGGCACCTTGTTTTTAGACGAGATCGGCGAGCTCGATATCAGCCTGCAGGCCAAGCTACTGCGCGCGCTCCAGGAAAAATCCATCCGGCGTGTGGGCGGCACCAAGGAGATAAAGACGGACGTGCGGGTAGTGGCGGCGACCAACCGCGACCTGCTCAAGATGACCGAGGAAGGCCGCTTTCGCGAAGACCTCTATTACCGGCTGAACGTTCTTTCGATCGAGATCCCCGCGCTGCGCGAGCGCCGGACGGATATTCCGCTGCTGATCGATTTTTTTATCAAAAAACACACGCGGGACACCAAGCGTGAAATAACCATGACTCCCGATGCCGAACGCCTGTTCAACGAATACGCTTTCCCGGGAAATGTGCGGCAGCTCGAGTCCGCCGTCGAGCGCGCCATCCTGCTCAGCGAAAATAACACCATCACCGTTGACGACCTGCCGCCGGAAATGATGCAGGGCGGCGTCAGAGCGGCGCCGGGCGACAGCCAGTTCAAGCTTCCCGCCGACGGGATAAATTTTGAAGACGTCGAGCGCGGCCTGATCATGCAGGCGATGGAACGCACCGACAATAATATTACCAAGGCGGCCAAGCTATTGGGTTTGACCTTTCGCACGCTGCAATACCGGCTGGAAAAATTCGGCATCAAACGCGACGATGCCGGAACCGAAGAAGGCGAAGAAACGTAAAATAATGAGCGGCAGTGATTGATGTGTTTTGGTTCTTTTAAATTGCCACTAGCTTTAGCTAGTGGGTAAGGAATCCTGGTTTTTCGGGGCTTTAGCCCAATAAAGATTTTGGCTAAAGCCAGGCCATAAAATTATTGCTGTGTAACCCACTAGCTAAAGCTAGTGGCAATTTATAAGGATACGTTATGGACTGGTTTGCAACTCTATCCCTGGCGCTCGGCGCGGCGTGGACATCCGGTATAAATCTCTACGCCACGGTCACCGTTTTAGGACTGCTGCAAAAATTCGGCGCGGCGAAATTGCCGGGCGGGCTCGATGTGCTGGACAACTGGTGGATCATCGGTATCGCCGGCGGGCTGTTTCTGATCGAGTTTGTCGCCGACAAGGTTCCCTACGTCGATAGCGTTTGGGACGTCATCCACACCTTTATCCGTATTCCGGCGGGCGCCATTCTGGCCTACGCCGCCACTTACCAGATTGACCCGACGGTCAGCGTTATCGCCCTGCTGCTGGGCGGCGGGCTGGCGCTTTCGTCGCACGGCACCAAGGCGGCCGCGCGTGCCACGGCCAACCTCAGCCCCGAGCCGGTCTCAAACTGGGCTTTGTCCTTCTTTGAAGACGGCGTCGCGATCCTCGGGACGTTTCTGGCGGTCTTTGCGCCTGTAATAATGATCATCGTTCTGATCTTGTTCGCATTTTTCTTTGCCTGGTTCGCCCCAAAGATATTTCGGGCGATGAGAAGGATGTGGCGGGCTATCCGTGCTTTTTTTGCGGGAAAAGGCTTTACGGAAACAGCCGGGTGATATTAGTTTACGGCCCTGGAATTCCTGCAAGATATTTCGGAAACTGCATTCTTATTTACGAGTGTATTCCATCAAATATATGAACAAAATAAAATTTTTATTGATCACCGCGGCGCTCCTGATCACCGGCGCTTGCGCGGCAGGACCCGACCCCGCCAAGATTGGCAGGGCCGAACCGTCGTATAACACCGCCATGGCGACTGAGCGCATCCAGAGCGTGCAAGATGAGTCTGCTCTTCCCTCTGCCGCCAACTCTGCCAATAAGGCCGCTGCCCCGCAGGACCCCGGCGACGAGGTGTCGATCGACAAAGCCGGCAAAAGCCAGCAGGCGCCCGTCGAGCGCAAGATCATCCGCAACGCCGAGTTGAACGTGGAAACTTCTTCTCCTGAAGATGCTCAGCAAAAGGTAACCGCCATCGCTGCTTCTAAAAACGGCTTCGTGGTCGAATCGCAGCAGAGCACCACCAATTCTCAAGCGACGACGCGCGACCGGGTGACGATGACGCTGCGTGTTCCGGCCGATAAATTTGACGAAACGCTGGACGAAATAAGAAAGACCGCCGGCCGCGTTCTGGTAGAAACCGTCAAGGGCCAGGATGTGACCGAGGAATTTATCGATGTCGAAGCGCGCTTAAAGACCAAAAAAGAACTGGAAGAGCAATTTCTCGGGATATTAAAACAGGCCAAAAATGTGCAGGATACGCTCGAAGTTCAAACCGAACTTTCCCGCGTCCGCGGCGAGATCGAACAGATCGAAGGCAGAAAGCGTTTTCTCGAAAATCAAACCAGCCTCTCCACCATCAAGCTGACCCTGCAAACTCCGACCGTTTTTTCGGCAAACTCATCCGGGTTCTTTTATCAGCTTGGACAGTCTTTAAACACCGGTCTTGAATCCGCGCTCAGTTTTATTCTGGGCTTTATCGTTTTTATCATCGCTATAATTCCCTTCCTGGTACTGGTAGTATTGCCGGTCTATTTGCTGTTGAGATATTTTTGGAGAAAATATAAAAAACGGCGTCTTGCTAACAAGCTGTCGGAAGAGCAAAGTTCATAAAATAAGATGAAACTTGAGACCCTATTTAAGATATTGGCGGTTGTTCTGCTCGGAGCAGCCGCCGTCTTATTTTGGTATCACAACACCGAAATAGCTTTTGCGGCCGGGGTACTAAGCGCCTGCGCCTATTTTCTCGGAATGCGTTTTCAGCTCAAAGCCAGTTTGAACAAAAGAGACGCGGAAAGTGGGCCCGAAGAAGCAGCAGAAGCAGAAGGAGAAGGAGAAGATCCCGGCGAATGATATGGCAAGAATCGTTTTAGCAACTTCCGGCTCGCTCGGTGATATTCACCCCATGATCGCCCTCGGTATTGAATTAAAAAGCCGCGGCCACGATATTGTTTTCGCGACCATGAATCTTTACCGCGAAAAGATCGAAGCCGTGGGTTTTGAATTTCGCCCGCTAAGCCCGCATCTCGACCTGGAAGACCGCGAACTGGCGCAAAAGGTGATGGATATCAGAAAAGGGCCGGAGATGCTGATAAAAAATATCGTCTTTCCGCGCCTTCACGAGATCTACAACGACCTGATGGCCGCGATCGAGGGGGCCGATATTTTTCTGAGCGGCGAAGTTGTCTATATCGCTAATTCGGCGGCGCAAAAAAGCGGCATCAAATGGATCTCTACCTCGCTTTCGCCGATCTCGATGTTTTCCAATCACGACCCCGGCGTTTATCCCGCCGCCGAATGGCTCGAGCATCTGCGTTTTCTTCCTCCCGTATTTCACGAAGCGCTTTTTAGCTTTATGCGCTGGACCATTTCCGATTGGTTCGAACCGTATAAAACCTTTCGCCGCGATCTCGGCTTAAATGAAGACCACGACCCGGTCTTTCGCGGCAAGGCGTCCGATCTGCTTCACCTGGTAATGTTCTCGCGCGTAATGCAGACGCCGCAGCCTGACTGGTTTCCCGCCTCCGTCCAGACAGGTTTTTGTTTTTATGACGGCCAAAACGACACCGGCAAAATGCCTGACGGCCTGGAAGAATTTTTCGCCGCCGGCGACGCAGATGGGCCGCCGATAATTTTTACGCTCGGCTCCGCGGCGGTGATGGATGCCGGCGATTTCTACGAGGAAAGTATAAAAGCCGCCAAAATATTAGGACGCCGTTCGGTTTCGCTCTACGGCCTTTTTAATGAGCCGCCGGCCGGTTTGGATGAAAATAATGTCGGCTTTGCCTACGCGCCCTACAGCCGCGTTTTTCCAAAAGCAGCTTGTGTGGTGCACCAGGGAGGCGTCGGGACGACCTCGCAGGTATTGCGCGCCGGTGTGCCGATGCTGGTGATGCCTTACGCCCACGATCAGCCCGATAATGCCGCGCGCTGCCGCCGGGCCGGGGTCGCCCGGATAATAAGCCGCTCAGGTTATACGGCTGCCCGCGCGGCCGAAGAAATGCGCCCTCTTTTGGCGGAAGCGTCCTACCGCGAAAAAGCGCTCGAGGCAAAGAGCGTGGTAAATTCGGAAAGCGGTACGCGCGCCGCCTGCGATGCGATCGAAAGCGCCTTGAAAAATTAGCGATAAAAGACGAAAATCTTGGGTGTGGAGCGCGGGCATCTTGCCCGCGCTCCACAATTAGATCATATGAATCAAAAAGTTAAACACGCGGTTTATTTATTGTTACTGGTTTTATTTGCCTTCTCTTTGGCGGGAGCGCAGATGGCGCGCAAGCCGACGCCGACGCGCGAGCCAAAAGGCGCGATGCCTGCCCGGCCCGATTCGAAGGACCGGTCTCTGCCCGCGGTCAAGACGCAGGAAGATTTTGATTCAATTGCCCGCACTTATCACCAGGGCACTCCTTTTGCATTGCCTCATCTGATGTTCGTTATCGACCGCAAGAACGCGAACAAGATCTATTACGTCAATTCCCAGCGTTACCGTTTTCACAAAGATTTTCTGCTGGCGAATTATCTGATACCGCGCGGGACCGATATTTTTAAGACAGTTTACGCCAGCGATAAAAGGCGCTTTATCGTGGGCACGATCGCCTGGCAGAAGCCGGTCGAAAAATATACCTGGGAACTCTGGGAAGGCGATCTCGCCTCAGCCCTGTTGATCAAACTGACCCACGGCGTTATCAGCAAGACCTTTTTCCAGCCGGTTGCTTATAAACCCAACTCGATCCGCCAGGAAGACGCCTCGGCAAACCTTAAGATCCCGCGCATCTCGCAGGATGAGATAACCAAAAATCAGGAATATCTCGCGCTCAACACGGGCACGGCGATCGGGCGCATCCATATCATTGAAAAACTGGACGACACGGTCGAGGTCGGTTCTAACGAGATACTGGTGATAAAAGAGCTGCCGCTTTCTCTGCCGCAGGTGAGGGGCGTGATCGTGGCCAAATCGTCCACGCCTTTATCGCACATCAACATTCTCGCGCGCGGCTGGGGCATTCCCAATGTCTATATCAAGGATGCCGACAAGCTCTTTAAAGAATATGACACCCGCTGGGTCAAATTTCAGGCCAATCTGACGGACTACAAAACCATTCTGGCCGATAAGCCGATCCTCGACGAAGACGGCGATGAAGCCCCGGTCATCCCTCCGGTCAATCTCGATGTTAAAAAGCTTGCCGGGCTGCATGAGATGCGGCAAAAAGACAGCATCGCCTTCGGTTCAAAATCCGCGAACCTCGGTGAGATGATCAATAACACTTTAAGCGGCGCGACCGTGCCGGACGGGTTCACGGTCCCCTTCTACTGGTATGACAAATTTATAAAAGATAATAAATTTGACGAGATCATCGAAGAATTCGAAGATGACAATGATTTTGTTCATAACCCGAGCATCCGCCGCAAGCGGCTGGAAGAGTTTCGCGCCAAGCTCCGGGCCGGTAAATTCGACGAAACTTTGCGGCAGGAATTGATCTCTAAATGGAAAACTCAGCTCGGCGGAAAAGTGGTTTTTGTCCGCAGCTCGTCAAACTCCGAAGACCTGCCGAATTTTAGCGGGGCCGGCCTTTATAGCAGTGAACCGAATGTGGTTGACGAAGAAGCCCTGGTCAATGCGGTCAAGAAAGTTTGGGCCTCGCTCTGGAATTTTCAGGCCTACGAAGCGCGTGTGCGAAATTTTGTCAGTCAAAAAGACGTCTATATGTCGGCGCTGGTCCAGGTCGGCGTCAACATGGACCGCGGCGGGGTGATGGTCACCAAAGATCCCTTTGACGACGAAAGCAAAAATAACGTCTATATCAGCGCGGTCTGCGGCCACAACACAAAGGTTACGGATAATGACGGGATCCCGGAGCAGATCCTGTTCAACCCGAAATCGAACTCGGTGATCCTGATGACCCGCTCGCAGCAGAAAGTGGCGTTGACCTTCGATGTCAAAAGCGGCGGGCTGCGTGAGACCGCCGACATTTGCGCCAATAAACTGACCAAACGGGTCTTGACCAATATTCAGGCAAGGGCGCTGGCAAAGACCGCGATGAATATCAAGCATATTTTTGGCGGCAAGAGAGAGCAGGATATCGAGTGGGGTATAATGGCCGGACAAATATATATCGTGCAGGCGCGCCCTTATATCGAGAAAAAGAATTAGTTTATGAAATATTTTTTGTTTTTAAGTTTATCCGCAATATTTTTAGCAGGCTGTGCCGGTAGTACCGCTCAGCTTCAAACGACGAACCAGCCGCCAAATCAGTCAGTTGCACAGGCCACGCCTGCCGGCAAGCGCGATGAGCTTTCCGCCATCAGCCATTCGGCCGACAACCGCTTTCAGCCGACAAACATCCCGGTAAATGACAATTCAGCGCCTAACTCAAATGGCGCCGGCAGTGTCTCGCCGATGTCGCGGCCGATAGATGTCAGCGCGATGAACGCCGATATCCAAAAAGCCGAAAAGAATTATGAAAAGGACTCCAATGATGCTCAGGCGAAAAAAGATCTGGCCCACGCTTATTTCATCCGCGCTTTCGCACTGACCGAGGCCGCGCAGTACCGCGCCGCCCTGGGAGATTTTCGCAAGGGATTAAAACTCGATCCTGACGATGAAGACGCAAAGAAAATGCACGACCAGATCCTCAGCATTTTCAAAAGCATCGGCCGTGAGCCGCCCAAAGAAGGCGAAGAACCGTCCCCGCTGCCGTCCGGCAATTAACCTGGGAGCGCGGACGTCCCGTCCGCAAAGATCGCTGCGCGATCTAAAGTATTATTTACAGACAAAACATGAAAAAGTTTTTCTTACTATCGGTTATCTCGCTACTATTACTAGCCTCTGCCGCGTTTGCCCAGAAAGCGCAGCGCATAATCTTCAAGCGCGGTGCCAAACAGGCGGTCGTAAGCGGGACTTTGTATAGCTATAAAGGGCAGCGTGTTTATGTGATCCGCGTTCGCGCCGGGCAGATCTTAAAGACCGAGCAAGTGGGTGGCGAAAAAGGGGGCGCGATCACCATTGCCGTGCTCGATCCCCATGGCGAGATCGCCGCCGACTCCGACGCTTCCTGCAACAATCGCAAGCAAACGGAAGAAACCGTTGCCGGCGACTATAAAATAATAGTCAGCGAGTGCAGCAAGGTTGATCCGTGGCGCGGCACTTTCAGATTCAAAGTGAGAGTGCAGTGATCTGGCTTCGCCTCTAAATCCTATTTCCCAAAAAATATTCAATAACTTTGAAGGTATTTTAAATTGCCACTAGCTTTAGCTAGTGGATAGAAAATGCTCTCTGATTTTACGGGCTTTAGCCCAAATAAAATTCGGCTAAAGCCGATT
Organism: uncultured Acidobacteriota bacterium; assembly: GCA_963718105.1. Classification (GTDB taxonomy): domain Bacteria; phylum Acidobacteriota; class Blastocatellia; order Pyrinomonadales; family Pyrinomonadaceae; genus DASYKT01. Next base: position 562,195 of record OY970352.1, on the reverse strand, counting down.
TTCCTATTCCTCTTGTTTGGGAAATATCCGGCGTAAGTAAAGCGGCTCCAGCGCAAACAGCGCGAAGCAGGCAAGCCCGATGAAATGATTAAAAATTCCAACCGTTGTAATGATCAAAAAGACGATTACCGCGTAAAGCACCTCATATTTTGCCCGGACAAGTTCAGGACGGCTTTCCGGCTCGTATAATTTCCCTTCCTGTTTTACCACGTAATTAAAAACAAGAAAGTTTGAAAAAGCGCAGGCCAGGTTGTTCAACATATAAACGACGAACGGCAGGGTGAGATGGTTGACCCAAAATCGCCCATAATTCATCGCGATCACGCCTGTGCTGAAAGGCAGGAAAATGATGCTGAGCAGGATAAGCAAATTCAAGGTGATAAGCTTTTTGTCATAATTTATCAGTTCTCCGAAAAGCTGGTGATGTCGCCGCCAGTGCATCGAGATCAGAAGAAAGCTGACCACTACCGCTATCAAATGCGGTATCAGTTCGAGAAATTGCCCCAGGGCCTCGCCGCTGGTCACCTCAGGGCCAAAAACCTTGGGGTGAACTTCGATGATCAGCAAGGTAATGGCGATGGCAAAGACCGCATCGCTAAAGAAAGCGATCCGCTCGACTTGAAACGCTATTTTATTCTCGGGCATAGGATTTTTTAATTTTCAGCATAATAGGCTAACCGGGTGGGGATTTACAAGTATTTTGATAGTGGGTTAAATTTAAACTCTAAAAGAAATCAGGGCGCTCTTCCTGGGAGCGCAGGCATCTTGCCTGCGCTCCCAGGTTTACGGGCACATTCCGATGTCCAGTCATTAAATATCAAACTGACACACTACTGCTGTTTTATTTCGGCTGGACAAAACCTCCGGTTAGAAATTAAACTATATGTTTTGCAATATATAAAGAATCTTATTATACGGAGTTAATCAAAAGTTTATGGCAATTTCGGCAAACGATATCCGCAGAGGGATGATAATTATTCACGAGGGTGAGCCCTGCAAGGTAATGGAATTTCAGCACAAGACGCCGGGCAACCTGCGCGCGATGGTGCAAACCCGCATGCGCAACCTGCGCACGGGAAACTCCTTTGAGCACCGCTTCAGTTCATCCGATAAGGTTGATAAAGCCGTGATGGAACAGCACCAGATGGAATATCTCTATTCCGACGGTGACCAGCACCACTTTATGAACACGGAAAACTACGAGCAGATCGCGCTCAACGAAAGCGATCTTGGCGACGCGGCCCAGTGGCTGATGGCCGGCTTAAAGATCGACGTGGAGTTTTACGAAGGCGCGCCGATCGGCATCGATATGCCTATGTCGATGGACCTGACCGTCACGGAAACCGACCCGCCGCTAAAAGGCGCGACGGTCTCAAATTCGAACAAGCCGGCCAAACTGGAAAACGGCGTTTCGATCACCGTGCCGCCCTTCATCACCGTCGGCGAAAAGATCCGCGTAAATCCGGCCGAGTCGAAATACATTGAACGTGTAAAATAAACTGTGCGCAGCCTGCGCCTGTGCCCGTGCGTAAGAAAAGGGCGCCCTTCCTGATGACGAGGCCGGGCTATTGAGAGAAAGCCACGACGCCGATGTTCATTCTTTATAGCGTTCTTTTAACCGTTGCCTTCGTCATCCTTTTACCTCGTTTTTTGCACGATGCGACCCGGCGCGGCAAATATGCTGCCGGGTTCCGGCAGCGGTTGGGACGCCTTCCCGCGTTTGATGCCGAGGGAAAACCTGTCATTTGGCTGCACTGCGTTTCGGTCGGCGAGACGCAGGCGGCCCGCCCGCTGGTCGACGAACTCCTGAAAAATTTCCCCGGCCATAAACTCGTAATTTCCACCATCACAAAGACCGGCCAGGAAGTCGCGCAAAATTTATTTGCCGATAAGGCCGCGCTGATCTTTTATTTTCCTTTCGATTGGAAATTTGCCGTCCGCCGCGCGTTAAAGATCGTCAACCCGCAAGTAGTTTTACTGATGGAAACCGAGCTCTGGTTCAATTTCCTGCGTGTCGCTCACAAAAGCAACGTCAAAGTGGCGATCGTCAACGGCCGGTTGTCTGACCGGTCGGTCAATCGTTATATGTGGATCCGCAAATTTATGATCCGGGTCTTACACTATGTCGATCTGGCGCTGATGCAAAGCCAGCAGGACGCGAACCGGATAAAAGAATTGGGAATGAAAAATTCCCGCATCCGCGTGACGGGCAATATCAAGTTCGACCAGCCCCTGAACGAAGCATCAAATGATGCAGATGCGGCAGATGCGCAGGAAAATCCCCTCACCGCGGAATTTCGCAAACGTTTCGGTATCGCCGCTTCTACAGGCGATTCGCGCCTGATAGTGGCTGCCAGCACTCACGATCCGGAAGAAAAAATGCTGCTCGAAGCTTTTTCAGCGATAAAGAATTCACCCGAAAATTCCCCGAAAAATTCTAACGTGCGCCTGATGATCGCCCCTCGCCATCCGGAGCGTTTCAGCGAGGTCGCGGAACTGGTTTCTTCCAACGGATTTACTTCGATAAGGCGCTCCGCCGAACCGGGCATAGCGGACGAACTGGCGGACGTTATCTTGCTGGACAGTATTGGAGAACTTCGCGCGGTCTTTCCTTTGGCGGACATAGTTTTTGTCGGTGGAAGCCTGATCCCGCACGGCGGGCAAAATATACTCGAACCCGCGGCCGCGCATAAAGCGATCATTACCGGGCCCTACACAACAAATTTCGCCGCTATCGTCAGTGAGTTTTTGGAGAAAGACGCGCTGATCCAATTGCCTGTGCTGGATAAGGCGGAGATGACGGATAAACTTCAAACGGCCATTATCGAACTTTTACAAAAACCGGAGGTCGGCAAGAAATTGGCTGACCGGGCGTTTTCGATCATGCAGGCCAATGCCGGCGCGGCCGAAAAAACGGTAAAATACCTGGCGCCGCTGATTGACGATCGCAACGGTACGCCGTAACTTTTTATGCCCCTGGGCCATCTTTACAACCTGATCTTAAAAGCGCGGTCGGCGATGTACCGTCAAGGCATCACGCGTTCGCACGATCTCGGTGTGCCGGTGATCAGCGTCGGCAATCTCACCGTCGGCGGTACCGGCAAAACGCCGCTGGTCGCTTTTGTAGCCCAAGTCCTGGCGGAAAACGGCCGGAAAGTCTGCATACTCACCCGCGGCTATAAGCGCGAAAATCCGAACGAGAGAATACTCGTCTCCGACGGTCAAAATATCCTGGCCGAAGTAAAACAAAGCGGCGACGAGCCTTACGAATTAGCGCAAAAACTTTTGGGCATTGCTGCCGTGATCGCGGACAAGGACCGCACGGCCGCCGGGCTTTGGGCAAAAGAGGATCTCGGCAGCGATGCCTTCGTGCTTGACGACGGCTTTCAGCATTTTCAGCTAAAACGCAGCCTCGATCTGGTGACCGTCGACACGACGGACCCGTTCGGCAACGGCTGGCTGCTTCCGCAAGGCACACTGCGCGAACCGGTGGAAAATCTGGCGCGGGCCGGCGCAGTAATTCTAACGCGCGCGAATTTAGCTGATCCCAGTAGCCCAAATGGCCCAAATGGAGTTGACGCGCTAAAAGCGAAAGTGCAGGGCCTCGCGCCTGCCGCTGCCGTCTTTACTTCGCAAAATAAAACATCGAATATCATTCCCCTGGCAAAACTTTTCGGCGAGAAAGAAACTGTTCCGATCACATCGCTTTTGCCAAAAACCAGAACGCTGGCTTTTTGCGCCATCGGCAACCCGGACTCGTTCTTTCGCCAGCTAATGGCCGAAGGATTTGAACTCGCCGGAACCAACAAATTTCCCGATCACTACAAATACTCCGAACGTGACGTTTCGACGTTAAATGAACTGGCCCGTAAATGGAACGCGGATATTCTGCTCACGACCGTAAAAGACGCGGTCAAGCTAAAAAACTTTCGCTTTGATGTGCCCTGCTACGTGGTCGAGAGCGCCCCTGTTTTCGATAATGAAGAGGGATTGCGGGAGTTGATCGTAAAAACCCTTTACTAAATATATGAAGTCAGAACCCGAAGCGGTAGCGAGGGGTTTGTTTTGGCTTGGTTTTGATTTGGATTTGAGCCTTCAGTTCTTTCAATTTGGGAGAAACCCGATCGCTATCGCTCCCGGTTCTGACCTCATTGCTAACGAAAATAATCATTCTGTGCCGTTCGGTTTTCCCGTCGAAGGCTTTTTCGGTTTTGCCGGGGGCTTATTGGCCGGCTGCGCGTCCGGCTTAGGCTGCGTTGCCGGCACGGCGGTGTTGGCCGCGGGCGCGGTCCCCGGCGACGGTGAAGCTACCGGTTTCGCAGGCCGGTTCGTATTTGCCGCTCCGCCCCGGTTCGCGTTTACGGCCGTATTTGCCGGCACCATTATGTAAGTGTTGCCATCGGACATGAACGGGCTATTCGGATTGCTTTCCATATACACCTGTTGTCCCGGAGGCCCGACCGGCGTAACGGGATATGGATTTGATGAACTATTCGATTGATACCGGCCCGGATTTGCCCACGGGTCGTAACCGTCGCCCGGCACGGCCTGCAGATCGGCGGCGTTGCCCACTACGGCAGGTAAAGGCTGTCGCAGAGCGCTTTGCTCACTGGCGCCGGTCGCCGGATTTGCCATCTGAACGGGCATCGCATTCGGGTCGGCGGTGGGCGTCGTCGGCAGATCGCTTTTCCGGCCGTAAGTCGTGAAATAGATCGTGCCGCTGATAATGGTAATTCCCGCCAGGACAATGAACGCGGTTTTCCACGGGTCGCCCTTTCTGGCCGACACCACCGCGGTTTGCGCGCCCGTTTCCGGCGATTCTTCTCTTTCAGGGGATTCGACCACCGGTTCGACGTCTATTTTGTTACTGTCCGGCGCGATATCCGGCGATGTTTTTATTTCTTCAGGCATTACTTTTTTGTGACGCAATTTCCTCTTAAAGAATGTTTGGATTCGCCAAACTTGCGTCTGGTTGTAGTATAAACCTCCCTGAATTTAAAACAAAAACCGCTTGAATTAAAACGGCGTGCTTACAAATGAAATAGAGGATCATCGCAATGAAGTCAGTACCGGAACGTAGTGACCGGCTCTGAGCGAAGCGAATTGCTCCCCTATAATACAACTGCCCAAGCGATAAGATCAGCCGGTCACTGCGTTCCCGGTACTGACCTGTTACTTATGGGCAATGCCATTTAAAACAAAAAACGGGCGAAGCCGAAACTTCACCCGAATTTGAAAAGCGCGGAATTAACCGGCCTTGAGCTGCGTGAATACGATCAGCATGGCAAACAGAACGAGCGATTCGATCAGCGCCAGCGCAATGATCATAAGCGTCTGAACTGTGCCCGCGGCACCCGGATTACGGGCGGCGCCTTCAGCGGCGCGCGAACCTGCCAAACCCTGTCCGATACCCGCCAAACCGGCAGCCAGGCCAAAGCCCAGGATCGCCAAACCGGTACCGATAGAGGTCTGTCCGGCACCGCCGGCAGCCGGAGCTTCAGTCGCGGCCATTGCCGACACAGCCATCAAGGCCATCGTCAAAACGGTCAAACCGATATATTTGAGTTTATTCATTTTAAGTCTCCTTATAGTTTTATTTAGTCTGAAGACTTCGGCCGGTCCTAAAAACCTGCGGGGTTATGATTTCGCCTCACTTCCGGTATGCGCTCGTTTTATACTCACGTAGAGACGAGGCTCCTGTCGCGTGCGGGCTATACTGCTATAAAAGCAAGTTTCGCCAACCAACCAAAGTCTGTTTATCAAAAATCTTATGCGTGCGCCGCGGCAGCCGCCCCAGCCTCGCCGTGCGCTTCTTCGGCATGTCCATCTGCGTGCCCGTGCCCGTGATCGCCGTGTGTGACCTCACCCAGATAAACCATCGAAAGCAAAGTGAAAACGAACGCCTGCACAAAAGCCACGAATAATGCCAGCGGCAGCAAAATTACCGGCACCAGAAACTGTGTGTACGGCGGGGCCAGCCCCGAAACCGTCGCTGCGATCGCTTCGTCCGCGAACATATTGGCAAAGAGCCGGACGCCGAGTGTCAGCGGGCGGATCATATTACTGACCAGTTCGATAGCAAAGATCAGCGGCGTAATAAATATCGCCATCAGCAGCGGCAGCCGCGGCCCGGCAAAGTGTGCCAGGTGGCCGATCAATCCGTTTTCCCTGATACCGACCGAATTGTAATAAATGAACGACGTGATGCCGAGCGCGAAAGTAACGCTGACCGAAGCCGTCGGCGCCATAAAGAGCGGGAACATTCCCATCAGGTTCGATATCAGGATCAGCACCGCGAATGTCGCCACCACCGGAAAGTATTTATAACCGTGCTCTCCTACTACGCTTACGATCAGATTTTTCAACGCCAGGAATCCTGCTTCGAGCGTCAACTGCCCGTGGGTCGGATCGTCTTCGGAAAGCTTGCCTTTGAATATCCAGATCACCGCCATCGTCAAAATACAGGCGATGATGAACATTACCGTGTACCAGGGTATCGCGTTATCCGGGTGGCACGTGCCAAAAACACCGACTGTGCTGGTACCAAATGGTTTTAAGACCACGTCCAGCGCGGGATAAAGCACGGCATTTTCCGCGCGGCAGACCGGTTCTCCCAGATAAGTGTTAATAAATTCCACTATCAGCGGGGTATGATGGCCTTCTGCAAATAAGAACATTATTAATTTCCTCGTTTAAAAACAGCTAAAAATAATTGAATAAAACCTTCTACTACAATTGCCATCGCCAAAGAAAGCAGGCCGGCGAAAAGGGCCGTGACGGAAACTACGCCCGTCAAAAAGATCCCAAAGATCACGATCAGCAAAAACAAAAACCGCAGGTTGTATCTGAGCAGCCAGAGCCCGGTAGGCTCGGCGGCCCCGGTTTCGGCCGCCACGCCGAGCATCTTGCCCAGCGACGCTTTTAGCCAGTAGAAATTCAAAAAACTCAGCGCTCCGCCAATTATCAGCCCTGCGGTTTCACGCCATCCGAACACAAACAGGCAGACAGCCACACCAATAATTAGCAAAACAGCCATTATCAGCAGAATACGTCTCAGGATATTGCTGCCCGGTTTTCCGGTCGAGCCGTCGCTAGGTTCGGAAATTTCGCTCATTGCGAAAAGGTAATTTTAGCGTCTGACGCGAGAAAGTTCAACCGGAGCACCCAGTTCATTGGGGAATGCCGGATTGGGAGCGCCCAATTTATTGGGCATGCCGAATAAATTCGGCGCTCCGTCTCAGCTCATCCAACCGTGTTTTCGCCTCAACGGCCTCATTCGAGCCCGAAAAACGGGTGATAAGTTCCTTCCAGCATTCGCCGTCATAATGAAAGTATTTGGTGTTTTGATCAAAAACAAAGCTAATTCCCAGCCTTCGATAGCGGTCCAGGCCCGCATAATTGAGAAAATAACTGTAAAGCGGAGCGCCGCCCGCTTCCATTTCACTCTTGTCCAGCCGCTTGTGCGCTTCGAAGGTGAGCTTTTGCGCCGCATCTTCCAGCAGGTCACCCAAATGGAGCAAAAGCGCCGGGCGCAGCGGAGAATCCGGAAACGTCTCCAGAAAAAGCACGCCCCGTTCTATTTGCTCAAAACCTTCCGAGGCGCGAATAAGCCTCAAAAGCCGCTCGTCATCGCCGCGCCGTCCGGCGGAAACTACCGCTTCGGCCTGTACCCAGCCGCGCTTATCGGGCGGCACCGCCACCCGGTAAAAAAGAACCCCGTCCGCCTCTTTGCTGGAATAGATCAGCACCGTCCGGCCGCGCCGCATTCTCTGCAGCGGGATGCTGTACAAACTCGGTTCCATTCGCAAAACCGACAGCCGCTCGTCGATTACCGTCCCGGGATAATATTTTTCCGTCGCGGGTTTTGCCGGAGAAGTTTTTTTGGTTTGCACTAAAGGACGCTTTTTTTGCGCGGCGATATCGCTCGCAAATACGAGAAAGACAACCACACAAATTGAAGCGAGCCTGTTTATGGGAGAAAACATTCGGGCCACAACCTTGATTCTATGGAATTGAGAATTGCAGAAGTATTTTAGCGCAGTCCTGACGGCTTTACTTACACAGTCAGAATATATTAGCCACGAATTATACTAATCACACGAATGAGAAATTCTGATCCGTGTAATTAGTATAATCGTGGCTAATATTATTTCTTTCTTTTTCCCGCCGTCGCCTTATTTATTTTCTGCTGCATCCCGGCGTGATGAAAATGGCAGATCGCCACGGCCAAAGCATCGGCGGCGTCGTGCGGCTCGGGAACTTTTTTCAGTTTTAACAGCAGCCGTACCATCTCCTGCACCTGGTGTTTTTCCGCGCCGCCATAGCCGACCACCGTTTGCTTTATCAGCCGCGGGGCATATTCCGCGATCTCCAACCCCGCTCGTTCACCCACCACCAGCACCGCGCCTCTGACCTGTCCCAGTTTGAGCGCGACATTCACATTGACCGCGTAAAAAGCTTCTTCGATCGAGAGAGTGTCAGGCTGGAATTCGGCGATCAGCTTTTCAACCCCATCGGCAATTTTTAACAGCCGTTTGGAAAATTGGACACGCGGGCTGGATTTGATCGTCCCAAAATCAACGAGCGCGTATTTGGAAGCGGCGCCATCTATAACACCCCAACCTAATACCTCACTGCCTGGGTCAATTCCAAGAATCTTCATAGTAATTAGTAATTGGTAATTGGTAGTTAGCTAAGAAGCTTCGCGCACTTTTCTCAATAGCACATTCAGTTGTTTTTTGACACCTTGTATTTCAAAATCGAGAGCCTCATAACTCTGAGAATCAATGTACTTTAGATCACGCGCTAATCGATCCCGTAGCTACCTGCAGGAAATAAGCAAACTCTTTGTTTCCGCCTCGCCCGCATCCTTCCGCTATATTAGCCGGAATCGATGATGAAGCCCTGCGAATTTGATTCGTCAGAGAAAATAATTCTTCCCGAGGAAAAGTTTTAGTTAGCTCATAAATTTTAAGTGTAATGTCATGGGATTGTTCCCACACTTTTAATTGTCGAAAGTCGCGCATGGGAGTTCGCCTCTCTTTCTCTTAAACCAATTACCAATTACTAACTACTGCATTTCTGATTCATCGATATCAAAATTTGCATATAGCTTTTGCACATCGTCGTGATCGTCGATCGCTTCATAGAGTTTGAGCATTTGCTGGGCCTCATCTCCCTCGAGGCGGACATAGGTTTGCGGGATACGTGAAAGTTCGGAAGCCTGGGTTTCGATACCGGCATTTTTTAACGCTTCGCTGACGGCCTCGTAATTTTCCGGCGCGGTGTAAATTTCAAAAACATCGCCCTGGTCCTGCATATCGTCGGCGCCGGCTTCCAGCACGATCTCCATCAGCTCATCTTCAGATTTGGCGGCTTTTTCCACTATCAGATAGCCTTTTTTATCAAACATCCAGGCGACCGAACCGGCTTCGCCTAAATTCCCGCCGTTTTTTGCCAGCAGGTGGCGAAGTTCCGCGACGGTCCGGTTTCTATTATCGGTCATAGATTCGATAAGGATAGCGACGCCGCCCGGCCCGTAGCCTTCGTAAGTGATCTCGTCGTAATTTACGCCTTCCAGCTCACCGGTGCCGCGCTTGATCGCGCGATCGATGGTGTCGTTCGGCATATTGCCCGCTTTGGCGTCGGTTACCGCCTTGCGCAGCCGCGCGTTCGCGTCCACATCGCCGCCCCCGCCCCTGGCCGCTACCGTGATCTCCTTGATCAGGCTGGTAAAAAGTTTTCCGCGCTTGGCATCTTCCTTGCCTTTTTTATGCTTGATTGTATGCCACTTGGAATGTCCGGACATTTGAGATATTTCCTTTTTATGCTTGAATTTATTGAGTTTTAACTAAAAAAGGAATATATCACGGAGGGTTTTGTGTCGGCAAACGAGACTTTGTTGCGTCTTTATCCGAAATAGACGATAACCGTGAGATCTCGATCTATCCTCTCTCATCTTTCATCTATTATCTATTCCGAATGACAAAAACCGTTCGCGCAATACATTTTTGACGGCGACCTGCTTTGTCTTCGACGTATGTCCGCTAAGGATTTCTACGCTGCTTTTCGCCACGCCGAATTCTTTTGCCAGGAGCTTTATCAATTCTTCATTCGCCTCGCCATCGACCGGCGGCGCGGCCAGCCTTACTTTCAATGCGCCGTCATGCTCACCGGCGATCTCGCTTTTCGAAGCCCGCGGAATTACCCGCACCGCAAAGATCAAAGCGCCGTCTTTTTCCCGTATGTTTATCAGACCTTTAATACCTCGGGCGCGCCCGTAGGGACGTGATATTTGTAGAACAGAGATTGTAAATGATCCTAAGCTCCGTCAGGAACGACATATGCTGTTCTAAAGTTTTCTAAACGGGAAATGAGGTCAGAACCGGGAACGGTAGTGACCGGGTTTCCGCCTTCGTGTCATTTAGTGTGATTCGCGATCCGGTTTTTGGTTTATTTATAAGGCCGCCGAATTATCGCAAATCTAAACCCGGTCGCTCCTTTATCACACCTGCTGTGTTCTATTGGCCGAACACAAAGATCTGCATAATGAACCGTTGTAAAAGACCGAGCAGGATCAAAAGGATCATTGCCGAAAGATCGAACATTCCGATCGGCGGAATTAGCCTTTGCAGCGGCAGGACGGCCGGGTCGGTCATTCGCCGGACAAATCCAAAAAGTGTGTTTTTAGTAAATACGAACCACGACGAAAGGACGCGCAAAAACACCAGCAGAATATAAAAACTTATCACCGCGTAGAGAAAGAACCCGGCAAAGACCTTTAAATTGTTGTTTATGATCCCCGCCGTCAGCCCGTCGACGATATAAAAAATGTCAAAGATTATTCCTAAGATAAAATAGACCAGAACGCTGGCGATCAGGATCGTCAGGATCGGCGCCAGGCGCACATCTATCCCGAAGGTCGCCAGGAACCGCGCCGCCGGAAAAACGAATCTCTCAGTCAGTTTTCTGAAGCGAAACGCAAATCTGCCGGTCTTGCCGAACGGGTTCGGGTCGCTGTAATTAAACAGCAGCCGGCACAGCATCAGCGCGATAAAAACAAGCAGCGAGACGATTATGATCGTCTGGACTATCGGGTAAATGCTTATACGCATATTTGAAAAGTTATTCTAATTTCTTTCTCCGAAGATAGCGGTTCCGACCCTGACCATCGTTGCGCCTTCTTCGATAGCAACCTCAAGATCGTGGGTCATTCCCATCGAAAGCTCGCCCGTTTTACCTGCGAAAAAACCTTTTTTAGAGAAATCGTCGCGGATCTCGCGCAGCCGGCGAAAATATGGGCGCACGTCTTCTGACGTTTCAAAATAAGGCGGCACTATCATCAAACCTTTAAATCTCAAAAATTTACAGCTCTGTAAAAATTCCGCCAATTCCGGCAGTTGGTTTTCGGTGATCCCGGTTTTCATTTCCTCGCCGGCCAGATCGACTTCCGCCAAAACCGCTAATTCAGCGCGTCCTTCTTCTTCACAAATACGCTCAAGCCGCCGCGCAAGTTCGACCGAATCAAGCGAGTGGATAACCGAAAAAAGCTTAACGGCCTTGCGGGCCTTGTTGGCCTGCAGGTGGCCGATCAGATGCCATTCCAGTCCATCGCGCCCGAGTTCTTCGATCTTGCCTTCGGCTTCCTGCACCTTGTTTTCGCCAAAACAGGTGATTCCCGCTGCCATCGCTTCGCGTAAAGCAGTAACAGGATGGGTTTTACTGACCGGGATCAGCTTTATCTCTTCCGGCTTTCGATCAGCTTTCTCCGCTGCCCCCGCAATGCGGCGCTTAACTTCATCCAACCTCGCCTTAAACGTTTCACCCACACGCTAAATATAGCATAGCGGACTGGTGAGAATAGCCCAGGGCTTCAGCCCTGGGTAATGAGCGATCAATTTGATCTATAGCCCTGAAGGGGCGGCAGAAACCTGACTGGTGTTCTGCCGCCCTTTCAGGGCTGGAGCGCTTTGGGAGTTTCAGATACCCAGGGTGGCGCTCGCTTCGCTCACTTACCCTGGGCTATTTTCTTTTGTCCCCGTTGGGGACTTTAAAGGAAAGATTTTTCAAACTAACCCATACTAAACTGATAGATAACTTGTCATCTTATGGTACTAGGTTGTATATTGATAATTCTGTTTTTGCGGACGTGGCGGAACTGGTAGACGCGCAGGTCTCAGAAGCCTGTTCCCGCGAGGGAGTGGAAGTTCGATTCTTCTCGTCCGCACCAAAATTTACCACAATGATGAAGGCTGAAATGGTCTTCATTTTTTGTTTAGGGGCCGGGTAAGATGGACGATCTGATCAAAGTGCTGGAGAAACATCAGGCCGAATTCGGGCTGCAATTAGGCGCCGAAACGGTTTCGCGTCTGTCTGAGTACTATGAGCTGATCCTGAAACACAACCCGCTTCTCCACCTGGTGGCGCCCGGAAGCGTGGAAGACTTTGCCGTCCGCCATATTCTCGAATCGCTCACATTGCTGGAGTATCTGCCCGAAAATTCCAGATTCGCCGATGTCGGCACGGGCGCCGGGCTGCCCGGGATTCCCTGCCTGCTGGCGCGTAAAGACCTGCACGGCTTTCTCATCGAATCAAAACAAAAAAAGGCGCAGTTCCTCAGCGAAGCGCGCGAAAAGCTGGGCCTCAAAGACCGCTTGACCATCATCAACCGCCAGTTCGAAGAGATCCGGAAACCCGATGTGCGCGTGGTCACCTGCCGCGCGCTCGATAAATTCACGCAAAAGCTGCCCGCGCTTCTCAAATGGTCGGAAAATTCTTATATGGTATTTTTCGGCGGCGAAAATCTGCGTGAAGAACTTCGCAAACACGGCCTGACGTTCCGGGAAAAATTACTTCCTTTATCCGAAAAGCGTTTCTTGTTTCAAATAAAAAAGACTAAAATCTAGCGCGATGCGCATCCTCAAATTCACTCGAAAGCTTGCCAAAAGAATAGCCATCCCGCTGGCGCGTTACAGCGCCGCCGGGCAAGCGACCGGCGATAATCATCTACTAAACGCTTTTTTGGCCCGCGCGGCAAAGATCCCTACGCCCCGCGTACTCGAGCTCGGCACCCGGCGCCTCTATGAAAACGTCAAAACCAAACACGATGAATGGATACCGCACGCGGCCGAGTTTTTAGGGACCGATATTGCTGAAGGCGCCGACGTAGACATCATAGCCGACGTGCACAAATTAAGTCAGACTACAGGTTGTGAACAGTTTGACGTCATCATTTCCTGCTCTTCGTTCGAACACTTTAAGTATCCGCACCTCGCGGCGCACGAAATAATGAAGGCGCTAAAGATCGGCGGCCTCCTTTTTATCCAGACGCACCAGACCTATCCCGTTCACGGCGCGCCGTATGATTACTTCCGGTTTTCACAGGAAGCTCTGGCAGGGCTCTTTGGAAAGAAGATGGGATTTCGCGTGATCGAGACCGATTACGAATTTCCTGCGAGCATCAATTCGCCCGACGTCGCCTCTATCGCCGCCGAGCCTGCCTTCGTCAATTCAAGGTTGCTGGGAGAAAAAACCGGCCAAACTCCGGCGGAATACATTTACGAATACGATGTCTAAGGAGGCGTAAAAATGCTGCTTTTCGATCTGCCGGCCATCAATTGGCAGGATATGTTCAGTGTTAGCGTGAACCCGCTGGAAATATTCATTCGCGGCACGCTGATCTACCTGTTTTGTTTTGTCGTGATGCGCTTTACCCGGCGCGGCATTAGCGGTGTAAGCATCGCCGACCTTTTGATCATCGTGATGATCGCCGACGCCGCGCAAAACGGAATGTCCGCCGATTACAAATCCGTCACCGACGGCGTTCTGCTGATCCTGACGCTTATTTTTTGGGACTACATTCTCAACCTGCTGCAGGACAAAGTGCCTTTTATCCGCAGCCTTTTTTACCCGAAACCTATCCAATTGATCAAAGACGGCAAGCTGCTGCGAAAAAACATGGACCGTAACTATATTACCTACGATGAATTGATGAGCCAGGTCCGCCAATCCGGGGTGGAGAAAGCCTCGGACGTAAAGCTATCCTGTATGGAAGGCGACGGCAGCATCAGCGTCATCCCCTACGATAAAGATAAAGCGCAAGCGAAAAAAGACCCGAAGGCCGGCGGGTAAAATTGTCTTAATAAATTGCCACTAACTTTAGCTAGTGGCTTCAAAATATGCCCCTTGATAATTGGCTTAGCCAATCATTTATGTTGGGCTAAAAGCCCGCTTTTTATTTTTTATCTTAACCACCAGCTAAAGCTAGTGGCAATTTAAAGGACAGCAATTATGGAAACCAGAATTGAAAAAGAAGTGCGGTACCTGAAGATCTACGCTATTGTCAGCACGCTGTTTTTCGCAATATTTCTTCTTTCGGCTTTCGCCCTTGAAAGCAAGAAAAAGTTTCAGGAAATAGACGTCGAGCGAATTAATATCGTTGAAAAAGACGGCAAGCTTAAGATGGTCATTTCCAATCAGGAGCGCCAGCATCCGGGAATTATTGACGGCAAAACATTTGATGAACGCAAAGGGCAAAGGCCCGCGGGCATGATCTTTTTCAGCGATAAGGGCGATGAAGTGGGCGGTTTGGTTTTTGACGGTAATACCGGCAAAGGCCAAAGGGGTTCGCTTACTTTTGACAAATTTCGCGGCGACCAAACCATTCAATTCATGCACGCCGAAGAAGCCGATGGAAAATACTTCGCCGGATTGAGATTGAACGATCAAAACACGCCGATAGCCGAGCTGGTGTCCAAAAAGGAAGAGATCGAAAAACTTCCGACCAAAGAAGCTAGAGATGCGGCGTATAGAGATATGCAGGACAAAGGAATGTTTCAGGCCAGCCGTCTTGATATCGGGAGAGATTATAATAGATCGTCATTTATCAAACTTAAAGATGCCAAAGGCAGGGCGCGGATCATAATATCGGTCACCGCAAACGGCGATGCGAAACTCAATTTTTTAGACGAGAACGGCAAGGTTGTCTACAGTTTGCCTGACGAAAGCAAAGTTAATAAATAAAGATCTGTGGCGGCTGCGGATTTGTTTTCGGCCGCCCCCGATCCTAAGAGAGACCCAAGGAGAGATAATGCAGATATCGAGCGCAACCGCCCAGCTACGAACTACGGACCTGGCCGCATCAATACATTTTTACACCACCAAGGTGGGACTCGCGCTCGAGTTCCAGTACCAGGACTTTTACGCCGGTATTCGCGCCGGGAATCAGCTCTTTCACTTAAAGCTCGTGGACGAGAAAGACCCCTCGATCGAGTTTGTAGATAAGGGAGACCATTTCCACCTCTACCTGGAAACGGACGATGCCGCGGCTGCGGCGGACGCGTTGAAGAAAAACGGGGTTCACCTGGTAAAGGACGTGCATGAGACCCTCTGGGGAACAATAGAATTCGTCATCAAAGACGATCAGGGGCACACGCTGTACTTCGGCCAGCCTCGATAAACTCCCCTCCTTACGAAGGAGGGGTGGCACGGCTTCCGTGACGGGGTGGTTCTTTTTAGGTAAGAGCGGGCGCAAGCGGCCCTTCCGGACTGCAAATTTATCAGGCTTTAATATTCATCTTGTCTGATCTGTGCCCATAAATCACCTTTTCCCGCATCATTTACTGACACTTGGAACGGTCGCCTCACTCTTCCCAATTAACTTGCATTTCCGCCTGATTGTCCGTAAAATATAGGATTGCACTTATATTCGGTGCAAGGATAAGGAGTACTATGAAACCGGAAATTCATCCGCAATACGACGAAATAACCGTGGCCTGCGCCTGTGGAAACACGTTCAAAACGCGCTCGACCATGAAAGACGATCTTCAGATAGAAATTTGTTCGGAATGTCACCCGTTTTTCACCGGAAAACAGAAGTTGGTTGACACCGCCGGACGCGTGGACCGCTTTAACAAACGTTACGGCAAACGCAATGCCGAGACCGCAGCATCTTAAACAGAGCAAATGCGGCAAATAGCTCAACATTAGCAGATCAAAACGCCGTCGCTTCCGCGCCGAACCCTCCCGGTCTATCAAAAACCTGAGGTTTTCGGCATAAAAATAGGGAGCGGCGGCGTTTTAGCTTTTTTTAAGATAGTAGGTTTTAAGATTATGAAAAAGATGCTTTCTCTGGTTCTGGCAATGCAGCGTGACCTGATAGTAGGCGGGCAGGCGGTGATCGAGGGCGTAATGATGCGCACCCCGAGCGCCTATGCTATCGCCGTGCGCAGGTCCGACGGCTCTATTACCCATACGGCTGAATCGCTGCCGAAATGGAGCGATAAATACCCGGTCTTGAATTTTCCGGTGTTGCGCGGCGGCGCGACCCTGGTTCAGTCGATGATCCTGGGCGTAAAGGCGCTGAATTTTTCCGCCAATATCTTTGAACAGGATATGGAAGCGCAGGAAGAGAAAGTAAAGGCCGAGAAATTGGCCGCCGAACCGGCCCTGGCCTCAGGCACGACCGATGAGGATTTCACCAAAGCGCGCGCCACCGTGACGATGCCCGAAAAGACGGAAGCGAAAGCGAAACCAAAGCAGTCTGCCGGCGCGATCGGCTCGATCATAGTAGCGCTGCTTTTTAACATTTTGCTTTTTATCGTCGCGCCGCTGGTGCTGACAAACGTTGCTTTCATCGCGCTGGGCTGGGCCGATTCGCCCGCTCTGACCGCCGATGCCGGCTGGTGGGGCGCTATCAAAGCCTACGTTTGGGAGATCAAGCCGCATTCGTGGATAGCTTTTAATCTGATAGACGGATTGATCCGGATGGTATTTTTCATCCTTATGATCTTTTCGATGTCGTTTCAAAAAGACATCCGCCGGGTTTTTGAATATCACGGCGCCGAGCACAAAACCGTCTTCAACTGGGAAAGAGGCCTGGAACTTTCACCGGAAAACGCCCGCGTGCAAAAACGCCAGCACCCGCGCTGCGGCACCTCATTCTTGATGGTGGTGATGCTGGTGGCGATCGTGCTTTTCTCGGTCATCAAATTCGATTATATGATCCTGAACCTGGTGGTTCGCATCGCGCTGATGCCGCTGGTCGCCGGTCTTTCCTACGAGATCATTCGCTACGCCGCCAAACACGAGAACGGCATTGTTTTCAAGCTGATGACGACGCCGGGCCTCTGGCTGCAAAATATCACCACGCAGGAACCGGACGATTCGCAGCTCGAGGTGGCGATCGAAGCGCTCAACGAATCTCTGAAATTAGAGCCGGACGCGCAGCCTGCGGTTGCGTAAAAGTGGTTAGAGGTCAGAGATTAGAAGCTAGTCGAATAAAAAACTGGCCTCTGACCTCTAACCTCTGAAATCTAAGTTATGTTCGAGAAACTAGCACAAATAGAAAAATCTTACGAAGAACTGACCGAGCAGCTTTCCGCGCCGGACATTATGTCCGATATCAAGGCCTATACAAAGCTGATGAAACAGCGCAGCAGCCTCGGCGAGATAGTGGAAAAGTATCGTGAGGTCAAAAAGATGAAGGAAGACCTCGACGGCGCGCGCGAACTTGCCGATAGCGCCGAGGACGAAGAAATGCGCGAGATGGCGCAGATCGAGGTCACGGAGCTTGAAGAAAAATATTCCCCCGCCGAAGAACAATTAAAGGTGCTGCTGCTGCCCAAAGACCCCAACGATGAAAAGAACGTCATTCTCGAAATTCGCGCCGGGACCGGCGGCGACGAGGCGACACTTTTTGCCGGCGAAATTTTGCGTATGTACGCCCGCTATGCTGAGCGTCAAGGTTGGAAAATGGAGATCATGGACGCTTCCGACACGGGCGTGGGCGGCGTCAAGGAAGCTTTCGCGATGATCGAAGGCGACCGGGTCTATTCCAAATTACGCTTTGAATCCGGCGTGCACCGCGTCCAGCGCGTGCCGCAGACCGAAACCAGCGGGCGCATTCACACTTCGGCCGTCACCGTGGCCGTCTTGCCGGAAGCCGAAGAGGTCGACATCCAGATCAACCAGAACGACCTTCGCATCGACACGTTTTGTTCCTCAGGCCCCGGCGGCCAGTCGGTCAATACCACTTATTCCGCAGTGCGCATCACACATATGCCCAGCGGGCTGGTAGTTTCCATGCAGGATGAAAAATCGCAGATCAAGAATCGCGAAAAAGCGATGAAGGTCTTGCGCGCGCGCCTGCAGGAAATGGAAGAGCAGAAACAGCACGAAGCCCAGGCCAGCGAACGCAAATCGATGGTCGGCAGCGGCGACCGCTCCGAAAAGATCCGCACCTATAACTTTAAGGAAAATCGTGTGACCGACCACCGCATCGGCATGACCAGTCACCAGCTTGATCTGTTCATGGAAGGCCAGGTCGACGAAATGTTAAATGCCCTGGTCACTCACTACCAAACCGAAAAACTCAAAGTTGCGGCCGTTGCCGCCGCCTAAGTGCGACCTATGGCCCCCAAGACGATTCTCTACCTCATTCGCCACGGCCAATCTGCCGGAAACGCCGAGGGCCGTTTCGGCGGGCACTCTGCCACACCGCTCTCCGAACTGGGGCACCGCCAGGCTAAGATCACCGCTAAAGCACTGTCAAAAGAACGTGTTACGGTAATTTACTCAAGCGACTTGCAGCGCGCGGTGCAGACCGCGACGGCGCTTTCCGAATTGACCGGGCTGCCCGTTAATAAAACGGACGTTTTTCGCGAAAGAAACATCGGCGTACTCGAAGGCCTGACCTTTGACGAGGCGGAAAAGGAATTTCCCGGCGATTACAAAGCGCTGGTCGACCGCAATATCGCGCACATCATCACGCGCGGTGAAAGCTACCGCCAGCTTGTCGAGCGTGTTTCGGGCGTGGTTGATGAGATCCTGGAAAAACACAAAGGCGGAAAGATCGCGGTGTTCGCTCACACGGGGACGATCTGTTTTCTTACGCTGCATCTGATGGGCGCGTTAAATCCGGAAACGGTCTGCACTCCGTGGATCGTCACTTCAAATTGCGGGATAAATAAATTCGAATTTCGCGGCCGCGATAATCTGCGCGTCCTCTCTCTAAACGATACCCGCCACCTGTCCCAGCAATCAGGCAATGACGCTTTTGCCGCACGGTAATCCCGCACAAAATTAAGCCGGTCGGTCACTACCACAATAGAAAATAGACAAGTTAATTTGTCTCAAGGTTCGGAAGGGTTGCTTGCGCCCGCTACTTTAAGACCGCTATGTCCGCGTAGCGGATTGGAGAAAATAGCCCAGGGCTTCAGCCCTGGGTAACGACCGATCAATTTGATCGTCAGCCCTAAAGGGGCGGCAGAGCCTCCAATCAGTTCTGCCGCCCCTTTAGGACGTTTGACCATCTGATACCCGGGGTGGCGCTCGCTTCGCTCACTTACCCCGGGCTATTTTCTTTAGTCCCCGTTGGGGACTTTAAAGATAATTCGCGCTCTTTTGTATGTATATAATTTGTGCTGCAAAAACCCCTTAAAATAATTTTTTCAAAATAATATGAGCGGCAGTGGCGCCCATTCCGGCAGCGGTGCTGACGGTCATCGAATCGGGACTGGCAACATCTCCTACCGCATAAACGCCTTCGACCGACGTTTCGCAGCGCTCATTGATCTTGATAAAACCTTTTTCATCGAGTTCCATCTGGCCGCGGAAAAGTTCGGAATTGGGTTCGACGCCGATCCTGATCAACAGCACCTGCGCCGGCAGCGTTGAACCGTCACCGCTCGCGACATTTCGGACCAACACGCTTTCGACATTTTCCCCGCCTTCGATCTTGATCACCTCGGAATTGCCGGTGATGCTGATCCTCTGATCCGCCTCGACCTTGTCTCTAAACTCCTTGCGGGCGCGAAACTCCATACTGTGGTGCACGATAGTAATCGACCGCGCTACTTCCGCCAGTATCAAAGCATTTTCAAATGCCGCGTCGCCGCCGCCGACGATCACCAGATCTTTATTTCGCGCCAGATCTTTATCGCGCGCGCCCGAAACCAGAATGCCTTTTCCCGCAAACTCTTCTTCCCCGGCAACACCTAATTTTCTTCGCCTGACACCGGCTGCAATTATCAGCGCGCGGGCTTGCAGCTTTTCTCCGGCTGCTAATTCGATCACATTATCTTCGAGGCTCACCCTGCGAACTTCCGCATTTCTTCTGACCTCAAGCCGCGCGCTTTCGGGTATTTGCATCAGTCTGTCCCGCAGCTCAAAACCATTTTGGGCTTTTACGCCGGGATAATTTTCTATCGGGTTATAGATCCATAAAAGCTGACCGCCCAATTCGGCACCCTGTTCCAAAACCAGCGCCGAAAGCCCCAACTCGGCACACCATCTCCCCGCCGAGATCCCGGCCACACCGCCGCCGATAATGATGACATCTTTATCCATAGAATCTAACTGCACTTATTCTGCCGGGCTTTTGATGTAAATGTGGTTAAAGCCCGGTCAGTTCTTATTATCAAGTTTAACAAACAAGAACTTGCCAGGCTTCGGCTGGATGTTTTTTTCTATGTCAGAAAGGCCGTGGCGTTAAAACCACGGCCTTTTCTTTTACTGATTCAATCCCCTGAAAGTAGGGGGAGACCCTAGCGCGGTCTTGCCCATCTCCGTCATCAATTCTGCCAACAAACAATCAAAACATAGATCAGACACTTTCTGACGTTCTAATAGTTTCGCTGAGATGTCATCAAGGGGGACTTCCGCGGACAGAGACTCTTCAAAAGTGTTTTTACACTTCGGACACTGTGTCATGGTGTTTTCTCCTTAATCAGAATTTAGAAATTGAACTAGATAGGCATATTTTATACCAACTCATAGAAAAATGAGTTTAAAAATAATGCAGGCAGGCACTTTCGCCCCAGCCTTAAACTTCTGCATCGATCGGCTTCTTTAATTCGTTCTGAATCAAAGCCCTTCCGTCTTAATACGCGCTCTTTGGTCTAATACTTGCAAATATTAACGGCGGGTTAAATCCCCTGAACCTGTACTTCTTAGCTTAGTGCTTGATTTTACAGCATTTACCAAGCTATTGGAGGTGCCAAGTGTGTGGTAATTGACAATTATTGTCAGTGTTTCGATTACGCTTTTTGTCAGTCCGGGCCATTTCTTCAGAAACCCCTTCTAGCGTCCGACGGCAAAAACGGCGAAAGGTAATTGAAGAACAATCCTATTTTAGAACGATCGGCGAAAAAAATATGAACTCCGAACTCCAAACTCTGGTTTCCCTCGATACGCTCACGAATATCCCCGACGAAGCCGCCCAGGAGATAATTTCTCTCTTGCGCACCGGTATTGAAGCCGCCAAAAACGGCAACCGCGACGAAGCTAAAGCCTTACTTTTCCGCGTTACAGACATCGACCCTGACAATGAGATGGCGTGGCTCTGGCTTGCTTCCGTCAGCGAATACCCCGAAGAACTGCTGACCTTCCTGCAAAAAGTTTTAAATATCAACCCCGCCAATGAACAGGCGCTGGAATGGGAAAAATCGACCAAAGCTCTGCTGGCGCGCAACCTCGTGCAATACGGCATCACCGCTGTCCAGGAAAACAAAAAAGAATCCGCCAGGCGCTGCTTTCTGCGCGCGATCGAAACCGATGAAAATAACGAGATGGCCTGGCTCTGGATGGCTTCGATCACCGAAGACCAGGACGAAAAATCCGCCCATCTGGAAAAAGTTTTAGCGATCAACCCGGAAAACGAAGTCGCGGGCACCCTGCTCAAGATCCAGCGCAAAGACGAAGCCCAGGACCTGCTGCAAAAGAGCAAGGCTTCGGCCGTTCGCGGCAACCGTCAGGAAGCGCTGGAAATGCTCGAACAGATCAAGCAGCTTGATTCCGACATCGACGAGGTCTGGATCCTGCAGGCGCACTTGTCCGAATCTTTCGAAGAAAAAGCTTTCTGTTTCAACCAGGCGCTGGCCTGCAATCCCGAAAGTGAAGCGGCCCGTTTTGGCCTCTCTTCGCTGGAATCCATCCTTCAGGCCGTCAACGGCAACGGCCACAGCAACGGTAACGGCCATTCGAACGGCACCGCCGGCCTTCTCTCCCCGGAACTTGAAGAAGAGCTAAACGCCGTACATGACACTGAAGAGCCTATAGTTGACCGGTCTTTCAGCGCCCCTGAAGCCGCTGAAGCTGAAGAAGAAGTAGTGTTTGTCGAAGAGGAAATGTCGGCACCGGAAGCTTTTTTCGCCCCCCAAGAGGCCGAAGAAGTCGAAGAAGTAGCCGCCGCCCAGGAGATCGTGGTAGCAGAACCTGAAAATGCATTTCCCGCGTTTTCCGCGCATCTGAGCGAACCGGCGAATGAGCTGGAAGAGCTTACCGAAACCGCGCAGCATTCTTTTGACGCGACGACCGGCGACCTCGATCAGGACCTGATCGCGGATGAACCGGCAGCCTCGTATTTCACAGAGAGTTCCGAGGAAGAAGCCGACGAACCCGCAGCTTCGTATTTCACAGAGAGTTCTGAGGAAGAGGAAGCAGAGGAAGAGCAGCAAGCTTCTTTCTATTTTGAGGAAAGCCCGGAAGCCCCGGAAGCGGAGGCAGCGCCGGAAAATATTGTTGAAGAATCGATGGAAGCTCAGCCGGAAACCTTAGCGGCTGAGAAAGAAGAAACCGAACAGGACATCACAGCCGAAACGTTTTATTTTGGCCAGGACGATATCGACAGCACGGTCGATTCCCTGGTCGAAACAAAACAGGACAACGACGAAACACCTTTTGCGGAAACCGAGGGATCTGCGCCTCCGGAAGACTCTTCAGAAGTTGTCGAGGAGGTTAACGAAGAAATGCAACTATCTCATGCTACTGCCGATCAGGCGCCGTTTGCGCAAATGTCCGATTGTCCTTTCTGCGGCGTAGAAAACAATATCAACGATGAGGTCTGCACCGGATGCAATGCCGTGATGGGGCTTCACAATATGGATATGCTCTTATCGCACGTGGGTGTCGATAAAGAAAAGCTTTCCCAGGCGGTCGAGAGCATGGAATCCAGTCTCGAAGCCGATTCGTTCTCCGCCGAAGAATATTTCACCCTCGGCCTCGCCTGCCTTAATCTCAAGGACCTCGATAACGGCTTGAATTACCTGCAGAGATCTTACATTCTCAACCCAACCCACTCTTTCCTGAAATCTCAGATCGACGAATTGGCTAAGCGTGTCGGCAAGAACGAGGACGCCGTTGTCGAAGGCATGGGAAGCGGTGTGGCCGGCAAGACCATTATGGTGGTGGACGACAGCGCTACCATCCGAAAACTGGTCAGCGCCAAGCTGGAAAAACACGGGCACAACGTGATCGCCGCAGTGGACGGGATGGACGCCCTGGCCAAACTCGAAGAGATCGTACCGGACCTGATCCTGCTCGATATCACGATGCCGCGGCTGGATGGCTATCAGGTCTGCAAGCTCATCCGCGCCAACGAAAACACCCGTTTCGTTCCGATCGTGCTGATCTCCGGCAAGGATGGATTTTTCGACAAGGTGCGCGGCAAAATGTGCGGCTCAACCACCTATATCACCAAGCCCTTCGGCCCGGAAATGCTGCTGAGAACCGTCGAAGAGTACTTCCAGTGAACGGATATTCCTGGAGCAAAACTTTGCTCTCGTAAGAAAGTCCGCCGCTTTTGAATCTCACAAAAAATTATCAGCCGGTCGCGCCTCCATCATAAGGCGCTGCCGGCTACGCGCACTTAAGACTTAAAGCAAGAATGATGGAAACTCCTTTTCTAGAGATCCCGGAAGAACAATTTTTTCTCCCCGCCGATTGGGAAGAGGATGGTGCGCTGGAATTATTCGATATCTCGTACCTTCGCGGTTTGACCGAAACCGCCAAAGCCCCGGCCAGCGGTGAAAAATATATAGTTTTCACCTCAGGCGAACAGGTTTTCGGTGTTTCATTAAAAAATGTGACCGAGGTTTGCCGTTCACTGCCGGTGACAATTCTGCCCGGCGCTCCCGAATGGCTGGCCGGCGTAACCAATCTGCGCGGCGATCTGCTCGCCGTGATCGACCCCGATACCGGCGTGCGGGCCGAGGTAGGCGCCGCTAAAACCAAGATCATCGTTCTGACCGACGGGCAAAAACGGCTCATCGGCCTCCTCGCCGACCAGGTAAATGAGATCACTTTGCTGCCCGCGGGCAACATCTACCCGGCGCTGTCCGCTGGATCCGCCGCGTCCGACGGGCTGGCGGCCTTCGCCTGCGGAAGCTCAACCTATCGCAACTCTTCCTTGACGGTACTCGACACCGGCAAGATATTTTCCTGGCCCGAGCTAAGCAAATTAAGCGAGCAATAAGAAGTACTATGCCGGAATTCGATAAAAATAAATTGTTACCTTCGATCAAGTCCCGCATCTGGGCGGCTTCGATCGCCATCGTCATCCTCGTTTTCCTGGGAACGATCTTTTCCGGTTATTTGCTTGTCGTGCTTCAGGCCCAGGATTCGTTTTGGGCGATCGTGCCGGTGACGCTGATCGCGCCCGCGGTGGTAATTATCGGCTGGTGGCTGAGCAACGAAGTCGCCGAATCGATCTCTAAAGTAGCGATCGCCGCGCAGATCCTCGAACGCGGAAGTTTTAACTCGCCTCTGCCCAGCACCGGCGCCCGTGAAACCGAAGAGATACTGGAAAAACTGCAGCGTTATAACCAGGGGATGCAGCGCATGTCCGCCGCGATGGAGCAGGTGGCGCGCGGCGAAATAAACGTCTTGATGCGGCCCGGCTCTACCACCGATCGTTTTGGCCTGGCCTTTCAAAAACTTCTGGAGGAAACCTCGGCCGCGATAAAAATAAAGACCGATCTGGACAGCCTGCAAAATTCCCTGCGCGGGATCAATAACGAAATTGCCGGCGCAAAATACGGCGATCTCACGGTCGAAGCGCATTCCGCCGTGGAAGGGACCGAACCGGTTTCATCCGTCATAAACCAGTTGGTAAAAAATCTCCGCGACACCGTCGCGCGTATCCGCAAAGGGACCGGGAAATCGGAAAACACCGCGCTGGGTATTCAAAAGACGCTCGACTCTGTCTTTGAAACCAACACCCGCCTCTCCGAAGAATTAAGCGACGCTTCCGTGACCTTAAAGCAGATGCCAAAATCGGCGCAGCGCCTGTCGGAAAAACTCGTCGATTCCGGCACGCATATTTCGCGCTCTCTCACCCAGGCCGCCAAAAGCGTCAAGATAATTCAAACCAATCTGGCTTCGGTAAATCTTATCCGCGGGCAGATCGACGACGCTTCCCGCCGTTTCCAGCGGATGAGCGAATTTTCGCAGGAAGTGGGCAAGGTCGTTAAGATCGTGGAAGACCTCGCCCGGCGGACGAACCTGATCGCGCTTAACGCCTCGATCCAGGCCAATGAAGCCGGCGATGCCGGGCATGGCTTTGGCCTCGTAGTTAAAGAGCTCGAACATCTGGCGGAAAAATCCGCCAGCGCGAACCGCCAGTTTTCCACCATGACCCGCGTCATTCAGAGCGAAGCGAAAGAGGCGCGTTCCGCGATCGATGAAACTTCCCGTGAGGCCGCGGCCATCTCAAAATTCGCCCTGGAAACATTGGAAGCCCTGCATGAGCTGCAGAAAAACATCAATCAATTGAGCGAGACGCATGAAAACCTGCTGGCGTCCGCTCAGAAACAAAGCCAGGATTCCGCCGTGGTATCCAAAGCTTTTCTCGAAAACACCGGCGAAACGCAAAAGGCTATCCTGACGCTGAAAAACGTCACCGCCGCGCTCGATAAGATAACAAAGGTCTCGCAGGAAATGGCTTCGGGAGTGGCGGCTTTCAAGATCCCGGAAAAAGAAAACAAGGTCCCGTATCTCGGGGGAACGCTTAAAAAGCTCGATTCCGAATTTGTGAATTGATAGCGCAGTACCAGTAAGTTGCAGTAAGGAAATAAGATGTCGATCAAAGACCGTAAAATAGAAACCAATCTCTCGTCGCTTTCACTACTCTTGCTTTGCCTGGGTGGAATTGGTTTTCTTGTATCCCAGGTCAGCAGTTCCGCGGTCTCAGGATGGCTTGCTTTCGGCGGCTTTTTTCTCGTCTTCGGAACGGCGCTGATCGCTATAGTGATCAACTTTCAAACCCGCTCACGCCAGCGGGCCATTGCCGGCAAGATCAATGAGATCGCTTCGGGAAATATTTCGGCCGGTGTCGATCTCGACCCGGAAAATAATGATGAGTTAAATCAGGCGATACAGAATCTGCTCGATTACTTAAACGACAAAGCTTCGCTGATCGACAAGATCGCTGCCGGCGACCTGACCGCTAAAGTGGAAATGCGCTCGATGGATGACACCTTCGGCAACATTTTTCAGAATATGCTGGAAAAGCTTCAGCGCGTGGTGCAAACCGAAGAAGAGCGAAACGGCTTGCGAAATTCGATCTCAAAACTTCTCAGCGAAGTATCGGAGATCGCCCAGGGCGACCTGACCGTCGAGGCCGAGGTCGGCAACGAAACCACCGGCGCGCTGGCCGATGCTTTTAATTTTATGACCTCGGAATTGCGCGCGCTGATCAAGCAGGTAAAGAACGTCACCTTCGAAGTGACCCATTCCGCGCAGGACATCAGCAAAACCACCGGCGAGCTGGCCGAAGGCAGCGAAACGCAGGCCGTTCAGATCTCGCAAACTTCGCAGGCGGTGGAAGACATGGCGCTCCAGATCCAGGAGGTTTCGATCAACGCCACGATGTCCGCTAAAGTGGCGGGCGAATCTCTCAACATGGCGCAGCACGGCACGCAGGCCGTGCAGGACAACATCGACGCGATGAACCGCATTCGCAACCAGGTGCAGGAAACCGCCAAGCGCATCAAAAAACTCGGCGAGCGTTCGCAGGAGATCAGTGAGATCGTCCAGCTTCTGGATGAACTGTCCGAACGCACCAGTCTGCTGGCGCTAAACGCTTCTCTGCAGGCCGCCGCCGCAGGCGAGGCCGGGCGCGGATTTGCCGCCGTGACCGAGGAAGTCGAACGCCTTGCCGAACGATCGAACCGCGCCGCGCAAAAGATCGCCACGCTGGCCCAAAGCATCCAGTACGAAACCAAGGACGTGGTTTCCTCGATGGAAGAAACCATTCACGAGGTCGTGGTCGGTTCTAACCTGGCCGATAAAGCCGGGCAAACCCTCACCGAGATCGAAAAAGTTTCCAACCAGTTGGCGGACCTGATCAAACTCATCTCCGAATCCGCCCGCCACCAGGCCGCCGGTTCCGAATCTATTTCAAAGGCGATGGCCAGTATTTCGAAGGTGACCGAGCTGGTAAATTCCGGTTCGAAAAAAGCGGTCAATTCTTCCAAAAATCTGGTCACCTTGTCTGACCATCTGAGCAACTCGGTCGCCACTTTCAAACTTCCCGAAGACAAAAAGGAAGCGCTCGATATTCCTCCCCTTGAGATGAACGAAAAGAACATGAAAAAGAACGGCAGTTCATACTTAGGCCTTAACGGCTCTTTTTAAATACCTGTGAATATAGATCAAAACATCAGTTTCAATGTCATCGACGAAGCCATCTCCTGTCTTGCGACAGTGCGGGAAGGCATCGTTCTTTTTCGCGCAAACTCCAAAAATATACCGGCGCTTCAGGCCGCGATCCGAGACGCGCAATCCATCAAAGGCGCTGCTTCGATGATCGATCAGACCGACATTTATGAGCTGGCAAAACGGCTGGAAACAGAACTTAGAAAATGTCCGGGCGGTGAAATAAGCGAAGACATGGAGCGGCAGTTTGCCGCGCAATTGGACGAGCTTGAGCTTCTTCTCCTGAAAAAGAAAGCCTCGCTGACGCTGGCGGAGAGTATTGCCGCCGAAACAATACTGCCCCAACCGGAAGTTGCAGTTTCGTTAAACGGCAATTCTTCCCGGGCTGAAGAAGAGGATTTTGAGGCCGATCCCGAAACTCTCGAGATCTTTTCTCTCGAAGCCGACGATCTGCTGCGCAATATCGCCGACCAGTTGAAAATTCTGGCTCGCGCTCCCGGCAGCTACGATGCTCTGATGGAAGTCCGCCGCAGCGCTCATACGCTGAAAGGTTCGGCGGCGATCATCGGAATGAAACCGCTTTCTGCGCTGGCGCACCGGATGGAAGACCTGCTCGATTTTCTGACCGAGCACAAGCTCGAACTCAGCGCCGATGTTCATTTACTTTTATCCGCCTCGGCCGACTGCCTGGCCGCTCTGGCCCACGGCGAAACCGGCTCGGAACTGCAATCCGTCATTGCCGATCTGTATCTGCGTTACAACGTCACGATGACTTTGCTGGAGGACGGAAAAACCTCTTTTGTCTCACCCCAAGCTGGAGCCGAAGCCGAGGACGAACCGGCAATACAAGGCGCAGCGGGCGTACTGGCCGAGGAAAGTAAAGACGAGAGCGAGATCCTTACCGGTGAGGAAAAACATCACCGCAACTCAATCATCCGCATTTCCATCGAACGCCTGGATGAACTGATGCGTTTATTCAGCGAAGTATTGCAAAGCCGCGCCACCATCGAGCAGCGCCTTGCCGATATGGAAAAGCAGGTGCAGGAATTGCAGCACAGCACCGGCCGTCTGCGGCAGGCATCGGGAAAACTCGAAATAGATTTTGAAGCCGGAATGATGAAGACCGGCGCTTTGCGCGGGATTCCTTCGGCGTCCGCCCCGGCTTTTAATGCCGCCGGCAAACCTCAGGAATTTGACGAGCTTGAATTCGACCGTTACACCGAATTTCACCAGGTAACGCGCCAGTTGGTCGAAACCGGCAGCGACGTGGCCTCGATCAATATCGAGATGGAAAGCCTTTTGACCAATCTCGAAAGCGTCTTTGGCGGGCAGCGGCACCTGATCGATGAGATTCAGAAACGCCTGATGCAGTTTCGTATGGTGGCGTTCGATTCGCTGGGGCGCAGGCTGCAGCGCACGGTGCGCATTACCGCCGAGCAGGAAGAAAAATTTGTCGACCTCGCCACCGAGGGCGGCGAACTGGAAGTCGATACTCAGATCCTTGATTCGCTTATCGAGCCGCTGCTGCACATTTTGCGCAACGCCGTCAGCCACGGCATCGAAGCACCCGACACCCGAAAGCTGCTGGGAAAACCGGAACAGGGTGTGATCACGCTCCGCCTTTCGCAGGAAGGAACTTTTGTCGTTCTTTCGGTTTCCGATGACGGCCGCGGCGTTCAGTTGTCAGACCTGCGCGATAAGGCGCTGAAAAATCATTTTGTCACCGAAACCCAGTTGGCGGCGATGACCGAAGAAGAAATACTTTCGCTCGTCTTCCTGCCGGGGCTTTCGACCTCGACCGAAGTCAGCGAAGTGTCCGGCCGCGGCGTCGGGATGAATATCGTCAAGGAGAGCCTGTCCCGCTATCAGGGCACGGTCTCCGTAACCTCCGAACTGCAAAAAGGCACCACTTTCACCCTTCGCGTACCGATGGCTTTATCCGCCATGCGCGCGCTTTTGGTAAAAGCCGGCAGCGAAACTTATGCGGTGCCGCTCAATCTGGTAAAACAGGTGATCGAGATCTCTGCGCAGGAACTGGAAAAAGCAAAAGCCGAAAATGTGCTTTCCGTTAATAACAGCGCATATCATCTCACCTACCTTAACAACCTGCTAAGCTTTCCCGAGCTTCAGAGAAAAGAAAATTCTAGCGTCTCGGTCCTGTTATTAAAAACTTCTGAAGAAGACCGCGCGCTGGTCGTGGATGAGCTGCTGCCGCCGCAGGAAATAGTTTTAAAACCGCTGTGTTTCCCACTGCAGAATGCACCCGGCTTTTTGGGCGCCAGCATTTTGGGTAATGGAAAAGTCGTGCCTGTCCTCGATCTCGTTCATCTGCTGAAACAAACGAAACGCATCTCAGCGTCCGTTTCCAAACCAAAGATCAAAGCAAACGCTTCGGTAATGATCGTCGACGACAGCCCCAGCGTCCGCCGCATAATGTCCGCCGTCATCAGCAGCGCCGGCTGGGAGGTCAAAGCCGCCAAGGATGGCATGGAAGCATTTGAAATGCTGCAAAACGACGGCGAGCTTCCCAAAGTGATCCTGACCGACGTGGAAATGCCGCGCATGGACGGGTACGAGCTTTTAGCGACCTTAAAGAGGCACGATACCTTCAGGCAGATCCCGGTGATCATCATCACTTCGCGCGCGGGAGAAAAGCATCGCCGCAAAGCGCTTGATCTCGGTGTCTCGGAATACGTCACCAAACCTTACGAAGATTCTGTTTTGACGGAAATAATAAAACGCCTCGCCGCTTCTTAAAGCAGGCTTTAATTTACGGGTAGTGTCCTTAAGCTATAGGGTTACTTTGTGGATTGTCATTCGGAATAGATGATAACTGATAGATGACAGAGAATAGATCGAATCTCTCAGCTATCAGCTTTCATCTATTCCGAATGGTTATTTAATACAGCACCAGCTTTAGGACAATACAGTTTACGCCGCCATCGCTCCGGGATGGCGCTCTTTGCACATTTACCCACTACTCCTTATTTTACTTTCTACACAACTTAGGAGTATTTTTGGAAAAGTGAACACTGCCAAGCTTCAAATAACCGTCCGCGATGGCTCACTGTCAGGACAGACCAGGGAAGTTTCCACCGGGTTTCTTACGATCGGGCGCAGCTCCGATTGCAGCTTGCAATTTCACCCTCATTCCGACCGCGTGGTTTCTACCCGTCACGCCGTTATTCAGGCCGAAGCCGGTGGTTATTTTCTGATCGACCGCCAGAGCCGCAACGGCACCTATGTGAACGGAAAACGCGTCGAACGGATAAAATTAAATAACGGAGACCTGGTCCAGTTCGGCACCGGCGGCCCGCACGCTATCATCTCGATCGTGCAGGCGGCCAGGATCGTGCACGCGCAGAAAAACAAGCTGCCCGAATTTAAGATACCGGAATTTGCCGCCGGCGACAGCCACATCGACGGGCATGCCGAAGCAAATTTTCGCCAGTCACTGGCCGATTTTGGACTGTATAATCCCGACCGCCCTTCCAGCGATCACGGTTCGCGGAAACATCGCGGCATCGCGATAGTTTTGCTGGTCGCGGTTTTTCTCTCATTACTGGTGGTCTCGCTGGTATTTTGGGAACTCGGAACGAGGATCAGCCTGATCGCTACCACGACGGCTTTTCTGCCCGCGATAATTTATATTTTGCCGCTCCTGTGGCTCGACCGTTACGACCCGGAACCTCCCTGGGCTTTGGCATCCGCTTTCGCCTGGGGAGCGCTGGTCGCGGTGGTCGTTTCTCTCTTGCTTAATTCGGCGGTGATCGCGCTGATGGGTGACGCGATCGGCGTACTGGTTTCCGCCCCGATCATTGAAGAAGCATCAAAGGGATTGGGCGTGCTGCTTTTTCTGATCGTGCTGCGGCATGAATTTGACGATATTTTGGATGGGATAGTTTATGCCGGCGTGATCGCGCTGGGGTTTGCGACCGTGGAAAATGTCTTTTACTACGGCCGCAATTTACTCGAACACGGCAACGAAGGCCTTTTCTATACCTTTGTTATGCGCGGCATCCTCTCGCCTTTCGCGCACGTCATTTTTACTTCGATGATCGGGATCGGCTGCGGCATCGCGCGTGAATCTCACAACTGGGCGCTGCGCGTTCTGATGCCGATCGTCGGTTATTTCATGGCGGTCACGCTGCATGCCGTCTGGAACGGCATCGCGAGTTTCGGCGGCAATGTATTTTTTACCGGTTACCTGTTATTCGAGCTTCCGTTCTTTCTGCTTTTCGTTTTCTTTTTGTTCTTTATCGCTTACCGCGAACGCTCTATCCTGCACGAAATGCTTTCGGCTGAGGTAGGCATGGGCCTGATCACCGGCGAACACTTAAAGATCGCCACTTCATCGCTGAAAAGTCTGGGCTGGATAATATCGGGGGTCGGGATCGGAAAATTTACCCCGCGGCGTAAATTCCTGCGCGCGCTGGCCAAGCTGGGGCTTTCTTACTGGCACATACAACGGGCGACCGCCGCGCAGGGCGAAACCAAAAGTTTCCGGCTCTCTCCTATTCTTCGCGGCGAGGTGAAAAAGTGGCGCACCGAGATATAGTGTCTTTACCAAAGCGGACGGCGATAAAAGGAAAACCGTTAGCCGCCCTAAGATCACCTGTTACCGAAATTATAAACAATGATCCCCGACACCTTGACCGGCTCACCGTTAAGCAGGGTCGGAGAGAATTCGGATTTTAAAGCAGCCTCTTCGCTGACGCGCAAAAAGCCATTTATCCCGCAAGTAGCCTTTGCATCGATAACGTCGCCTTTTTCATTGATCGTAACCTGCACTATCACAAATCCCCTCGCGCCATTGGCTGGATGAGCCGGCTTAACCAGGCGGATGGCTTTGCCATTGATGACACCGCCGGATGAAACTCTAGCCGCTCTGCCGGCCCGGCTCGGTTCGCGGGCCTCGGAAAAGACGTCCCATTTCCTTGCCGCGTCCGCCAGCCTGTTGGTCCTATAGCCCCAGTGATAAAGAAAACACTTGTAAGACTCCAGGTCCTTCCGTTCCCATTTTTCATCTTTGGTGAGCGCCTTATCGCTTATCTCGATCGCTTTCAGGTAAGCGGTGTCCGCCTGTTCGAACTTATCTTCCATGCGGTAAACATTGCCCAGATCTTTGTAGGCAGCGGCGGCCTCCCTGCTCTCCGCGCCGTTCGCCTTTGACCGCAGCTCGATCGCACTGCGATAGCACTGTTCGGCTTTCTCATATTCCGCCTTGTCGTAATAAGCAAGGCCCAGCCGTTCAGTGACCTTGGCTATTGCGGCGCCGGGCGCGTCCGGCCTTTTTTGATAACCGTCCAGGATCCTGAGAAACAATTTTACGGCATCGCTTTCGCGGCCTTTCGCCAGGTATATTTCGGCCAGATTGGTCAGGGCGATCAGCGCGTTAACGTTTTCGCCCAGGCCGTTATTGTCGATCAGCGCCTGCATCTCGATCCCCTTTTGCAGCGCCGCGTTGAGATCTTTTTGGGTGAAAAACTTAATGAGCTGGCTGTTAAGGCCATCGATCTTCGCCAGTGCTTTTTGCTGAGCGGGAGTAAGCGTGGAAACCGGGCCCTTTACAGGGGCCTGCGACAGATATTGAGTTGTTAAAATGAGTAAAAGAAAAACCGGGAACAAAAAACTTCTCATATAGATCACTATTATTTTTTTGGCGGCCTGCTCGGCCTGATCTCGACCTTGCTCGGCAAGCTGTGCGGATCATGTCCGATCAGATCGATCACCGCGCGGGCGATATCGTCAGGCTGAAGCTGCCAGGCCTTTTCCTCCGATACTTCATCGCCGCCGAATTCGGTATTTACCGAGCCGGGGCAGATCAGGCTGACCTTAATATTATCATGGCGCACTTCCTGCATCATCGCCTCGGTAAAACCGTTAAGCCCGAATTTCGAAGCGTTGTACGCCGCCATTTTCGGGTGCGCGTTTTGCCCCGCGAGCGAGGAAATATTGATGATATATCCCCCGCCGCGTTCCTTCATCAGCGGGATGCCGTAATGGCAGCAGCAAAATACTCCGTAAAGATTTGTGTTGATGACGCGGGAAAATTCTTCGGGTGAGGTCTCGGCAACGGTCTTTCCGAAAATTCCGACCCCGGCATTGTTTACCAAAATATCAACGCCGCCGAAAACCTGGCGGCATTCATTGAGCATGGCTTCGACTTCGCTTTTAACGGAAACGTCGCAAACCCTACCTTTTACCTCGCCGAGCGGTTCCAGCTTTTCCAGCGTCTCGGCCAGAACGCCGGCGTCACGCCCGCAAATAAATACTTTTGCGCCTTCGATCAAAAGCGCGCGGGCGATAGCAGCTCCGATGCCTCTGGTTCCGCCGGTGACGGCCGCGACCTTACCCTTCACGCGTCTTTTCCTTTTCCTTATCCTTATCTTTCAATAGCGGCGCCACGCGCTGAAGCAAACGCTTCCATCCGATGGTAGCCGTTCTCTGGCCGTCAAAATCCATCGCCTTAAAGACAAAAAGCGAATCGGTGTTATACCAGTTAAAAGCGCTTCGAAACATCGCCATACCGCCTTCGACGCGGTAAGTGGTGGTCCGCAGCAGATAGACGTGGTCTTTCTGAAATTTCGCCTTGCTGCTGACAAAAGCATCTTCAAGGGTGAATCCTTTTTCCAGGTTTTCTCTTTGCTCTTTTTTTTCCACCAGGGTTTCCGCGCTCGGCAATCCCCACAGATCTCTTATCTCTTTTGCATTTTCATCGAGCCGGTTAAAATCCGCGTCCTTGCCGAGATCGATGATAAAACCGACAGTATTCCATTTGTTGCCGGCGGTAAATTCTCCTTCGATCAAAGAGAGATCGGTCCAGGGGCTTTCACCGTAACCCTTGTACCTGAAAGAATAATAAGAACCTTCGAAAAGATATGCGTCTTCCGTGCAGCGCGGGTCGCTTAGGTCCACCACCAGCGCGGTGCTGCAGGAAAAAGCCGAAAGCAGCCGGGTAATATTTGCCTTGGTGTCTTCCAGCGATCTTTTGTAACCGGCCCTTTCCTCGTCTGTTAACTTAAGCTTGTCTTTGACGATCTTATTCAGCCTCGACAGGGGACGCTCGTCGCCTTCCAGAGCTCTGTCCAGTTCATCCGCGGCGGGATCGGTATTGTTATCGGGCCGCGCGATACGCTTGCCGTCGCGGCTCGGACGCGCGGCCGCATCCCTGCGCGAAGGTTCATCTTTGGGCAGTTGCTGCGCGCAGGGCGATATCGTGAGCAAAAATATCCCCGTGCCGCACATTAAAACCGACCAGAAAAACTTCATTTTTTACCCCTTGAGTAACCGCAAAATTATCTTACTGTGATTTGAGTGTCCTGTATCTTTCACCTTTCGCGAAAGTAAGCTTGGGAGCCGGTTGACGTTTCAGTTCTTTCCAGAGAATGGTAACGCTTCCGTCCTCGTCTCTTCTGATGATACGAAAAGCAAGTGTAAGATCGATCCTGTTGTCTTCTTTCACGATCAGAAAGATCCCTTTTTCCGGTGAGTATATCTTACGCTTGATGTCCTTATTCAGGCTCATCCAGACATCGTTTCCGACCCGGTAGGCGATCACTCGCAGCCCGTAGGTCACGCCGTTCTCGGCTTTTAGTTTGTTTGCGTACCGGTAACCATCTTTTTCCACTCCCCCGGCAAACCGGGCATACTCACTTCTCGCTTCAGTCATCGAGGCCGGCGCGGCGTAATCGGCCAGAAAGTTCAGCCCTTTATCCGCCGGCGTGACGCGGTTCAGATCGACGTCACCTAGCCTGACCATCATTTCCTGGCTAAAGAAACCATCGGCGATCAGGATCTCATCGAGAAATTTGATGTCATCGATCAGCCTGGCGTCTTTTCGAAAGCTATAGGATTTGACCGCAAAAAAACTGTTTTCGCACTCACCGTCGATCTCGACCAAAAATTCGGACTGGCATTTGATGTCGGGAAACAAGCGAAATATTCCGGTGTTCGGCTGGCGGAGAAAATCTTTGTGGGTAACGAGGTCGGCCTCCCTGGGCGAGCTTAGAAGCCTGATCTTTTCGAGTTCCTCTTTAGTATAAGCCTTTCCATCTGCCCGGCGCGGTTTCGGGGCTATGGTCCGGCCCGCTATCATTCCGTTCGAGTCCTTCCCGTTGAACTTATCCATTGCCCGGCGGTTTTCTTCCATCCGGCGCATCCAGTCCGGCGGAGGATTGTTAGGATCGGTTGGCGGAGGGCCAAATGTTCCCGGGGCGCGTTGCGCAAAGACGCCTTGCGCAACAAAAAGAATTATCAAACAAAAGAGTCCGGATTTTAGCGATCTCATAAGTTTCTCCTTATCGCTTTACCAGCTTTACTGCTGCTGATCGTCAGTTAGCCTGTCGATCTACTTTAACCGTCGCGATGCCGTACTTCTCAATTGCTTCCAAAGCAGGATCAAACTACCGTCCGGCTCTCGGGAGACGACCTTAAAAGCCACGATGATATCTATCCTGTTATCTATCGGGTTTACAGTCTCGAGTCCGTATGCGACCGCTCGTAAAACGTAGGTCGAATTTATTTTTACCGGGGCTGACAGAGCATATCTTACCCCATTTTCGGTCGATCCTTTCCCAAAAATTCCCTTTTCCCATTTTATTTCTGATGGCTCGTTTACCGGCTTATAGTCTTTCAGAAATGTAACTTCTTTGGACTTAATAGTTAAGCTTTCCAACGCCATTTCGCCGATCTCGCTGATGATCCCGAATTCCGTTTCACTTCCCGCCACCAATTTATCATCGGTAAAATGAATATCTGCCCAGGTCTTATTGTTGAGGTTAGTGCGGTTTCTAAAAGAGTAGTACGAACCGTTGCCGTGGATCGGAAGAACATCGGCGCAGCGCTTCAGTTCCGCAACATCGACCACCTCTCCGCGGTCGCATTTCTGGTCCGGAAAAATGCGCGCCAGTCCTGTTTTATCCTCGCGCAAAAAAGCGGCGTACTGACTGAAATAGGATTCGGGCGGCAAGATCAGTTCACGATGCCCGCCCAAAGACATAGACTCCATACGGTTGAGCATCTTCGCTCTTACATCAGGCGGCAAATAAGTGATGCGTACTCCCTGGGCGCCGCTGCGGAATCTTCTGTCCTCGTCATGAGCGTTTCGCTCGACCCGTCGCAGATTTGCCAACTGTTCGTCCACCTGAGATTCGTCGATCACCTGTCCGGCAGCCGTCATTCCCACACCGCCGATCAGTATGATCGCAAAGACGGCCAGTGATCCCGCAAATTTTTTGTCCACGGTTTTCTATTCCTTCAGTTTGTTTTTCAAGATCTCATTAACTATCTTTGGGTTTGCTTTGCCCTGCGAGGCTTTCATCACCTGCCCGACAAAAAATCCGAACAGTCCTTCTTTGCCGCCGCGATAGGCTTCGGCCTGTGCCTGGTTACCGGCTATCACATCATCGATGATCTTTTCGATCGCGCCGGAATCCGAAACCTGCTCCAGGCCTTTTTCTTTAACTATTTCAGCGGCGGTCTTCCCGGCGGTGAACATATCGATCAAAACTTCTTTGGCCTGTTTGCCGTTGATCTTATCTTCGTCGACCAACCGGATCAGTTCAGCCAGGTTTTCTGCCCGTACGGGAGACTCCGACGGGGATTTTCCTGAGTTATTTAACTCCCTCAGCAATTCGGATAAAAGCCAGTTTGCCGAAGCCTTTGGATTGTTCGAAGCCTTGGCAGCCGTTTCGTAAAACTCAGCCAGGTCTTTTTCCGACACGATCTGGTTCGCGTCCGCAAAAGAAAGGCCATAGTCGCTCATAAAACGCTCGCGCATCGTGTCCGGCAATTCCGGCATCGTGTTTTTCACCTCGCCGATCCAGTCCCCGGAAACTTTTAGCGGCGGCAGATCGGGTTCGGGAAAATAGCGGTAATCGTGGGCGTCTTCTTTCGAACGCATGACGCGGGTCTGATTTGCTTTTTCATCCCAGAGGCGCGTTTCCTGATTGACCGGCTCGCCCGCTTCGTGAGCGGCGATCTGGCGTTCGATCTCATACTCGATCGCCTTTTGCATAAAGCGCACCGAGTTAAGATTTTTTAACTCGATCTTGTTATTGAATTTTGTTTCGCCAACCTTGCGCACGGAAACGTTCGCCTCGCAGCGCAGATTGCCTTTTTCCATGTCCGCTTCTGAAGCGCCCACCCACTGCAGCGCGCGCCGCACATGGTTGACGTAATCGTACGCCTGCCACGAAGTGCGAAAATCCGGGCCCGTGACCACCTCGGCCAGCGGCGTTCCGGCGCGGTTCAGATCGATGTAAGAGTATTTATCGACTTCCGGCAAACCTTCGTGCACGTTCTTGCCGGCGTCTTCTTCCAGGTGCAGCCGCACGATATGTATTTTCATCGGCTGCCATTCTTTGACGTGGCCCTGGTCGTCACGCTCTCCGGTCAATATCTCGAGCACGCCGTCGGATGAGAACGGCTTGTCGTATTGCGAGATCTGGTAGCCCTTGGGCAGATCGGGGTAAAAATAATTCTTCCGCGCAAAGATCGACGTTTCGTTGATGCTCAACCCCAACGCCAGCGCCGCCCGCGCGCCCAGCTCGACCGCCCGCCGGTTTAACACCGGCAGCGCCCCCGGCAGCCCCAGGCACACCGGGCAAGTGTTTGCATTAGGCTCATTGCCAAAGCTCGCCGCACAGCCGCAGAAGATCTTTGTCTCCGTCGCGAGCTGCGCGTGAATTTCCATTCCGATAACCGCTTCCCAACCCTGTTTCATAATTTACTCAAAATAAGCGCAAAATTTATAACTTATCGTAATCCGTAGCGTGCATAAATACAAAGATAATGACGGCCAAAAGCGAGGTATTTTTTTTCGCGGAGCGGGGCGAAAACGTTGTTTCGCTCGGTAATAGCCGGTTTTCCCCTCACTTGAGAGGATTTTCGCAGTTATTTCGTAAGATATTATCTTGTTTCCCGGGGGCTGGTGGCCTGGAATTATTTATTACTATTAACACGCCGGTAGGGAGGGAAAAAATTTGCCGAGCGCGGGCCTTCAAGACCGGAATTTGAATTTACATTCCGGTTTACGTTTGCGTTTGTGTTCGTATTATTTTGACGGTTAGCGGTATAGCCCTTGTATACATTTACCGAGAGGTTCTGATTCACTCCATTCATTACCGTCGAATTCGACATCTGGGAACCGGGGCATGATGAACACCCGTTCAGACTCAGCGCAAAGCAAAGAACGGCGATCATTTTACTCCATTTCATTTCCTTCTCCTTTTTGTTCCGGCCGCCGGCACTGCTGCAGCCTCCACTCCATCATATCTGCATCGCCGCCGTATATTTTGCGGGTCAGTGGCACATTCAAGGTCGTTCCGTAAAACAGGCAAAAGGAATTTCCCAAATATTCTTCCGCTGCCTCTTTTAATTCCCGTCTCGTTTCCATCGTTTTATTCATCAACTGCACATGAGCTTGAAAGGCATAAAAAATATAGCTGTATTGCATAAAAGCCTTTTGCCTTTTGACCGCCTCCGCCGGAGGATTGGATTCGTAGAACATCGTGTCATTCTTTTCATCAGGAATTATCGAGTATTTCGGATATGTTTCCTGTATCTCCTTCAGCGCTGCCTGGTATTTTGAGATGATGGTCATGTTAGAGTTGATATCCAATACCAAATATTCCCTGTAAGCTTCCGAATGGAACATCGCTTCGCGGTCAAACTCTATATTTCGCGTGAGCAGCAGATCGAAATCCGGGGATTTGACCAACTGCGTAAGCAGAAGCCCCAATTCTTTTTTCTGGCGGTCCCGTTTCCCGATCTCTTCATATCCGTTAGTTGTTACTTCTTCCAGATCGCGAAATAAAAATACCGCATCGGAGATCGTTGTTTTCGGCTCGACCGGGTACTGAATCAATCGCTGTATTTGCGTCCGGTACAAGGTATCGGTTCTTTCCGTGAATTCTTTTTTCTTATTTTCGATATCTTTTGTATAGCTGGTCCAAAGGCCGTAACAGGTGGCAAAGACCGTCACCAGAGTAGCGATGATGCTAAAGATGATGGCAAACTGGCTCAACCGGTAAACGCGCCCCGTTTGCCAGATCAACGTCTTTACTTCGAGATCTAATTTTTTCTGCTGGACAGTGGCGGTGGACTCCTGCTCTTCCGCCTGTCTTTCAAGCGCGGCTATCTCGTGCTCAAGCTTTTTAAGTTGGGCTTTTTCCAGGTCACTTGTGGACATAAGAAGCTCTATTGATTGGGAGACAATTTTATTTGTTATCTGCGGTCAGTCTCCGCCATATTATACCGCCAAACCGTTTTTTCTCCGCCCACTAAAATTGACTCGGTTTCGTCCTGCCCCGGCCCCGACTCTGGCCCTGATCCCGGTAATGCCGCGATGGAAGACGTCTCCTCCGGCAATAGCTCTTCATAGATAAGATTTCCCTTTGCGTCGTAAAGATAAAACAACGAGCGGCCCAAACCAATAAATTTACCGGTAACTGCCAGATATTTCGGCTGGTCGGATCTGAGTTTCACCCAGGCTGCTTTTGGAAAACCCAGGTTCTCGTAGGCGCGTGTCAGGTCCGGATCCGAAGTTCTGGCCGATCCCGCGTTCTCGAGTTTTATTTCGCTTAAAGGGGCGTTTCCTTCCAGTATTTTTAGCCCGTTAATATCGAATACTTTGAACTTTCCGTCCTGCTCATCGATAAGCTGCGGCTTTTTTCCATCCGAATTGGAACAAAACGAAAGATCGCCGTAAAAATCGCTTATCTCCGTGGTTTGAAAAACATTCCCATCCACGTCGCGAAAGACGATCTTCCGGCCGTCTTTTTCCAGCAATACCGGCATTCCCGCGCCGGTCAGGTCCACTACTTTAAGCGCACCCCAATGATCTTCGAGCGGTTGAAGCCATTTGACGTTCCCGGCGCTATCCAGGGCCCTCAATCCTTCATAAGACATCAGCACAAAAACCTCGGCCTTACCGTCTTTATCCATATCACCCGCGGTAACGCTATCGACCATAGGCTCTTTTTTTTCGCTGCTCCAGGCCTTACCCAGATCGAGCTCAATCGCTCCGTACTTCCACAACAACTTGCCCTGAAGATCGAAAACGGCCAGTCCGTCCGTCAGCCCGGACAGGATAAATTCGGTCCGTCCGTCATTGTCGAGATCGACAGCCTGCGCATGGTTAAAAGAGCTGCGCGGATGCTCAGACTCGAACCATCCGATCTTCACCTTTCGCATTTCAAATTCAAAAGGTGTGAAAGACCTCAGCTCTCCCTCAGTAGATAAAATATGCACCGCCGTTCTGCCCAGCAGCGCAACATCGGTTCCCGGCTGCCCGTCCAGTTCGCCGATGACGATATCTTCGAACTCGTCAACACTTTGCCCGATCTGTGAGGTGATCACCTTTTGCCGTTCGGCATCGTCTTTAGTTTTTGCCGCCTTGCGAATGACCTTTACAAAATTAGATCCTTCGCGCTGGAAAAAAATATTTCTCTCCATGACGTTTGCGCCTGACAAAACGCGAGCTTCCCGTATCTCCGGAGGCATTTGGCGTGTCAGCCCATACTTCCCGAACGAAAGGTAAAACCAATAGACGGCCACCCCGAGCAGGGTGAAGATGAGTAACAACCCTCCAATGACCAGTAATAAGATCCAGACGATTTTATTAGAAGATTTTTTTGCTTCCATTAAAGATTTGACAGTTTATCGGCCGTTACAAAGCAGCCTTATCTCCTGGGCGAAAATACCGGGCGCGCTCCCCCGAACCTGAATGTTCCGCGAAAACCGCCGCGCCTGTTATTGTTGCTACGAAAATTTGGCAGTCCATGCATGCTTCTGTTTATATTCGCCTGGTCGCGGATCATTTCAACGTTAGACACATTTCTAAAACGCGTGCCCTGGCCAAAGAATCCTCCGCCCCCCACGATCGGGTAATAAGAATAGTAGCCGCCATTCTCGTCTTGCGCGACATATATCACCTGCTGATCGCTGTTGTTTGCGGCATTAGCTGCGGCCATTTGCTCGGCGTATTCTCGCAGCCGTCGTTCGCCCGCCAATTGATCCGAAAGGACGGACAGGCGCTGCTGTCTTTCCTCTTCCCTTTTTTCCAGTTCTTCCGGCGAAGGCAGCCCTTTTTCGGCGTAGGTGCGCCGGTATTCGTCATCGGCCTTTACCCGTTCATGCCGGTATTTTTCCAGGTCGGCATTGGTTATAGTTTTGGCAGAATTATTTTGCGCGGACGCACACACCGCCGAGATAAAAACAGTTAATATTGCTAAACCTTGTATTCTCAGTGCTTTCATAAAACTCCTCCGCGTCTGATTTGCTTAAAGTATACCACCGGAATCCGGTCTGAGAAAGATTTTTATGGAGCTAGGGGCTCTGCCCGCAAACCTTTAATTGCCACTAGCTTTAGCTAGTGGATTAAAACAAAAAAAGAACCACCCCGCCCTTCGGGCTCCCCTCCTTACGAAGGAGGGGTGGCGCGCCAGCGCCGGGGTGGTTCTTTCTTAAAACAGCTTTAAAACGAGACTTTTACCCCGCCGCGGCCGGTAATTCCCGCAGTGCGAAATCCGTTCTCGAAATTATCGTTATCGAAAAGATTTTCGATGGTGCCGAAGAGACGAAACCGCACCTTCTCGTTAGAAGTCGGGATCTCGTACCCTACCGATACGTCGGCTTTTCTCATCCCGCTAAAACGATAAATACGGGTGGAAAATATCGTATTGCTAAAGATCGGCGCGCGGTAAGAGCTGTACGCCACCAGATCGAAATTCACGTTCAGCCTTTTGATTATTTGCTGGTTAAAGACAAACGTGAAAGCATTCTCCGGCACACCCAGCGTCTTTAATATCCCGCTTCCCGCGACCTGGGGTTCGTTCTGCAAACTTTTGGTATAAGTGTAAGAGGTGAAAATACTGGTGGACTTATAAGGCGTAAACTCAGCGCTGAGCTCGGCCCCGCGCGCGATCCCGCCGTTTTGATT
Organism: uncultured Acidobacteriota bacterium; assembly: GCA_963718105.1. GTDB lineage: Bacteria > Acidobacteriota > Blastocatellia > Pyrinomonadales > Pyrinomonadaceae > DASYKT01. Next base: position 519,819 of record OY970352.1, on the reverse strand, counting down.
TACGTATCCGCCGAAGGGCCGCGGGGTCGTTCCTATATCGGGCACGACGTTACCGAACCCGATGGTCTGCAGCAGCCGGGTGTAAAAATAAGTTGCCGACAGCCGAACGCGGTTCTCCGCAAACTCCTGGTCGATACCGGCGTCAAAACCGACCGAACGTTCCGGCTTTAAATTAGGATCGCCCAACGCCACAAAATTATTCGGGATGCTGAACGTATCGTAAAAAGTACCGTAGCGTTCATAAAGCGAAGCTACCCGGTAACCGTTGCCGATATGCGAGCGCAGCTTTGTTCCGGTCGAGCGAAAGAACCAGGCGACCGATCCGTCGGCGGTAAAAGCGGAGGGAACTCCGTCCAACGTCAGATTTTGATAGGGCGGATTGTTGGCGCTAAAAACCGGCTGGCCTAACTGAAAGAACTGCGCGCGAAAAGCGCCCGACAATTGCAGGCGATTGTCGAAAGCCGCGAGCTGGTCCTGGACCACGAACGTATTGCTCGACTGCGTAACATCTATCGAATTGTTGCCGATATTGTTCACGCCGAAATTATCGTTTCCAAATTTTTCTTTTTCAAAGCCGTAACCGATGGTCAAAACATTCGATCGTAAGACCAGGTTGGTTTTGGCCTGAAGTGTCTGAATATTGCCGGTGAAATCGCTGCGTTCGGTTCCGCCGAATGGCTGGAACGCGACGCCCGCCGGGCCGTTGTCGGTCCTTCTTTTCGTCCACAGGTTCTGGTAAGACACGCGATAGATCGCTTTGGAGTTTATCGTGCCGTCTAAAGCAACGTTGAAATTATAAAACCGCGATTTTGAGAAAGCGTCGGGATCGTTAGCGTCAGGGATAAAAGTCGCCCCGTTTGTATTTAGAGAGCCGATCAGGGTGCCGTTCTCATAGCGCACTAATTCTTCCGGCGACAGCGCAAAGGCCGTTACCACCGTCGTGATGGCGGGCAATGGGCCGATAGTGTCGGGGTTGCTGTTAAGCTGAACAAAGCCGTCCGAAAGATAAAACCGCGACGTGATCTGCGCCTTATCATTGATAACAAAACGCCCGGCCGCTTTACCGCTGGTGTTTCGCGCGCTGTCGTCGCCGTCTATTCCATCTTTATAATTGGTATGCGATACCACCGCATTAAAAAAAGCTTTGTTGTGATAGCCGCCGGAAACGCCCGCCCGCCCGCGAAACAAACCCAACCCTCCGCCTTCGGCAAGAAATTCTCCCCGCAGGTCGTTGCTAAAGCTGTCCGTCTGAACGTTCACCACTCCGCCGATCGCGTTCGTACCGTAAAGCGACGAGCCCGAACCGCGCAGCACTTCGATCTTGCCGACACCCGTGGTCACCAGGTCGCCGAGAAACGAGGACGCATCGCCGGTGATCGCGGTCGCATCGCGGAATCGCTGGCCGTCTATCAAAATAGCGGTGTCCTGATTTCTTAATCCGCGTGTTTTGATCGTAGTGATCCGCCCAAACCCGCCGGACTGCTGTACCCGAAAACCGGGCACTATGCGCAGCGCGTCGGCGAGGGTCTGCTCGTCGCGATTTTCGATGTCCTGTGAAGTAAGCGTGGAAACGGATTTCGAAACCTGGTCAACCGATTGTGCCGTGCCCGACGAGATAGTTACCGTTGCCGTCACCACTGAAAGCACCGTCAGATTCAGGCTGGCGTTTTGCCCGGCCTCGATCTTTACCGTTTCGTTGGCGCGCATCGCAACCGATAGTATGCCGCTGCCAGCGGTGAGAATGTAATCCCCCGCCGGAACATTTTCAAAACGGTATTCTCCGTTGTCGTTGGCTTTGGTTGTAAAAGTCACGCTGGGATTATTTTTTAAAGCGAGCGTAACCTGGGATTGCGGTACGGCGTCACCGTCCGCGTCCGAAACCTTTCCGCTTAAAGAACCGCCCGATTGCGCAAATGCCGCAGCCGATAATAATAATGTCAATAAAACTAAACTGAATATTTTCATATCTCTCCTCTACCCGTCGTAGACACGAGTTATCCTTAAGCGCTCGGCAAGGTTTCCTGACTCACAGCTAACCTCGACCCCGAGATCTCCTTTCGCGCCTTCCCATCCTTAGCGGACAGTGGCTTTTTAATGCGAAGGAACTAGCTGTATACAGTTGCGCGGGCAGTAACGGCCTTTCACCGTTTTCCCTTGGACCGGCACTTTTGTTATGACTTGTAGCGCCAGCGTCACATCTACAAATTGTGGCGGCAGCGTTACGCTAAACGCCGTAGTTTGCCGTGACGCGCGTTTTCCCGCTCGCGGGATTTGCGTCAAGCATTACTTCGACTCCAAAAACTTCTTTCAAATTCTCGACCGTAAAAACATCTTCGGCTTTTCCCTGGGCGGTAACTTTGCCGTTCTTCAAAAGCAAAATTTCATCGGCAAAGGCCGAGGCCAGGTTCAGGTCGTGCGTGATCACCACCGCCGATGCGCCTGAAGAAGCCGCCGAGTGGCAGCGCTCGTGCACCAGCTTGAGCATCATTATCTGGTGCGCCAGGTCGAGATTGGCGGTCGGCTCATCGAGCAAAAGAATTCTCGCCTGCGTTGCCAGCGCGCGGGCCAGCACCGCCCGCTGCCGTTCACCGCCTGAAAGCTCGTTCATCAGCCGCAGGCCGTAGTTTTCCAGGTCGCAGGAACCGAGCGATTCTGCTGCCGCCGCAATATCTTCTTCCTTTTCCCAGCCAAACGCCCCGCCATGCGCAAACCTGCCGCTCAAAACAAATTCCATCACGGTCACCGGAAATTTCGTTTCCGCCTCCTGCGCGACGACCGCGATATTTCGCGCCGCCTCGCGGCGGGAATATTTCGACAGCGGTCTTTCATCGAGTAATATCTCTCCGGCGGTTATCGGAAGCGTGCTATTCAACGCTTTTAATAAGGTGGTCTTGCCCGCGCCGTTCGCCCCGCACAAAGCAACAACCTTTCCGCTCTCTAAACGAAACGAAACATCCTGCACCACTTCCCTTGCGCCATAACCGACCGAGATGTTTTTTGCTTCGAGCATAAAAGTAATTTTTACAGAGATAAATGGGATGCAAGGGATATATTCCTTTTTCCTTTAATTTCCATTACTTCCTCTTTCCCCTTATCTCCTTCATCCCTTTATCCCTGTAAAATTCTTCAAACCGACTGTTTCTTCAACAAATAAATAAAAAGCGGTGCTCCGATCAGGGCCGTGATGGCGCCCACCGGCAGTTCGCGCGGAGCGATCACCGTGCGCGCGACCGTGTCCGCCAGCGTCACAAAAATGGCCCCCGCGATTGCCGAAGCCGGCAGCACCAGGCGGTTGTCGCTCCCCATCGAAAGCCTGACCAGATGCGGCACCACCAAACCGACATAACCGACCGAACCGCTGGCCGCCACCGAAGTTCCCACCAGCGCGCCTGCGATCAGAAAAACCAAAAACCTCGTCCGCTTTACTTCGACCCCGAAATCAAAAGCGTCGCGCTCACCCAACTGCAGCAGATTCAGCGCCCTCGCCAGCATCGCCAGCAATATCGTTCCCGCAATCACCGTCGGCAGCGCAACCAGCAGTGAATCTTTTGACGCGGCGGAAAGATCGCCCAGCAGCCAAAAAGTAAATGTCCGCAGCCTGGTTGCATCCAGCAGCGTGGTGATCAGCACGATTGCCGACGACAAAAATGTAGTTACGATCACGCCGGCCAGCGCCAATCTTTCGACGCTCATTCCCGTGCGGCTGCGGGCGATCGAATACACCGCTATCGTCGACAGCATCGCTCCGCCAAAAGCCATCAGCGGGCGTGAAAAAGCAAAGGCCGAGAAAAAAACCAGCGCAAACATCGTCCCGATCGCCGCTCCGTTTGAAACGCCGAGCAGGTAAGGTTCCGCCAGCGGGTTACGCAGCAGCGATTGGTAGCTGGCGCCCGCTACCGCCAGCGCCGCGCCCACCGAAACTCCCAGAAAAACCCGCGGCAGCCGGATATCGAAAAGTATCGCGCTCTGTTGTGAGGTCAATCCGCAATTTGAACCTGAAAATATCGCGCAGAGCGTATCGGCAAACGGCAGCCTTTCGCTGCCCAGCAGCGCCGCCGTTAAAATGGCTGCTGCCAATAGCAAAAGCAGCACCGCCAGTGACCATGCGAATCGTCTCGATGGTTTTCCGAAAAGCGGTGCGGTCTTTTCACCTGTTTTTTCCGTGGCCGGCGTCATTTTACCTTTTCGAGATTATCCGTGATCTGTTCCAGCGCATCGACCAGCCGCGGCCCCGGCCGCGAAAGCAGATCGCCGTCGATCAGAAAAACCTGTTTACTTCTGACCGCCGGTGAATTAGCAAAAACTTTATTCGGATGTTTATTTGCGTCGCCTTCCGAAATGATTATCACGTCCGGCTCGAGCGCCAGGGCAGTTTCTTTGCTGATCCTCGGAAAAGCCTCGTCGATATTCGAGGTAACGGAAAAACCGCCCGCGCGTTCGATCAGGTCGGTAATAAAAGACGGTTTCCCGGCAGTATAGATCGGCTCTTCGGAAAACTGCACAAAGATGCGATACGGCCCGGCGCGTTCAGTCTTTTTATCCGTTTCCAGGACCCGTTTTTTCAAGCTCGCCACAACCTCCGCGGCTTTTTCTTTTTTCCCCAGGATGTCGCCCACCGTTTCGATGCTGTGGTAAACGCCGTCCAGGTCTTTCGGGTCGGTCACAAAAACCGCGATCTTTTGTTCTTCCAGCCGCTTGGTAAAAGTTTCTATCTGCGAAGCGGTGCTGACAAAAACCACGTCGGGTTTGAGCGCGATGATCGATTCCAGATTCGGATTTATGGTGTCGCCGACCTTTTGGATGTTCTTGGCGGCTTCGGGAAAATTGCAGTAGGTAGTGTCGCCGACCAGTTTGTCGCCGCCGTCAACCGCAAAAATTATCTCCGTCAGATTGGGCGCAAGCGAGATCGCCCGGTTCACGGTACGGGGCAGCGTGACCTTGCGGTTTAAGTCGTCGATGAGTTCGCGTCCGTCAGTTGGTATTGCGGCTTGCGTGACGGTCTGACCGGAAGTTTCCGTCGTTTGCGCCGTTTGCGCCGTTTGCGCCGTTTGCGAAGACTTGCAGGAAGATGCCGCGAACAGCAGCGTCGTTAGTAATAAAAGCGTGAAATATGTTTGCCTGTTGGAAAATTTAAAGATAAAAACCGCCTTTCTGTTCTGCGAAAAACAGCCAAAAAGACGGCGATCTTATAAAAACGATTTGTCTTCCGGGATGTCTTTACGCGAGACACTCTCAGGTGAAACGTCTGGGTGGTTCCTGACTCTTGCGGCCATTTCTGGCCTCAATCACAGTGGCGCGACCGTGCAGGATTTACACCTGCTTCCCTTTAGCACCGGACGTTTGCTTCTTAAAGCTGCGGCAATACCGCCGCAATTCAAAAACCTGTCATTAAAGCAAAGGAAAGTATAACGCTTTGCTTTCCGATGTCAAAAATAAAAGGTGAGCGTTATCGCCCACCTCCATAAAGCTATTTTCCAAACCTAATGCTGTAAAACCAGGTAGACGTCCCAGGCCCAGCGGCCAAGCTGAGCGTCCTGCGCGTCTCTTACTTTTGCTTTGTATCTGAACCGGTTGCCGAATTCATCCGTCTTTCTAGATGTCCGGTAATCGAGGTCGATCTTTCGTAATCCCACTTCGGGCAGCGTTTTCATCTCGCACAATTCGGAAATGCCGTGTTGGAGTATGAAGTCAGAACCCGAAGCGGTAGCGAGGGGTTTGTTTTGGATTTTAAGCCTTCGATGTTTTCGAAGAAACCCGGTCGCTACCGCTCCCGGTTCTGACCTCATTGCCACGAATCGTCTGAATCAGCCGCGATCCAGGAAAACTGCTGCGGGGTTCCGTTACCCTGCAAGTCAAATAGCACTCCGTTATCCGCGCTGGTCATCGCAAAACCGTTGCCCAGCACATCGACCACTGCCGGCGAACAGCCGCCCACACTCGGATCGCAAAAACCGAAACAGCCGCAGTTATCTCCATCGTAACCACCGAACAGATCACAGTGATTTATAAAAGTCGGACTGTTAGTACAGACCCCGCCTACAGCAACAAGTCCAGGTGCGCAGCCGGAAGGATACTGTCCTGGATTGGTAGGTCCATTGCACCCGCCTACGACTGGTGCGGTTTGTCGGGTAAGCAGGTAAGCGCCCTGACTGCCGGAAGCATTTCCGTCCTCTCCTTGAGGCCCTCGTTCGTCCCTGGTCCAAGCTAGCGGTTTAACTCCGCGTAACCCGTCATGAATTGTCGAGGAAGGGCAATTACTGTTACCTAAAGCTCTGCCTCTTTCCCCGCCTTCCCCGGAAAGACCGGAAATACCGGCAAACCCTCCGTCGCCTCCAATTCCCGGAGAGCCACCATTGAAGAGCGCGATAACCGGTTTGTTAAAGTCATAAGGAGCTGTAACAAAGATCGCACCGCCGTCTCCCCCTGTACCACCGCGGCCGCCCCGGCCCCCTCTACCGCCCATTCCCCCTCGACCTCCGTTTTTTCCGTCGCCGCCATTACCACCACCATTTTGCATACACGGACAGTCTTGACCGTCGCCGCCTTTACCTCCTCCTTGGGCATTGTCGCCGGCCGCACCCGGGCCTCCCGGTCCCCCTTTACCGCCTTGTCCTCCCTTCGATTCAAACACATACTGATTTAACAAGTATGGTTTGGTTATTTGAAAGTCTATAGTACCGCCACTATCGCCCGTGGGGCCTTGCCGGCCAATACCCGCATTATCCGGCCCTGCTGATCCATCTTCTCCTGGAATACCGTCCTCCCCGTTTGGATGCCTCCAGTCACAACGTCCATCCGGACCGTTGAAAGGAAGCGGTGGTACAGTTCCATTTGCCACGCCGGGGTCGCCGGGCAATCCTTCTCCAACTGGGAGTCCGTTACAAATCATCACATTCTGAGGGCAAGGGCCCCGTTCAATCGCAACCGCCCGTTCTTGCAGCCATTCGTTGTATCCTTTGCCATTCACTCTAATAGTCAATGTGCCCCCGGTCTTCTCCGGGAGATTAAATTTTTCGCTTACACGCTGGTTAATTTCGGGAAATATGTCTTTAGAATTTTTCGCTTCGCGATATGCGCTGTCAAAATTTTTACTCAAAACGAATGTTTTATCCACAGGAAAGACATAAACGTTTTTGCCATAGCTTTCAATTACCGGATTATTTCCTTCAAAAACAAGATCGTTTGCGATTATTACCAAGTCACCTGTTAACTCTACTCTTTCCGGTAATATTAATTTATCAGCGATCACAACCCCTTCAAGTTTGTCGCTCGTCCGTAAGGAAGTTTGCATTTCATAACTGAGCGTGAAAGAAGGGTCAAGTTTCTGTCTCCAATCATCGTCAAGCAAAATGTCGGGGTCGAATGAAACTCCTTTTTCTAAAAGCATCTTTCTCGCAGGTACGAATTTTTCTTTTTTTAAGTCGCTTTGAATTGGTGGAATTGCAAGACTGGAAGTAGCTTGCGTCTGTCTGGTGTTGTTGTGAGAAAATAAAAAAGGCGCGACAACAATGCTTGACGCGATAATAACAAAGAGGGATTTCCTCATCATGGGAAGGTCACCTTTCTGCTCGTGGGAGCATGGAAGTATTTGACTAATAATATTAGGGGAAGCAGAACTCTGTGTCTTATTGCTAAAAACTACATGCCGACCCGGATGGGTTTTACAAGCTCGTTGAATGTTTCCAAGGTTGAGGGAAGGGCGCTAAGGCCTTGTTTTTGATACATTGTTTTTAGTTCTGCTAAAACAACTTTATACCCACATAAGTATCCGATCCGCCATTCATCAGATTTATTTTTATCAATATCCAGACTATCGAGCTTTGTGATCTCGCGATCAAATAGCCGCAATAAGGCGATTTCATCTAGCTTGTCGATCAATTTTTTAATTTCTGACAGAGCTTTCTTTTGCCCTTCGGGATAGGCTGAAATAAATCCAGACTCTTTTCTGGAATCCTTGCCCCAGAAACCGCCGTCATCGAAAAGCACATAATCAACCGCCAATAATATTTTCGAATCAGAATTTATATTTACTTTTGCCTCAGAGGCCCAGCCCTCGGTGGTTTCTCCGGCGTTGAAAGATATAATAAAAGTAATCAATCCTCGGATCTTTTCATCACCTAGCATGCTTCGTGAGATCGAAAAAGCCTTAATTTTTCGCTCGCTAAAATTTCGCACGTCAAATTTTAATACGGTTATTCCTTCATTCGAATCATCGACCCCCGCAGGCGTTAAAACCAAAGGGCAATCGGGTTGTGAAACGATTGAAATAAGTTTCAAGTTTTGCTTATCTTGATTTATTGCTTGAGCAAAGGAGGCCGAAGCGATCATTAATATGCACGCACTGGTGAGAAGTATCAAAATGACCGAATGCTTTGTGAGAGTTAATTTCATTAAAATAGTCCTTTCTGCTCTTGGGAGCAGTTTTTAACAGAAAAGATCGATGGCTAATAACAGCCGGAACTGCTGTAAGTTTTTTAACGATATACCCGTAACAAGCGCCGGTCAAGAAATTTCTCCAGCCTTAATTAAGATGCCCGCAACGCTTTCGGCAAGTGGTGATAGAACTTTTGTAGGAGAAGTTTTTCATAGCAGCCTCTGTTATTTTTTACTTAAGATGAGTTTGATAAACTCCGCCTCGCTCTTTACCTTAAAATCCTGAGAGTCCGGGTACGTGTCCAGCAAAGTTACACCACTGTTCTTAAATTGGTATGCGGTGAGGATTTTATAGTTAGGGTTTCGAGAATCGTCACCAGTCAGAAAAAATACATAGCGCCCATTTACTTCCGGCGGATTTTGGAACTGCACAAAGTAAAGTATTTTTTGGCCATTGGGGTATTGCACGACCCCTCCGGCACGATCCAGGTTTATCGTTTCGCCCACGCTTAATTTTCTTTCTTTATCTTCCTTGAGAATTGTTTGTATCCGAAAAGAATATTCCGAATAAATCCCTTTTTTCTCATTAGATAAAATTGCTTTCGAATTTAGTATTTCGCCAATGACTATAAGGCGGCTTTCGTCAAAAGGTATAATGGAAGGCACAGGCTCATCTTCATCAATCCCGCCGACGGCGATATCGTCAGGAGACGGATTTTTTATTACAGGAAAGCTTATATTGTAGCGCTTATCTTTAATCAGCCTTTCCTCACGTTCAGCTGCCGTGACAGATTCAACTCCGTCGTAAATCACCCTCGGATACTTGTTAATATCTCCAAAGCGATTGGCGCTCGCGGGTGTCGGTTGAGCTTGTTCACAGGCAGTTTCCTGACCTCGGCTATCCAATGTTCCGAAAGTTATAGCAAGAGTGGTAAAGACAACCAGCAGCACTAACACCCACATTATTCTGTTGCTTTTCATAGAACCTCTAATGAAGTATGCCCGCAATGTTCTTGGCAAATATAACGTTTAAGGAAGGATTGTAAGTCTTTGGGAGACGGAACAATCATAAAAACAAGTCGATACGATCACTTTATGACTGCATTTTTGTAATAGTCAATGTTTTTTATCGGTGAAAGCGAGATATTAGCCGAGAATATCGCAAAAGTCTTTCAAGCTGATTGAGCATAGCAATAAATCTTGCTAATCAACGGAAATTTTAATTATCAATAGCAACAAACGCGGCGAGTTAAGAGCTATAGCCGCAGACATTGCTAGTTGAGAAAGCCTTGCCCAAAGGTAATATAAACGCTTTATCCGTCTTTTTACAGGATATTATGAACGGCTGAGAAAAATGCGGCAACGGATTTTGCGGGTCACTCTTATGTCAGATATGGAGTCAGAACCCGAAGCGGTAGCGAGGGGTTTGGATTTTGGATTTTGGATTTTGGATTTTAGAACCGTTCGGAGAAACCCCTCGCTACCGCTTCGGGTTCTGACTTCGTAACTTGTCAGAGGTCGATCTTTCTCAGGCCACCCCGTCACGGCTTCGCCGCGCCACCCCTCCTCGGGCAGGAGGGGAGTTTCCGGGTTCTGACCTCGTAACTTCTCCCGGTTCTGGCCTCATCATCAAAGATCACCAAAAAACAAACTTCTCCAAAACCTTTCCTACAAAAACGAATCGCCATCGGCAATAATATTCTCGCGGCGCTTCTGTCTTTGCGGAGCTACCTGTTCCGCCGATCTTTTCAAGCCGCTTTTATTTAATTTTGGGCAATCGCCTATAATTTTTAAGATTTCTGTTACATTTTCGTTTCAGGTGTTTCAGTGTTACACCCCGGAAACAAGTGAAACACCTCAACGGGGCGCAGGAAAGAGCAGCGGGGGTTAGTTTATTCTTGAAATGAACCGCCGAATAAGGATATTCTGAAAGCGTTCATAAAATAGAACTTAACTAAAAGCCAAATAATTCTATGCCGATTGAAAACAGAAATGTGATGACGGTAATTTTAGGCGGCGGCGCCGGATCGCGGCTGTTTCCCCTGACCCAGCATCGTTCGAAACCGGCCGTCCCGCTGGGCGGGAAATACCGCCTGATCGACGTGCCGATATCGAACTGCATCAACTCAGACATCTGACGCAGATATTTATTCTTACGCAGTACAATTCGGCATCGCTTAACCGGCATATTGCGCGCACTTATCGTTTTTCAAATTTTTCCAGCGGCTTTGTCGAGATCCTCGCCGCCGAGCAGCGCATCGACAGCCCGCAGTGGTTTCAGGGCACGGCCGATGCCGTCCGCCAGGTGCTGCCGCACATTCGCGATTGGCAGGTCGAAACGCTTTTGATCCTATGCGGCGATCATCTTTACCGGATGAATTACCAGAATTTTCTCGACCGCCATTACGAGACAAACGCCGACGTTACTATTTCCGTCATTCCCTGCGCGGCCGATCAAGCCGAAGGCTTTGGCCTCTTAAAGGCTGAAGGCAGCGGGCGCATTGTCGAATTCAAGGAAAAGCCCAAAGGTGAAGCTTTGGAATCGATGCGGGTCGACACGACAAACTTCGGCCTGTCGGCGGAGCAGTCAGCGGCGCGTCCTTATCTCGCCTCGATGGGCATTTATGTTTTTAACTACAACAGGCTGGTCGAGCTGCTGGATCAGGACCCGAGCTGGGTGGATTTCGGGCGCGAGATTATTCCCGCGGCGATCGAAAAGTACAACGTCCAGTCGCACCTTTTCAAGGGTTACTGGGAAGACATCGGAACGATCCGCGCTTTTTACAAGGCCAGCCTCGACCTGGCTTCCGCGCTGCCGAAATTCAATTTCTTCGACGTCGAAGCGCCGATCTACACCCGCAGCCGTTTCCTGCCGCCTTCGAAATTTCACGACAGCGAGGCCAGTGAAGCGATGATCAGCGAAGGCTGCATCATCCAGGGCGCTAAGATCCGCCGTTCGATAGTCGGTTTGCGCAGCCGCATCGACACCGGCACCATCATCGAAGATTCAATATTAATGGGCGCCGATTATCACCAGACCATCGAGGAGATCGCGGCGGAATACAAAATGGGAATTCCCCATCACGGCCTCGGCCGCAACACGGTCATTCGCCAGGCGATCATCGATAAAAATGCGCGCGTCGGCGACGAGGTGAAATTGGTGAATCTGCGTGGAGTGCAGGAAGAAGACGGCCCTGACAAGAATTACTACATCCGTGACGGAATTATCATCATTCCCAAGAATGCGATCATCCCGAACGGAACGGTCATTTAATATGGAGCGCGGGCATCCCTGCCCGCAAAGGCCGCTTGCGGCCTAAAAGTCAGCCGGAACCAGGCAGTTATAGCGTGTCATCCTACCTTATACCCTCACTGCGCGTTCCGCGTACTGACTTCCTCATCTACTCATCGACATTAAAACGATCTGGTTGAAACTTGCCGGTCTCCTGTTTTTCGCCAACCACATAGCTTGTTTTTGCCTTCACGCTCAGATTGGGCCGGTTGACCCGGACGTTGATCTGCTTTCTTTGCCCGGCGCTGCCCTGATTCTGCGGGTAATAACCAATGCTGTACTGTTCTCTTAATTCGTCGGCAATGCCGGCAAAAGACGTTTCCAGATTTCCCGTGGTCGAGGCGTTGAAATATTTACCGCCGGTTTTACCTGCTAATTCCTTAAGATAGCGTTCGCCAACCGAGTATTCATCCTCGGGGCCGCGCCAGATCCCTCCGCTGTTACCGCCCCCACCATTGCCGCCGCCGCCATTCGGCCACGGAAAAGGAATATTGATCCCGCCGCCTCTATTACCTCCGCCGCCGCGCCTGTTGCCCCCGCCACCCGCCGCCGCGGCGATTAGGCCAGGGAAATCTGTTCGTATTCTGGCCGCCGTTGTATTCCGAGGTATCGTAGCGGACCGGGTAAATGATCACGTCGCTTCGCTCGGCGTCGCTGACGGTGCGCATATAATTCGATCGTTCGGATGAAGAATCAACCCCGTCGGTGAACAATACGATGGCCTTACGTCCCTTCGATATTTCGCAAACGATAGTTGAGCGCAAAATCCACCGCGTCATAGAGTTTTGTCCCGCCGCCAAACCGCGTGCGCCGGATGGCATTTCTCAGCAGTCTGTCGGTCCGAAGTAGGTTCGCTCAAGACCTGTATCTCGTCATCGAAAGCGACCACCATCATCTGGTCTTGCGGGCGCAGCTGCTCGACAAAAGCTATCGCGGCATCCTGAATTTCTTCGATCTGGAATTGGGTAGAGCGGCTGACGTCTAAAAGCAGCACGACGGTGAAAGGCTGTTCGGTGGTGGCAAAAACTTCTATCTGCTGGGCCTGCCCGTCTTCAAATATCCGGAAATCGTTCTTGTTCAACCCGGAGATAAAACGTCCGCCGCTGTCGAAAACCGACACCGGTATCGTTACCAGGGTGGTATCGACCTTAATGACATCATCGCTGTCTTCAATCGGGCCGGTCTGGTCGGAACCTACCGGGGCTTTTGTGCCGTCAGTGCGGCGCGGGCGCGTGCCGTTGGAAGACTGTGCCACGAACACGCTCGCGGAAAATACCCCGAATATAACAGCGCATATTAAAACAAGCAGGAATTTTTTCATTTAACCACCTCAAAAAAAGCAAAATGCGCTTTTATAACTGCGTTTCGATGGTTTGACGCTTTGCGGAGATGCCAGGCAAATTACTTGGTTCTTGCGCTCTTATTTGCCGGCTGGCCTATAGTATAGGTTTCACGCGACTTAACTACCAGATCAGGACGGCTAACTTTTACTTTTACTTTCCTCGGCACGCCTGTTTTTTCAAGGTCCGGCGGGTAGTAACCGATGCTGTATTGCTGGCGCAGCCCCTGCGCGATACGCCTGAAGGCATTTTCGATGTCGTATAGCGTGGTCGCTTTTTCGACCTTTCCTCCGGTCCGGTCGGCCAGGTCCGCCAGGTATTTGCTGGCCTTGTCATACTCCGCCCTACTGGTGCCCGGGCTGCTCGAAATGGTCTGGTCGTCGCCGATCGAAACCGGTTCGTTTTTGGGCTGCGGCGGTTTATTGAGGATATCCCGGTTGACCTCCACATCTATCTTTGGCAGCGATAGCGGCCCGTCGGTCTTCGGCTCGGTTTGCCCCGCATCGACAGTGCCCTGGCGTTCCATTCTCTTAACGTCGGCATAAGTGTTGAATTCGATGGGAAAAATTATCGCGTCAAGTTCATCCGCCTCGCGAAGATTTTCACTCAGGTACGATTTTCTTGAGGTAGTATCCACGCCATCCGTGAACATAACGATCGCTTTTCTTCCCTGGACGCGCTCCAATCGCCAGGTTACCAGGTTAAACGCGTCGTAAATACTTGTCCCGTCTTTAAATTTCGTGCTGCGGATCGCCCGCTTTAATTCAGCGCGGTCGCTGGTAAAATCGCTGAGGCTATAAACATTCTCGGCAAAGGCCACCACCATCACCTTGTCTTCCGGCCTAAGCTGATCGAGAAATGCGATCGCGGCCGATTGAATATCGGTGATCTTAAAGCGCGTAGAGAGGCTGATATCGAGCATTAAAACGACGGTGAAAGGCTGCTCGGTAGTGGCAAAAAAAGCGATCTCCTGCGGCTTTCCGTCTTCGAATATCTGAAACTCTTCTTTTTGCAGATCAAAGATATTCCGCCCTCTGCGATCGAGCACCGAAACCGGAAAAGAAACCAGGTCCGTCGAAACCTTGACCACGTCATCGCCCGAAGGTTCATCCGCGGCTGTACCTTTAGTTTGAGCTTCGGGAGTTGGGGCAGGCGTCTCTTGTTTCTGGGCTTTTTTGCCGCTGTTTTCCGCCGGACGGCTTCGCGCCGATTGCCCGTGAGCGTTAGCTAACGACAATAGCACCAACAATAAGCCGATAATTAAACTGCGTTTCATAGATACTTTTCGAGCGGAACTTTTGCTTTGATGCAGAAACTCACCATTTCGTGCCCAATAAAATCTATCACACAGTTCATAAAACTCCCTACTTTTCAAGGAGGGGGGCATCCGTTTCGGATGACGGGTGATTATTCCGAAACTCCGAACTTTCTAAAGCTTATTCAGCTCTTCTACCGCCAGCCGGTGAAATTCGCGGCGCGTGGAATTGATATTCACAAACGGCGGCGGGTGATGATGCGTGCGATTTGTCAGAAGGATAAAAATACGTTCGGTGTCGGGTTCGATCCAGAGGCTGGTGCCGGTAAATCCCAGGTGCCCGAAGCTGTTTTTTGCCAATGCCTCGCCCGCGGTAGAATCCGGCGTCGCTGCCAGTTGGAATCCCAGCGACCGCGCTTCGTTCAGTCCCGGCGTTTGATCGGTTTGGAAAATTTTACAGATCTCCGCACTAAGCATTTGAGATCTTCCCGCCAGAAATTGACACGCGATCTTAAATACTTCTTCCGCCGTCGAAAAAAGCCCGGCGTGCCCGGCGACTCCATCGAGAAAATATGCGTTGCCATCGTGCACCTCACCCCAGATCACACCCTCGCGCCAATCGTACCGGCTCGCATCATAACCGTTTTCCGTGCACGTTTGTTTTTCGTATTTGTTGCCGTGCTCGCTGGCGGCAATTTCACGTTTCAATTCCGCCGGCGGGTTGAAAAAGGTCTTCTTCAAACCGAGCGGTTCAAAGATCTCTTTTTTTGCGATCGCGCTCTAACTTCCCTTCATAAAGCTTTTCCAGAAAAAACCCTAACAGCAAATAATTAAGGTCGCTATACACCACTTTTGAGCCTGGTTCGTAGCTGCCGCGTTCTGATGCGATCAATTCGATCACACGCTTGCATTTTGTTTCGTACGATAAAAGATCGTCCGGTTCCGCCAGTAAATAGAAAGGCTTCCACGCGGGAAGGCCGGAGGTATGAATGAGCGCGAGCGTGTTACTTATCCCGCGGCATTGTTCAAAAAAACTGTCAAACGACGGCGATCCTGGCTTTTCGCTAAACCTCTTGGCGATCAGCAGCCCGGTTATCAATACCTTGGTCAGCGAAGCCAGGTCATAGATCGTGTCAGCGGTCGTCGCGATCGTTTCCGGCTCTGCCACCGCGTTTCCCAACGCGCCGGAAAACTTGATCTCGCCTTTTTCGCCGGCCAGGTAGACCGCCGACGGAAAATCGCCCGCCGCGATCCTTTCACTCAAAAATTCCGATATTTGCGCTGCTTCACCCACGTCCGATATTTTACAACACACTGTAAAATTAGTAACTTATTATAAGAGGAACAACTTGCTTCCTTGACACAAAAGGGCAAGACAGGTAGTTTAATTATTCGCGTTTTCGCACCCGTAGCTCAGCTGGATAGAGTATCTGACTACGAATCAGAGGGTCGCATGTTCGAATCATGCCGGGTGCACCATAAAAATCAAAAGTAAAGGGCAGCCAATGCGGTTGCCCTTTATTTCTATCAACGAGTTTCGCCGGCTAGACGTTCGTCATTTTTTTGCCAGGATCAGCCCGTGTTAAAACACAACACCCGGCGGCGCTCCGGGAACCGGGATCGGCTCAGGCACCGGGTCGGGAAACGGCTCCGGGTCAGGTGCGGGAACCGGATCGGTTACCGGATACGGATTCGGTTCGACCGGTCCGGGTGTGTTTGGTTCTTTCGGGTCCGTGAACGGTTCACCCGGATTCTCCGCCATCGATTCCTTTACATCCTGCATATATACCCTCCCTATTCTTTTTGACGCCTCTTTTTTCCACAAAATGAAGCGAAACGATACATTCTTCTGCCGCTTTCTACTAAAGCAAATTACATTCCAATCGTTTGGCCAATCGTTTTATGTGCGAATATGCGTGAAAAACTTGAAAAAACCTTCGGCCCGTGCGAATGATATTCAAGAGCAATAGAAAAGGCTATGAAATTCTCACTACGAAATGTGTTAAGGCGCTTGTATAAAAAATCCATTGACGAGGATGTTTTCAGCCGCGCCGCCGCGGTCGCTTTTTTCTTTTCGTTCGCTTTTTTTCCGCTTTTACTTTTTCTCATCAGCTTGATCGGGCTGGTGCTGGGTAATGCGTCGGATCTGCTCTCTGAGTTCTTTCTCTATCTCGGAAAGATCATGCCGCCTTCCGCTTTTGAGCTGGCCCAGGCCACGATAGCGGAAGTTATTGTAGGCAGTTCCCCCACCACGCTGACCATCGGGTTAGCCATCACTCTCTGGTCGGCATCGGCCGGGCTGGATAATCTGCGCGTCGCGCTTAACGGCGTCTACAACCTGAAAGAAAGACGCGCCCGCTGGAAAACCTTGCTGCTCGCCCCGCTGATCACTGTCTGCGTATGTCTTTTGATCTCGATCGCGCTGGGTTCGATCTTTTACAGCTCGCGCCTGGCAAGCTGGATGTGGCCGTCAGCCGCCCCGTACCTGGTCGCGCCTCTGAGCTGGTTGATAGTGGTCGTGGCGATGCTTCTGGCGTTCTTTTTCCTCTACAGCATCCTGCCCGACCATAAAGAAAGGGTCTGGAGATGGATCACGCCGGGTTCAATTGTCGGGGTTTGCCTGTGGCTGTTTTTATCTATTATTTTCCAGGTCTATTTGTCGTTTTTTGACACTTATGCGGGAACGTACGGCTCGCTCGGCGCAATGATAATTCTGATGCTATGGCTGTATCTTACCGCGCTGGTGATCCTGATCGGCGCGATAGTGAATGTTATCTTTGACGACTTTACGAGAGTAAAGAAGACATAACTCCCCTCGTTACGAAGGAGTGGTGGCTGGCGCGACGGGGTGGTTCTCTCCTTGTCTTATTTCCGCGTAGCGGTAATTCTGATTGTAGCCGTGGGTTTTAACCCACGGAATGTCGAACATCGTGATATCCGTCGCATCGCGACGATTGATTTCATCCGTCGCTCGCGCGACATGTTCTTACCCTTCAACATTTTCCGTGGGTTAAAACCCACGGCTACATTCAACACATCGCTCCGCGATGATCGTGCTTAATATCCTTATTTCTGCTTTCTTCTTAACATCGACCTTACCGAATCGAGCGCGTTATCAAACGCTTCTTTATCTTTTTGCGGGCTGCAATACACGGCGCGGTCGTCGATAAAGGCGGCGACACGCGGTTTGCCCTGTCCGATAAAAACATCGGTGTAAGGAAATTTGTGGCGCTCCAGCCAGTCGATGATATGGATGCGCATCTGCGCGGGAGAAAGCGCGTAACCGTCGTCGTTGCGCGAGCGGTCTTCCGAGCAGCGCGAGGTAAAAATAACAATATCGGCCACCTTGGCCAGCTCATGCGCAAACTCCAGCGCTCCCGGCACCGGTGCGCCGATTGTTTCCGCCCCGCGCCATTTGTCGTATTTCGCCAGTACGCCGTCCAGGTCGACACAGACCCGCGGTTTCTGTTTTGGCACCACGATCTTCGGCGCCGCCTTCGCTTTCTCGGCCGCTTCTTTTTTGGTGAGTTTTTTCACCTCCGGCAGCGGCGCCGGCCGCATTGCCAGCAGCGCCTCGACCGCTTCCGCGCCTTCCAGCCACTCGCTTTCGCCGATCGAATCAAAATTCCAGACGCGCGTGTAATGATGATGCGTATGATGACGGCCGGGCAGCCGCAGAGCGTAGGGTAGATGGCCGGGTTCGACGTGAGCTTTGGGCGGAAAAACTTCCGGCCGCCGCGGCAGGCCGAAATCCTGCCAATCGTCACGCAGCTCCGAAACAAATTGAAAGACATCCGCCAGCGGGTATTCTTTATCGAGCAGCGCCCAGACGTGATAGCCGCCCGCGCCGCTCGAGTCCATCACTACCGGATCGAGAAATTTTTCGCGCAGCCGCCCGGCCCAGGTCAGGCACGCCGCCAGATTCGCCGCCGCCAGTTCATCGGCATTGGCGACCGTCGGGTCGTGCAGGTCGACATCGACCGCAAACCATTTCGCGGTGTTATGATCGCTGATGGCGTGCAGCCCGATCAGGTGCGAGCGTGAGCGCCCGGAAAAATGCCGCCTGAGTTTTTGCATCGTCACCATATCGGTGCCGGCCGCGCGGCGTTCCGGTATCGGCAGCATCACTACGCCGATCTTGTCACCGCGCAGCGTGTATTGGCTCCACACATCGCGGCGGTTCACCAGCCGTTCCATCGCCCAGCGGGCAAGGTCATCGGCGCGCTCTTCCCATTCATGAGCGATCCAAAGCAGTCGTTTATTTCCGGCAAATTCGGCAAAAGGCGCGGCCATAGGGTTCGAGTTCTAAATATATAATGAAGTCAGTACCGGGAACGCAGTGACCGGCACTGAGCGAAGCGAAAAGCTTCTAAGCACATTGATTCAGTTAAGCGGCATTGCCCCCGTTTTCTCCACATTAACTTAAATCACTCGTCGCACAAACTCGCTGCGCTCGTGAGCCGGTCACTACGTTCCCGGTTCTGACACGTTGCTTACGAAACTTTTTCCCAGCCGCTGACAAAATTTTCCGCGGCCAGGCGGTCGAACCATTTTCGCGCGGCTTTTTCCGTCTTGGCGACACGGATCTCGCGCTCGAGCGGGTTCTGGCGATTAGGGCTGAAATCGGTGAGGTACACCACGTAGCCCGGATAATTTTCCGTCTTTTCTTTATTCGTTTTCCACATCAGGAGTTTCCGGACCATCTGCTGGCCCTTCATCACTTTTGTATATACGACGCGCTCGATCAGTTTGCTTTCTGGAGCCTGCTCCTCGCGCGCGGATTTTTCCGCTTCCTCAACGTTGATGAAAGCTTCAAGCTGGCGGATATTTACGTCTTCGACGTTCGCTTCCTTGTCTTCGCGCATGCGAATGAATTGCGGTGAGATAACACTGGCCAGCGGCATTCGCGCCAGTGACTGATATCTTTCGCCCGTCCACTCCAGCACCATCTTTTTGATCGGATCGCCTTTCGCGCCTTCAGAGATCAGATCGAGCGCCGATATTTCCACCACCGGGCCCGGCTCGATCATTTCATACGCGACAAAATCGCTGTTCACCGCCACATAGTCTGACGGCGCCACGCGGCGTTTTAGCTGGCTGACAATGGTCTTGCGGTCGTCATCGGTGTAACCGCCGCCTACGCGGGCAAATTCATGAAAAGTTCCGTCCTTGCGCATCACGGCGACCAGCAGATCGTGCAGCATCCCCTTACGGTCGTCCGTCCCCTCGGAAAAACCGATGATCGCGGTGTCGATGCTGTGGCGCTCTTTGATCTTGTACCAGCCGGCCTGATCGTGGCGCACCACCAAACCTTCGGAACCGCCGTCCGTCACCCATTCTTTAAAGAGTTCGCGGACGATCTTCAAATCTTTGGCGATCTTGTATTCCGCCGGGTGGATGAGCGTGCCCTTTTCGAACCATTTATCGATCAGCTTAACGGCGTCTCCGGCGGAGGTGATCGGGTCGTCATTAAATTCGACCACGTCATAGATCGCCACGCTGAGCTTTTCCAGTTCCGCCTCCGACGAAGGGTTGCGCAGAGTGCTGCTCACCTGGTAGACCTTGTTGGCTTTTTTATTCCCTGTCGGCATATAAATTTCCGCGCCGAGCAGGCAGGATTTTACCTTGGCTTTTTTTAGCAGCTTTTCAGCTTCTTCATAAGCGGGCAAACCGCCGCGCACCGTTCCGCGCGGGTTGATCGAGAGCACGTCGTTTCCGTCAAAAGCCAGCAGCACAAATTCGCCATCGTACTTTCGCGAGGCGTAATAGCCGTTGGCGTGCAAAATACGCGATATGTCTTCCGAAGAGATCGGGCGCATCATTCCACTCAGCCGGCGCTTGTATTCCTGCGTGCGCGCCTGCAGAGTGGGATCGGCCAGCGCGTCCGCCGTGCCGACAAAATAGCCGCCCTTTTTTCGGGTAAATCTTGACCGGTCGTATTTGAGGTTCACGGCCATTTATTTCTTTACCACCTTTGTTGGCTTTGTTGGTTTTTTAGGCTTTTCTGATTTTTCTGACTTTTGCGGCTTCTTGGGAGCCTTCTTCGGTTCCTCTTCCGCCGCCTCTTCCGGTTCGGCCATTGCATCTACTTCTATCGGCTTCGGCTTCTTGAGCTCCATATTTGAAAGATGCAGGATCAGGCAATAGGCATCGTCTTTCACCCGGCCTTCGAGAAAAGCGTTGTAAGGTTTTCCGCCGCGGTTAAGCACGATGGGCTTGTCACCTTTTTCGCCGCCGCGCACCAGCATCAGCGAATCTTTATCGTGCAGTTCCTTGGCGATCTCAAAAAGAAAATCGTAAGTCAGGCCGTTGACGTGGATCAACTGTTTTTTTGAGCCGAACACGAATTTTTTCACCGCTTCTTTTTTCTTGATGAATTTCCCAGACCATTTGAGCGGCACGTCGCTGTTGATATTCTGCAGTTCTTTTTTGCGCGGGCGGCGTTCGCGCACCGTGCCGTCCGGGTTCTGGATGACCTCAAATTCCTCGACCGAGTGAACGATCCCCTTTTCGCTGACATAAACCCGCGACGTTTCTCCCAAAAACATGCCGAATTTTTCGAGGTCTATTTCCGGGTCGTCCTTGACCAGTTTTTTCGCCAGCTTGCCCAGGTCCTCTTCCTTCTTCGTCAGTTCCGAAAGATCGTGCTGCACGTCCGTCTTCAACAGCCGGCGGTTCATCACCATATTATGGTCTTCGTCGATATAGTGAACGTCGCGGCTCGGCCGCACCGCTTCCAGCGCCACCGTCGCGTCACGATTTTTTGCATTGCTGATATTTATCGCCATATTTTATGGAGCGCAGGCATCCTGCCTGCAATGAACGCGCAGCGTTCGAAATTTAAACCGTAAGCGGCTTTTGCGCGCTCCCAGTTTAAAACAGATCAAACTCGATTTCCTCGCCCGATATCTCCTGTTCTTCGACCGGTTCCAGCACGCTCGGCTGGTTAAGTTTCACAAGCTGCAGGTTGGAATTTACGCCGATGATCATAAAGACCGTTTTGTCGTTGCCGACCAGAAACGCCGTGTCATAATCCAAACCGCCGCGATAGCTGAAGTCGAATTTGTAGATCGAATCGCCCGAGAGTATGTCTTCGAGCAGATCGAAATTTGAACCTTCCGGCGGTGTCAAAATATAAACGGATTTCACGGTGTGCGAAAGATATTCGTCGATGGTCGCTTCGTAGAGCAGGTTGGGCGCGCTGAACGAGGACGGGACCGGCTCGATCTCTTCGCCTTCGGAAGTGATCGGGATCAGTTTTTTGCGGTCGACCGAATTACCGTCTTCATCCAGCGTCGCCAGCGAAGTGCCTCCGGTAGCGATCAGCGTTTTGCCGTCGGCGTCGAGTATCTGTAAATAGGCCTCGTTGCCGTCTTCGTCAAACGCCTCGATCTCGATATTGCCGTAAAGCCGTTCGCGGTCTATTTTCTGCAATTGGACCGGAAACTCTTCACCGTCTAATGAAAGAACCAGCGCGCGCGCCATCTTTGCTCCTTTATATTCTTACGAAAAAACAATTTACATTGTGTCTATTAGAATAAATCTCATCTGACTTATCTTCAAGTATATTTCATAAGGAAAAACGGACAAGCTGATCTGTCAAGGTCGGGAAGGGCCGCTTGCGCCCGCTCTTAATTCTTATTTGTGCGATTGTGACATTCGTGGCAGTTATAAACCTCGTCTGAACCAATATCTCTCAAATTACAAAAAAGCGGAAACCCGAAGATTTCCGCCCTGCCGCGAACTCGCGTCCGCCCCCCTTGTCAGTCCGGTTATTTCTTAGATGAAGAACCCTTTTTCGGCGATCCGCCCGCTGCCTGGGCCGGCGTGCTGCCCGAGCCCGTAACTATGCTGCTCGCTTCCGCCGCGCCTTCAACCGCGCCTGCGGTCGCGCCCGCTACCGCGCCTCTGACCACTTCGGTCACGGTGTCGAGGGTCTGGGCAAAAAATCCTTTCTTCGAGCCGCCCTTCGAGCCGCCTCTCTTGCCGCTGCTGCTGCCGCTGCTGGCGCTACCGGTGCTGCTCTTCGCCTTCTTTGCCGGGGCCAGAGCCTTTTTCACGGTCTTCACGGCGCTGCTCACAGTAGTGGTTTTCTTAGCGGCCGGTTTTTTAGCTGCTGTTTTGGTTCCGGCAGACTTTTTAGCCCCGGTCGCGGTAGTTTTTTTAGCTGCTGAAGGTTTTCCTGCCGCAGACGACTTTTTACCGCCGGTTGCGGGTTTCTTGCTGCTTGCGGCTGCTTTTTTACTTCCGGCAGCGGATTTTTTAGGAGCTGAGGCTTTGCCTTTTGTTGCTCCGCTGGTTCCGCCCGAAGTCATTTTGCTGCTGCTGGCAGCCGAAGCCTTCTTGGTTCCGGTCTTTTTGTTTCCAGACGCTTTCGGCGAAGCCTTTGCGGTGGATTTTTTTGCCTTTGATTTAGTTTTTGATGTTGCCATCATTTCCTCCTTGAAATTTTGAATAAGATCAGAGCTTAAAAAGCTGCTCTTTTTTTCATAAGTTCATGTATCAATTCGTATGGCTTTCATACATTTATCAAATGATCAACTGTTCGTTGGCAATAGCCGTGCCACTTAAATTCCTCTCTTTAAAAGAAGGGGTGATGTGGCGAGTTGGTTTTTCCGTATTGCTAAATTAATTGAAAACTTATTTAAACTCAGGCAAAATGTCTGGCATTCAAACTTGTTCCAAGATCACCGGCAGGAGTTCAGATTGTTAATCTCACGGCTTTTTTTAATTCTCATTTTGTTATTCACATTTCTTTCCGCTTGCAAGCCGCAAAAAGAAGTGGTCAACCCCGAAGGCGCAAAACAGATGCTGCAGCTTCGCGGTTACGAGCCAAACACCAAAGGCTATTTCAAAGCCATTGAAGCCGAAGACGTGGCCGCTATCCGCACATTCTTTCAGGCCGGCGTCGATCCGAATGCTGCCAACGAAAGAGGCGATACCCCGCTGACCTTTGCCTTAAAGTGCTGCGAGGTAAAGGTGCTAAAGGCGCTGGTGGAAAAAGTAGATCTGAACGGGCGCAACAAGGATGGCAACACCGCGCTTTATTTGGCGTTGAAAGACAACAAAACCGATAAATTCGAATTTCTGCTGGATAAGAATCCGGATGTAAAGGTGCCCAACGAAGATAACCGCACCGTGCTGCATCTGGCTGCCGCGCACGATGATCTACCGCTGGTGAAAAAACTTATCGAACGCGGCGCCGATGTGAACGCGGTCGGCGGCGCCAATGGCGACATCCCGCTTATCCAGGCCTGTATCGGCAACCGTCCGCAGACGGAGATCATCCGGCTCTTTCTCGATAAAGGCGCCGATATCAATCACCAGTCGAAAAACAACGCCACCTGTCTGATCTATGTCGCGGCCTCCGGCCATAAAGACCTGGTACAGGAACTTCTAGGCCGCGGGGCCGATCCGAAACTCAAAGACCGCGAGGGCAAAACCGCGCGTGACTGGGCCCTTGCCGGCGGGTATAAAGAAGCAGCGGTGCTTTTAGAGAAAAAATAGGTGATAAAACATATTCAGGAGAAAAGACACAATACGATTACCTCACAGGTCAGGAAGGATTAGGTTCTCATTTCTGATAATGAAACGAATGATCATCGCGATGAGGTCAGTACCGGGAACGTAGTGACCGGCTAATGATGCACTGCTTATTAAATTTTTATCTGTGAATAAGATGGTAAAGTTTTACGCCGAAAGCCGGTCACTACGTTCCCGGTTCTGACCTCTTTCTCTACTTGTTATATTCAAATCAACATTCAAATAGACGCGCAAACCCTGATTACCTCGAATCTCTTAACGACTAAACTTCCCGGCTGAGCTATGCTTTCAGGTGGAGTGAGGCCGGAGAAGAGCGGCACGCACATGAATTTTCCGATCTCAATGTTCTTTTTTAATTAAATCGGCGCATTAGCGAGTTTTACGAGATTTCTGGAACATTTTTGTAACAGGTGTAACACTGTCACACACTGGAACTGTTACACCCGCGAAATGGCTTTGCCTAAAAAACTCTTCCAAATTTCGCTAAATTTTGAGATAGTTAATATTAGGGATTTTTCCCTTTCCTCGCTCCGGTTTGTTCCCTCGCCGCCAATTTCACTTATAATTCGTTTATGCCAAAAAAAGAATGGCATCGTGCAAAGCCTTTACCGATGATCGCCAGCGTGGCGGATACGCCCCTGCGCCCATTTCTGGAGCGCCTGATCGGCGGCGAAGACCTCTCGCCCATTGAGGCCGCAGGTTTTTTCACCGCGCTGCTGGATGAGAACGCGCAGCCCGCGCAGATCGCCGGCGCGCTGGTGGCGCTTGCCGCCAAAGGCGAAACTCCGGCCGAGCTGGCCGGAATGACCGACGTAATGCGCAAGCGCGCCGTGAAAATAAATTCCCGCCAGAAAGCTTTGGTCGACACTTCGGGAACGGGTTCGAGCGCGGCAAAAACTTTTAATGTTTCCACCGCCTCGGCCTTTGTCGCCGCCGGCGCCGGCGCTACGGTCGCCAAGCACACCAATCGCGGCGTCGCCACCAAATGCGGCAGCGCCGACGTGCTGGAAAAACTGGGAATAAAAGTCACCGGTGAAATTGAAACGACCCAGGCCGCCTTGAACGGCACCGGACTGGCATTTCTTTTCGCGCCGAAATTTTATCCGATCCTGCGCCGCGTGGGCGATGTCAAACGCAGCCTCGGCATCCGCACAACTTTGAATCTTTTGGGAGTGTTGGGAAATCCGGCGCGCACACCGCGCCAGGTCGTTGGCGTCTGGCATCCGGACCTGATCCGCCCGGTAGCTCAGGCATTGGCTTTGCTGCACACTCAGCACGCGTGGGTCGTACACGGTTCCGACGGCCTCGACGAACTCACCATCAGCGGCGAAACCTATGTCGCCGAAGTGTCGGGAGGAAAGATTAAGACCTTTCGCATCACTCCGGAAGATTTCGGGCTCAAGCCCGGCCGGACCGGTCACCTGCACATCAAAACGCCCGGCGAAAGCGCCCAGATCATCAGCGACGTTTTGCTCAGCAAACGCCGCGACGAAGCGCGTTCGCTGGTAGTGATAAACGCCGCCGCCGCCATCCTGGTCGCCGGCCTTGCCAAACAGCCGATGCAGGCCGCCCGCCTCGCCGAACAATCCATCGACAGCGACTCCGCCCGGATCAAATTAGAGAGATTGATAAAAGCAACGAATAAATGATTAGTGATTAGTGATTAGTGATTAGTGATTAGTGATTAGTGATTAGTGATTAGTTGAACGGAAAACGACGGGGACGTGTTTCAGCAAACTCCCTCTTTGCGAAGGAGAAGTGGTTCTCATTAATCACTATTCACTGTTCACCTGTTCACTGTTCACTATTCACTATTCACTGCTAATTATTTCCTCATCTTCTTCGGCAGCAGAATCGATTCCATTTGCCAGTCCCGGTCGGCAAATTTATCGCGTGATTTTGCCAGTATCCAATTCTTTTCCTCGCCGACAATTTTCGCCAGCGAAAACTCGCCGTAAAGCTTCTCGCCGTAAAAAGTAAACACTATCTTGCCCTGCTCTAACTGTGTCATCGGGTCGCGCAGCGAATCGAAAAATCCCCGGTCCCACACCCGCACGTCGCCCGCGCCGTAGCTGCCTTCCGGGATCACGCCTTCAAAATTTATGTAGCTGAGAATGTGGTCGGGCACATGTACGGCCAGCCGGTAATCGCGCGGGTTCATCGAAGGCCCCTTCGGCACCGCCCACGATTTCAGCGCGCCCTCGATCTCCAGCCGCACATCCCAATGCAGCCGCGTTGCATGATGCTCATGTACCACAAATCTCCCGCGCATGATTTTAGTTTAACAAAACGGTTCAGAGTTCAAACTTTAGTTTGTCTCATTTTTAAATTTAAGACAAGCTGAAGTTTGAACTCTGAACCGTTTTATCTACGAAATTCGTTCCTATTCGCTATCGCACTAATACTCCATCAACTCCACCCTTTTTAACTGGCCATTCTTAAACTTCAAAACGAATATCTTGTCGTATTCGGTTTCCAGCAGGTCCTTGAATTTTTGCTCGCCTACTAACAGGTTTGTAAGCTGAGGCGTGGTGGTATTGTGGCCGACGACGACTATGCGGCGGGCTTTGCTTTCTTTAACGAGCGTGGCAATGTCGTTCAGTTTGCGCGGGTCGTAAGTTTGCACTTCGATCTTGTATTTTTCCGCGAGCGGAGCGGCGGTGGCGCGGGTGCGTTTGTAACCTGAAGAATAGATGGCGTAAGGCCGGTATTTTTTAATCGCTTTCGGAAAACGCTGCGCGCGTTCTTTACCGGCGGCGGAAAGTTCCGGGTCGGAAGAGTTCTGTTCCGGTGAAAGATCTTTTTCCGCGTGACGGATCAGGATGACCGTTTTCTTTTGCGCTATCGCTTCACCGCCTAAAAAAACAAAAAGGCCCGCGCCCAGCATCAACATTAAAATTATTTTCATAGTTTCACTTATACGTGCGATTCCAGCATTTCGTTTAAGACCGCCATATGATCCTCGCGCGGCACCCCGGCATCGACGAGTTCCTGCCAAACTTTTTTCGCTTCAACGAATTTTTCCTGATGGACATACCACATCACTTTTGCCGCGGCGACGTTCGGCAATTTTTCCGCCGATACGAGTTTCATCGCATACTCGAACGCTTCATCTACCTCGGCGTCGGAAAAACTTTCAAAGCCATAGACGGCCTGCAGCAATTCCGTGGGGAGCGGCTTAACCAGCCTGAACACAAGAGTTTGCGAATGCGGCACTTCCTCGGCAAATTCAAAATAGTCACGAAATTTCCATTGCAGCACGTGTATCCACGGCGCAAAATGATGCGCAAAATCCTGGTGCAGGATCATTCCTTTTCCCGGCAGCAGCGACGGGTAAAAATGCCGGACGATGCCGTTTGCCAGGTCCCAGGTCTTCATCGCGTCGATCAGTAAAAATTCCACCGGCTTGCCGTTCCATCCGACCAGTACCAGATCGCCCGCGCAAATTTCGATCCGCGAAGAGTATTTTGATATTCGCCGCTCAAACTCCGCGACAAAATTATCGCCCTCTTTATATTTCGCCAGCAGGTTCGTTCCCGCCGTGCTCTCGTTCATCCAGTCGAACCAGATAAAAAGGTCGTAGGCATAAACTTTTTTGTCCGAACTCAAAAACGCCGGATTTTTCAGCAGCCCTTCCAGCAGCGAGAGCGTCGTCGAACCAAGCCAGCAGCCAAGATCGACAACCTCACCCGCGCCCGTATAAATTTCCCGTCCATAGCGCGTGCAATATTCCTGCTCTGTCTTTGAGGTCATCCCCAGCAGTTGGGAATTCAGCAGCCGCTTTGCCCGCATATACATGCCGTGCAGGAAAGCATTCTTTCGTAAAGTTTTTCTTATTTTTTGTAAGGCCACTTTTATCAGACAAACATCTTGCCGGGGTTTAAAATGCCATGCGGGTCAAAAACTTTTTTGATGCCCTTCATTATTTCCATGGCGGTTTTGTCGATGGCGTAATCCATGTACGGTGCTTTGACGTAGCCGATGCCGTGCTCGCCGGAGATGGTGCCGCCCAGCGCGACCGAAAGCTCAAAAGTTTCTTTTACACACTCTCTTGCCCGCGCTATCGAATCCGCATCTTCGCGATCGCATAAAAAATTCACGTGGATGTTGCCGTCGCCGGCGTGGCCGAAATTGGCGACAAAAGTATCGTGCGCGCGGCCGATCTCTTCGATGCGCGCGACCAGCTCCGGCACTTTCGAACGCGGCACCACCACGTCTTCATTTATCTTCAGCGTGCCGAACTTCATCAGGCTGGGCGAGATCGCGCGGCGCACATCCCAGAGCTTATCTTCGTCTTCTTTATTTTGCGCGCGGATGACATCAAAGCCGCCGTTTTCTGAGATGATCCGCTCGATCAGAACCGCATTTTTTTCCACTTCCGCTTTCGAACCATCGACCGCCACCAGCAGCACCGCTTTGGCGTCTTTCGACAAACCGAACGCATAATTTTGCTCGATGGCTTCGATGCAATGCTGATCGATCACTTCCATCGCCATCGGCAGCAGCCCCTCGGGCGTAAATTTCGTCAGCACTTCGCAGGCTGACTTCATTGACCGAAACGAAGCTCGCACGGTCGCCGTGGCTTCCGGCGCTGGCAAAAGTTTCAGCGTGGCTTCGGTGATGATCCCCAGCATCCCTTCCGAGCCGCACATCAATCCCGTCAGGTCGAAACCCACCACGTTCTTGACCGTTTTGCCACCCGTTCTCAGCACCTCGCCCGTCGCCGTAACTACTTCCAGCCCAAGCACATAATGTTTCGTCACACCGTATTTCGGCGTCCGCATTCCGCCCGCGTTCTCGGCAATATTGCCGCCGATAAAACTGTCTTTGTAGCTGGCCGGATCGGGCGGAAAGATCAGTCCGTGCTTTTCCACAGCCTGCTGCAATTCATACGTCGTCAGCCCCGGTTGGCAGATCACATACAGATCGTCGACATTTATCTCCACGATCTTTTTCATCCGGTCGGTGCCGATCACGATGCCGCCGTCCACCGGCACGGCTCCGCCCGTATAACCCACACCGCCGCCGCGCGCGGTCACGGGAAAATTCACTTCGTTGGCAAGTTTTAAGATGGCGGAGATCTGCGCGGCCGATTCGGGAAACACCACGGCTTCGGGTGGAAATTTTTCCTTCACCGCGTCCGCGCCGTAGGGCTCGACCTTTTCCGGCTCAACCAAGACATTCTCCTCGCCGACGATCGCGCGCAGTTTCTCCAGCACTTCGGGTTTCGAAGCGTTAGTGGTCTTTCGGCCGCCTGACTGAAAATGAATTGATTCGAACATAAAAGAGAATCTTATCTCTTTATATTTTTGCCCGAACCGCCTTTTCTAGCAAGTCGTTCATTTCGTTGGTGAGCGCTTCCCGGTCTTTGAACAGGTCCCAAACCATTCCGGCCAGCGGCTGGCTCTCTCTTGAACGTATGTTGGCGATAAATTTGAAACGGTCTTCCGGGCTCGGGTGGGTATCGTCTTCCGTGGTCGGCCGCGTTAGAAATTTATTCATTTCTTCTTCCATGTTTTTCACGTCTTCGTCCTGCGCGGAGAGTTCGTAAAGATTTTGTATCATCCGGTTGGCCTTGATCGCTTCGCCGATCTCTTTGTTGGCCAAATGGCTGAACTCCACTTCACGGCGAATGACATGGGTCAATCCTTCGCGAAAAGTCGCCGGCCCGTATTGATAGGCGGCAACGCGGTCCGCCAGGATCTCCTGCAGCCGCGTCGCACCGTGGGTAATGCGCCGAAAGATGAAATGGTAGAGACGCAAAAACTGGAACGCTACGTTATAGAACGTCGCGGTGCCGCTTAAGGCCATGGCTTCCGCTAAATGGATGATGTGATTATTTACCCGCATTGCCATCGCGCCGCCGGCCGTATCGCGATTCGAAAAGTGGCCATATTCGTGCGCCAAAACGGCGCGAAACGAGTTTTGCTGGAAATCGTTCAACACGGCCGTGCCGAGGATGAGGATCCGGTCGGCTTTATTGGTCAGCTTGGCCCACATCCCGCCGCGTTCATAAACGGCCAGGTCCGTTCCGGGCGTAACGCGAATTTCATTGACGGGCCGGGTCTGAACGGTTTGCGCCACATCGCGCGCCAGCGCCCACAAACCCGGCGCTTCATCTTCGCTTAGGGCCCGTCCCGGATCTTCTATCTTGACACGGACAAATATCGATCTGACCATATAAAAAATGGTTATCAATCCTACCAGCCCGAAAATGAAAAGCAGCTTGACGGGAACTATCCCGACCTCCAGGAAAAAGAGGGCTGCGCCAACGGTAAGCGCAATGATCAGCAGCACCACCACCGGCTGAGAAATGTAATAGTAGATACCGCCAAAAGTAATGACCGCGCGATAGATTTTGCGCAGCCCCGCCTGCCCGCCGCCGGTAATGTCATTAGGATCGGAATTTTCCACCGAGTAAAGAGTTCTCGCCGAAAGAATTTTTCCTACAAAGAACAACAGGATCAGTCCCACTATCCAGGCGGCAAAGAAATAAAGCCCGTAAGCAATATACTTTCCCCCGGGAATAGCAGTCTGCTGTGCCTGAGACTCCTGGGCATTTGTGATCGCCAACAGTACCTTCTCGGCTTCTTCGTGAGGAAGCCCTGACTTTTCAGCCTGCCTGATCTCGTCCTGCGCCGCGCTGTAAGCTCCAAAGTTTGCCAGCCGGATCCCGTTATAATAATGGGTCGCCAGGTCATTCGGCGCTATCTCTTTTAGCGCCAGTGCCGCCGTGTTAAAATCGTCCATCTTGTTGGACATCAGGCTCAATTCCGCCAGCAGCATCGCATCTCGCACATCGTTCTTGTCATTTTTTCCAAACCCCTCTTTGGCCAGTGCCTGCGCTTGAGTTATCTCCGTCTGAGTAGCTTTGAAATTTTCATTTCCGAGATCCGATAAAGCAGATGCGTGGCCGATCAGGTTATCGGCGCTGCGGTTAAGCGAGAGGGCCTTTTGGGTCAGTTCCAATCCTTCTTTGCGTTTTCCGGTAAAAACAAGCGCATATCCTAAGCGTCTCAAGGCCGGTTCAAAATTCGGCGCTTGTTTCAGCACGTCGTTGTAGAGGGTGATCGCCTGATCGAAATTACTGCCGTCCAGAGCTTCAGTAGCCTTCTTGAAAGTTTCCACGGCCTTGGGCGTGGTCTTTTGCAATTCCTGTAAGACGAGTTGTTCTCTGACCGGATTGCGCGGCTGAACCTGTTGCTGCGGCTGAGTTTGCTGTTCCGCCGGCGGCGGAGGTTCCGTTGACAAGATCTGCGACAAACCCGGAATGGACGAAACGATGCAAATGGAAAGAATAACCAAAGATCTGGCCGCGAAAAGCCTCATAAAACTGTCTCCTGAAACGATGTGTAACGGGGGTATTTTTTTTGATGAACGGAGCAAAGGTATACGCAAAACGGTATTTCGTCAAATATATGCAGTTTGATTTTCAGGCCGCGTCAAACAGTGTCGGCTGGTCGTCGTCTTCTTCCTCGTAGCCTTCCGGTTTCCAGCGATATT
Organism: uncultured Acidobacteriota bacterium; assembly: GCA_963718105.1. Classification (GTDB taxonomy): domain Bacteria; phylum Acidobacteriota; class Blastocatellia; order Pyrinomonadales; family Pyrinomonadaceae; genus DASYKT01. Next base: position 488,513 of record OY970352.1, on the reverse strand, counting down.
CTTCCAGGCTGCATTTTCCTTTTTCGTTAAAGACGACGCCTTCCTGTTCGAGCAGCATTTGCTGCTTGTTGTGCGGCAGCAGCAGGTGCTGGGTCGAACACATTCCCTGCGAATTTATCACCCGCTGCCAGGGCACGCCTTCGTCCGCCGCGTGCATCACGTATCCGATCGTTCGCGCCGTGTAACCTTCGCCCAGCAGGATGGCGATCTGGCCATAGGTCATCAGCCTGCCCTCAGGGATTTGCCGCACGATATCGAAAACGCGCGCGCGATAATTTTTATCGTTTACGTCCATATTTTTTACTCGCCAAAACTCGATAAAATAGTGAGCCACGGCGGCGCAAAAGCGGTGTAATGCTCCCAGGAGCCGGGCGCGGCATTAGCATTGGAATTCATATCGGAATCATCCGCCAATTGCCGGATAGAAAAGCCCGCCGCGATCAGCCCGTTGACGATCGTTTTAAGATCGTGCCTGTACTCGACCGGTTGGCGGATCGCGGGATTCGCACCGCGGTCATACACCCACTCCTGGTCCTCGTAAGTGATCATAGCGCCGTCAACATAGGGCGCAGTCAAACCATATCCCTCGCCGTTCCAATCGGATTGCCTGGTAGCCATCGTAAAAGGATTTGCGGCCGCCAGGTGATAATATCCGCCCGGGCGCGCGCGACGCCCGCCACTTGCCGGAAGACTTCCGCGCAGTCAGGCACAAAATTTATCGAATACGGCTGGTAAACAATGTCGAAGGTCCCGGTATCCAGTCTCGCCAGATCGCGCATATCTCCCTGGATCGTTCTGATTGGCAAATTGTAATGGCCGGACGCCAGCTCATCGCGTTCGAGCTGCTCACCGGAAAGATCGACAACGGTTACGTTCGCCCCCAGCAAGGCAAAAGCGGCCGATTGTTTTCCCCCGCCGCCCGCCAGGCAAAGCACATCTTTCCCGCGCAGATCGCCAAAAAATTCCTGCCAGCAGATCGAACACCGGGCCGACTCCGCGTCCAGATCAAGCTGCGGGCGCGAAAAGACCGCGTTTGCCTCAACCAGTGCTTTCCACCGTTCCCTGTTGTAACGGGCAATGTCATCCATACAAACCAGTCTTTTAATTAAACTTTTCCGTCAAAAACCGGAATGTCTTACGCAATATATCGCGCGTCTGCCCGGTATCGTCGCGCAGCTCGAACGCGTGCTGCCCATTAGGGTAATTGTAAAAAATTATGTCCGCGTTCTTGTTTATCGCTTCATGAACAAAGAGGTCGATCGCGTTGTTTATAAATTGCGAATCGCGGCCCGCGCGAACCACCAGCAGCGGCGGAAGTTTTTCACCCAGCGCCGTCACCTGCCTGCGCGAAGTCATCCCCAGAATTCCGTAGTAGCTGATCACCGCTTTAACATAAGGCTGATTTTCCTGCAGGCCCGCGATGGTCAGCGCGCCGCCGGCGGAAAAAGTCCACACCACGATCCGGTCTTTGTCGATACCGTATTTCGCCGCGTTTTCACGCACAAATGCGATCGCGGAAAGCGTGTCTTCAAGCCCCGTGGCATAACCGGCTTCGCCCTGCGGAAAACGCTTGTTGAAATTGACCGCGATCATGCCGCCCGCCGCCGTCAATTCGCCATAGTCTTTGTAGACATTCCAGTGCTTTGTCTCGCTGGCGCCGCTGACAAAAAATACCGCCGGGAGCAGCGCTCCGGCCTTGGTTTCCGCCGGCGAATAAATATCCATCTTAAGTTCCGCGGCTTCCGTTTTTTTATAAACGATATCTTTTTGCACTCGGGCTTTTTCCTGTCCGGGTATCCGGTAAAAAATGTGCGGCACCGCCGGATCGTTCTGCGGGTTTTGCGCCCCCACAGCAACAGCCGCAGCCGCAAAACACAGCACCATCAAAATAAATCCAAGTATGATCTTCATAAAAATAAAAAACGGCCAAAACCTGTGAGCGCCGGCAAAGCGCGGCCCCGGTCGCGTTAATATTAAAACTACATAATACTACGCCGCACGTTTCAGCTAATATCAGCGCGGCTTGCTTATCGCCAGCACCCTCTCGACATGCTCCATAGTCGCGTACAGAGTCCCATGAAAGCCGTAGATGCGCGCGGGCGCGAGTTTGTTTTTCTTTAGCCAGTTGGCAAAGAAAGGCATCACCGTCATCCGGTCTTTCGGCGGAAAAGAAGCATCGCCGTTAAAGTAGAACAGGTCGCCTTGAAAGATAAAATTTTCCTGCGGCAAGTATACGATAATATTTTCTTCCGTATGCGGATTTTTCCCGACATTAATTAATTCCACCGTTCGCTGCCCGTCGGAAATGACCCGCTTTCCGGCGAATGTTTCCACTTTCAAACCCGGCACAAAGTTCTCATAAAATGTTTTGTTGCCCTGTGAGGTCAGCACGGTTGGATTTTCGGCAGTGAAAGCCCGCAAGCCGCCCATGTGATCGCTGTGACTATGCGTGATCGCGACATATTTTATCGGCTTGTTTGGAATTGTCTGCCTGATCCTGGCGATAAATTCTTCCGTCACCGAATTGATATCGCCGATCGTTTCCAGCGGAGTCTCTTCCACGCTCGGATGGTTTGCCGGGGCTTCCACCGCCAGCACAAAATCCTTGAACTCGATGAACATCGGCTGAAAACCACTGACCCCATAGACAAAATAAACGCCTTTGGCGATCTCTTTGACCGTGCCCGCCGGAGTGACAAATCCTTCGAGCTCGGGAGGCAATTTCATCATCGCCTCGGCTTCGTCCGAATCAGCCAGGGCCCGGTCAAAGATCAGGTTTCGAAAAACTTTGCCGTTGATCTTTATCTCATGCGAGACCGGAAACCAGCCCAACTGCGGGTGCTGCCGGTATCCCGCAAAAACATATTCGACCATGGCGGCGCCGATCCCCGGCATATTGGTCGAATATTCGTATTTCGTCAAAAGCTTCGTTTGCTTATCGAAATAAAGCAAAAGCAGGATCTTCGTATTTGGCAGCGTTACCGTGATTACTTCCTGCGGCTTGTTTTCGTAATTCCGCGCTCCCACGTAGTGCGCGCTGGAAACATTTGCCAAAACTTCGAGCAAAAGGAAATGTGGAATGCGGCGCGCATCCTGGTTGCGGTCTATCGAAGGAAATGTTATCGCCGACGCGTAAGCCGACTTCGTGCCGAAATCCGCCACCAGGCGCCGTCCGTCCGCAAACATAAAGCGCCGCCAGCGGGTAGTGCCGTCACCGCGCTCCGTTTTGTATTCGTAGGCGAGGCGGACGCCATCGGCAAAGACCGCGAGTTTTTCTTCGTGCCTGGTAAAAGTGTCTCTTCCCGGATCGTAAGACTGTCCGGCGGCGGTGCCGTTTTCCGTGCCGCCGGCCGAAAAATAGATCGACTTGAAAGAACTGATCTTTTCTTTCCCGCCGAGAGCGTCCAACGCGGAATTTAACACGCGCAAAGCATTCTCGTCTTGCGCTATTGCAACACCGGACGAGAGAAGGATCGTCGCCCATATCCCAATAACAACCGCGAATTTTTTCATTAGATATCCCATAAAAACGAAAGTGTTCAAGTTTTGATCGCGGTATGCTTACGTCTGTATCAAGGGTTAGGTTTCTTTAGCGGCTGCCGGCGCACTAGGAGATCCAACATTCCTCTGCCTTGTCCATTTTCCATTTGCCGTCTTCACGCTTGAGAGTATAGGTGCATCCGAAAGCGCCCATATTTCCTTCATGATCGTAGCCGCCAAATTTCACTTCGTCCTTGCTTGTCCATTTTAGTTTTGAGATTGAAAAAAGAATGCCTTGTTTTTTGGTCACCTTATCCAGCACGATCGAACCGTCTTTATCGAAAATAAAGCAATCAGACGCTTTTCGTATCTGCACGCCCAGATCGCTGAGTTTTTCCATCAGCGGGCCGCTCGGATCTTTTTTGCCCTCGATTTTGAGATAGTAATTTGGATAGCGTTCGGTATTGTTCGAAAGCCACCGTCCCAGCATTATCCTGAATCCAGCCTCATAAACGGCGTCTTCATCACTGAGTTTTATTTCTTTTTTTGGCTGCTCCAAATTCGCCACGGTCTGCGCCGGGGTTTGTGCGACTGACAAAATTGAAAAACAAAAAATAAGTGCCGAAAGGGCTAAAAGAATTTTTCTCATTGTTCTTGATCCGTTCTGCTTATTGCTTTACCGCTCACTGCTCACTGCTCACCGTTCTCAATATCGTCCTTGCCGGAGATCCATCGCCGCCGCCGCCAATATATTTGAGCGGCAGGCAGGTTATTTCATAATCTCCGGCGGGAACCTCGCGCAGGTCCAGTCCCTCGACGATCACGATATTTTTTTCCAGCAGAGTGATATGCGTGGCAAAATCTTCCGAGCCGAATTTTTCCACCGAGAGGTAATCTATCCCGACCAGCTTCAGGCCGCTGCCGGCGAGCACCCGCGCAGCCCCGGGCGAGATATAAGTAAAATCCGTCCGGAACCCGTCTTCCGGCGTATTCCAAAAGTGAGAGTTTCGCGTTTTAAATAAAATTCGCTCGACATTCGCCAAATCTCCCAAATGTTCCGGTTCAATGGAGGTTATTTCGTCGGATAATTCGAGCACGCGGCAATTGCCGATGAGCGATTCGAGCGGTATCTCATGGACGCGCTTGCCGCCCTCGATAAAATGATTGGGCGCATCCACGTGGCTGGCGGTGTGTACGCCGACGCAAATTTGCGAGACATTGGCCGCATCGCCCCTTGCGATCGATTTGCAAAGGTCTATCTTTGCCGGCGGGTCGCCCTGATAGATCGGGGTCTCAGAGCTGATAGGCACCGTTACGTCGTAAATTTTCATTAGCTAAGCATAATTCAGCCAATTAATTCCGGCAAGATTTGGCAAAGTTAAACGCATCTGTTAGAAATAAAGGTATGATGGAAATCCAAAGAGACGAGCACGGGAAAAAGGGTGCTTTTTATATTGAAGAAAATGGTGAATGGGTCGCCGAGATGACATACGTCAAAACCGGCGATAATGAGATAACTATCGACCACACTGAGGTCGATAAAAAACTGCGCGGCGAAGGCATCGGGCGGGACCTCCTCGCAGAGGCCGTAAAATATGCCCGGGACAATGGTTTAAAGGTCAATGCGACCTGCAATTACGCCAAGCTCGCGCTTTACGAAAATCCTGAGTTCAAGGACGTCCTGGCTGACTGATACAAATGCCGGTTCCGCGAATTTCAGCCTCCAGCTATTCCAATACAGCGCCGCTGGTTTGGTCATTTCTTTACGGGCTGAACCACGGCAAAGTCGAAATAATTTTGGACAATGCCCCTGCCCGCTCGGCCGAGCTGCTGGCGCAGGGCCGGGTAGATGCAGCGCTCGTTCCGGTCATCGCCTACCAGACGGCCCCTGACGTGCGGCTGGTGCCCGACGTCTGCGTCGGTGCCAAGGAAAAAGTCCGCAGCGTGGCCCTGGTCACCCGGGGCAAAGAGCTGTCGGAAGCAAAGTCGGTCGCCCTCGATATCTCTTCCAAGACATCCGTTACCCTCACAAAGATCATTTTTCGTGAATTTTTAGGCTTTGAGCCGGAATGGGCCCCAGCCGAGCCCGATCTGGGTAAAATGTTGAGCGAGGCTGACTGCGCCCTGTTGATAGGCGACCCGGCCCTAAAGCTGTCGGCACCTTCCGGCACCGCCGGCGATTCCGATCTGCGAGTTTTTGATCTGGCCGAGCTCTGGAAGCATCACACGGGCTTCGGCTTTGTTTTTGCGATGTGGATGACGCGCGCTGGGGGGTTAGAACTGGATTTTGCCGCCGCCCGCGACGAAGGCCTGGCTAATATCGACGAGATAGTTTCGAATTATGAAAAGGAAATAAAACTGCCGCGTGAGGATTTCAGGACTTATCTAACGGAGAATATCAGCTACTCAGTGGACGATTCGATGCGCCGGGGTATGGAGCTTTATTTCGAGCTGGCCGCTAAAAACTCCCTGATCGCCCAAAACAGGCCCCTGCTATTCGTGGATCAAGGGGACTAAAACGCCCATTGATACAGCATTAACCAGGCGGCGATACCGACAAACAACACCAGCGCCATATCACTGCCTTGAAATTTGTTCTCTCTGCTTCTCATCATTTTCATTCTGCCTTTCGTGAAAAAATCTCTTCCACTAGATAACGCGTAAAATTAGAACGAAAAGTATCAACAATTTTGCAAAAAAATTATAGAGGACAGACTTTAGTCTACTATGCCGAATGAATTCGGCGCTCCATCACACAAAAAAGCCCCGGCAAACCCTGCCGGAGCTTTTTTTATCTATGCCGTTAAACTAACGCGCGTCGAATGTAGCCGGCGGGAAGTCGCCTCTGACGCCCCACTGGGTAGCAAAGCCGTTATTGACCATGCTGCTGAAGTACCAGAAGAAACTGGCCGAACCGACAGTAGCCCCGTTGCGATAGACCGAAAAATCGGTCCGGGCATCGCCGTCGTAATCGCCCTGTGTCGGCAGATCGGCGCTGAAACCGAACGTCTGTGCCTGTACCTGTCCGTTAGAGCTCTTCAGCACCCACCATACCATCGGCGAGGTAGCGGTGGCGCCGGTTCGCGCCACGCAATAGTCGTACTTGCCGTCGCCGTCATAATCGCCCGGCAGGATGTAATCGCTGGTGAAATTGCCCCAGTTCTGGTAGGTGGTAACTCCGTCCAGGCTGCGCAGCACGATGAAGGCGTTATTGGACGGGTTGCCGGTAAATCCGAAGCGGTAAACCGCCAGGTCGAATTTGCCGTCGCCGTCATAATCGCCCGGCACCGGGGTGTCACCGGTCGAGTTGTCCTCGGTATTTCCGGTCGTTCCAAACTGCGTTATTCTTACCTGCCCGTTCGAACTCTGCTGGATGTACCAGACAGCCGGGTCTCCTTCGTTTAAGCCGCGGCGAAATACCGCCACGTCGGTTTTACCGTCGCCGTCATAATCGCGGTTGACCGCCTCGTCACCGGGTGAGCCGAAAAAGGCCCTGCCCACGGTACCGTTCGAAGAGAAAAGTATCCAATGCTCACTGATGCTGTTCGGGGAACTTGCACCGTCACGATAAATGGCCAGATCGCCTTTACCGTCGCCGTCATAATCTCCCGGTGCCGGGAAATCCCTGTTGACATCGCCCCACGGTTCGATCTGCACGCCGCTGGTCGTATTGTTGTTGTAATAGGTTATCTGCGCGACGGCCGGGGGCGCGAGATTAGGGAAGCGGATGATACTGGGATCTTGCTTGCCGTCGCCGTCATAATCGACCGGACGCGTTATGCCAAGCTGGCCGCGGATCTCGCCGTTGGGAAAATTAACGCTGTGGACATTTACATATCCCTGGTGAGCGCGAAGCTGGGCGATCTGCGTCGGGGTGATCGACCGCGTGCCGGAGATCGTTCCCGACGTTCCGCCGACAGCGCCGAAATCGATCACTACCGAGGCATTGGCTCCGATGGCAGCGGGTGCGTGTATGTGTGAGAGGGTCTGTGCACTCGTCAACCCGTTAAAAACCACCGTGAAAGTAATGGTACCCGCACCTTCATTTAGAAACACCCGCGCATAGCCTGTCGCGCTGGTGGCTGCGGCCGGCACCTGCTGGGCGCCGTTAAGGTACGCAATGAAATTCTCGGCCTTAGCTGTGGCTGCCGAGGCTGCAAACATAAACGTCAAGATCACTATCGTAATAAAACTTGCTTTCCTATTGTTCATAACTCCCTCTCTTTGATTAAGTAAAACAATAACATTATTGAACTGAAGCATTTAATGAATTGTCGCATCAATTCAGTACTGCAAATTTTTCAAGTATTGGTTCGATAACTATACTACAGAAGGCGGCCGTTTGTATCAACTAAAATCCGCGGCGGCCGGACGGCTTTCATTGCCGCTTTGCCATAAAGAAAGCCGCGCGAGACCCTTAAGTCCCGGCAGCTTTCTACCCGATGATATTTATCTTACTGTTAGTCACAACAACTGCCGCAGCAGCCGCCCTGCTGGGTGTCATCATACTGGGTAATGATTCCCCAGCCCGTAACCCCGCCGCCGCAGGTATATATTCTCAACCCGACCAGATTGATCATGGCCGCTTCGGCGTAATAGTAGTGTTCGATCATATAACAAGGCTGGGCGCTTGTTTGCTGGGCAGTGTCAAAGTATCTCGTTCCTCCGAAGGAAAAGAATCCGAGCAGGGCAAGCATAACTATAAGGAGGGCCAGACGGTTCTTGATAGCTGACCTTAGTGTTGCAATAGATCTTAACATTAGAAAACCTCCTATTTTTGTGAAAGAAAATGGGAATAGTTGGCCCGGGAGCTGCCAATAAAAAGAGCCGTTAGCCAATGTTACCGAACATCGGAAAGCGAAACTGCGATATATCTTTATCTTCGCTTCACCAAAAAACAGATCGGGAAACGGCCGAAGACGTTTTTCGAAGTTTTTTTGCGGCCTTGAACACTGAATATCACAACGCCTTAGTTAAAGCAAGAAAATTTGCGAAATATGCCCTCCATTTACCTGGGTAGCTGGTATTTTTAACAGTTCCGCCGATCTGGGATTTTTATTTGATAAACTTTTCACATAAAATCTAAGCTATGGTTACTGATATTCAACCAATTCTGGACAAAGCGGTCGCGGGAGAGCGCATCAGCGCCGAGGAATGCACCGTGCTGCTCGAATCGAAAGATTTCGTCCGCATCGGGCTGGCCGCGCACCAGATCCGCGAGCAAAAAAATCCCGCTGATATAGTGACCTACATCATCGACCGCAACATCAATTACACCAACGTCTGTAATGTGGTCTGCACCTTTTGCGCATTCTATCGCCGTCCGGGTAAGCCCGACACCTACGTGCATTCCATCGAAGAGATCTGCAAACGCATCGACGAAACTATTGAGCTGGGCGGCACCGGCGTCTTGATGCAGGGCGGCCTGCACCCGGATTTCAACATCGAGTGGTATGAAGACCTGCTCTCTACGCTCCACGCGAAATATCCGAAGTTTCAACTGCATTGCTTTTCCCCGCCGGAAATTCACAACATCCACCTGATCAGCAAGCTGGATTACGAAACCATTATGCGGCGGCTAAAAGCGGCGGGCCTTAATTCCCTGCCCGGCGGCGGCGGCGAGATTTTGGATGACGAAGTGCGCAAACGCGTCTCGACCAAATGCAACACGCAGGAATGGCTGGACGTGATGCGCGCCGTGCACAAGGTCGGATTGATCTCGACCGCCACGATGATGTTCGGCATCGGCGATAAGATCGAACACCGCGTGCGCCATCTGCAACGCATTCGCGATGTGCAGGACGAAACGGGCGGCTTTACGGCGTTTATCCCCTGGACATTTCAGCGCGAAAACACCGCGCTCGGCCGCAAGATCACCGAGGAACCGACCGGCATCGACTATCTGCAGATGCTCGCCGTCTCGCGCATCTTTCTCGACAACGTCCAACACATCCAGGCCTCGTGGCTGACGCAAGGATTAAAGCTCGGGCAAACGGCGCTGCGCTTCGGCGCGGATGACATGGGCTCGATCATGATCGAAGAGAACGTGGTTTCCGCCGCCGGCGCCAGCACCTGCGCCAACGAACGCGACCTCCGCTACCAGATCCGCGAAGCCAGCTTCCGCCCCCAGCAACGCGACATCCTCTATAACTATGTTGATCGGGAAGAGATCGAAGAAGTTGATAAATCCGATTCAATGCCGCTCAAAAATCTCAGCGTGGCCTTCGCGGATTAATATGGAGCGCGGGCATCCTGCCCGCATTTTTTGTCAGTAGCGTCGGCATCAGCCGATGCGTTCCCGACCGACTCCATCGCCTTCATTTCTCACGGGCAGGCACAAGACCTGCCCTACAAACAGACCTCTCGTCACTTGTCTCTTTACTACTTGTTACTTTTTTTGTTCTGTTGCGTGCGGCAGAAAACCAGATTGCGACCGGTGAGATCATAGGAGTTTTCATGCTTAGACGGTTTTTCCCGATATGCTTCTCAGCTCACAAACCGTTGGGCAAACATACCGCCTGATGCCCCAACAGCGGCCCTGACCGATTTCCGACTCACCGCGCCTACGTTGCAGGGAAAATTGCGCAGCTAGCTTTCATTAATGTCCGTTACGTGAATCCGCCGAAAGCAGCGCCCACGACTGGTGCCTCCCTCAGGTTTTACGGGCCGGAAAGGCTGGCCCGGCATGCTCAGAGTCTACTTCCGTTCGAAGTCGAGCTCTGCGGCACGCAACAGAATGGGTCGAGCATAGCGCTGTTTGATGACAATGGGTATAACGGATTTTGGTGAATTTGGAAAACGGTTCAGAGTTCAAACTTTAGTTTGTCTTTAAGCTTTGGAATAAGACAAGCTGAAGTTTGAACTCTGAACCGTTTTTAAGACTGGAACCACGAAAACACATGAAAAACAAAGCAAAAGAAGGAAGAAACCCGGTCACTACGTTCCCGGTTCTGACTTCATTCCACTAAGAGTTCGCTTGGCCTGAGCCGATGCGCCTCAGGCCGACGCTACTGACCTTATTCCCATTGAACATCTCTAATCCATCAGTTATCCTTTTTCAATCAAGGAGAATATATGGAACGCAAAACCGCAGACGAATATCCGCAGGAGTTATTGGACCTATTTCACGAGTACCAGCACGGCGATATGGACCGCCGGTCGTTTCTAAATCAGATAACAAAGTTTGCCGTTGGCGGGCTGACGGTCGCGGCGATCTTTGATAGCCTGACGCCAAACTACGCCTGGGCGCAGACGGTGCCCAAGGACGACAAGGACCTGAAAGTCGGCTACGAAACCGTGCCTTCGCCCGCCGGCAACGGCTCCATCAAGGGTTACCTGGCGCGTCCCGCCAAAGGCAAGAAGTTCGCGACAGTGCTCGTCATTCACGAAAATCGCGGTTTGAATCCATATATCGAGGACGTGGCGCGCCGCCTGGCAAAGGCCGGTTACATGGCGTTCGCTCCGGACGGGTTGACCTCCGTCGGCGGCTATCCCGGCACTGACGAAAAAGGCGCTGCGGCCTTTCGCACGGTTGACGGCAAGAAGATGACCGAGGATTTTGTCGCCGCGGCAAAGTGGCTCAAGGCGCGTTCCGATAGTAAGGGTAAATTGGGCGCGGTCGGTTTTTGCTTCGGCGGCGGAATGGTCAATCAACTGGCCGTCCGTCTCGGCAGCGAGCTTAATGCCGGCGTCGCCTTCTATGGACGCCAGGCCGGTGCCGACGACGTGCCAAAAATTATGGCCCCGCTGATGCTCCATTACGCCGGCAACGATCAGGGCGTCAACGCGGGCATCGCGGCCTATGAAGCTGCCCTAAAAGCCAACAATAAAAAATACGAGCTCTTTATGTACGAAGGCAAACAGCACGGCTTTCACAACGACACCACCCCGCGCTTCGATGCCGACGCCGCCAAGCTGGCCTGGGAACGTTCGCTGGATTTCTTTAAAAAGAATCTGAAGTGACGGGGCAAGATGGGTCGTCGGCTATTGCGGCGTACAGGGTTTATTTACAATAATTTTATTTGATTCATCAAGGAGGTTAAAGCAATTATGAGTGGAACAGTAAAACTTCATCGTGTACTTCGGTCTAAGCCGGAGAGAGTATATAAGGCGTTCATCGACGCGGACGCGATGGCGAAATGGCTGCCGCCGAACGGGTTTACAGGCAAGGTCCATGAGATGGATGCGCGGGTAGGCGGCGGGTATAAAATGTCTTTCACAAATTTTTCAACCGGCAACAGCCATTCATTCGGGGGCGAATTCCTGGAACTCGTCGAAAATGAGCGGATCCGCTATACGGACAAGTTCGACGATCCGAATTTACCGGGAGAAATGGAAACGACCGTTGTTATCACAGAGGTTTCCGTCGGCACGGAATTGCACATTGAGCAGACCGGGATCCCGGAAATGATCCCGGTCGAGGGGTGTTATCTCGGCTGGCAGGAATCGCTGAAACTTCTAACCATGTTGGTCGAAGCCGAAATACCGGATATGTAGCGAGCTTTCTTGTCAGTACCGGGAATGCAGTGACGCAGTGACCGGCTCTGAACGAAGTGAATTGTTTTCACCTTTTGCGCTTGCATCAAAAAGTTAAAACGAGCTAACGCTCGTGAGCCGGTCACTGCGTTCCCGGTGCAGACCCGTTTCATCTGCTTCATAATTAAATTCCTGTATGCAATTCAATCTTGAACAAGCCATTGAAATTCTTTCTCAAACACCAAAAATATTACGCGCGATGCTCGGCAATTTGTCCGAAGACTGGACCGGCGGCGGGAGCGAAAAAAACTGGGGGCCGTATGATATTGTCGGGCATCTGATCCACGGTGAAAAAACGGACTGGGTCCCGCGCGCAAAAATTATCATTGCGCAGGGTGAGAACCGCACCTTTACCCCGTTCGACCGCCTGGCGCAATTTGAAAATTCCCGGGGCAAGATGCTCGCCGAATTATTGGATGAATTCGAAGCCCTGCGCAGCGAAAATCTGATGCGGCTCGAAGCGATGAACATCACACCCGACAAGCTCGCGCTGAGAGGCACGCACCCCGAGCTGGGTGAGGTCGATCTCGCGCAACTGCTTTCCACCTGGGTAGTCCACGACCTTAACCATCTTCGCCAGATCGTAAAATTCATGGCGATGAAATATTCGGACAACGTCGGGCCGTGGACGCAGTATCTGCTGATCCTAAAGTAGAAGTTAGATGTCAGAGGTTAGATATTAGTAAGAACATGTCTCTAAATAATCTTACTAATATCTAATATCTAATATCTAACCTCTGACATCTAACCTCTTTAAAACCTATTACAAAACTCTTACAATTGCTTCTCTTCCAACCTGTTACGATTAAAATGGTATTTATATTTCACTTATCAAGAGGTTTAATGGATAACGTAATCGCGATAGATCGTAATAAAGGAATCAATTGGTTGACGGCATCGCTGATCGTCATTTTTCATATATTCGCCGTTTGGGCATTATTTAATTTTAGCTGGGTAAATTTATTGTCGCTGGTGGTGACCTGCTGGATCGCCAACAGCCTTGGCATCGGGGTCGGTTTTCACCGGCTGATGACGCACCGCGGATTTAAAACGCCGCGCTGGCTGGAAAGGACTCTGGCCGTTTTCGGAATGCTCGCGCTGCAGGGTTCGCCCCTCGCCTGGGTCACCACGCACCGCATCCACCACAAATTCACCGAGACCGACAAAGATCCGCACAGCCCGCGCGACGGCGGCTTCTGGGCGCACATGGGCTGGGTGCTGATCGGCACTTCACAGTGGCACAGCAAAGCGACGGTCAAGAAATATGTGCCCGACCTGATGAAAGATCCGTTCGTCGTCAACGTCTCAAAAGTTTACTGGGTAACATCTTTTGTCCTGGGCGGAATTTTGCTCCTGATCGGCGGCTGGCAGATGGTGCTCTGGGGAATTTTCCTGCGCACGGTTTTTGGCTGGCACACGACCTGGCTGGTAAATTCGGCCACGCACATGTGGGGCTCGCGCCGTTTTGAGACCCGCGACGATTCGACCAATAACGGTTTGATCGCCGTGCTTTCCTTCGGCGAAGGCTGGCACAACAATCACCACGCGCATCCGACCTCGGCCCGTCACGGCCTGGCCTGGTATGAGTTCGACCAAAACTGGATCACCATTAAAGCTTTCGAAAAACTGGGATGGGCCACCGAGATCAAAGCCCTCAGCCTGGAAAAAGAAGCCGAAGAGATCGGCTTGCAGGAAGCGGCCTGATAGTTAAATCTATCCTTAAAAGTTCTCAACGAGGACCAAAGAAAATCATGAAAAGAAGGAAAAGTCGCTCGCGCGGTTTTTCCTTTTTTGCTTTAGGCCTTAAATTCTTTATATGCGCGTAACCGGCCGTCGAAAATCCTGGATATTTTTTCTCGTGCTGGGAATTTGTCTGACGGTCCTCGCGGTCGCGCTTTACGTCGGCTGGATCCTGCTCAGCCTTGAACAGATCGTCTTTCTTGTTCTCGGCATTATCTTTTTCGCGCTGGTCATCACCGGGCTTATCCTCAACACTCTTTTTCTCATTCGCGAGATCCGCCGCAACGAACAGCATAATGCTTTTCTCAATGCCGTTACGCACGAATTAAAAACGCCTATCGCCTCGATCCGGCTGTACCTGGAAACTTTGCAAAAACACGATGTTCCGCCGGAAAAACAGCAGGAGTTTTACAGCATTATGCTCACCGACAGCGACCGCCTGCTAAACACCGTCGACCAGGTGCTCGAGGCCAGCCGGACGCGTGAACAATACCGGCCGAATTTTTCTTCCGCCATCGAACTCAATGCTCTTCTGCTGCGGTCCGTCGAACGCATCAACAACCGGTATGGCCTGAAACCGCCGGCGATCACTTTTGAAGCGCCGGAAAATGAAACAGAACTTTATGGCGACGCCGACGAACTTGAAACCGTTTTTACCAACCTGCTCGATAACGCGGTCAAATACGCCGGCGAAGAAATAAAAATCTCCGTCTCCGTCACCGACCGCGACGGGAAATTTGTGGAGATCTGTTTTAAGGATAGCGGTATCGGCATTCCGCGTGCGGAGTTAAAACGCATTTTCCGTCGTTTTTACCGGGTCAATAGTTTGGAAGCGCAAAAAGCGAAAGGCACCGGCTTAGGGCTTTTTCTCGCCCGGTCGATAATAAAAGAACACGGCGGAAAGATCTGGGCGGAAAGCGAGGGCGGTGGCGGCAGTGGCGAGGGCAGCCGCTTTATCGTGCTGCTTCCGAAAGCGATGAACACAAAAGCATGAGAATTTTGATCGTCGAAGACGAACAGCATCTGGCCGAGGGGTTGTGCTTCAATCTCGAGGTGGAAAATTTCGATGTCGAGATCGCGGCCGACGGCGCCGTGGCCCTGCGCTTGCTGCTGGAAGAAAAAGAAAAATTTGACGCGATAATCTTGGACGTGATGCTGCCCGAAGTTGACGGGTTCACCGTCGCGAAAACTTTGCGCGAGGCAAAGGATTACACGCCCATCCTGATGCTCACCGCCCGCGGCCGCCCCGAAGACGTGCTCGAAGGTTTTGCCAGCGGCGCCGACGATTACCTGCCCAAACCGTTCGAGCTTTCCATTTTCCAGGCCCGCCTGCACGGGCTGCTGCGCCGGCAGGAATGGTCCCAAGAAAAGATGCAGGAAAAGAGATCTTCCGCCGGAGACATTGTTACGGTCAACGGCAAAACGATCGATTTCGAGAACCTGCAATTACAAAGCAATGATGAGGTGATCCATCTCACCTTGATGGAAGCCAAGCTGCTGCGCTATCTGATCGAACATGCCGAGACGCCGGTTTCGCGAAAAACTATCCTGGAAGATATCTGGGGCCTGCACGAAGACACCGACACCCGCGCGATAGATAATTTTATCGTCCGCCTGCGCCGCTATCTCGAAGACGAGCCGAACAATCCCAAGATCGTCCAAACCGTGCGCGGCATCGGCTACCGTTTTGTGAATAAATAAGAGCCAAAAAAAGTTTAGAATTCAAGCGGCTTGGCCTATAAAGTCAGGAATTTGTCTTTATGTTTTGTTCGTGTCTTTTAGTGTGTTTTCGTGGTTTCAGGTCTTAAATTTTGGTAACCAAAGACTTAAGACTGGAACCACGAAATCACACGAAGTAACACGAAAACTGCAAAAAACCTGATTTATTTACTTTATAGGCTAAGCCGTTTGAGCTTTTTACCTGCCGTAATTATCTTACATAGGCACTGGGTATAGGAATATCGGTCGATATGCCCCATTGGTTAAATATCGGTGCGCCATCCGAACTCTTCAGCACATACCAAATGTTGTCACTCGGACGCCAGACAGCGAAATCGAATCTGCCGTCGCCGTCGTAATCCCCGGCTACAGGAATATCGCCCGTCAATCCCCAGTTGGCCAGCGTAAATCCGCCATCCGAACTGCGATAGACATACCATGTGCCGCTGGATGGACGATAGATGGCGATATCCGCTTTGGCATCACCGTCATAATCTCCCGGCACGGCTTTATCTCCGGTCGCTCCGAAGGGAGCGATCACAAATTGGCTGTCCGAGCTGCGGAAAATATACCAAACACCGGTCGAAGGCCGGAAGACCCCGATGTCGTCCTTACCGTCGCCGTCATAATCCGCGGGGACCGGCAGATCGCTGCTCAGGCCAAATGTATAGACAGCCGTCACATGATCACTGCTTTGTCTAACGAACCAGTTTCCGGTGCCTGGCCGGTAGACGGCAATATCCGCCTTACCGTCGCCGTCATAATCGGCCGGTACCGGAACATCGCCGGGATCGCCGAATTGCAGGAAATATAAAGGCGAACCGTTATTCGCGTTCACAAACCATAGGCCGGACGCCGGGCGGTAAATGCCGTAGTCCGTCACCCTGTCTCCGTCATAATCGGCCGGTACGATCGCATCGGCCCCCCTGCCGAACGTTTTTGGAACAAGCGAGGGATAGGCCCACCAGGCCGGCTGCCCGGTCGGACGAAAGACGGCGAAATCGGTGCGGCGGTCGCCGTTAAAGTCGAAAAGGTTTCCGATCGCCACCTGGCAAATGTTGAGCAGCACCGAAATATTGTTCGAGCCGGAGTTGACCGAGACGAGGTCCGGTTTCGCGTCCGCGTTGAAGCTGCCTTTTTCCACGTCGTTCGGATTTGATCCGACCGGCACGCTATTCGGGCCGACGCGGACAAAATTCGAGCTGCTTGCCGCTGCCGCCAGCATGTTCGTCCCGCTCAATCCGAAATCTCCCGAGGTAACGGCGATCGCGCCGGGCACGCCTGTCATCGCCGAGCCGCCAAAAAGAAATGTTCCATTTGCCGCGCCGACGTAGGTTTGTACAATACCCTGGAAGTCCGCGACAGCAAGGTCCTTTATTCCATCCGAGCCGAACAGGTCTGCGATCTCAATCGCCACCGGCCCGGAGCTACCACCGGTAGTTATATTCTGACTCAGCACAAAACCACCCGCCCCGTCACCGAAAAAAGTAGAAATGGAGCTCAAACCGTAATTGGCCACCACCATATCCAGTTTTGTATCGCCGTTAAGATCCGCCGTGGCTACGAATGCCGGCTGCGCTCCGGTGCTGACGTTATTACCGGCCGTAAAACCGCCGCTGCCGTTGCCTAACAAAAGCGAAACCGAACCGGTAAAAAATCCGCCGAAATTGGCCACTGCCAGGTCTTGCTTGGTATCGCTGTTGAAATCGCCCACCGAGATCGAGATCGGGTTGACGCCGACAAAAAAGTTGGCCGGGCCGGAAAAAGTCCCGTTACCATTTCCGAGAAAGATGGAGACATTGTTTGAACTGGAATTTACCACCGCCAGATCGAAATTGCTGTCGCCATTGAATTTTCCCGCCGCCACGGTATAAGGCCCGGAGCCGGGGGTCAGCGGTGGTTGGGGGGCGAACCCGCCGCTGCCGTCGCCCAGCAGGATCGAAACGTCATTCGATATCTGGTTGGTGACGGCAAAATCGTCTTCGGTGTCATTATTAAAATCTGCTACCGCGACATTGGTCGGCCCCGCGCCAACCGAAATGTCATTGCGCGTAAAACTCGGCGAACTACAGGCCGTAGTCGGCGGCGGCGTGACCGGCGTGGTCGTAATGTCCAGGCTCCAGCCGCCGGAAATCGAGCCCGAATTCGTGATGGCATCGTCCACGATAAAAAGCTGCCAGGTTCCGTTGGGGTTGTATCCGTTAAAATTGCTTAACTGATTGCTTCCCGTTTGTACATGCCAGGGACGATAAGGAGCAGGCGCGGGAAAAGAGTCAGGCACACTATTATCGGTTGGACGATAAGTGCCGCTGACGACACTGTTCGGGACCTGCCCCGCCGCCGCCGTATCGTCGAAGGTCAGGTTGACACCGCTCGCTCCGCCCGTGCCGGCATCCGACAACAATACCAGGCCTCTGCCGTCCGGGCTGACCAGCAGTATGTCTACGTCGAACACGGCCGTGTGGGTGAGGCCGGTAAGGGTAACTTTCAGGTTAGAAATTTTGCCGGTCATCCCGCTTACATTTATCGCCGAACTATACGGCGTGGCTGGAGTAATAAAGTTATTGACCGAGATCAGGCTGGCATTAGTAAAATCAGTCGCAGCGGTGCTGTCCGTGGTGATATTAAGCGACCAGCCGTCGTTCAGACTGCTCGCTTGAACAGCCGTATCGTCGACCACATAAAGCGACCAGGCGCCGTTCGGGCTCACCCCGTTAAAGGCCGTAGCGAAGGTAGTGGACGTCGGGTTCAGATACGGCCCGGCCGGCGCCGGGACGGGGAACGTATCTGAAAATACGTCTCCGCTGGTCGGCTTAAAGGACGCATCCTGAAGATAATTGTTGAACGTCATAGTGGCAGCCGCATCGTCGGCAAAAGTATAAACGCGATCCTCGACCGGGGTGCTTCCTACCAGGTCCGAAGCAAAAATATACTTCGCGCCCGTCGGGCTCACCAGCAGCAGGTCCAGATCACTTAGCCGCAGGTTCGTCAGGCCGGTAAGCGTTACCGCCACCCGGGTAGTATTTCCGGCCATACCGGAAACAGTGATCTGCGACGGGTAAGTCTGGGCCGGACGCGGAAAGGTCGCGGTAGAAGCCGTGCTGATGGTAATACCGGCCGGATTTGAAAAGACGGTTTCCGGAACTAACGTGCGGATCCTACCTTTTTTCTGCGCAAATGAATGGGGAGAGAATATCGTTAACAGGATGACGATCTGAAAGATCGCCAGAGATCGACAAAAGATTTTTTTTTCAAACATACCCACTCCTTGTTTCTGGTCTGGTGAACTGGACGGGGATATAACTTTTGTCCTTATCATACACCTAAAAACTTCTTTACCTAAGACTTTCCGCCGATTCTCGTCCGCTGCAAAACCTTGATCTTCTCGCGCCAGTTTTCGTGCAGATCGTAGCGATACATCTCTATCTTCGGAGAGATCATCGCCGCCCACATTTCCAGGTCGCGGTGAAAACTCAGCGCCGGCGCCGCCAGGTAAACCAGCGCCGGAACGTCCGCGATCTCGAGGTCGCCAAAGGCGCGTGCTTTCGCCAAATTTCCCAGGCGCCGCTGAATTTCGATCTGCCTCCAGTAACCGGCCGCCTGAAAAACAAGTTCGCGGCTCGGCGATACTTTGAGTTCTATTATCACCAGCCGCCCGTCGCGCCGCAGCGCCAGCAGATCGATCTGCCCGCCGACTTTCGCTGCCGCGCGAAACTGGTGATAGATCGGCGAAAGTATCAGATTGGCATCGAGCTGAGTAATGTCCCGCCGCAGGATAGATTCCAGCCAGTGCTCCGGCGAGGCGCGAAAAAAATAGTGGGCCTTGTTTGCGGCTTCGTGATTTCTGTTCGTCTTTAACTCTTCAAAAAATTTGGCTAGGGCCTCACCGCTGTCTTCGTCTAAAATGCGCCGTTTTCTCTCGATGCCGAACCAGGCTTTTTCTTTACCGAGCAGCGTCCTGACCCGGGCGAACGGCAGACCGTGAAAACGCAGATTCTCTCCGTGCGCCGAATATGTTACGTCAATCGCTTCCGGAGCGAGCGCGATCAACTGCCGCGCGGTTTCGCCTGGCTGCTGCTCGCCGGGAATTTTTACCTTGCGCGGTTTCTCGCGCCAGAGACGGCCAAACTCCGGAACTTTGATCTCGCCGATGGTTTTGTTTTCCTCATCAACTGTGAACAGACGGATCTGCTCGCGCCAGCGCGGTTTCATCAGCGCCGCGATCTTTTTTAATTTAATTAAAGTGCGCTTATCCGCCACCAGCCAAAGCTGCTCGATCCGCACCTTTTTTGCTCTGTCTGCAATATTAATGAACCAGCTTATCGCCGAAACCAAAAACGCCTCGGGGTTGGCGATCTTACTTACCACCTGCGCAAAGATAGCCGTCTGTTTTACCCCTGAGATCTGACGCGCGGTTTGCAGCAATATTTGCGCGCTAATACCGTACTCTCCGGCGCGAACGCCCCGGCTTAATTTAATGTGTGCGATCTTCGAGTTCGGCACATTAGCGGCAACGATCGCCGCGATCTCGCCCGCTTTTTCCAGCCGCGCTTCTTTTATCGCCGCCATCAGATCGGCGGCAGTGATGCGCGGTATCAATTCAAGCCTCTCACCGCCGGAACTCGATCCGCCGGAACCCGTATCCCCTAAGTCTGCCGCGGCGGTAAGTAACAGTCTTGTGCCTTCCCTTTTCGCTGAAATTATCCGCCAGATTTTTGATCCTTCTGCAGTTACGCACTCCAGAAAAGCCTTGCCGTTCTCAAAGACGGGCTCGATCTCGCCGCGTTTGAGCGAGATCTGCGCCCCGTTTTCGCGCAGCAGCAAAAATTCGAACCCGGCCTCCAGCGTTTCCGACAGCTCGAAAAACATATCCTGCGGCCTGTTTTCACCGGCGGTTTGGTTTGTGTTAGAATCGTTCTTCACGTTGTACATCAAATGCTACGGGCGCACACGACTCACTACCTCTTCGTTTTCCTTATCACGACTATTTCTCTAACTTCTGCGTGTAGTTATTGTGGAAAAAAGGAGCCTGCGCCGGGTGAAGCCTTGGCGCCGCCGGCAACAATTGTAAATGCTTTGCCGTTTTCGACCAAAGAGCCCGCCGTCTACCAGGCCGAGTTGGTGATCTCTTTTCCAGCCCCAAACGCTGAGGATTCGCCTGTCGAGCAAAAATATTTCGTTGCCAAAGACGGTGAGACACGCCGCATCGATTATGAGCTTTCCGATAAGTACACGCTGTCAGTGCTGGAAAAGCCCGACGGCAAAACACTCGTCCTGCTGCCGCAAAAGAAATGCTCGGTGGAAGAGGCCTCCCCGGCGGCAGGCCCACAGCCGGGCGACTCTCTGCGGGAATCGCTGACCACCGGATGGCTGGCGGAAAAAATACCGTCGAATTTTACCGCCCTGGGTAAAGAGGAAATTAACGGAAAAATGCTGGATAAATACCAGGTGCGTTTTGAGAAAAGAGGAAGCGTTGAAAGCCAGAGCGAGGCCCTTGTCTGGGTCGATGCCGAACTTGGAATGCCGGTAAGAACCGAACTCTACACCGTGAAAAACGGCCAGCAGTCAAACAAGGTGATAACCGAATTGCGTAATTTAAAACTTAGCGTCGATCCGGGCGTTTTCGATCCGCCGCCGGGGTGTCAAAATATACCGGCGAAAGAAATGCAGAAGCTCCTCCGGCAGGAAAGGTCTGACAGCGAATGAGCGCAGAATTTACAGGGCCCATAGAGCTAAGCGAAGAACATCGCCGGATCGCGCGCGAAGTTTTTGATTCAATCCCTTTTGCGCAATTGCTGGGAATGAAACTCGGCGAGATCGCGCCCGGCCGCGCGAGCGTGTCCATGGCAATGCGGCACGAATTAAAACAGCCCAGCCATTTGATGCACGGCGGGGCGACGGCTTCGCTGATCGATACGGCTACGGCTTTTGCGGTCGCCTCTGTCCTTTCAAAAGGAGAAAACACCGCCACCGTCGATCTGACCATCCATTATCTGCGGCCGGTAACCGAAGGCACGGTGCGCTGCGATGCAAAAATATTACGGGCGGGAAAAAGATTGATAACCGTTTCCGCCGAAGTTTTTAACGAAAAAGAAAAATTGGTAGCGACGGCGCTGGCCACCTATTCGAAGATCTAAGTGGAAGACATCAGACAATTTATCAGGTACTTCAGCCCCTACCGCTGGCACATCGCCGCGGGGATCTTGTTCATCTTCGGCTCGATGTCATTCGGCCTGGCGATGCCTTTGCTGGTCGGGTGGGCGATCGATGACATGGGCGCCAATGTCACCTGGAACAAGGTTATTTTCTACCCGCTCGCCATTCTGGGCGCCAATCTCATCAGCGGAATATTTCTCTTCTGGCAGCGGCGTTTGCTGATCAATGCCTCGCGGCATATGGAATACGATATCCGCCGCGATTATTACGCGCATCTCGTCCACCAGCCGCTCTCGTTCTTTTATGAACACCGCGTCGGCGATCTGATGGCGCGCGCCACTAATGACCTGGCCGCCGTGCGCCAGATCATCGGCCCGATGATCCTCTATTCTTTCCAGGCACTTTTCGCCGTGTGTATCGCGCTGCCGATATTGCTACGCATCAGCGTCAAGCTGACCTTGCTTTTGCTTATCACCATGCCGCTGGTTTCGCTGACCGTAAAATTTCTCGGCCAGCGGATACACGTCCGCTTTGAAAAGATCCAGGAATATTTTTCGCACATCACTGCCCGGGCGCAGGAAAACCTGTCGGGTGTGCGGGTCGTCCGCGCCTATGCGCAGGAAGCCGCCGAGATCGAAGATTTTCAAAAACTGAACCGCGAGTATGCCCGGCGCAACATCAGCCTGGTGAAATACGGCGCGGCCATGCGCCCGCTGATGTTCTTCGAAATAGGTTTAGGTTTTGTCATCATTTTTCTGGTGGGCATTCCGATGGCCGTGCGCGGCGAAATAACCGCCGGCGAATTTGCCGCCTTTAATCTCTACCTGCAGCGGATGATCTGGAACCTGATCGCGCTCGGCTATGTGGTAAATCTCTACCAGCGCGGCACCGCCAGTTTAAAGCGCATCAACCAGATCATCGATATCAAGCCGGCCATCGAAAACGCTCCGGACGCCAAAGAACAAAAACCCATTGGCGGCAAGATCGAATTTCGCAATCTCACTTTCCGTTATCGCGACAACACGCCGCCGGTTTTAGAAAACATCGATCTGACCATCGAGCAGGGCCAGACCGTGGCTTTTGTCGGCAAGACCGGCAGCGGAAAATCGACGCTCGTCAGCCTGGTCCCTCGTTTGATCGATTCGCGGCGCGGCAGCGTTTTGATCGACGGTATTCCCGTGCAGGATTACCCGCTGCAGCAGTTGCGCTCAGCGATCGGCGCCGTGCCGCAGGAATCTTTTCTTTTCAGCGACACGCTGGCGGAAAATATCGCTTTCGGCATGAGCGGGCTGGAAGATACGGCGGTTACCGATGCGGCCGCCACCGCCGGGCTGGCCGAGGATATCGAAAATTTCCCCCGCCGCTACGAACAACTGGTGGGCGAGCGCGGCATCACGCTTTCCGGCGGGCAAAAACAGCGCACCGCCATCGCCCGCGCGGTCATCAGAAAGCCGAAGATATTGATACTCGACGATTCGCTTTCCGCCGTCGACACCTATACCGAAGAGCAGATACTTCATCGCCTGCGCGAAGTGCGCAAAGACCGCACGACCCTGGTCGTTTCGCATCGCACTTCGACCGTGCGCGACGCCGATCTGATCTGCGTCTTAAAGGACGGGCACATCGTCGAGCGCGGCACGCACGAAGAACTTATTAAACTGGGCGGCGAATACGCCGACCTGTACAAACGCCAGTTGCTCGAGGAAGAATTGGCGGCAACCGGGTAAAAAGTTATGAAGCCTGAGGACAAACAAATTACTGTGGCGGAGACCCAGCAAAAAATGGTGGTCATCTGGGGCGCTTTAATGAGTTCACAATTCATCTTTTTGATGGTCTTGTATTTCATCAAAAAGGAGTTGTTTCACATCGACCTGTCTCAGCCGCTCGCGGGAAATAATCCGCTGCTGGTGGCCATCGCGGCGATGCTTAGTTTGACGACCTTTGCACTGTCTTTCGTGATGAAAGGCCGCCTGGTAAAACAGGCCGAGGCCGAGCAAAACGTTGGCCTCGTTCAAACCGGCCATATTGTCGCCTATGCGTTGTGCGAATCGATCTCGCTGGTAGGGTTTATGCTGGCGATGCTGATCGGCTATCAATACTTTTTCTTTTGGTTCGCGGCCGGGATATTCGGGATCCTGCTTCATTTTCCGCGGCAGAAATACATCCAGCGCGCAGTTTATAAACACGAGATATAAAATTTAATGTCCGACGAAGTAAAACAATTTCACGAAGAAGACGCGATGAGCAAAGCCTATGACTGGGGCGTTGCGCGGCGGCTTTTTCGTTATCTCAAACCTTACAAAGGGCTGGTGGCGATCGCGCTTGTTCTGACGCTGATCACCAATATCCTCGGCCCCCTGCAGCCGAAGTTCACGCAATACGGCATCGATAATTTTATTGTTAAAGGACAACTGAGCGGCTTTGAGATCTTTGTGCTGGGATTTTTCTGCGTGATGTTTCTGCAATACTTTTTTGCCTACATTCAGGAAATACTGATCAACAACGTCGGCCAGCGGGTGATGTTCGACCTGCGCACCGAGATCTTTACCAAGCTGCAGTACCAGGAAATTTCCTATTACGATAAATATCCGGTCGGAAGAATAATCACGCGCCTCACTTCCGACGTCGATGCGCTCAACGAACTTTTCACCTCCGGCGTGATCGACGTCCTGGGCGATCTGGTCAGGATCTTTGCCATCGTGACCTTTATGTTCTTTCTGGACTGGCACCTGGCGCTGGTCTCGCTGATCATCGTGCCGCTTCTGATCCTCGCGACAAACTGGTTTCGCAAACACGCGCGCACCGGTTTCGATATGGTGCGCACCCGTCTCGCGCGGCTCAACGCTTTCTTGCAGGAACATATTTCCGGCGCGCAGACCGTGCAGCTTTTTAACGCCGAGGAAAAAGTTCAATCGCGCTTTCACGACATCAACAACGACTATCGCAACGCGAACATTCAGACCATCTACTATTACGCCATTTTTTATCCGCTGATCGATTTTATCGGCGCGGTGGGAATCGCGGTCATCATCTGGTTTGGCGGCTGGCAGATCTTAAGCGGCACTTCGGCCGCCGGCGCCGCGCTGACAATCGGCACCCTGGTCGCTTTTATTCAATACTCCGGG
This sequence comes from uncultured Acidobacteriota bacterium, assembly GCA_963718105.1. Classification (GTDB taxonomy): domain Bacteria; phylum Acidobacteriota; class Blastocatellia; order Pyrinomonadales; family Pyrinomonadaceae; genus DASYKT01. Next base: position 463,758 of record OY970352.1, on the reverse strand, counting down.
CAGCTTTTCCAGCCTATCCGCGAACTCTCCGACAAAATTAATGTTCTGCAGGCGGCGGTGATCGCGGCCTATCGTATTTTCCAACTGCTCGATCTGCCGATCGAGATCCAGTCGCCCGCCGAGCCGAAAAAGAGCGGGCGCGTCGCCGGCCGGATCGAATTTCAAAACGTCTGGTTTGCCTATAAAGATGAGAACTGGGTTTTGAAAGACGTTTCCTTCATCGTCGAGGCGGGCGAATCGGTCGCGCTGGTCGGCCACACCGGTTCCGGCAAAACGACCATTACAAATTTGCTGATGCGTTTTTACGACGTGCAAAAAGGTACGATCCTGATCGACGGCGTCGACGTACGCGAGTGGGACCTGGCATCCTTGCGTGAAAATTTCGCGGTCGTGCTGCAGGACGTATTTCTCTTTAGCGGGTCGCTGGAAAAAAATATCCGCCTGGGCCGCGAGAACATTTCCGATGAACGCATTCACTGGGCTGCCGGTGAAGTGCACGCCGCCGAGTTTATCGAAAAACTTCCCGGCCGGTACGAGTTTGAAGTAAAGGAACGCGGCGCCGGGCTCTCCGTCGGGCAAAAGCAGCTTATCTCATTTGCCCGCGCGCTGGCCTTTGATCCTTCGATCCTTGTGCTGGACGAAGCCACCAGCTCCATCGACACCGAGACCGAGCAGCTTATCCAGCAGGCCGTCGAAAGGGTCTTGCAGGAAAGAACGTCCATTGTCGTCGCGCACCGGCTCTCCACCATCCAGCGCTGCGACCGCATCATTGTCCTCCACCGCGGCGAGCTCCGGGAGATGGGCACGCACCAGGAATTACTGCTCCAGCGGGGCCTTTATTGGCGCCTTTATCAGCTTCAATACAACGAAGAACCGCCCCTCGGGACCGGTTTTAATTCGGGCGGCGATCTACGTCCTGAAACCAATTGAGCAAAAACTCATAAGTAAGTAGAAATTTGTTATAATGGAGTTTTGAGCAAGATGCCTGCTGAAGTTTCACAAAATGAAAGTTTAATTGCTAATTGCGAAGGCTTAATGGCCGAGCTTTTTGGCAAATGCGCCGGTGAAAACCCGAATTTCGGGGTTCGCGAAGCGTGCTTTACGGACGCTCTGAAAAAAACCGCGAACAAGTACCTATTCTCTGCCGAATCAGACACACCGGTCACCAAAGAGGAACTGGAAACATTTTTTAGCGAGCTGCAGGTGGGTGACCTGTTCCTTTCGCTTGCCTGTGCGGCCGGCAACGAGTTTGCCTGGTGGGAATTTGACCGGCAATACCGTTCCTACGTAGAAAGAGTGGCGCGCCATCTGGCCAGCTCGGAGACCGACGCCACCGAAGTGATCGATATCGTCTACGTCGAGCTCTACGGCACCAAGGTCGTGGACGGCATGCGGATGTCCAAATTTGCCACTTTTAGCGGCCGCGGCTCATTAAAAGGCTGGCTGCGCACGGTCGTCTGGCACACGCTGGTCGATCTGCACCGGGTCAGCCATGACGAGGTTTCGCTCGATGAAATGATGGAAAACGTGGGCGAAGGCCATGTTCACTCCAGTTTTTCCGAGCCTGTTAAGGGCGGCGAGATCGAAACCGTCGAGCAAATTACGCGAAATCGTTACCGCCAGGCCGCCCTGGGGGCCATCGAAAAGGCTTTTTCGACCCTGGAAAACCACGAAAAGCTGCTTTTACTCTATTATCACGTGGAATCGATGAAATTACGCGAGATCGCGCGGATGGTCGAAGCCCCCGATTCCCCGCTGCGGAGCTGGTTTCAGCGTAAATCGGCCCAGCGGGCCAAGGACGCCGAAAGCAAGATCCACGAATCGACCGTAATGCGCTGGCTGGATAAGACTTATTCTAAAATTTTGAAGCTTTTCCGTGATGAACTCGGTACAAGATCAGGGCTAAATGATGAAGAAATAAGCATTTGCATGAAAATAGCGAGCGATGACCTGGCAGCCCCGGGTCTTTATCGCAGCCTGGGCGTGACTTGATCGGCCTTTTTTTAAGCGCAAAATGCCCTGAAAAAGGCACAATTCAGCGCAAATAAGAGAAAATCTTATAGTGGTATCGCTTATATATGGCAAAAACGAAAAAACGTTACGTCCTTATTCTTGGAGGCAGAGTTTAGAAGCTAATGAATCAGGACAATAACAAAAACGAAAACATCAAAATACAGGGATTGCTGGAAAGCTACCTGCGTTTTCGTTCCTCTGCCGCTAAGAACGGAAGCGAGGCTGGAAGCCATCTGGATGAGGACGGGCTGGCCGCCTTTGTCGACGGGAATTTGAACCGCAGGGAAAATGAGTCGTTTATCTCTCATTTGGTGGAGTGTTCCTTCTGCCTGCATAAGACCGCCGAGCTGACGGAATTAAGATCGGCGTTTGAGGAAGAAGTATTTGAGGCCGCCACGCAGGCGGCTGAACCGGTAAAAGTTTCGGAAGTTTTGAGCAACCTCTTTTCCCGGCTCTTCGGTTCCTCGGACGGGGTGGTCTTTGCCCACGAAGAAAAGAAAGAAGACCAACCTTCCACGAACGGCTCCGCGCCGCCGGAAGACGAACCAAAATCTTAGCGTTCAACATTTTGTATCAACAGATCTCGCCGCCATCATCGTGATGAGCGGCGATTTTACGTTACGGTCATTTGATGAAGCAGATATAAAGCCACTTTCGGAATAGATAAAAGATCATAGATGATAGCTGAGAGATCCGATCTATCATCTGTCATCTATCAGTTATCATCTATTCCGGAGGTATTTCGAGGGTAATACCGTACCGGCGCCTCAGCTTTAGGATACAACCTTATTTTCCCTTTCTTGCTCTGCGTCAGATCAAAGCCTATACTTTGTTAGTGTCTGAAAATAACAACAAGGAAAGCTGTGAACACGAGGCGGCTTCAGTAGAACGTGTCGCCACCGCAAATCTTCCTACCGAATTGGGAGACTTTAAGATCGCGGGCTACCGCTCCCTTACCAGCAACGAAGAATTTGTCGTCCTCTTCAAGGGTGAACTAAAACCGGAAGTTCCCACGCTCGTCCGCATTCATTCACAATGCCTGACCGGAGACGTGTTCGGATCTACCAAATGCGATTGCGGCGGTCAGCTTGAGCGGGCCATGGAGATGATCGAGGCCGAAGGCCGGGGCGCGATAGTATATCAGCAGCAGGAGGGCCGGGGCATCGGCATCCTTAACAAGATCAGGGCCTATGCCCTGCAGGATGAAGGCGCCGACACGGTCGAAGCAAACGAGAAACTTGGCTTTATGGTTGACGCCCGCAATTACCAGCAGTGCGCGGAGATACTTTTCGACCTGGGATTGTGCCAGGTCCGGGTAATGTCGAATAACCCGGATAAGATCAATGCCCTGGAAGAGGCCGGTTTGAAAATAGTAGAGCGCGTCCCTCTCGAGGTAGAGACCCCTGAATCCGCGGCCCACTATTTACGGGTTAAAAAAGAAAAACTCGGCCATATCCTGAATTTCTGAATATTATTCAGGTTGTAGAACCATAAATTCATATTTTTGTACGTAAAATACCCTCATTTTCTCAATCTTTCGAATAAACCCCTTATTTTTCAACAGATGTGCTTATTTGCTCTCAGGGCACAGCATTTGCGTTAAAGTAACTGAAATTTAAAGGAATATTCTATTGATTCCAATACAATTATTATGAAAGGAAATATCTTTAGCATGAAAAACAGTCTAAAAGTTTTTGCTATTGCCATTTTTGCGTCATTGCTGCTTGCGATGTCCGCGATAGCTCAAACTACTACGACCGGAACAGTGGAAGGCACAGTTACTGACAGTAACGGTGCAGTTGTTCCTGGTGCCACTGTTACTCTTAGCGGCGGCGGCTTGCTTCGTCCGCAAACTGCTACTTCCGATAACGATGGCGTTTATCGTTTTCTTCAAGTCCCCCCGGGCAAATATTCAGTGAAAATTGAGGCTTCGGCCGGATTTGCTGCTTATACGCAGGAAAATGTCGAGGTTAACCTGGGCAAATCGAGCACAGTTTCGATCGGTTTGAAACCCGCCAGTGTAGGCGCGGTGGTTGACGTAGTAGCGTCACCCGATATCGACCCGACCAGCAACGTGACCGGTTCCAACATTTCGAGCGATTTCTTCTCGAACATTCCGACCGCCAGAACGGTGCAATCCCTTTACAATATTGCTCCGACCGTAGCCCGTTCAGGTCTGCGCGATGCTTCTGGCCGTGACCGCGACCCGTCGGTTGCCGGTTCGTCAGGTCCGGAAAACAACTACATCCTTGACGGTGTGAACACGACCGACCCCGCTTTCGGCGGCGGCGGTTCCAACATCCCGTTTGACTTCGTGCAGGAAGTGCAGATCCAGACCGGTAACTACGGTGCCAACCAGGGTCTCTCGACCGGCGGTGTCTTTAACGTTATTACCAAAGCCGGTACCAACGACTACCACGGTGACCTGTTCGCCTACATCGGTTCGAAAAGTTTAGTTCGTGATACGAAGAACTTTCCGCTGACCGGTCTGGCGCCGAGCGGTTTCTCGGAAGTCGACGCCGGTGGCGACTTCAGCGGTCCGATCATCAAAAACCGTTTGACCTTCTTTGTGGCTTTCAACCCGCAGAGACGTGAAAACACCTATTTGACCCAGACCTTCCGCACGGAAGTCACCAACAAGATCACCACGCCGTTCTATTCGGGTAAACTTACCTGGCTGGTGAACAATAACAATACCTTTACCTTCTCAACCTTTGGTGATTTCACCAAACAGGAAGGACACCTGTTCCCGGGTTCCGGTTTCGGCGCTAACGAAGCCAGCTTCCAGGGCCTGCAGGAAACGGGCGGCACCAACTATGCTTTCCGCCTGAACTCGAACCTAGCTCAGAACTGGATCGGTGAATTTTCATTTGGACTCCACAAACAGCGCAATAACGTTATCCCTGATGCAGCGGTTGCCAACACGGCCCTGATCAACGATACTTTTGCGATCCTGCGTCCCAATGGAACCGTGGCCCCGGTCACGCACACCGCTTTCCTGGCAGGCGTCACCCCGACGACGGTCCCGACCCCCGGCACTAACACCGGTTTCGTGGATTATGTCTATTCGCCGGGTGGTACCCTCCAGAGAAACTTCGTCCAGGACGGCTTCGGCCTGTTCCAGGATCAAACCCGTGACCGTTGGGAGTTTGCCGCCAGACTGCAAAACATCTGGAATCAGCACACTTTCAAATACGGATTTGAGTTCTACAGAAATAAATACGACATCAACCAGACGTCAACCGGCCCGAGCGGAGTGTTTGCCAACCCGCTGGCCGTCGGCACGAACAACGGCAGCAATCCTGACAACATCACCGTCAGCGGCTACCGTGTAGCCAACAACTGGCTGGTTTGCACCACCCGCGGAACGCAGATCGTATGCCCCGTTACTCAGGCCGCCAGCGGCGCGAGTAACGGTGCGGGAATCCTGAGCGGATTGGGCGTACTGCCCGCCGGCATCACCAGTGTCGTGGTCGGACCGATCACCGCTGCTGAAGCTCTGAATAATCCGTTCCTGGTTCGCGCTACGACGCGTGTTCGCGATTTCAAACTGATCGCTCAGACCTCAACCGACGTTGAAAGCTTTTACATCCAGGATGACTGGAAGATCACGAAAGACCTTCAACTTAACGTGGGCGCACGCTGGGATTACCAGCAGGCCTACGGAAACGGTGGAGTTACCTACCTGAAGCTGAACAACTGGTTTAATAACCTGCAGCCGCGTGTAGGCCTCATCTGGGATTTCACGGGTAAAGGTAAAGGCAAGTTCTTTGCTAACGTTGCCCGCTACGTCGAAACCCCGCTTCCGCTCGACATCAACGTCCGCGCGGGCAGCAACGACACCCAGACCGATAAGAACTTCAACGTTAATCTGATCAACGCTCCGTTGACCGCGACGGTCGCGACCGGTTTCGGAACCCGCAATTTGGGTGCTGAATCCACTCCGATCGACGAAAACCTCAAACCCCAGACGGTGAATGAATTCACCATGGGCTTTGAGTACGAAGTCAAGAAAGACTATACCTTCGGCGTTCGTGGTATCTATCGCCCGCAGGGCTCCGTTATTGAAGACGGTTCCTTCGACGATGGCGACCACTACTTCCTGTTCAACCCGGGCGAACCCCTGGGACCTGGACCGGGCGGCGTTGCCGGTAACACTGAATACAAAGCTTGTACTGATCCGACGATCGGCTGTTTCGGCCGCGCTCGCCGTTTCTATCGCGCTCTGGAATTCACTTTCAACAAGCGTTTCACCAACAACTACTCGTTCCAGTCTTCTTATGTTTATTCGAGCTTGATCGGAAACTATGAAGGCCTGTTCCGTAATGACAACGGCCAGTCTGACCCGAACATCACTTCGCTGTTCGATCTCGTCAGCCTGCTGGGCGGCGCCTATGGACGCCTGCCGAACGATCGTCCGCACCAGTTCAAATTTAACGGAAACTATCAGCTTCCGTTCAAACTTATGCTGTCGGGCAACTTCTACATTCAGTCGGGTATCCCCTTCAACCAGTTGATTCCGCACCCTGTGTACGGAAACAACGAAGGGTTTGGCGTTCCGCGTGGAACGGCGATCATCCCGGACCTGGGTGCCAATTCCGCTGGTGTGACCAGTGCTGTTGGCAAAACCCGTACGCCGACGACGTATAACCTGGACCTCGGAGTTTATTATCCGATCAAGTTCAGCGAAACCATGCAGCTTCGTTTGACGGCTGACTGGTTCAACGTCACCAACACTCAGCGTGCGGTTACCCTTGACCAGACGTTCTCGATCAACAGCGGTGTTGCGGGTGTGTCTCCGGTTTCAAATCCGTTCTACGGATCCGGACTCATCTTCCAATTCCCGTCTGCTATTCGACTGGGAGCCAAATTCAGCTTCTAAGAAGTTGTAATTGGTAGTGAACTGAAAAGTCAGGGAGATCGCTCTCCCTGACTTTTTTCTTTTTCGCCGATATTTTTCTTCATATTTTTCCAGTGTCTTGATAAACTCTTTGGAAAGGATATTTAAAATATATGTGTCGCCGCCGATTCTTAATTTACTGTTCAGGTGGGCTGCTGATAGTTTTGGCTTGCCTGCAGGGCTTCGCGCAAAGCAGGTCGAATGCTTCCGGCAACGGTGGTATCCATACCATCCAGGGGCGCATATATCTGCCCAACGGGCGCAGCATCGACGAGCCCGTCAAGGTCAGACTGCAAAGCACCAACTTTACTCCTATCTCGCTCGATACCGACCGCAGCGGCACTTTTATTTTCAGCTCGATAGCGCCGGGAAGCTATAGCATCGTGGTGGAAGCCGGCGAGGCATTTGAAACCGCGTACGAGTATGTCGTCATCGACCCCCAGGTAAAGATCGAGGGAGTGCCGATGGTTGTCCTGCCGAAGGTCTTCAACGTTCCCGTCTACCTGCAATTCAAAAAAGCCGTGCGCGAAGCCGTCGGAGTATACAACGCCAGGATGGCCACCGTCCCCAAGGACGCGATGAAGCGCTACGAATCGGGCATGAAACTTATCCAGGCCGGAAAAAACGAAGAAGCGCTCACCGAATTCAAACAGGCGGTAGCGCTTTATCCCAACTTCAGCTTTGCTTATACCGAGATCGGCAAGTTGTGCCAGGCGCTCGGCAAATTGACAGAGGCGGAAAGCGCTTTTCGTTCCGCGCTGGGCATCGATTCGCGTGAGTATGAAGCGAGGGTGCGCCTGGGTTACATACTGCTGAGCAAGAACGAGTTTCCCGACGCGCTAAAAGAACTTGAGGAAGCCAAGTCCCTTAACCAGTCGGCTGCCGCACCGCCCTATTATCTGGGCCTCCTGCATTTTCGCCAGCGCAATTTCACCGGCGCCAAGACCGAATTCGAATTGACCGAAAAATTAAAAGGACTGAAAGATTACCCCCTGGCGCATTATTATCTCGGCGGCATCTACTGGAGCGAGAAGCAGTATAAAAAAGCCGCGGACGAATTGGAAAAATATCTTCAGATCGATCCTAACGCTAAGGATGCCGAGCAAACGCGCAAGGCCATTCAGGAATTGAGAACTAAAAACTAGGGGTGCTCACGTCGAAAAGATATACCGGGATTCGGTTCACAATATAATTCGCCTCGCCACGGATTCAGCCGAAGGGCAGCTCCTGATCGACCTGATCGATACGCCTGAGTTTCAGCGCCTGCGCCGCATCAGGCAGCTCGGCATCGGATTTTTTACCTATCAGGGCGCGGAACATTCACGTTTTACCCACAGTCTCGGCGCGCTCCATCTCGCCAATCGCATTCTCGATAAGCTCCAGCCGAAATACAATATACCGGAGTATCAGCGCACGGCGGTGATGGCGGCGGCCCTGCTGCACGACATCGGCCATGGGCCTTTCTCGCATTTGATCGAGAGCATCCTGGGGTTTCATCACGAGGATTGGACGATCAAAACCGTCTTGAGCGATGAGACGGAGGTGGGAAAACTGCTTCGCGCTTTTTCCGGGGAACTCCCGGAAAGTATTGCCGCTATCATCGGCGGCACTTTTCAACCGGTCGCATTGGCCCAACTGATCTCTTCGCAGTTGGATGTCGACCGGATGGATTACCTTCTCCGCGACTCGCTGATGACGGGTGTAAAATACGGCATTTATGACCTGGAATGGATAATCCGCAGCCTGGAGATAGATACCGAAAACGACCGGCTTTATCTCTCCGCCCGCGGGCTTTATGCCGTCGAAGATTATCTGCAGGCCAGGTATTATATGTTTCGCCAGGTTTATTTCCACCGCACTCTGCGTTCGGCGGAAGCGATCCTGCGTTCGCTCTTCCGGCGCGCGCTGGAAATATGCTCTAACGGCGGCAATATCTGGCATGCCGAAAATTCCGCCTTTAGCAAAGTGCTGCACCGCCGCGAACTCACCCTGGCCGACCATATCGAACTCGACGATCACGATGTCATCTTTCATATCAAACGCTGGACGCAAGGAGACGATCCCGTGCTGCGGGATCTGAGCCAACGTTTTATCCACCGTCGTTTATTCAAGGCTTTTGACCTGGATATGCCGGAAGGCGAAAGAAAGCAGTTTATCGAAGCCGCATTTAAAGTCGTGGCGGAAGCCGGATTTGACCCCGAATATTACCTGATCGAAGACCGGGCCGGCGATATTCCCTATTATTTTTACACCTCGGAAAAAGCCGAGCCAAAAGCTTTGATCTATGTCCAGGACGGGTTTTCGCGCCCGCAGATTCGCGAGATCTCCGAGATCAGCGCGGCGGTCCGCGGTCTGCAAAAAGGCTACCAGATACACCGGCTCTGTTTTCCGCCCGAGGTGGAAGAAAAGATCTCCGCGTTATACCAGCGAAAATGAAAAGCTATCGACGGATATCACTGGCACTCTTGTGCTGTTTTTTGCTGACCACGCTAAACGTCGCGCAAAATACTGTTGGGCAGCAAAAAACATTGGCCGTGATCAAAGCCGATAGGAACGAAACCACCCAGCAGTTAGGCTCGATACTGGAAAGTTCATTGGAAAATTCTTTCCGGCTTTCCGATCCCGAACTGGCGGAGCAGGTGATAAACTCCGCCGCTTCTGCTGCTTCTGGCGGCGCAAAAGATCTTTTTAACCTCTCGTTGGATTCGGCAAAAAACATCGGCTTAGGGTTAGGATGCGATCTTTACATTCTTCTCCGATCGGAAAATCTGCGCCGCTCGTCTTCCAAAAAAGACGCCTATTACGAAGCGTATCTGGTGGCGTTTCTCATCAACGGGCGCACCGGCGAATTACTGGCCTGGAAAGATCTGGCCGCCGAAGCCGACGAAGCCTCGCTGGCCGATAAGGCGCTGTTGGCTTTGTTCAAAGATTTTGCCGTGCAGGTTCCCAGCCTCATAAAAGGGGGCCTCGCCGCGGAGCAAAAAAACACCTTCGATACATCTCTTTTCCAGATCGCGGGCGATGGCGAACGCGGGCTTCGCACGCCTTTGCCATTCCAGCGGTTTAGCCCCGTCTCGACCCCTGCCGCGCAGCATTTCCGCATCGAGGCCGTGGTCGATATCGAGGTCGCCATCGATGTAAAAGGCTATATCACGGGAACGCGCATCCTGCGCTGGGCAGGGTTCGGCCTCGATGAAACGGTCACTGAAACCGTCCGAAAAATGAATTTTCGCCCGGCAATTTTGGAAGGAAAAGCGATCCCCGCCCGTTTTCTGCTGCGCTATAATTTCCGCGTTCCAACCGAAAACAAAAGTCAATAAAACCTGGAACGCGGGAAAATGAACAAACTAAATGGGCCGCTTGCGCCCGCTCATATATGGGCCGGTATCGGAAATGTTATTCGGAATAGATGATAACTGATAGATAATAGAGGATAGATCGAATCTTTCAGTTATCATCTACGATCTTTCATCTATTCCGAATGGTAATTTGATACGCCCGCAGCTTTAGGGCCCCGCCGGAGAACCTAATTGGTGTCTTTCGACCCGCTTTATGCTAAAGTTAAGAAATATTTAACAGGATAAAGTGATGTCTTCAATTCACCGTTCGCAAGCTCCGGAGTTTCAGAAAGCCTTCGATTATCCTTTTTACTCGGAAGATATTCCGGACATTGAGGTTGAAGAAGGGCGGTACGTAGTGCGTTTTGCCCGTACCGCGGAGGAAGTCGACGCGGCCTTTCGCCTGCGGTTTGAAGTATTTAATCTCGAGCTTAACGAAGGCCTGGAATCCTCTTACCTGACCGAACGCGATGAGGACGATTTTGATCAAACTTCTCATCACCTCCTGGTCATCGAAAAAGACACTAACGAAGTTGTCGGCACCTACCGCGTCCGCACCTATGAAATGGCGCAGCGCCGTCACGGGTTTTACACCCAGCAGGAATTCGATCTCAAAAACCTTCCGCTCGAAGTTCTCCAGCAATCGATCGAGATCGGGCGCGCTTGTATCGACCGACAGTTTCGCAACACAAAGGTGCTGTTCCTGCTCTGGAAGGGCCTGGCGATGTACGTTCTCTATTCCAAGGCGCGCTATCTTTTCGGCTGCTGCTCTCTTTTTACGCAGGATTGCGCCGAGGGGAAACGCGCTTTCCGGATGTTTGAACGCGACGGCTATATGCTGCAGGAAAAATTTCGCGTGGAACCCCGCGAAGCTTGCGCCTGCCACGAAAAAGATTTTCTCACGCCTGACTCTGCCGAAGATATCGAGCTTCCCCGTCTTTTCAAAACCTACCTGCGCATAGGAGCGCGCGTTTGCGGCGAACCGGTTATCGACCGCCAGTTTAAAACAATAGATTTCTTTGTCATCTTCGACGTTAAAACGATCGAAGAAAGATACTACAAAATGTTTTTCTCGCAATTCGAAGATATCTTTCCGCAATCATGAAAACGGTCCGTGCAGCCATTCGATTTGCCGCGCTGATCGCCCTGACTCTCGGCATCTACGCTCTCTGGTTGATTGGCCAGCCACTCGCGGTCCTGGTGGAAAACACTCGTTTCTGGCGCGAATGGATCTTCGAGCACTGGGCGAAAACCTTTGTGCGTATCTTCGGAATGAAGATAAATGTCATCGGCACGCCGCCCCGCCCCCCGTTCTTTTTGGTCAGCAATCATCTGGGCTACGCGGACATCCCGGCTTTGAGAAGCGTTTTGGAATGCGTTTATGTCGCCAAAGGCGATATCCGGACATGGCCGGTGGCGGGAACGATCGTGAGCAGTTTCGGCACCGTCTTTATCGACCGCCACAACCGCCGCGATATTCCCCGCGCGGGCCAGGAGATCCTGGAAACACTCCGCCGCGGCGAGGGCGTGGTGGTTTTTCCCGAAGGCACCAGTTGGCACGGCCGTGAAATATTAAAATTCAATTCTTCGTTCCTGGAATTTGCCGCGCAAGCCGAGTTGGCCGTTCATTACGCCAGCATTCGCTACGAGACGCCCGAGGGTTGGCCCCCGGCATCGGAATCGGTCGCCTGGTGGCGTGACGAAGACACCTTCGCCGGCCACATATTCCAGCTTTTCAAGGTCCCGCATTTCGAATGCACTATCGTCTTTGGCGAAAAACCGATCCGCTCCGCCGACCGCAAGGAACTGGCGCAAAAATTAAGAGAAGCCGTCGAACGGCAATTTGTCCCGATGTCTTAAGAATTACGCCGTCCGGATTGAAACCTTGACCGCCGGGTGGCGTATAATCAGGTTATAACCAAACTACATTTTACCAAGGAGAAATTAGAATGCTCTTGAACCGCTTTGCCGCAATTCTGGTGATGTTTGCCGTTTGCACTTCGATGTTTGCGCAAACAAAGGCTTTTGATCCGGCCAGGATGGACACCGGAACCCTGGCCTGTGACAACTTTTTTCAGTATGTGAACGGGACCTGGCTGAAAAATACTGAGATACCGGCCGACCGTTCCAGCACGGGCAGCTTTCAGTTGCTGGGAGACCGCAATACCGATGTGCTCCACGACATTCTGGAAAACGCCGCCAAAACGAAATCGCCGAAGGGCAGCGACCTGCAGATGATCGGCGACTTTTACGCGACCTGCATGGACGAAGCGCGCCTTGAGGCTTACGGTTTGAAAGGCCTCAAACCCTGGTTCAAGAAGATAGGCAAGATCAAAGACGGCAAAGGCGTAATGAAAACCGTCGCGCAATTTCATAAAGCGGGCATCCCGGCGATCTTCAATTTCGGCGCCAGCCCCGATCTGAATAAGAGCACAATGAATATCGCCAGTACAGGCCAGGGCGGGCTGAGCCTTCCGAACAAAGATTACTACACCAAGGATGATGCCAAATCCAAAGAAACACGCGATAAATTTGTCGCTCATATGACTAAAATGTTCACGCTGGCGGGCGACGCCCCTGATAAAGCAGCGGCTAACGCACAGACGGTCTTGAAGCTGCAGATGCGCCTGGCGAATGCCTCACGCACGCCGGTGGAAAACCGCAATCCCAAACTCAGCGATAACAAAATGACCCTGGCGGACGCGAGCAAATTAGCTCCCAACGTGGGCTGGGAAACTTATATTGTGGAGCGCGGGGCCCCGGCCGTCACCGACATTAATGTTTCAAACCCCACTTTTCTTAAAGAAGTAAATGCGATGCTCGGCGATGTGCCGGTCGAGGAGTGGAAGGTCTATCTGCGCTGGAACGCGTTGAACTCCGCCGCGCCGGCCCTTCCCAAAGCATTTGCCGATGAGAACTTTGATTTCTTTGGCAGGACGATGTCCGGCGCCAAGGAACAGCAGCCGCGCTGGCGCCGCTGTGTGAACGCGACGGACAATACGCTGGGCGAAGCCCTCGGTATGCAGTACGTGAAAACGAACTATACGCCGGAAGCGAAAAAGCGCATGGACGAGCTCATCGACAATCTGATGGCCGCGCTGCACGACCGGATAATGCACCTGGAATGGATGGGCGCTGACACCAAGAAACAGGCCACCGAAAAATTGGCGGCTTTCGGCCGCAAGATCGGATACCCCGATAAGCTTCGCGGTTATGCCGGCCTCAATATCTCGCGCAAATCGCATCTGCAAAATCTGGTCGCGACATCGCAATTTCAGATCGCCCGCAATTTAAAAGACATCGGGCTGCCGGTCGACCGCACCCGCTGGGGCTTTACGCCGCCGACGGTAAATGCGTCTTACAGCCCGCAGTTCAACATGATCACCTTCCCCGCCGGCATTTTACAGCCGCCGTTCTTTAACTTTGCGGCGGACGACGCAGTCAATTACGGCGCCATCGGCGGTGTGATCGGCCACGAGATCTCGCACGGCTTTGACGATCAGGGCAGCCAGTTCGACGCGGTCGGCAATCTGCGTATGTGGTGGACGCCGGAAGACCGGAAGAATTTTGAGGAAAGGGCCAATTGCGTGGTCGAGCAGTTCAACGGCTTTGACGTCGGCCAGAACCTCAAGATCAACGGCAAACTTACCTTGGGTGAAAACATCGGCGATCTCGGCGGACTAAATATCGCCTATGACGCCTATCAAAGATCGCTCAAAGGCAAACCGAAGCCGGCGGACATCGACGGCTTTACCGCCGATCAGAGATTCTTTCTCGGCTGGGCGCAGGTCTGGGGTTCGAAGATGCGCGACGAAGCGATCCGCCAGATGGTGCTGGGAAATCCGCACTCCGACGCCCGCTTCCGCGTGATCGGGCCGCTTATGAATATGCCGGAATTCGCCCAGGCTTTCGGATGCAAACTGCCCGATAAAATGGTCAGCCCGAAACCCTGCAAGATCTGGTAGGCAAAAGAGTTAATAGAGTCCATCGAGTTAATAGAGTTTGTAGAGTAAAGACCGTTTTCTACTCTATTAACTCAATAAACTCTATTAACTCAATAAACTCTATTAACTCAATAAACTCTATTAACTCTTTAACAAATAAAAAGGCTGAGGGAAATTCCTTCAGCCTTTTTGTTTCTCACGAAGCGAGACTCTTAGATCTCGTCACCGTCATCGATCGATATCCCATCGGTTTCGCCTTCGAACACGCCGGCGGTCTCGGAATTGTAATCGCTGTCGAAATCCGGTTCCGGAATATCCAGCGCGTCGCCATCGCCGTCAACCAAAGGAACACCCGCCGGAGGCAATTCGATGCCGCCGGTCAGAGCGACGAAATCATCATACTCGTCCTCTTCCTTCTGATTCACGCTGGGGTCGAAATCAACCTCGACGTTGCGGTAATGACGCATACCGGTTCCCGCCGGAATGAGCCGTCCCATGATCACGTTTTCCTTCAGCCCGCGCAGGTAATCGATACGGCCGGAAATGGCCGCTTCGGTCAGCACGCGCGTCGTTTCCTGGAAGGAGGCTGCCGAAATGAACGAGTCGGTCGAAAGCGATGCTTTGGTGATACCCAGCAGCATCGGTTCGGCCTGCGCCGATTGTCCGTCGATCTCTTCGATCACGCGGCGGTTTTCGTCCTCATAACGGAAACGGTCAACCTGTTCCTCGAGCAGGAATTCGGTATCGCCGACATCCTTGATGCGCACCCAGCGCAGCATCTGGCGAACGATCACCTCGATGTGTTTGTCGTTGATGTTCACACCCTGCAGGCGATAAACTTCCTGTACTTCATTTACCAGGTATTCCTGCAGGCGCTCGATACCGAGTACGCGCAGAATATCGTGCGGGTTAAGCGGGCCGTCCATTAACGGTTCGCCCGATCTGACCATATCGCCTTCCTGCACGTTGACGTGAGTACCGCGCGGAATATCGTACTCGCGCTCCTCGCCGTCGGAACCGGTCAGGATCATTTTACGCTTACCTTTACTGATCGTACCGAATCTCACTTCGCCGTCGATCTCGGCCATGATGGCCGGTTCGCCCGGCTTGCGGGCTTCGAACAGTTCGACCACGCGCGGCAGACCGCCGACGATGTCTTTCGTCTTGGTCGTTTCACGCGGGATCTTGGCGATGATGTCGCCGGCTTCCACTTTCTGGCCGTCTTCCATCAGCAGGTTAGCGCGCACCGGCATCGAGTAGGTCTTCATCACCTTGGTACCGCTTCTGATCTCGATACGCGGCTGGCGTTTATCGTCGGGTGAATCCTTCACCACCAGGCGTTTCTGCCCCGTGACCCTTTCGGTTTCTTCCTCGACGGTGATGCCTTCCTTCAGATCGTGATACTTGATCACACCGGAAACCTCAGTCAGGATCGCGAAGGTGAACGGATCCCAGGTTGCGAGCATATCGTCTTCCTTGACGGCCTGGCCGTCTTCGACCAAAACCTGAGCGCCGTACACGATCTGATAGGTCGCGACTTCGCGGCCGCGGTCATCCACAATAGCCAGCGTTGACTGGCGTTTGGCGGCGATGATCTCGCCTTTGCGGTTTTTGATGACCTTCAGGTCGATATACTTGGCTTTACCATCCATGGCGGCAATGTGCTTGGACTGCTGTTCCAAACGCGCCACACCACCGACGTGGAAAGTTCTCATCGTAAGCTGCGTGCCGGGTTCGCCGATCGATTGGGCGGCGATAACGCCTACCGCTTCACCGACCTCGACCACTTTGCCCATCGCCAGGTTGCGTCCGTAGCATTTTACGCACACCCCGCGGCGCGATTCGCAGGTCAGCACCGAGCGGATGCGGATATTCTGCAAACCGGCAAGCTGCACCTGGGTCGCCAGGTCTTCGTTGATCTCCTGGCTTGCTTCGACAATGCTCGTGCCGTCGATCGGGTCGATGATGTCGTCGAGCGAGGTGCGGCCGACGATGCGGTCGCGCAGCGATTCGATCTCTTCACCGTTTCGCACGATCGCCTTGGCGCCGATGCCCTTGATCGTGCCGCAATCTTCTTCAGAGATGATCACGTCCTGGGCCACGTCCACCAAACGGCGGGTCAGGTAACCCGAATCGGCCGTTTTCAGCGCCGTGTCGGCCAAACCTTTACGCGCGCCGTGCGTCGAGACGAAGTATTGCAAGACGTTCAACCCTTCGCGGAAGTTAGCCACGATCGGGGTTTCGATGATCTCGCCCGAAGGCTTGGCCATCAAACCGCGCATACCGGCCAACTGGCGGATCTGAGCTTCCGAACCGCGAGCGCCGGAATCGGCCATCATCAGGATCGGGTTAAGTTCGTTCAGGTCTTTTTCTTTTTTACGCATCGCGGCAAACATTTCTTTTGCCACTTCGTCGGCGACTTCCGACCAGAGCGAGGTCACGTTGTTCGAACGTTCCTGGTTGGTCATCGCGCCGTCTTCGTACTGTTTCTGAATGCCGTCGACTTTCTTACGGGCGGCTTCGATCATCTCGCCCTTGTTGGAAGGCGTGATCATATCGTCGATACTGATCGAAACACCGGCTTTCGTCGCATAGAGAAAGCCCATATTTTTCAGATCGTCGAGCAGCGCGACCGTCTGGTCGTGGCCGAGGCGCATGTGACAGAAACTGACCAGCGACTGCAGGCCTTTCTTTTTCAGCACGCCGTTGACGAACGGCAGCCCGTCGCGGAGCAGTCTTTCGTTAAAGATCACGCGGCCCACCGTGGTGTCGATCATGCGGCGCACACCTTTTTGAATGTGCGAACGCATCACGTCCTGCGGGCTGTGCTCCATCGCCAGGTCGATCAGATCGCCTTCGATGCGGAGCTTGATCATGGTCTGAATTTCCAGCTCTTTGGCGTCAAAAGCCAGCAGCACGTCTTCAGCCGAACCGAACATACGCGGGATCGGTTTGCCTGCTTTGTCTTTTCTGCCGGCGTGATACTGCCCCTTCAAACCTTCGCGGTCGCGGGTCAGGTAATAGCACCCGAGCACGATATCCTGTGAAGGGACCGCGATCGGCTGTCCGCTGGCGGGCGAAAGCAGGTTATTCGAAGAAAGCATCAGCACCGAAGCTTCGATCTGGGCTTCCGGTGAAAGCGGAATATGTACCGCCATCTGGTCGCCGTCAAAGTCGGCGTTAAAAGCCGTACAGACAAGCGGGTGGATCTTGATCGCTTTACCTTCGACCAGCACCGGCTCAAAAGCCTGGATGCCGAGACGATGCAGCGTCGGAGCGCGGTTCAAAAGGACCGGATGCTCGCGAATGACCTCTTCCAGAATGTCCCAAACGACGGGTTCCTGGCGTTCCACCATTTCACGGGCCTGCTTGATGGTCGTGGCGTGCGCGTCTTTCTCAAGCTTGTTGTAGATGAACGGCTTGAAAAGTTCGAGCGCCATTTTCTTGGGCAATCCGCACTGGTGCAGTTTCAGTTCCGGGCCGACCACGATCACCGAACGTCCCGAGTAATCCACGCGTTTGCCGAGCAGATTCTGGCGGAAACGTCCCTGTTTTCCTTTTAGCGTTCCGGACAGTGATTTGAGCGGGCGATTGTTCGCGCCGCGCAGCACGCGTCCGCGCCGGCCGTTATCAAACAGAGCGTCGACCGCTTCCTGCAGCATGCGTTTTTCGTTGCGCACGATAACTTCCGGCGCGCGCAGCTCGATCAGCTTTTTCAAGCGGTTGTTGCGGTTGATCACGCGGCGGTAAAGATCGTTAAGGTCCGACGTCGCAAAACGTCCGCCATCGAGAGGCACCAGCGGCCTGAGTTCCGGCGGAATGACCGGGATCACATCCAGGATCATCCATTCCGGGTTGTTGCCCGAGCGCTGGAATGAATTGGCGACCTTCAGGCGCTTGGAAAACTTCAGCTTTTTCTGCTGCGAAGTTTCTTCCTTCATCCGTTGGCGAAGTTCAACCACCAGTTCGGGGATCTCGACGCGGCCGAGCAGTTCCTTGATCGCCTCGGCGCCCATGCGGGCCACGAATTGATTCGGATGCTCGCGCGCGAGTTCGCGGTAGCGGTCGTCCGTCAGCAGGTCTTTTTCTTTCAGATTCGGCACGTCGCCCGGATCGGTCACGATGTACAGCTCAAAATAAAGGATCTTTTCCAGATCGCGCAGCGAGATATCCAGCAGGTGGCCGATGCGCGACGGCAGTCCTTTAAAGAACCACACGTGCGAACACGGGCTGGCCAGCTCGATGTGGCCCAGACGCTCGCGGCGAACCTTGGCCTGCGTTACTTCCACACCGCACTTGTCGCAGATCACGCCGCGGTGCTTCATTCTCTTGTACTTGCCGCACAAACATTCCCAGTCCGATACCGGCCCGAAAATTTTGGCGCAAAACAGCCCGTCGCGTTCCGGCTTAAAGGTGCGGTAATTGATCGTTTCCGGCTTGGTTACCTCGCCGTGCGACCATTCGCGGATCTTGTCCGGTGAAGCCAGGCTGATACGAATAGCTTCGAAATTTGTAATAATTTGATTTCTGGTATTAGCGTTTGCTCGAAACATCTATTATCTCCCTAGTGGCCGGCGGGATCGCCGCCGGCCTAAAAAACCACTAACTTTATTCTGGCGGCCTCTATTCAACAGCCTTACTCAACAGCCCTACTCAACAGCGACGCCGACACTTAGGACCTCACCGACACCCGCATTCAGCGCTTCCTTGTCGACGTTCTCTTTAGTGATCAGTTCAACGTCGAGACAGAGCGACTGGAGTTCGCGAACCAATACGTTGAATGATTCGGGAACGCCCGGGTGGAATTCGGCTTCGCCCTTGACGATGGCTTCGTAGATCTTCGATCTGCCGGCCACGTCGTCGGATTTCACGGTCAGAAGTTCCTGCAGGATGTGCGCCGCGCCGTAAGCTTCCAGCGCCCATACTTCCATTTCTCCGAAACGCTGTCCGCCGAACTGCGCTTTACCTCCCAGCGGCTGCTGGGTGATAAGGCTGTACGGCCCGATTGAGCGAGCGTGGATCTTGTCGTCGACAAGGTGCGAAAGTTTGAGCATATAGATGTAACCGACGGTTACTCTCTGCTCGAACTTGTCGCCGGTCAAACCGTCGTAAAGCTCGGTCTTGCCTGCCTGGCTGACCATCGCCGGCATCCCCATTTCCTCGATCTTGCCTTCCGCCTTGCCGATGTAGTGCTTGATCTCGGCTTCGCTGGCGCCGTCAAATACCGGTGTCGCGAATGTCACGCCCAGGATCCGTGCCGCCCAGCCGAGGTGCGTTTCCAGGATCTGCCCCACGTTCATACGCGAAGGCACACCCAGCGGATTGAGCACGATCTCGACCGGCGAACCGTCCGGCAGGTAAGGCATATCTTCTTCCGGCAGGATGCGCGCGATAACACCCTTGTTACCGTGGCGTCCGGCCATCTTGTCGCCGACCGAAAGTTTGCGCTTCATCGCCACGAAAACCTTCACCATCTTGATGACGCCCGGGGGAAGTTCGTCGCCCTGCTTGAGCTTGGCGATCTTTTCCTCATAGATGTCGCTCAAAATGTTGATCTGGCGCTCGGTCTTGTTCTCATAAGCCTTCATCTCGGACATGATGTCCACGGTGGCGGCTGCCACGTCGGCTTTATGCAGAATTTTAAGTTCGAGTTCCAGCAGCATTTCTTTTTCCAGCGTGGTGCCTTTTTTGATGGCTATTTCCTTGCCGTCCATCAGGTCCTTGGCCAGTTTGCGTCCTTCGAAGAGTTCGTAGATACGCTCGTTGCGCTGTTCGCGCAGGATGCGGATCTCGTCCTCAAGGTCGCGGCGCAGGCGGTCTTCTTCTTCGCCCTCGATATTGAGCGAGCGGCCGTCTTTCTCCTGCCCCTTGCGGGTAAAGACCTGCACGTCGACCACAGTACCGTCGATTCCCGGCGGGCAGATCAGCGAAGCGTCTTTTACGTCGCCGGCCTTTTCACCGAAGATCGCGCGGAGAAGTTTTTCTTCCGCCGTCAACTGGGTTTCACCCTTCGGCGTTACCTTACCGACCAGGATCGAACCCGGTTTGACGTAAGCGCCGATGCGGATGATGCCCGAATCGTCCAGATCGCGGAGCATATTTTCTCCGACGTTAGGAATATCGCGGGTGATCTCTTCCGGCCCGAGTTTGGTGTCGCGGGCTTCGATCTCCAGCTCTTCAATATGGATCGAAGTGTAATAGTCTTCCTTGACCATTCTCTCGGAAACCAAAATGGCGTCCTCGAAGTTGTAGCCGCGCCACGGCATGAATGCCACCATGACGTTGCGTCCCAGCGCGAGCTCGCCGCGGTCGGTACATGGCCCGTCGGCAATGACCTGGCCTTTCTTGACGCGCTCTCCCACGTGAACGATCGGCCGCTGGTTGATACAAGTGTTCTGGTTGGAACGCTTGAATTTGACCAGCGTATAAATATCCGCCGTCACTTCGCGCGAGATGGTCCCGTCAACGTTGTGGTCGGCTTTAACGATGATGCGCTCGGAGTCGACATAATCGACCACGCCGTCACGTCGTGCCACGACCACCGCACCGGAATCCTGCGCCGTCACCTGTTCCATACCGGTTCCGACATAGGGCGATTCGGCGCGCAGCAGCGGAACTGACTGACGCTGCATGTTCGAACCCATCAGCGCACGGTTAGCGTCGTCGTTTTCCAGGAACGGGATCAGCGAGGCGGCCACCGAAACGAGCTGTTTCGGCGAAACGTCCAGGTACTGGATCTCGTCTTTGGAAGCGGTCAAAAATTCACCCGCCAGGCGCGCGGCGTTTCGTTCGTTGACGATCTTGCCTTTAGCGTCCAACTCGATGTTGGCCTGGCCGATCATGTATTTATCTTCTTCCCACGCGGTCAGGTAAAAAGGAAACATTTCATAGGTCGCCTGCTTTTTACCTTTTTTGCTTTCCAGGTCCGTGTTTTCTTTGTCCACGTCCTGCTGCGGCACGTGATCGCCCGGCTTGAACGTTGTGTCGCCGCCATTGACGATCTTTACGAATTCAACCACGCGGCCGTTTTCCACTTTGCGGTAGGGCGATTCGATAAAGCCGAATTCGTTGATCCGCGCAAAGCAGGACAGCGACGAGATGAGTCCGATGTTCGGGCCTTCAGGCGTCTCGATCGGGCAGATACGTCCATAGTGGGTCGGGTGCACGTCGCGGACTTCGAATCCCGCGCGTTCGCGTGACAAACCGCCCGGCCCCAGCGCCGACAAGCGGCGTTTGTGGGTGATTTCCGAAAGCGGATTCGTCTGGTCCATGAACTGCGAAAGCTGTGACGAACCGAAAAATTCGCGCACGGCAGCCGTTACCGGTTTGGCGTTGACCAGATCGCGCGGCATCGTGGTATGCATATCCTGCTGGATAGACATTTTTTCCTTGATGGCGCGTTCCATTCTCTCTAAACCGATGCGGAACTGGTTTTCCAGCAGCTCACCCACGGCGCGCACGCGGCGGTTGCCGAGGTGATCGATGTCGTCCTGCGAATAATGCTCGGGGTCTTTCTTCATCTTCAGGAGATAAGAGACAACCTCGACAAAATCTTTCGGCGACAGGATCGGGTCTTCCAAACGGTCGCGTTCGGGGCGGCCCATCTTGATGTTGAATTTCAGGCGTCCGACGCGCGACAGATCGAACCGGCGCGTATCGAAGAACATTCCCTCGAGCAGGCGGTAAGCGGTCGGCACGGTCGGCGGATCGCCGGGGCGCATTTTGCGGTAGATCTCAAGCAGCGCATCGACCGGTTTCGCGATCGTGTCTTTCTTGAGCGTCTGCATTATCACGCCGCCCACGACGTCTCTTTCCGGGAAGAAAACCTTAAAGCCTTCCACACTGGATTCGATGATCTCCTGCAGCTTGGCAGTAGTAATTTCAGTGCCGGATTCGACCACGACCTCGCCGGTTTCCGTGTTGACGATATCTTCCAGCGCGTAGACGCCTTCGAATTCGGTCGGCGGAACTTCGACTTCGGTGATCTTGGCCTTGCGCATATCTTTCAAAGCAAGATTGGTGATCTTCTTGCCTTTTTTAACCACCGTTTCGGTCTTGCCTTTGACATCCTTATCGGCGTGCATGCCGACCAGATTGGTGCCGCCGCCGTCTTTGTCGACTTTGATAAAGAGGCTTCCCTTTTTGACCATGACTTCGTCGCCGGTGTAAAAGATGCGCAGGATATCGGCATTGTTAAAGGTCGAATTCTTAATGACCTCTTCCAGAATATTGTCGGCGGTAATGCTCTTCAGCTCGACCTGCGGATTAAGCCAGATTCCTAAGGCGCGCAGAAAGATCGACGCGAGCAATTTACGTTTGCCGAGACGGGCGTAAAGAATGCCCTTCTGGTCGTATTCAAATTCTATCCACGAACCGCGGTACGGGATCACCTTGGCCACCGAAGCCGCGCCGCCTTTAAAGAAGACGCCGGGCGAACGGTGAAGCTGCGAAACGATCACGCGCTCGGTACCGTTGATGATAAAAGTGCCGTTGGGCGTCATCAGCGGGATCTCGCCGAAGAAAACATCTTCTTCCTTGATATCTCGGATCGATGTCACATTGGTTTCCGGGTCCTTGTCATAAACGGTCAGCCGGATCTTAACTTTCAGCGGTACGCTGAACGACATTCCGCGTTCCTGACATTCCGATTGGTCGTGCTTATGCTTGAGTCCCACCGGCTCGCCGCAGTGTTCGCACAGGTGCGGGCGGACGTTGTTGAACGTGCCGCACTTGTGGCAAAGCGTTTCGCCCGGATTGAGCGGATCGACCTTGATCTTGGAGCCGCAATTCTTACAGTTGGCGCGCAGGTAGCTCAGTCCTTCGAGCTTGCCGCATTTGCACTGCCAGTTTCCGATCTGGTACTCGACAAAATCGAGCATCGCCGTGCCGCGAAAATCCGACACGGGAAATACGGAGCTGAGCACCGCCTGCAAACCGATGTTCTGCCTTTCCTCGGGCAGCATATCCATCTGCAGAAAACGGTTGTAAGATTCGCGCTGCACCTCGATCAGATTCGGAATACGCGCGGAGGTCTTGATCTTTGAAAAAGTGATACGTTCGGGCGCTGTGCTGGTGCGGCGGCCCAGGCCGTTTGCATTAGTTTGAAGCGGATTCTCTATCATATTTATTTCTGTTTTCCGGAATAAAAAAATGGTTGATTTACGGGTTTTTTATGTTATGATTCGACTTGCTTCTCTCCCCGCTAAAACAACTTTTACGTTAAAAGACGGCAAATGCGGTCAAGGCAAAGTTTGCCCAGACCGCTTGTCGCAGTTAAATACCTCTATTAAATTTTCCGATAGTGTCAAACTAGACACCTGACTCCCAATTGTTCAATGAGAAGAGTCTTCTCGGTTAAAATCAGCTAGCCATTAGGGTTATGCCTATATGGCGAGCTTCGTCCTATTTAGAAACTTCTGCTCACCATATAGTATAACAGCTAGATTACTTAACTTCAACAGACGCGCCCGCTTCTGTAAGCTTGGTCTTGATGCTCTCGGCTTCGTCTTTGGCAACGCCTTCTTTGACCGCTTTCGGAGCGCCATCGACCAGGTCCTTGGCTTCTTTGAGGCCCAGGGCCGTGATCTCGCGAACGACCTTGATGACATTGATCTTGTTGCCGCCGGCAGCGGTCAGGATCACGTCAAACGAGTCTTTTTCTTCCGCGGCAGGGGCATCGCCACCGGCCGGGGCCGCCATCATCATCGGGGCCGCAGCAGCGGCAGCCGAAACACCGAAAGCTTCTTCGATGTCTTTGACCAGTTCGCTCGCTTCGAGCAGCGACATGCTTTTTAACGCTTCAACTATTTCTTGTCTTGTCATATCAGTATTTTTCTCCTCTTAGGGTTCTTGGTTTTTTTTGTCAATAGCCGCGAGAACCCACGGGACACATACATTCTGGTTGCATCACAGTTTGTTTATGTCCGAAGCTTGGTGGCCTGACAAACCGCCTAGCTCGTTTTACCTTGGATACGGCCAATCTTGGAGCGCCGTTTTGGAGCGCCGAATTTATTCGGCTTTTTTATTGCAGACTAAAGTCTGCGCTCCCGGCGCGCTCCACCTACTCTTCCGGCTTCGCTTCCTCTTCCGCAGTTACCTCTGCCGGCGCTTCCGGCGCGGCTTCGGTCGTCGCTTCCGGAGCAGCTTCTACCGCTGCTTCGGGTTCTGCTTCCGGCGTAACTTCAGGCGCAGCCTCTGCCGGTGCCTCCGGAGTCACTTCTGCCGCCGGTTCGGGCGCAGCTTCCGGTATCTCTTCTGACGCAGCTTCTGCCGGAGCAGCTTCTGCTGCCGCCGCTTCGGGCGCGGCTTCCGGAGCAGCTTCTGCTGCTGCTTCGGGTGCCGCTTCCGGCGTAGCTTCTACTGCTGCTTCGGGTGCCGCTGCCGGCCCTTCTAATGTCTCGCCGGCCAGTCTAATGACCACCGCCAGATTGCGCGGTACGGCATTGATAACAGTTGCCAGGCGCTGTGCCGGGGCTTGCAGCAGGAAGAGTAATTTCGACATCAATTCTTCCTTCGAAGGCAGGCTGGCCAGCGTCTGCACGCCCGCAAGATCGATCACTTTGCCTTCGACGATACCGGCTTTGAAGCTGAAAACTTCCGGGTTGTCCTTGACGAATTTGGTCAGCGTCTTGGACAGCGCGATCCCGTCGTCTTTTACGAATGCGACGGCGGTCACGCCTTTGAAATGTTCCTCTGCCTGCTCGAACGGGGTGCCTTTAGCGGCCCGCCGGGCAAGCGTATTTTTTACAACTTTATATTCCGCCCCTGCGCTGCGCAGTTGCTCCCGCAGTTCCTGGTCCTTGGCAACGGTCAGCTTGTTAAAGCCGACGACCATTGCCGCGCTGGCATCCTGAAACTGCTGCGTGAGGGCGTCCAAATCACTCTGTTTTACTTTTTTCGATTTCATTATCTTCTATTCGCTCCTCACTTACTTAGCTAAAACTTAATTCGTCGAGCAATACGCCCGGGCTCATGGTTGCGGCCAGGTTGATCTTTTTGACATAGCGTCCTTTCGCCGTCGAAGGCTTGGCCTTCATAATGGCGTCGATCAAAACCTTCGCATTATCCTTGATCTTGTTTTCGTCAAAGGACACCTTGCCGATGCCGACGTGGATCACGCCCGTTTTATCGACGCGGTATTCCACCTTACCGGCTTTAGTTTCTTCGACCGCGGTTTTGACGTCCATGGTCACGGTGCCGGTCTTCGGATTAGGCATCAGGCCGCGCGGGCCGAGCACTTTACCGAGCTGGCCGACCTTGGCCATCATATCCGGCGTCGAGATCAGCGCGTCGAAATCCAGCCAGCCGCCTTTGATCTTGTCGACGATATCTTCGCCCCCGACAAAATCGGCGCCCGCTTCCTGGGCTTCCTTGATCTTGTCGCCCTGGGCGATCACGACCACCACTTTGGCCTTGCCGCCAAGCCCGTGCGGCAGAACCACGGTTCCGCGCACCATCTGGTCGGCTTTGCGGGGGTCTACCCCGAGCCACATTGTCAATTCCACTGTTTCGTCAAACTTGGCAAAGGACACTTCTTTTAATTTAGTGATCCCCTCTTCCAGCGTGTGACGCTTGTTAGCCTCGATCTTTTCCAAGGCCTCGTTGTATTTCTTGCCTCTTTTTTTCATTTATACCTCCGAGGTTCAAACGAGTGATTAGCTCTCCCTCTCTTTGAGTGAGCAGTGAGCTGTTAGCAGTGAACGGTTTCATCTGCTTACCGCTGCTGCCTACTGCCGCTGCTTACTAGCCTTCCACCGTCAGGCCCATGCTTTTCGCGGTGCCTTCGATGGTTTTCATCGCCGAAGCCAGGTTGCTCGTATTTAAGTCCGTCATCTTGGTCTTGGCGATCTCTTCGATCTGGGCGCGGCTGATGGTGCCGACTTTCGCTTTGTTCGGCGTACCCGAACCTTTCGCGATACCCGAAGCCTTACGCAGCAAATCTGCTGCTGGGGGCGTCTTGGTCTCAAAAGTGAATGAGCGGTCGGCATAGACGGTGATCACGACAGGGATCTTCATATCCTTGTCCATGTTTTGCGTCTTGGCGTTGAACGCCTTGCAAAACTCCATGATGTTTACGCCATGTTGTCCGAGCGCGGGGCCGATCGGCGGCGCGGGGTTTGCCGCACCCGCCGGTATCTGCAACTTGATATATCCTTCTATTTTCTTTGCCATAACTTTTCGATTAACGATCCTGTTGCCAGGAATGTCCTCATTTTTTTGTTTTGAGTACCGCCTTCAGGCGGCCGTTCTTTTTCAACCAGAGCCGCCTAAAGGCGGGACTCTAAACTTTACTCTTCTTCCGAGAACGTGACTTTCTCTACATCCAGGAAATTTAGTTCCACCGGTGTCGAGCGTCCAAAAATGGTCACGGTAACTTTCAAGGTAGCTTTTTCCTCGTTCACCTCTTCGACCTTGCCGGTAAAGCTGGCAAACGGGCCCGATTTGATGCGCACCACTTCGCCGATGTTGTAAGAGAATTTCGGCTTCGGTTTTTCCGAGGCCTCTCTCACATTGTGGACGATCTGGTCCACCTCTTCCTGCGTCAGCGGGGTCGGAAAATGTCCGCCTAAAAATCCCGTAACTTTCGGGGTCGATTTGATAATATGAAAAACGTTGTCAGGCATCTTGCCGTTCTCATCGCATTCGATCTCGACCAAAACATAGCCGGGATAAAACATTCGCGAAGATTCGATGCGCTTGCTGCCGCGCATTTCGACAACGGTTTCCTTGGGCAGCAAAACGGAAGTGATCTGCTCTCCGAGCTCCAGATCGCGGATCCGGGCCTTGAGGCTCTCCACTACTTTATTTTCATGCCCTGAATAGGTATGGATAAAATACCACTGCTTCATTTGTCTTTCTTTCGTTTATAAACCGGCGATCTTGCCGATCACCCATTCGAGCCCGTATATGATATAGACCCACGCCTGATCGACCAAAAACAGAAAAAGGGCGAAAAAGATGACGTTAGCGATAACGATCAGGGTCGTATTCTGCACGTCTTCACGCGAAGGAAAAGATACTTTCTTTACCTCCTCGCGGGTTTCGGTGACGAATTTGCCGATCCCGCCCCTTCTTTTTTTATTCACGGTGCCAACTGCTTCTGACACTAGTTTGCTCCTTAATTACCTTCTTTATAATGGCAGGGATACCAGGATTTGAACCCGGACCGTCGGTTTTGGAGACCGCTATGCTACCATTAACACCATACCCCTAAAAAAGCGATGAGTTAAGAGTGATAAGTGACGAGCAAGAAAACTTACCCGTCACTTGTTACTTGTTACTTATCACCAGAAACTATTTATTTTCCTTATGCGGCGTGTGCTTCCGGCAACGGCTGCAGAACTTTTTGAACTCCAGCCGGTCGGGCGTGTTCTTCTTGTTCTTGGTCGTCACGTAATTGCGTTCTTTGCAATCGGTGCACTGTAAAATTATGTTATCTCTCGGCATTTCTTTACTCCGTTCAAAGTTCCTGGTTCAAAGTTTGAGGGTCTGTCTTATAACTTTGAACCCCGAACTTCGAACATTGAACCAATAACTATTCCACGATATCGGAAACCGTACCGGCGCCGACCGTGCGGCCGCCTTCACGAATAGCGAAGCGCAGTCCTTTTTCCATCGCGATCGGAGCGATCAGCTCGATCTCCATCTGGATGTTGTCTCCCGGCATCACCATCTCCACTCCGGCGGGAAGGTGCGCGACACCCGTCACGTCCGTGGTCCTGAAGTAGAACTGGGGACGATAGCCCGTAAAGAACGGGGTGTGGCGTCCGCCTTCTTCCTTCGTCAAGACATAGGCTTCGGCCTTGAACTTCGTGTGCGGGGTGATCGATCCCGGTTTGGCTATTACCTGTCCGCGTTCGATCTCTTTTCTTTCCACGCCTCTGAGCAGCAGGCCGACGTTGTCTCCCGCTCTGCCCTCATCCAATAGCTTCTTGAACATTTCCACACCGGTTACCACCGTCGTCTTCGTGTCCTTGATACCGATGATCTCTACCGACTCGTTGACCTTAACGATCCCGCGTTCAATTCTTCCGGTGGCCACTGTTCCGCGTCCCTGGATGGTGAAGATGTCTTCCACCGGCATCAGGAACGGTTTGTCGATCTCGCGCTCCGGGGTCGGGATATATTCATCTACCGACTGCATCAGCTCATCGATCTTAGGCTCCCAGGCGGCATCGCCTTCCAAAGCCTTTAAGGCCGAGCCCTGAATAACAGGAATGTCGTCTCCCGGGAATTCGTAGCTCGAGAGCAGTTCTCTGACTTCCAGCTCAACCAGTTCCAGCAGCTCGGCATCGTCGACCGCGTCCACCTTGTTCATGAACACTACGATCGAAGGCACTCCCACCTGACGGGCCAGCAAAATGTGCTCTCTCGTCTGCGGCATCGGGCCGTCCGTCGCCGCCACCACCAGGATGGCTCCGTCCATCTGCGCCGCTCCCGTGATCATGTTCTTGACATAGTCAGCGTGACCCGGACAGTCCACGTGCGCATAGTGACGATTCGCCGTCTCATACTCCACGTGCGCCGTCGCGATCGTGATCCCGCGCGCTTTCTCCTCCGGCGCATTGTCAATCGAATCAAACGCACGCACCTGGATCTTCGGATTGTGCTTCGCCAATACCTTCGTGATCGCCGCCGTCAATGTCGTCTTACCGTGATCTACGTGTCCGATTGTCCCGATATTTACGTGCGGCTTGCTTCGATCGAATTTTTCCTTTGACATTCTTTTTACTAACCTCTTTAAATAATTTAATGGCCAAAAAACTTTTAACTAAGCCCGAGACGAGGATTGAACTCGTGACCTCATCCTTACCAAGGATGCGCTCTACCACTGAGCTACTCGGGCGGAAGAGACTTGTTTTGGAGCGGGAGACGAGACTCGAACTCGCGACATTCAGCTTGGAAGGCTGACGCTCTACCAACTGAGCTACTCCCGCAAAAGCGATTTTGGATCGCCGATCTTAGATTTTGGGCCGGGCCAAAACCTGCGTCTTTAATAATCCAAAATCTAAAATCCCAAATCAAAAATCGAAAGTGGTGCAAGGGGTAGGATTCGAACCTACGTACGACTTTCGCCGGCCGGGTTTACAGCCCGGTGCCATTAACCACTCGACCACCCTTGCCCAAGCTTATAAATTGCTTACTAAGACTATTTCCGGAGCCAGTAGCAAAACTCAAATGATACCTAATAAAAGGGCTGGTTGCAAGTTAAAACGGCTCTTATGCTTACAAAATAGTAAAGATTCTCCTACGAGCGGGGGTGAAATTTGTCGTAGGCTTTTTTCAGGTGGTTGTCGGTCACGTGGGTATAGATCTGGGTGGTGGAAATGTCGCTATGCCCCAGCATTACCTGCACGGAACGCGAATCGGCTCCGTTTTGCAGCAGGTGCGTGGCAAAAGTATGGCGCAATTTATGCGGCGAAACGCCTTCTAAACCGGCCTTTTCCGCGTAATTTTTCACCAATTGGTAGACATTTTGGCGGTTTAAAGGTTTTCCGTTAGGCGAAACAAAGAGGTTTTGGACTCCGGTTTTACGATTTCTGATCTCCAGATAGCTTTTTAGCCACTCGGCGGCGCTTTTCCCCAGCGGCACCTTCCTTTGTTTGCTGCCCTTGCCAAAACAGGTCAAAATACCCGCATCCAGCTCTATATCGTTGATTTTAAGCGAGATAACTTCTGAAACTCGCAGTCCCGAAGCGTACATCAATTCCAGCAAAGCCCGGTCTCGCAGGCCCGTTTCGGTCTCAACATCCGGCTGTTTTAAGAACTTTTCGATCTCGGTTTCGGTTAAAAACCGCGGCAGATGGAAACTGCCCTGGGGTGAATCGAGGTCTTCGGCCGGATTTACCTTAAGATGGCCGTCCAGCATCAGGAATTTATAGAAACCCCGCGCCGCGCTGACCATTCGCTGCACCGACGACGGCGAAAGCCCCTCGCGCGAAAGCGCCATTATCCAGCTTCGCAGGTCGCCGCGGTTCAGGTCTTTCGGGTCTTTTCCGAGGGCGGCGGAAAAATCGCGCAGCCGGGCGAAATCAAACCCGTAGCTGGCCAGCGAATTTTTCGCCAGGCCTTTTTCCACCTGCAAATAAGACAGGTACTCACGCAGATGATCGCGGATTTTCTGATCAGTTGCCATCCGATCCGATTATATTAGTTTACGCCCGGTGCTCCTATTGCAGCTCCTGATCGAAAACTTTAATTGCATTGCTTTCTTCAGAAACTTGCGGGCAGCCGGCGGCGTCAAAGCTTTTCGCCGCTTCGGCCAGTTGCAGCCGCGCGTTCCACCTGGACCAGTTCCATGAACGCAGGTCAGCATACTTATCGTACTTTTCGATCCTTTTTACGAAATTCTTCTGGACCATGCATTTCTGCTCTGCACTAAAGGCCGGCATTCCTTCCAGCAGCGCGGGAACGGCATCGGCACTCAGATCATTCATGTACGAGGCATCGAAACTCCGGCCGGCATGCATTAACCCGATATTGGTGCGGGCAATAAAATGATCCGGGTTAAATACGTGCAGCACCGCGAGGAAGATCAGCGCCGACCACAATGTTCCCCAGGCGAATTGCTGCCGCTTTCCGCGCAGCACCGTCGCCGCAAACCAGACAAAAACCACCGCCATCCAGATCATGAACACCATCGGATAAAAGCGCATCGTGGTCAGGCCGTAGCCCGAAGTTCCCGTATAGAGCAGCATTCTCTGGGCGGCTGAAAGCATGATCACAAAAAGCAGCAGTATCTGAACGCAGGCCAGGCCGCGGTAGACTGCGATGGCCATTTTGTCGTCTTTTCTTATCAGCCACTGCGCCGCCATTAAGACAGGCAGGACCAGGGCGGAAACAAAAACCAGTTCGCCAAAACCGCGCCGGGCATACTCGGCGAGCTTTAAATTCTCGGTATTTTGCACCAGGTCCATTCCGCCGAAGAGATATGGGACCTGAACTATTACAAACGCCAGGAACAGTAGATTCATTAATCCCAGGACAACGCTCAGTTCCACGGTCCCGAAAGTAAAGTAGCTGGGGAAAAATGAGTTGTTGATATCCTGCAGGTCCCAGGTCGTGGATTTTTCTGCTTTATCGGTTTTTTCTTTGAGGTCGAGCTCGTCCGGCGAAATGCTCAGATCGTTCGAACTTTCTTTGGCTTCCTTGTCAAAGATAAAAAAAGTGGCCCCGCGCAAATAACCCGCCACGACCCAGGTCAAGGCGCTTATCCAGAACAGGTGGCCGATAACGAATTCAAAATCGATCCGGAATGTCTTTTCGATCAGGTCCTGAAAGGCGGCATCCGCCGCGACAAACAACCCGCCAAAGACCAACAGGATCGGGATCGCCACCAGGATACCGCGCAGCGCCGCGGCCAGATTTTTCGTTATATTATTACGCGGAACTCCTTTGAACTTGATGTCGTAGGCGATCAGAAAAAGAGGTGAAATAAAAAGATTAAAACCTGAGTAGACCCACCCCAATGCGTAGTGAGCCAGGCCGCTTTTCTGCATTTGTAATTTCATTGCCGGAAGCGTTAATACCGCCAGGACCATCAGTATTGCCAGCACGTCAAAAACCATCAACTGGACGGCGTCGCGCCAGACGAACATCGCGGCAAAAAAGATCAGCGCCCCGTGCAAAAGAAGCGAGTTCATCTTTGGCTTTTCATTTCGGTAACGAACGGTGACGACCCACAACCCGGCCGCGAGCGCGGTCACCCAGAGAAAGAAATTCAATCCCCAGGGCGTCGCTCTAAAAAGAGAGTCGCCCAAAATGCCTAAGATGAAAGCGGTCTGAACTATTTCCAGTCCCTTTTTTGTTCTCTCGTTCATAAACATACTGATCCTTTTTTACAAACAGTCTTCCCGGCCGCCGCGTCCCAATTATATGCGGATTTTCAAGTCCTTGAAATTTTTAATTTTGCGGTACTCACCGGGATAACGTCGTCCGGGAACGAGCCGCCGCGCCCGAAGAAAACATGCGCCGCGAATTTGCTGAGCAGCGGCAGCCGCAAAACCGCGCATCCCGTTTCCAATAAAAGCTGATTATTAAATGCCGCCAGCATTCGCCTCATCCAGATCCGCGAGACAAAGCGCGTGCGGAAAAGATCGCCGGAGTAGGTACCGAGAATTTCCGGCTCACCGGTTCGCAGCCTTTCCGAGATCACCCCGGCGGCGATGCGTGAAAGCCTGAGACAAGGGTCGAGCCCGCCCGCCGTCAGCGGCGACACCGCGCCCGATGCATCGCCGATCAGCAAGCCGTTTTCGTTGGCGATATTTCGCAGCATCCCGCCGACCGGAATTTTTCCGCCGCGCGTTTCCGATAGTTCTGCTCCACTCAGATCGATGACCTTTCCGGCAATTTTTTGTTTGAATTCTTTAAGCGCCGTGCGCGGATCGAATTTTTTCCGCATAACCGCCGACGCCGATATGCACTTCTTCACCGTCGTTGGTAACCCACGCCAGGTAACCGGGCGCCAGCTTGGCATCGAGAAAACAATGCAGGCGCGGCTCGCCTGCGAGTGGCACTCCCCGATAAACTTCTTCGTAACCGACGATGACTTCTTTGTTCTCGTCGAGCCCCAGATCTTTCGCTACCCGCGAACTCGCCCCGTCGGCCCCGACCAGGACTTTTGCCCTGACAAAAAACGATTCGCCCTCGCGCGCGAGCGTTATTATATTTTCGGTTTGCTGTTTGGTTTCATCGCTCTCGCTGACAGCTCTCACGCGGACCGATGAGATATAACGAGTGCTGTTTGAAAATTCAACGCCGTTGTCTATCGCTTCGCGCAAATAGGCTTCATAAAGCGCGCCCATTTTCCCTACTCGAAATTCATCGTATTTACTTTTCAGCGGCAGAGGCCGCAGGCCGGGTGAATACAGCGTGACGTCGCGCACTGGCTTGCCCAGCGTGCCGGCGGGAAAGTCGAAATCCTCAAAGGTCTTGCGCACAAAAATTCCGGTCGTGTGGATGCCTTTGGTCAGGTCGCTTTTCCGGTCGGCCAGCAGAACCTTTGCGCCTTGCCGCGACAGCAGCCGGGCGCATTCCAGGCCGGCCAAACCGGCGCCGATGATCACTACATCATAATCTTTCATATATCTAAAACTTTCACGATCAGCACTTCCGCTTCCTCAAAACAAATGTATTCTCGCATTTACCAATACAGGGATCGACGCGCTTAACGCTCCCGCAAAAACAAAAGCGCCGATTAAAGAAGCGCGGCGAAAATATGGCTGCGCCGTCCGGAAGGTCAGAACTGCATTTCGCAGATAAACAAATGAAGTAAAAAGCGGCGTAAATCCTAAAATTCCGATCAAAAAGATCGACCCGAGAATGCTAAACGGCAATAAAACCACACCGATCGCCAAAGCGACGATCCCGCCCACTGCAAAAAGGCCGGACAAATAAATACTGGATCCTTTGAACCAGCCGCCAAAAAGCAGCAGAGCGGCGGTGGCCATGATCAGAGTAAAACTGAGAAGGTACGCAAACGTTTGATAGTCGCCCAACATACCCTTATGTCCGTGCCATTCTCTGAAAATGAACGGGTCAAAGGCGAAGCAAAATGTCGGCATTATTACTCCAAACAACCAGTCGAATACCTTTCGCTTACCGGTCGCTTCATCCTGATATTGCCGTGACAAAAATGTCCGCATCCTTTTCAGCACGCCTTGCTCAAAATATTCTTTGTCAATGGTTGGATTTATTTCCAATTGCTGAACACTCATACACTTCCTTTTCAATCGATCCCAACCCAACTGTAATAGGCATGGCCGGTGTCTCCGTCATATAACAAATAAGCGGCGTTGTACACGAAACCGCTGTCTCTGGCCCTGGAAGATCTATAGACTCGCACACCCGGAATTGACAGCATTTTGACGAACGTGCGGTCATCGGACCGCAGCCTGGGTTGTTTCGATTCCTCAAGAAAATCATTTTCCGTAATGATCTTCTCAACAGTTTCTCTTTTGGCGTAAAATTCGAGGCGGGTCTCTCCCCCATCGCCGATGAGAAACCGATACCCTTTCAGGCCGGCCACATCTCCGGTCGGTGAAAATCCGAAACTATTACTAAAAACCCGGCTGGGGATTAAAAGGTCCATTGCCGTACGCGCCGCAAATACCGATCCCAGCAAAATAAATATCACCACGCATGCCGCCGCAACTTTCACAAAGTCTTTCTTTAAGGCCGCGGCCGCCGGATTTGTTTTACTTAAGAAATGCAGGATGAGGTAAGACCCTGTGCCGGCCACGGCTATCAAGCCGAAAAAAATAACGTAGATAAAAATTACAAATCCAATTCCCATTTACTTCACTCGCGCCGTCTGATTTTGTTCCTCAAGTTTGAAGTAATTTCGCTGGTGAAAGATGCTGTCCTCATCGCCGATCAGCACCGCTTCGAGATATGCGTCCACGCCGTAGCCGTCGCGGATATCGAGACGCGGTCCTTTCACGCCGTCCGGCAGATCGAAAACGATCGACTTGGTAAAAGTTTCCGTCGGCGCGATCCTGGTTTCAAACTCCGGCTGCGAACCGAGCGCTTGCTCGGCTTCCAGATCGCGGGTGTAAGAGTTCTCCTCTTCGTCAAAAACCTTCGCTTCCGTTCCGATCAACTGCAGCGGCTCGCGTTTGGCGTCGCTCGAAACTTTTACCGTGACGATATAGAATTCGCCACGGGCGGTTTTAGCCCCGATGGTTTTCGCCCTTTGCACCTGAGTGACCGCCGTATGCATATGGCAGTCCGGATAAAACCCGCAATATTCTTTCGCTTCATTTAAGCCCAGCGTTTTTTCGTTACTGCCGAGCGAAACTCCGAACAGCAAAATGGCATAAAAGGCGAACCAGACCGCTACGCCGCCCAGCACGAAATTTCGCAGCCAGGTTTTTTTCATAACCAGAGAAATTGCCAGTAAAACCGCTGCCGCCAAAACTCCGCCGATTGTCATTAACATTAAGAGCACGCCCACATTTACTCCTTTTTGAAAAGTATCAGCGTCCGCACGCACAAAAGCGTATAAGCCAACCCGACTCCCTGAAACGCTTCGAAAAAGCGAAACTGCAAGGACCTGTCTATCGCAAAAAACATTTCATTAAAGAAAAAATATCCGAATATCGATGACCAGATAAAACTCCAAAACATCCGTTCCCGGTTAAAAGCAAAGATCGAGGTTGACGACGGATAGCCTCTCCCGATCCAGTTCAACAAGATTCCAAGCGCAATAAACCCCCAAACCCAGGCCACGATGCCTCCGCCGACGATAAAAATGGTTAATTCCTCTCTTGCCGCCGGCGACAGGCCGGCCATGAAAGCTGCGATCCGGTTAAATTCAAAAAAAGGAAAGGTCAAATAAAGAAGAACCGCTAAAACGGTCAGGTCGCGCTTATTTTTCGGAGTTTTCAACATACTCTTTGCAATTAAACTTTTTTCATCGCCTTGATCAGCGCTTCCATGTGGCCGATGTATTTTTCCAGCGCTTTTTTACCCGCCGCGGTGATCTTGTATTCGGTCAGCGGCATGCGGTCCTTAAAGGTCTTGGTGCACTGGATGTAGCCGGCGTCTTCCAGTTTGCGCGCGTGGACGCTGATATTGCCGTCGGTGGTCTGCAGCAGTTTCTTCAGCTCGTTAAAACTTAAGCTCGCGTTAGCCGCCAGCGCGCTGATCATTCCTAAACGCAGGCGCTCGTGAATAAGCTTATCGAGCTCGCCGGGTAGAGCTGCCGGAACCGATCCGCCCGCTTTCTCCACCCGCAAAACGCCCGGCTTCGAAGTATCTTGTTCTTTCTTTAATGCTGAATTTTTCATATTGTTCCCTTAACTGGCCGGCTGCCGCAGGCAGCACTGACTGGTTATCCGCCGTATCTCCTTGCTATTACCAAACCGAAAACGATGTGCAGCAGCCCGAAGCCCAGCGCCATCATCAGATTTCCCATGCTCGCCGGCAAAAAGAACGCGATCGTGCCCAGCGCAATAAAACACCAGCCCATGATCGGCACCGCGCGCACCGAATAGCTGCCGCCCGTCACCACCGCCGCGCCGTAAAGCAAAAGCCAGGTCGGGATCATGATGACAAAATCTCCGAAGCGCCAGAGCCCCAGCGTAATGATCACGCCGCAAAACATCGGCGGCACAAAACTCAGGATCATTTTTTTCGCGGGAACGGTGGTTAGCGTCGTACCGGCCAGCTTTGATTTCTGCCACATCGCAAAAAGACCGATACCAAACGCCAGGACCGCCTCGACCAGCCACACCATTACCCAATCCCGGATCAGCGGCGCCTGGGTATGCGCGATATAGGCCGCCCCCAGCGCGGTCACGCCCATCAGCATCCCGCCATAACCCGGCACGGCCGTGAAATGCGTCGAGCGCTCCATCGTATCGCGAATGAATTCAAGGTTTTCCATCGCCCGGTTGTGCAGGCTGGGCGGCTCATCCGTTTCCATATTTTCTTTATGAATTGTCTGGGTTTTTGCCATAGCAGAAATAAATATATGCCAAGTGATCCGGTCTGTCAAGTACTTTATAATATAAAGTAAATATGGAGCGCGGGCATCCTGCCCGCAAAGCTTGTCGCCAGGCAAGCTGATCGCTTTCAAACTTTGGTTGACCGGGATCTATTGGAAACGAGGCGTGCGGGCAGGGATGCCCGCGCTCATATTTACTTCTTCTTCACCGGTGTTTTTTCATTGACCAGTTCGCCGAGGTTTTGCTGAGGGGGTGTATCGGGGTCGGCAACGGAAAAGGTCAGGCGTTTGCCCTGCATCAGAAAATTCTTTCCGTTCCATTTATAGAGCGTGCGTGAGAAAAAGCCCGGGCAGCAAAGCTGCTCTTCGTCGCCGGTTATCTTTGAGGTTTCGACTTCGCCCAGGATAAAGCGGTCCTGCCCGTAGAGTTCCACCAGCAGCATTCCGTCAACAGGCCGCAGGTCCTTGAGGCCTCCATCGGCGCGGTCGCCGGTGCGGAAATACCAGATCAGTTCGGGCTTGTCATCTTTCCAGTTAAAGATATAAACGATCTGCGGGATGGCCGAACCGGCCGTGACGATCTTTAGCACCACCAGTGCTTCATCGTGCCCGTCGCCGGTGACGTCAAAATATTTGGTGGTGATGTACTGCAGGCCGATCTTTACTTCGGTCATCTTGCGGTTGCCGCCCACGAGTTCGGCTTCGTCGCTGTCCGGGTCCTGCCAGCCGCGCGGCAAAGGGTATTTGTAATTCTTAAAATCGAATTTCCCGATGGTGGACTCCGAGCTTTTATCCCGTTCGTCGAGCAGCTCTTTTTGCAGGTCGGGAACATCCGGCGTGGGCGAAGCGCTTACTTCCGGTTCGGGTGTAGGCGGCGGAACGGGGGTTTGCTGAATCGTGGAGATCGACGCATCTTCGGTCTTGGTGGCGCAGGCGGAAAACAGCAAAGCGCCCGCCAAAAGCAGGCCGGCCAAGATCTTTAGCCATACGCTTACTCGTAAAAAAATATTTCTCTCCAGGGTCAGATATCAATACTAATTACGGTTTTAACGACTTAATTGTTTCCCCGCGCGTTACGGAAGCTGTGGTGGCATCATTCGCAAAGTAGGTAAAAGATGATCCGATCTATTCTCTATCATCTATCGTTATCATCTATTCCGAACGACATTCCCTTTCTCAGCACCACAACTTAGGACAACACCAGTTCAGCAGCTTTACTGCCCTAATGCCTGGTTCAACAGTTTGGCGAGGCGATAGCCGGCCAGCGCGATCTCTTGCTGGGAAAGTTTATAAGCCTCTTTCTGATATTTCGCCGAAGGCTTTTCGTACCTGGTCACTCCGGCATAGACATATTTCACGGCGTTGTCCAGGCCTTCCTGCCGCCAGTCTTCAAACTTCAGGTTGTCTACCTGGGCCTGCATTTTATTCTCCGGATACTTCTTCATAAACTTCTGCCCGAGCGGCGGAAGGTAATCCCCGTCGCAGGCATCGTTCACGCGCGGTGCGGCAGTGTTTACGATGCCGTCCCAATAGGAATGCAGATTTTTCTGGTCTTCGCGCGGGGTGCCTTTCGGCGTGAGTTCGAAAAGGTTGCCGCCCTGATCGCCCTTCGGCTCCAGCTCGGTAACGCGGGCGACGCTGTGAAGCGGTTGGTGGACGTCGCCGACGAGGTGCAGTATCCACGCCAGGGCGATCACGCGTTCGGCGTCGGTCTTGGTGGTATCGGCCAAAATTCCCTGCATGACGTGCAGCCGCTCGATGGCATTTTGCGGGTCGTCTTTCAGTTCGGTCGCCAGTTCGATCTTCCCGTTCACTTCGCGGAAAAATATATCCGAATAATGCCAGGTGCCGTGGTGGTACTTGGCCTGGCGCACGGGAAACTTGCGGTCGCGGATGATGTCCGCCCAGGTCGCCACGATCATGAACTGCTCGAGCTGGCGCGTCGCCACCGACCGCGAGTCAAACGCAAAATAACCGGCGATGTCGGAATCCTCGGGCGCGGCCTGGAAAAGCAGGTTCACTTTTTCCTTCGCCTTGGGGTTTAGTTTTTGCCAGGCGATATAGGCGACGAGTTTGTGCCCCGTTTCGTTCCAGCCAAAGGCCGGCGCTGCAGAAAGGGCAAAAAGGCACAATAAGACCAGGGCAATTAAAGATCTGATTTTTGGCATTGAATTCTCCTTAGGAAACCGTTTGGAAGATTTTAGCGAATTAAAGAGATTTAATGAAATAAAGATACTAAAAATAAATGTATTGCGCCTTACATACAGGACAACCTTTTTCCGTTTCAGATAGTCATATTTAACGCAAAACGCGCTTTCTGGAACGTCTAAATAGTGGAGAAGCTTTTATAGCGAAGAAATTATGCAGGCAATATTCGAACAAAATCAGATAGCTGAATTCATCAATAACAAAGAAGTGCGCGGATTTGGCGACAAAATAGGTGTCGTGGCAAGCATTTTCGGCTGCTGGCACAGAAATCTGACCAGGCCGTTCTTAAGCGGCGGCGACTCTTATCGCGCTTGTTTGAACTGCGGCGCGCGCAAGCATTTCGATACCGAAAGTCTCCAGACTTTCGGTAGATTCCATTTCCCCCCGGAAGTATCTCTTGTTTCACCTTTACCGGTTAAATTATAGATATTTCGCCCATCAAATAAACCTGTCAAATTAGGACCTACCAGAGCGGCGCAACGCCGCTCGTTTATTTTGGCCGCTCTTTCAATAATGGATAAGGAGCGGGCGCAAGCGACCCTTCCGGACCTGCAAATTTATTCAGACTTAGATTTGTTCCTCAAGAGATAACCACTCAAATCAACAACCTCTCAGGTTGGGAAGGGTTGCTTGCGCCCGCTCTTACCTTAAAACCTCTCTCGGCAAAATGATCCTCAAAACACCGTCCTACCTGTGACGTTATTTTATCTTTAAAAAATACTTACTCCCGGCATCTCCCGTATCTCTACGAAAATGTCGTGTTCATTCTAGCCCGGCGGCATCAGGAAGCCTTTCGGTAAAAAAGGAGTATCGATGAAGGAATATTTTCGCAGACTAGCTAATTTCTGGTTTCCCGGATGGGTCGCTTTTGTCTGGCTGCTAATGGGGCTTCCCCCTTTGTATTTTTTACAGACCGTGGTTCACGAAGGCACTCATGCGGTGGCCGCCATCAGCAAGACCGGAAACAAGCCGTCTTTCGCTCCTTTCCCTCACATGCACACGGGAAAAGAAGGCCCTCATTTTCTCAACGGCGCAACCTATTACAAAGATGACAAGGATTATGTGCTGGTCGAGACCCGAAAAGACTGCCACACGAACGCCCGTGAACTTGAGCCCGACCTGGGAGGCTTTCCGGCCGCGCCGCAGATACTCGATCTTATTCTGATCGCTATATTTTCATTCCTCTTCGCCGTGGTCGGATTTTCCAATCCGATCGTCCGTTTTCCTTTAATAATGCTCTATTTGGGTTTTTGGATAGACTTTATGTACGGCACGATCAGAACGCTGATCGCGGGCTGTAAAGAAGGCGTGGACTGGAGTGAATTCTACTTGCAGAGCGAGCTGGGTTTTGGCGTTTTTGTTTTTATCACCTGGCTTTTTTGGATCATCGTTCTGAGCCATTTTGTCTGGATGTACTGGTCGGTGTGGGCCCGCAAAAAAGTCGATCCCGTCGGCTTTTGGGGTTATCGCTGGGTAGCGATGGTATTCGGCATTCTATCGTTGATCTGCGTGATCGTTTCCCTTGTCATCAGCGACGACGCGATCCTGAAAAACAATGCCGCCTTTATAGTGCCCCTGGTCGTACAGTTCATTGCTCTGTGCTGGTACTGGATCTATTTCGGGCTGACATTCAAAAAAAGATGAAAACACTGGCCCCGGCCGGCCTCCGCTGTGGAGATTAATAAATAAGGAGAATTTTCGATGGAATATTTTCAGAGATTAGGCAACTTCTGGTTTCCCAAACTTATCTTTTTGCTCTGGCTGGTTTTTGCCGCCATGGCGCTTTATTTCTTCCAGACACTCATTCACGAAGGCTCGCATGCCGTGGCCGGGACGGCCGCTACCGGAAACCCTTCGACGCTGGCGCCGTTTCCGCACCAATCTTCCGGCGGCAGTTTTCTTAACGGGGTGACTTTTACCCCTATCGCCGGGGCCGAACGCACCATGATCAGGCACGACTGTGACAGCCTGGTAAAAACCCCCGATTTTAAAACGGGCTTTATCGGTATGCCGCAAGTGGTCGATCTGGTGATCATTACCGCGCTCTTTTTTGTTTTCTTTTTTGCCCCCGTCTCAAACCCGACGCTTCGCTTTCTGCTGGTTTTGTGGTTTTTGGGGGCCGCGTTCGACTTTTGTTACAACACCATCCGGGGGCTTATCGGCGGCTGTAATCCGGGCGCGGACTGGAGCCGCGTCATGCTCGAAGGCGACATCAGCAACGGCGTTTTCGCTTTTCTGACCTGGCTGCTCTGGATAGTTTTTATCCTCAGCCATTTTGTCTGGGTCTATTGGTCGAAGTGGGGACAAACCGCCGTGGACAATATCGAATTCTGGGATTACCGCTGGATCGGGCTGGTCGCCGGAACGCTGTCGCTAATCTGCATTATCTGGTCGCTCGCCGTCAATCGTCCCGAAATAATAAAAGATACGCCCGCTTTCATCGTGCCTTTTATCATGCACATTATCTGGATGCTGGGAAATTTCCTTATCTTCGGCCTGAGCTTTAAATATAAGAACGGGTAGTCAGCGGAGCTGACGAGAGAGTTTAACCCCAGGTGGAGCGCAGCGAAACCTGGGGACGCTCTCCAACAAAATAAAAAGCCCGCGAGAGCGGGCGAAAGATGGTTTTTAGAAGCTTCTGTCGCCCGCTCTCGCGGGCTACGATCTTTTCTATGATCCGGACCCCAGGCTTACGCCTGGGGTTACTATCTATCGTCCGCTGAAGCGGACTTCCCGGCAACAATTACCCTAAGATCCCTCTAAACTTCGCTGTCCCGCCCGAATATCCCGGGAACAGTTTGTCGAGATTTTTATTGCCCAGGTGTTTGTATGAAACCTCGGCAAAGACATCACGGAAATCGGTCGTGACCGCCAGGTCGCGGCCTTCGTTAAGCTGATCGTCCTTGAGGCCCTTCCAATCGCCGTAGACTTTGCCGCCTTTGACCGAATTGCCGATGACGAACATCGCGTTGCCATGGCCGTGGTCCGTTCCGCGCGAACCGTTCTCGCGGGCCGTGCGTCCAAATTCCGACATTGTCAGGATCACCACATCATCCATTCGTTTTCCGAGGTCTGTGGCCAGGGCGGCGATCGCCGAGCCCCAATCACGCAAAAGATTTCCCAACTGTCCGCCGTTCGGCTGGTTAAGCGCCACCTCGTTTGTGTGCGTGTCCCAGCCGCCGCTTTCGGCAAAGGCAACCTCGAGGCCGACATTCGCCTTGATCAACTGCGCAATTTGCTGAAGCGAGCGTCCCAGGGCCGAGTTCGGATACGCCGCGCCGTTTTCCGGTTTGTACTGCGACGGGTTGGCTTGCTTGAGAAAATTGACCGCCTCAAAAGTTTCTTTTCCGGTTTCGCCCAGGCTATCTTTCACATTGTCTTCATAGAGGCGTTCAAAACCGCCCTGCACGCTTTTTGTATAAGCGCCCGCCTTGACCGCAAAATCCGAAAGATTACTCATCGCGATGGTCGGGGCCCTGCCCAGCAAACTGCGCGGGACCTGCTGCGTCATGGAAACCGCGCGAAAATGCGAATCGCTATCGCTTTTCTGCGTTTGCAGTACGCGGTTGAGCCAGCCGTCGCGGGTGCCCTTGTTCCCCGGCGTGCCGGATTCCATATAATCCTGCGCGTCGAAATGCGAACGCGTGTTATCGGGCGAACCGGCCGAATGTACCACCGCGAGCTGCTTATTCGACCAGAGCTTTTCAAACGGTTTAAGCGACGGGTGCAGCCCGAAATGGCCGTCGAGATTGACCACGCCGCCATTGGCGTTCGGTTTCGGCAGGGCGATCGTCCGGCGCAGATCGTAATACTGGCTGTCGCCGTATGGCACCACCATGTTCAATCCGTCCACCGCGCCGCGCTGGAAAATTGTTATCAGGATCTTTTTCTTTCCTTTGTCATCGGTCAGGGCTGACGCATTGGCAAACTGATGCAAAAATTTCGGGGCCATCCCCATCAGGCCAAAACTCGCCAGCGTGATACCCGACGTTCTTAAAAAATATCTTCTATCCATAATTGCTAAATCTCCCGGCCTTGCCTATAAATTTGGCGAATATAATTTGTTCCGACTTTTGTTCGTGTCTTTTAGTGTAGTTTCGTGGTTTCAGTCTTAGACCTTTAATTTCCGAAGTTAAGACTGGAACCACGAAACCACACGAATTAACACGAACAATACAAATAAATCTAGCCTATTGACGCTGAAATTCCGGCGAGCCCAGCACCAGGCTGACCACTTTAAAGATCTCAGCATTGCCGGACGGCGCCAGCAGCCGCGCTTGTCTTCCCTGCTGGCCTTGCTGCCCTTCGCGCATGTTAGGAACGTCGAGATCATTATCGCTCTTCGTTTCCGCTAACTTGGCTTCGGGCAGAGGCTGCTCGATCTGCTTTAACAGCGCCGCTCTTGTACCGGCCGAGATCTCTCCGTCCAACACGGTCGCGATCGCATTATCAAGCACTTTCAACCGGTCGGCCGCCTCGAATTTTTTCAGATCGACCTTGGTTCCCGGTATCCGGCTCGAGGCCAGGGCCACCGCAAAATTTAATCTCTCCAGCAGCGCGCCGGTATTGACCCAGTCTTCGGCCGTGTCCGGGTAACCGGTCGGCGCCTGGTAGCCGTAGGGCACTTCGCCCATCTTGTTGATCAGCGCGATCAGCGCGGGTGACGAATTCGTGTCGGCGCCCAGCGCCCTGATCGAGCTTACCGCCACTTCAAAAGGCGTCTTGATCTTGGCGCGGTAATTTTCCGGCGCAAAAAATTCCGGATCGCTAAACAGTGCCTTGAGTGTTGTCTTGATATCGCCCGAAGACTTTTGGAAAGCCGCGGCCACGCGGCCGACCAGCGCCTCGCTCGGGTTATCGCTGACGAATTTCACCGCCAGTTTTTTCGCGATAAATTTCGCGGTCGCCGGGCTTTTCACCAGAATGTCGATCACCTGCAAACCGTCTTTCAGGCCGTCGCCCTTTATCTTTTGCCCGAGCACGGCCTTTTCGCCGTTGTCGTGCCAGCGTGAATTAAAGAAAAACTCACCGCTGTCCACGCCTTCGGGAATTCCCTGCCGGCGGGCAAGCTGGTCATAGCGGCGGTCATCATTGCCCTGGATCATTGCTCCGGCGGCGCGGCGGTAACCGCGCGGGTCGGCGATCGTCCAGCCGGTAAAGCAGCGCGCCACTTCCTGCACGTCTTTTTGCGTATAGCCGCCATCCACACCCAGCGTATGCAGCTCCATCAGTTCACGCGCGTAGTTTTCATTGATGCCGCGTTTCTGCTGGCCCTGCTGTTGCTGCTGCTTTAAGCGCTGCATCAGCACCTCTTCGCTCACGCCGCGCTGCTGCGCAACACGGGCGCGGGCCTGCGGGTTGTTCATCAATCTTTCCAACTGCTGCCCATTGGGGCGGTCGTTCGGAGCATTCGGATTGATGCTTTCAAAATTGTCGAGATAAAAGAGCATTGCCGGATGCTGGGCCGTTCCCACCAGCAGGTCCTTGAAATTTCCCAGCGCATTTTTGCGCAGCACGTCGCGTTCGTAGCTGGGAATGTACCAGCGCACGGCCGCCTTACCGGCATACACGTTAAAGTGGTTCTGCCAGAAATCGACCATCACTTCCTGCAATTGTTTTTCGCTATAGACGTCGCGCAGCACGCGGTTGGTGATTATTTGCGGCACAAGCTGCCCGGCGGGGCGCAGGTCGTATTTCTGATAAATAGCGGTCAGTTGTTCGCGGCGCTTGCGCTGTTCGTCCCCATTAGCGGCGGTTTGTCCATTGGCGTTCACTTCCTGCTCGGGCTGCTTTCCGTCCACGGGAGGCGCCGTCATGGGCGTCATTGGCTGCTGCGGCTGATTACGGGCGTTGTTTTGGTTACGGTTGCGGCCTTCCAGCATCTGCAGCAAAGCGCCGGGGTTC
This sequence comes from uncultured Acidobacteriota bacterium, assembly GCA_963718105.1. Classification (GTDB taxonomy): domain Bacteria; phylum Acidobacteriota; class Blastocatellia; order Pyrinomonadales; family Pyrinomonadaceae; genus DASYKT01. Next base: position 419,004 of record OY970352.1, on the reverse strand, counting down.
GGGTATTTGGCGAAAACCTCGGCCGTGGACATATTAAATACTTCGAGGTTTTTGACCTTGTTTTCGGCTGCGGTGTCACCTATTCCCGCCGGATCAAGCTGCTGGTCGATATATTTCTGCAAGCCCATCGCCTTGACCTTTTCCGCGTCGCCCGGACGCGCGCCATACCCCAAACGGTTTAGCACGTGCCGGATCTTTTGGTCTTCGGTCAGCGCTTTTCCTTTATTATCAGGCGCGGCCGGCGCTGCCCCATTATTAGCCAATGCAGCGGAAAACGTGCCGGTAAACAACACCAAAATAAAGAGTAATGATAAAAATTGCCTGGTTGTATTAGCCACTGCCGAATTTCTAAACGACTTCATCTTAAAAACCTCCCCAAAACTTGCCCTTAAAATTATTATGACAGAACCGTCCAAATGTTCTTAAGTACTTAGACGCTCTTAGCAAGTAAAAAGCTTGAATAATCGCTATTACTGGGAGCGCGGACGTCCCGTCCGCAAGATCGCGAAGCGATCTAAGTGTTTTCAGATAAGGTTATTACGTCGCAAGCGACATATGCGGACGAGCCGTCCGCGCTCCCATTCACTGCAACGTTATTTCCCGTGACCACATCTAATAACCGGTCAAATGTTGGATTAAAATGTTTCTTCGGTTAAAATTAATAAAAGTGAAAAAATTATGCGTAAGTATCTATTAAATTTATTGTTGCCCGTATTAGCCTTGAGCCTGAGCGGTACTTACGTTTCGGCCCAGACTAAGACCTTTACCGACACGAATGCCGAGTATACTTTTGAGATCCCGAGCGATGCCTGGAAGATCGTGGCCAAGCCGTCGGCCCTTAATCCCAATGTGGAAATGGTCTATGTCGATCGGCAGGACGGTTATCTCGAAGTCAAAAAGAGCGTCGGCAGCGAAGAGGACCAGCTCACGGACATCATCACCCGCGAGCAGGATCAGAGATTACAGTTTCTGCCGGGTTATGTGGCGGGAAAAGATGAAGCCTTTGCCGGCAATCTGAAAGGCAGAGTGTTCAACTACGAATTTGTCCGCTCCGGCCGGAATATGAGCGGGCGCATCTATTTTCTCAAGTACGGGCCAAAGACCATCTTTCTTCTGCGCTTTACCGGCCTGCGCGATAAACTGCGCGCCATCAGGAGCGAGACCGATCAGATCGCCCGCACTTTCCAGGTAAAATAAACGTAACCGGTATTATTGATATTTAAAGGCAGGTAATTCCTGCCTTTTTTATTAAGCTCCCCTCCTTACGAAGGAGGGGTGGCGCGCTTCGCGTGACGGGGTGGTCTCTCCGTCGCATTATCGTTGTCCGGCATGATCATACAAACAGTTTAGAGTTCAAACTTTAGTTTGTCTTCGATCTTAGGAACAAGACAAGCTGAAGCTTGAACTCTGAACTGTTTACTTAAAACTCCCCTCTTACGAAGGAAGGTGGCGCGCGTGACGGGGTGGTTCTCTCTCGTCTCGTTTTGTGTTGCATGATTGCGAACAGTTTAGAGTTCAAACTTTAGTTTGTCTTCGATCTTAGGAACAAGACAAGCTGAAGCTTGAACTCTGAACTGTTTACTTAAAACTCCCCCTCCTTACGAAGGAGGGGTGGTTCTCTCTTGTCGCCCCACGTAATTTCATTTATCTTATCTCTGTCTTCAATGACGGAAGGTCACCACGAAAACACGGAACGCTATATATGGCTGCGATGGCTGGGAGTATTGGCCTGCGGCCTGGGGATCGCTTTTTTCCCCAAACCGGAATCGGTCACACACGAATCATGGGTCCTGCTGGCGATCTTTATCGCGACGATTGTCGGTTCGATACTGCGTCCGGTGCCGGCCGGCGCGATCGTGCTGCTGGGAGTTGCCGCGCTTCCCGTATTCGGCGCCTTAAAGATCGAAAAAGCGCTGCAGGGTTTTGCCGAACCGGTGGTCTGGCTGGTGCTGTCGGCGTTTTTTCTCTCGCGCGGGATGGTCAAAACCGGGCTCGGACGCCGGATAGCATTGGTCTTTATCAAGTTTCTGGGCAAGAAAACCCTCGGCCTCGGCTATGCCCTGGTGCTGACCGACTGGCTTTTGGCCAGCGTCGTTCCATCAAACGGCGCTCGTAACGGCGGTGTCATTCTGCCCATCGCCCGCAGCATTTCGGAAACCTACGATTCAAAACCAGGCCCTTCCGCCCAAAAGCTCGGCGCGTTTTTAATGCTGCTGCTTTACCAGTGCGACGTCATTATCTGCGCCACCTTCCTCACCGGGCAGGCTTCAAACGCCATCATTCGCAATTTTGCGATGGAAAACGCAGGCATCCAGTTGACCTACCTGGGCTGGTTCGTCGCGGCGATCGTGCCCTCTACCATCTCGCTCATCGTCATTCCGCAGATCGTTTATCGCCTCTATCCGCCGGGGATAAAACACACGCCTGCCGCCGCCGAAATGGCCACGGAGGAACTAAAAAAACTGGGCCGGATAACCTGGCGCGAGATCGTTGTGCTGGCGGTTTTCATCACGGTCGTCGGGCTCTGGATGACAGCCGACATTACGAAACTGGACATCAATCTCATCGCCGTCATCGGCGTCTGCCTCTTGCTTCTGACCAACATTTTGACCTGGAAAGATCTGGTGACGGAAACCGCAGCCTGGGAAGTGTTCATCTGGTACGGCGGCCTGGTGATGATGGCCAAAGAATTGGGCAACACCGGGATCACCAAACTTTTTGCGGAAAATACCGCCGCCTACACCCAGGGCTGGCAGTGGTGGCTGGCTTTGGGCGTGCTGGCGCTGGTCTACTTTTATTCGCACTACGCTTTTGCCAGCATTACGGCGCACGTCACCGCGATGTATATTCCGTTCCTTATCGTCTGTATCAGCGTCGGCGCGCCGGCCGGCCTCACTGTGCTGGTGCTGGCCTATATTTCCAACTTGAACGCTTCGCTGACACACTTTGGCACCACCAGCGCCCCGATCTACTTCGGCGCCGGCTACGTCCGCCAACGCCCCTGGTGGTTCATCGGCCTGCTGGCCTCATTCGCCAATATCATCATCTGGACCGGCGCCGGCCTCCTCTGGTGGAAGATTTTGGGATGGTGGTAAAACTTCCGGACAAACACGCAAGAATTTACTGTAACCGGCACGGCGCCGACGCTCTATTGACGATCAAAGACAAACTGGGCCGGTGGACGCACTCCGGGCTGTACTAATTCTTTTACCGAACCATCAGGGTTTTTGATCACGACCAAGCCATTCCAGCTAGCCGATAATTTTCCATCCTTCATGGTAAAAACAATAAAGGACGGTCTGGGGTTTAACGCGATGATGGCCGGAATAATGTTTGGCTGAAACCCCAAATGCCTGAGAACTTCGCTGTCATTCGGACGTTCGATCCGCCAATTCGTTCCTGACACTCCCAGGGACACGTTCCGGCTCAGCAGGACGCCTGAACCGTTTTTCTCCGTCCAGGTAACATTCTGATCGCTTATACTCAGCCTGAATCTCTGTGCAGTATCGTTGCTTTGCCAGTTGCCGTTCTTTAAAGATCCGAACTCCTTTACCAAAAAGGATCCCGGCTGAGGCTCAATTCTTACCGTCGGATTACCTATCAAATTCCAGGGAGTTTTCCCTTCTTCGGGCGATATATTGAAAATTTTTATCGGCGGCCCCCCGTCCACGCTGGCGTACATCTCATAAGCGGGAAATTCATCCACCAGTCCGGAAACTTTTATTCGCCCGCCTTCGCCGCCAAATTCCAGTTCGGCCTGAATCTTTATACTCCAATCAATGTCCGGAGAGGGCGTAACACACGGATTATCCGCCGCCCCGTTGTATTTGAATGAAAAAAGAAGTTTATCTGCCGAGATCGAGATGTCTTCTATTTTCATATCAGCGGCGGAACCCGCCTGGCTGCATTTCACGGTTCCCGTATCTAACGGGTCGATCTCAATCGTCGGATCACATTTAGCGAGCACTGAAACGATTCTGTTGTTGTCAATTTCAATCGTTACTTCGTGATGCATGCGGCTGGATTCGGTGAGGACACTGCTAAAAAAGCGCTGGTCGGTAAGAAAAAAGCCGGATATCAATGGCGGGCCTTTCAAAGAGGTTTTGTCTTTATGGACACCAGCCGGCACGATAAAAGTCGGAGTGGGATGAGTAGTTCCGGGTAGTGTTCGGGGAATGAACGCGTTGACCCAGATCTTAATATTTTTCACTTTTCCGCCCCACGCGGGAACGCACAGCACTCCCAGAACGACGGCCGCAAAAACGATTTTCCGCGCAAAATAAATAAACATGAACGCTCCTTTCAGAAAGGTTGTTGAGATGTTTTAGAGCTAAATTCACTCCCCGACGGTTCCCGGATGGTGCGTAACCGCGGGTGTCAAGCGTAGCCCAAAAAATGACTTTTGACGGCCGGGAGAATCTGAAAGACGCGGATTCTTTTGGTTTTACAAGGCCAAAAATGTCATAACAAGGCTTCTGGACACGCTTTTGTACAACAATCTACAAAAAATACACCGTCCAGGTGAGAAAACTATACCTTCTTTTTGGCAGATTTCAAGACTTTTATGGTGGTAATTGTTCGTCGAACTTACGCGCGAAAATAAAAAAGCCGCCCGAAAAGGCGGCCTTTTATTCCAATTTACCTGCCGGAAACTACGCTTCTTCTTCCTCGGGTGCGGCTTCGATCTTTTGGATCACGTTATCGTAGATCTTGATGCGGCCTTCGGTTTCGTAGCGGCGGCGTGCTTCAGTGAGAAAATCGCTGAAGGCCTGGCTGCGTTTCATTCCCAGGCTCTGTTCCACCAGTTGATCGCGCTGCTTGGCAAAGTCGTCCATGTTGGCGTCGAGTTTCGTGTTCAATCCGACGATGAACCAGGTGTCGCCGATCTTGACCGGCGTCTTGGTTACTTCGCCTGCTTTTAGCGCAAACACCGCATCTTCCAACACCTCCGAGGTGCCGGCTTCATTGCCCACGCCGAGCGCAGTGCCGGCCCGGTAATCTTTGCTGTCCTGGAGTTTTAATCCTTTACCTTCGGCCATCGACTTCAAACCGGCCACAGACGTCGCGCCTTCGGCCAGCTCTTTAGCGATCTGGTCCATTTTAGTTTTGGCCTGTTCGTTCTTATAGGCCTCGCCTACGTCACTTTTTACTTCGTCGTACGAAGCCTCGTGCGGATCTTTTTTCGCGACCAGCAGGGGAATGGCAAACCCGTCCTTGACCGGGATCTTATCGCCCACGTCATTGGGATTTTCCAGGCCCGCGATACCTTCTTCAAACTGCGGCGAGATACCGATGTTCGGCACTTCGTCGTCTTTTTTAACAAAATCCGTTTCACGGACCATGTCCTTGGGGCTCATGTTCGCCTGCGCGGCAAATTCGGCGGCCACTTTATCCACGTCTTTTACTTCGCGCAGACGGTCGCTGATCTTTTGTGCCAGCTCGGCGGCCGCGGTATAAGAGCGGCGATTGCGCAAACTCACCTGGATGGTCGTTTTGGCGTCCTCATAGGTCTTCGGCACTTCGGCGCCGCGGCGAAAGATATAGTAGCTGCTTCCGAATTTCGCCGGATCGCTGACCGTTCCTTCCTGCAGCGACAGCACTTTTTGCGTCGGATCGTTCGGGTCTTTATTTTCGTTGACCAGCCCGCGCAGCCAGCCGCCGCTTGCGGCCGTTCCCGGGTCCTGCGAATTCCCTTTCGCTATCTGCGCAAAATCTTCTTCGGAGATATGGCCTTCGGGCCCTTTTGAGCGCGCCTGCTCGACCAATTGGTTGGCCTTTGCTATTACTTCGCCCTCGAGTTCCGGTTTGGAAACCTTGAGAACGATCTGCTGCACCTTGATCCCGGCGCGTTTTTTATCCGCCGGCAGGCCCTCATATTCGGCCCTCATGTCCTCTTCGGTCAGCGCCATTTTCTCACCCACTTTTGACTGGTTGAGAAAAACGTATTTGATCTTTTTTTGCGGCAGGCTAATGTAAAAATTCTGCTTGTTCTGCTCGAAATAATTTTTCAGCTCCTCTTCCGAGGGTTTGATGGTAGAGGCAACCTGGGCCGCGCTCACCGTTACATACGACAGATCGAATTTGGTATTTTGTTTTTTGAAATCGTTGAGGACTTCTTCTTCCGAAATATTGACCGCCGCGGTGATAAAAGCATAAAGCTTTGAAACCGCTATCTGGTCGCGCACCTGCTTTTCGTATTTCGCTACTGAGCCAAAAGCCTCGTTAACCTGCTGTTCGTATTTCTTTATATCGAACGGCTTTCCATCCGCCGGCTTGTTCTGCTCGAGGATCTTTTCCTTGACCTCCTGGTCCGAACCGTAGAAACCTAACCGCTCGGCTTCCTGCGCGGTAAGCTTCGAGCTGATCAGGCTGTCCAGGATCTGTCTCGTCTGAACCGGGATCCTTCCCTGGTACATGCGCGAGCGGCTGGCCTGCTCCGTGGTTATCTCGCCCACGGTCACAGTACCGCTGCCCACCGTGGCGGCGGCTTCTTCGCTGAAATTAAGCGATGATTGCCTGCTGTTCTGCCCCGTAAAAGTGAAAAACACCATACTGGCGATCAAAATTATCGCAAAGATCAATATAATGAAATTGCGGGTCTTTTCCATTCGACTAAAAAACTTAAGCATAAAATTACTACCTGAATTGATTAATATTGGCCTATAGCACGGTTTTACCGTCAAAAGCGAACGACCATAGTAACACTATCCGAGCCCTTATTAAAAGCGGTCAAACCCGTTGGTAGTACCCTAAAGCTGCGGTGTTCGCATCATTCGGAATAGATAAAAGATGAGAGCTGATAACTGAAAGATTCGATCTATTCTCTATCATCTATCAGTTATCATCTATTCCGAACGACATTCCCTTCTCAGCACCACAACTTTAGAACAACACCAGCCCGTTGATATAGAACTAATTTGAAGTTAAACACGAAGAACAAAGAAACAAGCTGAAGTGTCTCAGGGTTGGGAAGGGTTGCTTGCTCTGTCTCGCTGCCGGAAACTACTCGAAGCTTTGAACTTTACCTTTTTAACGGTTATTTTAGTTGATGAATGAATGACATACAGTTTCCGCTTATTGCCTGGGTAATATTTTTCGCCGTCGTTCTGACGGCTTTGGCGTTGGATCTCGGGATCGCCGGCCGCAAGGCGCACGCCCCGACAAAATTCGAGACTACCATTTGGAGCATCGTCTGGGTCTCTCTGGCGCTGGCTTTTAACGGCTATGTTTACTTGCAGTTCGGCTCGCTCAAAGGCAAGGAATTTTTTACCGGCTACCTCATCGAACTCTCGCTTTCCATCGACAATCTTTTTGTTTTTCTGTTGATATTTTCTTTTTTCAAAGTTCCCGCCAAATATCAGCACCGTGTTTTGTTCTGGGGCATCTTTATGGCGCTGGTGATGAGAATGGCCATGATCTTTGCCGGGGCCGAGCTCGTCGAAAGATTTCACGCCGTACTTTATTTCTTCGGCGCGTTCCTGGTGTATACCGGCATCAAGATGTTTTCCAGCGACGATGATGAATTTAATCCGGAAGAAAGCTGGATAGTTTCACTTACGACGCGCTTTATCAGGATCTCAAAACACTACGACGGTGAGAAATTCTTCGTCAGAAAAGACGGTAAACTCCAGGGAACACTGCTTTTACTGGTGCTGATAGTGATCAATGTCGCGGATCTGATATTCGCGGTCGATTCGATCCCCGCGATTTTTGGCATCACTACCGACCGTTTTATCGTTTATACTTCTAATATCTTCGCCATCCTCGGGCTGAGAACGTTTTTCTTCTTATTGCTGAGGGTGGTGGAAAAGTTTCATTACCTGCAATATGGATTGGCCTTTGTCCTGACATTTATCGGCGTCAAGATGCTCTTACCTCTGGTGGTTGAGATCCTGCTTTATTTTTCAGGCCATGATAACCGATCCGGCTTAACTCCGTTTCTGGAAAGCTTCCACCGCGGCGAATACAACCAGTTGATGATAAATATATCGCTGGGGGTAGTAGTGGCGGCTTTAGCCATCTCTATTTTGATTTCATTGATATTTCCGCCTCCGCCGCCCGCTGAGGTCCCCGAAGCGGAAGAACTTTTGGCTGATACCGATCGTCCCGGCCATTCTTAGTTTTTGCATTCGATGCCAAAAAAATACGGCAAATTTTATGTTGAGTGGTGGTACATCAGAAAGAGTACGATCTACGGCTCTATCCTTCTGGTCATCGCGCTCGCACTGCTTGCCGCCGGCGGATGGTATGCCGCGCGCAATAATTTCTTTCTCTCCAACACCCCGGCCATTGAATATCCGGCAGATTCGGCGAAGTTAAATTTTTACGAAGGCGATGTTCGTATCATCCGCGCCGCTACCCGCCAGGTGGAAAAGGTTACCGGTGAGACATACCTGGTGGCCGGTGATATTTTGCAAACGCAGGCTGACGGCCGGGCCCAGGTTTTAATGGCGGACGGTTCTACGCTGGTCGTGCGTCCCAACAGCACGGTCGTGATCCGCGCTAATGCGGGCGGCGGCGGCGGGAGCACTAACGTTCGGGTTGCGCTGGGCGGCGGGCAGATAAACGTTAAGACCGAGGATATGGCCGCCGATACGCAGAACGTGGTCGAAGTTCGCCAGGTGGAAAATCGCCTGACCGCGCGCACCGACGCCAGCTTTAACATCAACCCGGCCACCAATAACGGAGAGATCCGGGTCAGCCGCGGCATCGTCGAAGCGCTTACTTCGCTGGGAGAAAAACTGACGATAAAAGACAGCGAGTATACCTCGGTAAATGAAAGCGGCAAGCTTTCCCCCAAGGAGAAGCTGCTCGAAGCCCCCAAGCTCATCTCTCCGTCCGCGCTGGAGAAAGTTATGATGGGAGATTCCGGCGCGATCGATATACCGCTTCGCTGGCAGCGCGTCACGACCATGCCGATAGCGCATTACCGTTTGGAAGTGGCGTCTTCGCCTTTCTTCGTCGCCGAGGGGCTCTTGTTCCAGCAGGAACCTGTCGTCCCGCCCAGCCTTACTCTCGCGGATGTAAAGAACGGCACTTTTTTCTGGCGCGTGCGCGCGATCGCTAACAGCGGCCAGATCGGCGAATGGAGCGAGCCATGGAAATTCACAGTTGTCTCGCATGAAGAAGGCGAAACGATCGAGGTAAGCAACTGGCAGGTAGATAAGGTCGGCAGCGGCGTCTATCTGATCAGCGGGCGCGCCAACCCGGGCGCCAGCGTCCGGATCATGGGACGCGAAACTTTTGCGCTGGGCGACGGAAGTTTTCGCCTGCAGGTTTCCACCCCCGCCGCGTCGGTCGAAGTATCCATTGGCGATGAACACGGCAAACGCAGCCGCTACCGCCTGTCGCTCGAGACTTCAAAAGCTGTAAAATTGCAGTAGTCATGTCAGTAGCGTCTGCGTCAGCAGATGCGTAGTGCTCCCGTCACAAAAGTTTGCATCGAAGTCCAGACATGACTATAATAGTCATCAGGAAGGTGAAAGATGCAGACTGTCAATATAGCGGAATTAAAAAGTAACCTCAGTGCTTTTCTGGAGCAGGTTCGCAACGGCGAAGAACTCATCATCAAAGATCGGAATCAGCCTATTGCGCGCATTTTACCGTTGGCGGCCGGCGCAGACCTTGACGCAGAAGAAGAAGCGCTAATAGGGGCAGGATTAATGAGTCCGGCGCTGGAAACAAAATCGGACGAATTTTTGAAACTGCCGGCGCCCGAAGTTTCCTCGAAAGTTATCAAAAAAATCATAAGGTCAGAGCGTGATGAAGACTAACGTTGCATTTTGGGATACCAGCGCCGTGGTCCCGTTATGTGTTCGACAAGATTCAAGCCAAAATTTCGGGCGTCTCTGGAAAAAGACCGGGCGTGTCGCGGTCTGGTGGGGAACACCCATCGAGATCAGAAGCGCTTTGAATCGCCTAAACCGGGAAAAATTTATCAACGCGCAGGGACTGGAATTTGCCATCGCGCGTTTGGAAGCGATGCGCCGCAAATGGAGAGAGATAACTCCCAGCGAAAAGGTCCGGAACATGGCCGAGGCATTGCCCGGCACTTTTAATTTGCGGGCTTTGGATTCCTTTCAACTGGCGGCCGCCCTGGTCTGGTGTAATGGAAATCCAAAGGGGAGACTCTTTGTTTGTGATGATGTAAAATTAGCTGAAGCGGCACAAAGGGCGGGGTTTTCGGTAAAACCGTAATACTATTAAGTTATGGCCTCGGTTGAAAAATTAAAGTGAGCGGGCATTCGCACGAACATGATCATAACGGCCGAAATGTGGGCAGGCTCAAACTCGCCCTCGGGCTGACGTTCGTTTACATGCTGGCCGAGGTAACAGGCGGCTGGTTCACCGGCTCGCTGGCGCTGCTGGCTGACGCCGGGCATATGCTGACCGATGCCGGGGCGATGATCCTGACGCTGGTCGCATTCTGGTTTGCGGTGCGGCCGGCCAGTTCGAAAAAGACCTACGGGTATTACCGGCTGGAAATTCTCACCGCGCTGATCAACGGCGTGGTGCTGATCCTTATCTCGATCTGGATATTTATCGAGGCCTATCAGCGTTTTGCTGCCCCGCCGGCGGTAAAAAGCGGTGAGATGACCCTGATCGCGGCGGGCGGGCTGATCATAAATATTGTCTGCGCCTGGCTGCTGCACGGCGGCCACCAGGAAAATCTGAATATGCGCGGCGCGTGGCTGCACGTGATCGGCGACGCGTTCGGCTCGGCCGCGGCGATCGTCGCCGGCGTATTGATGTACGCCTTTGGCTGGTACCAGGCCGACCCGGTCTGCAGCGCGCTGATCGGGCTGATAATCGTTTACGGCTCGTGGAAATTGATCCGTGAATCGGTGAACATCCTGCTCGAAGGAACCCCGGCGCATATCGATCTGGCCGCCGTCGAAGAAGCGATCATAGAAACCGAGGGCGTCGATAACGTGCACGACCTCCATATCTGGACGATAACTTCCGGCCTCGAAGCGCTTTCCGCGCACGTTATTCACCGCCACGAGATCAAACAGATCGAATTGCTCAAGGAGCTTCGCGCCAAACTTCATGACAATTTCGGCATCGATCACCTGACCATCCAAATGGAAACCGTCGATTTCGAAGACGAGTCGGTACATTTTTGCCAGGCCGGGGCCACCTGCTTTCGCTCCGATATTCAAACCTCGATACCAAAAGTGCTTTGATCTTTGGGCCTGCGTAAACCTGGAAGCGCCGGCATCTTGCCGGCAAAGATCGCGCAGCGATCTAAAGAGTTTTATTAGTTAAGCTGGTCCTGCTTTAGGATTTGCATTTCGTCTAGTTTAGTGTGGTTTCGTGGTTCCAGTCTTAAGTCTTTGATTACTGAAGTTTAAGATCTGAAACCACGAAATCACACTAAAAGACACGAATAAAGCAAGTCCCTGACTTTATAGGCAAACCCCGACCGTTAGCTAAAACTGGTGGCAATTTAAGTATGGCTGACATCTCATTAGGCTATGGAAACTCTCACCTGTCGATGTCTTTCGATGAGAACAGCTTCACAGTTCTAGCGGGCGTCGCCTCTCACCTCACGCCGCTTTCCGACCGGGAGATTTCCGCCGCCTTTGATTCTCCGATAGATTCCCTGCCGCTCGACGACGTCGTCGCTGATGCCGAAACGGTTTTGATCGTCGTTCCCGACGCTACGCGTTCGACCGCCAGCGGGCAGATCGTAAATCTTCTCGTACGCCGTTTGATCGCGGCCGGGACCCTGCCCTTTAACATCCGCATCATTTTTGCCACCGGCATCCACCGCGCGGTTACCGCCGAAGAAAAAAAGAAAATTCTCGGCGACTTTACCGCGCAGCGCATTAAAACTCTCGATCATCATTCGCGCGATCTGATGCAGATCGTTAAACTCGGCGAGACCCGGCGCGGGATACCCATCGATCTAAACCGCGCCCTGCTCGAACACGACCGCGTGATCATCGTCGGCGGTGTGACCTTTCACTACTTCGCGGGATTTACCGGCGGGCGCAAACTGATCTGTCCCGGCCTGGCGTCGTCAAAAACAGTCAATGAAACGCACAAGCTGGCTTTTGATTTCGAAAAAAAAGCGCGGCGTGACGGGGTCGGCACAGGCCTGCTCGCGGGCAATGCGGTGCACGAAGAATTTATCGAGATAGTGGAAAAGATCGCTCCGGCGTTTTCCGTTCAATCGATCGTCGACGCCCAGGGCCGGGCGGTAAAGATTTTCGGCGGCCACTGGAAAACATCGCATCTGGCGGCGTGTGGCTTTTATGCCGAAAACTACTCGGTCAGCGTGCCGGAAAAACGCGGCAGCGTTATCGTCAGTTGCGGTGGAGCGCCTTACGACACCAACCTCATCCAGGCGCACAAGGCCCTGCAAATGGCCGCTAATGTCTGTCAAGAGGGCGGCACGCTGGTCTGGCTGGCGGAGTGCGGCGATGGGCCGGGCAGAGATGATTTCCTGAATTGGTTTGCCGCGGAAAATTCGCAGCGCCTGGCTGAAAAATTGTCTGAAAAGTATCAGGTCAACGGGCAAACCGCCTGGTCGCTTCTACAGCTTACGGAAAAATACCGCGTGATAATGGTCACCGATCTGCCGGAAGAAATAACGCGCCGCCTGCGGGTGCAAACGGCGCGCGATCTTGCTGACGCCCAGTCGCTACTTAACCCCGATCGTTCAGGATATATAGTTCCTTACGGCGCCAAATTTTGGCTGAAGTAGTATTACTTCAGCTTTTCCCAATTCATAAGTACCCACAAAGCGATCCCCGACCAGATCAGCAGGTTGATAACTGACAGGATCAACCCCATGTTTTTCACCTTCGCGCTTCTGCCGACGGTGCGGTCGCCTTTGCCGTACATCAGCACTCCCACCAAAACTCCGGTCACGATCCAGGCAAACAGGCGAATGGCCATATTGATCCAGATCTTTTCCGGTTTCAGGTCCATCAGGAACAGCACCTGGTAGATCGTCAAGGCGATCGCCAGGATGATGGCCACGATGGCCGCGGTCGGCGGTTTATAAGTGCTCGGAACTTCGGTATTCTCCGGGGCATCGGCCAAATTACTGTGCGAATAGCTGTAGGCAAAGTAAATGACCAATCCTATCGCCATCCATAAGATGAGCCGGACCCATGTGTCGAGCGGCAAACTATTCATCAAATAGGCCGCCGAGAGGACCGTGGCAACCGGGATGTACGGACTGAGCGGAACTTTGAACGGGCGGTGAAGGTTGGGATTAGATCGGCGCAAAATAATGATGCCGGTTCCGACGATCACAAAGGCGAACAATGTTCCGATACTTACCAATTCGCCGAGATAGCTGATAGGAACCAGGCCCGCCAGGATCGCCACGATAGCGCCGGTAATGGCGGTCGTAATATGCGGTGTCTGGAATTTGGGATGGATCTTCGCTGCCCAGCTAGGCAATAAGCCGTCCTTCGACATCGAGTAGAAAACGCGCGGCTGTCCCATGGTCATTACAACCATGGTCGAACTCAAACCGAGCACCGCGCCTACTTTGATAATAGTAGGAAAGACGAACAGGATCGTTCCCATGGTCGTTCCCTGCGCTTGTTTCAAAGCGGCATCGATCGCGACCGCGATCGGCGCGGCGGCATTGGTCAGTTCACGGTAATCTACCAGGCCGACCATGATGCCGGCGACCAAAATATAAAGCACCGTACAAATCGCCAGCGAACCCATGATACCGATAGGCATATCGCGCTGCGGATTTTTTGCTTCCTGCGCCGCGGTCGAAACGGCGTCAAATCCGATGTAGGCGAAAAAGATGACCGCCGCGCCGGTGACCACGCCGCTAAAACCGAAAGGCATAAATTCGGCGCAGCCGGGGCTTCCGACCTGGCAGCCGATGCCTATATTGTGGGTATTCACATAACCGATACCGGCCACGATAAACAGCACGACCACCAAAACTTTGACCATCACAATGATCGAATTAAAGCTGGCCGATTCTTTGATCCCGCGGATCAAAAGCAGTGTGACCGCGATCGAGATCAAAAATGCCGGCAGGTTAAAGACGCCGTGCGTTATTGATCCATCCGCAAGTTTTATCTCCATTCCAGGTGGAGCGCTCAAGGCCAGCGGGTAATTTATATGCAGCGTATCGCGCAAGAGGCTCACGACATAACCCGACCATCCGACGGCCACCGTGGCGGCGCCGAAGGCATATTCCAGGATAAGGTCCCAGCCGATGATCCAGGCGACAAATTCACCCAGCGTTCCGTATCCGTAAGCGTAAGCCGAACCGGAAATGGGCACGCTGGCCGCAAATTCTGAGTAACAAAGTGCCGCGAAAGCGCTTACTACGCCCGCCAGTACCATCGAGATGATGACGGCCGGCCCGGCGTGTTTTCCCGCGGCTTGCCCGGTCAAAACAAAGATACCGGTGCCGATGATGGCGCCGATACCGAGCATTGTCAGATCAAGCGCGCTCAGCGCTTTCTTAAAAGTATGCTCGCCGGATTCCTCGGCTTCCGCAATGATCTGATCAATTGGTTTTGTCGCAAATAATGACATGAACCCTCCTAAGTATTGAGTTATCTAAATTATTGCTTTTTACGTTGATTCTGTTTCTTTGGTTTCTACCCGCCTCTTACGCTAACGCCGCTATCCGCACTTTCGGTCTCGCTTGTCGAGTCGGTATCGCCGGTCGTTTCATCCGATTTACCGTTAGATTTTCCCGACAGGCTTCGCCAGATGAAATAGACGGGCACGCCGGTCAGCACTATCACCAGCCCGGGCCACGAGGTCTGTGTTTTGTAGAACAAGAGCACCAGCATGATCGTGCTCGCCCCGATTATGTAGATCAGCGGAACGACCGGATAGCCAAAAGCTTTGTATGGCCGGTCGGCGTCGGGCCGTTTTTTGCGCAAGATAAATATGCCGACGATGGTCAAAATATAAAAGATCAGCACGGCAAAGACCACGTAATCCAGCAGCATTCCATAAAGGTTGCCGTAGCTGACGGCGTGAGTTTTCGCGTCCGTCGAGATCGTGCGCGGCAGCACCAAAAGGCTTGCCCAAATGCACTGCAATATCAGGGCAAATTCCGGAACGTGGTTTTTATTCAGCTTGCCGGTCGATTTGAAAAATAGGTTGTCTTTTGCCATTGCGTAATAAACGCGGGCGCCGGCCAGCACCAGTCCGTTGTTACAGCCGAAAGTCGAGATGATGATCGCGATCGCCATTATCGCTGCGCCCGGCGCGCCAAAGATGGTTTGCAGCGCGAGCGTGCCGACGCGGTCTTCCGGCGCCGTTTGTATCTGGGTCAGCGAAAGCGTGCATAAGTAGGCGACGTTCGCCAGAAAATAAAGCCCGATCACCAGGCCCGTGCCATAGGCCAGTGACAGCGGGATGTTTCTCTTCGGATCTTTAACTTCGCCGGCGGTAAAAGTAATGTTGTTCCACGCGTCGGACGAAAAAAGCGATCCGACCTGCGCCACGCCGAACGCCACGATCAATCCCAGTATCCCGTCATTAACGGTCACCGTCGGAAGCCAGGAAAAGTCGGGCTTGATGGCCGCTACGTTTTGCGGCTCAAAAAGATGCGACATGTTGCCGGAAAAAGTTCCCGCCGCGCCGCCGATCAAAATTCCCAGCACCACCAGCGCCAGCAGCGAAAGCGTCTTGGCCGAGGTGAAAATATTCTGGATCCATTTACCCAGCGCCAAACCCTGGGTATTAAGAATGGTCAGGAAGAGGATCATCAGGATCGCCAGCAGTTGCTGGGTGGTCAGGCTGATCGCGTAACCTGATGAAATATGGAACGGCTCGACGATGTAGCTGTTGTTGGAAATGCCGGGAATAAATATCCCGACGAACCGTGAAAAGGCCACCGCCACTGCCGCGATGGTTCCCGTTTGGATCACCAGAAAAAGCGTCCAGCCGTAGAGAAAGCCCCACAGCGGCGAATACGATTCGCGCAGGTAAATATATTGCCCGCCCGCTTTCGGCATCATCGCCGCGAGTTCGCCGTAAGAAAGCGCGGCAAATATCGTCAGGATACCGGTGATCAGCCAGGTCAAAAGCAGCCCGCCCGGCGAGCCCGTCTGCCTGGCAATGTCGGCCGACACGATAAAGATCCCAGACCCGATCATCGAACCGGCGACGATCATAGTCGAATCCCACAACCCTAAGCCGCGGACAAAACCCTTAGTTGTATCTTCGGCCGTGGATCCAATTTCCGCCATATTTCCCTCTTTAAGAAATGAAAATTGCTTTATATATCAGAAACAGCCTCCAACAATTGCTTATAATGCAAACAATCTGGTCTATATCGAGGCTGACTGCGTTTGACCAATTTTTCGAATGGTGTGATAAATCTCTGAGCATATTATACTTTTCTAGGGTCGCCTGTCGAGATTTTTTTGGCGTTTTTGGTTCAAAAAGTCCAAATTTCTTATGTTTTAATGGCTTCATCCGTAAAAGTGGGCAAGTTTGGTGTATGGGTTGTTTTGTTCGTGACCACGAAAAGCCCGGAGGGCTTTGGGATATTAGCCGTAGGCGAAAGCCTATGGTACACGTTGATAATATTTCTAAGCTCCGGTAGGAGCGTCTGAGCATCCGTTGCCCTTCGGGGCGCGTACGTGTTCGTTTTGACCGTTCTCCCGCGGGCTTTCGCCCACGGCTAATATCCGCGATGCCTCCGGCATTTAATACTTGTTTTAAATTTAAAAAAGTTATGAGAAATGAGAAATTTTCCACTCCCGGTACTTTAGGTGATATGAGCAGTGAAGACCTGCGCCGCCATGGGGCCGAGGTCATAAACCGCATCGCCGAATATCTTGAGAACATCGAAGATCTTCCCGTCGTCTCGCAGGTCGAGCCGAATTGGTTAAAGCAAAGCCTGCCTTCCTCGGCGCCGCAAACCGGTGAGGATTTCGCGGATATTTTGGCTGATGTCGATAAGTTCATCATCCCGGCCCTGACCCACTGGAACCACCCGCATTTTCACGGATTGTTTTCTACCTCGACCTCGGCCCCGGGGATTTTGGCTGAGGCTTTGAGCGCCGCTTTCGATGTCAAAGGAATGCTCTGGCGGACGTCGCCCGCCGCCACGGAGCTCGAACAGGTCACGATGAGCTGGCTGCGGCAAATGCTCGGGCTGCCGGAGGAATATTTCGGCATCATCTATGACACCGCGTCCGTTTCGACCATGCACGCCATTGCCGTGGCGCGCGAAAAACTCGATCTGAAAATTCGCGAAGAAGGCATGAGCGGGCGGCCCGACCTGCCCCTGCTGCGCGTCTATTGCTCCGAGCAAACCCATTCATCGATCGACAAATCGCTGCTCACGCTCGGCCTCGGTTTAAGAGCGCTGCGTAAAATCCCGGTCAATGACAGGTTTGAAATGCTCCCCGATAAATTGGCCGAAGCCATCGCGGAAGATAAAGCTAACGGCATTCTTCCTTTCTGCGTGATACCGACCATCGGAACGACCTCGACCACGAGCGTCGATCCGGTCAACGGTATCGCGGATATTTGCGAGGAGCACGGTTTGTGGATGCATGTCGATGCAGCGTACGCCGGGCCGACCGCGATGCTCGAAGAAATGCGCCCGCATTTTAAAGGCTGGGAGCGGGCCGATTCGATCGTGCTCAACCCCCACAAATGGCTATTTACTCCGATGGATTGTTCGGTGCTTTATGTGCGCGACCTGCCGCTGCTGAAAAAAACTTTCACTCTCGTTGCCGAATATTTAAAGACCGACGAAGAAGTGGAAAATATGATGGATTACGGATTGCAGCTCGGCCGCCGTTTCCGCGCGCTCAAGCTGTGGTTCGTAATGCGTTATTTCGGCCGGGAAGGATTGGCGGCGAGGATCCGCGAACATTGCCGGCTGGCAAAAAAATTAGAACAGTGGATCACCGGTTCGGAAGAATGGGAACTGATGGCGCCCGTCCATTTTGCGCTGGTCTGTTTTCGCGCCGCGCCGGGCGGGCTTTCCGAAGAAGAGTTAAACGCTCTGAACGAAAAATTGATGAACGATATTAACGCTTCCGGAAAAGCTTATCTTTCGCACACCAAGCTCAATGGAAAATTCACGCTGCGCCTGTCGATCGGCAGCATCAGGTTTGAAGAAAAACACCTGGAAGCGATCAAGGAAATTTTAGAGCAATATTTTAGCCGCGAATTACACACAAATAACACGAATAAGAATCTTTAATCGTTGTATAGTGACATTCGCGGCTAATTATGGCCGTTACCGTTCTGTCCGCCGTCCAGCGCTTCGCGTATCGACTTTCCGAGGCCGTCAAGGCTGTACGGTTTTTGGATGACGCTGATAGCAGCGTGGTCCAACTGCGAATTCTGCTGTTCTATCCGGTTAAAAGTCATTTCCGAACTGTAGCCCGTCATAAATACTATCGGGATCTCAGTGCCCAGCGCCTTTATTTGCTCATAGGCTTCTACTCCGCCCATCGACGGCATTATCACGTCAAAAAGCAGCAGGTCGATCCTGGCGCGGTTTTCGTTATATGCCTCGATCGCTTTCGCGCCGTTCTCGACCATGATCACCCGGTATCCGAGAGTTTCCAGTATATCCCGCGACAGATTTCTTAACGCTTCCTCGTCTTCCGCTACCAGGATCGTTTCCGGCCCGCCCGGCAGA
Source organism: uncultured Acidobacteriota bacterium (assembly GCA_963718105.1). Classification (GTDB taxonomy): domain Bacteria; phylum Acidobacteriota; class Blastocatellia; order Pyrinomonadales; family Pyrinomonadaceae; genus DASYKT01. The sequence continues at coordinate 400,382 of OY970352.1, read as the reverse complement.
GCAAGCGGCGCGGCATCCTTTTCATTTTCCGCGGCCAGATCGATCGCCGGTAAAAAAAGTTTGAAGGTCGTGCCGTGGCCCGGTTCGCTATAGACGTTAATGTGCCCGTCGTGCTGGGTAACTATTCCGTAGACCATGGCCAGCCCGAGGCCGGTACCCTTATCAACGCCCTTGGTAGTAAAAAACGGTTCGAAGATCCGCGTCTGTAATTCTTCATCCATACCGCAGCCCGTGTCGCTGATCTTTATCTGCACATACCGGCCGGGTGTAAAATCCGGGTACTGGCGGCAATAGTATTCGTCGAGCTCGATATTGCTCGTCTCTATCCCCAGGTTGCCGCCCCGCGGCATCGCGTCACGGGCGTTCACGCTGAGGTTCATTATTACCTGTTCGATCTGGGCACGGTCGGCATAGACGGCGGAGATGTCAGAGCTGAACTTCGTCGTCACGTGAACGTCTTCACCGATAATTCTTTCGAGCAGCTTTAATATTTCATTTATGGTGTCGTTGACGTTGATATTTTTCCGGTCAAGATGCTGGCGGCGGCTAAATGCCAGCAACTGCCGGGTCAGGGTCGCGGCGCGGTTGCCTGCCTTCTCAACTTCGACAAGCGGGATCTGCAGCGGATCGCCTCTTTTTATCTTACGCAGCGCCAACTGTGTATTTCCCAGGATCGCGGTCAGCAGATTGTTGAAATCGTGGGCCACGCCGCCGGTCAATGTTCCGATCGCTTCCATTTTCTGCGATTGCCTGAGCCGCTCTTCGCTCTTAAAGAGCGCATGCTCCGCTCGCCTTCTTTCCGACACATCGTGAAAAACTATCACCGAACCGATGATCTTTCCGTCACCATCCTTGATCAGCGCGCCGCTATCGTCGATCGGTATTTCTTTCCCTTTTTTATCGATCAGGAGAGTGTTATCGGCCAGCCCGAACATCGGGCCTTCTCGTTTTATCCTCAAGAAGGGATTTTCCAGCGGTTCGCGGGTCTTTTCATCTATCAGGTTGAATACTTTTTCCAGCGGCTTGCCGTATGCTTTTTTCTGCTTCCACCCGGTGAGGTTTTCCGCTACCGGATTAAGAAAATTAACGGTCCCATCCAGATCGGTCGCTATCACGGCGTCGCCGATGCTGTTTAGCATCACCTGCATCAACTCGCCCTGCTCGCGGATGCGCCCTTCCACCGATCGGCGGCCGCTGACCAGCAGGATTATTATTACCATGAAGACAAAAACGCTGAAGTGCCCGAATATCACCTTTGCCAGGGGAACTTCGGGGTTAACGGGATTGAACACGACCGTGGTTATTTCGATCAGTGCGGCCACCAGCAAGCCCGGGCCCCGGCCGGCAAACCAGGTGGCAGCCACCAGAGCGGCTATCACCAGAATGGTCATATTATTGTTTTTGGGAGAGAAGTAGGAGACGATCGACGCAATGGCAATTGTTAGAGCAAATAACCCTAATGCAAATGCGTAACGTCGACCTGTAGACCGTATTTCCCTTTTCATTACCAGTTCCTCAACCGAGACTTCAACGCCGGCCAATTACCGTTCCGGGGAATAATGGAGCGGTTTTTAAAACTGGCTGACGTGTGGGTAATCCCGGTTTGTTAGGAATTATTTCCCCTGATTTGTTATGTATACCACTTCTGGATTGTAGTTAGCAAGACATTTTGCTAATTGAAAGGTTTAATTTTATTGTGGCAAGATCGATTATCTCAGTTTAATATAGTTCGGTACATTCAATGGTTATGGAGTTTGTTGTATGAAATTAGTTTTAACATCTTTTATTGTATTCATTTTATTGGCTTCATTCGCTATTGCCCAGGGTTCCAAGGCCGCCGCGCCGCAGGCAAATGTAGCGACCGAGAAAACTTCCACGCCTATCGAACGTGAAAAATTCGATCCGGCCAAAGATCCGGCGGCCGATCTGGCCAAAGCCGTCGAACAGGCAACCGCCGAAAATAAGCGCATCATTCTGGATATTGGCGGCGAGTGGTGTGTCTGGTGCCGGTATATGGACCGGTTTATTGTTTTGAACCCGTCGCTTAACGAGCTTAAAAAGAAAAATTTCATCTGGGTAAAGGTGAATATGAGCGAGGAAAACGAGAATAAAGCGTTTCTCTCTGCCTTCCCGGCGATAGCGGGCTACCCGCATTTTTTTGTCCTGGACGAAAAAGGCAAACTGCTGCAATCGCAAAGCACGGACGTTCTGGAAAGCGATAAGACCTATAACCTGGAAAAATTTACCGCCTTCTTTAAATTGTGGGCCCCGCCGGAAAAAAAGCCCGAAAAAAAGGTTGAAGGCAAATAATTGCGTTTCGTCAAAGAAAGTATCATTCACGCGCCGCCGGAAAAGGTTTTTGCTTTTCATAGATTGCCCGACGCGATCGAGCGGCTGATGCCGCCCGGTGAAAATATCCGCATCGTGCAAAAAGCCGACATTACCCGCATCCGTTCACAAGCTATCATCGAGCAAAAGCTGTTCGGAATTTTTCCTTCCCGCTGGGTCGCCGAACATACCAAATACGACCCGCCGCATATGTTTGAAGACGTGCAGGTCTCCGGCCCGTTTGCGAGCTGGCGTCACCGGCATATTTTCCAAGAGCATATAGAAAACGGAAACCTGGCCACGGTCCTCAGGGACGAGATCGAGTTCGAACCGCCGTTTTCCTTTCTCGGCCGGATCGCCGCGCCGCTTGCCATTCTGCCGAAACTTGAGAAAATGTTCGCGTACCGTCATGAAGCTACCAGAAAGTGGTGTGAAGAAATAAATAATGCTGACCCATATTGTTTGCTGGAAATATAAACCCGAGATCACAGAGGAAGAGCGCGAAGCTCATCGCGAGAAATTGCTCGCCCTCGTGGGCGTGATCCCGGAAATAATTACTTTCGAATGCGGAGCGGACATGCTGCATTTGCCGCGCTCGTATGACACCGGCCTGGCCTCGACCTTTGCCGATAATGCGGCGCTCGAGGTCTATACCGCGCATCCCGAACACCAGGCCGTCGCCGCGCTCGGCCGCGAGCTAAGCGAACATATTGTGTCGGTCGATTTCGTCACGTAAACCTGGGAGCGCCGGCATCCGGCTGCTGTCAGTAGCGTCTGCGTTAGCAGATGCGTAAAAGCCCGGGCGACGCACTTGCTAACGCAAGCGCTACTGACATGAGCGCGATGAATAAATGATAAAAATTCTCAGGAACATTTTTCTTTTTCTTTTTGTTGTCATCCTGCTGGCGCAGTTGCCCTTTATCTATCGCCGTTATCAATTTGGTTCGCTTAAACAAAAAATAGCTTCTCTGCAAAACGAGCGGTCGGTTCCCGCGGAAAGCGATTATCGAAACTACCGCGGGGTGATCCATACCCATTCTTCCCTCGGCGGGCACAGCACCGGCCAATTCGACGAACTCGTCACCGCGGCAAAAACCAATGGGCTGGATTTTGTCGTGATGACCGAACACCCTTCGGAATATTTCGACACCGCCGGTTCAACCCTCAAAGGAGTGCAGCAGGAAGTTTTGTTTATTAACGGGAATGAGATCAGCACGGCTGACGACGATCGTTTTCTGTTGATACCCGGCAGCGAAAACGCCTTTGCCGAAGGTTATCTTAAGACGCCCGATTTTCTCAGCCGGGAAAAGGCGCAGGGCAAGCTGGCGTTTATTACATACCCCTATAGGTTTCATAGCTGGGATGCGGATTACGACGGCATCGAAGTTTTTAACCTTCATACCAACGCCAAACGGATGAATCCCGTCTGGTTCGGGCTGGATGCTTTTTGGTCATTTAGCGCTGCGCCGGAAATAACCGTGGCAAATTATTTCCAGCGTCCCGAAGCCGAGCTAAAAAAATTCGACGAGCTGACACAGCAGAAAAAGCTTTCGCTTTTTGCCGGAAGCGACGCGCATTCAAACATCGGCGCCGGCCTCGACACCAACACCGGCGACAGGCTCTTTGGAGTCAAACTCGACCCTTATGCCTTTATTTTTTCGCTGGTGCGAGATCATATCCTGCTCAAGAAAACCGATCCCTTAAACCAGGACACTTTGCTGGCCGCCTTAAAGAACGGTAGCTGTTACATCGGCTTCGATGTGCTTTCCGATACCACCGGATTTTCTTTCACGGCGGAAAACAGCGCCGGCAAAAAAATGATGGGCGAAGAAATTACATGGACCGAAGACACCAAGCTTAATGTTACAGTTCCTTTAAAAAGCCGGATCGCCGTTTTTCGTGACGGCGCCGCTGATGATGCCGGGCCCGAGTATTTTTCCGATGAAACGACACTTTCCTATCCTGTTAAAAATAAAGGTGTTTACCGCGTCGAAGTTTATCTCGATTCACTCGGCTCTCCCTTCGACAAAACTCCCTGGATCATCTCAAATCCCATCTACATCCGCTGACCGCGCGCTGACCGCCCATTGATCCGGCGCTGATTTAACACAAAGTTAATATCGGTGTCACATTCCCTTAACCTGGGCTCTTTAAGATTTTTTCTTGCAACCCGAATATTTAAATCTTTAAGGAGAATTCCAATGAACCCGTTAAATCAACAACGGTCTATTCGCGTTTTATCTATTTTTGTTTTTTTAATATTTTTAAGCTCTCTCGTATTTGGACAAGCTGATCAGGGACGCATCACCGGCACCGTGACGGACGCCAATGGCGCCCTCGTTCCGAATGCGGCCATAACCGTTACCAATGAAAAGACCGGCGAGACCAGGACCGTTCAGTCCGGCGATTCGGGTGTGTATATTATTCCGGCCTTAAAGGCTTCTACTTATACCATCAGGGTCAGCGCTCCGAATTTTTCGACCAATGAAAGCAAGAGCGTGCAGTTGTCCGTCGGGCAGGAGCTGACCTATGACGCCGCTCTTCAGGTTGGCGCTACTTCGACGATAGTCAATATCACTTCCTCGGAATCCGCGATCGATACGGCATCGGCCAGCATCAGCGCCACCGTCAACCACCGCGAAGTGATGGACCTGCCGCTTAACGGCCGCCAGCTTTCCCAGCTTTATCTGCAGGCGCCGGGCACGGTCAACACCGGCACCGGGACCTTCGGGGACATTCGTTTCTCAGGCCGTTCGAACGAGCAAAACATCGTGCGCTATGACGGCGTGGAAGGCTCGGCGATCATCGATGCTTCGCCGGGCAATTTGAACGGCGAGGTTGCCTCTCCGTTCCGCCTCCAATCCAGCCTGGAAAACGTGCAGGAATTCAAAGCCGATTCCAACAACTACGCGGCCGATCAGGGCACCGGGACCGGCGGCCAGATAAACGTCGTCACCAAATCCGGCGGCAACCGGTTTCACGGCTCGCTGTTCGAGTATTTCCGCAACGAGGCGCTCGACGCGCGTAACTTTTTTGATAACACCTCAGCCGGAATACCAAAAAGTATTTTGCGGCTCAATCAATTCGGCGGCTCGATCGGCGGCCCGATCGTCAAGAACAAACTTTTCTTCTTCGGGTCTTATGAAGGCTATCGCGTGCGCGCCGGTGTGAACACTGTCGAATTAGCGCCGTACCTTTCTCTCGGCGCTTCGGATTCGGTAATGCCTACCGCCGCCAACCCGCAGGGTTTATTTGCGCTCAATCCGGGCGGCACTCCGGTGAACACAAATTCCCGGCGTTTTATTCCCGGCTTCCGCGCATCGGGCGCGATCCCGGTGGGTTATTCCGGCGTGCCGGGACTCGAAATTCTCCAGTTGCAGAGCACCGAACGCACCAACGAAGACGCTTTCTTCGCCCGTGTCGATTATCACTTTAATGATAAGAACACTTTTTACGTCCGTTTCTTTCAGGACAAAGGCAATGACATCGCTCCCGAGGGAGTCTCCGGCCGCACTACCACTTTAAAAGCGCAGCCGCGAAATGCCGTAGCCGGCTATACCGCCGTTATCGGGCAAAACTTCGTCAACGAATTCAAGGTGGGTTACAACGCCGCCAAAACCGAGATCAACGGCAGCGCGCCGACGGTGAACGGCATCGATTTTTCCAATTTGATCCTTAATGTCTCCGGGACCGTTGCCAATTTGCCGAGCAATACCATCGCCGGTCAGGGCGCTTCCGCCGGTATCTCGGTGCCGGGCGGATTGGTTCGCGCCAACAGCGCCACCAACGGCCGCGGGCAGCCGTACAATCCGTTCTCGATGGCCTTTATCGATAACTTCAACTGGACCACCGGCAATCACAATGCGAAGTTTGGCGGCGAGATCCGTTTCGTCCGGATGAAAACGGACCGCCTGGGCGGGTTGACCTACACGTTCCAGAATTTTACGGGCTTTCTAAACGGCGCTTTGCAATCGACCCAGTTTGTCGGCGACCTGAGTTCCCCTAGCCCATTTACCGGTGTGGGCGGCCAGCGCCAGGCTCAACAGGAATACTACATCGCCTACGCCCAGGATGAGTGGAAGGTCCGCCAGGGGATGACGCTCAGCTACGGCCTGCGTTACGAATATTATTCGCCGCTGGACGAAAAGAATGACGGGCAGGTCTTTTTCGATATGACCAGCGGCACCCTGCGCGATCCGAGCGGAACGCCTTTCGCTACCGCGAAAAATAATTTCGGCCCGCGCGTGGCTTTTACCTGGTCGCCGAATGTCGGCGGCGGCGGCTTTTTTGGCGGAGGCAAAGCGGTGATCCGCACAGGTTTCGGTATCTATTTCGGACCCGGACAGGTCGAAGACCAGATCCAGAATATCGAATCCGACCGCATTTCTTCTACCGTCAGCGGCGGAACATTTACCGGTAATGCAGCCGCCGACATTACGGCGATAACAAATACCTTTCTCAACAATCCCAACAACCGGAGATTTCAGCCGCGCGCTTATTCACCGAATTACAAGGTACCCGAACGCGTCTACCAGTACACCGTTTCCTGGCAGCAGCAGTTGCCCTACGATATCGTTGCCACCGTTGCCTACGTGGGAAGCAAGGGACGAAATCTCTTTATGCGCTCGGTCACCAATCAAATACTTCCGGGCTCGGCGATCGTCGCGGACACCGCCACCGCCTTTCCCGCGGGGGTCGGCGTCATCAATCGCGTAAATGGCGCGGGGCTGGTCACCGGGGTAACGACGGTGCGCCAGTTCGACATTCTCAACAACGCGGCGGCCTGTGGAGCATCTTTGACCAACCCGCTCTGCGGCCCCTTCGCCGAGGTCGATTACAAGACCAGCGGCGGCCGCGATTCATATAACGCGCTGCAAACCTCGCTCTCGCGCCGGTTTGACAGCGGGTTGACGATGACCGCCCAGTACACCTGGGCCAGCAGCCGCGGCACCTCGTCGGGCTCAAACGACGCCCGCACCAGCGGCCAGCTTGATAATTTCGAAGCCGACTTCGGACGCAACAACTTCGATGTGCGGCACACCTTCAATATCAGCGCGCTTTATGAATTGCCGGTCGGTAAAGGAAAACAGTACGACCTCGGCGGCATCGGCAATGCGCTGCTGGGAGATTGGGACATCGGCGGCATCGTCAATGCCCGCAGCGGACTGCCGATCGAGGTTTTGATCACGCGTCCCGATCTGGTCATGCAATGCACCAACCCCGCGGCCGGATGCGTGGCCGGCCAGGTCCTTGCGCTGCCGGGAACCATCAACGGCGCGAACCCGCTGCCGGCAGGATTTACCGCGGTGATCAACACGCCCGGCGGCGGCGCTTCGCGTAACATTCGCCGCCCCGACGTGGTCGCGGGTGTTCCTTTTTACCTGGACAACGACCGTAATATTCTCAATCCCGCGGCGTTCACCACACCGGCCCCGGGAACTTACGGAAACTTGCCGCGTAATGCGCTGCGCGGCCCGATCTTCCGCCAGTTCGATATGACCTTTAGCAAACGGATCCGGTTAACTGAAAATGCCAATATTCAGTTTCGCACCGAGATCTTTAATATCTTTAACACCACGAACTTTGCGAACCCGGCGGCCACGCTTAACAACTCCATCAGCGCGTCATTTCAACCGGGCCAGCCGTACACCCAATCGCTGGCGGGCGGCACCTTCGGGCAAATAAGATCGACGGTCGGACGCACCGTCGGACTGGGAACTAACAGGCAAATTCAGTTTGCGCTGCGGCTGAATTTTTAGGCTTTTAGTAAATTCCTTTCTTAAGGCCCGGGGTTCCATTACCGCGGGCCTTCTTAATTTAAACACTCATGTCAAACACCTCTCAGGTCGGGAAGGGTTGCTTGCGCCCGCTCTTTAAGTCCCATCGGGACGCCATATTTGTATACGGGATGTCGTTCGTAATAGCTGATAACTGATAGATGATAGAGAATAGATTAGATCGAATCTTTCAGTTATCAACTATCATCTTTTATCTATTCCGAATGAATCGTCTCTAAGGAACTTTTGAAGAGCGGGCGCCAGCGACCCTTCCTGACTGCAATTTATCGAAGTTTAACTTTTTCCGGTATGGTTCTTGCTCATTTATCTCTAAACACTATTTTAGTGTTCTGTAATCATACGTTTTTGAGGAAAAATTATATGAAAATACCCACTAATTTGGTTATCGGTGCAGCTATAACCGGAAGCGCTTTGACGGCGCTTCTGGCCTGGAGGCAGAACCGGCGCAAATTCGATCTTAACGGCAAAGTGGTCTTAATAACCGGCGGTTCGCGCGGACTGGGGCTGGTGCTCGCCCGCGAATTCGGAAAACACGGCGCGCGTTTAGCGATCTGCGCGCGTGATCTGAGCGAGCTCGATCGCGCCCGCAAAGAACTCGAAACCCACGGGATCGAAGTATTCGACGCTGTTTGCGACGTCCGCAAGGAAGAAGACGTCACGCGGCTTATCCAGGACGTTCACACGCGCTACGGGCGGATCGATGTGCTGGTAAACAACGCCGGTGTCATTCAGGTAGGCCCTTTCGGCGCGCAGACGACAAATGATTTTGAAGAAGCGATGGCGGTCCATTTCTGGGGGCCTTATTACATGATGAAAGCGGTCACGCCCGAAATGAGAAAGCGCGGCGAAGGCCGCATCGTCAATATCGCCTCGATAGGCGGAAAAGTAGCGGTGCCGCATCTCGCTCCGTATTGCGCCAGCAAATTTGCGCTGGTGGGTTTATCGAGCGCGATGCAGGCCGAGCTGGCCAAGGATAATATCCGCGTGACCACGGTCTGCCCGGGCCTGATGCGCACCGGCAGCCACGTTAACGCTTTTTTCAAAGGACATAACGAGTGGGAGTACGCCCTGTTTAGCTTGATGAATGCCCTGCCGCTTTCATCCGTCAGCGCGGAAAGCGCGGCCCGGCAGATCGTCAAGGCCACGCGGCGCGGTGACGCCGGCGCGATCATTTCGATCCAGGCCCAACTAGTGGCAAAAATGAACACTATGTTCCCTGAGCTCACTGCCGAAATTCTTTCGCTTATCGACCGCATTCTGCCGGGTAACGGCGGGATCGGAAAATCTTTGGCGAAAGGGTCGGAAAGCGATTCGCTGGTGCCGTCGTTCCTGACGGGTGGAATAGACCGCGCGGCGGCGCGCAACAACGAATTAAAACCCGTCGAACAAGCGGCGTAATAGTTTTGAGTCCCGCCTTTAGGCGGCTTTATTAACAAGGGGGATCAATGAAGGCTGTACAGTGGTATGGAAAGCATGACGTGCGGGTCGAGGAAGTTCCTGACCCGCAAATTATTGATGGCCGCGATGCCATTATCAAAGTAACCTCTACCGCCATCTGCGGTTCCGATCTTCACCTTTACAATAATTTTATTCCGACCATGGAATCGGGCGATATTCTCGGCCATGAATTCATGGGCGAAGTGGTCGAGCTCGGCAGCGAAGTTAAAAATCTAAAGATCGGCGACCGGGTGATAGTGCCTTTCACTATCTCATGCGGAGAATGTTTCTTTTGCAAATCGGAGCTATGGGCGGCCTGCGACCGTTCGAATCCGAAGCCGGAAACATCGGAAAAACTTTACGGTTATCGCAGCGGAGGGCTTTTCGGCTATTCGCATATGATGGGCGGTTTTTCCGGCGGGCAGGCCGAATTTGTCCGCGTCCCTTTTGCCGATGTCGGCCCGTTCAAAGTTCCCGGTTCGCTCGATGACGAAAAGGTTTTGTTCCTGACGGATATTTACCCGACCGGATATATGGCGGCGGAAAACTGCGGCATCAAAGAGGGCGATAAAGTTGCCGTCTGGGGCTGCGGCCCGGTCGGGCAATTCGCCATTAAGAGCGCCCTGCTGCTTGGCGCTGAAACCGTTTTCGCTATCGATCATTACCCGGACCGGCTTTCGATGGCGGCCGGCAGCGGCGCGGTGACGATCAATTTTGACAAAGAAGATGTTTATGAAAAGCTAAAGGACCTGACCGGCGGAATCGGGCCCGACGCCTGTCTCGATGCAGTGGGCTTGGAAGCGCACGGCACATCCATCGATGCCATTTATGATTATGTAAAGACCTCTATTTATATGGGCACCGACCGCCCGCACGCGCTGCGCCAGGCGATCCATTGCTGCCGTAAAGGCGGGACGGTTTCCATTCCCGGAGTGTACGGCGGCCTGCTCGATAAATTCAACTTCGGCGCTGCTTTTGGCAAAGGATTGACGATGAAAATGGGACAAACGCACGTCAAAAAATATCTGCCGAAACTTCTCGGCTATATCGAAGAAGGCAGGATCGATCCATCGTTTGTGATCTCACATCGTCTCAAGCTGGAAGACGCCCCGCTGGCTTACGATAAATTCAATACCGAAAAAGACGAGTGGCGAAAAGTGATTTTGAAACCTTGATGCCTCTGGGAGCGCGGACGTCTCGTCCGCAAAAGGTTGCGCAGCAACCTAATGGTGCGTTCGCGCGCCCATCTTTGCAGGTGGAACGTCCGCGCTCCCGGCTAAACCTCCTATAAATTATAAAAGCCGCTGACATAAAATATCAGCGGCTTTTTTATTCGAGTTAGGTTTGCTTTTAGGCTGCGGCTTTCTGTGTCTTTTTGAAACTTGCCTTTTCCGCTTCCATCGCCGCCCCGAGTTCCTCGAGCACCGTTTCATCAAATTGTTTTTCGGTCTTCGGGAACATCTCGTCTTCTTCCTCTTCTACGTGATGTCTCACGTCTTCCATCAGCACTTTTAGTTTGGGATCGAATTTTTCACTGTCATCCGTCAAATTCGCCAATTCCTTCAGGAACATTTTTACCTGGCGATGTTCTTCGATGCCTTCCAGAACGACATCCTTTAACTCTTTATCCCCTTCTTCTTTAAGTTTGGGATAAAAAATAACTTCCTCGATATGCGCATGCACATCCAACTCGGCCTTTATCTGCTCGAAAATACTCTTATGGTCCCCGTCTTCATCGGCTTCGACCTGTTTAAAAAGCTCTTCTACTTTGTCATGATCTGCTTTAAGTAATTCGATTGCGTTCATGATTTCCCCCTTACAAATTTTATAAAATATACCGCAGTAAATTAATGCACTAACTTCGTTTCTCCTTTGAGTCTGCAATAGCCGTGCCACCTGGAGCGCGGACGTCTCGTCCGCAAGAACGCTTTAAGCGTTCGAACATCTAATGATGCGGATGCCGCCAAAACACTAGACTGCTGCGCAGCCTTTGCGGACGGGACGTCCGCGCTCCCGGTTAAACTCTCTTATAAATTAAAAGCCGCGAATCATGTTACTGACCCGAGGCTTTTTAACTCAACCGATACAATTACTTGGCCGCCAGTGTCTTTTTAAATCTTTTTTTCTCTGCTTCCATCTCTGCTCCAAGCTGTTCCATCTCCTGAATACTGAGAATAACCTGTGCCTTGGGAAACATTACCCGTTCTTCTTCTTTTACGTGGTGTTTAATGTCTTCCATCAACACTTTAAGCTTAGGTTCGAATCTCTCATTTTTATCCGAAAGCCGCGGAATTTCTTTCAAAAACATCTTTGCCTGGTGGTGTTCTTCGATCCCTTCCAGGGTAATATCTTTCAGCTCGGCCTCTTTCTTCAGCCGCGGGTAAAATATTGTTTCTTCAATGTGAGTGTGAACGTCGAGTTCAGCCTTTATTCGTTTGAATATATCTCTATGTTTACCTTTCGGTGTGTCTTCCACTCGCTGGAAAAGCTCTTCTACCTTTCTATGGTCGGTTTTAAGCAGATCGATCGCGTTCATAATAATCCCCTTCTTGTGAATCAAATTGGTACATCTTTATTATCGAACTATAATTAGCAATCGTTATGCCAGCAAAAAGAAAAAGCGAGCCGTTTCAGACTCGCTTTTTCTATTTAACTGCACTTTAACTATCTAGCCGCCGTTGCCGCCTTTTCCTTGGGATCGTACGGCGTAGCCAGGTATTTCTTTGCCACGTCCAGCGCCTTATCGTAGTTATCATCGGTGTCCTGGGCCCGTTTATAAGCGGCCACGGCCCGTGTGCGGTCGCCCTTGGCGTCATAGGCGTTGCCCATTTTAATATTCGCCCAAACCTGCAGCCAATCAGGACGAAGCGTCCCGGTGAGCGTCGCTTTGAAATTATCGATCGCCAGGTCGTAATTTCGCTGTTCGAGATAAAGAACGCCCAGATGGTAATAGATCCAGGAATTGGAGCGGTCCAATTTCAGCGCCGCTTCGAATTGCTGCTGCGCCTCGGCGTATTTACCGTCCTTGAAAAGCTCGATGCCGCGGCGGGCAATAGCCGATACCCGCAGATCGTCGGAAATATGCAGCACTTTATAATCGGGATCGACCACCACTTCCAGCGGTTTGCCGTTCGTTTCAATATTAAAATCCTCGCTGGAATCTTCGATCTTGAGGGTCACCTTCTTATTTTCATTCTCTCCCTCGGCGCGCAGCATTACATCGACCGGCAGCCGCAGATTGTCATAATTTTGTTTAACGGTCCCGCGGGTGACAAACTTGCCGCTCTTGGTGCGAATGATCAGGTAGTCGACCTGAAACTCCGGTACGCCTGTTCCTTCGACCCAGCGGGCAAAAAAGTAGCGCATGTTATCGCCGGCGACCTTTGAGGTCAGCTTTTCGAAATCGTCGATCGAAGCGTTCTTACCGCGATAATCTTCCAGGAACCGGTGCAGAAGTTGGTCGAATTTCGGCTTGCCCATGGATTCCCGCAGCAGCCGGTAAGCGAACGCTCCCTTGGCATACATTATGTATTGATAGGCGGTCGATTGGTCGTCAAGATTTGCCGGCGCGCGGGCGATCGAGGCCGTTTGCTCGAAGGTCAGAGCTTTTTCCAGCGTTTCGCGCTGCAGGTTGTAAAGCTCGGCCGGCGAAGCGGTGCTTTCGCGCAATTGTATCGCGCTCCATTCCGCTAAACCCTGTGAGATCCAGGCATCGTCAAAGGATTTCAGCCCCACCGTCAGCCCCCACCATTGGAAAGCGACCTCGCGCTGGATCCTGTCTTCAACCCCGGCGCGGTCGCCGCGGTCAAACACTGTGTTGGCCAAAAACATGACGCCTTGTCCCGAATAATATTCCAGGCTTTCATCGTCTATCTCGACGATATTCAATTTGTTTCCGGCTTCCGGCTTACCGAATTGGCGGGTGTAGTATTCCAGCGCTTTTCCGATGGTCTCGCCAAAACTATTCACCATCGCGTCGCTGCCCGGGCGCGTCAGAAAATTGAGTTCGTAATCGCCGTAACGAAGCGTTTTGGTGTTGTATTTTCCAAAAGCGATGCTTCCGATAAGGCCCGGCTTACTCTGCACAAAATGATAATTTTTACCGTTCGCGGCGACGGGCATGTCGCTATAACCGGCGGCGGCCCAACCGGCCGGCACCGTCAGCGTAATATCCGAAGTGGCGCGGTCCGAAGCGTAATCGTGAAAGGGGAACCAGCGCGCCGCGTAAAAAAGATACCCGTGGTCCGAAGCAACCGCGGCCAGGCGCTTGTTAAGCAAAGGGCCGCCTTCAGCGGTTACCAGCGCTCCGCTGTACTTAAATCTCAGGGTCACCGGTGTATTGGCCGGAACGAATTCGCCCAGGTCTATCCTGACACTGGGGCCAAGTTCGCCCACGCCGACCTGATCCTGTACAAAGGTCACGACCGCCGCTCCCGCTACTGTAGATGCCGCCTGCTTGGCGGGCACAGCCGTTTTTGCCGGCGCATTTTTAGTAGTGGCGGACTGGGCTTGCGACTGCGCCGGTGCGGCCACAGTTGGCCCCGCCGAAAAGCCTCTTTCGCGGGTCACGCTTTCCAGCTTCAGAGAACCGTTCAGCTCAAAAGCGAGGGTACGCGTTTCCTGCAGCGGGATCACGGTAACATCGGCTGTTACCTTCAAAGTATTGGTGTCCGGCAGGACTTCCGCCGCGATCTTGTAATCCGTAACATCGAGCGGAGCGCGCGTCGAATTAGTTTGCGCCCAAATTATCAGTGAGGAAACGGCCATTGCCGTGACCGCCGCTGTTGCCTGCCAAATCCTTGATTTCATTTTGTTTTTGCTACCTTTTCCCAAAAGCAATGCCTGACTCATAAGCCTAATATAAGATATTTTAACGCAAGATAAGATGCTTGGGGAGTAATTATAGTTTGCTTTTGTGAAACTATTAACTTTTAACCGTGAACGGCTTTGCCTGTAAAGTAGATAAATCGAGTTTATTGCAGTTTTCGTGTTATTTCGTGTGGTTTCGTGGTTCCAGTCTTAAGTCTATGGTTACTGAAGTTTAAGAACTGAAACCACGAAATCACACTAAAGACACGAACAAAACATAAGGCAATTCCTGACTTTATAGGCAAAGCCACTGTGAACTATTAACTAAAAGACGGTACGCGGCGAGCTATTTTCCCCCTTTACTTCGCTCTCTCACCTCTTCCGAGGTCAGTCCGTAGAGCGGCGGTGTGGCGACACCGAGCATCGCTAAATAAAGATATATCTGCCCCCGGTGATGATTTTCATGCTCGATCATCGCACGCAGCCATTTCCAGGCTGCTATCGGGGCGCCGCCCGGCGTGAGGCTTTTTTTCCGCAGGTCGTCCGGGGTCAGGGCGCCCAGCATTTCCACCGATTCCCGGTGGCACATATTTAGATAATTCACCACACCCTCAAACCCGCCCTCCAGCCCCTCCGTTAATTCCCTGCCATGCCCGGGATAGATACTCGGCCGGCCCAGCGCATTTTCCGTGAACATATATCTTTCGGTGGCGGCAATATGCCGAACCAGGTCGCCGAGCGTAAATTTGCCTTCGCGAAACGTCCACTCGATCTTATCCGGCGGGATGCAATTCACCACCCGCAAAGTACGCCCCCGCACTTTTTCAAAATATTCCAGGAAAGATTCGATGTCGTTAACTTCCATAACTACTTACTGGGGCGCGGACGTTTCGTCCGCAATGAGCGCATCGCTCTAATGATTTTACAATACGAATATTTTTAACGTCGCAAGCGACGTTTTGCGGATGAGCCGTCCGCGCTCCGACTGATCGTTTCACTACCTTTGCATTTCACTTCTGATCCGCATCCAGATCTCATTGTACCGCCAGGCGGCAGGAGCGTTCGGTTCGGTGTGATGGTCCGGCTTTAGGATGAGATCGCCGGTCTGCAGCAGCACGCGTTTTACTTCCGGATTTTGCTCCATTTTCGCCCGCATCGCTTCCTCTATCAGCCGGTAGTGCTTTTTACCATCGGCTATGCGATATGAAAGTTGTTCGCCTTCGAATGTCACCCAATTCATCCCCATCTTTTCCATATTTTCTTCGGCCAGCGTGCCTGCCGATTTCGCTTCGAAGGCTGTCATCTGCGATACCTGCTCGCGGGTGTATTTCCACTCGAGTCCGGGAAATTTCGCCCGCGGGTCTTCCTTATCTTCCGGGTAAAGCATCATCTGCCAAAAACCTTCCAGGCTGGCATAACGCTTCCCGCGATATTCAAACGGCGTCGCCGCAAAATTCGACAGCAGCCCCAGCTCGTTGCGCTTGGAAAGGATCACCTCGTGGGCGCGAGCTTCCTGCGGCAATATTTCCCAATCAGGCTTGTTCGGATCATCGACCGCCGCAAACCAGTGCGCGGGATAACGGGAATCATGCGTATTCAAATTGTTTTGTGACGATTGTTTTTGGCACGCCGACACAACGCCAAGCGCAATGAGAAGAAATGCTATTTGATAAATTCTGCTATTCACAAAAAAGAAACTCCGATCAAAGCCGCGAAGCGGCGGCTATATGATCAGTTTACGGGATCGCCATTCGGAATAGATGAAAGATCATAGCTGATAGCTGAGAGAGCCGATCTATTATCTATTATCTGTCATCTATCAGTTATCATCTATTCCGAATGGTATTTGATAACTCACCACGGCCTTAGGACATTATGCCTACTCTACTCCTACTGCCTCCGAGCGATCATTGTCGCCAGCATCGTGGCGATCATTTTTTCTTCCCCCGACTTCACGGCAAAAACATCGGCGCGGCAAACAGTCAGTGTGCGGCCGGGTTTGATGACCTGGGCGCGGGCGGAAAATTTTTCGCCGATCGCCGGCGCGAGCAGGTTGACCTTGAACTCGACCGATAACACCGAGGCATCCGCTGCCATCAGCGTATGAGCCGCGTAGCCGCAAGCCGAATCGGCAATCGAAGTAATAACGCCGGCGTGAATAAATCCGTTTTGCTGCGTCAACTCTTCGCTAAAAGGTATTTCGATATCGATCTCGCCCGGCGCCACTTTTGTCAGTCCGGCGCGCAGCGTCCGCATCAATTTCTGCGCCGCAAAACTCAACCGTACACGAGATTCGAAATTAGGATCGACGGGAACTAGGTTTGTCATTCACTATTCACTATTAACTGTTTTTTCAAATCGTCGTCATGATCTCCCGGATACTGCGCTGCAGTTCGCGGTCGCGGTAATTGCAAAAAATTTAAGGATAACTTAATAAGTTTAGTCCGTTAATAAATTTGAAATCACGCTGATTTCTGGTAGCAAGAGAGCCGTCGAAAAATAAAGTTGTTGCGGCAATAATTGCATCCGGAATTAGAAGTCCGTGGCTAAGATGATATTCCTGTATTAAATCGGAAGTGCGCTCAGAAATTTGTTCGTTAATATTAAGTATCTGAAATCTTAAAAGAAAGCGCTGGATCTTGCTGAAATGGTTTTTGTTTTGGCCTCCCACCATTAATTCCATTTTGGTTATGATACTTATGGCGAGTACTGATCCGAGAGCAGCATTATCCAGCCACTGAGCGGCAGTTTCATCTCCGCGTGAAAAATCTATCAAAATATCGGAATCAACGATGGTGAGAGGCATTTAGGATTTCCAGTGAGTTCTGCGAACTTCGTGCACCCATTCCACACTATCTTTAATATCTTCACGGTCTTTCCATATTCCGAAAAAACCTTCTTCGCGAAACGGCATACTACTGGGCGAATTTACGCGGAAAGTTTTTTTAAGTGAAGTAATAAATTCCTCCACTTTACGTTTCGAATCATCCGGCAGCCGTGCGATCTCTTTTAGTAATTCTTCGTTAGTCATAAACAAATTAAGAATACATTCAAAGCCTGCTAATTTACAACGATTTTAAGCTAAATTATCGTCGTCACAATTTCCCTGATGCTTCTTTGCAGTTCTCTATCGTCGGTGATGGGCGAGCAGATGGCGACCTCGGCGGCATCGATGGGCGAGATGCCTTTGGCGATCATTTGCGCGGCGTAGATCAGCAGCCTTGTCGAGACGCCTTCTTCCAAACCGTGCCCGCGCAGGTTGCGCACTTTTTGCCCGATGGTCACCAGGTCGCGTGCCATCGCTTCGTCCACGCCGCCTTCTTTTGTCACGATCTGCGTTTCCAGCTCCGGCGAAGGGTAATCAAATTCCATTGCGATAAAACGCTGGCGGGTCGATTGTTTCAGGTCTTTTAAGATCGATTGATAGCCCGGGTTGTAAGAAACGACCAGCATAAATTCCGGCGGCGCTTCTACCACCGTGCCGCGTTTTTCGATCGGCAGGCGGCGGCGGTCGTCCGTCAACGGGTGAATGATCACGACCGTGTCCTTGCGCGCCTCGACCACTTCGTCGAGATAACAGATGGCGCCGGTGCGCACGGCCTTGGTCAGCGGCCCGTCATGCCAGACGGTCTCTTCGCCTTCGAGCAGAAAGCGCCCGACCAGATCGGTCGCCGAGAGGTCTTCGTGACAGGCGACGGTTATCAGGGGGCGGTTCATCCGCCACGCCATGTGCTCGACAAAACGCGTCTTGCCACAGCCCGTCGGGCCTTTAAGCATCACCGGGAGCTTTGCATGATATGCCGATTCAAAAAGCTCGACCTCGCTGCGAATGGGTAGATAAAACGGCTCAGCCACCGCCTTGTATTGTTCGATTGCCTGTTCCATAAATAAAAAGCGATTTTAACACCAGGCCGAAGATAGTAAAACCTTTAATCGACTTTAGCCTGCAATGCCCAATTTGAAGATGCTATACTGCGGCTCAGATCGTTATGGCCCCACTCACTGAAAAAGATAAATCTCTTGGAACCTTGTTTGAGAAGGCTTCTGTATCAATTCTCACGCAAATGTTCTGTGAATGGGGATATTTTATCTTTGATGTTAAAAGTCAGAAGTCCGGTTCTCAACATGGTTTTGATATATTTTTCAAAATCGGAAAAGATCGTTCGGTTCTAAACATTTTTGTAGAATGCAAAGCTTCTGAAACATATAATTCGATCCGCAGTGATGAGTTATCAGTCAAACTTCAACAGTTCGATTGGGCCGCTTTCCCACAGAAAGACGTGCACGTTTTCTTTTCTCCGTCCCGGCAAATAGATCTTAATAATCAAACACTTACGGTCGAAGATGACTCTTATCCTTTTGTAATACTTAACTGGATGAGAAAAGAGCAAGGAAGCAATCTAATTTTAGAATTGTTTGCGGCTTACCGAACTTACGGAGCAAATCAAGATGTTTTAGATTACTGCGATTTTCTCTTTTCCTCCGTTGACAGCGGTTTTAAAACGGACAGGACGTTCGCCGAGGTTTGTCTTGATTTGAAACATATCTTCGATCATCGGATAGAGGAACACAACGGTAAATCGAAATCGAAGAATTTCAGAATTATTAACGACACATTCTGGAGTGAGATTCAAAAAGATACTCAATACGATTTTATTTCTTACTTCTATATCAAAACAGATTCCAATCCCGCCAGATTAAGAGAAGTGGTGGCCAACGATTTTTATGTCAAAAACATTCCCGCCAGCCGTCACTTTGAAAGGAGCTTGCACTCCGCTGTAAAAACTAAGACCGCTCTCATCAAGATCCTTTCCCAGGGCGGCGAAGGTAAATCGACATTTCTTTATCATTTAGCAAAGACCTATTGTCTAGACAACATCGTAATATGGCTTGAAAACATCGAGCCGAATATATTAACCGAAGTGCAGGATGCTGTGAGGCGCATGGATAGCGGTAAGCCCTTACTTTTCTTTCTGGACAATCCGGCAGCAGTTATAGGAAAAGGGCTGACCGAATTCGCAAATAAACTGGTCCTGAATTTCAGGCATCGCGAAATTGTGCTGATAGTGGCCGAAAGAAATATTAGGTACAATCACATCGAAGACGTAGAGGCATTTGAAGCACTTTTCAACGATGTCCTTACCACTCATTATCACGCAAGAGAGATCCGCGAAGACGTATTCGATAAATTGATCTTCTTTCTCAACCGATCCGATTCAATTGCCCCGGAAATACTGGAGAAAACCAGGCATGTGTTTCTCAATAATAAAAAACAAAGCCTGGCCGAAAGAACTTTTGCCGTACTTAAATATCTGAAGCTAAAAGGCGAATTAAAAAATTATACATTTGATTGGGAAGATTGGGAGAAATTTGCAAAGGCTCATGCTCCTAACCTGGAAAAACTTTATCTCGTTGTCGCTACTTTCTATCAGTTCGGTTATAGCCTGGATATTGATTTCTGTGCTTCCTTTATTGAGGGGGCTGATTTTATCAGCATTAATTCCGCCCTCCTGGGAAATCCTAATCTCCCGATCTATAAACGCGGGCGCCACCTCCTGCTCAGACATGAAGCGATCGCCTCGTGGTACCTGGACGGTCAAACCGAAAAAACACGGATCAATCTGGAAAATTCAAAATATCTTTTTAAGAGCTTTCTTAAAAACATCGACACCGATTTCTCCCGGAATCTTTTTATCTGGATGTGCATCAAGAACAAAGAATTTCTGAGCTCGGACTACGCAAAATTTGTAGATATTTCAGTGCGGGAAGCAGTTTTAGCGAATTTTATTAACAAAAATCCCCGGGAGCTAAAATCGCGCACTGAATTGAGCAAGATCTATCAAGCCCAAAAGAAATGGCAGGAAGCAGAAGATATTCTGCTGGAAACATTAGCCATCGACGATCAGCAGATTCACTCGCGCACTGAGCTCAGCAAGATCTATCAAACTCAAAAGAAATGGCAGGAAGCAGAAGATATTTTACTCGAAGAATTAGCTATCGACGATCAACTGCTTCATCCCCGCACCGAGTTAAGCAAGGTCTATCAAGCTCAAAAAAAATGGCAGGAAGCCGAAGATATTTTACTCGAGTCGCTGAGGATTGACGAGCGACAGCTTCACCCGCGCACCGAGTTAAGCAGGATCTATCAAGCCCAAAAGAAATGGCAGGAAGCAGAAGATATTTTACTCGAGTCGCTGAGGATTGACGACCAGCAGCTTCACCCGCGTACCGAGTTGAGCAGGATCTATCAAGCCCAAAAGAAATGGCAGGAAGCAGAAGACACTTTACTTGAGTCGTTGGAGATCGACGATCAGCAGTTTCACCCGCGCACCGAGTTGAGCAAGATCTATCAATTTCAAAAGAAATGGAAGGAAGCAGAAGACACTTTACTTGAGTCGTTGAAGATCGACGATCAGCAGCTTCACCCGCGCACCGAGTTAAGCAGGATCTATCAATTTCAAAAGAAATGGAAGGAAGCAGAAGACATTTTACTTGAATCGCTGGAGATCGACGACCAACAGCTTCACCCGCGCACCGAGTTAAGCAAGATCTATCAATTTCAAAAGAAATGGCAGGAAGCAGAAGACATTTTACTTGAATCGTTGGAGATCGACGATCAGCAGCTTCATCCCCGCACAGAACTGAGCAAGATCTATCAGTATCAAAAGAAATGGCAGGAAGCAGAAGATATTTTACTGGAATTGAAAGATCTTGATCCCGACAATCTTCAAGCCCGCACGGAGCTGAGCAAGATCTATCAAACTCAAAAAAAATGGCAGGAAGCAGAAGATATTTTACTGGAATCGCTGGCTATTGATGACGGCCAGTTGCATCCTCGTACCGAGTTGAGCAAGATCTATCAATTTCAAAAGAAATGGCAGGAAGCAGAAAATATTTTACTGGAATTGAAAGATCTTGATTCCGACAATCTCCGGGCACGCACCGAGTTGAGCAAGATCTATCAAACTAAAAAGAGATGGAAAGAAGCCGAAGAGATTTTACTGGAATGTCTGGAGATCGATAATAATGACCTTAATTCTCGCATTGAATTGAGCAAAATTTACCAGGCTCAAAACAAATTGAAAGAAGCCGAAGAAATTTTACTTGAATGTCTAAGAATAGAATTGAACGACCTTCATCCCCGTATTGAATTAAGCAAAATATACCAAATACAAAACAAAATTCATGAAGCTGAATCTATCTTGAAGGAATGTTTAGATATAGAATGTAATAATCATAATGCTTTGCTTGAATTGGGCAAAATGTGTTCAAGCGCTAGGCGTTACGCCGAAGCTCAAGAATATTTTGAGAGACTCCTCAATGTTGAACCGGACAGTATCTTTGCAAAGTTAGAGCTGGCTTGGCTTTGTGCAAAAACCCGGAATTTTCCTCTTAGAGAAAAACTTTTATTTGAAATCCACAAAGATTATCCGGATGACATTCCATCTCTAACCCAACTAGCTCACCTGTTCTCGCGATTTATGAAATATCGCATCGCAATAAAGTTGTTGGAAAAAGCCTTCGATGTAAATAATTCAGATCTATTGACCATTTGCGAATTGATCCGGCTTTATTCAATTTTAAGGGACAAAGTAAGCTGTGATCATTATTCTAAAATCGGCAAAATGATATTAGACCACAACCCTTACAACAAATATAAAGAGAAATTTAGAAGCTTTGAATTTACGCCAAATTGGCCTGTAACTTTAACTGAACTAAGTAAAGTAGGTTACTACACCAAAGTCGAAGGCGCGAGTTATATTACGTTCGACGGACAAACATATCAGCTTATTTCCGATGCTGTAGTTAACAATAAACTAGAGACAGGGAATAAAGTTTATTTCGGTTTATATTCACAAGACGGCAAATCGTTTGCAAATTACGTGGAGCCTTATTTCGATAACATCGATGATCTCGAGTCATTGAAGTAGAATTTAAATCAAGAAAATTGCCGTGGCAATAAGCGAGAGGTTGTACTCATCTGGACAATGGAGCTCGATTGGCCTGCGGCATTTGAAAACTCCAGGCAACTCAGGCTGCCGGATCTCCAATCTCACCTCCAACTAATAAAACTGAACAATTTCATCGACCATGGCTTCGAAAAACGCAAAATATTCACGGCGTGATTTCTTTAGGTCCCTGGGGGCGTTTGCCGGATCGGCGCTGATTCTGCGGGGCGCTTTTTCCCAAACCCCGGCCGGCAGTGCAAAGCCTTTTAATTTTCTGGTCGTGGGCGATTCGATAATTTCCGGGCAGGGGCTGGAGGAAAACCAGCGGACGTATTACCTCATCAAGCATTGGCTGGAAACGGAAATGTTTGAAAATTCGCGCCGCGTGGATCTAAAAGTAAAAGCGCATTCCGGCGCCAGCATCAACCTTCGCCCGACTGAAACCGCCGCGCTGAGACGCGCCGGCATCGACGAAAACAAGCCTTACCCCGGCGAGGTAAACCTTACTTTTCCGAGCATCACTTCACAGGTCGATGCCGCTATCAAAGAATACGCGGACCCGCGGTCGGTCGACCTGGTAATGCTTACCGGCGGCATCACCGACACGCGGCTGACCAGAATACTGGACCCTTTCCGCAGCAACGCGGGGCTCCGGCGCGAGATCGCAAAACATTGCGGTGAAGATATGTTTGGATTGCTTCGTCATATAGCCGCGGGTTTTCCCAGTGCGCTGATCGTTCTCGTTGGATACTACCCGGTGATCTCGAAATACACCCCGAAGAAAAAGATCATTAACCACGTGCTCGAAGTGAGCAATTTTCCCGGTCCGTTAAAAAAGCTGATAAATAATCCCTTGAACCGGGCGCTGTTCAAACATTACACCAATAAAATGATCGCGCGTTCAATGCTCTGGGCAGAAGGTTCCACGATCGAGTTTAAGAAAACCGTCGCCGGGTTAAACGCCGAATGCGGCACTCAGCGGGCGGTTTTTGTCGCCCCGCCGATCAGGGAAGAAAACAGCCTCGGCGCTTCGAAATCCCTGGTTTTTGAGCTGGGTAAAAACGACAGGCCGCAAGACCCGATGGCCGCGGAAAGAAAAGCGCTCTGCCAGGAGACTCTTCCCGGTTTGCGGGAATCGACTGATCTAAAATTCGGCACGCGCGTGTGTGAGATGGCAGGCATCGGCCATCCGGATCAGGAAGGCGCACGGGCTATTGCCCAGGCAATTCAGCGCGAAATTCGATCGGCGCTGCTTTCTTAATTGAATCACCGGATAACTCCACAGCTAAATAACCTCAAGGTCAGGAAGGGCCGCTTGCGCCCCCTCTTTTTCCATTGACTTAAATATTCCCGGCTTTGCCTATAAAGTCAGGAATTTGCCTCCTGTTTTGTTCGTGTCTTTTAGTGTAATTTCGTGGTTTCAGGTCTTAAACTTCGGCAACTAGAGACTTAAGTCTGGAACCACGAAACCACACTAAGTAACACGAAAACTACAAAAACTTGATTTATCTGCATTATTAGGCAAAGCCAATATTCCCTTTAACTTGGCGTCCTTTGCGGTCTTTGTCTTAATTTCTCACAGCTTCAATTCCCACGTCTCCGCCGTCAGATCGTGGCCAAAGCTATGATGCGGCTCTTCCTTTATCAACTTATAACCTTCGGCCTGGTAAATTTTTCGCGCGCTACTTAAATTACTTTGCGTCCATAACACGATCTTTTTGTAACCAGCCCGGCGGGCGAATAGTGTGCATTCGCTGACCAGGCGGCCGCCGATGCCCAAGCCCCTTGCCGAAGGCTCGACCAGCAGCAGCCGCAGCTTTGCGATCGCGTCCGTTTTCTTTACCAGAAACACCGAGCCTGCGATCTCGCCTTCGCGTTCCGCTATCCAGCAGCGCTCGCGCTTTGCGTCAAAGTTGCAAATGAACTGCGCGGCGATCTCCGCCACCAGCGCTTCGAAACGCTCGTCCCAACCGTATTCCTGCGAATACAAAACGCCGTGCCGGTAAGTGACCCAGCCCATATCGCCCGGCTGGTGATTTCTGATGATATAAGGCACTTTGCTTTCCCGCTGCGCATCGCTGCCCAGAAGCCTCTCTATTTTTTCCATGGCGGCGATCAACCCCGCCCGCCCCTCACCCGTCAGTTTTTCCAGCATCGCTTTGACGGTTTTGTAAGTGCGTTCATTTAGTGAAGAAAATGTCCGCTCGCCTTTTTTTGTTAGAGACAAAAGAATTTGCCTGCCGTCGGTGGCGGAACGTTTGCTCGCGAGGAGGCCCTGCTTCTTAAAACTCGCCAGCATACGGCTCAAATATCCGGCGTCCAGATCGAGCGTTTTCCCGATGTCGCCGGCCGTGACGTAGTTTCCATTAGCGACCTCATACATCACCCGCACGTCCGTCAGCGAAAACGGGCTGTCCAGATGGCCTTTGTCCAGCGCGCCGATCTTTTTCGTATAAAAGCGGTTGAACTTTCTGACCGCGGCAATGTTTTCGTCCTGCATATATCGCCATAATAGGAATATTGATTGCTTTTGTCAAGTATTTGCTTGAGATAGACAATTATTGATACGCCGGGAGCGCGGACGACTCGTCCGCAAGATCGCGCAGCGATCTAATCCTTAAAAAGCATCCAACGTTTTAGCTGTATGAACGCTGACGCGTTCGCTGCGGACGAGCCGTCCGCGCTCCGACTAAACACACTTCTTTGTTATACTTGAACGTTATGAAAATTGCCGTGGCAATGAGCGGCGGGGTTGATTCATCTTCGGCGGCCGCGTTATTAAAGGAGCAGGGACACGATCTCGTCGGCTTTACGATGCAATTGTGGAACCAGCGCCGCCACATCAATGTGGATGAGAATGGCGACCCGCTCCCTTCGCGCTGCTGCTCGCTCGACGATGTGTACGATGCGCGGCGCGTGGCCGAAAGTCTTGGCTTTCCCTTTTATGTCTTAAATTTCGAAGAGGAATTCGAGAAGTCCGTGGTCGAGCCTTTTGTACAAAGTTATCTTTCGGGCGAAACGCCGATCCCCTGTGTGGCCTGCAATTCGCGTTTGAAATTTGCCCAGCTCGATAAATTGGCGCAGTCACTGGATTGCGACAAAGTTGCCACCGGGCATTACGCGCGGGTCGAATACGACCAGGCGGCGGATCGTTACCGGCTTTTTCGCGGAAAAAATCATTGGAAAGACCAGTCGTATTTTCTCTGGGAGTTGACGCAGGACCAGCTTTCACGAGCGTATTTTCCGCTCGGCGAGATGATGAAGAGCGAAGTGCGTGATATCGCCCGCGACGCAAATCTTTACACCGCCGAAAAGCAGGAGTCGCAGGAGATCTGTTTTGTGCCCGACGGCAAATACGCGGAATTTATCGACC
The DNA here is from genome assembly GCA_963718105.1 of uncultured Acidobacteriota bacterium. Classification (GTDB taxonomy): domain Bacteria; phylum Acidobacteriota; class Blastocatellia; order Pyrinomonadales; family Pyrinomonadaceae; genus DASYKT01. The sequence goes on along the minus strand of OY970352.1, from coordinate 374,688 downwards.
GCTATCTCGAACACGAAAATCGTTCGGATGAAATGCCCGCCGGGGGCGAGATTCTGTCCTCCGCCGGCGAAGTGATCGGCGAACACACCGGTATTCACCGTTACACTGTCGGGCAGCGGCGGGGCCTTGGCATCGCTCATGAAAAACCGCTTTACGTACTGCAGATCGAGCGGGCCAAAAATCAGATTATCGTGGGCGAAAAAGATGAGCTGCTAACCAAAGAATTCACGGCGAAAGGTGTGAACTGGGTGGCATTTGATAAGCCTGCGGAACCCGCCAACAGTGTCAGGGCTGAAGTTCGCGTGCGCTACCGCCACGACCCCGCCCCGGCGGCAATCTATGCTTTACCGGACGATCGCGCCCGCATCGTTTTTGACGAACCGCAGCGCGCCATCACGCCCGGCCAGGCCACCGTGTTCTATAATGGTGAAGAAGTGGTCGGCGGCGGCTGGATAGTGAAGACGGAGAATACTCAATGATAAAGCTTATTCAAGGGCAATCCTTAACAGGAAAGGATTGGAAACTTGAAATTGATGGAAATATAATTGAGAAAGTAAAAGTAGGGCCTATTATTGGTAATAAGGTTCATTTTTATGTGTGGACGCATAAAACTCCTAAAATTTTTCTGCAACAAAGTTTCGACAACATAAAAACTCTATTACCTACAGATGATTCTCAGATAGAAATAACGGTTTATGCCAAGGATGCTTTTGCTGATTCTAAATGGCAACTATTTCCGGACGATCTTTTACCGGAGGAATTAAAAGATCGCATTGACCCGGAAGATAAGCTAAGTTTTTTTCTTACCATAGCCGTTGACCGGAAAAATGAAGTTGTTGTGGAAGCAAATTTTGCTTTACTAATTTTAGGAGCTCAATTTTGGAAATATCCTTTTTCTCTTTATGAATTTCTCAGAAAGTCAAAAACCTTCTTAAAAAATAATATTATAGAGAATAGGGATGATTTGTTTATCGGGCAATTCAAATTTACATTGCCCAGTTATTTAAGCATTGAAGAAGGCTACAACCTTATTATTGCGGATTTAGATAGCGCCTTTGATCAGGCTTTCCAAATTTTAAGTAATTCGATCGGACGCCCTTCCTTATTGACCCGTTTTGTTTCCTTTCCGGAAGAAATTCGTGTTCCATGCGAGCAATATCTACTTTATTTTACGGAATTCCTTAGAGATTTAGGCATTAATGTTACTAGTGACATTAAGCACGAAGCAGGTGAGGTTCTGTTTAGCGTCACCCCAAATGACTCAAATCAGGCTCTCCATAAGATAAAGGTCGCACTCGATGCTTTTCTTAGGTTGCCCAATAGCGAAATTATCTTTGACCCAACGGAAGAATTTGAAATCGCTATGCTTAAAACAAAGGCAAATATTGACCATTTAAATTCCCAGTTATCTTTAGCAAAAGCAGAGATCAAAGTTAGAGACCGGGAATTGCAAGCGCTGGATGCAGTCCTTGAGGCTAAAGACATTTCCATTGAATTTTTGCGTGAAAAGTTAATGCAGCAACGGCTTCTTCTTAACGGCGAGATGGCGGAAGCGGTCATTGATGTAGAGCATAAACCAACAGCAGAAGACAAAGAAGAATTTTTCGATGGTGTTTTTGCGCTAACTCAATATGAAGGTAAGGGTTTTAGAGTTAGTCTGGCCCATTTGTATAGAAAACTCAGGGATTATTTTCAAAGAACGTAGAACAGCAAATTTTACACTGCGGAGATTCAAATATACGCAAGGAAAAATAAAAAATGCCAAAAACTAAAAAAAGACCCAGCAAGACAGCCAAAGCGGCCGCGAAATTATTAGAAGAATCAAAACTGCTTGCCGCGGCAAAGGCTTTGAACGAGAAAAAAGAAGCGCAGGATTTCCAGCCTGAATACGCCCCGACCAACGTCAGCGGCGCAAATAAAAAGCGCCCCGATAAGAAACGCGGATAGCTATTTTGGCGCACTCGTAAATGACGAAATTACCTATTGCGAATGGATTTAAACAATAATCTATAAAGGTTATTGTTTAAATCCCCAAAATGTTAACGATAACCCGACAAATCCGATAATAAAATAAAAAATCATCAAACTTGGGCGATTGTTGATATATTCGGTTGGAATTCCTTGGAAAGATGCTCCTAATAAAACGCTTCCTGACAGAATCAATATTTCTCTTTTGCGGTTCTTAACTTGAGATGCATTCAGCACAATGGTTCGTGCTTTTTCTATATGAACTGTTTGAACTTCATCTGAGCCTTCTAAAGTCGCCAGAATTTTACTTTCTAAAACAAGCGCATCTGTAAGCTCATTGGCATAGGTTTCTACGGCAACTTGAGCCTTATCATGTAATTCTTTTTCGAGAATTTGCTTTTGTAAATTCGCCATTTTAGTGGGATCTTCCAACAATAATCTGTACGTTTTTTTGAATTCTATTATACAAATCCTTTTCTTTTTCTCTTATTTTTTCAATATTCCTTTTAGTTAATTTGCTTGTAAACGTAAGAATAAATAACACGCTTATCAAAGCCATAAGCATATTAAAAATCGGCTTGATATAATCGGCAACTGCGCCTAGATATTTACCTGAAAACGTTTGAAAAAATAAACTTGCGGCTGAGCCAGTCAAAAGTATAACAATTGAAATTGAAATCCCAGCCATAAACATAAAGTCTAATATTGTTGACGCCTGAAAAGATTGCCTACTCTCTGCTTCACCAAAAACAAGGCTACGCTTTAGGGATTGAAGAGCAGATACAAAATCTTCCATACTTTGAAAGCGCTTCGTTCTTTCTTTCTCCAAAGCTTTTGCCAGAATCAAATCAATTTTTGAAGTACTTTTAGATGTATATTTTGTAATTTTAGGAAGCGATTGGTTTAGAATAGCAGCCGCTATATCGCTAAATGAATTACCTTGAAAAGGCCTTTCTTCAGCAATCATTTCAAACAGAATAACTCCTAAACTCCAAATATCAGCCTGAAAATTTATGGCCTCACCTTCTATTTGTTCGGGAGACATATACGCAGGTGTACCCGCAGTTGATTTTATGCCAGACAAATTATCTGATTTAGAAAGTCTTGCCAAACCAAAGTCTAAAACTTTTACATTCCCCTCTGACGAAATCAGAATATTTTCAGGTTTTATATCGCGATGAACAATTCCTACGTTATGTGCGGCGACTAAAGCTTTCCCGACCTGAATTAATATGTCCAAAATCTCATTAAGATTTAGAGAACCTTCGGAAATTCGCTCTCTTAATGTTTTGCCTTCATTTAATTCTAAGACAATAAAATTAAAATCCTTATACTCTCCAAAATCATAAACCGAGGCAATGTTCGGATGGTGTATCGTAGAGACGCTTATTATTTCTTCTAAGTATTTAGACCTACTTTGTTCAAGAAATCTTAACATCACCAATCGATGAATATGCTCATCTAAAGCTAGATAATGCCCTCCCATTTCACTTTTAAGTGAGGAGATAATTTTATAATGTCCTATTATTGTTCCAGAATCTAATTTCATTTAACTTTGTTGCTACAAGCCTGCCTGTCAACAATTTACATCGGTTTTGAAAGCTATAATTATTTTACATCTAATATATTAAAGTATAGTAAGGCAATTTTTTAATATTTGCCCAATTAAATTGTTTTAGTGATTACAATAAGAAAGAGGCGGCCTTTGCCGCCTCTTTCTGCAACCTCACTTCTACATTACGGCTGCGGTGGCCTTGCAACACAAAAGCCAAAAGTAAGGGTGACACCCGGCTCAATAACGTTATTGTTCGAGTTGCCTTCGACGCTCACGGTATTTCCGCTCACAGTGAACAGCACGTTCCACGGCCCGCCCAGGGTGGTGCCCTCTTCGAACGTAAAGCTCGTCGTCCAGTCTACTGGCGTTGATGTGGTGTTTTTTACATCCACTTCGCCGCAGTAGCCGCCGCCCCAATCGTTTACGATCCTGACCGTGGACGGCAGGTAAGCGCTCGCCGGCTGAGTGGTTTCGCTGGTGTCCTGCGCGTTTTCACAGCCCGGGTCGCTCATATCGACCAATCCGTCGCTGTCGTTGTCCTGCCCGTCGCTGCATGCTGGCGGGGGCGGCGGCGGAGGGCCGTTGCGCTTGGCGCCAAACCCGAACTCGGCGGTTTGATTCGGGCGGAGAACTTTGTTGTAGGACACCCCTTCCCAGACAAACTCGCTTCCGGCTATGGTGTAGGCCGCGCCCCAGGGATGGTTCTCGATAGTGTCAAGGATCTCGCCGTCGGCCGGCAGTTTCGCGATCCAGTAGATGGGAAAAGTGTTGGTGTTCTTGACCGTGACCGTCTTGTAATAGCCGGTGCCCCAATCGTTGTTTTGCACGGTCAACTGCACGCCCTGGCTGGTGCGCGGGTAGTTGAACTCGTCGTCATCCGTGCCGTTCTCACAGCCAAAGTCCGCCGTGTCCGTCACGCCGTCGCCGTCATTGTCCTTACCGTCCGAGCAGCCGTGTACCGGTGTCTGCGGCGTGTAATTCCACAAGCGGTGCAGCAGATCGACCTTGTCCTGCCAGACGTTCGTCCAATCCTCCTGAAGGATGCCGCCGGTGTCCGTGCTGTTGGGATTCCAAGACCAGTAAAAACTGCTCCGGATATTTTTCTCGATCATATAATCGACCAGCGCGTTCTGCAGGATCGGGTCTTTCGGATTTGCGGTATGCCCCATACCTTCATGGCCGAACCGGCCGCCGAATTCGCCGAAGACGATCGGATGCCGGCCGGCAAAGCTGCCGTAATGCAGGTCCCAGATGGCCGGCATATTACTCGGGAAACTGGGGTCGTTAAAGTAGCTTTGCATATAAACGTCCGGGCCATAAACGTGCGGGCTTAAGACCAGGCGGTTCGCAGGAACATCGAGCGGATAACAATTCATCGGCTCAAAATTACCGCCCCACCAGTGCCCGGCCGTACTGCAGGGCGCGGTGTTTGGCAGCGCGTCGTTATTGTCTTCTATTCCCTCGACAAAGATCAGCATGTTCGGGGCCGCGGCCAGGATCCGGTCGGACGCCGCCTTGGCCGCGCGTTTCCAATCCGTCGCGCCGCCGGTTCCCCAGGTCGCCGCGCCGTGCGGTTCGTTCTTGATGTCGATGCCCAGAACGTAAGGCAGGGCCTTGTAGCGGTTGGCGACAAATTCCAGGTCGTTTAACCACTGGGCTTCGCTGTAATTGTCCGTGTACCAGAGCCCGGTAATTTCCGTACACTCCGGCACGTGATGGTCGAGCAGAACGTACATATTTTCGTTGTTCAGCTCATTCACCACCATATCCAAAAGCTGCAAAGCATTTTTGTCTTCCAGTTCCGGATTCATGTTGTAGTTGATGGCGCCCGTTTTCGGCATATTGGTTTCCTGCAAAGTGCCCGGGCAAAACGGCAGGCGCACGGCATTGACGCCGATATTTTTCATTTGAAATATCTGGCTGCGCCAATTACGCGCCCACAAACCGTGCACGGTGTAATCGTTCTGCTGAAAGCCGAACCAGTTAACGCCGCGTAATTGTATCTCCTGGTCATTGCCGTCGTAGATACGGCCGTTCTCAACGCGATAACCGGCTGAGGCCGAAATGGAAATGGCCATCAGAATCGCGCTCAATAGAATAAATTTACAAAATGATCTCATACTGCTATTTTTTTTGACTCCGCGCACAACTTTTCTGATAAGGATAGGTCGTGGAAAAAGGGAGAGTTTGATTTGCGGTAGAACAGCGGCATCCGGCAGGGTGGGTAGACGCCTTAAATTAAACAAATAAAACCTGTAAGCCTTCTCCTAAGATCACAGTCCCGGTTGAACAAAAGTTATACACAGCTACAAAATTCTCCTTTATAAAATTTTATTGGCCGCCGGCCGAAACCGGCGCTGTCAGGTAAGGCGCAATGCGGCGCAAAAAAGTATCAGGGAACGGGTCAGTAGCGTCTGCGTCAGCAGATGCGTCTCCGACGCGCAGAAGAACGCACTTGCTGACGCAAGCGCTACCGACAGGACCGCTTGCGCCCGCTCTTATGTATTATCAGATCGTTACGCTTTGAAATTCATTGACTAAAATTGCGGTGTCGGTTCTAATTAACGGTACAGAAAGAGTAACCCTGAACATTCCCCGTTTTTGAACTCTTCGTTTTTGTATTGGAAATTCTGTTTTATGAAAAAGCTTTTATTTTTATCGTTTTTAGTTTCGTTTATTGCGATCGCTGCCATTGCCCAACAGCCGGGCCCGACGCCGCCGGTGATCGAAGACGAAGGAGTCGTCAAGATCACAACGAATCTCATCCAGCTCGACGTGACCGTGCTGGATAAAAACGGCAAGCTCGTCACCGATCTTAAACCTGAAGATTTTGAGCTGTATGAGAACGGTGAAAAACAGCAGATCTCAAACTTTTCGCTGATCACCAGAACGGCCGGCGGAGCAACGATCGACGGGGCCAATGCCGGGCCGTCTCCAACCGAGAATGCGGGAAATATACCGGGGCCGGTCACTCAGCTTAAACGCGGCGATGTGCGGCGAACGATAGCGGTCGTGATAGATGATCTGAATTTGTCGTTCGGCAGTGTTTATTACACCAAAAAAGCGCTCAAAAAGTTCGTCGATGAGCAGATGCAGCCCGACGATCTGGTGGCTATCATCCGGACCGGCGGCAGCGTCGGCGCTTTGCAGCAATTCACCTCGGACAAACGCGTGCTTTACGCCGCCATCGAAAAGATCCGCTGGAATCCTTTTTTCGGCGGCAATTTCGATTCCCTCGCCTCCACCGCGCAGAATGACGCCGAGATCACCGACAGGTTCGTCAACGAAAGTACCCTGGTAGCGTCGGGAAATTCCAAGACTATTACTCTTGTACACCCGCATGCGAATGCGGATGAAGTGCAGGCTTCCGCTTCAAAGGCAGCCAAAAACGCAGCCTCGTCCGAAGAGGCTATTTACGCGCAGGCATCGCTCGGAGCGATCAAATACATCATTTCCGGAATGGGCAAACTGCCGGGACGAAAAGCGATGATGCTTTTTTCCGACGGAATAGCGATCGGTGCTGACGCCGATAAATCCCGCACGTCGGCGGTCTTTAGTTATTTGCAAAGCTTAAGCGATGCGGCCAACCGTTCTTCGGTCGTCGTCTACACATTCGACACCAAGGGCCTAAGGTCGATGTCGATCGCCGCGTCTGACAATACTTATGAAGTGATCGACGGCCATCGCCAGCAAAAAGAACAGCTCCGCACTAACGAATTTAAGAGCAGCCAGGACGGCCTGGTCTATTTCGCCGCCCAGACCGGTGGAAAATCCCTGCTCAATAGTGACAATTTTAACGCGGGTATCCAGCGGGCGCTGGATGAACAAGCCGGATACTACCTGCTCGGCTATGTGCCGGACGGCGAAACATTCGATCCGAATAAACGAAAATTCAATAAGTTTGAAGTGAAGGTTTTGCGGCCGGGGTTAAAGGTCAGTTACAGAAGCGGTTTTTTCAGCAACAAAGCCACTGATGGCCCCAAGCCGCAATTTACGGTGGAACGCCAGATGGCCGAAGTGCTGATGTCGCCTTTTGCCCATAGCGATATCGCGCTTAATATAAACGCTCTCTATGCGGACGACCCGGCCGGCGGGCCGTTCATCCGTTCGTTTCTGCACATTGATGCACAGGGACTGACCTTTACCGATACTGCTGACGGCTGGAAAACCTCGACTTTTGACGTGGTCGCTATCATCACGGGCGACAACGGCGTACTGGTCAAAGATATAGAAGCCAAATATACGATAAAGACCCGCGGGCCGGCCTATGAATCTACGCTTAGGAACGGTTTTGTCTATGTGCTGGTGATGCCGGTCAAAGACGCCGGGCTGTATCAATACCGGGTTGCCCTGCGCGACACCGCGTCCGGCAAGATCGGTTCGGGTTCACAGATCGTTGAGATCCCTAACCTGGCTAAGCAGCGGCTGACGGTTTCCAGCCTCGCCGTTGAAAGCGTGACGTATAACGTCTGGCAAAATATTTCGCAGGGTAAGGTGGGAAACAAGCCCGGCCAGATCCAGGTGCCTTCCAGTTTATTTTACGATACCGCCCTGAAAGAATTTCGGCCCGGGTCCGTCCTGCGTTACGGCTTCGAAGTTTATAACGCGAAAGCCGCCGGCGCTTCTCTGCCGCAGTTGGTAGTTCAGGCCAAGATCCTGCAAAACGACCGCGTGATCACGCAGGGAAATCTCAATAAATTTGACGCCTCGGGCCAGAGCGACCGCAAACACCTGAAAGTAAGCGGAGCGATCATGCTTAAAGACGATCTGGCAGCGGGAGATTATGTGCTGCAGGTATTAGTAACCGATACGATATCAAAACAAGTCTCGTCGCAGCTTTTCCCTTTTCAGATCGTTAAATAAAATGTGCCCGTAAACCTGGGAGCGCCGGCATCTTGCCGGCACGAACGCGCAGCGTTCGCAAAAGCGTTGGCAGAGCGGGCGCAAGCGGCCCTTCCGGACTGCAAATTTATTTAGCTTTATATTTCACCTTAAGGCCGAATACCGCTCTTTTAACTCCCCTCCTTACAAAGGAGGGGTGGTGCGGCTTCCATGACGGGGTGGTTCTCTCCCTGCCAACCTGAGAGATACCCCTGGCTTGAAAGATAATATCCTTGAAAGATAGTATTAAAGTCTGATAAATTGCAGTCCGGAAGGGCCGCTTTGCGCCCGCTCTGATGAACTATCAGATCGCCCTGTTGATAGTCAAAAAGACTTTTTAGAGACAACACCATGGATATTGAAAGAGAACTTTTACTTGCGCTTTACAGAGCATATTTTTCTCCTGGCTTTGATTTAGATGTTTATGCTCTCGCTGAGCAGGAAGAATGGGATATTACTTTTTTTAGAAATTTAATAAAGCAATTAAAAGACAAAGATCTTATTACTGATGTTTCAACCCGAAGCTTTATGTTGACGCCTCCCGGAGTAATTTATTCAGAACAAAACCACATACCTCCCTCAGAAGACATCCAGGCTAATGAACGAGCAAGAACGCTCATTCTTTCTTCACTTGCCACTGTCTATGAAGAAAAAGGCTATCATCAGGGCCTTAGTAACGAAGTAATCGCAGAACAAACCAAACTTTCAAAAGAATTGATAACGAGCAATTTATATTTACTTGGGGGGGCCGAGTATGTCGAGCAATTTGGAAATATGCCTTATCAGATTACTACTCGGGGCTATGAGAGTGTTAAAGAATATAGGTCCCGAAAAGGCATTGGTGAGGAATTTGACGAAATATCCAAATTGTCCCCGCAACCGAGAGGCCGTGCTTTACAAAAAATATTGGGAAAAATAATCGAACAAAATGGGTGGAAACAGGAAGAAAGCGTCAAAACTTCTCACGAAGAAATGGATGTCATAGTTTTTAAACAAAGAGAATTCTATCTTGTTGAATGTAAGTGGGAAAAGGATCCAATAGAAGCAAAGGTCATCAGAGAACTTTTTGGAAAGCTTGGGAACAGAGTCGATGTTCGTGGAATAGTTGTTTCAATGTCCGGCTTTACAAAGGGTGCGGTTGAGCAAGCAGAAGATTATGTTGGTCAGAAAGTGGTTCTACTCTTTGGAAAAAATTCGGTCGAATTGTTGATTTATGGACAAACAACTTTCGATAATTTGCTGGACCAAAAATATAAGGAATTGATAATGCGAAAGAAAATTTTATTTGATTAAATTTTCAGATGAATAAGTCAGACCTTCGCAAATTTTATTTAGCTAAACAAAAAGATCTGCCTCCTATTGCGCGGGCTGAGCATAGCTATCATATATTGCAGCTTTTTTTCCGCTCGCTTGACCTGACAGAAATTCGTTTCTTACACTGCTTTCTTCCCATCGAGAGATATAACGAGATCAACACGCACATCATTCTCGAAAAAATCTGGCGGGATTTTCCGCGGGTCGAAACGGTAGTGCCGCGAGTCAACCTCGACACGAACGAGATAGAAAATCTTAGATACACCCATGAGACCGAACTGGTGCTCAGTAACTGGCAGATCAACGAGCCTTCGCATGATGAGATCGTCGAAGCTGAAAAAGTCGATCTGATCATTGTGCCGCTTTTGTGTTTTGACTTGCTCGGGCAGCGGGTGGGTTATGGCAAAGGGTTTTACGACCGGTTTCTTGCCAAATGCCGGCCCGGCGCAAAAAAGGTGGGTTTGTCCTATTTCCCGCCCGTAAGAGAGATCCCGGACGTATACGGCCTCGACATCAAGCTTGATCTCTGTCTCACGCCGGAAAAAGTATGGCGCTTCTAAACTCCCTGTCTGCCTCAGCTTAACCTCTATTTCTTATTTCAACTAAACATTTCTCAGCCTTTTCGCGTAAAATCATGTTGAAGTCGCTTTTGGCGTAAAAGTTAAATTTTTTTGGAGCAATATTAAAAAATGGCAATGTCGCGCACAGCAAAAACATTTCTTATCCTGGGTGGGATCCTGATAGTATTCGTGGTCGTATGCGCCATCGGAATCGCGATCTTTTTTCAACTAAGGAACAAACCCAGCGTTCCCCAAAACAGCGTGCTGGTGATGAAGGTTTCCGGTGATATGCCCGATTATTCACCGCAGGATCCGACCGCCGAACTTTTTGGCGTGGTGCAGCAGCAATCGCTGGTCAGTTTTATTTCCAGTCTGAAATATTCCAAGAGCGACAGCCGCATCGGCGCCGTCCTTATCGATGTAAATTTTCCCGGCATCGGCTGGGGCAAGGCCGACGAGATACGCGAAGCGATCGCTGACTTTAAGACTTCCGGCAAACCGATCTACGCCTTTATGGAGATCGGTTCGAACAAGGAATATTACATCGCCGCCGCCTGCGACAAAATTTTCCTGCCGCCCCCCGGCGATCTTTATATCAACGGCCTGGCCGCAGATGTGATGTTTTACAAAGGCACGCTGGACAAGATCGGTGTAGAGATGGATGTCGTGCAGATCGGCAAATACAAAAATGCGCCCGATACTTATACTCGCAAAGAAATGTCCGATAGCCATCGCGAAGTGATGAATGCCATCCTGGACGATTATTATAATCGTGTCGTCACCGCCATCGCCGACGGCCGCAAGAAATCGCCTGAAGACGTGAAAGCGATCATTGACAATGCTCCCTACGGCGCCGCCAAAGCAAAGGAACAGGGGTTGATCGATGACGCTCTTTACCGCGACCAGGTCTACGAACAACTTAAAGCGAAACTTGGCTACAAAGAGGACGCCGGCCTGCGCACCATCAGCGGGCGCGAATATCGCGAAGCCATCGAGGACACTTTTAGTGAAAGTAAAGACGCGGACGTCGCGGTTATCTTTGCCTCCGGCCCGATCAATGTCGGCCACTCGAGCCGCGGAGGATTTGGCGGCGAAGCGACCGTCGGTTCCGACACGATAGTCAAAGCGGTGAATGACGCGGCCGAAGATAAATCGATCAAAGCCATCATTCTGCGGGTAGACAGCCCCGGCGGCTCTGCCCTTGCTTCCGACCTGATGTGGCACGCGCTGGAAAACGCGAAAGCAAAAAAACCCGTGGTGGTTTCCATGAGCGACGTCGCCGCCAGCGGCGGTTATTATATCGCCTGCAACGCCAACAAGATCGTTGCCGAACCTTCGACCATCACCGGTTCGATCGGCGTCTTTATGGGCAAGCCGGTCGTCAAAGGCCTGTTCGATTGGGCCGGGGTCACCAGCGAAACTTTAAAGCGCGGCAAGAATTCGGGATTGTTTGACACTACCGTTAAATGGAACGCCGATGAGCGTGCCAAGATCGAAGAAAGCGCGCACAAAATTTACTATGACGACTTTGTTCCGAAGGTATCGAAAGGCCGTAACAAGTCAGTCGAAGAGATAGACGCGATCGGCCAGGGACATGTCTGGACCGGCGCGCAGGCAAAACAAAACGGGTTGATTGATGAATTCGGCGGATTTGAAAAAGCTGTCGAGATAGCGAAAGAACTGGCCGGGATCTCTGCCGACAAAAGCGTGCGCAGAGTTGTGTTTCCCGCGCCGCGCCCGTTCTTTGAAACCTTTTTGGATAACTCCGACGAGGACGCCGCCACTAGTGTCGAAACGCAAAAGGCCCAAAAAGCTATGCTCGATGCCCTGCCCGAAGACGCGCGGAGAATGTTTCGTTTCACTTATTTATTCGACCAGTTAAAAATGGGCGACGGCTTAACGCTGCTGCCCTTCGATCTGCGGATCAGATAGACTTAAGCGCTGAACAAGGAACGCCGAACGGGAGCGCCGAACGGGAGCGCCGAATTCATTCGGCTCTAATGCGCAGCGTTCGAATCGGAGCGGGCGCAAGCAACCCTTCCGGACCTGAGAGGTACTTAATTTGAGTGGTAACTCGAAGGCCCGATGAAATTTGCAGGTTAGGAAGGGCCGCTTGCGCCCGCTCTTTCTTTCCTCTAAGAATTTGTTGTCTATTCATACAAAAAGTTGTACCAGCTCAGTACAAACTTCCCTTCCCCTTCTCTGTAACTCTAATAGGTTCAGTACTGGCACGGTCATTGCGTTTAACCTCTTTATCTTGGTTCGCAATTAAGCGTTCTAAATTACAGAGAGGGATATTTAAAAATGAATAAGAAGACATTATTAGCTTTAGTAGCGGTATTAATTCTTTCAGTTTTCTCAACTCTTGCCATCGCGCAGGAGACAGTAACCAAAACAACCACAACTACCAAAAAAGAAGTTGTGCAGAATCCGGACGGGACCTGGACCGTGATCGAGTATCCGGTCGACAAGGAAGTGGTTGTACAGCTTACCCCGGCGGGAAATTTCAAAGCCACCGGAACGGCGCATATCATTCGCTCGGCTGACGGCACTGCTGTCAATCTTGATCTGAGCGGGATGCCGGCCGATATGAGTAAAGTATATGTTTATGCGGTAGCGCCCTCGGGAGCAGCCAGTTTGCTGGGCCCCGTAGACGTGGTAAATGGAGTGGCTACCCAGAGCTTCAGCACGCCGCTTAATCAGTTCATGCTGGTGCTTTCACCGACCGGTGACATCAACACTTTCGATCCCAATACGCCGGTGGCCTTCCGCAGCTCGCTGCCTACCGGTTATGCGGTTGTTCCGCGTGCGATCACTTCATCTGAAGGATCAAAACAGGTCGCAACGAGCCAGACGGTCGGTTCGGCTTATGAAGTTCCGATGCTTAACGTTCCGAGTTTTGGCGATAAGACCGCCGAGATCAGGATCAATTTCAAGGGCGCGTTGGCCGGCCTCAAAGGTAAGGCTTACATCGACAACAGCAAAGCCGGCGCAAAACAGATCAAGATGCGCTTTGACGATATGAAGATGGCGCCCAAGGACAAGAAACTTGTGTTGTGGGCCAGTTCTGCGGACGGTAAATATGTCAAACTCGGCCAGGTCATCAACTCAGGCAAGAGACAGGAATCGGAAATTCGCAGCGAAACTTCGCTGAATGATTTTGGCTTATTCGTGACCGTCGAAGACACCGACGTCGAACAGCCGACAAGCACGGTCTATTCGGTCTTCGGTATAGGCGACTAAAGTTTCTGGCATAAACAGAAAAGACCAAGAACAAGGGGTAATGAAACGAGGCTTCAATTTGAGGCCTTTTTTCTATGGCTGATTTAACTCCAGTTTAAATTGCCACTAGCTTTAGCTAGTGGATTCGGCGTGTATCTCGTGGTATGAGGTCAGAACCGGGAGCGGTAGCGACCGGGTTCTTGTCAGTAGCGTCGGCGTTAGCCGATGCGTTCTTGTCAGTTTGCTTTATAAATTGCCACTAGCTAAAGCTAGTGGATCAATTCAGAAAATTTTATGGACTTTAGTCCAATTATTCGGCTAAAGCCGAGACTGCTTTTGACTCCACTAACCACTAGCTAAAGCTAGCGGCAATTTAAAGCACGCGGTGTCTTCCTTTGCTTTTTTCGTGTGGTTTCGTGGTTCCAGTCTTAATGCTTTATTAACCACTCTCCCAAAGACAAACTAAAGTTTGAACTCTCAACCGTTTTCCAAATTCACCCAAATCCTCTCTCGCCATCTTCACCCAACATTAATATGATGAAGCTCTGTTTGCGGTGTGCGGGTCAAACCACACGGTTTGGGCTGTGCACGCCGGGCATGCTTGGCAGCCCGGGAGGCGGCTGAACCAAGGGCTGCTGCCTCTGAAAGTCATAGCAAACCCGCATCGTATGCTTTAGCGCTCTGCGGGCATAAACCCTGTATTTAAGGCTAGCCTGCGTTCTGCTCGTGACGTCAGGTGAAAAATTAATTCGGGCCAACCGCTGCGAGGCCTGTTCCCGCCCGATTTCTCCTCGCATGTCGCGCTTGTAAAACCAAATGAAAAACGGCTAAGCGTGTAGTACAGGATTTCATCTCCGCCTAAAAACCACGGATGGCCGCCGCGCGGTGAAGCGTCACCGCGAGTGGATCCCCGCCGCCGCAAACAGACCAGAAAACAGTTAAGAGTCTAGAGAGTCCGTAGAGTCTGAAGAGTCGTGCTCCTAAAGCTCCCCTCCTTACAAAGGAGGGGTGGCACGCGCTTCGCGTGACGGGGTGGTTCTCTCTTGCCGCCTATCGAATGCTGCGCATTCGTGCGGACGAGCCGTCCGCGCTCCCAGTGTCCGTGCTTCGCGTGACGGGGTGGTTCTCTCTTGCTCGTGCCGTGTCTTCATAAAAATAGAAACTCCGCCTCCGTCACTTTGAGCACTCGGAAAACACTCGCTTAAGAAATTGTTTTGCCTTCGAATAAATTTCCGGATCTTCCGACGCGCGCGGACCGGCAACATTCAGAATTTCGCCGTTGATCGTATCAAGCCACTCTTTTGCTTTGGTAATTAACTGCGCCAATTCTCCGGAGCAAAGATCAACATTCAGCAAAGGCTTTTTATACTTTCCGGCAAATTCCGCCGTCAGTTTTGACCCGCCGGCGAGCGCGTTGCAAAAAATTATCATCGTCGCGTCGGAGTGCAAAACATTCAACTCCGTACGTTTTGCCGGATCGTCCGTTTCCGTTTCTGTCAGGTTGGAATATGTATCGGGAATTTTTCCGTCTTCGGCCAGGCGGCCTTGGGGAACGTAGCCGCCGGTATCGATACCGTTTTCGAGAGCGAGATCCAGCGCCGCCCGGTCCACACCGGTCTGTCCGCCGGAAATTATCTTACGAACCTTCACAAACTTTTTTACGGCGCGAACAATTCCTGCAGCACGGACAATACCTGGGCTTGCTCCCCGCTTTCGAGTTCGCCTACTTTTTTGGTCAGGCGCGATTTATCGACCGTGCGGATCTGTTCGAGCACAATGCTTCTTTTTTTATTAAGGAATTCTATTTCCACGCGGGTGGGATATTTGTTTCGCGCGGCATCGATGGGCGCAACAATGACCGAGGAAATGCTGCTGTTGAGCTCGTCCGGCGAAACCACCACGCACGGGCGCGCCTGTTTCCCGCCGCCCCTCGAAGACGCGTCCGAACCTAGATCGAGCAAAAAAATGTCAAAGCGTTTTACCATCGCCAGTTGTCCTTTTCAAACGTTGACCGGGCGTCCAGCTCTTCGCCGGAAATGTCGTCATCATCATTTTCGGCCATCGCTTTAAAAGCCTCCGCCCAATTTTCCCGGGGTTTTTTTGTTTTTTTGATTACTATGCCCGATTCGCAAAGCTCGAGGTCTACTTCGCCGCTGAGCCCGCTTTGTTCGAGCAATGTCTTGGGGATTCTGATGCCTTGGGAGTTTCCGATGCTGACTATCTGCGCTTTCATAATTACAATGTAATTACGAGCGGCGTTTGTGTCAAGGAGTATCAAGGAAATCAGGGAAAAGAAAAGTGGAAATTAAAGGAAATTAGAGACAAAAGCCTCATTTTCTTTTCCTTATTTCCCAATTTCCCGCTTTTTCCCTTACTTCTCGATCTTTTCAAATCCCGTAAACTGCTGCAGCACTTCAGGTATCAGCACCGAGCCGTCTTCCTGCTGGTAATTTTCCAGGATCGCGATCCAGGTACGGCCGACCGCCAGGCCGGAGCCGTTGAGTGTATGCACAAATTCGGGTTTGGCGCCGCCGGCGCGGCGAAAACGGGTATCCATCCGGCGGGCCTGGAAATCGCCGCAGTTCGAACAACTGGAAATTTCGCGGTAGGTCTGCTGCGAAGGCAGCCATACTTCGATATCGTAGGTCTTCTTTGCCCCAAAGCCCATATCGCCGGTCGAGAGCACGACGGTGCGGTAAGGCAGCCCCAAAAGCTGCAGAATGCGCTCGGCATTGGCGGTCAGTTTTTCGTGTTCCTCTTCGCTGTTTTCCGGCAGGCAAAGCTTTACCAGCTCCACTTTTTCAAACTGGTGCTGGCGGATCAGCCCGCGCGTGTCGCGGCCGTAGCTTCCCGCTTCGCTGCGAAAACAGGGCGAATAGGCCGTGTAATATTTCGGCAGGTCTTTAACATCAAGAATCTCGTCGGCGTGGTAATTCGTCACCGGAACTTCCGCCGTCGGGATCAGGGCAAAACCGCGCTCGTCTTTGATATGAAAAAGATCTTCCTCAAATTTCGGCAGTTGGTTGGTGCCGAAAAGCGCTTTGCGGTTGACCATAAAAGGCGGCAGGGTTTCGGTGTAGCCGTGCTCGCGCGTATGCACGTCGAGCATAAAATTTACCAGCGAGCGTTCCAGCCGGGCGCCCGCGCCGTTTAAGATCGCAAAACGCGACCCGGCGATCTTTGCCGCCCGGTCCTGATCGAGTATCCCCAGAGCTTCGCCGATATCGACGTGGTCTTTCGGCGTAAAGCTGAATTCGCGCGGCGTGCCCCAGCGGCGCACTTCAACATTGGCATTTTCATCCGCGCCCACCGGAACGCTCTCGTCCGGAATATTAGGCAGGCCGCCGAGAAGTTCAAACATCGCGTTTTCAGCTTCATCCCGTTTTGCGTCGAGCTCGGCTTGCTGCTCTTTTACTTTTGCAACCTCGGCTTTCTTTGCTTCGGCCTCGTCCTTTTTTCCCTGCTGCATCAGCGCGCCGATCTCTTTGCTGGCTGAATTTCGCAGTTCATTTAACTTGTTCGATTCGCCGATAACTTTACGGCGCTCCCCGTCCAATTCCACAAAACGGTCTAAGGCTTCGGCGGGAAAATTGCGATTTCCCAACGTCTCTCTGACTTTATCTAAATTCTCTCTGACAAAATTAAGGTCTAACATAACTAAAACTATTCTGGTCTTTCTATCCCATCGTTCTGGTAACTATCAGCATGCACGAAGACTTGCTCACATCGGGCGCCGGGTTTGCTTTTTCCACCCGCAGGTTCCATTCGTTGTATGAAGCAAACCCGCCCACCTCGAGTGTCTTTTCCTCGGTGTTGTTCTTAAAGGTTATTTCAAGTTTACAAAAAACCGCGTCTCCGCCGGACTGGCGCTGCGAAGCTCCGTTTTCCAGCATTTTGATCTTGATGCCGGCATTACTGACAGTGACGATCTCGCCCCTTTTCAAAGTGAAATATTCATTGGTATCCACCGCTTTGACAGATCGGGAGCAGCCCGCCCCGGCAAACACTAAAGCAAGTACGATCAGCACCATGAGCAACAGCGATGCTTTTTTCATAAAACCTGTTTCTTTCTCGTGCGCGGTCGGTAAAACCGTGCCGTTTGTCTCTCAGCCGTTTTTAACCTAAAATTTCTAATTCGACACTGCTCTTTGTTTATAACAGAAAGCAAGGTCATAATTTAACAATCTTTTTATGAAACAAAAAATTCGTAAAGCAGTTTTTCCCGCCGCTGGTTTGGGCACGCGTTTTTTACCGGCGACCAAATCTTCGCCCAAGGAAATGCTGCCGCTGGTGGATAAACCGCTGATCCAGTATGTGGCCGAAGAAGCCGTCGCTTCCGGCGTGGAATCGATCCTGATCGTGACCGGGCGGGACAAATCACCAATCGAAAATCATTTTGACATTTCCTTCGAACTGGAACAGATCTTAAAAGAAAAGGGTAAAGACGAGCTGTTTAAGCAGATCCATGCCATTTCCGACATTGCCAAGATCAGCTACACGCGGCAGAAAGAAGCCAAAGGTTTGGGCCACGCCATTTATCAGGGTAAGGATTTCGTCGGGAACGAGCCTTTTGCCGTGCTGCTGGCGGACGATATCGTGGACGCGGAAAAGCCCGCGCTCAAGCAGATGATAGACGTCTTTGAAAAATACGAAGCGCCGGTCATCGCTACCATGCAGGTTGAGGGCGAAGCGATTTCCCGCTTTGGCGTGATCGACGCCGAAGAAGTAGAACCGAATGTTTTTAAGATCAAAGACATGGTAGAAAAGCCCGCCTTTGCCGATGCTCCTTCGGACCTGGCGATCATCGGGCGCTATATTTTCACACCGGATATTTTCGCAGCCATCGAAAATACAATTCCCGGCGCCGGCGGCGAAATTCAAATAACCGATGCCATGCGTCTCTTATTAAAAGAGCGTCCGTTCTACGCGGTGAAACTCGACGGCGTAAGGCACGATGCCGGCGACAAATTAGGATTTTTGATCGCGACGGTGGAGTTTGCCTTAAAACGAAAAGACCTGGGCGAAGATTTTCGGGAATATTTGAGATCGTTGAAATTGTAAAAAGGCAGAAACCGCGACAGTTATGGAGCGTATTAATTTATAAGGCAGAAACCGGGGCATTTATGGAGCGTGTAATTATAAGGCAGAAACCGGGGCATTTATGGAGCGTGTTAATTATAAGGCAGAAACCGGGGGCATTTATGGAGCGTGTTAATTTATAAGGCAGAAACGCGACAGTTATGGAGCGTGTTAATTATAAGACAGAAACGCGACAGTTATGGAGCGTGTTAATTTATAAGGCAGAAACCGGGGCATTTATGGAGCGTGTTAATTTATAAGGCAGAAACGCGACAGTTATGGAGCGTGTAAACGATCCAAAATTTAACACGCTCCATAACTGTCGCGTTTCCGCCTAATCAGGAGATCACATTGAGCGAAAAACAATTTGAAGGAAGATCGGCGATAGTTACTGGAGCTACGCGGGGTATCGGGCGGGCGATCGCGTTGGAATTGGCGAAGCGTGGAGCGAACATCGCTTTTAATTTTGCCAAAAGCCAGGAAGAGGCCGACAAGCTTAAGGCCGAGATCGAAGCGCTGGGTGTAAAAGCGTTTGCTAGAAGCTGCGATGTGGGAAATACCGAGGCATCCGCCGAATTCGTAAAAGCCGCGCAGGCGGAACTTGGCACGATAGATTTTCTTATCAACAACGCCGGCATCACGCGCGACAATCTCATCATGCGCATGAAAGAAGACGATTGGGACGCCGTGGTCGACACCAATCTCAAAGGCGCCTGGAATTTTTCCAAAGCCGTGATGCGCCCGATGATGAAAAACGACAATGGCGGCGCCATCATCAACATTACCTCTATCAGCGGCGTGGTCGGCATGCTCGGCCAATCGAATTACTCGGCCTCGAAAGCCGGGATGATCGGGCTGACCAAGTCGCTGGCGAAAGAAGTAGCCAGCCGCAAGATCACCGTCAACGCGCTCGCCCTCGGCTTGGTCGAAACCGATATGAGCGGCCAGCTCAGCGATGAATACCAGCAAAAACTGCTCGAAATGATCCCGCTCAAACGCCTCGGCAATACGCAGGAAGTGGCTGAGATAGTGTGCTTTATCTTATCCGATTCCGCGCGTTACATTACCGGACAGGTGATCCAGGCAGACGGCGGATTGGCGATGTAAGATATTATTTATATATGTCGCTAAAAGTAATAGATCCGGAAGAAAGTTCGCCGCCGCGGGAATCCGATCAGATCTCTGACGGGACCTTTGACGGGGCCTCTGATGGTGACGGCGGGGCCGTGGCCGCTCAATATACTTTTCCTTATTTCACTATTGTCATAATAGCGGCGCTGGCGGCGGTATTTCTTTTCCAAAATACGACCGGCTTTGCAAACTCGTTCGATCTGGCTGACGCGAATAACCTCCTGATCAGGAACGGGCAATATTGGCGGCTGGTGACGGGAAATACGATGCACGGGTTTTTCTGGCATATCGCCTTGAACTGCATGGCCCTTTACAGCCTGGGAAGCGCGATCGAGCTTCTCTCCAACCGCGCGCATCTGGCTATCGTGTTTCTTTTCGCGGCTGTGGGCGGCAGCCTTATGAGCGTCGTTTTATCACCGGAAATACATTCGGTCGGCGCTTCGGGCGGCATTCTCGGATTGGCGGGATATCTGACCGTTTACGGCTACAAACGCAGGCGCTTGCTGCCGCCGGGTTTTTTAAAAAATATGCTGATCAATCTCGCGATAGTAGCGGGAATGGGAGTGATCGGCTATCTGTATATCGACAACGCCGCGCATCTCGGAGGCTTTCTCGTCGGCGCGATCTACGGGCTTATCCAAATTCCAAAAGACCTGTACGAAGACCCCCGCAAGGTCGATGCGGTGACAGGATTGCTGGGCTATGCAACGCTCGCGGCCTTCCTTAGCTTTGCCACCTTAACCATCCTGATACTTACCAAAAAAATAATCTTGTAATGCCGAGGGTCAGAGTTCATCAACACGTCAATCCGCTGGCTCCGCGATTCCAGGCGCTGTCGCCGGCGATCGATCTTACAAAAGTTTTTGCCGACCCCACACTTCCGCTGCATCTGGATATCGGGTGCGCCCGCGGCAGATTTTTGCTGAAGATGGCGCAGATCGAACCGCAATGGAATTTCCTCGGGCTGGAAATACGCGAGCCTCTGGTGGACGAAGCAAACCGCATCAAAGATGAAAAGTCATTGTCCAATCTTCATTACGAATACTGTAATGCGACGATCTCTCTGGGGAATGTTCTAAAGAACCTCGGGCCCGGAATTTTGCAGTTGGTAACGATCCAGTTTCCCGACCCCTGGTTCAAGAAAAAGCATTTTAAAAGGCGGATGGTAAAGTCAGGGTTGATAAACGATATCGCCGCTTATCTCGCGCCGGGAGGCAAAGTTTTTATTCAATCCGACGTGCGGGAAGTAGCCGAGGAAATATGCGGATTTTTTAACGAGAGCCCCGAGTTTAAATTGCTGCGAAACAAGAAAAACCCCTTTCCCATCAAAACCGAACGCGAAACGTCGGTCGAAGAAAGAGGCCTTCCGGTCTATCGTGCTATGTTCTCGAGAAAATAAATATCGCCGCAAATTTACACCGCTCAAGCCAGCTACCTCTCAGGTCAGGAAGGGTTGCTTGCGCCCGCTGACTATAAAATCTTAGTCCCGGAAGGGACGTCATATTTGTAGAAAATATGAATAAAATAAATTTGAGCTCCGTAGGAGCGGCATATGTCGTTCCAACAGAACTCAAATCTTTGTCGATTTTGACTATAAATATAGCGTCCCTACGGAACTGGGAAAAGCGGGCGCAAGCAACCCTTCCTGACCTGCAAATTTAATCAAAGTCAAAATTATAATTTTGATCATCGCTAAATTAGAGACCCAAGTTCCTACCTATCGTTCATTCTTACCGAACCGCGCATCGCGCTGAAGGTCCGGTTGTAGGTGACGGAGTCGCTTTCCGGCGATACGCCCGCGAAGAAAAACAGCCGCCCGTCGCTGATCATTACCGTGTGTATCGTAACTATCTCTACCCTTCCGGTTACCGGTGAAGTGCCTCGGAGCACGGTCGCTATAGCCGCCCGGCCGGCCATATTGGTGCTTGTCGAAGATCCTTGCCTGCGCAGGTAGCTGTTGCCTTCCAGCAAGCTTTGGATATAGGCATTATTAGCCGTCGCCAGGTCCCTGCTGCCCGGCGAATACAAACCTATCAGCGTTCCGTGGGTAATGCCGTCCTTGCCGTAAGCTCCCTCGGGAACAAAAAAGATCTCGTCGCTGTCGGACATTTCCTTCCAGTTGTTCGGCACGCTCATTTGCAGAAAATTACCGCCGTTGTAAGTTTTATAACTGCGCGACGGCAGTTCGATGGAATTTTTATACGTGCCGGTCAGTATCGGCGAATTGCCGGTATTGCCGCTGCCCCCGGTTTTACCCTGCTTTTCCAGCTCGGCCATCGACTTGGCGCGCGGCATGGACGACAGACGCCGTTTTGTCTGCTCAAAGCCGGGCGTATTCTTGATCGGATCACCCGTTACTTTGAGTATCCGGGCTTCATTTTCGATGTTCTTATAACGATTTGCCGGGTTCGGGTGGCTGCTGAACCAATCCGGCCCGCCGCCGCCGCCTCCACCGCCGCCTTGGCGTTCAATGGTGCGGAACATATTGGCCAGGTCCTGCGGGTCGTAACCGGCGCGCGCCATTATCTGCGCGCCCAGGGTATCGGCCTGGGTCTCATATTCCCGGCTATAGCGGAGAAAATATCCCTGGGCAAAAATAGAGCCTGCCTGCGCTCCGGCCTGCCCGGCGAGGATACCGCCGCCGATGATCGCTCCGATGGCCAGTACCTGGTTGAGCGGGTTAGTGAGCTTTGTCTGCTGCGCGGTGCCGTGGCGCAATGCCACGTGGCTTAATTCGTGCGCCATCACGCCGGCCATCTCCCCCTCGTTTTTGGCAGCTTCTATCATCCCTCGATTGACGTACATGGGGCCGCCCGGAAGCGCAAAAGCGTTGATATCTCTGGCATTAACAATCTTGAACGAATAAGTGAACTCAGGGTGCCGAAATTCCGGCGGTATCGCCGCCACCAGGCGCCCGCCCACCTGCTGGACATAACGTGTCGATTGGGTGTCGTTAAGCACCGGAAACTGCTTTTCGGCTTCGATAGAGGCTTCCCGGCCAAGCTTGATATCGTCCTGGATCTTATATTTGTTTTTCGGCATGCTGATCTTGGTCTGTGAAAAGGCCGTCATCGGCGCTGCCACAACCGCCAATAACACCAGCATTACCGCTAAATTCTTATTTATTGTAGCCAAAGTTCTTCTCATAATTTTCACCTTCAGTTTAGAACGCGCTTAAACGGATGACCCGCTTCAAAACCCGATAACCTGTTAAAAATCTTTGTTTAAGTCTAAGCGAAACGCCGCGGGTTATCAATCGAAAACTTAAACGTTTCTAGGATGTAACCGCCCCGGACCGGGTTCACCGTATTTTCCTTAAGGGCAATTTTTACCGATGTTACATTTTTGTTAAATCTCTCCGGATATAGATAGATAAATTTACCCGGTTTGGATATACTTCACCTTCCTTATGCAATTTCAAGAAATCGGAGACCATACACATTATGGCTTTTAGCCTCTTGCCTCGTGAAGACGCATACTTCACTATCTTTTCTCAGATCAGTGGAAAGATCACTGAAGCGGCTGATCTATTGGTCGAAATGATGAAGGCCGACAGCAGCGAATTTGAGAATTACGCGCGAAAGATAAAAACCGTAGAGCATGCCTGCGACGACCTGACACATTCCATCACCACCAAGCTCAATAAATCCTTTATCACGCCTTTTGACCGCGAAGACATCTATACGCTGGCCGTGGCGCTGGATGACATTCTGGATTATATAGATGCCGCCGCCCGCGCGATCCTGATGTATGACATCAAGGAAATAACCGAGCACGCCCGGCGTTTTTCCAAGGTGATCCAGAGCCTGTCACTCGAGATCAATGAAATGGTGGCCACTCTGCATAAGCCTCAGAACATCACTTCACATCTGGTCGAGATCCATAAGCTGGAAAACGAGGCCGACGATATTTATTTTCAAGCCGTCGGCGGCCTTTTCCATCAAAACAATGAGGCGACCGAGATCATTAAATGGAAAGAACTTTACGAACTGCTTGAATACGCCACCGACCGCTGCGAGAGTGTGGCCAACATCAGCGAAGCTATCATCCTGAAGCATACCTAAGAGACCTATGAGTCCAATTCTTGTACTGGTAATTGTCATAGTCATCGTGGCGCTGATCTTCGACTATGTGAACGGTTTTCACGACGCGGCGAATTCGATCGCTACCGTAGTCTCCACGCGTGTGCTTTCGCCGGGCCTGGCGGTCATCTGGGCGGCTTTTTTTAATTTTATCGCCTTTGCCGTCTTCGGTACGCACGTCGCCAAAACCGTGGGCGGCGACCTGGTCAATCTGAATCTGATCGCGGAGGATTACAAGCTTTACGTAATACTGGCCGGGCTATTGGGCGCGGTGATCTGGAACCTGATCACCTGGTACCTGGGCCTGCCTACGTCCAGTTCGCACGCTTTGATCGGCGGCTACGCCGGCAGCGCGATGGCTTCATTCATCAGTTTTCATGGGTTTAGCGGGGTGACAACGATCCTCAAACCCGAAGGCTGGGTCAAGACGATCTCTTTCATCGTATTGTCGCCGCTGATCGGAGCGCTGCTCGGATTTGTCATGATGGTGGCGGTTTACTGGATCTTTCACAAGGTATCGGTCGGCCGCGTCGACAAGGTTTTCCGGGTGGGACAGCTTTTTTCCGCGGCCGCTTTCTCGCTCGGGCATGGCGGCAACGACGCTCAGAAAACCATGGGCATCATCACTGCCGTTCTGGCGGCCGGCGGGATCTTAAGCTTTGGCCCCAAAGGCGAACTCCCGGACATTCCTCTTTATGTCGTACTGGCGGCGCATGCGGCCATCGGGCTGGGAACTCTTTCGGGCGGCTGGCGTATCGTTAAAACGATGGGCTCCAAGATCTCTAAACTACAGCCCGTGGGCGGCTTCTGCGCGGAGACGGCCGGAGCGATAACTCTCTTTTTTGCTACCTTCACCGGCATTCCGGTGTCCACTACTCACACTATCACCGGCGCGATCGTCGGCGTCGGCTCAACTAAACGCCTTTCCGCGGTCAAATGGGGCGTGGCCGGAAGGATCGTGTGGGCCTGGATCCTGACGATACCTATGGCAGCGACCATCTCCGCTCTCACCTATGTGATCGTGATGGCGATACATGAATTGTTCGTCTAGCGTTTAAACACCGTCCTTTACATAAGGAGGGGTGGCGCGGCGAAGCCGTGACGGATGTTCTTTCTCTCGTGTACTAAATTACAATTCGCTTCGCTCATGAAACCGGTCACTATTGTTCCGGGTTCTGATCTTATTCTTAAATTGCCTTAAGCTCAATAAATCGTCTCATCACACAAAATCTGTTCTTCAGCCTCCGTGATCTTTAATATATCCTCATGGTTCCGGCCTCTGCGGCTGTCGCTCTTTGAAGCTCCAAATTTCCCAAAACCGTGTTGCAAAAGCGGTTCAGGTGGTGCAGTGGCGCGCACCCTCTGCAACACTGCAACAAAAATCTTGTCCCAGCTCCCTCCTTTTCGGCGAATTTCGGAGCGTCTATCTTTCTTTGATCAGAACTTCATCCAGCGTGCGGGTGGTGTGCTCGGTAATGCTGGATACCTGTTGCACAGGCTGCCGCGGGGCGTCGAGTTGAGCGGTGGCATGTGAGAATAAACTTGCCTGAGGTTTTTCGTTTGACGGACTTTTATTTTCGATGTGGCTGCTGACCAGTTTGGATATCATCCGCAGGAACATAAAATTAATACTTGCCAGGCTAAGAAGATAAATCGTGGAGATGATCATTATTACCTTCTCATCCAAGTGCCTGTCCAAAAACATCAGCGTCAATAGCGCCAGTACAAATAATCCGACAGTGTCGATCACGCAGAGCGCCGCCGCCAGAAAAGGCAGCGGGTTGCCTTGCCGAACCGGACGCTCATCGGCCTTGGCCAGCTTATTACCGCAGGAGTTGCAATAATTAAGGGTGTTTTGGACCAAACTGCCGCACTTTGCGCAATACATAATATTTACTGTTTCGGTTGGGTCTTGATCTTGTCGTTTAACCAATTGGTCAGGCCGTCGAGCATTTCAAAATGAGCGGCTTTGCCTTTCCATATCCTTATCATAGTGATCACCAGAAAAATTGTCGTGGCCAAGCCAAAGGCAAAGCTGCCGATCTTCCCGACACTCGTTATTTCACCGATCACTCCTAAAACGACGTACACCAGCAGGATCGCAATATGCGCCGCCAACCCTTGCGCGGCGTGAAAGCGCACCTTCGTTTCGCTTTGCGGAACAAAAAGGAGCTCCAGGATGCCGGCGATCAGCCCGATGGTAAACGGCGCATAAGGCGCTATCATCAGCAGATTTTCCGGTAACCCGACAATTTTGCGGCTGGATGGCTTTTCCGGTTCCGTCAGCCGGGTGGTTTGATACACGGGTGAGGCCTGCTGCTCGGCATATACGGACGAATATTGTGCGAAATTAGGGTTGTCGTAACGCCGCGTAGGTTCATCGGCGGTGGCCGTCCTGGCCCCTTTTCCTGTCGCCGCCGCCGTAAATGCCCTCGTTTCAGCGTCTAAATTCGGCAAAAACTCGGTTTGCTGCGAATGCCCGGCTTTTTTCGGGAAATCAGGGTCCAGCGGATTTGTATCGTATTTACTCGCCATCACAGTAGAATTTTACGATATTTAGATTCCTTTAGTTCGAAATTTTTAGCGGATTTCTCTGTTTTAAATCCCTTTGAGATTGGTACTTTCGAAAAACTACGAGTCCTGTTATAGACGCTGATGCCAGCAGCAGCAAAAATGCCAGCCAGTTTAATTTCTCGGCAATATTTGCGATATCTCCATCGGCACAAAAGTCAGAAGAATACGGTATTAGATCTGCGTAAGAGCAATCGATCTTGTCTCCCATCAAGTGCGCCGCATACCAATAGCACAAAAAAGCCAATGAGCAAGGTATAAAGATAGGAAAAATAAGAGAAAGCAGACGTCTCATAAAACTAAAGGCAAGCATAACGCTTGCCTCTTGTTTATTCAACGATTTTTATTCCGAGTTCTTTTAGCTGCGACTGGTCGACATCGCCGGGTGAATCCATCATCAGGTCCTGTGCCGAGGCGGTTTTGGGAAAGGCCATTACGTCGCGGATGTTTTCCGTGCCGCAGAGGATCATACAGGTACGCTCGATACCGGCGGCAAATCCGCCGTGCGGCGGTGTGCCGTATTCCAGCGCATCGAGAAAAAACCCGAACCGCTCGCGCGCTTTTTCCGTCGAGAGCCCGAGCGCTTTAAAGTTCAGCGCCTGGATATCTTTCTGGTGAATACGGATCGAGCCTCCCGCGCATTCGTAGCCGTTGATGACCGCGTCATACGCCTTGGCGCGTACCTGCCCGAGCAAATGATGCTGGCTGTCATTTTCGATGGCGGTCTTAAACATCTCCAGATCTTCGTCCATCGGCGAGGTGAAGGGATGATGCGCCGCCATGTACATATCGCTCTCTTCATCGTGCTCGAACATCGGAAATTCCGTCACCAGCAGCGGCTTGTAAGCCGAGCGGTCGATCAGATTTTCGCGGCGGGCCACTTCATTACGCAGCGCACCGAGAGCGGCGGCAACGACAGACTTCTTCCCTGCCACGATCAAGACCGCATCCCCGCGTTCAGCTTTCGCGGTATCAGCAAGTTGTTCGATCTTTGCTTCTCCTAAAACTTTCAACAGTGACGAAGTCGTTTCGTCCTGTCCCAGCTTGATCCACGCCAGGCCGGAAGCGCCGTAACGCTTAACAAATTCCTGTAATTCATCCAGAATTTTGCGCGAATAATCACCCTTGCCTTTGACCGTGATGCATTTGATCTCGCCGCCGTTTTTTAGCGTATCGGCAAACGGCGCGAAGTCGGTATCTTTGAGTTCGCCGGAAAGATCGGCGAGTTCCATCTCAAAACGCAGGTCGGGTTTATCCGAACCGTAGCGGCGCAGCGCTTCGGCATAGGTCATGCGATCCCATTCTTTCGGCAATGCGACATCGATCAGCGTAAAGACGTGGCCGAAAAATCCTTCCATCACGCGATAGACCATCTCGCGATGCGCGAAAGACATTTCCACATCGAGCTGTGTAAATTCCGGCTGGCGGTCGGCGCGCAGATCTTCGTCGCGAAAGCAGCGCGCGATCTGGTAATACTTATCAAACCCGGCGATCATCGTGATCTGTTTTAATATCTGCGGCGATTGCGGCAGCGCGAAAAATTTGCCGCTGTGAATGCGCGAAGGAACGATAAAATCGCGCGCGCCTTCCGGAGTCGATTTCAGCAGGATAGGCGTTTCGATCTCGATAAACCCGCCGGCGTCCATAAACTCGCGGATCTTGGCGACCGCGCGGGCACGCATCCGAATATTGTGCTGCAATTGCGGACGGCGCAGATCGACATAGCGAAACTTCAGGCGCGTGTCTTCGCTGGCCAGATTTTCCGACCCGGCCACTTCCAACTGGAAAGGCAGCGTTTTCGCATCGTTAAGGATCAGCAATTCTTTGACGTGCACCTCGACATCGCCGGTCGCAAGTTTAGCGTTGCGCGTATTTTCCGCGCGCGCGATCACTTCGCCTTTTATCGCGATGACAAATTCGCCGCGCAGATCTTTTGCTTTCACATGCGCGGCCGGATCGTACCCCTCGGCAAAGACAAGCTGCGTCACGCCTTCGCGGTCGCGCAGATCGACAAAGGTAAAAATGCCCAGATCGCGCTTTTTCGCGACCCAGCCCATCAGCACCACCTGCTCGCCGACGTTCTCAGCGCGCAGCTCGCCGCAAGAGTGAGTTCTCTCTAAATTTCCTAAAATATCCAAAGCCATTATTTACTGTCCTAAAAGTCTGCTGATGCGAAAAAGATTAATTCTAAGCTATTACAGCGTAAAAACAAAAGTGGGTTAGTAGGCAATCTGAAAACCTATCCTTAAAAGTCCCCAACGGGGACTAAGAAAAATAGCCCAGGGTAAGTGAGCGCCACCCTGGGTATGAGATTCCAAACGATATAGCCCTGAAGGGCGGCAGATTCTCAACAGTCGTGCAGCCCCTTCAGGGTTATATCGTTTTCAGATTGATCAATATACAAAGTTTGTTGAGTTTTGGACATTACGGGCAACCTTTTTCCTCGCGGAAAAACGTGACAACGCCGTGAAACCCTCGGACTTCTAAGTTATCGGCGCAGCAAAAAAGCCAGCAGGCTGTTGCGTTTTAATACAAGAGGGAGAGGTAAAAAAATGAAAAAGACATTATTACTTTCATTGATACTAACAGGAGCTTTTGCTGTCTTTCCGATAGCAAATGCAAACGCAGCGGAAAATGTTAACTCTGTAACTATAACGGCGAGCGAATCTCAGCCGCAGTGGCAGCAGCGCCGCGGCAGGCGGGGACGCGATCGCGTCTATATCAGGACGAGCACGGTCAGGCGCGGACGCTATCTTTACCGTGAAACTTACCGCGTAAGGATACATAACGGCCGAACGACGACCACGCTCATCAGCAGAGTTCGCATCCGCTAACTAAAATGACCTCCTCAAAAGATCGAGCGGCATCTCTCTCCCGCCGCTCGATCTTTTTTACTTTTCAATTTCTTTTCTAAAATCTGCCTCAGCTTCTTTCCTGAAATCTGTATGCAGGTCTAACGGGTCGGGTTTTGCCGCGCCTTCTTTTTTGTCCATATAGGAATTGAAATCGGCCGATTTGTTTCGTGGAATGCTCAGGGTCTTCCAATCCTTGGCTTGCAGATGCTTGGCAAGAAAAATTATCTGTCCCACATGCGAAGCGGTGTGGGCCAGCGAACGGTTGAGCGCTTTGACGACCGTGTGGTCTTCGCCGCGGATCTTGACGATCTTGCCCATGTCGTCAGGCCGCAAAGAATCGAGCGTGGCAAAAAGCGTGCTCCAGCCGGTTTCCCACAATTCCATCAGGCTGGAACGCGTATCGTTTTCCGGTTCAAACTCCGTGTCGCGGTGACGATCCTGTTTTTCACCGTCGCTGGTTAAAAAATCGGTCCAGCGCGAACGCAAATTTCCGCCGATATGTTTCACGATCGCCGCGGCCGGATTAGATTCTTCATCGATAGTCTGAAAAAACTGTTCGTCGGAGATCTGGGCCAACGCTTTATCAGCCAGGCTTTTATAACTGCGAAAGCCAAGCGCCGCTTCGTCGATAATATTTTGTAAAATTTGTTGTGTCATTTCATTTTTTGAATGCAATGTTCTCAATAAGCTGGGTTGAAGACATAACAATTTGAGCCTGTATTTTATTAGACACTTCTACAGAGGCTTTAATTTTTTCAATTAAGGCTGTTATGTCTTCCTCTTTTAGACTTTGATCAGGAAAATTTCGGAGACCTTCGTATTTAATTAACGACATCAAAATTTCCTGATTTGTTGATACTAAATGTTCCCCATCACTTACTAAATGCTGTAAATAAAACTGAATTAGGGTAGAAATCTTATGAATTTTAATTCCACCTTCTAAGAAAAATTTATCTAAAGAAGGTTTCAAACTTGTTACGCCATTATCGTTATTTATATCGGCACCAATTTTTGCGCAAAAAAGCAAATAGTCCGAAACAGCCGTGTGGGTCTCTTCTAATTTTGAAAGAAATAATAATTTCTTTTCCCTTATTTCCTGATGCTGAAGTTGTAATCTGGCGTTTCCTAAGTTAATCCTACCGTTAACTATTGTGCCTAGAAGTGTTCCCAAAACACCTATCGTGCCGCCAATTATTATATTAACCCATGCTTCATTCATGATTGTTCATTATCTCATAAATCCGCGTATGCGTATGGAAGCGTGTAGCCCGCAGCGCAAGCTGCGGGGAGCATTGCAATAATTTCTTTCTCACGCAAAATCCGATCCCCTTTTCGTCTTGTTCTTTGTTGCGAGATGCAACTCAAAATGCGTTATGCGCCATCTACGCATTTAATAGGTAACAAAACCTGTTGTGAAATGGCCTTGATGTTTAAGGCCTCCTTTTATGAGATTTACCCCCGGGTTATTGGGGAGCAATAAGGAGTTAAAGCAATAATGGGAATTAAATTAATTAATACATTTGCATCGGCAGCGCTGGTGCTTTCTTTTTGCGGAGCGCTCGGCGTTTCCGTCTTTGCACAGGACCAAAATAACACACAAGCGGTTGTAAAAACCGGCAGTGTTGGGGTGAAAGCAAATCCTTTCGATAAATTCGATAAGGGAGAAAAGCCGGCCGAAAAAACAAAAGAAAAACAATCGTCATCTTCGTCTTCACGTTCGTGGACAGGCTGGTACGCGGGCGGCTTTGTCGGCAGCAATTTTAGCCGCGGCTCGGCGGATGTTTCGACTATATTCGCGCCGACCGGATATTTTGCCGCCTCAAGTGTGAACGCCGTCAATAGCGCCGGCGCGACGCGGGTAAAAAAGAACGGATTTACCGGCGGCGGACAAGGCGGTTACAATTATCAAAGCGGTAATTTTCTCGTCGGCTTCGAAGCCGATTTTGGATCGAACCGCGCGGACATGTTTTCCTTCAGCAACACGACCTACCCGTGCTGCAGCCCCGACAATTTTCTTATCACGCAATCGGTAAGCACCAAATGGATGTTCACCGCCCGCCCGCGCGCGGGAGTGGTCCATAAGAACGCGCTGTTTTATGTGACCGGCGGCCTGGCCGTTACCGACCTTCAATACGGAAGCGTTTTTTCCGATAGCTTTGCCAATGCGCTGGAAACCAATTTTTTTAAGGAAACGAAAGCGGGCTGGACGGGCGGCGGCGGCGTCGAAGTAAAATTGGCCAAACGCTGGTCGGCCAAGGCGGAATATCTTTATGCGGATTTCGGCCGGACATCATCGACCAGCACAACCCTGAGGGCATTTACGCCTTCACAGAATTTTCCGGAAAATGTTTTCACGCATTCAGCGTATCTGAAAAATCACAACCTGCGCTTCGGCATCAACTTTCATTTTTAAGTTGATCGGAGTAGTTTGAGTTTTAGAGTTCAAACTTTAGTTTGCTTCATTGTCAAAAGACAAGCCAAAGCTTGAACTCTAAACCTTATGTCCATAAAAATCTTTCATCAAAATCGAGCCCGCTATTTCTTAGCAGGTCTTTAAATTCGTCTTCAAAACTTATCCCCAAGTGATGCGCTTCCTGGTCACGGATATAGCGGCGCACATTTTCCACTTGCGATTCACCGACCGTAAAAGCCCCGTAACCGTCCTGCCATTCAAAACGCCCGTTGGTAATTTCATTCGCCCATTTAGACGTACTTGATTTAAGTTCGCGCATAAAATCTGAACACTGTATGGTCGGCTTAAGTTTTGATCAGAATATGCACGTGATCCGCCACGCCTCAGATCTCAAGTTGAATGCCTCCCAAACCGCGAACGGTTCCGCCGATATATTCGTAGAGACGTGGTTTTAGCTCATTCGTGATCAGCGGCAAGCGCTCTTTTGTGGAGAAGACAATATGATAGAGAAAGTTTGTATATGTGTGGGGCATATATTCGACCTTTACAGATGATTTAGTTGTTTAATTCGCGCGAACAAATAGCATCAAGCGGCCTGTAATCGTTCAACCAATCCGCTACGCGGACTCTGATAACTTGGATCTGCGGCCGTGGCGAACATCCGCTACGCAGATTTGATCTTTTCCGCGACGTCTTCTCTTTTTACAGTTTCCTGGTCTCCGGTCTGCATATTTTTTAGAGCGACCATGCCGCCGGCTTTTTCTTCGTCGCCCTGGACAACGACGTAAGGTACATTGATCTGCCCGGCGTATTTAAACTGTTTGGCTAATTTGTCGGCTTCGGGATAAAGCAGAACGCGTAAGCCTTGCGCGCGTAATTCCTGCGCCAGCGCGAGCGCATCGGCCACCGAATCTTCATTCCAGATCGTGACCATTACATCGGCGGAATTTGCCGCGGCGATCTCCGGCGGAAACATTCCGCGCTCTTCCATCACGACCAAAATGCGTTCGAGCCCAAGCGAAAATCCGCAAGCCGGGATCTGCTCCTTGCCGAACATTCCGATCAATCCGTCATAACGCCCGCCGCCGCCCAGCGAGCCTATTTCTTTCCCGACATCGACCTCCATAATGGCGCCGGTGTAATAGGACAACCCGCGCGCGAGGCTGGCGTCGATCTTGATCGGCAGATCTTTGGCAAAGCCTAATATCTCTCCCAGGTCCTTACAGCCGAGCCGCCCAAACTGATTTTCCCCGACAAAATCCTTCAAAGCGTCAAGAATTTCAGCATTTTCAGACAGCGTGTTTATTTTCTTAAAGAGTTCTAATACTTTGTTTATCGCTCCCTCGGCTATTCCCCGCTTCAGCATTTCGCCGACGACGCCTTCCGTGCCGATCTTGTCTAATTTGTCGAGCGCGACCAGGGCGTCCGTCTGCCTGTCTTCTTCGATCCCGGCTGCCTCGAGTATGCCGCGTAAAACCTGTCTGTGATTAAGCTTTATTACAAATTCTTTGAACCCCAGATTTTTCAGCACCTCCGCTACCGCGGAAAACACATCCGTCTCGACCAGCATCGATCCCGATCCGATCGCGTCAATATCACACTGGTAAAATTCTCTGAACCGGCCGCGCCCCGGCTTATCCGCGCGCCAAACGGGCTGGATCTGGTAACGCCGGTAGAATTTCGGAAGTTCGCTGGCCCGATTGGCGGCCACGCGCGCGAGCGGCACGGTCAGATCGTAGCGCAGGGCCAGATCGGAGAGCGCGAGCACAGAGTTCTCCGACTCTGTTAATTCAGTGAACTTTGCCAATTCTTGATCGAGCTTTTCGCCGCGCTTGAGAATTTTGAAGATCAGTTGATTGCCTTCTTCCCCGTATTTGCCCATCAGTGTTTCCAGGTTCTCGACGGCGGGCGTTTCCAGCGGCTCAAAACCGTATTTTTGATACGTTTCCTTGATGACCGACATGACATAGTCACGCCGGCGCGCGTCTACCGATAAAATGTCGCGCATTCCGCGCGCGGGGTTTGTATTGCTTTTTTCTTTCATTTCTTTACCGCGTCTTTATCGCCAGGAATTTCTCGGCTATGGCTGCAAAGCTGTCATAATTTTTTGCGATCGCATCCAGATCATCATATAAGTACCGGTCATCATCAAGAAAGTTGTCGTTATTAAAATCTGCAATAATTCTTTTTACTTCATAAAATAATGCGGCCGTCGGTTTCGCCATTTCCGGTTCCAGATCGAATTGCTTGAACTGTCTGCGGCGTATTTCCATGGCGTGATGCGCGGTCAGAATAGCGATCGTAATAACTTTCTTTACGTTTTCAAGTATCTCCAGCGCCTGCCGGCCGGCGGTCGCGCCCATACTCACGTGATCTTCCGTATTGGCCGAGGTCGGTATCGAATCCGCCGATGCGGGATGGACCAAAACTTTATTTTCGGAAACCAGCGAGGCCGCAACGTATTGCGAGATCATCAGGCCCGAATTAATATTTTTTTCATCATAAACCAAAAACGGTTCGAGCAGATCATTTGTGGCCCCATCCAATAATTTATTGATCTGACGTTCCACAATGTTGCCGATCTCGGCAATGGCGAGCTTCAGATAATCCAGCGCCAGGGCCAGCGGCTGGCCGTGAAAATTCCCTGCCGAGATCACCTCGCCTTCTTCGACAAAAAGCAAAGGATTATCAACCACGGCATTCAGCTCGTTCGCGAAAATTCCGCGGACGTGGTTCAAAGCCTGCAGGCTGGCGCCGAACACTTGCGGCATGCAGCGAAACGAATAAGAATCCTGCGGCTTGACCTTCTTTTGGGCCAATTTTTCCAGCAGATCGGTTTTCTTTTCCAACTCGTCGGTTTCGGTGGGGTTTAAGCCGGCCGTTCTCGATCTGCTTTTCAATGTCGCGGGTGAAATATTCATAAAAGTAGACCCTGCCGTAAACTCTCTTATCCAGCGGGCCACTTCTATCTGCTCGTCATGTTTCCGCACCTGGTGAACTCTGTCGTCAAACGCCTTTTCCCTGGCACAAAAAGCCTCCATCATCAACGAGGACGTCAGCGTCGCCAATTTTAAGAGCCGCTCAAAATCGTATACGGCAAAGGTACCGAGCGCCGCCATGATGGTCGTCCCGTTATTCAGCGCCAGTCCCTCTTTATAACTCAGTTCTATCTTTTCCCATTTATCATCCTCATGCTCGCCGGTGATTTTCTTTAATTCGAGGAATTCTTCAGACTTAAAAAAGACCCGTGACCTGTATTCCACGCCTTTGTATTCGACGGAGCCTTCCTCGATCAAAGGCAAGGCAAGATGCGAAAGCGGGCACAGGTCGCCGCTCGCTCCCAGCGAACCCTGCTCGGGAATTACCGGGTGGATCCGATGATTGAGAAAACTTTTGAGCCGTTTGAGAGTGTCGGGTTTAACGCCGGAATAACCTTTCATCAGCGTGTTCAGGCGAATCAAAAGGGCCGCCCTGACCATCCTCTCCGGAAAAGGCTTGCCCACGCCCGTGGCGTGCGAAAGCAAAAGATTGGCCTGCAATTTCACGGCATCGGCGGCGGAAATAGTTTGGTCGGCCTTGGCCCCGAACCCCGTCGTAACCCCGTAGATCACCTCTCCGGCGTCGACTTTTTGCTTGATAAGGGCGACGCTTTTTTCCACGTTCGTCATATCGCCCAGCTCGATCTTTGCATTTTGGCAGGCAACCTGTATCACTTGTTCAAAAGTGAGGTCCTCACCGGTTACTGTTATCTTTTCCATGATCCGCCTTTAAATAAATCTTATCACGATAGAAACTCCTGAAATAAAGTCGGCGCTAACTCCCGCTCTTTATACCGGTTTCCAGATCGTATCCATAAAAAATGCGTTTTCGTCCAAAAAACTTTTTTCTACCTGAAATTGATTCTCCAGAGATATTTCCTCGATCATTTGAGCGTCGTATTTTTGTGATATCTCCATAAAAACAGGCTCCCACTTTTCAAAAACAAATGTTTTGCCCACTTTCTCAATGAAGACCTCCTGTTTTTTCCTGCTGATGATATAACTTTTTGCCGCTCCCTCGATCGGCTGGTAAACGGCATAATGAGAAAAATTTTCCAGGACAAAGTTTCCGCCCAGCTCCTTGTTGATCCGGCTCAACAAATTCAAATTAAACCTGCTCGTGACCCCCTGGCTATCGTCGTACGCCCGCAAGATCACGCGCGGGTCTTTTTTAAGATCGAATCCGATCAGGAATCTATCCTCGCTATTCATTACACCCCGGATCTTTTGAAAGAATTTTCTGCTTTCCCCGGGAGAGAAATTCCCGATGCTTGAACCCAGAAACAGGATTATCTTTCTTTTCCCATCCAATCTGATATTTCCCAGGACCTCAAAATAATCACCCGTGTACGGCCTGATGGACAAGGCGGGAAATTTTGCGCGAAACCTGCCGGTCAGGATATTTATTGCTTCATCCGAGATATCGATCGGAACATAGCTAAAATCTGCCTGCTCCTGTAACAGCCGTTCGATCAGAAATGCCGTTTTGATGCCGTCTCCGGGGCCTAATTCGATCAGGTCGAATGCTGAATTTTTGTCTCCCAGGGCCTCACAGATCGCATCCGTCTGTCGGGAAAATATCTCATTTTCCGCCCTGGTGACGTAGTACTCTTCCAACTCTATTATCTGCTGAAATAATCTCGAGCCGTTATCATCGTAAAAATATTTCGAATTTAGAAACTTCGGGCTCGACGAAAGCCCGTTTTCCACATCGATCGCGAAACTATTAGAACCCAATTTTTGCCTTCCTTTATAGTGTGGAGAAAGAAAGAGTTATTTATCGACTTTTAATATTCCTGCATTAAGTCACCCGCTTATTGTAGCTTATTTATTTTTTCTCAGATAAGTAAATTTCGGTAAGCTTGACGTAGTTTTGCCAGAATTTTTTCAAGCCTTCGATCTCTTCACCGGTGAGCTCGCGTTTTACTTTTGCCGGGCTGCCCATCACCAGCGAGCGCGGCGGAATTTGCGTATTTGGCGTGACCAGGCTGCCCGCCGCTACCAACGAGTCACGGCCTACGCGAACGCCGTCCAGCACTACGGCGCCGATACCGATCAGGCTGCCCGCTTCCACATAGCACCCGTGCAGCGTGACGCTGTGGCCGACGGTCACTTCGTCTTCCAAAATGGTCGGGTGGTCCTGGCTGCTGACGTGAATGACACTCAGGTCCTGGATATTTGTACGGTGGCCGATGCGGATGTGATTGACATCGCCGCGCAGCACACAGCCAAACCATACGCTGGAGTTTTCGCCGATCACTACATCGCCGATGACCACGGCGTTTTCGGCTACGTATGAATTTTTCGGGATTTGGGGCGTCGTACCCAGAAAACTTTTAAGCATAAAGTGTTCATAATTATATTGGAAGTTCTGCCAATTAGGTAAACTGAAGTGACATTGCCCATAAATATCGGTCGGGGTCAAAAGGTTGCGGGTCAGTACCGGGAACGTAGTGACCGGCTAAGGATACACTGATTATTAAATCTTTATCTGTGAACAGGATGGTAAGGTTTTACGCCGGAAGCCGGTCACTGCGTTCCCGGTACTGACTTCATTACGTTCGCCCTGACCCCGCGCTAAAGCACGGGGCTAATTATTCACAAATTTCAAACGGAACTCGCTGCCAAACACCGACTTACATTGCCCGCCGCTCGCTTTCGTGGCAAACTCATAAAATAACTTTATGGCAATA
The DNA here is from genome assembly GCA_963718105.1 of uncultured Acidobacteriota bacterium. Taxonomy (GTDB): domain Bacteria; phylum Acidobacteriota; class Blastocatellia; order Pyrinomonadales; family Pyrinomonadaceae; genus DASYKT01. Next base: position 337,326 of record OY970352.1, on the reverse strand, counting down.
ACTCCGAAAATTCTGGCTTTTGCGGGCAGTTTGCGTGAAGGGTCACTGAATAAAAAAGTGCTGAAGGTTGCGGCCGAAGGCGCCCGCGCGGCCGGCGCCGAGGTCACGGTTGTAGATCTGCGCGATTTCGATATGCCGATCTATGACGTCGACCGTCATGAGAAGGACGGTTTTCCGCCCAATGCGGTTAAATTTCAGGACCTGATGCTGGAACACAACGGGCTGCTTATCTGCTCGCCGGAATATAACGGATCGCTGCCGGGCGGGATGAAAAACATCATTGACTGGGTTTCCCGCAAGCGGCATGCGGAAGAAAAAATGTATGCCGCTTTCACGGGCAAGGTCGCCGGGATCATGAGCGCGTCGCCGGGAAGTTTTGGCGGGCTGCGCTGCCTTAGCCACCTGCGCGGAGTGCTGACCATCGCTTCGGTTCATGTGATGCCTCTTGAGATAGCGGTCACTTTTGCCGAGCAAAAATTCGACGGCGATACGATGACGGATGAAAAGACAAAAAAGCTTTTGGAAAGTTTAGGCGCCTCGGTGGCCAATACTATCAGTAAGCTTAACACTGAATAATATGCCGGAAGGATGCGCACATTTAGCGGAGATCAAAGACGTAACGCCCAGCGCCGACGGCTGCGAAGATTGTCTTAAGATCGGCGGCGTTTGGCTGCACCTGCGGCTTTGCCTGATCTGCGGGCACGTCGGCTGCTGCGACAATTCGCCCAACCGCCATGCAACAAAACATTATCACGCTACTGATCACGCAATGATCAGGTCATTCGAGCCCGGCGAAGAATGGGGATATTGCTACCCTGACGATCTGTTTTACGAAACCCTGCCGGATACTTTTTTGAGGAAATAGGCAGAAACCAGGGCAGTTATGGAGCGTGCTTTTAGTAGGCGATAAAGAAAAGAAATATGCCTGAGCCCGTAAAAATATTGCTGCAAACCACTATCCCCCATACAGAGGACGACTGGCATGCCGGGCGGTTTTCTCTCCTGCGCGCTCATCTCGAATCTCTGCAGGATGAGAAAGGCGAAAAACTTTACGAAGTGACCGCGCGAAACCGCGAAGTTAATGAAAATGGCGACGACGAACTGCTCAGCTCTCTCTACAGTTCCGATTTCGATCAGCTCTGGCTCTTCGCGGTAGATACCGGAAACGGCCTGTCAAAAACCGATTGCTCGGGCATCACCAAATTTCGCCAGCGCGGCGGCGGTATATTTTCTACCCGCGATCATAACGATCTCGGTTCATCGCTTTGCACGCTGGGCGGCATCGGCGAAGCGCATTATTTTCACTCGAAACATCGCGACCCTGACGAAGAGCGGAACGTGCGCGACAACCAGGACAATCTGAGCATTGATTATCCTAACTATGATTCGGGCAGCAACGGCGATTGTCAAAAGATCGAAGCCCCCGGACCGCATGCACCGCACGAACTTTTACGCCGGGCAGACGGCAGCACGATCGAATATTTCCCGGCGCACCCGCACGAAGGCGGCGTCGGCGTGCCTGCGGGTAACGATACGGCACGGGTGATCGCCACCGGCACCAGCCGCGCCAGCGGGCGGCCGTTCAACCTGGTCGTGGCGTTTGAGCGCGGTACGGACAAACACGGCAATCACTGCGGCCGCGCGATCGCCGAATCGAGCTTTCATCACCTGGTCGATTACAACTGGAATACCGATCTGGGCTGTCCGAGTTTTTTGGAAGAACCGCCGGGCTTGGGGATCAAAAATGAGCCGGAAAAATTGAATGATATTAAAAGATACGTAGAGAATCTGGCGGGGTGGCTATCGCCACATTCGTAGCGCCGCCGTCCCGGCGGCTGTCGTGCGGGCGTCCCGCGTTCAGTTTAATAGCATCGGCGGGACGCCAACGCGACAGCCAGCGGGACGCTGGCGCTACATTAAAATTCTATGAACCATGAACAATTTCCTTCTTTGCCGTTAGAAAATTGGCGGCCGACAAAAAACACACTCCATCTTTATTTGCAGATCGTCGGCAAAATTCGCCTAAAGCTTTTCCCCCGCATCAATCACTGGTGGCATGTGCCGCTCTATGTTTCGCCGCGCGGGATCACGACCCGGCCGATACCTTACGACAAAGGCAGCTTTGAGATCGAGTTTGATTTCCGCGACCACGTGTTGCGAATAAAATGTGATAGCGGAGACCATCGTGAATTTGCGCTGCACGATGGGCTGACCGTGGCGGAATTTTACCGGCAGGTTTTTGAAAACCTGAGCGCGCTCGGGATCGAGGTTAAAATTTGGGCGGTCCCTTACGAAGCGCCGAGCAAAATTCCCTTTGCCGAAGACATGGAAAATATGTCTTATGACAAAGAATACATCGAGCGTTTTCACCACATTCTTGTCTCGGTAAATAATATCTTCGAAGAATTTCGCGGGCGCTTTACGGGCAAGAGTACGCCGGTGCATCTTTTCTGGCACAGCTTTGACCTGGCCCTGACGCGTTTTTCCGGACGTGCCGCAAAAATTCGCGAAGGCGCAGGAATGGTCGAGGCCGAAGCCTATTCGCACGAAGTCATCAGCTTCGGTTTTTGGGCCGGTGACGATAACGTTCCCGCCCCGGCATTTTATTCCTACGCCGCGCCGGAACCCGCCGGCCTGGCTGATGAGAAATTACAGCCCGACACCGCTAAATGGAACGTGGCGAACGGCAGCCATATGGCGGTTTTGATGTATGACGACATCCGCGAAGCCGATGATCCGCGCAGCAAGGTTCTGGAATTTTTAGAAAGCGCTTACCAGGCGGCCGCAAAACGCGCGGACTGGGATGTGGGAAATTTCAGTTTAAGAGATTTGAAGTAGTGTTTAATGCGTAAATTAATTTATTAAAGCGTCGAAGACGCGCGTATGAAGGTAGCCAGACGTGAAACGTCTGGAAAACCAAAAACGACAAAATACGCGTTGAAGACGCGGGGAGAAAATTAAAATGCCTTCGACCCACACGAATTTGCATTTCCATATTGTCTTCTCGACGAAGGAACGTTTGCCTTTGATAACAAAAGATTGGATGGAGCGTCTTCACGCTTACATTGGCGGCATAGTTAAGAGCCAGGACGCTGTGCCGGTTGCGGTCGGCGGAATTAATGACCACGTGCATCTATTGGCAGGATTGAGATCGTCGCATCGATTAGATTTTTTCATCCGGGACGTTAAAGCAGATTCGTCACACTGGATACATACCGAGTTGAATAAGAAATTCGAATGGCAAAAAGGCTACGGTGCGTTCACAGTCAGCCCGAATGCCGTGAGCAGCGTCCGAAAATACGTCTTGAACCAGGAAAAACACCACCGGCGAAAGACGTTTCAGGAAGAATACGTAGAACTTCTTAAAGCCAGCGGCACGCCATATGACGAACAGTTTTTATGGTAAATCTTTTCGCGTCTTCAACGCGGGAGACTTATCTCGCTTGGATCCAGACGTTTCACGTCTGGCTACCTTCTGTTAGCGTCTTTGACGCTTGAAAAGCATTATGATCGATCTAAGAAGCGACACAGTTACAAAACCCACGCCCGCGATGCGCAAGGCAATGGCCGAGGCCGAAGTGGGCGACGACGTTTTTGGCGAAGACCCGACCGTCAACCGCCTGCAGGAGCGCGCCGCCGGGCTTTTCGAAAAAGAAGCGGCGCTTTTTGTGCCGACCGGCTGCATGGCAAATGAGATCGCCGTCAAGCTGCATACCAAACCGGGCGACGAATTTGTCATCGAAGAGCGCGGCCACGTCAACAATTTTGAATTGGGTTTGTACGCAATGATCGGCGGCACGGCGGCGCGCACGGTACGCAGCGCGGACGGCTCGGGCATTTTGACCTGGGACGAAATAGCGGGCGCTCTCCGGATCAACCCGCCTTATTACACTTGCCCGACGGGCCTGGTCTGTCTGGAAAACACGCACAATATGGCGGGCGGAACGGTAATGACGCGCGAACGGACCGAGGAAATTTGTGCCAGAGCTCACGAGTTGAAACTGCCGGTGCATCTTGACGGCGCACGCCTGTTTAATGCCGCCGCGGCGCTGGGTGAATCGGTCGCGGACCTTTCGCGTGAATGTGACTCTGTAATGTTTTCCCTGTCGAAAGGATTGGGCGCGCCGGCCGGTTCGATCCTGCTGGGTAAAAAAGATTTTATCGAGAAGGCGCGCATCTGGCGAAAGCGGCTTGGCGGCGGAATGCGGCAGATAGGAATTCTGGCGGCCGCGGGGCTGGTAGCGCTGGAAGAATCGCCGGCTAAACTTGGGGGCGATCATGAAAATGCCAAACGCCTGGCCGAAGGCGTCGCAAATTTAAAGGGCATCGCTATCGATCCGGAAAAAGTGGCGACAAACATCGTCATTTTTGACGTCAGCGGGACCGGCCAGTCCCCGGCGCAGCTTTGCGACAAACTAAAAACGCGCGGCGTCCTCGCGATCGGTTTTGGCAATGCTGTTCGGATGGTGACGCATTGCGATATAAGCAGCGAAGATATCGAGACAGCGCTTTCCGTAATGGGAGAGATCATACAGTGAGTCACGAAACAGTTTGTGTAAAGATCAGGCTCAAACCGGACAGCCTTGACCGTGTGCGCGATTGGGCAAAAACGATAAATGCGCGGAAAGAAGAGGCGCTGGATACGCTGCGCGACGAAACGGTGGTGGTGGAATCGGCCTTTCTGGACCGGACGGCTGAAGGAGATTTTTTGATCACCTTTATGAAAGCCGAAAGCCTGGAAAAAGCCCGCCAGGCTGTGCAAAATTCGGTTCACGATATTGATAAATTCCATCAAAAATTCAAACAGGACACATGGGAAGAAAGAAAATCGCTGGAACTTTTGGTGGATCTGGACAGAATAGCTGAACTTTAGCCGGTGATTTAAGAATCGGCATACTCCAAATTGATAAGCCCAAATTGATAAGCGCGTTAAAACGCCCTAAAATCTTTTTAGAATACTTGAGACCCCGCGCGCTAAAGCACGGGGCAATTTATTGACTGAATGATAATTGCTATTGACGGCCCTTCGGGTGCGGGCAAATCCACGCTGGGAAAGATGCTCGCGAAAAAACTTGGACTCCTTTACCTGGATACCGGGGCGATGTACCGCGCCGTGGCTTTTGCCGTGCTGGAAAAAGGCGAAAGTTGTTCCGACCCCGTTAAGGCCTCTGAGATAGCGCGCGATTCGCAGATCGAATTGACCGGTGAGCCGGAAAGCCTGCAGATCAAATTAAACGGCGTGGACATCTCTACCGAAATACGCAGCAAAGAGATCGCCCAGGCGGCCTCCGTCGTTTCGACCAATTCCGAGGTGCGAAAGATACTGGTCAAACATCAGCAGGAACTGGGAAAATACGGCGGCGGTGTATTGGAGGGGCGTGATATCGGCACCGTGGTCTTTCCCGATGCCGATGTCAAATTTTTTCTCACCGCCCGGCCCGAAGAGCGCGCGCAGCGCCGTTACAAAGAAGATATTGAACGGGGCGGCACCATCAGTTACGAACAAACCCTGGATGAGATAAACCAGCGCGACAAGCGCGATGTCACCCGCGAAGATTCGCCGCTCTCGATCGCCGAAGGTGCGATAGTGATAGATACCAGCGGGATGACGCTTGAAGAAATCCTTGAATTAATGCTGCAAAAGGTGGAAGAAAAGAAACGCGCGCGGGTATAAAGCAGCACAAAGTTGACTTAAAAATCCCAGGTAGCTTACCATTTGAAGTTCAGGCTCCCGTAGCTCAGTCGGATAGAGCAACAGCCTTCTAAGCTGTGGGTCGCACGTTCGAGTCGTGCCGGGGGCACCATATCTCAAATAAAAAGAGCGGCCTTATCGCCGCTCCTTTTGTTTATCTGGATATTTATCTAAACCAGGTCTATTTCAATATCGTGAAACAGGTCCTTCTTGTCATTCATCGTCTGAGTTGAGTAGTAATCGCTCTCATCATTCAAAGCTTCGACCAATGTCTTGCGCGGCACCTCGGTGTTTTTGGCCGGGTTTCCGTGTTTGCCGAATAAGGTCGAAACCACGCTTTTCATCTTTTCGGGCGCCTTTTTTTCATCCCGGTCTACTTTGCCGAACGTGTTCCAGAGCGTTCTGGGTGTAGCATTACGGCTGCCGTGATGGCCCACCTTATAAAGGTCCGTCTGTTTCAGATCGCGCAAATTAGTTTCGTGGTCCGGAGCGAGCTTCAAGGCATATTCCCAATTCTCTATCTGAGCATCGCCGGGGAATAATAATTTTTTGTTCCCTGCCTCAAAAAACAAAATTAGGCTGGTGTTATTCATCGCTTCATCCAGTATTCGCACGATCTGCAGAAGCTGCTCGCCGCGCAAATTTCTCAGCTTGCGGACGAACCAGCGAGCGTGTGAAGGGGTAAATTTCTCAAACACCTCGGCGCCGGGAAACAGGTCTTCTTCCTCGTCGATAAATTCGCCGCTGGATTTTGCCGTGGCGGCATATAGCATCCAGAATTCATCCTTGTCGCTGGATTTTTCTTTCCTGATCTTATCGTCCTGGTCCAGCGTAGGCGGCCCCATCACTTTGATCTTTACGTCAGGCAAGATTTGGCTGAGGTCAAGATCGCAGCCGTAATAGATGTAACGGCAGTCTTTGCTCATGGTGGCCAGATTGTCCACCGCCGAGCGGTTGGGAATTCCGTTATCCATCGCCAAAAAACCTACTTGGCTGGAAAGAGTGTCGGGCAAAGTGATGACAAACTTGTCATCATCCGCCAGATGTTCCACTTCTTTCATGGCGCTGTCGGCCACCTTGTTCATATTCAGCAGGCTGGTGAACTGTGTGACATTTAACGCTTTTGCTTCATTTCCCTGGGCTTTGTGCATCGCCGCCGGCACCTTGGCATCCTCGGCCAGTTTCGGATCTTCGGTCCACGGCTGGAGCACCACCTTCGGATTACACTCGCGGATCACTTTGCCGGTGCCGGCCCCATCGGTGGAAAAACCGCTGATATGGTCTTTGTGCCGGTGGCTGGCGATAACGATATCCAGTTCGCCGCCGCAGCGTTTCTTAATGTCCTGCGCCACGCGCATCATTTGATCGGGCGGCGAGAATTGCGGCAATTGTGTCGAGCCGAAATCGACCAGCACAAAAACTTCTCTTCCCGACTTGTATTGGAAGATGAGCAAAAAGCAATCGCCAAAACCCACTTGATAGGTGCGAAGGACCGCTTTTACCACTTTATCGTTAGCAGGATCGACTGGGGTTTTATCGTTTTTGGTTGGCATTAGAATTGCTCCTTTCTCTTCATCGGGGTTCCCAGGGCTTTTTGCAGGTGCATTCGGGAGAACAGATTCTCGCGGAAAGCATCGTTGGACAGGTATCCTGTCAGCCACAAATATTTCAGCCGGGCCGATTGTATCCGCGCCTGGAAGATGCGGTTTCGAATGTGATATTTCAACTTGCCGTATTCATCGAAGATCAGGTTTCCGCCGCCATAGAGCGTTACTTCCTGTTCGCCGGGCATTGAATCGGGAAGATCGATATTGAATGCCTGGAGTTCTTCGGCGCGCAGCGTCACCATTTGCACGTAAGCCGCGACGGTTTCGCGCAGGACAAAGCCGTCCGGCGCGATCCTTAAACAGGGCACTACGGTTTGAACTTCGGTGTAGGCGTCTTCATCTATATCGAGCTTTTTACGGTTATCCCAGATAAACCGGAAAACTTCATTGGGATCTCTTAAAAGAGATTCGAAGTGCGTGCGGTCGACACTGAAATTATCTCCGACCGGTTCCCAAACACCGTCTTCTTCCCGCGAAGAAGGTTCGATACCGTAAGCTTTAAAGTTTTCCAGCAGGATCTTGCGGTAACAGTATTTTGAATCGTCAGGCACCACTTCGGCATCGGCGGTCAGAATGGCGCTGAGAAAATCGCCGAATCGAATATCGGTCGGGGGCGTATAATCGAGCGCTCTGATACACATCGTCAGCAAATGGTCCGCGGCACTGGCGCCTTCGTCAATGACCAGGCAGATATCTATTTGCGCGTTATCATGCCGGTGGGCCAGATATTGGCGGAGCCGGTTCATCCAGACATTAAGAAAACTGTTGAGCACGGCGGCCACGATCAGTTCCCCGCGGCGATGCGGCTCTCTGAATTCCTCCTGCTTGGTATAAGGCTCATCTCTCGGGCCCTGCGGTTTTATCTCAACCGAGCGTCTGAGCGCCGAACCACGGATACCGGAAAGGGTTTGCCCCATTTGCTCGGCCAGGCCTAAGAGGACTGATTCCCGCAGGTTCTCTTCGGTTAAATATCTCTTGGTAATGGTGGAGCGGGCCTCGGTTTTTCCCGCTTCCGGTTTTTTCTTCGCGGCTTCCGGTGAGGTCAGTGCGGTCAGCGCGGCTTCCGCTGTCGGGACTGTACCCGCTTTTACCGCGCTTCGTTTTTTGCCTTTCTTTTCACCTATTTCTTCGATACCGGGAAGGAGCGCCCCGACCACGTCTTTGAGCGAAAACACCGAAAGCAGCGCCACGATATCGGCGAATCCTTCATGAAAACCGGCCTGGTCCGGCGACGAAGGGTCGGTGTAACGGCCCCGCAGCCCGTCGAGCAGCGCATGGGTGGTTTCGTGGGCCACTACGTCGTGCGAAAGGCAGGTAAATACCACGCCTTTTTCTTTTTCGCTGCGTTGAGGCGGGGTGAAATAGCCAAAGCAAAGCGCGCGGTCTTTTTCCGAATAGAATGCGTTAGCGTCCGCAAAGGCATGGGGAGCAACATATATCTGGTGGCCGGGAAATCCCCAGTTTACCCTCCGGCCGAGTGCAAACTCGAAACGCGCCAGGGTACGCATAACGATCGCGTAAACATTCTGGCAGTGAAAGCGCGGGTCTTTCAGCAATTCGTCGTCATCGTCTTTTTCCGCCGTCTTTAAAAAAGGATCTTCATACTTGCCCTTGTAGGGGGCCTCGTACTCCATCGGGATATAAAGCCTGCCGGTGGATGTATCATAATCGACCAGCGCCACACGGTATCCCCGGGGGCCGGGCGCAACTTCTTCCGCCGGTACATCGATCCGGGTTTTGAGGATCTTGCCGTCAAACCTTTTTACGCTTGGGTCCTGTGCAATGATAGTAAGCCTTCGGGTGCGAGATGAAGGTGTGTTCATTTTAGCTCCTTATTTTATTTACGCGCGAAATCGACACTCTCGACACAGTTAGAATGACCTTTCAAAATCTAATGTAAGATGCCCTCTTTTTGTTACAAAAAAAGCCGATTTTTGGAAGTCAATTTTTGATGATAGTAGAGATTATCAAAGATAAGGACGTAAGGGCAACAGATTTTTTGCAGTAGTGGTCAGTTTGAAAATGATATGTCCGCGTAGCGGACTATAGAGAATAGCCCAGGGCTTTAGCCCTGGGTAACGAACGACCAATTTGATTGTCAGCCCTGAAGGGGCGGCAGCGCCGACCGTGCCCTGCCCTCCCTTCAGGGCTGGGGCATGCCCGGGAATTTCGATACCCAGGGTGGCGCTCGCTTCGCTCACTTACCCTGGGCTATTTTCTTTGTCCCCGTCGGGGACTTTAGGGATATTTCAAATTGGCCTCCTATTGCACAGTGCTTGAAGATTGCCGCCATTTATGTAAAACTCTATGATTGCTTTACGGCGGCTATAGTTCAGTTGGTTAGAACGCCTGATTGTGGTTCAGGAGGTCGAGGGTTCGAGCCCCTCTAGCCGCCCCATTCCTTCTATCTATCGTTATGAAAATTCTAAAAATTTCAGCCCTATTCGTATTACTTTTAACTTCCGTTCAATTCGCTTTTGCCGCAAAAAACTATGCCGACGGCGAGCTTTTGGTGAAGTTCAAGGGCGGCCCTTATTCCGCCCAGGCACGCACGGCAAATTCGATGCTCCGTGCGGAATTACTTGAGGTATTTCCGACCATCGGATGGCAGCGAGTAAAGCTGCCGGAGGGTATGAGCCTGACTGAAGGGATGTCTTACTACAACCTTCTTTCCCACGTGGAGTACGTACAGGCGAATTACTACTATCACCTGCTCGCCACGCCCAACGATCCGCAGTTCACCGCGACGGGAATGTATGGACTGGGCAAAATATCGGCCCCGGCGGCGTGGGATATTACCACCGGCAGTTCTTCGATAGTAGTCGTCGATATCGATTCCGGCTTGAGACTCACGCACCAGGATATCGTTCCGAACCTGTGGGTCAACACGGGCGAGATCGCAGGAAACGGCGTTGACGATGACGGCAACGGTTTTGCCGACGATGTGAACGGATACGACTTCTTTTATAACGATCCTGATCCGAGCCCGACAAACGGCCACGGAACGCACACCGCAGGCACGATCGGAGCGGCGGGAAATAACAGCCTAAACGTGGTTGGCGTTAATTGGAACGTAAAGATTTTGCCGATCAACATTTACAGCCCTGCCGGTACCGATTCGACCTCGGCGATGCTCGTCAATGCCTACAATTATGTGACGATGATGAAAAATCGCGGCGTGAACATCGTCGCCACCAACAATTCCTACGGCGGCTGCGGTGAGGCGTGCGGGTACGACCAGGCGACCAAGGATGCGCTCGATGCGATGGGCGAGGCCGGCATTGTAAATGTTTTTGCCGCCGGTAACGACAATTTGAATAATGACACCACGCCGGGTTATCCGGTGAGCTATACCAGCCCCAGCATCATCGGTGTCGCTTCATCCACTTCGACCGACGCCAGATCAGGCTTTTCCAGTTATGGCTTACAGACCGTCGATCTGGCCGCTCCGGGCTCGGGCGTGCTGAGCACCTATAGCAATTCCAATACTTCGACCACGTCACTGAGCGGGACCTCGATGGCCACGCCGCACGTGACCGGCGCGGTCGCGCTGCTGAAATCATCAAATCCAAGCCTTTCGGCGGCGTCCTTAAAGGCCAGCTTGCTGAACAACGTCGATGTCCTGGCAAACTGGAATGGATTGGTAAAAACCGGCGGAAGGCTGAATATTTTTAAAGCCATTCAGAACCCGACCGTTTGCACCTTTACCACCGGCGGCCCGATAAGTGTGCCGGCGGCCGGAAGCAGTCCTTCTTCCAGTGTCACAGCTCCGGTCAATTGCGACTACGCCGTTAAAAGCAGTGTGAACTGGATCACAATTAACACCGGAAATCCCGGCAGCGGAAACGGCAGCTTTACCTTTACCGTGGCCGCCAACAGCGGCGCCCCGCGCAGTGGGACGATCAAGGTCGGTAATCAGACGGTGACCGTGAACCAAAGCGGCCTGACCTCGGTAAATCAAAACAAAGTTTTAGATTTTGACGGCGACGGCAAAACGGACTTTGCCGCTATTCAAAACACGGGCGGTGGAATGACCTGGCATATCTGGCGCAGCACCGCCGGTTATACCGTATATAATTTTGGCATCTTCGACCAGGATACCCCGGTTCCCGCGGACTATGACGGCGACGGCAAGGCCGATGTGGCCGTTTGGCGCGGCGGCAGCGCGGGCCAGCAAGGCTATTTCTACGTTGTCAACAGCGCGAACGGCTCGATCAGTATAAATGCCTGGGGTTCTTCGGGTGACGATCCGCGCATGGTGCAGGATTTTGACGCCGACGGCAAAGCGGACCTGACCGTGGTGCGTAAAGCCGGCGGAGTATTGAACTGGTACATCCTCGGCACCAGCATGGGCCTGCGGATCTATCAATTCGGCACCGACACCGATCTTCCCTTAAGAGGCGATTATGATGGAGACGGAAAAGCCGATCCTTCGGTCTACCGCTTAAACAGCGGCGTACCGGCCAATACTTTCTTCGCCCTCAACAGCACCACCGGAAATCTTCAGGCGGTCACCTTCGGCACGTCGTCCACGGATAAGATCGTGACCGGCGACCTGGACGGCGACGGAAAGACCGAAGTTTCGGTCTGGCGCAACACCGACGGCAACTGGCATTGGCTGCAGAGCTCTAATGGCAGCTATCATGCCCTGGCCTTCGGGATCGGCGGCTTGGACCTGCCCACGCCGGGAGACTATGACGGTGACGGAAAGACCGATTTTTCGGTCTGGCGGCCAAATTCCAGCCCCGGTGGTTCCGGAACTTTTTATATATTCACCCAGCAATCGGTATTTTCAACCTTTAATTGGGGCAACTCGGATATGATAATACCGGCAAATAGTTTGCAGATAAGGAATTAGCTTACCCGTTAGAAAATTCTTCCGGTAAGCTGAACTTTTTCTCTTTCCGGAGCATCTAAAATTCAAAAGCACATGCTTTTGTGGTATTCTTAGCGCAAATGTTACTGATAAAGCTGAGACTTGCGCTTCAGCCTAATAATGTCTTGCTTTTTTTAATAAAAAGGAACTATTATTGAGATTCTGACTGTTTTCTGTCTTTTCGTTGAATCCACAGCAACTGTTAGGAAAACAGGCAATCTTCAATCGCAATAACTTGATTTGAAAGGTATTTTTGACCAATGTCTAGAAAATTTAGCGTCTCGCTTATTTTGATGCTCTTATTGTTTGGTGTTTCCGCCTTTGCGCAGCCGAGTCTGCGCATTGCGATGGACCAGGACGCTGACGGAAAAGCCGACCTGGGAATTTTTCGCCCAAGCAATAACGTCTGGTATTTTGCCAAATCAGCCGGCGGAGTGAATATTCAAACCTTCGGCATTGCCAGCAGTGACTATATGACTCCGGGCGATTATGACGGCGACGGCAAGGGCGATATTGCTATCTGGCGTGACACCGATGGACTCTGGTATTTCCTGAGAAGTTCCAACGGTACGGTCGGCGGCATGGCATGGGGAATCAGCGGCGACGAACCGGTGGCGCGAAGATACGATTCTGACAATATAACCGATTTTGCGATAGTTCGCCGTACCGGCGGCGCGATGATCTGGTACATTTTCAACAGTGCCACCAGTTCTTTCCGTGCTGAAGGTTGGGGGCTCTCAACCGACTATACGGCGCCGGGCGACTATGATGGCGACGGCAAATTCGACCTGGCGGTCCAGCGCCCCGGCGCCACGCCGACCAGCGCGGGCACGTTCTTTATCAATAAATCGGGCGGCGGCATTGACATCCTCGGATGGGGCTTTAGTAACGACCTGGTTGCCCCCGGCGACTATGACGGCGACGGCAAAACCGATATCGCAGTGGTTCGCGAAGGCGCCACCCCGACAGCCGGCCTGCAGTGGTATATCCGCAAGAGTTCGGACGGCGGCCTGCTGGGTGTGGTGTTCGGAATTACCGGCACCGATATAAACGCGCAGAACGACTATGACGGCGACGGCAAATGCGACCCGGCAGTCTGGCGCGATACCACCGGTACATTTTACGTCGATCTCAGCACGACCAACTACACGCAGTTGAGCGCCAATCAGTGGGGCGTCTCGGGCGACTACCCGGTAGCGAGCTACGATACCCATTAATTGATCCGATAATAGATCAAACAGGAAGCTGAAGGTGTGTGGAAGCCTTCAGCTTTTTATTTTGCCTTGGGAGCGCCGGCCTTCAGCCGGCAAGCGCGACCTCCGGTTGCGCTCACTGACAAATAAACGTATTTAGATCGCAAGGCGCGATCTTGCCGGCTGAAGGCCGGCGCTCCCGGGGCATCCTTTGCTTTGCACTGTAAGTTTTGTTAATTTCTAGTACTTAACGATGTCAGATTTGCAAAAGATCATACGCGATGAGTTTCCGCGGAAAAAGATCATGATCGTGGGGGATCTGGTCGCCGACCAGTTTCTGCAGGGGACGATCACGCGCGTTTCCCGCGAGGCCCCGGTATTCATCATGCGTCACGATCAGACGCAAACCTTGCCCGGCGCGGCGGCCAACGCCGCGGTCAACGTGGCTTCACTGGGCGGCCAGGCGGTTCTGATCGGGATTGTCGGCAGTGATGACAACGGCAATGCCCTGCTGGGGAAATTAGCAGAAGCAAAGGTCGATCATAAGCATATCGTCAGGACGGCGGATGTGCGCACCACCACCAAGATACGGGTTCTGGCCGGCCAGGAGCATGCCGCACGCAAACAGGTGATCCGCATCGATTACGAACCTGCCCCTTTCCTGAACTCTGAGATCACAAAAAATATAAAGGAAAATATTTTAGCCGCCCTGAATGGCGTCGATGCCATCGTTATCTCCGATTACAATTACGGCGTCGCCGCTCCCGAGGTCATTAAGACCGTCAACGAATCGGCAAAGGAAAAAGGCATTCCGGTGATCGTGGATTCCCGTTTTCGCCTGAGTGATTTCCCCGGCGCCGCTTCCGCCACTCCTAATCAGGACGAGGTCGAACAGATCGCCGGGCGAAGGATCTCAGACGAAAAAGAACTCGCCGTTTTTTGTGCCGAGTTAAGAGAAAAATTAAATTACCAGGCGCTGCTTGTCACCCGCGGCAATAACGGTATCCTGCTGCTGGAAAAGAACGCTCCGCCCCTGAGCCTGGAAGCTGTCGGGTCAAAAGAGCCGATCGATGTCACCGGCGCCGGCGACACGGTCATCGCCGCCTATGCTTTGGGGCTGGCGTCCGGCCTCTCTTTTCCTGACGCGGCCAGGATCGCAAATCACGCCGGCGGAGTGGTCGTCATGAAACGCCGTACCGCTTCGGTCAGCGCCGGTGAACTGATCGCGGCGCTCAGAGCGGAAGGCGAGGCCCAACCGCAAACCACCTCGGCAACCTTATGAGCCAATTCTCAGCGCCGATCCTGGAACGAACCCGCCTGATAGCCCGTGTCGCCGTCGAACGGCATAAAGGCGCGACGATCGTGCTGGCCAATGGCTGCTTTGATCTGATCCATGCCGGCCACATCCGCTATCTGGAGGGCGCAAAAGCCATCGGAGATGTCCTTATTGTCGGGATAAACTCCGACGAACAGGTCAGCCTGTTAAAAGGCAACGGGCGTCCTTTCATGCCGGAAAACGAGCGGGCCGAAATAATTTCGGCCCTGCGCTGTGTCGATTTTGTAACCATATTTCCCGAACCGACCGTCGAAGAGCTGCTGCTGGCGATCAAGCCCGACTTTCACGCCAAAGGAACCGATTACACGGAAGGTACCGTGCCCGAGCGTGAGACCGTGCTGTCCTATGGCGGCCGGGTGGCGATCGTCGGCGATCCCAAGGACCATTCCTCTACGGATATGATTCAAAGCGTGAAAAACAGTCGGTAGAATTATTCATTTATCAATTCTTAATAATAATGGCTTGTCTATAAGGAATTTGTCTCACGTTTCGTTCGTGTCTCTTAGTGTGATTTCGTGGTTTCAGGTCTTAAACTTCTCAGAACCAAAGACTAAGACTGAAACCACGAAGCCACACGAAATAACACGAAAACCGCAAAAACTTGATTATCTACTTTATAGGCAAAGTTAATAATTTATAATAAGTTACAGGAAGTCCGACACCGCAGTCGGGTTTCTTATTTTAAATGAAGATCCTTATCGTAAAACTAGGCAGCATCGGCGATATTGTTCACACCCTGCCCGCGCTGGCGGCGATCCATAATGGATTGCCGGACGCTGAGATCTCATGGGTGGTCGAAAAACGCTCGGCGGAAATATTGCGCGGCAACCCGATGATCTCCCGGCTGATAGAGATCGATACAAAAACCCTGCGCCGTAATGTGAACCCGCGTAAATTTCTAAGTCAGGTCAGATCCGAATTGCAGCAATTGCGCGACGTAAAATTCGACGCGGCACTGGATTTCCAGGGCCTTCTGAAATCGGCGCTGGTGGGAAAACTCTCCGGCGCCAAAAAGATCTACGGGTTCTCATCCCGCTCGCTCAAAGAACCTGCCAGCCGTATCTTTTTAGACAAGGCCGTACGCACTTCCCGGCATTCCAACGTCATATTTAAAAATCTCAATTTAGCCAACCGGGCGCTTAAATTAGGGTTTCCCTCGAACTCTGCCGAGATGCTGAATTTCCCGATCCTCTTAGACGATGCTCACCGCGCGGAGGCCGAAGAGGCGATCGCGAAAATCGAGGGGGACTTTGCGATTCTTAATCCGGGGGGAGGATGGCCGGCAAAACTCTGGCCGGCGGAAAGATTCGGGCAGCTTACCGACCTTCTCTGGAAAGAGTTGGGCATTTCTTCGATCGTCACCTACGGTCCGGGCGAAGAGGGGTTAGCCGTGCGGGTGGTAAATTCCGCCGTTTCGCAAAAAGCCTTTCCGGCGGACATATCGCTCAAAGGGTTTTTCGCGCTTGCTCAAAAAGCGGCAATTTATATCGGCGGCGATACCGGGCCCACACACCTGGCGGTGGCGGCAAATACTCCGGTGGTCGGAATTTTCGGTCCTACCGAGTGGTGGCGTAACGGCAGCCCGCGAAAAGAGGACATCGGCGTCAAACATGAGGGTGTAACGGCCCACACATGCAGCCGGCGCGCGGATTCCAATTGCCCCTGTATGGATATCCCGGTGGAAAAGGTTTTTCAGGCTGTAAGACAGCGTTTGAACAAAAGTTTTTAGATTTTCGGCCGATTTTCGTCTCTTAAGGCCTTAAAAGTATTCCAAATTTTCCCCAGTTGCGGTAAGCTTGAGTCAGGCATCTATCTGTGATAGTTCGACGTCTTAACTTATAAGGGTAAGTTAAGTTAATAGGATGGTGATATAACAAATATGAGATCATATTGCGCGAAATATTTGTTACTTTCCTTCACTCTTTTATTTTTATTTCTTCCTTCCGTTTCTCAAACCCAAACCGCTCCGGCGTCGCTTGCCGCGTCGCCGCCGATACCTGCATTTGCTCCGAGAGCGCCGTTTCAGGTCGGCGAGGTTTTAACTTACGAGGCTAAATTCAACCGGGCTTTGGTGCCGCCGTTCACCGTGGGCGATCTTTCGTTCAGCGTGGTCGAATCGCCTCATGCGGCCGGCGGTATTTTCCTTATCAAGTCTGAAGCTCAATCGCGCGGGATGGCCAAATTATTCGGCAAGAATATTTTGCAGAAGCTCGAATCGCGGGTGGACGGAGACAGGTTCCGCATCCTTCGCTCGGTAAAATACGACCAGCAGGACGACCGTATCCGCAGCAGCGAATCTATCTTTGATTACGGAGAAGGTAAAGTCACCTATACCGAGACCGATCCGACCGACCCGGCGCGGCGCCCTTATCAATTGGCGTCTTCGATACCGGATACCGCCTACGATATTGTCAGCGGGGTTTATGCTTTGCGGATGATGCCGCTGGCGGTGGGAAAAACTTTTGACATTACCGTGAGCGATTCCGGCCTGGTCTATTCGGTGCCGGTTACAGTCACGGCCCGCGAACGCCAAAAAAGCATTTACGGTAAAGTGTGGACTTTTCGCATCGAACCTCAGATCTTTGGCGAAAAACGCCCTTTTAATCAAAAAGGCAAAATGGTGATCTGGATAATGGATGACGAACGCCGCATACCGGTCCGCGCCGAGATCAGCGCAAGTATTGGAAGACTTGATGTTAAGCTGAAAAAAGTAGCCCTTACTCCTAAATAATTCGATTTCCTTAAATTAAGTGTTAAGAAGAACCACCCCGTCGCGGAAGCCGAACTGCCTATTATCCCGTTTTTAAATTGCCACTAGCTTTAGCTAGTGGAGTAATGTCAAAAATTAGAAGAGGCTTTAGCCCAACCAGGAATTGGGCTAAAGCCATTCATAGATCAGTTTAGTCCACTAGCTAAAGCTAGTGGCAATTTATACGCGCCAAAAACTCCCCTTCTTACGAAGGAGGGGTGCCCGAAGGGTGGGGTGGTTCTCTCTCATACTAAATAACTAAATAAATTCGCGAATTTTCATTCTCGCCGGTTACCCTTATAATAGAAATGGATCATAGATCTGAAATAATCATAACTTGTTATTATTAATAATTTTAAACGCCGTTATATATGAACAAAAGAGATATCGATATTGAAATTTTAAGACACGAGATCACCAGCCTGAAACATCTGGTCAATGAGATCAAAAAAGATTTCGTCAAAAAAGAAGCCGCAAAGTACGTATTGTCACAAACGCCGACCGACGAAGAGCAGCAGCTTGCTGCCCTTAATAAGGAGATCTTTCGGCGCGAAGGCGAACTGAAGCAATTGGTAGCCGAAGCGAAATTAGAAGAAGAGACGAAGCTTGCTGAGGAAGCCCTGGTCTTAGCTGAAGCTGAAGAGGCCGAAGGCCCACTGCCTTCCTCGCCTTCGTCAGCGACGCTCGTGGCTAAACAGCCCGTAAGCATCGAAAGGATCTTGCCGCCGGAGCCCCTGGAAAAGATGCAAGAGGTGCAAGAGACGCAAGAAGGGCAGGAGACGGAAACCGTAGCAGCGGAAAGCCCGGAAAAAGTAGTCTCGCCGATCTTTAAAAAATTGTCCGAGCCGAAATTGCCGGAGCTTCCCTCTGACGACCGCGCCCGTTTGCAACTGCAATCGCCCAACCGTCTTTTCTTTTACTGGTCGAGCCGTAAAAATCCGTATGACAATCTGCAGCGCCTTTTTGGCGAGCGGTTTGGCGGCTATGACCTCTCGGTCAGGTTGATAAATATGAAGGACGATTCGGTGCGGGTAATGCCGGCCGATATGTCCGGCACCACCTGGTTCGATGTCGGTTCCGACACGCCCTATCGCGCCGAGCTTGGTTTCTTTTCGCAAAACCGCCCGTTCATTCGCGTGATGTATTCGAACACGGTGCAGACCCCGCGCCCGTCGCCTTCGCGCAGGCTGGCGTCGGATGACGATTTCGCGGTTCGGACACAGCAGTTTGCCGATGTGCTGAGCGCTTCCGGATTTGCCCACGAAAATGTCGCGCAGGATTTTGCCTTTGCCGATAAACTTTTAGCTGATACCCGCGCGCGTGAGATCGCCGCCCGTTTGATTCCGGAGAAGGCCGGTGAAAAGGAAGAAACTTTTGCCGACATCAGCCTGCTGGAATTGCGCTGGGTGCTGGTTTCGCTGGCGGCTTTTGCGCCGCTCGACGAACTGAAACGCTCGGTTTCGCCGGCGCTGGTTGCCTGGCTCGAAAGCATCGAAGCCCAGAACCCTGACGCATTAAAACCTAAAAATGTCGCCGGTGAGCTGCAAAAAACCTTAGGCGAGGAATTTGTCGGAATGATCCAGAGCGGCGAGGTTGAAACGCGCAGGCGTTATGTCCACAAAGTCTTTGGCGGCAGCGCCGTCGATGTCTTTGAGACTTTTGTTCCGCAACTGGTAGATTTTCCCGCGCCGAAGGAAAAGCACGGGCCCCGGCTGGATTTTCCGACCAGCTTTGGAGCGCCGAATTCATTCGGCACAATTTAAACCAGCGGTTAATGCCGAATAAATTCGGCGCTCCGTTACAATTCTAAATGCCGACAGGTTACTTCAGCTTAATTCTACACGCGCATTTGCCGTTCGTCCGGCATCCGGAGTATCCCGCATTCCTCGAAGAAGACTGGTTTTACGAAGCCATCACCGAAGTCTATCTTCCGCTTATTTTTATCTTTCAAAACCTGCACGAAGGCGGCGCCAAGCCGCGCCTGGCGATGAACATTTCACCGCCGCTGTGCGAAATGCTTTCGGACAAGCTGCTCGAAACGCGTTACACGCGTCACCTGGAAAAACTGCTCGAACTGGCCAATAAGGAAGTGCTGCGGACCGACAAAGAATCGCCGCTCTTTTACCGCGTCGCCAAAATGTACGTCGATAATTTGAGCGCTTCGCTCGACCTGTGGAACAACAAATATAACCGTAACCTGGTCAACGCTTTTCGTGAGCTGCAGGATGAAGGCGTGTTGGAAATTCTAACCTGCGGCGCGACCCATGGTTTTTTGCCGCTAATGTCCACTGGAGTGTCAAAACGCGCGCAGGTACAGGTGGCCGTCAACAATTATCGCAAACATTTCGGCCGCAACCCGCGCGGCATCTGGCTGCCCGAATGTGCCTACGAAAACGGGATCGAAGATCTGCTGGCCGAAGCCGGGATCGAATATTTTATCAGCGACACTCACGCCATTCTTTACGGCGACCCGCGCCCGCGCTACGGTGTACACGCGCCGGTGCGCTGCCCGAATAACGTCGCCGTCTTTGCCCGCGATATGGAAACCAGCCAGCAGGTCTGGAGCGCCGAGGTCGGCTATCCGGGCGACCCGGCCTATCGCGAATTTTATCGCGACATCGGTTTTGATCTGCCGCTGGAATACCTCGAGCCTTATCTTGATACCGAGAAGAACCGCAAGCACCTAGGGCTAAAATACCACCGCATCACATCACGCACGGGCGGCGAAGAAAAGCAGCCCTATGATCCGGATATGGCGCGGGAAAAAGTCGCTTCGCACGCGGCGCATTTTGTCGGCGAGCGGGTCAAGCAGGCCGCTTACCTGCGAGAAATTTACGGCAACCGCGCGCCGCTGGTAGTGTCGCCTTACGATGCCGAACTCTACGGCCACTGGTGGTTCGAAGGGCCGCAATTCCTTGATTTTGTTTTTCGCCGGCTGCATTTCGATCAAAACGAGGTCCAGGCCGTAACGCCGGGTGATTTTCTCGATGCGGGAATCCCGATCCAGTACCAGGAACCGTCGGCTTCCTCGTGGGGCGAACGCGGTTATTACAAAGTTTGGCTCAATGAAAATACTTCGTGGATGTATCCGTTCCAGCACAATGCCGAAGAACGAATGACCGCCCTCGCCGATCTTTACCAGGTGCCAACCCGTTTGGAAGTACGGGCTTTGAACCAGTGCGCGCGCGAGCTTTTGCTGGCGCAATCCAGCGACTGGGCGTTTCAGATCTACCAGGGAACGACCGTCGAATACGCCTCGCGGCGCTTTCGCGCACATATTCACCGCTTCGATTTATTAGCAACGGGACTTGAAAATGCCAAAGTAGATGAAGAACTGCTGGTGGAGATCGAATCGCGCGACAATATCTTTGCCGAGATCGATTACCGCGTTTATCGGAGCTGGTAAAAAGTAACGCCACCGTCCCGGTGGCTGTCGTGAGGGCGTCCCGCCCTCACTTTTTTTATCTTAATAAACTGTGGGCAAGATGCCCACAGGACAGCCGGCGGGACGCCGGCGCTACCTTTTAAGGTGTGATCGTACCGTCATCCGCGATCTTCGGAGCGCTCCCGGCAAAGTCCGCATTCGACAGATTGCGCAGCAGCGGGATGGCTGCTTTTGAAGGGTCGAGCTGCGGGCCGCCGCGGCCTTCCTGTTTTACCGGGTGAATTTTTCCGCTGATAAACTTCCCGTCCGCCCCTAGCTTTACTTCCAGAATTTCTGAAAGCGCAGTTTCCGCCGCCAACTGAAACCATCCGTAGGTAGCAAAATTTCCCAGTGAATAGGCGATCAAACGTCCCTTATAAATTTCCATCCCGCGCATCACGTGCGGCCCGTGTCCGAGCACCAGATCGGCGCCGGAGTCTATCACTGCGTGGGTAAAGACACGTAGATTTCCGCGCGCTTCGCCGGCAAAGATCTCGGTGTTGTACGGGACGTGCTGCGCGCCTGTTCCTTCGGCGCCGCCATGATATGAAACCACTACCAGGTCGGATCTTTTCTTTGCCTGGCTGACCACTTGCCGCGCGGTTTCCACATCGTTCAGATTTAGCGCAATGTTATTATGAGCAAAGCTGACAAAGGTGACCTTCTTTCCTTTTACATCGAGCGTGACGGTGGCGAATTGCGCCGAGCGGTCGCTGCCCGAATGTTTTAATCCGAGCTCGTCGAGCACTCTGCGGGTGCTGGCGCGGCCGTTATCGCCAAAATCCCCGGCGTGATTATTCGCCAAATTCAAAATATCGAAACCGGCGTCCTTAAGATATTTTCCGTAGCGCGTCGGTACGCGAAAGGCAAAGCAGCGGGTCGAAGTGGGCGCGCATTTAGAGGAAACACCGCCTTCGAGCATCGGGCCTTCCAGATTGCCAAAAGCGATATCGGCGGCGGACAGTATCGAGGTTACCGGCTTTAGTTCATCCGCGCCGTCGTTTGGCGGCATCCGGCTTTCGTTCGGAAAGGTCGAGCCAAGCATGATATCGCCTACCGCGGCGATCGTGATCGGCTCATTATTGGCCGATTTTGAAGGCGTGCTTTCAGCCTGCGGGTCGGTGGCCGCTTTCACTTCCTCGCTGCCGACGGTCCTAGTCTGGCAGGCCAGCAAGACGACGCTTCCCGCCAGCAATGGCAGCAGCAGCAATAAACTACCTGATCTCTTATGTTTTCCCATAGCGAGCGCGATATTTTTTCCTGGTATTTTCACAAAATTCCTAGTCGATGCGTGGCTCTTCACGGGCCAGAATATTAAACAAGACCGTTCCGCTATTTACCAGATAAAATCCGGCAACGCCTTCCATGATAGCCAGCAGCCCCGTCGGCACAAACATTAGTATGGATTTTGAAGGGACTTCCGGCATCTGCAGCGCGGTCAGTAAAGTGCCGAGCAGGGAAATGCTCGTGATCGCCGCTAAATAAAGCAAATAAACGCCTATCAATCTTACTATCACCCAAACAACTTCTTTTTTGTTCATATCATCTCCCCGTAACGAATCTCGTTAGAAAACGTTATAATGAAAACGCAAAACCTGCAAAGTAAAACGTCTTTAATTTAATAAAAATATGCCGCACAGCTTTAAATGCCCTTCATGCGCCGCTCCGTTGGAATACAAAGGCGAACGCGCCCAAAAATGCGAATTTTGCAACTCGACGGTCATGGTCGATTCCGAAGTTCGCAGCCATTTTAACGAGGCCCCGGAATTTGGCTTTGGTTCTTTATTGGAACAGGCGCAAAAACTAAAAAAAGTAAAACGCCTCATCGAGGCAGGCAACAAGATAGGGGCGATCAAAGAGTACCGCGAGATCTTTGGCTGCGGGCTGGCGGAAGCCAAAGAAGCGGTCGAAAATATCGAAGCCGGCCGTCCCGTAGTTTTCACCAGCTACCAGAGCGGGCATCCGGCCGATCAGATCCCCTCGATCAATATCGACGCCAGAGGGTTAGGCGAAGCGGCGAAAAGTGTCGGGCTTTCGCTTTTTGCGATCGTGGGAGTAATTGTCCTGGTGGTCGGCATCATTGCCGCGGTCATATTGTTCTCGGTCTATAACACCGTAAATAAACATCTTGCCTCCGATTGGAAGCCCGGCAGCACCCCAAGCTCCAGAACAACTCCGGCCCCGAGCGCAACACCGACGCCCACGCCGCAATTTGCCAAAGAGACCTTTCGCTTCGGCGGCGAGGGAATGGGCGCCGGGCAGTTTAAAGATAACCGCAGCATCGCTATCGACAGCGATGGAAATATTTATTCCGCGGAATATACCGGCGGCAAAATTCAGATGTTTGGCCCCGACGGGCAATTCAAAAAACTTCTGATGGTAGACGAGGAAAAGGCCCTGCTGGATATGGTAGCCGACCGCAATGGCCATCTTTTTGTATTGATGGTCGGTGTCATTTATCGCTTTGACACGAAAACAGGACAGGAACTCGGCCGGATCGAAAAAGTTTACTTCGAAGACCTCGCGGTCGGATTAGACGGATTGATCTATGCCACGGTCGGCATGGGTGGCAGCGCGGATATAGTGGTGCTGACCGCCGATGGTAAAGAAGTAAAGCGTTTCAAAAATGTTATCGAGCAAACCAGTCTCAAGCGCGCCTCGCTGGAAAATATTACGCTCGACGGCGACGGCAATATGTACGTCGTGGACCACATGGGCTATTACATTTTGAAATTTTCCAAAGACGGTAAATACATCAACCGTTTCGGCGGCAAGAACGAATCGGGCCGGAAGGATGTAAAAGGCTCGCTCGATACATTTCCTCAGGACATCGCCATCGACGGCAAAGGCAATCTCTTTGTCAGTATGGTCAGCGATATTCTGGTGTTTGACACGAACGGCGCCTATGTCGATTCATTCGACTCGACACAAGCGTTCGGAATGGTGGTGACCGATAAGAACGAGCTGTGGGTGGCCTGCCGGCCCTATGTAGTGAAATACAGTCTAACGAGTCCTTAGAGTCTTTAAGTCTATTGAGTCTATTGAGTCTGTAGAGTCTGTTGAGTCTATTGAGTCTATTGAGTCTATTGAGTCTATTGAGTCTATTGAGTCTATTGAGTCTGTAGAGTCTGTTGAGTCTGTTGAGTCGGAGCAATATCCGGCTCTAGACTAGATTCTCTAGATTTTCTGGACTCTCTGACCCAATAGACTCTACAAACTCAATAGACTCTACAGACTCTACAGACTCAATAGACTCAATAGACTCTACAGACTCAATAGACTCTACAGACTCTACAAACTCAATAGACTCTTACAAACTCTATACACTCTGCAATCGCAGTGCTTCGCCGACCAGTTTCTCCTGTTCCAAACCGTGCACCACGTAATTACCGGTAGCGGGGCTGGCTGAAGGCGTCCGTCCGACATAGATCGGGCGCGGGCAATCGTTCATCAGACTCAGCATGCGCGGTTCGACAAAGGTCCAGCCGCCCATATTCTGCGGTTCTTCCTGTGCCCAGACCAATTCTTTTGCATTTGGATAACTGGCGATGACCTCTTTGATCCGCGCCAGCGGGAACGGGTAGAACTGTTCGAGCCTGACCAGCGCCACGTCCGTTTTGCCGGCTTCTTCGCGCTTGTGATCGAGGTCGTAATAGACCTTGCCGCTGCAGAAAACGATGCGCGTCACCGCGTTGCGATCGACAGCAGATCGGTCATCAATAACCGGCTGGAATCCACCGGTCGCGAGTTCCTCCACGGTCGAAGTCGCGGCCGGCAAGCGCAGCAAACTTTTTGGCGTCATCACGACCAGCGGCCTGATGCTTTCCTGCTTGGCCTGGCGGCGAAGCAAATGGAAATATTGCGCCGGCGTGGTGGGATAGCAAACCTGCAAATTATTTTCCGCGCAAAGCTGCAGGTAGCGCTCCAGACGCGCGCTGGAATGCTCCGGCCCCTGGCCTTCATAACCGTGCGGCAGCAGCAGCGACAAGCGGCATTTCTGGTTCCATTTATCTTCCGAAGCGGCTATGTACTGGTCGATAATGACCTGTGCGCCGTTTGAAAAATCGCCAAACTGCGCTTCCCACATTACCAGCGATTGCGGGGCCAAAACCGAATAACCGTATTCAAAACCCAGCACGCCGGATTCTGAGAGCGAACTATCAAAAACGTAGAATTTTGCCGCCGGGTTAGTTTCGCTTCTTAGATCCTGCAGCGGCCGCCACGGCTCGCCGGTCTGCATATCGTACATGCTGGCGTGGCGTTGGCTAAAAGTGCCGCGGCCCGAATCCTGTCCGCTCAGCCGCACCGGGAAGCCTTCTTTTACCAGCGAGCCCATCGCGATCGCTTCGCCAAAGGCCCAATCCATCGGCACCTCGCCGCTGCCCATCTTGGCGCGGCGGGCCAGTTGATTGACCATTTTCGGATTGATGTGAAATTCCGCCGGCACCAGGGAAATCTTGTCGGATATTTCGCGGACGGTTTCCGCCGGGATTCCGCTTTCGAAAATGACAGAGCCGTCTTCTTCCTCGACGGGGGCCCTGAGTTCGGCTTTGTGCGGTTTTTCGCTGACGATCTGTTTGGCGCGTTTTAAGATATCTTCATACTTCGCGATCACGCGGTCGATCATCCCCTTGAGCTCGTCATCGGTGATGACCTGCTCGCGGATAAGTTTTTGCGCGTAGAGGTGCTGCACGCCGGGGTGCGCTTTTACCTTGGCATACATCAGCGGCTGAGTGTACGTCGGCTCGTCGCCTTCGTTATGGCCGAGACGGCGAAAGCCGACCAGGTCAAGCGCCACGTCCTTGCTGAATTTTTTTCGATAATCGAGCGCGATCTGCATTACGCGATAAGCCGCTTCCGGATCGTCGCCGTTGATGTGAAAGATCGGGAGCTGCGTGATCTGCGCCGCGTCGGTCGAGTAGATCGATGAACGGGCTTCGTCAGGCGAAGTGGTAAAGCCGATCTGATTGTTGATAACGATATGAATGGTACCGCCGGTACGATAACCTTTTAAGTTGGCCAATTGCAGCGTTTCCATCACGATGCCCTGCCCGGCAAAAGCAGCGTCGCCGTGCAGCAGCACCGGCATTATCGCGTCGAATGCTTCTTCACGCGGGCGCTCTTCGCCATTGCGGATCACATCCTGCCGCGCGCGCGCCATTCCTTCCACTACCGGATCGACAAATTCCAGATGGCTCGGGTTACAGGACAACTGGATCGAAACTTCTTTGCCGGTATGGGTTTTACGTGAGCCGTTAGCGCCCTGGTGATATTTCACGTCGCCTTCATCCGCCGGAAAGCTGGGGTGCGCCGTGCCTTCAAAGGCGGTAAAGATACGCTCCGCAAAATCGCCGACGATATTGGCCAGGACATTGAGGCGGCCGCGGTGCGCCATCCCCATATAGATCTCGTTCACTCCGCGCTCCGCCGCGCCCTCCACCAATTGGTCGAGCATCGGGATCACAGTTTCCGTGCCTTCGAGCGAAAAGCGCTTCTGTCCCAGATATTTTTTATGCAGGAATTGTTCGAACTGCTCAGCCTCGATAAGTTTTTGCAGAAGCTGCTTTTTGATCTCGACCGTAAGCGGCTCGGTATCCACAAATTGCACCCGCACCTGCTCACGGATCCAGTTTTTCTCTTCCTTGCTTTGAATATGACGATATTCGATTCCCACCTTGCCGCAATACGCCTTGCGCAGGATATCAAGGATCTCACGCAGCGTTGCGATATCTTTCCCGTGAAGACCGCCGGTGATAAATTCGCGGTCCAAATCCCAGATCGTCAATCCGTAATTTTCCAGATCGAGCTCGACCGCGTGATGCGCGACCATGTTGAGCGGATCGATGTCCGCCAGCAAATGGCCGCGGATGCGATAGGCATTTATCAATTCCAGTACGCGGGCCTGCTTGATGGTTTGTTCGCGATTGTGCTCCCCGCCAAAAAGCGAAGGATTAAAATCTTTCGACCAGCGCATAGGCGGATAATTGACATCGAGATCGCGGAAAACTTCGTCGTAAAACTTATGCTCGCCGAGCAGCAGTTCATGAATATATTTCAGCAGCATGCCGCTTTCCGCCCCCTGGACGACGCGGTGATCGTAGGTGCTGGAAATACCCAGCACCTTGCTGATGCCAAGCAGCGAAAGCGCGGCTGAGGTCATCGCCTGGTATTCCGCCGGGTAATTGATCGCGCCGGTCGCGATGATGATGCTCTGTCCCGACATCAGGCGCGGATTTGAAGAAACGGTGCCGATCGTGCCCGGATTGGTCAGCGAAACTGTGGTTCCCTGAAAGTCCTGCATCGTCAGCTTGCCCTCGCGGGCGCGGTTGACGACATCGTTATAGGCGCCCAGGAACTGGGCAAAATTCATTTTCTCCGCGGACTTGATATTCGGCACCAAGAGGCTGCGCGATCCGTCCTTTTTCTCGATGTCGATCGCGATACCGAGGTTCACGCTTTCGCGCTGATACCGCGCCGGATTTCCATTAACTACGGCAAACCCTTCGTTAAGATGCGGATAAAGCCGCAGCGATTTTACGATCGCCCAGCCTATCAGGTGAGTAAAGGAAGCTTTTCCCCGTCCCGTTTTTTCCAGATTCTCATTGATGATGCGGCGGTTTTCTTCCAGCACCTTGACCGGGATCTGCCGTGTGGAGGTAGCGATCGGGACCGTCAGGCTTTCCTCCATGTTTTCCACGATCTTTTTCGCCGGGCCGATTATCTGTTTGACCTCGATATCCGTGCCGAGCGCGATCGCGGCTTTTTCTTTGGGCGAGATCACCGCGGGGGCGGCCGCCACGGCATTTTGCTTATTTTCGGATTGGGTCTGAGCTGCCGGGATCTCCGCGCTCGCTGTCCGTCCGTTACCTCTTTCAACCCCTCGCTCGAGCGGCGAAGCGCCATTCATCATCTCGGCAAAATATGTCCGCCAGGATTCATCTACCGAATTCGGGTCGCTTTTATAACGGCTCAGAAGTCCTTCGACATAACTGGCGTTGGCGCCGAATTGCTCGTTAATAAACTGGGATAAATTCGTTACTTTTTGCTCACTCACAGGCGTGTTTACCTCTAAAAGATATCAATCCGACTATAGATTACCACTTTCCCGTTTTTCTTGCATCCATCGAAATTTCGCGTAATAAAGCTTTTAAGGGCCGTTATGGATTGTCATTAAGGTGATTTTTTACTAGGCTTTAGGCAAATAAATTTTATGAAAATCGCAGCCATTAAACTTTTCCCGGCCCTCATTTTTAGCGCAACCGTTTTGTTTACTATCGGTTGCCAAAAACCTGCGCCCCCGGCGGCGGCAAATGAACAGGCTAAAACCGCAACCTCATCAGCGCCTGCCGCTTCGGCGATCAAAGTTGAATTAAAAACCGAGCCGGTGTTTGTGGAACCGGGCAAAGAAGTAGAACTCAACCTTACGATCAAAAATGAAAAAGACGAGTTGATCGGCAGCCTGCCCAATGCCAATGAATATTCGATCGCGTTGACGGCCGTTTCGCAAGACCTGTCACAGTTCTATGACCTTCCTCTGAAACCATTCGCAGACGGGACATATCTCGTACGGCATACTTTCCCGACGGCGGGCCGCTACACTCTTTTTCTCGACGTAAAGACGCCGGATGGAAAACTGCACACCGAGATCATGGGATTCGGAATAGCCGGTGACGCCTCTTCGGGACAGGAATTAAAGGCTGATAGTTCCCTCGTTCAGACGGCCGATGGCTTGAAGGTCGAGCTAAAACCGGAGAGTGAAATAAAGGCCAACGAACCCGTTTGGCTGTTTTTTAATATTTCCGACCCCAAGGCGGGTGAGCCGGTTTCCGATCTGGAAAAATATAAAGGCGACGATGTGCATCTGGTCATCGTCAGCCAGGACCTGAAGGAATTTATTCACGTCGAGCGGCCTCCGGGCAGCGGAGATCCCGAAAAAGATAAAATGCAGGAATTGCAAACGGGCGGGATTCGCGGGGCGCGCACAATTCCCGCTTACGTCACTTTCCCGAAAGGCGGCCTCTATAAAATTTGGGCTCAATTCGGGCGTCAAGGCAAAGTCATCACCGTTCCATTTGTAGTTAAGGTCAAAGCCGCTGAAGGTGAGATCGATTATTCCAAAATAGAGATTCCCAAAGGCGCGATCCGCGTGACCGTCAGCAAAGAGGGTTTTACGCCCAAAGCGATCGAAGTAAAAGCCGGCCAGCAGGTCACCCTCGCATTTATCCGCATCGATCAGGAAAACTGCGGCACCGAGGTCGAATTCCCGGGTTTGAATCTGAAAAAAGACCTGCCGCTGGGCAAAGTCGTGACGGTCGATATTCCTGCGGAAAAACCCGGCGAATTTAATTTTGCCTGCGGGATGAATATGCTAAAGGGCATTGTGATGGTGGAATGATTTGGCTTTGCCTATAAGGTCGGTTTTCTTATTAAATTGTAAAGCCACACAGTTCTTTTGTTAGCCGCTAATTACACAAATAACACGAATTACAAATTCTTTATTCGTGTTATTTGTGACATTCGTGGCCGTTTCCGTTCTTATAGGCAAAGCCGAACAATTATTTTTTCCCGCGCGAGATCTGTTTTTCGTGCGTGTTCCGCTCCCAAAAAACGCCATCGGTGTAACCCTGGATACCGGGCGACTTTACAGCGGCCGCCAGCCTTTTCTCTGTCAGGCAGCAGTACTTCTTGTCTTTTTCTATCCCGACGAAATGCCGGCCGAGTTTTTTTGCCGCGACGGAGGCCGTGCCCGAACCTGAGAAAGGGTCCAGCACCACGTCGTTCTCATTAGTACTTGCCAGGATTATTTTAGCCAGCAGCTTTTCCGGCTTTTGGGTGGGATGGTCGGTGTTTTCCGGCATCGACCAAAAAGGCACGGTCAGATCGGTCCACAAATTCGAAGGGTGCGTGAGACGAAATCTGCCGTCATCGGCGTCTTCCCAATCCTTGGGCTGCCCGTTCTCACGATACGGCGCGATCACCTGACGTCTCAATCTCACTGAATCGAGATTGAACGTATATCTGTCCGAAACGGTAAAGAACCAGATATCTTCCGAGCAGCTTTTCCAGTTTTCTTTCGCGCCCCGGCCCTTTTCCCGCTCCCACGTGATCCGGTTGCGAAGCTTGAAATAGCGGCTGCCTGCCCGCTGAATAGCCGCCGACGAGCGCCAATCCCCACAGATGTAGATCGAAGCCTTAGGTTTTAACAGCGGCGCTGCCAGTTTCAACCATGAATCGAGCCAGTTTTCGTACTCTTCGTCAGACGTTTGCTGAAAACTATTTTCCCCGAAATTTTTATTAAGGTTGTAAGGCGGATCGGAAAAAAGAAGATCGAAACTTTTTTGCGGAAGGAGCGATAGGACTTTAAAAGAATCTCCGCAGATCGTTTTATCCAGACAATCCGGCAGGGCCAGCGCGTCTTTCGGAAACAATAGCCCTTTATAAAACTTTTTGGCCTCGGCATCGCTTAACTCGATCGTGCGGTTTCGCGGCGCTTTTTTCTTTTGCTCTGTCATTCAAGTTAAATTTCTGCGGTCAGGAGCCCGGCTAACAGCGCTCCGCGAAAAGGAATATCGTTAATTAAGATGTGCTCGTGATCGGCATGCGCGCCATCGCCCGCGATGCCCAGGCCGTCGAGCACCGGCACACCCATAGCGCCGACAAAATTTCCGTCTGAAGCTCCGCCTACCTGTGTCTCTTCCAATTCGACGCCGAGGGATGCTGCCAACTTTTTCGCTTTTTCAAAAAGCGCAGCAACTGCTTCCGTGCGCTCAAGCGGCGGCCGATTGATACCGCCTAATACTTCCAAAGTTACTCTTTCGTCAACGGTTTTAAGTCGTCTTATTTCACCGTCGATCCTTTCCGCTTCGGCCATCGAAGAAAATCTGACATCGATCTCGCATTCCGCTTCGGCCGGTACGACATTGGTCGTGGTTCCGCCCTTAATGGTCGTCACGGTCACGGTTGTGCCTATATCAAAATCGTTAAGCTTATGCAGTTCAATGATTTGCCGTGCCAGCTCACCGACCGCATTGGCGCCTTTTTGCGGGTCGAGCCCGGCGTGCGAAGCGATCCCGTGAGCTTTTAAAACATAATTTCCGGTTCCCTTGCGGCCGGTTTTGACCTTGCCGCCCGGCGCCGATGGTTCGAAGACAAAACACGCCTTGGCGTTTTGCGCCTCTCTTTCCACCAGCGGACGGCCGGAGTGGCTTCCGATTTCTTCATCGCAAGTTAGCAATACCCTGACCGGCGCCGACGGGTGCAGGCCATTCTCCGAAAGATATTGCAGCACCTTGAAGATCAGAACGCAATTGGCCTTCATATCGAAAATGCCGGGGCCGAAAATTTTGCCGTCTTCTATGCGAAACGGCCGTTCCAATATTGACCCCTTTGGATGAACGGTGTCGGTATGGCCAAGCAGCAAAAAATGCTTTTCTTCCGATGCATTTTCGCCAAAGGCTTTGATCAGTAAATGCTCACCTAAGCCTTTAGCCGGGATCTGTTCAACGGAATCTATCGCCGGTATGTTTTTGGCGAGCTGCGCAAATACGCTGACTATGTCCCGGCTGCCCTCTTCGTCACGCGAAGGCGATTCCGTACCGATCACTTCCGGCAGGCACTGAATTATTTCGTCCAGCTTGTCTTGAAAATACTCGAGGGCTTTCATTTTAGAATTATGCTTTTAGCCATTGCCTTATCTATCCGGTCACGCTTTACCTCAAACCCGATGCCGGGGTTTTCCGGCGCTATAATAGTTCCGCGCGAGGTCACTTCCACCGCCGGTTCGATAATATCTTCGTGCCAATAGCGTTTGCTGGCGGAAACATCTCCCGGCAGAGTAAACCCTTCGAGCGTGGACATCGCGATATTGTGCGCGCGGCCGATGCCGGTCTCCAGCATGCCGCCGCACCAGACCGGAATGCCGCGCGAGTGGCAATATTTACTAAGCCGTTTTGCCTGTTTGTGCCCGCCAACGCGTCCGAGCTTTATGTTGATTATTTTACACGCGCCGAGTTTGATCGCCTTGCGCGCGTCAGGCAGTGAATGAATGGATTCATCAAGACAGATAGGTGTCTCGATCTTTTTTTGCAGTTGGGCGTGATCGTACATGTCGTCGTGCGCCAGCGGCTGCTCGAACATCATTAGATGAAAGCTATCCATCTGCTGAAAAAGCTCTGCGTCATCCAGCGAATAAGCTGAATTCGCATCGCCCATCAGCCTGATATCGCCAAACTTTTCCCGTACTTGTTTAATGACATCAACGTCCCAACCAGGTTTTATTTTTATCTTGATCCGGCGGTAACCGGCATCGAGTTCGGTCTGGATCTTTTCAAAAAGCTGTTCGACCGAATCCTGGATCCCGATCGATACTCCGCATTCGATCTCGCCAGCCACGCCGCCGAGATGCTTCCATAACGGCACGCCCGATTTTTTTGCTTCCAGGTCCCACACCGCGGTTTCTATCGCGGCTTTGGCCATCCGGTTGCCGCGCACTTTTTTCATCAGGCCCCAGATCTGTGCGGCTTTTTCCACATCTTTACCCAGCACCATCGGCGCGAGTATCTTTTCAAGCGTCACCCAGGCGGCGTCCGTCCACTCTTCGCTATAGCTGGGAGATTCGCCTACAGTACATTCTCCCCAGCCTTCGTTGCCTTCTTCATCGAGGGCGCGCGTCAGAATGATCCGGCGTTCATACGTCCGCCCAAAACTGGTTTCAAAAAAATGGACCAGCGGAAGTTTTATCTCGATGAGCTCGAGTTTTACTATCTTCATTTTAACTTTTAGATATATCGCCCGAATTCTTCTTCACTCATTCCGCTTTGTCTAATGATCGAATGAAGAGTGGAGCGTTTTAGATCCTTGTTATGATATGGAACTGTGACGCGCAAATGCTTTCCGTGGAATGATAGAGTTGATAATGACTGCCTTGAATACGGTGTATAACGAAGCCGGCGCGTTCAAGAGCTTGATAACTTGTTTCGGCTTTATAGACGGCAGTTTCATGCAGTTACGTCAACAAGAAAAGCAGTGCTGACCTCGCTTTCCGGTATAGGCTCGCCCAAATCCTGCAGCATTTGAAGGTATCCTTTGATGGCATCTCTCGCCATATCCAGGGCTTCTTCCACTGTATCGCCTTCCGTCACCACTCCGGATAAAGCCGGACAAGTCACCGTGTAACCGCCTTCTTCAGCTGCTGTAAGCAGCACGGTATAAACCCTGCGCCCGACTTCAACCGTTTTTTTGTCGTCCATAATTTAATACCTCAAAAGACAATATTACTCCGTTGAAACCAAATTTTCATTATCCAGCGCGGCCTTCATCGTGTGCCACGATAGCGAGGCGCATTTTACCCGGGCGGGAAATTCGCGCACGCCGGCGAATATTTTGAGCTTGCCGAGATTATTATCTTCGGCGTCTTCGTCCAGTTCGCCGCGCACCATCCGGTGAAATTCATCAAAGAGAATTTCGGCTTCCTCGCGGGTTTTTCCTTTTACGGCCTGCGTCATCATGCTGGCCGAAGCCTTGGAAATAGCGCAGCCTGAGCCCAGGAAAGCGACATCCGCCACCTTATCCTCCGTCATTTCCAGAAAAACCTTGAGCTGGTCGCCGCAAAGCGGATTATTACCCTCCGCCATCTTATCGGCATTTTCTATCTCGCGATAATTACGCGGATTTTTATTGTGGTCCAGGATGACTTCCTGGTAAAGATCGCTTAAGTCTGACATCTTTATATTTTATCACCCATCGGCGCCGTGTATTTTTCGTCAACAATATTTCCGGTGTTGAGCAGATTCGCCGGCTCAAAAAGCATTACTTCCACTTCCTGTTCCGCGGCCGGGCGATGTTCGACGCCGCGCGGTACGATAACGAACTCACCAGGGCCGACCGTCACCTTACGGTCGCGAAATTCCAGATCAAAAGTGCCGCGTACGCCCATAAACATCTCGTCTTCGTTCTCATGATGGTGCCAGGGAAATTCGCCCTGGAATTTGACGAGCTTTACTTCCTGGCCGTTGAGTTCACCGACAACTTTCGGACGCCAATACTCATCTATCTGCGCAAGTTTTTCCGAAAGATTTACTTTTTCCATATTAGCTATCCAGCATCCTGCGATGATAATTTACCTGCCCGAGGTGATAATTCAAATGCGTCGCCAGATGTACCAGCATCCATTCGGTCGAAGTAACGGGTTTATCCTTGAATACCTCGATCGGAAAATCCTGCTGCAATTGCTCGTCAGAAAGCGAAGCGAGAGTTTTATCGACGGCTTCCATCGTTTCATCGATCTTTTTTATTACCTCTTCGCGAATCACGCCTTTGTCGGAAAATTCCAGGTCGCGATTTCTCACGTATCCGCTTCCGCCTAAAGTAGCGCCGATAAAATGGCTGAGATTGCCGCACAGGTGCAGGCACAAATTGCCGCCCGAGTTCGGAATACTCTTATCGGTTATCCATATTGCCTGCTCGTTTTTATAAGCGCCGATCTCTTCTTTTAATTTCTCCAGATCGCGCCGGAACAGATCCTGTAAAGTATTA
Organism: uncultured Acidobacteriota bacterium; assembly: GCA_963718105.1. Taxonomy (GTDB): domain Bacteria; phylum Acidobacteriota; class Blastocatellia; order Pyrinomonadales; family Pyrinomonadaceae; genus DASYKT01. The sequence continues at coordinate 302,916 of OY970352.1, read as the reverse complement.
TTAAGCATATATTTATCGGCTATCGGAAGTTAGTTTGGCAAAAACTTTCGCCTCCAGATCTTTCACATCAAAATCGCGTTCGAATAATTCTTCCACGCTTATTTTTTCATCATCGAGCAGATATTTCACCACTTGGGTGTACTTGAAATACGCGTATTTGGAATCGTCATTCGGATCCTCTCGCCATAGCTCCATACCGTCTTCAAAGCTGATTGTCGTATCGCCCGCGATGTATTCGCAATAGCCTTCGTTTTTCCAGGTGGGAATGGAAAACATTGTCCGCGCCGTGCCGAATTTTTTTCTCAGAAAAAGATGGGTGACCTCGTGCGCGACCACTCCGCTCAAGGAACGGTTGTTGCGAAAAGAGCGTTGGATGAACACCTTGTCAGCGGCGATATCCGACCTATTGACAAGAATGTTATCGAGCATCGGAACGCTGTTGGCGAACGAGCGAAACGCCTTGTTACTCAGAAAAGTATAAAAGCCGTGGCTATCGGCCAGAAAGATCCTTCGCGCTGTGGCCTCATCATAGATCGAAGATTTCAGCAGTCTTTCCTCGGCGGAATCCAACACTCTATTTATATTCTCATCGAGCGGTTGACGGGAATAAACTTCGAATTTTCCGTGTGTGATGTGATTGGCAAAAAGATACTGCGGAAAGGCAATGGTCAAAAGGTAAGCGGTCAAAAGCCCGACAAAAATATAATTAAAGATCCGGTATGTCCGGTAGATCCTGCTCTGCTTACGGAAAGTTCGATACCTGCGGTAAGCACTTAGAGTTGAATGGAAAAACTTCCTCATCTTTCTCCGGGCGTTGAATATTCAATAAAAGTTTACGCTTTAATTAAATATTTGTTCCGCGCTTATCTAATTAAAAACGTCGATGACTTTCTGCACGGCATCGGCAAGTTTGTCCACTTCTTCGTGCGTGTTATAAAAAGCGAATGACGCCCTGGCGGTCGCCGGCACGTTAAACCGCTTCATCACCGGCTGTGCGCAGTGATGGCCGGCGCGAATCGCAATTCCCGATTGATCGAGGATGGTGCCGATATCATGCGGGTGAATATTTTCGATGGTAAATGACAACACACTCGCTTTTTCCTTAGCCGTGCCGATGATCTTCACGCCTTCGATGGCGGAAAGTTTCCCGGTCGCATATTCCAGCAATTCGTGTTCGTACTCAAAAGCCTTTGTCAGATCGACCGAATCGATATAATCCACCGCTGCGCCCAGCCCGATGCCCGCCGCGATAGCCGGCGTGCCCGCCTCGAATTTATCCGGCAGGCCCGCAAATGTTGTTTTTTCAAAGCTTACGGTTCTTATCATGCCGCCGCCCGTCTGGTACGGAGGCATTTCTTCCAGCCATTCTTTCTTGCCGTGGAGGACGCCGCTGCCCGTCGGGCCATACATTTTATGTCCCGAAAAGACAAAGAAATCGCAATCCAGATCCTGCACGTCGACCGGAAAATGCGGCACACTCTGCGCCCCGTCAACCAAAAGCGGCACGCCGAATTTATGCGCCGTCGCGGTCATCTCCTTGATCGGATTTATCGTGCCGAGCGAATTTGATACGTGCGCGACCGCCACCATCTTGGTGCGCTCATTCAAAAGATTTTCGTACTCTTCGATGATCAGCTCGCCGTGGTCGTTCATCGGGATCACGCGAATTTTTGCGCCGCGTTCCTCGGCGATCATCTGCCACGGAATAATGTTTGAATGGTGCTCCATCTCGGAAACGAGAATTTCATCACCCTCATTAATAAATTTTCGCCCGTAACTCTGCGCGACCAGGTTTACTCCCTCGGTCGTGCCGCGAACAAAAATGCATTCCTTTGCTTCGCGCGCGTTGATAAAACGTTTGATCTTTTCGCGGGCGGCTTCATAGGCCGTAGTAGCTTTTTGGCTGAGATAATGAACGCCGCGATGAATATTCGAATGCTCTTCCTGCAGATACTGCGTGCCCCGTTCGATCACCAGGTTAGGGACCTGCGACGAAGCGCCGTTATCCAGATAGACCAGCGGCTTCCCGTTCACCGTTTGTGATAAAACAGGAAAATCCGCCCGGATCTTTTCGATATCCCAATCGCTCATTTTTTCCAAAACAGCTTTGCTCATATCGCGATCACTTTTTCACCACGGCCTTAGCCGTTGCCGTCTCGGCTTTGAGTAATTTCTTTTCTTCGCTGATTATGTAAGCCCGGATCGCCTGTTCGATAAAGACCGAGCGTTTATTTTTGCCTCCCGCGAGCGTGTCGACCTTGATCAACAGATCTTGCGGTAATATCATTGGTATTCTTGTTCTCATAGCTTTTTTACACTTCCAAAGTTGCTTCTAAACGATTTAACACTGCCTCATCCAATTCTTCTTTGATAGATCCGATCTCTATCTTATTGATCACCTCTTCGGCAAAACCATAGGTCAGCAGGTTTCGCGCCAGGTCACGATGCAGCCCGCGGCTTAAAAGGTAGAACACTTCTTCATCCTCAAGCTGCCCGACGGTTGCGCCGTGCGCGCATTTCACATCGTCGTTAAAAATTTCCAGTTGCGGTTTGGTATCGATCCGCGCTTCATTTGATAGCAGCAGGTTTTTATTCGACTGTTCCGCGTTTGTTCCGCGCGCCTTTTCGCCGACGAAAACCTTGCCGTTAAATACCGCGTGTGACTTGTCGCCCAAAACGCCTTTATACGTCTGATGCGAAGTGCAATGCGGCACCGCGTGGTCAATGACGGAGTGAGTGTCGCTGTGTTGGCTGCCGTTTAGCATATAGAGCCCGTCGATAAAACATTCAGCTCCCTCCGCCGTGAAGGCCACTCCGGTATCATGCCGCGAAAGCACTGCCCCAAAATTGATATTCGTAGAATCGTAATAACTATCGCGCGCCAGGACCGCCTGCGTGGTGCCGATATGAAAACTTTCCGCGTTCTCTTTCTGAATACGATGATGAGTGACACGGGCATTATCTTCCACGAATATTTCAGTTACGGCATTCGTAAAAGCCGGGCCGGGATCTGCGCTGACAAAACTTTCTATCAACAAAACCTCACTGCCCTTTTCCGCTGCCACCAGCACGCGAGGAAAACTTATTTTACCGCCGGTAGAAATAAAAAGCAGATGAATGGGTTCTTTAACCTGCGTATTTTGAGGCACATACAGCAAAAAGCCTTCATCTAAAAAAGCGCTGTTTAGGGCCGCAAATCCGTTCTTCTTAAAATCGGCAGCCTTTCCGAATTTGGCTTCGACGATCTTTACCAGACTCTCGTCTTTGAACGCAGCATTTAAAGTAACCGCGCTGAACGTGCCGTCAACCCGAGAAAATTCTTCAGTGAAAATCCCATCAACAAACACCAGAGTGTTCCCGACGGATTCATCGTAAGAAAAATTCTTTACAGCTTCAGCATCGGCCTTGCCGGTTTCAAAACTAAATTCCTGTTTTGCTATCGGCGCGGTGTTGGTATATTTCCACTCTTCATTTCGCGGCGTCGGGAAACCGTTTTCGGTGAAAAATCTGAACGCCTGTTTACGAATGCTCTTCAGCCAAACCGGCTGCCTCGAAACAGCCAGGCTGCGCCCAAGATCGGCATCGTAGATAGTTTGTTGTTGTATTTCCGCTCCCATTAAACTAAACTCCCGCCGACTTTACCCAATCGTAACCTTTGGCTTCCAGTTCCAATGCCAATTCCTTACCGCCGTCTTTGACGATCTTTCCACCCGCCAGCACATGCACAAAATCCGGTACGATGTAATCAAGCAAGCGCTGATAGTGGGTAACGACAACGACCGCATTTTCCGGCGAGCGTAGTTTATTTACGCCCTCGGCCACGATCCGCAGCGCGTCGATATCCAGGCCCGAATCCGTCTCATCCAGCACAGCCAGTTTTGGCTCGAGCACGGCCATCTGAAGGATCTCATTACGTTTCTTTTCGCCGCCGGAAAATCCGACGTTCACCGCGCGATTAACAAAACTCTTATCCATCTCGACGATCTTCATTTTTTCTTTCAGATAGTCGTTAAATTCGAGTGGGTCGAGTTCTTCCTGTCCGAGATGCCTCATCTTTTCGTTGTAGGCGAGCCGCAAAAACTGCGCATTCGCCACCCCCGGGATTTCCACCGGATATTGAAAGGCCAGGAAAATACCATCGCGGGCGCGCTCATCAGGGTCCAGCTCTAGCAAATTTTTGCCTTCATAAAGCACTTCGCCGCTGATCACCTGATATCCGGGATGCCCGGTCAAAACTTTCGCCAGGGTCGATTTACCCGAACCGTTCGGCCCCATAATGGCATGGACCTCGCCTTTTTTAACGCTCAGGTTCAACCCTTTAAGTATTTCCCTGCCTTCTATTCCTGCGCGTAAGTCTTTAATTTCCAATAACATAATATATAAATAATTTAATAAGATCGGGCCTGCGACGTTTCTCCGTCAACATCGAGATAAAAATGCTTGACGTCGCCCAGCATAAAAGTGTCTTCCAAAAATTCGACCAAACCGGTCTTTACATCATAGATCGCGCCTATCAATCCTATCTGGCCCTTCTCGATCATTTCGCGCAGTATCACGCTTTGCTCGATGATATTTTCCAGGCTGCGTTTAACTTGTATCCGCGAGACCTTTTCGACAAACTCATGATTTTCCGAATTGCGATCTTCTTTTACCGTTTTCTCGTAATACACAGACGGCTGGATCTTGTTAAGAAGCGTGGAAAGATTTCCCAACTGCAGGTTATCGCACGCACCGCGAATGGCGCCGCAGTTTGTATGGCCCAACACAACGAGCAGGGTCGAGCCGGAAATGTTACAGGCAAATTCCATACTGCCCAAAATATCTTCGTTAACCACATTCCCGGCGATCCGGATGCTGAAAATATCGCCCAGTCCCTGATCAAAAATAAGCTCGGCAGAAGTGCGGCTGTCGATACAGCTTAAGACCGTGGCAAAAGGAAACTGGCCGTCACGCGTTTCATTGATCTGCTGCAGCAGGTCGTGATTGGTTTTCAGATTATTCACAAAACGGAAATTCCCGTCGCGCAAAAGGTCCAATGCGTCCTTAGGGGTCGTATGCTGTGAATCTGTTTTATTTGTTCTCATCTTAAATTAGATCAACTTAAACCAGCGCCGAACTTGCCCGCGGCACATAAAGTTTTGCCAATTCAGGTACGTCATCAAAAAACAAACCTTCGCCGACGGGCTGGATCGATTTGAGCACGATCTTGCGCCAATCTTCTCCGGCCAGATTTTCGATCACCCAACCGATCAGATACTGCTGCGCCAGGCATCCGCCGGCGGTGGCAATATTGCCGTGCGCGATAAAAGGTTTTTCGACCACCTTGACACCCAAGCCTTCCAAAACCGATCTTGTGGTTGGATACGTTGTTGCCGTCTTACCATCGAGCAATCCGAGCTTGGCCAGTATCAGGCTGCCGGAACAAATAGAGCCGATAAATTGCTTCTCCGGGTTGAGCTTGAATCTCGCTAACCAGTTTTCGTCCGTGATACGGTCACGGGTGCCGTAACCACTGACAAAAAGCACCGCGTCGGAATCGTTGGCTTCTTCGATCCGGCCGTGCGTTTTGATTTCAATATCTGTAGCAGATGTGTGAAAGCCCCGCTCGCCCAGGATCTTTACTTCCCAGTTTTCCGCGCGGACGCGGTTGAGCAGGTCCCACATCAAAAAGAGATCGATGTCGGTAAATTTGTCGAAAACTACAATGCTTACTTTCATTCTTTCACCGCTGCTATTGCCTGAATTTCAATCCCTAAACCGAAATGCAGGTCCTTAACCGGCACGATCGCGCGCGCCGGGCGATGATCGCCCATTATTCGCGCAAAAACTTCGTTGACCGCGGCCCAGTAATCTCCATCGGAAATATAGATCGTCATCTGAATGACCTGGGTCAGATCACTGCCCGCCGCTTTTAGTACCGCCTCTACATTTCGCAGAGCTTTTTCAGTCTGCTCTTCGATATCGCCCTCGACGGGTTCCCATTTGACCAGATCCATCGGCAACTGGCCCGAAACATAAACAAGGCCATTGTGAACAATGGCTTGTGAGTAATGGCCCTTGGGAACAGGCGTTCCTTCCACTTGAATCTTCTTCATCTATAAATCTTCAACTTTTAATCCTGTTTTCTTTGCAATTCTCGACATCATTTTCGCGCCTATTTCCTGACCTTCATGAAAAGCGAAAACATAACCCGGCCAATCGGCATGCTCCATAATTTTATGCGAACCTGTTTGGCGTTTAACACGCCATCCAATTCTTTCAAGCGCAGCCAAAACACGTTTGGCTTTCGCGGATTTCCATTGACTCATGCAGCTTCGAAAATAAGGCTTTCTATTTGTTGTGGAAGGCTTTCGCCGTTTTCGATCCTGTCAGCGATCACCCGCAAAGCCAAAGCCTTTACGTTTTTGATCGCTTCTTCACGTGTCTCGCCATAGACCATTACCCCATTCAGGTCTTCTATTTCCGCGATCCAACGTCCGTCGTCTTCTTGTTCTAGTTCGATTGCTAAATTCATGACTATCCTACGCTTCCCTCGAGTTTCAATCCCAAAAGCTTCTGTGCTTCGACGGCATATTCCATCGGCAGCTCGCGGAAGACCTCTTTGCAAAAACCGTTAATGATGAGCGAGACGGCGTCTTCCTGAGACAAGCCGCGCTGCTGCAGGTAAAACAACTGCTCTTCGCTGATCTTCGAAGTTGTGGCCTCGTGCTCGACGCGGGCTGTATTGTTCATCACCTCGATATAAGGAAAAGTATTCGCGTGGCACTGGTCGCCGATCAGCATCGAGTCGCACTGTGTATAGTTACGCGCGCCCTCGGCTTTGGGCATCATTTTTACCAACCCGCGATAGTTGTTATTCGAACGCCCGGCGGATATTCCCTTGGAAATGATGGTCGAACTCGTGTTTTTGCCGAGGTGGATCATCTTGGTGCCCGTGTCGGCTTCCTGCATATTGTTGGTCAGCGCGACGGAGTAAAATTCGCCGATCGAATTGTCACCCTGCAAAATAACGCTCGGGTATTTCCAGGTGATCGCCGAGCCGGTCTCCACCTGGGTCCAGGAAATTTTTGAATTTATCCCGCGGCAGGCCCCGCGCTTGGTCACGAAATTAAAGATGCCGCCTTTGCCGTTCTCGTCACCGGCATACCAGTTTTGTACGGTCGAATATTTTATCTCGGCGTTATCGAGCGCGATCAGTTCGACCACCGCCGCGTGGAGCTGGTTGGTGTCGAATTGCGGCGCGGTACAGCCTTCGTTATAGGCCACATAACCGCCTTCTTCCGCCACGATCAGCGTGCGTTCAAACTGTCCCGAATTCTGCGTATTGATGCGGAAATAAGTGGAAAGTTCCATCGGGCAGCGCACGCCTTTGGGAATAAAAACGAACGAGCCGTCAGAGAATACCGCTGAATTAAGCGCGGCGAAAAAGTTATCGCCGGCCGGCACCACCGTGCCCAGGTATTTTTTGATCAGTTCCGGATATTCCTGCAGCGCTTCGGAAAACGAGCAAAATATCACGCCGGCTTTTGCCAGTTTTTTCTTATAGGTCGTCGCCACCGAAACCGAATCGAACACCGCATCGACCGCCACGTTGGCGAGCATTTTTTGCTCAGTGATCGGGATGCCGAGTTTTTCAAAGGTCTTCAAGAGTTCGGGATCCACCTCATCCAGGCTTTCCTTGGTCTCTTTCTTTTTCGGCGCCGCGTAATAGGTTATTTCCTGGTAATCGATCTTCGGATAATTGATATTGGCCCAGTAACTGGGTTCTTCCATTTTCAGCCAGTGGCGAAATGCCTTCAGGCGAAATTCGAGCATCCATTCCGGCTCGTTCTTTTTGGCGGAGATCAGGCGGACGGTATCTTCGGATAAACCTATAGGAATGGTTTCCGTTTCGATGTCGGTAACAAATCCGTATTTATATTCCCTGTTTGTTAAAAGTTCTGCTGCCGTACTCATCTTAATTTCTTATCCTCAGTCCCACGCCCCCGATTTTTTCACGATCGAGTTCCCAGTTAATTCCTTTGATCTGATGAAAAGCCGCATCAACGGCCGATTCCGAACCGATGATCTGCGCCAGCGTGATCTGCGAAAGCGCGTGCTGCACCACTTCGTGCAGCCCCACTATCACCGAGCGGATGCCGCAATCGCCTTTGTGCACGCAGCTATCCAAAACGCCGGTGTAATTATCACAGTGCGAATCGATCTCGTCAGATTCCATTACCCGCAGCACTTCACTCAGACGGATCTCGCTCGCCGGGCGCGCCAGGTGATAGCCGCCCTTGGTGCCGCGCGTCGCCTGTACCATACCGGCTTTGTTCAACAGCCATAAGAGCTTGCCCGCGTTGGCCACGGAAATCCCTTCGCGCTCAGCCAACTGGGGCAAAGTCAGAGCTTCGCCCTCATTTAGCGAAGCCAGTTGCACCAGGCATCGCAGCCCGTATTCTTCCTGTGCCGATATCTTCATACTCTCCCCAGCCAAAAAACTTAAGTAAAAGCAAACCTAATTGTACCAAATCTTTACTTTTTTCTCAAGATTAGGGGAGAGGGTTGGCGGAACCGCCGGAAATATCAATTAATGACTCGTTTTAACGGGCCTGGTCGACTGTGATCCAAAGGCTTATTTGAGCGATTTTACGCTTGTATCACGGAAAAGGATGTTAGAAATGTCTAATTTCTAAAAAGCATCATTCCACAGTTACCTTGCCGAATTTAACGCGGATCTTTACGGCCCGTTCCAGTCCGTCGGTGTTTTCCAGGATCTTCAGGCGCAGGTCTTTATCCAGATTCGGGTTATCGGCTAAAAATTTTTCTACGGCCGCCAGAGCCTTCGCGCTGCGCTGCCCGCCGATAAACGCGCCGAGCCAGCCGTTAACAAAAAAGATCTTCCGGTTGCGCTTTAGATTTGGCAGTTCCGCCAGCGCCTTTTCCAGATACGGCAGCGTCAATTCAGAATGCCTGACCGAATTGAAAGGGCCGAAGGCTGCTTCGATCCAGCTTTCGGAGATGGTTTTGTTATTTAAAAAGTCGTCAAAATATTTTGCTTTATTCTCCGCGGCGGCGATTCCCGCCTTCGCGGCATAAACATATCGCTTTGCCTCATCCGAAGTTTCCATTTTTTCCAGTTCCGCCAGAAGCGCCGGAGCATCTTTGTCGCCAAGGATGAGCAGGCGGGTCACGATGTCGAATTTATCTTTTGTCTTGAGCGGGATCTGATCGGTCACGACATGAGTATCGGGCAGTTTGTCTTCCGGCGGAGCAGGCTTGTCGTCTGCCAAAACATCCGTATTGTTATTGGCTTGCGGCCCTCGTTTGGTAAATCTTCCGTTAAGAATATCTTTTAAGACACCGCGCGCTTTTTCCGTCGTGGCGATACCAAGAAAAGACCGGTAGTAGGTGAGTTTCTGGCCCCTTCCCTGAGTAGTCGCCGGGGCGGCTAATATCTTATCGATCAGCAGGGTTTCCAACTGCGGCGCCAGTTCCGCGCGCTGTTCTTCGGACACATAGTAATTGAGCGCGGTCGAAGCGCGGCCGAGCAACCCGGCGATCGTCACCTCGTCTTTTTCCGCACCGAGATTTTTTATTACCAACCCGACGTAATCTTTCGGGTCGAGTTCCGCTTCGCGCACGCTATCCCACAACGAGCCCCACATCATCGAGCGCAGAAAATCATCCTTTTCATTTTGGATGTTTTCAAGCGCGTATTTTTTGCTCTTCTCGTCCAGCAGAAAGATGCCATAACCGTGGTCCTGGTAGTTGGTAAAAATGAATTTGGGCGGCAGCATCTCTTTGCGCGATTTCTTTGTTTCCTGGCCGCGAAAATTGATGCCCCAGAGTTCTTCTATCTCTTTGTCGCCTTTATTAAAAGACACATCCTCAATGCGGGTACGCCCGTCTTCGTAAAGATAGAGGAACTTCATTTTTTGCATCCATAACTGTCCCCCGCCGCGGGTGTCGGATTGGGAAAAAACCAATTTGATCTGCGAAGGCGTCTTGGTATTTATCGAGCTGGCAAACCCCGAATTCTCAATGATCTTCAAACGAAACAGCGGCATTCCCGGCTGCTTAACCCATTCCTGCGCCCATCCGGCCAGATCCATCTGGCTCGAAGATCCAAACTCTCTGACCAGGTCTTCCCAACCGGCATTTTTAAACTCGTGTTTTTTCAAAAACGCGCGCACGGCCGTTTGAAATTTATTTTCTCCCAAATAAAACTCGGCTTGTTTTAAGAACGAAGGCGCTTTGCGGTAGACAATGTTTCCATAGGCGGATTTGGCTGCGCTCAGATTGGAAATTTCCTGGTAGATCGGCGTTGTGCCTTTGGTCGAATCGGTCAGGTAAGCTGCCTGCTTGTTGCGCTCATAAAAGACTTTCCAGGCATTGTATTGCGGCATCACTTTTTCCAGCGTCTTGTAGGCCATGAATTCGGCAAAGCCTTCCTTGAGCCAGAGATCGTCAAACCAGCGCATCGTGACCGTATCGCCAAACCATTGGTGCGCGGCTTCGTGAAAGATGACGCCCGCGCGGGAAATATAATTATTCGCCGTCGGCTCCTGCGGAAAGATAATCGAATCTTCGCGCAGAAAGGTTGCGCCGGCATGCTCCATCCCGCCAAAGGGAAATTCCGGGATCAAAACCAGGTCGTATTTCGGAAACGGATACGGGTAATTAAAATAGCCTTCGAGAAATTTTACGCCTTCACGATTGAGGCGAAAAACTTCCGCCGCGTGCTGTTTGAATTTTTCAAGCTGGGATTTTCTAAGATAGATGCGTGTTTCCGGCAACTTTTGTAGGGGCAGGTCTTGTGCCTGCCCTTCTCTGCCTTTCGCTTCGCTCATTGGGCGGCCACAAGAGTCGCCCTTACATTCAACTTCGGCAAAGTCGCCGGCGGCAAATGCAAAAACGTATGTGCTGATGGGTTTAGTCTCAGAGAAATGAGTAGTAAATAACTTTTTCGCGTAGTCTTCGCTGTGAGTAAGCGGCAAATCTACGATCTTGTCGGCTTCGACGTTTGAGACAATTTTCCACGTTTCAGATGCCTTTACCGACAGGGTAAACCTCGCCTTCAGGTCCGGCTGATCGAAACATGGAAAAGCCGTGCTGGCGTCGGAGGGAACAAAGAGTGAGTAGACATATTCGCCGCCGTCTTCTTTATCCACATAACGCGTTACAGCGGCGCCGCTGGTTTTTATCGGCGAAGCAAACTTAATTTTGATGATGTTTTCGCCGGTCTTTAGCAGGCTTTTCGGCACGATCAAATGCTCATTGACCACCCACGAGAGGATATCGGTCGAATTATTGGCCTCTATGAAATGCGCATACGGTTTGTCTTTATCGGCCGAAAACTGCGTGGGGCGCCAATCCAGTACCAGGTCGTTTTTCGCCCCGGAGTCGGTGAGCGTAACGCGAATTTCCAGCTCGCCTTTCATCAGCGGCGCGCCTTTTTCCAGGGTAATATTCAGTTTGTATCGAACATCGCTGTAATTCGCCGCCCGCCACCGCGCGAGCGCCTGTGGAACGCCGCTTTCTGCCGGCACAACTGTTTGCGATAACACACCAGAATTCATCGCGAAGGTAAGCATGATCAGGAAGGTTGTTCTTATCAGCATAAATTATGTGGTTAGATAAAGGCAGAAACGCGACAGTTATGGAGCGTGTTGAAAATTCTTAATTCTTAGTTTTGAATTTTAGTAAACAGACTCGGCTGTCTGTTAATTCAAAATAAAAATTAAAAACTGAAAACACGCTCCATAACTGTCGCGTTTCCGCCTAGTCAAAACTACAACGAAAAATTAAAATTGATAAAGCCTGAAGCCTTGGTCGCTTGCCCGCCGATCATGACCGGGCGGAATTTCCATTGCTTGACCGCTTCCATTGCCGCGCGCTTTAACATCTCCGGGCCTTGAACGGCATTAGCCGAAAGAACCGAGCCCGATTCGTCCACCACCAGATCGACGCGGACAACGCCGCCGACCCGCATATTACGGGCCATTGCCGGATAAACCGGCGCCACTTTTTTGGTTGCTATTTCAACCAGAGAACCGACCGATGTCATCGAAGAATCGCTCTTAGGTTCGGCGGTTAATTGCACGATCTGCGGAGTCGAATTTTTTTCAGAGGAGGTGCGAGCGCGTGTTTTAGCGGTGATATCCGTAGAAACCGGTGTATTGCTTTCCGCTCCGGACGTATTTGGCGTCCAGGCATTCGTTTTAGGGTCCGCGGCAGCGTTCGGCGAAGGGTTACCGGTTTCCTTCAAGATACTGGCCGCGGGTGCGGATTCCGGCTTGGCCGGAGCTTTCAAGGCCGCATCTATGACCGGCGGAGCTATTTGCGCCGCGCTCAATTTAGTAATATCCGGCGAAGTGCCTGGGCCCTTAACAGACTCAACTGCCGCAACAGTATTGTTTTGGGTTGGGGCCGCTGCGCCCGCGGGCTCGTCCACCACATTCATCACCAGATTTTGCGAATTGGCCTGACGCTCACGCGCGTCGGCAACTTCGTTTTTCCAGCGGGTAGCATCGTAGGCGTCACGCGCCATGGTGCTGCGGGCGTTCGTTACCTCTTCCAGCAAACCGAATGCTTCGGTCGAGCGTTTATTGCTATCGCTCAGCTCTTTCGCCTGGGTGACGACCAATTCCAGCGTTCCGCGCATCTTTTCAATTTCCGCCGTTACTTCGGCCGGCATGTCCGGGTCGGCAACATTTAAACCAAGTTGTTTATAGCGCTCCAACTGCGTGCGCGCTGTTTTGAGTACCTGGCCGGAGATAGTGAAATATGAACTGGACGATTTTCCTTTAGAAGTCTTAAGGACCGCAAAAGTTTCGTTAAGTAAGTCCTGGGTATGCTGGTAATCGCCCTTTTCCAGGTAACAATTCATCAACAGCATGAGAGCGATATTTTGAACCGAAGGATCGGAGGATTCTTTGCGGATCTTCTCTAGCTCAAAGGCGGCCGCGGTGTAGCTTTTCACCGCAACGTACGCGCGCGCGCGCGCCAGCCTTTGCTTCATATCTTCCGTGCTTGACGCACCGGTGGCCTGGGCAAAAACTGCTCCGGCTAATAATAAAAACACTAAACACGAGGCCCCGAACCTTCTGACGTTTAGCGGCATAACAGTATCCTCCTTTAGGGTTGGTCTTGTTTATCCGCAAAGGTCAAAGCGAAAAAAAGAGTCTCACTTTAAAACCCACACACGTTAAAACTATAATTATTATTTATGCTGTCAGGCAAGCACTATCCTCAAATAATACCTTAGAATCGCTATTTTGCCTAATCTTACTGTTTTAGGCTTAAATTTATCTTCTGCCGGTAAAATTTTGCTTCTTGCTTGACAACCCCCTCATTCAAAGTCAACAGCACCCTGTCTCTCATCACCAGTCTTCCTTCGATGATTACGGTTCTGACGTCCGTTGCCTTCGTTGAATAGACCAGCAGCGAATAAACGCTCTCGGCCGGTATCTGGTTCAGCGCGTCCGTATCGACGATCACGATATCGGCGCTTTTTCCGATCTCCAACGAGCCCGTTATCTTCTCCAGATGCAGCGCCCGGGCGCCTCTAATCGTAGCCATTTCAAACATTTGCACGGCCGAGGCGACTTTCGGGTCTTTGGAAATAAGCTTGTGAAGCTTGGCGGCGGTGTCCATCTCTTCCCACATATTTACGTCGTTATTCGAAGCGGAACCGTCCGTTCCCAGCCCGACGGGCATGTCCATCGCCAGCATTTCCGGTATCCGCGCCACTCCTGCCGCTAACTTCATGTTCGACTGCGGGTTGTGCCCGATACCGACCCCGGCTTTCTTCAAAAGCTGTAATTCTTTGTCGTTAGCCTGGATGACGTGGGCGGCGATCATCCGTTCCGAAAGCAAACCGATCTTTGCCAGGTATTGGATCGAGCGCATTCCCTTTTGCTTCTCGATGATCGTAGTTTCACTGGGGTCTTCCGCCAGATGAATGACCAGCGGAGCATTTAGGCGGTCGGAAAGCTGTTTGGCAAGTTTCAGATGCTCTTCGGAAACTGTGTAAGGCGCATGCGGCGCCACGGCCGGAACGATCAGCTTATCTCCCTGCCAGCGTTTGATGAATTTTTCCGCATAAGCGAGTCCCGCTTCATAGGTCTTATTATCGGGAACGGGAAAATCGATAATAGTTTCCCCCAAAACACCGCGCATTCCCGCTTTCGAAGTTTCCTCGGCAATGGCGTCTTCGAAATAGTACATATCGCAATAGGTGGTCGTGCCGCCGCGGATCATCTCCGCCAGGCCCAGCCGCGTTCCCGCGCGCACGAATTGCTCGTTCACATTTTTTGCTTCGGCGGGAAATATGTACTGCGTCAGCCATTGCTGCAGATCGAGGTCGTCACTCAAGCCGCGAAAAAGGCTCATCGGAACGTGAGTGTGCGTATTGATCAGCCCGGGAATAACTAATTTGCCGTTGGCATTTACTATCTGCCGCGAAGTATATTTTCCCGCGATCTCGGCACTGCTGCCGACTGCCACGATCTTTCCGCCCTTCACCGCCACCGCTCCGTTTTCGATGACCTGTTTTTCGGCATTCATCGTCACGACCGTGCCGCCGCGAACGATCAGATCGACCGCTGTTTTTTGAGCAAAAATCGGCGCAGCAAGAAGGAGAAGGGTAAACAACCCAAGAAGAAACAGTATTTTTCGCATAGCTTAATCTAATACTAAATCGGGGTAAAATCAAAGCACTGGGAGCGCCTGGTGATGAGGTCAGAACCCGAAGCGGTAGCGAGGGGTTTCCGTAAAACTCCCCTCCTTACGAAGAAGGGTGGCGCGGCGGAGCCGTGACGGGGTGGTTCTCTCTTGTCAGTTTCGTGGTATTCGTGCATTTCGTGGTATGGGGTCAGAACCCGAAGCGGTAGCGAGGGGTTTCCTTTTTGCCTTCCTTGGGCTCGTACTGCATGAGACCCCTCGCTACCGCTTCGGGTTCTGACCTCATTTCTAATCACACCAAACACACGAAACTCTGCCAACTTGCCCAAATCCTCTCTCGCCATCTTTATCAAAGATTAATATGATGAAGCTCTGTTGGCGGTGGCAGGTGAAACCACACGGTTTGGCCTGTGCACGCCGGGCATGCTTGGCAGCCCGGGAGTGCGGCACAAAAGGTTGCCGCCTCCGAAAGTCATAGCAATCCGTGCGCACGTCGCTTTAACGTGCCGCGGGCATGAACCACCTATTAAAGCTAGCCGGCACTGCAGCCCGTGTCGCCGCGCGAATCTTTAAATACCGGGCGAGCCGCTGCGAATGTCTTGGCCGATTGACTGTCGCACCCACGGCTTGGTTAGCAGGTCTGCTCATCAGATACCACTATTGCCAAAAACTGAGGTGAACCGGACAAGCGTGTAGTGCAGTATTCGATTCCCCGCCTAAAAACCACGGAATCGCCACCGCGCGGTGAAACGTCGCCGCGAGTGGAACACCTGCCACCCCCAACAGATCAAAACATAAGTAAGCAGCAGCAGTAGGCAGCGGCCGTCCCGAACGCCGGGGCGTTCGTTGCCGAATGAATTCGGCGCTCCAGTTTCTATTCGAAAGTATTGGTGCGTTTTCCGATCCGCATTATCGCGCGATACACCTTAAAGACAGGTTTATTAAAAAACCTGCGGAAGAGATCGTTGGCCTGAAGCGAATAAAGATAACCGGTGTGATTATTGAGCAGCATTTCCATTACCGCCGGATTTTTATGCAGCGGAAAACCCCCGATCTCGATCACAAAAACAATATCCGGCAAATTATACGCACGAAAGCGTATCTGCTTATCTCTCAGATATTTAATGCATTGGTCGAGCCCGTTATAAGTGACCGCGGCATCGTGAAAAACCACCGCGCCGTTTTCGGCCAGCGCACCTAAACAAAACTTGAAATCTGCAAAGGCGGCTTCGTCCGTATGCTCGCCGTCGATAAAACAAAGCTGGATCTTTTCTTCTATCCGCTCAGGTTTTAATGTGCGGGTGTCACCGTCAATGGTCGTTATCTTGCTTAAGTTTTGTGGTGCTACTTCGCCTAACTTTTCCATCATCCGCGCGGTCGAATTATTCAGGTAGGTATAATTTGCGCCGCGCTCGTCCGGCTGTTTTTCCGGACGCTTGTCGATGGAATAAATTCGCGTGCATTTTTTATCAAGCAAGTGAGGCTGGATGCTGCCGCCAAGATAGGAACCTATTTCGAGATAATTATAATCAGGGACGAGTTCGCGTGCCGCCAGTTGGCAAGCCAGCAGCGATCTTTTGTCGTTGTCCGTTGACTGGCTTTCGATCTTTTCAAAAAGTTTGAGATCGAGAGAAGAGATCAGTTGCTCGAAATCGCTCATGCCTTCAAATACTTGTTATCGAACGCGTGCGGAAGGAGTTCGCTGCTCGTAAAGGTTTGATGTTTGCCGTTAAGGTTGGCAAAAACGATCGGCATATCGCCGCCGAATTCCCAGATGATCTGCCGGCAGGTGCCGCAGGGCGGCGTGAGTTCATGCGTATCGGCCACCACCACGATGCCGATAAATTTACAATGCCCTTCGGATACCGCTTTCCAGATAGCGACGCGCTCGGCACAAACCGTCAGCCCATAGCTGGCGCTCTCGACATTACAGCCGTAATAGATCTCGCCGTTTTCGGTTACCACGGCCGCGCCGACCTTGAAGTTGGAAAAAGGCGCGTGTGCATGTTCTCGCGCCTTGCTCGCTGTTTCGATGAGGTCTTTCAATTCCTCTTCGCTAAAAGTTTTACTCACTTATTCCAGCCTTTACTTTTGTTTCTTTTCTCAATTTTTCCCGTACCAGCCCGCATAGCAGATCGATGCTGGTATCCGCGTTTGCTCCTTCGGGAACTATCACATCGGCGAATCTTTTCGAAGGTTCGACAAATTCCATATGCATCGGGCGCACGGTAGCAAAATACTGGTCGATAACAGATTCCGTCGTCCGTCCGCGTTCGCGAATGTCGCGCTGCAGGCGGCGGATAAAACGAATATCGTCCGGCGTATCGACAAAAACTCTTATGTCGAGCAATTCGCGAATGCGCGGCTCGGCAAAGATCAAAATTCCCTCCACCATGATCACCCGCCGGGGGTGAAGCACCGCGATTTCGCTGCTTCGCGTGTGGGTCTTAAAATCATAGATCGGCCTTTCCACATCCAGGCCTTCTTTCAGCCGCTTGAGGTGGCCGATCAGCATATCGCTGTCGAGCGAATCCGGATGATCGAAATTCGCCAGGTGTCTTTCATCCAGCGGCATATCGATCAAATTGCGGTAATACGAATCCTGTTCGAGCAGAATAACATTTTCCACGCCGACCTCTTCTACGATCTTGCGCGCAATAGTTGTTTTGCCTGAACCTGTTCCACCGCAAATTCCTATGATCACTATTTATTTATCCTCTGATTTCAACCAATTCATATAAGGCGCCGGGTCGATTTTTTCACCCGCGATCTTCGGTATGACCCTTCGTAGCAATTCCTTGAACGCGCCCGCCGCTTTCTTACCGGTCTCGATCACATCTTCGTGATTGACCTTCTCGTCCATTATTCCCGCGGCGAAATTTGTCATGCAGGAAATTCCCAGAACTTTCATTTCCATGTGGCGCGCGGTGACCGCTTCGGGCACGGTGCTCATCCCGACGGCGTCCGCGCCGCAGTGGCGCAGCATATGGATTTCAGTAGGCGTCTCGTAAGTAGGCCCGCTCAGCGCGGCATAAACTCCCCGCCGCAGTTTCAGGTCCATTGCGCGGGCTTCTTCGATCGCACTTTCCAGAAAATCACGGTCATAAACTTGCGTCATATCGGGAAAGCGCGGCCCAAAGCGATCATCGTTTTTTCCGCGCAGCGAATTAATACCCATCAGATTTATATGATCGCGTATTACCATCAGCGAGCCCGGTTTAAAACTGGTATTGATGCTTCCGGCGGCATTGGTCAGAATGAGCGTCTTTATTCCCAGCAAATGAAAAACGCGGACCGGAAAAATTACCTGCGAGATGTCATAGCCCTCGTAATAATGAAAACGCCCTTGCTGCACGGCCACTGAAACGCCGTTCACTTCGCCCAGCACAAGTTGGCCCGCGTGGCCAACCACCGTCGAGCGTTGGAAATTAGGGATTTCTTCGTAAGGGATCTTGACGGCGTTCTCGACCTCATCGGCAAACGCGCCCAGCCCGCTGCCTAAAACCACCGCCGCCTGAAGCTGCCGGTCGTACCTGGAGCGAATAAATTTCGCCGTCTCTTCTGCTTGTTCGTAAGTCATCGGGACTTAATTTTTACCATAAATGTTGATTTTGATGAAATATCTTTGACAATTTATTTGAAAGGCGATACTATATGTGATACTAAAGGAGTCCTTTATATATGACCAAAAATACTATTAAAATAAAACATGAATAACATAGCTAATTTTATTCAAATCTTAGAGTCTGATACATCCCTTCGGTTCAAAGATTTGTTGAAAATTTGTGAAGAATGTTTTGGCAGCTATCGTATAAATAGTAGCCACTATATTTTCAAAACACCCTGGCAAGGCGACCCCCGGATCAATCTGCAAAAGGGTAAAAGTAACTCGGCTAAATCTTATCAGGTTCGACAAGTGCTAAACGCACTGCGAAAACTTAAAGAGCTTGAGAAAGAGAAAGCTGCCAAGAAAGATGAATAAGACCGCCAAAAAACCCGTAAAAAAGATTAAAAAAACTGTCTCACCTAAAATAGAACAATACCTTTACAGCGTCGGCTGGTCTGATGAGGACGATGCCTTCATAGCGCGCGTCGCCGAATTCTCTTCCCTCGCCGCGCACGGCGACACGCAGGAAGAAGCTCTAAAAGAGATCAAAGACGTCGTTAGTTTTGTTTTAAAAGACCTCGCCGAATCCAAAGAACTCATTCCCGAGCCGTTCGGCAAGCGCACGTTCAGCGGAAAACTCGTACTGCGAATGCCCGAATATATGCACCGCCAACTCACCCTCGAAGCGATGCAGCAAGGCATATCGCTTAATCAACTATTAAATTTAAAATTGGAAGCCAGCCGTTAGATCAGGGGCGATTATTCGCTCTCCTGTTGGCAATAAAAGGCGCGTCAATGGACCTACCGGGTGTCTTTGTCGGGCGCGAGTGAATATCCGGGCCATTCATCTCGATAAAAGAATTTGTCGACGGAGTTGGCTCCGGTGAACTTTGGGGTTGGACATTTGCCACCGGGGCGACGTTCACGCTTCTATTAACCGATTCGTTCGCAACCGGCTTCACGGAATTGTTTGCCGGCCTTATGCCATTTGAAATATTACTTTGATCCGTACCGAGTTGGATAGGCGCGTTGCCGGCAATATTCGGTGAATTTACTAACTGTTCCTCTGTCGGCGACGGGGATTGCAGCGGGGGAATATTCGCATCGTTTTTCCCCAAATTCGCGCTGAAATACAATACCGCAAGAACCGCCAGAAATAGCAGCAGCACACTTCCAATTACGGTTAGCAGCCGGCGGCTGCCGGAGTTCTGTCCCGCAGCAGCGGCACCCGGTGTCGAAACGTTAGCGCCGCGCAAAACAGTTTCCTGCGACGCGTCATCGCCCGCTACGACAGGGCCACGCGGGCGCGATCGGCGGTCGAATTTTTCTATCGCGATCTTGCGCAATTCGTCACGCATTTCCCCCGCCGATGAATAACGGTCTTCCGGTTTTTTGGCCATCGCTTTGGCGATGATCTGTCTTATTTCACGGGGAATGTCCGCTGGAAGCGGCTCCGGTTCCTGCATCATTATCGCCGCTATCAACGCGGTCGGTTCTTTTTGCGGGTACGGGAATTTGCCGGTTAAAAAGCGGTAGAGATTTACTCCCGCGGACCAGATGTCTGTCTGCACCGAGCGCTTCCCATCAAAGGCTTCGGGCGCCATATAGGTGAATGTGCCCGAGACATTTTTGCTGTCGCTCGATACGCCCGTCCGCAGCGCGCGCGAGATGCCGAAATCGGAAAGCCGCGGCGTTTCACCCTGCAGCAAGATATTGGCGGGCTTGAGGTCGCGGTGGATGATGCGGCGGGAATGCAAAAAATCAAGCCCGCTGAGAATATCAACCGTCGTGTACAGCGCCTGGGAAATATTCATCGGGCCGTTTTCTTTTAGCTGCTGTTCCAGCGAACCGTCCGGCGCATATTCGCTGACGATCACTATCTGCCCGTCGTACTCGTCGGCATCGATGATCGGCAGGACATTGGGGTGCCCGCTCGCCTGTTCCCAGAGCGTGGCTTCCTGTTTGATAGCTTCGGGGTCGACCTGCTCCTGCAGCGGAAGTTTTACCGCGACTTTGGTCGTGACAAATTTCGCGCGGCGCTCCGCCAGCCAGACTTCACCAAAACCGCCTCGTCCTAGTTTGCGAATGAGAGTATAAGGGCCTATTTGGGAATTTTCACGAAACATTACTGCATGAACATCATCGTTTCTTTTGATACGGTATTCCGAGCGCTTTCGGCGCGCGTGAGGAGCCTATAAATCCGGCCAGCACGATGATCGTCAAAACATATGGAATGATCTGGATGAACTGAACAGGAATATCTTCCCCGTTGATCTTAATAACACCCTGTATCTGTATCGTGATCGCTTCCATAAAGCCGAAGAACAGGCAAGTCAACAACGTCGGTACCGGCCGCCATTTGGCGAATATCAGGGCCGCCAAAGCTATGAAGCCGCGTCCGGCGGTCATATTCCTGGTAAATAGAGACGATTGCCCGATCGATAGATACGCGCCGCCCATTGCCGCCAGGATCCCCGACAGGATGACGCCGGTATAACGCATCCGTAAAACTTTAACTCCGGCCGTGTCCGCAGCTTCGGGATTTTCTCCGACCGCCCGCAAACGCAAACCGAAGGGCGTGCGGTATAACACATACCAACACACCGGGACCAGCAGAAATACGAGGATCGAAGCAACCGACAGGCCGGAAAATTCGGGAAGCTGATGCGCCTTGTCGATCTGCGGCGTAGAGCCGGTCGAATCGTATAACTGCCCGCTGATAAAAGCAGGCACGCCCAGCATAAGAAAATTTATTCCGAATCCGGCGACCACCTGGTCGGCTTGAAACTTGATACACATCAAGGCATACGCGGCAGCCAGCACACCTCCGGCGATCGCTCCGCAAAACAATCCGAAAAATGGGTTGCCGGTTTCATAGGTAACGACCGCGGCGGTAAAAGCGCCTGAGAGCATCAGCCCTTCGAGCGCGATATTGATCACGCCCGCGCGTTCCGAAAACATTCCGCCCAGCGCCGCAAAGATCAGGGGCGTTGCCAACCTGATGGTCGAAAATATTAAAGCAATGCTAAAAAGTTCCAACATACTTTTATTTGATCAGCGAAAAGCGCTGCAGACTTGCTACGAATAAAATAACGACCGCCTGAAGAACTTCGACGATTTCCTTGGTGACGTAAGGCGTCAGAGCGTCGACGGTAATACCGCCGCGCGACAACATCGCAAAGAACATCGCCGCCAGTAAAATTCCCACCGGATGATTGCGCCCCAACAGCGCCACCGCGATCCCCAGAAAACCCCATTCACCCGAGAAACCGTCGTAATAATTGTAGCGAATACCCATCACTTCACTGATCGCCACCATTCCCGCCAGGCCGCCCGAGATCGCCATGGCAGTCACTATCTGCCGCTTCGGCGAAATGCCGCCGTATTCCGCGGCGCTTGGATTTTCACCCACCGCGCGCAGCTCGTACCCCCACTTTGTCCGCCAGAGAAAGACGTAAATGATCGCACACATTACAAGGGCGAGTGGAAAAGCCATATTAAGCGGGACGTCCGGTGGAATGAATGAAAAATATTCACTCAGGCGGGGAATATGCGCGGCGGCGCCGATCGGCGCGCTTTGAAGGTTCGGGTCACCGGCAACTTTGAAATGATATTGGGTGAAATAACTGACCAGCGCGATCCCGATGAAATTCATCATGATGGTATTGATGACTTCATGCGAACCGAATTTGGCTTTCAGTATTCCGGGAATAGCCGCCCAGAGCCCGCCCACTATTACCGCCGCCAGCATACACAGGGGTATCAACACTATCGGAGGCAAACTCGTCCATGACCAGTTCTCATCCTTTCCGGCAATGTTGACGACCGTGCCGCCGAATTTGATGCCCACCCAGGCACAGGCAAACGCAGCCACGTACAGTTGGCCTTCGGCTCCGATGTTCAGCAGGCCGCAGCGAAAAGCTACCATTACGGCCAACCCGGTAAAGATCAGCGGCGTGGCATACACCAGCATCGTGCAAAAATCTTTTACCGAGCCGAATGAACTCGAGAACATTATTCGGATCATCTCAAGCGGATCATCGCCGATCAAAAAAACGACAAGCCCGCCCAGCACAAATGCCGCCAGCACCGCGATCAGGGGCGACAAAATTTCACGAAAGATTTTCATTCTTGTAATCTTTAATTACAGTTTCGGTAACTGTTTTTGCGATCTTTTCGGATATTATCGTCTGAAGATCGCCGACAGAACAAATCCCATAAACATTGAAATCGATCGACCCGGAAAAATGGCCGGTAAAAGTTTGACGATCCGATCTTTCTTCCACCGAAATGCTATACGAAGCTTTACCGTTCTTGATGAACGGCACCCAGTAAGCACCGGATGTTTCGAGCGAGTCTACGCTGATCATAGCTTCGTCGGAAAGTCTTGCCAGTTCGCCGCTTTCACGAAACCGGCGCTGGATCGCTTTTCTTAAGCATTCCTCTTCGCTGCGGCAGTCTTCCAACTTCGGCCCGCCCAAATGTATTTCCGCTTTCCAATTGCGATCTTTATCTGAAATATTGAGGTGATCGTTCTTATTTGCTGTCTTGATCTTACCTGTTCCCTCGAGGTGATTAAAAGTGGTCTTTCCCATTTCCCTGCCGTACTGATGGTCACCGTCGGCATACAGCCAGTTATATTCGATCTTTATCATCCCGGTGGCGCGCGCCAGAAGAAACAGAGTAATTATCCCCAGGATAATTACTTTTTTGGAAGAGAAAATTATTCCAAAGCGGCGAATGTCTCTCCGATCTGCTTCTAAAGTGAAATATTCCATTCTTTAATCGAGTTTTTGCCGAGGTCTGACGAACTTTAACTAAGGTTTTTGTTTTGTAAATATACCCTTACATTTGATCTATGTCACCTAAAAAATCAGAAAAGAGGTTTTAAGTTCTGATCTTGATCGGTTTTTTCGCTAGGGTCGGAAAGCGAATCTTCCGCGGTTTTTAAGTCTTTCTTTACAATTTCTATAATGATCCCACTTATTTTGTTAAAAGCTTCTTCTTTAATCCGCCGCGCCGCGGCAATGCTGTAAGCTTTGTATTTAAGGCCACCCTTATAAGTTCCCTCGTAAACAGTTTCAGAAATAATTCCATACACGTAAATATCAAACGAAATTTGGGCCTCGGTCAAAAAAGGCCTCCAATCAGGCGTTGATATCTCAATATTATTTACCATAATATGGCCTTCATGGATGCCTTCTTTTTCCAAACTCTTTTTTAACAGTGTCTTTAGATCGTTTTTATCCCGGTCGGGGTATTTATTGCCGTCGTTTTCCAGGGCGGGCGTTTGAATCCGCAGGTTGCCGGTAATTTGCCAGGGTAGAGTTACTGTGTCGTCCGTCATGTATCCCGATTTCGGGTGCTTTTCCGATACTTTACAATAATAACGGTGAGAAGAATATTCACCGCCGGTCAACAGAACGTCGGCATCAACAAAGTACGTTTTATAAGCAAAAGCAAGCCCGGCTAGAAGAAGTACCACTATTGCTATTATCAGCCATACCCATTTTGAGGTTGGCTCAAGCCTGCCAAAGTTTAATTCTTCGAATGTGGGATGCTCCATTTTGTACTAAATATATACCTACCAAACCCTCTATGTCATTAAAAAAGAAATTCTCCAAACCTGTATTTTTAACTTAATTCAGCACAATTTTACTAACTTGACAGGCTGACACTCATATTTTATTATCTCTAAAGACTCAGTAAGATGATTTTGCCTTACTGGGCTAAATCTCAATGAGTTTATTTTGAGGAGAAATAATATGAATATAGTTAAATACGATCCGTTTCGTGAATTAAGAAGCCTGCACGATGAATTGAGCCGTGTTTTTGTCGACCCGTTTGGGAGCGGCAGTGAAGAAATTTCCCGCGGTGTCTGGTCGCCGAGCGTCGATGTCTTCGAAAATGACGACAAGATCGTGCTCGAAGCCGAGCTTGCGGGAATGAAGGCCGATGAGGTTGACGTTTCTATCGAGAACAACGTTGTGACCATTAAAGGCGAGCGTAAATTCGAAAAGAAAGAAGAAAAGGACAACTATCGCCGGATAGAGCGCTCTTACGGTTCTTTCACGCGGTCCTTTACGCTGCCGCGGACGGTTACCGGTGATGAGGCCAGCGCCGATTTCGACAACGGCGTTTTGAAAATCACGCTGCCGAAACGTGAGGAAGCCAAAGCCCGTAAGATAGAGGTCAGCGGTAAAAAGCCGGATGCTGAGCAGGCACACTCGGCTAATGCTTAATGGTGAAATTTGTTGAATGCGGATGAGAAATTTATCTGGCTCGTCTAACGGTAGGACGTCGGTTTACCAAACCGGGTATGCGGGTTCGAATCCTGTACCAGATGCCTTTTTCGAGCGGAGTAGCGAATTAAATGAAAGAGACCTCTTTCGGAATAGATGAAAGATCATAGATGATAGCTGAGAGATCCGATCTATCCTCTATTATCTATCAGTTATCATCTATTCCGAATGGTGTCACAGCGGGTCGGGTCTTAGGACATTTTGTTTTATTTGCTATTCCGCATCAGCTTTTATAGGCAGCTTTAATAAGTCATAATAGAGAATTACGATGATACGTTTAGAGAGACTAACACTGCGGGGTCAGGAAGCCGTTCAATCGGCTATCGAGATCGCTGAAAAACACCAGAATCAGCAGGTGGAACCCGAGCATTTTCTGGCGGCGATGATGAGCCAGGAAGAAAGCGTGGTGCGCCCGATACTGGGCAAGATCGGCGCCATTCCGCAGACCGTTCTGAACGAGGTTGAAAAAGCTATCGACCGCCTGCCGAAAGTTTCCGGCGGCCAGCAGTTTTTCGGCTCTCGCACCTCTGACGTTTTTAATGTCGCGCAAAAACATGCCGAGACAATGAAGGACGACTATGTCTCGACCGAGCATGTTCTTCTTGCTATCGCCGAGGAAAAAGCGGGTGAAGCCGGCGGCATTTTGCGTTCGCACGGTATCAGCAGCGAAGACATCCAGAAGGTCATCGATCAGATCCGCGGCGGCACGCGCATCACCGACCCTAACGCGGAAGAAAATTTTCAGGCTCTCGACAAATACGCGGTAGACCTGACGGAATCCGCGCGCAAAGGAAAGCTCGATCCCGTCATCGGGCGCGACGACGAGATCCGCCGCACCATCCAGGTGCTTTCGCGGCGCACTAAGAACAATCCCGTCTTGATCGGCGAACCCGGCGTGGGTAAGACCGCCATCGTCGAAGGCCTGGCCCAAAGAATTATTTCCGGTGACGTTCCGGACACGCTAAAAAATAAGCGTTTGGTTTCGCTCGATCTCGGCGCGATGCTGGCCGGCGCGAAATATCGCGGCGAATTCGAAGACCGTTTAAAAGCAGTGCTAAAAGAGATGGAAAACGCCAACGGCCAGATCATTCTTTTTATCGATGAACTGCACACGCTGGTGGGCGCGGGCGCTTCGGAAGGCGCGATCGACGCTTCGAATATGTTAAAGCCGGCGCTGGCGCGGGGCCTGCTGAAATGCGTCGGGGCGACCACGCTCAACGAATATCAGAAATACATCGAGAAAGACGCCGCGCTCGAGCGCCGTTTCCAGCAGGTTTATGTCGGCGAACCGAACGTGGAAGACACGATCGCGATCCTGCGTGGATTAAAAGAACGTTACGAAGTTCATCACGGCGTGCGCATCAAAGATTCTGCGATCGTGGCCGCCGCGACGCTTTCGCATCGCTATATCACCGATCGTTTCCTGCCGGACAAGGCTATCGACCTGATCGACGAAGCAGCCTCAAAACTTCGCATCGAGATCGATTCCCTGCCGCAGGAGATCGACGAACTTGAACGTGAAATTCTGCAGCTTGAGATCGAACGGGAAGCGCTAAACCGCGAGACCGACGAAAGATCCAAAGAGCGTTTGTCCGACATCGAAAAGCGCATCGCCGATCTGAAGGAGCGTTCGTCCGCAATGAAGGCCAAGTGGCAGGCGGAAAAAGAAGAGATCCAGAAAATGCGCGAGGCCAAGGAGCAATTGGAACAGACCAAATTGGAATTTGAGCAAGCTCGCCAGGCGGGCGATCTGGGGCGCGCCTCGGAGTTGCAGTACGACAAGATCCCTACGCTGGAAAAACTTTTAGCGGGCGAGCAGGAACGCCTTTCCGAGCTGCAAAAAGAAGGCGTCTATTTAAAAGAAGAGGTCGACGAAGAAGACGTCGCGGAAGTGGTCGCGAAGTGGACCGGTATCCCGGTTACCAAGATGCTCGAAGGCGAGATGCAGAAACTTGTCTCGATGGAAGACCGCCTGCGTGATCGCGTGATCGGACAGGACGAAGCGCTGACCGCTGTGGCCAACGCCGTGCGCCGTGCCCGTGCCGGATTGCAGGACGCGAATCGCCCGGTAGGTTCTTTCATTTTTCTCGGCCCGACAGGTGTCGGTAAAACCGAGACCGCCCGCGCGCTGGCTGAATTTTTGTTTGACGACGAACGCGCGATGATCCGTCTCGACATGAGCGAGTACATGGAAAAGCACGCCGTATCGCGAATGATCGGCGCGCCGCCGGGATACGTCGGTTACGATGAAGGCGGCCAACTGACCGAAGCCGTCCGCCGCCGCCCGTATAGCGTGGTGCTTTTTGATGAAATAGAAAAAGCGCACCCTGACGTTTTCAATGTGCTCCTGCAGATATTGGACGACGGACGCCTGACCGATTCCAAGGGACGCACGGTCGATTTCAAAAACACGGTTTTGATCATGACCAGCAACCTGGGCTCGCGCGAGATACAAGCTGCCGAAGGTGGCAGCAGCGAGATCCGCGAAATGGTTTTGCAGGTATTACGCGATCATTTCAAGCCGGAATTTTTGAACCGCATTGACGACATTGTGGTCTTTAGCCAGCTTGGTAAAGAGCAGATCGCGAGTATTATCGAGATACAGCTCGAAAAACTGCGCGAGCTTTTGGCAGAGCGCGGATTGAATATCACGCTGGAGGATTCGGCCAAGGAACTGCTGGTAAATGAAGGCTATGACCCGGTTTACGGTGCGCGTCCGCTAAAACGCGCGATCCAGACGCGGGTGCAAAATCCGCTGGCGGTGAAGATATTAAAGGGCGAAATTACCGCCGGGCAGACCGTGCATGTGACCGCGGAAAACGGCGAGTTGAAATTCACGCCTGAAGAAGCGGCCGGAGCGACGGCAATCGGTTCCGGTAGCTAATGTTTTGAAACGCGTGTCAGTAGCCCGGCCTTGAAGGAAGGGAGCTGTTCAGACTTAATTAAATGTGCCCTGCTTCAAGCGCGGGCTGCTGACATAGCAAAGTTTTTTTGTGACAATGTTTAATAAAGGAATTTTTAATAAGATCGTGATGGATAAATTTGAAGAAAACGACGAGCAGCAGCCGCGGGATGATGCCGGTGGCGCCGAAGAAGAAGTGCAAGTGAACGATAAACGGCGTATCAAAATAAACGATGCCGGACAGGTCGAAACCGCTGCGGCGCCAAAAAAGGAGCCGGAGAAGGCGCCGGAAGTTATCAAGCTCGAAACCGATTTGAGCAATCTCAAGACGCGCTGTGAAGCCGCCGAGACAAAACTTTCGGAAGTGCAAAAAAGGTTTGATGAGGCCAAAAAGGGTTTGGAACGCGAAACGGCCGAAATGCGCGAGCGTTTGAAGAAATCTCTCGGACAGCAGGCCGGCGAAAAGCAGGCAAATTTTCTGACGTCATTATTGCCTGTGCTCGACAACCTGAGTAGAGCGATCGTCGCCAGTGAAACCGACGCTTCTTTTGAGCATTTGCTCGAGGGCGTAAAAGGCACGGCGCGCTCGTTCGAACAGGCGCTGGCCAGCGTCGGCGTCGAAGCGGTCGAATCCGTCGGTTCCGAATTTAACCCGGAGATCCATGAGGCGCTGGAAATGGTACCCACCGATCCGGAAAATGACGGGCGAATTACCGCGGAATTTAGCCGCGGTTACAAATTTGGCGACCGGCTGTTAAGGCCGGCCAGGGTACAGGTAGGAAAAGGGAGTTAAAATTAATTCAGAGCGTTAGAAAAAGCATCTGCAAATCAGAGATGCTATCGCCCTGTTAGAACGGGCTAAAAATCGTCGTTTGAACCGGCCCCCGTGCTAAAGCACGGGGCTATTTATAACAGTTGATTTAAGATAGCTGAAAATGCAATTAAATACCCTGATCTGGCAGCAAAATTGCAAGCGCTTTTAACGGGTGTGATCGATTGATAAACCGCGGGGATCATTCTAAACAAACGTAGGTGATTTACGTTCTAAAATGATAAGATGTTCCAAGGCAGATTCCCCCCTGCTGCCGGCATCTAAGGGATTGGATAATTTAGGAGTAATAATAAAATAATGACCGACTTAGAAGCATATAAAGATAAATTCAGCGATAGCGGGCGAAAGATACTGGAAAACGCGTTGGGAGAATCCAAACGACGCGACCAGAATTATATCTCCGTGGAGCACGTGCTGGTGGCGCTGGCCGATGAGGAAAAAGATCTCTTCGATGCCACGCTGCGCGATCTTTCCGTTGACCCGCGCTATGTGAAGCTGCTGCTGGAAAAACGTATCGATGCCAGCCGCGCGCATACCGGCAAAGGATTTCGCATTGCGCCTGAAACGACCGATCTCTTCAAACGCGCGATGGACCGCGCGCGTTCGCAGGGGAGACGCACCATTGAATCGAGCGACATCTTTTATGTTCTCTCGACCGATGAGCGCAGCCTGCTCAATGAGGTCTTGCAGAATCTGGGAGTGAGTTCTGAAGAACTTGCCGCCAATGTGCGCACCCGCATCAAGAAAAAGGAACAGGAGGAAGAGCGCGTCCGGCGCAAATATGAGCTTCCCTCCTATCTGAAACATTTCGGTGTTTCTTTGAACAAGATGGCGCGGCAGGACAAACTTCCGCCGACCATCGGGCGCGAACAGGAAATACGGCAGATGATCGAGATCCTCTGCCACAAGGAACGTTCCAATTCACCGATGCTCGTGGGCGAACCCGGTGTCGGTAAAACCGCCGTGGTCGAAGGCCTGGCGCGAATGATCGAGCTCGAGCCGGAAAAAGTTCCCGCCCGGTTAAGAAATTCGCATATCGTACAGCTTCAGATGGGCGGCCTGGTCGCCGGCACGATGCTCCGCGGTATGTTTGAAGAGCGTATCAAGGGCATTATCGATGAAGTTAAAGAGCGCGACAATATGATCCTCTTTATCGACGAGGCTCATACCATCATCGGCGCGGGCGCGGCGCTGGGGACATCGTCCGATGCGGCTAATATGTTCAAGTCGGCGCTGGCGCGCGGCGAGATGCGCATCATCGGCGCGACCACTATCAATGAATACAAGGAATCCATCGCCGAGGACGAGGCCCTAGCCCGCAGGTTCCGCCTGGTCAAGGTTATCGAACCGACCATTAACGAGACTCGCGAGATCCTATTAGGCTTGCGGCCCCGGCTGGAAAAAAATTACTCGGTCGAGATCACGGACGAGGCTATCGACACTGCGCTCGAAATGGCCCCGAAATATATCCGTAATCTTCACCTTCCCGATAAAGCCATCGGCTGGCTCGACACGGCCTCGGTCAAGGTTGAGATCAATGAGCCCAATGGCCTGCAGGTAAAATCCGAGCACATAATCGATGTCATCTCGCAGGAATCACGTATTCCCCGCGATATGATCTACCGCGATACCAACGATCGTTTCAAGATCATGGAAGAAGAGCTGGGCAAGCGTGTCGTCGGGCAAAAGGCCGCGGTAGGTTCCGTGGGGCAGCGCCTGCGGCTTAACAAAGGCCCGCTCAAAGAAAATCACTATAAGCCGGATGGCGTCCTGCTGTTTCTCGGCCCGACCGGCGTCGGCAAAACCGAGCTGGCCAAGGCTGTCGCTGAATTTATGTTCGGCGATGAACACAAGATGGTACGCATCGACATGAGCGAATACGGCGACGGCACGGTGGGTATCGAAAAACTCATCGGTATGCCGCGCGGTATCGTCGGCAGCGAACGCGGCGGTATCTTGACGGAGCAGCTCCGCGAAAATCCCTATACCGTACTGCTGCTGGATGAAGTAGAAAAAGCTTCGCCGTTTTTGATGAACATCTTTTTGCAGGCGTTTGACGAAGGCTGGCTGACGGACGGGCGCGGCAAGAAAGTTTATCTTTCCGACGCGATCGTCATAATGACTTCGAACCTGGGGAGCGAGAATTTCAAGAAGTACGAAAAACCGCTCGGTTTCGGCATGAAATCTCTCGGCGATATGAAAGCCATCAAAGGCGATGTGATGAAAGCTGCCGAGAACAGGTTCTCAGCGGAGTTTCGCAACCGCATAGACGAGATAGTGATTTTTTCGCCGCTGACGATGGACGAAGTTCGCGAAATAGCGCGGCTTTATATCAAAAAGCTGACCAAACAGATGGAAAAACAAAACAAATTCATCGAGGTCACCGAAAGCGCCGTGGACCTGCTGACCGAAAAAGGGTTTAGCACGACATACGGGGCGCGTTTTCTAAAGCGTTATATCGATGAAAAGGTAAAGCTGCCGATCACGACCATGTGGAAAACGGCTTCGCGTTTTGTGGTTGATGACACGGAGGGCGAGATCACGGTCAAACCAGTAGATGCTTTTAGTCTGAATTAAACCCAAACCAATTTTTTTGCATCTAAGGCTTCGGTGTTAAAATCCATCGAAGCCTTTTTACTGGAAATCGAACAATGAAGAAATTTTATTTTTTGCTTGTATTACTTTGTTTAGCTGCTGCCGCCGCCCAAGTATCCGCGCAGCAGGCGAAACCACTGGCCATCCTGGAAAAGCCTGCCCCGGAGCTTCCGGACAAGTACGGCACCCTTGATGTTTCGG
This sequence comes from uncultured Acidobacteriota bacterium, assembly GCA_963718105.1. GTDB lineage: Bacteria > Acidobacteriota > Blastocatellia > Pyrinomonadales > Pyrinomonadaceae > DASYKT01. The sequence continues at coordinate 271,807 of OY970352.1, read as the reverse complement.
GTACGGTCAAACTCAAGATCGAGTTTTTATCTGACGGAAAGATCGGAAATATCGAGCCTGTTTCTTCACCTCATCCTTTACTCACGCAGAGGGCGGTCGAAGCCGCTAAGCGGATCAGATTCAGTCCCGAGATGCAGGATGGCGTCGCGGTCACTATCGATAAGATCGTCGAATATGAATATAGCTGGAACGGCGGGTGGAAGCGGCAGCAGTCCGAGGTCAGGCCAACTAATACGCTTGGCGATCAATCGGAAAAAGCCGAAGCTGTTTTGAAGCGCGCGATTGAAAAGCTCGGCGGCGAAAAATACCTGCAGATAAAAACCATTTACGGCAAAGGGGCTTTTTCGCAATTCAAAGACGGCGCTGCGATCGGTTACAGCACTTTCATCGACATTATCGTTTTCCCCGACAAAGAACGCACCGAATTTAAACAAGGCGGCTATAAAACCGTCCAAACCAATTACGGCGATAGCGGCTGGATCTATGGCGAAGATACTCGCAGCGTTAATAACCAGACCAAAACCCAGATCGACGATTTCAAACGCACCTTTAAAGTGAGCCTGGATTATCTCTTACGCGGGGCCTGGCGCGCGGAAGGTGGAAAGCTCAGTTATCTGGGACGCCGCGAAGCTTCGCTGGGAAGGCGGAACGAAGCGATAAAGCTTTCCTATAACGAGGATTTCTGGGTCGAATTCGAGTTTGCCGCGGCCGACGGACTGCCCGCCAAAGCCATTTATGAACGCAAGGATAGCGAGGGCGAGAGCCACAAAGAGGAAGACCGCTACGCCCAATTTATAGATGTTCAGGGTGTGATGGCGCCCTTTATCATCGATCATTTCAGGAACGGGAAACAAACCAGCCGCATTAACTACAATCTTATCGAATACAATAAGAACATCCCGATGACGGTATTCGATAAGCCAGCGGATATAAAAGAAGCGAAAAAAGAGCTGAAATTGTAAACGGCGTCAGGGTTTTATGCATTCGATAAAAGACGTGAGCACTCTTCTGTTCTCACGTCTTTTTTACGTACGAAAATAGAAGCGCCGGACAGGCAGGCACAGATGCCGCGCCTACGGAACATTCCTCACTTGCCCATGGTTACCTTAAACCCCTCGCTACCGCTTCGGGTTCTGACCTCATAGCACTAAAGATCCTGTCTCTTTAAATTGCAGCGTTATGTGCCGGACCGTATAAAGATATTATCGGCCGCGTTGACACCCCATACTCTGCCGTCTCCACCTACAGAAACCCATTTCAAGCCGCCGGGGACTACTTCCCATTCACTGCCGGTCCATCTAAAGATATTATCGTTAGCATTGACGCCCCAAACATTGTCTGCGTTGCCCACGGTGATCTGCTTCAATCTGCCGTCGATCACCTGCCAGCCGCTGCCGTTCCATCTAAAGATGGCGTCGCCCGCGTTAACACCCCACACCGTACCATCCGCACCGACCGAAACATTTTTCAACCTCCCGTCGATCACCTGCCAGCCGCTGCCGTTCCATTTAAAAATAGCGTCGTCCGCGTTGACACCCCAAATACTGTTTGCGTTGCCGACGGAAATTTGCTTCAACCTGCCGTCTATCACTTGCCAGCCGCTGCCGTTCCATCTAAAGATTGCGTCGCCCGCGTTAACACCCCACACCGTGCCGTCCGCGCCGACCGAAACATTTTTCAATCTGCCGTCGATCAGTTGCCAGCCGCCGCCGTTCCATTTAAAGATAGCGTCGCCCGCGTTAACACCCCAAATATGGCTTGCGCTGCCGACGGAAATTTGCTTCAACCTGCCGTCGATCACCTGCCAGTCAGTGCCGGTCCTTGCAACGGGCTTGAACCCACCGGTCGGGGTCGAAAAACCCCCTTTCGGACCGGTAGGGATTGGAGTAGGCTTAGTCGGAGTTGGAGTTGGTGTAGACGGAGTCGGAGTAACCACTACCGGAGTAGGAGTAACCGGCGGTTGCGGTTCCTCTTTGCCGCCCCTCATCAGTAAATATCCGATCACGACCAATACGATCAGAAGGAGTCCGCCGATAACCGCAAATATCCACCAAGGGAATCCTTTAGCGACCGGTGCCGGGGCCGCTGTTTCGACGTTTACGGTCGGTCCTTCGGTGAACTCTTCGTCAGGATTGTTCGCCGAAGCCACATCCAGACGAAGAGGAAATTTTCCCGTCTCGGCACCCGTGGATTTGAAATTCACGGTGAATTGCTGGGTGCCCCCGGCGCTAAAATCCTTCTCAATTTCTCCTTCGATATCCAGCCATCCCTGTTGGGTGCTGCCCAGGGCTTTTGCCTTGGCGATTCCCCGGTGGGGTTTGTTTGAAGTGTTAGTAACGGTAAAGATCGCGCTGGCTTTGCCGGCTGCGTCCGCCTTGATGTCATTGGCGGCTGTGCTGATCGCAAAAGTATTTCCCATTTTCGTGCTCCTTTTAGTTGAGGTCAGGCTGATCTCAAAACCTCGAATTCGCAAATCAGGGATAGGTTTTGCGCAGGCTCAAATCCTTTGGAGTGGGGCGACACTTATTCAAAGCAGTGGCTTGTGATCAGTTCCGTGGGATGAACCATCAAAGAATTTTTATTATTGGTCACCGTATTAACAACTCAGGGAATAGTTAAAACTTTGTTCGGTAACATTGTCCTTGAACTTGTGACGGTAATTAAAAGTTTTTTTGCGGGCGTGGGGTCAACCCTTCTCAACCTGAGAGATAACTCAACTTGAACTATCCACTACCTACTGTCAACTATCAACTGGTAATCAAATGAGAACAGTTAATAGTTGACAGTGTGTAGTGGATAGTAAGCTTGAAAGATAAACATTTAAGTCTGATAAATTCGCAGTCCGGAAGGGCTGCTTGCGCCCGCTCTTAATTTCCAAGTCCCACAAGTCTGCCATATTTACAGTATAGAGTTTAAAATGATCCCAAGCCCTCAGCAGATTACCGCCTAAGGAACGTTAGGCCCGATCGGAAATACCGCCAGGTCTTCGGCGGAAAGCATGCGAACGCGAGCGTCATTGAAATTGTAGCGGCTAAAGATGGTCGGGTTCGGTATCCAGCGTTTCTTGCCGTCAACGATAAGATAGATCTCCGGCGCCGGCTGCGCTTTCGCCAGATAGGTGCCATCAGTTAGCGGCGGGCCGATCGGATATTCATCCGCCGAGGGAATGCTGACCGCGTTCCAGTCTCTGAAAAGATTGTTCATAATAGCTCCGCTGGTGGCATGTCGCAGCTTCCCATCCAACCCGAGATAGATCGCGCCGTTACGTTCATCGCGATAACGCGCGCCGTCGGTAACCGATTTAAGCGTCGGGGTGCTTTCGACGGCCGGCTGGGTCGGAGTCGCCACCGGCTGAGTCGGAGTGGCGGCGGTATTAGCATTCGCATTGGCGTTCGTATTGGCGTTCGTATTGGCGTTCGAATTTACCGCCGGGTTTTTATCGCCCCGCAAAACAAACCACCAGATCCCTGCCATAACCAGCAGCACCAGCCCTATGAGGGCGACGATGACCATCCACCAGGGAAATGCTTTTTTAGCGGCTTGTACCGGAATGGAAGCAGCGGCGACCTTGACGGACGGCCCTTCGGTAAAATACTCGTCCGGGTTCGCCGATGAAGCCACGTCCAGGCGAAAGAGAAATGTCTCCGCTGCCGGCGGCGCTATGCCCGGTGAGGCTGAGGCGGCCGGTTTGCTGAAATTTACGGTGAACTGCTGGGTTCCTCCGGCGCTGAAATCTCTTTCCGCTTCTCCCTCGACATCGAGCCATTCCTGGCGGGTGTTACCCAGAGCTTTGGCTTGGGCGATCCCGCGGAGCGGTTTGTTGGTGGTGTTGGTTACGGTAAAGATCGCGCTTGCTTTGCCGGCTGCGTCTGCTTTAATATCTTCGATGGCTGTGGTGACCGCAAAAATATTTCCCATGTTTCTCCTTCAGAAAGATCGGCCGATCTCAAATTCTCGAAAAACAAGATCGAGTCGGGATAAGTTTTTTTACAGTTTCCTGCGGAATGGGCGGCTTATCGAGGGACGGATCGGTTGGACGCGATTAGTTCCGTGGGTGAACTATAAAATGATTTTTTTAATCCATTCACCATAAACGAACAACCCTCAGATAGTCAAGACATATGTTAGGTGCCGAACATGTGTCTGTATTTACTGAATGCCGGAGCCGCGATCCTTTTAATAATCATCTATAGATCCGCTATCTCCCTTAGAAACTAACAAGATCAAAAATTGAAACGCCGGCATCGTTTTCGACACCGGCGTCACTTTTTTTCTCGATCGACCCTACTTTAAATAAAAGCAAAATCAAACTGTTCCTGGTGAACGGATGAGTCTCCTGTCAGGTCGACATTATTCAAATGAGCCTCGATCTCAGCCAAAACTTCTTTTTCGGTATCTCTTAAAGTACTGGCAATTTCCGGATTGACTCGCAGAGTGGTCTGGCTTACGTTATCCATCGTCTTCGACAGACGGCGCGCTTCTTCCAGAATTTCGTAACAGATCGTCTGAGGTGATTTAACCAGCGCTGAACCCTGGCAATACGGGCAGATCGTGCAAAGAGTACGCTCGAGCGATTGCTTGACGCGTTTGCGGGTCATAATGATCAGACCGAAGTCGTTGTAAGACAAAACCTTGGTCGGCGATTTATCGCGATGCAAAGCATCCTGCAAAGTTGCCAGGACCTTGTGGCGGTTGCGGCGGTCTTCCATGTCGATCAGGTCCAGCACGAGAATGCCGCCCAGATCGCGCAAGCGGATCTGCCGCGCAATTTCTTCCACCGCCTCCATATTGGTTTTGGTGATGGTGTCTTCCAGCCGCGCATTTCCCTTGCCGACGAATTTACCGGTGTTGACGTCGATCGCCACCAGCGCCTCCGTCTGGTTGATGACCAGATACCCTCCGGACCTCAGCCATACACGCGGTTTTAAGGCTTTCTCGATCTCGGCCTGCACGCCGTAATTTTCGAGAATAGGCTCTTCCCGAGTGTAAAGTTTTACGCGGTTGACCATGTGCGGTTTTACCCGGTTCACAAATTCCACGATGTGCAGGTAGTCTTCCTCGGAATCGACGCGGATGGCGGCAAAATCTTCGGAAAGCTGATCGCGCAAAATGCGCTGAACAAGATCCAGGTCCTGATGGACCAGCGCCGGAGCTTTGGATTTTTCCGCCTGCTTCTTTATCTCTACCCACGTACGCACCAGGTAACGAGCGTCTTCGCGCAGTTGAGCCTCAGGTATTCCGATACCGGCCGTGCGAACGATGAACCCGCCCGAAGGCACGTCCTCTTCAGTCCGTATTTTTTGGATAACAGTGCGCAGGCGTGTACGCTCGCTGCCGCTTTCGATCTTACGGGAAACGCCGACGTGTTCGATGGTGGGCATATAAACGATATAGCGTCCCGGCAGCGCGATGTGCGATGTGATACGGGCGCCTTTACGCGCGATAGGTTCTTTGGCGATCTGGACGATCACTTCCTGGCCTTCGCGCAGCAGATCGGAGATCGTCGGTTGCGGCGGACGGTCGCGGCGGCTATCGCGGCGGTTATCCGAGCGGCCTCCTCCTCGACGTCCATCACGGCGATTATCCGAACGGCCCTCGGTACGGCTATCCGAACGTCCTTCCGGCCGGCTATCTGTACGTCCCTCAGTACGGCTGTCGGAACGGCCTTCGGTGCGGCTATCCGAACGGCCTTCGGTACGGCTATCTGAACGGCTGCTTTTGCGGGCCGGCGCTTCTTTTTCTTCCGTCTCTTCTTTGACCGGGGTCAATTCAGCGGCCGCGATCTCGGTTTCAACATTAACTGTCTCTTCGCTCTCGGCGCCTTCCAATCTGTCTTCCGTCGGCCCGTCATTCTCTTTCTTATTACCCGTCGGGCGGCGACGCCGTCCCCGGCCGCCACGCCGCATCGCAAATTCGCCAGTGCCCGAAGGCTCTTTCACGTTGGCATCTGCATCGGCGTATGTTTCTGAGTCTTCAGTTTTTTCGGCTTTGGCCTTGGTGGTCTTTTTAGCCTTAGGCTTTTCGGCAGACTTATCGGGGGTTTTACCTTTAGCGGGTTTTTTAGCCGCCGCGGTTTTGCCCTTGGCAGGCTTATCCGCCGCTTTGCTGCGGCCTCGTCCGCCTTTTTTCTCTTTCGATTCTTCGTCGGAAACTTTGTCAAAGCTAAAGGCCGGTTCGTCCTCGTCGGCTATGCGTTCAAAACCGCCGCCCATTTCCCCTACTTCCATTGAGGAAAGCAGCGAGCCCACTTCAGCGCTGGAAGTACTTTCGACATCAAATTCGATCGCGCGCACTTTATCCTGAATAGCTTCCTGCACGTAAGCTTCCTTGAACATATCGCCGGTGGTTTCTTCCGCGTCAACGATCCGTTCGAAACTGGAGTCTTCGTCGATAAAGAACATCGTGCCGGCCTCTACACGGTCGGCCCCGGCTTCTACGGCTTCGACCAGGTCGTCGGCCTTCTTGCCGCCTCTGCCCCTGCTTCTGCCGCCGCGTTTGCCTTTTCTGCCGTCTTCCGCAGGAGCTTCAACTGCTGCGTTAGCGGTTTCTTCTTCCTCATCGCCCTGCTCTCCGGCAGCCAGCGGTTCCGCTAATTCGTGGGCCGATTCCATCTGGTGCTCGCGCACGAGGCGTTCTTTCTGCAACTGCTCGACCACTTCTTTTTCGGCTTCGGGCTTCTTGGCGCCCTTTTCTATCATTATTCTTTCGAACTCTTCTTCTTCGTCGAAGAAGTCCGAAACATACAGGAACGCATCGCGTTCCAGCCCTATATTGACAAAGGCAGATTGCATACCGGGTAATACCCTTTGCACTCTGCCTTTATAAATATTACCTACAAATCCCTGGTCGTTTTCGCCTCTTTCAATGTAAAACTCAACAACCTGGCCGTTTTCGATCACGGCAATTTTTCTTTCGCGTCCATTGACGCTGACGATCATTTCTTTCGCCATAAATTATCTTTTCTCTTGGATGTATTTAACCATCCTTAAAAATCCTTTGTTTCTTTAAATTTATCGGTCTTATCACATTTCTCGTCCGGTATTATGCGGAAGAGAAGGTTAAACCTTTTTAAGTGACAGACACTCAGCGGTTTTTGACTTAGAGATAGATTTTAAGCAGAAATTGAAGGATTGTTGGTGATCAGGATCTTGCACAGCCGTGATGCGGTCTTTCAGCGTTAAGACTTGTGTCTTTACACTTTTGCATCAGGGTTTCAAACAGGAACTTTTCAAAAAATTGGCAATTTCTTGTTTGCCGCTGACAGGGAGCAGTTTTCACGCTCCTACCTGTCGTTTTAATGACGGTGGATCACCGTTGATCTAATATTTTCAATCCTTTGGTTTGCCGAGACTGAATCAAATTCAGCCGTTCTTATCTCATTAGTCAGCTAAAACCACGATAAGTATAGTTTATATCTGCAAATAAAGCCAAGAATAAACTAAAGAAATTATTTTGGAGCGCGGACGGCTCGTCCGCAAAGGTCTCGAAGCGATCTCATATGCTCTGATAAAATTTACGCAAACCATGCATTAGAACGCCCCCGGCGTTCGTTGCGGACGAGCCGTCCGCACTCCCAGTCTATCCGCGATTTACTATTCGCCCTGGAAGATTTACTATTCAAGTTCAAAGTTTTATGGAAGTTTATTTTCAATTGATCACTGATGCCGAATCTCTGCACAGAGCGGTCGAAGACCTTTCGAAATACGATTTTATCGGTTTTGACACCGAAACGACGGAACTCGACCCTTACGACGGAGATATCCGTTTGGTCCAGTTGGCGGCGCCGGACAGCGTCCGTGTGATCGATCTAAAAGCTTTCAAGGGCGGCAATAATGGGGGAACCCTAAAAACTAACCCCGATCTGGAACCGCTGCGCCGTCTTTTGGAAGCAAAGATCCCGGTCAAGATCGCGCACAACGCCAAATTCGACGCGAAATGGGTAAAACATCACCTCGGCATAGAACTGGGCGGAGTTTTCGATACTTATCTGGCCAGCCAGTTGGTTTCCGCCGGCGACCCCGATCATCGCCACAGCCTGGCGGAGGTCGTTTTGCGTTATCTCAACCAGGAAGTGGATAAAACCGAACAGATCAGTGACTGGAGCGGCGAACTTTCTCAATCTCAGCTCGAATATGCCGCCAAGGACGCCGCTATTCTGTTGCCGCTGCAGGAAAAACTCGCGGAAAAACTCCGGCAGGACGAGCTGGAAAGATGTGCCGCGATCGAATTTGAAAGCATCTTGCCGATCGTGGCGATGGAACTCGCCGGTGTGAATCTTGATAAGGAGTTGTGGCGCTCGCATCTCGAACAGGTTGGCAAGAAACAAGCTCATTTGGCCGACGATCTGCAGGACATTCTTTCCGCCGGGGCTATACAAACCTCTCTTTTTGGCCGTACGGAGATCAACCTCGATTCGCAGCAGCAAGTGTTGGAAGCCTTGCAAAGGATCGGCGTCCCGATCGGTGATAGTACGCGCCATGAAATTCTGGAAAAACTCGCGCCGCTGCACCCGCCGGTAGAAAAACTTATCGAATACCGCGCCGTGCAAAAACAGCTCACCAGTTTTGGCGAAAATATTCTCGAATATATCAGCTCTGCAACCGGACGCATTCACGCAGATTTTCGTCAGATCGGCGCGCCGACCGGACGTTTTTCCTGCTCGCATCCGAACCTGCAGCAGGTGCCGCATGAGAATGAATACCGCCGCTGCTTTAGCGCTCCGCCGGGGAGAAAACTCATTGTCGCCGATTATAGCCAGATCGAGCTGCGCATACTGGCGGATTTTAGTAACGATGAGCGTTTGATCGAAGCGTTTAAGACCGGCGCTGACTTTCACAGCGAAACCGCGGCCCAGGTTTTTGGCGTAAAACCCGAAGAGGTCACGCCGGCCCAGCGTACTTTTGCCAAGCGGCTGAATTTCGGCGTGGTCTACGGCATCGGCGCGTCGCGTTTTGCGGATATGACAAAGATCGGAGAAAGCGAAGCGGAACAAATGCTGCGGCGCTACTTTAATAATTATCGCGGCCTTGATACCTGGCTGCGAAACACCGCCAATGACGTGATAAAGAACCGGATGGCGCGGACGGGTTCGGGCAGGCTGATGCGGTTTCGTTTTGATCCCGATAACCCGACCTCGATCGGTTCCGCCAAACGGGTCGGTAAAAACATGCCGATCCAGGGAACCTCAGCGGATATTTTAAAGCGCGCGATGCGGCTTTTATATAACGACCTGAAAAACACCTCGGCCAAGCTGGTAAATGTTATTCACGACGAAATCGTCGTCGAATCCGGAGAGAGTGAATCAGCGGAAGTCGCTCAAATAGTAGAAAAGGCCATGATCTCCGCCGGTGAAGAATTCGTCAGCAAAGTTCCCATCAAAGTGGAGATAAAGATCGCCTCCGACTGGGCAAAGTAGCCCCCAAAATAGCTGCCGCCGCCGAAGATCCTATGGCCGGATCGATAGCCGTGCTTGCCCGGAGCCGTCGGCGCTCATAAAGTAGACTTCTTTATGCCCATCGCGGTCTGAGTGAAAAGCGATCCGTTTGCCGTCTGGCGACCAGGCGGGGTACACGTCCGAAAAAGTGTTGCTGGTCAACTGCTTTAGATTCGATCCATCCGCATTCATCAGATAGATCTCAAAATCACCGTCACGCTTGGAAGAGAAAAGTATCTTTTTCCCATCGTGAGACCATTCCGGCATCCCGTCAAATCCCTTCGCATTCGAGATATTTCTCTGATCGCTGCCGTCCGCGTTCATCATATAGAGGTCGGTTTCGCCGCCCCGTTCAGAACCGAAGACGATCTTTTTACCGTCAGGAGAAAAAGCCGGCGAAAAGTCTTTGTTGTCATTGCTTGTCAGCCGCACCTGATCGGAACCGGATATGTTCATTGTATAGATCTCCCAATTACCGTCCTTGCTGGACATAAATAATATCTTTTTGCCATCGGGCGAAAAACTGGGGTCCCAATCGCTGCCCTTGTTAAAGGTCAGGCGCTTTTGGGCGGAGCCGTCCGGGGCGCAGGAGTAGATCTCGAAATCGCCGCCGTCACGGTCGGTCATAAAAACGCCGAGTTTGCCTTTATGAGAAAAGCGCGGCGGGTATTCATCGCCCGGACCGGAGATCAGAAGTTTTAGGCCGGCGCCATCCGTCCTGACGGAATAGATATCGGCTTTTCCGCCCGTAAGGCCACTTCTGTCGGAACGAAAAAGAATCGTATCTTTTGATATCCACCAGGGATTACTGTTCTCAAAAGGCTTGTCCTGGGCAAAGACGGTTAAGGAAAAAAAGAAGACAAGGAGCAAAGATAAATACTTCATAAAGCCATTATCACCTGAAACCCGTGCGGCGGTATTGCACGGATCAAAGGTTTTAGAATAAAGAAAAGGTAAAAACCATTGGTGTTCCAGTTCCACCCGGGGTGAGCCAGAGTGGAACACCTGGAACACTTTGGAAAAATTGTAACGCTGTAAATTCAAAACAGACAATAAGTTAGACATGATCCGGGTTTCCGGAGGATGAAACACGTTTTTGGCATCAAGCGGCATATTTCAAGGGACATTGGCGGTGATTTGGCTTTTTGCTAATGATTTGATGTTCCACCCTGAAACGCCTTCTGCAAGCAGGGATTAATTTCGCAGGTCTTCAACTCGACTCCGGCAAATCTTCCGCCATCAGCATTATAGTTTTTAAGGCGTGGCTAAAGAAGGATAGATTTCTTTAGAAATAACTGAATAGAGACTTTTGAATCGGACCGGCCGACTTAGGTTATGAAGTCAGAACCGGGAACGGTAGTGACCGGGTTCTTATCAATGTATGTCGGTGAATGGATAATGATTATAAGAGTTGGCAAAAACAGGCTCTGATCACGGATCGTTAATATTAAGGAAACCCGGTCACTACCGTTCCCGGTTCTGACCTCATTGCCGAAACCGCGCATTCGTTATTAGCCACTAATTACACAAATAACACGAATAAAGAAATTCTTTATTCGTGTTATTTTGACCTTCGTGGCCGTGACTTTCCTCGCCGCTTAGTTATTAACGACCGAGTCGGCCTTTTCCTGCGGCGCGGAATAGAGGATCCTGCCGCAGCTTTCACAGTTGATGACATTGCTGCTGGTTTTGATATCCAGCATCATTTGCGGGCGCAGCGCCATAAAGCAACTGCTGCACGAACCGTTCTTTACCTCGGCCACCGCCACGCCGTCGCGGCTGCGGGTAGACAGGCGGTCATACACCCCAGCGTAATTTTTCGGCAATGTAGCAAAAAGCTCGGCGCGCTTATGGGTATCGAGTTCGAGTTCCGCGTGCTGTCCTTTTACCACATCGTCAAATTGTTTCAAGGCCTTTTTCCGGTCCGCCTCCAGGGTCCTGGCTTCCTCGGCACGCTCCGCCAATGCCTTGTCCGCTTCTTCCACGGCAGTGTTATTTTCGTCGAGCTTCGTCTGCAGTTCGGCGATCTCTTTATTCAAGGTATCTGCCGCCCGCATCGAGGCTTCGTATTGTTTTTGGTTTTGTGAGGCTTTTAAGTCGCGGTCTGCTTTTTCGAGATTGTGTTTTGCTTCGGCTATCTGTTTTTCCAATTCGCCGTGACGGGTATGAGCGGCGGCTTTTACGTTTTCCAATTCCCTAATTTCAAAGGCGTGCCTTTCGTATTCTTCTTCTACTTCGGCACGCCTTTCAGGAATTGTTTTAATTGCGTTTTTTAATCTACGTATGTTGGTATCGGTGTTTTGTAATTCTACAAGCTTTTCAAGTTCAGCTTTCACTCTTATCTCTCCGGTATATATATTTGTCATTTAAATATCAATAAACTTCCCTTTTTGAATATCCCATATTTTGCTCCGCTTTGCAATTTTCGCCAAAAAGAAGAGCGAGGCAGCACCCCGCTCTTTTTAGCCTGAAATGTGTATTTAAGTGCTAATTTCCCAACACTTTACTGGCATTGACCCGGCCGGCATTTTCCAACTTTCCGGTCAAAGTATCCAGCAGGTCCACCGAACTGAGAAGCTTCTGACGCAATTTTTGCACGCTCATCTTCGGATCCTGCGCCAGCACGAGCGCGGCGATACCCGCTACCTGCGGCGTCGCCATCGATGTGCCGGAAGCTTCACGATATTCGCCGTTTAGCCATGTGCTGACGATATCTTTGCCAGGCGCGGCGACGTGGACCGATTTGACACCGAAATTTGAGAAAGACGCCATCAGATCGGCGCGGTCCAGTGCCGCTACGCTGATAACGTTCGGCAAATTGTAGCTGGAGGGGTAATGCGGGCGGCTGTCATTGCTGGAGCCGTCATTACCGGCGGCGGCGACAAATAAAATGCCCTCATCACCGGCGGCCCTGATCACGTCTTCCAAAGCTTTGGAATAAGTGGTCGATCCCCAACTGGCATTTATCACTCGCACGTTGACGCCTTCACGTTTGCGTTCGATGGCGTAATTGATCGCTTCGATCGCATCCTTGGTGGTGCCAAAACCGCCCGCTCCCAGAAATTTGAGCGGCATGATCTCGACTTCCCAATTGATGCCGGCGATGCCTTCGTCATTGTCTCCCTCGGCGCCGATGACCCCCGCACAGTGAGTGCCGTGGCCGTTGTCATCCATCGGGTCGCGATGATCGTTTACCGCGCTAAATCCGTGCAGGTCGGGTATGGTCCCGAGCTCATCATCCTTATATACCGGAATATTATCGGGCCGCGTCCACATATTGACCGACAGGTCCTGGTGCGTGTAATCGACACCGCTGTCCAAAACGGCGACGACGACCTTCCGGCTGCCTTTTGTTTTTTGCCACGCCTTTAGAACGTCAATGTCGGCTTTTTTCTTTCCGCCGTTCTGCCCCGTGTTATTAAGCGCCCATTGATCGGTAAACATAGGATCGTTAGGCTGATCGGCCGGATTAACATCATTTTTGGCAGTAACGATTTTCAGGTCCTGCAGCGGCGAAGCCTCGATCTCCAGATTAGGTTCGGCATACAACACCAGGTTGGACATTTTGCTGTATTGCTCGACGACCTCCTGCGGGCTTTGCCCGTCCATGTCATCGATGGCCACCAATTTATCCACCGACTCGATCTCGTCTTCGACGTTATCGTTATTTTTCGCGGCGATCTTTTTGATCTCATCAAAAGAAACTTCGCGGCGGAATTTGACCAGAACCTCCGGCTCCCTGTCGGCCGTTCCGCGAACCGCCGCCGTGGGTTTGGGCGTCGATTTTTTAATCACGATATTGCTGCCGACATCTTCTTTCTGCCGGCGCATCTGGCCAGCGGCAGCGGCCATGATCACCAGGACAACGGCGATCGCCAAATGAATGATGAAATTCTGTCTGTTCATTGCTTTATTACTACTTTCAAAAAAAGGCAGCCAGGCTAATGCCCGCTGCCTGCAAAAAATTTTATGATGCCACTATCACGTTCGCGCCTTTGAAATTCAAAAGCCTGAGCTGATACTTATCGGCACGGTACTCGTAATTTTTCCCGTTCGCGTCCAGCGTGATCTTCCATCCGGAACTTATCATCTGCGCCGACATTTCGTCATCAACGGGCGCGCCCAGCGACGAATTCGGAAAATCCTTGTCCTCGGCGGACACAAGCTTAACGGACGACGCGTCGATCCCTAAGCGGCCTGCCAGATCTGTTTTTGCTCTTGTTACTGCTGATTCTTTGCTAAAACTCATCTTTATTTATGAATATAGCCCGGAAGCTAAATATTCTGACTATCTTTATCGTATAAGTCAACACTATTATGATAACGAAATATTATGATAATTAGTTCGATATTAGCTCAGATCCCCATATAAATTTTGCAATAAGGCTGTAATAACGATTCCGGCCGTTTCAGCCCGTAAAATACGGCCTCCGAGCGTGATTATCCGTGCCTGGGCGTTTTCCGCAAGCGCGATCTCGTCGTCATGCCAGCCGCCTTCCGGGCCTACTACGGCCGTGATCTTATCTGTATCCGACACAGAGAGCTGCAGCTCGCTCATACTCTTCCCTTCACGCTCGGAAAAGAAAAACGTTGCGCCTTGGATGCCGCCCATAAATTCAGGGAATTCCACCGGCTCGGCTATCTCGGGAATTCTTGCCCGCCCGCATTGTTTTACGGCCTCCAGGGCGACCCGCCGCCAGCGCTCGATCTTTTTCGCAGAGTCTTCGAGTTTTTTTATTTTGACGTCGCAGCGCTGGGTTTGCAGCGGGATGATCCGATCAACGCCGAGCTCGGTAGCTTTCTGTATGACCAGCTCAAACTTTTCACCTTTGAGCAGTGCGATGGCCAGAGTCAGATCGAGTTTCGATTCCGGGGCCGGGGGTTCCCTTTCACCGGTCACCGTTAATTCCGCCGGTTCTTTTCCCCGGCCGGTTTTTTCTATCTTGCAGCCATACTCTTTTCCCTCGCCGTCAAAGACCGAAACTTCGTCACCTTCGCGCAAACGCAGCACATCACGCAAGTGCTTCGATTCTTCTAAGCTCAGCTTGATACTGTTCTGAGTGAATTGATTTGGCGCAGCGTAAAATCTTCGCATCGGATAATTCTTCAAATTGCAGAACCATTCGGAATAGATGAAAGATCATAGCTGATAGATGAGAGATCAAATCTATTATCTGTCATCTATCAGTTAGCATTTATTCCGAATGGTAATCCACAAATTACTCCCCAGCATTAACAACTATTGACACCCATTCCCCAAGTTGGTCAACGGTCCAATTTCTTTCTCCTAATTCTTTCAACTTATCAGTCACCGATTTCTCTTGCTCAGCCAGGATACCGGAAAGCACCAGCGTTTTTTGCGCTTTTTCCACGAGCAATGGGAGCAGCGGCAAGATCACATCGGCGGTCAGATTTGCACAGACAAACTCGAAATTTTCCGTTTCTTCCGTGATCGAGCCTTCATAAAAATTTATTCCATCGGCGTGGTTAAGCCCGGCATTTTCCCGCGCGATCTGCACGGCGTCCGGGTCGGTGTCGCAGGCCTCTACCTTGCTTTCGGATATTTTGCCGGCTGACATTTTTGCCGCCGCGATGGCCAGTATCGCGGTACCCGTCCCCACATCAAGAAAACTGCCGCCCCTGTAATTGCCGTAGTATTTGTCGATCGCGGACAGGCAAAGCCGCGTGGTTTCGTGCGTTCCGGTGCCAAAAGCCATGCCCGGTTCGATACGAATTATTATTTTATCCGGCGAATCCGGTATCTCGCTCCAGGTGGGTGCCACAATAAAGCGGCCTGATTCGACCGGCTGCCAGCTTTTTTTCCATTCCAAAAGCCAGTCACGCTGTTCTACCGTGTTCCACTGAATTTTCCTGATCGCGTCGGGAGAAAAGCCGTAGATACTCAATGCTTCATTTAAGGCGTTTTGTATTTCTACTTCTTCATCAAAATACCCTGTCACGGTGAGAAATTCGTCGTCCTTGTTTTTCACCTGGGTACTTATCGCCGTTCCCAGCGCATTAACCTCAAGCAAGGCAAACTCCACCGCTTCGGCTGCTTCGCGCAGGGTCTCTATCTCGACCGCCAGCCAGTTTTTATTCTGTGATGCCGATGTCATTGAGGTCTTGTTGGCTGTTGCGCCAGTCCTGGCGCACTTTTACAAAGAGTTCCAGGTAGCATTTATGCCCGAGCAGTTTTTCGATGTCCTGACGCGCCTCGCTGCCGACCTTTTTCAGCTTTGCGCCTTTCTTGCCGATCACGATCGCTTTTTGCGAAGACTTCTCGACATAGATCGCGCAATAAATTCTGGTCAGGTTAGGGTCGCTTTCATCGAACATCTCTGTCACCACCGCCGTGACGTAAGGAATTTCGTCGCCGGTCGCCTGCAGAATTTTTTCCCGCACAAATTCCGCCGCGATCTGGCGTATCGGCTGGTCGGTCATTTCATCAGCCGAAAAGACCGGTTCGCCTTCGGGCAGATTTTTTATTATCTCGATCAGCACAGGTTCGATATCGATGCCTCTTGACGCTGAGATCGGCAGGATGCTCTGCCAATCGTGTTCTTTGGAATACCACTCGATCAGTGGAAGCAGCTCGCCTTTTTCTTTGATCTTATCGATCTTGTTTAGCACCAGCAGCGCAGGCTTGCCGGATTTTTTTACTATTTCCAAAACGAAATTGTCGCCATTGCCGGTCGAGACCGAAGCGTCGCGCATCAGCACCACCACATCGACGTTATAAAGCGCGTCATAAACGGACGCCATCATCCGGCGATTGAGCAGATAACCGGGCTTATGCACACCCGGAGTATCGACAAAAACGATCTGCCCTTCATCGCGCGTGACGATCCCCTGGATTTTATTTCTGGTGGTTTGCGGTTTGTTGGAAACGGCGGCGATCTTTTCGCCGACCAAAAAATTCAAAAGCGTTGATTTCCCTGCATTCGGGCGTCCTATCAACGCTGCATAACCGCTTCTATATTGTTTTTCTGCCATATACCGGGAACTATGTTCCGCTTCTTTTTTCTATCTGACTGTAACCAGCACTTCCTTTTTCTCGCCGCAGGGCGATTCGACAAATACTTTGAAATCCCCTTTTTTAGTGCTGATGGATCTCACCACATAAAGGACACGGCCGATATCTTTTCCGATCCCCGTCTGGAGTTCAAGAGTAAGGTCCTCGCTATTTTCAGTGGTTACTTTTATATCTTCCAGCTTGCCATCGCCTTTGAGGTCGGTGGTAATGGAACCCCATCCTCCGTTATTGATCATAATCAACTTCTCAGGCCTGACCGCTATTTGGCATCCAGACGTATTTTCCGAAGAGCCGGACGTATTTTCCGAAGAGAGCGATCGGACACGCACCTGCGCGTTAGGATTTGAATATACTACCCCGTCCTTGGCGGCTTCAGGTTCGGATTTGGAAGTTACCGTGCGTTTTCTGCCTTCACCTTCATTTTTCGGAGCGCCTTCATTTTTTGGGGTTTCTTCGGTTTTTGAAGCCGTCTCCTGTTTTGGTTCTTCACTGACAGCTTTCGCCGGATCCTTTACCGGTTCGCTCTTTATAGATTCGTCCGTGCCGGTTTTTTGTGGCGAGGCGGTATCAGCCGCCTTATCTGTGGCCGAAACAACTTCCGGTGCCGCTGAAGTTGGCGAAGTCTTTAATGACACCGGTTCCATCGTAGGTGGCGGTGTCGGCTCGGTCCCGCCGGTGTTCTTAATTGTCTCGCTCGTTTCAGCCTGTTTAGGAGCTTCTGATACGGGCGGTACAGGGGTGGGCTGGGCTTTAAGCAGCGAACCGGCGCCTTTCTTTACGCTGGGGTCGCCTTTGGCCGCTAGAGTCATCTTTTCTTCGCAGCCATCCAGGCCGTTAAACAACCGCTGGCAGAGCCCCTGAAGCGTCGCGAATTTTATCGTGTCCGGCGGGCCGCTGAGATAGCTCCGTGAGTAAGCTTCGAATGCTTCATCGGACTTTCCGGTAGCGTCCAGGATCGTGGCAAGTTTCCACAAAGTGCTGCGCCACCAGGTGCTTTGTTCCGGCAGAACGCTGACCGCCCGCCGCAGCCTGACCAGGGCCTCGTCCAATTTCTCCTGTTGAAACAGCGCCCAGCCCGAAAGTTCTTCGACCCGTCCGCGCATTATGCTCAGCAGCACCGGTTTTGGAATTGCCGGCACGTCAACGGCCGTTCCCCGGGTCAGCGCACTGGCCCGCGGCTCCAATAATTCATCCGCCAGAACAGCCAGCGTGGCGTTAGGCAGCGTGACCGAGCTATCGATTCCGCCGACAGCCGACTGTATATATACCAGCGTTTTTTCCGACAGCCGTTTCTTCTGCAAAAGTTTGTTCGCAACATACAACTGCCGGTATGACTGCATCGGGTCTTTCTCTCCGACAAACGCGTCGGCCGCGGCGACAATGTCCGCATCGGCCGCATCCTTGTCGTTTAACTTCAGGTCAAAAACAAGCAGGGTTTTTAACCGGGCGGCATTTTCCGGTGAATCGGCAGCCAGTGATTCATAAATACTTGCGCGGCGTTCGGGCGCGAGGATATCGACAAAAGAATCGCCGCTTTGCGGGATGCGTCCGGCCAGGTTCACCTCTAATTTTCCATCCTTGATGGAAAAGCTGCGCCGCAGGTCGATCGCCGCTTCTTCGAAAAAGCCGACAGCGTATTTGGCGCTGGCGCGTTCGTAATTTATCGTCGGAAAATTTCCATATTGTGAAGCCTGGAGCATGACCCTCTCGGCTTCCACCGGCTGCTTTTGCAGCAGCAGCCCGCGCGCGAGTGCAATATGCGACCAGACAAAACGAGGTTCTACCGTCAGCGCTCTGCGTGCCAATTCGACCGCCTTATCGCCTTCGTTGTGCGCGGCATACCAATACGCGACTCCGGCCATCAGCACAAAATTTTTCTGGTTTGCGGCAAGCGCGTTCTGCAGTTCGATTTCCGCCTCGCGGCGCTTACCGGTATTTAGCAGCGCCAGCACCATACCCGAACGGGCAGAAGTATTATCCGGGTCCCGCTCCAACGCTTCCTTGTACAAAGCCAGCGCTTCTTCGGCTTTTCCCAGCGCTCTTTTGGAATCCGCCAGATACAGGATAGTGGAAAGCAGCCGGGTGTTCGTCTGCAGCCCTTTTTCATAGGCGGCAGCGGCTTCTTCCAATTTGAGGTTCATCCGGTATGCCTGCCCGAGAATTTCATAGCCCGCCGCAGAGCTGGGATCTATTGCGGCTGCTTTTTCCGCGGCCCGCTGTGCGCCGGATGCGTTTTCCACACTCAAATGAAATTTTGCCAGGTCCAGCAATTGCGCAAAATTGTTTCCAACCTTTTCTTCGATCAGGTCGGCGATCTTTATCGCGTTGCCGTTTTGCCCGAGGTATTGAAGATTATTCGGTATCAGAAACATCACGCCGTGGAAAAGCTGGTCGCTAAGCGGCGATGGCGCTTCACGGACGGCGAGTTCGAAAAGTGCGACTCCGCCCTCTGTGTCGCCGGCCTGTATCTTACCTTCGGCTTCCTGGGCGCGGGCGCTGACGATCAATTCCTGCGCGCGGACCTTGTGGGCGGATTCCGGAAATGTGTTCAGGAATTCTTTTAAAGCCGCTGTGCGCTCTGCCGGCGCCGCGATATTTCTGGCTTTTTCGAAAACTGCATCTTCCGATTCTGCCGGCGTCGGCGCCGGTTTAGCAGCCGGTTTAACCGGGGGCTTCTTGGGCGTTGGTTTTGCTTTCGGCGCCTGCGAAAAAGCCGCAGCCGATAAAACACAAACCATTAAACAGAGAAATAGGATTTTTATCGCTTGGTACTTCATTGGTATATCTTTATGAACAGTTATGTTAGCACTAATCCCGCCGCAAAGGCTAAATTAAATTTTACGGCAAAAGAATTTACGTTTATCCTTCTTTTTGTGACGGAACTCGACAAATTTTGGGCCGATGAGATCGCGCAGGCGCTGGAAAAGGCAAAGACAGCCGGGCGGCAGGATATCGCCGATTATTTGAGCTTGCGGGCTTCGAACGATTTCCTGCGCTCGGCCGCCGTCAAATGGCTGATGCGGGAGTTCGCCTATCTGGGCGAAGAGTTTCGGCTTAAAGGACGCCAGATCACGCTTGAGACAAATACTTCGCACAGCTTTGCGGTCGGGCACAGCACGATGGTCGGCTCGCGCCTTTCATTTCGCTGCGGACTGCGCGGTTTAACGATCGAAGCGGGCTGGACGCGCACCCCGGAACACGGGTTTATGCGCGGCGGCGGGTTGGCCCTGGCGCGCCTCAGCCATTACGGGTTTGCCAAAAAAACCAGGGAGCTGCTGTTGATCAAGATCGACGAACGGCCGGTCTGGGTCATTCAGGAAGACGAGCAATTGCGCACCCCGCTTTTTGAAGACTTTTTCCAGGAAAATTTCTCTTTTTTTCTTGAGCTGTAAACAGCTTTGCCCTATAAATGAAATAAATAATCATAATAATGAGGTCAGAACCGGGAGCGCCATAAGTAGCCGAAACCGGGTTTCTTTTTAGTGATCAGTACTAATGATTCACAATCAAACATTACCGGAACCCGGTCACTACCATTCCGGTTCTGACTCCATTACCAACTAACCATTTCGTCTATCCATTAAACGTTTTAATTCTAAAGATGCACGCCATTATTAAAACCCAAATCGCAAACTACTGAAAATATTCGGCTTATTCATTTTGGAAGATTTGGCACAGGCTTTGCCATTAGCATAACCGACACGGGTTCGGTCGCACCCTTTTCGTGAAAGAAGCGGCGGCCTGGAACGTAACGTGAAAAAAGAATTGAGGAGAATATAAATGAAATTAAGTAACTTGATCAAAGTTTTCGCTTTTTCACTTTTGCTTCTGGGAGTGCCGGCCATCGCTTCAGCCCAGTGGCGTAACGACCGCAACAACGGCAATTACGACAATAGTGGGCTAAAATCCACCATCAGGCGCGTACAAAACCAGGCCCGGCAGCTTGAGAATGCCTTTGATCACAACAACGGCGGCCGCGGCGGTCGTTATGGCGGCGGCTATGGTAATGGCGGCAGCCTGGAAAATCTGACCGACCAATTCAAAAACGCGGCGGACGATCTGGAAGACGAGTTTGGCAACGGCCGCAATCTGAGCAACAGCTACGATGAAGCCAGCCGTTTGGTCCAGTTAGGCCAGCAGATCGACCGTATGCTCGGCGGCAATAATCGCGGCGGCGGACGCGGCGGTAATGGCGGATACGGCGGTTACAACAACAACGGAATGTACGCCTGGAATTCGATCCGTAATGATTTGCGGGTAATCGCTAATGCTTATGGCATCGGCTATAACAACCGCGGAAACGGCAACGGTAACGGGCGCGGGCGTGGTAACGGCCGGGGCAATACTCCGTGGCCTTTCTAAGAAAAATATAAAGCGTTGCTGCGGCTGCCTCCGAAGTATTAAAATATGCCAAGCCGCAATGAAAGCCCGGGCCTGACCGTCCGGGCTTTTTTCTTTTTCCGGCAATACCTTTACTATTAACGCATGGCCGGAACCCTCTATTTGGTAGCCACGCCGATCGGCAACCTGCAGGACATTTCGCCGCGCGCTCTGCAGACCCTGAAAGATGCCGACCTGATCGCCTGTGAAGATACGCGCCACACCGGAAAACTGCTAAATCATTACGGCATAAAAAACAAACTCATCAGCTATCACGAACACAACGAACATGAACGTTCGGAAGAGCTAGCCAAACTTTTGCTTGACGGGAAAAATATCGCGGTCACATCCGATGCCGGAACGCCCGGCATTTGCGATCCCGCTTTTCGTATCGTGCAAAAAGCTTACGAGATCGACGCGAAGGTTATTTCGATCCCGGGCGCAGCCGCTTTTGTGAATGCGCTGGTGGTGAGCGGACTGCCCACCGATTCGCATTTTTTCGGCGGCTTTTTGCCTTCAAAAAAAGGCGAGCGCATCACGAGGTTAAGAGAAGTTAAAGACATTCCGGCGACGCTTGTGTTTTACGAAACACCTCATCGCCTGGCAAAATCGCTGGCCGACTGTCTCGAAGTACTGGGAAACCGCCTGGCCGCCGTCGTTCGCGAATTGACCAAAATACACGAGGAAACGGTCCGTGGTGATCTGCGGGAACTATCGGAGAAATTCGCGGCGCTAACTGTCAAAGGCGAGATAGTGCTGGTAATAGACCGGACGGAGATTCAGAATGCGGAATTCGGAATGCGGAATTCGGAATCCCTGGTTTCTCGCATTAGCGAATTGGAAAACGAAGGTCTGGACCGCAAAGCCGCGCTCAAAAAAGCCGCCAAAGAGTTCGGCTTGAGCCGGTCGGAAGCTTACCGGATCTTGCAAAGAAATAATTAATTTTCTTCGGAATAGATGGGAATTGATAGATGAAAGATAGCAGATCCGATCTATCCGTTATCATCTATCATCTTTTATCTATTCCGAAATAAAATTGTGGAAATGGCCGGTCTGATAGTTTTAGAAATTAGCGTATAATTGAAGTAAATATTATGAAGTTTCTTCACATCGCGGATATACATCTGGGCTGCACGCGTTACCAGTTGGAAGAGAGTCCGAAGGATTTTTTTCTCGCCTGGTATGATGCGCTGAAAAAATACGCGGTTGAAGCCCAAGTTGATTTTGTCATTATCGCCGGCGATTTTTTTCATAAGCGCAATGTGGAACCGCAGGCGATGAATCATGCCGTAGCGGGGCTGGAATTGTTAAAAAGAAATAATATTCCCGTCGTCGTTATCGAAGGCAATCACGATCAGGCCGGCTCCGGCAACGCGTTTAGCTGGCTGCGCTCGCTTTCCGCCTGGGGGCTGCTGAAACTGCTGGAACCGCACGTCGAAAACGGCAAGGTGCAATACGAGCCATGGGACGAGAGTGAAAACGAAGGCTCGTTCATCGACATCGGCCCGGCGCGTATTTTCGGCTCGAAATGGTACGGCGCTTCGGCGAATGTGGCGATCCCGATGCTCACCGAGGGGATCAACGAAAATCGCCGCGAAGGCGCGTTTCATATTCTCATGCTGCATACCGATGTCGAAGGCCACCAAACTCATCCGCTGCCGTCGCTCTCGCTGGCCAGCCTGAAAGAACTTAAATCTGTCACCGACTATGTCGCGCTCGGGCATACGCATAAAATGTTCGACATCGATAATTGGTGTTTTAATCCCGGTTCGCTGGAAATAACCAATATTGAAGAGTTTAAGGAAACGCGCGGCGTCTTTCTGGTTGAAGTGGATGAAAAGCTTGAGGTAAATGCCGAGCATTTACAAAATTACCGGCAGCGGCCTTTTGAAAGAATTCCTTTTACCGTCGGGGCCGATATGACTACGGAGTTGGTTACCGAAGGAGTGTTGAAAAAAGTAAGCGGCAAAACCTGGGACACGGACAGCTCGCCGCCGATAGTAGAGATCACTTTGCGGGGCCACCTGGGTTTTCCGAATTCCCTGCTCGAAGTGCAAAAGATACGAGAGGAAGCGCAAAAAATGACCGGCGCGCTGCACGTCCGGCTGCGGAATCACACCGTCCCGGTGGAATACGCCGTGGCGGCGGACACGGCTGAGGATATCACCCGCGAAGACCTGGAGCGCCGGGTGGTCGAAGATCTTATTGCGCGCGACGCTCGTTACAAACAAGATCCGACGCCGGTGACGGATGCTATTATCGGCGCAAAAAAAATGGCCCTAAGCGATGAAGAACCGGAAAAGATAGCGGATTTTATCGCGGCCACGATCGCCGGGCAAAGTGTATAAAGGTGCATAGATGTCAGACGCGATGGAAAAAGTACGAGGCGCCAGGCAATTGCCGATATTTCCCCTGCCGGTCATTCTGATGCCGGGAGAGATAATTCCGCTGCATATTTTTGAACCGCGCTACCGCAAAATGCTCGACGATATTCAGGCGGGAAACCGTCTTTTCGGGCTTTCCTATTTCGAGCCGCAGGAATCGGAAGAGCCGATTCCGCCCGCCGGTCATTTTGGCTGTGCAGCCGAAATACGCGAAGTTCAGCCGCTGGAAGACGGGCGTTCCAATATCGTGATCACGGGAATAATACGCTACCGCTTTGACGAGTATACGGAAACCGGCGAACCATACCTGGCCGGCGAAGTAACTTATTTTGAAGATCGCGAAGAAGAAGATGCGGAAAAACTTTCGGCGCTTTCGGCGCTTTCCACGGAGGTTACCGGACTTTTTACTCGCGTCGCCAACGCCGCCCACAGCATCAGCGGCGACCGCAGCCCGATGCCTGAGCTTCCCGATATCGCGCCGCAGGAACTTTCTTATCTTATTTCCGCCGCCTTCAATTTTGAAAACTCCGTAAAATTTGAATTGATGAAGACCCGCTCGACCGTAAAACGCCTGGAACGCCTTCGCACAGTGCTCAAGCAGGCAGTGGAAAAGATCGAGGAAACCGCGATGATAGCGCAGGTATCCAAAACCAACGGGCACAGCAAAAAGAAGATCGACCTCGACCAATGACCGCCGGATCAATAAAAGTGAATGTGCTGTTTTTTGGCGCGGCGCCAGAACTCACCGGGAAAAGGAATGAGGAGATCACCCTTCCCGCCGGAGTTAATGCCGCGAATGCCAAAGAGTCTGTCTTATCCGCCTACCCGCTGCTCAGCGAACGCTATCAGGGGTCTTTACTTTTTTCGCTGAACGAAGAATATGCAAATGGCGGCGAAGCTTTAAAGGACGGCGACGAACTCGCTTTTTTCCCGCCGGTTTCGGGCGGATGATAATTTTTTGCGGATGGATTTTTTCGAACTCACAACTGATCTTATCGATATAGGCGAAGCCGCCCGCCGCCTCGTGCTGCCTGAATGCGGCGCCACGGTGACGCTCGACGGCTATGTCCGCGAATTTACGCGGGGCAAACAAACCTTATATCTCACCTACGAAGCCTACGAACCGATGGCGCTTAAAGAGATGGAAAAGCTGTGTGCACTCGCACGGGAAAAGTTTGAAATTTCTCACGTCGGAATAATTCACCGCCTGGGAAAACTGGAGATCGGTGAAACCAGCGTAGTGGTAACGGTCGCCGCGCCGCACCGCAAAGACGCCTTTGAAGCGTGCGCCTGGCTGATCACCGAGCTAAAGAAAACCGTCCCGATCTGGAAAAAAGAATTTTATGCGGATGGTTCGGCTTGGGTGGAAAGTTAACGATTGGAGCGCGGACGTCTCGTCCGCAAAGGCTGCTTTGCAGCCTAAAAAATATTCCGAAACGCTGCGCGTACAATGCGGGCGAGACGTCCGCGCTCCCAAGCTAAACTTTTGCCTTATTGATTAATTCCTCGAAGGCATGTTCTAAATTCCTGTTGACCCCGCGCAGGCCGGTAAAGACCTCTTCCCCCCATCTGATATATTCAGCCCGGCGTTCGTCGTTCCAATTGTGGGGCGGGTTTTCCATGATGTCTGAAATATTGCTGTATTTGTCGGCGATCTTTATCTGCTTTGCTTCGTCGGACAGATGAGGCGCGTGTTCGACCTGCTTTCGTTTACGCTCGGCTTTGGTAAGAGTCTTGTCGTCCGTCAATTCCATCACCAGTCCGCGGATGCGCGGGCCAAAGATGGCTTCGATCTCTTCAGGTTTGGTATCGGTATCTTCGATCACGTCATGAAGAAGCGCGGCCGCCAGAACATCGGTGTCCGTAACGCCGACCTCCGCCAGCAGCGCCGCTACGTGTATAGGATGATTTATGTAGGGATCGGCGTCAGCGCCCTTACGCCGTTGTGAGCGATGTTTCTGGGCGGCGTAGGTGGCCGCCCGCATAAGTTTTTCGACATCGCCCATCATAATAAGATCTCATCTGACGACCTGAATTGTCAGCGCCTGCGAACCGGAGATGACATATTCCGACAGCGGAATTTCCTGCGAACTAAGGGCCGTGATCATGCGCGGCAGAAAACCGCCCGCCGTCCGGTCGTTGTTAAGCGTCGCTAAAACCGAAGGCGGCAAATTCGGCAGTTCATTCGAACCGATAACCGCGCCGCTTGTTATGCGATAGGTCTCTACATACATCCGGTCGTCTTTCTTTACCCGGTTGATGGTTTTGACCAGTTCAGTGACGTCTTTCGGCACAAAAGATTTATTGGCGGAAAGAACATCCAGCGAATCGCCGTCGGCCACCGCCACCACGAGCGCGCCGGCCGGAACATCCGCGGGCACTTTTACCTGAATTTTTTGCACAAAAACCTTGCCCGAATCGGAACGCATAAAAGCCTGTACTTCGAATGTCTCACCGGGCCTGACTTCCGTGCGGTCAAGGGTCACGCGCTGTAGCTGCGCCGTCTTTTTTCCGTCGGTCGCCGTAATATTCAGCTCCACGCCGCGGACATCGATATCGTCAAACCCGCTCCGCAGCAATAAGCTCATCGGCAGCGTCGCCGCCCCGGCGGCCAACTGCGCCGTATTGCCCGACGAGAAGCGGCGGCCGATCAGGATGGGTTCCTGTCCGTTAATGTTTATTTTTCCTTCGACCGAGATGGTCGCGTCGCCGAGCGATTTTTCGTTCGCCACGATCGAATTGAACGTCGTCATGCTTAACAGGATGGGTGTTAAAAACGCATCCTTGGCCACTTCGAATTCGTAGGTCTCGACCTGGTTGCGGCTGGTCTGCATTTTCAATTTGACCGGCACCATATTCGGGCTCTGCCCGATCTTGCCGTACACGCCCGTGGCGCGGTCCTGTGTCATTGTGCCGACCATCGCCCCCGGCACGGCAAGCTTGAATGAATTGTTCACGCTCGGCACGACCGTCACCACCGAAGATTCCGACATCGGAAGGTCCGTGATCCCCAGGCTTAGAAACGGGTGACCGAAGGCGTAGACCTGCTCGCCGTCACGCATGGTAACGGTGCCCGCCGCCGCCATCGAATAATCTCCCCGGGCAAGCTGCATCGAAACCGAATCGCCGCCCTGCAGCGTGTTCTCATTTGCCTTAACCAGCGGAGTTATTTCCGCGCTGCCGCCGGCAGACATGACCGGCATTAATCCCACCGACATAAGCTGCGGCGCATATTGATTAAGTGTTAATTGGCTGATGCCGTTAAAGGTGAGCGGCGTGGCGATCGGCATAAACTGCTGTCCGACCAGCGGTGCCAGCGGCGAATTCGCATCCGGCGTTGAGAGAAACGATTTGAAGGTTTCTCTTCCCGGATCGAAATTCTGGACCGGTTGGCCCTTTAATTCCGCCAGGGTAAAAGCCCTTGCGTGGGAAGATGCCTGTGACCCCGCCTGAGATGCCGTGTTCGAGCCCAGATTTTGTTTAAAGATGCCGATCATCTGCTGGATCGGCGTGATGCCGCAGATCGGTTCCTTGGAAAAAGGAAAACTATAAGAGATCGACCCGATGATCTTGCCGTCTATATATACCGGTGAGCCGGACATTCCGGCAAAGACACTGGTGCGCGCAACGTTCGCTCCGCTCAGTTTGCCGATGATAAGGTCTTGTTTCGGGCCTACCCCGCCGGGCAAGACACCGAGGATCTCAACCGTGAACTCTTCAGCTTCCGAGCCCTGAAAAACGGTTCGCGCGGTGCCTTTCATCCCGGTTTTGACCTCGCTCAGCGGCAAAATGGCCGCATTTGCCGTCCTGCCGGCCCCGCCGCCGCTGTAAGCAGCCGGAGCCTGCGCAAACACTGCCGCGCCTAAGAAAACCACCGCCAGAAACGCCCAAACTACTTTATTTACTTCTTTTCCGTTCATATTGTTATATCTGCCAGAGCCGCGTTAGAAAAGTCTTTTCCTGCTGTCCTATTTAATGCTAAACTTAATAATGGTGACCCGATTTACTACGCCGATTTTACTAAGTATTTCGGGAAAAACCAATCTAATTTTTTCCCGCACGAGTTCTATCTTCAATTCATTTTGATGCATTAACGCGTCTTTTCGTCAAAACAAAAACAATGGCCTCTGTTAAAAAACTTTTCCGCAGCTTTCTCAAACTCATTCTACCCGTTGCTATTTTCCTTATTGTAGCCGGTATCGGTACGTCCGTTTGGCTGGCGCATGTCTCATCTAACCCGCCTCATGCGCAATACCTGGTCACGCCGGAACAATATGGGCGGCTGAGCACGCGCGGGGCGCGGATCACGGATGAATCGTGGTCAAACAGCGACGGAACGGGAGCAAAAGGCTGGCTGCTGCGCGGCGGTGAAAACCTGCCGGCAGTGATACTCCTGCACCGGTACGGCACCGACCGTTCCTGGATGCTGAACCTCGGAGTAAAAATAAACGAGCAGACCAATTTCACCGTTTTGATGCCCGAACAGCGCGGCCACGGCGAGAACTTTGAAAAGGAAACATCTACTTTCGGTGTTTGCGAAGCGGATGACATAGCGGCCGCGGTCAAATTTCTCCGCGATGTTAAGTCAACCAGCGGTACTGCGCTGATCGGCGAAAATATAGGCGTTTACGGCCTGGAGATGGGAGCTTATGCGGCAATGTCCGGTGCGGCTTCAATGCCTGAGATCAAAACGCTGGTGCTCGATTCCGTCCCGATGAGGGCGGACGACCTGATAGGCTCCGTGGTTAAAAATCGCTTCCCTTTTGCCGGCGCGGTGACGGGTCTTTTGGCCGCCCGCGGCAATCGTCTCTATCACAATGCCTGCTACCGCGAAGCTTCTCTCTGCCAGCAGGTGGCGGGTTTGAACGGACGGCAGATACTGCTGCTGTCGGGCTCCGACGCCACGCAATGGAAAGCCTCGACGCTGGAACTCAGCCAGTGCCTGCCGAAACAAAATAAAGTCGAAGCAAAACTGGACCTGGCCCAATCCGGCCTGGGCGCCATCAATACCAAACCCGAGGAAGCCGACCTTTACGACCAGCGGGTGATAGATTTCTTTCAGCAGAACCTTAAATGATTTGCGGCGCCGGACGGCTATTGGTCTTTTAAGGTGGCGGCTTTTTTCTCATCCGCCGCCGCCAGCGCTACTTTCCCTATCTTCCGGTAAGCCATCGCCCGATTGCCATAGGCGCTTTTTGCTTTCGGGTCCAACTCGATGGTTTTTGTGAAATCATCGATCGCTTTCTGTGTATTTCCCAAATAAAAATGAGCGAGGCCGCGATTTTCATACCCGTCGGCCATAAACTGCGGGTGGGCTTGATTCAAACCGATATACTTGTCGAGATCGCTGATGGCCTTGGTATATTCCCGAGTCCTGTAATAGATGGTTCCTCGATTGTAATAGGCTTCAGCGTCACCGGGGTTTAGGGCCATTACTTTTGTAAAATCCGGCAGAGCTTTCACGTAATTTTTCAACTCCATGTAGGCAAAGCCCCGTCCGAAATACCATGAGCTGTTGTCGCTCTTCATCCCGATCGCCTTTGTGAAATCGTCGACCGCCAGATTGAAACTCTTCAGAGTGTTATAAGAGGCCCCGCGATTCGCATAGAAAAGGGCATTCGTGGAAAAGAGCTCGATCGCCTTAGTGTAATCTTTCACCGCCAGAGAATCCTTGCCCAGGTGCGCCAGAGAAAAGCCCCGGTTATTGTATCCGTCAGCCAGGTACTCCGGATTACTCGTCCCGGTTGAAATGTATATATCAAACATGGCCAGGGACGAGGTGTAATCACCCTTTTTCTGGTACATGAGGCCGAGATTGTAATATGCCTCGACATCTTTCGGATCGGCCTTGATCTGAGCCTGATAATCTTTTATCCGGCAATCATAATCATCAGCGGCGCATTTCGCGGGTTGGCCGGTGGCGATCCCCGCTTCCAGAAAAAGAAATAACATGGCCGCAGCGGCCAAAAAGATATGTTTTTTCATAATTACTATATTCTCCAGAACTAGTCTTCTCTTAATTCCCTCTTTAACAATTTCCCCGTCGCGCCGATCGGCAGAGCCTCGCGAAATTCGACATAGCGCGGGTATTTATTTGCCGCGAACTGGCCGCGGCACCAGTCGATCATTTCATCTTCGCTGACAGACATATTTTCTTTAAGCACAACATAAGCTTTCACTTCTTCGCCGAGGCGTTCGTCCGGCACGCCGATCACGGCGCAAAGCGAGACCGCTTCGTGCGTGATGATGACTTCTTCCAGTTCGCGCGGGTACACGTTATAGCCGCCGCGAAGGATCATATCTTTTTTTCGGTCGACGATGGCTAGATAGCCTTCTTCGTCCATAATGCCGATGTCGCCCGTGTGAAACCATCCGTTGCGAAAAGCTTCGGCCGTCGCCTCCGGGCGCTTGTAATATCCCTTCATCACATTCGGCCCGCGGATGACGACTTCGCCGCGTTCGCCGCGTATCACCTCTTTGTCATCCTCATCGACGCACCTTACGTCCACGCCAAAAATAGGCTGGCCGACGGTCCCCGGTTTCGAAGGCTTATCAAAATGATTAAAACACGCCAGCGGCGAAGTTTCGGAAAGCCCGTAACCTTCCAGCACGCGCAGCCCGAAGACGCGCGCGAAATCTTTCATTACTTCCACCGGCATCGGCGCTCCGCCTGAGGTCGGAACTTTCAAATGCCCGGCTACCGCCGAAATATCGAACCCGCTTTCTTCGACAAATTTCAGGATCGCCCAGTACATGGTCGGCACTCCGATCCAGAAATTAACCTTTTCCTTGGCCATTGTTTCGAGCGTCGCCTGCGGTTCAAAGCGCGGCAGCAAAACGACGCGGTTGCCGGCGTAGAGATTTGTGTTCATCTGCACGGTCTGCCCCGTCGTGTGAAAGAGCGGCAAAGTTATCAGGCAGGTCATCTGCTCGCCGCCGGTAAAATCCAGGACCGGCATCGCCGTGCGGTCCGTCGCCACGACATTCGACATTAAATTGAAATGCGTAAGCTCCGCGCCTTTTGGCTGGCCCGTGGTGCCTGAGGTGTAGAGTATCGCGCAGGTGTCGTCCGGTTTGGTCGGATACGTATCGAAAGTGTCAGGTTTGTCGAAGGTAATTTGAGTAAGCGTTTTGGCGCCCTCTATCGAGCTCGGCCCGGCCGGATCTTTAGGCATTACGATCAGGTGCTTGCAGCTTTCCGTGCTGTCGAAACCTTCCTTGACCCACTTGCTGAGCGGAAGTTCCGGCGTGCCCTCGAAAACAAAAACCGCCTTGGCGTCGGAATCTTCCAGATGGTAAGCGATTTCGCGCGGCTTAAAGAGCACGCACAACGGAACGACCACCGCGCCGGCTTTCAGTATGCCGTAATAAACGATCGGAAAGAACGGCAGGTTCGGGCACGACAGCGCAACTTTGTCTCCGTAACCGATACCCATTTCGTTCAGCGCATGGGCGACGCGATTTGCGAATCCGTTGAGCTGTCCAAAAGTAAGACGCACATCGTTCCACACGATCGCTTCTCTTTGCGGCGCGAGCTTCGCATGGTGCTCGATGACCGAGGCAAGGTTTAAAGTTGTAGCTGCGTAGTCCATAAGTTTTAGTGAATAGCGAATAATTGATAGTGATTAATTGGCGTTTTATTATGGCGAATGACTACTTGTAAATAGCGTGTCGATTGACACGTCGTTAATCATTATTCATTACTCATTATCTAGACCGTCATGCCGCCATCTACCGGGATCGTTTGCCCCGTAACGTAGCTGGAGGCGTCAGACGCGAGAAAGACGGTTACGCCTTTTAACTCGCCTTCATTGCCGATGCGCGGGATCGGATTATTTTCCCTGATAGAAGATTCGTAAATATCTATCGCCGCATCCGCCAGGCGGGAATGAAAAAATCCGGGCGCAATGGCGTTGACACGGATCCCCTTCCGCCCCCAACTGGCCGCAAGCTCGCGCGTCAATCCGATCAATCCTGCCTTACTGGCAACATAGCCGGCCAGAAACGGCCCGTTCGCCGAAGAGGTCATTCCCGAGATCGAAGCGATGTTGACGATCGAACCGCTTTCCTGTTTCAGCATCTCGCGGCCGACGGATCGCGCAAAAAGGAAACAGCCGGTCAGATTTACATCCAAAACCTGCTGCCATTTTTCCAAAGGCATATCTTCCGGCATCGCGCCCCAGGTAATTCCCGCGTTGTTTATCAAAATATCTATGCGGCCGAATTTTGCGACCGTGGCGTCCGTTACGGCCTGCACCTGCTCTTCCGCGACAACATCACAAAGCATTCCTTCGGCTTCAAAACCGCGCCCGCGCAATTCTTCCAGCGCCTCCGCCAGCCAGGTATCCCGCCGCGCGCAGATCATCAGCCGCGCGCCGGCTTCGCCCAGCGCCTCGGCCATTTCCAGCCCCAACCCGCGCGAGCCGCCCGTAATAATGGCCGCTTTTCCTGTCAAGTCGAACAATTCCCTGACGTGTTTTGTCATTTACGACCTCCCGCGCTAAAGTTTTTATATGAGTGAAAAATCCGCACGCGAAGCGGCGTTTCTGCGCGACCTTTACATAGACAATGATTGGACCGCGCGGTTTACCAGTATCCTGGACGAAAACCTTATTTTACCAAAAGAAGGCTCGCTTCTTTATGTCGAACCCGGTTCCGGAAATCACCTGATCTCTCTTCCGGAAAGGATAAAAGATAAGTCAGATGAGAAGGTCGAGCTTTTCAGTGTTCACAGCGACATTGAGCTTTTAAGAATTGCCGAAGCAAAAGCCAAGGCCATGATGTACGAGATCGAGTTTCAAAGGTCTGCCGAAAACCGCTTTTCTTTTCCCGACGAAAAATTTACGACGATTATAGCCGATGCGGCGTTTATTCCGCCACAAGATCTTCCGGCTTTTCTGGCTGAACTCAACCGCGCGGCAAAAAAGGGAGGCCACGTAGCTTTCTTTTTACCGACGGCGGGCAGTTTTGGCGAATTCTTTTCGATCCTCTGGGAAGCGCTTTATAACACTGGAATGGAAGGGCTCGGTCCGCAGGTCGAGGAACTCATAGCCGAGATACCGCAGATCACACAAGTGGAAGCGATCGCGGAAATAGCTGGCCTGGGAGGCCTGAAGAGCGTTACCAAAACCGAATTTTTCGACTACAAAAACGGTACGGAATTTATGGATTCTTTTTTGCTGACGGAATTTTTTCTGCCGCGCTGGCTGAGATTTCTGACTGCGGAAGAAAAAGAAAAGATCGTGCCGGAGATCATCCGCACGATCGATCGCGATAGAGCTGAATTGACCTTTCGCCTTTCAATAAAGGCGACCGTGGTCAGCGGTAAGAAACCTTAGCTAATCATGGAGTGCGGGCATCCTGCCCGCAATGCGCGGCTGGCCGCGCTAGTGTTTTGTAAAATTCTTTTTAAGTGGGCTTTTACGAAGCAGGCTTTCGCGCTAACGCGCTCACTGCGGGCAGGATGCCCGCGCTCCATAATTACGATTGTTTTGTTTCGGCGCGGCGGGCGATCTCTTCCATCAATTGCTCATCGGTCATATTGCTTGTCGACGAGATTGACGGAGCGGCGATCTTTTTCTGTTCCTGTTCGGATTGATAGTCTTCTTCCGCTTCGCGCATGCCTTCTTTAAAAGCTTTGCGGCTCTGGCCGAGCGATTTCGCTAATTGAGGCAAACGGCTGGCTCCAAACAGCAAAAATACTACCGCTACGATTATTATTATTTCCCAGCCCTGTAATCCTAACATCTACTAGTCTCCTTAATATTCATTAGACGCTTGTCTGACCAAAAAGGCTCTCGCGCCTAATCCTGACTCTCATAATACAGGTATCTGCGCCAGGTTTCATCTGCCCTGCCTAAGTATCTCATAATTTGCCGGCTCATATGTAACGAAAACGCGCGGGGGCGCTTGAGCAGTTTCATTCCGGATTCTTCGGGGGTTTGATTGCCTTTGCGGTGATTGCAGCGTTTGCAGCACGCCACCAGGTTGTCCCAGGTGGAGCCGCCGCCCCGCGAGCGCGGCATCACGTGGTCGAGTGTAAGGTCCGCCGGGGCAAAGGTGCGGCCGCAATACTGGCACATATATTGGTCGCGCAGCAAAATGTTTTTACGCGACAGCGACCTCCTCTCATGGGGAATATGGCGATACTCCATCAGCCGGATGACCGATGGAGCATTCATTTCCAACCTGGCAGAGTGAAGCATATGGCCGTTGTGCTCCTCCATACGGGCCACGCCTTTAAAGATCATCACTACCGCGCGGCGCTCCGTGCAGACGTTTATCGGCTCGTATGAAGCATTCAGTACTAAAACTCTTCCGGTCATTCTTTCTGCTGATTGGAAGCCATCCAGTTTCCGGTGATGGCCCCTCTGCCTACAAAGTTGTCTCTCCCGTTGTACTTGATAAAGACAGCCAGGTTGATCACGATCTCTCCCTTTTTGTCCACGTTTCCATTTTCAAAATAATATTTGTCGGTCCCCGGCACCGCCTGCAATCCGCTTTTCTTAAAAAGCTCGGCCGCTATCTCGCTGACATATTTTTTCGCTTCCGAGGTGCGGAATTTATTTCCGTCTTTTAACAGGATGCCGCTGCCGTCCACGGTTACTTCCGCCCAGGTCTCGCGGGAATAATTATCGTACCGGGTCCTCACACTCACCAGCGAACTTAAGCCCGCGCTTTTGATCGCCTCTTCCAGTTTGGCTTTGGCCCTGTTAGCGACCGCGTCATCCGCCGCCAGCACTTCGGCACGGTCAAGATCGACCAGAGGCTCTTTTCTAATGACCGTCTTTTTACCGGCTTTGGCGTCCTGTTCGAGCTTTGTCACTTCCGCCAATTCTTTTTGCGAGCGGACACGCTCGTACGGGCGCTTGAAAACATAACTCACGGGCCGGTCTTCCGTCGGGGGAACAACACTGACCAATTCCCAACCCGCTTTCCCTAACTCGTCCAGCGCGGCCTGGCTACTGGCATTATCGGTAAATCTTACGAGTTTGTCACCATAATAAACCTGGCGATACCCTACCTTTGCGGGCGCCGTGTCTTTTTCGGTAGTAATTATCGGGCTGCTGGCGCCGCCGCCAAAAGCAACCACCAGGTATTCCCATTGCGGCTGCGGCGATTGGGGGGCCTGCGCGCTCAAACCGGAAAAACAAAATAAAATTATCAAAAAACTAAGGAAGAAACTTTTACGCATATTTTGATCACCTCGTCTTACGTCGGAGTAAATTTTTCAATCCATTTCACTCCGAAACGGCGATCAGGTTCCATTTTTAACTTTTTTCTTTATCGCGGAATTTATCCATCGCGTCGACCAGCGCCGAAATCGTTCCCGGTTCGGAAACCGAGTGGCCGGCGTCGGGCACTATCACAAGTTCCGCTTCGGGAAAAGCTTTATGCAGGTCCCAGGCGCTGGTGATGGGGCAAACGACATCGTAGCGCCCCTGCACTATCACGGTCGGAATATTGCGGATCTTGCCGACGTTTTCCAGCAGATGATCTTCCGTCGGAAAGAAAGAGTTGTTCATAAAATAATGACACTCGATGCGCGCGAGCGAGAGTGCTTCGTGCGCTCCTTCCCAATGTTCGATCAGATCTTTGCTCGGGTAGAGCTTGGAGGTCGAACCTTCCCAAACGCTCCAGGCGCGGGCGGCGGAAAGCTGTGTTTCCTCGTCGTCGCCGGTGAGCCGCTTGTAATAAGCGGTCATAAAATCGCCGCGCTCATCTTCCGGAATTTCATCGCGAAAACGCTCCCAGTGATCCGGGAAAATTTCCGAAGCGCCGTATTGATAAAACCACTCCAGCTCTTTGCGCCGCGTCAGAAAAATTCCCCGCAGCGCGAGGCCGCGTACGCGGTCGGGATGCGTCTCGGCATAAGCCAGGCTCAGCGTGCTTCCCCACGAACCGCCAAAGACATACCATTTATCGATCACGAATTTTTCGCGCAGCTTTTCAATATCCGCGACCAGGTCCCAGGTCGTATTTTCTTTCAGCTCATAAGCAGGCGTTGACTTACCCGACCCGCGCTGGTCAAACAGGATCACGTGAAAAGCCGCGGGGTCAAAAAACTGGCGGTACAGCGGCAGCAGCCCGCCGCCCGGCCCGCCGTGCAGAAACACCACCGGAATGCCGTCAGGATTGCCTACGCGCTCGTAATGAATGGTGTGCAGATCGGAAACCTGCAGCATTCCATCATCAAATGGTTCTATCTCGGGATAAAGCGTTTTCATGGCAGGAATGATACAGGATGTTAGACACAAAATCCAAAGGAACGGTTTCAGTCAGGCAGGTTGTTTTGCAGCAGGCCCACGATATTGCCGCCCATTATTTGGGCGATCTCTTCTCTGCTAAATCCTTCATTCATCAAAGCTTCGGTAATTTGCGCGAGGCCCGTGGCATCGAATGGCGTGACGACCGCGCCATCAAAATCCGATCCCAGCGCGACGTGCCCGACGCCGGCAATATCGGCCGCATAACGAATGGCCTTGCCGATCGCGGCCGCGTCACTGCCGCAGACGGCGGTGTCCCAAAATCCGATCCCGATCACGCCGCCGGTCGCGGCGATACGCCTGAGCTGGTCGTCGGTAAGATTGCGGTTATTGTCACACGTCCCGCGCACGCCGGTGTGCGAGACAACCACGGGTTTCGTCGCCATCGCCAGCACGTCGTCGATGGTTTTTACCGACGCGTGAGCAACATCGACAAGCATTCCTTTTGCTTCCATGCGCCGCACCATTTCTTTGCCTTTTTCGGTCAGGCCGTATTTCTCTACGCCGTGCGCTGAACCGCCGATATCGTTATCAAAAAAGTGCGAGGGCGACATCATCCGAAATCCCGCGTCATAAAGAACATCGACGTTGTTAATATCGCCGTCCAGCGCGTGCGCGCCTTCGATGCCGAGCCAGCCTCCGACAACTTTTTCCGTATTCCGCCGCTCGAGAAAATTCTGCAGGTCTTTTTTATTTTTTATAATGGCCAGCTTGCCGCCGGACTTTTCGGCATAGTAATGAAGCTGTTTCGCCTGCCACAAAGCCCGCTTGGTCAGGCTCGACAAATTCTCCAGCGGCTGCATCTGGGCCAGCGTCAGCCAGAAAATATTGTCGGTCTTATCTTCGTTTCTTTCTATATTCAGCCCGCGCGGAGATTTGGTGACGACGGTGAAGGCCTGCAAACCAAGGTTGCCTTCCAGCATCCGCGGGATATCGACATGGCCGCCGGCATTCTTGATCGTGAGATCGCGCCCCCAGCTCAGCGCATCGCAATGCATATCGGCAACCAGCAGTTTATTGTGCATCGCGCCCGCCCGGTCGGAGATCTGATAAGGAGGCTTGTTATAAACGCCGTTGATAGTGTCAGCCACCAGCCGCGCGGCAAAACCAAAGAAAAAAACCGCGAATGCAATAAGCAATGCGGCTGCTATCAACAAAAATATTTTTAAGATTTTTTTGAACCGGAGCGGCAAGATTTCCCCTTATTTACGGCGCATTGATTATGGCCGGGTCAGGTCCAGTCCCCACTGGACATTTTTTACCTTGTTTTTCCGGGATCGTTTTTCTGCTTCCAGGTACTCCGCCAAAAGGACCTTGTCTTTGGCACTTACTTCGACAAACCTGGCCCCAACCAGAAATCTGCCGACCGAAGAATCCAGATCGATCTGCTGATAACGGCACCCGGCCGCTTTGACATGCAGTTTCCCGTCCGGCAGGTCTATCTCGAGTTCGAGGACCGTTCCGTCGCTGACCAGATAATGTTCGCCCAACCGGATCGAAGAGACAATAAAGGACAGGCCGTTTTCACTGATGTCCTGGGTTTCGCCAAGGATCGAAAGGTCTTTTCTTTTCGGCGCGTAGGTTTCCGACAGGCGATTTTTGAGCAAACTGGTGGTGTGGATATTCGGCCTGATGGATACCTGCACGGGCAGACAAGAAGGTTTCCGCGAGGGCTTAAGATAGCCTCTCACAGACTCGTTGAAACGACCCACGAGTGAGCGGAAAACTTCCTCCATATTAAAAGGGGATAAGTTTTATACACCTTTTTTTTTCAAATAACAATACTTTTTTACTTTTTTTCCGGCTTTTCTGCCTTTAATTTCAGTCTTTAAGAAAAATTAGCTGCAAAAATTGCCGGCTTCGTATGTTTCCTGTAACGCTTCGGGTCGTTTTCTCATATCAAGGGTAGAAGTGAGGAAGCAACCGTAAAAGGCGCTTGAAGGAAGAAAAACTGCCCACAGGTTTATCTCCCGGCTCCCACCTCACTAACTTTTCCAATAAGGCGTCAAATCAAAAAGGAGCGCAAGGCTTTCCGCCCGCGCTCCTAAATTCTAAACCAATTCCCGGAATATTATTTCTTCAGTAGGCTTTGCTTATAAAGTCAGGAGTTTGTCTTATGTTTTGTTCGTGTCTTTTAGTGTGACGCACGTGGTTTCAGGTCTTAAACTTCTTAGAACCAAAGACTTAAGACTGGAACCACGAAATCACGAAGCACACGAAATCGCCAAAAACTTGATTTATCTACTTTATAGGCAAAGCCTCTTCAGTATTATTTTTTCAGGGGCATACCGCCATTATCGTTGCTTTTTGTTTTTGGCTCGTTATTGCCGCTCACTTCCATCAGGAACGAAAGTTTGCCGCTTTTACCATAGGCCGCCGGAACGGCATTGACGTAATAGCTCTTTTTGTCTGCCGAAAGCACAATGCTGAAATTGTAACCAGTTGTATATGAACCGGTTATATCGACAGGAAGCAGGCCTTCCCGGATCAGCATGTCGCGGTCGCCGTAGAGGCCTTTGCCGTCTGCGCTAAAGATCGCCTGGGCTTTCATTATGCGTTCCAGCATAAACTGGACTTCCTGGTGGTGAACGTCGATCCGGACGTTAAAAAAGTAAGATTTGCCCTGTTTTCTGGCGTTTGCTTCGTCTTTATCATCACCGCTTAAAATGACCCAGCTTTCGCCTTCTTTACGCAGCTTTATTTCATCCGAGGTCGGATTGCCCGTGCCTTCATCACCCGGAAGCTTGAGAAAAACGCTGGCTTTGTTGCCGCTGATCTGTTCACCGGTTATTACCAGGTCCGTCGGCACCTGGGCCGCCAGCGGCTCAAAATCGGGCGCCAATTGTTTCGCGTCTTCCAGTGTCAAACCTTCAACGGCCGGCTTCATATTGGTCATCATCATCGCGTCTACAAAGCGTTTTTCACGGATCAGCTTATAAAAATTCCTCACCGCTTCACTGGGGCTCCCTTGTTGGATCTCGATCTTACTGAGGATGACGATCCCTTTTTCTTCAGCGTTTGAAACCGCCGGTTGTGCTGTTTCAGGGGCGGCCGCCGGCGGTGCTTTTTCACCCGAAACGGATGTGCAAGCGGTAAGCCCGGAAAATAAACTCAAAAATAGAATGCCCAGAAAAAAGCGATTCGAACTCATAATTCTTGTTTTCATAAGTATTTACTGCCGATTTGTAGATTTACGCGCGCGGGGGCGCACCTAGGACAAGAAGCATACGCCAATATAATTATAGCGCAACACTTACCAAGAGTGTCAAAAAATATTTAACGGTTTTTGCCTACTCGTGAATATCTGCCACTAATTAATGAAACTCTTACGCGCTCGGCTTTCTCAGAGCAGCATTTGCCGTGCCTTCCGCGCTGATCGAGACTTTGTAGGGGCTTTTCATTTCTTCGTCCAGCCAGGCCTTAAATGCGATCGGGTCGCCGTTCATTATCCCGGCTTTTAAAAACAATATCGCGTATTCACCCGGAGGCAGCTTTATTTCAAACTTTCCTTCGGCGTCGGACCGCACATTTTTAAAGAAATTAGAAGTTCTTTTAGCAGTGTCGGTAGGGAGCACCAAAAGCGCCACGCCCGAGGCCGGCTGGTCACGATCATCCAAAACCTTACCTTTAAGCGTTCCGGTATCTTTTGCTAAAACTATCCTGACGCCGGAGAGCATCTCGCCTTCTCTTACATCCAGCGGCCCGGCCATCAGATCGGTCATTCCGGAGCGCGCGCTTTTTACATAATAACTGTCATCGCTGACATTGAATTTCAGAGTGATCTTTCCGGCGGCGATATTTTCCAGCTTGAATTCATTGTTGATCTTTTGCGGGATCGAGGGCATGGCCCTGTTGGCAGCGCTGCTCATACTCTCGTAGTTATAGACCGTCGTGGCAGAAAGAGATTCTTCGCGTTCACCCAGTGCCTGAAGGGACACGCTCAGCGGCATCGCCTTATTTCCTTCAACCGATATCGATCCGGAGATGGCGGCCCCATAGCCGAGCTCGATTATTACATCTTCAAGATTTTTGTCTTCGATCTGAACGTCTTTATAAGCTTTGGCGAATTTCGGCGGCGGGGGCGTTTTTTTCGCACTTACTCCGGCGTCCTCATCATCATCATTCGGATCATAATCCCGGACTGAATTATCGGGGGTGACGGTTAGCGAGTATTCACCCTGGGGCAGGTCCCTGAATTTCCAGTTCCCTTCTTCGTCGGTGACAGCGCTGTTCATCTCACGCCCCATCAAGTTAAATAAAGAAGAATCAGGCTGCCCTTTTTTCTGGAGGGATATTCGCGCCCCCGCCAGAGTTTTTTTATCTTTCCGCGCGACCACTTTGCCGGTCAGGGTAAAAAGGCTTTTATCGGGAATTGTGATGTTGACCTCACCCTGCTCCTGTCCTAACAGGACATTCAGCACTTGCGCATCCTTGAGGTCGGCCGCATCGGGAAAATAAAAATTCAACAGCGAGTTCGTCGATCCGAATAAAAGCATCGCAAAAGCATCTCCCGGGCCGCGCCTTTCGTCGTTATCCGCATGGCGCACGCTTTCGCTCACTTTGACCACGTATTCACCCGGCGGCAGGCCGGAAAAACGGTACATTCCCCGGTCGTCGGTTTGTCCGCTACTGGAACTAAGGCCGCTGAACATACTCATCACGTTTGCCAAGCTCGAGATCACGGGGACAAATTTTCCATTGAGCTTCCTTAATATCTCTACCTTTGCCCCGATCGTGGGATCGCCGTTCGCATAAATGACGCGGCCGCTGATCGCCCCGCCGTGTTTCGCGCGGACCTGAACATAGGTCTCATTTACACCGTCGACGATGATCTTATCGAAATCTATCAGGGCCTGTTCTATGATCTCCCTGTCGTTGCCGACATTGCCCGGGCCGAGCTTGGAAAAATCTATATAAGCGATCGGCGAAACGACACCCGGCGCATTGATCACCGCGTAATAAGTTCCGGCCGGAACATTCTTGACCAAAAAATTCCCGTCGCCATCGGTCAAACCCGACATTTCACCGGGGTTGCCGACATCGCTTCTGACAAACATTATCGAAGCCCGCTTAACCGGGCGGCCGGTGTCTTCGTAATAGACCCGTCCGCGCATGATTGAATTCGCCGGCGGTTCCGGCGGCAGCGCCGCCATACTATCGCGCGCACTTCGGACGGCGTTGACCGACATATTCGAATTTTGCGCTATTGCGGGAGAGACAAGAAAAATAATTGCCAAAAGGAAGTACGCGGACATTTTTAACATAATAAAAGCCTCAAAAAAGAAAGATCGCCTCCGCGCAGTATAACGCAAAGACGATCTTTATCTAAGGGTTAATTTTATCCGCTAGGGCCTTTTCTTGCCGCTTAGGAACAATTCCCGGCCGACATAATATAAGACCAGTGCCAGGATCCAGAACGGGATCATTCCCAGCCAATCGGCATTGGGCCCGGCAAACCACGGGTTCGATGTCTCAGCCCATTTCGCCCAGCCGTCTTTGATCAATTTCAAAGAGTTCAGCGGGCCGAAATCCAGGCTGAATAGCGCGACCATGATACCCGCGATAGCGCCGCCCGCGATATAGCCGGAGGCCATCAGTACGCCGTTCGACTTATCGGTTTCCGCCACGATCTCTTCTTCCGATAGATTACGCGAGGCCAGTTTTTTCTTAAGATACATATCGACCGCCCAGCGCACCACTCCGCCGACAAATATCGGCGCCGACGTGGCAATGGGAAGATACAATCCCACGGCAAAAGCCAATGCAGGCACGGCTGAAATTTCCAGCATGATGGCGATCATCACGCCGATCAGCACCAGGCCCCAGGGCAATTCCTGATTCAGGATCCCTTTGATGATGTAACTCATCAGGGTCGCCTTCGGCGCGTCGTAACGGGTCAGCTTAGTGCCGTCTTCATCTTCTTTAACAACGCCGTTAATGCCCGGATCGACAAAATAGACGGGCGTGCCCTGATTATCGATCAGGTATTTCCCGACCGCGCCGTCTTTCGGTTCGGTGTTTTGCCAAACGCGATAAGTATTAGTATCGATATCTTTATACTTGCCGTTTACGACATGTTCGCTTTTGAGCTTACCGTCTTCGCGGAAAAGTTTGTCTTCCGTAAGTTTCACGGAAGAGATCGCCTCGGTCGGCGCAATTTTGTGATAGTAGGTCGCTGAATTATTAAGGGTCACAAGCAGCGGGCCCAGCACCAACGCTGAAGCCAAGGCTCCGAACAGAATAGCGATCTGCTGTTTGCTCGGCGTTCCCCCGACCAGGAAGCCGGTCTTCAGATCCTGAGATGTCGTACCACCGTTCGAGGCGGCGATACAAACGATACCGCCGATCGAAAGCGCCGTAACAAAATACGGGTCAGGCTGGACCCAGCCTATTGCCAGAAACACCAGACAGGTGATCAGCAGTGTCGCCACCGTCATACCCGATATCGGGTTAGACGAAGAACCCACTTCACCAGTTAAGCGCGATGAAACGGTAACGAACAGAAATCCCAGAATAACTATTGCGAGTGCGCCGATGATGGATACTTTCCAGTCGGTAAAAATGCTCAGGCCGAGTTGGGGCAGCAGCATGATCGCCAGCACCAAACCCAGGATCCCGACCACGACCCACTTCATTGAAATGTCCTGATCGGTGCGCGGCAGCGCCGATTCCCCGGTCTTGGAACCGCCCGTAAAATCCGCGAGGCCTGATTTCAAACCGCTCCAGATGGTGGGCAGGCTTTTAAAGAGTGAAATGATGCCCGCACCCGCCACCGCACCGGCGCCAATATATAGAATATACGCGCCGCGAATGCCGTTTGGCGACATTTCCGCGATCGTCTTACTAACCTCCGGCGAGATCGGGGCCGTTGCCGATGCGCCAAAATATTTGATCATCGGGATCAACACCATGTAAGACAAGATACCGCCGCCGAACATGATGCCGGCGATATAAGGGCCGATGATATAGCCGACACCGAGCAACGCCGGATTGTTTTCGAGTGAGATCGAGGCGCCTTTCGGCTCCGTCAGATCTTTGTGCGGTTCCGGATTCCAGAGGCTGAAGACCTGCATCAGCGCGTTATAAACAAATCCGAATAGGAACCCGACCGAGATGATCTTTCCGCCCTGCAGCGCGGAATCGTCCGTGCCGGTCGTATCGCCTTCGTGCGAGGCTTCGCGCGACTCTTTCGAGGCCCCGGCCTTTAGTACCTCGGCGCAGGCCGTCCCCTCGGGGTATTTCAAAAATCCGTGCTGGTCTCTAATCAGCGCGCGGCGCAGCGGGATCATCAGCAAGATGCCAAGCAAGCCTCCCAACACCGCCACCATGGTCGCCCTGACCAGATCGAGATCGAAACCGAGGATCATGATGGCGGGCATCGTCACGCCCACGCCAAACGCTATCGATTCCCCGGCGGAACCCGCCGTCTGCATCACATTACTTTCCAGGATCGTGGCGTCACGCAGGCCGACCTTTGAAAGCAGGCGGAAAAGCGTGATCGCGATGACCGCGACCGGAATGGACGCGGAAACGGTCAAGCCGGTTTTTAGCACCAAATAAAGCGATGAAGCGCCGAAAATGATCCCCAGCAGCGTACCTATTACCAGCGGCAGCGGGGTAAGTTCACGCAAATTTGCGGAGTCAGGGATATAAGGACGAAAATTGTCTAGAAATGGATTCCGACTTGCCATTTAGGAAACCTCCGAAAAGATTCTAATCAGTATAAAATACGGGAAGAGCTTTGCTTGAACCTGTTTAATTTACCTCAGTTAAGCCAAACAAACAAGGAAAAATATCTATTAGTGAGAACGCGACGAGCTTGGCAGAGCAGAAACACGGCAAGTTTGGCGGGCGGAAACGCGACAAGTTTGGCAGGTGGAAACGCGACAGTTATTGGAGCGTGTCTTCCAAGTTGGAATAAAGCACGCTCCATAACTGTCGCGTTTCCGCATTCTATATTAGATAGCCGCAAACGTCGCTGAGCGATTGGTTTCCGCCGCAAAGAATCAGCACGACCTTATGATCCGGGCCGAAATTATCTTTTAGCCTGCGGGCGGCGGCGAGCGTACACGAAGCGGCCGGTTCGGTCAGCACTTTAAGCCGTTCCAGCAGGAACCGAAGTGCCTCGACAGCCTCATCGTCCGTCACAACGGTCACGCTCTCCAGATTTTTTTGCGCCAGGGCCAGGGTCGCTTCCGAAACCGAAGGAGCGCCCAGAGTTTTAGCGATTGAGGTGATCGCTGAAACCATCACCGGTTGGCCGGCTTCGAGCGCCTGTGTCATCGTGTCCGCGCCGGCGGTTTCCACTCCCCAGATCCGAATTTCAGGGTTCCGGGCTTTTAAGGCCGTGGTCACGCCGCCCATCAAACCGCCCCCGCCGATACTCACAAAAACGTCGGTCGCATCATGCAGGTCTTCCATTATTTCCAGGCCGAGCGTTCCCTGGCCGGCCATCACCAGCGGATCGTCGAAAGGGTGAATAAAAACGCGGCCTTCGCCCTGGTAGCGTTTGACCTCTTCGAAAGCGGCGACGATCGTCGGTGTCAGAACAACCGTTGC
Source organism: uncultured Acidobacteriota bacterium (assembly GCA_963718105.1). GTDB lineage: Bacteria > Acidobacteriota > Blastocatellia > Pyrinomonadales > Pyrinomonadaceae > DASYKT01. The sequence continues at coordinate 227,752 of OY970352.1, read as the reverse complement.
GCCATAGCCGCGCGTCGCTTCCACGTAATTCTTCGGCGTTGATTCGGGCATTACGATCACCGCGTCCGCGCCCAGAACGCTGGTAGCATAAGCCACAGCCTGCGCGTGGTTACCGCCGCTGACCGCCACCACGCCGTTCCCGCGCTCTTCCGCCGATACGCTCAATAATTTATTGAAAGCTCCGCGGCACTTAAAGGAGCCCGTCTTCTGAAAAAGCTCGTATTTGACATACACGTTCGTACCCAGATCGGCGCTCAGAGTCCGGCTGTATTCGAGCGGTGTGCGTTTAATGAATGGCCTGATACGTTCGGCGGCCTGCTCGATAGTGCTAATATCCATAGTACGTAAAAAGTATGGTATTTAAGACTTCTTCGGAATAGATAAAAGATTATAGATGATAACGGATAGATTCTGAATCTATCCTCTCTCATCTCTCAGTTATAATCTATTCCGAACGACACCGGCAGGTTACTCAATACCATAAGATTTAAAACACCATCGTAAAAGAACCGGTCGTTTGCGTAAATAAGAAAGTTTTTTCTCTTATATCATATTAGTCATTTACGGCGCGCGCGAAATACCCTACAATCGTCAAAAATTTATCGAGGTAGATCGAATGCTTACTGCGTCGTTGCGTCTTGTACTTCTGGTCCTTCTTTTTGTCTTTACAACATTTGCGCAAAATGTTCCCGCTCCTAAAGATGTTCTCGGCTTTACGCCGGGCGACGACCGGAAACTGGCCAGTTGGGCGCAAGTGGTCGACTATTTCAAAAAGCTCGACGCCGCGAGCGATCGCCTGCAGTTTCAGGAGATCGGCAAGACCACCATGGGCGCTCCCTTCGTTTATGCGACGATCTCCGCGCCGGAAAATCTGCGAAACCTCGAAAAATATAAACAGATCAACGCCAGGCTGGCCGATCCGCGGCTTATCAAGAGCAGCGACCGCCTCGCGCAAGGCCTGATAGCCCAGGGCAAAACCGTCGTTCTGATCACTTGCAGTATTCATTCAGACGAAGTGGGCGGCACGCTTTCGTCGATGTTAATGGCGCACCGGCTGGCTTCTTCAAGCGATCCCGAGATCAGGAATATTTTGCAGAACACGATCATTCTTCTGGTGCCTTCGCTCAACCCGGACGGAACGGACATAATTAAAAAGTGGTATGACAAAACGCTCGGAACGCCATACGAGGGCACCGATCCGCCCGAGCTCTATCACAAATACGTCGGCCACGATAACAACCGCGATTGGTACGCTTTCACTCAGGTGGAAACGCAATTGACCGTCGATAAAATTCACAACGTCTGGCATCCGCAGATCACGCACGACATTCACCAGCAGGGTGAATTTGGTTCGCGGCTTTTCCTGCCGCCTTATATGACGCCGGTCGAACCCAACGTGCCGAAAGAGATAGTAGATGGCTATACCGAACTGGGAAACTATATAGCCGGCGAGATGCGCAAAAAAGGTTTTCAGGGCATCACCACCAATTCGACTTACGACGCCTGGACGCCGGCGCGCGCTTACTCGCACTACCACTCCGGCGTGCGAATTTTGAGCGAGACTGCGTCGTGTAAATTGGCGACCCCGATCACCGTTAAATACAACCAGCTTCGCAACGGCCTCGGTTACGACCTTCACAAGGAATCGCCGAATTTCGGCCCGGTCTGGCTCGGCGGCGAGTGGCACATCCGTGACATCACAAACTATATGACGGGCGCCGCTTTTCTGTTGATGAAACACGCGGCGGAAAATCGCAGGGAATGGTTAACCAGATTTTACGCGGTCGGAAAGGAAGCGGTCAGGCCGAGAAAACAGGGAGAATTATCCGCCTTTATTTTTAAGCCGCAAAAGAAAAAAGTAGTGAAGTTTGACTCTGACGACGATCTTAAATACATGGAACTTGACGATGCCTCGCGTCAGGAGAAACTTCTGGCGATCCTGGCGGAAGCAGGGGTAGAGATCGATGAGCCGCTGCCGTTCAAAGTAAACGGGGTGGCCTATCCGAAAGGAACTTCAGTAATAAAGATGGCGCAGCCCTATGGCAACTTTGCCAAGGCACTGCTGGAAAATCAGGATTATCCCCATCTCAAGGATGAAAAAGAAAATCCTATACCGCCATACGACGTGACGGCGCATACGTTGTCTCTCTTAATGAATGTCGAGGTGACCAAAGTCACCGGGCCTTTTGCTTATAAGCTTCCGCATTCCGGCGAAGGCACGAGTGGAAGTACACGCGGCGGATGCAATCACGGGCCGCGCTATCTTATCTATCGGTCAGCTATGCCAAATATGGATGAAGGGTGGACACGCTGGGTAACCATGGGCTCTTACGATTTTCAGCTTGCCTGTGGAGACTTCGACACCATTCAGGATAAGGAGATCCGGGACGGCATAAAAAATCAACCTTACCACCACACAGGAGCCATCGTTTTTCCGGACCAATCGCCGGCCCAGATGCTTAACGGCTTTGCCAAGGGTTCCATGCCTGAAGAATACACCGGCGGGATCGGCAAAGACGGCGTAAAAAACCTGAAGAAATTTGTAAATGACGGCGGGACGCTGGTTTTCTTAAACCGCGCTTCGCGTTTTGCTATCGAGCAGTTCGACCTGCCGGTGCGTGATGTGACCGAAGGGCTGGCGCGTAAAGATTTCTTCATTCCGGGTTCGATCCTGCGTACCGAATTAAATACAAATCACAAGGTCGCCAAAGGAATGCAGGCGGGATCGATCGCCTGGTTTGAGAGTTCACCTGCTTTTGAGATCACGATCAGTGACGACACCAACGTCGAGATCATCGCCAGTTATCCCAGAGATCCCGGGCAGATACTGCTTTCCGGCTGGGCCCTGGGCGTGGAAAAGATCGCCGGAAGGGCCGCGCTGGTTTCCATCAACATCGGCAAAGGAAAGATCGTACTATTCGGATTCCGCCCGCAATACCGCGGGCAGTCGCTGGCGACGTTTCCGCTGTTCTTCAATGCCGTTACAAATTAAATTGTTGTTAAGAATTACAGAAAATTAAGCAAAAACACGCTTTTTCCTCTAATTTACCGGCCTTCTCTATCCCGGTAATGATATTATTTGTTTATCGCATAGCGATTTTCATAAGAGTAATGTTGTTATTACAACTTCCACTCTTCCACTAAATAACAAACAACAAGGAGAAATAATTATGTCTTCGGACGCGCAAAAATTCTTAGATCAGATCAAGGCGGGAAACTTTAACCTGTCGGAGCTGGAAAAAATGTCTGTCGAAACCGTCCAGCCGGTCACGGTATCAGGCTGGGAAGCCTGCTATAGCTCTACCACCGGGCAGCTCAGCGGATATTGCACGGTCACTGCCGATAACTCCGGCGATACCGTCACCGGCTGTGGCCTGGTCATCTACAAAAGCGACGGGACGGTAATGTTCTGTCTGCAATACAGCAACGGCTTTAACGACGTGGAGATCAATACTTCCGTCGGCACAAACCTCTACACCACCAGCATGGGCAGCAGCGTGTTGTCCATCGTTTATGGCTATACACAAAATTCCGGGATGTACTTTTTCAACCAGGTACTTTCCGTCGGCTCTTGTTAATTTCATTAGCTGCAAATAGCGCAAATAACACGAGTAAGAGGTTCTAAGATCTTTCGTTTTTCCTTTTACTCGTGTTATTTGTGTATTCAGATATTCCCATGTCTGAAGAAAAAATCCTCTATAAAGGGCTGTCTTACAAAATAGTTGGGCTGGCCATGCAGGTACATACCGAGCTCGGTTTCGGTTTTATGGAAGAAGTGTATGTAAATGCCCTGACAGTGCTGTTGAAGGAAGACGAAATAAAGGCGATGCCCCGATTCCCGATAAAAGTCCGTTTTCACGAACACCTGGTCGGTGACTATACTGCGGATATTATGGTCGACGACCGCGTGCTGCTGGTAGTAAAGGCACATGAAAATTTGTCGAGCTTCCACCGCGTTCAGACATTGAATTATCTAAAGGCGACCGGGCTGAAATTGGCGATCCTGCTAAATTTCGGAAAGAGCAAACTCGAATACGAAAGATTGGTATTTTAGCCACCAACAAATTCTTATTCGTGCTATTTGTGTAATTTTTGGCAAAACCGAAAACCAATTCTTTAGCCACGAATGCCACAAATGTCACGAATAAAAGCATTTATGAGTTCCTATTTGTGTTATCCGTGTAATTTGTGGCAAATATTCTTTGAACCCTTTATTATAATCTTCGTATATTTTATTCGAGGGCAACGCTCGAAAAGGATTTGACGCTCGGGCGTTGGCTTTAACCTGGATGATACTTCTCATCTTATTTTATTTCGCGATGGTGATCGTAGCCGGACTATTGATCGCCTTTGGTTTTTCTTTTTACCTGAAAAACCGCAGACTCTCCGGTCCGGAAGATCAAAGAATAAATCTTTATCCGCCTGATCCCAGGATCTATCGCCCGCTCTTTGAGCCGAGCGAATCGGACCTGCTTGCGCTTGAACGTGCTGATAAAAAAGTGAATCAGGAACGCGCGCAGGAAGAAAGGCGCCGTGCCGCGGAAGAGGAATTCGCCGCTAAAATGGCTGATACCGGCGCGCTTTTCACCGACTGGGCGGAAGCGCCGGATATCAAACGGCTGGGCGAGCTTTTGGCGGCCGCGGCAGGCACTGGGAGTGCAGAATGTTTTTCCGGAATTTCCAAAAATGTGATACAAGTTTGGCACAATAAAAAGATCGCCGGCTTAAGGGCCGCTGACCTGGCTGCATTGTTGGACAGCCATCTCAGACTTCTTCCCCAACAGGAAATGGCTTCGGGCGCATTGTTTTGGCTAAAAGAGGACATAGCCGCGCTGCGGGCACGAGGCAGAGAAGAATAATTTACAGGGATAAGGAAAGAGTGGCAGACGGCAGCGGCAGTAAGCAGTTCTTAAATGACTGCCAAGTGCTACTGCAAACTTTTTATTCCCTTCCATTCCTGTTAATTTTCTTAGGAAAGCTTTTTTAGAGGAATTTTAGATGAACAACACAACTACATTAATTGTTCTGGGTGTTTTTGGCCTGATCGCCCTTGGAGTGATCTGGTATATAGTGACGCGTTTTCTGGTGAACGTCGGCGCCACCGAAGTCGCTATTAAAGAGCGCCGTTATCTGGGCCGCCGGATGCCGCAGGGCCGCGTCGTCGCGACAGAAGGCGAGGTCGGCATTCAGGCAGACGTGCTCAAGCCCGGCCTGCACTTTGTCTGGTACCCGATCGAAAGGGTCATTAATAAAGTGCCGCTGGTCGAGATCGGCGCCGACGAACTCGGCGTGATCGAAGCCATCGACGGCGAGCCGATGCAGACCGGATACATCTTTGCACCCGACCGCGCGCAAAACGCTCATAATAATTTCCAGGACCCGATCGTCTTTATCAAACAGGGCGGCGTCAAGGGTATCCAGCTTCGCACGCTGCCGCCGGGAAAATGGGCGATCCATCCTTACCTGTTCAATGTCTCGATCGGAAAAGTGACGGTCATTCCTCCGGGAAGCATCGGCGTGGTCACCTCCGCGGACGGCGCGCAGCTCGAACCCGGACGCCTGCATGGCAGCGCGATCGAAGGGCACAAAAATTTTCAGGATGCGGAAAGTTTCGTTTATAAGGGCGGCCAAAAAGGCCCGCAGGTCGAAACGCTGACGCCGGGTACCTATCGTATCCACACCCAGTCGATCGGGTTGGATAATAGCCAGCAGCCGGGACTATTTACCGTTCGCCTGTTCGAGGCAACCAAGATCTCCGAAAATCAGATCGGCCTCGTCGAAGCGCTCGATGGCGCCCCGCTCGATCCGCGCGATTACGTGGCGCAGGCCGTGACCGGACATGACAACTATCAGGATTCAAACACCTTTATCAGCGGCGGCGGACAGCGCGGCCCGCAGAAAGACATCCTGCTGCCGGGTACCTATTACATCAACCCGCTGATGTTCAAGGTGATCCTGGAATCAGCCAAGGAAGTGAAACCAGGTGAGGTAGCCGTGATCGTTTCCAACGTCGGCAAAGATCCCGGGGAAGAAATTCGCCAGGCGATGGCGGCTAAGATCCGCGAGCGGCTGGAACGCGAAGAGGAAGAACAGGTCACTATCGCCGCCGAAAAACTGGACAAGGTCGATGGCGACAATCTAACCATCGACCAGATCAAAGCCGAACTGGTCACCGATCCGGCGGATAAACGCCTGGACAGCGGCGCTCACGAAGCCTATGTAGTGCCGGTGGGTTACCGCGGTATCCAGGAAACCGTGGTCGGCCCCGGCCGCTATTACGTTAATACCTTAGCGACGACGCCTATCATCATTCCGACAACTAATATGACTGTCGAATGGACGGCTGAGGAAGTCGGTAATTCGTTCGATCCGTTCGCGGTAATTTCGAAAGACGGTTTTACCATGCAGCTCGAAGTGCGCGTGGTGTTCCGCGTCAAACCGGAAGACGCGCCCTTTATGGTCGCCAAGATCGGCAGTACCGAAAAACTGGTGCAGAATGTGATGCACCCGCTGATCGACTCGATCTTCCGGAACCAGGCTTCCGAAAGTTCGGCGATGGCTTACCTGCAAAATCGTCATGAAGAGCAGGAACGTGCCGAAGCCCGCGTGCGCATGCACCTGCTGAAATATCACGTGGACGTGGTCAACGTTCTCATCTGCCATATTCATCTGCCGGAAGAGTTGATGAAAACCCAGACCGAGAAAATCCTGGCCGAACAGAAACAGAGCATGTTTAATGCTCAGCGCGAGGCGGAGATCAAACGCATCGAACTCGAAAAAACCAGTTCGCAGGCCGACAACCAGCGCAGCTTAATGGAAGCCACGGTCGGCGTGGACATCGCGGGCAAACGCTCCGAGCAGCGCAAGAAAGAGGCCGAGGGTGAAGCCTACTACATCAGCGAAACCGGTAAGGCCGAAGCTGAGAAGATGCGCCTGATCGGTGAAGCGCAGGGCGTAGCCTATCGCGAACAGGTCAACGCGCTCGGCGCAAACGGCGTGGCGCTGGTCGAAACGCTCAAGGTCATCGGTGAAAAAGGCGTGCGCATCACGCCGGACATCATGGCTTCGGGCGGCAACGGCGATGGAGGCGGAGGTATCGGCAGCTTGCTGCTGCTCAACCTCTTCCGCGACCAGATGCAAAAAACGCCCGGCCCTTCCGGGACTCCGGCGACCAACGGCGAAAAGAAAAGCTAAAATTAGGTTTGTTATAAACCATGTGGGCAGGTCTTAATGGCCTGCCCTTTTTAATAGTGGTGTTAAACACTTAAATCGGAGCGGGCGCAAGCAACCCTTCCTGACCTGAGAGATAGTTTGCTTGATCGATAAAAATTAAAGTTAAGATAATTTGCAGGTTCGGAAGGGTTGCTTGCGCCCGCTTTCTGCTAAAAAGCAAAACTCAAAAATGTAAAAAATAATCTTTATTCGTGTTATTTGTGTAATTAGCAGCTAACAATGCCCGGTTTTTCGTATTTGTGGTAAATTTTATAGTCCAAATGAAAGAAAGCATTAGATCAACCCGCTTCCCTAACGGCCTGGCCATCCTGACCGAAAAAATGCCCGATCTGCGCTCGGCGACGCTGGGCTTTTGGTTTCGCTGCGGTTCACGCGACGAGCCGGCGCATCTGAACGGCATTTCACACTTTATCGAACACGCCGTTTTTAAAGGCACGCATAAGCGAACCGCGCTCGACATTGCGAGGGAAACCGACCGCCTCGGCGGAAACTTCGATGCATTTACTATGCATGAGCAAACCGGTTTTACGATCAAGGTTACGGACAAAGCTGTGCCGGACGCATTCGATCTGCTGGCCGATATGCTCACCGACCCGCTTTTTGACGATACTGAGCTCAGCCGCGAGCAAAAGGTAATCATCGAAGAAATGAAGATGGTGGAAGATTCACCGGAAGATTTTCTGAGCGAGATATTCCAGCAAAATTTCTTTTCCGGCAGCGGGCTCGCGCTGCCGATCGAAGGCACCGAAAAAACCGTCCTTACCTTTGACAGCGAGATCACATCCGGTTACCACCGCGCTGCTTTTCAACCGCACAATCTCATTATCACCGCGGCGGGAAACCTGGAACATGAACGGATAGTAGAGCTGGCGCGATCTTTTTTTGACGTTCCGGCGGCGTCAAGCGCTCAGACGACGCCTGCGGAAGTTTTAGCCGGTGAGCAAAAGCAGGTTGAACAAAGGATCTTTAAACATAAACCCGGTTTGGAGCAAACGCATTTTATTCTTGCCTTTCCCTGGATCGAGGAAACCAGCGATAAACGTTACGCCGGCCATCTTCTGGAAACGGTCCTGGGCAACGGAACTTCTTCCAGGTTGTGGCAAAAGATCCGGGAAGAACGCGGGCTCGCCTACAGCGTCGGCGCCAGCGGGATTTCCTATCGCGACCGGGGCGCTTTTAATATCTTCGCCGCTACTTCGCCGGAGCAATTCGAAGAAACTGTCGAACTGGCGACGGCAGAAGCGCGGCGGATAGAAAGAGAACCGGTAAGTGAAGCCGAGCTAACACTGGCCAAAGATCAAACCGCCGCGAATTTATTACTTTCATTGGAAGATTCCGGCACCCGCGCGGCGAATTTGGCGCAGCACGAAATAACTTTCGGCCGCCAGATTCCGGTGGATGAGACTCTGGAACGGATCCAGGCTGTAACGATAGAGGAAGTTCAGGCTTTAGTGACCGAGTTCTTCCGCCCGGACGAAATGGTTATTACCGCGCTCGGCGAGTTCAACTAGAACACTACATTGAAAGGTATTTTTGACCGATGAATTATAAGCCCTGGCTGATCTCCGGAGTTATCATTTTCATCGTTAGCATTGCCTGCGGCACACTCGGAATGCTTTGGTGGATGTGGGATGTAACACAAAATCAAACACATCAGACAAGGATCAATTCCGACGGTTCATTCGATACTCCGGGCGTTATGTATGCGGCATTGTTTATGCTTGTGGGCTGTCTCATAGGTGGGGTGCTGATATTTGTCGGCGGCCTTAAAGCTTACAGCCGGGAAAAACAAAAAGCCGAGCCGCAGTAGATAAAACCCTGAAAAAATAGGCCTCTCTGTTTCACCTAAGCCAAGCCTATTTAAGAAATAAGATCGCGCTCTTCCCTGATACCTTTCGTATATATTTTACGCTTAATAAAATGCAGGGATATTGATCCTGCCTATTATTACTGTTTTAGCAAAGGAAAAGCCTATGACTCAGATAACAGAGATCGCACCCGATGTTTTTAAGATATCCACCTTTATTCCCGAGGCGGACCTGGAGTTTTCGCAATTCCTGGTGCGGGACGACGAACCGCTTCTTTTTCACACCGGTATGAAAGCGCTATTTCCGACGGTCCGCGAAGCGGTCACAAAACTGATCCCGGTGGAAAGCCTGAAGTGGATCAGCTTCAGCCACTTTGAAGCCGATGAGTGCGGTTCGCTGCCCGAATGGCAGCAGATAGCGCCGGAAGCGACCGCCATCTGCAGTTTTGTCGGCAAGGTGGTAAGTGTCGATGATTATTCGCCGCGGCCGGCCCGGGCGATGATGAACAACGAAACGTTTTCGACCGGGAAATACAGATTCCGGTTTTTGCAAACACCGCACGTGCCGCATTGCTGGGAAGCCAGCCTCCTTTTTGAAGAGACTAATGCGACGCTGTTCTGTTCGGACCTGTTTCATCAGGCCGGCGACGCCCCAGCGGCCACTACTTCGGACGTCCTGGACAGATGCAAGGCTACTCTTACCGATTACCAGCAGGGGCCGCTTGCCGATTATTTACCCTACACGAATAAGACAGGTGAGATCCTTGCCTCGCTGGCCGCGCTCAAACCGCGCACGCTGGCCACGATGCACGGCTCGGCATTTATCGGCGACGGCGAAAAAGCAATTCACGGCTTGGCGGGAATTCTCCGCGAGGTGTACGGCGGGTAGACTTATTTATGCCGGCAGCTTTGCCATAAAGTCACGGATGAGGCCCCTAATTACATAAATAACACGAATAAAGAGTTTTCTAATTGGTGTTATTTTTTGTAATTAGCGGCTAACAATAAGTGCCCGGTCTATCTTATTAATATGAAAAATCGACTTTATAGGCAAAGCCTGTTTATAATCTGAAAAACTTCCCTGCAATACTACAATTTGGGTTTTTGTGATTCGGCGCCGCTGGGTTCGAAAACGCATTTTAAAATATAAACTGACAGAGCAAGACCGAAAGGACTGAAAATGAACAATCTGGATCTGAAAAAGATATTTTTGTATCTGCTTATCATTTCGGTGGGAATAAGTGTGCTGGTGGGCATTTTGGTGGTGCTGCTCGGCACCCAGGAGCAGGGCGGCAGGATCTTTGTGACTTCGGCCACGATCACGGTGGCGAGTTTTTCCATGTTTCTCAACGGCGTCTTTTTCGAAAAGTTAAAGATCAAACTCCTGCCTTATCTGGGTTTTCTGATTACGGCCGTCTGCGCGGTATTATGTGTCAGCTATATCTGGGAGCTGTCTTTTTTAGGCGATCTCAAGCCGCTGGCCACGGCCTTCACTTTATTGACGGCAAACTTTTTTCTCATTTCGCTGGCATTTTATTATGAACAAAAGCGAGGACCGGTACTTTTCCTGCTGGGGTTGCTGGGAACGGGTGTAGCGGCCGGCATGATCATCGCGGGTATTTGGGAGCTGGCCCCCGTGACTGAATTGGGCGGAAAGGTCCTCGCGATAAGCGTCGCTCTGGCAATAACCTGCGTTTATCTTTCACTTATCCTGCGGGTCAGCGTAGCCAAACAATTTTATTGGTCGCTGATCGCGGTCCAGATCGTGGCCTGGACCCTCTTTGCCACCATCTGCTGGACAATAATTCTTTACACAAACCCCGGCTATGAATTGATAGGGCGGCTGCTCATTATCTTGTCGATACTGATCGCCGCGCTGACGGTCCTCATCCCGATCTTCCATTTTATCAGCCCAGTAGCGCCCACCGCCGGGCCCGATGAGCTTAAGAAGATCCAGGAAGAGATCGACCGGCTAAAGGCAAAACTGGCGGAACTGGAAGAAAGAAAACGGCGTCTGGAAAATCCTTCTGATGCAATTAGTTAATCTGTTTCATTTATGATACAACTTTAACGATGAAGTTCACCGTTCTAGGCAGCGGCTCAACGGGCAACGCCCTCCTGATCACCGCCGGAAAAACCAAAGTCCTGATCGATGCGGGTTTGAGCGCCCGCGAGCTTGCGCGCCGAATGGCGATGCGAGGTGAAGACATAACTTCTCTGGACGGGGTCATCATCACTCACGAACACAGCGATCACGTCGGCGGGCTGCGGGTTTTGCTCAACCTGGTAAAATGCCCGGTCTTTATTTCCGGCGAAACCCACGAAGCTTATCTCGGAGAAACATTTTATTCTTCCAACGAAGAGCCGCTGAGGCGCTCCGCCGCGGTGAGAGGCCGCGCGGTGGAAATAGAAGCGGGACAGGATTTTCGCATCGGCGAGATCGATTTTCACCCTTTCACGGTGCCGCACGACGCGGCGGATAACATGGGCTTTGTCGCCGAGCATAAGGGTGTGCGGATCGCGTCGCTGACGGATTTCGGGCATTTCACAGCAGTGATGAAGCAGAGGCTTCGCCATTGCGACGGGATCATGATCGAATCGAATCACAACGTCGATATGCTCCGCGCCTGTACGGTGTATCCGTGGTCTTTGAAACAGCGGATCGCTTCGCGCTCGGGCCATCTTTCTAATGAAGATCTGGCCGAATGGCTGGCCAACGATTTTGACGGCGCCGCGCGCCACATCGTGCTGATGCACCTTTCACAAAAAGCGAACGAGCCCCACCTGGCAAAACTGACCGCCGAAATGGCGCTCAAAAGCCGCCATTCCCTTTTTCCGCCCGAGACGGAGATCGTCCTCGCCAGCGCCAAGGAACCTACCCGGTGGTTCGAATATTAATTGGGAATTTTTTCCCCACAAAGCACACCAAGAGATAAAAATTAAATTGCCACTAGCTGGAGTTAGTGGCAATTTATTTTTAAACGAGCTGCGGGCCGGTATTAATATTTCGGTGGTGAATATCCTGATCCGGCTCCGGATCCTGGGTCCGTTCCGATCGCGAATATCTTTATCAGCGCCAGGCCGCCCAGGAAACCGCCGATGTGCGCCGCATAGGCGACACCGCCTTCTCCGCCTCCAAGATAGCTCGCCAGCAGTTGGTAACCTATCCACAATCCCAGTGCCACAAAGGCCGGTACGGTAGTGAGAAAATTGAATATGAGGGCGCGGACACGATTATGAGGAAACAGCAAAATATACCCGCCCAAGACACCGGAAATAGCTCCGGAAGCTCCGAGCATCGGGATGGCTGAGTTGGTGTCCATCACGATCTGCCCGACGGCTGCGAGAAATCCGCAGATGAGATAAAAAACAAGGTAGCGAATATGCCCGATGCGGTTTTCGATATTGTCGCCGAAGATCCAGAGGAAAAGCATATTACCGAAAATATGCATTATGCCGCCGTGCATGAACATCGATGACAAAAATGTAATGTAGACGGAAAACGGCGTCGGCTCGAGCGTTATCTTTCCGAGCACCTGGCCGGTAATGGTGTCTTTGATCACCTGAGTTCCGGCCAGGTCCTGCCCGGTCATTATTTCTCTCGGCACCAGAGAAAACGCGTAGGTAAATTGATCGTTATATCCGGCTTGCTGTAATAGCAAAAACACCAGAATGTTGATCGCGATCAACGTGTAATTCACATACGGCCTGATAAAAACTTCGCTATTGTCATCGCCGATCGGAAACATTTAATTACCTCTTGTTCTAACTTTCAGCCGGATGAGTTTTGAGCAGTTCGTACCCTTCCGAACGCGCCACGTAGGTCGCCGCCGTAATATCGCCCACCACGTTCAGCGTGGTGCGGCACATATCTAAAATGCGGTCTACGCCAAGGATCAAGGCGATCAGTGCCGGGTCGGCGCCTATCAAAGCCAGGATACCGATGATGAACGGGATCGAAGCGCTCGGCACACCGGCCGTTCCGACACCGCCCAGGATAGCCAGGTAAAGCACCATCAACTGCGTGCCGATGGACAATTCCATTCCCGACAACTGCGCGATGAAAAGAACCGTTATGCCTTCATAAAGCGCCGTTCCATTTTGATTGGCCGTCGCGCCCACCGTCAGCACAAAGCTGTTTATTTCGCGCGGCACGCCAAGGTTTTCCTCCGACACCCGCAGCGCCGTGGGCAAGGTAGCGTTGGAAGAGCTGGTGGAAAACGCCGTCACGATCACCGTCCATACGCGGCGGAAAAAATCGAGCGGGTTCAGTTTTGACAGGAAATATACGGACAGAGAATAGACGCCGAACATATGCAGCGACAAACCGAGCAGCACCGTCACAACGAACCAAAATAGCGATCGTAAAACGTCCGGCCCTAACTGCGCCACATTTGAAAAGATCAGACAAGTCACAGCGTAGGGCGCCAGTTTCATTATGATGTCGATGATCTTTGAGCTTATCTGAAACAGCGAATCCATCAGATCGACGAATGGCGCGCCCTTTCCTTCCGGCAAAAGAGTGATGGCAATGCCGATGATGAGCGCAAAGAACATCAAATGAAGCATATTTGGATTTTCCGCGCCGCCTATCGAATTGATGACATTCTTAGGCACGATGGTCTTGACCACCGACATCAGGGCTGAATCCTGCGCGGCGGCTTCCTTGGCTTTCTTCTGATCTTCTAGCTGTTTGCTTGCTAAAGTGCCGTATTTTTCTTTTAACTTGGCGGAAGTTTCCGCGCTAACCTGTTTTCCGGGTTGAATAGTATTTGCCAGGCCCAAACCGATCACCACGGAGATAGCGGAAATAACCAAACAATAGATGAATGATTTCAATCCGACCCTGCCCAGCTTGCGGATATCGCCGATGCCCGCGACACCGATCACAAGTGACGAAAAAACCATCGGCACCACAATCATCAGCAGCATATTTAAGAACAATTGCCCTATCGGTTGGGTAAAATTGCTGATAAACCAGCTAAGGTTAGGGTTGTTTTCGCCAAAGTACTGGTAGGCTGCCACACCCCCGACCGCGCCGACGATCAGCCCGATCAACACCTTGGTGTGCAGCGCCAGGCCTTTCGGCTTATCAGGGGTCGCGTCGTCAAGATCGGTTCTGAGTTCCTGTTCAAAGCTATCCGGGGCCAGCTCTTCTTTCGGTTTATTTTCTTGTTCGCTCATATGTTTTGTCAGTCTGGGTGCGGGCTTATCTGCCCCATTTCAATTTGTCGCGTAAAACATCGAAATAATTTCTGTTCGTCGGCTGCACGAGGTTAAAGGTCGAGTCGCTTTTGCTGATCGTTATCGTGTCGCCGGCCTCGAGTTCGACGCCGACCTGCCCGTCCAGCGTCAATGCCACCTCTTCGTTATTCGTTTCCATGCTTAACCTTATCTCGGCCTCATCGGGAACGACGATCGGGCGGTTAGATAAAGTAAAAGGACAGATCGGCGTCAGCACCATCGCCCGCATTGAGGGAAAAACGATCGGCCCGCCCGCGGAAAGATTGTAAGCGGTCGAACCGGTCGGCGTGGCCACGATCAAGCCGTCGGCGCGAAAAGAGTTCACATACTGGCCGTCTAGTTCGACCCGTATCTCGATGATGCGCGCGAGCGCCGCCTTGTTTATCACCACGTCATTTAACACGCGGCTTTCCGAGAGAATATTTTCGCCCCGGTGATGGCGGACATTTAAGGTCACGCGCCGGTCAAGCTTGTAATTTCCCGCCAGCACGGCCTCCAGCGCGGGAAACATCTCCTCGATCCGAAAATCCGTCAGATAGCCGAGGCTGCCGTAATTAACACCCAGCACGGGTATCTCCGCATTGCCTAACAGGCGCGCCGCGGCGATCATCGTTCCGTCGCCGCCCAGCACGATGATCAGATCGGCCCTGCCCACGAATTCGTCGGTGGAAAGCGTCGGGACCCGGCACACTTCATCTTCGGCTAGAGACCGCCCCACCAGATCGATGTCCCGCTTTTTCAGCCAATCGGAGAGCTCGCAGGCCGTGTCCCAAGCCTCTGAGTGATGAGGCTTGACAATCACACCGACGCATTTGATTGATTCATCCGGCATTTTAAAATATTTTGACAATGATTCACTAATCGCGAATAAACTGCAAGTTTAATTTGTGGAGCGCGGGCATCCTTACCCGCAAAGGCTGCTTCGCAGCCTGACGCACCCGCTAACGCAGGCGCTACTGACTCGACCGCGAGCGTTCGGTGCGGGCAGAATGCCCGCGCTCCATAGCTAGATCAGTTTCCCAAAACCAAACTCGGTCGTATTGTTTATATCGTCTAATTTACGCTCTCCCGTTTTCTTAAAACCGAGCCGTTCATAAAGCCTGTGCGCTGCCTCAAAGCGCGTGTCCGACCAGAGGATCACTTCTATCGCGCCTTTATCTCTCGCATACGCTATGGCCATCTCCGCCAATTGGAAGCCAAGCCCGCGCTTCCTTGCGTCTTTATGAACATAGAGGCTTTTTAGCTCGGCGGTGGTTTTATCATTCATCTGCACGGCGCAAGTGGCCACGATCTTTCCGTCTGCCTCAACCACCCAAAACTCGCCGTTTTTCCCGTGGAAATATTCAGCCGGCGTGAGCAAATACTGCTCTTCGATATCGGTATTTAAAACGCATCCGTATTCCGCCCACACTTCGTCTATCAGTTTGACTATTTGCGGCACGTCCGCCTGGGTTGCCGGGCGAATGTTCATCCGCTTACCCTTTCCATCTGCTCTATCTGCTCGAGGCGCTCCAGCCATAAAGGCAGCGGCAGCCATTTGGCTTTGTCGCCGTAGGCTTCGTCATTTAATTTTTCTATTTTTAATTCGGCCCTGTCCTGTAAGAATTGCGGCGGCAGATCCTGCTCGTTCTCATAGCAGGCGTGCCCGATACAAGGCACAGGCTTGCCTTCCGCGTGGACCAGGCATCCGGTGTCTCTTTCAAAAAGTGGGCAGGAAAAAGTTTGTGCATAAGTATCGCCCCGTTCATTAAGGCCATATCGTGTGATGGTTTTTTTATTTCGCGCCAGGGCCTCATCCAGTTTTCCTTTTTCTTTAAGTGCCGATAAGATCGCCTCCGCCTCGAGCCGGGTGATGTGCACGTTGACGAAATGCTCGTCCTGACAACAAGCGCCTTTTGTCTCGCACACACCGCAGTCCTTCGCCTTGAACTCAAAATTCTCGCGAATAATGGTACGGTACGAATCCTTTAAGTTTTTGAGATGATCCAAATACTTTTCCATGAGTATCGTCCACAGATAAACACAGATGAACATGGATATAGAATTCTCTTATCTGTGTCCATCCGTGGATATTTTTTTCCGGTAAAACCCCAAAAATTCTTTATTACCATCCGCGCCCAGGATCGGCGATTCGATCAGCCCCAGAACTTCAAAACCGAATGCGCCCGCCGAGGCATTTACCTCTTTAACTACCCGCTGGTGTTTCTCGTCTTCGCGAACTATGCCGCCTTTACCGACCTCGCCCTTTCCCACTTCGAACTGCGGTTTTATTAATACGATCATTTTACCGTTTTCTTTTAGCAGATCGCTTAGCACCGGAAAAATTTTCGTGACCGAGATAAAAGAAACGTCCATCACGATCAGATCGAATTCTTCCGCCAGGTCTTCCGGTTTCAGATAACGCGCGTTGACGTTTTCGCGCACGTCGACCCGCTCGTCGTTTCGCAGCCTCCACACCAACTGATTGGTCCCCGCATCGACCGCGACCACTTTTTTCGCCCCGCGCTGCAGCAGGCAATCGGTAAAGCCGCCCGTCGAGGCGCCGATATCCAGGCAAGTCAGGTCCGCTACCTCGACGCCAAATTCTTCCAGCGCTTTTTCCAGTTTAAGCCCGCCGCGGCTGGCGTATTTTGTCTCCGCCGATTCGCCTTTTATCCGCAACGCGACTTCCGGCGAAAACTCCTGCGAAGATTTCTCGACGCGCTGTTCATCGGCCAGCACAACGCCCGCCATCACCAGAGCCTGCGCCTTGGTGCGTGAATCCGCCAGCCCGGCGGCGACCAGAAGCTTATCGATGCGTTCGCGTTTCATTCAAAAGGCCTTACTTATGAAATCGTTTAGCTATAAGCTAATAGCTGTCAGCTAACAGCTTTTTAAAACTAATTTCTCTTACTTTTGTAAAAACAACACTTAACGTCTAAAATTAACGAAAAATGGACGCTCAAGCAACACCCGTTGATCGCAATTTCGCCAGATTCGCGTGGTTCACGCTCGGTTTTAACCTGCTGGTGATCCTCTGGGGAGTTTTTCTGCGCGCGTCAAAATCGGGTGACGGCTGCGGCCAGCATTGGCTCACCTGCGGCGGCGAAGTCATCCCTTCGGCTCCGCAGCTCAAAACCGTTATCGAATTTTCGCACCGGCTGACCAGCGGTTTGGCGCTGATCGCGGTCGTGATACTGGCCGTCTGGGCGTTTCGCGCTTTCCCCAAAAAACATATTCTGCGAAAGATGGCTTTTGCCTCTCTGGTCTTTATTATTTTGGAGGCCTTGCTCGGGGCCGGGCTGGTTTTGACCGGGAACACCGCTGAAACGCTGACACCCGCGCGGCCTTTCTGGATGGCCGGCCACTTGATAAACACGTTTACGCTGGTCGCGCTTTTATCGCTGACCGCGTGGTTTGCCGGTGAAGGCAATGTTTTTAGCTTTAATGTCCCGCGCAAGACGCTTATCTTACTGGCCGTCGGCGTGCTGGGGGTTTTTGTCGTCGGAATGAGCGGTTCGACCGCGGCGCTAAGCAGTATGCTTTTTCCTTCGACCACTCTCGCCGAAGGTTTTGCGAAAGATTTTTCCGACACCTCGCATTTTCTTTTGCGCCTGCGTATCAGCCACCCCATTTTATCGATCGCGCTCGGCGTCTATCTTTACTGCCTGGCGCTGTGGGCGGTCAAAAAAGCGCCGGAGAGTTTTTGGGTAAAACGCTGGGCCAATGTGCTGACGCTGATTATTATCCTGCAACTGATCGTGGGCGGGCTGACCCTGGTAATGCTGGCGCCGATCGTAATGCAACTGATCCATTTGCTGCTGGCGGACATTTTATGGATATCGTTCGTCTTAATGTCGTCGGAATTTTCGGCTGCCCAGGCAAGGTCTTTTAGCCCAAAGACGGCGTTGCCCATAAATAAATAGACGACTATCGTGATGAGGTCAGAACCAGGAACGCAGTGACCGGGTTCTTATACGACTGTTTTAGATGCTTATAAGTTTATTCGCTGCGCTCATTTACCCGGTCACTGCGTTCCCGGTTCTGACCCGTTGCTTTTGACTTCAACAATATTATGGTCCCGAAGACACAAAAAACACCAAGTAAATATTTCAGTTACTTAGTGTCCTTCGTGTCTGTGTGGTTAAATCTTAAACCTTCTTAATTAACCCACTCTTCTTCATATTCCAAAAAACGCTTTGCCACCCAGGCTTGTGCAGCCTTGACGGCGGTTGACTTCCATTTTTTGATATTTTGTACGACCGTGAGCGCGGCTAAAGGTTTCATCGGGTCACGTTCCACGCGGATTACTTCTGCGGGAACCTGTATAAGTTTCTTTTTCTCGTCCATCACCAGCAGCGAAATTTCGCTGCCGACCGGCGGAAGGACCCGAAAATTTACCAGAGCCCCGGTTTCGCCGATGTTTTCGGTAATACCGTCCACCGAGATCTCTTTACCCGTAAGTTTATCTTTCCACTTTGCCCTGACCGGCAATTGCGCTAAAACCCTCTCATGGATCAACGGCTTAGCGTCATTAGCGTAATGCGATAGATATGCCATTTTCCCCTCCTTGATTGGCAGTCATAAGTTAAAAAACCAAAGGCGATCATGACTTTATTACAGCGCGCTATACTCTGACCTCAAACTACAACCAGCGACTTTAAAGACACTATCTCCTACAAAAAACTATTGCTTTCACGCACAAATCTGTGAAAGGTTCCACAAATTTAAGACATAAATGTAATTCTAGACTTTGTCGCGAATTTTACAACCATTAATTCGTCAAAATCGCATATAAAAGTTACAATTCTGTTAATTTATTAAGATTTTAAGGAGTTTTTTAGTGTCAGAAGCAACGGCCGCACCGGTAAACCAGCAGGGGCTGGATATTCGCTCCACTCCGCGGGAAGAAATGAAGCTTTACTCGCTGGATACGTTCCAATATGAGTTTCCCGGTCGCGAAGTGCGCATAAACTTTGAAATACCTGAGTTTACGGCGATCTGCCCGTTCTCGGATTTCCCCGATTTTGCCGTCATCCGGCTCGAATACATTCCTCACGAACGCTGTATCGAGTTAAAAAGTATGAAATTATACATAAACTCGTTTCGCGACATCAAAATATTTCACGAACACGTGATAAATATCATCCTGGAAGACTTTGTTAAAGCCTGCGACCCTCTAAGCGTAGAGATAGAGGGCGATTTTCATATTCGCGGGAATATCAAAACGGTCGTTCGGGCAAGTTATAAAAAGAAGTAAAACTAGTGGACGGCGGCGCTCATCGCCTGAATGTTTCCTTCTGAATGTTTTTCCAAAGCTCTGAGAATAAGATCTTCAACCTTTGCCTGGACCCGGCATTCAGGCTGGCGGCAAACCGTGGCCAGCTCCGAAACTACCAGGTAACGGGCTTTGTCGAACATTCTCTGCTCGCGGAAAGACAGTGATTTTTCACGGCTTAGGTAAGAAAGTATCTTTAAGACCTCGGCCGCGGCAAAAATACAGCCTGACTGCATCTTGTCCGAAAATGTCCGGTAACGTTCCTTCCAATCACGCGCGTAATTTTCAAAATCTTCCGATAGAAAACGCAGCACCTTATCGCACTGATAGGAGCTGATAACAGGACGGACGCCGATATTTTCCGCCCGTTCCACGGGAATGAATACCAGGCTGTTATTTTCCATCAATCGCAGGGAGTAAAAATTGGCGGCGCAGCTTCCAGTTTGTTTTTCTTCGATCTTTTCGATCGTACCTACACCGTGATTGGGATATGAGACCCTTTGTCCAACTGTGAAAAGCATTTTTTCCTCCAGCTAAAACTATTACATTCAACAGGCTTTTCGGGGGTATTGCCTGACCAGGTTATAAAATTTGAGGTAAGTAAATTTTACCAAATTGTTACGGCATAGGGAAGGTATTTTTGCACAAAAGCCGGTAACCCTTATTTGATGTTTCTTTAGCGGGGGAGTTCGATGGTAAAGACCGAGCCTTTTTCGGCTTCGGAAACGACGGTTACCTCGCCGCCGTGCAGCCGGGCGAGATGCTTGACGATGGCCAGGCCAAGGCCGGTTCCGCCCAGATCGCGCGAGCGGGCCTTGTCCGTGCGGTAAAAGCGTTCGAAAAGGCGCGGCAGGTGTTCCTCGGAGATTCCTTCGCCGGTGTCGGTGACATGGATCAGATCGCTGCCGTTATGGCGTTCGTGGCAGATGGACACTTCGCCTTTCTCGCGGTTGAATTTCACGGCGTTATCCAGCAGATTGGTCAGCATCTGTTCCAAACGGAAAGCATCGGCGCGGACGCGCGTGTCCGGGCTGATCTCATTTTTGATCTTAACTTTTTTATCTCCCGCTTTGGCCGCCAGGTTGACCGACACTTCGCGCACCAGCGGAAAAAGCTGGACGTCGCGCGGCTCGACCGCGATCTTTCCGGCTTCGATAGATGAGAGCTCCAGGATATCGTCGATCAAACGGTGCATGCGGTGAGCGTTTTTGCGGATAACGTTCAAGAATTGGCGATTGTGGTCAACGTCTTCCAGAGCGCCGTCTTCCAGCGTTTCCACAAAAGCGATGATCGAGGTCAGGGGCGTGCGTAATTCGTGGGAAACATTCGAAAGAAATTCACGGCGTACCTTTTCCAGCCGTTCCAGCTCCGTAATATCGTAAAAGATGCCGATCGCCTGCCTGCCGCCGCCGATCTCGAGTGGCGCCACCCGCAGATCGAACGCCTTTCTTTCCGGCCCGAAATTCTCGAGCTTGACCTCGGAAAACTCTCCGACGGTCAGCGCTTTTTCGAAAGCTTCGTGGACCGAAAGGTCGCGGACCGCTTCGCTCAAACGCCGTCGTTCCGACGAACCGTTCAACCGGGAAATAATATTCTGGGCCTGGTCGTTGTAAGAGGCGATGGTCATATCACGGCCGACGATCAAAATGCCTTCGCGCAGGTTTTTGGTGACTTCAAGCAGCACTTCGGACCGCGAGGGATCGAAGGTTTTTTGGATATCGGAATTCTCCGCCGCCTGCATTTTCTCCAATTTTTTCCGGTGCCGGTGCCAAAGCAAGAGTCCGGCCAGCGCGAGCACAAAAAGCCCGAAAATGACCAGAAGAACAACAGACTGTAATTGGAGAAAACCTGTCATTGCTGTTTCCGCAAAAAATCGAAAAATATCTAATGATTATACTTCAGAAACTCTGGTTGTGTTATTGGCCGTGTTGATACATGTGCCGGAATTTCATTCGGAATAGATGAAAGATCATAGATAATAACTGAAAGATCCGATCTATACTCTATTATCTACCAGTTATCATCTATTCCGAACGGTATCCCGATCATTATTTAGCGCCGACAAAACGGTAGCCTATTCCTACCACCGTTTCGATGCAATCACCGCACAGCCCGAGTTTTTGCCGCAGGCGTCGAATGTGCACGTCGAGCGTCCTGGTGTCGCCAAAATATTGATAACCCCAGACATTGTCGAGCAAATTTTGCCTCGTCACTACCCGCCCGCTGCTCTTTGAAAGCGCTTCCAGCAAGGCAAACTCTTTGCGCGTAAGCTTTACCTGCTCGCCCTGGCAGACAACCCGGATATCGGCAAAATCTATGGAAAGCTTGTCATCGTCATAACGCTGGATAGAGCCTTCGTCGGCTCTGCGCAGGACGGCCCGCACCCTCGCCACGACCTCCTTGATAGAAAACGGCTTGACGATGTAATCATCCGCGCCCAATTCCAGGCCGGCTATCTTATCCGTTTCCGCAGCTTTAGCGGTGAGCATTATGATCGGTGTGCGGCGGGTGGCGCCTTCACGGCGCAGACGGCGGCAGATCTCCATCCCGTTCATCCCCGGAAGCATCAGGTCAAGGATCACCAGCGAGGGCGCGCCTTTCGGGTCGAGCGCTATCTTTAACCCCTTCTCGCCGGTTTCCGCGAGATCTGTTTTTAATCCTTCGCGCTCAAAATTGTAGCGCAGGCTTTCGGCTATATCAGCCTCGTCCTCGATGATCAAGATTTTTCCGGGCATAATTTTTTTGCGCGGGGCAAAGCTTTAAGCTGTTTAATCTTTAAGGTGCTTAATGGAAACTGCTTCCTTCATATACACCGTCACCTCGCAAATATCTTTGACGTAATCGCCGATCCGTTCGAGATGTTTAGTGATAAATAAAAGCCGCGCCAACCTGGTACTGTATTCGGCTTCCTGCGACATCGACTCCATAAATTCTTTGAACTGCCGCTCATAGATCTCGTTGATCTCAGCATCGCGTGCTTTGATCCCCCGCGCGCTTTCCGCGTCATTCGAAGTAAATGCATCCAGCGCTTCACGCAGCATTTCCGAGGCTTTTTCCGCCATTACGGGCAGTTCTCCGAATGTTTTGACCTCAGGCTCGTCATTGAGCTCGACCGCGACCCGCGCGATGTTGGCGGCGTGATCGGCGATGCGTTCCAGCACGGGCGTGATCTTTGAGATGGAAATGACCGCCCGCAGATCGCGCGCCGCCGGCCGCCGCAGCGCCAAAATATCCATACTCAGCCGGTCGATCTCGACTTCCATATCGTCAATGGTCTTATCGTGCTCCAGCACTTGCTGCGCCAGATCGCTGTCGCGATGGACCAGTGCGTTGATCGCGCGCTGCAAAGCGAGCTCCGCTTCTCCGCCCATCAGCAGCAGCCGGTCACGTAAAATATCTAATTCGCGTGCTAAAATTGCGTCTTTGTGTTCCATATCTAAGACTTTAGACCAAAGTTTCAAATAACCAAAGGGTGGATATTACACTGCTAACGCTCAAAACCGGCCAGAGAGAAATTCAAAAAATTATTGATGAGTGTAAAAAATAAGATGGCTTGCTGATGTTAAAAAGGAATGACCGGGATGTTAAATAAATGTTAATTCTGTAACAAGGTAGCGGCGGCGGAGAACGTAGTACGGGTACGAGGTCAGAACCCGAAGCGGTAGCGAGGGGTTTCGGGCTTTGATGCCGAAGGCATCCGGGATATTAGCCGGGCGGCGAAAGCCCGCGGCTTTACGCCCCGGTAGAATTCATTTCTTCTTTCGGCTTGATAAATTCTTCCAGCTTGCCGCGGTCGCGTTCGATCTGGTCCCAGGAATCGATGTTCAGCGATATTCTGATCAGCCCGGCGGTGGGTATGCTGTGCATCTCGCCGGTCAGCAAACCGAGAAGACCTTCCATACCGGGATTGTGGCCCACCAGCAAGACCGTACCGGCCGGGGCGGAGATCCCTCCCAGTACTTCGAGCAATTGAAAATGGCTCGCCTCGTATATTTTCTCGTCGAATTGGATATCGGCCTTTAAGCGGCCCGCTTCTT
The DNA here is from genome assembly GCA_963718105.1 of uncultured Acidobacteriota bacterium. Taxonomy (GTDB): domain Bacteria; phylum Acidobacteriota; class Blastocatellia; order Pyrinomonadales; family Pyrinomonadaceae; genus DASYKT01. The sequence goes on along the minus strand of OY970352.1, from coordinate 204,174 downwards.
TAGCGAGCAAGGAAGTTTGTTTGGCGCGCTCCGCCGGCGAGCTCAGGACCAGGTCCGGCTGCCATCCCTTTTCCGCGATCAATTCTCCGATAAAGGGCGCGGTCTGCATCCCGCGCGGGTTTAACGGGCGTTCGAAATCGGACAGGCTGGTGTCGTCCCAGCTCGATTTAGCGTGGCGTAAAAGTAAAAGTGTTTTCACGAATTTTTCCCCTTAAAGCACAGCCCGAGCTTAAAGACGCTTAAAAAAGAAGCTAAAAAAGAAATGCGTCAAAGCCGAGGTAAAAAAGATCAAGTTTCAATTGTCGTCTCTTCTTCTTCCGGACTGACCTCCAGAAGCAGGATAGGCGGTTTTTTACTCACTGCTTCAAACAGCGAGAAGACTTTTTGGGGAGATAGGTCTTTAGGTTTCTTTTTCGCGCCCGCGGCATTCACTATATCCGCGAGCGTTATGATGCCAACCAACAGGCCGTCGCCATCAACCACCGGAAGGCGGCGAAGCTGATTTTTGCGCAGCAGTTTTAAGGCTTTTTTGAGTTCATCATTTGGCGAGCAGGTAAGAACATTGCCGCCGCACAATTCACCGGCCATTATTTCAGACGCCCGCCGGTCGCGGCTCGTAACCGCGATGCAAATGTCCCGGTCCGTAACCACACCGATAACTTTGTTGCCGGCATCGAGAACCGGCACGGCGCCGCAATCGCGCTGCCACATTATCGAGGCCGCTTTGGTCAGAGTGTCGACCGCGAAGCAAAAGCCCGGATCGGCGGTCATTATGTTGGTTACTTTCATCTCAAATTTTCTTTCGTCGTTTATCTGATATTATAATTTTCACAACTCAGCAATGAAAACGCAACGACTCGCAGCCATCGACATAGGTTCAAACTCGATAAAACTCGCCGTGACGGAAGCCGCCGCCAGCGATTCGTTCACCATAATCGGCCGCGAAAAAGAGCTTCTCAGGCTCGGCAACGAGACCCTGCAGCGCCATATTCTTTCCGAAGAGGCCATCAGCCAAAGCATTCAGGCGATCACCCGCTTCCGCGATATCGCTAAGACCCGCGGTGCCGAACTCATTATCGTCGTGGCCACTGCCGCCGTCCGCGAAGCCGAAAATTCCCGCGAATTTCGGTTAGCCGTCCGAAAAAGCACCGGTTTACGGGTCGATGTGCTTTCCGCGATAGAGGAAGCGCGCCTGATCGGTATCGCTACAGCGCAAAATTTCCAAACATCGGCCGGTTCCCTGCTAAACATCGACATCGGCGGCGGTTCGACCGAACTTTCACTGATGCAGGATGGCCAGCCGCGCAAACTTTTTTCCATGAAACTGGGCTCGGTCGGATTGACCGAACGATTTCTCGGCCACGATCCGCCTACTCCAAAAGAGATAAAAAAACTGCGGGCTGAAATACGCTCCGCGCTCGAACGTCCGGTAAGAGAACTAAAGGGAGAAAAGTGGGAAATTTCCAGCGGCACCTCCGGCACGGTGCTCGCGCTTTACGCCAGCCTGAATTTTCAGGACGAACCGGCCGCCAAAACCAGGCCCGATATTTCCTTGAAAAGGCTCGCCGGGTTTAACCAGTTGACCGCGCGGCTGGTCAATGCGGAGCGTGCAAAACTGCCGACCATCAGCCCGCAGCGGGCGGAGATTTTGGTGGCCGGCGGGCAGATACTGGAAGGCGTGATGGAAGCGCTCAAGATAAAATCGGTCACCCCGTGCGAATTTTCCCTGCGCGAAGGCGTGATCATCGATTACCTGCGCGAGGTCGAGACGGAATCTTTGCCGCCGGTGCCGGACGTGGCCGATCCTAACCTGCGCGGCGTTTTCGCCGTCGGGCGGCGCTTTGGTTACGAAGAAAATCATGCGCTGCAGGTGGCCGCGCTGGCTGAGAAAATTTTCGATTCGCTCACCTCCATTTACAGCTTCAAGCGCCACCAGCGTACACTGCTTGCCGCCGCCGCGCTGCTGCACGACATCGGCTATCACATCGCCCACGAAGCGCACCACAAACATTCCTACTACCTGATCAAGAATTCGGAAATGACCGGATTTTCCGAGGCCGAAAAAAATATCATCGCCAACATCGCGCGCTATCACCGCAGTTCTTCGCCCAAGGAAAAGCACCCGGAGTTTATGGCGCTGACGGAGAAAGAGCAAAGTGTCGTCTGGAAGCTCGGCGCGATCCTGCGCCTGGCCGACGCGCTCGACCGCGGTTACGAAAGCCGAGTCCGCGAGATAAAATTCGCGCAAAAGAACGGCAGCCTGACCTTAAAACTCGTCAGCGACGAAAATTGCGAAAGCGAATACGAGGCCATCGAAAAGAAAAAAGATATGTTCGAACAGGCGTTCGGGTGCGAACTGGTGTTGAAATAGTAGTGTTTCACTGAAACACCCGGTGGAACACTTAAGTGAAGACCCTGCTCAACTTAATACCGTGTTTCACTGTTTCAGGGAGTGTGACACTGAAACACCTGAAACGCTTTTGAAACAGAAATCTCGTAAATCTTTCTAATCATCCAAAATCCGATAAAGATAGTTTGCAAAGATCGTCTGAGGCTAAAAGCCTGCGAATGCGGGATTCGCCGCGTAGATATTATCGTTTATATGCTAGAAAGTTCTAAGAATGCTTCAGAAATATTTTGCGGCTTTTTGGAAGATCACAATCTTTTGAACAGGCGTTCGGGTGCGAGCTGGTTTGAAATGAAGCGCAGCTTTATTAAAGAGCGGGCGCAAGCAACCCTTCCGGACTGCAAATTTCATTAACTTTGATATTTTTTTTCCAGGTTGAGTACGTCTCAGGTCCGGAAGGGCCGCTTGCGCCCGCTCTGACCTCTTCTTAGCTCTCACTCTCCAGCAGCTTCTTCGCTTCCTGCAGCTCGGCCATTTGTTTTTCATCCAGCACCGGGTATTTCATATCGAGTGATTTGAGCGTTTCGCAGATAATTTCGGCGACGGCGGCGCGGGTGAACCATTTTTTGTCGGCGGGGATGATATACCACGGGGCTTTTTCGGTGGATGTTTCCTGCATGGCTTCGGTGTAGCATTTCATATAGTCGTCCCAGAAGCCGCGTTCCTTTACGTCGCTCGAGGAAAACTTCCAGTTCTTATCCGGTTCGGCGATGCGGTCGAGAAAGCGTTTTTTCTGTTCGTCTTTGGAAACGTGCAGGAAAAATTTCAGAATGACCGTGCCGTTGTCATGCAGGTATTCTTCAAAATTGCTAATGTCGCGAAAGCGTTTTTTCCAAACGTCCTTGTCATTTTTAACATCCGCGGGCAGGCGCTGGCCCTGCAGTATCTGCGGGTGCACGCGCACGACAAGCACTTCTTCATAATATGAGCGGTTAAAGATGCCGAAGCGGCCGCGTTCGGGCAGCGCCTTGGTAGTGCGCCACATAAAATCGTGATCGAGCTCTTCACTTGAGGGCACTTTGAAACTCGTGACCTGGCAGCCCTGCGGGTTGACGCCGGACATCACGTGCTCGATAGCGCTGTCCTTGCCGGCGGCATCCATCGCCTGAAAGATGAGCAGGACGGAATAAACATCCTGCGCATAGAGCACGTCCTGAAGCTTTTTCATCTTCTCGACGTTTTTCTTCAGGTCTTCGACGGCGTCTTCCTTGTTTTTGTAATCGCCTGTAAAATCAGTAGGATAGTCTTTCAAGCTGAGTTTTTTGCCTGCGGGCACGAGAAAGTTTTTGGTTTTCATAGGTTTAAGTATTTTAATCTAAAAGAGCAATGGAGTCAGTACCGGGAACGCAGTGACCGGCTTCCGGTAATCTTTAAATTATGAATGATCAATAAATAATTTAAGAGACGGCAAAGAGTTCATTATCATTAACAACTAATCATTAAGAATAGAAACCCGGTCGCTACCGCTCGCGGTTCTGACCTCATTATTATGAAAAAACTTCTGTTCCTTTTTATCGCCTTATTGCCTCTTCTGATACACGCGCAGCCGAAACTTGTCCCGCATAAGATCACGCTGGCAGGCGGCCGTTCGTTTGACCTGAACCTGCCCGCCGAATATGAGATCAACCCCGCCGCGGAAGGCTTAAAGCGCGTGCGTTTTTTTGCCAAGTCGCCGGATAACCGCATCTTCGTGACCGATATGTACAACCTGACCGACAATGAAAAAGGCGCGGTTTATATTCTCGACGGCTGGGACGCAAACACCGGCAAATTCGCCAAAGTCATTCCCTATCTGACCGGCCTGAAAAATCCGAACAGCGTGCAGTTTTACACCGACGCAAAAGGACAGGATTGGTTCTACCTGGCGGAGACCGACAATCTGACGCGCCGCAAATTCACCCGCGGTGAAACAAAACCGACCGATACAAAACCGCAGACCATCGCCATTTTTCCCGACTACGGCTTGAGCTACAAATACGGCGGCTGGCACCTGACGCGGACGATCGCTTTTGCGCCAAACGGCAAGCTTTATGTTTCGGTCGGCAGCAGCTGCAACTCCTGTGTGGAAAAAGAAAAAGTGCGCGCCAGCGTGCTGGAAATGAATCCGGACGGGACGGGGCGGAAACAATTTGCATCGGGGCTGCGTAATGCTGTGGGACTCAAATGGCTGGCGAATAATTTGTTTGCTTCGAATCAGGGATCGGACCATTTGGGGCTGGATAAACCGGACGAAACTTTTTACGCTCTCAGGTCGGGCAAAGATTATGGATGGCCTTACTGTCACTCGGCGGGTGGTAAAATATTCGGCGATCCGAAACTTAAACGCCCGGGCGGCTGCCGCGGAGTTCCCGCGCCTTATGCTTTTTTTCCTTCGCACAGTTCCGTGCTGGGCTTTGACTATTTTGGTGATACCGGAACCGATCCCCTGCTGAAAAATGCGTTCTTGTTGTCGCTGCACGGTTCGACTGACAAGGACATCGGGCACGGCTACAAAATAGTGCTGATGCGCAAAGGCCAAAAGCCGCAGGATCTGATCACCGGATTTTTGACAAAAGGCGTGGTGAACGGGCGTCCATGCGACATTATGAAACTGGACGCGAACTCGTTCCTTTTTACGGATGACAACCACGGCGTGGTTTATTATGTCAGGAAACGAGTCTAGAGAATCTAGCGGGTCTATTGAGTCTGTTGAGTCTGTTGAGTCTGGAGAGTTATAGAGTCCCGAGAGTCTATGAATTTGTTGAATCAAAAATATTCACGATGCTTCAGACTCGAAAGACTCTCTTGACTCTGGACTCAAATAGACTCTCTGGACTCTCGACTAATTAGGCTTTACTATTCACTATTGAAGTTATGAACATTGGCATTACGGTTTATCCCACCTATGGCGGCAGCGGGATCGTCGGTTCGGAGCTCGGGCGCGAACTGGCGCAGCGCGGCCACTCGGTGCATTTTATTTCTTCGGCGCTGCCCACGCGTCTAACCGAACTCAATGAGCGCGTCCATTTTCACGAAGTGGAAATGATGTCCTACCCGCTGTTTGAACACCAGCCGTACGACCTGGCGCTGGCGACCAAAATGGCGACCGTGGCACGCGCGGAAAAATTAGACCTGCTGCACGTTCATTACGCCATTCCGCACTCGATCAGCGCGATCCTGGCGCGCGAATCGATCAAGCAGAAACGCTATGTGCCGGTCATTACCACTTTGCACGGAACGGACATTACGCTGGTCGGGGCCGATCGCGGTTATCTTCCGATCACCCGTTACGGGCTGCAGCAATCGGACGGTGTGACCGCGGTTTCCCGGTTCTTAAAACGGGCCACTATTGAAACCTTTGACTTTGACGATATCGAGGTTATTCCTAATTTTATTTGCCCGACCCACTACCAGCGTGATGAAGATTCACCACTGAGAAAAGAGCTGGCGCCTAACGGTGAGAAATTGCTGGTTCACGTTTCGAATTTCCGCGCCGTGAAACGCCCGGTCGATTGCGTCGAAATACTGGCCAGGGTCTTAAATAAAGGAGCGGCGGCAAAACTCATTATGGTGGGTGACGGCCCGGAGCGTTCCTCGATAGCCTATCGCGCCGAGCAATTAAACATTACCGAACAAGTGAATTTTGTCGGCAAACGCGCAAATATCTCAGATTACCTGGCAGTAGCGGATGTATTTCTCCTGCCGTCGGAAGAAGAATCATTCGGGCTTGCCGCGCTCGAAGCGCAGGCCTGTGAAGTTCCCGTAGTGGCGACCCGGGTCGGCGGCATCCCCGAGGTCATCACTGACGGTGAAACAGGTTTCTTAAGCGACATAGGCGATCTGGAGAAAATGAGCGACGATACATTGAAAATTCTTAGCGATGAAACACTGGCCCGAAAATTCGGTGCAAGTGCCCGCGCCCAGGCTATCGCCCGCTACGACGCAAACACGATCATTTCTCAATATATCGCTTTTTACGAAAAGATCATTTCACAAAGTCAAAAACGGCAGATGCAAACCGCTTAAAGAAGACCCTTAAGAAAACCGATGAAACACGGCTACAAATTCAAAGCAGTAAAAAAGGACAAGCCCGACGCCTGGTGGCACAAGGTGTATGTTGCGGTGGTGATCACGGAAATTGCGGTCATCGGCGCGCTATCGTTTTTCACTTATTATTTCTCGCGCTAAGTAACCAATGAAACTACTCGATTGGGCGGTGGTCATCACATATTTGGCTTATGTTATCTGGGACGGCGTTCGCCTGTCACGGCACAGCAAAGATGTGGACGGCTATTTTCTCGCCGGGCGTTCGCTGCCCTGGTGGGCGGTCGGGCTGTCTGTAATGGCGACCCAGCTTTCGGCGATCACCCTGGTCGGCACCACGGGCCAGGCCTATTCGGACGGAATGCGTTTTCTGCAGTTCTATTACGGGCTGCCGCTGGCGATGGTCATCTTATGCGTTACGACCGTTCCGTTTTTCTACCGCGCCAAAGTTTTCACCGCCTATGAATACCTGGAAAAACGTTTTGATGCGAAAACGCGCGCGCTGACCAGCTTCTTTTTTCTTATCTCGCGCGGCCTTGGCGTAGGAACGATCATTTCCGCGCCGTCGATCGTGCTTTCTATAGTATTCGGCTGGGACTTGATCTTTACGATCTTTTTGATGGGAATGTCCACCACGATCTATACCGTCATCGGCGGCGTGCAGGCCGTCACCTGGACGGACGTCAAACAGATGTTCGTCATTTTTTTCGGGCTGGCGGTTTGCGTGATCGTTATCCTGTGGAGCTTTCCGGCGGGTGTGACGCTTTTTGACGGGCTGCACCTGGCGGGTTCGCTCGGTAAGTTGAATACAGTCGAAACCAAATTCGATCTGAATGAGAAATATACTATCTGGTCAGGGCTCATCGGCGGGCTGTTTCTCATGCTGGGCTATTTCGGCTGCGATCAGAGCCAGGTGCAGAGATTTCTAACCGCGCGCTCCGTCGATGAAGGCCGCACCTCGCTTTTGATGAGCGCGTTTCTCAAGATCCCGATGCAGTTCTTTATCCTGCTGATCGGGGTGATGGTTTTTATTTTTTACCAGTTCTCCGTGCCGCCGATCGTATTCAATGAGCACGAGATCGCCAAGGCCCGGCAGAATCCGCAGTTTGCCGGGATCGAGCAAAAATACGCGCAGGCGCATGAAGTGCGCCGCCTGGCCGCGCTGCAGTTCAAGGACGAAACTCCCGAAAAGCGGCAGGCGTACATCGATGCCGATAAAAATTTCAACCTCGCGCGGCAGGACGCCCTGACATTTGTCAGGGAGACGAGTGACAAAAGTTTTAACGACGTGAACTATGTCTTTCCCACCTTTGTGCTGCAGCACATGCCGATGGGCGTGATCGGGCTGATAATCGCGGCGATCTTCGCGGCGGCCATGTCGTCTATCTCGGCGGAACTTAACGCGCTGGCGACCGCAACCACGCTCGATTTTTATCGCCGTTTCTACAAACCCGATGCGACGGAAAAACAGTATGTGAACGTCGGCCGGCTTTCTACTTTTATCTGGGGGATCTTTGCCTGTATCGTCGCCGTTTTTGCGACGAATCTAGGCTCGCTGATCGAGGTCGTCAATAAATTCGGCTCGTTCTTTTACGGTTCGCTGCTGGGTGTGTTCGTCCTGGCATTCGTGGTCAGAAGGGCGCGCTCCCGCGGAGCGTTTTTCGGCCTGCTGTTCGGAATCACATCGGTATGGATCGCCAGCAACTATACCAAGATCGAATTTTTATGGTTTAACGTGATCGGCTGCCTGGTCACGGTGATCGCCGGTTATCTGATCAGCCTGACCGTCCGAAACGAACCGCCGCCTGCCCAAGACGAAGTAATTGAAATATAAAATGAACACACTTTATTTAAACCGCAAATTTCTTTCAATTCTCTGTGTTCTTTGTGCTCTCTGTGGCAATTCTTTTGCTCAGGTTCGACCTACTAACGACCAGGGCGCGCTTGGTTTGGGGCAGCTTTTGCGCCGGTTGAATACTACCGCCAGCGTGATGATGATCGGCGCGCACCCGGATGACGAAGACTCGGCGCTGCTGGCATATTTAGCGCGCGGCGAAAACGCTCGGACCGCTTATCTTTCCCTGACCCGCGGCGACGGCGGCCAAAATATCATCGGCCCTGAGCTTTTTGAATCGCTCGGCGTGATCCGCACCGAGGAACTTTTGCAGGCCCGCCGGCTCGACGGTGCCGAGCAATATTTTACCCGCGCTTTCGATTACGGTTTTTCCAAAACATTGGCCGAAGCGCGCGCAAAATGGCCTGAAGGATTGGTTCTGTGCGACGCGGTGCGGGCCATTCGTCTCTTCCATCCGCAAGTAGTCATCGCCCGGTTCACCGGCACGCCCGCCGACGGGCACGGGCAGCACCAGTTCTCCGGTTATCTCGCCCCGATCGCCGTGGGGGCCGCCGCCGATCCGCAGCAATGCGCCGGCGCGGGCGATGCCTGGCAGGTCTCAAAGTTTTATGTCGAGCAGGGTTTCGGTAATAATTCACAGCCGGGGCTCAGGATAGATACCGGCAAATTCGACCCGCTCTTTGGCCGCAGTTATTTCGAGATCGCGATGGAAGGCCGCAGCCAGCACCGCTCGCAGGGCGAAGGCCGCCTGGAACTTCATGGCCCGATCTTCTCCGGGTTGAATCTGGCGGATAGCAAAGTAGCGAAGGTAGAAAAAGAAACAAGTATTTTTGACGGGATCGACACGACCTTAAAAAAGATCCTGCCTGACGTTTCCGAGCGTACCGAGCGCGCGCTGAAAGAATACGACCCGACCGAGCCGCAAAAACTTCTTCCGCTTTTGCAGGAAGCGTATTTGTCCGTTCTGCAAAAAGAGATCGACCTTTTCGGACGGAGGATCGGTGATGATATGCCGGCTGCCGCCACAGCCGCTGCCCGGCAAGGCGATCGGGCGGCAAACGAGGCCCTTTCCCTGCTCGCGCATAAGGATCGTCAGTTTGTCGAAGCGATCAAGCGCGCGGCTGGTATTCAGATCGATGTTTTGGCGAACAAGGAAACCGTGGTACCCGGCGAAGATCTGACGGCTTCGGTAAAAGTATATTTTCCCGCCTTCGCCAACATCGAATTGAAACAGGTCTCGCTTGGCTGCGGCGGATGCCAGACCACTAAGCTCGAAGCGCCTAAAGACGCGGACCAGAATGCCTTTCGCCGGGAAGCAGCGAAGGCGGCGGAATACTTTAAGGTCAGCGTGCCAAAGGATGCGAAACCGACGCAGCCTTACTGGCTCTGGAACACACGCAAAGCCGCGCTCTTCGATTGGCCGGAGAATGATCCTGCTTTGACATTTCCCTTCCAACAGCCGAGGTTTTTTGCCGATATCACTTTAAACGTCAACGGCAAAACGATCATTTTTTCTCAGCCGATCCAATACCGCTATGCCGATCAGACCCGCGGTGAGATCCGCCGCGATATCGATATCGTCCCCGCGCTTTCGATCTCCGCGGATCAGAAACTTTTAATAGTGCCGGCCGGCAGTAAGACGCAAATTCGGACGATCTCGGTATCGGTCACAAACAATTCAACGGGAAAAGTTAGCGGAAGGCTTACCCAGCAGATGCTCCCGGGCGGGATCGGATCATCGGCAACTACTACGGACAACCGGGGTGTTGAGCTTAGCAACCGGGGTGAAACGGCCAAAGCCTCAATGGATATCTCCATCACGGGCGGTATCAAGCCCGGAGACTATCATGTCCTTCCGTCGATATATACCGGCGGTAACGCGTTCCTCGATTCCGAGATGCACACCATTGCTTACCCGCACATTCAAACCCACCGCTTTTACACTACTGCCGAAGTTAAAGTTGTCGTTCTAGATCTGAAAATTTCGCCGGTCAAGGTTGGCTATGTTTCCGGCAGCGGCGACGATGTGCCGGACGCGATCAGGCAGATGGGTTACGATCTGACGATGCTGGACGAAAAAGCCCTGGCCGGCGGCGATCTTTCGCGCTTTGGCACGATCGTGGTCGGTATTCGCGCTTCGGAAACCAGGCCCGATTTTGTCGCGCACAATCAGCGGCTGATGGATTATGTGAAAAACGGCGGCGTTCTGCTGGTGCAATACCAGCGGCCGGAATATGCGCAGAAAAAACTCGTGCCGTTTCCGACGCAGATGGGTTCGCGCGTGGTGGATGAAAACGCCAAAGTGACGATCCTCGATCCCATCAATCCCGTGTTTAATTTCCCGAATAAAATAACCGAGGCGGATTTTGACGGGTGGGTGCAGGAACGCGACCTCTATAATTTTGATAATTTTGACGCTGCATATAAACCGCTGCTGGAATCGCACGACGCGGGCGAACCGGAAAATAAAGGCGGATTGGTAGTAGCGGAACTGGGCCGCGGAAAATACGTCTATTGCTCGTATGCATTTTTCCGCCAGCTTCCGGCTGGCGTTCCCGGCGCGTATCGATTGTTTGCAAATTTGCTGAGCCTGTCGGTAAAAAAATAATTGGAGCGCGGACGTCCCGTCCGCAATGCTTGTCGCAGACAAGCGAAGATGTTAGCCGCAAAAAAGCACAGAATATTAGTTTCTTTTTTGTGTTTTTTGCGTTTCCTTGCGGCGAAAGTGTTTTGCATTCGATTCGCGCAGTAAGTTCAAATGCGGACGGGCCGTCCGCGCTTCCAGTTTACTTCCTCGCGGCGATCATTTCTTTAGCGTGGGTGCGGGCGGTTTCGGTGATCTCTTCGCCGGCAAACATCCGGGCGATCTCTTCGACACGCTCATCGGCGTTCAACTTCCTCAAAGCGATAACCGTCTTTTTATTCGCCACGGATTTTTCGACCAGAAAATGTTCATCGGCCAGCGAAGCGATCTGCGGCTGGTGAGTAACGCAAAGCACCTGGTGAGTTTTCGCGAGCTGTTTTAATTTAAGGCCGACGGCCTCTGCCACGCGGCCGCCGATGCCGGAGTCGATCTCGTCAAACACGACGGTCTTTTCCTGCTCGGAAAGCCGCGCGGTGGTTTTCAAAATAAGCATTAGCCGCGAGGCCTCGCCGCCCGAAGCGACTTTAGAAATGGGTTTCGGCGATTCGCCCGGGTTGGCGGAAAAGTAAAACTCTATTTGGTTGAAACCATTGATCGTTAAAGCTTTATCGTCGTCAGCGTCATTCAATTCTTCATTTTCCGGAGCGGTGATCTGCACTCTAAAAACCGCTTTCTCGAGCGCGACCGCCTTCAGATTTTCACTGACTTCTTTTTCAAATCCGCGCGCGGCTTTTGTTCGTTTCTGGTGCAGATCGACGGCGAGGCCCAGGTAATCGCCGCGAAGTTTTTGCGCCCCGGCGCGCAATTCTTCCTCGCGCAGCTCGGCGGTTTCTATTCTGTTCAGGCGTTCTTCGGATTCCTGCAGGTGCAGCAGCACCTCCGCGACCGTCGCGCCGTATTTTCTTTTCAGTCTTGATATTTCAGCCAGCCGCGTTTCTATTTCTTCCAATCTCTCCGGCGAAAACTCAAGGCTGTTCCGGTAATCTCTCAGCAAAAAAGCAAGGTCTTCGACCAGCGCTTTGGCGGTGGTGAGATTTTCTTTATGCTCGGCAAATTTCGCTTCGAATTCGGAAAGTTCGGCGATGCGCCGAGCGGCTTTCTCCAACGTCGAGGCCGTTGAATCGTTGTTGTCGTAAAGCAGAGAATAGCTTTCATCCGTCAGCATCGACAATTTTTCCGCGTTATTTAATTTTCGTTTTTCATCTTCCAGTTTTTCTTCTTCGTCCGGCTGCAGGGCGGCTGTGTTTATCTCTTTTACCTGGAATCTCAAAAGATCGATCAATTGTAATTTTCGTGCTTCGTCGCTATTAAGCTGCCGCAGTTCAGCCCGCACCTCCGACCATTCGAGATATTTTTCCGCCAGCTTGTCGCGCAAACCGCGCACGCCCGCGTAATCGTCCAGCATTTCAAGATGCGTTGCCGGGTCGTAAAGCGCTTGCTGCTCGCCCTGCCCGTGAATGTCCGCCAGAAATATGCCGATCTTTTTCAGGTAGGCCTGCGTCACCAGTTGGTTATTAATAAAGATCCGGTTTTTCCCGCCAAGCGATAGTTCGCGCCGCACTATCAGCTCGATCTTTTCAGCCGCCTCAAATTCGATCCCGGCCTCACCCAGCAGGGTCCGCAGCTTTTTATCGCCGGGCAGAGTGAATAAACCTTCGATCACGGCTTCGGTGCGGCCTTCCTTGACCAGGTCCGAGGACGCGCGTTCGCCTGTCAGAACGGCCAGCGAATCGACAATGATGGATTTGCCCGAGCCGGTTTCGCCGGTCAGTAAATTCAGCCCCGGCGAAAACTCGTTGTCGAGTTTATCTATCAGGGCGATATTGTCTATCTTTAGCAGGCTAAGCATATAGTCTGAGCTAGGAAGTATGAACCGGAACGAATTTATTGAAAATTAAAAAGCAGCATACCGGTCATTTTTGTCGGCTGCGTGCCTATTCTGGGCGGACGAAATCTTGCTTGCCGTGCCGCGGCTTCGGCTGCCGGGCGCAGTACCGCCGGTCCGCTTACCGCCCTGGCCGAGGTCACATTTCCCTGTTCATCGACCATTACGTTCACGCTCACCGACCCGGAGATGCCCGCGCTTTTCGCCGATGCCGGGTAGGTAGGCGTCGGCAGGCTCAACACCCGCGAATTTAACATTCCCGCATCGATCGCCTTAGGCGTGGCGGTCGGTGTGGGCCCATCGCCATCATCGCCGCCGTCGTCGGGAGTTTCCGAAGGCGAAGGTTTTGGCGTTGGTGAAGGTTTCGGCGTCGGGCTCGGTTTCAAATTCGCGTTCGCGTTCACGTTAGTATTGAAATTCGAGTTGCTGTTGAAATTAAAGTTAAAACCTGTGCTCGAATTAAAATTCGCGTTGGTGTTCATGTTTATGTTCGACAAATTATAATTCGTATTTATGTTGAACATATTCGCGTTGGCGTTGTAATTATTATTAAGCAGGTTGGCGTCGAGATTTCCGTTGACCGGCATATTTGACGGGCCGCCGTTCATCGCCCACCAGAGCGCTATCGCCAGCGCGATGACCGCGATCGTGCACAGAGCGGTCAGTACGATCGTTAAGCCGATGCGCTGCCTGGGCGGCGGTTGGTACGGCGGAATAGGCCGGGGCTGGACCGGCGGGCGCGGAGCGCTCGGCCCGGTTTGCGGCTCACCCGTTGGCACGACTATCTTTTCCGCGCCCGGTTTTGAGATAACGACCGTGTCTTCTTCCCGGTTTTCCTTGGGCCAGCTTTCGCTGGGCATATCGGTAAATTCCGGCTCGTTTCCCGCGGGCAGCAGCGGCGTGCCGTCCCTGGTGCAAAAAAGAAGCGTTTCGTTATCGTATTGCGCACCGCATTTCGGACAATTTCTCATAGTTTTCCGTCAGGCTATCGTTTTTTGTTTGGTTAAGCCAAAATCGCCCACTATTTTACCACTAAAATTTTAGCGGCGAAAATTAGCGGGCGATCTGATAGTGATGTAATTCGGTGTTGTTTGATTAAGTGCATGTGTCCGTAGCCCGACCGTGAGGAAGGGCGCAATTTAAACGCAATAAATACGCACCCTTGCTGATGCGCGGGCTACTGACATGAGCTTTGTTTGTTAAGTATATGCGGCTAATGATCCTCAGGTTCTTCTTCCGGTTCCTCTGTTTCGCGAGCTCCGTGCGTGATCAGCAGTTGCCTGATGTCCTCATCTTCGCAGAGCGACATTGCCGTTTCACCTTCCGAGTCTTTTGCATCTACCTCCGCACCGGCGTTAAGAAGCGCGCGGACACATTCGATGTCCGAACTTCCAACCGCGTCCATTAAAGCAGTGCGGCCGTCGTTCGTCCGGAGATTCACATCGGCCCCTTGAGCGAGCAGCAAGCGCACTACCTCGGTTTCGCCGTTTTGCGCGGCATGCATCAGGGCGTTCATGCCGCTGGAATCGCGCAGATCGATCTTTGCGCCGTGGCTGATCAGAAGATCAAATATCTTGGTTGCAGACGGGGCGCTTTCCCCGGCAGGACGTTCTTTCGGCTCATCAATGTCGGTATTTTCCGCTTCAGCTTCGCTTTCCGGTTCGGGGACTTCCGGCGCGGGGCCTTCCTGTACGAAACCCTCCAGCACCACATCGTCGCTGGAATATCCGGAGAGCATCATCAATGGTGTACGGCGTTGCTCGTCGCGTACATTTACCTTTGCGCCGGCGTTAAGCAAAAGCTCCACGATCTCCGGGCTGCCTTTTTGCACCGCCAGATGAAGCGCCGTGAGGCCGGCGTTCTGGTCTTTGCGATTGATCTCGACATTAAGCGCGATCAGGTGTTTTATTTGCTCGATGTCTTTGTTTTCCACCGCCATGACGAGCTGATTTTCATAGCTGATCCGTACAGCTATGTCGCCCATGACCACGATCTGCTGCGGCTGTTCGATTTCCAACATCAGGTCGTATTTTGCGTCGGCCGCGCCGCCAAAATCGATGTTCTGGAGCGCCGTGGCTTTAAAGCCGTATGCGCCATCGAACCTGATCGTATATTGGCCTTTTTCAACGCCGGAAAAAACGTAATTACCTGTTTCATCGGAGTTGGCCACTCTTCTTGTTCCGTCTTTTTCATCGGTTAAGATGATGGACACATTCGCCACCGCACCCTGGTTCGCACCGAAAACGGTCCCGTGTATCGAGCCTGAAGTTTGCGCCTCGCCCAGCTCCCCCAACTTGCCGCTATTTTTCACTTGTGTCTCCGGCCGCACCACGCCGTCTCTGGCCGGGGCCGCCGCACTGGTGTCGTTTTGCGCGTACGCCGCCGAGGCCAGCGTTAGCGAAGCGCCGAAAATGGTAGCCGCCAGGCGCGAAGCGCGGCTGGTGATCTGGTAAAGTTTGTCGCTCGCGGTTTGGACCTTACCGTCGGGGCCGGGAGTGTAACGCACACAGATCGAGCTTCCCCCTTGGGCGGCGCGGGCGACAAATCTTTCGGCCTTCCGCCGCGTCATGGCGGAAAGGTCATGCACGTGCTTGACGCAATGCTCGCAAAAACGCACTTGATCGTTGCCGTACATCCGGTTCCAATCCTGCGTGCAGGGACTTTTTACTTCGATGAGATCTAACCGCGAGCGCTTTTTCATAAAACCTTTCCTCGTAAAGTGAACGCAGACGTACACCCCGGCTTGCATGTTGCCGCATGAAAATATGTTTTTTTTCGATCTTTTATAGCTTGCGAAGCTAGTTCTAAAGATGCGCCGGAAAGCGGGTTAGGTTGCAGGGTGAGCTTTAAATTTTATAAGGATAAATGAAGTCAGTACCGGGAACGTAGAGACCGGCTAATGATACATTTGGTTTGTTAATCTTTATTTTGCAAAGGTAAGGTTAATTTTATACCGGAAGCCGGTCACTTCGTTCCCGGTACTGACCCGTTACTTTTTTACTTCAATTCTGCCAGCCACTCTTTAACATCCGCGCGCATCTCGGGCGAGACCTCGTGGCCGGCGATGTATTGTTTAACGGTAAGAGCTTTGACGAATTTCGCCAGTCTTTCGGCATTTTCTTTGAATTTTTCCACCGGCACATATTTGTCGGTATCGCCGTAGAGATAGTAAGCGGGAATGTCTGTCTCGCCAAACAATTCATTAGTTTCCAGGTCGCCGGGAACGCCGCCGCAGAGCCCGAAAATGCTGCGGAGAACGCCGCGATGCGTCAGCGCAAAACGATAATCGAGCGCGCACGTTTGCGAAAACCCGAGCAGGAAAATTTTCTCTTTGTCGACAGTGCCGTCACTCGTTAATTTTTCTATCACATCCAGCACGAATTTGTGATGCAAGGCGATCGATTCTTCCGGCTTGAAATTCGAAAGCCAGCCGAACCCGAAACGCAGCGGTCCGCCCGGCTCTTTCGGCTCTTGTATCTGCTGGTAAAGCCCCTGCAGCGAAGCGATGGCAAAACCTTCCGGCGCCATATCCTGCGCGCTCCGCATGGCCCAACGCTTGTTCTCGCCATAACCGTGCGTGACGATAAGCAGCGGCGCAGGCGTTTCTGCGGTTTCGGGTACGAAGAGGTCGTAGTAGAGATTTACTTCAGCTTTGAATGAAAGGTTTTCCTGAATCGCAGCATTCATTGTAGGTGGTTAATTAGCGGGGCCATTTCCGTAACCCGGCAAGCTTTACATAATTTGATTACGAAAACAGTCTACCGATACCGCGGCACAAGTCAATGTTATCCCGGGCGTTTCCGGTAGGCGGGAATTTCAGTTATTCCGGGCGGCATATTCTTCACCGCATTTTGCTAGGTTTCTATCTGACTATCCGTTATAGTTAGCCTCGCAACCCCCGAACCCAACACCCAGGAGACAATTATGATCGACCGAATTCCCAACTTTATTCTGTGGCCTATTATCAGGCTCAGCGAGATCTGGCCATGGTTCGGCCTCAAGCTCAACAGTTTCGCCATAAACAGCATCGTCAATGTTTGCCGGCACCGGCCTCACCCCTACAGCACCGCGCATAATTATATTTCCTGGGTCTCATTGACGGACCAGCATTTTGCCGCGCGTCACCTGCCGCCTAAACAAATTCCCGATCTTCCCCCTCCGGAATTGTTGGCCGGGCTTTTCCAGCAGCCCGGGGGAAAGCAAATACTGTCCGATAAATCGACGTGCCTGTTTCCCGCGTTTGCCCAATATTTAACGGACGGGTTTATTCGAACGCGGATGCCGGATACCAGCGCGGGCGAAACCGACAATATCCGCAAGCAAACAACTTCTAATCACCAGATAGATATGTGCACCCTCTACGGGCGCCTGCAATCGCAAACCGAGGTGCTTCGCCTTAAGGACGACACGCCCGGAAAACGCGGGCGAATGAAGTCGCAATTTATCGGCGACGAAGAATACGCGCCTTTTCTCTTTGAAAACGGGGTGATGAAACCGGAATTTGAAAAATTTCTCGACAAACCGCTCGGGCTGGATAAAATTCTCGGGATGACGCCCGACCCCGAAGGTCTGCGCGCCGGTATTTTTGCCTTTGGCGGCGACCGGGCCAACGCTTCTCCGCAGGTGGCAATGATGAACACACTTTTTTTGCGGGAGCATAATCGGCTGGCCGGCGAGATCGAAAGCGCTCATCCGGATTGGGACGACGAGCGGGTATTCCAAACCTCGAGAAATGCGCTGATCGTTCTCTTTATCAAGGTGGTGGTCGAAGAATATATCAACCACATTTCCCCTTCGATCCGTTTTCGGGCGGATCCGTCATTTGTCTGGAATGCGCCCTGGAACAAACCTAACTGGATGACGACCGAATTCAGCTTGCTGTACCGCTGGCATTCGCTCATTCCAAGCACGATCAATTGGGGCGGCCGGCCTTACCCGCTTTTCGCCACCCTGATGAATAACCAACTGCTGATAAACGGAGGATTGGCGCAGGCCTTTTCCGACATGAGTTCCCAGACTACGGGCAGGCTCGGGGCTTTTAATACCGCCGATGCCCTTTTGCACCTGGAGATCGACGCGATCAAACAAGGCCGCCTGTGCGAGTTGGCGTCCTACAGTGACTACCGCGAATATGTTTCGCTTTCACGCCCAAAAGATTTTTCCGATATATCGAGCGATCCGCAGGTTGTCGCCTTTCTAAAAAATACTTATCAGACCGTGGACAAGGTCGAATTTTATGTCGGGCTTTTTGCCGAGGACAACACCAAAAATTCTCCTCTGCCTCCCCTGCTTCTCCGCCTGGTGGCGGTGGATGCTTTCTCACAGGCGTTGACCAACCCCCTGCTCTCCGAGCACGTATTCAACGAGAACATTCGCAAGGAAACATTTTCCGGGCCAGGTTGGGAAGCGATCGCCAACACATCTGTCCTGCGTGACATTTTGGAGCGAAATAGTCCGGGTGGGATCGGTGATGCACGGATAGGCATGACACTGAGCAATTGGAAGCCTGCCTAACGAAGCTTAATACACAAAGCCGGCCACTATCAGCGAACAAGAAAAGTCATTTATTAAGTTCCTCCGCGCTTTCAAATAACTTTTTTATTCCTTCCGGCATTTCTTTTTTCGTCAGCCAGTCGATGTAATTCAGATCGTGATTGTGCGACTTAAAAACAAAGGCGTGCAGGTTGGTTTTGCCGGCTTTCTTAAATTTTTCCTGCAGGTCATAGACGCCTTCGACCGGGCAATTGGCATCGTCTTCGCCCTGAAAAATGTAGATCGGGATATTGGCCCTTAACAGCCGCACCTTATTCGCTTCGAGCGCAAAATGTTCTTTCAGCCACGCGGTGGTGACATGGAAATAATTATTCCAGATCCATTCGTCGTCGTTTTTTTCCACCGCCGCGAGGATCGTCTCGTAGCGCGTTTTATTTAACAAAGCAAAATCGCCCGCGTCGATAACGTTGTCTTTATTCACATCGAGCTGTGCGAATTTCGCGCCGCCAAAAGCCTGCGTTCTAAAAGCCATGGCCGGCTTTGCGTCCGATTCGTATTCTTCGCGAGTGATCCGGTTATCGTGGTTGGTATCAAAATAGCCCCTGATATTTACTATCGAAGACCCTCCGGTATTTTGCCATTTGATCACGTCAAATAAGTTGTCATTGGCATAACCGGCGAGCAGCAGCGCCGAGACCTTATTTTTCTTATCGTCTGCCGCCAGCGCCACAAGTGACGCAATGATGCTGCCTTCGCTCCAGCCCATCAGCACGACCTTCGCTTTGCTCAGCCGCTTATCTTTGCGCAGCGTACTGATAAAGGTGGCGATGTCTTTGACCTCGACGCCCGGCAAAACTTTCTTGTATTTTTCGCGGTCCACCTTTTCATAAAGCGGCGGCGTATCGCCGCCTGTGACCCCGCGCTTGTTGTAAGTGAAAAAAGCGATGCCTCGGTTGTTGAATTCCTGCGCAAAAAGATCGAAGTAATTAAATTCCGTGCCGCCCATCTTGCGATGCTTATCGTAAGTTCCCGGCCCGGTCCCGTGAATGTAAATAACGAGCTCTTTTATTTTTGAAGTGTCCGCCGGCAGCGATAATTTTCCCTCGGCCGTTTCGCCGTCAAAGAGCTGAAACGTTACTATCTCGGCGGTGGGCTCGGCCGCGAGCAGCGGAGAACTCAGCAGGAGCAGCACCAGTAGCAGCAGCGAGGTCGAAAATAGTTTCATCATAGACCCGTAAAAAATCTATTTCATAGATACGGACTTTTCCGGCGAATGCACCGCGATCTGACACTCGTCCTGAAAAATAAGCTTGCCCGGTATTTCATCGGCGCTCAGGCGCTGGACGCTCACATCATTCGTCTCCAAAATATCGCACAGCGCCTCTATCTTTTCAATAAAACTTGCAGCCGATCTTTTGAACCAGAAATAAGTGTGATCTTCCTCGCGGCGTTTCGCCGGATCGTCATAAAATTCCGGCACCGGCAGGTGCTCGTCAAACCATTCGATCAGCAATTGCAGGCGCGCTTTTGTTTCCGCATCGATGCCGGTATGGTCGCGCACATGGTCCGCCGCGCGGAAGATCCCGGTTTCGGTTTTTCCGCTTATGTTGTTGTAGTAACTGACGATATAGCGCAGGTACATTACACGTATCGCCACCGTCACATCTATTTAACAGCGGCTGTCCTGTGAGCGTCTCGCTCACAGCTTAATTAAAAAAGCGTCGGCGGTTTCGGCTCGACCAGGGTTTTTGGCACGGCCAGCGTGCTGCCGAGCTTTTTATTCAGCCGCTCGATAAAGTAGGCCGAGAGCAGCGGCGATTCTAGCTCCGTATTCTGATGGACAAAGAAATATAGCTCGCTTAGGCCCTGTTTTTTCCACTGGGCAATTCGCTCGATCCAATCGTCCAGGCGCGTGTAATCCGAGGTCGGATGATTGGCGCCGACATAGCGGACAAAAGCCCTCGGCGTGGTCAGCCGCATATGCATCAGGTCGCGCCGCCCGGCGGTATCGACCAGCACGTTGGTGGCGTTATTGTCTTCGAGCAGTTTGTAAAGATCACGGGCCGTGTCCGCGTTGTTGTACCAATCCGTGTGACGAAATTCGACCGCCAGCGGCACATCGTATTTCCAGTTTTCGACAAATTTTACGACGCGGTCCGCGTCCTTGGGGCCGAAGTTATTGTGCATCTGCAAAAACGGCATCCCCAGCCGGTCGCCGAGAGACGAAAAATTCCCGACGTAATTATCGACGATCTCCGCCACGTCCTGCAGCCGTTTCCAATGCGAAATTTCCTGCCCCAGCTTGGGGAAAAATTTGAACCCGTCCGGTACCGTCGTTTTCCATTTTTCAAATTGCGAAGCCGGAAACAGCCGGTAAAAAGTGGCGTTCAGCTCGATGCAGTTAAACTGTGTCGAGTAATAGCCAAGCTCATCCTTAGTTCCCTTGGGATAAAAATTCTTCAGATCGGCCTTGTTCCACTTCGCGCACCCGACATAAACCTTCAGGTCTTTTGCGGCCGACTTTTTTAGAGTTTTTGCCGTGTCCGGGTGGTCGGGCGGAATAGTAAAATCTATCTCTTCGGGATTATCTACTTGTCCAAATTTCATAGTAAGAATTATACGTTAGTCAGCGGAGCGGACGAAACGCATAGATAATTATTAATTGTTATCAAATTTAACTTTACAAAGACAATGAAAAATTAATAATTAACAGTTAACAATTCTCTGTTTGCTCTTGTCTTTCCAGCGATACACTAGTCATTTAATCCCTTACCGTCGAGAATTTGCGGCTTGCATTTTTCGATCCTCGACTCGCGGGTCTTGGATTGTTTGGGAGCGGAAAAATGAAGGATGTAACCTCTCTGCCGTCCGGGCGTGAGCGCTTCGAAAGCGGTTTTAAAAGCAGGGTCTTCGTCCAATCTGATCTGGAGTTCTTCAGGGACTTTGTATTCCCCGGTCTTTTTGTAGCTCACCTTCAAGCCGGCTTTTTCCACCTCGATGGCTTCGTGAATATAGGCTTTTATAACCGGTTCCAACTCGACTATTTCTTCGACACTGTCGAAACGAATCTGCCGCGTCGCCTGCACATTCTTCGTCTGCCGGACCAAAATACTATTGGCATCTTTTAACAGCGCGCCTTTGAAAAACAACAGCGCGCAGTATTCTTTAAATACATGTATTAAAACGATGTTACTTTCCTGGGAAGTGTAGCAGGGACAACCCCACTTCAACTCTTCGGCCAGCCCGCAAGCAAGAACGATCGCTCTCAACTTTTGCAATTCTTCCTGCCAATTTTCGGCATTAATAAAAAAGAAATCGACTTTGGGATTCATGTGAAAACTCCTCGCCAAATAAAGTTACGGTTTATTTGTTTGCGGCATCTTTTTGGGCCGGTCTTTTCGAAAAAAGCCGCCGCAGAAGATGGCCCTTCCACATCCAGAGCCCGGTAAGGACAAGCACCGGAATTGCGACAAACCGCACCACCGGGGCGTAATTCGGCAGTTCTTCAAACGGGCTATAAACATAACCGGCGATCGGAATAGCCATGATGATGTGGATCCAGCGAAAAATCGAACGTTGCGTGGCACTGCTGATCATATGATCTCTCTCCTTTTTGTCATTGTGTTTTATTTTAATTTGCCTACGATGTCCTGCAAGCGGTCATGGGCCATATTTAGACCTCGCGCAAAAGGCAACTGCAGCATCTGGTCTCTGAGCGCGACCGATTCAAAAATTGTGTGAATGTTTAGAAGGCTCGCGTCGTCTGTTAGTTTTTCAAACTCCAGGATCTCGAGCTGGACGCCAAAAGGCGTATTTTCCATTTCAAATGTCCGGGTGATCTTGCGGTTCGGGCTAAACTCATGGATCGCGCCATTAAACCTGTGCTTGTTTCCCTTGGGATCGGTTGTTTCAAATTGGTAACTGCCGTGCTTTTTATTTTCCAGCTTCAGCACGCGTGTTCCCATCCATTGCTCGACGATCTCGGGCTCTGCATAGGCTTTAAAAAGCAGCTCCAACGGCAGGTCGAACTCCCTTGTGATCACCAATTCCTGCTTGCCGTCCTCGGCATTGATCTTTGTTTTCAGTTCCATGTTGTTCTATTTTTTCGCTTTGTATTTTTTCATTACGGCTTCCAGTTTATTAAACCTGTCATCCCACATTTTGCGAAACGGTTCGATGAAGTCGGCTACTTCTTTCATTTTTTTTGCATTGATGTGATAGTAAATTTCCCTGCCTTGCTGCTCGTGCTCGAGCAATTCGCACTGGGTGAGTATCTGCAGGTGTTTTGAAACTGTCGGTCTGGCGGTATCAAAATTCGAAGCTATTGCCCCCGCGGTCATCGATTGCGCGGCTACCAACAGAAGTATCGCCCTACGTGTCGGATCGGCGATGGCTTGGAAAACGTCTCGTCTTAAGTTCATCGTGTAGTTACCTGACTACAAATATACATGAAGTCATTTAACTACGCAAGTCTTGTCAGAACGGTAGTGACCGGGTTTTAGAAAACTCCCCACCTTTTCAAGTAGGGGTGGCGCACGCTTTGTACGACGGGGTGGTTATTCTTTCTTCGTGCTATTCGTGTGTATTGGTGGTTCCAGTTCATAAAATGCTTGAAATAGGCCGTTCTCACCCGCATTTATCCTTTCCGCAAAATTCGCGTCAAAAAACCGGCTTCGTCTGCGCGATCCGGTGGTAAAAGAGCTAATTTTAGCAGGTCTTCGGCAGGCATATCAGGAAAATTACTTTCTGAGATATTTCTGTTAAAATCTTAGGATAAAGCTGTAGTTTACACGTAACTTATTTGAATAGGGTCATTGTATTTTCTCCTGCGAATCAAAGATGAAAGTCAATGAAGTGATAAAATTAGTTTATGCGATACATGATCGTCATTGAAGAAGGTGAAAATAGTTTTGGTGCCTATGTTCCTGATTTGCCGGGTTGTGTAGCAGTTGGAGAAACTGAGGATGAGATAAAACAGCTTATTCATGAAGCAATTGAATTCCATTTAGAAGATCTTCGAAAAACCGGGGCTGATATTCCTAAGCTTTCATCAAAAAGTGAATACGTAGAAATATTGGCCGCGTAGCTTTAAAGTCATATATATGCAGTTTTCATTCGATAAAAATTTAAACACGATCGCGGAAAAGGTTGAGGCGCAGGAGCGGCTGACTTTTGACGAAGGGCTCCAACTTTTTCATACGGACGACTTGAACGCGCTGGGCAAGCTGGCGGACACGGTGCGGCGGCGCAAGCATGGGCGCACGACCTATTTCAACGTCAACCGGCATTTTAACCACACCAATATTTGCGTGGCCGACTGCAAATTTTGCGGATTCTATCGCCGCTCGCGGGCCGAGGATGCCTATACGCACTCGGTCAATGAAGCGCTCGACATCGCCCGCGCGGCCGTGGCCGAAGGCGCCACCGAACTGCACATCGTCGGCGGCCTCAACACCAAGCTGCCCTTCGCCTATTACACCGATCTTTTCTCGTCGCTCAAGCGCGAATTTCCCCGCCTGCATTTAAAAGCGCTGACCATGGTCGAGCTCGATTTTTTTGCACGCTTTTACAAAATGACCGACGAAGACGTGATCGAGCAGTTGCATGCGGCCGGGATGGATTCGTGCCCCGGCGGCGGAGCCGAAGTTTTTGCCGAGCCGACGCGGTCGCGCATCTGCGATCATAAATGCGACGGCGCGCGCTGGCTGGAACTCGCCGGCAAAGTCCACAAAGCCGGCTTAAAAACCAACGCTACGATGCTCTACGGCCACATCGAAACTCTCGAAGACCGCATCGACCATTTTGTAAAACTCCGCGAGCAGCAGGACATCTCCGGCGGCTTCCAGTGTTTTATTCCGCTCGCTTTTTTTCCGCCGGGAACCGCGCTCTCGAGCCTGCCCGGCCCTGACGGCATCGATTCGCTCAAGACGATCGCCGTCTCGCGCCTGATGCTCGACAACTTCGACCACATCAAGGCCTACTGGGTGATGCTCGGCAAAAATGTGGCGCAGACCGCGCTGCACTTCGGCGCCAACGACCTCGACGGCACCATCACCGAAGGCGGCGAACTCACCGAAAGCTACTCCGTCGAACACGGCGAGGTGAAAATGACCCGCGCCGAACTCGTCACCCTTATCGAAAACGCCGGCTTCGAAGCCGTGGAAAGAGACACGGTCTATAACCGCGTCGAGAAGATAGCGGCTTAACTTAAGATGTCGGATCTTACATTAGTAATAAACTCTTTGATCGATAAGTGGCGAGCGGAAGAAATAAAGTTGCTCGAGCCGCTTAACCGGGAAGGCGTGATCGCGGCGTTGAACAAAACCGGGCAAAAATATTCGTCTGATGTTGTGGAGCTTTATTGTGCGACCGGGGGAATGGCCGATTTCGAAATGGATAGTCGTTACTGGTCTTTATGGCCTTTAAGCGAAGTGATCTCAGAAAATGCCGGACATGGGCGGAACGAACTGCTATTCGCGGACTTCTTGATTTTTTCGCATTGCTACAGTTTCAAGTTTGAAAGCGAAACCAGATCCTCAGTGTGGGTCGATGATGCAGAGCTGGTGAAGACGGCAGACAGCGTGGGCGAGTTTTTTGAAAAGCTGTTAAATGATCCCGGTAGTCTGCGAATGCTTGACGATTGCCCCCCTAGCTAAAAGCGTTTCACGAAAAGGTATGAAAACTTCCAGCACACACGATCAGCGTATCGCAAAAATGATATTTGGTTCGGTCTATCCATACTATGTCGAAAAGGTGGAGAATAAAGGCCGGACAAAAGAAGAACTGCATCAGGTCATAGAGTGGCTGACGGGCTTTGATAACAAGAAGCTGCAGGAACTGATAAAAGAAAAAGTAACTTTCGAAACATTCTTCCAACGTGCCTCGCTAAACCCCAACGTGCACCTCATCACTGGGGTGATCTGCGGGTATCGTGTTGAAGAGATCGAGAATCCTTTGACGCAGCAAGCCCGGTATTTGGATAAATTGGTGGATGAATTGGCTAAGGGCAGGAAGATGGAGAAGATCTTGCGCGACTGATAGGTTAACCGACTCCTCCCCCCCCGCTGTCGCCAAATGCGTGTTCGACGCGATGATGACGATGAAAAAGATCGACATCGCCAAGATCGAAGCCGCCAGGCGCGGTTGAAGATGTCGACATTGGAGACACTAAAATGAAATCGTATTGGGTTTTCTTGATCGCTTTCGCACTTGTGTTCTACGGTACCGGCGCCGCTTTCATGGAGAGCTTTGTCAATTATCCGAGCTGGCATCTTATCGGCCAGGCGGAGTTCATTGAATACCACCACTTCGTCTCGCCTAGAATTTTGACGTATCTAGTGGCTCCAATGTTGATCGGCACGGGGTTTACGATTCTGATGCTATGGTTTCGGCCGACGACCATTCCGGTTTGGTCTGTTTGGGCGGCCATTGCGATGCAAGCCATCGTTTGGATATCGACCGCCAGCATTCAGGTACCGATACAGATCCAACTCAGTGCGGACGGATACTCCCTGCCACTCTTCGAGCGGCTCATAGAAACAAACTTCTGGCTTCGACGCATTCCATATGCGGTTTGCGCAGCATTATTCTTATGGATGGCCTCACGAGTCCTCAGTTCAACACGCGAATCGCGATGATCGAAGGCCTCGGCGTTGGGGCTGTCGAAGGGGTTGAAATACAACGAGTCACAAAAATTTGGAGCAAAACATCATGAGCGATACAACCATCCTTATCTCTGCGCTTCAGACGGCTCCCGGCGTGATCATTCCTCTGATCCGAGAGGTGCCGCCGCAGATCCTAAAGCGTCGTCCGAGCCCGGCAAAATGGTCGGCTTACGAGCACGCCTGTCACCTGTCGGGCTCTGTCGCTCCGTTTCTGGCGCGGCTCGATCTGATCTTGTCCACACCGGCGCCGTATATTAAGTCGATAGAAAATTCTCCCGAGGACGAAGCAGGCGCGCTGCTTGAGATAGATCTTGACGCGCGGCTCGACCAGTATGTTCGCGAGCGGGCCGCGCTCGTAGAAAGGCTGAAGAAGCTGTCGGCAGACGAGTGGCAGAAAACGGCCGAGCACGAGGCGTTTGATCATTATTCGGTATGGATCATGTTCCGGCACCTGCTGAATCACGAGATGCTGCATGCCTACCGGATCGAAGAGCTGCTGCTCAAAAAGGATTGGGATTAGACAAACGCTCGCCGCGGTTAAACTATGGGAGCGGAGACGTCCATGCCATCCAGTACTGCACAAAATGATATCTACACCCGGCGCATCAATACCGTTATCAGCTACGTTCGCCAAAACCTGGATGGCGATCTATCGTTAGACGCGCTCGCCCGGGTGGGGTGCTTTTCTAAATTTCATTTTCACCGGGTTTTCAAATCGATCACCGAAGAAACCGTGGGCGATCTGGTGGTGCGTATGCGGCTGGAGCGCGCGGCAAATTTACTTCGAACGGTCCCGAAACTTTCCATCACCGCCGCTGCCTTTGACGTCGGGTTTAGCAGCGTCCCGGTTTTTTCGCGCGCGTTCAAAAAGCACTTTGGCGTAAGCGCCCGGCAGTGGGACAGACAAAGCGCTTTGGAAAAAAATAGCAAGAATGGTCAATTCCGTGATGAATTTCCCCGGTATTCTTTAGAAGATCTGGAGAGCTACGGGTTTGAGGTGAAGATTCGTTCCCTGCCGAGACAGCAGTTAGCATATATCCGGGTACACGATTCATACAGTTCGTTTGACCGGATCAAGGATGCTTATTATCGCTTGATCGAATGGTATCGCCATGCTGGTGGCAGTCTTGACGATATCTCGCTCTACGGCATGTCGCAGGACAACCCCGATGTCACTCCGCTCCAATTGTGTCGTTTCGATTGGTGCGTAAAAGTGCCCACCGGTTGGAAGGGTGACGGCGAAGTTGGCGTCATGGATTTTCCGGCTTGCCGTATAGCGGCGATCCGGTGCGTGGGCGACATCAATCATGAGAACAAGGTTATTCAGTATCTTTTTCGCTATTGGCTGCCGCGCAGCCGTTATCAACCCGCAAATCTTCCGGGTATGGAAATATATCGGCGACAACCGCTTGAGGCGGGGTGGGAACAATTCGACATAGACTGTGCGGTGCCGGTGGTGCCTCTATAAAAATAAATAGGAGAGATCAATGTTACGAATCGTTTTGGGCGTAATTGGCGGCTTTTTTGCCTGGCTGATAGTGTGGGTCGGAAGCGAGAAGATTATTTCGGCCATTTGGCCGGCGTTCGGCGTTCATCAACAGGCGTTTGAAGAGGCCCTTAAAAATGGCGGCCAGTTCACCGCGGATACGGCCATGCTTCTCACGCATATAGTCATGGGCCTGATAGTCTCACTTGTGTCCGGATCTCTGGCCGCGCTGATCGCCGGTGAAAACACGCGCGCGCCGCTGGCCCTCGGCTTTGTGCTGCTGGCCTTAGGCATACTAAAGGCATATATGTCCTGGCCGTATGCTCCCCTCTGGTATCACATAATATTTACGGCGCTGCTGCTTCCAATGGCGATCTTAGGCGGAAAACTGATAAGCAACAATTAAAAAAATATGAGAAAACTGATCGCAGCGATGAACATGACGCTTGACGGGTTTTGCGACCACACGGCAATGATCGCGGATGACGAAATACATCAGCATTACAGTGATCTATTACGCAGCGCAGACACCCTGATATACGGAAGGATAACCTATCAACTGATGGAAAGTTATTGGCCGTCCGTCGTAAAAGACCCTACCGGTAACAAACCAACGGATGAATTTGCCGTATCAATAGACAATATTTCAAAGATCGTTTATTCCCGCACGCTGGAAAATGTCGATTGGAAAAATACGGAATTGAAAAACGAGATCATCAAAGAAGAAATTTTAGAACTTAAGGCAAAAGCGGGTAAAGACATTTTTGTCGGCAGCCCGAGTTTAATAGTGGCTTTAGGGAATCTTGGATTAATTGATGAATACCAGCTTGGCGTCCATCCGACTGTTATTGGAAGCGGCCTGCCGTTATTTAAAAATATCCAAGACAGGATCGATCTGAAACTCTTAAAAACAAAAACATTTGGCTGCGGCGCAATAATTCTTTACTATGAACGGCAAAAAAATGGGTCATAAATTACCGCTAGCTTTAGCTAGTGGTTATAGAGAAAAAGTAAATTTAAGCCGGCTTTAGCCGAATCCCATTTTGGGCTAAAGCCCTTTTAAGACAGAGCTTAGCTTCCTTATCCCCTAGCTAAAGCTAGTGGCAATTTAAAAAAACATATCTGCAATTGTCCGATATCTGTCGGAGCAATATAAGCCTTTTCGAGGCAAAACCATAAACGTTTCTCCATATCCCACCCGAACCCCAGCCTGAAAATTCCAGCCTTTATTTCCGACTCCCCAAAAAATGCAAAAAAAGACTTGCGCAACCGAAACATTGCGTATATACTGGCAACCAATTGGTTTCATAAATCAAGCGACAAAAAATGAGAAGAGACATTTTTCAAGCCATCGCCGACCCGACAAGGAGGGCAATTATTGCCTTAATTGCTCTGCAGGCTATGACGCCAAACGCACTCGCCGAGCATTTTGACACGTCGCGGCAAGCGGTATCCAAACATCTGCGGATACTCACAGAATGCGAGCTTATAACACAGGAACAAAAGGGCCGAGAAATTTACTACCGACTGGAGATCGAAAAAATGAAAGAGATCGACAAATGGTTAGAGCAATACAGAAAGATCTGGGAGACCCGGTACAGCCAGCTCGACGACCTATTGGCAACGATTAAAAAACAGGAAAAGGAAAAATAACATGGAAATGGATTTTATTGTCGACAAACAGACGAAGACGGTCTCCATAACCAAAGAATTTGCGGCCGAGCTTTCATTGGTTTGGGACGCATATACGCGGGCCGAGCTTCTTGACCAGTGGTGGGCGCCAAAACCGTACGCATCGCGAACAAAGGTTATGGACTTCAGAGTAGGCGGGCGAAGATTTTATGCAATGGTGAGCCCGGATGGCGGGGAGCGCTGGGCAATTCAGAAATATACTTCCATTAGTCCAAAAACCAATTTCAAGATCTTTAATGCTTTTGCGGACGAAAATGAAAATCCTGAATTGCCGGGTTCTGAATGGGACCTGAATTTCAGTGAGCAGGGCGGAACGACAAAAGTCAGTATCAGTATCTATAACGAATCCCTCGAACGCCTGGAGAAGATGGTCGAAATGGGCTTCAAGGAAGGAATGACGGCGACAATGAAAGGCCTGGAAGAGCTGCTGGCAAAGTTATCGCAGGAATAAGGGTCAAAATAATGAGAAGAATTATGAATTGGAATCCAAATATGAAGACAGCAGCTTTGTTCCTTTCTATACTCCTGACAATGCTTCTGTCGGGGGTCGTATCGGGGCAGCAAAAACCAACTACCGGCTACGCGCCGGTGGGCGGTCTGAAAATGTATTACGAGATCCATGGCAGCGGCGAGCCCGTGGTGTTGCTGCATGGTGCGTTCATGGCAATTTCAGACAACTTCCACTGGACC
Organism: uncultured Acidobacteriota bacterium; assembly: GCA_963718105.1. GTDB lineage: Bacteria > Acidobacteriota > Blastocatellia > Pyrinomonadales > Pyrinomonadaceae > DASYKT01. The sequence continues at coordinate 174,335 of OY970352.1, read as the reverse complement.
GAGTGGATCGGCGAACTTTCCAAGACGCGGAAAGTGATCGCCATCGAAATGCAAGGCCACGGGCGCACGGCCGACATCAAGCGCGATTTCAGCTATGACCACCTCGCCGACGACGTGGACGCGCTGCTCGACTACCTCAAGATCCCAAGCGCGGATGTCATCGGATACAGCCTGGGCGGCGGTGTGGCGCTGAATTACTCGATCCGCCATCCGGACAAGGTGCGCAAGGTCGTCAGCATTTCGGCCGTGTTCCGCCAGGACGGCTGGGTCAAGGAAGCGCTGGACGTATTCCCCCAACTCACCGCCGAAGCGTTCAAAGGTTCGCCCATCGAAGCCGACTACAAGAGACTCAGCCCGACGCCGAACGAATTCCCGAACTTCGTTAAGCGCGTCATCTCGGTCGATCTGAAGCCGCACGACTTCGGCGCCGACAAGCTCAAGGCCACCAAAGCGCCCATGTTTTTCATCTTCGGCGACGCCGACGGCGTGCGGCTCGACCACATCGCGGAAATGTACCGCCTGAAGGGCGGCGAGGTCCCCGGCGATATGCGGGCGCGCTCGGAGTCCAGGCTGGCCATCTTGCCAGACACAACCCACGTTACGCTGATGAACCGCATGACAACGATCGTTCCGATGATAAACGAGTTTCTCGATGCTAAGTCATCAAAGCAAGCACAGAAAGAGGAGCGAAAGAAATGAAACCTGCTGAAGTGAGCACTCCGTCAGATCGAGAAGTACTAATTAAGCGGAGCTTTGATGCGCCGGTGAATCTGGTGTGGCAGGCGTATACGGATCCCGCGTTGATGCGTCGTTGGCTAACGGCCATGCCCGGATGGTCGATGCCGGTGTGCGAGATGGCTACTCATGTGGGTGGGAAGTATCGCTGGCTCTGGCGAAACAACGAGAACGGCCAGGAGTTTGGGTTCACGGGAGAAATGCTGGAGGTCGCGTTGCATTCGAAGCTCGCGCATACGCAAATCTACGACCCGGGCAACATGGGCGGATCGATGGGAGATGAGCCGTCGATTATCACGGTCACGTTCAACGAGACCAACGGGATCACGAACGTGGCGACCTCGATCAAGTTTGCTTCGAAGGCGGATCGCGATGCGGCGATGTCGACCGGCATGACGGATGGAATGGAGATGAGCTACAAGCAGCTCGACGGAGTACTGGCGGGTTAGGTCGCGTTGTTCACGCACCTTCGCTCGCTTTCGACAGAACGGCCAACACTATAGCCGTCGATTGCGAGGAGGGTCATTCGACTTGCTTGAGGGGACACTTGCCCATTCGCAAGGAATGAAACATGAAGACAACAGACGTCCGATCATAAGGGAGAAAAATAAAAATGAGAAAAATAATTGCATGTGAATTTATGACACTTGATGGTGTCATACAGAACGAGGAGAATGAGGGCGACGGCTTCAAGTACGGCGGATGGTTTTTTCCCTTTGCGGACGAGGTGACAGGGGCCGTGATACAGGAGCGGCTGGCCAAGCCGGTAGATCTGCTGCTAGGACGCAAGACCTTTGACGGTTGGGAAGGTTACTGGCCGACTCATTCGAACTTCTGGCCGAACGTCAATACCGTGACCAAGTATGTCGCCTCGAACACGCGTGACTCAAGCGATTGGCAGCCCACCGTATTTTTAAGCGGAGACCTTGAGGAAAATGTCAGGCAGTTAAAACAAACCGAGGGACCTGACCTGCACGTATTCGGAAGCGCCGACATGCTTCAGACGCTTTTCAACGCCGATCTCGTCGATGGGCTCGAGCTTATGATAATTCCCGTCACGCTAGGCCAGGGGAAACGCCTTTTCCAGGACGGCACTATCCCGGCAGCCTTCAAGGTGACGAGCGGCCAGGTGGCGCCAAAAGGGATCGTCATCGCACGCTACGAACGCGACGGCGATGTAAAGACCGGCGCGCCGCAGATAAAAGAGGATGATTGAGAACAGTCGACACGCTGGCGCGAAACCGTAAAAATTGAAGCGGGCGAGATTTGAAAAGGGTAGTAAGCAACCTGTAATCTTATGTTTTATATGAGCGTAGAAGAACAGATCCAAGAGTATATTGACAGCCAACCTGAACCAAAACGCAGTGACATGCAAGCGCTGCACGGCCGTATTCTGGAAGTAAAGCCGGCATGTAAATTATGGTTCCTGGACGGTAGAGACGACAAAGGTAAGACCGTTTCTAATCCCAATATAGGATACGGTTTTCAGACCATGAGATATACCGATGGGACAACCAGGGAGTTTTATCAAATTGGTCTGAGCGGAAACAAAACCGGGATCTCTGTTTATATCCTTGGTATCGAAGATAAGAAATACTTAGCCGAAACGTATGGAAAAGAAATCGGCAAGGCGAGCGTGACCGGTTATTGCATCAGGTTCAAAACTCTAAAAGATATCAACATTGAAATTCTTGAAGCGGCAATACGATTTGGGTTTGAGGCTTCGAAATAAAACCGGCGCGCCATACATAAGGAAATAAAACTATGACAAATAACAAACTACTGAGAATGGATAATGTCGGCATCGTTGTAGAATCCCTCGATGACGCCATCTCTTTTTTTACGGAGATAGGCCTGAAGCTCGAAGGACGAGCCACGGTCGAAGGTGAATGGGCCGGCCGCGTTACCGGACTGGGCTCTCAGAACGTCGAGATCGCTATGATGGTTACCCCGGATGGCCACAGCCGGCTTGAGATCTCGCGATTTCTCACCCCGCCTACCATCTCAGATCACCGGACTGCTCCTGTGAACTCTCTAGGTTATCTGCGCGTCATGTTCACTGTTGAAGACCTTGATGAAATGGTGTCCAGGCTCAGCAAGCACGGGGCTCAGCTCGTTGGCGAAATCGTTCAGTACGAAAACTCGTATCGACTCTGCTACATTCGTGGGTCCGAAGGGCTTCTCATCGGACTTGCAGAGCAACTTGACAATAAATAAGAGGTATAAAATTAGGGATCGATGAGGTGTTTTTAACATGAAGACAACAGCTTTAATTCTAACGATGCTCCTGACAATGCTTCTGTCGGGGGTCGTATCCGGGCAGCAAAAACCGACCACAGGCTATGCGCCGGTCAATGGGCTCAAAATGTATTACGAGATCCACAATGGTGGGGGCAGCGGCGAGCCCGTGGTGTTGCTCCACGGCGCGTTCATGGCAATTACGGACGACTGGAGAATGTGGATCAGCGAGCTTTCCAAAACGCGGAAAGTGATCGCCGTCGAAATGCAGGGCCATGGGCGCACAGCCGACATCAGCCGCGATATGACTTACGACAACCTCGCTGACGATGTGGCTGAGCTGCTCGGGTTTCTCAAGATCCCAAGCGCGGACATCATCGGTTACAGCCTGGGCGGCGGTGTCGCTATCGACTGCGCGATCCGCCATCCGGAGAAAGTGCGAAAGGTTGTCAGCATTTCTGCCCCGATGCGCCGTGACGGATGGGTAAAGCAAGCGAACGACTTTTGGCCGACATTCACGTGGGAAATGATGAAAGGGACGCCGGCCGAAATCGAATGGAAAAAACTAAACCCGCAGCCTGATAAATTCCCCGATTTTGTCAATCACATCAAAGCTACGGCCTTGAGGCCATACGACTTTGGCGCCGACAAACTGGGGGCCACCAAAGCGCCGATGTTTTTCATCCACGGCGATGCGGACGGCGTGCGGCTCGATCACATCGCGGAAATGTACCGTCTGAAGGGTGGCGGTGATATCCACGGTGATATGCACCCGCGCCCGGCATCGAGACTGGCCATTTTGCCCGACACAACACACGTTACACTGATGAACCGCATGACAACGATCGTCCCGATGATAAACGACTTTCTCGATGCCAAGCCCCAAAAGCAATAACTGCCGATTTAAAAAAATGCAATTCGATCCACGCAACAATGTTATTAAGCTCTGTATCCAGGGTATGGGCATGGAAGATCAGGGCAAGCCTGATGAAGCAAGCAGACTGTTTCTCCAGGCCTGGAATGAGGCGACAGACAACTTTGAAAAGTTTACTGCTGCTTATTATGTGGCTCGACATCAAAAGAATGTTAGCGACAAATTAGAATGGCTCGAAACATCTTTGCAGTTTGCATTAAAAATAAATGACGTAACTGTCAAAGGAGCTTTCCCTTCTCTATATTCAAACATTGCCAAATGCTATGAGGACTTAAACGATCCTGACAATGCAAAAAAGAATCACGAATCAGCAAATTCGTTTAAGGGCGATCCGTCTGACGACGGCCCCTTTTATCACGGGACCCGGGCAGATTTGCAGGTTGGCGATCTGCTGACACCGGGGGGCAGTTCTAATTACCAGCCGGAACTCATCATGAATCACATTTATTTCACAGCCTTGGCCAACGGGGCCGGACTCGCCGCAGCCTTAGCCAAAGGTGATGGGCGTGAACGTGTTTATATAGTTGAGCCGACAGGGAGCTTTGAAAATGACCCGAACGTTACAGACAAGAAATTCCCCGGCAACCCAACACGCTCGTACCGCAGCCAGGCACCATTAAAGATCGTCGGCGAAATAACCGATTGGGCGAGGCAAACACCTGAAGAACTCCAAAAATGGCAGGAAAAGTTGGCGAATTCCAAAGGAGAAATTATTAATTGATTTCTGAAATGCCCGCAACCTGCACAGCTTGGCGCTCGAGGAGAAATAATATGATGACAAATAATTGTTTTACCAATTCCCCCCGGTTTGCATACCGTTCGACAAAAAAAATTATGAAAACATTACTTTGGATGGCGATGATGATCTGTCTTTCCTCGAATCTTTGTTTTTCGCAAGTAAATTTTAGCCCGGTAAATTTCAGTGACGAAACAAAAAAATATATCGATTACAACGACCCTGTTATTGTTTTCAAAAATGCGCTTTTAATTGACGGCAAAGGCAGCCCGGCCAAACCGCATCAGACCGTCATTATCCGCAATGGCAAGATCGATTGGATAGGTGACGATGCAAAAGCACCAAAAGAGTCCGTGGCGCAAGACGCGAAAATAATTGATCTCGGCGGCAAAGCACTTATGCCCGGCCTGGTGATGCTGCATGAGCATATGTACATCTCGGCCTTCTCATTTGATCCTTTCTACCTCAATGCCCGGCAATTGCCGCTTAGTTTCCCTCGCCTTTACTTCGCAGCCGGAGCGACAACCATTAGAACAACAGGCAGCATCGAGCCGTATTCGGATATTCGAATAAAGAAGGATATTGATCTCGGCTTATTGCCCGGCCCATTTATTGAACTGACGGCCCCGTACATCGAGGGGAAAAACGCCGTCTTTCCGCAGATGAAGGAAAACCAGACGCCGGCCGAAGCCGCGGCCTTTGTGAATTACTGGGCCGATCAGGGCTTCACCTCGTTTAAGGCATATATGGGTGTCGATAAGCCGACGTTAAAGGCCGCTATCGATGCGGCTCATAAAAGAAAGTTAAAGATCACCGGCCATCTGTGTGCGGTTACTTACGGCGAGGCTGCTGAATTAGGTATCGACAGTCTGGAACACGGATTCGGTGCAAGTACGGATTTCGTTACCGGCAAGAAAGAAAACGAATGCCCTCCGGACAGCGGTAACCGATCGTTAGCAGATCTGGATATCAAAAGTGACCGCGTGGGGCGATTGCTTCAGCGGTTGGTCAGCAAGAAAGTTGTCATTGATTCGACCCTGGCCGTCTTTGAAGGAATCGCGCCCGATGAAGTTCTTAACGCGATGTCGCCCGATACGCGAGATTTTTACTTAAAGATCTCCGCCGCCATGAAGTCGGCGAAAACTCCCGGCGAAGTCGATAAGGCTTTTACAAAATCAGCCAAAATGGAAAAAATGTTTTATGACATGGGCGGCCTGCTTACGGTCGGCACCGACCCCACGGGCAATGGCGGAACACTGGCCGGTTTTGGCAATTGGCGGGCGATAGAATTATTGGTCGAAGCCGACGGCTTCACACCTCTCGAAGCCATAAAAATTGCGACCTTAAATGGAGCCATTGCCCTGGGTTTTGATAAAAAGATCGGGACAATTGAGCCTGGAAAATCAGCCGATCTGCTTATCATAGACGGCGACCCGTCAAAAAACATAGGCGACATTCGAAAGGTCCAGTACGTCTTCCGAAATGGTGTCGGTTACAACTCCAAAAAACTGTTCGATTCAGTAAAAGGAAGAGTCGGCTTCATTTGAACGTGTTAATATATCGCATCGCGATGAACCGAATTTAGCCGTGGGTTTTCAACCCACGGACGCGTGATATTATGAATTTTGTCGCGTCGCGACGACTGAACATAGGTTGTTCGATTCATTTTTCGCGTCAGCGACAACGATATTTCTATTCAAAATTTTTCGTGGGTTGGAAACCCACGGCTAAAATCAACAAACCGCTAAGCGGTCGGGGAAAATTTATGGCAAAGATAACAGGAATTGGCGGAGTATTTTTTAAGAGTGCGGGCAAAGGCTCTGAACTGGCGGCGTGGTACGAGAAGAATCTCGGTCTCGATCTCGAAAGCTGGGGCGGCGCGATATTGAAATGGCCCGAAGATAAGGCCGAGGACGGCGGCCTGACCGTGTGGAGCGCGGCGGACAGCGACACCAAATGGTTCAGCCCGAGCGAATCGTCGTTCATGATCAACTACCGGGTCGATAATTTGGACGAGTTGCTCGATCAGCTAAAGCAGAACGGCGTCGAGATACAAAAGGGCCCTGAATCGCACGAAAACGGAAAATTTGCGTGGATCATGGACCCGGACGGCAACAAGATCGAGCTTTGGGAACCGATGATCTTTGACGAGAAAAATAAGGCGTGAAGATCAATGACTTTGTAATTCGCTTTGCGAATGTCAACGGGCAAGGTCAATAAATGAAAAAGTTACTTTTAATTATCACAATATTGCTCGCGTTTGATTCCTTAGCTCAAGGCCAGGCGGATATCAAACTGGAAATCGAGGCAAAATTACCGAAGCGTTATATCTCGTCAAAGGCAGGTTTGATGATGACGGCGGCAGCGCAGCTACGTCCTTATGTCGAGGTAACGATCAAGAATGTGAAATATCTGATCGCCTACGAAACAAAAACTCGAAAGATCAAATACCTCAGCACCTCGGATGAGAACTTCCGCACGGTTAAGGGACTAAAGGTCGAGGATGAGATCACATTCACAATAGACGACCTCGATATTCATCCGTATTTCGAAATTCGAGGACCGGCGGATTCAGACGGATGGTTTCCCGTCATCGCGTATGACGACCCGATGACTGGGGGAGATTTCATAGCCAAACTGAAAAAGGGAGAGAAGGCTACGATGTCTATCCAATGCTTCTCGAAGGGCGGCAACTAGTGGATACCCGGAGGAGATCCAGGCAATGAAGGACGCCATCAAGGACCTGGAGCCCATCGACGATTGAAAATGAGTCAGCTTTTTCTATTTCCAACGGCTATCAAACGAGATCCGGACGTCGATCGCTGGATGGATGCGCATCCCGGTGAACTCGGTGCGATCGCACGCGAGTGGTTTGACGTGATGCGGGGCTGCGGTGACGATGTTTGCGAGTTGCTGCACGACGGGCATCCGACCGCATGCGTCGGCGAGGGGGCTTTCGCCGAGGTCAATGCTTTTACGGCCCATGTAAATGTCGGATTCTTTCGCGGAGCCGAGATCTCCGATCCGAGCGGCCTGCTCGAGGGCACGGGCAAATTCATGCGACATCTAAAACTCAGGCCGGAAGTTGATGTCGATGCTGCGGCGCTTATGAAGCTGATCGAAACGGCGTACACTGACATGAAGGAGAGATTTAAAAGCGGATCTACATGAGTGAAGCACAGGCAAAGCACATAACAACTGTAAGTCATGCGGTCTTTGCGGCGGTCCTGATCAGATGGGGAATCCTTGGCCTGATCAAAGGCGATTTTGCTGCCACTCGTGGTCGTGTATCATCGCAGAACAGCTAAGACTGAGGTACAAAGATGCTAACTCGCAGAGACTTTCTTCAGGCCGCTTCACTTCTCGCCGCAGTTTCGGTTACGGCCCAATCGGCAAATGCCCAACCGGCAAGTGCTAAGTCAGGCTTCCCGTTCGTCGACGGCCTATGCCTCGACATCTTCGAAGAGCCAAAGGAGATCCGTGCGTCAGGATTGACCGCCGTCGTCACGGATATGTCGGCTGTTGAACAGGTGCCGACCGCGGACGGCGCTCCAAAGTGGCAGCGGACCTTCGAGGCAACAACGCGCAAGATGGTCGCGGCCCGGCAGCGCCTTCGTACGATGCCCGACGTCTTTCTTGCGACGCAAGGGGCGTCGATACAAGAGGCGTTCAAGAAAAAGCAGACAGCGGTTTTCTTTCAGGTCCAGGGCGGCGGCGAGATCGTTCGCGAAGAGCTAAGCCGCATCGATCTGCTCAGCGAACTCGGGCTTCGCATCCTGCAGATCACACATCACAACGACAATCCGCTGGGTGGTGGAAGCCTCGAGCGAACGACGAGCGGCCTTACGAAGCTCGGCTTCGACGCCGTCGCGCGCTTGAATTCGCTCGGCGTCATTCCCGATCTTTCGCATGCCTCTGACCAGACCGGCCGGGACGTTTTGAAAACGAGCAAAAAGCCCGTGATCATCTCACACGGGGCCGCACGAGCTATCGTGCGCAATGCCAGGTGCGCGCCGGACGAGATCATTCGCGGCGTTGCCGACTCAGGCGGCGTGATGGGAATTTTTGCTATGAGCTTTTGGCTGACTAACGATCCGGTGCCGACCGTCGAGTCGTACATAAGACAGATCCGCCACGTCATTAATGTCGGCGGTATCGACTCTGTCGGCATAGCAAACGATTTTCCGCTTTCCGGTGAAGCAGGCGTAATTGAAGCAAAAGGTGACAATGCCGTCGCCGTCAGGAATTATTGGCCATGGTGGGATTCGATCGCAAAGCTAAACATCCTGGGCTTTGACAAACGCCCAGGTCATGTCGCCATCCCCGAGCTCAACAATATCGCGCGTTTCCAGCGCCTACACCAGGCTCTCGTCTCAGCTAAATTCAAGTCCGCAGAGATCGAAAAGATAATGGGCGCAAACTGGATACGCGTGCTTAGCTCGTAAGCTCGCTCAGATATTTCACCTATGGCAGTCGAAATAATTGATCCATCCAAACTCTTACACGAGGGACATGATTTGTTCTTTGCGGAGCCGCCCGATTACCGCGGCGCGGCCGAACTCTTCGAAAAGGTCGTCGCTCTGAAGCCTGATTGGGCGGAAGGTCACGTTTGGCTCGGCTCGGCCTATGAAAAACTCGGCGACGAGGATCGCGCGGTGAAGGAGCAGCAAATCGCGCACGAACTTGATCCGAGTGACAGCCGCCCCCTTATCTCGCTTGGGGTGCTTCGGACGCGGCAAAGGCGTTTCGATGATGCGATCAGGCTGATCGAAGAGGGTATCGCGTTGAAGCCGCATTACTGTTTCGCCGATGCCAAGCTATTCCTGGCTGAAGCCTTCGAAGGCGCCCTAAAGATAGAGCAAGCCAAGCAACAGTGGCGGGAGGTACTGGAACTAGAGCCAATGTACCCATCGCGCGATAAACCCATGAAGGAAGCTCGCCAAAAGCTGCGGCAGTACGGCGAGGGGGAGTGACCGTATGAAACGGACGTGGACGATCATTGGCGTAAGGGATGTGCCAGGCAGCTTCAAATGGTACCAGTCGCTGCTTGGCTTGGCCGAAACGGCGCCCGCCCATGACTACTTCGGCCAGATCCTCGACACGGATGGAACGGTTCTGCTCTGCCTGCACCAATGGGGCGCGCACGATCATCCGTCGTTGGAGAGTGCGGATAATGCAACGCCCGGCAACGGGCTTCTCCTCTTTTTTCGCGTTGATAATTTCGAAGCATCGCTGCAAAATGCGCGCGGCCTCGTCGCCCAGTTTGAAGAAGAGCCCAACATGAACCCGAATACCGGAACACTGGAGTTCTCGCTCCGCGATCCGGACGGGTATTACGTCACGATCAGCGCGTTCTGACTCTCGGAGTTGGACAGCCGGAACCGCCGGCCCGGGCGATAGTTGTATTTAGTTGCCATCGGGACCAAGAATCCCGATGCGTTCCAATTGGCCGCCTTGGAAAAGAAAATCAATTCCCGGATACTCAAGCCTCCGCCAGGTCTTCGAGTCGTCGCTAAAGTCTTTGAGCGGCTTACCGTAGGCTTTTAAAATATCTTCCCCGGTTGAGGTCCATGATATTCCCTTTTCAGTACGAACTTCCGGGATCGCGAATCCGGGATAATGCGGGGCGTTGTTATACAAGAAGATCACATGCACCGTATCTTTGCCGTTGTCATAAGAGGCCTGAACACCGGCGGCGGGATATTCAACAAAATATACATCTTCGTATGGACTTTCGGCGTCACCTTCACCGACTACGGCCTCCAAATCTACTCGCTTCGTTCCATACTTGAAAATGCCCTGTCCCGGAGTGATCGTTATGCCGCTTAGGGGCCGCCGCTTAGCGGGTTTTTCCGTCGGCTTCATCTTCCGCTCTTCTGCGGCCTTCAGCTTTTCCAATTCTCTCCGGGCTGCCTCAAGCTCAGACGGAAGTTCTTTTGTGGTGTTGTCAATGACGTATGGGCCCGTTACATCTCCAAGTTTTGCGGTAAAGATAATGTCGCGTTCGTATGTAGAGCCGTAGCCCATATGAACGTATTGCAATTCCTTACCATCGGGAATTCGCAATTCGCCTGTAAACCAGTCTGCCAGGACCCTTCCTTTTTTGACCTTCTTGCCAAAGATCGAGGAGAGTGTTACCCGCGAACAGGATTTCTTCGTTTCACCCGTACAGATCCAGGAGTCGATCTTTGTAAGATATAATTTTCCGTCTGTGATCAACCACGTGGCAACATAGCCTCGCCAGTTACCGCTGCTCGTCGTAAGAGGAGCGACCAGGTAATCAGGTCGTTTTTGCCCGCCGGTGTAATAATCCTCCAGGGGATTGGAAAAAAGTTCGCGTTCCTTTCCGTTGTACACGATCCGATCCGCAGCTTGCCCTGTCCCGAATGCCGTGAGCGAGCTGAACAGGCAAAATAAAAACGCAAAAAAGATTTTGTGAGTCTTCATGATCTAAAAGTTTAGTTGCGTATCCCCATTTGATGAGTTGCACCGCGTCAATGGGCATTTTTGCTAAATTTTCACGTTATAAGGTATATGGAACATCCTCACACCCGGACCGTAAACAAATATAGACACCGTTAACTCGATCAGGCCTCATGGATAGGCCCAACACAAACCTGGCAAGGAGAATATCAAATGAAACCAAACGTTTTGTTGACCATCGCGTCTCTGCTCTCGGTCCTCTTTCTTACTTTTCACATCTCGGACGAGATCGCCCGCGGAATGGAGCCTGGACAGCTCAATATGCTCATTCCCATGATCATCCTGGCCCTCTTCGTGTACGGGGCGTTGGCGCTCGCCGGAAGGCGTTCGGGGTACATTATTATGCTCATCGAAGCGATCATCGGGACGGGCATCCCGATCATCCACCTAACGGGAGTGGGACTTGTCGGAGGCAGGATCGCCGTTGACGCCGGCGGGGCCTTTTTCTGGGTCTGGGGAAACTGGGCGCTGTTCGTGGTCTCTTTCTTCGCCCTCATCCTCGCGGTGCGCTGTCTATGGAACCCTCAGTGGGCACAGTCTCGTTTATTGGGGGATCCGAATACGTAATTGTTGAGGACTGGTTCCACTGCATTTCGAAGGGGCGAACGTGACCGTGTATAATGGTGTTGAGAAATTGCTGCATCGGTAGCGATAGTTTTATTATGATTGCCGTGTTCCTTGGAGCTGGATTCTCTCGCTGGGCGGCCGACCTACCTCTTGCAGCCGAATTATTTGATTTTAATATAAGGAGTCGCAACCTACGAAAATCTCGTCGAATTGAGATAGTCATACGCATTCTGTAAAACACTCGCGCGGGTGAGCCGCTATCGGGTAGTATCCTAAAGCTGTGGTGTTCACATCATTCGGAATAGCTAAAAGATGATAGCTGATAACTGAAAGATTCGATCTATTCTCTATCATCTATCAGTTATCATCTATTCCGAACGACATCCCTTCTCAGCACCACAACTTTAGGACACTACCCGCTGCCGCTTTAGGTGGGGCTAAGTCGCATTTTCCCGTATAATACAAAGTCGATGAAGAGAACAAAACTTATCAAATCGTTATTAACGGTTATCGCTTTTTCCCTTTTGTCGGCGATGTGCGTATTCGGGCAAAACACCGCGGCCGACGCCAGGCTCGAACAAGAGATCAGAAAACTCGACGCGGCCCACGCCGAAGCTATTCTTAAGCGCGATGTCGAAGCGTTAAAAATTCTGATCGCGGGCGATGCGGTCACCAATCATCCTACTAACAAGGTCGTGAAGGAACGCGACGGCATCATTGAGATGATCCGCAACGGCACCATTAATTACTCGTCGTTCGTCCGCGAACCGGAAAGCGTTTTGATCTACCCGAACTTACCGAACATGGTCGTCGTGATGGGCCATGAGACGATCGAGCCGACGGGCAAAGCGCCGGGGGCCGGCAAGATCCTGCGCCGCCGCTACACAAATATCTGGGTGAAAAGAAACGGCAAATGGCAGTTGACCGTGCGCCACGCTAATATAGTCTGTCCGAATTGATGTCTAACGCCAAAGTAAATCTCATCCGCATCCTGCAAAATGCCCACGCCGGCGAGCTCGCTGCCGCCTACGCTTATCGCGGGCACTGGAAATCCTTACGCGAATCCTCCGAAAAGCAAGAGATAAAAAAGATCGAGGAAGAAGAGTGGGAGCACCGCCGCTGCATAGAAAAATGGCTTGAGCATTTCGATGCCAAACCACGCGCGCTGCGTGAGGCGGCCTTTTGGACGATCGGGCGGACGCTGGGTGTAACCTGTTTCGTATCGGGCTGGTTCATGCCGATGTATTTTGCCGGGCGGCTCGAGAGCCAGAACGTGCAGGAATATGTCGAAGCGGCAAAATGGGCGCGCGAGCTGGAAATGGAAGACTGCATCGAGCAGATGATGGAAATGTCGGATACCGAACAGCGCCACGAAGATTTCTTCAAAGCCGTCGTGCAAGAGCATCGCTTGCTCCCGATCATGAAAAAGGTTTTCCGGTGGGGATAGGTTTGCCTATTAAGTCACCGATACGGCCACTAATTACACAAATAACACGAATAGAACTGCTTAATTTCGTGTTATTTGTGTAATTAGTGGCAAAAAACCTGTATAAATAAAAACTCAATACAAACTTTCTTCCCCCGGCGGGCGTGTTTTCCAGCGCTTGTGTATCCAGAGCCATTGTTCGGGGTAAGCGCGCACAAATTTTTCCAGCGCTAAAGTAAACGCGGCGGTCGTTTCCAGCACATCCTGATGGCGGTCGCCCGTGCGTGAAGGTTCAATGATATCGCCGTGGATCAATTTATATTTCTGCGCCGCTTCGTCCCAGACACAGCACATCGGAACGATCATCGCATTCGTGCGCATCGCCAGCATCGCCACGCCGCTGGTGGTGCACGCCGGGATACCGAAAAACGGCACAAAGACGCCTTCCTTAGGGTGAACATTTACATCCGGCAGAACGCCCAGAATATTTCCGGTGCGTAAAAGTTCGATCGCGGCGGAAACGGAATTGGTTTTATTGATCGGGCGATTTCCAAAACGCGTGCGCAGCTTTACCGTCATCTCTTCGATTAGCGGGTTATCGATCGGCCGCGCGAGATAGTTGATCGGTTCCTGCAAAGCGGAATAGGCAAAGACACCCATTTCCCAGTTACCCAGATGCGGGCTGGCGATGATCGCGCCGCGCCCTGCGGCTTTCATTTCCTGATAGTGGGCTTCGGCTTCCGGGTCGAATTCAAACTCGACCCGCGCGGCTAATTTTTCCGGCGTAGCGCGCGCGAATTGGCTGGTTTCGCCCAGCACCCGCCCGAGATTTTTGAAGGAAGCTTTTAAGATCGCCAGGTTTTCTTCGCGTGAATTTTCCGGAAAGGCGAGTTCCAGGTTGCGCATCCCGGCGCGCCGCAGGTGGCCCAAAACGGCGTAGCCTATTTTCGCGACCACGATCCCCAAGCTGATCGAAACCCGGCGCGGCAGGATAGCGAAAACCCCGAGGATAGAACGCGCCACGCCGTACTCCACCCATATCTGCAGTTTGCTTTTTCCGTCTTTTTTTGGGGCCATCGAGAGTATTGTCAACCGCGCCAGCGTTTAAACGCAAGCACGGCATTGAGGCCGCCAAAGGCAAAGGAGTTTGAAATAGCAGCTTCGACTTCCGCCGGACGCGCTTTGTTAGGGATCACATCGATATCGCATTCGGGGTCGACTTCGTTAAAATTTGCGGTCGGCGGCAGCAGAGAGTTGTGCAGCGCCAGCACCGTCGCGGCGGATTCGATCGCGCCGGCAGCGCCGAGCGTGTGCCCGTGCATGGATTTGGTTGAGCTGACCGCCAGATCTTTCGCGTGATCGCCAAAGGTAAGTTTGATCGCCGCAGTTTCCATCGAATCATTGGCCTGGGTGGCGGTGCCGTGCGCGTTGACATAGCCGACCTGTTCCGGCGCCAGGCCCGCGTCTTTTAATGCGCCGCGCATTGCTTTCGCGGCGCCCTCGGCCAGCGGCATCGTCAGGTGATGCGCATCCGCCGACATTCCAAAACCGGCGATCTCGGCGTAGATCTTTGCGCCGCGCGCCTGCGCCGATTCCAAAGTTTCCATTACGAACATCGCGCCGCCTTCGCCCAGGATCATTCCGCTGCGGTCTTTGGAAAACGGCCGGCAGGTGTCCGGCGAAACCACGCGCATCGTCTCCCACGCGCGCAGGTGGCCGTTACAGATCGGCGCTTCACTGCCGCCGGCGATCGCTACATCGAGCGTTCCCTGCCTGATCAGCCAGAACGCCTGGCCGAGCGCGTGATTGGCCGAAGAGCACGCGGTCGAAGTAGTAAAAGTTGCCCCCGTCAATCCAAATTCCATCGAGACGTGGCTGGCCACGGCGTTGGCCATCACTTTCGGGATCGCGCCGGGCGGCTGCCGCTCTTTTCCTTCGGCGTAGAGTTTACGGTATTGCTCGTCCTCGGTCGGTTTTCCGCCCAGGCAGGAGCCGGTGATCACGCCGCTGTTATCTTTTAATTCAGCCGTAAATTCGATGCCGGAATCGGCGACGGCTTCGCGGGCGGCGGCGATGCCGTATTGCGCAAAAGGATCGAGCCAGAATAGAAACTTTTCGTCGAATATTTCCTCGGGTTTAAAGCCCTTAACTTCCGCCGCATTTTGAAAACGCATGTTGGAAACGTTGACCCTGGTGATCGGCGCGATACCGCTGCGCCCTTCGCCGAGCGCAGACCAAAACTCCGGCGCATTGAGTCCTATGGCGGAGACCACGCCGACACCCGTTATGACAACTCTTCTCATTCTTATTTAGGCGGCAGGCGGTTTGACATTATTGGCCTGTTCTTCGGGATGGGCCAGCAGGTATTCGATCCCTTCCGTAACCTCGCGGACGGATTTCATTTCCTTGACCTTATCATCCGGGATCATCAGGCCGAATTCTTCCTCGAGTTCGAATACCAGATTCAAGCCATCAAGCGAGTCCAGCCCTAATTCTTCAAAGGTCGTATCAACCGTGATATTTTCCACCGGGACCTTCTTAAATTCCGCGAATACCTTGATCACCCGCTGTAAAATTGCTTCATCCATAAGCTTTGTAAATGCCCTTCGAAACAGACGTTTAACTATCTAAACCTCGTTTGTCCGAAGTTACAATATTACCCTGCGTTAGTCAAAAGTCACGATTCGAGAGGCTTTTTATCAAAACTAACGAATCAGTAGAACATCCCTTAGGCACTGGCAGTCATCTTAAAAGATGAAGGAGATTGAATAATATTTTTGACGTCAAGAAGATGTTCGGCTTTGTAAAAGGGTCCCATTGCAGCGTATCCACGTTCTTGTACCCATTGGTAGTGTTTATGTTGGTATGAATAAAAAATGCATTTAGCTCCTGCTTCGATACCGGGATTTATATCACTTTTAATAGAATCTCCTACAACCCATGTTTTATCCGGAGTAAATCCCGCCTCAGACATTGCTGTACGAAACATCTCGGCATTTTTTCTGGGCACTATCTGAACCCTGCTAAAATATTTCGCAAGTCTGCTGTTACTTATCTTTTTTTCTTGAAGAAAAGATTCACCTCTTGTGATAAGAATTAGCGTATAGTTTTCGGACGCCCACGTTAGTAATTTTTCTGCGTCTTTAATAAGTTTTGGCATCAAGTTCAAAACAATAGCACTCCACTCATCTATTTGATGTAAAAAATCTTTATCCGCCGCAAGATCGTGTTCCGATATAAAATGCTCATAAGTGTCTTTCATTGTTTTACCGTAACGATACGGTGAATATCCAAGATGTTTCATATTTAGGGTGTCAATTTCTTCAAACATCTTAACAATAGTTTCGGAATCTAAGCCATACTTGGAAAGTTCATTAGCAAACTTTGACCTTGCTCGCCAATATACATCACTGGTATCTAAGAGAGTGTCATCTAAGTCAAATATAATTAATTCAGTTTTCATTAATAATTATTTATTTTGATTGTTATTATAGTTAGATCTTTGAGATTGATTATTATTTGGAAATGGCGTATTCCCAGAAATAGCCTCAACGGTTTTACTTGGGGAAGGCGATGCGTCGATTTGCGATTGAGTGTTATTGACAGGAGTTGATTTAATTGGAAATATCGTGAAGACAAGTGCCGCAATACCAGCGAACGCAGCAATTCCACTCAATATGTTATTAAATCTAACCAAAGCATCGTCTCGAATCATTTTGGTTACTTTTGCTTCGTCAACAATATGAGCTGGTTTTCCGTGCTTAAACACCAGATCAGCTAAACTTCCTGGATTCTGCTCTAAGTCCATTTCATTGTATTTAATCTCACTTTTTTCTCTACTAACGTTTCTAGTAAAAGGTTGTTTGCTTCTTGCCGGTAATCTCTCAAAGATGACAGTAAAAATTTCAGTTCCTATTGTAATAGCCTTGGGAGTTTGTCTCACATTAATAGCTCTAACTGTTAATGGTCCCTTATAACCTGGGTCGACGTGTCCGGGATTGAGAACGAGAATTCCCTGAGAACTCATAGCATTCATAGCAAAAGCCGTTGCCATTATATCGTCAGGAAGATGCAACTCTTCTTTTGTAAATAAACTAATTATCTCGCCGGGTTGAATAATCACTTGTGTTGGATGGCTAGGATCATCTGATTTAACACGGGTGCCGCTTCGGAAAATAGTGCCCACCGTCATATCATAGCTACAAGAGTTTACGGCAGACACGCTTCCATTAAAGACGAGTTTTCCCTGTGTAATTTCCCTTTTTATCGCCTCATCATTAAGAATTCCCTGTACTTCACCCACGATAGCCTCCATTCAAGCAATAAACTGAAGAGCTTGTCTTATATTTTGACTGAATTTTCTGATTATTGTAACGTTGCTTTTTTATTATTTCAATGTTTTATGACAAAGGTGCAAAATGGATAGTCATTAATGGAGGGACAAGTCTAAAAGATTTCTTATTGATATGAAAAATTACTTCACCGCCAACTGCCTGCTGCCGCTGTGTAGAAACCATTCGGCAAATTTTTTGATGCCTTCTTCTATCTTTGTTTGCGGGTTGTAACCGAGCAGTTCTTTGGCTTTGGTGATATCGGCATAGGTGATGGGAACATCGCCGGGTTGGAGCGGCTGGCGGTCGATGATGGCGGGCATATCCAGATTTTGTTCGAGCAATTCAATCAGCCGTGAAAGCTCGACGGTTTGCGACTCGCCGAGGTTAAAAATTTCATGCAGGCTGCTATCGTAATCGATAGACGCGCGCACGCCGGAAATGATGTCGTCGATATAAGTATAATCGCGCCGGGTAGAACCATCGCCGAAAACCGGGATGGGCTTTCCTTCGGTGATGAGAGTGGCAAATTTTCGTATGGCGAGATCGGGCCGCTGGCGCGCGCCATAGACGGTAAAAAATCTCAGGCACACGGTGCGAAAACCGTAGAGGTGTGAAAATGTGTGGCAGAGCAATTCCCCGGCGGCTTTGGTGGCGGCATAGGGCGAGATAGGTTTCGCCACTTTATCTTCTTCGCTAAAAGGCACCTTGCAATTTTCGCCATAGACGCTCGACGAAGAGCCGAAGACAAAATGCTCCACGCCGAATTCACTCGCCAGTTTCAGCAGGTTCATCGTGCCGTTGATATTTGTTTCGGCATAGCCCAGCGGATTTTCCAGCGAAGGCCGTACGCCCGCCTTGGCTGCCAGGTGCACAATGCGGTCAAATTTATTTTCCGCAAAGATATTTTTCAGGCTGTCGTAGCAGCGAATGTCGCTTTCAAAAAGCCGGTAGTTCGGGTCCTGTAAATGAGCGCCGATATTTATCTGCTTGAACTCCGCCGGGTAAAAAGGGTCGAAATTATCGATCACCGTCACCGACCAGGCGTTTTCCGACAATAGTTTTGTCACCAAATGCGAGCCGATAAAACCGGCGCCGCCTGTGACCAGGATATTTTTTCTTACTTCCGTCAACTGATCTATTTTTTCCTTAATTATTTGGGCGCCATAAAAACGCCAGGAGAGTAAAACCAGAGGGCACAATAACAGAATATATACGTTTTTTCAAAGCAAAGGTTTATTTCGTGCGGGCGCGTACCGGTAGCCTTACCCGTAGGAAGGGCGCCCTTACTCCCGCGCGGGTTGCCGTCACGTTCCGCAAACCGGCTTATTTTCCGCGGTTTGGCAGGGCGTGCCAGCGCTGCAGCAATTCTTCAAGAAATCCCTCGTAAGAGAAATTATTCAGGTCGTAAGCCGGTTTTAACTTATACATTATCGGCAGGGCGATGCGCCATGCCATCCACAGGCGCTGCCGGTCGGTCAGGTCCCAGCGCCGGCGCAAAAAAGATTCGACGACCTCGATTTCCGGTTCCGTTAGCGGAGAAACATCCGCCGTAAAAGTGACCCGGTTTTGCACCCGCTGAAAAGCCGAATCGCTGATCGAGGTCGAAAAAACGCTTTTAAAGGTCGGAGCTTCGTCCTGCCGTTCGCGCACCACCACCGTGCCCGCGAAAAGATCGCCGATGCGCTGGTCGCGCGGACTGATAAAAACGGAGATCAGCCCCAGCGAATAAAAAGGCGCCGGCATCATATCCGCGATGCGAATAAGATTGCGCGCGGCTGCTTCCCAAAAAGTGATCGGGCGGCCGTCTTCGCGAATGACGCGAAGTTTCAAAAGCCTTTTACCCGGCGTTTGTCCGTGCCAGAAACCTTCGAAAAAAACAAAATAGCCGGTAATGATCAAAAAGAACGCTATTATCAATATCGCTACCACCCAGCGCGGCAGCCCCTCGGATATCTGGGTGACCGACTCGGCATTTGTCGCCGCCGCCAAAACCCAGGCGAGGAAAAAGATGGTAAAGAACTGGATAAGATGATCCACCGCGCACGCCAGAAAACGATTGCCGATCGATGCCAGCGCAAACTGCAGCGGCACGCGCTCCGGCGTTTCGATGATCAGAACCTCTTCGGTCTCAATGATGGCCTGTGACATTTTTACGTTGAACCTAACTATTCACTGTGCACTGTTAACTATCAACTGTCTTAAAGAAAATTTTCTAAAAAATTTAATAGTGCATAGTTAAAAGTTCATAGTTTTACCCGGTCTTGATCTTCAGGAATTTTCGCTTGCCGACCTGTAAAATTATTTCTCCATCGACCGCTATCTCCGCTCCGGTATCCGAAGCTTTCTCGCCGCCGACTTTAACGCCGCCCTGTTCGATCAGGCGCTTGGCTTCGCCCTTAGAGGCAGCCAGCCCAGTGTCTGTCAGCAAAGCCAACAGCTTATAGCTTCCGGCCGGCAGTTGTCTTTCCTCTATCTCATCGGGAATTTCCTTTTTCACAAAGCGCCGGTTAAATTCATCTTCGGCAGACTGCGCGGCTTCCGGGGAATGAAAATCTTTGATGATCAGCTTTGCCAGATCGACTTTGGCGTTGCGCGGGTTCACTTCGCCGGAATCGCATTTGGTTTTCAGCGCCGCGATCTCCGCCGGCGTCAGGTCGGTCATCAGATCGTAGTAGCGCCACATCAGTTCGTCGCTGATCGACATCACCTTGCCGAACATTTCATCCGGCGTATCGGTGATGCCGATGTAATTGCCGAGCGATTTCGACATCTTATTCACGCCGTCCAACCCTTCGAGCAGCGGCGTGGTCATGATGACCTGCGGTTCCTGCTCATATTCGCGCTGCAGGTCGCGCCCGACGAGTAAATTAAATTTCTGGTCCGTTCCGCCCAGCTCCACATCGGCCTCCAGCGCGACCGAATCGTAACCCTGCACCAGCGGGTAGAGCAGCTCGTGCATCGAGATGGGTTTTTCCTCGCGCATCCGTTTTTCAAAATCGTCGCGCTCCAAAATTTGTTTGACCGTCGTGCGCGAGCAGAGCTTGACAAAATCGGCCGCCGAAAATTTATCGAACCATTCGGAATTAAAACGGATCTCGGTTTTATCCGGGTCGAGCAGTTTGAAAATTTGGGCTTTGTAAGTTTCGGCGTTGGCTTTTATTTCCTCGCGCGTCAGCGGCGGGCGGGTCGTATTTTTCCCGGTTGGATCGCCGATCATCCCGGTAAAATCGCCGATCAGAAAAATAGCGGTGTGTCCCAATTCCTGAAAAGCGCGCAGCTTACGGATCACCACCGTGTGCCCGATATGAATATCCGGCGCGGTCGGATCGGCGCCCAGCTTTACGCGCAGCGGCTTGCCGGTTTTGGCCGATCGTTCCAGTTTCACGCGCAGATCGGCCTCGCGGATCACATCCACCGCGCCTTTTTTCAAAAATTCTATTTGTTCTTCTATGCTCATTGTGAAATATCTTAAGCTGTAGATGATAAAACAATTCGCGGCAAATCGGAAAAGTTGTTAGGATTCTGTTTTGTTCGTGTTATTTCGTGTGTGTTCGTGGTTTCAGTCTTTGTTACCGCATTATAAGACATTTGAAGAAGTAACCACGAAATCACACGAAACGACACGAACAAAAAACTAAACTACTGACACTTATGAAAAACGATCTGACTAACACAAAACTCGCGTTTATCGGCTGCGGCGTGATGGCGGAATCCATCGTCGCCGGATTACTGAGACAGGAATTGGTAAAGCCTGAGCAAATAACGGCTTCGCACCCGCGCGAAGCGCGCCGCGCCGAGCTCGCCGAAAAATACGGCATCATGGTTTTCGAAAATAATGCAGAAGCCGTAAGCGCCGTCAAAGACAGCGAAAACTCCATCGTCGCGCTCTGCGTCAAGCCGCAGCGCTTTGACGGGGTGATGCGCGGCCTTAAAGACGCGGTGACGTCCGGCCAACTGATAATGTCTATCGTCGCCGGCGCCAAGCTCGAGACCATCTCTGCCGCGCTCGGCCACGGAAAGATCGTCCGCGCCATGCCGAACACGCCTGCGCAGATCGGCGCGGGTATCACCGCCTGGACCTGTACCGCGGAAGTTTCCGAAGACGAACAGCAGCAGATCAGATCCATTTTGACCGCGCTGGGTAAGGAGCTTCGCGTCGAAACGGAAAACATGATCGATATGGCGACTTCCCTTTCCGCCACCGGCCCGACGTATATCTTTATGGTCATGGAAGCGCTGACCGATGCCGGGGTCCACCTCGGATTTTCCCGTGATATGTCAAAAGAGCTGGTGCAGGAAACAATGCTCGGCGCGGTAAAATTCGCGATGGAATCGCACAAGCACCCGGCGGAACTTCGCAACATGGTCACCTCGCCCGGCGGTACTTCCGCCGACGCCATCTACCAGATGGAAAAAGGCGGACTGCGCACCGTGCTGTCAAAAGCCGTCTATGCCGCTTACCAGCGCGCCGTCGCGCTGGGCGAGAAGAAATAGGTACGAGTCTTAGTCAAGAGTTCGGAGGCTCTAAACTCCCCTCCTTACGAAGGAGGGGAGGCGCGCTCCTGCGCGACGGGGTGGTTCTTTCTATAAATATTTTACTGTCTCACTCGCCTCTCACCGCAGAAAAATTTAACATTAAAATCATTGCCAAGCGTTTGTCTGACGTGATACGTTTCTATTAGTTCACACGAATTTCATATTTAATTAACATCCGGCTTTTCCGTCAGATATTGCGCCACGCGGGTAAAGGGTTGCCGGGAAATAAGACAAGCGGGAAAAGTACAAGCGGGATCAAAAACATTCTCGGAGGAAATATGTATAGAATTCGCTACGCCTTGAGCAGTTTCGTTTTTCTTTTTTGCCTCTCGATAACAGGATTTGCCCAGTCGCAGTCGACAACCGGTTTGATACAGGGCACGGTGATCGATCAGAACGATGCGGTGGTCGTTAATGCCACCGTCAGGATCGAAAACACCGACACCGGGTTCAGCCGTTCCGTCAATACAAATTCGGACGGCTTTTTTAGTGCCCCGCTTTTGCCGCTTGGCAATTACCGGGTGACGGCCACCGCTTCGGGTTTTGCCAGCTCGATCCTGGAAAATGTGCAGCTTACCGTCGGCCAGACGCAGAACCTGCAGGTCAAGATGGCGGCGGGCGGCGCTACTGTTACCGTCGACGTCAGCAAGGAAGGCCAGGGTGTCGAGACCGGCAGAACGGAGCTCAATACGCTGATCGACAACACCTCGGTGGAAAATCTGCCGATCAATCGCCGCGACTTCAGCAAATTTGTCCAACTGACCCCGGGCGTGTCGATCGTTCAGGGCCCGGACGGCGACGAAGTCACGATCAACGGCCAAAAAGGAATTCAAAATAATTTCTCGATAGACGGCGCCGATGCCAACAACCCGTTCTTTGGCGAACAGCGCGGCGGCCAGCGTCCCGCTTTTACCGTCAGCCTGGAATCGATCCAGGAATTTCAGGTGGTCCCGGTCGGCGCTTCCGCCGAATTCGGGCGCAGCTCCGGCGGCTTTATCAATGCCGTCACCAAGAGCGGCACCAACACCGTCGCCGGCTCCGCTTTTGTTTATTTTCGTAACCAAAGCCTTTCCAGCCAAAACCCGGACGCGGTCGATGCCGGGCTGCCGGTCGAAGATTTTCGCAACTATCAATTCGGCGCGAATATCGGCGGGCCGATCAAAAAAGACAAGGCGTTTTTCTTTGTCGCTTATGAAAGGAACGACGGAAAAAGCAGCAAGCCCAATTTTATTGACCCGATCCTGGTGAATATCTTTGCCACCCGCTTTGCCGATCCCGGTGAACAGGGGATCATAAATCGCACCAATATCGCCGATGTTTTTCTCGGCAAGGTCGATATCCAGTTAAATTCCAGGAGCCGGTTGACCCTGCGGCACAATTACAGCCGCGCTGAGCAGGTCAACGGCACCTTTGACGTGCCCACCTGGGGCGTCAGCGCCAACGGGCGCGAGACCGACAATTCGCATTCTTTCATCGGCCAATTGGTCAGTAATATTTCCGGCAATCTGCTGAACGAAATGCGCTTTCAGTGGGCCCGTGAGGGGCGTCCGCGCTTTTATGACGGCCCCGACCTTCCGGACACGACCATCGGTACTTTTGACGGAAGTATTTCCTATCGCTTCGGTCGCCCGTTCTTTCTGCCGGTGCCGGAAGTAGATACGCGTCTGCAGATCACCGACAATTTCACCGTCATTCGCGGCAATCACACGGTCAAGCTTGGTTTTGACCTTAACCGCACGAGAACTTCGCAAACCTTTGTCGGCTTTGCGCGCGGGCGCTACATTTTTGCCGACGCCACTATCGGCGGGGCGATCGCCGGATTCCAGAATTACATCAACAATGTAAATGGAAACGCCCTGCAGCTTTATCTGCAGTTTGCCCCGATCGGCAACCGCACGGCCGAAGAGGCCGGTACGCAGGCCTTCAACGATATCGAGCCGGGAATTTACATTCAGGATAATTGGAATATAAGGCGAGGCCTGACCTTGAATCTCGGGTTAAGATGGGATGCTCAATTTCATCCGGACACTATCACACCGCCCGCTCAAACCCGTTACGGGCAGTTTCTAAATGATGCGAGATTCACATCCGATGGTTCCATTCCGGATTCGGTCGACGGCTGGCAGCCGCGCCTCGGGCTTTCCTGGTCGCCCGGCAAAGATGACAAAACGGTGATCCGCCTGGGCGCCGGCATTTATACCAGCCGCATTCCCGGGCTGGTTCTGGCCGGCCCCCGTAATACGGACGGCGTGATCGCGGGAAATATTTTCTTTGCCAATTTCATCTGCGGCCCCGGCCCCACTATCGGGCCCTGCCCGGTCTATCCCGGGATAGTTCCGACCGCCGGGTTTACGCCTTTTAATCCGGGTGTGGCGGTATTTGAAAAGAATTTCAAAAACCCGCAGACGATCCAGTACAGCATCAGTTTTGAACGTGAAGTGGTCAAAGACCTGAACCTTCTCGTTGCTTACAACTACGCCAAGGCCGATTTCCTGACCCGCTTTGTCAATCGCAACGACCCGCGTCTCTATGGCGGTGTGGCGGTTTTCGAGCGGCCTGACGGTTCCGGCGTCGGTGAAATTCGCAGCACCGAGAGCGCGGGAAAATCGCGCTTTCACGGGGTCACCATTGCCGCGACCAAACGGCTCAGCAACCGTTTTCAGTTCCAGGCAAATTACCTGCTGTCGTTCGACAAATCCGACGACGATAACGAGCGCGATCCTTTCACGTTCCGTTACGCCGATCCTCGTGATTTCCGGCCGGAATTCAATTGGTCCGATCGCGACCAGCGTCACCGCTTCAATTTCTTTATGACGATCGAAGCGCCGTATGGCATCTCGGTTTCGCCGATCGTGCAATTCCGTTCGGCACAGCCGACCTCGGTCACCAACCGCGGCGTTTTTCCGAATATCGTGAAACGAAACACTCTGCGGCTGGAGAACGAATTTTTCACTTTCGACCTTCGCGCCACAAAGGGTTTCAAGATCTCGGAAAGAATGTCGATCGAAGGGATCTTTGAAATATTCAATGCCTTTAATAACCGCAACCAGCACAGCCTGCCGCGTCCGCTGACCTTTAATTTCGACGGCACGGTCTCCGCCGGTTTCGGCGAGCCGCGCCAGGTACAGCTCGGAGCAAGGTTTAAGTTTTAGAAGGCAATGGCAGTAGGCAGCAGTGGATTTATTTTAATTGCCACTAGCTTCAGCTAGTGGTTTAGGCAGATAAAAAGATGGGCTTTAGCCAAACTGAATCAGTTTGGCTAAAGCCCAAAAAAATGTTTATCTCTCATTCTGCCACTAGCTAAAGCTAGTGGCAATTTAAAAGAGAATCTCTGCTCACTGCTACCGGTCTCAAAGTTTTCTATACATGATATACGCATTCACCAGCCCTAATTCCCTGTGATCGAACGCGTCCGGAATCTCGCCGATTATCTCAAAGCCGATATCCTGCCAGAGTTTTACCGCATACTTATTGCTTTTCACCACAAAGTTAAACTGCATCGCGGTAAAGCCCAGCCGCCGCGCCTCATCCAGCGACCACTCGCCCATTTGGCGTCCGATGCCTTTGCCGCGCGCATCGGGCGACACCATATAACCCGCGTTGCCGACGTGCGCGCCCGGCCCCGATTGATTCGCCTTGAGAAAAAACGTGCCTACAATAGACTGGGACGCGACAGTCATAGCGCCTGCTTCTTCGTCACTCGGTCCCGACCATATCGCGACATAAGTATATTTCTCAGGGCTGTACCACATCGCGCGCATTTCTTCCTCGCTCGCGTCGGACGCAATGGTATAGGTATCGCCGGCCGCGATCACCGTTTTTATGATCGGCCATATCCCCGGCCAGTCATCCTGTGTTGCTCTACGAATTTCCAACATTGAATTTTCTTCGCATTCTAAAATCATTTAATGCTTTTTAAATTGCCACTAGCTTTAGCTAGTGGTTACAGATGCCTAAACCAATATTTTTGGCTTTAGCCGAATCTCCTTTTGGGCTACAGCCCTTTACTATTTAATTACTTTATACCCACTAGCTAAAGCTAGTGGCAATTTAAATCTATCTTCACCCGACTCTCTCCAGCGTAAATTTCCACACCATTCTATCCGTCTTCTCGTCAAAAATATATTTGGCGTCCGTAACCTGCCAGTAACCCATAAACTGCCAGCGCCCCACCGAGAGTTTGTTAAAAAGCGGAACTTTTATTTTTGACTCGATGGCATTATGCAGAGCGCGATTCGGCGCGTCGAGTTTCTGGTCGCCGCGGCGTCCGGCGCCGGTGTAAAAAATGGTGTCCGCAGTGTCGCCGTGAAAATCCGGGTAGCAGGGATTAATCTTGCCAAAATCCGTCAGCAGCGAAATAAGCTGCCCGTTGCGCTGGTAGACGCCGTTGCGGATATGGTGGACCTCACTCACTTCGTTCCACGAAAAGATAACTCCGACATCTTTTTCCCCGAATTTTTTCACGCGAAACCATTCTAGCAAAAGCATGAAGTCAGTAGCGTCGGCGTTAGCCGATGCGTCGCAAGTCTATACGCGCTTGTCATCGGCAATGAAACCAGAACCGGGAAACTCCCCCCCTGCCCGAGGAGGGATGGCAGCCGCCTTCGGCTGACGGGTGGTGGGAGAGTGACCGGGTGCGTCGAACGCTACGCGTTCGTTGCGGACAAGATGTCCGCGCACCAAAACAAAAAAGGGAACAGCCCGCGGCCGTTCCCGTTAAGTGTGTGATGAAACCCCTTGTTCTACCGGCTTAAAGCCGGAATGTCGGTGCCGGTGCCACATTGAAAAACATAGAAACCGCCGTCCTGGCTTTGCAGGCGGTACCAGTTGGCGTTGCTCGGGCGGAACACGGCATAGTCGGTCTTGCCGTCGCCGTCAAAATCCGCCGGGACCGGAATATCTCCGTTTAAGCCAAACCCTACGCCGCCGACGGTGGCCGTGCTGCTTTTAAACACATACCACGAGCCCGCAGCGGGACGATAAATGACCTGGTCGGCTTTGCCGTCGCCGTCAAAATCTCCGATCTGCGGCAGATCGCCCGCGCTGCCGAACGGGATCGCGACAAACGCGCCGTCACGGCTGTTGAGGCGGTACCAGGTGCCGTCCGCCGGGCGGAAAAGATTCACATCCGCTCGGCCGTCGCCATCGTAATCCGATGGAACAGGCATGTCGCCGCTCGCGCCAAACTGAACGACGTAGAACGGCGTCGTGGTTGCGGTCGGCTGCACATACCAGCGGCCTTCGCCGGGGCGATAGACCGCCACGTCGGTCTTACCGTCGCCGTCAAAATCAGCCGGTGCGGGCAGATCGTTGGGCAAACCGAAACCGGTGCCTTCGATCGTCCCCGTCGAGCTTTTCAGCTTAAACCATCCGCCGCTGCGATAAAGCGCAATATCGCTTTTACCGTCGCCGTCGTAATCTTCCGGCACCGGTTTATCGCCGGCCAGGCCGAAAGTGTAGATAGAGAACGAAGAATCGCGGCTGTTCATGATGTACCAGAGGCCGCCCGCCGGACGAAACAAACCGATATCGGCCTTGCCGTCGCCGTCAAAATCAAAACGCGTCACGCCCGCAGTGCGGCTGCCCAGGCATCCGCCCGAGGCCGCGACATGCCCCTGTATCTGCTCGCGCGAAGCCGCGCAAAAAGTAAAGGGAGTGACCGTCGAGAGCTGCGAGTTCATCAGGGTATTTCCGCAGCTTTGCGCTTCTTCCACGTGTGACGCACCGAGATTGTGGCCTATTTCGTGCGCCGTCAGTTCATACTTTACCGGCACCCAATCTATCTTTCCGCTCAAGGCGTAGGCCGCATCCGGCCGGTTACAGATAACGTCGATAAATCCCCAGCCCTGCGCCGCGGCCATCGCCTTCCCGCTCCACAGATGCATCACGTCGCGCGGGACCTGACCTACCGGATAATTAACATTCCAATACGCCTGGATCGAACGCAAAAGGGCGTCCATATTCGCTCCCGTAAAAGGGTCGGCGGTCGTCCAGGTATGCTGGAACACCACGTCAAAGGTGATGCCCAATTCGTCTTCATACACGCCTTCGAGCATGTTGATGGTGTTTAAAATATCGGCATTGGTAGTCAGTGAACCGCCGGTCGCGCTGGTATATTCAAAATCCGCATCGGTCGCGATCTCGATCACGCGCATGGTAGCTGTCTCAGGCGACATCTGGCCCATCTGGGGCGCAACAAATTTTTCTCCCGCGGCGATCTTTTGATCGATGTGCAGATCGCAGCTAAACGTGATCGGATTCAGCAAGTCTTCCGCTTTATAAACGACCATCTCATCGGGCTGCGCCGATTTGGAAAAATGGCTGGCGGGTTCGATATAAAACCTTTCGCCCCCAGCGTCGCCGCCGCCGGTAAAGAAATATCCTTCGACCTTGCCTCCATCGATAGACAGGCGCACTCTCGACGCTTCGTCGCCGGAAGCTTTTCCCTTGTAGGTATTGACCCCGTCAAAAGGAACCTCCCTGACGCCATCAGGCCCGGTTTCCTCGGCGCGATAGTGCGGCGAACGCAGATCGTTCGGCACCAGCTCGAGAGAATAATCACATCCGCCGGCGCGCAAATTCAGCGTGCGGTTTTGCCCTGCCTGCTGGCGGGCTGTGGCGGCATTAAGCTTGAAGACCGAATAATTCTTAAGCTCGGAATTGAGATCTTTTTGTAATTTAAGAGATTGGGCTGCGGTAAATTGAGCACTAAATGCTGCTATTATTGCAATTATAAGATAGTAATAAGACAGAGAACGACGAGTTCGGATCATTGATCCCTCCGGAAAGTGGATTAAATTGTTCTCCTCAAAGTAGTAAAGTGGGTTAAATGAGATTGTTTTAAACACAGTAAAACAACTACAAATATGTTAAAACTTTCATGCTATCAAGTCAATATAAATATGGGCGCGGGCATCTATGCCCGCACAAACGCACCGCGTTCTAGTCAGTGGACATTGTTGATGGGTATTTCCGGTCTGCTATAGCGAAACTAACTGTATAATCAAAAAACTCGAAATTTCAGATGTATGGAAGCACATAAACGGTTGGCGGGGAAAATTTGGCGCTGGCTTCCGCCGGCTATCCGGCGATCGTTGATCCGGACCACGCAGAAAAGATTTACCGTCTCAGTGATCGCGGTGGTCCGCAATGAAGAGGATAAAATACTGCTGCTGGACCACGTTTTGCGCCCCGGTTCGGGCTGGGGGCCGCCCGGCGGATTTATCGATCACAATGAGCAGCCCGAAGACGCCATCCGCCGCGAGATCCGCGAAGAGACCGGCCTGGAAATAACCGAACTGGAGATGGTTTGGATACGGACCCTCCAGGGCCACGTCGAGATAATCTTTCGCGCGCGCGCAACGGCAAGCGGCAGCGGCGAGTTAAAAGTAAAGAGCGCGGAAATACATTCCGCCCGCTGGTTCGCGTTTTCTGAAATGCCGGCCGAGATGTCCCCCGTGCAGAAATTTGTCATTGAGAAAACTTTATCGTAAGCTTTTAGAAAAAATTTGAGGAAAATTTATGATCGACTTAATACCTTCTTCCGACTCTGTCAAAAGCATCCTGGAAAAAACCGGCGCTTTTCGCCACGGGCATTTTGTTTATCCTTCGGGCAAACGCGCTTCGCATTATTTTCAGATGCCGCTGGCTTTTCGCTATTACGATAACGCGCGCATTCTGGCCGTCGGCCTCAGCCGCAAATTTCGTATGATCAAAGAAATCGCCAGCCGCTTGCCTAAAGTGGCGGTCATCAGCCCGAGCCCGGGCGGTATTCCGGTGGCCTTCGGCGTGCGCGAAGCGCTCGGCGCCGAGCAGATCTACTGGGCCGAGATCGAAGAAGGAAAGCGCACTTTCCGCCAGTACATTAAATCCGGAGAGATCTATCCGTGCATCATCGTCGACGATATCATCCGCAGCGGAAAAGCGATCGAAGAAACCATTTCCCTGGTGCAGAACCTGGGAACGGAAGTCATCGGTGTCGGCGCGATCGTTCGTTTTGAAGATGGCCCGGCTGAGTTTGCCGGGGTAAAGGTTCAATCGCTTTTAGAATACGACTGTAATTTTTATAGCACCTACGAAGAGATGAAAACCGCCGAAGGACTGGAAGGCGATATTCCGGAAGAAAAAGTAAGATTCTAAAGGAATACGATATTAAGAACGAAAAGCCTCGGATATTTTTCCGGGGCTTTTTACTGGGAGCACGGACGGCTCGTCCACAAAGGTTGTCGCAGACAACCTGGCTGTCTCTGGCTAAAACTCAATGTCGCAAGCGACGTATGCGGACGAGCCGTCCGCGCTCCCAGTTACATCTCGTGTCTATTACTCAGCGCCTTATCCATAGTCACTTCATCGACAAATTCCAGATCCGATCCGACCGGCATTCCCATCGCGATGCGGGTTACTTTCACGCCCAGGGGTTTTAGCAGCCGCGCGACATAATTTGCCGTGGCTTCGCCTTCGGTGTTGGGATTGGTGGCCAGGATAACTTCTTTGACATCGACACCCTCGTTATTTTCCGGCATCAGACGCGGCAGCAGATTGGCCAGCATCAGTTCGTCGGGACCGATGCCGCGGATCGGTGAAAGGCATCCGTGCAGAATGTGATAGAGGCCTTTATAACTGCGGGTTTTTTCTACCGCGACCAGGTTGTAAGGTTCTTCGATCACGCAGATCATCGAGCGGTCGCGATTCGGCGAGGCGCAAAAAGCGCACGGGTTGATGTCGGTGAGATTATTGCACTGCGAGCAAAAAACGATCTTCTGTTTTACTTCCAGCAGCGAATTTGCCAGCCGCTCGACGTCGGCATCGGGACGCCGCAAAATATAAAATGCCAGCCGCTGGGCGGACTTGTGTCCGATCCCGGGCAGGCGTTTAAATTCATCGACTAATTTGGCGACCGGCTCTGCGTATTCCAGCATAGAGTAAACAATTGACTATTAACTTTTAACTGTGAACTATTAACTGCTTTTCCGAAAGCATTCTTTAAAAACAGTGAATAGTTGATAGTTCACAGTTGATAGTTTTCTAGAACATGCCTCCTAAACCGGGGGGCAGCATGCCGCCTATCTTGCCTTTTAAGGCTTCGCTGACCTTGCGGTTCGCTTCGTTGACCGCTGCCGCGACCATATCTTCCAGCATCTCGACGTCGCCGTCTTTCACTGCATCGGGCGAAATTTTTATTTCGATGACCTCATAATTGCCGCGCATCTTGACGGTGACCACACCGCCGCCCGCCGAAGCATCCACGATCAGCGCCTGCATCTCCTCGGCCATCTTGGCCTGCATCTGCTGCGCCTGCTTCATCATTCCACCGAGATCAAATCCACCGGGTAATTTCATATGATTATTTCCGTCCGTAACAAATTTTATTGATTATAGCATTTGTTTGCAGCGGCGCACGGTTAAACTCTCTTCCTTACAAAGGAGGGGTGGCGCGGCAAAGCCGTGACGAGGTGGTTCTCTCTTGTCAGTAGCGTCGGCGTTAGCCGGTGCGTTTCTTTGTTAGAACCGGGAGCGGTAGCGGCCGGGTTTCTCTTTGATTTTGCTTTTTTGTGTCGCTTCGTGTGTTTCGTGGCTCCAATCTTATTACCGCGTAGCGGTATTTCTGACTATAGCCGTGGGTTTTAACCCACGGAATGTCGAACATCGCGGTATTCGTCGCATCGCGACGATTGATTTTCATCCGTCGCTCAGAGAGTCTGTGTGAGTCTAGAGAGTCGTGCGTTAAACTCGCTCTCTTACACTCCCTAAACTCTTGACTCTCTAGACTCCCTGGACTCTCCAGCCGCTGAGAATTAACTTTGCTATCAATTCCCGGTTCAGGCTTTGTTTGTATTGGACGCAGACCTCCAGATTGCTTTTTGCTTCGGCGGAGCCGCCCATTTTCAAGGCAGCTTTGAATTTCTTTTCCGCGGCGGCCAGATCGCCGTTAAGCGCCGCGATAACCCCGATATTATTTATCGCATCTGCCGTGTTTATCGAATTATTTTTGGCCGCGTTCTCAAAGGCGTCACGGGCAGCCTCATAATTTTTTTCATCTCCTTCGGCGAGCAAAACCATTGCCAGATCGAACCAGGCCTCGCCGTCATTTTTCTTGAGCCTCACAGCTTCGTAAAACGCGGCTTTGGCCTCATTGGTTTTTCCTGACGCCGCCTGCGCTATTCCCAGCGTATAAAATGCCTTTTGATAAGCGCGGTCGGCCGTGATCGCCGCTTGATATTCCGCTGCCGCGTTTTCAAACTGCTCCAAATGATAAAGACAAACTCCGATGTTGAAATGAACTTTCGCCGCTGGCTTCGCCTTTTTTACCGACGATAAAAGCCCGCGATATTTTTCCAGCGCTTCCATGTAGCGGCCTTCCCTGGCATGGGTAGACGCTTTCTCAAAGACGAGTTTGTCGGATGATGTTTGGGAAAAAGCAGCCCCCGTTAAAATAAAGATCAAAGTAAGAACTAACAAGCATATTCGCATTTCTTTTATACTCCTTGGGCCTAAAATATGAGCCCAGGTGCCAGAGTAATGCAGAGCTTTATCGCTTTTCTATCAGTTTCTTGCTTTTTATTTTCCAGGATTGCTGAAAACTTCAGGCGAGTTTTAATTCACGCCACGCTTTGGGCGTCAGGCTGGTAAATTTGCGAAAGAGAGTGGTGAAATGGCTTTGATTTTTGAAGCCCGCGAGGAGGCCGATCTCCACCAGGGGAAGATCGCGGTTTTGGAGAAGTTCTTTGGCGCGTTCGACACGCCGGCGCATCAAATATTGCAGCGGTGTGATCCCCGTGCTGCGGCGAAAGGCGCGCGAAAAATGAAAACGGCTCAGGCCGGCAACCGTGGCCAGCTCTGCCAGCGAGAGGTCCTGGTCCAGCTTGTCGTTAATAAAATCCGTTACCTTGTTGAGCTTATATGCGGGTAGGCCCCCCTGCAGATTTTCCCTCGTATGGGCGCCGTAGCTTGCGGTGCTGTAATTTTTCAAAAGATGCAGCGTCAAACTCTGCGTCAGCGAATCGGCGTATAAACTTCCCGACGGGTTTTCCGCCTGCGATTCTTTTAAGAGCGCATAACCGATCTGCTGCATCAGTTGATCGTTGCCGGCAAAATTTTCCGCCAATTCGAAACGCGGCGAAAACCGGTTTTCGATCGCCGTCTGGACCATGTAGTCCGGCTCCAGATCGAGGGCCAAATATTCATATTCGCCGTCCCAAACGGCGCTCATCGTCTGCCCGGCCGAGGTCAGGCACATCTGCCCCACGCCTTCGCTGTGACGCAGGATCACGCCGCCCGCGGATTGCTTTTTGGTATGCACCGCGCCGTCCAGGGTCATATTAAGTTCGTGATGTTGGGGGACGAAATCGAGAAGTTCGCCGGGAGTGACGCGGCAGTGCTTCAGATGCAAACCGGTCCAGTGCGCTCTATTCATGAATAAGATAGGACGGGCCGTATCGGTCTTCCAATTGACTTGCATCTTTGGCTGCATCAAATGCTAGTTTTAATCAAGAACGGCCAAAAACGCAAGCCGGAAATTGCCGTCAATTTAGCGGCATCGCTTCCCGGCGGACTTGAATTGTTTATTTAGACGCCCTAGCATCTTTATATAACTGAAATGAAAAACCTTATTTTATTTTTTATTATCGGATCTTTACTAAGCGTAAATGCGCTTGCGCAAAAAGGGTTTACCCTGGATGCCGGCGAAAAGAAAACTCTCAAGTATTCCGACCTGACAAAATTTAAAAGCCAGCAAACCCAGGGAACAAAAGAAGGCTCGAATTTAACATTCACGCAGACGGAGATCCGCCTGGTGGTGACCACCGGGCCGGCGGACGATATGCTCTCGTACCGGATGCAGGGTATGCGTAATCCCACCCTGGTCGTGCCGGTGGGCGCTACTCTGAAGATCCTTTTTGTTAATACCGATCTCGATATGAAACACGATCTGAGGTTCGGGGATTTGAAAGCGCCGTTTGAATTAACGCCGGATGTTTCCACGGTAACAGGGGGCGCGGGAAGCTCGCCGGTCACCCCGCAAGCCGAAGATGAAACCCTCTCCGGAGAAGAACTCGTGATCAAGGCCGGCGAGCGCGGACAATTCACTTACTTTTGCTCTGTACGCGGCCACGCCAAAGGCGGGATGTGGGGCAACATCGCCGTTGGCGTTAAACCCGACGCAAATATGAAAATGCCGGAAAAGACCGAGCACGTTCATTCGCCCGATGAAGACAAAGCGCCCGATAAAGCAAGTGATCATAAAGCAGATGATCATACCGGGCACCAGACGCCGGGCGGTATGACGATGGATCATTCTTCTGACATGCGTTCTTCGGTGGACAGAAACGCTCCGATGTCGAAAGAAGGTTCGGGCACTTCGTGGCAGCCGGAATCGTCTCCCGTCTATGCCTACATGAAAATGTACCGGGACGGCGGAATGCTAATGCTGCACGGCACGGCGTTTTTGCGCTACACCGAAGTTGGAAGCGAGCGCGATGTTTCCGGCGGCGGTATTGGGGGAAAAGGAAGCCGTGCGCGTTTTGATGCGCCGTCGATGCTGATGGCGATGTATTCACGGCCTCTGTCGGACAAAGCGCAGTTCGGATTTCGCGCGATGGTGAGCCTTGATCCGCTGATAGAGCGCGGTTATGGCTACCCGCTGCTGTATCAAAGCGGCGAAACTTTTCGCGGCGCGCCGCTGCACGACCGCCAACATCCGCACGATCTGATCGACGAATTGGCAGCCACGTTCTCTTACAGCTTTGACAAGAAAAATTCCGTCTATCTGTATGCCGGTGTGGCGGGCGAACCGGCGCTTGGCCCGCCGACGTTTATGCATCGTTTGTCAGGGATGGATAACCCGGATGCGCCCATTTCGCATCACTGGCAGGACGCCACCCATATCAGCTACGGCGTGGTTACCGCCGGATATAACTTCGGCAAAGTAAAATTTGAAGCCAGCGCTTTTAACGGCCACGAGCCGAACGAAAATCGCTGGGATATCGACAAGCTGCGGCTGAATTCTTTTAGCGGGCGCATTTCATGGAACCCGACCAAAGACCTGGCGCTGCAAATTTCACACGGCTATTTAAAAGATCCCGAACCGTCGGAACCGGATGTCCATATTCTGCGCCGCACTACGGCCTCGGCCATCTATAACAAAAATTTTAGCGAACGGAAAAATTTGGCGAGCACTTTTGTCTGGGGGCAAAACTATGCCAACGGCGAGCGCACTAATTCTTTTTTATTCGAGAGTAATTTCAGTTTTTATCGCAGCTCATTTTACGGGCGCATCGAACGCGCGCAAAAATCCGGACATGAATTGGTTTTAGACCCGCCCGATGAACACGAAGTTTTCTGGGTAGGCGCTTATTCGTTCGGTTATATTTATGACGTGGTGCAGGGAAAAGGGATCGATGTCGGGCTGGGCTCGCAGCTAACCTTTAATCAAAATCCGGCGGCGCTCACTCCCTATTACGGCGGAACAAACCATCACGGGTTCCAGTTTTTTATTAGGTTCAGGCCCTCGCTGATGAAGGGACATTAGGAGAAACGGTGTGGATAAACAAAATGATGTAATGGCGATATTAAAACTTTACGAGCTGCGCCGCGACGAGCAGATGCGGGCCGCGCGCCAGTGGTATTTTTCGGAATTTGCGCCGGGATCGGTGATGGATATCGTAGCGCTTTACCGGGGCGGCGAACGCGCCAGCGCTAATTTCCGGATGGTCGTTTCCTACTGGGACATGGCCTGTTCGCTGGTGCTAAACGGCGCGATCGACGAAAAAACTTTTCTCGACGCCAACACCGAGCACGTTTTTGTCTATGCCAAGATCGCGCCCTTCCTAGCTGAGTTAAGAGAAATATTCCGCGAGCCGGATTATTTCCAGCATATCGAGAAGCTGGTCCTAAAAGTTCCCGATATCGAAGCCAAACTGGAAGGCAGAAAACGGCTGATAGCCCTTTGGACAAAAGAAAAGCCGGAAAGTTAAAAAAGAACATAGCGAGAATCGGGCAAGCCTATCTATCTCAAGGTCCGGAAGGATTGCTTGCGCCCGCTCTTTATTTTTTTGATCTAAAGCTATGGTGCCGGCATCATTCCGAATAGATAAAAGATGATAGCTGATAACTGAAAGATTCGATCTATTCTCTATCAACTATCAGTTATCATCTATTCCGAATGACATCTTCTTCTCAGCACCACAACTTTAGCGCAACACTCAAATATAATATTCCTACAGAACTTTATGCACTTATGATAATCTTGCCCCCAATGAAAAAAATTCTTTTTCTTTTTTGTCTTCTGGGTGCGCTGAACATTTCCACTCTTGCCCAGCGCCAGGATGTGATCGATGACGGTTTTACCTGGTTCGAATCGGCGGCAACGTCTGAAAATACGGGTGTGAATAACGCGCCGGTCGCGACGGGTTGGATGCTCAAGGCCTGGGCGCGCGTGATGGGTGAATTTCCCAATCGCAGCGCCTTAAAATTTGTCGTGGCAAAGGCCGGGAAGGCCGTTGCGACCACGCGCTGCGAAACTTTCATATACCATCGCAGCGGTAAAGACGTCGACGAAAGTTTTATGCGCACGGCTGATTGCTGGCAGAAAAGCTCGGCCACCAAAGAGGCGGGAAATTTCGACGTGCAAGTCTATGCCATCAACGGCGAAACGCTGGCCGAAAAACTCGTCCGCACTTATAAGATCGAGGTCCGCCCGGTAAATCGGGTACCTTCCGGGCAGCAGCCCGGCACGGCGCCGCCGCAATACATCATCATGCGACACGCCGAAGCGCCCGTCAGTTTTATGTTCCTGCGGCCGTCCGGCTACATTTCTTATTTCGATGTCGCCGACCGCCCCGAGCGCAGCGGCGCAAATCTGGTCGAGCTCCATTACAGCCTGTCGCCGACCGACATCGGGCGCAATTTGCCCCATAGCAACGCGCGCTGTACGGTGAACGGCAAACTGCTTTCGATGCCCGGCCCGATGCCTTACGCCGATCAGATTACCAGCACGATCGAACGCTTTACTCACGAAATTTATCAGGATCGCATCGCGCCGAAATACAAAGCGGGGATCGAGTATCGCGACGAGATGCGTTTCCAGATGGTGCGCGTGCGATTTCCGCTGACCTGGGGCCGCGTGCGCGACACAAATCGGCTGGCTCTCGAAGACTATCCCGGCAACTGGGAATGCAGCCTCGTCAATAACGGCGAGGTGTGGCGCACCTGGCGCTGGAAGGTCGGCGCGGACGGCAAAGTGGAAATGCATCCCGAACAAAAAGGGGGCGTGGGCCTCGGCTACAACACGTACCTGATCGACATGGAAATTCCCGCCGGCGGCAGCCCGATGGATAAACGCCTCGTGCCCGGTGAATCGCTGGCCAAAGGTTTGTTTTACGGCATCCCGTGGGCTTCGGCCGAGGGCAAAGCTACGGCGGCCAAAGTGCCAAAAAAAGGCGATGCGTTCTCCCTGCCGTCGAATATGGTCAAGTAATTACTGGGAGCGCGGACGTCCCGTCCGCAAAGGTTGTCGCAGATAACCTGATTAGAGCCGTTCCTTGAACATCTTACATCGCAAGCGACGTTTGCGGACGGGACGTCCGCGCTCCAATTATGAAAAAGTACATCATCAAAAACGACGCCCGCTCGCTGCCGGAAAAGCTCTCGCGCTATCGCGAAGAGTTAAACGAAGAGCAGTTTCGTGTGGTGACCTCGCAGCCAAAAGCCGCGCTGGTGGTCGCGGGCGCGGGCACCGGCAAAACACGCACGATCACTTACCGCGTCGCCTATCTGATAGAGCAGGGCGTAGCGCCGGGGCGGATAATGCTCGCGACATTTACCAATCGCGCCGCGCGCCTTATGCTCCAGCGTGTCGAGGCATTAACAGGCAGCCAGAACGTTCATCGCACCTGGGGCGGCACGTTTCACCGCATTGCCAATCTGACCCTGCGCCGCCACGCGATCTCGCTCGGTTACGATTCCAGCTATTCAATTTTAGACAGCGAAGACGCGCGTGATTTTCTCTCGGTTTGTATCGAGGAAGCCGCCATCGACACCAAATCGAAACGCTTTCCCAAACCCGAGGTTCTGCACGACATCATCAGCTACGCCACCAATACCGACCAGCCCGTGCCGGATGTCATCGCGCGCCGCTACCCGTGGTTCGAGCCGCTTTCGGGCCAGATACAACTGATCGACCGCACATTTCACGAACGCAAACGCGAGCGCAACGTGATGGATTACGACGATCTTTTGCTCAACTGGAAACGGCTGCTGATCGAAAAGCCCGAGGTGGCGAATATTTATACCGATCAGTTTCAGCATATTCTGGTCGACGAATACCAGGACACTAACAAGCTGCAGGCTGAGATAATCGACCTGCTCGCCGCCAAGCATCGCAACGTGATGGTCGTCGGCGACGATGCGCAGAGTATCTTTGCCTGGCGCGGCGCCGAATTTACCAACATCTACGAATTTCCCAAGCGCTACCCCGAGGCCGAAGTTTACAAGCTGGAAACCAACTACCGCTCGACGCCGGAGATTCTCGATTTGGCAAATGTCTCGATCGCCGGTAACCGCCGCCAGTTTCCCAAGGTCTTAAAACCGGCGCGCAAGTCAAAGGGATTTAAACCCGCGCTCGTGCCCTGCCGCGACGTCGACCAGCAAGCGCAATTTATCGCCTCGCGCATTCTCGATCTGCGTGATGAAGGCACGCCGCTCGAGGAAACTGCCGTACTTTATCGCTCGCATTATCACTGCCTGGAATTGCAGCTTGAGCTGACCCGGCGCGGCATTCCGTACCGGGTGCAATCCGGCACGCGCTTTTTCGAGCAGGCGCATTTAAAAGATGTCATTTCTTTCCTGCGCATCGTCACCAACCCGCGTGACGAACTCGCCTGGAAACGAGTGCTGAAACTCATCCCCAGCGTCGGCAACGCCACGGCAAATAAGATCTGGGCACAGATCGCCTACTCGGCGGAGCCACTCGCCTTAGTTCGCCGCGAAGATTTTGGTGCCCGACCGCGGCGGGGAAACGCCTGGGAAGAATTTATCAAGCTGCTGGAAGAACTGGTGTCCGACGTAAATCGCCAAAATCCTTCGCGCCAGATCGAGCTTATTTTAGAGCGCGGTTATACCGAGCACTTGCAAAATAATTTCGAAAACTACGAGGCGCGGCTCGAAGATATTAAGCAGCTTGCGCTCTTTGCCCGGCGCTATGAATCGACCGAGGCCTTCTTGTCCGAACTAGCGCTGCTCACCACCGAACGCTTCGGTTCACCGACCGATGTCACCGCCGAAGACGTGGTCGAAGGCGGCGAAGACGACGAGCTGCTGACACTCAGCTCCATCCACCAGGCAAAGGGCTTGGAGTGGAAAGCGGTCTTTATGATCTGGGCCGCCGAGGGAAAATTCCCCAGCCCGCGCGCGCTGCGCGACAACGAAGGCGAGGAAGAAGAACGCCGCCTCTGGTACGTCGGCCTGACCCGCGCAGCCGAGGAGTTGTATCTGACCTACCCGCTGATGGTGGTCGATTACTCGCGGCAAACCGTGCTGCAAAAACCTTCCCGTTTTCTGACGGAAGTTCCGGTCGACCTTTATGAGATCTGGAACCTGGAAGAAGAGGCGCCGAAATTCGACGAGCCGGTGAAACTGATCGAGGATAAACAGGATTTTATTAATTGACCCGATAGGCAACGAAGGAACCTAACCATCATTCGTTTTCCGAACGGTCTTTAATATGTTCAAGCACGCGCCGGTGAATGGTATGGATGATCTCCTCAGACCAAAGACGCCAGTAAATCTCCGGGCTGATCTTGTGGTAATACCACGATGTCCCTTCTACCAGCGTACTGCCGTTTTCCAGCCGCGTTAATTTAAATTGGCCTTTACGCGAGACAAAAAACCCGTGAAGATGAGGCGTGTCCAGCGCGCCGTAGGGTGAAAGCTCGCTCATCGGCGATGGCTGCTCCCCGACCGAAAACTGCAGCACCTGATTCTCGTCCCAGATCGTCACGCGCTCGACAAATGTTCCGGTGGAAAAATCGCAATAACGCGCGGCGCCGACACCGCTGCCCTCCATCCGGGCGCGGACCGGATAAGCGATGCCGGCTTTAAATATCAACTCTGCCGGCGGCGCGATCTCGGGAAACTCGACGACGTTTTTCCAGACCTTTTCCGGCGGGGCGTTTATAACTATGGTGGTCACGACCGGGGTCAATTCCGGCTCCGGTTCTCGCCCTTCAAGATAGCTGGCCGAAGGTATAACAAGCAGAAAGATCAGGTAGCTGCCTAGAACATTCGCATCGCTTTTGGCTGATCTTCGGCTGATGGCATAACCGATCAGGCTGCCGGCAACCGTAAAAGCCGCACAAATAGGCAGCGCCATGATCAGGCAGATCACGCCTTCGATCGCATAGATCAGTACCGAAAGCCCGACTCCGAGAAGGGCCAGCAGCGACAGCCCGATGCCCTGCCCGATGCCGACCCGGCCGTGATAGCTAACCGTCAGCACGGTCAGCACGCCGACGAAGATCGGAATTAAAATAAACACCGCGAATCCATACAAAACGAGAAGTTCCCGATTATCCCGGCCCCATATACTGCCATAGATATAGGGAAAAAGTTTGAAGAGTAATGACATGAGCGCGCCGGTAAAAATGATGACCAGCAAAAGACTGCCGGGTATGCTCTGAGGAATTATTTTATCCAGAAGTCTTTTCATCACATCTTTGCCAGAAAAACCGCTCCGCCAAAAGTCAGCAGCAGAATGACGCTGACAAAAGCATTCGTGGTAAAAAAGGCGGCGTTGAGACGGCTGAGGTCGTTGGGTTTGACGAGGGTGTGCTGATAGATCAGGAGTGACCCGACGGCGACCACGCCGGCCAGCGCCAGCCAGCCTAAGCCGGTTACCAAAAATAAAAGCAGCAGCACGATAAACGCCTGCAGGTGAAACAGGCGCGCGATCCACAGCGCCCCGCCGATGCCGAATCGCGCCGGGATCGAGCGCAGGCCCGCGCGGCGGTCGTATTCAAAATCCTGGCAGGCATAAAGCACATCGAAACCGGCGGTCCACATCATCACCAGCAGCGATAGCAGCAGCGGGACTTCGCTATCGAGCGCGCCGCGCACGGCGATCCATGCCGCCGAAGGCGAAATGGCCAGCGCAATTCCCAAAATGACGTGCGCAAACGAAGTGAATCTTTTGGCATATGAATAGCCGAGCACGAAGATCAGCGCGACCGGCGAAAGCGCGAATGCCAGCCAGTTGAGCATAAAAGCGGAGAGAAGAAACAATGTGAGCGCCGCAAAGAAAAACATCCAGGCAAACCCTACCGAGAGTTTGCCGGCCGGGAGTTCGCGATTCGCGGTGCGCGGGTTGGCGGCGTCGATGTCTTTATCGGCTATCCGGTTAAAGCTCATCGCCGCGCTGCGCGCGCCCACCATCGCCAGCGTTATCCAAAGCGCCTGCCACAAAGTGGGCAAGCCGTTCGCCGCCAGGATCGCGCCCAGGAATGCGAAGGGCAGCGCGAACAGCGTGTGTTCGAACTTGATCATCGCCAGAGTGGTTTTCAGTTTTTGAAAAAAAGAAGACATCGATGTTGTTCAGTAATTATTAATTATTCATTGTTCATTGTTCATTCCAATGTACCGGGGCCTATCTCAGCCGTGAAATAAGGCTCGGTCCGAACGGGCGCTCCGGCGGCGCGGCGCAAAATAATGATCTGCCCGATATGCGTCAAGGCATCGGCGATAGGGCCCTGGGTAAGTTTTTCCACCGGAACGGCAAGTGATACGTCAGAAGCCAGAAATGCATCAAGCTCTTTCACGGCGGTGAAAAAGCGTTTTACTTCCTCGTCCCAGGAAAGCGGTTCGGCATTCAAATAAACCATCTC
Source organism: uncultured Acidobacteriota bacterium (assembly GCA_963718105.1). Lineage (GTDB taxonomy): Bacteria > Acidobacteriota > Blastocatellia > Pyrinomonadales > Pyrinomonadaceae > DASYKT01. Next base: position 132,475 of record OY970352.1, on the reverse strand, counting down.
GCCTTTTAATAAATAAACCGAGCCTTGGAGCAGGTCGCCGATATGCGCCAGGATCTCGCCCGGCATTCTGATATCTTCTGCGATCTTGAAATTCGCGAAATTTTCCGGCGCCTCGCGGATCGCGACACTGCCGCGAAAAGCTATCGTGGCGACCAAGTGCCTGAGCAGTTCACGTTTTGGATCTTGTGTCATAGCCTTGCCTCTTCATTAACAGAGCAACCGCAGTGCCAAACGAAAAGTTTAGCAAAACACGGTATTTTCGTCTTGCGCGGTTAGCAAAATGCAAAAATCCGGGAAATTTATATGCTAAAATCCAACCCGTATGGAGTGGGCGGAACTTTACAAAACCTGGGAAATAAACCAACGCATCAACCTTTATCTGCTGGATGGGGTCGCTGAGGAAAACCTTCGCGACAGCCTGGTTTCCAAAGGGCGCAGCGTCGGCGAGCAGTTTGCGCATATCCACAACGTGCGGTTGATGTGGCTGAAAGTGTCGCTTCCCGAAGCATTAAAAGGCCTTGAAAAGATCGAAAAAGAAAACGCCGGCAGTAAAGATCTGCTGCAAAGATCTCTGGCCGCTTCCGGCGAGGCGATCACAATATTGCTCAGGCACGCCATCGAAAATGACGGCAAGGTAAAAGGATTTAAACCCAACGTGGTAGCGTTTCTTGGCTACCTTATCGCGCACGATGCCCATCATCGCTCGCAAATTATCATCGCGCTAAAACAATCCGGCCATAAGGTCGATCAAAAGATCGCCTATGGCATTTGGGAATGGGGCACCCGCTAGTTTATGCCTTCCTTTAAAGCGCATGATGCGATCACGGTCTTGTTGGCGATTCCCATCTTTGCCGTGAGCTGGATAGCTTCGCGCGACGTGGTAACGGCCGGTGTGATCGCCGTCGCTTCCCTTTTTGGCGGGCTGATCTTTGGCCCCGATCTCGACACTTATTCCAAACATTACACCCGCTGGGGGATTTTCCGCATCATCTGGTTTCCCTACCGCGCCTTTTTCAAACACCGCTCGCGTTTTACCCACGGTATTATTTTCGGCACCCTGCTGCGCACGATCTATCTGATGGGCGTGCTGACGCTGATCGCTTTTCTGGCGGCCCTGATCGGCGCGGTTTACTCTCACGGCAACCTGCCGAATCTCATCACAATCTCCGCCGAATGGCAGCGGCTGGCTGAAATTATCAGCCGCTATTTAGGACAATATTTTGCCTGGTTCGTGTTCTTCGGACTGTGGCTGGGCGGATTGAGCCACAGCCTGACCGATATCGCGGGAACTTATATCAAGACGGGAAAAGTAAAAGCGCTGCTTTGATATAGCCGCGGCGCTAATGCTGGCCTCTGATCGTTGCGAGGCGGGCGGCCTGCTGGCGGACGGCGTCGGGGACGTTGCGGTTTTGTCCCAGGGATTTCAGATCCTTCGGCATCAGGCGCGGGATGATGCTCATAATGATCGGCATCGGCGTGCGCGGGTTGCGCGCTAAATTGTGAATGATCGAATAGCTTCGCAGCCATTGCCGCTTCGTTCCGATCTGCCGCAGGATATCGGCGGAAACCGTGCGCATGCCGGCGATCTTTTCCACTTCCTGATCGGTGATCTTGGGATTTTTTATGACCGCTTCGGAAACGATCCGGTTTGAATCGCGGATCAGAATATTGCGTACTTCGCGGTCGCCCTTCATCGCGTATTTCACACGGTCTTTCACACCCATTAAGAGGATGCGGCGAACCATCGTGACGAATTTATTCGGGTCTTCGCCTTCTTCGGATTTCAATTCACCGAGGATCTTATTAACTATCGCCTGGCGCTGCTCGGGGGTTTCCTCATAAAACTCCTCGATCAGGTCCATCGAGAGCCAGGAATCATCAACCTCGACATCCGGCACTTCAATGTATTCAGCCAAAAGCGCCGCGTCTTCGAGACTAAGCTCGCTCTCCTCGATGTTTTCGGCAAACTCCGCCCGCTCGAGAAATTCGGCCGCAGCTTCTTTTCCCTGCGCGCGAAGCTCATCGACGATCTGCTGCGCGCCGCGTTCCTTTTCAAAAAACTCGCGTTTGGTTTCCCGGGCGCGGCGCTCGGCTTCGGGCGTGCGCGCCGGGTTGGCGATGATAGCTTCGATAATTTCCGGAACGCGGATCAAACGCTGCTGGTTGATCGCGATCAGTTCCAGTAGGGCGCCTTCGCCGGTATTTTTCGCCAGCTCGACCAGCGCTTCACCCGAAGTACGCGGGTTGGCGATGACCGATTCGTGAACCTCGCGCGGCAGCTCTTTTTTTCTCGCTAAAAAATTCAGAACACCGGGGGCAACCTCATCCGAATTTGCGACCCCGCGCAGTTCATTCGGGTCCTGTGAATCGAGGGTCGACAAAGCGGTGTCCGCGATCTCTTTGTCATCGCTTACGGCAAGATTGACCAGTATCTCCAACAACTCGGCTTGCGGCAGCGGCAGCAGGCCGCGAGCGGCAGCCAGCCGGGCAGGACGCGGCGCGGTTCCGGTGATCACAGCCCTAACGGCCGGATTGTTTGAAGATATTTCGATTTCCATTTTTGAAAGGACGATTGGAACACTAAATAAAACTGGGAAAATTTTAACATCAAACCAGATTTACCGGGAGCGCGGCAGCTTAATGTCAGCAGAGTTCGTGCGGACGCCCCGTCCGCGCTCCCCCGTAAACACTTGCGGCAATTAAGGCCAAAAGGCCGGGAGTGTTAATATTAACGGGCTAAGTCTAAGAGGCGCGAAAATATAAAATTCAATGCAAAACAGCTCGGACAAACTTAAACAAATACTCGTCATCGCCGCGACACTGGGAGTGATCGCGTTCAACTGGTCGGCCGCGGCCGGTTATGTGGGTGGCGTCACGCCGGAGGTTATCTCAGCCAGACATCCGACGCTGGTAACGCCGGCCGGTTACGCTTTCTCGATCTGGAGCCTGATCTATTTCGGCATGGCGGCGTTCAGCATCTATCAACTTAATATTTTCGGGGCTCTGCCAAAAAATGCCGGGCGTTTTCGCAATGTACGGTCGCTGTATATTTTGAGCTGCGCGGCAAATTGCGCATGGATCTATTTCTGGCACCAGGAACAAGTGGTTCTCTGTTTCGTCATCATACTGGCCTTGCTGGCCTCGCTCTTACTTATAAACTTCAATCTGAAAAACGTGCAGACGATGGGGGAATTCTGGCTGGTGAAGGCGCCTTTCGGAATCTACTTTGGCTGGGTTACGGTCGCGTCGATGGTCAATCTGGTTATCGCCCTGAAATCCGTGAACGGCGAGCTGCCCGGAAGCACCGAAATGATACTTAGCTGCGCGTTTATTTTGCTGGCCGCGGCGGCGGGAATTTTGGTGAGAGTAAAACTGGCTAACTATTTTTATCCACTGGCCATCGCCTGGGCAGTGACCGGCATCGCGGTGAAACAAAGCGGGCAAACCTTGATTGTCGTCTCGGCCGCTGTCGCCTGTATCGTCTCCCTTTTTGTCGCTCTAAGTTTTGTACTGACTGCGAAATCTTCGAGGGTAGCGCCGGCGTCTCGCCGGCTGTCGTGAAGGCGTCTCGCCTTCGCATTTCCGGGAAACTGTGAGCGGGAAGCTCACAGGACAGCCACCGGGACGGTGGCGCTACATTTACTTACACTTACTGGAAATTTGCCTGTCTTGACAGTTTTTTTATCTTTGGTAGTTTTAAAGCCGGTGAAAGCAGGTTAAATTTCTTTAAATATGCATGATATCATTTCAAATAGTACTCACGAATCCAATAAAGTGATGATAAAAGAACAACTTAAGCAGAAGATAAACGACAAAACCGCCTCAATCGGAGTGATCGGGCTGGGGTATGTCGGGCTGCCGCTGATCGTGGAATTTGCCTTAAAAGGCTTTCACGGGATCGGTTTTGAGGTCGACAACAAGAAAATTGAAGAGGTAAATGGCGGTAAATCCTACATTGTGGACGTGCCGGCCGAGGCCGTTAAAAAATGCGTTGACGCCGGAACGCTGAAAGCCACGACGGATTTTAGCGAGCTTAGCAATTGCGACGTGATCATCATCTGCGTCCCTACGCCGCTGCGCAAAACAAAAGACCCGGACATGTCTTACATTCTGGCCGCCGGCGAAGAGATCCAGAAATATTTGCGCGCCGGACAATTGATCATCCTGGAATCGACCACTTATCCCGGCACCACCGATGAAGTTCTGCAGCCGATGTTCGAAGAAAAAGGCTTTGAGCTGGACAAAGATTTTCTGCTCGCCTTTTCGCCCGAACGTGTCGATCCCGGCAACCCGCAATTTCAAACACACAACATTCCGAAAGTGGTCGGCGGCGTGACAAAAGATTCTACCGACATTGCGGCTATGCTTTATGGCGAGATCGTGGACAACGTTCACCCGGTCGCTTCGGCGCGCGTGGCCGAAGCCGCCAAGCTCTGGGAAAATACCTTTCGCGCGGTCAACATCGGCATGGCCAACGAGATGGCCAAGCTCTGCAACGCGCTCGGCATCGACACCTGGGAAGTGGTGCGCGCGGCGGCAACCAAGCCGTTCGGCTTTATGCCTTTTTATCCCGGCCCGGGGATCGGCGGCCACTGTATCCCGCTCGACCCGCATTACCTGAGCTGGAAAGCGCGCCAGCACGGTTTCGATTCGCAATTTATCTCGCTCGCCGAGCAGGTGAATTCCGGCATGCCGAACTATGTCATCAAATTAATTTCAACGGCGCTCAATGAACAGAAGAAAGCGGTCAACGGTTCGAAAGTTTTGATCCTCGGTGTGGCTTATAAAAAAGATATCGACGACATGCGCGAATCGCCCGCGCTTTCGATCATCGACCTGCTGCGCTCCCGCGGCGCGGAGGTGACCTATCACGATCCGTTCGTCGCGGAAGTGACCTTCGATCACGCCTACACTATCGGCGCCGGCGACCCGCTTTATAACACAGAGCTGACCGACGATCTGATCAAAAATTCGGACTGCGTGGTCATCTGCACCGAACACAGCGGCGTGGATTATAAAAAAGTCACACAGCTTGCGCCCCTCATCGTCGATACACGAAATGCGTTGAACGAAGAATTGCGTAATGAAAGCAAGGCAAAGATAGTCAGATTGTAAAAAGTAGCGCCGGCGTCTCGCCGGCTGTCGTGAAGGCGTCCCGCCTTCACATTTCAGAAGACTGTGAGCGAGACGCTCACAGGACTGCCACCGGGACGGTGGCGCTACATTAAATGCTTAAAGTTCTCAACATCGTCGGAGCGCGGCCTAATTTTATGAAGGTCGCGCCTATTTATGCCGAGATGAAACGGCGCAGCGGTGAATTTGAACCGCTCATCGTTCATACCGGGCAGCATTACGATGCGGCGATGTCCGACTCATTTTTTGACGATCTGGGATTACCGAAACCGGATGTTTATCTTGGCGTCGGCTCCGCTTCGCACGCAGTGCAGACGGCAAAGATAATGACTGAGTTTGAGCCGGTCGTGCTCGAGCACAAACCGGACTGGGTGCTGGTGGTCGGCGACGTGAATTCGACGATTGCCTGCGCGCTGGTCTGTGCCAAGCTCGGAGTAAAAGTTGCGCACGTCGAAGCGGGACTTCGCTCGCGCGACCGTTCGATGCCGGAAGAGATCAACCGCATTTTGACCGACAGCATTTCCGATCTGCTGCTGACGCCTTCGACCGATGGCGATGAAAACTTAAAAGCCGAAGGCATCGCGCCGGAGAAAATAAAGTTTGTCGGTAATGTGATGATCGATTCTTTGCGAGATCATTTGACCCGCGCCGAAGATTCTACCGTTCGAAACGATCTTAACGTAAAAGAAAAAGAATACGCAGTGGTCACGCTGCACCGCCCGTCGAACGTTGACGACCGAAAAACATTTGGCGGAATTTTGGAAGCGCTGTTAAATATCAGCAAAGAACTTCCCGTCATCTTTCCCGCGCACCCGCGCACCAAAGCAAAGATCGAGGAATTCGGGTTTGCCGGGCAGATAGAAAATTCTAATGTTCAATTGATCGAGCCGCTGGGCTATCTGGATTTTCTGCGGCTGTACAGCGGCGCGCGCCTGGTGCTGACCGACAGCGGCGGGCTGCAGGAAGAAACAACCGTGCTTTCTATTCCCTGCCTGACGCTCCGTGAAAATACCGAGCGCCCGATCACCACCCTAATGGGCACCAACCAACTGGTCGGCGTAAGCAAAGATAGGATCGAAAAAGCAGCGCTTGAGATTCTGCAAAAAGACCATGCTAATAATTCTACCCGGATACCTCCGCTGTGGGATGGCAAGACCGCCGGCCGGATCTGTGATGCGCTGATAGAAGCCGGCTCTTAGTCGGAGCGCGGACGGCTCGTCCGCAAAGGCTGCAAAGCAGCCTGAAGTTCTAAGTCCCGCCCTTTAGGCGGCCTGTTTTTCGAACGCAGAGCGTTCGTGCGGACGAGCCGTCCGCGCTCCCAGGTTAGCACTCAATTAATATCGCTTTTCCTGCTTTTTATTGTATTATTAGAGCAATTTCTTACAGCTTTTTTACAGCGGGGGTGTTTTTCGATGCGCAGAGTGTTGTTGTTTTCCGTGCCGGTGCTGGCACTGGTGTTGTTTATCAGTTTGCTTTCGCGGCAGGATGGCGCTTTGGTATCGGCCTCGTCACCCTCTTCAGCCGATACGAAGGAATTTTTTGCTTCCCTAAAACCACAAAGCGCACAGGCAGTTAAGTTTGCCGAAACAGCCCCGTTAAGCGAGCTCGCCGCCCGCTCTCAAACTCAAAAAAAATTCGATCCCAAACAAGTCCGCGCCGAAGCGGAAAAACCGGTGCCTGACTGGGAAGTTCCCGGCGCCGTTCACGATGCGGATGGCGCCATGGCACGTTTTCTGGATACTCCGATGCCCGCGCCGAGCCTGTCTTTCGATGGGATGACCAATATCGATAACGGCCTCAATCACGGCATTCTCGTTCTGCCTCCGGACACCAACGGCGACGTCGGCCCGAATCATTATGTCCAGTCGATGAACATCCTGTTTCGCGTGTTCGACAAAAGCGGCAACGCGCTGACACCCCCGCTAAAAATGAGCAGCCTTTTTTCGGTGCTGGGAACCGGATGCTCAGTTCGGGATGACGGCGAACCGACCATTCTTTACGATCCGCTGGCCGACCGCTGGCTGATGTCGCAGTATTGCAACCTCACGCCGCCTTTCCGCCAAATGGTGGCGGTTTCCAAGACCGGCGACCCGCTGGGCGCCTGGTACGTGTGGGAATATGTCATGCCCAATTTCAAACAAAATGACGTTTCGAAATTCGGTGTCTGGCATAACGCCTATTACATGTCGACCGAGCAATTCCTGGGCAGCGACTTTGCCGGCACGGGCGCATTCGCCTTCGATCGCGACAAGCTTCTCCGCGGCGACCCGGCCGCGAGTTTTATCTATTTCGATATTCCCTCCGCGGTAGGGGTCAACCGGCTGGGAAACCTTCTGCCCGCGGATATGGATGGGCTGACGCCGCCCCCGGCAAATGTTTCAGGCCTCTTCATGAGCTTTACCGCGACGGAGTACGGCCAGGCGCAGGATGCGCTGCGTATCTTTGAATTAAAACCGAATTTCAGCGATATTTTCGCTTCGACCTTTGCGGAACTGCCAGGGGGCCCGATCCCCGTTACGCCTTTTGACCCGACCAGCATCGCGGGCCGAACGGATATCGTACAGCCGTCCCCCGGCGATTTTCTGGATGCAAATTCCGACCGGCTGATGTACCGGCTCGCCTATCGAAATTTCGGCAGCCGTGAATCTTTAGTGGTCAATCAAACCGTCCGGCTGACCCCGCCGGATCAGCAATATCACGCGGGGGTACGGCTCTATGAACTTAGCCGGACATCGCCCGCGTCGCCCTTTACCGTGGGTGTTGATTCGACCATCGGCGTGCCGGGGCAAAACCACTGGATCGGCAGCGCCGCGCAGGACCACCAGGGCGACATCGCCGTCGGTTACAACACCGGTGACGTTCTGCGAAAACCGGCGATCTTTTACAGCGGCAGGGCGGCCACCGATCCGCCGGGAACTCTGCGCAGCGAAACCGCGCTGATCGAAGGCACCGGCGTCCAAACCGCTTTCGGTTTTCGCTGGGGCGATTACACGAATATGACGGTCGATCCCACGGACGATTGCACCTTCTGGTACAACGGCCAGTATTTTTCGCAGGAGAGCCAGGACCAGAGCCCGTTCGGCTGGAAAACACGCATCGGGAAATTCAAATTTCCGGAATGCACCGCCGCGCCGCGCGGAACGATCCAGGGACAGGTCACCAATTCCGTGACCGGCCAGCCGATACCGGACGCCGTGATAACTTTTAATTCCGCTTATTCGCGGCAGACCGGAACGCCCGGAAATTACAGCGCGCTGCTTTTACCGGGGACCATCAATGTTCTGATCACCGCGCACGGATATGTTTCGCAATCGGTCCAGATAGGCCTTAGCAACGGCGCCGTCATAACGCAAAATTTTGTGCTCCAGCCGAAGGCCGTTATCGATGCCGGCTCCACCGGGCTGACGGCCGAAAGCTGCGGCGTCAACCAATCTATTGAACCGGGTGAAACGGTCACCATTTCCCTGCCCTTAAGAAACACGGGCGCGGCCGATATCAATAATGTCACGGCCACTCTGCAGGCTACGGGCGGAGTGACAAACCCGAGCGCCGCCCAAGGTTACGGAAACCTCCCGGTGGGCGGAAGTTTTGTGACCCGCTCATTTACTTTTACCGCTTCGCCGAATTTATCGTGCGGGGGCAACATTACCCTGTCCTTCCAGATCTCGGACGGCGTTAACAGCTCATTCGCGGTGGGATTGATCAAAAAGACCGGCGCTCCTCGTTTCATTTTGCAGGAGCCTTTTGCCGGGTCCGATCCCAACTTCCCGGCGGGCTGGACGACGTCGATCACCGGCGAAGCCGAGCCGTGGCAAAAAGTTTTGATCGAACCGACTCAAAACGACTACGCCGCTTTTTCACCCGAGCCGGTGCATCCGGGGATCAATGAGCTTGTCTCGCCAACCGTACACATTACCGGCGCGAACGCGATCTTGAATTTCCGTAATAAATACGATCTCGAATCTACTTTCCTGAGAAATCTGCTCTATGACGGCGGCGTGCTGGAGATCAAGATCGGCAGCGGTAATTTTCAGGATATATTAGCCGCCGGCGGGTTGTTCACGGCGGGCGATTATGACGGGCCGATCGCCATCGGTTTTTCAAATCCGCTGGAGGGCAGGCTGGCCTTTGCGAGCAAGAGCGGCATCGATAGCGAACCGGTCTGGATCAATTCGCAAGTGCGTATCCCGCCGTCCGCCGCGGGGCAGGATGTCCGGTTCCGCTGGCGCCTGGCAACCGACATCGGCGGCCGCAGAACGGGCTGGTGGATCGACAATGTCGAGGTGCAGGACGGCGTTAGCTGTTCATGCTCGCTCGTTCCTTCCGGCGCCGCGCCGTTCGATTTTGACGGCGACCGCAAGACCGACTTTTCGGTCTTTCATCCCAGCGACAACCAGGCCAATGCCGATTTTGAATATTTCGCCAGCCTGACCGGAACGGTAAGGACGGCTTCGTGGGGTTCGGTGGGCGATCTGCCGGCCAACGCCGATTATGATGGCGACGGTAAAACAGACATCGCGGTATTTCGTCCCTCGCTTAATGCCTGGTTCATTTTACAAAGCTCGGACAACAATGTGGTGATTGCGACCTTCGGCCTGTCGGGAGACAAACTTGCCCCGGCGGATTACGACGGTGACGGCAAAGGGGACATTGCGGTGTTCCGGCCTTCGACCGGCGTCTGGTACGTTTTCCGCAGCAGCGACGGGCAGATAGCGGTATTTCAATTCGGGCTTAACGGCGATGTGCCGGTCCCGGAAGATTACGATGGCGACGCAAAGGATGACATTGCTGTCTGGCGGCCATCCAACGGCGCCTGGTACGTTTTCCGCAGCAGCGACAACGGCTTTAATATCATTCCCTTCGGGCTCGATGGTGACAAGCCGGTAGCGGGGGATTTTGACGGCGACGGCAAGGCTGATTATGTGATCTTCCGGCCTTCGGAAGGCAACTGGTATCTGTTCCAGACGACTGGAGGGTTCGCCGCCGCGCAGTTCGGATTGAATGGAGACAGGCCGCTGCAGGGCGACTTTGACGGTGACGGCAAACGCGATATCGCGGTTTTCCGGCCGGGCACAAATGTGTGGTATTACATCAGCACGGTGAGCGGAACGTTTAGCATAAGCCAATTCGGCAATACGGGCGATTCCGCGGTTCCGTCGATCTATGTGCCTTAAAAGTGACGAAAATGTGAATTTTTGGCTTTTTTGGTTACCTTAATCGGCTGAAATGTGTTAAAAAATAGGGTCACTGACACGTTTCTACATCACTGCTGCTCTCTATGGCTGAGCATTTTTCCGAAAAAACCACGGTTTTTCGTGAATCACAGTGTGGAAAATGTCTCGCCTCCCAGGTTCTTTTTATTGATACGACCGTCGCAGCCGGCATTAACCTTAGTTACTTGATCTTGGCTATTATTCGAAACATTTAGCGGTAAGGAATTTAGTTATGTTTAAAAAGTATTCCAGAAAATTTGCGTTTATTTTTGTCCTTTTTTCGTTTTTGTTTTCCCAGAGTTTTTATCTCGGGACAATGCCGGTGGCGCACGCCGATACCGTGCCCCAGGGGGTTCCGTTATCTCAAAATTGGACAAATGCCGGCCTTATCACGACGAACGATAATTGGAGCGGCGTTCCGGGAATCATCGGCTATCGCGGCGACGATCTGAACACCACGATACCGCTCGATCCGCAGACGGTAGTAGTTGACGGGTCGTCTACGCCTGTTAACGTAATCGCAAATGCGACCGACCCAACTGCTTCGCTTTCGGGCGGTATTTACGAATTCGACGCCTTGGCGAACCCGACCGTTGCAATGCAGGGTTCGGGCACCGCCGACTGTCCGCACCTGGTCATCAGCATCAACACCAGCGGCACCACCGCGCTTCATATTTCATACAACCTGCGCGACCTGGACGATACCGATGCGGCACAGCAGCAATTCGCGCTGCAGTACCGTGTAGGCAACACCGGGAATTACACGAATGTTCCGGCCGGTTATGTGGCGGACGCCAGCCTGGACGGTTCTGCAACCCTGGTTACCCCGGTCAGCGTCAATCTGCCGGCGGCGATCGAAAATCAGCCGCTGGTGCAGCTCCGCATCATGACCACCAACGCCATCGGCAACGATGCGATGGTCGGTATTGACGACATCAGCGTCACCGGCACGGGCGGCGGCATGGTAAATCTGGGCGGCAGCGGCTCGTCCAACCCGAGCGTGGTAGCGCCGGGAAATGCTTCACTGCTGACCGTTCACGTGACCCCGGCCAATACTCCGCCGAGCACGGGCATCGCCGTCACCTCGGACCTTTCGTCGATGGGCGGTTCCGCCTCGCAGTCTTTATTCGATAACGGAACGAACGGCGACGTTACTTCCGGCGACAACATTTTCTCGTTCAGCTTTACGGTCCCGATGGCCACGGCGGGAGGCAGTTACAACCTTCCGGTGCTGATCACCGACGCCCAGAAGCGCAGCGCTACGACCGCGATACCGCTGGGCGTTAATGCTCCGGTCGATCCGGCGCGGCACCTGGTGATGGGCAATCCCAGTGGCGCCACGACCGACGTCAATAATCCGACCAATTATCTGCTTTCCAAGAGCCAGTTCGTGATGTCATATCATCGCGACCGCGGAATTCCGAATTGGGTAGCATGGCATTTGGACACGACCTGGATCGGCACTACCCCGCGCCAGGACGATTTCCGCGCTGACACGACATTGCCGGCGGGATGGTACCAGGTTCTGCAAACCGATTACTCCGGTTCAGGCTTTGACCGCGGCCACCATTGCCCCTCGGGCGACCGCACCAAGACGGTGGCGGACAACTCGGCGACGTTCGTAATGACCAACATGATGCCGCAGGCGCCGGACAACAATCAGGGCCCGTGGGAAGAACTGGAAAGCTATTCCCGCACCCTGGCCAATGCCGGTAACGAGATGTATATCTACGCCGGCGGCGCCGGGCAGGGCGGTGTCGGTTCCAATGGCGCGTTGAGTACCGTGGCGTCGGGCCATGTGGTCGTTCCGGCATTTACCTGGAAGGTCATCATCGTCATACCCAACGGCGATAACGATGCTGACCGCGTCGGTAAAACGACCCGCGTGATCGCGGTGATCATGCCGAACGTTCAGGGCATTAGAAATAATTCCTGGCAGCAATACCGCACTAACGTTCGACAGGTGGAAAGACTTACCGGGTTGAATTTTTTCACCGGCATTCGCCCGCAAATGCGGTTCCAGTTGAAAAACCGGATCGATCAGCAGTAGCGCCGGTTTAGGTTAGAAGGTTAGTTTGAAGGCTGGCGGCATTGTTTTTGTGCTGCCAGCCTTTTTGCATATACAACCATTAACAAAAGGTTAAGAATCTTAGGAGTACTGATGGAAAACACTTTACCCCAAAACGACAAAAGCTTTTTCGGACACCCGCGCGGGCTTTCCACGCTTTTCTTTACCGAGATGTGGGAGCGCTTCAGTTTTTACGGGCTGCGCGCTCTGCTGATGCTTTATATGACCACCGAGGCCGCCAAGGGCGGCTTGGGTTGGGACAATAAAAAAGCGGCCCCGATCTACGCGCTTTATGCCGCCTCAGTGTACTTTCTGCCGCTGATCGGCGGTTGGATCGCCGACCGTTTCATCGGGGCCAAACGGGCCACGCTGATCGGCGGCATCATCATCATGCTCGGGCACTTTACGCTCGCGTTCTCCAACCCGACGACCTTTTATCTCGGGCTCATATTTGTCGCCGTGGGTACGGGCTTCTTAAAATCCAATATCAGCGTGATGGTCGGCGATCTCTATACCAAGGAAGACGCGCGTCGCGATGCGGGATTTTCCATTTTTTACATGGGCATCAACCTGGGAGCGACGATCGCCCCGCTCATTTGCGGTTTCCTGGCGGAGAATAAAAACTTCCAGCAATTTATTTCCAGTATGGGATTTGACCCGCACAGCAGTTGGCACTTTGGATTTGCGGCCGCCGGGGTCGGAATGTTCTTCGGATTGCTGCAGTACCTGCTCGGAAGTAAGAATCTGCGGAACATCGGTGAGGTCCCCAAAGATGACCGGGTTGACGCCGCCGGGGGAAACGGGCCGGGCAACGGCATGTCTACTCTTTACATAATTGAAATGATCGCGCTGGTCGTTATCGCGACCACGATCATAGTATTCTCCGTTTTCGTCCGGGATTTTGACTTTGCGCTGAGTTATGTTCTGATGCCGACGGTTTTGATCGCCGGTTTGATCGGCGTTTTGCTTTCGGGAATGCAGGACAAACTCGATGCGGGCGACTGGAAACGCATCGGAGTCATCATCATCCTTTTCGTTTTCTCAACCATCTTCTGGATGGGATTTGAACAAGCCGCGACCAGCCTGAATCTTTTCGCCCGCGACATGACCGATCTCAGTGTTTTCGGCGGCTGGCTCGAAGCGAGTTCGCTGCAGGCGGTCAACGGATTCTTCATAGTTATATTGGCGCCGGTAGTAGGCGCGGTTTGGTATTATCTGGGGACCCGCCAGCCTTCGGACGCCGTAAAATTTTCCATCGCTTTGCTGTTCGCCGGGCTGGGCTTTGTCGTGGTCGCGGCCGCGGTTGCGATGGCCGGAGGCGGCAAGGTAAATCCGTCCTGGCTGTTCCTGGTCTATTTTCTGCACACTATCGGCGAACTTTGCCTCAGCCCGGTTGGTTTGAGCTCGATGACCAAGCTGGCCCCGCCAAAAATGGTCAGCCTGATGATGGGTGTCTGGTTTCTTTCCATCTCGATGGGAAATTATTTCGCGGGTATGATCGCCGGCGAATTCAAACCGGAAGCAAGCGTGGTGATAAGCATTTTTTCGACGGTGGCCATCATCCTGATCGCGGCGGCGGTGCTGCTGTTCATCATTTCACCGCTGATCAAAAAACTTTACACCAAACCCCAGTCGGTCGTGCCGATGGAAACGGCGTAAATAGGTATTATAGGTATTGCCGGGCGCCCTTAATAGCCACGAATGTCACAAATAACACGAATTGAAGATTTTTATTCGTGCTATTTGTGACATTCGTGGCTATTATCACTGACTTATTAAGCAAACCGCTGTCAATCATAGTTAGAAAACTTACCCGAAAATATTGTTTTTCGATTAAAAAAAGCCTAGAATTCTTCATAAGACCACTCTCCCGGGAGGCAAATTATTATGAATAGACTTATGCGTGTGTTTTTTGGACTTCTGAGCCTTGTTTTGCTCTCGGCGGCAGTATTTGCCCAAGACAACCAGGGTAGCTGGATGGGTGATGTCAGCGATAAATATATCATTTCCGCCAAAGCCGGCGGAGTAAATTTTGTTGAGGGGAAAGTTACAGTGGCCGCCAATGACGGCACCGGGGGCCGCCTGATGAAGGGAGACCGGCTCGAGGCGCGTGATGTTGTTAAAACCGGCGCTGACGGCAAGGCCGAGATCCTGCTCAACCCGGGTTCGTATGCCCGTCTGGGGGTTAATTCGACGTTTGAGTTTGTGACGACCTCGCTCGATGAACTGGAGCTCAACCTTAATAGCGGCAGCACGGTGTTTGAGGTATTTGCCAGTAAAGATTTCAAAGTTACGGTCAATACCCCCAAAGCCAAAATGTTCCTGGTACAATCCGGCATTTACCGTGTGGATGTATTAGGGGACGGCAGCGGGAAAATATCGGTCACCAAGGGACGCGCCCAGTTGGACGATAACAACGCGACCGTCATTAAAAGCGGCAATCAGGCAACGATCAACGGCCGCGACTCGCAAGTGGCAAAATTCGATTCGGACAATAAGGATGAGCTGGAAACCTGGAGCAAGGTGCGCGCCAAGCAACTGGCCCAGATCAGCCGGCGGGTTGAAACCGCCAGCATGCGAAATTCGCTGATCAACTCTTTCGGCGCCAGGCGCTGGAACATGTTCGGCTCTTTCGGCCTCTGGACTTACGACCCGTTTTGGGGAACCTATGCTTTCCTGCCTTTTGGCTACGGGTGGAATTCGCCTTACGGTTACGGTTTCGGTCCTTGTATTTCTACCTATAATTTGCCGCCGGTAGTGTTCATGCCGGTCCACAACCCGGTTAACGGAAACAACGGACAGAACACTCCGCTGGTCAATAACCCCCGAGGAGGGTCCGGCGGAATTCGGCCGCCTTTTTCCAGCGCTCCGCCATTTGTGCGGATACAGGCCGATCCGAAGAGCGGCGGAAGCATTACCAACGGCGGCGGCGGTGTCAGAGCGATCACCGATACGCGAACTGATATTAATACCTCTTCCCCGGTTTATTCGCCTGCGCCGGCCCCGGTCTTTGTGCCGTCTACGACCAGAAGCGAAACCAGCAAACCGAAGGGTAATTAACTTAATTTTAACTGTTGATGAAAGGGCGAGAGAATCAAATTCTCTCGCCCTTGGTTTTTAACAGTTTAGAGTTCAAGCTTCAGCTTGTCTTGGTCCTAAGATCAAAGACAAACTAAAGTTTGAACTCTAAACAAACAGCTTACTGCCACTGCTTATTGCCGTTCACGGTCCTTATAGGCGAGCACGGCCTCGGCAGCGCCGGCATGCATTATCTCGGGCTTGTGATAACGCCAATATTTTTCAAACTCTTCCTCGCTCATCTCCGTATACTCAGCGCGTGTTTTATTCTTTAAATAATCTTCCGACCAGGCTCGCATATCCATATTTTGGTTCAACGCCGTGCGCGCTCCGTGCATCATATTATCGCGTTCCATTAATTTTTCTCCTTGTGCTACAGTGCATAAGAATGAACAGTTTTCATTGGAGTTATTTGTGAAAAAATTCTATCTCAGCCTATTTTTGATTCTAGCATCACTGCCCGCGGCAAGTCTTGCCCAGAAAGCGACAAGCCCGAAAACAGCAGCACCCGCGGCAACACCGGCCGCCAAGGCGGCGCCCGCCTACGAGATCCCGATCGTGACCAAAACCCTGGCCAACGGCCTGGAGGTCATCGTTCTGCCGGATTCGAGCGTACCGCTGATAACGGTCGAACTCGATGTGCGCAACGGCTCTTTTACCGAGCCGCCGGAACTCAACGGCCTGTCTCATTTATTCGAACACATGTTCTTTAAATCGAGCATGGCGGTGCGCTTGCTCCAATGTGAAAATGCGCCCCCGCGAAGCCTCGTTACCTCTTTCAATTCTATCTGCAGCGAGACACTAAAGCTCAAGCCCGCGATCGGGGATACTTCGTATTTGAAGGACGCCAATCAACTGACCTTTTACAACGGCACGACGCGCGAAGAAGTGGTCAATTATTTTTACACCGTGACCAGCCCTTATCTTGCGTCGGCGATCAAGAACATTAACGACTCCGTGCGCTTCCCTACTTTTGACGAGACCGAATTTGAAAATGAGAAAAGAGTTGTGATCGGTGAACTCGACCGGCACGAGGCAAATCCTTACCAGTATCTCGACCTGACGTTAAAGGACAAGCTTTTTTATAAATACCCGACGCGGAAAAAACCCGGCGGCACGCGCGAAACCGTGGCGGCGGCCACCACCGCCCAGATGCGTTTGATCCAGGCGCGTTACTATGTGCCGAATAATGCGGCCCTGGTCGTAACGGGCGATGTAAAACCGGATGAGGTATTCAAGCTGGCCGAGCAGATCATGGGCAGTTGGGAAAAACGCAAGGTAGATCCCTTTAAGGAATTCCCGATGGTCGAGCATCCGCCGCTGTCGAAAAGCGAAGGCGTGATCATCGAAAAAGCGACCCAGGATGACAGCGCACCGGAGCAGGGACAGAATATATTTCTCGAGGTCGGCTGGCAGGGGCCATCGATCGGCAAAGATGACGCGGCGACATATGCCGCCGATGTCTTTTCCTACATCATCACGCAGCCCGATTCACGGTTTCAGCGCAAGCTGGTGGACTCCGGATTAGTTTCAAGCGCGGGCTTCGGCTATTACACGCAAAGAAATATCGGGCCGATCAATCTGCTGTTAGTAAGCACGCCGGCGAAGGCCAAAGCCGCCATGAAGGCAGCCTACGATGAGATCGCGCAATTTACCCGCCCTGATTATTTCACCGATGAGGAACTTGAAAGCGCCAAGACGATCCTGGAATCGAACGACCTTTTTGAACGCGAGAAATTAAGCGAGTATTCGCACACGATCGGGTTCTGGTGGTCTTCGACCGGGATAGAATATTTCCGCGGGTATCACAAAAATCTGCGGGCGGTTTCGCGCGAGCAGATCAATGCTTACTTGAAAACATACGTGCTGGGCAAACCGCACGTCGGCCTCGCGCTGGTGGCGCCGGGCGCTAAACAGGCGGCGAATCTCACGGAACAGGACCTGATCGGAGAAAAATAATGACTGGCATATCACGAATTAATAAATTAGTTTTTTTAGCTTTTCTGATTCTATCTCTGGCCGGTCTCACGCTTGCCCAGACGGACAATATCGCCGCCCAGGCCGCGCAAGTTTCCGAATTTGACGTGAACGGATTAAAAGTTCTGGTCAAACGCCGGGCCTCGGCGCCTACCGTTGCGGTTGGTTTGTTTGTTCGCGGCGGCGTCCGCAACGTTACCGGTAAAGAAGCGGGAATTGAAAATCTGATGCTAAAGGCAGCGATCGAGTCCGGTAAGAAATATAACCGGCAAACCGTGCGCCGCGAACTGTCACGCACGGGCAGCGGCATCGGGTCGGCGGTCAGCCCCGATTACAGCGTTGTGTCGCTGGGAGCGACGCGCCCGAATTTCGATAAGGTCTGGGACATTTTTACCGACGTGATGCTTAATCCCGCCTTTGCCGCGGATGACGTCATGCGAAACCGCACCGCGATACTTGCCGGCCTGAGCGAATCTGAGATAAGCCCGGAAGGCGCGCTGGAAGCGGAGCTTGCGCGGCGCGTTTATGCGGGGCATCCTTATGCGATCGATGTCGACGGGACCGCGGCCTCGATCGGAAAATTTACCGCCGAAGACCTGCTCGCCTATCACAAAAAGATCATGCAGACCTCGCATCTGCTGCTGGTCTTTGTCGGCGATCTGGACCCGAATGAAATAAAGGCGCGAGTCACCGAATCTTTCGGGAAATTGCCGCGCGGTGATTATAAAGAACAGCCTTATCCCGCAATTAATTTTTCCGGCGGCACGGTGGACGTCGTCGCGCGTCCCAGCCTGCCGACCAACTATGTCGAGGGAGTTTTTAACGCTCCTTCGCTGGCCAATCCGGATTACTACCCGATGAAGGTGGCCGTCGCCATATTACAGGGGCTTGTCCACCAGGAGGTAAGGGTGAACCGCCAGCTTTCGTACGCGCCCAATGCCGAGCTCAATAATTTCGGCGCCAATACGGCGAACATCTCCGTTTCGGCTGTCGACGCCAATCAAAGCGTCGCGGTGATGCTTGAGCAAATACAGTTTTTACAAACGCGCGCGCTGAGAGACGATATCGTTTCCGAGGTGGCGGGAAACTTTCTGACCACTTATTACCTGACGCAGGAAACCAGCGGCGCGCAGGTAGGCGAGCTGGCCCGCTATGAACTGCTCGGCGGCGGCTGGCGAAATTCGTTCGAGTTTCTGAATAGGATCCGCCAGGTAAAAGCTAAAGATCTGCAGGAAGTCTCCAATAAATACATGAAAAATATTCGCTTCGTGGTGGTCGGCAACCCGGCCAGCGTGGATAAGAAAATATTTTTACAGGGAACGACGGAATAAAGCGATTTTGGATTTAGTTGGAATAGCTTTGCCTCTAAAGTTATTAATTTCTGCCGGCTTCAGCCGGTAACGGTTTAGCGTTCGCATTTCCGCGCGGGCCGGATACGGAAGTGTTCCATGTTCCGGGCGCCTCCGAATGGAACACTGGAACACTTTTGGAACAGAAATCCTGTAAAATTCCCAAATCCGCGGGCTAAATTAAAAAAGAACATTGAGACCGGGAAATTCAGGTAAGTACCGCTCTTTCCCATCTCAGGCACTCTGAAAGCATAGCTCAGCCCTGGAAATTTAGTCGTTAAGAGATTTGAGGTAATCAGGGTTTGCGCATCGATTTTAGAGAATGAGGTCAGAACCCGAAGCGGTAGCGAGGGGTTTCTTTTTAGTGATTAGTTATTAACGGTTAGTGATCAATGGACTCTCTGTTGCCATCTCTTAAATTATTCATTGATCATTCACAATTTAAACATTAATAAAACAATAAAACCCCTCGCTACCGCTTCGGGTTCTGACCTCATCGCGATAGTCGCCCGTTCCATTTATGGGCAGCTATGGGCAACGCCATTTCCGTTTGATAAATTGCCACTAGCTTTAGCTAGTGGATGATGAGCAATCTTACTAATGACCGGGCGCGCTCAAAACTTTAGTTTTGAGCGCGCCTAATATCAAAATGGGAACCTGACCCCTGGCTAAAGCCAGGGGCTATTTAAAACACGGTAAAATCCAAAGGCGACCGAAACTATTAAGTTAGAGTAGCTTGATCCAAAATCGGCAATCCCAAAATCTAAAATAAAAAAGGGCAGGATTTCCTGCCCTTTTCTACTCTGCTTTTTTATCTGCCGTCCTTCGGCTTTCTGCCGCTATCGGAAGGTTTCGAAGGCTCGCTCTTGGGTTCGCTTTTCGGCTCACTCCTTGGCTCGCTTCTCGGCTCTGACCGTGGCGGCGGATCGTTCCGTGGTTCCGAACGCGGCGGCGGGTCATTGCGCGGTGGCGGATCATGGCGCACCGGTGGGTCGTAGCGAGGTTTTTCCTGCGGCGGAGGTTCATACCTCGGCTTCTCCTGCGGCGGGGGAGGCTCGTAACGGGGCTTCTCCGGCTTGGGCGACTCCTGCCTTACCGGCGGGTTATCGCGCGGCTTTTCACCGCCGCCCGACGAACGCACCGGAGTGCTGTTGTACAAGGTGTCGTCGTCACGGCCCCCACTTCCCGCGCCGCCGGAATTTTTTACCGGAGGATCGTCACGCTTCACTGCGCCGGTTCCGCGGACCCCGTTGTTTTTTACCTGATTTCCGGTGTCTACCCCTGCACTGCCCGAGGCCCCTCCGGAAACGACCGTCGGGCTTGCCAACGGCGGACGGCCGCCCAGAACACGGTCTTTGCGCAGATTTTCATCCAGCTTAACACCGGGTTCCCTGATCGCCGCACCGGTTTTAATAACACCGGTCGTACCGCCGTCGCCTCCACTGTTGGCGCCGCCTCGAACGGTTTTACCGTTACGGACCGCTACCTGCACCTGTTGGGCCGGTTTGACGTCCGGGCTCTTGGTATCCGTGAAAGTCGGCAGCCTGACAGGTTCAGACGTGATCGGACGTACCAGGGCCTTGACGGCGATCGCCTGCGGCGCGGGTTTGATATCGGTCCTGACGGAACCGAAACCGCCCGAATTGGTCATCGTCACTGCCTGGGTATAAGCCGGATCAAGCGGGCCTCCCGGCTGCAGCGGTGGTGCTTTCGGGCCTTTAACTAACCCGGGGCCGCTCGCGTTCGGATTCGAACCGCCTCCACCCGGAGTCGGAGTAGGATTCGGGTTGCCGTTGCCCCCGCCATTTCCGCCGCCGTTGTGATGGCCGCCGCCGTTATTATGGCCGCCATGGTGATTGTTCCACCAGTGATGGTTACCGCCGTAATACCCGCCGTAGTTGTTCCAGTAGTAATAGGAATTGTAGTTGTAGTAGTAATAATCGTACGGCAGCGGGTACCAGCAGATCGAAGCACCCGACCAGGTGATCACGACAAATGACGGCTGCCACCAACTGCGTCCCCAGCGATGTGACGCATAAGGCGTCCACGCCCAAGCCCCTCCATACCAGACCCAGCGGCCGTAATGATAGGTTGACCAGCCCCAGGGCTCGTCGCCCATCCAGATCCATCCATAAGGCGGGACCCAGCGCCAGCTTCCGTAACGATACGGCGACCAATTGCCATAGGAACTGGTAGACGTACGATAAGGCCGCCAGACATAACCGTAGCTGCGGGTATAGACCCACTCGCCATAGTCGTTTAAGTCTTCCGCGCCGTACATGTCACGGTCGTAATATTTATCGTAATAGGAATCTTTGAGTTTCTTGGCCACGACGGCATCGCGTTCCAATACCCACGTATCCCATTCGTCCGTATATTTCGCGACCGTATCGATATCGGGTTCGCCGACATTTTCACCGGTCAAATAAACGGTGGCCGTCCGGCTGTTCTTAAGTAAAAATCCCGAGTTGTCGGAATAGATACGGGCCTGTCCGCCATCGGTGACGGCGATATGGATCGCTTCGGAAGTTTTGCCTCCCGCGTCGATGCGGTACATGCCCGCTTTTTGCACGGCCAGCGTCGTCTTCGGCGCGTCGATCTCAAAGGAATTCCGCGCGGAATCAAATTCGATCACGCGGGCGCTCATCAGGCCTTCCGGCAAACTGAGCGCTATCTGATTGTCACGCAGGGTGATAAAAGTTAGAAAGGAATTTTCCGCCAGCCGGACATAGTTGTAAGAATCAAGCTGGAGCTCGACCCGGCCATCGGTGCCGGTCGCTATCTGATCGCCTTCAACCAGCGGTAAATTCAGCGCGGCGCGTTCCCACTCCTCGCTGCCGCTGCGGCGGATCTGTACCTCGCCGCGCATAAAACTGATGCGCGATACGCGCGCGACGATATCAGGCGTATCGTCATAAGTATCATCAACATCGGCTGCCGATGCGCTTTGTAGCAACAAAAACGGCGTCAGCAAAAGAAACAATCCTAAAAGTCTCGTTAGCCGCATAAAAACCTTCTCCTTGTAATTTTTGATCTCGTTCCAATCCGGGAAGAGTCAGCTTTTTTTCGTCGCGCCGTCTTAATAGAGCTAAACGGTGGGCGGAATATTGCTCTAAGCTCAAGGGATAGCAAAAGTTGTGCCTCACTTCATACACTATTTTACCGCGAAATTCCTATGTTTAAGTATGTTTGCATACGAAATGGTTAAAAGTTGCCTGAAAAATTACGACGAAATGGTGTAAATGGGAGCGCGGACGTCCCGTCGCAAAGATTGTCGCAGACATCTAATATCTAATTACGTTTACGTTAAAACGATCTCGTCGCAAGCGACGTTGCGGACGAGCCGTCCGCGCTCCCAGCAACATACTCTTCCTTGACCCTAAAAATGGCTCGTGATATTCTTGGTAGTTTAAGAAAGTGGCTGAAAAGCCCGTTTTTATTACTTAATTATACTTAAATAAGTTTTTAGACTGCTATGACCTTGCTCGTTTTTGCCGCCGAAACCATTACGCTTGTGCCAGATGGCACAATCTTCTTACATATAGTGCTTATTCTTTTCATGATCTGGGTCCTGAACCGCACGCTGTTCAGGCCGATCAACCGTGTTTTGGAAGAGCGCGAAAGAAAAGGCGGCAGCCGCTCCGGCGAAGCGCAGAACATACTGACGCAGGTCGAAAGCAAAGTTTCTCAGTATGAAAAAACCCTGCGTGAGACGCGTTCCGAAGGGTACCACCTGATGGAAGCGCAGCGCGCCGAAGCCCTGGCGGCCCGCCAGGAACAGGTGAACACAGTAAAAGAAGAAGTTTCTACGCTGATCGCGCAGGAAAAGGGCGATCTGCAAAAACAGGCTGATGCCGCGCGCGCGACACTCGGCACTGACGCGAAGAAAACGGCTGAGAGTATAACGGCAGCGATCTTGAAAAACGCATAAATAATTACTTCAATGTTGGCATTTTTCTATAATTTTTTATTTTTATTTGCGAGCGAAGCCGCGCCCACCTCGGGCGGCGGGCAATCGGGCTGGCAGCAGGTTTTGCATTTCTGGGAAAATTACATGAACATCCCGGGTTTTGAACTGTGGAAGTTCATCAACCTGGGCATTTTTGTTATTGCCCTTTATCTCCTGCTGAGAAAACCGCTTAGTTCCGGCTTTAAAGCCAAACGCGAACAGATCCGCGCCGAACTGATCAAGGCCCAGGAAGAACGCGACGCCGCGATGAAAAAACTGCAGGAAGTGGAAGGCCGCCTGGCGATGCTGGATACCGAGGTCGCGCAGATCCAGGAGAAGGCCGCCGCCGATGCGGAAACTGAAAAAGCGCGTATCGCCGCGCAAACCGAATCCGACATTGCCAAGATGCGCGAACAGGCGCAGAACGAGATCGCGCGCGCCGGGCTGCAAGCCAGGCAGGAGTTGCGCAAGTTTTCCGCCGAAGAAAGTATTCGCTTAGCGGAAGAAATGCTGCGGCAGAAGGTCGGTTCCGATACCGATGCGAAACTGGTTAAAGCGGGTATCGATAATTTGGCCGGTATTAATAACCCTGGAGGCCTGAACTAATGAGCGTTGAATTGATGGCCCGCCGCTATGCCGGAGCGCTGGCGGATGTAGTGGAAAAAGAGGGCGGCGTGGGAAACGTCCAGTCGGAATTAAAGACCTGGGAAAAGATGATGCAGGAATCAGGCGACCTGCTTTCCCTCTTCAAGCATCCGGCGATCCAATACGAGCAAAAAAGCAAAGTTCTGGAGAGCCTGCTCGGCAAATCAAATCCCGGAAAAACCGCCGCAAATTTTCTCCGCGTTTTATTGCGCAACCAGAGGCTGGGCGACCTCGGCACCATCAACCGGGCCTTTGAAGAAGAATTAGCGGAACGCTCGAACGAGGTGGCGGCTGAGGTAACAACGGCGCGCGAACTCTCGCCCGAGGAACAGGTCCATCTGCAAAGCAATCTCTTTAACCTGACCGGCCGTAAAGTAAAGCTGCAAACGACGGTCGACAAAAATATTATCGGCGGAGTGATCACCCGCGTCGGTTCCACCGTTTATGACAGCTCGGTGAAAACGCAATTAGAGGATTTGAAACAACAACTTATTAAGGGATGAGTGTATAACGGTGAACGGTGAGTGATGAACGTAAAGTCGGTCATCGCGCCGTTAATCACTAATCATTAATCGTTATCAACTAAAAAGACTATGGAAGCAATCAAAGCTAACGAAATAAACGAAATTATTCGTCAACAGATAGAAAATTTTGACGCCAGCATGACCGTGTCCGAAGTCGGCACCGTCATCAAGGTCGGCGACGGTATCGCCCAGATCCACGGCCTGGAAAAAGTAATGGCCGGTGAGCTGATCGAATTTCCCTTCGGCGTGCGCGGCCTCGCCTTGAACCTCGAAGAAGACAAGGTTGGCGCGGTGCTTTTCGGCGACACGCAAAAGATCAAAGAAGGCGACACGGTCAAGCGCACCGGACGCATCATGAGCGTGCCCGTCGGGAAGGCGATGATCGGCCGTGTAACGGATGCCCTGGGAAACGCCATCGACGGCAAAGGCGACATCGTCACCGATACCTACCTGCCGATCGAACAGATCGCGCCCGGTATCATTGACCGCCAGCCGGTGAAAGAACCGCTGCAAACGGGCCTCAAAGCTATCGATGCGATGGTGCCGATCGGCCGCGGACAGCGTGAGCTGATCATCGGCGACCGCCAGACCGGCAAGACCGCCGTCGCCATCGACGCGATCATCAACCAGAAGGGCAAAGACGTTATCTGCATCTACGTCGCGATCGGCCAGAAAGCTTCGACCGTGGCGCAGGTGGTGCGCAAGCTGGAAGATTTCGGCGCGATGGCCTA
Source organism: uncultured Acidobacteriota bacterium (assembly GCA_963718105.1). Taxonomy (GTDB): domain Bacteria; phylum Acidobacteriota; class Blastocatellia; order Pyrinomonadales; family Pyrinomonadaceae; genus DASYKT01. Next base: position 107,808 of record OY970352.1, on the reverse strand, counting down.
TACCATCGTCGTTACGGCGACCGCTTCGGACCCGGCCGCGATGCAGTTTTTGGCGCCTTATTCGGGCTGCGCGATGGGCGAATATTTCCGCGACAACGGCATGCACGCGCTGACGATCTACGACGATCTTTCCAAGCAGGCCGCGGCGTATCGCGAGATATCGCTGCTGCTTCGCCGCCCGCCGGGCCGCGAAGCCTATCCCGGAGACGTTTTCTATCTCCACTCACGCTTGCTGGAACGCGCCGCTAAAATGTCGGACGCGCGCGGCGGAGGCTCATTGACCTCTTTGCCGATCATCGAAACGCAGGCCGGCGACATCTCGGCCTACATTCCGACCAACGTGATCTCGATCACCGACGGGCAGATCTTTTTGGAATCCGATCTTTTCAACTCAGGCATTCGCCCCGCTATTAACGTGGGTAACTCGGTTTCCCGCGTAGGCGGTTCGGCGCAGATCAAGGCCATGAAACAAGTTGCCGGTACGCTGCGAATCGACCTGGCGCAGTACCGCGAACTCGCGGCCTTTGCGCAATTCGGTTCCGATCTCGACAAATCGACGCAGTCACAGCTCGAGCGCGGCAAGCGGCTGACGGAGTGTTTGAAACAGCCGCAGTATAAACCGATGGACGTGGTCGAACAGGTGCTGATCATCTGGGCCGTTTCTAACGGTTTTGCCGACACTGTCGAAGTGGAACATATTCGCCTGTTCGAGGAAGAACTGCTGAAATTTGTGGAAAGTTCCAAACCGGCACTGCTCGAATCGATGCGCGAGAAAAAGAGCATCACTGACGAGATCAAGGAAGACTTGAAACAGACTCTCGGCGATTTTCTGGAAGAGTGGAAAAATACTACCGCCGCGCGGGCAGCCGCCGCCGGAGCCTAATATTAAATTTTAGGTTTGGGGTTTTGGATTTTAGAATTTAATCCGCAATCCCAAATCTAAGATCCAAAATCGAATTATGCCAAGTTTATTGGATATGCGCCGGCGCATTAAGTCGGTCAAAAACACCCAGCAGATCACCAAGGCCATGAAAATGGTTTCGGCGGCAAAGCTTCGCCGCGCTCAGGACAAGGTGGTCGCCGCCCGTCCGTATGCGCAAAAAATGGCCGAGGTCCTGGGCAATCTTAGCGCCAACGTCGGAGATTTTTCGCATCCGCTGCTGGATGGCCGCGGCGATGAAAAATATTTGATAGTTCTGGTCAGCGCGGACAAAGGTTTGTGCGGCGGTTTCAATGCCAACCTGATGAAAGCCGTGCAGAATTTTCTTAAACAGTTTCCCGGCAAAAAGGTCGAGATGATGCCGGTCGGCAGAAAAGCACGCGATTTCTTCAAACGCCGCGGGATGGATTTTGTCGAAGAATATATCGGCGTGACGGGCAAGGCCCGCGTGGAATATTCCGAAGCGCAGGAGATCGCCGATAACGTCATCAAAACTTTTACCGAAGATACGTCGATCGATAAAGTCTTTCTTGTCTTTAATGAATTCAAGACGGTGCTTTCACAAAAAGTAGTGATCGACCAGCTTCTTCCGATCGTCAGCACTGCAAAGGCTGAGGGCGAAGCGGAAAATAAACCTCAGGCCGAATATATTTACGAACAGTCGCCGGCTGACATTTTCGGCAGGCTGCTGCCCAAGCAGATAGAGACCCAGGTCTACCGGGCGCTGCTCGAATCGATAGCTTCCGAACAGGGAGCGCGAATGACGGCGATGGACTCGGCTTCGAAAAACGCCGGTGATCTGATCGGAGCGCTCACCCTCAATATGAACCGCATCCGCCAGGCCGCCATCACAAAAGAAATTATCGAAGTTGTGTCCGGCGCCGCAGCGTTGTAGAATTTTCACATCGATAAATAAGGGGGCTGTAAAAACGCCCCTTTTTCTTTTTAGTTTTACCTATAAATTTAAAAAACGGAGGAACTTATGGGTTCTATACTCGCAATTGTCGGCGGACTTCTGATCTTCGTCGGATGGATCTGGTTGATAATTACTGCCTTTACCAAGGGCGGCGCTTTGTGGGGAATTTTGGCTATTCTCTTCTCATGGATAACCGGCCTCATCTTTTATTTCACCAAAAAAGAAGGCCTGCAGCCGACCTTAGTAATTTTAGGCGGGATCGTTTTGACCGTAATTGCCAGAATGATGTAAGTTACTGGCAATGCCGAATGTTTTTTCAGATAAATGGCGCGGGCGTATCATTCGCTACGCGCCTTTGCTTTTGTGGATCGGGGCTATCTTTTTTCTCTCCAGTAACATGGGCGCGGCTTCGAATACCTCGCGCGTTATCCGCCCGCTCCTGCTCTGGCTTTTTCCCGATATTACCGAACCGAGCATTCAGGCCGTGCATTTCTGGGTGCGTAAAACGGCGCATTTTACTGCTTATGGGATGCTGGGGTTTCTATCCGTGCGGGCGTTTCGCCGCTCATCTCAGGCTATTCTGCGAAACTGGCGCTTCGCGGTTTCCCTGCTGCTGGTGGCGCTGGTCGCTGTCATAGACGAAACAAATCAAAGCTTTCTGGCTTCACGAACCGGGGCGCCACAGGATGTGCTGCTGGATATTTCCGGCGGGCTTACGGTGATATTAATACTTTATTTTTGGGAAAGATCATGGACGTCCTAAAGTTGTGGTGTTAGTAAAGCTCTTTCTTTCGGAATAGATGAAAGATCAAAGATGATAGCTGAAAGATTCCGGATCTATTATCTTTCATCTATCAGTTATCATCTATTCCGAATGAAGTTGAGTAATACATCGATTCAGCGCCACAACTATTAGCCCGTTTTTTTATTCGATCAGTTTCCCCTGTTTTATTAAATCGGGGATCAGCTTCGCCTCCGGCAGCCTCCGCCAATGCCTGACGGGCATTTCTTTTTTCATCATTTTTACTTTCAAGCGAAACGGATTGAAGATCGAGCGGTAGTAGGTGAGCCACATCTCCTCGCTCGGATCGTCTCCCGGTGCCGGGTCTTTTACGTCTTTTTCTGCCGGCGGAGGGCTGAAAGTGAGTTTTTTCAGGTCCCAGTGCGCACAGCCTTTTGGCGTCAATATCGACCATCGCATCGAACCGAAGCGCCGCGCAAAAAACGGGGTGGAAAGTTTGACCGTAAAATGATGAGGTTCATGCCACGCCACAAAGACATTTTGGCCGTCGTGCTCGATCTCGCGAAAACGCACAAAGGCATGCGTTTTATGAATATCGCGCGCGACCGCTTTGCGCATCATCAATAGGCGGCGCACGTCTTCATCGGATTCGATCTCAAGTAAATTTTTATTCTCATGCACCAGGCGGAAAAGCACAGAATAGAACAATGCCCAGCGATCGTCCGCGTCGAAACAAGCGGCAAATTTCACGATCTCGATAAACCTCGCCGCCACCCGGAAATCGTTGGTGAAATCCGGCGTGTGAATATTTTGCCTGGACATTTCCGGCGGCAGTTCATTTTCAAATAAATTATTCTGCCCTGCCCCGGCCTCTGTCCTTGCCCACAAAACCGTCTCCGGTGCGATGCCGTCGCGCAAAAGCCTTCGCGCCGCTGCGCGCCAGCTATCAAAATTATTCTCGATACTCACGCAGATCATAGCTGCCCCATGACCACTGAAACTGGTGACGCGGAAGAAATTTGCACCGGCGCGACCTGTGTGGCCTGTGTGGCCAGTGTGGCCGGTGTAGCGTCGAATAAAGACATCTGCGCGGGCTTGCGTGTGATCAGGCTTTCGAGGCCGGTATCATCGAGCTTAAAAACATCCGAATTATGATCGGCGGTGGTGATGAACCACTTGGCGCGCGACAAAACGACGCGCAGGCGTGCCAGGTCCGCCAGAACTACCTTGTGATACCTGCGGATCTTGAGGATGCGCGCGACGTTGCCCGTGCCGATGCCGGGAATACGCAAAAGCATCCAGCGCGGCGCGGAATTAACGTTGACCGGAAAGAGATGCCGGTTGCGCAGCGCCCAGGCCAACTTCGGGTCTTTGTCGAGCGCGAGGTCTTTGTCCGGCTCGCTGATCTCATCGGCCTTAAAGCCGTAGTTGCGGATCAGCCAGTCGGCTTCGTAAAGGCGGTGCTCACGCATCAGCGGCGCTCTTTGTTTTAGGCGCAGGTCGGTGAATTCCGCCGGCGAAAAAGCCGAGTAATAAACGCGGCGCAGCGAAAATTTATTATAAAGCGCCTCGGCCTTGCGCAGGATCGTATCATCGCTGCTTTCGCTGGCGCCGACCACCAACTGTGTCGATTGCCCGGCGCGCGCGAATTTCGGCGCCGCTCCGCTTTTCATCGTGAGATCTTTTGCCGTATCGATGCCGTTTTTTACCTCGGCCATCGTGCCTTCGATCTCGGCGATGGTTTTTTCCGGCGCTAATTTATCAAGGTCCTGCTGAACCGGCATTTCAATATTAGCGCTTAAGCGGTCGGCGTATTTTCCGGCCTGCAGCAGCAGTTCGCGGGAAGCGCCCGGCACGGCCTTAAGATGAATGTAACCGCCGAACAATTCTTCTTCGCGCAGTTTTCTGGCGACGAGCACCAATTGCTCCATCGTGTAGTCGGCGCTTTGAATGATGCCGGAACTTAGGAAAAGCCCTTCGATATAATTGCGCTTATAAAAGTCCATCGTCAGCCGCACAACTTCATCAACTTTGAAGCGCGCGCGCGGCACATCGGACGAAGGGCGATTGATGCAATAAGCGCAGTCCCAAATACAGACGTTGGTGAGCAATAATTTCAGGAGTGAAATGCAGCGGCCGTCGGGAGTGTAGCTGTGGCAGATGCCCATGCCTTCGGTGTTGCCGATGCCTTTCGCGTTTCGCTTGCGGCTGCTGCCGCTCGAGGCGCATGAAGCATCGTATTTTGCCGCGTCAGCCAAAATTTCAAGCTTTCGCTTTAATTCCATAGTACAAATGAGGTTAGCATAATATCTATAACGATACAATGTATTATGTATGAGACGCTTTAGGAGATAATATTAAAGTTAAATAAATTTGCAGGTTCGGAAGGTTGCTTGCGCCCGCTGAACTAAATAACTCTTAGTAAATATTGAAATAAGAGCGGGCGCAAGCAACCCTTCCCGACCTGGAGGTAGTCAACTTGACCTATCAACCAGTCCAACACAAGTCTCTCGCCACCCAACATCTTTAATTATCCGAACTTTGTGCGATATACTAACGTTAGATATTAAGCAGATGTTTCTCGGGAGAATATAAAAATGAGTATTTTCGACAAAGTTAAGGAAGCGGCATTAAATCAATTTATTGAAGTCATTGAATGGCTCGATAATACGGGCGATACGATGGTTTATCGTTTCCCGGTGGCGGGACAGGAGATAAAGGACGGCGCGCAATTGATCGTCCGCGAATCGCAGGCGGCAGTCTTTGTTTTCGAAGGCCAGGCAGCCGACGTTTTTACGCCCGGCAAATACACCATCGACGGCGGCAATACTCCGATCCTTTCCAAACTGGGTGCCTGGAAATACGGTTTTAATTCCCCCTTTAAATCTGAAGTTTATTTTGTCAATATCAAGCAGTTCACCGACAAGAAGTGGGGCACGGCCAACCCGGTGATGATGCGCGACGCCGATTTCGGCATGGTGCGCCTGCGCGCTTTCGGCACCTACACGATGCGTGTGGCCGATCCGCAAACTTTTATCAAAGAGATCGCGGGAACCAACGCCCACTTCAGCACCGAAGATATCGAAGGCCAGTTAAAGCGCGCGATCGTCAGCAGCTTTTCCGATTCGCTGGGTGAACTGCAGATCCCGGCCCTTGACCTGGCTGCTAAATACGAAGAACTGGGCAATGCATTGCGCGGCAAGATCAACGAGGATTTCAAATCGTTCGGTATCGAGATCAGCAAATTCTACGTCGAAAATATTTCGCTGCCGCAGGAAGTCGAAGCGGCGATCGACAAACGCTCTTCGATGGGCGCGCTCGGCGATGCCAATCGCTATATGCAGTTTCAGGCGGCTGACGCTTTACGCGATGCTGCGCAGAACGAAGGCGGCGGCGCGGGCTTAGGCGCCGGACTGGGCGCGGGCTTTGCGGTCGGCGGCCAGATGGCAAATGCCTTTAGCGGAGTCGGCGGCCAGGGGCAGCAGGCTCAACAGTCATCAGCCGTTTCCTGCCCCGCTTGCGGCAAACCGAATGCCGCGGGGTTAAAATTCTGCGGCGAATGCGGCGGCAAAATGGAAGCGGCGGCCCCGGCTACCGTGGCCTGTGTGAAATGCGGCACCAACCTTCGCGAAGGCGCGAAATTCTGTAACGAATGCGGCGCCAGCCAGGAAAAACAAAAATGCGCCAACTGCCAGAATGAATTAAACGCCGGCGCGAAATTCTGCAATGAGTGCGGAACAAAGGTGGAAGCAAGCGCTTAGTTTATTAGGTACGATTCGTTAAAAGGACGGTTTTTAAGCCGTCCTTTTTTTATGGAAAATGAAGTCAGTACCGGGAACGCAGCTATCAAGTGGTTTAAAAATTGAAAATTCCTTAAATGTCCCCAACGGGGACAAGAGAAATGGCCCAGGGTAAGTGAGCGAAGCGAACGCCACCCTGGGTATGTGCACCAAACAATACAGCCCTGAATGGGCGGCAGAACTCGTAAGTTCTGCCGCCCATTCAGGGCTAACAATTCAAAATTAACCGTTACCTTGACTTCAACAGCATTTATGGCGATTGCCGCTTTTTCTCAAACCTTTTTCATCCCGGTTGCGTAAAACCTTTCAAACTAAATATTATGAACAATCTATCGCTCTATCATGCACCCCGTAAGCAAGGCCTTTTAGCCTTCCTGTTATTTCTTTCACTTTCTGTTTCCACCTTTGCGCAAACAGCGGCCCCGGCAAAAAGCTCGATCACTGCTGACGAGAAAAAGTTTTCCGAGCAGATCAGCGCCTCCACCATCAAAGAGATCACCACAGCCCTGGCAGCGCCCGATATGCAGGGGCGCGGCACGATGCAGCCGGGCGGCGACAGGGCGGCTGATTACCTGGCCCGCTATATGGCCACGCTCGGCCTCAAGCCGCTGGGCGATAACGGCACCTATCTGCAAAAAATAAAATTCAAGGAAACTTTTGTGGGGCCGGAAACAAGTATCAAGATCGGTGACGAGTCGCTTAAATTCGGCACGGATTATTATCTTCTGCCGGTGAGCAATAATGACAACATAGCTTCCGGCGACGTGGTCTTTGTCGGGTACGGCCTGGTTTCCGATGCGTTGAAGAGAAACGATCTGGCGGGTGTCGATCTAAAAGGAAAGATCATAATGGTGCTCGGCGGCGTGCCTGAAAGCCTGCAAAACGACCCTGTAAGTAAAACCAAAAACACTTTCGGGATGATCCGGATGATGATCCAAAATGGGGCCGCCGGTGTCCTGCTGCTCAAAAACGGGCGCGAACAAAACGGCTTTACCGAAACAGCCAAATATTTTACCCGCCGCAGTGTCGCGATGGAATCTTCGAAACCGCAGGTTCCACAGGCCTTGCCGCCGGTTCTCACATTGAGCGACGCGGCGACCGAAAAACTTTTTGCCGGATCGGGCATGACCTTCAAAGATGCGAAGGCCGCGGCCGACAGCAATGCGTTCAAACCGATGACGCTCAAGCAGACGATCAATATAAACATCAAATACAAAACAAACAGCGGCACCGGCAGCAACGTCGTGGGTGTGATGGAAGGCAGCGATCCGGCGCTTAAAAGCGAAGCGGTGGTTTTCAGCGCGCATTATGACGCCTACGGGGTCGAGAACGGCAAAACTTATCCGGGCGCTGCCGATAATGCGCTGGGTGTGGCGGAAATGCTTTCCGTGGCCGAAGCGTTTGGCAAACACAAAGTAAAACCGAAACGCTCGCTGATCTTTATCGCCGTAACCGGCGAAGAATACGGCTTGTTTGGTTCCAGATATTGGGCGCAAAATCCGACCTGGGACATCAAGAAGGTTTCGGCGAATTTGAATCTGGACGGCATCGGCACCGAAGTGTACGGCCCGGTGAAAACTTTTGTCGGTTACGGCGCGGAATATTCCACCCTTGGGGCCATGATGGAAGATATCGCCGGTTCAATGGACATCACTGTTATCCCCGATCCGATCCCGCAAGAGCAGGTCTTCTATCGCTCAGACCACTATTCGTTCGTGGAAAGAGGCGTGCCTTCGCTGATGTTGATGGGCGCTCCGGCGGGCGACAAAGGAGCTTGGATGAAAAAGATGGAGCAGTTTGAAAAAACCGACTATCACGAACCGGGTGATATCATCAGGCCCGATTGGAACTGGGAAGGCGCCCGCACGGTTGCCCTGGTAATGGGAATAATGGGGGTCCGTCTCTCGGCCGCCGAAAAAATGCCTGAATGGCTGCCGGGCTCGCGATTTATCAAAATGGAGCGCGGCTATACCGGGCCTGTTCCGCAGGGACCGTAGCAGAAAAACTCTCTATTGTTTGGTGTTACCGCAGGATTAGAGTTAATCTGATTCCTGCGGTTTTTATTTATGTTAAATAGTTTTACGAAGCCACGCCGGGTAGTTATCACCGGTTTCGGCTGTGTCACTCCCATCGGCATCGGACGCGAGAATTTCTGGGCGTCGCTAAAGAACAGCTCCAGCGGCGTGGGCCGGATCGAGGATTTCGATGTCTCAGGTTCTCCCGTAAAAATTGCCGCTCAAATAACTGATTTCGATTGGCAGGCCGAACTCAGCATCAAAGACCGCAAGCACGTTTCGCGGGTAGTTCCGCTGGCGCTGCGCGCGGCCCGCGAAGCGGTGGAAGATTCCGGCCTTAACCCTAAGGAAATGCCGCTGGAAGAACGCAGGAATTTTGGCGTGGTTTTGGGCACGGGCGGCGGCGGGCTGGCCTTTACCGAAAAGCACTACGAATACTGGTATCTGAACACCCATTCCAAAGCCAGCGTTTATATCATTCCTTCCTCGACCCACGGGGGTCTATCCTCGGAACTTTCGATGGTCTTCGGGCTGCGCGGACTGTCGCATGTCGTTTCGACGGGCTGTACCAGCTCTACTGACGCACTCTCATATGCCGCGCAGCATATCGCCCTGGGCCGTCAGGACATTATGCTTACCGGCGGTGTCGATGCGCCGATCGCACCGGGAATCCTAGCGGGTTTTAATCACATGACGGTGCTGACCGACAAATGGAATGACGAACCCGAACGCGCCTCGCGGCCGTTTTCGAAAGACCGCTCGGGGATCGTGCTGGCCGAAGGTTCGTGGATCTATGTGCTGGAAGAAATGGAAGGCGCGATAAAACGCGGCGCGAAGATCTATGCCGAAGTTTCCGGTTACGGCGCGACCTGCGACGCGTATCATCGTGTACGGCTGGAAGAGAACGGCGAAGAGCCTGCGCGCGCGATCAAACTGGCGCTGGAAGATGCGGGGATCGACCGCGAGCAGATCGGATACGTGAATCTGCACGGGACCTCGACGCAGTTAAACGACCGGATCGAGACTCAGGCGATGAAACTCGCACTGGGCGAACACGCTTATAAAATACCGATGTCCGGCACTAAATCCCAAATAGGCCACCCGCAGGGCGCGAGCGGCGCGGCCGGTATCGGAGCGGCGCTGATGGCCCTTAACAAAGGAGTGATCGCTCCTACCATTAACCTCGATATTCCTGATGAATTTTGCGATCTTGATTACACGCCAAACAAAGCCAGGGAAGCCGATGTCAAAATTGCGCTTTGCAACTGCATCGGCTTCGGCTCGAAAAATTCCGCGCTGATCTTAGAGCGGATCGATTCCCAGGTGGTGTCTTAATTTGAGTTTGCATGATCGACGAAGGTGTCGGTAGCCCGCGCGTAAGCAAGGGCGCCCTCCCTGACGGTCAGGCTACTGACACGACTGTGCCGCAACTTCAAATTAAGATACCAATCCCTGACAATATTATTTTCGCTTCGTCGTCAAAATAACATCCTCAGCGGAATTGATCTCGACATAACGGGCAGTAGAGATCATTTCCTCTACTTCGTCCCCGCTAAACACATCCGCATCGCGAACCGTCTTGGTAAACTTCAGATCGGCAAGTTCTTCGATCCGTTTTAGCGGCACCTGATAAGTTTTGAACGGCCCGTAACGGAAACCTTCCGTCGGCATCAGCCCGTCCTGGCTCAGCATATAGGCCGATGTCAACAGGCCGCCTGAGTCGGCGTCGATAGCGACCACGACCTTCCAAAAATCGATCGGCACCGGTACCTTGCTGTAAGCGGGATCGTCCTGGCGAAAGACCGGGCCGGTGAAAACGCATATCTTAAAGCCTTCGGTCTTCGCATTATCGAGCACGTAATTTTCCAGCGACAGCCACGTTTGTTGATTGAGCTGCGGCATTTGCGGAATGGCATTGGGATAGACGAAGGTATCGTCTTCACCCAGGCTCGCTTCTTTTTCAGTTTCTCCCCAGCCCGGATTTTCGCGGCGCACCATGTGCCCTTTGTCAAAAGGCTCGGGGCCGTAAAATTCTTTATGGCCGACCTGGGCTGTTTTGGAAATGCGCGGGTCATATCCCCATCCGTCTTTTCTTTTCAATTTGATCTTTAAACCGCCGTTTATATTTTCCGCCGTAAAGATAGCGAGACGGCGCGGCTCGCTCATCACGATCGAAAAATGGGTGTAAGGTAAGGCTTCATTGGGAAACTTTGTTTTTAAAACAGTGTGAGATTTACCCGGCGTGGGCAAATCGACCTTTTTGTCGAGAAAGTTGGTTTGATAACCGGCGCGCCCTTTCATCGAAGCAACCGTCCGGTTCTTATCGCTAAAGGCTTCAGTGGGGATATCGAGTGTCTGCGGGGTGACGGCGACCCACGATTTCCTCTTTAAGATGTCTTTAATTACCGAAGCCTTTACGGCATAGTTGGTCTTGCGGAAACTGCCGCCGAAATGCAGCCCGACCACCTGCTGGGTAGCGAGGTCGATCACCGCCGAGCCGGAATTTCCGCCCAGGGTCGAGGCATCGTGAGTCAGATACCAGATACCGTCGCCCGGCAAAACGACTTCGCCCGGAGCAAACCGCTTCACATTGTAAATATCGTGAAAAATGTTGGACATTATAGCGGCATCGTTGCGGCTGTCCTGGGCCGGGTAGCCGACTACGGCAACCTGCTGTCCGGGAGTTATCTTCTTGTCATAAAGCGACAGCGGCGCGGGCAGTCCTGGGTCTTTTCTGATCCGGAGAACCGCCATATCCGGCGCGTTTGTTGAATTCTCTGCGATCCAGAGAACTTCGGCGATACCGAATTCCTCGGATTGCACGCCCTTATATTCTTCCCGAAAATCGACATTGGCCCTGACCAGTTTTCCCGTCTGATTCAGGCTGAACTTAAAGACCATTCCCTGCCGGCTGGCAAATATACCGGCCACGTGGCGATTGGTTATGATCAGATCTTTATCTACCCGCCAGCCCGTTCCGATCCAGTCAAAAGTGTCGTGGTCCATTAATTCTATCCGGCCTACGGCTTTGATAGGATTGACCATTTTTTTGCGGACGCCTTTGATCTTTGCTTCGACTTCCGGAAGATCGGCTTTATCATAGACGCCATCGCGGATAAATAGTACCGGACGGGCTTTTTCCAAAATTATCGCTTCGCTGATCTGACGGGAATCAAAAAAAGCGGTATCCTCGGCCGCCGAACGCTTTTTGCCCAGATAATCCGCTACCAATTCCCCGGGAAACGGGGTTCCGCGCTGAGAAGAGAGTTCGTTGTTACCCGCTTGTTCCGCGATCGCGCTGCGCATTTTTGTGGATCGTAATACAGACGCTATTCTGCTCTCCCGTCCGGGAAGATCTTTATCTACTATTACTCGCTTTTTCATATTCACCTCTAAGTTAAGTAGTGGGTCAATTTTAAATTCTAAAAAGAAAATTGGACGCTCTTCCTGGGAGCGCCGGCATCTTGCCGGCAAGCGCGATTTATCGCACTAACCGTAAAAAATAAGACGCTTTTGCGAATGCCGCGCTAGGTTGTCTTACTCTTAATGAAAAATTCCCGTAAAACATTACAGAATTTTATGGACTTTATTTTTTCGTGGCGGGAAAGTGTGGAGAATTTTGAGAGGAGATCATTTTCTATCCAGAAATCTGGTCGTATGTTCGGTCACGCTAGGCGGAGATTGCAGTTGGTCCGTTGCGTAACGGGAGTTTGGCGTTTGATGCTCAGCCGGCTTTGGGGGCAAGCCATACTGCTCGCTGGACGGCAACTCCGAATTGTACTGATATTGGGCCTTGAGCATCGTTTTGGCCCTGATAAGGTCGCCGACACTAAGAGCGAATTTTATTATTCCCCAAACACCCAGCCAGCCGAAAAACACCGACCAGATAACTACCCACGGGAATAGATCTTTCATTACGATCGCGGGAATGATCAGGATCAGCAGCGCCGCGCCGGCCATGATCGCGCCGACCGCCACTTTACTTTTGCTTTCGCTGTAGAGCTCAAGCCAGTTTGAAGGCGGCGCAAGTTTATTGTGCATCGCCAGGGCTACGCTTTCGAGCTCCAGGCCGCACGCCCGGCAAAACTTGGCGTTATCTATATTCTGGCTGGCACAATTGGGACAAAACATTTTTGCTGCACCTATCTTAACAATAAGATACGATGCAGCAAAAAGTTTAGTTCGCAAAAACGCCTCTCGGAGTACCCTCCTTATTCTTTAATTACCGAAAGCCAGCGCGTCGATCGGCCGGCAATCGCTTGCCAGACAGCCGTAAGACGTTCCGCTCGTGGTGTTCGGGTCGTACCAGACGGTTAAGTTCCGGTGGGCAACCTGGGCTTCCAGCAACATGCTTAAATACCGGTCGGCTTGAGTCGCGTTTGATGTGGGAAACGCGAAATAGCTGATACCGCCTACCGGTGCGGCGCAGCGAACGTGAATTCGATTGCTAAAAATCGCGACCTGGATCGGGCTGCAGGTCGTAGTGGCGGCGACCGGTGCGGCGGCGGGCTGCTCTGCTGCCGCTGCGTCAGGTGAAGACGCGCTGGTTTTTGAGGTAAATGAAAAAGCTCCCATTACTAAAGCACCGAAAACGAATGAGAACACGCCGAAAACTAAAAGTTTAACTAAACTTTTTCTAACCATGATTTTATCTCCTTTAAATTTTTTCTGTCGGAAAGACCCTGCGCAAACGACGCAATGGTCGTTTCGTTTGAACATCTAAAAACTATTTCTTTGTGGGAAGTAACCGGTCAGGGGTTCGGCTGATTTTCCGACTTATACTGGTGGACGAGACATATCAAAAGTTTTGCTTAGTCCCTTTTAGGAATCTTTGATAGCGACGATAAAAGCGATCAGGGCGATCGCCAAACATAGCGGAGAATAAAACCATGTGTCCCAATAGGCGAAGGAGCTGTCACTGGCCTGCTTGAAAAAACCGACCAGCTTGAATTCTCCGATCGCGCGGGCAAGAAAAATAATTGCGATGCCGAAAGTTCCCACGCGAAAGATCCAGTGAGGAATAAACGCTCCCAGGAACCCGGCTTGCCCCAGGACCACCAGGATAGCCAAAACGAACGCCACAGCGACCATGACCGTCGCAAAAGCGGACGGAGTGAACGCCTGCCTGCCGCCGACCGTGGGAATGGCGGCCATACCGGAAGTGCTTCCGCCGAGCGCCCAGTAAAAATGCAGCAGCGCGATCGCGGCAAAAATTACGGCGAGTATGATAGCGAGTATTTTAACCATTCGCTTCCCTCTTATTCAGCCACCAGTAAAACGGCAGGCCGAAGCCCAGGCCGCCGATAAGTGAAAGAATAACGAACCAGTACCATTTGTACTTCCCTATCGGATTGCGCGCAAAATAGACGGTGAACATCAGGAAAAGCATCGCGGCTTCGATAATAAAGGCGAGCGCCAAATGATCGTTGGTAAAATCGTGAATAGAACGATGTTCGTAGATCAGCCAATAGATAAAAATGCCGTTCGGCACAAGCAGGCCGAAAAGGGCGACGAGCAGCAGGATCATAGGTTCTCCGTATTTTTCAGTTTGGCGAAAATCTGTCATCATAAATACCACAAATAAATATGAACGTCACGCATCTTTTTTGCTCTTCCTGTCATAAAGAGTATGAGCCGAACAAGCTCTACAACCTCTGCACTGAGTGCAGCAAGCCGCTGCTCGTGGCTTATGACATGGAAGCCGTTAAAAAAACCCTGACCAAAGAGAGCCTGTCGCGACGCGTTTCGTCACTCTGGCGTTATGAAGAAATTTTGCCGGTTGGCGACAATAAAAACCGGGTAACGCTCGGCGAAGGCTGGACACCGCTCCATCGCGCGGAAAATCTGGGGCGCAAACTGGGGCTCAGGAATTTCTGGATCAAAGACGAATCGCTCAACCCGACCCAGAGCTTTAAGGCTCGCGGGATGACGATGGCTGTTTCGATGGCGAAAGAGTTGGGCGTGAAAAAGTTGGCCGTGCCCTCGGCGGGCAATGCGGCGGGAGCTTTGGCGGCCTACGCCGCGCTGGCCGGTATGGAGGCGAATATCTTCGTACCGAAAGATACGCCCAAAGCGTGTGTGATCGAATGCCTCGCGCTGGGCGCAAACGTCACCTTAGTGGACGGGCTGATCACCGATTGCGGAAAGATCGTCGCCGAGCGAAAAGAAGCGGAAGGGTGGTTTGACGTTTCGACGCTGAAAGAGCCGTACCGCATTGAAGGCAAAAAGACGATGGGTTACGAACTGGCTGAGCAGATGAACTGGACCCTGCCCGACGTGATCCTTTACCCGACCGGCGGCGGCACGGGGCTGATCGGAATGTGGAAAGCTTTTTCTGAGATGCAAAAGCTGGGCTGGATTGGCGACGAGCGGCCGCGCATGGTTTCGGTGCAGGCGGTGGGCTGCGCGCCGGTGGTCAAAGCATTTCATAAGGGCGACACCCTCGGCGCGGACATCGAAAACGCGCACACTGTCGCCTCCGGACTGCGCGTACCAAAAGCCGTGGGCGATTTTATTATGCTCGACATATTGCGCAAGTCGCACGGCACCGCGGTCGCCGTCAGCGATGAAGACCTGGTGAATGATGCGCGAGAGATCGGCGCAAGCGAAGGCATCTTTGCCGCACCCGAAGGCGGCGCTTGCCTGACTGCTCTGAAAAAATTATTGGAAGAAGGCTGGGTTAAGCCTGATGAACGCGTGGTGCTTTTTAATACCGGTTCGGGCATCAAATATCTGGAAGCTTTTGAGACAGTTTAGCGTTCAAATTCAGGAAAGGTTTTTATCTGGTCGTGAACGCGGCGGTCGTGAGCGGGCACTATCACCATGCCGGGATATTTTTTCATCAGATAATAGACTTTGACGATGCTTCGCCGCACCCCGGCCTCGTCGAAATCCACCAGCCTGCGTGCCAGCCAGGGACGCTCCGCCGGAAGCTGGATACCCTCTAAAGCCCAGGTAAGATCGCCGGTAAAAAAGAACCGTTTGCCCGACGGCAGATTGACGAACATACCCGTAGAACCGTCGGTATGGCCGGGCAGCGGAACGAACACCACGCTGCTATCATCGTAAAGATCGTAGCTGCGGTCAAAATTCTCATACGGCCTTTCCGCAAATTCAAACGTCTTCACATTCAGTTTATCGAGAAGCAAGTCGATCAGGCCTGAGTAGCGATGCCCCCTAATAAATTCCAGTTCTGTCGCCGGCATTTGCACCGGGACGCCGGGAAAATCTTCCAGGCCGCTGATATGGTCCCAATGCGAATGCGAAATATAGATCGCCGAAATTTGATCCTGCTTAATGCCGCCCCTGCGCAACTGCTCCGCGGCGGGAACCTCCTTCTCATAGGTCGTCAGTTTCTGCATCAGCCACGGCATCGTTTTTATATGATCGTCCACATTTTTGCCAAAACCGGAGTCAAAGAGAAATATTCCTTTCGGATGTTTTACTAAAACGGCAGCCATTCCAAAGTCCCGGGTCTTACCAAATGCACCGCCGCGATATGAGAACATATCCTGCGAGAGCATCTTGCCGGTTTGGAGAATAGAAAGCGAAACGTCCGGTTTTTCCGCTGTTTGATGGGCGATAGGCGCGGCGAATTTATTACTCGCTTCCTCGCCGCCCGTGTCCAGATTCATCGGGAGCAGGCTATAAACAAACAAGCCTAAAAGAACGATCACCATCAGCAAGACAAGCAGCAATAAACGTTTGAGGATCTTTTTCATGGCATGGGGCCTTTTAGTAGAACTGGTTTCGGAATAGATGAAAGATTATAGATGATAACTGAGAGATTTGATCTGTCATCTATGATCTATCAGTTATTATCTATTTCGCATGGTATTACTAAATAGCGTTTGCGCTGTGATTATACCCTAAGAAAAATGATCTTTACTGGTATAATTCCTACAAATTCTATCCAATTATGACATCCAAAAAACAGACAAGACGGGAGTTTATCGCGACCGGGGCGGCGGCGCTGGGGGCGTTGAGCCTGGGAAAAACTATCAAAGCAGAACCTGCTTTAATTTCCGACATACATCCGGAACTAAACGAGATCACGATCGCCGAGCTGGGGTCGAAGATGGCTTCCGGCGAGCTGACGGCAGTGAAGTTGGTGGAAATGTACACGGCTCGGATAAAAGAACTCGATCCCAAGATACGCTCCGTGCTGGAGATCAACCCGGACGCGATGGAGATCGCGGCGAAGCTGGACAAAGATCGGAAAAAAGGCCGTCTCCGTTCGCCCATGTACGGCATACCGATTTTGATCAAAGACAATATCGACACCAAAGATAAGATGAAAACGACGGCCGGAAGCCTGGCGCTCGTGGATGCCCCGGTGCCGGAAGAAGACGCTTTTATCGTCAAGCGGCTGCGCGAAGCGGGCGCTGTTATTTTAGGTAAAACAAACCTGAGCGAGTGGGCAAATTTTCGCTCGACGAAATCGATCAGCGGCTGGAGCGGGCGCGGCGGGCAGACAAACAATCCTTACATCCTGGACAAGAACCCATGCGGTTCGAGCGCGGGAACGGGCGCTGCGATCTCGGCAAATCTGGCGGCGGTAGGAATCGGTACGGAGACGAACGGCTCGATCATTTGCCCGTCGGTCAGAAACGGCCTGGTCGGGATCAAGCCGACACTCGGGCTCGTTTCGCGCAGCGGCATCATCCCTATCGCGCACACCCAGGATACTGCCGGGCCGATGGCCCGCACGGTGGCCGATGCGGCTGCGCTGCTATCGGTGATAACGGGTGAAGATAAAAGAGACGCGGCGACAGCCGGCAGCAGAAAAAATGCGCAGCGCGACTATACGCAGTTTTTAATTAAAGACGGCTTGCGGGGTGCCAGGCTGGGCGTGGCGCGGCAGTTTATCGACGGCAAAACAAAGCTTGGCCAGATAGCGGAAAAGCATCTGGAACTTTTGAAAAATTTAGGTGCTACTTTGATCGATGTGGAGTTTCCCGTGCTTGAGAAAGCGGGCGACATGCGGCTGGAAGTTTTGCTCTATGAGTTTAAAACCGATCTGAATAAATATCTCGCCGGACGAAAGTCGCAATACAAAACGCTGGCCGATCTGATCAAATTTAACGATGCTAATAAGGAAAAAGAAATGCCGCTCTTTGCGCAGGAACTTTTCCTGCAGGCCGAGGCAAAGGGGCCGCTGACCGACGAGGCATACCTAAAGGCACTGCAGGCGCTAAAGAAAAATACGCGCGATGACGGCATTGACGCCTTAACGGCAAAACATAAACTGGATGCGATCGTGTCGCCCTCTTCCGGGCAAACATGGGCGATCGCCGCCGTCGCCGGTTACCCTTATATCACCGTCCCGGCCGGATTCGTGGACGGGCTGCCCGCCGGCTTCGCATTTTTCGGCAAGGCGTTCACCGAGCCTACGCTCATCAAATTTGCCTACGCTTTTGAACAGGCGACGAAATTAAGAGAGATGCCGAAATTCTTGCCGACTTTAGTGTAATTACCGCAGGGACCTGCCCAAGCGGCTTCTTGTCAGTACCGGGAACGTAGTGACCGGCTCTGAGCGAAGCGAATTGTTCCCACACTGACCCGACTGTCCAAATGATAAAATCAGCCGGTCACTACGTTCCCGGTACTGACCTCATAGCAAAAAAGCCGGAATAACCGGCTCTTTTTTACGTTTAATATTCGGCGGCCTATTTGGCCGTTCTAAATTCCGCTTTCGAAGTAGCTAACGGGGCGGCGGTAAAGTCGAAGTTTGAGATGTCCCCCGCGACAAATATCGAGCGTGTAGAAATGGCAGCAGTCCTTGATTTAACCGAGATCGAATAGAGCTGGCCGGACATAACACCCGCGAACTGGTAATAACCGAACGGATTGGTACGCGCTGATCTGGATACGCCTGAGTCGTCCGCCATTCGCATGGTTACGCCGGAAACCGGGATCCCCTCAGCCGTCAGTACCCTGCCGGTGATCGTAGACGGGGCCGGGACTATGGCCGGAGCTGTCAGGCGAACGGCCGACATGACTGTATGGTCGTAGAAAAACGAGTAGGCGGCATCACTCGCGATGCCGGCGATAACCGCCCGGCCTATCTGATCAAACGCAACCGTACGCGCGCCGTCCCGCGTAGCAGGCGAGAAATAGATATAACGACGCCCGCCATCGCCAAACGCCCAATCATAATTACCATCCGGCGTAAAGCGCTCGACGATATAAGGGAAATCGGTTATCCAGGACGCCCCGATCCGCGACATACCGACGACAGTTATCCGGCCGTCAGGTGAGACTGCCAGGTCGTAGGGATACTGGTCTTGCAGAAAGACCGAACGGGCGCCATCGCTATCAAAACCCGTATCGGGTAAGCCGGTCGATGTGAATTGAAAAAGCCTGCGCGTGATATGACCGAGGGCGACAACGCGCCCGTCGGGCTGAACGGCAACAGCGGTAATGCCGCTGGACGGGCCGATGCTATCGGAGGAGGTATAAGGGATCTGCGGCGTAGCCCAATTCTGATCGCCATTGCCGTCGGAATTAAGACGGGCCACATAATATGCCCGGTAGGTAGGTTGTCCCGGAGTGTTGATCCAAAGATTTCCGCCGACCAGTATTTTGCCGTCCGGCTGGATAGCGAGCGATTGGCCCGAAGCTGAGGTAGAGCCGGTCTGAGCTTTGACGATACCGCCAACACCGAAGGTGCCATCCAGCGTACCGTTCGGCAAATAGCGGGCCACGAATTGCGACCAGATATTATCGAGAGCCGGCGGCGGAATAATTCGCATCGAATCGCCGGTGATCACGATCTTGCCGTCGGGCTGGACCGCCACGGCGCGGACGGTCTCGGAACTTTGCGCGCCGGTGATGTTGGCCCACACCTTGCCGCCCGTACCGAAAGTGGTGTCCAGGGTGCCGTCGCCGTTATAGCGGACTATCGCGATGGCATTGTTATAAGGTGTTGTGTCGACCGCTCCGGTAACGATGATCTTGCCGTCGCTCTGGAGCGCTATTGCAGTCGCTTGACCGCGCTGGGCCTGGGACGGGCCGAACCGGGTCAGGACCGAGCCCGGAGGGCCTAAATTTTCCGGTTGGCCCACACTCCCGTAAGTCGTGTCGGTCGAACCGTCCTGATTCAGGCGGACCGAACAAAACGGAGCGTTCGAACAGCCGGAGACTATGATGATCTTGTTGTCCGGCTGGACGGCCATATTCCAGGCCGCGGAGTAGCCGGCAACGGTGATCAGCGTCTTTCCGGTCGAGTTAAAGCTCGTATCCAACTCGGGCTGCGCAAAGACACCTGAGGTGAAAATTAAACTGATAACAAGCAGGCCCCAGGTCGAATTACTTTTCATGTTTTTTCACCAGTAACTTTATCTCGGCGCCTGGAAGCGGGCCTGCCTTGACGGCCGAAGGCGCCGGGCGTGTGCCGTTATCCGCCATGGGCTCGCTAATGATATTAAAATTCGAGACCTCATCGTCGACGAAAACGTTGCGGTCGTCAAACATCACCTTTTTCGATCCGGGCGAGATGGCATAGCTCTCACCCGACGGAACGTCAGCGAAGGAGTAATATCCGAACGGGCTGGTCAGCGCGGTCATGATCGTGCTGCCGCCCTGAAGTATTAGGACCGCGCCGGCAACGGGGCTTCCGTCTGCGCGGGTCACCTTGCCCGAAAGGCCGACCGGCCCGACGGTGCGCGGCGCCACCAGGCGGGCAGCGGAAAACCTGGCCTGTTGAAACGGGACAGTCGGGATACCTGATCCTGACAGCCCGCCCAACACTGTCCGGCCCTGCGAATCCATCGCGACGGCGTCCGCCTCGCTATCGTTGTTAGCGAGGTCGAAATTGAGAAATCCATCGCCGCTAAAATTTGTATCCGGTGATCCATCCGGCCTGTATTTAGCAATATTATAATAATAGGTGGTGAAAAAAGGCATCGATGTGCCGCCGCTCACCGTTATCCTGCCGCCGGCCGATACCATTACGTCCCTGCCGTAGCCTACGTCAAGCGCAGGGCGCTTGCCGTCGCCGTCGAAACTCGTATCCGCCGAGCCGTCCGTATTAAACCGGTAAAGGACATTTCCGCCAACCGCGACCACTCGTCCGTCGAGCTGGATAGCCAAGCCGTATATGTAAGTGGAAATTGGAGAAGTATCGATGAGAACACCGTCGCCGTCCCAGGTGGCATCGGATGACCCGTCGGGATTAAATCTCGCCGCTATAAATGAGTAGATCGAACCCGATTTACCATAGCCGCCGGTCACTATCTTGCCGTCAGGCTGAAGTTTGACAGCGATGCCCACGTTGGAAGCTCCCAGGACCGTTCTTACGATCCCGCCGTTTCCAAATGAGCCGTCGAGCGCACCGTTCGGCAAATAACGGGCAATGAACTGTTGAGCTTCAGACTGCGGCCCGTTGCGCGTCGAGTTACCAACGACCACTATCTTGCCGTCCGGCTGGATCGCGACGTTTTGCGCCAGATCATCTTGACCCGGATTTATATCATAAACCCCTATCCCGCCATTTCCGAACGAAGGATCCAGACTCCCATCCGGATTATGGCGGACTATCGTAAGGTACTCAACCGAACTGAATGTACCGTAGCCGACGACTACGATCTTGCCGTCCTTCTGAAGCGCCAGACCGTGCGCCTTGCCCGGTATGAGGGTGTATACCTGGCCATTATTGCCAAAGGTAGTATCAAGCGAACCGTTTTCGTTTAAACGAACAAGGCAGAAGGGATGGGACGGGCCTCCGAAGCTTACACACTGACCGGCAAGCATCACAACCTTGTTATCGGGCTGAACGACCATCTTCTCCGTGTAGGCCCAAGTCGAATTAACGATGACTTTGCCCGTTGAGTTAAAGGCGGTATCGAGTTCCGGTTGAGCTAAGACACCCGAGGTTAGAACAAAACCTGTTATTAAAAAACCAGTGAGTAATTTTTTCATCATTATTTTCCTCCCCTGCTGTAAGGAACTCTCGTTATTCACGATCCCATATCTTTTCTAATAGTAGGTCGCCCGTTATTTAATGAGCGAGTTTGGAAGCGGGCCTGTTTTAACCGGACTTAAGCGCGCACCTGCTATTGGTTCGCTGGTGATATTAAACCCGGTGATATTTCCATCCACGAACACGTTGCGGTCATCGAACATCACCTTTTTTGATCCGGGCGAGATGGCATAGGCCTGGCCCGAAGGAACATTCTGAAAACTGTAATATCCGAACGGGCTGGTCAGCGCGGTCATGGTCGTGCTGCCGCCCTGGAGGATCAGGACCGCGCTTCCAACCGGAGCGCCGTCAGGCCGAGTTACCCGGCCGGAAAAACTGACCGGCCCGACGGATGGCGGCGCGGAGATGCGCGCAGCGGAAAACAGCGGAGTGCCCCACGGATTAAAAGTCTGACTGCCTGCCGCGGCAACTCCGGAAACAACCGTCCGGCCCTTCGAGTCCAGCGCGACCGCGGTGGCTCCGGCCGCCGCGCCGGGGGAGATACTTGCATTACCGACACCGTAAAGGGACGTATCCGGTGTGCCGTCCGGGTTATACCGCGAAACTAAATAGTTAAGAATCGGAGATGGGCAAGGCACCGGGAAGGGCGGGCAGGAAAAAACAAAACCATACGTTGCACCCACTACCGTTATCCTGCCGCTGGCTGAAACAGCCAATGAGTACGGATCCTTGTCAGTCCCATTCAGTGCCTGACGCGATCCGTCACCGTCAAATGTTGTATCTTCCGAACCGTCGGAATTGAATTGAAACAATATATTTTTATGGCCGAGCGCGACGATGCGGCCGTCCAATTTGACGGCGATTGCGCGGATACCAAGTGCGGCAAAACCGTTGGTGAAAGTTCCGGCAGTGTTGTATGCGATGCTCTTGATGCCGTCTTCATCCCAGGAAGTATCAAGCGACCCGTCGGAATTGTAGCGGGTCACCAGATACGCGGGCCCGGTGCTGTCATTACCTCCGACGACTATCTTGCCATCGGGTTGAAGCGCTATGGAAATGCCTCTGAAAGAGGAACCTGACACGTTCGTTTGAACAATACCGCCGGTACCGAATGAATTATCAAGAGTTCCGTCCGGCAGATAGCGCGCGACGAGTTGCCCGCCCGGCGCGATGCCTACTACCACGATCTTGCCATCAGGCTGTATCGCGGCTTTGCTCGCCGTGGTTGTGCCGCCATCAACAATGGTGAGCACCGTGCCGCCCGTTCCGAACGTGGCGTCTAATGTACCGTCCGCGTTGTAACGGACAAGAACGGCCCCAGTTCCCCCGCCTACCGCCAGAACCTTACCATCGCTCTGGACCTCAACATCGTTCACCCCGGTGGCACCGTTAGGAGAAGATAAAACACCGACCTGGGAGTTCGCAAAAGAGGGGTCAAACGAACCATCTTCATTTAAGCGCATACCACAGAAAGGCACGGTACCTGTGACTATTCCGTCACAGGGCGCGAACATAATTATTTTATTGTCAGGCTGCACAGCTATGTCTTTGACATACGCTAATGAAGCCCCGCTGACAATTCTTGCAAAATCCACAGTTTGAGCCGTAACACCGGCGGTCAGAAAACAGCAGATGGCCAAAAGGCAGCGAAATAGATTTTTCATAGAAGAACCCTCTCTAACGGCGGCTTCAGGTGGGAACCAAGACCACGAACATAGTTAGACCCGAATAATATGCCAATTTTAAGCCATTTTCAATGTTTTTATGTGGTTTTGAGGACGATGCCGGCGGTTCCGTATCAGGATTCTAAATTGGAATTGGAGTCAGAACCGGAAGCGGTAGTGACCGAGTTCATTGTTGTATTAAGTCCGCTTAGCGGACGATAGAGTTTAACCCCAGGCATCAGCCTGGGGTATAGGCCGTAATTAACAAGCCGCGCGCGATGAGAAATTAAGAATTCTCGTCGCGCGCGGCCAAACATTTGGGTCGCCTAACTACAGGTTCCGCTGCGCTCCACCTGTAGTTATATTCTTTCGTCAGCTTCCGCTGACTTCACAAAGAAAGGCCGGAGTACTGATCTCCGGCCGAACTATCTCTGCGAAATATCCCGCTTATTTCGATTTGGGTAACGGGCTTATCTTGACCGGTGACCTTGAGCCAGTATCCGTCAAAGGCTCGCTGGTAATATTAAACCCGGCGATGTTTCCATCCACGAATATGTTGCGGTCCGCGAACATCACCTTCTTCGATCCGGGCGAAATAGCATAGGCCTCGCCGGATGGGACGTTCTGAAAACTGTAATATCCGAACGGGCTGGTCAGCGCGGTCATGATCGTGCTGCCGCTTTGGAGGATCAGGATCGCGCCTGTGACGGGTTGGCCGTCCGGACGCGTCACCCTGCCGGAAAGGCCAACCGGCCCCACAGATGGCGACGGCAATAGGCGAGCGGCAGAAAGATTGGGGCTCGAAAGCGGGAAAGTGGTTGAGCCGGATCCTGTGATACCCGACACGACTGTCCGCCCTACCGAATCCATCGCCACATACATCGCCAGGTTATCGTTACGAGCTATGTCGAGATCGAAATAACCGTTATCGCTGAAACTAATGTCGGGTGAACCATCCGGATGGTATTTAGCTACATTAAAACGGTAAATTAAATAAGAACCGGTGTTTGTGCCTCCTGTCACCGTGATCTTACCGCTGGCCGATACCATCACGTCGTAGGCCGAACCCGTATCGAGTGCGGGCCTTGAACCGTCGCCGTCGAAACTCGTATCCGGAGAACCGTCCGCATTGAAACGATAGAGAATATTTTTTCCGTCCAGGGCCAGAACACGCCCGTCGAGCTGAATAGCTATCGACTGCGCATTGGTCGAGGGCAGGCCGGTAACAACGCCGTCGCCATCCCAGGTGGTATCGGTCGAACCATCGGTATTATATCTCACTAAAAAGAAGCGACTGGTGGAGCCGAATCTGGCATAACCACCGCTGATTATTTTGCCATCGGATTGAAGCGCGAGCGAGGAAAGCACGGTAGTATCCCCGACTACCTTTTTTACGACGCCGCCGTTTCCGAATGAACTGTCGAGCGTACCGTCCGGCGTGTAACGGGCCACGAACTGTTGAAAAGTCAAAGACGATCCCCCAAAATGTTGCGAATAACCGGCTGCCACGATCTTGCCGTCCGGCTGGATCTTAACCCTCCGCGCATCCTCCGCATCACCCGGAGCAATATCGGTAATTACCATGCCTCCCGATCCGAACGAAGGATCAAGACTTCCGTTTGAATTGAGACGGACCATCAGAAGCGAATTATTACTGGAACCCACAACAATAAGTTTTCCGTCATTCCGGATCGCGACACCATACGCCGAACCCGGAGTTCCCGGGAGATAGAAATTGCCGTTATTACCAAAAGTACTATCAGGCGAACCGTCTTCGTTTAGGCGGAAAACGCAAAAAGGGCGTTGATTACTTGCGCCGTCAGAACATTCTCCTAAAGCCGATACGATCTTGTTATCGGGCTGAACTATCATGTCCTGCGTCAGCGCATACAACCCGGGAAAGTACATCTTTCCCGACGAATTGAAGCTCATATCAAGTTCTGGTTGAGCTAAGACACCCGAGGTTAGAACAAAACCTATTGTTAAAAAAATAGAGAGTAAGCTTTTCATCATCGTCTCCCATTCCATGTAAAGAGTTGCGGTTATTCCCGATTACTTCTTTCCTAATAAATAGGTCGCCTGTTATTTAATGAACGCGTTCGGTAGCAGGCCTATCTTGACCGGTGACCTTGAGCCCGTATCCGCCAAAGATTCGCTGGTAATATTAAACCCGGCGATGTCTCCATCGACAAATATATTTTGATCGGTGAACATTACCTTTTTCGATCCGGGCGAGATAGTGTAAAGCTCGCCCGACGGGACGTTCGGGAAACTATAGAATCCGAACGGACTTGTCAACGCGGTCATGGTCGTTCTTTCACCCTGAAGGATCAGGATCGCACCCCCGACCGGGTTACCGTCCGAACGCGTAACTCTTCCGGAAAGATTGACCGCTTCCCCCCCGGACGGCGGTACGAATCGAACCGACGAATACTTCGGGGATTCCCAGTAAGTTCGCACGCAGCAATCGGAAGTGACCCCTGCGACAACTGTCCGGCCAAGCGTATCGATCGCAACCGCCCGGGCGCCGTTAGCTCCTCCCGGACGGATATCCAAATACCCGTCATCACTAAAGGTAGTATCAGGCGACCCGTCGGTCTTAAACCGGGCGGTGAGAAATCTGTAATCCAGGCTCGGACAAGAGAACGGGAAAGGAAGGGTACAAGGCGGTGGTGTTGACATCCCGACGGCCGTAATTCTGCCGCTGGCAGAGATCGCAATGCCGTTGGCAACTCCGATGCCGTTAAAAACAGGACGAGACCCGTCACCGTCAAAGTTCTGATCAAGCGAACCGTCCGAATTGAACCGGTAAATAGTATTTTGCGCGCCTAACGCAACCACGTGCCCGTCAAGCTGTGCCGCGATCGAGTGGATGCCAAGATCGGACGACCCGGTATATGGAATGGTCAGGATGCCGTCGCCGTCCCAGGTCGTATCGAGTGATCCGTCCGGATTAAATCTTGCTATAACGTGTGAATTTGGGCTTGAAAGCGCGATACCGCCGGTCACTATCTTGCCGTCGGATTGAAGCGCGATCGTCCTGCCTTTTGTGAACGAACCGGGAATGGCGGTTTTGACGACTCCGCCTGTGCCGAATGAACTGTCGAGCGTACCGTCGGACAAATAGCGAGCGACGAACTGCGCATCTCCCGCGTAACCGATAACCAGCAGCTTACCGTCGGGTTGGCCTACGGCCTTCAGAGCGCGGTCATTGCCGGCCGGGTCAATATCGGCCACCAAAATACCGCCGGTTCCGAAACCGGTATCAAAAGACCCGTCGGAGTTGTAACGGACCAAAAGAACATTCTCTGTCCCGCCGGTGGCATAACCGGTCACGACGATCTTGCCGTCAGCCTGAATCGCCAAACCGCTGGCCAGCCCCGCTCCGGTGGGCCTTGTAAGAATGCCTAACCCAAAAGGGCCCCCGCCGACAATATTTTTGAAATCTCCATCGAACGAACCGTTCTCATTCAACCGGATGGCGCAGATAGGAAACTGTCCCAGACTGAAACTCGAGCATCCCGCGGAGAGCAAAACGATCTTATTATCGGATTGAATGGCGATATCGCTCGCAGAGGCCAGGGCCGCGGGACTTATAATGCTCTTGCCTCCGGTACCGAAGGCGACGTCAAGTTCAGGCTGCGCAAAGACACCTGCGGCTAGAAAACAGCATGCCAAAAGGCAGCGAAACAAATTTTTCATAAGTATCCTCCTTAACGGCGGCTTCAGGTGGGAACCAAGACCACGAACATAGTTAGACCCGAATAATATGCCAAATCTACGTCATTTTCAATGTTTATTTGGGTCTTACCTCAAAGTCCCATAGGGACGACATATTTATAGATTAAATTTCTTTGTTATTTACATTGCCACTAGCTTTAGCTAGTGGATAAGCAGCCACTCATAAAAGGGCTTTAGCCCAACCGCGGGGAAGCGCGGGCACCCCTCCTGCTACGCGCCGCCGAAAGCTCCACCGTAACTTTCAAACCGACGCGCCAACTCCCATTGTGCAGGCGTGCTCCGCGCTTCCAGACAAATCATTAAATTCTTCTTCCGGTCATGTTCTTGCCGTCCAGCCGCAAATTATTTTTGCCCGGCTTGAGCTCCACCTGCACGTTCCAGATGCCGTTTTTCTTTTTTGTTTTACCGATGCCGCAGACATAACAAGTTCCAGGTTTTAAATCTTCTATCGCGGCTTTCCCATCAGAGTCGATGACAAAGAATCTGACGGCCCGGGCCCTTAGCGCGTCGACAGCTCTGGTGTAGCTGACGTTGATGGTCCCGAATATGCGCGAAGTTTTTTCCGCCGTGCAGATCAGCGCCGCCGGATATTTGCGAGTGTGGTCCGGCGCTCGCAATATCTCCCGGATGGTTTCCTCTCTTCCGCTATCCTTCTTTTTTAAGAGGTTTCCCCAGATCGTATTTTTGTTTTCTTTTAATATTTCCGAGAGGTCCCTGTCCAAAATATAAAACACCTGTCCGGCCATCATGTGCGCGTCTAATTCCATATAGCCGGCTTCAGTTTCGACCTTCACCGTTAGACTCGCGTTTTGAGTTCCGCCTTCAGGCGGTTTTCTGACTTTAGTTTTACCATTTTTGTGGGATGACATGGTTTTGAGTCTCTCCTAAGAGTGTTATATTTATATCGCTCACCGCTGCACCATTGTGGGGCGGTGAAATTGACAGGGATGCTAACTAAATCGTTCGACATCCCACATCTTTGAAAACGAGCATCTGAGTAATGCCGCTGACCTCTAAGAGCGATAAATCTTGAACTATCTGCACAGCCATATTCAAAAGAATACGGCGTGCCAGTTTAAGATTGAATATTTACTCACAATTGAGAGTAAGCATAGCTTAGGTCGAAATACCTGTCAAGGAGATTTTTCCTGATGGGTACAAATAAAGCCGAACGCCCTAAAAGATTGACTGAGAAACTGCGTCGCATACGCTTAAGATTGGGTTTATCTCAAGTAGGTATGGCTGAAGCTTTAGAAAAGTTCGATGTAAAAATGTACCCGGGTTATGTAGGATCTTATGAAACCAATGCTCGTGTGCCGTCTTTACCAGTAGTACTCGCCTATGCAAAACTCGCCAAAATTTCTACTGACGTAATTATTGATGATGAGAGAGACTTGCCCAAGGGGTTCTAAAGATTAGGTGTGTCCCCAACGGGGACAAAGATAATAGCCCAGGGTAAGTGAGCGAAGCGAGCGCCACCTGGGTATGCGTCTCAAAGCAAATGCCGCGGGTTACGCTGCGCTCACCCGGGGCTATTATCTTTCGTCAGCTTCGCTGACTGTCGCGTACTAATATCGCGAATCGCAAACGGCGCAGCTTTTTTATAGAATTTATCTAAATTTATGGGTAGCATTGATAAAACCGCTTCCTTTAAGAAACTTTTACCGGCTTCAACTCCCAGCACATCACTCAACCGGTAAACGGGGTCTTGGTTTGTGAAGTTTTCGCCAAATCGAAAAATTTTCTCAAAAAAAGATCTTACTGAAGTAATAGCTTCGATTCTTTTAAGTTCTTCTAAATTACATACTATTGCAGTGGGAAAGTCTAAATAAACTCCACTTTCTATCCTTTTAGCAGTTACCAGTATTAAATCGGTTTCCCCACTGTATTCCCAATTAGCGGCACTTTCAATTTCTTTCCGAAAGGCGTCGTAGGCAGACGGGCTATACAACCAATCAATGCCGGCTATCTTTCGAACAAATTCTTTATCTTTATATTCTTCATTTGACCAATATGCCCCATAACCAGCACAAAAAAAGTCAACAAAATAACTAGATCGCACATGAAAATAATTTAAGTGAGGAACTATTTCATTTTTTCCGAGTTCGCTTTCAGGACTACAAAACAGAATTCCGATCAATTTTGAAAGCTGTCCCTCATCCACCTTAACCTTTGTAATTTCGGAATGTAATTCCCGACCAAAATTCATGTAGTCAAGTCTGGTGCTGGGCTTAGAAACAAATCGCTCTACCACCTGCTTTCGCAGATCATTTCTGACATGTTCCAAAAGTATTTCGAGGGAGTGAGCTGCAATCATATAGTCTCGATAAAATATCCCAATAGTAACCATTCTTGCTAATACTCTGCAAGTCGGATGAGATGATCACCGTTTTAGATATTTTTCTTAATCAAACCGCTTCGCCGTGTCTTATCTTGTCCATCTGGTGAATTTTGTGGACGAATTTTTGCGCTTCTTCGGATTGGAAGAGTTCGAGCGTATCGGTGTCGTGATCGGTGACGGGCGTGAGGGCGGTGTCCATGTATTCGAGTTTTTTCGGATCGTGTTTGACGCGGCGGTAGATCAGGCGCAGATGGGTGTAGAGCGAGATCCATTTAAATTGCTTGGCCAGCATTTCTAAAGCGACGCGAGGATAAAACACGAGCGGATTTTCCAGTTTTAGATCGCTGCGGCGGGTGGTGCGAAATTTCATCCGCAGAAAACCGCCTTCGAGCGGGTGGATCTTTTCGATGTCGATGCAGCCCTTGAACCAGCAGATGAAAAACATCGTCTTGCCGGGGCTGGTGCCGGTGGCGATGGCGCGGCGCAAAACGGTTTCGATGTGCTCGTCGGTGTAGTAGGTTTTCCACGCCGTGCGGTAAGCATCCTGCCACTCGCTACGCGACATTTTTCCGTGGCCGGTGACGGCGTGATTCAGATCGTACTTGTTGATGTCCTCATCCATCGCGATGCCGGCGGTGTGAAGTTTTTTGTGGTCTTCAGAGCCGGGCAGCGGCGTCAGGTAGAAAAATTCCAGCAGATCGACCGGCAGTTCTTTCTTTATCACTTCGATATCGTGAACGATCGATTCCTTGGTGTCGCCGGGAAAACCCAAGATATAGCCGCAGTAGGTAACAATGCCGACCTGTTTCCAGGCAAGCAGCATCTGGCGGTAATCGGTGATCTTGTTCTGCCGTTTTTTCGCACCGGCCAGGCTGTCAGGATTGATATTTTCCAGGCCGATGAAAACGCGTTTGACACCGGCGCGCGCCGATTTCTCGATAAAATTTTCCAGCTTGTGGCAGAGCGTATCGACCTGGATGATAAAACTCATTTTGAGTTTTTCGTTTTCGCGGAGGTGGATCAGCCGGTCGAGGATCACCTCCCAATCTTTGTTGCGGGCAAAATTATCGTCGGTGATAAAAAAGCTGGTCAGCCCCTGCGCGATATTGATCCGCACGATCTGCTCGATGTCGTCCGGCGAGCGGCGGCGCGATTTCCGTCCCTGCACATTAATGATGGTGCAGAAAGAACAGGCGAACGGGCAGCCGCGTCCGGCGTCAAAACTGGTGGTCGCTCCGGCGGTGCGTTTGATCCTTTCGGCGGGGAGCACGGGTGACGGAACGCCCTCGATATTCGGCAGGTCGTCCATAAAATTATAGACCGGCAGCAGTTGATCGAAATATGCGTCCTTTAAAACCTGCTCCAATCTGCCTTCGGCTTCACCGGCAAAAAGAGTCGCGCCCATTTCTTTAGCCTTCACGACGTGCGGGTCCATTTCCTCAAGCATCGCCATCGTGCCGGAAATGTGAAAGCCGCCGATCGCGACCTTGATATTTTTCTCTCTTAAGGGCCGGGCGATATCGAGCGCGCGGATGAATTGATTTGACTGCACGCCGACCAGCATCACCATTCCGGCGTCGGCCGCTTCGATCATTTTGGCGATCCGGTTTGTGCGGATATGAGTGTTGGTTTCATCAAAAGCGTGAATATCGAATTCGACGTCTTCGCCCAGCACTTTTTCCGCGGCGCACTCGCGCGCCAGGCCGTAGAGCACCGCCAGCGAATTCGAAGGAATGGCGGAGCGAAACCACTGGATGACATAACCGTCGTCATCGTAATGAGACGGTTTTATCAAAACCAGGCAGAAACGCCGTTTTTGCTGTGCTTGCGCCATTATTTCTTCAGACGCTTAATCTTATATTAAGAAGAGATTACCCACAAGATGCTGCCCGCGCGCACGGCCCCGTGTCAGTAGCCCAACCGTAAGGGAGGACGCCCCAACTTCAAACGCGGGTACCGACACGCTTTGTCAATTTGCTTGAAACTCAAATTAATACCTACCCGCGCGCAGGCGGAGCCGAATTTGACAATTCTCGGTATCAGCATATATTTGAAACACTCAATTCATTTATTCGCAATACAACAAGGGGCAGGTAGTTTTTCATAATTTATCCAAAGGAGAGTTTTATGAAATTTGGCACTATTCTGGCTGCGGTTGCGGGCGGGGTTGTTATGTTCCTGCTGGGATTTTTGTTTTTTGCAGTTCTGCTGGCAAATTTTTTCGCAGGGTATATGGTCCAGTATCAGGGCTTGATGAAAGACCCGCCGGAGATCCCGCTGATATTTTTATTTAATCTGGTTTGGGCGTGGCTGATAGCTTTTGTGATGGAATGGGCCGGGATCAGAAGCTTCGCCAGCGGCGCAAAAGCCGGGGCGGCGATAATGTTTGCCCTGGCACTAGGCGGTAACCTCCAGTACTACGCTTTTATGAACCTTCACACCAGCATCGTACCGCTGATCGTCGACGTTCTGGTAGTGACGGTGATGGGCGCGGTCGCCGGCGCGGTGATCAGTTTGATCTTAGGGTTTTTTAATAAACCTAAAGAAGCAGCGGAGTAATTGAAACGGTTGTGCGGAAAAAGAGGCGCGGAACATCCGTGCCTTTTGGAACTCCTCTTTAACCGTTCGGAATAGATGAAAGATGATAGATAGTAACTGAAAGATCCGATCTATCCTCTATCATCTATTCTGAATGACATTCCGCGCCCACACTACAACTTTAGAGCACTCTAATTTTTTGGCCATCTCCGGCCGAGCCCGACGATAAATCTGGCGCACCAGAAAATTACCCGCACCGATAAGATCGACGGGTGGCGAACGTTGTCGATAAATGTTTCCACACTTCGTATGATCGACTTTTCGGCTTCCGCTCTCGAGTTCGGGTCGAGCAGCCGGTCGGCGTTGTACCACGCCATGCCCCTGCTTAACCGAAAACCGTAATTACTCAATATCTGGTCGTAACCTTTTTCCAGATGATCCAGCCAACTTAAAAAAGGAGCATATCTTGACAGCACCGCGTCTTCGATCACCTGCACATTGGCGGCCAGCACATCGTTCATATGA
The DNA here is from genome assembly GCA_963718105.1 of uncultured Acidobacteriota bacterium. Lineage (GTDB taxonomy): Bacteria > Acidobacteriota > Blastocatellia > Pyrinomonadales > Pyrinomonadaceae > DASYKT01. The sequence continues at coordinate 75,664 of OY970352.1, read as the reverse complement.
TGAAAATCGTGAATGTGAGATATGTCGTCCGTGCCGGAAAGCCCCGCATCGATCAGCGCAAACGGGAGGTCGTGCACAATGTGGGCCGTCATGGCAAACACCATATCTTCGAGCACCGAAGAATTGTTAAAGCGAATGGTGTCGAAGACTTTTTTCCAGGCGGGCGGCACTTCCCTTTTTTCGTCCTCGGCATCGAGCGCCCGAAAATAATATCCGGCAAAAATTTCAGCTAAAGAAACGACCCAGCCGGGATCGAAAAATTTTTCTTTCGTTACTCCGTTGGCCAGAATAAGAGTGATGTTTGTATAAGTGCAGGAAAAAATAGCTCTTGAATCTTTTGCGGCCTCATATTTTCGCGTATAGCTATCCAACCGGTCGGCCAGCATTACAAGCCTTTCCTGATATTCATTCGTAACGACGGGGGTAAAAAATTTCATATAAGCAAAACCTGCAGCCGATCTTAAATCACTTGATCATTTTGGGAACGACGGGTTTAGCGTGATGAACGCATAGTGCGCGAAAAATTACGAGGGAGTATATCACGAGAGATCGCGATCTTTACCTGTAATATTTGAGAGATTCCAGGTACGCCAAAGGCCCGCCGATGATTTGCGAGAATGATAAAAAAGAAGCCGGTCAAAAACCGGCTCTTTTAATTTTCGATGGTGCAAAATAAATTTTCACCGCAATTTCCTGGTGGACGGCCCTAATGATTTGGGCGCCGGCCCGTCTATTTGGATCGTGCGGGAGTCAAGCTGTTCGCCAACAAAATCCAGTCCGGTGATCTGATCGTCAACGAGTATCGTTCGTTTATTAAACGACAGGCCTGTTTTCGACCTGACCGAGAAAATATAGGTCCGGTTGGTCTGAATATTATTAAGAGTGTAAAAGCCAAACGGATTTGTTGTTGCGCTTATACCGGAAGTCGACACGGTCACGCCTGAGGCCCCGTTTCCGTTCGGGCCCGTTACCCGTCCCGAAACGCTGACCGACATAACGGGCGGCGCAAGCAGGCGAACAACCGCGAAACTCATCGGAGTCGTGGCTACATATCCGCCGGTCACGAGGCGGCCTTGATTGTCGAAGACGCTGGACAACGAAAAACTATTTTCAGAAGCAGAAATAATAGGATCGACAATGAGAACCCCGCTATTGCCGAAACCGGTTTCGACTGTGCCATCCGCTTTGAACTTATAGATACCGAATTTTGAATTTCCACTAGGCGAAGGGCCGGTTAACATTATTTTACCGCTGGCGGTAACTGTAAGATCGGTATTAACGGCCGTAACACCCGTTAGTTCGCGAATCCCGTCACCATCAAGACTGGTGTCTAAAGAGCCGTCCGGATTGAACCTGAAAATGGCACGGAAGTCGGAGATCGCTACCACACGTCCATCCAGCATTACATTAAGAAACTTAATTGCATTGAGGAACGGCGCTGCCGGCACATCGACAATACCATCTCCGCCGCCCCACGTCGGATCGGGATTTCCATCTGCGTTCAATCTCCACAGCATACTTTTCGGCGGCGGGGTACCCGAGGCCGTGCTTGTGTAAACGCTAAGCAGCATCTTGCCATCCGGTTGAATGGCAAGGCCGGCACAGGTGGTCTGGTCCGTCATCGTCAGATTCCTGATACCACCCGTTCCGAATGAAGTATCCGGCGTGCCGTTCGGGAGATAACGAATCATCCACCCCCCGCTAGCAGTCGTTCCCAGCCTGGACCACGGATAAGAGCCTCCCACCATCACTATCTTGCCATCCGATTGGATCGCTAAGCCGGTGGGATAGGCTATTCCCATTCCCGCTCCCGCGATGACAACGTTCCCGCCGCCGAACGAATTATCGAGAGTTCCATCCGGGTTGTAGCGGGTCAGCGTAGGGGTATCCGAATACGAAGGGAAACTTTCGAACCTCTTGGTGCCGCCGACCAGGATCTTGCCGTCACTCTGTAACGCGACACGGCCGCCGCTCTCAATATCATCATTCACGAGAAAACCTTTCTCCGCGAACGTTGTATCGAGAGAGCCGTCTTCGTTATAACGGGCCACGCATTGTTGAAAGATCTTCGGCTGGCATTGGCCGGCCACGACGATCTTATTGTTCGGCTGAACCGCTACGTCGCTGCCCATAGCATGCATGCCGAAAGAGGCGGTTTGAAAACCTGCCGAATTAAAACTGGTATCCAGTTGAGCGAAAACACCGGCGTTGATAAAGCCGATAATTAAGATGCTGCAAAATAAATTTTTCATCGCAATTTCCTTATAGACGGCCCCAATGATTTGGGCGCCGTTTCGTTTATTTGGATCATGCGGGAGTCAAACTGTTCGCCGACGAAGTCGATGCCTGTGAGATTATCGTCAACGAGTATCGTGCGTTTATTAAACGCCGCGCCATTTCTTGCCCTGACGGAAAAATGTAGGTTCGGTCGGTCTGAATACCGGTCGAATTAAAAGTGGTATCGAGTTCCGGTTGGGCAGAAACACCGGCGCTGATAAAGGCTATAATTAGAAGACACCAAAGCGAGTTTTTCATGATAAATTTCTCCCGGACGGTCCGGAGTCGGCCCTATATCGGCCCCAGGTGCCATAAAAGCGGAATTTTGTAGCAATAATAGGTCAAAACCGGGTTATTATCAAGAAATTTTATGATTCCGGGTTTTGCGACAATAGATTAAGTAAGAAGTCGCCCGAAGGCGAGTTTTTGGGCAAAATATTAGGTATTGTAAAAAACTCATATAAAATATGGCCATCCCCGTCTTGGACCTTAAGATTTAGCAAAATTCCGCTTGTTGAGGCTCGTACATCATGAAAAATGTAAAATTCGCTCTGCTTGGGTTTTTGGTGTTCGTGATATTTACGATCGGCGCGTTTGCCCAGGAATTACCGGCGCAAGAATTACCGGTAGACGCCATTATCGACGCAAGCGTTCGCGGCGATCAGCCGAAGGCGGCCGCTGCGCCCGTTAAAGCACTCGAGCTGGCAAGCATCTCATCGACGGCCTCCGGCGGACTCTGGAGTTCGCCCTCGACGTGGGAGGGCGGCGTTGTTCCCGGAGCGGGCGATAATGTAACGATAGTCGCCGGTTCAGCCGTGGTGATAGATACGGCGGCGGCGGCCGGCAATCTGACCATCGGGACCGGAAGCCTGACACCGGCGATACTAACCTTCGATCCGGGCACGGCGCGGTCGCTCACGGTAAACGGCGACCTGACCATTCAGAATTCGCTCGCGATGCTGGCCACGCCAAGCACGGGCACGATCACAAACCATACCGTGACCATCGGCGGAAACCTGACCAATAACGGCGTCCTCGACCTCAGCACCAATGACAACCAGGCAGGCGCGGACCTTGTTTTTACCAATGCTTCGAGTAATACGTTCGGCGGGGGCGGACCCGTGAACGACGTCAGGACCATCACGGTCAACAAGGGCACGACGAGCGCAAACAATCTGATCCTTTCCGTTTCGAATTTCACCGTACAAGGAAGCGGGACGGACACTGCGGCCTCAGGTTATCTTACGCTCACCAACGGGACATTTGCGATAGCGGGAACTTTCACCGGAAATCACCGGACCTTTAGCACAGTTAATTACCTGGTCCCGGCAACCGCCGGCCTCTGGCTGGCCAACGCGAATTACACCGTGGCCGCGCAAAACGGCAAAGCCGAATTTTCCGGGCCGCTGCGCATATCCTCCGGAACCTACAACATAGGCACGGCTGCCACCGATTCCCTCTTGATGAATTCCCCGTCGCAGGCCGTTTTCGAAGGTGGGACCTTGAATGTCGCCGGAAGCTTTAAGGCCAATTCCGGGGGCCCGGTATTTTTCCAGAGCGGCGGTACGATCAATTTGTGTATCGCGGGAAATGTTGCGCCTTGTTTCCAGTACATTGTAGGTACGGCGACGGGAGGCGATATCTACATTCAAAATCCTCGCGCTGTTCCGGATGAAAGTTTTCCTGACTATGCGGCCGGCCTGACCCTGATGGTCGGCGGCGGCAATCACGCGGTGCATTTTGGAAATGCGTTCACACCCGCCACGGCACACTTTACCGCCTCCGGAGCACTGTCAAATGTGGTGCTCGACACGACGACCGGGCCGCATACGCTGAAGATGTCCGGCGTTTCCGCTAACTCCGTGGGAGACATAAGCATCGGCAGCGGCGGGACCCTGGATACCGGCGACGCCTATTTCACGATGGTCGGCAACACATTCGTCAACAACGGCACGTTCAAGGTACAAAGCAATTCATCAATGTCCCTTTACTGCGGCGACGGAACATACTCCGGGGCCGGCTCGTTTTCCGGAGCGATAAAATCTATTTTTATTCAGTGCAACAGCCTGACATTCGACCCGGCGGGAAGCGGTATCCGCGCGCTAAGCGTCTCCCTTGATAGAACGCACCTGATCAATTCCGGTAAATTGACGATCGGTAATAACGACAGCCAGCCGTCAGCCCTCTATATGGTACAGGGCGCGAGCTTCGATTCTTCACCAACCTTCGATCTCGGCACCGGCGGGATGAAACTGGTCTACTACCGTACTCTGAGTCATACAGCAGGGCCGGAAATCCCCCCTTCGCGCACCCTGACCGAGCTTACCTGCGATGAGTGCACCGGGCCGATCACTTTCACGGGCGGCGATCTAACAGTTAACGGCGCGCTAAAGATCGGGGCCGGCGTGTTCGACATGGGCAATAACCGTCTGATCCACAGCACTGGCGCGGTAACCCGGACCACCGGCTATGTTCGCGGTACGCTGGTATTTAAGTTCACGAGCGCGGGACAATTCTACAATTTTTACGTCGGAGACAATCATTCTATGCAGGTCTTCGTTCAGCCGACGGCTTTCACCACGAACCCGACTTTCGTATCGGTCAGGCCCACGGATACGGCGCTCCCGGGACTGCCGGCCGCGACCACGGCTTCATTAAGCTGGACGATGGAACAAAGCGCGCCGATGACTTCGGTCCTGCGTTTGTTTTACGGCGAAGAGGATGTGAACGGCAATGAGAACAGTTACAAAATATGGCGCAATACTCCGCCATTGCCGCTGCTTTATTCCGTGTCGCAAACAATCACCTCCCAGAACTGGAGCACGGTCTCAGGACTGACGTCCCTTAACGGAACCTGGGGAATAGGAGAGTCCATACCGGTGATCTCGATCAGCGGCCGCGTCACCGCCTCAGGCGGCAATGGGATAGCAAATGCAACGGTGATGCTCACCGGCGGCAGCCTGGGAACCCCGCGTCTGATCCAGACAGGGCCCTTCGGAACATATGCATTCACGGGCGTCGATCCGGGCGGCGAATACACCGTGACCGCATCCGCAAAGAGGAACAGGTTCGGGACGATGGAGCGGACAGTGTCTTCGTGGACGAGCGTAGCCAACGTGGATTTTGTAGCGAATCCCCCGGAATAAAAAAACGCGTTTTTGCGAGACAGGCGTATGTCCGCGCAGCGGACTGTAGAGAATAGCCCAGGGCTTCAGCCCTGGGTAACGAATGTCCAATTTTGAAGGGTTAGCCCTGAAGGGGCGGCAGAACTCGCTGGGGTTCTGCCGCCTCTTCAGGGTGGAACGTTTTGGGGATTTCAAATACCCCGGGTAGCGCTCGCTTTGCTCACTTACCCTGGCTATTTTCTTTGTCCCCGCTGGGGACTTTAAGGATAATTTTTATACTGATCCACTACTAATTATTTGGATTTGGACCTGGCGGACCCGAGCTGCTCGCCGATGAAATCCAGCCCGGTGATCTGGTCGTCGACAAGTATGGTGCGTTTACCAAACGCCATATCGGTTTTCGACCTGACCGAGAAAATATAGGTCCGGTTGGTCTGGACATTATTCAGGGTGTAGAACCCGAAAGGACTGGTCCGCGCGCTCAGCCCGCTTTGAGTTGAGACGGTCACGCCGGAGACGCCGTTGCCGTTCGCATCCGTCACCCTTCCCGAAACGCTGACCGGCCTCGGCTGCGGCGCAGCCAAACGCATAGCGGAAAACCTCGGTGTCTCCCAATAAGTTCTATTACAGCACGATGACGAAACTCCCCCGACAACTACCCGGCCGATCGAATCCATTGCAATTGCCCTGGCGCCGTTAAAGGGAGAGCTGAATGCGGAGCCCACATTAATTCCGAGATACCCGTCATCGCTGAAACTCGTATCCGGAGATCCGTCCTGTTTATAGCGCGCGGTGAAAAACGAAAGGTCGGGAGTGGGGCAAGGGAAACCAAAGCTGCAAGCCGGGGGAATTCCCGTTCCGGCCACCGTGATCTTGCCGCCGGCTGAGACCAGCAAGCTATAAGGCACCTTGTTTGTTCCGTCCAAAGCCGGGCGAGACCCGTCACCGTCAAAGCTCGTATCGAGCGAGCCGTCCGCGTTAAACCGGTAGATAATATTTCCTTCGCCCAGCGCGACCACGCGCCCGTCCAGTTGTAAGCCTATCGAACGAAAGCCAAGGCCCAGGTTTCCGGAAGCGGGAACGTTCAGAACTCCATCGCCGTCCCAGGAATTATCAGGCGACCCATCGGAATTCGTCCGCGTGAGGAGGTATCCTACTCCTGAGATGCCGCCCGTGATTATCTTGCCGTCAGGCTGAAGCGCTATCGAAGCGCCCTTGGCCAGGCTGGTTTTAGCGATACCGCCCGTGCCGAATGAACTATCAAGCGTTCCATCCGGCTGGTAGCGGGCGACGAACTGATCACTCCCGCTATAACCCACAACCACGATCTTGCCATCGGGCTGAAGCGCCATCTTTTCCGCGCGGTCATCGACGCCGGAAATGAGGGTGAACACCATGCCGCCCGTACCGAATGAAGTATCAAGAGATCCATCCGGGTTGTAGCGAACCAGGGCCACATCCTGCCCGCTTCCGGCACCGGGAGCGGAGCCGGCCGCAATGACCTTACCGTCACTCTGGATTGCTATTCCCCTGACCGCTCCTGAACCCATGGGAGCAAATGAGGTAAACACACCTCCCAAACTAGTATTGGGGACGCCTCCTTTGAACGCGCTGTCCATCGTTCCGTCCTCGTTCACGCGAGTAAGACAGAAAGGAACCAGTGGTATATCCAGGGTCCTGCACGGCGCGGCAAGAATGATCTTATTGTCCGGTTGAATGGCTATATCATCTGCAAAAGCCAAAAAATTGGAAACGATGACACTTTTGCCGCCGCTGCCAAAGGTGCCATCGAGTTCAGGCTGAGCAAAAACACCGGCGCTGATAAAGCCGATAACAAGAATGACGTAAAATAATTTTTTCATCGCAATTTCCTTATGGACAGCCCCCATGATCCGGGCGTCGGTTCGTCTATTTGGATCGTGCGGGAGTCAAGTTGTTCACTAACGAAGTCCAGGTAATATGCCGCCGTAATAATATGCCAAATCGGCCCTACTATCAAGCTTTCTCAACTTCAAAAAAAAACAGACAAAACAGCCCTAATGACCGCCGTCAGGACGCAAGAAACATTGACTTTCGGCCTTTTAGGCATAAAATTTCAGTAGTCCGGCTTTCAGGAGATCTAAATCATGAGAAGAGTGAAACCCTTTCCCTGCGCGCTTGCGTTGATATTGATGTTTGCGAGCATCTTGCTCGCGCAAAGGCTGCCGACGGATGCCGGCAACGATCCGAAAGGCGCGATCGACAGTCTTACTAAAATACCATTCACCACAGAGCAGGCAAGCATATCTTCGACCGCTGCGGGTGGAGCGTGGAGTTCGCCTTCAACGTGGGTCGGAGGGGTTGTTCCCGGATCGGGTGATAATGTCACGATCGTGCCGGGCGCTGCCGTAGTGATCGACACAAATGCAGCCGCGGCAAATCTAACCGTTGGCGATGGCAGCCTGACACCGGCAATTCTGACCTTTGATCCGTTCACCGCGCGTTCGCTGACGGTCAATGGCGATCTGAATATTCAGAATACCCCCGCGATGCTGGCCACCCCGAGTACGGGCACGATCATCGATCACACGGTGACGATCGGCGGAAATCTGACCAATAACGGCGTGCTGGACCTCAGCACCAACAACAACCAGGCAGGCGCGAATCTCGTTTTCATCAATGCCACCAGCAACACGTTTAGCGGAAACGGCCCGACCAACGATGTGCGGGCGATCACCATTAACAAAGGCATCATCGGCTCGACGGTTTTAACTGTTTCGGTGGCGAACTTCACCGTGCAGGGCAGTACGGATGATACAAGCGCGTCCGGTTATCTAACGGTAATTGCCGGCACGTTCAAAATATCAGGCTCGTTTAGCGGAAACCATCGCACCTTTGCCGGCGCGAATTATACTATTCCGACCGCCGGCGGTTTCTGCCTGAACAATGCGAATTACAACGTTGCCGCACAGAACGGCACGGCTACGGTCAGCGGACTGTTGCAAGTAACGTCCGGCACCATGAACATCGGTACCACCGCTTCCGACGCGCTCTTTGTCACACAGGGCCATCCCAACCTTTCTCCGTGGGTGTTGTTTGAAGGCGGAACACTTAACATCTCCGGCGGTTTCAAATCAGATGTGGGAAGCGGCTCGATATTTTTACAAACCGGCGGAGACATGCATCTCTGCACCGCCGGCAGTGTCGGCCGCTGTCTCGGTTCTATTCAGGGAACGTCGGTCGGCGGCGATATCTATATCCAAAACGCGCGGCCCGTGCCGGATGATAATAATCCGGATTACGTGGGTCACCTGGGAGGTCCTATCGGCCTGGTACCTACCGTAGTGCATTTCGGCACCGCTGACACGCCTCCCGGAGCGCGCTTTACCGCCCGCGGATCGCTGCCAAACGTTATACTCGACACCACGACCGGGCCGCATACGCTCACCATGATCGGCAATGCTGATCATGAGATAGGAGACATCAATATCGGCACCGGCGGAACGTGGGATATCGGCACCACCAATCTCAAAATGACCGGTAATACCTTTATCAATAACGGAACGATCAGTGCTCACGATACTTCAACGATCTCGCTTTTCTGCGGTGACGGCGTCTTTTCCGGGAACGGCTCGTTTTCCGGAGCGCTGAACTCTTTTTCTGCTCAGTGCAACACCCTGACTTTCAGTCCGACGGTCGGCAGCATTCGCGCGCGATCGATCGCCATCAACCAGGGAGAAGTGATCAATGCGGGCAAATTGATCATCGGCAATAATGATGCGGCGCCTTCGGCGCTGACCTTCTACGGTAACGGAGCGTTAGACTCCTCGCCGGTCTTTGACCTCGGCACCAGTAAAATGAAGCTGGTCTATTCGCATACCGGCGCTCATACCGCAGGACCGGAAATTCCGCCTTCGCGTACCCTGAGTGAACTTACCTGCGATGAGTGCAATGGCCCGATAACTATTACCGGGGGCGATCTAACTGTGGATGGCCCGTTGAAACTTGGGCCCGCCCTTTTCGATATAGGCAGTGATCGCCTGATCCACGCCAGCGGGCTGGTTACCAGAACCACCGGCTGGGTGCGCGGCACGCTGGTGCGCAAGTTCACCTCCACTAGCGGATATACCTATTTTGTCGGAGACACCCACTTAACCCCGGTCTTTATTCTGCCCTCTGCGGTCCCGGCAAATCCCGCACTCGTATCGGTCAAGCCGATAGACGCGCCGCTGGCGGGAATACCGGCCGCCACGACGTTATCGCATAGCTGGGCGATGGAACAAAGCGCGTCACTGACCGCGTTTGTGCGCTTTTCTTACGGCGACGAGGACATAAACGGCAATGAATCGAATTACAAAATATGGTGCAATTCGCCGCAATTGCCGCTGCTTTATTCGGCGTCGTCAACATCTACGTCTCAGAACCAGACTTTGGTACCGGTAGTGACATCATTTAACGGGATCTGGGGAATAGGAGCGTCCATCCCGACGATCTCGATCAGCGGCCGCGTTACCGCCGCGAACGGCAGCGGGATAGCAAATGCGACAGTGATGCTCACCGGCGGCAGCCTGGCGGCCCCGCGCATGATCCAGACAGGCCCATTCGGGACGTATATATTTGGGAACGTCGATCCGGGCGGCGAATACACGGTGACCGCATCCGCAAAGAGGAACAGGTTCGGAACGATGGAACGGACAGTGTCTTCGTGGACGAGCGTAGCCAACGTGGATTTTGTAGCGAATCCACCGGAATAGGAAACCGCGTTTGCGGGAAAGCTAAACAGAAAAAGAGCCGTTTAATAGCGGCTCTTTTTTGCGTGATGCGTCATTAGCAATGATCTTTTTATTGCCGCAGCCATCGCGTCATTTGCGGATAGCATTCATTAAGCCCGTGCTTTTCAATGGTCAGTCCGATCCATTGAAGAAACGGAACGCCGAAATAGCGGCCGGCGCCAAAATTTTCCAGGATCATCCGCGATTCGCCTTTATAGCCGTCCGGATGAAAAACGATTTCCGGGTCGATATTTATATGCAGGGCAGCGGCATAAGACCAGGCGATGGCCGCCATTTCTTCGCCGGGGCCGGTATCGACCGTGGCATTCGCCGCAGCTCTTTCCGCGGGCGTCATAACCGCCAGATGGCCTGCCTCGTGCAAAAGGTCGCCGGGATATTTCAGCTTTGCTTCCTCATAAATGAGCGCGCCGTTTCTCACTTCGATGCCGGGCACGAAAGTGTCCTCGGGCACTTTGCCCGCGCGAATCTCTATGCCGATCCCGTTAAGAAAATCCGCTATTGCTGCAGTGACCCGATATTTATCAGCGAGCTCCGGCATAAGATCCCCGTCTTAAAGATATCTGATAAATATAACAACAGAACTTGTCTTATATCCAGACAAAAAGCAGCGGATCGGTTTTTGCATTTCTTTTGCGTCAAACAACTCCAGGCCAAAGCGGCATTTTTACGTGTTTTACGCGGGCAGCCCGTTGTGACTTCTGGCCACGGGAGCCAATAAGCTAAAGACCTCTTCCATGCGCAGCGTAACCTGCCCTGAAAACCTGGGGATATGTAAAGGATAAAGGTTTGTTAGTATTAACCTGTTTTCAGACTTCTGCCCAAAAAAATATGCATTCAGAAACGCCACGTGAACTATGATCTGCTCGGCTTCGGCCGCCGGCACAGGAAGGCCCTTCCGGCGAAGCTGATCGATCTTCCTAATCCGGTCGGCGTCGCCGTAATTTGTCGCCTTCCACACTCCGCTGCCACTTTCTTTTCCGACCTCGATCGAGCATTTCACCTTGTCTCCGACCATCACCGGAAAGATCACGCGGTTGACGTCGGTCAACAAATTATCGGAAGCAGTTGCCGGGTTATATACACGCAGCTTATCGAGCCTGACCAGAAAGACTTTTAGCGGCACGCCGAGCGTGGTATTTTTTGACTCTTCGACCGAGTCGAATCCCATCGCCTTGAAATTTTCGGCGTTAACTAATTTCGCAAGCGTCTGCAGGCCCTGCCTGGCGGCGGATTGCGGAGACAGGGGCGGTCCTTCGTGCACGGTGTTGTCCGACGTACTCGTATTTCCGCCGCCGCTGCTGACACAGCCCGCCAGAAACAGAAGCGTCAGGATGACCGACAGAAACCTTAAGCTTAAAATTCGTGAATGTTTCATTTGCTTCCTCCTTATTTTATTTGCCGATGTCGCAAAAGTCGTCCCAGTGTGTATACCCCGGGCCACTGACGTAAGCGTCGTAAGTTATGTAACTCACCGATCCGGTATTGGGCGGCATGGGATTGTTGACATAAACATACCAAATGCCGCCTTCCACCTTATAACCCGTGGCGACCTGCATATGTCCGCCGCCGCCCGTCCACCCCCAGGAAAAGACGACCGGCTTGCTCTTGCAGGAAAGTTGATCCTTGAGCTGCTCCCAGGAAAGCGCCTCATTGGTTGTTTTGTTATAAGAAAAACCGTATTTTTCAAATTGGGGCCAACCACTCTGTATACAGGCAACCGGAGTCGGATTGTTGCAGCAATTCACCATAAAAAAACGGGTATTCGCCTGGTCGCATTGCGTGACATCCGTGCCCAGAAAATCCATAGCCATTTCGCCGGCGGCGGCCCAGCACCATTCGCTGTTTTCCTGCGGTCTCAGGATGACGCTCAGTGTTTTACCCGGTTCGGGGCAGGCCGGCGGGGGTGTCGAGCCTCCAAAGGAGCAACCGGCTAAAACCGCTCCCGCGATCAGGCAGCATATCCGTACAAAAATTTTCATTTTCGCCTTCTTCCTTATTTTGCAGTTGTGATGGGAGCCAGGAAGATTTCCCGAGAATGTGGAAATTGGGAATCGCCTAACTATTGTTTAAGACTTTAATAACCAGATAATATGGCCGGACACGTTTAATGTCAACGATTTATCCGCGGCGAATATTAAGCCGGTTCGGAATGGAAATGTTTGACGATGACGGTTATTCGGTTCATTCTAGGTATATATATGTTCGAACAGCGCAGTTTGGCTTTGGAACTGATCGATACCGGTGATTACACTCCGCAGGAATATGCCGAGTTCATGCGCGAGATCTCATTGATAAACCGCTTTGCCGGTGATTACTGGGCACTGAGAAGATCGCTGTTAGCTGATATCGAGAAAAGCGGCGCCAAAAAATTCTCGATGCTGGACGTGGGCGCGGGATCGGGTGAACTGCTGCGGCAGAGCGCGGACTTTGCCAAGCGACATAATTTAACGGCGGAGCTGACCGGGCTCGAATTAAACCCCGAAGCCGTCGAAGCCATCGAGGCGGCATCACAAAGTTTTAATAACATCCGCGCGATCGAGGGAAATGCTTTGGCCCTTCCCTTTCCCGATGATTCCTTTGACTATGCGATGTGCTCGCTCTTTACCCACCATTTGTCTGAAACACATATTGTCGCCGCGCTCAGAGAAATGAAACGGGTAGCCCGGCAAGCCATCTACGTCATTGACCTGCATCGCCACCCGGCGGCATATTTTTTATACACGACGGTGTGCAAACTTTTTATCAAAGGGCGTCTGGTCCGCCATGACGGGGCGCTTTCGATCTTGCGTTCTTTTAAAGCGGATGAATTGCGGCAATTGGGAGAAATGGCAGGGCTGGAAGATGTTAGCGTTATGAGGCGGTTTCCTTTCCGTTTGGTTTTAAAGGCTTCAGCGAGATGACAGATAGACGAAAAATTTTGATAGTCGGCGCTGGTGTGGCAGGTTCGAGCCTGGCCATTCGCCTGGCATCGTGTGCACCGCCGCAAAATTTCGACATCGTCCTGGCGGAGAAAGATAAATTTCCGCGCCACAAGCTCTGCGGTGAATTCGTCTCGCCCGAAGCGTTAATGCATTTTCAAAAACTCGGCGTACTGGAGGAAATGTTTTCAATCGGCGGCGACCATATCAGCGAGACTGTTTTTTATTCCGCGCGCGGGCGCTCGGTCTCGGTGCCCAGCGGATGGTTTGAAAATGGCAGCCTCGGCGCGCTCGGGATCAGCCGCGCTGAAATGGACCTCAAACTCCTTAACAAGGCAAAGCTATCGGGCGCGAACGTTTTAGAAGAAACGGGCTTTACCAAATTGCTTTTCCATGGGGCGGATGCGCAGAAGGTGTGCGGCGCGCGGCTGCGAGGCAAAGACGGAAATGAATTCGACGTCGAAGCCGACCTGGTAATTGACGCCACCGGGCGGGCACGCGTCTTGGCGCGGCAGATCCAGCGCAGCTCGCCGCTGCTTAACCCGCCTAAACCTAAAACAAAATTCGTGGCCTTTAAAACGCACCTGCGCAATGCCCGCGTGGCGCGCGGCGTATGCGAGATCTATTTATTTCAGGGCGGGTACGGCGGGCTAAGCTGGGTGGAAGACGGCATAACCAATTGCTGTTTTATCATCCGGGCGGACGTAGTGCGCGCGCACGGCAACGATCCCGGGCGTGTCTGGCGCGAAGTTTTTCTAAAAAACCCGCGGGCCTTCGAAGCGATGAACGCGGCAGAGCCGGAATTTGACTGGATCGCGGTTTCGATAGATGTTTTCGGCGAGAAAGACCTTACTCCCGCACCGGGGCTGATCTCCGTTGGCGACGCGGCTGCCTTTATCGACCCGTTCACCGGAAGCGGAATGCTGATGGCGCTTGAAAGCAGCGAGCTTCTGGCAGAGTGCGTGGCAGAGCGTGGGGCAGCAGCGCCTTTTTCGTTTGAACAAATATCAAAAAACTATCGCGCCGCTTATCACCGGAAATTCGGCCGCCGGCTCGCTCTTTGCAAACTGATGCGCCCGGCGTCTTTTTCGCCGGCGCTGGCCGAAAGCGTCATTTTCATCCTGAGATGGAACAAAACCCTCAGACAATTTCTGACCAAAAATACCCGACCCGCTCACTCCACCGGAAGCGCGGACGGCTCGTCCGCAAGATCGTTGTAAACGATCTAATTTCTTTTTCAACCGGAATATTTATGCCGCAAGCGGCATTGGCGGACGGGACGTCCGCGCTCCGGCTCAAAACCCGCGAAATTCCCTGCATCCGTACCTTTAAACCCTTTTTTTTTGAAAACATTACGAAAAATCAGCTAATTTCCGATTTTTTTCTTGCCATTCGCTCATTTTTGCGATAAAACCTTGAAAGCATTCATTTACAAGGAATTCATAAGCCAAAAGTTAAGCCTTTGATTCCCCCCACCAAATTCTTCAAAAATGAATTTGGCCAAATCCCCAAAGGCTCAAGTTGTAAGTTGGCGGACATTCGTCGGAATTCGGAAAATTTAGCCAAGGAGATATTACATAATGAGAGCGTTAACTATCCGATCTTCAAAATTAGGCGTCAGTTTTTTGGTCTTGGCGTTGATCACGCTCATTTCGACCGTCTCGGCCTTCGCCCAGGCGCAAGCCTCGGCCGCGGATCTGTCGGGGACGGTCGTTGACCCGAATGGCGCAGCCGTTGTCGGGGTTGCCGTGACGGCAAAAAATCTCGCGACAGGACAGTCTCGCACGGTTACGGCCAGCGAGAGCGGCGAATATAAACTTATCGGACTGCCGCCGGGAGATTATGAAATATCAGCCGAAGGCGCAGGCTTTAAAAAGACGGTCATCTCGCCCGTAACTTTAACGGTCGGGCAGAGCGCGGAGCTTGCCATCAAGCTTGAGGTAGGAGCGCAGAACGTAGTCGTGAACATCTCCGGCGACGACGCGCAGATAGTGGAATCCACCAAAACCACGGTGTCCACCACTATCGACCAGCACCGGATCGAGAATCTGCCGATCAATGAACGCAGCGCAACCGGATTTGCCCTGACGATTTCAACCGTCGGCCGCGACAACGGCAGGCCCGTCGGCCCCGCGCCGACCTCAGGCTTAAATATCGGGGGACAGCGCGGACGCTCGACCCTGGTGCAGGTAGACGGTGCGGATTTTACCGACAACTCCATCAACGCCGCGCGCAGCACTGTTTCGATGGAAGCGGTACAGGAATACCAGGTAACGACAAATTCCTATATGCCTGAATTCGGACGCGCCACGGGCGGCATCATCAACGTCGTCACCAAGCGCGGCGGCAACCAATTTAACGGAAACGTTTTCGGATTTATCCGCGACAAGAGCATCCAGGCGAAAAATGCTTTTGCCCCGATCATCGATAATGACCCCAGCAAACGGCCTCCTTACACGCGCGTTCAGTACGGATTTACTTTTGGCGGCCCGCTGGTAAAGGAAAGAACTTTCTTTTTCGCATCCTTTGAACAAAGACGCCGCCAGGAATCGGGTTTCTTTACCGGCGACACCGTGGGCGGGGGCACCTCCAGCGTTACGATACCGGTAATTCCCGGCTTGAATCCGATCTCGAGAACTTTTAACGGCCTGACCCCGGGACAGGTAAATTACATCAACACGATGCTCGGCCTGGCCACGCCGACGGCGATCTGCACCGCCCGCGCCTATGCGTTTCTGACCGGCATCGGCGCCGCTAACGCCCAGAACGGCACCACCTCGATGGCCAGCCCGAATGACGGCAGCGGCTGCCCGGCGATCTCTCCGATCGGTCCCGGAGTCATCGGCCCGAGATTTCTTCTTTCCGGAACGCCGGTCCCGCTAACCACTAATTCCCTGGGACAGTTCGTCGCATTCCGCCCGTTGTCTCAACTGGCCCGGATCTTTCCGATCTCTGAAGCGACAACTTTTAGTTCGGTCAGGCTCGATCACATGATCACCTCCGATCATCAGCTCAGCCTGCGCATGAGTTATAACCCCGGAAAACTTAACGGTATTCAGGATGAATCGCAAAACCAGACGCTGGGCCAGAACGATTACTCCCGTACCGGCATTCAGGATATAAAAGACACGTCCGTAAGTTTTTCACTCGCGAGCGTGCTGCCGCACAATATGGTCAATGAGGCGTACATCACCTTTGGCCAACGCAAAGCGACATTCGATTCCCAGGTACCCAGCGTCGCTCACCAGATCGCCGGCACGGCGTTTATCGGCTCAAACCCGTTCTCGCCGGTCAACCGCACGGAAACCCGTTATCAGTTCCGCGATAATATGACCTGGGCGCTGAACAACCATACGCTCAAATACGGCGTCGACTTTAACTTTATCGATATCAACGCCAGGTTCGAACTTAACTTCCCGGCCCTCTTCAACTTCAGCCAGCAGGCCGGCAGTTCACTTATCGCCGGATGCGATTCCGCGGCGCTTCCGCTGGCACAGCGCTGTCCGGCCCTGACGCCGATCCAGACCTATGGCCTCGGATTCCCGAGCGTATTCATCCAGGGATTCGGTGACCCCAACAGCAAGATCAAAAATAAACCGGTCGCGTTTTTCATCCAGGACACCTGGAAAATATGGCGTAACTTTACGCTCAATTACGGGCTTCGCTACGATGTGGAGTTCACGCAGCAATTCGCGCCGACGCCTTTCCGCGATCCGCTGACCGGCATTACGCTGACGGCGGCCGACGTGCAGGTGGCGCAGGATGCGATCGGCGTCACGCAGGGCTTCCCGCGCGACAACAATAATTTCGCGCCTCGCCTCGGTGCTGCCTGGGATGTATTTGGCGACGGCAAAACCGTTATCCGCGCGGCGGCCGGTATGTTCTACGACCACCCGCTGCTGGCGGTGGCGTTCAACTCTGACATCGCTGACGGCTCGCAGCAGCAGCAGGCCACTCTGCTGCCCATCGGCGGCCCGTCCCCGACGGGGCTTTTCAATGCGTTCCAGGTGTTTCACGGAACGGTCTGCGGCGTGCAGGGTTCGGTGCCCGCGATCTGCGGCGCGAGCATAACGCCCGGCGTAGCTTCATCGGCACAGTACCTGTTCGGTTTTCAACGGTTCAATTCGAGTACTTTCACCGGATTTGGCCCGGTCCTGCCGTTCACGCTTAACGTGATCAAGGACTTCCAATATCCTTATGCCGCGCAAGGCAATCTTTCCTTTGAACGCCAGATCGGCAAAGACATGTCGTTCTCGGCCAGCTATATCACGGTTCAGGCCCGTCACCTGGCCCACCCGCAGGATGTGAACATCGTGCAGAGCGGGCAACTGCTGGAAAACTTCCGCCGCTTCGCGGTCAATAATCCGGGTTTCCCGGGCTGCACCACGGCCACGCCGCAGGCAGCGTCTTGTTTCCCGTCTAACCTTTCCACCGCGGCGTTCTTCCCGATGCCGACCGTCAGTAATGCTTTGTTCACTGTCGTGATCCCGGGTTTGATCGCGGTAAATAACACGACCGGCCAGAGATTCGTCAGCCCGATCGCGGCAGATTATTTCCGCCGTGTCGGCCCGAATTACTTTTTCGTCGCATCGGTCACCGGCGGCGCGGTCACCAAGGCGATCTTTGACGCGCAGTTGGCGGGAACGGTTCGCGCTCCCGGCCCGCTCAATCCTTATGCCGATGTGAACGCGCAGATGTCGGACGGAAACTCTTCTTACAATGCTTTGAACATCGAATTGAAGAAGCGCTTTTCCAGCAACGTCCAACTGTTTGCCACCTACACGTGGTCGCATACGCTGGATGATTCGTCCGACCTCCAAACGCTCTTGAAACCGCAGGACAACACGGGCTTCAGGGCCGAACGTTCGGATTCATTGTTCGACCAGCGCCATCGTTTTGTCTTTAGCGGCTTTTTTAGCGCTCCGGACAGTTGGAAATCCGGCAACGCCTGGCAGAAGATCATGCACGGCTTTACCGTCGCTCCGATCATTGAGTTCGCTTCCGGACGCCCGTTCAATATCATCGCGGTCGGCGACGCTAACGGTGACTTCCAGAGCACTAACGAACGCCCGTTCGTTCTGGCGGACGGAACGCTTTGCCGGGGCCAGAATATTTCCTCTACCGATCCAAATGACCCGCCCTGCGTTACCGGTTTTCCGATCAACGGAGCGCTGGGACGCAATATGGGATTGACGCATAATTTCTTTACGGTAGATATGCGTTTGTCGCGAAAGATCCGCTTCGGCGAACGCATCAGCCTCGATCTGATAGCTGAAGGATTCAATCTCTTCAACCGTTTTAACGAAGCTGCAGCCAACCCGTTCTATACCGTGGTAAATTCTTTCGGTGAGCACGAAGTGGGCGGCAAGTATTTCAGCCAGCCGACGGCCGCTTACGACCCGCGGCAATTCCAGTTCGGGTTCAAACTTAATTTCTAAATTAAATATTTAGACAAATTCAAAGGCTGGCCGGTAAAATCGGCCGGCCTTTTTATGTTAAGCTAACCCCTGTGACAGACGTGACAGAAGTGATAAACGCGACAGATGTGACAGGCCATTTAGCCGGGCAAGTGATCATGGTTAGGCCGGCCGGATTTATCTCTAATCCGGAAACGGCGGGCAGTAATGCCTTCCAAACTGCGGACGGGACCTTGATCGATCCGGAGGTCGCCCATGAAAAGGCGCTGCAGGAATTTGATATATTGGCGGCCACCTTAAGCGAGTCCGGCGTCCATGTTTTGATCTTTGACGATATCCGCGAGCCGCACACACCCGATTCGATATTCCCCAACAACTGGTTTTCCACCCACCCGGACGGCACCCTGTGTATTTACCCGATGATGGCGGAAAACCGCCGGCTCGAACGCCGCGATGAGATCATTGAAACGCTCGGTGTAAAATTTGACGTACGCCGGACGCTTGACCTCACCTCCTTAGAAAACGAAGGCAAATTTTTAGAGGGGACCGGCAGCCTGGTTCTGGATCACGAAAACCGTATCGCCTACGCCTGTCTCTCTCCGCGGACGAACGAAGACGCGCTAAATATCTGGGCGGAAAAAATGAATTTTGAAGTGACGAGCTTT
Organism: uncultured Acidobacteriota bacterium; assembly: GCA_963718105.1. GTDB lineage: Bacteria > Acidobacteriota > Blastocatellia > Pyrinomonadales > Pyrinomonadaceae > DASYKT01. The sequence goes on along the minus strand of OY970352.1, from coordinate 56,490 downwards.
GCGGCATTTGATTCAAACGGCCAGGCGATCTATCACACCAATGTCATGATGTGCGTGGGCGATACATTTGCCGTCGTCTGCCTGGAAAGTGTCGCCGATGACAGTCAGCGTAAAACGCTGCGCGAAACTTTGGAACGAACCGGCAAGGCGATAGTAGAGATCTCGCCACATCAAATGAACCGCTTTGCGGGAAATATGCTCTTGCTGCGCAATAAAGAGGGCGAGTATTTGCTCGTGTTGTCGCAGCAGGCATACGGTTCGCTGGAGCAGGGGCAGATAGAGGCCCTGGCGAAATACGCCCGGCTTGTTGCTGCGGAAATACCGACTATCGAATCCTGCGGCGGCGGTTCCGTCCGCTGTATGATCGCGGAAAATTTTCTGAAAACCAAAATAGCCGCAGATGACACTTAAAAAGATTTACAGGGATAGATACGATGAACAGGATTAAAAACTGACAAAAAATCTGAAGTTATCTCCTTCATCCCTTTTATTCCTGTAAATATCTTCTGTGTCCTCCGTGGCAAAAATTTTTAATTAAAACCGTGGAATTGAGCAAGACAGAGTTAACCCGCCGGATCAAAGAAAAAGCTTTTGAATTGGGCTTTCAAAAGATAGGTATCGTCGAGGCCGCACCACTCGTCGAAGAAAAAGAGCGTTTAAGCGAATGGCTGGCGCGGGGTTTCCACGGTGAGATGCGCTGGATGGAGCAAGGGGCCGAAAAGCGCGCCGACCCGCGTTTGCTTTTACCATCCGCCCGCTCGGTCATCGTCACGGCGCTGAATTATTACACGCCGCACGCTCACGAAAATTCTCCGGATGCCGGTAAGATCTCGCGCTATGCCTGGGGCGATGATTATCACGAAGTAGTCGGCGAAAAGCTGCGCGCTTTATTAGATTGGATAAAGACGATCGCTCCCGAAACGGAAGGAAAAATTTGCGTCGATACCGCGCCGATGATGGACAAGGCGTGGGCGGTGCGCGCCGGGCTGGGATGGCTGGGGAAACATTCCAACCTGATCACAAAGGAATATGGTTCGTGGATTTTTATCGGCGAGATCCTGCTCGGCCTTGAGCTTGAATATGACACCGCCGTCGTGCCCGATCACTGCGGCAACTGTACCGCCTGTCTTGATGCATGCCCTACACAAGCTATTGTGGAACCGTTTGTAGTTGACTCAAACCGTTGTATATCTTACGCTACTATCGAATTGCGCGCTCCTGAACTCCCCGGGCAGATCGCGGAAGAACTTAACGGCTGGCTTTACGGCTGTGACATTTGCCAGGACGTCTGCCCCTGGAACCGCTTTGAGCAGGCCACCGCCGAAAAAAAATTTGAACCGAGAACGGGAAATGTTTCCCCGGGTATTGATGAGATACTGGAACTTTCGCCGGAAAAATATGCTGAGCGCTTTCGCCGCAGCGCTATTAAGAGAGCCAAGCTTGGCGGATTGCAGCGAAACGCCCGCGCCTTAAAAAATAAAAATCATGCGTGAATTAACCAAACATCTCTCGCGAAAATTACCGTCAAAATATATTAGCAAAGTGGCACTGACCTCGGTTGCGGCTATCTTTCTGATCTTTCCGGACGCTAATTTTGCGTCCCTTACAGCCGTTGCACCTGCGCCCACGCCGGCCAAAAAGGCGGCAGATCTGACCGGCGCAAATAAGCCCGCCGCCAAACCCGCGTCTACGCCCGCAAGCGAGATGCAAAAAGTGATCGTCAATACCACCGCCGCCAGAGTCAGGCGCGATGCGACTACCGCTTCGCCCGAGCTTAGAAAAATGAAATTAGGCACCGTCCTTTCCGTGTTGGAAAAATCCGCCGGGCCCGCGCCGTGGTATAAGGTACAATTGCCGCCGGGATCTAAAATTCCTACGGGCTGGATGTCTTCAACCGTCGCCGGCAGTTTCGATCAGGCAAAAGCTGAAACGATCTATCGCCAGATAACCACAAAAAACTTTAAGAAAACGGGAATGTCTTTTGCCGACAGCGCGGAAGTGTATGAATTTCTAACGAATGTTTTAGCCGATATTAAAAGCAGCGAGATAGCCGCGGAGCTGGGCTTTAAACGCCTGCAAGCCCTCACTTCCGCATTAAGTGCCATTCCGATAATGAAATCCGAAGAAAAACCCTACAAGGACTTTGCGGCGGCGCACGATAACGAGATCGTCTACAGCGACCCCGCCGGGCAGTGGTTCGTGCGGGCCGATCTTTTCTGGGACCTGAGAAAAAAATATGCGAAATCGGTCCTGGCCGATGAGATCGCCTGGGCGGCCGCCAGGACAAATTTGCCGGGCGAATGCGAAGGCTACATTAATTGCTACCTTTATCTGATGCGCCAGACGGACGGTGAATATCTCGACCTGCACCCGAACGGAAAGCATGCGCCGGAGGCGCTGAAAAACATTACGTCTTATCTGCAGCCGATCGTTGCCGACATCAAGGAAAAGAAAGTGTACACCGGCCCGTCGGACCTCAGCGACCGCGCCGAATATAATCGCCTTCTGGCAGGGCTGCGCAATGTAATTTCCCGCCTGCCGCTGGTGGACAAAGACAAACCCCTGCGCCAGATCAGCCAGTTGGCCGAAGCGTACAAATAATGTTTAGAGTTCAAACTTTAGTTTGTCTTCGTAGCGCTAAAAAAAAAACAAACTAAAGTTTGAACTCTGAACCTTTTTGAACTCCAACCCTCTTCTTGTATCATCTTAATGTGTCCGCGCCCTTACAAGATTCCTATGGCAGGCCCATCCGCGATCTGCGGGTGTCTCTGACCGATCGCTGTAACTTTCGCTGCTTCTATTGTTTACCGCACGGCGAACCTCCTCTTGCCCGCAAAGAGACCATCCTCACCTTTGAAGAAATAACCGCTCTTTGCGACATTTTTGTCTCGCTTGGGATCGAAAAAATTCGCCTGACGGGCGGCGAGCCGCTGATCAGAAGAGATGTGGACAAACTGGTAAAATTTCTCGCGGCACTAAAACCGAAACTAAAAGACCTGGCGCTCACCACGAACGGTTTTGACCTGCCGCGCCACGCGCAAAAATTAAAAGAAGCGGGCCTGGACCGCGTAACGATCAGCCTCGATAGTTTGCACCGCGATAATTTTGAAAAGATCACCGGGGTCGATGCGCTGGAAAATGTGTTGGCGGCGATCGGATCGGCAAAGCGGGCGGGCCTGGAACCGGTCAAGATAAATGCGGTCATTATTCGCGGCGTTAATGACGATGAGGTCGTCGAGCTGGCGCGGTTTGCGCGCGAACAAAAACTGACGATGCGCTTTATCGAATTTATGCCGCTCGATTCCGGCCACGAATGGCGGCGCGAGTTGGTAGTTCCGGGCAAGGAAATTTATCAAAAAATAAATGAGATTTTTCCGCTCACCTTAAAAGAAAATTCGCGCGGCATGGAAACATCGTGGAAATATAATTTTGCGGATGGCGCCGGGGGCGGGATCGGGATCATTGCTCCGGTGACGGAGATGTTTTGCGGCGCGTGCTCGCGCATACGCCTGACCGCCGACGGCCAGATACGCACCTGCCTGTTCTCTACCGGTGAATATAATTTGCGCGACGTTCTGCGCAGCGGCGCGCGCGCAGAAGAGATCGCAGATTTTATTCGCGCCGCGGTGATGAAAAAAGAACCGCGCCACTATATAAACGACCCGGTCTTCGTCCAGCCCGAACGCACGATGAGTTTTATCGGGGGATAGTCTAAAAAATGGTAGTGGGTTAGTTAGTTTTGACGAAATAAAAGGCTGCGTTTTCACGCAGCCTTTCTATTTTAGACTATTGGTCGGGAGTCGGAGTCGGAGTCGGCGTTGGCGGGGGTGCCGGATACCAAACGGAACACGGTGTCCCGGAAGCAACCGGGTTCCCTTCATGGAAACAAATATTCCCGAAGTTAAAACCGCTTTGATCCCCGCTTACCGTTCCGCTGTAGCCGCGAAATCCCTCATCGTTGGCTACCGGCGCGGTTTGCTCCCAATATCCGCCGGGCTCGAGATCAGGATCGGTAAAAGGCTGGTCCTCGGCGATTATGTATTGCGCCCCGGTCGGCACAGTTAAACTCCAATTGCCCAATCCGTCCGTCGTCGCGGACGTTAGGGTGCTACCCTCACCGGTAGTAAGGATAACCAGGATTTGCACGCCTCCAACCGGAACTTCGCCGACGTCAAACAAAGCATTTGAATTTGCATCGTAGAATTTCTTTCCGCTTAACACCGCAGTCTCGTTGCAGTCGGGGCAGGGCGTGGGCGTAGGTGTCGGATCCGGATCCGGCGGCGGCAGATCGCTAACGTGGCACGGCGTTGCCGACGCAACCGGGTTCCCCTGGGCGTCCGGATTGAAACAGATATTGCCGAAGTCGAGAGTGGCCAGATCTCCGGTCACGGTTCCGCTGTAACTTCGAAATCCATCCCCATCGGCTGCCGGTGCGGTTTGCTGCCAATACGAGCCGGCCTCGCCATCAGGGCCGGTCAGGGGCAGGAACTCGAGGACCAGGTATTCCACACCCGTCGGTACGGTGGCACTCCACGCACCCGCTGCGTTCGTTGTAACAAGGGTCTGGGTATCACCTGCGAGGATAAAAATTTGCACGCCTTCGATGGTAACTTCGCCTTGATCAAATATCCCATTTGCGTTTGCATCGTAGAACTTTCTTCCGCCTAACAATGAAGTCGGGCCGCAACTGGGGCAAGACACAGAATCAGCTCTAAAGATCTCTGACTTTGCGTCGGAGTTTTTGAAATTGATATGTATGCCGTCAGCGGCGACTGTCGTATTACTGGTCTTGGCAATTAACCAGGCCTTGTAATTACCGCCCGGGTTCGGCGTGTCGTTAAAAGGCATTAGCTTGATCGGTGTCGCGCCGTCTTCTGCCGACTGCGGAATGCCGGTCGGATGCTGACAAGACGGCCCGTCCGCGGCGGCGATCCTGCCGTTAAATACGATCAACTGCCGGCAAACCGCCGGGTCGGTCGAGAGCAGATCGTTCCCGCCGGGACCGGTCACCTGGAAATAATACGAGCCGTCGGGAAGTGCGTGGTTTTGGTTTTGCGGCCCGCCGCTCAGATAAACCGCATCTTTACTTGAATAATGGTTTTGGCCGACAGTCCCTCCGTCGAAGGTTGTGGTAAAGATCTTGCCTTGAAAACCGGCCGCCGAAACTTTGTTTTGAAAAACATAAATACTCGCTGCGGTCATAACAGCGATCGTAAACAAAACTATAATTGTTCTGGAGTTTATCTTAGAATTTATCATGTGTTTTCCTTCTTTTGCCGTCCGTTTCGCGTTCTCCCGTTCACGTGTTTCCTACTCTTACTCGCCTGAGTAATCGGGAATCCGCGCTTCTTTACAGTGGAGTTACTATAGTTCAGCTTTTGCGATCCGCACTGACTTTATTCACGTTAATAGTGGGAAGACGGTTGTTTTGGGGTTTTTTGCGTGATTTGGCTGGCTCCGGCATTGGCTATCTACCACTGATCTATAAGAAATTGGAAAGTGCAGGTAATATATATTAACCCCAAAGTGGTCAATATTTAATTTCAAACTGGCCTACTACCAAAAAATGATTTTATTGACTAAACCTAAGTAACAGTTTTATTATAGTTAAGTGGCTTCCTCAGCCGCTTTGACTGGTCCCTCACTCACTAAATACTAATTTTCGCCTATTACACGATGCGTTCCCCGATCACCGTCCGTCTATTTACCGCTATTTTCTGCGTCATAATATGTCACGCCGGCACTATGCTCGCGGCGGAGTATCGCTTTGATACCTGGACCACCGATAACGGGCTGCCGCAAAACGGGGTAAGAGGCCTGACCCAAACCCCGGACGGCTATATTTGGTTCACTACCTTCGACGGCCTGGTGCGCTTTGACGGGGTGAAATTCACGATATTCGATAAGAGCAACACTCCCGGTATTGTAAGCAACAGATTCGGCATCATTTACAGTGACAAGGAAGGCACCATCTACGCCAGCGCCTTGGAAGACGGCGTAGTATCGATCGGACGCAACGGGAATTTTTACTCTTATACCGCCGATCAACTGCCCGGGCACGACATTCAGCTTATTGCGCCTGACGACAAAGGCGAAGTGCGTTTTCTCACCGAAAATAAAGACCAGACTCCCGGCAGTTGGTATCACCTCCGCGATGGAAAATTCGTCTTTAGTGAAAAATTCGACCCGGTAAATCCTGTCAAAGAATATCGGGGAAGATCGGGAAAATTGTGGCGTGTAACCCCCGGTGAAGTTACCGAGTACGCGGGCGGGCGGGAAACCCGTTACACCCGAAATGTACCCGATTACCCGTACGGCTTTTCCTTGTTTGAAGACAGCCAGGGCGCGCTCTGGATCGGAGGCAAAAGCGCGTTCCGCTTAAGGGACGGCGTAGCGGAAAACTTCGGTAAGGAACATGGATTTGTCGAAGGAGTCGACTTTCATTCTTTTTGGGAAGAAGCGGATGGCAGCGTGTGGTTTGCCAATGGCGGAACTTTTGGCGCGGGGGCGGGCATAGCCAGCTATAAAGACGGAGCGTTCAAAATATACGGCAGGGAATATGGAATTTCCCAGCAAATTTTTTGCGTTTTCAAAGATCGTGAGGGGACCGTTTGGCTGGCTACCAATCACGGCCTTAGCCGGCTGCGCAAGCGCGTGATCGAAACCCTCGGCACCAAAGACGGCCTGCGGGACCAGGAGATCTATCCGATCTATCGCGACCGTAAAGGCGATATCTGGGTCGGCACCACCAAAGGTGTTTCGATCTATCGAAACGGGAAATTTGAGACGGTTGATTTTAAGGCCGACAAGCAGAATCCGGACAAGACTTACGATGATGTGAACGACCATGCCGTTATCCAATCGTTTTTCGAAGATTCGAATGGAAAGATGTGGATCGGGACCGCCGGCCGTCTTTATGTCATTGAAAACGGAAGATCGCGAAAGATGCCGGAGGCCGAATCTCATCACGTTCATTCGATCATCGAAGATCGCAGCGGCACGGTCTGGGTCGCCGGCAGCCGCGGGATCCTGCGCTTTAAGAACTACAAGTTTGACCGGGCCTTCGATTCAAAAGACGGGCTGCCCAGCGATTTCATGACCAGTATCTTTCAGGATTCCCGCGGGCGCCTATGGTTTGGCGGATACGGCGGTTTGACCGAGTATCAGAACGGAAAGTTCGTCAATTACACCAAAGAACAGGGCCTGGCCGGCAATAATGTCCGCACGATCTACGAAGATAAAGACGGCGTGCTCTGGATAGGCACTTACGATGAAGGCCTGAGCCGTTTTAAAGACGGCAGCTTTTCCAGCATTCAATCCGAAAACGGCCTGTTCAGCAACGGTGTCTTTGCTTTTCAGGAAGACGAACGGGGCAATTTCTGGATCAGTTCGAATCGCGGTATTTATCGCGTAAGCAAACAGGAGTTGAACGATTTTTTCGATGGAAAGATCGATAAGATAAACAGCGTCGGTTATGGCAAGGACGATGGCATGCTCAATACCGAATGCAACGGCGGACGCCAGCCGGCCAGCCTGAAGGATGAAAAAGGCAGATTCTGGTTTCCCACGCAAAACGGTATCTCGATCGTTGATCCTGCGATGGAAACCTTTAATCCGCTTCCGCCGCCGGTCGTCATCGAATCCGTAACTATCAGCGGTAAAAAAGCAGAGGCCGGTAAAGATATCGAAATTAAACCCTACGAAAGAAATGTCGAGATCACCTATACCGGGCTAAGCCTGCTTAGATCGAGCCAGATGAAGTTCAAGTATAAACTCGAAGGGCTCGACCAGGACTGGGTAGATGCCGGCACCAGGCGCACTGCTTACTATTCTCATCTTCCTCCCGGGCATTACACATTCAGAGTTAGCGCGGCTAACAGCGATGGCGTTTGGCAGGAAACCGGCTCTTCGATAGAGTTCGAAGCTTTGCCGTATTTTTACCAGACCAGGCTGTTCATTCTTTTATGCGCGCTCGCGATCGCCGTGGGCGTGCTGATCGCCTGGCAGGTGAGCGTCTATCAACTAAAGCGGCGTGAAAGAAAACTCAAAAAACTTGTCGATGAGCGGACCCGGGCATTAAAGGAAGTCAACGAATCGCTGCAGCTATTGGCAAATTCCGACGGCCTTACGCGAATAGGCAACCGGCGAATGTTCGAGAAATTTCTGGCCGATGAATGGCACCGCGCGATCCGTTTCCGGACGAAGATCTCGCTCATCCTGCTCGATATCGACCATTTCAAGCTGTACAACGACACCTACGGCCATCTCGTCGGTGACGAATGCCTGAAAACGGTGGCTGAAGGACTGCTTTCCACGATCCATCGCCCGACCGATCTGGTAGCCCGATTCGGCGGCGAGGAATTTGCGATCATTCTGGGCGGTACCGATATGCCGGGCGCTCTCACGATCGCTCAGGAAGCAATGGAGAAAATAAGAGAACTGGATATCGTGCATGAGAGTTCACCGACCGATGGCAAGCTGACCGTCAGTATGGGCGTGGCCACTGTGGATGCTTTCGTGGGCGAGAGCGAAACTAAACTGATCAAGGCCGCCGATGACGTGCTTTACCAGGCAAAAGAAGAGGGGCGCAACCGGATCGCCTCCAGCGAGCTTACATCCGAAACCCTCAATCCGGTTTGGGAAAAGAAATTATCATCCGCCATCGATCATCGCGGCTCTCTCAGTTGAGCGGATAACGGATCGGTACCGGGAACGTAGTGACCGGCTTCCGCAAAAAAACTTTGCTGGCCTCATTGCGATAGTCATCGTTTTGCCAATGTTTCCGCTAATTTGTTAGACTCATCGTCGATGAACAAAGACGAATTAGCTGCGCGTCTCGGAGAAAGCGGGGCGGAATTTTACCGCCGCGGGTGGGTGCTGGGCACCAGCGGGAATTTTTCCGCGCTGATGGGGCGCGACCCTTTGTCGCTTTGCATCACGGCCAGCGGCAATGAAAAGGGCGGCCTGACCGGCGATCATTTTCTTACGGTAGATGCCGAAGGCCTTGTGACCGAAGGCGCTGGCAAGCCTTCGGCGGAAACGCTTTTGCATCTGGCGATCTATCGCCTGCGCCCCGAGACGGGTTCGATCCTGCACACTCATTCCGTTTGGGGCACGATCCTTTCCGACACTTTTTTTGAGCGCGGTGCTATCGAGATCGAAGGCTACGAAATGCTCAAAGGCCTCGCCGGCGTGGCCACCCACGAACACCGCGAGCTGCTCCCGATCGTGGAAAATTCACAGGATTACATCGCGCTATCCCATGTTATCGAAAATGTGCTGAACGAAAATCCCGGTATTCACGGCGTCTATCTGCGCCGCCACGGGCTCTATACCTGGGGCAAAGATATCGCCGAAGCCAAAAGGCATATCGAGATATTTGAGTTTTTATTCGAGGTACTTGGAAGGAAATAGGAAGAAAAACGCGACAGTTATGGAACGTGCCTTGTCAGTAACGCCTGCGCTAGTGGGTGCATAATAAGGCCAAAATCACACGCTCCATAACTGTCGCGTTTCCGCCTTGTCTCCCGTCTCCTGTCTCCTGTATCCTTAACCTATGGCTGTAGTAAATATTCCGGACAAAGAATTGGTCCTGCGTGATTCTAAGGAGATCACCGAATACCTCGCCGGTATCGGCATCGCGTACGAGCGTTGGGATGCGGACGAGATGCGCGTTTCGCCCGATGCCACTGAAGAAGAAATTCTGGCGGCATACTCGCCTGAGATCGACAAACTGAAGGTGTCGGGCGGCTATGTCACCGCGGACGTGATCAACATCGTGCCGACCACGCCGAACCTCGATGTGATGCTCAATAAATTTAACAAGGAGCATTGGCACGACGAAGACGAGGTGCGCTTTATCGTCAAAGGCCACGGGCTGTTTCACATCGCGCCGCCGGGCGGCGACATCGTGTCGATCGAAATGGAAGCCGGCGATCTGATCCGCGTGCCGCGCGGAACGATGCACTGGTTCAATCTCTGCGGCGACCGCACCGTGCGCGCGATCCGGCTGTTTCAGGACATCTCCGGCTGGGCGCCCTATTACAGCGAAAGCGGGGTCGATATAAATTATCAGCCGATGTGTTTCGGCGCGGATTATTTCGCGGTGAATAGTAACAAGTGACAAGTAACGAGAAATTCTTGTCTTGTCACTCGTCACATTTTACTTGTTACTAATATGAAGGCAATTTTACTCGACATCGAAGGCACCACCACTCCGATCGATTTTGTTCACAAAACGCTTTTTCCTTACGCGGCAAATAATATCGATAACTATGTCGGCGAAAATTTTGCCGCAGTTAGCGATGAGATCGCCGCGTTAAAAGCAGAGCATTCATCCGATACCGCTTACGAAGAAAAATTTGACGAGGCTTCGCCGGAATCCGTCGCGGCTTATTTGAAATTTCTTATCGATGTAGATAGAAAATCCACTCCGCTAAAAACCATCCAGGGAAAGATCTGGCAGAGAGGGTATGAGAACGGCGAACTAAAAGGCGAGGTTTTCGCCGACGTTCCCCCGGCCTTTGAACGATGGCAAACCGCCGGCAAAAAGATCGCGATCTATTCATCCGGCAGCGTGCTGGCGCAAAAACTCATTTTTGGATATTCGGATAGGGGCGATCTGACCTCGCTTATCAGCGAATATTTCGACACCACCACCGGTGCCAAACGCGATACCGAAAGCTACAAAAAAATTGCCGAGGCATTAAAACTCGCCCCGGCCGATATTCTTTTTATTTCCGACATTCCCGCCGAGCTCGACGCCGCCCGCGGCGCGGGCCTCACGACCGCGCTCACATTGCGCAAAGGCAATGCCGAACTCACCGAAGAACCTACCCACCGGATAATTCAGAGTTTTGATGAGATCACGGAATAATAAATAACAAAGAGGTTACACCCGAAATTGTCGCCGCCTCATTGCATCAAAATTCTACAGCAAAGACGATTAGCACCGGGTTTTTATTTGCCGGCGTTGTTTGGAGCGCGCCAATTTACGTAAGCCTTCTTTCCTTTTTTTTGCGTTCACCGAAGTCTGATTTGAAGCCTGGACCAGGTCCTGCCAGGATCGTCTTCCTACAGTTGCGACTTCTAAAACCAAGTCATTACAATCCCGATCGCTGCCTGTATCATCATAACCAACTGTTCTTAATATGCCATTCTCACAAACATCGTAGCTATGGCCAACCAGCGCATCGGCCCGCCACGCTGCGTTTGCCGAAGTACGATGTTGCCCAAAGAACCAGTATAATCTCTGACCCTGAAATATCGGATAATGAAACCCTTCTGAATTCCGGGGATTTTTTTCTCCCCCCAAAACAAAATGGGTGGAAATATTTCCATAATTGTCGGTGGAATTTGCGCATTAACAGTAATATAATCCAGGCATCTCTGTAACAATGCTGCGTGCCAGCACATTATCGGAAAGTATTTCTGATGGTAGGCATAGTTTGGTTAAACTCCCACGTGTACCTTTACAAAATCAACGCCAGACTCAATTTGAAACTCGTGTTGCCTTTCTACAAAACAACCGAGTTCAGGCGTGTTCAATACTTAGGAATTGCAAAATTATTCATGGTTGGTATTTCTTTGCTTTTTCATTTTAGTCTCCTATCCGAACGGAGAAAGTTATTAGGTCTATCGGCTCTAGTGTCAATTGAGCGAATTTGCGATTGGCAATTGTCCGGACATTTTCCGTGCTAACTTCATATAGAACGCTTCCTTATTCTTGCCAAAGAGTTTCCCTTTCTCTCCTAACCCGTCAAATCAGGCGCGATCTACCGGGAAGTCTTAAACCATCTGTTACTTTTTTATAAGCTCGATTTAGGGACAAGTATATGCGACCCGGTAGTTTTCTGCAATTTTGCGAAGCGCATCCGTGTCCCGTTCATCCTTAACCTTCATCCCTGTGATTCACCACATATAAACGCGAGCTGAAACATCTAACTTAAACCTTTGCGATTTTAGGTGTCAAGGATTGAATATTCCCCTCGAAACGTAATGGGCGTAAATTTTCATTTCATCTCCTTTATTTATCTATTAGCCATAGAAGTCCTAACTAAGAATACGGCCTGTTCCCACGTTCCTGACATTGAAGGTCAGTATAGGCCCACCCGGGTCACCTTCAATTTTAACGTTCTCCACGGCCAGGGCTAGCCCCCTACGGCGTAAGGGGTGCGCAGTTACCATAATTGCATCTCCATAGTTGAAATCTATTCACCAAAATCCCAGTATTCATATGTCATGGAAAAAATCAGGTTCATCCGATGTAAATCCAAAAGAGTATGAAAATTTGTATAAGTATCTGCTTTCACGTTTAACTTAAAGCCATCCACGGTGGGTAACTTTTGGTTGGTTTTTTCTCGCAATATGCATCACTATTTTGTCTTATGCCGGATATTTAACGACGGAAGTGGGAGTTCCTTCACCTTGATAATTAATTGGGAAATGAGGATTTCTATATAGAAATGTAACCGCGCAAGCTGTCATAAACCTTTTTAAACTCCTGTAGTGTGGGATTTTTGCGCGTAAAGTTGATTTATCAGGTTCGGTTTGTTTTGATTACAAGTATGGAAGACAAGAATTTAGAAACAGCAACATTAGGAGCCGGATGTTTTTGGTGTGTGGAGGCGGTCTTTGACGACTTGAAAGGCGTGGAAGACGTGATGTCGGGCTATTCGAACGGGCAGACGCTAAATCCGACGTACCAGCAGGTCTGCAACGGCGACACCGGTCATGCCGAGGTCATTCAGATCAGATTCGATCCGGAGGTCATCTCCTATCGCGATATCCTGAAAGTATTTTTTGCGGTGCACGATCCGACCACGCTCAACCGCCAGGGCGGCGATGTCGGAACGCAGTACCGTTCGGCGATCTTTTTTCATTCGCCGGAACAGGAAAAGACCGCTCACGAAGTGATCGCGGAACTCGCGGCCGAAAATATCTGGGACGCGCCTATCGTTACCGAAGTCACCCCGGTCTCGAATTATTTTCCGGCGGAAGATTATCACCAGGAATATTTCGCTAATAATCCGAACCAGCCTTATTGCCAGGCGGTGGTCGCGCCAAAGGTCGCGAAATTCCGGCAAAAGTTTTTAGAGAAGCTGAAAAATTAAAAGAGGCGGCGAGTATCCAAAGATACCCGCCGCCTTATTATTTCCGTATGCCGGGGTGAGCGGCTTACGAAAAGGACCAATTTCTCATCACTCTCAACTCAACTCACTCGTCTCACTTCAATTTAGCCTGCAAGCCCTGAGCCTGCTGTAAATGTGTTTTCAAAGCCGGCAATGTCGCCAGCGCCCAGGTTTTCAGATCGGCATCTTTCCCCGCTCTTGATTCATTGTTAAAAAGGTTAACCGCGCCTTCGTGATCGGTAACCATCGCTTTGACGTATTCCCTGTCAAAAGCCGTCGCGGATAGTTTCGACAAATTTTCCGCCAGAGCCTTTTGCGTCAGATTAACGTCGGTCGGAAACTCATATTTCTTCTGCGCCGCCAATGCCTTAAGTTCATCATTCGCTTTGCCGTGATCGGTGATCATCATCTGCGCAAATTGTTTGACGTCCTCGTTCTGCGATTTGGAAAGCGCCAGGTTAGCCAATTCCACTTCGGCCATTCCGGCCTGCCCGGCGGCGGTGACAAAACTGTACTGATTTCCGGTCGTTTTTGTATCTGTGTATGCGTTTAGTGCAACGGATAACAAAAATAAGAGTCCTAAAATTGTATAGAACGAAAATATTTTTTTCATCTTGCCCCGCCTCCTTTGCTCGAAAATCCAATTAAACAAATAAGTTGCCCTTGTCCGGCGCCTTTTTGATATTTGTTTCCGAAAGATCATCTTGCCCATGGCAGTGCAATTCAAGTGCCAAAAACGCCCATATCTCTAGTCGGCACAACCCGAGTGCCCGCACTCGCATTGGACCGTGGTCACGCCTTTAGCCGCGCTCTCGCAATAAGCACTGCAATAACCGTCCGAATCGGCGGTGGAGCAGGTACAGAGTTCGTGCTTGCATTTTTTTGTTTCGTCGGCTTTTGGGGCTCGTTGTTCGGTATTACTCATGATTTTCTCCTAGGTAAATGTTTGTAATTTTCGGGCTCGCCTTTTTTAACGGCAAGCCCGAATCTATTTGCCTGATGGCTTTTAAAGCCTAGGCATTTTTACTCATCGTTTTGGTATCCGTTTTATCCTCGTTTCTCGGAGATCTCCTGAAATCTTGAGCGGTTTCCGGCGGCATTGATATCGCCCACGCCGGCCACCCATGAAGTGCGGTTTTCCGCCCGCAGGCGATTTTCGACGTTTTTAACTCCCGAAATATTGTCTGCGATATCTTCCGCCATCCGCTTGGCATAGCGATTAATGACCGAACCGGTCAGGGTAACATTCCCCTCGCTGACTTCGACCTCTATCTCCGAAGCATCGAGATAAGCATGATCGGTCAGACGGTCGTTGATGTCTTCCCTGATGCGTTCATCGGAGCGTTTGTAGCTGCGCGGGCCGTGTCCGCGATACTGGCCGGAATTAAGATGGTCTCTTTCCCTGCGGCGGGCCGCTTCGTCGTCGCCCATCCAGGACGAAACTTCATCGGCTGCCTTGTCCCACCAGCCGCGGTCCTCTTCGCCGTAATATCTTTGTTCGTTATAATATCCGCGCTCGGACTCCGGATAGCTGCTGCGGCTGGGATACCCGGCGCCGTAAACCCTGTCCTTGGCTTGAGCGGTCACGATTATAATAGCCGCGTCTTCTCGGAATCCCCGCGGTCCTCATAATTCCTGCCACGGTTCTGATATTCGCTTTCGACATCGGTGCGGTCACCGTAGCCGGACGAACGGCCATACATTCCTTCCGAGGAACCGTGCCCGCCAAACGTTTCCGGGTAATTACCCCTTTCGCCGCCGTAGCCGCGCCCAAAGTCACCGCCGGTGAACATGCCCGGGCGGCCGCCGCCATAACGCGAACGGTCGCTTTCGTAATATCTCTCCGCGGCTAATCGGAAGGGCCGGAGCCTGAATTGCTGCGGCGCCTCCTGCCATATTCCGAACGAGCATTGTAGGGCTCATTCGAACGCTGACTGTCTTCCTGGTATCTTCTGTTTGGCATTGTATTTCTTCCCTTCCTTGTTCTTATTTCTTTGTTGGCGCATTTGCGGCCTGGCTGCTTACCATGCACGGCGCCATACATAACGACAGAAATGCCCGACGGATTTATATTGATTCAATACATAACTCACTAAAAGGCGGCCATTTCTGTGCAAAATCATATTAACGAGATAAAAATGCAATAATAATGCCAGAGTGCTTTTTACCGGCGGAGAAAACTATTTTGCGTTTTCAGCCGTAAACTACCGGCAGACTTTTTCAACTTAAATATTTTGAGGAAACTTTAATGAGATCTTTGGGGATAGCTCTATTTGTGATCGTTTCTATCTTTTACCGCGGCCGGCTTCTCAGGCGCGGGGGCAAAATCTTCTGGTGCTGAACAAAACGGAAAACACACTGGCGATCATCGATCCGGCCACGCTTTCCGTAATTGCCAAAATTCCGACCGGCGAAGGCCCGCACGAAGCCATCGTTTCCGCTGACGGCAAGTTGGCGTTTGTCTGTAATTATGGCGCGCAAAAACCAGGTAATTCGCTTTCGGTGATCGACCTCGTGGCCAGGAAAGAATTGCGGCGCGTCGACCTCGGCGGATTTTATCGACCGCACGGCATTGTCGAAGCAGATGGAAAGATCTATTTCACCTCAGAGCTCAGCCGCACTGTCGTACGCTACGACCCGGTAGCCAATAAGATCGATTGGGTAATGGGCACCGGCCAGAGCGTTTCGCACATGCTGGTGATAACGCCGGACAAAAAACGCATTTATACGGCCAACATCGGTTCGGGTACGACGACCGCTATCAATCTGGGCGCGCCTCCCAACGATACGAACATCACGCAGATCGCGGTCGGGAAACAACCCGAAGGCATCGACATCTCGCCCGACGGCAAAGAACTTTGGATCGGCCATAACGAGGACGGCGGCATTTCGGTCATCGACACCGCAACCAATAAAGTGAAAGAAGTGGTAAAGCTGGCGCAGATGCCGATCCGCGTGAAGTTCACGCCCGATGGCAGCAAGGTGCTGGTCTCAGACCCGAAGGCCGGCGAGTTTATCGTCATCGACGCCAAAACCCGCAAAGAGATCAAACGCGTAAAAGCTGACGGCACGCCCGTCGGTATCCTGCTCCAACCCGATGGCAAACGCGCCTTCGTCGCCCGCATGGCCGCCGGAAACGTCGGCGTCTTTGATATAGAGAAAATGGAATTTACCGCCACCATCAACCCCGGCCAGGGCCCCGACGGCATGGCGTGGGCAACTACTGCAAAGTAATACTGATTGTTAATTAAAATTTCTGCGGGTGAACAAATGAAAAACGTCGAGGATCGGAAACTTCCGCATTTTGCACATTTCTGAATAATGTAAAGAATCAGCCTAAATACTTTGTGAAATCTTATACGGATTTAGCGTTTCGGTGAACTGTCATCCTTCGTAGAAGATACGTAAAAGTGGAAACTCGATTTCAGCATAAATTTTTACGTTATGTCTTTTAAGAGTAGCCATATATCTTTCAATATCCAAAAGAAAAGCAAGTTCTATTTCTATTAACATCTCATTATTTGCGCCCCTTAGTTTTGATTCACTTGCAATTACTACCGGGCAACAACGATTATTAGGGTCCCCTTCCAATGGCCTAATAATTTCACTAAGTGAATCAGGTGTAAAATGTATACTCTCATTCGCTATAACTTCATTTTGAATTAATTTAGAAAACGATTTACCTATATTTACTTTAATACAATAATGATCAACAAATTTCTCTAAGGCTTCGAGCGGATTACGCAAACTGTCGATGCTTATTTCGGAGTTATAGATTCTTAGAGCAATGTATACCAGTTGGGCGCCGTTTTCGGGAGAGCTTATAACAAGATAAAGAAATTTGTCACTAGGGTTTTGAGGAATGACCAGTTTAGTGGATAAAGTATATCGCGCACTAAACTCTTCGGGAATATACACTGATTTTAGTTGCAACTCTTGATCCGGATCTCTGACCAAAGACGCAACGGTGGACTTATTGTCACCTAGTGCCAGTCCCCCGCGAAAATCTTCATAAAAGACTATATTGTATTGACTAGGATGCAATCCTCCTTTTTTTGCCAGTCGGTTTTTAACCTCGCTTAGATTGGCTCCTTTAAGAGCTACATTACTTATTTCTTCAGAAAGAAATGCTACTATTCTTGATTGAGTTTTCTCTGAAAAATCGTTTTCTGATACTCGAAGATTTTGTCTTACATTTTTCAACACCGCCTCAACAAAGTCTTTGTCCATTCCAGATTCAAGAATCAAATCCCCCAATCCCGGACTTGGTAACAAGGATTGAGAAGCTGCCGCGAGCAAACGTGCGGCATCTTTCGGGCCTTTTTCTTTTAGCACCATTAATCGTGTCATAATTCAATAATATCGAATTCATCTCGCCTGAGATCTGTAATTACATATTCAGGTGCTAGGCTTGCTCTATTAGTCGGAGGTACAAGCTTGAGTCGAGATTCGACCAAAATGCGCGGAGTGATATAAATTAATGGCCTCCACTCGTCAAAGGTGGCATTATCGGTCATATAAATTATCTCTTCTTTATCTGCCATACTAATTTCTCCATTCGCCTCCCAGTTTATAGCTAAGCTTTTAAGCGATAATTTTTGTTCATTATCTTATAACAATGCCGATCACTAGCTTTACCGATCTTGCTATTTCATGATATAATCTGCCAAATTCGAAGTGGGGGCAATACGAGAAGCTATTGAATATCGTGATAACGAAGCGGAATCAAAATATTCACTGCACCAAACGTAATGAATGTCCCTCCTATATTGCTGTTGAATGAGCAATTTAAGAAAAACATTTGTGGAATATAGAAAATGTTGTGAAAACACAATTTAGGTAATGAATCAATCCGCTTTGATTTCGCGAATACACTAGCAAATTGCTGTGTAAAATTCAATATAAATTTGTTTTATTTGCATTGATCTCGTTTGCCTAATAAAATACGTCAAGCAATAAAGTTTTCGGAGGAGCTCGTTTTGAGCTGAGAGGTGTGAACATACGACCCCTGGAACCTGATGCGGAAATACCGACGAAGAAAACCACAGTTAAATCACACACTGTCCTTGTCTTACTATGTTGCTAACCCGCCCGTTCCGCCAACTCCGCCCATCTTTCCATGTCTTTTTCGAGTTGTGCATTCAACGAGTGCTGTTCATTAAATAACTCATTGACTTTGCCGGCCTGGCTGCCGTAAGTGGTCAGATCTTTTTCTATTTCGGGCAGCCGTTTTTCTGCCGTCGCGATGCGGGCTTCGAGTTCTTCGAGTTCGCGATTTTCTTTAAAGGTTAATTTTTTCGGCGCCGCTTTTTCGGCAGCAGGTTTCGGTGTTTCAGCCGCTGGCCCGGGAGAGACGGCTTCCGACACTTCGCGTTCTTCTTGGGCGCGATATTCCAGATAAGAGCTATAATCGCCGGGATATTCGCGGACGCGCCCGTCGCCTTCGAAGCGGAAAACGTTATCGATGGTGCGGTCGAGAAAATAGCGGTCGTGGCTGACGACGATCAGCGCGCCGGCAAAATCGTCCAGATATTCTTCCAGCGCGATCAGCGTCGGGATGTCCAGATCGTTGGTCGGCTCGTCCAGCAGCAAAACGTTTGGCGAGGCCATCAAAATTCGCAGCAGGTACAAACGCCGCCGCTCGCCGCCCGAAAGATTTCCGATGACCGCGTATTGCGCGGCGGGCGTGAACAAAAATTTCTCGAGCATCTGGCCGGCGGTGATCTGGCTGCCATCGGCGGTGGTCACGTATTCGGCCACCTCGCGGATATAATCGATCACGCGCATCTCGTCATCGAGCGCGCGGCTTTCCTGATCGTAATAACCGATCACGACCGTCTGGCCGACGATCACTTCGCCGCCGTCGGGCGCGACGCGACCCGTGATAATTTCCAGCAGCGTCGTTTTGCCGGAACCGTTCGCGCCGATGATGCCGATGCGGTCGTCGCGCTTGAGCAGATAACTGAAATCGTCAATCAGTTTTACGCTCGCCGTAAGATTTCGAAATGTTTTCCAGCTCGATGATCTTTGTTGCCCAGCCGCTTCGAACCGATGGCGATATCTACCTCGGCTTTGGCGCTGTCTTTCGGCTGCGCCATCAAATCGTAGGCGGCGGCAATGCGGTGTTTTGATTTTCGTGTGCGCGCTTTGGCGCCGCGCCGCAGCCACGCCAGCTCTTTTTTGATCAGCTGTTCGCGTTTGTGCGATTCGACCGCGCGCAGCGTTTCCTGCTCTTCTTTTTTCTCTAGATAATAGGCGTAATTTCCGTCGAAACTCTGCACCGCGCCGCGATCAATCTCAAAAATGCGGTTGGTCACGCGGTCGAGAAAATAGCGGTCGTGGGTTACCAGCAAAAGCGCGCCGGTATATCGGCGGAGATAATCTTCCAGCCATTCGATAGTGTCGGCGTCGAGATGATTGGTCGGCTCGTCCAGAATCAGAATGTCGGGTTTGACGATCAGTTCGTGCGCGAGCGCGACGCGTTTGCGCTGTCCGCCGGAAAGCGCGCCCATTTTTGCCGCGGTGTCGGTAATACCCAGCCGCGTCAGCACACTGCGCGCATTGGTTTCGATCTCCCAGCCGCCGGACATTTCCAGTTGGTGCTGAAGCTCGGAAACATGTTCGAGCAGTTTTTCATCCGTGCCGCCGCCGCTGGCGAGATCGTGACACGCCGCTTCGTAATCGCTGATCACCTTCATCACGCCGCCGCTGGCGGCAAAGATCGTTTCCAGCACCGTCGCGTTCTCATCATAAGCGGGATTTTGCGCCAGATAGGCGAGAGTTTTCCCCTTGGCGCGAACGGCCTTGCCGGTATCAGGCTCTTCGAGCCCGGCGATCACCCGCAACAGCGTGGTTTTACCGGAGCCGTTAGCGCCGATAATGCCGACTTTATCGCGGTCTTCGAGCCCGATCGTCGTGTTTTCAAAAAGCGGCCTAAAGCCATAATTTTTGCTGACATTTTCCAGCGAGATAATATTCATGAATTCCCTTTAAACTTAGCAGAAGATTATAAAACGCGTCGAAGCGGGTGATATGATTACTTTCTGATTTTATAAACGACCCGGTGACACTTTATGATCAAAAGACTTTTATTCTGTATAAGTTTTAGTTTCTTTTTATTAATATCGGCAACCGTAATACAGGCCGATGAGATCGACGATCTGGTCAACGCGCAAATAAAGAAGCGTCATATACCGGGGCTTTCACTGGCTGTTTTGCGTGACGGACGAGTAATAAAGGCGGCGGGTTACGGCTTAGCGAATATCGAACTGAACGTGCCGGCGACAAAGGACACGGTCTATGAGATCGGCTCGATATCTAAACAGTTCGCTTCGGAAGCAGTAATGCTGCTGGTCGAAGACGGCAAGCTCGCTCTGGATGATCCTATCAATAAATATCTGCCCGCAAATGCGCCTGATAGCTGGAAAGCGATCACCCTCCGCCAGGTGCTCAACCATACTGCCGGGCTAAAAGATTGGACCGAAGTTAAGGAATTTTCTTACCGCCGCGAATACACCGCGGGGGAATTTATCGACCTCATCAAAGGAGCGCCGCTGCAATATGTGCCGGGCACGAGTTGGGCCTATACCAATACCGGGCCGCCGCTACTGGGCATGGTAGTAGAGAAAGCGAGCGGGAAACCTTACGAGGAATTTGTAGCCGAAAGAATTTTTAAGCCGCTGGCGTTTCCAAGCATCCGTTTTCGTCATCAAACAGAGATCGTCACGAACCGGGCCAGCGGTTATGAATTCGCCGAAGGGAAATTTACCAACGGCGAGCCTTTTCGCCCGAGGGTGATAGCACCGAGCGGCGGGGTGCTGGCGAGCGCGGTCGATCTGGCGGGATGGTTTGACGCCGTGCTCTCAGGAAAATTGGTGAAACCGGCGAGCCTCGAACAAATGCTGGCGCCGGTTCGAAACTGGCTGACGGGCGGCGGGTAACGCACGGCTTCGCTTTTTTCACCGATTCGTTTAACGGGCACAAGATGATCTTTCATCACGGCTCGACGGTCGGAGGTTTCGGCAGCGTGGTGCACTACTTTCCCAAAGAACGCATCACCATCGCCATCACCGGCAATGTCGAGGACGGCGGCTGGGGGCCCGAATTTATCTCGCAGCGCGTCGCAAATTTTTACATCCCTGGCGCGTATTTAGGAGGAATCAAAACAAGCACTGACCCGGATCCAAAACTCACTGACCAATTGCGACAACTGCTGCAGGACATCGGCAAAAAACAGCCGGAAAACCTTCGGATATGCTTACGGCTTCTTATGCCGCGCGTATCTCCGCGGACTTCCGCAAACAAACCGCGGCAAATCTGCAAAACATGAAGTCCTTTTCGTTCTTAGCCGCCGAAAATATCGGCGAAGACCATTTCATCCTCGACCCGACACTCCTTAAGTTCGCGCACTATAAACTCATCACCGGCAACCGGACCTTCTATTACACCTTCAGGCTGGATAAAGACGGAAAAGTAGGATTTATCGTGGTAAACGAGGAATAGCCCAACAAACCCGCCGCGGCCTTGCCGTTTACCTAAATTACCATCATCAATGCCCCCTGCCGAACCATATCTTGGGGCTAAGCATTCCAGAAGTTCGTGTAGTTGCTTATGGAGTTGAGATAGTTGAATCATGTCGACACATCCAAAATGTGAATCTACCCCTTGATTAAGAACTTGTAGAAGCGGCATATAAAACCCAGGAAGCAAAGAATTACCCGGGAGCCTGGGCTTTAGTTGCACTTTGGAAGCAAAGTTATCTCATTATTAGTGTAAAATGCATCGATAGTTAAGCTCCTTAAAAGTTATGCTCGAACGCCTCCTAGAAGATTTAGCAAATGAGTTACACAGCCCAAGCAGTTCAATGAGCTCCTTATTGAATAAGGCTATATACGTGGCAGAACGTGCAGGTGAAAGTAATTATCGCCTCTTATTTGAATATCATTTGCGAGGAATGGATAAAGCAAAAACCACTGAATTATCAAAAACTCATCCAACTTTACTGGCAGCATTTAGCGAAGATCGAATGAAGCAGGGAGAAGCTTTTTACTTGTTAGGTTCGCTTGCGACGCTGGAGAAAGGCCTTAAGGATTATAAAATTGACGTTGAGAGAAACGTTGCCGCATTTGAGGAGTTGAGAAGGTCAAATTATAACGTCACGAATAATTTGGCTCCCACTATTATTCAGCAACAGGCTATTGCATCAGTTATAGGAACGCTAAGAACTAAAGAATCACAGCAAGAAGAAATCCTCTTTAAGATTCGTAATAGAATTTCACAATTTGTGATGACTCTACAAGACTCGCTACTCAAAAATGAGATTGCCAGTGCCTCTCCACGTAGAAGAAAAATCTTCATAGGCCATGGACATTCCTCAGAATGGAAGGAACTCAAAGATTTCTTACAAGACCGGCTATTCTTGGAATGGGACGAATTTAATCGCGAGCCTACTGCCGGACTTGCAACTAAGGAAAGGCTTCATGAAATGCTGGAAAATGCGCGTTTTGCATTTTTACTTATGACAGCAGAGGAGGAGCATCCAGACAATACACTCCATGCTCGTGAAAATGTGATTCACGAGATAGGATTATTTCAAGGTAAATTGGGATTCAGAAAGGCGATAGTTTTATTGGAAGAAGGATGTCAGGAATTTAGTAACATTATTGGGTTAACTCAAATTCGATTTCCGAAAGGCAATATAAGAGCGGAATTCGAGGAAATTAGAAGAGTTTTGGAGCGCGAGGGAATTTTAGAAACTAAGACCGCCTGACTTGTCTAACTTTTCTTTAATCCTTAACATAGCATCAAGCAACATAGTTTTCGGAGGAGCTTACTAAAGCTGAGAGGTGTGGAGAACACACGACTCCTGGAACCTGATGCGGATAATACCGACGAAGGGAGAAAACAAATGACACAGGAAAAAACCGCTAATTTAAATGGCGCAGAAAAAACAGGTGAAAAATCGAGCAGCCCGGAGAAAAACAGTAATGAGGTGAAGCTGCCGAGTTCCCGCAAGATCTACGTAGAGACCAACAGCAATACTCAAAATAATCTGAAGCAAAATCTGCGTGTGCCTTTTCGGGAGATCGCGCTTTCGCCGTCGAAGAATTTCGAGGGCGAGTTGGAGGAAAATCCGCCGGTTCGCGTTTATGACACGAGCGGCCCGTGGACCGATCCGCAGATGAAGATGCGACGTGCGCGACGGCCTGCCCGCGCTTACGGCGCGACTGGATCGTCGGCCGCGGCGACGTCGAGGAATACGAAGGCCGCGAGATACTGCCGCAGGACAACGGCTATCTGACCAAAGGCGCCGAAGATATCGCGCGCATAAAAGACAGCGGCAAGCTCGAAGAATTTCCCGGGCTTGAAACGCGCGCCGCTGCGAGCCAAACCGGGCGCGAATGCGTCACGCAGATGCATTACGCTCGCAAGGGCATCATCACGCCGGAGATGGAGTACGTCGCGATCCGCGAAAATCTCGGGCGGCAAGATCGCGTTTGAAGCGCTGCAGAACGGATTAGAGAACGACCGCTCGTCGCTTTATCACCAGCACAAAGGCGAATCATTCGGCGCGGCGTTGCCGAAATTCGTCACGCCCGAATTCGTCCGCGACGAAGTCGCTCGCGGCCGCGCGATCATTCCCAACAACATCAATCATCCCGGAATCCGAACCGATGGCGATCGGGCGCAATTTCCTGGTCAAGATCAATGCCAATATCGGCAATTCGGCGATCGCTTCGTCGATCGAAGAAGAGGTCGAGAAGATGCGCTGGGCGACGCTCTGGGGCGCGGACACGGTGATGGATCTTTCGACGGGCAAGAATATTCACGCGACGCGCGAATGGATCCTGCGCAATTCGCCGGTGCCGATCGGCACCGTGCCGATCTATCAGGCGCTCGAAAAAGTAAACGGCAAAGCCGAAGATCTGACCTGGGAAATTTATCGCGACACGTTGATCGAACAGGCCGAGCAGGGCGTCGATTATTTCACCATTCACGCCGGCGTTCGGCTGCCGTATATTCCTTTGACGGCGAAACGCACGACGGGCATCGTCTCCCGCGGCGGCTCGATCATGGCGAAATGGTGCCTCGCGCATCACGAAGAAAGTTTTCTCTACACGCGCTTTCGCGAGATCTGCGAGATCATGCGGCCTATGACGTTGCGTTCTCGCTTGGGCGATGGCCTGCGTCCCGGCTCGATCGCCGACGCGAACGACGAGGCGCAATTTGCCGAACTCGACACGCTCGGCGAGCTGACGAAGATCGCCTGGGAAATGGATTGCCAGACGATGATCGAAGGGCCCGGGCCACGTGCCGATGCACCTGATCAAAGAGAACATGGACAAGCAGCTTGAGGTCTGCGGCGAAGCGCCGTTCTACACGCTCGGGCCGCTGACGACCGACATTGCTCCGGGCTACGACCACATCACTTCGCGGCATCGGCGCGGCGATGATCGGCTGGTTCGGCACGGCGATGCTTTGCTATGTCACGCCGAAAGAACATCTCGGCCTGCCGAATAAACAGGATGTGAAAGAAGGCGTCATCACCTACAAGCTCGCCGCGCACGCCGCCGATCTGGCGAAAGGCCATCCCGGCGCGCAGTATCGCGACAATGCTCTTTCCAAAGCGCGTTTCGAGTTTCGCTGGGAAGACCAGTTCAACCTCGGCGCTCGACCCGGAAAAGGCGAAGGAATTTCACGACGAAACGCTGCCGGCCGAAGGCGCCAAGCTCGCGCATTTCTGCTCGATGTGCGGCCCGCATTTCTGCTCGATGAAGATCACGCAGGACGTCCGCGAATATGCGCGCGAGCAAGGCGTCGAAGAAGAAAAAGCGCTGGCCGTCGGGATGAGGGCGAAAGCAAAAGAGTTTGTCGCCACCGGCAGCGAGATCTATCACGGCAATGTGCCGGAAGGCGCCAAAGAACATCATTGACAGGATATGAAGGCCTTAAAAATAAAGCGCTCAATTTGTGCCATAGTATTTTTAGGGCTTTTCATTTTTATCACACAGGCTTTCGCCCAGAAACCAGACGCCCGTTTCGACCTCGTTCGTAAAAAGATCGAAGGCCTGCTCGTAACCGGGAAAATTCCAGCGATCTCCGTCGGCGTTGCCCAGGACGGAAAAATAATCTGGGAAGAAGGTTTTGGCTTTGCCGACGTGGAAAAGAAAAGGCGTGCCGGCGCGGGCACTGTCTATAACATAGGCTCGACATCAAAACCCATCACTGCCACGGCGGTTATGGTGCTGGCTGAACAGAATAAGATCCTGCTGGATATTCCGGCCAACAATTATTTGCCTGCCGCGTCCCCGCTGCAAAATCCTTTTGATAAAACACGAAATGCGACCGTCAGACAATTACTAAGCCATACTTCAGGTTTAAGCCGCCACAGCCAGATGTTCATCGGGAATGAGATCGGGCAAATTCCGCAGGTAGAAGAGACTATCAGACGCTACGGGATACTGACCAAACCTGCCGGCGAAACTTTTGAATATTCCAATCTGGGATACGGCGTATTAAGCCTCATAGTCAGCAGAACGTCTAACCAGCCGTTCGGGGATTTTTTGAAACAGAAGATCTTTTTGCCTCTCGCGATGAAAAATTCTTCTTACGGCAGATCTAAAACACTTTCCGCACCGGCATCGGCCGCGGCCGCTTACGGTCCCGGCCAAAAACCTGTTCCCGATATTTTGTCCGATACACCCGGCGCGGCGGATATTTATAGCAGCGTTCACGATCTGTTGCTGTTCGGAATGTTTCATTTAGATGAAAAATTGCCGGGGCAGCAAAAGATCCTGAATGCTTCGTCGCTCGCGCGGATGAAAGAAGGCACCGCCCTGCGAGGCATTTCGAAATACGGCCTGGGGTGGGAAAGCCTGCAGGTGGGAAAATATACCCTTGTCTATCATCATGGCAGTAACGGCTACGGCACGAGTATTTTTATGCTGCTGCCGGAAAAAAGAATTTGCATTTCTATACTGAGCAATATTACCGCCTCTCAGACACAGCCGCTGGCCGATGACATCTTAAAAATACTCGTCCCTGATTACGAAGAAAATCTGAACGAATTTCGCAGGCAATCACGGCCTGAAGAATCCCGTGGTTATCAAGCTGCCAGACAATACATCGGGCATTGGAAGGGCAAGGTCAAGACCTGGAAAGAAGAAATACCGGTCGAAATGTGGTTTCAGGAAGATGGCGATATTCATATTCAAATGAAAGGCCAATACCGCAATCTGCTTAATGGCGTGAGATTTGAAGGAGATTATTTACGCGGTTCTTTTGTGAGCGATATTGGAACGAGCGATGCCAACAGGCACCGCTACAATCTTCATTTAAAACTTAAGCTGAGAGAAGATGGAAATGTCCTGGGCGGCTCGGCCACATCGAGTTCTATCGATCCGGCGGGAAATGTTTTGAGCTCCTGGATGGAAATGGAAAAACAAAAATAACCTTGCGGTCCCGCCGTTTCCTGAATTCCACCATTGACACTGCCCCTGCATAAAACTACATTTTCTACCAGTTGATTAATAAAAACCGCCTGTGGAACCAGAGATACATCTAACCGATTCGACCGAGCGCCGCACTTCAGCGTGGGACATCCAGAATGCCCCGAGGAATTATTTGTCGCTGGTTTTGGCGCAGGGCGGAAGCGCGTTTTTTGCTTTTGCTTCCGTCTGGCTGCTGACCCGTTCGCTTGGTTCCGAAGGGTATGGCGGCGTTGTCGCCGTCATCGCAGCCTCGCAAATGGTGCAGGTTCTGTTGAATTGGACCACCACTGCCGTGGTTCGTTTCGGCGTCGAAGAATTCGTTGAAACCGGAAAGATCGCGCGCACATTCTGGCTGCGGTTCTTTATCCTGGTCCCGAATTTAGCCCTGGTCGTGCTTGCGGCAAAACTGTGGTTTCCGCTGTTGAGCGATCTGTTCAAACTTTCGACTGAGGTTTTGTGGCTGATATTGATCCACCTGGTGGCTTCCACACTCTGGCTTCATGTTCAATCCGCGCTGCAAGCGGTAAAAATGCCGCGGCTGCAAGGCGGGCTCTTGATGGCGGAAAGAGCGCTGATATTCTTAAGCCTGCTGGCGATAGTCTTCGCCGGCGGAATGACGCCGGTTTCAGCGATGCTGTGTTACGCCGTCATCCCCTTTGTCGTCGTTCTGGCGGGCTTGTGGTTTTTGCGAAAATTTATCTGGACCGGATTTTCCTTCGCCTGGGGTTTTTGGCGGGAGGTATTGGTTTTTTCCTTGCCGCTGCTGCCGTTTACGATCACCGCCTATCTTTCTACCGGGTATCTGGACGCCGCTTTTATCATTAAATATCTTTCCACACGGGAATTGGGCATCTATGCCGTGGCCACGCAGATAAACGGTTTGTCTTTGCAGTTGCCTACGCTGGCAAATACGCTGCTTTTGCCGTTGTTCGTTTCCCTTCAAAAGGAAGAGCAGATCGCGCGTATGCAGCGGTATTTCCGGCATACTTTCCCGACGCTGATCCTGCTCTGGGGTATTTTTGTTAATTTCGCGGCACTCGCCGGCTGGTTTCTGATACCGGCGGTTTTCGGCAAAGAGTTTGCCGATTCGACCCAGCCGCTCTGGATCCTGCTTACTACTTCAGTACTGGCGCTGCCGATTTTGATCGGTTACGGTTCGCTCTCCAACGCCACTTCCAAGACCTACATATCTATGTGGGCGACCTCCCTGGCGGCGCTGGCAAATATCGCTTTTAACTTTTTGCTGATCCCGGTTTTGGGTATGCAGGGATGCGCCTGGGCAACCTCGATAATGTACCTGGCAAACTCGGTGGCTTATATCATTCTCCTGCGCAGAGTAATAGACCTGCCTGTTTCCTGGACGTTTTTAGCCGCCATTCCCAGTGTGGGCGGGGCGCTGGCCATCTCCCTTAGCGGGAATCCCTGGTGGTCGGCTGCGGTTTGCTTAATTGCTACTTTTTTTGTAGCTTATCGGTTTAACGCCTCTATCAGGGACACTGTCAATTTTTTAAGAAATTTCGGCAAATATTAATGTTAAAAATGTACCACGATCAAGCGAATGCCGGCAGCACGCCTGATTTCTGGGAAGAAAATTGGGAAAACAACCGCTTTGAAGAAGCGGTAAAATTTTGCCGGATCGATCCTCTGCGGCCGCTTTTTGAAAAGTATTCCAAGCCCGGTTCGCTGATGCTGGAAGGCGGTTGTGGAATGGGCCAATATCTCGCCTATTACGCCGCCCGCGGCCGGCGGGTGATCGGATTGGATTTTGCTTTTAGCACCTTGCGAAAGTTTCACGCCCGGGAAACAAATGTTCCCCTTACCTGCGGAGACGTCTCAAAATTGCCCTTTGCCGATGGAAGTTTTGATCTTTATTACTCAGGCGGCGTGGTCGAACATTTCGAAGGCGGCGCCGAGGCTTCTTTAAGCGAGGCGCGGCGGGTCTTGAAAAAAGACGGGGTCTTACTTATCAGCGTTCCCTACTTCAGCCCCTTACGCCGGCTCCTGGCGCCTTTCAAAAAAAAGGAGTGGCGCAAAACGCCGAATCCGGGAGTCGACTCGGATGAAAAATTTCCGGATCGTAAATTTTTTCAATATGCTTATCGGAAAAAAGAATTTGAGAAAATGCTCTCCGGCGCGGGCCTGGCGGTCAGGGAAACGGTTGGCTACTCATTTATCTGGGGGCTTTACGATATTCCGTTCTTATCCGGCGCCCAGAGTGATCCGGGTTCTAATACTCCGGAAAAAGCAGCCCCGGCTTCATTAAATATGGAAGAGCTGATCGCCGATGAGCGGCCGCCTTCTTTACTAAAACGGCTGCTTATCAGCGAGGACACCAAAATACCGGTAGCCGGCACATTTATCCGCTTTATCTGCTGGACGTCCGCTAATATGATGATGTACGTCTGCACGCGCGACCGATGATCTTTACGCAAACCCGAGCTCAATGAAAAAGAAAATTTTTCACATTATCCCGAGCCTCAGAAGCGGGGGGGCGGAAAGGCAATTGGTGGAAGTGGTCAGCGGCACATCCGGCAGCGGCTTTTCTCACCGCGTTTGCGCATTTAGGGACAGTGATTTTTTTTCTGCGCCGATAAAGCAGGCGGGGCAAGAGGTGATGGAACTGGGCGTGAGCGGAAAACGCGGCTGGTTCGAAGCCGCCAAAAAAATAAATTCTCTAATTACCGGCGATCCTCCTGACATTATTCATTCCTGGCTATTCGACGCCAATATCGCGGCCCGGTTGGTAAAATTGCGGCACCGGAAAATTCCCCTGATAACTTCGCTGCAAGCCCCGGACTACGACCCTAAGGTCATCCAGGCGGGAAACTGGCCCCCGGCAAAAATGGAAATGCTGCGTTGGATGGACAAAAGCCTGGCCATGCTGACAAAACCGCATTTCGTGGCGTGCTCGGAATTTGTGGCCGGATCTTACCGCCGGGAGTTGGGCGTTCCTCCTGCGCGCATGTCGGTCATATATAATTCGGTAGATCCTGACGCGCTGGCCTGCGGCCCGGAAGAACCGGCAGCGGTCCGTGGATCGCTGGGGATAGCAAAAGAAGCTTTCGTATATCTGAATATCGGCCGCCTCGACCCGCAAAAAGATCACTCGACACTGCTCCGGGCATTCCATATTTCACTGGCCGCCGCGCCGGACGCTCATCTTGTGATGATCGGCGAAGGGGCCCTGAAAAATTCGCTGGAAGGCCTGGCGGCATCGTTGGATCTTGCGGGCCGCGTGCATTTCCTCGGGAAAAGAAAGGATATCGGGGCCTGTCTGGAGATGGCAAATGCATATGTATTTCCCTCTCTTTTCGAGGGCCTGCCGCTGGCCCTGTTGGAAGCAATGGCCAAAGGCCTTCCCTGCATCGCTTCCGATATCGAACCCCACCGTGAAGTGATCGAAAACGATATTTCGGGCTTATTGGTCCAGCCCGCGTCGGACGGCGAATTGGCCGATACGATGATAAGAATCTATAATGATGAAGCGCTAAGGAAAAGACTTGGGAATGAAGCACTTACAAAAGTGAAAAATCAATTTTACAGCGAAGTTCTAATGCCCGAATGGAAAAAATTATACGAAAAAATCTCAGAAGCCCCACGTTGAATTCGTAGTAGCAAGCTTCAGCCCTTTTAAAACTTTATGAAACAGAATGCAGTGCCTGAGGACAAAAATAAACCGGTCTACGTCCTGGGTATAAGCGGAAAATATAATCAGGGAGGCGGGGGCGGCGACGCTCACCATCCGGCGGTCGCGCTGCCTGGATGTTTTGGCCGTCGGCAATTACATCGTCAGGAAATAGGTTAATTTATGCGGCGAAAATTGCTCGAGCTTTTGTGCTGTCCGAAATGTTTCGGTGAGCTTAACTGCATCGCTGACGCCGCTGACATTGCGGAGGCAGATGAGGTTATCACAGGCAAACTGCAGTGCTCCGGCTGTAGCGCGGAGTATTTGATAAAAGACTCTATCCCTCGTTTTGTACCGCAGGATAATTACGCGGAATCGTTCGGTTATCAATGGAATCTTTTTAGCCGGACACAGCTTGATTCTTATAACGGCACGGAGCAATCGGCCAACCGTTTCTATTCCGAGACCGGCTGGACAAAGGAAAACTTGAAAGGCAAATGGATACTCGATGCCGGCTGCGGCGCGGGCCGTTTTTTAGACGTTGCGTCACAAAATGAATGTGATGTGGTAGGCATAGACCTCAGCTCGGCGATCGACGCATCGCGAAAAAATCTGGAAGGAAGAAAAAACGTTCATCTGGTGCAAGCCAGCATCTACGAGCTTCCCTTCAGGAAAGGCGCGTTTGACGGCTGTTACTGTATCGGCGTCATCCAGCACACGCCCGATCCGCAAAAAACGGTTTCCGCCTTGCCGCAATTAGTCAAAAAAGATGGAGATATTGTCGTCACCATTTACGAAAGAAAACCCTGGACATATCTTTTCTGCAAATATTGGTACCGCCCCGTTACGCGCAAAATGAAAAAAGAATCGCTGCTGCGGCTGATCCGGGCCTTGATGCCGGTGGGCTTTGCGGTATCGGATGTCTTATTTCGCATTCCGGTTTTGGGCAGATTTTTTCAGTTCGTGATACCGGTGGCCAATTATGTGGGTAAGACCGATCTTTCGCGGGCCCAGCGCTACGATTGGGCGATACTGGATACGTTCGACATGCTTTCGCCGACCTTCGACCAGCCGCAAACGCAAGCCGAAACCGAAAGCGCCTTGACCGGTGCAGGCGTAACCGGTATTCGCCGCCTTCCTAATGCCGGGCTAAACCTGATCGGGAAAAAATCCTGATAGTTATCGCGAAAAAAGATAGTGTGGTAATAATTTTATAATTAATTCGGAATAGATGATAACTGATAGATCATAGATAAGAGATGGAATCTATCAACTATCAGTTATCATCTGTCATCTATTCCGAAACGATCTCTTTGCGGTAATCGATGTCGAATAAAACTCTTTACATCTGTTACTTTGGCCTGCGCGAACCGCTGGTTCAAACACAGGTTGTCCAGTATCTGAGGGAACTCACGAAATTGGAAGGCCTGGCGGTGAGCTTGCTTACCTTTGAACCGGACTTTAAGAACAACTGGCCGCCGGAGCAGATCGAAGCGGAAAAGAAAAAGCTGGCCGCCGAAGGAATAGAGTGGCACGCGCTGCCTTATCACAAATGGCCGTCGGTTCCCGCCACGCTTTACGACGTTTTTCGCGGCACGCTTTTCGTGCGCAAGCTGGTTAAGCAAAATGGCGTGAATATCCTGCACGGCCGCATTCACATACCGATGCTGATGGCTGTACTGGTCAAAAAGCTGACCCGAAAAAAACTGAAACTGCTCTTCGATATCCGTAGTTTTTTTCCCGAAGAATACACCGATGTCGGGCGCTGGAAAAAGAACGGCCTGCTTTATAAAGCGGTCAAAAGAGTGGAACGCCGGCTGCTGCGCGAATCCAATGCCTTCGTGGTATTGACCGAAAAAGCCCGTGATATTTTGTTTCCCGAAAGCCGCGAAACGGGTTTTGATAAAGCGGGCCGGCCGGTCGAGGTCATTCCCTGCTGCGTGGATCTGAAAAGGTTTACCGCTGCGGGTGAAGCATCGCGAAATAAGATCCGCGATGAATATGATTTGAACGGACGTAAAGTGATCGTTTATATCGGCGCGCTGGGCACCTGGTACCTGGTAGATGAAATGGCTGATCTGCTGCTCGTTGCGCGCGAACAGGATGAGACCGTCTTCGCCATGGTCCTTACCCAAAGCGCGCCGGAGATAATGGCGGAAAAGCTTGCGGCCCGCGGTTTTTCCGCCGGCGACATGCTCATCAAAAAAGTTGCGCCAGGTGAGATTCCCGCTTATCTGAGCGCGGCCGATGTGGCGGTCTCCTTTATCAAACCCTGTTATTCCAAGCTTTCTTCATCGCCGACCAAAATGGCGGAATACCTCGCCAGCGGCCTGCCGGTCATTACCAACGGCGGTGTGGGCGACGTGGCTGACCAGGTAGGCGCCGATAAAACCGGTTCCGTGGTCGCGGAATTCGGGCCGCAGGCTTATCTTAAGTCATTGCAGGAAATAGAGATATTACAACAGGCCTCCGATCTTTCCGAAGTTTGCCGCAAAAGCGCAAAAGACAGATTCGACCTTGAAAAAATCGGGGGGAAAAAGTATCGTTCTATCTATCGCAGCCTGATAGTAATGGAATGAAAAAAATAGCCGCTCTGGTGCCCAACAAACTCGGCAAATCCCCCGGACAGAGATTTAGAATAGAAGCATGGTCAAAACATCTGCCGGATTACGGCTGGACGGTGGATTTTTACCCGTTTGAAACGGATGAGCTGGATAAAGTTCTTTACACCAGGGGAAACTATCTGAAAAAAGTTTCCGGGCTGATCTCAAGCTATCGCGGGCAATTGCGCAACGTTTTGAATAAACCGGAGTGCGATATTTTGCTCATCTACCGCGAAGCGGCACTCGTCGGCCCCTCGGTCATCGAGCGCCTGGCCCGGCGCTTGAAAGTGCCGATCGTTTATGACATCGACGACCCGGTCTTTCTGCCTTACCGGAGCCCGGTCAACAGTTGGTTCAGCCTGTTGAAGTTTTCGCGCAAGACACATTCGTTTTTTCGTATGGCCGACCATATCATCTCGATAAATAATTTGATGGCGGACTATGCGCGAAAGTATAATTCGTCGGTTTCGGTGGTGCCTAATTTTGTGGACACGAACGAATTCCGCCCTGCCGGGTCAAAGAACGGCGGGCCGGCCAAGATCGTCTGGACGGGCAGCATCGGCACGGTCAGAAATCTTGCGACCATTGCCAAACCGCTGCACGACCTGCAGGCGAAATACGATGTTCCGCTGCGCCTGATCGCAAACGAAGAACCGGTGGTCGAAGGTGTGAAAGTAGATTTTCGCAAGTGGTCGCCGGATGTGGAGATCTCAAATCTGCAGGACTGCGACATCGGGCTGGTGCCGCTGCTCGATCTCCGCTGGAATCCCTGGAAATTTTTTCTTAAAACGGTGCAGTATATGGCGGCCGGGCTGCCGGTCGTGGCGCGCAGGATGGGTTCCAATACGGAGATCATCCAGGATGGTGTCAATGGATTTTTAGTGGAAACCGAAAAGGAATGGTTTGATCGCTTGAGCCTTTTGATCGAGAACCCCGAGCTGCGCGAAAAAATGGGCCGCGCGGCAAGAAAAACGGCGGTTGAAGGCTATTCCCTGGAAACCCAGATGCCCAAGATAGCCGAGATATTTGACGGGGTGTATGAAGGCACCCTCCGAAACAAAAAACGATGACAGTATCGGAAGACCAGCAAAAACAACTCGCCGTCGAGACACATTCGGAACAGGCCGGCCTGTTTGCCGAGCGCTATTCGACCATCGCCGAAGACCCTTATCAGAATTGCTTTAAATACAGCCGGTATCTGCTGGACCAATGGCTGGACAAATTTATCCCCGAGCGGGGAGACGGCCTAAGGATGCTCGACCTCGGATGCGGAACGGGCTATCACCTGGCAAAATACCGCGAGCGCGGGTTTGAGCTGACCGGTGTCGACGGGTCGGAAGAAATGCTGGAACAGGCGCGGGCCATCAACCCGCAGATCGAATTTCATCAGGGCGACGTAACCAATGTGCCGCTGCCCGATGCTTCTTTCGATTACCTTGTCTGCATCGAGGTTTTGCGTTATTTGCCCGATATCAGACCGTGCGTGAGCGAGATCTTCCGCCTGTTAAAACCGGGCGGCATGGCGCTGGTGACCGCGGCGCCCCCGCTCCAGGCTAATTTATATCCGCTGGTTAATAAGATCACGGCCTCGACGCAGGTAGGAAATCTGACCCATCTCAAACAATTTTTTCACTCGGCGGGAAAACTGACCCGGGAATTTAGCGGGGCGGGTTTTAACGACGTCGCGGTACACGGGGTCTATGGCGGTTCGATGGTGTGGGTTGAGCGTATTATGCCCGCCGTGGTCCCGCCGCTTCTGAAAATTTGGGAACAGATCGATAAAAGGACCGTCGACCTGCCGGTGCTCAAACATTTCTCGAATATGTTCCTGGTTAAAGCTATCAAGCCGTAATGGCCGCAATAGCCTATACTTACTATGAAGGAGTTAAAAACGTTTGACCGCGGCGTGTTCACCATCAGCCTGGACCTGGAACTGGCCTGGGGCACGGTCGATGTGATCGGCCCGGAAAAATGGAGCGAGCTTTACCGGCGCGAACGCGAAGTAGTTATCGGCAGGCTGTTAGACCTCTTTATCGAATTCGATGTTTCGGCGACCTGGTGCATTCTGGGTCATTTGTTTCTGGATAAGTGTGCGCCGGAAAGCGGACTAAAACACCCGGAGATAGTTCGCGCGCATCACGCGTGGCATCCCGAAGATTGGTTCACTAACGATCCCTGCAGCACCGCGGAGGCAGCGCCCATCTTTTACGGCCGCGATCTGGTAAAACAGATCCGGGATTGCCCGGTCGCACAGGAGATAGGTTCCCATTCGTTCTCGCATGTTATTTTCGGCGATGCCGGCTGTTCGGCTGAGGCCGCGCGCAGCGAACTAAAAGAATGCGTGAGATTGGCGGAAGAAATGGGGATCGAGATGAGCTCGTTTGTCTTTCCCCGAAATGAGATCGGGCACCTCGGCCTGCTGAGCGAGTTTGGTTTTACGTGCTACCGCGGGACCGAGCCGAATTGGTTTGAAAATATGTCTTACCCGCACCAGGTCCGGCGCGCGATGCGGCTGTTGGATGTATTGCGCGCGGCGCCGCCGCCGGTGGTTTTGCCTGAGCGCCCCGAGCACGATGAAAAAGGATTGTGGAATATTCCGGGTTCGGCTATGTATTTTCCGGCCCATGGGCTGCGCCGTTATATCTCTATCGGGCGAAGGACAAAGCGGGCCATCAAAGGCCTGGACGCGGCCGCCGCGCAAAAAAAGATCTTTCACCTGTGGTTTCATCCGACAAATATGGCCGATGAGCCGGACCGGATGTTTGCCGGGCTGAGAAAGATACTTGAACATGCTGATTCCTTGAGACAAAAAGGCGAACTGGACATCCGGCCGATGAAGGCGCTTATTACTTAGGGAAATATTTTTTATAAAGATGACTAGACATAAAATATTGGTAACGGGCGGCGCCGGTTTTATCGGCTCGCATCTGGTAGATGCCCTGGTAGAAGCCGGGCATCAGGTACGCATCCTTGATTCTCTGGTGCCGCAGGTGCACGGGGATAAAGTGCCGGAGCACCTGAACAAGGAAGCCGAATTTATCAAGGGCGATATCTGTGACCCGGGCGTAGTCGCAAAAGCTCTGGAAGGGATCGAGGTGGTCTATCACAAGGCCGCCGAGGTCGGCGTCGGCCAATCGATGTACGAGATCACGCGCTATGTAAAAGCGAATGATCTCGGCACGGCCGTTCTGCTTGAGGAAATGATCAAAGCTCCGGGCCAGTTCAAAAAACTGGTGGTTGCTTCTTCCATGTCGATCTATGGCGAAGGCGCTTATTTCTGTGAACCCTGCGGCAAAAAGATCTTTCCCTACATTCGGCCGAATGAAAACCTGGCTTCCCACCAATGGGAATTTTCCTGTCAGGCATGCGGCAGCGAGCTGCGGCCGATCGGGACCGCGGAAGACAAGCCGCTCTTTCCTACCTCGGTCTATGCCGTTTCCAAGCAGGACCAGGAACAGTATTGCCTGATCGTCGGCCGCGCCTATAAGATCCCGGCCGTTGCCTTCCGTTATTTTAATGTCTATGGCACGCGGCAGGCGTTATCAAATCCGTACACGGGGGTCTGCGCGATCTTTTCTTCCCGCCTGCTTAACGACCAGCGCCCGCTGATCTTTGAGGACGGCGGCCAAACCCGCGACTTTGTTCATGTTAGCGATATCGTCCAGGCCAACCTGCTGGCGCTCGAAACAAATAAAGGCGATTACGAAGCCATCAACGTGGGAACGGGCCGCTCTATTTCCGTCCGTGAGATAGGCAGCGCGCTGGCCAAAGGTTTGGGTAAAAATATCGAGCCGGAGATGGTCGGTAAATACCGCGAAGGCGATATCCGGCATTGTGTGGCGGATATTTCAAAAGCCAAAGATTTGTTAAACTACCAACCGAAAGTGGGCCTGGAAGAAGGCCTCGCGGCCCTGCTGGATTGGGTCAAAAACCAGGAAGCCGTCGACCATGTCGAAGCCGCCAAAACAGAACTGGCCGCGCACAAACTGGTGCATTAAAACCGCCTGCTCGGGTTTGTCTGATCACATATGAATAAGACCCTGCCGATCTTATGTTTTATCGCGGCTATCGTAATTATGGCCGCCGCTTTTCCTGAAGGCGTGGTCGGGGTCTTACTGGTCGTGGCGTTTAGCACCGTTGTAATTCTTGTCATCCGTCAAAATGCCGAAGAAAAACATTTCCTGATAAATATATTTCTGATCGCCCTTCTGATCCGCCTGCTCTTTGCCACGGTCTCGTATGTTTTTAAGCTGCAGGGATTTTTCGGGGAAGACGCTTTTTTATACGATGAGATGGCAAACCGCTTGTCGCAGATCTGGATGGGCGCCACTCCCGGCACTGACGTCGAAAGCCTGAATGCGATGAGCACCGCCCAGCCCGGTTGGGGGATGAATTATATCATCGGCTTTATTTACCTGGTTTGCGGCAGAAATATGCTCGCGGGCCAATTCTTTTGCTCCGTGATAGGGGCCGCCACCGCGCCGATGGTTTATACCTGCGCCTCTGAGATCTATCACAATCAGCGGGTAAGCAAGATCTCGGCCATCCTCGTTGCGCTTTTCCCGGCTTTTATCGTCTGGTCGTCGCAGTTGTTAAAAGACGGCATCATCATTTTTTTGCTGGTCCTGGCGATGACGATGATCCTCAGGCTGCAAAAGAAATTCAACTATTTCTCGATCGGCCTGCTGGCGCTTTCTCTTTTCGGGATCCTGGCTTTTCGTTTTTATATTTTTTATATCGTGGGTGTCGCCGTGGCCGGGAGTTTTATTATCGGCACCAGCAGCTCGACCAAGTCGATAATTCGCGGATTTGTTTCGCTGGTAATCATCGGCGCTGTTTTGGCATATATCGGCGCTTTGCAAAGTGCCGGGACCAGCCTGGAAAAATACGGCTCGCTGGAGCGGGTTCAGGCCAGCCGCTCTGATTACTCCCGCTCTAATTCAGGATTCGGCGAAGACTTAAACGTCTCGACCCCGATGGGCGCGCTGGCGGCTATTCCCACGGGCTTTACGTATCTTATGCTGGCCCCGTTCCCGTGGGAGATATCCAATATTCGCCAGGCCATTACGCTGCCCGAAATGCTTCTTTGGTGGGCCTGTATCCCGATCCTGCTGAGCGGCCTTTGGTTCACCTTGAAAACCAAGCTCCGCACGGCCATCCCCATTCTCCTTTTTTCGTTAATGCTGACGCTTGGTTATTCGATATTTCAGGGAAACGTCGGCACGGCCTACCGCCAGCGGGCACAGATCCAGGTTTTTCTGTTCATGTTCATCGCCGTGGGTTGGACATTGACGCTGGAACGGCGGGAAAATAACAAGCTCGTCAAGAATTCGAGAAAAAATAAATTTCATCACAACCAGATCAAGGAACCGGAATTAGAATAGATGTGCGGAATTGTAGGATTTATTAACGCAGGCGGCAGGGCGGTTGAACCCGCGCTGCTGGAAGAAATGAACACCGCCATCATTCATCGGGGGCCTGATGAGGATGGGTTTTACATCAACGAAAATGTCGGGCTGGCGATGCGCCGCCTCTCGATCATCGATCTCGCCAGCGGCAAGCAGCCGATCCATAATTCCGACAAAACCGCCTGGTTGATCTTTAACGGCGAGATCTATAACTACCAGGAATTAAGGGAAGGCCTGATCAAAGAAGGCACCGAGCTTTATACCAAGAG
Organism: uncultured Acidobacteriota bacterium; assembly: GCA_963718105.1. Lineage (GTDB taxonomy): Bacteria > Acidobacteriota > Blastocatellia > Pyrinomonadales > Pyrinomonadaceae > DASYKT01. The sequence continues at coordinate 17,965 of OY970352.1, read as the reverse complement.
CGACACCGAAGTGGTGCTGCAGCTTTACGACCGCTACGGGGCCGATTGTTTGCAGTATCTGCGCGGAATGTTTGCTTTTGCGATCTGGGACACGCGCGACAAGTCGCTTTTTCTGGCCCGCGACCGGGTCGGCAAAAAGCCTTTGCTTTATTCACACCAACCGAACGGCGATCTTATTTTCGGTTCGGAATTTCAGGCCCTGTTGAAACACCCGTCCATCTCGCGCGAGATAGATTTCGAAGCCATCCATCATTACTTGAGTTACATTTGCGTCCCGGCGCCGCTGACGGCTTATAAGGATATTCGCAAACTCGAGCCCGGCCATTGGCTGCGCTGGAAAAATGGCGAGATAGAAACCAAGCGCTACTGGCTGCCGGATTTTTCTGAAAAGCTGGATATTTCTGAAGCTGAAGCGCAGGACGAAGTGCTGCGGATCTTACGCGAATCCGTCCGCCTGCGAATGATATCCGAAGTGCCGCTGGGAGCTTTTCTCTCCGGCGGGGTCGATTCGTCGGCCGTGGTCGCGCTGATGGCGCAGGAAAGTTCTCAGCCGGTCAAAACTTTTTCCATCGGTTTTGAAGAGCAGGATTTTAGCGAGCTCAAATACGCGAAAAAAGTTGCCGATCACGTCGGCGCCGAGTACCACGAATTCATCGTCAAACCTAACGCGATGGAAGTGCTGCCGACACTGGTGGAACACTACGGCGAGCCTTACGCCGATTCATCCGCCATCCCGACCTACTATGTTTCGAAAGAAACGCGGAAACACGTGACCGTCGCGCTCAACGGCGATGGCGGCGACGAATCTTTCGCCGGTTATGAACGTTACGCGGCGATGCGGCTGGCGGAGCGCTACAAACAGTTTCCGGCATTTTTGCGCAAACCCTTTGTCGAATTTCCTCTCAGCGTGCTGCCGGAGCCGCAAGGCTCGCGCAACCGCCTGCGCTCAGCCAAACGCTTTGTCAAAGCCGCCGCGCTGCCGCGCACGACGCGCTATCTGAACTGGGTGTCGGGCATCAGCCCCGAATTAAAAGACGAGCTTTACACCGAAGAGTTCAAAAATATCACCTCCAATTTCCATTCGCGCCGGATAATCGACCAGTGGTTTGACCGCGCCAACGGCATCGGCGTGCTCGATGCATCGCTAATGACCGACCAGCAAACCTACCTGCCCAACGATCTGCTGGTTAAAGTGGACATCGCGTCAATGGCGGTCTCGCTCGAAGCGCGCTCGCCTTTTCTCGACCATAAATTGATCGAATTTGCGGCCAAACTGCCTGAAAACATTAAGGTTAAAGGTTTAGACACCAAAACTCTGCTAAAAAAGATCGCCGCCAAGCTGGTACCTGACGAAGTCATTTACCGCCGCAAAATGGGCTTTGGCGTACCGGTCGGCCGTTGGCTGCGCAATGAAATGAAGGGCTTTCTATACGAAGTTCTGCTTTCCGAAAAATCGTTGAATCGTGGTATTTTTAAACCTGAAATCGTTAAAACCGTGATCGAACGTCACGTTTCCGGTAAGGAAGACCTCAATTTTCCGATCTGGACGCTGTTGATGCTGGAATTGTGGTTCCAGAGATTCATCGATTAAAATACCGGTTAAGGAATAAGTTTTTTCAAATGACCGCAAACTTGGTTAATGAAAAGTTTGAGGCAAAGCCAGCCTTTGCTCCGCCCTCGACTGACGCGCCCGGTCTTTCGCCGATCTTGTCGGTGGTAATGCCCTGCTTGAATGAAGCGGACACGCTGGCGGTCTGTATCGAAAAGGCCAAGCGCGGAATAAAAGAAAGCGGTGTTTCGGGCGAGATCATCATTGCCGATAACGGCAGCGTCGACGGTTCTATCCGGATCGCCGAAGAATTGGAAGCCCGCGTGGTCCACGTGAAAGAAAAGGGCTACGGCAACGCGCTGATGGGCGGGATCGAAGCCGCCGGCGGCAAATTTGTGATGATGGGTGACGCCGACGACAGTTATGACTGGCTGGAAATACCTAAATTCGTCGAAAGGCTGAACGAAGGTTATGACCTTGTCCAGGGATGCCGGCTGCCTAAAGGCGGGGGCCGCGTTCTTCCCGGGGCGATGCCGTTCCTGCATCGCTGGTGGGGCAACCCGATGTTTTCAATGATGGTCAAATCGTGGTTTCACGCTCCGATCAACGATGTGTATTGCGGGCTGCGCGGGTTCACCAAGGAGCATTACAACAGTCTGAACCAGCGCTGCACCGGGATGGAATTTGCCACGGAGATGATCATCAAATCAAGCCTCTATAAGGCGAAGATCGCCGAAGTGCCGATCACCCTGCATCCCGATGGCCGCAAAAGCCACGCCCCTCACTTAAAAACGTTTCGTGACGGCTGGCGCACGCTCAGATTTTTTCTGATGTATAGCCCGCGGTGGCTGTTCCTGATCCCGGGGCTGTTCCTGATCCTGCTCGGCATTTTTAGTTATGTGATAGCTCTGCCTAATTTACGGCTTGGCGGGATCGGCTTTGACATCCATACCTTGTTGTTCGGCAGCATGTTCATTATTTGCGGTTATCAATCCGCCTTGTTCGCGATCATGACCAAGACTTTTGCGATCAATGAGGGGTTGATGCCGGAAGATCCGAAGATGAACAGATTTTTTAAGATCATCGATCTGGAACGCGGAATATTCATCGCCGCGATCGCGCTGCTGCTGGGTTTGATACTATTGATCATAGCGATCAACGACTGGCGGCTGGCAAATTTCGGCGCGTTAAATTATGCCGACACCATGCGCCTGGTCATTCCCGGCGCCACGCTGGTCGTGCTGGGCTTTCAAACCATCCTCTTTGGATTTTTTGTCAGTATTTTGGGGATGAAACGAAAATAGCTTTATGAACGATAAACTCAGCCTGCTCGATGTCCAACGGCAAGTCCGCAAAGACTTTAAGAAAGAGCAGGTCCAGGAATGGATGAAACCCTCCGCCTACCGGGTGGGGCTGGACCTCGTCGTCGACTGGTCTCTGATAGCGGGCGCGTTTATCTTCTTCGTCTATTTCGGGACCTGGTGGAGCTTTCTTCTGGCTTTCATCGTGATCGGCTGCAGCCAGTACCGTCTCTTTATTCTCGGCCATGATGCGCTGCACGGTAATCTTTCTACCGTCCGCGAGCGAAACAATTTTATGGCGCGCTGGCTGATCTATTCGCCGATGTTCATGGATTTTGGCGATGGCCAGCGTAATCATCTAAATCACCACCAACTGCTCGGGACCGCCCAGGACCCCGACCGTTATATACACATCATCGACAATAAAAATTCCCCGGCGAAATTTTTGCTGTTCTGTTCAGGCCTGGCGACCTTTGGCAAGACCGTGCTGAAAGTTTCGCCGTTTGGCAGAAAAACATCTCCGGCACCCGAAAAGGCCGCGCTCGAAAAAACTGCTGCCGAAAAAGTAGAGAGCGAAAAGAGCGGCGGGTTGAAAGATTACATCATCGCCCGCATTCCGGTCATGATCTGGCAGTTGGCGATCTTGTTTGCTTTTTGGATGAGCGGGATCTGGTGGGCTTATCCGCTCTTATGGATCGCGCCTATTTATTTTCTGGTATTCCTGCCGGATGAGATCCGCGCTTTTTGCGATCATGCGATCATCGATCTTGCCAGTGAGGAAACCGATGGGGACCGCCTGATCACCTTTAATTCCAATCCGTTGGAGCGGCTGTTTTTCTCGCCGCATAATATGAACTACCACGCCGAACACCATCTGTGGGTGGGCATTCCCTATTACAATCTGCCGACGGTGCATAAGATCGTAAAAGAGATCCCGGAAGTGACCGTGCGCGGCAGCTACCTCAGTTTTTTATCTCAAGTGCTAAGAAATTTGCCTGTCAGCTCGTCTCAGCCTGTCAGAATTTCCGAACCCGTCAGAACGTCAGGACCCGCAAGAACGTCAGAAAATGCCTGAAGCTACTTTAAAAATGGAAGAAGTTTCTTGCGGCGTTTGCAGAAGCGGCGACAGCGCTCCCGTTACCGTAGGGAAAGACTATGAATACGGGACCACCGCGGATGTATTCAATATCGTCGAATGCACAAATTGCGAAAACTGGTATCTTAACCCGCGCCCGGTCAAGGAAGAATTATCCGTTATCTATCCGTCGAATTATTACGCCTACAATTATTCGGAAACGGTCCATCCGCTCGCGATCAAAGCCAAGAATTATCTGGATAAAAAGAAAACCCGGACCTGGCTCAAATATGTGTCGGCCGAAAAGCCGGTATTTCTGGACGTTGGCTGCGGTGACGGGCGATACCTGCGAATGCTGAATCAGTCAGGCGTGCCCGCCGATCAGCTTTACGGCGTCGAAATGGACGAAAAGATCATCGCCAAACTGAGCGCCGACGGCTTCAAAGGTTTTGCTGGCCGGATAGAAGATGCCGAAGAAGCGCTGCCAAAAAATTCGTTCGACCTGATCGTTTCCCTGCAGGTTTTAGAGCATGTCGAAGCGCCGGGCGAAATGTTAAAAGCGATGAGGGAGCTGCTGCGTCCGGGCGGCGTTCTGATCATTGAAACGCCGAACACTCAGAGCCTGGACACACGCCTCTTTCGCAAAAAATATTGGGGCGGGTACCATTTTCCGCGCCACTGGAATTTATTTAACAAAAGATCGCTTACGCTTCTGGCGACAGGGAGCGGACTGGAAATAATGGAATTTAATTATTTGCCCGCCCACTCTTTCTGGATCTATTCGCTGCACCACATCGTGCTGGACAGATTCGGATCGCCGGGGCTCGCCAAATTCTTCGATCCGTTTCGCAATATACCGTTACTTGCTTTTTTTACGGGATGGGACATTTTGCGGGCAAAGCTTGGTTTTTCGACTTCTAATATCCAAATGATCGCTAAAAAGGCTGAAATATAAAATAGTGAGATCACCGACCAAATTATTAGACAAAACCGCCCTGACGGACCGTGAAATTCAATCCGCCTGGGAAGATGCTTACACCCGTTTTGAAACTCCCGACGAAGAAATAAAGAAATTTGTCGGAAGGCTGAAAAAACTGGGGCAGCATGAATGGAAACGCGATACGCAGATAGTGGATATTTTTTGCGGCCGCGGAAACGGACTGTGCGCGCTCGAGAGTTTGGGATTTACAAATTTGGAAGGCGTGGATATTTCCGCCGAGCTGCTGGCGCTTTACGAAGGCCCGGCGAAACTCTACGAAGCCGATTGCCGGCAGATGCCGCTGGAAACCGAAAGCCGCGACATTATTATCGTGCAGGGCGGGCTGCATCATCTGCCTGTGATCCCTGACGATCTCGACCGGACACTTTCCGAAATTCACCGGATCTTACGGCCGGGCGGAAAATTCATCCTGGTCGAACCCTGGCCGACGCCTTTTTTGTCGCTGATACATTTTCTGAGTGAGCGAGATCTGGTAAAAAGAGTGTCGAATAAATTCGACGCGTTTGCCGTGATGACACATTACGAAGCGTCCACCTATTTCCAGTGGCTGGGAAAAAGCGATCAGGTACTAGCGCTTCTGCATAAATATTTTGATGAAGCCTATTCTTCAAAAACGCTGGGCAAATTATTTTTTATCGGAAAAAAGTGAGTTATTAAGCCGGGGTTGGCTTTCCGATCAACATAAAGCTACCTGCTGGGAAACGAGAGATTATGCAGCCGGATCAAAAAAGATTTTTCACACCGCTAACCTGTCAACTGATCATTTTTTTGACGGGTCTGCTGGTAATGGCGGCGGTGGTTTTTCTGACCGGGCCGGAAAAATATTCCTTTGGAGATTCTTCCGATTATCTTCACCTGGCGGGCAAACTGCTGACGGAAAATACCTATTATCGTGAACAGGGCACTTTCCCCTTTTTCCGCGCCCCGCTTTATCCTTTCTTTATTTACAGCGTCTGGCTGATCTTTCCCCAATCCATTCTGGCGGTAAAACTGGCCCAGTGTATTTTGCTCGCGCTAACTTCGGTATTGCTTTTCAGGTTGGCATCGATGCTTTTTGGTAATATGTGGGTCGCTTTCCTGGCCGGCCTGGCCTATTGCTTTAATCCATTTGTCGCCCTGCAGGTCTCCGATATTCAGACCGAGCCTTTACATACGCTGCTCGTGCTTTGCGGAGTTATTTTACTGCTCAGAGCTTACCGCACAGGGAGACTGTCACTTTTTTTACTCACCGGTATGACCTGGGGGCTCGCGGCGCTCTGCCGGCCTTCGGCCTGGCCGGTAGCATTGGTGATGTTCGGTTTCATTTTTCTGCTTAGTATAAAAAAACTCGGCTTCGGCAGGGCATTGCTCCAGCCTGTGGTCGCCGTGCTGGGTTTGATGCTGGCGATCGCGCCGTGGACATTGGACAACTATCGGCACACCGGTGAGTTTATCGTGATAAACGATGCCGGGGGATTTAATATCTGGTTCGGCAACCACCCCGAACTGATGAAGTTTTACGACGGCAGCACCAATACCCCGGAAACTTATAGCCGGCACATGAAATATATGACCAACGATCTGGGCAAACCGGGAGTGATGCAAAACCAGATCGATGAATTTGAGCGTACGAACGGCTACTATTCGCTAAAATTGAAAGACCGCGAAAAACTTTGGCGTGATGATGCCATCAGATTCCTGACCGAATCTCCCTCGAGAACGATAACGCTTTTCTGGTATAAACTCTGGGATTATTGGCGTCCTTATTTGCAGCCGAACGCTTATCCCAACTACCAGGTTTATATCTCTTTACTATTCTTTTCCGTCTTGTATATCTTTGCTCTTATCGGCGGTGGGGTTTTATTTAAGAAACAGAACGGCCGGTTTTACGTGGCATTCATCCTGGCGTTCTTTTTGGCCGGCACGGCGCTGCATGTGATCATTCTCTCGATGATCCGCTATCGCATGCCTTATGTCGAGCCGTATCTGACCGTTCTCGCGGCCGGTGGATTTTGCTGGGCCGCCGGGGCGCTAAAGCAGCGTTTAAGGCCTGAAAAAGCGCCAACAGCGGTTGCGGCGTTATCGTGATAATATTATTTTCAAAAAAAGGGATCGATAGGTATTTATGAAGGGCGTAGTATTGGCAGGCGGATTGGGTTCGAGGCTTTATCCGCTGACTAAGATCACAAATAAACATTTACTGCCGGTGCACGACCTGCCGATGATCTATTATCCCATCCGGGCGCTGATAAATGCGGGTATTGACGATATTATGATCGTGACGGGCGGCAACTCCGCCGGCGACTTTCTGAAACTTCTCGGTAACGGAAAGGAATTCGGCTTAAAACATTTGAATTACACATATCAGGAAGGCGAAGGCGGTATCGCCGATGCTCTTTCGCTGGTCGAACATTTTGCCGACGAAGAACCGATCTGTGTCGTTCTGGGCGACAACATCATTGAAAATAATATTCGCCAGGCAGCGGACGATTACCGCCGCCAGGGAAAAGGCGCCAAGATCCTGCTGAAAAAAGTGGCCGACCCGCAGCGTTTCGGCGTGCCCGTTTTAGACGGCGACCGCGTCATCCGTATCGAAGAAAAACCTGCGGCGCCGAAATCCGATCTGGCCGTGATCGGCATCTATTTTTACGACGGCACTGTTTTTGAAGCCATCCGCGGCCTGGAACCTTCCGCCCGCGGCGAACTGGAAATAACCGATGTTAACAACATCTACATCGATCGCGGCGAAATGACCTGGAGCGAGCTCGACGGCTGGTGGACCGACGCCGGGACTTTTGAAAGCTTATTAAGAGCTTCAAACCTGGTCGCGGAAACCGGCGCGAATAAACAGTCTGGAGAGTTTGGGGAGTCTGTTGAGTCTAACAAGTCTGTCGAGTCCGCTGGTTCGACATAAATGTTATCTACATAAGAATTTTTGGAATCGGAGAATAATTAAATGCCCACGTTTAAGAGATTCGAAGATATCGCGGCTTGGCAGAAAGCCAGGCGCATAACAAACTTGGTATATAAAGTAACGAAAAACGAAGATTTTGCCAGGGACTTTGGATTAAGAGATCAAATCAGGCGCGCTAGTGTTTCAATAATGGCAAATATCGCTGAAGGGTTTGCCAGGCGTTCTGATAAAGACTTTGCTTATTTTTTGAATATTTCGAGAAGTTCGACCGCTGAAGTGCAGTCCCATCTTTATGTGGCCGTCGATCAGGGATATATTGAACAAAAGGAATTTGATGAGATTTATGAGCAACTTGAAGAAGCCTCTAAAATGATATTTGCATTAGTCAGACACCTTGTTTTGTAAATTCACATGGACTCAATGTATTCGACAGACTCGACAGACTTGAAAGACTCGACAGACTTTTTCGACGGGGATATAAAAGACGTTGTCGTTTACCCTCTCAAAAAATTTTACGATGACCGCGGCTGGCTGGCTGAATTGTTTCGTCATGATGAGATCGCGGAAGAATTTTACCCGGCGATGGCATATATTTCGGTCACCGAACCGGGCATCCAGCGCGGCCCGCATGAGCACGTCGACCAGGCCGACCTTTTCTGCTTTATCGGGCCAGGAAACTTTCAGCTCGGAATGTGGGACAATCGCGCCGATTCGCCGACTTACAATTATCGGATGATAATGACCATCGGTGAAGACAACCCGCAAGCGGTGATCGTTCCCAAAGGCGTGGTCCATACTTATAAAAACGTCAGCGGCACGCAAAAAGGCGTTGTGATAAATTGTCCTAACCGTTTGTATATGGGCGAAGGAAAAAGACAGCCCATAGATGAGATCCGGCACGAAGATGACCCGGATACGATCTTTGTTTTAGAAAGTTTATAGAGTCCGAAGAGTAAAGAGTCTGGAGAGTAAAGTTTGAGAGACTTCCTGCTCCATGAACTCTATAACTCACTAACTCTATTGACTTTAAAAGTTCAGCAGCCGGCAGCGATATCCCTGCACGATCGCATGATCGCCGGCCGCAGCGGTTGAAAGACCGGTGCCGCCCGCGATCCGCCGGCTGCTGTTTAGATCATCCGGATGAAAATCTTTCGTATCATCGCGCGGCTCAATGTCGGCGGCCCGGCGCGCCACGTCGTTTGGCTCACCAAAGAACTACAAGACGAAGAATTCAGCTCGATCCTGGTCGCGGGGACCGTTCCCGGCGGCGAGGAAGACATGAGCTATTTCGCCCGCGAAAACGGTGTCGCCCCGCTGCACATTCCGGAAATGAGCCGCGAGCTCTCGCTTAAAGACGCCTCTTCTCTCTACAAAGTTTACCGGTTGATAAAACAGGAAAAGCCCGATGTGATCCACACTCACACGGCCAAAGCGGGCGTGATCGGCCGCGGCGCGGGTTTCCTCTACCGGTGGCTGACCTGGAAAACTCTCGTGGGCAAACCGCGGCGGGTAAAGGTCGTTCATACCTTTCACGGCCACATTTTTCACAGTTATTACGGCAAGTGGAAAACGCGCGTTTTTTTGCTGATCGAAAAATTTCTCGCCCGCTTTGCCACCGATAAGATCGTCGTCATATCAAACCAGCAGCTCGAAGAGATCCAGGGAAAATTCGGCATCGGTAAAAAGAAGCAGTTTGAAGTGATACCGCTGGGGATCGACTTCGAAGCGTTTAAAGATCCGGAAGCAAACCGCAAAGCTTTTCGCCGGGAGATCGGCGCGAAGGACGATGAGATCGTGGTCAGCTTTGTCGGACGGCTGACGGCGATCAAAAACGTTCCGCTCTTGCTGGAGGCCGCCCGGCTCTATCACGAGAGCAATAAAAACGACCCCCAAAAGTTGCCAAAATTGAAGTTTGTGATCATCGGCGACGGCGAGTTGCGCGCAGAGCTTCAAAGCAGGGCAGAAGGCTCAGGTGTATCGGAACTGGTTACTTTTCTCGGCCACCGTACCGACCCCGAAGTTTTTTATCCCGGATCGGACATTGTCGCTTTGACGTCTCTTAATGAGGGCACGCCGCTTTCGCTGATCGAGGCCATGTTCTGCCGTAAGGCGGTGATCGCCACCGCCGTCGGCGGGGTGGTTGACCTGGCCGGCGAAGTTGTGCCGGAAACCGCCAGTGAAACCGCCAATGAAACCGGTGGCTTCAAGGTCTGCGAACGCGCCGTTCTGGTCCGCTCCGGCTCCGCCGAAGGCCTGCTGGCCGGGCTGGTCCATTTGGCGGAAAACGAAAAGTTGCGGGAAAAGCTGGGCGAAAGCGGTAATTCCTTTACCGTGGTAAAATACGATAAAACAAGGCTGGTTGAGGATTTACAGAGACTTTATCGGGAGTTGGTATAACGCCAAACCTAAAAAAGTCATAGATCCTTGTTAAACTGTCGGCGATTTGGTTAAAATACCGCCTCTTCTACTTTTAGCGGGAAATCTATGCTGCAAATTTCTGCAAACCCTTCCATAGTTGCGGCGACAAGCCTCTTTCTGGCTATCGCTCTGACTTTGCTCGTTCGCTGGTTTGCCCGAAAGTATAACTTCATCGCCAAGCCCAAGCTCGACCGCTGGCATAAAAAACCGACCGCCATGATGGGCGGTGTCGCTATTTATCTGGCCACGGTTTCCGCCAGCCTTTTCTTTCTCTGGCCGCCTACCAATGAATTGCTGGTGATCCTGACCGGTAGTTCTTTTCTTTTTCTCGTGGGATTGGTCGATGACCTGCTGCATATAAAACCGTACCAAAAATTGATCGGGCAAGTTATCGGCGCGGTCATCGTGGTAGGCTACGGCCTGGTCCTGCAGTGGACCGACTCGCAGGTGGCAAATATCTGCATCACGGTCTTTTGGCTGATCGGCCTCACGAATGCGCTAAACCTTCTCGATAATATGGACGGCCTGGCGGCCGGCATAGCGGCTATTGCCGCGCTCGCCCTGGGAGTGGTGCTGTATCTCAACGGCCAGACCTTTGAGCTTATCCTGGTCTCAGCCTTTATCGGCGCGCTGCTCGGATTTCTGATCTTCAATTTCAACCCCGCTTCGATCTTTATGGGCGACTGCGGTTCGATGTTCATCGGTTTCTTTCTCGCCAGCACGGTATTGTTAAGCCAGTTCGGCGGGCGTTCGCGCAGCATACTGGCTGTTTTGGCGGTGCCGGTTCTGACGCTGTTCGTGCCGATCTTTGACACGGCCTTTGTCACCATCCTGCGAAAGATGCGGGGACAGCCTGCTTCACAGGGAGGCCGCGACCACACCTCGCACCGGCTGGTGGCGCTGGGACTCAATGAACGCTCGGCGGTACTCCTCTTGTACGGGCTGGCGGTTTTTTCCGGCGGGCTGGCCTACCTCGTACGCGAACTAAGCCCCGCGCAGAGCCTCGGTTTGATCGCTCTCTTCACGCTGATCCTGGCCCTGATCGGAGTTTACCTGGCAAAGGTAAAGGTCTACGAATCCGAGCCGGAAGACCCGGCGCTGGAAAAACGCGTCGCCTTCGGCTTTCTGGTTAACCTTTCGCATAAACGCCGCGTTTTCGAAGTGCTTCTCGACGGCTTTCTGATCGCGCTGGCTTATTATTATTCTTACGTCATCTTATTTCCGCGGTTTGAAGACACTTCGGATTGGGACCTGTTTCTCAAGTCCCTGCCGATACTGATAATTTTAAAGCTGGTCGCTTTTCTGATGGTCGGTGTGTACCGCGGCATCTGGCGCTACACCAGCATAAAAGACGTGGTCACCTTCAGCAAAGGTGTCGCCCTCGGGTCGATCCTGAGTGTCTTGGCGATCTTGCTGATCTACCGCTTTGCGGGATTTTCCCGTATGTTATTTGTCCTTGATGCGTTCCTGCTGATGGCGGCGGTCAGCTCCAGCCGCCTGGCCTTTCGTTTATTCCGTCAGCTTTTGCCATCGCCGGTGAGAGAAGACGGACGCCGTGTTTTGATCTACGGCGCGGGCGACGGCGGCGAACTTGTCCTGCGCGAACTAAAAAATAACTCTGACTGGAAATATACGCCGGTCGGTTTTGTCGATGACGATCCGTTCAAAAAAGACAAGGTCATACACGGGCTGCCGGTTTTCGGCGGCAACGGCTCGCTTCTTGAGATCTGCCGGCAGAATCGGATCCAGGACGTGCTGCTGTCTTTTCGCCGGATCGATCCGCAGCGGCTGGAAAAAATAAAAGAGATGTGCCGCAGCGCCGAAGTAAATTTGATGCGCGCCCAGCTCAAGATCGAAGTTCTGGACGATTTTCTCGAATAACCGCCGGTAATGAAAACCTGATGCCGTCTCAAATATCGTTTGAATTAAAAACTTTACTCAGTCGAATCCTTTTGCTGCTTTTCGCAGGAGTCCTGCTGGCGGCGCTCGTCATGGTTCTTCGCTGGTGCGTGGCTGATTCGGCGGCGATGCGGGTAGAAGATAAAGAGATCGCGAAACTGGCTGCCGTCTGGGCCCCCGACGACCCGCAAACCCACTATGCCCTGGCGGTCTTATACGAAAAAGGTTTTCTTACCGAAGATGCCGTGGCTGCCGCTCAGGCTTATGAACGGGCTGCCGCCCTTTCCCCTTCCGATTACCGTTACTGGCTGCCGCTGGCGCGCGCCCGCGAACATAGCGGCAACATCCCCGGCGCGGAAAAGGCTTTGCGGCACGCCCTGGCGCTGGCGCCTAATTATGCGCAGGTCCATTGGGCGCTGGGAAACGTGCTGTTGCGCGAAGGCCGGGCGGAAGAGGCTTTTGCCGAAATGCGGCGGGCCATTGAAGGCAATGCCGCGTTTGCCGTTACGGCTTCCGGTACCGCCTTGCAATTTTCCGATGAAGGTTATCTCGCGGTCCTGGAAAAATTTGGAAATACGCCCGTGATGAAAGCCGCCCTGGCGGGAGCGTTGGCCCGCCAAAAAAAGTTTGACGAAAGCCTCGCGCTCTGGAATTCCCTTTCGGAACAAGAAAAAAATATTTCCTTCAAAGAGAATGGCGATCAGCTATCCGGCATTTTGCTGAAGGAAAAGAAGTTTCGTCATCTCGTTCAAATGCATTCCGTGTCAGGGGAAAATGGTGCGGCGCGGCCGGCAGTAGGAGCATTTACCAATCCCGGTTTTGAAACACCGATCGACATAGCCGATCCTTCGCCTTTCAATTGGCAGATACCGGTTGGGGCGCAGCCGGCCATAGGCGTCGACGACAAGCAAAACCATAGCGGCGGCTTTAGCCTGGTGATGATATTTGCAAAGGGTTCCGGTAAGGATTTTCGCCAAATTTCTCAGCTCGTGGCCGTCGATAGCGGTGCGTCATACCGCTTCAGGGTTTTTATTCGAAGCGAGATCAAAACGACCGGCGCGCTGAAATGGGAAATAGTTGATGCAAATTCCGGCGAGGTGCTGGGGGCGACCAAAGACATCTCAGCCGAAAGCAGCGGTTGGGAAGAACTAAGCGCCGATCTTAAAACGAGCGCGCAAACCGAAGGCGTCATTGTCCGGCTGGTGCGGGGCGGCTGTCAGAATTGCTCGATCGAAGGAAAGATCTGGTTTGACGATCTCAGCCTGGAAAAAAAGTAATATTTTAAGCGGTTATACGGTTTGGATTTGCTAGTGTTTGTTTCGTGTCGTTTTGTGGTTCCAGTCTTACGTTGTTGTATGGCAGAAATTTAAGACTGTAACCACGAAATCACAGAAAATAACACTAACAAAAAGAAATTCGACTCTTACAGGCAAAGCCGAATAAAATTAATGAAAGAAAGGGAAACAAAAAATTCATATACCGTAGGGCCGAAACGATTTGCGACCGCGATCGTCGTTCTCCTCTGCCTGATTCTTGTCTTTTCGGTCCTTGCCTACGGAGCCGTCGATGCCGGCGCGACCGGTTTGCTGGCTGTTTTTCTTACCCTGGTGCTTTTACTTTGGATGGCGGGGTCGTGGCGCTCCGGTGAACTAAGTTTCAGCACCGACCCCACGCAATTTGCGATCGTCGGATTGATCCTGATCGGACTTATACAGCTTTTGCCGCTGGGCGGTTCCGGCGGCTCCGACCTGGGGGCAGCGCTCTCTGTCCCGCCATCGCGGACCTTGTCGCTCGACCAGAACGCCACGCGTATCGCCGTCATAAGATTGGTCGAGTACGCGGTTTATTTTGCCGCCGCGCTCAGTTTTTTTACGGACAAAAAACAATTCCGCCGGGTGGTAAAGGCCGTTATTATTTTCGGCGCGCTGATCGCTGTTTTCGCCATTCTGCAAAAACTGCTCAACCCTGACAACATCTACGGCGCGCGGCAAACCGTTCAGGCCAGTTCATTCGGGCCTTATGTCAATAGCCACCATTTTGCCGGTTTGATGGAAATGACCTTGGGTTTGAGCCTTGGCCTGCTTTATGGAAAGACCGTGAAAAAAGAGCTGCGGGTCATCTTTTTGCTGGCCGCGGTACTCATGGGCATAGCACTGATAATGACCGGTTCGCGCGGCGGATTGATCAGCTTGCTGGGCGTGCTTGGGGCGGTAACTATCTTTGCCTTCCTGAAAAAGGGCGAGCGCGGTGAGAACCGCGAGACCGGAGCGGCTTCCAATAAACGGCGAAAGCTGTTGCTCATTGGCGGCGGGCTGGCATTTTTTCTGCTGATCGCTGGTATTGCCGTTTTAATGAACGATAGCGCACTGCGCGGGCTGGGAATTGAAAATAATACCGCAGACCTCAGTAACGGCAGGACGCATTTCTGGTATGTCGCTCTGCAAATTTTCAAAGATAATTTCCTGCTCGGCGCCGGCCTGGACTCTTTTGGAGTCGCTTTTACAAAATACGACACATGGAATGGCGTTTTCCGTATCGAGCACGCACATAACGACTATCTGCAGATCATGGCGGACGCAGGCATTTTTGGCTTAGCGTGTGTGCTCGGTTTTATTTACTTTCTTTACCGGCAGGGCTTGCGAGTATTTTTTCTGGCATCCGACCGTTTTCGCAATAGCGTGGCGGCCGGGGCGCTGGCCGGTTGTTTCGGAATTCTGCTCCACAGTTTTTTTGATTTCCCGCTGCGGACGCCCGCCAATATGTTCGTCTTTCTCACCCTGGCCGCACTGGCGATTGTTGAGGTTCGCGGTAAAAACGACACCGGATCCTAAAAAATATAACAATTTGTGATAAAGAATCGGCGTTAACCTGGGAGCGCAGGCATCTTGCCTGCAAGATCGCGCAGCGATCTAAAAAGTTTTTAATTTACGCCAATTAGCGCGACCAGTCGCGCTTGCAGGCAAGATGCCTGCGCTCCCAGGTTTAGTGCATTTACTTATTTGAATTGACAAATTTTTTAACACTCTCTCTGACTACTTTTTGCGCGAAAAAACCAGCAGCGCATCGCTCACTTTTCGTTCGCCGTCCTTATCAGAAGGATGATTGGCCACTTTGCCGTTCACAAACATCGTGGTCGAACCGCCGCCGTCCAGGTTCATCGCATCCGTCGCGCCAAATTCCAGCAGGAGCGCCGCCAGATCGTTCAGACTGATACCGCCGCTCGATTCGCTCCGGCCGTCGACCGTGATCATCAGAAATTTGCCGTCCTTTAATTTGGCGACCGCCGTCCGCGGGTGTTTTGTTTCGACAAAAGACCTGCTCGACTTTTCCAGTTCCCAGGTGATGTCTACACGGCCGTTTTTGATAAGCTGCGGAACACCGCCGACGATATCTTCGGCCCTGAGAAAATTGTCCGTTATCGCGTTGTTACCCGCCGCGGTAACAAAGAACGGGATCCTGAAAGGAAACACTTCTTTTGAAGATATTTTTATGCTGCTCACGTGATGCGCAAACTCTTTCATACCGCTGTCGATAGAAATCACCATGCCGTCGGTGGGAATAGCGCTGTTCCCTTTTTCTTCATTCACGGAAACAACTCTGCCCCGGCATCCGGGCCACTCCTTCGGGCCGCACTCGGTTTTCATTACGATCTCCGCGCCGCCGTCTTTTGTTTTGGTCGTCGGGCCAAACTCCGGTGTGTACACGATAACCTCTCCCGCGCCGCGCTCACGGTTGATCCCGGAAATTCCTATCTCCGAATCAACGCCGTATCCCAGCACGACGCTGGTCTTTAAATGGCGGAAAGCGACTTCGGTGTTTTTTTTTCCGTTAGTTATCAAAGCCGCGATCCGGTCATTCAAAGATTCGCTCAAAAGCTTTCCGTCGATCTGAAAAATCCCCGCCGCATCGCCGGCAAATTCACTTTTATCCAGTCGGAAAAATCCGGCATTGATCGCGGCAAATGCCTTACGCCTTTGCGCCATCGAGGAAACCGTTTCAACCCCGATCGCCTTATCCATCCCGTGGACCACATCCAGCCTGACCTTTCTCAGATCGAGCCGCAGCAGATTAATCCGCACCGGGAGCTTGTCGATCCGGCGGGTCGCCTCAGCGTACTCAATGCCGTCCCGAAGCGTTTTAAACTCCTGGGGTAATGAATTAACAGGGACAGACAGGATAAACAGGATGAGAAGAAAAAGTTTTTTCATATTTTTCTAAGAATAACGTCGTCCGAAAGTCAAGGAAATTGGAACCGGTCAAGCCGATCTGCCTCTCAGGTTGGGAAGGGTTGCTTGCGCCCGCTGCTTAGGCTTTAATTTTTTTTTGTCTTGATTCGTCGCTGCCTATGATAAACAAGCGGGCGCAAGCGGCCCTTCCCAACCCGAGAGATCATCATGTTGCGCTTTGCTGTTTTTTATAGTGAAATCAACTTTACCAAATATGAAACAAGTGGGCGAACGCATCGAGCTATTGAACGACAGGTCCGAGAACAGGAACGGCAAATACGTTCTCTATTGGATGCAGATGTACAAGCGCGCGACGCATAACCACGCGCTCAATTTCGCCGTCGAACTCGCTAATGATCTAAAGCTTCCTTTAATAGTTTATGAAGGCCTGAAATATTACTACCCGTGGGCGAATGACCGGATACATACTTTTATTCTGGAAGGCGTGGAAGAAAAACGCGCCGAATTTGCCGCCCGGGGGATCCGCTATATCTTTTATTTACAAAAAGATGAAGGCGCGCCCAGAAATACCGTGGCGCAGCTTGCCCGCGATGCCGCCGCGATCGTGACCGATGATTTTCCCTGCTTTATCATTCCGGAACATAACCGCCGCGTCGCCGAACGGGCTGAGATCCCCGTCTACGCCGTCGATTCAAACGGCATCGTTCCGATGTCGAAATTTGAAAAAGAAGAGTACGCGGCTTATACGATCCGGCCGAAAATAAGAAAGCTCTGGACCGAATATTCCAGAGCCTTCAAAGACCCGCGCGTTAAGATCGATTCGCTAAAGCTAAAAATAGACTGCCCGGACACAATGGTCACGGATAAAAATATCGCGGAGCTTGTGGCCGCTTGTGATATCGACCATTCGGTAAAACCATCGCCGCTCTATCACGGCGGAAGCAGTAATGCCCGGGCGCGGTTGAAACTATTCCTAAAAGAGATTTTTCCTAACTATGACGAAACGCGCAATGAAGCTTCGGTTGACGGCTCCAGCCGGTTGAGCATGTACCTGCATTTCGGTTTTATTTCGGTTTACGAGATCGTCGAGGCGGTAAATAAACTGAAACACGCGCCGAAGGAATCTAAAAAAGCATTTCTGGAAGAGCTGGTCGTCCGCCGCGAGCTGTCGTTTAATTTCACCCGGCACAACTCAAAGTTCGACTCGCTGGAATGCCTGCCGGCCTGGGTACAGCAGACGATGCGCGAACACGTCGATGACAAACGCGAGGTCATCTATTCCCTCGAAGAACTGGAAAATGGCCGGACATACGACGAGATCTGGAACGCCGCCCAACGCGAACTGGTGGAAACCGGCGGGATGCATAATTATGTGCGAATGCTATGGGGAAAAAATGTTATCGGCTGGACGAAAAGCTATGAAGAAGCATTCGCTATCCTGGAGCATTTAAATAACAAGTATGCGCTCGACGGCCGCGACCCTAATTCTTACGCCGGGATCTTGTGGTGTTTTGGGAAGCACGACCGCCCGTGGTTTGAACGCCCGGTGTTCGGCAAAATGAGATACATGAACTCAAACGGCACCGCCCGCAAGATCGACGCGCCAAAATATATCCAGTGGTCCAAGAGCCTGTAAACCTGGG